>NZ_BNJJ01000001.1 GCF_016587435.1 Dictyobacter formicarum
GAACAAGCTACACGTAGTTTCCTTGATTTTTGCTCCCTGCATCGTTGGCGTGTCGCTTTCTATCAAGCAGCCCCTGAGCGCCTGGCCGCCTATCGCTCCCTGCATTTGCGCACATTCAAGATGGGTGAAGAAGCAGTCCTCCATCCTCAAACCTTTACGCTGCAAGGCTCGGCTCTGGCAAATGTGCGCACCAGTTGTCGGCGCGCCGAACGCGAGGGTGTACGCATCCAGTGGTATGAAGGTGTGCCTCCCCTGGAAGTGATGCAGCACCTCGAAGACATCTCAAGGGTCTGGTTGGGCCAGAAAGCTGGCAAGCAGGCAACGGAGAGAGGCTTCGGCATGGGGAGAGTGGATGAATTGACCGAGTCAGCTGAACGGGCTGAAATGATTGCTGCCATCCCCATACCAGCTACCGCCTCACTCCTTGCCGCCCCACAGCATCTCGTCGCAGTTGCTAAGACGAGCACTGGCCAGTCCTGCGCCTTTGTGACTTTTACCCCCATCTATGGATGTTTCACAAGTAAAGCCACGGTGCCAGGGAAGCAATCCGAGATGCAGGGATGGGGGTGGACACTCGATTTGATGCGTCGGGTAAGAGATGCCCCACCAGGAGTGATGGAACTATTATTGGTGCGGGCTATGGAGCGCTTTCGTTTATGCGGAGCGCACAGGGTCAGCCTGGGCCTGGTTGCCCTGGCCGATAGCAGGCAGGAAATGACTGCTGCAGGGCGGGCACTTGCCGGTTTTGTCACTGATCGGACGGCGCTGTTGGGCCCCAGCCGGACACTTTTCGCCTTTAAACAGAAATTCGATCCATGCTGGGAGAGTCGATACCTGGTCGCCAACACCACATTGGGCTTACCGAACATCGCACGAGCTGTCCTCCAACTCCGAAACTCCTCAGGGTATGGACAAGGCTGAGAATACAATGGATACCATTTTTGCAATATGCTCGCTTTTCAAGCGGGAGGGAGTAATCGTGATCTTGAGAGAAAAAAAAGAAAGACAGATACAAGCAGTTATATCGAAGACAATATCCAATACTCCTATCCATCACGACAATAACTGGAGCAGTCTCCTCTGGCAGTCGTTCCGCTACTGTCTAATAGGTGTAGCGAACACGCTCATAGATGTATTGGTCCTCAGTATCCTGCTCTGGCGCTTTCCCACGACACAGGTGCAGATCCTGGTCATCTACAATTCTCTTGCCTATATCGCTGGTGCCGTGAGTAGTTTTTTCCTGAACAAGTATTGGACGTTCGGGCGCAAGCAGAGACCGACCCGCCAGGAAGTGGGACGCTTTCTCTTGAGCATGGCTCTCGAAATCCTGTCGAGCAATGGGCTGCTGTGGCTCATAGGCAATGCCTTGCATCCACTTCTCGCCGATGCCATGATATGGGGGAATGTCTCAAAGCTACTGGCGGTTGCTGCGAACACCGTGCTCTCTTACCTCCTCATGCGCTTCTGGATCTTTAGCAGCGGGTCACACCATCGCCTGAAACAACAGATACCCATTCATTCAGCACTTTCTAGATCGACGAGAGACGAACTCACCCCCTGAAGAAAACGGAGCCAGTTGTGCAAGAGAACATCACCGGAGCGAGTATATCAGTGATTCTGCCAGCCTATAACGAAGAGGTGGTAATTGCCAGCACAGTAGCCACTGTGCTTGAGACACTGGCAACATGGTCGTTGGATTTTGAGGTCATCGTGGTAAATGATGGGAGTCAGGACGCAACTTCCGCCATTTTGGAGAGCATCGCGGCAACTCATCCGCGCTTAAAGGTTCTGCATCATGTCGTAAATCAGGGGTATGGGGCTGCCCTGATGAGTGGTTTCAAAGCGAGCACCAAAGACCTGATCTTTTTTATGGACGCCGATGGGCAATTTGATATTCGCGATCTGGAGCCTTTCTTGCCCTTATTGCAGGAGTACGATGCCGTGCTGGGCTACCGTATCAAGCGCCAGGATCACTGGATGCGCAAGCTCAATGCCTGGAGCTGGAAGGTGTTAGTGCGAATGGTTTTTGGCGTGTCAGTACGGGATATCGACTGTGCATTTAAACTCTATCCCGGCAAGTTCCTGCGCGAGCTTCGCCTGGAGACGCGTGGAGCAATGATCAATACAGAGATCCTCTCTAAATTCAAGCGCGCTGGCTTGACCTATACCCAACTGGGTGTGCGCCACCTGCCGCGTAAAGGGGGCCAGGCAACGGGCGCGAAGCCAGCGGTGATCCACGTCTCCGACGAACAACTCTCGGACCTTCGCACCCGGCTGAAGCTCACCCGATGGCCTTTGGGCGTTGGCAATGACGACTGGTATTATGGGGTTGGTCGAACCTACCTTGAGGAGCTTGTTGACTACTGGCTGGGTGCCTATGACTGGCGCAAAGCGGAGGCGATGATCAACCGCTACGAACATTACCAGGTGAACGTCGATGGCGTTCCCGTGCATTTCATGCGCAAACCTGGTGTTGGCCCGAATCCGATCCCACTAATCCTGACGCATGGTTGGCCGTGGACCTTCTGGCATTGGTCCAAAGTCATTGATCCGCTTGCCGACCCCGGCGCATTCGGTAGCGACCCTGCTGAGGCGTTTGAGGTCATCATCCCCTCACTTCCCGGTTTCGGCTTCTCGACTCCCCTGCCAAACCACCCGGATATGAATTTCTGGAAAGTTGCTGATCTCTGGCACACCCTGATGACAGGCATCCTGGGCTACGAAAAGTACGCCGCCGGTGGATGCGATGTTGGGGCTCTGGTAACTGGCCAGCTTGGGCATAAATATGCCAATGAACTGTACGCGATCCATATTGGCTCTGCACAAAAGTTGAGCTTGTTTAATGGGGATCGGGCATGGGATCTCAGCGGCGGGCATCCCATTCCAGAGGGGGTTCCTGAGCACATCCAGGCCAGGATCATCTCGCTCGATCGCCGTTTCGCCGCACATCTCGCCGTACATGTGCTCGATTCGAGTACCCTCGCGTACGGACTCAGCGACTCCCCGGTGGGGATGCTGGCCTGGATTCTTGAACGATGGGCGAACTGGAGCGATAACAATGGCCATGTTGAGCACGTCGTCTCAAAAGACGATCTCCTCACCCATGCCATGATTTTCTGGGTGAATAATGCCATCGAAACCTCCATGCGCATGTATGCGAATGCCAACCGCTATCCGTGGGCACCTGTCCACGCGCGCTGGCCAGTCGTCGA
Source organism: Dictyobacter formicarum (assembly GCF_016587435.1). Next base: position 3,213 of record NZ_BNJJ01000001.1, read on the forward strand.
AGCTCCCACCGGGATCACGTTCGTGGGCTATGAGAACCCGCCCGGGGTTTCTACGGAAAATCGTGTGCAGCATTTCCTGAGCAGTGATCGGGCTGCCTGGTACAACCATGTGAATATCACCGTTCACGATCGCGGTGGTCATTTCATCCCCTGGGAAATTCCGGACGGTTGGATTGACGACGTGCGTCGCACCTTCCGTCACCACCGATAATCGAGCGCAGGAGGAAGAGCTTGATTAAGCTCGCGCGAGAAGCTCACAACGCAAGGCGTCAGATCGCTTGAGGTCGAGCAGCGCAATGGAGAGCTGAGAAATCTCTACGGTGCTGGCAGAACTCTACCTGAACATCACTCTGTGTTCGATCAATTTTATATGGTGTGCTGCCTGTAGGGCCATCTTAGCGATTGAGTAGCGGCAACACCTCATAGGCTAACATTTTTAACGTGGTCAGGTTGGGAAAGTCGCTTGTGTCGATGATAAAGTGATCGAAACCGAGATCAATGAAAGGGCGCAATTGTTCTACAACCTGTGCGGGTGTGCCAGAGAGCGACCAATTGGGATTGACCTCTTTGTTGCCGATGATCTGCTTGAGCTCTGTTTCGGTTGGTGCGCAATAGCAGCCTAATTGTAGGAGACGTTTGATGCTTGTCCGGCCGCGTCCGATTTTATCGCATGCCTCATTTAATGATTCGACCTGCGCAGTGATTTTTGGTATTTCAGCTCCCTGAGTCACCCACCAATCGGCATGACGAGCGGCAAGGCGCATCATGCGTGGTTGGAAAGCTGCAACCATGATAGGAGGAATAGGGTCAGGCTTTGGCTGACAGTTCGCATCTTTCACGCTGTAATATTTGCCCTCGATCGTCACATGGTCCTCGCGCCACAAAGCCTTCACAATCTGGAGTGTCTCTTCGAGCTCCTCGATACGCACGCCTGGGGTCGGGAACTCAAAGTTATAGGAATTGCACTCTTCCTGATGCCAGCCGGTGCCCAATCCAAGGATAAAGCGTCCTTCGCTCATGTATTGTAGGGTTGCGGCCATTTTTGCCAGCAGGGCAGGATTGCGGAAGAGTTGACAGAGGACGAGGTGTCCAAACGTGATATTTGAAGATCGAGCCGCCAAGTAACTCATAGCTGTCCATGCTTCAAGGACAGATTTCTCGCCGAATTGCACATGATCACCCATCCAGGCAGTATCAAAATGGCCAGAGATAATATCCAGACCTTGCTGATAAGCCGTGAGTTGCTCTGTACGGGATCGATCGCCACTTTCAAATGGGATACACCAACCAAACTGAATACGAGCCATTGTATTTCTTTCTAGTTCCGGGGAACAAATATTGGGATCACGTAAACGGGCGAAAGTAGGTGGGCGATGCCAGTATGTGACACTGACTATCTCCTGTCAAAACACAACATTTATTTCATAAAGTATAACACATGAATATTGCACATGCTCACCAGCTCAAGGCCCACGTGCTCCTCCACAGAAAACGAGCCAGGGAGCCCCAGTCTTTGCAAGCCGGGGCTCCCTGGCGGTTCCTTATGGGCTGGTTCAGGAAGCCAGGACGTTTCCTAGCGATCAGCCACCTGCTGGCTTTGGGCCGGTGCGCCTGGAACAGAATGATGTGGCCGTGCTCCTGCGCAGTGATTCGCTCAACAACATCATGGAGGGCACCAATACGTTGTTCGGAACGGGAAGCAACCAGACGGGCAGTCTGTTCAACGTGACGAGTATCCGCAGAGGCTTTACCGGCGGCGGGCACACGGGCAACAGAGTCTAGCGAGCCAACTCGCATTACATACATCTAAGATCTCTTGAAGAAGTGCAAGTTGCCGGGTGTTCATAAGAAGATCCTTGCTACACCCTGATCCATCAACTGCTGTAGCTTTTCCAGCGTATCTGTTTCGGGTAGTGGTGTATAGATCATGATTTTGAGTTCGGGCATAGTAGGCACCTGCAAGGTTGTATGCTCGAACATCAGGCACCCCACCAACGGATGCTCTATGTCTTTCCGTGCATCGGCTCTACCGCGTACATCGTGACGGGGCCACCATGCGCGAAACTCAGGACTTACGCGCTGCAAATCAGCTATCAAGCGTTTGAACCATTCTTCATCGGCATAACGCGCACTATCAGCACGGAATTCCGCGAGCACTCTCTGCGCTACCTGCTCCCACTTCGGGTTGTATAAATGACTCATCGGATCAGCAAACATACGCCAGACCGCATTATATTCATATGGCGGCACCGACTTCGACAGCAACAAGACATGCTCAGCAGCGGTGTTCCAGGCGAGATAATTCCAACGACGACCAATGACGTAGGCCGGTATAGGATTGAGCGCGTCAAGCACACGGCGTAACGCAGGGCTTACCTGTTCATCAGATGCGTGTGTATCGACGAGGTGTTGCTGATTAGCAAGCAAGAAAAGATGTCGCCGTTCGTCGGGCGTAAGTTGTAACGCATCAGCAATGCTCTGGAGCACCTCGCTTGAAGGGTGAATAGCGCGTCCTTGCTCCAAGAGGGTATACCAGGAAACGCCCACATTCGCTAGCTGCGCCACCTCTTCGCGCCGTAATCCTGGGGTGCGCCGCCTCCCACCACGTATCAACCCGACCTGTTCAGGCGAGAGGCGCATACGTCGAGTGCGTAGAAAATCCGCAAGGTCCTGTCTGCGTTGTTCGTCGCTCATCGTCCTCTTTGCTCCTTATCCTGCGAGTCTCAATCATATGATAGAGGGACTCTGGTTATACGATAGCCCTCGTGCCATACTCTCAAGTGTATCACACATCGTGATTATCGTCGTTTCAACGAGAGAAAGAGGACATTTTCTATGGTATCGCATTCAGCAAATGAACAGAGTAATCTGCCAGCCACAGCCGCAGGAACGTTCACCATGGCCGAGGATCTGACGGTCACTCGCATAGGGTACGGCGCGATGCAGTTGGCTGGCCCGCACGTGTTCGGCCCACCTGCCGACCGCGACGCTGCCGTGGCCGTACTGCGTGAGGCAGTGGCGCTGGGTATCACGCACATCGACACCAGCGACTTCTATGGCCCATACGTCACCAACCAGATCATCAAAGAAGCCCTGCACCCCTACCCCGACTCGTTGCACATCGTGACCAAGGTCGGAGCGTTGCGTGACGCCGAGGGGAACTGGCCGCAGGCGCTAGCCCCCGAGCAGTTGCGCCAGGCCGTATTCGACAATCTAGATCACCTCGGACTAGACGCACTCGACGTCGTCAACCTGCGCGTCGGTGGATTCGACAGCCCCACTCCTGGCTCGATCGCCGAACCGTTCACGGTACTTGCGCAACTGCAGCAAGAAGGACTGATCAAGCACCTCGGTCTCAGCAACGTGACCGCCGAGCAGATCGCCGAGGCACAGTCCATCGCGCCGATTGTGTGCGTGCAGAACTTCTACAACCTCGCCCACCGGGTCGACGACGACCTGATCGACTCCCTCGCCGCACAGGGCATCGCCTACGTGCCCTACTTCCCGCTCGGTGGCTTCTCCCCTCTTCAGTCCGACAAGCTGGAATCAGTCGCCACCCGCCTCGACACCACACCGATGGCCGTTGCGCTGGCATGGTTGCTCCAGCGCTCACCGAACATTCTGCTTATCCCAGGTACCTCATCCGTCGCGCATCTGCGCGACAACGTCACCGCTGCTGCGCTGACCCTTTCCGAGGATGATCTGGCCGAGCTGAACGGCGTTGCCTCATAAGCACGACCACCGCACGACCTACGATCGGGTTCATCGGCCTGAGCGACCAGGGACTACTTATGGCGACCGCCATCGCCGAAGCGGGCTCCCTCCCCCTTGCATGTGTGAGCCCGCGTCACCCCGGCTCGCTCGATGCGCTGGGCTCGCGTCGCGCACGTCCGCCACGACGCGAGCCCAGACCTGGCCGCCTCGTGCGACATCGTCGCGTTGTGCGTCAGCACCAATCGTTGCGACCATCTATCGACGCGCCGATCTGTTTATGCTCGTCCAGCACGCAAACCCTGCTCTTCAGAGGCGTCAGGCGGAGCAGGTCTATCAAAAAACCATTCAGCAGCTGCAAGAAGCGTTAGAGAAAGCGCGAGCTGATGCTGAGTATTACTAGAAAGAAGCCCGGATGGCAAAACTCGGAGAGCGTCGGATGCCACAGGAAGTGATCCAGCTCAAGAAGACAATCCTTGCCTTACAGCGTCAAGTGACGTGCCTCGAAGACTTGTTGGCCCGCTGTACCTATGGTGTGCATCAAGCAATGCCTTCACCTTTCATGGTCTCTGATACGCTCAGCTAACGATACAGGCAGAAGCTGAGACAATCAGGCGAGCTACAGGACAGACAAGTTGGGATAGCGGGAGGACGTGGACGAGGAAAAAGAGATGAGACCAACAACTCTTTTTGGAGAAGCCTACAACTTGACGCGCGTCGTCTCGCTTCCGGCAGGACCAAAGCAACCAGCAGAAGTAACCTAGATCACGCCCGGATCGCATATGCAGCAAACACATACTTCGCGCGTTGGGGTGCCCAACGCGCGAAGTTCTATCCCCAGAAAGGAATGAGATATGGCACTCTCACATACTTCAAGAACCCTCCGGTCCCATACTGAATTCCTCAAATTGTGGATCGGGCAGTCCATCTCTGGCTTTGGGTCTGCCATTACCACCCTGGCTCTGCCACTGACCGCCGTCGTCTGGTAGGATTGTGAAGATCAAGATGATCCTTGCTCTTCCGCAAATATAAGTCTACGAAAGAATTGCAGTGTGGGAATGTGTCTTTCGACGATCAGGCATATCTGAAAATTGCATTGAAGGCATCGGACCACTGCTTGAAATCCTCACGCTGCTCTGTAGGGATACCCAACAACTCCGCAATGACCGTGACAGGCAGAGGAGCAGCCAGATCCCTGATCACATCCATCTCACCCAAAGCCTGCACCTGGTCGAGCAATCCGCTGGTGATCTCCTTGATGCGCGACTCCATTTGAGCCACCATGCGCAGCGTGAAGGCTTGCGAAACGAGCTGGCGCAATTGGCGATGGCGCGGCGGGTCCATGCGTAGAATGCTCGAACTGAGCGGGCTGGAATCGCGGTACTCGGCTGGCACGAAGCGGTTCTGATCGGAAGAAAACGTCGCGTGATCACTCAGCAGGCGTGCCACATCGTCGTAGCAGAAGATGTGCCATGCCTGCACATTCTGGTCGAAGAAAACTGGCTGTGTCTCACGCATCTGACGATACTAGTCATACGAGGCAGTGAGCTGTTCTCTATTGGGCTTTGTCTGCATAATCCTTCTTTTTTCTCTTTTTAGTATCTTCTACTTGATTAGTGTAAATATCCCACGCACGTGAGCAAATCTGGCCCGCAAACGTGGAACATTGCCAAGAGTCTTGAGCGCTGTCGTCGTTTCGTGCTACCTGGTTGCATAAACCAGGTGTTCTTTGCTGCCGAAAGCGCTGGCAATCTCGCCGGAAGAGCGCTCTCTCATGACGGTAGCTCCTTCTCACGAGACGACGACACGGAATCTTGTCATGGAGAGCATAAGACCAGGATGTGTTCTTCTGTGACGGTAGAAATGGCCGCATTTTGGCTCGTCTTCTCTCAGGTCTTCTGGAAGCATTTCCGTTCTTCACAGGCTACCGTACGTCCTGTCGTCTCTATGTCATATGGACGTACTTAAAGTGCCGATCAAGAGTAGAGATGGTGTGAACTCCTTTCCTCGAATACTGCCCTCTTTTCACACTCGCTTTTTATATGCCCTCATCGCAAAGATGTAGGCCACACACAGAATGCCGACGCACCATGCAAGAGCAACCCATATATCATGAGACACTGGCTGTCCAGACAGTAACGCACGGATGGTTTCCACTATCGCTGTCACTGGCTGGTTTTCGGCAAAGACCTTGACGACCAGCGGCATCGACTTAGTTGGCACAAACGCCGAGCTGATAAAGGGCAGGAAGATAATCGGATACGAAAATGCGGTGGCGCCGTCTATCGATTTTGCGGTCAGTCCGGGAATCACCGCAACCCAGGTTAAAGCCAGCGTAAACAACGCGAGGATGCCGACGACGGTCAGCCATGACAGGATGCCCGCCGACGAACGAAAGCCCATAATCAACGCGACGAGAATGATGACCACCACCGAAATCGCGTTGGATACCAGCGAGGTCAGGACGTGCCCCCACAGCATGGTGGAAGGGGCAATCGGCATGGAGCGAAATCGCTCAATGATCCCCCGTTGCACATCGGTAAACAAACGGTAAGCTGTATAGGATATCCCGCTCGCAATAGCAATCAGTAAGATCCCAGGTAATAAGTAATTCACATAATTACCTGTCCCGGTTTGAATTGCGCCGCCGAACACATACACGAACAGCAACATAAACCCAATAGGCATGATCGTGACCGTGATGATGGTGTCCATACTGCGGAAAATATGCCGCATGGAACGACCAAGCATCACGCTCATATCGCTGAAAAAGTGTTTCTGTATCGTTTCCATTTACTGTTCTTCCTTTTTGCCAATGATGGTAAGAAAGATCTCCTCCAATGTTGGTTGTTTTTCAACATACTCCACCTGAGCAGGTGGAAACAGCTTCTTTAGCTCCATGAGCGTGCCGCTGGCGATAATCTTTCCCTCATGGAGAATGGCAATGTGATCAGCAAGCTGTTCAGCCTCTTCCAGGTACTGCGTGGTCAAGAAGACGGTTATGCCACCATCAGCAAGCTCCTTCACAACCTTCCACACCTCGATGCGTGCCTCGGGGTCAAGCCCGGTGGTCGGCTCATCAAGGAAAAGGATCTGCGGTGTTCCCACCAGGCTCATGGCGAGGTCAAGCCTGCGGCGCATCCCGCCTGAATACGTCGACGCCCTACGGTTTGCGGCATCTGTTAAACCGAAGCGGGTCAGCAAATCGTCGGCAACCTGGCGCGGATGTTTGAGGTGTCGCAGCCGGGCGATCATGATAAGATTTTCTTGTCCGGTCAAAATCTCATCCACGGCGGCAAATTGCCCGGTCAGACTCAGTGATTGCCGCACGTGGTATGGCTGTGACGCCACATCAAATCCGTTGACGATGGCCGTTCCGCCGTCCTGTTTGAGCAGCGTGGTAAGGATTTTGACAAGCGTGGTCTTGCCCGCGCCGTTGGAGCCAAGCAGGGCAAAAATGCTGCCCTGCTCCACGGTGAAATTCACGCCTTTTAAAACATCGAGATTCTTGTATGATTTCTGCAGATCTTTTACCTGAATTGAAATGTTTTGCACAATGTATTCCTTATGATAGAACAGTCACCTTCGACAAATCAACCTCCAGGCCTTTGAGCGCGGCATACGTGAGCTTATCCATCATCGCGCCGTCAAAGGAAATGGTTTTCAGGGCACGATAATATTTCTTCGACAAGGGAAACCTTGAACGGAAAGACACATTTTTGAGGGTCGCGCCCTGAAACGATGCGTCCTTGAGTCCCGCATCGTCAAACGTGACACCGATAAAGGTCTGCCCATCAAATCGCTGTCCGCTCAGATCCGAAGAGGTGAAGTCCACGCCGAGAAAGCGACAGCGTTCAAAGGTGGTTTTTCCCAGGTAGGTCTTCGTCAATTTGACATCAGTCAGCGTGACGCCGATGAATGTTGCTCCGACCAGCCACGACGTGCTGAAGTTGGTGCGAACAAGGATGGCTTCACGGAAGTTCGCATCCTGAAGGTCAAGGGTAGAGAAGTCGCAATCGGTCAGATTTGCGCCTGCAAAATTGGCTTCACGGACGTCGCTGCTCCGAAACGAGCTCCCGGTTAAATCTGCGCCCGTAAAGTCAGAGCCGCGCAACGCACTCGCTTGAAAATTTCCTTTCTGCGCGATAACGCCCGCAAAGTCGCTCTGTGTCAGATTGCTCGCACTCAAGTTGATGGCCACCTGCCGCTCCAGAGAGCGGGAGAGGTTGGCGACCTCCTGGACGGTTTGCTCAATGTCGCCGATACTCTCAATGGTCATGTTAAAGGCTGTTTCATCATCCTTGCCCTCGGCTTTGAGTTCACGGAATCGCTCCTGCAAATCGGAGAGCAGATCAGCCTTTAATTCGGTAGCGCTTTTTACCCCATCGTAGGGAGCAAAAACGCCGTTTACATAGTTGGTCAATTTCTCATCCATAACAACATCTTTCCTTTACAAGAGGTTATCCAGCACGCGCTTCGCGTACTCCCAGTTGCTTTTGTTGCGATCGTACGTTGCTTTCCCTTTTTCAGTAATCCTGAAGTATTTCCTCCTTCCGCCTTGAGATTCATCACCCCAATACCATTCGATATCACCGTCCACCTCAAGCCGCCGAACGCTGGAGTACATCGTGGCTTCCTTTAATTCATATTCCCCACCCGAGCGCTCAGCAATCAGTTTGACAATCTCGTAGCCGTAGCGGTCAGCTTCCGATAAGAGCCGTAAAATCATCGTATCGGTATGTCCGCGCAGCAGGTCGGAGGTCAGTTTGTTTTCACTCATATCATCACCTCGTAGTTGGATTATACGTCATATTACTATGATTGTCAAGGTACTATTTCGATTTTAATACTTTGTTTGATAAACCAGCTCTCCGTTCTTTCGTCACTAGCACATCAGATGAAGCGTCCTGAGAAGACCTTTCAGAGCTTACCGTATGTTTCGCCCGCTGTGATCTAGTGACCCCTTGCACTTGCAACGGGAACCACGCTGTATGAGACCATCATAGGCCGATTAGACGAACAGGCGAAAGCCTCGCTTGATGCCTTACTCGTTGAGACGCCTCCATCGGAGGGGGACCAGACCACCGATGAGGAACCGGTGACGATTCATATGCTTCGGATGGACCCTGGTCAGGTCGGAGTCGAAACCTTGCTCAAGGAGGTGGCAAAGCTGCGTCAAATACGTGCTTTGGGTCTGCCCAAAGACCTTTTTAGCCACCTGTCTCCAAAGGTTGTGCGTGTCTATCGGCAGCGTGCGAGCGCGGAAGCACCCAGTCACTTGCGCGCTCACCCAGATCAGATCCGTTACACGTTGTTGGCGGCACTGTGCTGGCAGCGCAGCCAGGAGATTACTGATAGCCTCGTCGATCTCTTGATCCAAATTGTGCATCGCATTGGCGCGCGAGCGGAGCGGAAAGTCGAGGAGGTGTATGTTCAGGAGCTCAAGCGGGTGGTCGGAAAGGAGAGCATCCTCTATCACATTGCCGATGCTGCCGTCAAACAGCCCGATGAATTGGTGCGCGATCTGGTGGTCGAAAAGGATGAGGATGGCACCGAAAAAGTCAACCGGATTAATTATGAGTGAGGTCTGTCTCTTACAGGCGCTGCGCGACAAGGTACGCAGCAAGGAGATCTGGATCGTGGAGGCCAACCGCTATCAGAATCCTGATCTGGACTTACCGACCGATTTTGAGCAACTATGAGGCCCTCAAGCAGCCGACGGAGGCAAACGCCTTTGTAGAGCAAGTACGTACAGCACTCCAACAGGCGCTGCGCTCTCTCGACGCGGCGATGCCGCGTCTTTCCCCACAGGTCAAAATCCTCACTCGCCGCAATGGCTGGATTCATCTTTCCTCATTGGAGGCACAACCAGAGCCGGTGAACCTGGCCCGCTTGAAGTTGGATGTGGCGACCCGATGGCCAATGACGAGCCTGTTGGATATGCTCAAGGAAACCGACTTGCAGGTGGGATTTACCGATCTGTTCACCAGCATCAGCCAGCGCGAGATCCTTTCGCGTGAAACCCTTCGGAAGCGCCTCTTGCTGTGTCTGTATGGACTGGGAACCAATACGGGACTCAAGTCGAGCTGTGTAGGCTCTGCCACTATAAGGGCGGCCTGGCCTCCTGTCAAGTTCGGAGGAAGGCGCGTCAGGGCAGCAGGGCACGTGTGAAGAAAGGTGCCTCTTTGTTTGAGCTTATCTCGTTGCGCATCCCGTGGGCCTTTCATACGATCGTTGACAAAAGGGGCTTTAGCCCGCCGCAAGCCGCTGGGGTTTTAACCCAGGCGGTTAGGCGTGTTCAGGCTTTAGCCCGTGGCCCCTTCGGACCTGGTTTCCTTTTCTGTGCCAGAAAAGCATCAAGGGAATCGGTATAAACAAACCATTCCCTTGCTAAACGGAACCCTTCTACCTTATTATTCCTCAACAAGTATGTAATGTAACTGAGTGTGAAGTCTGCATGCTCGGCAGCCTGTGGCGTGGTGAGATACGGTCGGTTTGGGTCCATAATGTTTGACATGATTCCCCTCCTCAATAGAGTAGAGATAGTATATCATAATCACCTTATTCACACAAATATTTTCTCTTTGTCAAAATTTTTTGTTTTGACGAATCATTTGTTTTTATGATATAATCCAGAAAACAAAACGGAATGAGAGGAGCCAAGGATGGCGAAAGCAACCACCACTATCAGGCAGGTCTTGACCTATCAGGCCAATTATGGCGACTGGTTTGCCTCCAACCAGGCTCTTTTCAATCAAGTAGCATCCTTCTATTTTGATGTTATCCAGGCACATATCAATGTGCTGGATCATCCCAATAAAGAAGCACTTACTATTCTTGAAACACTTACTCATACTACACAACGCAATCCCAACCCGGTCATGCCTCTTTCTGACATTGCAAAAGATATTCCCGCTTATTTTCGTCGAGCGGCAATTCATGCAGCCTTGGGCTCTGCTCACTCCTTTCACTCTCACCTTGAGAAATGGAGGCAGCGCAAAGAGAAAGTCATAGCCAAGGGTAAGAAATTCCATCAACGTCCACCAGTTCCCCCGCGTTCTTGGAATAAATCAGTAGTCCTCTATCAAGGCATGTGGAAAGAGCGTACTGAGAACAGCATGATGATCAAGGTATGGAACGGGACATGTTGGAGTTGGATCAAGGTTCGTATTACCGGGCGTGAGCTGCCTGCTGATGTGGAATTAGGAAGCCCTCAACTCATTCGAAAAGGAACGCAGTGGTGGTTACATACCCCTATTGAGAAACAATTTCAAAGTCCTGGAAAAATTGAGAAGCAAGTCACCACGAATGCACAAACAAAAATCTGTGCAGTCGATTTAAATATCAATGAAAATCTTGCTGTGTGTACGATCCAAACTGTTGAAGGTACGATCCTTGCCACCACATTTATGAAAGGTGGTCAAGAGATATCCGGCTTTAGGAAGAAGCAGTTGGGCCGTATTGCACGTAACCGATCCCTGACAGGTATCATTGCAGAGAATGAACAAGATAATGGAGACCTCTGGAAGAAGATTCGCCATGTAGATGAGCAAGCCGCCCATCTTATCAGTGCTCGTATCGTTCAGTTTGCTAAACGGCATGAAGCTACCATACTAGTATTTGAACACCTGGAGAATCTTCGACCTGCCAAGGGCAAGTATAGCCGTAGGAGCAATACCAAACGGGCCTACTGGATGAAGGGACGTATCTTTAACTACGCCAAATATAAAGCGTACAACATGGGTATCTTTACCAGTAGAGTGAGTCCAAGAAACACCAGTCGGGAATGTGCATGTTGCCATAGCCTGATTGCTCGTTATGATGCAGGCCAGCCAGCAGAAGGGTATACGCCTGGTGCTCCGTTGGCTTATTGTGCTGAATGTGGGATGAAGGGAAATGCAGATCGCAATGCCAGTCTGGTGATTGGTCAACGCTTAATAGAACGTTATCATCCAAAGGAAAAGCCTCAAGCTCTTCGGAGGGTATCGAAAGATACAGGTGTTGTTGTTTCCCAAGACGCCAAATGTGAAGAAGGACCATCTATCCTTCCATCAGGGCATGGAGATAGCAACGAGCATGGCACCGCTCAAGATGCAATGTTCAGGATGGATGAACATGCATCAAATATTCCTACTCAACTACGGTTTCTCTTTTGAGACGTAGCTATGCTACCCATTCTCAAGAAACCGCGTACAGAGGAGTGTCAGAAGCTACGGGGCTTTAGCCCCTGCGGAGTGTCACAGACTACTAGTCGTAGCTAATCGCAATGATGCCGTGCCTATTTGAACCACTAATCCACAATATATATCTCCCAGCCCGTCCCAGTTGGTCCTCTGTCAGCCTGCATCGTCACGTGTCCATCATTGGGATTACCGCCCAGGTATCGATAATCTCCATTCTTCCCGCAGCACTTTAGGGTGTAATAATTTCTTGCACTGGAGACCTGTTCAACGTACCATCGCGTTCCAGTAGGGCTATTGTTGGCTTGCAGCTCGACTTTTCCGTTGTTTGGGTTACCATCAAGGTACAATCCTGAACCATTGCCATTGAATGAATACAGGCTCGGCCCTATTTCCACCAGTGACCAAGCCGTAGCTTGACTTGTATCGGGCACAAGAGAAACACTGCCGTTTTCGTTCGCCTTGAGCCACCTGCGATCTCCGGATGCTCCCAAGCACTTGAGCCTGGCCTTTTTTCCTCGCCAGTTTGGGTACCGAGGGCGCTGATCGTCGGTGAAACGGAAGGGGGTTCCGCCAAGGATCTGTGAACTAAGCATGGTAGGACACCACTTCTCCTCGATGTATTTCACAACCAGGTCCGTCCCAGCGAAATGATCGATCTTTGGGTTTTTACGATGGTCATACATCGTATCAGTTAAATCGCGTAATAAGTAGACTTGCTTCAGCTTCCCTGCGTTTTTCAGAGCAACGAGGGTATTGATAGAAAAGGAGCGGGTATGAAGGATGCACATGTTGGCATGTACACCCATGACGATCACGTTCTCAATGTTCCTCGACTTGAACAGATTATAGATTTCTTGGATATTATCACTCACCGCATCCTTCTCCTCATCAACAATGATAGCAGCATGTTCGCGTGTCCAAGGGGTTCCTTGAGAACAGTGAGGGGTATCATCACACCCCCCTCCCGAATCATCTATCGGCAAATCCACTCCATGAGCATGGAGGCCGTCAAGTGATTGGAAAGGCGCCCTTTCTGCATTATGGCGAGCACTACAATCCTTATAATATCCCATCGTATCACTTGGCGCATGAATGATAAGCGCGCCTTTTGCGCGGGCATATATGATGACTTCATTGACAACTGGAGCTAACTCCCCAACTCTTTTTGTTGCCCCTTTGCACCAATGCTGATTCCAAAGGTCAGTAAGAATCAGTGCGTAGCTGCCATCAATTGGTTTAAAATCGACCATAGCAATCCTGCCTTTCTGCTTCTGAGGAGATCATTCTCCTCTTGCTTTATTCTCTCAGCTTCTTCCTGCCAGGCAAACACGCTCTAATACTACAGTGCCACTTGGCTCGTAAGACGGCCTGGGAAGACGATTGACGTTATGGCATGTGCTGATTGCTCACCCAAGCTCTCAGGCCACTTCGCGGTGAATTTTCTCACGTAAGTGGTGCTGTAGTACTAAGTGGGCGCGGGACCCGTTGAACCTCGGATGATCAGCTCGGGAGGAAATGAATGATGGGCGACACTCCTGGCATCGTCTGCCTTTTCGAGACGTTCGATCAAGCACTCGACCGCGACGCGTAACATTTCTTGCAATGGTTGGCGAATCGTGGTCAATGGCGGTTGAGCGATCTCGGCAAACATGATGTCGTCAAAACCAATGATGGAGCAGGCGGATGGGACAGAGAGCCCTACATCATGCGCCCCTGCATAGGCACCCAGCGCGTAGAGATCGTTAATGCCAATGATGGCCGTGGCAGAATTTTCCTGGCTGAGCACCTCGCGTGCGCCCATGCGACCTAACGCTGCTCCCTCAATATCACCAAATGGTGAGTCGGATGCCGCTTCCCAGATCAGATGAGGATCAAATGGAATTCCGGCGTTTGCCAGAGCTGCGCGATAACCTCTCAGACGATCAATGCGGCTAACTGTACGGATGGGACCGGAGAGGAGGCCGATACGTCGGTGGCCCAACGCAATAAGATGCTCCGTTGCCAGGCGCCCTGCCAGCATATTGTCGATGCTGACACTATCGATATCGAAGGAATCATCCTGCTGAGTATGGCGATCGAAGGTAATGGTATGTAAGCCACGCTCTACCAGACTGAACAGGTGTGTCAATGAAAGTGATGATGAGCCAAAAATAATCGCCCGGATACCCTGAGCCCACATATCCTCTGCATATGATTGCTCACGCGTCAGATTGCGCTCACTGTTACATAACAAAACACGGAACCCATGCCGCAATGCCGTCTCTTCGGCTGCACTAGCAAAGGCACCCCAGAAGGGATTTGCTACGGACGGGACAATGAGACCGATAATAGGCACATAACCGGTCTTCAACTGACGGGCTACCAGACTGGGCGTATACCCCAGTTGCTTAATTGCACGTTGAATACGCGCAACCGTTTCCTTTCCCATGCGTTCAAAACGCCCATTGAGGACATTGGAGACGCTTGAAGGTGATACTCCCGCCAGACGGGCGACATCCTGGATCGTCACCTCACGGAAGGATTTCTTTTTCTCTTTGACCATGCATTTATCCTTTTGCTGTATCGATATACTAATTATCTATAATCAGGATGTAATGCGGAATTTAGCTGTTTCTAGCCTTGAAAAGTGTATCGATTTAGTGTAACCTTACATTAAGACTAGTATAGATCAGATTGATTGTCAACCATTTCTTTGGCAACGAAGTCAGGAGCGAATACCTAACGAATATAAAGAGGAGAAACAGTTAATGAGCACTTCACAGGTCACTTTTACTGTTTTCACGAAACCCTGGAAAACTCCGCTTCCACAGTTGGGAGCGTTCCTCCAGAAACTGGGTTTCAATGGGGTTGAACTACCAGTCAGGCCAGGCTATCAGGTAACACCGGAAAGCAGGCGTAAGAGACTTCCAGAAGCTGCCCATATTTTAGCTGATTGTGGTCTTACCATCAACAGTATCGCCGGGCCAACAGATGAAGCCATGATCGCGCTTTGTGCAGAGTTGAAAATCCCCATTATCCGTATCTGCCTGGATATCCCGAAAGAGACAAATTATCTCGTATACGAGGAGCACCTGCACCGTGAATTTGATGCGCTGGTACCGTTGCTGGATAGATACGGTGTGACGCTGGGCATACAGAATCACAATGGACGCAATGTTGCCAATGCCATGGGTATTCGTCATCTTATCGAGAAGTATGATCGGAAACATATTGCGGCCGTGCTCGATCCTGCTCACTGCGCGCTGAATGGAGAGATTCCCGAACTAGCACTGGATATTGTCTGGTCGCATCTTTGTATGGTGAATCTGAAGAATGTTCTCTGGCAACGTACGAACGGACCCGAAACGCCGGTCGCGGCCTATACGCACTACTGGACGAGTGGACGGCAGGGCCTTGCTTCCTGGGAATGTGTCACATCGGAGCTCAAACGGCGCAACTATAGCGGTCCAATCTGCCTGACCGCCGAATATAGTGACGAAGCTGCCGTGGATCGTTTGATTGCAGAAGATATTGCTTACGCGAAGTCCCTCTTTGCATAACTGTGCGTCTGTGTAGGGTCACAAAAATAGATCTCTTGTTCCATTTTCCTATTTCCTATGTCTCCTATGTAAAAAGCGGGAAGGAAGTATATATGTCCGAGCAGTTTGTCAGGAAAGAAAAAGTACGCATCGCCGTCATTGGAGCGGGAAGGCTGGCCAACCAGATCCACTATCCCTCCCTGGCATCTTTTGACGACGTTGAGATCGTTGGCATCTGTGATCTGGATGAGCAGCGGCTCCATGCGACAGCTGATACCTATCACATTCAGAATCGCTATACCAACTATCAGAGCATGATTGAATCCTGCGCACTAGATGGTGTCTATGCGATCGGTCAACCGCACATCATGTTCGACATCTGGCTCTGGTGTTTACAGCAGGGACAGAATCTCTATATTGAAAAGCCGATGGGTATTACCTGGCATCAGGCGCAACTATTGAGCTACCTGGCTGAGCAGAAAGGCGTCATGACGCAGGTCAGCCATCAGCGCCGGAGCAGTCCCATGCTGGTCAAACTGCATGAGGAGTGTCTCAAGCAAGGTCCGATTACCCATGCAATATGCGAGTTTTATAAGTATGCACAGGAGCCCTTTTTCAATGCACGGGACCATATGCTCGATGATTGCACGCATGCGATCGATACCCTCCGCTATATGTGTGGAGGCGAAGTAATTGGTATTGAGAGCCAATGTAAGCGCATTGGGGTTCCTGATATTAACTGGATCGGGGCTCAACTCCACTTTGATAATGGCTCAACAGGCTTTGTCATCAATAGTTGGAGCAGTGGCAAGCGCGTATTTCGGGTGCAGATGCATGCACCCGGCATCTTTGTCGAGGCTGATGTAGAGGGGGAGGCGCGTCTCTATAAACATGGAGATCTCGAGGGCAAAGTCTATCATGCCCGGGAAGAGGCGGGGGGAGATCAGTTTTTTATTTATGGTGGCTTCCAGGCAAAAAGTCGCGAGTTTATCGATTCATTGAAATATGGAAAAGAAGTTACGACTTCCCCATTTCGTGATTGCCTCAAGACCATGGAAGTGGCCGAAAAGATTTTAGCGCGTGCTGTGCTGTCAGGGGAATAGAGGCCGAACATGTGTCCTGGCGTGCGCTGTGTAGAAATCGTCCACGTAAACGCCATACCTCAATCTCCTGGAACTTACTCATGGCGGCCGCGACTTTAGCGATCGTACCAATTGTTGCGCTGTACATCTTTGCACAGCGCTGGTTTGTGCGTGGTATCGTTATCTCTGGCTTTGGAGGACGCTAGTAAGCGATACGCATAGAGAGTGCGACAGGAATTCTCACCATCCGTTCACGGCTGGTCACGGCTGGAACAGCAACAGAAAGGAAAAAGATACATGGATTTCGCATTTAAGGATCAGGTCATTTTAGTCACCGGCGGCGCTTCTGGCATTGGTCGCAGCATTGCAGAGGCGTTCGGGCGCTACGGTGCGTCCGTGGTGTTGACCTATTATACCAGCGATGCCGATGCCAGAGAGGTCGTGGCGACTATTGAGCAGGCAGGAGGCAAGGCGCTCTCGTTCTATGGTGATCTGACGCAGGAAGCCGACGTCGCACACGTCGTGGCCGCGACGATAGAGCGTTTTGGCAAGGTAGATGTGCTGGTTGCCAATAGCGGGGGCATCCTGCAACGTTCGAAGGTCAAGGACTGTTCACTTGAGTTATGGAATCAAGCGATTGCCGTCAATCTCACGAGCACGTTCTTGTGCTGCCGGGCTGTGTTGCCACATATGGAGCGAGCAAAGCAGGGCACAATCATCACGATAAGTTCGCTTGCTGCTCACGATGGTGGCGGAGCAGGGGCCGCGCACTATGCGGCGACGAAAGGTGGTATCCTGACCTTTACCCGGTCGCTAGCGAAAGAAGTCGGTCCACTGGGTATCCGCGTTAATGGTATTGCGCCGGGCCTGATCGCAACGCGCTTCCATGATCGCTTTAATACGCCGGAGGGTCGTCAGGCCGCAGTGAACCGCACACCGCTGGGTCGAGAGGGCTTGCCAGAGGAGGTTGCAGGCGCAGCCCTGTTCCTGGCCTCGCCGTGGTCAACATTTATTGCTGGCGAAACCATAGAAGTTAATGGCGGACAGGGGGTTTTTTAAGTATGACACATCAACACGATCTCAGTAAACAGGTAGTTCTGGTGGCAGGGGCAAGTAGCGGCATGGGAAAGGCCACAGCCATTGCTGCGGCGGAAGCAGGCGCGCACGTGGTACTTGCCGCACGTGATGCTGCGGCTCTTGAACACATCGCTGCCTCCATCCAACAAAAGGGAGGATCGGCCCTCGCGGTCGCAACGGATATGCTGAAGCGGGATGAGATAGACCACCTGCTAGAGACGACCTTGCAGACCTACGGTCGGATCACCACCGTCGTCTACTCGGTCGGCACCAATCTTCTCCGTCGCACCATCGATGAGCTGACCCCTGAGAGTTGGGCGAACATGATGGCAATCAATTTAACGACTGCGTTTCATCTGACGCAGGCCATCGTCCCAATTTTTCGTCAACAGGAGGAGGGACTGCTGATCTACATCTCCTCATCGGCCGCGAAAAAGCCCGATCGCTCCGGCATCTCCTATCAGACGGGCAAGGCCGGGATCGTCGGGCTTGCACATGGCACCATGGAGGAAGAGCGCGAGCATGGCGTACGCACGACGGTTATTTTCCCGGGTCTGACCGATACGCCGATGGTGTTGAAACGGCCAGCACCAACGCCCCCAGAGGTGATGGCTCGGGCGCTGCAACCGGAGGATGTTGCGGACGCATGCCTCTTCGTGATAGGTCTGCCTGCACGTGCGCATGTGCCTGAGTTGACGCTGTATCCAAGCCGCCTTTAAGGCGATTGCAGAGAAAGCATGTTCCGCAAAGCATCTTTGATCTCTTGGAGATTCGTTGACTGCATATCCCACCTCCTCATGGGGAAGAAGCTATATTGGGCGTGGTAAGAACGAACAACTGATCATGTTTCCCCATCAGAACACTGAAACCTTGCTTCCTGCTGTCTCGTGCAATAGACTAAAGGAAGTCGACGAAAAAAGGAGCCACCTCTATGAGCACGATTAATGCTGCGGCCAGTGGTCAGTTCACCATTGGCGGTGACATTCCCATACATCGTCTTGGCTATGGAGCTATGCGCATCACGGGGAAAGGCATTTGGGGAGAGCCTGAGGATCGTGAGGAGGCGCTGCGTACATTGAAACGGCTACCAGAGCTTGGCATAAACTTTATTGACACTGCGGATAGCTATGGTCCTGAGGTCAGTGAAAACCTGATTCATGAGGCACTCTATCCCTATAAGAGCATGCTTATCGCGACCAAGGGCGGTTTGACCCGTCATGGGCCGGATATCTGGGCTCCCGTAGGACGACCCGAATATTTGCGGCAGTGTGTGCTGATGAGCTTGCGCCGCTTAGGGCTGGAGCGCATCGATCTCTGGCAATTGCATCGTATCGACCCAAAGGTGCCGCGCGATGAGCAATTTGATGCGATCAAGCAGATGCAACAGGAGGGCTTGATTCGTCACGTTGGTCTCAGTGAGGTCACTGTCGAAGAAATTGAGGCGGCTCAGAAGTTCTTTCAGGTGGTAACGGTACAGAATCTGTATAATCTGGTGACCCGCCAGAGCGAGGATGTCCTTGATTATTGTACCACGCATACCATTGGTTTTATTCCATGGTTTCCGCTGGCTTCTGGCGATCTAGCCAAACCAGGAACACTCCTTGATACCATCGCCAAGAAACATAATACCACCCCCAGTGGCATCGCTCTTGCCTGGATCCTTAAGCGTAGCCCTGTGATGCTCCCAATTCCTGGGACCAGTAATGTGAAACACCTGGAGGAAAATGTCGCGGCGGTCAATATTCAGCTCAGCGACGAAGACTTTAAACAACTCGATCTTCAAGGACGTCAGGCTCAATAAAACCCGACACAGACCTGGTACATGCAGGCCTGGAGAAGAAACAGAGCTCAAGCCTCTCTTCCTTTCATACCTGCCTACAAAGCAAGGTTGCTGCATAGGCAGAGCAAACAGGGATCGCATCCCGCACGGACCCGAGGAACATTCGTGATTCCTGGGGGTCTGTGCGGGATGCGACCAGTACTACACACTCAATTTCCTCTCCGATTCGTCATTGCACGTTGAACATGGATCTTATCTTACCGATAAATAAAACGAGGAAGACAATAGGTCTGATCATCCATTCTGATCTGCTATAGCTCTACGTACAAATAAAATCTGGTGAGATCGAGATCGAGAGGTTTCTTCCAGGCTGGTTCCGCGAGCAACTTATTCGATCCAGCCCACTCGATCTCTAAGGCTGGGTTTTTCTTCCGCTTCTTTGCCCTGGTGAGCATCAAGGAAGGCTTGTATACCTGAGTTTGATGCGGAAACCGGAATAAGCGCAAACGCTTTTCTGCTGCAAGAGCGGAGGCAAAACGCCAGGGTGTGAAAGAACGCACTTCATTTCCCTGGCTTTTTTGAGACTCCGCATCAACCACTTCAATGCGTGTTGAGAGGTTCCCATCAGTCCACAACCGCCAGCGCTGAATTGACCTGCTGGACGGAAAAAAGCTCAGGGTTGTAATACGCGCCTGCCCACTGGCGCAGACGCGTGTGCTCAGGATGCGTTGGATTCTGCCATGCCTCAAGGAACAAAGCGTATCCGCCTATCCCGCCGACATCCTCTGGGGGACAAGCTCGTTCACCAGCCAGACAACGAGGTGTAATCCAGAGAGCATCCTCATTCAGGTTTTCATCATCCAGATGCTCAATTTTTTCAATCGTAATCTGGTGCATCCAGCTATCTCCCAGGTCATATTCGTATGTCAGCTTCAGCCAATCGGTCCAGACGGTCGCATCGAGCTTTGTTCGTCGACTATCTCTGATGCGTATGTCTGCGCGCTCCCAATCAGGGTCAGGGAGACCATATATGGTTGTCTTCTCGTTGATCGTCAGCCTGAACAAATAGAGATGAGCGTTTTCCCACCCCATCACCACTTGAAGCATTTTATGGAGGGTATGAAGGCTGATGGCTCCAGGCACAACTATTTTCCGCCAAATAGGTGGCTCAATGCCAGTTAACTGGATGTGCAGGTAATAGCGGCTCTCTGACTGATAACTTCCCATGTGCGTCTTTTTTCTCCGTCTTATTTTCTAGTAAAGCCCGGCTTAGCTCAGTATCTTTCCAGAACTGGAAGGTTTTCGTGAACGTTGTTTGCTCTTTCGCCATGCTCCTTTTCCCCTTGTCTTTCTCTAGTATATTCCATCCTTTCTGATTGGACCAGAGTGGGGCAAGTTCAGTTGAGCATTGGCAGCCAGCATATTACACAAAGAACAATCAACCAGAGCGAGAGAGGCAGCACAGGGGAAAGGCAGGAAGAGGTAGGGGCAGCTTCAAAGCTATCCTTAATAATTCACCTTTACAGCAATTAACTGGCACACAGATACAAAAGCTGTATACGCTGCTGCGTAACTATGGTATCTCACCGAATACGGTACATCTTATTCATACCATCTTGAATGCAGCCCTCAATGATGCGGTCAAGTGGCATCGCATAGCACTCAATCCTTGTAAGCACCTGACTGCACCACGAACCCAGAAAGCTGACAGCCAATTTATCCGAACAAGACGGTTTAAGACGCATCATGACGCGTCGGTACGCATGCACTTTTGAGATCACTTCTCCAGAAAAGACATCTTCTGCGCTCCCCTCGTTGAAGCGGATTTGGTAAGACTGGTATAAGACGGTACAATTTTTGTGCTTCCATTGCAGTCTTATGTACAAGACATTGCACTCCGTTTGCAAAGACATCCTCGTTTGTTTCCGCCGTTTTTGCTTACATGGGTATATAAATATTGCAACACCCCCATAACAATATTTTTTCCTTATCTCTATGGCTAGCGATTCGAGTAATTACGTCTTTTGCTAATTACGATGGTAGTGCTCGCCACTTTCATGGTGTGGCTCTAGTTGTGAGGCCCGTATTAAGGCCGCATAAAGAGGGAAGAATTTTGGGAGATGGTCGAAAGCTTGAAGCTCTATACTCATCATAGATTTTGTACCTGTAGCTGTATTGTTTGTTGGTAGGATTGCACCTCTGATGCATGAGAGAGCGGCATGCAAAGGGAGTCGATTTGGTAAAAAATAAGTCGGTTTTACAGTTAGAACGGAGCAGGCGGCCAGAAGCTATCCAGTCGCATGCTACTAATCTGCCCGCCAGGATCTATACGCCAGTGCCCAGGGCGGCTGCTACTGCCGTTACGGACAATGGGCAAAAAATGGGGCTCTGGCGATGGCGTATTGTTGCCTTGCTACGCGTCCTATGCGGTTGCTTTTGCCTGGGCGATGCCTGGTTGAAGTGGCATGGTTCCTTCACTGATGCGTATCTCTTGATGCTGTCCCATGCCGCTGGAGGGCATACGCCGGTGATAGCAACCTGGTTTGCCTGGTGGCTCCATGTGGCACAGCTGCATACACAGGCTTTCGTCGCTACCACGCTATTGTTGGAAATATGTCTGGGCATTTGCCTTATTTGTGGCGCGCTGACCACGCTTTCTTGCCTGATGGGTATGTTTCTAACGGCGCTGGGTTGTATGGGCGCGGGCCTGCTCGCCGGTTTCTTTGGGCAGGTTTCACTGGATGTTGGTGTGCTGGTCGTTTTCTTGCTGGCCTTCCTGGGTCTGATACTGAGCCGCGCGGGCCAGTACGCGGGCCTGGATCGCTGGCTTCGTCCAGCCAGATTAGGCTTGTAGATAATGTACACGTAGTCTGAGAGGATCGTTTATGGCATACAATGAAGCATCTCAATTTTCGGGCTACCTGGGTGGGTCTGCGGGTTCACAGCTTCCCAATCCCATGATGCAAGGCGCCGGACCGGGGTTTAATCAGAATCAGATGCCTGTCGCTGGTCAGCGGAAGGCAAATGAGAAGGACACATCTTTCTTTCATGGTGAAGCATTGGCGCGCGATTTCTGGGCAGAACATAATGGACCCTGGGTTGTACTGATCTTTTCGGCGGCCTTCTCGCTATTCCTGGTCTCTATGGTTCTGTTCGGCCAGGTTCCTGGTAAGAGCTTCTCTTTGAAGAGCGCGTCGGATATCTTCCAATTTGTTGGCGAGGGTATTGGCCTCTTATTTTGTACACGTATTGCTTTACGTCTCCATAAAGTTTCCAATCAATTGCGTCGCCAACTGCTTGAGAGGAGGGCTGGCCGGCACACTCCTAATGAACTGGCCAATATTCATAATGAAGCGCAGGCGGCCCGCCGGGCGTTTATGGCCTGGTCATTGCTGGCCTGTGGTATTGCTCTCTATGCCAGCGGGCAGGCTATCTGGACCAGCTATGATATCCGTATGAATAGCGCCGATGTGCCATTTCCTGGCCTCTATGATATCGGTTTTGTAGCTTCGTATCCTTTCTTTCTGCTGGGTACACTGTTCCTGACGCGACGCAATAAGGCGTCAGTTGGTCGGGTACGCTTACTCCTGGATGCTCTGGCGGTCATCGGAACGGCGCTGGCCCTGTCGTGGTTCTTCCTGTTGAGTCCATTGATCGCTGGTCTGGCTCAATCTCCAAGCACGGGCGCCGCGATCCTTTCGATCTACTTTCCAACCGGGGATTTGTTCCTGGTGGCGATTGGTGCCTTCTTGATGTTTAGTCCGTTGGCCAGTCGGGCACAACAACCTGTCTTTATTCTCTTGTGCATGGGACTCTTCTTCCTGGCTATTACCGATAGCCTGTTAGCGTTCTACAGCCTTTCTGGTAACTTCAATACAGGTACGCTGCAGGATGTGCTCTGGCCACTGAGCCTCTCTCTGATCGGGCTGGCTGCGATTGAGTATCCACGCAGTGTGGCCCGAGAGCAGGAGCAGGAAGAGCGCCTGAAGAGTTTACGGCTCCCAAATAATTCGAGCCTGGCTCCCAATCGTCTGACACAAGTAAGTATGACCGCCCAGACGATCGCTCCCTTTATTCTGGTTCTGGCTACCTGCGCCATTCTGTTAACGAATATCGCGCACCGTGGTGGCATAGTATTGATCCAGGCCGATATTGTTGCTCTGCTGCTGATCTTGATCGTGATTGCTCGCCAGGCCATGACGTTGCTGGAAAATAACCGTTTGACGATGCAGATGCGCGGTGAGCTGGTAATTTCCAGGCGTGAGCTACAGGTGACACGGCGTGAAGCAGATGAGGCAACGCGCGACGCGCAGGAGAAACTATTGATGGAGCAGGGAATCGCGGCTTTACGCGATGTACATGCTCGGGTGGCTCGTGGAGATATTGTTGCTCGCGCCCCAACGGTCAGCGGACCCCTGCTACCGATCGCCATTAGCTTAAATCTGATGTTGGACCGTATCAGTGCTCTTTCACAGCGAGGAGCGAAATACGATCAAATGGCCCAGGAGTGCCGGGTGTTGCAAGAAGGGGTTGATCGCCTCGGACAGGGTCTTCCTCCATGGGCACCTAATCAGGCAATGCCACAGGGCGCGCCCGAACTGCGCTCAGTCTATCTGGGACTGGCCCATATCCAACGCCGCCAGGAAGGTCAGTGGCGACGTATTGGAACCGCCCTGGATTCTATCAGCAACCTTACGCACCGTATTCACGAGGCCTTAATCGAGATCAAGCAATCCAATCTCTTTAAGACGCAGGTAAATGCCAGTTTTGAGCGCATGGTATTAGATCGCGTCATTCGTGAGGTGGATTTGCTGGCCGAACAGCAAAATAATCTGGTTGGCCAGGTCTCACAAATCACTATGCGCAATGAGGCTTCAGGACCGAGCAACGAGAGCGACAATCAGCAGAAGTCGCCATTTCGAACTCAGCGACCCATCACTGATGCGGCCCATGAGATACGCACATTGCTCCCTCCTCGCCAGAGTCATTCACAGGCCTTACGGCACAGCGGACATGGTGAGCTCAGCCAACATTTTTATCAATCACATCACCTGGATCATTTACCTTCGGACGAGTAAGCGATCAATGCAGGGAGAAGGTTCTCACACATTGTATGTATTCCATAACTGATGTGCTCCCCTTCTCTCTTTATCTGGTTCATATGTGGCACTGACTGACATTTCCTGAACTCAGAAGAGAGGCCGAACGAGATGGATCATAATACACAATACGAGCCGCAAGCTGGACCCAGGGCTCCGTTTTGTCTGGGACATCCTTCGCACGCTCTGCGACCGGAGGAAGTTATTTGTAGCGTATGTGGCGCGCTGGCGGCCCATACAACACTGGGGATCTATGAGGTTCGCAAGCTTCTGGGGACTGGAAGAAGTGGCCATGCGTATCAGGCAGTGCATCAGCGCTCTGGCCAGCCAGTGGCGATTAAGCTGTTTCCGGCCTATACAGCCAATCCCGAACAATGGGAGGCAGCGCGGCGCGAGGTGCGGGTGACGACGGCGTTGCGTCACAGCTCCATTCTTTCGGTTTTTAGTTGCAGTACCTGGTCCTTGGAACAGCTAGATGGTGGAAGCGGCGTTCACTTTGAGCGATCATCTTCTGGCTTGACCAATCTGTATTTGCTGACGCTCTGCCAGTATATTCCTGGCGCGCTCAGGCATTTTGTTGCCTATCTGCAAAACAGTGAAAATCAACAGGCGCTTTACGAACATGGAAGTTCGCCGCGCGCCCTGATGATGCATGTACTGATACAAATTGGCTCAGCCCTGACTGCAGCGCACACACGCGGACTGGCCCACGGCGCGCTGGTCCCGGGCAATATACTGTTTTCTAGCTACGATCGGGTCTGGGTGGCTGATTTTGGCCTGGCACGTTTGCAACCACCGCCCTCGCCTTACCTGGCCTCCGAATTATATACGGCGGCCCAGGCCAGTCAGCAGGGCAATGCCCAGGCTTATTGGAATGCGGTAAGTCCGGCCAGCGATCAATATATGTTTGCGGCCCTCTGCCAGCAATTGTTACCACAAACGTTGCAGAGGCAGGATTACGAACCCTTATTACCAATCCTGAATCGAGCGCTGCATCCAAGACCTGAACGGCGCTATCCTTCTCTGCATCTGTTAATACAGGATATGGTGGCGCTGACATCCAGGCCAACTCATCCGGCAGTAAGCCAGCAGTTTAAGCAGCCGCAAATTGCTGCCTCAAAACACCAATCGGCGCCATCTAGCGTATCATCATCTGGCGTTCAAAAAGCAAGCAGCCCGAACAATAGCGCGCCATTGACGCCTATCCCGACTTTCTCATCTGGACCGCTAACGCCGGCCTTGCCAGCGACGCCGATTACTCCAGCGATACCGCTGACACCTGAAGATTGGGAGAAGCGCGGCGATAAGCTGTTCACCATGCGCGACTACGATGAAGCGCTCAAGGCCTATCATCGAGCCATCGAAGTAAATGCTGGCAAAGCATCGATCTGGCTCGCGCTGGGCGATACCTACTTTGCGCTTGAACGCTACAAAGAAGCATTGATGGCCTATGAGCAGGCAATGCATATCAACCCGAATGATCCACAAATCTGGCTCAACCGGGGCACAGTTCTGGATGCGCTGGGGCGCCATCAGGAGGCGCTTGACTGTTACGAACGGGCCGATCAATTGCGCTCGGCATAAGCTCTATCTCCTGCTTGTCCGCACTCTCCATGCGCTCTTCTCAAGCGCGTGTGTGGATAAGCAGCGAATGCAGGGGAGTTCTTTTGTATGCAGACACTTACTAGAGGGCAGTCGCTTAAGGATGAAGTAGAACAGTATCATCGGCAGACCAACCTGCGCCATCTCTTGATTCGCGGCTGTACCATACTGGCACCAGATGAACCAGGCAAGTTACTACACGATCAGGATATTCTGGTTGTAGGCCGCTATATCGCGGCTGTTGGCCCCAGTGGAACACTACCATTTAATCCATTGCGACTTGATAGAGTCATTATAGGTAAAGATCGTTTAGTATTACCAGGCCTGATAAATGCCCATACGCACTCATTGGAGAATTTGCTGAAGGCGACTTCTCCCTCGCTGCCACTGGAACTGTGGTTAGTGCCGCTATTTGGCAATTCACTTGAATGGTCGCCGCACCTGGTATATCTCAGCACCTTGCTGGGTGCGCTGGAAATGCTGAAAACTGGCACGACCGCTGTTCTGGATCATCTCTGGACCAGTGCGGGGGTAGCTGGCGAATATCTAGATGCTACAATGCATGCATATCATGACGCGGGCATCCGAGCAGCCGTGGCTCCCTCGATTGAGGATCGCGACCTGGTACTGGAGGCCGGCACGAAATATGGTCTGCACTTCCCGGGCCATCCTTTTACCGATCGTTTCACGGACTGGGAACCTATCGAGACCCAACTGGAGGTGCTGGAACAATTTATTGCCAGATGGAATAATAGCGCTAATGGGCGTCTGCGCTGCTTTACTGGTCCTAGCGGCATTCATTGGTGTAGTCCCAAATTATTGGAGGCGTGCCTGGATCTCACCGAGCGCTATCAGACCGGCATGCATCTGCATGCGGTTGAGACAGAGTTGCAGGCGGCTGTCATTCATGAGACGCTGGGACAGGGCGGCATTCGCTATCTGGAACAGATGGGGCTCTTGCGGCCGGGAACATCACTGGCACATACAATCTGGCTGGACCCGGGCGACTTGAAGATACTGGCCCATACTGGCACCACGGTAGTCCATAATCCGATCAGCAATTTGCGCCTGGGCAGTGGTCGTTTTCCTTTGTCAGATGCGCTGGATCAAGGAGTGAGCATAGCTCTGGGTAGCGATGGCTCGGCCAGCAATGATCGGCAAAATATGTTTGATGTGCTTAAGCTGACGGGATTGATGCATAATCTTCCTCAGATAGATTATCATAGATGGCCTCAACCGACGACAATCTTACAGGCGGCTACGGAAGGTGGGGCGACGGCACTGGGGCTGGCGGGAGAGCTTGGGCGCATTGAAGAGCAGCAGCTGGCTGACCTGATATTGCTGGATCTTGATGCGGACGCTTTTGTACCTTTACGCGATCCGTATTTACATTTAATTTATTGCGAGCATGGTACGGCGATTGATAGTGTGATTGTCAACGGCGAGATCGTGGTAGAACAAGGAAAGTTGCTGAATGTTGATGAAGCGGCCCTGCGTCAGGAGATCCGCGATCAATGCCGCTTCGCCCTGGCACATGCGCCAACGTCACAAACTCTTGTAGCCCACACCAATGAAATTCTGACCCAGCTCGATAAATTACGTCACTTAATCCTGCAGAAAGATTAAGTACCGCAGTTATTTCTAGCAGGCACCTGTATTTTTATGTTATCTTCACTCTAATTTTAAGGAAGGATTTTTCCAGATGGAAGATTCGTTGAAACGACCAGACAATGTTGAGGTGAACCGCAATTATCCGGACGAGCCACCGGCAATTGAGGGAAGTGAATCAACCAGTATCCGCTATACGTTCCGCTTTACTGGCTGGCCTGGCTTATCTCAACTGGTAGCGGTAGCTGTGGCGACGGCGGTCTATACTGTCTTATCCTGGCTTACGGTTGCTACATTGCCGAATCCGGCCCTTGGTGTCAGCCCTCTCTTTATAGCCATTGGCTTTGGCATCCCCTTCGCCCTCTGGTTTGGTGGTTGGGCCTTTGTCATTGCCTATATTGGTAACTTTGTGGGCGCGGGCCTGCTCTCAGGCCTCCCGGTGCTGGTGGCGATCCCATTCGGTGCCGCTGACTTTATTCAGCTCTGTATCCCAATGCTGCTCTATCGTTTCCTGGCCTATCGTTTCGGTGTCAGCCCGGTCGGCAAGGATGTTTTCACCAAACGCGGCTTTATCTTTTTCCTGGTCTGCGCCGTTATCCCCAACAATATTATCGGTGGCCTCTATGGCAACCTTGTACTGCTAGTAACGGGACAAGAAGTGCCAAAGGCGTTTTTCTTCTCCTGGATTACCTGGTCTGCCACCAATATTGTAGTTGTGCTGGTTATCAGCTCAATCCTGTTCTCAACCCTGACTCCCATCGTTGAGCGCTTCGGCCTGACCATCCGTGATGCCTTGCGCTAAGCCTCTTCTCTTTATCTGAATATAAATAATCCCGCCCCTTTTCAGTTGGAAAGGGGCGGGATTATTTTATTTGCAGTTATTGTTGCATACATTATATAGTCACCAATAAAATCACAGAACCGAGGTTTATCGACAATGGTAGAAATCTCGATCATGATCGAGGGCCAGAATGGACTGAACTGGCCTTATTGGAAACAACTGTCGGCAGAAGTTGATCAGCTTGGCTTCGCCGGACTATTTCGCTCCGACCATTTCACCAATCCCAATCCACCCGATTTAGATTCGTTGAAATGATTGTTTCATTTGCGCAGGTTGGAGCCGCAGAAATTATGCTGCAGTGGTTTGATTTTGAGGATATAGAAGGCTTGCGTGCTTTCGCCACCAGCGTTCTGCCACACCTGTCCGCTTCCTAAAACCAATGGATGCACATGAACGTCTCTTACTGGTTTGTCCATGTGCATCCATTGAAAATCACTATAAACGTCGCGTGGGGCGCGGTGGAATGGCAAAGGTGGCTTTCTTTTGATTGGAAGGTTCTTCCTGCTCTGCTCCGGGCTTCACTTCTCCTTGCATAGACGGTGATAACTGCTGATCTTCTAAGCGCTGCGGCAGAGGTGGCGGTGGCAGGATGCGATGTACATAGCTGATCTTTGCACGCGACCGCCCGGATAAGAGACTGTTGAGACGTGTGCTTAAAACATAGGTGAAGGCTTCCAGCACAATGCTGCGCGACATTTTAGATTGGCCCAGCCGACGATCCACAAAAGTGATGGGAGTCTCAACCACAATGAAACCTTTATTCAGCACTCGATATGTCATCTCCACTTGAAAAGCGTAGCCACGCGATTGTACGGTATCCAGGTCGATAGCCTCTAAAACCTGGCAACGGTAACAGCGAAAGCCACCGGTACAGTCACGCACCGGTAACCGAAGAACGGTGCGCGCGAAGATATTGCCACTACTACTGATCAAGCGGCGCATCAATGACCAGTTAGGCGTACCTCCACCCGGAATGTAGCGCGAACCAATTACCAGGTCAGCATCTTTAATAGCGCTCAGAAAGGCTGGCAGGTGTTGGGGATCGTGGGAAAAATCTGCATCCATCTCAAAGGCAGCATCATATTTATGGGCAATTGCATACTTAAAACCTGCTATGTATGCAGTACCCAGCCCTAGCTTTCCCGGTCGATGTATACAATGAATACGCCCATCCAGCTTGCTCATTTCCTCTACCAGCTGACCCGTTCCATCTGGCGAATGATCATCAACGACCAGCACATCTGTTTCTGGTACATAAGCAAAAATACCACGTATTAACGAGGGTAGGTTTTCGGCTTCATTATATGTTGGAATGATAATTAACGTTTTCATGTACTTTCCTTTTGCTGTTGGCTTAAATTCAGAGTTCTGTTCAACACAACGTTAAACAGACGTATTCAGCTACACAACAAAGTGTACCGCTACATCCAAATCTTGATCGGCATCCCTCCGATCGATACTTACGCGATGCCTCAAAAAGCGCTGGTGCCTCGTACTAAGAGTAAGATTAAGATATAGAAAACATATAGGTCTATGCCTTCCGGGCTTCCAGGGCAGAGAGCCTGATGTTTTCGGGATCAAGTGTAATGGAGGGTGAAAAATAGATGAAAGCTGGAGATATTCAGACAGCTTTGAAAAAAGCTAGCCTGGAACGTTTGGTGGAATATACGCAAGTCCTGGTACAACCAGCAATCTCCCTGAAGGCGACTCCGGTTAAGGATGCCCAGGCGGAGGCCAAATTGAAGGTTGCTATTTCTAAGCTGGGCGGAGTGCCAGATCTCCCTGCGGGACAAAAGTGGCCGATGTGGAAAGATGCGCCTCAATCGTTTGTGGGTCAGATCCGTCTGGAGGAGACCGCTCCCTACGATACCAATCATCGACTACCACAGCAGGGCATGCTCTGGTTTTTCTATGATTCTAGACAGGAAACATACGGAGAAAATCCACAGGATGCTGGTGGCTGGAGCGTCTTCTATAGTAGCGACATACAACAGTTGCAGCCCGCAAAGGTGCCCGAGGCGCTGGCGGAGCAGGCTCGTTTCAAAACCAGTACCATTAGCTTTGCTTCTACTCTTATGATGGCACAGCAACCACAATTGGAGATTGCTGGTCTTGCATGGAATAATGATGATCAGGCAAAATACGATGCAGTGTACGCTCGCTTTATGAGTAAAGCCTCGACTACTCAGCCCCACCATCAGATGCTAGGCTATCCTGAGACGCTACAGGATGATATGCGCTTGCAGTGCCAGATGATGACCAACGGTATCACTGATATCGATGATCCCAGGGTCGCTGAACTGACAAAGAGTGCCAACGAGTGGCAGTTGTTGTTGCAGGTTGATAGCGATGAGCGCATCGGCATGAATTGGCCCGGTGCTGGCATGCTTTACTATTGGATCAAACTTGCTGATCTACAGGCACAGAAATTTGACTCCACCTGGCTGGTAGCCCAATCAGAATAAATTCCAGTAGATTACCACAACTGAAGGATCAGACAGAAGGAGACGTTGAATTATGCGGAAAGGCATTTTGATAGCTACTACTCTCCACTAGAGGCTTCATATTTTATTCGCTGGTGCAGCATTCGCGCAAAGCGCGAATGCTGCACCAGCGAATAAAATACCTTTTGAGCGCCGAAGGCGCGTAGCGTCAGGGGCCGAAGGCGCGAACAGCAAGGCATTCAGACACACTTTAACAACGCATAGAATGTTTTGAGCTTATTCATTTTTGTGACATGTACTATAAATTCGCGACCAGATATCGATATAGGTTAACATTTATATCATTCCAGTGTTACAATACTCTCCAATGACGAAATTGCCAAAATAAATATTTATTTATGTAGTAGTCAAGAAAGAGGAATACATTTGCCTTATCACCATATAAAAACCCATCGTGCATTAGCAGCGACGCTACAGCGTATTGAGAAGGCTATTTATACCCCTCTCACAGAGCTGTATACCGAGGCATGGATCACTCCTGAGCCAGTGCCTTTTGCTGAGCGGCAGTCGGGTCGACATGAAACCATTGCCCTGGGTCAAAGTTGGGGTAAATTGTGGGATTGCGCCTGGTTCCATTTTACCGGCCGGGTGCCAGAGCAGGCTACAGGCCAGGCTGTTGTACTGCTGATCGATCTCAGCGGCGAGGCCTGCGTTGTGGATTCTAACGGCAACCCACTGCAGGGGTTGACGACGGTGAGTTCCACCTTTGATTACAGTTTGGGCAGGCCGGGTAAGCATGTATTCCCTTTAACCGAACGTGCACAGGGCGGGGAAAACATCGATCTCTGGGCTGATGCAGGCTGTAATGATTTGTTTGGCCGCTATCAGGATAGCGGCACCTTAAAAGAGTCGCATGTTGCGCTCTTCCATGAGGAAATGTATCACCTCTATTACGACTTTGAGGTTCTCCACGAGCTGATGAACCAGATCTCACCGGATACTGCCAGGCATCAGCGCATTCTGTTTGCGCTCTCCAAAGCGGCCAATGAGCTGGCAGATTATACGGTAGAGGAGGCCAGATTGGCCCGAGCCCACCTGGCTGCTGAGCTGGCGAAGAGCGGTGGCACGCCGTCATTGCAATTGAGCGCGATTGGTCATGCTCATATCGATCTGGCCTGGCTCTGGCCGCTACGGGAAACGATCCGCAAAGGAGCGCGCACCTTCTCAACCGCGCTGGCCCTACTGGATCGCTATCCCGATTATATCTTCGGTGCCAGCCAGCCGCAGCTCTATCAATGGATGAAGGACTATTATCCGCAACTCTATAAAAAGATCGCGCCTAAAGTCGCTGAAGGCCGCTGGGAAACTCAGGGTGCGATGTGGGTCGAGCCCGACACGAACATCTCAGGTGGTGAGGCTCTGGTGCGTCAGATTATCTACGGAAAACGTTTCTTCCGCGAAGAATTTGGGACCGAGCCAAAGATGCTCTGGCTACCCGACGTCTTTGGTTATTCAGGAGCACTACCTCAGATTCTAAAAAAAGCTGGAGTCGATTATTTCCTGACCATTAAGCTGTCCTGGAATACCTTTAACGTGTTTCCGCATCATACTTTCTTCTGGCAGGGCATCGATGGCTCGCGGGTGCTGTCCCATATGCCGCCCGAGGGCACGTATAATAGTTCGGCCGCGCCACGCGCTTTGATCGCTGCCGAGAAGAACTTTGCCGATAAGGCTATTTCCGAGTACAGTACGCTGCTGTTTGGTATTGGGGACGGAGGTGGCGGCCCCGGAACCGAACATCTGGAACGCCTGGCCCGTGAAAAAAATCTGGCTGGCCTGGTGCCGGTCAAACAGGAGCCGATCGAGACGTTTTTTGAACGCATCGCCGCCGATTCAGATGAATATAAGACATGGGTTGGCGAGCTCTATCTGGAAAAACACCAGGGTACGTATACTACCCAGGCTCGTAACAAGCGCTTTAATCGTAAGCTAGAGCTGGCTCTCCGTGAACTGGAGTTCACGGCCGTTCTGGCAGCTCGCACACCAGACTATACCTATCCCACAACCGAACTGGACACAATCTGGAAGGAGGTCCTGCTCTATCAGTTCCATGATATTCTGCCAGGCTCCTCAATCACGCGTGTTTACGATGAGTCCCTGGCTCGCTATGAGGAAATGGCCAGCCAGGTGCAGGACCTGACCCGGCAGGCTCAAGCTACATTGCTCAAACAAACTGGCACCGTCACTACCAATCAGCCCATCACCCTCTTTAATTCGCTCTCCTGGGAGCGCCAGGAGTGGTTGCAGGTCGAGGGACAGTGGCACCACGTTACCGTTCCTGCGCTGGGCTATATCTCCCTTGAACACGCCAGCAGCAGTGGCACGGATACAGCTAGCCAGCTAGAGGCCAGCACAGATGTGTTTCAGAACGATAAGCTGCGCGTACAGTTTGCTCCTGATGGCAGTATTCAATCCATCTTTGATAAAGAGCAGCAGCGCGAGGTGCTTGAGGCTGGCGCATATGCCAATAGATTAGCGGTTTACCATGATGAAGGTGACGCCTGGGACTTCCCAATCCAGTATGATGAGCAGAAACCACGCCATTTCAAGCTGGAAGAGATGTCCGTCCGCGTTGAAGGTCCTCAGGCTATTGCGGAGCAACGTTATAGCTTCGGGAAATCAACCTTGCAGCAACGCATTGTCCTCAGGGCTGGTAGCCAGCGCCTGGATTTTGTGACACATGTGGATTGGCAGGAAAACCACAAAATGTTGCGCACCAGCTTTCCGGTGGCCGTTAACGCCTCGGAGGCCACCTGCGACATTCAGTTTGGCTCCATCAAACGTCCAACCCACCGCAATACCAGCTGGGACATGGCACGCTACGAGATCTGCGCCCACAAGTGGATTGATCTCTCGCAATGGGATTATGGGGTCGCCCTGCTAAACGACTGTAAATATGGGCATAAAGTCACCCAGAATATACTGGATCTTAATTTACTGCGTAGCCCATCATATCCCGATCCGGTCGCCGATCGAGCTGAACATGACTTCACCTATGCGCTCTATCCTCACGCTGGTAACTATATAACCGGCAATGTGGTGCGCGCTGGCTATGAACTGAATGTCCCTGTTCAGTATGCCCAGGGCGAACCGCAACAAGGATCATCGAGTGTTACCTCCTTTGCTCAGGTGGCGGCAGAAAATGTGATCGTCGAAACAATCAAAAAGGCTGAGGATGGTAATGATATCATTGTGCGGCTCTATGAAGCTTCGGGCTCCAGCACGCATACAACCTTGACCATCAACACACCAATCCAAGCGGCCAGCAGTACCAACCTGTTGGAAGAAACTGAGGCCACCCTGCAAGTGCAGGATAATACAATCGGCCTCACCTTCAAGCCGTTTGAGATTATCACGTTACGCATTCAGATATAAATATGTAGTGATCATAGGGGCGGCTTTACATCTTCAAAAGAGATGAAGGGCCGCCCATTGTTTTAGGTTCTAGAGGTCACTTTGCTTTCGTCACAGGTCAGACTATGATAAGCGACGCGCGGACTTGCCGAAAAACGCTGGCACATGCAGCAGCAGTAGTACAGGTAAGGCGATATCAGCAATGAGGCTGTACGTCAGGGTTGTGGTGCTGTAGTGTGCTATGGCAAACGTATAGGTGAAATTTGCAAGCATGGGAACCCAGCAAGCCCACCATGCCCAACGGGCACGTCGCCGAAATGGAATGATGACAATGATGAGAAAAAGCAGCCCGAAGACGAGTTCATGAACGGCGTATGTCACCTCTAACAGGGTGGTATACTGCGTGATCTGGGGCGATGTAACTTTTGCGCTACTCCAGGTCATACCAGTAATGCCGTGGAATGCCTCCAAATGATCAGAGGGAAGGCCGATTCTGGCATCAGATGCGAGGTCAGAGATGGAAGCAAAGAGGAAGAATCCCCCAAGAAGTAGAAGCAGAATCCAGGCCACTAGCAAGTAGACTGGCTGTTTGGGAGCGATGCGATTCTGGGATATATGATTTCCAAATGTAGATTGAGCTACCTCTTCTGAGATAGGCTCGTCGGATTGAGTGTCCATGATGCTTCCTTTCATCGAGAATATTGATTTACAATTGGCTATTTTTGTTTTTGAGCATGGCCAGGGCAGATGGGATGGCGCCAATAATCAAAAGAGCACAGATCAGGTATTTGACTACGTCCTGAAAGACGCT
The DNA here is from genome assembly GCF_016587435.1 of Dictyobacter formicarum. The sequence goes on from NZ_BNJJ01000001.1 coordinate 38,383, forward strand.
GTTGTGCACGGGAAAGACGAGGATGGTGAGCGGGCTGGAGAGGGCAAAGGCCCAGGCGGTCCAGGCAGGGATAATACGTAGCCGACCCAGCATAAAACCGATAAGTATGGCGCTGAGCAGATGACCGATGATATAGATGAGCAGGTAAGTCGTCATGAAGGGGTCGCCGTTGAAGTGCCACCAAAGCGCTGAGAACTGACTGGTGCTGCCAGCCTGGACAAATATCATAGGCCAGGTCGTCGAGCCCCATGAGCGCAGCCCAGGGGATCCAACCGACGAGTGAGAGCGCCGCCGAGAGTGTGGCAAGCCAGGGCGCACGTCGCATGCCTAGCAGCGACATGCCCAGGTAGCCCAGTGGCAGAAAGAAGGAGGCGGCCATCCCGCCAATAAGGTGCAGGATATTGCCAGTTGAGCTAGCCACTGCGCTGGCGGCCAGAGGATCGCGTAGATTTCCCTCCCAGGTGACGAGGTAGAGCGTGATGCTCAGCGGCGCGAGGATGATACAGGAGGCAAGACAGATGCGCTGAAATGCGAATGCATAAGACGTTGATCGCTGTTCAGAATGAGATGCAGGTAGTTCCATCTTCGTATTCCTTCCTTGCATAAAATGAGTATCAATCCAAATGAAACCGATGTCTGCTATGAGAGAGCTTCAGGGCGCAGGCGGGAAACGACATGTTCACGTAGCGATTGCGCCCATGTGATTTCAAGTTGCACCTGCTCAATTTTAAGGCCCATAAATGCCTGGATGCCCCAGAAAAACGTACCACTGATGTGTTCTTGTTGGCCGGGCTCGGTACCAAACATTTGCAACTCGGTTTGCTTATCTCGAACGAAGTTCTGACAAGAGAGCAAGAAATGCTCTATGAGGAATAGTCGCTTTTCTAGCGGGAGAAACTCCAGATGCAATGCTTTAATGTGGAAGCGTGCGACATCCAGTTGGGACGGCACATCTAGCATAAGTTGCAAAAAGCGCTCCCGACCTGCAGGGGTAATAACGAGGACGCGCGAGGTACGATCCGAAGGAAAAGGCGCCTCTGAAGGCGCGGCATCCGTGACGAAACCAGCCTGTTCGAGCTTTGTCAGCAAACCGGAGAGAGTACCACGGCTGATATGGCCATCTGGACCAAGAATGTTATTGGCAATTTTGGCAAGCCTGTAGGCATGCAGAGGCCAGTGCATGAGAAGGCCGAGAACAAGCAGTTCGTTCATCGTATGTGCTCTTTTCTCGCTATATTAACTGCAAATGATAGTTTATTTCAAACTGTTTGTTTGAATCTATCGAAAATAAGTATACAAAGGAAAGGAAAAAGTGTCAAGAGCATTCGCAGGATTTGGTGATGATGTCTTTTAAAATATATCTGAAACCCATTCCCATGGGAAGCAAAGCGCCCCTGTACTGTCGGGCGCGGGCGCGCCCGAGTTCTTTTTATTTGTTGGTGCAACATGGTCGCACAGCGACCGTGTTGCACCAACAAATAAAAACCTTTGCTTTATATTCCTGAACTAACAGCATGCACGCTGGCGGTTGGGGTAAAGATTATCGGCAAATGGTTAACCCGGCGCAGGAAGGTCAGGGTAGTTGGCTCGGTGACAGTGCCTGGAACAACGTGTAAATTGGGCAGTTGTTCTAGAATCATAGGCAGGGCGATAGCCGATTCTAGCCGCGTGAGAGGCGCTCCCAGACAGGTGTGAATACCATGACCAAAGGCGAGATGCTTCCCTGGAGCACGCTCAATATTAAAACGTTCGGGATCGGAAAAACGCTCTGGATCACGGTTGGCCGAAGCCATCCAGGCAAATACGATATCTCCAGCAGGGATGAGCTGATCGCCCAGAAGCACATCATTCTTTGCCAGGCGGAACGTTCCCCAGAGGATAGCTCGATAACGTAATACTTCTTCAATTGCTCCTGGTATCAACTCAGGCTGGCGCAGCAACTGCTCCATCGTACCAGGATGTTCGTCAAAACACATAATCGCCAGTGCCAGCAAATTCTTTGTAGTTTCATGTCCCGCAAACAGGAGCAAGATACAGAACGAAATTAATTCTTCCTCCGTGAGATGCACACCATCTACTTCCGCTGCCAGCAGCCGGCTCATTAAATCTTCCCGCGGCTGTTGTCGTCGCAGGCGCAGCATACCAGAAAAGTAATCCGACATCTCATCCAGGGCCTGAGTCCGCGCCTTCTCTATCTCTTCATCAGGCTCGTTCCCATTGCCGATACTATCAGCCCAGCGCCGATAAAGGTCTCGATCGCTCGGCGGCACCCCGATCAACTCTGCAATGACGGTGACTGGAAATGGATAAGAGAAATCCTGCACAAAATCACACGCGCCCTTTTGCTTCATATCGTACAGTAAATTCTGCGCGATCTCCTGTATACGCCCCGAGAGCTGCGTAATCGCTTTGGGAGTAAAGACCTGAGCCACAATATTGCGCAACTGGTTGTGACGTGGCGGATCCATGGTCAAAAAACTAACCCCCCTGCGCTGATTAGGCCTATCCTCTGCTAGCCGTTGTGCCCACTCCGAGGAAAACTGATGATAATCCATGAGTACGCGCTCAACGTCCCGATAGCGAAATACATACCAGCGTTCGGTCTCCGCATCATAATAAACCGGATGCTCAGCACGCATCTCGCGAAACCAGGCAAAGGGATCTTGTTTATGGATCGGCATGAATTGATTCATCTTACGTGCCATTAGATACTCCATTTCATAGCACTGTATAGAGGGTAAAGTATTAAGTAAGTGCGTCGCTAAAATGGGGCGAGGTCACAATCAATAAACGTCTCGCTAAACTACATTGAGACGCTATGGCTTTGTTAAACGTGCCTACAAAGAAATTAGTAGGCTGATGGTTTTACGTCATTACTTTCGATGTGCATGGTTCCGCATGTATAAATGAGCAAGCCATAGTAGATAAAAGGATGATTTTATGAAGGCTATTGGATTATATCGCTACCTGCCGATCAACGATCCGGAGAGCTTGATTGATCTTGAAATCGACACGCCTACTCCTACCGGACATGATCTCCTGGTCAGGGTGCAGGCGATTTCTGTCAATCCTGTTGACACCAAGATACGAGCTCCCAAACCTCAACAAGAGCAGTCGCCTAAAATTCTGGGCTGGGATGTAGCTGGAATTGTTGAGCAGACTGGCCCGGAGTGTCAGTTATTTAAGCCGGGCGATGAGGTCTATTACGCTGGTAGCGTTGCGCGTCCGGGTGGTAATAGTCAGCTTCACCTGGTAGAAGAGACCATTGTAGGACACAAGCCCAAAAGCTTGAGCTTTGCGCAGGCGGCCGCACTCCCACTTACCTCGCTTACAGCCTGGGAAGGATTGTTTGATCGCCTGGAAATCAGCAAAGATGCAGCTTCCAATGCAGGGAAAAGTATCCTGATTATCGGGGCCGCTGGCGGAGTAGGTTCTATCGCCACGCAACTGGCCCACTTTGCTGGCCTCAAAGTAATTGGTACCGCTTCGCGGCCAGAAACAATCCAGTGGGCGAAAGACCATGGCGCCGATGAAACCATCAATCATCATCAACCCTTTGGGGAACAATTGAAAGCGCTAGGACTGGCGAGCGTTGATTATATCTTCTGCTTGAACAGCACCGATAAGCACTGGGATAATATGGTAGACACCATCGCGCCACAGGGGAAGATCTGCTCGATCGTTGAAACCCATGGACCACTGAATCTCAGCGCGCTCCAACCCAAAAGCGCGACATTTGTGTGGGAATTTATGTTTACGCGCTCGCTGTTCCATACCAGCGATATGATCAAGCAACATCAGATCCTCGATACATTGGCCGAGATGATCGATAGCGGCAAAATCAAAACCACGCTGACAGAACGTGTATCGCCAATCAATGCAGCCAATCTACGTGCGGTTCACGCCAAACTAGAGGCGGGCAACACGATCGGTAAAATTGTGCTGGAAAACTTTAACTAGGCTGCTACTCAGCTAGCCTGGATGCCAGCTGAGTAGCAGCCTAGTACCAGGACATGAGGAGAGTAGAGTGTCTGCACTCTGCTCTCCATTAAGCGTGCCTCGCTATAATCTGTACGTTCAATATAGATTGGCAAAACTATACTTCAATGCCTTAAGAGAGGATGCAGAGCTATCATGGAGACGGAACAGCTGGCCATTTTTAGTGCTACCATGGAACGTATTGGTGTACGTACACGGGCGGAGGTCCACAGCAAAGGATACTGGCATGAGACCTTCCAGTGCTGGTTTTTACAAGAGCAGGCGGGCAGGCGCTATATACTCTTTCAACAACGCGCGCCACAAAAGAAAGATTTTCCCAATCAACTGGATATTACGGCGGCTGGACATTTACTGGCAAACGAAACGCCCCAGGATGGTGTGCGCGAAATCCATGAGGAGTTGGGCCTGGAGCTTTCTCTAACGGACCTTGTTCCAGCTGGTATCGTGCCAGATCCAATCTTGCTCCCGCACTTTCAGGACCGCGAGTTCTGTCATCTGTTCTTCTATGTGTTGCCCGGTCCTGTCACCAATCTGGTCTTACAACGAGAAGAGGTGGCTGGCATCGCCTATATCGAGCTCAACGCCTGCGAATGCTTACTGCACCGGGAAATCAGCGAGCTTTCAGCACAGGTCTATCTCACCGATGCCCATGATCCACAAAAAATTATTACCAGACGCTTCCAGAGGCAAGATTTTTGTCCGCACAGTGATCAGTATTATGATACCGTATTGAGTTTTGCCCGCCAGTTACTGTCTTAACACAAATGCTCCTGTCAGCGTGCTTGAAAAGTTTATAAAAGGTGCGGCGCTAGTCTTCATAAACAAAACGATAATCCCTTTCTTGCTCTCAAGAAAGGGATTATTTTTATGCCAAGTTACTAATGGGGAGCCAGGACGTCTTGCCACTGTTTAACCGTGAGTAAGGGTGGCAGGGAGGGCTGAAGGTAGCGCAAACGGCTACTAAGGGCCGCCGCAGCCGGTGAACGTAGTCCGGTGCGCTGTAACATCTCGCCATTGTCAAAGAGCTCCGCTGGCGTGCCGGTAAAGGCCAGGTCTCCATCCCGAAAGGCCACCACACGCTGACAATATTCGGCGACTAGCGTCATGTCATGCGTAATAATCAGAATGGTCTTCCCCTGCTGTCGCAGCTCACAGAGCAAGCTCATAATGCCGGTAATCGAACGATAATCCTGGCCGGTCGTGGGTTCATCCACCACCAGAATTTCAGGTCCCATAGCCAGTACGGCTGCTACAGCCAGGCGCTGACGCTGTCCTTTGCTTAAGAACAGAGGATCTTCATCCGCGTAGTCCGATAGGCCAACGGCGGCCAGCGTTTCCTCCACCATACTACGTCGTCGTTTGGCGTTGATGCCCAGGTTTTTCAAGCCATATTCAATCTCGTCGCTCACCTTACGGCAAAAAAGCTGGTGATCGGGATTTTGAAAGACGTAGCCGACAGAGCCGGGCAAGCGGACACGCACCTTGCGCGCCGCCACATTTTGTCCAAACACCAGCAGTTGTCCCTGCGTGGCACGATAAATGCCCGCCAACAGCTTGGCAAAGGTGGTTTTTCCGCTGCCATTTGGACCCAGCAGAGCCAGCATCTCGCCACGATACAGGGTAAGATCCACGCCCTTTAAGGCCAGCGATCCGTCCCCATAGTTATAAACAATGTTCTTCGCCTCTACCACCATTTCTTGCTGGACTGGCGTAGGGAGCTGGCTGGCTGCGATGTGCTGCTGGAAAGCAGGTGTAAACGCCTCTTCGGCTTCCGCAAAGGTCAATGGTGGGCGCCCATGAAAAGTATAGCCGGTCTGCCAGGAGATGCGCGTCAGTTCACCGACAGAGGCACCGCAGCGCTCTAAGATAGTACGCTTGCTATAGAATCTGGCGGGCGTCGCAACCAGTTCAATACGCCCTTCGTGCAGCAAAGCGATACGATCGCAGAAGGTAGCTAGAATCTCAGGATCCTGTTCGACCAAGATCACGGTCATATTGTAATCCTGGCGCAGGCGGGCAATGGTCTCAATCACCTCACGCTTACCCGCCGGATCCAGGTCGCTGGTAGGCTCATCTAGAATCAATACCTGGGGTCGCAGGGCCAGGAAGGCCGCAATCGCGACCCGCTGCTTCTGGCCTCCTGAGAGATCAGAGGGATGTAGGTAGAGCGCGCCCTGCCAGAGCTTCTGTAGTCCTACCCACTGCAAAGCCTCATGAATGCGCTGCACGATTTCGTCCTGGGGCAGCGATTGGATCTGCAGGCCCAGCGCCAGCTCATGCAAAAGACTCATACGCAGAAACTGGTTCTCAGGATCTTGCAGTACCATGCCGATCTTATGCGATGTAGCGGTCTCATGTGTCACCGGCTGTTGCAAAACTTCGAGATGGCCGCGAAAGTGATGCGGCAACTGCTCTTTAGTCAAACGCGCCGTATATGGGAGAATCCCCATCAGCACCCGACAGAGCGTGGTTTTCCCGGCTCCGCTTGGGCCAGTAATGCCGAAGCATTCTCCTTGCTTGATTTGCAAGTTGATGTTGCGCAGGGTCCATGCACCTGCCTTCTCGCTAAAGGTGGGATAACGCCACCAGAGGCCAGTTACGCTTACCGCATCCTGGCTGCCTTCGATGGTGCTCATAGTTTGAGTTCCCGCCTGCGCATTGGCAGGCTGCTGATCGCTGAATTCTTGTGCCACCATCGGTAATCACCACCTCTGAATTAGCGCCGTCAGACCGGGATAGGGGCCAACAGCCAGGTACAACAGGACGAGACAGGCTAGCAAGAGCAACCAGTCGATCGCGTGAAAAGGACTTGTCTCATAGAAGTCAACGTCGCTCTGGCGCAAGGTATAGCCACGGGCCAGCAGGGCATCGCCAATTTCACTGGAACGTCGAATCATCATGGCAACCATAGGTACCGCGATGCTGGCCAGATCACGGAGGCGGCGGAAAAAGCTACGTGGTCGGGCATTCACCGCCCGCGCAATCTGTGCCTGGTAGATCGTCTCGTAATCAGTCAAGGCAAGATTGAGGGCGCGAAAGACGGTACTTAAAAAGAAAATAATTGGTCGCGGAATATGTAGTTGGCGCATCGCCCCCATCAATTCAATGTCCCGGCTGGTCACGACCAGCGCAATGGTGGACAGCATCATGCCTGAGTAGCTAATCACCTTGGTCAGAGCCAGCAACAATCCTTGCTCACTGATATAAAGCGTTAAAGGATGGAAGAATGGAACGCGTGCGATAGTCCAGGTGGGCAATGGCAACAGGTAGGAGACCACGATGGCGGCCACGCTGGCCAGCAAAATGCCATTCACGATGCCGCGCTTCCACCGATAGTAGAGAATCACAATGCCAATCCACAACAACTGCCACACAGCCAGGCTAAAGGTCAAAAAGCCCGAATAGACCTGCTGCCTTACAAAGACAATGCTGCCTGTGACTGGATTGAGCAGCGTCCAGGAAAGAAAGAGGCTAAATACGGTCGGCAAGATCAAGAGAATATAGATGCGGGCCACCTTGCCATGCATGCCACTGATTAAGAAAATCGAGATGCTGGGCACCCACAATACGATGGCACCCACAATATCTGGATGGGCCGTGTTCATGGTACGAAGCTGAACCGCTGATAGACAGATAACCAGAAGTGCGCGCACCAGCAGATGCACCCGGGCTAATGGAGCGTTGACGCGGCGCGAAAACAGGAATGACCGCACATAGCGACGTCCAGCAGGCGGCTGTAAATAGATAGCCTCCTCAGCAGTGGTTGAGAAAGATTTCTGGTCAGACAAGCAGTATGGCCTCCCTCGTATGGCATCCGATGAAACAATTTAGCACATATGAATTATACGATATGCTCGATATGCTCAAGTTAAGCTCTGCTTACCCGTCTACCATGGCAAAATTATTTCACGGCGTCGTTACAAACAATCATTAAAAACATAACAATAACAGCACATCTAGCAACATTGCTAGAGTATATAGAAACAAACAGCTCTCCCTCATATTTTGGGATAGAAGTCCTTTTATCGCGCCTGCGACGCGTTAGCGATGGGGATCGAAAGCGTCGCGCAGGCCATCACCAATAAAAGATATGGCCAGCACAATAATAGTCAGAACGCAGGTAGGCACAAAGATTTCCCAGGGATGCGACTCAGTAACCTCCAGAGCGTCCGCGATCATCAGTCCCAGGCTCGATCCAGGGTCCTGCACACCTACGCCCAGCAAACTCAGACCAGCCTCGCCGATGATGGTTCCAGCGATATTGAGGGTCGAGGCAATAAAGACCAGGCTGAACAGGTTGGGGATAATATGCCGGGTAATGATGCGCCAGTCAGAGGTACCAACCGTACGAGCAGCCTCAATAAATTGCCGCTCCTTTAGCTGCAAGGTCTGGCCGCGTACATAGCGAGCCATCAAGGGCCAGGCAGTAAAAGCCAGGGCCAGTGAGACAATCAGCAGTCGGGAGTTACCGGGATCTCCAAATAATGGAACTTTGTCGAAGAGGTCATTGGCATTAGGGCCGAACACACCCACCAGCAGCAGAGCAAATAAGAGCGAGGGAAAAGCGAACATGATATCGGTAAAGCGAGCCAGTAGCTGATCGATCCAACCACCATAATAGCCCGCCAGCAGGCCGATGCACAGGCCAAGTCCAACATCGACAATCTCGACCATAATCGCGACCGTAAACGAGATCAGCAATCCTTGCATCAAGCGCGCCAGGATGTCGCGACCAACACTATCTGTACCCAGCCAATAAACTAGCGAGGGTGTCTGATCCTGCCTGGATAGCTCTTCATGATAATAGACATGATAGCGCTCTGGTCCGATGCGCCCCGCTAGATCGCTTTGAATACTGATCCCTACGCGTTGATAAATAAATGGACCCAAAAGGGCTATCAGCAACATTACTAGCAATACCAGCATACTCGCCAGCGCCCTGCGATCAGCGATAAATCTCTTCAGGGCCTCCTGTAAAGGACTACGCACACGCCACTGCTTATCGTCTTGATGTTCCTGGTCAGATGGTAGCTCCTGGACGGTACCGGTAGCCGCTAGCGAGCGTTTTCTTTTGAAGTTTTGCGTATCCATTCCACACACCTCTCTATGATAACTTGATGCGTGGATCGACGATAGTATACAGGATATCCGAGATCATATTGCCCGCGACCACTCCCAGGGCCGCCAGCAAGGCCGTAGCTTGAATGACTGGAAAATCACCTTGACTGACAGCATTGATGGTCGTCAGCCCTATGCCTTGAATGTTGAAGATACGCTCGATAAAAAATGCGCCGGTGATTAACAGGCCAATCGAGAGACCAAGCACTGTAATCACAGGTAACAGCGCGTTACGCAAAGCGTGGCGATACACAACGGTCCGTTCGCGCAACCCTTTGGCTCGCGCCGTTCGAACATAATCCTGACGCAACACTTCCAGCATGCTGGTACGTGCCAGGCGTGCATAGTAAGCATAGCCAGCCAGCCCATACACCAGGATAGGCACCAGCTTAAACTGGATATCGCTCCAACTATATTGCCAGGGAGTGCCCCAACTGGTGACCGGCCATTCCAGGTCCCAGTTGACATTCAACCAGACGACCAGGAGTTGGGCAAAGATAGCGATGATAAAGACTGGCAGTGCGTAAAGTGTCAGGGCCAGTACCATATTGGTGGTATCGATCCAGGTATTGGCTTTGATCGCCGATAGGATGCCCGCAGGAATACCCAGCAAGAGCGTTATCAGCAGCCCCCAGGTCGCGATCTCCGCCGAAATAGGGATACCGTCTTTGAGCAGATCAATGACACGCCGACTTTGATTGTGGATGGAACGGCCAAGATCAAAATGCAGCAGGTTGACAATATAATGGAAATATTGCAGATACCACGGCAGATCCAGCCCATAGGCATGGCGCAGGCGTGCATAACTTTCTGGCGTGTAATGTTGTCCTAATAGCTGCAACACCGGATCAATTGGTGAAAAGTAACCAATGATAAAAGTAATAAAAGAAACGCCGAACAGGACAAAGAGCAGTCCAAGCAGGCGCTTTAAGAGAAACTGCAACATGAGCTCCCTCGCATTCAATCATACTTTCAAACATTCTGTATGGCAGGGCACATCGGTTACGGCTACTGCCATACAGAATGGATCTGGCCTACTGCGTTATGTAGATGTCTCCCCAATCTTCAGGGTCGATAACCCCAAGAGGATTATTGCTGTAGCCATGAACATGTGGACTGAGCATGGCATCAGCGGCGGTCTGATACATTGAGATCCAGGCTGCCTCAGTCGATAGCTTCTGCTCCAGTTCATTGTACTTTTTGGCGCGCGCATCTTTATCCAGCATGTAATCAGCTTTTTGTAGCTCAGCCTGTATTGCTTGCTGATCTTTAGCCATCGGCGAATTGTTCTGACCATAGTTCATGTTGTTCTGCAGTTCGCCTTTGCCAAAGAAAACGTTCAACCAATCATGCGGATCCGGGAAATCCGCTTGCCAGGCATAATCCCACATCTGGAGGCCGGTCTTGCCAGTATTATCGTGAAGGAGCTTACTATAGGTCTGCGCGTCGACGGCGTTGACCTTGATATTTACACCCAGAACCGTTTTCCACTGGTCAATCAAGGCATTGGCACGCTTAAGGGAATTGGTAGCGTTTGTTTCGGTAAAGGTGATTGTTGGTAGGGCAGTTACACTGCTATAGCCTTCTTCCTTTAAGCCTTCCTGCAGGAGCTTCCTGGCCATATTGGCATTGCCAGCCGTACTGGTTGTGCCGTCGGGACCTTTAACCTGCGCCGGATTAGCACCATACATCCCTTCAGGGATAAAGCGGTTGGAAGGGATGACCAGGCCGCGAAACAGGGTTTTGGCCAGCAAGTCACGATCCAGGGATATATCAAAGGCCTGCCGCACCTTCAAATTATCAAACGGCTTTGTGAGATAATTCATCTGGATCATACGCAACGCCAGCACCGGCACGTGCACGTGGTCTGGGCGCTTCAATGCCTCATCTAACTTGCCATTAGGAATACCACTATAGTCTAGCTGTCCACTAACATATGCATTATAGGCAGCCTCGGGCTGACCCGTCATATGCATTTCAAGTTGTTTCAGCTTCGGCTGTGCCCCATAGTACTCGGTATTAGGTACCATGTCCAGGCCAACCGTATGACTATATTTCGCTACTTTAAAAGGTCCAGCACCACCACCCTCGTTAAGATGGTCAGTCCAGTTTTTGCCGTATTTCTCAACAATGCTTTTCTCCACCACATACGAGACAGGATAAGCCAGTGTTTGCAGAAAATAGGCTACCGGTTGCCTGATGACTATAGCAATAGTCTGAGGATCTTTAACAATCAAGCTATCGTTAATAAGCGTTTTTATTTTGCCGGTTACCATCGCATCGGAGTCTTTAATCAAACTAAGGTAAGAGCTCACGGGCGATTGCAGTTTGGGATCAAGGGCCCGGTTGATGCTATAAGCGACATCGCTGGCCGTTAATGGCTTTCCATCACTAAACTTCAAGTTCGGCTTCAAGTTGAATGTATACATCAAACCATCGGGAGAGACCTGATAGGAAGCGGCCAGTTGCGGTTTGATGTCGCCTTTATCATTAAACTGGACCAGGCCAGTAAAGATTGTCTGAATGGCCGCTACGTCGGCGGCGTCGGTTGCCAATGCCGGATCTAAAGTAGTGAAATCTGTGCTACCAAGGATACCCCAGCGGAAAATTTGTTGACTTTCCGGGGCAATTATACCCGAAGTTTTTGCCGCTGTCCTGGTATTGGTGCCACATGCTGACCCAAATAAGCTCAACATTGCGAGAACCGAAAAGAGAAGAATGCTACAATTTCGAACACTTTTATGCATATACAGTACTCCTACAAAACTACATCAACAACATATCCTACCCATCCTGTTATTGCATACAGTACATTATGCCATATTAATGTTTAAATTGCTACAAAAAACACTTAAGGTACTTTAATGATTCGTACATATGTATTATACAATACAAAAAAGCAAGCGACCTCCCCTTTCTATTCGAAAGGGGAGGTCGCTCTCATTCCCAGCAACGTGTTTATCGCGATGACAATAAAATAGCTAGATGCCTATCTTGTTGTCGAAAAGTATTTAAGGTTGGATCATCTGCATGAATTCCATGCGTAGGTCACGATCGGTGCGGAATGTGCCACGCATAACAGATGACGTCATCACGCCTGGGGTGCGGATACCCCTGGCGGACATACAGAGATGCTCACCTTTAATGACAACCGCTACATGATTGCTGCCGGTAATACGACTGACCTCATCAGCGATCTGCTGACCCAAACGCTCTTGAATCTGCAATTTATGAGCAAATTGGTGGGCGATACGTGCAAATTTTGATAGCCCTAAAACTTTGTCACCAGGAATATAGCCAATGGCTACATCACACCACATTGGCAACAGGTGATGCTCACAGAGAGAGAAAACACGCATACCTGATACACAAACCATTTGATCGGTTGAGACAGCGCTAAAGGTGGTCTCGGTCGTTCCTGGATCATATTCAATAAACTCGCGCCACCAGTCCGCCCAGCGGCGTGGGGTCCCTGCTAATCCTTCACGATCAGGATTTTCGCCCAGGGCAATGAGCAACTCGCGCCCCAGCTCAAGCAAGCGGGGATAATCAACCTTTGCTGCCGCTGGCTGCTCTCCAGCCACAACAACCTGCTCCTGTTCACGATCTAACACATGGACATCTTCTCTATGCCCATTATGTTGAGCATGGCCATTGTTCATTGAGTGATCCCGATCTAAGTGCAATACCATAATTTATCTATCCTCATTTCAGTGCATTTGCTGCGTTGCTCTATGGGAATTATACGCCACGCTTGTTTCCCCACAATAGTGTATGTAGTTGTGGGAGCACTGTTACCCCATACCAGCGATCCGCGATTGTGCGCTGTATGAGCCAATCCATACGATTCAAAATGCCTGATATGTCAATCTCTTTTGCCTGCTGCGGTGGCGTATGATTTCCTGCCTGTAGATACATCGGTACGGCTGGATAACGCTCGGCAACATATCTGGCATATGCGTAATCTTCCTCATCAAAGATAACAATCTTGAGGTTGATTTGTATTTCATGTTCGTGCCCGGCATTCGTTGCATACAGTATACTACGATCCAGTCGTTCCCAACGAGTCACTTGCTTGCTGCTTGGTGGCTTGGGTGAAAGCGTCAGGTAATCTAATTTAGAGAACCAGGGCTGTGCTACACTGCCTTGAGTTTCAATGGCGAATGTATAGCCATGCTCATGCCCGAGATCGATCAGTCCTTCAAGTGGCTGAATCGCGGGATTACCGCCAGAGAGCGTCACCAGGACAGGTGTATGGCCCGAAAGTCGTTCTACCTCAGCAAAGATTTGCCGGGTGTCCATAGCCTGCCATTCCGCTTTGTGCTCTGGCAAGACAGCATATAAGCTATCGCACCAGACGCAACGATAGTCACAGCCACCGGTGCGCACAAAAACCGTCGGTTTTCCTATCAGTGCACCTTCACCCTGAATCGTGGGTCCAAAGATTTCGGACACCTGAATCGTTTTCGTACCTACACGGATATTCTGCGCTGTTTGCATCATCCCCTACACCTCCTCGCGCTCCGCATGTGTGATCTCTACATATCCTTTTTCTGTTTCCCACAATCTGATACGGTAAAGCAACGCATCGGGTACACCGCCTGCTACCAGGGCGTCCCAGATCCAATGCACCAGGTTCTCGGCCGTTGTGCGAATACCAGTCAGGGCATTGAGATCGTTGTGATCCATACCGCCTTTTTCCACCACCTGCGCTGAGTCTCCACGCGGAACTGCATCTGAGAGACTCTCAATGATTGTGGCATTGACGATGGTTTTCAGATCGTCAAAGTCCATCACCATGCCGTCGCTGGACTCGCCGGGCGCTTGTAAGATTGGCCCGCGCAAGGAAATCTGGAGGCGATAGGAATGTCCATGCGGACGACGGCATTTGCCACGATGATTGGGAAGATGATGGGCAGCCTCAAAGGCAAATTCTTTTGTGATAATGGCATATTTTGTCATCAGATTTCCTCGCATCGTTTATTTCTGTTTCTGTGTGCTATGCGTTGGCGCGACCAGGGATGTGCAGATATTGCTCCGGATCGTTAGCGTAAACGGTTGGGTCCGGTACACCAGCTACTTTGAAGGCTTCGTACCGTTCAACGCAGGTGCCACAGATGCCACAATGTTGGTCGCCCAATCCTGCGCTGCCGCCCTCGTAGCAGCTCCAGGTGAGCTCAAATGGCACGTGCAGGTTGGCACCCAGTTGAGCAATCTGTGCTTTCGAGAAACGCATAAATGGGGACTCAACTTCGATCTTCTGTCCCTCCATTGAGATGGCCAGCAGGTTGTTAAAGGCGTCCACGAAAATTTTGCGGCAATCGGGATATTGTGCGTAATCGCCCTGGTGCGCGGCATAGGCCACGACGCTGGCATGCTCGTTCCAGGCAACGGTAGCAGCCTGCAACAGCATATTCGGATTGCGATAAGGTACAACAGTAGCCTTCATGCTATCATCGGTATAGTGACCGTGTGGCATCTGGCGCTCAGGATTGATCAGAGCTGAGTCTGAGTTGGTCAGCAGTTGAGCAATCGGCAGATCAATGGTATCGTGTACGATTTCCAACTGGCTATAACGCGTGCGCAGATCGGCGATATAGCGCCTGGCATAGTTTAATTCTTTGACGTGTTTTTGTCCATAATCAAATGAAAGCAGGTGCAGGTGAAAGCCCGCTGCAGCATAGTAGTGGGCCAGCACACAGCTATCCATTCCGCCGCTAACAATCAACACAGCACGGTTGTTTATAGGCATATGAAAACCCCTTTCAGAACCTGGTGAAAATGTGCAGAATAGAGTTAACCAATAGCGGGTAAGAACCGTTTGAGTTCGGGGCGTGGGCCATGATACTCGGGGTTAGCGTACTCTGTAGTAATAACCGTTTTAATATTGCCGCGTACAGTGAAGTCTCCCACCACACGCATCCACCGTGGTGCCAATAGTGCCACCAGGTCATCCAATATCGCGTTCGTCGAAGCTTCATGACTGATCTGACGATTGCGATATCCATTGATATATAACTTCAAACTCTTTAATTCAACAACGTGCTTATCAGGAACATAATCAACAATAATGGTCGCGAAATCCGGAAAACCAGAACGGGGACATAGACAGGTGAACTCTGGAATTTCAAAATGGGTAACATAATCGCGATCGGGATATGAGTTAGGCCAGGCTTCTAACTGATTGGCAGCAATTTCTTCAAAGCCATAGCGACCGATCACGCGATCTTGCTCAGACTCTGACATAGGTAACCTCCATATAGAACTAGATGATCTTTCAATATCAACAATATCATAACCTTGCAATACAATCGGGCCAAAAAATCACCTTGCCTGGGCATGTCTTGAAGTCATTTTACTGCGATAGCATCCAGTTCTTGTACGCAGGTCCAAAAAACTGAGGACGTCTAAGTGCTGAGACTATTCAGCTACACCTCCTGGGTGCTCCTACTATCACTGCCTTATCTACACATGCCTACGAGCCTCTGCGCTGGTCAGACAGGCATATCTGATCTCAGGTGCGTCATAGCCAGCCTGCGTCATAGAAACTAGGCAAGCCATTCCATCCAGTTACCATGAGCCGACGCTCGCGCCAGGGCCTGTTTCGTCTCGAGATTCTGCAAATAAAGGTAGAGTTCAAGCACAGGATCTTCAGCTTCCGATAGCGATTCATAAGCAATGCGAAAGACTTCTCGCTGCCTGCTGGCCTCTATCAAAATACTGGAGAGCTGCTGGCGCTGCTCGAGCGAGAACTGATTGACCGTAAACGAATGGAAAATGCACAACGTGGTGTCAGATGGCACGTTGGATATGATAATCGGCAGTAGCTTCAGAGCATCCCCGGCCATCAGCAAGGGCCGCTGTTGCCTGGCTATTTCCAGTGCACGCTGCAGACGTATGACCCGCTCATGGTGTTCGGGCCAGATTAAAGAGCGCAGCCAGAGAATCGAGTCGGGATTGCTAACATTGACCGGCTGCAGGTCTAGACCCACCTTTAAAGCAACTTTTGGCATTTCAGCCGGAAAAGGTGGCGTCCTGGAGCCCAGCAGATCACAATTGAGCTGTAAAGCCGCGGTACGCGTACCCAGGGCAAATGTATTGCCATAGCGATAGCCATACTGGTCCCACAACAGATTCAGGCCGGCACTGCTACCAATCTCAATAATGGCCAGGGGACGCGCGCGTCCCAATTGCGCCACAATCTCAAACATAGGCAATAGACAGGCGCAACGACGGACCTCGTTGGTCTGGACGATCCGGCTGCTGATAATATCAGCAATTTGCTCGTCATACGCCTGACAGAAGGCACGAAACGCTGGATAGAGATCCCTCGATCTTCTGGGTATGGAAGTTAAACTAGGATAAAAAGCAGCCAACGGATGCTGCACGCCACTGAGCAATAAATAGTGAACAGCACCCAGAAGAAGATTTGGCACTGGCTGGTCAGCTCTGGCTAGCCTGGCCAATCTGAGGACATCTGGATCCATCGAAATATTGCGCGCCAGCATTGCATAAAGAGGCGAAAAATCAGCCTCACTTTCCCTATCAGCAAAACGTCGAAAGTGGTACGCAAGATCATCTAATCCCAGAGCATGATTAGACTGAGACATACATAACTCCCTCCGGACATATATCACCTAAAGCGCGATCTTTAATCTCATTTAACCGTTTCACTGCTTCCACTCTCTTTTCAAGATTGCAAAAAATAATGAGTCGCACACCTGGCCTTTGATAAACTTATTTTCGCGCAGGTGTCCCTCTTCTTGCATGCCAATTTTCTGCATGACGCGGATCGAGGCCGCATTGTCAGGCACGCAGGTGCCAAAGATGCGTCGTAGCTGCAATGTTTTGAAGCCATAGTTCACCATGGCCTGGGCCGCCTCAGACATATAGCCGTGACCCCAGTAAGCACTGTGCAAGGCGTAGCCCAGCTCGGCTTCACCGACAGCCCGATTAGTAATTTGCAAGCCACAGGTGCCAATCAGATGCTTTTCACGCGCTAGTACTACCGCCAGGTGAAAAATCAGACGCTGCTGCTCATGCTGATGCTCAACCAAAAAATCCAGATTGCTCTGACATTCGTGCGGAGATGATGCAGAATAAGCCAGATAGCGCGCCACCGCAGGATCGCTTTCATAAGCATAGACATCGGGCCAATCCGTCAGCTTGAATTCACGCAACTTTAAACGTTGCGTGGTTAACAATACCATCTATCCTCTTTATTTTTGCTGGCTATCCAGGCGATATCAAATACATTTCTTATCATTTTCAACCCTTTGTTATATCTTGTCAAGTCAAAATATGCACAAAACCAGATATATCTATCCCAGCAATATTGTGCCGGGTTAGATATGTCTGGTTTGGTCCACAGTAGAACTGACTATGCTTGCCTACAGCATCCAGTTAGTATTCTCTTCCTCACCGCTCACCAGACCAACGGCGATTACGCTGATATTGTCAGCCCCTCCGTGGTTGAGGGCGGCCTGCACCAGCAAGGCGCTCAGCTGGGGAGGATTATGCGCGGAAGAGGCAATAATACGCTCCAGTGCCCGGTCGCGCACCATTTCCCAGAGACCATCCGAACAGAGCAAGAGAACATCGTTGAGCTGCAACGGGACGGCAAACGAGTCGATATCGACCGAGGCGTGCTCACCCAGGCAGCGGTAGATCTGGTTACGCTGAGGATGGGTATAGATGTCGTCACGAGTAATGACACCATCTTCTACCAGCCGGGCAACTACTGAATGGTCATGTGTAATTTGCGATAGGCCTTCAGATGGCCGATAGAGATAGGTGCGGCTATCCCCCACATTGGCGATATAGGCCATCCTTTCAACGACCAATGCCGCGGTCAGCGTGGTGCCCATCATGCGTGGCATTTCTCGGTTGCGTCGATACAGAGCAATGTTGGCGCGATGCACACCGTCTTTAAGCATGTCCTGGAATAGTGTCTTTTCTTCTTTGGCGTTACTGCCACTGACATCACGTAGCAGGGCAGGCACAATCACATCGCTGATCGTATGAATAGCCGTGCGGCTGGCCTCACGCCCATTGGCGTGCCCTCCCATACCATCCGCGACCATAAACAGGCCAGCTGGCTTCGATTCTTCATTGGTGACGCGCATTCCCTGGATAGCGAAGATACTATCCTCATTCGGCGCATCTTTGCGCACCAGACCCGGGTCCAGACCAATTCCTACCACGAAACGTGTCGCGGCTATATCAGCGGTAACAGGTGCCTTGCGGGAGGCACGAGCTGGCTGATATCGCTGCTGATCAAAATCAAAACTGTCGCCGACGCTGTGGGCTTCCCTGGTCCCTGGTTGTTGACGTGGTTCGGATGAAGGGGATGGCAAGGTATCATCCAGGCCATAGGCAGTATCATACTGCTCCACATCAATATCTTCGTCAAAATCGCCTGGCCGTGTCTCCCAGAGATCTACATCGAGATCATCCTCGTCTGTTTGTCGTTCCAATTGTAATTGTTCACGTTCTACCCGTGGCCTTTGCTGTTTCGGTAGCAGCTCGGTAAAGGACTGATCGATATCAACATCTTCCTCGGTATCGGGCAGATCATCCAGCTCAGTTGGAGGTACGAGCCGCAGTTGCTGGTGTACGGTGGTAGATTGCTGCATGGTGGGTCGCGCCTGCTCTGCTGGTCCTCGCCTCACTGGCTGGCGTAAATCGGTAGTGCGCCGACCGGCGATTGGTGCCGATAGCTGGTTGCTCTGGCGCAGTACCGGCGTTGGATATGTCAGGCCAGGAAAGTGTATATCCCCGACTGCTTGTGGCGCGGCTGCATAGGCTGCCTGGCGCGCCATAGGGACCGGAATTGTGCGTGTCTTGGATCTGGTCATCGTTCTGGCTGGTTGTGGGGCAGCTGCCTGGGATGGCGGCGTTCGGCTCAATGAGGCTGTAGTCCTGGTACGTCTTGCTGGAACGGGCACCGGTTCTTCTTCTATAAGATCAGCTTCTTGCTGAATCGCCTGCGTGGCCAGCAGTTCGGCCTCGCGTAGATCATCTTCAAACGACTGATGGACCGTAAAATCATTCCAGATATGCCTCGACACTTTTACCAGTAGTATTATAATGACTAGCCATAAGATGAGCAGCGCCAGCGAAAGCAAGCAGAGTCCAAACAGTGGCAATAAGATCGCTGTCCCCTGCGCCTGCCAGAGTACAGGGAGTTGTGGTAAAACCTGGAACAGGAAACGCCACGCCCACGGCGGAAAACCTCCCGAACATAGTGTCATCAGGAGGCTGCTAATACATAGGCCCAAAAACGCTGCTATTTTAACCCGGCGCTGATGTGTATATGCCTCTTTCAAATTCTCGCTCATCATATCCCATCCAGACTTTCTTTCTAGATCATTATTTACGTCACCATTGTACATACAAGTAGCTCTGACATATGCACCCCTCTATAAATCATTTCCCATTGTTGCAGGCACGGCCTGAAATGAGGTGATGCTCATCACTGTTGTTGGCTGAAGAACCACACGTAAGCCAGCCTGCCCATTTTTTAAATCAGGATCAGAAAGTGTGATCATCCAGCGCGCAGGTTCTGGTAGATCGTTGCGCCACACTTTTGCGAAGAGCATAGCCCCAATAGCCTGAAATCGGATGTTGTAAATCTTGCCATCTTGTGCTTGAAAGGGCACCGTACGTACCTGGGTAGATTGTCCATTGACTCTTTTTAAAATGCTTAAGTGTTCGCCATCGATCAGAGCTTTATACCAGTTTTGTCCATTGGTCCAGCGCAGCACGACGCCCAGGTTAACCCCATTGCCAAATTGATTCACTGATCCGCTTAACAGCGCATTGGCATTGTCACTCACAGGACCCAGCACGGCATTCACCGTACTCTGCCCGTTGGCGATCTGCCCTGTAGCCCCAACGATCGAGAAAACCTTCAAGGTATTAGCATCGCCCTGCCACTTACGTCCATCGGAAGCCTGGCCCCAGAATAGCTGATCTGTGCGCTGGAATGTGTCCTGGGCCAGCACATTAGTCTGTGCTGGAGCGGTTATATTTTGCATATTGCCTGCATTCGGGGTTTTCGTCGGATTGGCCTGCTGAGTGCCTTTGCCAGGGAGCGCCGGGGAAGCCTGTCCCTGAGCCGCAGTTTTTCCCATCGTATTCATATTGGTCATCTGCGTTGTCAGAGCTTTCTGGATGGGGCCAGAAAAAAGTCCTGCCACCAGACCGCCAATGACAAGCATAATGGTTAGCGTGATAGCCAGCAAACGTCTATTCATGCGCTCTTTCCCCCATCATTATGCGATCAATAAGCATTGTAAAGCTGTGAGTTTATATGATTTCTGGCGTTCCATCATCTTTTGGCCTCATTCGGTACAATTGCTCTGGGGCGTATGTTGCCGGGTATGATCTGTGGCACGACCCCGCTGGCATCAGGTTTGACCACGGTCAGATCAATGGTAGCCAGAGCTTGCATGTGATCGTGCAACCAGATAACTCCCTGGCGCATCTGATTGGTCGATGGATCAAGCTGGCCAGCAAAGGCATGGTTGGCGTTATCTATCATGTCATTGATCAGCGTGAGCGTATCTGGCTGCCGCAGCTGGTTATCATCCATTTTGACGATTTTTTGCGCATCCTGGCGGATCTTCCCCAGCCAGAAGTTGATACCATCCAGCGCTGTTGTAAGGTCATTTATTTGCTTGCGCAGCGTTGTTGAAGTATTATCTGCCTGCAGCAGACCACTCAGGTGATGCTCGATATGGTCCATATAGCTTGGCGGCTGCTGATTAGGACCTGCCACATCCACCAAGCCGATCCGCGCCAGCCGCTCATTCACCAGCAACGGCGATTTGGGTGGCAGATCTTTATAGAGATAGGTGGTCCCATCTAGATAAGCCAGTACGCGCAGCGTCTGACGGCGAATAAAAGCACTATCCTTGGTATCCTGCCAGGTTTCACGCATACTGGTGGTCCATTCAACAATTTTTCCTGTGTTGTTATACAACCAGATGTTCAGTCCACCGGGTAGCTCAAGCTCATCCAGCGTGGGATCGGCCGCCAGCAAGTGGCGCAAATGGTCCAGATAGCTATAATTTTTGACATTATCGGCAGCTTTAATTGGCGTGCTAGAAAATTCTCCATAGTAGCGCCAGCTATGCATATCCACAGATGGGGAAAGCGGCGGCATTGTTGCGTCTTCCTCTGTGATCAGGACGCGGCTGGAGTGCAATAAAAGGTTGGAGTGTTGGGCATCTCCTGCATAGAACAAATGCGCATTACCATTATTGATGGTGAGCGCTCCCAGCGCTATCGAGGTTGGGTCATTCTGGCTTTTATCGCCCAGTAGCCAGGCATAATATTTTTTCCCCGCAGCCGGCGTAGGCAGGTTGTGCGCATCCAGCACTACTTGATCTGCGATGCCCTGGCTGCTATTCTCGTTGACCTGGCCACTACTGGTAAAGGTCAGGCGTCCGATATTGACCGGGGCCGCCGGCTGTGAAGCTATCGATTGAAACGAGCGCGAGAAGACCAGAAATGAGCCAATGATTGCCAGTATCAGCGCCATGGTAATCACAGCAAACACCGCGGGTAAGCGCCGAGGATGCTGCTTGTTTGGTCCGCCAGGTGGCAACGGTTGCGATGTCTGTTGCTGCGACCTTACAGGTGGCAACGGCTGCGATACCTGTCGTGTCTCCGTATTGAAAGCGATTTGTGGCGCAGGCGCAAATATGGGGGACTCTTCATGGATCGGGAAAGGTTTGCCAACCAGCGGAGATGGCTGCACGGTTTCGGCAGGCCTGGTGGCCGGACTGGCGAGTTGCTCATTTGTGCCCAGCGGCAGAGTGTTCCTGCTAGCTATCTCTGGCATTTTTGTCTCGTGCCGGGGCGCTAAAGGAACAGTTGGACGGGCCAGAGCACGCTGGCGCACGAACTGACCAGCGCTAACTGCCTGAACCAGGCTCTCCATAGATTGATAGACCGGAAAACCATTCCTGGATGCCAGTTGCGCCTGCTGTGAGCTATGCGCAATGACAAAAATGATCGTCAAATCATACTGGCGCTTAATATACTTAAGCATCGTAAAATCATCCGGTCGTTGAAAGGTCTGTACCTGCTCAGCCAGCATCAAAACGATCGGTTTCTTCTGTCCGGCAATTACCGGAAAGAGCTCTGCCTTTTCATCAGTAGGCTCTACATAGAGCACACTGAAATCGCCAGCATCGTTTTTCTTCATCGTTTTCTCGCTTCCATGGCTCCATGTTCGCCCCCTCCGGGCCAGCGCTCTACATCTCGATACGTCTGTCTCTGCGCTACAATAATACGTCGACCGGGGACATGTGTTGGAGCTTCATATATCTGATCATCTACCGGCTCAATATGTGCCAGTCTCACTGGCCGATGAGTACGGCGTGGTTGTAACAGCTCTGCATTGATTACAGGAATAGCTATCGTGTCTTGCGTATGCCTGGCATATCCCATCTGCCTCAGGGCGTGTATATCTCGTTCAACCACCGGAGCGGTAGTGGAGGCAAACAATTTGCTGCCTACCCGGTAAAAGACCAGCACACCTAGCACAATCAGTGCCAGCCAGGCCACCAGCCAGGAAACGGACTGAGCGAGTAGCAAGAGCATTTCCATACGTTGTCCACTCTGCAAGAGCGTCGGCAATTGTGGCCAGTCCCGATAGAGGTCCAGCCAGACGCCAGGGGGAAAGCCGCCCAATTTGAGGACGATACAGGCTCCCAGTACACAGCAGATCAGTGGATAGATAAAAGATTGAAACCAGGACTGCTGCAGTTGCTGTCGACCCTGGGATTGCGCCTGGATACGTGGCCGCTCGACGGTGCCCCAGGTATGGATCAACACGCCGATTACCACCAGCAATCCACCCAGATAGCCATCCAATGACACTACTTCGTGTAGATAGAGATAGGCAACCAGCGCGCCAAAAATTGGTTCCAGAATATAAATGAAGGAGACCGTTACCGGCGAGATATATCGTTGCAATAATACCGTAAACAGGGTAGGTAAAAAAATCGTGCCCAGCCCAATATAGAATACGATCCCCATATCCCAGGGCAACGACAAATGTACCACGTTCCAGTCGCCAAATAATAGGGCCAGCAGATTAGCCCACAATGCCATCGTTAATAACTCGATACCAAATAGCGGCCAGTACGCCGCCTGGTCCTTTTGCTCATGGTCGGCCAGGAATACATACAGTGTGCATAATAGCCCACCAATAAAGGCGATCAGGGCGCCCCGCGCTCCACCCATGGATGCATTGGCCATTAATAAGATGGCGCCGCTCACCGACACCACTCCAGCAAACCAGGTGGCTTTACTGATCGGCTGGCGCAAAAACAACCAGGTAAAAATAGCGGCCAGCAATCCATTCAGCGATGGAAAGAAGGCGGTGCCAGTAGCGCTGTTATATTTGAGGGCTACGGCCAGCGAAAACAAACCCAGGCATAGGCAGGTTCCCAACAAAAAACCACTCTTGACCGCATTGCGCGTAATATGTCGTCGTGAAAAAAGTAATATACAAATAGCTGGAGGCACCAATGTCATCATCGTGAAAAAAGTAAAGACAATAGGATCAACACGTCCCAGCATCTCTTTTCCAACTGAATAGTAAGAACCAAAAAGAAATGTATTCAGCACGAAAGCGATACCAGCCAGTACCTTTAATTTTTTCACAGGACACCTCACAAGCCTGTTCAGGTAAACAAAATCTGGGGGTGTATGAGGATTTTCTCCGATCCAGCTAGAGCGCGGCCAGAACGGTAACCAGGAGCTCAAAAAGCATACGGCGGTAGGAAGCGGTATACCGTTTGATGTTTTACAAGAAAGCAGCTATACGCAATAAGCGTGCACTTCAGGTAATTTCGATATACTTCTCAAGTTCTCAATCACACACCCTGCCAAAAGTATACCTAAATACAGTCATGGAATGAGGCAGATTCTTCTACAAATTGCCTGTGACTGCTAGCAGAGCAAAACTAGAAAGCCATTACAATTTTGGACGGCATGCGCACTATTTTCAGTCATGGCATTGCAGAATTTTTGGATGTCGGATCGCCCTTTTAATAGCAACATAACCATAGATACCATGTTCGAGGTCGATATGGGCTATCCTTTTCAATCAAGCTCCAGCAGGTTCTCAGTCTGCTCCGGTTGCATCTCTAGAGCAGGTACAGTATTCTCAAATAGTGACATAATAATAATAGATATACTATGTTATTCGATTGCATAAGCTCCGTCACCGGAGAAGTAAAACTCGTCTTCCAACACTGGCTGTGTATCCGTGGTTGAGCAGCCGAGATACAGCAAGCTACCAATAAGTGGCGTCCAGAATGATCCTGTACAACATGAAATGGAAGAAGGAATGATGAGCAAAAAAAAGCGCAAGCCACAACCCTCACAGAGAACAATTTCGCGGGGCACCGCATTTATAAGTTGGGGCATCTTCGCCTTGATTGGAGGTATCTCCCTCTTCATCTTCAACATACTCTTCATTTACTTTGCCTATCGGCCCGCTCATCCACAAGTTCAGCTCAGCCTGCCATTGGTCCTCACTCTGTTATCAGGCCCATTGATTATCGAAGCCCTGCTCGTCATGGTTGGAATCATAGCGATTATCATCGGAGTAAGAAAAAACAGAAAATTATAGTCACTGCTAATGATTGCAGTGGCATGTGAATAAACTCATCCAAAAGTACGTGCCTGTTGAAAACTATAAGTGGCAAAAAAACATGGCTCAGGACTCTTGTGGCCTTTGTTGAGTAGTACTTTATGATTATTGAAGTATACAAATTTATGTCCTTATACTATAAAATAGAGCGTAAATAACTTATGCGCATATCTCGTGTAGCCAGCGTCAGCAAAAAATATGATATGGGATTAAATAAACAACTGTCACCTTCTGCCGTTCGCAGCAATATTGAAAATACTCAACTTGAATCAGTGAGTATACTTGTAAAAAGAGGCTTCATGTAAATCCCGTTTAGATAGGATCTGCATGATACTATAAGAAGATGACGGTGCTGACAAAGGATGCGTTTATCCGGTGCCCTTTTTTAATAGATATATCCGCTGTAGATATATGGAAGCTATAAACTATAGGCAATAGCACTTACCATTTAATAGGAATTTCCGCCTTCAAGTTTGTTAATTGTGGTAGTTGTGCTATTCTTCTTATTGAACGAGCAGAATAGTCGCAAGCGTTTTATAATAGGCAGCATAGCAGGATCTGGCACATATATTTTATAAATGATTGGAATTGGAGAAGCATAATGGAGATATTTCCTTCACATACCATTCATGACCTATCCACATCGCCACAGAAAGAACAGCGGCAGAGTATGAGCTCGCGTATTCGACAATTTTTTTTTAAATCATCTGCAGCACCCGTAGCCACACAGAAAAAACGTGGACAAAAAACACGCCCCCTGGCCCTGAATGTAGCACAACGTACCGATGTAGGGCGTAAGCGTCAGCATAACGAAGACAGCGTCGCCTATATTATCCCCAAAGATCAACAGCTATTAGAACAAAAGGGCGCATTATTTATTGTGGCCGATGGCATGGGCGGTCATGCAGCTGGTGAGGTAGCCAGCGAGATCGCGGTTGATTCGGTCTGCACGCTCTACTACCAGGATGCTGATCCTGATGTGCCTGCCAGCTTAACCCGCGCTATTCGCTATGCCAATGCAACTATTTATCAACGTGCAACCGAAAATGCTCAGCATAGCGGCATGGGAACAACCTGTGTGGTCGCGGTCCTGCGCGGTAACATAGCCTATATCGCCAATGTAGGCGATAGCCGGGCCTATCTGGTCCGCCATGGGCAGGTGCGACAGATCTCGCTGGATCATTCCTGGGTCGCGGAACAGGTTCGTATGGGACAGATGTCTGAAGAAGAGGCGCAGATGCACTCTATGCGCAATATTATTACTCGTTCCCTCGGTCCTTTTCCAGATGTTGAAGTAGATGTCTTCGTGGAGCAGGTTGAAGAGGGTGATGCCCTGGTTCTTTGCAGCGACGGGCTGTGTGGCATGATCAATGACCAGGAACTAACCAGCATTGTAGAACAATTTGGTCCACAGGAAAGTGTCTATCGGCTGGTTGAATACGCTAATGCTCAGGGTGGTGTCGATAATATTACAGCTATTGTGGCTCGCGTCTATCAAAGATAGCCATCATCGATCACACAATTATATCGTCATATATCGATGTATCTGACTGGAGCTGTTACTGCTACACGCTAAAAAAGCGTTATTTTGGCCTGAATTCAGTAGCAGATGGTATGCTCTATGCTCTCCTTGCCGCATACCGCTCGTTATACTTGTGCGAGCCATTGCCTGGCTTTCTCCATAATTTGCAGATGTTCTGTGCTCCGTGCCTCTTCCATGATGTGTTTAAATGCCTGCCTGGCCTCCTGCTGTCGGCCGCGCATCAATATAATCTGGGCTAACGCCAGTTGCCCCTTCATACGTGTCTCGGCTTCAACTTCCAGATCTAGTGCGCGCTCGATATCTTTCTGGGCATGGCACAATAAGAGGGTACGCTTTTTCTCATCTGCCTGGACGGCAGTGGCTTGCGCCAGACGGATGTTGGCCAGAGCGACCAGCGCCTGACCAATCGATGGGGAGTTGTGCATTGAGCGGGCCACCGAGAAGGCTTGACGAATACACCTGGCTGCTTCGGATAGTTCGCCGCGTGCCTGTAAGATGCCGGCCAGGCTGGAGTTCCACTTGCTGGTATATTCGCGGTCACCCAGCACAATGCTCAACTTTAAAGCAACCTCATATTGTTTTTCGGCCTCGGTCAGATCGCCTAGCGCGGCATCCAGCTCACCAAGATTGCTGGAGACTAGCGATAACAGTGGCCGGTCGCCAATACTTTCAGCCAGCCATTGCGCACGTCGCAACGCAGCCTGAGCCTGTGAATATTGAGCCATTTTAAGATGAATAAAACCCATATTTGAGGAGACATGGGCAATTTGCCGCAACTCTTCGGATTGCTCGAAGAAGGCCAGCGCCTTGTTCTGATAGGCCAACGCCTGGCTTAGCTGTCCCATATCAACTGCGATCGAGCCCATGTGACGCTGCAGGCGGCCCAGCAGATCAGGATAGCCTTCGATAATACGCTGCATCAGTGTCTTGCACATTTTACGCTCTGAGGGCGCTCTGACAGGACTTTGCTGCTGGCCCACATCCAGTAATAAGAGGGCTTCTTGCGCACTATGCAGGGCTTGCTCATACAAACCCTCCAGTTGATAGAGATTGCTTCTGGTATAGTACAGACGCGCCCAGACCGGTCCGCCGGCAATATCGGCATCGCGCAGTAATTGCTCACCCTGGTTCCAACAATGCCAGGCTTGCTGCAGGTCGCCCCGATAACGCCAGGTCCAGCTCATCTGGTCCCAGAGTAGCGCCTGCTGCGACGCTTCAGACTGTGAGTCCGGCGTGGTCATATGGCTGCGACGCAGCTCAAGCGCTTCGTAGAAAATGTTACAGGCTTTCTCGGAGTCGCCACCGCCATTCATCGTACATTCAGCCAGCCGTTCAAGTAACGAAATAAGCTGCGGCAGCGTGTCCCTGGACTGAATCTTCTTCAAATAGTGCACGGCTGTCTGATAGTGGGTAGCAGCATCAGCATAGGCCGATACAATATAGGCATTATTACCGGCCAGCTCTGCATAATAAACGATTCTGGCGGCATCGGCACCGGCTTTCTCCAGATGCATGGTTACAGTCGCGGCAACGTTCTCTTCGCGTCCTTTGTTCAGTCTGATAATGCTCTCAGCCGCCTGCTTATGCAGCTTCGCCCGACGCATTGAAGAGAGATCATCATAAAGGTACGTTACCAGCAAAGGATGCCAGAAGTGATAGGTAATGCGCGTTCCACTTCCTTCATCGGTAATGACACCAAATTTCCATGCCTCATCTAATAAGGGCAGAATGGTATCATTATCATCTGTATCTGAACCTGTTTCGAGCATACAAATAATGGGAAGTTCAAATGATCCCCCAGGACGGCGGCATGCTGTAATAATTCCCGGCACTCGGGCTTGAGCAATTTTATACGCGCACCCAGCGCCTCGGTAATCGTCACCGGCAGATTTGTGGCATCGGAACAGGCCAACTGCTCGGCGAAGAAGGGGTTGCCATCCGCATGGGTCTGAATGCGGTTCACTACTTCCTCCGGAAGAGGAGACAGGTTGGTGACCAGCAGTTTGATTTGCTCCGGGGAGAGCGGCTTGATATCCATCGGCAGAATAGTATGCTCGCGTTGCATCTCCAGGATCATTTTGCGCAATGGATGGGAAGCTTCTTTCGGAACTTCAGATTCACGGCAAGTGGCAAAAAAGGCGATTGGATAGCCGGTAAGTTGACGGGCCAGGTGACCAAGCAGCTCGTAGCTACTTACATCGGCCCACTGGATATCGTCCAGCACAATCAACATGGGACTATTCTCGCTCGTCTGTTTGAGTAGTTCGCTGACCGCGTTATACAGTGCATATTTGGCTTGCTCGGGAAGGAGCGCCAGGGAGGAATTATTGATGGCGATATCTGCCGGAAGGACATCAAGGAGTCCACTTAAAGTAGATAGGGCGCGCAAGGTTTCCATGCTGAGCGAGGAAACAACACCGGGACTCTTGATCAAGATGTTGCGTAATGCCTCGATCCAGACACGATAGGGGATCACGCTTTCTATCTTGTAGATACGGTTCCATATGACGTTCCAGCCGTTGCTTTGCGCCTCGCGCCCTAACTCTTCGGCAAGACGCGTCTTGCCAATACCGAGGTCACCCTTCAATAAAAGGAATTGTGGCTGACGCTGCGTATCTAATGGAATGCCGCCAACTCGGCGTGCTCCCACCAGTTGTAAACGAGCGTTTTGCTCTACACTGCGTAGGAGCATGCGCATAGCGAGCAGTTCGTTATCGCGACCAATTACATCCCCTTGATGAGCACGCCCGATCGGCTCGCTAGACGGTGGCGCTGGAAGCATATGGCGCGCATGTGATAAGCCTGTGGTGGCCATGTGGCGACCTGTTTTCTTGCGGGTTGAGACCACCTTTTCTGAGCGTTGCATGGTTGATGGATTGGATAGGAAGGCTGTATCAACTAACTCTTCACCAGAGCGAATGGCCGCGTGGAGGGCACGCGTTTCAGCAGCAGGCACGGCCTTGTAGTCACGATGCAAGATCTTTTCAAAGTGTTGATAGGCCTGTATGGCCTCGCCACGGCGTTTCAATTTCATCAAGGCAACGAGCAATTGCTGGATCGCCAGTTCATTAGCCGGTTCTTTAAGCAGCAAATTATTCAGTACATTGATAGCTTTAGCATAATCATTGCGACCCGCATAGAAACTTGATAGCTTTAGTAGGAGGTCGATCCATTTTTGCCGCAATAGCTGGCGACGACTGACTGCCCATTCGGAGGTGCGTTCTTCAAGCAGAAAATCGCCTTTATAGAGCGCAATCGTGTCCTGGAGTACTTTCTCATATTGCGGCAAATGATTTCCGCTCTGATCGATCTGTTCGGCCAGCCGTTCAAATTCATCGACATCAATCCAGACACGTTCCTGGCCCGCCAGTGCAAACCAATCTCCATCCGTCAAAAAACGCTCGCCAGAAGCTCCAGGCTGCTCCTGACCTTGTTTGATTGATGGATGACCCAGAATCTTTCTTAGCGCATTAAGAGTTTTGTTGAGTGTACTGCTGGCTGTCGCAAGGTCATCGTTTGGCCACAGTGCCACCATGGCCTGAGAGCGTGTAGAACGTCGTCCCGGACAACAAAGAAGATAGGAGAGTAAAGCGCGCACTGAACGTTGTTGCCAGGCAGCGTCGTCAACTACACGCCAGCTACGGCCCTTCTGCTTACTACGCGTTGGCGGAACCCGTTCTTCGAGGCGAAATTGACCCAGTGTAGAAATTCGCAGCACGACATTCTCTTCATCAGCGGCTGATTCTTGCCCGAGCGCACTCGAGGAGAGTGGAGAAAAATTCAAAACCACAGCACGACCTCCTGTAGTTGATGATGGTGTATCCAAACCCTGCTGTACCTCTGGAGGAAGATGCTTGCCAATATAGGTCCGCGTGGTCTGCCCATTCACTGTCTTATAAGCATACCAGTACGGACCATGACCAATCCCTTCCCGGCACCTACGGCAACGCAGCTTTCCACAATAAGTCACTTGCTGATGATAGGTGATCCTGTTATGCTGTGTCATGCCACACGCTCCTCGTTATGGGTCTATGCTTATTGTGCTTGCCCACGCCATGTATAGACAGCAGAATGATGCGTACTCTGGTATAGGTCCAGGCTATTTTTCTATTGTGACACATGCTTTGTTACTATCACGCGATTTCTACTTTTAATGGAGAAAAAACATTCTGGCAAATAGCTATAACCTGGTCAACATATATGCGCTTTAACTTCAGAAAATATCACACTTTTTTAAAATCATCAATATTTCTGTAGAGCCTGTGAGTAATTGCTTAAATGCACGCTTGCTTATCACATGAAATACGATAGCGATCTTTGTATCTGATAAAACAATTTTACTACTATCTTATAACAAAACACAAAAAATAGGAACTATTGTGCCTGGTCACACAGGGCTTTCCAATACATAATTATTCTTTTTTTAATGGGGAAATGTTATATGTGTAGTACGTTTAGATAGGGTAATGTGTAGAGAAAGTTATAACAATGACAAAGGGGCCATGAGGCCCCTGTATTTTTTGCTTGCGGTTGTGGTTAGAAGCTGGATATTTGTACGGTTCGCTGGCGAGGACCGTCCAGTTCTACCAGCACGATACGCTGCCAGATGCCCAGGAGCAGGCGGCGGTTCGTATAAGGTATCACAAGCGAGGGTCCAATCAGCGAAGACAAGATGTGATCTGGCGTATGTTCAGGATCATGGGGGTGACGATAATTGAGATCCGGTAGCATGACTCTCAGAGCATCCAGGAAGTCCAGGTCGGTACCAGGATCGAGATCAGCTGTCGTGATGGCACAGGTAGTGTGGGCCACAAAAAGTGTACAGATGCCACTTTCATTCTTGGAACGCTGGATATACTCTTCTACTGTTTCGGTAATATCAACGATCTCATCTTTTTTCTGTGTGCGAATATGCAGAGTCTTCATTTGAGTATCGATACTGGCCTCCTTCGCTATAAAACGTCCAATTGTGTTCGATTAAATTTTAGCATGTCGCACCATAGCGTAGCCGTATCCAGACAACATTTCCATCTGCTGTCTATAGCACTATCAAGCAAAGCTTTTCTTTGTATAATACTCCAGGACACGGGCGGCTTGTTGAATAATTTCTGCTCGCAATTCTGCTGGCTCCAGCACTTCCACTTGATCACCAAAACTTAATATGTAGGCACATGCTTCATATGGTGTATCAAAACCCAGATGAAAGGTCAGCCAGCCATCCTGGTCGACGACATCGGTCTGCTCCATACGAAATAATCTGCTCGATCCATAAATACGCGGCACAACTTCGGGCGCGGCACGCACGGTAGCCTGGTACCAGCGCAGGGTCGAGGTAAAATCCCGGGACGACTGTGTCCAAAAAGTGGCCAGATCAAAATCGGGCGGGCGGACGTACGCCTCCTCCATAATCCGTACACTCTGAATACGTGAAACCCGGTAGCTGCGACTCTGCCCCTCCACCACTGCCACCAGATACCATGTGCTGCCTTTGGCTACCAATCCCAGTGGATCGGCGATACGCTCCACCAGCGTCTCGCCACGCAAATAGGTAAAGCATATTTTATGTTCTTGCCAGATGGCCTGCTGTAAGGTAGGTAGAGCGGGAATGGGCTCTTCGCGACTATGCCAGTTGGATGTATCGATATGAATGCGCTGGCTCACATACTCGGCGTCCTGCCGACGGACCGCTGGTAGAGCGGCCAGCAATTTGATTAAGGCGCCCTCGGATGCCTTATGCAGACCCAGATCGCTCAATACATGTGAGGGCCTGGACAGAAAAAGGGTCTGTATCTCATACTCGTTCAAACCGGTCAGATTGGTACGATACTCTTCCATTAAGCTCCAACCTCCACCGGTACCACGTTCGGCCTGTACCGGTATGCCCGCGCAGCTTAAAGATTCCATATCACGATGAATCGTACGCTCAGAGACCTCCAGGCGTTGCGCCAGTTCACGAGCCGTCAAGCGCCGATGCACCTGCAAGAGCAACATAATCGAAAGCAAACGGTCTGCACGCATACGTGTCCTCCTCTAGCAGGGATCAGGTTATTTATTTCACTCACAAATGTAACACACCAATATGACAATATATGTCATGAATGAGTACATCTGAAAATCGTCGCCCTTAAACGCTGATAACATTATTTTGAAAAAGGTAATCTATACATATAACCATATGTTACTATTACAAAGGACGTGATCCACACATTGTTAAAAGGACGGAAGACATACGTGAGTACTAATGACATTCAAAGCAGCGAGTTGTGGGAAGTTTCTCGTCAACTGATCAATTTTGACACCGTCAGCGCACATAGTAACCTGGAAGCCGTCAAGTATCTGGAAAACTATTTAAAAGAGATTGGCTTTACAGTTAAAGTTATTATAGATGACATTGATGGGGTTAAAAAGGCGTCAATCCTGGCGTGGTTTGGTCCCAGCCAGCCCGGTGGATTAATGATCTCGGGCCATATTGATGTTGTCCCATTTGATGGTCAGCCGGGCTGGAAGACAGATCCATTGGTAATGCAAACGGATGGTCAGCGCATCTATGGACGTGGAACGGCCGATATGAAAATCTTTATCGCGCAGGCGTTAGTGGCAGCCAAACAGGTCGTTCAGCAGCAACAAGACTTTAAACGTCCATTATTGTTTGTCTTTACGTATGATGAAGAAGTTGCGGGCCAGGGATCAGGCCGACTGGTCAAAATTTTGCCGCAGTTTTTTAAGGAAACAATTCCAATGCCAGAGATGGCACTGATTGGAGAGCCCACTAACTTTGAAATCTATTCGGCCCATAAAGGCTATGCCACCTTTGATCTGGTTGTGCGCGGCATGGGCGGCCATAGTAGTGTGCCGAAAAAGGGCTTGAATGCCATTGAAAAGATGGGTGACGTGATCCGTATCATCTCTGAAATCGACGCCGAGCTTGAGCAGCGCATCACACCAGAAAATACCCAGCTCTTTCCCGAGTGTCCTCCTT
The DNA here is from genome assembly GCF_016587435.1 of Dictyobacter formicarum. Next base: position 71,698 of record NZ_BNJJ01000001.1, read on the forward strand.
CGGCCTTCAACTGTGGCATCATTAACGGTGGACTGGCCGGGAATATGATCGCAGATACCTGTCGCTTGAAAATGAGCCTGCGTGTCTCACCCGGCGATACATCGGAGGAGATTATCGGCACCATGAAAGAGCGTATTGAGCGTGAAGTTGCCAGTAAGATGCGCGCCTTCTCGCCCGATTGCGATGTATCCATTGAGAATCTACACGCCACACCACCGATGAAATCTCCCCAGCAAAGCCCACTCAGTTCATTGCTTAGTCGCGTTTTTAACAAACCTGTTGAACATGGCGCTCCCTATGGCACCGATGCAGGCCAATTCCAGCATATCGGTATCAACTCTTATGTCTGTGGACCGGGCGCACTAGATCAGGCGCATCAGCCCAACGAGAGCATCCCGGTTGAGCATTTTTTGAGTGGACAGGAAAAGGTGGAGCAGATCATTACAGCCTGGTGCATTCAAGATGAGGGTGCGCGTTAGTCATCATAAACCGACAAAAAGAAAGGACCACTGCAATAGTGGTCCTTTCTTGATCAGGCTCCTCGAATAGGATTCGAACCTATAACCCATCGGTTAACAGCCGATTGCTCTACCATTGAGCTATCGAGGAATATAGCGCTCTTTGAATGTAGATAATAATAAACCACCCCCCAGCAATTTGTCAATACCTCACCACGCTTAAATCCTCACCTTTTCAATGGAAGAGATCTATCTGTATTTTTGACAGCTGAGTATACTCATTAATAGAAGAGATAAAAAAGGGGGTATTGACCGTTCCCTTAACAGAAGCTAAGCGTATAGCAAATGCTCATCTGTACTTTGCTGCAAACAATTATGAGCTATACAAAAGTAGAGGTATAATCAAACCTGAACAGGCTACTTGTCTAAACACAGGAAAAGAGAGAATTACATTGAAGAGCTCAGATGAACCCCTGATATCAATAAACAATGCCTTTTTAGATAGCGATACTACTGTGCTGGCAGCACTGTCAGTTGGCGTTACGCTACCATATGCTCCCCAGGATGTGACAGTCACTGATGTCACCACAGGACAACGCATTGGTGTAACGGCCATTAAAAATGCTCACACCTACCACGCTATTATCGTAGGTGATCTACAGCACCTACTGGGCGCGCCCAATGATTGGAATACAGATGACGATCATACGCGTTTGCAAGAAATACATCCCAATCTCTATCAATATACGGCCTCCTTGCCAGCTGGCACCTATCATTATAAAATCGCTTTTAACAATGGTTGGAGCGATGTAATACCGCATGAAAATATCACGTTGACCGTTCCGGCTGACAATACGCCGATCACGTTTTCATACGTGCCATATAATCCGATTATGCAGCAGGCAGAAGTATACGATACCATCAATAATCCCAATGCCATCCTGCCAAATGCGGCCGATACCACCACTGATTTGATTGCCATTACCCTGGACGCCGTTCCGGATGTTACACATACGTTGGAGCTCCAATTGAGCGGCTATGCGGAAACGTCCATTGTAGCTCGCTCAATTCTGGATAATGAGCGCTTTGTCTATCAGGGAGATGACCTGGGTTATACGCTAACGCCCCAATCCACTTCATTTCGCCTCTGGGCACCTACCGCTGCGGATGTGCAGTTGCTCCTTTTCGAGAGTGAAACGGGCGGTATCAGTCGTCAGCTGGCAATGCAACAAGCAGAAAAAGGAACCTGGTATGTCAGCGTAGAGCAAGCGCTAGAAAACTGGTATTACCTCTACCTGGTAACTGTGCAGGGAAAAACACAAACGGCGCTGGACCCATATGCGCGTGCATTGGCGGTCAATGCGACCCGCGCGCTGATTGTCAATCTGTCACAGACCAATCCCGTCAGTTGGGAAACAGACCACCAGGTCGAGCTGACCAATCCAGTCGATGCCGTCATTTACGAGCTCCATGTGCGAGACTTCTCGATCAATCTTAACTCTGGCATGAAGCATAAAGGTAAGTTTCTGGCCTTTACCGAGCACAACACCAGTAGTCCCGACCAGATGTCAACCGGCGTTGAGAGCCTGAAAGAACTTGGCATTTCCCATGTGCAGGTGCTACCAGCCTTTGAATTTGCCAGCGTTGATGAGCGTAAGCCCGATCAATATAACTGGGGCTATGATCCTCGCAACTACAATGTGCCAGAAGGAGCCTACGCCACCACCCCGCATGGTCCAAACCGCATCAATGAGTTTAAGCAGATGATCCAGAGCCTGCACCAGGTGGGGATTGGTGTCATTATGGATGTAGTTTACAACCATACTTTTTCGGTTGGTGACTCAGATTTCGATAAGATTGTGCCCCAATATTACTATCGTACGGATAACAAAGGTCATTACACGACCGGTTCGGGTTGTGGCAATGAGATCGCCAGTGAGCGTCCGATGGTGCAAAAATTTATCCGCGACTCACTCATCTATTGGGTGCGGGAATATCATGTTGATGGTTTCCGCTTTGATCTGATGGCTTTGCTGGGTGTGGATACGATGTTCAAAATTGAACAGGATCTACACGCGATGCATCCCGGGCTCTTGATCTATGGTGAGCCCTGGATTGGTGGTTCTTCAGCCCTACCAGTCAACCAGCTGTTTACTAAAGGACAACAGCGCGACAGAGGCATAGGGGTCTTTAATGATCATATCCGCAATGCCTTGATCGGCAATGTCTTCGCGCATGACATGAAGGGATTTGCGACAGGCGATAACGGGCAGATAGCAGAAATTAGCAGTGCGGTCACCGGAAGCATCCATGATTTTACGGCCACACCAGCTGAGACCATTAACTACGCTTCCAGTCATGATAATCTGACGCTGTGGGATAAGATTATGGCCAGTAGCGCGCAGGCCAGTGAGGCCGATCACATACTGATGGATAAGCTGGTGCTGGCTATCCTGATGACTTCTCAAGGCGTACCATTTTTCCAGGGGGGCGATGAGTTCCTGCGCTCAAAAGGTGGCAATGATAATAGCTACAATGCGGGCGATGCCGTCAATCAGTTCGATTGGTCGCATAAAGCTAAGTATAAAGATGTGTTTGAATACTATGCCGGGCTGATCAAGCTGCGCAAGAATCACCCCGCCTTCCGTATGACCACGGCGGAGGACATCGATGCCCATCTGACCTTTCTCGATGGTCCAGCAAATACGGTTGTGTTCAAGCTGGGTCCGCATGCCAATCAGGATAGCTGGCAACAGATTCTGGTCTTTTATAATCCCAATAGTGCCTCCACCTCATTCGCACTGCCAGATGGCAACTGGACTCTGGTCGTCTCGGTAGATCAAATCAGCGAACAGGGTCTACAACAGGTAACTGGCACACTGGAAGTTCCAGGCATCTCCTGCCTGATTCTGTATCAAAATGCATAATATAAAAGGACACTATTGCCAGGACAGAACGTTTTTGTGGAGCATTGCAGAAAATGTGTTTCACACATTTTCTGCAATGCTCCACAAAAACAGCTCGGGCGCGCATGCGCACGTCCGCAAAAGAATGATAGCATCAGAATTTACGGAGAAGCGGACGCGGCGATTTCTTTTCCATCTGCTGTTTAATCAGATTGGTATAAAAGCCATTCTTCAATAATAGATCCTGGTGTGTGCCACTCTCTACAATCGTACCTTGATCCATGACCAGAATCAGATCGGCATTGCGAATAGTGCTCAGACGGTGCGCGATAATAATTTGGGTGCAAGGTAGAGATTCCAGATTCTGAGCAACCAGTTGTTCCGTAACCACGTCCAGGTTACTGGTGGCTTCGTCTAATAGCAGGATAGCAGGATGATGGGCGATGGCGCGTGCTAGCGAGAGACGCTGGCGTTGGCCGCCCGATAGCGCGCTGCCTCCTTCAGCCACCGGCGTCTCATACCCCAGCGGCATGCGCACGATGTCATCATGGATAGCGGCCATCTGAGCCGCACGCACCGCATAGTCTTTATCCATGTGTGGATTGTTGAACAGAATATTCTCCATAATGGTCCCGCTAAAGATGGCCGACTCCTGCAAGACCACGCCAAATTGCCTTCTCACTTCCTGATATTGCAGTTCCTGCAATGGTATGCCGTCGTAATAGATCTGCCCTTCACCAGGAATGTACAGGCCCAGCAGAAGCTTGCCAAGCGTGCTTTTGCCAGATCCAGTACGTCCTACAATAGCAACTTTCTGGCCCGAGGCAATAGTAAGGTTAATGCTGTGCAGTACGCGGGGCGTCTCGGGAGAATAGCGGAAGCTCACGTTCTCCAGGCGAATATGACCGGCCAGTTTGGGCGGCGATTTTACCGTCTGGGCATGCTGCTCTGGCTCGGCCGTCATGATGTCGGCCAGACGTTCGAGGTGCGCCTGCACAATCTGTAACTGTTGGCCACTACTCACCAGCGATGATAGAGGTGAGAGAAAGGAGGTTGCCAGAGAACTCAAGGCTAACATGGTACCAATAGAGAGCGTTCCATTGAGTACCTGGGTCGCTCCTACCCAGAGTAGAGCCATAGGGGCAAATCCACGTAGAAGCATCATGGCCGTACTGGCGATAGTTGAAATGTAGCCTCTGCGCGTCGAAATGTTCAGCTGGTCAAAAAACAGATTAGTCCAACGATCATGGGCACTATATTCGGCGCCTGCCGCCTTGAGGGTCGCGATACCAGCCAGGGCCTCAGCCATGTACCCCTGTGATTTACCCTGAGCCGTCAATTCTTGAGCCGCCAGGCTGGCAATCGTACGGTACACGCTTAACATTAAGACTATCTGCAATAAACCAATTACCAGGGCCAGCAGCCCAAAAGTAGGCGCCGCAACCAGCAAAATTGCCAGATAGAGGATCACCATACTCCCATCCAGGCAGGTAGAGATCACCTGGCCGCTGAGTGTGTCACGGATGATAGTATTGCTGCCCATGCGCGTCAATAAGTCGCCACTGGAACGCTGCTGAAAGAAACTATAGGGCAACAGCAACAGGTGCTCAAAAAAGCTGAGCATCATATGTGTATCAATGCGTGCTCGCACATAAATGAGTAGCCATTCTCTAAGTAGAGAAATAAACGCTTGCGAGAAGAGCATCATCAACATGCCAGCACCCAATAGAATCATGGCATTCGTGAGATGGAAGGGGATAATCTTATCAATAACCGTTTGCGTTAAGATGGGAGGAAGCAGACCAATACCCTGCAATATAATGGAGGCCAGAATCACCTGAAGCAGCGCACCCGGCGCCTGACGAACAGCCTGCACTGCATACATTCTCAGGGAAAGCGAGGAAGCAATTTTGCGGCGGTGGAAATTCATTCCTGGCTCAAGCATCAAAACGATACCAGTAAATCCCCCGTTGAATTCCTCTGCATTCATCTGCCTGCGTCCCGACGCAGGATCCACCACCGTCACCTGGTCGGGAGTCCAATTTTCAACGATCAGAAAGTGGTTAAACTCCCAGTGAATGATGGCTGGCAAGGCAACGTCTTTGAAATCGTTCCTCTGTAAGGCCACGGCACGTGAAATCATACCCATGTTACGGGCAGCTTTCACCAGGTTTAAGGCCGAGATACCATCTCGACCCGCTCCATAGTTAGCACGCAGTTCAGAGATAGTTGTCTGGCGCCCATGGTAAGTCATGATCATTGCCAGGCACGCCAGTCCACACTCAACTTCGCTCATTTGTAGTATAACAGGAACGCGCTTTTTCCATATTCGATTAACAATCGAGCGTTGTAAATATGGAACTCCTTTTTTTTCTCCTTCTTTCGGTAGAAGCTGCGTCTTTTGCTCGCTGGCATTCATAACCTACCCCTTCACAAAACTACCCAGACCCGGCAACATCGAGAGAATTCGTTGCGACCCTGTTCTTACATTAGCCACCAGAACAGTCCCAGCAAAGGTGGCGGTTGGCATATTGTTAAGTTGTATCAACACCACAATCGATGGTTGCGTCACAATTTGTGCCATAAATCCATAGCGCTGATGAATCAAACTTGGGCTGACTACTGTGGGCTCGATCTTGATCACTTTACTGATAAGCTCTTCTTTAGATGCACCAATATGCACCAATGCTTGTTGGCCTACCCGCAACTGTGGCAACTGACCGGCCGCAAAAAAGAGCGCAGCCTTAGCCCCCTGTTGATCAGCAGCTCCCTGGCTATGCTGGTCCAGCACAATTCCTGGTGCGGTCGCATAGATAGGAATTTCATCATTCCAGGCAATGCAGCCTACCACTAAAGCTGACCCGAATAAGATCCATATCAAAAGCGCTGTTGGCAAAGCTCTAAAGTGAGGCAGTGTTACTTTATCCCTTCTCCTCTTATAATGCTTTATAGCTTCATCTCTGAAAATTTGCGAAGATGTCGACATATCTGCTGTTCACCAATATTCTATACTCTATAATTTTGTCACTGTATATAGTATAAGAATTCACACAAATGTGCTTGTATAACGTTTTTGCATAATTTTTATTCATCGTAAAATCTCTACCTAAATTTATAAAATATAATGTATCTGGGAAGCATAAGTTCATAATAATAGTTATCAAATTTATCTTCGATGCTCACATAGTCAGCAATATTAAAAGTGTTTTCATTGCAACTAGACATAATATTCAATTACAGCGTTATTATGAACTTCCTTTCAATTTTATGCTTCTTTTTTACCGTACGGTTGTTTTATAGATTTTTATAATGCACTTAGGTACCGAGTTAGGGACAAGAAAAGAGAAAAATACAAGAAGAAGTATTTAGCGACAGCTGAAACTCTTCTATTGAATAGTAATTAAATCGCTAATACCTTCGTGTATCTCTTATAGATTTTGTACGGTACCAGAAACATTTGAGTCTTTGTGTGAAACAAAGAGAAAGGATACATACCATGAACACTGAGAACACAAATATAATTGAACTAAAAGACTCCGACCTGGAACAGGTTGAGGGAGCATTTGGCATCGGTGGCTTGAGGCTCCTCAGACGCGGTTATGGCTATGGCTATGGTGGTGGCCTTGGCTTAGGCTTAGGCTTAGGCCTCTTCGGTTGGGATGAGGGATGCGGCGGCGGCTATCCCGGATTCTACGGCGGCTGCGGCGGCGGCTATCCCGGATTCTACGAGGGGGGCTGCTACTAGTCATTAGCACCTTAGCTAATAGCTGTAGACATTCACTTCATGTTTGCTTGTATCAGGCAAAAATTGTTGATACAAGGCAGGAGAGGAATTACCAGATTCCTCTCCTGGTCGGTACACCTGAAAGATCTATTCTGCCAACAAAAACAATGTGTTTGCACCTTTTTACCTTGTAAAGGCCCATCTACTTGCAAGGGTCCAGCAAGGTAGTCGCGAACAAAGATTTTGAACAAACGGAAGGTTACATATCATGAATATAGACATTGCACGCGCCTGGAAAGATGCCCAGTATCGAGGAACTCTCACCAACGAGGAGCTCGCTCAGCTTCCTGAGAATCCTGTTGGTGCCCTTGAGTTAACAGACAATGATCTGGCCAGCGTCAGCGGTGCCTACAGCATTGGTGTCCCTGGGGCTGCCTCAAACAGCTGCTGCAGCGGACTCGGCCTCAATATTAACCTCACCGGGTGCTGCGCAACTGGAACTGGCAGTGCTGCCAGCCCATCTCCGTCAAGCACAAGTGGCCCGGTAGCCACCGGTTACCAGGGTGGCAGCTGGCACCTCTCCTATGTCTATGACGCCGGATATAGCGCCAGCGACTGCTGCAGCACAGGCTACTATACAACCTGCAACGTCTGCTAGTCATTCTCAAACCCATACTAATTCGCATTGCCTTGTTACTTGTACCAGGCAAAAATTGTTGATGCAAGGCAGGAGAGGAATTATCAGATTCCTCTCCTGGGCAACCAGCATAAATGATACTACTCTGCCAACAAAAACAATGTGTTTGCACCTTTTTACCTTGTAAAGGCCCATCTACTTGCAAGGGTCCAGCAAGGTAGTCGCGAACAAAGATTTTGAACAAACGGAAGGTCACATATCATGAATATAGACATTGCACGCGCATGGAAAGATGCCCAGTATCGAGGAGCCCTCACCAGCGAGGAGCTCGCTCAACTTCCTGAGAATCCTGTTGGTGCCCTTGAGTTAACAGACAATGACCTGGCCAGCGTCAGCGGTGCCTACAGCATTGGTGTCCCTGGGGCTGCCTCAAACAGCTGCTGCAGCGGCCTCAATATTGACCTCACCAGCTGCTGTACAACTGGCAGCACCGCCAGCGCATCTCCGTGCACCGGTTGCGCGGCCACTTCCGGTTACCAGGGTGGCAGCTGGCACCTCTCCTATGTCTATGACGCCGGATATAGCGCCAGCGACTGCTGCAGCACAGGCTACTATGCAACCTGCAGCGTCTGCTAGTCATTCTCAGGTCTACGTTTATGCACATTACTTTATAATCTCAAGGCTATAAAGTAATGTGCAGCCAATTTCACATTGCCAGATCAACAATTTGATCGGCTTGTCGCGCTACAATGCCACTCACGGTGCGACAAGCCAGGCTTTTTAAGCAACTACAAACCAGCGGTCAGGATTCGGATCTATATCCATGGAGTTATCTCTATTACTGCATTATGTGTTGTACTTGAGGCTTTTATCCTCGGGGATGTTTGATGGGAATATAATAAAATGAAACAAAGTTTACAGATCAATGAACAACAAGATAGTCATAAAGCTGCGTGGTATCGCGCTTTGAGTTTAACTGAGCGTGCGAACTTGCTGCCCCGGCATGAATCAGAAGAATCGATCACGGCGTCGGAATCACAGCTTGAAATCGCGCACAAGCGCCTCCACCGCTGGAAGAGGCAGCCGCCTTTTCCCAATGCTTCCTATTTTGAGCAGCGCCTGGCCAGTGATGCCCTGACAGAGCAAGAGTTATTGTTTTTACTTGCCGAGTCGCCAGAACAGCTCCAGAAACGATTGGCTGAAACCATTTCGTTGCCCTGGTTGAACACCCTGATTGATACATTTAAACTTTACATGTCTGAGCAAGCTCCCTTACAGATTTATAAGCCCCAGGAAAGACCAAACAATGCGGTAGCCTTCTTGGAGACGGTTGAGCCTCTGATTAATAGCGGGCTGATGCGTTTGCAAGCAGGCATCCGGGAATTATCCCAGATGTATACACACATGCCCTTTGAGCCAGATAAGGTAATTCCGCTGCTGCTGTCACATATCCCAGATCGTCTGCTACCGAAAATGGTGAAGACAATGGTGTTAGAACTACATATTGCGCGCCTGCAGGGACGTTTGCAGGGTGAGACGGCGGAAAAGCGTTTTCAAGATTTTATTCAACAACTCAATCAACCACAGAACATGCTTCAGCTACTTGAAGAATATACGGTTCTGGCTCGCCTGCTGGTCGAAAGCATAGATATGTGGGTAGACTATGGATTGGAATTGCTGACGCGTCTATGCGATGATTGGCCGGAAATCCTGGCGACTTTTAGCCCCCAGCACGATCCGGGAACACTGACTGAGATTCTTGCGGGACAGGGCGATACGCACCGCCGAGGCCGCAGTGTCGTTGTGCTGGTGTGGAGTTCGGGCTTTCGCCTCGTCTATAAGCCGCGCTCGTTGGCTATCGATGCCCACTTTCAGGAATTGCTGACCTGGCTCAATCAACATGGCTATCAACCAGGCTTCCGTACAACTAAATTCGTTCAGAAGGCCGCCCATGGTTGGACCGAGTTTATCGCGCCCCAGCCTTGCACTTCACTGGAACAGGTACAACGTTTTTATGAGCGCCAGGGAGGATATCTGGCCTTATTACATGCTCTGGCCGCTACCGATTTTCATGCCGAAAACATTATTGCCGCCGGTGAACATCCTGTTCTGATTGATCTTGAGGCCCTGTTCCATCCTTATCTGGTCAAAGAAATTGAACGACAAAAGCAATCACCTGCCATTCGAGCGCTGGATTACTCGGTGCTGCGCATTGGTCTGCTACCCCAGCGTATCTGGAGTAGTGAGCAAGGAGAAGGTATCGATGTCAGTGGACTGGGAGGAGCCGCAGGGCAAATGACACCAACGCCAGTAGCGCGCTGGGCCGATATAGGCACCGATACTATGCAGATGCGCCTTGAACATGTTGCGGTCAGGCTGGGAGATCATCGTCCGACCCTGGATGAGCAGGATATTGATACAAACACGTTTCGTGCTACTATCTGCGCTGGCTTCCGAACCGTCTATCAGCTCCTGAGGCAGCATCGTCAGGAGCTGCTGACCGAGGTGTTGCCGCGTTTTGCCCATGATGAGATACGTTGCCTGATTCGGCCCACCGGCTACTATGGCATCCTGGTTAATAATAGCTTTCATCCCGATGTTCTACGCGACGCCCTGGATCGTGATTGTTTCTTTGATCGTTTATGGATTAACGTTGAGCAAGACGCACAACTGGCGCATGTCATCCCACAGGAACGTTTAGACTTGCTGCGAGCAGATATTCCTCTCTTTACGACGCGTCCGAACTCCCTTGATCTTATCAGTAGCCAGGGCGAGATCATTGCGGATTTCTTTGAAGACACAGGTATGAATGCGGCCATCCGCCATCTGCAGTCCTTTGATGACCAGAACCTGGCCCGACAAGAATGGTTGATCAATGCGGCCTTTGCCAGTATCACGCCAGTCAAGGATCGGCAGGTGCAGCGCTCTATCCGCTTTGATCCCAGCAGTCGCGCCACGACTACAGAGGATTGTCTGGCACTGGCAAGAGAGATCGGTGATCGTTTGATTGCCACTGCCTTCCATAGCGATGAAATAGTTGAGTGGCTCGAATTGGCACAGTTGGGCGAGCAAGAGTGGCAGGTGGTGTTCACAGATGCTGATTTATACAATGGCTCGGCTGGCATTGCGCTGTTCCTGGCCTATCTGGGAAAACAGACAGGTGCCGAACAATATACGACTCTGGCCCGCAAAGCGCTTACAGCCACGCGCATAAAAGTTCATATGCATATTGTTCAAGGTGATGATTATGGGCTGGGAGCCTTTATAGGCCTGGGATCATTCATTTACCTGCTGACCCAATTGGGAACGCTGTGGCAGGATGAGCAGTTGCATGTAGAGGCGGAACAACTTATTCAACAGTTATCACCTGTAATTGCGCGGGAGACAGTTTTTGATGTTAACGGTGGAGTGGCTGGTTGCCTGCTAACACTGCTGAGTCTATATAAAGTCAAGCCCACTCAGACCATTTTACAGATAGCGCTTGAGTGTGGAGAGCATCTACTGGCCCACATGCGTTCCACCCCTGAAGGAAAAGGCTGGAGCCCAACTGATAATCAGGTGCCATTAACCGGTTTTGCCCACGGCAATGCTGGCATTGCGCTGAGTCTTTTTCAACTCTATGCCATCAGCGGTGAGCAGCGCTTCCTGGCTACAGCTCGGGAGGCCGTGGCATATGAAACGGCGCACTATTCGCCGGAACGGAAAAACTGGCGCAACCTGCGCAAACAGCGACTAGCTACAACACAGATACAAACGCCATCATCACAAGATGAGGAAGAGGCCGCCTATATGGTTGCCTGGTGTCATGGCGCAGCCGGTATCGCGCTGGCCCGTCTGGGCTCGCTGGAAGCTGATCCCCTGGATGCTATATATTCAGACATAACGGCCGCGCTGGAAACGACGCTGGAACAGGGCTTTGGCGCTAACCATTCTCTCTGTCACGGCGATCTAGGCAATCTGGATATCTTGCTTTCCGCAGACCAAATGCTGGCAACAGATAAATATCAAGCAGATATTCAACGCCTCTCTGCAATGCTATTGCAAAGTATACGCGAACAGGGCTGGATTACAGGTGTACCGCAGGGCATCGAAACGCCAGGCCTGATGACTGGCCTGGCCGGTATTGGTTATGCGCTGTTGCGCCTGGCCGCGCCCACACAAATTCCCTCAGTTCTCCTACTGGCGCCACCAGCCAAAAATTAAAACACAACCTCCGATATGCAAAAAGTTTATGCCGCGGTGCAAATGTGCGCTCAAGGCACGTTCTGCACCGCAGCATAAACTAGCTCAGGCGCGCATGCGCGCGTCTGCATAGCCATTATCTCTACTGATGGACAGTTTTTCACTGCCTCATGCGTTATAAGAGATGAAACAGAGAGAATTGTTATGGTTGTAGAAGGTTGGTGGTGGTATGCATATCCTCTTTATTTCCCGTTATTACTATCCGGAAAAGGCGGCGGCCGCGGTGTGCGTTGGCGAGACCGCTAAACGCCTCAGCAAGTATGGACACAAAATTACGGTCCTGACCACACTACCCAGCTATCCCAGCGGTATCGTGCCACAGCAATATCGTGGGCGCCTGGTGCAGACTGAATATATCGATGGGGTGCGGGTAATCCGTACATGGAGCTATACCAGTCCAAATAGTGGCTTCTTTAAGCGCGTCTGTTCCTATCTCTCCTTTGGTTGCCTGGCAGCCCTGCTGAGCCTCAAAATACTTGGGGCACCTGACCTGATTATCGCTGAATCGCCTCCGCTCTTTAATGTGATTGCCGCCCACCTGCTAAGCTGGCGCTGGCACGTGCCACTAATCTTCTGGGTCGCAGACCTCTGGCCTGAATCAGCCATTCAATTGGGAGCGGTGCGTAATCCATGCTTGATTAAGCTGGCCAGCTGGCTGGAAGGGTTTACCTATCGACAGGCCAGACTGGTATGGGCAGTAACGGCCAGTATGCGTGATACGCTCATACGCCGGGGACTACCACCCGAAAAGGTTTTTCTGCTGCACAATGGCGTCGATACGCAACGCTTCTATCCTTCATCCAGGTCCGCGGCTCGTCGAGCGCTGGGCTGGGGACAGGGCTTTGTCATCCTGTACGCGGGCACACACGGTCTGACCCATGGACTCAATACTGTGCTGGCAGCGGCTGAGCGGTTACGTGGCTATCCAGCTATTCGCTTTGTGCTGGTGGGGGATGGAGCAGAGAAATCAGCCCTCATGGCCGAGGCCCGGCACAAAGCTCTGTATAATGTGCACTTTCTCGATCCTTTGCCACATGAGTGGGTGCCTACCCTGCTGGCAGCCAGTGACGTTTGCCTGGCCCATACCCGCAAGCTACCCATCTTTGAAGGTATGCTGCCAATGAAAATGTTCGAGGCCATGGCATGTGGGCGTCCATTGTTACTGGCAGTCAAAGGCGAAGCACGCCAGCTTGCCGAACAACAAGCCGGGGCAGCCATCTACTGCGAACCAGAGAATGCCGAGGCCCTGGCTGCGACGGCCTATTATCTCTATACCCACCCTGAAGCGGTCGAGCAGCTTGGCCGGAAGGGGCACGCTTATGTCAAGGCACATTTTGACTATACGAATTTAACGCACAAGCTTAACATACAGTTGCAAAAACTCTTACCTGAGGCAGCGTTGCATCGCTGATCATACCCGGCTTGATAATGCAGTTGTCAACAGCGCCTGACGCTATTGGGATAGCACCTATATTGCTCCACAATTTAACGTAAACGTATACGTATACGTTTACGTCGCTCGCACGATCCAGCATCATGGCTGTACATCTTCTTGCTCTACTTGCCTGCAAAATGGGGCATACAACTGGCCAAGAAATAGGTGGCACGGAGAATAGTGGATATGGAAAGGAACCGACCGATGAATATGATTTTTCCTGCGAGCGAGAGCAAATATAGGGAAAATTTGCGGCTCCCGGCTTCGCTACATGTGTGTATGCATGTGGTGCGCAATGCTCAATCCGATGTACGTTTACAGCGTAATGCGGCGACCCTGGCTGCGGCAGGCTACCAGGTTACGGTATTGGATGTGGCTGCACCAGATCATCAACAACCCTTGGAGACGCCTGCATATCAGGTTAAACATATTGGTGTTGGTCAGCAGTTTGAGCTAACGCGCTTCGAACGCCATGGCTGGTTCAAAGCCTCCTCAGTGTTTATCCGTGGCACCATCGCTTTGCTTAAACAGTCAGCTGATATCTATCATGCCTGTGAATTGACGGCATTACCCGCCTGCTATGTAGCAGCCAGGCTGCGACGCAAACCGCTGATCTTCGAGGCATATGAGTTACCGCTACAGGATGTGCCGCTGGTAGCCATGTCACGGAGTCGCCGCTTCTTTTATGCCATCATGAAAAGTTGTTTGCGCTATTTGTTAGCGCGTTGCGCGGCCGTGATCACGGTATCACCTCCAATCGTGCAGGAATTACAGCGGCGCTATCGCGTGCCACAAATTATCCTGCTGCGCAACCTGCCACATTATCGCGCCAGCGAGAAGACGGATAACCTGCGCCAGCACCTGGGCCTGTCTCCACGCACACGCATCGCTCTCTATCAAGGAAATATACAACCGGATCGTGGCCTGGAACGCCTGGTACGGGCCGCCGCCTACCTGGAACCCGAGCATGTCATTGTCATTATGGGACAAAATGTTGGAACCACGCGCGCAGAATTGAAGCAACTCATCATGCTGCAGCAGGTAGACGCGCATATCAAAATCATTCCGGCCATTCCCTACAACATCCTGCTTGAATGGACGTCTTCGGCAGATATTGGCCTGACTATCATTCCGCTGGATTATACGCGCAACATGCGTATGTGCCTGCCCAACAAGCTGTTTGAATATATTCAGGCTGGCCTGCCGGTGCTCTCGTCGCCCCTTGAGGCGGTGCGCGAGATTCTGACCACTTATGACGTTGGTTGTGTTGCGCGCTCAATGGACCCGGCCGATGTCGGTAAAGCGATCAATACTATGCTCAGCAATGAAGCGGAACTGATCCGCATGCGGACCAACGCTCTGCAGGCCGCTCGTCAGGATCTTTGCTGGGAGAAGGAGGGCCTAAAACTGCTACGCTTATATCAGCAACTGCTTGCTACCTGATCCCGTTGTTTGTGTAGATACCGGCTTTTCACTGTAGTTGTCTCATCTTCCAGTTACCTTTGAGAGAGAGCCACGCCAGCACGACCATCAGGGCCGCTACCAGCAGGCCAGATTCGCCCGTCCAATGGGAGGTGTCGCCGTCGCGGTTGAGCGAGTTAAAGATCTCTACGATAAAGCTATTCCAGGCGGCATGCAGAACGATGGAGGGCCAGATGCTGCCGGTTTGCAGGCGCAACCTTGCTTCCAGACAGCCGAGACTGGTGATGGTGACCAGGAAAATGCAGGCGGAGAAGACAACCGGCCATCCCATAACGGGTGCGGTAAGAAAGATAAGCGGCCAGTGCCAGAGGGACCAGATCACGCCACTGATCACGATCGGCTGCGGTATTTCTGCGTCGATCAGGCGCGTCAACATGTAGCCGCGCCAGCCGAGCTCTTCGCCAGTAGCGTTGAAGAGTTCGACCACGAAAAAGGAACCGATCAGGAGAAGGGTCAATGGCCAGGCAGCATGGGCACCAAACAAGCGGATAGCAAACCCGAGGCTTTCAGATGGCCGAAAAGGAATCAGTCGTGCCAGCCCGGTTGACCAGGCCAGGCCATAGGCTACCAGCGCGACCACAAGTGGCGTAAGTACAGCGATCACAATCGCGCTCCAGGTTCGGCGCCCACCAAACCGGAAAGAGATATCACGCCAACCTTCATGCAAGATCCAGCGCGTCAACAGGGCCGCACAACCAGGAGACCACATTAATAAGAAACTACTCAGTACGCTTTGAGTGGCCAGGGTGAACCAGGCGGCGAAGATAGAACAAACGAACAGCAGAATGAAAAAGAAAAGCAGACCGCGACGAGCGGCAACTTTTGGGGATATCCCCCCATCGGTCCTGCTCAGGTCAGCATTACTAAGCTCCACTGAGGAGCTACTTTCTTGGGGTAGAAGCATATTTGCAAATCCTTTTGTGCAGGCCCGACATTCATATATCTCTATTGTATCATACGATTAAAATCGCAAATTCTCCAACCACTCAAAGTGCCTTTTACATAAGAGAAAATATAATTGGAGCGTAGTATGGCGTTGTCAAACTGAAGCATAAAACAGAACAGGATTATAACAACTCCAATCTGAGAAAAACGATTCGTGCGAAGCATCACGGATCAAAAAGGAGGACCTGCAAAGTGGATTATGTTCACACACTTTTTACACATACACTGGACGCATTCAGTCGGCGCGCAGAAGTGCAAGAAATTCTGGCTTTTGGTTCATTTTGTCGCGGCAATTATGATCAGTATTCAGATGTGGATCTGCATGTTATATCAGCTGATGTTCAGCAAACTATCAAACAACTCCAACAGATACTCGCACCAGTAGGTAATATTCTGCTACAGTATCCACTCCGTATTGAACCCGGAGAAGCAGCTTATACGTTGCTTTTTACAAATTATCCACTCTACCAAAAGTTAGATATAACTATTTTAAGTCTCTCAGCTAAAATGCCTTTTGATGGTTATCAGAGCATTTATCAAACCACTTCTCCTATCTCTGACAGACCTACAAATTTTCTGCCCCTGGGCTGGAGGAGCCTGCCCGGACGCTCTACGATTATTATCTGGGAGCGTTGCGCTATGCTAAATATCGCAAGCGTGGCAAGCATTTTAGCGCCTATAAGTTTTACCGTGCCCAGGTCGATCACTTTCTACAGCACATATACCAGCAAGCCACGGGAGAGACAAAAACTAAGCTGGGTATCCTGGAATATCAGGCACTCGATAAAGAGCCTGACATGAACTCATGGAGCAAGTATCTCTATCCAGCCAGCAGTGAAGGTATGAATATTTTATATGCCGAACTGCTTCAGCAAATGTTCGACGACACACTACCTACACTCGAAGAGTCTCACCAGATAGCTATAAAAACGATGCTGGCATTTATTCTACAGGAATTGCAGATCAGCGCTACTCGATAGCAGGTGCTATCACTTGGGCATTTTTCCTGCTGTGTATGGGAATTTTTCCCCTTTAGATTGCCATACATAACGGGAATTTCACTCATGACATGGGAAGAGCCTGGCAGGTATCTTTTAAGCAACACATTGATATTGATGAATATTCAGTTACGCAGGATTTCCTGCAAGGAGGCAATTCTCTATGTCATCAACTACTCTGTATCGTTTAAGTGGCCTTAGTTTATTGATTGGCAGTGTATTGGTTATCCTGGGCATTGTGCCTGGCTTCTTCATTGGAGATCAGAATCCGGCCAGTACGATTAGCGTTGTCACTGCTATTATTCGTCTGGTTGGTGCAATGCTGGCCGCGCTGGGTTTGCCCGGTGTCTATGCAGCAAGCCATAAGAAAGCCGGCGTCCTGGCCTGGGATCGGCCTTGACCAGTATGACCTTTCAACTGGATGCTGCCTATAATCTTCTGGAGATCGATCCACAGACGGTTAAGACGCTCCTTAAAGAGCTAAAAATACAGGCACAGGCTTCAATCAGTGACATTCGGCAGTTGGTCTATAATCTGCGCCCACCAATCCTGGATGAGTGGGGCTTGACAGGAGCGTTGCGCGAGCAGGTGGCTCAATATCAGTTGAATAATGTGCAGGTCTCGGTGGAGGTGGAAGAACCGTTGCCAGCGCTGCCAGCGGCAGTCGAAGTAGCAGCGTATCGCATTGCCATGGAAGCGCTGGCCAATGTAATCCGCCATGCACAGGCTTCTCGTTGCACTATACGCCTGTCTATTTGTGATCAAACTCTATTGGTTGATGTTCAGGATAATGGGCAAGGTCTACCACAGAAGTATCAAGCAGGTGTGGGTATGCATGCAATGCATGAGCGTGCGGCCGAGCTCGGTGGCTCTTGCGTTATCACACCTATAGCGACTGGTGGCATGCGTGTCCTGGCAAGCTTGCCGCTGGTAAAGGAGCAAATATATGACGGTAAATGAGCCACTGACTATCCTGCTGGTTGATGACCATCCGCTAGTGCGCAATGGGTTGCGTGCTTTGCTATCTTCGGTGCCGAATCTGCAGGTAGTGGGCGAGGCGGCTAATGGCAAAGAAGCCATCACGCAGGCAGCAACGCTACGACCCTCTATTATTTTGATGGATCTACATATGCCAGAAATGAATGGCATCGAGGCCACCCGTCATATCTTACAGGTTAATCCACATATCGGTATCCTGGTACTTACGATGCTGGAGGATGACGCCTCGGTCTTTGCCGCCATGCGGGCAGGGGCGCGCGGCTACCTGCTCAAAGGGGCCGATCAGACCGAAGTGTTGCGCGCCATCGGCGTGGTAGCCCATGGCGAAGCCATCTTCAGTCCACCAATTGCGCGCCGTTTGATGCAGTACTTTGCCAACATGCAACCTATAATACCAGCCAGCAGCTTCCCCGATCTGACCGAACGTGAACGAGAGATACTCGTCCTCATCACAATGGGTAAAAGCAACGCGGAAATTGCCGAAGAGCTGGTATTGAGTCCCAAGACCGTCAGTAACCATGTCTCCAATATTCTCAGCAAGCTCCAGGTAGTTGATCGCGCTCAAGCCATCCTACGCGCGCGCCAGGCCGGATTGGGCTAACCCACAGAGAAGATAAATATGAGCCGCGCCGCCATCGCTTAGAGCAATGCATGTGCTATAGTAAAAAAGGAATTACCACAGCACTAACAATGGTGAAAAAAATCATTGATGCATTATAAATAAGGATATATAAAAAGCATGGCAAACAATACAACTACTCTTTATATCACCAGGCATGGCCAGACCCAATGGAACGCGGAACGGAGGATGCAGGGCCATGCAAACTCGGAATTGACTGAGTTGGGAACGCAACAGGCAACGTGGCTACATGATGCTTTGCAAGACATCGATTTTGCCGCCATCTATGCCAGCCCCAGCACACGCGCCTACCGAACGGCTGAAATTATTCGTGGACAGCGCGAGCAAGCGGTCATTGCCTGTGAGGAGCTAAAAGAGATTGGCCTGGGCTCATGGGAGGGGCACCTGACCAGCGAAATAGAACAGCAACATCCGGCTGAATTCTTTGCCTTCTGGCATGCTCCTCAAGAATATCAGGCCCTCAACGGAGGCGAGACCTTTCCGCAGATGCGTGAGCGTGTGCTGCCCAAAGTTGATGAATTGATCAATCTACATGCAGGTCAGACCATCCTGCTCGTCACTCATGCGGTCACGCTGAAAACCATCGTAAGCAGCTTTGAAGGGCGCCCACTCGCCCGCCTGTGGGACCCGCCGGTGATCCATCCCACCTCGCTCAGCAAAATCGTAATCAAGGATGGAATCGCCAGCATTGAACTCTACGCGGACGTCTCGCATCACCAGATCAAACCATCTTCGCCCATCCTAGAAAAAAGCGCCCGGGGACCCAGCGTTTAGATGGATGCCAGACACACGTAACTTCCACCATCCATGAAACGCTTTATAGGCGGCACAGGACTCTACCACGCCATCCACCAAAACATTAAGAGGCCCACCTTCTAGATCAATCGATCACGGCGGGCCGCTTCATCTATTGCTATGTACTTATTCATGCTAATCAAAATGAGACATCTGAACCGCTCCTTTCTTAATAGTCATAACCGGTGATTATTTACGTCTTTAACCAGGTCAGCATGTCATGCGAACATGATTTTTACATGTCAATTAGCTATGTGGATATATGATATTAGGCACAATATGTAAGGCTTGATGGACGTTGAAATGAGCAACGCTCAATAATACAAAAATGATTGCGAGCAAAGTAAAAAATGCTACAAGAGCTACCATCAAGAGTTGCTTATTGCGCAGTGCAAAAATCATGGTTTTCATCCTCTCTGCTGAGTAAAGTACTCAAAGCCCACTAAATGAGGGCAATCACCGGCTGGTGCAACGCATCAAACTGAACAATTATCACCAAATCCAAATACTAAAGCACAAAATTTTTTTCTTGTTTTGCAGTATCTACACCAATATTCAATTGGTTCGTTACTTGTTGATAAAAATATACATGATTATACTAAGAATTATGGCCTTTTTTATCCATAATTCACAGTACAATAAGTCTAGGTGGTTAAGTAGGAGGGTCTCTGATTTGGAGGAAGGGATAATAATTTGTAGAGGAAGATCACAAATTTGGGTGAAGATCCTTAAATGATATGCACATTACAAATTTTTTGGACGTCAAAATATAGGTAGCTCTTCCCTACGCGGGGAGAGCTACTTCGTTGTCCACAAGGTTTTTTTTCTCATAAATTTTCATTGAATTTTTTCACACTCTATTTTCTTGCACATTGTATTTACGCATTAACTTTTCTGTTAACATTTCATCCAAAAATGATTTACTTTCGACAAAAATCCTACGAGACTCATGTAAGTAGTCTAAAGCAGTATCATATTCTTTGCCCTTTCCAGTGCTTAAGCTAAAGATTGCTGTTGCGTACTGACACAAAATACGTGCATACTCTAATTTATTTTCATTTTTACGAATAGTTGTCAATGCTTGATTCAAATATTGTAAAGCATGGTCTTTCATTCCCAGATTACTATAAATACTCCCTAAAACACGTTGCCCACGAGCAGTAAATCCCACTAACCCATATTGTTTTATCTCTTCTAAAGCGTTTTTAGCCTCTTCAAGCGAATGTTGAGTTTCTCCTAGTGATAACAATACTTGTGACAATATAAGCCTACCTTCAGTTCTAGCTTCAGCTTCTATGCCTTCATAATTAATTGCTTGAGTTAATGTTTTCTTAGCACGCCTCAGAAATTTATTTTTTCGATCACTAGATTTATCCAGGTCATAATCATTAATTGCTTGAACAAAACGCAGATTTCCAAGCACTATTAAAGCCAATCCTATACAGGGAGCTGCATAAGTAACTCTGCCTATACACAGAGCTTTTTTTAATGTAGTAATTGCCTCTGGAATTTGTCCTTTCTCTTGAAATATTAAAGACAAATACGAATAAAAAATGCTATGAATTATAGGATCGTTAGTATAGTGTTCAGCTAATAAAATTGCTTGTTGCAATTCATTTTGAGCTTCCAAAAAATTTCCTATTCGCAGATCTAATACACCTAGATTTCCCATAACAACAGATACTAAGGGCATTTCTCCAATACGTTCTGCATCATTTAAAGATCGCCTCAGCGTAGCTTGTGCTTGAGAATATTCAGCAATTCTTAAATACAAATCACCCATATTACAGCTTGCTATGGCGATTTCTCTTGATCTATCGTATTGTTCAAATATTTCTACAGCTTTATTGAGATGTGGTAATGCATCATTGCATAGACCACTGGCAGCTTCAATATTACTCAATAGAATATAAATACGACCAAGATCAACAGGATCATATTGAAAAACACGGCCAATATAAGAAGAATATTTACCAGTATTTGGATTGCCCCTCTGACTCTCAAGTACACCTTCAAACAGCCTCAAAGTTTCATTTGCAATAGCACGAGCTTCATGATAATTACCACTGCGCCACTGTACATAACTTTGTTGTAAGCGTATTCTCGCCAATATTGGCCCTTCTACTATGTTTGAGTCTTTGAGTAATTTTTCTCCAAGGCGATAATATTGATCAGCCCTTACTAAATCTCCCGTATCATAAAAAGTTCTTCCTATCTCTCCAAGCAGCATAGCCTGCAATTGTACTTCTTTTGGGGATGCTTGAGATCGTGAATCACTTGTATAGCTTCTACGTATAGCTAAAGATTGCTCATAAAATACACGCGCATCATCATATTTTCCTTGGACTCTTGTACATTCAGCTAAACGCTCTCGCAGATATGCCAGGTGCGGATAGTCATTACTATCAAAATGATCTAGTGCGATATGATAAAATTCTTCAGCTGCTTTGTAAGAAGAAAGCATATATGCCTGGCTACCAGCTAGATCAGAGTAATAAACAATATCTTGATTACTAGCGCCACCTTTTACAAGGTGATTAGTAATGGTAGCAGCTACTTCCTCTTCGTGGCCCTGGTACATGTTGCGGAAAACTTCGGCGGCTTTGCGGTGCAGGCTAGCGCGCCTGGCGGCGGACAGGCGGTCGTATAGATAGGTTTTGAGCAGGGGATGCCAGAAGTGGTAGGTGATTTTGGTGCCGGTGCCTTCTTCGGTGAGCATGCCCGAGCGTAAAGCTTCTTCGAGGAGGTCGAGGACGATGTCTTCATGATTGGGGAGTTGCGATTCCATTTCGCTGATGGCCTGGAATTCGAAGGAGCCTCCGATGACGGCAGCTTTGCCGAGCAGTTGCTGGCATTTTTCGCTCAGGCGCGTCAGACGCAGGGCGAGCACGGCGTTGATGGTGTCGGGCAGGCTGTCATTGAAATTGTCTTTGTTGGTAGATACTTCGGGCGAGGGCGCGTCAACGACGCTGCGGGCCAACTCTTCGGCGAAGAAGGGGTTACCACCGGCTCGCCTGGTGATTTCTTCGATCATGGTTTCGGGGGCGTGCGAGACCTGGGAGACCAGCGAGTTGATATGTGCTTCACTCAATAGCTCCAGGGAGATGGTTTCTACGGCGTTTTCACGGCGCAAGTCGGTGAGCAATGAGCGCAAAGGACTGCTCTGGTCCAGTTCGTTTTCGCGGCAGGTGCCGACAATGGTAATGGGATAGCCATAGGTGCGGCGGGCCAGATAAGCCAGCAGTTCGCAGCTACTACTATCGGCCCATTGCAGGTCGTCCAGGGTAATCAGAAGCGGAGTGCTCTCGCTGATCAAGGTGAGTAGCTCACGGGCCGCCTCCCAGAGGCGCAGTTGCTCCTGTTCAGGAGAGAGCGAGGAGGGGAAGTTGACCGTCGAGAGGAGGTCGTGGATTTCGGGCAGCAAGGTGCCCAGTGGCTGGAAGACCAGCGGGCGCCGCTTCACTTCCTGGCGCTGCCAGACTCCCTGGTCCATGGCTTTGCGCAACACTTCGGTCCATAGACGATAGGGGATGGTACCCTCCTGGGCGTAGACACGGCTCCAGGCGACAGCCCAGCTGCGCCTTTTGGCTTCACGGCCCAGTTCTTCCGCCAGACGTGTCTTACCAATGCCGACATCGCCCATCAACAGCACGCACTGTGGGCGGCGATTGGGGTCCAGCGTGGCGACGGTTGAGCGGCGCTGGGCACCCAGACGGAAACGCGCAGCCTGCTCGGTCGTCGTCAGCAGCTCACGCAGCTGCTCTAGTTCTTGCTGTCGGCCCACCAGCGGACTCTGATGGCTACGGCCAATCTGTATCGCCGGAGCCTCGGTCATGCCTCCGGGATTATTGTTTGTATCGCGAGTAGCCCGCTCGGCAACGGCCGCTTCGGTGGCGCGAGCCTTATTGCGACCCCGCATCAAATCATCATAGAGCTTGCGCGTATCTGGCAGGGGAGCAATATTATATTCTTGTTGCAGCACCGTAGACAGCTTCTTATAAACACGCAGAGCCTCACCGCGACGCCCCAGCTTCTCCAGTACAATCATCAATCGCTGCACACCAGCCTCATTAGTAGGATCAACCGAGATCAATTTATCCAATGGATCAATCGCATGCACCAGGGCATCGCGAGCAATCATCAGATCCGCCAGTTCCAGCAACAATCCAATCCAGCTGCGCTGCAATGACTCACGGCGCGCACGCGTCCACTCATTACGCCGATCTTCGGGTAGGAACTCCCCGCCGTACAGGCTGGCAGCCTCCTTAAGCAGCTTCTCCTTGGTACCAATGTCCTCTTCATCCTTAATCTCATGGGCCCGCGTCAACAGCTGCTCAAAGACATCGGCATCCACCCAGATCTGCAAGGGATCGGCCAGCGTCAATACTTCACGCTCAGTCAACAAGAGCGGTGAGGTGGCAGGACGATTGCGACCCGGCTCAAAAACCTGGCGCAGACTATAGACAGCGCGGTCCAGGCGACTACCCGCGGTATCTATATCCAGATCAGGCCAGAGCGCCTCTGTAATCTGTTCACGCCCCAGCTTGCGTCCAACCACACTTACCAGGCAGCCTAACAAGGCCCGCACCCGTTGATGCTGCCATGAAGCATCCGTCACCGTCTGCCAATCCAATGGATCACGCGGATCGCGCCGCTCCAGGCGAAATTGTCCCAGCGTATAAATACGGATAACGGCCTGGTCCTTCTCATTAGTCTGCGCGGGCGATGGCTGCTGATTTCCCAGCATCGTCGCTTCCGCCTCAGGTGGCAAATGTTTTCCAATATAGGTGCGAGTCGTACGCCCTTCTACCGTCTGGTAAGCATACCAATAAGGGCCGTGTCCGACCCCTTCTCGGCACCGCTTACAACGTGGTTTTCCACAATAACTAACCTGTTGGTGATAGGTAATCTTCGTATTCATCGCACGTGCTCCTGAGTTCGCCACCCGAAAGTCCTATATTAAAAATAATTCATTCAAACTTCTGCCTGATTATGCCGTCATCACCTCTCACAATCTATTCCTTCCCATGCCTGACAGTCATATCAGCGTCCGGCATCCATGCGCTCCAGGGCGCCCTACCTGTCCCCAACCGCCTGCTATCTACGCCGGACAATAATCAATCCAGCAAAAAGAGGATCATTACAAAGACGAACAATCCCCCTGGTACATCAAATAATGTATAGCAGGCAGTATATATCATGATAAATAAAACTTCATCATGGTATGAAAATAGTATTAAAAAACAGGTACATTGTCTTATAATCAATGCATACTTGTCGTACACTTGCGGACGGGCGCATCCGCGCCGAGTCTTGTTTTTATGGTGAAGTGCAAGAATATTTTTTGCATAGCAATGATGCGAAACTTTTTACATAAAAATACTGATAGAGCGCGAATCAAATGCCTAGAAAGAGGATAATTTGGGGAAAAGAACACATATAAAAAATTACATTCTTTGTATACTAAAAAAGGGTTGGCTGGGGTTCATTGTATGAGGAACTTTTTGATAGAGCTGTGAACCCACTACTACATTCTTTCTCGCACTATTAAAAAGTTCCTCGCTGTTTTATGCTAGGCCAGCCGCACCACATAGCGTCCCACAAAAGAAACTGCCAGGGTATCACCTTCGAGGATCTCAGCCTTCAATTCCAGGCGTCCTTTTTTATGGGTGCGCAACATCTTCTCAAAGCGCCCTAGCTGCTCGTTAGAAGGACGATAGCAATAGGCCGAAAAATCCTTTTTTACCGGGGCCAGGTAGCGGCAATTACTATCTTGAATAATAATTTCGCCCGTCAGGTTATACTCCTGGAGCATAAACCAGGTCATGCTCCAGCCGGCCAGCGTTAACAGGGCGCTCAGGCTACCGCCAAAGGCAGTGCCGGCATGATTAACATTCTCAGCCAGCGGAGCATCTAAACGCAGTATGCGCTCATCATAGGCACCCACCGTCAGGTTAAAATGTCTGGTGATTGGTATTTCTGTATTGAGTAAAGTCTGGAGCTCGCGTAATCTGTCCTGCATCGTATAGCTACCGGCCTCCTGCATAAAATCGTAAGCGTCTATAGTGTACCCCTTTTGAAGGGGCTAATCAAATACATATATTATCAGGAGGGTAGGTAAAAGCAGCTAATATCGAACTCACGTATGATTTATGAATAATAGAATTTTCTATATAAAAACTTCCTTGACAGAAATAGTAGTTACGCGTATCTTATAAGGGCTCTCGCTCCTGAGAGAAAAAAGCTTTGAAATTTCAAAAAAAGCGGACATGATTTTGTCTGCACATGAGGTGATAGAATGCCCCTGGAACTGCTTTTTTTTATTGCTCTGCAATTTATATTTATAATAATAAATATCTCAATTGGAATGATTAGCTTCGTACGTAGCCGAAAAATCCTGCGAGAAACACTCACTACTCCTGGTCAGGATCCTCAATCCATCAATAACTTTATGCACTACATGGTCAGGCGCAATCATGTCGTACGCCAGAGTAGCTACATTAATGCATTGGTACTCATTGCTGGCATAGTGCTACTTGGAATTGGCTTCATGCAGCTGCCCAATTCACTTATATATGGGCAGATAGTGATTATCAATAATAACGAGCACCAGACCTTTCTTAACCTGACCGCTGTTATTTCTCTGATCATCATTTGTTCGCCCCTGCTAGGGCTGGCAATTGGTGGCAACATTGCTTTCTATCTATCCAACGTTTTTATAGATGCCATTGCCAGCGAGTTCTTCCATGTCTCTTCGCTCACCAGGCAAGAATTTGCCCGTATCCGCCTGAAGTTTATGCTTAATGCTTCTTTGCCGCTGATTATTTTTCTGGAAATCGTAACACTGGTAGCCACTATTACGGGACAGATCCTGCCAGCATCAATCGTCGGGCTTATTTACATAGTTGCAATCATATGTATACGCCTTCTTTTGGGGCGCAAGATATTGAAGACTATCAACAATTTACAACCAATCGAGCAAACCAGTTGGGCCTATCTACAGCCGCGCATCGCTGCCTGGTCGCGATTAGCAGGTGTGAGCTTCGGGGAAGTTTTGATCCAACCAGACATAATTGGCACCAATATTCGCGTCATCGGTCGCAAAAATACGATGTTAATCATTGGGGACCAGATATTGCGCCACACCGACTGGCGCCAACAGGATGCTATGATCTGCCTGGAACTGGCACTGGTCAGGAAAAAAGTGCTCAATTGGAACTTCTGGAGAATCATCAGTATGCTTGTGGGTCTTGGCCTCCTGTTTGTACCCCTTATCGTGCAACTAAGCATAAACATCCTGGATATCACCATATTCTTCTTATGCACTTTTTTAATGCTGCTGATAACGATATTTGTTAACCGTGGCTTCCGAAAAAAAATGCACACGCTATACCAGGACGCTGACTGTATTTCCTGCTACTTTACAGGGGATCCAATGGCGACGATGGTAGCCCTGACTACAATACAGGCCCTCAATGGCGTTCAGGCCACGCAAAAATCAAATGCTATTCCTTCGGCCAATACGCGCCTGCAACAACTAGACCAGTTGGCGCGCCAATCCTGGCCGCGTGCCCCCTACGCCAGCGAACTGGTACCAGCCATTACACCAGTGACGTTTGGTCCCTATCAACTCAGCACAGCCTTCGACAAGCAAAGCGAGCCCGCGCCCGTCCCGGATGCGCCGTATGTGCTATTGGCATAGAACAACAAAAAGAGGGAGAGGTTGTAGCCTATAACCTCTCCCTCTTTTTCATACTCAGGATATTTTTTGCGCGTACTGATCGATATTACGGATCATGGCAGGGATCCATTTTTTGGTCTCAGGCAACTCATACATGGCTTCGGTCAATGTCCAGCGAATGCTGGTGATCAAGATGCACACGGCACCTAGAGCGATTTGCCACTCAAGCGGTCGGCTTAACATGGGTCGCACACTGGGATAAGTTGCCGCCCAATGCTTGACCTCCGCTTCATAGGCCTGCAACATTAGCTGCGTTTCGACTTTACGAAACGCAGCCGCATGCACCAGGCTATACAAATCACCCAGGTAGGGACTGAGATAAGCCATCGCCCAATCAACCGGAACGATGGTGTCGTCGCTGATCACCAGGTTTTTTACATGGTAATCGTTATGGCAGAGAGTCAATGGTAGCTGGCTATAGAGTTCATGCAACTGATCTGGTAACCAGCGCTTCACAGCCTGCAATACCTCCTTCTTCCCCGTCTCCAGTTCGTCGCACTGCAGCAGATAATCGAGAGCCTGGATATAATAATCTGCGGAGATACAATAGTTCTCGAATCGCCCGGCGTCCGCATCCTGCAATTGTACCAGAGCGGCACAACGCAAGCGGGCCAACACACGCGCAGACTCCAGAAAATGTTCCGTCTGCGGCTGCTGCTCAAGAGTATTGAGGCCAACATCCTCTAAAATAAACAGATGCTCTGATGCACCTAACCAATAGGAATGGAGTTGTGGTCGGGGCGCATGTAGTGGCAGCAAAACTTCCTGGTAAATGGATAGCTCAGCTGCCATTGAACCGCGGCTCTTCTTCGCAATCCACGTCGCCCCATTCCGTGTCGTCACCCGCCACACCTCGGAGAGCCCCCATTTACGTAAAAGTTCCCACTGTACTGTTTCCGCCAGCATAGGCAGCTGCAAGATGTAATTGCGCCATGGTAGAGGAATCATATTAATGTTTGACATATATTTTCCCATTATATGGAACAACATAGCACATTACTATATAGAATAGTATAGGCAATCTTCTAAGAAGATAGCAAGTAATTATGCCCTCCTCCTATCTGCCTCTCTTTTCATGTTACTTGATCGGGGGTACACTATCAGGAGATGGTTCGGCTTGAAAGATATTCATCAGGTCAGCACTATAGATTAGAAAACGCTATACAAATTATATATAAATCTGGGAGTTATCATGACAAATCATTCTTATAATATACATACGGCAAAACAAGAAGGTGCTCTGGCATCCTGGCGAGATGGTTCAACGAAGCAGGCCATCCTCAATTTTGTCCAGCAGGTCAGTGCTCAAGATAGTCCCACCTATGTTCCCCCGGCTGAGCGGATTGCTGCTTTCGACAATGACGGGACCCTCTGGTGCGAGAAGCCGTCTTATGTGCAGGAAATCTTTGTTATCAAATATTTCCATGAGCAGGCAGAACTCCATCCAGAGCTGCGCGAAGTACAGCCATTTAAAGCTTTTGTGGAAAATGATCGCGCCTATTTTCAGGCTTTAAGTATCCAGGAAGTAGATAAGCTAATTCTGCAGGCCGTCTCCGACATGCCGCAGGATGAGTATGTACAGAAGGTGCGTTCTTTCTTTCAAGAATCGTTGCACCCACACTATCAGCGTCCATTTACTGAGATGGCTTATGCTCCTATGATCGAACTGATGGCATATTTACGGCAACATGAGTTTCAGATCTATCTGGTTACAGGTGGCGAAACAGATTTTGTGCGTCAGGTAGCTGAAAAGATGTATGAAGTTCCCCACAGCCACGTGATCGGTAGCTCGGTGATGGTAAAGCTGGAAACTCACCATGATCAGCCACGGCTCATCAGGCAAAAAAGTATGCTGGAACCACTTAACGAAGGACCTGGTAAAGTCATCAATATGCACGTGCATATCGGCCAAGCACCAATCCTGGCGGTTGGCAACTCGAATGGCGATCTGGATATGCTCCTGTACACCGAGCACCAGGCACGTCCAAATCTACCACTGCTGATCCATCACGATGATAGCGAGCGCGAATTCGCCTATGATCATGGGGCGGAGCGGGCACTCCAGGCTGCCACCATGCACGACTGGAATATCATCAGCATGAAAAATGACTTCAACCACATTTTCTCAGAGATTCCCGCAGAGGCTGCATGCGGTACCTATAAATAAGGTATTGCTGATAGAAAGCTGTCCCTGTTTGAGACGCTCCACCAGAGCTTCCCATACAGGTCCATCTTCTGGGCTGCAAAGATCCACAACACCACAGAGCGCCCGCGTATAACTTGAAAGTACGCGGGCGCTCTGCATATCAATACGTGACTTAATTGGGACGATATGGAAGAGTCTCATCCGAGGACTTATCAGCGTCAGCCGCCGGATAATTATTAGTTGATGGTGGAGCTGGCTCCGATTGAGGATCAGAGGCATAAACTGTTTTTTGTTCGGCCTCAGAACGTGGCTGCTCTTCTTGTGGCTCTGCGGGTCGCTCTGGCACCGGCTGACCATATGGAGGTTGACCGGGATGAGATTGACCATATGGAGGCTGTCCCGGCTGAGGTTGGCCGGGATAGGGTTGCCCTGGATGAAAATACCCATGTTGAGGCTGACCGGGATATTGTCCATATGGGGGTTGACCAGGATAGGGCTGTCCATAGAACGGTTGCCCTGGGTACGGTTGGCCAGGATATGGGGGCTGGCCATATGGGAGTGGGCCGGCCAGGTAAGGATTACCAGACTTTCTGGCCAGGCTGCGACCCAGCAAACCACCGAGTGCTCCCATGCCAGCTCCGATACCGATTGTAAGCAGCAGCAACATCACCACCCCAAAAATGCCGCCCGCTACCATTAACGAGCGTGCCGTTTCTGGTGAAATCTGCTGGCCACTGCTACTTTGTTGATAGGCCCCAGAGACTCGATTTAACGTAACGGCATAGAGCATGATCACGCTAAAAATAGCATATAGCACGCCATCAAACACGGCAGTCCAGACACCAGCTACGGTCGCGGTGCTTACCTTACCAGTCTTGCGGGCTGCTAGCGTACCAACTAAAAAGAAGAAGCCCAGGTCAAGTAGCCAGGCCAGACCGGTAACAAAAAGAGTGAGAAATGGGGTAGAAGAAAGTGCAAATGTGTTGATGCAGTAAAAAATGACGCCCACCACAAACATGCCCACGCCAAAAATGAGACCATAGAGAAATGAGACTTTTCCTCCCTCTGGAGGACGCTGATAAGGCTGCATGAGGTACTCCTTACTATAAGCAGCGCGACATCTCATATATATTGAATAGAATGCATTCAAATGAGATGATAGGGCATAATAATTCCATTTTGCTTCATTATAAATGAAAATGGGATACACCACCAATATGGGATGCTGAACTTCAAGTTTTATGGCCGCTGCGCCCGCTATCTCCTTATACGCAACTACCATGGCTCAGGTTTCGAAAAAGACGACGCTAGCTCATTCGCTGACCGCAGGAGCGTTACTCTCTTGCTGCGCTGACGCGATGGCAGATTTTTCCATATGCAAGCGCTTCTCACTCTGGCTTTGTACAAAAAAAATGAGTCTAATAAAAACAGGGCTGTACTGCATTTTCTATTTTAATTGTTTCGAGGTACTTTGTCTACCATGGGTATCGAGGGCATATAACCATCATAGGAGAAGCTTGTTTTGGCGCAATAGCTATCATACTAGTATAGATGTGTCTGGGCTCGGCACTCTATGTCTGAAGAACACGCCAGATACAAAAGAATGAGAATATACAAGAGCAGTCAGCCCCATCACTGGATAATTCCGTTGTATCTATTGATTGCGGCCCCTAGCATCGCTTTCCCACTGGCACCAGGCGGCCTTCCTTTCCGTCTGTTTGTGGGCAATATTGTATTTACAGTGTTTTTGATAGTTGGCCTGCTACGCAGTATCAATACTAAAACCAGGCCCAGCGCCGCGTTGCTTCCAGCACATATTTTGCTGCCCGCCATGCTCTTGATTTTGCTAGGATTTGTCTCGATTATATACTCCAGGCTTAATCCTGCAGTCAGTATAAGCGGTACATTTCCACACACGCACGTCGCGTGGACACTATTAAATATTGCGGAGATGCTGCTGCTCTTTGGGTTACCTGTAGTGCTGATCGCCACACCGCAGTTTATCCAACACGTGCGCGATGTGCGGCGGATCATCATCGCCTATGCGGTTCTGGGCGTAGTCTATGCCCTGGTCGTTATCTGGACTACTCCGCTTGAACATTATATCCAGCTAATGATCCTAACCAGCCAGCGACCATCGACATTTAGCATGGTTACCGGCGTAACTGGCACACAGCTTGTTTTCTTTGTGTGTATCGCCCTGGGGCAAGCCCTGTATGCACGTCAGCGTGTAGCGGCCTGCTGCTGGTGGCTGGTGACGCTCATTCTAATACTGGCAACAATACTTTCCTTTGAGCGCACAGCCTGGATTACACTATGTATTTCAAGTATGATGACGCTCGGCCTGCGCTACAAAAACATCGGTGTGCTCCCACTTATCCTGGCTATCCTGCTGCCGTTGCTGATACCAATCATACTTAACACGATTATTCCAGTTCAAAACAATAGCACTGACTACCTGCTCAGGTGGCAAGAGGCTTTCAGCATCTGGCAACGCTATCCATGGCTGGGTATCGGGGCTGGCAACTACCAGTTTGTGGTCAGTGCTTATGGTGCGGATGCCGAAGGAGGGGCGCATAATCAGTTTTTGGAGGTTCTGGTAGAAATGGGCCTGCAGGGCATCCTCTGTCTGTTGTGGATGGTAATTGCGATCGGTTATATTAGTCTGCGGCGCTTCAAGCAGGCCGCAACTGCGGCGGGAAAAGCCATCACACTATCCTATCTGGGCTACTACGTAACCCTGCTTATACTGAGTGTCAGCGGCGACTCATTCCTTCCCTCGGTCACTAACGCGAATGGAACGGCAACCCAGATCCTTGCCTCGTATCACTGGTTTCTACTGGGCATCGTGCTCACCTTACCCAAATGGGAAACCGCTGGCACGCATCCAGTGCTACCTAAACCTTTATCTGGTCCCCAAAAACAACTACAAACGGAAAAAAAGCCACTCTCATAACGCATCCAGAAATTTGATAAATAACTAATTATAACTTTTATGCTGCACTGTACAATAATCATAAGTAAACAAAATAAGTAATCCATCTTCTGGTGTAGCTAAGGATTGACTATTATGCGCATCTTGTTCTTTACCCCGCAGGTGCCTTCGCGCATTCAGGCACGCTCAATTAATTTGCTCAAGGAGCTCTCGAAAGAGCATGACATATCTCTGGTCTCGTTACTCATGGATCAGAATGAGCTGACATTATTAAAAGAGATTGAGCCCTATTGCGTCTCTATAGATCTGGTGCCTCATTCAAAGTGGCAGATATGTATCAATCGTCTGCGGGCACTTCCAACCCGCATCCCTTTGAACATCGCTTCATATCGGTCCGTCATAATTATTCAATGCCTCAAAGAGGTTATCCAGCGCCAAAGGATCGACCTTATCCATGCGGAAGTCGCCGCCGTGGTCCCTGCTCTTAATACTCTCCGTGAGGAAATACAGGTGCCAGTTGTTTATGATGCTGTCAATTGCTCCTCCTGGCAGCTACAGCAAAAACTGGATACGCTGCATCATCCGCTAAAAAAATGGTTCACCTACAGCGCATGGCAGAGGATGCGCCACTTTGAACAATCGGCATTGGAACAGCTTGAGCAAATCGTGATCGCCGACGCATCGGATCGGGACCG
This sequence comes from Dictyobacter formicarum, assembly GCF_016587435.1. The sequence goes on from NZ_BNJJ01000001.1 coordinate 104,476, forward strand.
CCTGGGCTTGCTGATGGGGCGGTGGCATAATATCAAGGTGGTTCGTAATTGCGTGGATATCGATTATTTCAAACCACGGCAGTCTCGACCCAACCATTCCAATGCGCTGGTTTTCTGCGGCCATCTGGATAAATGCGCCAATGTTCAGGCGATCCTGCATTTCTGTGAGCACATTCTGCCGTTGATCTGGCAGCAGAAACCAGAAACCACTTTGACGATTGTGGGTCCTAATCCTCCTCTGGCCATTCAAGCACTAGAAGATGATGGGCGGATTACAGTGACTGGCTATGTGCCGGATGTGCGTCCATATCTGGATCAGGCGACGGTTGCCCTGGCTCCGCTACTGGTCGCTAGCGGTCCTCAGTTCAATATACTGGAGGCCCTGGCGATGGAAACTCCGGTCGTGACGACACCCCGCTGTAGTCGGGCGCTGGGCACACTCCACGGCCAACACCTGCTCGTCGCCGAAGGTCCGCAGTCCTATGCGGAAGCTGTGCTGACATTGCTCAATTATCCCTTTCTGGCCAGGGCGCTGGGAGAACAGGGCCGCAAATTTGTCATCAATCATTACAGCTGGGCGAGTGCTGTAGCCGTTCTTAACCAGCTCTACGCGGCCCTGCCAGGTATCTCCGAGCTATATGATGCAGAGACGCCTTTGCCGTTTATACATAATTCCCATACCGAACATATTCGAAAAGTGTAGCTTTGCTTCCCAGTACACTGGGGAACAAAGTGCCCCCTTGCGGGCGGGCGCATACGCGCCCGAGCTATTTATTATTTCTTTGGTGGCGCAACACGGTCGCACAGCGACCGTGTTGCGCCACCAAAGAAAAATATTTTTGGGGTCCAGAGGCCCCCAGGCTGGCAAGCCATCATACACATGGAAAGGCTCGCTTCATGACAATTCACCAGTATGTACATGCGCTACGTAAGCGGTGGAAATTGATTGCATTATGCTTTCTGGCCGTAGGGTTGGGAGCATTTACCGCTAGTGAACTGATCATTCCACGCTATGAGTCCACAGCAATCATCCAGATCGTGCTGCACTCGACTACCAACCAGGTAGATATTACTGGCCAGCAGGCCAGTGATCAATTGGTGCAGACGCAGGCCCAACTGGCTGGCAGCATGCCTGTGCTGCGTGAAGTCGCATCACGCTATCCCAATCTCACGCCGGAGCAACTGACCAGCAACATCAACATCACGCCACAATCCGGCACCCAGCTCTTCAGCATTCATGTTTTGGATTCCGATCCCAGACGTGCGGCGGCTATCGCCAATGACATCGCCAGTACCTTGATCAAGCAGCAGGTTGCGCTCATGCAGCAAAATAAAACTGTATCGCTGCAACAAATACAATCTGACCTAAAACAAACTCGTGCCCACATCGATGATATAGAGGCACAGCGCGCTAAACTGGTGAATGATAAAACGAAAGATCTGGAGTTGCACTCCCTCGATGAGCAGGCAAAAGATCTATATTTACACTACAATCAGTTGCAGTCACTCATAGTCCAGATTGAACTGGCGGATGCTCAGGGCAGTACCTTCTTGCATGTCGTGCAGCCAGCTCAACCATCAGATCAACCAGCCCAACCAGATGTACGCCTGAATACAGTGCTGGGCCTGAGCGGCGGACTCCTATCTGGACTGCTGCTCATTTTATTCCTTGAACTCTGCGATGCGCGCATATATAGCGAAGAAGACCTGATGCAGTTGGTCGATTGGCCGCTACTCACTACAATCTGGAAAGAATCTGCTGTCAGAAAGAAAAAAGAACGCAAGCAAGCGGAATTGCTGCTGCCCGCTGATCAGAGTCCTAATAGTGAGGCCTATCGTCTCTTGCGCGCCAACATTGGTCTCTTTCAGGCGCACAAACCCACCCGCACGGTGATGGTTGTCAGTGCTACTCCACAGGATGGTAAGAGCACCATCACGGCTAACCTGGCAATATTTATGGCTCGGGCCAACAAAAAGACCCTGTTGATCGATGCCGACCTGCGCCGTCCGACCCTGGCGAAAAAATTTCACCTGCCACCCGATCAAAGAGGCTTCAGCTCTGCTATCTCGCATTATGAAACGGCGCAGGCCAGTCCCAAAAATTTCGCCACCATCCTGGAAGAAATCAGTACGGGCAAGAATAGCCTTCTCAAAGACTATCTGCACACTGGCAATATTCCCAATTTGCTGGTGATGCCCAGCGGCCCGCTACCTCCCAATCCACCAGAGCTCTTGGATTCAAAGGCCGTGGATCAATTTATGGCGGAGCTCGATCAGAGCGATTTTGATACGATTATTTTTGATACGCCACCCCTGTTAGGTTTGTCGGACGCCACCATCCTTTTACCTAAAGTCGATGGGGTGTTAGTGGTGGTTGATATTACGAAGGCGCGCAAGAAAAGTATCCAGCGCGTTCAACAGCAGTTAGAGCAGTTGGGGATCCGGGTATTGGGCTGTATTATCAATAAACACAAGCTTCATGCCCACGATCTGCCCACTCGCTATTACCATAACCAGCCAGGTGATCCTCAGTCCAAAAAGCAGCCAGAAAAACCAGCCCCTCTATCACCGCCAGAGAAGAAACTGCTCAAACCACGCAACAAATCTACCTCTCCCAACCGAAAAATAGATGTCCTGAAAGGTGCGAGCAGACAACAACAAAAGCAGGCACAAGAAATCGCTATCATGGACACATTGCCGCTGCCAGCGATAGGAAAGCGCGAGCCCGAGGGATACCTGCAGATCGAGGAAGGTGCACGTCTGTACTATAAAGTGGTCGGAGATAAACCACAGACGATGATTATTCCAGCGGCGAGCTGGCTTGCCGCTGATCTGACAGCGCTGGCGCAGGAATATACCCTGATCTTCTACGACCAACGCGGTCGTGGCAAATCTAGCGCTATTACCTCTGCCGCCCAGATTGGGATGCAACAGGACATCAGTGATTTGGAGGCCATACGCCAGCACTTCAATGTGCAGCACTGCGCGCTGCTTGGATGGTCCTACCTGGCCAGTATCACAGCCCTATACAGTCTGCAACATCAAGAGTATGTCAAAGCCTTAATCCTGGTGACGCCAATGGCGCTGCATTGTGGCAAATATGAGGATCCGCGCAAGCTAGATCCAGATAAACGCCTGAACCCCAAAGCGATCAAGCGATTAGAGGAAATGCTCAAGCAAGGCGTTGACAAAACAGATCCTGGCACCTATAACCGCGAATATATCAAGGCCACCCGCCTGCCACGCCAGATGGGCAAGCCGGCCGCTATCGCTAACATGAAAAGCGATCCCTGGGTCTCACCCAATGAATGGCCAGATGCCATCTCAACCTTCTTTGACATCTTCGCCCGCTCAATCGGCGACTGGGACTGGCGTGCGCTGGTCGCTAACCTCAGGATCCCCACCCTGGTCATCCATGGCGCAGAAGATCTTGTGCCACTTTCTTCTTCCACAGAATGGGCGCAGATCCTTCCTAATAGTCGCCTCTTAACTATACCGGACGTTGGCCATTATCCCTGGCTAGAAAGTCCTGAGGTTTTTATGCCAGCAGTCATACAGTTCATCAAGGCACAATGGCCGCCGGAAGCACTGGCGTTACCAGATATGGTCGCTTCGCAGCCGCGTCGCAGCAAACGCTAATTCCCAGCGCACAGAACGGGACCGCATAGTTGCAGCAGCGGGCACACCACCCCGGATGACCGGCTTAGGAGCGGTGCTGAACAACGGAGCGTAAATGGACACGTTCAAGTAGTGATGCCGCCTGCTCACAGAAGGTCCAGAAAAAAGAGACCTGTGAGCCAGAGCGAGCTAGATCTTTATCCATGCGCTCCAGCGAGGCAAACCAGGATATGGGGTTGACAATTCTCAGGCATAGTACGCCAAACGATTGGTCGTCAGCCTTCAAAGGGATCAAGCGCAGAGTCGTAATTGGCGGCACAGCCTTTATAATAGCTCTAGCTATTATAAGACCTTTTGAGCACCACAGGCGCGTAGCGTCAGGGGCCGCAAGCGCGAAAAGTATGGCATTCAGGCGCACTCTAAGGGTAATGGAAAAAGGCTCAATATTTGTTCAAAATTTTCCCGAAACACTCAAAAATCATGGAGGAGATAACAGGTATCAGCCATATTTTGAATCTGATCGTTGAGGAACATAATAATTGGTCAAAAAACACATAAATTATGCATAAAAATATCCATTGAAATGCACAAGAAAGCATGCTATAACAGAAGAACAATTTTTGTAAAAGACTATCAGAAATAAGGATTTGTCTATGCATTCACAGGACCCGCCTCGCCTGATTGATTTCCACAGTCATTATTATGATGAGGGTTGGCTGCCTCTGCCTACACCACAAGGATCGAGCAGCATTGCACGTGCCTGGCCTCTTCTTACGAATATCGATGCTCAACTGGCTGCCATGGATGTGGCTGGTATCGATGCTAAAGTGATTAGTGCGCCAGCCAGCACGATCGTTTCACCGGTCGAGCAGCTACCAATGGTTTTGATGGAGCGCATCAATGATCAGATAGCTGAGTTGGTGGCACGCTATCCACAGCGCTTGCTCGGACTGGCAACCATCGATGCCTTTCAGGGTAAAGCGGCGGCCCGTGAGGTTGTACGCGCAATAAAAGAACTGCATCTATCTGGTATTTGTATCGATTGTTCACAGGGTGGCCATTATCTGAACGCCCCACAAGTGCGCCCGGTATTTGAAACCGCGTCCGAACTGGACATAACTATCTTTATCCATCCAGTTAGTCCATCGGGACTTACAGAGCGGTTGGCACATATAGGCCACACAGGCACGCTTCTGGCCCGAGGCACAGAGAACGCGGCCAGCATCCTGACACTGCTGCGTAGCGGTATTCTAGACAAATATCCCCGCCTGAAAGTTGTCCTGCCCATGATCGGAGTGGCGGCTCTTATCTTCGCCGGCATAGCCGAACAGGAATATATCCATGATGACGGCTGGAAAGGTTCGGCGCCAGCTATTGCACGCAAAAACCTGTATATTGACACGATGGGCTTTGATCTCCCAACACTGCGCTTCGTTCTGGATCTGCTGGGCCCTGAACATCTTCTCATCGGCAGCGATTGGCCAATTATGCCAATCACAACCCGCCGACGCGTTGACGAGCTACTGGCCAATCTAAATCTGACCGAAGCACAAAAAGCGGCCGTGCTTAGTGGCAATACAGAACGGCTGCTCACGCCAGGCGCAAACTGAGCAGTTCTTCTTTCAGGGTTCCAACGAACGCAATCCGCTAGGAGAGAGAGCCAAAGCGTTGCATATGCTGACGCTCTCGCTTCAGCGCATCGGCAGGGAAGGGCTTTTCACCACCAATGGAGCGCGCATCCAGCGTCATCTCGGCTGCTTCTTCCATAATAATGATCAACTGCGTTGCGGCCTGGATGTCTCGGCTAAACGCTAGCAGGCCATGATTCCCCAACAAGACGGCAGGAACCAGAGGATGGGCGCGCAACTGCGCCACAATATTGTTGATCGACTCCTCAGAACCGCGAGGCGCCCAATCAGCCACCGGAATATCCTCAACGATCCCAAAACGTAACATGGCCTCATAAACACAGGGGAGTGGCTGGTTGGCCAGGGCAAAACTGGTTACGCGGGGCGAATGGGTATGGATAACGGCATGCACATCCCGGCGCTCACGATAGACGCAAGCATGCATGCCAACAATCTCGCGCGTCGTTGGATCTAGCTCGCCCTCGACGATCTCACCATCAAAAGTTACCACTACCAGTTGTTCGGGCAGCAAATGAGCGATATGGCTGATCGAGGTAATCAACATGAGATCTTCCCCTGGCAAGCGAACGCTCATATTACCATGTCCACTGCGAGAAAGTGCACCCGCTTGCGTAAGGCGGCGGGCCGCTCCAATCACCTGCTCTCGCACCTCGCTATAGCTTAATGATGCCATTTCATCCCTCTCAATCCTTATTGTTTCCTGCTCTCTTCTTCGATCCTAAACATAACGCAGGAACAAGTATTTGCCAAACTAAGCAAAAGAATAGTGGTAAGATTGAAGTATGTTCAGTTTTTTGTGTGTTGCACATATCGTGTATAAATACCTGTCCCCCCTACAGTACATAAAATATCTTTGGCCGGATCATAGGTCATATCACCCTGCTTCCGCAACTGCATTTCAGCAGAAGTCGGCAGCAGAGATAATGTACTTTTATCTGGTACCTTTGTGAGCGGATAGCCAAAATGTTGGAACACCTGCTGCGGATGATCACATATCTTTTGCAGACCAGTCATCAATGTGGTCTCACGATTATGGATAGTCTGTACGGCTTCAGTTTCATCTGGCATCGGGAGCAGCCAGACCGTTGCAAGCAGGCAGAAAATAAGCAAAATACCTGCGACACGCCAACGATGCTGTCGCAGACGGTATATGGCTTTAAACATGCTGAGTCGACAACGCACCATCCATCGATCGAGTTCGTCGGGTGCCCCACCGAGAGATTTAGAGTTTCTTGCTCCCAGTGGAGAGGAGAAGCCACGAAAAGAGTATTTCATTGCATGTTATCCTCTCTAGCTTGCTAGATAAAACCAGAGGGTTAGCCAGGTGGCTTGATAGGTTTTACGCTTTCAAGAAGTATATAGGGCTAAAAAGTACATCGGCCTTAAAATAATAATAATATAAAAAGTTCTAGAATGGTAGATATTAGTATAGCCTGCACTAATATTCACCATTCTGTAGCTTTTATTCACAAAACGCCAGCATCAATCACTTTTGATTTCGCCACTCTCCAACTGGCTCTGAATCAATGTGGAGTAGAAGCCACCCAGGCTTGAGAGTTCGCGATGTGTGCCACGCTCGATAATTTTGCCTTGATCTAGAACCAGGATCTGATTGGCGTTGCGAATGGTGCTTAAGCGATGGGCAATGATGATCTGCGTACAGGCGAACTTGCGCAGGTTGCGCTCGACTGCCGCTTCGGTGACTACATCCAGACTACTGGTGGCTTCGTCCAGCATTAAAATGGCGGGAGCGGTAGCGATCGCTCGCGCCAGTGCAATGCGCTGGCGCTGGCCGCCAGACATTGCACTACCGCCTTCCGAGACAAAGGTCTCGTATTCCATTGGCATACGCATAATATCATCGTGCAGCGAGGCGATCTGGGCGGCTTTAATCACGCGCTCCATACTCATCGAGGGATCATTGAAAGCGATATTTTGCCGCACCGAGCCGCTGAAGATGTTGGCCTCTTGCATGACGACTCCAAATTGCGAGCGTACCGCCTGATAATTCATCGCGCTGAGCGGGATATTATCATAAAAAATCTCGCCCTCGGTTGGTAGATACAGGCCAAGCATTAACTTGCCCAGCGTCGTCTTGCCTGATCCTGATTTACCTACCAGCGCTATTTTCTGGCCGGCGGCAATATTGACATAAATGTTTTTCAAAACAGGAGGCGAGTTTGGATCATATTGAAAGGACACGCCTTCCAGGCGTACGCTACCATATAAGCGTGGCGGCAACTTGACCGCCGTCACGTCCTGCTCCGGTATGGCATCCATCACATCCGAGATACGCTCAAGATGAGCCTGAATATACTGCAAGGTCTGTGCGCTGTTAATCAAGGAAGACAGTGGTGTCAGGAAAGCGATGGCCAGCGCATTCAGGGCCAGCATCGTGCCAACGGACAATTGATTATTGAGCACCTGAACTGTACCTACCCAGAGCAATAAAAATGGGGCCAGCGAAGAAAGGGAACCCATAGCGGTTGAGATGATTGAGGAGATGTAGTTGCGCCGGGCAGATACATTCATTTGTTCAAAAAAGAAATTGGACCAGGTGCTACGAGCCCGCTGTTCAGCACCCGCCGCCTTTAACGAGATGATCCCTTTGAGGACCTCTGTGAAGTAGCCCTGGGCTTTGCCGCTGGCAATCAGTTCCCGCCGCGCCAGCTCGTGCACTGGGCGAGCGGTCCAGAGCAATAACACTCCTTGTAGCGCGCCAATCAAAAGCACAATAAAGGCGATAAAGGGAGAGGCGGTTAACAGGATAAAAAAGTAGACCAGCACAAACACTCCGTCCAGGGCCGTGGAGATGAGTTGATTACCGATGGCATCGCGAATCACCAGGTTGCTGCTCAATCGTGAGATAATATCGCCGCTGGAACGCTGTTGAAAGAAGCGTAAGGGCAGCTTAAGCAGATGATCAAAAAAATTGAGCATCATTTCCATGTCCAGCCGTGCCTGCAGATACGCTAACACGGTGGCGCGCAACAGAGTGGTGACAGTCTGTGAAATAATAAGCAGCAGGAGGCCAATACTCACCAGGGTCAGACCATCACGTAACTTCAAAGGCAGAATCTGGTCCACTACGATCTCGGTAAAGATTGGCACCACCAGGCCAAAGACCTGCAATAACAGCGAGGCCAGCAGGATCTGCCCCATCGCGCCCGGAGCCAGTCCCAGGTAGCGTGTTATATATGCACGCAAGTTTACACGCTGCAGTGGTGCCGTTTCCGTCGAGAAATCCGGCCCCGGCTCCATCATAATCACGATGCCAGTAAAGCTGCGGTCGAACTCTTCTCCAGTCACACTACGCCGCCCGCTGGCAGGGTCTACCAGTTGCACAGCATCAGGGGTCCAGCGCTCAACGATCAGGAAGTGGTTAAATTCCCAGTGGACGATCGCGGGAAGCTTGACATTGCTGAAGTCATTCTCTTGGAGAGAGATGGCTCGTACCTTTAAACCAAAGGCCCGGCCAGACTTTACCAGAGCCAGCGCAGTAAGGCCATCGCGCCCCACGCCACAAAACTCTCGCATCTCAGCAACAGTGGTCTTGCGCCGATAGTAGCTCATGATCATCGCCAGACAAGCCGCCCCACACTCTACTGCCTCCATTTGCTGCAAAGGAGGAACCCGGCGCTTATGCCTATATCTTTTCGTCGGTGCGGCTGGAACCTCCACTTTGGGAGTAGGTGGAGGAGTTTGCACTTGAGGAGGAGCCTGAACCGCAACCTGCCCCTGGTCCTGGTCACGAGCCATTGCCGCCTGTAGAAAAAATGCCTGGGTCATCATCGTTTTCTCACGATGGTCCATCAAATCCTGTACTTCAGGCGCAATCGGCTGATTTGGATCCCGTAAATCCGCCAGGTAGGCAGAGCGGCGCTTGCCAGATTGCAAAATCGAGGCATCCAGATCATTAGCTTTATTGCTCACTTAGTCCCCCTCACAAATTGACCAATGCCAGGAATCAACGCCAGCACAGGTCGGGTCCCCACCTGTATTTGAGCGCTTATAACACTTCCTGCAAATGCCTTCAACGATAGCGCTGGAACCATTTTGATCCTGGCTACAATTGATGGCTCCTGGACTACGCTCCAACCATTGCTTCCTGGATTAAACTGCTGGCGTATATCGGCTGGCGCCAGCACCTTCTGCGTTACACTCTCCACCGTCGTCGTGAAATCAGGTCCGTTGATCCCAACATGGACGCGCACAGGCATGCCCACCTGTACCACATTCAACTGACTGGCCGGTATAAAAATGTACATACCTGCAGCTTCTCGAGCCGTCTTCTGTCCCAGCACAATACCCGAAGTGGTAGCGAAAAGTGGAATCTGACCAAACCAGGAAACCACCACCGCGACTAACAATACGGCCAGCGCGCCCCATAGCACGGCGGCCGTGCGCAAAGAAATCAAGCGCGGCAATACTGTTTCTTGCTGCTGCTGCTGCGAATAATACTTTAATGCACGCTCACGATATGGAGAAGGCCTGGTAGACATGCCCTATCCCTTCCCTCTGCTAGATATTTCCCAACAATGCTTTGTTCTATAAACGCCCGGCATGTCAGTTTTTAAGCAATTAATATCCTACAACACTAATGCTTTTCTACATCTCGCGTCAATAGATAGAAATATGTATTTTCACTGAACACACGCTCCCTCTTCAGTAAATGTCAATCAGGCCGAACATTATTAGTAGCAAGACAGACAAGGATTAAAAAGCAAGTAAAGACTGAATAGTCCTATACCTATGCTTTTTTTCTACAGCGCAAATGAACAGCTTCAGCGACGAAGCTGCTTCAGTGTGCCTTATGTCTACTAACCGTAGAAATTGTTCAGCTCTTTAGATAGAGGCCTGAACGCTAAGGAGATTTTTTAACATGCCTAAAGAAGAGTCAATGAATATTGAACGGTACATGCAAGGTTTAAAATTTCCGGTTCAACGAGCAGAAATTGTCAATTGTGCCCGCAAACAGGGTGCTGACGAGCAAATCTGCCGTCAGTTGAATAAGTTGCCTAACCTGCACTATCGCTCGGTCAATGAAGTGAACCGCGATTGGCAGCAAATCTGTAATGAGTCAAAAGCCAGCCGTAACTAATACACGCACGCCACTGTTTCCGTTTTTTCTAAAAAAGGTGCCTGATAGATACAATTTTGCATCTGCCAGGCACCTTTGATATATCCATCTATGCTGAGTGCCAGACTCCCATAATCATGGGAATCATGTTATGCGCCAGTCTGGGGACGCTGACGCTCCCAATTCTTTTTATGTTGGTGCAAAAAGTGCGCTGCGCGCACTTTTTGCACCAACATAAAAACCTCTTTTGAGCTCCGCAGGAGCGTAGTGTGAGGCGAAGAGACCACGATGGGCGTGGGAGTCAGACACTTCTATCTTTATCAATGTGAAGCCGACAGCGGCTTGACCGGTCCAACTTTCTGGATGGTCTCTTGCAACTGCTGCTGCACATCCTTCATGGCCGTAGCCGGATCGACTTTGCCAGTACTATAGACGGGCGATAACACATTGGAAATGACACTATCAAACTGGCCATAGCTGATCGCCAGGTGGTTGATCGATTCCCGGCCGTGATCCAGCGATCCCTGGGCCAGCTGAATCAGCTGATCTTTAGATAGCGAGGGCATAATCTTATGTGTATTTTCTGCCCACTCTGGCAGCAATTGCGACCACGGAGGAACGGCCCCGGACGCCTCCATATAGGATTTCGCGCCATGAGCGGGATCACATAACCACTGGATAAACGTCCAGGCCTCCTTTGGATGCCTGGAATCCTTCGACATCATCCAGGGATCGGTAAACAAGACATCTTTGGTGTCATTGCTAAAGTGTGGCAAAGGAGCAACCGCCCAATGGAAGGTGGCTGGTTTGTTCGCCCAAAATCCCCACACACCAGTCATAGACATACCCACTTTACCGCTCAGAAATCCATTGAGCAGGCTGGCATCGGCAGGTAGCGGCGCGATTTGATATTTATACATCAGGTCGCGTTTCCACTGCACCGATTTCTCAACAATTGGATCAGTCGCAGTGGTGGCTGAAACAACGCCATCCTTATAAGTGGACGCCTGAAAATAGTCACCACCAAAGAGCATTGCATTAGCGTTTTCTGGCCATAGGTCATCACTCATGCCATATTGACGATCATTCAAAGATCTACCATGCACCGTCATAGCCTGGGCATCTTTCAGCATGGTATCCCACGTCCAGTTGGGATCATCCCAGTTGGTTGGCGGCATAGGTAAATTGGCCTTCTTGAACATATCTACATTGTAGTAGGTGTAGCTACCGCCCGTCGCGAATGGAATAGCATAGACATGGCCGTTGACACTATATTGATCCAGTAATTGCTGATTCATACCATTGAAGGAAAAATTGCTGGCCTTAATATAAGGGGTCAGGTCAGCGGCAAAGTTACGATAAACCTCATCGGCCCAGCTATTATTGCCCCAGGTGGAAAAAACATCGGCAGGTTCCCATCCAACCTGCATCGTCACCAGTTTCTGGTCGAAGTTAGCACCCGAAGGAACCAGAACCAGCTTGATATGAATATTGGGATGCGTAGCCTCAAACTCATCGACAGCCTTGTATTCCCAGGGGTTAATATTGACATCAGTTCGTACCAGCCACGTCACTGTGGTCCCGCCAGAGAAGGCTTTAGCATTAATACCCAGCACGCTACAGCCGGTGTTGACCAGGATAACCAGACAGAGAAATACACCCAGTATGAGCGTTCTGCTTAACCATTTAAGCATTGATCACCTCACTTAATCGGAACTTGACACGTCCGTACTTGCTTACCTTGCAAATTTGCTCATCTCCATTGCTGCTTATCCGAACCGGGTCGGGCCACGACAATCCCTTGGATGATGTAGCGCTGCGAGAAGAAAAAGACAACAATGCAGGGAATTACCGCGACCAGTGAGGCGGCCATCAATATATTCCATGCGGTGGTACCGTAAGCAGCCGTATACTGGGATAATCCCAGGCTGATTGGGTACAACTCGTTTGTATTCAGGTATATCAATGGACCCATCAAGTCGTTCCAATGGAACATAAAGGAGAAAATGGCGACAGCCGCCAGGGCAGGCTTGGACAATGGGAGGATGATCTGCCACCAGATTACCAGGTGATTGGCTCCGTCCAGTTTGGCGGCCTCCACGACGTCGCGCGAAATACCACGGAAAGCCTGGCGCAACAAAAAGATCAGGTAGGGACTACCAAAGAAGGTGGGCACAATCAATGGGAGATAGGTGTCGATCCAGCCCAGTGAGCGGAACAACAGGAATTGAGGGATGATCAATACTTCGTACGGAATCATCATGGTCGCGAGCACGCAAATAAAGACGATTTCGCGATATTTGAAACGTACGTGGGCAAAGGCGTAGGCCACCAGCGAAGAGGAGAGTATATCTCCAATAATGGTGAGCAAACAATAGGCCGCTGAGTTTCCCATGTACTGAAAAACGGGTACAGCCGTTAGTGCTGTCACAAAGTTTGACCACAGCGGTGGATTAGGAATGATAATGGGCGGAAATGCGCTGACATCCGCCAGCGATTTCAGCGCCGTTGACAACATCCAGGCAACCGGTATCAAGAAGAGAATGGCAAAGAAAATAAGCAAGGCGTAGATGATAACCTTGTTGATACGCTTGCGTAACAGTGCACTTTTCCTGGCAGATTCTACCTGTGTTACTTGCGATGACATATAGTTACTCTCTCTTTCACTAGGCTTCGTAGTACACCAGGCGCCGACTGGCCTGCAGCAGCGCAATCGTTAATGCCAGGATAATTACAAACAGAATCCATGCCTGGCTGGCAGCATAGCCAAATTTAAAGTACTGGAAGGCGTTGTTAAATAGATAGAGTACGTAAAACTCGGAGGCAAAGTTGGGTCCGCCCTGTGTGATCACATATCCCTGTACGAAAACCTGGAAGGCTCCGATGACACCTGTAACCAGGTTCAGAAGGATAGCAGGACTGATCATGGGAATGGTGATGTACCTGAACTTATACCAGCCATTGGAGCCATCGAGGGCTGCTGCCTCATATAGTTCGGGAGGAATACCCTGTAAGGACGCTAGAAATACGATCATGGGACCGCCTAATCCCCATAGGCTCATGATTACAAAAGAAGGAATAACTGTAGCCTCATCCTGGAACCAGAGCAATGATGGCAGGTGAAGGATATTCAATATGTAGTTGGCGATACCGAGATCGGGATTGAAAATCCACTGCCATAAGAGGGAGATGGCGACGCCAGCAATGACGGTTGGCATGTAATAGATGGTGCGAAATAAGCCCAGGAAACGGACGCGCTGATTAAGCAGCAGAGCCAGCAGCAGTGAGCCCACCAGCGCCAGCGGCACCGATAGCACCACATAATATACCGTCACAGCCAGCGATTTCAAGAAAATAGAATCCGCAAATAGGGATGTATAATTCTGCAGGCCAATAAAATTTGGGGCGGTAGACGTTCCTGTGTAATCGGTAAAGCTTAAAATAAACGATGCCACCACCGGGCCGCCGGTAAAAAAAAAGAAAACCAATCACCCATGGTGAGATCAACAGCCAGAAATCCCGAGCTTCCCGAGCCTCTAGCTTACTCTTGTGACTCTGCTGCCTCACCTGCTTCTGGGCGCTTGTGGCCTGCTTAGAGTTGGTGCCGACAGCCTGTACACCAGATGTACTCATGCTCAGTCAACCTCCTTTTACGCTGCAAAACAAACTTCAGCCATAAAAGCTTGAGCCATCAAGAAAGTTAATTTTCTGATGACATGCTAAAAGAGTGGATTGTATGGGCGGATGGGCAAAAAGAAGTGAGAGGTATCAATCTGATGGGCAAATGGAGATACTTTTTATGCATTATACACCTACCTTCGTTAATTAGCGCATCTTCAATGACTGGCTAGAAAGGCCACATAAGTTTGTATGAGTAGGAGAAGCTACCATAAACTTATTTCGCGTGTCCAAACCATGAACACAGCGAAGATATAGTAAAGCATATAAGTAATCATAATGATTTTTCTGTAAAAGTCAATGCTATTTTTCTGCAAAAAATCTTATAATTATGTTATAACAAGAATTTTTCAGGACAGAGAAAAATATTTTGAGTAATATAATATGTGTAGAACGTATTCTGCACCTTAAACAAGCATTCATTGACTTTTTATTTTAGCCATGGTATCAATCTCAATAAGCCAGGTTTTCTGTAATTTTCAGCAGGGAGAAAATACGTGACGCGTTCGGTAACAGTCAAAGACATCGCCCAGATTGCGGAGGTATCGGTCGCAACTGTTTCTAGAGCACTCAACAATCACCAGAGTATAAATGCAGAGGTCAGGCAGCGTGTATTACAGGTGGCGGCAGAGTTGGGATATTTTAAAACCGCTACCCGTCAATCTTCATCTAAACAAAAAGATCTACAGCTTAAGAAAATCTGTTTCCTTTTATGCTATAGCGAATTCAATCAACGCCAGGCCCTTAGCGATCCATTCTGGGCTGGAGTGCTACATGGTGCAGAGACAGAAGCACGCAAATCCAATCTCCAGCTTATTTATCAGGCCATCGATTATCAGGCCTCCTCATACAGCTTGCAGGCGCAAATTCATGAACTGGAAGTGGATGGCATTCTATTGGTTGGTCCTTCTGAGGCAAAGACAATCCAGACCATTCAAGCGGTGAATGTGCCTCTTGTGCTGGTAGATAACCATGTATCAGGATTAACACAAAAAGTTGATACAGTGTTATCTGATAACTATGAAGGTGCCAAACAGGCGACACGCTATCTCATTCAGCAGGGTCATCGACACATTGCCTATGTTAATGGGCACAGCACCACAGACTTCCCGAGCAATATTATTCACTCTTTTATCTGGCGTCAAAAAGGCTATCAGGATGCATTACTGGAAGCGGGACTACCAATCGATAATCAGATTATCTATCAATCATATCAAGATATAACAGCAGTGTGTAAAAATTTCCTTGAGCTGGTGAACCCCCCACGGGCACTGTTCTGTGCCAACGATCCAGTTGCCAGCCGGGTAATTAAAACTTTGCGTAGCCTGGACTTGCACGCGCCTGCAGATTTCTCTATAGTGGGCTTCGATGATATTGATCTGGCAGAGCATTTAGCACCATCACTGACCACCATGCGTGTACATAAAGAGGCTATGGGAGCAGTAGCTGTGCAAACATTGATTGCTCGTGTCAGCAATCCCGAAGCTATTCATATGAATCACATCTTGGATGTCCATCTGGTAATCCGAGACTCAGTACAAACGCTGAGATACTAATAGGTTGTTTCCTTCTATTATAAAGTTTACCAGCAAACTGTAGATTCACCAACTAACGAGCATTGCTCAATTTTTTAGCCAGACTCAACAAAGAATAGAGCAAAATTTGTTGAGGTTAAATATTCTGTGCAAAAAAGGCCGGAAAGTTGTAACCTCAAGCAGATTTTCTGTGTTTTCTTTTGTTAGAGGTAAAAAAATAGAGCCCATTTTTAATCAGGTTTTATTCTATCCAAGGGAGGATTTCTTATTATGATCCACGAGCAACGCGAAGCTCTTGACGAAATGATCATTAAAATGCGATCTGGCCGTCTGACACGCCGTAGCTTTATGCAGCGAGCGGCTGTGATTGGCCTGAGTAGCTCAGCCGCAATGTCGCTATTGGAGGCCTGTGGAGGTAGCTCAAATAGCCAGGGTGGCAATGGGGCGGCAACCAACGTCGTCTGGCAAAGCGATAACGATACCACGAATACCTATCAAGATATCGTCAATACATTTAACAGCACCACCGGTAAACAGAAAGGTATTCACGTTACCTGGCTGAATGGCCCCACCAATACCCAGGACATGCTGACCAAATACAATAATATGTTCCGTGCACGCAGCAGTACCAACGATGTTATCTCCCTCGATATCGTTTATCCTGCCCAGTTTGCCCAACAGCAATGGACTGTGCCGATCGATGAAAGCAAATGGCCATCCAGCGAGCGGGCGAAATATCTACAGGGCCCGATCAAAGGCTGTACCTATAATGGCAAATTGTGGGCCGCTCCTTTCCGTACAGACCTGGGTCTGCTCTATTATCGTAAAGACCTGGTACCAACCCCACCTGCAACCTGGGATGATCTGACCAATACAGCCAAAAGCGTCGCGCCTTCAAAAGTGAAAGATGGCTACGTCTGGCAGGGTTCACAGTACGAAGGATTGGTTTGTGACTTCGTTGAGGTACTCTATGGTTTCGGCGGCTCCGTGCTGGACGCCAATGATGCTACCAAAGTAACCATCAATAGCCCACAGGCCCTGCAGGCTCTGACCTTAATGGTTAGCTGGATTGGCACCATTTCACCTGCCGCTACCACCACGTATACAGAGGATCTGTCACTGGCCGCCTGGGAGCAGGGAAATGCCGCCTTCATGCGTAACTGGCCATATGCCTATGTTAAGAGTAATAATCCTCAGGAGTCGAAGATTCCGGGTAAGTTTGATATCTCTTCTCTGCCACATGGTGGTAGCGAATCCGTTGGTCACTCCGCCATCGGTGGTTGGAACATGGCTATCAACGCTTATTCACAACATCAAGATGAATCATGGCAATTCATCCATTATGCACTGAGCCCCGAGTCTCAGAAGAAGGGTGCTATTGGTGCAAGCTACACTGTCACCCTGCAGAGCATCTATGATGACAAGGATGTGCTGGCCAAGCAGCCTTTGTTTGGCAAGTTAAAACCCATCCTGCAAAATGCGTTGCCTCGCCCTGTCTCACCAAAATACGTGGATGTTTCGGACGCAATTCAGCGCAATGTTTACAAGGCACTGAAGAAGAATGTTTCTCCTGCCGATGCCTTGAAGCAGCTTGAGTCTGACCTGAAGACTGTGGTGTCATCCAAGTAGCTTTTTTGACACTGGCAATGAAGCTTGAGCCTGCTCAGGCTTCATTGTCGGTTCATAAACTGAACTGGCCTCTAATCACTGAATCAAAGATATCGGGCATATGCAACTAATGATGTTTTACGGCCTCTATTATCTTTTTTGAAGTAAAGCGAAAGAGAACATGACAACACAAACAGCTGAAGTAAGCACCAAGAAACCAGCAAAACGAGGACGTAACAAAGACGGCAGTGGAATTATGCCATATATACTGGTATTTCCAACTATTCTGCTTATCCTCGTAATTGCTGTTTATCCGATGCTAGATTCATTGCGCATCAGCATTCTGGATAATCCTTTTATTCCCTCACCCAATGTGGTTGGACTGGGAAACTATACGAGAGTTTTGTCTGATCCAGAGTTCCGGACTTCGATTCTTAATACGGTTGTCTTTACCGTCATCAGTGTGGCACTCGAAACTGTTTTTGGATTGGGTATTGCTCTGCTAATCAATAAAACCTTTCCAGGTCGTGGCCTGGTGCGTGCCGCTATTCTGGTCCCCTGGGCTTTTCCAACCGTCGTTTCCGCTCAGATGTGGTTCCTGATGTACAATGACCAGACAGGTATCATTACCTTTATCCTGCAAGGAATGCACCTACTTAAACCAGGTGATACTTTGATTGGCAGTCCTGCAGGGGTCATTATCGCGGCTCTGATTACCGACATATGGAAAACTACGCCATTTATGGCGCTGCTCATTCTGGCTGGCTTGCAGGTAATTCCAACGGAACTCTATGAGGCCTCGAGTGTGGATGGTAGTACGCGCTGGCAATCCTTCTGGCGTATCACATTGCCACTGCTGCGCGGTCCCTTGATCATCGCGTTGATGTTCCGTACCCTGGATGCTTTCCGTGTCTTCGATCTGTTCTATGTGTTTGGCAAGCGCTCGGTGCAATCAATGTCGACCTATGCCAACTACTTTATGTTTGGCGGAACAGCCAGCGATTTCACGCCTGGCGTTGCGGCCGCGTTCATTGTCTTTCTCTGCGGTATTGTGATCAGCATCATTTATGTTTCGCTGATGGGCGGTACCTTAAAACAAGTGGATTAGGAAACTCTGCTTGAGAGCAGCAAGAAATATACGAGAAGGAGAAAGATTATGGCAGTAGCCGAACAGGTAGGCTCAAAAGAACATGTACAACAGGCGCATGCCCGCATAGCTGCCAAGAAACGTATGGAGACAGTGGGCAAAGTGGTGCGCTATGTTGCGGTGGTAATTATTGTTTTTATCTCGCTGGCCCCACTTTATTGGACCTTTGCGACGTCAGTGAAAAATGGTATCGAGATTAACCAGTCCCCGCCAACCATTTTTCCGCATCAGTTTGATTTCAATAACTATGTCCAGGTGTTGACCAATTCGACCTTTTTCTTGCCAACGCTGCGGAATAGCACTATTATCGCTACAATTACGACATTGCTGGCGCTAGTGTTTGGTATTCTCTGCGCGTATGCACTGGGCCGTATGAAGTTTCGTGGCAAGCCATTCGTGCTGGCAACAGTGCTGTCTGTGCAGATGTTTCCATTCATCGCATTGATTGGACCACTGTTTGTCTTGTTTACGGGTCCACTCTACCTGTATAACACCTACTGGGCTTTGATTATCGCGGACCTGGTGCTGAATATTCCTCTGGTAGTCTGGTTCCTGACATCGTTTTTCCGTGATCTGCCACCAGACCTGGAAGAGGCGGCGCGTATCGATGGAGCTTCACGCTTAAAGGCTCTCTGGTACGTTATTATGCCTCTTACCGCGCCGGGCATTTTTTCATCGGCGATTCTCTCGTTTATTGCGGTCTGGAATGACTTTCTGTTTGGTCTAAACCTGACCAGCGATGAGAGTGCACAGCCGGTTACAGTGGGTATTACACGCTTCAATTCGGAGCACGTAGTGGCATATGGACAGTTGGCTGCCGCAGCCATTATTGTAACCATCCCTCTGGTTATTATTGTTCTCTTCCTGCAACGCCGCATCGTCTCTGGCCTCACAGCTGGTGCCGTCAAAGGTTAAAGGTTTGTTGTCAGGCGCTTGCGAGCGCCTGACAACAATTTTTTTTGCCGCCCCTGCACCCTCGTCATGTCCCCGACATGCTCGCCCGGTCCCCCAATAGGTGCGGGGCTTGCCCCCGCTTTCGCCTTCCCGCTCGACAAAGCCTCTGAATTAGTGGTCTAGACATCTTGACATTTATAAGGGAAGACTTTATAGTATCTGCATGAGCTATACGTGACTTGCCTATGGTAGGCTCGTACGTTAGTGAAACCTTTCAATTTGTTGTTTTCTCGTTATACTCCATCTCATACTATGCATGATGCTGTCATGTTATGTCAACCATAGGTTCTGACGAAATTTCGTAGTTGCATTCATGTTGCTTGTTTCGGAAAAACAAAGAGCGAAAGGTGTTTCCTCCAAAAATCTCTCCTCTTTGACTTCCGATACACTTGTTCTCGCAGCGTACAGTTAGAGTAGATTGCATTGACGCTTACCGAAATAACTGCGCACATTTTCAGAGGGCGGCTTTTAGTAGTCCTTTAGTAGAGGAGAACTTGCGATGAGTTCAGTTACCAGATCATCGACTAGCACCGGTGATCGCATCCTTGGAGCACTTCAGAGCGTCGGTCGTTCACTCATGCTTCCAATTGCGGTCCTACCAGCAGCGGCGCTGCTGCTACGCCTGGGGCAGGCTGATCTGCTAGGCAGTATCCACTGGGGCGTTATTCACCTGGATTGGATAGCGAAAGCTGGGGATGCCATTTTCTCTAACCTGCCTCTTATTTTTGCTATTGGTATCGCGATTGGCCTTTCTGGTGGAGAAGGATCAGCGGCGCTGGCGGCGGTGGTTGGCTTTCTGGTGTTTACGGCGGTGTTCAATAATATTATTCCTCAAGTTAAAGCTGCCGATGGCACCTTATCACCAGATCCCAATATCTCAATGGGGGTGCTTTCTGGTATTTTGATCGGTATAGTTTCTGCGAGCTTATACAAAAAATTCCATGATCTTCGCTTGCCCGATTACCTGGGCTTTTTCGGTGGCCGCCGCTTCGTCCCCATTGTGACTGCGTTCGTGGCCCTTCTCCTTGGCTTGATTTTCGGCATTATCTGGCCTCCCATCAATAGCGGTATTAATGCATTTGGTACTGGTATCGTTTCGCTGGGTGCGGTTGGTGCCGGCATCTACGGCTTCTTGAACCGCTTGCTGATCCCTACTGGTCTGCATCACGTATTGAACTCTTACTTCTGGTTCCAACTCGGCAGCTTTAAGGGTCCAGATGGCACCATTGTACATGGTGACCTCAACCGTTACTTCGCCGGTGATACCTCGGCAGGATACTATATGGCAGGCTTCTTCCCGATGATGATGTTTGGTCTACCTGCCGCGTGTATAGCCATGATCCGCCACGCCAAATACCCCAAAGTAGCCGCTGGTATCCTTGTCTCAGCTGCGGTTGCGTCGCTTGTGACCGGCATTACCGAGCCTATCGAGTTTGCCTTTTTGTTTGTTGCTCCCCTACTCTTCGTTGTGCATGCTATCCTGACCGGTACCGCGCTGGCCGTCTGCTACCTGCTGCAAATTAAGATTGGCTTTGGTTTCTCAGCTGGCTTGATCGACTTCTTGATAAACTTCAATAAGTCGAACACCACTAACCCATGGCTACTATTGCTGGTCGGGGTGGTTTACGGTGTCATCTACTACTTTGTCTTTAGCTTCTTTATCGTTCGCTTCAATCTGGGTACACCGGGACGTGGTGAGGAGTCGACTGGCCTGGCTCCCGACTGGATCTTGCCCGAGTCACAACGTAAACCTGTGGCCAGGAAGGATGCAACTTCTGTAGCGACCGAGGAACCTGAGGATAAAGAGACGACGCTGGCTCGTGAAGTTTTGAGCGCGCTGGGCGGTAAAGAAAACATCGAGAGCCTGGAAGGTTGTATCACACGTCTGCGCATCTTCGTGAACCAATCAGATAAGATCGATGAGCCACGCCTGAAA
Organism: Dictyobacter formicarum; assembly: GCF_016587435.1. Next base: position 125,681 of record NZ_BNJJ01000001.1, read on the forward strand.
AGTCTGGGAGCTTCTGGTGTGATCAAAAAAGGTAAAATCGTGCAGGTAGTGATGGGCACGCAGTCTGATCGCATTGCCAGCCGCATCAATCGCTTGCGCAAAGAGGACAACATCGGCGTATAGTGCTAGTTAGGAAGTATAGATTGACTATGACAAAGATTAACGTGCTCGCGCCCATCGATGGGAACGTGGTCGAACTTGAGAAAGTCCCTGACGAGGTGTTCGCGCAGAAAATGGCAGGCGACGGCGTGGCTATTGATCCATCGGGAGCGATAGCTGTTGCTCCGATCAGTGGAGAACTGGTCAAGTTGTTTCCTGGCGGCCATGCCTTTGGCATTGCTGCTGGCGATGTCGAGCTGATTGTGCACATCGGCCTTGATACTATCGAGCTGAATGGCACCGGCTTTGAAAATATCGCTACCGAGGGACAACAGGTGGAGGCCGGCGCTCCCATTGTGCGCTTTGATCGCCCCACCATTGAGGGTAAAGGCAAAGTTGTGCTGAGTCCTGTGGTTTCCAGCGGCGAAGGCACCATTGTGAGCCGTGCCAGCGGGCCTGTGAAAGCAGGGAGCGACGTACTCTTTGTCCTGGAAGTGTAAAGTATAAACTTATACCTTTGTTGCCAGCCCAATCCAGTCAATGCAGCGATTGGGCTGGCTTTTCTTTGCTTGCTGCATTGATTAAGTTGACCTATAACCTTAAAGACTTGTATAGTAAGCAGAAAAACATATTCTTGACTAGAGGGAAGCCAGCTAGCATGCCACCAACCGCATCGCAGTCATCCGAGCCATCGTTAACAGCGCATATACTGAAAGATCCACTTAATCCTTTTCCCTGGTACAGGATGATGCGGGAACAATATCCAGTCTACTATTCGCGCGAATTTCATAGCTGGTTCATCACACGCTATAGCGATGTTCAGCGCGTTATCAATGATCCATTGCTCTTCTCTTCAGAGCAATCCATTCGTAGTCGGCCAGCTGGTAGGGTACAACAGACGACCAGAACACTTCTATGGACCGATCCACCGCGTCATCGCCAGTTGCGTTCGTTAATCAATCAAGCATTTACGCCGCGCACCATCGCCAATCTGGCCCCGCGCGTCGCAGAAATTGTACATTCTCACCTGGACCAGGTAGCGTCCCTGGGTCAGATGGACGTTGTCAAAGACCTGGCTAATCCCTTGCCGATCATTGTTATTGCTGAGCTATTAGGTATCCCGATCCAGGATCAGCAGCAGTTTAAGCATTGGTCAGATATTATTGTGAGTCCCGCGCGCCTGCAGAAAAAACAGGCTGTCATCGAGATGAATAACTATTTTCAGATGGTTGTGGATCGGCGTCGCCAGCATGCGCAGGATGATTTGATCAGCGCGTTGTTGACCGCTCACATCGAAGGTACGTATTTGACTGATGCCGAAATTTTAAGCTTCTGCCGTTTGCTGCTCGTCGCCGGTCACGAGACCTCCACCAATTTGATTGGTAACGCCTTGCTGACATTTGATGAGCATCCCTCGGTCTTCGAGGAGTTGCAGGCTCAGCCTGAGTTGTTGCCGGGCGCGATCGAGGAGGTAATTCGCTATCGCACACCGATTCAGCGTTTGCGGCGGGCAATAACTGTGGATACCTGGATCGGCGAGCACCACATCAAGGCCGGAGAGATCGTGTCGCCCGTGCTGGGTGCGGCCAATCGGGATGAGACACTATTTACAAAGCCCGAGGTCTTCGATATTCATCGCACCCCCAATCGGCATCTTGGATTTGGCCATGGCATTCATTTTTGTATTGGTTCGTCGCTGGCGCGCCTGGAGACGAAGGTTGCGCTGGAAATACTCCTGACACGCTTTGCTTCCCTTAAGCGCATCTCAGAGGTACCACTTCAGCACGTGGCCAGCTCTTTTGTCTATGGCGTAAAAAGCTTGCCCATGACCCTCCAGGAGCGCAAATAAAAAGGTGCTGGCATACCGATCTGGTTCTTGCCGCTTAGTCTTAAAAGGCACATTGCTGTGGATGAGATACCGGGCCATCTCCCGTGACATGTACGTGGATAGCCACATGGCGATAAACGCGCTCCGGCTGGTTCGTTTGATATAAAAACGCCTCCAACAGGATAGTGTTTTCTTTCATCTGCGGCAATGGAATGATATGCTGCCACGTTTGCTGCGGAGCCAGGCGTATCAATGACCAGCCGGCAACCAGGTTATTATTGGCGTTGACAACGATCCGATAGCTGGCCGGTGTGCGCTCAAAGTTCTGTATTCCCAGGGTCACGGCGCAATTTCTATTCGCCTGCCGCGCCGGTAATAGCCAGAATTGAGTAAACGCGGGCCGGGCCGGCGTGGCCATCCCATGGATGTCGTAGCGCATAATCATCACCATCATCACCAGCACCAGAACGCCACAGAAGAGGTGCGCGCAGAGTGCGCTCATGTGCAATCGAGGATAATCGGCGCTGGCTTGATCATGGCGCGCATACACGAGCGCTCCTGAACCAAGCACAGTAATCAGGCACAGCAATAGCATCCAGGACTGCGAGTTGAGGCCGCCAGGTAATATATTGAGCAGCATGCCTCCCAGTATATCCAACGCCAGGCTGCCTCCTATGCTCAGCAGCAAACGCTGAAAGATATCCAGTAGTCTTTTCTTGAATACCAGTTCAGCCAGCACGTAGCCAGGACACACAAAGACTAGAGGCAGCGCGAGCACACCACCAATAACGGCTACAGGCCGACCCAACCAGACATGAAAAACATTGGCTACCACCACCAATAGGAGCAATAATACATCCAGATTTTTAAGACGCATGGCTCACTGCTCCTATGTCATAGATGATCATATCTCCACTGTCAAAAATTGTGTTGACATATGTGCTAGCTTGAAACAATTCCTTTGATGATCGTGCTCGCTCCAGGCGCAGATCGACCACCAGATAACGCAGGCGGCCCTGGCGCATGATCCTTAATTCATCTGATGAGCGCGTCCTGCCTGAAAGCGCGTGCGGCGCGATATGCGAATGAGCAGCAATCATAGTTACGCTATGCTGCTCTCCATATGTGGCCTGCAGCACCTGGTTGACGCGATCGGTCGCGGCAAGTTGGTTGCCCGATGGCAAATATGTTCGCGTCCACAAGGCGGCCTGCATCCTTTCAAACTCAATCGAGCGCCCGGCGGCACTTGAAAAATAAGCATCCGGCCATAACTTCATGCCAGGTCCCGCTCCGATCACCACGCTACCCACCAGGATGATCGTTATTAAGCCAGCCACAATAGTCACCTGGAGCTTGCACATCGTACGCACCGGGAATAGCTGTACACATGCCAGTGCCAGCAAGGGAGCCAGCGGAATAAACAGAAAGGCAGCAGCCTGATCGGCCAGGGCCGCACCGAAACCACCCAGGCGTAAAATCAGGCTTAATGGATAGCACAGAGCAAGCAGGGCAAACGTGCGCGCCAGGGACTGCAGACGATGTAGTCTGAGCAAACAGAGCAGGCCGAATGGGAAACAGATCAGTATCAAAGATACCGAGGCAATTGCGCATAAACGCAGCCAGACTGGTGTCCCCAGACCTGTATAACTGGCAAACAGAGAGCGCAGCTTCCCTGGTCCTTGCACTACAGAGATAAGATTGTGCCCAATCCTATTGCTCAACGTAGATAGGTGGTCTGGTAGCGGATTAATCGGACGCAATGTGTTGATCAGTGCCAGCAGCACGGCTAACAGCAACATATGTAGCACTAGCGAGCGCCAGAGGGCCGCCGGCTGTTGCCGGCTATACACCAGCGTCCATACCAACAGAAACACCAGCAGGTAAAAATCACTGCCATAATGGGTAACAGTCAGGCCGGCAAGCACGAGCGTGGTCAACAGAGCTATACCCACTAAGCGCTGGCGCAGATTCTTACGATAGGTATCCAATAGCGCTACATTATAGCGGTTGATTTTGATCGACCCTATGCCCGCACTCAGAATCTGGCAGGGCTCCAGCAGCCAGAGGACCAGGATAAGCAGCGGCAATGCCAGCGACTCATAGCGATACTGTGCATCAAAGAAAAAGAAATGGGGATTGGCCATATAGAATAGCGTTGCCAGACTGGCGATGCGGCTGGACTTAAACAGTTGTTCATTGAGCAAAAAAAACGACAGGATCAGCAGCAGTCTGGCACAACCAGTTACGATCAGACCAGAGGTAAAAGGACTTAAACCGCTGATCGAGCAGAACGCATCAGTAACGATTTCGAGTCCGGGATAATAGGAACTGACCAGCAAGAGGCTGTTGCGCGTAAACAGAAGATGATCGGTCTTGAGCAACGTATTCACAGTATTCCAATGTAACAACTCAACAACTGCGGAAAAATGCAGAGGGCTGGCCATAACTTTTAAGGCATAACAGCTGCTGCCGAGCAGGCAAAGCAGAAAGAGACGCTCATAACGACTGGTAGCGGGCCAGATCAGGCGCCAGGCTGAACAGCCAAACATGATGCTCACGGCAGGAATAAAGTATCTCTCCAGGCCCGGCCCTCCATGCGCGGAGAGCACAAAACCATACGCGCTTATCCCCAACAGGCTAGCATATAACAAAAAGAAAGCGCACTCATTGCGCAGGAGAGTCGGCCAGGCAACCACAGTATCCAGGTGACGCCTGAAATATTTTTCCGCGTCGGGATCACAGGTCCGCCGATCAAGATTGTACATCAGTCGCTGAAACGCTTGCGGACAAATAGTCAGGCAGCGAGCATAAACCAGTGCCAGATAGGTAATCAACCCCTTCATTGCCCCTCCAACACATGTCCTATCTAGATCAAAAATGATTCAATATAACTAGAGAGTGTCTGATTCCCAACATACTGGAATCAGAGCGCCCCTGGGCCAGGGGAACGCAGGCGTCCCCACTCCCTTTTTATGTTTTGCACCAACATAAAAACCTCTTTATCAGCACTATAAAACAAGCAAATCGACCTGTAAATTATGCTTTTTGCGTACGCTTTTTTAGCGCAAACAATATAATGGTACACAAAGATATAATATGATGCAAATCTTATGAAATCGGAGAAAAAAACGCCTTCAAGACAGAAGCAAATATGAAAATCTGGGCTCTGATTAGCTGCCAGATCGAAACATTTGAGCTCTTCAGGTAACTAGATACAGCTAGCCAGAGCCGGCCTTAAAAAAGGGAAGAGCTTTTATGCAGTGGTACAAAAATGCGCATTATGCACTTTTTATACCACTGCATAAAAAGGGTGTGGGCACGCATGCACCTGTTCGCAGAGGGCGACGCACCTCCCAGTGCACTAAGAAACACATCCTCTCTTATTGGCGATAAGTAGAAGAGGGGCACACCGCTGCCAGCGTACATTGGACACAATGCGGTGAGCGCGCTACACATACGGCTCGCCCATGATAAATAATGCGATGAGCCAGGCTGAGCCATTCTTGCCGGGGAATAAGACGCATCAGCTCAAGCTCAGCTTTAACGGGATCATCTTGCTGCGTCCAGCCGAAGCGCTTGACCAGGCGCCCCACGTGCGTATCGACAATGAAACCTTCTGTGATGCCAAAAGCGTTGCTCAGAACAATATTGGCTGTTTTCCGTCCAACACCAGGAATTTTGACCAGCTCGGCGATCGTTCGCGGTACTTCACCATTATAATTCGTCACGAGATACTGGCAGGCAGCACGGATCTGTCTGGCTTTCTGGCGATAAAAGCCAGTCTTCCGGACATCCTGTTCTAGTTCTTCCTGGCTGGCAGCGACATAGTCTTCGGCGCTCCGATACTTCTGGAACAGATCTTTAGTAACAGCATTGACGCGCTCATCTGTACATTGAGCCGCCAGCAATGTAGCCACTAACAAATCCAGGGGAGTCGAAAAATTCAGATCATATCGAGCCTGTGGATAAAGTGACTGCAGCTCATCTATCGCGGTCTGGACAGGCAGGGCTCCTTCGGGCAGCGCCGAAGCAGCGATCTCCTGAGATGTATCTTCCATCATAGCCCCTTACTCTAAGTCATTTAGCAAAGCTTATTCTAACTTATTCTCTTCTTTCCAGGAAATTATGGCAAAGTAGTAGGACCAACGGCCGGCATACACGGGACACAAAAAAGAGAAGGATAGAAAATCGCAAAAGCGAGCGATAGGATGGCACATCCATCAATCAGCCGATGTGCCATTCTTCTGACTATCTATTCGATGCCAGCATCGTCAGAGATCCCACGGGTCAACTCTGACCAGTCGCGCTCACCACGGCCACGCGCGATACCAGCGAGTAGCCGATTCGATAGCTGGCTGGCAAACGGCATGGGAGACTGTGCGGCTTTAGCTGAATCAAGTACCAGGTTGATATCTTTTAGCCCTAGCTGCATGTTAAATCCAACTGGCTCAAAGTTCTTTTCTGCGATCCTCTTACCATAGGTCTGGTAAGCCGGGCATGCAAAAAGTGTCTGGGTAAACATCTCATACATCTTAGTGCGATCAATGCCATTCTTTTCACCCAGGGTAAATGCTTCGCCCATCGTTTCCATCGCCGAGGCCAGCATGAAATTGGCGCTGATCTTGACCACATTGGCATTGGCCGCCTCTTCCCCGAAATCAAACACGCCCTGTCCCAGTACATTCAGAATACGATGCACCCTTTGTTTGGCCTCAGCCTTGCCTGCTACCGCGATCCAGAGTTGGCGGGCAGCCGCGGCTTCAGGGCGACCAAAGACGGGAGCCGCCACATAAAAACAATCTTGCTGCTCATGCAACTGCTGCATCTTGCGGGCCGTAGCTGGCGATACAGTACTCATAGAGAGATGCACACCACCAGGACCCAAGTGAGCCAGCAGACCGTCATTTCCGGATGTCACCGCCTCTAATGCCTCGTCGTTCGCAACCACCGTAATCACAATACCACCATGCTCCACCGCATCGCGTGGACGCACACCGCGTTTGGCGCCAGCCACTACCAGATCCTGCGTCTTACTTATATCACGATTATACACACGTAAGTTATAGCCAGCCTTCAGCAGGTTAATGGCCATGGGATGGCCCATATTGCCCAGACCAATAAAACCAATTGTCTCGCTCATATTTTTGTACTCTCCTTCCTACTCTTTATCTTTATCACGTTGTACCAGCGACCATAGAGATACGAAAGTTACAGTGCTGGCAAAAATAAATAACATGCTGTCAAAACCATCGATATAAACTTTTCTAATTACCTGATCGACTCTTGAAGAGATATACGGAGTAATCATAAGATAAATATGAGGCTCAAAGAATTTCATCTTTTGAGCAAATTATGTTAGGAGCACTTATGCGTATACTCGTCACTGGAGGCGCCGGATTTATTGGTAGTAACTTTGTCAGACATATGTTGGCGACTTACCCGACAGATGAAATTGTCGTATTAGATAAATTAACGTATGCAGGCAACATAACCAATCTTCCACCACTTTCTACAACTCCCCGTCTATCATTTGTACAGGGCGATATCTGTGATGAAAGAACTGTGGTGCAGGTATTGGAGGACTGTGACGCTATAGTGCACTTTGCCGCTGAAACCCATGTCGATCGTTCGCTTTTGCAGGCCCAGGACTTTATGCGCACAAATGTTCAGGGCACTTACGTGCTCCTGGAGGCTGCACGCCAGCAACACATACAGCGTTTCCTGCATATCTCAACCGACGAGGTCTATGGTAATGCCTGCTCACCAGAAGGCGTCAGCCGACCATCGCTGGAGACCGATACGTTGCTACCATTGTCGCCGTACGCCGCCAGCAAAGTAGGGGCAGACACGCTAGCCTTTTCATATTGGGCCAGTTACAGGCTCCCCGTCACCATTACTCGCTGTAGCAACAACTATGGACCCTATCAGTATCCCGAAAAACAATTGCCACTCTTTATCCTGAACGCGCTTGAGGATCGGCCTCTCCCTATTTATGGTGATGGGCAACATTCGCGTGATTGGATTCATGTGGATGATCATGTGGAGGTGCTGGCTTTGATCCTGCATCAACCTGCCGCACATGTGGTTGGTGAGATTTTCAATATTGGTGCTCATGAAGAACGCACGACGCTACAAAATGCCCGCACAATATTGAAGATACTGGAAAAGCCGGGCGAGTTACTAAGCTTTGTCCAGGATCGTCCGGGAAACGTGCAGCGTCATGCGGTCGATACCAGTAAGATCAGACAGCAGTTGGGCTGGCAGGCCCGTATCTCTTTCGCTGCAGGCATGCGCCAAACCATCGATTGGTATCGAGATAATCCAGCCTGGATCGAAACCATCAAAGAGAAGCACAACGAATTTCTGATGGCAGCTCTGCAGCGCGGCATGCCGCGCTAGCCAGCACCAGGCTCAGATTATTGCTCGTGCGCATAAGCAGGGATCTGGAACTTCCAACCATCGGCGATATTGAGAAGGACCGTTGCTCCCTGACAGTCAAAGTGAAAATTCATCCTCTTCAGACCACGCTCTTCTAAAATGCGGGTTACGGCGTTTTGCGCCGCTTCGCGGCAGTAGAGCAAGAGAAAGCCACCACCGCCGGCACCGGTAATTTTGCCACCCTGGGCACCATACTGACGCGCCAGCGAATAGCATTCATCGATAAAAGCCGAAGACAGATTGGGAGCCAGGCGCCGCTTCTCTTGCCAGGAATAATCAAGGATCTGCGCGAAACCATCCAGGTCTCCGTCCCTCAAACAGCGCTCTACCTCGCCCACGCTCTGCTTGATATTATGCAAGGCCTGCAACACCTTTTCATCCTGCTCTTGGGTAGATTTACGCTGGTGCTTCAGAATAGAGGTAGACTCACGCGAACTGCCCGTAAAAAAAAGCATTAGATGCTGCTCCAGGAGGCTTTGTGTCTGTGGCGCTATGTGCATAGGCTCAACAGTTACACCCGCACTGGTAAAAGTAATTTTATTCAATCCACCAAAGGCCGAGGCATATTGATCTTGCTTACCAATGGGCATGCCCATTTTATCGATTTCAATCGCAGATGCCGTCTCAGCTATCTGTTGCTTGGTCATTGGTTGGTCGATCAACGTGGACAATGCCCGCACCAGCGCCACCGCCGCTGCACTTGATGAACCCAATCCTGTACCCGGTGGCACCTCGCTGGCAATAAACAGATTGAGGCCGCTACGAATACCAAAGTGATGCAACACCGCCCTGGGTAAGGCCAGATCTCCGTCCCATACCAGATCAGTATAGAGCGTATGCCGAAAGAGCGAACGGTAATCGGCTGAAATCAATTGGAGCTCTTCCTGCTCCTCAGGCGTCAAGATAGCATAAAAGTATTTATTGATGGCAGTATTGATAACCACACCACCATATTTTGCATAATAAGCCTCAAGATCAGTTCCACCACCCCCCAGGCTGATACGCATCGGTGCTCTGACAATTAACATACATCCCCTTTCGCTTTCCCATTCCCGATGACACTCACAGCCATAGGGAGATCTTTGACTACCAGAAAAGGCTCGTTGATAATGCTGGCAGCCTGGCGCAACTGTTCTTTTCCACGTCCGGTCAGCACCAGCATAGGTGTGACGCCCGCTGCCAGGGCGGCCTGAATATCGGTCAGGCCGTCTCCCACAAAGACTGCCCCGGTTAAATCTAATTGCAATTCTTGAGCAGCCCGCAATAGTAATCCAGGACGCGGCTTACGACAATCACATCCCGCCTGTTTACCATGGGGACAATAGTAGATGCCGGCCACATGTCCACCGGCCTGCTCGATAACGTAGAGCATACGTCGATGAATGGATTCTATCAACTCGCCTGTCAAACAACCGGTCGCGATACCAGCTTGATTTGTGCAGATCACTACTTGATGACCCGCTGATGAGAGCCGGGCAATCGCTTCACAGGCTCCTGGCAAAAACTGAAACTCCTGCCAGCTTTTGACATAATCCATTCTATTCTCATTGATTACACCATCTCGATCTAGAAAAATCACAGTCATATGATTTCGTTCTCCAGCGCCCTGCTGATAGGCTTAGCGAGAATAGAAGTGTGTACTGGAAGTTACCGGCAAGGATGTCGCTCTGCTTGAAGCGCCGGTCAGAATGAAAGAGCGCATATGGCGCGTCATCATATGCGTCAGGATCATGTGCGCATCTTCTTCTTGCTCAATATTCTGACCTGGGGCCAGGACATAAGCGTCCACTATTTCCTTCAACTTGCCACCATTGGCTCCTAATAGCGCTACTGTTGTGGCACCAGCGTGACGGGCATAGCGGATGGCATTAATGACGTTCTTAGAATTGCCGCTGGCACTGATGCCTAGTACCACATCACCATCCTCCAACAGACTAACCAGCTGCTCGGTAAAGATATGTTCATAGGCAGTGTCGTTGCTCCAGGCCGTAATCAGCGGTACATGGTCAGTTAAAGAGATAGCTTTGAGCCTGGGAAGGCCCGGAAAAATGGTGTTTTTGGTGAGGTCAAGCGCGAAATGCGAGGCCGTGGCCGCGCTCCCGCCATTTCCCATAATAAAGATGCGCTTGTTGTGGTGATAAGCTTGCTCTAGAATGATGAGTATGTGTTCTAGCTGTTCATGCGAGATGGCACGTAGCATACTGGAAACTTCTGTGAAGTAATTATGTATAATTGTCACGTTTATGTGTCTTTCTATTCTTTACTGCTGTAAAACCTTTTTTACAGGCATACACATCTAGTAGCGACCAGGCAATCTTCTCCAATATCTATAGGAAGATCCACTTGATCTACCAACGCCCATGTTTGCGCCGTTATACAATGGAACGCCAGTAGTCGAGCGTGCGCTTGAGTGCCTGGTTAAGATCAAGATCTGGTTGCCAGCTGGTATGACGTTGAAGCTGTGAAGTATCGGCAATAGTAACTGGTTGGTCGATGGGTCGCAGGAGATTGGAGTCCTCCTGGACGCGAATAGAGCGATCAGTATACTGCAGCAGCATGTTCAGGATATCCCCAATTGAGTAAGCCACACCCGAGCCAATGTTATAAGCTTCTCCTACCTGGCCATATTCGGCCACGGCCAGGTAGGCTTTTACAACCGCTTCGACAGGCAGAAAATCCCGCCTGACCTGCAGGTTGCCCACAGCCAGCACTGGTTCGGCCTTGCCTGCTTCAATCAAGGCGATCTGACGCGCCAGGCTGGCAACGACAAAGGTGGGCAACTGGCGTGGTCCAAAGTGATTAAAAGGGCGGACGCGTAGAGTTGGTAAACGATACGCGGCAAAATACTGGTACGCGTAGAGATCCTGAGTCGCCTTAGCTACAGCATAAGGATTCGTTGGGCGAAATGGCTGACTTTCTTTGATTGGATTCGCCTCCGGCGGCACGGCACCATACTGTTCACTCGAACCAACGACCACAATGCGCGCCATCAGTCCTGCCAGGCGTAAAGCTTCAAAGATATGGACGGCCCCTTCGGCATTCACTTGTAGCGTTCTGATGGGATCAGACCAGGAAGAGGCCACCGAAGATTGCGCGGCAAGGTGAAAAATCAGGTCTGGCCGTGTATGATCGATTACATATTGCATGCTTTTTAATGATAAGATGTCTCCGATTACAGGTTGAATCTCGGCCAGTGCGGGCGCCTGCGCCAGGCTGTAGCGATACAGACCAAAAGTTGTGGCCGTTGGATAACTACTCAAGCATGCCTGAGCGAGATAGCTTCCCACAAAACCAGAAATACCGGTAATCAGGATGCGGGCAGGCATTGTCATCGTTCAAATACTCTCTTTCTGTGGTTGAAAGAATGTCCGGGGTATCTTGAACAGATTTAGCAGGGTTGCGTGGTGAACGCATAACTCACTTTTTTGATAGATTCCTCTGCCTGGGCCACCTGGCGAATATCGTGCTCTATCATGCTATGCACGATATCTTCAAAGGTTGCCGTCGGTACCCAACTAAACTTTTGCCGGGCTTTGCTGGCATCCCCCAGTAATTGATCCACTTCGGCAGGCCGCAATAATTGCGGTACAGTCTCAACATAGGGCGACCAGTCATCGATACCGATATAATCAAAAGCAGCATCGACAAAGTCCCGCACGCTATGCGCTACACCAGTCGAAATCACATAATCATCGGGCTTTTCTTGTTGCAGCATCAGCCACATCGCCTGCACGTAATCTCCGGCAAATCCCCAATCGCGCCTGGCATCCAGGTTTCCCAGCGTCAATTTGTCCTGCAAACCCAGGTGAATCCGTGCCACAGCATGCGAGATCTTGCGCGTCACAAATTCTAAGCCACGGCGCGGCGACTCGTGGTTAAACAAAATACCTGAACAGGCAAACAGGTCATAGCTCTCGCGAAAATTGACCGTCATCCAATGGCCATAGAGCTTGGCCACACCATAAGGACTACGTGGATGAAACGGTGTTTGCTCATTCTGAGGGGTGGTCTGAACCTTGCCGAACATTTCAGAGGTTGAAGCTTGATAGAAGCGTATTGGCCAATCCACAAAACGTATGGCCTCTAACATACGGGTAACGCTGAGGGCAGTATATTCTCCCGTTGCTACCGGTTGTGCAAAAGAGGTGCCCACAAAAGACATGGCCGCCAGATTGTAGACCTCATCGGCGCGAGAAAGGCGTAAAGCACGCAGTAACGATAGCTGGTCCAGCAAATCGGCATCGATAAACTCAATCTCATCTAGCAAATGGTGGATACGCTCGCTATTAAAAGTACTGGCCCGGCGAACAACGCCGTAGACTCGGTAGCCTTTTTGTAATAAAAACTCAGCCAGATAGCTGCCATCCTGGCCAGTAATGCCGGTGATTAATGCGTTGGGCATAAAAATTCCTTTCAGTGCTGACCCTGATTCATATGCATTATTGCTTATTGCAACTATTTTCTTCAGGACCCGGTATAAACTATCAAGACCTTACATGTTTTGAGCAGGATGCATAAATCAAGCCACAGCGAGCGCTGATCGATGTATTGCATGTCCAGGACGATCCTCTCATCGTAAGAGGCATGCTGTCGACCACACACCTGCCATAAGCCTGTAATGCCGGGCTTGACAGAGAGGCGCTTGTGCGCGTACACCCCGTAACGCGACAATTCGCTCGGATGAATAATGCGTGGCCCAACCAGCGACATTTGCCCAAGCAGAACATTGACTAACTGGGGTAATTCATCCAGGCTAGACTTACGTAGAAAATGCCCGACAGCAGTCACCCTGGGATCATGGGCTAATTTCATGTTTTTCTGATAGAGTTCCAGCAAGTCCGGGTGCCGCTGCAAATAGTCATCGGCATCACAAATCATGGTACGAAACTTAAGGGCAAAAAAATGCTTGCCGTCGCGGCCAACAATTTCACGATAATGAAGAACAGGTCCACCATCATGCAGTTTGATGCGTAGCGCTATCACCAAAAAGAGCGGCGCCAGCAACAAAAGGCCCAGCAATGCACAGATACAGTCCATGCATTGTTTCGTTATAGCAAAAAACGGAGAAGGAACGAATATGATGTCAGCGCTGGCCCCTTCCAGATATATAGTTGATGGCGGAGCCTTCGCCTCAATGATACTTTGTTTGCCTGTCTGGTTCATCGTTTCCTCGATTTCCGATAGCTTCCAGGAGCACACCATACATGAGTGTAATAACTCCTGTCAGGTCAGGAACTTTTATGTGAAAGCGTTCGAGGCTCAAGTGATTGAGCCTCTTCTTTGAGCTGTAGCATCTGTAACAGCGCATCCCTGGTGGCCAGCCCCCAGCAATTCCAGTTCAAGCGCTCTTCAAATGCGGCACGGCTCTGCCGTATCATATGCAGGTACAGTTCTTCATCTTGATAAATACGTGCAATTGTCTTTGCATAGTCTTTGCCTCTAGCCGTGTAGGGCAGAGTAAAACCGTTTTCACCATTGCGCACTACTTCTGGTACCCCGCCAGTATGAGTCGTTACTACAGGTAAACCAAAGGCGTTTGCCTCGCATAGAGCGACTCCAAAACATTCATTTCTGGTCGGCAGCAGTAAAAATGTTGAGCTCAAATATAGCGCCTCCAGACGTTTATACTGCTCAGGATCATTCTTGTCTAAAAATGGGATAACTGTCAGCCGTGGATGTCGAATGCGACGAGGAGGAGTGCAACCGCAAACAGTCAATGAAGCCTCGATACCTGAGGCTTCCAGCGCACATAACGTCTCAAATGCAATATCTCCACCCTTGCGCTCCCAGTTGACTCCCACAAATAGTAGGTCGCAGCGGGCTCCTCTTTGGCGAGCTAATACGGCTTCCCTGGCCGGAGCATGCTCTAGATTGGCACCAAAGGGTATGACCCGCACCTTGCGCGGATCGGCTTCGTAATATTCAATCGCGGCTTTAGCCGCCCAGGATGTCGCGTAGAGCAATAAATTCGCGTTATGAATACCACGCGCCTGAATATCATTGACCTGGCGAGCAGAGCATTCGAGCAAGGCTGAAAAGTGTTGATGATAGCCTCGAAGCAGTGGAAAATTTGCATCTTCCACCAGGACAATCGGAAGAGTTGTCTTTAAAAATGCAATTTCCGTAGCTCCACTTAAGGCCACTACTACATCAAATGGTTGCGCGGCCAGGCGCTCGGCGGCCACGCGCGCGTAGCGCATAGAAACCGCATGTGAGTGACGAAACAAAAATCTTTTACCAAGTAGAAAATGAGAGGCGACATGAGCTATCCGTCCAAAAAACATCTCATGGGCTGCATCCAACGGACCAATATAAGTCACATCGCCACAGTATTTTTGTAGAGCTTGCGCAATCGAATAAAATGTGCCGGACCAGGAACGGCGATCCTGGGCATCTAGCGCAGTTAATAGCGCAATCTTAAGTCGCTGCGTGTCATTGTCCAATGTTCAAAGCTCCTTGGTTACGTGTGGCATGTGGAGAGTAGATCTGCTCAATTTATTATCCTTCAGGGGCTTTACAAGATAGTACGTGTGGCAGCCGTCGTTTTCTGTGTCTCGCCGGTGATAGCGTTTCGATAGCTATCCAGCAGACGTTGCGTCATATCAAACCAGCGGTGCTGCTGCTCAACATACCGACGCCCGTGCTGGCTGATATTCTCACGCAGGGCCGCATCGCCCATCAGGCGCAACGCCATAGTGGCAAACTCTTGCGCGGAGGTCGCCACCAGCATATCCTGCCCCTCACAAGCCTTCAAAGCCTGTGCAGATTGTGTTGAAATGACGGCCGGTGTTCCCAGCGCCATAGTCTCCAGCACTTTATTCTGAATACCAACGCTATAAACCATCGGGCTTAACATGATATGCGCACGCCTGATATAGGGGCGAATATCCTCCACATAACCGGTTACCTCTATGCGTTGATCCAGGCGCAAACGCTGAATAGATTGCGGAGGGCGGCTTCCGACAATCGTTAGCGTGGCAGCCGGCTCGACACGCCAGATCAACGGCATGATTTCCTGGTAGAGATAGTGAGCCGCCACTACGTTGGCGTGGTAACTCATTTTCCCCGAAAAAACGATATTATAGGGTCGATAGCGCTGCTCGGTGGGCACAAAATAATCCAGATCCACACCACATGGGACAACGGCAATGTGCTCCAGATTAGCTCTCTCGGGCCCGTTCTTCCTCTGCGACAGTGCCAGCAGTCCCTGGCGATCGTTCTCTGAGGTCGTTATGATATGTGCGATCTTCTGCTGAATTTGACTCTCGTAACGCTTTGTGCGCTTATACTCCAAAAGCGCCACTGTGCGTAAGGCCAGACTGGGACCAGAGCGCGCCGTCTGCCGCCATAATTCACTAATACAATCCACCGCATCCCATACCAACGGATAATCCTGGGCCAGCGCATCAACCGAGGCGATTCCGCGCAGATGCTCCACATGGATGACATCAAAATGTTTGCGTGCACATAAGCGTTGCGCCTGGTGAAAAAAACACGCCGAGCGCGCATATGCCACCTGCAAAGGAAGCTGGCTGAAAACCGCCCGCCCGCTACGCAGTAACGCATAACTACGCGGCTCGGATACCACTACAACCTCATAACCTTGCTGCTGCAAAGCCAGGCTATCACTCCATTCCTGGGGATTAGAGATCTGGGTTAAGATCGTTACTTCATGCTCACGGCAGAGTTGCTGTATAAAACCGTAGGCACGAACACGAATTCGGGATGGGGGATAAGGAGTAATAAAAAGGATTTTCATGTGGTCGCACTCTTTCCCCTTCCAACAACATCAATCTAACGTTTACAGCATCACATTATAGTAAGGGGGTTGTAACTAATAAGTTGTTGATTTGTTGTATTACAGTTAATTATTGCATTTTGTGGTTGAATTTTGCAGAAGTCATTAATACATATAATATTATCGAAATAAAAAACGGCTATGGCAACGATTAGGATTGATGGGTGACGAGTTACTATATTTTTGCGGAAACGTTGTATGCTTTGTTCGTGGATACTTTTTGTGAGTCTCTAAAAGCAATGCATGCTTACAAGGGAAAAATGGAGGTGGAAAGGTGGAAGTAGCATGTCTATTGGGACAAGTATAGGACATTATGGAGCATTGCTACGTCGATGGCTCTGGTTGTTGCTGGTAGCTGTTGTACTGTGCACATTGGTGACATATGCTATTAATAGCATAATGCAGCCGGTTTATGAAGCCTCGGCTTTACTACAGGTTCATGATATAAGTACCAACAATGGCAGTATTTTTGTTGACCAGGCTCTCGCGCAAAGCGATGCTCTTTTGATTAACCGCCCCGATGTGTTGCAAGGTGTGGCCCGCAAAATCCATAACGTGAGCACCCGCCAGCTGGCAACACAGATAAGCGATTCCCCTCTGGATAATACGCCAATTATCCAGGTACGTGTCAAAGATAATAATCCTGTTCGCGCGGCCACAATTGCCAATACGGTGGTCGCTGTCTTTATCCAGTTACAAAATGATTCACTACAACAGCAATTAAAAAATATTTCCGCTCGCCTGGCGAAGAATGTGAAAAATGCTAAAAATGCTGTTGAAAGTGACCAGGAACAACTCGCGCTCCTGCAAGCAGCACATGCAGCTCCAGAAATTATTGTCCATCAAAACGATACCATTAACAGTGATCAGATCACCTATAATTCATCGTTGACCAGCTATAACCAGATTCAACAGCAATTATTGCAGGTGCCCAACAGCTTAAAAATCGTCCAGCCTGCCATCGCTTCTACCGCTCCAGTTAGTCCAAACATATTGCTCAATACGGTGGCCGCCAGCTCTCTGAGCTTTGTGCTCACCCTGGTGTTTATCCTGTTACTGGATTGGACCAATACCACAATTAAAACGGTTGAGGATGTGGAACGACTGGCCAGACTGCTGGCTCTAGGCAGTGTACCTGAGGTAAAAATAGCGAAACAGAGGATGCGTGATGAGTTGCCGCTGGTAAACAATGAAGCGATCGAACAAGCATTTAGCACAATCAGCACTAATTTGATTATGAAGTGTACCGAGAAACGCACCATCCTGGTGACGGGCGTACACGCGAAAACAGGCACTTCAACCACAGCGGTCAATCTAGCCATTACCCTGGCTCGCACAGGATTACGCGTCATGCTGGTCGATGGTAATCTGCAACAGGGCGCCTTGCATCGAGTCTTTAAGCATCCTAATATTTACGGGCTCACTACGGTAATGGCAGAGAGTGCTCTTTTCCAGGAAGGACCAGGCAGTAAAATATACACCTGGTTACATCCACATAAAACATCTATTCCCAACCTCTGGTTCTTACCGACCGGTCCACTACCAAACTCCCGAGGAAATATCTTGCGCGCACCTATGCTATCTCTGTTCATCAAATGTCTTCTCCAACCGGCACACGAACCAGAAGAGCAGGGACATAGTTTAATGGATATTATCATTATTGATTCAGCTCCCCTGATAGAGAGCGCTCATACGACGATCCTGGCAGCATGCGCGGATGCCTCTTTGCTGGTTGTTGAGGCGGGCCAGGAGCAGGCTGCACAGATACAGAATCTGGCTCGCAGGCTGCAGCGACTGCAGGCTCCATTGCAAGGTATTATTGTTAATCGCAAAAAAACACATCACCAGCCTTACTTTTATGTTTCAGCACCAAAGTATGAGAAAGACTGGCTTGATGATGATGAATATCAGGGCAAAAAACAGTGGCGCGCTACCGCTCCCTGGGCCAGGATGGCTATAAGCAATCAGAAGCAGTCTTCCCTGGCGCGGCCAGTGACATCTATCCACTACAATCCTCCGTTGCCTCAGCCTTCAACTACGCTGGATGAGGCGCCGGGAACGGGTCAGCTATTACCCGCCATCTACAATAAGCAGCCAGCGAACCAGCATAAAGGGGCTGTGGATGAAAAAAAGTAGCGATCAGGTTTCTGTAGTGAGAGCACAGTCAATCTATGCTGTGAAAACTTACAAACTCGCGGCGCCAGCGTCTATGCCCATACAACAGATACTGCTAAGTATGTCCTTCGCGGGACTGCTGATCTTTATCGTGATAAGTTGCTCTCTGCTTGCCGCGCCATGGCTGGCGGGTGTAGGGCTGGCGATCGTTGCCGTCGCCACGCTGGCGGTTAAGCGGCCAGCGGTGGCCATTGTCCTGGTTTTCCTCTGCACAGATCTGCCGTCGCTGCTGTTGCACACACCCGGTCATACCATTCGACTGACCGAACTCATGCTCTTGCTCTGCCTGAGCGTGATCTTGCTACTGAGGCCAGCCATCAGACTCCAATTTCCACATGTGCTGGCCCTGTTGTTTTTTGCCATCGCTTTTATCTCATTTGTACATGTACCCGAATTTATTACCAACATAGCCGTCTTTGGCGCTAATAAAAGACTCTACAATCTGGCTATTATTCTGTTAGCCTTCTTTTGCGGTACATTTCTGTTCCCTTTTATACGCGACCTATCGTCGTTCTTTACGCTGGTCCTGCTGAGCAATCTGCCGATCTATCTCATCTGTATAGCGCAGGCGATGGGTGTGCCGTTACCGGCAGTTATCGTGCCCAACCAGAATCCAGCAGCAACCGGAGATAAAGGACGCCTGGTTGGTCCTTTTGATGGTGCAGCAACGCTGGGACTCTATATGACAGGACTCTTTGCGCTCTCGCTGACCTGCTGGCTCCATGGCAAACGTCTTCACGAACGCCTGCTGGGTGCGCTGATGACTTTTCTTTCTCTGGGCGTTGTTGTTGGCTCAGGAACCCGCAGTGCGCTGGCGGCTCTGGGTGCGATGCTCTGCATCGCTTTGATTCTGACGCGCCGCTATCGGCTCTGCTGGATCTTTGCGCTTGCGTCGATTGGTGGCCTGCTGGCATTTCCCGGGATCATCATTGCGCATTTTACGCATGCTTCCACCTCGACCACCAACCGGATTTTTCTATGGCATGAGGCCAGCAAACTTATTCTATCTCATCCTATTCTGGGCATTGGTCTGGAGCAATTCCACTACTATTATCAACGCCTGACCATCAGCCAGGCTACGCAGCTCAATGCTCATGGTATAAGTGTGCACAATCAATATCTGGAATGGGCCCTGGAAGGAGGTATTCCCTGGTTGATCGTAGGCCTGCTCTTCATATTGAGTCTACTGGTATTGTGTGGTCGAGCCTACCGGAAAGCGTCACCAGCCTACCGTATTCCGCTCCTGGCAACAATATTGTTGATCTGCGCTACTCTCATTACCGGCTGTCTGGATGTGCCATTTGACATCGTTGAAAACGCCACCTTTTTCTGCCTGGTCTCTGGCATAGCTATGGGCAGTGTAGGCCAGATGAGTCACCAGCATTCCGCGTTACGGAATACTGGTGAGAAGGAGAATAGTAAATTATGCGTATAGCAATTGATTTGATTACAGCCGAATATGTGCCTGGAGGGATGCTGCTGGCGACCCGGGCGTTACTGCATGGCCTGGCCCGGGTCGATCGAAACAACGAGTATGTCGTTGTGACGGTGCGACCGGAAGCCTATCAGGAACTGGCAAAGTTCCCTAATATCCAGGTACATGCTGCCTCTCTCCCTTTAAACCGTGGTATCTTGATCCAGCATCAGCTATTAGGTGCCCGCATCATTCGTAGCGTAAAACCGGATCTCCTGCATACGCCAGCCTTCGCGACACCTCGCGGCTGGTATGGCCCGCTGGTCACAACCGTTAATGACCTGGCCTTCTTAAAAGTGCCCGAACAATCCTCCTGGTATCCCCGCTTTTATCATGAACACCTGTTACGTGCTAGCGTGGATAAATCCCAGCGTGTTATAGCCATCTCAGAACAAACACGCGAAGAACTGACGACCTACTGGTCCGTTCCGACCAAAAAAATTCACCTGATTCACCATGCGCTCCGTCCGGAAATCAGTGAATGCCATATCAGCGAGGAAGATATTGTCCGCATGCGGCAACGCTATGGACCACGCTATCTGCTACATGTGGGTCGTATCATGCCGCGCAAAAATGTTGAGCGTTTGCTAGAAGCATTCGACTTGCTGGCCGGTGACTCTGAAGATCTGCACCTCGTCTTGACTGGAGGACTTGGCTATGGCAGTGAAGAGGCTGTACAGTTGATGGAAAAATCGCCATACCGGGAACGCATTCACCAGGTCGGCTGGGTCCCTGAAGCAGAGATGGGGGCGATCTATGCCGGAGCCAGTGCACTGGTTTTTCCCTCCAAACATGAGGGCCAGGGGCTTCCAACGCTGGAGGCAATGGTTTGCGGGACGCCGGTGGTAGCCAGTTATGAAGCGGCTAGTGCCGAAATTGCAGGCGATGCTGTGCTGAGGGCGAATTGTACCAGCGCCCGACCTCTGGCCGATGCCATCCGACATGTACTCACCAATGAAGAGCTACGCCGTCGCTTAATTCAAAATGGACATCAGCAAGTTAAGGCGTTCCATTATGAAAACTGCGCTCGCCAGACTATGGAAGTGTATCAAGAAGCCAAAGATAGCTACCAACAATCAGGCGCAGAGGCCAATACATGAATACAACGTTGCGATCTGTTCACCAACAGCAGATAAGGCTTTTGAAAGGCCCGCTTTTTGTGGCATTAATTATCTTACTGGCTAGTATTGCCTTGTTTTACTACTATACCTTCCAGCCACATACGATACTTGTCTCTAACTACAATCAGCCCTATGGGATGACGGTCTATAATAATTTGCACCAGCAGACTATCAAAGACTTGCAACAGCTCGATATCCATTGGGTACGCTATCAACAAAATTGGAGTGAGATTGAGCCACAGCCTGGACATTATAATTGGCAACAGTTAGATGCCGCGGTGGCGCTAGCGAATGCCAATCATATCCATATAAGCTTTCCACTCCAGACGGCGCCTGCCTGGGCGTTACGCCAAACCTGTGCCAATCGGCTTGTCTTTCCCGGGCCAGATGAAATGGCAGCCTATGGAAGCGCGGTCGCCCAACGCTATAATGGAAAAGATGGCCATGGCTATATTGAGAGCTATGAAATCGGGAACGAGGAATTCGACAGTCTATGGACTGGTAAATGGGATGAATCGATCAGTTGCCGCCAACCTCACTTCTATGGCCCGATCCTGCAGCCAACCTATAAGGCCATCAAGGCTGCTTCCCCACAGGCACTGGTAGGTATGGCCTCTATCTGGTGGGTTAATGCACTACATATCCAGCAGTATATGCAATGGCTCTATCAACATCACCTGGAATCATTCTTTGACTTTGCCAATTTTCACTATTACGTCTGTAATCATGATCCTGCCAGTGCGGTGGGCGAACAGCCATCTTTTGAGCAAGAATGGCAGATCATCCATAATGTTATGAAGCAGTATGGGGATGGGCAGAAACCCATCTGGGTCACCGAAGTCGGCTGGAACATCAATGGAGTAGACCAGGATGCGCATTGTATCGTCTCGCCACAAACCCAGGCCAATTACCTGGTGAAAACAGCGCAGGTAGCGATGGATTCCCATGTGGTCCGTCGTATCTTCTGGTACACGATCGACCGTGGCAACGACGGCATGAGCATAACGCAGACAAACGGTCCATTACCCGCCTTTAATGCGCTTCAGAGCTTCATCCACAATTATCCCACCTGGTCTCCATAGCCGAAAGCACACCGCGCCAACTTGCGCGGTGAACAGAGGAGGGGATCGACCCTCGTTTGAGAGGTTCTCTCACAAATTCCTACGTCTGATGTGCACAAACTTACGGCGAAAAGCATCTAATACAATAGCATCTTCAGGGCCAAGCTTGAATAGATAGAGGCAACCTGCATAGCAGAGCAGAAAAAGTGGCATCAATAGCAGGCGAATAAGCAAGGCGGCATCGGAAAAGAGGAAGAGCAATCCACCCACCCATAGGGTACTAAACAGGCCAGCACCCAAAGGCCTCAAGATATGCCAGTTATAGGGATAAAACTTGAGCAATGTACGAATCTGCACATAGCGGAGAATATTGACGATCGCCAGCGTCACAGTGGTCCCGATAGCAGCTCCCATGGCTCCAAAATGGGGAATCAGTAGCACTCCCAGCAAGATATTCAAACCCACAGAGAGCAATGAATTGAGGAACGAAATCTTCTGGTGTCCTGTCATCAGCAACATATAACCAACACTGCCCGTGGCGGCATTAATCATGCTGCCGAAAGCGGACACGACCAGCAAAGGCCAGGCGGCCTGAAAGCTTCTGCCTGACAGTTGTAATAAAGATGGAGAGAAGAGGGATGCGATACAAAAGATGGGCAGGCTAAGCATCACAATCCATTTGTTGACTACCTGATACATAGTTTCTAATTTTTGCGCTTCCCCTCGGCTATGTAGTTCAGCAATCGTGGGGGCAAACATAGTATTCAAAGAGAACAATGGCATGGCGATAAAATCGCTGATCTTTACAGCTGCATTATATTGCCCGATCTGTGTAGCATTTACCAGCAAAATTACTAACAAAAGTGTATCTATTGATTCAAGCACAACTTCAGTGATTGACGTCAAGAAATTAAAAACAGCAAAGCTTAGCCATTCTTGAATTTCATATCGCCGTTCGCGTTTCGGCCGCATTGCCGTTCGATAGAGAAAATAGGCGCTGGCCAGCGTACCAGATACTATGCTCAAAATAGTGGCCAGAGCGATCGTGTACAGACTAGGAGCCAGCCAGAAGAAAAGCAACACCAGCAATAATAGGACGCTGGGAACCAGCAGGCGTTCGGCAATGACGCGCCACTTAAATAGCTTCAGACCCTGCAAAGATCCCAGCCAGACCGCCTGAAGGCATAGCAGGGGGACCAGCGGTGCCATTAAACGCATCAGTGGGGCGAGCGCTGGTTCGTGGTTGGAAATCGCGAACACAGTTGAAAAAAGCAATACGCTGCATGCGCCAACGATTCCCATGATGCCAGCAATCATAGTACAAAAGCTGATCAGTCCCTGTAATGAGCATGCTTGCTGCTTACTCTGATAGATCGCGGTATAGCGGATCATGGTATCGCTCAAACCCAGGTTGCATAGAGAAGCGACCAGTTGTACCATCGCGAGGCAGATCGAATAGAGGCCATACAGTGTGGCGCCAAATCCCACCTGTAATAAATAGTTACTCCCAAACTTAAGGATGCTACCGACAATGTTACCAATCCCGACAATAGCGGCCCCACTGGCCGCCCCCGAAATCTCTGAATGCATTACCGGTATCTCTTCGCCCTGCTGGCTGGCGATGCTCTTCAGAACGATCATGGGAACGGTTGGGCGCTCTTCCAGCGGTACGGCAGTGTTTTGCGCATCTCCATTGGAGATACCACAGGAGGAGGGCCGTGACGCCGGTATGGCAGGAATCTTAAGTGTCCGCATATTTGACAGGGCCAGCGCATAATCTGGTGCCTCGTCATCTGGAACCACTGGAAGGATTAGTGTATCCATATCAAAGATGGAAAAAGATTTATGGTGAATTTCCTCGCTGGCTGCGGCCTTTTTTTCCAGGGGAATGGAAACATCTTCAGAAAAGATCTGCTCTCTTATATCGATATCTTCTTGCCCTTGCTGCCCTGAATGAGATGGCGCCGAAAATATCTCTTTCATGCAGCACATTCCTCCCACCACAACAACTAACACTACCACGACAAGCCCAGCCATACATTCCACGCAGCAATACAACATCTGCATAGCATTGAATAAAAGTATACCATTACGGCCGAAACAATATTATACATATAGAACTTTATTACTAGTTTCAACAACATTACTATCTTAATTTCCTTTCATATTTTTAAAACACCATATCAATGAATGGCATGAGATTCGGTCAGATTTATACAATATATGAGAAATGAAAGGGGAAAATTCTGATGGATACGGCTTCTGTGAGTGTTATTATCCCTTATAGTCGGGCGGATCTCATTGAAACGGTGCTAGAAAAACTCAAACGACAGACATATCCGGCTGAGCTAACTGAAATTATCATTGTTGGACAACCAGGTGGAACCATCGAACAGCAATGGTCTACACATACAGTCAATGCAGCGGCCAATATGTATCCGGGTCAAAAACGTAATCAAGGCGCGCGCATCGCACGTGGAGACTATCTGCTCTTTCTGGATGATGATTGTGAACCAGGACCCGATTGGATTGCGCAGAATGTGCGCGAGTTGCAAGATCTACAGATTGGTGCGGTTGGAGGACAGATCAGGGGTAAGTCCAATGCTTTTTTTGCTCGCTGCCTCGATTTTAGTAGCTTTGCATTTTGTCAGAATAATAAAAGAAGCGAGATGCAGCTTTGCTCAGCCAGTCTCGGGGTCAGGCGCCAGGTCTATATAGAGGTTGGCGGCTTCAATGAAACATTGCGTGTCTGCGAGGACATAGATTTTTGCTATCGCCTGGTGAAGCTTGGCTATCACACCGTATATCAGCCTGCTATCAAGGTGAAGCACAATCATCGCCGCAACAGCTTCAAGGTATTGATGGGGTATAGCTATTTTTTTGGGCGTGAGTCCGGCTTATACGTCAAGCTATTATACCCTGACATGAACAGGCGCAACCGGCTGCTCACGCTGGTGCGCCACCCTTTCGTCTACGCCCTGCTACTCCTGCCTATTTCCCTGAGCATTACCCTCCTGATTATCCGAGTCAATATTGCAGAGCATCCACGTGTCCTGCTCTATGCTCCTTTTATTTTTCTGGCCAAGCTGGCATTCCACGTTGGCATCCTGCAATGGCTGCTGGCTAGGAATAACACTTCTGAAGATAGGCCAGGAGCGGATCGATGAAAGGAGAAATCCCTTTATAGGCAAGCATCTCTGCGGGTGTAGTGGCCAGAACCCTGCTCATCTTTTGAGCTGCTACTGGATCAGCAGCGATTTTGGCGACAGGCGTTTGATAGGTATGCACGGTAAAGAGGATTGCACCCGTCTTTGGCAGGCGCGTCAGGGTCTGACGCTCGACACGCAGCAGGCATTGCTCACCAATCGTGTCTGCTGATAGGGTCGCATACGACTGCCGCACCTCATCGGCGGCCCGAGGCGTGATATCAAGCCGGGCGGTGCTGCGAAAGGCCCAGTTCAGCCGCCAGACGGGACGGTCAGCCTTCAGGCGCTGCAATAATAGCTGCGAAGAGCGCCCCATCTGCTCGGCAAATAAAGGTACAGGACCATGGATAGCCATGAATGATTGTCCAAGCTTCTCTTCCAGGCACCAGGAGTTGGGGAAGCATAATAGCCCGGCCACCAAAGGGAAGTCCGCTTCCATGCTTCCAGCCAGCAGCAATAGATCTTCTTGAATCTGGCGTCCTAACCAATGTAGCGGCAACAGAGGCAAGCTCGCGAGAGAACCTGGCTGAAATTCATAGTATTCGTTCAACAAATAATTATGCCAGTGCCAGCAGCCCTGCTCCATTTTTAACGTAAACCAATCAGGATAGCGCGCAGCCAGTTGTGGCAACAGTAATTCCAGCACCTCCCATTGCAACGCTTCAGTTTGCGGCAATGCTTGAAAATAATAGGAAGTATCTTCAGCTAAAAGCCGGTGCTTTAGCGCTATCTCTGCATCGTAATGATCGCTATCGACCTCAATCAAACTGCCAGAACCGAGCGCCTGCACACCCATGGACATCGTAAACCGCTCATACTCAAAAGGAAAGTACGGAAACAATCTGTAAACTCCTCGCATTCGTTCTGCAAACATCATTATAACCCCATAAGTATACCCACAATCAACACACATTTGGAGGCTTCAATACAATATACATAAAGAGCTTGGAAAGGCAATAAATTTAAAATATGCGACATATTTGCCACATGCAATATATTCCTACAACAAATTTTGGAGGCCTCGTACGTGTTTGATGTAATTATTATTGGTGCTGGTCCTGCTGGCATGAGCGCTGCATTGATGCTGGGACGTTGTTGTCGATCTGTACTTATCTGTGATAATGGGCAGCCACGTAATGTTGTCTCCCATGCGATGCATGGCTTTCTAACCCGTGATGGCATTGCGCCGGCAGAATTTCGACGCATTGGCAAAGAACAACTACAGCAGTATACAAACGTAGAAGTACGCTCTACCACGGTGATCGATGCAAAGCGCGAAAGCAACTTTTTTACGGTCACCCTCTCAGATGAGTCGATACATACGGCCCGCATACTGCTGCTGGCCACTGGTCTGAAAGACGTCGTCCCACCCATTGAGGGATTTCGGCGCTACTATGGCGCCGGCGTCTTCTCCTGTCCTTACTGCGATGCCTGGGAAGTACGCGACCAGCCGCTGGCCGTCTTTGGTCAGGGACCAGCCGGCGAAGCACTGGCCCTGCAATTACTGCAATGGAGCCGGGACATTATACTGTGTACCAATGGTCCCAGCCAGTTGGACGCCAGGAAGCAGGCGTTCCTACACCAGCACAACATCCGAATTCATGAGGAGCCTATCGCCAGGCTGGAAGGCACTGAACAGCGTTTTGAAAGCATTGTCTTTGTCGATGGCACTGTTCTACCGCGACGGGCGATCTTCATACAAACCCAGCATGTACGGCGCCTGGAATTGCTTGACGCACTCGGTTGCACTCTACCAGAAAAATATCAAGAACCAATCGCTCCAGGTATCTATCTAGCTGGCGATGTCTACCAGACACGCTGGGTGAGTGGCGCGGTCGCTGACGGTGTCGAGCTTGCTGTAATGATCAACATGGAACTACAAAAAGAAGAGCTGACACGCAGCTATCAGGCTCTGAAAGAAGCATAGCTTCTTTCGTTTTTATTTGCTGGCGCAAATCTAGCGCTTTGCGCCCCTTTTGCGCCAGCAAATAAAAATGTGTCTGAAGTCCATCACCATGGGAAGCCAGGCCCCCTTACAGGTGTAGGTTTTTCAGGGGCGTAGCCCCTGAGACCCCTGATGCCGCCCTGCGGGCGGCACGGAGAGGGAGGAGGAGTTGGGGGCACAGCCCCCAATCCCCCAGTCAAGGGGCTCGCCGCCCCTTGCATCCCCGCTTTTCCAGCGCGAATCCAAAAAACCTATGCCTGTAAGAGCCAGGCCCCCGTACGGACAGGTGAATGCGCACCCGAGCCTGTTTTACATGTTGGTGCAACCTGTATGCAAAGCGCACAGGTTGCACCAACACATAAAAGATCTATTGAGCGCCGCAGGCGCGTGCCGTCATAGGTGCTGACGAGCATGCCGGGGGCATGACGAGCATGCCGGGGGCATGACGAGCATGCCGGGGGCATGACGAGCATGCCGGGGGCATGACGAGCATGCCGGGGGCATGACGAGCATGCCGGGGGCATGACGAGCATGCCGGGGGCATGATCTCCTCCTCCTTGCCTCAGCTTGAAGGCACGAAAAGCATGGTATTCAGACGCTTTCAGAAAAGAAGAGTAAGCATTTTAACGTCATAGCTTGACAGATAGCAACCTATATTTTATAGTTGTAATGGTTGTGATAACATTTCTATAGACGATAGACAGAAAGGAGGGTATGCAATGAAATTATGTACACATACACTGCTGCAAATTTCTAGCTGGAGCCTCCTGAAAGTGATCGTGTCCACACACAACTCTTCACATATCTGTGCACACACTGATCTCCGGACCATAGGGGCAGCCTGCCCATTTTCGGATCGTGTGTCACACATTCTGACTTCTACCCAATAGCATAGGTAGCAAACACACCTTCTGACCGTGGGCACCAGCCAATGAGAACCCACGGTTTTTTTTATTGCCTTGCGCGGCATATATCCACGGGTTACATTGCCGGGTTCCCTTTGCAGTCGTATGTTTTTGCTCGCCAATGACTTCTGTTAGTTCCATAGAAATGAGGAGGATAAGCATGTCAATTACCCTGGATATCGCGGCAGCTGACTATACACGTGATCTGGGCGATGGCTTGATAGCACACTGGTCAACAGCAGCCGATACCGAAAAGATCGCCCAGGCCGCTGGACAGGTCTTTCGTGGTAAGGAATCAGATCCCTTTAATGATAGGCTAGCGAATGCCGTCAGGGTGTATATGAGTGGTCGGATACCTATCATGGGACCAGATGACTACGCGATTGTTGAGGACCGCAATAAAGAGGGTAACCCCGTCGTCGCAGGTATCTGCCTGCAACGCATGGAATGGTATTACGATGATATTCCCTTTAAGATGAGCCGACCAGAAATTGTCTTCAGCCATCCCGATTACCGTAATCGCGGCCTGGTGCGTACCCTGTTCGAATTTGTCCATGCCCGCAGCGCGGCCGAGGGGCGACTGCTGGATGGGATCACGGGCATCTACTATTTCTATCGCCAGTTTGGCTATGAATATGCCTTAGATCTGGACAGCGGTAAAGGGGTTTATCTGACATCCATTCCCAAAGCTAAAGAGGGAGAGGTCGAACTCTATACACTGCGCGAGGCAACTGAAACAGATCTCCCGCAGATGCAGGCGATCTACGCGCAGCGTGACCGGTCTTCACACGCCGTATCGACGCTGGTTGACCAAGACTATATGCAATGGCTGGTGGAAGATTGGCACGATCATCCAGCGCGCGCCGAGTTTCCATCAACCCAGATTATAGTCGACGCCCAGGGACAGGTACAGGGATGGCTATCGGTACCAATGCAGCGCAGAGGCCGCTCCCTCAATGTCTGGAGCATGTATACCAGACCCCATCTCAATCTACAGGCGATGCTATCATCGCTTTTGCGGGCCCTGCAATCCTATGGACAGCAGATACCGGCATACAAACCCGACACAGAGGCGTTCAGCGAGATCAAATTTTACCTGGGACAGCAACATCCTGTTTATGAAGCATTGGGTAGCGTAGCCACCATTACAGAGCCGGGTTATGCCTGGTACATTCGTATCGCGGATTTACCTCGCTTCATACGCCATATTGCGCCCGCGCTGGAAAAACGGTTGCTTAACTCTCCAGTAGAGGGGTTCACAGGCGAGTTGAAACTGGATTTCTATCGTGGGGGCCTGCGCCTGGCATTCAAAGAAGGACGCTTAGAGACGGTTGAAGACTGGCGTTCGACTGTCATGAATTACAGTGCTGATGGTGGCTTTCCGCCACTGGCTTTCTTCAAGGCGCTACTTGGCTACCGCAGTTTAGCTGAACTGCGCCAGTCCTATCCCGACGCCTGGGTAAATAATGAAGTGCTCTTCAACACCTTATTCCCGGCTAAACCATCCTGGGCGATAGTGCTGTAAATATGCTCAACATGTAGTTAGCGAACGGGCGCATCCGCGCCCGTCCGCAATGGGGCACTGGAGCCGCGCACATGTAACTGGCCACGCAAAATAACCTGGCGTGGAGGTCGCGATGGATCAGCAATACGCTGGATCAGCAACTCAGCAGCAATCTTGCCAATCTCATAGGTAGGCTGAGCAATGATCGTAATCGAGGGTTGCACCAGCATGGTCCAGGGAGTCTCGTCAAAACCTACTAGCGCCATATCTTCAGGCAGCGAAAGGTTGGCCGCGCGAATCGCTTGCAACGCTCCTTCCATGGTCAGACTATTGCTGGTCAATATAGCTTCTGGCGGATGTGGTAATTTCATTAATGCGGTTGCAGCTGCATAACCAGCCTCAACGCGTGGCTGCGTGTGCTTGATATATTCAGCCAGCACAGGCAGACCATGCTGCCGCAGAGCCTGCTCATACCCTTGCTGTCGCTCCAGACCCGTGGAACTAGTCTCTCCAAAAATGGCCCCGATGCGTTTAAAGCCATTATTGATCAAGTGGGTCGCCAAACGATACGCCGCCTCCACATTATCCAATAGAACTGTGTCGGCCTCAAAGTCAGCTACTACACGATCTACCATCACAATGGGAAAATCGAAGCGCTGTTGAGAAAGGCTGGCTGCGGTCTGGCGCGTCGGGGAAAAAATGACGCCCGCCACATTGGTATCACGCATCAACTGTAAATAAATAGACTCTTTATTGGCGTCTTCATCGGTATTGCAGAGTAGGACAGTAAAACCCTGAGCATAAGCGATATCTTCAACGACTCGACTAATCGAAGTAAAAAAAGGATTGCGGATATCTGACACAATCAGGCCAATTGTGTTCGATTGCTGAGAACGCAGGCTGCGCGCCACTAGATTGGGGCGATAGTGTAATTTTTCGACCGCTTCCATTACCCGCTGCCGTACCTCGGGGCGTACATGCTGTCCATGCGACAGTACCCTCGAGACTGTAGCGGTAGAAACACCAGCCGTCTCGGCAACTTCTTTAATGCTCGCCATACCCACTCCCTCAATTGACCAGAGTAGTCAGAACTAGATTTTCAAAAGCTATTAGCTCTCAATCAGAGATACCTTTTGCAATCCCGGCGACGAGAAACTTCTATGTATATAGGCAATGTTGTAATCGATTGCAAATATTATACCACATATTCGGGCAAATTAAAACAAAACTACCCCAAAATTCCTTGACAATATATCTTGTAATCGATTACAATCAATACATATATTGTAATCGATTACAAGAGTCGAAGGTCATTGTTGACCTTTTTATTGAAGGCTATTCAGTTGTAGGACTCTGGGAGAGCTCGCATGATTGAGATCAATGAACAACAGATCAGCTTGCATGCCAGTCCGCGTGACAAGCAAGAGGCAATCAATCTTGTAGGACAGCTTCTTATCAATAGCAATAACATTGCCCCTGACTATGTAGCCAGTATGCAGCAACGCGAAAAAGTTGCCAATACATATCTGGGAAATGGCATCGCTATCCCCCATGGCTTAAATGAGCATCGTGATCTCATCAAGCGTACCGGCATATCTGTACTTCAGGTTCCAGCAGGCGTTACCTGGAATCCAGGTGAAACTGCGCGCTTGATTGTGGGTATCGCCGCCAAATCGGACGAACATATCGAGGTCTTGCGCCGACTGACCCGTGTGCTGAGCGATGAAAAGCAGGTCGCCCTGCTGGCTCAAACCACCAATCCTCAAGATATCATCCAGGCTTTAACTGGCGAGCGCGCCGCTGAAGCTCCAATCGCGACCAATCAACCAGCCGACTATGAGCATTTTTTTGAGGCCATAGTAAGTAATAAGACCGGCTTACATGCCCGTCCAGCGGCCATGTTTGTCAATCTGGCCAAGCGTTTTAAAGCCGATATTCTGGTTCGCCACGGGGAACGCGTTGGGAACGGCAAACGCTTGCTTTCGTTGTTGCAGCTGGGCGTTGAACGAGGCGCCCAGATCCGTGTTTCCGCGCAAGGTGAGGATGCTCGCACTGCGCTCAAGGCCCTGCAAGAGGCTCTTGCGCAAAATTTAGGCGAAGAAGAGGTTGAGGCCACGCAGCGTTCGGAGGCGGTCTCCTGGACCCCACAGCAGGCCAGCGCTACTATTAGCGGCATTTCAGCAGCGCCAGGCATTGTGTTCGGACCGCTAAAAACGTATGTTCATCGCGTTGCCACGATCGAAGATGCTGCTGGCGATCCTATTGAAGAGGGCGAAAAATTGCAGCAGGCACTGGATGTATCTCAGCAGGAGCTTGAGCAACTTCATGCCGATGTGAGTGCGCGCTCAGGAGCCAGCCAGGCAGCGATTTTTGAGGCCCACAGCGAATTTCTCACCGATAGCAGCATTATTCAGCAGACTATCTCTCTTATCTATCAGGGTCACAGCGCAGCCTGGTCATGGAACCATGCTATCCAGGAACGTGTAGATGCATTACAGCAACTGAGTGATCCTGTCCTGGCTGGCCGTGCCGCCGACCTCAGAGATGTCGGCCTGCGTGTACAAAACCATTTAACAGGAATCCGGCAGCAGGAAATCCAGCTGGATAACCATCCTGTCATTCTGGTAGCGGACGACCTGGCCCCATCTGATACAGCGACCCTCGATCCACAGGCGGTGCTGGGCTTCTGTACGGTTGGAGGCGGCCCGACATCGCACACAGCCATTATTGCTCGCTCACTAGGCATCCCGGCTATTGTCGGGGCAGACAAAGAGATCTTGAATATCGCTGATGGGAGCGCCTGCATTCTGGATGGTTCATCAGGAAAACTCTATCTAGAACCCGCTGATGCCGATATCGAGCATGTGCGCCAGCTGCAGCAGCAAGCCCAACAGCAAGAAGATGCAGCCCGGGCCGAGCGCTTTGCGCCCGCGATCACCAGCGATCAACATCGTGTAGAGGTAGCTGCCAACATCGGTAATATCCGCGACGCCCAGAAAGCGGCTGAAGCCGGAGCGGAGGGCGTCGGACTTCTGCGCACCGAGTTTCTTTATCTGGAGCGCAGGAGTGCCCCATCTGAAGACGAACAATTTGCCGTCTACCGCGACATCATCCAAACGCAGAAAGGCCAGAATGTCATTATCCGCACACTGGATATTGGCGGCGATAAAGAGGTCAGCTACCTGAATTTACCCAAAGAAGCTAATCCATTCCTGGGTATTCGTGGCATACGACTCTGCTTTGAGTATCCTGACCTGTTCATCCCACAGCTGCGCGCCATCTATCGGGCGGCCACCTATGGTCCGGTCAGCATTATGTTCCCTATGATCGCAACGCTTGAGGATTGGCAGAAAGCTGCGGCCATCGCTGAACAGGTACGCCAGGAGCTTGATGCTCCCACCGTACCGATCGGCATCATGGTTGAAGTGCCTTCAGCAGTCATGCTGGCCCATCACCTGGCCAAAGAGATTGCCTTCTTCTCCATCGGCACCAATGATTTGACACAATATGTGATGGCAATGGATCGTGGCCATCCTCAACTGGCCAAACAGGCTGATAGCTTACATCCAGCCATATTGCATATGATCTCTCAGACCGTACAGGCGGCCAGCCAGGAAGGCAAATGGGTCGGCGTGTGCGGCGGCCTGGCCTCCGATGTACTGGGAGCAAGCATTTTAACGGGGCTGGGGGTAAAAGAATTGAGTGTCAGCATTCCAAGTATTGCCACCATTAAAGCCCATATCCGTAACTCATCCTTGCAAACTATGCAGGAAATCGCCCGCAAAGCGCTACAATGTCGCACCAGCGCCGAGGTACGCAGTCTATGAGTAAAATTGCAACGATTACGCTTAATCCTGCCATCGATCTAACTGTACGCGTGGATCACTTTCAACCTGCTACGGTTAATCGTGGCCAGGAAATGCAGTTGGATGCGGGGGGAAAAGGGGTCAATGTGGCCTCTTTTCTAGCCGACTATGGTCATGCCACGGCGGTAACCGGCTTTCTGGGTCGCGATAACGCCACGATCTTTGAGCAACTATTCAGGCAAAAACAGATCGAAGATGCCTTCATCCGTTTGCCGGGCCAAACACGTACTGGCATTAAAGTGATTGATGAAGCCAGGCGACAGACGACTGATATCAACATGCCAGGGCTTCAACCGTCAGCAGCTGATGTTGAGCAGCTCACTGCACGCATAGAACAACTCGCCGCGACCTGCGATTGGTTTGTGCTGGCGGGACATCTACCCCCCGGATTGCCAACCAACTTTTATGCAACCACCATTGAGCGTTTAAAAACACTGGGCAAAAATATTGTGCTGGACTCCAGTCAGGCTGCCTTGCGCGCTGGTGCGCAGGCAGGACCAACTATCCTCAAACCAAATATTGATGAACTCCAACAGCTAGTAGAGCGCCCACTGGAGGATGAGCTAAGTATTGAACAGGGTGCCAGACAATTGTTACAGGACACCGTGCGTCTGGTTGTGGTCTCGATGGGAGAACATGGCGCTCTGTTTGTTGATCAACATACCACCCTGGTAGCTCAACCGCTTGCGGTGAGCGTAAAAAGCACGGTTGGTGCTGGCGATGCCATGGTCGCTGGCTTAATTGCTGGACTCAATGAGGGGCTACCACTAGCTGAATGCGCGCGACTGGCAACCGCTTTTTCAGCGGGTACCATCACGCGTATTGGTCCTCACTTACCGGATCGCCATACACTCCAACAGTATGCCAGCCAGGTTCAGATACGCACGCTCCAACCAGCCTCCAAGGCCCAGGAAGAATAATTAGCAGAGTTGGTAACAAATATAAACTCAGGCAAGGATCTGGATAAAGATTGTATTTAGTATATGCAGAGAAGCATGGTCTTATCCCATTCAAAGGAGTTTTACAATGGCAAAGATTGTGGCAATCACATCCTGTCCAACTGGCATTGCCCATACCTTTATGGCCGCTGAAGCACTTCAGCGTGGCGCTGAAGCCTTAGGGCACACCCTTAAAGTGGAGACGCAAGGCTCGGTCGGGGCACAAAATCAGTTGACTGCAGCCGATATACAGGCCGCCGATGTGGTGATTATCGCCGCCAATGCAAA
Organism: Dictyobacter formicarum; assembly: GCF_016587435.1. Next base: position 160,327 of record NZ_BNJJ01000001.1, read on the forward strand.
AGTCGATCAGAGCCGCTTTCCCGAAAAGCTAATTTATGAAACTACGACCAGTAAGGCAATTCGTCAGAGCCAGCAAATCATTGAAGAGGCTCTGGCCAAACAGCCAGCGAGTGCGGTCGCTCCTCCTGCTCCCCCGCAAGAAATTGAGCATGCGCGCATCGTTGCTATTACGTCGTGCCCAACTGGTATCGCGCATACCTTTATGGCCGCCGAGGCATTGGAACGGGCCGCCGAAACATTGGGACACCAGATTAAAGTGGAAACTCAGGGTTCGGTCGGTGCGCAAAATACGCTGACTGCAGACGAGATTCAAAAAGCCAATGTGGTGGTGATTGCGGCCGATGCAAAAGTCGATCAAGGACGCTTTGCAGGCAAGACAGTCTATGAAACCTCTACTCACGACGCGCTACAAAATGGCCCGGGTGTCCTGAACAAAGCCCTGACACTGGCCGCCCGTGGTCCCCAAACCGCGACCGGTGCCGCCGCCACAGCCAGCGCTCCTTCACAGGATTATCTTTCTCAGATTCAGGATGCTAAAAGTAAAAGGTCCGCCGCCAGTGCAGGTATCTACAAACATTTGATGACTGGTGTCTCATATATGCTTCCCTTTGTGGTTGCTGGTGGACTCTTGATCGCGCTTTCCTTTGCCGTTGGTGGCATCGACGCCGCCAAACATCCAGGAACAATCGGCTGGGCATTAAACCAGATCGGTGGTGGCACAGGTGCCTTCAGCCTGATCGTTCCCATTCTGGCGGGCTATATCGCCTACTCGATCGCGGATCGGCCTGGTCTGGCGCCTGGTATGATTGGTGGCGTGCTCTCTACTTCGATTGGCGCAGGCTTCTTAGGTGGTCTGATTGCAGGCTTTCTGGCAGGCTATATCACCTCTTATCTCAACAAATGGATCGACCTGCCGAAAAATCTGGCTGGCTTAAAACCGGTCCTGGTCCTTCCTTTGCTCAGTACCGCCATCGTTGGTTTACTGATGGTCTATGTAATTGGTGCTCCGGTTAGCTTTATGCTAGTAGCCCTCACCAACTGGCTAAGGACCATGCAGGGTACGAACGCCTTACTGCTTGGATTACTGCTCGGCGGTATGATGGCCATCGATATGGGGGGTCCAATCAACAAATCGGCCTATACATTCTCGGTAGGACTCTTGAGCAGCAATGTAGACGCGCCGATGGCTGCTGTGATGGCTGCGGGCATGACTCCGCCGCTTGGTCTGGCCCTGGCAACCTACCTGTTCAAAAATCGCTTTACGGTTGAAGAACAGGATGCAGGCAAGGCAGCGGCAGTATTGGGCATCTCCTTCATCACCGAAGGAGCCATCCCCTTTGCTGCTCGCGATCCATTCCGTGTCATTCCGGCCACTATGATTGGATCAGCCGTGGCTGGCGCACTCTCAATGCTGTTCGCCTGCCGGCTGCAGGTTCCTCATGGAGGCGTCTTTGTCCTGCTTATCCCTGGAGCAGTTACCAATCTGCTGCCCTATCTCATCGCTATCGTGGCAGGTACATTAGTCACCACGGGCGTCCTCTTCTTTACCAAGCGCCCACTCGCCAGCAACGCAGCAGTTATCAAGGCTGAAGCCGAGTTAGCCCAGGCTTCATAGCAGATTTTTTACTCAATCGCTAAATATACATAGCCTATTGCCTCCACCGATAAATGTGTGGAGGCAACGGGCTGTTTTAATTATTCAGGTCTACTTTTGCAGCGCCGGTAGAGTCGTCAGGAACATCACGCATATGATTGAGCCAATAAATCACTGGTATATATGTCTATAAACAATTGCAAAAGGATAAAATAGCCAACAACAGACGTCTAACTAGTAGAAGGGTTTTTGTGTTTTAACTGGCATATATCCATCTAGCTACATAAAAAACATCAGCAATATTTCTTTAGAGTGTGTCTGAAAGACATATGTTTCGCGCCTTCGGCTCCTGACGCTACGCGCTTACAGCGCTCAAATGGTCTTTTATTCGTTGGTGCATTCGCGCAAAGCGCGAATGCACCAACGAATAAAAGGGCTCGGGCGCGCATGCGCCCGCCCGTACGGGGGCGCTTTACTTCCCATGGGAATGGACTTCAGATACACTCTTAAACATATCCAACGATAACAGCAGCAAAGTAAAAATAGAGAGCGAGGATATATTAGTTGAAATCTATAAATATTCTCTACTGCGCGACCTGTGGAGCTGCCAATCAAGAAAACGATACTACCTGCTTTGCCTGTGGAAATAAATTATTGCATAGTCAGGATTTTGATGAGCAGACACAGATGCAAACCATTACCATTCTTGAAGGTCGTTATCGCCTGATTGAGTGTGTTGGTAAAGGTGGGTTTGCCACTGTCTATAAAGCCGAAGATCTGCAAATCAAACAAATCGTGGCGGTCAAAGAAATTACGTTGAAGGACTTGAAGCCCCAGGAAATCATTGATGCCACCGATACCTATCATCGTGAAATACGTTTTGGTAGTTCGCTCAAACATCCGGCACTACCAAAAGTCTATGCTCATTTTATGGATCAGGAGCACTGGTATATCGTTGCCCAGTTCATCGATGGCCAAACCCTGGAAGAGTATCGACAACGATTGCCAGACGGGCAACTTCCTTTGTCCGAGACGCTCACCATCGCTTTTCAGGTCTGCGATGTACTCTCCTATCTCCATTCACGTCAACCACCCATTATTTTCCGCGACATTAAGCCTGATAATATTATGCGCACACGCACAGGCCGTATTTACCTCATTGATTTTGGGATCGCGCGCCAGTACAGGCCTGGCCAGAGGCGTGATACGCAGGCGCTTGGCTCCCCAGGCTATGCCGCCCCCGAACAATATGGTTCGGATCAAACCACAGAGCGTTCAGATATCTATAGTCTGGGTGCCACGCTGCAAGCCTTGCTAACCGGGCACAATCCATTGGATGAAGATATCTCGGCTACCAGGAAACCGGTAGTCTTGCCAGAAGAACTTTCAGAACTACTGGCGGAAATGCTTGCTAGAGATCCTGCTCAGCGCCCGACCTCCATCATCAGTGTTCAGCGACGCCTGGAACAGATCAGTGCCACAACAATTCTGGTGGGATCCACCCCCCAGGCATCTGCGATACCTATTCCGCCCCCTATCCCATCTTCAACCCCATACTATACCCCCTCAACGAGGGTAAGGGCTGGCAACGCGCCCGCTAAACCGAAAAAACGCCCTGGCTGGTTAAAAGTTGTAGCGATTGCCATTATACTGCTCGTAGTTCTCGGCTTCGGCAGTGATAACCTTCTGAGCTATATCTCTAGCTGGACACATCAGGGCCCGATAGTACAAGAGCTCTCCATAGCACCTGCCAGCCAGCAGGTGCTCAATATCGCCGCCACCAACAGTTTAGATGAGCCCTTGGATCCTGCTACAGTTCAAAACGCCCAATCAATGCAAATAGTCAGCATGACTTCAGCAGGACTGCTCTCTCTCAATGACGACATGGAAATTGTGCCCCAGCTTGCTGATTCATGGGAAGCTAGTGATAATGGCTACACGTGGACCTTTCATTTACGTTATGGCCTCAAGTTTAGTGATGGCACACCATTAACATCAGCTGATGTCGCCTATAGCCTGGATCGCGCGCTTGACCCGGCGCTAAAATATGGGGCAGGCCCATACAACCTGCAATATATTAAAGGGGCAGATCAACGTTCGGCGGGGAAAATCAAGTCTTTGATCGGACAGAGTATTTTGATACCCGATCCTGACACAATTATCTTCAAGCTATCAAAAAATATTGGCTACTTTCTAGATACGCTGACAACTCCTTGTGCCTCGGTTGTTGAAAAAGCTCTGATCGAAAAATATGCTTCGGGATTCACTAATCACCTCAGCGAAGGTGGTAGCTCTGGACCATTCAAATTTGCTCAGAACAGGCCTTCACAAATGGTGCTCGTGCCTAACCCTGATTACTATGGCAGCAAACCGGCGCTCTCAAAAATCACGTTCACGTCATACGGCAGTACTGAAACCGCCTACAATGCTTATCAGGCAAATCAAGTCGGCTTTGTCGACAATATTCCATCATCGCTGATAGATAGAGTAAGCCAGGATTCAGGCTTTCATCATTCATTACAGCTAACCACTAATTATTTAGCCATGAATTATTTGAGCAAGCCGTTTAACAACATTAAAATTCGACAGGCATTCGCGCTGGCAATCAATAAAGATCTCATCAGAAAAAATACAGCTTTGCCCACCAACCATATCATCCCGGCTGGAGATCCCAGTGCGAACGTAAACCTGACGGGGCCCGCTGGCATCCAAACAACGGCAGGCGATCCTACCCTGGCAAGAAAACTGCTACAGGAAGGCATGTACGAGGAAGGCATTTCTTCCATACAGACGTTTCCTACAGTTACGTTGACCTATCCGCAAAGCGGAGATACGCTACGACAAAATGAAATGGCAACCATGCAAGAGATGTGGCAAAAAAATCTGGGCATTACGGTCAAATTACAGATAATGTCAGGCAGCAATTTTTACAAAGCAATTAGTAGCCAGCAAGGTGTCAAAAATATGCAGATGTGGCGCGTAGGCTGGGTCGCAAGTTATCCAGATGCCAGCGAGTGGACAACAGTCCAATTTGCGCAGAACGCCTCACAAAATGTTTATGCCTATGGACAGAATCAAAGTAAAAACGCGGCCCGCCAGCAGGAGATACAAAAATTGTTGGCTCAGGCCGACATTACGCAGAATGAACCACAAAGAACAATGATGTACAGAAGTGCAGAACAGAACCTCGTCAATGATGTGGCCTGGTTACCACTTTATCAGTACCTTGATAGCTATGTGGTTCAATCCAATCTACATGGTCTGAAGGTGAATGCTATGGACATGATTGCGCCTGATGATTGGAGTAATATCTATATCACCCAATAAGCAGCGATGTTGAGATTTAAATCTCAACATCCGCGATCGAATTCAGGATCCAGGTGGGGCGATAAGGGAAGCGTTCCACCTGTTCTCGTCTAGTCACACCAGAAAGCACCAGTATTGTACGCAGGCCGCTCTCGGTGCCAGCTACAATATCGGTATCCATGCGGTCCCCGATCATAGCGGACTCTTCTGAATGGGCATTGAGCTTGCGCAGAGCCATGCGCATCATTAATGGGTTTGGCTTACCGATAAAATACGGTTTGACTCCTGTAGCGGCGCTGATCAAAGCAGCGATGGCGCCAGTCGCTGGCACAAAACCGCCTTCGCCAGGTCCCATCACATCTGGATTGGTCGCGATAAAGCGCGCGCCACCGTTGATGAAACGACAGGCCTGGGCGATGCGTTGAAAACTATATATCGTCGTCTCGCCCACTACCACATATTCAGGCTCCTGCGAAGTCAAAATATAGCCGATATCATGCAGTGCAGTCGTTAAACCAGATTCGCCAATGGTAAAAGCGCTACCACCTGGACGCTGGGAATCCAGAAACTGCGCAGTCGCTAAAGCGGACGAAAAAATAGCGTCTGCCGGCACATTTAATCCCATATAAGATAGCCGCACTTGCAGATCGCGAGGAGTGTACATGGAATTATTCGTAAAGATCAAAAAAGGGATGCCTTTGTCTTGTAGCTTATGAATAAAATCAGCTGCACCCGGAAGAAGCGATGAACCCCACACCAACACACCATCCATGTCGATCAGATAATTCTTGACTCCGTCCATTACTTGCCCCCTTCACTAAATCGCTAATCAATTGTATATGAGTAGCAAACACAAGATAGTGTAGCCCACCGCTCAACCGAATGTCAATTAACATCGACAGCCATTCACAAAAATACACGCAAACCATATGGAGTACTATCGGCTTGACGAGGAGACACAGTTATAGCTACAGTATAAAAGTATCTGCGCGGTTTAAATTATCTTGCAGGCTCAGAAACAATAAAGGAAATAACAAGATTCACTATGGATATTGCTACGTATACACAAGAGGTGCATCGCACCTGTGATATAGAAGATCGCCGTGAACTACTTATCCTGACCGCATTAGGCATTGCCGGGGAATCGGGCGAGGTCGTTGACCTCCTCAAAAAAACTCTTTATCATTCTCATACCCTGGACGTATCCAACTTGAATAAAGAAATCGGCGACCTCCTCTGGTATATGACACTGCTCTGCGACACCGTAGGTCTGACCCTTGAAGATGTTATGCAGGCTAACGTCGACAAGTTGCGCCAGCGCTACCCTGACGGCTTCGATGTCAAACGCAGTCAGTCGCGCCAGGAGTAAGCAGAAAATCACCTTTTTCCTATCAAGTAAATTTTGTAACACATGAATAATATAATTAATCTCCATGATAAATATTTTCCTGGAATGCAAAATATTTACCGCTTAATTTTTTATGCTCTTTTGCCTTGCCAGCAGATACTCGATTTGTTACTATTAAACTTATTAACTGCATTTATATTATCTTTACTGAATCTATAAGTATATCAAATTTTGATTGAAGGAGGATTTAAGAGCATGGCGCGGAAAAAGAGTAGAATTAGCATGATGGCGAGCCTCCAGAAGGAGGCGAATCGCAGACAGAAAGAGCTAGAAAAAGAACAGACCCAGGCAGCCAAAGCGGCAGAAAGGGCGAGGAAAGCTTATGAGAATGCGCAAAAAGCGGATCAAAAAGAAAGAGCTCGCCTTTATACCGAATCTAGAATAGCTCAGGTTAATTTACAAAATGAACAGCTTGAACAAGTGATTACGAGTTTCAATACGCTTCTAACAGATTCGCTTAACACTGATAGTTTCATTCCATTTGAGACCCTAAAGCAACCTGGAAACTTACCAAACTTTAATCCAGGTCCATTGGCAACTCCTGAACCACCTCCGGTAGAACAAAATTATCGTCCGCCCGAACCATCAGGGCTAAAAAAACTATTGCCAGGGTCTAAAGAAAAATATGCCCAGGAAGTCACAAAAGCTCAGGAGTTATATGCTAAGCATATGGCGGAACATAGTGCCCGAGAACAACAGCGGCAAACGAAATTAGCTGAACTGAGAGCCGCTTTTGATTGCCACTATAATAATGAGCTACAAAAAATAAACAATCAGCATGCAGAGATAGATAAATTCCAATACGACTTTGATGCCCGTATACCATCTGCGGTCGTCAACTATTTTACTATGGTACTGGCTGCTAGCAACTATCCAGATAACTTTCCTCAGCATGCAAAGGTAGCTTATGTTCCTGAATCAGCACAATTAGTAGTCGAGTATGATTTTCCAAATTTTGAGGTAATTCCAGAGGTTGGAACTTTTAAGTACGTAAAATCCAAGGATGAAATCGCAAAAACAACACGTCCTTTAATTCAAAGGAAAAGTCTATATAACTCGATTATTGCTCAGATTACACTTCGCACCCTTTACGAACTATTTAAAGCTGATCGCAAGCACTACATCGATGTTGTCGTCTTTAACGGCTACACGGAAAGCATCAATAAAGGAACAGGATTACCTGTAAGAACATGTCTGGCAACAGTACGCACAAGCCATGACATATTTGACAAGTTAGATTTAACTAGAGTAGAACCCCAGGCGTGCCTCCAGGGATTAAATGCATCTGTATCAAAGAGTCCCACAGAATTAGCCCCAGTACGACCAGTATTAGAATTTGACATGGTAGATCCGCGTTTCATTGAAGAAATTGATGTGCTCTCGGATCTCGATCAACGACCTAATCTTATGGAATTGACACCAGGTGAGTTCGAATCATTGATTACAAATCTTTTTCAAAAGATGGGGTTAGAAACGCGCCAAACACAGGCTTCACGTGATGGAGGCGTTGATTGCGTAGCTTATGATCCTCGTCCTATTTTTGGTGGTAAAGTCGTCATCCAGGCTAAACGCTACAAACATACGGTAGGTGTAAGTGCAGTTAGAGATCTGTATGGGACACTTCAAAATGAAGGGGCCTCTAAAGGAATTCTTGTCACTACGAGTGGTTATGGAAAAGCTTCTTTTGAATTTGCTGAGGGGAAACCTATCGAATTGTTAAGTGGCAGTAATTTACTTTTCCTACTGGCTGAACATGCTGGTATCGAAGCAAAAATAGATATTCCAGAAAATTGGAAGGATCCTCAACAAGATTAGGGAACATACTATAACTATCCAGGCTTTTCCATACGTATGGAAAAGCCTTTTTTGATTAAATTAGATGCTATCTATCATTAATATACTGCAATCTAAACAAAATATTCTTGGTACTTTGCAACACCCATCTTAGGTTGGTTATAATGTTGAAAATACCAGTCTATATGTAATAAAACATATGTGTAAAGACTGACCAGCATCACAGGTATATTTCCCTCACAAGTAAAACAAACGAGGTGTCGCGTAAGGCACGAGGGGAGCTGCATTATGCTTTCGCAGGTAGAAGAATTGCTCAGCCAAATGACGTTGCCAGAAAAAGTGTCGCTGCTAGCTGGTGCCTCTATGTGGAATACGGTTCCGATAGAGCGGTTGGGCATTCCATCGCTCAAAGTATCTGATGGACCCAATGGTGCTCGCGGTGCGGGCGATATATCGATGTCTGCAGATGTTGATGATGCCAGTAGGGGTGTTACCTCGGCCTGTTTTCCAGTTGGCATCTCATTGGCGTCCACCTGGAATCCTGCATTGATTGAACGCGTTGGACAGGCACTGGGACAGGAAGCAAAATCCAAAGGAGCACGGGTTCTACTGGCCCCCACGGTAAATATCCATCGTTCTCCTCTCAATGGTCGTAACTTTGAATGCTATTCAGAAGATCCCTATTTATCAGCCAGAATAGCGGTGGCCTATATTAAAGGTGTACAGAGTGAGGGTGTGGGCGCGACAGTCAAGCATTTTGTGTGTAACGATTCAGAATTTCAGCGCAATAGTATTAGCTCTGAGGTGGGTGAGCGAGCGTTGCGCGAGATTTACCTGGCTCCCTTTAAAGCCGCCATTCAGGAAGCCGGTAGCTGGTTGCTCATGGCCTCTTACAACAAAATTAATGGTACCTATGCCAGCGAGAACCACTATACTCTGACTGATATTTTGAGAAAAGAATGGGGCTTCGACGGTGTAGTGATGTCCGATTGGTTCGGTACTCAGAGTACAGCGCCATCAATCAATGCCGGTCTCGACCTGGAGATGCCCGGTCCCGCTACGTGGCGTGGCGAAAAGCTACTTCAGGCGGTCAAAAATGGCGAAGTGGCCGAGAGCACTATCGATGAGAGCGTCTCACGGCTGCTGCACCTGTTTATCAAGGTGGGCCTGTTTAAGCCGCACGAAGACAGTCCTGAGCAAGCGATCGACCGTCCAGAGCATCGCGCACTGATCCGCGAGGTTGGCGCCGAGGGCTGTGTGCTACTCAAAAATGAGAATGCAATCCTGCCACTACAACCCGAAAAGCTGCAGTCAATCGCTATTATTGGACCTAATGCCAGGAAGGCGCGCATAATGGGCGGTGGCAGCGCCTTTGTCAACGCTCACTACTCGATTGCTCCGTATGACGCAATTGTAAAACGTGTAGGAGATCAACTCGCTATTGACGATGAAACGAACTTCTCCACCCATAACTTGCTGCCGCTACTCAATCGTGAGCTATTTAGTCCTGCAGATGACAACAGTACACCAGGATTCGACATTGAATATTTCCAGAGCCGCAACTTCACCCACAAAGTTGATGAGACCGCCCACATCACCCGTTCAGAGATGACCTGGTTTGGATCGGTCGCCGATAAAATTGATCTACATCACTTTTCGGCACGCTTTACCGGCCGTATTCGGCCTCAGAAGACAGGATCATATACCTTTAGCCTGGCCAGTGCTGGCTTGAGCAAACTATATATCGATGGAAAAGAGTTAATCGACAATTGGGATCAACAGGTTCCCGGGCAAACCTACTTTGGCATGGGTAGCACAGAGGCCACAACTTCAATTGAGCTCACAGCCGGACAGGACTATACGCTGACAATCGAGTATGCCAAAGATGAGGAAGCGGCCCCCATCGCGGCTGTACGCGTGGGTATGCTGGCTCCAACATCGACTGATGCGCGGAGCCACGCTGTCGAGCTGGCCGCCAGGTCAGATGTAGCATTAGTCTTTACTGGCCTGAATGGCGAATGGGAGAGCGAAGGCTTTGATCGGCCCGATATGGATTTAATGGCCGAGCAGGTCGAGTTGATCGAGAAGGTTGCTGAGGTCAATAAAAATACGGTTGTCGTTCTTAACACTGGTTCGCCGATCACCATGCCCTGGCTCGACAAAGTTGCTGGCGTCCTGCAATGCTGGTATCCAGGCCAGGAATGTGGTAATGCTATCGCGGATGTGCTGTTTGGGGAGGTCAATCCATCGGGCAAGCTACCACAGACTTTTCCGCAGCGGCTTGAGGATAATCCAGCCTACATCAACTATCCGGGCGAAAATGGCCGTGTCCATTATGGCGAAGGCTTGTTTGTCGGGTATCGCTATTATGACAAGAAGAAGATCGCGCCACTCTTCCCCTTTGGCTTTGGTCTTTCCTATACGACCTTCGATTATGCTCCTAATATTGAGCTCAGTACACAAAGTTTAAAGCCTGATGGGACCTTGCGAGCAACTATTCAAGTCACAAATACTGGACTGCGGGCAGGCAAAGAGGTCGTGCAACTTTATGTACGGGACGTCAAATCAACCCTGCACCGGCCAGAAAAAGAGCTTAAAGCCTTTGCTAAAGTGCAGCTAGAGCCAGGCGAGAGCCAAACACTCACGTTTGAGCTGGATCGTACAGCGCTAGCCTATTACGATGACCTGGCCCATCAATGGGTTGCCGAGGCCGGGGAGTTTGAAGTCCTTGTGGGCTCATCTTCTCATGACATCCATGCCCACGCTACCTTTCACCTGACAGAAACCAGTCGCATTGCAGAGCGTCCGGAAATGCGCTGACGCGCCTGCGACTTTCTTTTAGAATGAGCTGGAAGTGCGCTGGGCGCACTTCCAGCTCATTCTAACCTACTGCAACTTTATAAAATTGGTTATCACCGACAGTTGATCGGCGTGCAATACCTTTGCCGCATCCACATGACCATCGGCCTGCACTATCGCTCCCTGATGAATATCCTGATTGCGCCCAACGCTGACTTGCTGTTTAGCTCCCCAGACAACATGCACAATATTGTTGGTACGCTGATATGAACCATTATTAGCTCGCTCCAGCACATACCCTTCCAGCGAGTTATTAGATGAAGAGGAAATGACCTCACAGACCACACTGGTCTGGCTACCAGCTGTCACCGACGCTAATTGTGGCCCGGTCGCTATCTGTACCGATCCTGGTACAGTGATCAGACGATTGGCATATAAGTAGAGCAAGATAATTGCCACTATACCAATAATCAGAGCTATTATCCCTCTGCGGTTAGGAGCTCTGCGTGGGCCGCCCTGTTTAGAATCTCTCATAGATCCCGACTCCTCTTAATGGAAAACAACCCGATCTATTGCATATACCTGTATCAACGCAAAACAAAAATGCATCAACGCATCCTCTACCATCCCCCAATAACCTGAATCACTCATTCGCAATTGCAGTGTCACAAAAAACCATATCGGAAATATAGCATATATCTATAGCAGAAGTAATGCCAGTATTATGCATAATTTCCCCTGCTCTCTATCCGGAAGTACCAGAACAAAAAAGCAGTTTCCGTACGGAAACTGCTTTTTTGTTCTGGTACTCCTCAAGCAACCCAATAATGGTTAACAAAAAGAAAAACATTTAGAGCAAAGATGGGAAGTGTAAGCGCCAGATATGCATGATCGAAACGGGGCCATTTAATGCTGGCAAAAATGATAGTTACGGGAAACACTACCGTCATGAAGCGTGGGACCGATGTCAGAGCATTATCAGTTCCCAGTGGATACAGGGTTGCGAATATAATAAGAACAAGCGCAAAAAGATTGTAGTGCAGCGGAATACGCCTCCACCCAATGAGAAGCGTTCCCAATGGAATGAGAACACTAATCAGATTGAGTATATTCAGGATCTGGAGGGGCGATGGAATGAAGCAGGCCTTGATAACATAACGGAACGTGGTCAATGGTGATGTAAGTGGTAATCGTCCCCAATACAGGTGTTGCGCAGAGCTAAAAAGAAATGGATCGTGGAAAGCTTTCCATAAATAGAACATGTAGATTCCCAACCCTAGAGGGATCAGAGCCAGAGGACAAAACGCCAGGATCTTTTGCCGCCAGCTTGTTTCAGCAAAGCGGTACGTAAAGAAAAAATGCTGGACATAAACAACAAAAAAAGGGAGCATTAAGAGTAATCCCTGAGACCGCGACAGGGCTGTAAGAAGTCCAGAAAGGCCAGCAAGCCACCAGGAAAGCACGCTATTGTCTTTCTGGGCCCGTGATAAAAAGAAGAACGTCATCAAACAGAGAAACAGAAATAAGGATTCGGTATAACCGGCAAAATAGAATAGCGCATACGGTGCAAAAGCGACGTAGAATAGGGATTTGCGCGCCGTCGATTCGTCAAACAGGTCAGAAATAAGCAGTTGCAATACAATAAGCGCGAAAAAGAAACAGAGATTTGAAATCAGCAGACCAGCAATATAATAATCTCCTATCGACCCACCTAGCAAGTGGCCTGGAAGCCGTAAAAGCGTGGGATAAAGTGGGAAAAAGGCGGTTTGCCTGGCGGTACTGGCAACGTATCCCTTGTCTGCAATGGCAATATATGACAAAACATCGTAGTGCATCCAGGATTTTATGCATGCTCGTCTCTGGATAAAACAATTCAATGGAGTTAATGTCTGATTGCCTGGAAATAACGACAGGCCCAAAAATGTCAAGACCAGAATAACAAACCGGTTCACAACAAACACCCATATGGCATCCTTCCACGCAACTCTGGTAGGAGCGGTGATTGAAAATCCTTTTCTTTGTAACATTTTTTGTATCCATTCAAAATAAATTTATACATAAGCATATAGTGATGCATAATAAAAATATAGCGCTAATTTTATAAAAAGACGCATACTTGGGAATAAATGACTATTCAAACATTCTTTTGACACCAGGTTTCCAGAGAAATATATTAGAAGATGAAATAGGAATAAGATCTCCACTATCTAGATACAGAGCGGGAATATATACTTGTTCTGAGGAAATTACTACAATAGTAAAGAGGGAGAGTTAAAATGGGTACGATGTTGACCATGCAATCTGAAGATCCAGATAAACATCCGTCGCGTTTAGCCTGGACAATGATGGAGCCCTATCACACTGTGATCTATTTTGCTCCAGAAGCGCGAGCCGCCTACAGTGAAGCAGGCTTAAAGGGATATTGGATGGGCTACTTTGCCTCACGGGCGGCGGCGATGGGGCCGGTCCCTGCTTCAGTGGTGACCGCTACGTTCTATAACTTCCATCCCAATATGGTCGCGCGTGCGATTCCTGACGCCTGGCGCTTCTCCACACCAGAGAAGATCCTATCCGCACGCCAGCATGCGGCGGATGTCATCCTGCGCCGTTTGCTGGGAGACAACATTATCGCTTCAGCAGAGCTCGCGGAAGCGGCTGAACTGGCAAAGATAGCAGCGGGCGCCTGCTCAGTTGCCGGTCGTCCGCTGTTCGCGGGACATGCCTCATTGCCATGGCCTGAACAGTCGCACCTGGCCCTCTGGCATGCTACCACCCTCTTACGGGAATTTCGTGGTGATGGACATATTGCGGCGCTGTTGGCCGAGAACGTCGATGGCTGCGAGGCTCACCTCACTATGGTGGGCAAAGGCACCCTGACACGTGAGGCGATTCAGCCCAATCGAGGCTGGAGCGACGAGGATTGGCGGGCCGCGCAGGAGCGGCTCATACAGCGCGGCTGGCTAGATCAGACGGGAACGCTAACCACTGAAGGGCAGAACAGGCGTCGCCACATTGAACAGGTCACGGACGAACTGGCTCTGCCTCCCTGGCAAGCCCTGGGAGAAAACAAATTTGAGCGGCTGCTGTCACTCATGAAAAAGTTCAGCATACAAATCCTTGAACAAGGTGGCGTGCCAATGCCAAATCCAGTGGGAGTGCCCGATCCGCGTAATTTAGCATAGGAATAGGAGGGAATCCTGCCCTCAACAGTTCAGTGTGCTAAAAGCAGGATTTCCTCCTAATACACTTCTTAGAAGAGCAGAGCTAAGTGTTGGGGCGCATCCAGGAACGAGCGAATTTCGGGATGGCTGACCAGACCGCCCAGGTATCCTACATATATCAGTACAGCTGTATTAATAATCAGGATAGCCATCACTATCACCTGGAGATAACGGGGAAGCGCCGGCTTGCGTGTGTAGAATACGATTCCAAAGAGCGCAATAATACCGGTGAAAAACATGATGATCAGGCTGATACGCGCCATCGATTCGTGATCATGTATCAAAATGGGAGACGCATGGTTAAGGCTCTCTACAATATGAGTTGCACCATCACCAGTTAAGTAGGCGGCCGCGGTAGACAGAGCGGCAAGCGCCAGAAACCAGAGAGAAAGCTTCTGGAGAAAAACATTTCTAAAAATCAAAGCAATTAAAAATGCGAGGGCAACAAACGCAGTACCAAGGATCGGAATATGGTTCAATATAATATGGATATGTGCCATGTTCATATTCATGCAATAGGACTCTTTCTACGGTTGGATTTCAATGCGGATGGATGTGTTGTTCCATCCCGTGCCTGGCTCTAGTATGAAGGTATATGATTAAGTGCAGATGAAAATATAGACGCTTGCTTCAAAGGTCCTGGATACGCCAGAGATATGAACACAGGGTACGACAATGGTCCTCCAGCCTTGCCAGAGCTGGAACAAGTGGAAAGAATAGAAGAGTAGAAGCATTAAAAAATTATCCATGGAAGGATTGTACATATTTCATCATGACATCCCACATCCCTTTCACTACGCTGCTCACTGAGTTAACGGATCCAGATAGCCAGGTACGCCTGCAGGCCATCAAAAGCATTGTACGCCGTCGTAGTGAGCGGGCCCAGGCGTATACCGCATTATTGCCGCTGCTCAATGATTCCGAGTACCAGGTATGCAGAGCCACTATCAAAGCGCTGGGCACACTCAAAGATCCGCGAGCGTTTGCGGCACTCGCTCCACTGGTAACGAACAGCAGCGCACGTCTCCGCTTGCTCACCCTCCAAACACTGGATAAGCTAGATCAGACACGCGCTATCCCCTATTTAATCACTGCCCTACTGGATCCAAGCATACTTGTTCGTCAGGGAGTGGTTGATGTCCTGAGTTTCTCAAGGGATGCGCGGATCGTTGAGCCTCTTATTGCTGCTCTCAGCGATACAAATACCGACGTTCTTATAAGAGTGATCTCGGTTCTAGGTTTTTTGAGAGATGCGCGGGTCATCGCTCCTCTCATCGCCCTATATAACAATGCGGATTCATATGCACATATGGAAATATACATGCGCACGCGTATAATCTCTGCACTGGGTCGTCTGGGTGATCTCCGGTCTTTTGATTTTCTGATTACGGCCCTGCGTGATCCGGATCGTCATATCCGCTCATATGCCATTGATGCCCTGGTCATGCTGAATGATACGCGAGCGGTTGATCCTCTCATTGCTGCGCTGAGCGATCCAGATAATATAAATCGCATGAAGGTAACCTATGCTCTGGCTGATTTTGGTGATGCGCGAGCGATCGATCCTCTCATTGCTCTCCGGAACGATTCAAACGCAGACGTGCGCCGGGGAGTTGTCCGGGCGCTGGATGTGCTCGGTCATGCATGAGCGATAAGCATATTAATCATTTTGTGGTCAAATCAGCTAAAAGAGCATCGATATTTTGCTATATCGATGCTCTTTTAGTTCTATTTTCGTCTCAGGAAACTGAGACGCCCAGGATTGCATTTATTTGCTCTTGCAATTTTTGCGTATTAGCAAAACCGTAATTGACGGCATGCGCATTACCTTCAGTATCAAGTACGACTGTCGTGGGCACGGTCAACACTTTGTAACGCTCCGTCAGATCGTGTTGGGTAACCGCATCCACATGCACCGCCTCTATTCTGTCACCACCACTCTGCTTTAGCAGGCGTTCAAGGGCTGGCTGCTGTAGTGTATGGCATTGGCGACAATCTTCACTACTAAAGGCCAGGATACGCACCAGGGGCTCATCTCCGTCCTTGCCAGATGAATCAATGGACAGAGGCTCAGCCGCCAACGCTTGCTGACGACGCCGGGCAACCAGTATGCGTCCGGAAACTACAATAATAGCAACCAGCACACACACCAACAATAATATTATCAGCCGCAGTGAAAAATCAGCCATGGCTTAGACGCCTCTCCAACGGAAACCACCATCATACCGTACGCGTGGCATTAATCCCCAGCGCCCAAGATAATAGTAGACCAAACAACCAGCACAAAAGCCAACGAATACATTGATCGCGGCCAGTACAAACACGATGATTGTGAGAATCCAACCCGCTAGTGTAGCTGACGTCAGGAAAAAAAGAATGCTGGCTGCCAGTAGAAATGTAGCACCAACTCCCTGGGCGAAACGATGTGGCGCTGGATCATCTTCAACCAGGCGCGGTTTTAGCCAGCCTGCACGTACAATCACCTGACGATAAACAAATTTAAATGGACTGGCTGCGGGAAAGATAGCACTGAGAGCGAGAGCCAGACCAGTGATAAGTACAAGGATAGGTAGATTTAAAAGAAAACTCAGTCCAACCAGTACAAGAACACACGATTGCGAAAACTTAAGCATGTGGGCATCCACACGAGGAATAGATAACATGATACTAACACTCTCCCTTGATATATTCCATCTATGTTTGTTTGCCTATATAGGTGAAAACTACATCAACGATTAAAATATTCCGGGCTAGTTTTTTTGACAAAAAAAGAGATAAGTGAACCTATCAGGCTACTTACCTCTTTTGGTGGTGGAGACAAGGAGATTCGAACTCCTGACCTTCGCCGTGCAAAGGCGACGCTCTACCAACTAAGCTATGTCCCCATAAAACAACTGGAAATGGTATTCCCTCAATTTTGCCGAGCGCGCTGCCATCCAAAGCGTGAAGCAGAGGGCTCGCATTCTTGAGCCACGATGAAGATACAATGGTGAAACAAGCCGTACGATCATTAGGGCGACTTCGCTCCGCCTGTTACCAGGTGTCCACGTGTCGTCTATTTACCAGGTCGTCTTCCTGGGATCTTGATTCTCCGCAGAGAATGGGAGAACTCGTCTTGGGTGCGGCTTCGCGCTTAGATGCTTTCAGCGCTTATCCCTTCTCGACATAGCTATCCAGCTCTGGCCCGGGCAGGCCAACTGGCACACCAGCGGTCGAGCCATCTCGGTCCTCTCGTACTGGAGATGACGCCCCTCAATTCTCCTTCGCCCACGACGGATAGAGACCGAACTGTCTCGCGACGTTCTGAACCCAGCTCGCGTGCCGCTTTCATGGGCGAACAGCCCAACCCTTGGGACCTACTCCAGCCCCAGGATGCGACGAGCCGACATCGAGGTGCCAAACCTTGCCGTCGATGTGAACTCTTGGGCAAGATAAGCCTGTTATCCCCGGGGTAGCTTTTATCCGTTGAGCCACACTCCTTCCACTCGGGAATGTGGGATCACTAAGCCCGACTTTCGTCCCTGCTCGACCTGTCCGTCTTGCAGTCAAGCTCCCTTGTGCCTTTACACTCTCATGGGTGATGTCCATCCACCCTGAGGGAACCTTTGGGCGCCTCCGTTACTCTTTGGGAGGCGACCGCCCCAGTCAAACTACCCGCCTGATCCTGTCCACGTCCCGGCTCACGGTGACGTGTGAGAAACAAAACACACCGAGAGTGGTATTTCACTGCTGTCTCCCCTACCCCCACAAGGATAGGTTCTCCGACTCCCACCTATGCTACGCACGCTCTGCCTCGTTTCCGGGTCAAGGTGTAGTAAAGCTCCACGGGGTCTTTTTGTCCTGTCGTGGGTAACCCGTATCTTCACGGGTACTTCAATTTCGCCGAGTCCTCTGTCGAGACAGTGCTCAACTCGTTACTCCTTTCGTGCGGGTCGGAACTTACCCGACAAGGAATTTCGCTACCTTAGGACCGTTATAGTTACGGCCGCCGTTCACCGGGGCTTAGATTCGCAGCTACGCACACCGCTCCTCGTAACCTTCCGGCACTGGGCAGGAGTCAGCCCCTATACTTCCGCTTGCGCGTTCGCAGAGACCTGTGTTTTTGGTAAACAGTCGGTTGAGCCAATTTCTTGCAACCCCCTCACCCCCAGGCAAACCTGAAAGCTACTAGGGCACCCCTTCTTCCGAAGGTACGGGGTCAATTTGCCGAGTTCCTTAACAGAGGGTCGCTCGATCACCTGGGGAGTGTTCCCCCTGCCTACCTGTGTCGGTGTGCGGTACGGGCGGAGACGACTCTGGCGAGAGGCTTTTCTTGGCGGCCTAGGGGCCGATGACTTCCGCGGACTTGTCGTCCGCTCGCTGCACGTGTCATGCACAGGAAACCGGGATTTGCCTCGGCTTCGCACTTCAGCGCACAGACCCATCCTGTCCAATCGATGGGCTCACCTTCCTTACCGCGTCCCCCCATTGCTCCTAACGAGCATCTCCGGTGCAGGAATCTCTGACCTGCTTTCCATCGCCTACGACTGTGACGTCCTCGGCTTAGGACCCGACTCACCCTGGGACGATTGACGGTGCCCAGGAACCCTCAGGCATTCGGTGTGTCTGGTTATCACAGACATGACGCTACTCATTCCGGCATTCTCACTTCTGTTCGCTCCACCAGTCCTCGCGGTCTGGCTTCTCTGCCCAACAGAACGCTCCCCTACCAATCCACCTTGCGATGGATTCCATGGCTTCGGTACCATACTTGAGCCTCGATACGTTGTCGGTGCCACGACACTCGACCAGTGAGCTATTACGCACTCTTTAAATGGTGGCTGCTTCTAAGCCAACATCCTGGCTGTTTGGGCGTTGTGACCCCCTTTAACACTAAGCATGGATTTGGAGACCTTAGCCGATGGTCTGGGCTGTTTCCCTTTTGACGACGAAGCTTAGCCCCCGCCGTCTCACTTGCATGCATGCTGTCCTGGCATTCGCAGTTTGCTTGGGTTTGGTAACCTGCACGAGGCCCCTAGCCCATTCAGAGCTCTACCTCCAGGATAGTGTAACATACAGCTGTACCTCAATACATTTCGGGGAGAACCAGCTATCTCCGTGTTCGATTGGAATTTCTCCCCTATCCACAAGTCATCCCCCAGTTTTGCAACACTGGTGGGTGCGAGCCTCGACGGACTGTCACATCCGCTTCACTCTGCTCATGGATAGCTCACACGGTTTCGGGTCGCATCGCCACAACATCCGCCCTCTTCAGACTCGGTTGCCCTGGGGCTCCCCAGCTTTAACGCTGGTTAACCAGGCTACGACGATGCACTCGCCGGATCATTCTACAAAAGGCACGCCATCAGCCCTTAGTAGCTCGTGCTACAGTGGCCTCTGACTGCTGGTGAGTACGTGGTTTCAGGGTCTCTTTCATCCCCCTCTCGGGGTGCTTTTCACCTTTCCCTCACGGTACTTGTTCGCTATCGGTCGCTAAAGATGTGTAGCCTTGGAGGGTGGTCCCCCCAGCTTCCCACAAGATTGCACGTGTCTCGTGGTACTCAGGATCCCGACCCAGTCCCCCCGCTCGTCCTCTACGAGACTCTCACTCGCTCTGGTCACGCTTTCCAGCGTGTTCAAGTAAGCCAGGGTCCTTTGTTGTCGGTCCTACAACCCCACTGGTTCCGAAGAACCACTGGTTTGGGCTCTTCCCGGTTCGCTCGCCACTACTACGGGAATCTCGGTTGATTTCTGTTCGTCGAGTTACTGAGATGTTTCAGTTCACCCACTGCCCCCCGTCACTGCCTATGTGTTCAGCAGGCGGTCTCCAGACATCACTCTGGAGGAGTTGCCTCATTCGGATTCTCGGGGTTCATCGCTTGTATGCAGCTCCCCCCGAACGTTTCGCCGGTCTCCGCGTCCTTCTTCGGTCTTTAGCGCCAAGGCATCCACCTCGTACTCTGTGTAGCTTGTTCTCTTCGTTCAGATCTACATCATGTCTCTGAATGCTTTGACTTGTTCTAAATCGAACAAATCGATCCTCTGCTTCAACTCTGGCTGGCATTGATCGCTCAGCAAAATTGAAGGAATACTATCTTCAGTTGTTCAGGTGCACTGTTGGTCATCATACTCCCCTGAGAGCAGACGCTGTACCCCAACAGCTCAAGAGTGGAAACCAGCTTCGCTTCTGGCAACACAGCGACCGTGTCCTGTTCGACCTGGAAGTGGAACAACCTCGTGTGTTTATGGCTTCCATAAACGGTTGTTCAAGCTCCCTAGAAAGGAGGTGATCCAGCCGCACCTTCCGGTACGGCTACCTTGTTACGACTTCACCCCAATCACTGACCCCACCCTCGACGCTTGCCTCCCCGAAGGGTTAGCCCAGCGGCTTCAGGTGTTGCCAACTTTCGTGGTGTGACGGGCGGTGTGTACAAGACCCGGGAACGTATTCACCGTAGTGTGCTGACCTACGGTTACTAGCAACTCCAACTTCATGGAGGCGGGTTGCAGCCTCCAATCTGAACTGAGGCCAGGTTTGACGAGATTAGCTCCCCCTCGCGGGTTGGCAACTCTTTGTCCTGACCATTGTAGCGTGTGTGTCGCCCAAGGCGTAAGGGCCGTGCTGACTTGACGTCATCCCCGCCTTCCTCCATTTTGAAATGGCAGTTTCGTTAGAGAAGTTCAACTAACGACAGGGGTTGCGCTCGTTGCGGGACTTAACCCAACATCTCACGACACGAGCTGACGACAGCCATGCAGCACCTGTGAACCCGCTCCGAAGAGACAGCCCGTTACGGCTGGTGCAGGTCCATGTCAAGCCTTGGTAAGGTTCTTCGCGTTGCATCGAATTAAACCACACGCTCCGCTGCTTGTGCGGGTCCCCGTCAATTCCTTTGAGTTTTAATCTTGCGACCGTACTCCCCAGGCGGACCACTTACTGTGTTAACTGCGACACTGAAGGGGTCGATACCCCCAACGTCTAGTGGTCATCGTTTACGGCTAGGACTACCAGGGTATCTAATCCTGTTCGCTCCCCTAGCTTTCGCACCTGAGCGTCAGGTGCTTCCCAGGACACTGCCTTCGCCATTGGTGTTCCTCCGGATATCTACGCATTTCACCACTCCACCCGGAATTCCGTGTCCCTCTGAAGCCCTCAAGTCAGACAGTTTCCATCGTCCTTCGTCAGTTGAGCCGACGACTGTCACCACAGACTTATCTGACCGCCTGCGTGCGCTTTACGCCCAGTAACTCCGGACAACGCTCGCCTCCTACGTATTACCGCGGCTGCTGGCACGTAGTTAGCCGAGGCTGATTCCTCTGGTACCGTCCGTTCTCGTCCCAGAGAAAAGCAGTTTACAACCCGAAGGCCGTCATCCTGCACGCGGCGTTGCTCGTTCAGGGTTGCCCCCATTGACGAAAATTCCTCACTGCTGCCCCCCGTAGGAGTCTGGGCCGTTCTCAATCCCAGTGTGGCTGATCGTCCTCTCAGACCAGCTATCGATCGTCGCCTTGGTAGGCCATTACCCCACCAACCAACTAATCGAGCGCAGGCTCATCTCCGGGCGCTCTTGCGAGCTTTGCTCGTTGCCGAGCGTATGCGGTATTGTCGGCGATTTCTCGCCGGTATTCCTCACCCGGAGGCAGATAACCCACGTGTTGCTCACCCGTCCGCCACTCCCTTATTGCTAAGGGCGTTCGACTTGCATGTGTTAGGCACGCCGCCAGCGTTTATCCTGAGCCAGGATCAAACTCGCCATCCAGTTGTTTTTATAAACACATATCTCTGCAAGATATGTGAAACAGCATGGTAAGTTGCGATCATGGCCAAGTTACATAACATTGGCATGTTTCGCAGATTCTATGGTCACCATCGCAGGGGAACTGCGCTGGGACCGAATTGACAGGAACTGGTGCATTGTATTGTTGTTCCAGTTGCTGTTCTGCTTTCCACTCTTCAGTTGTCAAGGTACCCGGCTGATAAAACCGTTGTTTCACCAGTGGACAAGCGTTTGTTCTTTTTTCGTTCGCTTGTCTCGTGTGCTGTAGTATCGCATATCCGTTGTAGTTTGTCAAGCGGTTTTCCAGAGGAAATTTGCTTGCTTCTGAAATTCGTGATCCGAGTTGCTTTGAGTATATTCACAGCAACCTGCCCAAAGAGTTTTGTAATTTTCATTAAGATAAAAATCAAGCTACTCAACGGGAGTTATTCACATTCCAGAGGAGCCACTTTAATGTGGCACGGACAGTACGAAGGGACAGGAGCACTTATCTTTTGGAGATCAGGTGATTGTCTCATTTCGACAGCCCAATGATTATGCCATAAGGGACAAAGTTTTGTCAAGCAATTTTTGGCCTGTTTTTCAGGGCAACAAAAATTTGCTTCAGGGCCTTCGAACCTTGAATCTTTGGCGTTACAGAAAAATATAAAAACCAGATATATTCTTGATTTCTAAATTATTTGGAGGTTGACAAAAGCGCAAAGGTATTATATTATTCATTTCGTCAAGAACACCTGTATGTGCAGGTGAGCTGGTGACTGTAGAGAAGAGGGCACACCCGTTCCCATCCCGAACACGGAAGTTAAGCTCTTCATCCCCGATGATACTGCGTGGGCAACTGCGTGGGAAAATAGGAAGTCGCCGTCTCACCTGCCCACACGGGTGTTTTTTATTGCCAGTAACTTTATTGTATAAAAACTTCTATGTTTAGATCTTGAATAAGAACGTGAGACGTGTTATTCTATACTGACAAACGAAACAATGGGAATGCAACCTGATTGGGTTCCCACAAATACTATCCATCTGTTTGGTTATAGTTAACCCAACATCGAACAATCAACGAAGAACAGCCAGCCATTTGTTAATAATGTGCCAGGTAGCACAGTAGTCTTTGATCATACTCTCCGGCATAGGTGCCTCTTCTATCAAGAAGCGAGTGTAATAAAGCCGCCCACAGACGGGAGGCTCCCGCGATTTCTTTCAGCCTTTTTTGTGCATAGAGTGAGGTTTGCAACACTAAGACTTAGCCGAGAGGAATACAGATCTGGTTATGGTAACTACTTTTGCGCCTGAGCGCCTCGCCATAGTGAATCTGAATAGATGGCTAACTGCCTGTTACCCCCTCTGTCTATCTCCTCTCCTTCCATTTATCTATGTCATTTACAAATTGCTGGCGATTAATGCCTTGCCGATTGCTACTCATGGCAAACCTGAGTAGTACCTACTCACTGGTGTCAGACCACTTCACACTATTTGTAGGCATCACAGCCAGCATGTAATCTATTTGGCTGCTAAGCTAGAGGAGAACATATACCCATGACACACTATCAAATGCAGTTGATTGTTCCTATGGATACTTCGAACACACGCAAAGTTCATAAAGAAATAGAATATTTGGAACAGTGTTTCAAAGACATTATTGGTAGCTTCACATCCTACGCGGATCAGCTTTATCGTGTTTATAGCTTAATCTGTACCGAAGAGCAGTCAGATATGCTTTCAACGAAAATGCGAGGGCGCTGCGCACTATTGGAAGTGGTTCCTGTCGCTTCCGTCTCTACTATAGCTCCCGCTACATCCGTCTCTCCAGTGGCGTAAGCGCTTTTTGATCCCCATCGGGTGTCACTAAATTATTTTTATTTAATAGATAGGCGTTCTATACAGCGTGAATATATAGAACGTCTGCTATGACTTATTGACTTCGTTTACCTCAACCTCTATTGCCCCATTTCTCTGCTTAATAGTTTTTCCAGGCTCCAACATTACTTACTTTTTCGGGTACAAATCTGCACTATAGTACGTCTATATATTGTGGCTACTATTATTTTTGTCTGCTAATGGATTGCGTTAATAGCTAGAATTTAGCTTTAGCAAGGATGTGAGGATGGATTCTACACAACTTTATTGTTCGCAGTGCGGAGCAGCCAATGATGCTAGTTCCAGGTATTGTTTTGCGTGCAATTATGAGTTAAATCAGTCAGAACCGCTGGTTGGGGCTGAAAAGTTGCTGCACGCTCGCTATCAGTTGCTCCATAAATCTGGAATTGGTGGCTTTGGAGCGGTCTATAAAGCTCGGGATACGCATACCCACAACCAATATGTTGCTTTCAAACAGATTACGCTCCGGGGCTTGACTGCCCAGGAAATCATTGAGGCTACGGATGGTTTCAATCGCGAGGTGCAAATTCTGTCACGTCTGTCTCATCCGCATTTACCTCGTATTCTAGATTATTTTACTGATCAGGAAAACTGGTATCTGGTAATGGATTTTATTGAGGGCGAAACGCTGGAAATCTATTTACACCATCCAGATAATCCTGAGATGATACGCACACTACCACTTTCTGAGGTACTTGATATTGCTATGCAGCTTTGCTCAGTACTGGATTACCTGCATACACTTCAGCCGCCAGTTATTTTTCGTGATCTTAAACCGGGCAACATTATGCGTACGCCCACAGGTAAGCTCTATGTCATTGATTTTGGTATCGCCCGCCATTTTAAACCTGGTCAATCTAAGGATACGATGCTCTTTGGCTCTCCAGGTTATGCCGCTCCAGAACAATATGGTAAAGCACAGACGACGCCGGCCGCCGATATCTATAGCCTGGGTGCTTTGCTGCATCAGATGCTAACAGGCATTGATCCCTCTGAACATCCTTTCCGTTTTACTCCGTTACAACTCTATGGCGCTGGTGGTTTGGAGCAGCTGAATACTCTGCTCCAGCTCATGGTTGCTATGGATGCGGAAAAAACGACCTGCCAGCATAAAAGCCGTTCAGGCCGAGCTACAAACCATTGTTAATCAACAGCAACCTGCAACACATCTCCAACAACACGCTCAAAAAATCAGTGGCCCTGCCTACTATGATCAAAACTCTGCTGGCATGGGGAGTGTGGGTGGTACTAGTGGTCAACGACAACAACAGAGACAAATATCTGTGCCAGTTTCCAATACTAGCCGCCGTACTGTGTTGAAAGGATTGCTGTTATTAGGGATAGTGGGTGCAACTGCTACAGGTATCGGAAGCTACATAGTAGGCTATCCACCTCCACCTCATGATCAGCATACGGCGAACACATCGGTAGCAACACATCATCAGCAAGATCAGGGAGAGGTCAATGCTGTTCGTTATGCGCCCAACGGTCACTTTTTCGCTTCGGGCAACATCCATGGTGTGGTACGGCTGCTGGATGCCACCAATGCCTCAGTTCTGGCTAGCATACCAGTCTCTTCCGATACTATTATGATGCTGGCCTGGTCTTTTGATGGGAAATATCTGGCTTGTAGCACAAAAAAAGCAATTTACATTGTAGAAATCATGACTGGGACAGGTGCTACTACACCTCAAGTAACCTTGTCCAGTCCAATATTGGTTTATAGTAACAATACATCACCACAGCCAGGCCCAAAAACATTGCTTTATACCCTGGCCTGGTCACCGAAAGAATACCTCCTGGCAGTGAGCAATTATACCGGCACGACTCATGTATTTCAATTTGAGCAAGAGCAGCTACAAGTTTTAGATATAGGTCATTATCCTCCTAAACCTGTAAACACAAATTTAGAATTTACATCTAATCAATTGGCCTGGTCGCCAGATGGTGAGCAGATTATTTCTGTTACCAAATCTGCTGGCTATAGCGTCTGGCAAGCCAGAGATCAGCAGGTCGTCGCAGATGTATCTTTTGCTAGATCTGTTCCGATCCTGTTGGGTTGGCAAGCAGACAGCTCCGATCCAATTATCCTGATTACGCGCAATACAATTCATTTTGGAGATATTAAAGGGCACACGCGCTATGATTATCTGCTCCCAGACAGAGTGGTTGATATTGCTTATGGAAAACAAACATTCGATGTCTTTATCGCTCTGGCTAATGGAGATATTTACCATTGGCTGCCTCAAGCAGGCGAACCTTACCTGATCAAAAATGGCGACGATACCCTGGCATCTTTAAATTCTATTGCTACAACACAGGCAGGCAGCAATAGCTCATTGGTGGCGGCTTTTTCAGATGGCGCGATAATATCTTATAAACTGGTGTAATTGCATTACAACCAGTCTATCATGCTTTGTGTTCTACTATGTCTATATTTATCCGTTTGCTAATAGCTATAAAGAGGGCTCTGTATAGAGAGGTTTCTGTTTGAGGCGGGTGCGAGCCCTGACAATGGCCATAATTAAAAATGGTAGTCCCCACACCCAGAGGCTGGTTAGATAGGCAAGTTGTAGCTTCGGCAACAGATTATAAAGAATCCATAGACAATATAAGCCTACCATGCTGCTCGATAGCGCTCTTCCCAATAAGGCTACGTCCAGCGAGCCAAAGACAAAGTGCACCGGTGTGCGGCCAGCGGGCAGTTCTTGCTGCGTCATTTCTAGCAGGGCAAACAAACCAAAGAGGATAATGGCGTACCATGGCCAGTACCAGGGTGATCCTACTACACAATAGAGTAACCACGCGCCGGCTAACCATGCCACCAATGCTGGCCAGGTGTTGATATATTGGGGTCGCCGAAATGAGCGAATGCATAGTGCTGCATACATTAATGTGAAGAGGACTGCACTCAACATATGCGATAAAACTTCAAGGTGTGAGCCGCGATCAATGCTGTGTGTCAGTTGTATGCCTCTAAACTGGGCATAGCCATTCACAAGCAATTCATAAATACTGTTGATATTGCGTGAGGCCGATGGCGTCATGGTAACGACATCGAGCAGGGCTCCATTGGCCCAGAAAGGCGCGTGAATGGCGATAATCAGCCCCACATATATCAGCGTCGCCAGTCCAACATCTCGTAGACGCCTACGTATACTGCTGATCGCTGTACCTTGCAATAGAAGGAACAATAAAATGCCAGGCATCAATACGATATAAGAGATTTTGAGACAGGCGATCAAGGCGAGCAGGACGATAGCTACCAGAAATGGTGGTCTGCTATTCTCGGTCTGGGGAAAGAGAAACCAGAGTGAGAGTAACAGTAAAAAGAGAATTGTGCCGTCGTTATGCGCATTAACACAGGCCTCTAGCAACAGGAATGGGTTCCAGGCAAAAGCCAGTGTGACGCCCAGTTTCCGTGTTTGCCAGTTAGCCTCATCTTGACCTGATTTTAGCCCCTCAAAACGTTCGCTCAACAGCCAGACAAGCTGGGTAGAGCCCAGATGCATCAGTAAGCCGAATATACGTAGCAGCATTTCCATTGAGAGCACGTATTTAAAGCCAATGGCAGTGGCCAATAACTGTAGACCGGCAGTAATGGCTAACCACGTTGGTCCATAGACGGATGGTTGATGCACCCAGTAAAGAAATCCATAGACAAAGTCAGGCTCTATGGCCGTAGGAGGCACAACCATGGGGTTAAGATGATAAAACACAGCCATGCGCGCGTAGGCGATATACGAGAAAACATCCTGCGAAGTCACCAGCGGCAACAATAAATAGGCAATCCCCATTGCTATAGTAGATCGGATAATAAAGCGATGCGTTATTTTGCCTGGTAAGTGACGTAGTGCGAAGAAGTAAAGGGTAAACAGAATAATAAACAGGCCCATAAATGCTAGCGCGAGCGGTAGAGATTGGATCTGGTTGAGCGGCATTGCTTCACCTACATCACCAGGAATGATTGCACGATGAGTGGGATGCAGATGCGTGTAGAAGACGGTGTATAGCCAGAAATGGCGATCGCTAAATGTAAAATCGGCAATGAATATGACTAGCAGGGTTGTCAGCAACAGGAGAAGTGGTAGATGATCTGCTTGACGCGCTAAAGATCTGTGCTGTATGGATTTGTGCACGGAAATGTCGAGCTTGTTTTGAGCCATGATCAGCATTCCCCATGTTGAGTATATGCTTCCATGCTCTACATCTAGACAAAAATAAGCTCTTGCACTAATTGAGCCTGTTATCGGGACGCATGTAACATTGCTATCACGTCAAGAATTCATAATCAGTAACAGTTTTTTTCCTTCAATTGCGGACGCCGTGTTTCAGCTCAATGCGCTACTTTTTTATTATGTGTTGCAGAAAATAATCAAAATCACATTTTCTGCAACACATAATGTATTAATACTTCATAACATCAACCCATTGCCGGCTCTCGGCAGCTGTTACGACTGCATCGATAACAGCCTGGCAGCGCATGCCGTCATAAAAAGTTGGGATGTCCTCGCTGTTGTTTTTTAATATCGCCTGTATAAACGCAAAATCTTGATCGTAGCGAAAAGTGGTGGTGGGCTCTCCTTCAAAGGGTTGGCGGGACGAGCCAGGATAGGTCAGAAATTCATCAGGTACTCGGACGGTCTCTAGTTTGCCACCTAGACGACCGACTAAGATCTCATGGGGATGATGGAGATGGTAAACCAGGGTTCCGTCGGTGCCATAGACTTCGAACTCGTCCAGTCCCTGGCCTCCAACACCGCGGCCTTTCGCTACTTTGCTTAGATCAAAGGAGGCGATCGTTCCTTGCTCTCCCCCAAATTCTGCGATAAAGACAACACAGTCTTCAACGTCTGCCGCGATGGGTTGACCATCAGCTCCACTACGTTGGGGAACAAAGGTGCGCTTTAAACCAGCTACACGCTCAATGGGACCAATCAGGTCCAGGCAGAAATCAATTCGATGGGCTCCCATGTCTCCGATTTCGCCTGAGCCAGCTAGCTCACGTTTCTGCCGCCAACCCAGACTTGTATCTTTGAACTCTTGTAGACGGGCCACGCGTACGTGCCTTGGTGTGCCAATGTCACCGCGCCGTAGCAGATGCTTGAGGTAACGCATCCCTGGTACAAAACGATAGGTGAAGGCTGTCATTGTCTGTACGCCAGCTTTCCTGGCCTCCTCATACATCTGAATGGCCTCGGCATAATTCATGGCTAACTGCTTTTCAACCAGTACATGCTTACCAGCTGCGATTGCTGCTAACGCAATCGATGCATGCATGAACGTTGGTGTGGCAATTACCACTGCGTCAACATCAGACCGGTCGAGCAATTCCTGGTATCGCGTATAGATGTGCTCAACACCATATTCATTTGCCCGTTGCTTCAATAAAGCTTCATTTATATCACAAAGCGCCACAATTTTAGCCTGCGAACATGCTTTTAGTCCCGGTAGATGCACATAACCACTGACTCCTCCTACTCCGATTACACCAACACCAACGACTGACTTCTGCATAGCATACCGCCTTTCTAAAAAATACGTGCTCGAGCAACATGGTTGCTATCAATCAGCGAAACCATTTGAAACTCTTCTTTTGTATCATACCTTATATGCTGGCTTTGCTTGCATGGTTAAAAAAACCATAGATTTTTTCGCACATGTTACTTTTGTGTTAATAATCAGTGAAATTATTGATTAACTTATTAAAAACAATAAAAAGTGCAGATCAGCTACACTTTAATTGTTTCCTGCTACATGTCTAGCAGGCAATTCATTTATTGTTCGCTTCACTGGCACGAGCCAGGATAAAGCCGCCTATCAGGATGATGGCACCACCCACTATTTGTAGCCAGCTAATGGTGTCGTGTAGCAACAATATAGCAAAGATGGTTGAAAAAATTGGCATGGTCTGCATTATTGCTGCAGATTCCCAGGCTTTCAAAAACCGTAGTCCCTCTTGTAGCGTAATATAGCCAATACAAAAGTTGGTGATGATGTAAACGGGCAGGGCCCATAATAAGGTAGAGGTAAGAGTAAAAGTGAATGTGTGAGGCTGTATGAAGAGAAAGGGCAAAAGTACGATGGCTCCCAACAGGAGTCGCCAGACGTTCAGCGGCAGACTATGGATCCTGATTGAAAGTTTTTTGGCCGGGATCATGCTATAACCGAGTCCTGCCGCCCCCGCGACAATTAGTAGGTCACCCCGGCTAAATGCTTCCCACAACGATGCGTCTAAATTTTTAATTATCACCAGCAGGCTGCCAAACAACAGGCAGGCAATGCCTCCGAAATGTTTCCAGGCCATTCTTTCGCGCAAAAAAATGATGGCGCAGATAACAGTAATTAGCCCCTGCATCTGGAGCAAAAAGCCGCCTTTAATGGCGCTGGTTTGGGCCAGACCTGTCACAATACAAACAAGTGGTAACGCGGTACCAATGACAGCCAGCAACCATAAATTTACCCAGTCTGTCTTCTGCAACTGTGGCCAGAGTGGTATTTTAGCTATTAGTAAAATAATACCTAAAAGTATGCCACCAACAAATAGATCCAAAAACGAAACTAGCATCGGCTGCATATCAGCAGCTACTATTTTCCCCAGTACAGCGCCCAGGCCAAACATACAAGTGGTCAAAAGAGTTAAAATAAATCCTCGGGCTTTCACATTTATTCCTTTCAATGTATCTTGGACTTTCTCTGCGCGTTCATACAATTGGATAGTCTTTTTATCTGTTTCAGGCGAGCATCAGCAATCAGGCAGTCAAAATACTATAACAACAGATCAGATTATAACATGTGCAAGTCTGTGACTGTGCCTTTAAGCTTGAGGTATTAGATAGGATAAAAGGCAATGTCTACTGTCCAAAAGAACAGTCGACATCACCATCTATAATATGCACAGAACCATGTAAGGTAACGCAACAAAAAAAAATAACAAACCTGGAGCATACTAATGTGTAGATTGAATGTTTGCTGTGTCATTTAAAGTGCGAAGTAACAGAAAGGATGATGTGATATGCTACACATGTATCTGGCCATGGAAAAAGAATTGCTGGTGGTGAGAGGGCAGCAGAATAAGTGGCAGACTGAAGCAAAATTAACTGGCATGCAAACTACATGTCTGGCAGCTGATCCATTTCAACCTGAGCGGCTCTATTGCGGTACATTTGGTCGCGGCCTTTGGAGGAGCCTGGATGCCGGGAACTCCTGGCATCCCATTGGAGACCCTGGCAGGGCACTGGATGTTCACCACGATAATGGTATTCCTCACGCGCAAATTACGTCCGTGGCGGTCAGTGCAGCTGAAAAGGCTGGATCCTATGGGGTAGTTTATGCTGGCACCGAACCAACTTCGCTGTATCGTTCTGAGGATGGTGGGGAGAGCTGGCTGGATCTTAAAGCGCTCCGTGATCTTCCTTCCGCCCCAAGCTGGAGTTTTCCACCACGTCCTTATACAAATCATGTACGTTGGATTACTCCTGATCCATTAGTCGCTGGTCGCCTTTTTGTGGCAGTTGAAGCTGGCGCGCTTATCCGTAGTTTTGATGGCGGTCAGACCTGGGATGATCGTCAGCCAGGCGGGCCGTTAGATACGCATACACTGGTGATACATCCTCAGGTCCCCGATCGCCTTTATTCAGCTGCTGGCGATGGCTTTGGCAGGATGCAAGGCAGTAATGGCCATGGCTATAATGAAAGCTTGGATGCTGGTACAACCTGGCGCTATCCCGATACAGGGCTGCAGCATCACTATCTCTGGAGCGTAGCCGTAGATATGGCGGACCCTGATACCATTCTCATTTCGGCCTCACCAGGGCCAGGAGAAGCTCATCATGGATACTCACAGGCGCTCTCGTTTGTGTACCGCAAACAGGGTGAAGCTCCCTGGCAGGCTGTGACTGAGGGATTACCTGATGCACACGGTACGATCATTCCTGTGCTGGTTAGTCATCCCAACCAGGCCGGCCATTTCTATACTTTGACCAACAAGGGGCTTTTCTTTTCAACTGATACCGGATTAAGCTGGCAACCGCTTGATATTCCCTGGCCCCCAATCTATCAGCAACAGCATCAGCAAGCGCTGGTCGTTAGCGAGCTCTCGTAGGTGCGCCCCTTGCTTGCTTCCCGCTCGAAAACGCTCTCGTAGGTGCGCCCCTTGCGGGCGCTTTAATTTGATACATATCATTATTATTGTTCCTTTTTCGAGCATGGAGGGCAAAATCCCGCAAGGGGTGCACCTACCGGCCACCCAGATAGGTATTAAACCATTCCAGGGTTCTTTCCCAGGCTAGATAATACTGGCCTGGCTTTTCAGCTCCTGCATGCCAGCTGGCGGGCAGGCGCATAAATTCGACCGGCGCTTTCCCAATCGTCTTGAGCGCCACATAAAACTGCTCAGACTGCCCGATGGGACAACGCAGGTCGTCTTCACCATGGACAATCAGTGTCGGTGTGGTGACTTTAATGGCCGAGGAAATGGGTGAGCGCTCGCGATAATAATCCTGGTACTCAGTATCCCATGGATAGCCTTTGGATTGCCAGGCCAACCAGAAACCTATATCAGATGATCCAACAAAGCTCTGCAGGTTAGAGACGCTGGCCGTTGGTACGGCTGCTTTGAAGCGATCTGTATGGCCAACAATAAACATGGTCATATAACCACCATAACTGGCCCCCATGACGCCCAGCCGTTCAGGATCGATCCCGCCACGCTTGATACACTCATCAACACCCAGCATGATATCCTGGAAGTCTTTTCCTCCCCAGTCCCCTAAGCTCCCGTTCAAAAATTCTTCGCCATAGCTGGTGCTCCCGTGTGGATTGCAGTAGAAGATGGCGTACCCACGAGCGGCCAGACACTGGTTCAAAGGCTCCATAACGTCGCCGATGCCGAAAGCCCCGTTGGGTCCTCCATGGACGCGTACAATCATAGGATAGCTCTCTCCAGCATGTGCATCCAGGGGTCGTATCAGCCATCCCTCAATCTCATCGCCCTGCGAACCCGCATACGTTACATGCTCAACCAGTGCCCAGCGTCTTTCGGCAAGCCATTGATCGTACAGCCGGGTTAAACGCCTGGCTTCCTCACTCTTCTCGGATGAGAGTGGCAGGCAATAAAGTTCCCACGGCTGCTCGGCCATCTCTTTCGCATACAGCATCTTCTGTTCATCGGGGAGCAGCGCCAGGTAGCGGATAATCTCTGTACCTTGCGTGATCTGTGTCATTGAGCGCCAGACAACATCAAGTTGGTAGATATGCGCGCAGCCAGATGCTGAGGCCAGGAAATAGATGCTCTGTCCATCACTGCTCCATTGAGGACGATAGGGGCCAGGAGTGCCGAAGGTACTCCTCACGGTAATGTCGGCATCATAGGCAAAATCTGGATTGATACATAAGGTGCGATCACCAATATTCCCCTGCCGTGTCACCAGGTAGAGGCGTGATAGCTTCAGACTGCTGAAGGCCCATAATTCCGCCGCTACGACAACCGCGGACTTACCATCGGGCGCCCAGGCGTAGCTTGAGATTTCCAGATTGCTTTCCGTCAGGCGACGACCTTCGGCCGTCTCAACGTTGATCGTCCACAGATCGGTGCCAAAGAATTCCTCCTGTTCACCTAACTGGCGCAGGACGCCGATCTCCTGGCCATCGGGTGTCCACTGCGGTTGGGCATATGTGTGATCGCCTGAAGTCAGGCGGCGTATGCTTGCTGGATCGATGCTAGAGACGCTGGTTTCGGGGGCAGGCATGACAAATAAGTGGCTGACGCGATCAAACAGCCCGACTCCATCCAGCCTATACCAGAGCCTGGTAATCGTACGTGGACGTAAGCGCTGTTGTTCGGCTTGCTTCTTTTTACTTTCTTCGTCCAGCGATTTGCGACCCAGTAATATATCATCCTCGACATCGGGGGCCGTGGGAGCCGTGAATGCAATCTGCTTCCCATCCGGCGACCAGGCGGCTTCACCTACACCATATAGTAGATTGGTCAGCTTGTGGGCCTCACCCCCATCAGTATCAATTAGCCACAGTTGACTACCATTCTCACGGTTAGATTTAAAGAGCAGGCGTTGGCTATCTGGCGACCAGACAGGATGGCTATCGTTCTTGAGGCCGCTGGTCAATTGCCGTGGTGCACCTAGCGCCTCTCCATTCTCGTCCAGTAATAGCAGAAAAATGGTGCTGTTGCTGTCGTTTTTCTCTTTTTGCTGGCTATTCATAACAAAAGCTACGCGCCTGCCATCAGGCGAGAGCGCGATCTCACCCATATTTTTCGCGGACCACACATCGTCCATCGTCCACTTATGTGGCGTCGTCATTAGCATTGCCTTTCATTTAGAGATCAACACATATAACACATGAAAAAAGCTGGTTTTTCCTCGTTTATGACGCTTGCATCCAACATTAAGTGCAGATGAAGCAAAGCATTGTCAAGGGACAGAAAAGTTGATATAAGCGGAACACCACACTGCCTGGTTTTCCGCTTATATCAGCCATTTACCCTATGCACTTTCACTATGCCAGCATTAGCGTACCCGGCTCTCGTTATCGGCTCTGGTTTCTACGCCGACTCTTTCTACCAGGTTTTCAGGTTCAGGGATCTGTTCGATCCGACCGAGAAGGAACAGGAAGGAGAGAATACCCAGGATCAGGATGGCTCCGGCAACCAGGAAATTGGCGGCGAAGGATTTGGTGTATTGCAGGATATAACCGGCCACAATTGGGGCGGCGATGCCCGCCAGGTTTCCCAGCAAGTTCATAATACCACCTACAGAACCAACCGTTCCTTTAGGCGCGATCAGGGAAGGGATACTCCAGGCAACGGGGGCGGCAAAGGCCAGCCCTCCCAGGGCGATACTAATCCAGATGGTGGCGACGATGGCATTCGTGGTAAAAGCTGCCCCAATCACGGCCAAGCCTAGCAACATACCAATCGTGACTACGGTGCGCCTCACTCTGGTATTGTCGTGGCCTTGCGCAATCAACCTATCTACCAGTACTCCGCCGATAAAAATGTCGGTTAAAGTGGCAATGAACCAGGGAATTACAGTATACCAGCCACTGGTCAAAACCGACATGTGTAGCGTTTTCTGTAAATAGCCAGGCAACCAGGTCAGGAATAAATAGAAAGAATAATTATAGGCGGCAAAGCCTAGCGCTAATCCCCACACTTTTTTCTGTGCAAGGAGAAACCAGACAGTGGCCCAGCCACCCGCTGCGGGTACGACCTTCTCTTCTTGCGCTCCGCCCTCCTTAATATAGCTGGCTTCTTCTGCTGATAATTGTCCAGACTCACTGGGATCCCGGTAAAGCAGCCAGAAGGCAATGCCATATACTAAACTGATCAGGGCTGTAACATAAAAAGCTGCTCGCCAGCCATAGACGCTAACCACAAACGCGATCAATGGGGCGCCGATTACTGATGAGAATTTGGCTGCGGCGTCAAAAGCTGAGGTAGCCAGGCCGCGTTCCTTGACTGGAAACCAGTATCCAGTGGCTTTAGATGAGCCTGGAAAGGCAGGCGCTTCACCGATACCGAGCAATAAACGACAGAGTAAAATCAGTCCAAATCCGCTTACCAGTGCGGTTAAAAATGTGGCGATGGTCCAGATGATCGTGCCAATACGGATTAACCATTTGACTCCGAAGCGATCTAGCCATGCTCCAACTGGCAACTGTAACACAGCATAAGAGATCAAAAAGGAAGATAGAATATAACCGATCTGTGGGTCAGTGAGGCGAAACTCTTTTTGCAAACTTACAGTGGTTACTGAAAGGTTGACGCGATCTAAATAATTAACTACGATTCCAATACCGAGCAGAATCGCCACCCACCAGCGTACATTGCCAACGCGCTTCTGCATGATAGACCTCCATTGTACTATCGTATCTACCTTAGATACACAGGCTACACGTTTTTGATAGAACTGTTCGATGTGAGATAAAGGCGTCTTTTAGTATAGTAACATATTTCGTTCCTATATTATTGCTACTATTGCTGCTATATTGGTAGGCTCTGCTATTCCACTTGCACTTTTCGGGTCTGGTATGTGATATACTACACTTACAGAGCTTCAATATCTTGCTTTTTGTCAAGCAAATACAATATATTATTATATATCTCTCTCAAAAATCATACCACCCCTGTACATTCTTCTTGTAGATGTCGCACACGTAACGGTCGTTTTCTGACCAACATGGGAACTCCAAACGTCGGCCTGCTAGCATAACATCGAGAAGGAACGAATTTAATGCATGACTTGCCAATCCTGGTGAATATTACGGTTGCTTTGATTGCGGCTTTTGCTGGTGGTATAGTTGCTCGCGTTTTAAAACTGCCACCGACGGTTGGTTATTTGTTAGGGGGTGTAGCGATCAGCCCTTTCACACCAGGCTACATAGGTGATACAAATACAATCCAGCAGTTAGCTGAAATGGGTATTGCCTTTTTGATGTTTGGCGTTGGTCTGCATTTTTCACTCCAAGATCTATGGGAGGTGCGTCGGATAGCGTTTCCTGGTGCCTTGTTCCAACTGCTCATCCTTACTCCCCTGGTGGTACTTGTGACCTCATTATGGGGCTGGTCTTTCCCCAGCGCCCTCATCGTCGGTCTGGCGGTCCCGATCGCTACCAGCACCGTGGTGATGCTGCGCAATTTGATGGATCAAGGACTACTTAATACTTCGCCTGGTAAAGCAGCTATTGGTTGGTTAGTATTGGAAGACTTGATTACGGTCCTGATTCTGGTGCTCATCCCTACTCTATCATATCATGCCTCCGGGCCTATCTGGCAGACCGTTGCTATAGCGCTATTGAAAGCCGCCGCTTTTGCTACGATTATGTTGATTGCGGGCACGCGCGTGATTCCTGTTCTGCTAAGTCGGATCTCGCTGACTGCTTCACGGGAACTCTTTATTGTTGCGATTGTGTTGGTTGCGTTGGGGACAGCTATCGCGGCCTCGGCCTTCTTTGGGATTTCGCTGGCGCTGGGCGCCTTTCTGGCTGGCGCGGTCATTAATGAGTCTATTCTAACTCAGCAGGTAGAGAGTGAGATTCTGCCGTTCCGTGAAACCTTTACAGTGCTTTTCTTTGTTTCAATCGGTATGCTGGTCAATCCAATACATTTGCTAGGGCATTTACGCGAGATCGCGCTCCTTGCTGTGATTATTATTGTGGGCAAATACTTACTGACCTTGCTTATGGGTATTGCCTTTAGGTGGCCTGAGCGCACTACCCTGGTTCTGGCGGCGGGACGCGGGCAAATCGGTGAGTTCGCTTTTATTTTAGGTGAGACAGGAGTGGCAGTAGGTTTGTTGGCCGAGGAGCAGTATTCTATCCTGCTGGTTGGCGCGATCGTGTCGATTATTATTAACCCTTTTATATTCCGTACATTACCTGTGACTGAACAGTTGCTGCGCAAGGCACCTTTACTCTGGGCGCGCATACAGCAACTGCCGGATCAACAGGCTGCTGGCGATGTTGCCTATCATGATCATGTGGTGATCGTTGGCTTTGGACGTGTAGGCGAGCATATTATTAAAGTATTGGGTCTGCTACATATACCACGCCTGGTAGTTGAGCTCAATGTGCAACGCATCCATAAATTGAATCAAAAGCAAATTCCAACTCTCTATGGCGATGTAGCTAATTCTGATATTCTGGTCCATGCTCAGGTAGATAAAGCACGTGCAGTGGTGGTGACGATTCCAGATGAGACGGCGGCTGAGATCGCGGTTATGAATGCTCGTCGTCTATCACCTGCTGTGCCTATTATCGTTCGTGCAACTACTCAGGCAGGATTACACAGACTTTTCGCTCGCGGCGCGACGGCTGTGATTCAACCAGAATTGGAGGGTGGCCTGGAAATCGTGAGTCTGACTTTGTCCGCATTAGATTTTCCGAAGGAACAGATTATCGAGTATATCGACAGCGTGCGTAGTGATCTGTACGATACATCCAAATTGACGCCAGCGGAACAACATGCCCTTGAGCAGATAGCGGCGCACCGGGCAAGTCAGACTTGATCGTCTTGCCGTTTCATCCAGTAATCGCCTCTATACAATTGTTGGACAAGCTACTCATTTGCCGATCATAGTTTCTTTATGAGATAAGAAGGACTATGATCGGTAGGATGTGCGCCTTGACAATAATTGGATTACAATCATAATATGAAGTACTGCACCTTCTTTCATATCATCAGCATCCACATAGTAGCCCATTCTTCAGTATAAAGGACAAATAGATAGATGGTAATGAAAATCTATAATACGCTGACCAGACAAGTTGAAGAAATAATTCCCCTCGAACCGGGCATAATAAAAATGTATTCCTGCGGTCCAACCGTCTATCGCAATATCCACATTGGCAATCTGCGTACCTTTACGATGGCCGATTGGCTGCGCCGTGCGTTCGAGTATCGCGGCTACCAGGTGCTACATGTGAAGAATATCACTGATGTCGGACATATGCGCCAGGAAATGCTAGATCGGGGCGAGGATAAGGTCATTGCGCAGGCTCGTAAGGAAGGGAAGACCTCGGCCCAGATCGCGCAATTCTATACGCAGTCTTTTCTGGAGGATGAGGCCAGCTTGCATATTTTGCCCGCCCATATCTTTCCACGCGCCACTCAGCATGTGCCAGAGATGATTGCGATCGTTCAACGTCTGCTTGAAAAAGGACTGGCCTATGAGGCGGGGAACAATGTCTACTACGATACGCAGAAGTTCACGGAATATGGCAAGCTCTCGGGCAATGAGGTGGAAAATATGGTAACGGCCAATAGCGAGGCGATAGATCCTAATCGCCGCCATCAGGAGGATTTTGCGCTCTGGAAACTGGCTGAGGAGGGGCGCGAAATGGCCTGGGAGAGTCCCTGGGGACGTGGTTTTCCCGGCTGGCATATCGAGTGTAGCGCTATGTCGATGAAGTATCTGGGCGAGCATTTTGATATTCATACCGGTGGCGTGGATAATATTTTCCCCCACCATGAGGATGAGATTGCGCAGAGCGAGGGCTACACTGGTGGCTCCTTCGTTAATTATTGGATTCATGCCCAGCATTTGCTGGCCGATGGGCAAAAGATGGCTAAATCGACTGGCAATGCCTATATCCGTACAGAGATTGAACAGCGGGGATTTGATCCGCTGGCTCTGCGTATGTTCTATACGACGGCGATCTATCGGAGTCGCTTGAACTTTACGTTCCGTGCACTACAGGCTTCACAGACTGCTTTGACGCGCTTGCGCAATCTGGCCTATCAACTCTTCTTGCAAGCCGATCAAGGCCTGTTGCGCGATCATGGTCGTCCCGCCCACACTCATTGGGATGATGAGTTTTTGCAGGCGGTTGAGGATGATCTGAATATGCCCCGCGCGATGTCTATCATCTGGCAGTTGCTGCGCTCCACAACGGATGATCCGACCACAAAAATTGGTCTGCTGTTGGACTTTGATCGCATTTTGGGCTTTGATCTCTATACCTATTTATTTAGCGAGGCGCCTCGCCAGGCTCACGATCCAGGCTTCT
The DNA here is from genome assembly GCF_016587435.1 of Dictyobacter formicarum. Next base: position 199,609 of record NZ_BNJJ01000001.1, read on the forward strand.
CTCTTTCCATCCTGCCAGGCAGTGTGAAAGCTACGGTTTTACAGCGCGAGCAGTTACGACAGCACAACGATTATGCTCGGGCCGATCAACTACGTCAGCAAGTTAATCAGGCTGGCTATGCGATCCGCGATACGCGCGCGGGTACGCAGATCTTGTTGCGCCGCCTCGAAGATGAGTTTCACGTCCTCTCCAGTGCACGCGACGTGCCCGACGATAGCCTCAAACCAGATCTCTATGATTTTTCCATCAATCTAGTGGCCCATAACAATCGGGCAGATCTGGAGCGCTGCATTCAAAGCATCTGCCAGCATGCAGGCGATCAGAAACTTGAGATTCTGATTGTCGAGAATGGCTCGACCGATGATACACTGTCCTATCTACAACAGCTGGCACGCCAGCAGAGTTTAACGGATAGCCAGGATCAATCCGTTACGATCAAGGTGCTTTTTATCGATCATAATATGGGCTTTGGCGCAGGCAGAAATGCAACGCTGCGGGCCAGCCGTGGAAAATATGTCATCTTATTGGATACCTCCATTGAGCTTAAAGCAGCGATCTGGCCGCTCCTACGCCATATACTGGACGATCTAGATGTAGGCCTGGCCGGCCCTTACGGACTGGTAACGACCGATTTACGCGAGTTTGAAGAAGCGGCCGGACCCTATGTAGATGCTATTGAGGGTTATTTAATGGCTTTCCGCCGCTCTTTGCTACCTGAGGTGGGCTGGTTCAATGAGAAGTTCCGCTTCTATCGCCTGGCCGATGTCTACTATAGCTTTATGTTTAAAACCTCTGGCTACCAGGTTGTCACTATTCCGCAGTTGCAGGAGCGAATCATCAAACATCCACATCGCGAATGGTACAGCCTCAATGAAGAAGAGCAACGCACAAAAAGTAAAAAGAATTATGATATTTTCCGTGCGCGCTGGCACCACGGTCAGAGCTTGCTGACGGCTAATTATCAACCTGAGCAGCGCTGGTTTGGCCATGACCATCCCTATCACCTGGAAGGCTCCCATACCCATCCAGCCGAGGAACTGCCAGCCCCAGGTATGATGCATAGCCATAAACACCAGCACTGGCCCGACCATGACCACGAGCATCCCCACTATCATAGCAAGAGATAGTATTTATCTACCGTCCACTGGTCTATAAGCGCAGGGAGAAGCCAGATTCATCTCTGGCTTTGCTGAAGATGGCTTCGTCCAGGGACAGCCCAAATCCTGGTGTGGCGGGTACATGGACCTGGCCTTCTTGAAGACTATAACCGGGGGCGCTCAGGCCAGGGGTGGTGGCTTCATCCCATTCGAGATAGAGGAAGTTCTGAATGGCTCCGGCCAGGTGAGCGCCGACATAGTTTCCGTAATGGGTTCCATAGTGGTGTGGCGCTACCCGCGCTCCCCAGCGATCTAACTGGCTACCAGTGGAGAGCCAGGAAGTAAATCCATGACTGAAGAGGTCATACTGCACTACATCGACCAGTCCGATGCGCGCCCATTCCAGCAAGTGTGGGTCGGCAACACCTTCTCCGTCGCTGATCAAGATTGAGAGTTGCCGGGCTTCCAGCCATTCACGCAGGTCTTCATATAAAATGGCGTCTTCGTGGAAGGGCTCTTCGATCCAGAAGACGGTGTCCTGCGCCGTCTCCTGCAAAATGTGCTTGATGATATTCAGATTGTAGCCGTTGTTGGCATCCAGCATTATCGGCAGATCCGGTCCGATCTCTTTACGCACCGCATGCACAACGGCGATGTCGCGCTGGATACCTTGCTCCAGCGGCATATGCCGTGATCCACGTCCAATTTTGATTTTGAAGGCGCGATGCCCACGTTCATAACCTTCGCGCGCCTCGCTAGCGATCAATCGCGCAGCCTCGGCATCGTCAACAATTTGTAGATCATCCATATACAGTGAGGTATCGTAACAGGGAACGCGTAGAGGTTCAGTGGCCTTTATGCCTGTCATGGCTGCGGCCAGGACATAAACCGGTTGCTTCTGGCGTTGTCCCGCCAGATCCCATAGCGCATAGTCAAATGTTTGCCAGGAAATGGCTGTTCCATGCTGGGCATCAAATACGTCATTTATGCGGCGCCCCAGTAAGGTCGCTGCCTGCTCCTCCACTGCATGGCACAGACCGAAACCACGGATGCCATCTTCAGTGGTTAGGCGTACTAATGGTACACGCACGCGGCTCCCGTGGGCTCCCAGACGTGCATTACTTCCAACCATCCTGGGACGTTCTCCCTCCAATAGTCCCCATTCAATCGCTGCAATACGTGGATTTTCCATGCTTATGTCCTCCCCAGACTTCAAATAAACTTTTACAGTACTAACTCATGATGAGATACAGCCACAATCACAGCTTACCATATCCAACCATTGCTCGCTTCTTGCCGTATTATGAATCATGATCAAGCCATGATCGCACACTCTGCAATTAAATGTTGCAATAAAATCCATACAACTAATAGCAAAATGGCTGGTAAAACAGCACTACACTGGCTCTTGCCTCGCTTCACTATAACACGTATACTTGTAACTTTGCCTCAGTTTAAGCGATATAGCTTCAGATCTCAACGCACACTCAGTTATATGCAGCGAGGCAAGGCCGTAAGTCGCGATCTGCAAAAGATATATGGGCAGGCTGCCTTTGCGCTTGGGTAAGCGTTGTCCATTGCACAGGTTGCACTATTCAACTATAATATGATAGCTCCCGATAATGCTTTGGTTGTAGCCGTATGTGACGATAGTAGATAGGTATGATGTCAGGTTGTCGAATATTTGGTAGATTCACACGTGATATATCGTCAGGCTAGCTCATTGGAGTTCAGAGGCTATGAAAAAGCTGGGACACTATTTCGCTCTTTCTTCGTTGTGTTTATGCGCCCTGGCTACTAATCTGACCGCCTGTGACCCACCTTCCGTCCACCATGCCTCGGCGCAGGTGTCTGTCAACACCCACCATGCGGTCACGGCTATAGATGGTTTTAGCACACATAGTGGAGATGGCTATACAATCAGCTATCCCAATGGTTGGCAGTTCAGCACCAATACTACCAATACCGGTGGTTATGTGGGGGATTTTTTTACGGCACCTGCAGGTAACTATGTCTTCCATGTCTATCCCAGCCAGGATCAGACTTCGGCCGCGACGATCTTGAATCAGTTTTTGACCGGTGATATGCGTAGCCGCTTGCTTCCGATCGCTGCGACGATTACGGTTAATGGCGTTGTCTGGCAGCAGGGGAAAGCTTTAACGACCGATCAGGTTACTGGCAAGCCGGTGGAGAAAATTGGGTGGGTGGCGAAAAATGCGGTAGCCCCACAGCGTATCCCTTACTTTGTGCTGCACGCCGATGGCGATCCCGCTGCTTTCGACCAGTATACCAATACCTATTTCCTTCCCATGTTGCGTTCTTTCCAGTTCACTAAGTAGCGTATAGCTCTGGCTCCTGGAAAGGAAATCCATCCCGGTATTCCATCCTTTGGAGGAAGATAATTGATGCCGCGTTCATGATACTGTCTAGGGTGCTTCTCTCGTTGGTAGCCCATACATCATAGCAAGGAGAAAGAAATTTATGGTCACGACAGCGAAAACTGACATTGATCAGTTGTGCATCAATACTATTCGCACCCTTTCTATGGATGCGGTCCAGGCGGCCAAATCAGGTCATCCTGGTACGCCAATGGCATTAGCTCCGGTAGCTTATTGCCTCTGGCAAAAATATTTACACTTTTCGCCAGAGGATCCGATCTGGCCGAATCGGGATCGTTTTGTGCTTTCCAATGGCCATGCTTCGATGCTGCTTTACAGTCTGCTGCATCTGACGGGCGTAAAGGCGGTTAATCCACGCTATGAGCGGCTCGGGGTGCCTTCGGTGACACTGGATGATATTAAGCATTTCCGTGAGTTGAATAGTAAGTGCCCTGGCCATCCTGAATATCGCTGGACTTCGGGAGTAGAGACAACAACGGGTCCGCTGGGTCAGGGGGTATCAAATAGCGTGGGAATGGCCATTGCCAGTAAGTGGCAGGCACAATACTTTAATCGTCCAGGCTTTGAGCTGTTCAATTTTGATGTCTATGCTATCTGTGGCGATGGGTGCCTGATGGAGGGCATCAGTAACGAGGCGGCCTCACTGGCGGGACATTTGAAGCTTTCTAATCTGTGCTGGATTTATGATAATAATCATATTACGATCGAAGGCAATACTGCGCTGGCTTTTAGCGATGATGTGGCCACCCGTTTCCTTTCCTATGGTTGGAATGTGACCCGCGTCGGAGATGCCAACGACCTGGAGATGCTTTCGCGAGCCTTTGATGTCTTCAAAGCTACCGATGATCGTCCGACGATGATTATTGTGGATAGCCACATTGGCTATGGGGCTCCCAATAAACAGGATACCAGCGCAGCCCATGGAGAACCACTTGGCGAAGAGGAAGTTCGCTTGACCAAGCAGCGCTATGGCTGGCCGCCAGATGCTAAATTTTTGGTGCCAGAGGGGGTCTATGAGCATTTCCAGGCAGAGATGGGGAAGCGTGGCAATCAGTTGGAGCAGGCCTGGTATCAGTTGTTTGATGATTATAAGAAGGACTACCCGGAACTGGCTGATAATCTGGATAAGATGCAGCATCGTCAGTTGCCTGAGGGCTGGGATCAAGGTCTTCCTACATTTCCACCTGATCCAGTGGGGATTGCTTCGCGTAAGTCTTCAGGGCAGGTGCTGAATGCGGTCGCTAAAAATGTGCCCTGGCTGCTTGGTGGAGCAGCCGATCTGGCCCCTTCTACCAATACACGTCTGACCTTTAAGGGTGCGGACGATTTTGAGGCGGATAATTATGGAGGGCGCAATTTCCACTTTGGGGTCCGCGAGCATGCGATGTGTGCCATCGTCAATGGTATGTCGCTCTCTAAATTACGTCCCTATGCCGCTGGCTTCTTCATCTTTACCGATTATTGTCGCGCGGCAATTCGTTTGAGCGCGATCATGGAAATTCCTGTAATCTATATCTTTACCCACGACTCTATTAGCGTGGGTCAGGATGGACCTACACACCAGCCCATTGAGCAGCTGGCTTCTTTGCGTGCGATGCCTGGCATCATTACTATCCGCCCGGCCGATGCTAATGAGGTGGTTGAGGCCTGGAAAGTGATTATGCCTCTGCATCATGAGCCGGTTGTGCTGATACTTTCACGTCAAGAATTGCCTACCTTGGATCGCACTAAGTATGGATCTGCGGCGGGCGTGGCTAAAGGAGCTTATGTGCTGGCTGATGCTCCCGGTGGCAAACCAGAGGTGCTCTTGCTGGCAACAGGTAGTGAAGTTCAGCTCTGCATCAAGGCTTATGAGCAATTGATCGCTGAAGGTATTAAGGCTCGCGTTGTGAGTATGCCGTCCTGGGAACTCTATGAGCAGCAAAGCCAGGAGTATAAGGATAGTGTTTTGCCTCCCAATGTGACTGCACGCGTTTCGGTTGAGGCCGGATCTACTATTGGCTGGGCCCACTATATCGGTATGAATGGAACCGTCCTCGGCATGAAGTCCTTCGGTGCCTCCGCTCCTTTAGATATGGTGCTGCAGCACTTCGCGTTTACACCTGACCATATTATTAAGGCCGCCAAAGAGCAATTGGCACGTGTCAAAACTCCTCCGAAGGACGCCCAAAAAGAATAAGCGGCGAGGTAAACATACAAGGAGCGCCTCTTTCCCGTGGACGCGTTCGCAGCTTCTCCTTTCCAGCATTGGTGCCGCCATTGGGCGGCACCAATGCTGCCAGGAAATATCAAATATTTTCAGTGGGCGTATCACTTTCGACAATCAGGGCGATCCAATCGATAAAGCCCTTGTTCTACACAACATTCAACTTGCCTCAGATAGCTTCAATCATACTCATCCTGATCATGTAATTGGTGCTTTTCGCTAAAAAAAGGCTTTTATCCTTAGCAGTTTATCAGTTGCTAGCTCAACAAGATTAGAAATCTTAAAGCTTTTTTAGGAAATGATTAATATCCCGCTATACTCCAAAAATGTGTATCTCTTTTTCTTTACGCAACCGTATAATACTCAGAACGGAGAAACAAAAATAACTTCTCCAGATTGAATAATCTTTTAATAACTGCTAACGAAACATTTGTAAGTTAGAGAAGGAGAAACAATATATGTTTGCTGCTACAACTCTTACACTTGCTGCTATTGATCTTGGTGGCATTGTCTGGTGGTTGCTGGTCGGTCTGATCGCTGGCGCCCTGGCTAGCCTGGTCATGCGCGGCGGTGGTTATGGTATCGTTGGCGACATCGTCGTTGGTCTCGTAGGAGCATTGATTGGTGGTTTCCTGGCTAGCCTGGTCGGCCTGGGTGGCTATGGTTTCATTGGTACAACCATCGTTGCTTTCATCGGTGCTTGTATCCTCATCGCTATCCTGCGTGCCGTTAGTGGTAGCACCCGCCGCGTATAACTTCTATACGTATGCTGCGCAAAGAACATACTACACTTGTTCACTTCCCTTTCAAGAGTTAACATAAATAAAGGGCCCCTCTTCTGACGAGGAGGGCCCCTTTATTTATACTCATATCTCACTGCACAGAGGCGGCCTGATGCCCCATCACGGGGCATCAGGCCGCCTCTGTGCAGTGAGAAGTTTATTTTTCCCAGTGCAGGGAGCGTTCAACTGCACGTTTCCAGTTATTGTAGTTGTGATCACGCTGATCCTGGCTCATCTGTGGCTCAAAGGTGCGGTCGACAGCCCAGTACCTGGCGACTTCTTGCATGCTGCTCCAGAAGCCAACGGCTAGTCCGGCCAGGTAGGCCGCGCCTAGAGCGGTGGTTTCGACTACCAGGGGCCGCTGTACCGGCACTCCCAGGATATCGGCCTGAAACTGCATAAGTAGATTATTGGCGACCGCGCCGCCGTCTACGCGCAGGGTCTTGAGGTGGGTGCCGCTGTCTGCCACCATAGCTTCCAACACGTCACGAGTTTGATAGCACATTGACTCCAGCGTTGCGCGCGCGATATGTCCAATCGATGAGCCACGTGTCAGGCCAACGATGGTGCCACGGGCGTACTGGTCCCAGTGTGGCGCCCCCAGGCCAACAAAAGCTGGCACCAAATATACTCCACCATTATCCTTTTCAGTCGCAGCCAGGGCTTCCACTTCAACGCTGCTCTGAATGGCACGTAAGCCATCGCGCAACCATTGGACCGCTGCGCCGGTTATAAAGATGCTGCCTTCCAATGCATAGGTGATGTCTGCGCGCTTTGGATCTCCCAGACCCCAGGCAATGGTTGTCAGCAAACCGTTCTTTGATGGTACGTCTTTGGAGCCGGTGTTCATTAACATAAAGCTGCCGGTGCCGTACGTGTTTTTGGCCATACCGACTTCATAGCAGGCCTGGCCAAAAGTTGCGGCCTGCTGGTCTCCGGCGATACCGGCCATTTTGATCGGACCACCAAAGAACTCAGGATCGGTCTCACCGTAGATCGCACTGGATGGCATGACTGTCGGTAGCATCGAACGGGGCACGCCTAGCTCTTTGAGCAGTACGTCATCCCATTCACCAGTATGAATATTGAAAAGTAGTGTTCGGGATGCGTTGGTATAGTCAGTAACGTGGATACGACCTTTGGAGAGGCGCCATAGCAAGAAGGTATCTACAGTACCAAAGAGTAGCTCGCCGCGCTCGGCTTTTTCACGCGCTCCCTCAACATTATCCAGGATCCATTTCACTTTTGTGCCTGAAAAATAAGCATCGGTCACCAGGCCTGTGCGTTCTCGGATCTCTTTGTCGAAGCCTTTGGCTGTGAGTTCGTCACAAATCTGGGCGGTTAGGCGGCTCTGCCATACAATAGCATTAAATATTGGCTTTCCAGTGGCTTTTTCCCATACCAGCGCGGTTTCGCGTTGGTTAGTAATACCTAAAGCCGCAATATCAGCCGCTGAGGCGTTGGCTTTCTGCATAACTTCCTGGGCTACCGCCAGCTGGCTGGACCAGATAGCTTCGGGATCGTGCTCTACCAATCCAGGGGCTGGATAGATCTGAGGAAATTCCTGCTGCGCCACGCTTACTATTGATCCATCATGATCGAAAATAATTGCGCGCGAGCTGGTTGTGCCTTGATCTAATGCTAAAATGTACTTTGCCATCATAACTCTCTTTCTCAAGAACGTGTCTTTCAACAACACCGTAGTGATAAGCGCGAACAGCGGCGTCTCCACTTATCCAATAAAAATAACTGTACTTTGGCTCGATTGATAAAAGTCGCCGGCCCATCATCAATCTTCAGGCTAGCATTAATCTCAGACTCTACTATAGGAGAGCAACATTAACCATTATATACTAGATAGGGCTGAAAACTCATTTTGTCCATTATATGCTTGGATTCGCTGCTTATAGAGGCAAGCTAATAAAAATCACGAGATGGGAGGCTTCGTCATCTGACTGCTCTTTACGATACATCCAAGACGACCTTGCCACGATTGTGTCGTCCCTCAATACGCTGATGGGCTTGCTGGACCTCTGCTATAAGTAGGTGTCAGAGGTAGTATAGCGCCCATACACGAATGCTGTCATGATCCAAAAGAGACATTGTGTGCCATTTAATGGCCCTTCGATCGTGGTGCCCCCTGACGGCGGCGCCACGAAGGAAAACCCTGGGGTCGTGCCATTAATCTCAGGAGATTATTATAGGACAGCTTGTGCGGCAGACTGAGGAAGATTTTTATCTTGTAGAATGCTTCAACGCCGAAAAAAACCACTGCTTCATCACACCTCAATGCCAGCTGCGTTCGGTCTTCGCGGAAGCGACGCAGGCCTTTCTGCAGGTCCTCGATAGCTATACTCTGGCAGATATCGCACACAACCCGTTGCTGGCACAACACATTATCCAGATAGAGCCGTCAAGGAGCAAAACGGTCCCCACCCAGACAGAATCGGCATGAGTGTAACCATGAATGCTTCAACAACAGGCTAGCAGCCAGGAAATCATATGATCAAACATGCCAGACAGCTCACTAAAAACTACAGCACCGCTTCACTGTTTGGCCAGGTTGAAACATATTTTACAACTCTTTTACAAACAACTTAATCATTTCTGATAGAAGCCCCCTATACTCCTATTTAGGAACACAAAAGGCTCTCTTTTATTCCTAGCCGTAAAGGCTTATTTTGAGTTCCAACAATCAGCAGAAGGAAGTAAGGGACATGGATATCGTTATACGTGGCATGAGGAATGTGCTACGTAACCCGCTACGATTGTTGCTAGTGGTGCTCCTGTTAGGCGCAAGCTTGATGCTTGTGGCTGCGATGGTTAGCCTTAATAGCAGCGCGCAGCAACAATTAACAAATGTACATAAAGAGGTGGGAACAGCTATCACAGTCAACTACGCGACTAACGATAGTCAGAGTGACGCGCCAGGCACAGGCGGCACAGGATCAACCAATAGAGGTGGCAATGGCGATGGTTTCTTCAACCGGCAGCCCTCTACTCCTATTCCCAATAGCATCATTACAACAGTGTCGCATCTACCCGGCGTCAGCAGCGTTGAGGCAAATTTGAGGCGCACAGATACGAATAGCACACTCAAAACCAGTACAATTCAAACGCCTGGTGGCAGGTCTATCTCGATTCCTCCAACGGTAAACGGGATTTCTACAGGCGCGACACACTTTACCTTAACAGGTGGAAGCACACCCACTCTAGTGTCGGGACGCAGTTTCCAGGCTAGCGATGCTAACACTAATGTGGCTATGATGAGCCAGACACTGGCCAGCAGCAATAGCCTGTCGGTCGGCTCTACCTTTACCCTGCAAGGCAAGACCTTTACCATCATTGGCCTCTTCAGCACCGATCAACAATTCGCCAACAGCGCACTGGTGATCCCAATGGCAACTATGCAGAGCATCTTTTCAGTAAATGGCGTGGACTCGATTACAGTTTACGCACAAACTTATGAGCAGGCGGATACGCTGGCGGCCAAAATACGTACCACTCTGGGTAAATCTTATGATGTTGTCACCGAGGCTTCAACCTACGCCAGTACCATTAGCGCGCTTAATGCTGCTCAAAACAGTAGCAAGCTGGCGCTCATTGTAGCGATTGTTACCGCCACCCTGGTCATTATCTTTGCCGTATTTATTACCGTCCACGAGAGAACAGTAGAAATTGGCACCCTCAAAGCGATCGGGGCCTCGCACTGGCAAGTGATTCGCCAGTTCTGGGGCGAAGTGCTGGCGCTGAGCGTTGTGGCAGCGCTGATAGCAGTGGTCCTGCTTGCAACCCTGGGATCAGTCATCACCAGGGCTTTCGATGTCTCTACGCCAACCACAACGGCACCAACACCTGGTGGCTTTGGCAGAGGCGGATTCGGCGCTGGCCGCGCCTTGTTCGCGCAGCAGGCCGCCAATCTCAATGTCCATCTGTCTTCCGCCACATTAAATGCGCAAACACTACTGATCATCGTGGGACTTGGCATGGGACTGGCAGTGCTGACAAGCATTATCCCCGCCTGGTATGTGGCGCGTATCAAGCCAGCTGAAGTGTTGCGCAGAATATAGTGGAGCCAAAGAAAGGCAAAGGGGAATACGCATGGATACAGACTTGACCCCTATAGATGAGCAGGAAAACGAGGAATTAGAGGAGGCGCTAACGCCACTGCAATCGGAGGCGCAAGACGGGAGGCGCATCACCATTACCGCCAGCGGATTAAGTAAATCCTTCATGCATAAAGGGGAAGAGATCAAAGCGGTCGATGATGCTAACTTTACCTTTACTGAGCGGCAGTTCATCACCATCATGGGTCCCAGTGGATCGGGCAAATCGACGCTTCTGTATCTACTGGGTGGAATGGACCAGGCCACAAGTGGCGAACTGCAGATTGATGGCGTGGACGTGGGGCACCTCTCAGAGCAGCAGGAACATAAATTCAGGCGCGAGAAACTGGGGTTCGTCTTTCAATCCTTCCATCTGCTATCTAATATGACGGCGCTGGAGAATGTCATGCTACCTATGCAGCTAGCGGGAGGACAAACACCAGCGTATATGCGTGAGCGGGCACGCTCTCTACTGAGAGAAGTGGGAATGAACGAAGATCGCCATAACCACCTGCCCGGCAAATTGTCTGGCGGACAGCAACAGCGCGTGGCGATCGCGCGAGCGTTGGCCAACGATCCCAGCGTAATCCTGGCCGATGAGCCAACGGGCAACCTGGATGCGCGCACCGGGACGCGCATCATTGAGCTGCTGAAAAAGCTAGCCGAGCAGGGCAAGACTGTGATTGTGGTGACGCACGATCGCGGTATTGCTCGCCTGGCAGATGTGCGCCTGGAAATGGAAAATGGCAAGCTTAAACCTATGCCCAAATATATCGGCGCTCAAGATGCCAGCACCAGAACAGTGGCTGTGAAATCATGGGACGAGATACCAGTGACGATTGTCGCCGAGGGCTTGAGCAAATATTTCAAGTATCGAGGCCAGACCATCAAGGCGGTAGATAAAGTAAACTTTTCGTTTAAGGAGCAGCAATTTGTCACCATCACTGGCCCCAGCGGCTCCGGGAAATCGACGCTACTGTATATAATGAGTGGGTTAGATCAGGCTACAAGTGGAGATTTACTCGTCGATGGGGTAGATGTCAGGCGCCTCGCTGGCCGGAAAGAGAATCATTTCAGACGTGAGAAGATCGGCTTTGTCTTTCAATCTTATCACCTGATTTCCAATCTGACAGCACTGGAGAACGTCATGCTGCCTATGCAGATGGTGCTCGGTAAGTCAGCAGAAGAAATACGCGAGCGAGCACGCAACCTGCTGTTCCTGGTGGGACTAAACGAGGACCGTCATAGCCACCTGCCCGGCAAACTATCCGGAGGGCAACAGCAGCGCGTAGCGATCGCGCGAGCGCTGGCCAACGATCCCAGGGTGATCCTGGCCGATGAGCCGACGGGCAACCTGGATGCCTATAATAGCAAGAGAATTATCGAATTACTCAAAAAGCTGGCCGAGCAGGGCAAGACCGTGGTTGTGGTGACGCATGACCGCAGCATCGCACGTGTGGCAGATGTGCGCCTGGAAATGGAAGATGGCAGGCTCACAGGGATGGGCAATCAAATTGCTCCAGCCCGCCCTATTACGACCGTGCGCAAGAAAAAAGGCAAAAAGAAGTAGCGATCAGTGCCCTCAAAAAATAGCCCCGAGAGCCAGACGAATAGATGAGCAATGCTTACGTAAGCATTGCCCATCTATTCGTCTGGCTCTCGGGCAACATTATGTGGTTGGCTTGATATTTTGATTTACGTGGAACAAGTTATCCGGATCATACGTTGCTTTGATCTCGCCCAGTCGGGCATAGTTGTCGCGATAGGCTGCCTGCACGTAGTCGGCGCCTTCATCCATCATCATGTTGACATAGCCCCCGCCTGATGAATAGGGATGGAGCGCCATCCAATAGTCTTTAGCCCACTGGATCATGCGCTCGTTGTTCGCCGGGTCGGGATCAACGCCAACGATTACCTCGGCGAAGTTGGCGTCACGGAAACTGAACGCGGTATCGCTCGCATCAGCGCGATGGGCCGCTCCGTTGATCGGGTAGAGGTGCGCCGTCGAATGCATCGTCGGCAGTTGCGCGCTATACTTCAGATGCAGATCAATCGCCTTGTCACTCAGGTCGGTAAAGAAGTCGGTCTTCCAATACCACTGCAAGCCCTTCGGGTAGAGTGCGTCGAAGAGACTTTGGAGCATCGGCCACGGAATCGGTCCGGCGAAATCCACCGCCGGCGGGATGTGCGCGCGAATTGGTTGGAACAGTGTGTCGGCTTGCTCCAGCGCTCCACTGTAGCACCACACGATGGCACACATCTTCTGGAGATGAAATTGCTCTGGAAACGGTGGGGCCGGTGGCACCGTGATAAACCCGAACCAGCCATTAATCTCTTCGGGAGCGTTCAAGATGAAGTCGCGCCAGAATTTCATTACGTCTGCTGCCTGGTCGAGCGGCCAGAGCATCGGACCGCCGTAAACCGTGCTGATAGGATGCAGTTGGAACAGAAACGAGGTGACGACCCCGAAGTTGCCACCACCACCGCGGACCGCCCAGAACAGGTCGGCATGCTCGTCGGCGCTGGCCATGACGAAGCTGCCGTCGGCGAGCACTATGTCAACACCCAATAGGTTGTCGATCGTCAGGCCGAATGTACGTGCGAGGTAGCCAATGCCGCCGCCCAACGTCAGCCCACCAACGCCAGTAGTTGAAATGAAGCCGCTCGGCGTCGCCAATCCGAAGGGATGAGTGGCATGGTCCACTTCTCCCCACGTGCAGCCGCCTGCAACGCGAACCGTGCGTGCTTCTGGATCAACGCGAATACCCTTCATCTCAGAGAGGTCGATTACCAGACCGTCGTCACAGGTGCTCAGTCCGGGACCATTGTGCCCGCCACCCCGGACAGCCAATGTCAGTTGGTGGTCGCGCGCAAAGTTGATGGCCGCGATCACATCGGCCACATCCACGCAGCGAGCAATGAGCGCAGGGTGCTTGTTAATCATGCCGTTGTAGACCTGGCGAGCCTGCTCGTAGTCCGCGTCGCCGGGTCGAAGCAGCGCACCACGCAGGCGAGATGCCAGATCCTGGACCATCGTCTCATCCAAAGTGACTGTAGCGTATTGTTGTTCCATTATACCTTTCTCCTTGTTTGCGCTGTTTCAAACAAAGTTGCGAACTACTATGCTATCTTTATGTGACTTAGGATAGCATGGGCAGCGTTAGGACAACGTTTGGTAATGCCGGATGTGGAAGCTTTTTCAAGATGGATGACGATGTTCACCAACAGGTTCGCGTTAGCAAAGCGTTATTATTGCATAACCACCGCAGGCACAGGCCGGTTATAGGTGCGCGAGAAGCATGCGAGCAGTCTGTAAGTCTGGAGTCTCAAACCCTTCTGTAAACCAGCTGTACACGCCCTTAAGCTGACGTTTCGCGTCATCTGATCGATTCTGTGTAATCCACAACCGCGCCAGGCTCATCGTCGCACGAAGCTCCAACGACCTGGCTTGCTGTGATCGCGCAATCTCGATCGCTCTAAGAAATGACGTTTCAACTTCAGATGCGTCTATACCATGCATGAGTAGCAACTCACCTCGCAGCCGGTGTAACTCCGCATTCCACCAACGCTCATTATGTGTACGGGCTTCCGCCAGCGCCTCATCTATGAATGCTAGCCCTTCCTCAACACGCCCGACTTTCCCGCAGACCTGTGCGAGCAGTGAGAGATAATACGGTAAGCGCAATCTGGCGCCCGATGCTTTGAATTCAGTGATCGAGCCATACAGATGTCCAATGCGTTCTTCATTGGGTTGCTCCAGGGCTAGCGCATAGCTAACTAAGATGTCTGACCACGCCCGATAGTAGGAGGCCTGGCACTTGCTCGCAAGCGCGAGTGCTTGCTCGGCGTGCTCTCGAGCGACTGCCTCGTCGGCGCGCAACTGCTGTAGCAAGGCCAGGTAGGCAGACGCCAACGCATGGTTGAAAGGTTGACTCGGACCCTGGGCCAGTTTGATCGCGTCAAGCCCACAACCGAGCGCTTGCTGTGGATAGCCCAGGCACCAAAGCACGTGTGATTTCCATGCCCGCGCATGTGCTGCATAGTTCGATCCCTGTGACTCTTGAAGATGGAGGAGTTGATCAGGATCATGCACAGCGATAATCTCTGCAAATTGAGCGTTTGCTTCACTGATTTTCCCCTGGTGCAGTTGTGCCCCCGCCAATACCATATCGACAAACTGCGGCGGCACGGTGCCAAAAGAATCTTGATACAGGGTATGCAGCTCATCGGAGACCATTTGCACACATTCGAGTCTGGCCTGTACAACGTAGAGGGACTGTAATCCATAGAGCACCTGCCCTCGCTGCTCGGCGTTACCAACCGTGTCACACAACTCGATGGCACGATCGAGTACATGCTCCAGTTCCGGCGCGGCCCAGCCTTTGATCACTCGGTAGATGGGGGCCAGCGCAAGTTGCAAATTGAGCTCCTGTTTGTCACGTTTCGAACCGGCGGGTAGGAGCTTAAGCAACGTTAGGCTCCGCTCAAGAAGGCTGATGGCGTCCTCATTCGCATACAAGCGCTGCGCTACTGCTGCTGCACGCTGATAATACGAGAGCGCCTGCTCGATCATGCCTGCTCGCTCGTAATGCCAGGCAAGCTGACCACTAACCGGGTCGAGATCTTCGGCATGCATGGTTTCCAACGCTTGCGCGACACGACGATGCAGCATACGACGCTGTGGCGCGCTGATCTCTCCATACGCCACCTCGCGCAGCTTATCATGGGTGAAGTCATAGCTGTTCACGCCGTGTTCGCGTACAATCCGTTTATGCCAGAGTTCGTCGAGCGCACGTACGGTGCTCTCGGCATCGGCGTTGCTTACGGTACTCAAGAGGTCAATTGTAAATGCGCGGCCAATGGTCGCAGCCAGTTCAACAAACGCACGGGCAGAGGGAGAGAGTTGCAGGAGGCGACCAGCGAGCACCGCTTGCATACGTGGCGGGAGCGTTCGAACATCATCAAGTTGCGGTTGCTGCTGAGGGCAATCGACCCCTGGTAGGCTTGCAGCGCCTCGTTCCAGATCGGCCCGCATCATTTCAACCACGAACAGGGGATATCCGCCAGTCTCATGATACAAGCGCAACCCCTCGTTTATCTTCAGCTCACGTTTTGCCACCTGCGATGCTAGTTTCGCGGATTCCGCTGCGTCTAACGGCTCGAGCGGGATTTCTGTCACACCCATAGTGCTACGTAGGTGTAGCAGAAAGGTGCGCAACGGATGGTGTGGTGGCAGTTCTTCCTCACGAGCGCATCCGACAATGAGCAGTCGGGCCGCCGGGTCGAAGCGTAACAGCAAATGTAGCCAGGCAAGCGTTTCCTGATCACACCATTGTAAGTCGTCGAGCAATAAAAGTAATGGCTGTGGCGTGAGAAGTATGGCGCGCGCCAGGGCCTCAAAGAAGCGCTGATGCTGGCCATACTCAGTCACTGGCCCATAGTGGGGTAACTCTGGCTGCTCCTCTAGCAGCTCCGGCAGGAGACGTACAACTTCCGTGAGCCAGACCGCATCGAGTTGCCTGAGCGAGGCTCGCAGACCCTCATTCCTGAGCCACTCTGTCACCGGAGCCAGCGAAATTTGACCCTCAGCGGCATAAGAGCGTGCCTTCGCGGTAACGATTCCCTGCTGGCTCGCCCACAGCAAGAATTCCTCGGCCAGCCGTGATTTGCCCACACCCGCTTCTCCGGTCACTAACACAAATTGGGGTCCGCCAAAAAGAGCACGCTGCCAGACATCATGCAGTTGCTTCCACTCACGCTCTCGTCCGATGAGCGTTGGGGAAACAGGCAGCGGCTTCGGGTGCACAATTGGTTGAATGGTCTGTGTCTCTTGCTGCAGAAGGCACTCGTAGGCTTCGCGGGTCGCAGGATCAGGGTCGACGCCCATTTCGCGTTGTAAAGTGGTGACACAAGTATGGTAGACGTGCAACGCGCTGGCGCGATCGTTATTCAAAGCAAACAAGCGCATCAGACGACGATAGAGATCTTCAGAGAGAGGATTGAGTCCGAGCAAACGCTGGGCATAGTGGATGGCGGTAACAGTGTCACCCTGCACTTCAAAAAGGTGGAGCAGTTGCTCTAATGCCTGCAAGTGGCGCAGGCGGAGCCGCTCCCTCTCAGGTAAAAGCCATTCATCATAGCAGCCAGGAAGGAGTTCACCACGATACAGGCTGTCTGCCTGTTTAAGGGCGGCTTGTAATGCGTGCTGATCGTTGCGTCGTGTGGCCGCGTCTGCAAGTGTAAGTGTCTGTTCGAATTCGGCGACATCGAGATAGAAGGGGGTGGTGGAGTGCCAGAGCAATGTGTGCACGTCGGCAGCAAGAAAGTGCTGAGCATCCGGAAGCGCCTGGCGCAGCTGATGGAGCAGTTGGCGCAAGTTATTGCGAGCCTGTGCCTCGGTTGTGTCAGGCCAGAAGAGGAAGGAGAGATGCTGGCGTTGTTGGGGAATATCACGATGCAACACGAGGTAAGCGAGCAATGACTGCAGGCGCATGGTGTTTAAGCTAGTTACTTGTCGATCAGCGTAGATCAGGCTGAAATCACCAAGCAATTGGATATGCAGGGTTGGCTCCATCATGACCTCCTAGGCTGTCGCTTCTCCAAACCAATCACGTTGCTGCACGCGATCAGAAATACATCCAGGAACCATCAACTGATCTGGGATTTCGAACAAAGGTGCGCGTATCATTTTCTCCATACATGAACATACGTTATTTTTGCGCGCTATGCAATGGTCATTACCATTCTCTTCTGTTCGCGTGGTGAAAGGTGTGGCGATACATCTGTGGTGAAATGTGGAGGAGACGTTGAAAGTGCAGACGAAATGTGGCTGCTGAACTGAAACCACAGCAGGTAGCCACGCGCTCAATGGATTCATTGGTCGTTTCCAATTGACGCTGAGCGAGTAAAACGCGTTGCTGGAGCAACCATTGATAGGGAGTTGTCCCGAGGGTTGCCTGGAAGCGGCGTGCAAATGTTCGTGGACTCATCACTGCCCGAGCCGCCATTTGTTCCACAGTGAGATTTTCATGCAGGTGGGCGGTAATCCATTCAAGCGTCACGCCAAACGGTTCGCCCTTCTCTCGTGCAGAGAGCAGCGGTGTCTCAATGTATTGCGCCTGACCGCCATCGCGATGTGGAGGAACAACCATTCGTCTGGCAATGGCCGTCGCGATCTCGGCGCCATAGTCCTGGCGCACTACGTGGAGTGAGAGATCAATCGCGGCCGCTGTTCCGGCAGAGGTAAGTATCTGACCATCATCGGTATATAGTCTCTGTGGATCGACGTGCACCCTGGGATAACGCTCGGCCAGTTCTGCTGCCCATGCCCAATGGGTTGTGACGCAACGACCATCCAATAGCCCTGCGGCAGCCAGGAGAAATGTGGCCGTACAGAGCGTTATGATGCGGGCTCCCCGTTGATAGGACCTGCGGAGGGTATCAAGCAACGTTTCTGGAACAGGAACGTTGCCCGGACGCGAACCTGGAAGAATGATGGTATCAGCCTCTTCGACGTGCTCAAGAGAATACGACGTTGTGAGAAAGATGCCGGCAGAGGTTCGAATAGGTCGTGGTTCAACGGCACAGATCAGGAAGCGATACCACGGCACACCAAGCTCAGGACGTTCAAATCCAAAGACTTCCGTTGCGACAGCCAGTTCAAAAGGGTTGACGGCGTCGTAAATGAGAACTGCAATGGTATGCATGGCAGTTTTTTGATGCTCCTTGTCTTTTCTGCCACTGGCAGAACTGTTCCATTCATGGCAGAATGGTAGCACATGGATTGTTTTCTGCCAAGCAATACACCGAGCCTTTCTTATCTTTGTCTCCGGCCAGATTGCTGCAGTCTCAGGCCGGTTGAGACAGATATAATCGTTTCCGTACTCGTTAAGCTTTTCAGGCTTTGGAAAAGACAAAAGGAGGTTCTCATTGAATACCTGGTTAGAGCACGTACAAGCTGTCCTCTCCACCACCCCGGAGCGCTGGCAACGGCTGGTCAGCACTTTTCCCATTGATCTGCTGACACGTACGCCGGCCACAGGGGAGTGGTCAGCACTCAATTGCTTACAGCATTTATTGGATGCGGAACGCGTACTCTTTCCTGTCCGATTCCGCGCTTTTTTAGCAGGGCAGGCTTTCAGCGATTTCGATCCACATCAGCAACACACTGACCCTGATATACAGACTCCAGAGCAGCTTGCTGCCGCGTTTACACGATACCGTCAGGAAAGCCTTGTCCTGATCAAACAGGTGACGGATGACGACCTGAAGCGGACCACCCAGCATCCTAAACTGGGTACGGTTACCCTGGCCGAGATGCTTCATACATGGGCAGCTCACGATTTGAATCACACTATCCAGGCCGAGCGAGCGCTCATGCAACCCTTCATGCTCGGTTGTGGTCCCTGGCGTGCTTTCTTCCGAGATCATGAGATCGGCGTTTCAAAAGAATAAGCAGTTTTTTCGTGTGAGCGATTCGTGTGTCAACAGGTGGGCGCTCAGATAACGCCCACGCCTGCTTCTTCTGTCTGCTCCTCATGTGCTGGAATGCTTGATGACTTGCGGGAAGCAAACAGAGTGAGAAGAGCTGAGAGCATTCCTGCGAGCCCCACACTCGCTGCGACCCACCAGGAAGCTTTATATGCCTTCTCGATGTGTTCTTGGAACGTAGTATTGATATGTATGCTTAATAAGCGCAACTCCGTTCGGACGGATGCACGAGTTTGGGTGGGCATCGCAGGCGGGAGCTGGTCAGAAAGCTTCGTCAGGTCGTAGTAACTTGTCGTGTTGCCAGACGCTCCTTCTGCATTTGATGCGTTCGCATCTGTGGACGCTGTTTCCCGCAGATGCGTGATGATAGCTATTCGCAGCTGGGCGGGCAGTCGGCTATCATGTTGCACCATGCCAATTACATCATCATGCGCTTGATTGAGATCGGAAGGGATCTGTCCGACAAACACGCTAAGCAAGACAGCCACCCCCAGGGCAAAGCCGATCTGCCTGAAGGTGTTGAAAACACCGCTACCTACTCCAAGTCTGGCGCGCGGAATCTCTGCGAGAGCGATGCCTGGTTGGCTCTGGAAGAGCATTCCTGAACTCACACCTAACAAAACCATCCGCCAGGCAATGTTTGGGTAAGAGGCATCAGATGGGAGGAGACAGAGCAGTACAAAGCCCACTGACAGTCCGAACATCCCAATCACTCCAACCAGGTAGGGATTAACTTTCTGCGACATGCGACCCAGCACCGCCGCGCTTCCCATCTGTGCAAGTGGCATTGGGAGAAGGGCATAGGCTGCTTGCAGTTGCCCATACCCCATCGTGTTCATCAGATAAAGTACCAGGATGAGGAACGCTCCCTGCACGGCCACGCTAAACAGGAACATGGTTACGTTTGCTCCGCTAAAGCTCACTGTCTTGAAGAGGGAGAAATCGACCATCGGATCCTGTTTCCGCTGAAGAAATTCTACGTAGCCAAAAAGAAATGCTCCTAGAAGCGCGCCACCAAAGAGTGCAAGGACCGGTACAGAAACCCATCCCCAGTCGTTGCCCTCCATCATTGCAAGCATAAGACAGCAGAGCCCAATGGTTAATGTGATCACGCCGAGGAGATCGACACGTTTGCTGGTGCGAAGCGCGCGAGTTTCGGGAACGAACAGAAAGACCATCACCAGGCCAATCGCACAGAAGGGCAAATTGACGAAGAAAATCCAACCCCAGCCTAGTTGCTGAACCAGAAAACCACCCAGTACAGGCCCCACAGCGGCTGCCAGTCCTGCAAGGGCCCCCCAGACGCCAATGGCCGCACCACGCTTTTGCGGAGGAAAAATGGCTGTAATGATTGCCAGGCTGACTGGAGTCAGGCCTGCCGCCCCAATTGCTTGTAAAGCCCGCGAGGCAATCAACCAGCCGATAGCTGAGGTACCGGTGATATTCCCGAGCCATTGGGCAGTAGCACAGGCGAGCGACCCAAGGCTAAAGAGAACCATTCCGAGCAGAAAGAACCGCTTTCGCCCGTGCTGGTCGGCAAAACGTCCGATAGTGACCAGGAGGACTGCAAACCCAAGATTATAGGCATTGAGCACCCAGCTGACCGTAGAAAGATCGGTCTGCAGACTATGTTGGATCGTTGGGAGCGCGATGGTGACAATGGTCGCATCAAGCAGCGCCATAAAGAGACCAAAAACGAGCGCGAGCAATGCTAACCAGGGCCGAGCTGGCTTACCGTGTACCATAAATGTTGGAAATTCTTGATTCATCTGTGGAGATGATATCATGCGAGAAGCATCCTTTCTTGTTCGATTATAGCCTTATTTTACCGGACAGTCGTGCGACAATGGGCGCAAAGAAATCCAAAGATTGCTCGGTTACTTGAACATACGTTAACCCGAAGCGGGCACGCCTCTCTAGAAGCTCATCAATAATCTGCTCCTGGGTGCCAATCATGGTATGAAAATTGAGCGGGACATGGACACGTTGATTGGTCACTTGCACAGAAAAGAGCGTGTACCCAAGTTCAAGTTGTTCAAAGCGTTCCCCTGCAGCCTGGCGTATCCAGGTAATTTTCTCTTCGATCTCCTCTGGCGCTGTAGGCAAAAACTTCCCCTGCGCATCGGTAATACTCTGGAACCCGATCCCCAGGCTATTAGCCAGACGGGCGCCGATAGAGAGCAGGCGCTTCCCACTGCCTCCAAGAAAGATGGGAGGATAAGGCTGCTGTGCGGGCCTGGGCGAACAACGCAATCCAGTAATCGTATAATGCCGGCCTGAGAAATTGATCACCTCTTCGGTAAAGAACTGCCGCGTAATCAGCAACGTCTCTTCGAGTCGGCTGACGCGTAGACCAGGTGCGTCAAAGGGAATACCTGTTTGGGTATAATCTTTAAGCTCGTATCCTGCGCCCAAACCCAGTTCAAAGCGTCCCTCCGAAAGCAAATCGAGAGTGGCTGCTTCGCGGGCCAGCAGGGCTGGATGTCTGAAATCATTGCAGAAAACAAAACTTCCAATGCGCAACGTCCTGGTGGCTTCGGCAGCCACTGCAAGAGCCGTGATCGGGGCCAGGTCAGTGGTCACATGGTCAGGCACGAGGAGAATATCATAGCCAAGATCTTCTACTTTGCGCGCTTTGTCTCTCCAGGCCGTTCTCGAATTCCCTCTGCCAGCTGCAAGGCCAAAACGAAATGGTTTCTGGTTCATTATGGAATCTCCTTTCGTCATATAAATGCTCAGCATGTTGATAAGACAACAAGACAACAGGATATAGGAGAGAGCATTCATCGCTTCTGTCCTCACATGCAAACCTTTTTAATACAAAGGAAAAGTAGAGATGTTCCCTGTAATTCAGCCTATGAGCCAGTGCTCAATCTGCTGAATCATCTGCTCTGGATCACCGGGAACAGGCATGAGCAGGGATGTGCCCAGACCTAAAATGAACATCATCAAAATCGAGGCACCGTCCTCTGCATTGAGATCAGCGCGAAATTCTCTCTGCCGGATTCCTTCATCGAGGAGCGTTGCCATGAAGCGATGCCAGGATGGGTGAAACGTCTGACGCTGAAAGATTTCACGTATGGCTGGACACTGGCGTGTGTAACGCGCCAGTTCATAAAGGACAAGAAAGTGAGTTGGCTCTTCTCGTATGTTGTGCTGTAAGGTGATTAGAAACTGATGCAAGCGTTCTCTTGGAGAACCCTCTTGATTATCATATGGAACATCCACGAGCAATTTCTGAAAGACAGCATAATCTGCGACTGCCTCGATCAATGCTTCTTTGGTGGGAAAGTAGTAGTGCAGCGTTGCATGCGTCATCCCAACCTGTGCCGCGACGTCTCGTGTACGTAGTCCTTTGAGACCCTCTTGCGCAATGCTTTGATATGCCGCCTCTATGAGCGATTGACGTCGCTGGCCTGCGTGTGTTGTTGATCCGTTTACCGTTCGGGTCATCTTTGCTTTGTATATCCCTTTCCGTGAAATCTTCTACCATTTGGTAGAAAGATAACATAGAAAAGGACGGCTGTCAACCATTTGGTAGAAGAATGAGTGACACGTAACTGATCCAGGATATCATCTCAGTGAAGTGCTCAGTACTTCACATGGAAAGCCAGAAAAATGAGGGATGACTCATATCATCCATTATTCTCTGCAAGATATGGCAACTCCCTGAAGGATATAATAAGGTGATTGTCGTTTCCCGGAGCGTGGGTTCTACATCATGAGTTCGCATCATCTTCAACACGATTCGTCATCCAAATAGGGAGGAGCAGCAAAATGAAACCCCACATTGATCAGACAACCTTTGGTTCTATTACCATTGAAGGAACCATCTTTGAACATGATGTGATTATCAGGCTGAATGGCCAGGTGGAAAAGCGGAAGAAAAAGTTATCGAAGGCGATCTATGGCACATCGCACATCTTATCACTCGACGAAGCCAAACACGTTTATGAACCAGAGGTAAAACGGCTTATCATCGGTACCGGACAGGTTGGAAACGTGCGACTTTCAGAGGAAGCAGCTGATTACTTCAAGCGAAAACAGTGTCAGGTGGATCTTCTTCCAACGCCTGAAGCAATCCATACCTGGAATAAGGCCACGGGCCCCATTATGAGCTTGTTCCATGTTACCTGTTAAGGAAGATCACCAGGGTACACACCTGGTTGTTCCCGGTTCATCCCGGCGCGCCTTTCTTCTATAGAAAATATATTTTTGTTCACACATTAATAGTAGATAAGGGAATACAAATAATTGACAAAGTACTGAGGACAGCATATACTTTGTAGGTTGTAATAAACGCATTGTCATCTTGTAGCGGGTCTCTTAGCGCAGCTTCAGCACCAATTTGCTGGTGTATTCTGTTGTCCCAACTGGTCTCTACAGGAATAGCACATTTGATGTAGTATGCCTCTAGCCTGTAGATGTTTCACAGTTTCGTTACTACTGTACAATAAATCAAGAACGTGGCACGACTACCCACATCAGTAACTCCAAAGCATTACTCACTTTTCCACAGGATACCGAGGAATGTCAGGAAACAACAGATAACAAAGCATACTCAAAACAAGGAGGCATAAATCTATGATTACTCGTCACGATCCCTTCCGCGAAGCCCTCAGTCTGCGCCGTGTGATGGATCAACTGCTTGAACAGAGCTTTGTGCAGCCCAGTTTAATACCCAGCGCACCCACTGCTCTAGCACCAATGGACATCTGCGAGACGCAAAATGGCTATGAAGTGGATGTTGCGCTCCCAGGGGTGCGGCCAGAAGATATCGAGCTCATGGTTGATCAAAACACTCTGACAATTCGAGGACGCTATAGCCATCAGAACGAGCATCAGAACCAACCCCAGGGCCAGACTCAAAGCCAGCAACAAGCGCAAGCAGGCCAGGTACAGGGTGAAGCACCTCAACAGCAAAGCCAGCCACAGGTGCAGCAGACCGGCGGGCAACAGGTGCAGCAAGCTCGACGGGGCGCGATAGAACGTCATCGACAAGGACATAACTGGCTCTCGCGAGAAATCGTCTCCGGCTCGTTTGAACGAACAATTACCTTCCCCAGACCTATAGATACTAATAATATTCAAACACGCCTCCAGAATGGAATTCTCACGATTCTGGTTCCAATCAGTGAAGCAAGCCGTCCGAAGCGGATCACTATCGCCGGCAGCGAGAGTCAACCGCAGCAGGTGACCGTCGAAGCAGAGCAGCAAAGATAATTCTGTTGTATTGGCGCGGAGGCCCTTCGACCGGATGTAGGGCTCTTGTCCTGGGTGTGGTTGATGGGGGTTTATGCTATAGCCTTCGGAGTACTCCTTATGGTCCGTGCTTTTCTGAACTGAAAAGCACGGACCATATAAACAAGTGAGGATAATGATAAGGTCCTCATCCCTGATAAGGAAGGCATAAGCCAACAACGCTAGGACTCAGCCAGGTTAGTATGAGTCTCAACGTCAAGATGAGGAAGGATACCTATGTCTTTTTTGTTAGAACCAGACAACTATACCAGAGTACATTCCCTGTTTGAGGAAATGACATGTCATCTTGCAGTGCTGACCGTCCTTGCTGGAATATTGCCAGGAAGGATCTATGTCGATGATCCTGCAAGCCCAGGAACTGCAATCTTGATTCCGTCCAACCAGCATCGAATCTATGTGAGCGGATTGCCGGAGCAAAGCGTGCTCGGAGACGTCATACACATGCTCTTCAAACAGTCTCGTGCGGAGAGCTACGGATTTGTGCTGTACTACGCATCAAACACATGGAAACAATCCATTGAGCAATTGCTTCAAAAGCAAGAAACCTTTTCTGGCTGGCGACAGTTTTACCGCCTGAGAGAACCATCCTCGTCATGGAGCAAGCCTCTTCCAGAAAATATAACACCAGGTCGCATTGATGAGGCCATGGTAGGAGACTCTCCACTTGTGAACAGGCAACTTCTGCTTGAAGAGATACTTTCAGAGAGTCCTTCGCTTGAGCACTTTTTCCGTCAGAATTTCGGCTTCTCGGCACAAGATGGTCACAAGCTCGTTGCCTGGTGCCTGGCCGAATATCACTACCAGGGCCGCTATGAGCTGGGTATTGAGACAATCGAAGCATACCAACGCAAAGGAATTGCCACATATCTCGCATCAGCAGTGATCAGGCACGCATTTGCCGAGGGAGCAACGGAAATCGGCTGGCATTGTTGGGCCACAAACACGCCATCCATAGCAACTGCCTTGAAGTTAGGTTTCGAGAAGGTGCTTGATTATCCCGTTTATTCCTGCCAATATAGATAAGTGTCAACATAACTCATGCATTTAGCGTATACTTCAGAAAATGATATTTATCAGAATACCTGGGTCTACCGGGCCGCGCTGGCGATTCAGGCTAGCGGCGCGCTGAGAATGGTGTCGTAAAACATGAGCTCATATTCGTGGCTGAGGCGGATCGCGCGCGTGATTTTGATGCGTTCCGTGGGCTCACTATACCGTTGCAACAACTGTTGATCGATAGGGGCGACCTTTTCTTCTACATCTTTATGTCCCCAGAAAAATTCGATCTGTGCTTCTGTGAGGCCATAGTGCTTGATTAGCGCCGGTGCGATCCGCAGGCAAATCTGGATAAAAATATCTTCACTGGCACTGACGGCGGCCAGCCGTTCGCCGGGTGATCCATACGCGAGCATCCAATAGAAATAGTTCGTCAAGGCCATGCAGCCAGCCAGAGGTTCAACCTGCTCGAAATCCGAGCGCTGCAGGCCGACTGCCTCACCGAAGCGGATCAAGAGCTCATGCCCACCGACCTTCGGGATCAACTTGTTGATCAGCAACACCTGAGCGGCTATATCAGTCTCGCCAGCGATCGCGAGCGCATCCAAACGATACATTTGCATGACGACCAGAGCATCCTGGAGGGCGAACAGGCGCAGGCGCTCAATTGGGAGTGTCCCCTGCTCAATTGCGGTCCATAATGGATGGTCTAACAATTTCTGACGCAGTGTTGCCAGATGTTCTGTGAGGAAAGTATCCGCGAAACTCATAATAGATTCATCGATCCTTCTCTAATGACCTTGCTCCGGTTTGGTGGAGTGTTCAGTTGTGAAAGCCAGGTGCCATGAGCAGGGCATCGGTGACAAGCCAGCAACGCCCCGCGCTTTTCTTGTGTTTTCTTTATAGAAATAAGAATACAACATTTTTGTTGTATTTGCACTTATAATGTAGAGCTTTCGCTTATTTTCGATGACAGGGGGAATAATTTTCGGCAAACATAGTCTGAGTAGGTAAGGGAAAACATACAGGGAGATGTGTCTGGACAATCAGATCATGAAACCATTGAGTTTCAAAGCATTTCTTAACCGTACTATGGACAATAGCTGTCCAGTCAGGCGAAGGAGAATTTCGATGGATAAGACGCTCTCAATTGCTGAAGTAAAAGATGCGCCTGCTCACCTTCCAATGAATAACGTTGTCAAAGGGTATAGTCTGGTAAGCGCGTGTGCGTTTACTATTCTTGGCGTCGTCATGCTCGCCCTGGCCCTCCTTACTCCGACGAGCATAATCTTCAATGGGAGTGCTGTTGTTGTCGGCCTGGACATGTTTTTCAAGGTGGCTGAGATTGTTTTCAGCCTGGGCATGCTCCATGCTGCTATTATGCTCTGGCGTATGATATTGGATAAGAAACACATGCATAGTAGTATAGGGATACTTCCTGGTGACGGGGCTCTGGCCAACGCGTTTTTGTACTTTGGTTTTGCTATGACAGCTTTTCACCTGGGTTATGCTTCTGCGGCAATTGCTCTGGCTCAGTTCATCACTGTCCTGGTGGGTCTGTTCTTTGGTGCCGGTGGGTTGGTCTTATCGGGAGTCTCCAAGCCTGCTCGCCCATTAGGGCACATCACGTTTTCTCTTATGCTCCGTGATGGTGTCATCCTGATTGTTGGAACCATTCTGATGGCGATTGCGTTTGGACAACTAGCGGGAGCGGCACTGAAACCTCCTCAGTGGAATTGGATTAGCTTTTTAGGGATTACCGTTCCTGGCATGTTTCTTCTCATAGGTCGTGAGGGTATCAAAGCACGGTTAGAGACCTGGCGGGGTCCTGCTACATTTCCTCGCCTGCTGCTAACTGACGCTCTTCTCGTCCTTGGTCTGGCGATCATGCTGTATGGGAGCTACTCTAACTTGACGCTGGGAGTAAACGGTTTTCAGGTGGGACCAAAGGGGAATACGGTGGGACTGATCGTCTGGATCGCGGCAGTGCTCTTGCTTCTGGTGATACGTGGAGCTTTCAGGATAGCGGCTGCGCACAAGTACAATCACGTTGGCTATCGCATGGGCAGTAAACTCTTTTACGTCATAGCGATTGTGATCTTCATCTTTGGTGAACGCTCCTTCCTTTCAGGCCACGCCCCGCTTTTCGCTGTTGGGGGGGCCGCTCCGGCATCTGCGCTCATCCTGCTTGGAGCAATCCTGTTACTTGTTGTAGGCAGATCTGTTAGTCAAAAGGTGCGTGCGTGACATCGCAGGTTCAGGCAAAGAGCCCTATAGTGTAAAGAAAGAAGTGGTACAAAATGGTTAGGGCGAACGAGCGTCACCGAACATATCCACCGATCAACTCATATGGCATCATCGGCGATTGCCATTCAGTGGTTCTGATATCACCAAATGGGTCTGTAGATTGGGGATGCCTACCGGACTTCGATAGCCCGGCCATCTTTTGTCGCTTGCTCGATGCAGAGCGCGGCGGCTACTTCCAGATTGCTCCGACAGATAGCTCGCTTGTTGGATCACAGCACTATCTGCGCAAGAGTAATGTTCTGCAAACCCGCTTCGCTAGCAATGCCGGCGAAGCGGTGCTTACCGATTTTATGCCGGTAGAAACATTGAGCGCCTGGCCGTACAGAGGAATGGATTTACGCACAAGCTCTAAACGAGGTGAAGAGCCTGGGTCAAAACAGCAGCAAGACACGGACAGCCGACCAGACTATGGTCGCAAAGTTCTGGGCGGGGCCGATCTGGAACACGTGGAATGAGGTTGCCGAGAACGCCGCCCTCGCTCACCAGACGAATCTGGAGAGCACCGCGCGCCTGTTCGCGGTTCTCAACCTATCCTTCGCCGACAACACAATCGCCTTCTATGACGCTAAATACCACTACCAGCTGTGGAGACCCATCACAGCAATCCGCGAAGCCAACACGGTTGGGAATCCGCTCACAATCGGCGACCCGACTTGGACTCCACTCGCCATCACCGCACCTGATCCCTCTTATCCGGGTGCTCACAGCACAATAAGCGCGGCTGCAGCAACCGTGCTGTCTGACTTCTTCGGGAACCAGGATCACGTCCGAGTAACCTCTGACGCCCTACCAGGCACCGTTCGAACCTTTGCCAGCTACACGGACGTTGCGACGGAGGCAGGCCTGAGCCGGATCTTTGCGGGACAGCACACTCGGCTTGATCACGATTCGGGCATAGAGCTCGGGCACAACATTGCGCAATTTGTGCTCTCTCACTTCTCGGTAAGCGCGCCTAAATGATAGAGTTTTAAAAGGAGCGGCTTTGCTTCCTCCCCAGGGGGTCTCCGCAAAGCCGAAATTTAAGATGGTTAGCTTCCTAGGTAATACTGTTTGTACAGAGCAGGTGCGTTCTCAGGAGTCACCTCCGTTATCCCCAGGGTCAGTCGGTGTTGCACTGACTGATGATGCACAATATTCTCTGCGTATTCGGCAGCCTGCTGTGCGCAAGTGGGATAGATATTGGTGAAGGCTAATTGCCCCTGCTGAACAGCCCGAATCCCACCATCAGGGATTGCCAGGCCGTCAGTGCCAATGAATTTCATCCGACTTGCCTTGCCAACGCCAGAAGCTGCGAGATACGCGCCCAGGGCCATGGGATCATTTTGCCCATAAACCAGGTCAATTTTGGGGTACTGACTCAGCCATTGTTGCATGATCGTGGTTGCATTGGGCTTGAGCCACTTGGCCTCGCGGCTAGCAATGATTTTGATCTTGGGATTAGCCGCGATAGCCGCGCGGAAACCTTTGTCACGATCAATCTGTGGCTGATCACTCAGAATACCCTGCAGTTCGACCACATTGCCACCATTCGGGAGCAATTGAAGCGCTTCTTGTCCAGCTTTCTCGCCAGCAAGCACATTATCGCCGCCGATAAATGAGGTGTAGCAGTCAGTATTCACCGAGCGATCCAGAATAATCACCGGGATGTGGGCGGCGCAAGCCTGCTCAATCGGGGCAGTCAATGGCGCTGGCTCATTGGGAGATACAATCAACACATCAACATGTTGAGCAATGAAGCTTTGAACATGACCTACCTGAGTAGTGCTATCCTGATGCGCATCAGTGATCGGCAGCAGCTTGAGATCTGGATACTTCTTCATGAAATATTCGAGCTGCAGGTTAAGCTGAGCGCGGTAAGGCTCGGCGTTGTTGGACTGCGAATAGCCCACTACAAATACCTTTTTTGATGTCGTGGTCGCGGTTGTCGATGGACCCTGGCCGCAGGAGACTAGAGCAATGAGTACGGTGATGAAAACACCGAAGGTGAGCATTCTCACGAGAAGTCTTTTCACAAGAGATACCCTTTCTTTGGAATGGTACATGACATCGTTATCAGTTCACTCAGACTCTGGGCTTTCCCTCCTTTCGGAGCGAATTCTGGTGACGATAGGACGAATATACACAAGGACAGATGTGAAAACACCAGGGCGTTGCAGGACAACCGCTACGATCACGATCAATCCTTTGATCACGAGTTGCCAGTTGTCACTCACTGCATTCAGACCCATCACATTGTCCAGAAGTGTTAGGATCAGTGCCCCAACCAATGTTCCGATGATTGTGCCTTTGCCTCCAACCAGGCTGGCCCCACCAATGACGGCGGCAGCGATGGCGTCCAGTTCAAAAGATTGACCGGCCAGAGGATCTGCAGAGGCGCTATAAGCCGCGTCGATTGGACCGGCAAAGCCTGCCAGCATACCAGAGAGCGTGAAAACCGCAATTGTGATGAGCGTAACGTTTACCCCGGAGAGCCGAGCCGCTGTTGGATTGCCGCCCACCGCGTAAATATGCCGTCCAAAACGGGTTCTTGAGAGGATAAATTGGAAAATAATGCAAACGACGAGAAAAGCCAACACCGGATAATAAATGCCAACCTGGCCTACAAATGGCAGGGTGAATGTGAAAAGATTGTGTCCCGGCGTTCCCAAGAGTTGAAAAGCGCTTGAATTGGGAGTCAACTGGCCATTTGCCATCACCGTCTGGGTACCCACGCTGACATTATTGCTCAATTGCCGATCAAGACCACGCGCGATACTGAGCATAGCCAGGGTGACAATAAAGGATTGGATACGCAGCCACGAAGTGGCAAAGCCATTCAAAAAGCCAAAAGTAGCTCCAACGATCATCGAGATCAGGATAATCTCTATGGGATTTAGTCCTCGCGTTGTCAAGAGCAGGGCCGCTGTCATTGAACAGAAACCCAACAGTGAGCCAACGGAAAGATCGATTCCGGCAATCAAAATCACCAGCGTCTCACCCACCGCCAGAATGCCGCGCGAGGAAAAGTCACCAATGGCATTCGTCAAATTGACCCCATCCCAAAATATACTTCCTTTGGAAAGAATGCCAAAGCCCACGATCAAAATAAGCCCGATATATCCCTGCAGCGAACCAAGTATTGCCAGGATACGCTTCAGTCTTTCTCGCCGCGATGGAGGAATACTTGTCTCTTGTACCGCAGGATTTCCAAGATCAGCCTTCATATGTTCTTCACCTTTCCCTGTGATCTTTCAGATTGAATGCTTGCTCGCATTCACTCGCACCTGCTGGGTAGTAGCAGCTTCCAGGATCATCTCTTGCGTCACTTCACCTCGTCGGAACTCTCCAGTCAGCGATCCTTCGCAAAGCACCAGAATACGATCGCACATGCCTAACAGTTCAAGTAATTCCGAAGAAACCAGAATGATACCGATGCCACTCCTGGCCAGACGACTCATTAGCTCATAAATCTCAGCCTTGGCCCCGACATCGATGCCCCGCGTTGGCTCATCGAGCAAGATAACCTGGGGCTGGGTCAACAGACATTTTGCCAGCACGACCTTTTGCTGATTGCCGCCAGAGAGGGTATCCACAACGGTGCTCGCCTGCGAGGTCTTAATACGTAGACGATGAATCGATTCAATAACTGCAACATCTTCTTTTTTTCGGTTAATAAACGTGGTAGATGTAAAAAGTTTGAGTGCAGCTAACGTAATATTAAAAGCAACGGAGAGCCGCGTAATCAAACTCTGACTCTTGCGATCTTCTGTAGCGAAGGCCAATCCATGGCGGATTGCCTGACGCGGTGAGCGGGCATTGAGCAGCTTCCCTTTGAGATACACATTACCGCTGACTCGATGACGTGGGTAGACGCCGAAAATCGTTTCCAGTACCTCGGTTCGCCCCGCGCCCATGAGACCGGCAAGGCCAATAATTTCTCCGGCGCACAAGCGAAACGATATATCGTACAAAGGGCGATGGCTCTCACCCTCGCGACGGTTCAGACTCAGATGCTCGACCCGTAAAAGCTCTTGTTCTGGTAACGAAGTCTCCTCAGTTTTAGGAAAGACCTCGTGCAGTGGGCGACCAACCATCATACGGATCAAGTCACTGCGCGTCACGCTTGTCAATTGATGGGTCCCTATCAACTCACCGTCACGCAAAACAGTCACCGTATGAGCAAGTCCCAGCAATTCTTCAAGGCGATGAGAAATATAGAAAATCGCCACACCAGACGCGCTCAACCGATGGATTATGCGAAATAGGCGCGCAACCTCTGCATCGGCCAGGGCGGATGTTGGCTCATCCATAATCAGGATCCGCGCCTTGAGGGAAAGAGCCTTGGCTACCTCGATTAACTGCTGCTCCGCGAGACGCAGGAGACGCACAGGACGATCTGGCGGAATGACTATATCCAATTCAGCTAGTAGGGCAGCCGTTTCCTGTCGCATACGTTTGCGGTCAAGCGTTCCCCAGTTGGTGCGCAGTTCGCGACCCAGGAAGATGTTATCGGCAATGGAGAGTTCAGGCACGAGGTTCAGTTCCTGGTGGATCATAGCAATCCCTAACTTCTGGGCATCTCGGGGGGTGTGGATCGAAACGGTCCGACCATCAATCAGAATCTCACCACCGTACTCAGAGAAGACGCCATCCAAAATATTCATGAGCGTCGATTTTCCAGCCCCGTTTTCGCCTAAGAGGGCGCGGACCTCCCCGGCCTGGATACTGAGTGACACCTCATTGAGAGCCTGCACCCCAGGAAATCTTTTGGTGATCTTCACCATCTCGAGCAGGGGAATTTTCCCATCTTCTCTGGAAACAGGCAGCACTTCGTTGTTTCCTGCACCTGCTATGGTATTCATTGCTCGCTGTGCCTCCTTTGCACCTGAAACCACATCACTGGAAATCCTTCAGCATGATTATTGTGAAAACCTTTTCACGTCAGATCCTCATGCACCAGAGCTTTACACAGATGATACCGGCTCAAACGGCGTTTTGTCAAGGGGCACAGCACCGCATATTTTGCCTTTAAAGAGCATATGAGGCTTGACAGGCTGATTACCTTTACTCTATACTCCCTGTAGAGGTAAATCACCAGCTTTGAAAAGGTTTTCTCCATCTTCGCGTATGAAAGAGATGTGCCAAAGAAATTATGGCAAATATTCAAGCTGTGGCTATGACTACTGCAAAAACAAGAAACCCGAAGAGCATATCATCGAGAGCCCTCGTCATTATCACAAAGCAGCACAACGCTGCAGTGAGCATTTCACAAAAAGCTCTCAGTATCCGTAGGGCATATGGGAACGGATGCACCCGTGAGTGTATGAAACGCTTCTGGACATTCGACTTCTCCTTCTTGCCAATAACGGCAGTGAGCAAACCAGATGGAGGAAAGAAGAAGCCTCGACCATTTATGGCGGGGAGTGTCAATTCAAATGAAAGAAGGTTAGTCATGACATAACGAGGTCACTTCCCAGGCGTCACGAGGTATTTCAAGGATTGAAATCGAATGTTGTTTCAGTGAAGAAAGGAATCTCTTCATGTCTACACAACGGCGTCTTCGCTTTTTCCAATGCCTTCTTGCTCTGAGCGCCAGTTTGTTGTTCGGCTTTTCGTTTTTCTCCGCGCAGTCTTTAGTTGCTCACGCTGCTACGACCGGACCTCAGGGGCTGAGCGCGCTTACTTCTCTTGATCGCTTACCCTATCTGAAGACTGACACCGCCGCCGCAGGGCAGTCTAGCTTTGATCGGACCGGCGGTAATGGTGACTGGGGTAACTTCCTCTATACCGATAGTCACGGCGATCACGTCCTCCTCGATCTCACAGGACCGGGCACGGTATATCGTATGTGGTTCACAGGCTTTGATCAGGCCAACACGATCATCAAGGTTTACTTCGATGGTTCCTCAACTCCGAAGATCGATATGCCTCTGATCCATCTTTTCGATGGAAGTACCCCGCCCTTTCTCTCACCTCTCGTCGCTACCGATGCGGCGTCTAGTGGCGGCTTCGTTTCCTATGTTCCGCTATCTTTCCACAGTGCAATCAAGATTACCACAAACACTGGTGGCTACTACTACAATCTCGGCTACCATGTTTATAGTTCTGATACGAACGTTATGACGTGGACCGGTGCGGAAGACAGTACTGCTGCGCGAAATGAGTGGATGAATGCCGGGAATGATCCGATCTCCACTGCTGGCAATACGGTCACTTCTGGTACATTCAATCTAGCTGCTGGCGCAACCCAACCTTTGCTCGATATCAATGGTCATCGGGAAATCCAATCAATCAAATTGCACATTCCCGATGTGGCTCAAACGCGTACGGCGCCAGCTGTGAAAGCGACCGATGATGGACGCGCCTTCACTGGCAGTAGTAGCTTCACAATGGCTCTCAATCCAAACAATACCGGGGTCAACCTGACGCGACGGTTGGATTATGGCATCGGCAATCAAAAAGCAACCGTCTCGGTCGATGGCCAGTTAGTTGGTACCTGGTTCGATAGTGGCTCGGATCAGGCGAACAGGTGGCTCGATAGCACCTTCTCTATCCCTCAATCTTTCACCGCAGGCAAAAGTTCGATTACCATTAAGGTCACATTTGTCTCCTCAGATATCGATTGGAACGAATTTACCTATTGGGCCTACTCGATCGTCGGCAACCAAAAGGTGCTCACGGATACCCTCAATGTAGGTAACACTGCCTCAGAGACAGCCCACAGTTATACGATCGTTAATCAAACCTGGACGGGCACACGCACGTTTACTTATCCTCCTGCAGTTCTTCCAGCCAATCCAACCGATGATGGACGCGCCTTTACTGGTAGTAGCAGCTTCACGATGGCTCTCAATCCGAACAATACCGGGGTCAACCTGACGCGGCGGTTGGATTATGGCATCGGCAATCAAAAAGCAACCGTCTCGGTCGATGGCCAGTTAGTTGGCACCTGGTTCAATAGCGAGTCGGATGCGGTGAACAGGTGGCGCGATAGTTCGTTCTTCATTCCTTCGTCATTTACCGCAGGCAAAAGTTCGATTACCATTAAGGTTACATCTGTCTCTTCAGATACTGATTGGACCGAATTTACCTACTGGGCCTATTCGATCATCGGCGACAACCAAAAGACGCTCACGGACACCCTCGATGTGGGTAACACTGCCTCGGAGACAGCCCACAGTTATACGATCGTCAATCAAACCTGGACGGGCACACGCACGTTTACCTATCCGACTACTGATAGCGCAACCGTTGACACGCTGAACAACACCTGGCTGAGAATCACCTGGGATAATCAAGTCACCCCCAGCGTCTACGCCCCCATCGGTTCTCTCTTTGGTCTGGGTCAATTCGGCGTTGGTTCAACACAGGCTTTGATGATGGGGTTGGACCAGAGCGATTGGCTCTATCTGTACTTCCCCATGCCTTTCGCCAATCACGCGCATATCGACCTGGTCAGTCAACGCAGCTCGACAACCAGCAACATCTCTTATGAGATCCAGTACAAACCCTTTACCGGCTCTCTCCATGATGTGGGTTACTTCTCAACCCAGTTCAACTCAGAGACGCCCACAACGACCGGCACCGATGCGTTAATCCTGAATACACAGGGCGCCGGGCAATTTCTCGGCGTCGTACAGTCGATGAGTGGTCCACTAAACCGTTCTTTCCTGGAAGGTGACGAGAGGATCTTCGTCGATGGCAGTGGCAGTCCCTCGATCCAGGGCACAGGCACCGAAGATTTCTTCAATGGGGGCTGGTACTTCCTAAATGGCCCCTATTCGAATCAAATGTCTGGGAATCCAGTTGGTCTCTCTACCAGTACAAGCAACGAGACGACCGCATATCGTCTGTTCTTGCAAGATGCCGTGCCGTTCCATACCTCCATCCATGTCTCGATCGAACATGGAGGTGTTGACGACGTGAACGCGAACTATTGGGATCTGGCATATTACTATCTCCAACCGGCACATGCAACCCTGACTGATACGCTTGATGTGGGGAATGTCGCCAGTGAACAGGCCCATCACTACCAGATCAAGGGTCAGACCTGGACAGGCACGCCGTCATTCCAATTTGAGGGTAGCGACAGTCCGACTACCATAGCCGACGATGGACGCGCTTTCACCGGCAGTAGCACCTTTACCATGGCTATTAATCCGAACAACACTGGAGTGATTCTGCGCCGCCGCTTCGATCAAGGGATCATCAACCAGAAAGCGAATATTCTGGTTGATGGTACCCTGGTTGGTACCTGGTATCAGGCTGGTGGCAACAGTACCTCCCATTGGCGCGAGAATGATTTCCAGATCCCTGCCTCATTCACTAATGACAAGAAGTCGATCACGATTACCATCCAGTTCGTTTCCTCAAGTCTTGATTGGAATGAATTTCACTACTGGGCCTATAGTGAGCAGTAAGGAAAGGGGAATCTTTATCCGTTCTCCCTGACGCTACGCTCCTGTGGCGCTCAATACATCTTTTATATGTTGTTGCAACCTGTGCGCAAAGCGCACAGGTTGCAACAACATATAAAAGATGCTCGGGTGCGTATGCACCCGCCCGTACGGGGGTACCTGGCTTCCCATGGTGATGGCCTTCAGATATATTCTTATTGAAAAGTACAAAATAAGATTTTGTGCCACCAGCATTGCGTTTTCTACCTCATGAGAGATATACTAAACAAGCGAACAAGCAATGTATGAGAGGTAGACGCAAAGATTTATGGAAAAATTCCCAGAGTGGCTTAACGCGACACTTGCATCGGACGCGAGTGAAGGTGAAGGTGTTCTCCCCAGCAATATACTTCCTCTACAAGCAAACTCGTTGGTTGTGGGTCCTGCTTATGGGGTTCTGATGAGTCAGGATGATAATCTGTCTGTCCGCAAGGTGTTAGAGAATCTACCTGCGCCAGGTACGGTCCTGGTCGTAGCTGGTGGTAGCACATCACGTACTGCTACGTTGGGTGGCTTGATGGCACTGGAAATGCAGAATGGTGGCATTGCAGGCCTTGTCACCGATGGGCTCGTACGTGATTCCCGTGAGATCCGTGAAATGAGCTTCGCGGTATGGTGTCGCGGCGTCACACCAATTGCACCAAAGAAAAATGGACCTGCCATCGTTGGTGGTACGGTCTCGATTGGTGGCAAGGTGATACGTGATGGTGATCTGGTCATTGCCGATGATGATGGCGTGGTTATCTGGCCACAGGAGCGAGTTGCGGAGCTACTGGTAAAGGCTGAAACACGACTGAAACAAGATAATGAGCGCCTGGCACGCCTACAAATGAAAAAGCAATAAGAATGCAATCCGTATAATGCACCCTATATTGTATTTCCAGATCTATAAGATGCCTATTGACGAGATAGCCAGGAGGAACGAATGAGACCGAGTCCCCACAAAGACCTTTTTGCTGATCAGATCCTCGCCAACCTCGGTGACGATTTGAACTATGCACACGAACATCGATCATGGAGCCCTTTCTATTCTGATATTGGTCTGGGGTTCAATGAGAATGCGGGAATTGCTCACTTGTTTCTCCACTATAATCGGAAAACAACGACCCTCGGCTCTCCCTTCTTCACCCTTCCGCAAAAACCACGTGCCGTCAAAACAACCGCACTCTCTGTTCTTCAGCTCTTTGATTATGCAAGTGTTGCATATGCATTCTATGATCACAATTCTTGGGTGATAGAATGTACAGGACTGGATGATATCCAGTTCCATCTGGCAACCACAGCTCCGATTTCGGAAGCCCGCAGACACGGTGCGGAGGAACCATCTCTCTACATCTTGGAAGGATACCTACCCACCACAGATCCTCGCGATCCCGATCTCAGTTTTCCGCTCCTGGTCGGTCTACGCCTGGTGTGTGGGAAGCAAATCAGTGGGGATGGGATCACCACACCTCTGCGGTTCGGACCAAACGAGTCTGGCCGACTGGTACTGAGTTTTTCGGTGCAGCTCCTCGATGTTTCTCACGAGATCCTTCGACAGCGTCTCCTTGCAGCACCCTCGACGGTTAAGGAGGCAACAGACCTTTCACGTGAGTGGTTCAGAAGGGCTGCTGGAAACCTTGTTTATCACGCCCATGACCCTCGTGAGGAGAACATTCTTGCGCAAGCGGTGTCTATCCTGGCCTTTAACGCATGCCAGGCCCCAGGATTTCTGGCTGGACGAATCGCGGCTTTCCCTAATCGTGGGAACTATCCAGCGCACTTTCTCTGGGATGCTTGCCTGACCATCCTGGGTTTAGAAGATATGGATCCTCGGCTTGCTGAGGATGCTCTGCTGCTATTGACAGAGGCCCTGCGGCCGGATGGGAAAATGGCCCATTTTCTGTGCTCCACCTGGATGCGCCCCAGGGACACGCAGCCCCCATTGGTAGGCTGGGCTGCCTTACGGCTCGTGAAACAACGAAAAAATAAAGAGTTCGCACGGGCCGTGCTACCAGCACTCCTGAAGAATATGCGCTGGTGGCAGACCCAACGTATGAGCAGATATGGTCTGTTCTTCTGTCCTACGCCTCTAGAGACCGGTTGGGATGACACACCTCGCATGGACAAAGGGCCGATTCTCGCTGTTGATATGAACAGTTATCTGCTCTTACACATGCGTGCCTGTGCTGAGCTTGCGCATATCGTTGGAGACACCAGGATTGCAAATGACCTCGAGGAGCAGGCTGAAAGGTTTGCGACCAGGTTGGTCGAGATGCTCTACGACCCGGTGGAAAATCTCTTTCAGGATGTTCTGGTGGAAACAGGAGAGAAGCTTACAATCAAAACACCAGCCTGTTTTCTGCCGCTTCTTGTCGGTGTACCCATCGATGAGAAAAAAGCTCGAAGGATGATTGAGCAGACATTGCTAGACCCGCAACGCTTCGTTGGCGCTGTTCCGTTCCCAAGCGTCTCCTATGATGAGGAGACGTACCACCCTGATAAATGGTGGCGAGGACCGATGTGGCCGCCAGTAGCTTATTTTATGCTTGAGGTCCTCAGGAAATATGGATATGATCATGAGTATCGGGACATAGCTGGGCGCTTGTATACGGTCATACTACAAGATGGTCATTTTTGTGAGTGTTTCAATTCCCAAACTGGCGCAGGGATGGGATGCAGTCAGCAGAGCTGGACGGCGGCACTGCTGCTCCATTTGAACAAGCATCTCCAGGGCATGGGGAGCCCATTTGAAACCCCTTTGCGATAGCATCACATCCCTTGTGACTTGGGAGATGCCACCACGAGCCGAATGTTGTGGCTACTACACCATTTCTGAAGGTAGAGGTTTTCCTGGTCTGTCACCACCACATCAATCTCATCTATTTCACTCACTCGCGCAAAGTCAACGGTGCCGATTTTCGTGTGATCGATGGGGACGATCACTCGCTGTGCCCGTGCAATGACCGCCGCTTTCAGTTGCGCCTCATTGAGGTCAGAGACCGTGATGCCACTCTCGGAGAGACCACTGACTCCAATAAAGGCGGTGTTGATGGTGAAACGGGCCAGATTTTCCAGCGCGAGTGGCCCAACCAGAGACCCACTGATACGACGAAAGTGTCCGCCGAGTAGCACATGGGTCACAGTTGGGAGATCTGCAATGATTTCCACTACTGCCGGCGCATTCGTCAATACGGTCACATAGCGGCCACTTCGCCCCAGGTTCCGGGCAATCTGGGAAACTGTTGTTCCACTATCCAGGAAAATGGCATCTCTATCGCTGATCTCTTGTACACATGCCAATGCAATCGCTTGCTTTGCCTCAGCATTATGGGCGGCACGATTGGCTACTTCCTGTTCTAGTGGAGGACGAACAGCAATAGCTCCTCCATGGGTCCGTTTCAACAAACCGCGCTCCTCCAACACACTGAGATCCTTGCGTAAGGTTGGTTCAGTCACGCCGAAAAGCGTGGTTAGCTGAGCAGTACGAACCTTGCCATGCGCAACGATGAGATCGATGATCTGTTGCTGGCGCTCATCTGCAAAGACAGGTTCTTCATGCGGTCGATGCTTCATATTCATGGCTTCAGTATAGCAGATAGGTTCGAATAGGCGCAAGTATTTTCTATTTGACTTTCTTTTTATTATGTGTTACTTTCTATTTTAGAAACGAAAACAAATCAAAATGTAAGTAACCATTAGAAAAACGAATGTTCATCAGTCAGGTTTGAGACGTGATTCACACCCATTGATTGCGACTCATCCGAGTGAAGGAGAAAGCATATGAGTCTCTGGCAAGTGTTTCCAGACAACCGTCTCCTGGCAGAGCTCTCGCTCTGGTCCGCCGATCTTGCTCATCTAGGCGACGAAATAGGAAGAACGCAACGCTATGCAGACCTCTATCATATCGATGCCTCAGACGGTCATTTTGCACCGCTACTCTTATTTTTTCCTGATCTGGTTGCCAGGTTACGTCCACTTACCAGGACGCTCTTTCACGTCCATTTGATGGCAGAAGGAGCCGCCCTTTTTCAGCAGATTGCAGACTTTAGCCGGGCTGGTGCTGATCTCATTACGATCCATGCTGAGAACGGGGCTACAGTACCAGAGGCGCTGGATGCGATTCAACAAGAGCACGTCGAAGCTGGCCTTGCACTCGGATTAGATACTCCTATCGAAGCCGTGGTTCCCTATCTTGATCGCATCGTTCTCGTCACGATGATGGGAACCGTCATCGGGCTGAAAGGACAGAATCTCGCAGCACAAGCATGCCCACGTATTCGTGCCATGCAACGCTTGTTGAACGCTACTGGGTATGCTGACACGATCAAGATTGCCGCTGATGGTGGCATTCGTGAGCAGACGGTTTCCGCTTTACGCGCAGCCGGAGCCGATACGGTCGTAATGGGGTCACTGGCCTATAACAGTGTGGACCTCGACCAGACCTTTCAATGGCTCTGGTCGTTACCAGAACCGACGCGGGAATGAAGCCTTTGCATTTCACACGGATCTTCCTGGAGAGCAACAACAGCCTCAAGGAGATAGAGGACGCGGACCAGGAAAACAGGGAAAGAAGATGATCGAGAAAGAAGCACGATTACTCAGAATAGGGGTGGTAGGAGCAGGCCCAATTGCACAGGCAGCTCATTTTGAAGCCTGTCGCAAGGCACGTAACGCTGAATTGTACGCCATCTGTGATCTGGCAGACGACCTGGTCACCCAGATGGCTGCGATCCACCATCCACACGTCACCTATCTGGACTACGACGAGATGCTCGCAGATCCGCACGTCGAAGCGATCATTGTGGCGACAGCCGACCAGTTTCACACCTCCATGGCTTCCAGGGCACTTGCTGCTGGCAAGCATGTGCTGGTAGAAAAACCGCTTGGCGTGAGCGTTGAGGAGTGTGAAGCGCTGCGCAAGGATGTTCAGGCATCTGGGCGCCTGCTCCAGGTCGGAACAATGAAGCGCTTTGATCCGGGCATTGCCTTCGCCCATCAGTTCATTCAAGAAGAGATCGGACAACTCCTTGCCCTCAAAGCCTGGTATTGCGACTCCACCTACCGCTACGTCGAGACTGACAATCTCCAACCCATTCCCGTGATGAGTACTCATGCTAGACGACCAGCAGGCAACCCGAAAGCCGACAAACAACGTTACTATTTATTGGGGCACGCCAGTCACCTCGTCGATACGGCCCGCTTTCTGGGTGGCGAGATTGTCCGTGTCCAGGCCAGGCTTGTCGAGAAGTTTGGGGCCTATTGCTGGTTTGTTGCGGCGGAATTCGCCGATGGCAGCGTTGGGCATCTTGACCTGACGATGGCGGTGCGGATGGACTGGCATGAGGGCTTTCAGGTGTACGGGGAATACGGCAGTGTCGTTGGCAAGACCTTCAATCCCTGGTATCTGCGCTCCAGTGAGGTGGAATGTTTCAGCGTGCATGATGGACAGTATCACCGCGTCCTGGGTGCCGATGCCCATGTCTACAAGCGACAAATCGAGGGATTTGCAGAGGCAATTCTGCACGGAGTGCCTCAGCATGGAGCAAGTATCGAAGACGGGATCGCAGTCGTACGCACCCTCGTGGCTATCTCGCGTTCTGTCGAAACGGGCGCATGGGTCTCCGTGGCCGATGTGACAGGAGGCGTGTGATGCACCTGGGTATTTTTGCCAGGACGTTTGCTCGTCCGACCATAGAAGACGTGTTCGATGCGGTAAGAGCGCATGGCTTGAGGTGTGTTCAGTTTAATCTGTCCTGCGCGGGTGTGCCATCTCTCCCAGATGAGATCGCCCCTGCCCTCATCACTCATATTCGCGAGGCAGCGCAGAGCAGGGACATCGAGATCGCTGCTGTTTCTGGCACCTACAACATGATCCATCCCGATCAAGAGGTGCAACAGAGGGGCCTGCGCCGATTACGGACGTTGGCCGCTGCCTGTCAGGGTCTGGGAACGGCCATCATTACGCTTTGTACAGGGACACGCGATCCCGTAGATATGTGGCAGTGGCATCCAGAGAACTCTTCTCCTCAGTCCTGGTCTGATCTCTTACGCGCGATGGAGGCTGCCCTGCGAATCGCTGAGGAAGAGCAGGTGACGCTGGCCTTTGAGCCGGAGCGGGCTAATGTGGTGAGTACCGCCGCGCACGGTCACGCGTTGCTCGCCGCGATGCAGTCCCAACGACTGAAGGTGGTGATCGATCCTGCGAACCTGGTCGTGCCAGGCGATGAACGACCGATGAGCCAGGTCCTCGATGAGGCCTTTGACCTACTGGGAGAGCATATCGTCATCGCCCACGCCAAAGATCGAGGGGCAGATGATACCTTCCGGGCTGCCGGAGAGGGGATCCTTGACTTTGATCACTATCTGCGTCTCCTTCAGGCAAGCAGTTTCCCTGGCCCCTTGATCATCCATGGTCTGGCTGAAGCGCAGGTGGACACAGCCCTTCAGTTCATCTATGACAAGCTCCAGAGGAGGTAAACACCACATGCCATTCTTGCTCATGCCATTGCAGGTGCCACGCTGAAACAGATCACATCAAAGTCCATCGATGCTCAGCAGCACGCAAGAGATATTCAGCACGCTATTGAGCACTTCTTGCTGGGTCTGATGTGAAGATGGACACAGTATGGAGAA
The DNA here is from genome assembly GCF_016587435.1 of Dictyobacter formicarum. The sequence continues at coordinate 242,304 of NZ_BNJJ01000001.1, forward strand.
GAATTTACCTTCTGCGAGCGTAGTCTTGAGGGGAGATGAAGAACTGCATATTTCCACAGCGAGTACAGACCAGAGCTTGTATAGGAACTCCGTGTGGAAAAGAATAAGTATGCCGGATTTGTCGTATAGATGAAGTGTAACAATAATAGTTCAATTGATTATTCAGCCCATCCCATTGGCCAGATATTGCCAGGATTTATATTCTAGTAGTACTAAATGCCACAGAAAAGTATATACTATAACAAGTTAAAAACACGTAGTTGCAGTCAAAAATGGCTAATATATCTTGCGTAGAATGGACGGTACTCATAATGAATAGTCAGCAACAATCTATAGAAGGAACGCAAACCGCCTTTGCGGCTCCATCCTGGCGTAAGGAGCCAGAGATCGAAAGTACACGGCAGGATTTTTTGCGTCAATGCTTAGCAATTGTCCCTGATGTTCAACAAAATATCTATCCATTTAAAAGTATAAAACTCACAAGGGCTGATATAGAATGGCTGCTGATAAACTATGAGCAAGGCCGCGGCCCTATCGATTGGAGTGATCCGACCCAGCGAGAGCGACAAGGACTTGACCTTCGTGGAGCAGATCTGCGACGCGTCAACTTGCGTGGCCTACCACTTGCCTGCCTGCGTGGTGGCCTGACCCAAAAAGAGTGGATCGCAGCCACACTTGAGCAGCGAGAACAGGCAGCCATACACCTGGAACAGGCAGATTTGAGCGAGGCCCATTTGGAAGGGGCGATCCTACGCGGCGCGTTCCTGCAACATGCCTCGCTTCGCTACACATATATGCAGAAAGCGACGCTCTTTCAAGCCCACTTAGAGCAGGCTTATCTGCGCAGGGCGCATCTCGAAGGAGCCAATATGATGTATGCACACATGGAAGGGGCTTATCTGCGCAAAGCCTGTCTCACAGGAGCTGACCTGCGTAATGCTCATTTCGATAGTGCCACTGCCCTCGAAAAAGTTACGCTGTATGATAAACAATGGGGCTGTGTGCTGCTTGCTGATATCCACTGGAACGATTGTAGCCTCTCGCTTATCAACTGGAAGCGCATGGTACCGTTGGGCGATGAGGCACAGGTCCGCGCTTTATCAATACGCGAAGACAGTAAGAAATCAGTCAAAGAAAAACAGCGGCATATGGATAGGTATCATGGCGCTGCTCGCGCCAACCGTCAACTCGCCAATGCCATGCGCTCACAAGGTATGAGTGAAGAAGCCGTTCCTTTTGCCTATCGCGGTCTGGTCTTACAGCGCGCTATCCTCTGGCTCTATCTCATCTGGGGAACCGACATCTTCTTTGAAAATGAAGGAGAACATACAGGCTTCCATCGGCGGTTACATGCTCTGTGGGGGAGAATACATGCGGGCGCCTCTTATCTCTTCTCCTGGTTTCTCGATATTCTGGCTGGCTATGGCTACAAACCCGAAAGAAGCCTGGGTATTTATCTCTTCACAGTAATAGCTTTTGCTGGCAGCTACCACTTCACGGGCGGACTTTCATGGAACGAAGCGCTGATCTTCAGCATCACCTCGTTTCATGGGCGTGGCTTTCTCCCGGGAACCTACTCGCTCGCCAACCCTGAAACAGCGCTCGCGGCCTATGAAGGGATCATCGGACTTTTTATCGAGGTCAGCTTTGTCGCGACATTCACCCAACGCTTCTTTGGGAGATAACATGCAGCGAAAATTCACATAGCATTTGACACGACCTGGGCGCACCCCATACCCATCGCGGTCTTGTAGCCGATACCACGATAAGTCGCCAACGAAGCGCAGGCGAGAGAAATCGTCGCACACGATCCCTTTGTGCTGGCGCGAGTTGTTGAACCGCACCTGCATCCCTGGCATGCCTACTTCAATCAGTATCAAGTTCGAAGCTCTCAATCAGGAAGCTAACGCGGCAGCCATCTACGCTTGAGATTCAGACATGTTCTTTCTCCTCATTATCAGGTTCTGGGGACGTGCCCTGGTGCCTGCTCTCCGCAAGGCCATGTTCGCGTGGGCGAAGACCGGGTGCTGAACGGGTGACAATCCGCTGGGACCCGAACGGCTTCGCCCTGGCCTCCATCATTGGGACCACCCCAGAACCCCACATGCACGCATGAGCTTTGCAAGCCCGCACGACAGAATTCGCAGGTGCCATCCGATGTCACGAAAGGTGAGATCACGCGATCCCCTTTTTTGATGGTGCGCACCTCCGCCCCGGCCTCCTCGACAATCCCCATCCACTCGTGCCCCATGCGATCTCCCGGCTTACGTGGATCGATACCGCGATAGGATCACAGATCCGAGCCACAAATACACGCATGCGTCACACGGGCCACCACATCGGTTGGTGCCTGAATGATGGGATCGGGGACCTGGTCGATGCGCATATCTCTGGGTCCATGATAAACGGTTGCTCTCATATTTTCTCCTTTGGGATCTGCTTCTTCTGACAGAGCTAGCGGAATGCTATATCTTTGTCGCGCTCACGGGGGAGCTGATACCAGATATCATCACAGGCTGCCAGCAGCTGCTCATCGAGGGTAAGATCAGCGGCGGGGAGCGTTTGATCAAGTTGCTCAGCTTTGCTCGCCCCCACAATGGCAGAGGTAATTGCCGATTGAGCCAACACCCAGGCCAGAGCCACCTGCGCCACCTGCACATGGCGCTCATCACACAACTGCTTGAGCTGGTTCACGGCACGCATCTGCGCCTCCTGCCAGTAGCGAGCACGATAAAGCTGTCCGGCATGATCAAGTGTAAAGCGTGTTCCCTCCTGAGGAGCTTGTCCGGGCTGATAGCGTCCGGTGAGCACACCGCCTGCCAGCGGATTGTAGCTAATCACACCGATCCCCTGATCCTGAGCCAGCGGGAACAGCTCCGCTTCAATGTGACGGAACAACAGATTGTAGCGCGGCTGCACCGAATCGAAGCGCGCCAGTCCCAGTATATCGCTAGTCCACAACGCTTTGGCTAGCAACCAGGCGGGATAGTTGGAGCAGCCGATATAGCGCACTTTGCCACTATGAACCAGGTCATTCAGCGCTCCGAGCGTCTCATCGAGTGGCGTTTCATAATCGGGAAAATGCATCTGATACAGATCGATATAGTCGGTCTGCAAACGGCGTAGGCTGGCCTCAACCGCCTGGAAGATATGCTTGCGCGACCCACCACGATCATTGGGACCAGTACCCATCGGGAAAAAGAACTTGGTAGCCAGCACAATCTGTTCGCGTCGCCCTTTGAGCCAGTTGCCGATATATTCTTCGGTGCGGCCCTGGGTCTCCAGAGCACCGCCAATTGGATAGGCATCAGCGGTATCAAAGAAGGTAACACCAGAGTCGAACGCTTTGTCCATAATGGCGCGTGACGTCGGTTCATCGCACTGGTTTCCAAAAGTCATCGTCCCAAGACAGATTTCCGAAACCTTTAAGCCCGTGCGTCCTAAACGGTTGATTTTCATACTGTTCTCCTCACATTCTGATGAGTTATCCTCTTTACTTCTTGTTGTCTATCTGGCAGGTCTCATGCCCTCTCGAAGCCGGTTCTTCCTTTGAAGAAAAGTCCAGCTTGCCTACAAAAGCAGAGGGGCATGTTCTCTGTCTGGTAGTCATTATAGACGCCCTGGAGCACAGGATGGTAGAATGATTGTCGAAAATGATTGTCTGATTCTGCAAATCTTCCAGACGAACGATGGAGAAACAAGAGAAGGGGTTCCGATTAGTTATATCTCCTTCATGCTTAGATAACAATGGTCTCTTGCTGCGCCTGATAACAAAGCACATCCTACTCGATATCATTTGATGGCTATGTTCTGCTACACGGATAGGCGCAGTTTGTCAGCTAGCAGACTGGCGCAGAGCAGTGCGTGCTCGCGCTGCACCACTGATAGATCGTAAAAGCGCAGGGTGTTGAGCGCGTGATAGAGCAGGGCCGCATAATACTCGTTCATATGGTCATATGGTTTATGCCCTAAGATGTTCCATGCCAGATCTCGCACATGCAGAACTGTCGCATAAGCTTTATCAAGGGCAGCATTATTCGTCGAGAAGCGCGATTCCAGGTCCTTGAGTTGCTGAAAATACTCAATACTACAAAGTGCCTCCTCCATACGAAGTCGCTCATCCAGAGTCGCTTCGTGTCCCGCAAGTAGTTCGAAGCGTACCACGGAGTCGAGTTGGGAGAGATCGCGTAAAACATGTCCCTGGCCGGTTCGCAGGAAATCAATGAGCCAGGTGTTGTCGTTTTTATCGAGGAGGATGTTATGTGAGTTCAAGTCGCCGTGTGTGATGCAGGTATAGGTAGAGTAAATAAGAGGCCGTCGACTTGTGGTGACACGTACAGGATCAGTAAATGTACGCTCTTCATGCAAGTCCTGAAAATGGAGCCGCTGTCCTCTCTGCACCAACGGACTGAGAGCCTGTAACCCCTGCTCTAAGCGTTCGGGCGTAAAACGAAGGAGTCGCTGATAATCATCTGTCAGGTTAAGAGGCTGCAGGTGATTTTTGTCGCCGTACCAGTTACCACATGTCTCATGGAAGAGATTGTCAATCGCCTTCTTAATAGTGGTGCGTTCGGCGTGGTGATAAAATTGCTCAAAGTCTTCCGGGCTCGTATTAGCAGCCCCCACGAATGAATAGATAATTCCTCCCAGATGCTGTGTCTGGCGCAGATCATGGACAATCGTGCTGCGACCGCCACCTATCCTGTGCTCAATGTATTCTTTGAAGTTCGCCTGTTCTTGCTTGATCTTATCAATGCTTCCAAATTTCACAATCACGGTGTTTTTCGCCCCAGCCTTAGTAAATGGCTGCACTGAGAGCACACCGGTGGCACTTTGACCGGGAGTAACAGGATGGATCAGAACTCTTTCGGCGTCGTAGAAAAGGCGACAGAGGAGATCGTCTAGCTCCCGCCACATTAACTGCTGCAGATCTGTGCCTTTCGCAACCCTCGTTCCATTCATGGCCAGATTGACAACGACATTCTCCTCATCATCGTTGCCCTGCCAGATTGTATCAAGCGCCAGATTGATCTTCAATTTTTCGGTAAAGACCTCCTCCAGGCTCTCTAACAACGTTTTTTTATTAAAGTTACTCTTAGAAAGGAAGTCCGCTACTCCATAATTCCTGAACGCCGTGCGCATATACTCTGGTCTATCGTTATTTGAGAGCATGATGATTTTCACCGCCTTACTGAGGTTGCGGTTCTGGAGTTCTTGCAGGAGTTTTAAACCGTCTTCATTCTCTGGATCATTATCTTCCAGGCGAATATCGAGTATAAGAATGTGATAAAGATCTTTTGTTAGCAGTTCAAGAGCCTCGTCCGCTGAGGCAGCAGCCTGGGCGAAATAACCGTTGCGCAGCAGCGTTACGACTGGTTCACTCCGCCAATTTTCTTCATCATCGACGATCAGGACGCGTCCTTGTCTTGACATACTCAGTGTTTATCCTTCTACTATTTAAAAACGAAGCTTTCACGCCGGGCAACCAGTATTTCTGTCCGCCCTGGGCAGGAGCAAGGTAAAAGTAGCTCCCTGCCCTGGTTGGCTCTCAACTTTCAATTCGCCGTTATTTCTATAGGCGTTACGTTGTGCGCTCCACAGGCCAAAACCAGAACTTCCCTTTGTTGAATAGAAAGGGTTAAATATATATTTTTGTATATGTAAGGGAATACCGACGCCGCTATCAATCACTTTTAAGGCCACATAGCGTCCTTCATTAAGGGCAGTCAGGGTAATAGTTCCTCCCCGAGGCATTGCTGTGATAGCATTGTCGATGAGATTGCGTAGGATATCGAGTACCAGTCCATGTATTGCAAGGACGGCCCCAACATCCTTAGCGCTCTCCACACGTAGTTGGATCGGCGGTGAAGATGGAAGTGGCACAAGCGATTGCGCTTCTTCGAGGAAGATCCTGGCGTCAGTAACGACAGGTTCATCCATTTTCTCTAGCGTGCTCGTCTGTACCCTGCTCTTCAAATCTTTACTCCAACCCAGTGTGGTTCGTGCAATCTGTACAATTTTTTCCAGTCTTTCCGCGATGAACGCGTTCATGTGGTTATGTTCTTCGAGTTCATCACGTATATTATCGATACTTAGCTCAATATGTCCCCATTCATTCCCGAGTCGATGTATTAACTCAAAGGCAGACTGACCAATATTAGTCATGAGGTCTGCAGCTAAGGCTCGCTGCTCGAGTTCCTGGCTTTCTTGCTCAGTTTCCAGGCGATAAATTGTACTGGCGAGTTGTTGTGCTAATCCCTCGAAAAAAAGGATGTCGCCTTCCTTAAAGTGGCCTACCTCCTTATGACTTACCCCTAAAGTGCCATAGAGATGTTCGTGAAAGATGACGGGTATCACAGCCAACGAACGGGTTTCAGGATCTGATAATTTCGCAGGTCCTATTCCCTTCGGCAGCTTGTGTGCATCAACAATGGAGATTGTGTGCCGCTCACGCGCAACCTGTCCATTAATACCTTCGTCGATCTTCATCGTTTGAAAGGGAGGAATATGTTCTGGATGAGAGGAACGAACTGCCACTAATTCCTGTATTTCTTCGTTGTAGCGACGCAGCGCGATTTGTCCATTGCAATGTTGTTTAGCGATGCGTAGTATGGTATCATAGGCCTGCTCAAGCTGGTCTAATGTAGTAACAATGCCAAGTTCCTTCCCTGCTTCGTACAACGAACGGAAGCGACTGGCCTCCAGTTTCTCCGCCTCATACTGTTCGGCATTGCGCAGGGCAATAACAGCAAGATCTGCCAATCCTTGCAGCAGTTCCTCATCCATTGGACTGAAGTTCTTCGCGATGGGGCTCTCGATATTCAATACGCCCCGCAATTCACCTCCCTGCAACATCGGTACCGCCAGTTCAGACTTCGCGCCTGGAAAATATTCTAGATAGATATCTTTATCGGGAGAACGGGTGAGATTGGCGTTGATAAGTTTTTTCGTGCGGGCAACGCGGCCGACAATGCCTTCGTCTAATCTCTGGCGGCGATTTTTTTTATCTTCCGCAATGTTGCGTTCTTCCGCGACCCATAAATCTTGCTGAAGCGGGTCATATAACATCAGGTTGCCCAGGTTAGAATGTGTCAGTTCTAATGCCTTATCCAGAATGAGATTAAAGATGCGGCGCTGATCAAATTGCGCCACAATTTCCTTGCTGATCTCATTTAGCGCGCGGTGGTCAGCGGCAAGACGTTTTTCTCGCTCATATGCCTGTGCTGTTTTGACTGCCAGCACGACCTGTCCTGCCAGCGTTTCGAGAAAATTCTGATCTTCCTCGCTGAATGCTGCCTCCACCTCGCTTTCAAAATTGAGAACGCCAACCACTTCCTCGCCATCAAGCAGTGGCACATCTAGTTCTGACACGGTGCGCGTATTGTCGCCAGCGGGAATGTACTGATCTCGCCATCTCTCCTCTGTCTGCACATTCATCACCCGAGCGGTTTCTTTATGTTCTAATACCCAGCGAGTAATGCCCGTTGTTCCCTCAAAGGGAATGTTCACCCGGCGTCGCGCTTCGCTGTTGCGACCAATGGCAGCCCTTGTTTCCAAAAATTCGGTTTGCAGATTATAGATTAAAATCCCTGCTCCGTCCGCTGGTACAATTTTTCTGTCGCTCACTTCGTACAAAAGCGTATCAAGGACGCTTTGCAACTCCAGATGACGATTGAGTGCCTGATCGACTTTTTGCAGAATCTCTAATTCATGGATACGCCGCTGGGACATCTTATCCAGCGTGCGCGCATTGTTCATGGCGATAGCCGCAAAGTGGCTCAAGCCCTCAATCAGCAGTGATTGAGGACTGTCAAAAGACTGCGGCTGGCGGAAATTGACGAACAAGACCCCAACTATCTCATTGCCCACCACCAGGCGTGCGGCAGTCGCAGAACGAATACCTTCACGGTGTTGAAAATTTCCCTGCGGAGAGGTGATATTGCTGGCTAGCAAGGTGTAGAGCTTACTTGCTTCATCCGCGAAAAGTGGTTTTTCACGGTTGAGCATCAATCTGGCAATATCATCCATACGACGGGGGATCATCAGTTCTCTTGAATTCGGATCTTGCAGTGTGCCTGCTATATAGGGCTTAATGAAATCTCGCTTGAGGTGAAAATATGGGTAGAGGACAACTACGTCAGCCTTTGTGGTGTCAAGAATCTGCTTTGCCGTTGCTTCCAACGTGCGTTTTGAGTCTGTTTGTCTCGTAAGTAATTGACCAGTCTCGTTGAGCAAGCTCAGACTGCTATATAAACGGATATTCCATAGAGCCAGGGCAATATGATTGGCTAACATTTGTAGAATAAACACATCTTCTTGATCATATGTATAAGGGAGTGGATGCTGGATAGAGAGAACGCCAAGGGATGTATTATGCAGGAGTAACGGGATATAGATCAGCGATTCTTCAACTTCTGTATCGGGGATGTGGCTGACCAGAAATGGCTGGTTCTTTTTCTCTTCACTGAGATGCTGGATAAATTGTTTTTCCTGTGTTTCGAGCACATAGAGACAGGCACCTTCAGGAACTCTGAGTTCGCGCCTGAATGGGCGGCCTTTTTCTTGTAAATAGATATCAAAGATGTTGGTTTGTGGCTCATAGACAACTAATAATAAGGAAGCACTCATATCCAGGATACCCGCGACATGCTTCCGCAATTTCTTAAATAAGGTCTCGATGTCTGACAAATCCTGATTGATTTCCTGACCAATACGCGCAACTTCCTGGTGGCGCCGAAGCAGCCATGTCTGCTGAAGAAGAAATGAGGCTTGCGTAAGAAAGACATGAAATGTTTTTTGTGTTATTTCGTCCTCATCGATGTAAGCTTGCAGCCTCTTGAAATAGAGGCAGAGAATGCCCAGTGGCTTCTGATTGTGTTGTATGCGCAAAGGATAGGCTACCAGGGAGCGGATATCGTGCGCCTGAGTAAATAGATTCTGATACTCAGGTCTCTTGTCCAGATCGTCAATCTGTATGCTTCCTCGTTCCAGGGTCTGCCGTACAAGTAGCTCCGGATAGGGCTGATTGAGCGTATCCTCGCTTTCATCTGTGCGCTCGGTTACTGTTTGTGATGCTGTAAAGTGACGTGTAATGGGATTAATTGCGAAAATGCTGCAACAGGAAGCTTCAAAAAATACATGCGCTGTCTGTGTGATATGATGCAGTGTACTAACAAGATCAGCGGGATCCCCTTTCCTTTGCATCAATGTATCTAACACGTCGTTTATTAGATAAGGTATTTCCATGTATAAAGCCTCCAGCTATAAATCAGCTCCTAAACTCTTTTCATGAATTTTTATTCATCACATTCATTTTACTATATTTTCTTCTTATTTTGCATATCTTTATGAGCTTTAATAACGTCTTTAATCCGGTTTTTTTAGATAAGGAGCACTCATACTTATCCTTTCGCTGGTTGGTTTTTCTTGGAGAGATGGGATAACTGTTTGCCACGTGGAGCTGTATTCTGCGAGGAATGAACTCCTTCTGCAACTCATTGCTAAGAATAATGTAGAACGTGTTCTTCAAATATATCTCATCCTCTCAATAGATAACAAATCGAGTTGGACGAAACACGAGGTACAGAACCTTTCAAAGAACTCTATTAAATTAGATACGCACTGCTAACATATTCGAAAAGCTGACAGCAAAAAAAGATGCACGTATGAATCAAACAAGAGTTGCAGCCTTGCTTGATTCTTCAATTGGTAGTGCGTGAAGAGTACGCACCGGAGAAAACCAAAGCCATGGTTGAGCTAAAAGAAGGCCAATCACGACAACAAACAAGGTTGAGCGTACACCAATACTTTCCCCAAGCCATCCTCCCAAAAGCGCTCCAAGAGGGGTTGTTGCCCAACTCATCACTTGCATCGTTGCGTTGACTCGTCCTTGCAAGTAATTCGGTGTAATTGCCTGACGGAGACTCACTTCATGAATGTGATAGATGATAAGTGGACAAACAGTAAGAAATTGTGCGCTTGCCAGCAGGAAAGCCACTTCAAGAAGCGAACCATGAGCCAGAGGAACCAGGAGTGCGCCAATGATGCTCAACAAAGAAGCTCCGATGAGTGACAATCCCAATCCGCACCGCTGCATCATCCGTTTCGCCAGCAATGTTCCTGCCAAAAATCCTACGTTGCCACACGCATAGATTATCCCAATCCACACGGAATTGATCTTGAGTACACCGGACATATAAACGAGCAAAATGGAGAGTTGTGCGCCCCAAAAGATATTTGCTACTCCATTAGCAGTAGCAAGAGCACGCAAAATTGGGTTCCCTACCACGCTACGCAATCCTACACCAATTTCTACCCAGAGATTTTGACGAGATGGAGGGGAACCTCCTGCCGTTTCTCCTCCACGAATGCGCCAGATAAAGAGGGCAGAGAGAAAAAAGGAGAGGCTATCACCAATCACTGCCACGGGAGCTGTTACCAATTGAATGAGAATACCTGCGAGATTGGGACCGACGATTTGCGCGGCTGATTGACTTACCTGAAGAGCAGTGTTAGCCTCAACCATATGCTCGCGCTCAACAAGCGAAGGAAGCAATGACGTTGAAGCAATGGTAAAGATCACCGTCAGTAATCCCGTGGAAAAGCTCACCAGGTAGAGCACTTCAATTCCCAAAAGATGCAGGAGACTCAACAGAGGGATAAGACCAAGGAGCAGTGCTCGTCCAAGATCAGCAACCAGAAGTAAGGGACGACGACGCAAACGATCAACCCATGCACCAACAACAAAGCCGAAGAGGAGTTGGGGCATTTGGCCCAGTGCGAGGAGCAATCCCATCTGAAAAGCAGTTGCATGCAGCATAGTAATTGCTGTCAGTGGAAGCGCGAGGGTAGTAATCGCAGATCCAAAGAGGGAAATGGTCCGACCTGTCCAGAGTTTGAGAAAATTGCTCTGCAACCAAAGGCTCATCCCTTTTCGCGAAAAACCCATAAATATGCTCATCCTTTGCGTTTGCTTGCGATAGTGGGAACTCTTCTCGAAAATGGCATGCTGCGAATGGATAATACCACGATGAGAATCCTTTCTATCGTTGTACGTATGGTGTTGAGGCATCTCATCAGAGTATATCTCTTCTCCCCCAGCATCACAAGGGGAGATTTCGATTAGAGCACGCCTCACTACACAAATACTCCATGAACGTCTTTGTGGTGTTGCTAAACATTGCTTACTATCTTTTGTGAATAAACAGTTCCTACTGGGCCAGCGTAGCTGTCGCCAAGGGCAAAGTGTATGGATAAAAATGTAAGAACCATCCAAGTCTGGAGAGTTCTTTTTATGAGTAATAAATGTACCAACGTCAGCCTGCGTCGTGAAGCTCTCGTATCCTTTACGCAAGTAGATTTTGCATGAGATTGATAGTAATATGTCAGGCCTCGCATATTCGCGAGACCTGAGCTTTAAGCTGAGTTGATGTAGTTTTTGCGCTGGATGAGTGCCCGCTCCAGCGCTCCACTTGCTTCATGAGCTTAAATCACCCTCCCCACACTTTTGATTGTCATGAGTAGTGACCTTCAACCTCAAATCAGTTGTTGAAGTAGTGCTGTTCGAGGTCTGGGATCAGTGCGGGGTGCACAGGTCGCCATCCCAGGAGTTCCTGGGTCGATGCACTCGACCTCGGAACGTCAAGCGCCGCTACAGTGCCGAGAAGAGAGCCGAAGTGGGCGTCTGCCTCTTCACGGGAAATGCTGACCACCGGCAGGTTCAGGTGGCGACCGATGACGCTGGCGATGTCGCGGAATGGCACACCCTCGTCGCCGACCCCGTTAAGCCGTGACCCCGCCGGGGCGACTTCCAGTGCCAGGCGGTACAGGCGCGCCGCATCGAGGCGATGGACGGCTGGCCAGCGGTTGGACCCGTCGCCGATGTAGGCAGAGACGCCCTTCGCGCGGGCGATGGTGATCAGTCTCGGCACGAAGCCGCCCTTGTCGCCCTCGTCATGCACGGACGGACAGAGAGCGACGACCGATGATCGCACTCCAACTAGTGCGAGCGCCGCGTTCTCCGATGCCTCCCCGTTTATGTGGGCGGTGGTCACGAACGGCTTGCCGGAGTCTTCTAGCGCCGCCCCCATCGTCTCGACGGCGCGCAGATCGGTGGTAAGCGCGGCTGCGAAGTCCGAGAGGTCGTGATTAAACGCCAGGTGAATGACGCCATCCACTGCCGCCGCAGCGGCGCGAAGGCTGTCGAGGTCGTCAAGGGTACCGCGATGCACCTCGGCCCCAGCTTCCTTCAGTACCGCGGCACCATTGTCTGAGCGGGTAAGGCCGACGACCTGATGCCCTACTTCGAGGAGTTCGTGGACAACCGCTGAGCCGATGAATCCTGTCGCGCCGGTAACGAAAACTCTCATGGGAAATTCCTCCATTAAACGTAGCATTAGACTTAGGGTTGGGATGCGCGGTTGTGTGGCCACACCATGCGTGCGCCGGTCCGGAAAGCCTCGGCCAGAGCCGTAGACACTTCTGTGATGGGTCCACTCACCTCATCCGTCACTAGTGTATAATGAGAGACAGGTTTTAACGAGAGAAGCGTTTATCCTAGCACTGGCAGTGCTCGTTTCCGGTCACATCACTGAGGGAGAAGGTCGCGTGCCCATGAATCAATTGGAGTTGGATCGTCATCACGAATTAGCCGCGTTCTTACGGAGCCGCCGCGCTCGCTTATCGCCAGAACAGGTGGGATTACCGAGAGGGCAGCGGCGGCGGACACCGGGCTTACGGAGGGCAGAAGTGGCACTGCTTTCCGGAGTCAGCCCGGAGTGGTATACCCGGCTTGAGCAGGGACGGGATATTCACGTCTCCGTGCACGTGTTGGAAAGTCTGGCGAGAGTCCTGCTGCTGGACGCCAACGAACGCGCCCATTTATTTTTCCTTGCACTCCGACAACCTCCTCCCGTCGAGACGTTTTCGCCAACTCCGATCAGCCCGACCTTCCAACAGTTTCTCACGCAACTTGGGACCATCCCGGCGTGCGTCGTTGATCCTCGTTCGACGGTCGTGGCGTGGAATACCGCCTTTTGCGTCGTTTTTGGCGACTATGCCACGCTATCTGAACGCGAGCGAAACTCGCTCTGGAGAGTATTCACTCTCCCGACGCCGCAAAGAAGCGAAGAGTGGAAAGAACTGACACGAGTGGTTCTGGCGCAATTTCGTGCTGAATATGGTCGTTTCATCGACGATCCCTGGTGGGCCAAACAGATCGCTGAACTCTCCCGGATCAGTCCGGAGTTTCGGGAATTATGGGCCCGTCACGATCTGCGGGGTGTGCCAGAAGGACGGAAATCGATGCATCATCCGCTTGTCGGAGAACTGATCTTTGATTTTCGCTTGCTCCAGACAGCCGATTCGGAGCATTTGCGACTGATGATGTACACGCCGCGTAGCAACTCTGGGACCGCCGAGAAAATCGAGCGGCTTCTGGCCTTTGAGTCTGACATGCCAACGGTTCGTCGATCTCTCGGTGAGGAACGCAATTTACATGTTTAGAAAATAGGAGGCAAGATGGGGAGCGGTTTTTCCAGGAAATCTTGTCTCAGTGCTCATGTTTGAGGGCAATTTCTCACGTTTGAGGGCCAAACCTGCTCACTTGGTAGGACATTTACCAATTCCCATCACCAGGCGTACAAATAGCCGTGTCTCTCACTATTGATCAGCGACCACATGGAAGAGTCAATTCGTAACCCATCATGTGTGTAATTTGACAGTAAAAACATAAAAGATAAAGCAGGAATGTATCACAATAGAAATAAATAACTAGTAGATGGCAATAGAGACGATCTGTCATGTCAAACTCCCAAGTGCCTTTAGAGACTTCTTTCAATGGGTACCCTTCTTTCTACCACATTGAACAAGCATATTGAGCCTGAATAGGGATCTGGTGTATTCATACGCAAGCTCTGCATGCTGCATCACCCTCCAGTTGGGCATCGGTGTTGTACAGTAGAGATGTGATCCAGAAAAAGCCTGGCCAGCGCGGGATCAAAACGTATGTATACACCTGAATGGGAATGCTGCCTCAAATGGTGCAACAGATGACATACTGTTGCCGACATTCGAGATAGCCATGAAACGAATGATGGAGGGAACTCACATGCCTGAAGCGACATTACATGACGGCAGTACCATCGAGATCGAGATCCACGGCGCAGGACCGACCCTGCTGCTGCCAGTCAATCCACAGCCGGTGATTGGGCCGCAGGCCGAGCAAATGCGCAAATATGGCGCTGATCCGGCTCTGGGCCAATCGTTGATCAAAGGACTGAGCGACGCCTTTCGCGTGGTGGCTTTCGACTATGAAGGACAGTGCCTTCGTACGCCGAAACCGGACACGCTGACGCCGGCCAACACCGCGAGCGATCTGCTTGCGGTAGCTGATGCCGCAGGGGCGGATCGGTTCGCCTACTATGGCTACTCCTGGCTGGCAATGATTGGGCTTCAACTCGCCATCCGCACCGACCGCCTCTGGGCACTCATCATGGGGGGCTTTCCGCCACTCAACGGGCCATATGAAGAGATGCTCCGCGTCACGACCGCAACCTACGAGATGGCGAGCGGCGCACGGGCGATGCCGTCAGCGGATGAATCCGAGTGGTCTGGCGTTTCTCTGTCAAGGGATCAGACACGGCAATTTGTCACTCTGTACCAGGCATTGCAGGGGTTCGATGACCGGGCTGCCCAGGCGCGGCTCACCTGTCCTCGCCTCTGCTTTGTTGGTTCGAAGGACAAGATCCAGTACACCAAAAGCTGGGGGAACGTGACTGTGAGTTTAGCGGGTCCAATCGTGCAGGGACAGGCACAGCTCTCTGATCTCGGTTGGGATGTGCAAGTGCTCGATGGGCTTGATCACATCCAGGCCATGCAGGCAAAGCAGGTGGTGCCAATCCTGCGCTCGTGGTTGATGTTCCAGCTTCGGTCATAACCTGTTTTTCCGTGCAAGAATCCTTTCTCCGCTCGGTGAAGCCCAGATTCTTGCACGGTTCCTCGATATCAGGGCAAAGGCGTTTCACCGGAGCCTCCAGAAGCAAAACAGAGGGTACAGTATCGGGGTCCGCAAGTCGCAGCAACTCATAGCCAATACCGGCCAGGCCAGTCATGAGCCCTGGGGTTTCTACCGCTATGGGAACACCTGCCACCCAATCCTGCGTTTTCTGCTCATCCAGCAGGGCGCCAGCAAGACGATAGACTCTTCCATGAAGTTCAGGGACACCGAGTGTTCGCGCTGCTACCAACAACGTTTCGAGGTTGCCCATATCACCATGGCAGAGAGAATGGTTGATGCCAAAACCAGAGCCCGCTGTTGTCTGGCAGGCCGTGATGATCTCCTCGCGGATGATAGCATCATCCAGATATGGCAGGGATGCGAGCCGGGCCAATCCAATACCAGGCGCACCATGACACCATGCGAGCATGAACGTTTGCCGCTCACTATCCGCAGGTTTTTTTTCCTCATCCCCCTCGCGCAGATCAAGCCAGTTTCGGACCTCTGGAACGTAAAGCGTCCGTTCATAGGCCAGAGCATCCAGGGCTATCTGCTTGAAACGCTCAATTCCGGTGAGCGCGAACAGCGCGAGCAGACTATAGGCAATCCCGGCACACCCATGCGAAAAGCCTGCCAGGGGAGTCTCCTGATGTGGGGCTTTCCAACCCCTGCCTACCGTCATTGTGCAGGAGTGTTGACACAAATGTTCCCCACACTGAATAGCGGCAGCCAGAGCAGGCTGAGAAGAGGTGACGCGATGAACAGCCAGCAGAGCCAGAATACATCCAGCCGCACCGCTGATAATGTCAAAGGTGGTGTCTTTTGCAATCAAAGGCGGCAAGAGGGCAATCAGTTCCTCGCACGCATCTAGAAGTGCAGGCTCATCCCAGAGGCTTCCCAGGTGGCAGAAGAGATAGATCAAGGAACTCAACCCCTGAAAAGCTCCAGGGCCCCGATTCTGCTTCGACTCATCCAGCGTCTCTTGCAGGGTTTTCAGCGCGGCTTTGGCGAGCATGGTGCTGTGTTCCTCGCCCGTTACTTTCCCAAGGTAGGCCAGAAAGAGGATGATCCCGCTAGCTCCATCATACAGGTCTGACCCGGCGAGTTGTACACTCCACTCATGTTTATGGATATGCGCCACGGTCAGCCAGCCTGCTCCCATCTCTTTCTCATCCCAAAAAGCCAGTTGACTGAGCCGCCTGCCGATCTGAGAAGCCTGGGCGAGAAGGCAATCCCGTGTGGCAGGGATAAAGGTGGTTGGCAGTTCCTGTGGCTGGCGGCGCGCGCGATGGGCTTCGACGAATAAACTGGTAAGCGACGCTTCGATGAACCAGCACTGCCGCAATAAATCTTCCTCACTCAGTTGTTGGACAAGTGTCTGTACGGAGAGGGCCCCTGACTGTTGAAAGAAATCAGGGAGACGCTCTCCTCGGCAGGTCCAGAGATCGCGAGAGTTCGCACGCGTTGTAAAAAAAGGAATATCTCCTCCCAGCAAGGCCGCCCGTTCCGCCGCGACGATACGAGCGGGATAAGGCCATTTCTGACAGTCAAAAAACAGGCGGTCAAGGTAGCGATCGCGATCAAGCCCATCACGAACGTTGTTGGGATGCAGGCTGCCTCGCAAGAGCAACATATAGAGATAGGTTGGGCGAAGAATCACGCGTGTCTCATCATCCAAAAAACGCGGCAGGTAGTCTGTGATGAAGGTCTCCTTCTGTTTCATCAAAAGGCGATACATGGTGGTAAAGCCGGTCAGCAGAGCCTCTTTATAGTCTAAAAGCGCAATGTCCTGCCCGTTTAGCCGGGGAAGATTCTGATGGGCTTTCAATTCCATCTGCTTCCTGGTCAGATGCATCCTATCAGTTCCGCTCTCTTCCCACACGGAAACGGGGAGAGGAGAGAGCTGTTTGCCCCACCCACCCAGTCCGCTGATGTCGATCCCTTCATCCGTATCGCTGGCATGGATGCGGTAAGGCAACAGGCCAACGCGTAAGACGGAATGGCGAAGCACGCTGGCTGCCGGGTGCTCGGCGTGCTGCGGCACGATGTCATTCGGGTGGAAAAGGGCCTCCAGATCAATCAGGAAAGGATGTTCGCCAGCGGCAATCACATTCTCCGCGTGAAAGTCCAGGGCTTGCAGCGCATAGAGCAGTGCGAGATACGCTCCCTGTCGTTGATAGAACCGCTGCACTTCAGCCTCTGAGGAACAATCATGGGGGGCAGCATATTCAGCCCACCCATAGCTGCCCCTGTCCACTATTTTCATCGTTGCCAATGGCGGAGAGTATCCACAGGCGTTGAGCCAGGTCAGAAGCTCTTGAAAGTGGACATCTGTTGTGAGCGGCTTGGGTTTATAAACAAGCTGAAGCCCATTACGGAATTGCAGCAGCAAAACAGTGCGGCCTTCACGATGAGCATCTCCCGCGCCCACATGTATATTCATCAATGGGCTGGGATCTGTTTCAGGACTAAACCTTGCGCGGAGGTCTGCCCAATCCGCACAGAGATGGTCGAGAAATTCCAATCCATATGTTACCCAGTGTTCGACAGTGGTAACAAGCTGACGAGCAAGAACAGGATATTCTTCGAGAAGAGTGGAGATCTGACCCTGGCAAAGGAGATCCACAAAAGATGCAAAGCGTTGCTCCGGTGTCTCCCCCTGCAGGCGCTGTTGAACGCCGTAAATGTGCATCTCAAGCACCAGGGTTCTGGTGAGGAGATTTCTAAACTGGACTGAGAGAGAGACAAAGAGCGAGGAGAGCACAGCAGGTGTATGGAAAGGGCAGATTGTATACCGGCTTTCCAGGCGCTCAATGCCCGAGTGCAGGCGAGCACGAGCCCGGCGCAAAAGTGGCTCGACAGGCTTGAGAAATGAGGACATTGAGCGCTTTTCCTTGCCTGGTTCAGGCAGCAAGGCTTCATCCTGAGGCGTGAGAGGCGCCGCAAAGGCTTGAAGCAGTTCTGTCGTCCAATCAGCAGAGGTGAGGAGAGGAATGACAACAGATGGTTCCAGGAGTGTGAGTAGGTCTTCCTCTGTTATGCCGTCCAGTTCCAGCCGTTCCAGAAACGCGAGGCCTTCTTTGAAAACAAACTGTTCTTGCCAACGCTGCAAGCGTTTTCTTGCCTGTTCTCCCTGGGGAAAAGGAACTGTGGTTCGCTGTGTCTTCAGAGCTGCCAGGCGCTCAGCCAGAGTAGAGGCGCGATACCAACTGCTCTGTTCCTGAGGAAGCGTGTTCTGCTGAGTTATTCCCACATTAACTTCATCCATGCTTCTGTCTTTTTTTTCTTGTTGTGATCTAATTTTATGAAAAACATGACTGATTGTACTTTGCTTCGTTTTACTCTGAATATTCGCGTTTCTTCACCATTCAAAGGTGTAGAGTATTATGCAAAAAATGATATTATAGCATTTTTTGCATAATACTCTACAAAAAGCGAGCTCCGCAGGCGCGAGCACGAGATGGTGGCAGAAATCAGACCCACTCTCAAAGAGTAAGCGTTGCTAACACCAATTCCCTATCAGATCTTTTGTGCCGCAAACCTCCCATCCCATGCCGGTCTGCGCGCATGAATCCTCATACTGTGGTTGGGGACCATGAGATCGATAAATGCCGCCAGCTATCTTTGCGAGTTCCGCATCGTTCAATTCCTCAGCTCCGGCAGGGCTTTCATGAATGCTGTAACCCTGATCAATGAGACTGGCGCGATACTCCTCGTCTTTCCAGACGCGCACCACATCAATGCCTGCCGTTTCGAGACTGCTGCGATAGGCCTGGTCTTGCCCGGCCCGCACAAGATCAATCTCACGTTTCTGATTCGCCATACATGGGTCCTTTCTTTGCGCTTCGGTCTAGTGACAGAGGCCATACAATGCCGCAATAGTATGAACAGAGAGCTATAGCCCATACCGGCCACCTAGTTCCAGTTCATTGCTGTAGCTATATGTAAAACGATAGTGAACGAGATTTTTGAGCATTGATTTCTCCAGAGAGATTGGAATGCTACTGCGTTGGCAAGGCTTGTTTTTCCTTGAAGCCGCTGTTTATGGGATCAGCATATCAAAACCAAAACGATACATTCAGCATTGGATGTGCTGATCCCGAGAGCGCTCTCGTGAACTGTCAGAGCTTTCCTTCCTTTGCCTTCAACGATGGTCTTGCTGACGAACGAAGTTGCTTGATAGTAGACCCAAACACACCAGGAAGCCCCACCAGGACTGCCGAGAGCCCGATCATTGCTGGTATCCCTAAAACCAGAAGCAGCGCTCCGGCTCCCCCGCTTGCCAGCGGACCGGTGCTTTGCATCAATGTGCGTAAGAGTGCGAAGGCACGTCCGCGTAGCCGCTCAGGAATGATCTGCATACGCAGAGTCTGTGCCCAAATGGTGAGCGGTGCGCTAAAGAGACCAAGCAGTGTCAGCCCGGTCATGGCCCACCAGATGCCTGGTATGAAGAGCAAGAGAACGAGAGACACGCCTGAGAGGACTTGTGCCAGGCAAATCAGCAGGCCCAGAGAGAGAGGAAAAACGAGACTGCCTGCGAGAATGGAACCAATGACCTCACCGCCTGCCAGCGCACCGAGTAACAGGCCGTACAAGTCAGGACCACCTCGGAGCGTCTGAACCGAAAAGAGTGGAAGCCACACCGAGAGAAAGCCTTCTCCGACATTAAACAACATAAACATCAGCGTTGTAGAGAGAAGTACCTGGTTTTGCAGTAGGAGAGAGATCGCGTCACGGAAACGGTAGGGCGTGTCAACCACCTGCGCTCGTGTCTTGTCCTCGACTTGAACACGCACGCTCGCCAAAGCCAGAGCAAAGGCAGCATATGAGAGCGCATCGATGATGATCACTGAGGGCGCACCAAATCTGGCGATCAGCAAACCTGCGACCGGCGGACCAATCACCCCGCTGAACGTGTAGCTCAGCGTTTCCAAGGCGTTTGCGGTCGCTAACTGAGACGGAGGGACGAGACCAGGAATGAGAGAAGGTCCGCCAGCCAATGAGATCATCATGAAACATCCGTATATACCTGCAACCAGGTAGAGATGCCAGAGAGCAAGATGACCGGAAAAGTACAAAACGGGGATTAAGGCAACAACAGTCCCTCGAAACACATTATCGATCAGCATAACCATCCGCCGGTCAAAGCGGTCTAAAAGCGCACCGGCAAAGAATCCACCAACTATCACCGGACCGGTATAACAGAGGAGCAAGATGCCAATTGCCTGAGGGGAGCCAGTCGATTGGTACACAAACCAGATCAGCGCGATCCGAGTCATTGCATCCCCAACCGCCGAGAATGTGAAACCCAACCAGAACCTGCGGAATGATGTGTCTTGGAAAAGAGTGCGATAGTTTTTCGCTTGCCATTGCGACATAGAAGGACCTCCTGAGTGGTGTTATGGGTGATCCTGTGGCCTTGGGCAGACTTCCTTGGAGCACCATTGGCCGATCAGCCTGAGTTTACACGGCGTACCAGAAAATAACTGGCAACTTTCAGCCATGTTCCTGGCTTGTCTGAAAGCGTTTCTCTATTAGATCTCAGGAGTTCTTTACAAGAGACTACTTTTTCTCAATGGATTGAAGGAAACATGTCCGAAACATGCTAGCTTCCTCGCTGTCCCTGATGTACCATACCGGTATGGAAACACAACACATCACCGCTGATTTCGATTTGTGCTATAAAGCTACGCGCAGTCGTGATGCGCGCTTCGATGGGCAGTTTTTCGTAGCAGTGGTCACGACCGGAATCTATTGTCGGCCCATTTGCCCGGCACCGATGCCCTCTGCGCAGCATATCCGCTTCTATTCGTGCGCAGCAGCAGCGGAGGCCGCCGGGTTTCGAGCATGTCGTCGGTGTCATCCTGAAGCCAGCCCAGGCTCTCCAGAGTGGAACATCCGGGCTGACCTTGTTGCGCGGGCGTTACGTCTGATCGCTGATGGAGTGGTGGATGTGGAAGGAGTTTCCGGACTGGCTCAGCGCCTTGTTGTAAGCGAGCGCCATCTCCATCGAGAACTTCTCACAGCAGTCGGTGTTGGTCCACTCGCTTTGGCGCGGACACGCCGTGCTCAGACCGCACGCCTGTTGATCGATCAAACTGATCTGTCGCTGACAACCATCGCCTTTACTGCCGGGTTCTCTAGTATCCGACAATTTAACGAGACCATGCACGCTACGTTTGGATGCGCCCCCTCATCCTTTCGTCGCAACGTTTCTCCTCCTCAGGGAGGCGAAGGAAAGCTGATCTTGCGTTTGTCGTATCGCCCACCTTTTGAGAGCGCGACATTGCTGACTTATCTGGGGCGCAGAGCGTTGCCAGGAGTCGAGGAAGTTACCAACAGATGCTACCGACGAACCATTTCACTTCCACAGTCCAAGGGGATTATTGAATTGGAGCCAAAAGAATCAGCCAATGTGGTATTGCTCCGCCTCCAACTCTCCGATTTGAGCGATCTGAGTCTCCTTGTGCAACGATGTCGGCAGCTCTTTGATTTGGATGCAGACCCCGCGATGATCGCTGAGGTTTTAGGAGCAGATTCCCTCCTGGCCCCGCTAGTCAAAGCTCGCCCCGGATTGCGCATTCCAGGAACAATGGACGGATTTGAACTTGCTGTCCGCGCGATTGCCGATCAGTGGATGTCGGTCGCAGATGCACAAACAGTGCTAGGGCGGCTGGCAAGGGAGCTTGGAGAGGCTCTAGACAAGTCAGTAGGAACGCTTTCTCACTTCTTTCCATCTCCACAGCTGGTGTTAACAGCAAGCTTGCGAGAGATCGGGGTCACAGGAAAGCTGGCGAATGCCCTGCAAACGCTTGCTCGCGTAGTCATTGAGGAGAAGTTGGTCCTGTCCCGAGATGCGGACCGCGAGCAAACTATTGCCCGGCTGCTGCGTCTTCCAGAGATGAGACCCTGGACAGTCTCCTCCATTGCCACACGAGCCCTTGGCGATCCCGATGCGTATCCACTGGGTGATCCTGGTCTCCAGCGTGCATTCGCGCATCACGGGCTAGCTATGGACACACATGCCATCAAGAAACATGCTGAGGCATGGCGTCCATGGCGTGCATATGCACTTCACCACTTGTGGGCAAGCCTTCCACCTTGTCAACCAGACGCGAACGTCACTTACCCTTGCTTCAAGCATTTCTGAAAAGTGATTTGCTGATATCCAAATGAAGCCTTCCTGCTTACTTCATTCCTTCTTTATGTCATGCTGATTACCGATCAATGGTGAAGCAGATTTGTTTCACTGGGATCGAGAGACTCGGCAGAATATCCGGGAAAACAAACGGCTCTGAACTCTGAAAGCAAAACTCTGGTCCGGGTCCCAAGTTCATTTGCCGTGTCCAGAGCATTCCTTTGACCTCTTGCAAGAGGGGCTGTAATACCTCATAGAGCGCTCCATAGGTCATTCCAGCTGGCTTATGAAACCGATAGGCGAAACGGACGACAGAGAGATCAGGGTCGCCAAAAACCAGGTGGTACAGTCCACCTGCACTGCCCTGGGTCCAACGAGCAATCTGGCGATGTGGTTCCTGACATGGCCCGCTGACCGCACGTTCATTGAGTGGGTCTAAGGCTGCCGAGTTCTCAACCAGGTGCCAATCCTCATAGGTAACCTCGTTTCTCTTCAACCAGGACGCTTGCTTCATCTGCAAGACTCTGGTATGGTGAAACCCGCTCGGTCTGTGTGCAGCGAGTGTTTGATGGTACGTGATTAAGTCATGTTGGTAAGTAGGTGCTTCGATGTCTGGAACAGGCCAGTGCCAGAAAACATATGCAAGCATGTGGAACTCCTCCTCTGTTCGGTTTTGCCTGGTTGCTTCTTGTCGAAAATGATCACTTGACGGTATACTACAGGACAAGTGGATCTGAGGAAAGGGCCACTTGGCGCAAAAAGAAGGGAACCACTAGAAGGAGCGAGAGAACAGAAGTGAGAGCTTCTCTCGACCTGCCAATCACATTAGATCGGGAGCATGGCCAGTCACTCCATGTTCAGTTAGCGCAACATGTGCGCAAAGCTATTGTGGATGGACTGCTGCCAGCCGGGACACAATTACCATCCACTCGAGCACTTGCGGCAGCATTGACCGTTTCGCGCAATGTCGTTGTCGCTGCCTATGATGAACTTTTTGCTGAGGGGTATCTTGAGGGGCGACGTGGATCAGGCACCTATGTCAGCCAGGATCTTCCGTCACGCCCTCGTTCTTCTCGCCCTTCTCCATCTACACCGCCCCGATGGGTCCGTCCCACAATGCTCCCTGAGAGCCATCCGCCCTCTTCAGAACCAAACATGATTGAATTTCGGCTAGGCACCCCAACAGTGGCGCCACTTTCGACACGTGTCTGGCACGAGATCTGGCGCAAGGCTCTTGCGCACTTGCCACCAAATATGTGTGGATCACCAAATGGAGATCCACGCCTTCGAACGGCCCTGGCCGAGTATCTCGGACGAGCGAGAGGCATTATGTGTCACGCGGACGATCTTATTGTGACCTCTGGTGCGACCCAGGCGCTCGATCTGCTGGGGCGAGCGATCCTTGGGCCAAACGATCTGGTGGGCTTCGAGGAGCCGGGCTACCCGACGGCTCGTCATATTCTGGCAGCATGTGGGGCAAAGATTCTGCCGCTCTCTGTTGATGATGATGGCGTTCGCGTGGATCAACTTCCGCATGGCCCATGCGCTCCCGTGCTCGTCCATGTCACTCCCTCTCATCAGTATCCCCTCACTACGAGGCTCTCGGTTGCTCGCCGCCTGTCATTGCTGGACTGGGCTCAAACCAATGATAGCTTGATCATCGAGGATGACTATGACAGTGAATTTCGCTTCCATGCTCCTCCACTGCCAGCACTTGCCAGTCTTGATACGTCCGGGCATGTCGCCTACATCGGAACCTTTTCGAAAGTCCTGACACCTGCTTTGCGCATTGGGTATGTGCTCGTTCCACCACCACTGCGGGAGCCAATTGAGCGCTTGAAACGTTTTTCAGACTATCACACCTCCTGGCCAACGCAGCGAGCACTGGCAATTTTGCTCTCAGAAGGGCATCTAGATAGACACATTCGACGGATGCGACTCCATTACGCACACAAGCGTCAGGTGTTAAAGGATATTCTTGCTCCCATTGCTCATCTGGCTCAATTACGTGGCCTCGATGCTGGTTTACATGCGTATCTCGAACTGCGTGCTGACCTGGATTCCTCTCGCGTTGCTCAGAATGCAAAGGCGCGTGGCATTCTGATCTCGACGGTAGATTCGTGTTATGCTGGAACGCCTGATCGCAATGGACTTCTTCTTGGATATGGGGGACTTCCATTAGAGGATGTCGTGCGAGGGGCACAGATCCTGCGAGAGGTGATTGAACAACTTGTAGTCGAGATAACAAACACATCTAAGAAAGAATGCATTCCTTGAGGAGACCTCGCCACGGAGGGTTGCAGTGACGATGACCAATGCGTCTCTGAAGCCCATAGAGGGGAAATGTTGACAGGGATCTTCCAGAAACTGGCGGGCATCATCTATTGGAAAGCTGTGTTGGTTGGCAAGAGCAGCAACAGGGAGCAAAGCATGAAGGGTTTGTGTGCCTTCTCCAGCGCCAGGATTTCACCTCTTCCTCTCAGAAAGCTGAGTGCTCCACTTTTGTGCTCAGCTGGGCACGCTTTTCGTCTTCCCGTCCAGGCCGCGTATGGTTGGAGAGAGCAATCCTCCAACCCCGGCGAAGACACATGCGATACCAGAAAGGCCAATGACCACGTCAGGCGCGAGATATTGGAGAAGGAGTCCGCCCACCAATGCTCCAAGTGGAGCCGCTGCAGTTGTCAAGGCAAGACGTGTCCCAAAAACCTGTCCTTGCATGGAGGGCTCGATCAGCCGCTGCAACAGCGAAGCTTCTATCGGGACATACGGCGCCCAGGAACACGCGCCCAGAGCAAGACACAGGAGCGCAAGGGGCAGCGAATGAACCAGCATCAGCGGACAAAGGAATCCTCCCCACAGGATGGCAATCAGCGGTTGCGTGATTCCTGGCCGGACTTGTGTGGCAACCACACCAGTGCACAACGCTCCGACCAGTGCTCCCACGCCGAAACCTGTCCAGAGCAGGCCATATCCCTGGGCACCCGCATGGAGAATCCGGTCACTGTAGAGAGGCAACGCTGCTTCCAGAGGGCCATAAGAGAAAAAGAACACCACTGATAAGCTCGTGAGCAAACGCAGCTCCCTGATACGAAGGAGGAGAGCAAAGCCACCCAACCAGTTCGTTTTCATTGCTGGCGCTTCTTTGTGCCCAGAACGCGAGACGGAAGGGAGAGAAAAAACGAGCAGTCCCATGAGCAGGAAACTTCCCGCGTCCATCATCAAGGCGTATGCCCCTCCGACGTGTGTGACCAGGATACCTGCCAGCACAGGTCCAACCAGAAACGCAAACTGCAAACTCGTTGAAGCCAGGGCATTCGCTCGCGGAAGTGCGTCCTCCTGAACGAGATGTGGCAAAAGAACACGCATGCCCACACCAGTAGCGGGAGAGAGCATACCCGCCACCAATGCCAGGACAGCGATCTGCCAGAGCTGCAACATTCCTGACCATGAGAGCACCGGAATAGTGCCAATCAGTAGGGCACGTGCGCAGTTGTCAATCCCCATCACCACACGAGGCTGCCAGCGATCCAGGATCACTCCAAGCAGCGGGCCTGTGACCATGCTCGGAAGTTGAAAACACAGCAGGACCAGGCTGATCGCTACCCCGGACCCGGTGAGCTGCAAGACGAACCAGAGCAAGGCAATGGTGGTAAACTGATCTCCGACATACGAGATGCTTAATCCCAACCATAATCGCAGAAAGGCACTGGAACGCAATGGGCTACGAGCGACCGTCAATTTGAGGGATTTGAACACGAACAGGCTCCTTGTCTGTTACAAATACTTACTCGTCAGCGAATGCTTGGCGCCGAGTAGTTCTCGCGGTGTCCCCTCGAAGATGACCATACCGCCTTTATTGCCGCCTTCTGGACCCATATCAATGATCCAGTCTGCGTTGCGAATCACATCGAGATGGTGCTCAATCACAATCACTGTGTTCCCGCCATCTACCAGTCGGTTCATGATGGTGAGCAGGCGACCGATGTCCGACAGGTGCAGGCCGGTGGTGGGCTCGTCCATGACGTAGATGCTGCCCCGCTTGTGGAGTTCGCTGGCGAGTTTGATGCGCTGGCACTCGCCGCCTGAGAGGGTGCTCAGGGGCTGGCCGAGGGTCAGGTAGTCCAGACCCACGTCGCTCAAAGCCTGGAGCTTTGACTGCACTTCTTTCATCTTCAAAAACGCCAGTGCCTGGTGAACGGTCATGTTCAAAACATCAGCAATGGATTTCCCGTTCAATGTGTAGGCCAATACCTCGTCCTTAAAGCGTTTCCCGCCGCACGCTTCGCAAGGAAGCTTGACCCCCTCAAGGAAGCCGAGGTCAGTGTAGGTCACTCCAAGCCCCTGACAGTTAGGACAGGCACCTTTTGAGTTAAAACTAAACAAACCGGCATCGGCATTGTTGGCTGCTGCAAAAGCCTTGCGCACGTCATCCATGATGCCGGTATAGGTCGCAGGATTGGAGCGACTGGAAGTGCTCAGGGATGATTGATCAATCACCACTGCTTCCTGGTGCTGACTGAGAAAGGCTTCATTGATTAACGAGCTTTTGCCTGAACCAGCCACGCCAGTGATGACTGTCAGCACGCCAGTGGGAATATTCACGCTGACATCCTGCAAATTATTCACCGTAGCGTGGACGATTGGCAGATCCCCGGTCGCCTGGCGAAAGCTCTCCTTAAGCGGCCTCTTACGCAGCAAATGGTTGCCGGTCAGCGTATCGGTTTGGAGCAGACCGGTAAAATCGCCTTCATAGACAATCTTGCCTCCTTCGCTCCCGGCATATGGTCCCATATCGACGATGTAATCGGCCCTCTTAATCACATCAGGATCGTGCTCTACTACAATGACTGTGTTCCCTTTGTCGCGCAATTTTTCCAGGAGTTCGTTCAGACGATGGACATCGCGCGGGTGAAGTCCGATGCTTGGCTCGTCAAAGATGTACATGACATCTACCAGGCTGCCGTTAAGATGCTTGACCATTTTGACCCGCTGCGATTCACCTCCAGACAGTGTATCGGTGGGTCGATCCAGGCTGAGATACTCCAGGCCAATCTCCACCAGATGTTGCAGCCGTTCGGTCAACGTGCGAACGATTGGCGCCGCCTCCGGTTCTGTGATACCCTTGACTACCTCTAAAAGCTCATCAACCTCCATCGCTGCCATGTCGGCAATAGTGTACCCCTTGACCTTACAGCTTAAGGCGGCCTGGTTGAGCCGGGCACCCTTGCAGTGCGGACAGGGGCCGAGCTTCAAAAACGGCTCGACCTGTTGCCGTATGCGAGGCGAGAGCGTCTGGATGTCCCGCGCAACGAACTTGCGATTGAACTTATACACCAGACCCTCATAGGTGTTGTACGGCAGACCCGTATGTTTGCGTGGTTCGCTGTAGAGAAGCAGGTCTAGTTCCTCTGTTGTATAATCGGCGATCTTCTTGTCGTTGTCGAAGAAGCCAGAATGCGCATAAATATCGCGCTCCAGGTTGGCCAGCCCTGGGGCGATGACTGCTCCCTCGTTTAGCGATTTTGTTGTATCAATCAGCGCCTCGAGGCCAATGCCGATCTTGCGGCCAAGCCCATTACACTCCGGACACATGCCGGCGGGATCGTTGAAGGAAAACGCATTTGCATAGCCCACGTAGGGTTGACCGATCCTCGAAAAGAGCAGGCGCAACACAGACGCGATGTCAGTAACCGTGCCCACCGTCGATTGCGATCCCCCACCCAGGCGTTTCTGATCAACAAGCACCGCCATGCTCAGGTTCTCAATCGCATCGGCGTCTGGTTGAGGATAGCGTGGCAGGAAGCTGCGAATGAACATGCTAAAATTCTCGAACAACAGCCGTTGTGCTTCGTTTGCTATGGTATCAAATACCACCGATGACTTCCCCGAACCAGACACGCCGGTAAAAATGGTGATTTTGCGCTTGGGCAGCCTCAGCGAGACATCCTTGAGGTTGTTCTCGCGGGCGCCACGAATCTCGATATATTCTTGAACCATGCTGATATAGGTTCCCTCCAGATCTTTTAATCAGGCTTTCCCTAGCTTCCGCTGTCGGAACGCCTTTGTTCAGGCCCTTCGTGTCTCCGCAGATGCCTGGGTGACAAGTCAATCGGCGCGACGCTGGATCATGCGAGGCGTCTCGCTGATGTGCCCGTCTATACACAATGGCGGGCAGCCTCAGGATTGGGCGACTTTGGGTGGCTAGTTCGGACCTTTGATACCGAATTGCTGAGCGTACTCTGAATTGAGCCGAGGCCAACCGAACTTCATTGCCTCGCCAGCAACGATGCGGCCGATGGAAGTTCCGCTGAGAAGGTGATCCAGAACATCGAAACAAATGTGCCACCCGGCAGCACCCATTGAGATGAAGCGGCGATCGATGTCGTGCCACAGCGTCAGGCGCGTGCCGCCACCAAAGGCTTCGAGTTCCCACCGGATATCGTTGCCACCCCAGTTGTACTCAAGCACATTGGGAGCGTCGGCTCGCGTCACTCTTGTTTCGGAAACCTGCGACGTGGGCGCTCCTACCGTGGTGAGCTTCACCGTGGTTCCAACCGTACCCAGGCTCCCATCGGCTTCAAAGGGAGCCCACTCGCGCAGATGCGCCGGGTCGGTAAGCGCCTGCCAGACTTTTTCCGGCGAGTGGCGCAGTTCTCTGATGAGAATGAGCGTCCACTTCTCTCCGTCCTTTCGTACCTGCGCCCCGCTGGCCGGACCCGGTGTGTACTGCTCGCGATCGGTCATCTTCTTCTCCTTGTCTTCCTTTTCGTTGGTGTTGATTAATCCATGTGGTCGAGGTGGCGTTCGAGAGCGTCCACGTGAGCGGACCAGAACCGACGAAACGGAGCCAGCCAGGCATCCACCTCCTGAAGCGGTTCAGGTTTCAGCCGGTAGAGACGGCGCTGTGCGTCCACCGTGGATTCCACGAAACCGGCCTCGCGCAGCACTCGCAGGTGCTTTGACACGGTCGGCTGCGGCATACGAAGCTGACGCGCGATCTCTCCAACCGACTGTGGTGACGAGACCAGGAGGCTCAATATCGCGCGGCGGTTCGGCTCCGCAATAATTTCGAACACAGTTTCCACCTGAACGGCCGCCCTTAATAGCGTGCCAGTTGGGTGAGCTGAATGAGGTTGCCGCAGGTGTCGTTCAGCATCGCAATGGTCGAGCCAGTCACGTCGGTGGGCGGCATCGTGAACTCGGCGCCGCGGGCCTTGATCCGCTCGTAGTCGCCCTTGACGTCGTCGGTGAAGAACATGGCCGCGGGCTGGCCCTGTTGAAAGATCGCCTGCTGATACGCTTTGGCCGCGGGGTTGTCGTTCAGCGCCAGCTGCAGCTCAGTGCCGTCCGGATCCTCGGGCGAGGCCACGGTCAGCCAGCGATATGGGCCCTGACTGAAATCGGTCTTCTTGGCAAAGCCCAGTACCTCCGTATAGAAGCGCAGGGCCTTGTCCTGGTCGTCCACGTATACGCTGGTCAATTTGATTTTCATTTCGTTCTCCTTTGTCACGTTAGCGGTTTGGGCCGCGTCGTCTTCTCCTTGTCTTCCTTTTCGTTGGTGTTGATTAATCCATGTGGTCGAGGTGGCGTTCGAGAGCGTCCACGTGAGCGAACCAGAACCGGCGGAACGGAGCCAGCCAAGCATCCACCTCCTGAAGTGGTTCAGGTTTCAGTCGGTAGAGACGGCGCTGTGCGTCCACCGTGGATTCCACGAAACCGGCCTCGCGCAGCACTCGCAGGTGCTTTGACACGGTCGGCTGCGGCATACGAAGCTGACGCGCGATCTCTCCAACCGACTGTGGTGACGAGACCAGGAGGCTCAATATCGCGCGGCGGTTCGGCTCCGCAATGATTTCGAACACAAGTTCCACTCTCTTAGTATACCCCACAGGGTATATACGTGTCAAGGTATATAAAGGAAGGGGGCCCAGGCAACGGTTTCAGACGGCGTGCGGGATGCACCGTCCGATGCGTTTTTGGCGGGTGCGATTCAGAGCGCTGCCCGCTCCGGCCGCTTCAGCGTTAAGGCGGGGACACGGGTTGCCGCCCCTTTCCCCTGCACCCCTTTCTCCAGTAGCGGCATCCTTCCTCCGCTGCGCTCCGGACAGGTTTCACTTGACGAAGCCGAACACTTTCCAGCACATAAGTAGCTTCGCCTCATCTATCCAAGAACAAGTTCAGCCTTAAAGTAATGTATAATTCAACGAAGCAAGCAAGGCAGGGAGGCAGACCTCGCCAGAAAGATCACACAGGATCATTGGAAAGGTATGCGGGAAAGATATCAAGCAACTCCCTATCATGTATAGTTATGACGTTGTCAGGTTCTTGTTGCACTAGCGAGATGAAGATGATCTTCTTGTAAAGGGCCCTCCAGAGCGAAGAAACTCACAACGTCATAGTTGTTAACGTATAAATTATTTTAAACTAGAGAGAAGAGAGCTTTGTTTATGATACAGAAATTGGAGCATATCGGCTTAAGAGTTAAAAACATTGAGGTATCAATCCGCTTTTATACGGAAGTTCTGGGCATGCATCTGGTTGGCAGGGCAGTATTGGACGATGGGCTGGAACTTGCGTTCCTCAGCTATCCAGATGGCGACACGATGCAGGTAGAATTAATCGGTAACGGCAATGACGATGTTCCGGCGTTGGGTAAGGTAGATCACTTTGCCTTTACCGTGAACAATATCGAAGCGGAACTGGAACGGATTCGCACACTTGGTGTCCCTCTGATCGACGAGTCGCCACAAACGATCCTGGGTGGTATAAAGATCGCCTTTTTCTACGGTCCCGACGGGGAAAGGCTGGAATTCTTCCAGGCAAAATAGCAGTATCCAGACAAACTGGATGAAAGAAGAATCCCCTCGGATGGAACTGGGGGGATTGTCAAAGCATCTATGAGAGGAAGGCACAGAGATGATTCACGATGGTCTGGTGCTTGACATCGATACTGGCACAGGCAGCTTACGCGTGGGTTTATTCAATCTGCAAAGCCAAACTCTCGGTTTCGCGGAATGCTCCTATGAATACCATCCCAGCCTGGGGCGGGCTGAACAGCATCCCGCAAGTTGGTGGGAGGCGCTCGTTGGAACTGTGCAGGAGTGCCTGGCGCACAGTGGCATAAATCGATTTCAGCGTGTGAAAGCACATTAAGATGTGTGGATCTAAAATAGAGGGCCTTTTGAACTCGCACTATGATAGGCATGCATGAAAACTTATCACGATGAATCTTGCTGCTCCCTAAAACCACTGGAGAGACTCCCATCTGATAATGACCAATCAAGTCAAGATTGATGAGGGTCCACACCAATCTTGACTTCTCGAACTAGAAGTCAGAACTGGTGACGTGTGTGGCTGAAGTTGCCCTTGGCGAACGCGAGGATCTTGGTAGGAGTTACTGAGAACACGAGAGCCATCCCACCATTTTTGTGGTGAAAGCCGCCGTTGCGCGCCTCGAATTGCCATTGCCTGTCCCATTTTGTGGCCCACGCTTGGGCGAGGCGTTCAAGCACGTCATCGTCGGTGATTTGGACGGCGTCTCCCTCGACCACGACATCCAGGCCTCTTTCCCAGTGGTTGCAGCCGGTCGTCAGAATCACGTGCGGGTTCCCATGCAGATTCATGGCCTTCTGTTCGGTGGCGCCGGTGGCGAAGTGTATAGCTCCATCAAGCCACACGGCAACAAGCGGAGTGACGTGGGGGCGACCGTCGGCCCGGACCGTCGAGATCCAGAACAGCTCGGCCGTTTCAAGCACTCGACGTGTCTCATCCCATGGCGTGGCAACTGCATCCGGGTCACTGAATCGCGGGTCGATGTTCGTAACTGGTTCGTTCATCAAAAAAATTCCTCTCTACCATTCAGTAATAATGGGGAAAGATGGTACCACCGAACCTTTCCCACGGGTCTCTTACTTCATTTGTGAGGACAAAGATCGGCGCGTTCCAGACGAGGCTCGTCGGCGAAGCTGCGATAGTCGCCATTGGCCCAATCCCGTGAAGATGCTTGAGCTGGATCTCGCTCGGGCTCCGCGAACAGTTTTCGTCTCCTGTAGCCCGCCCCGAGCAACGCCTCTTGGGAGAGCATATCATGAGGATCCGAAAAAACTTCTTCTCTCTTGCTCATCTTTGATTGATCTGCTTGTTCAAAAGCAAATAGACGCATAAAATGCTGAAAAGTATAGGCATACGTTGCGCTCTCTTATCTCTCATGCGACTCAAAATTGGCGCGAGTACACTCCTGCTAGGATACACTGGTTCTCGATCCTGGTCGGCTGGCCCGGTGAGATGACATCGACGCATCAGGAGCTTTGACGCTTCTCCTGTATATGCTGGACTGCTATTTCAACCAGTTCATGTGCTGGTCTTGTGCTATCGAGAATGAGGTCACTATGCTTGAATACACGCTCGTTAATAGCAAGGTAAAGTTCTCTATATCCTCCAGAGAGATAGGTCCGAAGCCATTCAATAAGGTATATATATCGATCATCTGGCTGTTGCATGACATAAGGAGGGTCGGTGAGACCTAAGAGGCGACGTGCTAATGCAATATCAAGTGGGATATCAAGAGCGATCACGAAATCGATGAGATGTTTCATGCTCTCTCTTTCGCGGCCAAAAGGTTCCTCAATCACAATAAATGTTGCAGGCTCCAGCCTTTCTCCACTCCAATGAATGGTGATTGCTTCTCTCCTACGGAGAGCTGCTAGATCCTGAACGAGTTGAGGCGTTTCCCACAGATTAGGATCCGCCCCATCTCTCACCCATTTGATGAGATTATCGGGATACCGTGTGGATGCTACAACGTGTGGTTTGTAATCATCAAAAAACAGAGCGGCTGCATCATGTAATGTGCGAGCTAATGCTTTTACCAGCGTTGTTTTTCCCGCACCAGATGCTCCACTGATCGCGATAACAAAACAAGGTGATGCCGCATCTGCATCATGGTATTTCATTGTTTCTTTCACCTCGCCCCCTTCCCCAAAGCAACAGCCTGGTTGCGGGAAAAGTGCATAAACTGAGATCCAGATTATTCCACCGCTTCGTTCCCGCCGAGGATGTGGTACGTGAAAAGCTGAGTTTGCCCCACTTTCTGTTCCTTCCCCATTCCGGCCAGAAGTATGTTATGATCTTCTCGCTGGACACGATATCTCGTGCTGCAATGCGCTGGTGAGGAAGAGACCAATTTTTACTGAAGTATGGAAAACGGAGACTAATGATGGCTTTTCAACAATTCTTTCGTGACCCCCCATAGCTTATCGCCTGGTGCCTTTCTGGTTCTGGAACGACGCCATGGAGACAGAAGAGATTATCCAGCAGATCAGAGAAATGGCGGAGAAAGGTGTGGGTGGTTTTTTCATCTGTGCACGTCAGGGGCTGGAGGTTGCGTATTTATCTGAACAGTGGTTTCAACGGGTCGCCGTAGCGGTGGAAACGGCCCGGCAGTATGGGCTGCATACCTGGCTCTACGATGAATATCCCTATCCCAGCGGCATGAGTGGCGGCGAAGTCACCCTTCAGCATCCCGAGGCCAGGCATCGCCAGTTACTGCATCAGTCCCTCGTCACCGACGGACCGCAAACGCTTTCCTATGCGCTGCCCTGGGCAAAGGTACTCTTCGCCAAAGCGCTCCCCCTAAGAGAGCCTGCGGGAGCGCTCGACTGGTCGCGCGCGCACGATTTGATGCCTCATATTGGGAGTGTTCCGGCAGCGTCCATCTTTCAGTCCACTGGACTCACTGCCTACACCAGGAAACGCTTCTTCACCGCTTTTCCTCAGAAACAGCTTACCTGGAGTGTCCCACCTGGCCGTTGGCAGCTCGTCTTTTTTCTCGAAGAGGAGATCCATGATTTTAAATATTTCGGGACGTACGTGGACCCCTGCCACAAAGAGGCCGTTCAGACCTTTCTTCGGACCACTCATGAGCGCTACGCCAGTCATTTTCATGAGCACTTTGGGCGAGCAATCAAAGGCTTTTTTACTGATGAAGTTGGCTTACTTGGTCATATCCCCTGGTCGGCACGTCTCCCTGATGTTGTGCGTGAGCAGGATGGCGACTCGCTGATCGAGAGTCTTCCGGAGGTCTTTTATCCACCAGACGAGCAAAGCAAGCAGGCCCGCTATCGCTTTTTTCAACGTCTGCACCTGCTGCTCAGGGAAAGCTATCACCAGCAAATGAGCAAGTGGTGCGAGCAGCACCATTTACAGTATGTGACTGAAGTGCCATCTATGCGTATGACAACACAGCTTGCCAGCCACATTCCTGGTGGCGATAGCGCCCATGAAAAAATCGGACGCTCGTTGGAGTGGATTCTTGACGAGAATGCCGCCAATCTGCGCGCTGACCCGAAAGTTGTTAGTTCCCTGGCCAATCAGCTCGGGACTGAGCGGGCGATGATTGAGTGCTTTCATAGCCTGGGCTGGTCTATGACCTTACAGGACGCAAAATGGATGCTGGACCGGCTCGCCGCTCTGGGGATCAATTTTTATGTCTTTCATGCCTTTTTCTCCTCGATCGATGGTTTGCGTAAACATGACGCGCCCCCATCACAGTTCCTGCAAAATCCCTACTGGTCGCATTTCCGGCAGCTTGCCGATTATGCGGGACGGCTTGGCTACGTCATGAGCCAGGGACGGGCATGTGTCTCTGTCGCAGTTGTGCATCCCGCTACCAGCTTCTGGACCCATCTGGGCAATCCATTCCACCATTTTCGCTACTGTGGCCATGATCCAGCGGAAGAGCAAGCCCTGGAACGCCTGAAACGGGATTGGACCTTTCTCTGCAAACAATTGTCGCTTCACCAGATCGACTATGACCATCTGGATCCGGAATTGCTGGCACGTGCGACGATCGAAGATGGGCATCTGGTTATCGGCCACGCTCGTTATGAGACGCTCATTTTGCCTCCTTTGACCAATCTCGAGGCCGCCGCCTGGTCGCAGGTGAAAGCCTTTTTACAGGCTGGCGGCAAAGTGATCGGCGTAGGATTATTGCCGTATGAACGGATTGAGCCGGGATGGGATATTGAAGAAGAGGTACTGCAATGGTTTGGCCTGACAGCTTCGCCACGCCAGAGCTATTGGCGAGATGCTCCTGAGAGGCAAGAGGAAAAGCCAAAAACGACACAGAGAGAGAGCTTGCCCTGGACGAAAGGAGCCTGCGCGGCCTATTTTCTCTCCAGTGCTGGCAACTTTCAGCAAACACAGGTAATTGAACGCTTGCTTGCTCTTGTGCGACAAAGTACCTCCTCACTGATGGATCTGGAGCCAGTAATAGGAGACCGTGGGTCGTTTCTGGTGCGGCAGAGAAGCCTGCCTGATGGAACACAGCTTGTCTTTATTACCCATCAGGAAAGGATGGAGAAAGTGCTGCGTCTGCACCTGTTGCGCCGTCCCGCCGGGCAAGCCGTAGAATGCCTGGATCTCACCTCAGGACAAACAACCCTTCTGCCCGTAGAGCAGACGGCTCGCGGC
The DNA here is from genome assembly GCF_016587435.1 of Dictyobacter formicarum. The sequence goes on from NZ_BNJJ01000001.1 coordinate 277,907, forward strand.
TGGACTATCTCCCTGTCCTTTGCCCCCTATGAATCTCATCTCCTCCGCTACCTGGCTCAGGAGGAAACTCAGCCAACGAAAGAGACGCCGGCCGCGATGCCCATCCATCAGCCCTGGACATGGACGCTCGATATTCGGCAGCCATGGAAATTGAGGGCACAACAGGACAATATTCTGCGTTTGGGGCAGTTTCACTTTCTGCTTGACCGGAATCACGTGAGCTCAGTGCAGCACTGGAATGAAGGACTGGAAGAACAAACGTGGCCATTGGTGGATGCCAAACCGCTGATCAACCAGTGCGCTGATGTCACAGCAACCCAAACAATACCTGTACAATTCACGCAGTCCTTTGGCCTGCCTGTACAAAGTTCCCTGGCCTATCCACTCCACTGTTGGTATCAAACCACCTTCGTGGTCGAACAGGTACCGCCAGCGTGCAAGCTCATGATGGATAAGAGCGCGATTGGTGGAGAGTACACCTGTTACCTGAATGGCCATCCAATCACTGCGCAGGACTTTGCGGCTCTCTCCCTCCATGGGTTCCCACAGCAAGGATGCGAAGTGAGACCATGGCTTCAGCCAGGCATCAATCGCCTGGTCGTTCACGTTGAGGCGCAGCGCGATGAAGATGGTCTGTGTGATCCGCTCTATCTCAGCGGTCGCTTTGGGGTTACGTTTGATACCACTGGCACGCCAACGATCGGTCCACTCCCCGAAACCGGGGAACTCAAAAGCGGCATCCAGGTAGGCTATCCCTATTTCGCGGGCACCCTCTGTTTTACACGCGAAATTGTTCTCGATGCACTACCTCGCGAGCAAACATTTGTCCTCGCTTTCAATGGATGGGATCAGCACCTGCATGATTGTGTTGAGGTTCTGGTAAATGGGCACTCTCTCGGCGTGTGTTGCTGGTCGCCCTATCGTTGGGGGGGAGAATCTGCCATCTTGTGCCAGGGAAGGAATGAAGTTGAGATCCGCGTAACGAATACCTTGAGCGGCATGCTGGAAGGCACGTATTTTGACCCGCACACTCATCAAATAGTTGCGATATAAGGGGATAAGAGGTGATGAATATGATTAGAAAATGTCAGGTGCAAGAGGTAGGCAAAGGAGATAGCCTCACACTCTGCGCAATTAGCCAAACTTTTCGCCTGGCGCCTGGCTCATCAAGCAACGCTTGGAAATTCCGATCCTCTTGCAAATGAAATGGCTCTACGAGAAAAATCGAGAGCTTCTCAAAACAAGGCTTACTTTAACCATAGACAAGCGTTTCCTGCTGCCTACACAGCATTCATGGCTACACCCTGATCCATCAACCGCTGTAGCTTTTCCAGCGTATCTGTTTCGGGTAGTGGTGTATAGATCATGATTTTGAGTTCGGGCATGGTAGGCACCTGCAAGGTTGTATGCTCGAACATCAGGCACCCCACCAACGGATGCTCTATGTCTTTCTGTGCATCGGCTCTACCGCGTACATCGTGACGGGGCCACCATGCGCGAAACTCAGGACTTACGCGCTGCAAATCAGCTATCAAGCGCTTGAACCATTCTTCATCGGCATAATACGCACTATCAGCGCGGAATTCCGCGAGCACTTTCTGCGCTACCTGCTCCCACTTCGGGTTGTATAAATGACGACTCATCGGATCAGCAAACATACGCCAGACCGCATTGTATTCATATGGTGGCACCGACTTCGACAGCAACAAGACATGCTCAGCAGCGGTGTTCCAGGCGAGATAATTCCAACGACGACCAATGACGTAGGCCGGAATGGGATTGAGCGCGTCAAGCACACGGCGTAACGCAGAGCTTACCTGTTCATGAGATGCGTGTGTATCGACGAGGTGTTGCTGATCGGCAAGTAAGAAAAGATGTTGCCGTTCGTCGGGCGTAAGTTGTAACGCATCAGCAATGCTCTGGAGCACCTCGCTTGAAGGGTGAATAGCGCGTCCTTGCTCCAAAAGGGTATACCAGGAAACGCCCACATTCGCTAGCTGCGCCACCTCTTCGCGTCGCAATCCTGGGGTGCGCCGCCTCCCACCACGTATCAACCCGACCTGTTCAGGAGAGAGGCGCATACGTCGAGTGCGTAGAAAATCCGCAAGGTCCTGTCTGCGTTGTTCGTCGTTCATCGTCCTCTTTGCTCCTTTTCCTGCGAGTCTCAATCATATGATAGAGGGACTCTGGTTATACGATAGCCCTCGTGCCATACTCTCAAGTGTATCACACATCGTGATTATCGTCGTTTCAACGAGAGAAAGAGGACATTTTCTATGGTATCGCATTCAGCAAATGAACAGAGTAATCTGCCAGCCACAGCCGCAGGAACGTTCACCATAGCCGAGGATCTGACGGTCACTCGCATAGGGTACGGCGCGATGCAGTTGGCTGGCCCGCACGTGTTCGGCCCACCTGCCGACCGCGACGCTGCCGTGGCCGTACTGCGTGAGGCAGTGGCGCTGGGTATCACGCACATCGACACCAGCGACTTCTATGGCCCATACGTCACCAACCAGATCATCAAAGAAGCCCTGCACCCCTACCCCGACTCGTTGCACATCGTGACCAAGGTCGGAGCTTTACGAGACGCCGAGGGGAACTGGCCGCAGGCGCTAGCCCCCGAGCAGTTGCGCCAGGCCGTATTCGACAATCTAGATCACCTCGGACTAGACGCACTCGACGTCGTCAACCTGCGCGTCGGGGGGTTCGACAGCCCCACTCCTGGCTCGATCGCCGAACCGTTCACGGTACTTGCGCAACTGCAGCAAGAAGGACTGATCAAGCACCTCGGTCTGAGCACCGTGACCGCCGAGCAGATCGTGGAGGCACAGTCCATCGCGCCAATTGTGTGCGTGCAGAATTTCTACAACCTCGCCCACCGGGTCGACGACGACCTGATCGACTCCCTCGCCGCACAGGGCATCGCCTACGTGCCCTACTTCCCGCTCGGTGGCTTCTCCCCTCTTCAGTCCGACAAGCTGGAATCAGTCGCCACCCGTCTCGACACCACACCGATGGTCGTCGCTCTGGCGTGGTTGCTCCAGCGCTCACCGAACATTCTGCTTATCCCAGGTACCTCATCCGTCGCGCATCTGCGCGATAACGTCACCGCTGCTGCGCTGACCCTTTCCGAGGACGATCTGACCGAGCTGAACGGTGTTGCCGCATAAGCACGACCACCGCGCGACCTACGATCGGGTTCATCGGCCTGGGCGACCAGGGACTACTTATGGCGACCGCCATCGCCGAAGTAGGCCCCCTCCCCCTTGCATGTGTGGGCCCGCCGACCCGGCTTGCTCGATGCGCTGGGCTCGCGTCGCGCACGTCCACCACGACGCGAGCCCAGACCTGGCCGCCTCGTGCGACATCGTCGCGTTGTGCGTCAGCACCGATGAAGATGTCATGCAAATCGTGACCGGTGGGCTGCTCAACGGAATCCGTCCGGGGTCTGTCATCGTCAATCACGGCACTGGCACACCCCACAACGCCGTCCGGCTCACCGAGACGTGCGCACGAGCCGGCGTCGACGTCCTCGACGCCTCCGTCAGCGGAGGACAGCCCGCTGCCCAAACGCGGACGTTGACCACGATGGTCGGCGGACCACAGCCTGTCTCGCAACGCTGCGAATCGCTCTTCGGCTCGTTCCCCCGGCATGTCGTCTAGTCTACCTGGGCAGCCCGAGATCTCTACTAAGCAATCTCTCACATCATCTTTGTCGATCAACAGCCAACGAAAATGTTTACTCACGGCGCGGCTCAGCGTGCTTTTCCACTTCCCGGCAACCCCTTCATGACAATGAACCACACACAAATGCTCCTTGTGTCGATTGTTCCACAGAGAGAAATATAAAGCTGGATGTCCTCATTCCATATGCACCAAAGATTTCTCATCTTTAGATCGTCACATAGTACACGCTAGGGCTCTGCTACCTTTCTCATACTCAAACGTGTGCAAGACGCGCGTGAGCAGTCAGTTGTTCCTGCTTCACAGCCAGTTGCCATGGCACGAGGACCTTTGGATCAGCCCCCTCGTTTCGGTCTCACATTGGCTCCACAGGCGCTTTTACGTCATCGGTCGTAGCCACTACCCAGGACGGCCAACTTTAGGCGTGAAGTTGGCGAAGCATGTCTGTCGCGAACCAGGCCAGGTTGAAAGAGGCGTTCACATCCCGGTCGATCGCCAGCTCACAGATCTGGCACTGATAGGTTCGGTGCTTGAGGGGCATGCGCTTTTTCACATGCCCACAGCAGCAACAGCGTTTGGTCGAGGGAAACCAGCGTGAGGCGATGAACAGATCTCCTCCAGCGTTGGCCACTTTCGTCTTCAAGAACTGCAAGAGTTGCCCCATGGCCACATCCGCCACGGCACGCGACAGCTTCCGGTTGGCCATCATCCCCAACAGATTGAGGTCTTCGATGCCGATAGCTCTACAGGTTCGCGCCAATTCGGTGGTGAACTTGTGCTGCACATCCCGGCGGATGTTGGCGATCTCCTGGTGCTCGCGTGCCACTTTGAGCCGCTGCTTCTCATAGTTCTTGCTGAAAACGGTTCGCCTGGTTTCCGGGTCTTTCGTCTTCTGTTTCTTGGAGAGCCGACGTTGCAGTGTGCCGAGTTTCTTGAGATGGGATGCCAACGGCCTTTGGTTCTGGAGCCGTCTCCCATCGGAAACCACCGCAGCTTGCTTGATGCCCACATCGACCCCAACGACTGGCAAGGGCGCGGGAGGGTGCTCTTTCTTGATGTCTAGCTGGATTGACACATACCACTGACCTGCTTCACACGAGACGGTTGCCCCCAGGATCTTCAGGGATTCACAGAGGACTTGTTTGCGTTGGTTTCGCTTTTTCGTAGGCCTGGTTGCTTTCCTCTCTTCGACAAAGCGCAGCTTTTCTGCCAGATTGACCGTCCCGAGTGGGCGCAGGAGCTTGCCTCGATCCTTCTTGGTTTGGCGTTGGTCCAGAATGAAGCGCCCCAACCCTGGGATCGAGATCCAGTGACTGCCAACAGTGAATTTGTCGTTGGAGAGATAAAAGGATTCGTGCGATGTTCCCTTTTTCTTGAATCGGGGATACTCCGCCCGGCCAGCAAAGAAGTTCGCATAGGCTTTGCCCAGATCATCGAAGGCCCCTTCCACCACGCACTTGGTGACCTCACCGGTCCAGGGATAGGCTTCATGCCGCATCGCATTGAACTGCTTCTTGAGGGCGAAGGCATTGGGTGTTTTGAGCACGCGCTGCGCTTCGGGAACCGCTTCCTGCTCCTGTTTATACGCCTGATACTGCTTCTCCCACTGTTCGCGTCCCCAGTTGTAAATGAAACGTCTGGTGCCACAAGCGCGTTTGAGATATGCCACTTGTTCAGGCGTGGGGTTCATTCTGATCCGGTGCGCGGTTTTCATCTGTGAGGGCCTTCTCTAATACGTTGCGATAGGTGCGTAGTCCATACAATCGTGAGCTAAAACAATGGGTAATGGTGATCAAATCCTGAACTAATTCTTGTTCAGGAGAAAGCTGCTCGGTGTTCATGACCAGCAGACGGCAATCGTGGGTTTCGCACAGATGCGCCAATAAGCTATATCCAAAGCGTGCCAGCCGATCCTTGTGGGCAATGAGCAGGACGGCCACCTCTCCTGCAATAATGGCATCCACCAGCTTGAGAAACTGCTTCCGTTTGAAATTGAGTCCCCCACCAATTTCGACGATCCATTCATCGACCACATAGTTGGTCGCTTCACAAAACGTGGCGAGCATCCTTCTCTGGTTCTCCAGGTCCGGCTTTTGCGCCACGCTCGATACGCGGCAATAGGCAAGGATCCGTCGTCTCACTCCTGCTTCCTGGGGGAGAATCGAGAGGAGGTCATCTTGCGTGTAGTATCGCCGGTTCGTCGCGGTACGGTGGGCTTTGAGCACCCCTTGCCGATCCCATCGTTGCAGCGTCTTCACGGAAACGTGAATTCTCTTGCCAAATTCACTCGGTGTATACATATACCTATCTTACACACCTTTGCGTACTTTGTCAAGAGCTAGCTTTGATCTCCCTCTTTCTTCGGTCTGGGTCTCGTTAGAAGTATAATAAACATATTTTTCAGCCAACGGACAGTACGATATTGTAAGGAGACACCAATGGAGACAAATCACATCGATCAATCAACCATACAAGAAACCAATCGCGCAGGCTGGAACAAAGCAGCACAGCAGTTTTATGGAAGCACGGCACTCCCGATTTATGGTCCTTTGGCACCAACTGAGAGCGATCTGAGATTACTTGATCAAATTCGTAATGCTCGTATTCTTGAAATTGGATGTGGCAGTGGACATTCTCTCTTCTACCTGGGTGAGCATGATGCCGCCGAACTCTGGGGCTTGGATCTCTCAGAAACACAGATTGGCTATGCTTCCGCATTGCTCCAGGAAAAAGGCTATGCAGCTCATCTCTTCTCATCTCCTATGGAGGAAAATCCCGGCATCCCAGAAAACTATTTTGATATGGTGCTCTCGATCTACGCTATCGGCTGGACCTATGACCTGGCCCACACGCTCTCTCTTATTGCTTCATATCTGAAACCAGGCGGAAGCTTCATCTTTAGCTGGGAACACCCCATCTATGGGTGTCTAAAAAGTCAGGATGGACAGATGGTTCTCAAGCGCTCTTATAGCGATGAGAGGCCGCTTACACGCTCCTCGTGGGTGAACAATGCATCCGTCATTCAGTATCCCAGGAAATTGAGCACCTATCTGAATAGCCTCATCGATGCTGGATTGATTGTGGAGCGTGTCATTGAAGGCGATATGAACCCTTCGCTTGCCAGGGAGGACGACCATCTATTCGAGAGATGGTATTCTCTCGCGCGAGCACAAATGATGCCTACAACATTCATTGTGAAGGCACGCAAGCCTGGCATTGTACAGGGATGACTCTTGTGCTCAGTTGGCAACTTCCCTTACTGTATTGAGGACGGACACCGTCAAAAATAGCGGATACAAGAGCATCACTTATAAAAATAGATAATTATGCAGAATTTGGACAATAAAGAAAGAGTTCTCAAATGCTTCAATCAAAGTAAAGCATTTGAGAACTCTTTTAGAATTTTCAAGCCAGACACTCGTTATTTGACTCTTTGAAATGCAACGAGTCGCCTCTTCTATCTGCCACGGCTCAGTTTCTGCTTCCTTGTTGATGCGTCGCCTGAGAGCCTACCCTCGTCAAAACCGCCTTGCAACAGCTTTAACGGAGTGGGGAAAGCTTGAACGCACGTCCTTCCTGCTGGACTATTGGACCGGTCTTTCTCATCGGCCTGCGCTTTGTAAAGCCTCTCCCCGTAGGCGTTGCACATCGCGCATTGGTGGGACGCCGAAGAGGCTTTTGTACTCCCGATTGAAGTGGGAGGCGTCCTGGTACCCCACGCGAAAGGCGGCACTCGTTGCATCGAGGTCTTCGCTCAGCATCAGACGGCGGGCCTCCTGGAGTCGCAGCCGTTTCTGGAATTGCAAGGGACTCATCGCCGTGACGGCCTTGAAGTGGTGCTGCAAACTCGAGACGCTCATGCCCAGTTCTCGCGCCAGGGTCTCAATGCGCAGGGGCTGATCGAAGCTGTGACGCAGTTGCTTGACCGCTGTCGCGATGTGGGGAGTGTAGCCTCCTTCCATCGCCAGGTGACGGAGCCGAGCACCTTGCTCTCCTATCAGGAGCCGATAGATAATTTCCCGTGTAATCAGCGGCATCAAAACTGGCGCTTCGTCAGGGGAATCCAGGAGACGGACAAGGCGCACGAGGGCGTCGAGCAGGTTGCCATCTACCGGGCTGACATCAATGGCCCTTACCTCAGCACGCTCTCTGGGTAAGGAGTGAGCGGCATCAACGATGACCGAGTTGACGAGAGTGGGGGCGAGTTCCAGGCGCACAGCAAGGTAGGGCCGCTCCTTGGATGCATCGAGGACCTGACTGATGCGGGGCAAATCGACCGTGGTGAGTAGGTAGCGTGAGGGATCGTAGTAGTAGCGGCTCTCACCCAGCAGAACCTCTTTGCTGCCCTGGACAATCACGGCCACGGATGGCTCGACCACGCTGTGAACTCGCTGGCGAGGCACCGAGGTGCGGGAAAGATGAAGCCCTTTGAGCGGCTGAAGGGTCCCATCTTCGTGAATAGCCTGTGCAACGCGCCAGGCCAGTTCCTCGCGATTCGCGTGTATGCGTTGTGCCTCGTATTGTACTTTCTGATCGTTGATCATCTCCAAGGGACCTCTTCTTTCGTCATCGCGCATCGTGAAGATTTGCAGAATTTGCCAATCATTTTCAGCAATTATTCTATCACCTGGTGCTTCAGGGCGTCTATAATCCCCTCTAGAAAGAGCACGAACTTCCAGGCATGTGCCACAGAATTTGGCAAATTCTTCAATAACAGACAACGCTGGACAGAGGTGTTGGTCTCTCCAACCCTCACCTGATAACCCGAATGGTGAGCAGTACTTTACCATTACTCATCCGTTTCATCCTCCCTTTCGGCAATCCTTTCCCTTGCTGGCGCAACGATTTGCCTGGGGGAGCTGCGCATCTTCTTTCTCGATCCGCAGACTCATATGGAAAGGTCCACATTCAGGAACTGCCTCGCTCAGAATGGGATACCCTTGTGAAGCATGCCCATGTGGGATACATTACCTGGGAGGAGTTTGAGCACAATGAGGTACAGTTAGCCATGAATAGTCAAGCCTATGCATTTGCTGTGTTTTGAAGTGCTTGTCGTCTTTTTGACATGATTGAAAAGGAAGCCTCTAGCAAATGATACCATAAAATTTGCAAAAATGACTCTTGAAGGGGCTCTCTTCCTAGATTATGCTTCCTGCGAAGGTCAGCGCTAGTGCAGGTTCCAGAGACCTGTAGTGCAATAGAGCCAGCGTTCCTGTGTTCAACGAAGATGAGGGACGCTCTCTCTTACACATTAGGTCTCCTGAGATTACACTAGACACAAACAGGTATTTCTCATACGGGAAAAAGGGTTTTAAGGAAAATCACAATCTTGGAGGTAGTTTTCATGATCGTCGTCACCGCACCTACAGGCCAGTTCGGCCATCAAGTTCTGAACAACCTGCTCAATAGTAACGAGCCGATCCGCGTGATCGTACGCGATCCCTCTCGCCTTCCCGCGCACACACGTGAGCGCGTCGAGGTCGTGCAAGGATCGCATGGCGACCTCGACGTCGTCAACCGGGCGTTCGCAGGTGCCGACTCTGTATTCTGGGTGGTACCCCCGGACCCCCACGCCGCGAGCGTCGAGGCCGCCTACGTGGACTTCAGCAGGCCAGCGTGCGAGGCCTTCAAGAGTCAGAGGGTTAAGCGAGTGGTTGGGATCTCGGCCCTCGGTCGCGGCACGGCGATGGAAAAAAACTCCGGGCTGGTGGCGGGGTTGCTGGCCAAGGACGACCTGATCGCAAGCACGGGGGTCAGTTACCGGGCACTGACGATAGCCTCCTACATGGATAACCTGCTCCGTCAGGTCGGGTCGATCAAGAGCCAGGGTATGTTCTTCGACGTGGTATCCGGGGAGCGCAAGGTCCCAACCTGCGCCACCCGCGACATCGCCTCCGTCGCCACCAGACTGCTACTCGATCACTCCTGGAGTGGACAGCGCAGCGTCCCGGTGCTTGGCCCTGAGGACCTGTCCTTCAACGACATGGCGCAGATCATGTCGGAGGTGCTAGGCAGGCCAGTGCGCTACCAGCAGATCCCTGGCGAGGCCCTGAAGGCCAGGCTGACCGGATCCGGGATGTCCGACGCTATGGCACAGGGCATGGTCGATATGATGGTGGCCAAGGATAACGGTATCGACAACGCCGAGCCACGCACCCCCGAGTTCACCGCCCCTACCAGCTTTCGCCAGTGGTGTGAGGAAGTGCTCAAGCCAGCCGTCTTGGCCTGAGCACCACGGCGACGGAGCAGGCGATTATTCTGGGGCTGATGTGCGAAATTAAGAAGCCGCTGCCTGTCGAGGCGTTGATGGCGATTCTTGAGGATGTTGAAACCTCAAGCATCTTTTTGCGTATGGATGTGGCCCATACACTGGCAGCGACGCGCGCGGAAGAAGCATGTGATCTCTGCATTCGTTTGGCTTTGGATCCAGAAGAGCACCTCTGGTTACGCGAAATACTGATAGGTGATTTCCCGAGTTGGAAAGAGCGAGTTTCTGATAAATTGCTGCTCACGCTGATGACTGATCCAATACCGGCGGTTTGTACTGCGGTCATGGAGGTGTGGTGCTACCGGTCCTCGCAGACTATTCGATTTTGCCCTATTTGCGTCACGAGGGGAAAATATGTACGCGAAACAGCGATTAAAACGTTGATGGCCGCCAAGCAACGTGTTCCCATTGAGCCTATTCTTCGAGGTATTGATGGAGCAAGGCATGTCAAGCGAGTGGGGCAAGGGCGCCCCAAGCTCCGAACCAGGCGGGTTCTGGGAGATAAGGCGTACAGCAGTCGCAAGATTCGCCGCTTGAGATAGCGGCGGGGAATTGGGTACACGATTGCCCGCAGCTGCGATGAGACGCGCACCGGGCCCTTTAACCGAGCCCTCTATAAAGAGCGCAATGTGGTCGAACGCACGATTAATCGACTCAAGCATTTTCGGCGCGTGGCCACTCGCTACGAGAAGCGTGCGGTCAATTTCCTGGCTATGGTCACGCTTGCCTGTATTCTGCTTTGGTTATGACTTGCAAACAGGCCCTGGTCCATTTAACTGAACGCGATTTCATAGGCTCGTTTGATGCATTCGCCTTTCTCCATACACCTTTTTCTGGTAATAACGTGTTACGTCTGTGAACGATCACTTTGGCCATTCTCAATCATCCAACGTTTGGCGAAAACGATACAAATAATGGCACAAAATTTTATGAGTCAGGAGATTTTCGCGGTATCCTGTCATCAATCTGTATCCAGAACGTTTTTAGGGGATTCATTAGAAATTATATGAGACCGGGAAAACGAAAATTTATTCTACGAACAATATAAATGGCGCCTATTGTATAGATAGACGACCAACTATTTTAGAATTGAGGTAAAGTATATGTTGAGAAAATCAGGCGTCATCCTGGCCCTATGTAGCGTTATCGTCCTTCTCCTAGCAGCCTGTGGCACTGCTAGCAATGCTAATCCGGCTTCTCACTCTACAGACAACATTGTCCACATGAGCAGTATGCAGTTTGTCCAGTCGTCCATCACTATTAAAAAGGGAGAAAGCGTCACATTGGTTTCTGATACGATGACACTGCACATTATCGCTAATGGAACCTGGGAGCAGGGTGAGGCACATCCAGGCGCTGAGCCGGGTGCGCCGCAGGTCAAGGATTTGCAAGTTGCAGGCAATAGTTCGCAGATGATTGGTCCGTTCACTACGGCAGGAACGTTCAAGCTCTATTGTACGATCCATTCCGGTATGAACCTGACTGTCCAGGTAGTGTAGGAGTACCGAACCGTCAAGCAGGAATGAATGAAATACATACCATCCCTTCCTAAATAAACAAAAAGACACAAAAGATAAGAGCGCACCAGCCGCACATTTTCAGGCGCGTGGTGGGCTAATAAAGGTGAAAGCAATGATTAATCCTCGTATTGAAACTCGACCACTACTAGAAGAATCTGTAAAGCCGCAATCTGACAGACAGTCTCAAGAACGCGTAATTCCGACCACGAATCTGGCGCTGATCGGCCTGCAACTCATCGTTGGCTATGCCTGGTTGCTAGCTGGTGTCGATAAGATCCTGCTGGGAACCTTCCCTGATCAGCTCAGTAAGCTTCTTCGCACCACTACCAGCAGCGGGCGCTTGCCGGGCCTCTTCGTGGCTCTGCTGCAGGGACTGGTTGTGCCTAACGCTACACTCTTCGGCTTCCTCATCGAGTGGGGTGAGACACTCGCCGGTCTGGGACTCATTACCGCTGGTCTGGTAACGTTGCTGCGCCCGTTTGCCAAGCGCGCTCTCAGAGGAAGAAGTGCGATCCTGTTCGCCTATGGCGATCGGCTGCTGGTGATCCTGGCGCTGCTTGCCGCCATCGGTGCAGGACTGCTCGGTCTGAGCTACTTCATGCTGGATGGTATGCCTGCCCCCTGGTTCACTCCCGGCGTCGCCTACGGTGGTGCAATGGACACCGGACTCTTCCTTGCCGCTGCAAGCGTCGTTATCATTACAGGCCAGCTCACACAGGGCGGCAAAACCAAGCATATAGCTTGAACATAAGATAACAGATGCTCCTATTACCCCAAGATGTGCGGCAACGTACTTGGCGTATCTGCAAGGAGAGAGAATGAGCCGTGAACAGCGAGCAGGGGCCGTCGAAAAAGAGACCGGTCGCCTCGAATCCTTCAGCGATGGTGTCTTTGCCGTCGCCATTACGTTGCTGGTGTTCAATTTGCAGGTGCCACACCTGCCGGGAGCGATCTCCGTGCCCGCGCTGGGCAGCGCGCTGCTTGCGCGGTGGCCGTCTTACCTCACGTTCATGACGAGTAAAGTAGCGAGCATGGGGGGCATAGGATCGTTTAACATGTTTATTTTGCACGTCGGAGGGCGCGTAAGCCCTCCGATGGCACCAGGAATCGCGTCGTTACAGCAAGCTCACACCAGCACCCAGCAGAGCGGAAAGGACCACCACTACCCAGGGTGGCACCTTCCAGATCACCAACAGCCCAAACGCCAAGAGGCCCAAGGCAAAATCCACTGGAGCGTGAATCGCACTCGTCCAAATAGGTTGATAGAGGGCTGCCAGCAAAATACCCACCACAGCGGCATTAATACCACGCAACGCGGATTGGAAGGCTTCGATGGAGCGAAGATGATTCCAGAACGGCAAGATACCAATCACGAAGAAGAACGAAGGGAGAAACATCGCGACGAGGGCAATCAACGCTCCAAGCCATCCGTTGGGAGCAGGTGAGCTTACCGCTCCCAGGTAGGCAGAGAAGGTGAAAAGGGGGCCAGGAACCGCCTGCGCCGCTCCATAGCCTGCCAAAAACTGGTCGTTATTCACCCAGTCAGCGGGCACCACCTCCCGTTGCAAGAGCGGCAACACTACATGTCCGCCACCAAAGACGAGGGAACCGACCCGAAAAAACGTATCAAAGAGGGCGAGGCCCTGCACGTGGATCACCAGACGAAGCACTGGTAGCCCGACCAGGAGGACAACAAAAAGCCCCCAGCAGAACATAGCCAATCGTCGTGACACCTTGAGCGGGAGCGCAGCAGGTTTCGTGCTCTCTGTTGTCCGAAGAAACCGCCATCCGAGAAGTCCCCCCACGGCAAGGATCACGATTTGTCCAATGGCAACAGGCCACAGGAGGATGACGATGGCTGCCAGAATCGCTATCGTTGCTCGTGAACGATCAGGGCAGAGCGTCTTTGCCATGCCCCACACAGCTTGCGCCACCACGGCGACAGCAACCACCAGCAGTCCATGGAGCCATCCTGCCTGCGTGATTCCGTGGAGACCTCTGGTGACATAGGCAAAGATGGTCAATGCAATGGCGGAAGGGAGAGTAAAGCCAAGCCAGGCTGCGAGTCCTCCCCATACCCCTGCACGTGTCATTCCCAGCGCAATCCCCATCTGACTGCTGGAAGGGCCAGGCAAGAACTGGCACAGCGCCAGCAGATCCGCGTAGTTTTGCTCATCGAGCCACTTGCGGCGCACGACGATCTCCTCGCGGAAATAGCCCAGATGAGCGATAGGGCCGCCAAAGGAGGTCAGGCCCAGCCGTGTAAAGGTGGCGAGCACTTCCAGAAATGCGCCTGCAGCAGGACGAGGAGCATCGTCCTGCTGGGATACTTCCTGATCGCCTGGGATATTCCCTGGCCTCTCGCTGATCTGCTTGTTCTGCTCCTGTTGTTTCATACGCTCTGTCTCTTTCATCGAATTATGGTGTGTTCGTGCCTCATCCATCCATCCATCCATACATACATACAGCAGAGCTACCAACTGACTATCTGTATGGCTCAAAAAGTTCAACGGGATTGCCGGAAGAGCCGTCCAGCAGAATCTGCTTGCCACCGTTACCACTCACGATGTCGTTGCGAAACTGGGTTCCGCTCGAGCACAAAGCCTCGATCAGACTGGCAAGGTCTTTGACCTCGATTTGGATGCGATTCCAGCCTCTAGGCTCCGGGTGTTTACCATCCGGCATGAACTGGACCGAGCCACCCGATCCACCTGCAGCCGAAAGAAGGGCTTTCTTCTTGGAGACCCTTGCCTCGTATGCATGAATCATTTTATTCCAATCTTATTTGAAGCAAACATATTTAATAGGACTATAGCACGTCTCTTCAATAAAGGCAAGATCAGTGGGCCACCCAGTGACTGCCCCGTGTGTTGCGGGCTGCGTATGAGTTCTCACGAGATCTGATTCCTCCCCTCGCCGTCAGCCGCGAGATCATCAGTGGTTACAAGCAAGGGCTGTGGCTCACGCGAGCCCCCACCATGATGCCGTCTTCTCCAGAACCACAGCCCTTCACTCTTGACTTTTCAACTCCAATTGGGCATAATACTCTTAAATTGAATTGCTTCAAATAAGATTGGAATAAAACGATGCAGACGATAGTACCGCCAGCGCCATCGGTGCTCAAACTGCTGGCGCATGATTTGCGGTGGACGTTACTCCAACAGCTCACACAGAGTGATTACCGTGTGGCCGAACTCGTTGCGCAGGTGAAGCAGCCACTCAATCTGGTGTCCTACCACTTACGCCAGCTCCGCCAGGCGGGTCTTGTGTATGAGCGACGCAGTACTGCTGATGAGCGTTCGTTTTACTACAGCCTGGACCTGCAACGCCTGCACATGCTCTACCTGGAAGCGTCGTCAAGCCTCCATCCGAGCCTTGGGGAAACGATTCCCCCAGGGAGCCGCACGCAATGGCACTTTGACGGTCCCCCACCACGTCTTCTGTTTCTCTGTACGAGCAACAGCGCACGCTCTCAAATGGCTGAGGCGCTTGTGCATCACCTGGGCCAGGGACAGGCCCAGGCGGTGAGTGCTGGGAGTCATCCTGCCCAGGCGGTCCATCCGTTGGCGATCCGCACGCTTGCCCGATGGGGCATCCAGATGAGCCAGTCCGTGCCCAAATCCTTGGAGATGTTTGTGGGTCAGTCGTTTGATCGCGTGATCACGCTCTGTGATCGGGTTCGCGAGCGGTGTCCCACCTGGCTAGACTCGTCGCCGATTCACTGGAGTTTGCCCGATCCTAGCACGGCAGAAGGATCGGAAGCGGAGCGACAACAGGTCTTCGATCAGTTGGCAATTCAGTTGGACATGCGTATTCGGCTCCTGCTCACGTTGCTGGAGCAAGAGCGCCGGGAGACGATTTCGGGACAGAAGACCGGAAGCTGAGCGTCTCTCAGCCCGGTTCCGGGCTGGAAACGAGAAGGACTTTTGCGACACCAAGTCAAGGAAAGGATCCCTGTAAAGGACTCATCGAAGGAACATGGTTCTTGAAGAAAAGGAGAAAGATATGGCACGCATTCGCTATATTATTGAGGATGTCGATCAAGCGATCACCTTCTACACGCGCCATTTGGGATTTACGCTGGAATTCAACGCGAGTCCGGCGATGGCCTTAGTGACGCGAGGAGATCTCCATCTCCTGCTCAGCGGCCCGCAAAGCTCTGGGGCGCGCCCTCTGCCTGACGGGCAGCGCCCCTCCCCTGGCGGCTGGAATCGCCTGGTCATTGAGGTGGAACATCTGCCAGCCGTGATGGAGACGCTCAAACAGGCAGGAGTGCCTTTCCGTCGAGATGGCATCGTCAGTGGGCCAGGAGGCCAGCAAATCTGGATTGAAGATCCCTCAGGCAATCTCATTGAACTGTTTGAGCCAGCGGGACCCCCATCTCGCCCCTAACGATCTGCTGACTCTGAAAGATCCGGGAGCCTTGCTCGCCCACAGGGTGCGCCATGAATTTCATGGCGCACCCGAAAAGGGCCTTGTTGGGGTATCACTCTGGAAGCTGGAACCTTCCGCTTGGCCTCGCGGGCGATACGTGTAGAATCTGGCTGTAAATCCCACAATGAAACTGGTGGGATTTACAATTCACAGAGAAAGAGAGATCCTAATGGCTATGCAATTTGATGCCGACATGACGGCGACCTCATCTTCCAACGTCTTGGGTGACCAGCTTCTGAAAGACCCGTTCTCTCTCTTCGCGCAGATGCGCGTGATGGGAGCCGTTCTGCCAGCCCCCTTCCCTACGAGCACTCAACAAAAGGCCTGGATGGTCATCCGCATGCAAGAGGCTCTCCAGGTCCTCAAAGATAGCCAACGTTTCACGCTCGATTACGCTGCCGCCCAGGACAATGCACTGGTCCAGCGTATGCAATCATCTCAAGGCTTCCCTCTGTTGGGCCGATCCATGCTCGATGTCGATGGCTTGGCTCATCGACGCTTGCGTGGATTGGTCTCCGAGGTCTTTACCCCCAAATACATTGGGGGCCTGCGTCCCAGCATTGAGCAGATTGCCAACCGGTTGCTCGACCAGGTTGCCGAAGAGGGCTGCATGGATCTGGTCGAAGACTATGCCTATCCCCTGCCCATCAATGTCATTTCCGACATGCTGGGTGTTCCTCACAACCACTGGGATTTGGTCCGAGAAGGGTCCAAAGCGATTGTGGCTGGGGCTGGGGGACGACCGATTACGCTGGATGACCGAAACGCTGATGTACGTGCGCAAAAGATAGACGCCTTCGGCAACTATATCGCGCAGCTCGTGGCTGAAAAACGGCACCATCCGCAAAGCGACCTGATTAGTCAGTTGGTCCAGATCGAAGAAGATGGGGATCGTCTGAGTGAACCAGAGCTGTTGTCGATGGTAGGCTTGCTCCTGGTGGCTGGGCATGAGACCACGTCCAATCTCATCGGAAGCGGGATGCTCGCGCTCCTCGATCATGCAGACCAGTTGGAAAGGCTCAAAGCGGATCTGAGCCTTGTTCCACGAGCCATCGAAGAACTGTTGCGCTTTATCGGGCCAGTCCTGACTTCCGTGCCGCGTCTAGCCACCGAAGAGGTCGACCTCGGAGGGCAACATATCTCGCGAGGAGACATCGTGATCGCAGCGATAACCTCAGCCAACCATGATGAGAGCCACTTCACGCATGCAGCCGAATTGGATCTGCTGCGTTCCATCGATCGTCATCTGGCCTTTGGATATGGCATCCACACCTGTCTGGGCGCTCCCCTGGCTCGCCTAGAAGGTGAGATTGCGTTTACCACACTCCTGCGACGCATGCCAAATCTGCGCCTCAATGCGCCTCGCGAAGCTCTTACCTGGCATGGCTCTCTCAACGTCCGTGGGCTCACTCATCTGCCGGTTGCCTTTTAACCTCTCATGTAGAGGTCCCGACATTTTTTCCCGGTGTTTTTCCGGTTTGCGCAAGAGAAGAAAGAGAGAAGAGAAGAAGTATTTTCTGGGGGAAGGGGGTCATTGAAAGCCTCTTGAGACTCCAGAGGAGATTCCCAAGCCAGAGGAGCGTCGTCACGCGGTGATTCGCTTACATGCTCAGGGCTGGAGTATTTCGACGATTGCTCGCTATCTGGACGTGTCGCGCCCAACTATCTATGGGATTCTCAAGCGCTGGGTGGAAAAAGGGATACGAGGTCTTTCTGATAAATCCCATGCAAATACTAGTAAGCCATGCGTTGATTTACCAACGCGCAATCTGATTCGCAAAAAGCAGGAAGAGAATCCTCTGCTTGGTAAGTGGAGAATGTATGCTGCCCTCAAACAGCAAGAAGGGTGACATGTCGTCTGTCTCACGTCCGAGAGAGCAAGGAACGGCATGGTTTCCGAAGCTCAAAAACGAGCCCGTCTATTCCCATTTTTATTGTATCACCTCCTGTCTACTAGCACACTGCCTTTTTGGACGATTTTTTTTGGCGTTCTTTCCCCTATACTCAGGTAGAAGCGACGCCACTCTGGCGCACCCGCGGTGAAAGCTCTCCTTTGAGCAAAGATACCTCTCGTGTGTGTGCTGAAACCAGCACATGCTTCATCAGGCGTGTGCCAGACCCTCGTCGTGTGCGAAAGGGGGCCTTACGTGCCGTCACCGCTTAATGGGGCTGTACCAGGCTAGTACAATACTCCGGTAAATCGTTTTAGCCCGAAGGATGTCATCAAAATTATCAAAGTAAGGAATGGCCAAAGGAGGTAAACATATGAGTCCATATGTGCTTGGTTTTCAGGACATTGACAAAACAAAACTCATGGTTGTTGGGGGCAAAGGCGCGAACCTGGGGGAACTATCCAAGATTGAAGGAATACGCGTACCAGATGGCTTTTGTATTTCTACTGAAGCCTTTAAAAGAATCATTGGGGAAACGTCGTCGATTCACGAATTGCTTGATCAGTTATCGCTTCTAAAGGTGGAAGACCGGGATAAAATCGGTGAACTTAGCGGTGAGATTCGCAGGGTCATCGAAGGGATAGCCATCCCTCAAGACATTCATGAAGAGATCGCCCGCTTCCTCTCCAGGCTTGATGAAAAAAATGCCTATGCAGTGCGATCCAGCGCAACTGCAGAGGATTTACCGGCGGCTTCCTTTGCAGGCCAGCAGGATACGTATTTGAACATTATTGGAAAGGAAGCAATCCTAAAGCATATCAGCAAGTGCTGGGCATCGCTATTTACCGAGAGGGCAGTAACTTACCGCCTTCAAAACGGCTTCGACCACCGTACTGTCCGTCTGTCTGTGGTTGTTCAGAAGATGATCATCCCACAGGTGGCTGGAATTGTGTTTACTGCCGATCCCGTCACTTCTAATAGGAAGGTGTTATCCATTGATGCCAGCTTCGGACTTGGTGAGGCTTTGGTCTCCGGTCTGGTGAATGCTGATAGCTATAAAGTGCGTAACGGCACGGTTATCGATAAGAAGATATCCACCAAGAAGCTGGCTATGTATGCCTTAAAAGATGGCGGTACGAAAGAACAGGAGATTGAGCCTGAGAGGCAGAATAGGCAAGCGCTGACGGATGAGCAGATTTTGCAGCTCGAGCGCATGGGCAGAAAGATCGAAGCACATTTCGGTTGCCCCCAGGACATCGAATGGTGTCTGGTTGATGATACATTTTATATTGTCCAAAGTCGGCCAATCACGACGTTATACCCCATCCCTGAAGCGAATGATCAAGAAAATCACATCTATATATCTGTCGGCCATCAACAAATGATGACCGACCCCATGAAACCATTGGGATTGTCTTTACACCAGTTAATAGCTGCTCGACCCATGTTTCAAGCTGGTGGAAGGTTGTTTGTCGATGTCGCACAACAACTGGCTTCACCTATCAGCAGAGAAATGATATTAACTGGCATGGGACAACACGATCCGCTCATAAAAGATGCACTTATGACCATCATAGAGCGAGGAGATTTCATACAATCGTTCCCAAATGATAAAAAAGAAATGAGTCCCACTCAAAGCAATAAAGGTATGTCGTCTGCAGATTTTCAAGTACCATTCGAAAACAATCCGGCAATCGTTTCCGATTTGATGAAGCGTAGTGAAACATCGGTAGACGAGTTAAAACACAACATCCAGACGAAATCAGGATCGGATCTATTTGATTTTATCCTGGAAGATATCCAGGAATTAAAAAAGATCTTATTTGACCCACAAAGTTCGGCTGTGTTTATGGCTGCGATTAATGCTTCCGCATGGATCAATGAACACATGAACAAGTGGTTAGGTGAAAAAAACGTAGCAGATACGCTTTCTCAATCGGTCCCAAACAATATTACCTCGGAAATGGGGCTGGCGCTATTGGATGTCGCAGATGCGATTCGCCCGTATCCAGAAGTAATTGAGTATTTACACCAGGTAAAAGATGATACTTTTTTGGATGAACTGGTGAAGTTTCATGGTGGACAGAAAACCCAAGAGGCTATCTCTGCTTTTCTTACCAAATACGGAATGCGCTGTGCCGGAGAAATCGATATTACGAAAACTCGTTGGAGCGAAAAACCAACGACACTTATCCCCATGATTCTCAGTAACATCAAAAACTTTGAGCCTCATGCCAGCAATCGAAAATTTGAGCAAGGGCGACAGGAAGCATTGAAAAAAGAACAAGAGTTATTAGATCGATTGAAGCAATTACCGGATGGTGAACAAAAAGCCAAAGAGACGCAACGAATGATCAGCCTCATCCGGAACTTCATCGGTTATCGTGAATATCCAAAATACGGCATAGTTAATCGCAACTTCGTTTATAAGCAGGCTTTACTGAAAGAAGCCGAACGACTCGTACAGGCCAACGTTATTCATGAAAAAGAAGATATATACTATCTCACTTTTCAAGAACTTCGCGAAGTCGTACGCACAAATAAACTGGATTACCTGATCATCAGCAAACGAAAAGATGAGTACAAATTCTATGAAAAACTCACTTCTCCACGTGTTATCACGTCTGATGGTGAAATCATTGCAGGTGAGTACAAACGGGAAAATCTCCCAGCCGAAGCAATTGTAGGTCTACCTGTTTCTTCCGGAGTTATAGAGGGACGAGCACGTGTCATCTTAAACATGGAAGATGCTGATCTAGAAGAGGGAGATATATTAGTCACCTCCTTTACTGACCCTAGCTGGACACCATTGTTTGTATCCATAAAAGGCCTCGTCACCGAAGTTGGTGGACTGATGACCCATGGAGCAGTTATCGCACGTGAATATGGCTTACCAGCAGTTATCGGAGTGGAAAGTGCTACCAAACTGATAAAAGATGGGGAACGAATTCGCGTGAATGGAACAGAAGGCTATGTAGAAATCTTATAATGGGGAAGATGTTGTTTTCCCGCCTTTGGAGCTAAATAAAAGGTCAGGAACCTCATCCCCTAAAAGGGGATGGGCTTGTGTGAGCAAGCTCATACCTGACCAGTCTCAGTTTTGAAAGAGAAACTACGTTCGGGAAGAAATTAGGTACGGCAGGGTGCATGCCAGCCCTGCCCTCTATGGTCAATCATTAAACAGGCTTATAGGGTTAAACCAGTGTGGTTGACGATAAACCTTTCACGAACATTGACGAGGCAAACCTTACCCTAGCAATAGGAGGCTCATCTTGAGCAAAGTTTTCGTAGTAGATAGTTCTGGTAAGCCATTAGACCCGGTGCATCCCGGGTATGCACGTCTCTTGTTAAAACAAGGCAAGGCAGCAGTGTATAGGAGATATCCATTTACACTTATTCTCAAGAAAACCATAGAACAGACACACGTAAAGCCACTTCGGATCAAGCTTGATCCTGGCAGCAAAACAACTGGTATTGCGATAGTAGACGATACATCAGGTGAGGTGGTTTTTGCGGCGGAGCTTTCTCATCGTGGACATGTTATCAAAGATGCTCTTGACTCAAGACGTGCGATCCGACGTTCACGCCGACAACGAAAAAACCGCTATAGAAAAGCTCGCTGGCAAAATCGCAAAAACAAAAAGAATGGCTGGCTTCCACCTTCCCTAGAGAGCCGGATTGCTAATATATTGACCTGGGTTCGTCGCCTTTCTCGTTTTTGCCCTATTCAAGCTATCAGTCAGGAACTCGTAAGATTTGATACACAGTTGATGGAGAATCCAGAAGTGAAAGGAGTGGAGTATCAGCAAGGCACTCTAGCAGGATATGAGGTGAGAGAATATTTGCTCGAAAAATGGAACCGTCACTGTGCCTATTGCGGAAAAACAGATGTGCCTTTACAGATAGAGCATATTCACCCCCGCGCTAACGGTGGCACGAATCGCATAAGCAATCTCACTCTGGCCTGTGAGAAGTGCAACACGGCCAAAGGAACCAAAGATATCAAAGACTTCCTCAAGAAGAAACCTGAGGTGTTGAAGCGTATCGAGGCTCAGGCAAAGAAACCGCTCAAGGACGCGGCGGCAGTCAACGCGACACGCTGGGCGCTCTTTGAACGCTTGAAAGCAACAGGCTTGCCTGTTGAAGTAGGCACTGGTGGATTGACGAAGTTTAATCGAACAAGCAGAGAGCTTCCTAAGACGCATTGGCTTGATGCTGCATGTGTTGGCAAGTCTACACCTGAACGGATCATTGCGAAAGATATTGTACCCTTGCTGATCAAAGCAACGGGACACGGCAATAGGCAAATGTGCTTGCCAGACAAGTATGGGTTTCCGCGCACTTCCGCCAAAGGAGCCAAGAAGGTCAAAGGGTTTCAAACAGGCGATATCGTCAAAGCCGTTGTGACCAAGGGCAAAAAAGTGGGCACCTATGTCGGACGTGTCGCGGTTCGGGTGAGTGGATCATTCAACGTGACAACCAGCACCGGGATCATTCAAGGTATTAGCTATCACTACTGCCAGATGCTTCATCAATGCGATGGCTATAGTTATCAGAAAGGAGAGGTGGCGTTTCCTCCCACCGCCTGAAGGCAGGTGGGTCTCCACGCCGCTACGAACGATGAAAGCTAGGAAGGCGACCCAATCCAGGGTCGCTTTCTCAGATGGAATGTCACTGAAGCTCCAGGGGCGACCTTGGAGCTTCAGCGACTGCATCATGCGCAACCTATCCACCCATGAGAGAGGGGAACTGAAGACGTTCCTGTTCTTAATCCAACTCGACTACTGGCAGGCCGTGGACGCCGAGAGTGGTGGAGATTTCGCTACCGTGATGAATGTCATGTTCGAGCACCCCCCAGATGATCCACTGGCGCGAATGTGCAGGTTTCACTTCTCCCGCCAGACGCTCCCTCTCCAACCACATCTGGGCGAATGGCTGGAGCGAAGGCTCTACAAGTTTCGCGTGACGCACGCGTTCCGCCTCATCCAGAGGCGGGAAGACCTGCTCAAGATCAGCAGGGGTCAGGCGGGCAAGCGTCTTCTCGATCAGCTGCCAGGTCTTCTCAAGTCCGGCAACCAGTTCTGCCGCCGGATGTAATGGATCCACGTCCCCCTCACAGACTCCCAGAGCCCATAAGTCGAGGGAAGTAAGATCGGCGCTCCCCTCGCCCATCCGTGCGTGGAACCACCAGGCGCGATTGGCGACAATATGCGTCGCGTACATGCCAATTGACCAGTGTTGCGGCGTGGTGCGCAAGGCAAGCTGCTCTCCGGTAAGGGGCGCGATGGCCGCGACCAGACGCTGCTGGTAGATACCCCAACCCGCGTAGAAGGGGAGGAGCGAAAGCTGATGTTCTGTCATGATAAGTATTCCTTGCTTTTTGTCTTCGAGAAAAAACAGTACGATCGTATCAACACGCGCAAGGACACGATGGGGCAGAAAAAGGGAGGAGAGAGAAAAGGCTCATCGCTTACACGATGATCGAAGAGGCGGATGCCGCGACAGGGGAAAAGATGGCATCCATCTGCGGGTGCGTATGGTGGATGGGGAACATCAGCGATGCGTTCGCCAGAGTTCCATGCCTGACACCTCTTTGCTGCACGCTTCTCCATATCTCTGAGCACCATCACATGCTTGCGTTATCACTATCCGCCGTCTCGGCTCCGGCTTCGCCAGAAGGGCCGTCGAGCAGCAATCATGCCCTGCGGCATTCCAGGCGTAGAATGGCTGAGCGCTCATGCCTGATGAGAGACACGCGATAGATGGAAGCAAGAATGGTCACGTCTGTTTCACTGTTTGAACAGGAACCAGGATGGAGTTAGCAGCACACTGGCATAGATGTCAAAACCTCCCCAAAAAACGAGTGAATACTTTACTACTATACAGGCAGAGAGATGATCCTGTCAAGGATGGGTTGGCGAACTGCAGGGCTATTTAATTCTGTCAGAGAGAGAAGAAAGAACAAACAAAAGGGATCATTGACTGCTACAATGAGTTCACCAAAAAAACGCTCAGAAAGCAGGAATGATCCACAATGACGCCTATTATACCGCAAGAAAGCATCCCATTGGCTAGATGGAAGACCCAAAAAGAGATTCTCTCGATCTATGAAGCCATGCAACAGCTCACCGATAGACGCCGCGAGCAGGGAAAAAGGTATCCGCTCTCACTCGTGTTGACCTATGTGCTCTTGGCAAAGGCAGCAGGAGAAACAACATTACAAGCCATAACAGAATGGATACGATTGCGGGCAGATTGGTTGCAAGAGATGCTCCCTGGGGTGAGAGCGAGCTTTCCCTGTGCCGCCACCTACAGTAACGTCTTGCGAGCCGTCGATGCTGAACAAGTCAATGCGGTTTTGATGGCCCTGCTCACGCGTGTGCAGGCTCCTCACCGAGAGCCAGGTCAACAGCAACATATCGCATTGGATGGCAAAACGTTGCGAGGAACCCAGCAGCATCTGGCAGAAGATCAAAAGAAGGTCCATCAAGTCAATGTCTATGAAACCCACACTGGCGTGATTCTCAAAGAGCAAGTGGTGCAGGAAAAAGAGGGGGAGCAAAGTCGGGTGGGCGAGGTGCTGATCCCGCAGTTCGTCAAAGGGCGCATTGTGAGTGCTGATGCCTTGCATACCCATGCCTCTGTGTGCGCCAGCATTCTGGCCTCTGGTGGGGACTATGTGCTTTTCGCCAAAGGCAATCAACCCACCTTACAAGAAGATTTGCAGCTCTTTTTCAGCGAACCACCGTTGGACTGTCGAGATTGGCGAGAAGGAGAGACCGTGGACAAAGGACATGGACGACTGGAAGTGCGAACGCTGGTAGCTAGCACCGAACTCAACGACTTTCTGGGCCATGAGTGGCCAGGCATTGCACAGGTCTTTCGCCTCAGACGCCGCGTGAGCAAAGCGCTCTCTTGCACGCAGGAGTGGGTCTATGGCATCACGAGCCTGACCCCCTCCCAAGCCAATCCGCAGCGGTTGCTTCAGTTGATCAGGGATCACTGGGCCATTGAAATAGTCTAATCGCAAATGACAAAAACGAGTCGTTTCGCCCTTGGAAGAGGTTGGGATCACATAGCGGATCTCAACCTCTTCGTTCGTGACGATGACACGATCAACAAGCAATTCGATGAGCTGCCGCTTCTGTTCAAAGGTGGCGGCACTGAGCCCTTGCTGAACGCGCTGGCAGAATATTTCAATCGATTGCACCATTCCAGCAAGCTGATCATGGCATCCCACAGTAGCTTCCAATTGCCGCTTTTGTTCGGCAATAACAGACAGGCGCTGTTCCAATTCAATCTTGCGTCTCTTGTACTCTTCGAGTTGAAGCACATTCGCCAGATAGGCATCCGTTAGCCGTTCCATCTGCTGTTCCAAACTAACTCTCGCCTTGCGCAGATTCTCCCGACGAGCTTGCAGTTCTTGAGGAAGCCACAGCCCACCTTGAGCACGAGCGAGCGCAGTGGTAATGGCGTTGGGATGCGTGAGTATCTCACAGACATCTTGCCAGACCAGTTCATCGAGTTGCTCAACAGGAATCGAACGTGCTGGACATTTTTCATCTCGGTGCGAGATAGTTCCATGGCTTTTGCCCACACAGACATAGTACGCATAGCCTCCGCGGCTACTGCGACCAATACAGCCAAGCCGACATGTCCCACAACTGACCATGGCACGTAGCAGGTAGGGATAGGCGGTATTGTTGCGACGGGCAAATTGCTGATTGTGTACCAGTTTTTGTTGCACCAAATCAAATTGCTCCTGGTTGATCACTGCTGGAACTTGAGTGATGGCAGTCCATTCCTCCTGGTTCGTCTGGACATGTCCTCCTCGACCTCGGCCAATAGGGACCAGGGCTGAGTGTCGTCCACGAGCCTCAGTAGGACGACTGCGTCCAATGTAGACAGTTCCCGTGTAGACAGGGTTGGTAAGAATGCCTCGGAGGGTGGCCTGATTCCATCGGGTTTTCCCGGCAGGACTGGCCACACCCAGGTTTGTTAAGCGTTGGATTTCCGCCTTTAAGCTCTTGCCTTCTTGCAGGTAGCTTGAGAACAGTTCTGCCACGACCGCGGCTTCTGCCAGGTCAAGACGGACCCCTGCCGGATCACGGGGATGGGCAGGATCAACCCGATATCCATAGGGTGCGCGGGTCCAAGGAAGCAACCCACCTGCCAGGTACTTCTGACGTCGTCCCCGCCTCATACGCTCGGCAATCAAACTGCGTTCGTACTCGGAAACGGCTCCGCGAATTTGGAGCAGAAGTTGATCGTGGGGATCATGGCTCATGGGACGATCCACAAACTCCACCTGACATCCACCTTGTTCAAATTCTTCAATGAGCAGCATCTGATGCACGTAGTTACGAGCCAGTCGATCAGGGGCCGTGATCACTACGCGATCAAAGATGGCCCGTCCGATTTGCTCTCGTAACCGATCTAGCCCCGGACGACGCAGTTTGGCCCCGCTGTAGCCATCATCACGAAAGATGTGTTCCTCTTGCCACGGCCAGCCTTGTGCTTCATGATAGTTGTGCAAACTGTCGAGTTGTTGTTCGATCGTTTGTGTCTGTGTTTGTCGTTGCGTTGAAACGCGGACGTAGACTGCGATGTTCATTGTCATCCTCCCGGTGTCCTGACTCCTGGAAGGTGGAAGGCGAAGATGGCCTGCTCCATTGGAGAAGCAGCTGATAGGCTTGATCCCATCGACGCTCAGCACCAGGAGCCTCAATCGTGGAATGATGGATGCTCCATTGTCGTTTGTTCATAGACTTCTACCTTCGGGCAATCTATGATCTTGATGGTCTCTGAAGCGTATTGTCTCTCATGTGGGAAGCCTTTTCGTGCTGACCTTTTGGGAAGATATCTCAGCCGACTCAAGCAAAATTTGTCATTTGTGATTGTACCATTGAAAATCGGCTTCATTGGAGGCGTGATATGACGTTGCGTGAGGACCACTCTCAGGTCCGCAAAGGCATTGCTCCTCGCATCATGGCCATTCTCAATAGCTTTCTGTTGGCCCTGTTTGATTGGCTAGGCGTCACCAACGTGGCGAGCCAGATGCGCGTCTTCGATGCGCATCCCATCCTAGCCCTTCGCCTCTTTTTTCTCTCTTTGCTGAGAATTAAATAGCCCTGGGCGAACTGGCGAACCCGATCCGGGACGCTTGGATCGGTAGAGGAGAGATACAGTACTTCCGGCGCGGCCATGGACATCCTCGCCTGATATATGCGTCCGTCTTTCGCAGACCAACAGTTCGTCAATCCAAAGATAGAGGAACGCCATTTACAGGTTTTGGAAAAAGTAGACCTGATGGGATGCAGCTTTTCCAGGAAATTTTGCCCTAGTGCTCAAGATTGGGAGCAATGTTTCACGTTTGCGGGCCAGACTTGCTCACTTAGTAGAGCATTTACCAGTTCTGACCACTTTGATTCTCGGTATCGCAACCATGTCTTCATTGTTGTGATACCACAAGCATCCAGAGAAACATATTGATGAATTTAGAAGAGCTAGTGAAATGCGTCGGATCAGCGTTTCATCTGCTCTCGTACCTGCACGACCATCTGCCGGACAAGATCAACGATCAATGTCGGTTCATCTTCATGGATCAAGTGTCCGCTCTTGCTGGCAATGAGATGGCAGCTTTGAGAAGAAAGTTGCGCCAATTCTCGTTGCATCTGGAGCCAGAGCCGTTCCATTGCTTCGATCAAGCCAGAAGGGTACTTCGCCGGGTCCCGCATTGGGCATCCCCGACTCAACACTACCAGGGGAAGATTGCCCAGATTGTGACAAGAACGCAACAGGGCGCTGTTGGCAAGGTTGTCGATCTGTTCGGCATTCTGTCTGGAATCGACCCAACGCGACTCCCAGATATGCCGTAGATGGGCAAGATCAGGGCATGCATTGGGCTGGGGAGGCAGGACCGCGAGATAGCGCTCGCGCTGATCTTCATGCGAGGCATCGATGAGCACGAGCGCAGCAACCTCGTCGGGATAGCGCTCACGATAGAGCCGCACGATGTGCCCTCCCATCGAATGGCCAACGAGCACATAGGGGCTGGGGAGAGTAGCCTTCTGCAACAGCGTGTGCAGATCCAGCACCAGATCTTGAATAGTTCTTGGGATGGGTGCAGGGTCGCTTTGTCCCAGGCCAGCCCGATCGTACCACACGACGCGTGTCAACGCGGCGATCTGCCCGGCAATGGTGTCATAAGTGCTGGCGGCGATTCCCAGGCCCATTTCGAATACAACGGTGGGAACGCCCTCACCCGCAGTTTTCAGAGCAAGTCGGCGCCCACCAATATTCACCAACGTTGGTGTGTATTTCGCTTCCACTATTGTCGCCTTTCCCCTCTCTTGATTTGGGGCCATTCCTCACGTGTGCTATGAGCACAGCAGAACAGCACAAAACAACTTGGCCGCTTGCGCAAAGCATACACCGAGCTGACCCGATGTGTCGAGATCCCTGGGCCAATGGGCGACGGCACGGACTTGTACTTGTTCTCATACCCCAGTGTTCTCCAGTTATTCCATGTTTAAACACTATAGACCGCATTGTGTACAGCACAGGTCGCACTCATCCGTATACCGAATTTTGACAGAGACAGTCCATATGTCATTGACCCACTTATATGGAGACCTGAAAGATAAGGGGTACTCTTTAGAAAAGACATCCTCTGCGCTCCCCACGATGAAGCGAAATTGGTAAGACTGGTATCAAACAGGGGACCGAAAGGCACCCCACATAAATGAGCCTGGGGAGCTGGTTCAGAGGATCTCCTCGAAAGTGCAAAGTACCATTTGACAGCCAATTTGACATCCAATTTCAAAAGCAGCGTTTTGAGGTCTCCAAAGGCCACAAAAATAGCATAGAACGGTACACGGAATGAGCACACAAAATACTTCACGACTGCACGCATTTGCGACCCTGCACTGGTATGATGAGACCATCAAGTTCATCTTCAACTTCGTCACCAAGACCAGCGAGCTCCTGCTGGCCACAGGTATCGTGGTCAGCACCGCCAACTTCCTCACCGATGGCAGCGTCATGCAGGGGCACGTTGCCCTCTCAGATGCCTGGGCATGGGCGCAAGCCATCGCCATCGACTCCAGCCTGGGCATCGTCTTCATCAACGCCTTCCAGGCTCTGCGGGAGCGCGACAAGATACGCGCGGCGATC
This sequence comes from Dictyobacter formicarum, assembly GCF_016587435.1. Next base: position 306,883 of record NZ_BNJJ01000001.1, read on the forward strand.
TTCTTCACGCTCACGGCCCTGCTCGCCACAGTCGCCGGGCTCATCACCCACTTCGACGCCCTCGGACACGCCGCTGGCCTCCCCGTCTCAGACAAAGGCGTCTCCGGCGTCATTCCTCTCTGGATCATGACCGCCCTGCGTGCCGTGGCCGTCATCGGCTTCCTCCTCACCTCCCGACTCAAAAACTTCTCCTTCAACGAGCTTCGCGACGACTGGCACAAAGAAGAAAACAAAAAGCAGGAAAAACAGGAAGCGGTCCCGCAAATTGACTACAACGAACTAGCCAGGCACTGCAAGGCGTTATCCGGAATATCAGCGAAGAAAAGGACCCTGAAACACCCACTAGCGACGAGCCCCCCAAACTCTTCCTGCTCACGACCGCAGAAGAACTCAAACCAGAAACGGAACCAGCGGAACAACGGATCGCGCAAGCCTATGCGGAACTGCTGGAGGAAAGAGCAGAGCAGAGAAACGATAAACCCGTATCAGCACGAGACCTGGCCCAACGCGCCAAAGCACGCCGCGCCACGTGCAGCGCCTGGCTCAAACAACACGAAGAAGATCTACAAACAAATGTAGAGCAGCAAGCAGAACTATAACATGGCTACATCAGGGGCAATGTGCAATCTACATTGTCCCTATCAACCTGTTGAAATAAAAAGGGAGCTTAACATGTCACACACAACGCAAGCAATCATCATCCTGATCGGTACCACCATCTTGGTTGCCATCATGATTATCATCGCCGAAACCTATGGAGTGAAAAGATACTCATGTCCAGCGTGCCACACCAAACAAAAAAGTAGCACAAAAAATTGTACTGCCTGTGGTTACTACATTGATATACAACAAAAGCCCAAATTAGAACCTTTTACAAATATGCCACTCGCTATTGCAGCTCCCCGTCGTGTACAAGCAGCTAAGACACCCTGTATTCCCGCTATCTACCTTGCGACAACAATAGCGGAGAACGAAGAAAATATTCCAACCCAGCTCACAAATAACCACTGCCCAATCTGTAAACAATATATGAATCATGAAGATCTATTTTGCGGATATTGCGGAACTAAAATTACAGCAAAGATTTAATATAAGAAATATAAAGCTGAATGGTTTTCTCCTACCATTCAGACGTTGCGACACGTCATGTTGCCCATCGCATCATAGCTGGCATACTGGTTGGGAACGTTGCCTAGCGTGATCGCGCCGTGCGTTGGGAGGATACCATAGGTTTCGCTGCCAGATGGTCTGTTGGTTAAGCGATCCAGGGCATCATAGCTGTAGGATTGCTGGTAGGTACCCACGGTCGTGCCATTGGGGGCCAGGCCACAATAATTGCCACCGGTTGAGGTCCCTGCATTGCTGGACCACACCAGGCGGTTAAGATCATCGTAACAGAACGATTGACTATCCGTCTTGGTGCTATTGGTGGTGGTCGGAACCGTCGTGTTCAAGTTGATAACGTTGCCCGCATTGTCATACGTTCGCGTCTGGCTCCAGCGGCCGTTATAGGATAAGCTCGTCGAGAACGTTGGGGTCGGCATACTCGTCGTGAGGCCCGTACCACCAAAAGCTATGCCGGAGAGTTGTTCACCGTTCGTGTAGCTGACTTGACTCACCAGGAACGTGGCCGGATCGCTCGTGCCCGCACCGCCAAAGTAGGCCGAACGCAAGTAATCGTTACTGTTATATTGCGAGGTGACCAGTTCACCATCGGGATAGACCAGTGTGGTGAGTTGCCCCATATCGTTGTAGGAGGCATTGACGGTCTGGGTCGTGATGGTACCATCGGCCGTCACCGAGAGGCTATTTTGATCGGGACGTCCCCTCTCATCGTAGCCCGAACAGCGCCACCCGCTGCCAGCGGTCGAGCGGAACGTGTCGGCCGTCTCGTTTCCAATGGGATCAGAAGCAAACGAACCAGTCGGTGCCGTACACCCCGATGGGAAAGCCACGCCGGTGTTGCTGCTATTTGTCATAGCTATCATAGAAGAAGGTCGCATACGCGCTACTACTACACGGATTGACCGCTGCCGATGTCGTGCCTTTACAGAGCGGACGATCAAGCAGATCATAGCTGACATAGGTACTCTGGCCGCGTGGGTCCGTCTGACTGAACAGATTGCCATAGCCATCATAGTTGTAAACCCAGTTATTACCGGAGTCACTATCGTTCATCCCCACCTTGCAGCCTACCCCGTCATAGGTGGTCTGCTGGGAAGCAACGATGGTGGAGGTGGCATCAATGGTGTTGGTCGACACCAGGTTGCCCACAGTGTCCCGGTTGTACTGGATCGTGCGCACCACCGTATAGGGGTTGGTCCCGGTAAAGACCTGATCGTAGCGATGCCGTCCCAGCGCGTCAGCATAGCTGATTTGCTGGTGATGGTACGCATCCACGGTGATGGTGCGCTCAAAGGGGGTCGTCGACTGCTCCTTGTTGAAGCTGGGCAAGGCGTTGGCGACCTGATAGGAGATGCTGGTCGAGAGCATAATGGTCGAGGCATCCTGATAGGTCGCTGTTCCTAACGAGCGCCCCAGGCCATCGTAGTTGGTGACGGTACGAGCTTGCGCCAGATTGGGCGCGATGTAGCCGGTACCCGACAGCAACGAAATGGCATAAGGCAGGCTCTTGGTGGTAGCGCGCCCCATGTTATCGTAGATCGTGTAGGTAATGAGCGTTGAAGGGATCTTGGGCACTTTTGACCACAGATTGGGTCCGGGCGTTTTGGTCTCGATCAGCCGTCCCTGCCCATCGTACCACTGCTGGGTAGTCACGGTTTGCGTGCCGTCGCTCACAATGCGCGTGGTCGTATCCAGTTCCAGGCATGGGGCCGTCGAACCCTGGGTACAGGTGTTCTTGTAGGTATAGGTAATTGTCGGACTGGTCAGCGTGTCACCGGGAGCCGCCACCGCAGTCAGTCGTCCCAGAGTATCATACTGGTAGGCGGTCGTCTGGCCGTTGGCGTCCTTGGTGGCCATCACCCACTGCCCGTACCCGCCAGTTGCCGTGCCGTTGTAATCGGTCTGCACCATCTGATTTTTGGCATTGTAGGCTTTGGTTACGTGGGCATCAAAACCATCATAGGAGGCACAGGCGGTATATTTCGTGGATCCGCCGGTACATCCCTGATGACTATCAGGATCCAGCGTCGCGACCGGCACGCCCGAGCTATCAAAACTCGCTTGATTGACAATCAAGGAACCAGGTGCCAGACAGCCATTGCTCGGGTCGCTATACCCCGTGTGGTCTTCCGAACGCGTCACATCCGGCAAGGTCGGAGCGGTATTAAATGCACTGTTGACGCCATAGAAATTCGCGTGGCACCCATATCGCGTCCCAGACGCATCTTGCGTTGTGGTCAGAGCCGCGAGGTTGGTCAGGTAGACCGATCCCGACACGTTATCATTGGGGTAATCGGATTTTAGATTTTTTCATGAATTTTTGTTCATCGCACTCATTTTACTATATTTTATTCTGATTTTGCATATTGTTCTGCGCTTTAATAACATTTTTAACCTGGACTTTTTTTAGAGAAAGACAAGCACCGCCCTATCCAACAAAGCAGCGTTGGAGAATCAGGTACCGAAATCGACACTAGGACACCGGTATATTCAACCTAGATTCAGCTCGTGTATACGATGACTTCCTGGGGACGAATCAACTGATCGTGAAAGAGATAACCAGGACGCACAGTACTATGCACATAATCGTTGCGTGTCGGATCATCTGTCGACTCTGTGCCTACGATCATCTGTCGCTCATAGTCACAGGGACCTTCTGCATTGAGGAGCATCACGCCCTCTGTCTCCAGAGCATGCGTCAACCGACGATAGATTTCCTCCAATACCTGCGGCTGAACGGAGGTGCCTCCCGCCTTTGCCAGCAGTACCCAATCGCTCAATTTGATCAGCTCTTTTGCTGTGGTCGATAGCGTTGCATCTTTATTGGAAATAGATGGTGAAGCAGTTGCTGCTTGCTTATTCTGGGCAACAGGTGGCTGGCTAGAATCCTGTTTATCTTTGGCTGGAGACGGTGCCAACAAGGTCGCTTGCTGTTCTGTCAGACGTTCTAACAATGTACAGGTCGATTGTAGGATTGCGACGAGATCCTGTGTAGATTCAGGAGAACTAGCCGGTAACTTATTGAGATCGCGGGCCAGTGCTTCCGCACGTATAGCCAGCACTTTCGTCTGACGCATATTTCTGAGCAAGGAAACAATCCATTTCACGTCCATTCTGTTTCTCCCATCTTCGATGAACCATGCCTAAAATCCATATTCCTGTCAGCAGCGGGTAATCTACCATAGGTGGCACTGCCATAAAGTCCTGGCAGGAGGTAAACCTGATAGCGCACAACAGCCACAAATTCTCTTGACCTCATTCTTAGGGCTGTGGGGATCTATCATCTGGCTGCATTCCCCAGATCTTGATCGTCTTATCCAAACTCCCACTTACCAGCGCCTCTCCATCCGGGCTGATGGCTACACTGTACACTACGTCAGTATGGCCGGTGAGAGTACGCAACTGTTGCCCTGTCGCAAGGTCCCATACCTTAATCGTCTCATCATCACTCCCACTCACCAGCGTCTCTCCATCTGGACTGATCGCTATACTGTACACTCCGCGAGTATGGCCGGTGAGAGTACGCAACTGTTGTCCTGTCGCGAGATTCCATACCTTGATCGTCTTATCATCACTCCCACTCACCAGCGTCTCTCCATCTGGACTGATCGCTACACCGCTCACTCCGCGAGTATGGCCGGTAAGGATATGCAGTAGTTGCCCTGTCGCGAGGCGCCACACCTTGATCATCTCATCACACCCACTTACCAGCGTCTCTCCATCTGGACTGATCGCTGCACTGCTCACTATGCCAGTATGGCCGGTAAGGATATGCAGTAGTTGCCCTGTCGCGAGATTCCATACCTTGATCGTCTTATCCAAACTCCCACTCACCAGCGTCTCTCCATCTGGACTGATCGCTACACCGCTCACTACGTGGTCGGTGAGGGTGCGCAGCAATGTTAACTCTTCAGGCTTGAAGATCCGTATAGTTTTTGTTGATAATGGATTTAGTGCCTGGCGGTATGCATCGTAGCGCCCCGCCCCCTGGCATACCACCAGTTCTAAATCCGGCGCACTGATCGATTGTTTCTTAAAGGTTTGCTGGATCATCTGCTGTACATACGGAATACGACAACTACCACCCACTAGCAAGATGTGATTGATCTGCTCCGGCTTGATGTTCGCCTGTTGGAGCATTTGCTGGCAGCAGGTAATCGTCTCTTGTACAGAAGTCGCGATCATCTGGTTAAATTCCGTACGGGTGAGATGATATTCAATAAAGTCACCAGTACCGGGCACAACAAACGATATCTCGGCCTCGTCTACCTCGCGGAGCTGATGCTTCAGGTCAATACATTGTTCTCCCAGAGAAGCTCGCGCAATCAGAGATGGTTTACTATCGCACTGGAGAGCATTCCGTAGTTCAGGATGTTTATTGACAAGATCTTGATAGATGGCTCGATCAAAATCTGCCCCTCCACAGCGTGAGAGGCCGCTCGGTGTTGCCAGATATTGAAAACTCCCTCCCACCTTCTGCATAAGAGCTGTATCAAAGGTGCCACCACCCAGGTCGTAGACCAGCAAAATATCGCCATTCTTCACCTGGTTCAAACCTGTATAGCACAAACCCGCTGCTACCGGCTCTTCCAACAATGTAATCTCTTTCTCTACAAAGCCAGCTGCTATAGCGGCCTGGAGCATCAGATCGCGTTTATGCGGATGATAGGTAGCGGGAATGGTGATGACAGCCCCCGTAAAGGTGGGACGTCCTGAATTGGTCATGAAGGTATCGGCATCCTGCTTGATCTTGCTCAAGATATGCATGACCAGTTGCTCTGGTAGCCAGGCTTGTTCACCCAACAACACAGGGCGAGAGTTGCCCAGGTCACGCTTGATCTCGCGTCGATGGCGGAGCGGATCACGCAATCGCTGGTTGTTGGCGGCTTTGCCTACCAGTATCTGCCCCTGTGGTGTTAGAAAGACGCTGGAGGGAACAGAAAAGCCCAGCGAGGCAGGATCTTTGACCAGCGTAATGCTCTCCCCATCGAGGAAGGCAGCACTGGAAAAACAGGTCCCGAAGTCGATGCCTAAGCGCATTGTGGGATCTCCTTACACTGTAAATCCATGCAGTTTCATCGTCTCCAGCAGTTGATAACTAATGCGATCATAGGCATCACCTAACACCCCGGAAGCGTTCTCAACTTCACGGCTCGCCCCCGGATCAATTGCTCGCCGCCGCCAGTAGCCAGCATATTCGCGCGCCCTTGCAAGCATTTCCCTCAAGTCAGATTCCGTGAGTTCTCCTTCGATCTCAGGCAATCCTAAACGCTGACGATCAGAGAGGCCGTGTTCTCCTGTGACCTGTAGCAGGTGTTGCACTTCGTTTTCTGTCAATGGCAATTTTCCCTGGTAGTAATCGCGCAGGACGCTCAATTCATAAAAGCCCTGTTCCTGATCGCGTAATTGTCCAAATCCAGTCTCAACTCTTTTCAGAATCTCTCGATCCTGACCCTGAATGCTCTCACGTTGTCTGGCCCAAAAGCAAGCTATCTCAATCTGGCGCAAGGCCGTGTCGAGCTTGATGAGAAAGGCTCGATTGCCGAAGTGAGAAAGAATCAAATCCTTGAGCATTGGTAAGCCGCTAGTACGGAGTAAAGCCTGGGTAAGTGTCTCTTGATCGTTTACCCCCGACTGAAGAATACGATACGCCTGCCATATACCGTATTGTCCCAAACGATCCAGCACTGCTTCACGTAGGATGGGAGAGATTGGAACATCGTCATATTCTCGTGTCGTAAACATGGCAGCATCTCTGAGAATCCGCCTAAAGCGCCCCTCGGAGATTTGCGCCAGTTCAAGTAGTATAGTGAACTCCTCGTTCGTGAGCGTTTGAGCGCCCCAGGCCAGCAGACCACACATGGGCAGAATCGAGTAGAACAAACGACGCAGATGGGGATGATCGTTTTGGAGGCTTGCTATGATCTCTTGTCCACCATCAAGTGCATCATCACATTGTGGCCAGAAAGCATCGACTCTCGTCAGTACACCAATGGAATTGATAGGGTTAACATGGCCCATTTTAGGTCCCTGGAACATTTCCAGCATCAGCGTATCCTCTGCTGCAATGCTATGACTGAACAAATAAAGTACAGCATCAGCGTTTGCAGCTTCTTGATGCGTTGTCGCTGTCAAATCCTCCCCATAGAGTTCAAGAAATTTCCTCGTATTGTCTGAATCGGCTCCATAAAAAGATGCAAGACCAGGGGTATCGATCAGATTCATGGTATGCAGTATCTTATTTGGATAGAAGACTTCGATATACTTGATTGCCAGCAAGTACTCGCGATATGCATCCGAACGACGCGTCAATTGTTCAAGATCATCCAAAGACTTTGGCTCTGGAGGACGATCATCCTTAAAATGCACTACCAGTGAGGGGTTCTGTCCGTATTTGAGCCAGTTGACATTAAATGTCGCCTCCACTGTGCCAGTTGCAACAACTGTTTCTCCCAATAGCGCATTCATTAATGTAGACTTTCCAGCCTTAATCAATCCAACAATGGCTACACGCATAGGTTGTTTGATGCGCTCGTGTGCCAACCTCAATTCACGATTCATGCTCTTAAGAGCATGACTCTGGCCCGTTTCCTCTATGGCGGACTCGAAGAGCCTATCAACACGTTGCTGTAATGCTGTTTCACTCATCTGAATCGGCCCACCTGTTCTGGCTACTCTTATTACCTGGCTCAGACGGATCAGGCTTATTGGCTGGACCATTTTGTGTCGCAGGTAGATCATCGTCATGCGATGTGATCGACTGAGCAAGCATTTCGATGTTACGCTGCAGTTGATCAAGCTGTTGCAACGGCCCTTTGAGGAGGGCGATACGAGCAGCAGATTGTGACGCAGTTAGATTTCGTGCTTCCTGGAAGGATTTCAGGGCTTGCTCCCGGCTCCGCTTCTCGCGTTTGATCTTATCCAAAAGATCACTACGCATAGCTTGTTCCAATCCTCTGAGAGTCTTAAACAAATTGTGATTATGTTCTCTTTGCACATCGATGAGCATTTCGTGCAAATATTTGTTCAGATGTTGTCTCCCTATCTCACGCATTCTCCGTTTTCGTTCACTTGAATTGATAAACAAACTGGCTCCTGTAGCAACCAGGCCAGCACCTATTCCTATAGATCCCATCCCCAGAAATTTGCCAAGGAAACCTACTACAGTTTTTACTGCTGATGTTAAGAAACTCGTATTGCGCGCAACGTTTATTACATCACGGACCGCAGAGTCATTTTGTGGAACGGGTGGCATCCCGCTAATTGTAAGTGCTTTCGAATGTTGAGCCAGTGCATCAGGCTCGAATGGGTTTAACGAGAGACCAGTCATAAACTCAAGACGAGCCTGAAGATCAGATGCTAATTGATTTATGGTACGGTCCAGACCATAGAGCAGATCATTGATATCAGTCTGCAAAGGACCGAGCACTAGCGCGGGGTTGTCTATGATCTGGTCGTTGAGAGCGTAGCCGTCCACATTATGACGAATGCTTGCAAATCCACGATCGAATTGAAGTTGTACATCTCTCTGAATACTTTCCATTCCGTAATGCAGTTGGGTCTGCCACTCAGCTCGGTCTTCCTGTAATCGCTGTAAATATAGCCGGACTTCTTCTAAATTCTCTCCAATCTCATCAAGTTTCTGCTGATTCTGCTCCTGGCACGTGCCATATTCTACCTGCAATGGGCGGCGCAGATCGCCCACAACTCGGCTCAATGTCGTCAATGCCTTCGCAAGCATGATGCGTCCACGATTCGCACCGACAAATTGCCAGAGTGCGCTTTCAAGTAACGGGAAGTTGCTCTCTGCTAAATCTTCAGGGAAGCGTGACTTCAAATAGTCGCGTTTAGCCAGGCTGGAGACCGGAATAATCATGATCTGATCGATCGGCCGATCGAGCGTGAATGCCAGTTTCTGGCGGTTTTCTTCCAGCATTACCTGATAATCTTTCACGAAATCTTTCTTTGTTAAAACAAAGATAATATCCTGCGTGTAGGGGAGAATACGCTCTTTAATAAATTCCAGATCGACCTCAGAGAGAGGCTTGATCGTGTCGCTAACGAAAAGAATCGCATCTGCATTGGGAATGAACGAATAGGTAATATCTGAATGTTGAGTATAAAGCGCACCTATTCCCGGCGTATCTACCAGCGTGAGCCCTCGCTTCAACAGGGAATTGGGCGTTTCAATGTCTATCAGCCGTGCTTCAAGCTTGTTGCGCGGATTATCTTTTTCTGTCACATACTTGCGAATTTCTGCTCGCGTGATGCTCTTCGTCGTCTCCTTATCTGAGTTAGCTTCGCCAATCACGGCGGTGATTTTTTCTTTTGGACCATACGTAATAGTTGTCACGAGATTAGTCGTTACATTAAGATCGACGGGAAAGAAATCGACCATCTCATCTAAGAGTGCATTTAAGAGGCTTGATTTCCCGCGCCTGAACTCGCCACACACCACCACCATAAATTTTCCATCATCCAGGCGTCGTGCAGCATCTTCCAGCAAGCTGACAGACTCTTTCTGTTTTGTCTGCTGGGCAAATGAGATAGCAGTCCGAATTAACTGCAATGCGCTCTGTTTCTTGTGTTCGTATGTAGCCATCGTGAGATCTCCATTCTCTACGTATCAGGTGATGATCTATGAATTACCGTAAGCGGCGCAATGTTTGTCTCACAGAAGGATAGTCTTCTTTGCTGGAATCATTTTTGATGTAACAGGTCAAAATTGTTGGGTCTGCTCCTACTCCGACAAATAGATCATCGTCTCCATTGTTGTACATTTGACAGTGATCAAATGTCGGTTCGGTTCCATACTCTCTAATATGTACCCCATATTCCGTATTATCATAAATGTCACAGCCTTTGATGAGGCCTCCAGCATTATTGGAGAGATAGATCCCGTCGTCATGGTTATCGTGGATATAACATGTTTTTATTATCGGATAGCTCTCCTCGCCCACGATGATAATCCCTTCCGTATAATTGCCAGAGATATTGCAACCTTCAATCTGGCCTCGTGCCCCTTGTCCAATCTCAATTCCTGCATCTTTGCCATCATGGATCTTGCATTGCAGGATTGTAGGATTACTCTCCTCATCAGTAATGGAGATGCCCGCTCCCTCATTCCCGAAGATGTTACACTCTTGAATGGTCCCTTGCGCTCCCTGTTTGACCTTAATCCCTGCACCGTTGCCATCATGGATCTTGCATTGCAGGATTGTAGGATTACTCTCCTCATCGGCAATGGAGATACCCGCTTTCTCGTTCCCGAAGATATCGCACTCCTGGATAGTTCCTTGCGCGCCGTCTCTGACTTTTACACCAACACCAGTATTGTTATGAATAGGGCAGTGTATGATCCTGGGATGCGTTCCAGCATCAGCTATGAGTATGGCAGCATCGGCGTTTTGAAAGATGTCGCAGTCTTCAATAGTTCCCACTGCCTCGTCATCTACACGGATTCCTTCTTTATTGCTATCATGAATTTTGCAACGCCTGATAGTAGGAGTTGCATTAGAACCTGTGATATGTATACTTGCCCGATTATTGGCATAAATATGGCAATCTTCAATAAGTCCTTGCGCTACATCCTCTATATAGATTCCGTTGTCATTGTTGTTATGAATCTGACATGACTTAAGAACAGGAGTGCTTTCACCGTTCACAACGGCAATGCCTTCAGCTAAATTATCAAAGATATCACTGTCCTCAATAAGTCCTTTCGCTCCACCATGGATGAGAATACCAGTGGATGCACTATCATGAATGAGACAAGAATGTAGCTCTGCACTTGTGCCTCGCCCTGTCATCTCAATGCTTACACCACTTCCTGAAGTAATGTCGCAGTCTTCCAAGCAAAGATTCCCCTGTGGAATGTAGACTGCACTTGCATGCTCATCACTATCTTCATCACTCCAGGAAATATTTTCATCCTCCAGTCGCTGTAGCGTTATACCACGGATCAGGGCATTTTCTGTCCACATCGTGATACATGGCTCGCCGATGGACTCTATGATAATCTCCTCCCGTGAACCAATGCCGATAATCTCGATGTCTTTCTCCAGTATCAGGTGCTCCTGGTAGGTTCCAGGATGGACAAGAATCCGCGTCTTTGGTTTAGCTTTGTGTAGAGCAGTATTGATTGATGTATAGCCAGATCTATCAGCCGCAGGCGAAACTTCGTAGTTTTTTTGTGGTGTGTAAAGCGCCGCCCCCATGCACACGACCAGTTCGAGGTCGTGTGCTACGATAGGGCAAGGGAACCCTTTTTGGAGCATCTGCTGCACATAGGGGATACGACAACTGCCGCCAACAAGTAGAATATGGTTGATCTGCTCTGGTTTGATGTTCGCCTGTTGGAGCATCTGCTGGCAGCACGTCATCGTTTCCTGCACAGCTGTGGCTATCATCTGGTTGAATTCTGTACGCGTGAGACGATAGTCGATGAAATCACCAGTGCCAGGCACAACAAATGAGATCTCGGCTACCTCAGACTCGCTGAGCTGATGCTTGAGATCGATGCACTGTTCTCCCAGCGTGGCACGTGCCATCAAGGCTGGTCTACTCGCACCCTGAAGAGCACTCCGTAGTTCAGGATGTTTGTTAACAAGATCCTGATAGATGGCCCGGTCGAAGTCTGCTCCTCCACAGCGCGGGAGACCACTTGGCGTTGCTAGATATGTAAAGCTCTCTCCCGCCTTTTGCATCAGAGCCGTATCAAACGTACCACCACCCAGGTCGTAGACCAGCAAAATATCGCCGTTCTTCACCTGGTTCAAGCGCGTATAGTACAACCCTGCCGCCACAGGCTCTTCCAGCAATGTGATCTCTTGCTCGACAAAACCAGCCTCGGTTGCCGCCTGGAGCATGAGATCGCGTTTGTGCTGCTGATAAGTGGCGGGAATAGTGATAACAGCTCCCGTGAAGGGGGATTTGGTCATGAAGGCATCGGCATCCTGCTTGATCTTGCGCAAGATATGCATGACCAGTTGATCTGGGAGCCACGCTTGTTCACCCAACAACACAGGGCGAGCGTTGCCCAGGTCACGTTTGATCTCGCGTCGATAGCGGAGCGGATCACGCAATCGCTGGTTGTTGGCGGCTTTGCCTACCAGCATCTGTCCCTGTGGTGTGAGAAAGACGCTGGAGGGAACAGAATAGCCCAGCGAGGTAGGATCTTTGATCAGCGTAATACTCTCCCCATCGAGGAAAGCGGCACTGGAAAAACAGGTCCCGAAGTCGATGCCTAAGCGCATGGTGGGTGTCTCCTTTTGAAGCATTTACCCGGACTACCATCATCTTGAAAGCAGAAAGAAGATTTTTCATTGGGATGGAAGTGTCGCTGACACACTGGGAAGGAAGCGATCAAAGAACTTCGGACCTAGTGCTCGGTAGTAGGGTTCAAGCAATGGCTCCATGAGCAGACGTAAGAGCGAACAAAATGAAGCCTCCCATTCCGGTGCAAGTGCGTTGTCATGGACCAGAGCTTCCATAAGTGCATCATACATAACAAGCAGTTCGTTCCTTCGCTCACGGTATTGACCGACTGAGAGACTGGCTATAGCCGCATGTGGGAATGTGCCAACTTGCGCCTCCCAATCGCCTTGAGGCAGGGGATTACGGAAACGCAGGTTGATGTATTCGACTGGTACCCAGTTGACCCAATTCACGGTCAATGTTGCGAAAGGCGGATAAAGTACTGTCTGGCTTTCAGCCTTGGAATGTGCCAGACCAAAGAACGGCAATATGACGTATACGTTACCTGCTTTACGCAACGGGATCGGCCAACCAATCCCAGCTTCCTGTGGCACGAGTTGCCGGAAAATTGGCATCTTACGAATCTCGTGCATCAGGTTTTCCATATGAGGGCTATTTTTCATAATCTTCACCTCTCTTGCTGGCTAGCCTCTTAGATATCATTCTTCGCATGCCATTCAGCCCAATCAGCTCTATCTGCTTCCATTTTGGCGTTCCAGTCTGCCCAGTCTGCTTTATCTGCTTCCATTTTGGCATTCCACTCTTCCCAATCCTTATCAGATTGGGCATCACCTAAAAGTGGAGTAGGCCGACCGCTATCCCCCACAGAGGCAGCCGCAGATGTAGTTGTATCTGTGGTACTTACCATAAAATGATCGCTAATTGCCCATGACGCTTCAAACACTGCCTCCGGAACTTCGATGCCCTGGCCATCAGGAATTCCAGGATCATTGATGATAACAGATGGATTCAATGGATCGGTATAATCAATGCCAATTACTTCAACCGCGTGATCGACGTTCTGGCCGGGCATACCAGGATAATGGGTGAGCAAACTGTCGGGCGAGTCACAATACCAGATATCTTCTCCGTTTACTCCCACGATTACCTTTTGTCCCTGATTGAGCACTTGCGACAATTCTGTCATCGTTGCCCCTTCATGACGCTCTATGGGAATACCGTAATACGCAAGGAGATCACCAACGTGATCAAGTGGCGTCCCTCCGTGAGGAATATACCATCCGTGTTCTAAGGCGTCATGCATCAGACTATCTTCAGACACATGTTCTCCAGTTAAACTCTCAATGATAAATTCTTGCGATACAATAGCACACGTATCTTTATGTTCCTGTTGATGCCACTGTGCCATATCGTGTCCAGGATCGCCGATAATCATTGAACCTGTATAGTTGGGGTTGAAATGTGGGTAGTGAATTTCTACTGGGTTACCCAATTCTAAATCACCGATGATACTCTCAGATGGCGCATGAGAATCCAGCACATGATGTCCATCATCATGATGTACTGGATCGAATGATTGATGCGCAGCATCGAGATCGAGAGATTGCGGGAAATCGTCAGAATGTATATCGTCGTGATACGCCTGATCGCCGTGATGATGGTCGAAGAGATAATCCATACATCCTCCTGATGTAGAAATAATGTAAATTTATCTGTCTTCTCACCCTAAACCTGATTACATTCTTATTCATACAATGTTTCAATTACGTCACCCACTCTAAATGTGAAGTAATTTTTTAAGCTGAGACCACATCTATCTCCCTTAGAAACGTACACAACACTACGTCTATTGATCTGTAATGATTCAACTCTGTCTTCGCGTACCATCACACCATGACGCCAGATACCGATTCGGGCGGATAACATAATGATGCCTTCTGTGACAAGACATCCAGCAATTGTATCTGAATAATAGGTTTCGAAAACGGTCACATGGCCCTTCATCCCCAGAGGAACGCCTACGTTATCTCTATCTCTTTGTAAAGAAAAGGTCTCCGCGACATCGCCCACTCTAAATGTAAAAAAGTAGTCGCCCAGACCAATACCACATTCATCACCGCTCTTCACAGAAGATACCTCGTAATACCCCTGTCGCAATGAAGCAATTCTACCTTCGTACACCTTCTCCCCACGGCGAAAAATACGTACCCGTGAAAATTGCGTAATAGCGCCGTCTCTGACCCTGCATCCTGCAATTCTGCTAGAGTAAAATGTTTTTAGAACAACAGCGTGGCCTTTGATTACTTCCCCAACGTCCTCATTGCCCCAGTCTTCCTCCTCTTCTTCGTCTATCCAGTTCTCATTCTCATCAGAATCAGTACGTGTGTACTCCGTCGTATCTCGTGCCTCTTGACTTATGTCTCGTATCCCAGCCTCGAATGTAGCAATTTCTATCTCGTTTATCGTATTTCGTGCCTCATATTCGAATGCGGCTTGCAATGTGTCATAGAGAGCTACGCCCTGGCATATCGCTAGCTCAAGATCAGATGCAATACTGACAGGGCGCAGAAACTCTTGCTGAATCGTCTGCTGGACGTAGGGGATACGGCAACTTCCTCCAACAAGTAGAATATGGTTGATCTGCTCTGGTTTGATGTTCGCCTGTTGGAGCATCTGCTGGCAGCACGTCATCGTTTCCTGCACAGCTGTGGCTATCATCTGGTTGAATTCTGTATGGGTGAGACGATAGTCGATGAAATCACCAGTGCCAGGCACAACAAATGAGATCTCGGCTACCTCAGACTCGCTGAGCTGATGCTTGAGATCGATGCACTGTTCTCCCAGTGTGGCACGTGCCATCAAGGCTGGTCTACTCGCACCCTGAAGAGCACTCCGTAGTTCAGGATGTTTGTTAACAAGATCCTGATAGATGGCCCGGTCGAAGTCTGCGCCTCCACAGCGCGAGAGACCACTCGGCGTTGCCAGGTATTGAAATCTCTCTCCCGCCTTTTGCATCAGAGCCGTATCAAACGTACCACCACCCAGGTCGTAGACCAGCAAAATATCACCATTCTTCACCTGGTTCAAGCGCGTATAGTACAACCCTGCCGCCACAGGCTCTTCCAGCAATGTGATCTCTTGCTCGACAAAACCAGCCTCGGTTGCCGCCTGGAGCATGAGATCGCGTTTGTGCTGCTGATAAGTGGCGGGAATAGTGATGACAGCTCCCGTGAAGGGGGGACGTCCAGAATTGGTCATGAAGGCATCGGCATCCTGCTTGATCTTGCGCAAGACATGCATGACCAGTTGCTCTGGGAGCCACGCTTGTTCGCCTAACAACACAGGGCGAGCGTTGCCCAGGTCACGTTTGATCTCGCGTCGATAGCGGAGCGGATCACGCAATCGCTGGTTGTTGGCGGCTTTGCCTACCAGTATCTGCCCCTGTGGTGTGAGAAAGACGCTGGAGGGAACAGAATAGCCCAGCGAGGCACAGTCTTTGATCAGCGTAATACTCTCCCCATCGAGGAAGGCGGCACTGGAAAAACAGGTCCCGAAGTCGATGCCTAAGCGCATGGTGGATATCTCCTTACCACGTATCTTTACCTGTTAAAATTTTTTGCCTGAAACTCTGAAACTATACGCTTTACTTTTCAAATTTCAGATATATAATCCCGTTGCCCACTCACCTTCTCTTCAGCTCTACTCTGTCTGTCTTTTATCTGTATCAGTGGATGGGTATCACAATGAACGGTCAGTTGGAAAATATCCGGGCGGGCATCTTGTCCTGTGACATCAAGCATCCACTTTGATCCGTGCATCTGGCGCGCATCGATCTCCGCATACAGAAGGGCCTCCTGCTCCAGCAGTGGTCCGGCGATGATCTCCCCTTCGGGATTGATAATCACGCTCCCACCAGGATGAAGCCATTCTTCTTTGTCGGAAAAAGGAAACTGCTTGAAAAGTGCTCGTTCAGAAAGAGCTGCCGCTGGTAGCACTGCATTGCAACCGATGATAAAGACTCGTCCTTCACGCGCAATATGACGGAGAGTAGCTAGCCAGAGCTCACCATGCTCCCATGAGGTGGCAATGTAGAATTGCGTTCCCCAGGTATAGAGCGTATGACGCGCCAGGGGCAAATAATGCTCTCCTCCAATCAGCCCTCCGATGGTACCGAAAGGCAGGCGATAGACCTGAAAGGTGCTGCCATCGCCCGGTGTCCATATCAGTCGTTCCGCACCCTTGAGTACCAGTGAACGATGTTTGCCAATGATCTGACCTAACGCATCTATATAGAGTTGCGTATTATAACAGCATCTGTCTCCCGCTTCGACGGCGCATTCTGTCATCCCCATAACCACATTCATACGTGCGCGTTGAGCCATACGACAAAGCCGGTCGGTGACGTCTCCAGGAATACTTACTGCATTCGCACGAAATGTCGCGTACAATTCATTCAAGAGGACCTGCTCTCCTGGTGGAATACTCCAAACCCAGACTGGATAGCCGGAGAGGAATGCTTCAGGAAAGACAATCAGGTTCGCTCCCGCTTGGCCAGCATCAACAATGCATTCACAGGCTTTCTCTACTGTGGCGCTACAGTCAAGATAGACGGGCGCTACTTGAGCTATCGCGACCGTGAATGGAGCAGTACGCATATGAGACTCTCATCTCCCAGTTCAATCTGCATTCTGTTCTAGAAAATTAGCTATACAATGTAAGGCATGATTCAAATTAGCGTACCCAATGAAACGTGAATAAGAAATACGACAGGTAGGTTCGACCCTGCGGTCGATTGCTTCGCACTTCATCTTATGTCAGCAGTATAGATGAGGAACATCGCATTTCACATCGGGGAAAATACGACATATTCTGGAACGAGTACGTAGAAATAGCGCGAGCAGTACGTAGAAAAGGGACGTTGCTATCTGTGCTAGTCCGGTAGGCCTTTTTCACTGGCCCATACGGCGATCTGGGTGCGCGACGTAAAGTTCAGCTTTAGCATGATGCGTTCGATATGCTTCTCGACGGTCCGTTCACTCAGACTTAAGAGACTAGCGAGGTCATGATTAGATGTGCCCTGGGCAATCAAGGTGGCAACCTGACGCTCACGGGCGGTCAGTCCCCCATATGTCTGTTTTGCGAGCTGCCGTGGGGATGGCGTTGGCAAAGGGGGAAGCTGTGCTCTGGCCTGACTCAGAAAGTGCGCTCGCAATGAGGTATCAGAAATATTCATAGCCAGTTCCTCAATGGTCCGGTGCGCCTCGGCAAATACCTGAGTAGCCTGTTGCCTCCGGCCCTGCGAACGCAAGAGGATGCCATACGAGATGCTGATACGCCAATAGAGTGGCCGCAAGCATTGAGTACGCGCGGCCTCCAGCGCTGCTTCCAGCATCGCCAGAGCCTCCTCTACGCTCCCAAGCGCGGCAAGCGCCTCGGCCCGCACATGCCAGAGGAGCGGAGAAACACCGGGCTCTTGTCCTTCAGATGTAATAGAAGCTATTGTGTCTTCGATAATAACAAGAGCCTCAGCGGGTTTATGGCACGCCAACTCTAGCTTAGCTCTCGCATACCAGATGAGACGTTGCATCTGTGTATGCATCGGCAAGTTAGTGCCACAAAGAGGATCAAGAAACGTTGCAGCCTGGGACAGGGATCGCTGCTCGATATACGTCGAGGCCAGAAAACCAGCGACGACATCGAGGAGGAGAGATGCTCCAAGCTCCTTCCCCACCTTCAATGCATGTTCCAGATGATGTTGTGCCTCACTCAAGGCCAGACAATCAAGGAAGAGAACCCCCAGTAGCAAGTGTGCGAAAACAATCCAGGCATGATGTTCCAATTCAACAGCAATGGCCAGTCCTGTCCGAGCCAGTTCCAACGCACGATCAAATTCGCCCAGCGGCCCCAGGCTCAATCCAAGGTACATCAGGGCGTTGGCTTCACCAATCCTCCAATCGATCGGACGTGCAATTATAAGCGCTTCTTCCCCATAACGAATAAACTCAGACCCTTGTGCTGAGGAGAAAAGGGGAGGGTACAAGAGATAACTGGCTCCACTCATCCCTCGCGTTGCTAAACAGGAAATCAGCCCTGGCTGATTTTCGCTTTGGCGGAAGAGCGCAGTAGCTTGCTCACATGCTTGTGCACCTTCTTGCATGTGACCACTTATAAGCTGGGTGATGCCCAACAGGTCCCAGGTTTCAGCAAGGCGTCGGACGTTGTTCTTCTCTTGAAAAAGGGTCAGGGCCGCTTGATGATAACGTAATGCCGTCAGTGGCTCTTCCATATTCATATGCCAGTTGCCCAACCGATTCAGACTCCGGCCCAATAGAGAAGGGGCATCCATTGCGCGAGCCAGTTCTAAGGCTTGCTGGAAGAAATTACCAGCCTGCGGATAGTGGTATCCGGCCCAGAGGACCCCCTGCGAGTAGAGGCAGTGCCATTCCATCGTACGATCATTGAGGGCTCGTGCTGCTATTAGCGTCTGCTCGTAATCGCGGCATGCCAGTTCGAATTCACCAAGCATGCCGTATGCCTGTGCCCGGGCACGATAGATACTGAGAGGGGGAGGGACAGCCAGGTGATGAGCTGCTTCCAGGGCATGCGAAAAATGCTCGCAGGCGGCTCGCAATGAGTAGAACTGTTGCGCCTGCACGCCGGCTCGCGGCGCATACTCCAGCACACTGGCCCACTCACGCGCTATGTAGAAGTGATACGCAAGGTCAGCAAGATGGGCATCAGAAACATCGGGAGATACCCTTGCAAGCGTTTGGGCAATAGCGAGATGGTGGGCTCTACGTTCTCGCGCCAGCAATTCCTTATACATGGCTTGCCGTGTCAGGGCGTGGCGGAACAGAAAGATGTCCTCCGATTCTTCAACTATGAGTTGCGCTTTGATCAGCTCTTTGATGAGATCAAGCATCTTACTTTCATCTTGCCGGGTTAATTGCTGCAACAAGGGAAAGGGAAAACGTTGCCCGATCACCGCAGCAACAGCAAGCAGCTCTCTGGCGGCAGGAGTCACATGATCAAGGCGCCGCTGAACAGCAATCTGCACGCTTCTGGGAATATGCAACGCGTTCAAAGGCTTGCGCTTCCATCGGCCATTCGCATAAAAGACGTCACCGTCCATCTCGAGGGATTTCAAAACCTCTTCGATAAAAAAAGGATTGCCTTCCGTCAATGCAAAGATCATGTTGAGAAAGTCGGTATGAACTGGATGGGGAAGTGCGAAGATTTCCCGAATCATCATCCCCACATCAGCAATGCTCAGGCGCGTCAACGGCACCTCTATTGCAAGGCGAGAGCTGTCCAATTGGGCAAGAAAGCGTGTTAACTCCGGACGTACTTCCTCATTCCGATAGGTGAGAAGGAGGAGAAAAGGGTGAGATGTGAGACGATGGGCCAGGTAGAGCAGAAACTCCAGGCTCGTCTCATCACTCCAATGGATATCTTCGATGATGAGGATCAGGGGCTTGTTAGCAGTCAGGCGTGTCAAGAAATGGGTAAGTGCCTGAAAGAGACGACGTTTCTCCTGTTCTGCATCAAGAGCAGAGGCAGGTGTACATGTTGGCCAGAGGGAAGAGAAGGCAGGATAGAGTTGTATCAGTTCGGGGCATGCTGGTCCCACAAACGTCGCAAGCGCCTCTGGGGAGTGGGAAGCGAACACGGTATCCAACGCATCCAATACAGGTGCATAGGGATAGGCATGATCCGGTTCAAAACAGCGCCCTTTCACAATCGTCACAGCGGAGTATTCTGATTGCTGCTGCAATAACGGAAGCCTAGCAATAGCTTCGGTAACGAGCCGTGATTTGCCAATGCCGGCCTCACCCGCGAGAAGCACGGTCTGACCTTGACCACTGCACGTCTGCTTGATGAGATGAATAAGAGCTTCGAGTTGCTGTTGGCGACCTATGAGGATAGGGCAGGCAATAGGTGTATGAAAAGACAGTCCCATATGCTTTTACTTCTCTCTTGCAAAATACCGCTTCTAAATACCACACCTCATACCACTGATGACAACAGAGAGCACCGAAGGAATCATATATTCCCGCAGAGCTTATGCAAACAAAACTCTTATAGAGTATTTAATGAAAAGGAAGGGCACAGCGCGCTGTTCTTCGATCATGTATTGCTTCTCTATCCCGTTATACAAAAAAATTATACCATAACTTTCTTTATATTTAAATCTACAATTGCCAGCCATCATGGCGATTTCAAGGTTCCAAGGAGAAGAAAAAAGCCTCAACCTGGTAGAATGGTTCATTCTTAAAGAAGGTAACTTTTATACTTTTATAATATTTCTTACAATTTATGCGATTAGCCAGTCGGGTTTTCAAAAACCCATTCTTTTGTAAAGAGTCAAGCTCCAGTGGTTCAAAAGGTTTTTTCGGCACCTAAATGGGAGATAGCTACCTACCCATACTTCTCCAATTTCTACTGTACTGCACTTTTAGCTTGTTATCGAACGGCATGAATCGATGAATGTTTCCGTCTAAGTGGTTCAAGCTCAAAAACAAGAAATGCTTCCTACTGGGTAGGACTGCTATCAAACAGAGGGTCGAAAGGCGCCCAGAATAAAGGGGCTTGAAGAGGGGTTTTAGGGGATGATCTCGAAAGTGCAGCGTACCGTATGACAGCCAATTGACAGCCAAATTCCAAAACGGTGTTTTGGTGGCCTTTGAGGTCCCCAAAACACCATAAATATAGAATAGAATGGTACATGGAATGAGCGCACAAAATGCATCTGGCTCCCCCTTCGTGATCCCGCTTGCTTACTGATACTCTTACGCTAAGAGTTCGTTCTCAATAACGAGAATAATAAGAAAGCAATTTTCAGCGAGATATCCTCTCAAAAGGTCGTTTATGCTGTTTTCACCTCTCAAGTCAAAGGAAACTGGTTGCTTTTTTGGTTATTCCGACTTTTGGTTCCGACTGTGCTCAAAACCCACATACATCAATATCTTGTTTTTTTGTGCATACATGGGATATGCTGTGAAGCAAAGCTGTCACTACCCGCATAGACTCATCTGGGGGTATCGCTAAAGAGGTCGTTCTGGGAAGTGGCTCTTCCTCAAGAAGATTTGCTCACTCACTCAGAGCATTTTCTAAAGAAGACAGTTGTTCAACGTGTTGCAAGTAATCGATCGGAAGCCACAACAGTCCTTTGACATCATCGCCAGGATGTTCGATTGCCTCCTCTACTTCAGCTGAGCACAAAAGTTGCAAAAAAAACCATTTTTTCGAGTCCATTCCACAGACAGAAAGGGAACAGACCAAGATGCCAAAGACAACTCTTCCCCCACGTAGCGCGCAACGCCAGGAGGATACCTGGGACATTGCCAGTGTATTTCCCAATATTGCGGCCTGGGAAACTGAATATCAGTTGGTGCAAGCGGAATTACCAGCCTTTGAAAAGTATCATGAGAAGCTGACTGGTCCCGCGATACTGGCCGAGGCGCTGGATGCATCCTTTCAGGTCATCGTGCGTGTCCATAAGTTGTCTATGTATGCCAGGCTTGTAGCGAGCGTTGATGCCAGCAATGAAGAGGCGGCAGCCCTAAACAGCCGGGCAGCGACGCTCGATGGACAGGTAAGTGCGGCCCTGGCCTTTATCAAACCAGAACTTCTGGCGAATGGCGCGGAAAAGCTCTCGCAGTGGGCTGGCTCAGACTCGCGCCTGGCTGCGTACGCTCATTATTTTGAGGATCTTTTGCGCGTGCAGGCCCATGTGCGTTCACCTGAAGTTGAGGAGCTATTGGGTGCACTTAACGATCCTTTTGCGACAGCGCACGGCGTAGTGGGATCTCTCACCGGCGCTGAGATGCGCTTTCAGCCAGCAAAATCGAGTACTGGCGAGGAGTATCCGGTCGCTCAGAGCACGACTGTCCCACTCTGGTCCAGCACTGACCGCGAGACGCGCCGCACGGCCTGGGAACATTACCATAATGGCTATCTCGCCTTCAAAAAGACACTGACGAATAATCTGGAGGGCCAGATTAAGCAGAATATCTTTTTCGCGCGCGCGCATGGCTATCGCTCTGCCCTGGAAGCACGGCTCGCGGTAGACAATATCCCCGTTGAGGTGTATCACAATGTGATTCAAACCTTTCGTCGGAACCTACCCACCTGGCATCGCTACTGGGCGCTACGGCGGCGCATATTGGGATATAAAACCCTGCATACCTATGATCTCTATTCGCCGTTAACCACGAAGCTGCCTCCTCTGCCCTATACACAGGCGGTAGATTGGATTGCTGAAGGACTGCAGCCGCTCGGCGATGAGTATGTGCAGATTCTGCGCCGGGGCTGTCTGCAAGAACGCTGGGTGGATATCTATCCCAATCAGGGCAAACGCCTTGGGGCATTCTCCTCCGGCAGTCCGGGGACGCATCCTTTTATCTTCATGAGTTATGACGACTCACTAAAAGGCATGAGCACCCTGGCGCACGAACTTGGACACTCGATGCATTCCTATCTGACCTGGCAGACGCAGCCGCTGGTATACAGCGAGTATTCGATGTTTGTAGCTGAGACTGCGTCAAACTTTCACCAGGCCATGGTACGGGCCCATCTGTTGCGCACGCGCCCGGAGCGCGATTTCCAGATCGGGCTGCTGGATGAGGCCATGAACAATTTCCACCGGTATTACTTCATCATGCCCCTGCTGGCCCGCCTTGAGCTGGAAATGTATGAGCGTGTGGAGCGCGGCGAGGCCCTGACCGCCGATGTCCTCAATGGCCTTTTTGCTGACTTCCTGGCGGAGGGCTACGGTAGTGAGGTCGAAGTGGATGCCGCACGCGATGGCATTACCTGGGCAACCTTTAGCCATCTCTATGCGAACTTCTACGTCTTCCAGTACACAACAGGTATCGCTGCTGCGAACACCCTGGCGCGCTCAATTCTCGCCTCCCAGCCTCAAGCGGTTGAACGCTACCTTGCATTTTTGCGCACCGGCAACGCGCGTTATCCGCTCGATGTCCTTCAGCAGGCAGGCGTCGATTTGAGCACATCTGAGCCAATAGAGGCCACCTTTGCTGTGCTGGCTGACTATGTTGAGCGACTCGAACACCTGACGAGCACTATGGCGTAACGCTCAAGAAGAAAAATAAAAGCATGTCAACGTAGGTGCCTGGCTTGCCCAATCTTGCCGCGAAGCGGCCCGCATCCGGGCACCCTCGTTCCCCAAACACGTTTCCATGATAAGCAGAATGCAACACCATAGGATTTTGCGCGCGCACCAATCTCTACCGAGATGCCACATCTGATCCCAACCGACCGAGGTGGCGAGAAAACTTCCCACAAAGTCATTTGGCGCGCATCCAATTTTTCATGTTGCCCACCATAATTGTAGAAAAAGCTTTATTTTACTGTATCTATGAGTTAAAATGCTAATACTTAGTTTTACACATATATAAACATACATGAACTTAAATCTATCACCTCCGCTGAGGAGCTCAATATGGCACAACTCTTATTTCGCAGCATCTCTGATGCCTGTGCAGAGAGAGATCATCCACATTGTTGGAAGTCAGAAGTCACAAGTACACTTTTGTTCACATATCGTCTAGATTGGAAGGAACCACCATATGATCACACAAACCCTCGCAGAGATCACCCACCGATTCCTGAATGATCATGCCAATATGGAAAAACTGGAGCAAAGCGCGGCCAGGCGCGCACAAACAATACCAAACATTCAGCCCGCGCTCCATGAGTTTATTCAAGGTTACAGTACCTTTGCACAAATGAGCGCGGTGTTAACCATGCCGCAGAACGGCTGGTATATAGGGGAAAATAATTCGGGTTATTTCAACATCAGTCTTTGGAAGTTTGCCAAAAATTATATAGGGAACAATAACGAGACCAGTGAACAATTTCGCACCCTCCTTCAGGATCTCAATGTACGCACCCTGGGGCAAAAAATCGAACAGTGTTACACGTTCCTGCTTCAGGAGAAAAACCGCCTGCAGGACACAGGACTCCGTGTCCATTCCACGATCAGCCCCATAAGCAGCGCATTTATCATGTCTCAATTCGCCCATTGGCTTGATCCTCAGGGTGAGCTTCTCATCAGCACCCAATATGTCCGCAAAAGCACAGTCACCCTGGTACGGGGAAACTTGCTCCCCAACCACACAGAACTCAAGCCAAGAGGATCTGACTTTATCATTCGCACCAGTGCACAATACGACGCCTTTTTATCGCTCTTCGACGCCGTGAGAGACGCGGCACCACAGATCACGTCCCTCCTTCCTCTCCCCTATTGGCGAGAATACTTTATCTGGTGGGCGATGGACCATCGCAAGGAACTGATCATATCCAGATGAAAGAGAACGATGATGCGGAACTGCTTTCCAGCACACCGACACAACGCCTCCACATGGAAGAGCAGGACAGTCTCTCAATCGTAGATCAAGAGCAGGAGGACGACGAGTTGGCGCAACACCGCTCACTGCTCATTGAACACGGACCACTTCTGCCTATTCCAGATCCATGGCTATCAGAAAACATTCGTGAGATCCAGCGCCATATTCTGGTCGATGAACAGGTGATCCGGCTCATCTACCATGCGCTCTTATCCAGGCATGTCATTCTGACGGTGCCATTACCATCAATTGCATTATAGAATTGGATATACAGCACCTTGTGATACTGAAAATGAAGAAGTAGATACGATGAATTACATGAGCTTAACATGGGCCAATCTGGAATGGGGCCCCTGGATTTCATTCACGGACAACGAGGCATGGAAAACACTTCCTACGACCGCAGGCATCTATCGTGTCCGCGCAACTACGAGAGATGAACTTTTCTATATCGGAGAAACTGCTCGAAACCTGCGCGAACGTATAGGAAGCTTGCGCACAAATAGCCAGAAAGAAACAATGCCATTTAACGACCCACATACAGCTGCCCCGGCGTTATGGGCGTGGAACAATTCGGACCAGCTAGACTATGAATGTTCAGCAACAGTTCTCCATAACATAGAGCACATCCAGGACTCCACAAAAACGCTGAGAGGATTAAAGTGCTATCTGCTCTGGCGCTATCGATTAGAGCGAGGCGAATCAGTGCGGTGCAACCATGGTCATTTCCCTGCACGGTATACGAAATCAAAAAACAAAAGCGATGGATACCAGGGGGAACGTCTCCCCGATGATGCGCCAGATAATCCCGCGGGCGGACCCAGTTATCCTCCGCTCAAACTCATTGGAAATCCCTTTGATGAAAAAGAATGGATGAGTGGCTTAGACTGGAGCGCGTTTCTTCCATTACATGCACAGATCACAAAAACGCTCCAGCCAACGCCAGGGGTCTATCGCATTCTCACTTTAGAGAATCATGATGTCTTTGAAATAGGCAAGACAACAAATGTGCAGCGGATTCCAACGCATTCCCAGAAAAATTGGGGCCATCTACAGCCCCTTTTTTCATATGCTCCGCTCGAATACAAAACACCATTATTTCAACTTCTAGAAATAGAAAATGACCTGCTTGGTGGGTTTTATGCCCTCACGAAGCATCTACCAACAATGGTATCTGCCTTTTAAACCGAGGTCATCCACACACTAAGGCTATCACAGGCCTAAACACAGGCTGCTAACCATTGCATTGTTCCTGGGATATCAAGAACGTCATTTACGTAAGCTTTCTCCAATAAAACGCGAGGAGCCAGGTAATCGTATTTTCCACGCCATAGAAGCATGTCTTTTAGATTCGATATCATGGCATTCACGAGATCAGGTACCCGAGGACTCAGTGCGCGCAACTCAGCCAGAACATCGGCGATATTGCCTTTGTGAGATATTTCCAGATAATAGTCGCAGTCAGAGCTGTAACTACACCAACCCATACGCATCAAGATGAAAAAAAGCGTTTTATAGATACGCCATCCAGTCCAGGGAAACAAGAGAAAACGTCCAGGTTCCAGAGAGACAACACAACTGGAAAGCCAATCAGATCGCCTGGCAAAATCGCGGATTAAAGATAAGCGTTGCTGCGCAAGAGGAGATAGATATGAATACATTATTTCCTCCTGTAAAATCCGGCGCAGACGTAGCATCACATGTTTATGAAATTGGAGGTCTCCATGAGTCTTCCAGTTTTGCTCAACAACCCCTTTAGCTCGTTCTACATGCACAATTCTCTTACGGTCATCGACCGAGATAACTCGCCAGGCATATCCGGCCAAGCCGATGATGCCCCCTACCTCTGGCACGCTTTGAATCGTACCAACTTCCTGTGCACCTGCCAGCACACGGAACTCCTGCTCGTTGGCAAAAATAGCATAAAAATGATAATGATTGGTGAGTTGTGCGCCTTTCATACCCACAATGAGCGTTCCCTCGTCCATTCGCGCAAGCTGATCAAGAGATAGCAGGTGTTGAAGAAAAAGACGGTATTCATCTAATGTCACCGCCTGGAAAGGCGCCAGTTTCAGGATAGACTGGGCTAATTGAGCTGGTATCAATTCTGTTCGTGCTCGCATAACGCTCATCGTCTGCTGATACAACAGACTCAACGGCATGGTGGGGATATCTGGGGGTTCAATCCATCTTTCCTCAAGATAAAGCTGAATTATAGCAATTGTCTGGAGAAACTCCCAGGGTATTTGCTCCCATTCAGAGGATGTGTCTGCTTTATTATCCAGGTACTCGAAGGTATAAAGACACATGCGAGATGGTGCTCCGCGACGACCGGAACGGCCCAATCTTTGAACAAAACTGGATACAGAATGCGGTGCATTGACTTGAATAGTAAGATCAAGGTGCCCAATATCAATACCCAATTCCAGGGAAGCTGTCGCGATGACACTTGACTGTTGAGCCTGTTCGCGCATCCGAATCTCAGCGACTTCCCGCAAACTGGCGGCAATACTACTATGATGAACAAAATACCAATCCATACCAGGTCGTTGTTGACTCAGACGGTGGCGGAGCTCGGCTGCAATACGTTCAGCCTTATTTCGACGGTTAGTAAAAACCAGCGTTTTCTGGTAACGCATCGTAATGGTAAAGAGATCATCATAATAATCTTTGATATTTTGCTGCAACTCCCAACGCACATCAGAAGGTTCAGTGGATAAAGCTTCTTCTGGTATCTCTTGTAGTGAACCTGGGCTTATCGGTAAAGAAGCCGTGCGGCGAGAGCGCAAACCTATCTCCTCGGGAGCTATATCTGCATGGAATGCATTTTCCTCTGGCGCCAACACGAAATGATTGACACGCAGTTCAATTCGTCGTCCCTGTGTTGATTCCGTCACAAGGCGAGCATGTATTTGAAATTGAGAACTACTTTGAAGCCACTGCAAAGCCACATTAACATCACCAATGGTTGCCGACAATCCAATGCGTCGGATGGGGCGGCGAATAGCACGTTCCAGGCGTTGAAGATGGCAAAGTACTTGCTGGCCGCGTTCAGTGCCAATGAAGGCATGAATCTCATCAATAATAATAAAACGTAGATCACCGAAAATGATACCCAGTTCCCCGGCGCGATTCATAAACATCGCTTCCATCGATTCGGGTGTGATCTGTAAAATACCGCGGGGCTGTTTTAAAAAGCGCTTTTTTTGATGATACGCAATGTCTCCATGCCAACCTTGAATGGGAATATCTGATCGCCCAAATAATAAGCCCTCAATGCGTTCAAACTGATCATTGATCAGTGCTTTCAGTGGTCCTATATAAAGGACGCCTACGGACTGTGCTGGTGATTGTTCCAGCAAGGTTAAGACTGGAAGCATGGCTGCTTCAGTTTTGCCACTTGCAGTGCCACTCATAATCAGCACATGATCGTTTGTGTCCAGGATAGCGGGAATAGCAGCTTTTTGAATACTACGCAGATCTGCCCAGCCGTTCTGATAAATATATGCTTGAATGAACGGCGCTAGCTGTGCAAAGGGATCGCCTGCATTCATAGGGTAAATCCGGAAAAGTAAGAGTCGCTATCGACAATTTCGTTCTGTGGCGTCAACTCATCCGGATTTGATTGCTCGTGGGAAGCAACAAAATCACGCCCGTGAATAATATCAGAGAACGTAAGTGCGTTATCTTGTCTCATCATTTCCAATACAGCGATTAAATCACGTGTTATCTCACGCGGAGTAAGGAATTGATTTGATCCTATCTGTGCTGTTACAACTTCCATAAACTCCTTGATATCGCTGTCAGTAATCGTAGATGTGTAACGATAGTGAAAAGCATGGATACTGCATAGCTTTTGGAGGAGGACAAAAAGCTCCTCATTGGTAAGTGTATCTAAGCGGATAATAGGCCCTGCAAACGAGCGTCGGCTATTTTGAGCAAAGCGGCTCTCCTGCAAACGAGAGCGAAGTGCTTCATAGCTATACAAGCCACGTTTGGGATCTTCAACAAGCTGAGGGGTACCACTAAAAATCAAGCCGATATGTTGGGCAACACCTTGATTGACATCGTTAAATAGCGTTAATAACTGCTCGTAGTTATTGTTACGTGAAACGGTATTGCTAATTTTGTAGAGATTAACGGCCTCATCAAAAAAGATGACCAGACCTTTATAGCCAATCAACTGGAAGAAAGAAGCAAAAAGCTTGAGGTAGTTATACCAGTTTTTATCTGTAACCATCGAGTTCACTTGCAGATCTGTACGAACCTCGGTAAGTAACCGATATTCACCGCGCAACCAACGTATAGCACGCTCCCTCTTCACTTCATCGCCATCCTGGTAAGCACGCCAATACAAGGAAAGGATATGCGCGAAATCAAAACTATTTGATAAAGCACTGATCGAACGGAGCGTCTCCGATACTTTTTGTTCAACCAAAAGATAAAACTTTGGATTATCAGGTAACAAGTTTGAGGATTGCATTACCTGTTCCTGGATAGCGTTCATCCAATGTTCAAGCAGAGGAGCGAAAGCTTCACCTGCAGGACGTGTACGAATAGCCATGTTCTTCAGTAATTCGCGGTAGAGGCCGAGACCCTGGCCAGTTGTTCCGGTCAAACGACGTTCAGCGCTTAAATCGGCATCTGCGACTACAAAATTGCGCTGGAGGGCATAGTTGCGGATAACCTGAAGCATAAAACTCTTACCCGAACCATAAGGACCAACCACCAGGCGGAAACTCGCTCCTTCTTGGGCAACCCTGTAGTCCAGATCATCAAGCATTGCCTCAATTTCTGCACTGCGACCAACTACCACATGTTCAAGGCCAATACGTGGTGTGACGCCGTTACTAAATGCTTGCAGAATAGCGTTACTATGACGTGGTGAAATTTTACGTTCGCTCATGAGAATGCTTACCTACCTTTAGAAGAAATATACCAGTTAACCAGGCTCCCGGCTGTTGTGTAAAGGTGATCAAAAATAGTTCGTGTATCAGGGTCAATTAACAAATCTCCAAGTTGTTCGTCAACTGGAGAATTGACCTCATCAATCAGCTTAGAAATAGGGCGACGGGCTTTGTGCTCAACCGTAGGTAATTGTACCTGTTGTCCTTGATAAAGTAATGTAATTATTTCCCAATGTACGGGTTGCCATTGTTGAAGAATTGCTCTCCAATCCTCATCCACATCTGCAACAGTATCAATGACATTGCTTGTCACGGGAGTAATAACAACAAGATCTGGCATGGATGTAATGTATGATTGCTCTTGTTTCTCTTCTCCCTCAATAACCAGGCGTCCCTGTAATTGTTCAGATTCTTCTCGCAACTTCGAGATAGCCTCCGAGTTCAGTTGAACAATAGAATTGATCATTTGCGGGGCAGATCTTGTACTATCAGACACAGTTTGTGCAGGTTCTCGTACTATCTCTGACTCTGGTTGAATTGGCTCAATAGATATCTGAATATTAATATCAGGTTGTATTGATGCATTTTCAACTTCTTGTTTGGCCTCCATTTCAGGTTGGGATCCAGGAGAGGCTGGAGTTGAGATACCCTGAAGTTGCTCTTCGTCCACAATAAACAAGCGCTCTTGTAATTTTTCTGCTTCCTGATGCAGTTGAACAATAAACTTCTGATTTAGTTCAATAATAGGACGTTTAGATGGCAATTTTGGATTGCGTCTTGTGCTTTCAGGAACTTTTTCTTCAAGCTCTTTGCGCTGAACACGCACATTTCCTGGAACAATATCTGGCAAGGCTAAAAGAGATGATGCAGGCTTAACTGAGATCTGCTCAATGAGTGATTGAGCATCAGTGCTATGCATAATATGTAGTTGTTTCAACTCCCGAGAGGTTTTCTTATTGAGGAGATACAAAAGTAGAGAACGCGATTCTTGAAGCATTGAAGTTGACGATTGCTGTTCTATTAAGCCCATAGAACTTCTCAACCGGGCTAACGATTTGCTGATCAACATTGACTCAATCGCTGCTTGCCAAATCACAGCAATTGTAGGGGTGAAAGGTTCTGTGATACTTTGATATAATTTTTGTTGGAGATAATCTGCATATTTAAGAATACCTGATAGTGCACGATGAAATTCTATATTATTGAATGCCGCATTTATTTCAAGAACAGTGATCGAAGAATATGTGTGTTCAGTTAATGCCCCCTTAAAAGGCTCCCTTTTCACAGCATGAGTCGACCCACGATCATATAAGGATATGATTCCTGGTATATTCTTTTGACGACGAAGGTAATCATCAACTCCAACAATCGAAGTGCGATGTATGTCTTCTAATATATGATTACTCTTATTTCTCCGGTAAAATAGCGATTGTCTATCTAATCCAGCTAACTTATAGAGCACCGCCAACGGCATTTGCGCCCAGTCACCACCCTGGCGTAACCATGCTTCTGCAATTAGCTGCTCATCAACAGCACATTGAGGAACCGTTAACAGGAATGCATACCAATGCATTGCAGTAAAGGATAGCTTATAAACAACACAGAAATCAGCGATCCAAGGAATCAGATAATTATCCAATTGCGGAAATTTATCTCGATAATGCGTCCATAACGCCCTGAGACGTGTACATGCCATTGCAGGGGTTGTGAAACCGATACATGCAAGAGTTTCATAGACATGCATTAAAATATAGCCAATATCCGTTGGTGGATAGCGATCATTACGTACTTCATTCCGCCAATAGAAATACCACTGAAGTTCCTTCTCATCCATATCGGTGTAAATAGGATAACTGCTCTGATGTGGTACCAGGGAGACACGGCTATATGACATATCTTTCCATTTCCGTGCTTGTTCCCAAAAGGATATCAGTCGTGAAGGGACCAGTTTCATCAATGCATCCGATTTTGGCGTTCCCTTACTGGGCATATCAGTCCCTTTAACTTCTGGCTGATCAGAAACAGGTGGAAGGGAAGTGGCAGGATATAATTTCTCATTTTTTTTATGTGCGCTTGGAGATGCTGATTTAGGCATAGTCGGAGAAACTCGTTGAGCAGTATTTAAGATAGAAACACTTTCGCCCATTGCTGCGCTATTGTAGTTTCCCGATAGACTGAAAAGATAACGAGCACAGAATTGCTCGTAGTATTTTTCAGGTAAATGCAACGTGTGCATAATTAGTGGGCTTAATGCGGACTTCGAAGTCACTGAAGTGAGTGCCCAGTCCCATTTCAATAGGGATAATGGCCTGGATAGAAATCGCTCATCCAATAATTGATCTAATGCTTGAAAAATAACTAATGTCCATGAATGTAGCATAAGGACAGGTTCATCGCGCAGCGTCACAAGTGATGCTACTGTTATATAACTACGTACAGTAGAATCATTAATAGCACGTGTCACTGACCCTTTCTTGTTTGACGGAACCAGCCAGAGGATGCGCGCCCGCTGATTTTCGCGCAACAAATTCTCGCAGGAATTGATAAACATTGTCACGGATCCTAATGATTCATCAACAATGCCGCCAGGTATTCCATGATACTGTAATTGCCCAAAAACATCTTGACCACGTTCAACAGGTGTCATTCCATTTAGTTGAATAGTATGAGCAATAGGTTTCTTATTCAAAAGAGCAATCCGCTGTGTATCAAAACCCATCACCTCTTCTGGATATAACACTTTTGTAGCCCGCTGCTGTTGAATAGTGTTAAAAATATTATATGAATTATGCGGCCACTCAAACCAAATACCATATTGCTGAATAAAACGTTGATTTCTTTGGTATGCTGCTAAAAGAGCATTCATATCAAGAATATGTTGTTGATACTGATACGTTGTAGTAATAATATATTTACCAACGCCATTTTCATAGGTGCGGATAAAAGAAAGGATAGCCCTCAAAGTAGCAATAGATACAATGGGATTCGCTTGAATGATTTTTTCCGCCATATCATCACTTATCAGATGATACAGACGAAGGATTGGCAATTGTTCATTGATAAAAACAGGTACATTAGTTCCGTAGAAGACAGCTAAAGGTTCTTGTAATAGTAATCCATACATCACAGGCGTTAATGCCTGATGCGGAAACTGAATGACAGCCCGATTTGCCAACAAAACATTCATCGGCTGCAGAGGGATTTGACTGATAGGTAGAAGTTGGGGATAATTACATTGTAATGCGAGTGCAAACTTTCCATTTCTAGCATCTGTAACGGTCACTTGCAGTACAAAATCGGTGATGTACTGAAAATCAACGCGAATGGGCAGATAAGGTTGCAAAGAAGGATTAATCATGTTCAACAAGAAATTAGTCTGCTGCACAGGCACAATTAGATTTTTAAGTTGTGAATCTACAGCACTTGATGGATGAGTGCTCAACGACCAAATTTTTTCCCCTTTTTGGAACCATCCCATCCCTAAATAATGATCTGCGCCTTCAAAATGACCTTCGATACAAACCAAAGAACTATTAAGAGTCCAGACTAGCGTGACATCCTGTGGCTGATTTACTTCTTCTAACCCGGTCAAAGCAGACGCGTCGACAATAAAATTTTCAGATACCAGAGGCATAAGATTTTGCCACAGCTGCTTGACCAGTGGATAAGGTTGAGGACCCATGGATATATGATGATCATCAATCCATCTGTTAAGTAGCTCTGGCAATGCATAACGTAGACTTGGAGAATGCCAGTCTTGTAGCAATCGATTGCCCCTATAGAATTGGACTTCAATGCCACCATCTACGACTGCAAATTTAATCACTACAGGAGAAAGCCAAGGAAATAAATTTGATAGAAAAGATGGACGAATATTTTCCATGAGTATCATCACCTATGAGAGAGCTTTATACGAACACCTGAAGATTGTCTCTCTCAGTTCTATCTAAAGAAGTTCAGCGTTCGGCGCTTCCGTAGTCCCTATATCTCGTGACAGAAACCGCGTTTGTAGAGTAAATATCCAAGATAGTCGCTATTACATCTTAGCCGTTAGTGCTACAAGAATGGCCATTGAATCAATAGCATTTTCAAACTCGCCTATTCATCCTAAAGATGAACTCCAACGATGTAATAAATATTAATAGACGCTTACCGAATTCATTGCACACTTTTGACTATACAAATTATTTTAACCATTAATCTTTAACTTTTCCATAAGACGTCATAAATAATCCCATGAAGCACTAAAAATGTCAAGTATATATTCTCTTAGGCATATTACTTATCACTACTTCTACAATTGCCAATAGTATGTTGCCCACTAGAAAACAGTATTAATCCTTACTCCTTCCGCCATTGACAGTCTGATATAGTTAATATCAGACTTTATTTATTATGTAATAGATACTTTTGGTCCATCAGATTCTACAGCCGTTGATACTTGTATGCACTTTGCAAATATGCTATATTCTTTACACTACAAATATGTATTCTCATCATGAATTCAAAAAATCATGTCCTTCCTCTTTAAAGATAGCGTATCACTATTGTGAAATACTATAGCTCACGCTGAAAACTGAAAACACAAAGGAGCATTCAACGTGGCCGAATTAATAAGTGCGGGCCCATCTTCTTTTGCAACAGAAGGGGAACGCCAGGCTGCAACAGTGTTACAGCAACAACTTCCTGCTGATTGGATCATTATCTGTAATAAAATTCTTCCTACCAATGATGATCGCTCTTTTGAAATTGACTTTATCATTATTGGTAAAAACTGGGTTTTTCTATTGGATGAGAAGTCGTGGCATGGGCGTATTCGTGGCGACGACGAACAGTGGATACGGGCCAATGGCTCCTCGGAAAGAAGTCCTCTCGCAAAAATTGATTACACCGCGAAGATATTTGCAGGCCAACTTGGCTATAAGGTGACACCGCTCAAACAGGGTGCACATTATGTTCGTGGGGGAGTTCTTTTATCGGTACAAGAAGTCTATCCGCAAATTCATGATAATCGCGCAACTCATGGTGTGTTTCTCCTCTCTGATGCCTGCCAACGTCTGCAAAAATTAGATCAACAAGGGGGAAACCCTGCCGTTGGACAGTGGAGTGCGAAAATCAAAGAAGCGTTGCTCCATTTAAATAATCGTCCCGAGGTGCCAAAGAGCATTAATTTCTTGAAGATTGATGATGCAGTCTCGCTCAGACCTAATGTCCGCCTCTTCTACGCTTCGGTGGAAGATGATCCAACTGACGTTCGGCATTTACTGGTTTATAATCTTGGCAAAAATCCGCTACAAGCCAAAGAGTTAGCCGATTTCTATAAGCAAGAATATAAGACGATCAAAAAGCTCCAATCCACTGGACTGGTTCCAGATGTGCAGGATCCATTTATCTGGTCCGAAGATTATTTAATCGTTACTATCACTCCTCCAAAAGGCAAATCGTTAAAAGCAACACCGCTTCCAGAGACGCGCGAAGAATTCGTACAGGAGTTGCAACTTGCAGCAGCCTGCTTTAAGGGTCTGGATCAAATTCATGCACAAGGTGTGCTTCATCGAGCACTGGGTCCAGAAACGATTTATGTGCAGAGCAAGCAACCGGCCAAAATCACATTTACGAACTTCTATGCTGCTCGTATGGGCACCAATACAATTGCGCCCTCTCTGGATGCGCTTTCATTCGAAGATCCCTATGCCTCAATAGATGTTGCGATTGGCTATGAATATGCCACCATACAAACAGATACCTTTAGTATGGCGCTCATTCTATTGGAGCGCCTCTCAGGCACAGCAATTACCAAACTGCGTACAAACGTAGAAGGTGCAATCCTCTTTCCAGACCAGCCTCGCTGGTCGTCCTTCCTGGTAAAGGAGCAGGCAGACCAGTTACATGAGCTCTTTAAAGAGCTGTTGCAGCCACCGGATAACACACAGATCACAGCAAAAGCGGCGGGTACCCGACTGGCGGAGTTGGCTCACAATGTCAGCAATGCCACCAAAGGCGAAGAGGGACGCATACTCTGCAAAGACTTCCGCATCCAACGTGTGCTGGGACAGGGAATGATGGCACGCACCTATCTGGTAAGCAATATAAATTACCAGGAACTTGGCTCCTACGTCCTGAAACAATTTCTCCGCACAGAAGAAGTGAATAACCAGGCAGTTGCAGAATATAAAGCATTAAAAGGTATTTCTAGTATCTATCTACCACGTATTGACTTCATCTTCGCGCCAGATGATGACGCGCACATTTTGATGGAGCATATCCCTGGACCCACGCTGCAGCAAGTTGAAAGTGAGTTTCCCTGGCCTCTAGACCGCTGGTGGTCTTTTGCTCAACATTTACTGAATGCGGTAGAGATACTAGAACAAAAAGCTCTGCTACATAGGGATATCAAACCAGCCAACATTATGCTTCATGAAAGCAATAATCATCCAGTCTTGATTGACTTTGGCTTTGCGATGCAGATTGGCGAGAACAAGCATATCGCAGGGACACCACTGTATTTGCCACCGGAGGCAAAATATGGTGAACCAACGCCTGCATCAACCGATCGTTATGCGGCAGCTATTGTGCTTTTCCAGACATTAACGGGTCTACTCCCCTTTACAAAGGCTCCCAATGGACAACGCGATCCTATTTCACTCGACCAGTTTGTAGAAACCCGCATACGTCGCATCGCAACCGTGCTCCAGCGAGCCACGGCCAACGATCCAGATCAGCGTCCAACCACAATTGGTCAGTTACGGGACGACCTTCAGCTTGCTTTTATGGCACTGGAAGAACCTGTCACCACCCACGAACTCGAGAAGCAGATTAACCCCTGGGTTGATAATATTCGTAGCCTCTATCGCAATAGCGACAGCGGCAATATGAATAATCGTGGTCTGGATAGCGAGTTTGTACGCGAGACCTATATAGCAACAGCATTAGATAAAGAGCTCTTGCCAGCCATCTTTGAGCAGTTGCCGCATGTGCTGTTTCTCTCTGGCAATCCTGGCGATGGCAAGACAGCCTTCCTGGAAAAGGTATTTGAGGAACTGAAGCAGCGCGGTGGGCAAATCATCGATAAAAATCCGAGTGGCTGGTCGATAAGCTATAAGGAGCACACGTTCCGCAGTTGCTATGATGCTTCAGAATCACACGAACACCTCAGTGCGGATGAGCAGTTGAGTGAAAAATTGCAGGGATTGGAAGGTTCTACGCCTCCTACGGATAAGGTGACTGTTCTGGTAGCAATCAATGATGGTCGCCTCTTTGACTTCTTCCAGCGCAGACGCGAGCAATTTTTCTGGATGGGCAGCCAGATTGATCAATTGACGGACCGGCAAGCTATGACGAGTCAGGATGTGTGGTTGGTCGATATGAAGCAGCGCGCCTTTGTCAGTTTGCCAGGAGAAGACGAACACTCGATTTTCCAGCCCATGTTGGCACGGTTTGTACAACCCCAGCACTGGACGATCTGTGAGAGCTGCTCGGCACAGGATATCTGCCCTATTCGCAAGAACGCATTGGCGCTTAAGAAGAAGGCGGTAGCCAGTCGCTTAGAATACCTCTTCTTACTCATTCATCTACGCAGACAACGACATATTACGATGCGTGACTTGCGCTCGGCGGTCTCCTATATACTGACAGGCAACAAAAGTTGTCAAGATATCCATGATCTCAATGAAGGAACTGAGATAGGTACCTCCTTGACCAATCTTGCCTACTGGCAAAATATATTCATGAGCAATAATACACATGATGAGCTCTTGGAAGACATTGCCAGCCTTGATCCCGCGCGCTTTGCACGGCCTCACCTGGATCGTTTTCTACACTTTCATCAGTTGGAGAGCGATGCGCTCGTACGCCGACAGATCTTCCGAGACAAGCAAGATATAGCACCACAACGTTTCAAGAGTACCACTGATTGGATGGCTGCGGCAAAACGCCGTCTCTACTTTGAGGCAGCCCCATCAAAACCAGAGGCAGGCTTACCAGAAATAAAATGGAAAAATCTGCTGCCGTATCGCTATGCAGCGAGGTTCATAGATTTGCTCAATGATCGTATCGATCCCGAGGCGGTCCTCAAAAATCTTGCACTTGGCTTGCTGCGCTCGGATGAAGTGTTCGAAGATGTCCCAGACGATAAGTTGAGCGTCAAGGTTAGCGCATCCGCTGCACAACAACTGGTTGTCCTGAAACAGCTTCCCCTAGACGATTTCGAGCTGATTGTTTCGGCACCACAACATACACAGCTAATCGAAACTCTACCGGAGATGGTGGTGCTCCAGCATAAAAGTGGTACACCACGCATGGAAATCACATTGGATCTTTTTGAGCTGCTCATTCAGCTAGCCAGCGGACTACAACCCAACGCTCGTGAGTACGCCTCTTTACTTGAGGATCTTAAGCCATTCAAGAACGCCCTCTTGCTACGTGAGACACAGGAACTCATTCTCATCGAGAGTGAATTTCGCACCCATCATATCGCGCAACGAGATGGAAAAATCATTCGCGAACAGATTGTGGGATAGGAAAAAATATCATGAAGATAAAATTACCAAAGGATCTAAAAGGAGTGGTTTTTCCACGCATCCTCATTGTCGAATTAAACGACTTTGATATAGATATCTTTCTACCATCATTATTCTTTACTATCCTGGCGCAAGGTAAAGGCAAAGCTAAAATAACCAATGATCCAAAAGAGATTACACGCTATATTGATCAACTGGCTAATCATCCCGATGTAGAAGGCTTTCAAAACGCAGAAGGGCGACGCGTGTTAGAACGTCTCATACGTACATCTCTGATTATTACTGGTAATGCTGGTCAAGGAGGAACAAAAGGAGAACAAATTGTCTCACTTGTACCTTACACTATTTTAACCCATAAGACTGGGCTCCCAGTATCCCGCCGACATCGGCAGGCTGATGTGTTTGTTTACCAAACACTGCGTGATTATTTGAAAGGAGATCAGCCATTACGCGACTTCGTTAAACTTGTGTTCGGAAAAGGTATAGAAATTGGACAACTTCCTGAGCTGGGAGGAACCTATGATGGTCATGCACAATTAGATATACTTACCCGACTATCCATTGCCTTTATCGACGGCTTTAAGAATACACGGCCACAACTTAATCGTGAAAAAAGATTACCCAATGCTTTTCCTGGTCTGGTCAATGAATTGGCCAAGGACTTACTGCGCTACCTCTTTGAATTTCACAGTAAGATGCCAACGCAAGCATTTACGTATAACTTATTGGCACTGATCAATTTTGAGCTCTTCAATTATACGCTACATGTAGTGCATGCTATTAATGAACTAGTCGCCAGCCCTGAAGTATTACCTGCCGCGATGCAAGATGATAAACACCTCTCGGCCTTACAGATGTATGTAGATTTTACTAATGGGTCCACTCCGCGCAGTCTTGAGATGTCCAAAGCTTGCGTGCGCCGGGATATTGAAACGTATCAACAATTCTTGTACTCAAACTTACTTTTGCGGCAACTTGATATCTACATAAGTAAACTACGCAATAATCCTCGCAGAAAAGTAGAAGTTGAGAAAATCATCCCCCCTGACTCTTCCGGAGCTCAATATCTCCAAGGATTATTACTGCTACAGGAAGATCCCAGGATTAATGTTCATTTGGAAGCTGCTGCTCAGCTAGATGAAGAACGTATTCGCACCGAAAATATGGAAAAAGAAGAAGGCGAAAATTCAGAATCCCTACAAGTACTGGATAGCATCGCAAACACTGGTGAGACCGATCTAGAACGTATCATCAACTTACTTGCTGAGGCACAACGTGGTGATGCCCTTGCTCACTTTATTCAATGGTTCTATGGATCTGGTGGCCTAAAAAAGCCACATGGTGTCTTGCGTGGCCTGACGACACACCGCCAGACATGGCGCTATGCTCCTGAAAATGACCTTTTAGCAGCGTTAGTACAGGTGGCAACAGCACGTCTATCTGGCCCTAACCAGTTACGACCTATCAAACTGCGAGAATTCCTGGATTTCTTGAAAGAGCGCTATGGCATCCTGGTAGATACGCCACCAGCACCGTTTGAGGGGGCAGAGTATGCGGCGGCGGCGCGCGATAATCTGCGTGCTATGCTTGGGCGTTTACGGCAGATGGGAATTTTCCGTGATCTTTCAGATGATTTTACAGTACAACGCCTGCATGCGCCCTATGCTGGTACTGAGCACGTGAAGGTTGAGGCATAAGCATAATGATTAGTAGCAATATAAATACAAAAAATACGAAACGTGTCTCACTTCTAGCTGAAGATATTCTATCTCATTTTAAAGGCACACAGCTAGGACATTGTGCTCGCGTCAATTATCTTTCTAATGCAGAGGCAAATGCCCTTTGTCAATACATCAATACCGCATCACGTAAGAACATTTCCGCCTATGTCCTGACAAAACAAAATACACAGCTTGCTTCATCCTCAACATATATTACTGTTGATAAAGCCATTGAGCTACGCAATCGCAAAGAAGAGACTCTCTGTCTCTTCGTGCCAGCGGATCTGATCGACGCAGCATATAGCTCATTAGGCAACTCCTTTGCGATCATCAATGGGCAGGAACTACACACGCATGCGCTAAAGCGCGTGATGAGTCAATTGCCGGTCAAGGCGGCTCGGTTCGTGCGGGCCACATTTTCACAACTACGCGGTTCGTTAAATGTCAGTGATAATCAAAAGCTTGATTTTGCCATGGCGGTTCTCAAAAGGGCAGAGGAGCTTGAGTTGCAACAGGCTGGACTGGAGCTCTGGCGGGTCGGATTGATCAGTGACGCGACGGTTGGGGAACTGGTCAACGCAGCGATCCCTTCGGAACTTGATATCAAGTTAGAGCAGAATCGCCGCAGTACCCTGGCCCTGGCACGACCTACGAAAATTGATGCGACAACCCGGGACCGCATTCAAAATTTAAAAGTAGATGGGCAGACCGCACTCAAGCTTAATCTGTTCTTCAAAGGACGCTCCCTCAATGATGTGCAATCATGGTCGCGCGCTCTGGCTGAGAAGCAGGAGCTGACGTTCGATACCTGGGTGTTTCCAGCCTCTGAAAAAAGCGATATTCGCGAGATTAAAATCAAGCCGTTTGTGAATGCCAAAGGAGAGGTTGAAAAAGCATGCAAGCTCATTCAGCCGGATGGAGCCAGAGGAAGCTTGATCGCAAAATGCGCGCCAAAAGAAAAGCTAGCGGTAAGCTGGATTAGCGACCCTGTACAACCAGAAAATCTCGGGGGATGGCGCGTGGCGATTGTTCCAGCTGACAGCGATTTTGAAGTCGATAACAGTATCGATCTACCAGAGCGAGACTTACCAGCCTCGCGACGTACAATTACTATTAACATGGATATTGCTTTTGAAGAGCCACCTGACTTTGCTGTCTGTGTACGCGTTATGCCCATCAATAAAGATGGAACAGTGATCGTCAATGAGGATGGGGATGAAATCTATAAAGACAGTGGTGAATTTTATCTCTCTAAAGATATTACCAAGCCAGAGACCGGCCCTGCTGTGCGCGATAGTAAGTTTGTGGTTCCTAATCTCGCCTATGGACGGCTCTCATATTGTGCTGAAGTCAAAGATAAAGATCTGACTGAGGCTGAGCCACAATGGAGTAATAAGGATCTGGCCTATTTCAACCTCAGGCTGAATGAGCGCCATATGTTACAGGTTGGCATTAGTCAACCTTTATTGGACTTAGAGCGCCGAAGCCTGGCAGAGCCACGCAAACATGCCAGTTTTGTGCTTGATATCAATGACATACATACAATCAGTGCAGACGATATCGTTTCTAAAACATTATCAACCAGTGAAAATGAGATATGGTCAGCATTCTGGAAGACGCGTGATAATTTCTTCACGCGCCTGAGAAAGACCTCTCATCGCGATGTTGTTGAAGTAGCTGAATGGACAACTGAACTGGTAAACGCGGGCCTGCGCTATGCCCAGGCATATAAAGAATTGCTTGAGGATTTGTTAGAACGCGAGGAAAGCCGCCAGGAACTTCTGGAAGCGCTCTCCATAGACTCAGTGCTTGTCCGTATCGCTGGTCGCCAGGATAATATTGAGGAAGCCGTCGTAACGCTGCCAATTCATCCACTGCGCGTTGCCTGGATGGTCAGCTATACACAGTTGCTACAGACCTGGGAAACTAAAGTGTTGGCAATTACAACACAACGAGAGCGTAAGTATAACCTCGATCTTCAGGCCTTAAGCCTGCTGACACCGATCAATGTGCCACCATTTGCCTATCATGTGGACACGGCAACAACCTTCACTTTTTTCCAGAATCTGCGCTTCTTTCACGGTGTCTCGCTACCCGCTGGCGTCCCTGATCCTCATCGCCGCTATGGTGATGTTGGGCTCATCTTTGGGATGGCAGTGGATCAGAGCGAGTTCGGCAATACTCATCCCGAGCAACTGGCCGAACATCTTCGAGGCTTCCTCGACCTTCATGATTATACAAATACGCTGGTTACCACCCTGGTCAATCCTGATCGCGGCGACTTCTTTGCTGAAGCCCTTAAACAACTGCTTCCTACCCATAAGCTCAATGAGGATGATGAGACACAGCATCACCAGGTGCGCACCTTTCAAATTACCGCCTATACAGATAGTCGCCATAAAAGTACACTCCAGGCAATTGAGCAGGTGCGCCAGCTACAAATAGACCAACAACAATATCGACAGAAAACAGATCACTTTCTCCCTGGCATTACAACGACCTCGCGCAAAATGGAGCAGCTTGGCAAGTCCATTCCCGAGGCCCATATTGCAGTCGTGACAGATATTACCAGACCAGCGATGAGAACGTTCCAGGCTTCCGACCAGAATACGGCAACCACCACCAGCTTTTCGCTCTATGGCCTGGTGGTGCGCTTCGTTTCGCGCTTCTCGGTGGCGCAAGATGCGCTACGCTGGCAACATCGCGTCGTTACAGAGGGTGTGCGCAAGCCAGAGACACATCCTGCAGGCATTCGCTATAGCGAGCTCCTCATTGAGTTGCAGACAGCAATGCTCGATGCTGGAGGATGTGTGCTCAGCAATACCATCAGCACCCATCCTGCGTTAGAGGTAACCCTGGGTAGCGAACAACGCCAGCTTTTGGAACGGCTGCACGAAAGTACAAACTGGGTCGTCACTCTGGATCGCTTCTTTACGCTGGATTACTATGATTCACCCAATGAACCAGAGCTAAATAATCTAGCTCGGAAGTATGTCCTGGACTACTCACCCGAGTTTACCGACGGCCTGGGTCATCGCATGATGGTCACCACTGCCTGGCACGAAGAGATCCAATCGCTGCTGAGCCAGGCGATGAATGATCTCGGGTTCACTCATGTCGATCAGAGTGTCAGCCATCTGCTCCATCATTTAAAGACCATCTCGGGTCGGCTGGCGCTGCAGGCACTTGAGTCATCTACCACGGCAGCGGCAGCGGTGGGGCTGGGAGTTGTCACAGCCTGGCTACAACAAAAAGGCCGCTTGAAGCAAGCCGTCCTTATACCAGTTGATACTTATCCACGCCTTTTTTCACTGGATAGCTCAGGCAAATCCATTGCAGGCGAACGGCGCTGTGACCTCGTTTTGATCTCGCTGAAGCGAAACATTGTCGACGCTACCTTCATAGAGGTCAAATGGAGGCGAGGACGCGTCCCATTCGAAGATCTCTCGCGCGATATGGTGTTACAGATGAAAAGCTCGGCCACCATCATGCGCAATCGCTTTTTCAATGATGGTCGTGTGGATGGTGCGCTACAGCGCTCGTACCTCGCCAATGTGCTGCGCTTCTACTTTGAACGCTCACGCCGCTACCAGTTGTTCGACCCAGAGGCCGAGCACTCCTTTCTGGAACACGTCTCTCGACTTGAGAAAACAGGACTCGACTTCCGCCCCAGTTATGAAGGCTACATTGTCAGCCTCGAAGGCGAGGAACGCAAACCGTTCCCCATGGATGAGGCACGCATTACCGTGTTGACGGCCAAAGATTTTGAGCAATCAACCGAATTCTCATCTCAAATCTACACTCCAGTTGACTATACCGACGAAGTAGTCGAAGACCTGGTAGTGCAAGCTGAGGATGAGAATGACGAAGATCATGACGCACCTCCACCGCGACCAGTTAGCACAAGTGAGCAAGATCATCAATCAGTTGTCGTTCAAGAAAACGAGCCTTCCGATCCAACTAATACTGGCATCGCAGCCAATCAGCCAGACAATGAGCAGTTAGAGGCCGAAAACGACACTGACTTCTCAGCAGAAGAGCATACAAACGATAAAACTCAAAAGTTAAGCGCCATCGATATGTCATCGATGCATGCACCTAGGCAATCGCCCATTCCAGAACCGGTGCAGACACAGCCAGAGGCAAAATCAGAGCCAGCACCGGAGAGCATCAATAATCAAGCACCCGTGCAGGTTTCTCTGGGAGAGGCCGTTGGCGCGAACCTTGACGTTGACTGGCAACCAGCCGTAAGCGGAAGTCCACACCTGTTCGTCCTGGGCATTCCAGGTCAGGGAAAATCGTGGACGGTCACGCGATTGTTGACCGAGTTGGGTAGACAACAGGTGCCCGCATTGGTGCTGGACTTCCATGGGCAGTTTGCCGATCCCAGCGAACCATTTGTACAGGCCATCAATCCAACCGTGCTTGACGCTGCCCGTGGTCTTCCCTTCTCTCCATTTGAATGCTCGCTGGAGGGTGGAAGCAACGGCTGGCAAGCCAACAGCTATGCCGTCGCGGAAATCTTCGGGCATGTGGTGGATCTGGGCAATATGCAGCGCGACGTTGTCTTTTCAGCCATTCGCGATGCGTATAAAGATCATGGCTTCAGCGATGATCCTGATCAGATCATCAAGGGGCTCACATACCCGACGCTGGCGGAGGTGCTTCAAAACATTGAAACCCTGGCCCAGGCGCGCAGGGTCTCCAATGTCGCCGCACGCTGCCGTCCACTGCTTGAAATGAACCTGTTCCGCCCTCAGGAACAGGCTCCAGATCTGCTCACACTGGTCCGTTCTGGCCTGGTCGTAGACCTCCACAACTTATATGTGGAGACCCTGCAACAGGCCGCCGGAGCGTTTGTGCTCAGAAAGATCTATAAAGATATGTTCAGTTGGGGATACGCCAAGCGGCTCCGCCTGGCCATCGTCCTTGACGAGGCGCACCGCCTGGCTAAAGATGTCACCTTGCCCAAGATCATGCGCGAAGGTCGCAAGTTCGGAATCGCCGTCATCGTCGCCAGCCAAGGCATGGCCGACTTCCATCCCGACGTCCTTGGCACCGCCGGCACCAAAGTTA
Source organism: Dictyobacter formicarum (assembly GCF_016587435.1). The sequence goes on from NZ_BNJJ01000001.1 coordinate 351,819, forward strand.
TATTCCGCATGAACTTCCCGGACTCCAAAAAGGTCGCCGGCTTCATCCGTGGCCTCCCTGGTCAAGATCTACCAGCCCGCATCGAACAGCTCGGAGTCGGTACCGCCTACGTCCAGACACCAGAGATGAGCGTCGGCTCAGTCGTCAAAATGCACCCACTGAAGTAATGTATTGCCAACATAGAGTTGATCTGAATCTCTTTGTTAAGTAGAGGTTCAGATCAATTAAAAAGGTGTGGTGCCATGAGTAACATTAGTACTAAAAATGGAAAAAACTTGCGCAGCCATGATTATTTGGAAATCCAATAAATATTGGCCTAAAATTTTGCTTTACTATAGTGATTTATGGAATTTTTCATGGTATACTAATAGAGCACAACTCTACAAGTTTTATACATTAATATATCAACCATCGTGCTTCAAGAACAACCTCTTCTCTAGATTATGCTACATAAACAAACTATCTAAATGGCTTTTAACAATCAAATAGAGGATTATTAATATCTTCTCTACTTGGTACACCTACATTAAATTATTCGGTACTGCTTGTTACGCTAAGTGTAAAAAAATATTTGTATTTTAACATTTACTGTCTTGTATTAAGATGAATGAATCAATCAGAAAGGGCAAAAAAATGAATCTGCATAAGATAAAGCAGATGGTGGTTGATGGAGATATGTCTAAGGTGGCACTACGTTATCTTATCGAATGTCGAGGAGAGTGTGAGTATTTAGATTATAAAGAAGAATTGCATTTACAAAATGATCATAACAAGGCGGATTTTGCTAGAGACGTTTTAGCAATGAAAAATGTGGGTGGCGGATACCTTGTAGTAGGAGTGCGAGATAAGACTTGGGATCCTGTAGGATTAAAGAACCCTTTCACTCATGATTCAAAACAATTACGTGATGTTGTACGAAAAGCCTCTGGTCTAGACCTAGCTATTGATGTTGTTACGCATAATATTTTTATAAATGATATATATAAAGATTTTGCACTTATACATATTAGAGGCTCATCAAAAACCAGTAAACTACGTAATAATCCATCTATATGCAAAGGAGGTTTTAGACAGAATGAACACTGGGGCATAAAAGATGGTGAAATATATTTTAGAAGAAATGATGAAACAGTAAGGATTAGTTCCAGCGAATTACAAAATCTTATTCTAGAATTAATAGAACAGGAAGATAAATCTGAAATTGAGCAGCAAAAAAGTGAACCATCTCCATTTATGATAGAAGATGGACTATATCGTATTCTTCCAACAGAATATGAGAATTTCGTCGAAAGAGCAGATTTACAAGAAAATTTAAAAAGTCTTATTGAGGGTGATGCTAGAATTTGGATAATTAATGTATATGGTCCAGGGGGTGTGGGGAAATCCACTCTAGTTAGTTGGTTGGCCAATCATTATTACAATACAAGATTTGATGATAAAGTTTTTGATGGCATACTACATTTATCAGCTAAAGATACTCAATTGACTGATCGGGGCATAAAACAACTACGACCAACTTTATATTCTCTTGACAATCTAATAGACAATCTTCTATTTTTATTTGATTGTGCCGACCTTGTAAATGAACCATTAGATAGTCGAAAAGATCTCGTCCAAGCATTTCTTAGTGAATACAAACTTTTGCTTATATTAGACAATATGGAAACAGTAAAAGATGGAAGAATTATGCAATTCGTTAGTAGCTTACCCCCATCAAACAAATCCAAAGTACTTTTAACAAGCCGTCTACGTACTAGTGGATGGGAAAAACCACTACAAGTTAGCGAATTAAGCTCTGCGGAAGTAAAGAAGTTTTTAAGAATCAAAATCAAAGAAAAAAAGCTTTCTTTGCCCGAAAATGAAGATACGATAAACAAAATCTTTAAATTTTCTGGAGGTTTGCCATTGGCGATTGAATGGATGGTTGGACAGTTTGCATTAACGGGAAATCTTAACGATGTTTTAAATCAGGTTCCTAGTCAAGATTCACCGTTACTAGATTTCAGTTTTAATAGTTCTTGGAAAGTATTAAGTAAACTAGCCCAAAAAGCTCTAGCTGTGCTTTCGATCTTTGACGATGCTCCCACTATGCATTTGTGGTCTATTGCGCTCGAACTTCCTCTCGAAAAAGTTGAGGAAGCAGCAGCACAATTAATAGAAGCTACATTTATATCGGAGAAAACAGATAAGAAAACAAATGAAAAAACTTATCACGCTCTGCCTATAACTAAAGTATTTGCAAGTAATAAATTGAAGGAAATGCCAGAAGCAGAGTTGACTGCAACGATAGCATATAAACGTTATCTTCAACAAATGGAATTAGTTGCAGCTGAGATGCAACCATTCAGTCACTTATTTGAGAATTTTGGAGTTACACGTGATACAGAAAAACAAGCAATAATTTTAGCACGTAGAGCCACATCACGAGCAGCAGAGTTTGATGATAACGGCGCGGAACACCTATTTAAAGACGCCTTAGATACTGATCCTCGTTCCACATACGTTCTAGTTCAATATGGCTTGTTTAAGAAAAGTCTTGGGCAGATAGGAGAGGCGATCAAATTATTTGAGAAAGCAGTTTCATATGTTAATAAAAGTAGTGGATTTTATGTATATTACAATTTTAGCCAAGTGTATGATAAAGTCAAAGATTATCGACTTGTAGAATTCTATCTTGAAAAAGCCTTAGAATATCATAATGATTATCTAATAGCCAGGCACCAACTTGGAGTAGTAAAGAGTAGGCTAGGTAAATATGATGAATCAATCAAAATATTTGACGACCTCATTAAAATTGAACTTACAAGAATCCCAGGACCTACAGATACATTAGCATACGCATACAAATCAAAAGTTATGACTTTATTAATTTGTAAAAAACATGAAGAGGCAGAATTTATCAGAAAAGAGGCTATTAATAGAATGAAAGAATGGCCGCGTTTTGAGCAAAAAATAATAGAGATACAAAACCTGTAAACCATTTTTTAGATAAAAGTAAATTTCTGAAGGCTACCAAAAAGAACATTTGGCACACAAAGAATATAGTATGGTGGCTGAAACAGTTACAAGGCAATAAAAATGCAAATTGAGATCTCAATTTGCATTTTTATTGCCTTTCTTACTCTAAGCTATTGTTCGTAGAATTCACAGTTGTCGAAGTGGAGGGTGCCGCCGTTTTCTTTGATGGTGCTCACTGTTTTTTCAGGAACGCCATCGGGAATTTCGGCGGAGATGTCGATGGTAACGGTGACTTTTGAGCCGTTGAGGGCAGTCAGGTGACGGACAATTTCGTCCATGATGCGACTAGCCTCTGAACCCATCATGCGCTCATTAATCCGTACGGAACCGTCAAAGCGTCGCAGTTTTTTTTCTGCTGGTCGCCCAGGATTGTATGCCGCACCAGGATCTCTAATGATGGTTGTTCCGGTGCCTCCATGTCCATTTCCTCCACCAGTATATCCGCCACCGCGATATCCGCCACCAGTTGTTCCAGTACTTCCTGTACCGACATTGGTATTTTCAGCCTCGCGACGGCGCTTTTCTTCTTCGTCATGCTGCCACTGGGCATAGGCGGCTTCTGATTTGACTACGAGTGTCTGGCTATTGACGATCACGGTCAGGGACCCACCCATCGTTAGACTCAGATAGCGCTGCTTTTCCGGATCCCAGTTCATGGCGTAGGCGAAGGTCTCTTTTTGCCAGTTAGGAGACTGGGCGCCCTGCTGGATGGCGTCGATGAGTACGTCGCGGCTCTTTAAGCGTGGAAGATAGATGTAACGAGCAAAGATTTCGGTGAGCTCTTTGACGGTGACAAAGTCTCCACGCCAGAGCGGGATACGGTCGAGCTCTTGTCGCAGACGGATGCCAGAGAATTCGGTGATGAGTAACTCTTCGTCACGCAGCCATTTGCTGATGCGACTGGCCAGCATGCCAAGTCCTCGTTGCGCCTGTAGCCGATGGTCATTGATCACATCAGGCTTGCGCGGATTCAGTTGCTCTGGAAACAGGATCATCGAGTAGGTTTCAGGGATTAAGGCATGGATGCGCTCTTCGGCGTCAACACGGCGCGTTGTGGCCTGCTTGCGCAGAAAGGCATCCAGGTTTAGTACTTCGTGATCGCTTTCAATGGATTCCCAGGCCATAAACAGGCGGGTGGCCCGCTTGAGTTCATCGATGCGGGTGCGGTCAGCGGTCAGGAAGATGAGGGTATTGCGATTAATACGTGGAGCATTGCCACGCGAATTTAAGATCGTTTTGACCTCTTCCATTGCCGTGGATTTGGAATCACGTGTGACATGGGTATAGTGTGGTTTGAGAATGACCAGGCGCACACCATTATTTTCGTCCAGAACGTCTGCTCCGCTATCGGGACAGACATGCACACTGGCAAAATCGCCCTTCTGGCGCTGCTCGGCCCGCAAGTAGGTTTTGATGCGCTCGTAGACCAACTCTTCATCATACTGTTCAGCGCGATCCTGGGCCAACCTCGTTACGCTGGGCTGGGTCCCAAACCAGTAGCGCTGGTCATTCTGATACAGATAGGTGGCCTGGTCGATCAGGCGATGCAGGACATCACCAAAGGTGGGTACCGTTTCACCGGGCTGCGCACAGCCAAGCTTGATATTGGCCTCTTGAATGCCTTTATTGGTGCTGCCCAATGTAGGAGTGGCGCTGAAGAAAATGGTGCGCGCCACTTTGCGGGCAGCAGAGTAGCGGCCAAAGTTAGGGTTGCTGCCATCGATACGGCGTGGTAACGCATTGCTGCCATCAACATCTTTCTCGATGATCGGAACCCAGTTATCATCCAGATATTGGGTAAAGATGGATTGGACTGCCGCCGCATGCAGAGGTATGTTGGCTGGCATGATGAGCAAGCTATGATCCTGTTGGGTCCACAGCTCATGCACAACGGAGGCCATCAGGCGCAGCACGCCGCGCGTGCGCTGGAACTTTTCGATGCTGGACCAATCGCCGAACAAGCGGTCAAAGAGTTCGGGATGAATAGGATAACATTCCCTGATGCGCCGCTCGTAATCGGCTTCGCTACACTGCGAGGGGAAATCCTGGCGCTGACTACGATAGAACTCAGAGAAGGAACGCGCCACAGCATCACGCGAGGAATAATGTTCGGGCGGGATTGGCTCAAAGAGGCGTCGCCGCACGATTTCGAAGCCTTCTTCTGGATCGGCAGGTCGCCAGGGAGACTCGATACGCCCGAAGATCTGGCGCAGACGAATCGCGGCCTCTTGTCCACCGGTGCCACCCAGTTCGGTATTGGAAGCAGGAATACTGGCAACAACCAGGGTTTTAGGAGCAGCTTTGGCTGCCTCGGTGAGATTTTGCGCAAAGCTCAGGTTGGCTTCAAACGATCCTGCCGGCAAATTGTTTTTCTCGTAGAGCTGGCGTACAAAGACGACCCATTCATCAATCAAGATCAATACAGGTCCGGCGGCGACAAAGAGTTGGCGTAGCACTTCGGCGCCGGGACTCACGCCATGTCGGTCATCCTCCTCAACCATGGAATAACCTTGTCTGCCAAGGAGCTGCCAGGCCATCTCACCCCAAATGGTATGCACGACACAGCCATCTGGTTTCTGTTCAGCTCTCGCTGGGGAGAGGTCGTAACCAACCAATACAGCGCGCCTTGCCGCTGGTGCCGTTTGCAGTCCAAGCTCATGCAGAATGGGCTCGATGCCAGCCAGCTCAGTAGCTGGAATGCCAGAGAACAGGTGATAAAGCGCTAAGAGGGAGTGCGTTTTACCACCACCAAAGTTCGTTTGCAGTTCGACGACAGGATCTCCTCCCTGTCCACTTAAGCGCTTGAGCGAGCCACGGAGCAGCTCCCGCAAACCATTGGTCAGATAGGTGCGTGTGAAGAAGGAGGCAGGATCGCCATACTCACTGGATGCTACTCTGCGACGTACCTGGGAGAGATCAGCGGCGAACTCAGCCATCTGAAAGTTGCCAGAGGCCACATCAGGATGCGGCGTGATCACCTCCCGCCAGGGCAGCAAACCATGCGGGAACTGACTCCCATTCAGGGGGCCAGACTTGCGGCGTGTGATGGTGCGTGCCTGCTCCTCAAAGCTGATACGGAAAAGATCCATCCGCTGTCGCTCGGCCTCATTGGCTTGCTCATGGGCAGAAATAGCTTTTAAGAGCAAGCTCACGTTTTCTAAAATGCGGCCAGCAGCTTGAGTGGTAAAAGGCTGCTGGTGAGCCCACTGGTTGCGCGCTATGCGTAGCTCACTGATATAATTGCGCTCCGCATGCCCCAACGTCTTTTTAAAGACTTGATTCCATTGATCCCACATCACCAGGAGCAGCGCCTGGACATCCAGGTTCAGATCCTGACCATCATCGGTGATATGGTGATCGCGCAATGCATTGACGGCTTCATATCTCCAGCGCGGGCCATAGGCCGACTCTAGCTCGCGCACCACAAATGGCCTCAAACCACTATTGAGAAGTTCCAGCCCCCGCCCCACCCGATCACTATTACTGATTGACATCGATTGTGCTCCAATCCATCGGATACCGTGTATGCATCATTGCCAGAGCGCTCTTCCCTGAGCAAAAGCAACCGGTAGAAGAAAGTTATGATAAAGGCTAGACAGAAACAATTAAGCATCAAAGGATAATGCAGCCTGGTGGGGACTGCGCGCGATTGTCCGAGCTTGCGCCTCAATATCCGACCAGGACGAAACCAGCATATTGTAATAGAGGCCCTCGCCAGACCAGCCCTTGCGCTCACAAATGTTATACAGCCGATACGCCAGGTCGCGCGCGGCTTCACCATATGCAGGTAGATTCGCTAGAATGGCTCCAGCGCCAGCCGCTCCTTGCTTATCCAGCGCATGGATTAAGCGCTGCATGACCGACCATGTCGTCACTTTTCGGTGCACTGAAGTCTCAGGGTTCCAGATAGCAGCCACTTCATCACGTTTCAACAAACGCACCTTCCCCGCTCTAGATTCCAGCACGCCAGCTTCGACAAGAGTTTGCAGCGAGGCATTCTTTGCTTTTGACAATGTCTCTGCACGTCCATACGGGCCAGCTTCCATCGTATACTCTTCAAACCACGCCAGCGTCCAGCGCGTCTCAGTATCGTACTCGCTCTCCTGAGCCGCTAGAACACTATCCAACTCACGATTGATCAACTGCAACGCTGTACGCACTGATAAAGGCGCACCATTTGATTCCAACACCTGGCTATACTGCGAATACACCTTCATCCCTGGTCCAATGCTAGCCTGAGCCAGGTCCACTGGAGCAATGCCATCATGCTGCATTGTCTTTAACGCCTCTTCCAACTCATCACGCAATTCATTGATAAACTGGCGGCGTGGGGCAGAAGGTGCATCCACAGGACGGGGACGACAGACCAGCACAATGGAGGAAGCCAGGGCATTGGTATTCTGACCCACACTACGATTCATCATCTCGGTACGCATTGGCCATGTACCCGTAATCATAAAACCAGCATTGATCAAGCCAGCCAGCATCGTTTCCCAACCCGTTGAGGCTACACCTGCTTGACCATTCAAGTACGCCTCAGCACCATCTTTATCTACTTCTGCTTCAGATTGTTTAAAGGCATAATAGACAGTCAGAGGATAATCAGGGTGCTGAACAGCCCTCATGCGTTCAAATGTCTGGTACAAACCATCTTCAAAAAACTGTTGAGCCTTCTGCTTGCTCCCGCCAAAGCGATAAGGAGTAGCCACTAACTCCTGAGCTTTCGGCACCAACATCGTATTAAATAGATCAGGATAAATAGAAGACAGAGAACGACGTAGCCAGACATAGAAGAAGTCGGATAGATCAGCATAACCAATATTGTCATAATAAGGAGGATCTGTCGAAATAAGTGGCTGCACCAACCCATTCACTGAGGCAGTAGCATCACGTTGGACGACCTTACCAGAAGCAGCACAAGCAGAAAGTTCAATAACTTCAGCAACCCAATCTGCTGCTCCTAAGAAATTTCCAGTTGAGTCACTAAAAGGATTCGCCTCGGCAAAGTCCCACGCCATAGGGATAGCCTGACGAGCAAAAGTGTTACGAACTTTTACATAACCAGCATCCCATGAACAAATAGTGGAACTTCTATCGGCTAGACGATCAATAGCTAAAGCCAAATATGTTACAATTGCATTAGCATAATGATTTCTATCCAAAGATTCTTTTTTATTCTTTCTTTGACCGTAGTCTATATCCGAGAAAATATGCTCTTTTACTTCCTGAGCAAGATCGCTAAAGGTGGTAATCCCCGTCAGTTGGCGCGGAGTAAAAAGCTTATCAAATGTATCTATGCCATAAATAGGGGTATTAAAATTGCGTGGATTGTGAGGTAAAGGAAAATTTGGGGTCCAATAATGATTCGCTCTATTTGCTGCTTTAACATGCATTTCATCAGGGGAGATATAAATACGTTCCCTTTTACCTTCAGCAACAATAGCCATCATTTGCTTGCCTATACGACCAGCCTTTCCCTCAGCACGGATATATCCAAATGGCACATTTTCTCCGCAAGCAATACATTTTGCTCCTTGCCGATTAACTGTGCCATCATTAGGCATCCCTTTACCTGATTTAACAAAATAAGAAATAGTTGCAGGGGTTATTGCGCGATCTATTTGTGGCTCAACCCAGGTTTCTTTTCCCTTTTTCTTTGACAACCACCATTTACTAGTTAATGGCATTTGTACTCCACAAGCTGGATTTGGGCAACTTACAATACGTATCCACAGCCACGCAATCACTGTCGCTTCGCTACCACCATATTCTTTGGGCAACTCTGCTTTAGGGTAGAGATGTCCAATACGGCGTTCGGCTTCATCGCGCATCCATTTGCTATAGTAACGAATATCATCTGCCAGACCTTGTGCACCTTTCCACTCGTTTTGGACAAGGGTTTTCTGTGCATCTGGATTGACTGGCGAGCAATCAGCAAACTTGGGAGGAATCTCAATTAAGGCTTTATTCAGCAGCACAGCCACAGGATTAAGATCGCTGGCATGAGACTCCAGGCCAAGCCTTTGAGCTTCCAATGGGATAGAGCCACCGCCGGCAAAGGGATCAAGAAATGGTGGCAATTCTCCATCAGGAGCTGATTTCTTGATTTCTTCACGGGCCTGCTGCAGAACTTTCTCGTTGTTTGAATTTTCCCATTTGACCAGGTCGCGCATAATAGCAAATAGCCGCTCGCGCTCGGTTGCCTGCTCTGCTTCAGTTTCAAAAATATCAGGATGTGCGGAAGGATCATCAACCAGAGAGGCAAATAGAACAGCACGGCTGGCAGCCAGGGGTTTGCGCGACCACCAGAGATGCAGTGTGGAAGGATGCCCATGGCGAATAGATTTTTCGCGCACAGACGCTTCGCTGATCGCCTCCAGCGGCAGAGATACTTCAATCAATTTTGTGCGGTATGTCATAATACAGGATTAGCTCCTTTGGCTAGTAGTTGGGAAAGATCGTAGGCTACGCTGGTAGCGGCAAAATCGGGCTCTTTTTGGAATGGTTGGCGGATATAGTGCGTTTCGCTACTATCACCGCCGACGAGGACGACGGCCAGGATAAAATCGTCGGGCTTATTGAGCGCGGTCAAGATCTCGTTGCGGGTGACCATCACGTTGCGGGCATCCTGGCGGCGGCCTTTGACCTCGATAAAGCGCAACTTGCCTGTGTCAGGGACGCGGGATTCGATATCGTAACCACACTTCTCAAGGCTGACATCACGTGGCTCAAAACCCAGCTGTCGCTCAATCGCCATCACGGCCTGCATGGCACGCTGCTCTACCTCAGCGGTATCGAGTGCGAACAGATCAGGAGTAGCTTCGGCTGGAATACTCCCCAGCAAACGGTTGAGCAGGCCTTGCGGGATCACCAGGACGCCACCAACCACGACGGGAGGCAATGGTGAAAGTCGGCTCTCAAGATCGAGCTCCTGCATGCGCCGTTGCAAGCGGGCATAGAGTTCTTGCGCACGCTGATGGGCCTTTTGAGAATTGAGCCGGGCATTCACCTTGCCACTGGCCTCTAACGCTTTCAGCTGCACCGAGCGATTATCCCAATAGCTGATCTCATTGGTCAGGCGCTCATTGACAGCCTCGCGCGTCTTATTGATCTGCCGATCCCGCCGCTGTTTGACTTCCGAGAGGTGACGTGGCACCAGTTGCGTCATGGCATAGCTCCGGGCTCGTTCCTCCAGATTGCCAGCCAGCCAGGGCATCATTGTCAGCTGGCGCACGCTGGCTAGCTCTTTCTCAGTGAGTGGACGGTAATCCAGGAAAGGGGCATAACCCGCGACATGTGGGTGTCCCTGCTCATCCAGTTCAACGAATTGCAACTGGCGCGAGACCGCAGTGCGGCGTCCACTGGCATCGACACGCGCATCTTGAATCGTATGCTCCAGGTAAAAGAGCACGCGTGCCTGCTCACCAGGATCCTTCTCATCGATCAGCATCGTTCCCTGCTTCAGCAACACACGATGCTGCTCTAAGACCACATCAATCGTCGCATCCAGCAAGGGATGTCCAGGACAGACCAAAGCTGCGGGTGGGCGGCCCTGCACATTCACCAACTCTTTCTCAAATGTGATACGCTCATAGCTACCTTGAATAATGGTTCGTGGCCCCAACCGTGAGGCGCGATTACGAATCACAGGCGGCACAAATCTGATCTCATAACGATCAGCTTCGCGCTGAACATAGCGTCCCCCCAACCGTCTGAGTGCGGCCAGGAAGAACGAACCAATAAAATGGGGTTGTAGACGCCGAGCCTCGGCACGCTCCATCTCCTCACGGATCTGGCGCACACGCACCACGTCCATCACCTCATGGGTCAACGCCCGTTGATCTAATAAAGCTTGCAGATGCTGATGGTCCAGAGCATCGGCCACCACGCGCTTCAAACGCGACCGCTGCGCGGGCTGATCGCCATAACGAATCGCCTCAATCATCAGATCGCGCAGTGGACGGCTATCAAAGAGCACCTTTCCCAACACGTCGAAAACCTGACCACCCAGAGCGTCGCGCTCCTCCTCTAACTTCTTGAGCAGGGTATAAAATACCTCGCCCTCACGCGTATCCAGCGCCACCAGGTTCCACAAATGGCACACCTCGGTCTGGCCGATGCGGTGGATACGGCCAAAGCGCTGCTCTAATCGGTTCGGATTCCAGGGCAGATCATAGTTCACCATCAGATGGGCCCGCTGCAAATTGATACCCTCACCCGCGGCATCCGTCGCCAATAAGATCTGCACATCGCGATCCTGCGTAAACGCCTCCTGGGCGCGCAAACGATCCTCACGCCGCAAGCCGCCGTGAATAGTCACCACTGCTTCCGAGCGACCAAGCAAAGTGCGGATGCGTATTTCCAAATAATTCAATGTATCGCGATGCTCAGTGAAAATAACCAGCTTCCGACGATGTCCTTGCGCATCAAACATCTCGGCATTACTTTGCAGCAGCGAAGCTAGCTCCTCCCACTTGCGATCCTGTCCACTCATACGCACTCGGTACGCCAGCTCCTCCAGCGTACCCAGCAGCGCAATCTCCGTCTTCAACTCAGCAATCGTGCGGGCCGTCGAAGCCTGGTCAACCAGCCGCTCCTCCAGAGCCTCCACCTCAGCAGTCGGCGCGTCCTCCAGATCATCAAGATACTCATCCGAGAGATCCGGCAAGGTATCCTGCCAGGTCGGCGCCTGATCCAACGCATCCTGCTTATCCGTCGGCTTTCCTGCCTGTTCCTCCAGCTTCACCCGCTGCTCCAGACGTTCACGCCGACGCCGCAACGACTGATAAATAGCTTCAGGAGATGAAGCTAGGCGCCGCTGCAACGTCGTCAACGCAAAACCAACGGTTCCCCGGCGTCCATTATTTTGCAGTTGATCGGCTCGATTAAACTCACGCCGCACATACTCAGTCACATCACCATAAAGCTGAGACTCCAAAGGAGAGAGACGATAGTTCACGGTATAGGCCAGGCGCTCGGGAAAAAGTGGCGTACCATCGAAGCGATAGAGCTGCTCCTTGACGAGATGGCGCATCATATCGGAGACATCCACCGTACTCACACCAGTGCGGAAACGACCCTCAAAACGATCCTGATCCAGCAAGGCCAGGAACAACTGGAAATCCTCTTCCTTCCCATTATGAGGAGTCGCCGTCAGCAACAGCAGATGGCGCGTCAATGATCCCAGCAACTGGCCAAGCTGGTAGCGGCGTGTATACTTCACCTCGCCACTAAAAAAGGTGGCTGACATCTTATGAGCTTCGTCAACCACCACCAGATCCCAATCAGTTTGCTGCAAACGTTCGCGCGCTCGTTCATCACGCGACAACTTATCCAAGCGCGCGATACACAGCGGCATCTCCTCAAATGGGTTACCAGCCGCAGCCTCAATCCGATCGTTAGTCAGAATCTCAAACGTCAGATGAAAACGGCGCTGCAGCTCATCCTGCCACTGCTCCACCAGATTACCGGGAGAAACAATCAAGCAGCGCTTCAAATCTCCCCGGATCAACAATTCTTTAATCAATAAACCCGTCATGATCGTCTTGCCCGCGCCAGGATCATCGGCCAAGAGGTAACGGAGAGGCTGCTTTGTCAACATCGCCTCATAGACTGCCGTAATCTGATGTGGAAGAGGCTCAACTTGAGAGGTATGGACAGCGATCAAAGGATCAAATAAATAAGCCAGGCGAATACGATATGCCTCAGACGCCAAACGGAAAAGAGAGCCATCAGCATCGAAACGCCAGGGAAGTTCTTTGGTCGCCACCTGAAGATCAGCGATCTGCTCCAGATACAATAATTCATTCCCGAGATTCCCTTCGACATCCTTATACACCACCTCCACACCAATAGAATCTAAAGGACGAACATTGATGAGGGTCACAGGATTATTTCCCGGGAGCAAGCCAAGGATAAGGGCACCAGCCTGTAAATCAGAAAGCAGCGCCACAGCATTAGCTTCTTTCTAACCTTTTTGTAAAATATAAGGCAATAGTAAACATAACGAAGTTAGTGATGAATGTCAATATTTCTCTGTATATTCAGGAGTAGCAACCAGTTCGCTTATTTCATCAGTATGAGCTCAAATCACCATTTTTGCCGTACAATGGTGAGCATTTTTCCTTTTTGCGCAGGCCCATTCGGCCGAATCGACACAAATCCACTGCTGCGCAAAATCTTGTTGATTTTACTGAAACACCTGGGGCAAGCAGAGAGGCCGATAGGATGCATAGAGATAGTCGTCACCCTACGGAAGCAACGGGGGCACTCACATTCATCAACGGATTCATCAAGCTCAGGACGAAGATAAACACGGCTTATGCCATGTCCAGTCTCACCTTTTTTTCGCGGGCTAATCATACGTGTTCTCCAATAGATTTTTTTTGAACAACACTTGCAATACATAAAGACCATATTATTAATTAATAATTGCTATCATTTCTAGCTACTACTACATACAACGAAGGATGAGTTTAATAGTAATTCGGAGTATTTATATCAGATTCATAAATGCGGCTAGATGAATGTTGATAACCGTTTTTTAGAAATAAAGAAGAAATCAAAAACAAAGGGGGATTTAATTTCATATCGTATTAATAGTTGCCAGACTTCTCTTCAACATAATTTGACCTTCTTCTTCACCTTCGTATACATATTGCTCTAGAAAATACAGATGTTGACGAATATAGATTTTATGTGATTAAATTGATATAGCTCTCCAAATAAATATTATAGCCTACAAACTATATGAAGGTGTATAACAGTGAAGATGTATACATTACTTAATGCTGATGGAAAGCCTTATGAGAGTTCTCAAAAAGGAACATTTGGTGGTCACAAAGGTCATAAAATATATGGACGTCTTGATTGCCCCAGCGCGAATCGGGCCATCGCTAACGGCCACTATGTCAAACATCGCGTCTTTTTTGCTGATGAAGCCACAGCTATCGCGGCAGGCTACCGGCCCTGCGGCAGCTGCATGAAAGAAAAGTATGCGCTTTGGAAACAGGCCCAGGTATCAGGTAACTGAAAATAAAGGTAACGTTTTCCTTCGTTATGCCAGATTTACGTCAACATTATAAAAATTGCCTCGGGAGAAAAAGGGGGCGAAAATCATTTATCTGTAGCTCTTCCTTGTTCAAGAAATTTACGCACTTAATGCTTGACAACGACATAGGGTTCCATTAATATATTGATCAGTTTAGATGGGCTATAAATAGATGGACATTTTCTAAATATACTCAATATAAAAGTCTATCCCATCCCGCGAAAAACTCATAAATGTCAGAAAAATACTGTTCAAGGGCGCAAAATTATAGCTCAATCATTCATTCTCTATCTAACTCTTAATAATGCTGATTTTGGAATCCAAACAAATATCCATTTTATGAATATCACAACATAAAGTGAAAGTGAGATGCAATACTATGACGACACTTCCAGGCGGCGAAATGTCTGGTCGCCCTCTTCATTTTATCTGGATTGTTGACTGTTCAGGCTCTATGCAAGGCGAAAAAATCCAGTCCCTCAATAACGCCATAAAAGACATGATACCTGCGATGCGAAATGTTGCCCATTCTAATCCCCATGCACGTGTACTCATGCGTGCGCTAAAATTCTCTAGTGGTGCGACCTGGCATGTAACCCAGCCTATCCCTGTTGAGCAATTTCAGTGGCCCGATCTTGAGGCTGGCGGTGTAACTGATATGGGACGAGCACTATTGATGGTCGCAGAAGAGTTGAAAATACCACCTATGGATCCACGTGGACTTCCACCTGTTCTGGTACTCATTTCTGACGGCCACCCCACAGATGACGTCAGCAAGGGGATCAGCGCCATTATGGAACAGCCATGGGGAAAAAAAGCGGTGCGCATCGCCATTGGTATTGGACACGATGCCGACCACAATGTCCTGCGACGCTTTATTAATCATCCAGAAATTCAACCATTACAAGCGAACAACGCAGAGCAGCTCGTCCATTACATTAAGTGGGCCTCGACTGCCGTACTCCAATCCAGTTCCTCACCCGCTGTAACTGACACCTCTACTCACAACGGTTCCGGCCTCCACATTCCGGTTCCCGCACCGACAAATACTATGCCGATCGATAGCGATGTTTGGTAAGGACAACAATACCATGCAAGATACGCATGTATCAGAATGGGGCATTATAGAGGCTTCTGTAAAAGGAGCTAATCATGTGCACCTTAACCTGCCCAATCAGGATGCCAAACAAACGCTCCAACAGCCTGACTGCTCTTTAATAGCAGTTGCGGATGGGCATGGAAGCAAGGCTTACTTTCGCAGCGAGCGAGGCGCGCAACTTGCCGTTGAAAGCGCTATCACGGAGATGGAATATCTCCTGAACCAACTGCCTCCCTTAACAGATCTAAGCCAGGCAATGGTTGACCATTTGCTCAAGTCATCACCCATTGCAATTGTTGAACGGTGGCATAAACACGTGGAAGAGGATATAAGAGCCAATCCTCTTCCAGAAGGGAATGATCAGCATAGTTACCCATTCAAACCATATGGAACCACACTTTTGAGCGTCTTAGCTACCCCTTCCCTCATTTTTTATAGCCAGATTGGCGACGGCGATATTCTTGTGGTGACAGAGGATGGACATGTCCGTGAACCCATTCCAGGCGACACGCGTCTTTTCGCAAATGAGACCACATCTCTTAGCACAAAGCACGCCGAACGCGATTTCCGCATGGCCTTGGACGAGGTGGGTAGAGAACAAGGCGGCAAATCTACTCCAGCGCTCATTATACTTGCCACTGATGGCTATCGTAATTCGTTCAATAGCGAAGCAGATTTCTTCAAAGTCGCGACCGATATTCTCAATCTGCTCAGGCGACAAGGGCCAGATTATGTTCAACAACACCTGGAAAGCTGGCTGCAAACAGCAACGGACCAGGGAAGTGGCGATGACATAGCTGCGATATTCCTTTGGAATAAACGCCTGCTTCAGCCAAACAGGCAAGCGACACTGGCCCAGGATTATTGGCAAGCATCTACGGGAGAGAAACCAGTGACTCCAGGTTCAGGAGCAGAAAACACACAGCGACAATCTCAAGAGGAAAACGATAACACCGATGCAAGTACAATGCCTGACAAACTCTTGCTGAGCAATGCCAGCTTTCATCATACGTCAAAGAAAGCAGGTGGCGGTGTCGAGACTCTTTTTACGAGCAACGTTGAACCTCACAGAGCCGATAAGAGAACCACACTATTCGTCTCTCAAGAGCCTGGCACAGGGTACTATGCAAGCATTACAGAGGCGTTAAAATCTGCTTCTGATGGAAGTACAATTATCATTCATCCTGGCGAATATCGGGAACAACTAAGTATTGAGCGCGATGTGTATATTGAGGCAAAAGAACCCGGCCAAGTTGTTATTAAGTCTCCCGTGCCGTGTATAAGTTGTCATGCTCCCAATGTTCATATCACTGGGCTTCGTATCCATGGTCAGAATCAGCAAGATATTCGAGATCAGCCAGCTGTCTCCCTTGGTGATGGCTATTCTGAGTTCATAAAGTGTGATATCAGCTCAGAGTCTCAGCTCATAGTTGGCATTTCTGCTCAGAATACGTCTTCTCTTTTTTCAGAGTGCACAATACATGACAGCAATGCACTCGGTTTTTTGCTTGAAGAATCGGCTCGATGTGAAGTTAAACAGTGTAAGTTTCAAAACAATCGGGAAACACATATCGTTCTGGATGCAGCAAGCGAACTTGCATGTGATGACAGTATATTCTCGACCAGTGGAAAACACGGGATTTATATTGGTAAGGATTGTTGCCTTATACTTACGCATTGCACAATTGAAAAATATGCAGATAGTGGTGTTTGTTTGCGCCAGAACAAGGATGCTCTTCTAGAAGACAGTATTCTACAAGAAGGGCTGAGGATTGGCTTATCTATTATTAAAGGTCACTGTATGGTGCGAGGTGGGGCGATTAAGAATCAGCAAGAGTATGCTATATACGTACAACAAGAAAGTACACTTCGTCTTAACAATGTAAACGTCCAACATCATCATAGCGATATACCAGCTATGACTGCTTTACAGCAAAGCACGATACACATTGAAGCGTGCGATCCTGTGGATGTCAGTGACAACTGGTATTTCAGCGATCCTAGTAGCCAGATTGATGTACAAGTTAATGCAACTCCCTCCCACAATATTGATTAACATTAAAAAAAATCAAAAAATATATTTTATTAAATATAGCATAAGGAAGGTTTTAAATGACAACCCATCATATGTTACAACCTCATCAGAAGCTACAAACAAAGTCTGGTATGACATGTGTGGTACAAGAGTTTCTAGGTGGTGGCGGTCAAGGTGAAGTCTATCGTGTGAGCCTGGCACATACATCTATGGCCCTTAAATGGTACTTCCCACAATTTGCTACAAATGCACAATATCAGGCTTTAGAGCGTCTGGTGCACAAGGGTGCTCCAGATGATCGCTTTCTCTGGCCTCTTGATTTGATTGAGCGTAGCCACGAAAGTGAGCTTGGCTATCTCATGCCCCTACGCGATAAGCGCTATGTTGATATTGTAGATCTGATGAAGCGACGAGTTGCCATCACCTTTCGAGAGCTGGCAACCGCCGGCCTGCAATTAGCGGACAGCTATAATCAACTCCATGCGCGTGGCCTTTGCTATCGCGACATTTCATTTGGGAATGTATTTCTAGATCCACAAACCGGTGAAATCCTCATTTGTGACAATGACAATGTGACAGTAAATGGTGAAACAACAGGAGGCGTGCTAGGCACATCCCGCTTCATGGCACCCGAAATCGTACGCCATGAAGCTCACCCAACGGCTCGTACCGACCTCTATTCTCTCTCGGTCCTTCTTTTCTATCTCTTCATATTTCATCACCCCTTGGAAGGACAACGAGAAGCTGATATCCATGTTCTGGACGTTCATGCCATGGATAAAATCTACGGCACAGAGCCAATCTTTATCTTTGATCCCAACAACACAACCAATCGACCAGTCAAGGGATATCAGGACAATGCCCGTGTCTTCTGGCCGCTCTATCCTCAATTTCTACGAGATATTTTTACGCGTGCGTTCACTGATGGATTGCGCGATCCCGAACATGGGCGAGTACGTGAAACTGAGTGGCGTAACGCCATGGTCCAGTTGCGTGATGCCATATTCTATTGTCCTCATTGCCAATCACAGAATTTCTACGATGTCACGGTTCTTAAGCAGAATAATGGAAAGCCCAAGCCTTGCTGGAATTGTAAGAAAGAGGTTACTCTTCCCTTCCGCCTGCGGTTGGACAACCACATAGTCATGCTCAATCACGATACAGTGCTTTATCCACATCATATTGATCGCAAACGCAAATGGAATTTCTCTCAGCCGGTTGCCCAGGTGAACCAGCATCCATTAAATCCACAGATGTGGGGTCTGAAAAATCTCTCCAATGAGAAGTGGATTCTGACCAAAGTGGACGGCTCCAAACAGGAAGTAGAACAGGGACGTAATGCTCCGCTTATTGCTGGCAGCAAGATCAATTTCGGTGATGGAGAAGGCGAGATACGCTATTAGCCCTCGTCGATTTTCTATTATAGCCAGAGCATGATCATGCCAAAGTACGCAACAAACTAACAATGTAAGGAAATATTCTTTATGAGCTTTCCAGCCAACGTGGTCATCGTAGTCAGTCGATGCGCGCAGCAAAAAAAGGGCTTTTGTATCCGTTTGGAGGAGAAGGTGTTGGGGCAATGGTTCGCTGACTGGGCCTTTACTATTCAGGAGCAGCAGGTCAGGCGTGAAGGCTACGATTCTAATGAAATCAATGGCTCTATTTTACTAGACAAGGACTATCCAGGTTGCCCTTACTGCGAAAGCGTAAGTATTGTCCTCTGTCGAGCCTGTGATAAAGTTGCCTGCTATGATGGCTCTAATTCCAAAGCCATCTGCCCCTGGTGTGGAAATCATGGCGAAATCATTCATGAGCGTATTAATAGTCTGCGCGCAAGAGGTGACATTTGAGCGATATTCCACGCAAGATTCTTTGTCGCATTGTCGCAGAATATTCACGCGAGATGTGGACTGATCCCCAAAGATGTATCGCTCTGTTCATGGACCTGTGCGCCGAACAAGGCGGCTATCAGCAATATCAAAGCCAGTTGATGGTGCTTCAAGAGTCCTTAAAAAGTAAGTTGGTCGACAATCTAGCAAAAGCGGGCGGAACAACAGGTCTACCCGTGGAGGCTGTCATTTCCCAGGCAACAAAACAATTACAAGCCGATAAAGGCTTTGAAGGTCAACTAGCTCTCTGGTGTATGGAAACCTGGGCCATCGCGCTCCACCGACTGTCAGAAGCAACTTCAAAAACATATTCTTCGCCCATTTTAACCGTTTCAGCTCAAGGCGATGGCCACTATCGCACCGTATCCGAAGCACTGTACAATGCAGGCCCGGGGCACACTGTGATTGTAAAACCTGGTGTGTATAGAGAATCACTCGTCCTGGAAAAACCACTTAAGCTTATGGGTAGCGGGCCAGTTGAAACTATCGTGATTGAGAGCCTGGATAAGCCATGTATTACCCAAAAGGATGCCACAGTTTGCATTCAGGGGTTAACACTGCGCAGCCACATTAACACCCAAGGGGAACGCTTTGCCACAATCGAACTGCGTAGAGGGCAATTAGAGCTAGAGAATTGCGATGTCTCTTCTCCCTCTTACGCCTGCATTCATCTTTCTGGTTCTGATGCTCTAGCCACAATAACTAGCAGTCACATTCATGACGGCAAGGAATACGGCATCGTAATTGAGAATAAAAATCAGAGTGTGATTCAGGACTGCCACATCTTTGGTCACGGACAAGCCGGAATAACAATTAGCAAAGATGCAAACCCTTACATCAAGAACTGTACGTTTCATTGTAAACGCGGGATCAATGCCCTCATTAGCAATCAGGGCCAGGGAAAAATTGAGAACTGCGAGTTTATGGAGAGTGGCTCGTTTAGTATCGAGATCAGGCAAGGCGGCAATCCCCACATCCAGAACTGTACCATTCATAACAGCCTCATGAGTGGCATCCGTATCAGGCAAGATGGTCAAGGACTGATAGAGCAATGCGATTTCTCGGAAAACATTCTCACCGGAATTGAGGTACGCAGTGTTGCAATGCCCACGATACGTGATTGCCAGATCCATCACGGCAAAGGAAGTGGCATACTTGTTTGGGACCGTGGCCGCGCCCAGATTCAGGAGTGCAACATCTACGCCAACACTATTGCCGGGATTGAAATCAAGCAAGGTGGTGACCCTCACATCAACCATTGTCAAATCTATCATGAAATGGGAACTGGTATCCTTGTTCATGACCATAGCTATGGTACCATCACGCACTGCACTCTGTATGAAAACAAGCAAGCAGGCATAGAGATTCGTGAGCACAGCAATCCCACAATTCAGGATTGTAGTATCTCACGCATGGGATATGCCGGTGTACTGATTCACAACGAGGGCCGTGGCGTTCTGGAAAACTGTACCCTTTCTGAGAATATCAAGGCCAATGTCTATATCTCACAACAAGGAGCTCCTACGCTGCAAAAATGCTCGATTCATAACGCCAAAGATTATGGTGTACTCATAGAAAATGAGGGGCAGGGCAGGCTCGAAGATTGCGATATCCAGCAAAATTCACTGGCTGAGATCAAGATTGCTGGCCAGAGTAATCCCACTATACATCACTGCCACATTCACGATGGTAAAGGACATGGCATTCTCATTACGCAAAAAGGACGCGGTACGATCGAACATTGTGAAATTAGCAAAAATGCAGCCACTGGGATCGAAATTAAACAATCCAGCACTCCACTTATTCGCCGATGCAAGATCCAGCAACAGGGTCAATATGGAGTAGCTGTATACCAAGAGGGGAAGGGGATACTTGAAGAGTGTAATTTACAGCATAACGCGCATGGACCACTCTTCTGCGCTCTTGACACCCACCTTCAACAATACCAAATAACTGTTTAATCTTTATGTTTCTATACTTTTTACTTAAAAATATTTCCACAAGGTA
Source organism: Dictyobacter formicarum (assembly GCF_016587435.1). Next base: position 372,917 of record NZ_BNJJ01000001.1, read on the forward strand.
CATAACGGAGACAACATATGGGTATACGTGAGTCGAAACTTGCTCAGAATACACACTATAGTCACATTGCAACAGACCTCGCTAATTTGATGGAAGAAGGCCTAAAATTAGGCGCCTCGGAGAGTGTACAGCGCGTCGAATTAATCTGTGAACAATACAAATCACTTACTCCCCACACCGCCTACTTATGGCTCAATCCTTCAGGTTTTCAACACGAGATTGAAGATGCGCAAACCAATACACGCTGGATGCATATTGTACGAGGCATACGCAATTTTTTTAGCCTGGCTCCACTTATAACAACCTGGCTGGGTTTATATGAAGGAGTAAATGCTTATCAACAATATATTTCAACCCCAGGTAATAATAAACAAGGATCGTTTTTGACGCTCTGGCAAACTGGCTTCGACGGTCGCGTCTTACCTTTCACGGCGACAGCGCTCCTGGATGTCATCTTCTTAATTGGCTACCTCCTTCTTATTTTATGCGAACAATACCTGGATAGCCAAGTAATTAATAAAGCAACGCAATATACAAAGGACTTACAAGGCAAAGTTGATGAACTGGTCAAATGTGTCGCTGAGGATGGTTATCCTCTGATCACTGATCAGTCTGATATGGATCGAGCTGTTAATGGAATTAAAAGTGTCGTTGATAGTACGACAGAGGCACTTAAACAAATTGTAGATCATACAGTAACCTCTCTCAACACGATGATGGAGCAAAATTTTAAAGACTTTAAGCAGTGCTTGAGCGATAACACCGCGCTTGTAAAAACGAGTATCGATGGTGCAGCACAAACCAACGCCACTGCGCTGGAGAAAGTAGAACAATCACTCAATTTACTATTAAGCAATACCCATACCACAATCAAACAATATACTGATCACGCCACAGATACCCAGAACCAGAGTTTGACACGCTTTGAGCAAACGCTACAAACAACGCTGAAAGACACCGGATCTAATATAAAAGATATGGTGAATACAGCGACACAATCCATCGCAACCACTCATACGAACGTAGAACAACTCATGACACACACGATAGTACCTATGATGGAGGGCTTCCACCAGGATATGACGTCGCTGCACACTGAGCTGGCAAATTATCAGGGACGCCTCAATGATCTCTCACATGTCAGCCAGGAGCTAGCAACCGCCAGCCAGGGACTTTCAAATGTCTCTCAAAGTCTGCTTGATAACGCAGATCAGTACATCGAAGTTGGCCAGAATATCAGTGGCCAGATTGCCGCTCTCAATGCTACCCAAAAAGAGGTGTTGCATGAAATTGAAGGAGTAGCTGGAGGTGTTACAACCGCAGCAGGCCATATGAACATAGCCAGTACCAATATGATTAATGCTACCCAGCAAGTCGAACGCCTTGCAACGCGCTTAGAAACAAACCTAGATCACACTATCGAACAAATGTCGCATAATCTTACATATGCTCAAACCCAGACAAACCATGCGGTTAAACAGCTTGAAGGTGAAGTCAACACAACTATCGAGTTAACATCTAAAGATCTTCAAAAAACCAGCCATGTACTATCTCAGGTTGGTCCCGAACTCGTACAATCAGTCAAACATTTCAAACAGGCTAGCCAGGATTTATCTGAAATCGAGGTGCGCTGGCCATTCAAAAAGCGTCGCTCCAAAAGTGTTGCCGCGGCGGGAGGACGTGCATGAGCAGACGTTCCATCCGGAATGCGCCAGTCTCTGTTGGCTGGCTCTTTGCTGATCTATTGCTGGCGCTCGCGATGATTTTTCTCATCGCGAACACCACCATTACACCGATCAAAGCGAGTATCCATCCCAAGCCTATGGCAACGCCGACAGCCACTCCATCCCCAACGCCACTACCGATTCCAAGGCTTGAGTTACAGCCGCATCGTTTTACGATCAATATCGATACAACTGGTTATCTCAATAATGCTCCTGATGCCATTAATAGCGCCAAAGAGCAAATTCGCAATCAGAGCTTTCTTAAAGGTCGCAGCGTGGGGCTTGTAATCGCCTATGGAGGGGCGCCAACAACCGATGATATTCCTGCTGCCCTTGATATTGCCGCCAAAACATATGATGTATGCAAAATTATAGGAAAAGATCACTTTGCATTCGAAAACGCATCCTATTACACCGAAAAACTTTATCGCCTGGGAGACTCACCTAACACAGTAACAATTGACGTCTTCCTTTTTAAGGCATCGTAGGAACCTTACACCTGGCCAAAAGATAATCAATTAAATAACACTTGAGAAAAATGAAAGATTCTAAAGACATATGAAGATGTATACATTGATCGGCATTGATGGGAAGCCATATCAGAGTGAGCAGAAGGGGACGTTTGGTGGTTATAAACCAGACAGGATATATGGCCGCTTCGATTGTCCGAGCGAGAATAATGCCATCGTCAAGGGTCAGTATTCCAGCATCGCGTCTTTTTCGCCGACGAGCTCACGGCCATCACGGCAGGCTATCGGCCCTGTGCCCGGTGCATGAAAGATCGCTACCCCCTCTGGAAGCAGGCTGAAGGCCAGGCGGCAGGAGATAAGAAACGAGCACTGGAAATCTCCGTCCGCTCTGTGGATATTGATGCGCGGGCGGCAGCTATTTATCCGCACATCAAATATCCCAGATGATGCGGTTTGCCAGATTTTTGCCGGAAATTGAAGGAGGCGCACATCAAAAACATAAGCAAAACATACGCCTTTAGAAATTTGATTCCGCAAACACTTTCCCCTTTTTATGCAAGGCATTGCTACCAACTTAAATATAGAAAATGCAGGCAATCTAGTATTTTCAAATCATTGGATTTATTCTAGCTTTTTTCAGTTATGCTCTTATTAAGCTCCAAATGTATAGACAGATTAAATTTAATCGGCTAGAATAAGCTCCAAAAGCTTTGCTTAACATAAAAAGCAATTAAAAGTATGGAGGAGAGATGGATTTCACATGGACCAATGATAAGAAACCTACTTATGCAGCAGGAAAAGTATGGCAAGAGTTAAAAACTGCTCTTCAGGACGAAGAAGGTGTATGTTATCATGGCCATCCTATATTTTCTGCCGAAAATACGCAACTAGCCCCTGATATTATGTGTTTTCACAAACAATGGGGATTATATGTTATTGAATGTAAACCCTGGCGCTTAACGGATATTCAAAATATTCAAAATGACGTGTGGTTTATAAACCAACTTCAAGAAAGTCCTTACTCAACATTAGAAGATCAACTTTATAATGCCTTGAGCCACTTTACTCGTGAAAAACGCCTGAGAAATGGAAAAAATAACTTAATTGAGGGGCATTTATTTTTAGCTTTACCAAATATATATAGATCAGAGTGGGAAAAGAGAGGCCTAAGTCATAATTTAGATAAAAGCCATCATATCATTTTTGCTGAGGATTTGAAACCTGCTTTGCTCAAGGCATGTTTACAAAAACTTCCTGAAGAGGAACAACAGATGCCTTTAACGGAGGAAAGTTGGAAGATTGCATTGAGTATTCTCAAAGGCTCAAATATTTTAAAAAGAGAGCAAAGATCATTTGCTCAAAAGCCAGACACAAAAGCAGCTTATCTTCAGAATGTTGAGGAACAAATACAATTAATTGATAGTGAACAAGAAAGCATAGCTCTAAAAATTCCAGAAGGTCCACAACGTATCAGAGGCATTGCAGGTTCTGGCAAAACTGTTGTTATGTGTATGAAAGTTGCAGCAATGCATATTGAACATCCTGAATGGGAGATTGCTTATACATTCTATACGCGCAATCTATTTGGGCAAGTAAAAAATCTCATAACACGTTTTTACAAAAACTGGTCACATCTATCAGACAGAAAAGAACCAGATTGGACTAAAATTCATATTCTTCATGGATGGGGAGGGAAAGATGCTCCTGGACTTTATAGCCTCATTGCTAAAAATCTGGATGTAGAGCCACTCACCTTTTCTGAAGCGAAAAATTCATTTAAGTTCAAGGAGCAAAGCGAACTATTAGGACGATGTTGTAAACAACTGCTAGATAACAAAAAAAAGATACCACCTATTTATGACGCAATTCTTATCGATGAAGCACAAGACTTTCACTTCGACTTTTACAAACTTTGTTATGTAACATTAAAGTCTCCTAAACGGCTTATTTGGGCATATGATGAGGTTCAAAGCTTAGAAAGTCTTTCTATACCAACAACCATAGAAATATTCGGTACAAATAAAGATGGATCTCCAATTGTCGACCTTGAGGGAACTTACAAAATTGGAGAAAACGAAGAAGTTGAAAAAGACCTGGTTTTATATCGATGCTATCGTAATCCACGACCTGTTTTAGTAGCAGCCCACATATTTGGTATGGGACTAAAAAGAGCGCAAGGAGCAGTGCAATTTATACCCACTCAAGGAGGTTGGGAAGATATTGGATATAGGATCGTTGAGGGAAAATTTGAACCGGGACAAAAAGTCACAATACAAAGGCCAGAAGACAATTCGCCTCACCGTTTGGAAACACTTGTTGGATATGAAAATTTAGTTAAGTGGCAGGCATTTAACGACAGGAATGAGGAATTAGATTGGATAGCTCGACAAATAGCAACGAACATAAAAGTTGATGGTCTACGACCAGAAGAAATAGCTGTCGTTTGTCTGGATTGGAGACAGATGCACGAAAGTTTCAATAAACTCGACTTTAAATTAAGCCAAAGGGGAATCCAAGTTATTATCGCAGGCAAAAAAGGAAATAAAGAAATCTTTCACGAGGAAGGCAAAGTAACATTAGCAGGTATCTTCAGAGCCAAAGGAAATGAGGCATCTGTTGTATATGTTATGGGTTTTGATCAGGTAGATACCAACCCCAAACTAATAGTTCAAGACAGAAATCAGGCATTCACAGCCATGACAAGAACGAGAGGGTGGTGCATATTAACGGGCACTGGTGGAAAAGCTAAAGCATTATTTAAAGAAATTGATGAAATCATATCTAGCGGTCCTGATAAAATTACCTTTACAGTTCCTGATCCCAAAACAATACAGCGTAACCTTGACAGCTTGGAATACGAGAGAAGGCGCAACAGGATCAAAAAAGTAAAGGATCTTAGCAGTAAGTTGGAAGGAGAACTTGCTGAGCTAAAGGATACGGGACTACTCCAAGAAATTATCGGAAGATTACAAGTTATGCAAGACAAGCAGAACAAAAATCAATGACCACATTACCGCGTTCTCGTAAAGACCCAATACCAATAGAAAGAGATTTCAAAGCATGAGTTATCAAACTGAAACCATCGCAAATATTCTGCCACGCCTTAACACCAACTACTTCCTTCCAGCCATTCAGCGGGAATATGTCTGGCATCCTGATCAGATAATACAACTCTTTGATTCTCTTATGCGCGAATATCCCATTGGTTCTTTTTTATTTTGGCAAATAAAGCCAGAGAATCTAGATAAGTGGGACGTATACCATTTTATTCAGCACTATAAACAGGGTGGCACTCATAATGAGCTAGCCAATACAGCAAGTATTGATCCATTGACACTGATCCTTGACGGGCAACAACGCCTGACATCCCTTTACATAGGCTTAAAAGGATCCTACACGATCAAGAAACAGTATTTACAATGGAACAATCCTAAAGCATGGGTTAAACAAAGCCTTTATCTCGATCTTTTAAAGGATCCCCAAATTGGACCCGAAGATACAGAGGAAGGTATCCGTTTTGGGTTCCGCTTCCTAGAGAATGCTCCAGAGCCAGATGGGACTTCATACTGGTTTAAAGTGGGAAAGATTTTGAGTGGTATCAATTTCAATCAGTTTCATCAACTCCGCGAGCAAGAGATGGAAAAACTACCGGATACTACGACGAAAAATCAGATAAAATTATTCCAGCAAAATCTAGATTACCTCCACTATGCAATCTGGACTAAACATAACATAGCCTACTATACTGAGCAGGATCAAGACTACGATCGTGTATTGACCATCTTCGTCAGAGCGAATCAAGGCGGCACAAAGCTTAGCAAATCGGATCTCTTACTTTCTATGGTCACAGCAAAATGGGGAAATATGAATGCCCGTGATGAGATATATGCCTTTGTAGATAGACTTAACAACCAGTTGAGCAGAAAGAACGACTTTGAGAAAGACTTTGTTATGAAGACTTGCCTTGTGCTATCTGATTTACCAGTCTACTACAAAGTTGCAAACTTTAATAATCATAACCTTGCACGCATTCATCAAAATTGGAATAAAATTTGTATTTCAATCGAAGCGGCGGTTAACCTAATTAACTCATTCGGTATTGACCGTGAAACGTTAACCAGCGCAAACGCTATTATTCCCATTATTTACTATATCTATATGCATCCAAACGCCAACTTTCTAGGAAGCTCATCTTTCGAAGTAAAGAATGCGTCTATTATACGCAAATGGTTACTTACAGTACTGCTTTCTAATACATTCAGTGGACAATCGGACAGAGCATTGACAGCGGCTCGACGCGTAATTATTGAACAAGCACAACATAGTGATGATTTCCCAGCAAGAGCACTGAACGGTGAATTAAGACGCGCAGGAAGGAAAGTTTCATTAGACGAAGAGGGGATCAATGATATATTGAACCTTTCATACGGGAAGCCATTAACATTTCTAGCACTGTCTCTACTGTATGACATTACTAATTGGAGCACGATCTCCTATCAGCAGGATCATATCTTCCCGAAATCATTATTCCAGCCAGCTAAACTCAATAATACCTACCTCGGTAAAAATCAACGCGAGGAATATCTTGAAAAATTTAATCGAATCGGCAATCTGCAATTACTATTATCGAATGAAAACCAGGAGAAAGCCAACAAGCCCTTTGAAGATTGGATTAAGTCTCGAGATGAAAGTTACAAAAAATGCCATCTCATACCCGAAGATAATCAGCTGCTGAGCTTTGAATACTTTGGAGAGTTCATTGCTGCACGCGAAGAGCTGATACGTAAGCGCCTCCAACAAATTATTATGGAATAATAAATAGCCTTGAAAAAAGTAGTACACTCCAGGCTATCGCAATAGTAGTGTGTATAGCTATCTGATCTTCCTTTTTTAGGCAAAGCCAAAAGTTTAAGAGCATAGCCGATAGCTATTCTACCTTTACATACGAAGGGATACGACATGAATTATTACCTTTTTTCGGTTGAAAATAGGGCCATTACTTCTCGCCATCTTTATCCTTTGAATGAAGAACTTACATTAAGTTTTCCTGGGGATCTATTCTTCCCCTTTGAAATTGATGATCATATATTTCTTTTACATAAGATGGAGAAATGCATTCTTCCTTACGAATTTATAGTGGTAAAAATGAATAGGGACCATGGAACATTTGTAGTAAAAGTATCAGTAATTTACCAACAAGCTATTCCACTTCCAGCAATCAACCTGCTTCTATCTGAGGACCAAACAAAAGGAGATTTTACACAAATCTCAAAGCGAGAAGTTAAAGCTATGACTAGCCTGATGAGGATCCTCTCAAGCACAACAATTCTTTCTCCAGAACAAGCGGCATCAACATCTACTGCATCAAGGCAAATTGATCAAGCAGAGGAAGAGGACATTATATTTGATGAGAGGGAAGTGTTGGATTATGTTAAAGACTATATTCGTAACAAAGGTTACTATTTTGAAGATGAGGCACTTTATAACTATCATATCTGTCTAAAAACACGACCATTTGTCATTCTAGCAGGCCTCTCTGGAACAGGCAAATCAAAATTAGCTCAACTCTACACCGAAGCATTGGGACAACAACAACACTTTAAACGTTTATCAGTACGGCCTAACTGGAACGACGATCGTTATCTCTTAGGCTATCTCAACACGGTAACTGGAGAATACATTACAGAACCTGCGGTTGAGTTCATCATGGACGCGATGAAAGACCAAAGGAATCTTTATAGTCTTTGTCTCGATGAAATGAATCTAGCGCATGTAGAATATTATTTTTCGCAATTTCTCAGCGCCATGGAAGAAGATCAGCCAAAAGATAGGTGCATATCGCTACTTAGCAAACGGGCCCAGGCTCAATTAGAGCGAGAGAAAAAAGAAAATATCTTCACTGAAATCTATTTGCCGGAGAACCTTCTTTTCACTGGCACAATTAACATTGATGAGACCACCCAACCAATCAGTGATAAGGTAATCGATCGCGCTAATACTATTGAATTCTTCAATGTCGACCTTGAAAAAATCCCAGAGCCCCGGGAAACAAGCGATCCACTGAGGGTTTCAGCAAAAGCCTGGCAAAGTTATCAAGTAAAAAAACCAGACACAAGTTATCAATCAACGATTATTGAGATCAATAAAATACTCAAACAAGCTGACATTGGCATTGGCTATCGTATTCTGCATGAAATAGGGCTCTACATGGCCAATAACAATGGCCTGCTCGATACTCAAGTTGCCTTTGACCTTCAGGTTAAACAACGCATACTCCCCCGAGTTCGAGGCACAGAAAATATCGAGAAAATGCTCAATGAACTACTAGCTTTTAGCAAGAGTAACAAATTGACACGTACGGAACGAAGATTAACTGAAATGAAGAATAGGCTTAAACGTGATGGATACACAAGTTTCTGGCGTTAATAACTGGCTGACAATCAATGGAAACCCCTTAAACTTTGAACAAGGGACAGAGAATCAAGCACTCGAGATTGGAGAATATCGAGAAAATACAATCAGGCTCACCTCTCACGGGCCTGATGATACCGTCATATTTATTGACGATCAGAAGTTAGAGACAGCCATCCGCGGAGTCTGGACATGGAATACTAAACATTATGCAGGACTCTACCAAATCTCCGTAAAAGCTTCGAATCATCCAGAGCACATTACTTTTATTAGAGTTTATCCTCACAAGTTTACTCAGCACATCTATGAAAAAATGAAAAGTGATTTAAGTAAGATAGCTATTGACTTACTTTTTGAACTAAACTCACCCGCATTAGAAAAGGTGGATTATTCTCTACGTAGCGAAGAAACATCAGCGTTTCATGACTATAAGCAAATAAAATTAATTATCGAGCGTATGAAGGACATACTTTCTTGTATCCGTCGAAAGCCCTATGCTACATTGCAAAGCCATAGCATACCACAACAATTGCAAGAAATATCTCATTTCTCAAGCGATGTAATGCCTCTGCCAGGAGCAAAAATAAACTTGCGACCAAATCAGACGGGACAAATACATCTACCACAACACTGGATGGTGCCAGTGAGCAATTTGAGTTATGATAATCATGAAAACCGCCTATTGAAGCTTTTTTTGCGCGATCAACTGGTGACTAAGCTTAACAATATACAAGAACGTGCCGAAAAAGAGCAAAAAAGAGCTGAAGATGTTTTTGCTCGCTATCATAATAAGGAAGACGAGGGGAAAGTTCAGAAGCTCAAACATGTCATCAGAGATTGCCAGACTATGAAGCAACGCTGTATTAGCTGGAGCAACGAGCGTTTTCTCGAGAAGGTTCAGGTTACAACTTTGGCGAGTCACGCAACGCAACCGCTACTCAAAAATCCACATTATAACCGTTTCTATCAGCTTTATTTGCAGTTCCAACAGCGCCTACAGACGACCATCAACACAGATAAATACATAACGGCCCTTGCTTTACATAGAGTCAGCACACTTTATGAAATGTGGAGTGTTTTTAACATTACCCAAATAATTATTGCTGAGCTACTAAAAGTCGGTTATCGAATGATCTCAAACACCACTTTTTATCAGGTTGAAAGAACATACTTTCAATTTGATGTACATCGAAACGAAGCAAGTATCATTCTAGCAAAAGAAGACAATCGCGTTGAATTCAAATACGAGCCGATCTACCCCAATCAATCAACTGTTATTAATCGTTCCGCGTTGGTAAACACAAACTATGGCAACAATCCTTTGACACCAGATATGGCAATCGAAGTCTACAAAAACGAAGTGCCTTTATATATACTAATTTTTGACGCGAAATATCGCTGGAAAAAAGAGGCAAACGGAATTTACCCGAAGCAAGAAGATATGAACAAGATGAATACCTACTATAATAGTATTCAATATAAAAAGTATAACACTACCTTGAGAAAATCTAGCCTAGAAGACGTTGTGAGTAGCGCATATATTTTTTTCCCAGGAAGCAAAATCCATACACAAAATAAAGGGAAAATTGGTGCTCTTCCTTTTACACCCAACATGGCAGAAAATCATTTAAAGGAAGTGAAAGAAAAATTAAAGGACCTACTTTATTATGCATACCTTCTCGACGAATAACATCAGCAGGTGCGTCTTTTTGTTAATTATTTAGCCACTATTATTTGCCTTAGCCTTTTCCTGCCATTCGCGTTGAATGAAGACCGTGGTTGCAGCCAGGAGCATCCCCCCACCAACGACCAGTAAGAGGAACAATCCAGGGATGGTGTAGTCACTGAAAGGCGTACCTTGCAACCAGGCAACCGGCAGCCATCTATCAAAGTGAAACGCGTCAGTCAGAAGAGCGATACCACCATCAACGGCAGCCGATCCAATCAATACTTCTATGACGGAAAGTGTGATACGTATACCTCTGTATTTCAAAGTGGTTCTCCTTTCTGCTTGAGGATTATGGCTCCATACATATGGCCCAGAATACGGTTCCATGGTGAAGTGTAGTGCTTACCTCTCACTATACCCGCACAATGGATCAGTCAATTCTCACGGAAGGATCACATCCTAGGCTCGTTTGAAAATAGAGAGCGATGAGATTACAAGCCGTACTTTACCTTCATAGTAGGTGAAGCAAAAACCTTCCTCAACTCATTCTTCAGGATGGTTCAATTGAGCAGCATGCATAATGGCCTTGCGCTAATCGCGATGCGACCAGTTCCCTGACATGGGAAGCAGAGCCAACTGTGAGATAACGCGGTCCCTTCGGGGAGCGCATCCAGAGCGCCCAAGGCACCCGCAAGGATGTTTTGGGCGCTCGATCAAACGGCATTCGCGTCCTTCCGTGAACGTAAGGGGCAAATACAAGGCAGCGCCTGAGGTCAGCTTAACCGCCGAGACATATTGCCCAGATCAAAGCGACAGTTCGCACAAACCACTAAGCTCATCAGTAAAAGGGCAAAATTTTTTTGCATGGTACAGGTACAAAGAAAGCAAGAAACGTGACCTGTAGCTGCTAGCCTCCCGGTCGTGGTAGAATGTCCTATGTTTACACTTGAACAACTTAATGAGATACATGATCGCCTTGGCGCCATGGAGAGCTTCTCTCAGTACGTGCAAGCGCTTCAGGCGTTAGGTGTAGAAAAATATGATTCCTACCTCACTGACGGCCATTCCGAATTTTTCGGCAGGGATGGGCATAAGGTTGCCTCTCCTTCGGTCCACGACACGCTTTCCATTTGTAATAAAAGCGATAGTGAAAAAGTGCAAGCGCACCTCGACCTGCATAACCAGGGAAAGACAAGCTATCTGGAAATGTCTCAAGGACTAGCGGACAGCGGCATCGAAAAATGGACCGTGGATACGCATCGTATGACGTTTGCCTGTTACGATAAACAAGGGCGTCAATTGCTGATAGAAAACATAGACAGCAACTAACCTGTCCGATGCTGCCAGATGAAAAGCGGTTACACGAAAGCTGTCAGAAGATGACTTGATGCCTGGGATACCTGCTCTCCTCAATTCCTACCATACCATTCTTTTTTCTAAGATGCCAACTGGCGCATCGTAGAGAAAGAACGACCCTGTGTGGGAGCAGTTCTTTCTCTATTCAAACAGCAAAAGACTCATCTCCCCCTAATGTCGTCCACTCGTGCTCATAGCCACCACATCGTCAATTAGAGCGATCGCGCTGTGTAGTAATCGCATCGAACACACAGGAGGCCTGAGCCTTTGTGAGCAGGTCTTCAGGAAGTGGAAACTCCTGATGGATATGTAACACTTGCAGATGAAAGCGTCCGTAACTAAAAGGTGCCATGGCTTGCGCTCGTAACGCATCATGCAACGTTTTCCCAAAATGTGGAGGAAGCCGGAGTCCGCGCCGCGCCACAATGCGATCACTCGTCCCATCTACCAGTACCACAAGAAGGGGGATATATTCACCAGGAGCAACCTCAGGAGGAACGACATGCATATATGCATTCCCAAACAGGTGCCAGTTATATGGGATATCTCCCCACGATGAGAAACCATGAAAGTGGTAGCATAGAAACAGGATATGCTCTTGCACGAAAAGGGCCAGCTCTACCCGATTGTTCTGCACAGCGCTGATACGACTCTGTGAAATCTGCGATTCAGATAACACGAGTAGATGGTTTCCTTCTATATAGCTATAGAAATGGCCTTCCTTATCCTTCTGAATAAATGCAGGCCACGGAGCTCCAATCTGAAAAGGGTCATGATACGTCATTTTGCTTTTCCTCCTCAGGTTCCTCAGAACCTGTATCATTTCTATACACAAAAAGGGTCTGCAAGGAGGAATATCCTTGCAGACCCTTTTTGTTCAGCTCTGTGACAACCGCTAGCGGGGGTCTTTGGAGCGGGGACGATAGATGTTCACGCCAGCTTTGATTTGCTCATGTCCTGGTATGGAAACATTCCCATCTGTGCTAGCGATGGTGATTGATTTGCCACTTGCTGAGAAGCCGTATTCCTGGGTCAAATCAACGGTAATGATCAGTTTGTCGCCTTCAACATTCATGTCAATATTCTTCACTTTGTTCTCCTTTTTAACGTGATAGCAACTATAGCTCGTCAATATACCGCTCACTGGCCAAACAATTACTCTGATGCATTCTGCGTATCCTGGCCTGGTTGTGTTTCAGTAGACAGGAGCTCTTCTCGGACAATCGAGACGTCGGGTGGCGCACTAATGCCAAGTTTGACTCGCTCCCCTTCGACACCAAGCACTGCTATCTTAATGAAGCCAGCAATCACCAGGATTTCGCCAACTTTTCGCCGCAACACCAACATTTTTCTTCACTTCCTTCTTGTATGGCCACAGGCCACGCTCATTGGTGACAACATCCAGGATGACCCTCCAAACCGCGGCAATACATACTGCCTGCTTTCAATGGGCCTGTATAATCTCATGAACTTGATTGCTCCTCACCGCTCCGTCCTTTCTCTTTACCGTTCCTCCTGAACGATAAAGAGGCGCACCTGTAGCCCCATAGCTTCCTGGGGCTCCTCAAGATCCTGAGCGGTTAAAAACGTCATGCGTTTTGGTAGCTTGCTGGCATGAGCAAGTGCCAACGCTTTTTTCCTGGCAGCCTCGTACGCCGCGGCATAATCAGGATGACCCAATCCATCATCTCCATAGGTTCCGACACATCGGATATAGGGGAACCAGGCCTCTTTTTGCTGGAGAATCGTTTTCACCTCCTGGTAGGTACGCTCGACACCTGCAAAGTAGTAGACTGGCCGCTCGGGAGGAACAAGAATCACAACCGTTGGATCAAGGATCCGACCATCAGGCAGTGTATACCACCCATGCTCGTTAAGCACCACCTCGTCCTCAAGATCAACGACATACCAGCCCTCGACCAGTTTCCCGGCCGCCGAAAACGCCTCAGGCAAGTAGTGCACCATCATATCAATCACATTATCAAAACAGGTATTGGGATTCGCCCGCATGGCACGCGCGAATAAAAGCGAGAGATCAACGACCAGATCGTCTTGTCTGCGTTTTTCCTGGACACCCTTGCGGGCATCCTCTGAACGTAGATCGTTCATGATAGATCTCCTTTCATACAAAAAGGACCCACCACGTTCTATGCAGAACATGGCAGGCCTTCTGACATGGATATATATAAAGTTCTAGAAAAAGCATCCCATGCTGAATGCAGAGCAGAACAACAGGCCTACAGCAATGCGTCATCCTCACGATCATGCTGTTTGAGATGTCTTACACATACCGTCCCACTGGAGATGCTCCAGGAAAAAGAAGACGATATATCAACAGGTTGAGAGCATGCGTTTCTGCCATGAAGAGGGATAGAGCAATCGTGTAGGGAGGATGGGAGCCATTTCTCAGTGCAGTGGGGTGAAGCGTTAGCACTGCTGGCTGCGCAGGAGGTATTCCATCGATCGCAAGATGACCCCTGCGACAACATCGGGCAGACGAAACAGGAGGCCGGGTAAGAGCACTTCATTCATATTAAAGGCATTTCTAATGCCCAGGCAAAAGTAGCCAGGATAGAGACGAGCCCGCCCCGCAACCCCTGGCGCTCGCTGGACTTCAGAGTCATAGTCAAGGTCAACGGCTCCCAGATAGGGATGGTTAACACTCAACCCCATTTCCCGCAGCATATCAGCTTTGGGAGCATAACCAATCAGTGTGTAGAGCTCCTCATAGGGAAACCGCTGCACGACCCCATCTTCCTGTATCGCCACGGCCTGCCGTTGCTCACCATGCTCCAGGGACCAGTGCATGACATGCGAGACAATATGGCCGGTATCACGTGCTTCTTCAAATGCCGCGGCAACCTCTGGCAGATCTCCAGCCAGACGAAGCAACTGCATTTTCTCGGGGCTACGATACAGGCGCATCTTATGGCCATGATGCATCACTACCCTCCCAGGCTCAGCTAACGCTTCGTCAGGGTAATGGGTGAGAATCCGATAATCGATGTGCAATCCAGTACGGTTGAAGTGCTGAATCAGTTTGACCATTTCCAGCGTTGAGTTGGACAGACTGACAAAGAGCACCGTGCGTCCGTGATAGCGCCGCGCTTGCTCCCGCGTCCAGACCTGCTGCCAGCGGATGCCTGTTTCATGCGGCGCCACATCCGTGGTCATCACACCTGGCCGTGAGGGAGAAAGCGGTTCACCAACCCCAAGCGCATTGATCACAATGGGCGCCATGATCTCGTGGTGACGGCCAGCTACATCTTCATAGCAGATGCGGTGCCCGACATCCCCTGGTTGCACCGCAAGAACGCGCGCTTTGATAACCGTCGGTAGTTTCTCACTACTTCCACGCGCAATCATGTGCAACCATTCCATCACAGCATGACCCGCGCCCGGAGCAGCATCGAGTTGGTATTCCTCAAAGCGCAGCGGGAACGGGTTCGCTCTGGATGCTCCTCGCAGAAAATCCTGATTCCACACGCCACCACACTGGCCCGATTGATCGAGAAGCACGACATTGACGAATCCCACATCGAGCAGGGCTCGAGCTGCAAGAAGCCCGGCCGCACCGGCGCCAATAATCACAATGCGGGTTGTTAGTCCAACCTGGGCCGGAACCCTGAGACCCGCACGCGTGTAAGCCCCGGCCGCACCACGCCAGGTGACGCCACGTAATCCACATGCCTCACGATTGTTCTCCCAGCTTGCATCCACCTGGATATTCTCACGCCGGGTTCCCTGGTACTCAGGTTGAGGAACAGACAGGTGCGCGAGACTCTGACGCAAGAGCTGGCCCTGCGCCTGGAGCGAGGGAGAACGCAGGATCACATGCCCAAACAGCGTCCCAAGAAAATGAGAAGACTGATGCGCCAGGTAGCGCATGGTTGCGGTGCTGATCCCTTTATCAGCCAGCATCTGGGCAAGCAGATGTTCAAACAATGGTCCAATGTGCGCATGATCGCGTTTTAAGATCGCTACAGCTGGAATATTCTCATTCATAAGATCCATCCTTTCTCCGCCAGAAGGCGGTACGAGACTCCGATGCGATAGCAACAGGAAATTTCTCTTCAAGTGGAAAGAAAAAAAGACAGCCCTGGAAGGCTGTCTGCTCACATTGGGAACATAGTTGATTATCTTGAGAGAAATGAAATGGGTCTGGACGCAGAGGGATGCGTGCAGCATGCCACAGATGGGTTGCTCCTGGTGAAACGATCTCCGGCATGCTACCTGAGATCGTTCCCATACATGAGATCAGGCAGAAACCGTCTCCCCTCGGTTGTGTGTGAACATGGCATGGCTAGGCTGTACGGTGGGTTCGTGGCGTCTCGTCCTCAATCGTGCTCCAGAGGGATTGCATGCCGTATTCTCCGATTTCTGCTCGCCTGGCACGCGTTTCTGCTCGGACCTGTGCCGCAAGAGTAAACTGTGTCGCATCCAGTTCCAGGCCGAGTTCCGCCCGCGCCTGACGGACAGCAGTCTCAGTCGGCACATCAGGAATCGCAATCTCACGGGCCAGCCTCGGCTCCTCTTCCAGATCGAGCAAGGTGGATCGTGTGACCGTCGCGATCGCACGCAATGTGCGCTCAATATCTGCAAGGCTGTACTGACGCTCCGCCGGGGTTTCCTCGACGATCTCTTGAATCTGATCCATGATGCGATCAATCTCGGCATCCCCATAAAAGTTCAAGGCCCGTACCTGCGTGAGCAGATTATCCAGTTGTCTGACCGATTGATAGGCAAAGCTTTCTCCCGAGCGCCGTTGGAGCGTGGCGAGCACATCACAGGCAACCGTGTAGGTAAGATGACGCAACTGGCTGACAACCGATGAAAGAAAACTATCGAGGGCGGAATCAACACGTTCCTGCGCATGCATGCGCAGATCATGCTCAAGCACAGAACGCTGCCATTCTCGCCCTTGGGCCTGCGATCGGGCAAGATCCACAGAGAACGAATCCCCATCATCCTCACGTTCATGGTCATCTGAAACGTCATGGTTCACCCCCGTAGGCCCAAGCTGTGAGAAGCTATCGATCAGCACGTATCGAAAATCGAAGGTTTCGCGAATGTGCTCTGGGGACGGAATCTGAGCACTAATTCGATTACAGTAGGTGGCGACAAACCGTTCTTGCGTTTCTGTGATCAGTTCCGGGTGGGTTCCGCGCAAACGCCGATAGGTGTCAGCCGCAATCACTTCATATTCAGCCAGCACCTGACGGGTGAGAATGCGATGATTGGCGACAATATCATCACGCAACGCGTCATACTGCACTTTCAACGACTCCGTTGCATCCCGCCAGGCGACATAGGCCGACGAGGGAACAAATGCTCCGAGCTCGGTTCGGAATGATCGCTCCTTCAGGGCATGCCTGGCACCGCTTTCTATGCGCGCGAGGGCCTTCATATACGCGATCGGTAGTAAGCGCTTCTCGCCGAGAACAAGCCACCTGGACAGTTTTTCCCTCACCGTCTCATCTTCAACCCGTACCCCAATGTCTTCGAGCACCAGGCGCGTCGAAAATCGACAACGTCGAATATGCAATCGCACGAGCACACCATCCTGAAGAAGGCGCCGCCAATCAATCAACTCAAACGAGCGTGCACCAAAAAGCGTAGCAATCGTCTGTCTTCGCTGTGATTCGGGATGGGACCCTCCTTGCTCGGATTGGAGAGGCTGGTTGTTGTTTGTCATAAAAAACCTCGGATATCATCTGGAAACACGCATTTAGCAGAGACGCCATTTCCAGGCACTGCCTACGCATCTCGCTCCTCATAGGAAAAACGAGACAACAACAAACCACAACAATACATGTACATTGTTCAATTATGGAAAAGCACTACATGCGACGCGACGAACGCGCTTCTGAAAGGGAGGTGACAGGTCCTGCAGCCTGCTCATTTCCCGAGACGCCAGCACGTCGGCGTTCCCGTTCCTGAGCAGCCATGCCAGGAGGTAAAAAGCGGAGATTATTGCAAGCCTCGCGTGCCCGACGGGTGAAGGATTCAACAAGCGTCAACGTGACAGGTCGAACGTTTTCCAGCGCATCTTGAGCATCTTGCACGCTGATAGTCGAGCGCCCATTCCAACGAGCAAGTAAACGCGCCTCTTTCACCAGTGCCTCCAGATCTGCAGCGCTATAATTGTGCGTTTGCCCGGCAAGCAGCTCAATGGCCTCCGGCTCGAAGGTCGCCTCTTGCAGGCGAGCCTGTACCATCAGCATGCTTCGGCGCGCGTCCGGGTCAGGACATAGCACCGGAAACACGACATCAAAACGACCCGGTCGAAGCAGTGCCGCATCCAGCAACTCGGGATGATTGGTCGCACCCACCACGATGACCCGACCGCGTAAGGACTCATCTCCCATAAATTGCAGGAGCGCCCCAAACAGATTGGCAGCCACCGGGCTCCCCGAGGTATTGCCGCGCTGGGAGACCAGCGTTTGATCAATTTCATCGATAAAAAGGATGGTTGGGGCAAGGCTCCGTGCCACATCAAACAGCTCCTGCAGATTGCGTTCAGAGGTGCCAACGATCCCTCCCAGAATATTGGCCATGCGCAGAGCAAGCGCGTTATACCCAAGTTCCTTCGCCGCAGCCTCCACATAGCGCGTTTTTCCATTCCCAGGAGGACCTACCAGCAAAATGCCTTTCGGCACATCCCGACGCCATCCCTGCCGCAGGGGAGCCATCACTTCCGCGCGGGTAAACTCGATCAACTGCTCCATGCCTCCAAGGCCTGCGAACCCTTCGGGCAAGGGATCGAGCATCACAATGGCCTCGCTATACTGCTGGCGAATAATCGCATCTTTGCGCGTCTTGACGAGCAGACGCGTGACTCCTGCTGTCTCGCCGTCACGTCCACTGGTCGCCCCTAACAGCAAGATATCTTCGACCTGTCGCAGGTCCAGCCCCGCCGTATTACGAGCAAGATCCTCCATTGTCAGGTCAACCAGCGCAATCGGATCCTCTCGGCGGTGCTCTTCAAGGTACCAGCGGATATAGGACAGGCGCGTCTGCTCATCGGGCAACGACTCTTCGATCACTTTATAGCCACTGCTACTCGTGCGTAAGTCGGGATGCAGATCGCTCAGTCGAGGCGTCAGTAGAAACACCGGGTTATCCTGCTTCCCCAGGCTACTATCCAATCCCCAGTACTGAAGTGTGGCCAGAACCGACAGTTGATCATCTCTCATCACTGCCTTACTGGTTGCTGGACAGATGAGATCGGCGCCATCTAGAATGACGGCCACACGCCCTCTCATTTCCGGCCCCCCGGCGCGAAGCAGCGCTTCTAAAATGGCCAGAGCTTCCCGTGGCCGACGCGCACCACTGAAGACATCACTTGCTAGCGCCGTGCGACTAGAAAGGCCAGCGGCATCTAACGCCGCCGAAAGATCATCGTCAGAGGTGGGCACCGTCCAGTCAGGGCCCAGGAGTGCCAGAGCCTCGGTACGCATCGAGGGCAGCGGGAATGTGATCCCGATGGCACGGTGATAATACGCGATGATAGTCCGGCGCTCGGTATGCAGGATACCCTGCATGAAGCGCAATTGTGATGCCCCCCGCAAAGAGGTGACCCCATGGACATCGCCATAGAGAATGAAGCAGTGGCCTGCGCCTGCGCCAAAGAGCGTACTAAATTCACGATACCAGGCGGGCAGTGCCTCCTGCATCTGCTGATCCATCATGATTCTCTCCTTCAACACAAAAATGGGAAGATGGCTTGTGGCCATCTTCCCGCTACACGCATAGTTCTCTATACCCTGTCAGGGACAAACGTAGGCCTGACACTCAGTCATGACGATACCCAGTGCTTCGAGCAGAGCAAAGTATCGATCACGATCAAAATCAAGATCCTTGTCGCCATCGGCGTCCCATGCTCGATCAGGGCGCCCCTGTTCCCACAGCACACAGTGTTCACAGGTGCCAATTTTGTAGGAGGCATCGGCGTCGATCGAGACATGAAGCACTGGGGCTCGTACCGCCTCCCTTAGCGTGTCATCTCCACCGATAATGCCCGACCATTCCGATGGCAGGTGGAGAGAAAATTCTGGTGCGGTCATCGCTTATCCCTCCACGTGTGCTTCTTGATCGGTCTCAAATGCAGCATTGAGTTCCTGCAGTAAGCCCTCTGCGCCCAGCAGTTCTGGCTTGGGAGTCATGGCCGTTTGCTCAGGTTGCACGCCAAACTGAGCCAGCAGGGTATGCATCTGTTTCCCTGCAGCCAGACAGTCGGCGCCAGAAAAGTTGCTGAAATCGGTGGTGTACGACCCATCCTCCTTTACGGTGATATGAATTGTTTTAGGCTGCATAGATTCCTCCTGTAATCGTAATCTGATCATCCATCTGCTGGGTGCTCACCTGGTAGTTCATCTGCTTGAGTACCGCCATGTGGGCAAGAGCCGTGTATTTTTGGACAATCACCTGCTGCACCTGCTGATAGAAGTGCTCATCCACAGCCCAGGGATCCCCCAGGAACTTCAGCGCGCCCGTTTCATCGATGACCAACCCGATGCCACGCGGCAACGCTTCTCCTCTCGGCTTCCCAGGCCGTATCGGAATATGGAGGGCCAGCCCGGTATTTGCCGGTTGTTCTACTCCATAATAGGTGTAGTAGGAGGACCGGACCTCGCCATCGTACTGCTTCGCGGTCAACACCACTGCCTGGTGAAGAAGCTTCATACAGGGATGCTGTGCCGCAGCAGACACATCGCCTTGCTGGAGCAATGGCGGCAGTCCATTGAATACGAGATGTGTTTTTCCTTCTTCAATATGGCTCATGATTCTTTCACTCCTTGTGTGTGAATGCGATGCACACATGTCTCACCAATACAAAAAGCGCAGCATGAGCTGCGCCAAGAAAAAGCAACGAGCACGATGTGGAGGGGCACGAGGCCACGCCAGAAACTGACCAAAAACCTTCATCATGAGAGAACCTCACTCATAGGAGTCAGAGGAATACAATCGTGGAGAGAACAGCGCTGCGACCAGACGGTTCGACAGACGAACCGGGCATTGCATGGCTGAGGACAAACAGTTCAACTCTTGAGAAGAGAAATGGGAGCGTCTGGCTATTTATTGAAGGGGAGTTCCTGACGCTAGCAATGCATTGAGTGTTGACTGCTTGATTCGATACGCCTGCCGTTTCCCTACATGTGGGAGGGAAACCGCTTCCAGAGTACCGAACTTAATCCAACGCCGCACCGTCGTGTCGTCGACGCGTAGTTGGGCCGCAACTTCCTGAACAGTTAATAATGTATCTTCATGAGGATTCGACATGGGTTCCTTCTCCTTTTTTCCGTAAAAACAGTGTGTGACGAACCATCTTTATCATGGGACAGCGTAGAATGAATGAACAGTGAGTTGCCCGACCGTTTCTCACACAAAAACAGGCAAGGGAATATGTAAGTGTGTGTGGGAGGGCTCCGAATCAACGGCAGGAAATGCTTTCCATGCATCGTGGCTGACCTTTCAAAGGCAAAAATGGGCTTGCTGTACGATGAAGAGTTGCGCGTGGGATTGAGAGATCAGGGCAAGCGAAAGGCATGCATATAGGGGGTCGAAAAAAGGGATCATCTATGAGGAACTTTTCGCTGCTTCAATGTTGGGCGTATACGAGCATACCAACAATGCAGACAGATGCCTACCAGTGCTATGACCAGAAAAAGCACCGCCAGAGCAATCTCTACTGCATTGTTGAGCACCTCGTCGGTAAGGGACGGCAACGTGATGAAATGCCAGGTGAACAGCGTCTCGAGCACCACGCGAAACACGTCGATGAGATGAGGGCGCATACCTTGCAGGGAAAGGAGGCGAAGCACCTCAGTTCCCCATTCTTTTCCAGTATCTGCAAGGCGTCCCTGTTTGCCTTTCTGGCGTATCAACGCCTCTGTGATACTGCTTGCGGCACCAACACCCAAGACATCCAGAATCTCTTGCAAATGAAGGAGCGTGGCCGGTTTGAGTTCCAGTTGTCTCCACATTTCCTGAAGTTCTTTTTTTGCCTCACTCTTATGCTGAGGAAACCCACGCATCTGGCTGGTTGATTTTCGAGACATGTGATCCTCCTAGTCCTGGCGTTTGAGAAAGACAGCACATGAAAAACGCAGAAGAACAGCAGTGCGATGAGGGAAAGGTCTATTTATGGGGCGGCACGTTCACACTCTGTCCATACTTTGATGCCTGATGATGGTGATAGGCCAGCAGCAAACAACAAAACACGAGCAAGACACTGAGCGCCAGCACACAGGCAGCCATAGAGTTCAGCAAGAACGGCCCCTGCACAAAGGACCAGGTCAGACAAGCATCGATCAGAAGCCGACCCGTCTCAAGAATATGCTGGCATCCCTCTTCTAAAAATGTCAGCCGGAGTTCCTCGCTGATCCACCCCCAGACAGATCGGATCACCTTTTGCTCCTCATGTTGCAGTTCTAAGTCTAGAGCCGTCGTCGCAGCCAGAGCAAGTCCCACTCCTTCAGCCTGCAGCAGATGCTCAAGATGATCTCTAGTCTGTGGGAGCAGTTTCAAGGAATGCCACCGGGCTTCTAGATCCTGCGCCGAAATGGCCGGATCACGTTTCGTAGGATGGGAACGACGATGATGCGAAGCATGGGTTGAATGCTTTCGAGACATATGGATCCTCCATATTCTGCTTGCTTGACTAGTGCAAGCGTCCTTTTCGAATACTGGATATGTAGGGGAACAACCTGAAAAACAGGTGAAAAAAAAGCGTAGAGACTGGAAGCGTTGCGGCACATGGCATAGGGAAGAGGAATGGTAGGCAGTGAGAGTTAGCGAAGTGAGCCCAGATAGTGATGAATCAACGACACAGCAACCGCGCCATCACCGGTAGCGCTGGCAACGCGCTTTATGGACGCTGCCCGCACGTCTCCAACGGCAAAGATGCCAGGAATGCTAGTTTCCAGGAGGAGCGGATCGCGATCAAGCGACCATTGATCCCCTTTGGCCTGCGGGCCTGTCAACACAAAACCAGCCTGATCCCTTAGAAATGCATCAGGCAGCCAAGATGTGGAGGGGGTGGCTCCAATAAAAATGAACAGAGCGGCAGCCTCAACGAGCCGTTCGGTCCCTGTAGTATTCTCACGCAAACGGAGGTGCTCGAGGTGCTCCTCGCCGAAACAACTGGCAACTTCCGTATGTGTTTCAACTGTAATATTGTCCCTGAGCGCAATTTCCTGCAGCAAGTAGGACGACATACTCTCTTCCAGCGATGCCCCGCGCACAAGTAGGGTGACGTGCTGCGCATAATCGGCAAAGTAGAGTGCTGCCTGCCCCGCCGAATTGGCCCCACCGACAACGAAGACCTGTCGGCCCTGACAGGCAGCAGCCTCGGTCATCGCAGCGCCATAATACACGCCACTGCCCGTCAATCGATCCAGGTCAGGCACCGCAAGCGTGCGATAGGACACACCGGTTGCCAGGACAAGCGCATAGCATCCAAGCTCACTGCCATCAGCAAGCGTGACATAGCGATAGGGGTCGGCCACCCGCATCCCAACGACCTCTTGCGGAGAAAGCATATGCGCTCCCAGACGCGCCGCCTGGGCACTTCCACGTATGGCAAGCTCGGCTCCCGGTAGACCAATCGGAAATCCCAGGTAATTTTCAATACGAGAGCTCATGCCAGCCTGACCACCCGGCACATCCCGTTCGATCACCGCGGTACGCAATCCTTCCGATGCACCGTACACAGCCGACGCAAGACCAGCGGGGCCGGCGCCAATGATGATCAAATCGTAAAATGGGATCTCGCTGTGCATTGTCAATCCCAGTTTCTCCGCAAGCTGGGCCAGCGTCGGTTGAGAGAGCACCGATCCATCAGAAAATTGGAGTATGGGAAATTGGAGAGGCGCACCACCATGCTCTACCATTTGCCGCGCTTCTGAATGTGTTTCAAGATCGACCCATTGAAAAGGGATCGCATGGCGAGCAAGGAAGTCTTTGACCTGATGAGAGGCCGCCGACCAGCGATGGCCGGTGACGCGAATCCCATGAAAAAGTGGCGAGCAGGCCACGTCACGCTCCTGGCTAAGCAGCGCATCAAGGACAGGGAAGAAAAAATCTTCTGGCGGCACACAGGTGCTCAGAAGAGCATCAACTTTCACGTGCAGGACACCCAACGATTCCGGCGCCTGTTGATCTGTGACCAGCAGACATTTTGCGGTTGGCACATGGTGTTTGGCCTGTTCTAAGAAGGTGACGCCAGCCATATCTGGCAGATGTTGATCCACCATCAAGAGAACAACGGGAACCTGCAATTGCCTCAGGGACAGAAGCATGTCTAGCGCCTGGTCGCCGCGCTGGCATTGAATCACCTGATACTCGCGATAGCGTGAAGCAAGGTCGAGTGGAGAGAACGTCTTTCCAACGGTAAAGAAAACCTGTTGCATTAGAGCCTCCTTGAAGTGGTATGGAACTACCTATCGTTTTTTCAATAAAAAGGCTGCTTACACCACTGCGCCAGGCACAGAGGACGCAAGCAGCTTAAAAAATGAAACAGCAGCATACGAGAAACAGAACAACGAAGCGAGAATAAAGGAGGATGCTGGGAAAGTAGGAACCATCGCAGTGCTTGAAGAAGAGAACCATGCGGCAGAGGGAAAACGAAGAAGGGGGAGAGAAAACACGCTGATTGACGTTCACCTTGTGAACAGAAAGCGCATGCTCATGCTGTCATTTTTGATAAGCGATTAGGCGCTTTCTTCTGATACAAGCGAGCGAACCTGCAGCATGCGAACATCTAGGATCGTGAAAATCTCAACGATTTGATGCCACACAGGGCCATGAACGGTTGAGGGACCATCGCAGAGGATGATGGCATCAAAGCGGGTAAAGAACGGCTGCGTCATATCAACACCAATCTGCGTCTGAATATCAAACACGCTGGCGATACAGATCCGGGTCTCCTGAGCACACTGGGGCAACGATGTGGCGGGAAACTGCTCTGAAAGCGTGTGACCATCGAGCGATTGGTGTTCCCACGCTTCCAGTACCCTGGCTTTGAGTTTTGGATCGACCAGCAACAAGACGTGGTCGTAGTGTTCATCGCGCAGGATCTGCACGATTGACATTATGGTTTCCATGAATCTGGCTTCTTTCTGTGAAGAGAGGGATAACAATGGACACAACAGCTGCTGGCTGCAGCATCCATTGGCATCCACTACAACATGTAACTACTAGAAGGAAGGAGTGTCAAAAGGGGAGAGAGATGGTTCCTCTTCGATATATCCTTGTGCCGCGAGCGCTCTGGTTGCTATCGAAAAGTTCCCACCATGTTCCAGAAAGGTATAGGCAGCAAATTTACTGATGCCAACGCGTGGTTCAAAGAGCGTTGAGGTAGAGAAGACATAAAGGTACCCACTACCCTGATAGTTGGTGGTGGCACTGATCCCACTGGTTTTCCCCGGCCGGCGCCAGAAATCCTCTTTCCCAATGGTGCGCACCCATGTCCAACCGTGCGGCACTAAAATGTCTGACCATCTCGCCTGTTCATTGAAGATGGTACCAGGCTGACGCCTCTTGGTACGTTGTCTGGATTGCTTCTGTGGTCGCGGTCCTTTTTGGGAAGAGTTTCTGTGAGACGGTAGCATCTCGTCAAGGGTGCGAGCAACAGCGAGCAACAACGTACGATCATCAGGGTCAATGGTTTGAATAGTGGTCAGATGTCCACGCTGGACAACATACGGCAGACCGCTGGGGTGCACGTCTCCATGAGAGGGGGCACCAATACTATAGCCACCTTCCCCTCTCGTTTCAATCAAGCTGACAACATAGGGAGGCTCGTTAATTGGGCGCTGAGCCACCTTTATATTGCCCTCAATCAGCAATGGAGAACGATAGTAGAGGTGAATGCCTTTTGGGGACCGTTCTGTGTATCCCCGTTCGATCCGCTCCAGGAGCCCATCCAATCCTTCTATCCGCATCCGCTCAGCAAATCGCTGATAGATGAGATAATCATCAAAATCGAGCATCTCCAGACCGCCGCTCACCTGCCCGGTGATAAACGCAATACCATGATCGTGGTCATAAAACCACTGCCGTGCATGGCTACGGGTGGGCCGCTCTTGTTGAAATGCTTTCCACCTGACTGCCGGGCTTTTGGTTCCATCGGCCATGATGGGAATACAACTGATGCCCGTACGGAGCGCGACCAACGCCGTCTGGTACACGCTCAGAGATGAAAAGGACGGTGATGATGCACGCGTCATCAATGCCGCTGCTCCCTTGAAACGTTGCATGCAGGCACAGCGAAATGCGCCCAATTGAGAACATCCATCCGCATATGCCGATAAAAATTCCGCCTCTTTTAAACCATTCGAAAAAAGAGCGCGGGAGAAACAATCATAAGGATCATACTTCTGCATTATACGTGACTGGCCACTAGAGCTTCAAGAGAAGATACTATGGCCATCCTTTCTCACACTCCAGCTGGTTGAGTGCCGTCACAGATAGGCTCAAGCCGTGTTGTGTCCATTGCACTGATATCGGTGTGTGGGCGTAATTGCACAACAACACAGGCGATGTTATCTGTCCCACCGCCCTCGTTAGCTATTTGCACAAGCCAGCTCGTCATAACAGAGGCACGAGCCCAGGACGTAGCCAGAACCGCTTCAATTCTGTCATCGCGAGTCATCTCCCACAACCCATCACTGCAGAGCAAGAAGGTTTCGTCATCATGGAGGGAAAGCACAAACGTATCAACGTCGACCCGGGGCCTGATACCGAGAGAGCGCGTGATCTGGTTACGCTGCGGATGCGTGTAGATCTCCTCTGCTCGAAGAACGCCTTCGGAAACCAGGTGGGCAACAAGAGAATGGTCATGAGTAATCTTCTGAAGTGAGTGATGATAGAGGTATGTGCGACTATCACCAACGTTGGCGATGTAGGCCACATGATCCAGGAGCAAAAGCGCGGTCACCGTGGTGCCCATATGCCGCATTTGCGAGGTACTGACGGCAACGCCATCGGCAATTCGTTCTTGATCCAGACACAGATTGCGAAGGTAAATGGATCGATTTGCCTGCTGAATACTCTCAACAAGCACCCGTTCCCAGGAAGGAGGAACCGCATCGCTTTCCAGGTGCGCAAGCAGGTCTTCGAGCATCGTTTGAAGGGCAAGGTGAGCTGCTTCCTGTCCACGAGCGTGACCACCCATACCATCACAAACCACAAACAGGCCAAAGGACTCCTGAGACGGTCGGACGCCCTGCACCACAAGCACGCAATCCTCATTCCGGTCGCGTACACGGCCAGGATGCAATCCAATACTGACATCACACCGGGATCCATCTGTTGGAGCACATGCTCCACGCTGCGCGCGATTGATCGCGTAGTCAACCAGAAATTGGGCATGCTGATATTGTCGATTTGCAAGTGCAGCATGAATGGTGTGGAGAAACAACCGCATATCGACGGCCATACCACGTCCTTTCTGCGATACCCCCGAGTCAGAGTATCACTGGACATCAACAAGAAACGCCTCCTATCGTGCTGAAAAAAGCACAAAAAGCCCTCCTGGGTAAGCTCGCTTTCATACAAACGGCGCATTGTCGTGCAGAACGGCTGATGACTTTTTCTACCATCGTGAGTACGCTCACATCAGCACAACACGAATCGCCACCAGCAAAAGAGCTTTTTTTCTGTATCCAGAAGGCGCATCGAAGACACAAACAGTGAAACGATAGGCGTAAGCAACAACATCCAGAGAAGAGCTTTAACACGACGATATACAATACGTAGCGAGACTTTACGCCACCTATAATGAAACATCCTACTGAGATTGCGCCCTACTCTTTTTGCCTACAAGGTGAAAGCGCTACGAGAAACACTAAGTTTTTGCTGACCGTCAGGAGAGTTCTTCCATCGCAATGATGAAGGCCCTGCAATCCGTCTTTCAGCTCATGATCAACGAACAGAACTCTGTTGCTGTGATCATGGGTGTATAGTTGACATCCTCGTGTGAACGTATCAAAGCGAGGGAAAACAACTATACGAGGTGGCAGTGCTGCCAGGTGCAGATGGTGTATCTGCTTTTCTTTTTTCTATTCACTTCAATCATACAAAACAGCCCCATAGAGAAGAGGGGCAGCACAGGAGTAGGGGATAGTAGGATAGGTCCAAAACGGCAAATAACCGCTCACCGCTCATCGACAACCACATATATCGCACCTCATTGGCCCTGACGCTCTCCTGAAACGACCCTGCCTTCTTTTCTGCGCTCTATGATCCTCTACAAGCCTGCAAAGCTTGTTGATCCATGGAGCATTGTTCGGCAGATCACCAGTTCACCATCACTTTTCTTTCTCCAGAGACTGTCATACAAAGAGCGCCAGGCTTCTTGGTGAGGAGGTTTAAAACAGAGTACGTGTAGAAACAGTCATACGCGAGGCGTTTGAAATACGGTTTTACAAGAGAGACGAGGGGCATAGCCCGTCAACTCTCTTGTAAGATGTTGAGTACAGGGAGTTCCCCAGGAACAGAGTCACGAATATGAGTAGAGCCACAAACCATGAACAAGCTCGACCAGAACGGGAGCGAACATGATCGACTAACCCATACCGACATCCCTGAGAGGAGAGAAATAGCACACGAGCAAGCTCAACCAGAGGGGGAGCGAACGTGCACATTCTCTCTCCTCTCTATGGATCCGAACTCCATAGAGGCGCCAGATCCACTTCTTCGCATCCGCGAAGCCTGGCCTGGATGCATAGGGCAGGATTAAAAAAGGGACAAGGGAAGAAAACAGCACTACTGCCTCTTCGTGGCCAATACTACAAGAAAGACATACGTATCATCGTGAGATTAGTGATGAGGAAACGCGAAGTAGATCGCGACCAGAATACTAGCAACGAGCAAGAACCAGAGGAACAGGCACCCGATGGTGTTTTTTCCTGTGCTCACAATGGTGTTGGCAAAGGAAGCACGGTCATCCCATCTGGCAAGGGAACGCAGGGCAAGCTGGTGTTCCCTGGTTTCGCGCTCCTGCTGGCTAATGAGCTTTTCACGCTCTTCAAGCTGCCGCTCACGTGTCTTCACGCTCTCCTCATAGTTGTTCGCCCAGTCGCGAGCCATCTGTTGACCTGATTCAAAGATAGCACGGCGCTCTCGCTCACCATCCAACACCGCATCATTCAGGCCACGAACGACCGGGTATGCTGCGTCGAATGCTTGCTCAGCCTCTTTCCGCTTCGCGACAGCTCGCCGCTCATCTTCCTGTTCCCAGAACAGTTGGAGATCAAGAATCATCGTCGAGATCTCTTGCTGCAAATCATATTGAAACGGCTGGTAGAAGTCTTGCCGAATTTGCTTGCCTGCTCCTTTCTCGCGAAGGATAGCAATGGCTTGCTTACGCGACCAGTTTCGTACCGCGGACAAGAGATGTGATCCTGAATTCGCGCGATCACGCCTGGCTGCGTCAAAAGCCTGCGCGAGACGCTGATCTGCCTGCTTCTCATCCGCTTGCAACTGAGCCTCATCAATCGTAGAAGACGCACTACTGATCATTTTCAAAAAGGCCTGTCCACCTTCAAACATGGCAGTCGCAATGAAACTGGTCCAGTCAGGATGTGCACTACGTGCCTGTGCATTGTTGGTGGATGTCGAATGCTGGGTCATGGAAGGTCCCTCTTCTTTCTTCCACACACCGCGCTGCATCTGTTCGACAGGATGTCCATGACGAGGTTCTCACCATCGTCAGAGAAGCAATCCTCCAGATGTCTCTGCGATGGTGAACATACAAACAACAACAAATTCCTTACCCTCTGCAGAAGGGTCACTCGTACTGTACGCAACGCCTGAAGGGAACGCCGGGGAAGGGAACCGAGAAGAGAGGGAGAGGAGAGGCATAAAGAAATAGGCAAAAGTAGTGACATGAAATGGCAATCTGCCGAATCTTGAGGATCGTATCAACACATGTGTGAAGCCGTTCGAGAGAGTATCCCCTTCATTTTTTAGGGAGGCGTATATACTTCTGCCTACGCCACTAAAAACAGCACAATTTCTCCATTCACCAATGATACGCTACATGAAAGAATGTGCACATGCATGGCAGAGAGAAAAGCATGCTCCTCTTGTCATCTCTCCATGAAAATAGGGCAAATTCAGTGTTTTTCTTTTACTGGATACTTTACAAGATTTATGCTACACTCGTCACAGAAAAGTCGAAACAGAGCAACCCTTCTTTAACAAGTTGATGGAAGGAGCGATGGTTTGGCGTTTGCCGCTAGCTTATTGATGAAACTGGTCTGCTCAAAGGCCATCCTCCTCTGACGTAAAAATCCTACTCCAGTACGTTTATCCAGTTAAGTCGAGAGCAAAGCAAGGAAAAGCTGAAACGGATGGCAGGATAGCAAAGGAGCATAATTTGGATCAGCAAACGTACATCATCAATTTTGATAACATCTCGGGTGCAGAAGCAAATATTTATGCCAGCGAATTACGAGACGTTCTCCTCGATACTTCCTCTGATATCGAGGTAGAGAGCAGACGAGATAATCCTCACACACAAGATTTTGGAGCAACATTGGTGCTTATCCTGGGCACACCTGCCATACTCGCGACGGCCAAAGCAGTAGGGGATTGGCTCACACTTCGTCGGAAAACCGGCATTATTATCAAGACAGCCGACGGGGAAATCGTTGCCACAAACCTCACCAGTAAAGATGCGCTAAAATTAGCTGAACTGCTGGTCGCTAAAAAGTGAGATGGAGATAGCATGCTGCAGATAAGTCCATCTCCACAAACAACCCTGGTTATCCTGCTTGGAGCAAGCCAGTGGCCACGCTTTCCTGAACTTCAAAGTTCAAAAGCATTCACAAACTCGGCCAGCCAATTGAAAAAGTATCTACTCAACCCGCGCCAATTCGGGCTTTCACCGGAGAACTTATTAGATCTCTTTGATGTAGACCAGAGTGCGGATGATATTGATAGCGCTATTGGTGACTTCCTTGATCAAAGGATAAAAGCGCTGAAAAGCTCGGGAAGTGCGGCCAGGGACTTGCTCGTGTACTATGTTGGTCATGGGGGATTTGTTGGCTTTCAAGCTGAATACTACCTGGCAATTCGCCGTACTCGCAGCGATAGCCCACGAGCATCCAGTATCGGCATAGCGTCGCTAGCCGATACGCTAAAAGAAAAAACACGACGACTACGGCGCATTCTGATTCTAGACTGCTGTTTTGCCGCCGCCGCCTTCCACTCATTCCAGTCCGCACCCGGTCAGGTGGCCTTCCAACAGGCGGTTGATGCCTTCAAGGAGACCAGCCAGGGAACGGGATATCCCCAGAGAGGAACGACACTATGGTGTTCCTCAGGACCCAAGGTTCCTTCACTGATTTCACAAGACGGCAACCATACGATATTCACGGAGGCGCTCCTAAAGGTCCTCACAACCGGCAATCCACACCAGGCAAACAAATCCTATTTGTCCCTGCGTGACCTTAATATGCTGGCCACGGACCTGCTGGCCGATTCATTGAATGCGCCCCGGCCCCATCTCCATTCTCCCGATCAGAGCGAAGGAGACATTGCAGATATCCCCTTTTTCCCCAATGTCGCACTTCAGCAACCAGGCAATCAACCACTCAAGATAACAACGAATCCGGCACATACACCTGATTCTTTGAACAAGATAGCGGCTAACCCGGTCAATAAACCCGATCCCTGGCAAATGCCAGAACAACACGCCCTGTGGTATCAACCAGGAGGGCTGGCTGCCCCCGAGGAACTGGCAGAGCTTTTCACGACAAAACTTACGCCCAATGATCCGCGTGCTTTAAAGGAAGTTCGCTTAGCGCATATTTTGGAAAAGGAGTCGCTGCCAGCTCCAGGTGGTAGCCAGATTATACACATCTTATTGCAAGCCAAACCAGCCGAATTCCTGGCAGGAATTCGAGCACCCCTCAACGTAGCCATGGTAATTGACCATTCCAGCACAATGAGGGGAGCAAAACTAAAAAATGCCAGAGAAACCGCGAAAAAGATCGTTGATTACCTGGAACCATCAGACTACATCTCTGTGGTTATTTTTGATGATACGGCAGAAGTACTTATTCCTTCAATGCCTTGTAATGACAAACCGGGCATGAAAGCTGCCATTGATCGCATTCAGGATAGAGGTGGCTCAACCATGTCGCTGGGCATAGCTCATGGACTGAGCGAAATGCGCCACTGGAATATCCCCAACGCGGTTAGCCGCATGGTCTTGATCACCGATGGTGTTACTCACGATGATGCTGATCGCTGTCGCCAATTCGCGCGCGATGCAGCGGCAGCTGGCATTTCTATCATTACATTGGGTACTGGATCAGATTGGGATGAAAACCTGTTAGACGAGATCAGCCAACTTAGCGGCGGTCCACCAGCTCAACGTATCCAATCGCCTGAAGATGCGGTAGAATTCCTCAATCAGCAGGTGAAAGACGGCATGGCAACAGTGGTACATAACACAGTGCTAACCTTACGTTCGCCCACAGGTATTACGTTTCGCAAGGCAGTGAAGGCCCTGCCCATCATCCAGGCTGTTGATCCGGTGGCACTATCAGACTACCCGGTGATAATCCCGCTAGGAAACTGGCAACAAGATACGGTACAATATGTACTGCTTGAGCTTATGGTCGAACCATCCTTTATGGGTCACGTCCGTATTGTTCAGGCTGATCTTGCCTATGATATACCCGTTGCAAGTACCTTTAATGCACATATACGAGAGGATATCAGCCTAACCTTCACCGCCGGTCCCAATCAGGGAACGCAGATAAATGCCCCGGTAAGAAATCCAGTTCTGGTAATAAGCAAAGATGACAGTGCAGGAGGTATCTGTAGCCATTGTGGTTACCACAATCGGCCCGGCGCAAAGTTTTGTAGACGGGATGGGCAACCTCTTGTATCCGGATCTTTTGTACCTGGATCTTCAACTCCGAGCCGTCCACCTATTCGAGCCAGACCGGTACAATCGGGATCATCTCCGAGCCGTCCACCTATTCAAGCCAGACCGGTACAATCGGGATCATCTCCACAAGCGCGGCCTATTCGAGCACGTCCGGTAACAACCAATAGTCATACAGGTGGTCAGCAAACGGCGTACGATGAAGGTCTACAACTGCTCAAGGACAAGAATCATTCTGGCGCTATCGCCTATTTTAAGCTGGCACAAAGCCAGGGAGACAGCAGCTATACAACGCTTTATTACCTGGGATATGCCTATCGCCAATATGGTGAAACGCTCAAAGAAAGTGATCAGCCGCTTTTTAAGCAGAATATGAAAATTGCTGCTGAATACTTTGAGGAGGCATCGAAAGTTAAACAGGATACCTCGGAGGCCGCTATTCAACTCGGCCTGTGCTATCGTGATCTAGCACTGTCTACGAAAGCCATCAATGCCTTCAAAAAGGCTCTGACCCTGGCGCCAAAGGATGAGGCCATTTATTATCAGCTTGGGCTGATTGCGCTGGAACAGCACGCATATCGGGAGGCCGAAGCATATCTAACAGATGGCTTAAAGCTCAATCCCAATCATACATTAATGATGATAGCACTGGGGCAAGTGTATTCTGAAACTAAACAGTTACCTGCTGCCATCGGCACGTTGCGGCAGGCAACCCAGCTCGATCCAAACATCTGGCGAGCGTGGTATCATTTAGGCCAGGCTCATATGAAACAAAAGGAGTGGAGTATAGCATTAAGTGCATTGGGAAGAGCATGTATGGTTAACGAAAGTGAAGTGGATATTTATGTTGCAATGGCAACTGCATACCTGAAAATGCACAAACAATCAGAAGCACGCAGGATGATAGAAGATGCATTAAAATATGAGCCAAATAATGCAGATGCCCTGAAGTTACAGAGACAACTTTGATCACTTCAAAGTCGGGGACGTCAAGGTTTTCGCGCTAAAGGATTCAATTAAAGCGTCAAAGACCTGCTCATGATCCTATCCTCATCAACATACTAATGCCTGGAGGTTCTCTGTTTCATCTGCTATGCTTGAAGAATGAGGCTGTTTAATATGTGTAGAGATGCATGGAGGTAGGCAGCCATCGGAACGGGACGGATTGGGACGGATAAAGGGCAGATCGAGAACGCCAACACCGCGTCAGGAGTCGTCACGAGAAAGAAACCAGGCTCAAGATGCTACCCTTCCCTCCTCGCACGCTCTCGTCGCAAATAAAGAATGGACTTGACCCGTTTTTGTAGAGTGCCCAAAGGTGAGAGTTGGGCAAGAGGAACGACGTAAAAACGTAGATGAAACGCATAGAAATAGGTGGTAAAGAGAAATATATGACGTATACGTAACGTCAATATTTCTTCTTTAAAGAGAAAGATAGCACATATATCTCTCTTTGTCAATTTACTCGCTTTTCTCTCGTTCCCCTCCTTCTTCAAAAGTAAGTGGACTGACGTAGCCTAATGCTGAATGAAGCCGTTTCCTATTGTAAAATTCTTCTATGTAGAGAAAAAGGTCTTGCCGAGCCTCAATGCGCGTGGTATAGGACTGACGATCGGCACATTCGGCTTTGAGCGTGGCAAAAAAGGATTCGGCCAGCGCATTATCGTAACAATCGCCTTTGCGACTCATACTGGCCACGATTCCATGCCGCTGCAACTGGGATTGATAGCAGAGACTGGCATATTGCGATCCGCGATCGGAATGATGAATGAGGCCAGGAGCGGGCTTGCGCCAGGTCACAGCCATCTGCAGAGCAGCCAGGACCAATTCTTCCGTGCGCTCATGGCTCATGGACCAGCCTACAACGCGGCGCGAATACACATCAAGCACCGTGGCAAGATACAACCATCCTTCTCGTGTGCCGACGTACGTAAAATCACTGACCCAGACGCGATCTGGCGTCTCAGCGGTAAAATTTCTGTTGAGAAGATTGGCCGCAATGGGAAACGAATGCTCGCTGTTCGTTGTTTGTACGCGGGATCGCCGTCGCCTAGCGCTGATTCCATGCAGACGCATCAAGCGAGCCACACGCTTTCTTCCACACTGCATGCCTTGGTCTCGTAAAGCAACGTGAATGCGTGGACTTCCATAGACGGATCGATGCTCATGAAAAATCTGTTCAATCTCGTGCAGCAGCAGCTCATTGGCCTTGGCTCGCTGACATGTTTCACGTTTGAGCCAGGCATAATAGCCGCTTTCCGAGACCGAAAAGGCCGCACACATCCGTTTGACCGGATAGTCCTGGTGATGCTCAAATATGCATTGGTACTTCATCATGGCTGTTGCGCGAAGATATGCACCGTTTTTTTTTAGAATGTCGCGCTCTTGACGCAGGATTTCATTCTCGCGTTCGAGACGACGCAGTTTTTCTTCCAGCTCTGTTTGATGTCCTTTTCCCGGAAAAGCTTGATTTCCGTGGTGAGCAATACTTTTTCTCCAACTGTGCAGTGCGCTATCTGAAACCCCGAGATCGCGTGCCAGTTGGGCAATACTTTTCCCGCTGGTTTCCATCAGTTGAACCGCTTCTGTTTGAACTCTGTGGTGTACACACGCTGCTTTTTGGCCATTGGACCCTCCTGAGTCGAAGTCTATCACACTTTTCTTCCTCGACTCTACAAAAACGGGGGAAGTCCAGAATGACTACGGTACCGCACCATACAACGATACTCGACACACATAAGGTACACAAGTAGCCACACAAAAGACCATGGCTTATGCGTATCAAATCGAGTTATGTCATTGCAACCAATCAGCCTTCGCCAGGCATACTCAGTAGTCTCCCACACTAAAGTTGATGCTTGGCTTCTCCTTGAGGTATGCTGAGGAAAAAGGAGACAACGGTGATGGTCCTGATCCATAAAGTCAGCCTGACGAAGGAAGAGCAAGAACAACTGCATGATCTCCTCAAAGTGGGTGAGCATCCAGCACGAACCATCGCTCGAGGATACATCTTGCTTCTCGCCCATCAAGGCAAATTGGACGACGAAATAGCGCAGACGCTGGAAATAGGACGAGCAACGGCGCAACGAGTTCGCAAACGCTATTGTCAAAAGGGACTTGATCACGCCCTTCATGAATTGCCCCGCCCAGGCGCAATGCCCAAACTCGATGGCAAACAAGAAGCCTATCTGGTCGCCCTTGCTTGCAGCGAGGCACCAGAAGGACGAACCAACTGGACCCTGCAATTGTTGGCAAATAAGCTGGTCCAACTTCACATCGTCGAGGAAATTTCTGATGAAACCGTCCGTCGTGTACTAAAAAAAACGACCTCAAGCCCTGGCTCAAAGAAGAGTGGTGCATTCCCAAAGTAGGTGCGGAATTTGTGTGGCGGATGGAAGACCTCCTCGATCTGTACATGCAGCCTTACGACGAAGCATACCCTGTCGTCTGCATTGACGAGCGCCCTTGCCAATTGATTGGGCACATCCAATTATCAGAACCACCGCAGCCGGGTCGACCTGCTCGCGAAGACACCGAATTTTCGCGCCATGGGGCATGCAGTACCTTTCTCATGTTTGAACCACATGCTGGCTGGCGGCATGCCCTGGTGAAAGCCACACGCACCAAACGGGATTTCGCTGACTGTCTCCGCTATGTATTGAACGAAAAATACGCCTCTGCTTCTAAAGTTAGGCTTGTCCTCGATAACTTAAATACGCATACGCCCGCAGCTTTGTATGAAACGTTTCCTTTTCCAGAGGCGCTCCGCTTGATGAAACGGATTGAATGGCATTACACGCCGTTACACGGAAGCTGGTTGAATATGGTCGAAATCGAGTTAGCAATCCTCGTCAACCAATGTCTCAAGAGGCGTATCGACAATATCGACCGATTGCAGAAAGAAATCGCGGCTTGGGAGCAAGAGCGCAATGCGCAAAGAGCCATCGTGCAATGGCGTTTCACTCCTCCTGATGCGCGAATCAAACTGAAACATTTATATCCATCACATGAGAATACTTCTTCTTAGCCACTGTCAGGCATCACCTTCAGTGTGGGAGACTACTCAGCACAGAGAGAATATATTAGGATCGATATGCAATACAGGAGAATCTTTTGTTGAACAATCAAGATAAGTATGGAAAACGTTCAATCGATCTGTGAACAGCTACAGACGAACATGATCACGTCTGTTAGAATAGTGGCATGAAATTGATCGATTATCAAACCGCGCCGTAAAACCCCTGGCTTGAGCCGTGGGGAGGATGTCAAGCAAGGCTCCAAGGCATCAGCTATCGTGCTGCATGGCGATGGTACAAGGCAAGCAAAATTGCTGGCCAACAATACCGGCACTATTCTGGTGGCAGAACCATTGCTCGTGAAGGAGCAACCTGCCACATCCAAATTCGCGGTGTATACGCGGGTTTCCTCATCGGAAAACACGTCAAACTTGGACAGCCACGCGGAACGGTTGATTGCCTACTGTACTGTGCATAGCTATCAGGTGAGTAATTATAATACTTTTGAAGCTAAAATTGCAATACATAAATACACTATAGGTAAGTAGCATATAGAGCATAAAATATTTTAGTAAACTTTTAGGCAAGCTTCGCTATGCACTACAGTTCTCTATAAGCTCACATCAAGAACAAAATCTACGCCAATGAAGGCATAGACCCAGCTCAAAGGATTGATTTTCTTCTGGAAGGTCAATATCCCACCCTTTCGCTACAGATATTTCTGCAGTATTCTCACCACTACACACCCACGTTACATTCATATCGGTAGAGGTATCCAATCCATTTATCCCACAAATAGAAGTATACGCATGTGCTTCTGCTAAAATAGCTGAGCGGGAACTGACGGACATAGAAAAATCTCCAGGGCAAAGAAGACGTTGCTTATCCGAAGGCTAGCCGGGTTGCACATATGGATCAGCGTATGCAATATCATACAGTTCCTCATCCATATGCGATACCAGGTAGAATCTGGTAACATTTGACTGCACGCCAGCTCAGACAGTATGTATTGTCGTGCTATCATGATCTCTTTTCGCCGACGAAAAATAAGAAGGAAACCTGCTATTCGTGCAAAAACACTCAGAGAAAAAGAACGCTGGCCGCCTCGGCACATTCCTCAAAAGTTCACAGGGTCAGATTTTCGTGACATGCTGTGCTTATAGCGCGCTTGGTTGTACCATCATCGGTTTTGTACTGTCTGATTATACGCGACTGGCCTGGCCTTTTGTGGTTGCCAGTTTCTTTTTAGCAATCCTGGGCCAGGCGGCGTACGCTCACAGGCGGTTCGCGCAAGTGGTGCTGCTTCTGTGGGTTATCCAGGCCAATTCCATTGGAGTCACTGTTTTCAATCTTGGCGACCAAGCCAACCAGCAAGCTCAACTGCAGCAGCAAACGATTCAATTGGAAAATCAGCTTCACAGATTTCAAGGCATGGACAAGATCCTTGCAACACAGCTTCCTCTCTTGCAACAGCTGTTGGACGAAACAAAGGATCCTGACAACAGTTTTGTTGTCTCTGATTCAATGCAAACAACGCAAATGGAGCAGCTTTCAATCACAACAGATAGACAATTGTTAAGAGCAGACATCGATGACAATATATTTCTTTTGCGAGATAATCTCAGAAACCTGCCCACGTCTTCATTAGTAACCGGCAATAACGAGGAGATGCAATCCAACGCCGGGTCAATCCAGTTCTACCAGAAAGAACTCAATGACGCTACCCAGGTCATTGCCGATAATACTCTTTTGCTCCCGCGTGAGCATATCCCAACAGTATCGACCAGTGATCAAAAAAACTGTGTGAACGGCTTTGTCTGTCTCGCGCAATATTCCTGGCAGCAGTCTTTTATCGATGGCTGGCAGAGTATCTCCAGTGTGCCATTCACCGCGACGTGGCCGTTCTGGCTCTCATTGTTGCTCGGCATAGCAGGCATGTTTCTCCTGTTACCGCGCAATCTCAGCCAACGCTGGGTAGTGACATATCGTGTGCGATATATCGGTACTCTGGCTCATCTCAATGATCCCGCTTTTCCTGAGCAGAAACGCCGGGACCTGAGAGGAGAGACCCCTATTGTCAACATTGAGATCCGCTCCTCTCGTTTTCTCCTGAAACAAAAGGCCTGGCCGGATGAGGCACGAGAGTTGTTGCGCCTCAATCTGGGACTGGGCACAACCATTCAAGATGCCTTTCTGAAGCAAACAACAACAGAACATCTTTCCGAGGCCAGCTACGATACAACAAGCGGTGATATCGTGATCAAGGTGAAACCGCTCGTACCACTACAATTCGCCCCTCATACGCCGTACAAAGCGAAACGAGCCGCATTACGTGGCCAACGTCGTTTCCCAATCCAGCTGTATGTCGTGGTCGATTATTTTTCCGGCTCACTGACAGCAACGACGCCAATCGCTGAAGTAGAGTGCCTGCGAGAGCAGCGAGGACCGACCTGGCTGGTAAGCATGGCCGCCGTCTTTCATGAACTGGTCTGGTGGATCTACGCCACCGGTCTCTACATAGCTCTGAGTATCTGCTCTACCATGTTTTTTAGAGGCGCTCCTTATACGTATCCTCCAGTGTTCATTCCTGTTGGCCTGGGCGGGCTGATTGCCGCGCTGATTTTACAACTGACAGAAATGATTATTATGCACAAAACAATTAGAAAGCAAAATATCATAAAAAATACATCATATAATGATATAGCAATGTAAATGGATCACAAGATCACATCAGACAAGATTCATAAGCATAGAAATGTTGCGATTCTATTACGAACAGAGAGTCTCAGAAGAAAACATTGCTGGCAATTCGGACTGTTGAGTTGTCACGGTAATATGAATGTGCATGATCCGCTTTCCGCCCACAAAGCACAATGATATATAAGCCACTCTTGCTTTTCCAGCCGGAATCAACTATGATACGCTCCAGCAAGCAATGGTCATTCAGAAGGGCACTTATGCAAGTTTACCTACTAACGGCTGAAGGCATCGCAGGCTCCTATGAAGGCGCGTTCAGGCTCACCCCACGTGTCCTCCTGCGCAATCTTCCACGCAACATCATCATGCCTATGCCTGAGGACCCTCTCGAGCTCCGTCTCCCGAATGGACGTCTCCTTCAGGCCCATGTCGCGAGCTTTGGTGTAGACACCTGGCGCGATGCGGAAGGGAATCTCCTGATAGATATGGATCCCGCAAACCCTGTGCTCTCATTGACCATTACTGGCGTCGAGTTGTCAGATATCCTGCCTGGGACGGAAATCTGGCTACGAGAGCCGAAATTTCAAGCGAGCGACAAACCTTCTTGACGGTGTCCGCTTTCCTCATTCCTACGAGCACCTCAGGACAGCGATCAGCGTGCATCGTGCTTATGTGACCCGCACCTGGACAGGTGACTGCC
This sequence comes from Dictyobacter formicarum, assembly GCF_016587435.1. Next base: position 412,868 of record NZ_BNJJ01000001.1, read on the forward strand.
AGAACTGCCGCATGAAACATTATCCCACGTGGACAAATTCCGCGCTGCACATTGCTGCTGGCGACGCCGTCGAAGGGATCTTCGTCATCACTGGCCACCAGGGAGCCCACGCTGTCGGTCATGCCCACAATCGACCGGCGCCGTTGGGGTAGATAATGCAGTTCTTGCGATTGGTGTTATCGTACCCATAACTAGTAACACTCTGCAGGGGTTAAAACCCCGCAGCTTCTCAGGGGCGCGTCCCTTGATGGCTCTGTCCGAGCCAAAGATTTTTGATATTCACAGCCGCGTTGTGGTCCTGATCCATTTCGCACCCGCACTCACATGAGTGCCAGCGTTCACTGAGTTCTTTCTTGCGGATCTGACCACACTTGCTGCAGACCTGACTGGTATATTTGGGATCAATCAGCAAGACGACGTAAATGCTGGCGAAACTCCTCCTGCTCTGACAGGACGTTTGATGAGGACTTCGGTGTCGAACCTTCAAGGGCCGATGTGGTAGGCTTGTGTTTGGGTACAGGCATAGCGCCCTCCTTTTGGGAAAATGTCTGAAGTATTTAAGGAGACAGTCTATGCCTGTAGTATTATCGTACAAACTCCTCTTTGCAAAGCTTCTACTTTACGTACAACGCGCAATAGTGTCCGCAAAGCGGCCTCGCTTCCAGACAACTCATCACTTGTTCACAAATGACGGCCCAACACGGCAAGGTGTGACCTCAATGTGTTGCCATACATCCCCTGTGACATACGGTTCTCTCGCTAGCCATGCGTCGAGTTCTTCTCGAGAAGCAAATTCACAGACGATGACCGAGCCAATCATCCTGTCAGTCTCGTTCAGCAGTGCTACGCCATACAACTGATGACCTGAGGCAACCATGCTATCACCCAAGGCAATATGGGCTTCGCGCACCGCAAGTCTCCTTTGCAGGGCTTGTTCATCAGTTCCATCGTGGGCAACGACGATAAATTGCATACCAACGTCCTTTCATGGGAAAAGATAGGAAGAATCATGGTCAGAGTCTTGGCTATCAGAGGAGCATCCAGTAGGAAACAGTAGCATGCTCTTCGAGCTGAAGTTGCTCGCCCTTTTTGTCAAAAAAACTGATCTTTATCTTCACCACAAGTATAGCATCGAGAAGCAGTTACGTCCTTGACGTCTGTCTGAGTTGGAGAGAAAGTTTCCCAAGCCGAAAGACACAGCATCCTTCATACTCTCACATGAAGTCTTATTTTTCGCTTGAGAACTTGATCGACGTTCTAGCCGTTCTTGTTTCTTTGGTTCTTCATTTATAGTTTGCCCTTAGAGTGTGTCTTAAGATGAACAATTAGAGCCGGAAAGGAGCTAGTCGCATCAAGAAAAGACGGATCGCAGCAATCTGGATGAAGGCCTCGCTACTGGAAGGAAGCCCCTCATAGTCGCGGGCTAATCGTCTCCATCGGATCAACCAGGCGAAGGTGCGCTCAATAACCCAGTCACACTACCCACGAAAGTAGTTTTTTGTTTCTGGCTGGCTGCCATTGTTTTTTCCTTTCGTGTTGTACTGGCATGATAACTCCATTAGGGTTGTTCGACAAACTGCTCATTGGTCCAGTAACGGCGAAACTCGTCCCCGATTGCGCGCTGATGATAGACCCGGAGCCGTTCCTGTTCCCCTTCATCGGCCCAGATAACCCAGCGATGCAAGGGCTCATCGAGCTGGCGCGCTTGAACCGCCCCTTGACGAATCCAGTGCAAGAGCGTCCCGCGTGGGATGTGAAGCTGACGAGCCAGTTCGGTTGGCCACCATTCATCAGGCTGAAACCCCTCACGATGCCGAATGCGCGGGCGGGGCGCTTTCACCCCGAGCTCGTGCTGCAACTGCGAGACGGTTTCTGGGCGAAATCCCATGGTGGAACGGGGTGGGCGAAAGCCTTCCTCATTCAGCACCTGTGCAATCGCCACTGCCGTCCACCCCGCTTCGGTCAACTCTTGCACCCGCTGACAGATCTGTGGATAGGTCGAGAGTTCGCTTAACGTCCCGATAGGTCGAAGCACAATCCCCTCTGTGTGACCCCCACCAACCCATTCGATCCGCACCTGCACCTGCTCGCTGTTGCCTTGCACATCGACCATGACGCGCTCGACAACCTGCCGGAGGATCTCTTTACGATCCGCATCCGTCGTGGTTGGAGCCGCCCAGATCGCGGGAATATCGGTCGCCAGGCGACGAATCGCTTCTCGTTCAGACTCCGAAAGGAGGCGTGGTTTCTGGTGGAGAAACCGATGATACTCCTCTCCCAGTTGTTGTTGCGCGAGCAGCTTCTCTTCCCACGCTCGTTCCAGCGTTCGAGCCACCAGCCGGTGTTCCGGCTCGACCGCATGATACTGGCGAGCCGCTCGCTCCGCTTCATACGCCGCCCGTTCTCGCCGATGCTGCCAGAGCAGATCCAGTTTAGCCCGCTCCTGTTCCATCTGTTCGGTCGCCGCGAGCGACAATTCTAAGGCGGCAGGCTCCAAAGCCGTCAGCACCTGCGCGATGACAAAGCGATCCAGGCACGGACCTGCCAGATGCTGGCATCTGAGTTCGCCGTAGTGGGTGTACCGCTCGACACAGGCGTAGGTGTGAAGAGGACCGCCCCCATCGTAATGCACCGTGAGGCGACAGCCGCAGCGTGCACAGACAACCAGTCCCGCGAGGAGGGCTGCCCCATCTCGTGCTGCTCCCATGGCATCAGCACGAGCCCGATTGGCTTGCAGCCGCTCCTGATTCCGCTCATCCTGCTCGGGAGAAATGGAAGCCGGACACCGATTGGGCAGCAGGACAAACCAGTCTTCCTGGGAGACAACGACCCGTCCCGCTCGTGGACGCTCTCCCTGTTTGCGGCGTGGATCTTCTTGGCGTCGCCCATAGACGTAGGAACCTGCATACAAGGGATGTTTGAGCATCATCTGGATCGTGGCCCGATTGGGACGGCGCCAGACCAGTTCTCCTTTGCCAGGTCCCTCACGGACACGAATCCCCAACTGGATCTGGTGGTGAGCCAGATAGCGCACGAGACCGCCGAGGGTACCGAGTTCGTCAAACTTGCGGAAGAGAAACCGTACCACGTGCTGCACCTGTTCATCCGGGTCGAACTGGATCTCTCCAGTCGAGCTCCAGACATAGCCAACGGGCAGGGCAAACTGGAGGTCACCCCGCCTGGCTTTACTCAAGCGTCCCTGATACATGCGTTGTTTGAGGATATGGAGCTCTGCTTCTGACATGGTGCCCTTTAATCCGAGCAATAACCGATCATTGTACAACGTGGGGTCATAGATCCCGTCAACATCAGCGATCAAAGTGCGGAACAGAGCACACAACTCTAACAGTTGATGCCAGTCCTTGTTAGAGCGGGCTAGGCGTGACATTTCCACGCCGAAGATGATTCCAACGTGATCCAGGCTCACCTCCAAGACCAGGCGTTGAAAGCCGGCGCGCCCCTGCGTGCTCGTTCCTGACTTGCCCAGGTCATCATCAATGACCAGAATACGCGAAGCTTCCCATCCCAGCGCCTGGGCTCGGCTCACCAATCCATATTGCAGTCGGGTAGACTCTTGATGGTCCAGGACTTGTTGGGCGGTAGATTGACGTACATAGACGACCGCAAGCCGTTCCTGATGAAAGGGACGGAGTTTCTCTGAACGCACCTCGTCCAAAGCAGTGAAGCCAGATTTACTCCACACAGTCGCCGCGTTCATCACTGTCCTCCTTGCTCGGGGCGAGACTTTGCTCCAACTGGCGCTCGAGGAGGTGACTCAGAAGCCAGAGAAGTCGTTGACGATTGACCTGAGGTAAATTCGTCCACCAGCCGATGGCCCACCTGGAATTGGGCGGGGGGGACAATGTGAAGTGAGAGACTGGACATAGCGCACCACCTTCCTCATGCGATGAAGCTTGGGCCTGCTGCCGGTGTTCAACCCACGTCAGCAAATTCAGCAGCCCACTGAGACCAAGCATAGGGCGTGGTGTCGGTTCTGTCAACCAAAGGGATTCAGGGGTTTTGTGATTGGGTGTTCTCAACAATCCAGCGTTTTCGTTGGACCTGAAAGCCTCCTTTTGATTTGATGATTTTGACCGGTTGACCGTCAACGAGCACCCATTGGATATGGGAGGTGTTGTGCTCATGAGGAACAATTTCGGTCTCCCAGCCCAAATGCTCTTTGATCCAGGCGAGCAGCGGTCCTGTATATCCATGGTCAGCAAACACATGCCGCATGCGAGAAAAGCGATGGTTGAGGTGCTCTAACAGCAAAGGAGCGCCTCGCCGATCGACGAGACTGGCGGTATGCACTTTGACAGCCAACAAAAAGCCTTGCGTGTCAACCAAAATATGCCGTTTGCGTCCCCAGATTTTTTTCCCGGCATCGAACCCACGTTCGATGCCTCGCACAGGACTGGTTTTGATGGATTGGCTATCGATAATAGCGGCACTGGGTTCTTCCTCTCGGTTGATGGCTCGACGCGCTTGTCCGCGTAAGGTGTTCATGGCTTCTTCCCAAACCCCGGTGAGTTTCCAGCGCCGGAAATAATGGTACACGGTTTTGCCTGCTGGCAAGTCGTGAGGCATCTGTCGCCATGAACAGCCGGTGCGTAACACGTAGAGAATGCCATTGACAATCTCGCGTCGGGGGATCACCTCGATCGTCGCATTGGGCGACGCTTCTGAAATGAAGGGAGCCAGCAACTCCCATTGCGCATCGGTCAGATCGCTTGGATAGGGCTTCCGATGGGATATCTGATCCATGGATCATGGTCCTTTCTTGTTCCGTTCATAACTCCTTTCTGTTTTCTATCGGCTGTTTATTGTTCTTACGACACACTCTTACACATAAACCGGAGTGGTGTTCATTTTTTAGCATAGTTCATTTTACCTTTATTGCTGCTTTTCTCCCTCCTTTCTTTTTTTCTGAGAATCTCTGTCCTTGCGGGCAATCTCCGATGAGCCACCGTTTCACCCTCATAGAATACATGGTTTTGTGATAGCAGACATAGTATTACTCCTCGCCTACACCTTCGCTGCCTGCATTGTCTCCCCCTCACTCTCACCCTCCTCACCAATGACCTACCAGCGTTGCTGGAGTACGCTCAATCTCGACGCAAAAGAACGACGCGATCCCCAATAAAGGGGAACTATCGGAGGAGAAAAACCACTGGAGGAAAGGGCAGGCTCATGGATTTTCAGCAATTGCTTCAGGTGTTGAAGGTGCTGTTCAATACACCCAACACAGGATTTGGAACCGGCATTTTGGGGCCGTTACAGCCGCTTTTTGTCAGATTCATGAGCAGTACGCCGCTGGAGTTGACCACGACCAATCGTGTTGTGGTTGGTGCCTGGGGAACCATGCTAGCGGTTGCAGATGCGTTTTTTCTGCTCCTGATCATTTTCGGCGCAATCCAGATCATGATTTCGGAGAGCACTGGAACCCTGACGCTTCCACTCAATCAGTTTGTGCCAAAAATCCTGGTGACCGCGCTCTTGATCAATCTGAGCTTCTTCTTTGGTCAGGATCTGCTGATCTTCAATAATGTGCTGTGCGGCCTGGTTAATACAAATCTGGATGGCTTTTTCAACACCATCAACAACGGAGCTCGCATCACACAGGGGCAAGGAGCCTTGCTGTACCTTGGCGTCATCATTCTCCTCAATTTCACCATGCTCCGCTTGATGTTTCAGGCATTTGAGCGACTCGTGCTCTGGAATCTGTTGTTCGTACTTGCGCCACTGGCTTTCTTATGCTCATTTTTACCATACACATCCTCCTTTTTTTCGTTCTGGGGACGGATGTTTATCGTTGTCACCTTTACGCAGTTCATCCAGTTTTTAGCCTTTGCGCTCGGGCTCTCGCTTCTTGCCAGCGCGGGACAAAATGGCGTCAGTGGCATTTTGCTCGCCATCGCCATGCTCTTCCTGGTGGCCAAGATCCCTGATATCCTCGCACGTTTCCCATCGATGTCCATCCAGGGATCTCAAGGTATTAGCCATGTCATTGGAACCATTATCATCGGTGCCCGGCTTTTCGTGCCCTAAGCACCTGTTGGAGGATCACTCATGAACTACGGAACGCTCAATACCCTCAACGGCATTTTGAAAAATCTGCAGGCAGACGCCGCCACACTCGGGCTCACGGTTGCAGGATTAATGATTGTCGTCTATGTGATCATGGTCATGATTACGGATGATACCAACGTAGCCGCCCACCATAAACGCTGGGAGAATCTTCGAAAAGTGTTTTTATGCGCAGCACTCATCGCCGCGGCAGGCGCCATTATCACCTTTGGGCAGCAGTTGGGGCAAGGGCTCCATCCGTAATCAACGCTAGTGCTTACCTACGATAATACAGACGCAATGGGTACACGAGGATGGCGGAGCACACCGTCATCCTCACCAGAAAACGAAAGCGTGATGCAAGAAGAACCACATACACAACCGATACAGAACAATCCACTTCTCAAAGAAGTCGCCGGGCACCTCTTTACCTTTGAAGAGAAAATATTCGGCATGAGCTTGACGCAGTTGTTAACCGATCTTGGCGTGCTCACAGGCACGTTCTCATTGACCGGATCATTGCCTCTGCTTCCACGCCTCATCGTCGCTCTCCTGGTCACTCTGATTGCCATGATCTTCGTCCATGCGAAAATCGAAGGTCTCGCACTCGTCTACTGGCTCTTCCTGATTGTGCGTGCAAAAACCATCCCCACGCACACCATCTGGCAGCCGCGAAAGAGCAACCAGGCCAAACGAGAGCCTAGGAGCAAACGCCTTCCATCCATCCAGGAGCACTGGATCCCCATAGACACACTCCACCATGGCACTGGTTGCAAGATAGACCAGCAGAAGAAAAGGGAAACGGTTCGCTACTGGACGGCGCTGGAGATAGAAGGGAAAAACATCAGTCTGCTCTCTGAACACGAACAGCTGCGCATCTTTCGTCGGTTCGAGGGATTTCTGAGTGGCCTTGATTTCCATCTGCAATTGCTTTCCATCACCCAGCAGGTAGATCCACAACAGGCCCCTGGTGTATTGGCTCAGCAAACGGCCCTTGCAACGCTCGCACCAACACCACATCTGCAGGCATTGCAGCGAGCGAGTGTAGGTGTCCAGCAACAACACATGACGACCTGCACCCAGACGCGGCATATGCTCATCGTTTCAACATCAAGCGCCGAGACTGCGTTCCAGCATCCCGATGGATCAACGCCATCGGTCCTCTCAGGGATCATTCGGCTTCTCACATTCAGCAAGGCTCACTCAGTCTCACGAACCCAGATCCTTGATCACCTCCGCATCCGCGTCTCCATTGTGCGAAAGGCCATGCAGCACCTGGGAATGCGCATCTGGCCGCTTGAAGACAAGGAGCTCTTACAACTCTTGTCGTGTTGTCTCGCGCCAGGCAGTGCTCCGCCCACATTTGTCCCAGAGCTCATTGCATCTGAGCACCATACTCCCCAAAAACGGTTGGCTGGCATATCTCCCTCTTCACCGCCTAGCCCCCCTGTCGAGCATGAACAGCAGGCGCTACGGACTCACGCACTGCCCACACGCGAACAGGGAAAAAAGTCAGCAGCCATGAACTATAAGAAGCGCATGCTAGGGTTGCATGGCGCGTTCTTGTATACCAGCCCTCATGCGAACACTCTCTATGAGGCGGATATCCTTGATGTGGCAGACCTACTCGCCCCGTCGGCAATCACGGTGACACTAGATGTTCTGCAGATACAGGCAGGAACACAGACACGCTACGCACGCACGTTTACGATCACCGGATACGGGCACCATCTGCTGTGTGGATGGATGCAGACGCTTCATGACCTGGGATTGCCTCTGATCGTCTCCTCCCATCTGACGCCCATCGATAGCCGCTTCATGATTCTGAAGTTGGAACAGGCGCTAACCAGATTAGAGAGCCAGCGTCTCTCCAATCAAAAAACGCTACGCCTGACGCGGGCAGATCAAACCGTGGAGGCGAACCAGATTCGCCGCATCACCCATGCCCTAGCGGCCAGAAGGCTCAAAATCTTCGACGTCTCGATTACCATCTGCGTCCATGCAAGCACCATGGAGCGACTCGAGCAACGCTGCCGCTACCTGCTCTCCCATCTGCGTGATATGCAACTGCAGGCGCGTCCCGCATCCTATCAACACGATCTGGCCTGGCAATCATGCCTGCCGGTGGGACTCGACCTTCTGCAAAACTGGGTCAAGCTCACGAGCGACGTTGTTTCCACCATGTTACCTGGCACCAGCGGCACAATTGGAACGCCAACAGGCGTGTTCCTGGGCTACACCGGCAGCGGCTTTTCCCGGCGCCCCGTCTATCTCAATCCCTGGTCCCAGGAGAAAAAGATGGCCAATCCCCATGTGGTGGTGATCGGAGAGACAGGGCAGGGAAAATCCTGGCTTGGCAAAACGATCGCAACTGGCCTCATGGGCCTTGGCCTCGCGGACGTCGTTGTCCTTGATAAAGATGACGATTACCTGCCATTACACGAGGCAATGCCCGGGGAGAGTCAACGCTATAGCCTGGCACGCAGTTGCCCCATCAATCTCTTTGATATTCCCTTTGGACCAGCTGACGTTGACCCGGAGGACCCGGCAGATATCCTGGCAGAGTTTTTTGATAATGCGTTGATGACCGGGCTGGCCCTGCTTGTCACGGATGAAGAGAGCAGACTTACAAAGGGGGAAGAAGCCTATCTCATGACCGTCGCACGCGCGACCTATGCGGAGTGTGGCATTACATCAGAGGCTATTCGACGCAATCCCGAGACGCTCCTCAAACCACCTCCCACCCTGGCTGATTTCATCAAGAAGATGCAGACCATGCCCACGTCATCAGAAAGCATGCGCCAATCCTTGCTCGAACGATTGGAAAAGGCATCCTATCTCTTCCAGGCAGGCCAGACCAGTGTCTCATTGGAAAAACCGCTCACCATCTTCTCCATCAAGGGGCTCGATAGCAAATGGTTTGCACTCATGACCTACGTCGTTCAGAACTTTTTACAGCGGCACCGAGCGCTCAGGAAGGATGATCGGTATCTGGCCTACATTGTGGAAGAAGCTTCCTATCTGCTCAAACATGCCGCCGGACGACGCTACCTGGAAAACTGGAGCCGGAGTTTGCGCAAACTCGGCATTGCGCTCATCACGCTTTCCCAACATCCTCGCGATTTTCTGGAAGCCGGCCAGGTCATCTTGTCGAATGCGGGAACGATCTTCTACCTGGGGATGCAGCGAACAGCCGTTGAGAGGCTCAACCTTCCCGAGGAGCTTGAGCGCATCCTGGTCGAGAGCATGCCGGGTCAGTGTGTGGTGCGCATTGGCAACGAGTACGCGCCGCTCTCCATCTGGTCCAATCCCATTTACCGCACCCTCTTTACGACCGATCCCGTCGAACGGCGAGCCATACGCATGCAGGCACAGCGCCGGGGAACGACACCATGAAATCACGGTACTTCAACATACGCCGGTCGCGTTGCCAGAGAATCGCGACCCAAAAAAGGACAGCACACATGAGGCACATGTCTTCTTCTGCGGCAACGACCACCAGCATACCGCCATCGCCACCTGCAGGCATCATTGCGACACCCGTGGGGGCAGAATATGTGCTCCTCATGCTGCCAGGTGAAGAAGGAGCCCTGCAGGCGAGCGCCATGGAGAATTTCTTTCAGGCCTGCGCCACCGATGAGGCGTTTAGCCTGGAACTGGTCGGAACACGCCGGGAGCAAGGATTCGTCCTGCGCGCCTCCTCGGAGGAACAACTGATCCTGCTCAGCAAACAATTCTCGGCCCAGTATCCACAGGCTGAACTGCATCGCATTGCCCCGGTCGCCGATCCGCTCTTTCTCCATCCTGGAGAGCACGCCGTCATTGGCGAGTTCGCCCTCTCACAACCGCCATGGATGCCGCTCAAGACATTTAGCGGAAACACACTTGCAGAACCGGGCGCCGATCCCCTCGCTGGCATTCTCGCCGCCATGGAACCACTGGGGTCCGGGCAACGCTGCATCTCACAACTGGCACTCGTGCGCGCACCAGACACCTGGATCAGCCGCTATATTCGCAAATCCGTTGAGCACCCACTGCAAGGTGAACGCGACGCTATCACCAGTGAATACCCACACGCCACGACGACAACAGAAGGCTTCAAAACACTGCTCATGATTGGAGGTGCCTTCGGCACTTTGCTCGGCGCGCGCTGGTATCTGACCCATGCCTGGGTGCAACTGATCCTGCTCATGCTTGCGCTAGTAGTAGGAGGAATGGCGCTCCTCTGGTGGAAAGCCAGACAGAGTCGTCAAGACGTATATGATATGAAACTGGTCGCCGAAAAACTGTCACGTCAGGCATTCTATACTCAGCTGCGGGTGGTGGTAATCGGGCAGCAAGCAAGCTCAACGGAAGCCCAGCTGAAAGCGCACATTACACGACTGGAAGTGGCCTATCGCCAGTTTACGCTGGCCTCGGCCAATAGCCTCCATCTCAAACGCGTCCGATCTATCCGAGCAGACCACAAGCAGGCAAACAGGCTCATCCATGCAGCGGCAGCCTTTCCCTATCAGCATCCAGTGCTACGGTTCCTGCATGGCGGCGCCCCTGGACCTGATATCTGGAATGGCCTGGAGCTCTCCGGAGCCTTTCATCTCCCGCAAGCCTTCACGGATCTCCCCCTTGTGCGACGATTATCCGTGAAACATCTCTTAGCGTCTCCTGAAATCGCCTCGCAGATCGAGCAGGCCCCGGCGCCCCTGCCACCAGCATTGATCGGCTATTCAAAGCATCGTGGGTTTTCCATTCCGGTCTATCTTCCCTATGATACGCTCTTTCGCCATACGTTCCTCGTCGCACGGTCGCGCTACGGCAAATCAACCCTGATTCAACTGCTTGCGCAGGCGGCCATGCAACCGATACGTCATGGGACGCCCCAACCAGGCATCTTCGTCATCGATCCCCATAAGGATCTGATCGAAGATCTCCTGCTCCTCATTCCTCCTGAGCGTGCACAGGATGTGATCCTGCTTGATCTCACCGATACGCAGTACGTCGTTGCCCTCAATCCGCTCGATGCCAGTATGGGCTTCACACGAGATCAGGCCATCGCTAATGTGATGTCGAGCTTTGAACGCGTCTGGGCCGACTTTTGGGGCCCGAGGATGAGTTATTTCTTGAAGGCTGTGTGCCTGCTGCTCTATACCCTCAATCAAAAGAAAGTACAACACGGGCAGGCAGACCAGCAATATACCTTGCTCGATATTAATCCCTTGCTGCAATACCCTGATTATGCCCTCCAGGTCCTTGATGAGCTTGATATGACGGAAGTATGGCATCAAGAACTGCTGGCATGGTGGCAACATGTCTATTTTAACCTCCCCAGGCAGAGCTCGTTTCGCAATGAAGTGATCATGCCCATTGTCACCAAACTTGGCGTCTTTCAGGACAACCAGCAGCTCCGCAAAATCGTGGGGCAACCGATCACAAAAGCTCCAATCCATTTGAGCGTGACTGAGGGCAAGATCGTCCTCTGCGCCCTCTCTTCCCGTGATATGGATGACGCCGCGGTCAACGTCCTCGGCAGTACGCTCATCAATTTGCTCCATCGTGCGTTTCGCATGCAAGAACCGCTTCCACTGCTCAAGCGAAGAAAGGTGTTCTGTGCGGTCGACGAGTTCCACACCTTCTCAGGAGGGGACTATGACCGCCTGCTCTCCGAAGATGGCAAATTCGGGTGTAGCATGCTGCTGGCCACGCAAAATCTCAAACGCCTGAATAAGATCCGCGATGGCCTGCTTGAGATGGCCTTTTCTACCTGCGATACCATCTGCGCGTTTAACGTTTCAGCAGCAGATGCGAAGATTCTGGAAGAAGAACTGCGCCAGGTCGTCGAACAACGGCACATTATCAGCCAGCCCCGACTACATTGCTATGCGCGGCTGGCCATTCCTGGCTATCCTGTGCAAATCATGTCCGTTACACTCGCCAGGCCGTCTTCCTGGAAACACACAGCAGCGAACCAACAGCGAGCAGAAGCTATTCGCCACACCAATCAACAGCAGCGTGCACGAGCAGCTGATATTGATCGGCACTACGCCCGGCATGTTGCACAGTTTCTCGATGTGGCGCTCTTTGTCCAGAAGGTGCAACGAGACGTGCAGGCAGAGCAACACACAAGACAGGAACACGAGGAGGCAGAACAACGGGCAGACGCACTCCTCCAGCAGGGGCAGTCATCCCAGAAGAACACTCCGTCTCCACAGCCATCCTCCTCGGCATTCGATGACCATACGCAAACGTCTCCAGACCCTGATGGGACGCCAGCGACCATTGGGAGCAGCCTTGCGGGCGGATCATCGCCCAGGGGAACAGGAAAGCAAGAAGAAACAGAGGGGAAGCGCAATCATCCACGCAGCAAACGCAACAAATCAGCCAAGGACCCGGTTGGCATTCCACCTCCATCATCCCCCCGTACCAACAATCAGCCATCGGCTCCTACACAACAGGAGTACCGGCCCACCATCGCATTGAGAGGCAGCCTGAAAGGGAAAGCATTTTGGGGTAGTGAACGAGAATGGGGAGAATAATAATGACCCGAGAACCAGCCAATGTCTGGACGCCACTCTATCGCGCTGATCTCGAAACCCTCCTGCACAAGCAGGAATATACTACTCTGCATGTCACGATCCTTTCCTGGTTGATCTGGCTCTCCCTCCTCTCAGAAGAGGAGTTACTTCGTGTCCTCTCCCAGAAAGAGCAGCCCATGGAGAGAAGTCGTCTTTCTGATCATCTCAGCAGAATGGCACGTCTGGGGCTCATCGATGCGATCATGCTCCGCGAACCCACGGCTGGCAGGCAAAAGCGATACTATGCCACGGATATGGGACTCTATCTCTACCTTTCAGCAATCCACCCATCTCCACCACTCACCATGGCTCGACTCGCACAATCCTATCCGGTCGAACGCGCTGATCTGCTCGCACGCCTGGCTCGCCCCCATATCCATCTCGCATGCACGTCCCTGGCGACACGTATCATTGCTGAAGGGGCAACCTATGGCAACCAGCTCATAAGCTATCAGCAGACATGGCAGCATGTCTATTCCCTGGCACAGGAGAAACACACTCTCGCCAGCGATGCGGCCTTGCTCATTGAACGGCTAGATGAGGGAACATTCTATGCCTTCCTTGTCTATGTAGATATTGAACCACACCAGAAGGCAGAACGGGCAGTGGAACACTGGTTACTTTCATTACTGGATCTACGCCAGAGGCTGCGGCTCTACCGTCACCAGTGGCCGGAGGTGTTCATTATCTCCACACGCACCCGACCCTCCCTATGGGCACAACTGCTGCTGAAGACAAGCATCCAACGAACCACAACACCGCTCGCAGGAGGAATAACCACGCTTGACGCCCTGAGCGATGGCATCTATACCCCCATCTGGTGGGATCTCGCAGTCCTGGCATCAGGAGCACATTCCGATCAGTATGCCCTTTCCCACTTCTTGCGCGAACCTGCATCCAAAGACCTCGTTGAACACCTGTCAAACCAGCACCACTTCTACGCCATGCGGCTCAAAGAGACAGCGTCACCCCCTCCACGAACTAAAAAACGGCTCCACCGTTATGTTGGTGACGCCCTGCAGGATGAAGCAGCACATCTCACAAAAGAGCGTCTCATAGAGTCCTTTTCGACAAAACGCAAGAACCAGCTCGGGATAGAGGGAGCGGGGTTGCTCACACTCACACTCACTGGTACGGAAAAAGCCCTGATAGGCTGGGCGGCACACCATCCCCTGCTTGATGTCCCTACCTTCCAGGCACTCCTTCGGCCGGGAGCCAATCCCCGAGCGATCAAACCGCTGCAACAACATATCACCCATCTGTTCCAGCTTGGCTTGATCGAAGTCAGACTATGGTCCGCGGGTAGAACACCGTTGGAACAACAGCGCTACCTCCTCACACCCGTCGCATTAAAGTTTATGGCGGTGCGCATTGGGGAGCCCTATACCTATTACTTTGTCTCGCCCAAGTATCAAAAAAACGATGACGAGCAACTGGATCGACAATGGGGCACACGTGGGCTCAATGGACAGATGTGGCACACTAACGCACTCTATTCCTTTATGCGTCAACTCTACCGAAACACGTATGCACGCGGGGAGATCATCTATCACTGGAAAAGCGCCCATGAGTCTGCACGCTGGTACCGGGACAGCATCACCCAAAACGATGAGCACACCCGGCCAGACGCCGAGATCCTCTTTGCGTTATCGCCCACTGATGACCCCGTGAGAATGGTCCTGTTGGAATATGATCGAGGGACGACGGGAATTGTGCAATACACCCGCAAATTTACCGCCTACCTGGACTATCACCAGGCAACAGGCGTCGCGCTCCCCCTCCTCGTCGTCACCACATCCCACAAAGCCATAGCACGCATGCAGCAGGTCCTCGACACCTTGGGAACGTTACGGATCATCATGCTGTTAGAAAAAGATCTTCTCGCTCAGGGCTTCACGCTTGTCGTTCGCCATTTTTCGCCGTAACATAGATGGAAAAAACAGACGAAGAGATGGGAAATGGATAGACGAAGCTATAGCAAGCTCAAACATATGCTACGGACGTTCGTTGAGGAGAATCAACCTTCTTTCGAGGATGATAGGTATCTCGTATTAGCGCAAAGTATATTCAGGTATATTGAATTACAACCAGAGGAGAACAATCGCCGTATTCAAACATGCCGCCTATCGATCACGTGGCGACAACAGGGGATTCCTTCCATTCGGAGCATCAAACTAGAAGATCAAAATCACTCTGTGGAGATTTTGAGACTGTATCACCACGGAGTGGAAGAGCTCTTTTGTGCCTCTTTCCCTAACCAGCAAGTATCTCAGCAACCATTTCTACGCTCATTGCGCAATCGCAACGATGAAATGATCAAGCAGAGTATGCGTTGGTTTTGCATGACGTTATTAGCAATGTGGGAAGAGGATAGCTAATTCACAGGTTTTTGTCCGAAGATGCTGTAAAAGTCCCATAGCCCAACAAATGGATCAAACCCACCTTCCTCATTGGACACCCCATAACGCATCTCGCGTACAAGACGACGATAACAGTCATCAACTTCCTCCTGTGTAGCAACTCTCCATCGTACCAAGAAGGGTTTCATGGCCTCCAGCAAGATTTTATAATCGGTGTAGCACATCTGATATCCTTCGCATCCGTATGATACATCCACCAGGTTATGTTTCGTTGAGAGGATCTGGAATCCCGCACGCTTGAACATCGCGGGTAAGCGAGGAATCACCCCTAACTGATCCGTATAATATCCAGCGCCCTCACGATAGAGTGCCTGGCATCCCAGAAAATGATATTCATGCAATGCAGGTGAATTTGTCTGAATGTTTGCATCTTCTTGAATCAGGCGCAAATAGCCGCCAGGCTTCAAGAGTCGATAACATTCTGTGATGAGGCGTGGCCATAATGTTCTACTCATGAATGCGTAGACCAGACTGACATTCACTAGGTCGAAGCTCTCATTTGCATAGCGTAGCGGGAATTTGGTAGCATCACCTACTTCAAATTGGACGTTTTTCAGGTTGTCTCTCGCTGCTTTCGATTGAGCGAATTCAATCATGCGCTGAGATATATCAAAACCTATGAGTTGCATATGTGGATGTGCCCGTGCAACTTCAGTAATCCACTGTCCAGGTCCGCAGGCGATGTCCAGAACATGTTCAACTCCTTCAAATGACGGATGCTCGGGACAAATCCCTCCGAATTGTTTCATTAAAAAATGGGATTGCTGGAGCAAACGGGACATCTCTTCTATGTGTTCCTGATCAACATAGTATTTGGGCTGCCCATTCGGATCGTTGTTCGACATGCCAGATAATACCTCTCTTCTTTCTTTTTTTATGTTCAGCGTCCATGGCGGATTTCGTCATCTCGTGGCGTAAATGAAATAGAAGAAGTATGCATGGAATAAGGGGGAATTCGTGTGTACGCTAATTGGACTAACGCCACACGTAAGAATGCTTGAAGTTCATCATCCACATAGGGACCAGAGCTTATCATGGCACGTAAAGCTGGACACCAGGTAATAAGCTCCTCATAAGTAAGGTGATAATATAGTTTCCCATGAATGTTTGTCGCGCCCGCGAATCGAATAGCTCCATAGAAGTGAGATCCAGTGGCATTGGAAAGCAACCACCAGCGTCCTTCCTCATCCCATGCGGCTCCAGCCCAGGGCGTCCAGATTAAAGTATGTGCTGGCAGATGTGGAATATCGGTAATAGGTATAACACAAAATGGCGACAGTGGAGACTCTTGAGCATAGCACCACCAGGCTGGTTCATCCGCTGGTATCGAGTGTGGCAGAACTTTTTTTCCTTTGATAGACATGCGCATGATACACAACGCTGCTCCGCTATCTCTGGTCGGTTGCCCTTTGCGCTCATTGCGGATCAAATTCATTGAAACCCAGTGATTAAAAGTTTTAGGCGGGATTGGCTTGCCGCTCGGTGTATATTTCCCTAATGTTTCTCTCAACCATTGATTAGAATATGTGAGTCTATGGGGAGACTGATCTCGTATGCGATTACGTACGAAACTGTCCATCACAAAATAGACATTTTCCCGTTGCTCATTCACGTCCATTAAGAATTGTTTCAGGCATTCTTCTTGGTCTGGTAGATCATTGTGCTCATTTAACCAGTAATGATAGAGATGCCGGGCAAGAGTGCGAGAAAGCGGAGCTACCTCTGGAGCTAAGTTGTCAGGGAAGGTCCATATTCTGTTGTCTTTCATAAGTTCTGGCCGCTCATCTTTCTTCGTAACTCCTTTCCATAGAATATATTTAATTTTTCTATATAAGTGTACTGATGCTGCATCCAGCTAGCAACAGCTGGCCTATTATTTAAAACAGAGCAACTGCATTAAAAATATATAAGGATAAATACTTGTTCTCATCAGGCCCAAGAACCCTTTCATTTATCAGTATTATTAGTATATAATACTGATATGATATTCGTATTTCCAGAGATGGAAGTACTACATTCTGATAAGAGTAGATATATCCATAGATGTAGTACATGGCGATCTACAACCCACAAAATACAAAAGATGTGCAATGGCTACGAAGCGTGAGTGTAAACCTTATTGTAAGAAGATAGAGCTACTTGTAATGCAACCATCCAAGAAAACGATGAGTTTCTTATGTTTACTGAGGCTCAGACGCTTGATGCTGTTATCGAGATAGCGCGATTGACAAATAAGCTTCCACTGCTTATCCATTGCCTGGGGGGAGTACTACCAGGAATGCCTGGTGGTAACTTGTCCGATTTCTCCCATGTCTTAGAATTGTGTTGTGGGCCAGGTGGATGGATGCAAGAGTTCGCGCGAGCATATAAGAAAACAAGGGTGACAGGAGTGGACACGCGTGAAATTATGGTGGAGTACGCAGCAAACAGGATGCAAGCATACTCCAATGCCAAAGCAGTACTTGTTCCTTCCTATACAAATTTATCTTGCTTTAATGATGCTGCCTTTGATGTGGTAACAATCCAATTCCTCAGCTCACATATCAACATTGATCAATGGGAATCTGTCTTAAAAGAATGTAAACGGGTTCTCAAAAGTGGCGGGCTTGTACGCATAACGGAGTCCGAATTTCCACACTCGAACTCACCAGCATTAGAAACATGGAGTAACCTTTGCTGGCAAGGATTGATACGCATAGCACCATATTCTTTCTCCTCACATCGACGTCAAGTATGGCTTTGCGAATTAGAACCGTCACTGGTAGCTGCAGGGTTTGAGAGTCTAGCATTGCGCCCACACCTCATCAATTTCTCCTATGGAGCTTCATACTATGAAGAATGGAAGCATGACCTTCTCATACAAGCGCATATGTATCTTCCAGCAATGATAGCAAGTAATCTTATACATCAGGACCAAGGCACGTTACTTTTGGCTCAACTTCAGCAAGAAATGAATCTGCCAACATTCCATGCAATCCAATATCTCGCCACCGCATGGGGACGCAAAGGCTAAATAGAGATGTGATATGCTTTCCAATCAAGAACTTCTCGCCACGATTCGTTTCTCGTCGCCAAGTCTAAAGAGTTGGACAGGGAAGAAAGCGGCAAAGGAGTTCTGAGAGCGCGGTTCTCGACAACGAGGAAACCAGGGTCTACTGGCTACTATGAGCGACATTGGAGCTGGTGAGGCCTATCGAGAAAACGAGCCCAAGCACCAGCTGTGGTGATATCGGCATCGTCGAGTGCCGTCAAGCCGGACCAGGATGAGCAACGGGTACTCCTGCGCTATCTACGCATGGGAAAGGAAGTACTGGTCGAACTCCTGATCACTACGGAATGGCCTCTGACCGAGCAGCGAAAACGGTGGCTCACTCAGCAGGTTGAGGTACATACTTGGCGACTCCGGGCAGAGGCTGCAGAAACTCAAGTGCAAGACACCCAAGCGAAGACAAGCCAACAAAACTACTGATCACAAATCGGACTTTCTTGCTGAAGCGCCAAAAAAGTGGTAAGGTATCTATCCAGCAGCTTCTCCTTTTTCGGTTATTTTTTGCTTACTCTCCCTCAACAGTTTCTTTAAAGGATATTCTCTAGGAGATGTTTCTCATGTCTGAGTTCATGAAAGCGGGTGATCCTGTGTGGGTGGTTCCCTATGATGAGAATTGGCCTGATCGGTTTCAGCAGCTCGCACAGCCGTTACGACAGGCTCTCGGCCCTGTTGCCATGCGCATTGACCATATTGGCTCCACGTCCGTTCCTGGGCTGGCAGCCAAACCAATCATTGATATCCAAATCTCTGTGGCTGATTTTGAGCCGCTTGATGGCTATCGATTGCCATTAGAGCGTCTTGGATATCTTTTTCATGCCGACAACGCTGAGCGGACAAAACGCTACTTCCGTGAGGCTCCGGGCCTGCCACGAGTCCATATCCACGTTCGGCGATCAGGAAGTTTCAGTGAACAGTTTGCGCTCCTTTTTCGCGATTATGTACGAACGCACCCAGATATTGCCTTTCAATATGCTCAGTTGAAAATCGAGCTGGCACAGCAGTGTTCTCGGGTTGAGGATCGACATGCCTACACAGAGGCGAAAAGTCCCTTTATCTGGAAGGTCATTGCCCAAGCCGATGAATGGGCTCAATACATTGGGTGGATTCCTGGCCCTTCTGATTTGTAGAAGCATACGGCTTTGCTATGTATCTCTGTTTTCCATCACTGCACTATGGTTACAATTGATCGGCTTCTGACCGTGGAACGCACAACGGATCAAGAGCGTGAACGCTGGCTCACCCAGCAAGATGCGGTACCGACCTGGCGATTACGTGCGGAAGCTGTCGAAGTACGGTTGTCACGAGACAGAGATGATCTCGATAGATTCAATCCAGCAGAAAGGTGAGAAAAGATATGAACGAAGCGAGTCGCTGGCGTTATGACCTGGCTCAAAAGATGGCCCCATTTTATAGTGAGAACTCCAAGGCACTGCTTGTGGAAATCGGAGGCTCTGTGGCACGAGGATGGGCTGATCGCTACTCCGATATTGAGCTTGGCGTCTTCTGGATAGAGGCCCCTACCGAAGAGGAACGCAGAACCATCATTGAGCGTGCTGGAGGAGTACTCAAAGAGATGTGGCCGTACCACCCTGAAAAACAAACGTGGTCAGAACTATACAGCATTGATGGGGTAGACTTCGATGTAAGTCATATGACCATTGAGCGTATGGAACGCCTCCTGATCGATGTTCTTGAACACCACGATCCGAACTTCCTCAAGTAGTATGTGATTTCGGCCATTGTTCCTGCTCTACCCCTCGTTGGAGCACCACTACTGACACAGTGGCAGGACAAAGCAAAGGCGTACCCCGATGATCTCGCTCGGGCAGTGATTCGTGCCAACCTTGGCTTCAGCGCTGCCTGGATACGAGAGGTCTTTGCGGCACGTCAGGATCTCTTGCCACTCTATGAGTCCTACAGTTTTGCTCAGAAACGCATCTTGACCTTGCTATTCGGCCTCAATCATTTGTATCATCCTGGATTCAAGTGGATAGATCGACGCATTGAAGCGTTGTCTTTCGCTCCTCCAGCGTTATCCCTTCGCTTCAAGCAGGTGTGGAACAGTGAACCAGTGGCAGGAACCCGGCTGCTTCATACTCTGATTGAAGAGACATTTACCCTGATTGACATGCATATGCCAGAAGTGGGTACTGCGCAAGCCAGAGCTGTTTTTGAACAGCACCAGATGGAATGGGAACAAGCCCCAAAAAGGTTCTTGGAAGAACAGTGACAACAGAGCCCCGATCAGCTCAATGGATCAGAGTTTGCTTGGAGGAATCGATACAAACTCCCATTTTGTAGAGGTACATGGATTCCTATGTGCCTCTACAACGCTCTATACTATTTGTAAGAATGTTTGGCTGCTTTGTGCCAAAAGGTTGGTCGAGCTTCATGTGGGCTGCTCAAGCAGTGAAAGAGACTGGTATCATACTCAAAAATGCTTCTTGTATGGCGGGTCATCATGAACCTAGAAGAAACGCTTCAATATCATCATATTGATGTATCATCATTAAGCCTCCCTGAATATCAGCGTGGAGGGAAAGAGTATCCCATCTACCTTCTGCGGGTCCCTGTTACTCAGGCTCTCGCGCTATGGGAAGTATTACGCGATCTCATCTCTGAGACGGGATATTGGCCAGTCATTGGCTGGGATCGTTTTAAACAGCCTCCCTGGGAAGAGGAAATGGTCCAAGATATCCTTGAGGAAGGATTACACATTGATATCCAGCAATGGCTGGAACAGGAGGGAACCCACGCAAGAATAGACGAAGAGGGCGTGAGAAGGCGTGTTGACGCTCCACCCGCCCCTTTCGACTTTCGCCTTCTCCACGGTCGGTTTCCCAATACACTCCCTCCACTGGTTCCAATTGCTCTCGTTCCAACAGCTCATTTCTGGGAAGTGCCGGCCTATCTCCCCCGTTCAAGCCAATGAATGGGACCCGTCAAATGCAGTCCAGGTGGCGATGATGAAATACTGGAATGAGCGCTGGGGAGCCGAATTAGTTGCCATGGCTCCAAGTACCGTGGAAATGCGTGTGCTACGACCGCCAACCACGTGGGAAGAAGCTTTTCTACTCGCAAAAGAACAGTACATTTACGCTCCTGATGTGGTTGATCAATGGCTCGGAGGAAACTTTGCGACTCTCGTCAAGACATTGCTCAACGGTCGTGTGTGGTTATTCTGGTGGGATTAGCAAGATGTGCTTTGATTTCAGGCAATCCATGGGGATGCAAAATTCGGCCCTATCCACAAAGCGGCCAATCATTGTGACAAATGGCAGCCAAAAATGGAAGGAAGTTTGGCCGTCAGGGCCAAACTTTTCTTCCATTTGCAATGGATGTATAAACATCTTTTTCTCGAATACCACCCGTTATCAATCGAAATGTGACATGCTTTCCTCCTAGCGGTGTGTAACGATCTATGGATTTCTCAGAAATCTCCGCCTAGCTATGTGGGTAAATGATCCCGGGAACGATACTCAGTGCGTGCCAGGAATGAAACTGGTGGAATACGAGAAACATCAGACATGCAAGCGCTGCTAGGAACACAAACAGTGCAACGATTACAAAGGCAAAAGTTTGCGACACGATAAGTCTGTACACCATGTCAACATTACCTCCTGTTTAGCTACGTGGATAAATGACATTCGGAGTGCTGCTCAATGTATGGCCGGTTAAATATGGGCTAGCAAGAACCAGACAAACAAGAACAAGCAGTGCAAACAATGCAATGACTCCGACGATAAAGATGTGTTGCTGACGAAGTGTAGGCGTCATATGGTTGTACCTTTCTACCGTAAAACTCTGCGGCTTTCACCATTTTTAGGACCAGGGAACAAACACATTTGAAGCTGTCATATTGGCAAGGAGCTATCCATTCGAAAATGGAGCGTAAAGTGCGTACCAGTGATAAAACACGTAGGACGCTACTGAAACAAGACTATTATAGAGATAAAAAGCTCCTTCGCCTGGCAGCAAGCATGATGCCTTAGGGACGTGGATAGATAATGGTTGGCCTGCTCAATGCGATCACATGCCCAGGGTTTGATACAGAGAGAGCGACATAGAGCAGGACAAGCAGGCAAGAGATGAGAACGAACAAACACAGTATCTTTTCGCGCGAGATTGTCGGCATCGCAGCGTCCTTTCTTTTCTTTCATTGCTCGTTTCTAGAGCTGAGATTCAACTATGCGGATAGATAACGGTGGGGGTAACACTCAATTCTTGCTGCCAGCAATGAATCTGGCAGAATGCCACCAGCACTAGACACAACGCAGCAATAGCTATGAGTACAACAACCAGGGTTTGTCGATGATGAAGCGGGAACACTGGATAGATATCTCCTTTCTTTTATGACTATGCTTTCCAGAAATGCCGCTGTTACGATCTTAGCAGATATAAAGACAGAACACCTTTTTTGTGTATAAAATATAGCGCACAGACATGCCGAATTTTTAGCATGCCTGTGCGTGAGATCTGGTAGTTATTGAGAGACGGCGGATACACCCGTAAGGTATGCTCTATAAAAATGTGAGCGGGAGGTTCCACCCTGGGTTATACCGGTCAATGCGCCTGTTCTGAGAGTGCCTCTCCTGTTGATCACCCGCGACCATTTTTTAAAATTGTACAGCGCATGAGAGGCTCACTGGAGCTTGGTATGGCCATCCTGTTTGGATTATCGTCTGCATGTATGTTTGGGCTCTTAGATATTTTCATCGCTCGGGCCACGCGAGCGATAGGCATACGCTACACACAGGTCCTCGCACATGCAACGGCAGCAGCTATCTTGTGTCTCGTTCTGTGTGCAAGTACTGCATCATGGACATGGGGACTTCATCCAGGATCCCTTCTCTTGCTGCTATGCATGGGATGCGGGCTCGGGCTGGTGAGTAGCCTGACCAACCTCAGCTTGTATCGGGCGCTCTCTCTCGGTCCGCTATCCCTGATCTCACCAATAACGGCGAGTTACGGATTGATCACCATGGCCATGGCTATTCTCCTGCTCCACGAGATTCCCTCGCTCTTTGTGATTATCCTCCTTTTGCTTGTCGTTGGCGGAATGATTCTGACCATCAACACCGCGACAAAGAAACATGCTGTCTTCCCACACCTCGTGCTCTCACGCCAGATGCTCACATTTGTCGTACTCGTCCTGGGTCTCACGGGAGTGGTGGCTACAGCATTGTTTGTCATGCTCTGCTGGTTGGAAGTGAATATGTGGTTTGCCCTGTTCTGTGTTCTCACCGAAAGTATCTGTCTCGTGCTCGCTTGCGGTTTAGCACTGGTGCCAGTACTGTCCTCCCTTCAGCACTGGTGGTCCGACAGTCAACCACAGAGTGGATTATTATTTGGAGTCGGTGCCATGCTCGGCTTTGGCACTGAATATTTTTTGCTCAGCCTGGCGACGAGCCATCTGGGACCAATCCAGCCGGTTGTGGTATCTCGCCTCTTCTCTGCGCTATTCTTATTTATCTATGCACGACACCAGCACGTTGCTGGTTGGGGAGAAATCCAGCTCAAACAGTGTGGCACCATTGTTTTGATTGGTCTCTGCGATGTCATCGGCACCCTCTCTTATGACATCGGCTCCCGTGAAAGCACCCTCATGGTCGCCGCACTTTCCTCACTCTATCCTCTGCTCCCATTCATGGTAGGCGTAGTATGGTATCGCGAGCGCATGAAGCTCTCCCAATGGGCTGGTACGGGCATGATGGTGTGCGGAATGGCTGGGCTATCACTATGTGGAAAGTAGGTCATGTCATGATGGTATCTTCGTTTGATTATCCCTCTGTAGCTATCCCCTCGAAGGGAGAAACGACTGAGCAGCTTCACATTGCTTTTTTCCTGAGTGCATTTGCACTATGCCTCGGGATCGGCTGTCTTCTTATGATTCCGCTCGCTCCACCATATCGGCCGGTTGGTACCTGCTACTGTGTAGCACTATTGCCCTTGCTATTCACATGGTGGGGAATCATACTACCAGTTGTGACCTACTGGCTTTTCCAGCAGTATATCTCCGCTCATTGGGAGGAGGCTATTACTCCGCAGATATACAGTACGACCACAGAATCAGGCACAGAGATACTCAGTCTTCTAGCACTCCAATCTGCGGGCCGATGGTCATCTGTAAACCATCAGAAACACGACGAACGCATACCCCACATGGTGCACCAAGGAGAAACACTCGAGGACATGGCGGTAGCGACTGAAATGGATAAGAAACACATTGCCTTGCCTCTATTGAGTGGCTATTCATGGAACCAGGGTGTAATACGAACTGCTGTGCGCCGATGGTTTGGAGAGAAACAACCCGAACGAGCACCGCCACAGACTTCTCTCAGGCAACGCATCATCCCCAGACTCTAACATATCAATCATTCATATGAGACAGTCTACCAATGACCCAAGTGTTGTGTGTCAAATAATAAGGAACTGTCCCAATTTTGGTGATTGATGAGTTTACCTGATGTTTCTGGTTTTTTCTTCGCACACAGAAGAAGAACAAACATCGTTGTTAGTGAGATACTTTCACCAAAATTGGGATAGTTCCGAAATATGAGCACTGAAAGAAAAGTAGCTGGAAAAACCGCTCCACCTCTGCTATACTGCTTCTAGCGTTGTAAATCGCGTTCGCACTTTCATGATTGGCTGACTATGCGAGGCTCTGTAGGCCGCTTTTGCAGGATGAATATTGATGGTCGTCGTGACTATCGATGGCATTCATCTGTTCAAAATTGCAGGTTGCTCCATTTCAAGATGGCTTGCCAGTCTTAAGACGTGCACGACATCCCGTATCTGGCAGCCGGAGTGACAGCCAACTCGAATAGAACTCCTAGGTTGTCAGCTACACTCGTGGCAATACCCAATTTGTACACCTCTGAGAAAGAGTATCAATACTTATGGCTTTTTGTAAATGAGGAAATCATGACCTATTCCCTTCCCATCGACGCCGAGGCAGATGTTACTCCAGAATGGCTCACTGCAATTCTTCAACAGGCTGGTATCTTATCCAGAGGCAATGTAACGACTATTCAATTCACACAAGCGAAATACGCATTCAATTCAAAAACAGAACATCTCCATCTTTCCTATTCACAGGATGCTTCTGGCGAAATGCTCACAAAGCTGGTGCTTAAACGCAATTCTTCCCAGCAAGAATGGTATAGAGAAGGGGGGCAGCAGGAGGCCCATTTCTATCGATTACTGGCCTCTCTGCCTGATCTCTCCGCGATTTTTGTACGCTGTCTGGCTGCAGAGTATGATGAGCGAAGTGGCAACTCTTATGTGATCCTTGAGGATCTGTCTGATACGCATATTCCGCTCATCGACAAAGTTCCTCTCGCGACTACCATTGAGACTGTGATTGATATATTTGCGCATTTTCATGCCTACTGGTGGGAACATCCACAACTTGGCTCCGCTATCGGACCTGGTCGCTGGCAACGTGATCGGGCCCATTTCGAACTCTATCATCAACAATGTATGAGTGCCTGGCAACTCCTTTTACTGCACGAACAGGACTGGTTGCCAGAGGAGATACGCCAATCATATGAGCAGATGCTTTATCTGCTGCCTCGCCTCTGGGAGCGGTATTGGGAACCACGTTTCGCCTCTAAAACGCAACTCACGGTTATTCATGGCGATGCCTATTTTATTCAGTTTCTTGTGCCACGTGATGACCGATTCGGCCAGACCTATCTGATTGATTGGCAAAGGCCAAAGATGCATATTGGCGTGAGTGACTTAGTACATATGTGCGACACATTCTGGACGCGTGCAATACGCCAGGAGGGGCAGCGCGAGCTTCATCTCTTGCAACGCTACTATGATCTGCTTTGCACCTATGGCGTCAAAAATTATACATGGGAAGAACTTTTAATCGACTATCGTTCGCAGCTGATTGAAGAGGCATTGTTTCCCGTGCTTCATGATTGCCTACGCACCACGAAACATTATTGGTGGCCTAAGATACAGTGCTTAATGGCGGCGGTGGAAGATTGGCAGTGTTTGAAACTTCTGGAATGATAGCAAGAGGAATAGTGGGAGGGACACTCCCATAGAAACCGTAGCTCCAGGGTTAAGTCGCATTCTCTCGTTAAAAAGGCATTGACAGGCCGATCTCGAACGGCTTATTTACAACATTCCATACTCGTATTAGTGCTCATATTTCGGAACTGTCTCAATTTTGGTGAAAGCGTGGCAAGAAGATGGAAAATCGTATTTCTTCTGCGCTCGAAGAAAAGATCAAAAGGAGCATATAAGCTCATCAATCACCAAAATTGAGCCAGATCCGTGAATGCATCGGCATTGACACCGAGGACCAACTGCTCTACGACGCATGGTCAACCGCTTGGGCAACAATCTCGCACTGCAGAAGGGCATCGGAGAGCATCTCGATTATCTGCGTGGCTGCCCATTACCATGCGTATCTACCATCCTTGTTTGCTCGAAAGGTGATATGAATCTCAGCACATAACTTTATTGTTCATGGACAGTGCTCAAAATTGCTGCACAGAAAAGGTAGCCAACTGTTCGAGCTGGTGATGAATCCATACGCTGCCTTGCTGTGTGGCATTGCCAATGTAGACATCATTAGCTAGATTTGCTAACTCATTCAAAAGCGTCTGGGCCGCCGATTGGTGGAGTTGCATATCTGACATGGCAAGGAGCGCTTTGGCATCGTGCCGAGCCTGCTGAAGCGTATGGATAATCCCATTGATCGCAGCGATAACGTTTGCAGCTATCTGCCTTTGCTGCGCTGTGACACCAGGAGAGGTAGTGACACTCGTCAAGTGATCGTCGATATGAGGAAAAAATCCTTCCAATGCTTGCGTGGGAGAAACATCGATGAGACCAATGCGTAAGAGGGTTGGATCAACCAACAAGGGCGTCCCGGCTGGCACGTCTTGATAGACGTACGCTGTTCCATCAATGTAGTCCAGGGTACGAATGAGCTGCCGCCGCATAAATGACACATCGGCCTGTCCCCAGTCATCGCGCGCCGATTGCGTCCACTCGAGAAGCTTGCCACAATTCTTATACTGCCAGTAATCGAGCCCCGCGTGAAGCCCCAGCAATTCCAGAGTTGGATCCTGAGCCAACAGATGTCGCAAGTGATCGAGCAAGCTATAATGGTGGCCATCGCTGGGAGAGGGTGTTTGGGCAATAGATCCCACATAACGCCATGCATGATTATTGGGTGAAGGAACAATCGGAGGAGTGCTCTGGCTTTCCTCCGTCAGCAGGAGCTGGCTATAGCTGGCCAGAAGATTGCGATGTCCTGGATCACGATAGGTCAGTTCTGCCGTTCCATTCTGTGGAAGAAACGTGCCAAGCAAGAGTGGACGCCCATCGCTCACATTCTTGTCGCCGAGCAGCCAGGCGTAGTATGTATTCCCAGCTTTGGGACGGCTCAGGTGCTGCAATGCAATATGAACCTGGTCGCTGACCCCACTTGTTCCCTCCTGGTTATAGATGCGGCTACTTTCAAATGCTGCCTGACCAACAATCTGCGGTGCAGCAGATGGAGATTGGCTGAGTGAAGATGGAATCGATTGCTGCTGCACGAACACAAAAAAAGCAGCAGTCAGGAGCGTCAACATGCTCAGAACGACAAGGAGACGTTTCATTGGCCTCTGAGATGATCTTTTCTGCTGAAGTGGTTTTGTCTCATGCAACGTCGTTGCTTGCCGCGGTGGGAACGGGCCAAGCTGCTGTTTGTCAGCAGATTCTGGCTGAAAGAGGGTGATATGATCCGCGGCATCCTCAAGGGAGGAGAACACAAGTGAAAAGCCGTTCTCCTTCGCCCATTGTCTGGCTAATCTATCCTCCTCAGGAATGACCAGAACAATATGCTTCTTGTTTTGGGCACGTAACTCATGAAAATCATGGGCTCGACCAAAGGCACCCCTCTGTGCCGCGGTTCCTGAAAGGACAAGAAGCAGGGTCTGAGATGGTATCGCCTGCACTATTTCCAAAACGGTTGAGAGCTGATCCCGAGTGTCAACATGAATGGTATGCAGCTTTTCTTGCATATCTGCCTGCATCATAGATCATCGTCCCCCTCTTCTATACCAGGACACGAGAACGTTCCGCTTCAATAGACACCTCTGAAGGAGGATGAGGCGCTCGTTTCAAACGCTTCAGCATATATCCTGTCTCCGTGACAGCAACAACATCGATGCCAAAGCTCCGCATTTTCAGCCGCGCGCGTGAGAGGGCCCCACGCATAGGGCGAACGCATTCGTCCCAGCGACCCTCTTGTTGTGCCTTGTGGAGACGGCGGCGGGAGCGATCAATATCCTGGACAGTAGCCTGTCCCCCTGCATAGGATGCAAGCAACTGTTCATAGGGACAGTAGTAGGGATAGCTTTGCAAGAGAGGAATCAATAAACACAGTTCACTGACAGTAAACTGCTGCTCCTCCAGAAGATCTGGACCTGGAGCCAGAACAGAGAACGTTCCCAACTGGGGATTGAAAATAAGCACATGATCTGATTCAAGGAGGCCTGTGAGCCGAAATGACATCATTTCATTGGGTCCTGATAAAGAGCGTTCCTTGCGCTTCAGGCGAACCATTCTGTTCTCCCCTTTCTTGGTACGAGATGAGACAGGCTCGTATCCATACAAAGCGCCGCCTTCGTCTCTGGAAAAATCTCTTACACCGATCTGGGTAGAGCTATGAACACAGACAATGGTTGAGCATTGGTGAGAGCAAACGATAGAAAGAATCAACATACGAGTGGCTGCTACAAGACGCTGCGAAAGATAACTAACATGCAATATACCCTCTTTGGCTCGTGATCCATACCGAAGGACACATACCATAGAGTAAGAAGAGAAAGATACAAAATCGTGCCATTTCCAGCACAGGAAATATGTGTACACAACAGCGTATCAGGAATATTCCAAGCAGAGATGAATAACTAGTATAGAACCACTATAGCACGATATTGATGCATTTGTCAACGCAAATTGATGCATATTGCACCAAAATATGATGCATATTGATGCAGCCCAGTATAAAATACTACTATTGAAGCACTGTAAAAACTTCTGGATGAGAGGCAAGGTCTTTTCGCCTATAAAAATGGGTGAATTCCAGGTACAATAGGAACATGAAAAAGCATCGCATTCTAACGTTGACGACTCGTAAGAATGTATTCTATGCTACTGGCAAAACATCATGCTCAGTGAGGACCATATGACAACAGAGCGAGCAGCGTGGCGTCGATATCTCGACGATCTCTTCCGCCGTCTGTCGCCGGCGGAAAAACAGCGCCTGTATGCAGAGGTTGGCGTGTCCCGTACCACGGTCCAGCGCTGGAGAAATGGCGAGAATACGGCTGATCCATCCCATGTGCATCGGCTTCTCACTGCCCTTCCAGAACAGGAACGCCATCAACTGCGTCTCCTTATGCAGGAAGACCCAACGCTACAAGTACCAGAAGCGCCACTTTCTGTTGAACAGGCATCGGATCATATTCCCCTGCATATATATGAGGAAGTTCTTCATCTGGCTCGCCATGCCCCCAATCAATTCTGGCTGTTGGGGGGAACTATTGTGTTTCATGCACTCACGCAATTAGGAGCCGCAGAGCAGGAAGGACTTGAGATAGTTATTGCTGGTTGTATGCCACCAGGGGATAATGGAAAAATCAGATCACTCAGAGCCTTGGGAGTAAGAGGCACTGCACCCCGGCGAACGGATTTCCACACCAAAGAAATGCTTTTGGGGGTGGAATCCCTGGCAGGATATGCAGCAATGCGACAACAGAGTATCCTCGTTCCAGATACAAGAGATCCGGGGACGGCGCTCCCCTTGTATAGCCAGGAACATGAACGCAGTTGCGCGGCAGTACCATTGATGTGGGGAGGCAAGCTCGCCGGTGCCCTGCTTGTGACGAGCAATCTACTTGATTTTTTTACAGAGGAAAAGCTGAGGCTGCTGGAGAGATATGCAGACTTGGTGTGCCTCGCCTTCTCTCAGCAGGATTTCGTCGATAGTTCATACCTGGACCTCGCCACGCTCCCAGGTTGGCACATACAACAGACCTACTTCAACACATTTCGCCAACGGGTAAGCGAGGAATATAAACGGTCAGTCCAACATGGATCGCACCAAGAATTAGCGAATGTAGAAGTCAAAGTTCGTCAAAAAATCGAAGAGGAATTGCTGCAACTCACACCTCTGGCCCAGCGCCTTGAAACAGTAGAAGGATGAGAAGGGCATCCTCGATGTCTCCTGTGGTCCGGGAGGATGGATGTTAGAATGGATGCGTTACGCACCTCTTTTCGAACCAGGACAAAGGTCGAATGCCCTGGCTATCAACTCTTTCATACATGAGCACAAAAGAGCTGGCCCCATCACCACGAAATTCACTATTATCTGTTATCCATCATACAGATTGTAAAGGAGCTTTACGTGCAGTTGCAGATATCCGCTACGACACCAATCGACTTGCAGATACACACCACATATAGTGATGGGCGCTGGTCAGCAAAACACCTTTTTGAGTACCTCGCGCAAGAACGCTTTGGCCTGGTTGCGGTAACTGATCACGATCGCGTGGATACAGTAGAGAGCATCCAGCGCCTGGGAATTCAAAAACAGGTGCCAGTTCTCGCAGCCGTAGAGATAAGTGCCCAGTTTCATGGCAAGATGGCCGATGTCCTCTGCTTTGGTTTTGATCCTCATGATCAGGCACTTCGCGCCATCGCAGATAACGTTCGACACCGCCAGAAAGACAATGCAGAGCAGGTATATACAGAGTTGCAGCGCCGGGGCTACCAATTTCCGCGTCCTCACGATCTGCGTGTGGCAGGCGATTGTGGCACATTGTTGATCAAGCAGGGTATGGTCCCAGATTGGCCGAGCGCCCTGGCGTTATTGGCCGAGGCAGGATATCGGGAAATGAACGCAGATATACGCCAGACAGTTGAGGCAGCACATCAGAGTGGAGGCATTGCCCTGATCGCTCATCCCGGTCGTGGTTTACGCGAGCCGCAGGAATTTACCAACTACACACCGGAACTGCTCGACCAGGTACGTGCAGAAGTCCCCCTTGATGGTATCGAAGTCTACTACCCTACCCACACTCCAGAACAAGTGGAAACCTATCTGGCCTATGCCATGCAACATGACTTGCTGATCAGCGCAGGCTCAGACTCGCACGGCCCTCCAGGTCGCATGCCGATCAAGTATCGTGCCGAACTCTGTCGACGCCTCCTTGAGCGTGTAGGCATTCAGGTGCAATAAGGTAGTGCATATGCCATGAAGCGTTGGGCTGCCCAGAAAAACTGGAAACATCAGCGGCTATCCGCGTCTCAACAGATATGAAAAGCTGGTCAGGGGATGAAATCTTCCTGACCAGCTTTTCATATCTGTTGAGACGCAGTCACAGCTTGCGCGCTATACTATGGTAAACATGCCAATGCTTTGATGCCCCATCTGCTGTTGTCCCACCTTCTTCCTCTTCCTCGAACTCAAGCAGTTCTAACCCTTCAAGATATACGAGAGCCTGTTGACGTGTCAAAAATGTCATGTGGGTATCGGGAATATTCCATGTATCATTTATCCCAAAGAACTGCCCAACAAAAATCGATCCAGGTTTAAGGGCAGCTTTCAGGCGGTCAAAAACAAGAGGAAAGTGCTCGCGATCAATAAAAGGAAGAGAAAAATGGGCATTGATCAAATCATAGCGGCCAAATTGGAACATCTCAAATGAGCATTGCACCCGATGGAGCCGATCCGTTGGCAGGTCAGAAAGGAGCTCCAGGGATGCTGCTTCTTGATCAACAGCGGTAACGCAGAATCTGTGCTCGATCAGATAACGGGTATCACGGCCTGCACCACATCCCAGGTCTAATACCTCACCACGAGACTTCTGCAGTTCTACCGCCCGAACAAGACGAGGCCAGGGTAGGCGATTCTTGGTAATCGCATAGAAATCAGTCCAGTCAAACGCTTGCATAGCTTCATTCCTCTCCATCGAGATTTAGGTAGTCTCAATACACAAACCAGAACAGGAAGGCGGCGGTATACTCTATCCTCCTTGCTTACCTCCTGCTCATCATCATAGCTCCTCCTCACCTGCCTCCGTCTGACCGCCACAGCTTCTCCAGTTCCAACGGGATCTGCAAACTACGCTGGGAAGAGCAAGTAACTCAGTCATACAAAATCTGCCAGTCTCATATGGAAAGGAAAGCCACTATGATCGTATTGAAACACCATCACGCCCGACGAACACTGATCATCCTTGGAAGTAGTCTTGTAACTACACTCATTCTCATCGCAGGAACTATAGCAATCCACAACCAGGAATTAGCGCCGCTCCTAAACACCGTTCATGCAGCAGTAACCTCGGTTGCTACAACCTGTGCAACAACCAGGGGCACACAACAGGCTCTGTGCGAACACAAGGATCCGATTGCCCAGGGGTGCGTCATCGATGCAGAAAGCCTCGATCTGCAAACCGTATTCCAGGATACGCAACAAACCAAACCGCTGGGTGACGTTGAACTGCGTTACTCGCCAAGCTGTAAGACGTATTGGGTTCGCACCACGGCCTTTGTCACCAGAATGGGGGTATTGAAAGCTATCCATGCCGTGATACTCTTCCACAATCATACAACAGAAGACATCACTGGCACACCCAAGTTTGCTGGTACGCCTTTTGCCTATGCCGCCTGGACGGATATGACCACAATGCCGTCCTCTCCCCATGCCGGGTCAGGCAGTTTTGATCTCATTGGGCAATCACGATCACTCACCGCTTTTGTACAAGCTCACAACAAATAATCTACGAGTTCACATGCTTCTGGAAAGGGAAACGTACCTATGATTATCACACCACGAAGAAAACACACACAGCCAGTTCGTATCATTATCCTGGCTGCAATTACCTGCCTCACCACCCTGCTTGTATTCTTTGGGAGCCAGCTGTTGCATGTCTCCGACTTTTCATTCTTCTCCCGCGCTCATGCAGCGATCACGTGCGCATCAACCCATGGAACGCAACAGGCAGTATGTGAACAGCAAAATCCTATCGTGCAAGGGTGTACGCAAGATAGCCACATGATTGAACTCCAATCCGTCTTCACAGCTCAGAATGAGTTGATTGGCGTGGTCAATTTATTGCACTCGGCGATCTGCAAGACCTATTGGATCAATACGCTCGCCTATGCCAATGCGCAGCAGCGGGTAGCAGCGATAGATGCTGTCATTTCTTTTCACAACGGCAGAGTAGAAGACGTGAAACACATGGTCCTCCCAGATGGGAGGCAAACCATTGCCCTCACAGATATGGTCTTTGCCCTCCCGAACATTCGCCCAACGAATTGGGCAGGCACATTTTTTCTCAAAGGCCAGACGCAACCCATAACAATCCCTGTCTAACCAACCATCTGTTCAAGCCGTGCAACCACGACACCGCGAGAGACACGACCTGGTAGGTTCAGAGAGATTCAAAACAAACGAAGCGACATGGATCATCGAAAGGACACCGCAATGGTCACTCTAGTAAAAAAACATCTGCAAGTACTTCCAATACGCATGCTTATCAGGCTGCTACCCATTATGGCAGTACTCATATTGATAGGAAGCATCTTTGGCACACAGTTCGTCCCTTCTGCTTATGCTGCAGGAGCGGCAGAAAAGATCAACACACATAGTCAGTTTCAGGGACTCTGTGCACCCGAACCCACAGAACCACACTGTACCAATCAAGATCCAATGCTCCAGGGATGCTACAAAGATGCACAAACGCTCTCATTTCACGAGGTCCCTAGTGATCAAAGCCAGATTCTCGCAACTGTCCAAAGGAGGTATTCACCAACCTGCCATAGCGAATGGGGAAGAATTATCACCTCACCAGATATCCATCAACCTGTCAGTATCACCATCGGAACACATGCCAGCCAGGTATCTCCTGGTCCCATAGCGTTCACGGCTATGGTTTTTGTTTCCAATCTGAGTCACGTCTCTGAAATTCAAGGAACGGTCAGTCTCAACGGGATCACTCCCGGTCGAGCAGATGGTGCCGGGCTCACCGTGACCCTCCCAGCCTTACCCTCACAACAAAAATAGCCACACCAATCGCATACTGGTGCTTCTTTTTTGACATATTGTAGAAAAGAAGCACCTCTTATCTCCACAGAGCAGATTCTAAACAGGACCACTCCACATCGGTAAGGAAGCCTTCACCCAACCACGATACCAGATCGTGTCGCCACATTAGTTCAACTAACCTGCCTGGACATTACCTCTCGTTCGTGAAGTAGTGATTCTGGTCGAGATCCTCTAGAAGTCCCGGTTGCACGGGATGCCACCCCAGGTGCTGTTGGGTGAGTGTGCTTGATGCCGGGAGGTCCATTGAAAAGAAGTGCCAGACGTATGAGAGCCAGCCGAAGTGTTCGCTGGCGTCACTGACAGGTAGAGAGGCGACCGGAACGTTGAGGTGGCGACCGATGACACCTGCGATGTCGCGCACCGACACCCCTTCCTCAGCGACCCCGTGAAGTCGTGAGCCTGCTGGCGCGGTTTCCAGCGCCAGGCGGAACAGACGTGCAGCATCGAATCGGTGTACGGCAGACCAACGATTCAATCCTTCACCTGGGTAAGCCGACACGCACTTCTCGCGAGCAATGGCGATGAGAGCAGGAATAAAGCCGTGGTCTCCCTCGCCATGGACCGATGGTGGAAGTCGCACAACCGACACGCGCACCCCGCGCGAAGCCAGCGCCAACGCCGCTTCTTCCGAGGCAACCCGAGGCGCCGCAGCTGAATTGGGAGATGGTGCGTCCTCCTCCGTCCCAAGGCAACCTGGCAGCAGAAGACCGATGCCGGAGGTCACAACCAACGGACGACCCGACCCAGCAAGCACCGCGCCGAACGTCTCAATGGCCCGCAGATCCACTTCAGCGGACCGCACCATATCAGAAGATGTGGTAAAGTAGGCCGTATGAATCACGCCATCGGAGGTTGCTGCGCCACTACGCAGGCTCTCAAGATCATCGAGCGCGCCGCGATGCACCTCCGCGCCGGCAGTGATAAGGGACGCAGCGGCTGCATCGGAGCGAGCCAGGCCTATGACCTGGTGCCCGGCAGCTAAAAGCTCACGGACGATAGCTGAGCCAATAAAACCGGTCGCGCCGGTGACGAAAATTCTCATGGAAAATTCCTCCATTAGGTAGAGTTAGAATTGGGATGCGCGGTGGTGTGACCACACTGTACGTGCTCCGGCCTCGTGGGACGGGGTCTCTCTGCTGACTGGTTATGGAGACGCTTGATGGGTCCACTCACCTCATTCGTCACCAGTGTATAATGAGGGGCAGGTTTTAACGAGATAAGCATTTATTATGGAACCAGCACTTCCAGTTTTCGGTCACATCACTAAGCGGAGCATATCGCATGCCAATGAATCAATTGGAGTTGGATCGTCATCACGAATTAGCCGCGTTTTTGCGGAGCCGCCGCGCTCGCCTATCGCCAGAACAGGTGGGATTACCCAGAGGGCAGCGTCGGCGCACACCGGGCTTACGACGGGCAGAAGTAGCTCTGCTCGCTGGAGTAACCCCAGAGTGGTATACCTGGCTGGAGCAGGGGCGGGATATTCACGTCTCGGTGCAATTCTTGGAAAGTCTAGCCAGAGCATTGCAACTGGATGCGAACGAACGCGCCCATTTATTTTTGCTCGCACATAGACAGCCCCCTCCAGTCGAGACGTTTTTCCCAACGACAATCAGCCCTACTTTACACCAGTTTCTTACGCACCTTGGGACCATCCCGGCATGCGTTTTTGATCCTCGTTTGAATGTCATAGCATGGAACGCCGCCTCTCGCGTCGTTTTTGGTTACAGTGCCACCATGCTTGAGCGAGAGCGAAACTTGATCTGGAGATTATTCACGCACCCTTTGATCAATCAAGGAAGCAAGGAGTGGGAGGAACTGGCACGGGTGTATCTGGCACAATTTCGCGTCGGATATGGTCGTTTCATCGAAGATCCCTGGTGGACCACACAGATTGCTGAACTCTCCCAGATCAGTCGAGCATTTCGGGAATTATGGGCCCGCCATGATGTGCTCAATATGTCGGAAGGGCGCAAATCGATGCAGCATCCGCTGGTAGGAGAACTAATCTTTGATTTTCTCTGGCTTCAGACGGTCGATTCCAGCGATCTGCGACTGCTGATTCACACGCCACAGAACAACTCTGGGACCACCGAGAAAATCGAGCGGCTTCTGGCCTGTGAATCGAAGTGAGGCGGATCAAATGATCCTTCACAGCGCACTTTGAGTTGAGAAAACATCGTTCTGATTCATTTCATCAGATTGAGACGTACAGTCCGCGTACAGAGCGTGCTTCTTTCTTTTACCTTTTTGAGCGAGAGCATTCCCACCTCGCTCATGTTTCACCTGCCACAATAGCAAAGAAATACACTGCCGAATTACCCGTGGCCTACCTACTCCTTCCCCACCCTACCTCTCTGTTGCCCCTCGAATCGTACGTTATCTGCCTCTGTTCTCAGAGGGAGGATTTTCTATGCTGGTGATGAGAAAAAAACTGAAGCCCCGTTCATGATCGAGATCAGATCACAACACTGAACCATCAACCAATCGCCTTTGTAGAAACAGAACTCATGATCAGCTTACGCATCTGTATGCATTCACAGACAGAGAGCAGTCTGCTCATTTGAAGGAGGATATCCCCTATGACTGTCTCCAACCAACCACCAGAAATACAGCAGAAATATCTGGCTCCCCAGGATTTCTCCATTTTAACGCTCGTGATGCAACAACGGGCAATCAGACTTGATCAGATGGTGTGTTTTCTCACAGCATGCAAAAGAAGATCACATAATCATCCAACGTTCTCCTCAAAAAGTAGCATCCATAACCGTATTGAACACCTCCAACGAGAAGGTCTGCTCAATCTGGAGCAGATTGAGCAAGGGCAACCAGCCTGGATGTGGCTTACCAAACAGGGCGTACACATACTTGGCACAACTGCACCGTGGAAGTGTCCTGGTCGCCATACTCTCCCATTCCTCTATGCCACCAATAGGGTTCGTCTTCTGCTTACCGAGCAGCATCCACAGGCAACATGGCGAAGCCAACAACAACTGAAGAACACAGAAAAAGGGTCCAATGTCTCTTCACTCCCAACAGCAGAACTGCTCACGGAATCAGAACAACGCATCGCTATTCACGTGATGGTCCGCCTGCTGGGAACATATGAACACATGCTGATACGTATGTTTGAGCAATTGGGCCGAAACACAGATGATAGAACCCCATACTATACTGCTCTCTGGTATTACGCCTCTGGCGAGGCAGAACAACAACTGCGAACAGCACGCGCCAGCGTTGCCACACTCACCACACAGGCGATTGCACGAAAAATCAGCATTATCTCCTATCCATTCCAACCACAACAGAGTTGGAACAATCATCGTCTCGCTGTTCAAACACACTCCTGGTCACGACATGAACAATCTGGTTCCATGAGGAGGAAGGAAGAAGAACCATGAGAACCTTCGATACGATCGCAGCACTTCGCATCGGCTTAGCCAGAGCTGAAGACATCCATCGCTGGAGCCATGGTGAGGTCACAAAACCGGACACTATCAACTACCGCACACAACAACCGGTCAAAGACGGCCTCTTCTGCGGGCGCATCTTTGGACCCACACGTGATTGGTCCTGCTCATGTGGAAAATATCAATACAGGCGTCAGGCTGGCCTCGTGTGTCGCACCTGTGGTGTTGAGCTTGCGCCGGCAACCGTTCGCAGAGAACGGATGGGGCATATTGATCTCGCAGCTCCTATCGTGCATCCCTGGTATAAGCGCACCATTGGCCTCCTGCTCAATCTCTCGCCCTGGCAAGTCACAGCACTCCTGGGATATCAGCGCTATATCGTCCTCCACATCAATGAAACGCAACGCAGCCATGAGCACCTTCATATCTCAGACATGCCGGATCCTGATGAGAAGGAAGTCTACCAGTATCTGCAGGCACTCACGATTGGTAATCTGCTCGACGTGGAGAAATATCATGCCTTATCCTCCCTGTTTCCAGGTACCATTGAGGCAAAAACAGGTGCCGAAGCGGTGCGCGATCTCTTGCGCACGCTTGACCTGGATGCCCTGTCAACACAGCTTCAAATAGAGATAACCACAGTAGGGACCAATACGAAGAAAGCAATCCGGCGCCTGCAGGTCGTTGAGGCGTTTCGCAGGTCCAAACAACGACCAGAATGGATGATTCTTACGGCCATTCCGGTCCTTCCACCTGAGCTCCGCCCGATTCTTGTCCTGGATGGGGGACGCGTGGCCTCTTCCGATTTGAATGACCTCTACCGTCGCATCCTGCATCGCAATAATCGTTTGAAGCGCTTTCTGAAACAGAACGCGCCGAACATTGTATTGAATAATGAACGCCGCCTGCTCCAGGAAGCCTGCCATGCGCTCTTTGATAACGCCCATACAAAGAAAAAGGTGACTGATGCTCGCCACAGACCTTTGAAGAGTCTTACTGATGTGTTGCAAGGCAAAGATGGCAGATTCCGTCGCAACTTGCTCGGAAAGCGTGTAGACTATTCAGGCCGCTCGGTGATTGTTGTCGGCCCCCAACTCCAACTCCATGAGTGTGGTCTACCCAAAGAGATGGCCTGCGAACTCTTAAAGCCCTTTCTCATTGGAAAACTCCTGGATCATCATTATGCCTCCAGTCCGAAAGCGGCCAAACGTATGGTTGAACGCCGAGACACAAAGATGTGGGATGTGCTGGATGAGGTGCTCTTCGAACGCCTGGTGTTGCTCAATCGTGCGCCGACGCTGCATCGCCTGAGCATTCAAGCCTTTCAACCACGGCTCATCGAGGGAAAGGCTATTCAACTTCATCCGCTGGTGTGTGCCGCATTTAATGCCGATTTCGACGGCGATCAGATGGCCGTGCACGTTCCACTGTCTCAAAGGGCGCAGCAGGAAGCGCGCCGTCTGCTGCTCTCAACCCGGAATGTGCGCCATCCTGCCTCCGGTGATCCCGCGATCACCCCGAGTCAGGATATCGTCCTGGGCTGTTTCTATCTCACAGAAGATCGACCGAGTCCCCAAAAAGCTGGACGTCTCTTCACCGATCGTAATGAGGCGCTGCTTGCACAGGAGGCCGGGTATATCGATCTCCACACACCTATCATCATACGTATAGGTGATATCCCTGTGTACATGGCACCTCCTCCTGTAAAACCCGAACATCCCACCCGTGGACGCATTAAAACAACCGTCGGACGCCTCCTCTTCAATGAGATACTACCCGAACACTGTGGGTACCGCAATTATCCACATACGAAAGAAGACTTGAAAGCGCTCGTTGCCGAATGTCTTTCGCAGTGCGGGGAAGAACGAACGGTACGACTGCTTGATGACATGAAACGGATCGGCTTTCACTATGCCACCAGGAGTGGCATCAGCTTCGCGCTCAGCGATATCACCATCCCGCCAGAGCGAGAAGTGTTGATTGAACAGGGGCGCACACAGGTCGCAGAGATAGATGCGCGCTACCATACCGGCGAGGTCACCTATGATGAGTGGTATCGGCATGTCATTGCCACCTGGACACATATTACCGATGAGATCAGTGGAAAATTAAGCACTGTCCTTGATCCTTTCGGCACCATCATGACCATCGTGAAGTCAGGTGCAACCAAAGCCAAATTTCAGCAAATACGGCAGTTGAGCGGCATCCGCGGCCTGATGGCAAGCCCATCAGGAAAGGTCCTTCCGATCCCAGTTCTCTCGAATTACCTCCATGGCCTGCTTGTCTGGGAGATTTTCATCGCAGCATCCGGTGCACGCAAAGGATTTATGGATCGAAGTCTCAATACGGCCATGTCTGGCTACCTGACGAGACGTCTGGTCGAAGCCGGGATGGACGTCATCGTCACCCAGGAAGACTGCCACACCACGGACAGCCTGCTCATCACCAACGATGTGTGTCACCGCAACGGGTTGCCAGATATGCGCAGCGCCATCATAGGGCGCGTTCTGGCAGAACACACTGGGCATGTCGCCGCAGGCACCCTCCTGGATGAAACCCTCGTTGATGAACTACTCGCGAATGGCGTCAAACACGTCTTTGTCCGTACACCGCTCTCTTGCCAGGCAGCACATGGCATCTGTCAGAAATGTTATGGGTCTGATCTAGCCACAGGCACGCTCGTCCAAAAAGGCGTGGCCGTTGGCGTTCTGGCAGGCCAGGCGATTGGAGAACCCGGCACGCAACTCACCATGAGGACCTTCCATTCAGGTGGTATTGCCAACAATGCAGCCGACATTACGCTGGGTCTCCCTCGGGTCGATGACCTCTTTGAAGTCCATATGCCCGCGCAAGCCGCGCCAATGGCGGAGCGACATGGTATCGTGAAGACAATAGCAACAGATGCAGGAACAGACGGCTATCTGCTTCACTTCGTGTCGCCACATGGAGAGCCATACGAGGAATGGAGCACCCGCATCCCACTGAGGCGAAAGCTGACGGTAAAGGAGGGGCAACATATCACACCAGGAACGCCACTTACCGAAGGCCCTCTTCATCCCCAGATCATCTTCCAGCTGCTGGGATCGGACATGGCCCAACGCTACCTGATCCAGGAAATACAAAAGATCTATCGTGGGACTGGAGCCATCGTGCATGATAAACACTTCGAGGTTATTCTCAGGCAAATGATGCGCTCTGTCCGCGTCACCGATGCAGGTGACACGGATCTTCTCCCAGGCTCGATCATCGATCGCTTTACCTTCCAGCAGTGTGTTGCGGATATCCTCGCCCAGGGAGGCAATCCAGCACGAGCGCAACCACAGCTCCTGGGGTTAACCACTGCCATTTTACAGACACAGAGCTGGATTGCCGCCGCATCGTTCCAGGATATGAGCCGCGTACTTGCTCGCGCCGCTATTCACCACCAGCAAGATCACCTGGTCGGTTTCAAAGAAAGGCTCATCGTTGGGAAAAAGCTTCCTGAATTGAGGTGAAACGGCAACCTGGACAAGCGAAACTCACAGATAAGTCAACAATAATTATTGCTTGTCCAGCAGATGATTACACTTCTTTCAATATTGTCTACTTTATCACACTGTGATGTATTTTACACTTTGTTCAACTATACTCGTGTAAAATAGAAGAAAGTATGAACGCGAGCAAGAAACCTGTATGGCACATGAATGAATTTCAATAGGGACAATCCATATATTGCTATGCTATAGAAATACGCCGATATATATGCACCTCTCTGTGAAAGGAAGCACACTCATGTCTCAAAATAGCATGCATGCCCGAACCTATTTGATAATCGCAGGAATGGTTGGACTC
This sequence comes from Dictyobacter formicarum, assembly GCF_016587435.1. Next base: position 454,342 of record NZ_BNJJ01000001.1, read on the forward strand.
TTGATGGCGATCGTCGTCACGGTTCGGCTCTCTCTCCCAACCATGCCACTACTTGGTCAGCTCTCTCAATTTTCGCTGCCGATACGTACAGCCATTATCGCCAGGCTTCTTTCACCTCTGCTCAGCTTTGTCCTTATAGGAGGGTGGATCTGGGTGCTTCTGTCACTAGGCGAGCAATTTTTCTTCTCGCACGAGAACAAAGAACATGCAATCCTTGCCACGCCGTCTTCAGAAACCACGCATCAACACCCTCAATATACAGAAGAGCAATTCGTCACACCGCACACAAACCACCCAGAACCATTGACCATACAAAAACGCATCGCGGTCCCTCCACTCTTTCAACTAGATCCAACCGATCCCTGGCAGCAAGGCAATCTTCCAACGACCCCATTGCCCATCACAAACCCTGGCTGGTCTGCGAACGTCAATCGCACAGAAGAAGAAACGAAAAACGAGAATGATGAGCATACAGGAGCTCCCCCACCAGAGCAGGCCCAGCCACCACAAACCCTCAACACGCCTTCACAGCAGGAAGAGCAACAGCAAACAGAAGAACCCAAAGAAGCACAACCATTATTCTCTTTACAGCTACCAAAACAATCTGATTCGACGCCCACACCAGTCACATTGACACTCCTCAAACAGATTCGCTGCTGGATACAGGCGGATGACGGGACACAGGTGGAAGTCAAGTTGCGCAAAGGAGAGAACGCGATTCGCCTGATTCAACTTGCCTACATCGCCTGGCGAAGAGGAAATGCCGTCGACCGAGATAAAGTCCTGACCTATGCTGTCGCCCGTGGAAAAAGACGTGATATGAATGTAGATCAGTTGGGAGAGGTCTTTGATGCAGCCAAGCGCTATCTTCGCCAGGATTTAGATCGCGCCGTCAAAGATTTGGAAAAGAACGGCCATCCTGTCACGGGTAATATTGATTTCTTCAGTAATGAGCCAGGATTTTATTCACTTCACCCATCGTGCCGAGCCATTGACCTTGATGAAATTGAAGAACACGACAACACGATCAAGGTTGCGCGCAAGGAAGGGCTTCTGGATGAAAAGCTCGATGGCACTATGCCTGACTGGGTCATACAAGCTTGTCAGAAGCTCATTGATGCCTATCCAGGAGATTTCATCCAATCACTGCTAGAGAAGTTCCCTGAAGAGTTTGGCCCCTGGGCCAAAGAGCCTGTGACCCTGTATCGCGACAAGTATCTGGATGCGCTACTGATCATGGCCAACCATGAAAGCGCCCTGGGCCGAAACGTCTTTGACAACAAACTTTCTACGGAACAAAACGAAGAGCAGCGTAGACATCATATTGGCAGGGCAGCACAGCTGTTCTATGACTATGCTATGTACGCCATCAACACGCGCTGGGACAAAAAAGTAAAATTCGCCTATAGAGCCGACAAAGATGGTGAGCGCGTCATCAGGGCCGCTCGTGCGATGCGGCGCTGTGTCGTCGAACTAGGAATGCTCGGCAATCCCGATATGATCGACCAGGTCTATCTCGCATTCAAAGAACGCATGTCGACACTCAGCGAAGGCACCTGGAAGCCAGACAAGGATACCGAAAACGATGTGGCCGAAGCCAAAAAGACCACCAATGCCTATCGCTTCTCATTGCAACTATCATCCCAGCAACAGGGGCAGGTTCAAGCCAGGTCCAAAGGGGCCACGAACGAAAGTCTGAGCACGCCTCACCGCACACCATAAAAAGGCGGTGGCTTGCGGCGGGCTAAAATCCTGCGTCAAGCTGCCCCTCTCCTCTCTCTCTGGTGCCCTGCAGCTCCCCTGTTACTCTCCACCAAAGCAGCATAGACTCAATATCAAGGGTATATCGAAGTACTGTATACCTCGCAGAAATGCCGTATACATGTACAACACTGATGAGTCAATTTCTTGCCCTGACAGAAAATAACTTCATAGCAGGAGCGAAAGGAAAACAGCGATGTCTTTACACAGGAAGCCAAACAACTATCGTACATTTCACATCGCCATTGCAGGCGCAGCAGCCATTGGAGGTTGGTGGATCTGGAAGAATGCATCGAAAAAAAAGAGGGAGAGTATGCACGATCAAGTGAAACAGTCACTAAAGAACGTCGACCTCCATGAATGGCTATCAGAAAAACATAGAAATATTCAAGAAATGTCACCGCTACAGGATATGCGTACCCCTCGAGGAATTTCGTGTGTGCTCTACCATTCCTATGTCTCAGTAGATGAAAGTAATATCTGTAAACCAAACCATTGGCATGCAACGTACTGGCTCCGATTCGTTGCGATCATTGAACAGGAGCCACGATGTGCTATTGTCCAGCATAGTGACACCAAACGCTATTACCTGATGATACAGGTTTCTGCAGAACACCCTCTTCCCTGCGACAGTTGCATTGCCCCTCATGAAATATATCGCTTGCCTGTCCAGGATCACTATGGCTACTTTGTATTCGCTCCTCAGCAAGGCCTCGATGGTTTTGCGTCCTTGCAACATGCACAAGAGGCAGCGCTAACACTGTCGACTTCTCTCTGAACTTGCCTTACTTTCATGGCTAAAGAAATAGATGTCTACTAGCCACGAAAGCGGGGCAATCACAGGCTCAATAAGGCGGGATATGTGGCAAACAAAAATGAAGCCTTTATCCCTGCCTTATGGGCATCTAATCAGTGTCACACAACTCCAGCAAAGCAAAAACCAACATATACAGATCAAGACTTGCACCATCTGGCGAAAACACACACATCAACAATCGCGAATACAATAAAGCCAGTTTGGGGATGGGTGTCATTTTTGATAATGAAGCACCACCTTCTGGTATTTGATTTGTAGCTCTTTGGCCCAATCATCTACTTCACACAGCGGCATGCGTCAACAGTCATATCCCAAAATCTCACTGACAATGGACATCTCTCGTTCCGCAAATACAACTGTTCCGTCCTCATCTATATGTCCGATACCATCAAGCACAAGTCCTGCTTCGTTGATATCGATAGCATCTTGCAACGTCATCTTCTCGGGGAGAACAACTTTTACACCACATTCATCTACACAGACAGGATATCCTCCAGGTAATCCATTTGGGGCAGGGGCATGGGTAATAATCCCAGTATCATTGACGATACCATCAAAAACGACGGCTGCCTCAGCAGCCGTCATGATATTCCCAATACCACCGCCAGTTCTCCTGAGTGTGGATCTGAATTGTTGGAAAACTGCTGATTGATCAATTGTGGAGGTTTTATCAATACCATTGATAGAAATAGACAACGAGAGCGGGACATCATTAAGCGGGATGCGAGACATCCAATAGCTTACTGTGGTTTGACAATCGGTTTGTCCAAAACTGGCACTTTATCGGTCAATGACTGTGTTGGACATTTTATGGTTCAAAGATGCAAAGTAGTTCAACGGCTTGAAAAACCATTCTAGATAGTGGCCCTTGAAAGCAGATGGATTTGCTGGCAATAAGACTCACGTGTGGGGCCGTAGCTCAGCTGGATAGAGCACCAGATTCCTAATCTGGGGGTTGAGGGTTCGTCAAAAATGCTTCCTGCATTTTTGGGCGGCTCGCTTCGCTGCGCCGCCCACAAGGGCAAATGGTCAGGAGACCATTTGTCAATCCCGCCGGTCAAACCTCATACTTGAACACTCATATCTGCTCGTCATGATACCGTAGGGACACTTGCTGTATTATCTCGTTGGTCGTATACTTAAGCCATGGGCATAAGAAATTATCTGATTGAAGGTGTTTCCGGCACCGGCAAAACTTCGGTCTGCACAGAATTGCAGCGGCGCGGCTACCAGGCCATTCATGGTGACCGGGAATTGAGGTATAAAGGTGATCCGAAAACAGATACACCGACGGATACCTCCGCAAATGATCGCCACCTATCCCCCCTTTGGGATGTAGAGAAAGTCCAAACCCTCGCCGCTAACAAGGATGAGGCTGTCACCTTTTTCTGCGGCGGTTCAAGGAATTTTTCCCAATTCATCCAGTTATTTGACGGCGTGTTTATCCTTGATGTCGACCTTGACACCTGTCTTCGGCGGATTGATGAGCGAGTGGCACTGGACCCAACTGACTGGGGCGGAAGACCAGAGGAACGAGAAATCATTGCGCGCTTGCATCAAACGAAAGAAGCTATACCGAAAGACGGCATCATCATCGACGCCACCGCACCTCTCATGCGCGTCGTTGACGAGATCGTCCGTCACATAACTCTTTAGAGCGGTATTCACAAGGCAAGTGCCATATGGCTAAAGAGCCAATCGCCATCAATGTGGAAGTCCAGAAAGAAGCATAGCGCGCCTTTCCATATGCCGCATCATTTGGGCTGACCACGGAGCACACACAGCAGTCAGCCCTTTCCTATGTATCCACCTTTTTTCTCTTTCCTAACAAGACACAGTTCTCAGAGCGGCCCTCTCAGTCTTTCAAACTCCTGGTCAATCAACCTTCTTTGATCCAGTTTCCTTAGCGTTGTTTTTCGGGCTCTGACTCAATTTTGATGATCACGATAGTAGAGTTAAACGTGATGCTTCGATAGGAAGTCATGTGCTTACTCGCTCTTGCAGGACCAGATGCAGTCTTTTCACAGTTTTGACCCATATCCTGGCTCTTGTCCACTCTTGGGGTTTTCTGTTTGCTTGCTCGCTCTTCTCCCCATGCCATGAACTTGACACAAAGAAGCATTTCCAGGTGTTTGAAACACCTGAAAATGCTTTTCAATACAGTACGGCGAGAGGCGAGAATCAGGTGCGTGGACAGTAGGTAGCCCAGAAGCCGAACCAGGGTGGAGCATAGGCAACAAAATGATCCCAGGTTCCCGGCTCTGCTTCTCCGTTTGGAAACAGGTGCAGATCCTCGCTCAGATGCTGAAGAACAAAGCCCTCATCGCTCAGGCCATTGATCAGCGAACTCAGCGTATGGCGGTACTCGCGCAAGATGGGAATGGGCTCGCCATGATAGTTCTCACGCGCGTAGGCCCAAGGTTGATCCTCGCTTTCCAGAAGCATTCCCTCGATGTAGGGATACTTCAGGCTGTAGCCATTGCCATTCCAATCCTTGGGCGTCAGGCCACAGGTGAAAGGATTGGCACACTGCATATGGTAGATCCCACCAACATGCAAGACCCGTGCAACTTCGTGAAAAACGGCGCGTGCATCAGGGACGAAGTTCAGCGAGTAGGGGTGCCAGACGATATCGAAGGATGTCGAGGCTATGGCCGAGAGGTCCCGCATGTCACCTTGCACCGTCTTGATGGCGACATGATAGTGTTCTGCCACCTGTTGATCACGTGCAAGTTGGCCCTCGGCGATATCCAGCACCGTCACCTCAGCGCCGAGCAGCGCGAAAGCGGCTGATTGCTGACCGCCGCCGCTCGCCAGGCAAAGAACTTGTTTCCCCCGTATACTCCCCAATCGCCCCTCTGGATCAATGTTGCCCTGCGCACTCTTCGCATCGAGCTCTAACGCTGGTCTGCTAAAGAGTGCATTCGCTCCTGCCAGTGCATTCCAACGCTTCTGATTATGTTGGGAGATGTTGTCCACGAGAAAATCCTCCTTGTTGTTTTCACACGTCCCATTGCCTCTGACTCAAGAAGAGAGATCGCGAAGATGTTGAGGAGACGCTGGTATTTCATACAATCTCTCATCTGCCCCTCTCTCAGGCGTCTCCTACACTGCATGAAGCACCCGTTGGCGGAGCAAGGCAAAACCAGCTCTGCCATACATCGTTCGCTTGATCAGCTTCAATTTTGTCACATGGCCCTCAACCATGCCATTGTTAATCGCCCAGGTTAAACCAGCTTGCACCGCATCTTTGTCCTTTTCTACCCCAGCAGCAAATGACTGAAGTTCTGGCAGCTCGCTCTCTGCAACCCTGACCAGCCAGGCATCTAACCGCTGCCCTTCTCGTTTGTGGACCATGGATAAAAAATCTTGCAGGAGGTCATACGCCTTTTTCAAGGGGGCACTTGCCTCACAGAAAGCAGCCAGATCCTCGCGCTCGATCTCATCGAGCTTTTCTGGATCACGTACAAACAGCCAGATGGCGGTATTGGCGGTCCATTTTTGCAGACGATGCACGTCGATTGAAGCCCTCACCTCAGCCTGTTTGAGTGGTTCCAGATAGCGGTAGACGGTGCGCTCCGAGCCATCGTAGCCTTGCTCCTTGATCTCGCGATAAATCGCCAGGCCGTTTCGCTCACCGGCTTGCCAGCGCGAGAGGACATAAGACGCGTAGATCTCGAAAGAACCAGGTCGCCGCCGCCGCCGCTTGGCGTCAGGGAAGGTGTCGGCTTTCAGCCAACGCTGAATGGTTCGTCCTGTTACACCGAGAATCCTGGCAATCTCTTGGGGTGGTTTTCCGAGACGGTTGAGTTCGACTGCCTGTTCATAGCGTGCCGAGCGCTCAGATCGTCTGGCTCGTTGCACGCGCTCTATATGAGCTGGGATTTTCGGACGCCATTCTTCGATGGAAATGAAGGGTTTGTTTTGTTCATCCTGGCTTGGCTCGTCCGGTTTCTTTTCTGTCAGGATTTCGGCCTGACAGCGCGCCAGAAGCACCTGAACAGCTTCGGTCAGGTTTTTCACCACGTGGAACCTGTCTGCGCACTGGATAGCCTGGGGAGCGCCTTCTCGCGCAGCGGAGGCATATTCGCCTCCTCGATCACGACTGATCACCGCCAGATCTGGCTGTTGGTACATCCACCGGGCTGCGGTTTCCGCCCGGCGATCGGGTAAGAGATCCACTACGCGGTGGCTTTCCAGGTTGACCAGGATGGTGCCGAACCGATACCCACGTCGAAAACTAAAATCATCGATGCCCAGGTACACAACGGAACTCCCAGAAATATCTGGCAAAGCCATGATGCGGCGCAGGATCGTCGGACGCGTGGTTGGTATCTCCAGGCGAGCGGCGAGTCTGGCTCCCCCTTTGCCGCAGGTCGCTAACCCGATCGACGTAATGTGTTGGCAGCAACGGATCGTCATCCTGGCCCACGGCTCGACAAAGGAAGGAAGCCGCTCGGTAAACACTTTCTGGGAGCAGTATGGATTACGGCAGTAGAATTTGCGCACAGTCAGGATCAGTTGAACCTGGCGACCCACACAGGGAGCATCTCGTAACGTGCGGCGATAGTGCGTCTTGATGGAATCTGAGGATTGAGTACACAGTGGACAACACGATGTGGGATGCGAAGCCTCGACTGCAATCACCAAACCATGTTCAGTGATTTGGATCTGCTCGACACGCATCCCTTCTGGTAAAGAAAGTAGAGATGCCTCTTCCATCATGGACTCCCTCTTGCGAGAAAAACACATGTTTAGATGAGACTATATCACCATTTCCCGATATATAGCAAAGCAAGCGAGCAGAAAACCCCAAGAGTGGACAAGAGCCATATCCTGACTCTTACGCAACCTGACACTGTTGGCGAACTCCCTTCCCCTCGCTAAATGAGAGGAAACCTGTTATGCTCGGACAAGAAGAGATCGTAAAGCAAGCTCTGAGCCAAAGAGGAGAAGGATATGTCACTCAAACCAGAACCTATTCATCCCGTACCTCAAGAAACAGCGCGCGTTGCCAAGGCAGCCTTCCCAAAAGGGAGCACCTTTATCCGCATGCGAGACGAACTCGGTATTCTCTACCAAGATGAAGCGTTCGCTGCCCTTTTTCCGCAAAACGGTCAACCCGCTCTGGCTCCTTGGAGACTAGCCTTGATTACCATTATGCAATTCGCTGAGGAACTATCTGATCGACAAGCGGCCGACGCAGTGCGCGCTCGCCTCGATTGGAAATACGCACTCAGCTTAGAATTAGAAGATAGTGGCTTTGACTTCTCGGTCCTGAGTGAGTTTCGCTCACGACTCCTTGGAGGCAATGCTGAATATCTCCTGTTTGACACGATGCTCGATCATTTCAAACAACGAGGTCTTGTCAAAGCCGGTGGGAGACAGCGCACAGATGCCACCCACATCTTAGCCAAAGTCCGTGCCTTACATCGCGTGATGTGTGTTGGTGAGACCTTTCGTGCCACCTTAAACAGCCTGGCTGTTGTTGCTCCCACCTGGCTTCAGTCGTTTGCTCCAGAAGAATGGCATATCCGCTATGACCATCGGATGGAGGAGCATCGCTTCCCACGGGACACAATCAAGCGCATCGCAGCGGCTCAAACGATAGGAGCTGATGGATACCAGTTGCTCAATGCAATTGACACCACTCCAGAGCTCCACTGGTTGTACCAGGTTCCGGCGGTGCAAACCTTGCGACGCGTGTGGCTCCAGCACTTTGAACTGGTCGATGGACATGTCCACTTTCGTTCCGATGACAATATTCCACCGCCGGCAACGATGATTTGCTCCCCCTATGATACTGAGGCGACATATGGTCGCAAACTCACGACCTGGTGGGTGGGATACAAAGTGCATCTGACGGAAAGCTGTGATGAGGACCAACCTCGGCTGATCACACATGTTGAAACGAGTCCTGCTGGGAAGGGAGATGTCGATGTGACGCCAGTGATCCATCAAGCCTTAAAAGACAAGCAATTACTGCCCAAAGAGCATTTGACCGACACGAACTATGCAGAGTCCAAACAATTCGTCGCCAGCCAGGTGGACTATGGAATTGATTTGATCGCTCCAACCAGAGCGGATAACAAGTGGCAAGGCCAGGCCAAACAGGGTTTTGCAGCCAGCAGTTTCCAGATCGATTGGCCTGCACAACAAGCCATCTGTCCAACTGGGCACCCAAGTTCAAGTTGGACGCCAGCCATTGATCGACGTGACAATGAGGTCATCAAAATCAAGTTTTCGACCAAGGATTGCCAAGCATGCCCTTGCCGTTCTCAATGTACCAGGACGGATCGACGAACGATTACCGTCAGGAAAGAGGAACATCACATGGCCTTAGAGAAGGCCAGAGCACGCGAAAAAACTTCTGAGTTCTGGAAGGTCTACGACCAACGAGCTGGGATCGAGGCGACGATGTCACAGGGAGTACGAGCGTTTGACATGCGCCGAAGTCGGTATGAAGGATTTTCTAAAACCCATCTCCAACATCTTGCCTGTGCCACAGCAATGAACATCGTGCGTGTGTTAGCCTGGTTGGAAGAACCGTCCGTTGCCAAGACACGAACCTCTCACTTTGCAGCCTTAGCTGCTTGAGTTTGAGAAGTTCGCCAACAGTGTCAGGTTGCGTAAGAGTCAGGATATGTGTCACCAGCGAGGACAAAGAGATTGTCAAATCACACTTACGTACCGAGACATAATCAGACGCACATCTACCTGCTCACGTGGCATATTAAGCAGACCAGCTACCGCTTGCCGAAGCGCAGGAACATTATTCGCCAGATCTTCAATACCTGTTGTCGGTGCCAAACCAACTTTGGCCAGAATAGGATTGACCACATCAGGATAGATCGCATTGAGCACCTGAACCGTCTGTCCCGACATGCTTACCGCTTGCATCAGCTTATAAATCAATGCAAGATGCCAGGGAAGTCGAGGACCAAGTTGGGCTGACAACAAACGCTTTGCTACAGGACCCGGAAGATCCTGAAATATGTCCTTTTTGAAGTGTTGCAGCACATACAATAATATCTGGTTGAAAAGCTGCGATGGTTTCTGCCGTTTGCTCTCTCTGCTCTAGATCAAGATACGTACAGGCAATGTCTGGCTCATAGCCAAGTTGTAAAGCGGACAAAAGGGAGAGATTTGTGCGCTGCTGTAGATAGTCCAGGTTTCTTCCCCCAACAAGGAATGAATGTCGTCCGCTAGTGCGAACAAGCGGGTCAAACATGTGAGAACCAAGGTCACCCAGGCCAATAAACAAGATGCGTTTTGAAGCCACATTTCCTCCGTACACTATTGAATTTAGTATGTATATCTCCGTCGCAGAAACGATAGAAAGAGATGACATAAGCAGCTTTGTTGTATCTATCCAGGAACAATCTCAACCTTAAAGTAGTGTATAATTCATAGAAAGTTCAGTTTTGCTATGAAAGGTTCAACAATGGCATCTGTATCTCCATATCTGTCTGATGCATTTTTGCAAAAACTGGTTGCTGACATCGACGATGAAACGGTTACAGCTATCATTCTTCATGGCAGCTATGCACGTGGAGATGCAAAACCTCCATATAGTGATATCGACATCGTCAGGATCACACGAGAGACACCTGAACGGCCTCAACAAAAACAATTCATCTGGTATGAAAGCTATCTCCTCAATCTTTCAAGCCGTCCACTCTCTATTTATCGAGAATGGCTACGCATTCCACAAGAGGCTATTTTCCGAGTATCGACGATTCGAGATGCTCACATCCTACTTGACAAAGAGGGGATATTTCATGCATTCCAGGAAGAAGTATCTCATTGGACATGGGATCCTCTGCAAACAAATGCAGATATATATGCAAGCAAAGTACTTGTCGAGTTATCAGAAGTTATACTCAGAACATTGGGAGCCATCCAGAGGAACGACACAACAATGCTTGTCGAACGCATCTGTCTACATATTCTTCCAGCAGTGATGGAAGCTGTCGGCGTACAAGGCGGAATTCTTGCGAAAGGCGATCATTACCTCCAACAAGTTCAAGAGGTACTGGGTCTCCAATCAAACTGGACACGATATTATATGGAAGCAGCAGGAGTATCCCCTTCCTCACCTTTTATGAGACAACGAGGAATTGCCGCCATCCGCCTTTATCAAGAAACAGTATTCAGACTCAGAAACCATATTCAACCGGAACATCAGGATACAATAAACACATTAATCAACCAGATTGATCATGCGCTGCAAAAAAAGGTTCCCTAGATCATATATACGTGCCTCTGTTGGCCATACTTCTTTCATCTGTTGAAAAACGGTAAAGGCTTCTTGAAAGCGTTTACGACTGCCAATAACAGTAGAAGCTTCTACAGCTGTTTTAATATAAGCACATGCTTGCTCTAGATCTCTTACAGCAGCCAGGGCCTTCGCCTGATAGTTGAGCAATTCAACTCGAATGCGCTCAGGAATTTGTTCTGTAGGCTCAAGCGTAGGAATTTCTTGGAGGATCTTGTGCGCTTTTAATGGTTGCCCCAGTTCCAAATGGTTTAAACCATCCCATAGTATTAGTGTATGATAGCTCGCATTAATAGTGCGAAGATATCCAGGCTCATTTTGTCTATCGCCGGGATACTTTTCATATGCTATCCCCATAAAATGATGCGCTTCTTGCTCTTGTTGTAATTGGGCATACACACCAGATAAGGCTGAATAAATACATGCTTGCAAACGCGGAGAAACATCTTTCAGAAGTGGAAGAGCTCGTTGATAGGTTTGTAAAACGTTTTGGGGAAGCGCCAGGTAATCGAATGTAACAGCGAGCTGCCGAAGAGCTGCTACCTGCAACTCCACATTTTGAGCACATTCTGCATACCATATTGCTCTTTCACTATAACTTTGTCGGGATTGCAAATCATTATGATGCCCTACTAATGATGCCGCTAATACATACGCCTGAGAAGTTATTGCAGCGGCCGATTTCTGATGGGGAGATTGAACTTGCGCAAGCGCTTCAATCTGTGGAAGATACGACCACAGCACACGTTCTGCTGTCTTCAATTCATTCCCTTCACTCAAGCTCCGACAAGTCTCTGTTAATTGAGAAAAATCATCCAGGGTCTCTGTGGAAATCTTTCGTGAAGAACGTTGCTTTACAGTTGGAAACTCTGAGAGGGGTGCAACTAAAGTATTTTTCAAAATGGGCTTTCCGAACGACTGTTGATTGTTTTCTCATTCTCTAAAAACGAGAGCAACTAAATCGCTGATCGAAAAGTCCACCTGTTTTCTCTAGAAATATCGTTTTTGCTTGACAAAAGAGAAACTCCTTTGCAGTGTATTCATATCACAACAACTGCTCCAAAGGAGTCGCTAGATATGATACCTGTTTCTCACATCTTTGACCAGTCCATCCTGGCCGCTCTCCTTGACCATGATCCTGTGGTTCAGGAGTATCGTGCCTTCTTTTCCTTGATTGATTGGTCCCTGGTTGACCGCTGGGAACGTTGCCAATCTTCGCATCGACGACCACCACTTCATCCTGAAAGCGCCTACATCAAAGCCTTTCTCTTGCGCATTCGAGAAGGGCTGCTCTATTCAACGCAACTACGACAGTTTCTGCTCAAACATCCTCTGCTCATCATTGACTTCGGCTTTCATTTGGTGCTTGATCCTCAGGCTCCCTACGGCATTGATGCTTACAGGACCCTCCCCTCGCGCTTTTGGCTCGGGAAAAAACTGCGTCTGCTGGATCAGAGCCTCCTACAACAGATGCTTGAGGCCACCGTGTCCGCATTACAGGCCCAAATCCCTGGACTTGGAGAAACGGTGGCCTTCGATGTCAAACATATCTACGCCTGGGTCAAAGAAAACAACATGCGGGCGTATGTGAAGGAACGTTTCAACAAGGATCAGATCTTGGTGGGCGATCCTGACTGCACGCTGGGTGTCAAGCGCAGTACCAACCAGGAACAGGAGGATGGATCAAGCAAAGAGAAAAAAGAATTCCTTTGGGGCTATGGTTCAGGTGTTGCCGCTGCCACGACCCCTGACTATGGCGATGTGGTGCTCGCTGAATATACCCAGCCTTTCAATGAAGGCGATATCACGTATTTTCGTCCGCTCTCTCACCGAACGGCGCTCGCTTTGCAACACTTTCCCACCCATATTACGGCGGATGCCGCCTTCGATGCCTGGTATGTCTATGAAGCGGCGGTTCGTCATGGCGGGATTGCAGCCGTTCCGCTCAATCAGCATGGACATTTGGTCTACGAACGAGCCTCCGATGGGGTTCCATTGTGTCCCAAAAAGCTCCGGATGCAGCCAACCTATCAATTTGATCATACCTACGGATATCGGGCTCAACGTTTTCGCTGTCCCCTGCTGTTTCCGCACGCCACTGGAGAGGGGTGTGATCATGGGCAATTTGTCAAAGGCAAAGGCTGTGTCAAAGACGTCAATTGGGAAAAAGGAGCACTCATGCGTGTCACCTTGAATCGCGAGAGTCCGCTCTACAAGGCCATCTACACACAACGAACGAGTTGCGAACGCATCAATAGCCAGGCAAAAGAGCTTGGGATCGAGCGCCCCAAAGTGCATAACCGCCGCTCTGTGGCCAATCTAAATACATTAACCTATGTGATTATTAATGTACGTGCTCTCAGTCGAGCCATTTCGATCAATAGAGGACTTCTACCAATGATTTAGTTGCACCCCTCAACTCTGAGGGATTAAAACTACACAATGCATTCACATCTACCGAGACCATGGGGGACAAAGCAGTCGCCCCCATCCAACCAATGAAGTTTTGAAGCATAGTGCGACGAGATGTATTCAAGGGAAATGCTCCGTCTAAAACATGCGGTATCTCCAGGTTATCCTGAACAGCACGAGTAAAAGAAGAGGATAATATTTGTTGTTGACATTGCTTGCCTGATATTGGGTAGTCTACAGATCCGTATTGAATCTGCTTCACTTTACAATACTCCGCACTATCTTTCGTACGTTCATCAGGCAAAACACCATCCTCTTGCAAAATACTACAGAGTTGATCATAATATCCAAGCGCCTCTTGATACCGATCTTGTTGAATAAGAATTTGCATCAGGAGACGTAATGCATCTTCATCCTTTGGATGTTGCTGCCAATACGTACGCAGGAGAAGGAGTGCTTCAGAAGCTCCCGCTGTACCATAGCGAGATAGGAACAAATGGGCTAGAGCATGAACGGTTTGACGATAATAGCCCTCAACCTCGTTTCGTCGCTGCACTGCCCAATCAACATATCGATCATCAGGCAGAAATACGCCACGCTTGCCAAGAGCATAGGCACGTTCCCAGAATGGCTGGGCATCATCACCAAACCGTTCCATACGAGCGGCCTGCTCAACATTCCATATCAAAGCATCGACATCTAGCCACAGTTGAGGAGCCTCAGCCAGTTGATAGATCATGCCATTCTCTTTTCCTGCACGAAAAGAACGTAACAGGCTCTCACCAGTGACAGGATGGCAGACCATCTTACGCAAAACAGAAAAGATATTTTCTAACCGGTGGGCTGCTGCATTGCGTCCATTCTCAGGCCAGAATTGCTCCATAATCCAGTCTCGATGTGCTCGCCGCTGTGGCTGACACAACAGTAATTTGAGCAACGAGAGTGCTGCCGCATGATCTCTTCCTCTACCAGAGAGATCAGCCTTGGAAAGAGCTTCTCCTGTCACGGGGTCCATCCACTCAACTGTACAAGCACCACAGAGCCAGATACGTACTAATGGAGAGCCTAGCACGTTTCTTTCATACCTCTCATACTGTACATCTCCCATAGCTCATTCTCCCCCAGAAACATATATTCTGCCCTAAAACGTTTCTCTCGTATTATAGCAGTGGGGTGCTCTGTAGGGATACCCCTTCTACAGAAATACTACCCGGCCTTTTTCCTCCCAAACTCCTACCAAGCAATAAAAAAAGCGGGTGAACTCCTCATTCACTCCTCACACTGACAAAGATGTGCGAAAAAAGGCCTTTCTGAGCCATACACATGGGCAGCGAAGGTTCAGAAAAGCCTTTTCCTTGTGGACCAGAATCAAACAATTATATTCGTTCAGAAATCAGTTGATCGTACCTCGACCATACCAGTCCCTAGCAGTTGTTCTAAGGACGTTACGAGTGTCTCACTATAGCCGAGCGTATTGTTGCCTGGAGTCAAAAGGGCCTGCCATTCATGGTTTGAAACGATAATGTCATAGTGATCACGTCCCGGGTGCTGCTGGATGCAGTGCTTCAAATCTTGTATTTTGATCAAGTCGTCTGAAACGGAAAGCTCATCGTCGCCACTGAGTTGGAGGTGCAGCCAGACATGATAGCGTTTGCGATTCATCTCTTCTTCCACTGCCTGCAAGGCTGATACGGCATTGCAAAGGATTAATGGCTCATCTCGACGAATCTGAACCTCGCCATGAATGATGAGCACCACACCCTCTTCCCATTTCTCACTACTTTCAGCATATAGACGAGGAAAGACTGTTACACTTATTGAACCAGTCATATCTTCTACCTGACATACACACATAGCATCACCTTTTTTCGTGGTGATCTTGCGTACATCTTTGATCAAGCCACCCAAAACGACCTTTTGTCTCTCCAGTTCCGCACTGATCTCTCCAGCAGTGCATGTGACCACATCCTTCAACACCTCTGCCAAATAGGAAAGAGGATGATTCGAAAGATACACGCCCAGCACATCTTTCTCCCAATTCAACAGGTGCTGACGCGAAATCTGCGGATACTGCTCATTGAGTTGAAAGCCAAAGGCCTCAGGCACTGTTTCGGCACTTTCAAACAAGCTCACTAAACCTTGCAACCGTGCCGTACGTTCGTGTTTACCAAAGAGCATCGCTCGCTCTAGAGAACCAAGCAGCTTTGGACGATTGCTTGCCGCCAAACAATCCATCGCCCCTGCTTTGGTCAGTGTCTCTATCACCCCTTTCCCAACACAGCGCGTATCAACACGGGCACAAAAATCTCCCAGTGAGGTAAAGGGTCCACCATCAATGCGGGCACGTACAATTTCAAGAATAGGTCCTTCTCCAACACCCTTGATCGCACGAAGTCCAAAGCGCACGCCACCCTGCTCAATTCGAAAACCCATCTCACTTTTGTTGATGTCCGGTCCCAAAATTTCAACCCCTAAGCGCTTGCACTCCAAAACTGCATTGGCGATCTTTTTCGCATCGTCAGACACAGCAGTCAGGGTTGCGGCCATAAATTCGGCTGTGTAGTTGGCTTTGAGATAGGCGCAATAAAAAGCAACCACGGCATAACTGGCGGCATGAGGCTTGTTAAAACCATACCCACCAAACGGCTCAATCAGGGTGAAGAGCCGTTCAGCATTTTCTGGAGCGACGCCATTCGCGATACAACCACGAATGAAATCACTGCGATAGCCTGCCACCTCATCCATTTTCTTTTTGCTGAGAGCCTTGCGAAACTTATGTGCTTTGCCCCAGGAAAAGCCTGCAATATGTACGGCTATAAACAATACTTGATCCTGATAGACAATAATGCCATAGAATTCATCAAGCCAGGTCGCCAAACGAGGATCAAGATACGTCACCTTTTTGCGCCCATGCTTGGCATCAATAAAATCTGGAATGCTCTCCATCGGGCCTGGGCGATAGAGGGCCACCATCGCCATAATGTCTTCAATTCGATTGGGAACCAGTTGCTTGATATATTCGCGCATCTTGGCACCTTCGAGTTGAAAGATTCCAGTCGTTTCTCCAGCGGCAAGCAGGGCAAACGCTTTAGCTCGGCGTGCATTTTGTCTCTCGTCACCAGCAACTTCTTCCAGTGGGATTTTCTCTAGTACGACCTCTTCCTGTCGTTCTGCACGCACGAACGCAATGGTCGTGTCCAGGATCGTCAGGTTGACCAGGCCAAGGAAGTCAAACTTGATCAGCCCTAACTCCTCAAGATGGATCTGTTCATATTGAGTCACGCGTCCCTGCGCAGGATCTTTGGGATCCTTCGAACGAAGCGGAACAAATGCTTCCAGCGGTGCATGGCCAACCACGACGCCAGCGGCATGCACGCCAGTCGAACGCACCGTCCCTTCTATCTTCAACGCCTGCTTGAGAATCTCCTGAGCCTGTTCATGGTGTTGGGCAAGCTGTTGGAGCTCTGGCACCTCATCTATGGCTCCCTGTAACGTCACATTGGGGCCCGTCGGAATCAATTGACTCATCCGATCTCCAACCTCTTGCAATGCAAGGACGCGAGCAACATCTTTGACCGCATTCTTGGCTCCCATCGTATTAAACGTCACTAGTTGAGCCACACACTCAGGTCCATATTTTGCGCTCACATAAGCAATCACCTCTTCGCGGCGATTGTCCTGAAAATCCATATCAATATCAGGCATGTCTTCACGTTCAGGCGTAAAGAAACGTTCAAACGGCAACTGATAGCGTAATGGATCCACATTGGTGATTCCCAGCACATAGGCCAGTAAACAACCTGCTGCTGAACCCCTCGCCGAACAGCGTATGCCACGCGAACGCGCATAATTGACAAAATCCCATTCAATTAAAAAATAATCAACAAAACCTTTCTGAGCAATGACATTAAACTCGTAATCCAGCTGCCGCTGCACCGGCTCAGTCATTTCTCCAAACTGCTCTTTCACTCCTTGCAAGCATAGGGCATACAGATATTCATCGGGTGAGGCATAGTCTGGTGGAATCGGGTAAAAATGCGGCAGGTGTGCTTTTACAGACAAAGGATCGACGTCACACTGCTCGGCGATACGGACGGTATTCCATAGCGCCTCTGGCAGTTCCGCAAAGAGCTCGAACATCTGCTGGGGGCTCCGTAAAAAGAATTCGGCACTTTCAAACTGAAAATGTTTGGGATTTGAGAGGGTATCTTGTGTCTGCACGCACAGCAATATTTCGTGCGTATGGGCGTCCTGGGCGTCAATATAATGTAAGTCATTAGTTGCAATCAGTGGCACATCCAGTTCTTTATGCATCCGATAGAGTTGCTTATTGACGACTTCCTGCTCGGGATAGCCCTGATGGACCTGCAGCTCTAAATAATAGTTGTCTGGACCGAGCACATCGCGATACCATCGCACGACCTTACAGGCCTCTTCATATTGTTCTTTCAATAAGAGTTGTGGCACCTCACCGCCGAGGCAGGTCGAGGTCGCAATAATGCCCTCACCATATTGGGCTAACAGTGCTTTATCCATGCGCGGCTTATTGGCGCGCAACCCCTCGGTATTCGCAATGGTTACCAGGCGCAACAGATTCCGATATCCCGTGGTATTTTTTGCTAACAAGAGCAAGTGAGAATAATCATGCCGCCCTGCGGGGAGTCGCTTGTGCTCGTGCATATGGTCCACCAGATAGCTCTCAACCCCAAGCACTGGATGCACTCCCTCAGACCGGCACACTTTATAAAAATCCAATACCCCATACATCGTTCCATGGTCAGTAATTGCAAGATGGGACATCCCTAGTTCTTTTGAGCGTTTCGCCAGTTTCTTTACGCGGCTCAAACCATCGAGCAGCGAATACTCAGTATGAACATGCAAATGGGCAAACTCAGGGGCACTACTCCTCATAATTTCCTACTTCCTCTTCCTCAAAATACAACAATCTGTAGAGTTAGCCAGGTCGCCATAGATAGAATATATGTTCTAATCATAACACAACAAAAAATACTGTTTTCTGCTCTATCCAGCACACCATAGCCATACAAGATAGCCAGATTGGATCATGTTACAAAGCTCAAGATAATCACATAGGAGGACGCCTGCTGACTGCTTCCAGCACATGGCGCCAGAGGTCATAGACGACTTGTTCTTGCTTGCGATCAATTCCAAGCAAACGATTCAGATGGAGATGAGCCAGGCTTCCAAGGATATGCTCAGGATTATTCCAGAGCAGGTTTTGTTTTGTCAGAACATGGATTCGCTTCATGATGTGTGCAGCCATCGGCTCTTGGGAGGCAAACAGCGAAGTGATGATTTGCCGCTGTGCAACAAGAAATTCATCTTGATCATCTTCATGGCGCCAGGGAAAAAGAAGCGACGTCAACTGTTTACGATGAGTGCGAAATGCCTCCCTGGAAGCATAGGAGTGGCTATGTTTCCGAGCATACCCAAGTCGAGCTGACAAATCATATCCCCAGAAGCGAAAAAGAAGATCCAGGCTCATCACAGCAACGACCAGAGGAGCGCAGGTCAGCCGTTTGGTATACTGTAACGCAACAAGCTCACTGAGCACATCGCTATTCGAAGAAAAGAAACGCTCAATATCTCCCATCAATGCTGGCCCACCATAGCGTTCAATTTCTCGTTCATAGGAGGCTATATGCAAATTCGTCACCACCCCAGCATGCACAAGCTGATTGGCCCAGGAAAGCACCTGCTCGAGCAATATTCCCTTGACCTCAGGTATCCTGGCACGAAAACGCAGGCGCAGGTGGGGGTCAGGATCAGCATACCGGAGATAAAACCACTCATCGCACAGATGTTCATTACGCACTTGCTTCACAATTTCGCGCAATGGGCCTGTAATCAATTCATCCTGGAACAGTGGTGCAATATATACCTTGAGATACATCCATTCCTCGCCAGGAAGAAAACGCCGGTCTTCGGTTGGGACAATCAACGGGTACATCGATGGCAGCTTATCAACTGCTCCAGGCTGCGTGGAACTAGAAGACCGAAGGACTAGTGGCATGACCATCTCAGCTGTGTAGGGTGCCTGCTGTGCATCACGGCAAATCACATGCTCAAAATCGGGAAGCATTTCTTGTAAACACACCGGTGATCCCTGCTGCGCTTGCTTCAATTCAGACCACAATTCCAGAGCCAGAAGGGGATTTTCAAGATCGAGCAACAGGCGCTGATCAAGTGTCGTCAGATAGACATAACGAGGAACACGCCAGCGTTGCCGCCATCGCTGAAGGCCAATAAACCAACGGACCTCTTCGTTGCCAGTTCCCTCTGGCTGAATATCCATCAAGCGCACATGCCATTGTGCAAGGCTCAAGACAATTTTTTTATAGACGACCCGCGGTAAAAAAGGAGCGATGCGCATCATCCCCCAATTAAATGACTCAGGGTAGGGCGAACCATCTTCAGCAATTTCCAATAAAAATCGACAAATATTTGGCGCAAAGCGTACATTCAGCATACTCCGCTGATATACCTTGACCTCTTTGCCCAAACGCAATGAGCGTACATAAAAGCGCTTCCCTCGTACACCAACCACCAGATCCTCAAGAGACAACACAAACTCCTTGGGCCGCGATGGCATCGTGTTCACGGCAATCTCATATGGATGCAACGGTGGGCGCAACGAAACGTTGGCACCACGTACATCGGATGGCAAATAGGAAAGGTCAGCAAACACGACATCTGGGAATAAGGCTTCTACCTCACGGGCGGCAGCTTGAAGAGTTGTCACTGCGGATTCGCCCAGAACCTGAGCAAAACGGCCAATAGCTCGTCCACCTGGCACAATCCCCTGGATGATCAGCGCGTCCCAGTTGCCCTGATTGATTGCCGCCGCAGAAGTGGCCTGTACCTGAAAAAAGACATCAATTTCTGGGGGTGCAGGATATCCAGACGAAGGCATCCATTGCGTCAGTTTTTGAATCAGATCGTCGGTGAGCACAATTTCAATCTGCTGTTTATTCAAGGCTTGAAACAGAAGACCGCACAAGAGCCGATCGCGTGCCTGCTCTTGTTTGAGTGGAGATTCTACGGCGGGTAACGGATACTCTCTGGAAGGGCGGGTATAGTTTGGAGGAGCACCCAGGCCCTCCTCAATGCTTAATAAACGCAGCAGCGGCACCTCCTCCATCCCGTATTTATGCACAAACGCTGCTCGATAACGCTCAAGGGACTGAAGCCCCTTTGGATGAGTGCCAAGACGTAATAACACATCAGCCGCTTCTACAACAGAGTCAGCAATGTTCACATGAAGAGTCGGCTTCTCCATTGTCAGTGCCGCATCAACCTGCACCAGTGGATGCCGATATCCTGGAACGAGCGTTTCCTGACACGCAAACAATGCAGAGAGATCTTTCTCCAATTGATCACAATCTGACACACCCGATCGTTGAACGTTTTGAAGCGCTTGCTCCAATACAGTAAGTTCATCCTGCACATGTTGCATCCAAGAAGATGGTGGTAATGTGTGCAGATGCTGCAGCATAAAGGCAGTTGGTTCACCGCCTGTCAGTGGTGGGTGGAACGTACTGATGAGAGCATGGGCATTCCAGAGTTGCTGAAGCACAAGATGGATCTGAGGTTCAGGTATCTGAGGAAATGCAAGAGACAGGGCAGTAACGAGATCAACATACAAGATCGGTTGGCGTGCAAGCTCAAGAATAGAGCGTAAGAGCGGAACAGCGCGGAGAGAAAGTGTCTCTTTCCCATTGTTCCCAGGCTCATCAATAGAAGTGATAAGTACCCGATTTCCAACTACATGTGCCGTTGAGTTCACCATCAAATGCATCTGTCCCAAAGCCGGCTTTTGTTGCTCGCGTTCACGCACAAAGGCATACAACCATCCAAGGTCCGGTCGCACATGGAGATGACCAAGTGCTCGTTCTCCAAGGGAAAGCTGCGTTGAATCATCGGTAATAGTGCCAAGAGCTACTCCCGCAAATAACCCAAAGGGTGTTGCTCGGGTGCTCATACGCACAATATACCGAACAAGTCGGGAGTAGACGCGTTTCATACGGGCAGGCGAAACAGTATCATGCTGAAGACGTGCAAACCCCTGTACCAGATCCTGGCTAGCCAACAATACTGCCATACGCAAAAAGGAAGAATCTGTCATCAGCGTACACACCTGTTCATATCCTTGTTGCAGCACGCCCGAAAACCGCTCATCAAGATCATCTATCTGGTTCGTATCAAGTGGGCAATCCTGTGTCGTCAGACGCAAAAATACGGTGAGAGGTAACGCTGGCACACGCACCAAAAACGCCCCAATTGTACGATACATGGGTTGATCCTGTGCCGGAGCAAGCAACGGATGATCGGTTTCCATGAAAACTTCCCTTTCTCAAATCAAAGAAAGACCATGCTCACTCTTTGAAATTTTCTGCATCAATACCAATCAGGGGCAACTCATGAAAGCAACAGAGCACGATCCCATACAGGCGGAACATCTGTGCTCGCAGCCAAAAGAGCCAGCAAGGTGCCAGATACACCAAGAAGAAGACCAAGAGAATTGACGTGTCGTTTCGACTGGAATCTATATCGAAATCCCAGCGGGGCATCCATGTCCGCTTCACCAAGGATCTGTTCAACTAAGTGAATGACGAGTTTTCGTACATCATACCGGCCAGTTTCCTGAAAAAAATGCGTACAGATCAACAACAACCCGGCCTGGCCATGACAGAGAGTTAAAGGGTCAATCCGACGAGTTTCGGCGGGGCGCTTCAGCAGAGCATCCAGACCATGGTGGACACGTTGCTGCAACTTCAGATCAGGCAATGCTTGCTCAGCAATCCACAAGCTTCTGAGAACGCCTGGAGCCCCATAACACCAACCAGACCTGGCAGGAATCTGAGACCGATCAGGATTTGCAAAGGATGTCACTGGAACAACATCCGGCCAATCAATCCCCCAGGCAGTCTCAACATACTGTTCTGCCAACCAGGAAGCCAGAAGCCGAATGGCGGTATCCTGCCCCTTCATCCGATAACCAGCCCGCCATGCCAAAGATAGGGCAGCTAAAGGGCCTGCGATACCATGAGCCATCCCACAATTAATCACCGGTGTTGTGAGTTGCCGTCGGTGCGCTACTGGGAAGAAATCAGCTGGGACAGCCCATGATTGATAGTGCTGCTTCTTTTCGCTCATCACAAATTGGATCAGGAGATGAAGCAGACGCTCAATTGCTTCCTGAATAATACCAATATGAACACCCGTGCGTACCAAAGATGCAAGGACACCAGAAACGCCAACAATAAGATCGTATTGGAACAGCATTTCGTCATCGGTCAGCGTGCACCAATAGCAATCCAGGACCTGTCGAGCTAAACGTTGATCCAAATCGTGTCGAACCCAGATGAAACGATCATCCTGCTCACCAAACAGGGACAGCAGCAACGTCATCCCCGCCGTTCCTTTGGAAAGGTTGGGATGATCGAAGGAGTGATCATGGGTAGATTCAACGGCCCGATCAAGATATGTATGCGCGACATCCAGCCATTTCTGTTCCTGGATACAACGCGCAAGAAATAGATAGAACAGTGCCAGGCTGGGAAATCCAGCTACCAGCGATGTATCCCACCAATACAAAGGATCTACGTCATGTACCAAAGCGATCACAGTATTTGGATCTGCCAACCGATCTGCTACAGGCAAAATAACCTGAAAAACGCGTTCGCGTAGCGCCGGGTCAATCGATACCATCCAAGCATGCTGCATCATGCCCACAACTCCTTTCCATCAGTAAACCCACAACGGCCCAAGAGAGCCGCTGTGAGTGTGGGCGCAAACCACCAGAAGCATGATCAACAGGCATCAGACCCATCACATGTCGAATCAGTCTTGCAGGTGAGGTAGTCAGAACCCTGAATTAATCCAGTAATAGTAGGCTGGGTATGCTCAGTAACACGAATGTCTAGATCAATACCATCATAAGCATCCTGTTGCTCAGCCTGGAATGAACCATGCACGAATGTTGTGTTTGCCATGACTAGTTTTCTCCTTCTTCATGTAGAGATAAAAATCAAACAACAGATCAAGAAGAAATAACAGACAAAGTACATTCACACTGTGTACTCGTCGCATTTCTCTGCACGTAGAATAACAAAATGCACTCCTTTGCCACTCCTACTATCGACCCTATTTGCTCCGTTACCTCCTACTCCACTCTACGCAGAAAAAACCTTCCAAACATTTCCAGATATCACAGGCATTTAAATGCTTGGAGTCGTTCAATCGGATCTAGCCAACAGTGTGGTTCGGTAGGAGCGAAGAAAGCTTTTTCAAGCCAGGTGTAGGAGTTGAGTAGGAAACACAATTGCTACTATGAGAAGTGGTCACCATCAATACAAAATACGCTCCCCCAGGCAAGAAGAGTTTGGGTATGGGGCAAATAGGAAACAGAGGTTGAACCTGGCTCCATGTGAACACATTCGTGAAAGTTTACATCCTAGAAAGCTTACAAGTGAACCACTGTGATGAAGAAAGGTCGGAAGCAGACAATGGGAATTCTTCTCCATCTCTTTCATAGGAAACGCAAAACACGATCCACAACACACCTCATACCTCGGAGTCCAATTATCACGATCGAAGGTCGGGCACACCGCAGAGACATCCCATACCTCTTGCCTAAAGATGAACAAGAGACGCATCGCCTTGATTTTCAGCACTTCGGGCTCAAGTTACTGCTAGGAGGCAATTA
The DNA here is from genome assembly GCF_016587435.1 of Dictyobacter formicarum. The sequence goes on from NZ_BNJJ01000001.1 coordinate 478,339, forward strand.
CAAAGCACCAATTGATCCAGCCAGGACGCATAGTATCCTTGATGTTGGGTGCGGAACTGGACGATGGATGGCTGAAATGGTGCAAGAGTTTCCACAAGCACATATCTACGGCATCGATACTGATGCTCCTGCACCACATATTCAGTTTTCAGCACGTTGCCATTTTAGCCAAAACGATATTCTCCAGGGATTACCGTATGCTGATCATACCTTCCACTATGTGCATCAACGGCTCCTTGTTGGAGGGATTCCAACCTATTACTGGCCAGCCACCCTACAGGAGTTGGTGCGTGTCACCCAATCCGGTGGCTGGATTGAGTTGCTAGAGACAGGCAATGTGTATCATAACGCAGGTCCCACCACCAAACAGTTACAAGCGTGGTGGGATGAAGGGATGACGACACGCGGCTTTGATCTCTCCATTATGCCAACAATCGATGTCCTGCTTACCAGGCATGGTGTCATCAATGTGCACATGGAAAAAATCCAGGTCCCCCTGGGAACGTGGGCCGGCCGCCCAGGAGAACTTTTAGGCCTCGACCTGTTCGAAGTATTCAAATCCTTGAAAGCCGTCTATACCGAAAAACTGGGCATCCAACCAGAGCTTTTTGACCATATGGTTGCACTCCTACCCAAGGAATGGGAGAGCCATCGTACCACTTATGAAATGTACTCGGTGTTTGGGCAAAAACCATAAGGCATACATCAAAAGAAGAACATGCGGCAAGAAGAGTTCAGGAAAGGTGAACAGGAGGCACATATGGTTGGAGGCAATAGCTGGCCCACGCCACAAATCTTTGAAGTCTATCGCGTCTATGCGCTTAAAAACGAACGGCCACCAAAGGAACGCATAGGCATCTATACATTTCAATTTGCGCCCGATCACAATGGCGTGATCATACAACGAGGAGTATATAGCACAGTTGAAAAAACCTGGGAAATCCACCAGCCCAGCCTGGGAAGTAAAGATGATGCCGTAAAACACCATTGGGAACTGTTAGTGCTGATGTCTCATAACCATTTTCCAGAGGTCGAAGCAGAGCTCAACAGGCTCGCGCAGCAAGAATAAGGGAAATGCAAGGCACAACCAGGCGGGTGAGTACATATAAGTGTTGTTCAGACAGTGAACCGCTCTCTACAGTACGCGTGGTGCTACTTCTTCCATGTCCACATCATTCGTCTGGTGGTGTCTTGCATTTCCGCCAAGACAAAAATCATACTCGAAAAAGAGTTAAGCAAGCAAACAAACAAACAAACAGACAGACATCTCGTAGTACACCGACCCTGCCTCTCGCTACCCTACTCCTCCTTTACCATACCCTACTTCACCTCTACCAATCACCTGCGCCCTCACTTCTGCTCTCTGCTCAGTAGACTTATCCATGAAGACAAAAAGCCGGAGTGCAGATACGCCATAGTCGCGTGTCGCCTTACATCCACAATTGAAACTTACATACATCCTAGAGAAAGAAGGGTATGCGATGCAACAAAAGCCACCAGAAGATGCACAGGATCAAACTGTTTTCACATCAACACCATCTATGTCCGGCTCCCAACAACCGCTGAAGGGAGAAAAAACGCTCCCAGAAGGGAGTCAACCGCTGTTCTATACGCAGGAGGATGATCTTGATCTCCATTTGCCACGTATTGATGAGCAAGACGATCAGGCAGATCAAAGTTCGCCATTCGTTATCCCTTTCCAGCATTCCGGGGCGATGCCAACGATGGCGACGATGCATGCGCAAAACCAGGGATCAATCGGAACCCCACCGCCAGCAACCACATCAACAGGAAAAAAACGCTGGGGATCGTTTCAGCTGCTCAAAATCATACTCATTGGGGGCGTTGTCTTCATCACCATCATCGGCGCCAGCTTATTCGTTTTTGCTCAATCAGCACCCTCGCCAAATACAACGCAAGTAAAGAGCACGCATGCGCCTTTGACTATAGGAATACATCCTACAAAAACATCGAAACCGACACAAGAACCGCCAACGAAAAAGCCGACGCCAACGCATCCATCATCACCATCAGCAACAACTTCGCCTGCTCAGCAACCACAAGGGACGCAAGGATCAGGCAGTTCACCTTCAGGGGCGCTTCCATCAACACAACTCCTGAACCAGATCGGATGGACAAACGCTGGTCTCACGTTAGGAGATGCTATTGAAGCGCTCCGCACAGGCAATACCTTTACAGATCGAGAGATGAGCTATGACTATCGCAACATCGGAACACCAACACACCATAGTGGAACGCTCACGGGCGCGACCTTCCTACTCACTTCAGGAGGTCAAGTCCGCTTCATACATAATGACGTGCGCATGATAAATAATGTGCTCTACGACAAAATTCATACAGGAAAAATCATTCAGCAGGTTGTAAATGCCCAGCCATCCCTCGTCCAATTTAAGATCGTACAGGTTCAGGGACAGCAGCACAAGTTTGCCTGGATAAACGTTGCATTCGAGTTGCTTCAATCAAAGATCGATCCTGCCAGTGGTAAGCGCATAGAACGCATCCAGGTCGATCCTGCAACAGGTCAGCCGCTTCTACATCACATGGCAGTAATATTAGTACGAATCTCTCCACAGAGCCAGGGCATCAACGCCCCAATGGGAGGCACCGGTTGGCTAGTTGACACGTATGAGCTTGATACCAGCACCTTTCTAGCTATCGCAACCGATCCTTCTCTCTAAGCAAAGATCATGTTTTGTTCACCCATGAAACGTCTAAATAAGAGCAATGAACCATAATTCATAAAGAACAACGGCGTCAAAAAAGCTCTTACTATCAACAAGCAACGGTCTTCTTTTTGAAAATAGTGGCCATGGAAAAAGACCTCAACCATAAAGAGACATTTCATGATCACTATTTTTTGCTCTCTGAAAATGTGCAATAGGGGCTTTTTTGAATACATGGGAAATAGTTACTCACTTACAAACTATCTCAAGAGGGAAAGCCAATACCATTTTCGATACCATAGGAGAGCACAAGCCAGTTGTATCAAGGCCAAGAAATTGCAGGACTTCTTGTCATAGCGTACCAGCAACGCGCAGCATTTACTTAACCATGCCAGTGTTCGCTCTACCGCCTATCGTCGTGCAAGCACGATGCCTCGTCCACGTTCTCATCTCCACGTGATTGAGGAATCGGAAGATCGCCCACGTATCTAAACGTGGGGAACGCGCAGAAGTACCTCATGCTTTAGATCTCCCGCCCTTGTCATATTAGTAAATAGCGTGAATGTGTAAGAGCCGAATGTTCGACGATTTTTCGGGTGAAATCTGGGAAATCAGCAAAAAACCAGGCGCAAATACAGTATTGATGAGCCGATGCGGCACCAAATGAGCAACATGTTGTAACACAGAGCGATCTAACCTACGCTCAACATTTCCAAAGAATTCTTCAGCAAATTCTTGATACGTAGAAGGCAATTTATTCGCGTCCAAACGCCCATGCCACCATCAGCGGGAACTCTTTTCGCCAGAACGCGCCACCGTGCGATCCGGCCCGCTCTTTCATGACAACGTCCGCACCTGCATCGTGCAGCGCGTCCGCCCACCTCGTCGCGTTCTCAAGGAAGAACGGCTCTTGCGTGCCAGCAACAAGGTACGTGCGCGGAATCCGACTCGGCATCACTTCAGTTGGTTTGTAGCCCCCGCCCGGCGAGGCGCAGAAGATCGCACCGTAGACGTTGGGATGCCGGAGACCAAGAGCGAGCGCGAGCTCTCCACCCGCCGAGACACCGAACACCGCGGTGCGTTCGGTGGGTAGCGCGACTCCGAACCGCGACCGCGCCCATCGGCCGACGTCCTCGACGAAAAACCTCTCATGTGCCGCGAACCGTTCCGCGTCAAAGACCGGTGAGTACTCCTGGAGCCGCAGCATCTCATCGGTCAGCCCATGTACACCGACGATCATCGTGGACGGTACGTCGGCCGCTTCGAGGAACTGGCCCCACTGCGAGATCCCCTGACCGTCACCAGCGAAGACGACTGCCTCGGGCGGATCTGGCGGGACGTACACCGTCACCTGCCGACCACCGTCGTAGTCGAACGTCTCGGTAGCAAACTCTCCCGCGATTGCTCGGTCATTCATTTTCGCACCTCTGCCCTGTAAGTTTTTCTGAAATCTTGCGCATATATCTCCTCTCACTGAGTGTACGTTAGATCGCTCTGTGTCACAACATGTTGCTCATTTGGTGCCGCATCGGCTCATCAATACTGCGTTTGCGCCTGGTTTTCTGCCGCTCGATACGACACAGAATGATCACAAAAATACGACACGAAATTTTGTAATTTACACCCCAAGGAAGAATGTAGCACAGCAGAAAAGACAGAACTTCTCCGATCTTGCTCTTTTGCTGGAGTCTTCTATGAGGTTTTGCGCCATCATGCCTCTCGTCTGGAGAGAATTGAACGCTCATCGGGGCCGTCTTCGAGATCGCACGCTCCAGTTGGGCAAAGCCTGGGTCGTTCAATGGTCACGGCTTGCACCCGATACCAGCGCGAAAGGCCGCGAAGCTGGACCAGCAGTTGTCCCCGACTGATTCTTGCCGCCATCACTTGCGCTGTGCCCCACCGCACCCGTGTACAAGGATGATAGGCTTGCTCCCAAAGCGCCACCTTGATTTCTTCAAGATCCGTTGATTGCATCATTGCCTCCTTCTTGATGTGGAGTGGCCGGGGACACGGTGAGCGTAAAGAGACAGGCACAAGGGGCTGGCGGATGGAAGAAGGTAAACACATCAACCACGATCTCCGTGGCAAGCTGGACGGCGCAGGCGGCATGATACACCTTTTGTTCCGCTTCCTCGCTCAGGATCAAAGGATAACCCGAAAGCGGTTGACAGCAGGAGGGGTACGGTTCCTCCAGGCTCGCCACACCTGCTCGGAGGAGTTGGTTCTTGTTGATGATGAGCATGACGGTTTCCTCTCTTACTCTCTCCTACACACCTCGTAGGAGATCGGACTGAGCAAAGTATACCAGCCTTGCCCTTTACACGGGCTTGCTCAGAGAGGTGATCGTTCTGCAATCGTCGAGTGCAACTATGTGTAGCCCAGGTCGTGAGCAAGTATCCCATTGGCATCCTGTGCGTAGCCTGAAGAGCGTCAAAAACCGCACTCTGATTGACACGCAGTCTCCCGGTTGGCTTCGGTGAATCATACGCCCACAGGATGGGTTCGATCTTCGACCAGAGATCATCTGATACTCTCCAGATGGTTGGGAGTGAATCCGAGCTCTGCTTGTTTGCGCTACTCATTGCTTCTCCTGTGTTTTTCCAGTTCCAAAGATGACTCTGCTCTTATTCACGTAAGCATCAGCACTTCTGAACCTGTTCGTGCATCTCTGCTATCTTGATCGCTTCACATTGCTTGCACTGGTTGCGACTCAAGAGCACCATAAGGACTCATGTGGGGAGAAACTCCTTCAGATTTTCGGTGGGCCAGAGCGAATGCGCGTCCGCATATCGTAGTTGCGGGTGACACCCTCCCACTCCCACATGCTCTCCAGCCACCAGGTAGCTCCCGCCTCGGCATAAGGACGCACGATGGCAGCGGCGCGCGCAGGGTCGTCGGGAGGCGTCTCGCCTTCGGTAATGATATCAAGCGAGGAGGAACTGCTGCGCAGAGCCTCAATTGCGGCTTTACGCACACGCAGTTCTTCGGGCGTGCCACCAATTACTGCACCATCCCAGCGGGCTGCGCGCCGGAGTTGACTCTGTTTTGAGCCACCAATCACCCAGATGGGGATACGCGGTTTCTGCTGTGGTGTGTACGTGCCTATCTCGACGCTACTATGCATCTGCTGCAAGTGAGCGTAATGGCCTTCAGAAACTGTGCGCAGAGGCTCGCTGCGCCACCGGCTTGCGAGGATCTCCAGGGCCTCATCAAGCCGCTGGGCACGTACCTTGTTGTTCAGTGAGCCAGCCTGGTCCCGTTCCAGAATGCCCAGGCCAGCCGTGAGGATCACGCGGCCACTGGAGAGTTGATCGAGCGTGGCAGTTTGCGCGGCTACATACCAGGGGAGTTGTTCTGGCAGCGGCGTCAGCATGGTTCCAAGGCGGATACGTTGGGTCCGCATGGCGATTGCGGTCAGGATGATCCAGGCGGTCATCCAGTCATCGGAGAGGAAGACGCCATCCCAGCCAGCAGCCTCCGCCTCCTGGGCCAGTTCAACGACTTCCAGGGGATTGCCCATAAGAATAAAACCATATTTCATCGTGTGAAATCCTCCTTTTCCTTGTGAGGAGATAAAACAACAACTGGAGTCTCTGTGCGTCTTCGCGAATGTACAGGTGAGTGCCATCGCCTTATTTCTGCCCGTACCACAAGTGGTGGCACGGGCAGCCTGATCACAGCGTCTCCTGAGAGACCGCTTGCAGGTCAAGATTGAGATTGACCTCCTCACCAACGAGCACACCACCGGTCTCAAGCGCTATGTTCCATGTCAGGCCAAAATCCTTGCTGTTAACTTGGGTTTTCGCATTCAAGCCGGCACGAGGCTTTCCTGAGAAGTCACTCCCCTTCCTTGAGCAGCGGCCAGGGGAAGGTCGAAGTGATCTGAATACGGTGCCCAGTCTTCGCGGCGCGCAGGGCTGCCAGCATCACCTCCAGCACATGCACGGCATGCTCGCCGCTCAGAAGCGGTTTCTCCCCTTTTGCCAGGCACTCTGCGATATAGGTCGCTCCCCCCCAGAAGACATAGCCATCCGGCCCTTGCCAGACGGTTTCCCACTGCCCAGATGCCTTCATCTGATCCCCGATATAGATGCTGACATCCCTGGGGCTCCAGGCATAGCCGCCCATAGTCATTGCCCCATTAGTGCCGATGACCTGAATCGTCCAGTCGTCGCGCTGTGCCGCATAGACGAAGCCGGTCTGGATGACCGAGTAGACCGCGTTGCCGTGATCGAGGATCAGAGCCGTGTTGTCATCAGCTTCGACAGGGATGATCTCGCCGGCAATGACCCGCTCTTGGATCGCTGTGCCAGCCATCGCCACTACGCTGTGCGCAGGACCCAGCAGCCCGGTCAGCATGGTGAGGTTATAGACTCCCAGATCAAAGAGGCTCCCGCCTCCCTTCTGGTAAAACCAGGCGCTTCCCGGCCAGGTAGGACCGCTCCAGCCAAAGATCCCGTGAGCAACATAGACTTGCCCCAGGGTGCCGGTAGAGAGCACTTTCGCCATGGACTGAAATGCAGGCGAAATGGGACCACTGGGAGCGCCCCACAAGCCAACGCCCTGCTGCTGTGCAAGCGCGAGCAGCACCTGTGCTTCTTTCAGGTCTGTAGCGATGGGCTTCTCACACCAGACATGCCTTCCTGCTTCCAGGGCTTTGCGATTGAAAGATGCATGCAAGGGCATGGGCGTCAGATTCACCAGCAGCTCAAAATTCATCTCGCAGAGCATCTGATCGATATCCTGAAACGCGTGCTCAATGCTATAGGCTTGAGCATGCCTTTGAGCTCGCTCAATTAGAGGATCGCAGACTGCTACCAGTTCCACAACAGAACTCTGCTGTAAGTGTGGGAGATAGTGCTCCGAGACCTTGCCACAGCCGACAACGGCCACACGCACTTTTCTCATCTGTTGCTTCCTTTCCAAGAGGTTATACGTTGATTCTCTGTGTTGTTTATGATACCGGGGAAGGAGCCAGGAGTGAATGCAGAATAAAAAGAAAAGATAGTATACTTCTCAAAAAAGAAAGGTAAATATGAGAATGGCTTTGCAATCAGAAAGACTGCTCGATAGCACCGACTGGAAGATCTTGCGTGAGCTGCAAAGGGAGGCTCGCCTCTCCTACAACCAACTAGGGCAACGCGTCGGACTGTCTGCGCCTGCCGCCGCCGAACGGGTGCGCAAACTGGAGGATGCTGGCGTGATTACTGGCTACGGTGCGCAGGTGAACCCAGCGAAGGTGGGGCTACCACTGTTGGCCTTGATCCAATTGCATTGTACTCCTGGTAAGTGCCTGTTAAAAACCAGCAGCGCCGAGGAGTTCCCGGAAGTGCTGGAGATGCACAAACTGAGTGGCAGCTACTGCTCCCTCCTCAAGGTGGCCCTCTCCTCAATGCAGCATTTGGAAGCCTTCAGTGAACGGTTAGGGGCACATGGAACGCTCACTGTCAACATTGTGACCTCCAGCGCGTTGACCAATCGCATCCTTGACTGGGAACAGCCCGACGTGAACCTCAATCCTACACCCGATCCGGGTTGGCATAGGAGCAAGGAAATCTAAACAGAGGAAGCACGCCGAGAAGGATGGTAGCGAGCATCAGACCTATGGACTTGGAGCGGGGATTTTGGGTGGTGAAAGGATGTGGTCGGATTGAAAACCCCACCCGTGCTCGCCGCGATACAATGGTAGACCATGCGAGGCAAAGTTTGCCACCCATCGTCGCTGTGAAGAATTGGCTATTGAAATCACGATCAGATCGAATGGCAATGAGGGTTGTATCTTCCTGGGTGCTCGTCCTCACAAACTGGACAAGCCCTGGAGCGCGTTGATACAACCCAGGATGGTAAAGGGCGCGTAGTTGTTGAAGTAAAAAAGTCATCGAATGCGGCTTCGCAGCAAAGCCAATAGATCAGTCACACCAGCCACGTGCGGTAGAGCAGCAAGGTGCCGCGACAATGATTGAAGCTTATTCATGTTCTGTTCTATCAACATGTTGGAGCCATCAGATGCCCGGGCATGGGATCAACGTTTCCCTCTGGGAACTGGTTCTTGAGTACCTTAAGAGATTTGCGTGCTTCAGAATGACGGGGCAACATAGAGATACTCCGAGAAGTCCAGGATTCAGCGAAAGCGCGGGTCAACCCAAAGCCACAAGGGCAACAACCACAAGCACAATCATCATTATGTGACGTCGCATGACGATCCTGGCCCAAGCGTTCTGCCGTTATCGTGTGGCCATCTTCAACCGTTGACGCCTCATACGATTCAATTCTTCTTTAGCTGGTTGGTGAGATCATTGACGCAATCGTTCTTGCGGCCTCGTCGATCCTGGAGATACAGTGGAGATAACCAGCGAATCAGAAGAATAGAGCCGCTTTTCTTCATGTGCAATCTCAGAAACGGATATGAGGGGTTGACCCTGTGTCACGAGAGTAGAAACCCTGGAACAGAGCTCATCCCGCACAGTTCTCCAACCATCCTGTTGGCTTCGGGTGTGGTCAAAAGAGCGGCAGGCTTGAAGAAAGGCGTCAAACACGGTCGTTCCATAGTCCTGATCGAGCCCCCAGTCAAGTCGCCCAAGCATGCCCAGACCAAAGGCTCCATCTCTACGCTCAAAAGCAGCCACCGATCCATCTTCAGCCTGTGCACAGGATCGAAGCCCGGGCGCCAATTGCTCCACCCCCTGTTGTGGCATAAACGCCAGATCCCAGGGCTTCTGCTCACCATCATGAGAACGAATGGCTGGTTGAAGGGCAGATGCCAGCGCACTCTGCGCACGGACACGGATCGTATGACGGTCCCAGCTATCTGGCGTCATTGAAGCCATCTGTTCTCTATCTCCTGGTGCTTCGCTTCGTTTCCCTCCCAGTGCACTATTCCATTTTTCCGCACCGTCAGCGATCGCGAGTACAGGCATGCCCATGTAGGTAGCCAGTTGTGCTAGCGCAATCTCCCACGCAATAGGCCAGCTATCCAGACCAGGCTCCTGTTCACCTGCTTTCCACACAGCGTACCAGTCAGTCCCCTGAATGCCAGCCAGCAACAACAAACCATCCATGGACTGTATTAGCGACCAGAGCGATTGGTACATATGCTTATGCGTCGGGAAAGGCCATAATGGAATCAGAAAGACTCGTGCTTGCATGCGCTCAACAGCCCAGGCACCAACCGCATCCACCATAAGCAAAGGTCCTTGACTCCCTTGCTTCACAGGAATAGGAATACCGACAATGGGTTGATGCTCCAGAGAACCGTCTGCACTCCACGCATCCTGCGGCTTTTCCTGTGGTCCATCATAAGTTTCTGTCATCTCGTGTACAGGGATGGTCAGCATAGAATCCGTCATCATCGTTTCCTTTCTGCAATATGTGTTCTCTAGTTGACTGCCGTGAACGTTCATCATCTGTCAACAGTTGTATAGGAGGATGGATGCCCTTCCCAATAAGCACATAGTGAGAGGATGCGTGTAATTCATTCTCTTACACCTGAATATGCCAAAGCGCCACGTGTTTCCCGAATGCACTCCCAAGAAGCGAGCCAGAAGGTGACCACGCAAGGGCTGCAAGCGTATCCTGTTGCCGTTGTATCAGTAGTGACTTCATCGTCTGCATGGACCAAATGATGAGTTGCTTATCGTCCCCGCCAGATGCCAGCCACATTCCATCTGGAGAAAAAGCCAGGGTCCGCACAGATTGTGTGTGTTTCTGCAGGTGGATTGCGCCGTCAAGACAATGCACGCCAAAGGCATCTTGCACCTGGCGCTGACAGGTTCGTCCATCACCCCACAGAGAAATCACACCATCATCTCCACTAACAGCGAGTAACCCTTTTGAAGAGAAGGCAGCCGCGCGCAATGGACGCGAGTTCTGGAAATAATATCCATGGATCTCCTGTCCGCTAAGCGCACTCCATATCCGTGTCACCCCACCATCAGAGGCAGTCGCCACCGTTGTTGCAAGGATCGTCAGCGTCTCAATGGGTGAGGTATGTCCGCGAAAGAGCGCCAGTGGCTGATGCGACTGCGCACTCCATACAATGGCCGTTTTATCTGTACCAGCAGAGATAGCCTGCGGTACAGTTTCCTGTGTCCATCCAAGAGACGTAATCGACGCCGTGTGGTGAGCTCTGTCTTCAGCAAGCAGTTCCCCTGTTTGCGCATTGAAAAAGAAAACGACGTTAGCCGCTGCGGCCAACAATTGCGCGCCATCAGGCGACCAGGCAAGGGAACGTACATGAGCTGAAAACAGATGCTGGTACAGCACTGTCCCATCCACATTCCACACAAACATCATGCCGTCATTGCCTCCCGATGCCAGCATACGCCCATCAGGCGACCAGGTCAGCGCTCTGACTACTTGCTGGTGTTGACCAAACACCGTACTTCGGGTGATTGGCGTATATATCTTTGCAGGTAATGACATAGGAGGACGACGAACGAAAAGATGTTGGGCAAAGGCAGTCGTCATACCAGATCCCAGGCCAAGAAAACTGAAGGAAGCTAGCACGCTGATCAGCGATCGCCGGGAAAGACGCACCGCAGCAACCGACACCGGAGTGGTGCTGCTCATCTTCCACCTTTTCACCCCTGGCTGCAGCGCCTCCGGCTTCACTGGCTCGAGAATAAAACAGCTTCCAGAAGGAAAGCGGACATCCGCAAATCGGCCCGTTGCGGGCAACGTCTGCCCTCCAGATGCCAAATGCAGACGATAGGTAAGTGGAGAGCCAAAGGGATCGACCAGCGGATATCCCAATCGTGCAGCCATGGTCGAGACCCACGGACCAATGGCTGCTTGATCATCTACCCACACATGAACGCTTTTTGATGTGTGCTTCCCCTGAAGTGAGGGCCGCACGATCACAAGTTGCCGCAATGCCATCGCTGCTTTCTTTTCCTCCTCTTCCTACCAGATAAATCCTGATGTATTCCTGTATAAAGGACAATCAACACGAGCAAGTATAGCGAAACGAGAGAGGCAGCACAGGGAGAGGGTAGGGGCAGGTAGGTGTAGCACACTACAGCCGCACTTGTTAACCCAACCGGAAGAGGCGAGATAGGCCAGAAAAAAAGCTTCATCGCTCTCAATTTCCAGATGTGACATTCTGTAAGGGCCAATCCCAAACACAGAAGACTCCATCTGAAAGGAGAGAAACATGAAGCCGTCTGACCATACCATACCACAGTCAACCAGGACCACACTGACCGATGTCGTGCAATGGAACCAGGAATTAGAGCACGTACATACCCGCATTGCTCCTCGTTTTGCCCGGCCTGAACCCTGTCTTCGCGTGCTTGCCTATCTGCACGGTCTGCTCAGCGAGATCCCGCGCAAAAATGGCTGGCAGATTGCCGAGCATGCCAGGGAAGCGCGTCCTGATGGGATGCAGCGTTTGCTGACCAGCACCGTTTGGGATGCCAATCTGGTACGCGACGATCTGCGTGCCTATGTCCTGGAACGCTTCGGTGACGTTCGAGCGATCCTGGCCATTGACGAGACCAGCTTTCCCAAACGAGGACGCAAGTCCGTAGGAGTCAAGCGTCAGTATTGTGGGACAGCCAAACGGCTCCAGAACTGCCAGGTCGGCGTTTTTGTCTCCTACATTGGTGCGCAAGGACACACCTTACTGGATCGTGAACTCTACATTCCCAAATGCTGGTTCGAGGATCCTGAACGCTGCCGTGAAGCGGGGATTCCGGAAACGACTCATTTCCAGACCAAATGTGAGTTAGCCAGACGGATGCTTGAGCGGGTTGACCAGACGCAGATCCCCGTTGCCTGGGTAGTCGCTGATACAGTCTATGGAAGTAATCAGGATCTGCGCACCTGGCTCTTTCTCCATCACTACAACTATGTGCTGGCGGTGACGTGCGATGAACCTGTAGAAATCATGACCCCTGAGGGACGCCAGCGCATGACGGTGGCACAAGCCCAGACGCGCTTTCTGCACGCACACGATTGGCAGTGCCTCTCGATGGGTGAAGGAACCAAAGGGCCACGTTGGTTCGACTGGGCAGTTTTGCCCATACTGTATCGATGTGAGGAGGATCAGGAGCACTGGTTGCTCATTCGCCGCAATCCGACCGACTCCACGGACAAAAGGTATTACGTTGTCTTCGGACCAGAGGGAACACCCCTTCCCGTGATGGTGAACGTCATGGGAGCAAGGTGGGGGATCGAAGAGGATTTTCAAACAGGCAAAGATCTAGGGCTTGATCAGTATGAGGTACGCACCTGGACCGCTTGGTATCGACATATCACGCTCGTGATGCTTGCTCTTGCCTTTTTGACGGGTCTGTGTGCACAGGATCAAACGACCAGGGCAGCAGGGCTGGATAACCCGCAACAAGAGATCTCCCAACATCCATTGACGAGACCTGAGGTGTGTCACCTGCTTGCGCAACTGATCTGGCCTGCTCCTCACAATGTCCCTTTGCTGCTCGCTTGGTCCTGGTGGCGAAGATGCCACCAGAGTCGAGCAAGCTATTATCATACCAGACGGCGTCTCAAGGCAGGGTAAGCCTCCTGTCCTCTTGCTCACTCCCGTTCCTGGTTCGTGTGCGCATCTGTATCCGCTGTCGATTCTGGGGAAAAATCCCAGGGAATCTTCTCAGGGATTTTTCCCCGGGATTTCTCAGGGAATCTTCCCAGTGCTGTTTTCTCGCCTGAAAGGAGAACTGATGATGACAACCTTTCCGTTGTTGACGTGCTGTGAAATGCTCAGCATTGATCCTAAGACGTTACGAAACTGGCTACGACAAGCCAATATGTCACTGCAGATTCATCCCGCAGACCGGCGTGTCAAATGCCTAAGCATGGAGCAAGTCCAGCATCTGGCTGCCCTGCACAGTCGCGCCCTCAAGTCAAACCGAACTGACACATCATCTGTGAGCGAGCCCCTTCCCTTCCCAGAGGAGGTCGCACGGCTCAAGCAGATGGCTCATTTGGAAGCACAAGTGGCTTCGTTGCAACAACAGCTTGTTCAACTGCGTCATCTTCCTCCTCCGGTCACGTTTCCAGCTCCTGTCCAGCAGGTCATGCAGCAGGAGGATGGGCAAGCAGCCTGCCAGAAGGTGAGCGTGGATGGCACACCTGATGCAGGATGTCATCGCAGCTGGACTCCTCTTCCTGCTGAAAGCCGACGCCGCCGGGTCCTGCCTCTGATCGAATACGGGGCAGCCGACACCTATGTGATCGTGTGCCCGCAGCAAGGAGAACTGCCGCTCGCTCCGGATTCTCCTGAGTGGTTTGCCTGGTTAGCTTCCCTCTCATCCTTTCGTTTTATCGGGAAGTCTGGGCGTTTGAGTGCGTGCCGAGGATATGATCAGGGGCCAAAGCGGACCTGGTATGCCTATCGCACAATCCATCAGCAGGACTACAAACAGTATCTGGGCACCACGGATCATCTGACGATCTCGTGTCTGGAACAGATGGCGGCAAAACTCCAATCGTACGCAGAGTAGTGCTCCTTCACTGAGCCATTCTACGTTCCTGCTGCTCTCTGCCTTCACACAAGTGCGGCTGTAGTGTGTAGCACTACAGTTCACTACAGTTGCACTTGTGAACAAGGTGAAAAGTCGTAGAGAAATCAAAAATCGTCATCATAATCTTCTTATTCATGTGACATGTGGTCTACACCAACACAGACTCATTCATGTGAAAGGAGCATATGATGACACTTTCTTACCATATCACATCTGAGGAGAGGGTGACGACATAACTATATGAAACAGAATTCAAGATATTGATGGGGTGAAAGACGAGGCAACATATTACCGTCACATCATCTTTCGCTATAGGAAATTTACATGTTTGCTATGTAAATTTGTCTTCTTAGCATCCTTCTGCCATTCAAAACAGAACATCAGTTTAGACTTAGCCACATAATGGTCAAATAAATATGTTCAGAATCCATTACAAAAACGTGTATCAGGATATGAGCAACAAAACAATGCATATATTTGTTAATTGGAATAAAAACGGTTTTTACACAACTTTGATAAAACAGTGAGCGCTTGTTTTGAAATAGATTGATACGGCCAGGAAGAAGATCAGATCAACGAGCTAAAAATCTATCATAAAGTAATTTGTTATATTTCCCCTCTCTTTGAGGTCAGAATAAGAATAAACGCGTGTGCAAAAAATTCTCTACCCCGACGTTTGCACAATATACCAACGATCAGAGGATTATTGTCTCTCCTCTCTTTCATAAAAGAGGTGTCTTATGGTATCCCAGGGTACGCCGCCTAGGGACGGACAACAAAGTTCTGCAAAAGATACCAGCGCAAACGAGGATAAAGCGTTATTGACGCCTCCTTCGATCTCACTGCCCAAAGGCGGCGGTGCAATCCGAGGTATTGGTGAGAAATTCGGTGCCAACCCGGTTACTGGTACCGGATCCATGACTGTGCCTGTTGCCACCAGCCCTGGCCGCTCTGGCTTTGGTCCACAACTTTCGCTCTCGTATGATTCCGGCGCGGGCAACGGCCCTTTTGGACTGGGCTGGAATCTCTCCTTGCCAGCGATCACGCGTAAAACGGATAAAGGGCTCCCACGTTATCAGGATGTCCAGGACATAGATTCGGATGTGTTCATCCTATCAGGTGCCGAAGATCTGGTACCCGTGCTCAAGCAGGATATGCCGGGTGGCACATGGACATATGAGGAACTGCCACCGCGAACTATCAATGGCACCACCTATCATATTCGCCGCTATCGCCCGCGCGTCGAAGGTCTGTTCGCCAGCATTGAGCGCTGGTCAAACACGGCCAGGCCAGACGATATCTTTTGGCGTTCCATCTCAAAAGACAACCTCACTACCTGGTATGGTAGAAGCGGCAATTCACGCATCGCCGACCCCACCCATCCTGAACGTATTTTCAGTTGGCTGATCTGCGAGACCTACGATGATAAGGGCAACGTTATCACGTACCACTACAAAGCGGAGGACGCCGACAATGTCGATCTTGCGCAAGCTCACCAGCACAATCGTGGCGACAGGCTCGATCCACGGCGTACCGCCAACCGCTATCTCAAGTATATCCACTATGGCAATCACACGCCCTATCTGCCCAAACTTGAGGCCGACCAACCATGGCCAGAACCGCCGGGCGACGGCAACTGGTATTTCGAAGTCGTATTCGACTATGGCGAGCACGACCAGACCAATCCCACACCACAAGAAGCCAGCACATGGACGTCCCGTCTGGATCCCTTCTCGTCTTACCGCTCGACATTTGAAGTGCGCACCCAGCGCTTGTGCCAGCGCGTGCTGATGTTCCATCATATTCCGGATGATCCACACGGCTCACAGCAGGGGTACGATGGCCTTGTGCGCTCGACCGACTTCACCTACGAGTACGAGCAGGACCCAGCGAACGCCCGCGTGCCCATTTTTTCCAAACTCATTGCGGTAACGCGGTATAGCTATCAACGCCACGCAGGCGGTGACTATCTCTCCAGGTCGCTTCCTCCAGTTGAGTTTACCTACAGCGACGCGACCATTCAGACGGAACTGCGCGAGCTGCGTGGCGAGAGTCTGGCACAGTTGCCTGTTGGCATCGATGGCGCGCGCTATCGCTGGATTGACCTTGATGGCGAAGGGCTCTCGGGGGTGTTGACCGAGCAGGCCGATGCCTGGTTCTATAAACGCAACCTCAGCCCGACAAACGTGGTTGGTAGCGATGGCGATGCACACATCGAGGCGAAGTTCGCGTCGGCTGAACTTGTCTCGCCAAAGCCTGCGCTGGCATTGACCGGGCGTGCACAGTTCCTCGATCTGGCGGGCGACGGCCGCCCGGACGTGGTGCAATTTGCGGGCCCGACGCCAGGGTTTTACGAACGGACCATGGATGAGCAGTGGAACTCGTTCGTGCCGTTTGTCTCCCTGCCCAATGTGGATTGGAGCGACCCCAATCTCACGTTCATCGACCTCGACGGTAATGGTCTCGCTGATATCCTGATCAGCGAGCACGACGCCTTTCTGTGGTATCGCTCATTGGGCGAAGAAGGCTTTGACGCTGCGCAGCGCACAAACAAGCTCTGGGACGAAGAACAGGGTCCATGCATCGTCTTTGCTGATGGGGAACAGTCCATCTCTCTCGCGGACATGTCGGGCGATGGCTTGAGCGATATCGTGCGCATTCGCAACGGTGAGGTGTGCTACTGGCCCAATCTCGGCTATGGCCGCTTTGGCGCGAAAGTCACGATGGACAACGCACCTCTGTTTGACGACGTCGATCAATTTGATCATCGCCGCATCCTGCTGGCCGATATCGACGGCTCGGGTACAACCGACATCGTCTATCTGCACGCTGAGGGTGTGCGTGTCTATTTCAACCAATCGGGCAATAGCTGGAACGCAGCAACTACAATCACGCACTTCCCTACGCTTGATGACGTTGCCAACGTGCAGGCGCTGGATCTGTTGGGCAATGGCACCGCCTGCCTGGTCTGGTCGTCGTCGTTACCTGGAGAAGCGCGCCGCCCGCTGCGTTACCTTGACCTGATGGGCGGGCAGAAGCCACACCTGCTGGTCAAGACAGTCAACAATCTGGGCGCGGAGACGACGGTGGCGTATGCGCCTTCGACCAGATTCTATTTGCAGGACAAAGAGGCGGGCAACCCCTGGATCACGAAGCTGCCGTTCCCGGTGCATTGTGTGGAGAAGGTGACGGTGCATGACACGTGGCGCAACACCACCTTCTCCACCACGTACAGCTATCACCACGGCTACTTTGATGGGCCAGAGCGCGAATTTCGCGGCTTTGGTCGCGTCGAACAGGTCGATGTCGAAGACTATGGCACATTTGCCGCGGGGAATACCAGCAGCCCCTACATCACCGATGATCACACACTCTATCAGCCCCCGGTCAAAACCGTGACCTGGTATCACACCGGCATGTTTCTCGACCGTGAACGCATCCTGAGCCACTTTCAGGACGAATACTTCCCGAACTGGTTTGAAGATGAGCAATCTGGCCAGCACGTGGTGGGTACGTTCCAGGAGCATGCGCTATCCGAACCCGATCTTGATGCCCTGGATCTGACCGCCGATGAGTGGCGCGAAGCGCTGCGGGCCTGTAAAGGCATGATGCTGCGACAAGAGGTGTATGAACTGGATGTGGATGCGCTGGCGGCAAGCACACACACGTCGGTCAAACTGTTCTCAACTGCGTATCACAATTGCCACATTCACCGCGTGCAGCCGCGAGCGATCAACCAGCATGCGGTCTTTCACGTCACCGAAAGCGAAGCGATCACCTATCACTATGAGCTCGACCTGCGCCCTGAACAACTGACGCCCGATCCTCGCATCGCGCATACGCTCAACCTGAGCATCGACGAATATGGCAACATCCTGCAATCCGTCGCCGTGGTTTATCCCCGCCTGGGCACGTATGTCGATGCCACATTGCAGGATGGAGCGCAGGAGTTGATCCAGCACGTGCAGTCCGAACTGCACCTGGCCTATATTGAGACGCGTTACACTAACGATGTGAACAACGTTCTCGAGCCAGATAGCTATCGCTTGCGCCTGCCCTGTGAGGTGCTGACCTATGAGTTGACCGGCATCATGTCCCGGGACCGCTACTTCACGTTGGACGAATTGCGCGCCTACAAACTGAGCGATACCTATCAGACCGGCAGAATGGCGGTCGAGGAGATTGCTTATCACCTGCTGCCTAACCGCACCTCGCCGCAAAAACGCATCGTGGAGCATGCACGCACGCTCTTCTTCGCCACTACCCTGGATGCGCCGCTGGTGCTGGGGCAACTCAATGCGCTGGCGTTGCCCTACGAGAGCTACAAGCTGGCACTTACCAATGATATGCTTGAACTGATCTTCAAAGACAAGATCCAGCCAGACGTGCAAGCAGCACTTACAGACAAGCAAACCGGCGGCTACCTGAGCGGTGCTGATCTTACCACACGTTTTGGGGGAAACACGACGGATCAATACTGGATATGCTCGGGTGTGGCTGGCTTTAACGCTGATGCTGCCCAACACTTCTATGTGCCCGAACGCTACACCGATCCATTTGGGAACCCAACCACGCTCACCTATGACCTCTATGATCTCTTCATCCAATCCAGCACCGATGCCCTGGGCAATCGTACTGAAGTGACCGAGTTCGACTTTCGCGTGCTGGCCCCACATAAAATGAAAGATGCCAACGACAATCTTTCGGAAGTGCGCTTCGATGTTTTAGGGATGCCCACTGCGATGACAGTGATGGGTAAAGGGAATGAAGGCGACAACCTGAACGCCTTTGATGCCGCACTGCTGAACCCCGATCTGACTACCATGCAGGAGTTCTTCGTCACCAAAGACTATAGCGTTGCTGATGCCAAAAAACTGTTGCGCGGTGCCAGCACGCGGAACGTGTATTACTTTGGCGAAATCAGCACAGACGGCAAGACGCTCTGGGGACAGCATCCCGCTTGTGCCTACAGTATTGTGAGAGAGCGACATGTTGCCGACGAGCCTGATAGCGCGGTACAGAGCGCGTTTGAGTATTCGGATGGCACAGGCAACGTACTGGTGAAGAAGGTACAAGCTGAACCAGAACAACCCGGCGGCTCTCTGCGTTGGGTCGCCAGCGGCAAGACCATCCTCAACAACAAAGGCAAGCCAGTCAAACAGTATGAGCCGTATTTCAGCCCACCAATGGTGGGGCATCGCTTCGAGGAACCAAGCGAAGTGGGCGTGACGCCCGTAATGTATTACGACGCAGTCGGACGTGTGATCCGCACCGAGTCGCCGGATGGCTCCTACAGCCGTATTGAGTTCTCGCCCTGGCATGTGACCCACTATGATGCCAACGACACTGTGAGCGAAACGGGGAATGCCTGGTTTGCCCGCAAGAGTGCGCCAACCGCATCGGTGGCAGACCAGCGCGCGGCGCGTCTGGCCGCTGAACATGCGGACACCCCTGCCGTGACGATCCTTGACAGCCTCGGGCGCGAGGTCGTCGTGATAGCTCACAACCGTGTGGAGTCAGCCAACGCGCTGGTCGATGAGAAATACATCACCTTCACCAGGCTCGATGCCGAGGGCAAACCACTGTGGGTGCAAGACTCGCGTGGCAACCGTGTGATGCAATATATTCTGCCGCCACTGCCCGACGGCGTATACCCATTCAACGACGCCAGTAACCTGAACGCGCAAGGTTTTGCGCCGTGTTACGACATCGCTGGCAACCTGCTCTTTCAGCACAGCATGGATGCCGGTGAGCGTTGGATGCTGAACGACGCAGCCGGCAAGCTGATGTTCGCCTGGAACAGCCGCATGTTCCTCACGCACATGCTCTATGATGAACTGCACCGCCCGACCGCCTCGATCGTGACCGACAAAGATGGTAGCACCTTTGCCGCCGAACGCATTGTGTATGGCGAGACAGCCTTCGGCCCTGCGAAGATAGACGAAGCAGCAAGAGCGCGTGCGAAACAGACTAATCATCTGGGCAAGCCATACCAGGTCTATGACAGTGCGGGCGTTGTCACCAACATCAGCTATGGCTTTAAGGGCAACCTGATGCAGAACGAACGTATATTGCTGCGTGACTATAAAACCCAGGTCAATTGGCCAGAACTGCAATCGCCTCCGCAGTCGTTGCCACTCCTCCTTGAAAACGAGGCGTTTGTCAGCCGCACTCGATACGACGCATTGAACCGACCAATCCAGATTTTCGCGCCGCACATCACGGTGGGCAGCCCACAACGCATCAACATTACCCAACCCGTGTACAACGAAGCTGGTCTGCTGGAGCGCATAGACGTGTGGCTCAACCAATCCGTCGAGCCCATGGTCTTGCTCGATCCAACCACCGCCAGTCTGCATGCCGTCACCAATATCGACTACGATGCGAAGGGCCAGCTCGTCTTGCTGCAATATGGCAATGGCTCAGAAACGCGCCATGACTACGAGCCAGACACATTCCGCCTCAGACAACTGAAGACCACGCGTACCAGCGACGGTGCGCTGTTGCAGGACCTGAACTATACCTATGACCCGGTCGGCAACATCACCCAGATTGTTGACAACGCCAATGACCGCGTGTACCACAGCAACGCCTGTGTCTTGCCGGGCGCGGAGTATCGCTATGACGCCCTGTATCGTCTGCTCGCCGCCAGCGGGCGTGAGCATAAGGGCAACGGCCAGCAGTATGACTGGGATGATAGTTCCCGCTCTGTTTCAACACTGCCCAACGATTGCCAGTCCTTGCAGAACTATGTTGAGACGTATCGCTACGACCCGGTCGGCAACATCATGCAGATGGTACATCAGGCGGGACGCAACCTTGAGCAACCGGGCCAGGTGCTGTGGAACCGGCGTTACCAGTATGCGCTGGACCGCAACCACTTGCTTGCCACCAGCCTGCCCGGCGACCCCACCAACCTGCCCGACTACGTCGCCACCCCTGGCTACAGCGCCAGATACACCTACGACCTGCACGGCAACATCATGGTCATGCCCCACCTGCCACAGATGAACTGGGACTTCAAAGATCAACTGAGCGCAACAACAGGGACGGTCAGGAATGATGCCCCACCACCCGACCAGGTGCCCGCGACGACGTACTACGTGTACGATGCGGCTGGCCAGCGCGTGCGCAAGGTCACCGAGCGCCAGAGTGGCACGCGCCAGCACGAGCGCATCTACCTCGGCAGCTTCGAAGTCTATCGCGAATACGACAGCAGCGGAACCAGCGTCACCCTGGAGCGTGAAACCTTGCACGTGATGGACGATAAGCAGCGTATCGCCCTGGTAGAAACCAAGACCATCGACACTAAATCCTCAATCCCTGCCCCTCAATCTCTCATCCGTTACCAGTACGGGAACCATCTCGGCTCGGTCTCTCTGGAACTAGATGACGCCGGGCAGATCATCTCTTATGAAGAATACACCCCCTACGGCAGCACATCGTATCAGACGGGGCGCAGCGCAACAGAGGTAAGCCTGAAGCGATATCGATTTACGGAGATGGAGCGCGACGAGGAGAATGGGCTAAATTATCATGGGGCACGGTATTACGTACCGTGGTTGGGGAGATGGACGAGCGGAGATCCCGCCTGGTTGATTGATGGAACGAATCTCTACCGATACGCGCGCAATAATCCCCTCAGATTGACCGACCCAATGGGTACTAAACCCTACCCGATGAAAGTCATTCATATGGATAGTGACCCGCCCGGCGTGAGACTGCCAACGGTGAGCGAGAAGAATCAGCTACCGGTTATTGTCAACAACCTAGACGAAAATCGGACGGAATTATCAACTATGGATGCAGTCCGCTCCTCGACAGAGTACGTCGACAACGGGCTGAGTAGTGTTGGTGCAGAAATTGATAATATTGCATATTTGCATATTACAGCGCTGAGGTACAAATACAAAACCAAGGCTGATGCACTAATCCCAATTAGCGCTATCAATTTCGAATCCCGCGGAACGGCATCCGAGTTTTTCAAGCTCAATGGCGTGATCTATCCGGTCTCTGCGAATGGGGAAGTGGCGTTCAACGAAATCAATACGCCGAACATAGTCGCGGGCGCTCGCATGAAACAAAGCGACCGTGCGAAAGTGCTCGCAGAGCGCGAACAAATAGGATGGACCGTCTACGCGTTTGCAAAGGTTATTAGGTTCCTTGGGAACTATGCAGCTTCAATGGGCACAAACCAATCGCTTTTTGATTCTGTTGCAAAATTAAAATTTCGTAAGCCTCCCAATCCTTGGGGATCCAAGGGAAACCCATCAGTTGTAGACCAAAACAAAGAGATAGCGGATAAGTTGGAAGAAGAAGGCTACACAATCATAGGCGGTGGCGGAAAAGAGAAAGAAGAATGGATACCAGGACCAGGAGGGAAGAACCTTGGTTCGGTAAGACCAGATATTACCGCGGAGAAAGATGGTGACATAATTCGTGTGCAAACCGTGGATACCCGAGGAAAAAATAGCTCGGTACCAGATAAGCGAGAGATGAGAAATATCGGAAAAATACTTAAGGCAAAGAAGAATGAGGGAGGGGTGTTCATCATCCCAAAAAGGAATAAATAAGGGTCAAGCCTCAACTTTTGACAGAATAAACTTCTTTGATGTGTTTTGGAAAAGCTCAGATCAAAAGAGGAAGCGATGGCCAGGCTGGTACGAATCGAATATCCTAGCGCATTTTACCGTATCATGTTGTGAGGAATCGAACAAAAGGACGTTTTCAAGAGCCAGAAGGACTGGAAGAAGTTTTTCTCATACTTGGAATCAGCAGTAGTGAGGTATGGGGTGGTAGTGCATACTTGGTGCTTGATAAGCAACCATTATCAACTGCTGCTGGAAACCTCGTCGGGCAACCTTTCGCAGATCATGCAGAGCGACGATGTCGCCCACGTTCAGCAGGCGCTTCAGGTGCTCGGAAGAGGGTATTCCGTACTCCGAAACACTAGGCTGATTTCTGGGCGCTAGCACGATTGCAAACCTGAAAGGGCTTCAGAGAGGGCTAGGAGGCAGTTTCCAGCATTAACAATGCCAACATTAACAATGCCAAGCTCTGCCACTGCGATCCATGACAAGGCTACCAAATTTGACATTGATCCACGGGTGGTTTGTGGATCGGTGCATGACGCAAACGCTAACCGTTAACAAATGGCTTCCCGATATTTGTTGAGCGTCGAAACAAAAAAAGTAATTATCACCTTCTGGGAGGGCAGTTGAAATGAAACCAGTGATTTCACCACCGTCAGTTCAAGGAGGGTGGCTGAGATAGTCGCCAAGCACGCAGGTAGAGGGAAAAACGTAAAGCAGGATAAGAGGGAGGGAAACCATGCCAGATATCAACACTTTGCGCCTCAGTGGTGCAGCGCTGGACAAGAGCATCCTGGAGAACCTGACCGGGAACACGGACAGCAAAGCCTTCATCGCGGAGACGCTCAACACAACATTGAGAAACAAGCTTGCAACTGCACTCAGCGCTCGTGGATATACCGTCCTGGCCGACCTGATTTCGAAGACAGGGCCGGTGGATCTTGCCGTCAATAAAGATGTACCACTGCGCACGTTTGTGACAAACCAGGTACAAAGCAGGATGCCAGGCGACCCCACCTTGAAGAAAGCGGTCGAGGATGCGATCAGCCAGCTTTCGAATACGACAACGGTAGGCGATCTGCTTGGGCTGAACGAGCCTCTGACGGAGCATCCCGAATTCCGGGGAGAGGTGCAGAAGGTACAATTGAGCGCTGTCCTCGGCACCTCACCGATGCTGGCCAATCCCGACCTGCAAACGAAGTTGATCAACCTGTATGCTACGCACGAAGGGACAGCAGAGCAGTTCTGGGATATGCTGCGTCAACAGCCTGACTTCAAAGCCCCCGGCCTCGTCGAGAATATACAGTTCACCGGGCAGCTAGATGCGCTGACACTTGGCAGTGTCGCAGTCATGAAGGCACTGCAGGACATGTACCAGCGAAGAAGCATACAAAGCGTCCGTGATCTGACGAAACTCGATAGCAATGCCTGGAAACAGATCGTGAGCTCCTCAGCCGATGGCATCCCGGCGCAGGTCCCGGGCGCAACGCAAGATGAGCGTGTCATCAATTATGTCACTATCATTACCAGTACACTGCGCGAAGCGTTTCCTACCGCGTACATCGCGCAGAGCATCGCTCAGCCTGTACAGGCGGACCTTGCCCTGGTGCAGCGCGTACTTGGCCTGAACCCCGGCTTGAACCCTGCCGCTTCCCTGCCTGCCATGCTGAATTTGACGGGGCTGAGCGCAGATGAACAGCAAAAGGCGAAGGACGCACTCGCGACGCTACGTCAGGAGATCAAGACGTATCCAGCCTTTGAGTACCAGACCGCCCTTGCCGCAGGTGGCACGGCACTACAAAACCCAGTACGGCAGGCAGTCGCTCAGTTCTTCATCAATGCTTCAGATTTCGACTTCCGCGACACCCATATTGCCACCTATATCAACAACCATAAAGATACTGCGCTTAAGGGCATTGATGACAAATACAAAGCTGCCGTTCAGGCGCAATTGGAACGCATACAGCGTGTGTTCCGGGTCACTCCCCAGGTCGACGCGATCAATACCCTGCTCGGCGAGGGACTCGACTCAGCGTACAACATCGCCAGTATGCCGGAGACAGTCTTCATGCAGCGGTTTCAGTCGAAGTTGAGCGGTGAGACGCAGGCCCGCCTGGTCTACTCGCAGGCCCAGTACCTGAACTCCATGACGCTGCATACCTTTACGCAAATACGTCAGACCGCGAACGACGTGTTCCCGGCCGTCATCGGCTCAAGCAACGATGTGGCGGAAGTGGTCAAGCAGATACCGAACTGGGAAACCCTCTTCGGACCGTTGGAGCTGTGCGACTGTGATCACTGTCACTCGGTCTACAGTCCCGCCGCCTACTTCGTCGACCTGCTGCAGTTCCTGGCAAAGTCGGCACCTACCAACAACCTGACCCCGCTGGACGTGCTCTTCGAGCGCAGGCCGGACCTGCAGTACCTCAAGTTGACGTGTGAGAACACGAACACGCCGCTTCCCTACATCGACCTGGTCAATAAAATCCTGGAAACCTACGTTGCACTCGATGACAGTACCACTATCAGCCTCGACGACGAGGTGACTGCCGGCCAGGCCACCGCTCAAAATACCTCACCTGGAGTTACCACTGAGGAATTACAGGCCAACCCGGAGTACACGCGAGAGGAAGCCTATGAGAAGTTGAGAACAACGATCTACCCGCTCGCCCTTCCCTTTCATCGCCCACTCGAGATTGTGCGTACCTACCTGAAGAATCTGGGCAGCAGTCGCTACGAGGTCATGAAGACGTTCCAAAGGAATAGCGGGCCATCCGATCAGGCAATCGCCTACGAGTATCTGAAGCTCTCCCCGGAAGAATACAATATCATCACTAGTACAACATTGACTTCGGCTCATTCACTCTGGGAATTTTACGGCTATTCAGCAGCAGTTGTTCTTACGAAAAGCTGGGAGGTACACATCGCGAGCGTGCCGGAGTGTCTTGACAGACTAGGTATCACCTATCTTGACCTGGTTGAGCTGGTGAAAACACGATTCCTCAATCCCGCGCAGAGTATTACGCTCGACTTCGAGCCGCCACAGGACGCGATCATGCCTGATCCGTGTGACTTGCGCAATATGAAACTCAAAAATCTGGATACTACTGATACCTTCCTCGGCAAGCTCCATCGCTTCGTGCGACTATGGAAGAAGCTGGGCTGGTCAATTCGCGACCTGGACAGGACGATGTCAGCCCTGGGCGCGGGAGATATCGATGCCACCTTCATACAGAAGTTGGCACTCGTTACGCAGCTACAGGACAAACTCAACGTTCCTCTCGCGCAGTTGCTCAGCTTTTGGTCGACCATCGACACCGCCGGAGACGATGCTCTCTACATCAAACTCTTCCTGAATCGGGCCGTACTCAAGCCGACCGATCCAGTGTACAGCGCCTTCGTTCTCAACTCAGACGGCACTGAGTTGCAAAATATCGGCGCAAAGCTTTCGGACTTTCTGCTGGTCATTCTCGGCGCTCTACGCATCACCGCCGCAGACTGGGCACTCCTCAACGCCACCAACACGCTCTCCGATGATACGCTGAACCTGAAGAACCTCTCGATCCTCTACCGCTACACTGTACTGGCACGGGCGCTGGGGCTCTCGATCAAAAACCTGCTCACGCTGAAGGATCTGACCAGCAAAGATCCCTTTGGGGCGCACGAGCCGGCCTCCACCCGCGCGTTTGTGGATTTTGCGCAGAAAGTACGCCAATCGGGCTTCTCTCTCGCACAACTGGACTACCTGTATCGCCACCACGCCGAACCAAACGGCGGAGTAGCTCCTTTGCAGGAAGATACCAATTTCCTGATCAAAAATCTGCAGGCAGGCTTACAAAGGATTGCCAGCGAGAACGTGGTACAGCCAGACCCAAGCGGTGACCTGGTGCGGCGTAAACTTTCGATCATCCTGGAGAGCAAGCTCGTCGAACAGGCCATGAGCATTATCGATGGCAGTTCTACGCAAAGCAAGACGGACCAGGAAACCTTCATTCAAAAGCACTTTGCTGTATTCTTGACCGCCTCCAGTGGCCCGGGCAGCGTATCTGATGCTCAGAGCACGCTCATCGGCAATACAAACATGAGCAAGGAAGAGCGCTTGGCCTACCTACTCACGCCCCTCGTAGCGTACCTGGCCGGCTCCCTCAGCCAGAGTTTCATCAAGCAGAGCCTTGGTAACGCGCTCAAGCTCGATGCACCGACGATCGATGCGCTGCTCACCAGGATCATCAAGACGCAGGAGCTCACGGATACGAACAGACCCGTCCTGGCAGATTTCCTGGCGCTCGTGAACGATAGCCTTACGTCCTTCACACAAGCGGTGCAGGCTTACCTGCTGCTCAAGAAGGCTGCCATGCTCATCAACGGCTTCAGCCTCTCGTCGCGGGAGATTACGTACCTGGCTGCAAGCGGCAGCCAGTTCGCAGGCTTTGATTTCAATGCCTTACCGCTAGCGACACCCGAGAAGACCGAGACGTTGCTGAAACAATGGGAACTCCTCTACGACTATGCTACACTGCGCAACAGTTTACCTAAAGGCGAGACGGGGCTAATCGATGTGTTTGAAACGACGTCCCTCAGTGATCTCAAAACGAAGCTTTATAAGGCGACGAACTGGGATCCTGCCCAGCTCGATGCGTTGATCGGCCAGCAAGACATCAACCTGACCACGGTTGACGCATTCAGGCAGATTGCGCTGTTGGTACAGTTTCAGGCATGTATGCAGTTAAGTCGGCGCCTTAGTGTATCGGTCGATCATCTTTTTGAGTGGGCAGCTAATACGTCAGACGCGAAACAGGCGCAGGAGGTCAAGGACACCGTCAAGGCCAAATACGATGATGTCTCCTGGCTCGACGTGGCAAAATCGCTCAATGATGAACTGCGCGAACAGCAACGCGATGCCCTGGTCGCCTTCCTCCTGACGACAGGACGCATGAAGCAGCATCAGGTACATACCGACAGCCAACTGTACGAATACTTCCTGATCGATGTGGATATGAGCGCATGTATGCTCACCTCGCGCATCGTGCAGGCGAACGCGACCATCCAACTCTTCGTCCAGCGCTGCCTGATGAACCTGGAACGCCAGGTATCCCCGACAGCAATTGATGCCAGACAGTGGAGCTGGATGAAGCGCTATCGCGTGTGGGAAGCCAACCGCAAGGTGTTCCTGTACCCAGAAAACTGGATAGAGCCGGCACTGCGCGATGATAAAAGCCCTTTCTTTAAAGAACTGGAGACGGAACTACTGCAGAAGGATATCACGGCGGATTCGGCGGAACAGGCCTTCTTGAACTACCTGAGCAAACTCGACGAGGTGGCGCGCCTGGAAATCTGCGGCCTCTACTGGGAAGAGGAGGCACAGGGAGTCCTCGACTGGCGTGACCTCTCCGATCTGCGCAAGACTGAAGAGGAGAATATCCTGCACGTCTTCGGGCGCACCTTTGCCACTCCGCATATCTACTACTATCGCCAGTACCGTTTACATGACAACTCAGGGTGGACACCCTGGGAAAAGGTGACTGCCGATATCGAAAGCGATCATCTCATCCCCGTGGTCTACAACCGACGCATCCACCTCTTCTGGCCCATCTTTGCGGAAAAGAGTGACCCAGATGCACAGAACACATCTCAAAGTAACCCGGCCCCCAAACCTGCCAAGTATTTAGAGGTCAAGCTGGCCTGGAGCGAGTACAAGCAGGGAAAATGGGCCGCCAAGCAGGCCTCAAAGGTCGGCATCGTTTCCCAGATCCTGGAGAGGGAGAAACATTTCTTTCGGGCGCTTGTAGATAGCAACGGGGACCTGGTCATTCAAGATGTGCAAAAGGATAGTATTCCTCTAGGGGATGTCAACTCCACGGAAATACTCCGGATCGCGACATTCCAGTTTATGGGTTGTCATGGCACGATCGATGCACATCCTACAAGTGTCGCTGATGACAACTATACTACAACCATTCAGTATGCCGACAGCCTGATCAATGATGCTGTCAAAGTTGGTGTGGTGACGCTTCCGAATAGTCAGTTTCCCTATAATACTCAATCTTCTTTTATGACGTTAGTGGGAGAGAGAGGTCAGGGACTGACCTTAATAACGGGGGATTTTGATCAATACGACTACCTGGATAGTAAGACACTAGCGGGGTTAGAGGTACAGATTCCCACGCTGGAAGGCACGCCTAGCACCTACAGTATCCTGCCTGCGGACGAATTTCGGCAGTTTGCGCTGCAAGCTCCCTTCTTCTTCCAGGACGCCCAGCGCACCTACTTCGTCACCCCCTATTACAGCATCCCGATTGTCATCTTCCAGCGTCCTGACCTTGTGAGCTTCTCTTTCAACCGGAGCGCGGGAATATCACCAGCGGACGGAACAGCGAGTCGGGTTGACCCCTCTATCTTCGCATCTCATGCGGCGACGGTCGTCGAAGGGAACACGTCAACAAATGCATTAACAGGGCAGCCAGCTACGAATGGAACAGCAGTGTTACGTACGACAACGCGCCGTGCCGACGTTACCACCTCTGCCACTACATCCCAACCATCGACGACTACGAGTAGTGCATCCAGCGCAAGTGGTGCGCCTGACAACACAACTCCCGCGGTGAGCACAGCGGGCACAGGCAAGGTCACGGCCTTCTCCCCGAGTTCCATTTGGAGGCGCCGTTACCCCACGCATGTGCAGTTTACGACATACTTCCATCCCCATATCTGCGATTTCATCAAAAAGCTGAACAGGCAAGGTATTTCTGGTCTGCTAGCGCTTGCGAACCAGGAGCAGAGTGACTCGAGGCTATTTCAGCCACCCCAAGGGGTGGAAGTCTTTCTCCTGCCGGAGTTCGTCCTGCAGTATAAACCTACTGCTAGTGTGGGTACGCCCTATCCTGCGGAAGATGTTGACTTCACGTATGGCGCCCCCTACGCGCTCTACAATTGGGAACTCTTCTTCCACATCCCGTTGACCATTGCAATCAGGCTGAGCAAGAACCAGCGTTTTGAGGAGGCGCAAAAGTGGTTCCACTACATCTTCAATCCGACAACGGATGGAGCCTCGCCCTCGCCGCAACGTTACTGGAATGTCCTGCCGTTCCTCACTACAGCACCCGAGCGCATTCAGGAGACGCTGGCGCTACTCGACTACACTGGTAGTGACCAGGACATGCTGCAGCGGAAGGCGCAGGTCGAGCAGCAGGTTGATGCCTGGCGGCGCACCCCCTTCAGTCCGCATCCCATTGCCCGACTGCGTCCCATCGCCTATCAGAAGTACGTTGTCATGAGCTACATCGACAATCTCATCAACTGGGCCGACCAGTTATACAGGCAGGAGGCGCTGGAGTCGATCAACGAGGCAACCCAGCTCTATGTGCTTGCCTGCGAGATACTTGGGCCGCGTCCGCAGGAAGTACCGGACAGGACTTCCAAGGGCGACATGAACTACTATGATCTGACACACGCGAAAGATGCGAGCTCGAATCAGGCGCACTCGATTATCGATAGCTTCTCGAATGCCATGGTAAGCCTGGAGACGCAGTTCCCTTCCAGCAGCAGCACAAACCCCAATGGCGATGGACCAAGCCCTGCGGCAATGCTGGGTTCGGTCTCAAGTTTCCTCTTCTGCATTCCGCAGAACGATAAACTGCTCGGGTACTGGGACACCGTCGAGGATCGCCTCTTCAAGATTCGTCATTGTATGAACATCGAGGGCGTGGTGAGGCAACTGCCGTTGTTCGCACCGCCGATTGACCCCGCGCTGCTGGTGCAGGCATCGGCCCTGGGCGTCGATATTAGCAGCGTCTTGAATGATATCAACGCCGCGACGCCGCACTACCGCTTCACTTATATGCTGCAAAAAGCGCTAGAGATCTGCTCCGATCTCAAGGCTCTTGGATCATCGCTGCTCGCCGCATTGGAGAAGTGCGATGCGGAAGCATTGGCTGCACTGCGTGCTGCGCAGGAGACAAGCGTGCTGCGGGCAGTACAACGGGTTAAGGAGCAACAAATTGAGGAGACAAAAGCAAATCGCGAGGCGCTGGATGCTACCTTCGCGGCGACGAATGCACGCTACACCTTCTACAGTACCATCGCATTCATGAACGATTGGGAGACAACCAGTCTTGTGCTTCTCTCAGAAAGTACCATACTGCAAACCGAAGAAAACATCGTGGAGCTGGCCTCTGCTGCAGAGAGCGCATCCCCAACCATCATAACTGGTGTGGCGGGAGGTTTTGGGAGCCCGGTCGCGCTTGTGTCGGAGGGGGGCTCTAATATTGGGCAAGCCTCACAAAGTGCTGCCAGGGCCGTAGGCATTCTGGCTGCCCTTGCCAATACTGCTAGTATGATGAGTTCAACTATGGGTAGCTATCAGCGGCGCGCAGATGAATGGAAGCTACAGGCGAACATGGCGGCTAGCGAATTGAAGCAGATTACCAAACAACAGGTAGCGGCCGACATCCGCTCTACCATCGCACAGTACGAACTTGAAAATCACATGCAGCAGATCGACAACGCTGCCACCATCGAAGATTTCCTGAGCAACAAGTACACCAATAAGGATTTGTACGACTGGATGATTTCGCAGGTCTCTGCGCTCTTCTTCCAGACCTACCAGTTGGCCTATGACTTGGCGAGGCGCGCGGAGAAGGCCTACCAGTTTGAGCGCGGTCTTACCAGTTCGGACTACATCAAGTTTGGTTACTGGGACAGCCTCAAGAAAGGCTTGCTTGCGGGTGAGCGGCTCTATCTCGATCTCAAACGCCTGGAAGCGGCCTACCTGGATCAGAATAAGCGCGAGTTTGAGATTACAAAACATATCTCCCTGGTGCTGCACGACCCCATGGCTCTGATCGCACTCAAGGAGACGGGCACATGCCTGGTGACTCTGCCTGAGGCGCTCTTCGATATGGACTATCCAGGACACTACATGCGCCGCATCAAGGGAGTCACCCTGACCATCCCCTGCGTTACGGGGCCATATACGAGCGTCAACTGCACCTTAACGCTGCTAAGCAACAAGATTCGCATCGATAGCAATGCGTCACAACCCTATGCAGAGCACGAGGAGGACCAGCGCTTCATCACCACCTTCGGGGCCATCGAGTCAATTGCTACGAGCACAGCGCAGAACGATAGCGGCATGTTCGAGGTGAACTTCCGCGATGAGCGGTACCTGCCGTTCGAGGGGGCTGGTGCCGTATCGACGTGGCGTATCGATATGCCCAGGGACTGCAACGCCTTTGATTTTGAGACGATCTCGGATGTAATCATCAGGTTGAACTACACCGCACGCGGCGGGGGAGCGCGTTTGCGGGATGTGGCGAAGCAAGGAGCAACATTACCCGCGACCGGACAGCAGGGCGGCAATGTGGGAACGGTAGCTTTCCCGGAACAGGAGAATCTCACGCGGTTGTTCAGCGCCAAACATGAGTTTTCGAGTGACTGGTATCGCTTCCTACATCCAACTGAGGCAGCGGCTACACAGGTACTCAACTTGTCCTTAACAAAGGAGCGATTCCCGTTCCAGTATCGCGGCAAGAAGATCGAGATGACGACAATGATGCTTTTCTTAAAGCTGAAAGATGGAGCGACATATGATGACGGGAAGCCGCTTACCGTTGATCTAAAGCGCGAAGGTACGGCAGTGGCGGCAGGAGACGCATTCAAGGTCGCTGGAAGCCTGGTTGAGAACCTGCCATCTGTGAGCGTGGCGCTAAGTGGACAGGGTGATCTGGGGCAATGGTCGCTCGAGTCCAAGAAGGGTGATGTAAGTGCAGATGTTATCGATGATATATGGATTGTTTGCCAGTATTCAGTAAAGTGACACCACTGAGTCCTCATAAGCCGAATAGAGGTTGATGATTTGCCAGTTGTTTGTTGCTTCAGGGAACAACTTTAATAGAGGATCGTCCCAGAACAGGGACAAACAACTTGCTGGCTGAGGCTTATCTCGCTATTTATATGCATCAAGAGAGATTCTTCTTAGCCAGGCATTCAGTTTGCCTTGTTCTTGGATGGCCTCCAAAACGGAGCATATGAACCTTGACTAATAAACAGGGAGTGTAGGAAACCTCACGCATTGACTGGTGAGGAGTTCTTGCTCTGATTTCAACCCCCTCGTATTTAGTCAAAGTTCATTGTCTCCGTTTTTGTTATCAAGAAATTTTGCCGTGATCCCTTCCAGGACAACATCAAAATCCTCAATGAGGGGAAAAGTGTGAAGAGGCAATTGTTCCGCTAATGGATAGTGTTTTCGATCAAGCAGCGGAGGTAAAGGAACATCGTTGCGCCAAAATGGAGGTCACTCCGTGTCTGTATAGGTTGGCCCATCTAACATTTCAAAGAGGACTTCAATTTTCCGAAAGAATGGCTGACACCTTTGGCAAACATTTATTTCCTCGTGTTTTCCCGAGGGAAGCGTTTTCACTACAAAACGGAATAACTCTCCCCAGTCAGCTTGTTTTCCGCAAGAAGCACATTGCATCGTGTTCTCTCCTCCAGCACATCTAAACGATAGGCTCTCAGTATGCTCGGTGAGATTGTACATCATTGCTCAGTTTCTTTACAACAGAGATATATCCCTTTGTACACAACATGTCTCGTGAATCCGCACTAGGGAAGCCACACAGCTTCTCGTTCATACTTAGCTTTATATGACTACTGCTATATTCTACAAAAGCAGGAAAAGCTCATAGTACCGTATTCACTTTTATACTGATTGGTATTCAGATGCAGAGATCATCTCTTTCTTCCACGCCCTCCAGTTCTTCCTGGGCTAAACCAGCCTATTTTGCCGACTCTGGTACGCTTATCAACGCCAAAGACTGACCCTCCTGATGAATTTTTCCACATGCTCGAGCTCGAACGGCGTCTCGGTTTTCTTGAACGCTTGGAAAAGCCTTTGAAAAGGTCATTGAAGATTGACTTTGCCATAATATCTCCTTCCAACAAATCACCCATTCTTTAATAAATTATAGTGGGCTGATGAATCGCATTTCACGCGTTTAGCATTATTTTTTGTTTATTTACTATTATACTTTTCTATCCTAATCCATAGTCTTCTGTGCAGGTATCGCAGATACATTAGTAGTGTGTAGAAGACATATTTAGCCACGTCACCAAAAGTTAGTATGTGTATCGCAGTAGTACATGCATCTTTTTTAGTGAATGATATATTTTTAGCGTGTATACTTTATCATTGGATCTCCAAACACTGTATCTATATAAAAACTTGTTGTAAAGGATTACGAAATTTTCTGGGGGATGCATGGAAGATATACACTCTATCCTTATAGGCATGCTGACAAATTTTGTCTGGGTGCCTGTCGGTGCGCTGCTGGCGGGCATCGGTTTCTGGATGAAGGTGCGTCTACCGAATCGAAAGCTCTGGCGTGCGAATGATCCATCGTGTCTGACAGTATGTGTGGCAACCTCGACAATGACCAATACAGGCCCTTACAGCCGCCCTTCTACCGGTATTGGACAGGTGCGCGCTCTAGCTCTCTCTGAGGGATCATTGATCAAGGCATATAGCAAAAAGTTGGACATTCGCAATATTATTTTATCCGTTGAGCCACTCCAAGAACGTATTGAAAATGACATGCTTATCCTTGGCGGTCCGAAAAATAATAAGGTGGCGGATAAGTTCCTGAACTTACTGCATGATGAGCAACCGGCCATGCAGATCAAGAGCATGATCATCTGGAGAGTAAATCGTGTGGGTGGCAGGTGGGTGGACCAGGGTGCCATCGAATATGAAGGCCAGGCTGTAAACCGCCACGTTGAGATTGATTATGGCCTAATTGTGCGTACTCAAAGCCCCTTTACGTCACGAAGTCGGGTTGCTATTCTTTTCTCCGGTTCTCATACATATGGTACAGTAGCAGCAGCGAAATTTTTCACCGAGGATTTGCATAAGCATCTACGAAAGCTGACAAAAGACGGCAGGAAGAATTTTTCTGTGCTCATTAGTACGCACGTTGTAGACGGGCACCCCACAAAGATG
Organism: Dictyobacter formicarum; assembly: GCF_016587435.1. Next base: position 513,089 of record NZ_BNJJ01000001.1, read on the forward strand.
AAAGTAGAGAGAAGCTACGCATGGTAGAAGATACAGATAATCCTATCCATCAGACGGATTCTATCACCACTAAATATGAGGTTGTTGAGCAGGCACTTGTCTCGAAAACAGGGAGAGAGGAAACCTGTGAAGATGCTCTGTATGTCGGTTCTCACTTCGTGGCTGTAATTGATGGTGCTACTTCAAAGACTGACCGAAGATGGGATGGTAAGGCAGGTGGCAGAATCGCGGCCGAGATCATTAAGGAAGCGTTTGACCTTGTTCCGGCAGATACCACTGCTCGTCAAACAGTTGATATTCTTACGGCTGCGATCCAGGCTCTCTACAAGCAGTATGAAGTCACCGATATTTTACAATCTGATGGTGTTCAAAGAGCGATTGCTGGTTTCGTTGCTCTCAGCATTGAGAGGAAGGAAGTCTGGTTCGTTGGCGACTGCCAGTGCATAATCGATCAGCAACTGGTTCAAAATACAAAAAAAATTGATGAGGTAACCTCCAACGCCCGATCTCTGTTTCTAGAGAGCGAGATAGCCAGCGGAAAAACGGTCGACGAGTTGCGAGAACACGATACAGGAAGAGAATTTATCTTACCCCTTTTAAAACGACAGACGATCTTTCAAAATAATCCTGCGTCTGGACACTACTGGGTCCCCGTAATTGATGGGTTTGATGTGCCAGATGAAGGTATTCGAGTTATTCCATTGCCCGCTGATGCTACCACTATCGTGCTCGCTTCCGACGGCTATCCATATTTAAAAGACACCCTGGAGGCATCCGAGCAAGCGCTCCAAGAGGTCCTCCAAGAGGACCCATTGCTCTTCCATAAGTATAAGACAACAAAGGGATTGCAGCGTGGGAACGTTTCGTTCGACGATCGAGCATACATAAAAATTGCATTGAGGAAGGATACCCCTGGAGAGTAACAAAAGAGGTGGCCGAAGAGGCAGATGGAGATAAGAGATTAAGTCTCTTCGGCCCTCACACGTTCCAGCGTCGTTTGCTTACTCTACCGGTAGTAAACATCCTTCTTTCTGTATATACCCGGGGATAAAAATACAGCCGATCTGAAAGCCGTTTGGGCAGGCAGTGTAAGAGCGATAGGATAAGTGTGAAACCTGCTCGAGCCACTTTCTGGCCAGATCTCTTGCGTGCTGCTGATTGCGTGCATAGACAAAGTGGTACGCATCAGTAGGATTTTCTTCTCCATGCGCATCCGAACTGGCCCGTATAACCCAGAGAACCTGATACTCTTCCCACACCACAATGTCTACATTTTCCAGCGATAGCTCCAAGCCAATATGTTGTGCCAGGGCTGCGACTATTTTCTCGGCATCACGTTGAAAAACCGGTTGGCGCAGAAGCGCATGATACACGGTTCTCGTCTCTAATCCTGCAAGCGTTGCCAGAGTAGGAATATCAAAAAAATGAAACGTTCTGATCTGCTCTAAAGTCGGTTTCTTCTTTCTCTCTTCCATTATGACTATCCTATCGCTTGAATATAGATCTCAACAGTGATTTGTGCCGCTTCTTGCTCACCAACGATAGCCGCTAACTGCGCCTGTATATCGCCGATCGAGGTGTATTGATGATTGATGATGTCGTGAGATGCCGTGATCTTAAAGCCGCTCATTGCTTGCCTCATTGCCTCACATTCCATCTCTATTTTCCGCCTCAACAATGCAATTTCACTCAAGAGATGCTCCTTTCTATCCGATACGATGAAGAAAAAGCTCTAACATCACAATGATAGCATTACAATGTATAACATTTCAATGATATCCCTTAAATACTATCGTTATTACCATATTCTGCTAGTCTTTTCGCTCTGATACACTTGCTTTGAACGAATACATAGGAGCGTTATCATGTTGCGTCTCAGAGTAAAAGAGGTGGCTGAGGAGAAGGGGATAAGCATAGCTAAGTTAGCACGGAAGGCCGATTTAGATAATCGCACGGTCTATCGTATCGTCCACGATCCATTTGCTGAGATTACGACGATTACCCTTGCACGATTGGCTGAAGCATTAGAAGTATCGGTAAAAGATCTCGTGGAAGACGTTCCTCCCTCCTCTAACAAATAAATTTAAACGAGCCATATCTTTTTATTCATTTATTTTTTCTACTCTTGTTTGCGTTCCCTTACATTGACAAGTTTATAACAGTTTTATAACCACACAAAAAGGAATGCATGATGCATTTTACGTTGCCGGATGGAACACTGATAGCGGCACTCAGTGCCTGGCCGCTTCCCCAGCCTTTAACGATTACACGCATCCCCGGGGGATTCACAGCTGACGTTTGGTACGTTGATACCTGTCAGGAACGCTTTGTGGCAAAGTTTGCCTATGATACCCAGCAGACGTTCGAGGCTGGACTACAAGCTGCTGAGATTGTCGAACGTGCTGGTATTGCGAGTAGTGCTCCGTCACGAACAGCGACTGGGAAACAAACAATCATGGTGGAGGGCCCACCTACCCTCTACCACCCCTTAGCCTTACTCCATTTTGTGGCAGGAGAACGCCTGAATGTTAAACAGCCGGAGAGCGCATATCTCACAGGTTCTCTGCTCGGGCGCATCCACACTATTTTGCTCCGTGAACAGTTTCGTCCACAAAGCGGGGATCGCCTCTTTGCGTATCTAAAAGAAAACACAGCAGAGGTACAAGTTCAGGCAGGCTTGTCAGCACTGATCCATCAGGCAGTTAAGGCCGTAGAAACCTTTGAAGAAAACACCCCGGTCACCTATGGCACGCTCTATGGGGATAGCTTACAGGTTCTTTATGACCAGACCACACGGCAAGTAGGCCTGATCGACTGGGGAGCAGTCGGCTGGGGGCCACTGCTCTTCGATGTCGCTCTGACTGCAGAACATTTCACTTCCAGCCAGGCTCAAACTGACTATTTCTTACAAAGCTATCTGGCAGAAGCGCCAATCAATCCGCAAGAGTTGGCAGGGTTACAATACTACCAGGCGTTACACTCTGCGCAATTAGCCAAACTTTTCGCCTGGCGCCTAGCACATCAGGCAACGCTTGGAAATCCCGATCCCCTCGCCAATGAAATGGCGCTACGAGAAAATCGGATGATGCTTGAGCAACGCCTAAAGGACATCGTCTAGAGTCTGTTATGAACTTTTGATGAATGACGAGAGGGGAGAGAAAGAGAAGCATGACGGATTGCCTCTCCTCCCCTTTCTCCAAACCTTTTGGTATACTTTGAGGTATGAACAGAACCCCATATCTCAGCGATGTCAGTGATGAAGAATGGAGCTTTGTGGCCCCTTACTTGACCTTGATGACCGAAGAAGCGCCCCAACGGGAGCACAGCTTGCGCGAAGTCTTTAACGGCTTGCGATGCTGTTTGTCGAACTCCTCAGATTTTTGCTACAATAACACATATTCTCTCACTCAGCCTCGTTTCACGGCTGGAGTACGTTCCTGAAGGAGGATTCATGGGAACCACCGGCTATCTTCGCTTTCCGACCATCTATCGCGATCAACTCGTCTTTACAGCAGAGGATGACCTCTGGCGTGTCTCCATCAGCGGCGGCCGCGCCGAACGATTGACCGCTGGCGTGGCGGCGGCCACCAGGGCACGTTTTTCGCCGGATGGTCAGCAGATTGCCTTTACCGGCAGTGGCGAAGGCCCAGATGAAATCTATGTGATGCCCGCCGATGGCGGGCCGTCGCGCCGCCTGACCTATCATGCCGGGCGCTCTGAAGTGATTGGCTGGCAGCCCGACGGGGCACAGATCCTCTACGCCAGTTCGGCCGGGTTGCCCTCGCCCCGCTGGCGCATGCTCTCTGGCGTCTCTCCCCAGGGTGGTGAGCCAGTTCGGCTGCCCTATGGCATCGCCAACGCCATCGCCTTTGGCCCCGACGGTGCCGTTGTGCTGGGCCGCAATATCCGCGAGCCAGCCTTCTGGAAGCGCTATCGCGGTGGGACCGCTGGCTACCTGTGGATCGATGCGCAGGGAACAGGCGAGTTCAAGCGGCTGCTCAACCTCAACAGCAATATCGCTGCCCCGTGCTGGGTGGGTCATCGTATCTTTTTCCTTTCTGATCACGAGGGCATCAGTAACGTCTATTCCTGCCTGCCCACCGGCGAGGATCTGCGGCGCCATAGCAGCCAGGAAATGTTCTATGCTCGTAATCTCGCCACCGATGGGCATCTCTGTGTCTATCACGCGGGTGGCGATCTGTTTGTGCTCGACCCAGCCACCAACCGCGAGGTGCGGCTGGAAGTCGATCTAGCGGGATCGCAAACGCAGCGGGCGCGCCAGTTTGTCCCTGCGGGCAAATTCATGGACTCCTATGCGCTGCATCCCAGGGGCCAGGCAGTAGCCCTCACCACGCGCGGCAAGGCCTTCAGCTTGAGCAATTGGGAAGGAGCCGTGTTCCAGCATGGGCAAACCGATGGCCCGCGCTATCGCCTGATAGACTGGCTGGCCGATGGCAAGCGTCTGGTCGCTGTCAGCGACGCGGGCTATGAGCCGCACCTGGTTGTCTTTCGTGCCGATGGCTCATCACCTGATCGCATACTGAGCCAGCTTGATATCGGCCATGTGACCGCGCTGTGTGCCGCGCCGGTTGGCGATCAGGTGCTATTGGTAAACCATCGCAACGAACTGCTGCTGGTGGACCTGGCGGCAGAGACATTGCGCGTGCTTGACCAGAGCGACTATGGCCGCATTGAAGATAGCGACCTCGTGAATGGTATAGCCTGGTCGCCTGATGGACGCTGGGTCGCCTATGAACAGGCTATCCGCGCGCAGCAGATCATCATTAAACTGTGTCGCCTCGAGAGTGGCGAAACCTATCAAGTGACGGACGCGGTGCGGCGCGATACCAAACCGGCGTTCGATCCTGCCGGGCGCTACCTCTATTTCTTGAGCGCGCGCGACTTTGATCCGGTGCCCGATGCGATGCACTTTGAATTCAGCTTCCCCAGGGGCGTACGCCCCTATCTGATTACGCTGCGCAAAGATCTGCGCTCGCCGTTTCAGCCGGAATCGGCGCTGCTGCGCCCGGAAGATGAGGTGAAGCAGGCTGAGGAGAGGCAGAAAGAGCACGCAAGCCAGACACCCGCGCCTGAACGGGTGGAGATTGACCTGGAGGGCATCACCAACCGCATCGTGGCCTTCCCCGTTTCTGAGGGCCGCTACGGACAGGTTTTCGGCACCCGCGACGGCGCGCTCTTCACCTCGCTGCCAGTCGAGGGATTGCGTGCTGGTGAGATGTCCGACTTCAAACCGAAATCGAATGGCAGTCTGGAGTGGTATGACTTCGAGAAGCGCAAGCAGGAGCATATCGCCGATGAGATCGGAGATATCAGCGTCACCACCGATGGCACAATGATGCTCTGTTACTCTCATGATCGGCTGCGCGTCCTCAAGGCTGGTGAGAAGCCGCCAGAACTTTCCTCCCATGCCGCTGACAAGCCTGGCCGGGAATCAGGCTGGCTTGACCTGGAGCGCATCAAGGTTTCGATCCGCCCGGGTGCCGAGTGGCGTCAGATGTTAGGCGAGGCGTGGCGCCTGCAACGCGAGCAGTTCTGGGTGGCTGATATGGCGGGCGTGGATTGGCAGGGCGTCTATGCGCGCTATGCACCGTTGGTGGAACGGCTGACCTCACGTGGCGAACTCTCGGACCTGTTCTGGGAGATGCAGGGCGAGCTTGGCTCATCGCACGCCTATGAGTCTGGGGGCGAGTATCGTCCCCATCCCGACTATCGCCAGGGTTTCCTGGGTGTGGACTGGCGCTTCGATGCAGACGAGGGCGTCTATCGTATCGCTCATATCCTGCGCGGCGACCCCTGGAATCTGAAAGAGACGTCGCCGCTGCTGGCGCCAGGAGTAGATGCCAGGGTAGGCGACGCGGTGCTGGCGATCAACGGGCAGCGTCTCACGCCGGAACAGGGACCGCAGCATCTGCTGGTGAACCAGGCGGAGACAGAGGTACACATTCTCCTGCAGCCCTCCAATGGCCCGGCGCGCAGCGTGACCGTGCGCACCCTGGCCTCGGAGTTCGGCGCGCGCTATCGTGATTGGGTAGAGGTGAACCGCCGTCTGGTACATGAGCGGACGCATGGCCGCGTGGGCTATGTGCATATCCCCGATATGTGGGCGGATGGCTACGCGGAGTTCCACCGCTATTACCTGGCCGAGTATGACTACGAGGCGCTGATCATTGATGTACGCTGGAACGGCGGCGGCGCCGTTTCCGGTTTGGTGCTGGAGAAGCTGGCGCGACCCCGGCTGGGGTACGCGTTCCAGCGCTGGTCGCCACCCGATCCGTATCTCTATCATTCCCCGCGAGGCAAGCTAATAGCAATCACCGACGAGAACGCGGGCTCCGACGGAGACATCTTCTCCCATGCCTTCAAAATGATGGGACTAGGACCGCTGATCGGCAAGCGTACCTGGGGCGGCGTCATTGGCATCTCCCCCTATATGCCGCTGGCCGATGGGACCATCACGACCCAGCCAGAGTTTAGTTTTTGGTTCAAGGATGTGGGCTGGGGCGTGGAGAATTATGGCACCGATCCAACGATTGACGTCGACTACACGCCACAGGATTACGCGCGTGGCTTTGATCCACAGCTTGAGCGCGGCATCGCTGAGGCGCTGCGTCTGATAGAGGAGTATCCTGCCGCGACGCCGACGCCAGAACAGCACCCCTATCGAGGCTACCCCAAGTAGTCAGGAACCTCACGCCTGAAGGCGGAGGCTTACCAAAACAAGCCTGATCCTGACCAGTCTTAGTCTTGAAAAACAGGCTCCGTTCGGAAGGAAATAGGTACGGCGGGGTGCATGCCAACTCCGCCCTCTACGGTTCACCGTTAAACAGGCGTACGAGGTGAAGCCAGTGCGGTGAACGTCAAACCCCAGGGCTTTTTGAAAGTCGAGGGAGGTGAAAAAAAGATCGATCCTTGCTATACTGATTGAGCTTAAACATGACAGCCAGAAAGCGGGAACGATCATATGGACTATACCACATTGATGGCTCAGGTGGAATGTATGCCGGAGTTGAAAGACATCGATGCCCACAGTCTGTACGCGACCTTTGAACAGATCCAGGATGGACGAGGCAAACGAGGGATTCGCTATCCCCTCGCCCTCCTCTTGAGCTTGATTGTGCTGGCAAAACTGGCAGGCATGGATACTATGAATGGCGTGGTGGAATGGGTTCGTCATCGCGGGGCTTGGCTTGATACGCTCTTTGGTACCAGCTATCGGCGGTGGCCGTGCTTTTCCACCAATGTCTATGCGCTTGGCAAACTGGATCCCCAGGAGGCAAGCTTCTTGCTTTCCTCGGCCCTGCTGCGTCTGCAAGCCGAGTCGCATGCACAACAGGGCACCTACCAGCGGGGAAGGCAACGCGATGAACGGTTGCATGAACATGTTGCCTTTGATGGCAAAGCCTTGCGGGGAACCTATGGGCACCAGGATCCAGAGCAAGCAAGCGTTCACCTCTGTGCGTTCTATGAGGTGAAGACGGGGGTCGTGTTGGCCCAACGAAATGAGAGAGAGAAAGAAAACGAGATCAGTGCGCTCAAAGAGATGCTCACCCCGGACCTGATCAAAGGGCGGATTCTCAGTGCCGATGCGATGCATACCCAACGGTTTTTTTGTCAGCAGGTCACGCTGGGAGGAGGCCATTACGTGCTCATAGCCAAAGACAATCAGCCGACCTTGTGGGAAGATCTCAAGCTCTTCTTTGGGGATCATGCCCCCGATGTGCGATGGCAAAGCCACCGGGATGTGAGCAATGGGCATGGTCGTTTGGATATTCGTGTCACCACCTGCAGCCCTGATCTGCGTGACTATCTGGCCCAGGATTGGTGCGGTATTGAGCAGGTCTTTTGTCTTGAACGGACCAGTATCCAAAAAGGGAAACCGACAAGCAGAGAAGTGCACTATGGGATCACGAGTCTCTCCCCCATACGCATTAAGTTAAGCATAGTTCCCAATCGAGTCCCTCCAACAGAAGTTGGGCGGTGCTGGGATGGCTTCGGCGTCTTTGAATGCGACAGCCCGATTTCATCCCACGCACAATTGAATGCAAGGCCTGTTCTACCTTCCCTTCATATAAGGCAACCATGATACGGTTCGCTTCTCTACGAACGACCGCGGCTGCTTGAACCAAACTGCGCCAGGGATCATGCCAACAGCCTTCATGGATGAGCCATTGCTGGATCACCATAGCAGCCAGTTTCGCGTAGAGCTCGCAGAGAATGCGCCAGCGTTTCTTCGTGCGCCATTTGTCAATCTGACCATGTTTTTCCACAAACGGAAGAGCCGCTCGATTTGCCACCGCAGCCGAAGGAGCACCAAGGCTTCCGGCAAGCTGAGTCGAGCATGCGGCACATTGCTGACCACGATGGTCCAGCCTGCCAAATACAGCAGTTCCTCGGATGGCCTGGTGCTATGATCCTGGGCTCGCTCTCGAATGTGCTTGCGGCGCTGCTCAGCAACCTTCTCAGAAACCCGGATCATGATCAGTCGCACTGGGAGCCTTACCTGTTTGCCCAGGAGCACGCCCATCCCTTTGGCTTCTCCATCCCGCTGCGGTAACACTCCTCGCAGTTCGATCTGATGCCCAGATCTGGTAAAGAGGCCTGTCCCATATTGCCACCGCATCACAAAAAAGCGTTTGCTGCCCTCTGTGCGGTGAGCTAAGCCAGTTAAACGTCCCAAACTGAAAAAACCGAGGTCGGCTAGGTAGAGTCCACCATCAGGCAGCGTATCTGTGTTGAACGGACTCTTGGTATCAGTCTGTCGTCCATCCGTCAGCCGTGGCCCTTCCAACTTGCCACCCAGCACATCCCAACGCACGAACAACTTGACTGCAGCGGCATTGACCTGCTCCCCGTTTCCCCATCCTTGCCAGATTGAGGCTAACTCTGCGGGCAAGAGGATCGAAGAACTATCCTCGACGATGACGGCACGAAACCGGCGTAAGAGAGCCACATCGACTGCCTCTGCTTGTATCTGCACCTGCGTGAGCCGCTCGAGCACCTGTTGCAGAAAGGTGGCTGCCGCTTGAGTAAAGCGCTGGCTGAATCCCGAGGCCGTGACGTTGACCTCGCGGCGCGAGAGCAGTTGGACAAAACCTTCCACACGCTCATCAGGTCGCTGTAACCATCCTAGAATCAGTGCTTGCGCAAAATCGGCTCCGCTGATCACTCGCTCGCGTTCAATACATCCGGTCTCTCTCGCTAAACGCCCGGCTTCCTCTTCCAAGATCTGCTTTAACGCCTCAGCCTGCTGTGATACACTCATCGCTGTGAACTCCTTCTTCATCAGGAAAATCGGTTTGATGTTTGTTTTCATGATGTCAGATGGAGTCTTTTTTGGCCATCTTTCTTAACTTAATGCGTATGGGGATCACGAGTCTCTCCCCCACCCAAGCGGATGCTGCGCGCATTGGAGCCTTGCACAGAGCCCACTGGGCCATTGAGGCTCCATCGACGCCGAGATGTCACCTTGAAAGAAGATGCATCACAGATCCGAACCAAGCATGCTCCTGCAATGCTCGCGGTGCTTCACAACACCATGCTGGCGTGTATAGATTTTCTGGGAGTCAAAAATGTGGCTTCGCAACGGCGCTTTTACGACGCCCATCCATGGGAGGCTGCACGCTTGCTTTTTCAAGGGTTCTGACTTTCAAAAAGCCCTGACCTACATAGACTTAAAGGTGGACAGTCGCGCCTTTTGAAGCGTACAATAGGTGTAACGGTCTGTCCACTCGCTTTTGAGTGAGTGGCTCGGGTGTGTTATCTCTCCTGAAAGCAGCGGACAACAATGGACTCGTGAAGGGAAGGTTTGTTGCTCTGGATGGGAACGTCACATCCAACGTGTGATTGTGAAAATCAGGAAACACTTGAAATCCACTCTGATAAAATAGATATCTCTTCACCAGGGATGGTAGTAGAAAGCGAAACTGAATGCCAGATGGACGCACCCGCCAAGATATACGTTCGGGAATCGAAGTGTCAATCGTCCTCAAGCAAGACCAGCGAACGGGAAAACTGACCCGAGGAATCGTCAAGGATATTTTGACCAACTCCGCTTCTCACCCACATGGGATCAAGGTACGGCTTGTCGATGGACAGGTAGGGCGCGTCCAGAAAATCGAGGAGAATTAAACAGTAGAATGGCACACGAGGAAGAGAGACACATGAATGGAACGGGTCGCATCGCTCTCGTGACTGGTGCTGGAACTGGTATTGGCAAACGAACGGCATTACTGCTCTTAGAAGCTGGGTATTCCGTCGTGCTAGCAGGCCGCCGAGTCGAACCCTTGGAGCAGACGGTTCAGGAAGCTGGTGTGCCGAAGTCGCGCACGCTGGTGATGTCTATAAACGTGAGCGACCCTGAAGCTGTGTCGGCGTTATTCGCAGCAACGCAGGACACATTCGGACGGCTGGATGTTTTATTCAATAATGCAGGCGTGGGTGCGCCCTCCGTCCCGCTCGAAGATCTGAGGTATGAGCAGTGGCGTCGTGTGCTGGATACTTGCGTGACGGGAACATTTCTTTGCACGCAGCATGCCTTCAGGATGATGAAGCAGCAAAATCCGCACGGCGGACGTATCATCAATAATGGGTCGATTTCCGCGCATACCCCCCGACCCAATTCCGCCCCGTATACGGCGGCAAAACATGCGATCACCGGCCTCACCAAATCAACGGCGTTGGATGGTCGCCCATTTGACATCACCTGTGGGCAGATTGACATCGGGAACGCGGCAACTGAGATGACAGCCGGCATGGAAGATGGGGTGCTCCAAGCCAATGGCACAGTTGCTGTCGAACCAACGATGAATGCCGATCATGTTGCGCGGGCGGTGCTCTATATGGCGAGCCTGCCACTCGATGTCAATGTCCCGTTTGTCACCGTGATGGCAACCAGAATGCCTTTCATAGGTCGCGGGTAAGGCTATGTGGTTTTGTTGCAAGGAGGAGGGCGATCTGGTAGAGTGAGCGATGTGAAAACTTCATGAGCGAGGAAGGCACTGTAACTTAACCCATGGTGTTGCAGAGGGAAGCATAATATGAACTGAAAGTCACTAGTGCGCTTTTACACAGAGAGAGGCGAGAAAGCCCCGTCCATGAATGGCGGGGCTTTCTCGCCTCTTCTGTGATATGGGGGAAATGGCAGCAGGAACCATCGTTCTGGAACTTGCGTTCTTGCTCTCTTTCTGGTAGAATAGCGGTTAGTCCGTCGAGCGCAGGTGTGCAACCAGAGAAGGAGTGAGGATGCCGAAGAAACGCCAGGGATCACAAAAGCAGCACAAGGAGCAACGACGACGGCCGGCGACACCCACCTTCCTGCTCGAATTGCCACTGGTCGTCGATGCCGGGCAAGCCGCCCGCTTGCGTGCTCACCTGGAAGCGGCCCGGCAACTCTACAATGCCATCCTCTCCGAGGGACAGAAGCGTCTGCGACGCCTGAGGACAGACCCGGCGTGGCAGCAAGCTCGTGCCCTGCCTCGTTCCCACAAGAGCGAGCGAGCCGCCGCCTTCTTCGCCTTGCGCAAGGCGCATGGTTTCAGCGAGGCCGCCTTGCATGAAGCCGTCAAAGGGCTGCGCGTGGGCTGGATTGCCAAGCATATCGAGGCAGTGCTGGCCCAAACCCTGGCCACCCGCGCCTACCGCGCCCTCAATCGTGTCTGCCTGGGTCAGGCCAGGCGGGTGCGCTTCAAGAGCCGAGGTCGTGGTTTCTCCAGTATCGAGAACAAACGCAACGATACCGGTCTGCGCTTTGTCCTGCAGCCGCCCGATGAGGGCAACGCCGGCTCTCTGCTCTGGAACGGAGACCAACTTCCTGCCCGCATCGATTGGCAGGATGAGGTGGTGGTGGTAAATGACATCCGAAGTGAGCAGGTTTTGCCCTCCGACATTAGCACTTGCCCTCCCATATGAGCACTGGCACAAAACTACTTGGGCAAACCGCTCCCCATCAGGTATACTGTTTCTCAAACGGTGCGACACGAAAGCTGCTTGTGATGAGTGAAGTGTGAACTTTCAACTCAGTATCCAGAGTTGTCCCCAATTCCTCTCTGCGTTGTCAGTAATGATGAGGTGGAAAGCGAGGAATAATGTCTAAGGAAGCGTCTAGCCGAAAGAGGCAACCGGGCTAGGGGAAAACTGGAAGGATGAACGCAAGTGAACCTTTGATGAGGCTGCGTGATGAACAGGTCATTGGAACGGCTCTAACGATGATGAGTGGAAGGTATGTGATCAAAGTCCCGTTTAACCTTTGATGAGGATACCACCTTCCCGCAGTAAAGAAGGCATCCTCCCCAGTTGGATCTCATCCATGCAGAACGTGGAAACCCCAATGAGGTCTGATGGCCGATACCACCAGTAAGCCAACCGCAAGGAACGCCGAACTCCTTAGTGGGAACAAGAAGGATCAAAAAGCGAAGGCTATCAGCCGAAAGGCAACAGGAAGACATAACTGGATAGATAGGGCAATACCCACACCGAAAGGTGGCTGACGTGATCCTGGTGCATCACCCAAAGATCGATGTGAAAATTACTTGTCAAGGGAAAAGTTAGATGCAAGTACAACGCTTTGCAAACGGAACCGAGAAACAGACTGACTGGAACACCATTGATTGGAAGAAAGCCAACCGGACTGTTCGTAATCTGAGGCATCGCATCTTTCGGGCCGCACAAGAGGGCAACTTGAAAAAGGTACGCTCGCTCCAAAAACTCATGCTCAAAAGCTACTCAAACCGGGTCACAAGTGTTCGACGAGTAGCACAGATCAACGCTGGGAAGTACACGCCGGGAGTGGACAAATTGGTGATAAAAACACCGGATGCCAGAGGGAAAATGGTCGATGCACTCGCCCATTACTCGCTCTGGAAAGCCAAACCGGCACGCAGAGTCTACATTCCAAAGGCGAACAACAAACGCAGGCCGCTCGGAATCCCGATAGACGCTGTACACTACCCTTCTTTCCAAGCGATGTTCGGGATTCCATTTCTTCTCCTCCTGGTGGATCGGGAACTCTGATCCACCGCTACAGTCTTACGTTACCATACATTAGCAAGCAGGCCGAGTATGTCGGTGCTTCCACTGTCGCTTGACTGGCTTGCGCAGAGCCTCGATGATCTCGTGGGTAAGCGTAATCCAGCGTGGTCCCAGTGGAGTCGAGCGCACGCTCTCCAGCCGTCCCATTTTGCACCAGTCGGCGATCGTGGAGACATCGACGTTGAGCAGTTCGGCGGCAGCTTTCGTCGAATAGCGCCCATCTCCCCGCTGCCCAGTTGGCGCGGCTTTCGGACGCTCTGGGCATCCAGCAGGAATGTGGTAGGCGTAGCGAATCCATTCAATTTTACTGACCGTAAACGAGCCTCCCATGCCAGCTCGCTCTCCTTCTTCATTCAGGAGAGCAGCAATCTGCGCATTGGTCTGTGCCGGAGACAACTCCCGCACGCGCTCGACCACTTGCGGGCTCGTTTGGCGTTCTTCCCACGACATTTTGTGACGTGGGATGGCAAGACGCGTGAGGGCCTCAGTCTGCCAGCGAATGGCGACATCAATGACGTTGCCACGCTTCGAGAGCGTCACATCCTTCATCAACCAGCGCAACAATTGTTTGCGTTGAGCAAAGGTCGTCGTGGGAGCGTGCCAGATAGCTGGCAAATCGTGGGCCAGGCTGCGAATCTGCTCGCGTTGCGAAGGAGTGAGCAAGAGAGCCGCTGGCTTGGGCCCCAGCGCATATTCGCGCTCCAGCTTTTCGACCTCGGCCAGTTTCTCATTCCATTCGCGCTCCAGGCTCCGAGCCACCAAACGATTGTCTGGATCAACCGCCTTGTAGCGCCGCCGGGCCAGGTCTGCTTCATATTGCGCGCGCTCAATTTGCCGCTGCCATTGGCTCTCTACCTGTTTAGCGCGTGCTTCCAGCGAATCGAGGGCAGAGAGAGCGACCTCCAGATGTGCAGGCTGGATTGCCTCCAGAAAGCACTGCACCACGGCGCGATCGATCCGATCACCGCGCATGGTTTGGCAGGTTTTCGTCCCAAGCTGCCGATGGGCCTGGTTACACTCGTACATCAACAACGAGCCATCGCGTTGATAGCGAATGCTCATCCGACGGCCACAGGAGCCACACAGGACAATCCCCTGCAGCAGTGATGGACCCGAACGAATGGCCCCACGATGCTCTTCGGCGCGCCAGGTCCGGTTATCATCGAGTTGCCGTTGATTGGCCAGGAACTGGTTCCAAGAGATGTAGCCAGGATGCTGATCCAGGCGCACAATCGCCCAATCCTCTTGTGGAAGACGGCGCGTGCGCCCCTTGACACGGGGTTCTTCTCCAGGCAGCGTGCGGCTGCGGAACTGGGTGCGCCCGTAGGCATAGGCACCTGCATACAGTGGGCTATGCAGGATATTGAGAACCCGCCCGTGCGTGAGCCGTCCCCAAATCAATTCATCCGCCTGTTTGCCACCCCACCAGCGTGTTGGGAAGCGCAGATGCTGTTCGGCAAAGGAGGTCACGACCGCCAGGGCCGAGCCGAACTGCTCAAAGAGCGCAAAGACCAAGCGCACGGCTTCCTGCACGGCTTCATCAGGATCCAGCACGATCCGACCAGCTGGATCGTACACCAGGCCAATGGGCAAACGAAAGTGCAAGACCCCTTGCTCTGCTTTGGCCACCTTTCCTCCAAGCAACCGACTTTTCAGCCAGTGGAGCTCGGCTTCCGACATACTGCCCTTGAAACCCAGCAACAATCGATCGTTATGCAAGCCAGGATCGTAGACCCCTTCTTCGTCAATGACCAGCGTGTCAGTCAACGCGCAGATTTCCAACAGGCGATACCAGTCGCTACAGGAGCGAGCCAAACGCGAGACTTCCAGGCTGAGCACTGCTCCAACGTGCCCAAGGCCTACTTCTGCCACCAGCCACTGAAAGCCGTCTCGGCCAATGGCGGAAGATCCCGAATGCCCTTGATCCTGATCCACGACCTGGATACTGGGCGTTATCCATCCCAGATCTAGAGCTCGCTTCACCAGGTCATATTGTCGCATCGAGCTTCCGGTATTTTCTCGCACTTGGAACAGTGTCGATTGCCTGACGTAGATGACGGCAAGACGGTCAAGATGGTCAGGACGGATTTTGGTCGCGGGATATCGAGCAAGCACGGGACTTCTCCTCTTCGCTTTCCTCGTCAGACAGACGAGCGATTACGATACACAAGGCTAACTGAGCTAAGAGGGCAATTACACGAGTTCGGAGGTCACCCGAGAGGGCAGACCAGACTTGGGCAGGAGTCACCTGCGCTTGGGGTGAAGAGGGGCGTGCCAACATCCATACACCTCCTTGGAGAGCAGCCGCTACATGACAGGAAACTAGCTGTATCATATCTCAGGTTCTCCATTGAGGCGCTGCTGCTGTGCAATCCACTGGGCCATTTGCCACAAGCCTTCGAGCAAAAGCAAGGGCGGTTCCACTGCGTCGGGATCAACGAGGGGAGGGCCTGCGTAGTCTGTCAAGCTGGCAGCGATTGCCGCGTGATAGCCATCAGGCAGACGAATGATGAGGTCAGGATTTGGGCCTCGCCTGAGGCGGACAAACTGCACGCGCTGGCCATGCAATGGATGGTGGGGATGAGTCACCGTGACCCATTTCCCAGATGGGTTGTCAAAGGAGGTAGTGTGCTGTGAAGATGCCCGTCATTGCTGACCGCTGCCTTCAAGCGATGGTAAAAAATGCCCTTGAACCCTTCTGGGAAGCCAAGTTTGAAGGGACAAGTTATGGATTTCGTCCAGGTCGAAGCTGTCATGATGCCATCGCCAAAATCTATGTCTTGGCCCGTCCAAACAAAACCAAGAAATGGGTGCTGGATGCTGACATTAAATCAGCTTTTGATCAAATCTCACATGAAGCGCTCCTCCAGGTCATTGGGCCAGTTCCTGGAAGGGAACTGATTAAGCAATGGCTCAAAGCTGGATATGTCGAAGAAGAAGTCTTTCATGCAACAGAACAGGGAACGCCACAGGGTGGTGTAATCACGCCTCCTACAATGTTGCCAAAAAGGTTCTGAGTTTCGTGTATCAGAGAGCGATCCCACGAACTCAACTGTGTGCCGCCTACGGACAAGGCTTCCATGGTGCACCCCTTGATTGCAATGTGCATCAAGTGGAAGATACAGGGACGCGAGGTCAAGGAGATCATCATGACCAGACGCGCTCGCAAACATCCGATGACGTTGGAGGTGCACATCATGTTTGAACCCAACCGTGAAGAACATCAGGTGCTGCATCACGCCTACAGTTTCCTCCTTCCCCTGCCAAGGCGACGATTGTTGACACCCGTGGACACCACGCCGATCTCAGCTCAAATGCAGGACCCGCTGGGAGAAAGGAAACACTCATGAATGATCTGCAAGTGGCCATCTATGCTCGTGTTTCCTGCGAGCAGCAAAGCGAGGCCAGAACCATTGAGAGCCAGGTGAGCGAACTGCGTGCCTATGTCCATACCCAGGGTTTGTCGCTTCCCAAGGAGCATGAGTTTATCGATAACGGCTACAGTGGCGCTACCCTCATCCGTCCGGCTTTGGAGCGACTGCGCGATGTGGCGGCTGCGGGAGGTATTGATCGGCTCTATGTGCTCTGTCCCGATCGCTTCGCGCGCAACTATGCCCATCAGGTGCTCCTGCTGGAAGAGTTTCTCCGAGCGGGGGTTGAGGTCAATTTCCTCAATCGAGAAGTTGGACAGACCCCGGAAGATCACCTCTTGTTACAAGTGCAGGGCATGATCTCCGAATATGAGCGGGCCAAGATCATGGAGCGCAGTCGGCGTGGCAAGCGGCACGCTGCCCAGGTGGGCATGGTGAGCGTCTTAAGTGCCGCACCCTATGGCTATCGGTATATTGGCAAACATGAGGGAGCAGGTGAAGCACGCTTCGATATCCTCCTGGAGGAGGCGCGCGTCGTTCGTCAGATCTTCAGCTGGGTCGGGCACGATCGCTGTTCCATTGGTGAGGTGTGTCGTCGGTTAACGGTGGCCAAAGAACAAACGAGGACCGGCAAAACGGTCTGGGATCGTAAGACGGTCTGCGATATGCTCAAAAACCCGGCCTACAAGGGAATGGCCGCTTTCGGAAAAACGAGCGTGGAACCACTGCGACCACGTTTACGAGCACAGCGAGGGCGTCTCATGCAACCCAAACGAGCAGTGAGTACGCAAGAGGTTTCTCCTGAACAGTGGATGTCAATTCCCGTTCCAGCGCTGATCAGCGAGGATCTCTTTGAAAGCGTCCAAGAGCAACTGCAAGAGAATCGGCAACGTGCTCGCATTGGAAAGCGTGGAGCACGCTACTTGTTACAGGGCTTGCTGGTCTGTGGGTGTTGCGGATACGCTTATTACGGGAAAGCGATTAGCCCAGCTGCACGAAAAGGACATGAGCGGGCCTACGCCTATTATCGTTGCATTGGCTCGGATGCCTACCGCTTCGGAGGCGAACGCTTGTGCTGGAACAAGCAACTGCGCACCGATCTCGTTGATGAAGCCGTGTGGCTGGAAGTGTGCCGATTGCTGGTGGATCCGACACGATTAGCCCATGAATATCGGCAGCAAGTGCAAACAGCGCAGGTGGCACCAGAATTGAAAGGGCTCCAGACGAACCTGGGACGATTGCGACAGGGCATTGCGCGTCTGATCGATAGTTATGCCGAAGGAGTCATTGACAAAACAGAATTTGATCCCAGGATCACACGCATGCGTGAACGTGTCAGACAACTCGAAGAACAGGTACAACAAATTCAGGATCAGGAGAGTTTAGAGCAGGAGTTGCAGGTAATTATTGGACGTTTAGAAACATTTTCGACGAAGGTGAACCAGGGGCTTCACAACGCCGATTGGCTCACGCGTCGCGAGATGATCCGCACGCTGGTGAAACGCGTCGAAATTGATCAGGAGAAGGTGAACGTGGTCTTTCGTATTAGCCCCAACACGCCATCAAACCCATCAGATTCTCGTCCTCAAAATTTGCAACATTGTAGGAGGCGTGATCAGCCCACTATTGGCAAACATTGCGCTGCATGGGATGGAGGAAGCTATTGGGGTAAAATACAATAGCAAAGGAGAAATTGCCGGAAAGCGGGCTATCGTGAGATATGCGGACGACTTTGTTTGTTTTTGTGAAAGCAAAGAAGACGCCGAAAACGTACAAGAACTCCTCTCGGAATGGCTGACAAAACGAGGATTGTGGTAGAACAACACTAACTGGTGACTGAGCACAAAACCCCCTTTCGGAGAAAAACCCGAGGACGTTGAGGTGTCACCGGATTAGTCGGAGAACGTTTTCGCGGACGTCCTCGCCGTTTTGGTTCGATCCAAGCAGTCGGAGCCACTTTGTATGTTAACAATTCGGACACGCTCCAGATATGAGTGGTAAGCCCACTAGCCATCGCAGGTGTACACGCTGATCCCAGATGTGTTGGTTTGCTTAACTCATGATGCGGCCAACAAAAATTGTAGGTGCAGCCGATCAGATACATGCCACGTTCCAGACCATCCAAACGGCATGCTGCATGACGACATTTGCGTGTCAACGCCGCCAGTCGTTCCCGCATCGTTCCATTCAAGCGTTCAATAAAAGCCGTATTGAGCACCGTTCCTCCTCCTGAGACCTGCAGCAGCCGCTCGGCTTGCTCCAATGCTCCTCGCGTCATCGTGCGCGTCACTTCGACGACCCGTCTTTTCTCGGTTCGCTTGATCACCGTAGCAATACAAAGCTCCGACCACACCTGCAAACAAGCTCGTCCTCGTCCAGTCGTCTTCTTGACCTTCTCGCGAAAAGCTCTTTGAATACTTCCCGGGTATGCTGCCCAACCATCGGTACAGATCAAGATGGCCCTCATGGCTTGCGAGCAGGCTCGAACCTGTTGTAACAAACAATCTGCCAGGCTCCGGTCTCGTGTTGGACTCACCACGCCAGCCAGCCACAAACGCGATGAGACCATCATGGCGAGCCCCATCCAGGCAATTATGGATCGCCCTTTGACACGAATTTCATCAGCTTGCACGTGCGTAAGATCCAATGCTCCCGTTTCAACGATGGCATGATGAACGCGTTGGCAGTGAGCTCCAGCACGATCCCTCCAACTGGCGATCGTTCGTTCATCCAATCCATAGGCATGCACAATCGCCTGAATTGGACAACCATAGGCCAACAACGTGACGACAATCACAATGAGTTCTGTCGGTTTGCGAAGTCCTTCAAGCATCGTGCCTCGGCGTGCGCTAAAGGTTTGGCCACAGGCACGACAGCGATATCGTTCACGTTTACGGCAATGAATACGAATGTTGCCCTCACCCATTTTACCTCTTGCGGAACACGCCACATTCGGGCAAAATTGGTGAGACGCGTCCATCGGCTTTTTTGTCCTTGTTTGCATAAGCACATCATGCCGAGGTGCGTCGTTTTTTTCAACCCTTCCCCTCTATTTCACCAGTTAGTGGAGTCCTACCAGGATTGTCCCTCTCAAAGGAAAAAACTCGCGTTGCTCACCTCACGAAAGGATTCAACTTCTTGAGTTTTCACATTAAACACTACCCTGCGCCCCAAACGTCAAAAACGGGGTGGAAACTCTTAATCAAACCCAGCAAAGAAGCGGTAGCAGAGCTGCGACAGAAACTCTGCGCCCAATGGAAAAAGGCTCAAGGGACCAATGTGCAATCGGTGCTAGCAAAGCTCAATCCCATCATTCGTGGATGGGCCAATTACCACCGCATTGCAGTAGCAAAAGAGATCTTTAACAAGCTGGACCACTGGATGCTCCGAAAGGCAGAACATTACACCAAATGGATGCACCCCAACAAATCCGCAGAGTGGCGGCACCAGAAGTACTGGGGACGGTTGCACCTAGACCGGCTTGACTCCTGGGTGTTTGGCGACAAGCCAACTGGAGGGTATCTGCTCAAATTTAGCTGGTTCCCGATTGAACGGCATAAGCTCGTCAAAGGCAGGTCATCACCTGATGATCCAACACTCAAAGACTACTGGATGAAGCGGCAGGCGGCAAAGGCCCGCGATTTAACGTTTTCCAAACAGAAGTTAGCAAAGAGACAAAAAGGTCGATGCCTTGAATGTGGAGAATCCCTCTTCAATGAGGAAGAGATTCAGGTTCATCATCGTCTGGCAAAGTCTCTCGGGGGAAAAGATCTCTACAGCAATCTTGCGCTAGTTCATTTGCTTTGTCATCAACACATTCATGCGGTGACTGAGCGTAGCATGCGAGACTGCCAACAGTACAATGACCGAGAGCTACTGATGGAAGAAAAGCGCATGCACCACCAGTCACAACAGGAAGAAAACAAGGAGTTGTGTGGTTCGTGATGTGCTTGAGCCGTGTGCTCGGAGACGGGCAAGCACGGTTCTGAGGGGGCTGAGGGGCAGCAATGCCCCCTGGCTACCCGATTGTAAATGGCGTACCTCATCGAGAGATCGGCAGGGATGCTCATGGCCGCACACAGGTATTCAGACCTGAATCACCTCTACCATTTGCGTGCGCGAAAGGATTGATATGCTTCATCATTGTCAAAAGTGTCTGGCACTTTTCCGCCAGCGCTTTATTCTCATTAATCGCAGCTACACAGTATTGTGGTTAGGAAGCACTATCTCGTTCATCGGTGACATTCTTTTTATGACTGTCCTCACTTTATGGATTGGAATGCTCCTTCATAACCAGAGCTGTGCACCACTCGCCACTAGTGGTAACGGAGGGCAACGATGAAGACATCAGAAGTTCCGCGTGCGGTGGCGGCGGGTATGTCCACGGCATCAGCGCTTGGCCTGAGGGTCGATGACGCAGTTGTTGTTCACGACTCCAATCGCATCGCTGTGCGCCTACTGCCTTGTGACGTTCTTGCTCGGGTGGCCTATGTAGCGCATCAGGCGGGCGCCAAGTTCGAGGTTGAGGTCGCTCGGCGGCTCGCCCAAACCGATAGTCCAGTAGCTGAGCCTGAGCCTCGCGTGGAGCCGCGCGTCTACGTGCGTGGCGGCTTCGCGGTCACGCTGTGGAAATACTACGAGCCTGTGCCGTCTCGTGACATCGCACCATCCGAGTATGCGCAGGTTCTGGAGTGGCTGCATGCCGGCATGCGGCAGATCGATGTGACTGCGCCGCACTTCACGGATCGAATCGCCCAGGCGCAGTCGCTGGTTGGCAACCGCGCCCACACTCCGGAGCTTCCTGACACAGAGCGGGAGCTTCTCAGCAAGACTTTGCGAAACCTGAGGCGCGCCGTCGAAAGGCGTGGCGCCGGCGAGCAGTTGCTGCACGGCGAGCCGCATCCGGGCAACTTGCTCAGGACGAAGAGAGGGCTGCTCTTTGTAGACCTCGAGGCATGCTGCCGCGGGCCTGTCGAGTTCGACATCGCGCATGCGCCCCAAGAAGTCAGTGAGTCCTACCCGGCAGCCAATCAAGACCTGCTTCGCGATTGTCGGATCCTCGTGCTCGCGATGATCGCAACGTGGCGCTGGGATCGAGACGACCAATTCCCGAACGGGCGCCAACTGGGCGCAGAGTGGCTCAGCCAGATCCGAGCAGCGCTCGATCGCCACGAAGCTGGTGGCTCGGACGGCGCCCAATAACCCCACCGCTGGAGAAATGCGAATGGGCAATCCCCCAGTGGCGCCTGAAACCACAGCGCTGGAGCACCCCTAGTTCGGTGCAGGCCCAGGACTCCCGGACGTGCGACGAGCCCATCCCTTCCACACAGTCCGCGCCTGCGCCGCCAACCCCCTCCGCCGAGAAAGGCTCCTTCCGCTCAGGCCCCGGGCTCCCCAAGCCCGGCCCGCACCAGTTCCCACCTCGATCTTGGACGTTCGTCATCATCTCGAGCAGCTGCTGATCGCTCCATCGCGCACTCCCTACCCCCGCAAAGAAGCTGGCAAGTAACGGCCCTCGAGTATGAATGGACCGGATGACAACGCTAAGCGCTTAGCGTTGTCATCCGGTCCATTCATACTCGAGGGCCTATTTACACTCTTTTTGCTGATACCCTAGATGTGAAGCGGTTTGCCCAAGTAGTTTTGTGCCAGTGCTCATATGGGGGGGCAAGTGCTAACGTCGGAGGGCAAAACCTGCTCACTTCGGATGTCATTTACCAGGTGGCTCATGGCCTCAGGCACCGCATCAAGTACGCCCGTCTCGTCCAACGTGCCGCCAGCAGTCCCAGGGCAGCCGGAGCCGATGCGCAAGGGTATCGCTATGTGGTCCAACTGGCTCTGGAGGGGACGCCCCACCACAAGCCAAAGCACCCCATTGGGCAGGGCATCGTGGGTGGAGACCTGGGACCCTCGACCCTGGCGCTGGTTCCTCAGCAGGGAGAGGCGAGCCTGCAGGTCTTCTGTGCGGAACTGGCCCCCGATGTGCGTGGCATCCGTCGTTTGCAGCGGCAGATGGGCCGACAACGGCGTGCGGGCAATCCTGAACACTTTGACGAGCAGGGACGCATCACGAAGCAGGGCAGCAGGACGTTGCGGTGGAAGCAGAGCAAACGGTACCAGGCCACGCGGCGGCGCAAGGCGACCACAGAACGGAAGCTGACGGCCCACCGCAAGAGCCTGCACGGGCGCCTGGTGCATCAGGTGTGCGCGCTGGGCACCACCATCATCATCGAAAAGATTTCCTACAAAGCGTGGCAACGTCAGTATGGCAAGAGCGTGGGACTGCGAGCCCCGGGGATGTTTGTGGATCAGTTGAGACGCACCGTTGCAAGCACAGGCGGCATCCTCGTTGAGGTTCCCACACGCACAACCGCGCTGAGCCAATGGTGCCACGGCTGCGGCCGAAAGGTCAAGAAGCCGCTCTCGCAGCGCTGGCATCACTGTGCCTGCGGCGTGGGACCTGTCCAACGCGACCTGTATTCAGCCTTTCTGGCCGCCTATCTGGATCCAGCGGATCCCACTCCCTCGTGTGCCCAATACCAGCCGTATTGGGAGGGTGCGGAAGTGCGCCTGCGGGCAGCACACGAGTGTCTTATGCAACGTGCGAAAGAGGGGCAGGTTCTGCCCCGAAGCTTGGGCATCACCCGAGCCGGAGCGCGTCTGCCCGAAAGTCCCGAGGAACCCCTACAAGAGTCAGCCGTGCTGCTGCGGCATGCACGGCTGGAAGCGTGGGAAGAACCTCTGGAACCCCCGCCGCTTTAGCGCGGGGAGCTTCAGTCTATTCAAAATGTCTTAGATGATCAGCTATTTAGCAAGGGTAGTGCTTCCTGCATAATTCATCATGGAGACCAGGTGCTCAATTTGAGAACAAAATCGAAATCGTTCTACTAACACTTATACGACCTCCAAATTGCTTTTTCGGGCGTTTTCTCCATTTGCCGCAATATGGTAAATGTCTTTTCATAACAAAATCGCCAAAAAACGCCGTTTTCGGCGTCTCATAGCCTGGCTTATGTCTCCAATCGTACACAATCGCTTTTTCGCCCACTCAAATTTTAACTTTGACGCATGGGGCTTTAGCCCGCCGCAAGCCGCCGCCTTTTGAAGGCGTGCAGTGAGGTGTGCTCAGGCTTTCGTCCGTGGCCCCTTTGGACCTGGCTTGCGTGTTTTGGCAAGAAAAGCCTCAAGAGAATCGGTATAGATAAGCCAATCTCTGACCACTTGAAACCCTTCGAGCTTGCCTTGTCTGAGCAGAAGCGTCATATAACTGGTTGACAAGCCCGAGCGCTCAGCCGCTTGTGTTGTTGTGAGATACGGTCTCTGTTGTTCCATACCCACAATGTACCACGAATATTTCATTCTTGACAAATCACTCGTGCAGATAGTATAATTCGTCTAGAACGATTAATTTGAAAGGAGCTAAGAATGGCGAAGGCGATGACCACCATCAGGCATGTCATGAGCTATCAACCCCATCACGGTGACTGGTTCGCCTCCAACCAGGCTCTTTTCAATCAGGTTGCCGCCTTTTATTTTGATGTGATTCAAGCGCATAGTATGGTGCTCGATCATCCCAAGAAAGAAGCCCTGAGCATTCTTGAAACGCTTACCCATACCACACAACGCAACCCCAACCCCGTCATGCCTCTTTCAGACATTGCCGAAGACATTCCTGCCTATTTTCGCCGAGCGGCCATTCATGCATCATTAGGTTCTGCTCACTCCTTTCACACTCACCTTCAGAAATGGAAACAGCGAAAAGAGAAGGCCATCGTCAAAGGCAAGACGTTTCATGAGCGTCCACCCGTTCCCCCGCGCACATGGAACAAATCTGTGACGCTCTATCAAGGCATGTGGAAGGAACGGAACAACACGAGCATCATGATCAAGGTCTGGACCGGGGTATGTTGGAGTTGGATAAAAGTTCGCATTATCGGGCGTGAACTGCCCTCTGATGTGGAACCAGGAAGCCCTTCTCTGGTTCTTAAAGGCAATCAGTGGTGGTTACATACCCCGGTTGAAAAGCACTTTCACAGTCCTGAAAAAATCGCGACGCAAGTCACCACGAATACACAGACAAAACTGTGTGCTGTTGACCTCAACATCAATGAAAATCTGGCTGTGTGTACCGTCCGAACTGTCGAAGGTACGATCCTTGCCACGAAGTTCATCAAGGGTGGCAAAGAGATATCCGGCTTTAGGAAGAGGCAGTTGGGCCGTATTGCACGCAACCGATCTCGGACAGGCATCATGGCAGAAGGCCAACAAGACAATACAGACCTCTGGAAAAAGATTCGCCAGGTGGATGAACAATGCGCTCATCGTATCAGTGCACGCATTGTCCAGTTTGCCCAACAGCATCAAGCCACCATCCTGGTGTTTGAACACCTGGGCAATCTCAAGCCTGCGAAGGGCAAGTATAGCCGTAGAGACAATACCAAACGGGCCTACTGGATGAAAGGGCGTATCTTCACATACGCCAGATATAAGGCATACAATATGGGTATGCTTACCAGTCGAGTTAGCCCAAGGAATACGAGTCGGGAATGTGCCTGGTGCCACAACCTGATTATTCGTTACCATGCAGACCAACCAGCAGAAGGATACACGCTTGGTGCTCCCTTAGCCTTCTGCCCTTCCTGTGGGATGTATGGGAATGCAGATAGAAATGCCAGTCTGGTCATCGGTCAACGCGTCATAGAACGGTATTACCTACAGGAAAAGCCTCTCGCTCTTCGGAGGGTGTTGAAAAACACAGGTGTTGCTGTCTCCCAAGACGCCGGATGTGAAGAAGGACCATCTATCCTTGTCGCAGGGCATGGAGACACCAACGAGCATGGCACCGCTCAAGATGCGTTGTTCAGGATGGATGAACACCCATCGGATATTCCTCACCAACTACGGTTTCTCTTTTGAGACGTAGCTATACTACCTATTCTCTTGAAGCCGCGTACGTAGGAGTGTCAGAAGCTGCGGGGTTTTAACCCCTGCGGAGTGTCACTATTTGTGTCTGCGTATTGAATACTTCCCTCTATCCAGCTGTCAATGTATTCTTCAATCTCCCGCACAGTGTCAGTTTGCGTGAACCCATCAAGGTATGCGGTGAGATAGAAAAAGAAAAAATGATAGCAGTAATACGCCAGCCGTTCTAAACGCAGGGTGTGTCTAATGCCGTTCTGACACAGAGCATTATAAAAAGCGTCCCTTGCCCAATCCCGGCAGCACATGACCCATGCGTCACGTTCCGGCGGCGCGAGGATGGGGTTGTCCCAATCCACGATGAAGTACCTGTCACCGTTCACAATCAGATTTCCTCCGGCATCGCCGTGGGTGATGAAGAAGTCCGCCGTGTCACCTCGGCACAGCTCGGCAAAGTATTTCAACCTCTTGGCTCTATGCTCCAGCTTGGCGCGATTTTTCTCAAGCAGTGAGTGAATCTGTATGTTATCCAGCGCGTTCCATTGCTCGAAGAACTTATCGGCGCTTTTGCCCGAAAAATCTTCACGAAGAATGGGAACGCCACAAGACGGAACTGCGTATACCTTCGCCAGCATTTGATATTCCGGGATTTTTGTAGCGTCTGTTTCTCTGTTTTCACCGTCAATCCAGTTGAAAACGCCGAGTATTGCGCCGTCAAATCGTGTGGACAGGTCGTCGTCTTTTGTCTTTACGATTCGGCTGATGAAGTCAATGCCGTGGTCACATAGGTGCTGGATTATAGAAAAGCTGCGTTCATAGACGGCTTTATGCGCGGTGGGGTAAACCAGTTTTAGAAAATAGCTGCTATTCGTAGCGTCCAGCCGCCACGTTTCACCGTAATAGCCGCGTTTTGCGGGAGCTAGTACGGCGGCGCTTATTCCATATTCCTGCCTGATGAACTCAAGCAGACGATGTTGGTATTCCTCGGAACGGGGGATGTTGCTGTACAATGATTCCTCACTCCTTTTAAATAATAGCCCGCACTCCCTGACAAGAGCCAGTTTAGCATCCGATTGAACTTCATGAACTTTGCGTTGTCAAGAACTATGTTGTCAATGAATGTGTCAACATCCTCCAAACGGCGACGGAGTTGGAAGAAGCGCATGGCAGTTTCGTTAATTACACAATAAGCCGTCCTGAGTTTCTTCCCAATTGTCCAATAACTGTTTTTCTGTCGACTAAACCGTCTCCAAATGACTCAAATGATTGAAACTGGTGCTATTATAGCGCAAAATCAGGCCGACAGGCACACCGAATGTGCCCAAGAGCCACATGGTAGGTCATTTACCACCTTCGCCACGGCCCTGACGGGGTGGCAGCAGCTCCGGCTTTCAGAACTGCTGCCAACACCAGTTCCTCACTCCCAGCTTCGTCTTGTCAGAGGTCGAGAGCGTTTTCACACCCAGGCACAGATCGCTAGCGCACAAGCAAGAGGTGCCAAGCTGTATCAGGGTTGGAAGATGGCTATCAAGCGCTCTTCTAGCGTGGCAACCTGCTCGATCAAAGTGGCAACCTCGGGCCAGGAGCGCTGCACACCAATATACTGGGCCTGACCAAGCAGGCGAGCCTGCTCTTCGATCAGGTCTGCTGCCTCAGATTGGTTCGCCTCTCTCAGAAAGAGCTGGGCATCCACCTTGTGCCTGAGTCCAAGGGGCAGGGCAAAGTAGAAGAGATGCACAGCGAGCTTCTCAGGCACCTGGGTGCGAAAGGTTTGAGCGAGCATGCGCAAGACCGTAACCCCGCCGTACAGCCCTGGCTTCCAGAGTTCTTGTCGCAGATTGGCGCGAATATGTGGCAAGGTTCGCTCGATCATCTGCTTCCAGTTGCTTGCCTCTCTGGATCGAAAGGCCGTGCGCATGGTGTAGGGTTCATCCGTATATACGAGATCGACGCCCTCGGCTCGCCAGGCTTTGAGCAGGTTTTCCACCGGCAAGGCGATGCAAGGGAACCCTTTGGGATCGTGAACCAGAACGTGATCCTCCTCCATCGTGAGCACCACAATATAGTAATCCGCGCCGAGCAGATAGGGATGATTGGGATTGTAGGTCAGATAGCCCATATTCAGGGGACCAATCAGCACCGAACCGTGTTGGACGGCTGCACACAGACGCGCCAACGCCTCCCCCTCGTCGCCGCCGCGCTCCAACGTACACGTCCACCCGAGCGTCTCTATCGCACGCGTCAGTCCGAGATCGGGATTGGGGCCACTGAAAAAGAAGAGTTCAGCTTCCTTGAAGTACGTGTAGCCGAAAGGCAGTGTGGTAAGACATTCGAGAAAACCGGTTGGGGGCAGGCTCTCGGGGGGTGCTCCGCTTCCGAGTAGACTCATATGCAAGCTGTTGGCAAAACAATAATCGCCGCTTCCAATATATGGCAGCATGGAAATTCCTCCTCATCTAAAACGTCACGCGCGTCTGGCAGTTCAAACTGCCCAACCGTCAGGATAGCCCGCTTGCAGGTGTGTCGTGCAAAGATGGAGGAGTGAGCCATTCCATTCAACGTCGATACTCAATAAGGTTTTATGCATGGTAAATTCCGTCAGCGGGCCTTTATGAAGTATAGGAAGCTGATAATTGCAAACACACGAGACGGGCAAGCGACTGAGCCAGGCCACATGGAATGTGTTGTTGGACTCGCCAAAAATCAATTCCATATTCAGCGCGCCTGCTAATTTCTCGACATTGCTTCGGTCATTGGCTTCTTGAAGGGCTACCATATCAGGATTCTGCTCACGTAAGATCTGCGCAATCAATGGAATCCTTCCCTGCCCTCCATAAAAGATGTTATAGGTGACAATTCTCATTCCATCCACATTCCTTTGAAGTTAGCCCCGAAGTTGAGCGGCCAGAAAACCCGCAACACTTTTCACCACCCCTGGCTGTAAGGGGAAATCCGCGCCTGCTGCCTGGAACAGATCCGACAATTGCCGTGTTCCTCCCAGCGTGAGCGCCTCGCGATAGACCCGCCAGGTAGTACGGTGATCGAGACTGGCTTGCTGATAGAGTTGCAGTGCTCCCATATGAGCCAGAGCATACTCAAGCATATAGAATGGTTGTCCAAAAATGCGTCCATCCTGCTGCCAACCATGAGCACATTCGTGTTCATACCTGCTCCAGTTCACATCTGGCTCAAATTGGTGTAACAACTCCATCCATTTGGCGTCCAGTTGCGACACTTCGACCTCTTCCGGTGCTTCGGTATATAACCAGTGCTGGAACACATCGAAGCAGGCAATATAGGGGAGCCAGCGTAGTGGCTCATACAAGAGAAATGCCTGGAACCGCGCACGCTTTGAGACAGGATAGAAGCCACCTTGATCCTGGAAAAGAAAAGGGGTGGCCAGATACGTCATACTGATCGCTGCAAACTCGGCAAACTCATCAGGGTAGTAGCATTGCCAGACGAGATCTTGATGCGTGTAGGCCAAAAAGTCATGCCATGCATGCCCGCACTCATGCATGAGTAACTGAACGTCCTCGTCAGTGCCATTGGAAAAGACACGGACACATGGGAGCTCGAAGATCGGGAAGAACCACTCTTCGCTGCCGTGCAGCATTCCAGGGCAAGCATCCACATCTAAAAAGCCTGCACGCATTCGCTCAAACATTCCACCCATTTCTGCATCCAGGCGCGAGAAGACCTTTGCCATGGCAGCTTCAAGATCTGCCGCCCTCTGAAAGGGTAAAGGACGGATGAGCTCCAATGGGGCCTGCTCAACTTCCCAGGGCTGGCGAAGACGACCCGGCCTGTGTGCCTGCTGCCAGGCTGTTTTCACTGGCAAGATCGAGGCTGCGAGCGTCTGGTGGAAAGCCAGAGCCTCATCAGGAGTGTACTCGGAACGGTTCAATTGCTTCCAGCGATAGAGCGTATACGTGGGAAAACCTGCCTGGCTCGCAAGCTGTCGGCGTTTAGAAAGCATGGCGAGAAAGATCTCATCGATCTGACCGCGAGCCTTCCGCCAGCAACCCTGCCGGATGCGCCAGCGCTCTTCTGGGGAACACTGCGGCGGCGTGGCTTCGTCGCACTGGTGGTCGATAGCGTTCGTCACCAGGAAATAGCGGTCCATCAACTCCGCGATCTCTCGCTCCAGCAGCACATTTTCCACCTGGTAGGCAGCAGCCTCCTGCTGAAAACGGCGGATCATCTCAGCGTGTTCCGGGACTGGCTCCCAGGTCATCTCGCGTAGCAGCTTCGCTTGGAGGGCGTGGTTGATTTCCTGAAACGGAGCAAAAATCTCATCTGTAAATCGTTGATAGGCTTGCCGAGCGCTCTCATCCTCAATATTCCGCGAGCGGGCACGCTTGTATCCCGCCTGCATTTCCCAGACATATTTCTCAAGCTCGCTTCCTCGCTGGAGCCATTTGGAGAGATGTGCGCGTGTGAGCGTTTCATGCAAGAGTGCCTGGTAATATGGCTCAAAATCTTGCCAGTTCTTTGGTGCAAAGTTCACTGGTATATGCATACATATGTTTCCTACTCTCTTGCCGTGGTACTACTGCCTTTCCCATACATCTGCAATTGTGAATACTTCATGTAGATTAAACAAACATACCATGAGGGCTGCTCGAAAGGCAAGGAAATTATCATTTGACTAATTTGTTGGCACTATTTCGTGGTCATCAACCCAATATGCTTCAAATTTCAGGTTGCATTCATCCAGCAGCCAGCACCAAGGCCACACCTTCGGTCAGAAGAACCGCTGCTTTGAACGAAGGGATGTTGACGTCCTGGTCGGCTAGCCCGGTGAGACGACATCGACGCATCAGGAGCTTTGACGCTTCTGCTGAATATGCTGAACTGCTATTTCAACCAGTTCATGAACGGGCCTTGTGCCATCGAGAATGAGGTCATTGTGCTTGAAGATACGCTCATTTAAAGCAAGGTAAAGTTCCCTATATCCGCCAGAGAGATAGGTTCGCAACCATTCAGTAAGGAGGTTATATCGATCATCTGGCTGTTGCATGACATAAGGAGGGTCGGTGAGACCTAAGAGACGACGCGCTAACGCAATATCGAGAGGGATATCTAATGCGATCACAAAATCGATGAGAGATCTCATGCTCTCTCTTTCGCGACCAAAGGGCTCCTCAATCACAATAAATGTCGCAGGCTCCAGTCGCTCTCCGCTCCAATGGATCGTGATCGCTTCTCTCCTACGGAGGGCTTCCAGATCCAGAACGAGTTGCGGTGTTTCCCACAGATCAGGATCCGCCCCATCTCTCGCCCACTGGATAAGATTATCGGGGTAGCGTGTGGACGAGACCTCGCCAACGGAGAGGTAACGCTATTGGTCAGTGAGAATGGAAGATAATGTTCGACCGTTAGCTTGATCAGCCTGCTCACTATCTTCTGTACTCACAGCACATTTTTCATGACAAATAGCAGAATTTTGTTTGGACCTTACACAGTTACGCTGATCAAAACGAATCTTTAGAACGTACAAGAACGTACATCGCTTGTGTCAAGGATAAAAGTCAGGTAAGCTACAAATACATGCACATCGTTTCTTATCTGTAGAGATGTTTTTGAAAGGAAGAATACCTCTTCATGCCGACGTTGACAGATTTGCTTTTCCTCTTGATGGCCGCTTTCCTGTTCAGTATTGTTCCAGGGCCAGACATGTTGTACATTATTGCGCGAAGCACCGGACAGGGACGCTCGGCAGGAATGATCTCTTGTTTGGGAACTGCCACAGGCGGACTGATTCAAACCATCATGGTCGCTTTAGGACTCTCCAGTCTCTTTCTTCTGGTGCCAGTTGCCTACGAAATATTGAAGGATATTGGCGCCATATATCTCGTCTATTTAGGCATACGTACCCTGCTGAGCCATCAAGGGGAACCTTCAATACTCACTCCCAAGAAGACCGCATTGGCCACAGTGTACGTTCAGGGGATGTTGAATACCCTCCTCAATCCCAAATCCGCTCTTTTCTACCTTGCTCTCCTTCCTCAATTCGTCGATCCAACCCAACACGATGTTACCTTCCAAATTCTCCTGCTTGGCCTTGTAACCAACCTCGTCGGGCTGACGGTCGAGATAAGCATAGCCACGCTCTCAAGCTTTCTTGGAGCATGGCTCAAAAAACGGTTGGGAGCAGCAAAGCTGCTTCGTTGGTTCACTGGATGTATCTTGATTGGACTCGGCGTCCGCCTTGCGCTCTCGAAACGACAATGATGAAACAGAAGGAAACATCTCTTCAACACTGAGTAGATGGCCTGTTTCGTCAAGAAGATTGTGTAGAGGTCACAAGCTCACTGCTAGTCGTCACGAGCTTCAAACGTGTTTTTCAAGTCTCTCAATGCATAACTATCGTCTCTCTCACAAAAGAGCGGTGAAAGATCGAGAAATGGGTTTGAGATCAAGGTAGAATGTGGTTAAAGGCTCTTTGTCCTCGGATGAGTCAGTGTGAGCAAGGTTGGCCGTTGATGGTTTCTCATCACGGCCAACCTTTCCGGCAATGCATATCTCATGCTGTTTTTGTATACAGGGTGTGCGACAGCACATGGAAAGAAGGCAGGAGAGTGGTGACCATGACACGAGCTAGACGAGAACGGCGAGAACGCACCGACAACTGGGAACTGATCCAACAGTGGTGCCGCACGCCAGAGCAACGGCTCTACGAAAGCATCAGACCCGTCACGTTATTTGGCATACCGCCTGCCGAACGAGCTCAAGAGACCGGGTTAGCCGAAAACACCTTGCGGCGGGCTGCTGACACCTTCAATTCACTCGGCATGGCAAGTTTGTTCCGTCCAACGAAGCAACAGCGAGAGGACCACCATCGCTCGCTGCCGGTTCCGATGCGCCAATTGATCGTGGATTTGAAGGCTGAGTATCCTGACTTCAGTCTGCGTGAGATCGCGGATATTTGCTCTGTCCGATTTGATCGTCGCCCCAGCCACAACACGGTCAAGCAGGTGCTTGTCGATGGCCCCACACCTTCACGCACCACGCGGCAGTATCCGCACTATGCCGATATCCCTGATCCCGCCGAACGCCGACTCGCGGTGCTTCGCTTGCACGCTCAAGGCTGGAGTGTGACGAGCATTGCCGCATACTTAGGCGTGGCACGCAAAACCATTTATCAGATTCTCAAACGCTGGGTTGAAGAAGGCGTACGCGGGCTGGAGGATAAATCCCATGCGAACACGAATCGGCAGTCCACCGTAGATATACGCACTCGCAACACGATTCGCAAACTGCAAGTCAATTCGCTCCTGGGCGAATACAGAATGCATGGTGCATTACTCCAACTCGGAATCCGGTTAAGTCCACGAACCTGCGGTCGGATTATGGCTGAAAATCGACAGTTGTATGGACTGGCCAAGCCCCACGCTGAGCAGAAAGAACCTCAACCTCATCCCTTTACCGCACGGTTTAGACACGAAATTTGGAGCCTGGATATTCGCTATATCGAGAAGCATCAGATTCCAGAGGTTCAAGGCCCTTTTTATGTCATTTCCGTGATGGATAACTTTTCACGGGCGATCCTGGCCAGTGACATCTATCAAGCCCAGGATCTGGCCTCAGTCCTCATCGTGCTCTACGCGGCTATTGAACAGCATGGATGTCCCCAACGCCTGGTCACAGACAACGGGAGTGTGTTTCGCGCCAAACAAGCAATGGCCATCTATGAAGCACTCGATATTCAGAAAAAATGGATTCACAAAAAGCAGAGCTGGGAAAATCTCATCGAGAGCCACTTCTCGATTATGAGACGGATGAGTAATTATCACTTCGAACAGGTTACCAACTGGGGAGGCGCGAAGCAGGTGCATCGGCGGTTTGTTGAGGATTACAACCAGCAACCGCATTGGGGACATCGCCGCCGTGATGACCACCATCACACACCAGCAGAAGTATTGGGATGGGTGAGAGGAAAAATGCGCACCTCAGAGCAATTGCATCGTATCTTTTACGCCACACGGTTTCTGCGTTCTCTCGACCGCTGTGGCTATGCCCGCTTTCGCCGTTGGAAGCTCTATGCAGAAGAAGGGCTGGCTCGGCGACAAGCGGTCCTCTGGCTCTATGGAGATACCTTAACCCTGGAATATGAGAATACTCCTTTGAGCCAATACACGGTGGATTACCAACCGGACAAGAAACACTTTCGCCGTGTCAAAGAGCCACGCCACTTTGAAACACCCTATCGCTCCCTGCAACAGTCGCTGTGGGAACGAGAGATCATCGAATGGCATTCCGCACAACGTCTCCCAGATTATGCTCCGCGCCGCTTGCACAAGCATCACACACATTATGTGCAGCCTCCCCTACTGAGTGATGAGTAGACTGATCATGGCTAATGATTGAGTCTTATCTTCCATTCTCACTGACCAATAGCGTTACCTCTCCACATGAAGTTTGGGTCGCGAAACCGATCGGGTGTTTTTCGTCACATGGCCTGCTGCCAAGATATCCTTCAAAGAGGGTATTTGCGTCAGAGGCTCATAGCGAGGGCTAGGCGATCAACGAACATCTGGCCACCTGGCTAGTGCGCAAAGAGGCCGAAAGCCGTTTTGGAGACGAACCGAGCCTTTTGAGAAACCCTGGCTTTATCACTTCTCATAGTTGACCGGACACTTCCCATATGCTATTATCACTCCTGCACTTGATTGTCTTTGACGTGTCTCTGCACGTTGCCAGTTCAGAAAGGAGGTGTAGTGATGCTTAGAAGCGCATACCGCGCAACATCGATGCCTAGCATGAAGGGGTGGAGATCCATCGGGGATGTTCTGAGAGTGTAGATATTGAGATAGTATTTTGCTCTAGACCATACTTGTTCGCAAAAAACGCATCCTCTTTGCAATCTCCACGCGCCATATCTCCGCGTCTCCCGGTCTGGCCTTCCACGTTATCCCTTCTCGTGCTGGTATTCCTGTCGCGCATCCTCACGCCTCTCTCCGCTCGTCTGTTTTGAGCTGGAGCAGGTTTCTTTGTGCCTTTTGCGCTTACTTACATACTACCATGAGGAGCATCTCTTTGCCATCAACCAATTCGATCACGAAAAAAACGTCGGCCTCGACGAAGAGTTCACCCATATCTAAAGCTGGCTCCCAATCCGACGCGGCCAGGCCAGCTCATACACGCGGCAAAAAGTTTTTGTCGTATTACAAACCGTACATGGGCCTGTTTTTCGCAGATATAGCCTGCGCGCTCATCGTCTCCGCGATCACCCTGCTCCTTCCGCTTTGCGCGCAATACATCACCAAAAACATCCTGGAAGGCCATGATCCGCATGAGCTACGCGACATTGCTTTGCTGGGCGCGTTCATGCTGACGCTGGTTGTGATCCAGAGCCTATGTACGATGTTC
The DNA here is from genome assembly GCF_016587435.1 of Dictyobacter formicarum. Next base: position 547,801 of record NZ_BNJJ01000001.1, read on the forward strand.
ATTGACTTTCAGGGGCATATGATGGGAGCCAGGATGCAGAGTGATATGCGCACTGAACTCTTCGAGCAGTATCAAAAGCTCTCGTTTGGCTTTTATGATGAACAAAAAGTGGGCCAGCTCATGACCAGGCTTACTGATGATACCTTCTGGCTGAGCGAACTCTATCATCATGGCCCTGAGGATATCGTCGTGACCTTCTTGACAGTCACTGGCGCGTTGATCATTCTCGCGAAGATCAATCTTGCGCTGACCCTGCTGCTTTTTCTTTTCCTGCCTCTGATGACCGTGTACGCGTGGTACTTCAATAAGAAGATGAATAAAGCGTTACGCAGCAGCAAGGATCGCATCGGGGATATCAATGCGCAGGTTGAGGATACGCTCGCGGGTATCAGGGTGGTCAAATCCTTTACCAATGAAGAGGTCGAAAAGCACAAATTTGCCTACGTCACTCGTCGTTTTCTCGCCAGCCGCAGCGATGGCTATAGAAGTGAGGCGTACTTTTTCGGCGGGTTGGGAGCGTTTGCCCAGCTCATGACCATTGCTGTCATAGTTCTGGGCGGTATTGCGATTGTTCACGCTGCCCTGGATCTGGCGGATATGCTGACCTATTTGCTCTGCGTCGGCATTCTCGTTGATCCCATTAAAAAACTGATCAACTTCGGCCAACTCTATCAGGAGGGTATCACTGGCTTCCAGCGCTTTATGGAGATTCTGGAGATAGAACCCGATTTGCAAGACACACCAAACGCGAGTGATCTCACACGGGTTCGAGGAGATATCGAGTTTCAGGATGTCAGCTTCAGATACAAAGAAAACCAGAAGGATGTCATGAAGAACCTCTCATTGAGAATAGATGCTGGAGAATATGTAGCCCTGGTCGGGCCTTCTGGCATTGGCAAAACCACGCTCTGCTCGTTGATTCCTCGTTTCTACGATGTCAGCATGGGAAGGATTCTGCTGGATGGACATGATATCCGCGATGTGACCTTGCGCTCATTGCGCAGAAATATTGGCATTGTCCAGCAGGATGTCTATTTGTTTGCCGGGACCATCGCGGAGAATATCCGTTACGGCAAGCTCGATGCAAGTCCACAAGAAATCATTGAGGCGGCCAAAAAGGCCCACGCGCATGATTTTATCATGGCGCTACCGGACGGCTATGATACGGATATCGGTCAACGTGGTGTCAAACTCTCAGGCGGGCAGAAGCAGCGCTTGAGCATCGCGCGCGTCTTCATCAAAAATCCCCCTGTGATCATTTTTGATGAAGCGACGAGTGCACTGGACAATGAGAGCGAGAAGGCTGTGCAGGACTCATTGGAGAAGTTAGCCGACAATCGCACAACGCTTGTCATCGCTCATCGTTTGTCAACGATCCGCAATGCTCAAAGGATCGTGGTATTATCCGAGAGCGGGATCAGCGAACAGGGAACGCACGAGGAGCTTATCGCGCTGAATAGTGCCTATGCGAATCTGTACAACATGCAAGCAAAAATATGAGACTAGCTCCATTTTCACTGCCCTGATTACTTTTACAGAGTTTCTCAAAACTCATCATTAAAAACCAAAGGCGACCTGTGGTCGCCAGCCTGAGTGTAAGCCTGGTGACTTTTGAGAAACCCTGGTTTCTTCCATGCCATTTCTTGACAACGTTTGTGGCTAGAAAGTATAATCTTGCCGAAATATCCACTACTACTTTTATGAAAAGGGAGGCCACATGTCTATCAAATTTGCTGCTGCTCTCCCTAAAGCCCTCTTCTAGTTGCTTTTCGCTGCTTTTTTCAATCGGGCTTTAGGGTACATTTCTTTGCTCAGGGGATCCTTTGTGTCTTTTTTGCTACACGGGCCCTCTCCCTACAACCTCTCTCCCTCCAATCGAGTGAAAGAGACCATCGTGTGTACACACAGTGCCACTTGTTCTCTCTTATGAGCAAGGGCACAGGGTGTGTGTTCTCTGGTGGCGTGTACCCATAGGAGCAGATTCACCAACGAAGTGAGGGTCGGCACGTGTTACCGTGCGCCCTATTGTCGGGGACATCATTGTGCCTTCTTGGTGTCACCTTTCACTCTAGCTCGAATGAAAAGAGAATAGATGGATGGCAACACATCCCAAAGAAACGGCGAGCGCCACGGGTCCACAACAGCCCGTTTCCCTTTGGCGCAATCGTGACTATCTTTTGCTTTGGCTCGGCCAGGCCGCCTCCTCGCTCGGCACCAGTTGCACGCAGTTCGCGTTTCCGCTGCTCATTGTGGGACTGACGCGTTCGATCGCTGCTGCCGGGCTGGCGTATAGCCTGGGACAGCTTCCCTACGTTCTCCTGAGCCTCCCCGCCGGGGCACTGGTGGATCGCTGGCCGCGCAAACGCGTGATGATCATCTGTACCTTCTGCTTGATGGTGTGCGTGGCGAGCATTCCCCTGGCGCTGTTCCTGACCAGCGGACCACTGCGGCTGCTTCTCCTCTACGCCATCGCCTTTGGCCTGGGAGCCATTTCGCTGTTCGACGAGCTGGTCGAATTGGCAGCACGGGCATGGGTCGTGCCAAAGAGCCAGCTCCCCACAGCAGTCGCACAGAACGAGCTGATCGTTGGCTCCTGCGCGCTTGTCGGACCTGCGCTGGGCAGCTTGCTCTTTAGCATCAGCAGGCTGCTCCCGTTCGTCACAGACGCGCTTTCCTCTCTGATCTTGCTCGGCTCATTGTTCTTCATACGCTCGCCCATGCAAGACGAACGGAGGAGGGAGCGTCACCACCTGCTCTTAGAAGTGCGCGAGGGACTCACCTGGCTGTGGGAGCATCAGGTCGTGTGCTCGCTTCTCCTGATTTCCAGCTATATCAACCTCACCATAACAGCCAGTGTGCTTCTCGTCCTGGACATTGTGCAACAGCAGCATATCCCGTCGGTGCTCTACGGCCTGATCGTCGCAGTTGGCGGCGTCGGGAACCTGCTTGGCGCGGCGCTCTGCCCGCCGATGCTTCGGCGCATACGCTTTGGCCTCACGCTTCGCTGTGCTCTGATCGTGTTCGTGTTCGTCTTTCCTCTCTATGGCTTCATCACGACGCCACTGCTGTTGGGAGCCGTCTTCGCGGGCATCGCTCTCGCCGACTCGGTCCGTGCTGTCTTCATGGACAGTTATCGCTTCGCTGTCGTACCAGATGCTCTGCAAGGCCGTGTCAGTGGCCTCTATCGCCTGATCTTGTTCAGCGTCCTCACCATTGGCTCCTCCGCACTCGGGCTGAGCCTGGAACATCTGGGCGTGTTGCCGACCGTGGGCATCGTGTGGAGTGGCCTGCTTCTGATAACCGGATTTCTGTTTCTCTCTCGGCACATGCGGCAAGCGACATTCCCACAAGACTGAAGCTCCCCGCGCTTTAGTTATCTGAAGTTCAGCGCAAAAACGAGCAGAGGTGACATTGGAGATATATCTTCAATGTCACTCTAAGTTTTGCTCAAATGGGATGCTTTCCTTGCCAGAGAATGCGGTCGTGAGCGTCTTTTGCAAGCTGGATAGCAATGTCATCAAGCTTCATGTATACTTCCCAGAGTTCTTGCCGATACTGCCTCGCAATATGTACAGCAATCTCTCGTTCCAATATGTCATCACGCTTGCCTTTCCAGATCGTGTCGGCAAATGCAACCAACGCATCTTCCATTGGAACCGAGGCTTCCTGACTCCATCGAGCATGGGTCCGAGCAAAACGTGCATAGGTCTCTGGAAAACCACTTTCCAGGAGGAGCTGAGGCCCAATCTCCTCGTGTTGGGTTCCGGGGCCGGTGAGTTCGTTGAGATACACTGTTTTCCCCACATCATGTGTTGCAGCCCCAAAGAGGACGCGTTGTTTATCATATTCCAATAAGGGCCAAGTAGCATCCAACCGTGTGATAAGCCGAACAGCAACATCGTGAACAACCGTAAGGTGAGCAACTAATCTTGGTGATGCAGCATAATTCGCCAGGACATCCAGAACCTCTGGTGGCAGCTCGTGAAATGGCATCGGCAACCTCCTGACCAAAAAGAGGGTAATGGAACTATCAGTTCCACTTGCTCGTAATAACGTTCGTTATCGCTATCACAAGCTCAGAAAATCCTTACTGTATATTTTCGCTGCTATCCTGGAGATACCTCTATCTATTCTCCTTTCGCTTCCATAGGCCCTGAGAGGGAATGCGTAGTGCCCGGTTAAATTTGCTTGAAGCGTTTTCCCAGGCAATAATCTCCGTTAACTCGACCAATTCATCCTCGTTATAGAATGGGCGCAGGCGGGCGAAGAGTTCATCGCTCACCTCTCGCTCTGTAATCGTCATACTCTCGGCGTATTCCAGCGTGACCCGCTCCATCTCATTATAGAGCGGACTGGTCGCATAGTCCGCTAGCGCGAGGATTTTCTCATCAGAGATCCCCAGATTGCTACCCACGGCAGCATTAATATCTTGTCAGAACTCGCACCCGTTCAACGCCGCCACGCGCCGGTTGACCAGGGCTTGTAACTTCTCATCGATCAGGCCGGAAGTGCTAATGCCCGTCCACATCGCGCGTGCCCCTCGAAAGATCGAGGGGCGCCGCGCGTAGACCAGATGGTTAAGTAGCGGCGCCCCCCAGGTTTTTGCCTGTGCCTCCAGGACCTTTTTGATGTAGCTTTCTACCTCTTCCGGGTTCACCCCATCGATTCGTGCCATGATTTGGTTCTACCTCTTTTCTTATCTTTGCCTCTGTTTCGTATCGTTACAAAACAATATTATAAGATGAAAAATCAGTTTACCGCCAGGCGTGGACGTATCTATTCTTTCACTGAAGCTCCCCGCGCTAAAGCGGCGGGGGTTCCAGAGGTTCTTCCCACGCTTCCAGCTATGCATGCCGCAGCAGCACGGCTGACTCTTGTAGGGGTTCCTCGGGACTTTCGGGCAGACGCGCTCCGGCTCGGGTGATGCCCAAGCTTCGGGGCAGAACCTGCCCCTCTTTCGCACGTTGCATAAGACACTCGTGTGCTGCCCGCAGGCGCACTTCCGCACCCTCCCAATACGGCTGGTATTGGGCACACGAGGGAGTGGGATCTGCTGGATCCAGATAGGCGGCCAGAAAGGCTGAATACAGGTCGCGTTGGACAGGTCCCACGCCGCAGGCACAGTGATGCCAGCGCTGCGAGAGCGGCTTCTTGACCTTTCGGCCGCAGCCGTGGCACCATTGGCTCAGCGCGGTTGTGCGTGTGGGAACCTCAACGAGGATGCCGCCCGTGCTTGCAACGGTGCGTCTCAACTGATCCACAAACATCCCTGGGGCTCGCAGTCCCACGCTCTTGCCATACTGACGTTGCCACGCTTTGTAGGAAATCTTTTCGATGATGATGGTGGTGCCCAGCGCGCACACCTGATGCACCAGGCACCCGTGCAGGCTCTTGCGGTGGGCCGTCAGCTTCCGTTCTGTGGTCGCCTTGCGCCGCCGCGTGGCCTGGTACCGTTTGCTCTGCTTCCACCGCAACGTCCTGCTGCCCTGCTTCGTGATGCGTCCCTGCTCGTCAAAGTGTTCAGGATTGCCCGCACGCCGTTGTCGGTCCATCTGCCGCTGCAAACGACGGATGCCACGCACATCGGGGGCCAGTTCCGCACAGAAGACCTGCAGGCTCGCCTCTCCCTGCTGAGGAACCAGCGCCAGGGTCGAGGGTCCCAGGTCTCCACCCACGATGCCCTGCCCAATGGGGTGCTTTGGCTTGTGGTGGGGCGTCCCCTCCAGAGCCAGTTGGACCACATAGCGATACCCTTGCGCATCGGCTCCGGCTGCCCTGGGACTGCTGGCGGCACGTTGGACGAGACGGGCGTACTTGATGCGGTGCCTGAGGCCATGAGCCACCACCTCATCCTGCCAATCGATGCGGGCAGGAAGTTGGTCTCCGTTCCAGAGCAGAGAGCCGGCGTTGCCCTCATCGGGCGGCTGCAGGACAAAGCGCAGACCGGTATCGTTGCGTTTGTTCTCGATACTGGAGAAACCACGTCCTCGGCTCTTGAAGCGCACCCGCCTGGCCTGACCCAGGCAGACACGATTGAGGGCGCGGTAGGCGCGGGTGGCCAGGGTTTGGGCCAGCACTGCCTCGATATGCTCGGCAATCCAGCCCACGCGCAGCCCTTTGACGGCTTCATGCAAGGCGGCCTCGCTGAAACCATGCGCCTTGCGCAAGGCGAAGAAGGCGGCTGCTCGCTCGCTCTTGTGGGAACGAGGCAGGGCACGAGCTTGCTGCCACGCCGGGTCTGTCCTCAGGCGTCGCAGACGCTTCTGTCCCTCGGAGAGGATGGCATTGTAGAGCTGACGGCCTGCTTCCAGGTGAGCACGCAAGCGGGCGGCTTGCCCGGCATCGACGACCAGTGGCAATTCGAGCAGGAAGGTGGGTGTCGCCGGCCGTCGTCGTTGCTCCTTGTGCTGCTTTTGTGATCCCTGGCGTTTCTTCGGCATCCTCACTCCTTCTCTGGTTGCACACCTGCGCTCGACGGACTGACCGCTATTCTACCAGAAAGAGAGCAAGAACGCAAGTTCCAGAACGATGGTTCCTGCTGTCGTTTCCCCCTATCACAGAAGAGGCGATTCATCCCCGCCATGAATGGACGGGGCTTTCTCGCCTCTCTCTCTGTAAGACCGTGTTTTGTTAATCGCAGAAGTGACCTCACATGATAGACTAGAAGGATAAGTACCAGTTATCCCAGCAATCTTTCTGATGCGGAGTGGGCGTGTCTGCAACGCCATCTTCCCCCCGTGCCCAGACGTGGCAGGCCGTCAATTCACTCGCAACGAGCCATGTTCGATGCGATCTTCTACGTGCTGCGCACTGGCTGTCCATGGCGCTACCTCCCAGCCACCTTTCCACCGTGGCAGACGGTCTTCTACCATTTCCGGCGTTTGCGCCTCAAGGGCATCTGGACGCTCTTATTGCGAGCATTGCACCAGGCTGAACGAGAACGACAAGGAAGGCACCCTGACCCGAGTGCCGCCAGCATGGATTCTCAAAGCGTGAAAACGGTTGAGGAGTCGTCTGGGATCTGTGGCTACGATGCACACAAGCACATCAAAGGGCGGAAACGGCATATCCTCGCTCGTTTGGGGCGCAAGAACGAACCCGTTCCCAAACACCCCATCTTTAGATTCGCGTGATCGGGGACCCCTCGGTTGACCCATGGGGAGGAGCATCACGCATTCCTTTCATAGTGATACGCATAACCGTCTATCCGATGCAGACGGCGCATGTATTTCGGATGAATATCGACCTTACCCAGGCGGAATGACGGACGGGAGCGAATCGCGATACGCCCTTGAAACGTTCCTTTCGGCGTGATCGCCTTGACAATATCACCTGTCCGATACCCGAGATAGGTCCCTCTACGATCTTTGTGCTGCTTGGGAAAACCGTAAGCATCGGTGACACACATCTGTCGTCTCCCATGCCCTGTTGCCCTCATCAACAAGGGTTGTATCTGGTTCGTTTTTACAACCTCCGGGGTGCTCTTGCCGACACAGACTGCATCACTCCAGTGCGTCTTGGGGAGGTTCCGGGTGGTGCGGTTAAACTTGGTCAAGCCGCCAGAACCACATTCAATGGGAAGCCCTGTGCCCTTCAACCGTTCAAAAAGGGCCCAGCGTGTCGCATTGACGGCAGCAGCATCCTTGAGCGGCTGGCATGCCTGCGCCAGAACCCGGTCCAGGACTGAGGGTTTCTTTTTCAGGAAGACCTTGATATCCTGGGTCCCTTTAGCCTGATTACACCGCTCACAGGCCAGGGTTAAGTTGCTGATGCGGTTGGTGCCACCGTTGGCACGCGGGTGAATATGTTCGACCTGTAAGGGGTGATCGCTCACTCCGCAGTAGGCACATTTGCGACCCCACTTCTCCAGGAGGTATTCTCGTACCTCGAAACCCATGAGAGTGCCCTGCTGGTACTCAATGCCTGTGATCTCCGGGTTCTCCATGAGTTGCATATCGAAGCGTACGAACTCCATGCTGATTGCGGTGATGGCGCAGAGTCGAGAGAGACGCTTCACCCAAGTCAGCACATTGGCAATGCGGCTGAGCAGGGATGGTGGCAACCATCCGTTCTTTCGTCTACGATTGTGCCAGCGGGCCTTGCGATAGCGGGTCTTGCGCTGCCGTCGTGAGCGTCGGACGGCTCTGCGATCATCAAGGCTGGCCTTGATCGCCTGTCCACGATGCGAGAGTTCAGCGGCAAAGACCACCTCGCCTGAAGCATCGTTGACAATGGCAATGCCCGTCGTGCGGCTCCCAGGATCGAGCTTGATGCGTAGTGGCTGAACAACTGGCTTCGTTATCTCTGCTTTCAAAATGATCGTAAAGGGAAACCTGCGATACACTGCGGCCTTCCCTTCAGAAAGCAACTTCCTGGCTCGCCCTGGATGAACCGGGTCAAGTGGCTGCTTTTGCTGGTCAATGACAAACACTTTTGACACATCTTGCCTCCTTGCCTTTTTCAAGGCCTCTGATTACTCAGGTAAAGTGTGCCTCGATAATGTTCAGGAAAGGTTTAACGCTGAAAGCACTGGTTTCACCCTGTACACCTGTTTAACTTTCAACCGTAGAGCTACAGGCTGGCAATGCACCCGTAGGTACCTAATTTCTTTCCGAACGTAGGTTCTGTTTCAAACCTGAATCTGGTCAGGTGAGCTTGCCAAAGCAAGCCCTCGTCTTTAGACGTAGGGTTCCTGACTAGGGCGTCGACTGCTTCCAATGACCCTCAGAGATGACGTTGACGACGCCATCAACCACTTGTATGGCGGTTTGATCGTCAATCAAGTATGTCGGCACCGGCATGCTGGCGGCCCATTTTTCAGCGTTGGCCATGGAATTGTCTGGCATAGAAGGGTAATCCAGATGCGGAAAGATCGCAAAATCAACCAGTCCCAGCGTTCTATCGCCACCGATGGGCGGCTTCCAGCGGACGAAGTCCTCCCCGATGCTGGGGGCCATCACCATGCTCCCGGCGCTCAGTCCCACATAGACCATCTCGCGCGGCAGCTCCGGCAAGAGATCGGCCAGTCTGGATTGCCGCATCCAGTAGCACAGATACATGGGATCGCCGCCTTCCACCAGCAGGACATCCGTCTCCTGGACCAGCGGAAGCCAACGCTCTTCACCGATACTGGGCAACGCGGTGAGCTCCAGCAAGCCCAACGACTTCCACCCCAATTCGCACATGGAGGTGTATCCGTCAGGGAATGGAGCGGTGTTGGTCTCTCCGCGGATCAGGCGGGCGACCATGGACGAACCATTGGTGTTGGCGTGCAGCGCGGTAGGAATGTACAGGGCGCTGGACTCAGCGATCGGTTTGCCCAGGAGCGCTACCAGCGCGTCATGGATACTGGTGTTGGTGATGCCACCCGAGGTGAGAAGAAATTTCATAAATGGTTCCCCTTGCCAATTCATGGGAGCCGACAGGCTCCTCCAGTCCCTCTCTTTGAGACTGAAGCAGAACTCCCCCAGAACGGAACGACTGTGTTTCTGCCAACATGGGTCGTCTGCTCTCGCTATCAGTCTTGCACACAAAGGTCTTCCGCTCCCCAATTGCATGCAAGATATTCTACCATCTTACAAAGCAAAAACTTCTCCTATCTTGCTCTTTTGGCCATGCAGAATTACCGCCGCGCATTCCAAAACACGGTCTCAATTCGTCGCGCTCTGCGTGGGAAGAGCGCAAGATTGGAGAAGTTTTTCCTGATGATTGGGAGTATCCTATTGTTACTTATACAATGCAAGCAACAATAGGATACTCCCAATCAAAAGAGCTAGAGAAACGCTGTCCAAGCATGAAAGGAGACCATAATGCCAAGTAAACAAGGAGCTGTTGGCCTGCTGCAAGAGCCGGTTGCCCAGCAATTGTTGCAATCGAAGAGTCTTGCCCATCTGGCCTACAACTGGCACGACGGCACGCCCCGTGTTGTGCCAATCGGTTTCTACTGGAACGGGCGGGAAATCGTGATGGCGACAGCTACAGACGCCCCCAAGACGAAGGTACTCAAGAATGGCGCAAAAGTGGCGGTAAGCATCGAGCATGACTCCTCGCCTCCTAAGATCCTCCAAATTCGTGGGACGGTGCATACTGACACCGTTGAGGGTCTTGCCCCGGAGTACGTCGCCAATGCCCGCCGGACACTGAGCGAGGAAGACGCACAGGCATTCCTCGCTGAATCGGCCGCCTCTATCCTCGTATGACGCGCATCTTCATCCGTCCAGACTGGGTTGGACTCCTGGACTTTGAGACTCGCCTGCCCAGCGCAGTTGAGCGTGCCATCGAACGAGGCTAGAGCTTTAGCACGAGAGGCGCGGCAGCATCCCGATCTTCCCATGGGATGCGCAACGAGATCACCATATTTCAGGAGAATAGAGAGAGAAGAATGAATGGGAAAGGAGAAACGAACATGAGAAAGCTCTGGGTGAAGGCGTGGATGACCCTGGATGGGGTCTTTGACGCGGACACGATGGATCATTGGTGGCCTCCTGCCGATGAGGCTGCTGCGGATGAAGCGAGGAGGCTAGAGTACGTTGTGGAGGAGTACTCAAAAGGTGATGTGTACCTGCTGGGACGGACCACCTATGAAATGCTTTGGCCGGGCTGGTCCACACAGACGACCGGCGATGGTCCCGGGCCGATCCTCAACCGCATGAAAAAATATGTGGTCTCGACTACGCTCGAAACCGCTCCCTGGAAAGAATCTACCATCATCAGAGGAAATGTGGTGGAAGAAATCACCAAACTGAAACAGCAGCCGGGCAAAGACATTATTATCGATGGCAGTGCCACGCTGGTCCACTCGCTGATGGGAACGGATCTGATCGATGAGTATCGGTTCTTAGTCTTGCCCTACATCATGGGAAGGGGAAGGCGGTTCTTCCCAGAGGGGACGCAAGAGACGAAGCTACGGCTTGTTGAAAGCAAGAGGCTCAGTTTCGAGACCCTGGCTCTTGTCTACCAGCCGGACAAAAACTAACCACCTGGTTTTGCGGAACAGGCTCTGGTATTCTCATGCCCATTTGGGAATGATCTGGAGAGATTCTCCAATGGACATTCATGTTAATAATTGGTAAATTCACCGAAGGGCGGCTGTTGTCCAATTTTGCACTGAAGGATAGAAATCTTGGTAGAGCCACACTAACCGGTGAAATGCAGGGTTTTCCAATTCTGACCAACAAGGAACCCAAGCTCACTTTCATCCAGGCTAAGGGTGTATTTTCTCGTGCTTTAAGAGCATTTCGATAAACTTTTGAATACGAGCAGAACGGGTTTCGGCTCGCTTCGCTGTCTGGATTCTGAACAGAATGGCGTAGCGATTTGCGCTATCCAGAGTGCTAAAAAATGCCTGCGCCTCCGGATTTTTGTCCAACTCGCTCTGAAAATCGGCGGGAATGGTGATTCTGCTCTGCGATTCGTAAGCCTGGTCCCAACGCCCGTCAGCTTTTGCCACCTCTACCTGCTGCAGTCCCGCCGACTGCATCCTGCCTGCGGCAATCAGCGCTGTGGCCTTCTCGCAATTCACTTTTGACCAGATGCTTTTGGGACGGCGTGGGGTGAATTTTTGCAGCCAGTACTGATGATCAAAAGAGGCTTTTTGCCCATCAATCCAGCCATAGCAGAGAGCGCTTTCCAGGGCCTCAGCATACGTGAGAGAAGCAATACCTGCATCTTTTTTAGCAAGCTTGAGCCAGATGCCTGCTGCCTCACTGTGATGCTCTTTCAGCCACGCCTCCCAGTCTTGTTGGGTTTCAAATAAGAGTATTGGAAGACTATCTGTGTTTTTCATACATGCTCCGGCTGTTTGTGAATGAGCAGATAAAATGGCGGATTTGTGCCAGTAGTGAATGGCGCAAACCTATGCGAATCAGCTTGAGATCGAAAAGGATGCAAAGAGCTTCGTGCCACCATAAATTGGCAGTACTTTTTTTCACTTCCTTCTCGCTTCCAGTGAGATTACATCGAGAGCGATCCAGCGCCTGCAAATGCGTCAAAGTTGCCAGATAAAATGGTATATTATTTTCATAAAGCCGCTTCTGAAGCGCTTTCGACTTTTTGCCAGATAAAATGGCGCACACGTGAAAAACGAGAGAAAAGAGGCCGCATCTCCGGGCAGATTTGCTGTTGCAAGAAGTCTCGCCATTTTATCTGACAAGTCAATTTTTGCGTAAGCTCGAAGATCGCGCCAATAATCATGGCAACCCCGGCAATTTATGGCTCTTGTCCACTCTTGGGGTTTTCTGTTTGCTTGCTCGCTCTTCTCCCCATGCCATGAACTTGACACAAAGAAGCATTTTCAGGTGTTTGAAACACCTGAAAATGCTTTTCAATACAGTACGGCGAGAGGCGAGAATCAGGTGCGTGGACAGTAGGTAGCCCAGAAGCCGAACCAGGGTGGAGCATAGGCAACAAAATGATCCCAGGTTCCCGGCTCTGCTTCTCCGTTTGGAAACAGGTGCAGATCCTCGCTCAGATGCTGAAGAACAAAGCCCTCATCGCTCAGGCCATTGATCAGCGAACTCAGCGTATGGCGGTACTCGCGCAAGATGGGAATGGGCTCGCCATGATAGTTCTCACGCGCGTAGGCCCAAGGTTGATCCTCGCTTTCCAGAAGCATTCCCTCGATGTAGGGATACTTCAGGCTGTAGCTATTGCCATTCCAATCCTTGGGCGTCAGGCCACAGGTGAAAGGATTGGCACACTGCATATGGTAGATCCCACCAACATGCAAGACCCGTGCAACTTCGTGAAAAACGGCGCGTGCATCAGGGACGAAGTTCAGCGAGTAGGGGTGCCAGACGATATCGAAGGATGTCGAGGCTATGGCCGAGAGGTCCCGCATGTCACCTTGCACCGTCTTGATGGCGACATGATAGTGTTCTGCCACCTGTTGATCACGTGCAAGTTGGCCCTCGGCGATATCCAGCACCGTCACCTCAGCGCCGAGCAGCGCGAAAGCGGCTGATTGCTGACCGCCGCCGCTCGCCAGGCAAAGAACTTGTTTCCCCCGTATACTCCCCAATCGCCCCTCTGGATCAATGTTGCCCTGCGCACTCTTCGCATCGAGCTCTAACGCTGGTCTGCTAAAGAGTGCATTCGCTCCTGCCAGTGCATTCCAACGCTTCTGATTATGTTGGGAGATGTTGTCCACGAGAAAATCCTCCTTGTTGTTTTCACACGTCCCATTGCCTCTGACTCAAGAAGAGAGATCGCGAAGATGTTGAGGAGACGCTGGTATTTCATACAATCTCTCATCTGCCCCTCTCTCAGGCGTCTCCTACACTGCATGAAGCACCCGTTGGCGGAGCAAGGCAAAACCAGCTCTGCCATACATCGTTCGCTTGATCAGCTTCAATTTTGTCACATGGCCCTCAACCATGCCATTGTTAATCGCCCAGGTTAAACCAGCTTGCACCGCATCTTTGTCCTTTTCTACCCCAGCAGCAAATGACTGAAGTTCTGGCAGCTCGCTCTCTGCAACCCTGACCAGCCAGGCATCTAACCGCTGCCCTTCTCGTTTGTGGACCATGGATAAAAAATCTTGCAGGAGGTCATACGCCTTTTTCAAGGGGGCACTTGCCTCACAGAAAGCAGCCAGATCCTCGCGCTCGATCTCATCGAGCTTTTCTGGATCACGTACAAACAGCCAGATGGCGGTATTGGCGGTCCATTTTTGCAGACGATGCACGTCGATTGAAGCCCTCACCTCAGCCTGTTTGAGTGGTTCCAGATAGCGGTAGACGGTGCGCTCCGAGCCATCGTAGCCTTGCTCCTTGATCTCGCGATAAATCGCCAGGCCGTTTCGCTCACCGGCTTGCCAGCGCGAGAGGACATAAGACGCGTAGATCTCGAAAGAACCAGGTCGCCGCCGCCGCCGCTTGGCGTCAGGGAAGGTGTCGGCTTTCAGCCAACGCTGAATGGTTCGTCCTGTTACACCGAGAATCCTGGCAATCTCTTGGGGTGGTTTTCCGAGACGGTTGAGTTCGACTGCCTGTTCATAGCGTGCCGAGCGCTCAGATCGTCTGGCTCGTTGCACGCGCTCTATATGAGCTGGGATTTTCGGACGCCATTCTTCGATGGAAATGAAGGGTTTGTTTTGTTCATCCTGGCTTGGCTCGTCCGGTTTCTTTTCTGTCAGGATTTCGGCCTGACAGCGCGCCAGAAGCACCTGAACAGCTTCGGTCAGGTTTTTCACCACGTGGAACCTGTCTGCGCACTGGATAGCCTGGGGAGCGCCTTCTCGCGCAGCGGAGGCATATTCGCCTCCTCGATCACGACTGATCACCGCCAGATCTGGCTGTTGGTACATCCACCGGGCTGCGGTTTCCGCCCGGCGGTCGGGTAAGAGATCCACTACGCGGTGGCTTTCCAGGTTGACCAGGATGGTGCCGAACCGATACCCACGTCGAAGACTAAAATCATCGATGCCCAGGTACACAACGGAACTCCCAGAAATATCTGGCAAAGCCATGATGCGGCGCAGGATCGTCGGACGCGTGGTTGGTATCCCCAGGCGAGCGGCGAGTCTGGCTCCCCCTTTGCCGCAGGTCGCTAACCCGATCGACGTAATGTGTTGGCAGCAACGGATCGTCATCCTGGCCCACGGCTCGACAAAGGAAGGAAGCCGCTCGGTAAACACTTTCTGGGAGCAGTATGGATTACGGCAGTAGAATTTGCGCACAGTCAGGATCAGTTGAACCTGGCGACCCACACAGGGAGCATCTCGTAACGTGCGGCGATAGTGCGTCTTGATGGAATCTGAGGATTGAGTACACAGTGGACAACACGATGTGGGATGCGAAGCCTCGACTGCAATCACCAAACCATGTTCAGTGATTTGGATCTGCTCGACACGCATCCCTTCTGGTAAAGAAAGTAGAGATGCCTCTTCCATCATGGACTCCCTCTTGCGAGAAAAACACATGTTTAGATGAGACTATATCACCATTTCCCGATATATAGCAAAGCAAGCGAGCAGAAAACCCCAAGAGTGATACTGGTGGCGAAGTCGATATTCACGCTCAATCGCCAATGAGGTTCAACTCAAATTGAGCACGATTTTTGACTTCGCCACCAGTATCAAGAGTGAACAAGAGCCAATTTATAAGTCAAATGACACTGTTTCTAGAATACGCGTAATAATAGCACATACGTTCGATTCCGTCAATGGAAGAATTGGAAAGCTCCAGGTGAAATGGGGGAACTTGAAAAATCAGGACCCATTGGCATAATGTGGATATGCAAAACGCCACAAGAGAGCCAATGGAGCCGTCGAAACAATTTTGCCCGAATATGATGTGTTCCGCAAGAGGCCAAATCGGAGCGGGCAACATCACGATTCATGATCTCCAGCGCCAACGCTATCGGTGTAAGAGGTGCAAACAGACGTTCAGCGCCCGACGAGGAACCATGTTCGAGGGGCTGCGCAAGCCGATGGATCTCATCGTGATTGTGGTGACACTGCTGTCATATGGCTGCCCAGTGCAAGCGATCGTGCATGCCTTTGGGTTAGATGAACGAACGGTGGCTACGTGGCGGGATCGAGCTGGTCAGCACTGCCAACGGGTCCATGAGGCGATCGTAGAACAGGGCAAGCTTGATCTAGTGCATGTGCAGGCCGATGAGATCCGAGTCAAGGGCCGCAAGATGGTTGCGTGGATGGGGTTAGCCATGATGGTTTCCACCCGGCTGTGGATAGCGGGAACGGTCAGCCGGAGCAGAGAAAAGGAGCTGGCCAACGCATTGTTGCAACAAGTTCGCGAGCCGCTTTGCGCCTTTGCCCCTTGCTCGTCTTGACAGACGGCTGGAGCGCGTATCCCGGCAGCATTCGGCGGGCCTTTCGCGAAAAAGTCAAAGCCACGGCAGGCAGGGGCAGAGCCTGTTTACAGGTCTGGCCAGACCTGCATATTGGCACCGTCATCAAGCGGACGGAGAAAAAACGCGTGGTCGAAATTACTCGCCGGATGGCTCATGGGCTCCTGGAGCAGGCGGAACAGTTGCTGCGGCTGTCTGGAGGAGGCAACGTGCTCAATACCGCCTTTATTGAGCGCTTGAATGCGACGTTTCGGGAGCGGCTGGCCAGCCTGACGCGCAAAACCCGGCATGCGGCTTCCCGCTTGCACGCTTTGCACACCGGGATGTACCTGATTGGTTGTACCTATAATTTCTGTGTCGTGCATCAGGAACTCTCGAAGGCGAAACAGTGGGGCAAGGCTTGCACGCCTGCGATGGCCAGTGGGCTGACGGATCACGTCTGGAGCTTCGGTGAGTTCCTCAGTTACAAAGTGGCTCCCGCACCTTGGATTGCTCCCAAACGATGCGGACGGCCACCCAAGCAGACAGAGCCACACGCCCCTCTCCCCAAAGCGCAGAGTCGTCCCGCCTGCTCTCGACCTTTGGTTCGCCTGCACAGGGGGGTCTTATGCTCAACCACCGGTTAGCGTGGCTCTACCGAAATCTTCACTGAAGGGTGAAATTGGACGCTTCGATGCCTGGAAAAAAAACCGCTCTAAATCCAGGGTAGAAGTCAGAAATGTTGGAAATACATTTCTTGTGCGCCTCTGTAGCGTACATCCTGAAACACATCGGGAGATCAGTGACTGAGTGGTGTGAGCTGTATCTGCGTCGCAAGCCCATAGGCGATCGGGAGATCATTGTCGCTCTCGACAAAGACACGACCCATAACGAGCACCGCATTGTTCGGCGAAGAAATCTGTGTCATTCCCTGCGACACGCTTCCTTTCCATCTCGGCCCGCTAATGAGGTAATCGCCAGCCTTGGTTCCCGTGGTGCGTTTGCCGACGTAGGCAAAATTAGTGCCGTCCGACGGATCAGTGAACTGCACGCTGTAGTAGCGGTCCTCCATGTCCGGCACGTGCAACACGTGCGGCCCTTTGGAGAGGTCGAGCCAGCCGCCGACGTAGAGCACGTCGTCGGTCCCTGTAGCTAATAAGCTGGAGTTTGACGCCGAGGGCGAAGCGAGAGTGGGCATCGCGTACAGCGTATTGACGGGGATGGGGCCGCCGAGCCCATGCTGAACGATCGCTCTTTTGTAGGCACTGTAGGTGATCGGCGGCCAAAAATAAATGAAAACGCACGTGCCGAGTCCCCAGACGAGGACTGCCACGACGACGAACGTAATAAGCTGGCTCCCCCCCATCGAGAAATACCTGTAGACGACCCATGCGAGGACTGCCAGGATGGCGAATGTAATGGGATATTTGTATTTCAGAATAAGCCTGTTCATGATCTGTTGCGGTAGGATACCCACGACTTTAGGCGTGGGAGGAATACCGCTCCCCATTCTCATAACTATATCCATCGGCGTGATGAATGATACGGCAGTATTGATACCCAATACCTTGAATCGTCCCTGTGGTTGTCGTGATGTTGAACGATCCACTTCCCCGAATTGCGACCCGCCCGATATACGTCCCTCTTTTTTTGCCTTTGGTCACAATGGCCTTGACCATATCTCCTGTTTGAAAGCCTTTGACCTTTTTGGCTCCTTTGGCAGAGGTACGCGGAAAGCCATACTTATCAGGCAAGCACATTTGTCTATTCCCATGTCCGGTTGCTTTGATCACTAATGGCCTGACTTCCTGGATAACTAACGTATCAGGCGTACTCTTGCCCACACAGGCCGCATCAAGCCAGTGTGTCTTCGGAAGCTCCCTGCTTGTCCGATTAAACCTGGTCAATCCACCAGTGCCTACTTCAACAGGCAAGCCTGTTTGTTGCAATCTCTCAAAGAGGGCCCACCGTGTCGCATTCACCGCCGCTGCGTCCTTGAGCGGTGCTTTTGCCTGAGCCTGAATACGTTTCAACACCTCTGGTTTCTTCTTGAGGAACACGGCAATATCTTGCGTTCCCTTTGCCGTGTTGCACTGCTCACACGCCAGACAGAGATTGCTGATGCGATTGGTGCCACCGTTGGCACGTGGATGAATATGCTCGATTTGTAATGGTACATCTGTTTTTCCACAATAGGCGCATTGACGGTTCCACTTCGCAAGCACATATTCTCTGACTTCATATCCTGCTAATGTGCCGTGCTGATACTCAACTCCTTTCACTTCGGGATTCTCCATCAACTGCATGTCAAATCTCACGACCTCCTGACTGAGAGCTTGCAGAGGCGCATAGCGAGAAAGACGGCGAACCCAGGTCAACACGTTGGCAATCCGGCTTTCTAAGGAAGGAGGGAGCCACCCCTTCTTTTTGTTTTTTCGATTGGCCCAACGCCTCTTCCGGTAGCGGGTCTTTCGTTGCCTGCGACTGTGACGAATGGCGCGACGAGCATCAAGGGATGCTTTCACAGCATGCCCACGATGAGAGAGTTCGGCCGCGAAGACAACCTCCCCACTGGCATCATCCACCATGGCAATACCTGTTGTTTTACTGCCAGGGTCAAGTTTGATCCTGAGTGATTGCACGTGTGGATGCTCCACCACGTTTTTGAGCCGGATCGTAAATGGATATCTCCTGTAGACTGATGCTTTCCCTTGCTTGAGCAAGAGGCGTGCATAGCCCGGATGCGCCGGGGTGACTGGTTTACCAGAACGATCGACGACAAAGACTTTGCTCAAGATGAGCCTCCTATTGCTAGGGTAAGGTTTGCCTTGACAATGTTATGAGAAGGTTTGACGTACAGAGCACTGATTTTTACCCTACAATCTGTTTAACCCTGCACCGTAGTGGTTAAGACTGGCAACGCATCCTAACGTACCTAATTTCTTCTCTAACGGAGCTTTTACAAGCTGAGTCTGGTCAATACAGGCTTTTTCAAGCCTCCTCCTTCAGGAGGGGGTTATTGACCTCATGGCACTTTCATGACGGGCGGCACGTGGTACTCGCCGTCCAGGACAGCACGGCCGGGCAGATAGGCGCGCAGCATCAGCTTGAAGTAGCCTGCCGGGGCAGGCAGCCAGTTGGACTCGTGCCCGGAGGGAGCCGTGCGCTGCAGATAAATGTCGATGGAGCCATCGGCGCCCTGCACGAGGCCGGAGCGAGAGCCGACGCTGGAGCGATCGATGGGGTTGCTCACCATGTAGCCGACCACATCGGTCATGGTCAGCGACCAGAAGGCCTCGTTGGGCGGGAGCTGTCCGGCAGGAAAATGCAGGACGTAATCACGCTGACCGGAGAGCCGCCGCCCCGCGCTATCGACGGTCGTCGTCCAGTACGCAGCCTCTTGCGCCACATTGACGGCGGGCAGCACTTTGGCACAAGCGGCCCGTAGGAGGATGCCATTGCCGGGCTGGCCGCATTTCAAGGTGGTGCTCCACCCGTTGACGGTCGTTGTCATGGCTTTCACCACCGCGTTCATAATGATATTGGCCGTGAGAAACGCCAGCACGGCGCCGACGATGATTCCTTGCACGACGTGTGAGCCTGCGAGCATGGTGAGAATATTTGTCATATCTCGAGTATACCTGAGGGGAAGCGGTTTTTCCAGGCATCGAAGCGTCCAATTTCACCCTTCAGTGAAGATTTCTATCCTTCAGTGCAAAATTGGTCAGGATGCCATCCCACTTTCTGTGTAATCGAACGCTGCCAGGCCGATTAACAACATTCGGGATGGCGTCGACACGGTTTGCCTGCACCTTATTTGATAGTGTCTCTGATAACCAGTGCAGCATGTTTGGCGTCGGCAACACTTGGAATTTTATAGGTAGAGGTGTCCAATAAAAGTAATGCATCAATTATTCTCGCCAGTTGCGTGCGTTCTTCAAAGCCTTTACTGTTAACGAGGAATTGACCGTAGGTGGAGGCGAGCCAATCTATTGAGAATTCATAGTTGTCCCAATACTTCCAGCGGACGAGATCTCGTACTGGATCGCCACTGTGAACCGCTCCCCAGTCAATAACACCGGTAATTCTATCATCGCTATCAACAAAGATATGGTCTGGCGTTAGGTCGTAATGCAATAAAACGGGGTTGCGGACTGCAAATGATTCAAGATAAAGCAATTCTTGCCACACTTCTTCAAATCGAGGCACTCCAAGAGCGTTGAACTGAGCGAGGGCTCTGTCGAACTTCTCCGAGCCTTCTTGAAGGGCGAGCATCCACGTTTCAAAAGACCGATATGTCCCGTGATTGGGTTGAGTGATTCTTCCCCATCCAAACGTCGACACTGAATGAATAGCGGCAAGTAGCTCGCCGGCCTGCTCAGTAAATCTTTCAGATCGATCGCGTCCAACCTTCCCTTGTGCCAGCAGGCTATCCATCGGTTCGCCTGTCAATTTCTCTTGAATCTGGTAGTAAATCGCTTCATCCCTATCAACCATCGAGCCCTGTACCAAAATAGCAGCAACAGGAACCCCACGGCGGCTCACTTCCTGCATTGCCCATCGTTCAATGGCAAATATATCGTAGTCAAATCCTTTCGCAATTCGAAGGACAAATGATCTATCCTTTAGGTCTATGAAATAAACTTCGTTAGACTGTCCCTTGTTGATACGAGTAACCTGTTCGAGGTTCGTACCCATTGCTTTTTGCACGATCTCATTGAGGGTGTTTGGATTCGTTATATGAGTACGCTGAAACTGTTTCTGTTGATTATTCATAATATATCCAATCTGTTAGATATATTATCATAGAGGTAACCAAAAAGTGTTCGATTGAGTGAGAGATTGTCCCTATCCTATATACTCACTATTATAAGCGGGCTGGGGCAGATGATGCTGGCTCATTTAGAAACGCGCGCCGCTGCGCTGGGCTATCAGACACTTCAGCTAGATACCACAACGCTTCAGGTAGCAGCACAACAGCTCTATCGCAAAAATGGCTTCACGCAACGTGAGAAAACTGAGACCATCCAGGGGCTCACAGTCCTTTTCTTTGAGAAAAATCTTCTACCAAATTACCAATTTGCATCGTATAGCTCAAGCTAGTCTATTTGCAAATGAATAACGCTATTCGTTTATTTTAGGAAGTCCTATGCAAATTTTCTATCTTTCGTAGGACCACGCCGGTCTCCATCTCAGCACTGTATAGTTTCCGCTGTTTTTCACCTGTTATTCCTCTTCAACTTCATCAATACAGTCTACTCTATTTTCTTGAATATATCTTATCATCTTGCCCATCTTTTTGATGAGATTATAGTCGAATATCCTATCATAATGAATTACTCTTGCTTTTCTCCTAATTTACCTTTATTATTATCTAGTATGGTAGCTATTCTCTAAGGAGGGTCGAGAAGCAGATCTTGCAAACCCCACACATACAGGTACACAAAACACACGGTCAAAACACAAAGCTCGGTGCCACTATATCGACAAAAATCAATCCAAACCAATGTAGTCCATAGTTCTGAAAGGGGCCATAACGTGGGGTAAACGGTGCCTCCTCATTGATGCGCAAAACTACCTACTGGCTCGCCGCGAGTCGGCACATGCAGTCGCTTCTGAATGCCGTCTTTTCGTAAACGATGAAACCTACACATGCTACGAGTAGCAAAGATCATTGGATCCTCTCAAACTCAAAAGATGCGCTTTTGACCATTGAGCAGCTTTATTGAAAGTGAGGTTCTACATGTTTCTCTTTTTCCGCTCAAGGATGAGCTTATTTCTCTCATGCATCGCTATCATCGTCATTCTCGGCACATTCGCGCTGAATTTCACGTTTCAGCATCCTGCCGCTCATGCCGCCGGTGGCGACGTACCCGTCAGCAACGGCAGTCCCGCCACCCCCTTCTCACAGAACAAGCAGAACGAGCCTGCGATCGCCGTTGATGCCAATCACCCGAATGTATTAGTCTCCGCTTCCAATGACGAGATCGACATGGAGGGATGCAACGCCGGCGATCCCACCACCTGTCCTTTCACACAGGGAGTGGGCGTCTCAGGCGTCTACTTCTCGTTCGATAGCGGTGCCACCTGGAAACAGCCAACCTACACTGGCTGGACAGCTCGACAGTGCGTTGGGACCCCTGGCATTCCCTGTACACCTCAGGTGGGCCCCATCGGGACACTACCCTACTATTATGAGAATGGTTTAGTTTCCGACGGTGATCCTGCCCTCGCCTTCGGCCCGATCCGGAGTTCTAACGGCACGTTCTCGTGGAGCAACGGTTCGCGCCTGTACTATGCCAATCTGACCTCAAACTTTAGTGCGACCCGCTCTGAGGAGGCATTCAATGGCTTCGAGGCAATCGCTGTTTCGCGGACCGATAATGTGGCTGCAGCAGCCAATAACGTCCAGAGCGCCTGGAAGCCACCAGTTGTCATCTCGAAGCAGTCGTCAACAACGTTCAGCGACAAGGAGCAGATCTGGGCGGACAACGCAGCCAGCAGTCCGTTCTTTGGCCATGTGTATGTCTGCTGGGCCTCGTTTCGCGGCCAGGAGAAGGGACACGGGACTCCGGCGCCGCTGATGGTTGCCACCTCCACCGATGGCGGCGATACCTGGACACAGAAGCAGGTGACAGCAGCTGCTGCCAACGGGCAGATCCAGCCGCTTGATGGCTGCACGATCCGCACTGACAGCCATGGTAATGTCTACGTCTTCGGCATCGGGACAGATCCAACCACCAAGCAGAACTTCGAGTACCTGGTCCCTTCCACCGATGGTGGGCAAACCTGGGGACGGCCCATTCAGATTCCCGGTGCTGTTACCCATCCTGGAGTGTTCGATCCAGTCCAAGGACGGTACGTTGAGGATGGCGTCGCAGGCGCGCGCAACGACTTGACGTGGGCCCCCTCGGTGGATATTGCGAACGGTTCCCCCACGGGCTCGGATGCGACCAACCGGATGGTCCTGACCTATGTAAGCGGCACAACTGAGGCACCACACGTGGTATTCCGCGAGTCCACGGATGGTGGTAACACCTGGTCGACACCAAGAAACATCGAGGCACCAGGCGATCGCGGCTACTACACGGCTCCGGCGATCTCCCCGAACGGTCAAGATGTTTATGTGGTGTACAACGCCTTCATAACACCATACCGTAACGACACGACAGAACCACGGAGCATGGTGGGAGTCGTCCTGCATGCCGACACCTCGGCTAATCCCACCATGCCAACGGGTGCTTTCACGGAACTCCATCGAGGAGCAACAGGGGATCCCCGCGGTTCGAGCGCGAACAGTTTGATCTCTGAATTCCTGGGCGACTACGTCTATGCCGTTGCCACGCGGACGTATGGATCGGCGGTCTGGAACGACGCGCGCAACGCAGCAGACTGTCCCGCCGTCGATGCCTGGCGCATGTCTCTGCAAACTGGCGGCTCGGTACCACGCCCTGCGCCCAGTATCGGCTGTCCAGCAACGTTTGGCAACTCGGACATCTATGGAGGATCCTACTCCGATCCGACACCATAAGCAGTTTAGATAGCAGTTCAGCAACATTTTGCCAGGGATGTCCTTGTGGACATCCCTGGTATGTGAATATCACTGTCTAACTCGCCACTCCTCTCCATGTGGTTACCCTGGAACTTACAATTCTTTCCCCCGCCACCGCAGGTACCAAGCGCGTCGGGAAATTGGTGCGGTCCGTCAAGTGGACGGTGGGGCTCATCGACCACTACCTGCTGGAAAAAGCCGATGAAGAGGTGCGCAGGCTCCATGCCCAGGGGCAACGGATTCTCTGCCTGTGGGACGGAAGTGTGCTGGAGAAAGCCGAAAGCGCCAAACTGGAAGGCTTGTGTCCCGTGCTCTCCAGTAAAGCAAAGCGGCGTCAGCGCACCAAACGTGGACTCGTGTTCAATTGGCCTGCCCCTCGCCCGGTGCGGGTGATGGGGATGCAGTGGAATGCTGGACTCATTGTCGGCATGCACGGGCGCCCGCATCTGGCGGTCACCCGGTGGTGGTCAACGAAAGGGATCTTTGCTAGCAAGCTCCGAGACATGGAAGAAGAAGGATTACGCATCTGTGTCAGGAAATGGGGCCCCTTGCTGGTCCACGTGTTTGATCGCGGCTATGCCTCGGGAGCGTGGCTGCAGGTGCTCGCCACCTATCGGACGCGTTTTGTCATTCGCTGGGTCAAGCATCACCTGTTTCTGACCACGTGGGGTGAGGAGAAGAAGCTGTGGCAAATTGGCCAGGGAAAGAAGTATCGTGCCCACCAAGAGATCTGGGACAGCAGCACCGGAGAGAAAATGGCGTGCGATCTCTGGTGGACGGCACTGCGCCATCCGCAGTCGCACGAACCGCTGTTTCTGGTGAAAGCACGGGTCAAACAAGGCGTGATGTATCTGATCACCAATGAGCCGGTTCACCTGGAGGCGCAAGCGTGGGACGTGTTCTTCAGTTATCGTCGGAGGTGGCAAATCGAGATCAGCTTTCGCTACGCGAAATGCGAACTGGCGTTAGAATGTCCGCGGTTGTGGTCGTTGGAGGCTCGTCTCAAACTGCTTGGCATGGTGATGCTCGTCTATGCCTTCCTGCTTTCCTTGCTGGATCCGCGGCATCACGAACTGGTGCGCGCCCTCTTGCGCTTCAAATGCCACCGAACCGGCAAGCGGTGCCAGCAAGTGCAGGCACCACTTTATCGGCTTCGATGGGCACTCAGTCGGCTGTGGGACGATTATCGACCCCGTTTTACCTGGTTCCTTCCGCCTCCTGATGATCCCCGTACCGTCTGCTCACTCATTCGAGATATCGAACGGTTTCACAAAAATTGGGGATGACTCATATATATATCGAGAATATCAGAAGCATCTTGCGCAAAATTCTGGCTACTATGCCATCTTCCAGGGGTCACTCATAGCGCAGTACCTCGAGAGGGCGTACTTGTACACTCTTCCAGGAAGAGAACAAAGACACAAACAACGTTAGCAATGCGCTGCCCACGATTAACCCAACAAGCAAGGTGCCACGAGTATCAAAGGCCAGATTGATTGACCCATTGCTGACACCGAGATGCACCATGGTAACACGTAAAAACAGATTCCCAAAGAAAGTTACCAATGGTATCGTCACCAGGGCGGCAAGAAATGCACTAACACTTCCCAGAACGCCATACTCAACCAGGACTGCTCCTAGCACGGCGGTACGCGTATACCCCACAGCCTTCAAAATGCCCATCTCACGTCGTCGCTCTAGCAGATCCATCACCACGGCGTTCGCGATGATAACAATACCCGCTAAGAGCGCCTGCGAGGCAATCGCGGTAAATGACCATACAATATTGGTAAGATCATACAGGAAATCATCGACCCTGCTAGCCGGAGTCTGTAAAAAAGCAACATTCGCTACGGCGCTCCCTAGTCTGGCCTCTGCCTGCGCTACACTGGTGGAAGAAACCTTCAGATAAAAGAGCTCCTGCGCGTCAAGAGGGCTCAAGGCTGTGACAATGGACTGAGGCGCCAACACAGGATTTATATAAGAGATAGTAATACCGGAAGTAGTATAGATGCCAACGATTGTTACCGTTTTGCTCAGTTTTCCATCGGTACTGACAAACGTCAGCGTACTTCCAAGATCCAGGTGGAACGCTTTGGTCAGAGAAGGAACTTGAGGGATCAACACATTGCTCGTCCCAGTATCACTGGCGTTCAGGTTTCTTCCAGCGACAATGTGAATTAGGCTCGGGTCTGGAGCTGACTGATTATTCAGCTCGTAGCCTTCAAGCCCATTCAGGGAATGAAGCACGTTATAACGCGCCGTGCCGGGTCTGAGCGGCAGTTTTTTTTCTTGCTGAGGAATGAAACTCTGCCAGGGTTGGCCGTTGACGGCGTTGAGGGATGCGGAGGAAAGGGTCGAATCCCGATATGTAGAAAGGCCTGGTAAAGTTGCTAACAGTGCCTGCACTGACTGGGACTGATTTAGCGGGACCTTTGCCAGCACATTATAAGCCAGATTCGTATTAATCTGGGCATAGAGTTGATCCTGCAGATCCTGCCCAATCATTTGAATGCATCCTATGACAAAGACTCCGATAAACAAAATGAGCATCAGCATAGTCGTTCGCGCCGGCCTCCGGCTAAGATTGCTCAGGCCGATGCGTATATTGATTTTCCAGGTGCGGGGAAACCATCTTACCAGCAGCGCAAGTAAGACGATTGCGAGCAACATTCCTCCCAATGGCGGCAAGAAGAAAAACACGGCCACTGCAATCACTACGCCAGCCAGCACCACGAGCAGATACCTTTGATCGTAGCGCTCAGGAACAGGAAAGGCACTGACAAGCATGAGCAGCGGACGGAAGCAAAGGTACAGGAGCACAATGACCGCAATAGTACCGCCAACCGCGGCAAATCCCAGGACAACATTCTTTAGTACGATACTCGCCACGATACAATACAGCAGACCTAACAATGCCAGCAGAGGAAGAGCCAATACGTTATTGAATACCCTATCACCAGACTGCTGTCGCAACACCTGGATGGGACGAAGATTGGCGGATTGGACAATAGGTAGCAGACCATAGATAATAGCCGTCACGATGCCCAGGACAATACCGGAGACAATAATCAACGGGTCAAGCATAAAGTTGACATGGAGCAACCAGGTCGCGATGCCAAAGCTTACCCCGATAGCCGCGACGATCGCGATGAGGGAACCGATCAAACCGAGCAGACCTGCTTCAACTCCAAACAAGACGATCAGCTTACGACGAGAGTATCCCATCGCCTTCAGCATAGCGATCTCCATACCGCGTCGGGAGAATAAAGCGAGCAAGGTATTCATGATCCCCATGCCAGCCAGCAAGAGAGCCAGTAATCCCCCTAATTCCTGCAATTGCGTTGTCTGACCCGCATCCAGCTGAACCGATTGCTGGATATTCGCCGTCGTTTTGATCTGGACCAGAGAAAAACTGTTCTGCTGTATCTGTTGCCGAATAGTAACCAGGGCTTGCTGAGTATGGTTCTTGTCCGAGGTCGTAATGTTCACGCCACTGTATGTAACTGGCACGGTGGGGTCAGCCGCTTGATAGGCAGCAAACGAGACAATTAAGTAGTCGGCGCCACTATATATCCCGCCATCTTCAATCACACCGGCAAGTCGGGCATGCAATGTTCGAGCCACTCTAGATCCCTCAACCGGCTGGACCACGATATCAAAGCGATCTCCAATATGCTTATGATAATGCTCCTGAAATGACTGCGTTACAACAACCTGATTTCCTGTCAGGAGCGTCGCGAAATTACCATGAGCCGGAGTGAGAAACGTCGTAGAGGATGGCACGAGAGGAAAGGTATTTGGATCAACCACCTGCACATCGACAACGTTCAGCGCTGAGTCGGCATGATTTATCGATCCCTGTTCCAGATTGACCGGGGTATAATTGAGGATGGTTCCCGCGCTTTTCAGCTGTTCCAGGAACGATAAATCCTTCTGGGTAATAGTAACACCGGAGCCTCCTTGCGTGAGCGCAATATCTCCCCCGAGTACGCCGCGAGGATCTTGAGAATATGTATGCAACGCCATCGATCCTACAAATTGGATGGCGACGACCGTCATTACCCCAACAGCAATACAAAAAGCCGCGAGCAGAGGATAACTCCCTCCTCGCAGCAAAGAGCGCACAGGATAGCTCAGATAGATAGGGGCCTTCATTCGTTGCTATCTCCTTCTTTATGATTATCAACCACCAGGCCATCCACCACACGAATGAGACGATCAGCACGAGAGGCTACCGTAGGATCATGGGTAGCAATGATAAACGTTTTACCAGTCTGGGAGCGTAGATCAGCAAGCAAGCGCAGAATGTTCTGCCCATTCTTCGCATCCAGATTTCCCGTCGGCTCATCCGCGATGACCAGCGTTGGATCTGCCGCTAAAGAACGCGCAATCGCTACTCTTTGCTGCTCACCACCCGAGAGTTGATTAGGGCGATGCTTCAGACGGTGAGACAACCCCACTAGATCCAGGAGCTCTTTGGCGCGGGCCTGGGGCGAAACCGAGTGTTTCCCTACATAGAGGGGAACTTCAACATTTTCCTGTGCGGTCAGCGTGGGAATGAGATTATAGGATTGAAACACCATGCCTATTTTGCTATTGCGCACCGCCGCCAGGCGTGCCTCGGACATATGCGTAATATCTACGCCATCAATAATCACCTGCCCATCAGTTGGGTTATCCAAACCGGCCACGATACCAAGCAACGTACTTTTACCAGAACCAGAAGGTCCGACAATGGAAATAAATTCCCCTTGCATTACTGTAAAATCTATACCCTTCAAAATGTTAATCCGTTCGCGCCCAAGCGGAAGTTCCTTGGTAACGCTGCGTACCTCTACGACAGCTCTGGTTCTAGCAGTGGACAGGGTTGAAATCTGCTCTTGCTTCTGTTTCTGCATCATATGTATATCTTTCTTTAAATACAAAAATTGACAGCATTTGCAACATAATCAGGATGCCAGGAGAATTGTAACTAGTTATGCTGACAGGAAGTTGACAGGTTGCGCTTTATTTAACGCGCTGGAATGAGATGGCTCAGATCGATATCCGTTACGCCGAAGTGGGAAATGAACTCGGCAAGGTTGAGCTCACGAGGAGTGGAAGTAGGTGAAAAAAGTTTGTCTGCTTTCCAGCGCCGAGGGTCCAACCTGATGCCCCAGGCGTTGAGCCAGAGTGGAGAGGGCAACTGCTGCAACGTTTCGGGCATAGTATCAGCGAGGGCTATCACAAATATTTTTTGTGCCAGCTCTTCAAAATACTCTAACGCGGCCTGATAATGCTGAAGCAGATCATCTAGCATTTCATATTTCTGAAAGCTTTGCTCATATAGGGCTTCTACTCCGGGCATCGTACGATAGCTTAGATATTGATAGGTATATTTCTTCTGGGTCAAGCTTGACCAGTCCTTAAATAGTCTCTCAAGACGTGCCGCCAGTAGGAAATGGCGTGAGAGCACAGGCTGTAGCGCTTTACTCTTCTGTTCATCCAGGTAAATTTTATTCACACGCTGGGGGCCATTCAAAGCCCAGCCGCGCACAATATCCCACAAAAGCTTGGCACCAACAACCAGGGCATCTCCAAAGATAGGATAGCCCGACTGAGTAACCCACGATGTGCCTGCGTTATAGCTGATGCATGTCTGATTAAAGAACTCAACGGCCTGTTCCTCAAGGCGATGCTCGTGATCGCGCCTGAGCATCTCCACGATCATAGTATTTGCAAATCCCAATTGATCAATGCCAGGGGAGAGAAAAGGATCGGAGAAAACGGCGGCATCACCAGTGCAGGCCCAACGCTGCGTAGAAAAAACTCGTTTGGCGGAATAGCTATAGTGACGTAAACACTGGAAATCGAGAGGCTGAGCATCTCCAATCAACTTACGTAACTGCGGCTCATGCTTCTCTAACCAGAGCAACGACTTTTCGTAGGTGTTATAGTCTGTAAATGGGAAAAAGTCCTCATGGGTGACAATACCAATGCTTGTTGCTCCTGTCCCCAAAGGGATAAGCCAGACCCAGCGACCATTCTCCATTAAGTGATTCGTGGAGTGATAACGCCTATTGTCCTTTACCCGGTTGTGCCATTCCTGTTCATCGGGTGGCACCAGGTCACATACATCATAGCGGCCCTTCAGGCGAAACCAGGCCGCACTAAAATGGGGATTATGTGGCTCAAAAAAGCCGAGCTTCTTCTGGAGAAAACGCCGCCGCCCCATGGCGTCGATGACCCAGCGGCAACCAACCGTGTGAAGCTGGCCCGTTGTTCCATCCGCAAACGTTACACGATGCTGGTCTTCTCCTAGCACGATATCTTCAACCTGGCATGCAGGCAGCATCTGAATACCCTGTTCGGCATTCAATTGCTTGATATCGGCTTCGAGCCTGGCTCGATCAAGCTGGAAAGAATCACGTGGAGGAAACTCTGAGAAGCCGAGTTCCGCGCATTGATGAAGCGGCGTCGCGCCATTTTTGAAGAAGAATCTGAAACCTAACTTACGAAGATGAGCCTGTTCCAGGATCTCTCTCAAATCTAGCATATCAATCAGATAATAGGCGGACACCTCTACCGTTGACTCTCCAACATTAATCGCATTGGTATGGGTCTTATTGCCTCTTCCTTCTAACAGTAATACAGAAACCGCGGGAAGCTCTCTGGTTATCTGGCGCGCCAGTGTCAGTCCCGCTAAGCCAGCGCCGCAGATAACAACGTCATAGCTACTAGCAATTTTTTCCAAAGCTCTCTCCTAATACATTGCTGGCGCACAACTACAGCCAGTTCAGCGATAGTTCTATGCTCAAACAAGATCGCCAGTGGTAGGTCGATGCCCAGCCGTTGGCGAATCTTAGCCATGAGGCTGACAGCCAGAATAGAGTGTCCACCAAGCGCAAAAAAGCTATCGTTGATCAAAATTGGGCGTACCTGTAGCGTTTCTTCCCAGATCTGAAGCAACTGAAACTCCAATATGTCACGTGGGACTACAGCATTGATGTCCACAGGTACCTCTCACCCCCTGGTGGCATGGGCGATCCATAATCCCAGAACCGGATCGATAAGAAAAGCACAGCGCGGAGCTTGCACCGTTGTGCGCAATAATTCAGCGGATACAGTGTCTAAAAGGAACAAACTATAACCCGTAAGGGCAGCTAGAGATACACTAGGGATGAACTTCCTCAAGCGCTACCAGGTGACCGTTCCCATCCAGGGTTGCCAGATTGATATCCGCGACGCAACGCACTTTCACGTAATTCAAAGTAAGCGTTCCCTCTATATGAGCAACGCCGTTGCCCTGCTCAAAATGAGCATTGCGCAGATCGGTTGCCTGCTTATCAACGCGCACGCCCAGATCGGTGCCACCACGTGTTCCCGTGAATTTAATAAACACATAGCCCATATCCCCAACGCGTTTTTTGAACTCTTCAAGAGAGGGCTGAGGCCCACCCACAGTGACGGGATGTTCCCCTTGAGAAAGTCGCTCGACGAGATCGTCCATCAACAGCTCCTTATCCTACACAGCTTAGACATCCTACAACAACACGGTAAAAGCATATAGCAACGCCGCGCAATCGCGGCTCGCTCCCCAGCATGTACATGAAGATATTCAGGCAAAGCTATGGATGGGAAGGGGCTTGCTCGACAGTATCTTTTTGCGCATCACCTGCTTCCTGTATTTGCTCATCAGCATAACGCAGATCTTCAGGAATCGAGAATTGCAATGTCGTCAGGCAAAAATCCTTCCAGGCGTCGGTTACCTCATCGAATACCAAGCCTTTATCAGGAATGACAGGGCTCCTCACAACGGTAAAATCATCCCACAGATACACTATTGAATCATCTGAAAGCTCATCTTCATTCTCTGCGCGCTTTTCCGCCCAATCAGAGAACTGTCGCATCGCGCTCACATGGTATGCTTTACAATATTTGTGCATAGGTTCGATATCCTCCTTACTGTAAGTAGCGGCAAAAGTATCATAACCAGCTCCGTGTATCGAAAGTCCAAGGCAGCAGCATATAAGGGTACAGAAGCGTACTCCATGATATTGAGTCAGAGAAGAAAAGATACATGCACAAAACATAAAGAAGGGCGAGCAATGAAAGCCATGCTCCGCCATTGCCACATTACATGGCTTTATTTGTGAGGAAGTTGTATGGTATCTGCCGGAGCATACGCTACAACGAGCAGAATTTATGGCACCTGCAACTCATCCTTCCTGAAGATAAGCCACCAGCAACCCGCACGGTCATTATGCATGAGCCCTTGCGTCATGCAGGACAAAGCGGCCGAACGCGATGGCTTCTCATGTCTCAGCAGAGATCGTCTTTTTGAGTATAAGAGGAAATAATGAGAAAAAAACGCCTGCACAGGGGCTAGTACATGTGTTATTCGGGGGCTTGTAAGGGGCTCATTTTGAAAATGATGGACCCTTTTAGTACACTAGCCAGATCGCTGGTCCGCTATATTCCTTCCATTCGCATATTCGCCATAAAACATATCGTGTAATGTTGTCTTCGTGCCAAAGATGCATTGTTCAATACGGTGGATGCCTTAATGAGCGAAACCCAGGCCACGTCCTTGCAGAAGAGCCCAGCAGCTGGACCGATCGGCTCTCGCAACGCCGCATTGCTTCGAGCATGACCTCCATTGAATTGGCGTTTACCCAATTGCAAACGATCGTGCCTCACTTGCCAACCGAAACGATTCTCGCCTTGGATTGTGGTCACTCAAATGGACAGCAAAGGTCGGCCGGTCCAGATCTCGTGGTGGAATCGCATGCATGTCAAAGATGCTCGCTGGTTGGAAATCACCGTCATCCGTGTGGTGCGCCCTCATGCCACCAACAAAGAGCGCGATCCGCGCAGCAGCTGGTTTGTCTGGATTGGCAATACCGATGCGAATATCGCCGAAATTGCACTGGAATATGCACGTTGATTTGGACAGGAACATGGCTATCGCTTTGACAAACAAGCCTTGTTGTGGGAAAAGCCACGTTTGCGAACGCCAGAACAATTCGAGCGCTGGAGTCAGGTGGTGGCCATGGCTCACAATCAGTTGGTGTTGGCTCGTTCGTTGGTAAAACCAGAACTGCGCCCGTGGAAAAATAAACAGCGAGCGCGTTCACCCCAACAGGTGCGCCGCGGGTTCAGCAAATTGTTGGGGCGTTTGGGGACTCCTGACAAGCCCCACAACCCCGTGGAAAATCGAAAGGCCGGATGAGGGGAGCGAAGGTGGGCAAAGCACCACGTTGTCCCGTCATTTTCAAAAAGCCAAAGGTGCCTCAACTTGTACCATCCTGATGAGCATGTTCGCTTTTTCAACCACATCATTCCTTCTTCAGAACTTCTCATGAAGTTCTGGTACTACCCGTTAGTCTAAACATCAATTATTACTAAGATAGTACATTTTTACCATTGCGTGTATAGCAGTTTTTATTTATGATGGTATAGAATGTACTTCATGATAAGCAGACAGCAAAATGAAATACGAATCTTAAACGTAGGAGGAGACATAAAGTTGTGTGACTGCCTGGCTTGCTATACTGTGACCAGCCTAGTGCTTCTCCGAAACACTGGCTCCCTCTGCCATAAGGTGCTATTATCCACTGGCTATTCCTGAAATCCGCCAAAGATGCAGCGTGTAGGCTGCCATAAAGTCATATACATTTGAGAGGATATCTGCAAGAGAATACCTCGGCGCAGATTTTGTAAGCAACGCTGGGCTTATCTGACGGAGCATTTTTAATAGAACCAACAATGACCACCTATGTCATAGACCATTTCTCTGGAGATCAGCACTTCGTTATTAAGGAAGAACTGCTCACTCCGCGTGAGAAGGAGGTCGTCAGTTTGCTTCGTAAAGGTATCAATAGACATACCATCGCCAAACATCTGAGCATCAGCGAAGCTACACTGAAAACGCACATCAAAAATATCATGCGGAAAAGATAGAGGATAAGGAATCTTATAAATGAAAAAGAGCAGGACAACAACTTTGAATCTTCACTTGAGAAACGAGCGTGAGCTCCGTGGGTGGACACGATCATATGTAGCGGAGAAACTTGGCCTTGCCGATCCCAAGACGGTAGGCAGGTGGGAACGGGGTGTTTCATCTCCAAATGCCTACTTTCGCCAGAAGTTGTGTGGTCTGTTTGAGAAGACCGCGCAAGACCTGGGACTGCTCCAGCCGATGGTTGATATCCAGCACGAACAGGGAGTAGATTCCCCATCGGCTATCCAAAATCAAAATACGCCTCCTGCTATCCCCACGAGCTTCCTCTATGATCCAGCTACGCCTTCCATCGCTGCAGGAACCGTAAAGATCATCGGGAGTGAAAAATGGCTGCAGCATCTAAAATCGCTGCTTTGCTCCAGCAGGCATCCAACCTATATCAGTCTTCATGGACTACCGGGAGTCGGCAAAACAACGCTGGCAATAGAGCTTGCACATGATCATGAAATACAAACTCATTTCCACGATGGCGTGCTCTGGGCACGTGTAGGGCCAAAGCCTGATATCATGGGATTGTTGAGTAGATGGGGAACCCTGGTAGGTCTGCCCGCGGCTCTCATGAATAATTTGACAACCTGTGAGGACTGGATAGAGGCTATTCGTACCGCCATCAATACACGCCGGATTCTTTTCATCATTGATGATGTCTGGAAAATCGAGGATGCCCTGAACTTCAAAATAGGAGGCCCCAACTGCGCTCATTTGATAACAACTCGTTTCCCCGATGTAGCACTACAATTCTCGCCAGGCGAGTCTATTCTTTTACCTGAATTGAATATAGATGATGGTCTGGCTCTACTGGCCTGTTTCGTACCAGATTTAGTCGCTGCGGAATTACCTGCTACCCGCAAACTCGTGCAATTGGTTGGTGGGCTACCGCTGGCCTTAACCATTATGGGTAAGTACCTGCAGAGGCAGGCATACAGCGGTCAACCTCGCCGTGTAGAAACTGCACTGGAACGCTTGTATAATACAGAAGAACGACTCCAGTTAAAGGAGTTACAATCCTCGTTAGAACGCAGTCCAAGCTTACCAGCAGAAACACCCCTGTCTCTACAGGCTGTGATTGGGGCAAGCGACAATCAATTAGAGAACGATGCTCGTAACACGCTCTACGCGCTTTCCATTTTTCCCGCCAAGCCGAATAGCTTTTCCGAACAGGCAGCACTCGCTGTCGGCGACACATCTACCGAAACACTCGATACGCTGATAGATGCGGGTTTGCTTGAAAGCTACGGCCCCGGACGCTACACATTACACCAGACCATAGTAGATTACGCAAAAACACAACAGAAGGATAGGCGTGTAGAAGAACGGCTGGTAACCTACATGCTCAACTATATACAGCGCCATGAAATGAATTACGACGTGCTCCAGTTAGAAAATGCCAATATTCTAACGGCAATGGAGATAGCTTATGAGATGCAGATGCAAGAAGAACTGGTGCAAATCAGTTGCGCCATCGCGCCTTTTCTCTATATGCGCGGCTCCGACACGCTGGCAGAGGAACACCTGACCAGGGCTTATGTTACGGCTATGGCACACAGAGATAATCGGGGCGTTATAAAAACGCTACTCCACCTGGGAGAAATCATGCGGAAACGGGGTGAGTACAGGCAGACAGAAGCCTACCTGCAAGATGGGCTCAACCTGGCACGTCAGCTTGAGGACACCAAACTGATTAACATTTTACTTGAACGCTTATCTGCCATAATATTAGCTATCGTCATAGAATTGCAAGGCAACTATGTACAGGCTGAAACATACTATCTGGAAGAGCTAACCCTCGCACGTCAGCATCATTTACACGGGCAGATCAGCCGCTTACTCACAGATCTTGGTGTCTTGACAGGTCAACAAGGAAACTATACACAAGCGGAAGCATACCTGAAAGAAGCTCTAGCCATCGTTCGTCAACAGGACCTGCGCGAAACGGAGACCACTACGTTCGCGGCTCTTGGTTGGGTGGTTGCGGAGCAGGGAAACTACCAGCAAGCCGAAGCCTATCTGCAAGAAGGGCTGATGCTCGCGCGCCAGATTCGGAACCGTGAACGATATGTAAGTTTGCTCTGGGCGTTGGGCATGACAGAAATTGATCAAGGAAACTATGCACAGGCTAAGACGCATTTGCAAGAGGGATTGGAGTTAGCGCGTCAACTTACCCACCGTGAGCTAATCAGCGAGCTGCTCTTGAAACTAGGCAGAGTGGCAACTGATCAAGGAGACTATACACAGGCTGAAACATATCTGCAAGAAGGGCTGAGCGTAACACGCCGAATCGGCCATAATAAACTTATTGGTGACCTGCTGCAGCACTTAAGTATCGTTGCCGCTAAGAGAGGAAAAGATGCCCAGGTCGACGCATATATACAGGAGGGATTAACTGTAGCACGTCAGGTTGGCCATCGTGAATTGCTCTGTACACTGCTTCTGCAGTTGGGCGAGAGAGCCATCGTACAAGAAGATTACAACCAGGCCGAAGAACATTTACAGACAGCATTGTCGATCGCGCGTCAGATTAGTCATCGCAAGCGGATAAGCATGGTGCTTGCATGCCTGAGTATGCAAGCCATCAAATGCGGAAACTACGGGCAAGCAAAAATATACCTGGCGGATGGATTAACATTAGCACGTCAGCTGAACCTTCCGCATCTTATCTGCACGCTACTTTATCACAAAGGCGAGTGCCAGTTGAAGCAACAACAGAGCAGTGCTGCCGCTGCCAATTTTCGTGAAATGCTCAGTTCCTCCCCCAAAGGTTGCCAGGAGCTGATCGCCAGCGCTCGTTACGGCCTGGCTCGTGTAGCTGCATTACAAAAAAACTTTGCTGAAGCACAGCAACAAGGACACAGCAGCTTGAGCCTTTTTGAAAAGATAGGCCATCACAGCTCTAACGAGGTCAGATCCTGGCTGGACACGCTCCCTCCACTAACAAATCACATAATAGAACAACAACATCTCAACTCAGTCGGTATGCTATGATGATGCCGCTATCCTGTATTCGCCTGGATTGAATGTTCTCTTGTCTACTTGCACCGGCTCATAAGCGAGCTTCTCAAGATGAAGGATACATTTCAATGACCTTGAGCTTATCCAGGGGACGTACCAAATTGGTAAGTACTAAACGGCACAATAGGTATCCGATACGCATCTTCGCATTTTCTACGTTCGGAACTAAGCTTCAGTATCCGGGGCACTAAGACTGGATCTATCAAGAACGTTTCTCTGGTAGAACTAAGGGCCGCGCTCAAAAGATCAGCGGCAACATTGAAAGAGAAGTAACCTCGCGCCCGATGTTCATACGCATACATCAACATATCGAGATCTGGCTCATCAATAAGAAGCGCGAAGTTCTCCAGTGATGGCACTTTGATATCTGTCATTAATGCCTGATTAATCACGATTAAATCATGGTCAAAACAGGAAAGATGCTTTTTCACTTCTTCATATGTTGCAGCCTCGCTCACCGTAGAAACTGAGGTATCCTTCTGAAAAACAGTACATAATTCTGTACGAACGCCTTCTCGTGATTCAGCTACTAATACTTTTTTTCCCATAAGCTCCTTCTTCAATGACACAACTTCGCATATAGATTCTGAGTTACAGAGATCAGAATCATACACATTGTCTTGATCAAATAGGCTAACTTACAAGAGCAAGTTTACATTACCGAATTCACAATCTAGCTGTGAAATTCATCGGGATCCCATCTTAACGATAGAGCTGCTCAATTGCTTATAATATTGCTCAATAGTGTATAATATCCGCAGTAATATAAAAATATGAGTCACCCCAAATTTTGAAACTGAAGCTTCGAGATGACTCATTTTCTACCAAAGCTAACGACAGCGATGTTTAAGACATAAAATCAGTCTGGTCTGGAGGAGGCGGGCCGCACAATTCTGCACATCTACCATCAGAATCGGCAACAATCAACTGTGTAGCAATTGGTTGCACGCCAACGTTAGCGCTATTAACAAACGTCATCCCCATGAATGTAAATGCTAACAAGGGCATTAAAAGGGACAGGGTAGAGAAAGTCATCGCCACCCTTTTTTGCACTAAATTAATATGTTCCAATATAAAAACCCTTCTTTCAATGGAATAGCGTAGTTTCGCAAGCTGATGCAAAACTACTTAAACTATACCATACTTGAACGTAAATTCAAGCATTTCACCCTTAACTTGTGTTCTCTTCCGTCAAAATCACGACGCACAGAAGTGCTGCTACAGTATTATAAGAGCAATACTACATATCAGAAAAGTGGATGGCCAAACGTATAAGATGATGTGTACGCTCTAGTAAGCCAAAGGGTAGAAGTAATACATGAACAACAAATCTCTATCTTTTTCCAGTTTTGGAGAAACGCTCAAAGCAACTCGCAAGCGCAAACGGCTGACACAAAAACAATTGGCCCAAAGAATCGGAGTACACTACAACACGATTTCCTCGTGGGAATTGGGAACTTACTTGCCGGACACACGGGGATTGGTCTTAGAACTAGCGCGTCACCTGGATATGGATGAACTAGAAACTCGGCAATTGCTAGAAGCGAGTTTGACTGCACTTTCACCCTACTGGAGTATCCCCTATCAGCGCAATCCATTCTTCACAGGCCGAGACTGTATTCTGCGCCAGATCTACGATAGCCTGCACACAGATCAAACAACCTCTGGTCAATCGTGCACAATAAGTGGCCTGGGAGGCATCGGCAAAACCCAGACAGTCATCGAGTATGCTTACCGGAATGCGAACGAGTACTCTGCCATCTTCTGGATTGGCAGTCAGACTTTTGAAAGCATCGTTTCCTGCTTCGTCACCATTGCGGATGTACTCAATCTGCCAGCCAGGCAGCAACAAGAGCAGAATCGCATAGTTGAAGCCGTTATTCGCTGGCTTAACAGTCACAACCAATGGCTGCTCATTTTTGACAACGTTGAGGATATCGCACTGATAAAAAATTTTTTGCCTGCCGCTCGGCACGGCTCGCTCCTCTTCACATCCCGCAGGCAAGCTTTTAGCATCACTGCACAGGTGTTGGACCTGAAACCGATGGCGCAGGAGGAAGGGATTCAGTTTCTACTGCGTAGATCCAGACTATCTGAATTAACGACACCCCAAAAGTGCCTTGAGCCAGGTGATGAGGAGATCGTGCGTAAGATTGTGCAGGACATGGATGGATTTCCTCTCGCACTCGATCAAGTCGGATCCTATATTGAAGCTACCCATTGCAGCCTGTACGACTATCTACGGCTCTATCAATCGTCACAGATACACCTACTTGACGAGCGTGATGCCTATGATGACCATCCAATGTCAGTCACCAGAACCTTCACTCTCGTATTTGAACAGCTCAGGGAAAGCAGCGCACCAGCAACTGAGATGCTAACGGTATGTGCCTTTCTTGCCCCTGAAGCGATACCTGAAATGTTCTTCCGAGAAGGTGCACGGTATCTTGGATCCACAATTGAGGCAATATCTACCGATCCCTTCGCATTTGAATCAACCATCAAAGTGCTATTGACCTATTCCTTGCTCCAGCGCAATGCACACACACAAACGCTGATGATTCATCGGCTCGTACAAACAGTACTCAAAGGGCATCTGATAAAGGCAACCCAACAAATGTGGGCGGCACGGATAATAAATACCATGAACAATCTTTTTCCTTCAGAGGAGATGACGCAGGCCAACTACTGGCAAGATTGTGAGCGGCTATTACCTCATGCACTTGTATGTATTACATTAAGCGAGCAGTACAATAGCGATCACATTGTGCGCATTACGTTAATGAATCATGTAGCAACATACCTGGTAAATCGTGCTCATTATGCTGAGGCAGAGCCACTGCTACGACGAGCATTAGACTATGGCGAGCAAGCACTTGGTACGAAACATTTCACCATAGCCGAAACGCTCTACAAACTGGGCCTGCTCTATCTCCAACAAGGGAAACATGAGCAGGCTGAACCGCTTTTACAGAGAAGCTTGAGTATTCGAGAGCAGGTTCTAGGTACGGAGCATCCACAGGTGGCGATCTCTCTTAACGGACTAGGTACTCTCCACTTGCGACAAGGAAAATATGAACGGGCCGAATCTTTCTATATACGAGCGCTGAACATTCAAAAACAGGCATTAGGCGCTGAACATCCCCAACTGGCAACCACGTTAAATGAACTGGCTATTGTTTATGGAGAGCAA
Source organism: Dictyobacter formicarum (assembly GCF_016587435.1). Next base: position 587,350 of record NZ_BNJJ01000001.1, read on the forward strand.
GAAAAATATGAACAGGCCGAGTCCCTCTATATGCGAGCGCTGAATATTCGAGAACAGGCATTAGGCACTGAACATCCTCAGGTAGCTACATTACTCAACAATATGGCGCGTGACTATAAAGAGCGGGGGGAGCCCGACCGTGCGGAACTCCTCTTCCAGCGTGCCTTACACATCTGGGAACAACATCTGGGCGAAGAGCATCCACGTGTCGCCTATCCTCTTAACAATCTGGCGGAACTCTATAGAGAACGGGGAGAGTTTGAGCAAGCGGAACTCCTCTTCCAGCGTGCCTTACACATCTGGGAACAAAGACTAGGACCTGAGCATTTCCTGGTGGCAGATCCGCTTGATGGACTGGGCATCCTCTATAGAGAACAGGGAAAGTTTGAGAAAGCCAGGCTTTTTTTTCAGCGCGCCCTACACATTAGAAAACAAACCTTCGGCCCACGGCATCCGTCCGTCGCTGATAGCCTATGTCACCTGGCACGCTTTTACCAGATGCAAAAACAGATAAAAGAGGCAAGCTCATTATATAAACAAGCGCTGGCTACGTATAAACGAACACTTGGACCTGAGCATCTAAAAACGAAAACAACACATAGCGTCTATCTGCAACTTTCATGCCAACAATCATCAGCTCCTCTATCACAGTAATTTTTTGCCTATCTACAAAAATATCTGTCATATATGATTACACATCATCACGATCATATATGCAGGAATAGAGCAACAAAGAACGCGATAGTCAGTATGGAATGAATAGTATGTATCGTTTTGGGCAGGGGCTTTTTGCGCAATGCAGAAGTGTACCACAGCCACGCTCCCAGCATGACCCCTCATCAACACGACTTCGAAGATATATTTTGCCACCATGTTTTTTTACCACCCACTCAACGAGAGCCAATCCTAAACCACAACCACTTGAAGACGTCTTGAAAGAAATTTCTTCTACAGTTTGGGAGGATGGGCGCGTAGGATCAATACGGTAGAAGCGCTCAAAAATATGAGGGATGTGTTCCTCTGCAATACCCAGCCCATCATCTTGCACTCGTATCCATCCCCACTTGCATCTCTCGATACCGCTTTCAATATAGACTCGCGTGCCAATCCCCGCGGTAGATTTCAATCCATTCTCAATCAGATTGGTAAGCATCGAGGCAAGATACCAATGATCTCCATTTACCAGCAATGCTGGTACCGTTCCAAGTGCCAGTTCTATGCCATATTCATATGCCAGAGGTGCCAGGCGCTCTACAACATCGAGGATTACCTCACTGACATCGATGGGGTTATTCGAGTCTATAGCTTAAGCTCGTTTGCCCAATACGCTGTGCTGTCTGTGTCATCAAGTGCACAGGGTGCATGGCCTTCGTGGCCAGCCAATAACCACTAGCCGTTACAACCAGAAGGATAGCTATTCCCATAAAAAGCATCTGCAAAGCAATTTTATAAAAATCTACATGATCGAATGGCAACGTCTTTTCAAGTGTGCTATAGATAATCCTCCATAGAGCAAAAGAATAATAGAAGTCATCAGGGTATACCAGCCAGTCAATCGGACACGCACACTTCTGAGTTGACCAGCCACTCTCTTAGAAAAGCGGTGGTAAATGCCTTCGCGCAGTACCTCATTATTCCTCAACATGAATGTTTTGTCCCTCCCATGAATTAACGCTGATCACATGTGCGCAAGCGGTATCCGACACCACGTATAGTCTCGATTAACTTAACCTCGAAAGGATCATCTATTTGATTACGCAAACGACGTATACAGACCTCAACGGCATTGAGGGTTCCGACAAAATCATAGCTCCAGATATGATTGGCAATCATTTCACGCGTCAAGACCTGATTTGGGTGTCGCATCAAGTATTCGAGGACCGAGAAAAGCCTGGCCGTCAATTCAATTGGTTGTTTCGCCCGCTCGACAATATGCATGGCAGGATCCAGAGTCAGGTCTGACACACAGAGAATTGCATCTTTCTGCGTTGCCGTTCTGCGTAGGAGAGCACGTACACGCGCAAAGAGTTCGGTGAGTGCAAATGGCTTCACCAGGTAATCGTCAGCACCACTATCGAGCCCCCGTACACGCTCTTCCACTGTATCGCGGGCTGTTAACAACAGCACCGGCGTTGTGAAACTTCTCCTTGATAAGGTCCGCGACGGATTCGCCGTGGGAAGAGCAGATGTGACGAACATACAAACACGCGAGACGCGTAAGATGATGGGCTGCCACCTGATGAACCATATCAGCGATCCTCCTGATTGTGAGCTGGTTTCTGTCTAAGGAGTTGCACGAGCTGTTGCAGATCTTTCAAACGTAGCACAGCATTGCCATCGGCAACAACCAGAAAAGGATCGGGCAGGGCGAGACTGGTCCAGGCCAGGGGAAGAGAGCGCATCTCTTGTGTTTGTGGATGAGAAAAGAAGACACGTTCCTCTCCCCGGGCGACTCGTTGTGAAAGCAGAGGAAAGGATTGTCCACAGAGAGGATGAAATGGATGAGTAATGGTAAAGCAATGCTCACTACTCGAGTTATCAGGTGTAGTTGACAGTTCGTTCTCAAGGCCCCGTGGAAGGAGCTGTGAACAAAATTAAAACGCACAAAAGGCTCATATATGGACGCGCAAGCTTCTCTCTGCTCCGCAAAAAAATGCTTCACCAAAAAGTTTCATGAGCCAGTATACACTGGCGCTAACAGAACCTCAGTTCCACAAGGAAAAGCCTCTTTGTAGCCTCTCTCTAGCCTCCTCAAAGTCTTTAATAGCCCCTTGAATTTCCTGGGGTAGCCGCTATAGAGCCGTTTCTTTTTCTCTGGTTTCCTTGTACACTCACTACAGGAGATCTTGGAAGGGAAAACCAACCAGTGATACATATGTGCTGTCATAATCTACAAGGTCCTACGGTGCTATAGAACATATAGTTAGCAGGAGATGCATCACCAGTCTCGTCCTATTTTGTTCGTTGTAGCGTATGCTCCGACAAAAGTGAAGAGAATAAAATAACACTTTTTCTTGTCTGAATAGAAGAGTCAGGCATGTGGCGGAGCATGTCTGCCATAGTATGGCAACGTTTCATACCTCTCATTGAAACCACGAAGTTCCGCATAAACAGAGACCGCAGATAAACCCTGATGACCTGTAGAGCTTTCATAGACACCTCAGTTAAGACAACTTCTACAAACTGTATGCACTCCCCTGAGGAGACAGCTTGCATTGTGCAGGTAACACTCCTTTCAGAAAGCGCATCAGATTGGAAGTTGCGTTGTGGGCTATTTGTTTAGCATCAAACAATTGCCAGTTTACCCTCAAAGATACGATACAGAGGTTCCTGCGCTACAAGACTGAGGTCTCGACAGCAGGAACACTATTCCATTCAATTTTCAGTGAGGATTCATAATGGTAGATACTGATACAAATGGAGTTTTATATACTTCTATGTTTTCTGATCATTCTCCCTGGTATGTCATTCATTGCAAAGTTGGAAGGGAAAAATATACCTCAGAAATATTGCGTTCCAATTTAGGGCTCACTGCTTTTTTGCCTGTGAAAAAAATCTGGAATAAGGGGGAGATGCGTCATATCCCATTGTTTCCTGGCTATTTTTTTCTTCAAGCTGATTTGCAACGTACCGCGCTTAGCCATATCCACAGGAGTCCTGGGGTTTTGCATCTTTTGACTTCTGGTGGTAGCCCACAAAAGGTGCCCTTTGATCTCATCGAAACACTTATGACAGAAATAAGCAGGTTGAATGATAACAGTATTGTTCCCTTTCAGCCAGGCGACAATGTCTACATAGTGGATGGGCCGTTGCATAACCTGGAGGCAGTATTTATCGGACCAACGACACCCCGTAAGCGTGTGCAGATATTGCTCAATCTGCTTGGTCGCCTTACGAAAACGGAAGTTGCGGTGAGTGCTCTTAAGAAGAATACAGAAGAGTGCAAAATAGTCAATACACATTTTGATAAAAAACGTTACACGAGAGGAAAGGGCAGAAAAACATATAATCATGTTAAAAGAATAAAATAAACATGTATATCATGCTCATCACAAGCTAACATTTTTGCAAATGTAGCAGTGATCTATGACGTTTAATATGTGAAATTACCACAAAAAGGAGATATCGATGGAGGAAGAAGACAAGACAGTATATACCGTGGTCATTAATCACGAAGAGCAATACTCAATCTGGCCAACCGGTCGGGAAATGCCCCTTGGCTGGCGTGAAGTTGGGAAAAGTGGGCTAAAACCTGAATGCCTGGACTACATCAAAGAAGTCTGGACAGACATGCGTCCATTAAGCCTGCGGAAACACATGGAAGAGCAGAAGCAATAAAACAATGCACGATTGCAAATTTTACATGCTAAAACTGCATTGATAATTTTTACGATCAATACATAAGGAGGATTTACAGATGCGCAAGTATTGCAAAGCATACCACATTAGCGAAATGAGACAGTTTGTCAATTGGAAAGAAAAACAGGAGGAGGGCGAGTCAGAGCTTGCGGACGATGCGGTTGTCTATTTATGGGATGACTTCACCGTTGTGAGAAGCCCTATCATTCCTGATAAAGGCCTGATATTTGACGAAATAACCGATGAATGGAAAAATTTTTGCCAGACGACCCTGAACTTTGCCATCCCAGAGGACCTGCGTTATGCCTATGAACAAACCCAGGCAGAAAATAATGAGCAAAGCGGGGTTGTAGAACAGGCTTCTACACGGTAGATAGCGGAATAGAGAGACTCTTATCACCGCATAAGAGGAAATATGATTAAGCAGGCAGATGTAGAAATACCTTCAATGGGAGATATTTATGGATGAGCTCGTACAGCGGCTTTCTCAAGGAGAGCATCCCGTCACGGTAGGTGGTCCCAAACCTTCGCTCGAAGAGTTGCAAAAGCGCGTTGGGGATATGGGATATGTATTCATCAAATTTACAGGAACGCGAGGAGGGACTGACCTGGGAGTACGCGTAGATAAACAGGCTACAAACTTGAGCCAGGCTAATTTTGCCCAGGCCAGTGGTATTGCACATATAGAAGGAACACTTACCTTGAACTATGTCAAAGTGCGCTGCGTAGCCGATATCGATCTGGCGACATTAAATGGTAATGGGCACCTGGCAGTCCTTGAGGAAGTTCATTTATAGGGAGGGAAAGCTGAATGACTCAGCTTGATTTTGATATTGGAATCATCGGAGGAGGGCCAGCGGGAGCAGCGACCGCAAGCTATTTAGCGCAAGCAGGACTCTCTTGCGTGGTGTTTGAACGAGATTTATTTCCTCGACCTCATGTAGGCGAGTCATTGGTTCCGTCCTCCACACGTGTTTTCAAAGAGATAGATTTTCTACAAGAGATGGAGAAGTCCGGCTTTCCTCGCAAGTATGGTGCAGCCTGGACGACAGCCCAGCAGGGCCCTATTTATTCGCATAAATGGGAAGGGATGACTCTAGACCAACAGGTAGATTTCCGCTTTGAAGAACGAGAACAGCCTGGTGTAGACCAGAACTATACCTTTCATGTTGATCGAGGCAAGTTTGACTTGATGTTGCTACAACATGCGCAACGTCTAGGAGCCACGGTCTATGAAGGTGTGCAGGTCCAGCGAGTAGATTTGAATGACCCCGAAGCTGTGCGTATCGGTTTTCATATGGGACACCAGGAAATCACCACGCGGGTGCGTATGGTAGTAGACGCCAGTGGACGCCGCGCCTTACTGGGGAAACAGCTCAAGTTGCTTGTAAAAGATCCCATTTTTGACCAATACGCTCTGCATAGCTGGTTTGAAGGCTATGATCGTGCCGCATTAGTCAAACACAAACAACAGGGTGACTATATCTTTGTTCACTTTTTACCACTGACCAATACCTGGATGTGGCAGATCCCTATCAGCGAACAGATAACGAGCATTGGTATTGTTACACAGAAAAAGCATTTTGCCCAATCAAAGCAAGAACGCGAAGCATTTTTCTGGCAATGTCTAGAAAGTCGGCCCGATCTGGCAGAGGGGCTGAAGAAGGCCAAACAACTCAGGCCGCTCAAAGAAGAGGGTGACTATAGCTATGCAATGCAGCAAATATGCGGAGATCGCTTTGTGCTGGTAGGGGATGCAGCTCGTTTTGTAGACCCGATCTTTTCAACCGGAGTGAGCATCGCGCTCAATAGTGCGAGATTTGCCAGCCGGGACATTATTCAGGCGGCAGAGACTGGAGACTTCAGGAAGCAGCAATTTTCTACCTTTGAGACAACGATAAGACGAGGGACACACAACTGGTATGAATTCATCTCAGTCTATTATCGCTTGAATGTCTTATTCACTGCGTTTGTACAAGACCCACGCTATCGCCTTGATGTCTTGCAGCTACTACAAGGGGATGTGTATGAGGAAGAAGAACCAGAAGTGCTACGCTTAATGAAAATGAAGGTCAAAGAAGTAGAGGACAATGAACAGCATTTGTGGCATCGGTATCTGGGAGAACTGACCGCTTCTGCGTTTAAACCCACTTTTTAGCTCCTTCCTGATGGGTTGCAAGTATTTCAGTTGTTGATATTGAAAAGAGTACGGCTCTTGTATCTAAACTCTCGCAAGTAATTCATCCATAGAATGGAACGCCCGCTTGCTTTGCAGGGGAACAACACATATGTGTTGCCTTATCCTTTATATGCGCATGATCTCATGACTCAAAGCATGTAGCGCATTCATCTTTCAGAATCCGCATTCTAACATGAGTTCTCTATCAGATGTATTCGCAATAGATTTCTAGCAATGAATTACTTACGCCCTACTCTTCCTGGAGTTTGAAATGGATTTCTCCTGGACAAATGATCAAAACATGCTCTACAACACGATATTGCATAGCTTGCAGAAAGACTCAGGTGATAAAGAGCCACAACATAACTCTTTCTGGACACGTTCTCAATGGGAACGATGTGGCGAACTCGGGCTATTAGGTCTATGCGTGCCAGAACAATATCAAGGACGCGGCTTAGGGGCACTAGATACTTCACATGCAGTCGAAGCCTTCGGACGTGGTTGTACAGACATGGGGCTCGTATTCTCGGCAGCCGCACATCTATTCGCTGCAACGATGCCAATTGCTGAATATGGAAACGAAAAAACGAAAGAGAAATTTCTGCCTGGTCTCTGCTCAGGCAAGTTGATCGGCGCGAATGCAATCACCGAGAAAGAATCTGGCTCCGACGTCTTTGCGCTCAAAACTGCCGCGGTCAAGGATGGTCAATCTTATATCCTGATGGGAACCAAGAGCTTTGTCAGTAATGGGCCTGTCGCGGACCTTTTCGTGGTCTATGCGCTGACCAATCCCGCTCATGGCTATCTGGGCATTACAGCTTTTGTGATAGAGAAGGGAACGCCAGGGCTTCATGTAGGTGAGCCACTACAGAAAATAGGTTTGACAAGTACGCCAGCAAGTCAGCTCACCCTGGACCAGTGCCGGGTTCCTCTCAGCAACAGGTTAGGTCAAGAGGGGCAGGGGTCACAGATCTTCAAACAGTCGATGCAGTGGGAGCGTGCGTGCCTATTTGCCTCGTACCTGGGCCAGATGGAGCGACAACTTGAAGTATCGGTAAACTACGCAAAAACACGGCGTCAATTTGGCAAGCCTATCGGCAAAAATCAAGCCATTGCGCATCGCTTGGCTAATATGAAACTGCGTCTGGAATCAGCTCGTTTACTGCTCTACCGTGCCTGCTGGCGATTTGACCATAATGAAGATGCAATGCAAGATATCTCGCTGGCAAAGCTGGCTATAAGCGAGGCAGCCATTCAAGGCGGGTTGGATGCAATCCGTATCCACGGCTCTGCCGGCATAGATGTCGAAGCCGGTATTGAGGTTATGTTACGAGATGCTCTCCCATCCATAATCTTCTCGGGGACAACCGAAATGCAACAGAATATCATTGCAAATTCGCTGGGGCTGTAGCAATATATCCTGCAGCTTAAAATCTTGTACAGAACATTTGCTAGAAGTAGGATGCATTTTAGTAAAATCTATAGGGAAGGTATACATGGCAAAAGTACTTTATTTTGGAGTACCACAATATGGTCATATTCATCCCACACTGCCTCTTGTTCGCGAACTTATAGACCATGGTGAAGACGTTCTATATTATCTTGTCACAGATCAATTCAAACAATTAGTAGAAGACACTGGCGCGACACTAAAGCTCTATCAACGACCACCGATACAACCGGGCCTTTCATTTAGCGCAATGCTGGTCGAACATATGAGCCAGATGATTGCCCAACTACTTGAAGAAGTGTGTGCAGAACGTCCAGATTATATAGTATACGATCCATATTGTACCCATGCTCGTCTGTTGGCTCAGATCATACAGGTTCCTGCCATCATTGTCATTCCGCATATGTTTTATAATGAACATGTGATTCACCAACTGGATCAGAACCTGATGCGTGGAATTCTCCAACTATTTGCAGAGAATGAGATGAATGATTTCCAAATGGCCCTGGAGCCATTATGTGCGAAATATCATCTGCAAACATTTAGTCTTCCTAGCATTAAGACACATGCAGAGCCGCTCAATATCTCTTTTATACCTCGTGAACTGCAACCAGCAGAAAAAACCTTTGACGAACACTTTCTCTTTGTCGGTTCATCAATCGCACCGAGAAAGGGAGAGCCTGCGATAACTCTTCCCCAACACACTGATCTTCCAGTTCTCTATATCTCGCTTGGTACTATTATGAACAATTGGAAAGAGTTTTATCTGGCTTGCTTTGAAGCATTTGATGGACTACCAATCCAGGTCATTATAGCGATAGGACCGAAAGTGAGCCAAGACACACTTGGCACTATTCCTGAAAATATTAGCTTATATCCTTTTGTACCGCAATTAGAAGTGCTTTCACAATGTAATGCCTTTATTACTCATGGTGGCACAAATAGCGTTGTTGAAGCCCTCTATTATGGTGTACCATTGGTTGTCTTGCCACTAGCATCAGAGGATGAATTTGTGAATGCAAAACGAGTACAAGATCTGATGTTGGGCTTAGCTATAGAAAAGCCACATGTCTCAGCAAGCTCGCTACGGGAGTCCGCCATGCAGGTTCTTCATGAGAGAAAGTATAAAGAGCAAGCGCTGCTCATGAGCGACAAAATTAAGGTTGCTGGTGGCTATCGTGCCGCTGCCGCTGCCATACTTAACCATGTATCACAGAAATAAAACAGCGCTAGAGACCAGGGATACAATTTGCGGTGGAGAAAACAGGCATGCAAACGACTCAACAGGAACCTATTGCGATCATTGGCATTGGTTGCCGCTTTCCCGGAGCCAAAAATCCTCAAGCGTTCTGGCAAATGTTACAGCAAGGAGAAGAAGCTATCAGTGAGGTTCCTGCATACCGCTGGAATGCAGAAGCGCTCTACGATCCAGACCCGCTCCAACCAGGAAAGATAGCCTGCAAATGGGGAGGTTTGCTAGAGGATATTGATCAATTTGATTGGCGTATGTTCCATATCCCCCCACGTGAGGCGCGCTACATGGATCCTCAGCATCGTTTGCTGCTTGAGGTAACCTGGGAAGCACTGGAAGATGCCGGAATCCCACTTGGCACAGTAGCAGGAACACAAACCAGTGTTGCTGTAGGTATTGACTGGAATGATTACCTGCGCTTGCAGGCGCGTAACTGGTCCCGCCTTGATGGGTATACGGCAACAGGAACGCCTTTTGCTTTTGCCTCCAACCGTCTCTCCTATTTCTTTGATTTTAAAGGGCCAAGTATCTCACTGGATACAGCGTGTGCCTCTTCTCTGACAGCGCTCCATCAAGCCTGCCAGAGCATATGGACGGGTGAGGCTACCCTGGCCCTGGCAGGTGGCGTGAATTTGCACCTTTCTCCTGATAGCTGGATTATCGCCAGTAAAACAGGCTTACTATCTAGTACAGGACGATGCCGTACGCTGGATGCAAGTGCAGATGGTTTCGTGCTGGGAGAAGGCGCTGGCATGGTAATTCTGAAACCGCTCTCATTAGTGCAACCGACTGATCGAGTTTATGCCTTGATTCGCAGTGTTGCCGTTAACCATAATGGACATAACGAATGGATTATGGCTACCAGCCAGGAGGCGCAGGAAAACCTGCTAAGACAGGCATATAGCAAGGCCGGGGTAAATCCTGCCGAAGTAGATTATATAGAACTGCACGGCACAGGCTTTCTCAAAGGAGATGCGGTAGAAGCAAAAGCAATTGGTAATGTGGTTGGTCTGCATCCCGAACGCAAACAGCAGTGTTTTTTAGGATCTGTAAAGACGAATATAGGGCATCTCGGGGCCGCATCCGGTATTGCTGGTCTCATCAAAGTTGCACTCTCCCTGTACCACCAGGAACTTCCTCCAACGCTCAATCTTCAGACTGTCAATCCCGACATTCCGCTGGCCGAGCTTCAACTTGCTCCTCAGAGAGAACTGACATCCTGGCCAGCGAGGAGAAAAAGCCAACTACTGGCAGGAGTTTCAGCACAGGCTTTGACTGGAACGAATGCGCATGCAGTGTTGGAAGGTTACAATGTGGCTCATGTGCAAACAGAAGTTGCTCATGAGAAGCCGCAATTACGGATCTTACCCCTCTCAGCAGCCAGTCAGCCAGCACTGCTGTCGCTGGGCATCTCATTCAAAGAGATGCTTACGACAACAAGAAGTTCCTGGCAGAATATTTGTTACACCGCCAGCGTTCGCCGCAATCACCATAAATATCGCCTGGTGTTGATAGCTTCTACCACCCATGAAGCGGCTCAGATCCTTGATGAAGTGCTTGCGCATCAATCGCCCAATTTTACACATGAGTTACCCGGGAAGTTTTTGTTCCAGGCTGAAACAACTTCGGCCGCAGATACGCTTATACAGCAAGTGCAGGCAAGCAATTATGCTCGCGCGGTAGAGGACCAAAGCCAGATGTATTCCGCGCAGAGTATACAGTCGAAGCAGAAGCCAGGAGAGCATACAGCGTTACTCGCACTGGGCCGGCTCTATATACTTGGCTATACCATTGATTGGTCTGTGCTCTCACCACAAGATAGTCAGTGCGTCAGCCTGCCAACATATCCCTGGCAAAGACAACGTCTCTGGCTAGATTGGCTAAACAATGAAGATATCAGCACGCCACCTGAAACCAGGCACATGAAAAGGCGTGAGCAGGTCTTTTCGCAAGCAGAGCCGAAACGCCCCCATTTACCAGGGCTAGAGACAGCTTCCTCGGCACAATGGCCCCAACTTTTATTCGCTTATATAAAGGAAGAGTTGAGCAACATATTAGAAATTGACCCTGCCGTAGTACAGGAATCACAGTCCTTCGTTTCGTTGGGAATAGATTCTTTGACAGCCACGCAACTCATTAATCGATTACAGCAAAGTCTTGAGTTGCGATTGCCTGCCACCGCGATCTTTAACCATCCATCAGTAGGAAGCCTGGCTCATTATCTTAGCCATGAGCTGTTGCGTCAAAAACACCGGAAACAGGAGCCTGATACGCATCCTACGCCACATATAGCAAAGATTATACATGAACTCTCTGAGCCAGAGGTGGAAACCTTGCTCACCAATAAGTTAACTATGATAGAGGAGATATTGAATGAGCGGCCTTGATCATCCCCTAGAGCAACTTTCCCTCCTGAAAAGATCAGTGTTGGCTCTGGAGCGTATGCAGGCGAAGCTCGATCATTACGAGCTTCGGGCGCAAATTGAAGATCCTTCCATTACCTATCAAACACTGCTTGGTCTTTCAGAGCATGCGGTTCTGGACCATCTCAATACATTTATCTCAGATCATGAGCAACTATCGCCTTTGAAGCGAGCTGTGGTCGCGTTAGAACGTATGCAAGAGAGACTCATACAACGCGAAAAAACATCCTCTTTGGCTTACCAGAAAGACGGCAATGCGACCAATCACTTCACTACGGCCAAAGAGGAGCCACCATCAACGTTACTCCCCCCGCCGCTGATGGCTCGCACCTCACAGGAACAGATTCCTCTCTCCTTTGCCCAACAACGCCTCTGGTTTATTGAGCGACTCAATCCTGAAAACTCACTGTACAACGAATCATGCGCCATATATATCCAGGGCCAGCTCAACCTGGAAGCTATGGAACAGGCCCTCGGAGCCATTACACAACGACATGAGATATTACGTACTTCTTTTCCAGTGCGGAATGGTACGGCAATACAATATGTACATCCCTGGCAGCCTTTTAAGCTCATTGCTATTGATCTCCATAGCATCGCTGCTTCCCAACGGTTACCACAGGTAAAACAACTGGCTGAAGATGAAGTAAGACACCCCTTTGACGTTGCGCATGGACCGTTGGTGCGCTCCAGACTTTATCAACTGGCAAAAGACGAGGCCCTTTTTCTCGTTGTGGTCCATCACCTGGTTGCCGATGGCTGGTCCATGGGCATATTTTTCCGCGAACTATCTACCTTCTATTCCGCCTTTTGCCGTGGTGATGCTCCCTCTCTAGCACCCTTGCCATTACAATATGCTGATTATACCGTCTGGCAACAGCAATGGTTACAGGGTGATGTACTCAAAGAAAAGCTCGCATATTGGGAGAATCTGCTCGCCGGTGCGCCTCAGATACTGGAACTTCCGACCGACCGTCTCCGTCCGGCCGTGCAAACGTATCAAGGAGCACATGTTCCTTTTATCTTGCCTGACCCCCTCGTCGATGCGTTGCGAACACTGGGTCAACAAGTAGACGCAACGCTTTATACAATTTTATTAGCGGCTTTTCAGGTGCTACTCTGGTGCTATACAGAGCAAGATGATATGTTAATTGGCACACCGATGATTAATCGTGGGGAGGCACAAATAGAGAACCTTATCGGGTTCTTTGTGAACACGCTGGTCCTCCGTGCTGATCTCTCAGGCAATCCAACATTTCTAGTATTTATAGAGCGGGTCTCCAAAGCAGTGCTTGCTGCCCTCGCTCAACAGGATGTACCATTTGATCGTCTTGTAACAGCCCTTCTCCCCCAGCGCGATCTTAGCCATTCTCCTCTCTTTCAGGTGGTATTCTCGATGCATCAAGCCTCCTGGATGAATGCAAAGCTGGCTGGATTGACGACGTCTCCAGCCTTTCTTGGGAATGGCAGAGCACGGGTTGATTTAACCTTTGAGATCATAGAAGGGGATGGGAAAGTCGAAGGCAATGTCGAGTACAGCACAGATCTCTTTGATAAAACAAGCATCGACCGCTTACTAAAACACTGGTTTACAATTCTCGAACATATCGCGGCAACGCCACAATACCATCTCACAGAGATAGCAATGCTCTCTCAAGCTGAGCAAGAGCAAATTCTCGTGGAATGGAACAAGACCGCCAGTGAATATGAAGTGCTTCCCATTCATAAGATCTTTGAGCAAGTAGCATCAACAAGATCTGAGAGCATTGCAGTTGTGTTTGAGGACATGCATATCACATACAGAGAACTACATCATCGCTCGAATCAACTGGCAAATTTTCTCACACAACAGGGAATAGGTCCGGAGCAGCGCGTGGGGATCTGTGTAGAGCGTTCACTGGATATGCTCATCGCAGTCCTGGGAGTACTCAAAGCCGGCGCAGCATATGTTCCTCTTGATCCAGCCTATCCAAATGAACGCCTGAAATTTCTGCTTGAAGATGCAGAATTATCATTATTGTTGACGCAAGAGCATCTGGCGAAGCAACTGCTGATCTCGGATATCCAGGTGATCTGCCTGGATACAGGCTGGCAGAGCATCATTGCTACCCCATTGGCCAATACTTCCGTCCAGGTCAGCCCGCATAATCTGGCATATATTATCTATACGTCTGGCTCAACGGGTGTGCCAAAGGGTGTTATGGTAGAGCACTGGGGACTGAACAACCTGGCACAGGCACAGATTCAGTTCTTAGACTTAAAAGCCAACAGTCATGTGCTCCAATTTTCATCGTTCGGTTTTGACGCCTGGGTCTTTGAGGTATTTGCAACACTATTAGCAAATGCAACACTTTATTTAGGCAGCAAAGAAACGTTGCTGCCGGGTGCCAGTCTGCTGCAAACAATGGAGTCTCTGGCAATTACATCTGTTACACTGCCCCCCACCGCGCTGTCCGCCTTGCCATATGCCGAATTGCCACATCTGCAAACGATTGTCTCAGCAGGAGAGGCATGTACAGTCGAACTGATATCGCTCTGGTCAGTTGGCAGACGCTTCATAAATGCCTATGGGCCAACAGAAGCAACGGTGTGCGCCACAATAATGCCGTGTTCTCCTGATATGTCCCACCCACCCATTGGACACCCTATCAATAATACACAGATCTACCTTCTAAACGCTGCGTTGCAACCAGTTCCGGTGGGAGTACCTGGCGAAGTTTATATTGGTGGTGCCGGTCTGGCACGTGGCTATCTCTATCGCCCAGAAATAACAGCAGCCGCTTTCCTTCCCCATCCCTTCAGCGATACTCCGGGCGCACGCCTCTATAGAACAGGCGATGTAGCACGGTATCAATCTGATGGGACGCTTGAGTTTTTGGGAAGAGTAGATCATCAGGTAAAAGTACGTGGTTTCCGTATTGAACTCGGCGAGATTGAAACGGTGCTGGCCCTCCACCCCGCGGTGCGTGAATGCGTAGTAGTAGTGCGTGAAGATACACCTACTGATAAACGTATTATAGCCTACATCGTAACAAAAGAGCATATAACACTTTCAGCAAGTGAAGCCTATACATTTTTGAAAGAGCGCCTCCCTGATTACTTCATTCCCTCTGCCTTCGTGCAGCTATCTGCGTTGCCGCTCAATCCTCATGGAAAAGTAGATCGAAAGGCACTTCCCGACCCGGAAGCAGTACGCCCGGCATTGGATGCTGCATATATCGCTCCTCGTACCAGAATTGAGCATATTATTACCGAGATCTGGCAAGAGGAACTTCAGATGGAGGAGATAGGCTTAGACGACAACTTCTTCGAATTAGGTGGACATTCCCTGATTATGGCCCAGGTACATACGAAACTTTGCGAGAGATTGCAGATCGATATCAAAATGGTCGATCTATTTGAATATCCCACCATCAGAGCATTGATCGAGTACCTGCAACCCGAGGAGGCACACGTAGAGGTGTCCCCCGCCGATCAGCACCAGATGAGGAAGGAGCCAGGGGCTCCGGTTCCTTCCTCATCTGATATCGCAATTATCGGTATGGCAGGGCGCTTCCCCGGAGCCAGAGATATCGACGAGTTCTGGCGCAATATACAGGAAGGCAAAGAATCAGTCACCTTCTTTACGCAAGAAGAATTGCTATCGGCAGGCGTAGATCCTGCGTTGCTGGGCGATAAACACTATGTTCCTGCCGGTGCACTGCTAGAGGATGCTGAATGGTTTGACGCCTCATTCTTTGGCTATACTCCACGTGAAGCTGAGATCATTGATCCACAGCAACGCATCTTCCTGGAGTGTGCCTGGCAGGCACTTGAGGATGCTGGATATAATGCTGACGGCTATGATGGCCGCATCGCCGTCTTTGGTGGCGCAACGAACAGCACTTATTTCGCGCGTAATTTGCTTAGCAATGCCGCTCTTGATGGTACTGTAGATCAGTACCAGATGATGTTGGGTAACAGTACAGATTTTTTAACATCACGTGTTGCCTATAAGTTAAATTTGCGTGGTCCTGCCGTCACGGTACTGACAGCCTGCTCAACATCATTAGTGGCTGTGCATATGGCCTGCGAAAGCTTGCGCACCGGAAAATGTGACATGGCTCTTGCGGGCGGAGTCTCAGTGCGTTTCCCTCAAAAGATAGGCTACTTCTATCGAGAAGGGGGCATCATGTCTCCTGATGGGCATTGCCGGGTGTTCGATAAGGATGCGAAGGGGATTGTTGGAGGTGAGGGTGTCGGCATCGTTGTTGTAAAACGCCTGGCCGATGCGCTGGCTGATGGGGATACCATCCAGGCCGTCATTCGTGGCTCTGCAATCAATAATGATGGAGCGCAGAAAGTGGGTTACACAGCGCCAGGCGTACAGGGTCAGGCAGCGGTCATTACAGAAGCGTTCTCCTCATCTGGCATTGATCCACAAACCATACGCTATATCGAGGCTCATGGCACAGGTACGCCTATAGGAGATCCTATTGAGGTCGCCGCACTCCAACAGGCGTATGGTTCGCACATCACAGCCGGGCAATGCGCGCTGGGATCCGTCAAAAGCAATATCGGGCACCTGGATGCAGCGGCAGGTGTCGCCGGTCTAATCAAGACTGTCAAAATGTTGAATCAGCATATGCTTCCCCCCAGCCTCCATGTGGTCACCCCCAACCCTGCCCTTAATCTGGAGCAGAGTGCTTTCTATATTAATAGAACCCTTTCTCCCTGGGAGACCGATGGCAGCCCACGCCGGGCAGGCATAAGTTCCTTTGGTATTGGTGGCACCAACGCACATATCATTCTTGAGGAGCCACCGATATCAGTACCTGCAGCCGCACCGGCTTCTCAGTCGCACTTGCTTGTACTTTCAGCCAGAACCGAAACAGCGCTCCAACAGGCGCGCATCAATCTGGTGCAATATCTACAACAGCATCCCGAACTGGAGCTGGCCGATGTAGCTTACACCCTTCAGATTGGACGCAAACCGTTCAATCATCGCAGTGCGCTCGTTTGCCGTAGTCTGTCCGATGCTATTCAGATGCTCGAATCTTCCGATCCTACACAGCTGCTCACTGCTGCCGGTGAGGCAAGCTCTCGCTCTGTAGTTTTTATGTTCCCAGGTCAGGGTGCACAATATAGCAATATGGCCAGAGAGCTCTATCACACGGAAGCGGTATTTCGGGCTGAGATAAATAGATGTGCTGAACTCCTGGAGCCTTCCCTGGGTCTGGACCTGAGATCCGTCCTCTACCCAGATGAGGCAGAGGCCGAGTCAGCGCGTCTGCGCTTGAATCAGACCCAACTGACGCAACCTGCGCTTTTTGTAGTAGAGTATGCGCTGGCCCAACTCTGGTTACACTGGGGCGTTACACCCGCCGCAATGATCGGTCATAGTATTGGCGAATACGTTGCAGCCTGTCTGGCAGGGGTCTTTTCTCTGGAAGATGCTTTAAGGCTCGTTGCTCTACGTGGGCGTTTGATGCAGCAGTTGCCACCGGGGACAATGCTTGCAGTGTCTTTACCACCCACAGAAATTCGTCCTTTCCTGAATGAACGCCTATCCCTAGCCGCGATCAATACACCGGAGCAATGTGTTGTATCAGGCACCCAGGAAGACATTGAAGAGTTTATCCAGACGATCAGCGAACAAGGAGCATTTTATTCACATTTACATACCTCACATGCATTTCATTCTTCGATGGTTGAGCCTATCATCAAGAGCTTTGTGGAAGAGGTTGCTCAGTTTTCACTGCATGCACCTCAACTTCCCTATATCTCCAATGTAAGTGGTACCTGGATCAGCCAGGATCAGGCGACCGATCCAGGTTACTGGGGCCAGCATCTGCGTGAAATGGTCCGTTTTGCCGATGGGGTAAGCACACTCTTCCAGGAAAAAGACCGGGTTTTCCTGGAAGTCGGTCCAGGTCGTACACTGGGGACGTTCGTTAAGGCACAACAATCCAGAATGGGAGGAGACACACAAGGAGCACTGATCGCTGCCTCGCTTCCACACGCAAAAGGGGCAAAAAATTCCGATCAGGCGTTTATCTTAGCATCTGTGGGGCGTTTATGGCTGAGCAGAGTATCCATAGCATGGGAAAATCTGTCGGGAGACCAGCATCGGCGTATTCCTCTGCCAACCTATCCATTTGAACGAAAACGCTACTGCATCGAGAATTCGACACAGACTGTCACTCACCATGCTATCCCCAATCAGAGTGAAAATGAAGGAAATAGCTTACAGCAGGAGACACAGGAAGCTGTTGAGCAAGCGCAACAAAATGCTACCATTGCAGAGACACCACCAGATACAACCACCACCACAGCTCAACATGATCGTCCACAACTACCAGCAGTGTATAAGGCTCCTCGTAACGAACTTGAACAGAGCATGGTGTCCATCTGGCAGCAGTTTTTTGGCATCAATGGTATCGGCATTGATGATGGTTTCTTTGATCTGGGAGGAGATTCCCTGTTAGCCGTTCAGGTCCTTTCTCAGTTGCATACCTTATTACACGTTGATCTTACCTTACAGGACTTCTTTACAGCCGGAACCATCGCTGGTATAGCCCGGTGCATAGAAAGTCTGCGCCAACCGCAGATGCAGGTCGCTATTCAGGAGCTGGAGCCAGAGCCACCAGTCGTAGATGCACCGCTCTCGTTTATGCAGCGGCGACTATGGTTCCTGGATCGGCTGGAGCCAGGAAATCCTATCCTGAATATCTCGCTGGCAATTCGAATTCAAGGGCCGCTGAATCTGGTCCAGATGGACCAGTGTTTGCAAGAAATTATTCGTCGTCAGGCCGCATTACGAACATACTTTGTCGAGATCGATGGTGAACCGGTGCAACGCATCATGCCATCGCTGCGCGTGCCCCTTCCGTTGATTGATCTTCATGGGTTACCAGCACATAAACAAGAAAGCAAGCTGACAGACTATATTGCTAAGGAAGCCAGACGTCCTTTTGATCTGTCGCAGGCACCGCTCCTCCGTACCACCATCATCCGCCTTCATCGTCCAGATTATTCACAACATCAACAGGAAGAACATGTGCTGCTGCTGAATATGCACCACGCTATCTCGGATGGCTGGTCAATGGGCGTGTTTCTCAATGAATTCTCAGCACTCTATACAGCTTTCATGCATGGTCAGTCATCTCCATTACCGGCGTTGACCACGCAATATGTTGATTTTGCGACCTGGCAGCTCGCGCAAGACGCTGCGCTAGAGCAACATCTTCACTACTGGCGCGATAAACTGGGAGGTGATCTGCCAGTATTAGAACTGCCAACAGACTATCCTCGTCCAACGACTCCGGCATATCGAGGTGCACGACAACGTCTTCTATTGCCAGGAACGTTATTGCGGGATCTCAAACTGCTGAGTCAGCGAGAGGGGGTAACGTTCTTTATGACATTGCTGGGCGCCTTCCAGCTCTTGCTCTCCCGGTATAGCGGGCAGGAAGATATCCTGGTTGGTACACCAGTAGCGAACCGTAATAACAACGATATCGAACCTATCATTGGTCCTTTTGTCGATATATTGGTACTACGCACAGATCTCTCTGGTGATCCAACGTTCCAGGAACTACTCGGACGGATACGCGAGGTATGCCTGCAAGCGTATGCGCACCAGGGTGTTCCATTTGACATATTAGTAGAGACGCTCAATCCCCAACGCGATACCAGTCGTGCTCCTTTAATACAGGTGCTGCTACGTTTGCCGAATGCTCCAATGGCACCTATCTCGGTGGCTGATCTTACACTCAATGTCCTCCCAATGAACGTGGAAACGGCAGATCAGGATCTTACGCTGGATATGATAGAGCTACCTGATAGCATTGAAGCGACGATAGAATATCATACGGCATTATTTGCACCCGCAACCATCGAACGGCTCCTTCGTCACTGGCAGACATTGTTAGAAGCTATCGTTTCCAATCCCCAGGCACGCCTTTCACAACTTCCGCTCTTAACGTCGGCTGAATCCCGGTTGATACAGACCGAGTGGAATAGCCCACATATAAAATTCCCAGATGATCATTCACCGATCTTTGTGCATGAACTGTTTGAGCAGCAGGTCGCACAAACACCAGATGCCATTGCCATCAGCCTGGAACATACGCAATTGAGCTATCGGGAACTCAATCGCAAAGCAAATCAACTTGCGCGTTATCTCCAGACACAAGAAGTTGGACCAGAGGTGCTGGTTGGTGTATGTATGGAACGCTCCCTGGAAATGATTATAGGCATGCTCGGTGTACTGAAAGCAGGCGGGACGTATGTACCGCTCGATCCTGATTATCCAGAAGATCGTCTGGTATTTATATTGGAAGATGCTCAAATCTCGCGATTAATCGTACAGGAACAGAGCAGGCATGCTCTTCCAGCCCATAGCACAGGCCAGGAAATTATACTTGAGCGCGATTGGTCTCAGATAGCCAATCAGCACGAAGAAAACCTGAAGCAAACGAACGATATCAATACTCTTGCCTATATCATTTACACATCTGGCTCGACGGGGCAACCCAAAGGAGTGCTCGTCTCTCACGCAGGGATAGTAAATCTTGTCGAAGCACAGACGCATACTTTTGGTGTACAGGCCAGCGACCATATCCTGCAATTTGCATCCACAAGCTTTGATGCCGCCATTTCAGAGATGTTTATGGCGCTTTGTATGGGAGCCCGTCTCTGCCTGGCCCGATCAGAGTCACTGCTCCCAGGACAACCACTTGTAGAGCTCTTGACGGAACAGCACATTTCACTGATTACCTTACCACCATCTGCATTGACCGTGATCGAGCCTCAAGCCGTACCGGACCTGCAAACAATTATAGTTGCTGGCGAGCCATGCCCTGCCAATGTTATGCAACGTTGGATAACGGGCAGAAACTTTTTCAACGCCTATGGGCCAACTGAAAGCACTGTCTGTGCCACGATCGCGACTTGCACAGAACAGATGACAGAGCAGCCACCCATTGGACGTCCTATCAGTCATACGCAGGTATATATTCTTGATACTCATCTCAATCTCGTACCAGTTGGAGTTGTCGGGCAACTATATATAGGAAGTAGAGGGCTGGCGAGAGGCTATCTCAAACAGCCGGGCCTGACAGCTAGCACATTCATCCCTCATCCCTTCAGTGCTGAACCTGGAATGCGCCTCTACAAGACTGGTGATCGCGCACGGTACTTGCCAGATGGCACGATTGATTTCCTGAGTCGTATCGACCAGCAGGTTAAAGTACGCGGTTATCGTATTGAACTGGGTGAAATCGAGACAGTGCTGGGTCAACACCCTGGCGTACGGGAATGCGCAGTTGTCGTACAGGCAGAACAGTGGGAGGATAAACGCCTGGTTGCCTGTGTCGTCGGTCGAGATGGAGTTCCCGACATCGTAGAGCTACGCCAGCACCTGAGGCAGTTCCTCCCGGAGTACATGTTGCCAGGCATTTTTCTCATCCTGGAAGCCTTACCATTGAGCGCAAACGGAAAAATTGATCGTCGGGCACTTGCCGCGCTACAACCGGTAGAAACCGTCACGGAAGATGAAAACTATGGAGCTCCACGCACGATGGTAGAGGAACTTGTCATCAACATACTGGCAGATATCTTGCAGTTAGAGCGGATAAGCACGCAAGATAATTTCTTTGAAATCGGCGGACATTCTCTGCTGGGAGCTCAGGTCATTGCGCGTATTCGTCAGGCGCTGGGCGTAGAAGTACCCATCTACACCTTATTCGAAACTGAAACCACGGGTGAATTTTGTGCTGTAGTCGAGGAGGCATTACGTACAGAACAGGGAGTGAAATTACCACCACTGGAACCTACTGAACATAGGGGGAAGGCGCCACTCTCCTTCGCACAACAACGCATGTGGTTCCTGGATCAACTCCAGCCAGGAAACACCTTCTATACTATCATTGCCCCATTTAAGATAAAAGGACCTCTACACATAGAGGCCTTAGAAAAGAGTGTGCATGAGATAGTACGCAGGCACGAAATACTCCGCACTACCTTTATAATGCTGGAAGAAGAACCTTATCAGATTATTGCCCCTGCGCTGCATGTGCCATTCCCGATTATCGATCTCAGTGGACTCTCTGAAAACGTGAGGAAAACCGAACTACGACGCCAGGTAGAGATGGAGGCACACCAGGCATTTCACCTGGCACGCGGGCCGCTCTTCCGCGCCTGTGTGTTCCACACGGAAATACAGTCTCACGTTCTACTCCTCACATTTCATAATAGCATCTCCGATGGCTGGTCACGAGGAGTTGTGGTACATGAGCTATCAACACTCTATGATGATTTTCGAACGGGGGAGAACCTGCGCTTGCCTGAATTACCAGTACAATATGCTGATTTTGCGCTCTGGCAGCGTCAGTGGTTGCAGGGTGAGATCCTGGATGCCCAGTCTGCCTACTGGTTACAGCATCTTGCCGGTGCCCCTACACATCTGGAACTACCAACGGATCGTCCTCGCCCAGCCATACAGACATATCGGGGTGGACATCAAGCCATCTTTATATCCGATGCGATAACGCAGGCCCTGGAAAATCTCAGTCAAGAGCAAGGGTGCACGCTGTTTATGATAGTGCTGACAGCTTTTCTCACCCTCCTCTTCCGCTATAGCGGCCAGGAAGATATTGTGATTGGCACGCCTGTCGCTGGTCGCAACACAGTAGAACTTGAAGGTCTCATCGGTTTCTTCGCAAATACCCTGGCATTGCGCACTGACCTCTCTGACAATCCAACATTTCTTGAGCTCTTGCAGCGTGTACGTAAAGTCGCGCTGGGAGCATATACGCACCAGGATCTTCCATTTGAGAAATTAGTGGAAATAGTACAGCCAGAACGGAGTCTCAGCCATTCGCCACTTTTCCAGGTCATGTTCACACTTCAGGACGATCCGAACATGGCAAAAGAGAGTACCTGGCTTGCCCCCGCAGAGCTAGAGATAGAGACCGAAACTGCAAAGTTTGATCTTAACCTCTTCCTGAATCATGGACGACATGGCTTGGAGGGAGTCATTGAGTATAATACCGACCTGTTTGATAGGGCAACGATAACCAGTCTGGTAGACCATTGGCATACGCTGCTCAAAGGAATCATTGACACCCCGCATGAACGGTTGGCAAGTTTACCAGTAATGAGTGAACAAGAACAGCAATTGCTCTTGAACAAACTGGCACAGAACCGTACATATGATGTAGAATCCCATCCTCCGCGACAAATCACGGTGACTGCGACTTTTACAGCTGAGACACTGGAAGAGCCGCTGGCCTGGTGGTCCCATGAACTGAACTGGCCAACAGAGGTTCACTTTGCCCCTTATCAACAGCTCTTTCAGCAGTTGTTAGATGCAGACAGCCTCATACAGCGCAATCATGACGGTGTTAACATTCTCCTTGTACGCTTTGAAGACTGGCTACGCATAATAGATGATACATCTGATGGACGTGTGGCTATTGAGTATCGGCCAGAGAGCCCCGCAAAGGTCGAGCGCAATGTGCAAGATCTCGCGCGGGTGTTAATGAACGCAGCACAGCAAAATACCGTGCCACATTTGCTTTGTATCTGCCCTCCTTCCCCGGCAATTCTGAATAACGAGGTATACCAGGAGCTCTTCAACAATATGGAGCAGATCCTCTCCTCAGAATTAAGCTCCAGTGATGGAGTGCACGTAATCACATCGACCGAAATAGCTGAAATGTATCCTGTGGACGTATCGTATGATCCAGTTAGTGACGAAGCCGGACATATTCCCTATACGCCCGAATTTTTCACTGCCCTGGGTACGTTCATTATCCGCAAGATCGCGGCACTTTATCGTCGCCCATACAAAGTAATAGCGGTGGATTGTGACAACACACTATGGAAAGGAGTCTGTGGTGAGGATGGAGCGATGGGTGTTGAATTAAGTGCGCCTTATCTCGACTTGCAACGCTTTCTCGTTGCTCAGCAAGAAGCGGGCATGCTGATCTGTTTATGTAGCAAAAATAATATGTCGGATGTACTTGATGTATTCGCGAAACGCCCCGAGATGCCTTTACAGCTCAAACATCTCGTCGCCAATCATATCAACTGGCAGGCAAAATCTCAAAATTTACTGGAGTTGGCCCGGGAACTACAACTTGGCATGGATAGCTTTATTTTCATTGATGATAACCCGCTAGAATGTGCCGAGGTACAACAATATTGCCCCCAGGTATTCACATTACTACTGCCTCCTGAGACAACTCAATGGTCAGAATACTTAAAGCATATCTGGCTTTTTGACCATTTACGCCTCACACAGGAGGATCGTAAGCGCACAGAAATGTATCAGCAGAATAGTGCTCGCTTGCGCTTGCAACAAGAGGCACCGACCTTCAAGGAATTTCTAGCCGGACTTGAGTTGGAGATACATATCAATCCCATTGGCGAGTCTCATCTGGCCCGTGTTGCGCAATTAACCCAGCGTACAAATCAATTCAATACGACAATGCGTCGATACTCTGCCAATGAAATCACCCACTATCTATCGAAGCCCGGTCAGGAAGGGCTGGTGGTCGAAGTAAGTGATCGCTTTGGCGACTATGGCAAGGTCGGTGTTATGCTCTTTGCCTTGCATGATGAGGCGCTCGTTGTTGACACCTTCTTGATGAGTTGCCGCAGTATGGGCCGAGGTGTTGAGCATCGTATGCTAGCATACCTGGGAATGCGGGCGCAAAAGATGGGGCTGCAACGTGTCCTTATTCCTTTTCAGCCGAGCGAAAAAAATAAGCCAGCGCTTGACTTTCTTGAGCAGGTACAAACAGAAAGCAAACAAGCTGACGCAAATGGAGTGATAACCTACGATTTCTCTTCAGCCTCGCTGGTCAATCTGAGTTACCCTCTTCTCGAAGAAACAGCTGTGCCAGCAATAGAAAATGACAATATACCGCGGAATGAGGATGTCGCGCAAGCAAAGCAAGCGACAGATGCCATTACGATACCTGGTCCGATGCAAATAGTACCGCAGGATATATTACGTATTGCCCACGAACTCTCTTCTGCTGAACGGGTGCTCCAGATCATCAGAAGGTGGAAAAAGCGACCTGTTGATTCCGTCCCGCCACAAGATATGGCGCAAAGCAGGACAGAAACACACTTGGCCGAGCTATGGCAACAGTTATTACATCTGGAAAGAGTCAGTATTCATGATAGTTTCTTTGGCCTGGGTGGACATTCATTGCTTGCTACTCAACTTCTCTCACGGATCGCGACGACATTCGGCATTCGGTTACCACTCCAGGTCATATTCGAAAAACCAACGATAGCACAGCAAGCAGAACAAATAGATACAATCTTACGCGACACAGACCGGCTTCTGGTAGAGCTTCCAGTGATCCACCATATCACCGGCGATGAAGCACTCCCACTTTCCTTTGCGCAACAGCGTCTCTGGTTCCTTGACCAGCTGGCCCCTGGCAATCCATCCTATAATATTCCATTACGCATTCGTTTGCAGGGAACACTTGATATTGCAGCGCTACAATTGAGCCTCCAGGAGATTGTGCAACGTCATGCAATATTACGCACAACCTTCTTAAATCGTGAAAACAACATATTGCAGGTCATTACTCCAACCCTTACGTTAAGTATGCCCGTTGTTGATCTGCAATCCCTACCTCTAGAGGTGAGGCATAATAAGATTCTGCCACTCCTTAAAGAGCAATGGCAAGCCATCTTTAATCTGGAGCATGGTCCACTTCTGCGCATGATGGTACTAAAAGTCGATGTGGAAGAAGCTATTTTAGCCATTACACTCCATCACATCATTTTCGATGCCTGGTCCGCAGGAGTGTTAAGCCGTGAACTCGTGGCGCTCTATACCGCTTTTAAGGAGAAGCGCGTATCACCATTAGCGCCATTGCCGATACAATATGCTGATTTTGCCCTCTGGCAACGCTCCTGGCTCCAGGGTGAAGTATTACACAAACTAGAAATATACTGGCGTGAACGATTACGTGGTGCCGCAACACTACAGTTACCGGGTGAACTGCCAGCTACAGGCCGGCATAACTTTCAAGGTGAACATATTCCGTTTGCGCTCTCACCTGACCTCTCTACTAAGCTGATGATTTTGAGTCAGCAAGAAGAAGTCACGCTGTTTATGACACTGCTGGCCGCATTTCAAACATTGCTTTATCGTTCGACCGGACAGACAGATATTGTGATTGGTACTGATATCGCCAATCGCACATTGGGCGAGACCGAACAACTGATTGGCTTCTTTGTCAATCTTCTTGTGCTTCGCACCGATCTGAGCAATCAGCCAACTTTTCGCGAATTGCTCCAACGTGTTCGCGACGATGTTTTGAAAGCGTATGCCCATCAGGATCTCCCATTTGAAAAGCTAGTTGAAGCAGTGCAAATAGATCGAAAGCTTAATCATGCCCCGTTAATACGGGTACTTTTCGTGCTGCAAAACACGCCGTTAGTACCTATGACCTTACCTGACTTAACTATCAGTCCAGTAGAGATGGAAGTCGATACCGTAAATTTTGATATCGTTATCTTCCTGTATGAAGATCCTCAAGGGATAAGAGGTGTATTACACTACAGTGCTGATGTCTGTGATGCCAAAGTCATGCAGCAGCTGGTTGAACAGTTCCTCATATTGCTGGCAGGCCTTCCTGAGCATTGCGACGCCCTTCTGGACACACTGGCAATCTATTCGGAGTCTGAGCAGAAACAACGATTGCTCAAAGAGGCAGCACAGCAAGAAGAGCAACGAAAAAAATTAAACAAATTTAGAAGGAAATCCCGCTCAGACCAACCATCCGTGTAGTGAGAGCGATTATCGCGTAAGATCGAATTCATGATGGTTCTCTGGTGAATTTAGAAGGAATAGATCGTAAGATGCAAACATTCACAGCAAAAAGCTCCCCTCTTTCTCTACAGCAAGCTCGTCTCTGGTCAATACCAGGGGAGCATTCAGCATTTTCTGTTCAATGTGCTGTACGCGTTGAAGGTACACTACGCATTGATATCTTGTACCGTGCTCTCCAGATGATGATGCAGCAGCATGAGATCTTGCGTACGGTAGCTGGTCAGATGCAAGGTGTGGATATTCCTATACAGGTTGAAACAGATTGGATGCCTTTGCACTGTCCCGTTATTGATCTCATCAATAGAGGGGAGGCAGCACAACAATCCCTGATCGATGTATTATGGGAGCAGTATCAATCGCTCCCTTTTGATCTTGAACAGGGGCCAGTCGTATCATGTTTATTAATGCGTATCTCACATGAACAGTATCTGCTGCTGCTACGATTGAGTGCCTTCTCCGCCGATACTGCCACACTCCGCACTTTTCTGGACCAGCTTGCTCAAATCTATGGAGCCTTAGTACAACAACAAGAAGCGACCGATGAACCATTGCAATACGCTGATGTTGCAACATGGCAGGATGATCTCCTCCAGGAAGAAGATGCGGAACCACACAGGGCTTTCTGGCGCACGTTAACAACCGAAGCCAGGGAAACCAACACGATACAGATACCATCCGAGACAACTCGTGCCACAAACCATTTCAATCCAGCTATCTACACACTCCATCTGGAGAAAGAGATCTCTACTCAGATAGCATCACTTACACAACATTATCATGTTACCCCTACAGCACTAGCTCTAACCTGCTGGCAACTGCTGATCGCACGTTTTACAGCAGCTTCGTCCTTCTTTATAGGAGTGGCTTTTGATGGACGCTTCTACGATGAGCTCGCTGATGCACTTGGCCTGTATACCCGGTATGTGCCTATGCGTATGAACGTGGAAAATGACCAGCCGTTTATACGCGCACTCATTCATGTCCACCAGACGTTAGAAGATGCCAGAAAACGGCAGTATTATTTTGTCGCTAATGCAGAAGAAATGCCACCATTTCCCGTGAGCTTTACAGCGGAGCAGTGGCCAGAAACCTTTCCGGCAGCGGGTAGTGTACGCTTTCAGTTGTTCCGGCGGAGTGGCTGGCAAGAACCCTTCCTAATCCAATTATCGCTTCTGGAGGTCGGCCCACAGGTTCAGCTTGAGTTGCACTATAATCAGAGTTGCCTGGAAGTCGGCACGATCCAACGCTGGGCCGCCGGACTCCAACGCTTACTTGCAGCGGTCCTGGCAACACCCACTGCATCGCTGAGCCAGTTGCCCATGATCGGCGAAGCAGAAGCACAGTGGCTGGGCCAGCAGCTGCAAGGGGAGAGGCTCCCGATCCCGGCTGAGCCCTGGCATGCGCTCTTTGAGCGCCAGGTTGTCCAGACCCCTGAGGCACCAGCGCTCCAGAGTGAGCAGGAGCAGTGGAGCTATCAACAACTCAACGCCCAGGCCAATCAGCTCGCACACTTCTTGCGCGAACAGGGCGTGCATCCTGGCTCCTTTGTCGGACTCTGCATGCCCCGAGGTGGGCTGATGATTGTCGCACTGCTGGCCATCCTCAAAGCCGGCGGCGCCTATCTACCTCTGGAACCAGAACAGCCTGCTGAGCGGCTCGCCACAGTTTTGCAGCAGAGTTCTATGTCCCTGCTGCTCTCTGTACGTGAGGTGGCTGCCCATCTGCCCCTTCCAACCACCTGGTCAGGTTCACTGCTCTCCTTCGAGGAGATCCAACCACTGGTCCACAGCTACCCTCAGGATAATCTGCCCTGGCCTGGCAATGCAGAGGATCTGGCCTATATGATCTATACCTCCGGCTCTACCGGGCGTCCTAAAGGCGTCATGATCCGCCACGCCAACCTGCTCAACTATACACAAGGACTGTTGACCCGCATGCAGGCACAGGCAGGATGGCACTTTGCTACCGTCTCTACCCTGGCTGCTGACCTGGGCAATAGTGCTATCTTCGGCGCGCTAGGTAGTGGTGGTTGCCTGCATGTTTTTGACTATGAGACGATCACCCAGGCCACCGCCTTCGTGCAGGCCATGCACGAACAGCGCATTGATGTCCTCAAGATCGTGCCCACCCACCTCTCCAGCCTGCTCGCCGCTCTGCCCGAGGACGGGCAGCGCCAGTTGCTCCCCCGCCAGCGCTTGCTGCTGGGTGGCGAACGCGTCTCCAGTCAGCTTCGCTCCCGGCTGGCTGCCCTCGCAGGCACCTGTCGCGTCTACAACCACTATGGACCCACCGAGACCACCATTGGGGTGCTCATGGGCGAGATAAACTTATCCGAAGAAAGTGAAGAGGTTCCCATCGGTCGTCCCCTGGCCAATAGCTGGTGCCTGGTCCTGGATCGCTGGGGGCAACCAGTTCCTCAAGGCGTTGTGGGCGAGCTTTATATAGGAGGCGCTGGCGTCACTGCTGGCTACCTGGCAGATCAGGCACAAAATCAGGAGCGCTTCGTGAGCCTGACGCAACGACCGGGCGAACGGGTTTATCGCACCGGCGACCTGGTGCGCATGCGTGCTGATGGGCAACTGGTCTTTGTGGGACGCCGCGATACCCAGGTCAAACTGCGGGGCTACCGCATTGAACTGGCCGAGATCGAAGCTGTGCTCGGTGCGCATCCTCAGATCCGCGAGAGTGTCGTTCTCCTGCGAGAGGAGGAGCCAGGTCAGCCGTATCTGGCAGGCTATCTGGTGGCGCGCGAAAGACCAGAACCCTCCGAAGAAGAGCTCATGCAGTATTTACGTGCCCATCTACCAACTTATATGCTCCCTCCGGCGCTGATCTGGATGCCCACCCTTCCCTTGACGTCGAACGGCAAGATTGACCGCCAGCAGTTACCACTCCCGACACACGCACACATACATACACAATCCACAGCATCAGTACATCCCCCCAGAAATCCTCTGGAAGAGCTCATGCAGGCGATCTGGCAGGACGTCCTCAAGGTTCCGATCCCGGACGTCCAAGCGAGCTTTTTTAATCTGGGAGGACATTCCTTACTGGCGACTCAGGTGGTCTCCCGCGTACGTCTAACCTTTGGGGTAGACCTCTCCATTGTAGATTTCTTTGCAGAGCCTACAATTGCAGGTGCCGCTCGACATGTCGAAGTGGCACAACAGGGTGAACGTCATGCACACATTCCGCCGCTACAGATCGTTTCTCGCGATCAGCCCCTTCCGCTCTCCTTTGCCCAGCAACGCCTCTGGTTCCTTGATCAACTGGACCCCACCAACACCGCCTATAATAAATCTATCTCTCTGAAATTAGTGGGAGCGTTACATCGTCGTGCCTTGGAACAGAGCTTACAGACCATCATCAGCCGCCATGAAGTCCTGCGCACTACCTTTGAGATGCACCAGACACAACCCGTCCAGGTCATCCAACCCGCAACGAGCTTTACGTTTGTGCATGTTGATCTCAGCAGACTCCCCGCACAGGAGGCAACTTACCTCGCCCGCCAGCTTGCTGAACATGAAGGCCAGCATCTTTTCGATCTCGCCCATGATTTGCCAGTCCGTGCCACGTTGCTTCGGCTTAACAAGACGGAGCATCACCTGGTCTTGACCCTGCACCATATCGCCTCGGATGCCTGGTCCAATGGCATCTTTGTCCGCGAGCTCAATACCTTCTATGCCACGACCATTGAGGGAGTAACGATCAGCAACAATCATCCATTACCAGCCATCACGCTGCAGTACGCCGACTTCGCCTCCTGGCAACGCTCCTGGTTGCAAGGTCAGATACTGGAAGAGGAAACAGGTTATTGGAGAGAGCAACTGGATGGACTGGTTCCCAGTGAGTTTCCCACCGATCGACTCCGACCACTGTTACCCACCTTTCGCGGCGCCAGTTACACTCTTGCGTTACCCCCTTCACTAAGCGCGGAACTTCGAAAGCTGAGTCAGAAAGAAGGGGTGACCCTCTTTATGACCTTACTGGCGAGCTTCCAGTTATTGCTTGCCCGCTACACGCAGGAAACAGATATCGCCGTGGGTACGCCGATCGCCAATCGCCATCGCGCCGAGATCGAGCATCTTATCGGATTCTTCGTCAATACTCTGGTCTTGCGCACCGATCTCTCGGGCAACCCCTCCTTCCGGGAGCTCCTCAAGCGGGTTCGTTCCGTGACATTAGGTGCCTATGCCCATCAGGATGTCCCCTTTGAGAAGCTGGTAGAACTCTTACAACCCGAACGCGATATGAGTCGTTCTCCTCTCTTCCGTGTGCTCTTTAGCCTGCAAAATGTACCCATGCCCTTGGGGGATCTACCCGGCTTACATCTCGAAGTACAAGAAAATGAACGTGGAGCAGCCAAGTTTGACTTGAGCGTGGCTGTAATTGAGCAGGAAGAGGAGCTCTCATGCGTTGTAGAGTACCTTGAAGATCTGTTTGATCGCTCGACAATAATTCGTCTTCTTGATCACTGGCTGCATCTCTTGCAGTGCCTTGTAGCAACACCCGAACAACACATAGAAGCAATCTCAATGCTCACAGAGGATGAGCAGCATCAATTGTTTGTCGAGTGGAACTCCTCCACAGAGGATCTAAATGATCCCCTCTGCGCCCATCAGCTCTTTGAGAAACAGGTGCAACAGACGCCCGAAGCCATAGCCATGGTCAATGACACTGGACATCAATTGAGCTATGCGGCTCTGGATCAGCGAGCCAACCAGCTGGCACACCTGCTGCAATCACATGGCGTTGGTCCCGAGGTGCTCGTGGGCGTGTATCTGCCTCGCTCCCTGGAGTCTATCCTCGCTTTGCTCGCCATTCTTAAAGCCGGTGGCGCCTATCTCCCCCTCGATCCCGATCTCCCTGCTGCTCGACTCTCCTTCCTGCTCCAGGATGCTGCCTGCTCCCTCGTCCTTTCCCGCTCAACCCTCTCCCTTCCTCTGCCTCCTTCCCCCTCTCTCATGCTGACCCGCCTGGACCTCGATCGGCTCGGGTCCTCCCTCTCAGCACTGCCTCCGACCGCTCCATACAGCCCGGTCCTCCCCGCCAATCTGGCCTATATGATCTATACCTCCGGCTCTACCGGCACCCCCAAAGGCGTCGCCGTCACGCACCAGGGCATCGGCAACCTGGCATCCGCTCAGGCACACACCTTTGCCCTCTCCGCTCACAGTCGCGAACTGCAGTTCGCCTCCTTGAGCTTCGACGCCTCCGTCTCCGAGATCATGATGGCGCTCCTCTCGGGGCAACCCTCTATCTGGCCTCCCAACAGCAGCTCCTGCCGGGACCCGATCTGCTCCGCCTCTTGCACGAGCAGGCCATCACCCATCTCACCCTGCCTCCTTCCGCGCTGGCCGTCCTGCCCCATGAGGAGAACACCCTGCCCGATCTGCAAACCCTCATCGTCGCCGGCGAAGCCTGTGATCCCGACCTCATGTCCGTGTGGGCCACCACTCATCACTTCTTCAATGCCTATGGACCCACCGAGACCACAGTGTGCGCCAGTATCGCTGCCTGCCTACCCGATGAGCCTCTCTCCATCGGGCGTCCCATCGCACAGACTCAGCTCTATGTCCTCGATGCCCACCTGCAACCTGTGCCCATCGGCGTCACCGGCGAGCTCTACATCGGGGGCATCGGTCTGGCACGCGGCTATCATCAGCGTGCTGACCTGACCGCGGAACGCTTTGTGCCTCATCCCTTCAGTACCCTGCCGGGGCAACGGCTCTACCGCAGTGGGGACCGGGTCCGCTACCGTGCTGACGGCTCCCTGGAATACCTGGGACGGCTCGATGAACAGGTCAAACTGCGTGGCTATCGCATCGAGCCAGGCGAGATTGAACAACTCATCCGTCAAATTCCCGGTGTGCAGTCCTGT
>NZ_BNJJ01000002.1 GCF_016587435.1 Dictyobacter formicarum
CCTTTCCCCACACCGCTGACATACCACCCTCATCAGCCTCAAAACGCTGCACGACGCACCACCACCACCAGCAGCACTCTCCTCAGCTCCCCACACCCTTGGCTCACATACTCGGCTCACATACTCCCGCACTACTGACCCCTGATAATTGGCTGTGTTGCAAAAACTCTGGGAGAAACATGAGGACGTGAACCTCGCTTCCTGTTCAGCTTAGGAAGCCACTCCAAACTGGTGAGCGATGAAGGTGATTTGCCTGCTGATGTCTCCTTTTGTCTCCTTTGCTCACCCCGCTGACTTGCCCTTTCCGCAACATGTTCATCATCTCGAAGCCTTGTACGGTTCGCCACGCTGTCTCGAAGGAAAAGAAGCCCATCCCCGGCTTCGTCAAGCGTTGAGGAAAGGTTGGATGAACCGGTGGTCTTGCTCGATCAGGTTGTTGAGGTATTTCACCTGCCTCAATTCCACGTGGTCAGGCGCGCTCCACCAGGCCGTTCGGATCCTTGAGCATTACCTGCTGGCTGAGTCGTTCCTGGGTCACGCCCTGGGTGCGCGCGTTCATCTGTACCCCTTCCCCCTCCGACAGATTGAACACCCGCAGCCCACTCTGTTCTCGTTCATTCGTGCGCGGATTCTCCCAGCTATTCTCCTGCGTCACCGGGAGGGCTTTCATCAGATGCCGCACCTGCGTGATCGGTTTGCACATGCCGATGTGTCTTCCACCACGGTCATTCTCGCTCCCATAACCCGCACAGTTCAGGAAGCTGAACTGTTGTCGCGGTTCGCACGGCTGGCTCTCACTCCTGGACTCAGCGATCGTGCACCCACCCTCATGTCTTCGCCATCGTGGCCCTCCTGTTCACCTGTGACGAGCCAGGGACATATCCCTTTCCACCTGGGCCATGGAGTATGATGTCACTGGTTTCCTGTCACTGGTTTCCTGTCAAGAAGGAATATCATATCCTTGCCTGAGAGCAACAGAGCGCACAACAGCAGGCCTCATAAGGAAACAGGCAAGATTGGGCGCCAGTGGATCCACTGGCGCCCAATGAGCAGCTCCCCCAGAAACAAGCAGGCGTACGAGGTGTGGGTTCGCACCGCCCGCGCTGGTTGCTGCCCCCCGAAGAGAGGGATAGCTGCTCTTTTTTCTTTCCCACTCACCATTCGCTCGTATTCCCTACTCTTGTAAAATGGCACCATCTATGCTATGTTTAAAAGGGAAACCCTCTTGACGCACCTTTCTCCGTGGAGCATACTAAAAAAACACGTGCAGGAGGAGAGAGACGCACCAGTTCTTGCCTCGACACCGAGGCACGTCGTGTACACGCCTCCACCCAGGGCGCCGGATGATTTGACGCCCTGGGTGGAGGGAAACGATACACACACAACAATTAAACAAGATCGCAGGGCCCTGCGAGAGGAGCACACATCAGCTCTCCTCTCGCAGGCTCGGTCCAGCACAACGGCTGATCAGACACAGGACAGATCATGTCGGGCATCTTTTTTCACTTTCGCATCCCCCAATTCCCTTCAACCCTCCCCGTCCAGCAGAGTAAGCCTCTCTTTTTGATTCCTTGCTTCTCGATCTCCTTAGAGGAAGTAACCACACGTTTTCCAGGCTCCGTTTACTTCATCTTCCAAAGCATTGCTATTCATGGCCCAACTATTTAGCTCATAAATATGCAATAGAGTCAATAGAGTCAATAGATATGTTATGATTTGCTTAATGATAGTTGAAAGGATTTAACATCAATGGTCTCTATTCGGCCTATTCATGCTTTCCCTGCGCGTATGGCTCCCGAGATCGCGCTGAAAGAACTTCAGAAACTCCCTCAACACTCTATTATTCTTGATCCAATGATGGGATCAGGTACCGTTCTGCGCGTCGCACTCAACTGTGGTCTGCGTGCCATAAGAAGCAGAAGCACAGGCCGCGCGTCCGCTGGCCTCCAGAACAGCCTGCTGTGCCGCCCAGTTCACTCGCCTCGCACAAACGAAACACATGATCAACAAAAAAAACGAGCTATTTAATCATAAAATTTACACCTCATGATAACAATGCCGAGATGGACGACAACTCCGCTGAGAACCAACATCAACACTCCTTCTCTTCCTTTGTTTAAAACAGAGGTAGACCTACGCCTGTTTCAGTTCAAAAGAGCGTGGATCAATAGCAACTAGAAGAAACCCACCGATATGGCCGAAATACGCGTGTGTTACACGTTTTACACCGCATCGGCCTCATGCAGTACCTAGCCCGAGCCACGATCGTTGCCTGGCTCCTTTGGCTCCCTTCGTCCTGATGGTGGATAAAACGTGCTAGATACCATGCGACACAGGTTCCCTTTGACAGCATTCACAGTGCAATATGTATGGATACAGCAATGCAATCACGAGAGCATTCGACCTTCTTCAATGCCAGAGCGCGACGATACATCTTGCTTGAATCTCTCGGGAAGAAAAAAAGCAGTACCACCGAGAAACATGGCGGTTGGTTTCCGACGATCAGTGGTTCAGTGGTCATACTCTTCTTTTCGCAGCGCCGAACGGAAGCGCTCCATGAAGACTTGGAACTCGGCAAGTTCGGCCTTCAGACGCGCGATGGTCACCCCACAGAGCATATGCTCTTGCAGAAGGGTGTTGTAGTGCTGTTCGTATGTGGTTCGTTCTCCTTGTACCTGCTGTTCTGCTTCGACTTGGGCCACTCGTGCCTGCCGTTTTGCTTCATCGCGTTCGGCACGCGCCTCATGCAAAAGTTCCACCAGACGGGAGCGTTTGTAGTCAAGCAGAGGATCGCGAGGCAACACCTTGACTCTGGACGACGTTGCCTGGCTTTGCCTCGTTTTTCTTGGCCTCCCTCGACTGGCGGCTTGCTGCTTCGCCCATTTCTGTTCGCGCTCCTTGCGCAGATGGGTACTATGTTCCTGAAAGAGTGAGAAGGCTTCTCGATTCCGGTAGTAGGACATGTAATCCAGGCCACTCACTTCTTTAATCGTGAACGTATTCACTGGGCGACCATCGGCCTCAAGCTGTGTAATGGCTTGGCGAAGACGATCAACTGTGGCTTGTCTTTGGACTGCGGCATGCGTTCGCAGGTGGGCATACGCATCATCAGAGGGGCGGGTCATCGCTCTTCTCCTTCCTCACCCTGGGTTGACGGCAGGGTATCTACAAATGGGAGATAGCCACCATCTTGACGGGTACGAATCTGAATCTCCATGATCCCAATCGCATCATCAATCGACTGAACCATCTTACGGGCTTGCTCTGCATCGACAGCATGTCCCTGATCATCATGAAGCTTGGCTTGCAACACGTAGAGTCTTCGCCAAATCTTAGCTTTGGGCAAATTGCTGTAATGAGGCACCAGATACCGGCAATTGGCACAAATTCCCCGGTTATCAGGACGAACACAGGTGCCAGCACTGCAAAATCCAAGGACGGTCGGCCCAATCAGGCCGGAGCGCTCAAATTGTGTGCGCAACGCCTCATCCATCTGCTCTAACGTTTGAGGCGAGGGGGCTTGGAGATAGGAGCACCCTTGATCTGAAGAAAGTTGCGGTTGGATCTCAAACAGCAATGCCAATAATTGGGCCACCGGTAAACGGCTGTAGTAGGCAGTCGCTTCCGGGATGGCCAGCACCCCTGATGAGCCTTCCAACCGCACTCGATGGTGCAACAGGTAGGCAATCGCCTCTGCCGGGATGTTCAGAGCCGTTCTTGCGTGCGTGGCCAGGACATGTCGGAGAAGATGGGGAGCAATACGGATCGGATCGCCTGCTCGAGTAGTCAGGGTCAGGCCATGGAAGAGAAAACGCAGCAACTGAGCAACATCCTGTGCCGTGAAGTGGCCAAGATGCCCATCTGAGGTGGCCCCCATTGAAAAAAGTACGGTTCAGCGACCAAATCATCGGCTTTGTTGCCAAACGCCTCGGGGTACACCAGGGGGATACGCCCACCATGGGCAGATTGCAGCAGTTCCGCAATCTCTTTCAGATGGCGAACTGCCATCTCGCTGATGAGAAAAAACTGCCGCTCACTCTCGTGTTGGTATCCTTTGGGTAAGAGCTTCTGGACGAGCACACCCACTTTGCGACCAGTCGGTTGCTGGTTCTTCAATTCATCCACCACGATGGTCTCAAAACGGGAAGCGCTGACCTGAAGCAGTTCGCTCACGCGACTTCCATTGGTCAGAGACAGCGTCGCCAACGCTGCGGCAAAAAGCACTCCTCTGTAGAGCGACTCAGGCTCAAAGAGGACAGATCCAGAGAGCCCTCTTGCCCATCGAAACCAGTACGCAACACTGGCATCCGGTGACAGGAGTCCGGGGCGACGGGTACCCACCATGTCTTTTCCATGGCGCTGACTGATGTGTTGCTTCTCAATGAGGTCACCACACCAGAGCAACTGTTCCGGCGGTCCTTCGTACTGCAAGAAGTAGCCATTGCGCTCCGGCGCATATGCCTCGATTTGCCGTTGTGCACGCCTCTGAACGTCTTTCGTGTACAGATCTGGATGGCTCTTGACCCACTGCGTCCGATTCCAGAGCGTCAGCGAAAGGGTGATGGGCTGTTCAATGAGTTGGACCTCCGCCAGCGTCTGCGCATGCTCCGCCACGGAAAACTGCCGATCTGCATACGCAAAGTGATAGGGCAGCGCAATCTCTCCGCGCTCAGCGCACCTGCACAGCCTTCGATATTCCTTGACCAGGCGTTCGGCCGCTTGTTTCCGCAGTTGGGCAAGTTCGACGAGCAAGGGAAAGAGCGGCACAATGACATCCGATTGTTCCTTACGCCGAGCCTCGGTGGCTGCAATCACTGCCTGTTGCTGAGCCTGTTTTTCACAAAATCCACGCGGTAGCTTCGGCAGCAGATAGGGCTTCCATATCACCTGGTGCCGTTCAGGAAGGTCCTCCACATAGGGTCGCTGATAGACACACGCCAACGTTTCGTACCGTTTGAGCATGTTGAGATCACCACTGGTGATCAATCTCCCTGCCACAAACGCATCCCAAATGCGACGCTCACTCAGATCAGCAAGCGTCATCATTCCGTAGCTTCTGCGTAACCTCCGGAAGAGGTTGGTGATCGCTATGCAATACGTGTACAAGGTCTTTGGCTTCATGGCATCCATCGCGCAGCCAATCGCAAGCGTAATGGCAACCACCTCTGGCAGGTCAACCGCATTGATAAGATAGCCCATGATGACGCTGGGCAACCGTTCCCAACAAATACCAGGAGCAGTTTTCAGCATCGGTGGCAGCCACGTCAAAAACGCCTGAATATGATTTGCCCGCTCCTTCGGCTTGTTAAAATGCAGCCGTGGCACACGATCAGGCTGGTCTACAGATGTGCTTGTGGCAGATGCAGTGCTCCCCGATGGCATCATCATTCCCCTCTTTCCTCCCTTCTTCCCACCGTTTCCCATGGCTGCCCTGCCTGCTGTTCCATGCTCTTAATCCAGTTGAGCGTCTCTTCATCATGCATCCACACAACCGTCGCCTCCTGATTGGGTCGTGGCTCTGCCTCGGTTGCCTGGGTCACCACACACGGCTTTGCGGGAAGCGCAGCCTGGGGTGACCCTATCGCGTAGCAGCGCTGGGCAAGATCCTGCTGATAGCCTGCCAGGACAGAAAAAACCGCTTCTCCTTCACGGCTCTGATCGTACATATCGATGGTGTGGATACTCCGCCAGGCCATAATGGTTTTGCCGAACGCCTCTCGTTCACGGAGATATTTTTCCGCATCAAAGGAGGCTGTGCCAGCTCCACATGCCTGCTTGAGCTTGATCAGATACTCTGTCACAAACAAATGTCTCAGGTCATGGGGAGAAAAACGCACCGGACACAGCGTCTGCCATGATAGATAGTGGCGATACCAATGCCAGTAAAACACGTTCGGAGAATAGGGCGTCCCTCGCTCTGTGAGGAAGAGAGGAGCGTCAGGAGCCACATCGCTGAGTCGACGGCATCCCTCTGGATCATGCAGTGGCCTCATCTGCTCAAAATACACGTTGAGGGCCACCTGAACGCACGGATT
The DNA here is from genome assembly GCF_016587435.1 of Dictyobacter formicarum. The sequence continues at coordinate 6,036 of NZ_BNJJ01000002.1, forward strand.
GTGGGCAAAGTAGATGGTCTTGACCTCGCGACCATAGCTCCCTTTGTTCATGACCTGCGCCTGACCGGCCATCCCTGTGTTTTGGTAGCCGCCCACCGTCATGTGGGCAATTTCGTGAATCCTGGCTCCGGTTGATTGCAGCAGGTGGAGCACCGCTTTCTCACGCGCCGACACCACCTCACTATCAAGCATGGCATTGATGACCTTGTGGATCCCTTCGCGCACATCAGCCAACTCTTTGCGTCTCTCGGGCTTCCACCCTTGGGGTTGATGCTGGCGCAGAAAGGCCGTTGGTCGCCGTCGGGATTGCTCATGCGTCTCTCCCCGTATCCCAGCCTGATCCGGAGCACCTTTGTTCGCCAGCATGCGTTCCCGTTCACGCTTGAGCGCAACAAGCACATCCGAGGAGAGTGGGTTCGCAAACGCATACAGCCCGGCCTCTTTCATGACCAGGTACAAATCTCGCAAGGCTGCGCGCATGACCTTGAGGGTACTCTCTCGCAGCGGCGTTTCACGGGTCAAGATAATCTCAACAGTATCCATTCCTCTTTGTGGGCGGATGTGACACTTGAGACGTTCGCGATAAAAGGTCATCAACGTTTGACGCAACTGCTCTGGAGCAGCATCCCAGTGACATCCGCTCTCTGCCAGAAACGCAAAGTAGGACTGCAGGCACGCAAGATAGGTCCTTCTCGTGCTCTCTGGCCCCTGCTCTTTCCGCAAGCGATACCATTCTGTGAGCGGAACAATGATCCGATCCTGGTGATCGAGAAAAATAAGATCGTAGCGGTCTCCTGGCTGGCCACGTACCCGACGAATCTGTGAGGAAGTATCTCCCTGCTGTTTTGGAGGCGTCGTTGTTTGCATCCTCTTCCCTTCCACTTTCCACCTATTCACCACACCATTCTTCAGCAGAAGATACACCCCGAGAGGAATGTTGTAAACAGTGCAGGACAGAGGTCCTACCGCTCCGCTTGACCACTCACATTAACTTGTGGGTCGTATCGAATCGTCACCGCCTCTCCCACAGAATCCCCAAGCAGCGCATGCTGATACCACGCCCCCTCGAATCGAATTCCCTCCTGGTGCACTTTATACCGGCGCCGCGGGTGCAATAACAACAGATCCAATTGCTCCTCGTTTTCCGGCAGTCGGGGCAACACTCCACTTCCGCGCCAACGGTCCTCTGGGGCCATCTGCGTCTCCGTATGCTCTCGCTTCTGATAGGTCTCCAGCACCCAATTCCGCAGAATCGTCTCCAGCTCTTCCAGCGTCAAACACGCTTCCTTCTTCGCACACGCATTGATTTCCCCCTGCTCTCTCAGATCTTTCACCACCGGCGCGTACCCGGGCAACCTCGCTAACAGCATCTCCTCCATCGTGCGAAAAAACCGTTCGATCTTCCCCTCCCTCGTGGCTTGCCCACCTGCGAAAAGATCAATCCCATTTTCAGATCGATCGCCACCGCCTCCAGGTGCTTTGACCGAAAATCTGATCCATGATCGCTATACAAACGCTCCGGAATCCCACAGATCTGCCACCGCGGATCATCCTTCACCCCGATCGCCTGCCGCAAGGCCAGGCTCGTTTGATAACTCGATGGCGTCTTCCAGCCCAGTTGATACCCGGCGATCGCTCGGCTGTAATCGTCTTCGATCACCGTCAACCATGGCTTGTCCCTCTCCTGCTTCCCTCGACACACATAGATGCACAACCGGCAATGATCTGCCTGCCAGATCCGATTCGCTCTCGAGGCCTCTCGCCGATAGAGCACATCATACGTCTCTCGATACCCGCGCTCGCCCCTCCCTCGCCAACGTTTTCACATCCTCCGGCAGGCCTCGGATGATGCGATACACTTGTCCATAACTCGGCTCCGGCCAGTCATTCACCCTTGCCACCTCACGCACCAGCGCATGAATCGCACCCGACTTCCCGCTCAATCCTCTCCAGTCCCAGCCCCTCAATCAAGGCGATCAACTCCTGCGGCACGCCTCGCACCTGCCCTCGATCCGCACGTCCTCCTGGCGCCAAACCGCTCAACCCCTTTTCACGATACACCCGCATCCACCGCTGCACCGGAGACCTCGACACCTGCTGCTCTCGCGCCACCCACGACTGCGTCATTCCCTCTTCCAGACACGGCCGCAGCAACGCATACCGCTCTAGCGCGCTCTCTCGCTGCCTCGGCGTTAACCCCACCAGCATCACCAACGGCTCTTCTTCCATCCCCTTTCCTTCCTCCTCCGCATTTCTACCACTCTATCGAGCAAAACATCCTCTGTCAATCAATACACGTGACAATATCTTCATACTTCACTCTATTTAAAAAGATGTATTTACTCCATGCGCAGAAAAAGAGGACACATCCACACCAGAAGAGCACTGCACCCGCTTCCAAGGCATATACTGCCGCTTGCTTGCTCTCATATCCCCTTCCGGGATCACTTTCTCCGCTCTTTCACGCACTTCTTTCGCCGCTTTTTCACGAAGCAACCTGTCTTTCCCTACGCTACAGATCTCCTTCAGCCCGCTTCTCACGCTCTCCCATTGATTCATTGAATGACTACACGAAATACTGTTCCTTCACTTAATTCGCAAAAATACCCTTCATTTTTCGTGAAAATTTACAGGCGATTTCGCTTACGACGGCTCTGGAAAGTGAATTGTGAAACGCTGATGACCGCGGCAGGGCAAAATCTTAAACGGCTGCTCAAAAAGCGGGGGTGGGGACGGCGTCCATTCCCAACGGAGGCCATGACAGCCTCTTTTTGGGGATTTTGGAGCGTGGCGTTCATCTCCTTCGGGGGAAGAAGCCTTCTCTTTCCCGATACGTCGAGTTTCTCAAGGATTTGAACATCATGCCCATCTAGCTTTACCGATGAGTTTTAGGAGAGCTTTTTCAACAGGCTGGGACGATACTCGTTCCTCCAACTCGCTCAATAGCTCCTATCGAGGCATTTCCGACCACTTTCCTCATCGCTTGCCCAAGCTGACCAAGCCGTTGCCCCATCTGACGCAAATCGTCTGCATCAATCAGTAAAACGCTCCAATCCGCCTGAAAGCGATTAACATCGTCGGAACACACATGATCGTCAACGCAATGCGTGAAGCGTACACAATCACACTCAAGACGAAAAGGAGCACACAGATGGATACTTGGACGACCAGGACAACAACAGAAAAAAAGCGATAAAATGGAGCTGGATTCATTTTATCGCTTCATCGGGAACCCTGGGCAAGATTGGCAACTGCCAGGTCATAGTCAGTGTTGAGTTCTTGGCTGATGACCCTGCGAGCAGTCCCCTTTTCCATTGGCCAGTCAGCGCCCAACTCTTTCTGCCGGAAGCCTGGATACAGGATACCGAGCGCCGCAAACAGGCACAGGCCCCCGAGTCGATAAGCCAACAGAGCAAGCCAGACATCGCGCTGGGATTGCTAGATCGTACCAGAGAGTGGGGCGTCTCCATCGGGACGGCAGTGATGTACGCGGGATATGGATACAATCCCAATGTTCTCCTGGGTAACGCGACATTAATCGTTCCATACATACCATCCTTAGATTGGAATAGAAGAGCCTATTGGGCTCTGCGAACGGACAAGTCGACGTTGGGCACTGATCGGCCTGAGAGGTTCACTCCATCTTTATGGCCATTCCTCCATCTTCCAGGCCATGTCCCAGAAGAGCCATTCGTAACGTGTACTCGTCAAGAAGATCTCATGCAGACGCGCTTCCTCTTGAGCATTGAGAAAGGGAGCTCGTTGATCGAGCCGCTCACGAATCCACGTACCGACACTATCAAAGTCAGGTGAGGCATAAGTTAGCAGCCAATCTCGATAGGGATGGTCGGGTGCAGGAGGCACAGTGTCTAGCAGATGGTGACCAACTTCTGCATAAATCCAGGCACAGGGGAGGATAGCTGTGAGGAGTTCAGGAAGCGTTCCCACGGTGGCAATGGTTAAGAGATGAGGTGTATACGCATAGTTCGTTGGAGCCATAGGGATCGTCGTCATTTCAGCAGGCGAAAGTCCAAAACGTTCGCCATAACGATGATGCAAGTCAGCCTCAACGAGCAGGGTATTGAGCACAAACGTGCCAAACTGCTCCATCTCTTCATGATTGGTGGTCTTGGTCGTCGCATACGCGAAGGTTTTCGTCAGTTCATCCAGGAAAAGCGCATCCTGAAGAATATAGAACTGGAAGTTGGCACTGGGTAGCGTACCGTTGCCCAGTGCGACCACAAAGGGATGTTCCATCTGGCGTTGCCAGAGTGAACGACAGCCCTCACGCAGGCGCTCACTCAGCCGTGGCCGCGCCATATCCGCTGTATATGGATGTGTTTCAAAAGACATCGTTTAACCTCCAATAAAGAGGCAAAGGGAGCTCAATCAAGGAGTCAAACATGGATGGATGAACGAAATGGGGCATCGAAAGAACATGATCGTTGCTATCATCGACGCATTACCTCCGCTGGTATTATCCAGATCAGGTTAAGGGTCCACCACACATTCCGGTTGTGTTCTCAGCCCGGCTTCACCGAGCTCCCCTTGCAGACGATAGATTGTTTGGTTACATCAATAAGTATAACACACACATTGCCTCACCAAAGATCTTCCTTTGCGTCTTTGTCACAACAGGTATTCTGTCAATGCTTACGATCTTGTCTTTGGGGAAGGCTATGGACTGTAGCCACTTTTTTGACCAGAGCCGCAAGGGCTCCTGCCACCTGGAATGATGCCTGCGCGTGTTCCCGGTCGAGGAGGCCCAGACCACAGGTTGCTGTAATCAACGTTCGGGCCGCTCGGTATTGGACCTCTTTCTCTGGGCACGCGAGCAGCCAGCGAGCAAAGAGGACCGAGGCGTCAGGCATGGAAAGATCAGTAGTCGGGACGAGCCCAAAGGCAGTCAGCCCACCGTGCTCAAAAAAGGAATCTACCCGCTGGTCAGAGCAAAAGGTTTCCAGCCGCTGGAAAGCGTCAAACGAGAGAACATCTGGCGCAATCTGGCAGAGCAAGGGAAAAGAGACCTGCTCGGCACAACAATGTACGCCAACGAGCACCCCTGACCGTTGGATGGCCTGCACCACACCCCTCAGGAGCATGACGGCCTGCGACCTGACGGACAGATATGGTTCTGTATCCAGAAGCGCCAGGCATGGCTCATCCAGAAAACAGAGGGTTGGCAGTCTCCAGCGTTGCAGGCGCTGAGTTTGCCACAATGCCTGACGTGTGACATGGGTTGCAAGAGCAGAGAGCGCCTCCGGGTCAAAGAGCAACGGCTGGTCACCAGAGAACAACTGGCAGGCCAGAGTGAGCGGTCCCACGCATTGCCCTTTCAAGGCGTGGGCGTGAGGGAAGAGGCCAGATGCCAGGGCCTGTTCAAAGGCAAAAAAGCCGGCGGCAGTTTGCTCGGTCAGTGCGGCATCTCCCTGAGAGAGATGCCGCAAGCACGCTTGCCGAGACCTGATCCGCAATGCGTACCCATATGCTGTCCGACGGGGAACAAAGAAAGAGATGCCAGAACCCAGGGCCTGCTCAATCATTCCCTCCTGCGCAGCCCGGCGAGGCAACTGCGGCCAGAATGGGATTTCTGGACACCATTCGGCTATCAGCTGGAGCGCTTCCCGTGCATCGATGCACGGGAGGCTGCCAATGCCTGTCACTGCCCCCAGCGGTAGCCAGGAAGGTCCAGCATTCATTTTTGTCTACCCTGTCTCTGGCGAATAGACTGCGCGGCTGCGGTCATATGTTGCAAAGCAAGAAGCACTTCTTCCCAACGCCGCGTTTTCAAGCCGCAATCAGGATTCACCCAGAGTTGTTGGGCCGGCAGGGCCTTGAGCAGATGCTCCAGGTTCTGTTCATATTCGTCTTGTGAAGGAATGCGCGGCGAATGAATATCGTAGACGCCTGGCCCAATCGCGTTGGGGTAGTGGACTATCAGGAACGTCTCCAGCAATTCCAGGCGGGAGCGGGAGGCCTCGATGGAGAGGACATCCGCATCCATGCTGGCAATCGCTTCAAAGATGTCTCCGAATTCCGAATAACACATATGGGTATGAATCTGCGTCTCATCACGCACGCTAGAGGAGACCAAGCGGAAGCAATTGACCGCCCAGGCCAGATATTCGGCCCAGGCACTGTGTCGTAGCGGCAAGCCTTCTCGTAACGCTGGCTCGTCGATCTGTATTACCCGGATGCCTGCCGCCTCCAGATCCTGGACCTCCTCTCTCAATGCCAGAGCGAGTTGATAACAGGTGTCCCGGCGTGGCTGGTCATCTCTGACAAAGGACCATTGCAGAATCGTCACAGGCCCGGTCAACATCCCTTTGACGGGACGTTCCGTCAACGATTGGGCAAAGGTTGACCAGCGGACGGTCATGGGTTCCGGGCGTGTAACATCTCCATAAAGAATGGGAGGCCGGACACAGCGTGATCCATAACTCTGGACCCAACCATGGAGTGTGAAGGCAAAGCCGTTGAGGAGCTTGCCAAAGTATTCCACCATATCGGTTCGCTCAAACTCCCCATGAACCAGCACATCCAAACCGATTTCTTCCTGGAAGCGAATCGTGCGCGTGATTTCCTCACGCAGAAATGTCTCGTAATCCGCGCTTACCAATTTTCCACTAGTATAGGCTGCTCGTGTTGTTCGCACCGCTTCCGTCTGGGGAAAGGAACCAATGGTAGTAGTGGGTAAGAGCGGGAGCGCAAGAATCTGCTGTTGTTGCGCCTGGCGCACAGCAAAGGGACTCTGGCGACGAGCCTCGTGATCTTTGACAGCGGCCACGTGTTGCTTTACTTTCGGGTCATGGATGATGGGTGATGTCCACCGTTGCTCCAAGGCCTGGCGCGCAGCTGCTTGCTGTTCCAGGGATGCAGGGTCTGTTTCCTGGTGAAGCCTGGTCAAGAGTACCACCTCTTCGAGCTTTTGGCGGGCAAAAGCGAGCCACTGCATCAACTCGTTTCCCAGATGCGTCTCTTGTGCCAGATCAACCGGAACATGCAGCAGCGAACACGAGGGAGCGAGCAAAACGCGTTCGGTTCCCAGCTTCTGAACTGCTTCTCTGATGAGCGTTATGGCGTGATCGAGGTCGGTGCGCCAGACATTGCGTCCATCGACCACACCGAGCGAGAGGATTAACGAGCCCGGGGCTTCCTCCAGGGCTAGCGCCAGTTGCTGGGGGGCACGCACGAGATCCAGGTGGACCGCTGCCACAGGGAGATGGAGAATCGTCGGGGTGTGGGGACCCAGGTCGCCAAAATAAGTGGCGAGAAGGAGGCGCAGAGAAGACGAAACGGCACTAAGTCGGCGATACACCTGCTGAAAAAGCGCGATGGTCGCCGTATCCAGGTCGAGGGTCAGGCATGGCTCATCGATCTGAATCCAATCCGCACCGGCTTCAGATAGCTTTCGCAGCACTTCTTCATAGATTGGCAGGAGGCGATCAAGTAAGGTTAAAGACTTGGTTTCGTGAGGATACATTTTTCCTAACAGGAGGAAGGAAATGGGGCCAAGCAGAACCGGGCGAGTATGGATACCAAGAAGCTTTGCCTCAAGAAACTCATTGATTGGCTTGGTGGAGGCAAGATGAAAAGTCTGCTGGGGCTGAAATTCTGGCACAATGTAGTGATAATTGGTATCAAACCATTTAGTCATTTCCATCGCCGGGAGGGCTTCGTCCTGGTTCTGATCATGGACCATGCCTCGCGCCATGGCAAAATAGAGGGAGAGATCAACTTGGTTTCCATCCCAATGGAAGCGTTCAGGGATGGCCCCGACCAGAGCAATGGTATCGAGCACCTGATCGTAGAGAGAAAAATCGTTGGAGGGAATATGATGCAATCCAAGCTCTTGCTGGAGTTGCCAGTGTTGTTGGCGGAGGATGGCTGCACGGGCGAGCAGATCCTGCTCGCTGATCCGGCCAGACCAGAATTGCTCCAAGGCTTTCTTTAATTCGCGTTGCCTGCCAATACGGGGATAGCCAAGGTTGGTTGCTTGCAGCATGATGATTTCCTTCTTTAGTATCTGCTCAAAAAAAGTCTGTCTCCCTGGCAAAAGAGACAACGCAGGCAAGAAAAAAATGCAAAAACTGCTTGCTGGTCTCCCCTTTTGCGCGAAGGGATGGTTCCAAAGACTCAAAGGTGGGCATTCGGACTCAACCTCAAGCAGTTTCACCGTTGCGCGACAGTGCCGGATTTTCACCGGACTTTCCCCATTTTCAGCAATGCCACGATAGCATCGCCCCTTGAGTGTGACCCTGTTGCTTTGGAGCAAGCAGCACAGGATCATTCCAAGAGTCAGGCTACCATTTCTTCGGGAAGAAGTCAAGAGGAAGGCCAGGAGACCCCAGGGCTTTTTGAAAGTCAGAACCCTTGAAAAAGCAAGCGTGCAGCCTCCCATGGATGGGCGTCGTAAAAGCGCCGTTGCGAAGCCACATTTTTGACTCCCAGAAAATCCATACACGCTAGCATGGTGTTGTGAAGCACCGCGAGCATCGCAGGAGCATGCTTGGTTCGGATCTGTGATGCATCTTCTTTCAGGGTGACATCTCGGCGTCGATGGAGCCGATTTTCAATGGCCCAGTGGGCTCTGTGCAAGGCTCCAATACGCGCGGCATCCGCGTGGGTGGGAGAGAGACTCGTGATTCCATAGTGCACTTCTCTGCTTGTCGGTTTCCCTTTTTGGATACTGGTCCGTTCAAGACAAAAGACCTGCTCAATACCGCACCAATCTTGGGCCAGATAGTCACGCAGATCAGGACTGCAGGTGGTGACACGAATATCCAAACGACCATGTCCACTGCTCACCTCTCGGTGGCTTTGCCATCGCACATCGGGGGCATGATCCTCAAAAAAGAGCTTGAGATCTTCCCACAAGGTCGGCTGATTGTCTTTGGCTATGAGCACGTAATGGCCTCCTCCCAGCGTGACCTGCTGACAAAAAAACCGTTGGGTATGCATCGCATCGGCACTGAGAATCCGCCCTTTGATCAGGTCCGGGGTGAGCATCTCTTTGAGCGCACTGATCTCGTTTTCTTTCTCTCTCACATCTCGTTGGGCCAACACGACCCCCGTCTTCACCTCATAGAACGCACAGAGGTGAACGCTTGTTTGCTCTGGATCCTGGTGCCCATAGGTTCCCCGCAAGGCTTTGCCATCAAAGGCAATATGTTCATGCAACCGTTCATCGTGTTGCCTTCCCCGCTGGGAGGTGCCCTGTTGTGCATGCGGAAGTGTCAGAACTCAGGATACAGTGAGGTGACGGAAGGAATGTTTCCCCACTTTCGCCCAAAAAAGGCGGAAAAATGGGTTCATTGTCCCCACCCTTCGCTCATTTTGAACATGCATTTCCCCACTTTGGGTGAGCTTTTCCGGTCATGTTCTGAGTTCTGACACTTCCCGGCCTGCGAGGGCTTCTCAGCGAAGCAGAGCTCCATACCCTGCGTTTACGCATGGATGCCGGACGACGGCGCCAGATTGAGCAGGGCGCTACCAGCAGCATGTCCCAACAGGATTGGTCCGCCTGGAGGATGGGAGGGTAAGCAAAACGCCCGACCTGCAGGTGCAGCGAACCATCGAGTTGGTGTTTGCACGTTTTGAAACCCTGGGCAGTTGCCAAAAAGCTCTGCGGAGCCTGCGCGATGATGGGATTCTCTTGCCTCGTCACCAGCGTGGAGGACCCTACGCCGGGCAAATGGTCTGGCGTAAACCTACTCAAGCTGCTCTGAGTGAGATCCTGCACAATCCGGCCTATGCAGGAGCCTTCGTCTATGGGCGCAGAGGTCCCCATCCGGACCGACGACCTGGCCAGCTGCGTCAGATCCGGCATCCGATGGAAGAGTGGACAACCATCCACCATGGAGTGTATCCTGCATACATCACGTGGGAGCAGTTTCTGGCTCATCAGGCACGCCTGGCAGACAATGCCAGTGATTTCGCTCGACGAGCCCATGGGGCTCCACGGCAGGGGACCGCCCTCTTAGCTGGGTTAGTCGTGTGTGGACGGTGTGGCTACCAGATGCAGGTGACCTACAAACCGCAACGACGCTACACCTGTACGGCGCTCGCCGCAAGCTATGGGGCGGCGACTTGCTTGCATGTCGATGGTGCTAGCCTGGAAACAGTGGTCGTCGATGCCTTTTTCGCAGCACTGACCACGGCCGAACTCAATCTTTTGGAAGCGGTCTTGGCAGCCAAACGAGCAGATGTGGGTCGAGTGGCGAAACTGCGTGCTGATCGGCTAGCGCGAGCAGAGTATGAGGCCAGGCTCGCTCAGCGGCACTACCAGGCAGTTGACCCAAACAATCGCCTGGTGGCAGCCGAACTCGAACGCCGCTGGGAAGTCGCACTACGAGCGGTGGTCGAAGCGCGAGAGGAGATGGAACGCATGGCTTCGCAGGCTCAAATTCCTGAGCTGACGGAAGAGATGAAAGAGCAAATGCAGGATGTTGGACGCCATCTTCCCGCGATGTGGGCAAGTGGACGCTTGACACCTGCCCAACAGAAGGAGATCTTGCGCAGTCTGATCCAACGCGTGATCGTGACACGACCAACGCCTGATACTGTCGAAGCCAGGGTAGTATGGATCAGCGGAGCCGTCACTCCGTTCTCAGTCCATCCCCCCATTGCTCGCGGTTCGGACGTGAGCGGGTATGAACAGTTAGTTGAGCGGATTCTGGCCTTGGGGGCTCAGGGATATCAGGACCCTGAGATCGCGCGGATCGTTTCAGCCGAGGGTTTTCGTTCTGCGCGCAGTGCGCATATTCCTGCCTCGCTGGTGGGGGAGATCCGACGAGCGCGCGGGCAAATCTCTCTAACCGAACAGTTCAAAACGCAAGCCAAGGTCGAAGGACAATGGACGATCTTTGGGTTAGCCCAGGAACTGGAGGTCCATCGCAACTGGCTGTATACCCGAATACACAAAGGCACGCTCCCGGCAACTCGCCACAGCGTTACAGGCCACTACTTGATCGCCGATGAGCCAGAGATCCTTGCGACCCTCCGCGCTCAACGCGATCGATGCTGCTATCGTTAGGAGGGCACTGATATGACATCGCCAAAACACATCTACAACATATCTTGACCGCAGGAGCCATCAACATTGTGTGCTTCGCCTCTTGGATGGCGGGGGCCCCTCATGCCAAGACGCGCACCTCGCGGTTTGTCGCACTGAAAACGTCAGGGGAGAGCTTGGCAATTTAGCAACAGTATCCATTGTTCCTCAGAGGCCTAAATCTGACGAATGACAAGGGCTCCGTTCACTCAAGTGTGAGCTTTTGTCTGTTTCCCTGGGGATTCGATCAGCAACTGCTGAAGTGCCGTCTGCCTCACAATGGTCTGGTTGTTCCTGACAGCCAGTGCCAACGCTTTTCTGCTCCCCACAAATACCACGAACTGTTTGCCTCTGGTGAGTCCTGTGTAGATGAGGTTGCGAAAGAGCATGGTAAAGTGCTGGGTCGTGATAGGGAGAATCACTGCGGGAAATTCACTGCCCTGACTTTTATGGATCGTGATTGCATACGCCAACTCGATTTCTGAGAGGGCTTCTTTGGCAAAGGTGACGGATTTGGTCTCACCGCCGAGGGGAAAGGCCACCGTCATCTGTATGTCTTCATTGTCAATAGCAGTGATCATACCGATATCGCCATTAAACACTTGCAAGTCATAATTATTGCGCTTCTGGATAATTCTATCTCCCACCCGAAAGATCCGCTCGCCCAAGCGCAGCTGCGCAATCCCAGGGCGAGGAGGATTGACAGCCTCCTGCATGCGTTTGTTGAGGGCAATGGTTCCCAGGCTACCCTTTGTCATGGGAGAAAGAATTTGGATTTCCGCGCCTTTGCCAAGATAGTGGGGAATGGTGTGACTATACAGCCTGGTAATGGTCTCTGAGGCATTCATCCCATAGTGCAAGGTAGAGTGATGGGGGATCTTTTTGAGCACTGCCTCTAGCTCCTCGATGTGGGTAGTGGTAGCCGCTAAGGTTGCAATATCAACATGCCGGAATTTGTCAGGAATGACAAACAGGTATTCCTCGTCAGAGACGTGTTCGCCCTGGTTGTCTGCCTTGAGGGGAGGAGTGCTATTAGGAGTGCTATTGGGACCATTCGCATCCTTGTCAGCGTTGTTGGCAGTACCAGGAGCACCTGATGCCCCATTCCCTCTGGTTATCAGCGTTTTGACACGCTTAATAAAATGCAGTTGTTCCTGGGTCGCTTCTTCTGAATCAAGGAAGAGGCAATCAATCTGCTTCCAGGCATCGCGCTTCTCAAGAGGTGAGACAATCCGGGGCATCACCCCTTTGTTGATCTCATGGGCAGAGCGGATAATCGAGGACTGCTCTGCCTGCCGGAAGATTTTGGTCAATCTGAAACAGACCACGGTCTGTGACTGGATCAGATCGTGAAATACATTGCCTGCGCCAACAGCGGGCAACTGGTCAGGGTCGCCAATAAGGAGCACCTGTGTGAGAGGGGAGACAGCCCGCAGCAAGGCCGCTGCCAGGTGGACATCCAGCATCGAAGACTCATCAATAATGAGCACATCGGTAGCCAGCGGGTCTTGCTCATTTTTCTTAAAGCCGCCGATTGCAGGTTGCCACTCCAACAAGCGGTGAATAGTCTTGGCCTCTTGCCCAATGACTTCTGTCATGCGCTGGGCAGCTCGTCCGGTCGGTGCTGCCAGAAGCACCTGCTTTTTCATCGCGAGCAGCAGCCTGACCAGCACTCGTGTGGTGGTGGTTTTTCCTACTCCGGGACCACCAGTGAGCAGCGAGAAGCCCTGCTGGACCATCCCTGTGATGGACTGTTGCTGTTCCTCGCTGAGGGCAATGGCTTGGTGTTCGCAGAACCGCGTGATCCACCTGCTCACCCGATCCTCCTCCACAGGGATGGTCTTTTTTGCCAGGTCTTTCACTTTTTTGGCAATGTATGTTTCATCAAAATAAATGGAGGGTGCGTAGTAGCAGGTGATTGGTGATGCCTCCTGCGCTGGTGCGCCAGGTGCCTGCGACAGGACCCGCATCTTGACTTTGTTTTCAGCGGCCAAGGTGGCAAGCAGTGCTTCTGTTCGGCTGTCAAGTGAGATCGACAACAGATCATTGACCGCTTTGACAATCTGCTCGCGGGTTAAATAGCAATGGCCTTCTTCCCGGCTATTATCCAGCACATGGTCAATGGCCGCCTGAATGCGCTGGTCTGACGCTTCACCCAAGCCCATGTTCCGGGCAATCGTGTCCGCCGAGAAAAAACCAATGCCATAAATATCTTCTGCCAGTTGATAGGGGTTTTCTGAGACAATGGCAATCGCCTCTTTGCCATAGGTTTTATAAATCTTGGTCGCGAACAGCGTGCTGATATCGTACTGTTGCAGAAAGAGCATCACGTCTTTAATATCTTTGTGCTCTTCCCAAGCGCGCGCAATCATCTCCAGCTTTTTGGTGCCAATGTTGGGCACCTCATCTAAGCGTTCTATCTGGGTATCAAAGACCTCCAGGGTCTCTTTGCCAAAATACGTGACAATGGCTTTTGCCGTAGCAGGGCCTACCCCTTTAATGAGTCCAGAGCCCAAGTATTTTTGCAAGGCATTGGCTGTGGCCGGTTTTTTCTCCACCGCTCTTACCGCTTTGAATTGGTCGCCAAACTTTGGGTGGTGGGTCCAGTTGCCGTAAAAGTCCATGGTCGCGCCAGCGAACACTTTGGACTGATGCAGCGTGACCGCCACTTCCTCCAGCGGTCTGTCAAACGGGCTGATTTTCAGGACGGTCCAGCCGGTCTCCACACTATGAAAGGTGATCCGTTTGACAATGCCGGAAATTTTTTCAAGCGTATTCTGTTGGGTAAAGACAGATGATGCCATACACGCTGTTTCATCCTCCTGCTCATGTAGAAGCATTGTAGCACAGGCGAGAACGACTCTGAGCAGCAAACTTGGTACCATGAGGGTTCTGTCAGAACTGAGAACACCAAGGTGCGCAAGACCTTCAACGTTTCTCAGAACCATGAGCAAAACGATGCGACTGCACCCATCAGTCCTTGCAAAGCGGCCAGTCGCTCACAGAATATCCGTCGTTGTTGGGCCAGCGGTAGTGTTTCCCTTGTTGGAGAACGATAACGGAAATACTGACGTCATTCATCAAAGGCACGGCAGAAACGGGCTGCCGATTCAAAGCTTTCGAAACCACGCATCGGATACTAGCGTTGTTTGATGCCTCGGTGGTCTTGTTCGAGATGGTTGTTGAGATACACATTGGTCCGATGCACCACATCATTTCCCATGATCTCGCGTATGGCACGCGGATAAGAGCGATGTCCGTCTGTGGTGACCGTCTCTGGAGTATGACCGACTACCGCGACGGCTTGCGTAAAGAACGGTTTGGCAGCATCCATGTTCCTCTTTTCACTCAGCCGTGAATCAACCAGATTGCCAGCTCGATCAATGGCCCGAGAGAGATAGCACCACTTCCCATGCACTTTGACATAGGTTTCATCGACATACCACGAGGTTCCTACTTGGCCTCGCCGTTTGGTCCGCAAGTGGTCCGCGATCAAGGGAGCAAACCGCTCTTCCCAGTCTCGAACCGTTTCATGCGTCAACACAAAGCCGCGCTCTAAAAATAACTCGGTGACATTCCGCAAGCTCAGTGTGTAGCGCAATCGCCACAAGACCACAAGCAGGACGATGTCCGTGGGAAATGCTAGATAGTTGAATGGGGTACCAGTTCGTTCGTTAAAGCTATGGTGACACTGAGAGCAAAAGAACGTTGCGTAGCCCAGTTTGGTTTTCTTCGCTTGCTTCTTGGTCGTGGCGGCAGCACAATAGGGGCAGTTCATCGGTCAACACTCCTGTTCCATCCTGTTTTCATGGGATGAGCATAGCAGAAGTGTGAGTGCTCTGCCAAGAGGATGGTTTGAGTTCTGACAGAACCGAGGAAGGGTACGGAATATGTACGCATCACTCACACTAGTGGGTCACTTGCTAGATCCAGTGGCATTGCTGGCCGGTTTGTAATAGCGCACCGAACGAATGCGCCGTGGCACCACGTATTGAGATGTTGCTCCTGACCCGCCTTGCCGATGACGACGCGCATAGGCACGGTCGCGACGAGCATGCCGTTTGCCTCCCCAGATGAAAGGGGTCGGATGACGATTCCATCCCTCGATGGTGTCCCGGAGCCAATCTTTGAGAATTTCGACATCATAGACATGATGCCCCTCCAGTGCCCGCCGGATAATGATCCGTTGCACAGACTCAGCCATGTTGAGCCAGGATCCAGCACACGGGGTATACAACAGTCCAATGCCGCGTTCATGGCACCAGCTCACCAAATCGCGACTGTAATGACCGGCTAAATTGTCTAAAATGAGCAACATGCGCAAAGGAGGTAAGAACCGATCTAGTTGTTCGGCAGCAGGAAAGGGGTCCCAATCTTGCCAGCGTCTTCCTTCTGGAACCGCCTCTGGAACTGGAGGACACTCTTTGAGAAGAGCCTCCAATTCTTCCTTGAGCCAGGGATGCAAGATGGCATTGGTACTTTGATCAACTGGTTTGGCTCGCAGTTCCCCCGTAGCTGGCCGAAACAAGGTCAAGAATTTGCAGGTCTTCCCGCGGATATATTGATGGTCCTGTCGCCCTGGTTCTCCCTCTGGCTGCCAGGCGAAGCCGGGGTGAGGAATGGTCTGATACGGACCTGCCTCGTCTTCACACCACAAGGGGAGACCCACACGTTCGGCCAGCACGTAGGCACGCTCAATCACCGTTTTTTTTCCTGGGTGTAGGGGTCTTCGCTCTGATACACCGTCCCGTCTTTCCCTTTCTTGAGGGTTCTTCCCGTATGGCACCAAGTGCGATCTTTCTGCCAACTGTAGCCCGCCTCGTGCAAGGTATGCAGGATCGTAAAGGTACTCACCTTCGGAAGCCCATCGCTGGCTTGGCGCAGGGCGCGTTGCAAGAGTGTGAGGGACCAGGTGGCTGTTGCATCTTCCTTGCGATTAGGCGTGCGGCGTGCCTCCTGCTCAATCCGTGCTCGTTCCACTGGCCCATAGGTTCGAGGGGCTCCCGATCGGGGCAAATCATCGAGCGCCGCCAACCCCATTAGATTGAAGCGCCTGGTCAGCCGTGTGACTGGGTCGTGGCTTTTCCATCCAACCAGGCGCGCCGCCTCGCTCAAGCTCTTCCCCTCTGCAACGGCTACGAGCGCGACGGCTCGCTGGTGACGGTTACGCGATTCACTTGAGGCTCTGCTCACACGCTGAAGTTCTTTGGCTTCTTCTTCCGAAAACAGCCGCAGGGGTTGTGATGCTCGACGGGACATGGCTGGTCTCCTTCCAGACTTTTTGTTGAGCATCGCACATTCCTACAGCAGTTGGCAAGTGACCCACTAGGTCGTTGTGCTCAAGAACTGTGTCATTGTACCATAGGGACACGTCTTCATCTATACAGTCAGTGTTCTTCCAGGAACCTTTTTGGGGCTTGTTTCCATTCCAGCAGGTGCTGTTCAAAAACAGCTCTGGCTTGCGCAGTACCCACTTCTGGCATATGCATGTCAATCAGGGTAAATGCCTCTTCAATCAGAGTATGAAGCAGTCGGGTTCCTGCCACTGGTTCACTGTTCCACACTTGTTTGAAGCGAAGGGACAATTCTGGAGGAGCGAAAGATAACGCTTCGATGCGTCGATCTATCCACTTGAACCCAGGATGATACAGATGATTGAGGCCGAAGAGCAAGGTCAAGATGCGTTTCTGAGCAAAACTGTAGGACTCATAGAGTGGCAAGAGATCTTGACGTGCCGCAAAGACCTCTCGTATCCAGGCAGCGCTGAAGCCAAGGTTGGCACGAATCACTGCCTGAGCAAGTTCATGGGGGTACGTTTTCTCTCTCCCGGACAGAAAATCTGTTCTAGGAAAGAGAGAGGAAATCCAAGAGCAGCAAAAAGAGGAAAAGGAGAAGACAAGAGAATACGCATTCATGATCGTCTTATTACAAAAACTCTTTGGAGGACCACCATGAATGCATTCGATCTCGTTATAACGCAATGGACCCGACAAGTCAAGGACCTGTTTCCAGGATTGCATGCCTATCAACAAGCGGCTCTTGCCTTTTGCGTCCAAGGCGTGGTGCTTTCAGGAACCGCCGTGCTGCAAAAAGTCGCCGAGGCGATCTGGGAATACAGCGACCGTGAAACTAAAATGATGAGCCATGAGAAGCGGCTGCAACGCTTTACGGAAAATGAACGCATTGACGTGGACGGCTGTTGGGACCGGTTTCTCGAGCAGGTGTTGCCCCACTGGAACGGGAAATCGGTGACCCTGGTGTTGGATGTGATGCCCTATACCACTGAGGCGAGCATTGTCTACGTGGGCTTGCTTGTTTACTCACGCATCTTACCGCTGGCCTGGTGCGTGATGCCCCAACAGCAGCGATGGGAGCAAAGTCAATGGGACCTGGTCAACACGCTCTTTACCCGCATCCATGGCTGGCTCAAGGGCTCCACCTGTACCGTGCTGGCCGATCGTGGGCTCAGTTGCCTGCCGCTCATTCGGCTCTGTCAGCAGATGGGATGGCATTATGTCTTGCGCATCAAACAGCAAGAGTGGTTCCGCAGAAAACTTCGTCACGCCTATCAGGGCTGGCAACGCTGTCACCACAGCGTCAAGCAGGCGGGACAACAGTGGTATGGGCAAGTCCTGTTGTGGAAAGAACATCAGTTTGCCACCACCTTGAGCCTGTGTTGGGAAGCAGGGTATGAGGAACCGTGGATCCTGATCTCGGATCTGCCAGCATCGCATGCACGGGTGACGGACTATGGCAAACGGATGAAGGTGGAAGCCACCTTTCAAGATGACAAGAGTCGAGGCGGTGGCATTGAATGCAGCCGCTTCACCAAGCGCGATCACCTGCATCGGTGGCTGCTGGTGGTCTTTCTGGCCACCTGGTGGATCGCGCATCTGGGGAGTAGTTGCGTCCGTCATGGGGATCGAGCACAGGTGGATCGCCCGGATCGACGTGACAAAGGCCTCTTGCGCATCGGTCGCCTGTGGTTCCGGGCGATCCTCAAAAAAGCCCGGCAGGATCTGACGCCAGAGACGCGCACCCGAGTGATTGCGCAGTTGGCCAATTGTCTGCCATTTTTTCATCGGGGAGGGCGCCTGTGCTTTTCGATTTACCATCAATGACGGGTCTTTCTCTTAGAACAGATTTTCTGTCCGGGAGAGAGGGGTACGTTTTTGCTTTGTCCTGCCACTGGGTTAGTAGTGGTGCTCCAACGAGAGGCAGGGCAGGAACAATAGCCGAAATCACATACTGTTTGAGGAAGTTCGGATCGTGGTGCTCAAGAACATCGACCAGGAGGCGTTCCATACGCTCAATGGTCATATGGCTTACATCGAAGTCTACCCCATCAATGCTGTACAGTTCTGACCAGGTTTGTTTTTCAGGGTGGTACGGCCACATCTCTTTGAGTACTCCTCCAGCACGCTCAATGATGGCTCTGCGTTCCTCTTCGGTAGGAGCCTCTATCCAGAAGACGCCAAGCTCAATGTCAGAGTAGCGATCAGCCCATCCTCGTGCCACAGAGCCTCCGATTTCCACGAGCCGTGTCTTGGAGTTCTCACTGTAAAATGGGGCCATCTTTTGAGCCAGGTCATAACGCCAGCGACTCGCTTCGTTCATATCTTTTCTCACCTTTCTGCCGTATTGGATCTATCGAAATCATCTCTGTCTCGTGACAACCGTACTTCGGCAGCTCCCGCACGTAATCGCCAGGTCAGTACCTCATCTTGCTGGGCGAGCCAGCGTTCACGCTCTTGATCCGCCGTGCGTTCCACGGTCAGAAGCCGATCAATTGTAACCATAGTGCAGTGATGGAAAACAGAGATACATAGCAAAGCCGTATGCTTCTACAAATCAGAAGGGCCAGGAATCCACCCAATCTGTTGAGCCCATTCATCGGCTTGAGCAATGACCTTCCAGATAAAGGGGCTTTTCGCCTCTGTGTAGGCATGTCGATCCTCAACCCGAGAACACTGCTGTGCCAACTCGATTTTCAACTGAGCATATTGGAAGGCAATATCTGGGTGAGTTCGTACCTAATCGCGAAAAAGGAGCGCAAACTGTTCACTGAAACTTCCTGATCTCCGAACGTGAATATGGACTCGTGGCAGGCCCGGAGCCTCACGGAAGTAGCGTTTTGTTCGTTCAGCGTTGTCGGCATGAAAAATATATCCAAGACGCTCCAATGGCTTTCGATAGCCATGAAGTGGCTTAAAATCAGCCACAGAGATTTGGATATCAATGATTGGTTTGGCTGCCAGCCCAGGAACGGACGTGGAGCCAATATGGTCAATGCGCATGGCAACAGGGCCGAGAGCCTGTCGTAACGGCTGTGCGAGCATCTGAAACCGATCAGGCCAATTCTCATCATAGGGAACCACCCACACAGGATCACCCGCTTTCATGAACTCAGACATGAGAAACATCTCCTAGAGAACATCCTTAAGAAACTTATTGGAGGGAGAGTAAGCAAAAAATAACCGGAAAAGGAGAAGGTGCTGGATAGATACTTTACCACTTTTTCAGCGTTTCAACAAGAAAGCCTGATCTGTGATCAGGGCTTTTCAGTTCTCGGAGAGGAGATGAAAAAGAAGAGTTTTCCTTGTAGAATACAAAAAACAACCACCACAAGGAAGACTCTGCATGGACTATACCACACTGAAGCTGGAGACACGAACCCGTGAACTTCCAGAACAAGAAGCTCTGACCAGTTTGTATGAAGCCCTTCAACGATTACCCGATCCGCGCCGTGCACAAGGAAAACGCTATTCGCTGGCCTTTGTCATCACGATGGTCCTTCTCGCCAAACTCTCAGGAGCTAAGAACCTCAGCGCGGTGACGGATTGGGCACGCCATCAGAAGGAGGTATTACACCGCTCGTTTGGTGTGTCTCATTCGAGGATGCCCTGTCAGAACACCTATCGGTCTGTGCTGACCTGTATCGATGCTCAATGCCTTGATGAGATTCTGGCCGATTTCTTTGGTCGGTGGGAGGCCCAAAGCCGCTGTGGCAATGAACCAAGTCGCTTACAGACGCCCCAAGGACAGGCGGATCATCGCCATCTGGCAATCGACGGTAAAACGATCCGTGCCACGACGGATGAACCGTTTCCGGTGCATCAATTGAGTTGCTATGAGGTCACGACAGGACGGGTGCTCTGGCATCGCAATGTGCAGCAGAAGCAGAATGAGATCAGTGCCCTGGCTCCCCTGCTGACCACAGCAACCGTCAAAGGACGGATCCTCAGCGCTGACGCCATGCACACCCAGCGAGACTTTTGTGCACGTGTCACGCGTTTGGGGGGCGACTACCTGCTTGTGGCCAAAGACAATCAGCCCAGTTTGCACGAAGATATTGCCGATCTCTTTGAGGATGCCAAGCCAGATCAACGACGCTGGCAGAGGGCCAAAAGCTGGGACAAAGGACATGGACGCTTAGAGCATCGAGAGATTGTCTGTAGCCCTGATCTCAACGAGTGGTTTGCTAAGACCTGGGAAGGGATTGAACAGGTGTTTCGTCTGGAGCGGACGGTCACCACGCTGAAAACAGGAGTGGTCCATCATGAGATTGTATATGGCCTGAGTAGTTTGCGACTGCAAGAAGCTTCGGCTTCCAAGATCCTCGCGTTAGCAAGAGCACATTAGGGGATTGAAATAGTCTAATCGCAAATGACAAAAACGAGTCGTTTCGCCCTTGGAAGAGGTTGGGATCACATAGCGGATCTCAACCTCTTCGTTCGTGACGATGACACGATCAACAAGCAATTCGATGAGCTGCCGCTTCTGTTCAAAGGTGGCGGCACTGAGCCCTTGCTGAACGCGCTGGCAGAATATTTCAATCGATTGCACCATTCCAGCAAGCTGATCATGGCATCCCACAGTAGCTTCCAATTGCCGCTTTTGTTCGGCAATAACAGACAGGCGCTGTTCCAATTCAATCTTGCGTCTCTTGTACTCTTCGAGTTGAAGCACATTCGCCAGATAGGCATCCGTTAGCCGTTCCATCTGCTGTTCCAAACTAACTCTCGCCTTGCGCAGATTCTCCCGACGAGCTTGCAGTTCTTGAGGAAGCCACAGCCCACCTTGAGCACGAGCGAGCGCAGTGGTAATGGCGTTGGGATGCGTGAGTATCTCACAGACATCTTGCCAGACCAGTTCATCGAGTTGCTCAACAGGAATCGAACGTGCTGGACATTTTTCATCTCGGTGCGAGATAGTTCCATGGCTTTTGCCCACACAGACATAGTACGCATAGCCTCCGCGGCTACTGCGACCAATACAGCCAAGCCGACATGTCCCACAACTGACCATGGCACGTAGCAGGTAGGGATAGGCGGTATTGTTGCGACGGGCAAATTGCTGATTGTGTACCAGTTTTTGTTGCACCAAATCAAATTGCTCCTGGTTGATCACTGCTGGAACTTGAGTGATGGCAGTCCATTCCTCCTGGTTCGTCTGGACATGTCCTCCTCGACCTCGGCCAATAGGGACCAGGGCTGAGTGTCGTCCACGAGCCTCAGTAGGACGACTGCGTCCAATGTAGACAGTTCCCGTGTAGACAGGGTTGGTAAGAATGCCTCGGAGGGTGGCCTGATTCCATCGGGTTTTCCCGGCAGGACTGGCCACACCCAGGTTTGTTAAGCGTTGGATTTCCGCCTTTAAGCTCTTGCCTTCTTGCAGGTAGCTTGAGAACAGTTCTGCCACGACCGCGGCTTCTGCCAGGTCAAGACGGACCCCTGCCGGATCACGGGGATGGGCAGGATCAACCCGATATCCATAGGGTGCGCGGGTCCAAGGAAGCAACCCACCTGCCAGGTACTTCTGACGTCGTCCCCGCCTCATACGCTCGGCAATCAAACTGCGTTCGTACTCGGAAACGGCTCCGCGAATTTGGAGCAGAAGTTGATCGTGGGGATCATGGCTCATGGGACGATCCACAAACTCCACCTGACATCCACCTTGTTCAAATTCTTCAATGAGCAGCATCTGATGCACGTAGTTACGAGCCAGTCGATCAGGGGCCGTGATCACTACGCGATCAAAGATGGCCCGTCCGATTTGCTCTCGTAACCGATCTAGCCCCGGACGACGCAGTTTGGCCCCGCTGTAGCCATCATCACGAAAGATGTGTTCCTCTTGCCACGGCCAGCCTTGTGCTTCATGATAGTTGTGCAAACTGTCGAGTTGTTGTTCGATCGTTTGTGTCTGTGTTTGTCGTTGCGTTGAAACGCGGACGTAGACTGCGATGTTCATTGTCATCCTCCCGGTGTCCTGACTCCTGGAAGGTGGAAGGCGAAGATGGCCTGCTCCATTGGAGAAGCAGCTGATAGGCTTGATCCCATCGACGCTCAGCACCAGGAGCCTCAATCGTGGAATGATGGATGCTCCATTGTCGTTTGTTCATAGACTTCTACCTTCGGGCAATCTATGATCTTGATGGTCTCTGAAGCGTATTGTCTCTCATGTGGGAAGCCTTTTCGTGCTGACCTTTTGGGAAGATATCTCAGCCGACTCAAGCAAAATTTGTCATTTGTGATTGTACCATTGAAAATCGACTCCATTGGCGACGTGATGTGACGCTGGGAGAGGATGCTTGTCAAACCCGTACGGGTGTCGCTCCCAGCGTCTTAGCCCAATTGAACTCAACGGTTCTGAGCTTGATGGACCGACTGGATGTACGTAACACGGCACGCCAGATCCGCTACTTCGGCTCCTTTCCTGAGCAAGCTATTCAATTAGTTTTGCAGGGATCATGCCATGTTTATTAGAACTGAAAAGCCCTGGACCAGGAGATTCCACCAACAATCGGGTGCTAAGCTGCCATTACGTTGTATCCCGATGTACTCCCGACGCTCTCTCTGTTGAAAGATACCTATCGTCTCGGGCTTGTCACCAATGGAAACACCTACCCAGAACGCTGCGGCTTACCAGGTCTGTTTGCTTTTACGATTTTTGCCCAAGATTATCAAGTACAGAAGCCTCAGCCTGAATTCTATGAGGAGCGGGTCCTTTCTGAGACGCACACACACCCTCAGGAGATCATTCATGTTGGCGATTCCTTACACAACGACGTAGGTGGAGCACAAGCAGCCGGTATCTGGGCCATCTTGGTGAATCGTCACCAAGTGCGAAATGAAACAAGCATACAACCTTTTGCCGAGATCACTGAGCTTTCGGAACTGCCTGACGTGCTTGCCCAACGCGCCTTTTGTGAGAGGTAAGAAGTTGTAGAGCGCTCATTTACAAAACATCGATGAAAGAAGCCAGATGAGGAGCAGCTTTTCTAGAAAAGTTTGTCCCAGTGTCCAGGATTGAGGGCAATGTTCCACGTTTGCGGGCCAAATCCGTCCACTTCGTAGGGTTTTTACCACGGGTGCGATGTGAGAAGGGGAGCGCGGCCCTGATGCACGCCCAGCGCTTCATCTGAGGGGAGAAGGATCGGTAGATGAGAGAAATAGCAAGAGAAGCAAAATCGAGGAAAAAGTTTGACGCGCTGGCGTCTGGCATTATAATACATCTTAGTATGTTATAGTGCATCTTTGGATGTATTGTAAAGAGAGAAAAAGGAGCGCGGAGGAGGATGAATCGCCGCATGGATCTGAGAGAGGAGCGGTGGCAGGTGTGAGGGGAACGCGAAGGTGTTTGCTGGCTTGTTGCCGCTGCGTGGGCCGCGCGAGCCAGAAGGGAGTCATGGAACATGGTGTTTGGGTGGTTTAAAAGGAAAAAGACGGTTCTCACTATTCAGGTGGGAGAGGAGCAACTGAGGAAGCTCAATCAGCATCAAAGGCAACTGGTCGAGGCTCTTTGTGCTGTCCGTATTGATCGACGTGAGGACGATCGCTATGATCGCTCAAACATTGATGCCGTTGTCCAATGTTTGAGCAATTTCTCATTGGATATAGTTGGCCATGCATTGCACGTGAATGCGGAGGAAGGTATCTATCGGCAAGTTACTTAGATACTGATCAAACTGTATAGCATGAGTAAAAAGTATGATGGAACGCTTCTTGCAAATGATGTTATCTCTTTTTATGATGGCATAAATCGTCTGGCCATGAGCTTTGAATCTTTTGAAGCCCCAGGATCCTGGCGTTTTAGTCTTGAGCTTCTTTCTGATTCTGCCCACGTGTTACAGCGATGGAAGGAGCAAGGCTATAGGAGTGATGCTTTGCCTCTAAAGATTGTCTTCGTTACCCCATGAATTGGCATCATATGATGAACCAGAGGGCAGGGAACGATACTCGTCTGGAATGGGAGGAGAAAGGAAGATGCCTCTATTTGTCATAATTGTCGGTATTGTATTAGGTTGCCTTCTCGTGTTGTGGTTTGTGTGGTTGTTGATCAGAAGGATAAAAACAAAGCATTCTACCTACTTTGTTGGTCATAATATGCTATGGCAGTTCTACGGAATTGATTTTCCAGATGGTCGTACCGCGACTATACGTGTTGATGCAGATCGAAGCGTGAGCCGCCTGGAGATCTTTGATACTGACGAGGCAAGAAGACAGGCAGAGGACGAACTCGCACCACTTGTCATGGCTAGCCGTGATCGAGCCTCCGGCCGGATTGATGTGGAGGCGTGTACGATTCCGCGTGAACAAACGAAATCCTACCTTCACTATCTGCTGATACACAATCATCACGAACGGTGGATACCAGACATTTCAACATATCTCGCTGTATTCAAGTAGGGCAAGAGAATAGATACGTGGTGCATTGGACATCGTATGATGAATTGGAAGGACGGAGGGAACGAGAGCTGTATGGAGAAGAAGGAGTTTGGGGAGCCAGTGCAGACGGCGACGGTGGTAGGGGAGGCATATGGGATCCACCGCACGACATTGGCACAGGCGGCGAAAGCGGGTGTGCTGGGGAGCAGTGCGTATCGGTCGGGGGATGCCTGGTTGATCAAGACAGATCATCCGGATTTCTGGGCGTGGCTGCGCGGGCATGAGTATCATCCCTGCGTGAAAGGCTATCGCAAGCAGCAGGCAGCCCAGGCAGCGCACCAGGGCTTGCTGCTGGAGCAGGAAGGAGACGAGGCGACAACCGAGAGGCTGGGACAGGATCCTGATGCGCCAAGCCCTGGTGGGGACGTTCTGGAGGATGGTATGCGTCGTGTTGAGCAGACCGCCGGGCTAGAGACGGCAGATCTGGCTCCTCCCGTATCGACCGATGGCGAGGATCTTTCTGTCATGGATGTGTCTGCCGTCTGCCAGAGGAACGGGATGTGAGCGCGGAAACGCTGGCCGCATCCGGAGCAGCTGACACCGCTCTGTGCTCGCACGCCGGGGGCGCGATCAGTCGTCGCCTCCGGCGTGCGCTGCGGGGAAGGGATCACGGACGCCGGCGAGCAATTCACGTTTGGCGCTGGCCCCGTGTTCGTGTTGTTTTCATGTGTTGTGCACGCGTCGTGTTGCGGCCGCCCACGTGATCAGAAGCCAGACGGGACAAAGGGAAAGGGGGGATAATCGTCGAGCAGTCCCAGGCTGATGGTAGAGAGGTGTTTTTGCTCGCGCCAGCGGTAGCGAACGTAAGGACCGAGCTGGGTGATGTCGTAGATTTCGTCGCGCAGGTGCCTGGGCATGTCGAGTGGTGAGATGCCTCTGCGCAATAATCTGACCACCTCTGGGTGCAGGTTCTGTGAAAGCTCTGCGGGAATGGGTTTCCCCTGTGTGTGTTCCTGCTCCAGCGCCGTGGCATACGCAATGATCGAGCGCTTGGTCTGTCGTTTGGGCACAAAGAAGACCTCGAACCAGCCGTTGGAGGCTGCCAGGTGACGGCGCAGCTCTGGCAATTGCGCTTCAAAGTGCGTCAGGAGGCGCCGGCTTTGTTCGGCTGAACTGACCAGTGGCGTGAGTGGTTCCTCGATGCCGTGAAGACGCTCTTCTTCCTGTGAGCGTGGGGCTCGCTCCTCAGGTGGTTCCTGGTGTTGAGGCTGCTCATCCCGCTGGGGTGCAGGCGTGTGTCTCCCTGGTACGGCAGAGAGGAATTCCTGGGTGAGGGTTTCTTCTTCTGCCAGGAGTCCATTGACCAGGTCCAGTGCGGCCTCGATGGCGCGCAGTCGCCCCAGGAGGCGTCTGCGGCGGAGCAGCGCGAAGAACCACTGCAGGTGGTGAAGATGTTTGCGATTGCCAAAGCGTTCGTGAATGACCCGGGTGGCCTGCTGATCGGCCCCTCTGAAGGGGCGGTGACGTCTTCCTGGTAGTGCTCAGAGGAGAAGAGCACCTGGAGGTGTTCCCCTGTCTGTTTGGCTTTGGCCAGCAGGTTCTGGAGTTGCCCTGGGATCTGCTGATCCGCTGCTCGTACCTCTTCTTGGAGGCTATCGATTCTTGGAGGCTATCGACCCACGGGATGCGCAACGAGTTTCTCACTCATCCTTAGCAATCTGGCTCGGAAGAACTCGTCCTAATGCTCTTGCTTCCATAAGGCGAAGAAAGCAGCCAGTCAGGTGCACAAATACAAGTCACAGCAATGCCGCATGGTATCGCGATCGATCACGCGCCTGACCCAAAGAGAAGCAAAAAGAGAAATCCCCGTTGTGTCGGAGAGGGGTGGGGCATGTACCTCAAAGCAGAGCTCACAGCAGATTTGCAGCTTGATCGGCAAAATAGGGATCAGACTCGCCACAGGCAAGAATGAAGGAGTATATCAAAGGATATGGAGAGCGGAATGCGCGAATGGCCTCACCCTTGTTGCTGGAAATGACCACCTGGTCCCTGATCTGCTCTGCACTCGCGCGGCCTTACTCCGATTGTATCGGCAAAAGACCGCGCTCAATGGCGGCAACAATGGCAGCAGAACGGGAATCGACATTGAGTTTGGTGTAGATCGAGGTGAGGTACGCTTCAACTGTGCGCCTGGTAATCCCCATGTGGGCGGCAATCTCTTTGTTGCGCTCTCCACGCGCTAAGCCAGCGAGCACTTCTTGTTCTCGCTCGGTGAAGCTGACGGCATGCCGTTCTCTCTTTGAGACAGCGGGCGCGATGGTACGGGTAGAATAGGTCAGGAGACGAGCCATTGTTTCTGGCTGCATGAGCATTTCGCCGCGCGCTGCTGCACGAATGGCATGCAGCAAGGTCTCCTGGCTGCTCTCTTTCAGGAGATAGCCGCGAGCACCAGCCTGCAGCCCCC
The DNA here is from genome assembly GCF_016587435.1 of Dictyobacter formicarum. Next base: position 33,220 of record NZ_BNJJ01000002.1, read on the forward strand.
GAAGCATCAGGTCGTCTTCATTATAGGTCGTCAAGATCAACACAACGCTCTGCGGTGTTTCTGCTCGAATGTGCTCAATGGCCTCCAGTCCATCCATCTCTGGCATGCACAGGTCGACCAGAACGACGTCTGGCTTGAGCTCATTGACCAGGCGAACCGCCATTGCTCCGTCGGCGGCTTCGCCTACCAGTTCAATATCCTCTTCTGTTCCGAGCATCAGGCGCAGACCGGTACGAACGACCGGGTGGTCGTCAGCAATCACTACTCGAATTTTTTCAGACATGGAGGTCCTCTCTTTCCGTCTCTTTCTCGTGATGCGCCGGATCTGGTTCTGGTATACCCCATGTTTCTTGCTTCCTGGGCAGAAGCAACTGCAAACGGGTTCCCATCCCCGGTGCGCTGCGAATGGTCAGGTATCCACCGAGTAATCGCGCGCGCTCGCGGACGCCGATCAGCCCGTAATGCCCGGATTGAGCGGCTATAGCGGGATCAAAGCCAACCCCATCATCATCTATTTCAAGAGTCAACGCATCGCCGCGCGGACCAAAGAAGACCCTGACCTGGTGGGCCTGTGCATGGCGTGCCGCGTTGGTTAATCCTTCACGAAGGACCCCCAGAACGTGTTCACCCGTGAGCGGAGGCACAGAGAGACCGTGAGAAATGTCCGCAATGCAGGGGATGCTGGCAGCCATGACAAACCGATCGACTTCTTTTTGGAGATCCGCAGTGATTTCAGCGGTGTTGGTTTGTTTCGCGCGCAAATCATCAATTGCGCTGCGAGCATCAACCAGCGCCTCACGAGCGCAAAGAATTGCCTGCTGCACAATTTCCTGGGCTGTCGCGGTATGGCGGAGAGAAAGATGCGTGTTGGCGGCTTCGAGTTGCATAGCCACGCCAGCCAATCCCTGGGCCAGAGTATCGTGGAGATCCCGCGCGAGCCGCTGGCGTTCGTTTGCCAGCGTCAATTCCTCGATTTTTTCCGCCGATGCTTTCAGGCGAGCGTGCGTCACTTGCAATTGTAAATGCGTGCGTAACTGTTGCAGATAGACAATGATATACCCGACAACAAACAAGATCATGGCAGCATACCAGATCGAAGATTGAGTAGAACCCTGGGCAGAATTCTGGAGCGCATTTCTACTTTCCAGGACGACCGTGTTCACGACCAGGAGAAGAATATAACCAGTGACGACCCCAATGATGGCCTTTGCGCGGTCCAGGACGCTAATTGCTCCCACAATCAACGCGAGATAGAGGCAAATCAGAAAGTCTTCTGGCGGATTGATGGCAGCACATCTCAGGTAGAATGAGAAGCTTATCATGCCTGCAAGGAACCCCTGAGCAGCCAGGTAGAGAAAGCGCCAGCGGCGTGCTATTTTGCCAGACAGACCGAGCCAGTACAGCCCGGCATGACCAACCATCAGTCCGGTAAAGAGCAGGACTGAGGAGAACGAAAAGGAGAAAGGCGTGCAGAGCGAGCCGGCAACACCTTGCGAGGAAGGTTGGGTGAGGGACTGAAAGGAGATAGTCTCTCCAGGGAAAATCCTGCCAGGAAGCGCTCCATCCCCAATGGACAGTCCCAGGAGTTGTAATCCCCAGAGGTAAATCAGACCTAACCACAAAAGTAGAAGCCAGCGTAGCAGGCGTTCGGCCCGAACATTTTTCATAACGCTTCTCTCCTCCCTGAGACCAGATCATGCGTTGCCCCATATGTGTGGAGCAGACGGTCAATAGCAACAGATCTTATTATACACGCGCCTCAGTAACAGGCAACTGTGGCTTCTACTACCGTGTTTTCCACGATGACAAGCTCCCTCGCCAGCGGCTACACTCTCGGCAAGAGAACGCATACGAGAGAAAGCCGAGCCAGTACATCCTGGCTTTGCTGCCCGTCTCCACTGGAAGCGTATGCCCTCAGGAGAGACGAGAGGCAAAGCAAAACAGGTTTTTCTCGCTGATGTTTTCATAAAAGTCAGAAAAGGAGTCATACACTATGAAATTGTTCAAACGTAGCGTCAAAAACGTGCTTCGCAAACCATTCAGGTTAATCCTGGTGGTCACGCTTCTGGGAGCAAGCTTGATGTTTGTTGCGGCAATGGTGAGCTTAAACGCCAGCTCTCAGCAGGAGCTCACCGCCGTGCGCAAGCAGGTAGATACCACAATTGTCATTAGAGATGCAGCGCATCAGGGCGCGCCCTCACAACAGAGCAACTCTTCACAACAGGGCGGCTCTTCGCAGCAGGGCGGCTCTTCACAGCAGGGCAATGGACCCGGAAGCACCGCCGCAACCCCTGTTCCGGGGGGCCCTGGAAACATGGAGGTTGTCCCCGACAGCCCCCATATCTCAAATAGTATGGTGACAAAAGTTAAGAATAGCCAGGGGGTAGCCCACACAGAAGTAAGCCTTGCTGTTCCTTACACGGAGACGGCCTTAAAAAGCATCTCGATCATCTTGCCTCCTGTATCGATCGATGGCATCCCCAGTGACTCCACCCATTTTACCGTATCAGGAGGTGCTATACCAACTCTGGTTGTCGGGCGCGGCTTCCAGAGCGGTGATGCCAACGCCAATGTCGCCACGATGAGCCAGGCGCTGGCGAAGGCCAATCATCTCCACGTTGGCTCAACCTTCACCTTGCATGGAACGACGTTCACCCTGATCGGGCTGTATACGACAGCAAGCCAAACGACAGATAATACGATCATCATCCCATTGGCAACGTTGCAGAAGATATACCACCTCGATGGCGTGACATCCATGGTTGTCACTGCCGCGGGTCCTGAGCAAGTCGATGCCGTGGCGGCCAGGTTGCGCAACCTTCTCGGGCCGCAGTTCAGTGTGACCACCCTGGCTGATCACTACAGCAAGGTATTCAACGCCCTCCAGGTGGCGCAAAATAGTATCCAGGCGGCGCTAATTGCCTCTTTTTTGATTGCGGCAGCCATCATCGTCTTCGCGGTACTTATGCTGGTGCGCGAGCGGATCGCTGAGATCGCCACCCTCAAAACCATTGGTGCTTCGCACCTGCAAGTCCTGCGGCAGTTCTGGATCGAAATCCTGACCTTGAGTGCCCTGGCCACGACGCTGGCAATCCTCCTGATTGTGGCCCTGGGGCCTTTTCTCTCCCACCTGTTCGACATCAACGCCTCATCACTGATGGAACCTCTTACCAACGGACCCAGTATTGACCATCCTCTTGTTACGAACGCGAATGGCGTTATGACAGGCACGACAAGCTCAACAGCGTCAGATGTTCTCAATGCTGCGCACCTGCCCGCGGCCACTTTGAATATTCAGACGTTGCTGATCATCCTGGGAGTAGGTATCGGGCTGGCCTTGCTCACGAGCCTTATCCCGACATGGTTTGTCGCTCATCTCAAGCCTGCCCAGGTCTTGCGAAAAGCCAGTTAATCCCATCGGAAGGCAAGGAGTTCTTCTCTATGAAACTTGTCAGACGCAGTATCAGGAACGTGCTGCGCAAACCGTTCAAATTGATGCTGGTGGTCACGTTCCTGGGAGCAAGCTTGATGTTTGTCGCGGTAATGGTGAGCTTGAGCTCCAGCGCTCAACAGATGCTGGCCGCCGTGCACAGGCAGGTTGGAACTGCCATTACTATTCGCCCTGCCCAGTTGGGCACGCCTATCCCAAACAGCGTGGTGGCGAAAGTCAAGCGCGTTCAGGAAGTGACCAGCACGCAATCAAGCGTAGTACGATCCTACACAGACGGCATCTTAAGAGGTTCTTTCCTGACCATCAATGGCGTTTCCCGTGATGCCACTGATGGTACTCTGGGGGATGGTCTTACACCTGCACTCGTTGCCGGGCGCAGCTTCCAGGATGGCGATGCCAATGCTCACGTGGCCATGATGAGCCAATCGGTAGCACAGGTCAATCATCTCCACGTTGGTTCAACCTTTACCTTGAATGGAACGACGTTCACCCTGATCGGGCTGTATACGACAGCGAATCCCTTTGACAATGGCGTCATTATCATCCCAATGGCAGCCATGCAGCAGGTGTTCAAGATCAATGGCGTTGATTCTATTACCGCCAACGTGGTGAGTTACGAGCAGGTCGAAATCGTCGCAGCCAGATTGCGCAGTCTTCTTGGGAGGCAGTTCAACGTCACCACCCAGACTGCTGAGTACAGCAATGCATTTAACGCGCTGCGTGTCGCGCAAAACAGCATTCAAGCGGCGCTCGTCGCCTCCTTCTTGATCGCTGCTGTCGTGGTCGTCTTTGCAGTGCTCATGCTGGTGAGGGAACGGACTGCTGAGATCGCCACCCTCAAAACCATTGGCGCCTCGCACATGCAGGTCTTCCGACAGTTCTGGACTGAAATTCTGGCCATGAGCGCTATGGCGGCGGCGCTAGCCGTCCTCCTGCTTGTGATCCTGGGACCTTTTCTCTCCCAGAAGTTCGATATTGACGCCTCATCCCTGGCAAATGCAGACGGCGTTTCAGGTCTTCCCAATCCTGCCGCCGCGATCAAGAGTCCCGGGATAAGCCCGGCAGCATCGGGCGCAGCGCCGTCATATCTCAGCAATCTTCATCTGGCCGCCGCCTCGCTGAATGTTCAGACGTTGCTGACTATCCTGGGGGTGGGCATTGGACTGGCATTGCTCGCGAGCCTTATCCCCATATGGTTTGTCGTCCATCTCAAGCCCGCCGAGGTTTTGAGAAGAGCTCACAAAATGATGTGAATGAAAGACAAGGAGAATATACCCGAATGGATGCAGAACTTTTTCCGCTGAAACAATCACAAGAGCAAGCAGACGCAACAACGGCAGCAGTGACGGTGCGCGCCGAGAGATTAAGCAAATTCTTCCAGATAAGAAGCCAGGTTATCCAGGCGGTAGACGAGGTCAGTTTTGCCTTCACCAGAGGGCAGTTTGTCGCCATTCTGGGACCCAGTGGCAGCGGTAAATCGACCCTGCTCTACCTGTTGGGGGGATTGGACAGACCGGACTCAGGTGAACTCGTAATTGATGGAGTGGATGTGAAGCGGCTCTCAGCCAGCCAGGAACACCGCTTCAGGAGACAAAAGCTTGGTTTCGTGTTTCAATCCTTCCACTTGATCCCCGGCCTGACGGCACTCGAAAACGTGATGCTACCGATGGAACTGATGGGAGGTGCATCGGACGCGGCAATGCATGAGCGAGCTCGCATGCTGCTCAGACAGGTCGATATCGACGAAAATCGGCATCACCATATCCCTGGCAAACTCTCGGGTGGGCAACAGCAGCGCGTCGCGATCGCGCGAGCGCTGGCCAACGATCCCCGTGTGATTCTCGCGGACGAACCGACCGGCAACCTGGATTCGCAGACCGGCAAGCTGATCGTCGCGTTGTTGAAGCAACTGGCTGAACAAGGGAAGACGGTGATCGTGGTGACACACGATGCCAGTATCGCGGAAGTGGCAGATGTGTGCCTGGGAATGCAGGACGGGAGAATTTCGGTCGAATCCATTTGATTCCGTCGTTTAAGTACAACTATTCATCGGGAAGAAGAAACAACATTTCAAGGAGGAAGCTATGAAACAAGATCGACCACGGAGGTCTTCTCGTATGCGTTTGCCGTTTATGCTCGTTCTGGGTCTGTGTGTGCTGAGCGTGTGCATCTCCGGGTGTGGAACGCAGGGCACAGGTACAGCTACGAGCCATGCAATCGCGTCTACTCAAAGTACAGCGCCGTGTGTGTCCGCCGATCCAACACATCCGGCTCCCTCACCCGCTCCAACCGCCCTGACTACACTTGAGCAAGCGTACTGGTGTCTGTTGGACCATTACGTGACTGGAAAAGCGCTCGATGACCGGGTGCTACTCAATAGCGCCTTTAGCGCGTTAGTACAGGAGTTACTGCGCAAGGGTCTGGACCGGCCTACGGCGATGCCACCCGCGCTCTTGGGCGACCGGCAGGCGGATTGGAACGCCTTCAGCGCGGTCTACCAGAGGGTGAGCAACGCCCTGCCTCACAATGCCGATCTTCAGCAGGATCTCGTGGCGGCAACTATGCGGGGCATGGTGCAAAGCTTACACGATAATCACACCACCTGGAGCATTCCACCGCCTGCTGAGGTGCTCAAACAGTTTCCGAATGGCGCTTTCTACGGTTTGGGCATCACTACTTCTGCATCAAGCGGCCCCTCTTTTCTGCCTGAAGCACGCCCTCCGCTCTTTGTGACCGAAGTCCAGCCAGGTTCGCCGGCGGAGCGCCAGCAAGTCGCCCTCGGTGATATCATCACTGCGGTCAACGGCAGTGCCCCTTTTACCAATAATCAGCTTAATCCAGGGGTGATGGCCTGGCTCTACCCCCAACTATCCAACAATGCCGTGGTGCAGGTGACGCTCATGCGACCCAGGACGGGGAAAACCTGGACGGTGGCTCTCACCCCAACCCTTTTTGCTCCTACCATGGCACCTGTCGTCAGTGCGCGAGTGCTGTCCAATTCGCTGGCCTACGTCAAGCTGACGCAGTTTACACCCGACGCTGGCGACCAGGTGCTTAAAGCCATTAACAGTCTGCACGTGGGGGACCACCTACGCGGGATCATCCTAGACCTGCGTGACAATCATGGTGGCTCTCCAGATGGGGTTTCGCAGCTACTAGGTGCTTTTGTGCATGGCAAAATCGTGGGCTATCTTGTTGATGGCGAGGGCAAGCGTACGGCCCTGTCTACGACGGATACGGTTTCCCTGTTGCATCAGCCTCTGGTAGTGCTCACCAACCGCGGCTGTGCCTCCGCCTGTGAGGAATTTTCTGGAGCCGTCAAAGACCTGGGAATTGCCCCCTTGGTGGGGACGAGGACGGCGGGAGCGATAGCCGGAACGGCCTCCGATTACTTCCTGAACGATGGAAGTATGCTGGGTATTACCATGCAGTTTGGGTTGGGGGCCAGAGGAGAAAAGCTGGATGGGACTGGCGTGGCGCCCGATTATCTGCTTCCGCTGACCGCGCAGGACCTCTCCGCCGGGCACGATCCTGATATTGAGAAGGCGATGAGTTTGTTGCGTTAAAAGTTTCACCTTGCGCCAGGAGTGAGGGTGACAGGGGCGTACCACCGTCCTGAGCCCCTGCCCTTTGCTCCTGGGTTCACGTTCATGAGCGTCACTCCAAAGCTGTCAAGGAGGTTCTTTCTGGAAGGAACTGCATGAACTCTGCATACTCCCAGATTGGGCAAGAGTCTGCTGCAATACGAGAGATCCTTGAGGGGGAAACGAACGACCACACGCCTGGGGAGAGACTACCTCTAAACGCTGCTTCCGAGACAAGGAGGATACATGTGATATGACACTTTCTACTGTAAGGATCCAGATTACGCCGGAATCGAGGCCCTCGACCCCTTCCTGGATGGGAGAATCGAACCCAACAAGAAACCCCACTTTTAGACAGGGTATGTGGTGAGGTTACGATAACTGATCCCACTCATGCCCTCTATGGTCAAACCTTCCCGCAGCTTCCTGTACGGATCAATCGCCGCACGCCCCATGTGATGGTGCTGCTGCCAAGCGGGCGGCGGCACATGGTTCCACGCGCTGCCACGAACCTTGAACGCCCAGCAGAGACTGTCTCGCCTCCTTCTCCCTTGCCTTCCATCTCGGTCCGGACTATTCTTCCTCTAGCACGCCTGGTGCAACAACTCAAGCAGGCCAAGGAGGAAAGCCATGCCGAGCAAACAATGTCAACCATTCATCCAACAGCGTCCTGTGTCCGCAGATCCCACGACGATCTTCCAACGGCTTCCCCAGAGCCACCAGCAGCAACTCGCCCATCTGATCGCCGACCTCATTCGACGCCTGCGCACAGCCGCACAAGAGAGGGAGGGCGACCATGAACGCTGAGTCGTTGGCTCTCATGCCGACTACCGAACAGCGGGCGAAGATGGCCTATGTCTACATTCGCCAATCCTCCCTCATGCAAGTCACGCGCCACGCCGAGAGCACCGAACTGCAGTACTCGTTGGTGGAGCGAGCTGTCAAATTGGGATGGCCTCGTGAACGGGTGGAAGTGATTGATGAGGATCTGGGCAAATCAGGGGCCAATGTCTTTTCCCGTGGCGGTTTCCAGTATCTGCTCGCTGAGATTAGTCTGGCTCGTGCAGGCTTAGTGCTCAGCTTCGATGCCTCCCGCCTGGCGCGCAACAATCGCGATTGGTATCAATTGCTGGAAGTCTGCTCCATCTTCGGCACACTGATCGCCGACGGTGAACGACTCTACGATCCACGGCTCTACCACGACCGATTACTGTTGGGATTAACGGGCATGATGAGCGAGGCTGAACTCCACCAGCTCAAACAGCGTATGCTGGCGGGAGCCCGACACAAAGCCGAACGGGGAGAACTGCACCAGGGATTGTCTGTGGGGTTGATTCGCGGGCCTGCTGGAGTTGTGACCTTGAATCCCGACGAAGAGGTGCAGGCGCGCATCCGGCTGGTCTTTGAGAAATTCCGTGAAATCCGCTCGGCCAGCGGCGTGATGCGGTGTCTGAGAGCGGCGCACTTGCCTCTGCCAGCCTGCCCCAGAGTCGGCCCTGCTCCCTATGAGGTGGTCTGGCAACCCGCCCGCACCTCTGCCATTCTCGATATCCTCCACAACCCGGCCTATGCTGGGGCCTATGTCTATGGACGCAAGCAGTTTGACCCGGCACGCCGCACCGCAGGGCATCCATCTGGAGGGCGGATTCTCCAACCCATTGACAAATGGGAGATTTGTTTACACAATAGATATCCAGCGTATATTTCGTGGGACGAATTTGTAGCGAATCAGGCACAATTACGCGCCAATAGCATGAAGTATCGAGAGGAGCAACCCGGCATGGCACGCACAGGCCAAGCGTTATTGCAAGGTATCGTGCGCTGTGGGCGCTGTGGGGCCTTATTCCACCTCCACTACTCTGGGAAGCAGGGTGAATATCCCGAGTATCGGTGTAGCGCCGACCAGAGCCAGTTTGGAGGAACAGACTGCCAACGGGTGCGCGCGCTGGCTCTGGATACCCAGGTTGAACAGCGGTTTCTGGAGGCGCTGCAGCCCGATCAACTGGCGCTCGCGCTCGCGGCCTTGGCGCAATTGGAACAGGAGGAGCAAGTCGAAAGCAAGCAATGGGAGCTGCGCCTGGAGCGTGCGCGCTACCAGGCCAAGCGGGCCGAACGACAATACCAGGCGGTAGAGCCAGAAAACCGCTTGGTGGCTCGCTCGCTGGAGAGGCAGTGGGAAGAGCAACTCCGGGGAGTGGAAACCGTAGAGAAAGAGTATCATGCCTGGAAATCCAGTCGCGGTGGGACCTTTACCCAGGCAGACCGAGAAGCCATTGTAGCCCTGGGCAGCGATTTACCAGCGCTCTGGCACGCCCCGACGACGACGAGTGCTGAGCGCAAGCAGATGTTGCGCCTGGTGATCCGGGAGGTCATCGTCGATAGCAGGCGCATTGGAGGCCAGGTCTGGGCGCAAATCAACTGGCAAACAGGGGCAAGCGAGCAGTTCTGGTACCAACGCCGGATAAGCAGTTATGTCCTCTTCGCCGGTGCCCAAGTGCTTGAGCAACGCGTGCGTGAGCTCAACGCAGCAGGGCTAATGGATGCGCAGATTGCTGCGATATTGGAGGCTGAGGGATATCAGACCCCTGGGCTTGTTCACCCGATTACGAGCAAGATCGTCTGCCACTTACGTCATCAGTGGCAGATCCCCACGGTCAAGCTCAACAAAAATCAGCACAACCTGGCTCAATGGGAAGATGGCTCTTACTCGGTCGAAGGTGCTGCAGCAAAGCTGGATGTGGGCCAGGACACGATTTTCAATTGGCTGAAAACAGGCAGACTCAAAGGCGAACACCTGGCCAGAAGCATGCCCTGGAAAATTTACATGACGGAAGATGATGAAAGACGACTTCACGAATGGCTGCGATGTCAAGGCCGACGTACCAGACGATCAAAAAGGGAGGCATTATGACGTATTCGAGGAAGTGGCAATCTTTGCACAAGTCCTTACCCACGAGGGAATCCTGAAAGCTGTCGCTGGGCAGGTGCGCTTCGCCCGCGCGCGCTTTGGCCATTACGACCTCATCGATTTTGTCGCCGTCCTGATCGGCTACGCCGTTTCGGGCGAACCCACCTTGCTGGCTTTTTACAAACGGCTCGCTCCGTTTGCCGGGCCGTTCATGGCGCTCTTTGGCCGAAATCTCTTACCCCATCGCTCAACCCTGTCCCGGTTTCTTGCCGCTCTCGATCAAGCCAGCGTGGAAGCGCTCCGGACGCTCTTTCAAAAGGATCTGCTTGCCCGCAAACCGTTTCCTTCCCCCGGCGGCCTGTTCGACCGGACAGGGAAGCAGTGGTTCGTCGTCGATGTGGACGGAACAAAACAAGCCGCCCGTCAACGTGCATTGCCGCAAACGGAGTCATTGCCTGCTCCTCATCGTCGTTTTGATCAGGTGTGCGCGCCGGGCTATCAGGGGCGCAAGCGGGGAGAAGTGGTACGCACCCGCACAGTTCTCCTCCAGGCGAATACACATCAGTTTCTCGGCACGTTTGGTGGGACAGGCAATGGGGATTACCGGAACGAACTGCGACGAGCCGTCCAGGTGACCACCAGCTATGCGACACAGCTTGGGCTCCCCACTGCTTCCATCCTCGTGCGCCTGGATGGGCTGTATGGCGACGCCGCTCCCCTCCTCGATGTCCTCTCGGCTGGCCTTGGAGTGATCGTCAGAAGTCGCGCCTATCACCTGCTGGCTCTGGAAGTGGTCCAGCAGCGACTTCTGCGTGCTCCAGATCAGGTGAGCACGCATCCAGAAAGTGGCATGACGCGAGCGCTTTATGATTGCCAGGGCGTCCCCTTGACACCAGCCGGACTCGAGGTACGCTTGGTCGTCGCAACGCATGGTGCCACCACCTCTTCTCCTGCCGTCGGTGTTGAGCGGGATGGCACCGTCTACGAGTTGTTTGTCAGTACTCTTCCCTCCCCGGCATTTACCGCCTCGGATGTGCTTGACCTCTACCTGCATCGCGGATCATTTGAGACGGTTTTGGCAGATGAAGATATCGAGCAGGACGCGGATCGCTGGTACTCGCATACGCCGTGCGGCCAGGAGTTTGCCCAGATCCTTGCCCAATGGATTTGGAACCTTCGACTTGAACTGGGGCAACAACTCGCTTCAACCGAACCGCGCACCACTGAATTTGCTCCAGCCCTTGAGGCTGAACCTGCTAGGAAAGACAAGTCTACACCTGCTGAAAAGTCCGCTCCTTCGGTTATCTATGGTCCTCCGAAGTTCGCTCGTCCTTCGTTTACCGGGGGTTTTCCTGGCTCTGCTTTTACTCCACAACCTGATGGGACTCTGCTTTGCCCTGCCAACCATCCCCTCTATCCCCAGGAACGACGCCCCGAGCGCGATGGCTCCCTGCGGATTCTGTATGCCGCTCGCATCGGCCATTGCCGCTCCTGTCCGCTGCGGGCACAGTGTCAAGAAAGCAGTGACACGATCAAGCCCCGGAGAGTGAGCGCGGTAGTGTGGCCGCTCGAATCCTCACCCCCAACTTTTTCTCCGGCACACACCGACGCACTTGCCTCCCCACCTCGTGCTCCGGTTCCCTGGAAAGACTGGCCCCGGTGTGACATCCGGCGAAGATGGCTGAACGTGGTCCGCAGCGAAACGGTTGGCTTGACAGAAAGCTTCGCCATGCCAACGCTCTCATCCACCACGTTGTCCTCTGAGGCCATCTTGACCCGCGCAGAGCGCGCGCATTGGCGTCTCTCCTGGGAGCAGCGCTTGGCCCGCAATGCCCGTCCATTCGACGCTCCTTCCTTGACGGTCACACTTCATGGTCTGCCAGCCACCTTTGCTTCCTCTTTTGGCTTTGATCTGCGCGCCACCGCCTAAGCACTCGCTGCACGCTTTGTTTCTTCCCTCGATACTGTTTGACCTGGCCGCTTTTTCTCTATCGAGATATGTCAATTGTCGGCGTTTTCCTTCACTTTTTAACAATGCCAACACCTCTGTGACTCTGTTGCGATTTCTTTTACTTGAGCTTATCTCGTGGGATCGAGGGCATGGGGGTCATTGGGTTGCCAGTATAGGCGGTTCTTCTGGCTTTTCGCACGCGTGCGTTCTGTCAGCGGGTGTTTGGGTCGTGCCATGTGTGGTCCTCCAATGGGGGCGATAGCGTCTAAGTTAGGAGCGGTTTATCTTTTTTGTTCCAAACATAGTAGCAGCATCCTGCGGAAAAGGGAAGCCCCTGGTCTCTGTGTCGTGCTTTGTGGATGAGGCGGGCCGCGGGAAGAGGAAGGCGTTGTGCCTGGAGGCGTAAGCGTGCGCGAGAGTATGAGAGGAGTGCAAGAGAGTGCCGGCGAGATGCAGCAGGAGGGGTAGCGCTACATAAGCAATACCAGCGGCAGAGTAGCGGGCGAATGAGTCATAAGAAGAAATACCAATAATCTCATTTATTATGAGATTATTGGTATCAAGAAGCAAAATAGCGCAGAATACCGTTTTACATAAACAGGTATTCTGCTAAAAGGATGGAGGCCCGCTAAGGATTGTTACCTTGAGCGTCATTCATTTTTTGCTTTTCGTATTCCTCAACTCTTGCTCTTCTTTGGTTTACGTTCCATTCTGAAGTGCTCAAATAAGCCGGAATATTTTGATTTTTTACGATTTGCTGCCATTCTAATGCTTTATTCCAGTAATAGAGAGCGTCTGTGCCATCGGGCATAATGCGTAGAGTCTTCCATTTTGACGGTTTCGATGGATCGGGAAGAAAGTAATCGACTTCCTCGAGATAACTCATGACCATACGAACGGCTACCTCGCTTGAGGGATCTAGTGCGAGGAGTTCCGTTGCCCATTCTTCTACCTCCCAGGGAGGGGAAATCATTGCAGCAATGACAAGCTCTTTCCTGATAAATTGGAAACTTCCATTCAGTTGTGTAATCTGAGCATTAAATTTCTCTACACTGTCTGTAAGCTGCGCCTGAAATTTTGCTTCCAATTGGGTTATTTGTGTTTCAAATGCTTTTACGTTATCAGCAATCTGGGTCTGAAACTTCCCCTCCTGATCTTTCAAGCGTTGCTCAATAAGGTCATTAGTTCGCGTTTCTACCTGCTTGTCTACTTTTTGATCTAAGTTTGCCCACCAGTAAGCAACAGCGAACGCGCCAAGAAAGGTGAGAAGTGTTGCTGCAATACCAAAGACGGCGGCTGTCAGACCTGCAATAGACCAGGAATCTATAACACATACATGCTGTGTATCCGTCGAGCAAATTGGTGAAAAGACTATTTTTCAAAGTGATACCAACAAAAAAGACAATCAGAATTCCGATAAAGGCACAGAAGACCGCTATAAATGGATCTCTACGTCTCTTTGTTACCTTCGCCATTCGATATTCCTTGCCCTTGCTACTGAATAGGAAAGTTCTTCATAACTTCCTCATATGTTTCCTGAGCGACGGCTACAAGCTCTTAGCGTGGTTTTCCGGTCCATTAATACTCTCAACCCTAATAGGGGTCTATACCTGATGTTTGGCCTGTGACGGGCGGTTCTGTGTCACTATTCCCAGCTCTCGGTGGCTGTGTGACTCCCGGCCAACCGTCACACTATGAAAAGCAGATACCCCTCATTGTGACCGCCTCGTCGGCGTCACATGCTCCAGGCCTGGTCACCTTCGTGACGTGGCTGCCGCCGTCACGGTTGGAGATCTCCGCCACCTCTCACTCATTCCGTAACGGGCCATCGTTACGCGAAGCCAGCTTCCCCTGGATCGCCGAGCGGTGCGTGACGGAGTTTCCGTAGCAACTGGACAAAAATCGACGTTACGCATTGAGCATAGTTGTAAGGTTGCTGTCACCAGCCACAAAATAAAAGGGTAGTGCCACACAAATTGTTGGTAAATGCCCCGAGAAGTGGGCAGATCTGGCCCGCAAACGTGAAACATTGCCCTCAATCTTGAGCATCAGGACACATGTTTCCTAACAAACCGCTTCCAATCTAGTTCCTTTCACCAAAATTTTGTAAATTGGCCTCCGAGTATGAATGGATACTGTTGCTACATTCGTTTACCACGCTGAAATGGACAGAACGCCATGCTCAGATTGAGCACCAAGAAATAATTTAGCAACAGTATCCATTCATACTCAAGGGCCATATTGGGCTAACTGCAACGAACAGGCATCCGCAATGGTACGTGCTGAATAGCCTGTTCGCCATTGCTTTTCAGGATCAGCCAGCAGCTTCTGCCAATTTTGTGGGCCTACGGTCGGGGGATACATCTTATTCGATACCCCATGAAAAGTTATTGCGTATTTAAGCTTCTTCTGCGCTTCTTTGCGCTGCCACATTCATCTCTCGCGCCACCTCGGAACCCGCCCGGGGAACTTTTCATCGCCCAGCCGGTGGCAGACATCTTTCAGCCGTGTGTAGGCGCCCTGCCATTTCAGATCGGCGAGCGTTTCCTTCAATGGCACATCCTCGCGCAGTGTAGCCAGTTTGCGGAAAAGCAGCGCCTCAGCCCTGTGCTGTGCCAGGCTCTCGGCCAGACGCGCCGCGCGGCTGGCGCTCAACCCCCAGGTTTGCGGGTCTGCAGGGATCGCCTCGAGGTGCTCGTATTTTGCAAGCACGGCCGCCGCGGATTTTTCACCCCAGCCCGGGATGCCGGGGAAGCCGTCGGCCGCATCGCCCACCAGCCCCAGCCAGTCGGGGATCGACTGTGGGCGCACGCCAAATTTCTCCACCACGCCCGCCTCATCGATGAGAATATTGCGGCGGCGGTTCCAGCCAACGATGCGGCTTCCAGAGACCAGCTGGGCCAGATCTTTATCCGGCGAGCAGATCACGATCTGTTCGACCCCATCTTCGTTCTTGAAACGGGCGGTCGCGCTGGACAGGGCATCGTCGGCCTCGAACTCCACCATCGACCAGACCACCAGCCCAAGCGAGGAAACCGCCTCTTCGGCCAGCGGGAACTGGGCTATCAGGTTGGGGTCAACGCCCGCGCCGGTCTTGTAGCCGGGGTACTGGTCGTTACGGAAGGACTCGATCACGTGATCGAACGCGCAGGCCACGTGGGTGATGCCAGGCGTCGTCAACAGCATCAGCAGGCTGCGTAAAAGGCCCAGCGTTGCGCCGACCTCGCGCCCATCCGGTGCCTTGCGCGGCGGCGCGCCGAAGTGGCTGCGAAACAGCTCATAGGTACCATCCACCAGGTAGATCTTCATAGAATATCCGGTGCTCCTTCCGTAATTTCAGAATTGTCCAATCGCTGCTAAAATAGACATCACCATAGGGCGAGTGAAGGAATATCCTCCAACTCATGCGGCTTCGCATAGTGAAGCGGAGAGAGGTTATCGAGCCCCACATGCTGGTCGCTCTTGATGATAAAAATTGATCCATGTCTCAGCCGCTCGCAAAAACTCCCTCAGCATATAACTCTTCCGTTTTGTTTCCATGCGATCCAATACCTCTCCTTGTTGTTCTGTTTAGTATAGCGGCTCTTCCGCGTTTTGACACTGTTGGCGAACTTCTCAAACTCAAGCAGCTAAGGCTGCAAAGTGAGAGGTTCGTGTCTTGGCAACGGACGGTTCTTCCAACCAGGCTAACACACGCACGATGTTCATTGCTGTGGCACAGGCAAGATGTTGGAGATGGGTTTTAGAAAATCCTTCATACCGACTTCGGCGCATGTCAAACGCTCGTACTCCCTGTGACATCGTCGCCTCGATCCCAGCTCGTTGGTCGTAGACCTTCCAGAACTCAGAAGTTTTTTCGCGTGCTCTGGCCTTCTCTAAGGCCATGTGATGTTCCTCTTTCCTGACGGTAATCGTTCGTCGATCCGTCCTGGTACATTGAGAACGGCAAGGGCATGCTTGGCAATCCTTGGTCGAAAACTTGATTTTGATGACCTCATTGTCACGTCGATCAATGGCTGGCGTCCAACTTGAACTTGGGTGCCCAGTTGGACAGATGGCTTGTTGTGCAGGCCAATCGATCTGGAAACTGCTGGCTGCAAAACCCTGTTTGGCCTGGCCTTGCCACTTGTTATCCGCTCTGGTTGGAGCGATCAAATCAATTCCATAGTCCACCTGGCTGGCGACGAATTGTTTGGACTCTGCATAGTTCGTGTCGGTCAAATGCTCTTTGGGCAGTAATTGCTTGTCTTTTAAGGCTTGATGGATCACTGGCGTCACATCGACATCTCCCTTCCCAGCAGGACTCGTTTCAACATGTGTGATCAGCCGAGGTTGGTCCTCATCACAGCTTTCCGTCAGATGCACTTTGTATCCCACCCACCAGGTCGTGAGTTTGCGACCATATGTCGCCTCAGTATCATAGGGGGAGCAAATCATCGTTGCCGGCGGTGGAATATTGTCATCGGAACGAAAGTGGACATGTCCATCGACCAGTTCAAAGTGCTGGAGCCACACGCGTCGCAAGGTTTGCACCGCCGGAACCTGGTACAACCAGTGGAGCTCTGGAGTGGTGTCAATTGCATTGAGCAACTGGTATCCATCAGCTCCTATCGTTTGAGCCGCTGCGATGCGCTTGATTGTGTCCCGTGGGAAGCGATGCTCCTCCATCCGATGGTCATAGCGGATATGCCATTCTTCTGGAGCAAACGACTGAAGCCAGGTGGGAGCAACAACAGCCAGGCTGTTTAAGGTGGCACGAAAGGTCTCACCAACACACATCACGCGATGTAAGGCACGGACTTTGGCTAAGATGTGGGTGGCATCTGTGCGCTGTCTCCCACCGGCTTTGACAAGACCTCGTTGTTTGAAATGATCGAGCATCGTGTCAAACAGGAGATATTCAGCATTGCCTCCAAGGAGTCGTGAGCGAAACTCACTCAGGACCGAGAAGTCAAAGCCACTATCTTCTAATTCTAAGCTGAGTGCGTATTTCCAATCGAGGCGAGCGCGCACTGCGTCGGCCGCTTGTCGATCAGATAGTTCCTCAGCGAATTGCATAATGGTAATCAAGGCTAGTCTCCAAGGAGCCAGAGCGGGTTGACCGTTTTGCGGAAAAAGGGCAGCGAACGCTTCATCTTGGTAGAGAATACCGAGTTCGTCTCGCATGCGGATAAAGGTGCTCCCTTTTGGGAAGGCTGCCTTGGCAACGCGCGCTGTTTCTTGAGGTACGGGATGAATAGGTTCTGGTTTGAGTGACATATCCTTCTCCTCTTTGGCTCAGAGCTTGCTTTACGATCTCTTCTTGTCCGAGCATAACAGGTTTCCTCTCATTTAGCGAGGGGAAGGGAGTTCGCCAACAGTGTCAAAGTGCGGGAGATCCAGTATAGCAGGTACTGGACAGTTTTAGAAATCTGTTATGCGATTGACATTTCTCCACTTCAATGAGAGGTAACAGGAACGAGTGTGTTATCAAGTGTAAGGTCACACCGATGATTGTACAGATTAAATACTCTCAACTGACCTCAATCTTGCCTTGAGCGGAATCAACTCGCACGCGAATGGAATATCTCAGGCGAGTTGATTCCGTCCGAAGCTGGATAGAAGCCTGCTGAAAGCATTTGAGATGAGCGTACAACCTCGCTACTTTGCACTTGGTAACAGCTTCGTTGCATTTAGCCCAATTTACAAAATTTTGGTGAAAGGAACTATGTCGTCTGAAGAAATCGAGGATGATGAAAAACGGCACAACCTCTCAGCATACCATAACTAGCATCAGCAAAGTTGCGTAAGATTCGGCAACGGTTCCCATGGCACGTCGTGGCTATCATCTGTTGTGTCTTGAGCTTGGTGCAAACCTGGCAGCAGTGGCTCGCCGGAATGCGCGTGTCTATCCGCAAGTCCAGGTGCAGACGGTGGCGTTTGAGGACTGGCCGATAGAGAAGGGGGGCTTTGATCTTGCGCTTTCGGCAACTGCTTTCCATTGGATCGACCCCGCCATCTCCTATCAGAAAACGGCACACGCCCTCAAGCCTTCTGGAGCCATCGCCTTGTGTTGGCATGTGCATGTCCAGAGTGAGGCATCTGCGGGCTTTTTTGAGGAGGTGCAGCAGATCTATCGACCACTGGTCCCTGAACAGGAAGAGAAATATGTCCCATTACTGTGGCCCCATGAGGTCGCAGAACCGGTCAAGGCAGAAATCGAACAGACGGGCCTCTTCGGCGAGGTGACGGTACGCCGCTACCGCTGGGATGTCACCTACGATGCAGCCAGTTATCTTCGCCTGCTGGACACCTATTCCAATCACAGGGTGTTAGAGCAGCCCCGACACGACCGTCTCTTTCACGAGATCGCTGATTTGATCACTACTCGCTATCATGGTCGTATTACGAAAGGATATCTGGCCATCCTCTACGTGGCGCATCGGAAATGACCAGGCATCTTCTCTTCTAAACAACGAGAAGCGTGTAGATGCACATGGTCAATGTGTGTTTCTCTTCGCGACGGGATGGTGCCTGTATGATAATCGAGAAAACATGCTTTGAACTATCTCGTTTGTAAAGCTCCTTTCTCTTGTGACTTACCAGTTGCTCTGCTTTCTGCGGGGTATCCGCTTCTTGCCTCCACCATGAGGTGTGCTTGTCACTCTGCGCGAGAACGAGCGAACTACTCTTTCTTCTGGACGAGCATCCACTGGGCTCCCTGCTCCATCCAACGGGTGACATTGCGCACTGGCCGCGATTTTCGCGGTGGATGTGGCACAATCACCACAGACGGCCCTTTGAGCTTGGCTTTGCTCACTGATCCGCATATGGGGCATTGCACGACTTCCACAGTGGATTCTAACCAACGAGCTGCCTCTAGTTGAACGGGTCCTGAGGACGAGGCGATGGCTCGCCTGGGCGACCCTTTGGCTTGCTCTTCTTCTGCTCAGCAGTTCCCCCTTCAAGGAGCGGTGTCGAGGGAGGAGTGAGATCAGTTTGCTTGGGGACGAACGTTGGCATACTCGCCAGTTCTGATAGGTAACTGTTTTGCCCATCGGCGTACTGGAATTCGGCTTCCCCACTTCTGGCATCTGCACGCATCCGCTCCCATTTGGCATCCGGCAACACAGACTTTTCCAAATGGGCACGGGTGAGTTCGGTGTCAACGCCTGCACACTTTTGGCTCATGATACTTTTTGGTGAAGCATTTTCAGGCGGAGAAGCTTAAAATGAGCTCGACCATACATAAGCCTTTTGTGCATTTTGATTTTGTTCACGGCTCCTTCTACTGGACCCTGGCTCCACATGCTCGAAAACGCAGCTTTGACCGCCGCATAATCGAGGTGAATCCCCTTCGCCATCTTTTTGAATTCGGGCAGGTTACTATGTTCAGCTTGGATCAGCCAGGCATCCAGATCCGTCTCTCGGCGTTCTGCCAGCATCATCACGAATGCTTGACCCAATTGGTAGGCTGTCTCTAAGTCGGGGTGCGCCTTTCGGATTTGCTCAACAGACTTCTGTTGTTTCTCATCCAGCTTCTCTGGCTGACTGACGAAGAGCCAGGATGCGCGCGTCCCGGATATGCGGCGTTTGATACAGGGCTTAGGCAGAAGATCAGCAGGAATTTCGAGCGTGTGCCGGGAACCATCGAGCGTCAGGACTGACGCTGATCCCGCCTCCCGGTGTTTGCTCCTCAGATCTGCCAGAAACATTCTGAGCAGCGCTTCTGATCCTGGATACCCACGAGCTTTGATCTCATCATAGAGCTGGACACCGTTGGTACACCCCTGTTGCCAGCGATCTAAGATGTAGCTCTTGTATGGGTTAAGGATACTCCATTTTTCTCCCCGTTGTGGAGGGTGCATTTCAGGATACTCTTCGGCCTGGGCAAGTTTGCTGACCGTCGCACGCGCCAGGTCCAGTTTGCGCGCTATGGCCCTCTGGCTCAGCCCTTGTTCCACGAGGGTGCGCACATCGTGATAGAGAGCTATGCGCTTGTCTCGTCGGACCTGCTTTTGAAAGTCATCGTACCTCATCCCTTCAGGCCGCTTGTTGGGAGACGCAGAGCCAGTTCGGTAGTGTTTCTCTGGTTCTCGTTCCGCTTGTGGTTTTACCACCTCGTGAATGCCCTGGCCTTTGATGCCTCGCGCCTTGGCCGGGATCGCATCAGAGGCCCGCTCTTCGACTTCAGGGAGGCAGTCTTGCTTGCGATCCATCACCTCTTTGAGCCTCTCACGTAAGTTCTGTAAGAGGTGGAATCTATCGGCCACCTGTTGAGCTTGGGGTGCGCTTTTTTTGGCTGCTGCTGCGTAATCCCCGCCGCGATCTCGGCTGACGAGCTCCACTTCTGGATGGCGGCGTAGCCAGGCTTCAGAAGTCGAGGCCGTTCGATCTGGAAGTAATTCGATGGGCTTATGCAAGTCTAAATCGACCAAAATCGTGCCATACGTGACGCCTTTTTTCCAGCTCCAGTCGTCAATGCCCAGGATGCGTACGGAAGAAGGCTCTGGACAAGCACGTGCGCGCATCCCCAGTTTCGGGGCGAGCCGTTCTCCCAACTCCCCGCAGGTGGCAAACCCAAGTGTTTGGAGGGTCTCTGACAACCGATTGGTCATGCGGGCATACGACAGTACCAAATCAGAGAAGCGCTCCGTAAAAATCCTGCGCGAGCAGGTGGCTGTACGACATACAAATTTGCGCACTGAAAGCTTTAAAATGACGGGGCGACCGCCACAGGGGAGGTCTACAACCGTCCTTCCATAGGCTTCATGTATCCGCTCAGATGGCTGTCCACAAGCTGGACACAGGGCAATGGGGAGACTGCAGGCAATATGAACAACGATCCTGTTGGTCTCCGCATGAACGGATGCAATGACCATGCCATCAGGAAGCGGTAAAAAAGGAGAAGAGGAGTCTGTCTGGTTCATCGATGATGCTCTCCTTGCGACGTAACAACACCACTGCTTATCGATGAGAGTCTATCAGAAAACGGCACTTCTGTCGAAGCAAGGAAGCTCACTTAATGTGAGGATGAGCCTCTATCAGTTTAGCGTTTACAAGGACGTATCCTACTATGTTGAATGCCTCTTACGGGCGTCACATGCCCACGTGCGTGCACCCTTCTTGCAAGAGCTAGGCGCGTAAGGCGAGCAGGTCGGCAGTTTCATTACGGAAGCTGCGGATGTCTTTGCGCCGCTCGCTTGCCTCCACGATACTCAGGCAGACGACGAGAAAGCGCAGATGCACATCGATGCCTGCACAGCGTTGATAGAGAACCTGCATACTTTTCTCTCCTTTCTCTCCTGTCGAGCAATCTCCCGCTGGGTGTCTGTTCTTGTTCAGTATCTTCTTCGTGTTCTTATGAGTCCAAAGACTCATGAGGCAACAGGGAGTGGTTCGTCCAGACACCAGAGTGCAGTTTCAAAAACACGTTATGGCACAGTATACTGCTGGTCGCCTTCTCCTTGGGAGATTGTCGCTTTAAGTATATGCCCATACTTCAATCTCATTTTTCATGGGGAGTGGTGCGCCTGCGGCGCATGACGTTTCAAAAATTAAGAAGAGCTGGAATTACGTCGGCGTTAAGAGTTGGAGGGTGTGTCAAAGACCTTGGTTATCGAAATGTCGCTTACGCTAGGTTTGTCTGTGGAGCGAGTTCCGCCGTGGATTTGCTTTAGATCATCATCCGTCAGTTCGGTCAAGGCTTTGCGTTTTTTCTCTGGAATAGTTGTCTGTTGCGCCTGGATCTGTGTATCTTTTTGTTTCTTAGTCATGTTTGAAGATCCAGCCTTTCTTAGGATATTTCTAGAGCGTTTAATAATTCTATCTAACTTTGCCAACTTTCTATAATTATATTCACTTTTTGAGGCTTTGCCTATGAACTAATGCACAGTTGCCAGGGCTAGTGCAAAATTTTTTCGCTTCCTTAACTGGCTAGCCGAACCAAGCGAGCAGAATCGCCCGACGGTTCTGCCGCGTTTTATGATGGCCTCCCGCTTCAACAGATGAAGTATCAGGAAGTGCGGGTGTAATTTGGCGTGGTCATGCAAGATGCAAGCATCCTCAGCGGCTCTATTCGCCAGAATATTGCGTTCAACGGTCTCAGTATGATTATTGATCATGTGATCAAAGCAGCTCAACTCACAGCTTTGCACGATGATGTGATGCGCATGCCCATGGAATATGAAACCTTCGTTTCCGATGGAGGAGCGGGCTTATCGAGCAGCCAGCGTATTGCCCTGGCTCGCGCTATTGCCACCGCGCCCGCCGTTCTCCTGTTGGATGAAGTGATCAGTAGCCTGGATGTGGTGACGGAAGCAACTGTTGATCATAACCTGCGTCGCTTTCCCTGCACGCAAATTCTAGTCGCTCATTGACTGAGCACTATGCGCAATGCAGATCTGATTCTGGTGCTTGATCAGGGCCAGATTGTTGAACGCGGGACCCACCAACAACTACTACGTCAAAATGGTTTCTATGCTCACCTGATTCTGAGCCAGGTGGAGAGTGGAGAGATCCGCCCTTCGTAAGAGGCGTTTTCTCTCAGTCAACTTATGAACTGATGCATGGCTTTTCATTGCAGGAAGAGGTTGTCACGCACTCGCGTGTTGATGTGCTTCAGACGTCATCTCTGTGTGAAGAAGGAAAAATCCTAAACGTTGGGCGGAGCATCCTGTTCGGTAGTGCAGGCAGCTGGCGAAAACGGGATGAGTACCAGCAACCTGCACCACTGAGGCGCTGCCGCTTCACCTGGGCGCTTGAGGTGAGCGACAGCTATTGTGCCTACTTAAGTTGTGGTCTGTACTTTAGGAACGTGTGTGCCTGTAGAGCAGGCATCGAAAAGCTTATCGGTTCCTTTTCCTCCCTGGACCTTCTCCAGGTCGGCATCCGTCAGTTCGACCACTCCCTTGCGCTTTCCCTCTGGGGGCGTCTGCTGTAACTGGCGCCGCGTGTTCGTTTGTTTCTTGTTCATGCTTGATGTTCCTGCCTTTCTTAGGATATCTCTAGAGCGTTTAGTAACTCTATCCACTTTTGCCAGTTTTCTATAATTCTACCTACTTTTTGAGGCCCTGTCTATGAACCAATGCACAGACAGGGTCATTTAATTCTCGCTCCTCGTCAGAGCCAGGCCCCACCCGAAAGGTATTGTCAACTTATTTGTTAGGAATGCCGATTATTGTTGAGTTATAAAGAAGAGAGAGACTGAAGACAGTGAAATGCGAGGGAGGGTTAACTAGTATGCGATGAGTTTTCCTACGGTGATCTCGTTCCACATCAGAAAGCGAGCCTGTAAAATAGCACGGTATTCCTCGGCCCTCAAACGGTGACAACGGGGTTGGAAATGCCCTGAAATGGGGCGCGATCAGCAGAGAGAAAACGTTGGGCCTGTTTGGCAGACGTGAATCGCCGCATCTTCTTTTCACGCAGTCGCGTAGGGTGGTGCGAATTTTCCGCACGATTGTTCACCCCTTTGTGCTGACGATGCTCCACGCCAGGCAAGGTTTCGCGTTTCGCCGCCCCATAACTCTTCAGCTTATCGGGGATGATCACGCGTGGAACGTATTGTAACCCTTTGAGAAGCGCGGCGCGAAAAATCGTTTCGCGGCCTTCTTGTTGCGTCGGCTTTGCACCAGGATGTCGAGCACGTTGCCATCCTGATCTCCAGCCCTCCAGAGAGAGTGCGTTTTCCCGTTGATCTTCAGATAGACTTCATCCAGGTGCCATGTGTCGCCACAACGAGGGCGGCGACGACGTAACTCATTGGCAGAGGTCTGCCCAAACGTCAAGCACCACTGCCGCACGGTTTCGTAGGTCACGACGATCCCTCGCTGTGCCAGCAGTTCTTCGACATCACGAAAACTGAGCGAAAAGCGAACAGACAGCCAGATGGCGTGGCTCATGATTTCCGGAGGGTCACGAAAGCCTTTCTATGGGGGGGCAACGATGGTTGTTTTCATGCGGTTATTTTAGCACCATGTTTCGCCACACCGTCAAGTTGACAATACCGCTGCTTCAACTGTCCCAAAGCC
Organism: Dictyobacter formicarum; assembly: GCF_016587435.1. The sequence goes on from NZ_BNJJ01000002.1 coordinate 57,125, forward strand.
GCGCATGGGATAGTATCGTTGCTTGATGCCACGACGATCTTGGTCCAACGGGGGTATTGCGATACGTATTCGTTCGATGCTGGACATGGTCGCCCATCGTCTCGCGGATGGCACGCGGATAGCAACGATGCCCATCCGTCGTCACCTGGTCGGGAGCATGGCCAACCACAGCAACTGTCTGCTTGAAAAACCGCTTCGCCGCCTCCCTATTCCGCTTCTCGCTCAACATGGAATCAACGAGATTGCCCTCATAGTCAATTGCCCGAGACACATAGCACCACTTCCCATGTACTTTCAAGTAGGTTTCATCGACGTGCCAGGAGGATCCTGCTTGTCCACGTCGCCTTGCTCGTAACTGTTCCGCTATCAAAGGAGCAAACGGCATTTCCCAGTCTCGGATAGTTTCGTGCGTGAATGAAAAACCACGCTCGAGGAACATCTCCGCTATATCACGCAGACTCAGTTTGTAGCGGAGTCGCCACACGACCGCAAGCAGGACGATATCTGTCGGGAATGCCAGATGGTTAAAGGGAGTGCCGGTTCGTTCGTTGTAAACATGGTGGCATGTGAGGCAGAAGAAGGTTGCATATCTGGATCAGTTGCTCCCGATGGGGTTCAACGATAAACCACACAGACCGCACGCCATGCTCCTTGGCCTGTTCAGTTGAGGGTGGACTGGCGACGGAGATGAGCATGCCTCCTTTTTTTACCACCGCCCAGGAGCGCTCCAATGTTTCGCCTCCTACTGTATCAAGGACGAGATCGACATCATGGACGACCTCCTCAAAGCGCGTGGTGGTATAGTCGATGATCTTGTTGGCTCCTAGTGCACGCAGGAAGTCGTGGTTGCGCGCAGAGGCGGTTGTAATGACCTGTGCGCCAGCCCAGCGAGCAAATTGGACGGCGAAGACTCCAACGCCTCCTGCCGCGCCCTGTGAATCAAGATGGTTTGCACTGCGATCAGCCCTGCGTGATCAAAGAACGCCTGCCAGGCCGTCAGAACAGTCAGCGGAATGGCTGCCGCCTGCACATAATCGAGGGAGTGCGGCTTGGGTGCCAGCTCGCTGGGTAAGGCAATGGTATATTCTGCTTCAGCACCATCGCGATCAAAGGCGGTGAGGGCATAAACCTCTGCTCCTCTGACGAGCGTACTGACGCCAGGACCAACCTCCTCTACCACATCTGAGAAGTCGTGTCCTGGGATTGGCAGAGAGCGTATGCTCCCCGCCCGGGTCTGATAGGTCCCAGGCCAGGTCAATTCCGGTGCAATGACCCCTGTGGCATAGACGCGAACCAACACTTCTCCCCGACCAGGATGTGGTGGTGGCACATCTTCATAGACGAGCCACTCTGGACCGCCACGACCATGCATACGGATTGCTTTCATCTCGTTGTGTCCTTCCAAAGGATTTCCCTGTATCCATCTCCAGACCAGCTACTTTCAGCTGACCTGGAGATGGATGAAAGATCATACCCGGCAAAGGCAACCCATGGTTATTCATTCCATGGGGACTGTAGGACGAAGTCACAAAAGTTCGGACGTTTGTAGCCGGGAAGGTAGCGCTCACAGACGTCGGCGTTGATATTGCCATACGTGGTCTCTGGTTTGTGTCGAAAGCCATCAAGAAACGTCTGCAGAATCTTCTGCTTGAAACCCTCACGAGGGAAGGCTGACACGACTTGAGAGCGGGTCTCCTCGGAAAGTTCTGCAAAGTGATCCCCTATCACATCGAAAACCACACCACGATAGAGAAGTGCCACCACCGGCTCCTTGTATTGAGCTACTCCTCTCGTGGTGTGGAGCGCAATCGCGTCCCATACCAGCCGGGTAGCCTCGTGAGAAATCCCATGTTGTTCAAGGAAACTCCGTGCGGCATTGGCTCCATCAACCTCAAAGCGTTTGTCTGGACTCCGATAATGGCTGGTGAGACCAAGATCATGAAACAATGCACTAATATACAGCAGCTCAGGATCGTACACCAGTTTCTCTTGACGACCGAAGAGTGATCCAAAGAGGAATACCCGGTGCGAATGGTTCCACAATAGTAAACTGCCGTATTCGTGAAGCACATCTGCGGCATCCTTTGCCAATTGACTATCCGGAACGATGATACTAGCAATGTTTTTTGTCATATGACCATGCTCCTTTGGATTTGCTCGACATCCAGGCTCAGTTTTTTAAAGGCGTTCTGAGCTTGTGGGTCGGCTTTGACATGACAAAGACGCAACATCCGTTTGCTGAAACGGAGGCGTCGAAGATACTCCCATCCACGTTGGGTAGAGACCCTGTGACCAGCCTGCTCGGTAATGGCCCCTGAGTATGAATAGAACGAAAAACCATGCTAAGGAAGAGTAAGGCTACTCCACCACCTGAATGACAACTTTGCCAAGCATATGACCACTCAAACTATGCTCATATGCTTGATGCGTTTCAGCTAATGGATAGACGCTATTCACAACAGGTTTCATATGACCTTCATCAACTAACTCGGCAATGCGTGCTAGTTGCTCATGGTTAGGGCGAACAATAAACCACTTTGCATCCCGTTCATATTGCTTCGCCCACTCAAAGATCCTATTCTCCTGCTCGCCAGCAATACCAACCAGGATACCGCCTTTTTTCAGCACCTTAAATGACCGTTTCTGTGTATCGTCACCAATGGTATCCAACACAAAGTCAACATCGTTGACAACATCTTCAAAACGCATCGTTGTGTAATCAATAAGCTGATCTGCACCAAGCTCACGCAAAAACTCATGATGCCGTGCCGATGCGACTGCGATCACCTGCGCGCCAGCCCAATGCGCGATCTGCACAGCATAGTTTCCTACACCACCAGCAGCTCCTTGAATCAAGACGCTCTGTCCCCGCTTCAGCGATCCCTGCTCAAAGAATGCTTGCCAGGCAGTCAGTGCCGAAAGTGGTAACGTCGCCGCCTCAATGTGGCTACTACGACGAGGCTTCAGGGCAATTTCAGCTGGTTCGACAATGGTATATTCAGCCTGGGCGCCATTTCTCCAGAAACTGCTCAGTCCATAGACGTCGTCACCTACGTTAAATGTTGTGACACCCTTACCTAATTCAACAACTGAGCCAGAAATCTCATGACCCATGATGATTGGCTTCGCACGCTCTTGCCCATCGGCAGTCTTCCACGTTGGAACCCATTCAAGCTCCTGCGGGGAAATACCAACAGCATGCACTTGAAGTAAAATCTCACCAGCTCCAACTTGAGGTTGCTTTATATTCCCATACTCGATCACTTCTGGGCCACCTTTCTGAGTGGTGATATATGCTGCTTTCATTCTATCTTTGCTCCTTTATCTGAACGTATCAAGCAAATGCGAGCTTGCTGTATAGTTACCGTTCAACGCTTCTATGAAACGCGAAGCGATGCCCGCGCTGCAGAGGGGGGGCACCAAATTGCCTTTGCCACAGGCGACGAAAATGCCTTACATCCTCAAAGCCACATTGCAATGCGACCTCCTCGATACGAAGCGCCGGGTTAGATAACAAGGTGGCAGCAAGCTCAATCCTCAAACGCTGGTGGTACTGAATGGGGGTCAGACCAGTGGCCTCCTTAAAGGCTCGATTTAATCCCCGCGTGCTGATGCCTGCAACGTTTGCCAGTTCGTCCAGCGTCACGTGCTCTGCGATATGGTTGATCAGGTAATCCTGTGCCTGGTGCACCCCCGAATGCAGGTGCGTGCGATACTCAAGGTAGATACTGCTCTGCGGCTGAGATCCATTGCGCCTCAGATACACGACCAGGTGACGCGCTACCTGGGCCGCAAACATCGGCCCTTGATCTTGCTGTACCAACCCCAGCGCCATATCAATACCAGAAGCGATGCCCGCGCTAGTGGTGAGCCTTCCATCGTGGACAAACAGCACATTTTCAAATACTTTGGCTTTTGGAAAGCGAGCCTGGAGTACACTGGTCTGGGACCAGTGCGTCGTACAGCGTCTCCCATCAAGCAACCCTGCCTCTGCAAGTGCAAACGTACCAGTACAAACAGAGGCAATATGGGCTCCAGCTTTTGCGGCTGAAGACAACCAATCGCGCGTCTCCTGATCGAGGAGTGGTTTCTCGTGGGAGGCGAAGTCCCAGTTCACCCCTGCTAGAAGAATCAGGTCATCTGCTGCGACAGGAGCCAGGGGCGAGAGCTTAGCCAGGACTATTCCCTGCGCACTTATCTGCTGGGTCTGAGGCGAGCTATAACGCAAGGTGTAGGGGGCGCCCATACAGCGAGCAGTATCAAAAACCTGTGCCGGACCGGACAGATCCAGCAAATGGACTTGTGGGAGGACGACAAACACTACGTTGCGTGCTTCACTCTGTTTGCCAAACAGGGTGAGACCTTGATGGTGAAGATCCCTCATCCCAACCTCTCTCTCTTAATTTCAAGCTACCTACTGTTCCGTTTCGTTTTATCTGAAAGAGATGTATACCGGCTGCGGCGGCAGGGAAGTTGGATGCCGAGGGGCTGGCGTCCCTTTGCATCCCCGGGCACCTTTTTCAATTGAGCTGTAACAGAGCGCTACCTATCTGGCTCGAGCTGTTCTTGTTTGAAAGGTATGAACATAGTATATACGTTGTCTTTGTGCTCGACCAGGGGCAAATGATACAAAAAGGAGGACGAATTTAGCCAAAACTTCTCTCTGGCTTGCTTCGCCAGGATATACATACTTCTTCTGCTCCAGTTCTCCTTATGGTGCAAGCAGTTCTGCGATCAGTTGCAACAGTGCCTCCAGGTCAAAGGGTTTCTGCAATGTTCTGATATGATCCAGGGCACCATTTCCTTGTGGCAAATTGGCGCTCATGAGGAGAATGGGGTAGTGCTTCCCACCTTCTCGGCGACGCAGGTGCTCGGCGAGTTCCAGCCCATTCATCCCAGGGAGTTGGTAATCGAGCAGAAACAACGCAGGCGTGATGGTTGAAAGCATCATCAGCGCTCTCTCGCCACTTGAAGCAAGATAGCCTTGATAGGTCGTCTCCTCCTGGAACGTTTCCAGCAGAAGGTTCCCAAGAATGGGATCATCTTCGACAATGAGAATACTCTTGACAATGACAACCTCGCTGCATACCTGTTGTTGGGAAGTCTTCATGTGCGTTCCTCATGTTCTTTTCCGGGGAAGCATCACCTGAAAGGTCGATCCTTTTCCAACCTCGCTGTCCACCGTGATGGTTCCCTTATGATGCTTGACGATCTTGGCTACGATGTAGAGCCCCATGCCTAGGCCGGCAATCCCTTTCTGTCTGGGACTGGTGACCCGATAGAAGCGTTCAAAGATTTTCTCGCCCTGTTCTCGCGGAATGCCGAGGCCATGATCGCGCACCCGAACTGAGACCACATCTTCAGCGGTGTCCATCTCCACTTCGACCGTCTCTGCCTGGGGAGAGTATTTGATGGCGTTGCTGAGCAGGTTGGTGAAGACCTGTCCCAGGCGGTCTTTATCTCCCACCAGGGAGCAGGAAGTTGCGCCACGTACCACAATGGTATGCGTCGCCTTGATCTGTTGCATCGTGTCGGCCACCTCATGGAGCAAGGCGTCGAGATCGACTCTCTCCTGCCGATACCCCAGTTTGCCAGCCTGGATTTTGGAGACGTCTAGCAAGTCTTCCACCAGCCGGATAAGTGTGTTGACCTGGGTCTCCATGCTGGAAAGTGCCGGAGCCTGTTCCAGGGTGCCTTGCCTGGCCAGTTGCCGGTGCAGCAAGGAGGTCTGCAGTTTCAAGGCGGCGAGGGGATTTCTCAGTTCATGGCTGGCCATACTGAGAAAGGTATCCTTGCGTTGTTCAAGTTCCTTGCGCGCCGAGTTATCGAGCACAAAGGCGATGGCCTGGCGTGGCTGATGCGGTAAGACGACCGCGCCCACAAGGACCGGCAGGCGGCTGCCATCTTGACACACATACTCTTTCTCAAAGGGCGTCAGCGACTGCTGGGTGGCCAGTTCCTGATGAGCCTCGAAGGTCCGATCCAGATACTCTGACGGCGTCATATGTCTCCAGTTCATGTTCCCGGCGCGCAGGTCTTCGCGGGTATAACCGGTCATGCGCAGAAAGGTGTCGTTGGCATCCACGATCTGCTCACCTTCGATGATAGTGATCCCGATAATGTTGGAGTTCATCAGGGCGTTCGCGCGCTCCTGACTCTGGCGCAAGGCTTCCTCGATACGCACCTGGTCCTCGATGTCAGTGTTGGTCCCAAACCACTTGACGATCTGGCCAGCTTCGTCGCGCACCGGCATGGCGCGGGCTAAGAACCAGCGATACTCCCCAGTCTGGCCCTCTCGAAAACGATATTCGACTTCATAGGGGTCCCCTGTTTCAACCGCATGATGCCAGACCATCAGGGTGTGCAGTACTATCAACGCAAGCGCTGGCCACTGCCAGCCTCACCGTGTTGCAACCGATTCGAGGAGGGGCCCGTTCCCTCTCGGATCTCAAGCTGCTGGAATTGCCGCGTCTGGCCGCTGAGAGGATCGGCGTGAAAGACCTGATTCGCCAACGCGGGCTGGTTCTGGAACAAGGAAGGCCAATTGATCAAAGAGCTTCGACTCTTGCGCGAGCATATTGACCAATTGGAGAGCGAAATCATCGCGATGGTTGAACAGGCGCGCGAAGGGCAGATTCTGCTGTCGTTTCCAGGCTTTGGGCCAATCACGGCGGTGACGATCAGAGCGGCTATCGGCTCGATCCACCACTTCCCCTTGGCTTTGGCCCTCAAAGCATACGTTGGTTGGGCGCCGGTGGTGGCTCAATCGGGAAGCACCTTGGATGCCTCCTCCTTGACCCGCGGGGGAGCCAGGACGATAAAGCAGATCATGTTTCTGGCTGTCATGCAGGTCATCCGTACAGCACTCGTTGTGCCTGTCACAAGCATCATGCTCATCTCCTCCTTTCCTCGTCCTCTACGCGTCGTCCTCTACGCGCAAAATGATTTTTCCGCGCGTGTGCCCTTGTAGGGCCTGCTCAAACGCCTGGGATGCCTCTGAGAGCGGGAAGACCCGCTCGGTGATTGGTCGGAGCTGGCCTGTATCTATCAGGTTCCCGATCTGGATCAGTTGCTCCCGATTGGGTTCAACGATAAACCACACGGACCGCACGCCATGCGCCTTGGCCTGTTCAGTTGAGGGTGGGCTGGCAACGGAGATGAGCATGCCTCCTTTTTTCACCACTGTCCAGGAGCGCTCCAATGTTTCGCCTCCTACCGTATCAAGAACAAGATCGACATCATGGACGACCTCCTCAAAGCGCGTGGTGGTATAATCAATGATCTCATCGGCTCCCAACGTGCGTAGGAATGCATGATTGTGTGCAGAGGCTGTCGCGATCACAGTGGCACCAGCCCACTTTGCCATTTGAACCGCCATGCTTCCCACGCCACCAGCGGCACCATGAATGAGAAGCGATTGCCCACTGGTAAGCCCTGCGTGCTCAAAAAGCGCTTGCCAGGCGGTCAGTCCAACCAGGGGGACTCCGGCTGCCTGTAGGTGCCCAAGGGTTCGTGGCTTGGGCGCCACATCAGTCGCGCGTGCGACAGTGTACTCCGCAGCCGCGCCATCCCGCCAAGATTCGGTGAGCGCATAGATAGCCTCTCCTACGGCGATACCAGTGACGCCGGCCCCCACTTCAACGACCTCGCCAGAAACATCATGACCTGGTATGGGATGCTGACGTTCGATACCAGCCGGTGTTTTCCAGGTTTCCGACCAGGTCGGTTCCTGCCACATCACACTGGTCGCATGGACCCGAATCAGGACTTCTCCCACTCCTGGCTGAGGTTTCGGTGCATCTTCAAACACAAATTGATCGGGTCCGCTCTGACTATAGAGGTGAATAGCTTTCATCGCTTACCTGTCTCCTTGTTCTTCCTCATGCTTCCAGCGCATTCCCAGGCTGATCTCGCCAGCAGGACCGACACATGACTCAGGAAGTGCCGCAGGCGCTGAGAAGTCTTGAGCGAAAGGGGAGCTTCTGCATGGATATGTACCTGCATGGAGCTCCGAAGTGCTGTACCTGGCAACATTATAGAATGATAATGGTCTTGCTACAAGGGCCATTTTATAGGGAAAGTACGGAGCCATTTAGCTCTGCCAGATTTTGGAACTGGTCTCTCTCTGGCGAGCGTGCCCTTGGCCGGAGAGGTGCGTTCATCCCCCATCTGTTGCTTCTGTGCATGCCTTTCTCACGCGGAAACGAAGGGTGGTCAGTTGCTCTGCTTGTGAGACGGCTATCGTCTCTCAGGCAACCTGTTCGCCCGCCTTTCGGGCAAAGAAGCGGACACCATCACCGAGCAAGATGGGCGCTACATGCACGAGGATCTCGTCAATCAGCCCTGCCTCGAGACACTGACAGGCAAGGCTGGCACCGATGATCAGCAGATTCTTCCCCTCTGTGGCTCGCAAGCCTGTCGCACCTGCGGATCGAATGTCATCCGAGAGGAACGTGATCGTCTCATCTTCGTCGTCGTCAGGTGCGTGATGCGTCAGGACGAACACAGGTCCGATCCAGGCTCCTCCGAAGACCTTCCGATACGCTGGTGGTAGTCCCGGTTTCCGGCCCACATCGTAGCTCCGTCTGCCACTCAGCACGGCACCTGTCGTCCGGATGACCTGGTCTACGACTGGGTTCGGACCAGCAAATCGGGCTACCCAGTCCATCCCATCGTCTGGCCCGGCGATAAAGCCGTCCAACGACATGGTGACGTGCCACAAAACTTTCCCTATCATTTCTTCAGTTGGATGCTTCATAGATTCAGACCTCTGGACATCACTCCTGATTGCTCTGATCGTGAGTGCGTCGTTGCTCAATGCGGTGATGAATATTCCCCCGACCTATGCAGCGACAAAACCCAATCCGAATCCGGCATTAACCACGCCGAAATGGTTGACTCCGCCGAAGGCGGTCAAGCCGCCTGACGTTGGCAAATATGTGCAGGGACATCTCAATCCCGCCCAACAGCATATTTCGACACCACAGCGGCCTCAGCCCTCTCTCACGATGTTCTTGACGCCGCAGGCGCAGCAACGTCGTGACGAAAGATGGACACCTGGAGGTGGACGTTCCTGCTGCTATGGTGAGTCCCCAACAAGTGCAAGACGCTGGTGGACGGATTCAACTGAAGATTGTGCAGGTGGATGCCGGAAGCGGTGGGTCTCTGAGTGGACGATTGATGTTAGGGACGTATCAGTTCTCGTTGTTTGATGCGAAAGGGAACGCCCTGACCACACTCGTGCTCGCTCAACCATTGACCCTCCATTATCGGGTATCGCCGCAGCAAGGGAGCTCACTCTGGAAGAGCCAGACCATTGTTGCGGTGTGGAATACCACGGCGACATCCTCTCCGACACAGGCACCGTCTACGCAAGCACCAGAAGCCGAATGCTCTTTGTTCGCGCAGTTCCTGCCTGTATAGCCTCCACTACAGCAATTTGCCATGTTAATCGTCCCAATAGCGTTCTTCCTTCCATGGGTCTCCATGGTTGTTGTAGCCAAATGACTCCCAGAAACCCGGTTCATCTTTATCAACCAGTCGCAAGCCTCTCACCCACTTGGCGCTCTTCCAGAAGTAGAGATAAGGCACCAGTAAGCGTACCGGACCACCGTGTTCTGGCGCCAGTGGCTGTCCCTCGTACGTATCGACAATCCATGCCTTGCCATCGAGAACTTCATCTAGCGGCAGATTGGTGGTATATCCTCCATCACAAAAGGCAACCACATAGTTGGCAGAAGTAGGAACCTGCTCCAGTAGCGTATCAAGAGAGACACCTTCCCAGTGTGTATCGAGCTTTGTCCACTTTGTCACGCAATGGATGTCTTTCGTCAAGGTTTCATGCGGCAAGGCCTTCATCTCATCCCAACTCCAACGTTTCGGCTCATCAACTTCCCCTGTGATAGTAAAATCCCAGGATGCCAGGGATGTATGTGGCGTTGGCCCGGCAGAGAGCACAGGAAAACCATGTTCGAGATATTGTCCGGGCGGGATTCGAGCGCTCAAGTTGCTCTGCTGGCGACGTCCTCGGAATCCTCGCGAAATAAACCCTTCACTCATATCCTTACCTTTCACCTCGCATATAACGCACGCTGCAATAACAATGATCTCCTTCTCGGCTCCTCGGCTGAGGAGCCCTTCACTCTACCGACTGCATATTCACTCGCGTTAAAGGCTTTTGTCTTCTTCACTCTCTTGTGTCGATACATAGATTTTTCTGCATGTACTTTGCTCTGCTTTAGGGAGATGGATCGAAAGAATGCCATCTCGAAAACTTGCACCTGCAGCCTCAGCATTCATCTCCCCCGTTTTTCTCTTTTCATGGCTCTCGGTTGGCTCTGGCTTCCTTACGCTTTTGCCGCAAAGACCTCGATTTCAACGAGAATTTCCGGGCGAATCAATTCGGTGACCACAGACAACATGAAGGCTGGGCGAGCCTCACCCAGGTACTTGACGATATCTGCTACTCCCATACCAGCAGCCTCCAGGATCGCCAGAATATTCTTCCAGGCCTGCTCGGCCTGTGCCTCAATCGTCTCTGGCACGGTCCCATCAGACCTGATGCCAGGTGTTCCAGATGTATGCAGCCAGCGAGCATTGCCTGAGACCTCCACCCCATCACTGTAGCGACCAATCTGCGCTGATACCCCTATGTTGTGGATTGTGTTCATTACTCGTGTCCTTTGTTATCTCTATCTCGATTTGAGAGCACATACGAGAAAGCTCAAGGTTTCTTTCAAAAAAGGTCATCTTCTTTCAAACAACATCAATATACGAGTCATCTTCTTATCAGTTCAATGGATCCTATTTCTCCTTTCCAGCAGTATTCATCTCTGTATGGCATTGATATTACCAAATAAGCGAGATTGTGTCATGGCACAAACGTGATGTTTTTCGGCATGAAGAGGCCTGGCGCAAAAGTGTTATCGCGCCGTGTCACACCTCTTATAGTAAATCGTCAGCAATATCGGCTGATCCTAAGTACAATCACAGAACAAACGCAGAATAAAATCGGTTTGCTAAGCACACACGATCCTGCGAAAGTATTATGATTGTACTCAGCTTCTATGACAGTCTCTAACACAGACCCTGCACCACTCTCACTCTCAATGCTCAGCTCTTCGATAGGCCTTAGGTTGTATTGAAATGTTCCCACGTATAATAGGACCTTAGATGGAAGGCACACGTGCCTCTTGAGAACTATACTGATCTTGATGTAGCAATGCTGTGAATGAACATCGTACAAACAACCTGCTGCGGCATGAGGCCTCGTGCTTATTACAACTTTCTTGAAGAAGGAGAAAATCAATGGCAAATATCCAACCGTATCATCCATTCAATGACTTGCTCTCATTGCGAGATGCAACGAATCGACTGTTTGAAGCAACATTTCCGCGTTCTCTCCAACAATTTGTGAAGAATGGGGGCGACCTCGATCTGTATGAAACGGCGAATGGATACGATGTCCATATTCCTATCCCTGGTGCGAAGCCAGAAGAAGTGGATATCACCATTCTTAATGATGCTGTTACCGTCCGGTGGGAGCGCGCTCCCAAGCCGCCAGAGGAAAGCAAAAACCTTCATCGTGGCATTCAGTATGGTGTCTTCCAAGAACAATTTACTCTTCCTGTGGAGATTAATGCTGAAGCCGCAGGTGCAAGTTTTCGAGATGGCATTCTTTCGATCCATCTCCCTAAAGCAGAGCAGAGTAAAAGCAGAAAAATCCGTGTATCGACACAAGAGAGCGCAGAGGACAAAAGCCTTTAACGCATGCAAATGTGCGATGGATACAGTTAAGGGCTCCTCAGCCGAGGAGCCTGATGTCTCAAATACTCTATCGCGATGTTTTATGCATAGTGAGTATCTCTATTGTGGTCAAACAATTCCTCTCGGCTGAGGTTGACCTGCTCTAACTTCTCTTCTTCTTCCACGCCGAGGGTTGCCCATGGAATAGCTCGCAGACGCTCTTCGCTAATAGGTTTTCCACAAACGACACAAAAACCATATGTCCCATCTTCAATACGCTTAAGAGCAGCGTTAATCTGAGCTAAAAGAGCCTCGTCATTGGCTGATATCGAGATCTCTAGCTGTTGCTCCTGAACGTCAACAGCCGCATCTTCAACACTCTCGTCGCCCGCTGTATCAGAATCAACAACCATCGGATGTATCTCTGTAAGCCTCCCTATGCTCTGCATCAATTCATCCCGCTTGCTCTCTAGATGCTTTTTCATCTCTTGCAGGTCAATGGTCATGGCTTTCCGTCCTTTCTCTGTCTAGTCTCAACAGCACATCTTTCATTTGTTCTCTCTTAGAAGATGCGGTTCCGTTTGATTTTGTTGTCATTCTTTACTATCTCCACCTCTTATCCTTGTTCATCTGTCATGTGTATCACATATATTCTTCAGGCATAACTTTCGGCAGCTTATGATAGCTGAGCGAATAGTGGAGATGCCAACGACGCAGAGCAACGCCATCACTAAAATGACGCTAGTGAAATGGATGCTGAGTTGCCATGGCAGATTCGCTCTTTCAACAGCCATAACAGGTCAACATTGTTTTTTTCGACGCAACCTCCAGATGTTCTCTCTCGCTCTTTTCCCAAATATGCTCTTTTCCTTTTGGGATGCATGTTCACAACGATACTGAGATAAGGCCAGTATAGCCATCAGGAGGCATGTACGTCTTCCATCCAAAGTCCTATTGAGCATAGGAACACTTCATTACAACCTAAGATCTATCGAAGAGCTGCATCTCTCCCCGGACGTGAGGGCAGAGCTTATTGTTCGGAGGCTGCTGTAATCGTCGAAGGCCAACAACATGCACTACTCCTGTCTTACAAACGAAAGAACGAAAGGTGGACAGGTTGATAGCTTGAGAAGCGTACCGCGGCAGCGTAACCTGAAAGGTAGATCCCTCTCCTACTTTGCTTTCAACGATGATCTTCTCACCCTCAGCGATAAAAACTCCAAGAATAGTGAATGCCATCAAGGCATGAACCCGTTTCCGGCATTGGCGCATCAACAGGAGAAAAGAAATAGGGATATCACCTCCCTCTGTTCTCGTGCGTTAGAGAAGACCCAGCATACGAATGCGCGCTTGTGCTTGAGAACGGTTAACGACCCCTAATTTGCCCAGAATGCTACTTACATGTTGCTTCACTGTACTCACTGTAATCGTCAATCGCTCAGCGATATCTCTGTTGGTTAATCCTAACACTAGCAATTCTAACACCTCTGCTTCACGTTTGCTCAAGGGCTCAACCAGCCCCTGGTACGCATTCAGCTTTTCCTCTGGTGCATAGCTGATATCTGGCTTGCCTTCATGTTGCTCTGAAGGAAATACAGCCAGGAGGTGATCAAGAAAGGACAAAGAGTTTCGGCCTTGTTTTTGCCAATGCCATTGCAATGCATACAATAAGTGTTCTATTGGAGCCCCTTCTTCGAAAAAGACTTGAAGCATCTCCTCTGGGGCGGCCAGCTCAATAGCTTCAGCAATAATTGGTAGAGCCTGATCCTCTTGCTGATTCTGTTGATAGGCTAATGCAATCAGCAAGAGAACTTCAATAACTATCCCTCCATTGCCCAGTTTCCGTTGCTCTGCCAGGAGCGGGGTGAGCCGCACCAAGGCTTCACCTGTTCGTGATTGAGCAAGCAGTAGGCGGCAGATAGCCATCTCCTCAAGGCACCAGACTGTTCCATGGGTGGTTTTGTCGACCTGATGCGTGATAGTGACATGCTCGCTCTTCTTTTGTGCAATGAAGAGCTGTGCATATGCACCAGTTGTAAAAAGGAGATAGTGTATATCTCTCAGCCCTTCCTCAGCCCTTCTCTCGTAGGCTGTTTGCCTGGCCTGGTGGAGGAACGCTTCTGCTTGTTGCACCTCCCCTTGTGAGAGACATACGCGAGCCAGATGAGCACAGAGCATATCCAGATACGCGATTAATTTCGCCTTATGTGCTATATCATAAGCACGTGTGAGCCACTCGTAGGCTTGCTCCAGGCAACCGCGGTGCCAGTAGAGATAGCCTTGCAGGCCGTAGATATAATAATAGATTGTTTCAGCAGATTGCGCTTGCCTCTCGGTCAGTAAGAGCGCTTGCTCTATAATCTGCTGTGCCTGATGGAGATGTCCGGTATAGGAGCAACAATAGGCAACAGTTCCCAGAGAGAAGATCTCTGACGGAGCATCGTTGATTGTATGAGAGAGTGCAGCAGCCTCTAAACCTACGGTGATAGCCTGGATAAAATCTCCTTTCATGGCATATATCTGTGCTTGTACTTGCAGAATAGTGGCATGGCCTTTTACGTTCTCCGGCTTGAGAAGCAATGAAGCTTCCTCACACGCAGCTAACGTCATTCGCCAATCCTGTTGAAGATACTTTATTGTCACCTGCAGCCCAAACACTTCGCCCAGGATATTTCGTTGCTCCACTCGTACCTGAGAGTGTGTTAGGGCTTGCCCTTCTTGTTCATCGGCCTCAAGAGCTATACGCAGAAACTGCTCTGCCTGCTGTAGCCAATAGAGTGCCTGCCGTTGATCCGTGTAATACAACGATCTGGCATAGGCCACACATAAGGAAGGATGAGCCCGCAGCGTGTCTTCGGGCAAGCGTTGTAACCACTGCACAAGGCGATAACTGCTCTGGGCTCCAGGGAATGAGGAAGACTCGATCAGCTCTGCAGCTATATCCCACTCTTGTGCCTCAAGGGCATGATGAATAGCTTGCTCGCTATGCTCGTATTCCTGATACCACAGGCAGGCTCGCATATGTAAATCATGGATGAACTGTTCTTTGTGAGTGCGCTGGAGCCGATAGCGCAATGCTTCCGCAAACAGCTGATGGTAGCGATACCATTCGCGCTGTGCATCCAGCGCGCTCACAAATAAGTTTGAACGCTCTATCTCTTCTAAGAGATCCTGGCTCCCGGTATCTCCAACAACGGCATCACATAAGGAGCTGCACATTTCTTCGAGGATACTGGTTGCCAGCAGAAAATGCTGCAACTGTGGAGTGAGAGAGAAAAGGACATCATTGGTAAGGTAATCCAGGATATAGCGTTGGTTGCCTTGTAACGAGGCCAGGAAGTGTGCAGGGACTGCCTGTTGATGCAAAGAGAGAGCTGCCAATTTGAGCCCGACAAGCCAGCCTTCAGTGCGATGCGCGAAGTGCTGGATTTCGACCTGAGACAGAGGAAGCTGCATGACCTGTGTTAAAAAGTGTGCGGTCTCTTCAGTTGTACAACGTAACTGTTCAGCGCGAACCTCATGTAGTTGTCCCTGGGCTCGTAGCTGAGCGAGCGGAAATGGTGGGTCGGTTCGAGTCGAAAGAACAAGGCGCAGCTGAGAAGGCAGATGCTCTAACAAAAAAATGAATGCAGCATAAAGGGATGACTCATGAATATAATGATAGTCATCGAGAATCAGCAGCACGCGTTTGTCTTGATGGCTCACGCTATTGATCAGAGTGGTCAGCACCGGTTCCCATGAAAAGCGCGATTGCTTTGCAAGCAAGGTCAAGGCAGCTTCACTAGTGCCAGGGACGCATGCGTCGAGCGCCGTGAGCACATAATTCCAGAAAAGAGAAGGATCATTATCCCGTTCATCAAGAGAGAGCCAGGCAATATGCCACTCATCGGAAGAGAGCGTAGAGGCCCATTGAGCCAGCAAAGTCGTTTTACCATAACCAGCAGGCGCTGAAAGCAATGTCAGACTACTTTCGATTCTCTCCGTCAAGCAAGAGAGCAGGCGAGTACGAGGCGTAAGTATGTGCACGAGCGTGGGTATCAACGATTTTGTATGGAGAAGAATGGTATGCATCCGAAATACGCTTTCTGTCTATTGAGAGAAAAGCACGTTTATCGTAAAGCTACTTTCACTTCCTGGATTCCACAGGGCAGGTGAAATATGCCGCCTTGACCACAGTAGGATATCGTGAAGAAACAAAGAAAACATGGGCCAAAAAGGACATTGTCAACGGTAAATCTGCTCGCAAAGACCACACAAAAGTGCTATTGACTCCCTGACTTCATTGTTCTGTGCTGCCAATAAAGCTCATAAAACCCCGTAGCCGCTTATCTGCTTCTGTCCCTTACGCTCGAAGGCTCTACTGAGGGCGTCATTTGCCTGTCTAATTGCTGCACGGCTGGCGGAAGACTCAGCAACGGCATTGAGCATGATAAAGTCATGAATAACTCCCAGGTACCGCGTTGCTGTCACTTCCACATTCGCCTCCTGGAGCTTATGTGCATAGGCTTCTCCCTCATCGCGCAGCACATCATTTTCAATAGTGATGATCAGCGCTGGAGGAAGTCCGCGCAGCTGCTCCAGAGATGCTTGCAAAGGAGAGACAGTCGGATCTTTTCGCTTGGAAACTTCCACATAGCTATCCCAGGACCATTTCATACTATCCGAGGTAAGCCAAAAAGAGCCATCGCCGTATTGATGGTAGGAGTGAGTGTTGAGATCTGCGTTTGTGACCGGATAGAAGAGCACTTGAAATGCAATCTCTGGTCCTTGACGCTCTTTGGCCAGCAGCGTCGTGACCGCTGCCATATTCCCTCCGACACTATCGCCAACAACCGCCAGGCGTGTGATATCGATGCAGAGCTCATCTCCATGCGTTGTGAGCCAGGTCAAGGCAGCATAGCCTTGTTCGATCGCAATCGGATACCGGGCCTCTGGTGAGCGGTCGTAGTCAACAAAGATCACAGCAGCCGGTACGCCATTGGCAATCTCGCGTATCAGTCGATCATGTGTCTCTTTATCACCTAGCACCCAGCCTCCTCCATGAAAATACAGAATCGCCGGTAGCATCTCTATTGCGCCCTGAGGACGAACGATTCGTAGCGCAATCTGGCCGGTTGGACCTCCGCTGATAACGCGATCTTCAATCTCAGCAGGCAGCTTCACCCTACTCCCACTTCTCTGCACCCTGGCAAACACAGTCCGGGCTTCATTGGGGGTCAGCGTATAGACAGGAGGATCTCCAGATGATTCAAAGGCCTGGAGAAAGGTTAACATCTTAGGCTCAAGGACGTGGGAGCGGGGATCGTTTTTGCTACTCATAGAATCGTCCTTTCTTGCATAAGCGATCTGTGCTTCTGAAGAGGGCACTATATGCCTGCTTTTTCACCCAATTAGAGCATTGCCGTGGTAATGCATATTTAGAATACTGTTACTGGAGAGTCAGTATAACAGACAAAAGAGAGGTACATCTTCCTCCTAAGGTCTTATTATATAGAGGAGGCATGATTACAACTTAAGTCTTATCTTTGCGGTTTCCTTGAGAGGCGCTGTGACTTGAAATGCGATCCATCCTGCCTAGCAAAGGAACAAGCTAGAGGAAATCAATATTTGATGTTCAGCTGATTCTCAGCGTCATCTATCAACAGCGATACCGATAGAAAACGAGTGTCACGCAATCTTGCGCATGCTCGATAATAGGTAGTTTTCACGGTATTCATCGGGATGTTCAGTCGGCGTCCAATTTCCACAAAGCTCAGGTCTTCTTTGTAGCGCAACCAGACAATAGTGCGATGTTTAATCGACAAAGTCTGAAGCGCTCTATGTATGATATGCTGGTCGCCTTCTCTTTTTGCGGATTTCATCAACACATCGATTCCGGGCAACACGAAAGTGGAATTGCCCCGTTTTCGTGGCTCTTCCGCAACTTCCGTGCTCAGGTTAGCCAACTTGTAAGACTTTTTGTCGTAATAGCTCGAAACTACTACGGCCATACATAACTGCGCTTGATATATTTCAGCTTGTTAATTGTTCCCTCCACGGGTCCATTGCTGTAGGAAGTTCTGTCAGGTAGACCAGCGATGAGACAGCGCCGACGAGCACACTGGTCAGTGGCACTCCGCGGGTTTGCAGATCAACAAAATAACTCCCAATGACAAGCAGGCCAGCACTCGACAGGCGGAAAACGCGTATGTCGAGGGAGTGACGGTCCTGTTTGGCACGGTTTCGTTCCTTTCTCCGACGACGCTCCTGGTGAATGATGAAGAGATTACCACCCATACCACAGTGATTGCAACAGGCTCACGCCCGGCTGTGCCTGACATCGAAGGACTTGCAGCGGTTGGCTATTGGACCAATGAAGACGTCTTTCAATTGACGGCGTTACCGCCCTCGATCATTGTCGCTGGTGGGGGCCCGGTTGGTGTCGAGCTTGGTCAGGCACTGGGCCGCCTCGGGGTTCAGGTGACATTGCTCCAGGGACCTGTACGTATTTTGCCAAAAGAAGATCCCGAAGTCTCGGCAGCGCTTGCCAGCGTTTTGGTGTCCGGGGGGATAAGGCTGGAGACAAGCGCTCGCGTGGTGAAGGTGTATCGCCGCGACTCCAGGAAGGTGGTGGTGGCCCAACAGGGCGATCGCCAGGTCACCTTTGAAGCGGACGAAATCCTGCTAGCCCTCGGGCGACAACCCAATGGTGAGTCCCTCAATGTAGAAGCGGCTGGTGTCGCCTATGATGCCAGAGGGATCAATGTCAATGCGTATTTGCAAACAGCCAACAATGCGATTTACGCCTGTGGAGATGTGATTGGCGGTTACCGTTTCACCCATGTGGCGGCCTACCAGGCGGGAGTCGCGGTGCGCAATGCGCTGCTTCCCGTTGGCAAAAAGAAGGTCGATTATCGCGTTGTCCCCTGGTGTACGTTTACCGACCCGGAGGTGGCGCGGGTCGGGCTGACGATTGAGCAGGCCAGGCGCCAGTACCGTCAGGCACGTGTGGTGACCTTTCCCTGGGCAGAGATCGATCGCGCCCAGACCGAGGATGAACCTTTGGGATTGCTCCAATTCGTGCTGACGGGGAAACAAGATGAAATTGTGGGTGCGCATCTGGTTGCATTGACTCCAACTAATTCATTCCTTCTTCTTTTTGGAGGAGGACCCCCGACGATTGGGGTCGGCATCAACGGCATAGCGTGGCTTCTGCATCCATTGCAGATCCACTGGCGGCCAGGTCACCTCGTGCCAGCTGATGTGCGGCAACTCGTGTCGGGTTCGGGTGCTGGGACGGACGAACCCCAGCGCTCGTCCCTTCTCTTGGATCACCTGCCCGATATCGATGCCGTGCGCCAGGCAGGTGGGCAGATAGCGGATCAAGAGCTCCAGAGACACGTCAAAGAGATCGACCCCGGCCTCAGCCGCGACACGCACATGCAAGGCATGCAGCAGTTGCGCCAGCAGCACACTGCCCCAGATTTGGGCTCCCAGCACCTCCGGCTTCGAGCTGATCATGAAGCGCATCTGCAAATAGTCTTTCAACACCCGGAAGCCCAGCTCTATGTCCCATCTCCGCGCGTACAAGCGGACAATATCGGCGCCACTGAGCATCCGAGGATCCCAGATATTACAGATGTAGGTGTACCAGATGCCCCGATAGCGATAGCGCACCAGGCGCACCAGATGTTGACAGCGATCGGAGCGATATTTGCCCATGAACACCAGCGCTTCGAAATAGCCATCGCGCTGCACCAGGATATGTTCCATGCTCCAACTGCCATTGCTGCGCACCCGACTGACCCACCAGATGCCCGCGTTGGTCAAGCTATCAAACCAGGCATAGTTGTAGTATCCCAGATCAAAGAGCAGCAAGGCTCCCTTGCGCACACTTTTGACCATCTCTTTGGCATGGGCCTGACAATTGGCCACCGCGTTGGGCAGCAGATCAATGCGTTTCCATTGTTGACGCCGGATGTCAAACAAACAACTCAAGCGTCCGGCCAGCAACTGCGAATGGCCGGCGGGAAGCCCTTGCAGATCAGGGACCCAACGCTTCAAGGCATCCAGGGTCGACTCATCCAAGGCCAGCACCTCAGAGGCAAAGGAAGCGAGCGAGCGGTCCTCGTAGGGGATCATGCGTGTCCCCAACCACTGGGTCATCTGAGCACACAACTGCTGCATCATCCAGGAGCCTTTCTCCTGCAAGCGATTGTAGATGGCTTGATCCACGACCGCTACCGGAGCGAAAGGGCCCAGACCGAACCCGCTGATCAGACGCCAGAGGTCCAATTGGGAAGTCCAGCCCCGCAGCAAACACCACAAACACCCCAGACTCAACAACAGCCAGGACACCTGGAAAGGGCGTCCCCGTTTCTTCAAGGCCGTCGAGGACGCAGCTAGATCACAGGCGGCATCGTGCAGGAACTGGCCGAGCAGTTCCTTGGTCTGATCAGGGGGTGGCAAGAGGTGCTGCAATGATGTATCATGGGACATAACGAGGATGATCCTTTCTGTGGAGAGAAAGTGTTTTACAAGTATTATCCTCGTTTTTTTTGTCATTTTCAAGTCACCCCTGAATTAGTTGGAGTCAATGATCTGGTTGGTGCCCATGCGGGGGAACTGCTCGGCGAAATGGCGCTTGTGTTGCAGAAACGCCTGACGATTGGCGATATCCTGGACACCATTCACCCCTATCCGACGTTGACTACAGGTCTTCAGCAGATTGCGCTTGAGGCCTATCTTACCAGTGCCCGAGCTCGCACGAATCTCACCATTGTTCAGACGGCATTGCGTTTCAGAACAGCCCTGCCTTCTCGTTTCGGCGAGATCGCTGACCGAACGATCAGGCGTTGGGGAAGGCGTTGAGATCGGCAGCAGTAGGTTCTTCTATGCCCCTGGCGGCAAGTGCGAGAGGCCATCGGAATACAAGAGCGCTCGCCAATGTTCTCACCATTGTGTTCATACAGAGATATGTATGGTCAACAGTAGAAAGAGAAATACACTATGGATACATCGATGCAAGATACCACGTTACGTCATCATATTGAGGAGCTGCAAAAGCGCTCCAAAGCACCGGCGGATGTACGCGCGCGCATGCAACATGAAACGGAGCAACTCATACGCTCCGGTATCGCAGAGCAAAGTCTCGCCGTCGGGGAGACGGCTCCTGACTTCTCCTTACCCAATGCCAGAGGCACCACCACAACGCTCTCGACGCTGCTCGCGCAGGGGCCGGTGGTGTTGACCTTTTACCGCGGCGAGTGGTGCCCGTATTGCAATCTGACCTTGCATGCGTATCAGCGCTTCCTTCCCCAATTGCAAGCGCTGGGAGCGAACCTGATTGCCGTCTCACCGCAAACGCCCGATCATTCACTCTCGACGGCCGAGAAATGGCATCTTGACTTTGAGGTGGTCAGTGATGTTGGCAATACTGTTGCCCGCGCCTATGGCCTTGTCTTCTCCCTCTCCCAGGAACTACGCGCCATTTACACCAAACGGGGCAATGATCTGGCGGCCTATAATGGAGACGATTCCTGGGAACTTCCCATGGCCGGCACCTTTGTGATTGCTCAGGATGGGACGATTCGCGTGGCGTTCGTTGATGCAGATCACACCCACCGCCTGGAACCAGCGGCTATTCTTGATGCGCTTACCACATTGCGTGCATAAATAGAACGGCCAGGCTCTCATTACACATGGTGAGAATCTGGCTCGTCTTTCTTCCTCCAATCAAACACGAAGCCTATCACTCTCTGAGCGTCCAATGGCGGCCTCGTTTCAATTTGGCCAGCTCCTTGTAAAGGAACAGGAGAAAGAAGCACCGTTGCTCTGTATGGATCGGCCTGGTATGGAGCGCTTTCTGATCCAGGAGAGAACAGGAAGGTCTTTCTGGAGGTTCTGTCAGAACTCAAACAATCTTCTGGCAGAGGAGCCAGACTTCTGTTCTGCTGATCGTATCAAAGCGGGATTCAAGAAGGAGGACTGGCTAATGAACTGCCCCTATTGCGCTGCAACTGGTACCAAGAAGCGAAGGAAGAAAACCAAACTCGGCTATGCAACATGTTTCTGCCCTCAGTGCCACCGTACCTTCAACGAACGAACTGGAACTCCCTTCAATTCCCTTGAATGTCCCACGGACATTGTTTTGCTCACAGTCTTATGGCGGCTGCGTTACCAACTGAGTCTGCGTGACGTCGCTGAACTGTTTTGAGAGCGCGGTTTTGCCTTCACACATGAGGCCATTCGAGACGGGGAAGCACGGTTCACTCCATTGATAACAGATCAGTTACGAACGAAACGGCATGGACACGCAGGAAGATCCTGGTCTGTTGACGAGACGTATCTTACGGTCCATGGAAAAAGGTGGTATCTCTATCGGGCGATTGATCACGACGGCAATCTGATTGCTTCGCGGCTCAGTGAGAAACGAGATATGGATGCAGCAAAACCGTTCTTCAAGCAAGCCGTTGCGGTGGTTGGTCATACTCCAGAGACGGTCACCACAGATGGGCATCGTTCTTATCCTCGTGCCATACGCGAAACGATGGGAAATGACGTGGTCCATCGGACGAATACGTATCTCAAAAACCGTCTGGAGCAGGACCACCGTGGCATCAAACAGCGGTACTATCCGATGCGTGGTTTTGGAACCATTGAAGCGGCAGCGCGCTTCTGTTGCGCCTACGACGAATTACGCAACTATCTCCGTCCTTGCCGCACCATGGGAGAAGTGGTCTCTCTTCTGGAACAACGACAGACGTTTCTCCAGCGGATGGCTGCTCTGCAGACAGTGATACAAGCAGCCTCATAGGTCAAATGAGCGAGAGACGAACCTTGCCATGATCCGGCAAGCCTTTCTGCGTTCTCAGTTCTGACAGAACCTCTCAAGATCGATCAGCGCGAGAGTTTCTGAGAGGGTGCGTGTGGTATACTGGTGCCAGCGCTGATCATAGCACCTGGCTCGTTTCCCTCGATAATACGTGCTCATCCGTGTTCTTCTCCTCCGACCGCTGGGCGAACCGCATGGAGGACGATGATGGGCAGTATTCCTGTTCGAGAGAAGCGGACGGAGCGGATCAGAAAGCCGCTCTCACGAACCTGCCGCTCGGTGTCGCGGTTCCAATGACAATTGCCAGCCAGTTGTGTGGTGAACGGGACCAGCCGATCTTGAAGCCAGGCAACGAGTGGGTGGTGTGAACGTACATGCTCAACAAGCAAGAGGCGGCCTCCGGGTTTGAGCACGCGTAGCAGTTCGTGCATCGCTTGCTGTGGACCCTCTACTGAGCAGAACACCAGGGTGGCGACCGCGCTGTCAAAGGTGGTATCGGCGAAGGGCAGCGCTTCGGCTCTCGCCTGGACGAACGAGATCGGGACACGCGCCGAAGCCTTGCGCTCATGTGCCGAGCGGAGCATGGCGGCGTCTGGTTCCACCGCCTCGACCCGTGTTACCTGCTCAGGTGAATAGTACGGAAAGGTGCGTCCTGACCCTGCGCCGACTTCGAGCACCACGCCTTTCGCAAGACCTGCGACTTCCTCGCGTAAGGGGGTCATCAGCCGTTGCATGGGTCCGCGATCAGCAAGCCACTCATAGAAGGCCATGGCACAGGGATGATGAATCGGTGGAAGACCGGTATCGGTTGATGGGGAACCCATTGATCTGTTCACTCTCTTTCTTGGTGTCCTTGGGCGAGCATCCGTGGTCGCGTCCCACTCGTTGTGATGAGGTTCGACGAGCAGCCCGACTTTACAGATGCCCCTGTTCCGAGTATAGTATATATACTATCAGTAGTACGAGAGATCTTCGTAGGACGTTCCATGGTAGAGGCGTAGTAGGTAGAAGGCCGTCCATGCACGTGCTACGTGAACACGCGCTGAGCAGAGGAGCGAGAGCCGATGACACAAGAACCTTTTCTCCGCACCTTCCGTCCAGATCGCCCCGGTATTCGCAAGATTCTCGGCGATCTGGAGGCTGAGATTATGGAATATATCTGGAGCCGCCCGGCAGAACAGGGGGTCACGGTGCGAGAGGTGTATGAGGCGTTCTGTGCGAAGCGGCACATTGCCTATACCACCGTCATGAGTACGATGACGCGCCTGGCGAAGAAACAGGTGCTGCGCGCCTCCACCGAACAGACGGCCTATGTGTACTTCCCCACCATGAGCGCCGATGCCTTGCTTTCCCACGTGGCAGGACGCATGATGGAAGATGTGCTCTTGCATTTCTCCGAGGCCCTGCAAGGCCCTGCTGCGGAACCGGAGACGCTGGAACGTGCCCGTTCGCTGTTGGAGGAGATCACCGCACGCCGCAAGCAACAGGGAGGGACCTGATGCATACGCTGCTGGTGCTCTCCACACTTTTGCTGCTGGTCGGTGGTTGTTTTCTCCTCTACAACCAGCAGCGCGAGATCAGAGCGCGCAGGTCTCGACGATACTTCCATTTGCTACTGCTTGCCTTGCCCCTGGTGGGAGTGGGACTCGGGGCCCTCAGTATCCTGCATTTTGCCCAGGTGGCGTGTTTCACCAGTGCGCCGCGCTGGGACCAGGTCATGAGCGTGCTGATTCCTGGCGGGTTGATTGGTGGCCTCCTGGTTGGGCTGGGACTTTCTCTGGTGCGATTGGTGTTCCTATGGGCGACGACAGCCAGAAGGACCTTCTCCGCTTCTCGACAGTTACATCGCCGAGCACGTGCCCTTGCACGTCAGCTTGGCGTCTCTGCTCCGCGTGTGCTCCTCTATCCGTCTCTTGCCCCAATTGCTTTTACGTATGGCTTCCTGCGACCAACGATTGTGCTCTCGCGCTGGATGGTGGAGACGCTGGACACGCAGGAATTGGAGACGGTGCTGGCGCATGAGTTGGCCCACCATGCCCGGTGCGATCATCTGCTCACCTGGTGGGCGCTGCTCTTACGCGATGCCTTTTGTTATCTGCCGACGAGTCATCTCGCCTATCAGCAGTTGCGCTATGAGCAGGAATTGGCCTGTGATGACCTGGCAACACTGGTGACCCGGCAGCCACTCTCCCTGGCTTCTGCCCTCACGAAGGTCTGGTTGCACCGCCTTCACGATCCTGCCCAGCATCAATCCGTTCCCGCTCTCACTGGAACCGGTGCGCAGATGGAAGGACGGATTCGACGCCTGTTCACACCAACTGTTCCTGCCACACAGGATGCCTCAATCCTTTTGCCCTGGTGCGCTCGAGGCTTGCTCCTGTTGTGCCTCTTCCTGCTTGGCCTCCTCAACACCCTCATGGTGCTGCATCTGATGGGATGTGGACCACTGCGCTAATCATCAGAACGCCGTGGTCCCACCCGTGTCTCTCCTCTGATCCTACTATTGCCTTGTAGTACTATTGATTTTCGTAGATCAATACCATAGAATCTCTTTCAGCGAGTATTTCTGCTTTCTAGCACGGCGAAATGTGTATGGATGGTGAGCTATGCCAACAAAGCAGATGAAGGAGACACGCAGATGAAATCAGAAGAACATAACAGGCAACAAACCAGGCGCAACGCGCCACCCTCCCAAGAGCAAGCGGCAAAACGAGGGGCGAGGCAAGCACAGCAACAGAAGCCACGACGGAAGGTGCGTCGCTCGTTCTGGCGCCGCTGGGGATGGGGCGTGGCCGCGCTGGTGCTGGTACTCATTGTTGGAGTCATCGTCTGGGCAGTGCGCGCGCAAGCTAGCGAGATTGCCGGTGTGGTCACCTACAAGAATCTGAGTCGAGATCACGTGACTGGCAAGGTCACCTATCCCCAGAATCCGCCCGTTGGTGGAGCGCACAATGCCATCTGGCAAAATTGTGGCATCTATCGCACGCCGGTGGCGAATGAAAATGCCGTCCATTCGCTGGAGCATGGTGCCGTCTGGATCACCTATCAGCCACAACTGGGCGCGCAGGATATCGCACAGTTACAGAACCTGGTGCGTGGACACAGTTACGCGTTGCTCTCTCCCTATCCTGGGCTGCCGGCCCCTGTCGTGGCTTCGGCCTGGGGCGCGCAGTTGCGAGTGACGAGTGCCCCCGATCCCAGACTGGCCCAGTTTCTGAAGAAATATGAGCAGGGACCCCAGACCCCCGAACCTGGAGCACCGTGTAGCGGCGGCACAGGGACCCCTGATAAACGGTAACGTGCCATGTTGCGGCTGGGTTGGTTTGACAGGAGCAGGAGGAAGAACTCGTGAGCTTGTGTGAGATGTCGCAACATGGGGATGTGAGAAAGGAAGAGATGACATGCAGAATCTCCTCTTGCTGCTTCCCGTGCTGGCCTGTCCGGTTGGTATGAGACTGCTGATGTGGCTCATGATGCGCATGGGCAAAGAACAGATCCCTTCTGATGCTGGACACCAGCCAGAAGAGAGACAACGAGCGGTCGTGCCGGAAGGGACACGAGAACCCTCGACGTCCCTGTCTGAACCTGCTCCCTCTCCCCTCAAGGCTATCTGGAATTGTATGCAGATGTGCCTGAACTGGAAAGTGCTGGTTGGTTTGACCCTCGTGGCGCTGCTGGTGGGTGTGGTTGCGCCACACTTCTTGTGGGCAGCCCTTCCCATGTTGCTGGTGCTGGGCTGTCCACTGTCCATGATCATCATGATGGTCTCCATGAGTCGCAGGCGGGAAAACGCTCTTCACCGCGCGATCAGTTGCTCAGGGTGCGAGCCACGAGGAGCAGAACCAGCTCAGATGCTTGAACAGCCAGAGCGTGAGCGCTCATCAGCAGAGGTGAAATGGTAGGCAGTGATGACTCGTAGCCTCTTCTTTGAATGCCAGCCGTGTTGGGACCAGATGCACGATATCCAGTCCCACTGGAGTGCGTTTGGGGCACTGCATATTGATCAGATGGTGAGCATCACCTCTGATCCGCTGAGCGCCTTACAATAGAAAGTGCGCGATGAAGGACTTAGCATCCCGGTGCTCTCCGATCCAAATCTCGCCGTCTCGCAAACCTATATGGCCTATCAGTATGGGATGATGGGAACCAGCCGGGACGGACATACCTTCATGCTGGTGGAGCCGGATGGACGGATTGTGTGGCGAGCCGACTATGGAGGCGCACCCAATTACACGATAGACGTCCCGGTCGAGCAGTTGCTTACCGACCTGCATGCAGGCGCCCTCGGCTTCGGTTGCATCATTTATGAGCGATGGGCTCTCCACCAGGTGAGGAGATGGAGGAGAAACAGACTCACCCCGATCCCCGTCAAGACGCTATCCAGGCTGAGTCTTTCGTCAAAAGGGTCAGTTGGGTTCACCCAGGGGAAAACTGCACCTGCCATCCAATCATAGTTCAGAGTCAGCAAGATGCCTCCAGTGAGAGCGACGAGGACACCGATGTTGAGCCACCTGGTCCAGGCGGCTCTTGGAAAGCGCTCACTGGCCCAGAGCACAGCCCCCACGAAATAGCCAAGCGCCACCCCAAATTCTCCTACTTCAACCGCAACATTTTTGCACTGACTTCGCAGCGCAGGGTTGAGCCGTCTCTCTCTTTTGACTCATCTTTTCTTCGGCAAAGTGCCTCTGCCTATCGCTCTCAGCGCCTTTTGTTCCCAAAGGTCATCCCTGGCAGAGCCAAGGCTCATGTCATGATATGTCATAGACGAAGTACAATCAAGCAATGTTTTGGGAAATGAGGTAAACTGTCGGGAAAAGGAGGGACTCGTGCGACCACCCCTGGAGATACCGCCCCTGACAGAAGAAGAGTTGGATGCCTTAGAAAAGCTGTCCCGAATCACCAAAGATCCGCGACTGCGGACCCGCGCTCAAATCATCTTGTTGGCTGGAGAGCAGCGGCTGAGGGTTTCGGCCATTGCCCCCATTGTGCGTGTATTTGTCCGAGCTGTGAGTTGGAGATGGACCGCGACGAAAATGCGGCCAGGAATATCCTGAAGGAAGCCATGGATGACGGTACTGCCGGGCAGGCAGGAACCAACGTGCGTAAAACGCTTCTGGACACCTGGCCTCTCCCTCCCGGTTGCAAGACCATGGGGCAAGCTGGATGGATGAAAGAAGAATTCTCCTACAATTTATCCAGGGAGTGTCAAACAGCCAGATCCACATCGATATAGGCTTCATGAAAGTGATAAGGATCATCGGGCGTCTGAATCTGCACAATGATCCGCCAGGTGCCACGCACAGCCAGATCCGCCGTGCCACTAAACTGACCCGTTCCATCTCCTTGCGGGGGAACGACAGCCGGCCCCATATCTCGCTCCAGGAGCTCTGTATTGAGCTGGACCTTCACCACGGGCACCGCTTTCCCAGTCTGCGGATCAACAATGCGCACCTGCACGTGGTTGGTCCCGACCAGCTTTGGTGTCATAGTGAAGATGACCTGGAAACGATGGTCGAAGGTCGAGAGCGTCAAAGGGCGTGGCTGTACAGGCTGTGCTGTGGTACGGGACAGGCTGCTCGCAGACGGAACGGACGTAGCTGGAACGAGCGTGCCTCCTAGGACGTTCATCAACCCGACACACAGCAGGACGGCAACGCCGAGCAGGGGTTCGATGCGTAAGACGGTCAGCAGTCGCCGGTGGGCTGTGCCAGTCGGGCTTTCCATTGTTTGGCCTGTTCTGCTAGCTGCATTTGGCCCTGGTCGGGTGCGGGTGATGACTGCATAGTCTCCAGACGTGCGGTGATAGAGTCATACTTGGACGCGGCGGCACGGATGCGGGGACGCAAGACCACGATCTGGTAGATGCTGAGTAGGAGCATGCCCGCCACCAGAAGGATTTTGAGCAGCAGAACATTACCATAGGCGGTGGAGAGCAGTTGCGCCCAGGAGGTGAGTTGGAAGGTGGCACTGAGCGGGCCAGTGACAGCCATCAAGACCACGCCGACCAGTGCCCACGGTGAATAGTATGGTAAGAGCGTCACGAATGAGGAGGCACGTTCAGCCAGGGGAGCGCGCGAAAGGACCGGCACATAACTCAGCATGATAGCCAGCATGCCTCCTACCCATAGGGACGCCGCCACCAGATGGAGCCAATCAGCGAGCACTGCTACCGTCACCTTGTCGGAGGCTTGGGCTGCGGCATGGGAGGACAGCGCCTGCGCGATCAACACGGTCAGACCGAAGCACAGGACGACCCAGGCAAGCCACCGGTTGGAGGAGCCGGTACGTTGCCTGACCAACCTCCCTGAGAGGAGGAGCAGCAATGACAGCCCCAGCAGGAGCATACGCACGAGCCACCAGAGACCAAAGTGTCCGCTGAGCACGAGCTGCTGCAGGAGGGCAGGAGTGAAAGCTGTTGCCCTCTTTCCTTGTGTGAGGTTCACTCGATGGAGCGAGATGACGATGTGTTGGAAATGTATGATCAGCCCACCCGTATCCAGCTCCACTACCAGGCGCGTTCGGGGCGCAAAACCACCCAGTGGCATACCCCAGACTTTTTCGTTATGCGGCGAGGTGGAGCGGGATTTGAAGAATGGAAACCCGCCAATGCGCTCGACAAGTTTGCGCTGACGATGCCCTACCGCTATCTGCGCACTGCAACAGGAGGGCGGCAGTGTCCCCCTGGCGAACAAGCAGCTTCACAGGTCGGGCTGTATTACCGTGTGCGCAGCTCAGCCGAGTATCACCCCATCTACATTGATAACCTGAAATTTCTCCACGATTTTTGGACGCATCCGTTGCGCATTGAAGCGCAACAGGAAATGCTGGTTCACGATGCCATTACTGCCTATCCTGGAATGAGTGTGGCTTCCCTCATGGATTCATACCCTGGCCTCCCCGTTGATGTGGTTTGGGCACTGCTGGCGAAGCACCGACTGTTTACGGATCTCTCAGCCGCCTCCCTCATGAGGTGGGACCAGGTCTTTTTGTATCAGAGCGAAGCTGAGATGCAAACCGCCATCGAGAAAAACCGTGCTCCTTCTCAAGCATCCCTGCTTGCAGTACGTTTCCTCTGGGATGGACGGCTCTGGGAAGCTGAAGTTCAGGGCACAACGGTCGTGCTCCGGCCAGAAATTGGGGCAGAATTCAGCCTCCGCTACGACCATTTTCAGCGCTTAGTCGATCTCGGACAGGTCAAGCCAGGAGCAAGATTCCTCTAGTCATGAATGGCCTAGATCTCATGCGATCAGACAGCTCTCCTTTTGGGAAAGGCGACCGTAAAGGTCGATCCTTTTCCAACCTCGCTGTCCACCGTGATGGTTCCCTTATGATGCTTGACGATCTTGGCTACGATGTAGAGCCCCATGCCTAGGCCGGCAATCCCTTTCTGTCTGGGACTGGTGACCCGATAGAAGCGTTCAAAGATTTTCTCGCACTGTTCTCGCGGAATGCCGAGGCCATGATCGCGCACCCGAACTGAGACCACATCTTCAGCGGTGTCCATCTCCACTTCGACCGTCTCTGCCTGGGGAGAATACTTGATAGCATTACTGAGCAGGTTGGTGAAGACCTGTCCCAGGCGGTCTTTATCTCCCACCAGGGAGCAGGAAGTTGCGCCACGTACCACAATGGTATGCGTCGCCTTGATCTGTTGCATCGTGTCGGCCACCTCATGGAGCAAGGCGTCGAGATCGACTCTCTCCTGCCGATACCCCAGTTTGCCAGCCTGGATTTTGGAGACGTCTAGCAAGTCTTCCACCAGCCGGATAAGTGTGTTGATCTGGGTCTCCATGCTGGAAAGTGCCGGAGCCTGTTCCAGGGTGCCTTGCCTGGCCAGTTGCCGGTGCAGCAAGGAGGTCTGCAGTTTCAAGGCGGCGAGGGGATTTCTCAGTTCATGGCTGGCCATACTGAGAAAGGTATCCTTGCGTTGTTCAAGTTCCTTGCGCGCCGAGTTATCGAGCACAAAGGCGATGGCCTGGCGTGGCTGATGCGGTAAGACGACCGCGCCCACAAGGACCGGCAGGCGGCTGCCATCTTGACACACATACTCTTTCTCAAAGGGCGTCAGCGACTGCTGGGTGGCCAGTTCCTGATGAGCCTCGAAGGTCCGATCCAGATACTCTGACGGCGTCATATGTCTCCAGTTCATGTTCCCGGCGCGCAGGTCTTCGCGGGTATAACCGGTCATGCGCAGAAAGGTGTCGTTGGCATCCACGATCTGCTCACCTTCGATGATAGTGATCCCGATAATGTTGGAGTTCATCAGGGCGTTCGCGCGCTCCTGACTCTGGCGCAAGGCTTCCTCGATACGCACCTGGTCCTCGATGTCAGTGTTGGTCCCAAACCACTTGACGATCTGGCCAGCTTCGTCGCGCACCGGCATGGCGCGCGTTAAGAACCAGCGATACTCCCCGGTCTGGCCATTTCTGAGACGCGCTTTGTGCTCAAACATGTCTCCCGTGTCCAGGGCATGCTGCCAGTGGGCTCGGTGGCCTTCCTGATCATCAGGATGGATGAATTGGAGACAAGGCCAGCGGCCGCTTTGTACTTGCTCAAGCATCAACCCGGTGTAGTCACGCCAGCGCTGGTTCGTGTATTTGTACAGGCCGTCGGGTCGTTTCACCCACACCAGTTGTGGCACGGTCTCGGCAAGGACACGAAAGTTCTCCCGGCTTTCTTTGAGCTGCTGCTCCGCACGTTTCTGCACAGCAATATACTTGATGGGCGCCTTCCAGAGTGGAAGCGTGAGATGCTTGATCTGTTTTCCATTCAACATCATGCAGTAGCTATCCCTTTCATGTGGTCCCATCCCTGGAAGGAAGATGCTTCCCTGCTCTGATATCTCGAAACAGCATTGAGAAATGTGAGAAGACGCGGAGCACGGCCCCTTGCGCAGGATCAGAGCGGATCAACACAGCATGCGCGAAGCTGTTGTCAGGAAAGGCCAGGAGGACCCAGCAGGCCAGCAACAAGGCGATGCAGAGCTTGGTGATCGCTGGTGTCTGTATGCAGAAAGACCACTGCGGTCGTATATTCATTGGAGCGTCCCTTTATCTCGTCTTCGTCTTTCGGAACCAGTCGTTCTTGTCCCCCCTCCCCCCCATCATCCTGAGAGAGAGCGACACTGGACTCGTCAGTCAGATTATAGAACCATCGCTACTATTAGTCAAGAGTACTAGAGAACTTCGTAGAATATCAACCGCTCCTCGTCTCGGCGGCGTTCGGCCTGACGAGCCACTCCATGCCGCCCCCAATACGCTGGGAGTAGGACACAGCGACACGTCTGCCCCTTGTTATCTCTCGGTTTGGCGCGCTATAGTAGGTGAGGAGGGCAAGAAGACGATGATGATCGTGCATCTATACAGAGCATCTACGAAGAGCAACGAGGAGCAATGAATCCTATGTTTTCTACACAACGGAACCGCTGGAGACGTGACTTCTGGCCTGCCGATTGGTCAGCTCGTCGCCGCCATGATCTCCTCATCCTCCTTGTTCTGCTGTTGTGTGGAAGTCTGGTGATCGTGGGCTGACGAGCGCCCCGTTCAGCCGTCCTGGCAAGGGGACCGGCTTCTCAGCTTCCCCTGGTCCTCAATCCGTCTCGACGGCGAACGCCACACCGGTGGTACTCACACCGCGCATGACGTTCGCTCGTCCGACGCCGGTGTATCGCTATGCCTTTGGGTCAACCAATCCGGGGTTGATGCAACCCGCCGTGGATGCACAGGGCCAGCTCTGGGTTGGGGAGATGTCGGCGAATCGTCTGGCCCGACTGAATAGGGCAACCGGTCAGGTGCGCACCTGGGAACCGCCAGAGGGAAAAAGCGGACTCATGACCACCACCATCGATAAAGCGGGCCACGTCTGGTTCGTGGAGCAAAATGCCAACTATCTTGGGCGCTTTGACCCGGCCACACAGCGCTTTCAGACGTTTCCCCTTGGGTCCCTCCATCAGCGTCCGATGGGGCCGCAGAGTGTGCGGTTTGACGCAAGAGGGCAGCTCTGGTTCACTGCTTCTAGTGGTGGGGCTCTTGGACAACTAGATCCTTTGACCGGCAGGATACGGACATGGCCGGTTCCAACTCCCATTTCCGGCGCTCCACCGATCCCCTTTAGCCTGACGGTGACCCTGGCCGGTCAGGTCTGGTTCGGCTATCTCACCGGAGGAACGGTGGGACAGCTCGATCCGGCGAGCGGGCATGTCACCCTCTTCCATCTAGGCGATCCGCAAGCCACCATCTTTTCGATGACCACAGATCGCTCTGGACGGATCTGGTTTACCGAACTGCTCCCAGGACGCCTGGGCATGATTGATCCTGCCACTAACCGGGTCACGCTGTTCTCGGTTCCATCCATCCAGAACGCACCACCCGCGTTGTATGGAGTAGCTGCTGCTCCAGACGGAACCATCTGGTTTGCAGACCGCACCGCCTCAGCCCTGGTTCGGTATCGCCCCGACCAGGCTGCCTACACCTTCTTTGCTCTTCCAAGAGCCAGCGCGCCCTACGGACTTACAGTTGACGCAGCAGGCCACGTCTGGTTTACTTCTTCAGGGAGTGCGGGTGAACTCAGATTCCCATGATGTGCCATTGGTTAGAACCGCCGTCGTTGCTCTTGCTGTTCTGCTGGAGCGTGTGGATACTGAGGAGATGGCTGTTCTGGATACGGATAGGCGCGTCCCCCCTCCTCATAGGTCTCAGCCGTCCCAGGAACAGGAGCGCTTCGCTGATACGGTTGGGGTGCTTCCTGCGGCCAAGGTGGCGAAGGCTGGCGAGGTGCTCGAAACGCGCGCACCAGCAACCAGATGACCGCTGCAATCAGCGCAAGGAACAGCAGCGGACCAAAAATCCACCAGAAAAACATCCCGAACATCATTCCACTGCACATGCTTTTTTTGCCTCCTTCTCGAAACAAGACGATGGAGCGTGGTCATCTCTCCACGAAGTGGTCTCGCGATGATCATATCAAGACCGGCATGCTTTTCCTTCCTCAACCTACGCATGAGAGTCGTACGATAGTACCGTCGTAGCCCACCTCCTCATGATACGTTTGGGAGTCGTACGCCGTTTCATCAGGCAGGGTCTCGCCATAGCCAGGGGTACCGCGCCCTCGTCGGTTCCACGCTGTCTTGGCACAGAGATGACTTTCCCTTATACCAGTTGCCAGTCGTACTCCTACAAGATAGTAGAGAAATGCACGAGGACGGCACGAAGAGAGAGTTTTCACCGACCCCTGCTTCACGGGAAAACAACGAGATGCACCTGACGGCGTTCCCCAGACCGATGGCGGATGCAGCCACCCTGGTTCACTTGCTCCCAGCGTCATCAGCGAGAGACGCGGGAAAACTGTCGTGCTGACTGCTTCCAGATGCTCTCCTGTCTGCGGGACGATACGCGAGATCGGGTGGCGTGTGGTCTGGAAACGGCGAGGGAAGGGACACAAGAGCACGAACCCGATGGGAACAGCAGGAATAGTGGAGCATCCTGCTCGTCCCTGTCAAACCACCAAACGCTTTTCTGCTCCCCCCTCGTCGCACCGCGGGAAAAAAGCGTTAGGAAGAAAGAGGGAAACCAGATGGAGACGCTCGGCAACCAGGCCGAAAACGCGGTCGGATCAGCGCAGGACCGCTCACCACACACAGCCCATGCGCGCACAAAGCGGTCCTTTCGACGGATCAGCCTCGTTCTCCTGATCAATCTCATCAACGTCGATTTTCTGCTGCTTGCTTCTCAACACCTGACTCCGGCCCAGACCAAGCTCCAGGAAAACGTGAGCAGCCCGCTCATTGGGCATCCCGCCCCAGATTGTACGCTTTCCAGGTTGGACTCGGCATCCGCAGCGACGTTGCCCCTGGCCCACTTGAAAGTGCACCATTGGTCATTGTCAATAGCACCGAAAAGATCCCCAAAAGTGCCACTCAAAAAGTCTCCAGGGTGGGGAATTTTACGTTGGCGTTTTCGAGTGCCAGTCTAAAACTCCCCAGAACGTCTGTTCTCCGAAATGTCATTCCTCCTTCCTCATCTACAAGTTTTCATATCTGCTGCTGGTTCCGCTTTGCCCTTCCCCCTGTGTTTTTCGGGGAGTGGAAGGGCTATCTTTCGTAGGCTTTGCAGGGAGGTCATGGAACACGCCCGCCTTACGTTTCTCGCGAAGGCGGTAGCTCTCTCCTCGAATGTTAATCGTGGTCGAGTAATGCAAGAGGCGGTCCAGCATGGCAGTGGCGAGGACGTAATCCGACACCACATCGCCCCATTCGCCATAGGATTTATTACTGGTGAGAATAATACTGCCCTTTTGATACCGGCGACTAATCAGACGAAAGAGAAACTGAGCTGAACGCTGATCTAAGGGGACATAGCCCATCTCATCTAGGATCAGGAGTTTCGGTGTGCATAATGCGTGCAATCGCCGCTCCAGCCGATCCTCTTTGCTATCTTGTTGCACCAGATCCATCAAGTCGGCCACCGTGAAAAAGACGACACTCATCCCTTGCATGATCGCGGCTACTCCCATCGAGCCAGCAGGCTCCTTTTCGGGGCGTCGATCATGCACAAATTCACGCACCTTACTTTCTTTCCCAGGATAGCCCTGTGCCAGGATTTCCCCATAGAGCTTGCGGGCGTTGAGCACCCCTTCTGTCATCCGCTGCTCCAAGTAGGGTATGTACGGAT
Source organism: Dictyobacter formicarum (assembly GCF_016587435.1). The sequence continues at coordinate 92,351 of NZ_BNJJ01000002.1, forward strand.
CGATTTTGCACGCCTTCACTTGACGTGAATGCTTTGGCGGTGAGAGCTCAGGCGCATTGACAGCTTGCCGAACGGTTTTGCGATCTCGTCCCGTCCGACGGGCAATCTCGCTGATCGAGACCCCCTTGCGATACATCTCTCTGATCATGAATCGTTCCTCTAGTGCTAACATGGGTTTCCTCCTTCAAGCATCGTGACCACTGAAGCCACATTGCTTTGAGGATGTCCCATGATCCCCAGGTGGGGAGTTTTACCCTGGCACTAGTGAGGATTATATCTCTGTTACTAACAAACAAACGCGCTCTTTATTGATCAGCGGCTTTTGCTTTCGAGATTTCGCGCCGATTCGACGCGTGGCCGAAACCTCCATTCGACACGCCGCCCCAGATGCGTCTGGTTCCTGTCTTGGACCGCAAGGCATACATTATCAGAGGTTGGTCACATAGACTGCTCACAACGTTTGCTGATGCCCACAGGTGCGCACTGCTCCCACCCTGGTATGGGCAGAATACGCTCACAAGCTTCCGAGATCCTGCACGTGGCTTGTCTTTGGGCCGCCGTCTCAGTGCTGCAGGATGGATTCCTCCACAAGAGGCACGAGAGGAGCTTCGCGCTCATTGTCCGTCATACTCGCCTGAGCAGCCCTCAGGCACAGACCAAGAGCCGACTGCGCAGTCCCTTGTATCGGTACCATCTTGTTCCTCCAGCCGAAGGCCTCGCCCTCTGTCGCCTGCACTATCCCAGCATTCACGGTCTCTCTTGTTCAAGCTGTTGGAAATATTGGATGACGAACGCTCGAAACTGCTGGGCCGCCTGCGAGAGGTAATGCGTGGTACGCCAGACCAGCCCGAGTTGACGCCAACAGCGCGGCTCTGCGATGGGAAGGATTCTCACTGGCTGGGTCGCCAGATACGGGGCACTGCGCACCATGAGGTGAGAGATAAACGTCACCCCCAGGCCAGCCATGACCAGGCCACGAATCATCTCGAGCTCGTCTCCCTCAAACACCACCCTGGGCGTAAAGCCTGCCTGGCGACAGAAGCGGTCGGTCAGCTCCCGCCAGAGATCCCCAGGCTTCAAACTGATAAAGGGCTCGTGGGCTACTTCGGACAAGTGAATGCTTTCCCGCCCGGCCAGAGGATGGCCGAGCGGGAACAACAGATAGATCTCATCGCTCAGCAAGGGAACCCAGCTTATCTCCTCCGGCCAGTCGATGCCCTCCTGCTCAAGCGGAGGGGAGGTAATGCATAGGTCCACTTCTCCGCGTTCCACTTGCTGCTGCACCGCCTGGAGTGTGTGCTGATGGAAGAGGCGGAAGCTGATGTGAGGATGGCGTTCCTGGAAGGGTCCCAGCAGCTCCGGCAAGATCTGGGGCGCGATCACGGAAAGTGCAATCTGGCCCTGTTCTGCGCCCGTCAGGTCAGCAAGCTCCTGCCTGGCCTCGTCCAGTTCGCCAAACAGACGTTCCACGTGTCGCAGGAGCGCTCTGCCGAAGGCGTTGAGATGGATGTGCCTTCCCTGTCGCTCAAAGAGCGGCACCCCCAGTTCATCCTCCAAGTGCGCAATGGTCTGGCTGAGCGAGGGCTGCGCAATCGAGAGCGCTCTGGCTGCCTGGGTCATATGCTCCAGCCGGGCTACCGTTTGAAAATACTTCAGTTGCAAGAGATCCATCGGATCATACCTCCTCATCTGCTGGCGTGTATTGATAGGTTCCTTTCTATGAGACTATTGATGATTCTGTATTGGACTTTATCAGCAGACACTTGTAATATAAATACTGTAGTCAATACACTATTAAAGCACAACAATTTGAGAAGCTCCCATGCCTCTTTCCTATCTCTGTTGATCTGTATACTCTGCTCAGCTGGTCGAGTCCGCTCGGCCAGGAAAGGAGATGATTTCACATGCTTGCATCACAAACGCTCCTGGATCTTCCGTTGGGAGAAAGCTGTGATCCAGGGGAATTCATTCATGCCGTTATGGAGTGGCACTTCAATCCCCAAACCGGTTCAGCCTTCTGGCTAGAACGGGCGAAGTCGCTGAACTTTGATCCACGCAAGGATATCAAGCGTGTGGAGGACCTGGCGTTGTTCCCCAATCTCGTCAACGAACTGCGCGACGTGCGGGTGGAGGACCTGATCCCCCGCGGCTATGGGCTCCATCCCGACATTATCGGCATCTATGAAAGCGGAGGCACCACTGGCGCTCCCAAGCGCGTCATCCTGCTGCATGGCTGGTCCGACCGCGCCCAGGCGTGCCTGAGCGCCCAGCTTGACGCGCACGGCTGGCCGAACAACGTCAACTGGCTTGTCCTCTTCCCAAGCGGGCCCCATATGGCAGGAATGACCAATAAGCAGCTGGCCGAGCAACGTGGAGGCCTGGCCTTTCCGATCGATATGGACCCACGCTGGGTTAAGAAGCTGATCGCTGCTGGCAAGATCGAGGAGGCCGAGGCTTACGCCGAACATCTCGTCGAACAGGCTGCCCATCTGTTGCGCACCCAGAACATCGGGATCCTTGCAACTACCCCGCCGATGCTGGAACGGATCGCTCGCCACGATGACCTGGTTGAGCTCATCAACCAGAAGGTGAAAGGGATCATCTGGGGCGGCGCGCACATGGACGCCGATACGCGCCACCTCTACCGGACGGAGGTCTTCCCTGGCGTGAAGCTGGTGGGAGTGTATGGAAGCACCATGATCCTGGGAGGCACCGCTGAGCGTCTGGGTCTGACTGATGACGATCCCTGCATCTTCGATCCACCCTCGCCGTTTATTCTCTTCAGTGTGATCGACCCCGGCACTGGCCGCAAGGTCGGCTATGGCGAGCGGGGCCAGGTGGTGATGCACCATCTCAGCAAAAATATGCTGCTGCCCAACAATCTGGAGCGTGACCTGGCGACGCGGATCGAATCGCCAGAGGGACAACTGGGAGACTCGGTCGCCGATGTGACTCCTGTTGCACAGTTTGACAATGAAGCCGTCATTGAGGGGGTGTACTAATGCGTGTGATTCATGAACTGATCGCGGTGGATGCCCTGGGGCCTACTGGGACCTACCGGGCGCGCAACCGATTGGCCCTCTCGGATGTGGCGGGCCACCCGCTGGCCGAACTGAGCCTGGTGCCGAAGTTATTCGTCACGCGAGCCATGACCGCGCTGCGCAAGGCAGAGCCCCTGCCGCTAAAGGTGCGCCTGGACGCGCTGGCACGAGCCGGCGAGCTCTTCGCTCGTGGAACGGTCAACGGGATGTCTGCCCTTGAGTATCAGTATATCGTAAGCCGGATGTCTGGCACGCCGATCTCCATCGTGCGCGAAGCGGTTGAGGGGATTTCCCGTCACGCTGCTGACATGTATGACAGCGCGCAGCAGGCCCGTCCCATCGGTGCGGTGAATGACTGGCGAGAGCCCAACGCTCGTGAAGGGACAGCGGTCTGGGTTCGGCGTGGGCATGTCTTCGCCGTACATGCGCCAGGCAACCACCCTGGCGTACACGGCATCTGGCTGGAGGCGCTGGCCCTGGGCTACCGGGTGGCCGTGCGGCCCTCGCGGCGTGAACCGCTCACACCGTATCGGCTGATCGCTGCGCTGCGTGCCTGTGGGTTTGGCGACGACCAGGTCGTCCTGCTGCCGACCGATTACGATGAAGCCTCCGAGATCCTGCACCAGGCCGATCTCTCTATGGTTTATGGAGGGCAGGAGGTGGTTGACACATACACCGCAAGCCCAACCGTGTTGCCGCAGGGACCCGGACAATCCAAGATCCTGCTCACCGCGGACGCCGATTGGCGTGAATACCTCGACATGATCGTCGATTCGATCAGCCATGAGGGCGGAAGAGCCTGCGTGAACACCACAGCAGTGCTTGTAGAGGGCGACCCCACGCCAGTGGCTGAAGCCATTGCCGAACGGCTCGCAGCCATTCCGAGCCTGCCACCGGAGGATGAGCGAGCCGTTCTCACGGTCTATTCCCTGGAGGCCGCAAAGAAGATCGAGCGCTACCTGCTGGCCAAAGCGGCAGGAACCAGGGCGCACCTGGGTGGCGAAGGGGTCGTCGATGAACTGGGAGATGGCAGCGCAGTGCTGCGGCCCGCCGTCCACCAGCTGGACCGCCCCGACGCTTCCCAGGCGAACATTGAGCTGGCCTTTCCGTGCGTGTGGGTCGCGCCCTGGACGCGGAGGGCCGGGATCGCTCCGTTGAAGCAAAGCCTGGTGCTCACAACAGTGACAAAAGACGAGCACCTGCTGGATGAGCTGCTCGCGGAGCCGACGATTAAGAATCTCTACATCGGCAACCATCCGACCTACTGGATACAGCCAGGCATCCCGCACGATGGCTACCTTGGCGAATTTCTCATGCGCACCAAAGCCGTCATCCGCGGCTGAACCGCTCCTGCGCGGCAAGCCGTGCCTGCGCTCAGGAGCAAGACGAAGAGAAACGGAGAAAAAAATGATGTATGATCGTGTGGCCGTCCAGGTGGCGAAGCCACCCACCTGGCAGTGGAAATCAACGGTGCTCGGTTCGCTTGCGGCAGGAGGGCAGGTGCTTCGGCTCTACTTCGTACTTCCGCCTGAGTGCGTGCATGTGTTCGCTTCCTTCGCGCGCAAGGACCTGGATGAGCAGGTGGAGCGAGGAAACACGGACCTGCGTGCTTCCTCGTTCACGGCGAGCCAATTCCTGCAAATGCTCGGGTTCTCCTCTCCAGAGGGGGAAAGGAACGGGTCAGCAGGTGGGAACGCCGAGCACCAGAGAGCGACGGCAAACGCGCTCCCCGTGTCGCGCGAAGGTGCCGAGCAGAGTGGGAAAGCACAGAAAGAGGCGGTGAAAAAGGGATGAGGAACCTCTCACAACAAAGACAGCATGAACAGATGGATGAAGCGCAGATCCAACTTGCGCTGGAAGCGACTCACGTAGGCGCGTGGGAGCTGGATCCGCGCACCGGCCAACTGGTGTGGGTACTGTCAACTTGTTCGCGGGAATTCAATATATTGATGATTTAGAAAGAGGAAAGGTATTGAAAGCCAGGAAGAATGAGGGGATCGGTGTGGCTATGCGACCGGTTTGACTCCAGTCACCTCACTCCAAGTTTGAAATCTGCATTGTAAAATGGCACGGTATTCCTCGGCCTGCAAACGGTGACGTCGTGGCTGAAAATGCCCAGCAATGAGACCGAAGGCGGAGAGAAAGCGTTGTGCCTGTTTGGCAGACTTGAATCGCCGCATCTTCTTTTCACGCAGTCGCGTAGGTTGGTGCGAATTTTCAGCACGATTGTTCAACCCTTTGTGCTGACGATGCTCCACGCCAGGCAAGATTTCGCGTTTCGCCGCGCCATAACTCTTCAGCTTATCGGTGATGTTCACGCGTGGAACGTATTGTAACCCTTTGAGAAGCGCGGCGCGAAAAATCGTTTCGCGGCCTTCTTGTTGTGTCGGCTTTGCACAAGGATGTCGAGCACATTGCCGTCGTGGTCCACGGCTCGCCACAGGTAATGTCTCTCTCCACGGATTGTGAGGAAGACTTCATCCAGATGCCATGTGTCGCCACAACGAGGACGACAACGACGCAGCTCATTGGCGTAGGTCTGTCCAAACTTCAAACACCATTGCCGAACTGTTTCATAGGTCACGACGATCCCGCGCTGCGCCAGAAGCTCTTCCACATCACGAAAACTGAGCGAGAAACGGAAATACAACCATACAGCGTGGCTGATGATTTCAGGCGGGTAAGGTGGGATCACAGCGCCTTTTCCCGATGAGGGAGGTTTCTGTGACCCTCCTTCCGAACCGGACGTACAAGTTTCCAAGTATCCGGCTCTCCAGTTGTTCCCAGATACCTGGTCGTTTGCTTTAGGCTTCCGCTTTTTGCATTTCGCATACGTTGGTCTATTGCTCACTTGAACAACCTACTTGCCTTGTCGGGTAAGAGGCCAGGTCTTGGTTGCCCAAGAGCACCAACCCCTCCCCGCCGAACCGGACGTGCGCCGTTTCGACGCATCCGGCTCTCCAAGAGTTCCCTCGCTCGCTTCTCAGGTTGGCAGATATGCCAGATCCGATAGCTTCAAGCTATCGTATTCTCCTCGGTGGATTTTTTCATGGCATGTCTTACAGACTGGGATCTGTTTTCGGTTGAGCATCCGCAGGACGCGGTTGAAGCCTGAGGCTTGCCGCTTGTCGGAGAGCTTCCGAATATGCCGGATATGGTGCATTTCAATCTGCACTTTATCCAGCGTGTCCTCACAGATACAGCACGGCTTGGCGATACGTGAGCGTGATCTCATGTGCATCTCTGATTGGATAAGGTCAATATCAGCATGCTTTCTTTGAAAAGCATCCCTGTTCTTGGCCCAATCGTGATTAAGATAAAAGGAGACCGTCGTTTTCTCTTTTCCCTCTTTGTCTTTAATGACATAGGTGAGGGCTTTCCCGAAGCGTTTAAAGACTTTGGGCGTCGAGATTTTGAACTTTCGCCCCAGGGTCATGGCCAGTGAATATTGCAGAATATATTGGATTCGTTGCAGTTTGGCCCAGTTATCCACGAATCGATAGTAGTTCTGAATGCCGCGATTCACGCTGCTGTACAGAAGGATGATCTGATCCGTATCAAGAAAGGCCCAACCTGATTTAGCAATGGGTTTGCCTTCTTTGGTGCAGAAGCCTCGGTCACTTAATCGCTTGAGCAGCTTGGGCAGGGGAGCCTTCATGACGGTCTCCCATCCGGTAGAGCGACGTTTAAACTTCTTGCCCCATCTGTTAGTGGTCAGGGTCAGTTTAGCTTCTACCCCTGTTCTTAGGCTCAACCTTGTTCCTAAGAAGATGGCTTCTTCGGTTCGGGCGTGGGTAATGTGCGTTTTTTCCTCACTGAGGGTAAGTTGAAGGTGGTTCTTCAGGAAGGTTTTGATCTCCTGTTTCACGTGTTCAGCAAGTGCATGGCTTCCCCAAATTCCAACGATCCAATCATCTGCATATCTCAGGTATTTGATCCTGATGAAACCAGGGTCATCTACTTGTCGGGTTGGCAGCGTTCGCATCAGTTGGCTGATACGTTGAAATTCCTTCGTCTTGGTCATTCCGCGTTTGACCATACGGTTCTTTTGTCGAGAGAGCCGCCGATAGACGGGGTTCCAAATCTTTCTTTGGCCCTTTTCGTGCTGTACTTGGAGTCCTTCTGCGAACTCATCGAGTTCGTGAAGGTATGCGTTGGCTAAAATTGGGCTGAGAATGCCGCCCTGAGGAGAGCCGATGAGACTCTCCTTTTTCTTCCCGTGCAAGTCCATGTATCCGGCGTTAAGTAGCTTCCAGACCAGATTGAGAAACCGTTCATCGTGGATTTTCTTGCGAAGTGTGTTGACTAAGACGCCGTGGCTCAGCTCATCAAAACAGCTTTTTATGTCTCCTTCGATGAGCCAGTTGACCGCTGACCATTTCCCTCGAAATTCGCGTAATGCTGTGTGACAACTGCGGTTTGGCCTGAACCCATGACTGGTTTCCCGAAAGTAGGAACCGTAAGGGCTATCATAGATAGCTTCTAGAATGAGGCGCATGGCCTCTTGGACCACTTTATCCCTCACACAAGGAATGCCAAGTTTTCTCATCTTGCCGTTGGCCTTCGGTATGAAGGTGGTCCGTACCGGCTTAAATCGGAACTGCTCGGTTCGCATCTCTTCTATGAAGGTTTGAATGGTTTCCATCGAGAAGCCGTCGAGTGTTTCCCTATCGGTTCCTGGGGTCATGTTTCCAGGTCTTGATTTGATGCGCTCGTAGGCGAGAATGTACAGGTCCTCCTTGTACAGGAGCCGATAGAGGTCATCATTGATCCATTGTCTGTTCCTGTTCGCTTGACGCAGGTATTCCAGTCGCTCTGAGATCGTTTGACCCATCCAGGTCAACCTCCTGTAACTAGAATGAACTCTCTGTTGCCCTTCCCCCTGTCTCATCCATTACGATGAGCTTTTGAGGTAGGGTAAGAGGCCGGGTCCTGATGACTCAGGAACACCAACCCCTCCCCTCCGAACGCAGCATGCACCCTTTCGATGCACTACGCTCTCACGAAATCACCTACGTTTTTCTGAGGCGTATGGGTTGTACGCCAAGTCAGTAAGACGCATCCCGTCATATTCGCCGCGATGAATCTTCTGGTGACATGATCTACAAACTGGGAGTTGCTTTCGGTTGAGTGCTTGCAAAATGGCATTAAATCCTGTTGGTGGTTTTGCTCCCGTCTTGCGAATATGGCGGACATGGTGCATTTCCACCTGTAAGGGATCGTTGCATACACAGCACGCTTTCCCTAATTTTGAACGCGTTCGCATCGTGATTGTCCACAGCAAGAGGTCAATTTTGGCATTCCCGACCTGGAACCCGTTTCGTTGTTTTTTCCAATCATGGTTGACATAAAACGATACCTTGCGGTCTGGTTTGTCCTTGATTTTCACAGGGATCGTGATCGTTTTGCCAAATCTCTTGTAGATGCGTCTCACGGAGTATCGGTACTTCGCTGCCAGGGTTTTTGCAAGCGAGTATTGGAGAATATATTGAATTCTCATGAAGTGCTGAAAGTTGTCAGCGAACCGGTAGTAATTTTGAAGGCCCCGGTTAATTCCATTGTAGAGTTGAACGATTTGATCCGGATCGAGGGCGATCCACGCCTTTTTCGTCGTAGGTATCCCTTTTGCCGTACAGAACCCTTTGCTCTCCAATTTTTTGATAAGTTTGTGGGTTGGGGCTTCCATGATGATCTCTGAACCCGTTGACCGTCGTTTGAATGGTTTGCTCAGACCATTGTTGATCGTGACGACTCTTTGGATTCCTCCTCTACCAATGAAGAGTTGCGTTCCCAAAAACTGAGCTTGTTCTTCTCGTGCATGGGTGATACGAGTCTTTTCCTCGCTCAGCGTGAGCTTGAGATGGTCACGCAAGAAGGACTTGAGTTCTTCCTTTACTTGTTCTGCCAGCGTTCGTGGACCACATATACCCACCAACCAATCATCGGCATACCTCAGGTATTTGACCCGAATGAAATCGGGGTCGTTGACCTCGACTGCTGGCATACTCCTCATCTGCCTCACCAGTTCGCGGTAGGCTTTGGTGTGTCCTCCTCCTTTCTTTTGTAGTCGTCTTTTGCGTTCTACCAGATTGTGGTAAAGCGGATTCTTCCGTTTCTTTTTCCCTCGTTCTAAGCGTGCGCGTATCCCTTCGACTTTTTCATCTAATTCATGGAGATATACGTTCGCTAATATTGGGCTGGCAATTCCCCCCTGAGGGGTTCCTGCCAGACTATCATGTCTTGCTTCTTGCAGGTCCAGGTATCCTGCCCGAAGCAGTTTCCAGATGAGATTGAGGAAACGTTCGTCTCGGATCTTCTTACGAAGCAGGCCGACGAGCACTCCATGCTCGATGCTTCCGAAACAGTCGGAGATATCGCCTTCTAGGAACCAATTCGTCGCAGGCCATTTCCCGCGAATCTCTCGGAGGGCAGTATGGCAACTTCGACCCGGTCGGAAGCCGTGGCTGGCTTCGTGGAAGTAGGGGCCGTGTGGGCTATCGTAGATACATTCGAGGATCAGACGAATCACCTCTTGTACCACCTTATCCCGTGTAGAAGGGATACCCAGTTTCCGCATTTTTCCATTGGGTTTGGGGATGTAGACGGTGCGAACCGGTTTGAACTGGAATTGCTCCGTTCGCATCTCTTGGATGATTTGTTGGATCGCTTGAAGTGAAAAACCGTCGATGGTTTTTCCATCTGATCCAGGGGTTATATTTCCTGGGGCTGATTTCATCCTTTCGTAGGCTACAATGTAGAGATCAACCTTGTAGAGCAATCGATACAGATTGCTATTGAGCCATTCCCGGTCTGTATTCAGTTTTCGTAGGCATTCAAGTCGCTGTAGGGTCTTCTGTGACTCGTCCAAGTCAACCCTCCTCGATTGAATTTGATTCCCTAGAGTCCTTCGCCCTCATCTTGAGGCACTACTATGACTCCTCCGTGACCGTGGCCTTTACAGGCTTTAGGCCATCCCTCAGTTCCTCCGAACATCTCGGTCTGTACGTAGGTGCTTCGTTCGTCATTTCCCTCTCCATGAGGGCTGGCTCCAACAAGAGCTTGAGCAGGAAGTAGTACCGTTCCCACTCACGTTGGACACAGGCAGTAGTCTCGTTTCCTGTGGGCTGTCACCCGGTTCCGCCGTGACTAAAGTTCAAACAATGCAGTTTTCACCATATACAGCCTGACTGACCGACCTCTGGTTCTTGAGACTAGAACTTCACCGGCCTTTGTTCCGGCATGCTATTGTCCCCCCTCCCTTTCGGGTTGAAGGTAAGCCGTTGTCTTATTCACCTTGCTCTAGTGAACCCGCTTCCCTGCGGGAGAGACGTTCGTGGCACAGAGGCGCACTACTACGAGGACTCCGTCCCCATAGACCTCGCGGTCCTTAGGGGATCCCGCGTTTGCGCAGATGAGACGTTAAGTGCGTGTAGGTCCCCTTCCGTTCCTTCTCAGGCTCCTTGCCTGCCACTCGCTGGAGAGAGCATTGCGCATCCGGCTACAACTGATGCGTATTCCAGCGTCATCACTTCAGGCATGATGTGATGGATATGGATAGTATCGTGCGGAACTCAGATTCGACAGTCCCAGTCTAACCTTGCGCACAGGACTTGCGGAGCAGCGACATACATGCCTTCTCCCGTTCTCCGCTTTATAGACATGCTGTTGTCCTCTTTGGGTTTCCCCTCTAAGTAAGTCATTGTCCTAGAGGTGTTTTGCTCTCAACCTCTCCTGCATAATGCAGGAATTTCATCTGCACCGACACGGCGCACGTATCCGACCCAGGTTGTGCTCCGCTTTTTACTGTAGTGGGCCTGACAATCATAAGGAGAACCGATGTAGAGGATCGAGGGTGGAATATTCTCATTGCTGCGCCAGCGGAGTTGCCCATCTTCGTACCAGTAATTCTGGACCCAGATTTGACGCAAGATCGTAATCGCCGGGATCTCGCGCAACAGTGGTGGGGCAGTTGGTTCGAAAATGACACCAAGGAGCAGAGCTCCATCCCTGCCAATCGTTTCTGCGAGCTCTTGACGTTCATGCTGGCTACTTGGCAGGCGCCTCTCCTCAATGCGATGCCCATAGCGGTAGACCCAGTCCTCCTCGGCATGGGTGAGGAGCCAATCACCAGCCACAACTGCTAGGCTATTCAAGGCAAATCGCATGGCTTCACCCACACACATAAGTCGATTAATGGCACGGATCTTGGCCAAAATGTGGGTGGAGTCGGTGCGTTGCTGTTGCCGTTGCTTGAGCCAACCCCGTTCCTTGAAGAGAGCGAGCATCGCATCTAGGAGTAGGTGTTCTGCTTCTCCTTGCACCAGGCGGGCGCGAAAGTCAGACAGGATGGTAAAATCAAAGCCAGGATCTGAAAGTTCTAAGCTCAATGCATACTTGAGATCGATTCGTCCTCGCACGGCATCAGCCGCCTGTCGGTCAGGAAGTCCCTCCATAAACTGCACAACCGTGATGAATGCCAAACGCCATGGAGATTCGACAGGCCGTCCATTCTGTGGGAACAAATGGGCAAAGGACTGATCCTGATAGATGGTTCCAACGCGTCACGCATGTTCATGTAGATATTCCCTTTAGGATAGGCTGCACGAGCCACACGCACTGTTTCTTCAGGAATTGAGAACTCATGTTGCGGATGCAAGGTCATTATCTTTCTCCTGCTTTTCAATCTTTACGTGGATGCTTTCTTTGATTTCTTATCCTAACATGTGAAAGCAAGAGAGGCTAGAAAGGTTTCCCAACAGTGTCATAAACCGTGCTAGTTTTGCAACCCTGGTTCGTAGAATTATGAGAAGAGAAAAATTCTCGTTCATGAACTATCAAAGATAAGGTGCTGCTTTTCCTCATGCTCCCTTTTTCGTTACCAGGATTTGAAATCCAAGAGTGCTCTCGTGAAGGCGCTTCATTGATCATTACAGCTCGTGCTCTGGCGGCAACAGCCGTTTGCCCAACATGCCAGTACATCTCACATCGTGTGCATAGCTATTACACTCGTTCTCCCCACGATTTGCCCATGAGCGGTCAGACAGTCCAACTGAGCTTGCATGTTCGTCGCTTTCGTTGCCAGAATCAGGCGTGTCAACGGCAAACCTTCGTGGAACGCTTGCCTGAAGTGGTCTCCCCTCGCGCGAGGCGAACCATTCGGCTCAATGGTACATTGACACTCTTTGCCATGGTTATGAGTGGACAAGCGGGTTCTCGACTCCTCAATCAGATTGGAATGGTGACGAGCGCGGATACCCTGTTGAGACGGGCGAAACACCTGAACGAGCCAGCCGTCACGGTTCCCCTCGTTTTGGGCGTCGATGACTTTGCTTTTCGGCGTGGTCGGACCTATGGAACCATCCTGGTCGATTTACAGACCCATCGTCCGATCGATTTACTCCCCGAACGAACTGCCGATGCACTTTCTTCCTGGCTCCGAGCTCACCCCGGTGTTTTGATCATCAGTCGGGATCGTTCGACCGAATACGCTCGAGGAGCCAGTGATGGAGCTCCTCAATCTCAGCAAGTAGCTGACCGTTTTCACATTCTGAAGAATTTCCGTGAGGCGGTGGAACGTGCACTCAAGCGTCTGCACGCGTCATTGCTTGAGCAACAACAAGCTTCAGGGTCTCCCCAGATGCCTCGTTACAAACGTCGCCGGAGCCAAACGGAAATCGCAACGGCCAAAGTGGCTCGGTTGAGACGACAAGCGCGCTATGAGGAGGTCGTTATGCTGTACAAACAAGGAATGAGTATCCTGGGCATTGCTGATCAACTGCGCATGAGTCGGAGCACCGTACGCAATTTTGTCTACGCTGGAGCTTTTCCCGAGCGAGCGACGGCCCTGCGAACAAAGAGCTTGCTCGATCCCTATGTCCCCTATCTTGAACAACGGTGGGCGCAGGGATGCCGCAATGCCAACCAACTCTGGAAGGAAGTGGTGGCACAAGGCTTCACGGGAGAATACAAGGTGGTCAATCGTTGGCTCGCTCCCCGGCGAGAAAAACCAGGGCGCAAACATTCACTGCGTGAGAAAGATCTCTTGGGTCTAGAGACTGAGGAGGAGGCAGGAACCCACTCCCAACGGATGGAGCCAAAGGAAGCGAGTAAACCTGTTGAACCAATATCATTGGAGGCTCCGCGGCATCTGGTCTGGCTTCTGCTTCGAGACCCATCTACCATGGATACGCAAGAACGACGCACACGTGACTTCATTCGTCAGAACCCTCTCATTGCCAGGCTTTCTGATCTCGCCCAAGATTTTGTTACCCTGATGAGTGAAGGGGACTTCGAGGCATTTGATCTCTGGTTAGAGGCCGCTCTGAGGTGTGATATTCCCGACGTGGAGTCGTTTGCTCAAGGATTACAAAAAGATTACGAGGCGATCAAAGCCGCTTTGGTTTTCTCATACAGCAATGGACCCGTCGAAGGCCACGTGAATCGGCTCAAGTATATTAAACGCTCCATGTATGGCCGAGGGAGTTTCGAACTCCTTCGGCAGCGCGTTTTGGATGTCGCTTAATTACTGAGCACGGTTTATGCGGAAGAGCCCGTTCTATGGGTCCATCATACTCAGGAAAAACACATAGCTGCAGGACGAGTCACTCCTCACCACAAGGCGTCACGAGGCGTACGTGAGGTGACCAAAAGGCGGATCGGCGATGCCATCACCACCACGTCGCGAGGAGTCAGGAATCGCCAGGAGGAAGAAACCAGGCTCACGATGTTGCCCTTCCTCACACGCTCGCTCTTCCGTAAATGTGACGACGCATCGCCATATTTACACAAAAAAAACGCGCGCACGCCCTTACGACGAACGTACGCGCTTCATCCCTTCACATCCGATCTCCATGAGTCCTTCCTCCCAGACCCATCCTTCCCACTTTGTGGCTGACACCTCACTATGCACACTCGCCGGCCTCTCTCCCATTCGGTAACATCAGCGGCGACATCACCACGCTCCCATGCACATGGGCTTCTTTCACCTCCCGCTTCCACATCTGCAGATCCAGGGGCCCTGGCAATCACGTCTGCTCCTGCTCCATCAGCACACCCGCTCCCATCACCGTCACTAGGCGTTGGAGGCGTAAACGAGACAGGCAACCGTCGGATCGAGAACGTCGTGAGAGCGGGTAAAAGGCGGATCACTACAGTTGCACTTAATATGTGGTAATTAAAATGAAGAGCAAGCAGGCTTTAGGGCCAAGGTGAGCAATCGGCGCGAAGCATGAGCGATGGTGATTCGTCGCTTGGAAAAATCGCTCCAGAAGCAGGCTGCGGTGTTCAGAAGGTGTAAATTCGCAGCAGCATCAGGAAAACTTGTCTCTCTCGCTGTGCCCAGAAAGCTCTTCAGCGGATATAATACAAATCACAACCGAAAAGTACTCGCACACATTCAGTGAAGGGATGACCATTATGCGCAGGAAGACCCTTGCAATCCTTACGCTCATCGGCCTGGGATTATTCCTTGTAAGCATTGGAACCATTGTAGTGGAGACAGCTGTAAATGCAGTATACTGCTCTTCGCCCAACTGTCCCCTACCAAGTATCCCAAGTACCCCACCAACCTGGCAGATCGTTGTTTCCATTATTGGGGAGGTGTCGATATTAGCCGCAGGCGTGTTACAGATCATTGCTTGGATTGGAGCGATGACCAAGCAAGCGAAGCGGCAGCAGTGGACTTGGTTTGTGTGTACCTTCCTTTTCAGTCCGATCTGCCTATGGATCTATCTCCTTGCCGTACCAGAGGCTCTGGAGTTGGTCTACATACAGCCAGAACAGCCCATCTACCGGCCTTACACGCAAGGCTATGGCGCGCCAAAAGCGGCCACGAGCCGCCGATCTGGAGCGTTGGGCCATCCTCAGCACTCCAGGCTTAGTTAAAATCGCCTAGGAGCACGCGAAGAGTACCTTCCCTCCACTTTGTGCACGCGTGATGGCTTCCTTTGCTGCACTGAGCGGATAGACGGCAGCGATGGGTAGGTGTAGCTTGTCTTCGGCAATCAGCCTGGCCCCTGTCTTGATGGCCTCCAGCTCTTTGGGCGAACCGCGAACCGCTGGAGATGCAAGCCAAAAGCCGCGAATCGTCACACGGCGGAAGATGAGATCCGCCGGGTTGACCTGACCGGGTTGTTCGCTCATGAAGCCATAGACGACCAGAGTGCCTCCAGGGGACAGGCAGCTAGACAGTGACTGCATCGCTGCCCCGGCAACGCCATCAAGCGCCAATGAAATTGTCGCGTGTCCGGTGGCTTCGGCAACCCGACTAGCTACGTCGGCTCCATCCACCAGCACAACGTCCCCTCCTGCAGCGATGAGGTCGTCAATGAGTTCCTGACGGCGAATCACGCTCACCGTCTTCAGTCCACGCTCCCTGGCAAAGGTGATCACCCAGCGTCCGACGCCAGAATTGCCGGCATTTTGCAGCACCCAATCACCTGGTGAGAGGGCAACGTATTCACTCAGCAAGAGCGACGCGGTCGGAGGATTGATGCGCAGCATCGATAACTGTTGCGGATCAGCCTCAGGTGGCAGAGCGAAGAGATCCTTTGCTAGTAATACAAGCCGCTCGCGCCAGGAGGGAGCGGTGGTTGGAATCAGTACCCGATCCCCGATCTGGAGATGGTCCACCTTCTCTCCTACTGACAGAATGCGCCCAACCCCTTCATTGCCGACGCCAATGGGCAAGGGAGGCCGAACGCCATACCGGCCACTGATCGTCAAGAGGACGGAAGTGTTTATCGGCGCATATTCGATGGCGACCAGCACCTCACCGACACCAGGGGCATCCGGGTCAGGAAGCTCTACCAGCTCGACCACCTCGGATGGGTTGCCGAATATTGCTATCTGAAGGGCGTGCATGGTCCTACTCCTTTCTAAGAACGCTCCCATTGAGAAAGCTGTCTGTGGGAGGCGGTCATATCATTATCAAAAAACGACGTCATCCAGTAATCACATTTACACCAGCCACAGATCAATTCGAGAAAAATAATCAAATGCTGCCTGGAAAATTTATGCGGCAGAACCATCGAGTCGATACATGACCTTCGTCGGCCCCACAAGCCCGCCAATAGCAAGCAGACGCGAAATTTATGAGCCGGAAAAACGAACCGAATTAAGTCAAACGACAATGGCAGGGGTGTTCTCGTTCCCTTTCAACGTTCAGCCAGACCTCAGTACCACAGTACCAAAAGGAGGCACCCCTAGCCTAGATCGGCGAGAGAAGGAATGCAAGCGGGACAGACCGTACACCTGAGCATTTTCGTACAAACTGATTGATTGACTCATCTGTCTCTGGGCTGGAAGTTGCATCTCAATTTCCAAAAACGATGCGCTGTGAATGACTCCAAAGGCGGTTTCTCAAGCAACCAATGGTTGTGCTGCTCACCATTCAGATCAAATTTCCATCCTTCAGTTTAAAAACGGGTCTTGCTCAATTCCGGTGGAAAAGCTCTTCAGAAAACGGCTGAACTGATGAAGCTTGTGCTCAATCAGACAATCAATGCCCTTGAATAAGCTCAACATCTACCTACATTGAACAAGATCCTTAAAAACTGCCAGCCCTTCAGTGAATTTACCATCTCATCCAGAACGTCCAAATTGGACGAGGAGGAAGAAAAAACGTCTCTCTCGCCCGCCAGGACGCCGATGAGCATTAATCAAACGAGTGCCCGTCCCTCTCCATGAGCACACTTCCACAGTGTTGTAGTGTGAGCGTTAGAGATTTTCTGCTCACAACTCACCATCCAGACAGCGACGGCGACCCACGGCAGTCAACATACCGGGGAGTCCTGATCGATCCGATGCATCACCGTCAACAACACATTGAGAGCCACAAGCAGGCTGCGTAGCGCAAAGCGGCTTCAGAAGCCATCCTGGTCGCAGCACTTGCTTGCTGGCGACAGGATGCCCAACGAGATGTACACGTGACTGAACTGGTTCCAGACGGTCTTGTATGCTACTGTGCTTTCAGTGAAGATGGGGCATTTCCATCCTGGGGGAAGATCCTGTTACGACTTCATGGCATTCACGACCTCGTCTGTTGATAGAACTGCATGTGCCAGAAAATGGTAGTTAATGAGCGCTGCAGTGTAGCCGTCGCCCCACTCGGGATGTCGGGGAGCAGCCATTGCGTCTTTGGCGACGGCAATCTCAAAACCTTGCTCAAGCAATTCTCGCAGGTGAGATTCGACACACATGTTTGCCAACACCCACGGGTTGCGCAACGAGATTCAATAGTTGAACAGGAAGGAAAAAAACTGACAGAACATGTCTTTTAGAGAGCCTGTTTGCTAGGAGCATCAACACGAGATTTCCGCGAGAGAAAATGCATCCTCTGCCACACATCGAAAAAACACCCGCCTCATTTCTGGCTGTAACGCCTCCCTGTATACTACAGTGAAAAACCTGAGCGTCTCAGAAAGGAACCATCGCAACGCTATGCAGTTCTCTAACCACTCGCGCCGCCAGGATCGCCTAAACTGGCTGGCGGAGATTTACCGTGCGTATGCCGCTGATCTCCAACACTTTATCTCCAACAAGGTCGGCGATCCCACTCTGGCCGAGGACCTGACCAGCACGGTCTTTCTCAAGGCGCTGCGCTGGCTCAGGGAGGATCAGAGCCAGATCAGCGTGCATGGCTGGCTCTACACAACGGCTCGTACCACTATCGTCGATTACTGGCAGGCGCAGAGAGAGATCGAGGTGCGTTCGCTGAGCGGCCTGGAGGAGCAGTTGTTCTTCAGCGATGACGCTGCAGAGGCTTCCCAGCAGGCCGAGATGCGCGTGCAATACCTTCTTAGCCTCTTGCCAGAACGTGATCGCACCATTTTGACCCTGCGCTACCTCCAGGGGTATAGCGCGCCTGAAATTGCCGCTGCCCTGGGAACAAGCGCGGGCCATATTCGAGTGCTGCAATTGCGTGCTCTGAGGCGAGCGGCACAAGTGGAAACAATGGAAAGGAACAGGTACAGGATGCAAGAACAAGAATCACCATTTGACATCTTTGTCAAATGCATGGCACCAGAAAGCCGCCGGGTACTCGATCTGGCCCGCGAGGAGATGCTCAACCTGAAACACTGGTGGATCGGCACGGAACACTTGCTGTGGGGTCTGGCGAGCGAGGAGAGTCTCACGTCATTTCTCACTCCACAGGGGATGACGCCTGAGCGTATTCATGCTGGCATTGTGTTTCTCTTCGACCGCCAGACGCATCAAGGCCAATCGGTCCAGGGCTCTCCACCACTTGCCGACGTCTCATCCGATGCGCTCAAACTGCTCACCCCCCGCGCCAAACGGGTGATCTTCCTGGCAGCAGAAGAGATGAAGAGCCAGGGAGAACAAAGCATCCGCCCGATGCATCTGCTGCTTGGCTTGATGAATGAAGGGGAGGGAATTGGCGCAGGCTTGCTTCGTACGCTCGGCTTCAGCTTCGTGCCAGGACACACGGCGTCGGTGCCTGCCGATGCTTCCCAGATCTGCTCCTTCTGTGGGCGCAGCGGTGAAGAGGCCGCCCGCCTCTTCCCAGCAGAGGTCGGCATTGCGGAAAGGAGTACACCCTCGCCCAGCATCTTCATTTGTGATCATTGTGTGAAGCGTTTCTCCACCATACTGGGAACGGCTTAGAGACGAATGGTAGAGAACTGACAAGATGAGAAAGGGAAAAAAATATGTCAAACGAGGAGAAAGGATACATGCCGCAGAGTGGCTTATGGAGTTCATCTGAGATAGCTGAGCACTGGCAGCAGGATGTCGAACGGAGGAGGCTCGATTTCTCAGAAGCGACACAATGCATGCTAGAAGCTGCGGGACTGGGGCCGGGAGATCACGTCCTTGACATTGCGGCGGGCACTGGGGATCAGAGTCTATTGGCGGCACGACTAGTGGGACTGGGCGGCTCCATTCTGGCAACCGATATTTCTGCGGAAATGCTGGGCATCGCCGCGCGAGTGGTACAGCAGGAGGGTCTGACCACTATCACCACGCGCGTCATGGATGCCGAACAACTTGACCTGCAAGACAATGCCTTCGATGCGGTGATCTGCCGTCTTGGTCTAATGCTCATACCGAATCTGCAGTCAGCGCTCAGAGAAATACGAAGAGTCCTCAAACCGGGCGGGAAACTTGCGGCGCTGATCTGGTCGGTACCTGAAAACAATCCGCTCTTTTCTTTGCCGCTTGCCATTCTGTCAAAATATGCAAGAGGAGCGTCCTCTCATCTCCCTAATCCTCTTGCTCTCTCAGCTTCGACCGTCTTTGAGCGGGAACTCACAAGAGCTGGCTTTTCCGAGGTCACCACCCGTGCTCTTCCATTTCAGTCCCATTACGCTTCGCTCGATGCGTTCCTACAATCGACAGCAAGCAGGTTGACCGCTGATGTGATGGGGCAGCTCAGAAAACCTGAGCAGCAGCAACTGTTGGGGGAGGTGAGAGAGGCATTGAGCCAGTTTGAGGGATCTCATGGCCTTGTGGCTCCGGCAGAATTGTTGCTTGGTGTGGGAAGCAAATAGATGAGGCGAGGCTTCCTCTTCTCGTGCCGCTTAGCCTCAAATTGCGCCTTATCTAGGCTCCGGCGAGGGGAAGATGGAGATAACCAAAGACTACTGGAGGGAAAACCAGGATCTTGACGAAAATGGTAACCATTCAGATCACGCCTCAATCTGCTCCCTCACCTCCTTCCTGGTTGGGAGAAGTGGCAGCCTTTGCTCAAGTGCTCACGTATACGGGCCTGCTGAAAACCATCCAGGATGAGGTGCGCTTTGCGCGCGCACGCTTTGGCCGCTACGATCTGATCGATTTTGGTGCCGTGCTGATTGGCTACATCCTTTCCGGTGAGCCAACGCTGCTGGCCTTTTACGAACGGCTTGCTCCTTTTGCTTCGCCGTTCATGGCCTTGTTTGGTCGAGATCAGTTGCCTCATCGCTCCACCTTGTCCCGATTTCTGGCGACTCTCGACCAGCCCACGGTGGAGGCACTTCGCACGCTCTTTCACAAGGATTTGCTGGCCCGCAAGCCATTCCCTTCTCTCGGCGGTTTGCTTGACCGAACAGGCGGGCAGTGGGTGGTAATCGACGTGGACGGAACCCGACAAACTGCCCGGCAGCGCGCCCTGCCACAAGCAGACACCTTGCCTGCTCCCCATCACCGGTTTGATCAGGTGTGCGCGCCGGGTTACACCGGACGCAAGAGAGGAGAAGTGGTTCGCACCAGAACCGTAATTCTCCAAACGCATACGCATCAGTTTCTCGGCATATTTGGGAATGCTGGCAATGGGGATTACCGTGGTGAACGGCTGTGTTGCAAAGATAAAGCTGATCTGTTAGGATGGTCCCAAAAAAACGAACGAGGACTCTGTATGACCGTGCAGCACTCTTTCAAATGGCGCCATTTCGAAGTCGAGCTCATTCTTCTGTGTGTGCGCTGGTATCTCCGCTCCGCTCTGAGCTACCGAGATCTTGAAGAGATCATGCTGGAACGGGGATTGCATGTGGATCACACCACGATCTATCTCTGGGTGCAGCGCTATGCTTCCGAGCTGGAGAAACGCTGCCGACCGCATCTCAAAACCTGCAACGACTCCTGGAAAGGGGATGAGACATCTATCAAAATCAAGAAAGTCTGGTTCTACCTCTACCGGGCCGTCGACTCTGAGGGGTGCACACTCGAGTTTCTCTTGCGTCCGACGCGCGATGCTGAGGCAGCCACACATTTCTTTCTGAAAGCGCTGCGTTTCACCGCTGATGGAGGTCCTCAAGCTCATCCAGTTGAGGCGCAGATGGCCCAGCTCACAACTGCGGTCAACTCCGCCACATCAATTCCACGAGTGATCAATGTCGATAAGAACGCAGCCTATGTGTATGCAGTTGGTCCCTCGTCTCCCGGGGTGTCCGACGACATCGAACCCCTGGAAATCCAGAGGAAAAAGCGATACGCTCTGCTCAAACGTCATTTACACTGAACACAACCAGGGAGTATCGCCAGTAGCGATAGGTAGGGCCTTTCGACCTTTCCCCCGCTCCAAACCGGACAGGCCAATTTCTCGGCATCCGGCTTTCCGGTTGGGTCCAGATACTCCCAGGTGGAGAGTTGGCGATTGCTAGATCGTCCCAGGACGCACCAGTGGAAAATCCACCGTCATCTGCATTTCCCGGTTCACTCCTTTTTCCTCGTTTCTTTGGACTTACCCTGGCGGACCTTCGCCTTGTCTCCTCCATTACAGAGGAGCATTTGACTACTACGCCGCCTCCGTCCTCTCTCCCGCAAGCTGGCATTTTCGCTTCCTTTCGGTCAAGCGGTATGAGAGTTCCTTGTCTTCCCACCGGAAAGTGTCATAGCGACCCGTAGTTGCCTTCTTTACGCCGGGCGAGCCAGGAAGCAGTCCCAAACGAGATGCAAGCGTTTAGGCCGTCGCCTTACCATTTTGGTCAGGGTGTATCAGCCAGTTTCACCCCTCTAGGATAACGACGCTTCAGACGAAGGTTCCTCTCGTCAACATAGGCCGCAGGGGTAGCCCTTTGTTTTCCCCTGGCTAGGTCAATCGGTACATTGTCAGTGGGCTTCACACCTCTGAAATTGCCACTTTCAAACGCATGCCACTTACCCCCTAACACGACTGCTTACGTGTTGCTCTTCAAGCAACTCTCCGGCAGTAAGCAAGCGCACTGCATCCATCCTATCCCAAACGCCTCTTGTTGTATAGTCTGTTACAACGTCATCCGGAGTGGAAGCAAGCGCAATTGGTCAAGGAGACAGGGATGTCGGAAAGTTGGGTCAAAAACTGGAGACGGCGCCTGCGTCCCTATCTCAATGCCCCTTTCGAGGAGGTCTATGTGATCTTACAAGGTTGCTCCTGTGCCCGCAAAACCCCATCACCTTCCCTCTCTCCTGATGAGATTCTGCAGATTGTGACGCTGCGAGAACAGCTTGCGGAGCAGTTGCATCGGGTAGCCGGTCCACGCACGATTCGGACGGATTTGCGACGGCAGGTGCATGCAGGAGAAGCGACCTACACACCACCGGCCCACGAGTTGCGCAATGAGCCTGTAGAAGAGTTTATCACTCGTAGATGAGATAAAAGCCGAGAGGAGATGACGCTTCCTGGCAGAAAAATGACCGAAAAGAAGTGTGAAAGCGGGGAAACCAGGAAAAAAGGCCACAGGAATTCCACACGGAATGCTTGGCCGTTCCGCCGAGAACGCACAGCATCGTGGTGACAGAGATCGAACGTTACATGCTCTCAAGACCGAGAAACGCAGCAAAGGCCTCGGGAATGCCGAAGAGCGTGATCCTTACCAGTGCCGCAGTTGGGGTCCGTTCATTGCGAGCCCGCCGTTCGTGAAAGGTCAGCCGCATATGCGCCCGTTGGGCGCGAGAAAGCACACCCGACGATGCGTCGCAGGGAGGCACAAGCGCAGGATGAACCGCCACATCCAGGCGTTGATAACGGACCAACTGGATGCAGGCTCGACGCGAGCGCCTGCGACTCCAATCCCGCCACAGCAGCGGCTCTTCGCCGATCGCCCGGGGATGCAACAGGAGACTCACCTGGCGCGGCTTCGCGGTGGCATGTCCCTCCCACTGACACTGCTCTCGCAACGGGCAGGGACGACAATTGCGAATACTGGCTCCATAGACCAGGCGCAGACTCCCATTGGCCTCCGGGCGCCGTTCTTGCAGCACCAGTGACGCTCCCGCAGGACAACGTAAGGTCCCATCGGGCTGGCGCGCAAAGTCCTTGCCTGAGAAACGACCCGCTTTCCAGGACGAGGCGGCGGTGGCGGGAGCATAGCCGGAAGCAGAACCAGGCGCCTGCTCCTGGTGGGCTGGCGCAAACTCCGTGGTGCGGACCGGCTCGGCAAGCAACTGCTGACCCAGTTCCAGACGCAGATTCCAGATCCATTGACTGATGATTTGCCAGGCTTCTTGCCCCCAGGGGGCATGGCTACACCAACGATCAGGGTCCTGCTCGAGATCTTCATCCCACAGGGCTGGCTCAAAGGAACCACGATGCAGATAGAGCGCCATGACATCTGCCGCCGTGAAAGCTGTCGGTGCCAGATTGGTGAAGAAGAGCTCGTAGACCACGCCATCACGGGTGATGCCAATCCGACTTTTCGTGGTGCCTGCCGGGTGGGTGGCCACAATGATCCGGTAGCGCTTCCCGCCGCCGTCCAGGGGCAGATTTGGGCAATCGTAGAGCGTGCGCACCATCCCGCTTTCTGGCAGCGTGAACGGCTGATCGGGGGGCAGGCAAAGGCGTGCCTGGATCTCGGCTTGATCCAGGAGGTGATAGTCTTTGCCACGTGTGACGTAGCGCATCTCTCCCAGATCAGTGAGGACCGCTCTGGTGCCATATTGACCGTCAAGGCGCACGAGCAGGCGTGAAGGAGGCAGATGGATCGCCTGAGCATAGGTCTCGATGGCCGTCAGCGCCCGACGCAACTCGAGACGGTACTGGCCATTGCCCGGGTTGCCAAAGCTGGCCAACCAGTGATGGGTATGGGCTTGCAGGATGGTCGTTCGGCTGCGGACCACTTCCCCCCGCTTGCGTCCCGTGTAGCCTGGTGCACAGAGCTGCTGGAGTCGTCGGACTGGGGCGGGCCGATCCGCCGTCTGCGGCAAGGCTCGTTGGCGAGCCGCCTCTCGGGTGCCATCCACATCAAAGACCAGCAGATGGTCCCCTTGCCGGTCCCACAACCCACCTGGCAGTTCTTCGCTGGTCAGAGGGCGAGCCAGCAGATCAGCGAGGAACTGGGTGCGCAAAGCTTCAACGGGAGCCTGGTCGAGGGAGGCGAGAAAGCGACTCAGGGTCGAACGAGCAGGCAGGCGATCGCGCCCGAAGAGCGCCATGAAGGGGCTGGCCCAGGGAGTCATCTGTTCGTAAAAGGCTTCGAGGGTGCGCTCACCGCTGATGGCGTAGCCAAAGAGCACGGCGACAAAATCAATCACGTCGTAGTGGCCGAAACGCCGACGCGCAAAGCGCACCTGCTCTTCAATGGCGGCAAGCACGCCGTGACGCTGCATGTGATGCACGATCACGGTGAGTTCGCCGAACCAACAGGGCTGCGCTGGAGCCGATTGAGCACAGGACTGGATGTTGATCGAAGAATACGCGATACTGGTCATGAGTCCTCCTTACGGAAAGGCGAGTTGTTTTTTCCATTTCCTTTCGTAGGGAGGCACATTTTTCGGGGTGAGCGCTACTTGGGCTTAGCTCGTTGCGCAACTCGTGGGACCGGCAAGCAGTACGATCTATCGCTATTTATGCCTCTTCAGGTATATTGTTCCCCGGCAGCAGCCCCACCATGAGCCACGGGAGCCAGTGGAGCCGTTGCGGCAGTGGCAGATTGGCTTCAAAGATGTGGGCAGCGCTGACATCGAACCCGAAGGCAAGCAGCAGCACCGCCTGGAAATCTTCAATGTGGTTGATCAAGGCTCGTCGTATTGGCTGCATGCCGAGGTGCGCCATGACTTTACGGCCGAGACGGTCATTGAAGCGTTGGTCCATGCCATGCAACGCTGGGGCGTGCCCCAGCAGATCACCTTGGACCGCGATCCCCGCTTTGTCGGCAGTCCCCAAGGCAGTGATTTTTGTTCGGCCTTGTTGCGCTTTGGGAGTTGTCTGAATATCGACATGTATGTCTGTGATCCGCAGCATCCTGAACAAAACGCGTATGTCGAGCGGTTTCATCGCACACTCAAGCAAGAATGTCTACAGGTCGAACGTCCCAGCACAGCCGGGCAGACCCAGCAAGCTCTCACCACCTTTGAGACCTTCTACAATCACGAGCGCCCGCACCAGGGACGTGCTCTGCTGGATCGGCCTCCAGCAGAGCAATTGCGCGAAACATCCCCTTTACCAGCCTTGCCGACTGCGGTAGACCCCTTGGCCTGGCTGCACCATGAACCACAACAGGTCTTCCGTCGTCGCGTGGATGCCGCTGGACGGATCAAGTTAGACCTGAAGCGGTATTATGTGGGGAAGGCATGGCGCGGACAACTCATCACGGTCCATCTGAATGCAGCGGAAGCGACATTGGTTTTGTTGGGCGAGGGGCAGATCCTCAAAGTACTGCCCGTGCCTGCTTGGTCAAAAAGCGCGCTCCCGTTTGCGGAGTATGTGCAACAGATCCAAGAACAGGCGCGAGCCGAACATCGTCTTCGATCTTTGCAAGAGCGGCGACAGCGGGTTCGCGCGCTTAGCTCATCCTGAAAGGGCAGGGACACAAGGTGCTCGATCTGACCGGGAGACGAGGGACCAACTGCATACAGCCTATCTCAAGGCTGTTGCCAACTTGAAAGCCGCTGGAGTCCTGCCTGAACATGTGGCATTGCGGCAGGTGAAATACCTCAACAATCTGATCGAACAAGACCATCGGTTCATCAAACGGCTGACCAAGCCAGGGATGGGCTTTTTCTCGTTCGAGACGGCCTGGCGAACACTCCAAGGATTCGAGATGATGAACATGCTGCGGAAAGGACAATTCCAAGGCGTGGCCAAAGGGGATGTGGGAGGGCAGGTCGCACTGATCGCCAAGCTCTTTGGAGCGGTGGCCTAAGAACAGTGAAGAGGGTCGCTCACGTTCCATTTTTTTCTTCCTCGTTTTTGCAACACAACCCTCTATCCCTCGCTTGAGAGAAAGAAGGTCTCCGCTTCAACAGGCAATGTTGCAAAGCAAGATTGACGGGGCACTAGAGGGTGTCCGAAAAGGCTCCTCAAGCGGCACGAAGTCGTTGGAGCTTCTCTCGGGCGCCTTCAGATGCTCCGGCAAGCCTTCTGACCATCAATCGGATCATGATCAGATGCACCATACTTTCACTGGTTCTCGTCAAGTATTCATAATCCTTACTCATACGCCGGTAGCGCCCTATCCACGCAAACGTTCTTTCGATAACCCAGTCACACTACCCCCCAATGCCGTTTTCTGTTTCTGACTGGCTGCCATTGTTCTTTCCTTTCGTGTTTCGCTGGTATGATATCCTCATCAAGGTTGTTGGGCACGTGGTGTATCTGTCCAGCGGCGGTGGAAATCGTCTCCAATCGCGCGCTGATGATACGCCCGAAGCCGTTCCTGTTCCGCTTCATCAGCCCACACGATCCAGCGGTGCAAGGGTTCATCGAGTTGGCGCGTCCGGACTACCCCTTGACGAATCCAGTGAGAGAATGTCCCACGTGGGATGTGAAGTCGGTGAGCCAGTTCAGTTGGCCACCATTCATCAGGCAGGAACCCATCATGGGACCGAACACGCGGGCGTGGCGCTTTCACCCCTAGCTGGCGTTGCAACTGCGTGATCGTTTCTGCGCGAAAGCCAGTGGTGGAACGGGGAGAGCGAAAGCCAGCGGCATTCAACGCCTGAGCAATCGCAACGGCTGTCCAGCCAGCCTCTGTCAGCTCCTGGACTTGGTCGCAGATCTGCGGATAGGTACTCAACTCGCTCAGCTTACCAACTGGTCGAAGCACGACACCCTCGGTGTGACCTCCATCCACCCACTCAATGCGTACCTTCACGCGCTCACTGTTGCCCTGCACATCCACCATGACTCGCTCAACCACCTGGCGAATGATCTCTTTGCGATCGGCTCCTGTAGTAGTTGGGGCCGACCAGAGCGCGGGAATATCCGTCGCCAGGTGACGAATCGCCTCCCGCTCAGTATCCGAAAGCACACGCGGCTTGTGTTGGACAAACCGATGATATTCCTCCTCCAGCTGTTGCTGAATCGCCAATTTCTCTTCCCATGCATGTTCCAGTGTTCGGGCCACAAGCCGATGCTCAGGTTCGACCGCATGATACTGACGAGCTGCCCGCTCGGCTTCGTAGACCGCCCGTTCTCGCCGCTGTTGCCAGAGCCGATCCAACTCAGCACGCTCCTGCTCCACCCGTTCAGTGGCCGTGAGCGATAACTCTAAGGCGGCTGGCTCCAGGGCGGCAAGCACCTGCTGGCACACGAAAGCATCGAGGCATGGACCCGCAAGATGTTGACATTTGGGTTCCCCGTAGTGCGTCCAACGCTCGATACATTCATAGGTGTGAAGATGGTCTCCGCCATTGTCGTAATGGACATTCAAGCGACAGCCACACCGGGCACACACGACCAACCCGGCTAAGAGGGCAGACCCATTCCGCGCTCCTCCCATGGCATCAGCGCGGGCGCGGTTTGCTTGCAGTCTCGCCTGGTTGCGTTCATATTGTTCGAGAGGAATGTAGGCTGGGCAGCGGTGAGACAGAAGAACCAGCCACTCGTCCGTAGGCATCACTACGCGACCAGTGCGTGGTCGCTCCAGCTGTTTGCGACGCGGATCTTCCTGCCGTCGTCCGTACACGTAGGAACCTGCATAGAGGGGATGTTTGAGCATCATCTGTACCGTTGCTCGATTCGGACGGCGCCAGACCAGTTCTCCTTTCCCAGGCCCCTCACGGACACGAATGCCCATCTGGATCTGGTGAGAAGCCAGATAGCGCACAAGCCCGCCGAGTGTGCCCAGCTCTTCAAATGTGCGGAAAATGAGCCGGACGACCTGCTGTACCTGTTCATCTGGGTCAAACTGAATTTCGCCAGACGGGCCCCAGACATAACCGACAGGGAGAGCAAACTGCAGTTCACCGCGCCGAGCCTTGTTCAAACGGCCCTGGTACATGCGTTGTTTCAACACATGAAGTTCTGCTTCTGACATGGTTCCTTTTAACCCCAGAACACATCGCACCATATGTTGCATTTCAGGGAGCTGGTGCCACGATTCTGGCAGAGGAAAGTTCTGCCTGCGGGCAAAGGGGGCGCATCTGCCGTATCTTCTGGCGCCAAGAGGCCCCCTGGGTCGTCCTCCACTGTCAGAATGGTCTTTTCCTCGCCTTGCCCTGGCACTGGACGGACCTTCCCATTCCTTCTGTGCTCCCCCACGAACCCACGATGCAACCATACCCAGTGCTGCTGACCCCGCAAGTCTTGGTCGAGTTGATTCGATTTGTGCGGTATCATGCAGGAAAACCTCAATCTCCTCGGAAAGGAGAGAAAGGAGGCCACAATGATTCGCGTGCTCGCTCAGATTGTTTCTCGCCAGATTCGCACGCCCATAGAGAGGATTCGTGATGAACCTGATCCGCCACCTCCGCGTTGCCCGAATGCCGAGCAGGCCTCTTCACCAGATGCGGAGAGAGCAGCGACAAACCAGAGGAAATGTTGGCAGGGATCATCTGCCCAGGCACTCGTCGTTTTGTTTGCCCAGTTAGCACAGCGCCACGTCCAGGCTGCACGAGTGCAGGAGGAAATCCATGAGTACAGTGCACATCACCACGACCCATCATGAACGGATGGCGTACGTCTACGTGCGTCAATCCACCCTGTGGCAAGTCCATGAACATCAAGAGAGCACCGAGCGGCAGTACCGGTTGCAAGAACGCGCCCGTGAACTGGGCTGGTCACCTACGGCGATTGCCGTCATCGATGAGGACCAGGGACACTCGGGCAGCAGCGCCACCACGCGTCCCGGTTTTCAGCGTCTCGTTGCAGAAGTGAGTCTGGGTCAGGTGGGGATGGTGTTGATGCTCGAAGCCTCTCGCTTGGCTCGCAACTCCAGCGATTGGTCTCAGTTGATTGAGTTGTGTGGCCTGAGCCATACCTTACTGGCCGATGAGAGCACGATCTACGACCCCCGCGATCCCAATGACCGCCTCTTGCTTGGCGTGAAGGGCACCCTTTCGGAAGCGGAACTTTTTACCCTGCGGACCCGTCTGTACGAGGGACGTTGGAACAAGGCCCGGAAAGGGTTCTTGCAGTTCCCCTTACCAGTCGGCTATGTCCGGGCACCCGATGGCGCTTGGGACCTGGATCCCGATCAGCAAGTCCGCAAACGGTTGGCCTATCTGTTTGAGGCATTCCGCCGCCTGGGCGTGGCGCGGCAGGTGGTGCGTGAACTGAAGCAGTACGGCCTCGATCTCCCCACACGAGTGGTCGGCAAGGACGCGTATGGGACACTGGTCTGGAAGAAGCCAACGTTGAGTGTGGTCGTACGCATCCTGGAGAATCCGGCTTATGCAGGGGCATATGTGTACGGCCGATGGGAGTATCGGAGCGAACAGCGCTCGCCCAAGACCGGCAAAGCGCGGGCTCACCTGCGCCCACAAGATCAGTGGCCGGTGCTGATCCAGGCGCATCATCCGGCCTATGTCAGTTGGAGGGAGTACATGCAGACACAGGAACAATTGCGTCAGAACTGGCAGCGAGACGGCAGTCGGGGTGTGGCCCGCCAAGGGGCTGGGATGTGTCAGAACTGAGAATAGAGGAAACAAACAAAATGCGTTGGCCGCTTCTCGCCCCAACCTTTTTTGTCTGTTAGGCCACCTGCACCAGGGCCTGCAGAGCCACCAATCGCTGGCGAAACATCTCGCGTCGCTGTTGCAGGGAAACAGGTTGTTTTATGGTCGTACGAATCCGGAAAAACTGACGCACTTCATCAAAGGCCCGACAGAAGCGCGATGCCGATGGAAAGCTTCCAAACCCACGCATGGGGTAGTAGCGCTGTTTAATGCCACGGTGGTCTTGCTCTCGTCGATTGTTGAGATAATGGTTCCATCGATGGAGAACGTCCTTGCCAAGGACCTCGCGGATCGCACGTGGGTACGAACGGTGCCCATTCGTGATCACTCGCTCTGGAGCATGACCGACCGTCTGGAGGGCTTGCTGGAAAAAACGCTTGGCGGCGTCCATATCTCGCTTCTGGCTGAGCATTGAGTCAACCAAATTGCCGTCCTGATCAATGGCACGATACAAGTAGCACCACTTTCCCTGAACCTTTACATAGGTCTCGTCAACGTGCCAGGAGATTCCAGGCCGGCCTCGTCGTTTGACACGCAAGTGGTCCGCAAGCAGTGGCGCACATCGAGCTTCCCAATCCCTGACCGTCTCGTGCGTGAAAGACCACCCACGCTCCAAAAACATCTCCGCTACATCGCGAAGGCTACGTTTGTAGCGCAATCGCCAGATAACGACAAGAAGAACGATATCCGTAGGATATTCGAGAAAATTGAAAGGAGTGCCGGTGCGTTCATTAAAAAGGTGTTTGCAGGCTGTGCAGCGAAATGTCTTGTACCCGAGGATGGTTTTCTTGCGCTGTTCTTTTGCGGAGGAAGATGTACAATGGGGACAATTCATGGGGCGCTCCTCATCAGGTGTTTGTTTCTCAAAAGTATACGCCATGAGTAGCTTCCATGCCACATCATATTCTGAGTTCTGACAGAACCTACAGATGGTCTGTTGATCACGCCGATCTCGGTTCCTGAAGGAAGGCGATACGTCGTGCTTTTTACTGCAGCTCCAGGCCGTGTTCCTGAGCCCTTTCCGCTGGGAAATGCAGCGCAAAGCATTCATTTTGGGCGAAGTCTAGCCATGTTTCATACAGCTGCTGATACCTTTGGCAGTGTCCATGAGCGACCTCCTCTTGATCTGAAGTATCTTCTTGATCGGTCTCTTGCGCTGCTTCAGCCTTTTCTCAATCATCGCCTTGAAGACTGGAAGTATCTTCTCTCTCTTGTCACAGAGATCCGCATGCGATTCGCTGATCCTATCAGCAGTCACCTTGATTGGGGACCAATTCATGGAGATGCCTTTAGTGCGAATGCTACGCTTGCCGGTGATCGCGTCACTTGGTTTGATTTCGATCTGTGTGGACCAGGCTGGAGAGTGTTTGATCTGGCAGGTGCCTATGGCAGTGCGATGGGTCAGGAAAGGACAGATGAGGAAAGACAACAGGTGTGGCTCTCTTTTCTTGAGGGCTATCGTGAAAAGCGACAAGTGACAGATGAGACCTTAGCGATCATCCCAACGATGCATATTCTGTTAATGGTGTATTTCATGGCCATAAATTTAGAAAAAGGGCCTCTGTACGGGTTTCAATAGTTTGGCAGTGATGACTATTTTGATGCCCATTTCAAGGAATTACGCTCGTTCTCCTTTGAGAGAGAAAGTCAAAAAAATTGAAGGCACTGCACCTGATATTCTTACAAGCACTCCTCTGGGCACTGATGCGGTCATATGACTTATTGTTGAAAACCAACCCGAGAAAAGGCAACCACGGTTCCCCAACTGGTGATCCACTGCCCGACGAGAATGAGCAGGAGCATGATAGCCATACCCAGACTCACCAGAGTGGCGAGTGAGGCGGATGGGAAACGTGCGAGGAAACGGAACAGCATCGTTTGGCCTGGAAATTGCTGTCGATGTCTGTGCTGACGAAGCGTTTGAGAAGCACGAACCCAGGGTGGAATGTCTGTCAATGAGCGATCAATTGGACGGTGGCGAAGTGCGCTGCGCGGGGTGAGCCCCATGGTGGAAGACATGGTTCGTTCTCCTGTTTCTAATGATGATAACGGGATCAGGATAATCATGTTTCTCCCCACAGTGTACTGGAACAACATGCGTTTTGACGAGATATTTATCCACAGCTTTGCTCCCGGTTTTGTGGGTGAGTTGTGCAGAACCTCTTGATTGCTGTGGATAAATGGATGGGCATTTTTTGCGCTGAAAATATTTCCTCTTTTTGTTCTTCAAAAGGTATTGTTCTTTCTAGAAGCCGTTTTAATGTTTACATGGAAAGGGTGATGTATGTTTGAATATCTTACCGTTGCTGAAGTAGCTGCTGTTTTGCGAGCTGATGATACAACGGTTCGCCGTTGGATTGTGAGTGGAGCCCTGGAAGCCATTCGCCTGCCGGTAATTGGGGCTCGCAACCAATATCGTATTCACAAGAAAGTGCTTGAACAGATTGTTGGCGAGAAGCTCTAAAATAATCTATTCCGCCATAGCACCCTGACAAGACCCTCTAATCAGAGCATTATTGATGTGTTTGCTGCAGACACCTTTACCCGTATTCATTCGGCAACCTCCTGTGAAGGAATGCGTAGACTGATCGAATACGCGACATTGGATCATGTGTTCTCGCCCAGGTCCATAGCCACAGGTATTTGGTACCGAATTAGGTAGCGTTGAATCAAACAAAAGGAGGTAAGAGGCTGTTTCCGCCACATCGGAGAGAAGTCGCTGAAACAGCCAAGTTCAGAGAAGTTGCAGTCTTCATCATGGTGGTTACAGGCGATCGGGTTCATCGTCATCTGGATCAGGAATGGGAATCGATGGTCGTGGGGGAGAGGAGGGCTGAACAGATGGAGCCACGACCGCCTTTTTAGCCCCAGTTGTCGTTGACTTTCGTGTTCCTGTTGAGTTCGTGTTTTTCTTGGAGTTTCGCTTTGCTGGAGGCGTCGATGGTTGCTTCTGTTCATCGGCCGGATTACGCTCGCTGCTGCTTTGTTGCTGCTGCTGGTACACGCGTTTTTCTTCTTGACGGCGAGCTTCCGCCTGAAGTAGAGCATGCTGAAGCTGTTCCTGGCGACGGATCTCTCTCCAGGCTTCTTGTATTTCTTCGGAGGCAATGGGCACTTGGACTGTATGGACCTGTTGTGCCTGGCCACGGTAAATCCAATAGGCTTGGCTCCGCCTCGTGCTCAGCTTACGCCTTGCGCCACTGATAGATGGATGTGTTGGACATGCCCAGTTCGCGGGCCACATGGGTAATCGGCTTTCCACTGGTCCAAACAAGCTGCCCCGCTTCTCGTTTACATTCTGGCCTATACATTTTCTGCGATTTCTGTATGATCCCTCTCCTCTTTCTCTAGAATGCTATATCCGAAGGTCCCACTCCTCTACAAATGTGAGGAACGCTCGTATGGTACATTTCAAACCAGGTTGACGCACCACGATCGCGAGTCACTGGGTCGTACTTTCATTTTTTGCTTGATCTGTAGCGCTGCTATTTTTGAGTTGAGTCTGGAAATCATCAGCTTTCTGCTGGAGTATGCTGATGAGCAAGTTGGGTGTCAGGCCGAAAATCGCTGCTACGATGATGCCTTGTAAATTACTGCCGAGATTGTAAATCTCACTCAGTATAGAGGAGCTTGGGACCGTCGATGCTTTGACGAGCGCGAAAGAAAACACCGCAACAACCAAAACACCGCCAACAGCAGCCATACCGGAGAGAATAGGCGTAACGACGATGCGCGCGAAGGTAAGGCCATAGTCGCTGATGGCTTGGTTTGCTTGCGCTTCGGTATACAGCCGGCCAAAGAGTCCAACCATCGCACCCACCAGATAATAGATGGTTGCCGCCTCGATCGAAGAAGGTACTGCTCCTGCGACAATAGCAGTACAGAGCAGTACGTATGTAAGTAGCCCGGTATAGAGTGTTACCCCTGTGAGCTGATTGCGCATACGAACTAGCCCTTCCCACAGACCATCACGAAATTCATTGATAGTCTGTTTGACATTATGTATTGCATTTCGCGCCTCTCGCTCCTGCTCTTTTATAGGATCTGTAGCTTCATCATTGCTCGAACCATTATCTTTAACTGTGGGATTACCCTTATTGTCAGGTGGAGGAGTAATATCCATATATTGTATCGCCGATGGGCTCAGATTCTTGACAGCCATTCTGAGTTTCGTGAGGGTAGCGTTTCGTGAGTCAATGGAGGAGCCCTGGAGACTTAGCTCATCATGGTAAGCTTCCCTGATCACTTCAATGCGCGGCGCGATATCAATCATAGCTTCCTCTGCACGATGAATGAGATTCCATGCATTGAGGTACCCCGTTCCCGCCACCCAGCGCAAATCATCGTGAGCCAATTCCTCATCAATAGCATTGAGACAGGCATCTACTTTTTTTAAACTACTCTCACATTGAGAAGGGCAGTTGCTCTGAGCCTTTTTTAATGCATCGTAACTGGCTCGCAAGGCGCGCTCATGGCTCTTGATGTGGTGACTACTCAGCGCATTGGCATTATCGAATGTAGTGATGCGCCTGAAAGGTAGAGAGGATAGCAACCACAGAAGAAGAGTGATTGCAAAGCCAGCGAGGATGGCTATCCAGCTGTGAGGTACCCAGGGTATCAAACTGTATAACGGTTGCGGTATCGGTGAGAAGTAGAGGATTGCGGTGAGTATCGCCGCTGCAATGGTGACCGGAATGGTGCTTCCAGTGAGTACTAGCGCGGCGGGATACGAGTTCTTTTTTTTCGTGCTTTTCCCATCCTCTCCAAACTTTTGAGGTGTAACGCCAGACTGTTGAGGTGTAGGGACTTGTTGATCTGTCACTTGTAACCTCCTGCTTCCTGCAAACTGCATTCTACATGGTCTTCATGTACATTCCATAGGATGAAGCCTCTCCAAACTACCCATATGCTATTACTTGTACGGCAGATCTAGTATCTGAAGTCCGCTTAACGCGCTTCATGCTAAAAAGGCTCTCTCCGCCAGCCACAGAGACCTGGACGACACAGTGTCATATTAGAAACAATCACGGATAGAAGAAAACCGACCCGAGATGTAAACCTCCATCGGTCATCGGAATTAATTGCTCTGAAAGTAAGTGAAGCAATCTCACAAGTTCACGCACATCACTAAAATCAAATGTAAGAATAAAAAATCATCGATTTCGTGTCTGTAGAACGTTAACAATCCTAGACTCTGCAGGCTGCTCACCGGGGCGGGGGCATAGGTGATCAAAAACAGGCGCCGTAAAGAGGTTGCTGGCGAACTGAATGGTGTTGGTTTGAAGCTAAACTGGTAGGTACCTGATGATTTACTTGCGGTAAAGGGTACGTTTATTACTCCCCAATCACAATCCGTTAGTTCACATTTGTCATAACCATAATAGAAGAGAGGAGCGGCATCGACTTCGGCGATTCGCAGGTGCATCATCCCATTGGTACTCGCGTCGGTGTTGCCCCGATTCCTTACGAAATCGTCTATTGCCGTACCATCCTGCATGCGCGTGGGAGCAGGTACCGCGATTGGTTTCTCATTCCTATCGTATACCAACATTTGAGAGCTGATACGTACCACGGCCTGATGATCGATCCCGCGCAGCGCGAAACCGCTTGCTTGTGGCGCGACTGCATCCAGATCAAGTGTTACCACCCATGCCGGATATCCGATCGGGTCATCGTTTGTGCCCCGATATTTAGGCGACTCTATATAGCGACCGGTCGCTATATAGAGTCGATACCGCAGGAGATAGCAACGTACCACCGGGTCGATAGATGAGGGATAGTGCACACCGCTTTGTAAAGTGCCATTCTGTGAGATCGGCAATGGTTCTTCATAGTCGCTACCGTGTACAGTATGACCATTCTCAATGGGAAGATCGCTTAGATGAAGCCAGAGCGAATCTCTCTTGTGGAAAAGCGACGTAATAGGAACGGAAGAAAGCTCTTCATTAACGAAAAGCAGTGTGCCTTCACCAGCCATAGAGTGCTCCCTTGCTTACTGCTGAAATAGAGAAACCTCGTCAAGACATCATTTACAAATAGCGATTATGAGATTGGCAGAAAAATGAGGTCTTTTCCGTTGGTAACATGCCAAGAATAGGCTGGAAACGATGAATTCATGATGCAAAAACGCGCGATTTTTTCTGCCATTGCGTGTGCCATTCTACGTAAGGGATGTGCTGACGAGGTTTCAAATAGAGATGAATGGATGAATCCGAATCTGTTACGTCACATTTGTTAAGTTCATAATACCTCTATAGAGTAGACGAAGGGGGACCTCGCTTTTTCCTATCTTTTTCTCGATCGTGCCAGTTCAGATTTCATTCACCCGAGCAGCAATTACACAACCTGCCCGTGAGCAAATGTGAGGTGAGCTTTAACGAACGCGGAACCAGGGTTTCTGCGACCATCACGAACTGAGTTCATAGGAGTGCATATTTAATGCACGCGTTCTGCCAACGGTTTCCAAAGCGCAAGTCCCAGCGGAGTAAGCGCTCGAGTTGTATGCAATGAGTCCTCCAACTGCTTCAATTGAGGAAGCAAGTTCTTTTCTTGCTGACAGCAATATCTATCATCAGAAAGACCTTTTTCTTGACACAGACGATAAAATAAAAGAACGTTTGCAAAGGCGTGATAGGCAAGGAGGATAGCTCTAATGGGCCGTCCTTGCCGTTTTATAGGGGGAATAATACAGAGTGGCGTCCGAGCCATCGTCAACGTTGCCAACGCTAGAAAGTAAGTGAAAATACTGGTGCGTCGCCTCATGGACCAGCATTTCTGCCAGGGCTGCAAGCCGAGCGGGGAAAGAGATAGTCACTACTCCTGGTCGATCTGCATAACTACTGCTGAAGACGAAATCGTTCTCGCTCTGCAATGGGATAATGTAACGGACGACACGCTCCACCCAGGGCAAATAGATGTCGGCGTAATCGTGGAGCAGCATAATGGTGGCCTGACACCTAGCTGATACCTCATCTGGCGTGAGATCCTGTGCGAAGCTGTGGATAATATCATCAAATGCCGAATAGTTGAGTGCATTGAGATGGAGTACGTCTATACGTCGCTGGCCGGCGTTGATCTGTGGCATCTGTTCAATGTTTTCACCTTTCCAACCCTCGTCGCCTTGCCGAAATGCCACTTGCCTTTCTTTACCTTGATAACGTAATCGAATAGTCACCTGTCTGCCCTCACTTGAGACAGTGAGCCAGTCCGCAGTTGGCAGGAGCCATCTCCCCCACTTTAGTCGTGTTGGCGCAGTAAGTTGTATGCTCCATTCGTTCGTTAATTGGTTATTAGAATACTGTAGTTGCAAAGCAAGTGCCGCTGCAGTGCGTACGTGATCGTTTTGGCTACCTGGTAGAAGTACCTGCTTCACTTCCCCAAAGGCCAGATTCCAAACGGTATCGAACGTGGCTTTTTCGTGCTCCAGCCATGTTTCCAAAAAGGCAAGTAGCCCGTTACTTCTGCGCTGCAGATCTTCTCCGAACCGCGCAAGGAAATGCCGACAGAGTTCTTGCGCGTAAGTGACAGTTATTATTTCTAAAAAATCGTTGGAAAAGTTTTCCTGGGGACACGAAAAAACCCGGTACAGACGATCCTCCCAACTCATATGATCACTCCTGTTGGCAGACTTCTTCTATGTGGAAAAATACTTCACCTCGGGTTTATCTGATGATCTACCAGTTAGGATTAGCAGGTATGGCGAGACTGAAGTACTTACCTTCCTCACTCAACATGAGACCTGCCTG
Organism: Dictyobacter formicarum; assembly: GCF_016587435.1. Next base: position 129,447 of record NZ_BNJJ01000002.1, read on the forward strand.
GCAAAATACATCCAAGGCCCCTCGTATCTCATTTTGTGGAAATTGTTGCCCATCTGGTAAACTGCCTAGATATTCTACCACTTGCGGAACGGTACGCATGGTTTCGCTACAGTACTCATAAATGAGAGCCAATGGGCCTTCAAAAACAAATGGTATCATCTTGTCTATCCCACGATTATCATCGATAAACAAGGCATCATCGGTTCGCCTATAGGTCAAGGTATAAGATGAGCCGGCTTCCCATCGCCGCCGCCACTCTCTCACCCACTCGCACGTTTCAGAATGCACATCATCTTTGGTGGTATTCTCCATCTGGTAGTCGAAAAAGTAAGCGATTTTGTCGAGTTCCACATAGGCAGGGTAGACGTAGCTATAGCTTGCCTCCGGTCGCACGTCATGAATAGGGAACGCTCCCTGTTCAGTGAAATATGGAGAGAACCGTTCTAGCCAGATACGGCTGGCACCTCCTGGTGGCTGCAAGTGAGGAAGCAGCTTCAGTACCTCCAGTTCTTGCCGATAGTCTTCCTTCGTCTCTCCGGGAAAGCCCCAGATGAGGTTCCAGCTGACGCGAATCTTGTAGTAGCAACACCACTTGAGCAACCGCACGTTTTGAAGCATGGTACTCCCTTTTCGCATTAATTGGAGTACACGGCTGCTCATACTCTCGATACCGGGCTGAATCCACCGGAGACCGCCACGGTAGAGCGTCTGAATTTGTTCGCGGGAAAGATTGGCTTTGACCTCATAGAAAAACTGGTAATCGGTCTTTGCTTCTGAAATCACCGTGAAAAAATTCTTCACATACTTCATGTCGAGAATATTATCGGTCGCTCCAAAAAGGCTGATACGGTGCTTGCGGGTGAGTTCTGAGAGTTCAGTCAAGACATGCCTGGGGCTTTTAGCTCGATAGGTTATGCCGAGTCCATTGAGTCCACAAAAAGTACAATGATGCTTTTGTCCCCACCAGCAGCCGCGAGAAGTCTCAAACGGAAGAATCCCATAAGGTTTCAGGCCAAGGCGTCTGGTGCGCTCGAAATACTCGTCGTAGTTTGGCACGGGTAGTGCATCCATATTGCGAACTGGCGTCGCCTGACCATAGAACTGAACGCCTCCGTTTACTCTTCTCACAAGGCCGGGAAGGTTCTTCGGCTGTTCATGCGCTGCCAGACAACGCAGAAGAGCAGGAAAGACAATGTCGCCCTCACCTACTACTGCATAGTCAATAAATGGGAATGCCCGGACGTACTCTGGCCCCATCTCATCCTCTAGATTAGCGCCGCCGAAGACGATTTGTACCTCCGGGTAGCACTCCTTGATGCGACGAGCAAGGGCTAGACAAGCTACATGCTGTTGATGGGTGGAACTGAAGCCTACAACCAGGTAACGTCCCCAATCCACACTTGCTAGGCAGTCCTCAATATAGCGCGGCAGAATCTCGTGACGCAGGGTACTGAGATAGCCAGTATCCTTGCCAATTTCCTTAAGCCACTCGGTTTCTTGAGGAAATGCCCTGAAGTACGCGGCGTCATCTGCAGATACATCCTGCCCAAATGCTGCAATCGAGAAGAGCCATTCACTGGTCATACGGCCGCGATGATCACAGAGGCCTTCATAGACTTCAGGAGTAATCCGAGCGGCCAGGTCCAGGTTGAGATGATGGGCATCAGTGGAAAATCCGGCTTGCTCTGCAATGGAAGTGAGCAGGCCAATCTGGATAGATGGTCGCTGAAAAGTGAGAAATGGCATACAGACAAGAGCGACACGGAATCTAGTGATGGGATTTGATGACTGGAAATTCGATATTTCTGCTTGCATGGTTCCCTCGCTGTAGCAATACTAAATAAAGCAGCGTAATTTCTGCGACTAATGCTACCACGCTGCGAACGAGATCAAGGGAAGCTGCCATATCACGAAAAAAGGAGAGAGCTGCACATCCATGAGCTGTGATCTAGTAGTTCTCCTTCGGCCTGGTGATACCTTTCATTTCACCGGATGTCCTGCAATGGTTCCTCTGGTTTATTCAGGTGCGTAGGCGAACCGCAAAGTCCTTTTGGGAAAAGGTATCGAGCCATGTCTATGCTCAATTTTGTACTTTAAGAGTAGAATATCATGCGAAACTATGTCTATACGGTGAGGGAAATAATAACTGCACCATTGTAATAAAAGTACTACAATGACTTCTATTCAAGTTGGACTCATATCATAATTTAAAATTATACATAAAACTTCAGTTTTGTCAAGTGATGTTTTGATTATAGCATGATATTGGCACAATACAATTTTTATGTTATTAAATATGCGTTGGATTTAATATGTTGTGCGATAGCTGTAGAAATTTGTAGGAAGATACATATGTAAGAGGAGCATGAAAGAGATGAAACCATCTTTCCATCCCTCACCACACCATTTCTCTTAAGCGTCGTTGTCGATTAATTTAGATTCATACCTGTCAGTATTCCCAATCACTTTGTATGTACGGGGACTTTTTGGCCCGAAAAAGGAAGGAGAGCCAGTATGTCTACTCAAGATCCTCAGCAAGGTAACACCCCAGATGCTACATCGATTCAGGTCAATCTCCAGGGTACGGGTCTTGATCAGGATGCCATAGAACGTGTTCAACAAGCCTTAAAGGCTGCGTTGGATAAGGAACTTGCTGCACAGCCTCAAGGTGCTGGGTTAAGTAGTGTCTTTGCCAAGGGAGAAGTAGCATTTACTTCGGCACCTGAACTATAAGATGATGACTTTTGCTCATGCCAATCGGCACGGCAGTTACCGGTGAGATGCGCACCGTCATGGAACGCAACGTAGCCTCATCATCGGGCTCTCTTACCATATATACAGTTTAGTCTTCTCTAATATGGTAATTTTTGCCCAGAGAGCATTTGCATGCCGATATATCGGCATGCAAATGCTCTCTAGAAAGACAACCAGAGAAGTTCGCGGACATAATCTCTTGATGTTACTGTAGTATATTGGCACTCTTTTTCGCGTTGGCACATCGTCTTGCTACTAAAGATATATCCCCTTCATAGGTGAGCTGAACTTATACGTCTATGCTACCGGAGAGGTCATGCACAATGGATGCGTCTGAAAGTGCCCTCAATATGGTTGTTCTGAAGGTTGCATCACGATGCAACCTCAATTGCTCCTATTGTTATGTATACAACAAAGCGGACGCTACCTGGAAGCAGCGCCCGGCTATTATGTCTGAGGCGGTTTTTGAGGCTTCGTTGGAGCGTATCCGTCGGCACTGCTTATTTTCTGGACAGAAATCGATCACACTCCTGTTTCATGGAGGGGAGCCTTCCTTGGTTGGAGTGAAACGTTTCGATGCCTGGTGTACGAAAGCGCGTCAATCATTGGAGGAGGTAGTAGAAGTTCGCTTCATGCTTCAGACCAATGGGACACTGCTTAACCGGGCATGGGCAAGGGTGTTGTTGAAACATCAGGTGCGAGTTGGTATCAGTATGGATGGCCCTGAGGAGTTACATAACGCCTATCGAGTAGATCACAAAGGGCAAGGTTCTTATGAAAATGTGGTGCAGGGTTTGAATGTATTGCGAGAGGAACATGTGGCGTTTGGCGTCTTATCGGTCATTCAACTCGGGGCTGATCCACTTGCCATTCATCATCATTTCCTATCATTGGGGTGCAAGAGCATCAGCTATATTCTTCCTGATTTTACGCATGACACTATCGGGCCGATTCGCGAGCGTTACGGCCCGACTCCTTGTGCTGACTTTCTCATTCCTATTTTCGATGATTGGTGGTTCAACGGCACTCTAGACGTGCGGATAAGGGATTTTTGGAATATTGCCAGACTCATTATGGGAGGTGATAGCTTAACTGACTCTCTAGGGAATAATCCCTTCCATTTTATTTTTGTGGAGACGGACGGTAGAATTGAGGGACTTGACGTTTTGCGTGTGTGTTCGGAAGGTATGACCAGTACAACGCTAAATGTGTAATACGCTGATTTTCGCGATATTATGCAGGCAAGTGCTCTTCACACACATGCGATATTCACAGGGATGCCTCTGCCTGAGGCTTGCACTTCCTGTCCAGAGCGGGACACTTGTGGTGGAGGGTATCTTCCTCACCGTTATTCAAAACAGCGGGACTTCGATAATCCGAGTATCTGGTGCGCTGATTTGCTGCGACTGTTTGCCCATATACGCTCTCGCATGGGAGTTTCAATCGAAGAAACGCAATTGCGTCGTCAAGTACTACGTGAGAAGGCGCTGAATCCAATCTAAGCCATGCATCTTCCTCCGGAAGCCGGAGGGGTTCTCGTTGTTGCTGGTGTTACGGCAAAAGCTGAACAACGGGTTGATTGACAAAGAGCCAGGAAGTGATCTCATAGAAGTGAAAAGGAGCTAAACATGGATATTGAGCCTCTGCCTTCTGATCAGACAGATGACCGCTTCGGCGAGGTTCCTTTGGACACCTGGGGGCAACTCATTGATCCAGAGCCCGACGGAGCAGGACTAGCTGGTCCATTTCGCTATCCTGCAACATTGCATGGTAATACCCCAAACTTCCAGGTATATTACAATCCGAACCTGAACTCTGCTGGTGAGGCGCTTGCCAATAGGGTCTTAGAAACATGCGAGAGGGACTATAAAACTCTCTCAGATTACTTTGGAAACATTACTCCGCCAGGTTTCCCTTGCAACGTTATCATTGCCTCGGAAATCACGGGCGCGTGGCATGCAGATTGTAAATCCACGGATATTTACTGTCAAGCGATAACCAAACCCGGCCTGGATATTGACGCTACTCCCTTCGCGCTTGCTGCTGAAATCATCGAAGTGTTCTCTGCTGCACAGGCCAGTGGCTGGGATTGCGAATCGAGTGCTGGCGAGGGACTTTCTCGGGTTCTAGCAGCCGAACTTTATCCGGCAGAGCTGGGCATCTTCGCCACCGCCGCTGTATGGTTGAATACACCATCTCGCCCGGATTTCGTGAATGTGAGCGATCCTACAGATAGGCATCCAATTTCAACCGGATGTTCAGTCTTATTTCTGAATTATCTGCATTACCAACTAGGATTCACCTGGAAGGAGATCATTCAGGCGGGAGCACCGACACTCGCACAAACCTACGCTAATCTGATAAAATTGCGGGCCGGTTCAACAGCGTCGGGGGATGTTTTCCAGCAATTTAAGACCCTTCTGCAAGCGTACTTTCCTGTGGGGACTCCAACTGGACTAAAGAATGATAACCCGTTCCCGTTACCACCTCCAGGGACTACTGCGGCGGCAAGTTCTTAGCTCGACTTTTCTGCATTTCCCATGGAGAAGCGAGGTGTTTAGCGCTGCTCAAAAACCTTCCGTGGCTGCTTGAGTTTGGCAGCGGGGGAGGAGCGAGGCAGGAGAGTCGGAGAGAGGAGCTTGCCCGGGCAGTACAACAGAGTCGATAGGCAGTCAAAAAACGACGCAGGTCCACCGTGGCTTGATGGTCTCATCGACTCCACGTATTGACTTGACAGTTCCTCCCTGTGCATGCTCTCCTGAGAGGCGGTGTAAGGAGCGTAAACTGTGCGTGAGGAGAAGCAGTGTGATTCCACTCCCTGTGCCAAAACGAAGTGAGGTCTCCAGAGAATATACGTGGGACCTTGAGAGCATCTTTTCATATGATGAGGATTGGGAGCGCAATTTTCAGGCGCTTGAGAAGCACATCCCCGAATTTGAGGTCCTCAATAGGATGCTCACTCAGAGTGGACAGACGTTGTTCGCGGTTTTACGCACGCGCGATGAGTTGTTTGCAGAAGTCGAACGCCTCCTTGTCTACGCCTCTATGCGCAGGGACGAGGACAACACAAGGCGCCAGTATCACCGAATGGTCGATCGTTCTATGCAATTGTATGCCCGTATTGTCACGATTGCTTCTTCTATTGAACCAGAAATACTAGCGTTACCGCAAACGACGGTGAACCATTTTCTAGTGGAGACGCCGGGTCTGCAAATCTACGCACATCAACTGCACGATGTGAATCGGAGGCGTCTCCATGTGCGCTCATCCGAAGTAGAGGCTGTCCTCGTTGAACTCGGCAAAACCACTGACGCTTCAGAAACTATTTTCACTATTATGAGTACCAGCGATTTACACCTACCCACGATTACAGATGAGGCTGGCAGACAGGTCCTCTTAACGAAAGGAAACTATCAACTCTATCGACAAAGTGCCGACTCTCGTATCCGTCAGCAGGCGTTTGAGAAAATGCACGGTGCATTTCACAACCATCGGCATGCTATGGCCGCTGTATTGTCATCTAAAGTCAAGAGCAATATCTTTTATGCTAGACAGCGGGGGTATGATTCTTGCTGTCAACACGCTCTTGCGCGCTATAATATTCCCCTTTGCGTTTACGATAATATGATCGATATTGTCAATGAGCATATTCCACTCCTCAATAGGTATATGAAATTGCGGAAGCGTCTGCTGGAGCTCGACACATTACACATGTATGATTTATATGTTCCTATTATGACACCTCTTCATCAGCAAAAGATCAGCTACCAGCAGGCTTGTGATACGATTCTTGAAGCATTAGCACCGCTAGGAGAGCATTATGTTAGCAATCTCGAGTCAGCAATCAAAGGGCGCTGGATTGATGTCTATGAGACGGCAGGCAAAAGCAGCGGGGCATATAGTAGTGTAGCGTATAGGAGTCACCCGTTTGTCTTCTTAAATTTTCAGAATGATTATGATAGTATGTACACCCTGGCGCACGAACTCGGACATGCTCTCCATGCCTTTTATAGCTGCGCCCACCAGCCCTATGTCTATAGTGCGCCTACCACTTTCCTGGCGGAAGTAGCATCGACCTTGAATGAATGTTTGCTAACCGAGCATCTATTCAAAACGACTTCTGATCCTACTAAGCGTCTGGCGATCCTGAACCATTCGCTAGAAAGGTTCCGGGGAATACTTTTCAGGCAAGCCATGTTCGCGGAGTTTGAGCGACAGATTCATCGTCATGCAGAGCAGGATGGACGGTTGACAGCAGATATACTCTGTTCGTTGTACCACACACTCAACGAGAAATACTATGGGGCAGAGGTCATTGTGGATGAATTGATCGATATTGAGTGGGCACGTATTCCTCATTTCTACCGCACCTTCTATGTCTATCAATATGCCACGGGCTTTTCTGCAGCTTCTGCTCTAGTACAACAGCTCCTGCGAGATGGAAAGCCCGCCGCTACGCGCTACATTGAGCTACTCTGTTCAGGCAGTAGTGACTACAGCATTGACCTCTTGAAGAAGGCGGGGGTCGATATAACGTTACATGAGACCGTACGCAGGGCGTTAGCCCTTTGCGAGGCACATTTGTCACAACTAGAACAACTTGTCCCGTATCTGGTAAAGTAGATAGTGAATGAAGAGTGGTACGAGAACTATGACAGGTAAACGGAAAAATATAGACACCCACATTCACATTGAACGTGGTGATGGAAAGCTTTCTACATGACTGCTTCACCTAAGTCAAGTTGTCGCACGATGGGTTCAGGAGGCCGAGCATCAAGCTGCTGCACTGGATAGAGCCGCTTGCGTTTGATGCGTGCGTCCGCCGTGCGGAATGGCCAGTTGACGGTGCCCACATGCTGGTTGCAATGATCTTGCCAGCTCTGTACCTGCCGACAGAGTTCCTCAACAGTGGCGATATTGTGGGCCACGTCCTGCCGAGCCAGCACACTTAATTCGATTTCAGCAATGTTGAGCCAAAATGCATGCTTGGGAGGTTCACAGGGCTTTTTGAACGTCGAACCTGTACGACAGGAATACGCAGCACTCAACTGAATAGTGCTGCACATTTTGCTCCTCGTGGTAATCGGGCCGGGCTGGCTGTTCTGTTAAAAGGGCGCGTGTTGCCCTCCCTTTTGAGCTGCTCAAAGCAGCGGTCCTATCAGGCGTAGGAGATAGCGTCATCTTGCGTCAGGGTTGAGCCGATCTTCCACTCCTCTGTGAAGGTCCTTTCATCTCGTTCAGCTCGCGCAGTCATGACCACCTGGTCGATGTCATCCTGTTCTGCCGAGGGGAGTGGAGTCTGTACCGCGACACGCAGTACAGTTGTGGTGGCACACAGCCTGGTTGCAGGCTGATAGTTCCCTTGCGCACAAGCCACGGCGGCGATGCCTTCCAGACACCAGGCGGTATAGGTGGCATTGCCCGGCCGCTGGTAGACCGTCAGGCTCTCCGGTAACGCTTTTTGCACGCTCATAGTTCTGCTCCTGGCGAGCAAGATGGCCCGCAGGGTGAGGATGTTGGCAATACTCCAGGTTATATCAAGGGCACGCGTCCTGGCGAAAGCTTCTTCCAACAACGCGGTGGCACGTGCAAGTTCCCCGCGTTTGCGCGCCAACTCGCCGAGGTTCAGCAGGGCAAAGTCCAATGGGACGCGCATCTTCCGCATCATCTGCCCGTTTGGTCATGGCGTAACTTCCTGTGTAGTAGGCGCTGGCCTCGTCTTCCTTTTCCGAGGCCAGCGCTATGGAACCGAGCGTGGCAAGCACGTGGGTGATTTCGAATTGGTCTCCCGTCCGCCTTGCCAATGCCAGTGCCTCTCTGGCGAAAGCTTCTGCGCGCTCATTCCTGCCCAGATGCATGCCCAGGCGCGCGGCATTATAGTATGCTCTACTGCGCACGGCGGCGGGACCGTCTGCGCCTTAGTAGCCTCGTCCAGCGTAAGCAAGCGTTCCAGCCACATGCTCCCCTCGCTCATCTGACTGCCTTTCAATCAGAACAGTCCAAAACACGCAGCCAGCCGCAGGCCGAGCGCCACCTCACCTCGCTTATAGGCAAAGTCGAGCGTCGCATGTCCATTGGCCGATTCCGACTCGAGGCGTGCTTCACGGCTCCCCTGAGATGGTCCTACGCGCTCCGCTTCCTCGGCCAACTCCGCATACTACTCGGCATGGCGCCGCTGTTAGAGGTCCGCTTCCCCGGCTGTTCGCAATTGTTTGATCGCATACTCGCGAATCACTTCGAGCTGTCAGCGCCGGTTCATTTTTGATCGGAAATCGCCATTTTTGTGCTCTTGATTGAAAGAAAAACAGCGGTGTTTTTCTTGGTCAAAAGGGGTCGGCGCAATGCATTGTCGGCGTTATGGAGATCGGCGTTTTTTCACCGGCGTTAATATAAGGAGAAGGATTATTCATGAGTTATGAATAAAGGAGGCCTGAAAAAGGCGAAAATAACCATTTTTGTGGTATACTTGTTTGTTACTATACAGCAATGAATTTCAATGCATGTGAAAGGATTGTGGCGTTTCTTATAGATGAGCAGCAAGCAACCGCCTTGCCTGTAACGCTGTTCTACTCGTACGCGCGCGAGGATGAAGCGCTTCGAGATGAATTGGAAAAGCACCTGAGCCCGCTGAGGCGACAGGGGATCATCTCCTCCTGGCACGACCGGCGCATACAGCCCAGGGTCGAATGGGCACAGGCCATTGATGATCAGCTCAACGCTGCATCGGTCATCCTGTTTCTTATCAGCCCCGATTTCTTGGCTTCTGACTATTGCTATGGGAGAGAGATGCGACGCGCACTGGAACGGCATGAAGCTAAGAAAGCCATCGTGATCCCCGTCTTGTTCAGGGCAATCGCATCTAAATAATCCCATCAGCAGTAAGGGAAAGGGTTCTGTCAGAACTCAAACCATCCTCTTGGCAGAGCACTCACACTTCTGCTATGCTCATCCCATGAAAACAGGATGGAACAGGAGTGTTGACCGATGAACTGCCCCTATTGTGCTGCCGCCACGACCAAGAAGCGAGCGAAGAAAACCAAACTGGGCTACGCAACGTTCTTTTGCTCTCCGTGTCAACATAGCTTTAACGAACGAACTGGTACCCCATTCAACTATCTAGCATTTCCCACGGACATCGTCCTGCTTGTGGTCTTGTGGCGATTGCGCTACAAACTGAGCTTGTGGGATGTCACCGAGTTATTTTTAGAGCGCGGCTTTGTGTTGACGCATGAAACGGTTCGAGACCGGGAAGAGCGGTTTGCTCCCTTGATCGCGGACCACTTGCGGACCAAACGGCGAGGCCAAGTAGGAACCTCGTGGTATGTCGATGAAACCTACGTCAAAGTGCATGGGAAGTGGTGCTATCTCTATCGGGCCATTGATCGAGATGGCAATCTGGTTGATTCACGGCTGAGTGAAAAGAGGAACATGGATGCTGCCAAACCGTTCTTTAAGCAAGCCGTCGCGGTAGTCGGTCATACTCCAGAGACGGTCACAACAGACGGACATCGCTCTTATCCGCATGCCATACGCGAGATAATGGGAAATGATGTGGTGCATCGGACCAATGTGTATCTCAACAACCAGCTCGAACAAGACCACCGAGGCATCAAACAACGCTATTATCCGATGCGTGGTTTCGAAAGCTTTGAATCGGCAGCCCGTTTCTGCCGTGCCTTTGATGAATTACGTCAGTATTTCCGTTATCGTTCTCCAACAAGGGAAACACTACCGCTGGCCCAACAACGACGGATATTCTGTGAGCGACTGGCCGCTTTGCAAGGACTGATGGGTGCAGTCGCATAGTTTTGCTAATGGTTCTGAGAAACGTTGAAGGTCTTGCGCACCTTGGTGTTCTCAGTTCTGACAGAACCGGTTTTCTTTTCACGCACCAAACCATTTCGTGATTCCTCATAGAGATCCATTTAGCGTACCAACAATGGGATACAGCGAACTGATCTCACAGGTCCCTAAATGGTGCGCCAGATGGCAGCCGCTCTCATGGGCTCAAGGCCTGAGAGAAAGCAAAAATTCCCTGACACCTGGAGTTCCTTCAGCTTCCAATACGTTGAGTAATGTGCTTCCTACAATGGCAATGTCACTTTTATTGACGAGATAGCGAACATCCTCTGGACGCTGAACGCCAAACCCAACTGCAATGGGAGTGGATGCATACTGACGGCAGCGGGAGAGAAAGTCTGTTGTCGCCTCACCAAAAGACGTTTTGAACCCGGTTACGCCTTTTCGCGCCGCGCAATACCAGAATCCTTCCGCCTTCTTCGCCAGATACTCTAAGCGATTGACCGGTGTATAGGGAGTGACCACGAGAATAGGATCGACCTGCTCTTGCTTGCAGGCAGCGAAGTATTCCTCGCTCTCCTCGGGGAATGCATCGGGCACGATCAGCCCGCGGATTCCAATCGACTTGGCCGTTTCAACAAACCGCTGGACTCCATATTGGAGTAAAATGTTGTAATAGGTCATGAAAAGACAAGGAAGAGCAAAATCTCTCGTGACTTTTTGGGCAAAATCCAGACACTGCTCCACAGTCACTCCTCGTTCCAGGGCTTTCTGATTGGCCTTCAGGAACAGCGGACCATCCGCAATTGGTTCAGAGAAAGGAATCTGTAACTCCACCAGGTCCACTCCACATTCCTGGAACAGACGAATCATTTCATAATTCACCTCGAAATCGGGATAGCCTACAATTTGATGCGCCATCAGTAAAATAGGCTTCCTTTTACGCTTTTCCAGAATCTCTTGAGCGAGTTTGCTGATACTGCGTGCTTTTCCGCTGGATAAAAGCTTTCCATCCTTCATCGCCTAATCCTTCCGCTATGGTAAAAATATCTTTATCACCCCTGCCCGAGAGATTGATGATGACACAATCGTCCTGCGAGCACTGTTTGATTTCCCGAAAAGCTCCTGCAAAAGCATGGGCTGATTCAAGTGCAGGAATAATGCCTTCTCTGGTCATGACAAGCTGGAGAGCCTGAAGGACTTCCTCATTAGTAGCCGCTTCAACGCGCACTCGCTGACGCTCTGCTAAATGGGCGATAAGAGGTGACACCCCTGTATAGTCGAGTCCGGCTGCAATACTATAAGTGTCTACCATTTGTCCGTCTTCATTCTGGAGAAAGAAGGATTTGTACCCCTGGGCGATACCGATCCTGCCCTGCCCGTACGCGATTCGGGCAGCATGTTTTCCGGTTATCGGTCCTTCTCCTCCAGCTTCTACCCCAATAAGTTCAACTTCGTCATCGGGCATGAACGCTTGAAAGACTCCCAGCGCATTTGAACCTCCTCCCACACAGGCATAGACACGTTTAGGGAGCTTGCCTTCCAATTGAAGGAGTTGTTCCCTTGCCTCCTTGCCAATGATCGATTGAAAAAAAGCCACCAGCGCTGGAAAAGGATGAGGGCCTGATGCGGTTCCTAACACGTAATGGGTTGTTTCAAAATTCGAAGCCCAATCCCGGAGCGCCTCATTTATCGCATCTTTGAGGGTGCGAGAACCGTCTTCCACCGGAATCACGTCCGCGCCGAAGCGTTTCATCCAAAAAACATTCGCATACTGGCGTTCTACATCTTCACTCCCCATGTACACGGTCGCATGTAAGCCAAACTTCGCCGCCACAATAGCAGTGGCAACTCCATGCTGCCCGGCGCCGGTTTCGGCAATGACACGTGTTTTCTTCATTCGTTTCGCGAGCATCGCTTGCCCCAAAGCATTATTCAGCTTATGAGCGCCTGAGTGATTCAAGTCCTCTCGCTTCAGGTAAATCCTGGGTCCGCCAAAATACTCAGTCAATCTCGCGGCGTAGGTGAGTGGCGTTGGGCGACCGGAAAAGTTTGCCAGGCTCTCCTGATAGCTCTGCCAGAACACAGTATCCTGTTGTATTTCAGCGAACGTTTCTTGTAATTCGTGAAAAGCAGGGTACAAAATCTCAGGAATAAACATTCCTCCATATGGTCCATAGTAACCATCAACGCTCAATTGTTTCCCCTCCCTGTTAGCTGCGGCGCTTGTGGAACGCTAAAACCCGTTGCGCCGTCTCAAGGTCTGTCACAAGAATATCAATCCATTTTCCGCGCAGCGTCGCTGTGATTGCTTCGACTTTGTCCTGACCACCAGCAACAGCGATGACATTGGTATGTTGTCTCAACTCTGGTATGTCAATGCCAATCATTCTCGTTTGTGCTGAAAAAGCGATGCTCTCTCCTTCTCCATTGAGAAATGACGCGCATACGTTTGCCACAGCTCCTTTTTGGATGACATCGTTCAAATCCGCGTCTCCAAAGTAGCCGGTTTGGACAATCGTTGCCTCGTTTGAGACCTGCCCAATGCCGACAACTGCCACAGTACTCTTCCGAGCAATCTCAAGCACACTGGCTATCTCCGGCTCCTTCATCAAAAGCTCTCTGGTTTCCTGTGAGGCAACAACTGCGGGCGCATGGAGAAGCCAGTAGGTCGATTTCAGCTTTTCGGCAAACATCATCGTATTCGAGTTTGCATGCCACGCTGATCCAGTAGACCCCCAGCCACCAACCAGGGGAGTAAACTGTAACGCATCTCGCTCAAAATACTCTAATTCAGCGGCAACAGCAGCGATCGTGCGCCCGGCCATAACCCCTACGATATCGTGATCCTTGAGCACAGATTCGAGAAGCGCTGCACAATTTCGCCCGAGTTGATGGAGAGATCTTTGTTCAGAACCTTCTTCCATGCTGACGACAAAAGCGTCGAGAACGCCAAATGTCTCAACGAGTTCCTGCTCAATGTCCTGCTCTCGTGAATAAGGATTATTGATCGTGATGTTGACGATCCCCTCGGCCTTTGCTGTAGCGAGCATGCGACTCACGTGAGGTCGTGAAATACCCAGGCGTTTGGCAATATCCTGTTGATTGAGTCCATCTTCATAATAAAGCCGACTGATTTTAACCAGTAGTCGTCTCCTTTCGTTCTGCATCTCGGTCATTTTTTTCTCCCAGGTATGAATGCACAAATGTACATGTCTTGAAATATTGTACATCCCCATGATAGCATTTCTTTCGATTTCTCGCCAGTCTCTGGGACAGCAATACGAAGGTCCGTTGGCACAAAAAGCTGTGAGCGAAGGTCTCAGATAACGACCGTTTTCTGATACTTTCAGACCAGTTTTTCCAGTGGCGAAACGTATCACCTCCGCAAGCATGATTTTATGGCTAGGACGGTCTCAAAAAACGTGCCATAATCAAAGTATCAGTTTGAGCCCTATCGAGATGAGTAAGTGACACTAAAAGCAGAGGTTCTACGAAGATTGGGTATGTTCGCATCTCTAAGCACGAGCAAAATGAGGCGCTACAGCGGGCTGTGTTGCAAAAAATCAGGAAGAGAAGCAACGACGGATTGGTCTTTCTGGTTCAGCTTAGGCAGCCACTCCAAACAAGCTGGAAACAAGGGCTACCTGACTGAGGATATCCCCTTTATCCACGTCTTTCATCTGTCCTTTCCTGATCATATGCATCACCTCATATCCCTGTAAGGTTCGCCATGCAGTCTTGAACGAAAAGAAGCCCAACCCAGGCTTGACGCGTCGCTTGATAAAGCGGTGATCCTGTTCGACCAGATTGTTGAGATACTTGCTTTGTCGCAGTTCACAAGCAATGGCAAGCGTTCCTGCTGCTCTCAGTTCGTGAAAGGCTTTGGGATAGGCTGCGTTTTTATCGACCGTAATCACGCGAGGAGTCACCGTATGGGAGGCACCAAGGGCTTTCGCGAAAAATTGCTTGACGGCTTCTGCATCACGAGTAGCGCTCAGATGGAACTCCAGAGTCTTCCCTTGAGAATCCACTGCACGGTACAGGTACATCCACACACCTTTGATCTTTACATACGTCTCATCCACCCGCCACGAGTCAGTTGTTCCCTTGAGATGCGGGCGACAGCGCTTTTCCAACTCAGGAGCATACCTTTGAACCCAGCGATAAATCGTGGTGTGGTCCACGTGCAAACCCCGTTCCAGCATCATCTCCTCCAGATCCCGGTAGCTCAATGAATAACGGAGATACCAGCGCACGCAGAGGAGAATGATCTCGGCTTCAAAATGACGCCATTTGAAAGGGTGCTGCTCTGCCATGACTGGTTCTCTTCTTCTTTTCTCACTATTTTGACAGATCAGTTTTCTTTTTGCAACACAGCCGCGCAATGAAAGTGGCGATCTATGTCCGTGTCTCTACGCAACGGCAGGCGCAAGCACAGACCATTGAGCAACAATTGGAACAACTTCGTCTCCATAGCCAGACACACAACTGGCCCTGGTGCGACGACCACATTTTTCGGGATGATGGCTACAGCGGAGCAAGTTTACGTCGCCCCGGCCTTGATCGCCTGCGAGACCACATCAGCGCCGCTGCCTTTGATCGTTTGCTCATCACGGAGCCTTCGCGGCTGGCTCGCAGTATGTTCACCAGGTGCTCCTCATTGAAGAGTTCGAGCGAGGTGGATGCCAGGTGGAGTTCCTCGATCAGCCAAAAAGCGATACTCCTCACGATCAATTGCTGCTCCAGATCCGAGGAGCCGTAGCCGAATATGAGCGAAGCTTGATTACTGAGCGCATGCGGCGTGGTCGGTGGCAGAAGTACCGGGCCGGTGGTTTACTTCCCTGGACGCGTCCCCCTTACGGCTACCGCGTCGATCCAGAGCGCCCGCGAGATCCGGCTGGTGTCCGTTTGGAGCCAATGGAGGCAGCAGTCGTCGCAGAGATGTTTGCCAGCTTCATCCAGGAAGGGCAGAGTCTGATGGGCGTCACCCGACAGTTAATGGCCCAAGGCGTGCCCAGTCCCTACGGGCGGCCTCGTTGGAATCAGGCGAGTGTGCGGGGAATTGTTTCCAATCCGGCGTATACCGGAACGGTCTATCTTGGTCGGACTCGTCGCACTCCTTCTCGCCAACGCCACTCTCCCTTGGCTCCTGTTGGGCGAGACCACGGGGGCCATCCGCACACTCCGCCCGAAGAGTGGATCGCCGTGGCCCAGGTGCCAGCCATCGTGAGTCAGGAGCAATTTGACCTGGTTCAGGCAAAATTGGCTCACAACCAGCAGTTCGCTCGCCGCAACAATACGGCGCATCAGTATCTGCTACGGGCACTGGTGAGTTGCGGCGTTTGCCGTCTGGCGTGCATGGGCCGCAACCGTGAGGGAGGATACGCCTACTACACCTGTCGCGGCAAGAAAGCTCCGATCTACTCCTGCCGCGACGAGAAGTGTCTCTCGCGCTCCATTCCAGCACAACAACTTGACGAGCTGGTGTGGCAGGATGTGTGTGAGATTCTCATGCACCCTGAGCACATTGTCGCTGCACTCCAACGGGCGCAAGGAGGGCAGTGGCTTCCCCAAGAACTGCATACACGGCGTGAGAATTTGCGTAAAGCCCGCATGAGCCTGGAACAGCAAAGGGAGCGCCTCACTGACGCGTACCTAGCCGAGGTCCTCCAACTGGAAGAGTACAAGCGACGGTATCAGGAACTAGAACAACGGCTGCAATCTCTTGCGGAACAGGTTCGCCAGTTGGAGGCGAGCGTCGGACACCGTGATGAGTTAGCAGCACGCGTTCAATCCATTGATGCCTTCTGCGAACGCGTGCAGCAAGGATTAGCCCAGGCTACTTTTGAGCAGAAACGACAACTCATTGAGTTGCTGGTTGATCGTGTCGTGGTTACGGGAGAAGAGGTGGAGATCCGCTACGTGATCCCCCTCTCTCCCAAGAGTGAGCAGATTCGTTTTTGCCATTTGCGATTAGACTATTTCGATCCCCCACCTTGCTCCAATGGCTTTCACCATCACGGGAAGGGTTGTCCCCTCTGGTCCGGAGACAACGTAATACCTTTTGTCGGTGGAGTCGGTCGGATTGCGGCGAATGAGCAACCAGTGCTCTTGATCGTCCTCACATCGATATAGTATGGGCAGAACTGCCCAGTCGAGCCAACGTGGTCCTTTGGTTCCTTCACCCATCGAAAGGCACTGCCAATCGTGTGCTTGCAGAAAGCGAGTCTGGGCTTGTGCCATCGTCATGCGCTGGCGTCCCTCAGGGGTCATGATTTCCACAGGTTCATCGCAAGCCACTGCCAGCACATAGCTGTAGTGATGGAGAACACACCGTCAAGTTGACAATACCTTCAGCAATGCCTTGCAGCGTGGTTTCTCCTGCCAGCTTGGCAAACAGGACACAGGTAACACCAGCGCGAGACTGTATCGCTTTCCCTTTGGTTTTCGTCGATCTTCAATGCTATGGAGTTCTTGATAAATCGAAAGGGCTTCTCCTTCCTTACTCCACCCAGCCAGTTCCCTCGCTTCATGCAACATGATATAGTTCATCGTAGGATGATTCCTCGTTTCGTGACGTTTTTTGTCTAAGATCACTGTACTAGGAACCCATCCTTTTTTTGTCCTTTTCAGGACTTCTGGTTGGAAAATTAAATAGCCCTGGTCTGTGCATTGGTTCATAGACAGGGCCTCAAAAAGTAGATAGAATTATAGAAAACTGGCAAAAGTGGATAGAATTACTAAACGCTCTAGAGATATCCTAAGAAAGGCAGGAACATCAAGCATGAACAAGAAACAAACGAACACGCGGCGCCAGTTACAGCAGACGCTCCCAGAGGGAAAGCGCAAGGGAGTGGTCGAACTGACGGATGCCGACCTGGAGAAGGTCCAGGGAGGAAAAGGAACCGATAAGCTTTTCGATGCCTGCTCTACAGGCATACACGTTCCTAAAGTACAGACCACAACTTAAGTAGGCACAATGGCTGGCGCTCACCTCAAGCGCCCAGGTGAAGCGGCAGCGCCTCAGTGGTGCAGGTTGCTGGTACTCATCCCGTTTTCGCCAGCCGCCTGCACTACCGAACAGGATGCTCCGCCCAACGTTTAGGATTTTTCCTTCTTCACACAGAGATGACGTCTGAAGCACATCAACACGCGAGTGCATAACAACCTCTTCCTGCAATGAAAGCCATACATCAGTTCATAAGTTGACTGAGAGAAAACGCCTCTTACGAAGGGCGGATCTCTCCACTCTCCACCTGGCTCAGAATCAGGTGAGCATAGAAACCATTTTGACGTAGTAGTTGTTGGTGGGTCCCGCGTTCAACAATCTGGCCCTGATCAAGCACCAGAATCAGATCTGCATTGCGCATAGTGCTCAGTCAATGAGCGACTAGAATTTGCGTGCAGAGAAAGCGACGCAGGTTATGATCAACAGTTGCTTCCGTCACCACATCCAGGCTACTGATCACTTCATCCAACAGGAGAACGGCGCGCGGTGGCAATAGCGCGAGCCAGAGCAATACGCTGGCCGCTCGATAAGCCCGTTCCTCCCTCGGAAACGAAGGTTTCATATTCCATGGGCATGCGCATCACATCATCGTGCACAGCTGCGAGTTGAGCTGCTTTGATCACATGATCAATAATCATACTGAGACCGTTGAACGCAATATTCTGGCGAATAGAGCCGCTGAGGATGCTTGCATCTTGCATGACCACGCCAAATTGCATCCGCACTTCCTGATACTTCATCTGTTGAAGCGGGAGGCCAGCATAAAACGCGGCAGAACCATCGGACGATTCTGCTCGCTTGGTTCGGCTAGCCAGTTAAGGGAGCGAAAAAATTTTGCACTAGCCCTGGCAACTGTGCATTAGTTCATAGACAAAGCCTTAAAAAGTGAATATACTTTATAGAAAGTTGGCAAAGTTAGATAGAATTATTAAACGCTCTAGAAATACTCTAAGAAAGGTAGGATCTTCAAACATGGCTAAGAAACAAAAAGATACACAGATCCAGGCGCAACAGACAACTATTCCAGAGAAAAAACGCAAAGCCTTGACCGAACTGACGGATGATGATCTAAAGCAAATCCACGGCGGAACTCGCTCCACAGACAAACCTAGCGTAAGCGACATTTCGATAACCAAGGTCTTTGACACACCCTCCAACTCTTAATGCCGACGTAATTCCAGCTCTTCCTGATTTTTGGTGAGCCAGTTCCCACGGGATGCGTGTATGACTCTCCTATCTCGTCAGAGGGACAGCTTCCTCTCATCGCGGACGCTGATAGGATGTTCTGTTCCCTCGACAAGTATTTCCCTCATAGATGTCTGTTTTGCGCGCCGGAATAGCGTGTTTCCAGACCTGCCTTGCCTCGCCTTGAGGCCAGCATGTAGGAATGTCACCAGTATTATCGACCCCTGATGCAGTATCTACAAGAGTTCGATATTCCCATGTATCTGATCCACGTGCAGCATCGTTCCGCGAGCATACTCAAAACGGAAAAATGATTATGGGGATGGCACCATCTATGAACGTCAAGATGGGCGCTTCGTCGCACGCCTGAAATCATCCACTGACAAGCGTATCAAGCGCTACGCCAAAACGAGGAAAGAAGCATCAGCCGCTGCGATCCGTTACATTTGTCAGGATACAGGTGGCACATTCCCTCAATATCATGAATTGGAAGAGTGGAGCAGGTGAGGGTTCGGTGAAAGGTGCTTTCACCGAACCCTCACCTGCTCCACTCTTCCACATACCAGCTGCGCCAGGAAAAACGGAACGTTTTGGACATCTCTTTCCAGGCTCGGTTCTTATTTGTGAACAGGCAACACATTTTCACCCCACGCCACTGCCTTCCAACACATCCTTTCCCGGCCGCTTGCTCTTCGTGCTCTCCACGGAAGCAGCACCGGTGCCTGCCTTTGATGCGTTGCCACATGACACTCAGCAGCTGGCCAGCGCTCCCTTCCCACTCCCACCCTTCGTCCTCTTTGAGTCGGCGTATCACTTCCTGCGTCTGCCAGATGGGCTCATTCATTCCTCATTCCTCCCATACAAAAACGATATATCACACAACATATGCTCATTCTCCAATTATTGCAGGTTTTCTTTGCCTTTGCAATGTGCTTCGGCCAAAGTGTGGCGGCCGATCTCCCACCCATCTCGTGCGGCGCGACACCTCGCCAAGGCTCCCTTGACATATACCTGTCGAAGTCATTAGACTAAAGCCCTATAACCTCATACTTTTCAAAGAAACATAAAAAAGGAAGAAGCGTACCAACAGCCAGAGTGTGGTGACTGGCTCTGGATGGCCCGAGAAGGACCGGTTTTTGTCTGGAGATACACTCATGAAATTACACGCTCAACCAACACTCACCCTGTTCTGTGGCCTGCCCGGTTCCGGTAAAACAACACTCGCAAAAAGGCTTGAGCAAGCAGGTAAGGGCATTCGCATCTGTACTGACGAGTGGCAAGAGCAGTTAGGAATCGATCATAGCAATGAAGAGTTCCACGAAAAACTTCAGGCTCGACTCTATCAATTGGCACTTACGCTCCTCCGTAGCGGTCAGGATGTCATCCTAGAAGATGGCCTCTGGCAGCAATCTGAACGCAGTCAAAAACGAGCAGACGCCAAACGATCCAACGCCCGAACAGAAATGCACGTTTTCGACGTCCCTTTTGACGAACTTTGGCGCAGGCTGGAGTATAGAAACGACACCCTGGCTCCCGGCGCAGTGCCCATTACCAGGCAGGAGCTTGAGCGGTATTGGCACCTCTTTCAGCGTCCTGATGATGATGAGCACGAGCTACGACTATTCGACGCCTACACCATCTACCGCTAACAACTGTTCTTTCGCCACCTCGGACTCTGGGAAAAGAGACACCTGGAACATACCCTCTCCACTCGATACAGACTCGGCAACTCCACCACTGGCCATTCCAAACGCTTCGAATATCACGACTCACCACACCCCTTTCCCCTGATGCCCCACCGCTCTTGCCGTACCCATCGGGAGCAGCACGATCCTCCTCGTGTCTGCTCCCTCCTCACACTTCTACCTGGCCTGCACCAAGCTCATGGATCAATTTTTACAATACGTTACGTCCTCACGAGGGCGTAGGAAATTGTTCACCCTTGCACTATGCTCAAGATCATCAGTTGCACGGTGCTCCTTTGATTTCCTTATAATGGTGTCTCTTTTACTGGGTACTCGACAGGAAACATCGATACCAGACACGAGACGCCCACTCTCAGCTGGCGTGGCATCGCACACTCGCGCCCTACCCTGCCGTATCACTCTCGTACACTTCCTCTGATGCATCGAAAAAGCCACCTGATCACATCATCCTCTCCCAACGAGCTTGCTCACGATGCGCACATCACACAATAAAGTGTTTCAAGGTCCATTGTATTGTAGTACCCCGAAATCCGTCTCCCGCGGCGCGATCCCAGTGTAAGTCCGAAAATAGTGGATGCTCGTTTAATTCACTTGTACTGCTATTTTTGATTGTCCATGTGATATGACGTGAGCAAAGATTGACATGTTTTAGAAAGGATAACCGAAATAGTCAGCACAGGTAGGCATTTCACCTTTAAGGTGATATACTACGCGTGCGGGTTTTGATCAGTAGCTCCGTTTATCATGGAGAAAGAGGCAGTCTGACGGATCGCAACATTGATAGAGCTGCATTTTCTTATGGTTCTACTGTAAAGACTTCGCCATTTTGCAGATAACAGATGCGAAAGCTCTGAATTTTGAGTAGTCAGGTTCTTATCAATGATGAGGGTATTGCCGGAAGTAACCGTTTATACTGGGCCTATGGGTGCTGGTAAAACGACGCGACTCTATGGCAAGATGGGCGAACTTACGCACCTCGGTATTCCTTATGAGGCATATAGACCGGGAGTAGATGTTCGAGACGTGGTTATAGCTCCTCGTGGCTATGTCGTGAGTGCCAACGCGGCTCTCACTCCAAATTGTACAACGGTAGAATCGCTTGGTGATATTCCGGTTGAGGAGCTTGTGCTGCGCGGCATCAAGACGCTTTTTCTGGAAGAGTGGTTCATGTTTGGCTTTGATCATCAGCGGCGGCCAATATCAGGTCTCTATCGTGAAATCATGGGATGGTGGGCTTTGGCTGGTATTGAGCGAGTGTATGCGGCAGGACTTGATCAAGGAGCAAGCGGCAATCAGTTTGGCCTGGTGGTAGATGCCCGTAGATATGGCGCAAAAGTGGTCGTTTGTACGGCCAAGTGTGCATATCCAGTGAATGGTGAACGCGATCCAAAATGCGGACGTGTCGCCCGCAATAGTCAAATCTATGATGTCCGTGACAACAGAGCATTTGACATGGAGACCTTACCTGATCTTCTGCCCGAAGGGTTGCGTCCGCATGATCGCTATCGTGCTGTCTGTACGCAACACCTGCTGTTGCCCGCAGAACAGACAAAGCCATTTGACCCCAGACAGACCTGGTAGACGACATGGAGGAGGTTCATATCCCCTGCATGTTCAACGTACGCGAAGAATTTTTCTACAGTTGGCCTATCGGTGTGATCTTCACGAAAAAACACAACTATATGAGCACAAATTTAACGATTATATGTGTCATTAATATCATAACTTCGCTGAAACGGGCTTTTATGCGTCGGGCCTCGAAACGGGCGAAGTTATGCGTCAACCACGCGACTCAAGGACTGACCTTGTTTCAAGGTCTTTATCCCCGTCAGGCGAGTCTTTATCCCGTCTTTCTGTCAGCACCAACCGGGAGAAGGTCGCCGCAACCGTCCAGGCCTGCCTCAAATATGCACCATATGCACCGTTTTTCGGCCCGACGGATGAAGACGTTGACTTCAATAAAGCTTGTCTCCAGCTTCTTCAGGGTAAATAACCTGCTTTAACCCCTGCAAAGCAAATTGCTTGGCTGCCTCGTTGTTGGAGCCTAGTTGGGCAAGCAGATAGGCGCGATAGGCACGAAGATAGTGATTCTCAAAAGGGAGCATGCGTTCACATAACACTCGCAGTTCAGCGCGTTCCTCTTCGTTCTCTGGCAGGTTATAGCTCCAGCACAATTTGCCTTTCTCAAACATGGCTTCCAGGAAAGAGGCCCATTCGTCGTTGATCAGTTCGCGATAGGTCTGCACGCTCTCCCTTTTCGTCGAGACAGAGCAATCCGTTTTGAAGGCGAGCAGCGCGGTCCCCATGCGGCAGGCGGTCTCCACCAACATGCGTATGCCAAGGCCAGGGCGAGCATCGGCTCGATCAGATTGGAGTTGATCATAGCCAAAAAACGCTCCGTCAGGATCAGGATAGGCAAGTGGATACGTGACATTCTCTACCTGGTGCAGCCAGAGGAGAAATTGCAGCGCTGTTCCCGCCGCATCTCGCGTATATTCCTCCCTCCCAGGCAGGCTCATGTGCTCCCTGGTATCTTCGCCATACAACAGCACACTCGTATTCTTGATCGCCGCTCTCAGAAAACCAGGCAGGCTGTCCTGAGACTGCTCGCTGCCGGCATGGAGATCCAGACGCAGAGGAGTCAGGGAAGCTAAGGAGCGCTCCAGTTGCTCCGCCTGGGCAGCCTCCTTCTCGGAAACAAACGCGTCTTTAAAGAGAACATACACATCAATATCGCTCCACTCAACCGCGTTGCCTTCTGCATAGCTGCCTGTCAGATAGCAGGCCCGTAGACGCCCTGGAAATTGCGCCTCGTAACGTTCCACTATTTGCGAGAGCACATGGTCAATTGACGGCTTGCCAATGGTACGAATTTGCATCGTTGTGTCCTCCTTACACCACGCTTTGTGGAGACAAATGCCTGCCCCCATTATACACCCACGGGATGCGCAACGAGATAAAAACAAGTAAGCAAAAAAAAGATGGGAAACATCCTTTCAGGACAGGAAACCAAGGATGAGAGAAGGAAACACAAGAGCACATAGATAAATATGAATACAGAGGGAGCGTGGAGCAGAGAAGAGCAGAAAAAAAAGGCTGAGTGGCAATCTTCACGTGAGAAGTTGAGCTTCTAAAGCGGCCAGATAGCGCGCAGGGTCTTTGCGAAAGCGGAACTGCTGCCGACGACATTCTTCTCGCTGCTGGAGTTGGGCACGCAACTGGCGCCACTGCAGATAATCGCGAGGTTGCAGTTCCTCAGCCGAAAAGAGGTGCTGTTTGCTGGTCACAGCGGCGACAACCCGCACCGAGCCACGGATGACCACGCCAGGAATCGCGCCACGCCGACCCGTGGCGCGTCGTTCATGCAGGCGTGCCACGCCAAAGCACTCTTCGAGCGCATTGTTGGTGCAGGGCAAGCCATCCACATCATAGCACTGGAACAACCCTGGCGCGAAATTGTGGATAATCTGACAAAAATGGGCGATGGCCTCCCCCAGCCGCCCCAGGTCAGCTTGTTGCTCCTGCATCTGTTTCACGAAGGCGAGATAGCGTATGCGCACCTGCGCTCCGGTCTGCTGTTCCTGGTTGGCCAGAATCTGGCCCGCTTGGCGCACCAGCTGGGAGGCCGTCGCCCGCAGCCCTTTGTTGAGCAGTTGGGAGAGCTGCTTTAACGCTGGGAGCAACCTTTTTTTTCCTCCACCCGCCTCATGGAGTCACAGATCTGGGTGACCCGCTCGTACAAGCGCAGACCTGGCGCATCCAGAGGTGAACGTCCATCATCCGTCAAGGAGGCCCGCACGGCCAGACAATAGCCTCGAATCGCCTCGTTTTCCGGTGTGGGGTACTCTTCGAGCGCTCGTTCGATCGGACGGACACCGCGCAACTGCTTCTTCAACTCGGCTTTGGCATGCCGATCCGCCTCGTAGAGCGGCGCTGTGGCATCCTTCAAGTAGTGAAACTGACAGCGCTGATGAGGCACGTTGGGGAAGACAAAGGCTACCGCGCTGCCGATGGTGTCTTCGCCATCGGAGATGATCCCTTTGACCGGCACCTTCCACGGCTCCAGCACTTGCTTGACTTCCTGGAGGAGAGCCGTGATGTCCCCCTGAGTACTGCTGAGCAACGGGCGCGCCAACAAGATTTCTTCAGAGAGGCAGTCGCGCACGATCCAGAGCACTTCATGCCCGACATCGGGCTGCAAGCCGTCCAGGGCCAGGACGACGCGACCTTGTTTCTGGAGTCGAGCCTTGAGGCGTTCGTGATCGGCGATGTGTAAGGCCACCAACTCTTCATAGCGATGCATCAAGTGGGTGACACTGCGCAGCGCAATGGTCACCCCACGCGCCTGTAAGGCTTGATGCATTTCCAGCACGCTGCGGTGCTCTCGGAAACGCCATTGGCCGATCAGGGCAATGATGTCCAGCCCAAACTCGCCATGCGGCAGTGCCCAGCGCCCTTCTTCTTCCGGGCGCTGACGTTGATGGTAGTTGGGGCAGCCTGGCTGGATACAGTGACGGATGACCAGCGTCAATCTCCATTGGCCAGATAACGTGGCCACGCTGCGATGGCCGTGGTTGGACACCGACAGCGGCTGACCACACTGGTCGCAGTACTCTTTCAACGGGATGAGGATTCTTTTCTGCGTCGCTTCGGGGCGCGGCGTTCGGCGAGCCATCTGCTTTCTCCTCTCGGGATTCTCACACGCTTTCTCCTTCTAGGCTACACCTCCCTTCAACCCCAGTTTGCCACTCAGCGAAAAAAACCAACAAACAGGGCAGAAAATGGTTACGCCGCGATGACCAGGCTCGCCCCCAGATACTGAGCAAAAGCAGCAGGAAGTCCAGAGATCCTAACCGTGAGCAACGGCGCCGAAGCAGGACGGGCATTGCGAGCCAAGCGCTGCTGCCAACTGAGCCGCCAATGGGCACGCTCGGCTCGGGTGTACACCATATCACTGCTGGCACGCCGACCTTCTTCCGATGGAAGTGTGTGTCCAGTCACCTCGACGGTTTGCCTCCGCAGCAGACGAACCAAGCTCCGACGAAGCTGGCTACGAGGCCAATCGCCCCACAGGACCGGAGCCAGAGCAGCAGGACGTTTGCCCCCGGGAGGATCAGCGGTGGCAGGAGCTGATCGATCGGCAACAGATGCAGAGACGTCCATGGGCCAGAGCACGGCACTGACCTGTCGTGGTTTGCGCGTCGTGGGAGATTCCAGACACTGAGCGCGCAGAGGGCAAGGACGACAATGGGTAATCCGAGCTCCATAGACGATACGTACGGACCCATGCCGCTCAGGCCTACGCTCGTGGGGCGTGAGGGGATGGCCCGCTGGACAACGCAAGGTGCCATCGGGTTGCAACACAAAATCAGAGCCAGCAAACCCTTTGGTGAACGAGCGGCGCGCCCAGCGGGGAGGGCCATAGCGAACCGGTTCGTTGGTCGGCCCGGCTGCTAATGTCAGAGCGGGCTCGGCAGCAAGGGAGCTGGTCGCGACGGATGATGGCTCGACAGCGGCCGCACATTCGGTCAGACGCACAGGAACCGCAGAGAGCTGTTGCCCCAAATCCAGACGCAGATTCCACAGCCATTGGTTCAAGATTTGCCAGAACTCCTGGCCCCAAGGGCTGCAAGAACACCAGCGATCGGTAGCCTGCTCCTGATCTTCATCGGAGAGCACCGTTTCAAATGGCCCTCGATGCAGATAGAGATCCAGCACATCGGGACAGGTGAACGCCTCGGCAGGGGCCGTGGTGAGAAACAGTTCATACACGATCCCATCGCGCAGGATGCCAATGGGTGGTTTGGCGGTGGAGGTGGTGGGATGGGTAGCCACCAGCAAACGGAGGGGAGGCCCGTCAGGACACAGGGAGAGTTGGGGACAATCAAAGAGATCGCGCAGCTCCACTCTCCGGATGAACCGTCTGGGCGTCTGGGGGCTGGGTGAGGCGGGCCGCCACAGCAGGCAGATCAAGCAAGCCGTAGTCTTTGCAGCGGACAAGGACGCCGAGCCCAGATGTGAGCAGGGGCGTGAGCGTGGCGAGCGTCCCATACAAGCCGTCCAGACGAATCAGGATGTGCGCCAGAGGCATACAGAGCCAGCCTGCATAGGTGATGATGGTTTGACAGGCACGCTTCAATTCCGCTTGATAGTCCCCATTGCCTGCCCCTGCGAAGGTCCCCAGCCAGTGATGGGAGTGGGCTTGTAGCACAGTGGTTCGGCTACGCGCCACCTCCCCACGTTTGCGCCCAAGATAGCCAGGAGCACACACCCGCGCGTAGCGTCGATGCGCCTCAGGAAGCTCGGGAAGCGAGGGAAGCGCCCGTTGCCTGGCCGCGTGTTTGGTGGCATCGACATCGACCACCAGCCAGTGCTGACCCAGACGATCCCACAAGCCACCTGGGGGAAAGGTCTGGGCGGTTCGCAGAACCAGGTCATCGAGGAATAGCGCGCGCAACGCTTCGACGGTGGGCTGATCCAATGCTGCCAGGTAGCGGCTCAAAGTGGAGCGATGGGGAAGATGCGTGCGACCAAAGAGGGCCATAAAGGCCGAAGCAAACGGAGTGAGTCGCTCAGAAAATGTCAGCAAAGTTGGTTCTGCGCTGACGGCATAGCCAATGAGCACGGCGACAAAATCTATGAGCTCATAAATGCCAAATCTGGCCCGTGCAAAACGCACCTGCTCCTCAATGCGTGTGAGGACACCCGAGGTGGTGAAGACCTGTGCCACGATAGCGACTTCTGCAAACCAGTTGGGAATGGAAGGCTGATCTTCTGGCGCAATCTGCAGATGGACGGATGAATGTGTCATACTACCTGTATTCTCCTTAGAAGTAGGTTGAATTGTTTTCTTCTTCTAAGGAGACACATTTTTTCTCATATTACAAGGGGTTTCCCTCTTTTGTCTGTTTGTGCTTATATCACTCACTTGCTAGTATCTCGTTAAGTTATCTCCGTGCCAGTTTGTGTGTTTGCTACTTGCAAAACCCCTTGCCGTACCTGCCATGACGATTTACATGCGGACGCTCTTTAAAAAGGGCACCGGTATCACGCTCACGAACGGAAGAGTAATTCCGCTCTTGCTGGAAAGCTGGATGCGCGGAAATCGCGCACGTCCTTTTGGGAAGGGCGGATGAAAACGTACCGTAAGGCAACGCGTTAGCCGCCTACTTCACACTATCTCACGGGCTGCCGTCAAGCAGCCTCTTGTCTCAACCCTTGCGGGTTAGGGACAAGCCATCGTGCTTTAGCTGGTGGTACTTGACATCTCCATAACCAGGAAGGAGAAACAGGCGAGAATCGATAGCCTCGCCTGTTTCTCCTGGACATCGCCCCGGTAGGATGTCTATGAACATAGATTGGGAAAGGTGCTCAAGGCATTTATACCCTTGTCACTCCCCCTCCTGAGGTAGGGCGAAAATTTTAATGCAGCAAACTCATTGCCTTCTCAAGCTCAGGATCGCGCCCGGCGGATAGGTCTTTTGCGGTCAAAGGAAGCTCATAATTGGGTGCTACCCCAATCCCATCAATGAGTTCTCCCTGTGCTCCCACTTCGCTCAGGGAGGGGATTATGAGAGAACTCCCGTCATTGAGTACATACAGCCCTGCAGGGCCCGAGACCTTTCCCCCGGTTCTGGTTCCAACGATCTTCCCGAGTCCCAGGTCTCGTACTGCCCCGGTAAAGGCATCACACGCAGAAACACATCTGCGGTCAGTGAGCACAACAAGCGGCTGATGCAGCAAGGGGACGGTGTCATTCGTATGATTCGCTATGCGCTTGCCATCGCGGTTGAGGTCATAGCTCCAGATTTTGTTATGGACGAACGCACCCAGCAATCCAGCAACTCCCTCTGGAGCGCCTCCGCTATTGGAACGCAGATCAAGAATAATCCCGCGCAGGTTGTCACCCAGGTGCAATCCCTGGATGGCCTGCGTCACTTGATCTGCAGTATTCGGCACAAAACCGGACAAACGCACAAAGGCTATTGAGTTGGCAAGCACACGTGCAGTGACCCCCATTGGTGGGACGTACGCTGTCGGTTTGAGGTCAACTGTCCAGCTCTTTTTCGTCGAAGGACGCGTGAGTGTTACCTGGATCCCCTGTGAAGGTGCCTGGGAGAGCCAGGACAGGACGCCTGGATTGAGCTGGTTATCAGCA
Organism: Dictyobacter formicarum; assembly: GCF_016587435.1. The sequence goes on from NZ_BNJJ01000002.1 coordinate 158,062, forward strand.
AACGGAGCGATCCCATTGACAGCAGTGATGACATCGCCGGGTCGTAATCCCTGCAGAGCCGCGGGAGACCCCGGGTCTACGGAGATCAGGAAGAGCGGAGCTTGTGCCTCAGGTAGGGGAGAATCAACCCCACTTGCAGAAGTAATGATGCCCAATCCGTAGATTGCCCCATGGGGAAACTGTTTCCTGAGGGCATCAGGAAGCTGAACTGGTCTGACCCAGTGAGTATGGTCATTGTTCAGGCTTTGCACCATTCCCTGCATCGCTGCTGCAGCGAGATTCTGTTGGAGGTTGGTATCCTGAGGCAAGGCAGCGCTCACTCGCTGGTACATTGCGCTGAAGGCTTGCCAATCGGCCTGTCGGTCGCCGTTGAGCGCCGGTGACATCGCCGTGGGTTGGTCCATGCCCCTGCGGAGTAGCTCTTGAGTGAATCCACTCAATGCCCCATTCAGTAGGAGGCGATCATCAAGAGTCTTGCCAGCCACATAATGATCAAAGAGGCACCAGTACGCTTGCTCAATGGTGGTAAGCGTTGTGAGCTTGAGGGAAGGGGGCCTTTGTCCAGTTAGGGAATGACACCCCTCTGGCTTCTGACCTGGTGCTTGCGCTTTCCCGCTGGTGTTCATCCCTGCTCCACCAAAGGCGCAGGAGCTGAGCACACAGAGACCCAGGAGAAAGCCGAGCAGGAAATGCATCCTCCAGAAAGGGAGATGGCCTTGTTGTGCCCTCACGGTGTCCTCTCCTTTTTTTGCACAATCAACAAGATTACAATCAAACAACATATCCTGTGATTCTATTGCTCGGGGAAATGGCCTGCTGGTGACGGAAGGCGCGGAGCTATTCATGCTTGCGATCCTTCCGTCCTGCGTTTCCAGGCGCATATCTGCCACTTTTGCGATACTGTGATCGTGTGTCACCACGATTGCCGTTCTTCCTTGCTCTCGGAGTTATTCATGCTTGCGATCCTTCCGTCCTGCATTTCCAGGCGCATATCTGCCACTTTTGCGATACTGTGATCGTGTGTCACCACGATTACCGTTTTCCCTTGCTCCGCGAGCTGTTTCAAGAGCTCGATAATCATCTTGCCAGTGCGCGAATCCAGGTTTCCGGTTGGTTCGTCAGCCAGAATGACTCTGGGATCATTGGCCAACGCCCGAGCGATCGCAACGCGCTGTTTTTGTCCGCCGGACAGCTTGCCTGGGTGATGGCGGTGGCGGTCACCATCGATCCCTACTTGTTTGAGCAACATGCGTGCTCGCTGTTCCATCGTCGCGCCAGCTATTTTCCCGCTCAGTTCCATGGGGAGCATCACGTTTTCCAGCACTGTCAGACCTGCCAGTAGGTGGAAAGATTGAAAGACAAATCCGAGCTTTTGCCTCCTGAATTGGTGCTCCTGTCCTCCTGAGAGCTTGGTTATATCCACTCCATCGATGGTAAGTTCTCCCGATGTAGGCTGATCCAATCCACCCAGCAGGTAGAGTAGTGTGGATTTTCCACATCCGCTGGGCCCCAGGATCGCAACCAATTGCCCCTCAGTGAACGTAAAGCTAACCTCATCTACTGCTTTGATCCCCTCGCCTGCTGCTCGAAAGGTTTTGCTTAGCCCCCTGGCGATCACTGTCGCTGCTGGCTGTGTTGGGTTGGCCTGTGATGGGTTTACGGGAAAGCGTTCTGTGTCCATAAGATCTGTTTCCTTTCTCAAGAGGGCTAACTGGCTTTTCTCAAAACCTCGGCGGGTTTGATATGGGAGACGAACCAGGTCGGTATCAGACTTGTCAGCAATGCCAGCCCGATGCCCAATCCCAGAATAAGCAGGAAGGTCTGGACGTTCAGCGAGGCTATTGCCAGGTGAATCGTCTTAGTCACTGGGTCGACAGGAGTTCTGGTGATCACCGACCCGTTCTTTATATTCGTAAAGGTTCCAGTGGTTATAGATGGCAGTGAGAAATCGAACATCTGAGAGATAATCGGTCCGAGCGTCGCGAGCAGGAGCGCTGCCAGAGCTGCGGCAATGAGGCTCAGAGTGATGATTTCCGTCCAGAATTGCCGGAGCACCTGCATGTGGGACGCTCCAATCGTTTTGAGGATGGCAATCTCGGCGGTCCGTTCGCGCACCATCATGAGCACGGCGAAGATGGTTACGATAATGGAGATCCCAATCGAAATGATTAATGCCAAGCGGATCGCATTCTGGGTAGCACCAATCGCGAGAAAGACCGCATCGTATTCTGTTCCCTTCGCCTTGATATCGTACTGCTGCCCCAGCGCCTGACTTAACCGGTCTGCCACTGCGTCCACCTGCTCGTAGCTCGTCGCATAGGCGGTAATGGCATCGACGCCACCGATGCCGAACACCTGCTGCATCGTCGCCAGAGGGATAATGATCGAACTTGCCGAGAATTGATCTGTTACCGTATACAGCCCAATCAGGGTGAACGTCTTGCCTTTTAAGGTGAAGGTTGAGCCAAGCTTGAGATGATTGGTTTGTGCCAGTGCTTGGCTCATCATGGCTACATAGGCATGGGCGTCACTGTCCTGGACGGCGCGTCCTGCAACAAGTGTCGGGATGGCCCCCTCTGACAGGGTAAAGTGGCTTGCTCCTTGAGAGATAGCATGCACGGTGATGGCAGTATTATCGAGTTTGCCGCTGGGGGAGTCGATCGAGGTGCCTTTCAGGATGCCATCTGTATAGGGACGGAACAGGCTTTCCTCGGTGCTGGCAACACCCGGTATCCCCTTGACTTGTTGAATCGTGCTGTTCGGGACAGGCGTCGGGGCTGCTACTTCCAGGCCGCCTTGCTGGTTGTCACTTGTGGATGTGGCTGTCGGGGTCGGGCCGGTTGATTGGGTGCCGTTTATTGTAGGCGTGCCGGATAGGCCGGTTGATTGGGTGCCGTTTATTGTAGGCGTGCCGGGTATTGGGCCGCTTGACTGGCCGGTTGATTGGGTGCCACTGTTGCTCGTGCCATTTCCGTTAGAGGATTGAGCATTGTTGCTCGTCGCGGAGCGAATAGTGATCGCTGTGCCAAGCTGTTGATGGACCTTGTTGAGTGATTGTTGTGCGTTGGTGCTCAAACTGACCATAGTGGCAACAAACATCAGACTCGTACTAAGAAGGGCGACGACCAGGATCAATCTGAGTGGATGGCGCAGCACATTCCTAATGCTGCGTTTGAAAAGTTTCATGTGCAAGAACTCCTTATCTGCGGGGACTTCGGATCCGCTTGACTGAGCCGCAAGCTAGACGCGAAAGCGTCGTCGTCAAGTGGAATAGCAATGGAAGTGGACCAGGATAGGTGTGAAAATCACTCATGAGCCTTTCGGTCCACCATGTTCGCTGCTCTTTCGCACTCTCTACTCTAGCGGCCTGCGCGGCCGCTGTCATCGTGGAAATTACCTTGTAGAGATATCTGCGGAGGCTGCACATTTTACGGTAGTAATTTACGGGAGGGCAGGTGGCACGATTGATGGTATACTGTGGAATCTGAAGATGTTCCATCATCGAGGAAGGAGACACCGTCCCATGAAGAATAGATTTCTGACGAAAGAGCCGTTGCGCTGGTTCCTCCTGCTCTGGGTAGCCATGGCGGTGACTGGAGCGCTTCTGGGCAGTACTGTGCACGATGGCCTGACTCACGGGGGGAGTGTGCAGAACACGATCCACAGCGGAGTGTACATTATGACACTCTCTCCCTCGCCTACCGGTTCCAAGAACTTGCCTCCTCCTCTGCAATTGCAAAGTGGATTTTTCTTGGAGCCCCCACTGTCTTTCTCATCTACCCTCATCTTCCTGCTGCTTGTGGCGTTTTATGGCTTCTTGCTCTGGAGAGGACTTTCTGGTAAGGTGCGGCCCCGATTCTTCTGGCTGTATTTCTTGTGCCAGGGTCTGTTCGTTGTCGCAATGCAGTGGGTGGTAGAGCAGCCAAATCTCACACTGAATTTCTATCTAGTGCTGACGCTGTGTGCAGTAGCTATGCTCAAACGCACTGTCCCGGTGCTGCTGATTGGTATGAGCTACCTGCTGCTGTTTTTTGTCTCGCTCAGCATTAACCTGCCTTTCGGCGTTCTCTCTGGAACGCACCTGGCGACTATCTGGTTCAGTTTCTGGAGTTTTTCCGATTTGACGACGATCGTCTTTTTCGTGCTCGGATATCTGCTGTTATATGTGCAGCAATCGAGCGCTCAAAGAGAACTCGAGCAGGCTCATCTGGAATTACAAGGAGCGTATAGTAGTCTCGCTGCCTCGTCCAAACAAATCGAAACGCTGACCCTACTGACCGAACGCCAGCGCATAGCACGCGAACTGCATGATACCCTGGCGCAGGGAATAGCCGGGATGATTATGCAGTTGGAGGTTATCTCTGCTCAGATGCATCGCAAGAACTATCTGCAGGTGCAACAGGTCCTCAGTCAGATGCTCTCCTATGCGCGCACTACCCTGCAGGATGCGCGTCACGCCATTACGGATCTGCGTTACAGAACCCCTCGCGTGGATCAGCTTGTCGAGTCAGTCCAAGAAGAGATCGCACATTTTTTCCAGATGACCGGCATCGCGTGTCACTCTCAGCTGGACGATCTAATCCACACCCCGACTCACGCTTGCGAACATGTCCTGCGCGTCATCGGCGAAGGGTTAAGCAATGTGGCACGCCATGCCCAGGCCCGGCGGGTGAGTGTAGAAGCAAGGGTAGTGGAAAGGTGGCTCTCGATCACAGTGCACGACGATGGTCAGGGCTTTGATCCTGCCAATCAGACTCTCTTCAGCGGTCATTATGGATTGCTGGGGCTGCAAGAGCGAGCCAACCTGCTAGAGGGAGCCTTGTCGGTGAACAGTTCAGATGGAGAAGGCACAACACTGGAGTTCCGTATTCCTCTTGCCACATCAGGCCATCCAGTCCCACCTCCTTCGCTGATGAGTTCTTCCTCTTCGAGCGTGGGGGAGCAAAACTATGCCTGAGAAGGGTTGTGTTGCAAGAAATTGCAAAGGAAGAAACTGGGTGTGATTGTTCCTCGCAATCTTTCTTAAACTGCCACTCCAAACAGTTTGGCAACCAATGTTGCCTGGTCTCTCACCTCTCCTTTTGCTACACCTTGCACTTGCCCTTTTCTCAGCATATTCATGATCTCGAATCCTTGCAAGGTGCGCCAGGCTGTCTCGAACGAGAAAAAGCCCATCCCCGGCTTCGTCAACCGTTTGATAAACCGATGGTCCTGTTCGATCAGATTGTTGAGGTATTTCACCTGTCGCAATTCCACGTGTTCAGGCAGCACTCCAGCAGCTTTAAGCTCAGCAATTGCTTTGGGATAGGCTGCGTTCTTATCGACATTGATCACTCTTGGGATCATCCTGCGGACCTCAGAACGAGCAGAAGCGGTGGGCTGAGACACAACCTCTACTGAGGGACCTTTCATGAGCTCCAGGGGCAAACGGTCTTGAGGGGGAGAACACGTTGTGCGTTGCAAGGCTTTGAGGAAGAAGCGTTTGGTAGCCTCTGCATCCCGTGTTGGACTCAAGAGAAACTCGATCGTGTTTCCTTCAGAATCCACTGCGCGATAGAGGTACATCTAGACTTTCTTGACCTTGATGTACGTCTCATCGACTTTCCACGAATCATTCCAGGCTTTCAGGTGAGGCCGACAGCGTTTTTCCAATTCTGGAGCATAGTGCTGGACCCAGCGAAAAATAGTGGTATGGTCGATGGATAGGCCCCGCTCCCGCATCATCTCTTCCAGGTCTCGGTAGCTTAAAGCATACCGAAGATACCAACGAACACAGAGCAAAATGATCTCCGCTTCAAAATGACGCCATTTGAACAGTTTGGCATTTTCCATGACAGGGCCTCTCTTCAGAAAATAAGCCCAAGCTTATCGCATTGGCGTCATCTTTGCAACACAACCAACGCACCTCTCCGGCCAAGGGCACGCTCGCCAGAGAGAGACCAGTTCCAAAACCTGGCAGAGCAAAATGGCTCCATACTTTCCCTATAAAATGGCCCTTGTAGCAAGACCATTATCATTCTATACTGTTGCCAGGCAAAGCACTTCGGAGCTCCATGCAGGTACATATCCATGCAGAAGCTCCCCTTTCGCTCAAGACTTCTCAGCGCCTGCGGCACTTCGTGCGTCATGTGTCGGTCCTGCTGGCGAGATCAGCCTGGGAATGCGCTGGAAGCATGAGGAAGAACAAGGAGACAGGTAAGAGATGAAAGCTATTCACCTCTATAGTCAGAGCGGACCCGATCAATTTGTGTTCGAAGATGCACCGAAACCTCAGCCAGGAGTGGGAGAAGTCCTGATTCGGGTCCATGCGACCAGTGTGATGTGGCAGGAACCTACCTGGCCGGAAACCTGGAAAACACCGGCTGGTATCGAACGTCAGCATCCCATACCAGGTCATGATGTTTCTGGCGAGGTCGTTGAAGTGGGGTCCGGCGTCACTGGTATCGCCGTAGGAGAGGCTATCTATGCGCTCACCGAATTTTGGCGGGATGGCGCGGCTGCGGAGTACACTGTCGCACGCGCGACTGATGTGGCGCCCAAGCCACGAACCCTTGGGCACCTCCAGGCAGCCGGAGTCCCCCTGGTTGGACTGACCGCCTGGCAAGCGCTTTTTGAGCACGCAGGGCTTACCAGTGGGCAATCGCTTCTCATTCATGGTGCCGCTGGTGGCGTGGGAAGCATGGCGGTTCAAATGGCAAAGTGGGCTGGTGCCACGGTGATCGCGACAGCCTCTGCACGCAATCATGCATTCCTACGCACGTTGGGAGCCGATGAGATCATTGAGTATACCACCACGCGCTTTGAGGAGGTCGTCCATGATGTCGATCTTGTTCTTGATACGGTAGGAGGCGAAACATTGGAGCGCTCCTGGACAGTGGTGAAAAAAGGAGGCATGCTCATCTCCGTTGCCAGCCCACCCTCAACTGAACAGGCCAAGGCGCATGGCGTGCGGTCCGTGTGGTTTATCGTTGAACCCAATCGGGAGCAACTGATCCAGATCGGCGCTCTGATAGATACAGGCCAGCTCCGACCAATCACCGAGCGGGTCTTCCCTCTCTCAGAGGCATCCCAGGCGTTTGAGCAGGCCCTCCAAGGGCACACGCGCGGAAAAATCATTTTGCGCGTAGAGGACGACGCGTAGAGGACGAGGAAAGGAGGTGATGAGCATGATGCTTGTGACAGGCACAACGAGTGCTGTACGGATGACCTGCATGACAGCCAGCAACATGATCTGCTTTATCGTCCTGGCTCCCCCGCGGGTCACGTAGGAGGCATCCAAGGTGCTTCCCGATTGAGCCACCACCGGCGCCCAACCAACGTATGCATTGAGGGCCAAAGCCAAGGGGAAGTGGTGGATCGAGCCGATAGCCGCTCTGATCGTCACCGCCGTGATTGGCCCAAAGCCTGGAAACGACAGCAGAATCTGCCCTTCGCGCGTCTGTTCAACCATCGCGATGATGTCGCTCTCCAATTGGTCAATAGGCTCGCGCAAGAGTCGAAGCGCTTTGATCAATTGGCCTTCCTTGTTCCAGAACCAGCCCGCGTTGGCGAATCAGGTCTTTCACGCCGATCCTCTCAGCGGCCAGACGCGGCAATGCCAGCAGCTTGAGATCCGAGAGGGAACGGGCCCCTCCTCGAATCGGTTGCAACACGGTGAGGCTGGCAGTGGCCAGCGCTTGCGTTGATAGTACTCCAATGCCCAAGGTGTGGAGCGTGTGGATTGCCAAGCAAACTACTGCGGAGCATTGCGCAATGGTTTGATGCAGGCAGAGCGGCGATGTGCTTTGGAATACGTGCCACGCTGATGGCCGACATCATCGATAACCACAGTGTAGGGCTTTTCGTCAGCCCAGTCGATGCCTGCGTCCCACATGGGAGGTTCCTCCTCGAGCAACAAACGTTCCGGTCGCCTTTCGGATCCGACAGTTCCTATGCGCAAGCATACCCTTGCTCAAGCCCTTCTGTCGAGAGGGCTTGAAAGGAGTTGAACGGAGAAGGAGGTTCCGCGTCTTCTCACATTTCTCAATGCTGTTTCGAGATATCAGAACAGGGAAGCATCTTCCTTCCAGGGATGGGACCACATGAAAGGGATAGCTACTGCATGATGTTGAATGGAAAACAGATCAGGCATCTCACGCTTCCACTCTGGAAGGCGCTCATCAAGCATATTGCTGTGCAGAAACGTGCCGAGCAGCAGCTCAAAGCCTGCGAGGAGAACTTTCGTGTCCTTGCCGAGACCGTGCCACACCAGGTGTGGACCGCCCAACCTGATGGCTCGGTGACCTATTCGAATCAACGGTGGTATGACTATACCGGCGCCTCCCCTGAACAGGCCTTGGGCGAGGAATGGAGCCAGTTTTTGCACCCTGACGATTCTCAGCACGTCCTGATGGTCTGGCATCATGCGGTTGAAACAGGGAACCCCTATGAAGTCGAATATCGTTTTCGAGAGGGCCAAACGGGCGCGTACCGCTGGTTCTTAGCCCGCGGCATGCCGATGCGCGATGACGCAGGCCAGATCGTCAAGTGGTTTGGGACTGCAACCAACATCGACGAGCAGAAACGCTTGGAGGAAGACTTGCGCGTGCTGGCCGAGACCGTGCCACAACTGGTGTGGGTGAAACGACCCGACGGCCTGTACAAATACACGAACCAGCGCTGGCGTGACTACACCGGGTTGATGCTTGAACACATGCAAAACGACCCCTGGCCTCATCTCCAGTTCATCCATCCCGATGATCGGGAAAGCAACCGAGCGCACTGGCAGCATGCCCTGGACACGGGAGAAATGTTTGAGCACAAAGCGCGTCTCAGAAATGGCCAGACCGGGGAGTATCGCTGGTTCTTAACACGCGCCATGCCGGTGCGCGACGAAGCTGGCCAGATCGTCAAGTGGTTTGGGACCAACACTGATATCGAGGAGCAGAAACAGGCCGAAGAGAGAATCAAAATCAGCGAGGAGAACTGGCGTATGCTGGCCGAAACCGTTCCACAGCTCGTCTGGACAACGCAACCAGACGGCCGCGTTGACTACGTGAATCAACGCTATTGCGACTATACCCAGGCCACACTTGAGCACATCCGAGATGATGGCTGGCACCAGATTGTGCATCCCGAGGATATTGAGCGTACGCTGGCACTTCGGCGTCAGACACTCGCAACGGGTGAACCCTATGAGATCGAATACCGTCTCAAGAATCGTCAGACTGGTGAGTATCACTGGTTCTTAACCCGTGGCCTGCCGGTGCGTAATGAAGCAGGCCAGATCATCAAATGGTTTGGCACCAGCACCGATATTGAGGACCAGAAACGGGCGGAGCAGCAACTCAAAGAAAGCCGGGAGAACTTGCGCGTGCTGGCCGAGACCGTGCCACAACTGGTGTGGGTGAAACGACCCGACGGCCTGTACAAATACACGAACCAGCGCTGGCGTGACTACACTGGGCTCACACCTCAGCAGATACAAAGCGACCGCTGGGCGTTTATCCAGTTCATCCATCCCGATGATCAGGAAGGCCACCGAGCCCACTGGCAGCATGCCCTGGACACGGGAGAAATGTTTGAGCACAAAGCGCGTCTCAGAAATGGCCAGACCGGGGAGTATCGCTGGTTCTTAGTTCGCGCCATGCCGGTGCGCGACGAAGCTGGCCAGATCGTCAAGTGGTTTGGGACCAACACTGACATCGAGGACCAGGTGCGTATCGAGGAAGCCTTGCGCCAGAGTCAGGAGCGCGCGAACGCCCTGATGAACTCCAACATTATCGGGATCACTATCATCGAAGGTGAGCAGATCGTGGATGCCAACGACACCTATCTGCGCATGACCGGTTATACCCGCGAAGACCTGCGCGCCGGGAACATGAACTGGAGACATATGACGCCGTCAGAGTATCTGGATCGGACCTTCGAGGCTCATCAGGAACTGGCCACCCAGCAGTCGCTAACGCCCTATGAGAAAGAGTATGTGTGTCAAGATGGCAGCCGCCTGCCGGCCCTTGTGGGCGCGGTCGTCTTACCGCATCAACCACGCCAGGCCATCGCCTTTGTGCTCGATAATTCGGCGCGCAAGGAACTTGAACAACGCAAGGATACCTTTCTCAGTATGGCCAGCCATGAACTGCGGACCCCGCTTACTGCGGTCAAGATGCAGACCCAACTGGTGCGCAGACGCCTCGTAAAGCAAGCCCATCACGAGGCTGCCACAGAGCTTTCCAGGGTGGAGGAGCCGATCAAACAACTGGAACGCCTGATCGGAGAGTTGCTGGATGTCTCCAAGATGCAGGCAGGGAGATTGGAGTACGTTCAGGGGCCGGTGAATCTTGATGTATTACTGCGGGAGATCATCGACACCTTACAGCCCCTTCATCCAGGCCATACCATTCTCCTGCGTGATGCCGTGCAGATCAGCTTGATGGGGGATCGAGACCGACTCGGACAGGTCTTCACTAACCTGCTCAGCAACGCCATCAAATATTCTCCCAATGCAAAGACGGTCGAGGTTGACCTCGACGCCTCCCCAGAGGCGGTCGCCATCCGTGTGCGCGATCATGGCCTGGGCATTCCGCGAGAGCAGCGCGACAAGATTTTTGAACGCTTCTATCGGGCCGCAGGTCCCAGACAGAGAGAGATCGCCGGGCTGGGCATGGGACTCTACATTGTGGCCGAGATCGTCAAACATTATGGGGGAACGATCAGCGTGGAGAGCGAAGTGGGGAAAGGCTCCACCTTTACGGTCACCCTTCCCCTCACGAGGAATGCTTGACCGTGAAAAACACGCCATGCACGTCATCTGAGTCGGTGATGGCGGCAGCAGGGGTAACGTTTCCGGTTCTGTCAGAACTGAGGCTACAGAAAAGTATACTGGGCGAATGGAATACTCACTTCTCGCTCGTTGACCTATGAAGCTGCTTGTATTGCGATCTGTAAAGCGGCAAGACGCTGGAGAAAAGCCTGTCGTTGTTCTCGGAGAGAGACCACTTCGCCCATGGTGCGGCGAGGACGGAGGTAATTGTGCAATTCATCGAAGGCACAACAGAAGCGTGCTGCCGCTTCAACGGTTCCAAAACCACGCATCGGATACTAGCGCTGTTTGATGCCACGATGATCTTGTTCGAGCCGATTATTGAGATATTTGCTCGTTCGATGCCGGACATTGCTGCCCATCGTCTCGCGTATGGCACGCGGATAGGAAGCATGACCATCCGTCGTCACCTGATCGGGAATAGAGCCAACCACAGCCACTGCCTGTTTGAAAAACATCTGAGCCGCTTCCATATTTCGCTTCTCGCTCAACATAGAATCAACGAGATTACCATCGTGATCGATAGCCCGATACAAATAGCACCACGTCCCATGGACTTTGATGTACGTCTCATCGACATACCAGGATTTCCCGGCCTGCCCCTGTCTCTTGACACGTAATTGGTCCTTTATCAAGGACGCAAACCGCGCTTCCCAGTCTCGGATGGCTTCATGCGTGAACGGAAAGCCGCGCTCTAAAAACATCTCAGCTACGTCACGCAGGCTCAGCTTATAGCGGAGTCGCCATATGACTGCAAGCAGGACAATGTCCGTCGGGAATTCCAGATAGTTAAAAGGAGTGCCGGTTCGTTCGTTGAACGTATGTCTGCACTGAGTGCAGAAGAACGTTGTGTAGCCCAGTTTGGTTTTCTTTGCTCGTTTCTGAGTCATCGTTTCTGCACAATAGGGACAGTTCATAGGTCAACGTGCCTCGTTCCATCAAAATGATGAGATCAGCATACCAGAAATGGGGCCTCTGTGCCAAATGGGGGTTGAGTTCTGACAGAACCCTTGCTTGTCCCAAGCATGGTGGAGGCTCTTGTATTAACATACTGGATCATGGCTCTCTGATCTAGAAAGATCGGCGCATTAGGAGGCGTATCCAGCAGAGCAATGAGTTTCAGGTAGAGCGCAGACGAATTGCCCGAGGGTACATCCTCATCTATGAAGCGTTAGGTAGTCAACTGCTCTCATTATTGTGTGCTTGTTTGGCTGCATCCATCGCTATGATGCTCACGGTGGCAGCAGCCAGCACGACATCCTTTAATAGAAACTCACCATACAGGGTGAGCGCGGGAAATCCGGTCACTGCTGGCGCAATCACAAAAATGGTCAGTGTTCCAGTAAACAAGACCAGGCAAAGCAGGCCGACGTAACGCAGCCATGCACCTGCAATGAGGGGAATGGCGACAACGATCACCATCACTTACCAGAAAGGGATGAATACGATCACCATCTCTTTCTGGTAAAAAACTATTGTCCTTCTCATGCAAGAAGATTTGCGATCAATTGCAGCAGCGTCTCCAGATCAAAGGGTTTCTGGAGCGTTCTGAGATGATCCAAGGCGCCGCTTTCTTGTGGCAAATCGGCACTCATCAGGAGGATGGGTGTTTGCTCACCTCCTTCTCTACGCTGCAACTGGTCGGCGAGTTCCAGCCCATTCATCCCAGGGAGATGATAATCTAGTAGAAACAAATCAGGCGTGATCGTTTGCAGCATATTCAGCGCCATCTCGCCGCTCGGGGCAAGATGCCCTTGATAGATTGCCTCCTCCTGGAACGTTTCCAGCAGGAGATTGCCAAGGATGGGATCATCTTCGACAATGAGAATACGCTTGACAGCAAGAACATCACTCCATGCCTGTCGTTGGAACGTATACATATGCGCTCCTTATGTTCTTTTCAGGGGAAGCGTCACCTGAAACGTCGATCCTTTTCCCATTTCGCTCTTCATCGTGATGGATCCTCCATGGTATTTCACAATCTCCGCGACAATATACAAGCCCATTCCGAGGCCTGGAAAGGCGCGCTGATGTGGAGCAACCGCCCGATAGAAGCGCTCAAAGATTTTCTCGCGCTGCTCTTGTGGAATGCCGATACCCTGATCATGCACGCTGAGCGTCACGGCCTCTTCGGATGCCTTGATATACACCTCTATCGTGTTGGCTCCTGGGGAATATTTGATCGCGTTGCTGATCAGGTTCAGCAACATTTGCTCGAGCCGGTCCTTATCCCCGACCAGAAGAGGGGGGTACGCGGCACGATGCACGACGATGGTATGGGTCGTCTGCATCTGTTGCACGATATCAACGACCTCCTGGAGCACGTCGTCCAGATTCACCGTTTCTTGGGCATACTCCAGGGTGCCAGCCTGAATTTTGGAGAGGTCGAGCAACTCTCCGACCAATCGGGTAACCATGTTGAGTTGTGCCTCCATCCGGGAAAGAACGGTATCCGCGTTGTAGATGCCTTGCTTTCCCAGTTGCTTTCGTAATAGTTGCGTTTGCAGCTTCAAGGACGTGAGCGGTGTCTTGAGTTCATGGCTGACCATCCCTAGAAAGTGATCTTTGCGCTGCTCCAGCTCCTTGCGGGCTGAGTTGTCCAGCAGAAAGCCGATGCCCTGGAGCACCTCACCATGAAAGGCCACTCCTCCCATTAGCACGTCCAGGCGGCTACCATCCTTACACACGAGTTCGGCTTCAAAGGGCGTGGTATCTTGCTGCACGACCAGTTCCTGGTGCACTTGCTGGAACAGCGAGGGCTTCGAGGTTGGCAGGGTGAAACTGCCCCAGTTGATACACCGCCGGCACAGCTCGTCTCGGTTATAGCCCGTCATCCTCAGGAAGGTGTTGTTCCCTTCCACCACCACGTCGCCTTCGGCGAAAAAGATCCCGATCACGCTGGAACTCATGAGATGGTTCACGCGTTCCTGGCTCTGGCGCAAGGCGTCCTCGGTTTGTTTCTGCCTATGAATATCGGTGCAGGTACCAAACCATTGGACGACCTGCCTCTCCTCGTTCCGCAGAGGCACACCCCGTGATAAAAACCAGCGATAGGTGCCCGGCTGTCTCTCCCTGAGGCGATATTCAAACTCATAGGGTTCCCCTGTCTCTAATGCCTGGCGCTGAAGAGCCAAGACCCGCTCTCGATCCTCAGGATGTACAAACTGAAGTGAGACCGCTTCATCATGCGTGATATCTGTTCGGGGGGCTGTGTGCCACATACCCTGGATGCACTGCCGGTCAGCGGGAGGCAGTTGCTGGAGCCATTCATCCTCTGTGCATTGCTCGGACATCATATGGGCATAGTCGTGCGAGCGTCGATTACAGTAGGCGATGGAACCATCAGGCCGCCTGATCCAGACAAATTGGGGCACGGTATCGAGCACAGTACGAAGTTCCTCTTCCACGCGCTTGTACTGGGTAATATCGAATCCCGTACAGATCAGATACTCGACCTGCTGATTCGCCGCACATTGGGGCGTCAGCGTCACGGCAAGGTCGAGATACCTTCCTGGGTGTGGGTATATGCGGGCTTCAAAGCGTACCGTCACTCCCTGTCTGGCCTGTTCGATCGCCGCACCTAATTGCCTTTGGGCATGCGGGACAGACGACCACCAGGAAACAGCGGTGAGCGGTTTGCCAATCACCTCCTCGAGCTGGACCTGCGCGTCCGTCAAGGGACGCTGACTGATCTCCAGGATCAGTCCCTCCGGTGTCAACATCGCGACCCGCTCAGCACTGTGCTCCAGGAGATCCCGATACCGCTGTTCACTTTGGCGAAGGGCGTCCTGGCACTGCGTTGGTTCCGTGTTTTCCTGGAAAAAGACCGCGAGGCCCACTCCGGTGGGCGAGATCTGTGCATGGAACCAGGTCTGGGTTACCGGGGAACGATATTCCACGTCGGTCAGTTTCCGCGTCTGTCTGGCCTTGAGCACCGCCTGGTAGAGCGTTGTGCTCACCAGGTGAGGAGCGAGGCACCAGAAGCTGTTTCCAACAAGCGCCTCTTGTGTGGTGCCGAGCATGGTCTGCGCGCTCGCATTGGCATACACAATCGTTGTGGCGTCATCGACGACAATCAACGCATCAGGAAGCGTCTCAAGCGCGCTGAGGAGCGTTTCACGCGATGTGAGCATCTTGAGACGCTGCTTTGTGGATTGAACATCATGCAGTAGCTATCCCTTTCATGTGGTCCCATCCCTGGAAGGAAGATGCTTCCCTGCTCTGATATTCTCGAAACAGCATTGAGAAATGTGAGAAGACGCGGAACCTCCTTCTCCGTTCAACTCCTTTCAAGCCCTTCTGTCGAGAGGGCTTGAGCAAAGGTATGCTTGCGCATAGGAACTGTCGGATCCGAAAGGCGACCGGAACGTTTGTTGCTCGAGGAGGAACCTCCCAGGTGGGACGCAGGCATCGACTGGGCTGACGAAAAGCCCTACACTGTGGTTATCGATGATGTCGGCCATCAGCGTGGCACGTATTCCACAGCACATCGCCGCTCTGCCTGCATCAAACCATTGCGCAATGCTCCGCAGCAGTTTGCTTGGCAATCCACACGCTCCACACCTTGGGCATTGGAGTACTATCAACGCACGCGCTGGCCACTGCCAGCCTCACCGTGTTGCAACCGATTCGAGGCGGGGCCCGTTCCCTCTCGGATCTCAAGCTGCTGGCATTGCAGCGTCTGGCCGCTGAGAGGATCGGCGTGAAAGACCTGATTCGCCAACGCGGGCTGGTTCTGGAACAAGGAAGGCCAATTGATCAAAGCGCTTCGACTCTTGCGCGAGCCTATTGACCAATTGGAGAGCGAAAGCATCGCGATGGTTGAACAGACGCGCGAAGGGCAGATTCTGCTGTCGTTTCCAGGCTTTGGGCCAATCACGGCGGCGACGATCAGAGCGGCTATCGGCTCGATCCACCACTTCCCCTTGGCTTTGGCCCTCAACGCATACGTTGGTTGGGCGCCGGTGGTGGCTCAATCGGGAAGCACCTTGGATGCCTCCTCCTTGACCCGCGGGGGAGCCAGGACGATAAAGCAGATCATGTTGCTGGCTGTCACGCAGGTCATCCGTACAGCACTCGTTGTGCCTGTCATGTGCCTGTCACAAGCATCATGGTCATCTCCTCTTTTCCTCGTCCTCTACGCGTTGTCCTCTACGCGCAAAATGATTTTTCCGCGCGTGTGCCCTTGGAGGGCCTGCTCAAACGCCTGGGATGCCTCTGAGAGCGGGAAGACCCGCTCGGTGATTGGTCGGAGCTGGCCTGTATCTATCAGGTTCCCGATGTGTATGAGCTGTTCTCGATTGGGCTTGACGACAAAAAAGAACGCACGCACACCAAAGGCGGCAGCCTGCTCTTGGGATGGGGGGCTAAACACACTCAGGAGCAGTCCGCCCTTCCTTACGACGCACCAGGAGCGAGCTACTGTCTCACCGCCGATGGTATCAAGCACCATATCAACATCACGCACCACATCCTCGAAACGCGTGGTGGTATAATCAATGATCTCATCGGCTCCCAACGTGCGTAGGAATGCATGATTGCGTGCAGAGGCTGTCGCGATCACAGTGGCACCAGCCCACTTTGCCATTTGAACCGCCATGCTTCCCACGCCACCAGCGGCACCATGAATGAGAAGCGATTGCCCACTGGTAAGCCCTGCGTGCTCAAAAAGCGCTTGCCAGGCGGTCAGTCCAACCAGGGGGACTCCGGCTGCCTGTAGGTGCCCAAGGGTTCGTGGCTTGGGCGCCACATCAGTCGCGCGTGCGACAGTGTACTCCGCAGCCGCGCCATCCCGCCAAAATTCGGTGAGCGCATAGATAGCCTCTCCTACGGCGATACCAGTGACGCCGGACCCCACTTCAACGACCTCGCCAGAAACATCATGACCTGGTATGGGATGCTGACGTTCGATACCAGCCGGTGTTTTCCAGGTTTCCGGCCAGGTAGGTTCCTGCCACATCACACTGGTCGCATGGACCCGAATCAGGACTTCTCCCACTCCTGGCTGAGGTTTCGGTGCATCTTCAAACACAAATTGATCGGGTCCGCTCTGACTATAGAGGTGAATAGCTTTCATCTCTTACCTGTCTCCTTGTTCTTCCTCATGCTTCCAGCGCATTCCCAGGCTGATCTCGCCAGCAGGACCGACACATGACGCACGAAGTGCCGCAGGCGCTGAGAAGTCTTGAGCGAAAGGGGAGCTTCTGCATGGATATGTACCTGCATGGAGCTCCGAAGTGCTGTACCTGGCAACAGTATAGAATGATAATGGTCTTGCTACAAGGGCCATTTTATAGGGAAAGTACGGAGCCATTTTGCTCTGCCAGGTTTTGGAACTGGTCTCTCTCTGGCGAGCGTGCCCTTGGCCGGAGAGGTGCGTTCATCCCCCATCTGTTGCTTCTGTGCATGCCTTTCTCACGCGGAAACGAAGGGTGGTCAGTTGTTCTGCTTGTGAGGCGGCTATCGTCTCTCAGGCAACCTGTTCGCCCGCCTTTCGGGCAAAGAAGCGGACACCATCACCGAGCAAGATGGGCGCTACATGCACGAGGATCTCGTTAATCAGCCCTGCCTCGAGACACTGACGGGCAAGGCTGGCACCGATGATCAGCAGATTCTTCCCCTCTGTGGCTCGCAAGCCTGTCGCACCTGCGGATCGAATGTCATCCGAGAGGAACGTGATCGTCTCATCTTCTTCGTCGTCAGGTGCGTGATGCGTCAGGACGAACACAGGTCCGATCCAGGCTCCTCCGAAGACCTTCCGATACTCTGGTGGTAGTCCCGGTTTCCGGCCCACATTGTAGCTTCGTCTGCCACTCAGCACGGCACCTGTCGTCCGGATGACCTGGTTTACGACTGGGTTCGGACCAGCAAATCGGGCTACCCAGTCCATCCCATCGTCTGGCCCGGCGATAAAGCCGTCCAACGACATGGTGACGTGCCACAAAACTTTCCCTATCATTTCTTCAGTTGGCTGCTTCATAGATTCAGACCTCAAAACACCAGGATGTCACTGCCTGCGGATGCCTTGCTCCAGCCAAAAAGAGCGAATGTTCTTGGAGGAAAACGACGACTCTTTTGTCTGGTCCAGTCGAACGATTTCAGCAGGCACTTGTCCAAACAAGCAAAGTGCTTGATCATCCTCACATGTCGGTTCTCACCGTGCGTTGTTGTCCGTCTCACGTGAGATGACGTCAGTCTCAGAGTGGACTGCACCCTTGAGGGGAGACCACGGTCCAAGTCACAAAAGTGCCTGCTGGAAATAGGTCATCTCGAACTCTAGAGGGGGGACGTACCCCAGGCTGGATGGTAAATAAGGCCAAGAGTGGGTCTTACACACTCCTGGTGAAGCTCGCTTGCTCTCCAATATGGCCTGATGTTTCACGGCGAAATCTTCTCCCCTTCTAGAAAGCATGAAGAAGGCGCTGGCGGAGCAGAGAGATCCCGGCTCGTCCATACCCCATCCTTTTGATCAGCTTCAGCTTGTTGACGTGGCCCTCAACCAATCCATTGTTTTGGGGAAGGGTCAACCCTGCCACCACTGCGGCCTTGTCTCGCTCAACACTGGTAGCAAACCCTTGCAATTCACGAATCTGGCTCGCTCTGATCTGCTCAAGCCAAGCCTCCAGCCGTTCTCCGGTGCGTGTGCGCAGCATCTGGGCAAACTGCTCAACCAGGTTGTAGGCCAGCTCAATCTCTGGGTCAAGGTGTCGGAGGGTGATGAGCGCCTCTTGTTCATCGGGCTTCAGGTCTTCAGACCGACGAAGAAAAAGGAAAGCCGCAGACTTTGAGGAGAGAGGCGTTGGAGAGAGGTTGCATACTTTTGCCGCGTTCTTCTTCCCTTCTGGAAGCAAGCGAAGCAACTGGTCATGCATTGACTGATACGATTGCTTGTAGCCGCGCTCCCGCAATTCCCGATACAACTGCGCCATATTATGGCAACCAGCTTCCCACCGTTCGCGCAGGTAGGGGAGATGGACATCAACACCCGTCTTGCGCAGAGGCGATTGGTATTCGGGAAACGCGCCATGAGCTAACCAGCGCGAGACCGTCATATGACCAATGCCCACTTGTTCGCCAATAGCCGTCTGCGAGAAGCCCTGTTTGCGTAATGCCACGACTTGCTCGTATTTCGCAAGCCGCTCCTCCCGCTTCGCCTGACTCAGCTCAGCGGCCTTCCGATGAAGTCTGGGTGGCTGTTTCGCTTGTGCTTCAGCAAGAGGAGGGGCCAGGGACTTCTCGGCCTGACCTCGGCGATGAGCAGTCAGATGGCGGGCCAGCAGCCCCTCCAGAGCTTCTCCAAGATTCTTATGAAGTAGGCCACCAGCGAGGTACCGCTAAACGCGGCCCTTTTCCGATGGCCCCTTCCCGAACCCGCCGGGCACCTTTCGATGCAACGGGCTCTCCAGTTTCCAGAAGTCTCTGAGGACTGTTTATCGGCGCATCACGCGTCAACATCCCCTCTTCTTCTGTACTCCCTGCCACCCTTTCCCCTGTACGCCACTTTCTGGCGCTCCTTGGTGGGGCGTAACTTCCACGAGTACTACGATGGCTCTGTACTCCTTCTGCTTGCACAGGGAGGAGTATCCCGCATTCTCACGTATTCGACGTTCTAGCGCATTTTAGGTGCCCTTTCGCCTCCTTAAATGGGATCATTTCCCATCGCTTCCCGAAGAGAGCGTTCCACTGGTCTCATCCATCCCAGTGTATTTCACACCCCTGCTCAACTGGTGTGTATTTCGGGAACGTTGCAACAGGCGCTATCTCCAACAACGAGCGTTCCTTACCGCCGCTGGTAGGCTAGGTTCGGCAATTCAGCTTCACCATGATGCGCGGGGCAATCGGGCCTTGCCGTAAACGCCTTCAGGCAAGCCCGGCTTTGTGGCATGCTATTGTCCCCTTGAGGTTTCCCGCCAGGTAAGCCACCGCCCCAGAGGTCATTTGCTCTCAACCTCCCCTTTCTCCGAAAAGAATCGAATACGCGCCTATGCGGCGCACGAGCACGTGAAACCTATCCGCGCACTGCACTGCCTGGGGAGCGGCAGTTTTCGCTGCTGAGGCATAGTCCCCTCCCCGATCTCGACTCACCAGCTCAATTTCTGGATGAGCCGCTATCCAGGCAGCAGCGGTTTCAGCCGATCTATCAGGCAGAATATCAATGACCCTGTGACTTCGCATGTCTACCAGGATTGTGCCATATTTTCGCCCACGCCGGAACGCGAAATCATCTATCCCAAGCTCGATTACCTGTTGAATTGGCCCTGTTGGAAGAGCCATAATCCGACGAAGAACCGTCATCCAGGAGGTTTTGATCCCTAAACGCTGAGCTAAACGTGCTCCCGGCATCCCGCCCGTCGCCAGACCAAGTGCTTGAACGACTTGAAACAGGCGGGCTGTCACTCGTGCCAGCGGTGCCACAAAAGGAGTCAAACGCTCGGCAAAGATTTTGCGTGCACACGTGCTCACGTCACAAAAACATTTGCGGACCAGAACGCGCAAACAGACACGCTTTCCACCGGACGGGAGATCCGTGATCCGGCGGAAGTAATGGCTATGGAATCGTTGTGCTGGAATGCCACAGAGAGGGCAGCAGGGAGCACTCCGCGTAGAATGGGCGGTAATGGTGAAAACCTCATCGATCATTGCAATCTCTGTTACTTTCAGTTCCTCTGGCAAGGCAAGCGGGGCAGGCGTTTCCTTCTTCTTCATACGACAATCCTTCTACAAGTGTTATTGATGTAGAACGATCTACTGTCATATCAGTAGCAAGCGAGCTTCACCAGGAGTGTGTAAGACCCCAAGAGTGGTCAAGTTTTGAGGCCACGAGTGATCAATTAGCGCGAAGAGTGATCAACATAATCATTGCCGTTTGAAAAAGCGCTTCCTATCTAGCTTCTGCCCTCGGTATCTTGTAAATGAAGAACTAAGGTACGAGCGCAGCACGGCGTTCCAGCTCGCTCAAGTACGCAGTTGGTAAATGCCTGCCAAGTAAGCAAGGTTGGCCCTCCAATATTTACACCATTGGAAACACTTGCTTTCCCATGTGAGCACTGAGACATATTGTCTTGAGCAAACCGCTTCACACCTGGGGTATGAGGAGAGAAGAGTGGAAATAACGATGGGATCTCCACCCCTTACTCAAGCAGAAGTCAACAAGAGTAACGTAGCAGCTTACGTAGTACTGGACCTCGTAAGCTTGCTCGTCTCATTGATGAGCAATAAAGACGAACTCTTGGCCGGGGCGGTCGGGGGCATCTCGAACCGCTTCCACCGTTAATTGAGCACGGGAAAGTGTCTCTGTAACTTCTGATTGAGTGCGGAACCGTAACGTTGACTCGGATGTCATTGTGCTCCCGTCCTTATGAAATACGTATATGCTGCGAAAAGAGACGAGCGGTAGCTGCACGTTCACCCAATCCACCCAGGACTCGACCGTGCCGATTTCAGGCGCTTCAATCGTCGTGTAGGTCTGCTCTCGGTTCAAGCCCTTCCATACTTCCTTATCTGGATTCCGCGTCTCAAAGACAAGCCTCCCATGCGGGCGAAGTGCATCGCGACACGCGCGAAGAGTCGCCATCCATTCCTCGTCCGTAACGAATACTTGTGCCACATTGCCAGTCATCGTGATGAGGTCAGCACTCAATCCTTGAAGCTGCTTTGCAGTACCCGTGATCCAACGAACTCGGTCGGCATACGCTTTCCGCTTCGCAACGCTCAACGAGGCGGCAGCCGGATCGATGCCAACGACCTCTTTTCCAAGTGCCGCAAGGCGACAGGCAAGATTCCCAGTTCCGCATCCCAAGTCAATAACAGAATGAGCGTGGAACTCATCTGCCATGGCTAGATATGGAGCAAGGTCTGGTCGATCCAATCCCTCGAAGAGGTCATAGAGTTCGGCAAGTTTAGGCTCGGCAAATACAGCGTCTGGCATTATGGTGACTCTCCTTATCTACACGACAGTTCATACGTTTCCTTTATTTAAAAGAGGGACGACCGGTGACAAACGGCGAGCAGCCTCGGCTTTGGCAAGGTTGCGATCACTGCGTTTATCGTCTTCCATGCCCGCCTCGGCAATGAATGGCGTTCCGTCCGAAAGACGGCCTACCACATCAGGCAGATACTCGTGTGGTTTCCCCTCGAACGCATAGCCAATGGCGAACGGCGCGTGCTTGGGGATCGGCAGTCGATAGGCTGCGGCAAACTGCGGGCCAATATCGCCACGTGCATAGCTGACCACTAGAGGATGGTACTCAAGCCACAAAAGTAATTGTTCTTCGAGCTGGCTACAGAATGGGCGCTTGACCGGTGCCGCCGCGCTGCTCAGCTTGAAGCTGGGAACCCACTCCGAAATGGAGCGGTTCGCGATTTTGAAGAGATCAATGCCTTCTGTAGCTGGCGAGCCTAATGGCGTCCCTCCTGTACGAGCAAAACCATCACCATCAGCTTGATGAGAGAAAGACACAATTTACAGTCGGGTAAGGAAGTCGTATTGCTACGACTCCCTCCCCTAGAAACTGGGCGGGTACCTCTCAGCGCACCCAACTTGAGCACATCACGAACCACACGGCTCCTTCTTCTCTTTTTGCTTTACCCGTTGAGTGGTTGCGCTTTCGTCTTTCAGAAGTTCCCGATCGTTGTACTTCTGGCAGTCGCGCATCGCTCGTTCGGTCACGGCATGAATGTGCTGATGGCAGAGCAAGTGAACCAGTGCCAGGTTGCTGTAGCTATCTTTTCCCCATGGGATTTTGCGAGGCGATGGTGAACTTGAAGCTCTTCGTCATTGAAGAGCGATTCTCCACATTCTAGACATCGGCCTTTCTGTCTCTTGGCTAACTTCTGTTTGGAAAACGTCAGATCGCCAGCTTTTGCTGCCTGTCGTTTCATCCAGTAGTCTTTGAGAAACGGGTCATCGGGTGATGACCTGCCTTTGACCAGTGTGTGTCGCTCAATGGGGAACCAGCTAAACTTGAGCAGATAGCCTCCACTTTGCTTGTCGCCAAACACCCAGGAGTCCAAACCGATCTAGATGAAGTTGGCCCCAATACTTGCGGTGCCTCCATTTTGCGGATTTATTGGGGTGTAGCCGTTTGGTGTAGTGGATTGCTTTGTGTTGCATCCATTGATCTAGTTGGCCAAAGATCTCTTTTGCTACAGCAGTTCGATAGTAATTGGCCCATCCACGGATGATTGGATTGAGCTTGGTCAGAACCGATTGTACATTGGTTCCCTGTGCCATTTTCCATTGGTCATATAGTTTCTGCCGTAATTCCTGCACCGCTTCTTTGCTGGGTTTGATTAAAAGTTTCCATCCCGTTTTTGCTGTTTGAGGCGCTGGGTAGTGTCTGATGTTAAAACTTAGGAAATTGAGTCCTTCAGTGAGGTGAACTATGTGGGTTTTTTCCTCTGAGAGGGAGAGACCTCGTTGTGTCAGCCATTTTGAAAGGAGTTCTCGTACTATTTCGGCATCTTCCTTCGTTTCACAGAAACAGACAAAATCATCTGCATATCTCACAATGGCCCGTTTCCCGGTGATTTCTCCTTTGCTATTGTATTTCACTTCAAGAGCTTCTTCCATTCCATGTAGAGCAATGTTTGCCAGAAGGGTTGTGTTGCAAGAAGTAAGCGGATCTGCTAATGCTCTGTCAAGGATGGTTTGCAACAGGAGAGTTTTTCTGTTATCCTGGAAACTCCATTCTATTTTTCTAGGAGAGACAGATGAGAGAGCGTCCACACAAGTATGAAGTCGCGTTGAGCGAAGAACAGCGGTTTTTGTTGCAGCAATTGCTGGCTGGAGGCAAAGCTCCTGTGAGACAACAAGCGCATGCTCGTATTCTTTTGAAAATCGATCGCAATGCTCCTGGTCCCCGTTGGACCGATGAGCAAGTGGCGGAGGCCTTCGAGATGAGCCGCTACACCGTAATCCGTATTCGCGAGCGCTTCGTCAATCATGGCCTGGACGATGCCCTCAACCACCGTCTTCACACGCAAAGGCGAGCGCAAGCCCTGGATGGGGAGCAAGAAGCCCATCTCATTGCGCTCTCCTGCAGTCCCTGCCCGACTGGACAAGCCCGTTGGAGCTTGCGTTTGCTGGCCAATCGGCTCGTGGAATTGGGCTATGTCGAGCAGGTGAGCCACGAAACTGTGCGCAAAACGCTCAAAAAAATGAACTCAAGCCCTGGCTAAAACAATGCTGGTGTATTCCTCCCGAAGCCAGCGCCGCCTTTGTCTGGCGCATGGAAGATGTGCTGGAAGTCTACACGCGTCTCTATGATCCTCGTTTTCCCCAGGTGTGCATGGATGAAAGCGCCAAACAACTCCTGCAGGACAAACGCGAGCCCCTGCCGATGCAACCGGGGCAACCAGAACGCGTTGATTACACCTTTGAAGCTGCCGGCATGCGCAAAATCTTCCTGGCGTGTGAACCGCTGGCTGGCAAACGCTTTGTCAACGTGACAGAGCGTCGGACGAGCGAGGACTGGGCCCATTTCATCCGTGAACTGGTGGATGTTGAGTATCCCGATGCCGAGAAGATCGTGCTCGTGATGGATAATCTGAGTACCCACACGCCCTCTGCTTTGTATCAGACCTTTCCTCCGACTGAGGCACGTCGCATCCTCCGCACGTTGGAAATCCATGATACTCCTGTGCATGGAAGTTGGCTCAACATGGCTGAGATTGAGCTCTCCGCCCTGGCGCGCCAGTGTCTCTCTCGTCGCATTGGAACCCAGGAGGAACTGGAGCGTGAGGTTCATGCCTGGCAACAGAAGCGCAATGAGGAGGCCATCACGGTCAATTGGCGTTTTACCACCGCTGATGCCCGTATCAAGCTCAAACGGCTTTACCCATCCCTTGAGAAAAAGAAGTCACCCTCTCCAACAGGCAACGTTGCAAAGCATGATTGACAGAGCAATATGGTTCCTGGGAGGGTAACATCCAGGTTCATAAAACACGTCAACACCATAGCTTGGGAGCGATGATCACGCAGATATCCCATCATGCAGTTTGCGCCACAGGCACAAATTCATGCGCCGACGAAGCACGTCCTGAGGCACAGTACAGACCCCTTTCTCTTATCGCTTTTCAGGTGCATGATCAATCGACATCATCAAACGCCTCTTTCCGGTCCTGCAACAGCAGTGAAGCTCTCATACATGCTCTTTCAATAGCTTAGCACCCAGGCGAGCGACATCGAGGCTATTTGCGTATCAATGGTCATGTATTAAAGCCGTATGAATATTAGCGATCCGTGTAATAAATACAAACGATTGGATATCTTCCAGCAGGCTCAATGCGTTCTCCGCGCAAGCGACGCACATTTCTACCTGGTCCTGCGCCAGGTACGCATCAGCCTCAACAATATCGGTGTAGACATAGCGACGTCTCTTCTGGACATCACTGCGATCAACATGGTGGATTTCTCGGAGCGCTTCTTTCCCCCACTCGACCGCCACATATGCTTCCGCTTTATCGATATGGTACCATTCGGCATTCACGTTCATGAACTGCCAATCCCGCTGAAAATCGGGCCTGCCAATGCAAGAGCTCGCATCATCCATCGTCTGTAAGGCCTGCTTTTTCTCCATAGATGTTTGATCCGCATAGGCATGCACCAATCCCGATTCGGCCAGAACAGCACTCAAGAACGGACCATGAAATCCGTTCTTGTTTTGACTTTCTTTCGCAAGCGAGAGGGCAGCTTGAAACGAGGTTTGTGCGCGATACAAATGGGCGCGATCTTCCATGCGATTGGGCTGGATGCCCCATTTATCAAACTCGGCATATCCTTTTAAGTAATAGGCCTTGGCGCCAAGTTCGGTATAACCCCTTTCACTGGCTAATACGATGGCTTTTTCAAGAAAAAGGTAATGGCTGTAAAAGGTAATGGCTGTATCAGAATACCCCTGATCGCGACAAATATTGCCATATAAGACGAGGTACTGGCACAGCTGTAAATTTTGAGATTAAGCGGTTCATGCGCACTTTGTGTGGGAGCGCAAAGGTGATAAAATAGAGGAGGTTTTCTCGCTGTTGTCTTCCTCTTCATGAAAGTACCAATGAATCTTCTCACAAGCGTCTTGTTTCCTGATAACCCCGATGTGATCATCGAAGAAGTGACCATTGAGGACAATGTATTGATCGTTTCTCTCCGATCAACCCGATTATGCGGAGCGTGCCCTGTGTGTGGCTTTTCATCAACCAAGGTGCATGGTTCTTATGTGCGCAAGCCTGCGGACTTGCCTTGCCTGACATACGCTGTTCGTTTACACCTCCGTGTTCGCCGTTTCTTGTGCCCAAATACCCAGTGTGAGCGCAAAACGTTTGCAGAGCCCTTTGCAGGGCTCGTCGTGCATAAGCCACGACGAACGCTTCGCCAAACCCATGTGTTGCGAGAACTGGCTTTCAGCCTTGGAGGCAAGCCGGGAGCCTACCAGACAGCGACACTTGCCTGTCAAGTAAGCCGTGATACCTTATTACGTTTGCTTCGACGATCTCCTTTGCCTCCAGCTCCTGTTCCTCAGGTTCTTGGCATTGATGACTGGTCGTGGAGACGAGGGCATACCTATGGAACCATCCTCATCGATCTCCAGCTCCATCAGCCAGTGGATCTGTTGCCGGATCGGGAAGCGGAGACCCTGGCAAACTGGCTGCGCGAGCACCCTGGGGTACAAATTGCCAGCCGTGATCGTGGGAGCAAGTATGCAGAAGGGCGAAGCCTCGGCGCACCGGGAGCCATTCAGGTGGCCGACCGTTTCCATCTGCTGGTGCGCCGCATAGGCGCTTGTTTCGATACCTTTCAGAGAAAGGAGGGGTTGAGAGCGAAGACCCCTAAGACGGTCGCTTACTTGGCGGGGAAACCCAAAGAGGACCGTAGCATGCGACAAAGGCAGACGTGCCCGAAGGCGTTTACGGCACGGTCTGTGTGTCTTGCGCGTCATGGTGAAGCTGAATTGCCGAACCTAGCCTACCAGCGGCGGTAAGGAACGCTCGTTGTTGTACATAGCGCCTGTTGCAACGTTCCCGAAATACACATCAGTTCATCAGGGGTGTGCAATACACTGGGGTTGTACAGACCAGTGGAACGCTCTCTTCGGGAAGCGATGGGAAATGATCTCATTTAAGGAGGCGAAAGGGCACCTACAACGTGCTAGCACGTCGGACAAGCGAGAATGCGGGAAACGCTACGGGTCGCGAGACCTATGCGTTCGGAACCCCCGTAGTACTCTGAGCGTAGGAAAGCTACGTACTTGGGGAAGGGGCAGCTTGAGAAATCAAGTCAGAGGATACCCTTGACAAAGGTATCCAGGGTAGGTGTCATCGAGTTGAGCGGGGAAAGGGGCGCGTGATGCGCGAAACCCAAACCATCCTGCAACTCTTACGCGAACGGGGCAAGAAACGGTTGCCTTTGGAGCGCGTTTACCGACTGTTGTACAATCCTGATTTGTTCCTGACGGCATACGGTCGCATCTATCGTAATGATGGAGCCTTAACCAAAGGAACGACAGAGGAAACCGCCGACGGCATGGGCATGGATAAAATCACTAAGATCATCGATGATCTTCGGCATGAACGCTATCGATGGAGTCCAGCCAAACGGGTCTACATCCCGAAAAAGAATGGCACCAAGCGCCCATTGGGTGTGCAATCCTGGTCAGATAAATTGGTGCAAGAGGTGATTCGTCTCCTCCTAGATGCTTATCTAGAGCCTCAATTTAGCCCCCATTCTCACGGGTTCCGGCCAGAACGAGGATGCCATACCGCACTACGGGAAATCTACCACAACTGGGTGGGGAGTGTCTGGTTCATCGAGGGCGACATATCGAAGTGCTTTGACGCGCTCTCTCATGACCTGTTGCTCTCTATCTTGCGAGAAACCATCAAAGATGAACGGTTTCTTCGCCTCATCAGCGGCCTCCTCAAAGCAGGATACCTCGAAGATTGGCGATGGAATCAGACATACAGCGGTACCCCCCAGGGGTCCATTGTCAGCCCGATTCTGACCAATCTGTACCTGGACAAGTTAGACAAATTCGTGGAAAACGTGCTCATCCCTCAGTACACGAAAGGGACCAAGAGGAAAGCCAACAAAGCCTACGAAAAACTCATGCATCGAGCTTCTTACCTCGCTCGAAAAGGACGAAAAGAAGAAGCCCACCGTGTGAGGAAACAGGGGCAGAAGCTCTCCTCAATTGATCCTCAAGACCCCGATTACCGGCGATTACGGTATTGTAGGTACGCGGATGATTTTCTCTTAGGATTCGTAGGGACGAAAGGAGAGGCAGAAGAGATCAAACAGCGATTGAGCGTCTTTTTGGAAGAAGAAC
This sequence comes from Dictyobacter formicarum, assembly GCF_016587435.1. Next base: position 186,181 of record NZ_BNJJ01000002.1, read on the forward strand.
TCAAGCTTGAACTCTCAGAAGCTAAAACGCTCATCAGCCATGCAAGGACGGAAACAGCACGGTTTCTCAACTACGAAATCCATACCCTTCAAGAGGATACCTACCGAGATCGACGAGATCGAAGAACGCTGAATGGAGGTATTGGATTACGAGTCCCTGAAGAGGTCATCAAGGCCAAATGTCAACGCTACCGATCCCACAATCAGAAAGTCCTCCACCGCACGGAACTCATCAATGACAGCGACTTTAGCATCATTGCCCTGTATCAGGCAGAACACCGTGGACTGGTCGAGTACTACCGATTAGCGTACAATCTCCATCGTTTTACGACGCTGGAAGGAGTCATGGAGAAGTCGCTGACGAAAACCCTGGCAACAAAGCACAAGGTGTCAGTGCCAAAAGTCTACCGAAAATATCAGGCGACGGTCCGTGTGGAAAAGAAATCCTTTAAGGTCCTTCAAATCACAATTGAACGAGAGGACAAGAAACCACTAATCGCACAATGGGGTGGAATTTCGCTTCACTGGGATATCAAGGCACCGCTCACAGACCATCAGATGTTCCTGGGTCCAGGCCGATCAGAGTTAGAAAAACGGCTCCTTGCCGACACCTGCGAGTACTGTGGAACCACAGGAGACGTAGAGCGAATCGAGGTGCATCATATTCGAGCGCTCAAAGACCTGGCGACCTATGACGGACGAGAAAAACCGGCATGGGTCAAAATCATGGCGGCACGAAAACGCAAAACGCTGGTGCTGTGCGCAACCTGCCACCAGGATGTAACCTATGGAAGACAGATGAGACGAAAGCCTATGTCAAATTCGCGTAAAAGATGACGCTGGAAAGCCCGGTGCCGAGAAATTGGCACGCCGGGTTTGGGGGAAGGAGGTCGAAAAAGGGTCACTTCGTTGTGATACCTCGTCGGCTTCCCATCCCACAAAAATCTGGGTGATGCTGTCCAGGGCCTGCTCACCCGTCATCTGCTTGCTTTTCGCCGAAAGCCTGCCGCTAAAGCTTCACAAGAAGGGAGCCAAAAGCAGAAAGCTGGGCCTCCCATCAAACAGCCTCTCAAGGTCACCCCTGAACTCGCAGCTATTCGAGGGGTGAGAGAAGAGGAACGGTTGGCTCGCTATGAACAGGTCATCACGCTGCGAGAGCAAGGATGGTCTCATCAAGCCATAGCAGATCGTCTTGGCATGGGCTCCAGCACCGTTCAGAGTTGGTTGGCGGCAGGACACTTTCCCAAACGCACATCCCGTCAACAGTCGAGCAAACTTGATCGTTTTCTTCCTTCTATCCAGCAAAGAAGGGCTCAAGGATGGTACAATATGGTCCAGCTTCATCAAGAACTTCGGGAAAGAGGGTATCAGGGGTCATATGAGGCGATGAGGCATATGCTTTTGCGTGTGTTCCCACAAGAACAGAAATGGCAACGTATTCCCTCCAGGAAAGATGAGCAGCCTCATTTGGCTCTCTCCCCACGAGAGGCCATGTGGCTTTTTCTTCGTCGGCCTGAGAAGCTGACAGCAAAAGAGCAACACGCTCTTGAACAACGGTGTCAGATCCATGAAGAAGTCGCTCTGGCCTACCAACTCGTCCAGCAATGTGCCGAGATGCTGCGTACCCGCAAAGGAGGCCAGCTCGATGCCTGGCTCGATGCGGTTCTCTCGACACCTCTGTCAGATCTTCATACGTTTGCCAGAGGCATCAGATCCGACATCGAGGCGGTTGAGGCAGGCTTGATCCTGCCCTGGAGCAACGGGATGGTTGAGGGTCAGGTGAATCGGCTCAAGCTGATCAAACGACAAATGTATGGAAGAGCAAATTTTGATTTGCTCCGTCTGCGGGTTTTTCATCGCGATGTGTCTTCCCACACAAAGTGCGCATGAACCGCAAAGCTGTGGGATTTACAAAAGCGAGGAAGGCACACATGAATACTGGCAGCATTGATATCTTGATTCGCGGGGCACGAATTGTTGATGGCACGGGAAACCCATGGTTCTACGGGGATGTAGCAATCGCCGGGGAGCGCATCTGCGAGATCGCGCCTCCCGGCCATATTTCGTCCGCGAAGGCTCGCGAGGTCGTCAACGCGGAGGGGTTGGTCGTCTGCCCTGGCTTTATCGACATTCTCAGCCACTCGCATGTGCCATTGCTGCACGATCCACGCGACCTCTCCAAGATCACCCAGGGAGTGACGGCAGAGGTAATGGGCGAAGGCTGGTCGCCTGCCCCCGTGGGAGGCCAAATTATGGATAGCTTCGCCGACCTCTCGCCTAAGGAGCGCGAGCTGGTGCGTGACTGGATCGAACCAGCGAAGGGCTGGACACGCTTTCGCCACGGGCTTGAGGCCATGGTCGAGCGCGGTGTCTCCCCCAACGTGGGCTCATTTCTGGGTGGTGGCACGCTGCGCGAGTATGCCATGGGTTTGCGCATGGGTGATCCCACGCATGACGAGCTTGAGCTTATGCGCCGCGTCATGGCCGAGGCCATGGAGGATGGGGCCTTCGGCGTCTCCTACGCACTGATCTATCCCCCCGATACGTACACCTCTACTGAGGAGCTAATCGAGATCGCAAAAGTCGCCGGGCGCTATGGCGGTATCTATATCACGCACCTGCGCTCAGAGGGCGAGCAACTGCTAGAGGCTATCGAGGAGGCCATCAGCATCGGACGCGAGGCACATGTGCCCGTCGAGATCTATCACCTCAAGGCCAGTGGCAGTCACTACTGGCAGAAGATGCAACTCGCCATTGAGCGCATTCAGCGCGCACGCGACACGGGCGTCGATGTGGCCGCGGATATGTATCCCTATGCCGGCTCGGGAACAGGTCTGAGCTCCGTTCTTCCTCCCTGGCTGGCAGAAGGCGGCATGCTGTACCAGCGGCTCAGCGATCCCACCATACGCGAAAAGGTGCGCGCCGAGGTGCTTGACCCCTCGGGCGAGTGGGAGGCCATGGCACATGGCATCGGTCCCGAGGGCGTGATGCCCATCGGCTTCGAGCGACCCGAGAACCAGCAATATGTGGGGAAGCGCCTCTCGGAGATCGCGGAGATGCGCGGCCAGTGTTGGATTGATGCAGTGTTCGATCTGCTGATCTCAGAGCAGCAACGCATCTTCACCATCTACTTTAGTATGGATGAGGCCAATGTGGCGCTTGGCCTGCGCCAGCCCTGGGTGAAGATCTCCACCGACGCGGGCGGCGTCGATCCCGCCTGGGCGAAGCCGCATGGTTCCACGCACCCACGCGCCTACGGCACCTACCCCCGTGTCCTGGCAAAGTACGTGCGTGAGGAGCAGCAGTTGACCCTGGAAGAGGCCATTCGCAAGATGAGCGGGGCCGTCGCCGCGCGGCTGGGCCTACGCGAGCGCGGCCTGCTCCTCCCCGGCTACTACGCCGATGTGGTCCTCTTCGATCCCCAGACCATCGCCGACCGCGCCACCTTCGAGGACGCGCACCAGCTCTCCATTGGCGTACGCGACGTCTGGGTTAACGGCACACGCGTCATCCGCGAAAGCCAGCACACCGGCGCGACCCCCGGCCACTTCGTCCGCGGCAGCGGCGCCAGGTAAGCAGGGGGAAGCAATCACAGAGGTGCCACGCCGCGCCCCCTTTGGGGGTGTATGGCGCGCCGATTTATCGTCTAGTGAGCACAGGTAATGTTGCTTGCCACGAATCGTGAGGAAGACCTCATCCATGTACCAATTGTCACCGCAGCTCTCATTTCAGTACGGCGGATGAGCCTCTAGCTGGAATACTTTTAAAGGGGCGTTACCACATTCGCCAGGCCATTGGACAGGGAGGTATGGGATCAGTCTACCGTGCAGATACGCACAAAGCAAGGGTTATTGCAGAATAACCAGCCCTAAAGTTTTATTATCACAGTCACTCGATCTGATGCATAAAGTCCTAATCAGGGAACTGTGATAGATAACTCTAGGCTTGCACTCATCTTTCTTCGATGGTGTCCGCTGCGTTGTCATAGTTCTTGCCTTTCAGGTGGATTGCTCAGGCCAGAGCAAGTCGCCCACTGTTTTCCGTTTTTACAACTAGCTTTCCGCAACAAACAGCAAGCCTGATGGAACCGTCCTCGTGCTCATAACGGTAGCGTTTACGTTTTCATAACGCTCCTTGGGTATACTACTCGCATACATAAGGATCATTGATGCGTCTGAAGAAGATAAACTGCACGCGGCTCTAGCGGCCGAGGCCGCCACTGCACAGGGCAAATTTGGGAGATGCACGATTACATCTTCCACCACCAGCATACCCTTACGGATGCCGATGTGGCCCGGTTTGCCGAAGCGGTTGATCTGGAGAGGCTGCCGTATGCACGGGACATGAGCAGACAACGTGGGTTCGACCGCATTGAGGAGGATGTGTAAGGGGGCGAACGCAGTGGCGTGCAAGGCACCCCCCACCTTCTTCATCAATGGCATCTTGTATCGCGGTTCCTGGGAACACAATGCCTTGCTGGCTGCACTTCAAGCAGCTAGCCGAATAGCATGACGCTCGCGAGATGCTCCGCAATGGAGCAGAGAGACAAGCAGGTGGAGCAACACTTGGAGAACACATGCAACACCCAATACGTCTTTAATGGGCCTAGAGTTGAAGAGGATGAATTGAATGACCTCGTCCGCAAGCAGATGGAACGACTCGGGATGATTAGTCCTTGAGGTCCATACCTCCTCTAATTTGTCTGGGTGGGTGAGGCATTTTACAGTCAAGATCTGGGAGCATGAGAATGGAGACTGAGAGATCAAATACAACTGGAGGATCGTCTTCTCCTTTGACACGGGCGGATATCGATCGACTCCTAGCCAGAGAAGGAAGACTTGAAAAGCTGGATGGTGGACATAACCTCAATCTAAAAGGCATCGATCTAGCCTATCTCGACTTGGAAGGGGCCCTCCTCGGCAGAGCTGATCTGAGGGGGCTGATTTGAGCGAAACGGACTTCACTGGAGCGGACCTGGCCGGGGCGAATCTGAGCGGGGCGACCCTGGCTGGGACCATCTTCAGTCAAGCGAATCTGCATCAGGCCATTCTGAGCGGAGCGAACCTGAGTGCGGCCGACTTGAACGAGGCCAATTTGAGTGAGGCCAATCTCTGTGGAGCCAATCTCCGGGGGGCAACCCTCAACGGGGCTGATTTGAACCATGCTGATTTGAGGGGGGCTGATCTGAGTGGAGCTGATTTGGGGCTCGTTCGTCTCTTCGGTGCAACGCTGAGAGGAGTCCATCTGAACGAGGCCAATCTCAGTCGGGCTAAGCTGAGCCGTGCCAATTTCTTTGGAGCCAATCTCAACAAGGTCAATCTGACAGATGCTGATCTAAGTGAGGTCGATCTCAGCGGGGCTCTCTTCGGTGAGAAGAGCTGACTTTTTATTGTGCTTTCACCTGTCTGCATCCAAGGCGGATGAGGATCTGGCCCAATCTTGGTGAAGGATGAGCTTATCTTTCCGGCTTCTCCCGTTTTTCAAGCTCAGATTCAGCGTGTCTGCCACACTATTGAAGAGTCTATCACCAGATTGAGCCAGAACCACTCGTTACCTTAAACCCTGCTCACTTGTCAGCTTACTTACCAATTTCATCGGATGCAAACGGACGAAGGAAATACACTATTTTAGGTGGTACTCATGGTGGAATAGTGGTTTGTATGTCTCAACGGTCAGGCTGCTAGTCTCTAGCATCCCGTACAAACTCGTCAGTACATATTCTCCATAATATGCACTGCCTCTATGGGAATCAAGTGCCGCTTGATCGGTAAACTGGAGATAGGCGAAGAATTTGCGTGACTCGTTTTGTGAGCGATAGACATCGGCAAGCAAGATGTTTGGATCAGTTCGTGTATGGCGAACGAGCTGGTCCATCAATTTCATGGCTTCGTCCTCATTGCCTGGAATGATTCTAAAGATCATGGTCATACAAATCATCTTTTTCCTCTTTTCTGCTGGATTGTTTACGTGTTTCCTCAAGTTACGCGGCTGTTCTTGACTGGCAGGAGAACAGGACCACCAGGGGCTTCGGCGAGCGGTTTGCCAATCACCTCCTCGCGTCGGACCTGCGCATCGTCTAAAGGGGCCGCATTGATGTCCAACACAATCCCCTCGGGGGTCAAAACCCGATCTTGAGTGGAGACAATGAAGGCTGATTGTCACCGTTGGGTATTCCTCATGTTCATCGAGCATTGGTTCTTCCAGCCTACCATATCCTTCTCTCTTCTGTTACTAACGCTCATGGACCTTACTGAGCAAATACCTTACGCAGAGTGCCATTGACCTGGGCAATAGCAGTTCGCGCAGGAGACGTCTCTGTAATTGGATTAATCAACGCTACGTCGTGGATCGCCCCAAGGAGCCGGGTTGCTGTTACTGGTACACCTGCTGCCATCAGTTTGTGGGCATAGGCTTCTCCCTCATCGCGCAAAACATCATTCTCGTTCGTCAGAAGCAGTGCTGGAGGGAGTCCTCCGAGTTGATCGAGTGATGCCTGCAGTGGTGAGACTGTCGGATTGTCACGCTCTGCTGCTGGTGCGTAGCTATCCCAGAACCACCTCATCGCCTCACGAGTGAGCCAGTATCCATTCTCTCCAAATTCCCGATACGACTGATTCTCGAGGTTGGCATCCGTCACCGGATACAAGAGAATCTGGAAATCGATCTGGGGACCACCGCGTTCCTTGGCAAGTAAGGTCGTCACGGCGACCATATTCCCTCCGACACTATCGCCTGCCACTGCAAGGTGTGATGGATCAACACCCACCGAAGCTCCATGTTCAGCCACCCACTTCGTCGCAGCGTAAACCTGCTCGATGGCAACCGGATATTTGACCTCAGGCGAGCGCGCATAGTCCACAAACACCACGGTTGCCTGTGCGCCATTGGCAATCTCACGCACGAGACGATCGTGCGTTTCTTTATCGCCCAGAATCCATCCACCACCGTGGAAGTACATAACCCCTGGAAGCAGTCCCCTGGCACTTTGTGGCCGGACAATACGCAGCGAAATCTCGCTGGTTGGGCCGCCACGAATGATACGATTCTCACTGTCGACTGGCAACGTGGTCACATCGACAGATCGCTGAATACTAAGGAGGACATTGCGCGCGTCCGCTGGCGAAAGGGTGTAGATCGGTGTCTCACCCTGAGCCTCAAGTCCCTGGAGGAAGTCCAGGATATGGGGATCAAGTTGCATGGTACGACGCTCACTGGTTGGTGTCATACTGTTTTCCTTTCATTCAGATACGAGATTCCATACCGTTCGCGCAGGGCCAACACCTGCTCGCAGATCTGGTCTACTGTGCCTATCAACGCATACGGAGATGCCAATATCTGTGCTAGCGTTACTCCCGCTCCGAAGGCCTGAGAAGTTGCCAGGAAGTGGGCGACTTGCTCCCGATCTTCCGTTATATATATACGCCTTCCCCAAGAAGCACCGGTTGTGCATCAACGCGACAGCGGAACAGACAATACGGTTTCTGACGCAAGTCTTTCCCTTCATGAAAGCGTGGACTGCGATGGAGCTGGTTGACAGTAAAATAGAGGTAACCATCGTGAGCGAGCGAAAGTGTATCTGGCCAGAGTAGCCGGGCATCATGAACCAGTGTCTCGTAAAGACCATCAGTACGGCGGCGCACAATTGCATTCTGCTCGTAGTTGCTCATGTATAGTCGATTTTTCGCATCAGTTTCCATTCCATCCCCAGCACCACCTTTGTCTCCCTCGTTTACGATCGTTGCTATCACATCTTCTTCGCTCCTGGCCCTCTCTACGAGCGCATCGACGCTGACACTGTAGAGCCTACGACTCATGAGTGCTGAGTAGAATAAACGGGAGCCATCCGCAGCAATCGCAATGCCATCACCCCCCGAGTGATAGGGTGTCGGTGGTCCATCAGGCGGTCGCAACATCAATGGTTGTCCCTCCACCATCGGCAGAAACCCTTCTTCAGGAAGTGTCGTGCTATGATTGTGTAAACGCCGCCAACTCTGACCTGAAGCCAGATCGACGATAATAAGCGCACTCGAGAGGGGGGATGAATCGGTAATAAAGGCCATCCCTTCAGATCCACGGCGTAAATCAAAACGGATGTCGTTGAGATAGGTGGTAGACACAGCCACGTCAGCCAGAAACAAGATCGTTTTGATCACGCGGTTCTGCTTGAGATCGATTCCCACCAGTTTCGGTCCACCATAAGCAATGATCTTATGGTGGGGAGCCCCTGTATCAAGAATCCATAAACGATCTTTGGGATCTACAACAATGCTCTGAACCGAAATCAGCACGGTGGACAGGCTGGACTCGTCAAAATGATTCATCTCCGCATTGGGGTAGGCAACAGGGTGTCCATCTTGAAGTTCAGCCATAGTAAATGGAAGAGGATCTTCCCAGTTGGGGAAGTTCACAAATATGCGCCCTGTATGAGAGACGCTGACCCCCGTTGGCATGGGTCCGTCAAATGTCGCCACCAGCTCAATCATTCCAACGGTTTCGTCTTGAGCCAGCATTGGTTGGTTCACCATAGGTCACTCCTGAGAAATGGGCAAACGACAAATTGAGCCAAATAGCGTTTACGATCGGTTCTTACACATTCTTGCACATTCTCGACAAAGCACAATATTGAGGAGGACATCAATGAACTGGTGCTCAATCTACTCGTGAAGAAACCAGAGAATACAACTGAAGTTCTCAGGTCGTCGACAACAAATTGACGACCTGGAAATCGTTTGTTTCTCCAGTGATATACCATAGACGACATCAAATCTCTTCACGCTCCTTTCCATTCTGTGCTTCTTTTCGTATGGCTGCAATAACGCGTTTGAGCACCTGCTCTGGTTGGGCACCCAGCACAAGATATTTCTCGCTAAAGACAAGTGCAGGAACACCAGTAATTGCATTCTTGTCCGCCAATGCAATATCTGCCTGAACAGCTTCTGCCCAGGTCGTCGTCTCCAAGGCAGTAGCGAGATCTTTACTCTTCAAACCAACCTGAGTTGCAATGTGCTTCAGAAGTTCCTTGCCATCAACAGATTGACCTTCTCGCCAGTATGCATTCATTACGGTGGTATGGAAGGCATCGCCTTTCCCTTGGGCTTCCGCGTATTTCGTCGCCAGGTGTGCAGCATAGGTTGAAATGCCAATTGGGCCGGGATGAAGGTCAAAGCCAAATTCGGCTTGTATCTGCTTTTTCATGTATGCATGTTCCTGCTCCACCATTGCCCGTATCTGGGTAGATTGAGGAGGAGAGCCAGGAGGACGCAGCATAAAGGCACGCCAGTGAATCATCATAGGTTCATGTTCCTGGAGTTTCCCCAGCCTGCATGTGGCGAGAAAACAAAATGGGCAGGTATAATCTGTCCAGGAATCAAGACGTAAAGGCATAGACTGCATTCCTTATCGACCCGTCGCATGCTCTAGCAGCCTGACGTGATACTTCGCGGTCAATTCTGGTACCCAATCCATCAGAGTTGAAAAAGATCTTCATCAATTGAACACTCCTATTTTTCAGAGCATGAGAAAGGATGACCTGTCATACCTGCTTTTTGTGTTGGGTGCTGAAAAAGGTCAACCATCTGGCCGCGCTCATATGCATGCTGGTAGCATACTCAAGGAGCGTTATGAAAACGTAAAGCCTACCGTTATGAGCATGAGGGTGCTTTTCCATAGAAAACTGTATGTTTTCTTTTGCTCGGTCACGGATCAATTCAAGAAAAATGGTCATATGCTACCTAGAAAATTTACGTAGCAGGATTATCGAATCGATACATGACCTTTGTCAGTTCTACAAGCCTACCAAAAGCAAGCAAGCGAGAAATTTATGCGTTGGAAAAACGAAATGAATTAAGCCAAACAACATTGACCAGCATCAAGTTCGCATGATAGAATAACCTCGATGGAACATATCATTTCAGGGGAACCAATATTTTTTTCACTTGTTCAACCCTTACGACAAGTGATTTTAAGGCGTTTTTTGTATCGATTCATCGTGATAAGAATAACGGATATATTCCCGTTTTGTCTATTTTACCTGCCAGGGAGACAGCCGGTATGTGTCGAGGATGCCTTGATCAAGTATGATTCGTCCGTGCAGTCATCCGTTCCCCGACCCGAAGAGACCAGACCATGAGTTTGTTGCGACTGGCCGTCCTTGGCCCACCGGAAGTCTTTCATGACACCACTCGCCTGACTTTTCCACTGCGCAAAGCCCAGGCATTGTTGCTGTACCTGGCCGTTGAAGGAGGGATGCACTCCCGCAGCAAGTTGGCCGCTTTCCTGTGGCCTGACAGCCAGCCCCAAGCGGGCCGCATTGCTCTGCGCAACGCGCTGGTACCGCTGCGCAGTCTCCTCGATGCTCCCCAGATAGCTGCTTCCCAGCCCAGGCATCTCCACAGTTCTCGCGATCAGCTTGGTCTGAATCCGCAGGCACCTCTGGAGATGGACCTGGACGTGGTCCAGCAAGCTTACCAACAGGTGCAGCGGGCTACTCCATCCGCCTCAGAGGAGCGGCACGCTGTTCTGCTTGCCGAGGTACAACACGCTCTGGCCTTGGTGCGCGGCCCCTTCCTGGATGGCTTCTGGTTGGGAGAGGATTCTCCCTTTGACGAGTGGCGCGAGCAGCAGCAGCGCCAGTGGCAGGTGCGCCTACTCCTGCTCCTTGACCGGCTCTCCTCCTGGTACGAGGCTGCCGGGGCGTTTGAGGCTGCCAGGGAGACGCTCACGCGCTGGCTGGCGCTCGATCCCCTGGCGGAAGAGACCTCCCGTCGCTTGATGCGCGTGTCCCTGGCGCTTGGCGATCCCGGGGCTGCCATGCAGGTTTACACCATGCTCCAGGCGCGTTTGGCCGACGAGTTCCAGATGACGCCCACTCCGGAAACCGTTGCCCTGGCAGAGCAGAGTCGCGCACTCACCAGGCGTGGCGGCTATGCTGCTATGTTCCCAACCCGAGCGCGTAGCGTTCCCCCAGCCAATCTGGTTGCCCCGTTCCTCGGACGAACAGGGGCGTTCCGCCAGCTGGTAAAGTGTTTTCAACAAGCACGGCAGGGACGGCCACAGATAGTGTTGGTTGTGGGTGAGGCGGGCATCGGCAAAACGCGCCTGGCCCACGAGTTTGTGACTTGGGCTCGCGCGCAGGGGGCTGAAGTGGTGCGTGGGCACGCCTTTGAGATGGGTGGACGACTGCCCTACCAACCCCTGGTTCAGGCGCTGCGTGAGCGTTTGGAGGCGGAGAACGCGCCGGAGGATTTGCTGGAGGATGTGTGGTTGGCGGAGCTTGCGCGTTTGCTGCCTGAACTGCGAGTGCGCTATCCCGACCTGCCAGCGCCGACCGAGGACGAGTTAGCCGCCAAAGTCCGGCTCTTTGAATCGTGCGTGCGGTTGCTGGATGCCCTGGCGCGCCGTGCGCCGCTGATGTTGTTTCTTGATGATTTGCAATGGACGGATGAGGCTTCCCTGGATCTGCTGCGTTACCTGGGGCATGCCTGGAAGGAGCAGGGGAGCCGGGTGCTGGTGCTGGGAACGTTGCGCGAGGAGGAAGTGGCGCTCCAGCCAGAGCTTGCTGCTCAGTTGGGCAATCTGGAGCGGGAACTGCCGGTGACGCGGGTGCCGTTGCAACCGCTCACCCGCAAAGAGACGTTTCAACTCGTCGAGGCGCTGGTTGGAGAGCGAGCGCCTTCGCACGGGCAGGAGTCGCAGCGCGCGGTGCTGGCCGACTTCCTGTTTACGCACACAGGAGGACAGCCGCTGTACCTGGGAGAGACACTCAAACTGTTGCGGGAGCGGGAACTGCTCGTGCCCTATCTGGGAACCGATGGCGCGTGGAGACTAGAACCGATAGGGAACATAGTGGAGGCGATTGCGCAAGAGGGGTCGCGGCTCGACCTGTTTCCACCTTCAGTACGAGCGCTGGTGCAGGCCCGGCTGGCCCGGCTCACCGCGCCTGCCCGTCATCTGGTGATGGCCAGCGCGGTGCTGGGGACGCAAGCGACGGCGCGCCATCTCTGGCAGATTGCTGAGGTGGAGAGTCCATCTCCAGGCCCAGGCGCACACGCGGGGATCGAGGCGTTGGAGGAGGCCATGAAGCGTGGTCTGCTGCGCGAGGAGGCAGGGAGAGGGCATCTGAGTAGCTATTCCTTTGCCCATGACTTGATCCGCGATATAGTCTACACGGAATTGGGAGAGGCACGGCGGCAGAACTTGCATCAGCGGGCCAGCATGGTGCTGCGCAGTGAAGGGGCCAATGCTGCCGAACTGGCGTATCATGCGCGGCTGGCCGGAGAGACCGAAACTGCCTACCGTTTCAGTGTGCAGGCCGGGATGGAGGCGGTGGCCGTGTTCGCAGTTGCCGACGCTATCGGGTACTACGAACAGGCCCGTGCCTTACTGCAAGAGTCACCGCAATTCCAGGACGCAGTGTCGATTTCTGAGGTGGAACGGCTCTATGTCCACCTGGGGCAAGCTTATGCCTTCCAGGAGGCGTATAGTAGAGTTCAGCAGATCTATGAAGAACTTCTCATGTATGCACGGCACAAACAACAGTTTTCCCTGGTAAGCATGGCCCTCAACCGTCTCGCCATCCTGGCTATCCAACAGGCGAACGACCAGCCAACAGCCCGCGCTCTTCTTGAACAAGCCTTGCAGATAGTCGAAACGCATCACGATCAGCGGATGCTGGCTGAGACGAAGTGGAATCTGGCTCAGATTATGACAGCTGCGTGGCAAGATCCGATAAGCGCTTTACCACACGGACAACAGGCGTTCTCCCTGGCACGAGCTATACACAACCAGGAACTGGAAGCGAGAAGTCTTCTCTTATTGGGATGGATCGCTTTGCGAACAGAAGAGCTCGAGCAGGCAACCCGCTATTTTGAGAAATCGCTGCAACTCTACGCGCATCTGCGACCTGAACAAAAAGCAACGCAGGGGCTTTCATTGGCTCACTTTATGAGCGGTGCTCCACTGAACCAATCCTTGACCTATCGTGCGTCAGAAATTATGTGTTGGGCATTCCTGGGCCTCGTTCAAATACATAGTGGGCAGCAAGCGGAGAGTATCCACAGTGGACGCAAAGCGCTCGAACTAGCACAAGCAACCAGAAACGTCTGGGTGTGTTTTACCAGTACCTATTCTCTGGTACATGCCTTACTGGATGCGGGGAGCTATGAAGAAGCTCACGGGCTCATGCAGAACCTGGTCGCACCAGCGCGGACGCTTCCCCCAGGAATTGTTTACCAACGTTTTCTGATCGCTCTGGAGAGAACCTATCACGCGCTACAACAATGGGAAGAAGCGCGCAGCATACTCGTGGAAGCTGATACAGTAGCCGAGCGGTTAAATCTGGGACGAGTGCGTGCACCCGCCCTGTCACAGTTGTGTATGAACTATGCTGTAACAGGAGCGTGGGAAAAATCCGGCGCATGTGCAAGAATAGCCGTCACTGAGCGAAGGAAAGACGAGAGAGGGCTGCTTATGCTGGATTTCTCTCCCTATGATATAGAGGCCTTATTGCGCGCAGGAGAGGAGCGATTAGCTCGAGAAGAGCTTCAGCGGCTCGGAGAGCACCTGGTCCTTCCACGTCGTTTTCGTGTTTCCTATCTTCAATCATGGGCCATCCTGGCCGCATGGGAAAATAAGCATGGACAAGCTATCGGTCTTTTGCGTGAGGCAGCAACGCTGGCAGCCGAGATCAACTTACCAGGAGAACAATGGCAGATCCAGGCCGCACTGGGAAAACTGTACGAGGCAAAGGGCGCGCACGAACACGCCTCCATGGCGTATACAGAGGCAACAAACCTTATTCAGGAGCTAGCCAGAGACATTCAGGATGACGAGGTGCGCGCGCGCTTTTTGTGCGGGCCACAGATTCATCCTGTCCTCCAACGCGCACAAGACCTTGCTGCATATATCCATTCTGAGGACGCGTAACCGCCGGGCGTTTTGCCTCATTCTTCATCCGAGAAAAAATCATAACGCTGCACCTCACGTTTTTCTCACGTTTCCTGCCTACACTGGTAACAAAGAAGTTGCTACCCTCTCAGTAGCGCAGGGAACCAGGAGCGCGCCGGTTGTTGTCATGATTTGTTTGATTGTACTCTGCCTCTTCGAGAGTATCGAAGGATTGCCTCTTGCGTATCAATTTCTGGGACAGACATGCCGCGGCACAACGCATCAATGTTCTCTTGCGAGCCACCTCCAGTGAATGATCAGAAATGCCTCAGGCATGGAATGATACCGGCCAGCAGGAACAAACTCTCTCAGAAGCAATGCAAACTGTGCATGTTGTTCCAATGGTGCATCTAATGCACTGTATAACAGTGTACATTACGTTTTCATAACGCTGCCCACGTATACTTGCTACAAGGCGGACAAAGCAGGCGGTTTTGAAAAGCTGGACAAATTGAGATATGGCGAAACAGAACAGGAATGAGATTCCGTGGCCCATCTTCAAATCCTTTGCTTCCTGCGATCGGGAACCCAGGAACGATGGCGACGATTGATTCAGGAAGTCGCCGGATCTCGTCGGGAACAATTTGAAGCGTTCTGCCAGCACGTAGGAATGACCCAGGTGCAGATTCAGGTTGTACAGCTGCTGCGCAGCGAATTCTTGCTCGTGACATTGCATACCCGCGATCTTCCATATGCCCTGCGCGAGCTGACAAACTCAACACGTCCGTTTGAGTACTGGCTGCGGGAACAGTTTCAACGTTTGCTGGGCTGGAGCTTCCAGGAAGCGCTACCCAATCGATCTCATGACCTGATTTTCCTCTGGCCAGGTGACAGTGTCGATCCACCGTGACCTGCCTGACTACGATCACCCAACACAAGAGGCGAGGACTGGTCTCCAGGTGGAATGTTCCTGTCATTGTGTGGCGTGAGTGGTGCTAACACGTACATTTCTTATCAAGAACAGGAGAAGATCTTTAGTGGACAACAAACCGTTTCGCATTCTAGCTCTGGCAGGGAGCCTGCGGCAGGGCTCCTACAATCAGGGATTATTACGGGCCGCCAGGGAACTCGCCCCGAACTGGGTTGAGGTATCGTTCTTCGATCTTGGCACACTGCCTTTCTTCAACGAAGATCTCGAAGCTACCGACGACCCCACGGTGGTCCATCAGTTTAAAGATGCCATCGCACACGCGGACGCTGTCCTGATCGCCACGCCTGAATATAACGGGATGGTGCCAGGAGTGCTTGGCAACGCGATTGACTGGGCATCACGGCCCACTGGTCAGAGCGTGTTGCGTAATAAACCCGTTGCAGTGATGGGTGCAGTGCTGGGAAAATCTGGCTCAATCCATGCGCAAACCGCCCTGCGCGGCGCGCTCAAGCGCATTGGGGCAGTTATCGTTCCTGATCCACAGGTGCTGGTACCGCACGCCTCCAGATTATTTGATGAACACGTTAATTTGCGCGATGAGAAGACACGCGAAGACATTCGTCGGTTGATTGAGGCGATAGCCCATTGGTGTCAACGAATCAAGCCTGATCGGTCAGACAGTGCTCTATCGGGAGCCGATTGGTCACGTTGATAAGGTTAAATCAAACAGTGGTCATGTCCAATGGCTAGAGTTATCCCTCGCTGTCCCTTTGTCGCCTCCTACATTCGACGACACCAGGAGTATCTGCCCCTGCTTCCGGCAGCTGAACAGGAGCGACTTCTTCAGGAATAAAAGCGCTGCCGAGAGATGCTTTGATCGGTTTGCCTAATAAAATGTGAGGCCCACTTCCCTTGAGCGCGGGGCACGGGCTTAATCAGGATGAATCCAGTCTTGCTTCTCCCGCGGGAACCAGTGTATCATTATGGCAATCAAAAATGTGAGCACAAAAGCGATCGCCAGCGGAGCAATAATGGACACGTGAAAAATGAGTATACTTCCCCCTAACGCCCCCAGTAACATAGCAGCCACCGAGATCAGCCGGCGCCCTGCCTTTGCTCCACTGCCGCCGACAAACCGCGCATCTGCGGCGAGCCCGACGATCGTCAGGGTCAGCACGGTGGTCGTCAGGTCAGGCACCGCCAGCTTCCTGGCCGTAGCATTCTGAAGTCCCATCGCCATACTCAGCACAAGAATCAACGCGGCACTCTCTCCGATGAGAAAGGGATAGGCTGTGAACGCTACCAGAATAGTCGCGGCTCCCAGTAAAAGCGTCTGGATGAGTGCAGAGAGGCCAAGCAAGCGTCCACGGTGATGTCCCAGACGAGATCCAAGCAGCCCACCACCCAGCGAGCCAAGCACAAAGCCTCCCAACGCCAGTAACGAGGCACCGATCGAAAAGCTAGAGGAACCCGCAAAGGCAAAGGCCAGGAAGACAACGTTCCCAGTCATATTAGCCACAAACACATGATTGAGAACCAAATAGCTAAACGCGTCGATCAGGCCGGTCACCAGAGTCATGACGACCAGCAACACCGGCAGGGGACCATGCCGGGCGTCATAACCGGGAATCAACATTTGACGGATTTCGGTAACAAAAATCTCTATCACTTACTATACCTCCTAGTTACTCTTGAAAAGGAAGAATAATCTGCCGGAGCAATACTGGCGCTATCCTTTCCTAAAACACAAAGCAATCACATCCCGGATCGTTTTCTCTCCAGTCGTGTGCTCCCATATGAGGAAGGTGGAGATGGTTTCCACCAGAGGTCGTCCTTTTCACCTCGGGGGTTCTGGCTCCACCATAGACTGCGACGGGTGACCATGAAGGGCTCACTGGAGGCAATGGCGGATCAAGTGGAGCAAACTCCCTTGCGGCATACACAATCTTTCCTCCAACTAGCGTCAACACCGAAGAGATACGCGGAATGTCTTCCTCGGCAATGATGAAGTAATCATCTGAAAGGACTGCGAGGTCGGCCAGTTGATCTGGCGCGATCCGTCCCTTCTTCTCCTCTTCGCCAGAAAACCAGGCACTGCCACTGGTATACCAGAGGAGCGCTTCCTCACGACTCAAACGGTTCTCGGGTGGGTATAATTCCATGCCACCAACGGTCCTGCCTGTGATCAACCAGCACAGCGCAACCCAGGGATTATAGCTTGCCACTCGCGTGGCATCCGTCCCCGCGCCGACGGGAACGCCGATGTCGAGCATCCGCCTGAAAGGAGGCGCCGCCGCGACTGCCTGTTTTCCGTAGCGATAGACGAAGTATTCTCCCTGAAAGGCCAGGCGATCCTGGATGGCAATTCCTCCGCCAAGTGCTTTTACCCGTTCGATATTGCGTGGGCTAATGGTCTCTGCGTGATCAAAGAACCAGCGTAGCCCATCAAAAGGAATCCTGCGGTTAATGTCCTCAAATAGATCTAGATAGTGGTTGATCGATTCATCGTAGGTCGCATGCAGCCGAAATGGCCAGCGATGCTCAACAATCAAAGAAATAGCCTCTTTAAAAGCAGCATCGACATCTGAACTGATCTCTGGACGAGGTTGTTGGAAGTTCTCAAAATCATAGGCGGCATCGGTAATTTTTTCCCCAATGCCGTTCATACGCAGGTACTCATTGCCCTGACCTGGCCTGGTCAGCTGAAACCAGCGTCGAAAGTCTTCGATTTCTTTTCCTGGCTGCTGAGTAAACAGATTATAGGCAATCCGCAGCGTTAATTGATCGGCCTTGTTCAGTGCTTCAATAACCTGGTAATCCTCTGGATAGCGTTGGAGGCCTCCACCAGCGTCCACCACGCTTGTCAGGCCCAGGCGATTGAGTTCACGCAGGAAATGCCGTGTGGAATTGAGCTGATCCTCATATCCCAGGCGCGGCCCATGGGCCAGTGTGGCATAGAGCAAAGCTGCATCCGGTTGGGCCAGCAACAGTCCGGTAGGATTGCCCCAGGCATCTTTCTGAATCTCCCCTCGCGCAGGACTGGGCGTGTCCCTGGTGTATCCAACCGCGTGAAGCGCCGCCTTATTCAAAAGCGCGCTGGCATACAGATTGAGGAGAAACACGGGAGTTTCAGGAGCGGCCGCGTTGATTTCCTCCAGCGTCGGCATCCGCCGTTCCGCGAACTGAAAACTGGTTCCAGCCGCCAATAACGCGTACCCATTGTGGAGGAGGAGTCCGCTGGGCCTGCTCTTTAAGCATCCGTAATGCATCAGCCAGTGAAGGAACGCCATCCCAGCGCAGCTCCATGGTGTAGTTCAGGCCTCCTCGAATCACATGAATGTGCGAGTCGTTCAGTCCTGGAATGACGGTGCGACCTTGAAGATCGATCACCTGTGTCTGATTTCCCTTGTATTCCAGCGTCTCGCGCTCATTGCCCACGACTAGAAAACGGCCATCCTTGATGGCCAGGCTCGACACAAAAGGTCGCTGAGCATTGAGCGTCGCGATCTTTCCGTTCACCAGGAGCAGATCTGCCTGTTGAACTATCGTTTGCATAGCATTTTCTCCTTTTGTAATTTGCTGCTTTTCAATTCATGGCCATCTGCATATTTCCAGGGGCTGGTTCGAATGAGCGCATGTCAGGCTCATAGCATACATAAGGAGCGTTATGAAAACGTAAAGAATAGCGTTATGAGCAGAAGAGCGCTGCCATCTTACATCGAGAAGCAAGAAGAGCCAGAATACGTTTATCTCCTTTGATTGACATATTGTGGATACTTTTGCCATTGTTTCATGCTCAATTCAAGCGTACTCGTGCCTCCGCTATCGTTCTGCGGAATACCGAGTTTGGCTTTCTTGCGAACCAGATTGCAAAACGACGCATGAACGATGGCTAGCGATAGCAAAAAATATCAGCCGGTTGCTGCGAGCACGCGTGCTTCATGTGGCCGAGAAAGAGCCTTCTCGTGTAGCCATCCTCACTGGATAGTAGTGTGTCTCACCTTGCGTGAGAAGGAGGTACAAAAAGGTCGAGCAACTATGGGAACGGAAAAAGCAGAAGGAGACGTTGAAACAGAAGATGAAACGAAGGAAGGAGGACAATGAGGATATCATTTGATATCAATGAAGCTGTGTTTAATGCACGAGGTACGTATCTGGAGGAGAAAGCTGTCCACTATGAAGAGATCTTGATCGGAAGTATGACCGAAAAACCATATTCTTGCCGAGGCGGCCAAATTATGGTGTGAGTCACAATCCACCTTGTAAATTTGGAAATTACGCTGTCGAAATCTTGCTGCTTATTCTGTGGATGAGGTATCTCCACCGAGGAAACGGTTATGCTGGTATGATCGACACGAGAAATCGCGACAGGCAATCTCGAATCGGGTTGGGCATAGTCATTTCGCGCCCCTATTGCGCTGCCAGAAGGTCTCGAGTTGCTGGCAAATGAAGTCGGTCTTTTCCTCGAAGACCCAGTGGCCGCATGCTTCGATTACGCCACCTTGAGCGCTGACGGAGATCGCCTTGGCACAGTCGATGCAGTGCGACCCGAAAGAGCGCACGCCAGCCCAGGCGAGCATCGGGACCTTCAGCTTCTCTCGCGTCAACTCGGCCGTCTGCTCCGCCATCCGCGGGATGTAGCCATAATAGTTGAGGCTGGCGCGCAGATTGCCCGGCTGGCGCATCTGAACGACGTAGCGCTCAGCCTCTTCCTCCGGGATCGCGTTGGGATTGTAAGCAAAATCGCGGAAGAAGTGACGCAGATACCGATCCTCACGCCCCTCAATGAGGAAGGTCGTGATGTCCATGTTCATGTGCATGCCCAGATGCCAGTACGGCACACGTGGGTCGACATAGCCGGGGAAATCGAGCCCAAAGAAGGGCGTCTCGATCGTCGACAGCGACAGAGCCCGATCGCCTGCCATGTAGGCCAGCGCGACCGATGGCGGGCCGCCGAGATCATGACTGACGATATGAAACTGATCGACGCCTTCGACCGTGAGAAGCTCTAGCATATCCTGAGCGATTGTCTTGGGCTCATAACCCGAGAAGGGCTTGTCGCTGTCCGCGAAACCCCTGAGATCGGGGACGATGAAGCGGTATTGGCCTGCGAGTTTTTCGATCAGTGGCAAGTATTCACGGTGGTTCTGAGGCCAACCGTGCATGCCAAGCACCACAGGTCCTTCACCAGCCACGATGTAGTGCAGGTTCACTCCGTTTGCGACTGCGCGTTTGTTGATGTAGTCAGTCATGGCTTCTCCTGAGGCTACGCAAACTATTCATAGTAGTCCTACACGCTCCGGCTTTATAGGCGAGCCGACAACGGCAGCAGGTTGACCAGTAGGGACGCCGCATAAGTGTTTCGTTTTGGCTGTCTGATCTCTTCGATCGGGTCACACTTCCATCCTTCAGGTCATATTTTCGTGACTCTTGAGGTCATTTACTACACCGCCAATGCCAAGTTCATTCAGACAACAAATATCTGCCCCCAGCATAAGCATCCTACATACTACATACTATTCTATACTCGAGGTGCACCACCCTTTCACCTCATCTTTCCACTCCAGGCCGCGTTGGGAGAGCAAGCGTCCACGGCGTTTGCAGAGGCGGTGAGGATCATCCAGAGGCTGGCCGAGCGCATCCAGGATGAAGTTTCTGCGCGCGTGTTTTCTGGCCGAGCCACAGATTCATCCTGTCCTCCAGCGCGCACAACGCCTTGCCGATCGCACGCTTCCCGAGGAAGAGTGACCCACACAGGTGCCTTTTGCTTCGATATTCCTCAAATAGGTTTCTTTCCGCTGTGAAAAGATTATAACGCTGCATCTCACGTTTTCATAACGCCCTTTGCCTATACTGGCGACAGAGAAGACAAAGGACCAGTTCCTGGATCTCCAGCAAGCCTTGCTTGAAATGGCTACCTCAACGCTTCCTGTTTACTTTTCTGTCCTCCGTTCGTTAAGAACGGCCAACAAGGGAAATGCTATGGATGTACAGTTACTTGCCGTATCGCGATTACAATTTGCCATTACCGCAGCCTTCCACATGATCTTTCCGGCTATTACCGTTGGGTTGAGCCTGTTTCTCGTTTTTCTCTACGGTGCCTATCTCAGAACCAACAAAGAGATCTATCTCACCACCTACCACTTCTGGCGCAATATTTTTGCCGTTGGCTTCGGCATTGGAGTGGTGGCCGGCATCGTCATGACATTCGAGTTCGGCCTCAACTGGGCTGCCTATGCCAATGCCGTCGGTCCCATTGTTGGGGTGATTATTAGTATGGAGGTGGTCACTGCCTTCTTCCTGGAGGCAGGGGTTATGGGTGTTCTGCTCTACGGTGAGGGACGTGTAAGCAAACCCGTGATGTTCCTTGCTAACTGCATGGTCGCTTTGGGTACACTGCTTTCCACCACCTGGATTCTTTCAGCCAACTCGTGGATGCAAACGCCAGCTGGCTATACCCTCGTCAACGGACAGTTTCGTCCCACCGACTGGATTGTTGCCATCTTCAATCCTTCTTTTGCGTACCGTTTTCCGCATGTTCTGCTGGGCGTGCTCCTCTCCGCGTCTTTTGTCATGACGGGGACCGCCGCCTGGTACCTGCTCAAGCGCCAGCACCTGGAGTTTGCCCGTCTGACCATCTCGCTGGGTCTGGGAGTAATGAGCCTCCTGATCCCTTTACAACTCTACATGGGCGATACCGTCGCCAGCGAGATGGGACAATTTCAGGCACCAAAGCTCCTTGCGCTTGAGGGGAATTGGGACTCGACGAACACAGGGTACAATGTGTTCATCATTCCCAATCAGGATGAGCAGCGCAATATCGTCCAGGTGAGTATTCCCTGCCTGGGCAGTATCATCCTCAACCGCGACTTCACCTGTAGCAAGCCGGTACCTGGCCTCAAACAGGTCCCACCCGCGCTTCAACCACCTATGGTGCTGGTGTTCTATGGCTTCCGTCTGATGTTCTATATCTCCATCCTGATCTTCTTCGCGGTGGCCTCCAGCCTCTTGCTGCGCCTGCGCGGCAGGCTCTATACTGCGCGCTGGTTTCACCGCTTCATGCTGATCCTGTTTCCTGTGGGCATTCTGGCAGTTATTGGCGGATGGATTACCGCGGAAACGGGCAGGCAGCCCTATGTCGTGTATGGCAAACTCACCACAACAGCTGCGGTCTCGCCGCTTGCTCCCGGTGTCGTCGTTGCTTCTCTCTCTGCATTTATTGTTGTCTATCTCGCGCTTCTCACCCTCTACATTGCATACCTGGTGCGCGCCATTCGTCGCGGGCCGGGAGATACTCCATTGCTGTCTCCGGCACGGATCACACAGGACAGGCCTACGATCGTCAGTGCCGTTGACGCCAGCTAATCTGCTGAACGAGGAAAGAAAGGACCCATCCTTATGACATCGTCTCTCCCATCTGTTGGGCCATTGTTCTGGCTGATGGTTGTTTTCTTCGGCTTGCTTCTTTACGTTGTGCTTGATGGCTATGACCTTGGCGTCGGGATTCTGGTTCTGTTTGAGCGCCAGGAGCAGCATCGCAAGGAAATGATCGAGATCATCGCGACCAGCTGGGATGGAAACGAGTCCTGGTTACTGCTGGTGATGATCGGGCTGTTTGCTGGTTTCCCGCAAGCGTATGGCACACTCTTGCCCGCGCTCTACATTCCCGTTATCCTGATGCTCCTCTCACTGATCTTTCGTGGAGTGTCCTTTGAATTTCGATCGCAGGCTTCACGTAGCTGGGGTCTGGCTTTTGCTGTCGGCTCGCTAATCGCCTCATTCTGTCAGGGAGCAATCTTCGGTTCTCTGATCAGTGGCATCCCAGTCAAAGATGGGCATTTTGCCGGGACACCCTTTAGTTTTCTGCACGGTTTGAGTCTGCTCACCGGGGGACTCTTTGTCTGCTTCTACTGCCTGACAGGAGCAAGCTGGCTCAACGACAAAACAGACGGGACGCTCGCGGCGAGTGCAAAGCAAAAAGGTCGTTTTCTCACGCTAGTAGTTGCCATCCTGCTCATTGTGACGATGATTCTGGCACCACTCGCCAGTCCGGTCTTCGGCGGCGCATTCAGCACGAAGTCGCTCTTCGTGCTTGGAGCGACGATCCTGGCCCTGATTTCCTTAGGGATCACCTGGTACAGCCTCAAGCGCCTGAACAACGTGGCACCGTTTATCTTCGCGGCAGGCGCGCTCACACTGGCGTTAATGAGCCTGCTGGTCATCAACTATCCGTATCTGGTCCCGCCGAGCATGACGTTCTGGCAGGCGGCATCTCCCAGGAACACAGTAGACTTTCTCTTGATTGCGGTTGGATTCTGCATTCCGGTTACTCTGGGCTATAATGCCTTCGCCTACGTGGTCTTTCGCGGTAAGTTTTCCCTCCCTGAGCAAAAAAAGGTATGATCGATGATGAAGACTCCAACAACTACTGCTACACCCACGCGCACCGTACGACGCTGGTTGATCAATCTGATCTGGATCGTAGCATGGATCGTGATCTACTTCCTATGTATCGACGTTTTCGGCAATACCGTGGCATTCATTGGCGTTCCCACGCTGATCGTGACCAGCGCGATTATCTGGTTTGCGACTGAGCGGCGAGATCGGCAACCTCCGGAGAAAGCCTCATGAGCGGCACAGGCGCTTTGCAGCAGAATACAAGCAAGCACTTTCTACGGACGAACCTGGGGCCTGCGCGACGCTCGCTTGCTTTTGCCATTATGGCAGGCGGATGCAATACGCTGGCACTCATCCTCCAGTCTTTCGCCCTCTCCCGCCTGGTCTTCCTGGTGGGGATCGAACGAGCAGTGCTTACGCAGGTCGCCTCCTGGGTGCTGGTGTTCAGCGCGGCTATCATCCTCAGAGGAATCTGTACCTCTCTGATACAGTACTGGAGTGCTCAGGGGGCCTTACGTATCCAGCAGCACGTGCGCAAGAACATCCTCGATGTCCTCTTTGCTCCGGGCATCCTCCCAGGCGAATGGATCAACGCTGCAGACCAACAGACTGCAGAAACCGTTCACACTCTGTTGGAGCAGGTCGATAAGCTCGAACCCTACTATGCTCGCTACATCCCGCAGGCTGCGCTGACCATCATCAGCCCGCTGCTCCTGCTCCTGGTAGTTTTTCCCACTAACTGGATTGTCGGGCTGCTGCTGTTGCTGGCAACGCCGGTGATCCCCTTTTATATGGCGCTGATAGGTATGGGTGCCGAGGCGATCAGTCGAAGACAGATGGAGACGGTACACCGACTCTCGGCAACCTTCCTGGATTATCTCCAGGGGATACAGACGATCAAAGCGTTGGGAGCAACAACGTGGGCAAGGCGCACCATTGCTGAAGCTTCGCAGGAGTTGGGGAAGCGTACTATGGCGGTGCAACGCGTCGCATTCCTTTCCTCGGCGGTAATAGAGTTCTTCAGTGCCTTCGCAGTGGCGATTGTTGCCACCTACATCGGACTGAGCCTGCTGAAATACATCAACATTGGTGGCTCCGCTGGCATGTCCCTGCAAACAGGACTCTTTCTCCTCCTCCTCCTCGCGCCGGCCTACTTCCAGCCCTTGCGTGCGTTTGCTGCAGCCTATCACGACCGGGCAGATGCATGGGCCGCAAGTGCGCATCTCACCAGGTTGCTGTCACATGCTGTGCCGCCTGGGCAGCGACACGAACTGGAACAGGTCCAGCGCATCGAACTGAGCAACGTGACCGTTCACTACGCTGGTCGCGGACGCCCGGCCCTCTCAAATATTTCCCTGCGCGTCAATGCTGGACAAAAGGTGGCTATTACCGGTCCCTCGGGTGCTGGAAAATCATCCCTGCTAAGGGTCATCGCCGGGTTCACAGCAGTCACGCGGGGAGAGGTGCTCTTTGATCAACTCACGTCTACCGAAGCAGGAGGGATACGCGCGAGCTGGGTTGGCCAGCACCCCTACCTCTTTCCTGGAACGCTGGCGGAGAATATCGCCATTGGGCGGAAAGACGCCTCGAACCAGGAAATTGAAGAGGCAGCTGCACACGCACGTGTGACAGAGTTCGCTGCAGCGCTTCCTGATGGTCTGAACACGCAGGTCGGAGAGCGCGGCCTGGGTCTCTCTGGCGGACAGGCGCAGCGCGTGGCTCTGGCTCGCGCCTTTCTCAAAAATGCGCCCCTGCTGCTCCTGGATGAACCAACAGCGCACCTGGATGCAGTGACTGAGGCTGCCCTCGTGAAAACGATTGCTGAGCTCGCCCATGATAAGACGGTCATCCTCGCCACCCATAGTCCATTACTCATTGCCCAGTGTGACCTGGTGCTCGTCCTAAAAGATGGCACCTTGCACTCTCTCCAGGAGAGAGAATCAGGAAAGGTTGTCTCCTATGCGTGAACTCGTTCCTTCTCTCAAACTGATCCGTGGTTCTCTGTTGAGGACACTGCTGCTCGGGTTCTTCCTCGCCTGTGTGGCAAGTCTCGCCGCGATAGGTCTGCTAGGGTTGTCTGGCTGGTTCATTAGCATGGCCGCTCTCGTCGGACTGGTGGGAACGCTGGCGGGGGGACAGGCTATGGCCGGTTTTTCGTATCTGTTTCCCAGTGCAGGAGTGAGAGCGTTTGCATTGTTACGCACGCTGGGACGCTATGGAGAACGAACCATCAATCACCAGGCCACATTTCTGTTTCTGTCCAGACTCCGCACCGTGTGTTTCAACGGAGCACTACGCCTACCTGTGCGCACGTTCTCCTCCTTTCGCAGCGGCGATCTGCTCAACCGTGTGATGGCCGACATCGACACGCTCGACCAGGTGCTTCTGCGTGTTCTTGTGCCCACCGCCTCCACCCTCATCGTCGTGACCGGCACACTCGTGTTCCTGGCGTTCCAGTCTGGACCGGTAAGCGTGCTGGTCGCCATCATGCTCGGCGTAACAGGGATCGGGCTTCCCATCCTGATGACCTGGCTCGGTCAGCAATCGGGAGCCAGCTTGATCGAAGCACGCGCGGGAGCACGCATGCATTGCGTCGAAGCGCTGCAAGGGCGAGAGGAAATCGCCTCGTATCATGCCGAGGAGCGCGCGAAGCAGCAGATAACACGCTACCTGGCCGGGGCAGACCGAGCACAACGCTCCCAGCGGCAGTTGAGCGCGCTTGGAGCAGGTCTGACCGCATCGCTCGCATCGGCGACCACTTTGGGCGTGCTCCTGCTCGGTCTCTGGTTCTTGGAACAGGGAAGCATGAGCGCGCCTGTCGTCGTCATGATCTGCCTGATCGTGCTCGGTCTCTTCGAGAGTATCGAGGGGCTGCCTCTCGCCTATCAATTCCTGGGTCAGACGTGTCGCGCGGCCCAACGAGTGAATGCGCTACTACAAGCCAGACACACCGAGCCATTAGAGACGCTCCAGGCATTCAACCGTACCGGACAGCAGGAGTCAACTCCATTAAGTGCAGTGCCGACCGTTCCCACCAGTCCAACGATCAGCTTACAACATGTCTGTTTCCACTATGATCGGATGCGAGGAGAGGTGCTTCATGAACTCACGTGCACCATTCCCCCGGGCTCGTTTGTGGCGGTTACCGGCCCCAGTGGATCTGGGAAATCAACTCTGCTACGGCTCCTGGTAGGTGAACTAGCACCGACACAGGGAACAATCTCCATAGAATGGTCGGATGCGAAAGAGATAACGTTGGGTCATTCGCCGATGGATTGCGAGAAATCGATCATGTTTGTTGCCCAGGAGAGCCATATTTTCCATACCACACTGCGAGAGAATTTGCTCATGGCCAAACCGGATGCGAGCGAGCAGGAACTCCGGCACGTTCTGGGCGTGGTCTGCCTGACGACGCTGGTTGAACAGCTCGACCAGGGCCTGGACACCCAGCTTGGTGAAAACGGCGACTTGCTTTCAGGAGGCGAACGCAGCCGGTTGAGCATGGCACGCGCACTGCTCACATCGCCACATATCCTTCTTCTTGACGAACCCACAGCTGGTATAGACAGCGCAACGGCCAGACAAATGCTTGCCAATCTTCGTTCCTGCCTGCCTGAGAGTACGATCGTCGTTGCAACGCATAATTCCTGGTTGGTGACGATAGCCCAGCAACAGATCCAGCTCACCACAAACGACCAACTCTCCTACTCGGTGACGGCACCATTCCGGAGCCAGCATTCTACGCCTACAGCGCCCCGGAACCGCCAGGGCTGAAAGAAGCCATCGTGCGACCAGCCTCAGCTTTCTATCATCCAACGATGGGCGAGTTTCTTCTGCGCTATGACGATGTGAGGAATACAGACGCCCCAGAGCAAGCGCTTCTGGCGTTTTTCCAGAGTACCTATGAAGCTGGCGCAACGCTGGGGCAATGGGATCGAGAAGAGTTGGAAAGGGAAAGATGGTACCAGGCGAGCAAAAAGTAGCGAGGCTGGAATTCACTGAGAATACCCTTAGAAGGAGAAAAGAAACGATGACGACCAAACCATCGTAACAGACATCTGCCACTTTCATGACTACCACCTGCTCTTCGATATAGCCAGGCTGAGGCTCTTTTCACCTCCATTGACATCCTGGCCGAACGTGTGCGTAGTATTGTGTGCGTAGTATGGGTGGGTCCACGATCCACAGTATTGGGCAGATCGGCCGCCTGCAACGGGTCGAGGATGACGACGAGACCGATGTTCCGGCTGTGGACATGGTTTAGCGCTTGTTGCTGGACACCAAAATCCTGACTCAGCTGCTGCGTGAGGCGCATACTGTCAGCGAGGAATGCCATGATATCGCCGCTACCAGCGTTCTGAAGAACCTCCTGGACGAGAAGGAGAAACGCCGTTGGTTCCTTTCAGCAGTAGTGAACTCAGAAGAGAAGAAACGATAAACGGGTGAGAGCCTCGCTCACAGGAAAGCCGGTGTGCGGTTTGGATGGAGAAACGACGTAGCAATGGAGAGCAATGGCAACTGAATGAAAAAATGTGGAGGTTACAAACAAAATAATGACAGGACAAACGCGTCTTACGATACCAGTAAACGAACTGGATCATAGCCAGGGATCTATAACGGCCCCTGTCACACTGGTCCAATATGGCGACTATGAGTGCCCCTATACACGCCGATCGACAGTTGTCGTGAGAGCGATTCAGCAACAATTAGGGGACCAGTTGCGTTTTGTTTTTCGCAATTTCCCGCTCATCGAAATCCATCCTCACGCGCTGAGCGCAGCTTTAGCAGCCGAGAACGCAGCAACGCAGGGAAAGTTCTGGCTGATGCATGATACCATCTTCCACCATCAGCATACCCTTCAAGATGAGGACCTGGCCCGTTTGGCAGCAGAGATTGGTCTTGATCTACAGCAATATGAACGTGATATGGTGGCACTGCGCAATCTGGATCGCGTTGAGAAAGATAGGGAGGGGGCGAACAGAGCGGAGTGCAAGGAACACCCACGTTTTTCATCAATGGGAGCTTGTATCTCGGTTCCTGGCAGCAGGACGCATTGCTTGCAGCACTCGAAGCAGCGAGCCAGGGATAAATGTAGAGAAACAAAACGCGAAATAATATACTGAGAGAAAGGAGAAAAGTTTATGCAGCACAGTCTACTTGGTATCCACCATGTCACCGCAATTACAAGTGACCCACAACGCAATATCGACTTCTACACCGGTGTGCTGGGGCTACGACTGGTCAAAGTGACCGTCAATTTTGATGACCCCAGTTCTTATCACCTGTACTATGGTGATAAGGAAGGACATCCAGGCACGATTCTGACATTCTTTGCCTGGCCAGGAGCTCCTCGAGGACGACAAGGAACGGGGCAGATTAACGCAACGGCCTTTTCCGTACCTGAGGGTTCTCTTGGTTATTGGATTAGTTATCTGCTTGAACGTGGGATTAAGTATGAGGGACCAATGGCACGTTTTGGTGAACAGGTCCTCTCACTGCGAGATCCAGATGGACTGGTCATCGAAATTGTTGCGCATCTTGGAGAACAAGAACCACCCGGATGGGAGAATGGAGCCATCCCTGCCGAGCACGCCATTCGTGGCATTTCTAACGTTACGCTCTGGGAAGATGACTATGAACAGACGGCTCATTTCCTGACCGACACATTGGGCTTCCGCCTGGTCTCTGAGGAACAGAACACGTTCCGCTATGAGCTTGGCACAGGGGGATCTGGAACCAGAGTTGATGTGCGCAGTACCCATGGTTTCTGGCGTGGAGCGGTTGCTACAGGCACAGTGCATCATGTTGCGTGGCGCGTTGCAACAGATGAAGTGCAACAGAGGTGGCGGGAGCTCCTTGACGCCCGCGATTTCAACGTCACGCCAGTGCTGGATCGCGAGTATTTTCACTCAATCTACTTTCCTGAACCCGGTGGCGTGCTCTTTGAGATTGCAACCGATCCTCCGGGCTTTACCGTGAATGAGCCAGTCGAGCAGTTAGGAACACGACTCCAACTTCCACCCTGGCTCGAAGCTCAGCGTTCAGAGATAGAGCGACTATTACCGCCGCTTCGTTATGGACTGTGATGAAACAATAGCCATAACGTTTGTAGGTTCCATCCCAGCCAGCTAACATATTTCTGATTGGGATGAGCGGAGAGGGGAAAAAGTGTCCGTAAATGTTGATGTGCTTATTACAGGAATTCCAAGTATTGTCTTTACCACGCCTCCCCTGGCGAGGGTGGGTTTGACCGAAGAGGAGGGACATGCGCAGGGACGGCACTTCACAATAAAGCACGAGGACACATCAACCTGGTATACTTCACGTCGGATGAAATCAGGGCTATTTAATTCTCTGCAAAGAGAGAAAAAAGAGACGCAGGGCCAAAATCGGCTGGGCATCGAAGATGCGCATCTGGCTTGCGACATTGGTCACGCCTAGCCAGTCAAACAAGGCCAGCAGAAAGCTATTGAGAATGGCCATGGTTCGAGGGGCCGTGCCTTTGCGGAGTTGAGAGAGATCCTCTCGCAGCGTCATGTCACGCCTCCAATGGAGCCGATTTTCAATGGCCCAGTGATCCCTGATCAGTTGGAGCAACCGCTGCGGATTGGCTTGGGACGGGGTCAGGCTGGTTATCCCATACACCCACTCCTGCGTGCAATACAGCGCTTTGGTGACTCGGCATCTGAGGCGAAAGACCTGGGCCACCCCTGGCCACTCTCCCCCAGAAAGTCGTTGAGCTCGGTGCTGGCGACCAGCGTTCGCACTTCTTTTCGTCCATGTCCTTTGTCCAGCGTTTCCCCTTCCCGCCAATCTCGACAGTCCGTCGATGGCTCGCTGAAAAAGAGCTGCAAATCTTCTTGTAAGGTCGGTTGATTGCCCTTGGCGAAGAGCACATAGTCTCCGGCTGAGGCCACAATACGGGAGCACACCGAGGCATGCGTGTGTAAGGCATCGGCGCTGACAATGCGCCCTTTGACCCACTGCGGTTGCAGCAACTCGCCTATCCGACGTTGCTCTCCTTCTTTCTCTTGCACGACTTGCTCCTTGAGGATCACGCCCGTATGGACTTCATACATCGTGATCTGATGCACCTTCTTCTGATCCTCTGCCACATGATGCTGGGTTCCCCGCAACGTTTTGCCATCGACCGCGATATGTTGCTGTTGACCCGCTTCTCGTTCTGCAGCCTGCACACGCGTCAGCAGACTCATCAAGACTGCATTGACCTGCTCAGCGTCGACGGCTCGCAACACTTTGCTGGAGGTGGCGGCACACGGAAAGCTCTCCCCCACTCCTGGAAGCATCTCTTGCAACCAATGCGCCCGCAAGCGGATCCACTCACTGATCGCTTGCAAGGATGTGGCTCCAGCCGCTTTGGCCAGGAGCACATAGCTCAGCACCAGCGCGAGCGGATAGCGCGTTCCTTGCTTGCGGCGTCCATCGGTGAGTTGTTGCATCGCAGCATACATCGAAAGAATCTCTTTCTGCGTCTTCCATCCAGCCAATGGCATAGTTTCTTGCGGTATAATAGGCGTCATTGAGGATCATTCCTGCTTTCTGAGCATTTTTTGGTAAACTCATTGTAGCAGTCAGTGATCCTTTTTGTTTGTTCTTTCTTCTCTCTGAGACAGAATTAAATAGCCCTGATTAAAGTACACTCTGCCTTGCCCAGATGTGGGATGATTACATCAAGCAAACGCTCGACAATGCTCCATTGGCCTTCTTGCCATTTCGTCTTGGCTGGCATCGTAGACCAAGCCACCGGCAGCAAACGGGAATGCACGAGCAATCCCACATAGACAATGGTGGCATCATCATTGAAAGGCGTCATATCCAGCACAAAACGTAGCTTTTTCTCGCTCCAGAATGGCAAGATGTGTGCCACAAACTGCTTCCATGTTTCGTGCACTTCGATGCGATCGTTCGCAATAAAGCGCGCGAGCCGTCGTTCAATGCTCGGCATGTTCGCCGTGCTGATGCCATGTTCACTCAATCGTTCTGCCATGCGTTGCAACACGGCTGTCCCAGAAAGCACGATGCCGATCACGAAGAAGGCCAATGTTTTCTTTTGGGGTCCATGCATTGGACCAAAAAGGTCCTTGACTTGCTTATGCCATTGTTTCCATAATAGGACCGACGCATCCATTGAGATCGTCCTCCAAGCATTGGTGAGTTTGTTCTGCTTGAACTGACGATCTCATGGGTTTTTTTTCTCTCCTTTCCCCCATATTGACTGCTTTGCTGGTCTATTTTTCTCTCCTCTAGAAAAGTGTCAGGGAGAGAGGCCTTCATCACCCATACACAGACATCTTCACCAGCTAAAAAGACACCAATGGTGGGAAACATGCAGCCCTGGACGCACACCCACAGACACCACTCCCGCTATCCTTCAAAAAGGACAAAAAACATGCCCGCCACGTAGGATACCACCAATCCTGTCTCCTTCTCATCATTCCTGTCCTTATCCTGCAACAATGACGATCTGCGCATTCCCTGCGCATGGCTTCTCCCAGAACAAGAACACAGAAAGCAAGAAAAAATGAAGAAAGAGGAAAAAGATACAAAAACACTTGTCGGCACGCGACAGTATTTGTGGGAGAGACGAGGCCTCGTGCAAGCATGCTCGAAGATCAACGATACTTTTTGTGGGAATGAAGCACGTTTTGTCGGGGATTACAGACACATTTGATGATATCCTACATGTTCCTTCCGGCTTACTTGATCGATTACCAAGCCATCACTCAAAGGGAGCGAGAGAGACCCTTCCATCTGACACCTCATCCTTGATCAAGAAATTACATGTACAAATCCCTTGGTGATGAGTATATCAGGATGATGCCCTTCTAGCAGACAGGCAGTATTCATCAAAGTTGACGGAGTTCCTGTTTATGCGTCAAAAGCTAAACAATAACAATTTTAGGCATAGATCTCAACTGGCCTGTAGAGCCAAGTGCTGGACAGGATATCCGTCAAGAGTTCGGACAAAGAGACTGTCAAATCACAGTTGCGAAACGGGTTGGGCGCGCAGTGCCCCCCAACCCGTTTCGCAACCCATGTATTGATTGCTAAGAGATGCAGTTAATAGCCTCCGATCGCTCTCCTGCGACCGTGTTCAACGAGTTGCAAGAACACTTGCAGGTTGGGGATGGTGGAGGCTCTGGTTCTGATGGAGGCTAGCAAGTCGCCTTGTTTGCGAATAAGCAGCCATCCGCGTCTGAAGTTCGCCTGTCCGAACTGGTTCCAGGGTATTAATACTCCTGCTTTGCTTATGCCCTGCATGCTGACAGTGAGAGTGCCAAAGTTCACCGGGCTACCACTGTCATAGGCGGCAATGGCTTTGGGCAGTTGGCGGCGCGTAACTTCCTGTTGAATAGCCTCGCCCAGTAGTTTGTTACTTTTTAAAGCGCTAGGAAATTTGAATTGAGCACCATCATTGCGGCGCACGGTGTAATTATATGAAGTATAGATGGTTATAATGCCACGATAACGGTGTTTGACGATTCTTTCCCATACGGCTTCGACATGTTCCCAGCACATCACATCTACATGGCTACCTTTGGCTCGTACAAGCCCCTCAGAAAAGACATAGGCTTTTAAGTTAAAGTTTACTACAAGATAATATATGGAGTATGCACTTAAGGCCAACAGGGCAAGAAGCCCGATAATGTTGGGATTACCGCCCAGTGAGAGAAGAATATCTATAAGAGTGAGCAGCAGTACGGCACCAGCGAATAATAGTTTGATGGAATTCGCTTTATAGACCTGTGTAAGGGTGCCCAGTTGAAAGGTTGCAACTTGTTGAGCGATCTCTGGAGGCACCGGTAGGGGTGTATAACGTCCTTGTGCCTGGAGAGACGCATAACCTTCCGCCTGTTGAGGAGCTGGATAGCCGCCCGCCATCTGTGACGGATAACCTCCTGGCATGGGGGGTGGTGCATAACCTCCTGGCATGGGGGGTGGTGCATAACCTCCTGGCGTCTGGGGAGCTGAATAGCCTCCAGATGGGGGTGGTGGTGGATATTGGGTCACAGTATTCTCCCTTCAGTCAAGTGTAATTATTTAGTAGTAATTTATACTGCAAGCGTAGTACATGTTGATAGGATGCTCAATGCATTGGTACAAATATGTTGCATAGTGTAGTCAAAAACTCCTATTTATAGGTATAGAGATTTTATTGATGAGTTTTTATTGTGAAATATTAACCATCAATTTGAACGGCCAATGTCCAAATTATGCAAATTAACATTTTACTCATAATGAATTTTCCCTTTCAAGATCAGCAATGCCACATGTGGGACTATTATTGGTGTTGTCAAGTTATTGTATGGGAAAGAGCGTCGTTCTGAGGAAAAGCTTGTTGGGAGAACAGTGACAAGGAAGAAACTAGAGAAATGGGCTTGCTATGCGACCCTGTCTCTTGCGGTGATATCGTTCCAGGCCTCAAAGCGCTCCTGCATAAGGGTACGATAATCTGAAGCACAGAGGCGATGTCTTCTTGGTCGAAAATGGTCAGAGATTGGTCCAAAGGCCGAGAGAAATCGTTGCGCATGGCCAGGAGATGTGAACCGTCGCATCGTCCGCTCTCGTTGTCGAGTGGGTTGGTGGGAGTTTTCCGCTCGATTGTTCAGGCCTTTGTGCTGTCGGTGTTCGACACTGGACAGAATTTCCCTCTTGGCAGCGGCGTAACTCACAAGCTTGTCAGTAATGATCACGCGAGGCACGTACCCCAGCCCTTTGAGAAGCTTGCGGAAGAACTTTTTGGCGGCCTTTGTATCGCGTCGAGGCTGCACCAAAATATCGAGCACGTTGCCATGCTGATCCACCGCGCGCCACAAATAGCTTCGCTTGCCATTGATCGTCACAAACACCTCATCCAGATGCCACTTGTCTCCCGACCTCGAGCGTCGATGCTTCAACTCATTGGCGTACGTTTGGCCGAATGTGAGACACCACTGGCGGATGGTTTCGTAGCTGAGCACGACCCCACGCTCTGCCATGAGCTCTTCAACATCACGGAAACTGAGGGAAAAACGGAAAGAGAGCCACACGCAATGACTGATAACAGCGGGTGAGAAGCGGCATCCCCTGTAAGGAGAAGCTGAGCTGTTCTTTTTCATAAGGCGTATTATATCATATTGCCCAGCTTTCAAGAAGGCTCCCAGTCAAGTTGACAATACCCAAACACGAGCCCGCACCCTTGATGGAGAACAAGAAGCTCATCTTATTGCCCTTTCGTGCAGCCCGTGTCCGCAAGGTCAGGCCCGCTGGACACTCCGCCTGCTCGCCAATCGGATGGTGGAACTGGGCTATGTGGAGCAAGTCAGCCATGAAACGGTGCGCCAGACACTGAAAAAAACGAACTCAAACCCTGGTTGAAGCAGTGTTGGCGCATTCCTCCCGAAGCCAACGCAGCCTTTGTCTGGCGCATGGAAGATGTACTGGAAGTCTACACGCGTCCCCACGACTCTCATTTTCCCCAGGTGTGTATGGATGAAAGCGCCAAACAACTGCTGCTGGACAAGCGAGAAAGTCTTCCTGGGCAACCGGGGCAGCCCAAGCGTGTGGATTCCACCTTTGAATCAGGAGGGATGCGCAAGCTTTTTCTGGCGGGCGAGCCGCTGGCGGGCAAGCGATTCGTCAACGTGACAGAGCGCCGGACAAGCGAGGATTGGGCTCATTTCATTCGTGAACGCATCGATGTCCATTATCCGAAGGCAGAGAAAATTGTGCTGGTGATGGACAATCTCAACACTCACACACCATCTTCCTTGTATTCCACCTTTGCTCCGTCGGAAGCCCTTCGCCTCCTCAAGAAATTGGAAATCCACTACACGCCCGTCCATGGGAGCTGGCTGAATATGGCCGAAATTGAGCTCTCTGCTCTGGCACGCCAATGTCTTTCCCGTCGCATTGGGACACAGAAGGAACTGGAGCGAGAGGTCTTGACCTGGCAACAGAAGCGCAATGAGGAGGCCATCACCGTCAATTGGCGTTTTACCACCGCTGATGCACGCATCAAACTCAAACGCCTGTACCCCTCTCTTGAGAAAAAGAAGTCTTCCACTTCAAAGAAGACTGTTGCAAAGAATGATTGACATAGCATTACTGCTCTGTCAAGGATGGTTTGCAACAGGAGAGTTTTTCTGTTATCCTGGAAACTCCATTCTATTTTTCTAGGAGAGACAGATGAGAGAGCGTCCACACAAGTATGAAGTCGCGTTGAGTGAAGAACAGCGGTTCCTTTTACAGCAATTGCTGGCTGGCGGCAAAGCTCCTGTGAGACAACAAGCGCATGCTCGTATTCTTTTGAAAATCGATCGCAATGCTCCTGGTCCCCGTTGGACCGATGAGCAAGTGGCGGAGGCCTTCGAGATGAGCCGCTACACCGTGATCCGTATTCGCGAGCGCTTCGTCAATCATGGCCTGGACGATGCCCTCAACCACCGTCTTCACACGCAAAGGCGAGCGCAAGCCCTGGATGGGGAGCAAGAAGCCCATCTCATTGCGCTCTCCTGCAGTCCCTGCCCGACTGGACAAGCCCGTTGGAGCTTGCGTTTGCTGGCCAATCGGCTCGTGGAATTGGGCTATGTCGAGCAGGTGAGCCACGAAACTGTGCGCAAAACGCTCAAAAAAATGAACTCAAGCCCTGGCTAAAACAATGCTGGTGTATTCCTCCCGAAGCCAGCGCCGCCTTTGTCTGGCGCATGGAAGATGTGCTGGAAGTCTACACGCGTCTCTATGATCCTCGTTTTCCCCAGGTGTGCATGGATGAAAGCGCCAAACAACTCCTGCAGGACAAACGCGAGCCCCTGCCGATGCAACCGGGGCAACCAGAACGCGTTGATTACACCTTTGAAGCTGCCGGCATGCGCAAAATCTTCCTGGCGTGTGAACCGCTGGCTGGCAAACGCTTTGTCAACGTGACAGAGCGTCGGACGAGCGAGGACTGGGCCCATTTCATCCGTGAACTGGTGGATGTTGAGTATCCCGATGCCGAGAAGATCGTGCTCGTGATGGATAATCTGAGTACCCACACGCCCTCTGCTTTGTATCAGACCTTTCCTCCGACTGAGGCACGTCGCATCCTCCGCACGTTGGAAATCCATGATACTCCTGTGCATGGAAGTTGGCTCAACATGGCTGAGATTGAGCTCTCCGCCCTGGCGCGCCAGTGTCTCTCTCGTCGCATTGGAACCCAGGAGGAACTGGAGCGTGAGGTTCATGCCTGGCAACAGAAGCGCAATGAGGAGGCCATCACGGTCAATTGGCGTTTTACCACCGCTGATGCCCGTATCAAGCTCAAACGGCTTTACCCATCCCTTGAGAAAAAGAAGTCACCCTCTCCAACAGGCAACGTTGCAAAGCATGATTGACAGAGCATTACCACATTCACCAGCATTTTTGCAACACAACCGACATTTTTCCACCCCATAAGCAGAATCACTTATGCCCCTTCCATGAGAAGAGCGAGATGGGCGCCATGGTCCCATCTCGCTCTTCTCATGGAAGGGTTTGACTCCATTGAAAGGTGAATTTATTTATGCGTTTCTAACCAATCTGCTGCTGCCAGGCCACGCTACCGTCTCTGGCCTCAAGCGCTACCAGAAAGACGGCCCTGGCTGCATCCCGATTGAGGAAGGTGACATGACCATCCGCGACCTGGAATGGGCCTCCAATGCTCCCGAAGGTGCCTGTTTTCCAGAGCATTTTGCCGTCACTGAGCTGGATGGCCTCGACCTCGGTTCCGCCCAGCGCCAGATACACATTTGAGCTATCGGCGGCGATGGTTGGAGCAACAGGAACGTGATTCTGCACCAGACCGATGTTGCTGAACAGGGTCTGGCTCCCTGTCTCCAGGTCATAACCATGAAGCTGTATGTGATAGGTGCCTTGCACAGCGGTCTGGGTAAAGGATTGGACCACCAGCGTATGCTGTGTGATGATCAGTGGACTACTCGCGTCCGTTTTCAATGGATGAGACCAGAGAGGCGTTCCGCTCGTGCCCTGCAAACCCGCCAGGGTAAACCCCTCGATGCTCTGGCGATCCGCACTGAACAGCGCGCTCAGCGTATAGACAATTCCATCCCCGGCTATCAGCGACATGCTTTCTTCGCCAGGGCGCTGATCTTGCCAGAGCAGCTGGCCGTTCTGCCCATCCAGAGCAATCAACCTGCGATCATCGGCAGTTTTGACGATGGGCGATTTTGTGGTATAAATGATCCCTCGATCAACCGCAAAGTCGGCCGTGAACAGAAAACCATCGATGACAACCCCGATGCTCGTATTCTGCCAGAGCTGGCGGCCTGTGCTGCCCTGGAAGGCTAAGAGGCGCGGTTGCGAGGTCGACGGAAGCTGGACGAGGGGCTGCTCTCCCGGATTGACCGGGTACTCTGTCAGTGTTTCCGTGCTGACCGCTCCAACAACATAGATTCTATCAAATTCAGCATCAAACAACACTTTCGTATACTCGCAAAAGGTCTGGCCCGCTTGCAGCAGATCTTTTTGCCAGATCACTGTGCCGCTGGTTGCATTGACCGCGTTGAGCTGGCATTTTGAAATAAAGAAAATCTCGTCGCCAGCCTGCGCATAGCTGATCCCATTCCCACGCGCAATATAATCAGCGTGCTCATACTGATGACTGCTCGTCCAGGCAACCTTCCCATCGCGTGTAGAGCGAGCAGTGATATGAATAATTGTGGACTCATATGTCTCAAAGAGGATCAAAGAATTGGCCTGCTGGCTCGTCTGAGTCGGTGTTGTGCCGCTGGACCCCGGCAGGCTCGCCTGCGCGGCGCGTGATACGTTATGCTGAAACCCAGACAAAGCCAGCAAGCTCGCGCCCAGCAAACTCCCCATCACCAGCAAAAACGCGAACCAGCGTTTTCCAGAGAAGAGACGTTTGCGATGCGGTACAACATCTGGCTTTTCCAATTGTTGCATAGTTTAACTCCTTTTTCTTTCTCATAATTCGAGTCTGGCCCCCTTCTGGTAATTCGATCATTGCGGATCTATGAAGGGGTCTCCGGGAAGCGCTTCTGAAGTGAGCGAAGATTTCCAAGCCAGCCCACTGATGAGCTTCATTGCTAGAAGCGGGCCAGACGCACAATTCATGCTATCGTCTGGTATTCCTCAGGCTCCGGCCCCAGATTTATAGGGATCGGTGACATGAGGATCGTTCACATGGTGGAAAGGCGCGCTGAATGAAAATGTGAACGCCAGGCTGTGACCTGTCCCCAGTTTAGGTTCGCCTGAAACCATGGTCACGGTCCAGGTGACAGTGAGCGAATCCACGCTGGCGGGGACCACAAAAGCCTTATAGACGGTATAAATGTGCCTGAGTTGTGGATCTTGTTTATCGATCTGCACATAGCCGCCACCGGTTACGGCACCCTGCGTTTGCGGATAAGCGCTGGTAAGCGTTGAACCATCTTGCCGGAAAGGATCTTTTGTCGCGGGGCTGAATGTGTCATAAACGATCGCGGTGCGCCCCTGGTCGAGATAGACCTTGAGGAGCCGCACGGTCACTCCGTCAATAGTTTTTTCCTGGTTGAGGGTGGTATATTGATCAGGATTTCCCAGCAGAGGGGACCACCAGCCCAGGCCGAAGCCAGCCGCGCTCAATGCCGCGAACACTACCAGCAGAGCCGCCGCCAGGAGACCGGCTTTGAGCGGCGAGAACCTGCGTCGCCGAGTTGGAGAGTTCGACGCTGGAACAGAGAGTTTGGGCGTCGATCGCGCAAATAAAGATGGTTTTGTCCTTTCTAAAAGATGTATTGGCAGCGAGGCTACCCGATCTTTCTCATCTTGCAGGCGCTCCAGGGCATAGCGCGCGGCCTGGCGCACGGGCTCGCTTTCATCGTGCAGGAGATCCTCGATCATGGATATGGGCAGCAGAAGATGAAATTCGCCCGCTGTGAGCAGAGTAACCTCGCGCACCTGCCAGTGTTCATCACGCAGCCGCTCCTGCAACAGGTCCAGCGGCGCGTCAGACCCCGCGCACCCCAGAGCACGCACGGCTGCCTGGCGCACACAGTGATCCTTGTCGTTGAGAGCGCTCTCGATGTGCCGGCGAGGCGATTGAGCGCTCAGGCGCTCGGCCACCGCGCAGCGGACTTCCCAGCGCGGATCGCTCAAGGCCTTCTCAAGTTCTTCGGACATGGCAAGGTTTGCGCGAGCCTGTTGATATGCTTCAAGCCGGGCCTGTAAGCCCACTGACAGCGTTTCAGGCGCCTGGAAAGTTGCTTGAGGTAATATTTCGCGCGGTTTCATAGTTTTTTTCCCTTTCTGTAGAGAGAATGATCCGCAAGGCTTTTATCCCACGGTTCAAGCGAGATCGAACAGTCCCAGGCGCTATATCCAGCAGCGTGGCTGCTTCCTGGTAGGAGAGCTGTTCAAAATAAACACAGACGATAATTTCTCGATGGTGATCAGCCAGCAGATAGAGTGCGTTTGCGAGTTCCTGCTGGCGTTCCAGCAGGTCATACCAGATTTCAGGCTGGACACTCTCGCTATCTGGTACCTCCAGCACCACGCTTTCCTCGGTACTTTCGAGCGAGAAAGTCGCCCGATGTAGGCCACGCCGGCTATTCCGAAAAACATTTAACGTCAGCTTGTAAAGCCAGGGGCGGAGTTGTAAATCGCGAATATGCTCTGCTGGATAGTGCGAAAGCGCGATATAGCTCCGCAAGAGCGCTTCCTGCACAATATCCTCGGCATCCTGGGAGCGCTCGCTCAGACGCAAGGCAAAGGTGTACAGGGTATGCTGGTAAGTATGCACAAGCTCTGGGAAATAGCGATCAAGATTGGTCGCCAACAATTTCGCTAGCGCGAAGACATCATCATCCATAGAATTTCCTATCAAAAGATCATCATACGTTTAGCGATTGTACCTTTCTACCTCATAGAAAACCAAAAACCCAAAAAAAGTTCCCTCAGGGATGACTCATATGGCTACCACTGAGGGAACTTTTTTGTACCGTCTATTCGATCATGCGGAACAAGGCATTGGAAATGACGCTGGGGTCTGTCTCGCCAGCGAAAGGCAGGACTTTGACGTGCGCGTTCTGTGCCTCGACTTGTTGATAGGCCCGCAGCGCCATGTCGTGCTCGGCTCCATGACCGATAATGGCCAGTACGACGTACATATTCCCGGCAGCGCGATTGACGACATCTCTGAAGGATGCTGTGTCGTCGGCCTCTCCATCAGTGATGACCAGGGCGAGCAACTGGCTCACACGGTAAAAGCTCTCCATCTCCTCCCAGAGAAAGCCCTCGGTCTTCTGGTGAAGCGCTTCCGCTACTTTGCCCTGGCTGATCTGACCCACCATATCCATGCCAGTGCGCAGGTGGAAATCGCCCAGTTCAAGCTCGCTTTTCATTTGCTCCAGGTGCGCTGTTACATCCGGCGGTAGCGGTTGTTGCGCCACGTGCAGCGCCAGTTCATACTTTGCCAGCAGCCCGGCAGTCCAGTCCTTCATCTCCTGGCCCGCACGAATAAAGCCCTGCAAATGAGACAAAGGCAGGCTGGCTGAGATGCTTGCAATATGCGGTCCAAATGCGAGCGGCAGAGCTGAGGGCGGCAGGACATAGCGCGGATTCGTGGCAGCTTTGATAGCTTCCTCGATAGCAGGTTCAATATGTTCGCAGGGCGCCAAAGCCTGGTCGTAGGTGATTTTGGGCAAATAGCCCGCATTCGCGCTACCAGTGGCTGTTTCGGCGTTGAGTAGCTCCTGCACAAAGACAACATTCATACGGCAGGCGCGGATAAACGCCAGAGCATAGGCCATCCTGGTATACGCCTCCCAGGGGGCAAACCCTGCAAAATAAGTTCGTCTGCTTTGTCGTCAATCTGCTGCCAGACACTCTCAATCTGGCTGGCCGCGCGCAAATAGCCCTGAATAGTGGCATCGTTGACCGAACCATACTTCGCATTCGCGAGCAGCTGCTGGAACCATTGACCCATAACAGGTAGCACCTTTCCCAAGGATATTTTTCTCCACCCTCGCAACTCGCCAGGCGCAATCTATCTCGCCATCTCACTTGCGCTCCCAGCCGGTTTGCAAAAACCTGAGTCGCACCCGGAATTGAACAGCACCTTGACACCACATCATTTGCCTGCTATGCTATCAGATGAGTGCAACGCAAACCCTCATACGTTTGTGGGCCAAGAGCCTTGTTTGTGGGTATCTCTCGTTGCACTCTCCACACACCACTCCAGCTCCTTATTGAGAAGGAGAGTTTGCCATGATAAAGAGAGAGCGCGTCCTCTTCAAGATCGCATGGGTCTCGCTCGCAATCACCGGAGTCGCCATCCTCGTCTTCGGACTGATCGTCACTGCGTGGCCCGCTTCGAGTGACCCATTGTCCCTCCGAGCGATCGGCGTGGCCTTGATTGGGATGGGTTTATTCGGTGTCGTGATAACCGTGATCGCGTACAGACGCCGTGAACGCTGGGCCTGGTTTACTCTCTGGTACTATCCCATCTTCTGGATAGCGCACCTTCTGGGCGGATTGCCTCCCGGCCAAGAGCATATCCACCAGATCGTGTTTATCGTCCTCTCACTTGCAGGCCTGCTTCTCCCCGTGGGCGAATTCTTCCCGCGAGGGGTAAGCCAGCGCGCTTGATGCGCCAGGAGAATGTGCAGAGCCTCGAAGGTTGGCAGAGCCGAGGGAAGCCGCCAAGCATACCCTGTCGTCACCTCTCGCACTTCTTGAACACTCGTCAAGATCCGTTGAGTCGTCGCGTGATACAACTGACGACGTTCTGGTGGGATAGCAGAGAGACTGCAAGCCAGAACTGGTCCGGCTGGTTGAAATGACATTGAAAATTCTCCACTTGTCTTGTAAACGTTCCTGTCCTGAGCATACAATTGCAAGTGAACTTGCAGGCAAGTGGAAAAGAAAGGCAAACACATGGAAGAACTTTCTATCGGGGAAGTGAAGTGGCACGACGGGCAGGGGTGAGAACCTCTACTCTGCGCTACTACGAAAGTATGGGGTTGCTCTCTGCTCCTCAACGAATCTCAGGAGGGCATCGCCGGTATGATCCCAGTGTGCTGAAGCGACTCAAGGTCTTACAGATGGCACAGCGAGCAGGATGGAGTATTGCTGATATGCGCCTGCTCGTGGCAGGCTTCTCCCCTGACACCCCCAGCAAGCGAACGTTGGAAACAACTGGCACAAAAAAAGATGATGGAAGTCGATGAAGTCATTGCTCATGCCCAACAGAAGAAACAGGTGCTTCAAAAATTGTTGCAATGTGGATGTCTCCGCTTGGAAGAGTGCCTGGAGGCAGACGAGGATGAAAGCTCTTTCCTGGTACCTCTGGATGAAAAGGACTGACGATGATCCTCTGAACCCTCTTTGGTGCAGGAGCAGTGAGTGTGATGCTCCTCTCCTATGCACTTGAATCTCGCTCACATATCTGGGTGCTGGTATTTGCATTGGCATGTGCAGCATCATCTCTCTACGGATGGCTTTCGGGAACATGGCCCTTTGGCGTCGTAGAAGGGATTTGGGCACTTGTCGACCTTCGACGTTGGTGGGATCTTCGCACAAAGCTTTTTACTCCTCGTAATAGGCCTGGCGCTACATAAGCTGTCATGAAGGGCAGGGTAGCGGTTACTATATGTATAAAATGTATAATTGCTTATTGCTCGCTTTTGATTTAGATAGTGTCGGAACTAAGAGCACATGCCAGAGTATTCAAATCACCTTTAAACGCGCGCAGGCGTGAGACAGTAAGTGCTACCTCACGCCTGCGCGTCAGTGTAACGAACGAGCACCCGCAACTTCGATGAGCGCAAAGGCACGAGTCGCAGGGGTAGCAACCCACGTTCCCCGACATGCATGTTTTGCACATCGGGGGACACGAAGGGCTACTTCTCCATTTGAAGTGTTGCCTTCACAACATCTCGTAGCGTCAGTGGTGGGCGGCCAATGAGGCGAGCAAGTGTCGGGTCAACGGTGGCAAACTCGCCTTGCCTGCTGGCGGCAAAGTACCCGAGGTACATGTTCACCATCGGCTCAGGACTACCATGAGCGAGCAGGTGAGAACGAAACTCCTCGTCTGATACCACGACCCGGCGGATGGGTCGGCCTGTCACTTCAGAGACGATCTCTGCAACTCCGGCTAAGTCGAGTGCCTCAGAGCCAGTGAGAGCGGGTGTG
This sequence comes from Dictyobacter formicarum, assembly GCF_016587435.1. The sequence goes on from NZ_BNJJ01000002.1 coordinate 229,564, forward strand.
ATGCTATCAAGACCGCCCTTTGTCAGTGTGATCGCCGCCGCCCTTGCCAGGTCATCATGGGCTGTCCAGGCAACTGGCCCGTCCTCTGGTGCTACTACCTCACCTGTCTCAATGGCGTCACCAAGCAGTGGGACGGCAGACGATGCGTAGTAGCCATTGCGTAGTGATGTGAAAGCCACTCTCAACGCTCGCAGTGTTTCCTCTGTAGCTGCGTGATCGGGCGCAGGAGCAAAGGGTGATGCCGGATTTGCTGCCATCTGGCTCGTGTAGAGAATCCTTTGAGCACCGACCGCTTTGGCCGTGTCAATCGCCGTCTGATGTTGACGGAGAGCCTGTTCCCCGAGGCGCGGGGCTGATACAATAAGCACTTGTGATGCCCCCTCAAAGGCATGAACGAGGCTCGCTGCATCGTCGAAGTCCCCCCGACGGACGCGAACCCCTCGTTGCTCGAGGTCGCGTGCCTTCTCGGGGTTCTGGACACTCACACCAATCCCTTCGGCGGGAACGAGTTCGAGCAGGTGCTTGACAATGGTTCGACCGAGCTTGCCATTGGCTCCTGTCACAATGATCATGATACCCTCCCGTGTGTATCTCTAGGCTTTGTTCCATTTCTTATGGAAACCATGTGCATCTATTACAAGTCTTCTAGTCCTTCTCAGTGACACATTCTAAGAGCACCATTGGCATAATACGAGATGTTCCTTTTTGAGCCTTAGCGAAGTCGGGTGCTTGTCTTACGACTTCTGCGAAGAGACGGTCACGTTCGGCTGGTGGCGCAACGGTCGCATGGACGTTCAATTGCTGGTCCCAACTTCAATCGTGACATCATTTGGGTGAGCGAGAATATTATAGTACCAATCGGGATTGCGGGGGGCACCACCATTTGCTGCAACAAGAACGTACGTGTCGCCATCTTTGATGTAGCGCAATGGAGTGGTACGTGGTTGATTGGTCCTGGCACCGTGTGTGTGAAGCAAGAGAAATTCTGGGCCTGGAAAATTTCTCACCTTGCCTCCATGTGCGTGAAACTCGTCAGTGATCTGCTGATTGAGCGTCTTGGCTAGCCGAGCCAACTCTTCGTGATTGGTACTCATGTTTTCTTCTCCTATCAATCGTACGAAGTTCATGAAACATGGAGCTTCGCAAACAGCCCTCTTTCCAAAGAAGAGAACCATCTTGCTTCGCTACGACTGTTCTTCCAACAACAGTGTCGTGTATACTACACTGTAGGAAGAGTACCATGCGTCTGAGTGCAAAACAATCAGCAAACAGGCAGGCGCGTCGTGTAAACAACACATAGGTGAAACTGTTGCTTACACGTAGGGAATATGAGAGCATACTGAGGGAGGAAATCACTATGACAACATCTGTTAATCCGCGTGATCCACGGGTCAAACGGACCCGTCAGCTGTTGCTGCAAGCGTTCATCGCCTTAGTGGAAGAACGGCACAATCTTCACTCGATTTCGGTGCAAGAGGTTGCGGAACGTGCCACGGTCAACCGAACGACCTTTTATGCCCACTTTGAAGACAAATATGCATTGTTACAGTGCTGGATGCACCAGAAGTACCACCAGAGACTCACCAGCCAATTTCCTGCCTCCTCCACCTTGCAATTGAGTACCTTGCGTCAACTGATTCGATCGGTGTTCGAGGTGCTTGCGCTCTTTCGTTCCTATCTCAAACCAGCCGATAGGCAGTACGAGCCGCTCTTCGAGAATGTGCTTCAACAAGAACTGTACATCCTCCTCTTGAGATGGCTCAAGCAGGTTCCATCAGAGGTTCCTTTGCAAGAAGAGGTCGGAGAAACCACGGCGCAGGTCATCAGTTGGGCGATCTTGGGTCCCGCCACGCAATGGAGTTGGGGAGATCAAACGGTTTCAGCAGAAGAGATGACCCAGCGCGTCTTGAGCGTCGTGATTGCTGGCTTGTCACCTGTCACCACTGTTGCTTGACTGGCATTTTTAGGAATCGGGGTAGCGCTCCAGATCAGTAAGTGCCTTTATGTTAACATTGCGTTGAGCTGGCTTGAGCAGGCCAGTCAACTTCAACACTGTTGCGACGAGCGCAGGAGTAACCAAAGCATACCTGTACAGCCATCCTGAGCTTCGTGATCGTATCGAAGCACTACGGGCATCTCAAAGAAACAACCTGGCTCCCCAGCGAACACTCTCAGGACGAACCGAGGGAAGTCGTGAAGTGCTTCTCGCTGCCAAAGATCGCCGGATCAAAGAGTTAGAGCAAGAAAACCAGCGGCTGAAAGAAGAGCTGAAAATGGCGCTGGGGAAACTCTACGAGCAAATTTAGCACAACTTCCCAGACTTCTTTTTTTGACATATCAATGACGTTCTCCACCGCATCTAAAGCCACTTCAGGCTTCATAACTGTAGATAATCCTTATTTGAGGAACTGGCACGCCTATGTAGATGAAAGGAGTTCTTATGAAGTACATCGATGAAACGACAATGGGAGAATGAAGAGTTAATCGAGCACTGGATGCTTGGTCCGTGGGACCTAGCCCAACTGGGCAACAAGACCGGAGCGACCCGTCTGGGATTTGCGGTGTTGCTCAAATTCTTTCAGCGCGAAGGGCGTTTTCCGGTTGTGTTGCAAAAATGCTGGTGAATGTGATAAGCTCTGCATCTATTAGCACAAGGAAGAGGAGTTTCTTTCATGAATCAGCAGCATCCATTCAAATGGCGTCATTTTGAAGCCAGCATCATTTTACTCTGTGTACGCTGGTATCTGCGCTATTCGTTAAGTTACAGAGATCTCGAAGAGATGATGCGGGAACGAGGTCTAGATGTTGATCACACCACCATCTATCGTTGGGTACAACGCTATGCACCAGAATTGGAGCGACGTTGCCGCCCCTATCTCAAAACCACGTCCGACTCTTGGCGCGTCGATGAGACCTATGTAAAAGTGAAAAAAGAGTGGGTGTACCTCTATCGAGCTGTTGATGCCCACGGAAACACGCTCGAATTCTTCCTCAGTTCGACAAGAGATACGAAAGCTGCCAAGCAGTTCTTGCTCGGTGCTCTTGCCGCATCTCATACGATGGAGCCTCGTGTGATTAACGTGGACAAAAATGCCGCTTATCCAAAGGCGTTTGCTGAATTGCATGCGGAAGGGCTCATTCCCAAAGGATGTGAGTTACGGCAATGCAAGTATCTCAATAATCGGATCGAACAAGACCACCACTTCATCAAACGGCTGACGAAGCCAGGAATGGGCTTCTTCTCGTTCGAGTCAGCATGGCGAACCTTACAAGGATACGAGATCATGAACATGTTACGCAAAGGGCAAGGACAAGGGATGGAAAGAGGTGATGTGGCTGGTCTGGTGACACTGGTTGCCAATCTATTTGAGCTGGCTGCCTAAACTGATCAAAGTGAGCCACTCTTTATACCTAGTTTTTTCCCTTTATCATTCTTGCAACACAACCGAAAGAAGAGTAGGGAGCAAGGGCATTGATTTTGTGTAACTTTGTTGAACTGCACGGGTGGGTAAAAAAGATGGCTCGCATAACACCTATTGTCAAAGAAGGTCAGCTGATTGACGCTGAGGATGCAGCAGTGGAACTGGACTCAGTAGCATGGTTCCGCTGGCTGGAGGATCATCGCGCCTTTCGCTTTGTCTCTCGCGGCGGCAGCTTTACCGCGCGCAAAGAGCAACGTGCGGGCCGATGGTACTGGTATGCCTATCGCCGCCAGCAGGGCCGGCTCCACAATCTCTATTTGGGCAAAACGGAGGAGCTGACCGCCAACCATCTGGCCAACAGCGCCACGATGCTCTCGGGCATCGCATCTGCGCATAGACCTGCATCGACAAATATGCAATCGCCCACCTTGCTAACGGCAAAGGTTACGCCGCCGCTGATGCACACTGGAGTGCTTGAACGCCCGCGCCTGACAACTATGCTACGCGAGTATGCCATGCAGCGGCAGATCTTCTTCATCACAGGGCCGGCTGGCTCGGGAAAGAGTACACTGGTAAATAGCTGGCTGGCGACTGGTGGACACCCCTACACATGGCTGACACTGGATAAAGCGGATAATGAGCCAGCGCACTTCTGGCATTACCTGGTCTCATCGCTCCAGGTCGTCCAGCCAGGATTAGCGCTTCATACAATTACACAACGCTCAGCTCTGAACACAGCTCCCGTTGCCACGACACTCCCATCCTTTATTAATGCGCTGGCATGTTTGCCCGCCAATACGACGCTAGTACTGGACGATTATCACCACATCAACAATCAGGCTATTCACGACAACCTCGACTACGTGCTCGAATATCTGCCGCGACAGCTACGCCTGGTCATAGTCAGTCGCCAGGAGCCGGCTGTAGCTATCGCTCGTCTACGCGCCCAGGGCAAAGTGGCGGAGCTCACTTTCGCGGAGCTCTGCTTTACGCCAGGCGAAATCAAGCAGTGGTTGTCAGGGATAGAAAATCAACCGCTAACGGCAGAACAGATCGCACTGCTGCACACCAGGACACAAGGGTGGATCGCGCTGCTACGCCTGGCGCTGCTGGCGCAGTCACAAGCGCCAGATCAGCTCACGCATGGACAGGACGATCATGAGTACATCTTTGACTATCTGGCCAGTGAGGTCCTGGCGTCACAGCCACAACAGATGCAGGATTTTCTGATGCAGACGGCGATACTGGAACGCTTCAATAGCGAGCTCTGCAATGCAATCACTCAGCAGCAGAACACCCGCCACATACTGATGCAGCTACAGCGTGAGCAGATCTTCCTCGAACCATTGGACGGAGCGCAGCAGTGGTTTCACTATCACCCGCTCTTCTCGTCCTTCTTACGCCAGCAGCTTGAACAGCACCATCCTGAGCTCATCGTCCCCCTCCACCAGCGGGCAGCCACCTGGTATGTGCAGCAGCAGATACCCAACGAAGCTATCTCCCATGCCTGCGCCGCCGGGCAATTTACGCTGGCGGCGCAATTGATTGAAACACACGGACGTCACTTGCTGATGCAGCAAGCCATGGCAGTCTTGCAGATCTGGCTCGTGCAGCTACCCGACTCAATCTTTACTGAACGTCCCCAGCTCTGTCTTATCTCGGCCTGGGTCCAGCTTCACCTGGCGCCCAGGTGGGATGAAATTGAACGCACCCTGGTACAGGCAGAGACAACCCTGAAAACGCAGGCTGATCTCTATCCAGAGCTACAAAGCGAGATCGTCGCCATACGCGCTCGCATCGCAATGTACCAGGGCGATAACATGCGCAGCCTGGAGCTACTGCAGCAGGCCCACACAGATCTGGCAAGGGATAACCTCTACCAGCGTGGCGAGGTTGCGCTGAGCCTGGGCAGCACATACGCCTCACAGGGATTTACAGACAAAGCCGAGGCCAGCTTGCGCGAGTCCATACGACTTAGCTCTAGCTGCCATAACCTGCGCACCACACTGCTGGCGATCCGGACGCTGGCGAACCTCTATGTCGAGCTGGGAAAACTGCCACAGGCATGGCAGATCTACCATGAAGGTCTGCGCATATCCAATGACAAATCACTGGCAGAGCTACCTCCTCTGGGATTTATGTATGTGGGGCTCGGCGAGCTCTGCTATGAGTGGAACGATATATCCAGAGCTCGCGAGTATCTGCGGCAAGGCATTGAACTTGGACAGCGAGGCGGCGATATCAAAATATGGCTGCTGGGCTATGCGGGATTAATGCCAACGCTGCTGGCGCTGGGCGAAGATTCACAGGTCTGGTCGCTGTTTGCCGAGGCCGAAAAACTCGTCGAGCAGAGCGGCTTCCCACGTGGACAGCTCCTGCTGGAGCAGCTGCGGGTGCGGCTCCACTATCTGCAACAGGACACAGCTTTTATGCAAGAGTGGTCCGCCAGCTGCGGCCTGTCCCTTGATGTGGACGAGATCGATACCCTGTATGCGGAAGATTATCAGCTCCTGGCCCAGACCCTGTTGCTACAACATCGACCTGCAGCGTCACAGGCGATTATCCAGCGCCTGCGCCACCAGGCCGAAACCTCACGGTCACGGGGTATCCAGCTCAGCCTGCTGATCACTAGCGCCGTGGCCTACGCATCCGCAGGAGAAACCAGCCAGGCCCTGGAGACCCTGGGCGCTAGCCTGAAACTGGCCGAGCCAGCAGGCTATCAACGCACCTTTATTGATGCGGGTCCCAGACTACTCCCACTATTAGAACATCTATCCACCGATCCACAGACCCACCACGGCTATACAGCAGGCTACCTGGCGAAAGTATTCAATAGTTGTGCGCGCTTTCACGGCTATAAGCATAAAAATACTCGATATGCCTCCCTCAATGAAACACTCAGTAGGCGTGAACTGGATATCCTTCATCTGCTCGCCGCAGGGCTTTCAAATCAAGCCATTGCTGATAGCTTGATTATCGGGCAGAATACGGTCAAGACCCACCTGAAAAATATCTACGGTAAGCTCGATGCCCACAGCCGAACCCAGGCGCTGGCCACGGCGAGAAGTCTGCACCTGCTCTAGCGCTTTCACGCTTTTGGGTGATGTTTTTCCCCCCTGCTGATGTTACTTTATTGCCATCATACACAACAACGCCAGTTGGCAGATAATGAAAGAAGGAAAAATGATGGCTCTATCAGCAAAAGAAATCACGACACACTATACCAGCTCGCTGCACTCACTTGGTGAGATAGCCTGGAGTTACTACTATCAAGGTCAACTTGATGGTGCCATGCAGCTCTTTGAGAGGGGATCACACCTGCTGGACTTTCCAGAGATAACTGATTTAGATCAGGCCCAATTCCTGCTCAAATACGCCGAGTTCCTGATCGCCAACTACTTACTCACCAATCAGAATGAGGACCTGGCGCTCACCACTATCGACCGGGCGCAAGCAGCAGCCCGCAAGAGTCAGGATCAACTGCAGCAGGCTACGGCACACTATCTGATTGGCCAGATGAAGTACTACCAGAACATGCATAAAGGCATTCAGGATTATACGGAAGCCAGAACCAGGCTGCAGCAGGCCAATAAACTCTATTCAGATCTGAGAGACACTGAGGGCATAGCACAGACGCTTTTCTACGTAGGCCTGACATATGAGCGGGAAGACGACAAACAGCGTGCAGAGTCCCACTATCAGCAGGCACTGAAAATAGCACGCGAGCATAGCCACAAATGGATTATCTCTGAGGCGACCAGGCATCTGGCAGGCCTGATGATGCAGCAAGATACGGACCTGGCCCTGCGCTATGCGTTGGAATCGTTACGCCTGCGCTCCGAGATTGGCTTCAAGCGTGCGCTTCCCTTGGCCCACTTCCTGGTCAGCGATATCTATGCGTTGCGCAACGAGCTAGATGCGGCCCTTGAACAGTGCCGGCAGGGGCAACAACTGGCGGAAGAGATGGGCATTCGCAGTGCTATGCTCAACGGGCTGCTCACGATGGGGCAGATTCAACTGCAGCAGGGGGCATTTGCGGAGGCCAGAACCAGTTTTGAAGCGGCTTACCAGTTGGCCCAAAAAACAAATATAGCATTCGCCATCGCGGCGGCACAGGATAGTCTGGCCCAACTCCAAACCCGGGTGTCAGAAAACTGAGAGCCTGTTATGGAAGTTGAAAATTGGATCAATTTCTTGCAGAACAGCTTATTCGCACCTATGTGGAAGGGTGGAAGGAATATAATCCCACCAAAATCCTGAGTACACTCGATCCGGACTGCGTCTTCATCGGGTCCCAGGGGCAGATCTTTCGCGGAGCCCACCAGCTCATCCGCGAGGTGGAAAAGCGCATTGCAGGCGAGTACAGCCCCTGGAAGTTCAGCCGTTGGGACATTACCACGCTCGTTGTTGCCAATGAGCTCTGTTTTCTTGAATGGGCATTCGAGGGACAACGGTTCTTTGAAGGAGCTTCCCTTGTTCGCTACAAGAAGGGCAAAATCAGTTCTGTGCGTGAATATCGCACCACACAACCCCTCTGGGAGGCGAGCGAGGAGTGACTTGCACCACCAGAAACTGCGTCAACGTTTCTCTCTCGTCTGTTTTGTTCTGCTGCCCTTTCCTCTAGGAAGGGGCAGACAGAGACTACTCCCAACGCGACCGCACGTTGAGAGCATTTGGGGAAGAGGTTCATCGTTTCGGCCTGGACGAGTGACCAGCGCTCTTACCAGGTACTCTGCCTGACCAGGTTTTGCGGTATCCTGGTGAGAGATGGGCAACCGGAGAGCACCATCGCTGGAGTTGGCCTGATCGGCTCGCACGCAATGCTTGGTGGGGACCACCCCAACTGCGTGTCACTGTCGCAGGCGTTCCTACGACTCTCGCTATGAACGAACGAAGGAGGAACAAGCAAACACAACGACATTTTTCTCTAACGAGTTATCTTCCCTCTGAGCTGATCATGAGGGTTAAGAGTTTCTGTCTGTTTCCTGCAACCTCTTTCTGATTTCATTACTCGCTTGCTTACAGCTCGTTGCGCATCCCGTGGGATGACCCGGTTTTGCCTTCAAACATAAGCATTTGCCCCGAATGTTAAGCACTGGTACAAACTTTCCTAGACAAAACCGCTTCTCATCTGGCGTACTTCTTGTGTGAGTTGTAAATTACGTTCGCGCATCGCAGACGTCAACCTGTGAAGTCATGCTCGCGAGCCTCATCCTGCGAGAACGTGAAGCAAGAACCACCAGCAGAATGGGCAAGAAATCAACAGCTTCTTTCCATAATTTACAACTCATGACTGAACTAGAGAGAAGTGCGATGAGGCCATACCAATATGCGTTTATTGCGCCTGTAACACGGCTAATATGTTCCCAGCCGGGTCTTTAAACCAGGCTATATCAGGCCCCATCTTTTGAGAGATGCCGCGCATAATGCCTTTCTCATCTTGCGCCATCCCTTCATAGCGCTCAAAGCTGACGCCTCGACTTTTGAGTTCATCGACCGCAGCATCAATATCATCAACGACAAAATCCAGCATCGTGAACGTCGCTGGCTGGTGATTGTCTTTTGGATAGGCAAATGCAGTGCCGCCACCAGGCAAACGAAGCTGGAGCCCACCTCCCTCTTCGACCACATGTAGCCCCAGAGTCTGAGTATAAAATGCCTTGGCTTTTGCCAGGTCATCCACTGAAAACCCGCTAAATGCCGTTTTTAGTTGAAGCATATCTCTCTCCTTGTTACTTCCAGGACACTTTCCTTCGATCTATGTACATGATCATCCTCGCATTGTGCAAGTAGAAACAGCATACTCCTAGTAAGTAGAAAAAACTTCTCGAATCTTGCCTTTTGCAGACGAAGGAGAGGTGCTTTCAACAGAAACAATTGCGAAAAATCAACAGCTTCTTTCTATAATTTACATCTTCTAAAGACGTGTGGTGGGCATTTTTCATCGCTTTTCTCCGGCATCTTTCGGTCTGCGCCAGAATACGGTACTTTCCTTACATAACGCAAGAGTTGAGAACGTTTTAGCCTCTCAAAAGTTGCCAATTTACAGGAGAGTGGCAGATGAAACGAGGTGAGGAGCGACTTGTCCAAGGGCATTCACACCAGTGCTCACCCATAGGTTGTGACAGAACTCGCTCCAGGAGCGGTTCACAATCTCCAACATCTGTAAATTCACGGGCCTGATGGTCGGTCGCTTTCACTCTTTTGTTAGAAGGAGGTAGCAAGAACGAGCATGATGAACCGATCGAAACCTCCCTCGAACATTGAGCACATTTTTTGTGTGGGCTGATCAGGGTCTCACGCCACAACTTGTTGCTGCGCATCTACAAGTAAACATCTTGCTTGAGCTATCTACTACTTATAGATGCGCAGGGTATCTACTGGAGTGAAGCCCTGACCAGGTATTTGATACATTTGTGCATAAAGCAGAGTGGTCGTTGCAGTATGTGCTTGTGGATCATTGTCTGCGGGATGTGTTTGTGGTGGACGAGGCAAGCCGGAACCAGGTGACGGTTATGTTTGAGGAACACATGCTTTGTTTTCCAACAAGGTAAGATAGAAAGGGACTGATGCAGCCCAGCGAGATATATGGGAACTGCATCAGTTTGGTCATTTTCCCTACGTTAATCGGGGAAATTTCCCGATGCATTGCCAATCGCATAGGGGGTAGAGATGTTGGGATACACGATCATCATATCCATGCCGTGATTGGCATGATACAAATTATGGCAATGGAGCATCCATAACCCAGGATTATCCGCGTAAAAAGCTACATCATAGCTCTCATGAGGTCGCACACTGATGGTATCGAGGTGTACAGGACTGCCGGCCAGCGCCCGACCATTCTTTGTCAGTACCGTGAGGGTATGCCCATGCAGATGCATCGGATGGATACCGCTATCCGCATTATTCTCGAAATGGAGTCGAATGAGCTGTCCCGGCTTGACCACAATTTCAGGACTATTCGGGAAGGATTTGCCATTCAAGGTAAAGACCGGCCCAGGCCGACCATTGGAAAAACCAATGGTGAAGCCAAGGGAGATTGTATAGGTCGCATCAAAGTGGCTCTGGAGGGTAATGGGGTCTGTTCGCGGCTGCCCATAGGTTGCAAAGTTAAATTCGTTTTGGTTGAGAGAGGGAAGTGCACTGGAAACATATTGTCCCTGCCCAACAAGCACCGCAGGCGTCTTTGCATACTGTTGGTCACCATCTTTAGCAATGAGCAGCGCGACTGGACCATTCTCAGGCATACGGAAGCGCAGATCATAGCGCTGCCCTCCATCAATTGAGAGGGGAACCGCTGTCAACGGCGTTGGCCCGTTGATATCGTGCCCATCGAGCGCAGCAACCAGGAAAGGCGTTCCAACCAGCGTCAAGTGATAGGGATAATTATCGGTATTGACAAGGCGCAGGCGAACCCACTGACCAGATTGCGCCGAGATATGCACCGTACCCATGGCCCCATTGAGGATTGGGTTGCTATTCCAGGTATGGAGAGCAAGCGCTGTATCGACATCATCATGTACTGTAGAAATGACGGGATCAACGATAACCATACCATAAAGGCCATGGCCTGTTTGCTCGAAGCTTTCCTGATGCGAGTGATACCAGTACGTCCCGGCATCTTTCGCCAGAAACCGATAGGTATAGGTCTGTCCTGGTTTGACGGCGTCTTGGGTGACGCCTGCGACCCCATCTGCACTGTTGGGAACAGTAATGCCATGCCAATGGATAGTGACACCAAAGGAGAGGTGGTTGACAAGATGTACAATCACTAGATCCCCCTGTCGCACATGGAGTGTAGGTCCGGGCGAGGTGCCATTGAAGGTCCAGGCATCGCTGGCATTGCCCGAACCAAAGGAAAGGTGAGCAGGTTGAGCCGTCAGAGTGAATGTATCGATATGAGCGGCTGTCTGGGGCGCTTGTAGCGTGTCTATGGGCGTACCGGAACCAGAGTTCCCAGCTTGGCACATGCTTCCCATATCGCTCATATTCATATCTTCCATATTACAGGAAGTCCCCATATTGATCCTCTCGGGATAGCGAGAAGACCACATGCCCCATCCAATACCGCCACCGGCTATGAGCAGAAAACAAAGTACACCCAGAAGAATGCGCTTCACTAATTTCTTTCGCGTCTGCTTTTTCGCTACCGGCTCCCCTACCCGGGGTGCGATGACGCTTTCCTGTTGTTCTGTTTCTCGCTGTTTTTTCATACTATCTTATTTCTCACTCTCAGGTTTCTTCTGCTGTTCCATCAGATCGGTAATCTTTGTCTCGAGCCAGGCTAACGTAGCATCACACGAGTGAATGTGGTAGTCAGCCAACTGCAGGATGAAAGGACGCTCCTGGTCCTGAATTCCAGGGTTGGACACCACCATACTGCTTCCACGCGCGTAATGTTCGCGCAAAACGTGGAGGTACTCGCGATACTGCTGTAACACAGCAAGTTGTAGGGAAGCGTCCACCAGGCTAAACTTGGAGAGCTTGACCGCAAACAGGTCTGGATAGTCCGAATTATATTCGCCCGGGTCACGCATGAGGGTAAAGAAACGGTCCCGACCAGCATCAGTGAGATGATAGAGTTTGCGTGTCTGTCTCTGCCCCTCGTGAGAAGCTGTAGTATCGTCTTGTTCACGCTCGGACATAATCAGACCTTGTTGTTCAAGTCGACGAATAAGGGGATAGAGTGTCCCCCAGCTAAGCCGCTGAAATGGACCCAAAATGCGCTGTATGATCGCGTGGAGTTTATAGCCATGTTGAGGCCCATTCATGAGTTCGCCCACCACAAACAATTCATAAGCGGGGTGAGGACTACGCCCACCGCTGACTCGTCCAACGTCCTTTTTCTCTGGTAGCTTCTGCTTTTCTGTCAATGCTCTGTCTGCCTTTTCTATATCGATTTGATATACTGCTAGCAGTATATCAAATCGATATAGAAAAGGCAAGAGAGGAACAAGGATAATTCTTTCTCGATACAGTGGCGGTGGCATTGTTGGCTTATTGATCCTCAGAGTCAGGAGATTCCGGTGTCAACAGACGACAGGTAAGACGTATGAAAATCCTATCGGTGTCCTGACGAACGCACCGCCATTTGAGTGGCACCAGATGAACCTCAGTAATTACCTCAATTTGCAAGCGAGCACGCCCTCACCAAAGACCTTCGCCACCATAGAACTGAACCCTCCCGGTGTTGGGGGCGGCTTCCTGGGCATGCCTGATGACTGGACACCTCCATCACGTTTCGTTCGTGTGGCGAATATGTGTCACTACGTGCAACCAGTGCCTGATGCCAGATCGGTTATCACTTTGGCAGAGCATCTGCTCAACACGGTAGATATTCCTAAAGGGGATATTGTGACACCTTCTTCTCCGCGTTCTTCTCAGATGAAAGTTGAATATACACAGTTCGCATGTATATGGGATCTCACTCATCGCATTTTGTACTATCGCACCTATGATGATCTGATGCTGAGGAGCATAGATGTTAATCAGTTGAAGCTGATGCAAACAAGCCAACCAGCCTGTTTTCCCCTCACGCTCAATGGGCATAGCCCGATTGATATGACTCCTTCCTTGCTGAGTCAATAGCGGGTCCAGGCAGAGGAATTGAAGCGCTACCAACTTGGCGCATTCCACCCCAATATATGCTCATAGCATATATTGGGGTGGAATGCGCCATATGCTCTACATCAATCCGGAACTCCCGCTGCTTGTGACGATTCTCAGAGAAAAATTCGCCTTTCTCACAAATAATTTCACTGTGATACTTGTAAAAGGAGCAAAACAAGCAGGATTTTCTCGCATAAAAATTCCTCGCTGCGTTTTCACCAACACTTCCTTGTTTTTCTGGCACTGGCTAAGGATGTAGGGCCAGCGCTGGAAAAATTATCTGGCAGAGTGCGCCGGTTTTGCCGGTGTAGCGTCCTGATGCAGCGAAAAGTTATGGTCCGATTAAAGAAAAGTATTTCGACAAACAATAACTGCATGTAATTTATCCCGGACACACGATACCTGACCGTAAGGTCGCGGCAAGCTTATCCTTGCAAAATTACTACGCTTGGTTTTGGAGGAGATCGGCAATAACATGTGGCTGTTCACTGGCCATAAAATGCCCACAGCCTGCCGCTACCTGTGCAATCACATTGCGACAACTAAACTTTTTGGTTAGCTCATTGGCCGTTGGCCCCGGCTTACCGGAGCCATAGTCACCCTCGATGAGGAATATAGGCACATCCAGCTCGTCGCGGTGAGATCTCATGAATACCCGGTTCTTTTGATATGTTCGATACAAGCCAAGCCCAGCTCGCAGCTGTTCGGGCATTTTATAGGCGCTTGCGTAGTGACGCATGTCTGCGTCTGTCATTGCCTGCTTGTCCTTTGCGAAGCGAAGGAAGAATGCCCTTTTAAAGTAGGTGTACTCACGACCACCAATAAGCTGTTCGGGAAGTTTGGGTAGACGGTGAAAGGTGAAGTGCCAGAGGAATGGCATCTTGACCATGAGGTCGGTGCTGGCTGTACCGGGTAGCGGGCCGTCCAATATAGCTACACCTCGCGTTTCGGACGGGTAAAGGCGAGCATACGCATACGCGATCATGCCGCCCATATCATGGCCAACAATGTAGGGATCTTTAATAGCAAGCTGACTGGTCAGCTCGTGAATATCATTAGCCTGTGTCTCCGCATCATAGTCGGCTCGCGTAGCTTTGGACTTTCCGATGCCCCGTAAGTCAACTGCGATAACTGTGTACCTGTTAGCAAGCAAGCACATAACCTTGCTGAACTCGTACCAGTCTTCCGAAAATCCGTGCAGAAAAATAATCGACGGACCGCTACCGCCCGATACATAATGTACTGACGCATCACGTAACTGTACAGTGTAGGACTTAAACGCCGCGCCGAGTACAACTTTCGCCGGATCCTTACTGTCTAGCCCAATAAAGAACGGGTCGTTCATAGTCGTTCCTCCAAGGACACTTCAATAACATCGCCTGGTTGCGCCTGCATGGCCTAGAGTATTTTTTTGCTTACGGGTAAGAATTGTGTGCCCTCGCCCCACGGCATAAAGGCCGTCTGGAAGGCAACGCCGTCCATGGTGCCTTTGACCTTGACGGACTTGGTAGAACCAAAAAATGTAACCGATTCAGGCCACACCACACATGCCCAGCCATCGCGGTCTTCAATGGTGGCCTTAAACGTTTTATTGATAGGGGTTATCTGTCCCATGAGTAGACTCCTTAGTTAGACTCATTTTGTTCTAAAACGGTAGCGATCTGTTCCATCTGGCGAGCCAGCAGAGCGAGGTTATTGGTAAATGGCGTGAATGTTCGACCGTTTCCAGCGCGAAAGGTGGAAAATCGGCGCGAAACATTGGAATCGCCAACATTGGAATCGCCAACATTGGAATCGCCCTCGCAAACCTCCATAAAAGGGCTCCAGGAGCGGGTGACGGTACGCCATTTCTGGTAATTCGGGCAATCAGCAAAAAGAGTATCTGACGCTTGACCAGCATCTCACGGCTCGAAAAAACGACGTGGAAAATCGGCACAGGCGCGCATCCTCGAATTGCTGTTCACCAATCCGCTGATTTTCCCCGTTCGCACGTGATTGCGGTCGAAGCACGTGTGGGTTTGGGAATGCTCCTCGCGACCTCAGGGATGTCTGCTTCCTGACACCGTGCTGGTTGGAATCGCGCCTGCACGCTCGTAATTCACGATAATGACGCCAGTTGAGGAGACTGTGCTCTCCGTCACCTTGAACGCCGCCGGGATGGTGCCATCGGCAAACAACCGTTTTCCACCGCCCAACGTCAGCGGAAATATCTTTAGCCAGAACGCATCGACCAAATCATGCTTGATGAGCGTCTGAACGAGATTTCCACTTCCGTACACGTGCAAATCCGGCCCTTGCTGTTGCTTGATGTTGATGACTTTTTCCGCAATGTCTCCGCCTAAAAACACGGAGGGCTGCCATTCGTGAGAAGTCATGGTGTTCGAGGCGACGTACTTGGTCGCTGCATTGACGCCCGGCCATGCGTCCGCATGTTGCGGCCAGTATGATGCCCAAATTTCAAAGGTTTTGCGCCCTACCAACAGATCAAACGGCATGTTCATCTGCCTATTTATGACTGTTCCTCCAACATCGTCGGCATAGGGACCTGTCCACCCGCCATACGCGAAGCCACCACTGGTATCTTCCTCTGGCCCGCCTGGGGATTGGATGACACCATCAAGGGAGACGAAGTTGAGTACAATTACTTTTCTCATGACCGAGTTCCTCCAACATCTGGTATTAATGACATGCCTCTATTCTACTGGCTTCGACGTGAAAAAAACTTCTTGGATCTTGCTCAAATCCTCGGCCCGGCTCTTGCCTGGGAAAGATCAGCCGACGCGCCTGATCCTCTCTTGACGAAAGCCTAGCATGGGTGCTGACGGAAGTCGCTCTCCTACGAATGTACAACAAGTGCGTGCAACAGCCTGCTTCTCGCGCGGATTCTGGTTGAGACACTACAGTTGCACTTTTTAGCTGAGCCATACTGACCTTCAACTTCCATGAAAAAAAGCTTCATGAACTTCTCTGATCCATGTGTGTAAATCCCAAGGTAGTGTTGCAAAAAATTTTAAGCTCATCAAAATGATGCGCATTCGAAAATCGTATCGATGTAAAAAATGCAAAAGGTGCACATATTTTATCAAAAAGGTTTCTTCTACCGCAAATCGAGCTCTTATTTTGATGAGCTTAAAATTTTTTGCAACACTACCAGGATTATTAGCGCTGGCGTGACCTACGTGTACACTTGCAGCAGTGTGAGGAAGCCCGCAGGCAGCAGTTCCGCTTTCGCAAAGATCCTGCCGCTTACTTGGCGGCACTGGAAGCTCAACTGCTCGAGTAATGTTTTCCGTTCAGCGTTTTTTAGTGCTGAAACCGAGAAAAACTAATGCATGCCAGCCGGTGGCAGCGATATCTCTTCAACAATTTCGTCTCCGATGACGACAAACACTTCTTGTGGCTTTTCAGGAGCACGGGCAAGCAAAACTAAACACACCAGCGTAAGCATTGACATCCCCATCAAAGCAATGAGAGAGATAACAAACGCCTGATTATAATGCATTGACAACTGCGCGATAGACTTGCCAGGAACGCCCAGAACACTAAAGAAAACGACACCAATCGAGGCCACGCCAAGGGCCTGCGACACCTGATTTGCAGTCGTTATCGTACCGGAAGCTGCACCCGCATGATGAGGAGCAATATTGGTCACGACCACGTTAATCAACGGCGTTCCGATAAAGCCCTGTCCCACTCCCATCAAAAGGACGAATGGTACCAGCGGCAACGGATTATGCAAATGTATTCCCAATGCCTGTACAGTGAATATCATACCGATATCACCAATCAGGATCAGCGCAACACCATAATAGAGCACACGTAACCCCATCCTCTTAATCATGTGTGGCGCAACCAGGGAGCTTAACAAAAAGCCTATGCCAAGTGGAGCAAATGCCAGACCAGACAATAAGGGAGTAAAATTATGCCCATCCTGTATAAAAATAGTCATTATGAAAAAAAAACGCGGCATTCGCTCCATAAAAAGTCAATGCAGTAATCAAGCCCAGTGTAAAACGACGATCGATAAATAACGATATCGGCAACAAAGGGTCACCAGAACGCAGTGTCAAGCGTTGCTCATAGCGAACAAACGCCACAAAGAGAGGAATAGCAAGAGCCAGGCAGATAAATGACCACAAAGGCCAGCCAGCATCTTCTCCAGTGGACAGAGGATAGGTCAGCAAAACCAGGCTGAGTGTGAGCAGACCAACACCAATCAGGTCAAGTTTCTTTGTTCCTTCAACACGAGACTCGCGCACCAATGGCACGCTCGCAACCAGGGCAAGCACACCGATCGGCACATTGACAAGAAACACATTGCGCCAGCCAAAATCCAGGAAATTACCGCCAATGAGTATTCCACCTAGAATTTGCCCGAAGACACTGGCAAAACCCACGACGGCTCCATACAGACTGAAAGCCACAGGTTTCTCTCTTGGCGAAAAACTTACCTGAATGATCGAAATCACTTGTGGCACCATCAGCGCAGAGCCAAAACCCTGGATCACACGAGAGAAAATTAAGATGACAGGGCCAGGGGCTAATCCACAAAATAAAGAGGCAAGCACAAATACCAGCATACCTAGCTGAAACATGCGCTTGCGACCAAACATATCCCCCAGACGACCACCGGTCACCAGGCCGACCGCGTACGCTAGAATATAACCAACCACGACCAGTTGGATCTGTGCAGTATTCGTATGCAGTTCGAGTTGAATCGATGGAATAGCTACATTGACAATAGATGAGTCGATTATTGACATTAAGGTTGCAGCCAGCACCACAACCAACGCCCACCAGCGTCGAGGATCTAGCAAAATAGTCTCGTTCATTTTTCCCTTCTCAAATATATGCAAAAAAAATACATATCAATATAAGGTCATTTGCAAAAAAGGAGACAATGGTCTCGGGGTTGCCAATGAGACCATATGGCAAGACATCTCTCGGAAAATTGTCTTTCGCCCTCTCCAACCTCAACGTTTGGGCCTGATCATTGTATCACCAATGGTACAGGGCGTCGATGTTAGGCCAATGTCATTCAGGGCTTTTTGAAAGTCGAAGGAGGTAAAAAAAAAGATCGATCCTTGCTATACTGGTTGAGTTTAAAACCATACAACAGCCAGAAAGCAGGAACAATCACATGGACTCTACCACACTCATGGCTCAGGTGGAATGTCAGCCGCACCTCAAAGACGTCAATGCTCACAGCCTGTATGCGAGCTTTCAACAGATCCACGATGGAAGATGCAAACGAGGAATTCGGTATCCCCTTGCTTTGCTCTTAAGCTTGATTGTGCTGGCCAAGCTGGCAGGCATGGATAACATGAATGGCGTGGTGGAATGGGTTCGGCATCAATCGAGCTGGCTCAATGCGCTCTTTGGCACTTCCTATCACCGCTGGCTGTGTTTTTCCACCTACGTCTATGCCCTTGGGAAACTCGATCCCCAGGTGGCGAGTTTTTTGCTGTCCTCTGCCTTGCTGCGTCTGCAAGCCGAGCATCATGGGCAGCCGGACCCCTCATTATGCAAGAGGCGACCAGATGAGCACAGCCACAAGCACATTGCCTTTGATGGCAAAGCCTTGCGAGGAACCTATGGACATCATGATCCCAAGCAACCGAGCGTGCATTTGTGTGCGTTTTACGAGGTCCAGACCGGCATAGTGCTGGCGCAACGAGATGTGAAGGAGAAAGAGAATGAGATTAGCGCGCTCAAAGAGATGCTGACTCCAGGTCTGATCAAAGGACGCATTCTCAGTGCGGATGCGATGCACACCCAACGCTTCTTTTGTCAGCAGGTCACCCATGGTGGAGGAGCCTATCTGCTCACCATCAAGGACAATCAACCCACCTTACGGGAAGAGCTCAAGCTGT
Organism: Dictyobacter formicarum; assembly: GCF_016587435.1. The sequence continues at coordinate 248,471 of NZ_BNJJ01000002.1, forward strand.
TTTTTGACGATCACGCTGCTGATGTGCGGTGGCACATCCATCGTGATGTCAGCAGTGGGCATGGTCGCATGGATGTTCGGATCACGACCACCAGTCCTGATCTGCGCGACTATTTAGCCCGGCAGTGGTGTGGCATTGAGCAGGTGTTTTGTATCGAACGGACGTGTATCCAGCAAGGGAAGCCGACGAGCGTTGAGGTTCACTATGGAATCACCAGCCTGACTCCTCGGCAGGCCGATGCCCAACGCATTGGGGCGTTACATCGAGCGCACTGGGCGATCGAAATAGTCTAATCGCAAATGACAAAAACGAGTCGTTTCGCCCTTGGAAGAGGTTGGGATCACATAGCGGATCTCAACCTCTTCGTTCGTGACGATGACACGATCAACAAGCAATTCGATGAGCTGCCGCTTCTGTTCAAAGGTGGCGGCACTGAGCCCTTGCTGAACGCGCTGGCAGAATATTTCAATCGATTGCACCATTCCAGCAAGCTGATCATGGCATCCCACAGTAGCTTCCAATTGCCGCTTTTGTTCGGCAATAACAGACAGGCGCTGTTCCAATTCAATCTTGCGTCTCTTGTACTCTTCGAGTTGAAGCACATTCGCCAGATAGGCATCCGTTAGCCGTTCCATCTGCTGTTCCAAACTAACTCTCGCCTTGCGCAGATTCTCCCGACGAGCTTGCAGTTCTTGAGGAAGCCACAGCCCACCTTGAGCACGAGCGAGCGCAGTGGTAATGGCGTTGGGATGCGTGAGTATCTCACAGACATCTTGCCAGACCAGTTCATCGAGTTGCTCAACAGGAATCGAACGTGCTGGACATTTTTCATCTCGGTGCGAGATAGTTCCATGGCTTTTGCCCACACAGACATAGTACGCATAGCCTCCGCGGCTACTGCGACCAATACAGCCAAGCCGACATGTCCCACAACTGACCATGGCACGTAGCAGGTAGGGATAGGCGGTATTGTTGCGACGGGCAAATTGCTGATTGTGTACCAGTTTTTGTTGCACCAAATCAAATTGCTCCTGGTTGATCACTGCTGGAACTTGAGTGATGGCAGTCCATTCCTCCTGGTTCGTCTGGACATGTCCTCCTCGACCTCGGCCAATAGGGACCAGGGCTGAGTGTCGTCCACGAGCCTCAGTAGGACGACTGCGTCCAATGTAGACAGTTCCCGTGTAGACAGGGTTGGTAAGAATGCCTCGGAGGGTGGCCTGATTCCATCGGGTTTTCCCGGCAGGACTGGCCACACCCAGGTTTGTTAAGCGTTGGATTTCCGCCTTTAAGCTCTTGCCTTCTTGCAGGTAGCTTGAGAACAGTTCTGCCACGACCGCGGCTTCTGCCAGGTCAAGACGGACCCCTGCCGGATCACGGGGATGGGCAGGATCAACCCGATATCCATAGGGTGCGCGGGTCCAAGGAAGCAACCCACCTGCCAGGTACTTCTGACGTCGTCCCCGCCTCATACGCTCGGCAATCAAACTGCGTTCGTACTCGGAAACGGCTCCGCGAATTTGGAGCAGAAGTTGATCGTGGGGATCATGGCTCATGGGACGATCCACAAACTCCACCTGACATCCACCTTGTTCAAATTCTTCAATGAGCAGCATCTGATGCACGTAGTTACGAGCCAGTCGATCAGGGGCCGTGATCACTACGCGATCAAAGATGGCCCGTCCGATTTGCTCTCGTAACCGATCTAGCCCCGGACGACGCAGTTTGGCCCCGCTGTAGCCATCATCACGAAAGATGTGTTCCTCTTGCCACGGCCAGCCTTGTGCTTCATGATAGTTGTGCAAACTGTCGAGTTGTTGTTCGATCGTTTGTGTCTGTGTTTGTCGTTGCGTTGAAACGCGGACGTAGACTGCGATGTTCATTGTCATCCTCCCGGTGTCCTGACTCCTGGAAGGTGGAAGGCGAAGATGGCCTGCTCCATTGGAGAAGCAGCTGATAGGCTTGATCCCATCGACGCTCAGCACCAGGAGCCTCAATCGTGGAATGATGGATGCTCCATTGTCGTTTGTTCATAGACTTCTACCTTCGGGCAATCTATGATCTTGATGGTCTCTGAAGCGTATTGTCTCTCATGTGGGAAGCCTTTTCGTGCTGACCTTTTGGGAAGATATCTCAGCCGACTCAAGCAAAATTTGTCATTTGTGATTGTACCATTGAAAATCGGCTGCATCGGCGCCGAGATGTCACTTTCAAGGAAGATGCCTCCCAGATCCGAACCCAGCAGGCCCCAGCTATGCTTGCTGTGCTTCACAACACCATGTTGGCGTCTCTGGATTTCCTGGAAGTCACCAATGTGGCTTCTCAACGCCGCTTTTATGACGCTCATCCTTGGGAGGCTGCACGCCTTCTTTTTCAGGGCTTCTGACTTTCAAAAAGCCCTGACGGAAATGGGAGAACAACACCAACGTTCCCTTGTTGAGAGACCCGCGTGGGTCTCTCTTTTTTTCTGCCTTCGACCAGGTGCCATCGGTTCCATCTATCCTCTTCCGTTCTCACCCTTCAACTGTCATCCCCCAGGGAAACGCCGTCGGGTCCTCGGCAATCGCGACCATCTGGCCAATCGGTTCGGCCTTGCGATTATACGACGGTTTGATCTCCCATTTCCGATGATGCTCCTCGATCTCGTCACGATGGGCATCCAGATAGGCGTTAATGGCCTCCTTGCGGCCACCAACCAGCTTCTGGATCGACAGCGTGGTAATGTACCACTGCTCTAACGGACGATGGGCCTCATTCCATTGTATGAGTGTATACACCGCGCGCCGATACCGTTCTGTGCCTGCCTCTGGCACCTTCATCCCCGCCAGTTTCGAGGTCAGCATGGCGGCATAGCGTTCACGGTCATGTCGCCGCGCCTGGCTGCGTACATTGCGCGCCTCCCGCTCTCCAGCGCCCAGCAGATACGCGAGCAGATCCGCAGCACCCGTGAGCGCCATCCCTTCCTGTAAGAGCGTGTGCGTCTCCGCTGGCAGATCCAGCTGCTCCAGAGAGAGGGCGAACGTGCCATCCTGGCGGACGACACTCCCCTGCACCTGGCCCCCGTGATGCTCCTGCTGCTCATAGACGGCAAAGACCCGACGTAACAATTCGTCATCCTTGATCTCATGGCCCAGCTCGCGGCGCATTCCTTCGCGCAGATCGTCACCCCAGGCACGCGTCTGAATCGTCGGTTTGAACGTTGAATAGCCCGTCTTGTTCTCTTTCGCCGCTTTCTTACGAGCGCGTTGCTTCGGTGCCGCAACGGGTTGCTCCTGCTCCGGATGCGTCTTCTCCCGCCACTGCTCATACTCACGACAGAACACAGCGAGCACGGTGACTCCGGGCTGCCCCAAGCGTACCCCCTGTCGGCCATCGATGTTGCCATCCTTATCAGCGATCTTATAATCGGCATAGTTGGCATGGCTGGCATAGTGATGCCGAATCTGCTCCACCTCCTCCGCCGAGGTGCCTGCTTCGACGCGTGGCTCCAGCACAAAGCGATGGCCCTGGATCTGCGCCATGTAGGTGATGTCGGCAACCGAGGGTGGGCCGTACCAGAACGTCGCAATCCGCGCATACATGCCTCGGAAGTTGTGCACGCTCACCTTCTCGCGCGTGGCGCGCACCAACTCCTCCAGATCACCGTAGGACCGCGCTGCCGCTTCGTTGACCGCCTTGCCGTACTTCTGACTCACTTGCTCGATCTCCAGGTCCGTCGTGTCCACCAACGCTCTCAGACGCGCAACGGCCTCGACCACCAGAAAGGCCCGCACCAGCGTCGGGATCTCATAGCGTTTCTGCTCGCGCCCTCGCCCTTTCACCTGCCCGTCAAACCACACCGTATACGGTTCCTTCACGGTGAAGGTCCCCGTCTTCATAATCTCGGCCAACCGTCTGCCCGTACACACCGCAATACCGACCACCAGATCGGCCCACGCTGGGGAGAACAATAACGATACGGCACGTTCGACCAGGCCGTCCGGATCTTTCAGAAACACCTGCTGACTGAGCCGTTCCTGTGTGACGCCCTGATTCCGCGCGTTCATCGCCACCCATTCGCCCTCGGACAGGTTGAACACTTTGAGCCCAATGTGCTCCCGTTCCTCGGTGCGTGGATTCTCCCAGCTATTCTCTTCGGTCACCGACACTCCCTTGATCAGGTGTCGCACCTGCGTGATCGGCTTGCGCAAGGAATCCCCCGAGATCCCCCGCTGCGTCTTCCACCAGTCCAGTTCACGCTCCCACAACGCTTGTAATTCAGCCTCTTGCGCGATCGTGGCCCGGCGCACCACCGGTTCCAAGACCTCCTGCCAGCGCCGTTGCACCCATCCTAATGTCTTCACCATCGTGGCCTTCCTTCTCTGTGATGCTTCCGTGTGCCTTCACGTTTGCCTTTGCCTTCGACGAGCCCCGACGAGCCCAGTCCACCAAAAGCACAGCAACTTCTGCCTTGTCATAGTATAATATGTTACTCTCGTATTGTCAAGAAGGAACATATATATGTACCTCAAGGACCAAAGGAAACCGTTCAGGACCCCGAGACGGCGCACGGAGTTCTCGACAGCCGTAGGCCAACTGGCCCTTTTCTGGATAGAAAAAAGAGCCTTTCATCTTGCTGACAATGATGCCAGTAGGGCCATAGTTGTGCAAAACCAGATGCACTCATTTCGTCTACACAGATTCGTAGTAAAGCCGCTCCACACCTTGAATTTTGGGGTGTGTTCTAGAGGAGTTACTCCTCTAGATTCCCCCTCTAGATCTCCTTTCTGTCCCCCTGCTGCTTTCCCATGGCTGTTCAGTATTCCTTTCCTGGCTTCATCTCCTGGCTCCATCATCTCACGTTGCTGCATCCACTCCCGCACTGGTGCAGTGCAGCCAAGCGTTCGTGTTGCGTGTTGCTTGACATACCTTCTCGACATCCCTTCTCCAGATAGACATACTCTCCTTCGTCATTTCCACGCGGAAACGGAGCAGATGCAGAGTGGAGTGATCCCTTGCCACCAGACCACAACCGAAGTCAACACCCTAACCCTTGATAATACGCGGCTTCAAATTCGATGGGAGACACATAGCCAAGGCTGGAATGCAAACGTTTGGCATTGTAAACTTCATCAATAAATTGTCCCATGTTGGCCGACGCCTCTTCAAACGTTTGGTACTGCTTAAGATAGACCTCTTCCTGTTTCAAGGTTTTGAAGAAACTTTCCGCTTTGGCATTGTCGTAGGCATTGCCTTTGGCTGACATGTTGATTTGGATACCCATGCTCATCAATCGCTCAGTGTAAGCAGAACTGGCATATTGCACGCCCCGATCCAAGTGATGAATGAGTCCCGGTTTCACATCGCGGGTTGCCAATGCCTCTTCCAAGGCACCTAACGCCAGATTCGTGTCAATACGCGTGGAAAGATTCCAATCCCACACAGCGACGCGAATAGGCATCCAGGATCGTTGCCAGGTAAACAAATTCACTTCGTAAGCGAATAGAGGTCGGATCAGCCACGAAGACTCACATCAGGAGCATCGGGCGTGCAACCATTGACCAGATTCGGATAGATCGGATAGGGATGATGTGAGTCCGTCGTGTGCACGAAATGTCGTTTCAGATGGCATAACAACGACTCCTCACACGTGATCCGATGCACTCTCTTATGATGCACCTTCCATCCGGTTCGCTGCAAGGCGCGGGTCAGCCGTCGATACCCATAGCCTGCAAACTCCAAAATGATGCGCTCAATGGCATCGCGCAAGGCCACCGCTTCTTCCTGCTTGGAGGCATCACCACTGTGGTGCTCTTTGGCATAGTACCAGGCGCGATTGACTTCGAGCAGTTCACAGAGGCGCCGGACGGAAATGGGCTGTCTCTCCTGGCATGCCTGCTCAATGACCGCATGCCGCTGCTCTAGGGGAGCTTACCCAATGCTTTTTTTAACAGCGCGTTCTCCAGAGCCAGTTGTCCACAGAAGCGCTCTAACTCAGCTATTCTGGCTTCAACGGATGCTGGTCCCGAACTGGATGGAGGCGAAAACGCCTCTTCTCCACGTTGCTCATACTCGTTGCGCCAGCGTGAAACCACGCTGGAAGCCAAATTGTGCTCTCGACAAATCTGTGCCGGTCGCTTTTCTCCGTTCGCTAGCTGACGAGCAATCGCCAGTTTACATTCTCTGGTGTGAACCCTTCCGTTCATCAGTTTTCTCCTTGCCAGACTCTTTCGTAAGCCTACCACATTTTTCCTTTACCTACGGTCTGGTCACTTGGGTTCACTCCAGTTCGAGAGGCAACAGATGATACTGAAGTTTGAGTGTAAGGATGCGTATTACCGATGTATCTACTTGAGTAAGTGAGAGTCTCTCCTGTTGAAGAGCGGATTTGAGGCCTGCAATGGTGAGAGCCATTTGTATGGGATTATTGATGCCGATGATCATGTCATTCCCGGCCTTGAGTGCCTGGATAGATGCCTGAAGCATATCCCAGTGGTTGGAAATGCCGTTCATTGATAATGCATCGGTAATAACAACACCATTGTAACCAAATTGTTGACGGAGAATATCGGTAATAAATATATGTGAAAGTTCTGCCGGAAACTGTGGATCGATAGCAGGCATGAGGACATCAGTAGACATTACCATCCCGGGACGTTCTCTTACGTTAGGGGATTGAACAAAAGTCTGGAATGGAGCTAATTCAGTCGCATAGATTTGTGCTTTTGTGCGGTGAACGACGGGTAATTCAAAGTGTGCATCAGTTGTGGCCGCTCCAAGTCCAGGAAAATGCTTCACGCAAGCAATCACATTGTCTTGCTGTAGTGCTCGCATGTAGGCTCCTGCAAAGGTAATTACTGATTGAGTTGTAAAGCCAAAGGTACGTGTTATCTGATCTGGTCCATTGACCAATGCAACATCACTGTCCGGTGCGAGGTTTGTATTAATACCGAGAGCAAGCAGGTCATGCGCCGTTTGATGTCCCATGTGTTGGGCTACTGAGGGGTCACCTGTACGATAGATTGCTAGAGCAGAAAGGCGAGGGGGATAGATATGTGTTAAGCGGTCAACGTATCCTCCTTCTTCATCGGTAGCAATAAGCAGTGGTAGTGTGGCTCGTTGTTGCATCTTTGTTATGTCTTGCTGTATTTGTTCTCGGGTATTGATCTGTGGCTGGTATAAAATCACCCCTCCTGCATGTAATTGGGCAAGCATATGATCGAGATCGGCAGAATAGGATGGCGTCTGGTAACTTACCATAAAGAGCTGCCCCAATTTTTCATTGATGGTCATATGCGAAACATAGCGCGTTGCAATTTGTTGATATCTCTTCTGTTGAATATCAGAGAGCTTCGGCCTTGTGGGAGTGGAAGATATTGTCACAGGATTCGAGTCTGTAAACCATGACCAGTGTGTGGTACTGAATGGCAGGAATTTCGTACTGCCCACAAGCATGACAATGATGGTAAAGAGGATGAAAGCCAGGCTTCTGGGATGACGCAACAGCGTCCGTATTGACCGTGATTGTGATTGAGGTGGTGCAAAGATGGTAAATTTCCTTGAACCTCCCCTGCCTCGTTTTATAAACATTTACTCCTCCTCATATTTGTTTTTATATTAGTATACTATTAACTGATAAAATGCTAAAATTATAAATATCGCTCATGATACCAAAAGATAATTATTCCTTTTTTGCGGTAAGAGCGATATAGATGAACATGCGTTGTTGCTCAGATTTGTCGTGAAGCGCAAAAAAAGAAGGATCAACAAGCTGACAACGGCATACATATGTAGTCCAGAAAAGATAGTAGCATCGCTTGTTTATACTAATATAAGTAGAATGTGGACGATTTACGGATCATCGAGGAGGAAATCGCAGGATGACGAATAACAAGCATCACTACTCTATACAACGACGCTATAGAATTCTCCTGGTTGGTATCATCATCTTGATCGTAATTCTTTTGATCTTCTCCTTGTTTCATTGGATAAAGTCACCGTGGCCAATGCCATACCCTGAGAAAAAATTTCACAAGGCGCATATAATTGGTGGCTTTAGTGCTATTACTCCTGAAAAAGTAATAAAGGCAGCCGCCACAGGTATTCAAGTAGAGTTTCAGTATGGCGATCCTCCTGCTGAGGATAGTGAGCTTGGTCAAAAACTTCACTCATTGCATATGAAAGTCGTAGATGGGTTTATTGCCAGTTACCTCCATGACTACGAGTGCCAGCGTTCAAGGTCAATGACGTCACCACCCGCTACATTAAGCATATATTGTAGTCAAGATACCTATTCGACATTTAGCAGCGAAGAAACATTTCTTGCAGCTATTGCAGCACATTTAAAACACGTCGCAAATAACCACCTTATTATAGGGTATTGGGTACTTGACGATTGGGTACCATGGGACAAAGGAAGTGCCAAACAACTTCTTATTAAGATCCACACCCTGATCCAGCAATTCACACCTGATCGTCCGGCTATTTGTGGCTTTGGTGGAACGCTAACCGCGAACCATACATTTGGTTGGGCGGATTGGCTGGCAGATAACTTTTCTCCCGATGGATGTGATGAAGTTGGCCTCTATATCTACGCGACATCCATATCTGCAGCGTCTCAAATTCCCTCCCCCGAAACGTATGACTGGTCAATGTCATCCATCCTCCCTGTTATATTCAGGAGCTTACAACAAAGAGGATGGAACATAGCCAAAGAGCCATTTATCGGTATAGGGCAGGCCTTTGGGGGATTTATAGCCAATAGCAATAGATACCGATTAGCGCCAACTTCAAGTTATATAGAAATGCAAAGTAAGAGTTTTTGCGCACATGGTGCCATTGGCCTGGCATTTTATGCCTGGAGCGACTCTGAAATTGGTGCTTTATCACAATCACCGATGACTAGCCGTGAGATAGAGATTGGTATCCAGAATGGCATAAGAGCATGTAAGCAATACTGGAAGCAGACTTCCAGTATTGCTAATTGATGCCTTTCTCTGTGCAGAACCTTTGGCCGGGCGACGCTCTTTGGCGATAGGCGCATGCTAAAACTACTCATGGAGTAACGTATTTCTTTTTGCATGTTGCAATGATGGCATCATAAAAATCGATCAGTTGTCTGCTTTCACTCTCCCAGTTCAAATCATATCGAGTCGCCGTCAGCGCATTGGCTCGCATGCGAGCCAATGCCTGGTGATCCGCTAACATTTCGTTAATTGCCCGGCCAATTTCTTCGGGTTCAAGCGAGGATATAATGAGTCCAACGTCATATGTCCTGATGATATCTGCTACCGCATCGAGAGAAGAGGCAAGAACGGGTAAACCCGCCATCAAATACTCAAACAGTTTGTTCGGTAAACACATCTGGATATTCGGGGTGATGGTCGACGTGGTGCTTGGAGAATAAACCACCAGCCCTATATCAGCAGACGCGGTCCAGGTCAGTAGCTCAGTATACGGAACGGGAGGAATGATCTTCACCCGATCGCTGACATCTTCACGAAGAATAAGCCTTTCAATATCAGATTGGATAGCGCCCTGTCCCATCATGATGATCACATTGCCGGGATGTATAAACCTGGCAGCAGGAATCAACTTATCGAGTCCACGGCTATCCAGATTTCCCTGATACAAGGCTATACGTGTATCGGGATTCAGATGAAGATAGTCTCGTAGCATATTGGTAGGAACAGGGGTTTGAAAGCTGAGAATATTGCGAATCACCGTTGCCATGGGGCCACCATATCGTCGGTGCAGTTCATACATAATGGGGCGAGAGACCGTAATGATGCCTGTACAGCGAGACATCATACGTGCAAGCAACCAGCGAGAGAAGAAGCATAACAAACGCCACCGTGTGACACCTGGCTCTGTCAGGGGTAATTCATGGGAGTCAAAAACAAGTGGCTTGCCACGTATACTGGCGGCAAGGTAGCAGGCGGTAAGTGCGGTATCGTCATGGGCATGATAGATATCTGTCGGAGTGTTTATCAGTTTCAGTGTTCCTTGAATCACCAACCATGCCAACTTGATAAGGAACCATGGCTTAAACCATGCTGGAATAAACCAGCCAGGCATGGTAATATGTTTGAGATGAATACCGTTCACGTCCTCCTGGCATGGTCGCCTGGAGTCACGTTCGATATCGATGATCGAAACATCCATTCCTGCTTGCTGGAGGGCAGTCGCCTCGCGCATGACACGAACATCGGTGCGTGCTGTTCCCAGGACATGCATACAAACTTTCGTCGTTACACAACGTATGTCAGTTTTTTGCTCTTGTGCTAGAACACTTATCTCAGTTTTTCTTTCCAAGACCAGCCATCCTCCAATCGAAATAGTCGTTTGACAGTATGTACGTAGAAATTGCTAATGAAGCTTGCGTGCAAGTAGAATTTTTGCCGTCGGAGCAGAGTCACCGGAGCAGAGATGGCAAGCAATTTGATCCCATTTGACCGCATATGGTCCTATCAGTTGAGACAATCGATTGGAACGACCCCATGCTCTGGTTATTTTCCAACAAGCCTTGTAGGCCAGAAAGGCTAAATGACTCGTGGCTTCCAGTGGATTATTGAGGAATACCGTTGCAGGTTGGATTGTCTCGATCGCAAAGCCATGTTCCGTCAATATTTTGCTGTATTCAGCAAGTGAGCGTACCTTATTATGTATTGCATAGGAAACTGAAGGCACATATCCTCGATCACAGGTAATAGGATCGAAAATGATCAGCCAGCCGCCTGGAGTGCAGTGAGTTGCTAAATTCGCAATAGCGCGCCGCAGGTGATCTGGATCCACAATATGGAGCAGCACATCAAATGCTGAAATAATATCAAAACGTGTCGTGACGTTCAGAGGCAGTGGTATTACGCTTAGATCAGCTTGAATAATCAGATCATCAGGAAACTCGCGCTTGAGTCTATGAATGCTAGGTTGTGCAAAATCCAGACCCGTAACGTGTTGTGCTCCATGCTGATGCCAGAAGTCCAGCCAGATACCCGTGCCAGACCCGACATCAAGCACTGAGCAATTCGAGAGATCTGTAAGGCCAATGCGCTGTAAGGCTCGTTCAACCTGGAGCTTGCGTGAATAGTACTGTATCTCGACAAACCGGGGAGAAAGACCCAGGTAGCCAACACCAGTGATATCTGGATGTACACGCAGACGATCTTCCCAGTAGGCCTGTGGATTAAAGGGCTCTTTATGTTCTATCATATTATAGTTTCTCCAGTTTTTTTAGGTGACCGCGGGCGCAGCCGAGCTCCGCCCCTACGGAATTACGGCTCTGATGTAACAAAAGGGGCCTCATCTGTTTGTTGGACCGAAGCGGAACGAGAAAAGCAGCACCGCTTATGTTAACATCTATGGAGCGCTCCCTTGCTCGGACTACCGGCAGGTTCCAGGTTAAGAACAATCGCCCTTAACCGTCCCATTTTTCGCTAACAACGTCTGTCATCCAATGATGACCAGCCAGTGACACGTGCCAGCGTGCGGCTGAGCTGGACGGGATTATTATATTGGGCTACGTAGTTTCGTGCGGCCTGTCCCATACGTTGGCAGAGGTCCAGGTCACTAACAAGCCGTGTTAACGCCATGCCAGTTTGCAATGCATTCCCAGCAGCGACAATGATCCCACGCTCATCAGCGAGCATTGTTACATTGGCCAGTGGTTCTGGCGTTGCTACAACCGCACAACTGGAAGCCATAGCCTCAAGAATGGATAAAGGCATACCGACGCCTCGTAAGCTACTATACAGAGAAATGTCACTTAAACTCAGTAGATCAATGACTTTCTGCCGCGAAAGATCACCCCAAAACGCTACAGATTGGCTCAAACCACGCTTGTGTACCTGTGTTTCCAGATACTGGCGTAACGGACCATCGCCACCCAGGATGACCTGTACCCGTGCTTTGTGGTCAGGGGTAAGATCTGCAAACATATAGTCAAATGCCTCCAATGCAACCTCTATGCCCTTTTCGGGAGCGAGTCGACAGACCTGTGCAATGATGATAGCGTCTGGCGCTATGCCATATTGTTTTCTCTTCTGAGCTTTTTCATTATCATCGAGTACGGGGTAATAGCTGAGCTCAATCATTGGAGCATACCGTGTAATCCGGCTGGACTCAATGCTCAGGCGCGTACACGCATCTGTTTCCTCATCCCCATCTACTCCTGGTATCAGAAAGTGGTCAACATAGCGAGCGGAAATGCTGGCGAGCAGCCTGAGAGAAAACCAGTAGAATGTGAATTGTAGATGAGCGAGCCATTGTCGAGGACGTAACCAGGATTTCTTTGCTGGTTGCCGAAGGCGTTCAGCGCGAAAAACCTCGTTTTCCAACCAGGTTAGATTGCCATGATCCATCGCGACAACGCGAACACCGGCCAACTTACCAACCAGTGCAGTGAAGGCAGATGAGAATACGCCATCTTGCGGTAACAAAAGCTGATAACCTGCATCATGGTGCAATAACGAAAGTAACTTCTTTCCACCGGCCAGACAATAAAGCCAGATAGCAGGGAATTGCCATGGGTGAGTCCATGGCGTACCAAAACGATAAATTACATATTCGCCGGTGTGTGATCCAACAATGTTCGTCACATATTCTATCTGCCAGTCTTTCTGCATAACATGAGCGACATCAGTGATTATTGTGCGCATACCGCCAGAGAGAGGAAATGCGGTGATCGGTATCCCCACACGGAAACCATGAGTACGTATGGGGTGAGGGAACAACATTGTACGCACACACATCAGAAGTGCACGTTGGACGTGCATCCATCGGTTCATTAGTGTGACCCGCAAGCGGGACAGTGGATGCGAGATATAGCCAGCCCAACGTTCAGCGCGCATCGCACATTCTTTACACTCTACACAGGCGGCAAAACAGTGTAGTAATTTTTCCTGTAATATATGTTGCTCCATAGAAGCCAGATCATACTGAAGGAGATTGGCACGAGTCCAGTAGCCAGTATCAAATTCGTTGTATAAGCGATGCAAGGTCGTATGAGCACGCTGGACGAGTTGCTCAATATGACAATTCCCTGTCAATATCACATAATCATGAAGGGCACTGAGTCCGCAGAGGAAGCCACCGAGGATATGAGCGGCTGGATAGACGGCAACTTCCTCAAAGCATACCCCGTCTCCTCCGATGGGTGCGCTGACACCTCCATCAAGAATATCGTATTCGAAAGTTCGTACAACCCGCTCTGCAACCTGAAGAAAATGTTCCTTGCGTGTTAGTAGATAAGCCCTCATCAGTACCAGGAGGCTAGCACCCTGTATAAGTGCAGATAGCCATGAACCAGTGATGTGAAATATTGGATGTGGTACGCTTACGGGCCATCCACCTGCATCATTGCCAATGCATACCTCATAGGGCAGCAACTGGTGAGCATGATGAAGGAATAGCTCGCATTGCTGTTCGTCGCCCGTTTCCCAATAGTATTTCCAGCAAGCCAGCGCCTCGAACAGAGGGCTCTTTCTATCAAGCATTGTATTGTATTGTGTGAGCAAAGATGACAGAGCAGCAAGATGCGATGCAAACTGTTCATCTTGCACATCATCGACGATAGTTGGTATATCTTCTCCATTTTTCTGTGTAGATGCGCTTTTATTTTGCCATAGAGACATATTCATCAACACCTTTAACTTTCTCTCCCTGACCTTCCTGTTTTCGTAACGCATCGCTACTAATGGCGCATAACACATGTGTGTTCAATAGTCTACACTGCTCGAGTATGGTGGCGAGCCAATACACGCGTGGTGCCAGGATACGTGAAACTGGGGGTGCTAGTGTGACACTATAGAAATCGAAGCAAGCTCCAGGCTTATCAAAAAGTTGTTTAATCGTGTGTCGGCTTACCTGCTGTACTGCCGCATTATGCGGATTCGCGTACGTAAAATCATAGACAACGATCATGCCATCTGGCTTACGTACCCTCCACATCTCATCAGCTATTTGCTGACGAAGGGATTCATCTAAAATGGAGCTGAAAACGACAAATCCTGTGACCAAATCAAAAGTCTTATCAGCATAAGGCAATTGGTGAGCGCTGCCCACACGCCAATCAATCTCTGGCTGAAGGCGCCTTGCCTGCTCGATTCGAGATTTCATCAGATCTATTCCAGAAAGATTTGTCGGCAATGCTCCATAGTCCAGAAAGCGTCGTAGATGATTTCCATTCCCACATCCCACATCAAGAATCTTTTTCGTGGTCAGGCAAGTAAATGTATATCGTCGAAGTAATGCTAATAGATTGCGCTCTAAACTATGAATGTGAAGGAGTGCTGCCTCATTAAAGTAGCTGTAGCGTTGAGCATAGAGATTGGTAGCGTCACGTTGAGTATACTCAGCTTCCAGTCGCGCAAGCTCTATTGCTAGTGTTGTTTGTTTTCTCATTTCTTCTCGTTTTCAGTCTCCTCGATTTTTAGTCTTTCTTTGTGTCTGCATGTTGCAAAATGGAGCAATAAAGTGTTTCAAGAGTATCCGAGAGAACCTTGTTGCTATGATAAGAGATCACCCATTCGCGCGCCTGTTTTCCTAACTCTGTCCCTATTTCTGGATGTTGGAAGAGGCGTTCGAGATGATCATCGATTGCTTCGGCGGTACTGGCCTGGCAGAGAGGTGGGGGAGAGGGATAAGCTTCATTATAGAGGAATGAGCAAATCACTGGTTTTGCACAGCTCATTGCCTGGAGCTCTGATAAGCCTAAAGAGCCCAGCACGAACTGACCAACGATGGCGTGTGCAGACAAAATAAGTTGTGGTACCTGATTTGGAGGCACAAGAGGAACGAACTCGAACTGTTGTGCATAAAGCTCTTTGTATTTTTTCCTCAAGGGGCCCCAGTCGAGGAGCAGCACACGAATACCTGCATGGCGCTGTGTAAATCTGGTAATCCCTTCAATAGCAATGAAGGAACCTTTCTCAGCATCGAGACGAGCAAAAAGGAGGATTGTCCATGCGTGAGATTCGGGCTCCGTTTGCCTGTCGTCTGGGGCAAAATGCACCGTATCAACGGGTGCCGGTGAGAAATAGGCATCTGGACGCACTGTACGTACAATCGGGAGCAGATCCGGTGTGATACAGAGCACCGCTGTCGCCTGGCGTAGAATTGTTGTCAGCAGTGGGCGAAAGAAGGGATGACACAAACGTTTCCGCACATCAGAGCCGTGACAATGTAGCACTACTGGAATCTTGCTCAATAAAGCAAACACTCCATAACTAGCCCAATGAATATGCACAAGGTCGAAATGTGCCATGTGAAGATTGCTAAGAGCATGCCTCATATTGAGTATGCGCAGGGGCAACAACAAGAGTTTTATAGGGAGTGATGAACCAGCTCCCCGCAGATCGGGTTCATATACATCGGTGGTATGGCCTCGCTGTGAAAGTTCATGTGCAAATGTTTTTGCAACCTGATTGATATTGTGAATGTAAAGAATACGCATGTTATCTCCTTATGCTCGCATCTTCTCTCGAGGAAGAAACTCTGCTACTGAGAATACTGTTTTTTCCCCAGAACGATAAGCAAGCCTGCATAGAACAAGAGGGCACTAACATAGACTCCCAATGTTATAAACATTCCTTGATGTTGAGTAATCAAGCCACTTCCAACATAAAGAGCAGAACCAATCAATAACGCAACAACAAAGCGTCCGACCTCAAATGCAATAGGATATATTCGTTGATTAACAATATAAGCAAC
The DNA here is from genome assembly GCF_016587435.1 of Dictyobacter formicarum. The sequence goes on from NZ_BNJJ01000002.1 coordinate 264,158, forward strand.
CAGAGCAAGTACAACATAAGCAACGAGCGTTGATATTGCAGCCCCCAGTGCTCCATAGTGTGGAATCAGAACCATGTTCAGGAGGAAATTCACAATAGCGGCTATCATAGTAAATATGCCTCCCAGCCATGTTTTTCTCTTTATATTAACTCCGATCATAAAAACGTTGTATATGCCGAAAAAAACGATGGAAGTGGACACAATAGGAATGACATATGCCACCGAGTGATAAACGACAGGGAACAAGCAGTTCAGGAGGAATATGCCAATAAATGAGAATGCGAATGATACGAGTAGCACAAATATACTAAACCATCTAAATATAATTTTAAATGTATAAGATGCATTTTTTGTTTTTGCGGTTGCATACATCGTATACGGCCAGGCCAGCGTGAAGGGAGTAATAACGACGATAGCTAAGGCCGAACCCAAGTTGTAGGATACACCGTACTTTGCCGTCTCTACGAGCGAACTGTACCGGCTCAGCAAATAACGGTCCGATAGCTGTAGTGTCCAATATGAAACAACATTGAGGATAAGCGGTGCGCCGAACATCAACAAATTACGTGCGATATCCATACGAATCTTTATACCTACCCGCAACAGAATGAGAGGGATTGTGCAGATGACGACACTAAGATAGCCTCCAGCCGTTGCGATGAGAGAGCCGGCGATTCCCCAGTGCAGCAAACCGACCAGGATGATATTGGCAAGTAATGCGATCAACAGATTGCCAATCGAGAGGAGAGAGTAAAAAAGTGTGCGGTTTTCGGCCCGCAACCAGGAGAAGCCGGGTACGGTCAAGTTTTGGACGAACATGATACCACCACCTATAGCAATCAGCCCACTGAGTGATGAATGACCCAGTAAGAAGCGAGCCAGGAAGGAAGATGTACTGAGGGTTCCTAACGTCGCTAAGAGAGAGACGATAAAGAGAAGTAAAGTTAATGTTGCAACAACATCACGCTTATCATCATGATGTGAGTAATCATAGTTATAGGCGCGAAAAAAGGCCGTACTTAAACCTAGTTGTGTGACACTCGCTCCTAAGCTAAGGATGGTATTCAGAAGTGTAAGAATGCCATACTCGGAAGAAGAAAGGTTATGTGTTAAAAATGGTGCAAGCGCAAGAGAAATAAAAGGCGTTATAATAGAAGACAGAGCGTAGGCGCCTGAATTTTGGATCAGTTTGCTGAGAGAGGGAAACTGCCTATCGATAGAAGCACCTACATAGTGCAACTTTTTAGTGAGCAATTGCGTATTATTTTTTCTATTCAGCTTACTTTTTAACAAATCCATTGTCGCCTTCCTTGAATATTCTTTTCCAGTTGTTTTCTTCTGTATCTGAAATAGTCGTGCCTCCTTGTTCAGAATGTGCCCATTGAGTTTGTTCGTTTGCTGCTTCGTGGGATTGAGCCTTCAAGAGTAGTGGAGATGAAATGCAGCCGAGGAGAAACCAACCAATCGCGGCCAGAGGAGCAAGGGTCCAACCACTTATGACGAAGCTATTAAAGCTCAATGCGACAATAGCGGCTATACCGCCACTAAGTTGGGGACATTGTTTTATATCAGTATGTATCCAATTGTATAGAGCCGACCATAGAGGAATGACCAGTAGAGCAACAAATATCACCAGTAAAGGGATACCAGCCAATGCAGCCAATTCAAGATAGGAGTTGTGCGGATGTGTTAATGGCCTATATTGCTCAATTACGCGATACGGTTCAGCACGAATTATATAGACATAGCGGCCCAATCCCACGCCAGTGAGAGGAAAGGCTCGAATTACTTGTATGCCTGTTTTCCAGGCTCCTTGACGTAGTAACAATTCACTTGGAGTACTTGCATGTTGAATCTGAACAGACAACTGCTGTGGAAATAAACAGAGGATAATGAGTCCAATGATGATGGAGAACATAATGATGTGCAAGCGATAACGCGTCTGTTTGATCAAAACGATGAAGACAAAGAGACCTACGCCCGCAGCGGCCCACCCACCTGTGCTATAGCTGAAGAGTAATGCTATGGTTATAATCACAATTTGCGTAGAATAGAAGATTTTTTTCATCATGGAAGCATTTCTACTAAATAAGCCCAGAGGGAGCAGGAGCATCATAGCGAAAAAACTGCCACTCGAATCAGGATTGATCAAAAAAGATCCTGTACGATGAAGGGTATCTGCGATTATATAGTCTGATATTGTCGCAAAATAACTATCAAAGCGATCTGTAGCGAATAGCGTGTAACCTGTAGTTGCTTGAATGATTGCATGGATAGCGACGAGTGTGCCTAAAGCTGACAGGAAATCTATAACGCGTTTCAAGTTTGCTGTATTCCAGACGATAACAATGCCTAACCAGAACATTAAAAGAGCGCCCGCAATAATATTGAAATAATAAAAAAGTGTATCTCCTAGAGATATGCCATGCAGCGCAGGAAAAATGGAAAGCAGTAGAAATAGTCCCCAGAGCCATAAGTGACGTGGTGCTTGCCAGCAATGTTCTGGAGACCGCCTCAGGAAGATACTTACGAGCAAGGCACAAGCCAGTGGGAGAGCGATAACTCCCAGGCCCAGGTACCAATCAACATACAGGTGAATTGCGAGGATGTACACAGCAGCCAGTTCATCTTGTCGTAGTAGAAAGATGATGGCCATTGCGCATATTCCGATGACAATTGCAGAAGCATAAGAACCTGATATGCCTAATAGTATTCCTAGCAGTGTGACACTCGTAGACCCTACAATAATGAGGAAGATGGGGAACCATTTTCTGTCTACTTTATATCTGTCGTCCATGATCTCTCGTGAATTCCTACTGAGCATTCTGTGGTCCTTTCGTGTAAATAATGTTATAGATAGGTAGCCGTGTAGATTTTGTTATATATGAACTTAATTGTATTAAATTCATATAATGACTGTATTTCAGGAGCATATATAGTTTATGTCTAAAGAAATATTTTCCGTCAGAGGACGATTGAGAATGACAGTTTGTCTATGGGGAGTTTTGCTTCCTCCTGACACATCCCTCAGCGTTGCACAGGATGGCAGCCTTACCTGTACATGGGTCATCCATACTACTCCCGCCTGTTTTTGGATCAAGGTGTGATATTGCCAACCATGTTCATTGTGTGTAGCTGCGTGAGGCACATGCCAGATAAGAGTAATCGTGTGGGTCTGGTCGTTGGCGAGTGTGAAAAAGCCTGCCCATACCTCATGCCCAAAGGCTTGACTATGACCACGTTGTTGCCAACCAGTAAGTGTCTGAAGGATACTTTCTTTGGGCACATATACACGTACATAATCTCGATAAAGTGGGAAGCCATAATTTTGATTTGATCCCAGCCAGGCGTAGTGAAGCGTAGCATGGTGAGTAGCATTGCCATCCGTATCAATAGTCACGTTATCAGTTAACGTACTTTTGATCGCATTATTTGCTTTATTGGAGGCAATATTGGCGTCCACAACGAAGAGATCATCACCTGGTGGAGTTTGAATTGCTGCGTCAAGATACTTGTTATGGAGTTGTATTTCAGCGTCTGGATTGTTGAAGTAGAGCTGCATGTCCTTTGTCTGTAGAGCATCGGCCAGGAGTTGTAAAAACTGAAAAGCGTGAGATGCTGCTACCTGGTGAACGCGAGCAAGAAAATGTTTTGCCAGCAGCGCAATAAAGTGTTTGCGCAGTGAGGAATAGCCGTCTGGTGAGGCAATATAGTCTGGTCCTTCACCACCCCGACCGAGCTGATGATAATGAATACGTTCAACCAAGTTCTGGGCACTCACCTTCTCATGGTACTCGGGAAGAGTAATTGGTCCGGTGATAACAAGTGCACGTTGGATGAACGAAGGAGTGAGGGCGATAACACCCTGGAGGGGAACATTACCGCCTTCACGCACATAGATTGACTCAGCATACCGAGCATTTGTTGGGAAATCGGCATCGAGATTGGAGTCGCGGAGTCCCCAATTGCCGCGTGCTATATCAAACCAGCGATAAGCCGGTGGAAATGGTATGCCTCTTCCAGAAGTATAAAATGGACGATCGAGCAAATCAGTATCGGTAATATAGGCAGAGGCTAGCCGTCCTTCCGATAGGGTCATAGTCCCATAGTTGCCGATGAAACCACCGCCAGGCCGTAATTCTGTTGAATCGAGGACCTCGATAAGATAATTGGTTGGTGTACCAATACCAAGGAGTACGGGTGAAATCGACACTATGTTCGACAAACCACTCAGCCATTTTTGGAGCTTTGGAAGATCGCTGTGAGCCATATGTATCAGGTTCTGCACATGTGAATCTTGTATATCAGATAATTGCAGTTGATCGACCTCATCGACAGCTTTTGAAAGTGATGTCTGTATAATATGAGCATTTTGCATAAAAATAGGTATATCGGTCGCCATGAGTCCGTGTGATTGATCATCAAAGGGATCATGCAAACGAGCTATGAGCACATTCAAAATATCACAGCTTGCCATGCCGGCCTGGGAAAGCGCGAGTGCAAGAGGAACAAGATGGAGAGCGGTATGGAGACGCTGCCCATACCACGGCAGATAGCTCATAACGCCTGGTACAAATTTCAGGTCCATTTCTAGCCGGGTAAATGTTTCCAATGCCTGGGCGAATTCTTGTTGGGCCTCGGCCACAGTGTGAGCATCCGGAGAGTGTTGCGCTAACGTGAGTAAGTGTTCTTTACCCTGTAAGAGATGCTGCATACCTTCTTTTGCTAAAAGCAGATCGTAGTGATAGCGAGTCGTACCTATTCTGTATACCAGACCTAATAATATAGTACTGCACATGACGAAGAGCAGAAAGCCAAGCAGCAGAGTTTTTGTGCGAAATGGCGTGCGATTCCGAGGGGGTAGTTGCAATTGAACTGGTTGCGCATCTCCCATTTTTGCCTGTTCCATCTTCTTCCCTCTTTCACTTTCCATTTGGAGATGCGTTATTTTGTGTGATTTTTTGTCCAATCTGCGTTAAGGGTGGCGATGAAGCAGAAGTGGTAGAGCTGTGCTCATTTTGAAGTTGTATTGCCTCCTGATCCTCATCAGCATCGTGATTATAGTAGTAGGCGTAGGGTGCGTCGTGGTGATTATACTGTTGCTTATTGACTACATAACCAAGGATGCGGGCACCTGATTGCATAAGTTGTGTTTTTGCGCGTTGGAGATATTTCTTTTTAACGCGTGTGATATCCGCGACGATCAGGGTACCGTCAACTTTTGCTGTCAGAATATTTGCATCTACCAGACCCAACAGAGGTGGTGTGTCAAAGATAACCATTTCAAAGCCGCTATGAGTGAGTATCGTTAGAAAATGATTCATAGCTTTCGAATCGAGTAATTCTGAGGGGTTGGGGGGGAGTGTCCCTGCGGGCATTATGTGAAGATTAGGAATATCTACGGAATACACATATGTCTCCAATGAGAGGCTGGAATGTTCAGATGGGGAAGATGATGGTAATGCTGGGAGCTGATAGTGAGAGCATGCCACAATAGCATCACTGAGTCCTTTTGTCCTGGCGGCTATTAAAAACTTATCATGTTGTGTGGGATGATGTAAGTCTGCGTCAACGAGGAGTGTTTTCTTTCCCACCCTGGCCATAAAAATAGCAAGGTTGGCGGCAATAGTGCTTTTCCCATCATTTGGCATAGCACTCGTTACGACCAATGAATGTAATGGCTTGTTGACTGCTGAAAAACCGATATTTGTTCGCAGCATGCGATATGCCTCAGCGCTGGCACTGTTTATCTTTGGATTCACCACAGACTCTTGTTTACCCTTTGTGGTATCGACGCGCCAGATTGTTCCTAGAGCCGGGTATTCGAGTATGCTCGCGATATCTTCAGTCGTGCGGACACGAGTATCAAACTGTTCAATGAGCACTGCAAACAAGAGTCCGAGTGACAGGCCTGCTGCAATACCCGCGAGTGTATTCAGCAGAATCTGAGGTTGCACAGGATGGCTCGCAGGCTGGGCGGGTTGAGCAATGCGAAGGAAATCGCTATTTTGTGCCTGGTTCATATTAAGTTGCAATAACATCGTTTGCCATTGACTATAGTGCTCCTGTAACCTGTTCAGCTGATCTTGCAAGCTGGTAATTTGCATTTGCAAGCTCATTGCTTGAGATGGTGAATTGTTTCCCAGAGTGGCAAGTTGTTGCTGGAGGTGTAGCAATTTTCTTGATGTCTTGTCAATAGTTGCACTGGTCGTATCAACTTCTTTTTGAATTTGCTGCTGAGAGTGATGATGATCTTGCTGGTTCTCTTGTACCTGTTGTTCTATCAGGCTCTCTGCAATAGTATTTGCCAGTTCTGCCGCCCTGTATGGATTCATATTTTTTACCGTAATATCAAACAGTTGTGTATTAAGCCTGGGTATAGCCGTAGTTGCTCTAGCGAGTTGTTCGACGCTCAGGCCTGGATAGTGTGAGGCAGTCTTGCGCAATACCGGATCACTTGTTGCGAGCTGAGATTCCGTTTGCACGAGCTGATCACTGGCAAGCAGATTATTATAATCAGATGAAGTGCTTGTTGACTGAATAACAACTCGTATGAGTACACTTGATTGATAAATTGGTGTGGCTAGATGACTTGTGATATAGGCTCCCAGTCCTACACACACCATACAGGCGATGATAAGTTTCCATTGCTTGGTCAGTATGACCAAGGAACGCTCAAGCGTCATATTTTACCTTTCCTTCTCCTAAAAAATATTGCACATCATTTATAGTAATCATATGAATTATGCCAGATAATCATCTGCGCACTCCTATCTCATTATACTGATAAATACATGAGAAGAGATGGTGACGTAGTTGTTCATCGCTTTCATCGAGCAAGCCCTTTTCTAGTATCTGTACCCATTGAGCGATCGCTGTAAAGGAAGGAGCAGGATCTCTGCAGGTAATGCAGAAGATTTTATCGTATCGCGTACTTATAAGTTCCTCATCGGGAGCAACCAGCAATTCGTGAAGGCGTTCGCCGGGTCGCAGGCCGGTATAGACGATAGGAATATCCATATCCACCTTCAATCCTTGTGAATGGATCATTTTCCAGGCAAGATCTACAATGCGTATAGGTTTTCCCATATCGAGCAGGTAGATATTGCCAGGTTCGGCCAATGCTGCCGTAAGGATAACCATGCCACAGGCCTCGGTACAGGTCATAAAGTAGCGGGTTGCCTGGGGATCTGTTATGGTAACAGGACCTCCCTGTGCAATCTGTCGGATAAACGTCGGGACAACACTCCCGCGAGTGCCAAGGACATTGCCAAAGCGTACTGAGCAGAAACAGGTCTCGGACACTTCCAGATCTGCTGATGAACGGATAACCAGTTCTCCGAAACGTTTAGACGCGCCCATAACGCAGGCGGGCCTGACAGCTTTATCCGTTGAGACAAAAATAAAATTGACGATTTTATATTTCTGAGCCAGGAGGCATAGATAGTATGTTCCAAGTGCATTAGTACGAATCGCCTGTTTGGGATGTTGTTCGAGAAGGGGGACATGTTTATAAGCCGCGACATGAAACACAATTTGAGGATGTATACTTGAGAAGAGGTGCTCCATACTCGGTTTATCCATAATATCGCCTATGTTTGGCAGGAAATGGTGTCCATATGGATGCGTATGCAAACTTTCCGCGAGGTCAAATAACCCTGTTTCGTTGATGTCCAGGCCAACAACAAGAGCAGGTTGATGATCGAGCAATTGGCGGCATAATTCGGAGCCAATTGACCCTGCGGCACCTGTCACAAGGATGATGCGATCCTTGAGAAAGGGAAAAGAAGTTTGAGTTTGGAAGGAATGTATCTCCCTATCGAGCAATGCGGCCAGGTCAATCATGTGTGCATGCCCTTGACCTGCGTATAGCGTACCGTCATGTGCACAGGTAAAAGCGTTTTTCATTGCAATCGTACTCACTTTTTGTATGTTGTAACAATCTGTTCTATTGCAAAGATCACATCGTCGACATCCTCATCTGTCATACCAGGATACAAAGGTAGGGATATCGCGCGTTGATACGTCTGAAAGGCTACCGGAAAGTCATGCGGAGCCAGATGATAGGAATCGCGGTAGAAAGGATGGAGATGAAGCGGGATAAAGTGGACACTGGCGCCGATCCTGGCTTCCGTAAGTGCCTGAATAAAAGCGTCACGTGTGATCGCAAGACGTTCTAATTGTAGTCGTAGAATGTAGAGATGCCAGGCGTGCTCAACATGTGCAGGATTGGGGGGTGTTTCGAGCTCGGGCCACTGTGAAAAAGCTTCTGTATAGCGCTGCGCAATTGCCCGTCGTCGTTGCAGGAGCCATTGGCTGCGTGCCAGTTGGTGCAGTCCTAGCGATGCGGCAATGTCTGTCATATTATATTTATACCCGGCCTGTAACACCTCATAGTACCAGGACCCCTCGGACTTGTAGCGCTTCCAGGCATCACGGCTAATGCCATGAAGCGCCATCATCGAGGCACGTTGTGCATAATCAGAATTGGCTGTAGTGAGCATACCTCCTTCTCCTGTTGAGAGCGTTTTCGTTGCATAGAAGCTAAATGCCGTCATATCACTGATCGAGCCAACCATCTGTCCTCGATAAGTAGCGGGGAAAGCATGTGCTGCATCTTCGATCACGGGCAAAGCATGTGCCTGTGCAATGGTAAGAATTTCATCCATCTCAGCGGGTAGTCCCGCAATATGGACGACGATAATCGCCCGGGTTCGTGGTGTAATATGTTGTTCAAGTTGAGCTGGATCAAGGTTACAAGTAACAGGATCAACATCTACAAAGACTGGCCGTGCGCGACAATACACGACCACTTCAGCCGTTGCAGTAAAGGTATAGACCGGGACGATAACTTCATCATGTTCACCCACTCCCAATGCATCGAGGGCCAGGTGCATGGCAGCTGTAGCAGAGTTTACCGCAACTGCGTAGGGAGCGTTCACGAAGCGGGCAAACTCACTTTCAAAACGCTTGGTTTTGGCTCCAGTTGTTAACCATCCTGAATGCAAGGTATCCACAACCTCATCGATTTCTGCTTGAGTGATGTGGGGGACAGCGAACGGAAGGAAGGTTTTACGCTTGCGGCCCAGAAGTGTTTGTAAAACGTTTTTATCTTCCATGTCCAGATAACACCTCTCCTACCGTTTTGAAAAGAATTTGAACATCTAGTCGGCATGATTGATGGGCGATATAGTAAAGATCATAGTGCAACTTGATCTGCTCATCCTGGAGTGTATCACCGTAGTGATACATGATCTGTGCCCATCCGGTGAGCCCGGGTTTCACATTTAAGCGAGAACGATACTCTGGGAGCGTTTGCTCAAGCTTCGTTGCGAATGCTGGTACCTCGGGTCGCGGTCCTATCAGACTCATATTGCCCAGGAGAATATTGAATGCCTGGGGTAACTCATCCAGGTGAGTTGCGCGTAGCAATCGTCCGACACGTGTAATTCTTGGGTCATTTGGTGTGGTCCATGTAAGCTGTTTTGTCTGTCCTGTCTCAATATGCATTGTACGGAACTTATACATATGGAACGTCGATCCCCGATATCCCAATCGTTCCTGCGTATAAAAAATGGGGCCTCGGGAATCGAGAAAGATCAACAAGGCCAGGACAGGCAAAACCAGGAGGAGTATGATCGAAACAGAGAATCCAAAGGTCAAGTTCAGGGCAAGGGACCAACATGGATAGCAAGAAGAAAAAAAAGTTTTCTCGCATTGATGCATCTCTGGCGTTTCATACCGGGCATTTCCAACGTCTACAGGATCGTCTACTGATACAATCTGTTGCATCCTGGGCTTCATAGTGTAGAGTTCTCCTTGCTACAAATTTTTCTTGTCTGCCAATGGTTGCGGGCTCTCTTCCAGAGTTACAGGCGTATCATCGTCCTTATCTGGAACGGATGGTATTGCGTTTGTCTTATCTTTATGCAGCAGAGCCTTGATATAGTGATCAAGAGTTGCTGCCAGGAGTCTATGATCAAAACGTTTTTCGACAAATGTGCGTCCCTGCTCTCCTAAGCGTGCAGCCTCCTCCGGATGGTCACGTAGGAAGAGAATGGCTGAGGCAAAAGAAACAGGATTCTCTGGTTTCGCATAAATAGCGGAACCCGCGTCGTGTACAGCGATCTTGCATGCTTCGCCGTCAACGGCAAGAACAATGGGGCGGGCACAGGCCATGGCTTCATACATCTTCGCGGGAAGCACACCTTGAAATAAAATTGCCTTGTGGGCAAGTGCCAGACATGCATCAGAGGCTGCTAAAAGAAGTGGTATACGATCATGTGGTTGAGGCTCGAGAAACACAATATTGTGGAGCCCTCGTCTTTGTGCTTCAGTTACCAGTTCTTCCTTTTCCGCACCATTACCCGCGAGCACAAAACGAATATCCTTGTGCTCAAGCAAGTGCTCTGCAGTATCAAGCACAACGCTCAGGCCATGTGATGGTCCGTGACTTCCAGCATATAACACTGTGAAACGATCGTCCCAACCGAGTTCCGTCTGGGCCTGTGCTTGTGGTAGAGGATGAAACTTTGTACAGTCCACTCCATTTGTCAAAACAAAGATATGGTTTGCAGGCAATCCTCGTTCAATGAGGATATTACGCAGTCCCTGCGTGACAACCCAGACAAGAGCTGCACGTCGATAGGTTGACCATTCCAGCCATTCAGCAAGACGGATCAAGAAACGATTACGTAGCATGCCCATTTGCACCGCAACCTCAGGCCAGAGATCGGCAACTGTGAAAATGAAAGGACACTGCTTGCGCCAGGCTAAAATACGTCCCGCAATTGCATTGAATAACGGTGGAGACTCAACAATAATCACATCTGGTTGTCCGACGGCCTTCATACCAAAGAATGGGGCCAGACAACCGAAAGAGAATTGAGACAGGATGCGGCGCAAGAAACCTTTGTTCGGGCGTATATAACTCCACACACGAATAATACGTAGACCATCCCTTTGCTCCTGTAAGATCCTATGACCACGATAGTCTGGTGAGACAATGCCGGATGGGAAATTGGGAAACGTCGTGAGCACAGTCACCTGATATTCTAACTTCACAAGTTGCATCGCCATCTCACGGATACGTATCGCAGGTGGCGTTATTTCTGGTGGATAATATGGAGTGACAAAGAGGATATGTGTCATGGTTATTCTCCTCTTCTTTGCCAGCTTTGCACGATGCGTCTTGCCGCATCGCCTCGTCCAAACGGATTAGACTGTGGTGGTTGTGGTTTTGGTCTGGCAACTGCATTGAGAATATTCTGCCAATTGGAGCCAGCCAGTATATTCCAACCACTCTGGACCGTTTCAATCCATTCCGTTTCTTCACGCAGCGTAACGCATGGTACACCCAGTAAAAAAGCCTCCTTTTGTATACCGCCAGAATCCGTAAGAATGCGATATGCCGCGTATTGCAGGGCGAGCATATCTAAGTACCCCACGGGTTCAATCAATTGCACAAAGGGTTCCCACTGGATATGATAGCGGTGCAGGCATGCTTTCGTGCGCGGATGCACTGGGAAAAGCACAGGCATCTCTAACTTATTGAGTGCATATGCAATGGCCTGCATAGTTGCGGCATCATCGGTATTGGCAGCACGATGGACGGTTGTTAAGATATAGTTGTGTGGAGTAAGGCCCAATGTCGCTAAAAGCATATGTGCCTGATCAGCCAATCTGGGCTGGACATGCAAAAGGGTATCGTACATCACATCGCCTACAACGCTTACTCCCTGTGTAATGCCCTCCGCCAATAGTTGCTTGTGTGCTGTCTCTGTAGGACAGAACAATCGATCCGAGATATGATCGGTGACAATGCGATTGACCTCCTCAGGCATAGTGCGATTAAAACTACGCAGACCTGCCTCCACATGTGCGATTGGAATATGTAATTTGGTAGCAGCGAGCGCAGCAGCCAATGTAGAATTGGTGTCACCATAGACAAGGACCCAATCAACCTGCTCTTTCATAAGCACCTGCTCAATAGCAGCCAGCATTCTAGCCGTTTGTGCTCCATGAGTACCTGAGCCACATTCCAGAAAATAGTCTGGTTCAGGAATTGACAGCTCCTTGAAGAAGTGCGCTGAGAGCATATAATCATAATGTTGTCCTGTGTGGATTACTACCTCTTCATGATGTTGTCGTAAGAGCGCACTTACAGGCGCGATTTTTATAAATTGTGGTCGTGCTCCCACAATAGAAGCAAAGCGCAACTTCTTTCTTCTCCCTTCTCCACCACGATGCATGCGCCTGTTTTGCTGATAAAATGTATCAAGCATGGATACGCCCGCTACATTTGTACTCGCCATCACCAATCGTAATGTAATGTATTCCTAACGCTTCAATGCTCTTACGGCACAGCGCTTGACGGCCATCCAGTATTACCTTGCAAGCCGAGGCGCAACAAAAATCAAAATTCTGAAATGCGCGATGATTACATTGGAGAATGATCACATCGATCATATGCTCGTACCCTGATGGAAGTGGTGTGTATCCCTGGGCTTGCAGTTCTCCGATACTAAAATAGGGATCATCGACATAAACGCTTGCACCATGGCGCAAAAGTGCCTGTTGTAGTAATCGTGCGCTTGTAAAAGCTGTTTCGCGTACATCACCTCGATACGCCACGCCCAGAATCAGTACAGATTGGCAAGATAAAGAACCGACAACCCTTTCAATGCGTTGGACTGCATACTCGGCCATAGAATCATTAATGCGCCGCGCTTTGCGTGGTAACGTGAGCATGTCGTCCTCTTGTATGTCCTCCTGCTCATCAAACGGGTTTGCGAAAAGGAAGTAGGGATAGACCGGAATACAGTGTCCACCAACACCGACCCCCGGTGTATGGATATGAGAATAGGGTTGTGTATTCGCGGCGGCAATCGCGCTCCTGACATTGAGTCCATGGCTATCAGCATAGCGTGCAAATTCGTTAGCCAGAGCAATATTAACATCGCGATACGTCGTCTCGATCAATTTCACAAACTCCGCCTCATCAGTTGAGGCCATTGTAATGATTTCGGCCTCAAGTACTGAACGATAAAAGGCAGCAGCACGTGCTGTACTGCACCGACCAATGCCGCTGATCACCTTGGGATACTGAGATAAGTCGCGGAAAACTGTGCCTGAGGAAACACGTTCAGGACTGTATGCGAGATAAAAGTCCTGATCGGCGTATAAACCTGAGGTGCGTTCAAGCAACGAGCGCAGGCGAGAAGACGTTGTTCCTACTGGTAGCGTTGTTTCGTAAATAACCAATGTACCAGATTGCAACCCCGCCCCAATAGCCATTGTTGCGGCATCAATGTGCTGGAAATCTACCGTATGCGCGGCATCGATGAGCACCGGTACAATCACAACAACGACATTTGCTCTGCGCACTGCATCGGTTGTCTGTGTCGTGGCACTGAGATATCCTTGTTGTACCAGACAAGGAATCTCCAGTGCGAGTTCACCTTCCTCCTGAATATGCGTTTTCCCCTGATTCAGATTCTGGACCACCTGTTCATTGACATCACAGCCGATGACCTGATATCCCTTTCGGGCATACTGTACGGCAAGAGGTAAGCCGATCTTCCCCAGACCAACAACTGCAACAGTTGATAGCTGCACTGAGGAATCAGACATACTTGCTGGCATAAGCCACCTCCTGAATTCGTGCAGCCGCTTTTTCTGATATTGACGCAAGAAGTTGATGGACAATCTTTAACGTTGCCAGACCCTCCTCTCCTGTTACCGTTGGGGATGTATTATTTTGTAAAGCTTGAATGACATCTTGATACTCTAAATGTAGAGGTTCAGCTTTCTGTACTTTGAGGCGCGTCATGGTTCCTTCGCTCACACCTGTTAAGGAGCGTAACGCATCCCACGACGTTGACGTATAGTCATTTTCATAAAAATAGATATCTTGCGTAAGATAGTTCACAAGGAACATACCTTTCTCGCCAGTCACAGTAAGTTCGCGTATCTTGGTTGGCGTGAGCCAATTGATGTCAAGGATACCAATCACATCGTTCGTAAAGCGAATGACGCCGAGAAGTAAGTCTTCACAGGTTGTATGAACACGTCGTTGTGTTTCCGCATAAACATGTGCCACTTCCGATCTGGTGAGGTAATGCATAATATCAATGTCATGTGTTGCCAGGTCAAGAATGACGCCAACATCGCGAATGCGAGGCGGAAACGGACCCACTCGGCGTGCATGAAGGTGGAAGATGTTGCCAATGTCTCCAGCCATCATATGTTGTTTCAGTGCGATGATCGCAGGATTGAAGCGTTCGATGTGACCCACGGCAATGTGAGCGCCGCTCCTTTGCGCCAGTTGGAGCAGGAGTGATGCCTCCTCAATAGTACTGGTCATTGGTTTTTCGATAAGCACATTGATGCCTCGATCTAGCAGATACGACGCAACCTCAAAATGTAAATTGGTAGGCACAACGACTGCAACCAGATCAGGATGTGTATCATCTATCATCTGACGATAGTCGTGATAGCCTGCCACATGAAAACGGCTCATCGCATGCTGTAAAACGGAATCCGATGTTTCCGCAACACCAACAAGACAGATTTGTTCTGCACTAAAATCGGAGAGCACGCGCAGATGGTTCATCCCCATCGAGCCTGCGCCCACGACTCCAACCTTTAATGACATAAAACCAGGACCTCCTTTGCGATCGTCGTTAAATCTGCTTTCCTGAGAGCTGGATGCACAGGAAGTGAGAGGACATGATGTGCTGCATGCTCTGTGAGTGGTAACTGCATATCCGTCTGTGTGCAGTTATCTGTTGTTGTACTATGAGCATGGACACACCGAAACATCTGTTTTTTTGCCAGATAGAATGGTTGCTGATGAATGGGTACAGGATAGTGAATAGCGGTCCCAATGCCGCGTTCTCGTAGATGAAGTACCCATTGGTCACGATTGTGTGGAACTTGAATAGTGTACTGATGGTATACATGTTGATATCCAGGACGAACAGTGGGTGTTTGTACGACACCGGCGATTTGTTCGGTTAAAAAAGTCGCGTTGGCAATACGTTGCATCGTCATCTGTTCTAATCTTTGAAGTTGGACGATTCCAAGAGCCGCTTGTATATCTGTCATACGCAAATTGTATCCTAGATCTATATGCTGATAACGTTCTTTCTGCCCATGGTTACGCAAGAGGCGTAAACGCTTGGCGATGTCAGCGTCGTTGGTTGTGACCATTCCTCCTTCACCGGTTGTCATATTTTTTGTTGCATAAAATGAGAAACAGCCTGTCCCAAATCCACCGACCGGTTTACCATGTATTGTCGCCGCATGTGCCTGGCAAGCATCTTCAATAAGTGTCAGGTGGTATGTTTGAGCAAGTTGTGATAAGCGATCAATAGCACAGGGATGACCAAACAGGTGGACCGGCAGCAGTGCCTTCGTACGGGACGTAATTGCCTTCTCGACGAGGGTAGGATCTATATTGTAGGTATCCGGTTCTATATCGACGAATACGGGAGTTGCACCAACGAGCAGAATCGCATTAGCCGTGGCGGAAAAGCTAAAAGCGGTTGTAATTACCTCATCGCCGGGTCCAACACCATGGGCAAGTAGTGCCAGATGAAGCGCGGCCGTACCTGAAGAGACAGCAACAGCCTCCCGAACAGCACACATCTGTGCAAAGTCGTGTTCAAACCTTGCAACCTGGTCACCTTGCGCAAGGTGACCAGATGCAAGTACCTGAAGAACGGCATCTTTTTCCTCATTACCGAGTAATGGAAAAGCGATAGGAATCATGGATTTCTTCCCCTGTGATGGAAAAACGAAAATTGTATCTACTCATATTTTTTCATGTATAAACACCTTATTTTGAAATTTGATTTTTTTTACAACTTTCAAGAATTTGGTGTTAATTATATGATAAATGCTTCGCAAAATATTTCATGCTTAAGATATTGTTAAACGATATGAATATTTAATACGTTGTAGCTTGTTATAATATAAATATGGCAAAAAAGATAGTATATACTTGAGTGATTTTTTTGTCATTAGCAGGAATAACACATAAAATCAGGGAACATGTAGCAAGGGAGAAAGGATAAAAGTGATGAAGAACACGCATCATCGATCTCTCTGGGTAGGCCTCATCGGCGTTGTGATAGTCGTTGTGGTGCTACTTTTGTTCGGTTATGCCAGCCGTAGTCACTATTCAGCGCCAGGTGCAACACTGTCTGTTGGGCCAAATCCTGCAAGTCCGGGTACAACGGTGATGGTTACCGGTTTTCAATACGCAGCCGCGAAAAAAGTGGAGGTATATTTCCAAAATCGGGCAAACGGTGTCGTGAGCACGGTAACCACTGGGGGAGGGTTCTTTAATGTTGCGTTACAACTTCCCCGGCACTATGTAGATGGGCTATCGTATGTTTATGCTGTCAGTGACTCGACGACCACCAGGGCACCGCTCCATTTTGCCAGACCCTCTGTGACATATGCGGCGGTCAAGGCATCTCAACAAACAAATCCGGATCTGCAATCTTCTGTCCTTGTTCGAGGGACAGGCTTTCTCACGAATGAGCCGGTCACCTTTGAATTTCGCAACGAGGCCACAGCAATACAAACAGGAAAACTCACGACAGATGGCAATGGAACATTTACGCTTCCACTCAGTACGGCGGATACCCCCTATCAGGGGAACGCCAGTTTAACCGTCAGAGATACGTTGCACCAACCGGCTTGGACAATTCCAATCTGGTTGACCCCTCAAATTCACATTCGGCCTACCTCCGGGCCAGTCGGCACCCGAGTTCATATCAGGGGAACCGGCTTCCAAAGACATGAAGAGGTCAGAATCTCGTTTCAAGGCATCTTTGTAGCCTGGGCTTATACCAATAGGGTTGGCAAATTTAGCACTGCTTTCCAGGTACCCCATGCAGCAACCCTGACTTCCCCTACGGATGAGAGGCAGGCCAGTGGGTTTGCCAGCTTGAGCCCTGCTTTGCAGATACCCAATGGGGCAACACTTACTCCATCTACGGATGATGTGCGTGCAGTGGGGATGAGCAGTGGAGCAGTCGCCACGGCGTCATTTCAGGTACAACCGTCTGTCTTTCTCGATCCTCCTTTTGCCCGTCCCAATCAATGGGTTTCCACAAGGGGCAGTCAGTTTTCTCCAAATGGTACCGTGGAAATACTTTTCGCAGATCCCGATACGAGTGCATCTTCTGTGGGCATACCAGTTAGTACACTAACAGCATCGAGCACGGGTCTGATTTCCACATCCTTCCAGGTACCAGCAATAGCGGTTGATGGTCGAAGGTACAATATCGTGTACATCGATGAAGCAACGGGTGTTAGCGTTACAGCTCCCATTTTTGTGATGTAAGCGGTATAGGATGGGTAAGGAAAGAACGAAAGTTCAGCAGTGCTTCTCGACATGGGGTTCATACCTCGATTTGTCGAATAGGGAGTGACTTCACGATATCGTGAGCAAAGATGGATTGACGCATTGAGCCAGTAAAGAGGGAAAGAGATGACGGATGTATCATGGTATATTCATCCAACAGCTGATGTAGAGACAGGGGTACAGATTGGAGCAGAGACGCGGATATGGCAACAAGTGCAAGTGAGAACTCAAGCATCTATAGGTGAACAGTGTAATGTGGGAAAAGGAGTGTATATTGATGCGCATGTGCGCATCGGGTCACGTGTGAAGATTCAAAACTATGTTTCTCTCTTCGAGGGTGTGACGGTGGAAGATGGTGTTTTTATCGGGCCCCATGTGTGTTTTACCAATGATCTATTTCCGCGTGCGATTACTCCTACGGGCAAATTGAAAGAAGCGAAGGACTGGAAGATTTCGCCAACGTACGTCAAATATGGAGCTTCTATTGGTGCTGGTGCTGTCATTGTATGTGGGATAACCATTGGCGCTTTCGCATTGGTTGGTGCAGGTTCAGTGGTCACGAAGGACGTGGCACCCTATACCCTTGTCTTTGGTAATCCCGCCCGTTTGCATGGCTATGTTTGCAAGTGCGCACACCTTCTCTCAAACATAAAGCAAGAGGATGGATATATAGAGGGGTGGTGTACGTTTTGTCAAGAACCATGTCAGGTAGAAACATCTTCCCATACAATGTTATATAGGCAAGAGCCTACCAACTCTCTCTTGAAGCAACATGAGTTGCAAGAGCAATGAGCAACGAGCAACATATTGATCTAAGCCTGACCCTGCGGTCCGCAACAGTCTACAGTGGACTTGACCCGCTTTCGTAAAGTGCCCAAAGATGAGAGCTGGGCGTGAGGAATTACGTAAAAACGTAGATGAAATACAGAGAAGTAGATGGTAAAGAGAAATATATTACGTATACGTAACGTAGGTATTTCCTCTTCACAGAGAAAGATAGCATAGGTATCTCTTTGTCAATTTATTCTCTTTTCTCTCGTTTGCCTCCTTCTTCAAAGGTAAGTGGACTCACGTAGCCTAACGCTGAATGAAGCCGTTTTCTATTGTAAAATTGTTCAATATAGAGAAAAATGTCTTTTCGATCCTCAAGGCGGGTGGTGTAGGACTGAGGATCGACACACTCGGCTTTGAGCGTGGCAAAAAAGGATTCGGCTAAGGCGTTATCATAACAATCCCTTTTGCGACTCATACTGGCCACGATTCCGTACTGCTGCAATTGTGACTGATAGCAGAGACTGGCATATTGCGATCCGCGATCGGAATGATGAATGAGACCAGGAGCTGGTTTGCGCCAGGTCCCGGCCATCTGCAGAGCTGCCGGGACCAATGCGTCAGTGCGCTCATGGCTCATGGACCAGCCTACCACGCGGCGCGAATACACATCAAGCACCGTGGCAAGATACAACCATCCTTCTCGTGTGCCGACGTACGTAAAATCACTGACCCAGACGCTATCTGGTGCCTCAGCAGTAAAATTTCTGTTGAGAAGATTGGGCGCAATGGGAAGCTGATGCTCGCTGTTCGTTGTTTGCACGCGGGATCGCCGTCGCCTGGCGCTGATTCCATGCAGATGCATCAAGCGAGCCACACGCTTTCTTCCACACTGCATGCCTTGGTCTCGTAAAGCAACGTGAATGCGTGGACTTCCATAGACGGACCGATGCTCGTGAAAAATCTGTTCAATCTCGTGCAGCAACTGCTCATTGGCCTTAGCTCGCTGACTTTTTTCACGTTTGAGCCAGGCATAATAGCCGCTTTCCGAGACGGAAAAAGCAGCACACATCCGTTTCACCGGATAGTCCTGATGATGTTCAAACATGCATTGGTACTTCATCATGGCTGTTGCGCGAAGATATGCACTGTTTTTTTAGAATGTCACGCTCTTGACGCAGGATTTCATTCTCTCGTTCGAGATGACGCAGTTTTTCTTCCAGCTCTGTTTGATGACCTTTTCCTGGAAATGCTTGATTCCCGTGATGAGCAATGCTTTTTCTCCAGCTGTGCAGTGCACTATCTGAAACTCCCAGATCACGCGCCAGCTGGGCAATGCTTTTCCCACTGGTTTCCATCAGCCGAACCGCTTCTTGTTTGAACTCTGTGGTGTACACACGCTGCTTTTTGGCCATTGGATCCTCCTGAGTCGAAGTCTATCACACTTTTCTTCCTCGACTCTACAAAAACGGGGGAAGTCCATGTACCTCGCGAGCACACGTTGCTACCCATGAAACGGCACGCACCGCTCTCTTTGAGTCCATCGAGACCTATTACCATCGGGTACGCAAGCATTCTGCTCTGGGCTATCTCAGTCCAGTTCAGTTTGCACTAGCAAACAGTTAGCTTTGCACTTTGAGGCGTCTCTCAAACCGGAACAGCAATACCGTTTCATCTCATGTACTGATCAAACATGTACACAAGGATGCAGATGCAGTCCATTCCATCTTTCTCTGAGACGATCCTTTTCTCACTCTTTTGAGCACTTTCTGCTTCTTCCCAACACATGCTCCTCTTCCTCCACAAACGCTTCTTCTCCCTTCTCTCCTTCCTTTGCTTCCCACACACTCCCAGCAATCCTTAGCATATCTCTCGCAAGAAAAAGGCTCATTTATTTTTCACATTTACACTCCGTGGACTTGGCAAAACATAAATATCTTGCCGTCTTAATCAATCTTTACAATCCACCATTTGGGGGACACTATACGCTCTATTCCTCCGCTATGCTACTACTGTAAAAAAAGATTTATTCGCTGCGTTACCTCCAACAATTGCTGTAATTAGTACGTTTTATCAGATCTTACGTACATCGCTGCTTTATATCCCTACTAGCGGAGGATATCATGCCAAAAGTTGCTCAGAATCGTGTAATAAATAAGCCAGGCATTGATCAAGATCGCTTAATGAAGATGCATAGATACTGGAATGCCGCTAATTATCTTACCATTGGCCAGATTTATTTACAGGCAAATCCTCTTCTTAAAGAGCCACTGAAACCTGAACACATTAAACCACGGCTCCTTGGTCATTGGGGAACTTCGCCAGGATTGAGCTTTATCTATACGCACCTGAATCGGCTCATTCAAGATAATGATGTTGATATGATTTATCTGACCGGACCTGGACATGGCGGACCTGCGATAATTGCTCAAGTATACCTTGAGGGTACTTATACTGAAATATATCCAGAGATCACTCAAGATATTTTTGGTATGGAACATCTCTTTCGTCAGTTCTCTTCACCTGGTGGCGTTCCTAGCCATGTGAGCGTTACAACTCCAGGTTCCATTCATGAAGGCGGTGAGTTAGGCTATGTACTTTCGCACGCTTTCGGAGCTGCCTTTGATAACCCTGATTTGATCGTTGCTGCCGTCGTTGGTGATGGTGAAGCAGAAACAGCTCCACTAGAAGGCGCATGGAAAGGTGTCAAATTTTTAAATCCTGCACGTGATGGCGCAGTCCTTCCAATTCTACACCTTAATGGCTATAAGATATCCGGGCCAACGGTGCTGGGCAGAGATGAGAATACAGAAATTCAAAAACTTCTTCTTGGCCATGGCTATGAGGTATTCTTCGTTGAAGGTAGTGAACCAATGAGCATCCATCAAGCCTTTGCCGATACGTTAGATACCTGCTATGCAAAAATCCGAGCATTTCAGTCGGATGCTCGAAAAAATGGTTTCGCTCAACGTCCCGCCTGGCCTGCCATCGTTTTACGTACACCTAAAGGCTGGACCGGCCCAAAGGAAGTGGATGGCGTTCCTGTCGAAGGTACGTTTCGATCTCACCAGGTTCCCGTTGCTGATGTGAAGAACAATCCATCTCACCTTCAAATTCTTGAAAATTGGATGCGTAGTTATAAACCTGAGGAGTGCTTTGATAGTACAGGTCGTTTAGTCGAAGAATTGGCAGCGTTAGCCCCTCGGGGTGACCGCCGCATGGGTGCGAATCCACACGCTAACGGTGGAAAGCTACGCGTTGATCTGAATATACCTTCTTATAATAATTACGCATATGAAGTTAAAAAACCAGCTACCCAGAGTCAGGAATCTACCCGCCCTCTCGGTAAGATGTTGCGTGACATCTATGCTCTCAACTCGAAGGAGCACAATTTTCGACTTTTTTGCCCTGATGAAACAAACTCAAATCGTCTGGGCGATGTCTTTGAGGTTGAAAACCGCTGTTTAGTTGAGAAGATTCTTCCTATTGATGATCATGTTTCTCCTGATGGTCGCGTCATGGAAGTACTAAGCGAACATCTTTGCCAGGGTTGGCTAGAAGGTTTCCTCCTTACAGGACGCCATGGTCTCTTTGCAACCTATGAAGCCTTTGCGATGGTTTCTGATTCGATGACAGTACAACATGCAAAGTGGCTTCAGGAAGGGATTAAGTTGCCATGGCGTGTGCCTGTCTCTTCATTGAACCTTCTTTTGACTTCGACTTGCTGGCGCAATGACCATAATGGCTTTAGCCATCAGGGGCCTGGACTTATTGATACAGTCCTCTCGAAGAAAGGAAGTGTAGCCCGCATCTATCTTCCACCAGATGCCAATTGCTTACTCTCTATTGCCGATCATTGTTTACGGAGTCGAGATTATGTAAACTTGATTGTAATTGATAAACAATTACATTTGCAATACTTGAACATGCATGAAGCGGTCGATCATTGTAATCGTGGTCTGTCAACCTGGAATTGGGCCAGCAATAATGATAAGCTAGAACCAGATGTAGTCCTCGCCTGCGCCGGCGATGTTCCTACCCTGGAGACAATCGCTGCCGCTCATTGGCTGCGTCACCATCTTCCAGAAATGAAGGTCCGGGTAGTCAATGTGGTAGATTTGATGTCGCTTTATCCATCTTACTTCCATCCTCATGGTATAAGCAATACTACTTTTATTGAGCATTTCACTGAAAATAAACCCGTTGTCTTTGCTTTCCATGGCTATCAGCGTGCTATTCATCAACTTATCCATGGCCGACCAAATACGCCACGCTTCCATGTTCGTGGCTTTGTGGAAGAGGGCACTACAACGACACCTTTCGATATGGTGGTACTAAATGGCATGAGTCGTTATCACCTTTGCCTGGAAGCGATGAAACGTACACCTCGGGTACAAAACCTTACTCCTCCACTCATAGAACAATGTAATGCAATGCTTGAAAAACACCATTCCTACGTTCGCCAGCATCTGGAAGATATGCCAGAGGTGCGCGATTGGGTCTGGACTGACTAGATAGAAGTCATTTTCCACTCAAAAAAGGAAGAGGTTGCTTTATAAAGCAACCTCTTCCTTTTTTGAGTGGGCTACATTTTTGTAGTATGCTTCGGGACTACGACCATTACCACGCGCTCATCACCAGGACGGTGATCAGGATAAGCGTCCACACACCCATATATTTTTTTGCCATCGGGTTGATAAAACGCACATCTTCATCTTCTTCTATACGTATCATACGACCGCGCACTTCTAAATAGCGATAAGGATTCTGGGGATCTACGATTGAAAGTGCAACACGAGAATCTTTCTGTAGATTTTTATATTTCTGACAACCTTTGGTCTGGCTAAAACGAGTATTTTTCACAAGAACAGTCGCGCTGTAAATATAACTACAGCGCGACTGGAAAGAAATTATTTAGTCGTTGATCTCAATGAGACAACCTTCGTTTGCTCGTAACACAAAATTGTTTAGTTCGATTTGATCGTTACGGTCTAATAATGTTGATAATAAAATGCTTCCTTGCTTAGCATGAGCCAGGGATAAATTTTGCTCCTTATTAGAACAGTTTAATGCCACTAAATAACGCTTCCCTTCTTGCTCACGTATATATACAAAACATTCATCGGGTACTCCGTCCAATGATGTGTAGCTGCCTATTGTGAGTGCTGGAATAGAGCGCCGTAGTGACAGCAATGTTTTTACAAATGTAAGTTGGGAATACCGGTCATTTTGCTCAGTCTGCACATTTATATGCTGATAATTTTCAGACACTGGCAACCAACTGGCGATGTTGGTCCTGGTGAAACCTGCTCCAGGTTGGTTATTCCATTGCATTGGAGAGCGCTGTGGATCACGACTATGAATAGGGTTATCTTTTCCTTGTGGATCATGCATCATTTCTGGCGGTACAATAGCGTCTTGCATGCCCAGTTCGTCTCCGTAGTAACATGTTGGTGTTCCTCGTAATGTGAGGAGCAACATGTGCGCGATGCGCGCTTGCTCTTTTCCAATACGGCTGGCAATACGGGGTCGGTCATGGTTACCTAATACCCAGTTCGGCCACGCTCCTTCTGGCAATGCTTTTTCGTAGGTGTCTACACAGGTACGAATAGTGCTGGCGCTCCAGGTTGAGAGTTCTAAGAATTGGAAATTAAATGGTAGATGTACTTCATCTAAAGATTCCCCATAGTAACTCATTAAAAGTGGGACGGGCAGATAAATCTCACCAATAAAGACGCGATCTTCGTAGCTATCCACAAGAGATCGCATTTCTTTAATGACCTCATGTACCTCGGGCTGATTCTCGGTATAGCGACCTTCCTGTCTCGCATAAGGCGGATCACCCGGTTTCCATTCAGGTCGGTTTGGATTGTCTTGAAATTGAGCATCTTTGATCATCATCCATATGACGTCTACCCGAAAACCATCTACCCCTCGATCCAACCAGAAACGCAAGACATTATCCATTGCTTCTCTTACTTCTGGATTTCTCCAGTTGAGGTCTGGCTGCTTTACATCGAACATATGTAGATAATATTGTCCACTGTTTTCGTCAAGTTGCCATGCCGAACCACCAAAAAAGCTTGTCCAGTTATTAGGAGGACTTCCATCAGGGGATGGATCACGCCAGATATACCAGTCTCGTTTGCTGCTTTCCCGGCTTGAACGTGATTCTACAAACCAGGGATGCTCATCAGATGTATGATTGGGTACAAAATCTAAAATGAGTTTCATGTTACGTTGATGGGCCTCGTGCAGGAGTACATCAAAATCCTTGAGCGTCCCAAATATTGGCTCGATATCGGTATAGTTAGCAATGTCATAACCAAAATCAGCCATTGGTGATGGATAAATGGGTGATAACCATACTGCATCTATCCCAAGCCACTCCAGGTAATCTAGCCGTTGAGTGATGCCAGCCAGATCTCCTATACCATCTCCATTGCTGTCCATAAAACTACGAGGATATACTTGATACACAACTCCGGTCTGCCACCATTTATACGCTTGTGTCATAAAACTCTACCCCTTGATAAATACATCTGAACTATATTATTTCATCCAATAACAGGCTTTATTCATAATAATTAATGAGATAGGCCTGCCATGGACACGGATTGGGTCACATCGTGCCTTTATATCGATGTGCTTCCATCCATCTTACAATATTGTCGTCTAGCAATGCTCTATCAGCTTCGAATTCAGTATCGTGGTACCAATCGGGGTAGGTTTTCCATTCTTTATCTTTGCTTTTTAAAGCTTCGTAGAAGGTATGGGTAGCTTCTACAATAACTACTTTGTCTCCTTGCGCTTGTAACACTAATGCTGGTATGGTTACGTTTCTGGCTTTCTTTAATGTTCCTAAGCGCATGCGCAGTATTTGTACGAGAAACGTAGCTGTAAGTTCCCGTACCCAGTAGGGATCTTCTTCTAACATGCGTGCAGCTTCACTGTTTGTGGTCATACCTTCATGACCACCTCCCACACGCCAGCGGCGACGAGATTTAAAGAGGCCTCCAAGCAGGATAGGTAGGGTTGTTCGTAAAGGCAATTGGCTGCTATCCTGGATCCATGGATTCAGGAAGATAACGCCATTGAGGAGGTGCCCGTAATTGGCTGCGACATAGGTGGCAAAGATTCCTCCCATACTATGACCTAGAATATATATTCCGACAGCAGGATGCCGCCTGCGAATTTCCGTGATGATCTCTGCTATATCCTGGACATATTGTTGATAAATATCTATGTGGCCTGGCTGGCCATGCGATTTTCCGAATCCTCGATGATCCACGGTATAAACAGTCAGACCACGGATAAATAATTCGTTGGCCATGTCAACATACCAACCTCCATGTCCACCTAAACCATGTAAAATTAAGAGCACATCAGCATTTTGTTGGAACCAGGATCTAATGAATAGCTGGCAGCCGTCTTTTAAGGCTACATACTCGCTTTTACATGGGGTTACCCCGTCCTCTTTGAGCTCTCCCCATACTCCAGGTGTTTCTGCGTTATAGCGCGTCATACTTTCTATTGCCCCTTTGCATTCGTGCATTTAATCCTTAATCGCGTAGATAAGCACAACCACGCTTTATTATAACATGTATTTTGCGCTGGTTCGTTTGGAGAAATGCAATCTTTGAGAGTATACTATCTGTAAGAGGGTTAACGTTCCTGTAAGGTGTTCTTTTTTACCACAGCTCTTGTCAGGTGTCCTCATCATTTATAAGTACAGGCACAGCTTATGAAGTATCATTTCATTCCTCTACACCTCATCGCGCTCAGCGCTACGGTCTTATTCATTTTGCTCTTTTTTACTGGTAGCCGCTCAGAGGTGTCAGCAATCCATACAAGGGCAATTCCTCGTACAGCTTATATGACTTCAAGTCCTGGTGCTCAGTTGCAAGCTTTTACTGGCACATGGTACAGTCATGGCGCAGCATTGGTTATTCAGTCTAACGGATATGCTACCTACACAGCTCGCGCCTATAGCTGGTGTAATACAAGCGCTGCCCCACCTTGTGATGTGATCAAGGATAATAATATTATTTCTGGTATTAGGATGGAGCTTCAATTTACACATGTTCAGGGTGATGTTGCGTATGGAACTGTCTTAACAAGTACGGTCGGCCATGTTGGTTCTCCAGTTAGTCTGACACTGGCACACGACCATACAGCCAGCTTTACCGAAGTGGCATCAAAGTCACCTCGTGTGCTGTGTGACCTTCAAGCCCCTGTTGGACGTTGTGGAGCTTGATACAGAGCGCTTTGCATCTTTTTAGTCAGTGGTAAGGATGCCATGACCTCTTTTGCCAGGAGCGCAATGGGGATGTATGGAAAACCTCATTCAAAGAAGAGTTTATTTTCTTCTTTGGTGAGATACTAATAGACATTCTTCTATCCATATTGTGAATAGTCCCTACCTTGATTTCTGATTTTCTAATGTTCTGTATCAAGGTAGGGACTATTGATTGATTGGATGATGGGATTTATTTACCGCTGCGACTACGAGTCTGAGCACGGCGGATTAAAGCATCAGAGGTAACCGCTAGAATCAATACCAGTCCTTCGACCATTTGCTGTACATCTGTTGTTTGGTTCAGCAGTGACAAGCCGTTATCCAGACATTGAACGATAAACATGCCCAGTACTACAGCCCAGATGGAACCACGACCTCCAAACAGGCTGACACCACCGATAACGGCAGCCGCGATGATATCAAGCTGCAACATGGAGGGAATGGCGCTGGCTACCGCATTTTGCCTCGATGTGTCGACAATAGCGGCAACGGCTGCGATCGTTGAACACAGCACAAAGACCGCAATACGAATACCCACCACATTGATACCCGCACGACGCGAAGCCTCCGCATTGCCACCCACTGCATAGATATGGCGACCAAATGAGGTCTTGGTTAAAATGAGCCATAACAGGAGAATAAGCCCGAAGAGGACACCCATCGAGTAAGGGACGCCCTGATAATTCTCAAGCAGGACTACTACAACTTCAACAATGGCAACTGCAACAACCGATTGAATGATGAGCCGCGTCAGCGACATTGTACGCAGACCAGCTTTTTTACGGTTAAAGTAGTCATAAACCAGGCTGGCAACGTACAACAAGACCGCCAGAGTAGGTAGTCCTATACCAAGGACATCTGTAAAGTAGCTGACAGGAGTGCCCGCCAGGGAGAGAATGAAGGGGTCACCGACGCTCTGAGTGGTCTGGGAGCCCAGAAGGAACAGCAAAAGGCCAGAGTACACGATAAAGAAGGCCAGAGTGACGATAAATGAAGGAATACGTAACACCGCTACGAAGATACCGTTGAGCAGGCCAGCAGCGGCGCCTATCAATAGGGCTACTATGATCGCGGGACCAGCCGACCAGCCATGGCGCTCGGTCAGAACTGCCATGACTACAGCACAGAGTGTGCCAACCGCAGCCACCGATAGGTCAATTTCGCCCAACAAGAGAACCAGCACGATACCTGAGCTATAAATACCTAGCGAGGCACTCTGCAAGAGAATATTGGTGAAGTTTTCACCTTGTAAAAAGATAGGGTTCAGAATCTGAAAGAAGGCGATGATCAAAATTAAGGTTAAAAGAACCGGTAGAAAACCCAGGTCGTTCCTCAACATCTGGCCAAATGTCTGCCGGGGTTGATAACTGGGAACTTCTACAGTACTTGCCGCTACCTGCGTCTGTTCTGTGCTGGCATCTGCTCCATGTTTTTCTATAATATCACTCATTACTCATTTCCTCCCACGGCACTGGCCTTTTCTCCATTTACAGCGCTATAATCCGCACCGGTCATGGCGGCTACAACCTGTCCAGATGTGGCGTTCTTGGCATCAAAGGTTGCGACGCGCTTACCTAAACGCATGACAATCACACGATCAGCAACCTCAAAGACGTCGACCATGTTGTGCGAAATCACAACGACAGCCAGGCCTTGATCCTTCAGGCGTTTGATAAGGTTGAGTACCTGGCGCGTCTGTGCAACGCCCAGGGCCGCCGTTGGTTCGTCTAGCATGACGACTTTTGCCTGGCGCAAAATAGTTTTGGCTACTGCAATGGACTGGCGTTGTCCGCCTGATAATGAGGCGACGAGCGCCCGCGCAGAGGGAATCTTTACATCCAGGGTTTTCAATACAGACAGAGCGCGCTTTTCCATTTCAGTGGAGTTGAGCGTTCTGTATGGTGTGCGAATCTCATGTCCTAGAAAAAGATTTGAGGTGACGTCCAGGTTGTCACAGAGGGCAAGATCCTGGTAGACAGTCTCTATACCAAGGCGGGTTGCTGCCTGAGGACTGTTGATGACGACGGGTTGCCCTTCAAAAAAACATTCACCTTCGTCTGCTGGTCCAACTCCTGAAATTGTTTTGACAAGGGTCGATTTTCCGGCTCCATTATCTCCCACAAGCGCGACTACTTCTCCTGCATATGCTTCAAAGTCTACACCGGATAGTGCTCTGACGGCGCCAAAGGTCTTTCCAATGCCAACCATGCGCAGTAGAGGCTCTGCTTGTCTGTTTGCTAATTTTTCGCTCTGGCTTTCTGGCAGTTGTTCATTCTCAGCCATATAAACCTCTCTGTTGAATAAAAGAAAAGGGGACAATTTTTTTAGCAAGAAAAGATTACTGGCTACAGTATTGCTACCTCTACAAGGAAGCACGATCTTTTGGATTCTTGCTACAGGAAATATATAAGCCCTGGTACACGTCTTTGAACACGGCACCAGGGCTTATATAGGTCCAAGATCTGTGTTCTGCAGTGTAAGGTGTAACAGATCATATTTTTGCCCACCTCGCTTATTTTTTACACGCTTCTGAGCTAAATATAATCTGTCGCCACCCTGGTCAAACTACAGTCACTATTTAGCAGACGCCACCAGCACCAGCTGGAACACCTTTACACACTTGATCTTTGGTGTAGAAGTTGTCTTTAATGATGGTGTCTTTGACGTTGGTGATGTCCACTGCGATAGGAGCTTCCAGAATGGAGGGAACTGACGCACCAGAGGTTGGCTCGGTAGATGTGTCGGTAGCAATGGTCTTGACATCATCACCTTTGCTGATAGCAGCTACAACCTTGGCAGCGTCCTGGGCCTCTTTGCTGTAAGGTTTGTAGACGGTCATCGCCTGCTCACCATTCAAGATGTTGGTGATGGCGACCTGGGCAGCATCCTGACCGGTTACCAACACTTTTTTATCCAGGTGGACCGTTTTGAGTGCGGCAATAACCGAATCGGCCATGTTGTCGTTAGCGACGTAAGCAATGGCTACCTTGTTTCCGGTACGGGAAAGGGCAGCTTGCATGTCTTTCTGAGCTACAGGACCAGTCCAGTCGGTGAACTGCTCGTAAACGTTTTTCAGGGTGTTATTCTGGAAGAGAGGATCCAGAGAAGTATGCAAGCCCTGTTTGAAGAGAATGGCGTTGTTGTCGGTCTGTGCACCATTGATGATCACGGTGTTGTTGGTACCATTATTCTTGACATACTGCTGGTAGTGCTTGGCAATGTAGTCGCCCTGCAACTTACCGACATCCTGGCCCTGGAAGGAGACATAGGCGGTAACATCTTTGTTGGCGATCAAGCGATCGTAAGAAACGACTGGAACGTGTTTCGCTTTTGCTTTGTCTACGATGGCTGATGCTACTTTGCTGTCAGCAGGAGCAACAACCAGAATACATGCCCCCTGCGTTAACATTGATTCTGCCTGTGTCTGCTGGGTTGCGGCACTTCCATTCGCATTGTTGTAAAGAATGTCGCTGTCGGTAATGGACAAGGAGCTCTTCAAAGCATTGATGAGCAGTGGCTTGTCCTGGTTGTCCCAACGGTATGAGGTGTTGGTCTCTGGGAAAGATACACCAATCTTTTTACAGCCTTTCCCGTCAGGCCCACTGTTTGCTGTGGGCGTCGAAGAACTTGTGTTACCGTTATTAGCGCTACCACAAGCTGATAATAGGAGAGTAAATAAGAGGATGCCTGCTATGAGGCTCCATTTGCTGCGTTGACCCCTTGAGAGTTTCATCTTGAAACCTTTCTCCATAAAAATCACCCGTACTTTTTTTGTCTAAGAAGAGCACGTCTAATGGTGAATTTCTAATGAACGCTTTCACAACTCCCTTGTAGGTCGTATTTCTATCAGTACAAGTATTAAGGAGCACAGCTAGCCTTTATTAAAGCCATGATTTCGTATAAAAATATGGAGATTTTCGATACAGCTTCCAGAATATCGTACAGAAATTTACTTCACTGGTTAACACTATCATAAAGTACAATCAGTACTGCAAAAATTCTATTCTCGCATGTATCGAACGTTGCCTTCGGACGACAATGTCTTAGGGTCCATTACGCTGCACTGAATAGCTACTTCTATACGCGTTTCACATGCCCTGTATCCATGAGTTACAAATACACACTCTATAAAAGCTTCTGTAACTCACTGGTAGCAGTGCCTTCTTCGTATAATCAGCATCACATATGTACAGCTATTCTGCGAAACTGGTCCTTAATATGTATAATGTAAATACGAACCGATTGAAGAAGTTACGAAAACACTACCAAAAAGCTACTTTGCTCCTGGTAATCCGGACAATATATCCCAACAGTGGAAATGTATCACAGCAAATAATAGTTTGTCAATAAACTGATCTTACGAATTGCGCTTCATTGCTAAAAAACGAAACCCATCCATACAACAAAGGATGCATCGCAGTTATTTTGTTGCTATTAGCTCAACAATTTCTCGCAGCAATGGTCATTTTTTATTTGCTTGCAAACGTTCAGCAATTAATTGAGCAAGATGAAGGACACGCATCGATTGGCTAGTAGCGTCAATACCACCACGCAAATGCATTAAACAACCAGGATTATCAGCTATCAGGATGCTTGCTCCTGTGCTCTGAGCATTCTGAAGCTTATTCTTTAGCAGGCGACTGGCTACTTCTGGATGTTCAAGAGATGTTGATCCACCAAACCCACAACAAACGTCAGAATTCGGCATTTCTTTTAATTCTAGTCCTGGTATACTCTGGATGGTACGACGCGCTTCTGGACGCAATCCCAGGCAGTTGCAGGATTGGCAGGAGTCATGGTATGTAACCATTTCTTTGTTCTGACTCTCCAGCAGGCGGGCAGCTAAAGTTCCACTTGGTAAGATGACTCGATCCATAAAACTGGTGAAATCTATAATCTTCTCTGCCAGCCGCTGCGTTCGCTTTAACCACTCTTGATCCTTCATATCCTCGAATAAGCGAATGTAATCCTGAACGATGGTAACCACACAGCTGGTTGAAGCGCTCAAAATGTAATCCGCCTGCTTCTTTTGCAGTGCCTGTTCTAGCATGACAATGGTTTGCCTGGCCATTTCTACGCCATTGTTGCGATCTCCAGAATTGAGAGCTATCAGGCCACAACAACTCTGGTCGGTTGGAAATTCGACATGTATGCCAACCGCTTCTAATACTTTGATAACAGCTTCTCCCATTTCTGGATAGAGACGATCTGTCATGCAGCCTGCGAAGTAGCAAACGGTTAAATTTAAATCTTGCTCTTGTGGATTTTTGGTCACTGCTGGCTTCTTAATACGGTCTCTCAGTGGCTTGGTGGCAATTGCGGGCAAACTTCTCCAACTGGCCATTTCTGCCAGATTTTTGATGAGCGGCAACTTCTTTAATGGTCCAAATCGCTTTGCTCGTATGTATTTGCCTCCCCATGTGATGGGCAATTGACCAATACTGAGTAATCGCAATGTCAGGTCAAATAGCTTGGGTTTGGCCATGATGCTAAAGATAACTTTCTTGATCCAGGGCAGACCTTTGGCTTCGACAGTTCGATGGCGTACGTCCAGAATTAAGCTGGGTAGTGGAATCTCTACCGGACATACAGTTTCACAGGCATTGCAGCTAACACAGAGACTCTGGGGCCCGGATCCTGCTTCAATGCCGTGATGAAAAGGTGTGACGACTAGACCGATCGCTCCACTATAAATATGTCCGAATGAGTGGCCTCCAACCTGCTGATACGGCGGACAGATGTTGGCGCAGGCTGCGCAACGGATACAGCGTAGTGCTTCTTTAAAACGGGGGT
The DNA here is from genome assembly GCF_016587435.1 of Dictyobacter formicarum. The sequence goes on from NZ_BNJJ01000002.1 coordinate 296,401, forward strand.
CTTCTCTCATTTGGCTGCGCCCATTATCAACCAGTACAATGTGCATCTCTTTTTCAGGCGTAGCAGGGCCGGTAATAAAGGTATTGTAGCTGGTAATATGTTGCCCGGTAGCACTTCTCGCCAGTAATCTCAGTTGCGTCATAGCTTCTGCATAGCTGCTAATCAGTTTGTCGTATCCTGCTAGTACTATATGTACCGGTGGCAGAGAAGTAACAAGCCGACCATTGCCTTCATTCGTCATCATCATGACGGTGCCACTTTCCGCAATCAGTGCGTTCGCACCACTGATACCTATTTTGGCTGTGAGGAATGATTTTCGGTGCTCGGATCGAATGACGGCAACCTGTTCAGCAACGTCTTCACGGGAGATTTCTCGGCCAGTGGCGGTCGAGAGAATTGTACCGACTTGTTGGCGCGTTTTATGAATAATTGGTAAGACCATGTGTGAGGGGCGCTCGTGATTTAATTGTGCTACCCATTCTCCTAAATCGGTTTCAATTGGTTTGATTCCTTTTTCTTCTAAATAATGGTTCAGTTCTATCTCTTCGCTGACCATAGTTTTCGATTTGACAACTATATCTGCTTTATGGCGCAGGCATACATTATAAATATAAGCGTTAGCTTCTGCTGCTGTGCTGGCTCTATAGACGATTGCTCCGGCGGCTTCAGCGTTCTTGATAAATTGAGCAATGAGCTCTGGCTGATGCTCGATCGCGTGGTCTTTGGCTTCGCGCAGAGTTTGACGTAGTTTTGTAAAGGAATAGTCTTCGCCGTAGTCAGACTCCTCTATTGCGAAGACATCCTGCCGTGAGGCGCGCCACGAGGGAGCAAAGCGTTCAAGCGCTCGCTGCAAATTTTGATCCTCAAGTGATTCGTGCAGGCGCATTTCAAATGGTTGGTGTTCGTTGGTTGGGTTGGCTGTTTCTTCTGTGAGTATTTGCTGCAATGGAGTTGCGTGTGTTAATACTTCCTGGGCGGCACCAGTCTGACTTTTACGCATTTTCTCATCTTGTGGTGTTGCATCCTGGGAACTCATATGTTCACCTTTCAGTTTTCTATGAAAAGAACACAAACAGCTTTAGGCCCTTGCACACCAATTGTTAGTGTGCGTTCGATATCTGCGGTTCGACTTGGTCCGGTGACAAGCGAGATGTACCGTTTTTGCTCAGGTCCCGCTTTTGTGAGTTGCTGCAGACGTACTCCAGCATCATCCAGCATGGGAAAAAGATCTTGCGCATGTATAAGCACAAAATGGGTGAGTGTTAGCATGCTGACAACCCTTGCTTCCAGCGTGTTTTCCGCTAGCATGATGGAACCAGTCTCAGCAATAGCAAGTTCTGCATTTGAGAGGCCTGCAGGCGCATCAGCTACCTCTGAAGGAGTTCGAGCCTTTCGAATGGTAAAACCATTTTCTTGTAATGGCGCTAGTATACCTTCCCATGGAAGCCTTTCTGTAAAATCAGGTGGGACAACTATCTGGCGCTCTTTTTCTTCAAAAGCTTTATGCGCTATAATGATATCAGCGGCTTGTGCAAGGTTTTCTAGCCAGTAACATTCTCCACCAACTGCAGTTAGTCTCTGCCGAAAATGGGTAAACAGTTCTGATTTTGTCATGTGTCTTTCATTCCTCCTCCCTTTGTGGTCTTATACATAATAATAGCATCTGCAGTTACGAAAAAAGAAGTATTGACAAATCCAATAGAATATGTTACAAGTAAATGAAACATACCGAAACCATTTGAAAGCAGAGAGAAAAGCAATACATGGATATAGAAAAGGAAAAGGCGTACGCACCTGCCATGCTGACCGCTGGTTCGTCCCTTTTTACGAATGAAAGAAGACAGCAAATCGCGCATATTTTAGGTGAACAGCAACGTGTAACTGTTCCTGCTTTAAGCCAGCTTTTTGCTGTTTCTGAAGTGACAATTCGCAAGGATCTGGCCTGGCTTGAAGCTCACCACGTTGCGGTACGTACTCATGGAGGGGCCGTTCTGGCTACCAGCCATTCGCTGGAAATGGGCTTCGATACTCGCGAGAAGCTTCAGCACAATGAGAAGGAGCGTATTGGCGCCACCGCAGCTAGTTATGTGCTCGATGGTGAGACCATTGCGCTAGATGCCAGCACGACAGCCCTTGCTATGACCCAGTATTTAAAAGCGAAGCGAGAATTGACGGTCGTTACCAATGGCTTGCGCATCGGGATGGAACTTATCAATACTCCTGGTATCTCCGTTCTCATACCCGGTGGTATGCTACGTCATGAGTCGTTCTCGCTCATTGGAACCTGGGGAAAATCTGTTTTACAACAGGTTCATATCAGTAAGGCGTTTGTGGGCGCCCGTGGCTTTTCTCCCACTGAAGGTCTAACTGATGTAAATGGGGAAGAGGTTGAACTGAAACGCGCTATTGTCGAGGCCGCGAAAGAGGTTATTGCTATTGTTGATCATAGCAAGTGGGGGCATCTGGCCTTTGCTACGTTTTGCCCTCTTGAACGGCTTAAGCTGATTATTACCGATGCGAAGGCTCCGACCGACATGGTTGAGCAAGTACGCAATCAGGGCATTGAGGTCTGGATTGCTTAGTGTCTGTTATCGCTAGTACAGGGAAGGAGTAGCGGTCAATGGGGATTTCGGCATACACATTTTTTGAGCAGCAACAGGCAGATCGTGGCATCGATCTTGAGCAGGTGAAACAGCAGATTAAGGCATTGAAGATTGAAACCCCTTCCTGGGGCTATGGAGACTCGGGAACGCGCTTTAAGGTCTTTCAGCAGGTTGGCGTCCCTCGCAATCCGTTTGAAAAACTGGAAGATGCCGCTCAGGTCCATCGCGTGACAGGGGCATGTCCTTCGGTTGCTTTGCATATCCCCTGGGATAAAGTTGAGGATTATGACCAACTTCGTCGTCATGCTGATTCCCTGGGACTCACCCTTGGAGCGATTAATCCTAACCTTTTTCAGGAAGATGTGTATATTTTTGGTAGCCTTTGTAATTCGAATGAAACTATTCGCCGTCAGGCTGTGAATCATACACTTGAGTGCGTCGATATTGCCCGCGCAACTGGCTCTTCTTTGATTAGTCTCTGGCTTGCTGATGGTACTAATTATCCCGGACAAGATAATATTCGTGAGCGTAAACATCGTCTCTTGAGTTCTTTACAAGAGATCTATCAGGCGCTGGATCCCCATATGCGTTTGCTCATTGAATATAAATTTTTTGAGCCTGCTTTTTACCATACTGATCTTGGCGACTGGGGTATGGCTTATAACATGGCTTTGAAGTTGGGCAATCAGGCTCAAGTGCTGGTTGATACTGGCCATCATGCCCAGGGAACAAATGTAGAACAGATTGTGGCTTATCTCCTCGACGAGCAAAAACTAGGTGGCTTCCATTTTAATAGCCGTAAATATGCCGACGATGATTTAATTGTGGGCTCAACCAATCCTTATGAACTTTTCTTGATCTTCTATCAAATTCTGGATGCTTCCCAGGCTACCGATGCGGGGGTCCATCAGACGGCTGCTAATATCGCCTATATGATCGATCAGAGCCACTGCATTGAACCTAAAATTCCGGCTATGATCCGCTCGATTCTGAACGTTCAAACGCAGTTCGCCAAAGCACTCTTAATTGATTTCTCTGCCGTGAAACGAGCCCAGGAACGGCAAGATGTTCTGGCCGCTGAGAATGCTGTCCGTGAAGCGTTTGAGTTTGATGTTACTCCTCTCCTGCGCGCTGTTCGTGAAGAAATGGGCGTACCAGTTGATCCAATGCGCGCTTATTTACAGAGCGATTATGGTCAGCGTATTCTTGCTCGCGGTAAAGGTGGTGCAAGTTGGTAAAAGCTCTCGCTTTCGATTTAGGAGCGAGCAGCGGACGAGCAGTCGTTGGTCAGTTTGATGCAGACAAACTAACTATCGTTGATACCCATCGTTTTCCCAACGAGCCAGTGCATGTGCTGCAGCACATGCACTGGGATATCCTGCGCTTGCTTCATGAAATCAAACAAGGATTGATTCAGACGCGTTTGAAGGGTCATGCCGATGCTCAGAGCATTGGCATCGATACGTGGGGCGTTGACTTCGGCCTGTTAAATACTCAAGGCGAACTCCTTGGTAATCCTTATCATTATCGCGATGGACATACCAATGGTGTAATGGAACAGGTCTTTCAACAGGTTCCACAGGCTGAGATTTTTCAGCGCACAGGTATTCAATTCATTTCTTTCAATACTATTTATCAGTTGGTGGCCTTGCAACGTTCCGCTTCCTCTTTCCTTGCCCAGGCTGATTCTTTGCTCTTAATACCTGAGCTCCTGCGCTACTTTTTGACAGGGAAACGCTTGAGCGAGTGGACAATTGCCTCTACGACTCAATTGTGTGATCCAACTACCCAAAATTGGGATACGTCTCTCTTGCAGAAGTTGGATATCCCCACCAGGTTGTTTCAATCTCCTGTCAGTCCCGGTACGCTGGCTGGAACATTGCTCCCGGCTATTAGTTCGGAGGTTGGCCTGCCTTCCCTGCAAGTTGTTGCCGTAGCTGAACACGATACGGCTTCCGCTGTCGTGGCAGTTCCTGCTGCCAGCCCCGATTTTGCTTACCTCAGCAGTGGTACGTGGTCGTTGTTAGGAACAGAAATCTCTTCACCGATCCTTAGTGCTCAGGCCCTGCAGGCGAATGTTACCAATGAAGGAGGCGTCAATCAAACAATTCGTCTGCTTAAAAATGTTACCGGGCTCTGGCTCTTGCAGGAATGTCGGCGTATTTGGAAAAATGAGGGCCAGCAGTTTACCTTTGAGGAAGAGAAAAAACTGACCGCTGGAGCACCTCCATTCCGTTCTTTTATCAATCCAGACCATCCTATGTTTATGAGCCCTGCCCATATGCCTCATCAGATACAAGCATATTGTCAGCAAACAGGGCAACCAGTGCCACAGACAGAGGGTGAGATATTTCGCTGTATCATTGAGAGCCTGGCTCTGCGCTATCGCTATGTGCTGGAGATGATTGAAAATCTGGTGCAAAAGCGCTTTTCGGGATTACATGTGGTCGGTGGCGGTTCTCAAAATACGATTCTATGCCAATATACAGCCAATGCACTTGGCCGTAAGGTCTGGGCTGGCCCGGTGGAAGCAACGGCTATTGGCAATTTGCTTGTTCAGTATATCTCCCTTGGACATCTGGAAAATCTTCAACAGGCTCGCTCCCTTGTTCGACGGTCCTTTCCTATTCAAACCTATGAGCCACTCGAGGTTTCTCAGTGGGAGGAAGCATATGTGCGGTTTTGTCAGGTCATCTAATCTGAGACTCAATTACGCTTAAAAGAAGGAATGCTTCTAGCAGAGCGTCGTGCAGATTTGCACTTTCTTGCATAAATATCGTAGGCTGATAGAGTAACGGGTCTTGATGACCTTATTTTCCGGGCTAACAAAGGAGCTTATTTTATCATGGATTATGGAGTTATTGTTCCCCAGGGATGGCGTATGGATCTTGTTGGGATCCCCGATCCCGTCGAGGCATATGAGGCTATGACCCGCGTGGCTCAGGAGGCCGAGGCTCTGGGATATCATTCAATCTGGCTCTATGACCACTTCCATACAGTGCCTACTCCAACCCAGGAAGTAACTTTCGAATGCTGGACCAGCACTGCTGCTCTAGCGCGCGATACGAAACGCGTTCGTATTGGCCAAATTGTAACTTGTAATAGCTATCGCAATCCAGCTTTGCTGGCAAAAATGGCCAGTACGGTCGATGTGCTAAGCCATGGTCGCCTTGATTTCGGCATCGGTGCAGGCTGGTATGAGCATGAGTATCGAGCTTATGGCTATGAGTATCCCGACGCTCCTGAGCGCTTACGCCACTTGCGTGACGCTCTCCAGGTGATTCTGGCGATGTGGACTCAGGAAGAGGCTACGTTCGAGGGCAAGTATTATCAGGCCCGAGGAGCGATCAATCAGCCTAAAGGCGTTCAGAAACCGCATATTCCCTTGCTTATCGGTGGTAGCGGTGAGAAGGTGACCTTGAAACTCGTTGCTCAGTATGCTGATGCTTGCAATGTTGGTGGTGATATTCCTAATATCAAGCATAAGCTGGCGGTTCTTAAAAATCACTGCGATGCTCTGGGTCGTGATTTCAATAGTATTCGCCGTACCGCTATTGTCGATGTGTGTGCTATTGCTGAGACCGAAAGTGAAGCAATCGCAAAATTAACACAGGGTGAGCGCGATAATCTCGTAGAATTACGCAAGTCAAGCTTAATCGGCACACCTGCGCAGATTCGTCAGCGCCTGGCTGAATATGAGGAAGCTGGCATCCAGGAGCTGTTGATTCACTTTGTTGATGCAGCGACCAATCTGGAATCAGTGCGTCTGTTTGCGCGTCAGTGCATGCAGGCCTCCTGACATTGCTTCTAGTAAAACAGGAAGGAAGCGAACCATCTGCTTGGTTCGCTTCCTTCTTTCCATCTTCCATCTTTTAGGTGCTTATACAAAATATAAAGCTTTTCCATTTTTGCTTCAATTACTCGTTTTGCGGATGCGCAGGCAATTCGATTACCAGCTGATTCTGACTGCTTGCCCTGTTTCAGCACTTTCGATGGCTCCAAATACCATAGCCAGGCTTTTAATATTGTCTGCAGCTTGCGTTTCAGGCTGGGTGCCATTTTGAATACATTCAAAGAACTCACGAATTAAACCTGCATGTCCTCCGATATTGTCTGCCTCATATGCAGGTATTTCTATATCCTGATAGACTGAAATAAAGCTGCCCGTCTCCTTAACGATCTGAGCCTGCTGCTTCTTTCCTCCATCCCAGATTAGTGTGCCTTTTTCACCAATCACGCGCCAGTCACATTCCCAGGTTGTAGGTAATCCTTCGGCACACCAGCTTCCACGATAGGTATAGATGGTACCGTCTACCATTTCAAAAATGGCAATAGCTGATGCGTCCTGATCATACCAGGAACCTCTGGGATTCCATTCTTTACAGTAAACTGATACTGGATCAGCTCCGATTAGAAGGCGCGCTGCATCAAAGGTGTGAATGGCCATATCCAGGAGTAATACGTGCTTCATATGGTCTCGGAATCCTCCAAAATGAGCACCGATATAGAAATCACTGTTCACGGTTGTGATTCCGCCAATGGTTTTCTGTTCCAGAAAATGCTTGATCTGGCGAATTGCTGGCTCATAACGCCGGTTCTGGATTACTGAAAAGATTTTCCCGGATTGCTGGGCTGCTGCCAGCATTTCTTTTGCATGCTCCATTGAGTCGGCCAGCGGTTTCTCGCTTAATACATGGCATCCATGCTTCAGTGCAGTCATGGTAACTTCATAATGAGCTTCAGGAATGGTGCAGTTGAAGACGGCATCTACCTCTGTCTGCTCAAAAACACTGGCCAGGTCCCTGGCAATTATGGCGTTTGGCAGTTGGAAATCTGTGGCTTTCTTTCTCGCCGCTTCTTCCAAAATATCTATCAGGCCTACAATTTCAACTTCAGGCAGTTGGCGAACAGCTTCTAGCCAGGCTCCACTCATTCCTCCACATCCGACCAGAACGGTGCGCACTTTTTGGTGTTGCATAATATCCTCTGTGATTCTTAGATGCATATATTCAGCGCGTGCATACATAAAGCGTCTGATAAAATCACTCCTGGCTCGCGCTTCTTCTGCTATTGGAAGCCAGGAGTATACACTTGCTCAGACAGCTATTTTGCAGTCCATCCACCATCGATGACTAGTGTAGATCCTGTAATAAAGGCTGCTTCTTCTGAAGCTAGATAAAGCGCTGCGCTGGCGATTTCTTCTGGTTTTCCCATACGTCCTATTGGCTGACGCGCATGCAATTTGTTACGTTCTTCATCTTTTGTCTCAGGAAAATTCTTGGCGAGGAAACCTTCAACAAATGGCGTATGCACTGTTCCTGGACAGATGGCGTTGGCACGGATGTTTTGTTGGATAAAATCCATGGCGATGGAGCGTGTGATGCTGATGACGGCCCCTTTGCTGGCACCGTAGGGTAGGCGGCGGTCGACAGCAATCATGCCCGCTACAGAGGCGATGTTTACGATTACGCCTCCTTGCGGTTGTTGCGCGACCATGTGCTTGACTCCCTCACGGGCACAGAGAAATACTCCTTTGGCATTAACGCCCATGACGCGCTCCCAGTCGTTCAGGCTGGTCTCTAGAATATTGCCTACATGGCTTACACCGGCATTGTTTACTAAAATATCAAGCCGTCCGTGTTCCTGCACTACCTGGGTAAATATAGCCTGGACCTGAGCTTCGTCTGCGACGTTTAACTCTACGGCCTGCGCATGTCCATCCAGTGCTTCAATTTCACCGGTAACGGTGCGCGCTGCTTCCAGTTGAATATCTGCAATGATAATATGCGCTCCCTGTTTGGCATAGAGTAAGGCGATTTCTCGCCCAATGCCAGATCCAGCGCCAGTGATTAGTGCTATTTTATTATCTAAACGAAACACAAATGAATCTCCTTTATACTGCATATTCCATGACACATTATTACAATTAATAGTTGTTGAAAGCTGACCTTTTTATAGTGTAACATACCTGGTATTGCTGCTTCCAGCACATTTCATATGCATATACGCTATAGAAATATTCTTGTCCTTAGTGATAAATCGCTGTATGTTGTTTTTTTCGAGAACTCTGCCACTCACACCGGCATGCGTGACCAGACGTTTATTTGCTTTGACCGGCTGCATAAGAGTTGACAAACCTCTGTTTTTTCATTATTCTCTGAACATATAAAATACATCAGAGTCTTCGGGGCAGGGTGAGAAAATGCCTTTATGCATTTTCAATTCCCGATCGGCGGTATAGCCCGCGACCTACTGTATGAGGATTTGATTCCATACATTGGTGGACCTGGGGAAGTTCCAGGGCCGACGGTATAGTCCGGATGGGAGAAGACATCAGTAACAACTAATTACCTGTGTTGTTATTGTCTCATGTAACATAGTGTCTGTTTGTGCTTCGATATGGTAACTTGCTGGTGCCTGCCATCTGACAAGATACCTTTCGATTGTGTTGGTTCTATTCCGTTTGGAAGATGCCTTTTCTTCCAGATGTTGGTCGGCGTGTCATTATAGAGATGCGGCGGCTCTATAGGCAGTTCACTGCTGACCTTCACGATCATTATATTCGATGTTTTTACTGAACAGATGCTATTGTTGATGCCCCTTCTCCTGTCTCTGTACTCATCTATTCCCTCGCTGATGTGGTTGTGTGTTTTGCTGCAGAAAAAGGACTATCTACGGTGGATGATTCAGAGACAATGCAATTAGCTTTAGATTTGGCGTCTCGCGTTGAAGGTCGCACTAGCCCACGCCCTCCAGTGGGGGCTGTTGTCGTGCGCGATGGGGAAATTGTTGGTCAGGGCGCTACTGCTCCACCATTTGGACCTCACGCAGAGATAGAGGCTCTGACTGCAGCTGGTCCGGCTACACGTGGCGCAACTCTCTATGTCACGCTCGAACCATGCTGCGTTACTATCCATACACCTCCTTGCACTGATGCCATCATTGCCGCTGGTATTCAACGCCTGGTTGTAGGAACTCTCGATCCTAATCCATTGGTCGCTGGCCGAGGACTACAACAGCTACGCGCTATGGATATCGCTGTACATTGCTTGGATTCGGAGGCTGCTGCTCTACTCGTGCGTCCATTTGCAACGTTCATTACTCAACAACGTCCCTATGTGACAGCGAAATGGGCGATGACACTTGATGGCAAACTGGCTACCCACACAGGTGACGCTCGCTGGATCAGCGGGCCTCAATCTCGTGCCCTGGTCCATGATCTGCGCGATCGGGTCGATGCTATTCTTATTGGCGCCCGCACAGCTTCTATAGATAATCCACAGCTAACGGCACGCCTCTCTTCTGACATATCGGTACAAATGCAGCGCACTCGTCGCTCAGGCCCTTTGCGCGTTATCCTGGCTACACATGGACAACTTCCAGACCATCTGGCTCTTTTGCAACCCGCTCTGGCTGCAGGGACCTGGATTATTGTTGGCGAAACGTGCTCTCCCACCTATATCCAGGCATTGAAACGTCGTGGGGTACGCGTTTGCCCGGTCGCTGTGGACGATCATCATCACATTGATATTGCGGCTGCCTTAGAGTTGCTGGCACAGCAAGGCTATATGCATGTGCTGATGGAAGGAGGTTCTCATATCCTTGGAAGTGCCTTTGAGTGCCGCTGCGTCGATCATGTTATGGCTTTTATTGCGCCTAAAATTATTGGAGGATCTTCTGCACCTTCTCCGGTGGGTGGCTCTGGCAAAGGTACGATGTCAGAAGCATGGGAATTGTGCAATAGCTCTATCCAGCAATTTGGGGATGATGTCTTGATTAGAGGTGACGTTAAGTATATTTGATTGTTTTGTTTTTTGCCTTATATCCTGATGAGTAGACATCAGTAAGACTGGAGCGTTTATATGGAAACTCAACAACAATTTTCACCTTCTTATCTGTCAATAGCTGATGCGGTACATGCAGTTCAAACAGGCAAAATGCTGTTGATCTGCGATGATGAAGACCGTGAGAATGAAGCGGATCTTTGCCTGGCAGCCCAATTTGCCACTACAGAGGCGATAAATTTCTTTATGCATTCTGCTTGCGGGCTCATTTGTGTGGCAATGGCTGGAGAGCTCCTGGATGCATTGCGCCTGCCACTGATCGTTAACGAAGGGAAACCCTTGCAGGATACTGCTTTTGCTATGTCTGTCGATGCTTATGCCTCTACGACAACAGGCATTTCTGCCCATGATCGTGCTCAGACTATTCGCACGCTGGTCGATCTTACTACCCGGCCAGAAGATCTCGCCAGGCCAGGACATGTATTTCCACTGCGTGCTCGTGCTGGTGGCACGCTCGAACGCCGAGGACATACGGAGGCAGCAGTTGATTTGATGCGCATTGCAGGTCTGACTCCTGGCGCTGTCATCTGCGAGGTTCTGGATCACACTGGCAATGCAGCACGAGGAGCAGTGCTACGTGATATGGCACGTGATTGGGGCATCGGTATCATCTCTGTTGATGCTATTGCGCGTTTTCGTCGCGATCATCGCGCCAGCCTGATTGCTCAGACGCAGTTGCCCCTGCCAGAAGCACAGTTTAAAACGCTGGCTTATCGTGAAATAACTTCGGGTCAGCAATATGTTGCTCTGGTACTCGGCGAGCTCGCAAGCGACCAGGGAATTCCTCCATTGGTACGCCTTCATTCGGCCTGCGCCACTGGAGATATCTTTGGCTCACAGCGCTGTGATTGTCAGGCGCAATTACAGGCTGCATTGCATGCTATTGCGGTCGAAGGGCGTGGTGTTCTTCTCTACCTTCCTCACGAGGGCCGGGGTATCGGTCTCTCAGCCAAACTGCAGGCGTATGCCTTGCAAGATCAGGGCTATGATACGCTCGAAGCTAATGAAAAATTGGGCTATCCCGTTGATGCTCGCGACTATACTACAGCCGTTGAGATTTTACAGGATCTCCATATTACTCACGCTCGTTTGATGACTAATAGCCCTAGAAAAATACAGGCTCTTGCATCCGCTGGCGTTAAGGTTGAACGCGTTCCCCTTGAGATACAACCGACGGCCGATAATATTCGTTATCTACACACAAAATACCAGCGCCTGGGACATATGCTGGTCAATCCACAAACTGCTGATTTTTCATCTGCCTGGAAAGAGTGTGAACTATGACACAGGATCAATTTTATGCCGCTGAATCTACTACGCCATTGAACGGTGCAGGCCTTACGATCGGTCTCGTTGTTGCTCGCTATAACTGGTCTGTTACGGGAGCTGTGCTGGCATTGAGTCGGCAAGAGTTATTAAATCTAGGGGTAGCAACAGAGGCGATCCATGTTGTGTATGTTCCCGGTTCATATGAACTGCCGACCATTGCTCAGGCGATGCTAACGCATGCAGCATACGATGCATTAATCTGTATTGGCTGTGTGATGAAAGGAGAAACACGTCATGATGTGGTCGTTGAAGATGCTGCGGCACAGGGTATCCAACGTGTCGCCCTTGATACAGGCGTTCCGATTATTCTGGGCGTGCTTTGTGTAGAAAATCAGCAACAGGCTGAACAACGCATCCCAAGAGGCAGAGAATTTGCGCAAGCAGCGGTGGATGTTGCCTGCACGGCTCGTCTGTTACGGCAAAAACGCTAAATTGTGTTGTTTTGATCAGGAGGACAATTATGTTTACGGGAATCGTTGAAGAACAGGGCATACTTCAACAATGCATAGAAACAGGCTTACTCATCTCAGCCAGGCATATATTGCAGGATGTGGCGGAAAAAGATAGCATTGCTGTCGATGGTATTTGTCTGACAGTTACAGAACTGGGAACAGATTGGTTTCGTGTGGATACTATGCCGGAAACCATACGCCGTACACGTTTGGCCAGTTTGCATCCAGGCGATCACCTGAATCTGGAGCGTTCTCTGTTAGCTAATGGCCGTATGGGCGGTCATATGGTTCAGGGACATGTAGAGGCGTGTGCGCCTATCCTGTCAACACGAGAAGATGGTATCGGTCTGGATGTGGTGATTGCCTTACCGCACGACCTGCGCTCTTATATTATTCCCAAAGGCTTCGTTGCCTTAAATGGTGTCAGTCTAACTGTAGTAGATGTCTGGGCCGATCGCTTTTCGATTTCCCTCATCCCCTACACACGCGAACATACTAATCTGGGGCAGGCCGTTGAAGGGATGTTGCTTAATCTGGAAACCGATATCGTTGGTCGCTATGTTGCGCGTTTTTTCCAGTCTGCTCAATTCAATCAATGACACGATCAGCAAACAATGGCCTGATCAGTACGCTGCTCTTCAGTTAAAGGTAGCAAGTATTTGACGCAAAAAATGAACTGAACGTTGCAATTCGTCTAGCCCATTGACACCGTCTTCGATCGAAATCCAACCATGAAAACCGACCGCTTTTAAGGTCTGGAAAATGCTGGGAAAATCATTGAGGCCAGTACCTATTTCGCCATGACACAGTATGCTGGCATAACCAGGACCTTCCTCTTCAGCTCGGAGATCTTCTAGCGTATATCCGGGCTGGAGACGCCGATCACTGGCATGCATACTGACAACACGCTCTTTCACTGCATCAAGCACGAGTAAGGGATCTTCTCCTGCCAGCATGGCATTGGATGGATCATAGTTAACACCAAACCAGGGTGAGTCTATGGCATGGACAATTCGCGAGAATAGGGGTAGATGCTGGGCGAATTCTGGATATGTCCAGTAGTTATCTTTGTAGTGATTCTCTATGGCCAGTATGACACCATGTGCTTGCGCATAAGGCAGAAGTTGCTGGATACTATCTACCACCATTTCTATACCTTGCTCCTCAGAGATGTCTGGCCTTCTTTGTCCGGATAGCACGCGGCAAGTTCGCGGCGCGGATGCTGCAAAAAAATCTACCAGTTCTATCATGCGCTTGCATTTCTCAATTTCGGCCTTGCGCAGAGCCTGATCTGGTTGGGTAAAATCCGGAGAAGCACAGAGCATGGGCATAGCTAATTGATGCCTTTGTAACGCTGAGCGTATATCCGTTAAATAAGGACGTTCAAATGATGTGAAGAAGCCGGGATATAGCTCTAATCCGTCTACACCTAAGCTCGCGGCCATCTCTATCCACTGAAATAATGTCAGGCTTCTGCTCACACAAAGTTCATCCATAAAGCACTTGGGAAAGGCTGCGATTTGTTCTGTATGGGTGCCTTGAGTATTCATATTTCTCCTTCTCCTTTATGGCTATGGCATGGATAGAGGCATCGCTGCATACAATATCCATCAAAAACTTGTAAGACAGTAAGGGGATCAAATGGTCCGGCCTGGGTTTATGGAGTGGGACTGCCGTTCGCTGGAGTTGCAGTGGGCGTCATGCCTGGTAGAGGATCTACAATAGACTCAACGTCCATGCTGATGAAAGATGCTGTTGCTTCATCTGATGACCAGCCATTATCTACAAATAAGGCGATTTGCCCTTTTGTGTAATCAAAATCTTCTAGCTTCTGAATCTCTACGCCATTTACTTTCAATATCATTTGAGGGCCATTCATTGATACCTCAAGCCTGTTTTCTTGCCCGATCTTTTTAATAGATGGGATTCTGGTAATGCTGCTCAGCACTGTGCTTTGTGGCAATTTGTTGTCATCTAAATACTCTTTGTTGATGGTAATGGTATTGTTCCCAGAAATATCGATACGATAGTCGTGATCGAGATTGCTGTCTCCTCTTAGATAGAGCCCTACTTTATCGTTCTTGTCTGCTTGTTCAAAAATATAACTCATGTCGAGGGTGAAATTACTCAAAGGCGCTGTAGTTGGAACATTTTCGATTAAGATTTTGTGTTCCGCCACAGATAAGGTGAGCTTGTTGTCAGCCATAGAACGTATATATCCTGTGCTACTGGATACGGCCCATCCGTTGCGATTGTCTAAAAAATCTTCGTGGAATAATGTGGTTGGGGTTGGCGTGGCTGTAATAGTCGTGGTGGGGGTGACTGCAGGCGTAACCGTGGGCGTCGTTGCTCCTTTGGTGGCAGTAGCTGTTGGCACTACCTGGGAAATATCACCTTCACTTCCTTTGATTTTTGCAGCAAAAATAACACTGCCGCTTATAAGTATAAGTAGCAGTAAAGCAACCCAGACGAAAAGTCTTATATATCTTTTCTGGCGCTTCTTTTCACTTCCCATAACAGTGAGTTGCTCCCTTGTTTCAATATCTATAGTAAAAACGTAACTGATAGCTATACGTTTCTGCTGCTATGCTTACTTTTTGCTCATTACATCACTGCTATCACTTATGGAATAGCCTGAATTATTTTCATTAGCTCAATATTGAATGATCTCCCCCTTCCACTATCTACGTTCAAAGCAGAAATCTGGTATGCTACTATGGATGATTTCATACCTTTATGGCTACTTGCATTCTCATTGAGAGGAATGATGCTAGAGCAAATGGGCCGTCTCGTCAGGCATATGCGTGACTCCTGGCGTTAATAGTAACCCTTCTACGATAAATTGGCGATAGCTTGTAATTACTTGCTGCACACTTAATCTTCCATTCGGACGAAACCAGGTCGCGACTTCTGTGCACATAGCAATTATGGCATATGAGGCGATCTTTACATCACTCTGGCGGAAAACTCCTCTTTCCATACCATCTTGTAATAGTTCCTGCAGGAGAGCTTCATATTTATCTCGTAATGAGATGATATGTGCTTTATGCTCTTCTTCTAAGGCTCTCATCTCTGTGTCGATAATAAAGAATTCCTCTTTGTACGTTGTATGCATGCGAATATGATTGGCAATTGCCTCATGTAGGCGCTGGAGCGGATCATCAAACTCTTTTAGTACATGTTCCAGGCTTACATTCAAACGTAGCATATAGGTTTCCATTATTTCAATCAGGAGAGCCTGTTTGTTGGGATAGTGATGATAGATACTCGCAGCTTGTATCCCCGCAATACGAGCGATATCTCTCAATGGTGCTGCGTGGTATCCATACTGGGCAAAAAGGTGGACAGCAGCAGCTAATATGCTTTCACGCATTGAAGAACGGCCATCGGGCCGCATAAGCTCATTCCCTCGTTTCTCTCAGTCTCGTACCATTGTAACAGAAATGAAGAAATGAGTGAACGCTACTAGAGCTTTTTCCTCTTAATCATGCTGATCAGGGTTTCTATACAACCGTGACTTTTGTCGGTCTGTTTTGCCATAATACGATGATGCAGCGCGGCATAAGGATGACACCAGCGATTGCAATCCAGAGCGCCGTGATTGGAGCAAAGAGATGACCAAATAACCAGATTCCTAGCCAACCTCCTAACCAACCTGCGCACCCTCCTGTTATCAGCATGCCTGGCCAGTACCATTTTGACCATTCTTTTGGCTGCAGATGCGCTGCGATAGCTAGCATTCCAATACATAAACCGATAATGAGCCACAGAGATACCGATGCTAATGACATGAATTCTCTCCTTTTCTGGCTATGAGCCTGCATAGAGCAAATTATCCAGTATGCTAAACAGGTGAAAGCCATCACCTGCTAGTTGCCCCAGGTTCAGGCCAGAACGTACTTCGACATGATCAAAGATGTGGAATTCTACGTATTCATGCTTATGCTGCAATCGGGTTAACGCTGCGTCAAATTCTCGTGTTTCTGTGACGGGCAGCGAGCCATCATTGCGATCATGTAGCAAAAAAATTGGCGCGCGAATATCTTTGATCACCCGTTTTGGGGAGAGGTCTGCCAGCAACTGTTGTATATCTGGCGGGAGAAGCTTCATATTATTTGCAACTTGTTGCGGTTCATCCCCTTTGAGTAAATGGTAGACTGCTTGCGCTCCCGGCGATAATGTTTGTAGCTGTACACCAGTCAGTGGCTGAGCATTGCTGGCTAGCGCAGTTCTGAGTGTGGTTTGTTCGTCATAGGAAAATTTCTTTGTCGTCATGTTTGTGAGAACTTGTATCGGAACGTTAATGGGATGCCAGGCTTCGGCCTTGCCATCTATCATCATACTTCTGCTTCCAAAGGTTTCTAAGAGGGTCCTTGTATCAAAGTATCCTCCAAAGGCAGCTACATAAGCAACATCGTCTTTGATACGGGGATCTGCGGCGGCAAAACAGGTAAGCGGTACCCCACCACTAAAAGCAATCATACCACTATGCCTGCCTACCATTCCTGGCAGACTCTCCAGTTTTTTGAATGCTTGCACTGTCGCATCAGTATCTTGTACGGAAATATCGTAGTCCATCAAGGTTGGAGTCGTCATGTCCATTACTATCAGTCCTGTGCGGGCGAACGCTTCCGATAGATTGATTAACTGCGGCACTTGTCGGTTGTCTCCTACTCCTGGAACAATCAGTACTCCACCGCGTGCACTTTTGATTACAGGACCCGAACCTGTCGGCATAAATATATCCAGGTACACAGGGCCGCTCTGCGAGGCAATGGTCATTTGCGTATGCTTGATGGATTCACCGTTGCTGATCAGTATTCCGGGTTGCGTGGCGGAAATAAGCGCAGGGAGAATAAAGAGAGATCGTATTATTGATCGTCCCCAGGGAAATACAGAAAAACAAACACCCACGACCAAGAGGATACTTAACAGTATCCTTATGCTTTTATGCCTTTTCTTAAGCGACTTATCACCTTTATGCCTGTCTTCCTTGTTTGGAGGCGCATTAAGAGAATCATTGTCAGAGGGTCCCGATATTTTCTGGTGAGACATGGTATGTTTCCGCCTTCCAGCTCTTTCTTTTAAAGATACTACTTAAACGCAGTTTCTCTAAGACCAGTATAGGTGAATATCTTGCTTGAACAATAGGGGCATTTGCCCTATTGTTCAAGCAAAAAAGAGCACGACCAATAACTCTCTGTTTTGCCGGTCGTGCTCTTCTAAAGAACCTTTAAAGGGGCTCAGCCTTTTGATATTTCTGGTTTTCAACACCACTTTGAGGCAGAAACCGTTTGCGCTTCCTCTAATGATAGAGAGGGTGTGCCTACTTATCGATCTATATCTGGATCCATGTCGTCCTCATCGGTAACCAATCCCAGATATACTCCCATCCATCCAGCGATGAAATGCGAACGCCAGAGTCCTTGCTCAAAAGCGTTCAGGTTAGTTGGTACCAGATGCTCAATAATCATTGTAAATTGTTTGTCATCTAGAGGTACGGGATTCGGGCATTCATGATCTTCAATAAATGTAAAATGGGCACGAATACCTGTTCGATAACCATGCTCCACTGCACTCTCATAAATAGTTTGCTCGGATAAACCAATGCGTATACGTTTTCCAAACGGCAGATCAGTCCCAGGCGAGTAGACCAGATCACCAATTTTTTCCAAAGGTGGTGGCGGAACTTCATTTGATCGAGAAGAGAAAGACATTAGAGAACCTGCTTTCTGCGTGTAAACCGTACTTACATTTTACAAATCAACACATATTAAAATATGATTTGGTTAGCACAAGGCTCCTGAATAAGACCAATTCAATAGGCCCTCTCGGAGTTCTATCCCCGTGAGTTCTAGATAAATAATGCTCCCTTCCTTGGGACTGTATTTATCACATCAACCGCTGACTCTATTTTACATTCAACCTATTCCATAAGACAAATATATCTTACAATCCGTAATTTTTATTACTTTTTGGTGAGTTACTTTTACTTTCTTTTTCGATAAAAAATACATGTATATCTATAAATCAGAAATAAATTACTAAGCGGCGATACACATAATGGTAATAATTTTCTGAAGGGAATCGTCTATTCGCTCCATTGCTTCAATCTCTCATCAAAAAGCACCTGCTATGAAAATAAGAGTAGGGATACAGCTCCTCCAACTAGGGAATTTGTAACAACCAGGAGGTAGTATTCTGTTAGCTGGCAATAGTGCATTTTTTGCTGAATGCTTATATACTGCAACAGTTATCAAACCCGTGAGAGCCCTCATAATTTTCCTTTAGTGCATAGAGAGATCAGGTGATAATACATTAATGAAAGATGAAAAATCCGGACAATGAAGGGCGTATTGAGATGAGATGTTAATACACCCTTCGTTTCCTGGTTCAAAACAACTATTCAATTGAAGATGAATGCTCTGTACTGAGTATCTCTACAGTGCCCTGGGTGCCATTGACTCGCACTCGATCTCCTGTGTGCAGACGCATTGTTGCGTTGCCACAGCCGACAACAGCTGGTATCCCTAGTTCACGCGCCACGATAGCAGCATGGGATAGTGGTGCTCCGACGTCGGTCACAATAGCTGCTGCGCGCGGAAAGAGGGGTGTCCAGCCTACATTAGTTACAATAGTGACCATGATCTCTCCTGGTTGCAGCCGGTTGCCTTCGTCAGCGTTGGCAATCACCCGTACCGTTCCTTCAATGATACCTTCAGCGCCTGGAAAACCGGTAATCACAGCTCCTGTAGGAATATGGATATCATGGCGTGCATCAAAGACGTCGCTACGACGCTGAGGATCTGACGCCCATTGCACTGGATCGAAATGCCCACAAATGAGTGCCGGGTATGGTGGTAGTTTGCGGTAACGCTCATAGGTGGCTTTCCGTGTTGGGATATGTTCTAAAACTGATTTGTTGCCTCTAAGAAATTTGATAATCTCATCAATCGTTAGAAAGAATAGTCCATCATCCAGACCGGTAAGCTCTCCTGCCCGGACAACAAATGTGCGCAGCGCCCAGAAGGCCCGCACAACTTCAGATCGAGCCGTTTCGCGGTCGCGAAATATACGCGCCGCTTTGCTCAGGCGTTTTTGTATGCTTGCGGCTTTCCGTGGATAGCGCTGCTGAAATCGCTCCCATGCGGCCGCCCGTAAGTCTTTCTGGCGCGCCAGCAGTGCATCTACATTCACTGGTGCTTCGTGCAGGCTGCGCAGTTGTTGATCAATCCAGGCTGCATCTTCTGCCGGACGTGGAAGCGAGACTTCAAATTCGTTCGGACAGCGGTGGCCGTACAATCGTACAAAAGTAGCACGATCGATCTCGCCGCGATCCAACCGACTCAATCCCAATAATAGATCCAGGCTTGCCAGCTGGTTGGTCTCTATACCCAGCCCGGATAGTAATATGTTAGCGTCAGCATTACCGATTAAGCGGCGCAGATCACTGCTGATCCAGATCATAGCATTTCCATCTTGCCTGGCTGCTGCTTCTAACATGCTGCTACACTCGCGAAAAAAAGGCTCCAGGTCTCGCTGCCAGATATCGACCAGCTCTGCTGCGCTAGACGCGTTCTGCAGTCGAGTCCGTAATTCTTCGCTGTGCTTTGGTGCTTCGACCAGAAATTCGGCTAGCTTCTTTTGATTGGTTCGCAGACGCCTCTGGAGTTGTATGGCGATCACCATTATGGCTTTGAGCAGTTTCCAACGAGAGGCTGGTAGGAGAGGGATCTCCATATCATCAGGAATATGCCCAAAAACTTCTTCCACTACGGTCATGAGACGCTTTTTGCCTGCTCCGAATATGCTAGATATGGTTGTGGTCAGGCTCTGGTTCATGTAAAAACGTCCACCAATATTACCTATTGGCATATACTCTTTAATTCCTTTTGCAAACATTGGTGATGTTGCTTCGGACATAAAAATCTGGATTAATGACCAGGTACAGGGTGTCATGACATCGGGTACAGCTTCACCCAGGTTCGCATTCGTCCATAAGCAATTGCTGGTCAGACTGTCATTCCACGTTTCAAACTCTACATTTTTACTGCTTAAGGTCGTAATTGGGCGGGCTTGCACAATAAAGAAATGCCCATCCTTGAATGCCCACTCGATGTCCATTGCTTGATCGTATAATTTCTCTATCTCTATACCAATATGCGCCAATTCCATCGCTTGCTTGAATGTAAGTACGGGGACCGTGCGCTTATCTTGTGGGACAGGTACTTCATGCGTGCCTTGAGGAGTACGCACTGTCATTAGCCTTTTCTCGGCCACTTCCTGCTTGCTAATCCTGCCGCTTGCCTTTTCCACTATTATGGTGTCGGGCGTGACCAGACCTCCCACCAACGCCTCTCCTAATCCCCAGGTAGCATTGATCATCATTTGGTTATGCTCTCCGCTTAACGGATCTACGGTGAAAAGTACTCCTGCGGCTGTAGCTGCAACTAGTTCCTGAACTACGACAGCCAGGCTCACATCCTGTGAGGAAATATTATAGCGTGCGCGATAGCTTATGGCTCGCGCCGTCCACAGCGAGGCCCAGCAACGTTTGACCGCGTCCAGTACGCTCGCTTGTCCGTAGATGTTAAGATACGTTTCTTGCTGACCTGCAAATGACATTCCAGGTAAATCTTCGGCCGTGGCCGATGAGCGTACGGCTACGGACAATTCGTCTCCACCTAGCTCTATATATGCTAATTGAATCGCGGTGGCAATCTCTTCAGGCATATGGCCTTGCTCGAATAGCTGGCCGATTTGCTGGGCGGCGGCTTCGAGTGCTGATACATCCTCTGCTTTTATGCTGGTTACTGCTAGAATTTTTTCTTGTAACTTATTCACTTCAACAAAACGCCGATAAGCATTGGTCGTGATGTGAAATCCATGTGGTATGGGCAAGCCAGCTGCTGCCATGCGTGCCAGGGACGCCCCTTTTCCTCCCACCTGCTCCAGGGTCGCTGACGCTGCGTCTAGAGCCACAACAAAGGGCAGAGTCTGTTCAACACTCATCTCTCCTACTCCTCTCTTTCTCCCTAAAGAGATCTATTTTTATAGCGCTTATATTTCTAAAGCGATCGTATATCTCTGGTGACATTAATCAATTCTAGGCTATAGGAAGCCATGGTCTTTTCGAGAACTAGCGCAGGCGGTCCAAAAGGTGTACATGAAGAGCTACGACCAGGTAACGCTTTAGCTGCTGTAACTATTTCAATTTTATGACTAAATCACCTGATTTAGTCATAAAATTGCCTGCAAGGAATATAGCTCGAGAGATGTAAAAAGTCAAGTGGCGCGGGAAAGCTTATCGGTCCTGGTAGGTGGATGGGCGTTTGGCACTCACCAACACGACAATACTGTGAGGTTCAAGTCCATATTTGTTCTCTATAGTGTATGGGGCTTGTTCTTGTTGCACAATATCATTAGGACTTGCCAGGGCTGTGTCGATGACTCTTTTCCAGGCTTTCTCTTTGCCTGCTAGTGGGATTTCAAATTCAAGCCTGGCAAAATCCATATTCATCATGACATGGATGTCATGTGTTTCTTCACCTGCCCAGATAGTAAAAGCCAGTACACGTGAGGCTGGATCATCCCAGCCAGGATTCCCTAGTTGACAACCATGCCATTCAATGTCTTTTTTACCATGCCTGTCTGTGATGCCGCTGAAAAAACGCTCTCTTCTGACACTGGAGTACTGTTTGCGGAATGCAATCATGCGCTTGAAGAACTGAAGCAACTCAGCGTTCTCTTCGAGCAATTCCCAGTTAAACCAGGTGATTTCGTTGTCCTGGCAATAGGCGTTATTATTCCCTTGCTGTGTGCGACGTACTTCGTCTCCAGCTAGCAGCATAGGTACTCCCTGAGAAATAAGAAGGATGGTCAAAAAGTTTTTTATTTGCCTGCTTCGTAGTTGTTGTATGTCTGCGTTCTGCGTCTCTCCCTCTACACCATGATTCCAGCTGCTGTTATAATTGAGGCCATCTCTATTGTTCTCTCCATTCATTTCGTTGTGCTTGTCATTATAGGACACCAGGTCGTTGAGCGTAAAACCATCATGGCAGGTGACGAAGTTAATACCATTAATTGGTCTCTGTCCGGGTTCGCTAAAGATATCCTGGCTGCCAGCTATGCGTGATGCTACGGCCCCGACAATTCCACTATCCCCTTTGACAAAGCTACGAATGGTATCTCGATATTGTCCATTCCAGACCGCCCACCGATAGCCAGGGAAATTTCCGACCTGGTAAAGTCCTGCTGCATCCCATGGTTCAGCAATGATTTTGGTGTCAGCTAAAATGTCCGATAGCTCAATTGTCCAGAGAACTGGTGCATATTCCATTGGCTTGCCGTCGACTCCTCGACTCAAAATAGAACCTTCATCAAAACGAAAACCATCTACATGCATTTCTTTAACCCAGAAAACCAGGCATTCGGTGATTAGTTTGGCTACGATAGGATGGTTGCAATTAAAGGTGTTTCCACATCCTGAGTAGTTGAGATAGGTTCGCTTGTCATGAGGATCTAGAAAATAGTAGATACGATTATCTATGCCTTTGAAACTGATGGTCGGCTCGTTCTCGTCCCCTTCACCAGTATGGTTAAAAACAACGTCTAGGATGACTTCGATGCCAGCTTTGTGTAAGGCTTTGACCATGTCTCGAAATTCATTGATATGATTTAGGCCTTCCGCATCAATGCAATAGCCAGGGTGTGGAGCAAAATGGCAAATTGGATCATAGCCCCAATAGTTGCTGAGCCGCTCTCCCGTAAGGGGATTGGTACGGCTCACGCTGGTTGGATCAAATGCAAAGACAGGCATCAATTCTACCGCAGTAATACCCAGCTCTTGCAGGTATGGAATTTTTTCTATTAGAGCGGCAAATGATCCAGGATGAGCGCTGTGTGATGAAGGTGAACGAGTAAAACCACCAACGTGCATCTCATAAATAATAGTCTCACTCATTGGTTTGTTTAGACATTGATCCCCTTCCCAGTCGTAGTTGGAGATATCTACCACGGTACTTCTTAAAGAGGTTTCAACATTGTCGGCCTCACCAATGGCATCACCTCGCTGCCATAAGTCGGTGGTAATACCCCGGCAATATGGATCTATCAAGACTTTGTTGAAGTTAAAACGATCACCGGTAATTTCTGTTTGTGCTGCTCCAAAGATGCGATAGGCATAATGTGCGCCCGCTTTCAATTCTCTTACATAGACATGCCAGAAATGAAATGTGCGGTTTTTTAATTGATCTAGCAGAATAGTTTGAATAGGAATAGTGTCGTTGCTTTTCTCAAATAGTAATAGTTCGATATTCGTGGCATGTTCCGAAAATATCGAGAAATTTATTCCGTTAGCATCTGGTGTGGCTCCTAAAGGACGTGGGCGACCTGCTTCAACAATATACATTGCTTTCCCTTCCTGTGTAATTCTGCTATATATAACGGTGAGTCGTTGCTATAGTTACTCTGCAAGTGAAGGTTTACATCCTGAAACTATATTTTTAAATCAACCCTTCAGTCGATGCTTTCTCCCATGTTTCACTCTATACTCCTGATAAGAAAAATCATTATATCATTGAATTAATTGGGGTTGCTAACACACTTATTGTGTTTCACCTCCAGCACATTCTTTGCGCTGCCGCAACGAGCCTTCTTCCGGATGATGTTAAGGTGGGAGGAGTGACATCCTATGAAACATGTACTCATCGTTGTTGTACTCGTTGTTCTGAACTTTGTGCTTGCTTTTGTTCCCCTTTTTACTGTGCGGTTTTCTGCTTCTGCTTCTATTGATCCTGTCACTGATCCTGTCACGACCCGGTGGCTGGACGCACAACCAATCACTCACGATATCCCTCTAGATAAAGAGGCCGTTCTGGTGAATCAAAAACAGTTCGCCTGCTTAGTCCGTCTCACACCACCTCGTTGTTATACACCACAACAAATTCGTCAAGCTTATCATATTCAACCTCTGCTCGAGGCTGGCATTACGGGCAAGGGGCAGACAATTGCCATTATCGGCTTTTTCCATAACCCTAATCTATACACCGATTTGCACATTTTTGATCAGCTATTTGGGTTGCCAGACCCTCATCTCTCTATTTTTGCTCCTTTAGGATTGACCCCTTTCGATAGCAAGAACCCCAAACAATCACTCGCTGCACAGGAGATTAATTTAGATGTGGAGTGGGCCCACGCTATCGCACCAGAGGCGGCAATCAATCTTGTTTTGAGCAAATCGGCTGGCTTTGAAGATCTTTATATAACAACTCGGTTTGCTATTCAGCATAATCTGGGTGATGTGATCACTCAAAGTTATGGCTTTCCGGAAACTGCTATTGCTATAAGTTCGCTGCGCAAAGAACATGCGCTGTTTGAGACTGCACGTGCCAGAGGCATCTCGGTTTTTGCTTCTTCCGGAGATCGTGGACCGCTGGAGCCTATATTTAGTGATGATTTGTCTAAGATTATTGCGTTCGGCCCTGGTGTGCAATATCCTGCCAGTGATCCGTTAGTAACCAGCGTGGGAGGGACGAATTTATCTTTATTACCTTCGGGTATATATCAACATGAAGAGGTCTGGAGTAACAGGCTTGGCTCGACCGGGGGTGGCTTTAGCCGGCGCTTTCTACGCCCCTCTTATCAGGATGGTTTTGTTGGCGCTAGCCGTACCCGTGGCGTACCTGATGTGGCTTACGTTGGAGATCCCACAACTGGGGTGCCCATTATCTTTACCCTTAAAACGGGCCCATCTTTTATTCCCATTGGTGGCACAAGCGCTGGGACACCGCAATGGGCCGCCTTAGCTGCATTAGGCAATCAATTGGCTGGCAGAAGGTTAGGATTTTTGAATCCTTCGCTTTACTCACTTAGTAAAAATTCTTTATATTCAGAAATCTTTCACGATATTCTAACTGGTAGCAATTCGTTGACTGTCCAAGTCCTGAAATCAACGGTAACCTTTCCTGGATATAACGCCAAACAAGGTTGGGATCCAGCTACAGGACTGGGTTCTCCGGTCGCCTTTCGGCTACTGACGGCATTGGTTCAGAGTGAAGCATTCCAGCCAGTTACGCTGTCCCATGCAAACAAACCATTGTCATCTCATGCGCCGTTGCAGAGGCGACACTACGCTTTCAATGACCTCAATAAGTCCAGGCGCTACACTTTCAATGACCTCAATAAGCCCAGGCGCAATAAGAAAGTGTATCGTCAGACCTTTATCCGACATTACCACCATCGCCACCTGAACAACAATACTCATTTCCGCTCCTATCCAAACAGCAACAATGCTCATTTCCGCTCCTACCACGTTCATGCTCCCAGGAGCTTAACTTGCTAGTTGCATACTCCCCCCTTGATAGAGAAAAGAGTACCCTGGTCTTTAGTTACCAGAAGTACGTTTTCAGGCACAATACTTCTATTTGTGCCATTATTATAGTCAATAAGACATTCTCATGGTACGCTACGTGATAGCACAGATCTCTATACGATAGAACCACTCACCAGTCAGCTCATGGCTCTTTGATCATGTGTCATCTTGTCACGATATATATTTGCCAGGATCGCTGACTTAAAAGGAGGGACCAGATATAATGCCAATGTCAAAACGCTGTATTCCCTATACTCCTCGCAATCGAGAGTTAAAAGATACTGTTTTTGCGCTTATCAGTACCGCGGGCGTCCATTTACGTGAACAAGAACCTTATAACGTTGATGGTGACAATAGCTGGCGTCTCATCCCTGGCGAAAGCAAGAGTAATCAGTTGATAATTACCCATAGCCATTATGATCATCATGATGCGGATCAAGATATCAATTGCGTCTTTCCTCTCGATCGATTACGCGATCTGGCAGCGCAAGGTATCATTGGCGGAGTCAGCGATAAACATCTGGGCTTCATGGGCTTTACACAAAATTTCCGAGAGCTATATGAAAAAACAGCCCCGGAAATGGCAAAAGTGATTCTGCGCTCGAAAACAGATGGCGTAATCTTGACTGCTGGCTGTCCTCTATGCCATCGTGTGGTTTGCGCTATCGCACGCGAGGTGGAAATGGTTGGCATTCCAACGGTTCTTATTACAGTTGCACCTGAGCAATCTAGACAGGCCGGACCTCCACGGGCTATTGCTCCCCGGCACTTTAAACTTGGTCATAGCCTGGGTGGCCCCCACCAGATTAATCTCCAACAACAGGTGCTATTGGATGCGTTAAAGCGCTGGGAGGCCCGTGAGGAACCTGGTCATATCTGGGATATTGCGTATCCTGAGTATGACAGCAGCGATTGGCAACCTATCTACCTCCAGGAGAGCTAAGCTAACAGGTATTGGTATCGCCAATCCATCCAGAGCTTACAGCATCTGGCTTTGTATGACGGCTTTGGCTTGCAAATTCCAATGTCTTCGTTGAATGCATTGCCCCTTCCAAACACATTTCTCAGGAAAAAACATTTGACGAAACAATTTAACCTCGTCCTTCGTATTATATAAAAAACAGGTAGAAATAGGTCTAGACATTATGGATGAAGAAATCAACAACTCGCCAATCCTTATTGTAGACGATGATGCGGCTCTGTTACAGGCTCTTCCCCAGGTCGTAGATCTGCGTATGAAAAATGTTCAGGTGGAGACAACAGATTCAGCTCAACATGCACTTGAGCGCATTAAAGAGTATGATTTTGATGCGGTTATTAGTGATATAAAGATGCCAGGAATGGATGGCATTGAGCTGCTATCACATATTCGCGAGCTGCGCCCCGATACTCCGGTGCTGCTGATTACGGGCCATGGTGATCATGGTCTGGCTATTAAAGCGATCAGAGGCGGTGCTTATGATTATATTCTAAAGCCTATTGATCGCGATGCCTTTGTTAATGCGTTGCAGCGTGCTATCCAGACACGGCAATTGCGACGTAAGGTTACTGAACAGCAGTTGGCATTATCCCTTCATGCTAAATCGCTCGAACGCCTGGTGGAAAAACGCACCAGAGAACTGGTTACCGCCAACGCTACTAAGGATAAATTCCTTGATATCGTTTCTCAAGAATTGAAATCTCCGCTTTCCAATTTGAAAGGCATGACTCAGTTGATGCTCCATCAATTAGAACGAGGGGATGCGACAACAGCAGTGCATCAGGGCCTGGTTGATATGGAGCGTTCTATTACACGTACAGAGGTGCTAGTCCAGGATCTGCTTGATACCTCGTTAATGGAGACAAATCTGTTTGTTTTGCATCGCCAGCGCTATAATCTGGTAGATTTGTGTCGTCAATTGCTTGATGCTTATACTACACGCGCCGTACTTTCACTCAATTGCGAATTATTGGGCGATCCTATTGAGGTGGAAGTTGATAAGGATCGTTTTTCACAGGTCCTTATTAATTTATTCTCCAATGCGCGCAAATTTTCTAAGAAAGGTACACCTATCACTATTACACTCCAGCAGAGTGGCTATGAAGTCATTGTTTCGGTTCAGGATATGGGCGCTGGTATAGCAGAGGAGTATCTTCCTCATATCTTTGAGCAGTTCTATCGTGTGCCGGGAGTTGAGATTCAGTCAGGTAATCGCGCGGGCCTTGGACTTGGCCTGTTTATTGCTCGCAAAATTGTGGAGCGCCATGGTGGACATATTGAGGTACAAACAGTGCTTGGACAAGGGAGCGTTTTCAGCGTGGTGCTACCTGTTTATGTCGATCCAGCTGACACACACCATCCCGAGCCTCCTCCTTCTCTACATACTCAGGCTGTCTGGACCATTACACATTAAATTTCTCTGCGAGCAACAAACAACCAGGCCGAACTGCAAATATTTGCCGCCCGGCCTGGTTGTTTGTTGCTCGCATGTGTTTTTGAGTTTACAGTCTGCGTAAAGCTTCAAAGAGATCTTCGTTATCAGGCATTTCTCCAGGCGCGTGCTGTACTTCAATATAGCGGATGACGCCTTCTTTATCAATAACGAAGAGGGCACGCTCAGGCATGCCTGCCGCATGACGCACGCCATACAGATCAACCACCGAACCCTGAGGATAGAAATCTGATAGATGTGGAAATGTTGTATGCATGGATTGTGACCAGGCATTGAGTGCATAAGTACTATCCATGCTGATGCTCACTACTTCAGTATCAAAGTCATGAAAACGCTCAAGCTCAGCCTCGTATGAGGGCAGTTGCGCGGAACAAACACTACTGAATGCAAACGGAACAAAGGCCAGGACGACGTTTTTCTTGCCGCGGAAATCCTTGAGGTGCCATTGCTCATTTTTTGCGGTCTTCAATGTAAAATCCGGTGCCTTATCCCCCACTTTCAGGGTTTTCGTTTCGGTACGGTTTCTACTGTCCATAAGAAAATCCTTCCACTAAAAATATCCCTGTTTCAAACAGGGCCAACTATGCGTCTTGTAGTTATAGTTACGATGAAAGATAATATTCTTGAACACGCTGCTCGCGATTGTAGCATTGCCACCAAATACTGTCAAATCTACGTAAAGAGAGGGTTTACGGACTTTTGTTACACAAAAAAACTATGCATGAGATAGATGATAAAGCCGAACTTTTTTATGTAAACATACAGCAGAAGTTATCTGGTCGTGGAGGTCTGGTAGGTGCTATTCCTATCCTTGTTATCACTTTGCTAATGTTTATTGGCGCAGCTGCACAAAGTTTTTGGCCGGAGACCGATCCTGCTCGCTACCAGTGCTATGCCCTTACGTTCTGGCTCGGCAGTAACGCAACCCACCTGCTTCCGTCAATACAATGTTCTTTTCTGAATCTATCTGGCACCCAGTCGGCATTTCATATGCTGCCACGTGAATACCCCCCGCTTACATTGCTGCCATTTTCTCTCCCTCTCCTTGTTCCCCTGGCCTATTATCAGGTGGCTTTTGCCTTTTTTATGTCACTTATTATTTTATTTGTCTATTGGCTTTTGCTGCGCTATGGACCTCAGGGAGGGGCAATCGCTTTTCTTATTTTCCTGGTTATCGGCGCCTGTGCGCTAGCCCCTATGCGCTACGATTTGTTGCCGGCTGTCTGTACATTGCTCAGCCTGATTATGGCTCAACAGAAACGTTGGCGTATTGCCTATGTAATATTAGCGATTGCGGTACTGCTAAAAATCTATCCAATCCTGCTCTTTCCTGCTTTTTTTATTGCTGAACAACAAAGTAATGAACGTTTCTATGTACAAAAAAATAGTGCACTGAGCAGTTTACCGTCCCAACTCTATCGCACTTTGATGGGATGCGTGCGCTGGCGATGGCTCAATTGTCTGCTTTTCTTTGCGCTTCTGGTTGCTGTTACTGGCTTTTTTGCGCTGCTAGATGTTCATAATGCCGTTATCAGTCAATTCTCATATTTCTTGCAACGTCCGATTCAGGTTGAGTCCATGGGGGGAAGCTTTTTATGGTTGGCTCATCTGGGTGGCCTGCACTGGCGCATCGTCTATGATTTTGGTTCGATCAATATGTATACTTCGCTCAATGGGCTTGTTTCACCGCTCTTGACCCTGGTGTTTGCGCTAAGTGTCGCCTACATTTTCTGGCTGCAGTGGCAGTTGCGTATAACGCTGCCCCAGACAGTCATTGCTCTTACGCTGGCATTTATTACTACAGGCAAAGTTTTTAGCCCTCAATATTTGATCTGGCTTATTCCTCTTTTAGCTTATGCTGGTGCTTTTAATAAGCCCTGGACCATCCTTTGGGGCTCGGTTTCCCTTTTGACGACATTGATCTATGTGGTTTTTTACTCACAAATTTTGGATTCCGCACATATCCATATGCCGGTGGGATTCTTTGAGGTAGCTGCCATCCGCAACGTTTTGCTTACAATCCTGACGCTGGCATATCTTTTTAATTGGTTTCGCACACGAGAAGAACAGATTATTGCACCAGTAAATCCTACAATAGCACCGCCATCGGTATCAGTTCCTTTACCGCCGCCTATGGAAAAATAATGCCCTATAGCTTGAGGTTGTTGTCTTGCTTCGCGTGGATGGTGCGTATTGATGCAGAAGTATATATCTAATGATGGTGCGCTCTTCATCTTTTTAGCAGAAGAGCACACCATTATGCCATTAAGTATAGCGATGATGTCTGCAAAACAAGCAGTAGTTATCGGCTTGTGTGGGCAGAGATAAAACGCAGCACTCGATTCCACGCGTCTATTGAGGCTTCTGCGAAATCGGTAGCACGGCGATCAAAGAAGCTGTGGGGGGCACCTGGATACGTAACTATTTCGTGCTCTATTCCAGCACCTTCTAGCTTCTGCTCCAGAGTCTGCACCTGGTCGGTGGGTATTCCTTGATCGGCTCCACCAAAAAGGCCAAGTACTGGATATTTGATTTCCTCGGCACGGTCAAGTGCTGTTCCTTCTCCGTCAATGTTACGACTCATGCCTGCATAGAAACCGATTAAGCCTGCAAATCCAAAATCCTGGGTACCACTAAGTAATGCTAGCGTGCCGCCCAGGCAAAATCCTACTGGGAATGTAGGTAAGTTGCTTCCCTGACTGCTGTGTAGATGGTCCTGTGCTGCTTTTACATCAGAGAAAAATGATGCAAGATGCAGTTGTTGAACATGTGGCCAGAAGTCAAATGAGTCGTCACGCGAGGTGAGACCAGCAGTGCGTCCGAAATAGTCTATCGCGACTGCCCGAATACCCGTTTCTGCAAAACGCAGTGCTAGCTCTTTATAAAATTGATGTAATCCACGTACATCTGGATAGATAATGACCTGAGCACCCAGCGACTTGTCAGGATAAGCACTATAGGCGGCAAAACGATTGCCATCAGCAGCGGTCAATACTATATCTTCACCATGGGCGCTACCACCCTCAATTGGTGGTAACGGCGGGCGGGCGTTGTCGTCATAGCACATAAATACTTTCTCCTTTTCTTCTGCTTTACAAATCATTTTCAGTACCACTACTTGCTACGTGTATAGGATACAACATCTAGCACACATCAAATTGTATACAGGCTGCAGATACATGAAGTAGAGCAGGCAACAGGGGTGATTTTTGGCTCCGGTATATCGATGGTTCATCTAGTTCGCTTGCTCAGCCTATAGACATGTTTGTATTTGCTAGCGAGATACCACTGCATTCCTGCTGCCACGCCTCGTTGCACATCAAATGCTGGTTGATATCCAAGCTCTCGTCGGGCTTTTTCAATGGAGAAGCGTTGGTCGCATCCCAATAGGGTAATACCGTAGGTGGTTATAGGGGGTGGGCTGGTGGTTTGTCTACCGGCCAGTTTCCAGAGTTTTTCGGAACTTCGGCCCAGGATCATTAACAGGGTCAACGGAACTTTCTGACTGATGGATGGAACCTGCAACGCCTGGGCGATTGTGTTGAGATATTCAAATTGGGTAACACGCTGATCATTCACAATAGTATAGCTCTGACCAATAGCATGTTTTCCTGCGTCTCCAGCAAGAATAAGGCTCTGGGCAACGTCATCAACATAGACAATAGGGACGATATTCTGGCCCGAACCAAATAGAAAGGCTCGCCTTGTTTCTATCTGAGCTACCAATCGTCCAAAACTGGCACTATCACCAGGGCCGTAAATCCATCCCGGGCGTATCGTTACTACTGGTACCTGTAAGTCTTTGCTAAGGTCCGCGAGCAGGCGCTCTCCAGCAATTTTGCTGCGGCTATAAGGATTGTCTTCGGCTCGATAGCAGTGTTCTTCTGTAATGAGACCTTGCAGGTGGTGACCGTAAACAGTTGTTGAGCTGACATGAATGAGTCGTTCGATATTATGAGTGTGACTCGCATGGAGGATGTTTGCCAGGCCAGCGACATTGATGGAGCGATACACTTCTTCTGCTGCTCCCCAGGGACCAGTCCTGGCTGCCAGGTGATAGATGCGTTGCACTCCTTTTGTCGCTCTTGCTACAGTTGCTGGATCAGTTATATCCCCCTCTACGATTTCAATCCTTTGCTTCTGCTCCATATTGGAGATGTCTTCTTGCGGTAGCGCCAGCGCTCGTACTTCATCACCACGTTCCACTAATAGTTCCACTAAACGCTTGCCTAAAAAACCTGTGGCTCCAGTTACTAGTACTTTCACAAACCAACCTCACATCCCATTGCTAACTCTATACTTATTTATATTTTTACATGCAAAACAATAAACTCAGTATAACAATATTTGCTATCCTACACAACCATTACCGCTATTACGTTTATTTGCACATTATGTTAACAGCACTTTATAAGCCTATATTTGCATTGCAAGGATATTGCCCTTCGTGGATCAGCTATGAATAAGTGAGGTAGAAAAGTGAGGGATTTTCTCTTTTTTGTTTTTAATTATCGCTCGGCCTTCGACAGTTCTAGGAAGCATATGGTATGATAGCACATACACTAAAGCACTGGTAAAACAACACTCGCTTGTTAGCCATAGATCTTATGACCCCCTCTCTTTATAAATGTGTAGTAAGGAGACGCCAATACAAATGAGTACTCGAACACGTGTTAACATGCAAAAAGGGATTGTGACAAAATATCGTCCTTTTGCTCCTATCGACCTGCCAGATCGGCAGTGGCCGTCTAAGATGATTACGACTGCACCTACCTGGTGTAGCGTAGATTTGCGTGATGGGAATCAAGCTCTACCGATCCCGATGAGTGTGGAAGAGAAGCTGGAGATGTTCGATCTCCTGGTTAAAATCGGTTTTAAGGAAATTGAGGTGGGCTTTCCTTCCGCTTCACAGACGGAATACGATTTTATGCGCCGCTTAATAGAGGAAAATCGTATCCCTGATGATGTAACTATTCAGGTATTGGTACAGGCAAAAGAGGATTTGATCTATCGTACATTTGAATCTCTCCGCGGTGCCAAAAAAGCGATCTTACATATCTATAATTCTACTTCGGCCCAGCAGCGGCGTATCGTTTTTGGTCTGGATAAGCCAGATATTGTGGCGATCGCTGTGCGTGGTGTCCGTTTGGTGAAAGAATTGGCTGCCACTCTCCCAGAAACTGATATCGTTCTGGAATATTCTCCTGAAAGTTTCTCGCTGACTGAGATTGATTTTGCCCTTGAGATCTGTGAGGCTGTAGTGGATGTGTGGCAACCAACGCCGGAAAAGAAAATCATTTTGAACCTTCCTACTACGGTAGAAGTTTCAACACCCAATATCCATGCCGATCAGATTGAGTGGTTCTGTCGCCACTTACGCAATCGCGAGACGGCTATAATTAGTTTGCATACCCATAATGATCGTGGTACTGGTGTAGCTTCCAGTGAGCTTGGTCTTCTTGCAGGTGCTGAACGTGTTGAAGGTACGCTCTTTGGCAATGGTGAACGTACCGGGAACGTTGATATTGTGACGCTGGCACTTAATATGTATACGCAGGGGGTAGATCCTGGCCTCGATTTCAGCGATATTCAGGCGATTCAGCAAGTATATGAGAAATGTACCCGCCTGCCTGTACCTATACGCCAACCATACGCAGGTGAACTGGTCTTTACCGCTTTCTCAGGTTCTCATCAGGATGCCATTAATAAGGGCATGAATGCACAGGAAACTTCATCCAGTGACCTGTGGGATGTTCCTTACTTACCCATAGATCCCAAAGATATTGGCCGCTCCTACGAAGCGATTATTCGTATCAATTCTCAATCCGGTAAAGGTGGGGTTGCCTATTTGATGGAAAGTGAGTTTGGCCTGCAATTACCAAAGGCTATGCATATTGAGTTTGGTAAGGTTATTAAGCGCCTGGCTGATATGCGGGGCTCTGAAATTCTCTCGACCGAACTTTTTGCTGCCTTCGAAAATGAGTATTTGATACGTACCATACCTTTTGCCTTGCAGGCGTTTGAAAGTCGGGCCGTGGTACATAATGATGGGTCAAAGGCGATAGAGTGTGTGGCCTGTGTCGAAGTTAATGGTGTCGCAAAGGAAATTCGCGCCCAGGGCAACGGTCCAATTGATGCGTTTGTGCGTGCCTTGAATGATCAAAATCTGGCTTCCTTTAAATTGCTTACCTATACTGAACATGCTATTGGTCAGGGAGCTGAAACCCAGGCTGTCACATACATTCAACTGCAAACAGCATCTGGTACCTTTTTTGGCGCTGCCATGGATTCCAATATCGAAATCGCTTCGATTAAAGCTGTGTTGAGCGGCCTTAACCGATCCCTGCACGAAGCTTGAGTCTAGCTTCCTTTGTTCTCTCTGGAGACCTTTTCTTCCTGATATAGATCTCCAGAGAGAACAGAGGCGTCTTTCCTGATTTCTGTCTTTCATGCATGCTTATTCATTCTTCTTTATCTGCTTCACTCTAAAAGGACTAACCATTTCTCTTAACCCACAAAATCCTGAGCAAATTCATATCTATGACACCAAAACATCGAGTGTATCAAACCATTCTATTGATGAGGCATTTTCACTTCTGTAGGTTATGCTAAAAATCGTGGTGATCTATATACACAAAAACATAGGTAGATCCAGTTCTATGTCATGCTGAGCATAAAATACCCCTCCCGGTTATCCGGGAGGGGTATTTTATGCTCGTTAGAACGAGTAACCAGCTTAAATAAATCTAGCCACCATATCCAGTAATTCGTTTATATCAAAAGGCTTGGCGATCACAGCAACGTAGTTACAGTCGATCTGGCTAAATGCTTTATGTACTGCCGTCATAAAGATAAGTGGAATCGAGTGATAGTGTGGATTAGCAGCCATCCTTCGGCATAATTCTCTACCATCTAGCACTGGCATCATCACATCGCATAATACGAGATCAGGGCGTATTTCTTCTAAACAGGCTAGCCCTTCTTGTCCATTGCTAGCAGTCATGACCTTATATCCTTCATCCGCAAGCACATCTTGCAACACTTCGATAATTGATACTTCATCATCGACAACTAGAATAGTGCTCATCGTTGCTCCTTCCGTAGAATTAGAGAATTATCCATTGGTGCCTGCTTGCCAGTACTCTCACTGGAATGCGCAATGCCCGATAAAATGGCCTCAGCACTGGTAAAAGTAGGAGCAACTTCTAAACCACTATTACTTATGCGAAATTCGCGCACTGATGGATCATATTTG
The DNA here is from genome assembly GCF_016587435.1 of Dictyobacter formicarum. The sequence goes on from NZ_BNJJ01000002.1 coordinate 331,688, forward strand.
CTTTGCCTCATTTTCATAATAGAAATAAGTCGGTATAACTGCGAGTAAAGCTCTACGTGCCGTAAAAGCACAATATTTTCGACCAGCGCGGCCATTTTACTGATCGATGCAGGCATAACAATAGTTGGATTAAGCAGGTCCGCCAGTTCGATGGCCCAGATGGTCGTGACGTCCAGATTCCGGAGCGTGGTAAATAAGGAGGTCAAGAAAAGATCCAGGCGCTCCTGCGATACGACGGCGTTTTGAAAACCTGATAATCCATCAATAAAAAGCCTTTTGACTTTCTTTTCATGAACAACCGCGAGAATTTGCTCGCCTAAAACATCAATGATGTCTTCAGTCGGTGATTGCGACAGAAATTCAAGGTGCTGGTTTACCACTTTGTCATCAGTGCACAATCCTAAATCTGTCATACGCCGTCTTAACTGGGCCGGGGATTCATGAAAGCCGAAGTAAAGACCGTTTTCTCGTTGCCCGACACCGGCACATAAAAAATGTAGGCCCAGCAGCGTTTTTCCAGTGCCGGGCACGCCAAGTACCGCGGTCATTGATCCCGTTGGAAGACCTCCGTCGATCATTTCGTCGAAACGGGGCAAATCAAAAGCCATCCTTTTTGTTGGCTGAACCGACATAAGTGAAGATGGCAGTGAAATTTGCCTGGTCTTCAGAAGCGCTTCTGTGCGTGGATAAATTTCTATTCCCTGGCTGCCAATAATATATGAGTGGCGACCTTCATGAAAACTACTGCCACGAAATTTGTGTACCTGTATTTCTCGAAGCGATCGCGAATCATGAAGATGAGAGGAGAGATGAAAAAGGCCATCAACCATGGTGTGCTCTGGCTGATCATAGATCTCTTTGTTATATTGTGCTAATAAAAGCGTCGTACAACCAACGGTTTCTGTGATTACACTTAAAGCATGCAAAAATTCTTTGCGGTCTCGCAAAGAGGATGCATTTTGCTCGATGGTCAACACTCCGTCTATAACTAAAATAGTGGCTCGTTGCTTGCGGACTTCCTTTCGGATGAGTTTTGTCAATGCATCCAGACCCTGTTGCTCTAGAGTAGCATAGCCACTGAGATAGGTAAGTTTGTCAGCAAGCGGATCTGTAGAGAAAAAATCGAAGGATTGCATATGGGCCAACATTCGACTATGCATCTCCGCTAATAAGGTCAAATATATCGCACGTCCACCAGTGGCAATATGATGAAAACAGAGTTGATTGCCGAAAATAGTTTTACCAGCTCCCGGCGGTCCCATAAGAAGATATGTCTCTCCCCTTATCAAACCACCATGTAAAATCTGGTCAAACCCTTCAATTCCACTGGATACACGTTCAATTGCTGCAGGCTGATTCGTAATATCTGTCATCTACACATTCTCCTGATTTAGTTACGGATAAAGTATTAGGAGTCGTTTCAGCTTCATATTTTGTACTTATAGCAGTGATATATAGATATAAAATAGCACACAGAACAATCTATTGCACTTACGCAAAGTCTCCCTGCAGTAGCAATTATAGGTACATATTCAATTGCTTTCAACGCATGCAATATTAGCGTAGAAACATACTATTCAATATTGGCCGCACAAAACATGAGCTCCATCCCCCCTGGCATTATTTTTCAGAGGGAGATGGAGCTCACAATCAGTTTGAAGATTATAACAATAAACTACATTAATAAACTTGTTGAAGTGGAGAAATAATCAAACTAAAAGACTTCTCCTTGCTATCCTGAGAGGAAAAATGCAGTCCTTCGAAAAGATCGTGCTCCTCTTTACGCCCCCCATTTACCAGACTGAAGACCCTGTAGTATTCCTGCAGACCCCATAATTGTTGATGCTCTTGCTCTGATATATTGTGCAGGATGGCCTTGGCAGGTATCTGGGTTTGATGACATTGTATGGCTTGCCAGACAAGTTTCCAGTACTGTGTGGCGTCTACTCTGGTTGTGATGGACCAATTAACCCAGGAAGTAGCTCGCCTCTCCTGGCCGTCGATAGTCATGATGAGATTACCAAAAATGGGCATGTATTGGCTGAACCATGCCTCAGGTGATACGCGATAATAGAGTTTTGAGACGCTGTGTGTTCCTGCTTCTTTAGCATAGGGATAATTGGGAGAAGCTGCACACATCACTGCAGATGTTGTTAACTGTGAGATAGCAATATGGTCTGGATGTCCGTAAAGACCCTCTGGACCAAAGGTAACGACAACCTGAGGACGTACCTGCCTCAACAAGGAAACGATTTTGTAGATGGCTTCGCTTTCCTCTACTTGGTCGAGATCTCCGTCTATATAATTTAAGAAGTCCAGATGTTTAACCCCTAGAGCCTGGCAGGCTCGACGCAATTCTTGCTCTCGTATCTCTCCAAGCGCCTTTTCTCCAGGATAACTGCTCCAATCACTAAACCAGCCTCGCTCACCTCGGGTTGCAACCACCAGGGAAGTATCAACTCCCTCTGAGGCATATTTCGCCAGTGTACCTCCAAGGGCTAATGATTCGTCATCTGGATGCGCTAAAATGCACATTAATTTCAATGGAGACGACATCCCACTTCCTCCCATAACTTTTCTCCATTTATCAATCTTTCTATTGTCGACTAAATCGATCAACTATATTAAGTATATAGAAAAGCACTTTTCTTGTCAAGAAATCCCCCTATCGGGCTACAGAGCCTGTTAATATTGATCACAACCGAAGAGTGCACAAGAGCGACAGATCCTGTCCGTTGGTCAGGGATAATTTCTGCCATATTCAGTGTTATATAAACAAGAAAAGATTTGTATACTTAATTTTTGGGTTACTCTACTAAAAGGAAATTACTATGTCACTTCCTCTTTCTATTCTCGATCTCTCGCCGGTTGACTCAGGTTCAACCAGCGCAGAGGCATTACATAATACAATTGAGCTAGCCCGCCTGGCTGATCAACTGGGCTATACACGTTATTGGTTGGCTGAACATCATAATACCAGTATGACAGCCAGTCCAGCGCCAGAAATTATGATTGGTCATGTCGCCCAGGCAACCAGTCGCATCCGCGTTGGTTCGGGGGGCGTTATGCTACCCAATCATTCTCCATTAAAGGTTGCGGAAAATTTTCAGGTATTAGAAGCATTGCATCCGGGACGCATTGATCTGGGCATTGGACGCGCCCCGGGGACCGATCCCAGAACTGCTCTGGCCTTACGCCGCTCCCGCGAGACATTGAATGCCGACGACTTTCCAGAACAATTAGCCGAACTGCTGGCCTTCTCAAACGCAGATGAAACGTTCCCAGCCGGGCATCCCTTTAAGTCAGTGAAAGCAATTCCAACTAACATTTCTCTGCCCCCTATCTGGCTATTAGGTTCTAGCGATTTTAGTGCGCAAGCAGCAGCGGCTCTGGGGGTAGGATTTGCTTTTGCTCATCATATCAATCCTGAGTTTGCACTCCCAGCGATTCAGATGTATCGCGATCAGTTCGTTCCGTCTAAACAGATGCAGACTTCCAGGGTCATTTTGACAACTGGTGTTATCTGCGCTGAAACCGATGAGCAAGCACAAGAGTTAGCAGCGGCTATGGCGCTGGCATGGTTACGGTTGCGCACAGGCCATGCAGGTCCTCTGCCATCTCCAGAAGAGGCTCGGACCTATCACTATACGATGGCAGAACAGGCAGTGGTAAGTGAGACGCGGCGTAAACAAATAGTTGGTCGTCCTGAAGTGGTGCGCGAGCAACTGCTTAATCTGGTACAGCAAACAGGTGCCGATGAGTTGATGATTTCAGCTATGGTGTATGGGCACAAAAATCGTAGTAAAGCCTTTGAATTGCTGGCCTCAGCATTCCAATTGCCTTCGTTCTCTACAGAAAACGCTGCCACTTCTATAGCCGAACATCCTGTACATCAGGTACCTTCGTTATGACCTGGCTTCATGCCAAGCAACACCTATACTCCCACTCTTTGATCGGTGAGGCATACTAAGCTATCCTCACTGATCAAAGTGCCAAGCCATCGCCCAAAACCAGGGGACAAGAATTTTTAGAGCAACATACTTTTCTCATTGTCAGGTTGAAGAAGGTCAGTGAATTTCATCGGGACGACTCGGATAGGGCTTCAAGCCAGAGGCTGGCCCCAGTTGATCTGCTGGTATCATGAGCTTCTGGGCTTTTCTGGCCAGAGCCAGGCAAACTAGCTCTACGGCAGCATGCAAATCTAACACGCCAGTGTTGATAATAATGTCATAAAGATGAGCATCATTATTATCCCGCCCATACTGCTCTTTGATGCTCTGATGCATCTGATGTTCTTTCTGCTTGATTCGTTCTGCCGCTGCTTTTGCATCTAAGCTTTCACGCCGCATGACATAAACAATACGCTGCGCCAGTGGAGCGACAATCCGGACATGGAGCACACTTCTATCGGTAGCCAGGACTACTTGCGCGGCACGACCGACAATAACAACATGACCCATATCAACAGCGGCTCGCAAAACCTGGCCCAGTGCATGGCCATAGGCCAGGTCATTAATTGAGGGCCCGATAACTTCGCTCAGGGCAACCGGCGGCATAAAATATTGTGTCGATTCAAACAGACGTTGCGCAAATCCTTCTACCTGCTCATCATGTGACTGGGCAATAGCCCTACTGATACCTAGCTTCTGCGCTACCAGTTGAATGATCTGCGCATCCATCAACGTCCATCCCAGATGGTCAGCCAACATACGCGCAATCTCCCCACCTCCACTACCATACTCACGGGATACAGTAATGCCACGCATTGAGCCCATTTGAGAGACCTCATCGCTCATATTCTGCTTCCTTTTTACGCTAGAAATAAGGTGCCTGCTAAAAGTGTATCAATTTAGTCATACGACGAACTCCTCCGATCAGGTGATTCTATTGGATGATTTCCCTGTTTTCATAAAAATCGATAGGATATAAAACAAGGCCATGCCCAAAAGGACAGTTAAACACTGTCCTCTCGTTCGATGTCATATCCGCCCCCATCGCCTAAAGTATGAGCAGAGAACAACAATCACCACTTCTCTCACCACGAAAGGAAGTACAGGATATGACTGAGACACTATCACATACAGCACTGATTACAGGAGCATCACGTGGACTTGGCCGTGCACTGGCACGCGAGCTCGCACGACAGGGCTGGAACTTACTGCTGGATGCCCGCCATCCCGCGCCGCTTGAGGCTGTCAGAGCAGAATTACAGACGCTTACTCATGTACAAACGCGTTCTGGCGATGTAGGAGATGCCTTTCACCGCCAGGAGTTGCTGGAGGCAGCGCAAACGCTGGGCGGCATCGATGTGCTGATCAATAATGCCAGCATGCTTGGGCCCAGTCCGCAACCTGATTTGCTCTCTTTTCCACTAGACATCCTTGAACAAGTCTATCGTACCAACGTAATTGCTCCTCTGGCGCTGATCCAGACCCTTGAACCACAACTTAAATCCAACGCTTGCATCATTAATATCACCAGTGATGCCGGACAGGAGGTGTATGCAGGTTGGGGTGGCTATGGCTCCAGTAAAGCAGCGCTGGAACATCTCTCCGCAATCCTGGCAGTTGAGCGATCAGACCTATCCGTTTATTGGGTCGACCCGGGCGATATGAGAACCGACATGCATCAGGCGGCGTTTCCAGGAGAAGATATTAGTGACCGTCTACTGCCTGAAGAAAGCGTCCCTGGTATTCTACAACTCATTGCTCAGCGCTACCCCAGCGGACGCTATCTCGCCCGCGCACTACCAGCAAGGAACCAATAATTATGATGTATGTCAACGCTGACCCATTCTACTCTGACGACTCGCCTGTTGCCGCGATACAGGCGATGGATTTTATTCTGCCACCTGAATTAGAAGCCACAATGCCTCCTGAGGCGCGTGGACTTACACGTGATGCGGTTCGACTCATGGTGTCCTATCGTTCAAATGATCACATTGTTCATACCCGGTTCCAACATATTGGCGACTTTTTACAAGCCGGCGATGTGGTGATCATCAATACCAGTGCTACGATGCGGGCAGCTCTACAAGCCAGACGCGTTGATGGTACCCCTTTAGTAGTGCATCTCTCCACTCGACTTCCAGCTGACCTGTGGGTCGTTGAAATTCGTCAATATGAAGGGAAAACCACACGACCTTTCTTCCATATCAAGCCGGGCGAAACCCTATACCTGCAAAATGATGCAACTATAACATTGCATACGCCTCATGATCAGCACTATCGCAACTCTGATAGCAACAGTCAGCAATCCCCTCGTCTGTGGATCGCTACGCTGAAGCTTCCCGCTACAACAACGCTAGAGGACTATCTCAATAATTATGGAAGCCCCATTCGCTATAGCTATGTCAGGGATGAGTGGCCTATCGCTTACTATCAAACTACTTATGCGAATGAAGTCGGTAGTTCAGAAATGCCATCAGCTGGACGGGCCTTTACGCCAACTTTGTTGACCAGCTTGATCGCCAGGGGTATACAAATCGTGCCGTTGCTGCTGCATACTGGAGTCGCCAGTCTGGAGAGCCATGAGCTCCCCTATGAGGAGTTTTATCGAGTCCCTGCTACGACAGCCGGGCTGATAAATGTTGCCCGACATGAGGGCAGACGCTTGATTGCTGTGGGCACGACCGTTGTGCGTGCCCTGGAGACCGTTACCACGGCCGATGGCATCACGCATCCGGGGGAAGGCTGGACGCGTACTATTGTCACGCCGGAACGTGGCATACGTAGCATAAATGCTTTGCTTACAGGTTTTCATGAACCACAGGCAACCCATCTTGCTATGCTAGAAACACTTGCTAATCGGCATCATCTGCAGTTGACCTATCAAGCAGCGCTTCAACAAGGTTATCTCTGGCATGAGTTTGGTGATCTCCATCTGATCTTGCCATAGCGATATCAATGTCGCATACTTTCTGATGGTCCAACCGTCATGGGTGTTGGACCATCAGTATCTATTTCAAATCCTCAATTGTAATTTATTGTGTGCTTGAAAGCTTTCATTGAAAGGGAGGCTAACATAGAATACTTTGCAGTTTACCCAAAAACATGCTCTGTACCGCCTCAACAATTGTTGCATTTATACCATGCTGGTTTGCAATCCACCACTCATAGTACATCTTTCCACCACATGTCACATAAGACGAAATTTCTGCCGAAGTGTCAATACTCTGCAGCGAATCTAAGAGTTGCAGGGCAAGCTCTTCATCATCAATGTTATTCACCTGATCCAGAATAGTATTCATCCTTTCATCCTTTATCCGGCAAGCGTATAAAGCTTTTTTCGTTCTTATAAAGATGCTTCTTTTTTAAGTTGCAAGAAGTGGTAATAATACTATCTCGTTGTATATAAGCTATTTACTAATTGTTGATGGTCAGTAAAGTAGCTATAATTATGCATAACGACATAACTGTATAAAAGAAGAGCTATACAGTAACATGTTACCTTTTCATTGAGGAGGATTTATGTCAACAAAAGTTATATTAGATACAGATATCGGTAGCGACATCGATGACGCAATCTGCCTTGCCTATTTGCTCGCCCAGCCAGAATGCGATTTGCTGGGTATAACAACGGTTTCGGGTGAGGCGAATAAACGTGCCATGATGGCCAGTGCGTTATGTAAAATCGCGAGCAAAAATATTCCCATCTTGCCAGGCGTAGAAAATCCATTGTTAATCAAAGCTCAGCAGCCAAAGGCTCCCCAGGCGGCAGCATTGGATAAATGGGAACACGATACGGTATTTCCCCAGGGTGAGGCAATTGAATTTTTGCGCCAGACTATCCGCTCTCATCCTGGCGAGGTGGTCCTGTTAGGTATTGGTCCCCTGACAAATCTGGGCTTACTTTTCAGTGTTGATCCTGAAATTCCTGGACTCTTAAAAGAGTTAGTCTTGATGTGTGGTGTGTTTACCGATAAAGTGGCAGGACATCCTGAGCGCGAATGGAACGCGCTTAACGATCCACATGCAACACATATCGTCTATCAGGCACCAGTGCGCCGTCATCGTTCGCTCGGTCTGGATGTCACTACCCGGGTAACGATGAATGCTGATCAGTTTCGTGAGAAATGTGTCACGCCGCTCTTGCGGCCGGTCTTGGATTTTGCCAATGTCTGGTTTAAAGAGCGCGATCAGGTTACTTTTCACGATCCTCTGGCTGCCACGACGATCTTTGATTCCTCCATCTGTGCCTTTACGCCAGGTACTGTAGAGGTAGAACTGGATAACAAAGAATTAGCAGGAAAAACATATTGGACGGCCAACCAGACCTCTCCACGACATGAAGTTGCTCTGGATGTTCATCCTGAACGCTTTTTCGAAGCATATTTCCGCGTCTTTTAAGCATTGCTCTAGATCAAAAAACAAAAAGCAGAAGGGCAACCGACCCTTCTGCTTTTTTAAGCCGTAGGGGTTGCACTTCCTTTAGGTCTGGCGCTGTTTCTGCCTTGTACATTCAGATAACGATCAAGGGTTTGAGGCTGCTTTAACATTCGATTAATTAAAGTACTTACTTGCTTTTGAGTCAGATTACTGCTGTCAATCGCCGGCTGAAATCCTTGCTGAAAAGCAGTTTTAACGATTGTTTGCAACTGGCTGCTGGAGATTCCCTGAGCGGAGGCGATACTGCTTAATGTATCTCCTCCCTTTAGCCGAGACACAAGCTGATCGACGGGCATGTGCAAACCCTGAGCAATCTGACTTCGAATAGTGCTTCGATAACGTGCCAGGTAGGGTGCATAGATATTTTTGTTAGCTGGCCTGGTAGCATTAGCATCAGGAGTTGTAACAGCAACCGATGTAGGATCGGTAGCCTGATTAGAAGCACTTGCTGTCAGATTCGGTAAGATGAACAAAACGCCAATCACAAGGAGTAGCAAGACGAGGACACTTATGCCTCCAATCAGTAATGTTTTGTTATTCGGTCGTTTCCTGGATCCCCCAGTCGTAGCAGGTGGCATATTCCCTTTAAAGCCCGTTCCTGGCTGAACAACACCTTGAGACGGGGGGACAGCAGGTAGCACTGGCTGTCCGTAAGCAATTGTGGGCGTATCATAGTCAGAGGGTGGAAACCCTGCAGGTGGTGCTTCAAAGTTTGTCTGCATGGGCACTGTGCGGTGATCATCATCTGGCTCGGGATTATTCTGCGGCACTCCATTATTGAATGGAAAATTTGGATCATATGACATAACTAATTATTCCTCACTAAATACCGATTCTATTTATCTACTTGAGATGCGAAATACGCAATCTTACATTAGTCAATCTGTATCCTGAGCATTATACAGAAAATAATCATATAAACTATTCAGAAAAACTCAAGAAAGCTTCAAAACTTCCTCATTTGTGGTATACGAATCTACTCTTTTCCCTCTTCACCAGTCTCTTCGTTCGACTGCTCCAAACCCTTCGAAACTGGAGAGCCGCGTTCACGAAAGAAGATGGAGAAAGCAGCCAACAATCCAGTGGAGAGAAAACCTGCCTGCCAGTTACGCACCGATTGAAGCCAGAAGAGAGGGCTGCTCACATAGCTTGTCAGCGAAACCGCAGGTTGAGCATGTTCTAGCTCAGTTGAGTTATAGGACTGGAGACCTACCAGAGCATGACCAATAAAGGAACCTATAAACAACAGTAAATAAGCCAGGAAAAGTGAATGCTCATAGAGCCAAAGAGAAATTAAAAGCGAGGAGACGCTATGGGTGCGCAAAAATGACCACATGATCTTCTTCATTCTCCCTATTTAGTAGCCACCTGCGACACAACCCGGCGACATAGTATATTCGGCGACAATAGAGGTAGTTATCCAGCTGGCTCAACACAAATACTCTTACATTTCCACCAGTTCAAAAAAACATCTAATTATTATCGATGGCTTGTTTTATAAACTGTTCACTAGCATTGATACGAATATATCCATATTCTCGTGCCACAAAATCAATCTTTGCCTGTAAATGTCTTAGCCCAGCTCACACAACAGTATGGAAAACCATCACACTGAGACACATGGGACGCTGCCGTATGTGATCATAGATTCTGCAATATAATAAAGAGCGCATGGAGGAGATATTGTCTCGCTCCATGCGCCACAAACGTCATAGCTTGGTTATATACTATTTATGATGTGTGGAGTGCCCACCTTTACTTCCAGCCTCGCGAGCTTCGCGGCTGTTAAATTCGTGGGCGTTCTCACTTTCATGAGCAGCATGCCCACCTTTACTTCCAGCTTCATGAGCTTCGCGGCTGTTAAACTCGTGGGCGTTCCCACTTCCATGGGCAGCGTGTCCAGCTTTTTGATGCTGTTCATGACTTACAGCCTCTCCACCTTTATGTCCAGCAGCGCTTCTTTTTTCGTGTTCAGATGCCATATGATTCCTCCTTCTATGACATACGTAACGTTTGTCAAACGATCATGTCGGTTTCACATGTAACCGCTCTATGGTATACGAATACACAAAAAAAACGGATACTCAACATTAGATAAAAAAGAACGATTTGTCTTTTAAAGGTGTATCTCATTGCCTGTATGAATAGGCTTTCTACAGTAGCCTATTTCACTTTATCCTCTAACCTTAACCCTGCCTGTTTTCTATAGCTTTTTTCTCAAGGAGACAGCAACCAAATTTATCTGTGTTCCCTGGGTCATAAGTCTGGTAATTAGGAGACCCCTGAAACCCTCACTCAACAGCCCCCGTGATAGATTTATGCTAAGTAGTAGTGGGCAGTAGTAACTATCAATTGGTATGAAAGGAATCTCGTAATGGCTGTCTTCGCGACATTATTTGGCAAACTTGCTCAACGGATATCTGCCGATAAAGATGCACAGGTCCAACTCAGAGACAATGTTGATATCAGTGGCATACTGGGATCGCACATAGGGATGGTACCTAACCCTCTCAGTGAGCGCAGCAAACATCTGGAGCTGCGTATCCAGGATGCGCAGGTCTTTCGCAGCGTCTGTCCTTACTGCGCAGTCGGATGCGGTCAACTGGTTTATGTGAAGGACGGCAAAGTCCTTTCTTCTTCACCTCTGGACTCTCCACTGCTCTGGCTGCGATCTCATTTATCCTTTCGCTAGGTCGAAGTAAACAGCATAGAAATGCACTGCAACGCTTAGAAAACGCCGAAATCATCGCTGCTACGACAGAACTGGGCCTCATCTCCGCACTGGCTCCCACACTTGGCTCGCTTGGCAAACCTCTTTTTAGCCAGCGTAATGGCATGCTCTTGCTCGGTGGCACCGTCGGTTCTGGACTCATCACACACCGTTGCTGCTGCGGTTGGGATGGAAAATAGGGCGCAAATCCACACCACGCGAGGTCAATATCCTCGCCTCTCTGCTCATCCTTGTTGGCGGCCTCATCTTGCGTTACGTCTGGATTGATGCTGGTCGCAAATCAGCGGACGATCCTCAGGCTACGCACAACTATAATCAGCTTGAATGGCAGGAGAAAAACAAGCATAACGAAGCAAAATAATATTTTATCTTTCAAATGCTTTTAGTATGCAACGAGAATGGACGCAATTGGATCGGCTTCTATTCTCGCTGCATCCGCTCAATTACTCGCTTCGTACTAGAAGTATCACAGAAGTCTGCACTTTGCGATACTTTTTTCTGTGGTTACCGTGCCTATCCATAAAGAATAGAATAAAAACTTTGATCAGGAAAAAAGCACGGCTTTGAGATAGGACTCGTCGTGTTCCACACGATAATCCTTTTGGATAGGAGGACCACCCATGCTTCTTGAATATCTCGCGAAATTTATTGCCGGAGGGCTGCTTGTCTGTGTGTTTGCTTTGATCTCTCAAATCTGCATGCCGAAACAGTTTGCTGGTATCTTTTCGTCTGTTCCTTCAGTCCTGCTAGCAGGGTTGGCAATCACCCTTATTATGCAGGGGGCAGATAAGGCAACATTATCCGCAGAAGGAGCCATTGCTGGTGCCATCGGTATGGTCCTGTATTGCATTGTGGCGACTCCGGCCATACGGCGCTATAAGGCGTTGCGAGGATCGCTCCTCTCATTGTTTATCTGGTGCCTGGGTTCGCTGTGCGCTTTTGTGTTGTTGAGCGTATCGCTAAAATGGTAGGTAACTACTACCAACATTCTTCGCGACATACATCGGTAGATCAAAATGCCCTCTATAGAAAGGTATGCATGAGCAATGAAATTATGGCAACTGGACCTTTCACAGCTAAAGCAAATTAAGATAAAAGACTATATTCTGCGCTTCTTCTTTGGTGGTGCCATCTCTGTCATTGCTGCGCTTATTGCACTGCTAACAAATGGTCGCATCGGGGGCATATTTATGGCCTTTCCAGCCATTCTACTAGCAAGCCTGACCATTATCAATCGAGAGGATGGGAAACACAAAGCTGAAGAGGATGCAAAGGGAGCAATCATTGGCGCTCTGGCCTTTGTTATAACTGCGATCGTACTTAGCCTGACCCTTCAGGTGCTACCAGGTATGCTGGCACTCTTTCTGGCTTTGGTCATCTGGTTGCTCTGCGCTTTCGGGCTCTATGCCTTAAGTTATCGGTCCGGATGGCTCCGCGTACGGAAGCAACAACCTGCGCAAACATTTGGTGACAGACGACATAGCTGACCGTATCCTAAATCAAAAAAATTCTTACCCCTGGGCGGCTAAACACCAGCATCAATCTTCTCCTTACGCAGAGCCATCAACCTTCCAGACTATAGCGGTCTTGTCATCGGATACTGAGGTTAGATAACGACCATCGGATGACCAGAATAAATCATAGATAGCACCACTATGTCCCCCACTTTACCAAAGGATAGAGTAGGTTGTTGCATACCTTACAGAGACTCCAGATGACAACGGTTGTACAAAATGAAGCTTCTTAGCAAGCAAGAACGTGTGATTACTAGCTAGACTAATTCACGTAGAACATACCCATGAATATAGCGCTCTCAGTTGATGCGGTGCAGCTATGAAACATATTCTTAGTTTGGGTGAACTTCTCATCGATCTCATCCCAATAAAACAAGTACGACTGGGTGAGGCTTGTTATGCTCCTCATGCCGGAGGCGCAACAGCTAATGTCGCAGTCGCTATTGCACGTCTGGGTGGATCTGTGAGATTTATAGGGGCGTTTTCTGAAGATCAGTTCGGCCAACTATTGATGCAGGCACTCATCGATAATAATGTTGATGTCCGCTATACTCATTTAGCCAGAACCACGCTCACGACTGTAGCACTGGTGACTTTACATCCTGATGGGCAAAGACATTTCACCTTCTTTCGTGAGCAGACTGCCGATAGTCAGTTACGTGTGGAGGATCTCAATTGGGATGCCTGGAACGATGTCGCAGTTTGTCATGTGGGTGGTGTCTTACTTTCTACCGAGCCAGGACGATCAGCAACTCTTGCTGCAATTGAGCATACACATCAGGCTGGGTCTATCGTGTCATTTGATGCCAACATTCGTCCAGCACTTTGGGATTCTCCCTCCACGATACACAACATTATGACAAAAGTTGTTGAGCAGGTCGATATCCTCAAACTGAGTATAGAAGAGGCTGAATTTCTCATAGAGGAGAAAGAGCATTTTGCAACAGATACATTAGAGCCAAGCGAACTGAAGAGATTAGGAGATGCGCTCCTGGAGAAAGGGCCTCGCTTTGTCATCATCACACGTGGTCCTCGTGGTGCTTTGTTGCTCACCCATAAACACCAGATAGAGGTACCTGCGATGCTGGTTCGTCCGGTAGATACCACAGGAGCAGGTGATGCGTTTATGGGTACGATTTTGTACCAGCTTGTTCAGCAAGGTATGAGCACACCGGCTGAACTGCTCACGCTTTCAGAGCGTGATATCCGTAATCTAGGCACACTTGCGAATCACGTAGCGGGGCTTAGCTGTACCCGATATGGTGGCATCTCATCGTTCCCTTACATGCATGAAGTTCGCAGTGTGATGGCTTCAATACAATTGGGCGACCAGGGGTAATGTGTATCATGTGATCAGAGCAGCAGCGAGGGTTGCCTGTTTATCTGCACTACTCGTTGCGCGCACTGCTCTTCGTAGGGATTATTTTTCATAACGATTCTCCTTGTATGTAGCTGTGATTTGGCAAACATAGAGTGAATACAGATAGTCTTGACTACAGCAAAGGAGCAATGTATGTCCAGGTTTTTTAAGACCCCCTTTACACTTTCTACCGTGGCTGCTATTTCTCTGGTGGCCTTCATCATCGGTATTTTGATCTCTCGTCTGTTCGTTTCGACTACATTACAAGCGAGTGCTGCGAATGCTCCCGCTTCTAGCAAGCATGTAGACGTTATTGTTAAGGCGACCGACTCCCAGTTCTGGCAGGCTATGCTAGCAGGTTCTCAGACAGCAGGAAAGGATTGGGGGCTTCAGGTTGGCCTCTTCGGGGCTACTTCCGAAGCTGATGTCTCTGATCAGGCACGCTTGATTGAAAACTCGATTTCGCGTAATGTTGATGCCATCGTGCTTGCTCCGTCCTCTTCATATGCGCTTAACGGAGCAATTTCGCGGGCGCGCAGCAAGAATATTAAAGTTATTACAGTTGATACACGAGCAACTGTTCCTAGCGATGGTTTTATCGGCACCGATAATGTGAAAGCGGGTACTCAGGCTGCAGATAGACTTGGTGAACTTCTCCAGAAGAAAGGTATAAACTCTGGTGAAATACTCATCGAGTCGTCAGTCGCGGGTGTTCAATCACTTACTGATCGCGATAATGGGTTCCAGAATCAATTGAAAGCGCGTTTCCCGGATCTGAAAGTTACTGCTCATCGTTATAATAACAATGATACAGCGACAGCGCTCTCCCAGACAAACGATGTGCTTTCCGTCAATTCTCGCCTCGTTGGAATCTTTGCTGATAACAACGTTTCTGCTAATGGTGTCGCGCAGTCCCTCCAGGAGAATAAAGCCAAGGATCGTATCGTAGCGGTTGGCTTTGATTCTGATCCTCAAGAGATAGATGCAGTTAAAAATGGCGCATTGAAGGCTATTGTGGTTCAAAACCCTTATTACTTTGGGTATCATGGGGTTGTCACTGCTGCTATGAGCGCTCAAGGAAGGTATGCTCCACCCAGTTTGGATCCGGGAGCAGTCCTGGTAGATTTGAGCAATATGAATACTCCTGAGGTTCAAAAGTTGTTGAAGCCTCCTGCCACGAAGGGGAAATAGGAATATGGCCATAGCAACGTCATCACCGCTTGTGCAACTACAACATGTTTCTAAGTCCTTTGGACCCGTTCAAGTGCTCAAAGATGTTTCTCTTGACATGCATCGAGGAGAGGTTCTTTGTCTGGCAGGAGAAAATGGGGCGGGCAAATCGACACTGATTAAAATCATGACAGGGGCTATCTCGCGTGATAGTGGTGAATACCTCATTGATGGGCAGAATATTGGTTCGCCAACACCTGCCCAGGCCAGGGAACTTGGAGTTGGTGTTGTCTATCAAGAATTGAGTTTACTGCCCGAAGTTTCCGTTGAGGAAAATCTGCTGATGGGACACCTACCGACTTTCAATGGGATCGTTAACAGAAAGGAGCTGCGTGCACGTGCGGTCAGTATGCTTGAGCGTGTTGGATTAAACAGGGTTGATCCTGCTGCATACATCTCCAATCTCCCCCTTGCTACGCGTCAGATGGTAGAGATTGCCAAAGTGCTGGGTGCCAATGCACGTATCGTCATTTTTGACGAGCCAACAACAGCGCTTTCCGATGAGGATGCACAGCACCTTTTGCGACTCATTCACTACATCAAGACCGAGGAAGGGGTTGCCATTCTCTACGTAACGCATCGCCTTGAAGAGATCTTTGAAATTGGTGATCGTATCACTGTATTGCGTGACGGACAATTCATTACGGCAGGCTCCACAAGCCAATTTACGCATGATACATTGATTAGCTCAATGGTAGGACGCCAGATCGAGGCGCTTTACCCACAAAGAGAGCATAAGCAATTTGGGAAAACGTTATTATCGGTTCAGGGTCTCCGTTTACAGGATAGCCCTTATCCTATTAGTTTTGATGTTCATGCCGGAGAGATTGTTGGATTGGGAGGGCTGGTAGGTGCGGGTCGTACTGAAACAGTACGCGCGATTTTTGGTGCTGATCCTATTGACGCTGGAAAGGTGTACGTTGATGGAACTCTCCTTCGCCCAGGGTCTCCTGCTCAGGCAGTGAACGCCGGACTTGGCTTGCTTACTGAAGATCGTAAAGTGTTAGGCATCCTGGCGGACCTCTCACTCAGAGAAAATGTAACCATCGCGAATCTGGCGGCTGTTTCTAAGCTTGGCGTCATCTCACGCAAAAAAGAGGTTTCCTTGTTTCAACAACTGGTGCCTCGCTTACGCTTACGATACCACTCAAGTGAGCAGACCGTCTCATCGCTCTCTGGTGGAAATCAACAGAAGATATTGTTCAGTCGCTGGCTGGCAACCAGGGTGAAGGTCCTGCTACTGGACGAGCCAACGAAGGGCGTTGATGTTGGAGCCAAGGCAGATATCTATCAAATTATTGGTGGTCTGGCCTCACAAGGCCTGGGAATTGTTGTAGTCTCGTCGTATTTGCCCGAATTGCTCGGAATCTGCGATCGGGCTGTAGTTCTACATGACTTTGGAGTAACTGGAGAAATACTGATAGAAAACGCGACAGAGGAAGCAGTGTTACACCTGGCAAGTAGCGCTCCCACTTCTACAAGTGCATAGCAGAAAGGAGACAATTTATGGCAGCTCCTGGTATTCCTCCCGCCTCGCAACAACCTATAACGACAAAGCAACAGCCACAGGCGGCAGAACAGCGAACCCCCATCAGTCTGGGAAGGGAAAGCGGTGGCATCCTGGTCCTGCTGATCTTCATTGCGGCGCTTATTCTGACAACAAGCACGTTTCTCACCCTTACCAATCTCGATAACCTGGTTCGACAAGTAGCAGTATTCGCGATTCTTTCAATTGGTCAGCTATTTGTTATCCTGACTGGTGGTATTGATCTGTCAGTGGGTTCTGTTCTTGGTTTAAGCGGAGGTGTGACAGCACTCCTTCTCGTTGCTAAAGTACCCATTCCGCTGGCTATCCTGGCAGGATTAGCTGTCGGATTGGTTGCGGGCTTGATCAATGGTTTGCTCGTAGCACGTCTGAAACTTCCTCCATTTATCGCTACCCTGGGTATGCTTGGCGTTGCACGAGGACT
Organism: Dictyobacter formicarum; assembly: GCF_016587435.1. The sequence continues at coordinate 348,880 of NZ_BNJJ01000002.1, forward strand.
GGTGCTCCTCTTAACTGGAGCCAAAACCGTTGCTCCCCTTCCTGATCGCTTCAATGCTATTGCGAATGGCTTTTTCCTTGGTTTACCCAGTCTATTCTGGATTCTCCTCCTGGCTGCCCTCGTATCCGCATTCGTACTTGAACGAACGGTTTTCGGGCGCTATGTTTATGCTGTTGGTTCTAATGCTGAATCTGCACGCCTTTCCGGTGTGCCAGTAAATACTGTGCTTATTGTGGTGTATTGTATTAGTGGTTTACTGGCTGGATTGGCTGGCGTTCTTATGAGCTCACGTCTTGGGGCAGGTATTCCAACTGCCGGAACTGGATATGAATTGCAGGCTATTGCCGGTGCTGTCATCGGTGGAGCGAGCCTCTCAGGCGCGAAAGGCCGGGTGAGTGGAGCCGTAATAGGTGCCCTTATTATGGGTATGCTAGCAAATGGAGGTAACCTGCTTGCTATCGATCCATTCTACCTACAAATTGCTATCGGCTTACTAATCATTCTGGCAGTGTACTTTGATCATCTGCAAGGGCGTGCCATTAGTTTTGCTCGTCGTCCAGCATAATTGGCATTTTGATTCTGTCCATGATTTTGTGTATCTTCTGCAACTTCTGTGCTTCTGTGCAGCAATGTCTCATTGCACAGAAGCACCATGAGATCTGCACGCTCAAGCATTTATTGACAAAGATGCTGTGCAGATGACAAACAAGTTTATTAACCATCAAAGTCAGAGAGAGCAATGTCTTTCATCGTGTCAAAGTAGTACATACCCGGCGATGGATTTTTGTCTTACCTCTAATCCATCGCCATCTAGTTTTCTACCCTTTCACGACGATGATTGGCTTCAAACGTACGACGAGGCTGGCGAGGCCAGCGTTGTGCACAACATTGACGACTTGCTGTGCGTCCTTATAGGCCTGTGGGGCCTCTTCAGCCAGCAGGTTCTTGCTGTGCACCCGCACGGTGACACCTTTCTTCTCCAGCATTTCGATCAACTGTTTACTCCCCACCGCCTTCTTTGCGGCTGTACGGCTCAAGCGGCGGCCTGCGCCATGGCAGCAGGAGCCAAAGCTCTGCTCCATCGAACCGGGTGCGCCAACCAACATAAATGAATAGCGCCCCATATCGCCAGGGATGAGGACCGGTTGGCCCACTGCTCGGTACTTTTCTGGCACCGCTGGATGTCCTGCCGGAAAGGCGCGTGTGGCACCTTTGCGATGCACGCAAACTCTCTTCATTTCACCATCGATCTCGTACTCCTCCATCTTGGCAATGTTATGGCAGACGTCATAAACCAGCGGCATATCTTTGGTGCGCGCTTTGCGGCCAAAGACACTGGCGAAGGCCTGGCGTACACCATGCATGAGCAGTTGACGATTGGCCCAGGCAAAGTTGGCTCCACAGGCCATAGCTCCCAGATAGGCCTGACCCTCCTCAGATTGCAGGGGCAGGCATGCCAGTTGCCGATCGACCAGATGAAAACCATATTTCTGCTGCTTTGACTCCGCCAGCTTGATATAGTCTTCCGCAATTTGATGTCCGAATCCTCGTGAACCACAGTGTATGGTCACTACAATCTGGCCCTTCTGAGCAAGTCCGAGTGCTGTAGCAGCTTTTTCATCATAGATATGATCCACGACCTGCACTTCACAGAAATGGTTCCCTGAACCCAAACTGCCTAGCTGCTTCATACCACGCAAGATTGCCTGGCGACTAACCGCTTCGGGCCTGGCACCATGCAGGCAACCATTCTCTTCAGTGACTTCGAGATCAGCTGCAACACCATACCCTTCTTCTATTGCCCACCTCGCACCATGCGTCATTACTTTGCGCATTTCTGCTTCATTTAGCAGGCGCATGCCGTCTCCACCTACTCCCGATGGCAGATTGCGATAAAGTTCATCGGCAAGTCGGTCAACGCTACCTTTAATTTGATCACGTAGCAGGTCGGTGGCCAGCAGGCGCACCCCACAGTTGATATCGAAGCCGATACCACCTGGAGAGACGACGCCGCTCTCGGCATCGGTGGCTGCTACCCCACCGACAGGGAATCCATAACCCCAGTGGATGTCGGGCATACCCAGAGAATGCCCAACTATTCCTGGGAGCGTTGCCACATTGGCGACCTGCTGCAGGGCGTTGTCGTTAAGAATCATTTCTATCAGTTCGTTGTCCGCATAGACTATCCCTGATACATTCATTGCTTCACTATAACGCCTGGGGATGCGCCAGCGGTTATCATCAATACGCTCCAATGGAATTTTCTCGCCCATTCGTTTTCCTCTTTACTATAGAAACAGTGCGGTAGCATCCTGCTTTAAGATGCCTGAAGGTGAGGGCAACGTACCACCGCAGCTGTGTTTGTCCGCTTTACTGATCTGTGTAGTCGGTCTTTTCGCCAAACAGGTAGGTATCGCTTACATATTTTAGAACAACCCGGCCAATTTTAGGATTGGTCCGTTCAACCAGTGGTCGTAAGCCAGTTCTAATGCGTCAGCATTACTATGCGGGGTTATCTTTTCAATTACAGCAACTGGCACAATAAGTGTGCTCATAGGCGCACCTCTCTCTAATATTCTGCAGCATAAGTTGATTAGGAATCTCAAGAGCTTTTTTTATGCATAGGAACATCAAAATCCCTATAATTTCAGGCACAGCGTTGCTCCACTAAAATGGCATAAGGTCATCACATGCCTTTCACAACGCATAGTGTGTCGATAAAAATGCGCGACATGCATAAAAGCCCGATGCAGCCATAGGGAAGAAATGAAAGAAACTCTTTGAACCTATAAATCAAAGATGACTCGGGCCTGGTATCCGTCGTTGGTGCGGATGATGGAGGCTTCATGCCAAGTCACGGCTTTGATTGCGCTGCTCAAATCGTGGCGCTGACGATCATAGGGCTCTCCATCAGCTCGGCCTATCACTTGTGTTTCTGTGATGGCTTCTATTTCGAAGTGGCGAAAGAGGAGATATTCAGTATCGAATAAAAAAATCAGTTCGTTGAGCCAGGCGATGAGAAGCGAGATGGGGTCGTGCCCTTCAACGCTGATCTGGCGACTGGTCATAACACGTATTTGTTCTGGTGCGACCATCAAACTTTCCATCCCCTGTGCGGCGTGACAAAAAAGTTCTTCGATGGTTTTACCAAAGGCGTGTATGCCAATATCTGCGGTATGTTCGAATACTTCATAAGGCTTTCGCATCACTATCGTGCTGCCCGGGCATTACGCGCGTTACACGGCAGTTGGTATGTGCTGCTTTGATAGCTAAAATGATCTGGCCGCATAATTACCCTTCCTTTCTTATTGAAGTATTAACATCTTCATTTCATAGTAATCAATTATTTGTTATTTGTCAATACAGTAAAGGATCAATTTATGTTGCAATTACCTTTTTCTCTAAAAATTGGTTAACTGGTAGATAAAACCACTCCCACCCATATATATACCGCCATCCACATTAACACATTGCCCGTTGGCATACACAAAAGGTTGCGTCACATTCCTGGCTGGGCCGCCCGACATCATCTGGATAGGGGTATGTCCGTGTATAATCTGCTTTCCCCCGAAAATCGATAAGAAACGCTCGGCAAATTCTTTCCCTGTGTGAGGATAGCTGAAAACTTCGCGCATAGCAAATGCTTCAATCAGTTCTTCCCAGGCCAGGGTATTGCTGCTTTTCATTAATTTTTTGAAGGTTTCGTTGACTTCTGCAATTGAATGGCCATAACGTGTATAGAAGGTTGCGTCTGCATGAATCAGCAGGATATTTCCGACCAGGGCCATAGCTGGACGATCTGTGAGCCATGTGAGATGGACCTGTGTGAGCCCTATCAGGTCGGATTTCTTTCCTCCATTGTGACGCCATTTCGTAATAAAGCTGTTGCTCAATTCTGTTGAACGCCAGCCAAAGTAATAGGCAGCCAGCAGCAACAGTTCGTGATTCCCAAGCAGGCAATCAACATGGCCGCTCATTTCCTGCGCTTCTTGCTGTAATTGAATCACAAAGTCTAATACGCCGATGCTGTCTGGTCCTCGGTCAACCAGATCCCCCATAAACCATAAGGACGCTTCGCCGCCCGTCCAATGATGATCCTTATTGATCAGATGCGCTTCCTGCAAGATTCTATGCAAGGCAGGCAGGTGTCCATGGATGTCGCCCATGACATATACCGGAGCTTCTACTTGCATCTGGCATTCCTTCTACGCTTGCTCAGACCAAAACAATTCCACAATATACTGTCATGAAACATATATCTTTTCATGGCTTCAGAATTCTTTCTGCTCTAGCCCCTTCTTTTCCAGACTATTTCGTTGTAGGACATAATATTGTATCATTCTTCTTGTATATTTATCATCTCTCAGAATTCTGAAGTCCATCACCATGGGAAACCAGGTGCCCCCCGTACAGGCGGGTACATACACACCCGAGCCCTTTTTATTCGTTGGTGCAGTATGAGCGCAAAGCGCTCATACTGCACCAACGAATAAAAACCCTTTGAGCGCCGAAGGCGCGTAGCGTCAGGAGCCGAAGGCGCGAACCCTATGGATCTCAGTGTGATAAAAACACAGCGGGCAAGAGGTGACTGAAAAGTAGTCACCTCTTGCCCGCTGTGTTTTTATTGGACTTTAGTCTTTATTAGGCGTGGGTCTGGTGCGCCCAGAATTCAAGCAGGTCGCTCTTGGTTACAATACCTTCAAGCACATCTCCATGCATAACGGCTACCGCCGATGTGCAATCACTGAAAACCGGATAAGCATCTTTGGTTGGTGTGTTCGCTTCAAGGGTGGGGAAGGCATTGCCTTGAATCTCACCAACCGCACAGGTATTCAGTGGCTCTCCACTGGCTAATCTGCGCAGGAGCAGGTCTTCAGTCAGGCTACCAATCATGCGGCCATCTTTGATAACGGGTGTCTGGCTGATGCCATAACGGCGCAAAAGCTCGACGGCATCTGCAACAGAGTCGTCGGGGTGTACACTGACGACCAATGGCATACTGCGTGAATGCGTGCGGCGGTACGTTAGAACGTCATATAGAGTCGGCTGGTCACTCTCGGCCTGCACCAGCAGATCGTTTTCGCGCATCCAGGTTTCGTTAAATTGTTTGCTTAGATAGCCTCGACCTGTATCGGGCAACAGGATGACCACAACATCATTCTCGGTCAACCTTTTGGCATAGGTCAGGCCAGCGGCCAGGGCCGTGCCGGCTGAGCCGCCGGTTAGAATACCTTCCTCACGGGCAAGTCGTTGCGCCCAGTGGAAAGATGTACGGTCGTCAACGCGGATCACTTCGTCTACCAGGGAAGAATCGTAGTTGCGGGGGAACATGTCCATTCCGATGCCTTCCACTTTATATGGCTTCGGCGTGTCGCCAGAATAGACCGATCCGGGAGGGTCTGCGCCGATAATTTTGATCTGCGGATTGACTTCTTTCAAATAGCGACCCGTACCCGAAATAGTTCCACCTGTGCCAATACCTGCTACAAATGCAGTGACACGGCCCGCTGTATCACGCCAGATCTCTGGTCCAGTTGAAGCATAGTGCGTGGCTGGATTGGCTGGGTTCGAGTATTGATCCGGACAACAGGCGCCTGGTATCTCTTCGGCGAGTCGGTGTGCGACGTTTTTGTAGTAATCAGGTGAGTCGTGGGTTGCACTACTTGGACAGATCACCACCTCGGCCCCGTAAGCACGTAGCAGGCTACGTTTCTCCTCACTTGCTTTGTCCGTCATTACAAAAATACAGTGGTAGCCTTTAATTGCGGCTGCAATTGCCAGGCCATGCCCCGTATTACCACTTGTTGGCTCAACGATAGTACCACCAGGTCGTAATAAACCTTGTTTTTCGCAGTACTCAATCAAATTTGGACCAATGCGATCCTTTACACTACCGCCCGGATTCATCATTTCCATTTTGACAAGTACAAGCGGTGGAACATCGCTGGCAATCCGATTGAGACGTACGAGTGGGGTATTCCCGATCGCGTCGAGTACTGTTGGGAAATAATGCATCTCTCCCATCGCAGGTTCTGTTGTTTCTTTCACGTATCTTTGCCTCTTTGAGGTGAATTCCTGATGAGCAAAAAACGAACCGCACAAACCAGACGCCCTGGTCCAGTGCGGTCCTTCGACAGGCTCCAATGCCAAGGACGCCCTATATCTCTATGCCTGAGAAATATCGTATCTACTCATCAGGTCTAATCTATATGAGCATATAATCTAGCTCATAGTATAGCACATGGGCGCTCCTTCGTCTTAATGTCGCAGCGCTCCTATGACTATAAGAATAAAATGTTGCTTGTCAGGTGAGATCATTTCTTCTATGATAAGTGACTGTATGTTTATTGACGCTTCTATACTTATAGCTATAATTCCTACCGGACATGAGGGAATCATACATGATGCAAAAAACAAGATGGCTTTCTGATGGCACCCTGCTGCTCATTGCTGCAATCTGGGGATTGACATTTGTGTTGGTACAGGATGCGATCGCAACGATACCTCCATTTTTGTTTGTGGCTATACGCTTTGGCTGGGCTGCCTTGTTCCTTCTTCCATTCCTCGCCAGGAAAACTCAAAACTCAATGTCACCTGCGGCGCTTTCACGTTCGCGTACCTTGATAAGTGGAGGCTTGCTGGGATTTTTCCTCTTCCTTGGCTATGTCTTGCAAACTTTTAGCCTGCTCTATACAACGTCTGGCAAATCAGGCTTTCTAACTGGGCTGTCAGTGGCGTTGGTTCCGTTGCTGGCATGGCTGATTTTAAGGTCACGTCCGGCAGTCCTGACTCTGGCCGGAGTCGGAGTGGCCACCTTTGGACTTTATTTATTGGCATTTATCGATATAAGTACTATTAATCCTGGAGATGTGCTGGCGTTTCTGTGTGCGATCGCCTTTGGCTTGCAGGTTGTTTATACTGGTAAGTTTTCAGGACTTGCTTCTGCCCACTCTTTGGCGTTCATTCAACTCTCTACTGTAGCAGTACTTAGCGCAGTCGCTGTGTTTATCTTTGAACCCTGGCAATCAGTTTTTCAACGCGCGATCCTGTTACAGCCGGCCGTGATTATAGCACTGGTCGTGACCTCTGTTTTTGCGACTGCGCTGGCTTATCTGGCCCAGACACACATTCAAAAATATACAACGCCTGCCAGAGTGGCCCTGATCTTTGCGACCGAACCCGTATTTGCGGCCCTGGTCGACTACCTCTGGCATGGCACAACACTCAGTTTACGCTCATTTACTGGTTGCCTGCTAATTCTAGGAGGAACATTGCTTACAGAAATTAAATGGCCCTGGCGTACATCACCTGAACATCCATAATGTGCTTTATATACATTGGATGCTGGCTTTTAGTCCTAGTGTTCACTTCAAGAGTTAGATCCCACAACTGTTTTGCATTAACGAATCTGGCATATTTAATATAAATTAATGCGCATAATCAGGTAATATTACTTATTTGATCACCACAGTCAAAATTGACAGTAAGCCGTTTTATCCTGTACTATTAAAAGTAACCTGCTAGCAATAAAAGATAACAGGCTGGTTTGTGGCACATCATCATAGAATCGGGAGAAGCAGGATCGAATTACAATGGGTAAGCAACAGGATTATACTCTGAATTCAACCATATCTCCTGCCATTGTGGTACATGGACTGAATTTCCGTTATCGCTATGAGGATGAAGAATCATCTACTTCATCCATCTCTAACGAGATTCCCCCAGCATTACGAGATATTTCTTTCGAGTTGCCTGCTGGCGAACTTTTGCTGATTGCCGGCCCCAGTGGCTGTGGGAAAAGCACACTGCTTAAATGCTTGAATGGACTTATCCCCCATAGCTATAAAGGTATATTAACTGGTACTATTCAAGTTCTAGCCCACAACACAAGCAAACTGAAGTTATCTGAACTGGCACGCTATGTAGGCACGATGTTGCAAGATCCAGACAAACAGATTATTGGGAGCACGGTTGAACAAGAGATTGCCTTTGGAATGGAGAATCTAGCTACTCCACGGAAAGAGATGCGCCAGCGTATCCATGCGGTATTAGAGCAACTCCACCTGGAGCATGTTCTGGGGCGGGCTACATTTGCATTGTCTGGCGGACAACGACAGCAGGTGGCCGCCGCGGGTATCCTGGTAATGCGACCATCTGTTTTCTTATTTGATGAACCTTTTGCTAATCTGGATTCACGTGTAGTTGATGAGCTAGAACGCCTTGTTCTGGATTTGCGCGCCAAGGGTCATACTATTATTATTGTCGAGCATCGAGTAGAAGAGGCGCTGCGCTTGCAGCCTGATAAGGTGTTATTAATGCAGCACGGTCGCCAGGTTTTCTTTGGCCCCACGAATGCATTTTTACAGGTTGCTGATCCTCAACAGGTCAAGCTACCTATTGACGCAACCTTGCGTACATTACATCAGCCAGATAAAGCTCAAGAGCTTTTGATTCGGCCCATTGTTACTCAAAAAAAGACCATAACAGATCAACCTATTTTGCAGTTTGAACAGGTGTATTATCGCTATAGTACCTTTTCGCCGGAAATTTTACATGGCGTTTCTTTTGAAGTACATCCAGGAGAGACGATCGCATTGCTCGGACCAAACGGTTCTGGCAAAACAACACTTGTGAAACAAGCACTAGGACTACTCCGACCCACAAAGGGGCGAGTACTGCTTTACGGCGAAGAGACGCGCAAACTGAGTGTCGCTCAACTTACTTCACAAATTGGGTATGTCTTCCAGAGTCCTGGTTCGATGCTCTTTGCCCCAAGTGTCCGTAAGGAAGTTCGCTTTGGCCCCGAAAATTTGCGCTTCGAGCCTGAGCGTATGGATAAAGCAGTGCAAACAGCGATGACGGCCCTTAACATTGAAGAGTTTGAGGAGCGGTCTCCTTTTGCCTTGAGTTTTGGACAACAAAAACGTGTGGCGATCGCCTCGGTTCTGGCAATGCAGGGTAAAATTTTATTGCTTGATGAACCAACAGCCGGTCAGGACTATAAAGCGTATATCGCCTTTATGGAATATATGCGTCAGTTGCCCTCTCTGGATGCTCTCTTATTTATTACCCATGATCTGGATCTCGCCTTGCGCTTTACGCAGCGTGTCATTCTTTTGCAGGAGGGCAATATTGTAGCAGATGGGCCACCACTACAGGTACTTAATAACCCTGAACTGTTGGAACGCTGTAATCTACGTCCTACGTCGTTGTTGAGCTATATAGCTTCCAGGCAAGGCGTCAAAGATTAAAACTTAATATTTCACGGCCAGGACTCTTTGTTGATTTTTTCTTCATCTCGGATTTTTTATTTAACAGATATGCAGAAAGGATGAACATCCATGGCGGTTACCGAACAGACACAAACATCTGCCCAGAACAATCCCTGGAAATTAAGCGTTAGCCGTATTGTCTATGCTGCCCTGGGGGCAGCTCTATATGCTGGCTTGAGCTTGCTTACCAATGCGCTACAAATCGGCGGAGGTAACGTCTCGTTGCGTCCAGCTATTGTCATTCCACTTTTATTCGCAGTCCTCTTTGGGCCATGGGTTGGCCTTTTCGCGGGTGGCGTCGGCAATCTGGTAGCGGATTGGATCTCTGGTGGCGGTGTCTATTGGAATTGGGATCTCGGTAATGGCCTGATTGGCTTCATTGCCGGTCTGGCTATTATTTATACGCTGGGTCGCTACTATAAGACGCGCAACATTGTGATCGCCGAAATTTTTAGCGCTGTGGGGGTTATCATTGGTATTGCTTTTGCTTCTTATACAGATATCTGGGTATCTAAAATGACGGTCCAGGCAGCTACAACCGTCAACTTTCTGCCAGCCGGATTGACAGATCTGGTTAATGGTTTGATTTTGCTTCCCATTCTACTCGTGGCCTATAATGCTGCGGTACGCAGGAGCGGACGCTCATAAGATAAGCTCCCAACACAAAGCGTGCGAAAGAGCCATGCAGAGTTATCTGTGTGCCTCTTTCGCGCCTTTTGCTATCGCAATTGAGAAAGTGTCTGATTCGCAAGATCATCGCCTGCAGCCTTCCTGAGCTTTCGCACCTGCGGTGCTCAGGAGTCATTTCAGTGTTGGTGCAACAGGTGCGCGGATGCGCACCTGTTGCACCAACACTGAAAAAAACGTGGGGACGCCTGCGTTCCCTAGGCCGCGAGGCACTCTGAGGGATTCTAGTATGCTGATCAATTTTCCTTATATTCAGCGTGACTCACCTGTCCATCGCCTGGATGCGCGGGCAAAGTTGCTTTTACTCTTCGCATTCAGCTTTGCTGTTGCTCAAACATCTAATTTCTGGGTTATACTCGCTGCTTTGATTGGAGCTATGCTGTACTATCGGCAAACTTACTTGAAGTGGTCGGAAACCAGGCGAACCTGGTATTTTGTTATCGCGCTGAATATTATGATTGTCCTCTCCAATTTTTTTGTCTCGGGAGGCGTTATCATTCGTGGTACTGATGTTGTAACTCCCCACGTATTCTATCAGTTGCCATTTATAGGCTTTACATCCTCTTCACCGTTTATTGGCATCACTGCTTTGCCTATTAGCATCGAAAATCTCACGTTTCTCGCGACGCAGGCTATGCGTAACTTCGGCATCGCATTTCTGGCTATCTCCCTCCCATATACAACCAATCCCAGCCACATTGCGCGCGCTATTAAAGGGCTTGGTGTGCCTGATAATATTTCCTATGCGGTCGATCTAACCTTTCGTTTTTTGCCGACCGTTGGGCGCGATTTCAGTACGACAATGGATGCTCAGCGGGCCCGCGGCTTTGAAATCGATAAGCTTCGCGGCGGCGTATTTGGTAAAATTGCTCGGCTTGCTCCCTTGATAGTGCCTCTGGTGATTGGCTCTATTGTGGGGGCGGAAGATATTATCAATGCCATGGAGTTACGCTGCTTCGGCAGTGGTAAACGTAGTTGGTTGACAGAGTTGCGCTTTCGCCGCATTGATCAACTGGTTGTGATCCTCACCCTGATCACCTTCTTCGCCATTACAATTCTCAATATTCTCGGAAATTATTACGCAAGCGGCCCTCTCCATATTCTACATATTCAAGGTATCCCATATGCTCTTTTCACCCATTAAAAACTACCTTACAACAACTGGTTGTTGTAAGGTAGCACAAGCTGCTGGCGCTATTCATTGAAATCAGTCATCCAGAGGATGTTCTGAGAGCCATGAAAGAACCTCCGTGGCATTTTTGTCAGGAGGAAATACTGGATAGAAGACTTTTACGATACGCCCATGATCGCTAATGAGTGTCAGACGTTTCATCAGGGTCATACCCGCAATTTCGAACGTTGGTAAGGATAATGCGTTTGTGAAAGCCAATGCGGCATCACTTAACAAGGCAAAGGGCAGATGAAGGCGTTGTACAGCTTCTTGCTGATAGGAGCTGGCCTGGGTGCTTATTCCAAACACCTGCGTAGCCCTGGCCTGCTGAAGCTCTTGATAGTGGTCGCGAAAGGCACATGATTGTGGAGTACATCCTCTTGCTCCCGGGATTAGATCCCAGTTATCTGGCAAGTCCTGATCTGGCCGTCCGGTGCGAGGATAACAATAGAGTACTGTTCTCCCTGGCAATGATGCAAGCTCGACTAGAGAACCGACAGTTGACTGTAAAGATACCGAAGGAAGTTGGAGCCCAGTAAGGTGATTACATGCTCCATCATCAACCGGCACAGGAAGATTTTTTGGCAATTCATATATATTCTCTGAGTTTGACATATTCAACTCCTAACTGATGTGAGACATCACTTCGATACTATAGTATGATATTGCCCATTACTATATTCCAGGGTTCCACATCACGATGGATCTCGTCTGGATTGCTGTGTTTGATCCTGGCGATTTCGGCGGTCAAACGCTGTAGGGGGATAATAGCTACCAGCGGTCGTGCCAGGCGTTCAACAGCGGTAAAGCTCAAATCTTCTTGTCCGCTTCCACAGGTATAGACCTTTGCCCCTAGATCTTTCAGGCTCGTTAGTAAAACCTGGGTGCGCCCTCCATCTTCCCAGGTAGGAGTGATAACCACGGCTCCCATACCTGCACGTATGGCCGCTGGCGGTCCATGCAAGGCGTTTTCTGTCTCTATACCTTCAGCCCATTGATAGGTTCCTTCTTTAATCTTAAGGGCTGCCTCGACTGCTGTAATAGCATCTATGCCCATACCTGCTAATAGGATCGGCTCTCGATTTACCAGATTCTCTGCAATAGCACGAGGGGCAGGCTGCGCTAGCGTACTCTCGATAGCGTCGGGGACACTATGGATAGCTGATAGAAAATGACGTCCCGCTTCTCCTGTGACGCTGGCAACCAGGTGCGCCAATGCGGTCAATGCGGTTGTATATGAAACTGTATGTGTTCCCGACAATTCACCAGGACATGTTTGGATAGTGAAGTCAGCATCTTGAACAGGTGCATCTAAGCCGGTAATGGCGATGGTTAGAGCTCCTGCCTGGCGTGCGCGCGTGAGGGCCTCTCGGGGAAAACGTTTTGTGCCGCGATGACTGACTACGATAACTTGATCCTGGCTTGAGATTGGCGCGGAAAGAGCCAGTTCATGGGCGTTGAGTACACTGGCACGTATGCGCCCTGCACTGAGTTCATACAACCAATAAGCGGCCACGCGGCAGGCATGCAAAGAAGTACCAATACCCGAAAAAATAAATGGTCGCTCGCTATCCAACGTGGGCGAGCTAATACGTGCCACTAATGAGCGAATAGCAGCGGCCTGGGAAACAATCTGCTTATCAAGCGCAAAATCCATGTGATACTTACTCCTTCTCCTGCTAGAATCCCTTGCTTTAACAATGCTGAAACCTGCATTCATAGGTGAGGCAATGATAAAACAAAAATGGACTTGTGAACAGAACCATTTTCTTTTATAATAGCCATACCACTTCAGACGCATAGAAGGGCTGAACGCAGATTGATGGATAATAATGTACTGAAGGCTTCACTGCTTTCGCCGATGCTAGATCCAGAGTCCGGAGTTGCGTTGTATCGGCAGCTATATGAGACAATGCGGCAGGCGATATTGGCAGGTACGTTACCAGGGGGTGTTAAGTTGCCCTCGACACGTACACTGGCACAAACACTAGGTATTTCGCGAGCTACGGTTATCCAGGCTTTTGATCAATTGTTGTCCGAGGGCTATATCTATGGCAAGGTGGGTAGCGGCACCTATGTTGAACAGGTACTGCCAGATGAGTTGCTACGCCTACCAGACAAGCAAACACGCGGCAAAAAGACAAATGAAATACTTCCACCCCCTGATCCACTTTCTGAGCGTGGCAAGATGATTGCTACTTCGGCGGTGGCACCATTTCAGAAATGGGATCAAGTGGTACAACACCAGGCATTTCGCCCTGGGATACCGGCTTTGCATGAGTTTCCTTTTAAGCTCTGGTCACAGCTAGCGACCAGAAGATGGAAGAATATCCAGCCCGCCGACTTTGGCTATAGCGATCCTGCTGGCTATCGTCCATTGCGGCAAGAGATTGCCAGATATCTACAGGTGGCTCGTGGGGTTCACTGTACTGAAGAACAGATCATTATTATGGCTGGCTCACAACAGGCTCTGCATCTGGCTGTACAGCTCTTGATTGATACAGGAGATGAGGTGTGGATTGAAGATCCATGCTACATGGGAGCACGAGGAGCCTTAGTGAGCGGTGGGGCACAATTGATACCGGTCCCAATTGATGACGAGGGACTGGATGTGACACAGGGGATCGCCAGGAGTCCTCGGGCACGCATGGCCTATGTGACACCTTCGCACCAGTTCCCTGTTGGGACGGTGATGAGTCTGTCGCGTCGCCTGGCCTTATTGCGCTGGGCATCTCAGACCACAAGCTGGATTCTCGAAGACGATTATGATAGTGAATATCGCTATGCTGGACATCCCCTGGCCTCCTTACAGGGGCTTGACCAGGCAGGCCGCGTTATCTATATCGGCACATTCAGCAAAGTCCTCTTCCCTGCCCTGCGCCTCGGCTATCTGGTATCCCCACCCGAACTCATTGATGCCTTCAGGGCCGCCCGCGCCGCCGCCGACCGCCACGCCCATATGCTCGATCAGATGGTGCTGACTGACTTCATGGCTCAAGAACATTTTGCCCGCCATCTGCGTCGCATGCGCTCCCTTTATGAGGAACGCCAGGCCATCCTGCTTGAAGTCGCCCACAAAGAGCTTGAAGGCCGAATATCCATCAAAGCCGCCTCCGCTGGCATGAACCTGCTCGCCCACCTGCCCAAAGATCTTCAGGATACGACCGTCGCCCAACAGGCTGCTTATTATGGGGTCGCCGTCACCCCTATCTCAAAATACTACATCCAATATCCTCCTCTCAACGCCCTCCTCCTCGGCTATGCCGCCTACAACCAGCAAGAGATCCACCACGGCATTCAAAATCTCGCTCGCGCCCTGCTACTCAGTTAACTGAAAGGCCGTGTAGACAGGCTGAGCTGACGTTATGTGTAGCCAGCGCTCATGGAGTACATAGCTAATGGATGTAAGCCAGGTCGCTTTATCTGACAAACAAAGCAGAAACATCAACGGCTGGGATTATAGTTGTGTGTCTGCCTTTTGTACTGAGGGTAAGCGTACGTCAATGGTGGTGCCTTGCTGGTGATGGCTGTCGATGTGGAGGATGCCAGCCATTTTTTGACGCGTTCTTGCATGGAGAGGACTCCGAGATGTCCTGGAAAGAGTTGATCAGGATTGAAGCCCTTGCCGTTGTCGTGGATTTGCAGGTGGACATAGCCATTATGTTGCTCTAGCAAGATGGTGGCCTGCCTGACCTTCCGCGAAGCCCATGAGGAAGGACGAGGAAAAGGTTAAAGCAGTTATGGTTCGACATCGACGGTAAATCCCTTGGATTTGAGGCCAGCTGCCAGGCCAAAGAGCCGTGAGTCTCCACGTACCACCCACAGTAGCTCTGGCTGCCTGGCCTTGTTCTCACTCTGTTCCCATTCGCATTCATATGTGCCATTCCATTGGCGGTGCTGTACCCTGCCCTGATATTGCCATGCATTGGCCATTGGCCGCCGATTATTAAAGCCAAAACCTGAACCTTCAACGCTGGCGAAATCTTTGCTTTTAAAAATAACTTTCATTTTTGCTCCTCTTGAACATCACTTTATCACCTGATCACGCACGCTGGCAGACCATCCTGTAGTATACAACTCTCTCAATATATCAGCATAGTTCTTCCACCAATACCCAATTGTTAAACAAACTAATTTCTGATATATCTACGAAAATCGAAACAAAATAAAAAAAAGGAACGTATCATTAAACGTATACAGACATACAGAAGCTATGAATGATATCTGGTTTCTGTATATATCTACGTTCCAATCGATTTATGCTTATTTACCATAGATAAGAGAGAGAATTCATGTCAACACTTGTGTTCTGGATTGATGTCGATAATACTTTGCTTGATAACGATAGCATTAAAGAAGAGCAGAATCAAGTTCTGCTGGTGGAACTGGGACCATCCTTGACGGAGCGCTATTGGAACCTCTATGAAGAGGTACGAAAAGAACGTGGTGTCGTAGATATTCCTTTGACACTGCAGCGTTTCCGTGAACGTTCTTCTCAAGCTGAGTTAGATGGGCAAACTTTCCAGCATGTGGCTTCCATGTTTGAGAATTTTCCTTTTCAAAAGGCTTTATTTCCTGAGGTCTTTGAAACTTTACAGTATTTAAATAGTATCGGCACCGTCGTGATCGTCTCTGATGGAGACCTCGATTATCAGGCCGACAAAATTTTTAATAGTGCTCTGGCCGAGGCGGTCAATGGTCGTGTCCTGCTCTTTGTGCATAAACAGGAGCACATTGAGGAGATTAAACAGCGCTACCCCGGCGATCACTATGTTATCATTGATGATAAACCCAAAATTTTGTTTGATGTTCAGCAAGTTATGAAAGACCACATTACCACGGTCTTTGTAAAACAGGGGAAGTATGCAAAAGAAGCTTTCCCGGACAATTATGTTCCCGACATTGTCGTTGAGCATATTGCTGATCTCAAAAACGTGCCGGTAGAACAGTTCTGGGGCCAGGGGAAAACTTCACACTAGAGCGCGATTTTATCTCTGGTGTTATGATTTTATCTCTGGTGTTATAATGCACTAAAATGGTAGGGATAAGCCAGCTTGATTACGCATCATCAGCTGTCCTTATCCCTTTTATATATTAATTCAATATATCTAGCGCTATGTACTGCAGTGCTTTCTTGCCAGCCATGCTATAGTAACTGCAAAAGAAAAGCATCTATTATCTCTATATTTAGAGTATCCGCTACCACGTTTAAGGAGCGTATATGGATAAATATTCCTCTCTGTACCTGGCGCTAAAAAAAGAAACGCTTTCTACTCTTTTCGAGGATATTTCACAGCGCCCCAATATAGAAGCATGTGGGGTGCTTTTAGGTGAGATCGATGCGGATGGCAATTGGCATGTCGATCGAACCTATCCGTTGCAGAATACAGCGGCTTCACCTGTGTACTTTGAGTTCGCTCCAGATGAACTGCTTCAGACGGAACTTCTCTATCCGGATCAAATTATTGGTGTCTATCATAGCCATCCAACTGGCTTCCCCATGGCCAGCGCTACAGATTGCGAGAATATGCAACGTGTTAATCAGGACCAACATATCCCATGGGCATGGATCATTATTAAAGGTCCTTTTGATGAGGCCTCGCTCCATGCAATGAATGGAGAGGTCTCTCCCACATCCCTGATTGCCTATCACCATTTTGAGAATAACGGACTAAACATTATTCCTATCGCCATTCAAACGTCTTAATGCATTAAGCAGAATGTTAAAAACGCGATGCCATTCATTTGGATGAGCGTAGCCGCCTGGGAAGCTATCATCTTTCCTGGAAATTGAGCAATTCCAACGGAAGAGCTCTGGCGACGCAACGAGCCGCGCTCAAACGGCCTTTCCAAAGGCTTTTTAAAGCATGCTGTAATTGTTAGCGAATTGGTTATAAGTCTAGCCACACCTTCATAAATACGTTATAATCAGGATCCGAAGAGTGTGCACGAGATGGACTATCTCCACAGCACACATCATCTGCACAAGCGGTGGAAGTTGGCAGTTCCCATCAAAGCCGGCCTCCCGCGCGGGATACGACACGAAAGAGCACACAGAAGGAGGCGTGCTTCCTCCCTATGCCTCAAGGCAGGGGTATCTGCACGATAGAAAAAAATGAAATGTCCAGGCTGTGGGAATGAGTTACAATCCACTGGGAAGGTCTGTGAACGTTGTGGAACCCTATTCGGTCCTCTGAACAATCCAACGACGTCTAATATGTATTCCTCGTCGTCAAAAAATGATCAGTCATTACAGCATGCTCACGTAATCTATCCTTCTTCCCAATCCCGACCTCCCCAGTTCAGTATGCCAACACAGGGAAATTTTGCTGGACCAGTTCCGGCGCTTCCAGCAACGCCAGCGTTTGATCCAGCTTATGCGGCAAATAGTGTTCCCAGTAGTTTCCATCACGAGGCAACTGAAGCTATCATCCTCCCTTCCAGAAATAGCCAGGGACTTTCTAATCCACGCGGCCCCTATCCACAAACACCCATTTATGAATCATTTCAACATTCAAGCTATGTAGCTCCCTCCAGCAGTCAGTTCTCTGCACCAAAATCGCGCAGAGGACCTTCGCATTCAGCAATTCTTATTGCATGTATTTGTCTGGTGCTGGTCGTTATAGGTGCTGTTGGCCTTTCTACAATTTATGTGACCAGCCAGAATAATCGGCAAAGAGCAACACAGAAGTCCCTTCCAACGCATAAAACTACATTAGCAGTACCTACCTCTACCACTGCTCCGGTATCCCCGGCAGGAGGGGCAACAGCTACGCCACTATCTGTTCCAACAACAGTACCAGAGGCTGGCTTTACATGGTGCGGTAGCCAGTGTGCTCCAGATGGCTTTATAGATCAGTTTCCGGTGGGCTGGCAGGCTAGCGCCCTTCCCAATGTTACTGGCGCTCAATTTGTCAATCCACAACAACCTGATCAAATTGCTGCTTTCAAGCGCTTGGATAATCCAACGGCGGCTGCAGATCAGCTATTGGCCGCTGAAATTCAAACTATGTATGCCAGTAAACCTGGCTATGAGGCTCCTCAGCCACCTACTGGTCAGGCGGCAACCATTGGAGGCGAAACCTGGTCAACTGCGGCTATTGCCTATATGAACGATAATCAAACAAAGGAACATGTTATTATCTGTGTGACTGTTCATCAAGGGAAAACATTTGTGTTGGAATTTCAGGCACCGGATGCTCAATTTGCACAAGTAAGTACTGCGTATTACAATATCATGATTGGTAAGTTCCAATTTACACAAACCGGGACACCATAATCGGAGGAAAAGTTGAAATACTTTCTGAGCGGACTGGTGTTCGTAAGTGGCATGACAAGTTTAGCTCTTGAGATGTGCGCATCACGTCTCCTGGGGGCCTATTTTGGTACCTCGCTTTTTATTTGGGGCAATCTCATCGGTCTGATTCTGCTTTACCTGATGGTGGGTTACTTTTTGGGAGGGCGCGTTGCTGATCGCTATCCTCATACACATGTGTTGTGTGTGATTACTGCGGCAGCCGCTCTTTCCATCATAATTATTCCCTTCGTATGTCAAAGCATTCTTACCTGGTCTGTCACTGGGCTCGAACAAGTCTCCGTCGGCATTTTTCTTGGTTCGCTGGTTGGCACGATGTTGCTGTTTGCTATTCCAGTTATTCTGCTTGGACTCGTTTCACCATTTGCAATTCGACTGATTACACGTGATGTGAAAAAGAGTGGCCGTATCAGTGGCTCGCTCTATGCCATTTCTACAGTTGGTAGCATTCTGGGAGCTTTTTTACCAGTGCTCTGGCTGATTCCTACCGTTGGCGTACGGCGCACACTTCTTATCTTTGGAGTTGTTCTATTCGCGGCCTCTCTATGGGGTATTTTCCCTCGCTGGCGTCGCGTTACCTCGTTATTACCTTTACCAGCAGTGGCTGTACTGCTGATTGCGGTCCAGATGGTGCAATTGGGTCCATTGAAAGAGATTCCCCATTTGATTTACGAGCAGGAGTCTTTTTATAACTACATCCAGGTGACGAAAGAGTCCGATGGTACACGCCAACTCATTCTGAATGAGGGGCAGGCGATTCACTCGGTTTATAATCCAGATAGTACGGCACAACTTACTGGTTGGTACTGGGACTACTTTTTAGCCGCTCCTTATTTTAATCAGGGCTTTAAACCTGATCAATTGAAGCGTGTTGGTATTATCGGGCTGGCTGGAGGCACGGTGGCGCGTCAGTTTTCTCAGGTCTATCCGCAGGTTCAAATTGATGGGGCTGAAATCGATCCCGCGATTGTTGACGTTGGACGACGCTATTTCAATATGAATGAACCCAACCTTCATGTGTATACTCAGGATGGACGAACATTTCTGGCTTCGTCCCATCATACCTACGATGTAGTGGCCATTGATGCGTTCCAGCAACCCTATATTCCTTTTCAATTTACAACTCGTGAGTTTTTTACGCAGGTTCGTGACCATCTTTCACCCACAGGTGTGGTCGCCCTTAATACTGGCCATACTGCGCATGACTATCGTCTGGTGCAGGCCTTTGTCAATACGTTGAGTACGGTTTTTCCAAATGTCTATGTTTTCAATGTGCCGGGTACCATTAATACTGAAATTATGGCCACCATGCAACCAACCTCGCTTGAAACGTTCCGTACGAATCTTTCTCAGTTCCCGGTCGATACAACGCTGGGACAACTTGCTAGTGAAGTTCTGCCCGTGGCTACACGTGGTCGCACAGACGGAGGAATAGTCTTTACCGATGACAAAGCACCAATTGAGCAGATTACTGATCAGTTGTTGCTTAACTACATTTTGCAACCCTGAATATTGACAGCAGCAAAGCAAATTTGTTGTAATGGGATAAGGGTTCTCCATCAGGCATGGGTAGACGAACCTAGAAAGCTGAGAGGATATACGATCATGGCGGTAGTAGCAGTTATTGGTGCACAGTGGGGAGATGAGGGAAAAGGCAAGGTTGTTGATGAGCTATCTATGCGCGCCGATTATGTGGTGCGTTATCAAGGTGGCAACAATGCTGGCCATCGTGTGGTACATGATGGGGGCGAGTTTTCCTTTCATCTCGTTCCTTCGGGTATTCTTTTCCCCAATACTACTTGCATCATTGGCAATGGAGTTGTTGTCGATCCTAAAGCTCTCCTTGATGAGTTAGAATTACTACAGGCACAGGGCATCGATGTTTCACGGCTCTATATTAGTGAGCGGGCGCATGTCGTTATGCCATATCATTTTGTGCTGGATCGTCTGGAGGAAGAGTCGCGCATAGGAGAAAAATTAGAAGGCACTCCTCGTGGTATCGCTCCTGCCTATGTGGATAAACATGCGCGCACAGGGATCAGAATGGCAGAGCTACTCGATGTTGATGCATTTCGCGCCAAATTGTCGATGATTCTTCAACAAAAGAATCGTATGATCACCCAGATTTATGGACAACCCGCTCTTTCGTTAGAAGAAATTCATGGCGAGTATTTTAAATATGGTCAGCAATTATATTCACATGTCGCTGATACACAAAAAATGTTGTTGGATGCACTCTCGGAACATAAGACTATTCTGTTAGAAGGTGCGCAAGGGGCACTGCTGGATATAGATTTTGGCACCTATCCGTATGTAACATCTTCCTCTACGATGGCAGCCAATGCGGCCGTGGGAGCTGGACTTCCTCCGCGCTGCATCGATCGCGTCGTCGGCATCTATAAGGCCTATACGACACGCATCGGTAGCGGCCCAATGCCTACTGAAATCTTTGATGCTGCTACAGCTGATATACTACGTGAGCGTGGCCATGAATACAAGATTCATAATGGCCGCGAACGTCGCTGCGGTTGGTTTGATGGCGTGGCGGGACGCTTTATCGCGCAAATTAATGGACTGGATGCTGCTGTCATCACGAAACTGGATGTGCTGGATACGCTACCTACAATCAAAATTTGTACCGCCTATAATCTGCGTGGACAAACGATCCATAACCTTCCTGCCGCTCCAAATGATCTGGCCGCCTGTGAACCTATCTATGAGGAGATTGAAGGCTGGCAAAGCAGTACCAGTGGCATCAGCACTTATGATGAACTGCCTGCTGCTGCAAAGAATTATTTGAAACGCCTGGAAGAGGTTCTGGAAACACCGATCGTTATGGTTTCGTTGAGCCCACAGCGCGGAAAAACGCTTCAGATTCAGGATGTGTTGGCCGAGCCAACTTATGATAATCATTATCCGAGAAATGCTATTAAATAAGCTGGTTCATACATTACAGAAGGGGATACACGCATAGCTTCGTGTATCCCCTTCTGTAATGTATTGATAAGTTTATGCCAGGGGATTCCTGGTGAGTACGGCCCAGGAACGAGGATATTGTAGGGGACAGACCTTGTACTGTTCCCAGCATAACAGTCGCCGGCCATCGTCCAGCCCTTTCAGCGTTACTGGAACGTCGGCTGTCAGGCGTGTCCCAAGCAGGCTGGCAGCTTGCTTCCCCTGTGCCAGTTCCTCTCCCATCTCCCCTTTCTTTGGCAGAACAATAGCTCCCCCTACGCGACAAAAAGGCGCGCTACATTCAAGTAAGGCTGATAATGAGGAGACAGCCCGCGCAGTCACCAGGTCAAAGGCCCCACGATAGTTGCGCTGATGGGCGATATCCTCAGCTCTTCCATGGATGATCTTCACGTTCTTTAACTGCAAAATGTCAACTATATGCTGCAAGAACGTGATCTTCTTGCCCGTAGCTTCAATCAAGGTGACTCTCCACTCGGGTCGCACGATTTTTAATGGCAGGCCGGGAAATCCGGGCCCTGTACCAATATCGAGTAGACGTATATCCTTTTGTTGATCGTATGCTTGCAGCAAAGATAATGAATCGAGGAAGTGTTTTATCAACACTTCCCCTGGATCTTTGATTGCTGTCAAATTAAACCGCGTATTCCAATCCAGTAGCTCCTGGCGATAGAGCAAAAAGGCCTCCTCAAGTTGTTGAGGAAGACCCAGTTGCTCTAATCCTGCTTGGAATACGGATAAGAGATCTTCAGACATTTTACGATACTAACTTCCGCTTACTATTCAGGTAATCAACCAGGAGATATTCTCCCAGGTTGTCTTTGTCCGCATAAAAAGTACGGCCATGGTTAATCTGAGCCAGCTGGTTGACGAACGCTACCATCCAATGATCGTCATAGAGCATGAATGTGTTAATGGTAATGTTCTCACGCGTGCAACGCTGTACCTCTAGCAGGGTCTGCTGCTCAGCAAAAGGACTTGGGTAGGCGAATTGCCAGCCATATTCTTCCTCGTGCCAGACGGTCGGCCCGCCATCGGTAATCATAATGATCTGCTTATTGGTCCCTCGTTGTTTAGCAAGCAGTTGACGAGCCAGCATCAGACCATGAGCCATATTGGTGCCGCGCTCGTTATCATAACGGCTGAGTTCCAATAGCTCGTTGGGCTTGTATTCCCGGGCCATGTAGGAGAAGCCGACAATATACAGGTTGTCACGCGGAAACTGCGAACGAATCAGGCTTTCCAGGGCAACTGCTACTTTCTTGGCAGCTTGCTGGCAACCGTTATAGATCATACTTAGACTCATATCGATCATTAATACTGTCGATGATTGAGTCGTAAATTCGGTGCGATAGACCTCGAAATCTTCCTTGGCCAGGTTGACGGGAGTACCGGTACCGCGCCGGTGAACAGCATTCATCAATGTCTTTTCCAGATCCAGCAGGAATGGATCTCCAAATTGATAGGCCTTGCTTTCGTCGGTACGCTCACCACCTACGCCACGGAAGGGGCTGACATGCCGGCCAAAACCATCTCGCTTCATCTTGTTAAAGATATCCTGCAGCGCTTTCTGTCCAATTTTGCGAATGCCACGGGACGTTAACTCCCAGCGATTGCCTTTTTTCTGGATGTAGCCAGCTTCTTCCAGGGTCTTCATCAACGCTTTTAGCTGCTCGACTGATTGGTACTCTTCATCGCCCAATAAGTCTTTCACTTTCTGGCTATCGATGGCTTCCATGTTTTCTAATCGCCGGGCTTCCTGGAATTGTTCTTCCAGCCCATCCATTTGTTGCATGCGGCCCATGACACGCATAGCTTCGTTCAATGGCAGCGATTCGTCGCCACGGAAGGGAAAACGTGTACGCATCTGATCTGAAGGAGCCACTGCCTCTAGATTCTGCACCAGTTCCATCAGGTCTACGCGAATACGATCGTCTCCCATCAGTTGTTCCATCAGGTCCTGTAATTCCTGACGTTGTTCCGGTGAGAGATTGTCCATAATACCCTGCATAGCTGCAGATTGCTGCTGCATCTGCTCGATCAGGTCGTCCAGCGAGTTGACTCCTGGAAAATACTGGCCGTGCTTCTGCATAAATGCGTCGAAGTCAGGTTCGAGACCCTGCTGTCGCTCGCGCAGCATCTTATTAAGGTCGCGGATCATTTCACGCAGGTTGGAGATATCTTCCGGCGACATATTCTGCAATGATTGTTGCATGCCCTGGAAAAATTGCTGCATCATTTGCTGCTGCAAGCTTTGCAACAATTCATTGAATTTTTCGCGTGCCTGCTCATCCATAAAGTCATAGTCAGATAAGCCTTTAATCTGGCCAGGAATATCTTTGGGCAGCCCATCGAGAAAATCTTGCTTACGCTTCGCAATCATTTCCAACATGCGCTGCTTCTGTTCAGGAGTCAGTCCATCTCCCTCTGTGCCACTCTGGTCTGATTGGCTTTGTTGGCCGGTCTGGCCCTGGCTCTGCTGACCCTGACTTCCCACCTGAGATTGTTGACCCGCTTGCCCTTGCTGTCTTTGCTCTTCCCTCTGAGATTGCTGCCCCTGCTCGCCTGGCTTACCACTCTGCTCAGAAGGATTTGAGTGGGACTCTGGCTTCTGACCGTTCAGGCGCTGTTGAATGCCGTCTCGTTCAAGCTTTTTGATCTCTTCCAACTTTTCTCGCAGATCATCCATTACACCCGATGCCATGTTGTAACGATTGAGTTGCTCTCTACGCGTATTGCGCATGCGCTCCATCATCTCACGTAAGCCCATGGCACGCTGGCCGTCCTGTCCCTTGATGCCTTCCTGCATCAGACGCTTTAGCGCCTGCTGCAGGTTGCCATCCTCCATATAATCATCGGCAAGTGCGTTGAGTATATCATCCGCATCAATGCCTTCTATCTTTTGCGTTCCATCCCAACGGGTATAACCATAACGATTTCGGTAAAATCGGTTAAACATGCTCGCATCCTCTAGCGTCGATAGCGCGTTTTACCACCTACTTCATCCTTATTAAGACGTCGGTTCAGATGGAGCCCTTCGAGGATAAATTCAATGCTAGATGCAATTAAGGCTGGATTACCCCGGCCATGCAGTTTGTCGATTGCTTTACTCAAGCCGCCGACTTTTGAGAGCTGGTTGACATATTCCATTGAAGGCATGTCATCCCCTACCTGGACATTGAGTCCACGCTCAAAACCTGCTACTAACTGCTCAAACTCACGTTGCTCGAAGTACTCGCCAAACACGCTTAGAATAGCGCTATTAATCAATTTTTGAACTACACGCTCTTCTTTAACATCACCAACAGCATCGAGTTCGATTTTTCCACAGGTGGAAGCCATAATGGCCTCTAAGTCGCTGACGCGTGGTACAACCTGCCGCTCCTTTAAACGTAGCGCTCGGCGGCTAGCATTACTGAGCACATTTTCGTAGTTGGAGACGGTGACACGTACACTGACGCCAGAACGCTGGCTGATGTCGTTGCTGCGCCGGGCCAGGTGGGTGATTTCCGCGATCACTTCTTTCATAAATTGCGGAACAGCCACATCTAAGCCATCGGTGAGGAAACGACTGCTCTCCTCCTCCATGATCGTAATTTCATGATCAATGGTGTAAGGATAGTGAGTACGAATTTCTGAGCCCACACGGTCTTTCAGTGGTGTAATAATACGACCACGATTGGTATAATCTTCTGGGTTCGCACTGGCAACCACATACACGTCCAGTGGCAGGCGAATCTTATATCCACGAATCTGAACGTCGCGCTCTTCCATAATATTGAGCAAACCAACCTGAATACGCTCAGCCAGGTCTGGTAGCTCGTTAATACAAAAAATGCCACGATTCGTACGTGGGATCATGCCGTAATGGATAGTTAGCTCATCCGAGAGGTACCGGCCTTCAGCCACGCGGACTGGATCAACCTCGCCCACGAGGTCAGAGATGGTAATATCGGGAGTCGCTAGCTTTTCGCCATAACGACGATCTCTCGATATCCACTCGATTTCAGTTCGATCCCCAAATTCTGCAATTTTATCACGGCCAGCTTTACTTATCGGTGCAAATGGATCATCATTGATTTCACTGCCAGCAATAATCGGAATATATTCATCTAATAAGTTGACCAGACTCCGTGCGATACGGGTCTTGGCCTGTCCTCGTTCACCAAGGAAGATAATATCTTGCCCTGAGAGGATAGCATTCTCTATCTGAGGAATCACGGTGTCCTCGTAGCCAATGATCCCTGGGAATAGCTCTTCTCCGTCACGAATCTTCTGGATAAGATTTTTCCGCATTTCTGCTTTAACGGAAAGTACCTTATATCCACTATCACGCAATTCACCAATAGTGCGCGGTCGAGTAGTGATAGTCATTCAGTTTTATGCTACCTTTCTTGGGGGTTGGCTCGTGTGATACATGTCTTGGATTGAGGGCGAGTAACCGATCCGGCATGTTCCTACGGGACCAAAAAACATGTGGAACCATACTTGATTCTACAGCCTGCATTGAGAAAACGCAAGGGTAAACCATGAGTAAGCGTCTGCTACGGCTGCCCTTCTACGCTTTTTGATGGTTTATCCTTGCGGTTTTTGCGACTGAGCTTGTTGTTATCCTCTGCGCTAGATAGTTTTTGCCATGCGCGTGGGCAAGTGTTGTGGTACGCTGGTGACGACGATACCCGGACGGAAGAGCAGGGCGGCCTTAAGGGTCAGGGCCGTCTGGTTATGCAAAATGTGCTCCCATAGGTGGGTCACAATAAACTCTGGCAACAATACGGTCAGGGTATAGTCTGAATAGAGTTCGTGAACGGTGTCAATATACGCCAGTAAGGGCCGTGTCAGCGAACGATATGGCGATTCGATGACTACCAGTTCGGTCTTTTCGCTGGCTCCGATGTTGGGTCGCCATTGTTTCCAGGCTTCACGTACACGGTGCTCGTCTTCAGCATCAATAGCAACATGGACCGCGATTACGTTGTCGGAGATCGAACGGGCATAGGAGAGGCTCTGGATGGAAACTCGGTCCATGCCAGCAATCGGTACGATGAATAGGTGCTTGATATCAGCCGGCCTGGCTGGAATATTAGTGGTGCGCTCTTGCTCAACCCGCTTATAGTGAGCATGAATGCCCATAAACATCAAGACCAGTAAGGGGATTAACACGACAACAATCCAGGCGCCTGATAAGAATTTGGTATAAGCAATCACCAGGGCCACCAGGGCTG
Source organism: Dictyobacter formicarum (assembly GCF_016587435.1). The sequence goes on from NZ_BNJJ01000002.1 coordinate 375,523, forward strand.
TCGTCACAGCACCTGCTCCGTTGATCATAGCGCTGCGCATCCAGCTCTTTTGCTGAGCTCGCAGCCTCCACCAGTGCAATACCATACCACTCTGAGAGAGCGTGAAGGACATGAATACGCCTACAGCATAGAGATCGATCAGATGGTCGACGCTGCCATCAAATACCAGCAACAAGGTGCTGGCCATAATCGCCAGGCAGACAATGCCAATTGAGAAGGCCAGCCGATCTCCACGGAAAGCAAACTGGTGGGGCAAGAAGTTGTCACGCGCCAGCAGGGATGCCAGGCGCGGGAAATCCGCATAGCTGGTATTGGCCGCTAGCGTCAGGATAAGCAAGATACCTAGCTGGAAGACGGGAAACATGAATGCCAACGGTCCACTGAAGATATGTGAAGCAAGTTGCGCGATCACGGTCTGGTTGCCACTGGGGTCCGGTGCGATGCCATTGGTGAGGGTAAGAAGGGTAATGCCGCCGAATAAGAAACCGAGAATAATTGCCATCCACATCAATGTAATTCTGGCATTTTTGGCTTCTGGTTTTTTAAAGGCTGGCACGCCATTGGAGATGGCTTCTACACCTGTCATGGCCGAACAACCTGAGGCAAATGCTCTTAGCACAAGGAATAGCGAAATGGATTCAGTTACTTTGACGGCCTGATTATTTACTGTATGGAACGTAGCAATCGGCGGCTGGTGATGGATAACAAAAGCATCAAAAATACCCACGATGATCATAAAGGCGGCGCTGAAGACAAAAAAGTAGGTAGGAATGGCAAAAATTGAGCCTGATTCACGTACACCACGTAGGTTTACGACTGTGATTAAAACAACCAGCGCCACATCCACCAGCGCTTCCAGATGGGGTGCATTAAAAAAATGGAAAAAAGGAATCGAGGCTAGATTTTGCACACCTGAGGCCACGCTTACCGAGACAGTTAAGACATAATCGATCAGTAGCGAGGCGGCTGCGATCAGGCCCGCCTGCACTCCCAGATTGTCTTTAGCCACAATGTAGGAACCACCACCGTTGGGATAAGCAGGAATGGTCTGGCTATATGATAACGCAACAATCGCTAACAGGATGATGATTGCAATACTGATGGGAAGAATCAGGTGTAACGAGGTTAATCCTGCGAAGATGAGAACCCCCATACAGGCCTCTGTTGCATAGGCGACTGAGGAGATAGCGTCTGATGATAAGACCGCCAGCGCTTTGACTTTGGTCAGCCGTTCATGTTCTGCCTGCGAGTTGGCCAGTGGCGCGCCGATCAATGTTCTCTTAATATAATAAAAGATGCGGCTTCCACCCTGGGGCGGAGCCAGCATTTCATCGGTGGCTTTAAGTAGTCCCGGACTTACCCGTTCCAGGGCCCTTTTACTGGGCCGAACTGTCCGAATTCGTTCGTGACTGGGATACTTTCCTTTAATAATTTCTGTGCGAGCAATACGAGCAGGATCATCTTCATCGATGAAACCTCCAGCCTCCAGCATATCTTGTACATTCTTGTCGGTAGTATTGAGGATCCACGTTTCCTTTTGATCCATCGCTTGTGCTCTCCTATAGTGCCACAGCATCGAGAATTTAGTTAACCAATCCAGCGGCGACTGAGGATAAAAAGGGTATTTTTCCACAGAGCTCCTGGAGGTGTGCTCAACTTTACATAACTGATGCATTATATGGCATAGGATCTCAATAAACCCTAAAGAAAAGCACCAAATCTCTCAATATTTCACTTACGGTACAGCTATGTTGCTACAGAATTGCTCAAGAATTCATGCCAATATCAGATGGGTGATTAAGTCTGTGGTATCAGCACCGGCTTCTTTTTTGCCGATTTGTGTATGCGCAATAAGCAGAAAATAGACCAGTCTTTCAATTTCTGCCAGGTTGGATATCTATCCGGCAATCTGATAATAAGTACAGGAATATGACTGTCGTGTAGTAATTGCTGCATTTCTTCTTTGCTAATCAACAGTATTTTTCCGTAGCGCATAAATAATAAAATTGCATCGCAGCCCATTTCACTGGCCAGGGCCCGCATACTTTTAGCAATATCAATGCTATAGAGTTCTATCGGCTCGACTGGTACCTGAAAACGCTGCGCTTTGTAGCCTGTCAGGGCCAGAAAATCTTGCGATTGCTCTATATGACCCAATAATAGACGACCCGATTTTCCAGCCGTAGGGCGCGTAAGCCACGAACCTACCACCAGGGTCGACTGTACCTGGCGCGCAAATACAAACGCATACTCCAAAGCGGTACCATCAATACCATGCGTAAAAGGAAGCAACAAGCGTCTCATCGAGAACGTCTCCCACTCTAGCAACTTTTGGTTTCGCTATATCACAGTTTCAAAAATACAAATCATCAATTGTATTTGTTCAATAACAAAGAACAGTCTATACCCCACCCTCCATTCCCATCCTTATTCGTCGTGCCCGGTTCTCTGTTTTAAAGGAACAAGGTGGATATCAGCATCAGAAGTAAGGCGCAAAATACGATTTGTAACAGATCCATAAAGCAGAACTTCCCAAGAGCTATGCGCGGGTTGCCCCAGCACAATCTGGGTGACATGCCTCTGCTTCACCAGGTCCGCAATCGTACCTGCGATATCGGTGCTGGTACGCCTGATAACTTCGGCTCCCAGATCCTCTGCCAGCAAGGCATGCTCGTCCACTTTCTTTTGCATTTCCGCGTATCGCTTTTGCATATCGCTACCATATTTAAAGCATGCGATAACTTTACGTATAAATGCCGGATAGCCGGTCAATTGGATCGACACGGCAATCAGGTCTGCATGCAGTCCATGGGCCAGCCGCCAGGCGTCGCGAATAATAACCCTGCTCTGTGGCCGGTGATCAAAACCAACCAGCACGCGCTCAGTAGTTGACCATTGCGTTTTGATATCGTGCTCGGTCATGTACTTTTGCAGTTGTGATTCTGCTTTGTTAGCCGTCAAACGCAGGGCTAACTCGCGCAGTGCGGTCAGGTTTCCTTCGCGGAAGAAGTTGTTTAGCGCTGGCTCAATACGCTCCGCCGGATAAATATTGCCGTGCTTCATGCGCTGGCGCAAGGCATAGGGAGCAATATCAATCAATTCAACTTCGTCAGCCTGGTCCAGGATACGGTCAGGCAGCGTTTCACGCACGCGAATACCTGTGATGCTGGTCACCAGGTCATTTAAACTCTCTAAATGTTGCACATTGAGTGTTGTTACGACATCAATACCAGCATCGAGAATATCCATCACGTCTTGATAACGTTTGTGGTGCCTGGAACCTGCAACGTTGGTATGAGCCATCTCATCTATCAAAGCAATCTGTGGATGACGCGCAATGATTGCTGCGGTATCCATCTCTTTGAGTAACACCCCTCTATATTCAATGGTCTGGCAAGGGACAATCTCAAGGTCTCCTATCTGCGCCTGGGTCTGGACACGTTTATGTGTTTCAACATACCCAATCACCACATCGGATCCGCGCTCTTTGCGGCGACGCCCTTCGTTGAGCATAGCATATGTTTTTCCTACACCCGCGGCGGAACCAAGATAGACACGTAAACGCCCGCGGCGCTTGCCTCCTTGCTCAGCCAGCGCCAAATCAATGACCTGATGACTGGTATCGCTATCGCGTAAGTGATAGCGCTCCAATAGAGCTTCTGGATCTGGACGACCATCATCTTGTAGGCGTTTGTCTGGAGGTTGTGTACTCATATTTACCTGCCCATTTCCCCATTATAAATAGCTCTGGTATCCTTTTCAGCCCCCTATTTACCATACCACAAAGCCGCGGCAGCCATAGGTATAGTGCCGCGGTCTGTGCTGCTTCCTTATTTTTTCAAGGCGTCAAGTGCCAGATTGAGATCCAATACATTAATGTGTTCCTCACCCAGGATGCCTAAGAAACGACCTTGCACATGGTTCATAACCAGCGTTTTCACGACATCCTGGCTCAGGCCGCGCTCCCTGGCGATACGGGGTATCTGGAAGAGGGCTCCCGCCACCGAGATGTCTGGATCCAGGCCCGATCCAGAAGATGTGACCAGGTCAACGGGTACAGGCGTACCAGGATTTTCCTTCTGTAGCGCCTGGACGTTCTGCTGAACGTTCTTGATCAATGTGTTGTTGGTCGGCCCCAGGTTGGAAGCCGAGGAGTTCTGAGCGTTATATGGGACGCTCTTGGTTGAGTCTGTCTCCGAGAGAGTTGCCGATGGTCGGCCGTGAAAGTAACGGGCCGATGTCCAATATTGTCCAATAATGTCGGAGCCAATTTGCTTACCATCTGAGGTCGTGTGGATACTTCCATTGGCCTGATAGGGAAAGATCAATTGGGATAAACCTGTGACAATCCCCGGATACAGAAAACCTGTTACGACTGTGAATAGTAGCGTTAAAACAATCGCCGGCCGGATATTTTTTTTGATAGTCTTCATTTTGCTTCCCCAACCCTTGCTAGGCTAGATGCAATAACACTAGCAGGAGGTCAATAAGTTTAATACCCACAAATGGAACGATTAGTCCGCCCAGCCCATAAATCAACAAGTTGCGCCGCAAGAGTGGACCTGCTCCCAGTGGACGATAGGTTACACCGCGCAGTGCTAATGGTACCAATGCGATGATGATCAAGGCATTGAAAATGACGGCTGATAAAATGGCACTATGCGGTGTGGCCAGGTGCATGATATTTAAGGTTCCCAGCTCGGGAAATGCGACCGTAAACATGGCCGGAATGATAGCAAAGTATTTCGCTACGTCGTTGGCAATACTGAAAGTGGTTAGCGCACCTCTAGTCATGAGCAGTTGCTTGCCCACTTCAACGACTTCAATCAACTTGGTTGGATTCGAGTCGAGATCAACCATGTTTGCGGCCTCTTTGGCTGCCTGGGTACCGGTATTCATGGCTACGCCGACATCAGCCTGGGCCAGCGCGGGAGCGTCATTAGTGCCATCACCAGTCATGGCTATCAGCCGTCCACCGGCCTGCTGCTCTCTGATCAACTGCATTTTGGTTTCCGGCGTGGCTTGCGCCAGGAAGTCATCTACACCTGCTTCTTTCGCAATGGCGGAAGCCGTCAGTGGATTGTCGCCAGTGATCATAATAGTGCGGATACCCATGCGACGCAGCTGGTCAAAGCGTTCACGCATGCCGCCTTTGACGATATCTTTCAGCTCGATAACGCCCAGAACCCTGGCGTCTTTTTTCGTCGCGCCATTTGAACAGTTGCTCTGGGACTCCGCTACGACTAATGGAGTACTACCACCACGTGCAATTGAATTGACCAGTTGCTCCAGTTCGCTGTTTGCCGAACCGCCCAGTTCTTTGACATAGTGCAAGACTGACTCGGCCGCGCCTTTACGCACAGAGTGGATCGATCCATCGACATGACCATTGAGATCGACGCCACTCATACGGGTCTGGGCTGAGAAAGGAACAAACGTTGCATTGTTGTCCGCATCTTCGTGCAGACCATAACGATCATTGGCCAGCGCGACAATTGAGCGTCCCTCAGGCGTTTCGTCCGCCAGGCTGGAAAGTAGCGCTGCGTGCGCCAGTTCTTTCTCTTCTACCCCTTTCAGAGGCACGAAGCGACTGGCCATGCGATTACCTAACGTAATGGTGCCGGTCTTATCCAACAATAGCACATCTACATCACCGGCGGCCTCTACTGCACGTCCGCTCATGGCCAATACGTTACGCTGTACCATGCGATCCATACCGGCAATACCAATGGCGGACAGCAGGCCACCAATAGTAGTCGGGATCAAACAAACCAGCAAGGCCACCAGCGTGGTGATCGATACTGGACTGTGTGAGTAGATGGCAAAGGGTTCCAATGTTACGACAGCCAGTAAGAAAATGATGGTCAGGCTGGCGAGCAGGATGTTCAGAGCAATTTCATTTGGTGTTTTTTGCCGCGCTGCACCTTCAACCAGGGCAATCATACGGTCCAGAAAGGTTTCGCCAGGGTTAGCGCTGATCTGTACAACAATCCAGTCTGAAAGGACACGGGTGCCGCCGGTGACAGCGCTGCGGTCGCCACCACTTTCACGGATTACTGGCGCAGACTCGCCAGTAATCGCTGACTCATCAACCGATGCAACGCCTTCTATGACATCTCCATCGCCCGGGATTACGTCACCAGCTTCTACCAACACAAAGTCGCCCTTGCGCAGGTCTGGCGCGGCAACTTCTTGATAGTCAGACTGCCGCTTACCCTGTTTGAGGCGCTTCGCCATCGTGGTGATGCGGGTTTTGCGCAGAGTGTCTGCCTGCGCTTTTCCTCTTCCTTCCGCCATAGCTTCAGCGAAATTGGCAAAAATGACGGTGAACCAGAGCCAGATCGTGACACCCAGCACAAAAAAGGTTTCGCTGGCAGGACCAGCAACCAGGAAACGGAAAAATTCGATGGTTGTGATAACGCTGCCTACTTCAACCACAAACATGACCGGGTTTTTGAGCTGCCAGCGTGGATCAAGCTTTTTAAGCGAGCCCACCAAAGCACGGCGCATAATCGACCCGTTAAAGATGGAACTGCCACTTTTGCGGCGCGTCTTCCATTGCTTTGCTTCTAGTGAATCAGTGCTCATCTCTTTAAAATCTCTTTCCTGCCAGCATTAGTAAATGTTCAACTACTGGACCCAGCGCGTATGCGGGGAAGTAGGTTAGAGCACCTACAATCAAAATGACCCCGACCAGCAGGATCACAAACAGGGGTCCGGTCGTTGGGAATGTGCCCGCATTGGCCGGTACTACCTTTTTCTTCACAATCGCACCTGCCAGAGCCATTACAGGTACGACGAAGGCAAAACGTCCAATTAATGTCGCAAAGCCAATCGTCCAGTTATAGAATGGTGTGTTGGCGCTTAAGCCAGCAAATGCTGAGCCGTTGTTACCTGTACCGGATGTGTAGGCATACAGAATTTCTGATAAGCCATGTGGACCCGGATTTAAAATCGAGCTCGTTCCTACTGATAGGACCGTGGCGATCGCCGTGAAACCAAGGATAGAAGCCGGCAAGATCAGGATCGCCAGGGCAGCCATCTTCATCTCTTTTTGCTCGATCTTTTTGCCCAGGTACTCAGGCGTTCTTCCAACCATCAAACCGGCTATGAACACGGCCAGGACGGCGAAGATGAGCATGCCATACAGTCCAGAACCGACACCACCAAAAATGATTTCTCCTAATGCAATGTTGAGCATCGGGATCATACCACCCAGGGGCGTAAAGCTATCGATAAAGCCGTTAACGGCGCCGCACGAGGCATCCGTGGTGATCGTTGTAAACAACGCTGTCTGGGTGATCCCAAAGCGTACCTCTTTACCCTCCATGTTGCCACCGGCCTGGTAAGCGGTAACCGCCTGGTTGGCACCGGCATGAGTCAGAAGTGGATTGCCAGACTGCTCGGCTGGCAGAATAATGAACAATCCGATTAAGAAGAGGATGGTCATAGCTGCCAGGATCGCCCATCCCTGTTTGGTATTGCCAGCCATCTTACCAAAGAGATAGGTCAGACCTGCTGGGATAGCAAAGATAGCCAGCATCTCTATCATATTGGTAATAACATTGGGATTTTCAAAGGGATGCGCTGAGTTGGCGTTAAAGAAGCCACCACCATTGGTGCCGAACTCTTTAATAAATTCTTGCGATGCTACCGGCCCTTGCGCGATCACCTGCTTGACACCTTCCAGAGTTACAACCTGGGTATAGGCATTAAAGTTCTGCACAACTCCTTGCGACACCAGGACCAGCGCGCCAATAATCGAGATTGGCAACAGGATATATAGAATACAGCGAGTAATATCTACCCAGAAATTTCCCAGGTGTTGCGCGCTACGCCTGGTTAAACCACGTACAAAGGCTACGGCCAGGGCGATGCCTGTGGCGGCCGATACGAAGTTATGAAAGGCCAGGCCCGCCATCTGGGTGAGATAAGACATAGTCTGCTCACCGACATAGGCCTGCCAGTTAGTGTTGGTAGTAAAGCTGGCGGCAGTATTAAAGGCCAACTGGGGCTCGACTGCTCCAAATCCCTGTGGATTAAAGAATGAGCCATCCCACTGCTGGGTGCGCTCGAACAGATAGAGCAACAGCATGCCAGCCACACTGAATAACAGCATAGAAATGGTATAAGCGGTCCATTTCTGCTCTTCTTCAGCGTTAACACCAGAGAGACGATAAAAAACGCGCTCCACAGGAGCCAGAACAGGAGCCAACCAGGTTCGCTCACCCGTAAAGACCTTTGTCATATAGAGACCCAACGGCTTGGTAATTAATAAAAGAATCACCAGGTAGATAAGAACTTGTATGACGCTATTGGGCGTTATAAGCATCTTTTCTTCCTCAATATTCAATCTCTTAGAACTTTTCAGGGGCCAGCAAGGCAATAAACAGATATACAGCAATGGCTAGTGTCACAATACCAACCAGCAGGTACTCCAGCGGTGTGTTCATTGTGCTCACCTCCTATAAACGCTCACAACCGACGGTGAAGCCGATACAACATAGGAAAAAGACGATACTTATAAGAATGATTAGGATATCAAGCATGAAATCCCTCCTCATTAACTTTCGCTCTGGCACAGCGTTCACGCCGTTCAGCAGCCTCAGCGGCCAGGCGCAAGACGGCTTCCATGGGAAATGGTTTCGGCAGGTAGGCAAGAGGATGAAATTCTGCCAGACGATGCGGACTAACTCTGACAGCTGAAAGTACAACTACCGGCAATTTTCCCTGCAGCATGTCATCGGCCTTGCCGAAGGAACTATCTTCACATTGAATGGCCCTCAACACGTCCCATCCGGTCTGATCTGGTAAATTGATGTCTAACAATATAAGATCAATTGGTTTAATACGCAGGTAATGAAGAGCACTTTGAACGTCAGTGGCACTGCTTACTTCGTGTCCGCGTGCCAGCAGATTGCGCTCTACCACGTTGCGTAAGACGTCATCATCTTCGACCAGTAGAATTCGTGCTCCTGCCATATCTCTAACTCTTTCTATTGCGGTGCCATCAATTCTTCCTCGCGCCTGCTACGAGATCAAATATACCTCGTATTTTCTCAATGCGCGGTAAAGAGAAAAACAACAATCCTCAAGAATCACTCAAGATATCTCGGGAACACAATACAAGCGCGACCATACACTGTCAGATGAATAAGCCTGCTCTTGGATGTCTCTCGTAGTATCGGTACAACGTGTCAATCTATAATGCCCACCTGGCAATCGGTTACTTTCTAGTAGTTCGATTAATCGGTAGATAAGTGCCTGGAAATTCCAAAAAGTATTTTATTGCGTAGAAGTCTATAAAAACACGAACAGGGCATGGATATGCATCTTTCTAAAGAATAGATAAGAAAAAAAGTCATAATTATTAAAAATAGGTCAATAAAACTAGCCAGAGACTAAAAATTATGTCAAAATTTACCCTTAAAGGGTTTTACTTGTCCTATCTTGCTGTGCTACACTATGGAGCATACATTGTTTCGACTACGTATATTGTCACAGGGCTATTCATAAGTGTGGTAAGGGTAGTCCACACGTTGTAGGAACATGAATAATTTCCCCTTTCAAAGGACGATTAAATAGTATGGCACAGGAATCTGTGACTCAAAACACACAAACCATCGTGCAACATCAAGAGGACGAACATTCGTCGGGCAAAAATTTGCTTGGCCCTCTTCTCTGCTGGGCAGTTGTCTTTGCGGACATAGGAACCTCTGTCTATTACACCCCCGGCATTCTCTATCAGACTGTACAGGGGTTGGCCGGCTTCTTCGTGTTCCTGACGATGTCCGTCTTTATCTTACTCGCCTTGAAGTATGCAGAAGTTACACATCGCTTCCCACAGGGTGGTGGTGTGGTAACGGTGGCAGCTCAGGCCATTAATCCCTGGTTCGGGGCCCTGGGCGGGATGTTTATTCTGGTAGACTACTTCCTTACTGCTGCTATCAGTAGCCTGTCAGGCATTCTTTATTTTAGCGTGGTGTTCCCTGCCATCGGCGGTGCACCAACTCCACTCTTTATTACTATCGGCGTTTTGATACTGCTAGGTATCTTGAACTGGGTGGGTATCAGTGAAAGTGCTAAAGTGAGCCTGGTAGGAGCTGTAATCGCATTCGCTAGCGACATTGCCATTCTCGTTACAGTCTTTACCCATCTTTCACTGGGCGATTTCTTCCACTTGATCACCAAAATGTTTTCCAGCCATAATCTGACGCCTTTTTCACTTCTGGCTGGTTTCGCCGGTTCATTCCTTGCTTTCTCAGGCCTTGAGAGCATCTCACAGCTCTCACCGGTTATGAAAAAACCGCATAAGAAAGTTGCCGGTATAGCTTTGACTCTGGTCGTCCTGACAGTTGGTTTGACCAGTCCGTTGCTAACGATGCTTTCGACGTTATTGCTACCTGCGGCAGCGCAGAACGAGACGCAGTCGGCTCAAATTATTTCTCTACTGGCAGGCAAATGGGGCGGCCCGGTACTGCAAACAGAGGTGGCTATCAGTGCCAGTGCCTTACTTGTCTTTGCCAGTAATACCGCGATCATTGGCGCTTACCACGTCTTTATTGCCCTTTCGCGTATGGAGTTTCTGCCAGAATTTATACTGAAGCGTAACAAACTACGTGGTACTCCTCACCTCTCGATTGCCCTGGCAACAGGCATTCCGATCATTGTGCTCCTGATGGTGTGGGGAAACATTAATCTCCTTGGTGATATGTATGCCTTTGGTCTGTTGGGAGCCTTCTCGCTCACCTGCCTGGGTCTCGATGTTGTACGCGCACGGGATTTAAAGCAAGCTCAGGCACTGAAACAGGCAGCAATAGCGCAGGCCAGTACGCAAGAAAAAGAAACACACAGGGCTGTCGAAGTCCATGATTTGATGAAGTCGAATGTCCAACCCGCTGCAACTACTGGGGATGAGCACGCCAATGTATCAGGCGGACTAGGCAGACAGGTTAGTGAGACCTATGAAGCCACAAAACTGTGGTTTAAGATTAACTTTGGCTTAGGTATCCTGACGACAGTGCTGGTAGTAGTGGCCTGGGGAACAAATCTGGTTACCAAACCACTGGCCACAGCCTTTGGTGGCGGCGTAACGATACTTGGAATGGGGCTTGCTTACTATAATCACAATCGCCATCAGAAAGAGGGCAAGGTTCCTGTGCCAGTTGTGGTTACACGGCTCCAGGGTACATATCCGCAGACCATTCTGGCCATCCTTACTCCACACAATCCACACAATAGCGCAGTGATCCGTGCCGCTATTAATAATGCCAGCGCAGAAACACCGATCCTGTTCCTTTACCTGGCTGGTAAGCGGCCACGTCCAGCCGCGCCACGAATGATGGAAATCATTGATCCTTACCTGGATGATCAGGAGGCTAAAGATACCTTTAGTAAGGCTGAGGCTTTAGCAATTAAGGCCAAAATTCCTAACCGAACTTATATATATCTCCAGGAGGAACCTGAATTAGCTACACAGATCTGGCAGTCAATCCATCCTCGAGATACTCTGGTTGCTATTGAAAACGCCAGCCAATTTAAAGATATCAATCCGGATCGTATTCGCTACGAGTTGACACCGGAAGGTAAAGTAGCCCATCTCCTTAAGCGGTGGTAAAAACTCTTAAGGAGATAAACTGGCAAATCTGTCTGGGGGCGTAGCGCCTACAGCCCCTGACGATTCGCACTTTCGGTGCTCAAAACAATTAAAAAGGGTGCGGGCACAGGCGCGCCAGCCAGTAGGGGATGCAGATTAATCTTCGGTGTTGAAGCGATAGCCAACTCCTGATACGGTTAAAATAAACCTGGGGTGGGCGGGATCGGGCTCAATTTTGCGCCGCAACTGGCCAACATAGACGTGCAGATAATGAGCTTCGGTCCCATATCCCGTTCCCCATACCTGGGCCAGCAACATCTGGCGCGTCATGATTTTTCCTCGGTTTTTGATCAATGCTTTTAATAAGTCATATTCTGTAGGTGTGAGCTTGACCTCCTTCCCATTAACATGCACGCTGCGTTGCGCGAAGTCTACGCTGAGTGGACCGGCCGTAAAGATGGGCTCAGTTCCAGATTGTATCTGGGCTGTATGCCGCAGGGCGACTCTGACACGCGCAAGCACTTCATCTATGCCAAATGGCTTGGAAACATAGTCGTCCGCTCCCAGATCAAGCGCCAGTACTTTGTCGCGCTCGGTGTCTTTTACAGATAAGACAATGATTGGCAGATTTGATTGCTCGCGCACACGTCGGCAGACTTCCAGGCCGCTGACGCCAGGTAGCCCAAGGTCCAACAGCATGAGATCTGGTCGGTGCTGTCCTACCTCTTCCAGCGCCCCTTCGCCGCTTTCAGCGGTAAATACCTCGTAGCCATGAGCCGTCAGGCTGCGCTGTAATGCACGCAAAATTTCAATTTCATCGTCAACAATAAGAATACGAGCACCACTTTTACTCATGAATATGTCCTTCTATATGTTCAAGAGGCAAGGTAAATCGGAAGATAGCACCACCGCCAGGCCGATTTTCTACCCAGATACGGCCACCATGGGCCTCAATTAATCCTCTGCATACCGCTAACCCTAAGCCGGTCCCCATAATACTTGTTGCTCTCCGCCTGGCTCCTGAAACTCTATAAAATTTATCAAAAATACGTTCTAGATCGGATTGAGGAATGCCTGGTCCACGATCCGCAACACTTACTATGATCTCGTGATCGTTAGACTCTACAGTAATCTCTAGCGGAGAGTCTGGAGGTGTATAGCGTACGGCATTTTCTAACAAATTAGTAATTACCTGGTCTATCTGCAAATAATCCAGTTGTACCGGCGGCAAATCGTCAGGAATATGTATGATAAGGTTTCTATCCTGCAATACTCCTTGCATATGTCCACTTACGTCGTGGATAAGCTCGCCAATAGGATACCACTCTTTTTCGGCTTTGAGGGCCCCTCCTTCAATACGAGACATATCCAATATATTGCCGACTAGTCGATTGAGCCGATCTGTCTCTTTTTCAATTGCCTGCGCAAAACTTTTTTTCGCTTCTTCATCCCATTCTACATCTTCTTGCAGCAGACTACTAGCGGCCGCTTTGATAGACGAGAGCGGTGTACGCAGGTCGTGAGAGACCGATGAAAGGAGTGCGGAACGCAAAGCATCTGTGCGACGGAGCAATTCGATCTGTAATGCCTCGCGATGGAGCCTGGCTCGCTCAATCATGGCAGTAGCCTGATCGATGAAGGTCCAGAAAAAAGCATTCTGATGGTTTAAGTCTTTTTTTTCATCAATCAATGCTCGTTCCATCGGAAAACGACGCAAACCGTCAGCCATCAGCAGACGCGCAACGCCTACTACTTTCTGTCCCTGGTGCATAGGCACCAGGCGCACATAGTTATGCTTTGGATGCGTTGCTTGAATTACACGCCTGAAGCGGAATGGTAGCGCTTTATCCGTATCAGTATAGAAATCAAAGATTCTTCCTTCTAGCATTACTGATTCTGCTGTTCTGATTTCGTCAGATGTGATTTGCATTCGTGCTATATCCTGTAGAGCATCAGACTGTAAGCTCAGCTTTCCATGCTCATCTGGCAATAAAATAGCACAGTCAATCACACCAGCCGTTACAAAGTTATCGACAATCGCATGCGCCACGATATCCAGTTGCTGATCCAGGTTCTCTTCGCTAGTAGTTGCATTGACCAGTTCATAGAGGGCGCGGGTCTCTTTCTCGCTCTGCAGTGCTTGTTCGGCTCGCTGCCGCAACGCGGATGCAAGTTCGCCCGTAATAATCGCAGTAACTAAAAATATAAAGAGCGCCAGCCATTCTTCATATTTAAGGATTGAAAAAGTAAAGAGTGGAGGCACCAGGAAGAAGTCAAAGGAGAAAAAAGCGCTTAACGACGCAATTACGGCCGCATATAATCCGCGCATGGTAGCCAGACCCAGTACTATTAATAAATATAAGAAAGATATATTTGGAATAGCCGGATAAAGCCTCGCAATATAGATTATGCCAGTAACAAGCAGCGTTAGAAGGAGAGCAAGACAGGCATCGGTAGCAAACCTTTGAGTATGGTGTTCCTCTGTATCACCTAAAAAAAGCACTTGCTGAATTTTTTTCATGGCATCTGCTTATCTCTCTCTACCATTTTAGGATAGATATTGTTACATTCTTACATCTCCCGATGAGAGGATATCACACAAAATGTAGAAAAAAAAGGAGACATTCTTTTATGTCCAGTCTCTTGACCAGGCATATTTTTAAATATTATACTCAGCATATGAAAAAATACTCTATTATACTTTTGATCCTTATACTGTGTCAGCTACTTGTAGCCTGCACTCCCGGTCACACAGGCAATGATGTTGTGGCTTTTCTACGCGATGGCCAGCTCTGGACAAGTGATCCTGATGGTGCTAATGCGTTCTCGGTGGTTTCTCAATCGACGCCAGTGGTCGGCTATGCGTGGTCACCAAATCATCAATTACTGACATTCCGTACACTAGATGCGGATTTTGCGAAATCACCGGCCGCTGAAACGCTCTCTCCATATCCACAGGCTCCATTGATAAGAGATCTGCCCGGGACATTGAACACCATTGGAGTCGACGGGGGAACCCCTATTTCTATTGCGTTTTCCAGCCCTGACTTTAGTTATAATAATCCTCAATGGAATAGTAATGGTACCCGTTTGATCTATCGGCAAACGCCCAGGAATTTTTCAGCTACCCCTGCTAATGCTCAATGGTGGATCGCTCAAAATGATCAGCCAGGTGGTATTGCGGCTAAACCTTTTACTAATACTTTTTCTATTCCTTCTATATCTTATGATACGCAAAATTATTTACTGATAGGCAATGCTGCCAATGGGGTCTTCACAACGACCATCGCTAATACACAGAAAACTCAATTGACTGGTCCATTAGCTGGACACCCTTTACCTGCTTCGCTTGAACGCATTCTATGGCGGCCAGCCCATCGCAATCAAAGCTTCTTATACGCAGTTGAAACGATAGCAACCCATGCTGATAAACCATCCTCTCAGCTCACAGTAAAACTGGTCTGGCACACATTGGAGGGTCCTGCTACCACCATTGCTACTTGCGCCTGTACACAGTTCTCCTGGTCCCCGGATGGCAACTATATACTATATAGCACGGGCACAGATATAACATTTCTCAAAGTTACAGACAATACTTCTTTTACTATCAAAGCAGAGGCCAATGCGGTTCCTTACTGGTCGCCAGATAGCAAGTTCTTGCTGTTAGATGGTCCTCAAACCCTTTCTCTTGTCAATATATCAAGCAAGCAACAAACACCATTATTGAGTGGCACAACAGGAAAAACAGTGGCACCATCACAAGTCCCCGCCACTAATAGTTTATTACAGCCCATTCCCAATAATCTATGGTCAGCGGATAGTCGCCATTTTATCTTTGTAAGCCATAACCACTCAGCCTGGCAACAGCATTCAGCGTTAGATAGTAAGGCACTCTATACTATTGCGATAAACGATGCTGGCAAGCCACAGGGAGAACCAAAGAAAATTGCTAGCGGTACCATCACACAGGCTGGATGGACCTATCAAGATCCCAATACATCTTTTCTATTCTAAACACTCATCTTGAGCAATGCTTCTAGTCTTATGATTTTTAACAAATAAAGTAGGTATAATGCAGGGAGGCGCAGGAGGGCCGGCGAGGCCCTCCTGCCGCAGGCGGGAATGAAAGAGATATTTTATGCCTTTTTAAAAATGAAAAATCATAAGACTAGAAGCATTACGATGTGTTTCATCTTTGTATAGGGTTATTTTAACGCTAACGACAAAAAGGATGGACTCTATGCCGATAGAAATACAACACTTATCGCATGAGGAGTACTGCTATCTCACGACCACTGGTCGTCGTTCAGGCAAACCTCATACTATCGAGATCTGGTTCGCTTTGAAAGGCTCAACGCTCTATCTCCTCTCCGGAGGTAGAGACAAAGCAGATTGGGTGAAAAATATACGCCAGCAGCCGACGGTACAGGTCAAACTTGGCTCCCTGACATATATAGGACAGGCTCGTATCCTTTCTTCGGGCCCTGAAGATGAGTTGGCTCGCCAGATCGTCTTCGCTAAATATATACCTCGCAGTACTGATGATCTGACAGAGTGGTCACGCGACTCACTGGCTGTTGCGATCGATCTACTCAATGAGGTACAGTAAGGAAGGATCTTTCGTGATACAGTCCTGTACAACGAATGTATACGATAAACTATGAGGATGATGAGACGTGAGTAAAAAAGAACCCAGGCTGCATCTGGTTGGTCAACATCCGGAGCCAATTGATGACTTTGATGAGCCAGATGAGTATGATGCAATGGAACAACTAGAGCTTCTAGAGTCACTACGTGAAGATATGGAGGATCTAGGGGTGACCACGCTAGCAGAAGTTATCGAGCGTATTTCGGAGCTGCATCGCCAGTTGGATAAACATTAAGACAGATCAGCGATCAGACAAGAGGAACGATGAAGTGGCAAGACTTTATGCTACACTTCATCGTTCCTTTTGTTACAGGGCTAGCCTCCCAGGTATGCCTGGCGTACCAGGTCATTGGTAAGCAGGTTTTTTGCCGTATCACTCAGGACAATTTTCCCCGTCTGTAATACATATCCACGATCAGCCAGGCTTAAGGCCATTGATGCGTTCTGCTCCACCAGAAAAATGGTCATGCCTTCAGATCGAATACGTAGAATAGTATCAAAAACTGTCTCTACCAGCTTTGGCGAGAGTCCCATTGACGGCTCATCCATACAAATCATCTTAGGACGAGACATCATGGCACGTCCCATAGCGAGCATTTGCTGTTCACCCCCAGACATGGTGCCAGCAATCTGCTTCAAGCGCTCTTGCAAACGCGGGAAGATCTGGCAGACATGATCCATGTCTTCAGCAATTTCTTTCTTGTTGGCACGTGTAAAAGCTCCCATTTCCAGGTTTTCACGTACCGTCATGCGAGGAAAGATACGTCGCGCTTCTGGCACCAGCGACAGACCCGACTTGACAATATCGCCGGTCAATTTGCGTTCAATGTTCTGATCATCAAAGATAATCGAGCCGCTGCTAGAACGGACTAAACCAAAAATTGTTTTCATGGTGGTAGTCTTACCTGCCGCATTAGCACCGAGCAGGCAGACAATCTCACCTTTTTCTACTTCAAGCGAGATGTTCTGTAATACATGGCTTGGACCATAATATGTATTGACATCAACGAGTCGTAACATCGCAGACCCCTTTATCGTTTTTTTGCACCTTATGCTTCTGGTTCCGACGTGGTTTCTGTCTCCGATTGTCGACCCAGATATGCTTCGATTACCCGCTTATCATTGCGTACCTCCGCAGGTAATCCGTCCGCAATCTTTTGCCCATAATCTAACACAGCAATATGATCGGACATTCCCATAGTTACCGCTAGCTTATGCTCAATTAAGAGAATCGTGAGACCGAGCTCATCGCGTAAGCGCCGAATATATTTCACAGCCTCTAACGTTTCAGCTTCGTTCATGCCTGCCGTTGGCTCGTCAAGCAAAAGCAGCTTGGGATCAGCCGCCAGGGCGCGCGCAATCTCTACACGCCGACGATCAGCATAAGAGAGATTCATTACATACTCATCTTGTCGTGCCACCAGCGCCGTTCCAAAGAAGCCAAGCAATTCTAAAGCTCGCTCGCGGGCTCGTTGCTCCTCTTCGACTACATGGCGTGGTCGGAAAAGCGAGCCCAAAATGCCTGCTTTAAGTCGAGTATGCTGGCCCACTAACACGTTTTCTAATACCGTCATGTTGTTGAACAGGCGAATATTTTGAAACGTACGTGTAATTCCCTGTACTACAATCTTATCTGGTGATAATCTAACAATAGATTTGCCATCAAGTATAATTTCACCGGTTGTAGGCTGATAAATACCTGTAATCAGGTTAAAGACCGTGGTTTTACCAGCTCCGTTAGGGCCAATGATACTGACGATTTCACGCGGCCTCACAATCAAATCTACTCCAGACACAGCTGTCAGTCCACCAAAAGTTTTGGTGACCGCTTTGAGTTCTAGCAATGCGTCAGTTGTAGCTAGAGCAGAAGCAGACTGGCCATTCAGCTTTACCTGTTCAGAACTCATCTTTTTTCTCCTTCGTTGCTACTACTCTACATGCATTTCTGCTTCGAACTCGGGGGTTCCAGGTGGTTGATCAAGGGCAGAAGCCTCTACTTCTTCGTCCTCATTCTTAGTATGACGAAGCTCACGCTGGCGTCTCGCACTTGGAATCAAGCCTTCCGGTCGGAAGATCATGATGGCAACCAAAATGATGCCAAACAACAGGTTACGGATATTGTCAAAGGTGAAGTTTGGCAAAAGTTGGGGCAAGATGTGCAGGATGTTGTTCGGGTCTGTCGCATAGGTGTCTAATTGGTTGAGAATGAGCAGGTTGATCGCATAAACCACGACCGCTCCCACCAGTACACCCGGAATACTACCCAGGCCACCGATAACAACCATTGCCAAATAGATAATAGAGTCAGTTGAGTTAAAATCGCCAGGAGCAACCGTACCCAACTTGGCTGCGTGATACACACCAGCAATACCGGCAAAGAAAGCACCGGCTGCAAAGGCGAACAATTTGGTATTCACCAGATTAATACCTGACGAGGATGCAGCTATCTCATCTTCACGAATCGCGATCCAGGCTCGTCCCAGTTTGGAGTCACGCAATCTGACATTGGCAAAGATGCAGGCTCCTATTATTATCAAGATGAGATAGTAGTATGGCGTTGGGCTATTGGACCAGTTTATGCAGAATGATCCAATACATGGGGTGGCTGGTGAATAAACGCCAGCGATACCATCAGTGCCATTGGTGTATTTGTCCATCTGCGTAAAAACAATGGGAATAATTTCACCGAAGCCCAGGGTCACAATAGCCAGGTAGTCACCACGCAGGCGGAGCGTTGGTGCGCCTAGCAAGATCCCCCACAGCGCTGTAATCACTGCCGCAATAATGATCATTGGCCAGAAAAACCAGGAGAAGGTGCTGGGATTAGCAATGATGCCGGTCAATTTGTAAAATTGGGATGAACCTACCATAGACCAGGCATAGGTGCCAATCACGAAGAAGGCAACATAACCCAGGTCGAGCAGACCAGCAAAACCAACGACAATATTCAGTCCCAGAGCCAGGATCACATAAAAGCCCAGATCTCCATAACTGGTGATCCGACCCTTTGAGCCAGATCCAAACAAAATCGGGTCCAGAATAGGATACAGCACGACAAATGCCATCAGTATAAGCAGGTAAATACGGGTCGCGCCTTTACTCTGTAGAGGCCTGTCATTAGGGATAACATCTTTTGCTTCCTCTTTAGCGCGGCTCGCAGACAAACTATGCAGTTGTTGTTCCCGGCTTACTTTACGGGCATTACTTCTCCAACCCGTGCGTCCTTTTTCAGCCTGGTCGTTCTTACTCTCTTCAACACCTGCGTCTGGTCTGATTACGTAACGTAAGGCAATAACGCCACCCAGGCGACCAAGAAAATAGCCAACTACTGGCAGCAGGATAGTGCGCGCAACAACCCAGATCAACAGTAAATCGGGCAATTGACCTGACGCGTAAAAAACCAGGTCGGCAATCAAAGAAATGACGGCAAAGATAGTGGCGAACCAGAAACCAGCCTGTTGAGCCAGTCTGACCAGCGCAGCTCTCCCTTGCTCATCAATCACATGCAGGCTCTCCAATGGCGGTGGCGGCGTATAACCCATAGCCAGGCGAACACGATTGCGGACAAAGAGATAGATTCCCCAGATCACAACCCCAAGACCTAAACCGATCAGTAAATTCGCTGTGCTGGCCAGCAAAATCAGGGGAATAACCGCAGCAAATACGACGTCGCACCAGACTTCTATAGTGCTACGACGTCCGCTATCTGCGGCCACCAGATATCCAGCTAACACGATTGTTGATAGGTAAACGATCAGCATAAAAATAGCTTGCAGACTCAGGGACCAGAGGTCATGGTCATACAAGGGGTTCTGGGGATAGAGAATACCTAGCCATATCTGGTTGATAATTTGTTCACCCAACCAGACAAAGGTGAAGACAGAGATGGGCACAAGCAAGGCTACAAGCCATTTTATTAAGAGCTTGCGCGTCTCGGTCGTTGGAAGTAGCTTCCGGGGGCTTTCTGATACAGCCACGTTTTATCACCTCACTTTTACACTTGATTTGTTTTGAGTTTTGTGTAAAGTGCTCTCTTACACTTTCTCGGGTGTGTTCTGTCCAAAAAGTCCAGACGGACGAAAAACAAGGATCAAAATCAAGATGGCAAAGATTACTGCCTTGTTCCAGGCATTTCCACCGTGCGGCAAAACAGTTGGAGGAATCAGAGTCACCAGCGAATAAATTAAACCGATCAGCAACCCTCCAAACATAGCACCGACCAAGTTTCCGATGCCACCCAGTACAGCGGCGGTAAAAGCTATCAAACCTTGCTCAAAACCCAGGTAGAAATAGGTGTTAGGAAACTTGAGGCTGTAAATGAATGCAGCGGCACCAGCCAATCCGGCACCAATGAAGAAAGTGATGCCAATCACCAGGTTAACGTTCACGCCCATCAGAGCCGCTGCGTCGCGATCCTGGGCCACAGCCCTCATCGCGCGCCCAATACGTGTGCGCGTAACCAGCAGATGCAGAGCGATCATAAGCGCAATTGCAACTATTAACACGAAGATGTTGATTACATCGATATCGATGGGACCAGCATGAACAACACCAATTGGCAAAGAGACGAAAGATACGTCTGTATTGCCAAACCAGAGCTTACCAACATCCTGGAGAACGAGGGAAACGCCAATCGCAGAAATGAGGGGAGCCAGACGCGGTGCGTTGCGCAAAGGACGATAGGCGATGCGCTCAATGAGTACACCTAATATAGCGCAGAAGAGAAATGAACCAATACAAGCAAGAGCCAATTCACTAACCAGGACCCAGTTCATTACAGAAGGCGGGTTGGCTGCGGTCACACCTAGAGCACTAAGGATAGCAATGGTGACAAATGTCCCCAGCGTGAAGATGTCTCCATGAGCAAAGTTAATCAGTTCGATAATACCGTAAACCATCGTATAACCCAGCGCAATCAGTGCATAAATAGCGCCTGTGGCCAGGCCTACGATTAATAGGTTTAAGAAAGTAGCCATTGGCTGGTTACTCCTTATCTTCGAGTAGTGATAGATTATCAGGAACACATTGAGAGGATTGAAATGAAAAACCTGGAGAAGTATCAGCCGGAGAAGGATCCGCTTAATACCTCCCCAGGTACCTTGCAAACTTTTTATCTTAAAAGATGAAAAGTTTGAATTGCTTTACCTCGTTACTGCAAGGTGCTGGTATCAATCTGCTCCAGATATTTCCAGCCATCACCTGTATTCAAATCACCAATGGTGTACAGTGAGACGAAGTGATTAGAGGTGTCGCCATTCTTGTCGAAGCTATGGTGACCGGTGACTCCGTCGTATTGGATGTTCTGTACAGCATCGATTACTGCCTGACGGAAGGTCGATGCACCACTGTCATCATTAGAATCCTTTGGTGCTGCGGCCTTTTTATCTTGAACAGCAGTCTTAATGGCCTGCAACAAAAGTTTGGCACAGTCATAACCACCAGCGCTATAAGCACCAATGGCATCTGCACCAAACTGCTTGGTGTAAGCATCAAAGAAGGCTTTTGAGGTTGATGACTGATTCGGATCAATGCCTGGGATGGATGCAAAAACTGGTCCGCCACCCAGAGGCTTAACGGCTTTAGCCAGGGCCGATGTTTTAGAACCATCACCAGCCAGGAATGGAGTATTAGACAAACCAGCGACACTCTTCATCTGCTGACGAATAGTAATACCACCTGTTGAGTCGTTACCACCAAACATGATAACATCTGGCTTCTTACCCGCAATCTCGGTCAGAATATTTTCGTACGAGTTTGTCTGTTTGATGCTGGCAGAACCAACAACTTTACCACCCAACTTCTGCCAGTAGGTAATAAAGTTCTTTGCCAGACCTACGCCATAGGCTTCGGTATCATCAATCACATAGGCGGTACGGTAATTCTTGTTTTTATATCCATACACAGCCAGTGCAGCACCCTGATACTGATCAATGGTCGCTGTGCGGAAATAGGTTACTTTCCCGGTTGGACGGAGCGCTGCAATTTTACTATTTGCACCACCACATTCAAATGCTGGAGTCTCTTTGGTCAGGCAGTCATTGGTATTTGAAGGACTGATAAGAGCAATCGGGGCCTTGTTTGTGGTTGGGATCTCAGCCAGGGCCACGCTACTATTGATTGGGCCAACAATGCCAGCCACTTGAGCATCGCCGATCAGGTCGGTCACGTTTTTCTGTCCAACGGTCGGATCGTGGGTTCCGTTGGCGCCGACATCATCTTTGGCTACCTGTACAAATTTGTAACCCGGTAAGAGGTTGGAGTCATTGGCCTCTTTAATAGCCAGTGCTACACCATCTTCCGCTGGTTTACCGGTTGAAGCATCGCCCGAAGTTGTGGGAAGCTCAGAACCAATTTTGATGGTTATAGTTTGTGTAGTGCCGCCATTACCAGTATTTGTTTGTGTGGTGCCAGCACCACACGCCGCAAGGATGCTGATAATGAGCGAGAAGCCTATCATAGAGGCTAAAATACGAGACGGAGGTCGTCGCATAATGTAGTCAGCCTGCCTTTCATCCAGTGTTTCACCTCAACAGTGAAGCACTTTCCACCTTTAGATAGATAGCTAATAAAAACAATGCAGAAAAGGGGTCACAGGTTGATGTCTAATAGTAAGGACGTTCATACCTTACAAAAATAAATACGTCACCTGAAACTCTGATCTCACCGACTTTTGTAAACTCCTTTATCAAACCTACTTGAGGCCGAGCATTACCAGTTTAGAGGTCATAAGAAGCTTCAGATGCACAACTAGCGTCGCTCTCTTAAACAAGGAAAAGAGATTGAGGGAATTATACGTACTGTCTTTTTAACTGTCAATACATATTTTTTATTGGGATTGACAGAACGCATCGATAATCAAAGCTATCGTCTCTTCTATATACTATTTGCACACAGAAAATGTAAAAAAAAGCACTTGTAACTTGTTCACAGAGACACAGCTTCAGTAGACAAGCTACAAGTGCTTTTTTAGTGCCTGGCTGCTGCCAGGCAAGCGGAAATTGATCACCCCAGATAGGCGTCAAAAAATTGATCTACACGCGTTTCATAATCAACCGGATCAACAGAAAAAGATTGTGCGTGCCCGGCTCCGTTGACAACCCAGGATTGCTTGGGGTTACCAGCCGCATTGTATAGAGCATTCATACCGCCTAGAGGCGTCTGGCTGTCAATATCTCCATTGATAAAGAAAATGGCTGTGCGCCCGCTCAGTTTGTCAACAACATCAATTGGGCGCGCCAGGGTAATATCAACTCCGTAAACCTCTTCTACAAGCTGACGATCCGCATTTCGCACCTGGTCGTTTGGTACGTCGCCTGGCACACGGGTAGCATCTACAGGACAGCTTTCGGCTATCAGCGCGCTGATATCAGTACTGCGCGCCGCCGCTAAGACCGCTGCGGTAGCACCCATTGATAGTCCTAGTACTCCTATCTTGCTATCAAGCGTGTCGGGATAGGAATGGAGAAAAGCAATAGCAGCTAAAATATCTCCAGACTCAACCATTCCTAACGTTGACATCACACCCTGACTTTTCCCATAACTTTGGAAGTCAAATAATAGCACTGTATATCCATGTTTAAAAAGAAAGGCAGCTCTCTTCACCATATCAACGCGATCACCCGGAGTTCCATGCGTTAAAATAATTACCGGTGCGTGCGGAGAAGAGATTGCCAGCCACCCGGAAATAAGATTGCCTCGTTCATTATAAAATGAGACATCAAAAACAGGTATATCTTGCACATCTTTTGCATCTGGTATTGGCTGGCTTTGGCCTGGTCGCAGTGCTCCTGTCAATTGAAATAACTCTGATTTTGTGGAACTATTCAAGGTGGAGGAGTTACCAGTGTTATGCATCTCTGCCTGTAGCGTAGATTCAGATAGCTGGCTTCTGGCCTGTACCTGCGTAGCTTGTTTTAAAGTGTTAGCGGCACTATTCGCCGGAGATACATAAACAGTGCGAATACACCAGGCAATAGTAATAACGAAAACCATACAAATACTTATGGCATATGTACGCAAAATTGACGGTCCATGCATCTTATACTCTCCACTTGTAAACTATGCAATGGAAAATTGCGAGCAGAATCTTTTAAATGCCGCTGCAACTTGCTGGTATGTAGCTTCAGAAGTACCCCTATTTTGAATTATCTCATCGACCATGGCCAGTTTAGCGGTAATATCTGGCTGAGCTTTAATACGTGCTTGAGCCTCCTCCAGACTGATAGCGTTTCTCTGCATAAGGCGTTGCATTTGCTGCTCTTCAGGACATAAGATAAGCCATTTAGCATGACAAAAAGAGCTGGAGCCGCCTTCCAGCAATTTGACTGCATCTAAAACTGCAATTCCGTGGGGGCTAACTTTTTCCAGTTCCTTTTGTATCGCTTGATGCACTTCCGGATGAACGATGCTCTCTAGTTGTTTCATTGCCTCCGGATCATGGAATACGATCGCACCTAATGCTTTACGATCTATGCTTCCATCTATAGCAACCACTTGTGGCCCAAAACATTCTGCTACCCGTATGGCAATAGGTTGATCGCGTTCATATAAACGGTGTACTAACAAGTCCGCATCAATATACCTTTCAGCCCCCAATTGCACCAACATCTGCCCAACAGACGTTTTTCCACAGGCTATATTACCAGTAATCCCTATTACATACGGCATATAGAAGTTTTTAACCTCCCTTAGATACTCTCTATTATATAGTATAAACGAATTCTTCTAAATAAGAGCATACAAATTTATACGAATGGCATCATTCTTCACGTTGGTTTCCTTACAAAAAGAATTTACCATCTCATTAATTGTACCAAAAGCCACAATGCCTCTACATTATTTTCCTTGTCCCATTCGTTTATACAACTATATAACTGAACAAAAATGCTGACACATGTACGAAATGGCCGTAGATATGCTTGATAGTAAGATAGTGCTGAATAAAAAAGACAAAAGTCCTCATTCTTTCAATATCCCTTCGCTTGATAGTGTATACTTGCGATGTAACCTTAACAACACTACTGGAAGGAATAAAATGTATTCTGGAGAGTTGACAAAAACGCCACCTGAGAAAGAGCCACCAAGGCATATAGGGCTGATTGTCGGTGTGAATCAGTATCAAGATAGTACGTTTCATCCACTACAATTCGCAGAAAATGATGCCCGGGCACTTGCTCAATGGTTGGTTAATAACAAAGGGGGTAAATGGTCGCCCCCGGATGTGCAGCTCGTACAGGGTCAACATGCCACCAGGGAACTTATTGAATCTCTGATTACACAAATATGCCTTCATAAAGCAGAGGAAGGGGATTCAATCCTGCTTTATTTTGCTGGCCACGCCTTTATTGACGAACGTACAGGCGAGGGATATCTGGCCCTGACGAATTCACGCTACCAGGACCCGAGTACCTGCTTGAGCCTTCATTCTTTTTCTCAGCATGTTCTGACCCGGAGCAAAGCCACACAAATTTTGTGTATTTTTGATTGTTTCCAGACGGGGCAGATCTGGAGTATGCGTCGTACTTCTCCCTTTGATTCCAAACCGCTATTGGGCAATTCAGTGCTTTCTATGCTACAATCGCAGCCTGATCGATTGTTTATGTGCTCGTGTCGTGGAAACGAAAATGTCCCTGAAGGCGGTGCACGTGGGTTGGGCCCTTTTATCCATCAAATGATCCTTGGTCTTTGTGGTCCGGCGGTTGATCCAGGTACAGGAGCGGTTACCTTATCCAAATTGCATGCCTACCTCTTTGGTGCCCTCGGTGAGCAGCAGCGCCCGCAACTCTTTGGGCAACAACAGGTTCCATTTAGCATTGTGGGGGATATTCCAGAGGTAGCTCCTGTCAAGCAGACTATGGCAACCAATTTCTCAGGCAGCTTTCAATCAGGCGCAGAATCACCATCCAGTAGCCTGCTTTTGAAAAAGAACATGCCTTTTGGGGCTGCCGCGTCAACAGCTACAGCGCCACCAGTACAAACATCTTCCCCATCCACATCAGGACATCTTTTGTCTTCGGTACTGGAACAACAACGTGAGCAGCAGGGACAACAAATGGTGGCCCGTGCGCAACAATTATTTCAGGCGCAAAATTATGGTGAGGCTTTTAACCTGGTAGAACAAATTCTGCAGGGAATGCCTAATAATCTGCAAGCTTTGATATTAAAGGGACAGTTGCTGGGTACCGCAGCTCGCTACACCGAAGCCCAACAGACTATCGAGCATATTCTCCAGTTGGATCCGAATAATGCGATGGGCTGGAGTATGCAAGCTGTAGTTTTAAGCAATCTGGGACAACACCAGCAGGCGCTTAATGCGGTGGAGCGCTCGCTGGAACTGGATCCTCAAAATCCGGAAACTTATGCCATTAAAAATACTATTATGAGCAATCTGGCTATGACCCAGACACAAACGACCGATCAATCCAAAAGTAAGTTCAATGCCGACGAAGCTCCTAAAAGTGCCGCGAAGAGCTTTATGCTAGGACTCTCACTCAGCATCCTTGGCATTGTCGCTGGCTTGATTGGTATTGGGCTTATGGCATTTGTCGCCTCAAGCCCCTATATCGGGCTCTTTGTCATCAGTATAGCTATAGCTATACTCTGTGTAAATGCAGCCAGAGGCGCTTTTCGCTACGGGTTTGCACTGCTAGCTGAAACCATTCTGGTCTCTGTCGTGCTCGCGGCTATCCTGGGAGCCATGTACAAAGTTGGTCAGTCATCTTTGATCCACCAGATCAATCTGCATCCGTCATTATTTATGCCTATAATGACTCTAGTAGCCTGGTTGATTATTGCTGCTGTCGTGCCACCAGTTCTGGCTCTGGGCGGCTTTATCGGCGGCTTCCCTGGGCGTCTACGCCAAAAGAAAGGCAGGTAGCATACGCTACCTGCCTGGTGGCCGTACTGGCTTTTCTAGCTGGCCATATCTGCCAACTGCTCCCATTCTTTCAACAATTCATCAACCCGTGCTCGAGCTTGCTCATAGTCTGATGAGAGCTGAGTTAATTTTTCGGCATCCGCTTCAAGTGCAGCCTGCGAAAGAGCGTCTTCTAAGGATTTCACCTGTGCCTCGGCTTTCTCTACATCCTTCTCGACATCTTCCAATGTCCGAGTTTTGACTTTTCCATTCTTTTTACCACTGGTCTTACCGGACGCCGCGGCTTTAGCTGGCGCGGCTTTAACAGGCGTCTTATTGCTGGATGTGCTCAGCACTATTTGCTGATGGCGCGTTCGGTATTCGGTGTAATTGCCCTGGTAAGGATAGAGTACCTTCCCTTCGATCGCCCACACTTTGGTGGCCAGACTATCAATAAAGTAGCGGTCGTGAGAGACGAAAAGCAGGGTTCCTTCGAATTCACTTAAAACCTCTTCCAGGAACTGACGCGATTGTAAATCCAGATGGTTGGTTGGTTCGTCCAACACCATCAAATTTGAACCCTGCAAGGTCAGTTTGGCCAGGGCTACGCGGCTTCTTTCACCACCACTCAGGCTACCAATTTGCTTGAACACATCGTCACCAGAGAAGAGGAAACGTCCTAGAAAGCTGCGGGCACCTTCTTCGCTTAATGCGCTGACCTGGCGTATTTCATCGACAATGTTGCGCTCCATGTTTAAACCAGTATGGGTCTGAGAATAATAACCAATACGCACCCCATGACCAATATGTACCTGACCATTGAGTGGAGGCAACTCTCCAATCAATGTGCGCAGCAGGGTAGTCTTACCCGTACCGTTAGGCCCAATCAGGCCAATGCGATCACCACGCAATAATTCCAGGTCCGCCACCTGGACGAGCACATTTGCTTCGTTCTCTGGTGGTCGAAACGATTTCGTGCCCTTACCATAGCCAACGGCTAATTTCTGCGTCGAAATGACCACCAGGCCGCTATCAGCAACAGGAGTGAATTCGAAGTTGAGTTCCGGCATATCTTGTGGACGGGCTACACGCTCCATCCGATCCAGCAAGGTTTGCCGACCGCGCGCCTCTCGGCTGCGCTGGCCAGCTTTATAACGTCGAATGAACTCTTCTGTATGTGCAATATAAGCTTGTTGCGCATCATACTCACGACGCCGCCTCTCCATGCGTTCTTCACGCAGTGAGAGATATTTTGTATAGTTGCCTGGATATTCCTCGATGCGCTCAAATGCTAGCTCGATGGTACGCGACACTACTTTGTCCAAAAAGTAGCGGTCGTGAGCCACAATGACCATGGCGCCTTTCCAGGATGATAAGTAGGTTTCGAGCCATTCAAGGGTGGCCAGATCTAAGTGGTTGGTTGGCTCATCAAGCAATAACACTTCTGGCTCTTGTAACAGGAGTTTTCCCAGTGCTGCACGCGTTTGCTGACCACCACTTAACTGCATAACTGGCGCGGACTGCTGGTCACGCGTGAACTCAAGCCCATCCAATACCTGATCAACTCGATTTTCATAAGTATAGCCGCCAGCGTGTTCATAACGTGCCTGCAATTGATCATAACGCTGCAACAACATCTGATGCTGATCAGTATCTGGCTGTGTCGATGACATTTCCATTGCCAGTTCACTAAGCTCTTGCTCCCACTGCCGCAGTTCTGTGAAAACCGAGAGCATCTCTTCGCGAAGACTATTATCAGGATGGAAATCTGTCACCTGTGTGAGATATCCAATGCGGGTGTTACGAGCAATAGCAACTGAGCCTTCATCAGGTTCTTCCCGTCCAGCCAAAATATTGAGCAAGGTCGACTTTCCGGCTCCATTGGGTCCAACGAGGCCGATCCTATCTTGTGGATCAATTTGAAAATTTAGGCCAGAAAATATTCTCTCTGCCCCAAATGACTTCCCTAAATTTATAACACTGATTACTGGCATATGTCTTCACCCAAATTCAAAAGCATAGTTTTATCATATACGTTTGGGCTAGCGTATCATATCAGCTTGCCCTATGCAAGAGTTCGTGCGTCCCCGGCGCTACAACCCGGAGCACCTATCGATCATACAAAATGCTTAGTACCATTTAGTGCTATTATAAATGGAGCGTAACCTATTGTAGCCAATCTCATAAGTCAGACAGCAACCAGCAAGAGGTTGGCTGAACTTATGCGATTATGATATACTTATAAAACAAATCCTTCTGCTAAGAGAAAGGATGCTGAGGTGGCGAAAGAGCAGTCTCTGGATAATCTGTGGTTGGCCCAAATACTATTCGATTTGGGAGGTGTACAATTTGGTAACTTTACGGTAAGTGAATCTGCTGTAAGTTCTCCCATTTTCGTAAATCCCAAAGTTTTAATTAGTAACCCAACCGCACTTCGTGTTGCAAGTAAGTTGATGCAACAAGAAATTAATTTAGCCCAATCATTACGTCGTCCACGTGTTCACCCCTTCTCCGTTATTGCGGGGGTCCCAGTCGGTGGACTCTTATTGGCCACAGCCTACTCATTAGAAACAAATATTCCTCTTATCTATGCACGCAGCCGTCCTGAGGGAACCGGCAAACGTGGAATAGAAGGACATTTTAAACAAGGTGATACGGCTATTATCATCGACGATCTCATCACTCGCGGTGGAAGTATCCTCGAAACGACATCGCTTCTTGAGGAAAATGGCCTGAAAGTAAAAGATGTAATCGTTCTTATTGACCGCGAACATGGCGCCGCCGAGCGTTTACGCCGTCATGGATATAATTTGATAAGCATCTTAAAGCTCGATGTAATGCTTACTCACTATATGTCGAAAGGTTTGATTACGGAAGAAACCTATCGTACATGTGCTGAGTATTTACGCGCTAAACAGGGCGAGCCACATACTGGCACACTCGGTTTATAATCACTACTTATCCAGGAAGGGCAGCAAAAATTGCTGCCCTTCCTTTTTATTTTTTAGGCCTCTCACTAATGATTAGGATGAAATCGCATCCCAGTTTATCGGCAACCCTTCCATCTGCATGATCCGTAAAGCATTACGAGTTGGACTGGGTCCTTCGCGCAACAGGTACTCAAATACCATTTGTCCATCAATAATATTCTCACGGAAATGGGCGTTTTTGATGATTGGAAAGAGCTCTGAAAGTTTGACCAGTTCGAGGTCATGGGTCGAGATGGCACCGGTACACTTCTTTTCCACCAGCGCACGCATGTATGCCTCGCTGCCAATGAGGCGTTCGTAGTTATTGGTGCCTTTAAAGATTTCGTCAATTAAGAAAAAGATGGGATAACGTGTGTTCTCATCAATGGCGTCCAATAAACTTTTCAAGCGCCGTACCTCGGCGTAGAAATACGAGTAACCATCAGCCAACGAGTCGGTTACACGTATACAGGCATAAATTTCAAATAGTGAGGCACGTAGCAAACTGGCGTTGACTACACTTCCAGCATATGACAGACAAAGATTAACACCCAGGGTCCGTAAAAAGGTACTTTTACCCGCCATGTTGGAGCCGGTAATCAGTAAAATTTCTCCATCTTCCTCCATCTGGAAGTCATTGACAACTTTGCGCTCTTTCTTGATCATTGGATGGCCCAATTCTCGGGCTTGAAAAACGGTGGCGGCTCTGGTTTGTTTGCCAGTCACAATCTCAGGGAATGTATACTCTGGATTGAGATAGGCAAAGTTAGCCAGCGAACAGATGGCTTCCAGTTCATACCAGACATCTAACCAGATAGGAAGATACTGCGCAATCAAAGCTTTGCATTGATCCAATCGATATGCGGTAATAGCTCCAATCGGTATGAGAGCATTCAGGATGGCCCAGGCTTCAGGACTGCGCGCTAGTGTGGCCAGGCTGGTGATCCGTTCCAACTGCTTTAAAAGCAGTGAGGGGCGACGATCTCCATGCTCAAAGAATGGGGCGCAAAGAGTGCGCAGGCGCGATTTTTTGGTATATGGATATTTTTCAAGATAGCTAAAAATGAATTGCAGTTGCCCAAAGGCTACTCGCTGTGTGTGCGTATCCTCAGCCAGATGGCCCTGCTCTCTTTTGGTCATCAAGTACCAGATAAATGAGGCAATCAGAGTAATGACACAAAACAGGGGCGATATGTGTTCAAAAACAAACAGCAACACCGATAGATAAAATAAGGCCACCAGTCCACATGCCACTAGTAGAGAGGAGAGGGTTTGTTTGGACTCTGCCTGCGCCTCAAGCCAGTCTAAAAGACGATCTCCGTCAACTGGGCCACTGGTAAAACGCGTTGCAAACAACGAATACAATAACAATTTATGGCGAAAGCGGGTCAATGGAATCAGTTCGCGCACCAGTGTCTGGCGATCTTGAATGATGTCGATATCAGGCTCTGGCTCTAATAGCCAATCACGCAAACGTAACGTCCCTTCTAAAGAGACGGCGGTATTTAGTAAACGGTGTAAGGAACGCTCGCCACTAATATCCAGGTCAATTTCAAAGGGATGATCTACTTCTTGCTCCTCACGTGGTGGCACTGGTGGCATACCATCCCAATTGAGATTCAATCGCGCTTGCTGGGCCTCTAACATGCGCAACCAGACTTGATAGCGCAAGACGCTTTGATTCACATTGGGTTGAAAGCGAGCCAGCAAATAAAAACCCAGGCAGGTCGCCAGTAAAAAAATAAAGCCTAGCCAATGTACGGTGGCCAGGCCAACAATGGTCAGAAAGATTCCTCCACCAACAACTCCAAGTGTCCTGACTTTATTGTTCTGGTCAAGTTGCCGGGTTTGCGCTAATCGATGCTGTATATGCTCAAGCTGTCGCTCAAGAATCTTTTGTTTTGAGAACGTTGATTCCATATATTTTTTTACCCTTAAAGGTTGATGTAAAGACACTGCTTAACATGTTCAAAAGTTAGATATCGACTCTATATACATATAAGCTTTTACAGCCATTTGGTTGCAATACAACCGATCATCCCGGAAACGTCTGTATCAGCGCATAGTATTTTGCTCCAATCCCCATCTACAATCCGTCACAGAGAACAGCGGCCAGATCAAGTATGAATCAACGTTGAGCTAAAGCGCGTTCAGCAGGCCATGGACAAAATGCGTGCTGACCGCGAGCCAATCGAATCTCTGCGTCCAGGCAACCCAGTCCTGTTGCCTGGGCCAGCCTGGCTTGTAGCGTGGTACCATGTCCCTTGGCATAACAATCGCCCACTTACTGCCTTCTCCAAGACCGCCCGGCGTAATCCTCACTGAAATATTAAAAACCGTCTCGTTGGGTAGCCGCTGTTTCCAATCAGGCATCTGCTTTAACAACGGCTCATACCGCCATTGGCTGAACAGGACCGGGTGTTCTTGTTCCTGGGGAGTACGTCGTAGCGTCAGTACCTGCCCGACAACTGCGCTCCGCTCCCACTCAGGGAAGCGCAATGAGACACTGTAGCGGTACTCATCCAAACCTGTTGCGGCGATAAAAGCGGCAAGATCTTCTAGTTGACAGCGTTTTTCAGTATCGCTTTGCCAGATTTTCACCATGGCATCCAGGCGCTTTTTTTTGTCTTCTGTACTTAATTGGGCCAATGAGCCAGTATCGGGAGGATATCCTTCAGTTCCCATTGCCGATGTACCTTTCATCATATCGATATAACCAGACTTCAGGGCTACACATTTAGCGTAAGCCAGGCTTTCCATAGTGATGGACAACTGTGTTTTAGCCAATCGCAAAGGTCTTGAGGCAGTGCAGCCCTGAAATGGCATGTGTCATTCTGGGGATAGCGCCGTAGTGCCAGACTATATGCATGCAAAAACTGTCGTGCCAGGGGAAGATTGGTTGCAGGTATATGGTCAGGTGGCGCATACATTTGATCACCAACGATGGACATCCCTGCTGCTGCAAGATGCGCCCGAATCTGATGGGTACGTCCAGTAATCGGCTGTACTTCCAGGAAAACAAACGGCTCTTCTACGGCCAGTACTTTCACCGCGGTGCTCGCTGCCTGTCCATCGGGCCCAACAATACAGCGCCTACGCTCATCAGGATCACGCTGTAAAGGGCCATCCAAAATAAATTCATCTGTGTTGGTGGCACTATAAAAATACTTGCCATCCACAGGTGTTTCCTGACCATCTGCTGAACGCCTGGTGATAGTAAATATGGTACGCGGTTGCGCCCACTCATATGCTCCTCGCGCAATGACGGCCAGGTAGCGTTTGCCGATTGTATGATCATGAAATTGCTTGATCAGGTGTCGTCGCGACCGCTCGGTGCGTGCCAGGGCGACAATGCCAGATGTATCTTTATCCAGACGATGCACCAGGCATGGGCGAGGTAACAGACCATCTTCTTTCCATAAGCGTTCAAGGCGCTTATTGCGCAACATATCTCGAATAGCAGGTGGTGCCCCGGCCCACTCGGGATCATCGGGTAGGAGAGGAGGCTGCCAATCATCACCACCTTGCTTTTCTAAATATGCCAGCACAGCATCCCACATTGTGCCATCTGAGTGTTTATAAGTAGGATGTATTACAAGCCCGGCTGGTTTATTTACAATCAGGAGGTAATGATCTTGATAAATAAGTGAGACGTCAGCAATTTCCATGCCGTGAGTATAGGTCTTTCTCTGTGAGACGTCAATATTGCAACGCAAAAACAGGAACAATTTTTACTCGCTACCACATTAATATACAAGCGGGGAGTTGAGAACAATAGTCATGATAGACATTATCCAGATGTATTATGTAATAAAAAAACCGATGTCAAATGGCTTGTAGTGCGGTTTTAAGCCAATAAGGGATTGTGCAACTGTGATAGAATGGTAACAACATATTTGCTTGGAAAAGACACGAACAGGCAGATAAAGAGGGATGGACATGTCACAAATACACTATTATAATCAGCCAGAACTGCGTGAACCAATTGTCGTAGTGGCCTTTGGAGGCTGGAACGATGCCGCAGATTCAGCAACTACTGCCATAAAATTTCTAATCGACCGCTGGTTACCAGAAAAAATTGCCGAAATAGACGCTGAAGACTTTTTTGTTTTTACTGAAACACGTCCAACTATTAAGTATGTCGATGGCGTCCAGCGTAGTATTACCTGGCCAGCCAATCAGTTCTTTGCTCATGCTGAGCCGGAATTCAATCGTGATGTGATCCTCTTTCTTGGCACGGAACCACAACTTAAATGGAAAACATTTTGTGCTGCATTTCTGGATGTGTGTAAAAAATTCCATGTATCCGAAGTGGTCTTCTTGGGCGCATTGCTCGCTGATGTTCCTCATTCAATTACCGTTCCAATTACTGGGGCTTCAGCGGATAATGACATCATGGAACGTCTCCAAGAGATGGATGTAAATAATTCGCGCTACGAGGGTCCAACTGGTATGATTGGTGTGCTACATGATGCTTGCCATCGTGCACAGATTTCCTCGGCTACGCTCTGGGCTGCCGCCCCTCACTATCTGGCGGCTACCCCGAATATAAAAGTGACGGCAGCGCTCCTTACCTATCTTAATCAATTTCTCTCCTTCGGACTAGATTTACATGAAATTCAATCTGAGGCCGTACGTTTCGAGGAACAGGTGACCGCTCTGGTCGCCAAAGATCCTGAAGCTCGCGAATATGTGCGTCGCCTGGAGGAGCAAATTGCCAATGGGGTGGATCTGGATGACAGTGAGGAGGACGAAGAGGAGTTAATGATAGATCCAGATCGCTCATTACATAGTGGCCCGCTGCCCAGTGCAGATAGCCTTATTCGCGATGTGGAGGCGCTACTACGCGAACAACGCGGGAGCGGACAATCACAACAATCTGACGACGAAGAGGAGAGTGAATGAGTATTTCACCCTATCCATTAGAAGAGGTTTTGCAGCCGCGCTCAGTAGCGATACTGGGCGCATCTCGTGCCCCGCAAAAATGGGGACACGTTGCGGCTAAACAGTTGATCGCCGGGGGCTTCGCCGGCGATATTTATTTGATTAATCCATCAGTATCTGAGATTCTGGATAAACCGACTTATCCCAGTCTGCGCGATGTCCCTGGACATGTTGATCTGGCCGTGATTGCTACAGCGTTCAATCACGTTGAGAAAGGGGTTGACGATTGTATTGCCCATGGAGTGAAGGGCATCGTCATCATTACTGCCGGCTTCAGCGAAACGGGTCCCGCAGGTCGTGAGTTAGAACAACAGATCGTTGCCCGTTGCCGTAAACATGGTATCCGCATTATTGGAAGTAACTGCATGGGCCTGTACGTCCATCGCTCAAAACTTAATGCACTGGGTATGGTCTTTCCTCTACCAGTTGGGCCTATCGGCCTAGTATCTCAAAGTGGAAATCTGGGGATGTACTGGTATGCCCAGGCTCACCTGGATGGACTTGGATTCAATACCTTTCTCAGTATCGGCAATGCTGCTGATGTGTCTTTCCCGGAATGTATGCAGTATTTAGCAACGGATCCACAAACAACGGTTATCGCAGGCTACGTTGAGGCGATCCAGGAAGAAACGTTGCGCCAGGTAACCAGGAAAATGTATGCCAATGGATGCTATAAACCAACAGTGATCTTTCTGAGTGGGGCTACTGAGGTTGGTGCACGCTCTGCACTCGCTCATACTGGTACACAGGCAACCGTCCGACCAGACAATGATACCAGCCTGCTGGGTAGTGGTATTATCCGCGTCCTTCGTTCGGATGAATTATTTCCTGTGGCACAGGCGCTGGCGCTGCAACCACCTACTCCTAAAGGGGGACGACGTATTGCCATCGTTGGAGACGGTGGCGGAAGCTCGGTCGCTACGGGAGATGCGGCGGCCCGCACCGGTATGGAGGTAGAAATTCTCAGTGAGGAAACGCAGGATAAATTACGTCAGTTGATGCCTGCTCGCGCTACCCCCACGAATCCTATCGATGTCGCCGGAGCAACTGACGAGGATCCGCTTTCCTTTGCTACGATTACAGAAGTGTGCTTGCAAGATCCTACCGTCGATGGCGTCATCATTACTGGACTCTTTGGTGGCTATCGTATGTTGCTTTCCGAGGATTTCGGGGCTCGTGAAGAGGCGGCCGCTCGTATGCTGGGTCAATTAGTCAAACGATATAAAAAACCTGTACTGGTCCAGACGGTCTATGCTCGCCATGATATCCCGGCGCTCAAGCTCTTGCGTGAAGAAAACATTCCCTACTATGAGTCGGTGGAAATAACCTGTCGTGCCATGGCTGCGCTGGCAGAAGTTGGACAATTTCTGGAGACGGCGCAGGAATATTAATCTATGGATGCTAAGCAGGTCTCACCCACGTAGTAAATAGTCATGTGAGGCCTGCTTGCGTTTTAGTTACTTAAAATATCTGTTGTAGGCGTTGAACCTGTTCATAGGCTTCGCGCACACTGCGCTCGATCAACTCCTGCGCAGTTGGAATATCGTGTATCAGTCCAATCATCTGGCCTGCCCACACAAAACCTTCATCCAATTTACCTTCCAGCGAGGCGCGTGTATTCACCTGTCCACGAATATGTGGGAGGAGGCGCTGTAAGCGTTCTTCCGGTGTGGCCTGGGTCCGCTCCAATTCTTGCTCTATTTGCAAGATAGCATCTGGCATAGGTCCCTTTAATACACGCGCAGGCCGACCAATGGCCCGTTCAATAATCACGGTGTCCGTTTCCTTTGCCTCCACCAATGCTTGCTGATAGGCAGGATGTGCATTGCTTTCGCGTACAGCGACAAAACGGGTACCCAACTCAATGCCATCAGCTCCCAGAGCCAGGGCAGCGGCTAGACCACGGCCATCGGCCAGGCCGCCACTGGCCAGGACAGGAATGCGCACAGAGTCCAGTATTCGTGGTACCAGAACCATGGTACCGATATCATCTCGCCCTAGATGGCCGCCACCCTCAAAACCTACCGCGATTACTGCGTCAGCTCCCAGGCTTTCAGCTTTCTGGGCGGCTCTGACGCCTGCCACCAATACCATTGTGCGTACGTTGACTCCGCTTTGCTGAATGCTGCGTAGGAGTTTTTCAGGATTGCCGCCTGTGATGCTGATCGCCGCCGGCGCCTCTTCCAGGGCCACTTCCAGGAAACCGTCCAGCGGTACATGGCCAATGGGAAAATTGACGCCAAATGGCTTGTCTGTCAGTCGTTTGACCTTCTGCATATCGGCGCGAAGCTCTTCAGGAGTTGCAAAACAGGCGCATCCAAGCTGGCCCAGCCCTCCTGCATTAGATACGGCGGCGGCCAGCTCAGCATACGAAAGATGAGATAGCCCTCCCTGTACGATTGGATAACGAATATTCAGCAATTCGGTAAAACGCGTATGCATCTTTGCGGGTAGCGTTGACATAGACCCGTACTCTCTTTCTCGTTAAAATATGCATGCCTGGTACATATCGTTACCCAGGCATGCTATTCATTAAGGGAATTATGTACATATCTAATCTACATCATACCGTACCGGGCGCTATAGGACAACCGTAACCTTGCGTTGCCTACCTCCACGGAGGAAGGTAATGATGGTTTTATCACCAGTAGAATGGCGACGTACCAGCCGTTGGAGGTCTTGTGGCTCGGTTACGGCTTCTCCATCAGCAGCGATAATAATGTCCAGGCGTTTCAGCTCTGCCTGCTCGGCAGGACTGCGTGGGCGGATCTCAACGATCTCCATCCCCGATTGCTGCGCTAATCGAAGAGTGCGCCGCACATGTTCGTCCAGAGGTACACGCATACCACCAACCCCTAGCGAGACTCCTGTCAGAGGAGCCTGGCGCTTTTGCGCGAATCTGGCCAGCACTGCTTTGATCGTGTCTAGTGGAATGGAGAAGCCGAGTCCTTGCGCCATTGGCAGCATTGCTGTGGTAATGCCGACAACGCGGCCAGCACTATCCGTCAGTGGCCCCCCGGAATTGCCTGGATTGATCGATGTGTCTGTCTGTATCAGGTTCACCATTTTTTTGGAGCCAGGCACATCCAGGCTGCGTCCTAGAGCGCTGACAACTCCAGCCGTTACAGTCCAGTTCAAGCCGTAAGGATTGCCAACAGCAATAACCAGTTGACCCACGCGCAGCGGTTGGCGGCCAAGTTCAGCTACAGGAAGATGATCCGCGCCAATGCGTAGTACTGACACATCTACCTCTGCGTCAATGCCTACCAGTCCAGCGGGAAATTTACGTCCATCCGCCAGGGTCACAAAGATACGTTTGGCTTTTTCAACAACATGAGCATTTGTCAGGATCTGTCCATCTGAGGAAAAAATGAAACCAGATCCAATTCCGGCACCAGGAGGTGGCGCGTAGCGTCCATAACGGGACCCCATATCGCGCTCAATATCTATACGTACAACGGCCGGGCCCACTAGCTCGGCAGCAGCGGTTACAGCGTTGGAATATGCATCCATAGCCAGCGCATCTCGCTCATATGTATTCATAATATGCTAACTTTCTGTGGAACCCGACAGAGTAGCTATGCGTGCGAGGCAACAACTCATTAAGGTTGATACCTATTGTATCACATTTTTTGATAACAACAGATGCGGATGGTTCAAATTTCGGGCGTAGCAGGGAGAAACCGTCTTGTCAAACATTCTGGCTAGCACATAGATGTCCTGCTCTCAGGAGAGATCCTTACAAAGCCAGCCTGCATGTCATGCCATTCATTTGGATGAGCGCGGCCACCCGGGAAACCAACGCATTCCCTAAAAACTGAACCATTCAAATGGCTGAGTCAGTGGCGGCGGAGCTAGCCGCGATCAAGCGGCGTTTCCGATTGCTTTTTACAACTTGTCATTGAATCAGAGCTTTAGTTCTCATGTCTACTTAATGCGCTGCTAATCGCCGAAATCAACTCTTGAAATGTAAATGGCTTTTCAATAAAACATGCTTGAGGGGCAATGCTGAGTGCATTTGCAACTTCAGAAGAGGTTGCAGCGGTGCAGAAAATCAGCGGTAAAGATCGGGTGCGCGGATTGGCACGTAAAAAACGCAATACATCTATGCCAGTCATGTCCGGTAAATGTAAATCTAAAATCAATACATCGACTGGTAATGGAGACAACGAGCGAGATGCTATAGAGTGATACGCTACAGCTGAACTTCCCGCCATTTCAGGCAATAGTGCATCTAAACATTCTCGTGGATGTTCATACACAATAACATGATGGCCTGCATATTGCAACATTGTTGCACAGAGCTTTGCGATACGTGTATTATCTTCAAGTAGACCTACCTGGGCCATAGAATATCAATATTCCTTATCTGATGGCAACTTCGTCCAAATTGTAATGTTTCTATGCACGTATGTCAAGAAAATTCCGGCTTTTACCCCATCTCGGCTAGCTGGCTGTTGCTTATTCGGTAAAAAAATCTGCATAAAGTCATTCTCCCTCGACGCTTCACTAAACTTAGTGTACAATCTAGGCAATACTTTTGATTTCAAAAAAACGGAACAAAGCATGAGCGATAATGAAATAGTACGCAAACACCCAATTAGCGTCGTGCGCTTTGGAATGGGCAAAGAGATCCAACTCTACTATGATGAACTGGTCATCACTGGCATCGAACAAGATCAGGAATTACGCGTACAGTTGGATGCCATGCGACGCCTGACGCTGGTACCGGGCGAACCAACTCCCTCCAAACTTGTCTTAATGGCTGATATGGATGATGGCGAGACGATTATTCTTGCTGAAGGTATGACGAATGCCAAAGACTTTCGTGAAATGCTGCCAAAAATTACTGAGCTTTGTCCCAATCTGCAATTAGATCCACCCGATATGGGAGAACAATTGCGGCAAGCCTTGAATAATAAGCGGGCCTGGAATATTACGTGCTATGTAGCCTGCATTATGGTTTGCTTATTGGTCTATGTCCTCTATCTCCTGGTTGCTTTTCTGGGCTCTCTTCACCATTAGAAATGGAAGGTTGTTGTAAACTCTGCATATGCTGAAATCTGTACTTTTTGCTAGCTGAATAAGGTCGTAAGCTCAAGCTATGCCACAATCTACGCTCTTTCAGGTACAGGACCGACATCTTGATCCACGCGTACACGTTTTCCGACGCTTGTTCACAGCTCTCGGTGAGTTCGATGAGTTACAGGTCGATGCGTATATTATCAGAACTGAACGCTTTCTGATTATTTGTGATACGCTTCTTTGCCCTGAAGACGCTGCCTATATGCTAAGCAGTGTGCAGTCGAAATATAGTGGACAACAGTTGCTGGTGATCAATAGTCATACTGATTGGGACCATACATGGGGCAATAGCTATTTTACACAGACGAAAACCGCTCTGATTATTGCTCAGTCATTATGCACTCAAAGGTTGTGTGATCCCGTACAGCAAGCGTTTTTAGAGCAATATCAACAGCGCTTCCCATTATTCAAGAATGTGCGCCTGGTACCTCCAGCCATAACATTTAACAGTGCGCTCACTATCAATGCCGGCGATCTGACGCTTGAATTGCTCTCGATGCCCGGCCACTGTCCAGAACATGCGTCCTCTGGCTACCTGAAATATATCTTTTGCTGGCTTTTGACGCTGTGGAATGGCCTTTTCCCACCATTGAGAATGCTCAGAGCGTGGGCGCTATGTTGCAATCGTTAGAACGGCTACAAACGCTTGGAGCACATATGGTGCTCTGTTCTCATGGAACAACCACAAGCCCTGATGTTGTGAGACAAAATCTTTCCTATGTGCGCACGATTGAGAGCCGCTGCCGCAACTTTCTGGCTTCTCATGCTGCACCAGATACCGAGCAGCAACGGCCTTCGACTCTCATTCAGTATTTCTATGAGGACGTCGTAGACCACTGCTCTCTTCTAGGCATTGATCATGCTTTTTATCGCGAGGTGCATAAACAAAATGTGCGTTATGTATTGCAGTGGCTACTGCTCTGATGGAGTTTCAGACTCAGATGTCGTGGACTCTTCTTTGATGGCTGGCGAGGATAAAGCATTTAATCGACGCTTACGTCTTCCCTGAGCGAAATAGTAGAGTAATGCGAAGAAGCCGATAAAGAGCACGATGGGGAAGATATTCGAGCTCCCTCCTCCACTATTGCCTGGATAGAGATAAACGTCGTTCATAGCTGCCAATAGCTGGGCATAGTGATCTCCACCCAGAGCAAGAGCATTGACGGTGATAATCTTTGGTAAGCCTGGGGCGACGGCGCGCCAGGTTTGTCCCTGGTCATCGCTTTGCAAGGCACCAGCGCCGGTACCGATATAGATGGTTTTAGCATCCGCTGAACGAAAATCAAGCACAATAGATGTGATAGGAACTACCGAGAGGCTATCTTTACCATGCGCCCAGTGCGCGCCGTTATCGGTTGAGATAAAGAAACCCTGCTCGGTACCAGCGTAAATACGACCTTGCTCTCCTCCAATCAATGCAGCCGGTACCACTGCATTAATTGCTACATGTGCAGGTAAGCCTGTATTGAGAGCGGTCCAGTTTGCTCCTTGATCGGCAGTCCGATAAATGCCTGCCGAGGTGGCCGCCCAGAGTTGATGCTGGTCGGAATCATAGGTCAGACCATTCACGACAACATTAGATGGCAACGTTTTAGAAATGGTTGCCCAGGTATTTCCAGCATCAGCACTCATAAAAATCCCGTGCCGGGCAGTTCCCACATAGACATGGTTTGCAGCCTTCATGTCGAAAGCCAGGGCAGTATATTTATCAGCTGGCAATGTTTGACTGGCAATAGCATTCCATGATTGTCCACCATTTGTACTTGACCATAAACCACTATCGCTAGCGGCATATAATTGCTTGCCAGCTTTATCAAAGCTCAATGTGTTGATGGCTGCCAGGTGGGTAATATCAGATTTGGTACGCACCCAATGTACGCCACTATCAGCACTGACAAAAATAGCGCCTTGCTCACTACCTGCAAATATCTTTTGTGGATTGTTAGGATCAGTAGCCAGGGAGCGGAAACGATAGCCACTGATACCACCAGGTTGCCAGCTTCCACCAGCGTTCAAAATGCCAGAGCCGGTACCACAGGCAGCCAATATGAGTAGCAATACAAGGCACAGGGCACCCAATGAGAGAAAGCGAGAAACGCGAAATTTTGTTACCGGGTAATACATAGGATCCTCTTCTGCAGCAAATATCCTTCTCCCACTGGAATGGTCAGATCACCAGCAGGGATATAAGCTTGTTCCAGTGAGTCGCTTGCAATGATAGCACACCTCTGTGAGTTTGCGCTATCCAATTTATGCTGCATAGCCCGGGTCAGGTCAACTCTGCTGCTCTAACAACCAGGCTGTAGCCGATGACTATCCAGTAATTAAAAATGCATTCAGTCTCTGACAGCCGCAATGAAAATATCCTCTCGCATTGCTATGCTGCGCATGTTCTATACCGGGTGTACAATATCTTCCTTGCCCTCACAAAGCCATACGGCTTCCCGGTTAGTTAGTGCGACGAATGATGCGACGTACTGCTACCACGGTTTCTTCAATCTCATAGCCCTTTGGAAGCCGGGTCGATTTGTTTTGTGAAGATATCAGATCTTTCATATCGCCCAGAGCTGGTAGGGCACGCTCTACACCGCGCTTTGGCTGCAAACGGGCCAGGAGATTACGCCGTAACAGTTCTATGCCAACACCAACAGCCACTGCCCCGACACTTGCTGCGACGTTACGAGGCAACTGAGAGTTATAGAGTAAAGCGGGCAGGTTCGCCTGCATAGGGATTATACTGGTTGCTTTCTTTGTCAGGTCAGTTCCACATTGCTGGCAGTACAGGTCATCCTCAGTATATTTTGAATGACAATTGGGACACTGCATAGTCTTCTTCCTCCATAGACATATGGTTCACTAGTCTTTTGTTCGTATGTTTCCATCTTTAATCTGCATACACAAGAAGAAACATCAAGCCTCCACTCATAGTATAGAAGGATGGAGCGATACAGGACATATTGATCGAGATATTTAGTAATCAATAAGAACGGAGAGCCTTCTCTGTAAACCTGTATGCCTTTGCTCTTTGATTTGCTATCGCTACAAACGTTTCACATTTTTGTATGCTCGTTGTTATACTCCAAATAACACTCCCATATAAGAGTAATAGAAGCGATAAAGTTGGCCCCCTCTTTAGAGGTACGTTTCCTCTGTTACATTAGCTACATTATACTACTTCATAGCCTCTAAGTCCCGCAATTTAAGCCCTGCGGGGACGATAGTACGCCGCGCAAGCATGGCGCGTCCCAGAATAAGGCACATGAGATTGCTCCGGGCGATTTCATCGCCTGATTAACTGCTTTGCCTGAAACCTTCCCTTCCATAAAAGCGTGTCAACAGTATATACTAGGTATTCCGTGTATATTTGCCAACCTCAAATATATACCAATCAAGCAAAACAGGCAGATATGTACTTCTCCCCTGCTAACATTTCACAATCAAGAAAGAAAGAAAAAGGAGACACAACAATTTCATGGCAAGTCCACGACGTAATTCTATTTGGCGTGTTAAACCTGTTGATGTTATTTTAAAACAAGGTGGTGAAACGGAACGCTCCCTGAAGCGAACCCTGGGACCACTGAGTATTACGGCTATGGGTATCGGAGCCATTGTCGGCACCGGTATCTTCGTTTTAACAGGCGTTGCGGCAGCTAAATATGCCGGACCAGGTTTGATTCTGTCATTTATCGTTGCGGGCATTGCCAGTGGACTGGCTGCTATCTGCTATGCGGAATTCGCCAGTTCTGTACCAATCGCTGGTAGTGCTTATACCTATTCATAT
Organism: Dictyobacter formicarum; assembly: GCF_016587435.1. The sequence goes on from NZ_BNJJ01000002.1 coordinate 419,401, forward strand.
GCTACATTGGGTGAATTGATTGCCTGGATCATTGGATGGGATCTGGTGCTGGAGTATGCGGTTGGTGCTGCGGCTGTCAGCATTGGTTGGTCGGGCTATTTTACTGATCTGTTGAAAAGCTTGTTTGGAATCACCATTCCCCAGGCATTAACAGCTTCTCCTTTCTCGGGAGGTATCATTAATTTACCAGCCGTACTCATTATTTTGCTTATCACAGCACTACTGGTTATTGGTACGTCGGAGAGTAGTCGTTTTAATAACATCATGGTAGCAATCAAGCTTGCAGTTATCATCTTTTTTATTGTCATTGGCGCTTTCCACCTCAATCCAACTAACTGGCATCCATTTTTAGCATTTGGACCAGGCGGCATCTTCAGGGGAGCCAGCATCATTTTCTTCGCCTATATTGGCTTTGACCAGATTTCCACTTCCGCCGAGGAGGCACGTAATCCTTCTAGAGATTTGCCTTTGGGTATTTTATGGAGTCTGACTATCTGTACTCTGTTATATATTCTGGTTACCGCTGTTTTAACCGGAATGGTGTCTTATAAACAATTGGATGTGCCTTCGCCTGTATCCCGCGCCTTGATTCTCATCGGGCTAAACACTGCCGGCTCGATTATCTCGATCGGCGCCATTTGTGGATTGACTACTGTCTTGCTGGTGTTGCTCTATGGGCAAAGCCGCATCTTCTTTTCAATGGCTCGTGATGGACTTTTACCTGCTTTTTTTTCACGCATCCATCCCAGATTCAAAACCCCATACTTGTCCAGCATATTGATTGGCATTATCGTAGCCGCCGTGGCAGGATTAACTCCCATCGATGTCGTGGCTGAGTTGACTAATATCGGGACGTTGACCGCCTTTGTGCTCGTTTCAGCGGCTGTACTGATTTTGCGACGCACACAACCAGATTTACGCCGCGCCTTCCGCGTTCCATTCGTTCCACTCATACCCATTCTTTCGATACTGGCCTCGCTGACTTTGATTGTCAGTCTTCCTCTGGTTACAATCTTACGCTTTCTCATCTGGCTCGTGCTTGGACTCATTGTCTACTTTGTGTATAGCCGACGTTCCAGTAAATTGGAAATGACGCATAGCAGTTAAATACCACAATATGCACCTTTTTCCTTACCAGGCGGGAAACTCTCTTCCTGATCAATGCGTACCCCTTATTAGAAGAAACTATCCGCCTGGTAAGGGAAGAAAGGAGTAAGGAAGCTGGGCAAGCAATAACGCTTGCTACTAGGTGCCATAAAGAAACATACTAACAGGATGATTCGTGTTAGGGTTTGAAGTTGTTTTCTATCTGATCCAATTGATCTTCCACCATCTATGTTATTTAAGTGTTTTTTTTCTGCGAGGAATTCACAAACGTGATATATTATTCAGTGGTAAACATATGCGATACACAACAAGCATACTGAATGCGAAAAGAGAGCCATCGTCCACCGCTGACGACTTGTCTAAACTGGTTCTCTACCTTCGTAGGAAGATATTTTCCTGCCCTGTTCGCATAAAAACCTGAGGTCCGTTTATGTATGTCCTTGTGGAAAAATGCGAACATATGGAATAAAGAAAGGAACGTCTTATATGGAACTTGGAATGATTGGAATTGGCCGTATGGGCGCCAATATGGCGCAGAGGCTGGTACGTGCTGGACATAAAGTTGTTGGTTACGCACGTACAGCATCTACCGTTGAGCAGCGCGTTAAGGAAGGGGCTATTTCGAGCGGCGCCACATCGTTAGGGGATGTTGCGAAGCAATTGAACACACCTCGCATCCTCTGGTTAATGGTGCCTGCTGCTTCTGTCGATGATACTATTGCTCAGTTGCTTCCTCATCTGTCCGCAAACGATATCATCATCGATGGTGGTAATTCCAACTATCAGGATGATATCCGCCGTGCAGCTGAACTGAAAAAGCATAATATTCACTATGTCGACTGCGGCACCAGCGGTGGCGTATGGGGACTGGAACGTGGCTACTGCGAAATGATTGGTGGCGAAGAAGAGACGGTCAAATATCTGGATCCCATTTTTAAAACTCTGGCTCCTGGCATTGAAACTGCTCCTCGCACCGAAGGCCGCGAGAATAAAGGTGGCACTGCTGAATATGGCTATTTGCATTGTGGCCCTCACGGCGCTGGCCACTTTGTGAAAATGGTTCACAATGGTATTGAGTATGGCATTATGGCTGCTTATGCGGAAGGCCTGAATGTTCTGCGTCATGCTAATATCGGTAAACGTGAGCACCTGGTGGATGCGGAGACCGCGCCGATCCAGAGTCCTGAGTACTATCAGTATGACATGAATCTCCCAGAGATCACTGAGCTCTGGCGCCGTGGTAGCGTTGTAAGTTCGTGGCTGCTGGATTTGACCGCCCATGCATTCCTGCAGAGCCCGGACCTCAGCAATTTTTCTGGCCGCGTAGCTGACTCTGGTGAGGGTCGTTGGACAGTGAAAGCTGCTATCGATGAGGGTGTACCAGCCCACGTTTTGAGTGCAGCCCTGTATGATCGCTTCGAATCTCGTAATGAGGCGGAGTTCGCCAATAAAATTCTCTCGGCAATGCGCTTTGAGTTTGGTGGCCACCACGAGCGCTAAGCACTCGGTGGATGCCATTTATTGGTAGATGAACATATTTTATGTTTGCTGCCGTTGTTGCCCGGTCTCTCCTTACAGAATAGCCAGAGACCGGGCATCCGTATATCTGGTAGCATTAGCGATCACGGTTGCTCCATAGTGTCTGTACGCTTTGCGCTAGCCGTTCTGCTGCCACATCAATATCCTTTTCAGTGGTCCAGCGGCCTACCGTTAGGCGTAGCGCGCTCAGCGCACGTTCACGCGAGAGTCCCATGGCCGTTAGCACTGCTGATGGCTCGGCTTTGCCTTCATGGCAGGCGGATCCTGTGGAACTGGCGATACCTGGTGTCGCCTCGAGAACCTCTTCTCCAAGTACCCCATCGATGCTTATGTTCAAAGTATTAGGCAATCGGTCTGAGGGGTGCCCATTAAGATGTATTGCATGCGGCAAACGTTGCTCTAGCTTTTGCTGTAGCCGGTCTCGTTGCTGCTGCAGACGCGCTTTGCTGCTAGTTAGCTTTTCACGCGCCTGGGTAGCTGCCGCGCCTAGCGCTACCATAAAGGCAACATTTTCGGTGCCGGCACGCACACCAGACTCTTGTCCTCCCCCATAAAGCAGGGGCTCTAATTGCAGTCCCCGACGCACATACAATGCCCCAATACCTTTCGGAGCATAAAATTTATGCCCTGTAAGTGTCAAAAAGTCGACACCTAGATGTTGTACATCTATTGGCACTTTCCCAATCGCCTGTGAGGCGTCTGTATGTAGGAGAACACGATGCCGGCGGGCGATATCGGCCAGTTCAGCGATCGGCTGTATGGTTCCTGTTTCATTGTTAGCATACATAATGGAGATAAGGGTTGTATGCTCATCGATCGCCGCTTCTAATTCAGCAGGATCAATGCGTCCAAATTTATCAACTGGTAGATAGGTGATGCGAAAACCGTGCAAACGGGTCAGGGACTTACACACATTGATGACTGCCGGGTGCTCTGTGACTTGAGTAATAATGTGGTTGCCATGAAAGCGATTCGCCAGAGCGGCTCCCCGAATGGCCAGAGCATTACTTTCTGACCCACAACTGGTAAAAATAATTTCCTCGGCGATACAACCAAGCAACTGCGCAACTTGCTCTCGTGCGGTTGTCATCGCCATGCGAGTGGTCTGTGCGTATGCATGTGTACTGGATGGATTGCCAAAGTAGGTGGAGAGATACGGCAACATCGCATCTACGACCCCTGGATCAACTGGCGTCGTAGCGTTGTAGTCAAGATAAATCGGGCCGTCTTTTAAACCAGGATGAGCCATGATCTTAATCCCTTCCAACTTAGCTGTCAGCGTAAGCTACAGCTCTATTCGTAATGTGCTTTTTTATAGCATAGCGCACATGTATAGAGTACGCTATTAGCAAACAAAAAGCTCCTACCATCAAGTAGGAGCTCATACCTGCCAGCTTAACTTATTTTGCCAGTTCAGGAAACTTGGAAGCCAGATCACGAGCATCAGGCTCAACCAGTACAGATCCGTCTGGAAAAATGATGGTTGGAACTGTGCGCGCGCCACCATTGACTTTCATGACATAGTCAGCAGCCTGCTCGTTTTCCTCGATATTAATATAATCATAGGCAATACCATGAGAATCAAACCAGCGCTTGGCAAATCGGCAATCACCACACCAGGTAGTAGCGTACATGGTAATCTTTTGTTCTGTTTGTGGAGTCTCTATAGTAGATTCAGACACAGTCTTCTCCTTAATATGCTCTGAGTGAGTTGAATATAGCTTCTGCTATTTCTAACACTCATCTGGGTATGCTTATTCCCATTATTTACTTGATGCTTACCGCCACGGGTTTATTGATGCGCTCTAACATTTTGTCGAGGAAACGCTTGCCGCCAGTCGCGATCAGGGAAGGGTTTCGCGCCAGAATGCCCATTACCAGGCTAGCGGTAAAATCACCACGCAAAGCCTGAGCCGCCTGAGCCGGAGTGAGTCGTTTTAGGAGATCTAGCGAGCTATCCCACTGTGCATCGCTATATGCTGTGATATGCTTGTTAATCATATAAGCGATATCCATGTCGCGCGCAAAGCGAGCGTGCCAGCGCTGATCAAAACGCGCCAGGTATGCTCCCGAAGTATCCCCCACTTTGACGGCTTCTGCCGCGGTCTCTCCAGCCATCTGACCAGAATAGATAGCAAAACGAATGCCTTCACCCACCAGCGTGGAACCATGCCCACCGGCATCTCCAGCCAGTAACAGACCATCGCGTGAGAAACCTGGCAAAGCGCCTTCTGAGGGGAAAAGACCTGTATGATATTCCAGGGGGCTGGCACCTTTGAAACGTTCAGCGAGCTGCGGAATATCGTGCATAATGCGGTCCAGGTATACACGAGCGTCCTCGTCATTATCAGGATGAATCACGCCAACACCCAGGCGAACACGACCGTTGCCTCGAGGAAAGGCCCAGGCATATCCCTGCGGCGCAAAGGCGCTCCCCATAATCAGAAATAATTCATCTTGAGGATAGTTAGGGGCATAGAGATCATATTCTGCCCCAAATCCATAGCGATGAAATGCTCCACCCATGTCTGCGCGTACACCGATATGGCGCGAGAAGCCGGAGGCATCAATGGTGACATCGGCGTGCACAGTTATGCGCTCGCTTACATGGGTCTTTGCCGTTACGCCAATCACACGGCCCTGTTCGAGCAATGCCTGTTCCACCGTATGGCGAACCCGCAATTCTGCACCAGCGGCTACTGCGCGGGCGGCGAGATGCTGGTATAAACCACGAATATCTACCACACAAGCAACAGCGGGATTGTACTGGAAAGAAACTTCACGATGTGGAGTTAAGAAATAAACTGTTTTGACAGGATGATACAGGTGTTCAGGTATCCCAAGTGCCTGCATATCCTTGATCCAGCTCCCACCACTGGTATGAATAGGGTAACCAATTTCGTTCTGACGCTCTAAAACCAGTGTGCGAACGCCTCGCTTAGCAGCAGCCTCTGCAGCCGCTAAACCAGCAGGTCCACCGCCCACTACGAGCACATTATAATCGTCTGACATGGAAGTCCTTCTTTAGGAGAATGATGCATAAAGAGAATATTACCGATGATTACCATGAAACATTCAAGGAAACCAACTAAGGTATGTTTCTCGCTCTTATCGTGGTTAGTATAGTCGAACTATGACAGACTGTCTACTCTGCCAGACAAGACACCTATTGTCTTTTGATACAGCCTGCATTGTATTCAGGTCGCGTACCAAGAGGATCTATACCGTCCCAGGTCCCGTAAGACGCCAGTGGACGAAAGCGCGCGAACATTTCCTCTTTGTACCATTGCTCATTTCTTGTTCGTCGAATGACGTCAGCATGCGCGGTGGGCCCATAAGCAAATTGTTTCATCGGAGGCAATGTAGACCAGATACTTAATGTTGCTTGATAGAATAATGGTGCTTCTCCAACACCAACGGAGTGTAGTAAGGTCTGTTGTTGTAGGAGTTGCTCTGCTACCGCGGGCACCGCTTGCAGAAATGCTTGGACCCTACCCGGGCGTATCGTTGCTCGGGTCAGAATAATCCATGGGTCTGTCTGCGGAGGAGGAGCGGCTACAAACCTTTGCAGTGGATCATGCCCACCCCACTTACCATGCCAACTGACAGGCAACATATGCACGGTCCAGGACTCTTCAGAGCGTTGGTAGATACGCCTCATAACTGCCGAAGTGCTTTCAAAGCGCCGTAGATCCTCCAGCGATCTCCAAATAGTAAACAGGGCATAGCGCTGCAGGTCTGCATGTGGATCGAAGACGCATCCCTGTCCCACACCAAGCAGGCGCCAGAATTGTAAACCAGGGGTGTGTGCTAATGGCCAGCGATCAAGGCCTAAATGTGCCAGGGCCCGCACACTCTCCTGACGTGGATAACGGGCCAGGGTAAAAGCTACTACCGGTTCGTGATCAGCGATGTTCATACAGTATTCTTTTCTCTACAAAAGGTACGCAGATACATTATTCTATTATGTCTCAAGCCGCCTATAAGCTGCCTGGACAGGGCTAGATTTTATTTGACGTTAACTCGTAAACATGCTATAATTAGAACAAGATTTCGAACACTTACGTATACATCTTCTACGCATTTTTCATTCTTCGTTCCTTGTATGTTCTCCGTTTTTACTGACTCAAAAAAGAATTCCCTTATAGGACGTTACACATCAAACAAGGGGAGCAACGTATCATGAGTATTTTGCAAATTACCCAGACTATTCATATCATGCCAACGCTTCTACCCAGATCTAGCAAGAATACTTCTCAGCTTACGTTGCCAGGTATGGAAAATGAGCCTGAAGCGGCTCCAAAAATTACGAATCGCCAGATCGCAGAGGTACTATCCGAAATCGCAGATATGCTGGCTGCTCAGAACAGTAATATGTATCGTGTTCAGGCGTATCGCAACGCTGCCCGCGGCGTCTTAGAGCTTGAAGAGCCGGCAGCCGATATTCTGGCCCGTGGAGAACAGTTGCCGATAGCCGGACTCGGTACGCGCTTACGAGGGCGTATAGCGGAGTTAGTTGAGCTGGGCACAATAACAATTAATAATGGATTTTGTATGGAAACACTTCCCCATGGGGTACGTACATTGATGGCGGTCGAACATGTCGGACCCTATACCGCTATTCGGTTACATCAGGAATTAGCGATCGATTCGGTCGAGAAGCTATGGTGGGCGGCCCGTCAACAGCGTATTCGCCACCTGCCAGGCTTTGGCCCCCGCAGCGAGGCTCGTTTGAAAGCGGCTGCCGAGCAACTTCTGCCCAAAAATAAACTCGCTAATGATAATGCTCCACAGGGTGCGGCATAAATTAGATCAACGCAACTACAGCATTGGAGGCGATGCATTATACATCTGAACGTGCAGGTGTATAATGCATCGCTTTCTTCATGTCAACATAATCACTTAAATGTGCCTTGTTCTACCAGCTCAATAAAGTGCTGCTCCAGTTCGTAAGTGCGGACCCCGGGTTTTCCATCACCAATCACTATGTCATTGATCTGTACCACTGGCATAATCTCTTTTGAAGACGAGGTAATAAATGCCTCGTCAATGCTGCTGAGTTCGTGGAGGAGAATGGGGCGCTCTTCGACAGCAAAACGCTCACGCGCTAGCGCTAAAACGACATTCCTGGTCACTCCGATCAGGACCTCTGCTTGAGGTGTAATCAGAGTGTCACCACGAAAGACAAAAAAATTGCTTCTGGTGCATTCCAACACATGACCTTGTTCATTGACAAAGAGCGCATCGCTGGCTTGCTGTTGGGCGGCCTCTTTTAGCGCTCGAATAGCCGAGACGTAATTAGAAGTTTTGGCCTCGGGCATCATACGGGTGAGATGGGTAGTGATTAGTTTACAGCCTCGTGCAAAGCGCTCCATATCCCGCTCAGCCAACTGCGTGACCATGACGGCCAGGCTGGATTGACTGGCAGGTAGGACACCATCTTCGCTGATGCCACCTGTCACCAACAAACGTACAGTTGCATGCTCATAAGCATTGCGCTGAATGCTCTCAAGCACAATATTTCTCAAAACATCAAAAGAAAATGTAACATCTAATTCAATCAATTGGGCCGAGCGATATAAACGCTGCAAGTGCTCATCCAGATGAAATGGACGGCGATGATAGGTGCGCAATGACTCAAAGACACTATAGCCGCGCAGAACCCCCACATCGTTAATTGAGATGCTCGCTTCATGTGGGTGTACCCAGTTACCATTGACATACCACCATGCCTGCTCATCCATAGCTCTCACCTCTTTCTCTCAGGCTTTTGCCAGCCTCTCTATGTAAATCTGGATCATAATCAAGCCAATTCATTGCCTGGATAGTGCTCCTGGAACCAGGTCACAAATGTATCGGGTACACCCATGGTTGAAAGCCTGCTTTGACGTATCAGGCTCCAATCGTCGAAAAGATGCGTCTCTTTAATTGTTTTCAGGGTAACCGGTTGTTTAAACTGGCGCACAAATGCCATGTCGACCACCCAGCTTTTTGCATCCTGGGCATCTGGACGCGGTTCAGATATCACCCGTGCCAGGCCAACGATCGCCGCATCTCCCATACTATGATAAATAAAAACCATATCACCTGGCCTCATAGCCTGAATAATACGAACAGCCTGAGCATTACGCACCCCATCCCACACAGTCTCTTTCTCCAACGCAAAGCGCTCGATTGCGTATGTCTCTGGATCGGTTTTTGCTAAAAAATACGCCATTTCATTTCCTTATCTGCATCCTCACGCTTCTCTCATCAAGTCGTGAGAACGTGGTGTTCTATAATCCCATCATAGCAAACAAAAATACAGGCGTATAGCCAGTACAAAATAAGTTCACATAAATATATCAATTTATCTAACTTAAAGTCGCTCTGTTACGTATACAAGGTGTAGTCAACAAAATGACGGCCTTCATGTTCATCGTAAAACAAACCAGGCGCCGGTTGCTTCTACGAGGATACATCTGTTTACACATGTACTAAACATTGTTGAAGAATTCTATCGAAGCGTTATTGTTTACGCATATAAGGAGAAACTTTAGTATGACTCAGACAGATCCAAATCTCGAACAGAAATCAGGCTATGGAGTAGAGGAATTACAAGTTGTCGGTGAACAGCTATTGGCCAGGGTAAAAGAGCTTGTCCATGAAGGCAATGTTCGCCGCATCATCATCAAGCAGGATGGGCGCTCGATCATCGAGTTTCCGCTGACCCTTGGTGTGGCCAGTATCGCGATCGCTCCCGTCTGGGCCGCTCTGGGCGTACTGGGTGCATTGCTCGGCCAGTGCTCGATCGAAGTGGTCCGTACAGATGCACCGGCCGCTGATACGACCAGCGCTCATAGCGTTGAGGAGGTAAAACTCGACGGCGGCGCAACCCTCTAACCAGCAGCAATCACAATAAAAAAAGCCCTCGCAGAAAACTATTGATCTTCTGCGAGGGCTTTTAATTTGGATGGTGAGTATAGCGCACAATATTATATAATGGCGAGGTCTTCATACTATTGTATAATGGAAAGGATACCCCATATATGCCCGTCGCTACGCGTGAACAGATAGAACAATATGCAGCTATCCCAGCACAGGTTGCCAGAACGATCGAGGGACTGACAGAAACACAGTTACAGCAAACGCCCTTTGATGGAGAATGGAATATCCATGAGGTTATCATTCATCTAGCAGATAGTGAGGCGGTTGGCTTCTGGCGGCTACGCAAAACACTGGCGGAAAGAGATTCTATTCTGGCCGTTTATGATGAGGATGCCTGGAGCAAGACACTTTTCTATCGCCAACAGGATTACCGTCTGGCGTTACAACTATTCGCAGCTCTCCGCGCATCCAGCGCGGCCTTACTCGAACTTCTTCCTTCCGAATCGTGGGAGTTGACCAGCACCCATGCTGAGCGTGGCAAACTAAGTCTTTACGACATTTTCCAGACATATGTAGAGCATGGAGAAATCCATCTCCAACAAATAGAGCGCATTAAACAAGCATTGACCCAATAACACCTTTGCGGACGGGCGCGCATGCGCGCCCGTCCGCAGGTGCGTAGCGTCAGGGGCCGCAGGTGCGAAAAGCAGGGAAATCAGACGTTTCTCTATATTTACCCTCTATGTGAGAGGAGTTCACAGCTTGATAATTCTATGGACTGGTCCAGTAACAATTTCTTCACCTGTGTGCGGTCGCAAAAAGGTTTTAATATTCGCAGCCTTCACGACAACAGCCTGTTCATTCTTACCATTCGCTACGACAATTAAGAATGTGTCTTCTTCTTGCACCAGCATGGTTTGCACAACATGGTCCTCAGCGGCCAATTCTATCGTCAGGACGCCAGCGGTCGCTCGCCCTTTCTGAGCAAACTGGCTGATGGGTACCTTTTTGGCTCGGCCACTTTCGGTAATGACGAGCAGGCTGGTCACGCTAAAGATGTCGCGATCAGCTTCAATCGCTGGTTCGCTGTCAAGGTAAGAGGCGCTTACGACTGTACCTCCCTTGTTCAGGGCAATCGCAGCAACGCCTTGCCCACCACGTCCCTGGCTGCGCAGCTGCTCATCACTAAAGCGTAGCGTCAGGGCATTGTCGGTTGAAACGATATATTCTCCTCGTCCATAGGAGATCAAAGCGGTAGCCACCATGTCACCGTCGGCTAGCTTCATATCCTGGATGCCATCTACATCAGTTGCCTTATATTCACTCAGGGGAGATTTCTTGACCTTACCAGAGGCGCTAAAAATGACCAGGTAACGATCCTCGTCGTAGGCGTCAACTGGTAGCACGCTGACAACCTCTTCATCTGGTGCCAACTGCAGCAGATCATGTATGAGCTCACCCTTATTTGAGCGTGTGGTCACTGGAATGCGATGCGTGGCTATCTGACATACCCGGCCACTTGAACACACGCACAACAGGTAGTCCTGAGTCGTCGATGCAACGAGTTGGCGTAGCTGTTCATCTCCCCGTACTGGTGTATAGACAGTATTGCCATTTTTGCCTTTCGGCTTGTAGGTGTCTATAGGCAAGGCCTTCAATGCATTGTTACGGGTAAAGCCGATCAGCAGAGGTTCGCGCTCATGTAGACTCTCAACTGTTTCGATTGGAGTCAGCACGTGGCTTTCAGCATCAATGATTGTGCGCCGCTCATCACCAAATTGTTTGATTAACTGCTGCATCTCTTTTTTCAAAGCGGCAATCAAAACTTTGCGGTCAGAGAGCAAGCGCTGTAGTTCTTGAATCCGTACCTGGAGTTCTTCTCGTTCTCGTGCGTATTTGCTGCTATCCAGACGTGTTACTTGAGACAGAGTCATGGAGGCAATGACGTCTGATTGTATAGCGGTAAGCTGATAGCGCGCTTCGATCTCTTTACGCGCCGACATCCGGTCTTCAGCCTGTTGGAAGATCTTGACGATCTGCTCGGCATTAGCAGCACCAATCACCAGGCCTTCGACTACGTGCAAACGTTCCTGAGCCTTGCGTAGATCATACTGCGCGCGACGGGTCAATACATCGATTTGATGCTCATTCCAGTAATTAAGTAATTCAATTACACCCACTTGCTTCGGCTGTCGACCAGGCTGCATCGGCTCACCAAAGAGAAAAACCATCTGGAATGATAACGCGATTTGCAGATCTGTCTCTTTGAAAAGTTGCATCAATGTCTGCGCGGCATCAGCATCTTTGCGCAACTCTAGCACGATACGCGTGCCTTTTTCGGTATCACTTTCATCCCGTAGATCAGGCATTAGACCTTCGAGCTTGCGCGCATTGATCGCTTTAACAATTGAGGCTTTAAGCTTGTCACGACCAATGGGAGGAATCTGAGTGACAATCAACGAACGACTACGCGGCGTCTCTTCCAGCCGCACATCCGCACGTATGATGATGCGTCCCTTGCCGGTGGTGAAATAATCTTTAATGCCTTCAATACCAATGACACGACCGCCCTGGGAAAAGTCTGGACCCTGAATGTATGTCATGATCTGTTCAACAGTCATGTCGGGACGATCTAGCAGAGCAATGCAGGCTCGCATGACTTCGCCCAGATTATGTGGAGGAATATTGGTGGAAAGTCCAACGGCAATACCGCTTGAAGGATTGACAATGGGCGGAATGCGGCCAGGTAAATAATCCGGCTCTTGCACTTTGGGATCTTGCTTGTAGGTAGGATGCAAGGGCACGGTATCGCGTTCAATGTCCGCCATCAAGGCTTCCGCCAGAGGCGAAAGCCGCATTTCAGTATAACGATATGCGGCGGGTGCATCCCCATCTTCACTACCCATATTACCCTGACCCTCGATCAGGGGGTAACGCAGGGTAAAGGGTTGCGACATACGAGCTGCTGCTTCGTACACTGAGACGTCGCCATGAGGATGATAGTTACCAAGAATCAGTCCAACTACTTCAGCGCTTTTGACAGTTGGCCGTGATGAGAGATAACGCGCATCGAGCATACCTGCCAGAATACGTCGCTGCACAGGTTTAAGACCATCACGAGCATCTGGTAGAGCACGGTCAGTAACTACCGAAAGTCCATACGTCGCAAAGGCTTGCGACATAATAACGGAAAAATCCTCGCGAATAATTCCAGTTCCTGAAGAATCTGTTTCAGTCATATTACGAGCCATCTGTTATACGTCCAGTTCCTTAATTTTGCGGGAATGTTCGGCCAGGAATGTGCGTCTACGCTCCGCATTCTTATCTTCCATCAGTTCGGCAACGAGCCTGGCAGCCAGAACGCCATCTTCCATAGTGACACGCTTGAGCATGCGCCTTGCAGGGTCCAGGGTGGTATCACGTAATTCTTTAGGATTCATTTCACCCAGGCCTTTAAAGCGCTTGAATTCAAGATTCTGTGCGTCTGGATGCAAGCGAACAAATTGTAGCCGTGCCTCATCATCTAATAACCAGTGAACCTTATTTTTGTATTTTACTGAATAGAGTGGAGGACACGCGATATAGACATGCCCTGCTTCGATCAGGTCACTAAATTCTTGATGAAACAGCGTTAAAAGCAGACATTGAATGTGCAACCCATCCACGTCGGCGTCAGTGGCGATAATGATTCGACTAAATTTGAGGCGACTGATATCAAATGTATCACGAGTACCTGTGCCTAATACATTGATAATGGTGCGAATTTCCTCGTTTTCGACAATACTTTTCAGGTCAGCTTTAGCAACGTTCAGTGGCTTCCCTTTAAGCTTTAGCACAGCCTGGAAATCTGAAAAACGCCCCTGACCCGCGCTACCGCCGGCCGAATCACCCTCAACGATAAAGAGCTCAGCGCGTGAAGCATCACTGGTATTGCAACGCAAAAACTTCTTTGACAGACTGGTATCGATCAGTTCGCCATTCTTTTTGTTACCCGCCCGCGCCAGTTCTTCTACCAGTTGCGCCTCGTTACGCGCTTTCTGCATTTGCTGGATCTTCTTTAACCACTCTTTTCCAGCACTGACATTGGATTCAAACCAGTCTTTGAGGCCCTCGTCCACAACGGAGCGCACTAATCCTTCTACCGGAGCATTGTTCAAACGATCCTTGGTCTGCCCCTGGAATTGTGGGTTGGTAAGCTTCACCGAAATGACGACATTTAAGCCCTGCTGGATCACTTCTGGTCGGAAACCATCGCGCTCACGATTTTTAATGATGTTCCACTTCAACGCATAGTCATTCACGACCTTGGTAAGTGCTGCCTTAAAACCAGTTTCATGCACTCCGCCATCACGTGTTCTGACCGCATTGGCGTAACTGTACATGGAGATTTTATAGCCAGATGTTGGTTGTAAAGCGACCTCGACCCGCACCTCATCTTTCTCTTTCATGATGCTGATGACATGCTTGAATAATGGTGTATTGGTGGTGGTTGCCAGGTCGCGTACATAATCGGGCAAGCCATCACGCGAATAAAAGACGCGCTCAACCTGCTCGTTGGCAGCGTCATCCCACGCATTGAGATGAAAAGTAACACCGCGATTGAGATAGGTTGCAGCTTTGAGACGGCTCTCTAATGATTCCAGCGAATAATAGACATCCGGATCAAAGATAGCACTATCGTACAGCCAACGTAACCGGGTGCCATGGAGTTTAGGATCACACGGAGTAATCTGGTGCGGCATGGCCGTTCCGCGACTAAATGTTTGAGAAAATTCCTGACCATCTTTCCAGATCGTCAATTCCAGTTTTTCAGATAGCGCGTTAATCACCGTCGAGCCAACACCGTGCAATCCCCCTGCAGTCTTATATGCTCCTTCAGCAAATTTACCGCCAGAATGAGGTACCGTCAAAATTACGGTGGCTGCCGGCAAATATTCACCCTGGTAAAGCATGGGATCAAAGGGCATACCACGCCCTTCGTCACGAACCGTCACCCACCCATCCCGATCAATCTGGACCCAAATATGCTTACCATACCCCGTAACCGCTTCGTCTACAGCATTGTCTAATGCTTCCCAGATCAAATGGATCAGCCCCGAGGTAGACGTAGAACCGATATACATGCCTGGGCGATGTCGGATGGCAGCAATACCTTCAAGTACCTGGATATCTGCCGATGAATAGGTTGTTGCACTCTTCTTGGTGCGCGTCGCTTGCTTTGCTTCTAATTTATTTGAAATCATTTCTTCAGTATGTTCACCTGTTCTCCTGGTAGCAAAGAGAGAGAGTTGCTCATGCTTGGCATCTGACTCATCTCGCGTAGGAGGGAGTGCATTGGGGGAACGAAACATCTACCCTTATACCTCTCTTCAGAATGCTTTAATTGCTTATTCAGCATACAGCCTTCATTCCTGAAAGTCAAGATGGGATTGGACCAAAAGTTCTAATTCCCATGAAATTTTTGAGCATCCGTTCGCAAATGGTATGTAAGACTCTATTCTTGTCTTCAAAAATGAAAGTGGAAATATTTTCGTGAGCTTATGCTATTTCCGCAACGTATACTTCTATTTAGACGCTTATAGACAGGAAATCTACTCGCTGACTATACTTTCGGTCTATTTACCTCTTCATCATATTCCCAATTGTTTTTCCTGCGCAATCAATTATAAGTACGCTTAATTCTCTTATACTCTCTCACTGTAAGTAAAGATTTTCAAGTAGGAAGAGTGGCCTGGAAACAAGATTTTATGTATAGGCACAATAAGCTTTCTCGGCCAATGTCTCTCTGTCAGCCGTTCAAAATATGCGCTTCTGCTTCCCTGTGTATCCACCTGGTAGAAACTTAGGGAAGCTCAATCACTGGACGCGGCACTGGAACATTATAAAACGACTTTGCAAATGATCAATAGTGCTACCCCTTTGGGCTATATGACCGCAATCTATCAGGATAGCCAGTAACTATCACACCACTCTGGCAGACGACACGCACGCCAATTAAGTGCTATAGTATACATTAGTTCGTTCTTACTACAATATTTCTGGGAGCAAGGGGGTCAACATTATGAAACCCATTGTTGGTCAATATGAATGCGTGCATAGCTCTGGGGTTGGCCTGGATTACTTTACGTCCCGCATCGATCGACTTGTACTACAATCAAATGGCAGCTTTGTGATGACAACACAAAGTCAGAGTCGTGCGGCTAATGCTGCCCAGTCGTTGCTAAAAGGACAGCAGGTCTCATCAGCGGCACCTGAAACACGTCTGGAAGGCACATATACCCAGCAGGATTTGTTGGTATATCTACAGTTTAATAACAGTGGCAGCGAACAGGCTCATCTTACTCCTGATGGCTCTGGCATACAGATTGGTCCCAATTACTTTACGAAAGTTTCAGACTCTACACTGTTGCCGCCTACCCATAGGCTGCAAAAAGATATGGATGATATTGCTAAAGGATTGAAGATCGCCAGTACGCTGGGCGGTATGGCCATTAAAGCGGCTAAAACCATTCAGGGAACCATCCAATCAGTGCAGGAGTCTAGTAGTCAGCATCAGGCACCAGCCGGACCATCACAGCCAGCAGGATCTCCTCAGGCTGCTCCTGCGCAGCATTATTCACCCTCTGCGCCGGCCGCTACCCCTTACCAACCACCAATTCAACAGCAAGTTGCCAATCCCACGCCTACTCCCTCACCAGGCCGGCCCGAGGCAATCTTCTGCGATCAATGTGGGGCACGCTGTCGCCCTGGCAAGCGTTTCTGCAATAGCTGTGGAGCACGCCTGGCATAACAAAACGGCTTGATCTGCCTATCTTATCTGGCATGCTCTTTCGCCAGATATTCATAGGCGGCAATAATGCGCTGCATTTCTTTGGGATCGCCACCACAGTCAGGGTGATGGCGCTTGGCCAGTTTGCGATAGCGTCGCTTAATCTGTTCCGGGGTTGCATTGGCGGGTAATCCCAGAACAGCCAGGGCTTGTTGCCGCAGCAAGATTGGACGCGCAGGATTTGCACCGCTCTGCCAGAAAGCACGAACCCCTATTCGTACCGCATCCCATAATAAAAAGACAAATGATTTAGGTGGTTTTGAGCTCATTTTCTTCTTTTCTATTCATTGGGCAGATACAACTGATACATATGCCTATACTATACGCTATTCTCCAGCACAATGAAACGCCTGTCCAGGATCGACCGTAAAATACATAGCAGGAATAGAAGTTCTATAGTATCGGATTTGAGTAAACACCTGACTAACTGGCTGGCCTGGCATTGAATGCTATATAACTGGCTATTTCTGTAGCTGAAATACCGTTAATGCAATGCATTATTCCAGATAATCTTTTAACCAGCTGTAAGTGAGGTGTTTTTCATGGCAAGTGAGAATTCTACAAAAGATAATTCACGCAAATCAAAAACAACAAATGTGATATCCACGGCCCAAAAAGAAAGTAGGCCATTGCAACAATTTTTCCGTAAGTTCAGTTACGATTGGGCAATGACTTTTTCGGGTGCGCTCGCATATAGTTTATTAACCGCTATGCTGCCAATTGCCATCGCCCTGGTGGCTATTTTAGGCTTCATCTTTACCGCTATTCCGGGCACGCAATATAGTGCAAACATACTTGATGCGCTCAAAGGTATCCCTGGCCTGGGTTCTGCACAGCAGGACCTGCTTCGAAGCGCTACAAATAGCCTGGCCAAGTCGGCTGGCTTTCTGGCTATTATTGCGGTTCTGCTGGCTCTATTTGGCGGCTCACGCCTCTTTGTGGCCATGGAGGGGTGTATGAGCATCGTTTATCGCGTGCGCCCTCGACCTTTCTTAAAGCAAAACGCGATCGCAATCGGCATGATGTTGATCTTTACTATACTTATCCCCATTATGGTCTTTGCCGCAACGCTCCCTTTAACTTTACTCAATCTGGTCAACAATAATCCTTCATTGAAGGCCATTCCATTTCTATCAACCCTCGCTGAGAACGCTATAACGGCTCAGATTGGTGGCTACATTGGTGGCTTAATCGCAGCGTTCCTGCTGTTTGAAGCTATCTATGTAATTGTGCCCAATCAGCGTATCAGTATTCGCAATAGCTGGCAGGGCGCCCTTGCAGCGGGCGTTTTACTGGAAATCTTTATTGCGCTTTTCCCTGTCTATACAGCTCGCGCCATGGGAAACTATCAGGGACAAATTGGCTTTGCTGTCGTGCTGCTGGCGTTCTTCTACTACTTCGCGGTTATCCTGATGCTGGGTGCCGAGGTCAATGCCTTCTTCTTCGAGAAGATTCGTCCCTTACCCAATAATCTGGCCACTTTTGTGTGCACAATGGCTGGCAAACTTAATCAAGATCGTCCAGATGCAGAGTCGCCTACTCATGTCGATACGGAACCAACTGAACGCGCAGACTCTATACACATTGCGAGAGTACGTCAGGAGGAGGAGCAAAATCAGCGGCATAATATGCAACGCCAGCAAGAAATTGCTCACCAACATATGAAGATGACGGAACATAAAGATAAAAATAAACAACCAGGTAAGGGTTCAACTACACTGGCCGTGGTCGCGGGATCATTGCTTGCTATGGTAATTGAAATGCTCCGTATTCGCAATGGCAAATAGCTATTGCGCTACTTCTTCTGCCAGACCGGGTCGACCCAGCCCATAAGCTAAAAGCGCGGCCCCCTGTGCCGCCTCAAAACCTGCTAGCTCGGCCTCGGTCTGGGGATAGTGAAAAAAGCGATAGCGATCAGCAAAGTAGCACTCATCCAAAGGTATGGCCCTGGCGCTTATACCCTTTACTCCTGTCACAACCTCAGGCAGCGTGAAATCCCATTGACCGCATTGACGCATTTCTTGACGCGAAGTAGATGAATCTGCTACACTTTGACTCAACAAGACAAAGCCTCGTACAGACATGATTTGCAAGGTTGCTGGCAATAAATTTCCCTGTACCTATGCTTATATAGCATTTCTTTTCTTAATAAGAGGTCAACATATATGCAAAGTAAACGTTCCTTATCCACTGACAGTCAGGAGCAGAACCGCCTACGCAAAGCTTTGCGCGAAAGTGAACTGTTACGAGAGTTAGCAGAATTACTGGCCTCTTCTTTGGACCCCACGCGTATTCTACAGGTGCTTGTAAGGCGCGCTACCGAGGTTTGCGATGTCTCCCGCTGCACAGTCTGGCTCCTCGATGAGTCCCATACCAGATTCCTCCCTTCCGCTTATCATATGTCAACCCAGAACATTAAAAGCAAAGTATTGCAGGCCGCTGACCGCGTGTGGCGTCATAGCTCAATCGCTTTTGATAACTCTGTTATTCAGCAATTGTTGCATGAAAACGGTTTGCTCTCACTCCATGATCTCTCCACTGAGATAACGCTCTTGCCGCTGGCAGAAAAATTCTTTGTGCGCTCAGTACTATTGGTGGCTCTTATCAGAGAAGATCGGCCCGTTGGCATGATGTCTCTTGACAATCCAGGGCAATGTACAGAATTCAGCAATGATCAGCTACAGATGGCGCGCGCGATTGGTCAACAAGCCGCGGTGGCAATCGATAATGCGCGACTTTATCAGGAAGCCCAAATAGAGCGTAAGCGTGCGGAACGATTGATTGAAAGAGCACAATCTATTTATCAAGTAGCCATGGCGGTCAACTCTGGTGACGATCTTTCAGATGTGCTTGAAATTGCCGTCCAGCATCTAACACGAGGACTCCACACGGACCAGGCTGCCATCGCTTTACTAGAACAGGATCGGCTCGTACTTGCGAATCGATCCAGCCTTGCGCTCGTGTCTAGTGCACCTCCCTCATTACTCACAACCTTTGAGAACTGCTGTGCAACGATCAAGCAACAAACCCCTCTATTTATGTACCATGAACAGCTGACGCAGGAGGAACAGTCCTGGTTTAATCATCTGAGCATGACCAACATTTTGATTATTCCGTTGCTAGTCGGAGGTACTCATCACCAGATAGCCCATCAGCCGGAATGTGTTTCCAGCCATGAAAAACATTGTGTTGGTTTTGCTTTCGTCAATTATCGTCAAACATCAAAACCACCTTCCTCAGGATATATTGCCTTTGCGCAAGATATTGCCGCGCATTGCGCACTTGCTATTGAGAAAGCACGCCATTTAGCCGAGTCACAACGAGTAGAAGCTCTTGCCAATGAACGGGCAAATACCCTGAATGCGGTGTTTAATGCCATGACCGAAGGGTTGATCGTGTGTGATGCGGATGGCAAGGTCATGCTCAGCAATGAAAATGCCTCGCGCTTCCTGGGACTCACAGGCAAAACGAAAAAACAACTCGCGACCTATCTGCAACATCATCCCGTATACACATTAACAGGTCAACAAATTGCCCCTGAGCACTTTCCGCTTACCAGGGCATTGCATGGCGAACGTGTCCGGGGCGAACGTTACCTGGATACGTCCCACGATGGGGCCGAGCATGCCATTGAAGTCAATATTGAACCGTTGCTCGATAATGATCAGAAAAAAATTGGTATCGTTAGTGCCTTTCGCGATATTACCGAACAGGTCAGGGTTGAGCGCCGCATCAGACGCGCCCTCGACACGATGCTGCACGCAGCCGAAGCAGTTTCTGGTATTACCAATATCAAAGAAATTCTCTATCGCGTACTCGCTATGACGTTGACTGCGCTCAACTGTGAGCGTGGAGTGGTTCAAATCTATCAGGATGAGCAACAAGAGTTTGTCCCTCTTCTCTCAATTGGCTTTACAGAAGATGAAGTGCAGTCCTGGTTAAGTGAACAGGCAGGCTGGTTCTCACCAGGCGCTAATCAATATAACGGTTTTCAAGAACAACTGAAGGATGGTCATGCCACCCTCTTCAGTGAAGAGCATGTCATATCAACGCTGGGAAATTCTGAGATCATCAATCAGACGCTGGTGTTGGCTACTCCTATCACGCACAACAAACACCTATTAGGAGTGATGCTGCTTGATCGCTCAACATACTATAAGAAAACAACAACTCACTTTCCTGGTGCAACCCGACCTCTAGCAGCACCAGGGTTTAACGCCTGGGATATGGCTGTGGTCGAAGGCATTGCTCAGTTTGCAGGCCTGGCTATTGAGCAGACCCGCTGGCAACAAGAGGCTGAAATTGCTCGTACCAATGAAGCAACCATGCGCGAATCCAACGCGCTTAAAGATGAGTTTTTAGCTATCACTGCACATGAGTTCCGCACCCCATTGACTATTATTCTGGCTCATAGTCAGATGATGTCGCGCTTGCTCGGTAAAGCCGTTGAAGTCGTTCCCGAATTGAAAGAGCGCCTCAATGAAAGTATTTCGTACATCGAGGAGCAAACACGCCAGTTGACTAATATTGTCAATACATTTTTAGAAGTAACGCGGCTCAATCGTGGGCAGATCGAGCTCAATTCAGAAGAGCTCAATCTGGCAGATCTGATTAAGGAAACGGTACACAATCAAAGCACGACTTCTGCTATTCATCACATTAGCTTGAGCATAGGAAAAGCGCACAAACCATATATGATCCAGGGAGATCGCGCACGATTACAGCAAATTTTTGTTAATCTGCTCCAAAATGCCATCAAATATAGCCCCGATGGCGGCCCAATTACCATCACCATGGCCCAACGCCAGCTCAATAATGAAGCTCCACATATCGAGATAACGATTGCAGATAAAGGCATTGGCGTTCCGTTGCAAGCACAACAACATCTTTTTGAACGATTTTATCGCGCTCCAAATATTGGCAACAGTCAGACCCGTGGTGTTGGGCTCGGCCTCTATGTGGTAGCAGAGTTTCTACATCTACATGACGGGACCATCGAGGTAGAGAGTAGTGGTATCGCGGGCGAAGGTAGCTGTTTCACAGTCAGATTGCCGCTTTTCGAAAAAAATAGCCAGTCAATATAAATATACATCCAACAAAGTAGACATTAATGTCGCAATCTATACCACGTTTTTTGTGCTTGAGGAGCCAGAGAGCACCGCTGGAACGTCTTCCACGGCCGCTGGTTCTGCGATGGGGGCGATCTTTATCTTTTGTGGCGTGCGCTCAATGAGTTTACATAATTTCTCTCCCAGACGCATACCTGGTAGCTCCACCCAGCGATAAAGTGTAAACGCCAGCGGGATCGTTGTCACATCCACCCACAGGACATAGACAGTATATTGTGCAGTGACATTCCAGCCCATGTTCTGAAATTTTGGTAAGAGCATGTAAAAAAAATAGATTACAAATGGATCATGCCACATATACAAACTGAAAGAAATAAAACCAATCCAGCGCAACGGTGCCCACTCCAATGGTCGCTGGAGCCAACGCGAACCATGGAGGACGGCAAATAAAATAAAACCGTAGGCGAATGAAAAACCATCTTGCATAACAATATCTCGAT
Source organism: Dictyobacter formicarum (assembly GCF_016587435.1). Next base: position 441,312 of record NZ_BNJJ01000002.1, read on the forward strand.
AACTTTCCATAAAATTTTGATAGGGATCAAGAAAGTGAAAGGAAAGATGAATCATGTAAATGACGTAGTAGTGCCAGATATTGACTGCAAACAGCAAGACCAGACCTGCTCCAAGTATCAATGGGCAGAAACGCGATATACGGCCCTTTAAATTGGCGGCGTTGGGCGCAGAATGTAGGTATATATACAACATACACACGGACATACCAATCGCAAAAGATTCAAAAAATTTGCCAACCGTACCAAAAATATAGGGTCTGAGCATCTGAGCGAATTCATGTGGAATAATGGTATCTAGCTGATGGGTATCAGCCAGCTTGAACCCCCAGTAGCGCGTAATAAAACCCCACATCCACAAGAGAGCTAAACAAAAGCTTAACTTACACATGCGCAGGCGAAGAGACCCTCCGCGTACCAGGCGTCCTATCAACCAGGCAATTAATGGCAAGACCAGATAAAATTGAACCTCGATCGCCAACGTCCAAAAAGGCGCATTCAACTGTTGATAGGTAGCAGGAAAGTCCATACGAAAAGTCAGAAAAAGGAAAAGCTTATCCCAATTAGCAGCCCGTAAATATTCAGGGCTGAGGTAAAGAAGCATCAAGAAGAGGGCGACATAATAGCCTGGGAAAATACGAAATATGCGACGTATATAAAAACGTTGCCATGAGGGCCAATCGCTATCAAATAACATTGCTTTTGCATAAGGTAAAAAAAGGAGAAATCCTGATAGCAGAAAAAATAGGAGTACGCCCGTCTCACCAATTAAAGCCAGAGAACTTATCATAGCCCCAAAATTATCTAAAAAAGGGGACCAGACATGAGCAATATAGGCCCGTAGATTCAAATGAAAGCTGACCACACCCAGACATGTTAGAGCACGTATACCATCTAATGCATAAATAGTTTTCTTCTGTTTGCTGTCCTCAAGCGAACAGGTTACAGATTGACTCCACATTTGTATGCTACTAACAAGACTGTTGGTCACCTCCGGCAACGACGTATCCCTCCTCCACATCTCAGCGCCATCCTTTTGTGTGGTCAATGATCTTTCGCAGCAATTTTCCGCTTTATTTTTATTTTAAAATACACGAGAAACTTTATTTTGCCCTAAAGAATATTTGAGAGGCCGACAAAATACAGTAAAAATAGGGGTTAGTGCTGCGACTAACCCCACCCATGCCACTATTTACTACATATCATCCAGGTGAACAACTTACTTAAAAGAGTTCACCCAGCAACACAATATAATTAAAAGAAGTACGCATCGAGGTAGGCGCCGTTAGATGTACAGTAAATCCTACTTGCGGCTGCAAAGAGATATATTGAACAACTACAGGGCCCGGATTTGAAGTGAGCGTGACCATTACCACGCTGGATGCAGTGATATGTGGATTGGCAACAGTAGCGTCTCTTTGTCCACATTCAAAAAAATCTGTCCCTGATAGGCTTCCCTGAGTGGCTCGCTTCATCACTCTATCACAGGTCCCCAAATGGGGCGTTTCCTTCTCAGCCACCGATACACACAGGGGTTGGTTGCTGGTAGAAGGCTCTCCTTTTTTTGTGCCTACAGTGGGAAGATGTACACTGGTTGAGCCTGCTTCCTCACGCCGCGGAGAGAGCACAGGAAGGTGCATACCTGTAGTATTACCATCCTCCCGTTCAACGAAAGCTCTCTGTCCTTTTTGGTCAGCAACCTTATCACTACCTCTACCATTAGTTGCCCGCGCCGCCTTGTTCTTCTGCGCAGCAGGATTTGGAACTACTTCCAGACGAATTCTTGTGGTCCGACCAGCCAGGCGTTGTCGACCCTGTGGCTCCTTTAAAGGTGTCGGGGACTTTTTCGCCTCTTTAGGTATCGAGCCAGTTGTTGAGGCAGTACAAACTTCTACATCTGCAATAGAAGCCAGGGCAGAGGCTTTCGCGCCCATTGCAACTGGCTGAGTACAATCTGAATGAGTGGATACCAGCGAAGGCGCCTCTGCCGCTGGAACAGGACCGTTAAAGGCAACAAAAGACGAGGTTAGACGTTGCGCAAAGCGCATCAGTATGTTCGTATTTTGTGTCGCGGTATCGAGCTTCCTCTCTTCCACCTCACCAGAAGAAACAACGGTATATGAGCTTGCATCAGCAAAAGCATCTTCTTCAGTATGAATTGCTTCTATCGCCCTGGATTGAAGGCGCAAGCGGGGTAGAACAAGCGATGGCTCATGGACTGACCGTGTAAAATTTGTCATTCCATGCTCATCGTCCTCTGACCAGCCTGATTCTCCTGAAGAAGCGTCCCCCAATGTTTCCTCAACAGAAACAGAGAGGCCTTGCCGCTCCCGTGCCACACGAGATAGCCATGCTTGCTGATTTTGCTCATTATGTTCTTCATTCAAAATCATCGCAGCTCCCGATATATAACACATTTTTTGGCATATACGATACACGTTGAGATACACAGAGGCATTATAGCACAGAAATGAATACTTACTGCTATCTATAGCACATTCACCTTATTAGCGTTAAAAACTTGTAATTAGAATATATCTTAAAGGTATGAGAAGCAGACTAGGAAATTTGGCATATTTGCATTCACACACTTGAAAGTATCGGGAGAAACCGCTACAATAATGCCTGATCGGATAGATCGACACGAACGCATTTATATGCGTTCGTCTCAACAGACGTGGTGGGACGTCATATTTCAAAAAAAGAGGAAGGATTTTTCCTACATGAAGCTCAGCGGAACACATAAATTCAATGCGAGTAGCGTTCAAGTATTCAATGCGATTCTCAATCCTGAGGTACTGAAAGCAAGCATCCCAGGTGCAAATAGTGTTAGATATGAGAACCCTAACACACTCTATGTTGAGATCACTACATCTCTGCCCGGCCTGCGCGGACCATATGGACTCAGTCTTAATATTGTGCGTCGCCAGGATCCCAGCGATCTCGAACTGCAGCTCCTGCGCCAGGGTAAAGGTGGTTCTATCAATGCTGTTGCTCAGATCAGCCTGGTTGACGAGGCTGATGGCGCCCTGCTCACCTACAATGGCAATGCAGAGCTCGAAGGCCCCATTGCTATCGCCAGCAACCCACTTGGCCAGGGCATCGTGAAGAGTTCTCTCAGCAGCTTCTTCAAAAATCTGGAAAAAAATATCGCTTAATATCCATTGTAAGCGTGCTTTACACAAAAAGCCAGCAGCATATCGGTACAACACACGTCGCGCAAATATGCTGCTGGCTTTTCTAGCTCATCACTACCATCTGTTATTCTGCTGTTGTTTCTTGGGGAGCCTGTAAGTTAGCTTTCAGACAAGAGAAAAATTGCCCGGTAAGCTTTTCTGCAGTACTGTTCATCAAACGTGCGCCCACACTGGCCAGCGTTCCTCCAACCACGACATGAGCCGTCCAATTCATCTGTGTCTGGTTAGCATCCAGAGACGTCAAATTCATGCTCCCAGACAAATCTACAGTGCTTCCAGGCGCTTTACCACGGGCTTTCACCGTCATCTTTTCGGGCTCAACCATTTCTGGACGAGTTACATCCAGCGTGAATTTGGCCTTAACAGGACCAATACCAACCGCGACCAGGGCTTTCCAGTATTCAGGTTCTATGACCTCCAGGCTCTGAAAGCCAGGAGCACAGGCAGCTACTTTGTTGACATCCATAAGATACGTCCATACTTTCTCGATAGGGACGGCAATCGTTTGCGAACCAGCAAATTCCATATTGAACAACTACCTTTCAACCAGGATATATCATCCATAAATTAGCTCATGGCGCATATCAACACAGGTCTTTATCATACCACAGACTGACTTATCAACCGGCAAAGGTTACAAGTGATGTGATTCCCGCATTGGCATCACATCACTTCGGGCAGAATGCAAATGATTAAAATCTCTTGTATCAACCACATGCTATTGAACACGGCAAAACACAGATTTTAAGTACGCTGTCTCGGGCATTGCTATATGAATAGGATGGTCTACTCCATGGGTATAGGACTCGAGCAATTGTACCGAACGGTGCAGGCGCTGGGCGCTGAGCGATACTGCACCCAATAAATCATCCATTCTAACGACACCAGAACATGAACAAGTCAGAAGAATACCTCCAGGTTTCAATACCTGCATGCCAAGAAGGTTAAGTCGGCGATAAGCCTTGAGAGCCTGTGTACGGGCCCCTTGGGACTTGGCAAAGGCCGGTGGGTCTAATACTACAACATCGAAGAACTCACCCTTGTCACGAGCCTCTGCTAGATAATCAAAGACATCAGCTACTATGAATTGATGATTAGAAATATCCAATCCGTTCATAGCAAAAATCTGGCGGGATGCATCTATGGCGGGTGCCGAGATGTCTACGCTGGTAACCTGAGCAGGTGGCGTGCTCAAAGCCGCATAAACAGAGAAGCCTCCAGTGTAACTAAAACAATTGAGTACACGCTTGCCGCGAGTATATTTACGCAAGGCTTCACGTTTATCGCGCTGATCTAGAAAAAAGCCCGTTTTCTGTCCTTGCCAGAAATCGACGAAAAAGGAAACTCCATTTTCACGCACCTGCACCTGCTCAGGAACGTCGCCGGAGGCTATAATGGGTTCTTCGATTTGCAATCCTTCCCTCCGACGGGATTGACCATCATTGCGCAACAGTATCCCACGAGCCCCCGTCTCTAGCATTAACGCTTCTATCACCAATGGGCGTAGCCGCTCCATCCCTGCTGTATGAATCTGGGCGACCAGAACATCAGCATAACGATCCACCACCAACCCGGGCAAACCATCACCCTCGGAGTTAATTAGACGATAAGCATTTGTATGGGCAGGATCAAAAACCTCTCTCAATGCCTGAGCACTGCGAATGCGACGCCGTAAAAAATCAAGGTCAATATCCTCGTCAGCGTCATACGTTAAAATACGAATTGCAATATCGGTGTTCGCATTATAATATCCACGGGCAATAAACTGGCCGGTTGCCGATTTTACGTCCAGGACGCCGCCATTTTCAACCCAACGGGGAGGTTGTTGAAGGGCTCCAGAGAAAATCCAGAGATGTCCATTGAGCAAGCTTTCATCGCGATGAGGCTTCAAGCTCGTGGCAGGGTAATGAATAGCAGACACTAGACCACATACTCCTTCATCCATACACTATGTATACATACAATCTGGCTCATTATCGCATAGATGGACAAGAGCACAAAAACAAAGAGGAGAACGCTTTTAGTAGCGTCCCCCCCAAGGAAAAATGAATAATTGCGAGAATAATAAAGATGGCCTGCGCTTACTACTTTTGTAAACGGATAGCAGCGATAAGTGGATCAGTATGATGCTCGGCCATGCGAATTTCTGCTTTTCTTAAGTTATTTGCACTATTGATAAGAGCTATATGGGTAAATGCCTGTGGATAATTTCCCAGAGATGTATTATTCTCTGAATCAATTTCCTCTGAAAACAATCCCAGACGTCCTGCATAGGTTAATAAACGCTCAAACAGAGAGCGAGCCTCATCTATGCGCCCTTGCATAGCTAAATTATCAACTAACCAGAATGTACAGATGGCAAATGTCCCTTCGGAACCATCTAAACCATCATCAGCATGATATCGATAGACAAAACCATGTTCATCTGTGAGTTGCTCAATCGTGCGGTCAACTGTCGAACGCATACGTGGATCATCTGGAGCGATAAAACCAACCAGGGGCAGCAATAGATTAGATGCGTCCAGGGTTGCATCACCATAAGATTGTGTAAATGCTCCCAGGTTCGTATCATATCCGTTCATCAGAATATCAGCTCTGATCTGGTCACGTACAGCAATCCAACGCGCCAGGTCAGCTTCCAGATTCATTTGCTCAGCAGCTCGAATACCACGATCCAGGGCAACCCAGCACATAACTTTTGAATACACAAAATGACGTAATCCGCCGCGTACTTCCCAGATACCACTGTCGGGTTCTTGCCAGTGAGCACAAACATGATCTACCAGCATACGCATCATCGACCACAGAGGGCCTTCCAGCGTCTCACCGTAGCGTTCAAAACACCCCTGGCGTCGATAGAGATGGATACAGTCTAATACCTCACCAAACACGTCCATTTGTTTCTGGTCAGCCGCACCGTTCCCGATACGTACAGGCCTAGAATTGCAATAGCCGCTAAGATGATGTAGTTCAAATTCCGTTAAATCTCGTTCACCACGAATACCATACATAATTTGCAGATCTTCACCGTTTGCGTAAGAGAGGCGACGCAACCAATGTGTAAAGGCACGTGCTTCTTCAGTGAAGCCCAATACATTAAAAGCATACAAGGTAAAGGTAGCATCCCGTAACCAGGTAAAACGATAATCCCAGTTACGTACTCCTCCCAGATGTTCAGGCAACGATGTTGTAGGCGCCGCAACAATTGCTCCGGTCGGAGCATATGTCATTAGCTTCAAGGCAAGTGCACTACGCTCGACCCATTCAGCATAAGGGCCCTGGTAGCTGCTTCCTGCAATCCATTTACGCCAGGCATGAAGAGTATGCGCTAATTCAGCATCAAAGTTACGAGTTGGCAGTTCTTCTTCTACCAGTCTCCTGGCAGATTGAGCTGTCCTCCCCATACCAACAGCGAATAAGAGACGCTCACCCTCACGCAATGTTACTTGAGCTACAATTGTAGCAAAAGCCTCATTACTTTCTTGCACTACCTGCACGGAATACGATGGCAGTAAATTAGCTCCAACAATTGCCAGGGCCACATGTTGCTGGCCACTGGAGATGAAGGCACCCAGGTGTTCAGGGATCAGTTCAACTGCACAGGCATCGGCTGCGTAGTTAGGACTGACTTTCAACCTCATGGTAACCGACATTTCTCCGTGTACACATTCAACTATGCGTACCAAACAATGGCAGGAACCATCATCGCGGGTCCAGGTATTATTATTCATAGCCTTATACGGCCACGCGCTCAGTGTTTCAACTGGCATGAAGTCCGTAAGGACTATCTCTCCCGCGATACTGGCAAAACGTGTTTGTAATACGTTACTTCCACGTAGGTAACGCTGTGAGCCTGGAATGGTCCCTTCCGTTGGTGCAATCTGGAAGTAGCCTCCACGCTCCGCATCTAACAAACGGCAAAAGATGGCCGGGCTATCAAAGTCCGGTAGACATCCCCAGTCTACCGACCCGTCTGGCGATACGTGTACCGCTGAATGGCAGTCTCCAATGACGCCATACGAATTAATCGGCAGATATGTGCGATTGAGTTCGTTCATCCCAACCATTACACAACACTTCTCTCTTTTAAAAAACTTTGCGATCACAACACCCTTAGAAAACTATTAAAGCTTCCTTAAAAAATCCTTAATAACGATAGGAGCCTTATACCAAAGAAGAACGCAATAGCACATGAAATGGTAACAGGATTTTTAAGGATTTTCTTTTTTTAATCTTTTCGCATCTAAAGGCGCATACAGAGGTGCACTATACGTACAACAATCAAATTTATTGCTGTTTCCTATGGACACCGATAGCCCATATATGCTACCTTACTTTTAGTAGGATTTCACCTTCGAAACCTACGGAAGAGCCAGGCTATCTATGCTATAGAACAGTTACTATTAGTATAAAGGGCGGCTATACATGCGAGCATTCCAACAAGTGATGCGGCACCCGGCAGGTAGAATTGGAATCACCATTGGTCTGACACTTGGCCTTATCGCCACCGTAATGGGTGAGGCAAGTAAAGCCTTACTGTTCGCAGGCCTGTGTCGTTTGATCGCGGGTAAAATGAAGCGACCAGTCTAGCATTATCAAGAGGCTCTCTATGATGCTTATAGTGCTTCAGCATCCTCGTTTCTCTTGCCATCTAGAGTCTGTATAACAATAGCAGCGCTGGTATATAATACCCAGCGCTGTCTTTCCCTACAATAGCAGCGCTGGTATTATAAATAACCGGCGCTGTCTTTCTCTGACACTATATCACACTCATCAAGTACTAGCTATTGAGCCATTGAGCGACTTCGGGAGCAAAGTAGGTAATAATCATGTCTGCTCCCGCGCGTCTGATGCTTGTCAGGATCTCCATCACGATGCGTTGCTCATCGATCCAGCCGTTCTGGGCGGCTGCCTTCACCATTGAATATTCACCACTGACATTATATGCCACCACAGGTAGATCACAATGGTCTCTCACCTGACGAATGACATCCAGGTAGGACAAAGCCGGCTTAACCATAACCATATCCGCCCCTTCGCTGATATCCTGTTCTAGCTCGCGTAAGGCTTCACGGACATTAGCGGGATCCATCTGATACGCTCGTCGGTCCCCAAACTGAGGCGTGGAGCCGGCCGCTTCACGGAATGGGCCATAAAAGCCTGAGGCATATTTGATCGAATATGCCATGATCGGCGTCTGATTAAAGCCATGTTCATCAAGCGTTTGGCGCAGCACTCCAACCCTTCCATCCATCATATCTGATGGAGCCACAATATCCGCACCGGCCTCCACATGAGAGAGGGCCATCTGGGCTAGCAAATTCAGGGACTCGTCGTTCTGAACGGTGCCATTATGGATAACGCCACAGTGACCATGGTCTGTATATTCACACAGGCAGACGTCGGTAATGATCAGGAGCTCTGGCAACTCGGCCTTCAAACGACGAATGGCTTCCTGGATGACGCCATGCTCGGCATACGCCTGTGAGCCAACAGCATCTTTCTCATTGGGGATACCAAAAAGTAAGACGGCCGGGATGCCAAGGTCAGCGATGCGTCTAGCTTCCTGAGTCACCTGGTCCAACGGCCATTGCATGATTCCTGGCATAGAAGCTATTTCCTGTGGCTCCTGCGCACCCTCGGCAATAAACATGGGATAGATTAACTGGTCTACGCGTAAATGGGTTTCTCGCACCAGGCTGCGTATCTTTTCATTCTGACGCAAACGACGTAAACGTACATGCGGAAAATTATTCATCACTTCCAAATCCTCTCCTACTTACTACTCTTATGCATTTACACTTGTAGCCGCTGCCTGGATAGTCTCTTCGATCATATCATCATCAAGCGCAAGTGAGATAAAACAGGACTCAAATTGAGAAGGAGGAAGGTAGATGCCACTCGTCAACATACTCCAAAAGTAACGAGCAAATCGTTGTGTGTCTGAACGCTTCGCGCTGGTGTAATCTACGACGGCTTCACGCGAAAAATACAGACAGAACATAGCACCAATCCGTTTAAAGGTTGCGTCAACTTTGTTATCCTGCAAGGCTTTATTAAAGCCCTCTTCTAATCGCTGTCCTTTTCTTTCAAGTTCTTCATATTGTCCGGCCTTGCGCAGCTCGTTTAATGTTGCAATACCTGCCGCCATGGCCAGTGGATTGCCAGAGAGCGTACCAGCCTGGTACATGGGGCCAACTGGCGCCACCATGTCCATAATCTCTCTACGACCACCATAGGCCCCCACAGGTAAACCGCCCCCAATAATTTTGCCAAAGCAGGTCAGGTCAGGGGTAATTTTGACACGCTCTTGCATACCACCCAGGGCAACGCGGAAGCCAGTCATCACTTCATCAAAGATCAAGATGGCATGGTACTTCTGTGTTAACTCGCGTAGCCTCTCCAGAAATCCCGGTTCAGGTGGAACCAGCCCCATATTGGCAGCGATTGGCTCAACAATAACGGCTGCGATATCATCAGGGTAACTGGCAAAGAGCTGTTCCACTTCGGCTGCGTTATTATAGTCGGCGGTGAGAGTGTTCTGCGTCGTCTGTGTTGGTACACCTGGACTATCTGGTAGCCCCATCGTTGCCACGCCTGAGCCAGCCTGTACCAGCAGCATATCGGCGTGTCCATGGTAGCATCCACTAAACTTGATAATTTTGTTGCGTCCGGTATAGGCGCGCGCCAGGCGCAGCGCGCTCATAGTCGCCTCCGTACCAGAATTGACAAAGCGAATCATCTCGACCGAAGGAACACAGTCGATCACCAGACGCGCCAGGTTACTCTCCGCCTCCGTGGGAGCCCCAAAGCTAAAACCGCGCTGCCCGGCTGCTACTACAGCCTCCAGCACAGCCGGATGCGTATGGCCCAGAATCATAGGGCCCCAGGATTGCACATAATCCAGATAGCGGTGTCCATCTACATCATAGAGATATGGCCCCTCCGCTCGCTCGATAAACACAGGTTCGCCACCCACGCCCCGAAAGGCGCGTACCGGACTATTTACTCCACCAGGAAGCAGTTGTTGCGCCTCTTGATAAAGCTGATGGGAACGCTCCAATGAAAAGGTATCAGAATTTGTTATGAGCATATATATCCCCTTATCATCCTTGTTAGGCGCCAAGCGCATCCAGAATGTCTGCAAGCGGCTCAGCCACGCAGGTGTACATGGGAGTATCTCGTAATGTATACATGCTGGCTTCGGTCTCACGTAATTCCTGTACTAGATCCAGGAAGTCAGAAATGTTATCGGTTTCAAAGGCTACTACGAATTCCTGATCATCGATACCAAATGAATAGGTCGTATTCAAAGAGACGCTCGGATATTTCAGCCCTACCCGAATATGCTCACCCATCATGCGTTTACGGTCCTCCATTGGCAGTGCATACCACGGACGCGTCTTAACAAACGGATAGACAAACAGGTATTTTTTATCGTCTGGAGTAATAACCAGGCGCGGATCGTGTGCGCCACGGGCATTTTTCCCGACATACACGGAACGCTTCGTCATAGATAACATGGAGCGCTCTTCACGCAGATATGGTCCCATAATGCTGCGGCGCAGCTGGCTGCTAAATTTGCGCAGCTGTTCAATATCGTACGTGGCCTGCCAGATCATAAAATCTATATCAGAACGCACGCCGTACAGAGCAAAACTGCGAATCAGCTCGTCCTGAGCAGCATAGTCAGCATAGATTTGCTTGAGTTGCTGCTTGCCTTGCTCACGCACATCAGCAGGTAACAGTTGCCATTGCTGATCTAATTTATAGAAGCTAAAGCGCACAAGCTGACGTGGTTGCTTCGGCTTCGGTTGGGCCGTGGCCACCTGGGTCTCGGTCTGGGGATATTAATATTATCTGTATGTATTGTGGTTGCTTGATCTACCATAATTTTCCTCGTGTAAAACTATTGCTTGCACTAACCCGTCAATGGTAAATTCTGTGGCCTCAATATCAACCTTGAGGCCCAGTTCACGCGCGGTTTGTGAAGTAATGGGACCAATGCTGGCCAATTGTACGTGCTGGTTGATGTCATCTAACGAAGGTGTGGTGGCATCAGCGGCACAACTTTGTAGCCATGCAACAAAATTGCGTACTGTAGAAGAACTGGTGAAAGTCAAAATATCGAGCTGACCTTGCTGTAAAAGTTGTAACACTTCGCGGCCCCGCTCGTCATCCCGGGCAACGGGAACTGTATAGTATGCAGGAACTTCATCTACCTGAGCTCCGGCCTGCCGCAACTCGGTGAGAAGGATCTTGCGTGCTTCCGCAGCTCGCGCCAATAGTATACGCTGCCCTGATAGAGGAGTCTGGCGCTCGTCTGCGTCTTTTTGAAGGGCACTGATAACTCCTTCGGCAATATACTCGTCGGGGATCAGATCGGCGGTCACTCCATATTGTGCCAGGGCCGCCGCGGTCGCGGGACCAATGGTGGCTATCCGTACGCTCTGGTTGGTATGCAGTGCGGCTGGCTCATATCCGATTGTTTGCAGGCGCTGCATGCAGATATGCACTCCGTTGGCACTGGTCAGGATCAGCCAATCATAAGCAGAGCTATCATGGGCATATAAGCGCTTTAAGGCCTGATCCAGTTCTGTCCAGTCTTCCGGCGGAACAATATGGATAGTAGGAAATTCAATGGGAATAGCGCCTAATGAGCGCAGGCGCTCACATAAAACGCTGGCTTGCTCCCGAGTGCGGGTAACCAGGATGCGCTTTCCCTGTAGCGAGACGATGCTGTGTTTAAACATTGAGATGCTCCCGATCTCGGGGTAAGGCTAACTCCTGGATGATGTCACGCGCACCTTGAGCCAGAGCTTGCTCTGCCAGGGCAATTCCTAGTTTTTCGGCCTCCTCTACGGTAGAATGCTCTGTCCAGGATATCGACTGTCGTACACGTATACGTCGCTGACCATCCAGGCTGGCAACAATACCATCAATCTCAAGTGTCTGTGCAGCTATGGTACTATACGCCGCCACTGGCAAGTAACAACCAGCTCCCAGGCGACGCATAAACATACGTTCAGCGGTTGTAGTAGCCAGGACCGCCGTATCCTGAAGGGGGGCTAGCAATTCTAGCATGCGATCCTCTGCCCGACATTCAAGGGCTAGAGCGCCCTGTCCCGGGGCCGGCAACAACTTATCGACAGGAAAGTATGTGAGTCGTCCAGCCAGCCGCTCCTGCATCCCTAAACGGTGAAGGCCTGCAGAGGCTAAAACAATGCCATCATAATCGCCTGCGTCCAATTTGCGCAGACGTGTATCTACGTTTCCTCGCAATGATAAGATCTGAGCATGGGGAGCCAGATCGCGGATCTGCGCCGTACGCCGTAAACTACAAGTACCAATTCGCAATGTGTTTGCAAAAGCGGCCTGCTCTTCTACCGGTCGCAGCATTCCATCTGTAATATGAAAAGGTACACGGGAAACAAAAACGTCACGTACGTCTTCACGCGGGCCGACGATCACCAGGCGTAAGTCATCTGGCTGTACCGTCGGTAAATCTTTTAAACTATGGACGGCCAGGTCGATGCTGCCCTCATGCAGGGCGCGCTCGATTTCGGTAACGAAAACGCCATCGCTGCCAATTTGTGAGAGTGGCACACCTGTAACACGGTCGCCAGTCGTACGAATTTGCTCAATAACGATTTCAAGGTTTGGCCACTGCTGATGTAATTTCTGGACAATCCACTGGGTCTGGGTCATGGCGAGCTTGCTGGCTCGCGTTCCGATGGTCACTCTCATGGTTTTTCTCTTCTAAATCAAACAGATAGCGCATAGCATCAGCATAAACATGCCCCTGACCAGCCGCCGCCGCATCCTTTAGTCGTAACATAGGCGTATGCAACAATTTATTCATGAGACGTTTTGTCAGTTCTTGTACAGCCACTACTTCCCGTTCAGAGAGAGTAGGGGAGAGCTGGCGCAGTATGCGCGTCAATTCTTGCTGGCGTAATTCGTCAGCTTTTTGCCGTAAATCACTGATGGTATCAACAACACTGAGGGAAGCCAACCAGCGCTGAAAGGACTGAACTTCTTCTTCAATAATGGCCTGTACGTGTTCAGTTTCTAATAAGCGTAGCTGTATACCTCGTTCTACTTCAGATTGTAGATCATCAAGATTATAAAGATGAATATCTGGAATTGCTCCCACTGCGGGATCTATATCTCGTGGTAATGCAATGTCAATCATTAACAGGGAACGCTCTCCACGCTGTTCCATGACCTGGGTCATTATGTCAGGAGTGAGAATGGCATGGGGCGCTTTGGTTGAGCTGATGACAACATCAGCATCCAGTAATGCTTCAGATAGCTCTTGAAATGGCCGCAAGGTCGCTTGCAGGGACTCTGCCAGTTCTATCGCATTGGCCTGAGTACGATTGACAATAACAATTTGACGCGCCCCGTTGTCCTTCAGGTTACGAGCAGCCAGTTCGCTCATTTTACCAGAGCCAACCAGCAAAACATTGGCCTGATGAAAATCAGGTAGCAGGTGGCGCGCCAGCTGTACAGCGACATGGCTCAATGAGGCTGCATTTTTACTAATACCAGTTTCGCTGCGCGCTCGCTTCCCTGCGACAACCGCTGCCCGAAATAAAGCAGAAGTTACAGAGCCGGCATAGCCACTTCCCTGCGCAATCTCCAATGCATCAACCACTTGTCCTTGAATTTGAGGCTCTCCTGGAACCAAAGAATAAAGGCCAGCGGCAACACCAAAGAGATGCGCAGTTGCACGTTCGTCAATAAAACAATAGCAATGAGCTTCTAATTCGTCGAGAGCAACCTGACGCATCTCACTCAGAACATGAAGTAGGTCTATACGCCCTTGAATAGCATCCTGGCACACTGCATACAGTTCAACACGGTTACAGGTAGAGAGAAAAACACATTCACTGGCAACCTTACTAGCTGCTTGGAGCTGCTGCGGAATATAACGCGCAGAACACGCGAGGCGCTCACGCAATGCAATAGAGGCGGTAGTATGATCAACGCCAACAACAATGATATGCATGCAAACCTCATAAACCTCTAAATAATTTATAGTCTATAGAGATTTTAGCGTTTTTTTGCCGTTAGTCAAGGCTGTATTGCCCGATATCTTATCAGGAGAACACCCTATATATGATGGTACATTCTGGCGTAAGCTGACAAAGTCCGATAGAAAAAACATCAATTTCCAGCTTACCAGCAATAGTACCAGAATACTGTATTGGCGTCCGGCAAAGAAACGCTGCTAGTGCATGAAGCAGAAATTTTTGTGCGAGGTAATAGCTATGTATGTTACCCGTTCTTCATTCATGCAACATCAAGGTAGATACATAGGATGACGTAGAGGGAAAAATGAGCATGCCTCCTGTGGTACGCGCTCGGGCTGATGGCCTCTCCAAGTCTATCCTATGTAATTTTTAGCCCCAAATTTATCTTCACTGGCGTTCCTATTTTAGGGGCAAACATAATCAAGAACGTCTTTTGTATATCCCAATTTCCCAGTGCAACCAAAAACTCTGGCATTCATCCACTTCACGAGCTATTATGCATTATTGCGCTTACCTATAAAGTGCCACGAATGTCACAACCGCATCCGACAATACCGGTCGCTATTACTCAGATAATCACCAGGATATAACGACTCAAATGAAGAGTCAAAATGTACTCCCGCGACGGACAAAAAGTTGTATCATATCAGCATAATCTCTGATAACAATGTTGATGGTATTTTAATGAGCTGGCTTAAGCAGGGACCGCTTGAGCCGGTTCTAAGGCTGTCATCCAGGAGTAACATTGCATGATTCATCTCGATCCCCGTTTTACGGCCATTATTAGTGTGCTTTTTATTGCTATGGGGCTCTATAACTGCTATATTGGGCAGAAGCGCATGCGGTTGATGCGTGCCCGTGGTGATAAGACTGCCTGGTACAAGCAGGTTGGTATCTTAACAGGTATAGAGTATAGCTTACTTGGGGTGGTTCTTCTTCTTAATCTAGGCATCTCGACAGGTTTTTTTCCAGAGTCGATGGCAGCTATCGTTGTACCACTCTACACCATAGTGCTGCTATTGGCTGCCGCCGTGCTTCTGCTGATACTCTTACAGACATTGGCAGCCTCACGCCGTCGTTCTCGCCGCACTTCAACGCCAGTCCATCAGCCAATAGTTTCAGAAGAGCCTGAGCAGCAGAAACTTACAGCTGAACAACTTGCGATCCAGATTCGCCATCGTCGTGAACGACGCAAGAAGGCAGCAGCTGCCCGCCGACGTCAGTCGGGTAAAGCCTGACAGGCCGGATTATTACTTCACCTCTCATCCAATAATCTTTGCGCTCCACATTAGATGTGTGCTCACCCCTCTCATACAGCATGCATCTAATTAACATGCCTCAATCGTTATCATACAAAGAGAGCAGCCAAAATCATTGTCGCTACTTTTCCAGGTGCATTGGACGGAAAACTGATCTGTGAACGTGTGATCTTCAAAAAGGCTTTTAACCAGAACAAATATTCGATAAAAATAATAGCTATAGTGTTTGTGAAATGTAATATTGTTGGCTTTATGACACTTCATCGCACTCTGGGGTAATAGATTTTAGTGGGGGAGGTAAGCATGTTCAATCCTGATAAAAAAACAACCAATCCTGTGTTTAATCAAATCAGGCATTACTTTGGCTTTGTTCCTCCTGTTTTTGTTGCTGTAAAGGCAGATCATGATCTGCTACACGCTTTATGGCAGCAAACTCGTGCAATGTACATCAATAATCCTCTTCCACCTGTACTTAAAGAAAAATTTTTTCTATATATATCGTATTCTTGCGACATGCCTTACGACTTACGTAGTCATTGTATTATGCTCAAAAAATATGGTGTAAGTGAATCCGAAATAGTTGCCTTGCTACAAACACCACTTCCTACGGCGCAACAAATTGATCAGCATGTGCAGCAGTTGCGTGCCATACCAGAGACATTAGATAACTGGCCAAAAAACGATAAGAGCCTTGAGTTGATGTTTTTCGCCTGCATAGTTCATCTCTTTTTATACCATACTCATGCCTCGGCTGGTTGCCGTAAAGAGTTACAGCGGTTGCTAGGAAAACGCTATATGTTTCTTGTTGCGCTCTTTAACTATATACATACCTGCCATCGTTGGATTGGAGCAAATCCAGAAATATATAAAGAAAAAGATAAACAGATTATCAATAGTTTCGATACCGCGTTTGGAGATGCAACTCGGCTTCATACAGTTATTAATGAGCAATTTGAACGAGCACATCGACAGCACCAACTCACTGAACAAGATCTTCATACCAGGGTACGACCTTCTGGTTTACGTTGCCAGAAGCAGAGTAAATCTGAGCTTATATGGGGAATAGAGCAACCAGCCTTATGGTAGTTAAGGCTGGTTGCTCTAAATCCTGACACATATATCTGGCCGGCAACGAAATGCACGGCATAAAAACTGGCTAGCGCGTTTGTGCGCGTTTCTCTGCCTGTTGCCAGGCTGCAGCTATACATTGCTTCAGTAACAATGCATTGGTTAAAGGCCCTACACCACCAGGCACAGGAGTGATAGCGCCTGCGATCTCTTGCACTGCGGTATAATCTACATCACCCACCATACCGCCTTCCGGCAAGGCGTTGATACCAACGTCAATGACAGTTGCCCCCGGACGTACCATTTCTGCCTTGACCATGGTTGCACGGCCCACGGCTGCAACCAGCACATCTGCTTGCCTGGTGAAAGATGCAAGATCAGGTGTGCGAGAATGGCAGATCGTTACAGTTGCGTTTTTCTGTAGCAATAGTAAAGCCAGCGGCTTTCCAACTACATTACTCCGCCCCAGCACAACTACGTGTTTTCCTTCTAACTGAATATTGCCGCGTTCTAAAATCTCCATCACAGCCGCAGCTGTAGATGGCTGGAAGCTGGGAAGTCCCAGACAAAGGTTGCCTGCACTGATCGGGCTGATACCATCGATATCCTTTTCAGGTGCAATCGTGTTTGCGACAAGATCTTGAGAGAGATGGGTTGGTAAAGGCATCTGCACAATAATTCCATGCACTCTGTCATCGCGGTTTAGACGCACCAGAGCTGTATGTAGTTCCTCAGCAGTTGTTTGCTCAGGCAACAGATCCAGGCGCGCTTCAACACCAATCTCTCTGGCAATCTTTAAAATTGCTTTGCTATAAAAGCCGGATGCTGCATCACCTTCAACGCGCACAATTACTAATCCTGGTGCATGCCCATGCTTTTGTTCATAGCGCTGTACTTCTTCGCGCAGCTCGACTTTCAATTCAGCGCTCATCGTGCGCCCGTTGAGTATTGCTGCTGTCACGCTCTTTCTCCTACAATAGCAACCACGCGCTGACTGCCAGCCGAGATGGTGTCCAGGGCAGCATTCAAACGACTATTCAATGCGCTAACACGTTCAGCGTCCTTCATGGCATTCAGGTTAGTGCGCACCATCCAGGCGGCGCCTGTTCCGGCACCAGAAGCCATCATGGAAGCGGTTGCGATATCGCTCAAGACGTTCTTATTACCAATCTCAGCAATGCGCTGGCAGTGCTGGACTAACTCGGCTGCACACTCGGCCATCTCCAGTGGTACCAGGGCAGCATCTACCAAACCAGCCTGAATAGCCTGTGTGCGAGCAGCTTTTTCTTCCGCGGTTGCTCGTGGTAATTTAAAACTGGCTGAAAGTTTATCATAAGCATCTATATCAGCTTGCATGAGCTCTTGAAAGCGCGTACGAAGCTGTTCAGTCTGCGTCAGGATCGTTTCGATGTCGGCATGTACATCCGCGTAATCAGCCTTGCTCAGCGTCAGTCTGGAAACCATACAGGCCAATGCCGATCCCATTGCCCCACTTAAGGCCGCGGTAGAGCCGCCTCCTGGCGTGGACTTTGACGAGGCCAGATCATCAAGGTATTCTTGTAGAGGTTTATCTAGATACATGTTCTCTCTTCCAAATTCATTTTAGATCACTCCCAGCCGCCACAGCGATGCACATATTTTTGCTTCTGTATGACGGTAATCAGAACCTATTCTCTGGGATACTCCTTTGCATTCTAACACCCTCTCAAAGCTAACGTCGAGTGGGCCGACATAAATAGACCTCTTCTTCATTGGTGATGAAGAAGAGGTCCATGAAGATTATGCTCAATTATTCCTTATGGTTTAGAATTGCGACGTCAGACCAGTCCCCAAAATACAGTCCGTTGCTATTGATCGAGATCCCCTGCAGCCAGTTGGGAATTAAGGCGGCTAGCTGCTGATGATCCAGAGGAATTACGATGGCGTTGGTAAGTATTTTCTGTTCAGCCTCGTGGTACAAAGCCAGACGTTGGCTGCCGGTGGCATTCTCAGCCTGTTCTATGAGCTGATCATAGGCAGGATTGTGCCACTGCGAGACATTCTGTTTTGAGTCGGAAAGAAATTTTTCCGCAAAAAAGTATGGGTCTGCTATCTCTGCGTGCCAGGAGATAAAACCAAATTGAATACTATGATCGGCCAGGGCTTGTTGATAAGCCATATCTTCTAACGGCCTCAAATTGATCTGAATGCCCAGAGACTTCTGCCACATGTTCTGCAAGGATTGGGCCATCGTTGGCGAAACCTGAGAATCTGGATAGGCAAAAGTCACAGTCGGAAATTTAGAAACATCTGGATAGGCTGTTTTCAGTAGCGCCCGCGCTTTAGAAGCTGCAAAGGTTGGCTTCTGCTCCTGATATCCAGGCATATCAGGAGGTAGCAGTGTTTCAGCTGGAGCAACAGAATCCTGCATTACTGTATGAGCAAAATTTTGTTTATCAAGGGATTGAGCAAAAGCCTGGCGTACAGAAACAGCGTTAAAAGGTGCTTTGCTGGTATCGAAAAATAAAGTATCTGTCTGTAACAATTCAGTACGTACAAAACCAGCCAGCTTCACTGCAGGCTGCTGATCCTGCTGCTCCAGGTCCCAAACAAGATCATAACGACCTGCCCGGTTGGCGATATAAGCGACCCGGGGATCATTGACAAAATAAACATTAACCTGTTGAGTAATCAACTTATGGCCATAATAGTGCGAGTTGGGTATCAGCGTCATTTTAACTGCGCCCGTTACATCTTTCACAACAAAAGGTCCCGTACCAAGCCCTTGCTGAGCGGCAGTAATCGCCGTCGCCTTCTGACTATACGAATGTAAATATTTCTGGTTGATGGGCATAAAAAGAGGATCGGCCAGGGCTGCCAGGAAGTATGGTGTTGGCTTGCTTAGTGTAACCTGGATGGTATGTTCATCAATAGCTTTGACGCCCGCGAGCGTTTGAGCATGACCTTCATGTATATCACGAGCACCAACAATAGCATACATCAGCCTGGAAACAAGTGGCGATTGATTTGATGGCCGTGCTGCATATGTCCAGGAGTCAATATAGGTTTGAGCCGTTACAGGACTACCATCCCCAAACATGATCTGTGGCTTTAGATGAAATATATATTGTTTCTGGTCAGCAGAGATTGTCCATGTAGCCTGGTCAGGTATCACTTGAAGGTTTTTGTCGGTGCGAACGAGACCGCTGTAAAGCATATTCATCAGTATTTTGGTACTGGCATCCGGCTGATCGGTTGGATTGAAAGAGGGAGTGTCGGTCATACCGATTAGAGGTATGGTCAAATTCTGCTGCGCCGAGAGGGTAGGCTTGCCATTTGTAAGCAGCATCGTTCCACTTCCAGCACCACAGCCAGCCAACATCAGAACTGCAACACAGATGCATAGGAGAGTAGCACTAAAACGGCGCGTATGTATATATAGGGAACGATAATACATTCCTGGACCTCTCTTTATCAGACCTCATTTAATTTAAGGTATAATTATCTCTCTCGAGGTGAGACATAGTATATATGGTTGTGATCATTATACCGGAGGTTGTCCGCTATGACAAAGGGGCGATCAAAAATTATGCTTTAATAGGATCTATCACCTATAAATTCCCAGTGTGTCAGCTTTTATGCAAACAAAAAAGACCTTACTTCTGCCAAGTAAGATCTCTCTGGTTGTGCACAACTGCATACGATCTATCCTCAATTTTGCCGAGCCAGCAGTCAGCCGAGCTGAAGCCGAGGGCACTCACGCGCTCCACGATGAAGATACAATGGGTGAAACAAGCCGTACGATCATTAGGGCGACTTCGCTCCGCCTGTTACCAGGTGTCCACGTGTCGTCTATCCACCAGGTCGTCTTCCTGGGATCTTGATCACACGTATGTGATGGGAGAACTCGTCTTGGGTGCGGCTTCGCGCTTAGATGCTTTCAGCGCTTATCCCTTCTCGACATAGCTATCCAGCTCTGGCCCGGGCAGGCCAACTGGCACACCAGCGGTCGAGCCATCTCGGTCCTCTCGTACTGGAGATGACGCCCCTCAATTCTCCTTCGCCCACGACGGATAGAGACCGAACTGTCTCGCGACGTTCTGAACCCAGCTCGCGTGCCGCTTTCATGGGCGAACAGCCCAACCCTTGGGACCTACTCCAGCCCCAGGATGCGACGAGCCGACATCGAGGTGCCAAACCTTGCCGTCGATGTGAACTCTTGGGCAAGATAAGCCTGTTATCCCCGGGGTAGCTTTTATCCGTTGAGCCACACTCCTTCCACTCGGGAATGTGGGATCACTAAGCCCGACTTTCGTCCCTGCTCGACCTGTCCGTCTTGCAGTCAAGCTCCCTTGTGCCTTTACACTCTCATGGGTGATGTCCATCCACCCTGAGGGAACCTTTGGGCGCCTCCGTTACCCTTTGGGAGGCGACCGCCCCAGTCAAACTACCCGCCTGATCCTGTCCACGTCCCGGCTCACGGTGACGTGTGAGAAACAAAACACACCGAGAGTGGTATTTCACTGCTGTCTCCCCTACCCCCACAAGGATAGGTTCTCCGACTCCCACCTATGCTACGCACGCTCTGCCTCGTTTCCGGGTCAAGGTGTAGTAAAGCTCCACGGGGTCTTTTTGTCCTGTCGTGGGTAACCCGTATCTTCACGGGTACTTCAATTTCGCCGAGTCCTCTGTCGAGACAGTGCTCAACTCGTTACTCCTTTCGTGCGGGTCGGAACTTACCCGACAAGGAATTTCGCTACCTTAGGACCGTTATAGTTACGGCCGCCGTTCACCGGGGCTTAGATTCGCAGCTACGTGCACCGCTCCTCGTAACCTTCCGGCACTGGGCAGGAGTCAGCCCCTATACTTCCGCTTGCGCGTTCGCAGAGACCTGTGTTTTTGGTAAACAGTCGGTTGAGCCAATTTCTTGCAACCCCCTCACCCCCAGGCAAGCCTGAAAGCTACTAGGGCACCCCTTCTTCCGAAGGTACGGGGTCAATTTGCCGAGTTCCTTAACAGAGGGTCGCTCGATCACCTGGGGAGTGTTCCCCCTGCCTACCTGTGTCGGTGTGCGGTACGGGCGGAGACAACTCTGGCGAGAGGCTTTTCTTGGCGGCCTAGGGGCCGATGACTTCCGCGGACTTGTCGTCCGCTCGCTGCACGTGTCATGCACAGGAAACCGGGATTTGCCTCGGCTTCGCACTTCAGCGCACAGACCCATCCTGTCCAATCGATGGGCTCACCTTCCTTACCGCGTCCCCCCATTGCTCCTAACGAGCATCTCCGGTGCAGGAATCTCTGACCTGCTTTCCATCGCCTACGACGATGACGTCCTCGGCTTAGGACCCGACTCACCCTGGGACGATTGACGGTGCCCAGGAACCCTCAGGCATTCGGTGTGTCTGGTTATCACAGACATGACGCTACTCATTCCGGCATTCTCACTTCTGTTCGCTCCACCAGTCCTCGCGGTCTGGCTTCTCTGCCCAACAGAACGCTCCCCTACCAACCTGGTTGTTCACCAGGTTCCATGGCTTCGGTACCATACTTGAGCCTCGATACGTTGTCGGTGCCACGACACTCGACCAGTGAGCTATTACGCACTCTTTAAATGGTGGCTGCTTCTAAGCCAACATCCTGGCTGTTTGGGCGTTGTGACCCCCTTTGACACTAAGCATGGATTTGGAGACCTTAGCCGATGGTCTGGGCTGTTTCCCTTTTGACGACGAAGCTTAGCCCCCGCCGTCTCACTTGCATGCATGCTGTCCTGGCATTCGCAGTTTGCTTGGGTTTGGTAACCTGCACGAGGCCCCTAGCCCATTCAGAGCTCTACCTCCAGGATAGTACAACATACAGCTGTACCTCAATACATTTCGGGGAGAACCAGCTATCTCCGTGTTCGATTGGAATTTCTCCCCTATCCACAAGTCATCCCCCAGTTTTGCAACACTGGTGGGTGCGAGCCTCGACGGACTGTCACATCCGCTTCACTCTGCTCATGGATAGCTCACACGGTTTCGGGTCGCATCGCCGCAACATCCGCCCTCTTCAGACTCGGTTGCCCTGGGGCTCCCCAGCTTTAGCGCTGGTTAACCAGGCTACGACGATGCACTCGCCGGATCATTCTACAAAAGGCACGCCATCAGCCCTTGGTAGCTCGTGCTACAGTGGCCTCTGACTGCTGGTGAGTACGTGGTTTCAGGGTCTCTTTCATCCCCCTCTCGGGGTGCTTTTCACCTTTCCCTCACGGTACTTGTTCGCTATCGGTCGCTAAAGATGTGTAGCCTTGGAGGGTGGTCCCCCCAGCTTCCCACAAGATTGCACGTGTCTCGTGGTACTCAGGATCCTGACCCACACCAATAAACCGTCCTCTACGAGACTCTCACTCGCTCTGGTCACGCTTTCCAGCGTGTTCAAGTAGTTCATCGGTGTTTGCTGTCAGTCCTACAACCCCACTGGTTCCGAAAAACCACTGGTTTGGGCTCCTCCCGGTTCGCTCGCCACTACTACGGGAATCTCGGTTGATTTCTGTTCGTCGAGTTACTGAGATGTTTCAGTTCACCCACTGCCCCCCGTCACTGCCTATGTGTTCAGCAGGCGGTCTCCAGACATCACTCTGGAGGAGTTGCCTCATTCGGATTCTCGGGGTTCATCGCTTGTATGCAGCTCCCCCCGAACGTTTCGCCGGTCTCCGCGTCCTTCTTCGGTCTTTAGCGCCAAGGCATCCACCTCGTACTCTGTGTAGCTTGTTCTCTTCATTTCTTCATCATGTATGTGAATGCTTGTTCGTGTCGTTGGTTGGATGACTCCAACCAGACGACCCTCTGCTTCAACTCTGGCTGACCTTCTTGGCTCAGCAAAATTGAAGATAGATCGTATTCAATTGTTCAGGGTGCACTGTTGGCCATCATGCTCCCATGAGAGTAGACGCTGTACCCCAACAGCTCAAGAGTGGAAACCAGCTTTGCTTCTGGCAACACAGCGACCGTGTCCTGTTCGACCTGGAAGTGGGACAATCATGTACGTTGGAAGTATCTTCCAACCCTTGTCCAAGCTCCCTAGAAAGGAGGTGATCCAGCCGCACCTTCCGGTACGGCTACCTTGTTACGACTTCACCCCAATCACTGACCCCACCCTCGACGCTTGCCCCCCAAACGGGTTAGCCCAGCGGCTTCAGGTGTTGCCAACTTTCGTGGTGTGACGGGCGGTGTGTACAAGACCCGGGAACGTATTCACCGTAGTGTGCTGACCTACGGTTACTAGCAACTCCAACTTCATGGAGGCGGGTTGCAGCCTCCAATCTGAACTGAGGCCAGGTTTGACGAGATTAGCTCCCCCTCGCGGGTTGGCCACTCTTTGTCCTGACCATTGTAGCGTGTGTGTCGCCCAAGGCGTAAGGGCCGTGCTGACTTGACGTCATCCCCGCCTTCCTCCATTTTGAAATGGCAGTTTCGTTAGAGAAGTTCAACTAACGACAGGGGTTGCGCTCGTTGCGGGACTTAACCCAACATCTCACGACACGAGCTGACGACAGCCATGCAGCACCTGTGAACCCGCTCCGAAGAGACAGCCCGTTACGGCTGGTGCAGGTCCATGTCAAGCCTTGGTAAGGTTCTTCGCGTTGCATCGAATTAAACCACACGCTCCGCTGCTTGTGCGGGTCCCCGTCAATTCCTTTGAGTTTTAATCTTGCGACCGTACTCCCCAGGCGGACCACTTACTGTGTTAACTACGACACTGAAGGGGTCGATACCCCCAACGTCTAGTGGTCATCGTTTACGGCTAGGACTACCAGGGTATCTAATCCTGTTCGCTCCCCTAGCTTTCGCACCTGAGCGTCAGGTGCTTCCCAGGACACTGCCTTCGCCATTGGTGTTCCTCCGGATATCTACGCATTTCACCACTCCACCCGGAATTCCGTGTCCCTCTGAAGCCCTCAAGTCAGACAGTTTCCATCGTCCTTCGTCAGTTGAGCCGACGACTGTCACCACAGACTTATCTGACCGCCTGCGTGCGCTTTACGCCCAGTAACTCCGGACAACGCTCGCCTCCTACGTATTACCGCGGCTGCTGGCACGTAGTTAGCCGAGGCTGATTCCTCTGGTACCGTCCGTTCTCGTCCCAGAGAAAAGCAGTTTACAACCCGAAGGCCGTCATCCTGCACGCGGCGTTGCTCGTTCAGGGTTGCCCCCATTGACGAAAATTCCTCACTGCTGCCCCCCGTAGGAGTCTGGGCCGTTCTCAATCCCAGTGTGGCTGATCGTCCTCTCAGACCAGCTATCGATCGTCGCCTTGGTAGGCCATTACCCCACCAACCAACTAATCGAGCGCAGGCTCATCTCCCGGCGCCGTTTCCGGCTTTGCTCTTCGTGTGGAAGAGCCTATGCGGTATTGTCGGCGATTTCTCGCCGGTATTCCTCACCCGGAGGCAGATAACCCACGTGTTGCTCACCCGTCCGCCACTCCCTTATTGCTAAGGGCGTTCGACTTGCATGTGTTAGGCACGCCGCCAGCGTTTATCCTGAGCCAGGATCAAACTCGCCATCCAATTGTTTTTTTATAGACACATATCTCTGCAAGATATGTGAAACAGCATGGTAAGTTGCGATCATGGCCAAGTTACATAACATTGGCATGTTTCGCAGATTCTATGGTCACCATCGCAGGGGAACTGCGCTGGGACCGAATTGACAGGAACTGGTTACTTGTATTGTTGTTCCAGTTGCTGTTCTGCTTTCCACTCTTCAGTTGTCAAGGTACACAATCGACGAAACCAGCGTTTCATCATCGGACAAGCGTTTGTTCTTTTTGCGTTCGCTTGTCTCGTGTGCTGTAGTATCGCATATCCATTGTGCTTTGTCAAGCGGTTTTCCGACCACTTTTTGCTCGGCTCCGAAAATTCGTTGTTTCTCCCGGTTGCCGTGGCAACCACCGGTCAAAAAGGCCTGAAACACCCGCGGACGCAGATCTGCGTTGGGTCGTTCATGGGGGAAACATCTGATCCCAAAGGAGCTACCTTACCGTAGCACAACTGATGCAAACGGACAGGAGCACCCACGCTCGCTGAGGCGGGTGATTGTCGCTTTTTTGACAGCTCGATGATTATGCCAGAAGGAATAGAGATTGTCAAGCATTTTAGGACAGAAAAATACCGGCTATACAGTGAGAGCCTGTTGCATATAACAAGCTGCCTCTGTTGAATAATTATGCGGCCAGCAACAACATACTTTGATTGCCTGTTCTTCTTTTATTCATCGGGATGATGAGATGCTTGCCACTGTTGACGTTGTTGCTGCGCTTTGGCGAATGATTCGTTGATGTATTTGTCGTGCGTGGTAATATGATCACGCAAATCAGAAAGTTTTGAGATATAAATGTCCAACCAGCGTACAATAGCGGTACTATTCGTAAGGCAAATATCTCGATACATTTCGGGATTACCCGCCGCCAGACGCGTAGCATCTCGGAAACCTGATGAGGCCAGAAGAGAAGCGTCTCCCCAGGTGGGATCATCAGCAACAGTGGCCATGAGGGCGGTCGAAACCAGGAATGGTAGATGACTGATGCCTGCTACCAATCCATCATGTTCTGCAGGATCTAGAAAACGCACACGCGCCCCAAGGGTTTCTATTAAGGCAGCGACCTTGCTAACAGCTGCTGAGTTTGTGTGGACGGTAGGTGTCAGACAGTAAATGCAATCTTTGAAAAGGTCGGCATCAGCAACCTCCACTCCACTCACTTCTTTCCCTGCCATGGGATGACCACCAACAAAAGAGGCATGCTCTGGCAGAAATTCTTCGGCCCAGTTGATGACCTGAGATTTCGTACTGGAGACATCGGTAACAACAGTGCCAGGCGTTAATACCGGGGCGATCGCTTGCAACAAGGCTCGTACCGCGCCAACAGGAGTTGCTAAGATAACCAGGTCAGACCCACGCACTGCATCCGCTATACACTCATAAGCTTGATCGATTGCTCCAATCTTGGACGCTTGCGCACTTACTCCGCGGCCCAGATCATAACCCGCGATCTGTTTAGCCGCCCCGGCCTTCCTCAGAGCCAGCCCGATCGAACCACCAATGAGCCCCAGACCTATAATGGTTACCCGATTAAACATAACATAGCGCTCCTTCTCGCACCGTAAATCTCAAATCCACATGTTCACCCTATGAATTGAGTGCCATTATACTAGAATGGCTTCCAAAAGCATAGAGGAGGCGAATGCTGCTCAAAAGGGTGAGGTTAACTGCCAGAAATGTATGTGCTCGCATGTCCCATCCAGGGCAAGTGCGCCAGCATAATGGGGATCTGGAGGAAGCGCATAGAGCGACCAGTGGTTCACGGCCAGAGGGTCTTCACGGCAATCCAGTAAACAAGGATCTTTGTCAGGCTGTAACGTGACATCAAAAGAATTTAGTGGAATTGACAAACCTTTACCACGAGCTTTGATATAGGCTTCTTTTCTGGTCCAACCAGCAAAAAAAGCTTGCATTTTTTGTTCCGTAGGTACGGCTTGTAGTTGTTCTTTTTCACGGGGCGAAAAATAATGCTGTGCCACTTCCTCATATTCAACATTAGTGCGCATATACTCTATATCAATGCCAATATGATTGATATAGGTAAAAGCGTAAACAATGGTAGTATGCGAGTGAGCCAGGTTAAAATAGAGTGGGGAAGGTGAACCATCTATGGTCAGATTGGGCTTGCCAAATTCATTATAATGTAAAAGTATCATCGCAGGATCAATAGTGCAGTAACGTCCCAGTAATACACGCAGGACACCACGAGCAATGATCGAACTGTGTCGATCGCGCTCAAAATAAAATCGTTGCGCTCGCGCTTGCTCTTCAGGACTTAAAACGTTTTGCAAATCGGGTATTGCCGCGATCCATTCATCTACAAAAACACGCCAGATATGGATCTCATTTGGTTTCAATATTACCGATGAAGGTGACCGCGCCCATGCTAATTCCAACTTTACCATCCTTTGTACTGCTTTGCCAAACAGAAAAAGAAAGAAGGCATGAGCATCCTAACTCAATGCCCCCTTTTCACAGAGAGAACCACATTCCAGCTGGAGTGCTGTTAATAGCAGGAGCTAAAAATAGACTAATTCTTCTAACCATTCTTCAGATTGAGGCCCTATGGCTTCCGCCAACATCTTTGTTACCTGATCACTCAACAACTCGGGATGTTCGTTTCGATAAAGGTTCAAGAAACGCTGTATCAGCGAAATATCATAACGAGCTAAAAGATCGGATGCCAACTGCTCTAGCAATAGTTCATACGTGAGATACTCTTCTGGCGTTGTGTCATCATACCAATCAAAACCTCGCACAGTTACCGGCGTTTTGCCGTCAGCTTCTGGCTCAAAGGCTTCGCTATATTGGTCATGTAAATCTTTATTAACCAGGCCCTGGACTCCATCCAGTTGCTGGGAGAGCCAGAGAGAAATAAACTTAAACTGCCATTCATCTGCCCAGAGCGGTGCTACTTCTGGCCAGGGGCGTGGATCATCTTCGAGGTATGCCACTGTAAGCTCATGATAAAGCATAAAAGCAAACTTCTCTGGCGTAATATCGCCGAAAATGGGATCAAGCTCAGTAGGCACTACTAGCGTCGGCGGTGCAGTAAGATCAGTTATATAGGGATGGGGCGCATCAACCTCTTCAGATTCACTGTGAGGCACCAGAGGCCAATCCTCCATATCAACCAGCAAGACTTCAAAGTCAGGCAGGTCTATATGGAGAAGATTTGAGAGCTGTTTGCCAGCCTTATCAATCTTTTCCGTTATCTGGCGAGCAAGTACTTCCTCACTCGCCGGATAATATACGGTAAAGGGCTCATTCAGCATCTCGTAATGATCATAGGGAAAGAGCATAGGCACGACTTAAGCCCTTCCTTCCTCTAAGAGCCGACGATCGGGCTCTTCTAATAATGATTCAGATTTGCCTGTCTCTAGTTCGCTTAACGCCTGCTCCCGTAAGTCCTGCATCCTGGTATCTTTACGGAAACGATGGTAGAAGCTCTCATAAAGTTGTTGCAGACGTTTCGGACTTAACTGTTTGTTATCTTCATAATACTCAAGTGCAACCTGACCGATAGACCAGGTTGCGGCACCAGCGATAGCACCTGCCACAAAGTCGCCACCAAAGGGTACGGCTTTGGCAGCCTGTTGGGCCAGATAGCGCAATCCCAGACCACCGGCAATCGTAGCAATCAGTTCGCGCGCATGCTTCTTGGAATCCGCATTATCCATCTGCTCACCATATAGTGCAGCCAGGCGCAATACCAGGCGAATCTGTGTGCCGAGCAAAATGGGAATATCAACAAACGGAATTGGCTCCAATCCTGCTGCTAAACTGACCAGGGTTGAGTTACGGATAATGCGCTGAGCGGCCACACGCCTGTAGGCAGGCAACTCTCGCCCAATCGCCAGTGCAGCCTCAGGGCTGGATTCGATAATGACTGGAATGAGCTCCTCAGCAATATTCTCGCCGGTTTTAGCTGATACAGGAATCACTCCAGGCGCTTCAAGTTGTACAGCTACTTCCGTTGCCAGTTGATCACCGCCTTCGCCACCTTTGAGCGCATCAATCTTGTTGACTGCCACAATCGTTGGTTTTTCAAAGCGTTTGATAACGTTATACAATTCACGATCGGCCGCCTGCAAGCCCTTCGATGCATCTATCAAGAACACAATCACGCTGGCCTGATCCATTCCACTTTCCATCACATCAGGCAAATGTCCCGGAGTATCAACAAGAGTGAAAGGCCCGAAGTCTGTGCGTACCAGAGTACGAGTTGTACCAGCCTGTGAAGATGCTGGAGACAGATTTTGCCCCTTTAAAGTGTTAAACAATGTGCTCTTGCCTGTATTTGGTTGTCCGACAATGACAACCGTATTATTC
Source organism: Dictyobacter formicarum (assembly GCF_016587435.1). The sequence continues at coordinate 470,762 of NZ_BNJJ01000002.1, forward strand.
AGGTTTTCCAGCACTTCTTGTTGGGCTAATTTCCAGTTCGCGGCTTTCATCAAACCTTGAACCATTGAGATGTTCGCTGGCAGATTCCGCAGGGTGTGCAGACCTAATTCTTTGAAATTTTTGGGCTGTTTACGTTCACGTAAAATGCTGGCAGCCAGGTCATTTTTCAACTTTTCCCTGTCAGTATTTGCATTGGTGAATTTTTTTTTAGCCACGCTCAACTTCCTTCCCTGACATCATTTAACGAGACCTCTATAAAACAATATGACGTGTTGTACAAATTCGCTGTCTGTGCCACTTTGTTATATTCAGCAACACTGTTTACAACAATAGTACGAGCATCTATAAGAGTGCGTTTCATATAAACCGCAAGATTCTACCATAAGTCCTTCAACTTACCTTGAAAGAAATGCTTGTCTCCTGATTCTAGCATACTGCACAGCTTTTAGACTAATATATTCCAGGTTATATATATTACGGCTATATAAGCGAAGGGGTGCAGAACTGTTCCATCTGCAATCAATTCGCACTATCATTCATTGGTAAAGGCAGCCTCGCAAGTTATGAATCAGGTACAGTTATTCTTGACATGTAAACCTATTTTCTGACATAATCGGGACAGTAGAACTACAATCTAATCAGGAGCATTTCGTCCCATTATTTTTCTGCAATAGAGGCACTATATGCAAAATACACCGATGCGCAATGATCCAGCAGAGCGAGATTATGAGGCTGGTTTTGGGCGTATTATGTGGTTGTCAGAGCAAGCCAGACTTCATGGCTGGCGCTTAAGTGAGCGCCAACTTATTCATGAAATTGTGCAACGTGAGCGAGCAGCGCGTATCCGCGAGAAGAGCTCTCTTCCCATTGTTGGGTCTGAAGTTCGATCTGCCGCCTGGAACCGAGGCCAGGCTGATGCTTTACGCAACCTCTTGCGCATCCAGCGTGAAAACTACGATTAGTATGAACATCGCTGCACCCATTTATACAGGACCACAGCCCGGCTCACCAGCACAGGTACAAGCGATTATCGCAGAGTTACGTCGTCTCTATCCCGAGGCTGCTTGTTCACTAAACTTCTCAAATCCGCTGGAGTTATTGATTGCTACCCAGCTTTCAGCACAGTGTACTGATGAGCGCGTCAATATAGTAACCGCCAGACTGTTTAAGAAATATACCAGTGTTGAAGCCTTTGCTGCCGCCGCACAGGAGGAACTTGAACAGGATATCCGCTCTACTGGCTTTTATCGTAATAAGGCAAAAAATATTCGTGCCACCTGCCAGCGTTTGATTACTGCTTATGATGGAAACGTTCCACGTACGATGGAGGATTTGCTGACCCTGCCAGGTGTGGCACGCAAAACCGCCAATGTTGTGCTGGGCAATGCCTTTGGTATTGTGGTTGGTTTTGTCGTTGATACCCACGTGGGGCGCCTGGCACGGCGTTTTGGCTGGACAACCAGCACTGATCCCGTCAAGATTGAACAAGAGCTCATGCTGATTGTGCCCAAAGAAGATTGGCTCGATCTCTCACACCTTCTTATTTTCCATGGCCGCGCCATCTGCGACGCTCGTAAACCCTTATGTGAGCAATGCTCGCTGGCCCACCTCTGCCCCTCAGCTTTTAGAGCTACACCAATACGCAATTCAATCTAGTAGAGAGTGTGCAATTTCCATGGTCGTGAGAATTGTACACTCCCTTTTGTCAGAGGCAAGCATACACTTTTACCGGAAGCGAGAGTGTGCAGATAAAAAAATACAAATATGATTAGTACTTCCTTACTTTTCTCCACTAAGGGGTAGACAGTTGGTGTATAATAAAAAAACGCCGTAGGTGCGTGATTGCTTAGGGTAGTTTGCCTATTGGAAGCAGCGCGATAGCGAGCGTTTAATAACAACATAGGGGTTTTCCCCAAGAATTGAGAATGTGACATGTCATACACCGATCAAACCCTTTACTGTCGCGATTGCAACCAGGAGTTTACATTCACCGCCGGTGAGCAAGAATTTTATGCCAGCCGTGGCCTGACCAATTCCCCAAGCCGCTGCCCATCATGCCGCGCCGCACGTAAGCAGCAGGCCGGTGGCCAGAGCCGTGGCGGTTACAGCCGCGGTGGCAATGGCGGTGGCTACCGCAGTGAGCCACGTCAGATGTATACTGCTATCTGCGCTAGCTGTGGCAATGAGGCCCAGGTGCCTTTCCAGCCACGCGAAGATCGCCCCGTCTATTGTAGCGATTGCTTCCAGGCACAGCGTGATAGCCGCTCTAGCGACCGACGCTCCCGCTGGTAATCTGTAGCCAGCTTGCTGGCACAAACAGATAATACTTGTATGTAAACGGCCCAATTCGTAAGTGCGAACTGCAGATATCTGCCGGTGCGCTTGACGGTTGGGCCATTTACATATAACTTCCTTTACAAGTTTGCCCATCTTCTCCTATATTTGTCAGTTTCCACATGGAGAACCAGAGGGCAAAGCAATAGTCGTATGGCTATAAGATAGTCAATACTACTTTGTATTTTTTTCTCATTAATTGTACAACGGATTATATTTTACATTGATCAACCGGGTATCAGGAAGGACGCTTCATGAAAACCAGCAACCAATCTCGCAATTTCACCAAGCAGGTTCAGACAGATTTACTCGCACTCAGCAATGATGATTTGCTTATCACAATTCATCGATGGATGGGTGGAGAAAGCCTGGTCGCATCAGTATTGGGTGTTGCGGAAGATACATGCCTTGCTTTGGGATATACCAACGTATCCACTGAATCCGGAACAAATACCTACTGGCGAGCTCCCTCTTCCGAGCAGTTGCGTTCATTGCTAACAGCGATGGATATCAATCAGTTTGCACAATATGTCATTCCGGTGGCTTTTCAATCTTTGCATACTATCTATCCTGAATGGTATGAGGGAGTGACTTTCAATGCACACCTGGCCAATTACTTACGCCGGCTACGCGCCTCTTCAGGTAAATCCACTCAGAATGCATAGTTGACGGCGGGAGCTACTCTATTGCAGAGTAGTTCCCTCTATCACCGTGCTACAGGCGTATCCACAAAGCTCCCGGCAGAACCACAGCATCAACAGCAGTTACGCGCGCTTCTTCTCCATCAGCCTGCAAAGTAACGGGCTGCTTACTTTCAATATGGATATTGCGTGCCCGATAAAATGTGACTTCCGGTTCATTCACGTGTTTGCCTTGCTTGACGCCCGGAAACAGTTGAAGCACACGCCAGAGCGGGGTGTAGTCGACAATGCAGATGTCGAGCAGGCCATCAGCATAATCGGCCCTGGGATTAATGTGAAAACCAGCGCCATAAGCTGGCCCATTGGTCACAGCAATCAAGACGTAGCGTTTTTCAGTTGTCTGTTCGACAGCCCCATCATCCAGGCGAAAAGTAAGCCATGGACAACGGTGAAAACCAAAGATAAGCTGTCTTAGCGCAGCTACATAGTAAAGTCCCGCCCCACTCATCAGGGGAATATTCTTCATGCGATTGGTGAGCGCACCAATCTCGGCATCCATACCAATACTAAAGCCGTTGGCAAAGTATGTGTCATTAACCCGGCCCGCATCAACATCGGTCAGGTGTCCATTGAGCGCACGTTCAATCGCTTCCTCTGGCTGGCGTGGAAGTTTGAGCGTATTACAGGCAAAGTCGTTGGCAGAACCAGCTGCCACAATACCTAGAGGAACCCGTCGACCTGCAGTCAATAATCCATTCACAACTTCATGAACGGTACCGTCGCCGCCAACAACAATTACCTCTCGATTAGCCATCGCAGCTTGCTGGGCCAGATCTTTTGCCTCGCCGGGTCGGCGCGTCTCGATATAATCGATGCGCTGCTGATCTCGATAGCGTTGCAACAAACTGCGATACACCTTCATATTGCCTCGATTGGCAGCCGGATTCAGGATAACAAGAGGATTCCCAATGGGAGCCGATGTCTCCATGGCAACAACTCCTTCTAAACTGAGCTATGATGTGGGTCATTGTAACATCTTCGTTCGTTCACAGCTATACTTGCTCGCTTACCACATACCGTTGCCTGGTTCATAGTAACGCTCTGTACGCCTGAATACGATGCTGGCTAATCCAGGTGAAAAACCTCTTCCAGCTCCAACATGGCCTGATCTGCATGCAGGCCAGGCGTAATTTCGAAGAAACCATCCATATATGTTTGCCAGCGTGTATTGATTTCTTCCCGATCCATCCCCTCTAACACAGCCGCAAAGCTGTCCTCGACCTCAACGTAGCCAAATAGTGTGCCATCCTCACGCAGAAACAGGGAATAATTGTGCCAGCCATTGCGGCGTAGAGCATCTTGCATCTCAGGCCAGACGGCGCGGTGACGTTCGCGATATTCCTGGATTTTTTCAGGTTTGACTTTAAGTAAAAATCCAACACGTTTCATAATAGCAGCTCCTTCTGAAACTATAAACGATAGAATTTACGTGCATTGTCAATCCAGAGCTTGCGCCTGGCTGTGGGAGAAAGATGTGCTGTTAAAGTATCCAGGGTTTCGACCCAGCGAGGATAACTGGTAGCATGCAGAGCTACCGGCCAGTCACCACCGTAGAGGATACGATCTTCCCCAAAGGCAGCGATAACATGGGCAACATAGGGTGCCAGGTCCTCAATAGTCCAGTGCTCTGGATCAGCTTCAGTAACCATTCCGCTGATCTTGCAGACGACGTTAGGTTGTGCCGCTAAGGCTTCAATATGCTGACGCCATGGATCTAAAAGATGGTCTTTGATGTCAGGTTTGGCGATATGATCCAGTATAAAAGCTGTGCCAGGACAACGGCGGACCAACTCAATCACACTCTCTAATTGTGTATGACGTACACAAATATCAAAAGAGAGTCCATACTCAGGCAGAATCTGTATGCCGTGGACGAACTCTGGTCGCAAGCAGTAGGCATCGTCCTGTTCACCCTGGAACAGCCGCCTCACTCCTTTGATAAGAGGGCTGATGCTGACCAGTTCGTCTAGATAGGCCCGTACACGCGCACCGTTTTCGATTGGGGCATAGGCAACGATACCGCGTAAGCGAGGATCTTGCCTGGCCTGTTCAGCAACCCATTTAGGCTCGATCAATGTATAATGTGGATCAATATCTACTTCAACGTAAACCATCCCTTCAATATCTACACCCTGAGTATGCTGGTGGTATTCTGATAGTGCATAACGTTGATTCAATATTCCAGCATTGTCTAACCAGCTCATACGAAAGCGTTCAGGATCCCACAAATGTACATGCGTATCAATAATTGGGAAGTCAGGCATATTTACTACATTACCTTTCTACTGGCAACGCTGCGGTGAAAGTATAGCTTTATGTCTTCTACCACGTAGCAGGCAAAAAATAGATAAGGGCTATAATATCTACATAATACCATATGAGTTCTTCTAGCACTCCTGGTGATTTTCTCTTCGCTGTAGTCGTAGAGAATAATAAGCATGGGGAGGCGGGCAAAAAGTGCGCCTCCCCGTATTTCCCTCATCAACGATCCAGGTAGCGCTCAGATGCGGATTTTGGGGCGATATTGGATGGCTTCGGCGACGTGATTAGCGGCGATAATATCGCATCCAGCCAGGTCAGCGATGGTACGGGCCAACTTGAGAACGCGATGGAACGCACGTGCAGAAAGATGGAGTTGCTGCATGGCTGCTTTCAACAGCTTCTCTCCACCATTGTCTACGTCACAGAAATTTCGTACTTCGGCAGGTCCCATCTCAGCATTGCAGGTCAGGTTGGTACCTTTCAAACGTTGAAGCTGGCGTTCACGAGCCTGTTGGACACGCGCCTGAATGGTTGCCGAGGATTCGGCGTTGCGTTTGTCGGCAAGCTTTTCATAGTCGACACGCGGAACTTCAATGTGAATGTCGATACGGTCCAGTAATGGACCACTGATACGCTTCTGGTAACGGGCAATAGAAGTCGCGGAACACGTGCATTCGCGCACAGGATCTCCATAAAAACCACATGGACAGGGATTCATGGCAGCCACCAGCATAAAGTTGGCAGGATAGGTGATGCTGCCTTGAGCTCGTGAAATGGTGACAACTTTGTCTTCTAATGGCTGGCGAAGTACTTCCAGCACGTTTTGACCAAACTCTGGCAATTCATCCAGGAAGAGTACACCGCGATGAGCCAGGCTAATTTCGCCAGGACGGGGAATGCGGCCTCCACCCACCAGACCTGCGTGACTGATAGTGTGGTGTGGCGCACGGAATGATCGCTGACGAATGAGCGGAACGTCTGAAGAGAGCATGCCGCTGACACTATAAATCTTGGTGACCTCCAAAGCCTCTTCAATCAGCATGCGAGGCAGAATTGAAGGCACAGCACGGGCAAGCAAAGTTTTACCCGAACCGGGAGGTCCACTCATTAAAAGATTATGTCCGCCGCTGGCCGCTACTTCGAGCGCCCGCTTTACATGCTCCTGTCCACGAATCGCTGACATCTCCTGGCCAATATGAAGTTCACTATCATGATCAAGCAAGGTCATATCGCGAGTATATTGCTGAATCATGGTGGCGCCATTTAAATGCTCGATGAGCTGATATAATGTCTCAACAGGATAGACGTCGATACCTTCAACCAGTGTGGCTTCCAGCGCGTCGACAGCAGGCACAAAAACGGTTTTAACATGTCGCTCACGAGCCAGGGCCACCATCGGTAACACGCCATTAGTGTGGCGCACACTTCCATCCAGAGAGAGCTCCCCCAGAAACAGAGCGTTATGGATTAATTCGCTATCGGCTATCTGCTCAGAGGCGATCAAAATACCAATCGCGATTGGCAAATCATAAACCGGACCCTCTTTTCGCAGATCAGCGGGCGCGAGATTGACGGTGATACGCTTGAAAGGAAAACTACAATTGCTATTTTTAATAGCAGCCCGAACACGATCCTTGGCTTCGTTGACGGCTGCATCAGGCAATCCAACGATCGTAAAAGCACTCATGCCAGTTGCCAGGTCCACCTCAACTTCAATCAGAGCCCCTTCCAGGCCCACCACTGCGCAGCTACGAGCCATTGACAACATACCTCGTAGTCCCTCCTCTAGTGTGGTATTTCTCTCTCTATTAATGCGCATTATGCACAGGCAAAGAGGAAAATGCAAGAGATCCACTGGCAACGAGAGACCTGTCTGGCTGCTCTGGTGCTTACGCTTATGTAATTGCGTGCTGTACTGTTCAAACCATTAGAGCTACACCGCTAGCAATAACCAGAACAGTAATGTTAATAAATTATCAGGGAATATATGAATTTTTTCACTGTAACAATTGTTTTTCTATATTAATATTCTATGTATTAGAAGTACGAAATATTTCTATTCGTACCGTATATATTGTATCGATACGGTACGTACTTAAAGATACTATGTGGGTGGCAATTAATAGGCTTAATTCATGTGTGATGTAGATTTGTGTATTACATTTATATAAAGAGGTAATTATGCTTCTAAAATGCAAAAATTGTTTAATCTTCAATAGGTCATTAGGGTGTATATCATTAGTGCTCTTCATGGTGCTTTTTGCGAGCTGTGCCGGGTCACCAGAAACATCCCGGCCAGCGTCAACGCCAACTCCGGCTCCGACTTCAACATTGATACCGAACCTGGATACTACATTGACTAAGTTTGATCCCGGCCTGCCACCCAATGCACTCAAAGCTCCGGTTGTGGGTACCGTACCTGATAATCAGATTTTGCATATCAGTGTGGCTTTCAAGCTGGATCAAAATGCGATAAACCAGATCGGGAAAAATAGTAAGCTGCCAGAAGGTAGCTCGAAAAGTGCAACTGAGATGGCGAACACGCTGGGGATTAATGAAGCCGTGGTTAAGAAGGTCCAGGCGTACTTTGGCATTCAGGATGCAACGGTTAAAGCAGGGAAGTTGCGTACAGATCTGACGATCGATATTAAGGCTGGATCTGCCGCTACACTGTTAAAAACGAAGTTTCTTCTTCATGAGCTGAATGGGCGCCAGTTCTATGCTCCTGACCCGAAACAACCACCAATGTTGCCGAAGTTTGTGTTAGATAATGCAGTAGCTATTACTGGTTTGGATACTTACAGCTCCCCACCAGAGAAACATAGTACGCTTTCTGCTCAAAATGTTCAGGCTGCACATACTATGCAGCATTCACAGGCAAGTTGTTTACGGCCGGGGGCGAATCCCGGAATCGTTGAGTCAGCAGCACTGGCCCATGCCTATGGCTATGATCAGTTCTGGAATAAAGGTATTCATGGCGAACAACAAACCATCAGTATTATTACATTCGATGGCTTTGATCAAAATGATATAGCGAATTATTTCACCTGCGTCGGTTTTCGAGGAACATTGAAGGCAGTCAATGTTATAACACCCGCTCCGAAGCCCGAGGGTGAAACAACACTGGACATTGAGATGATCGCGGGCATGGCTCCGTCTGCCAATATTGTTGTCTATATGCTCGACCAGACTTATGCGCAAACGCAAACTGAGGCAGCAAATGCGTATCTGGACGTTCTGCAACGCGTTATCGACGACAATGCTAATAATAAAACTGGCGGGGTAGTCACTACCAGTTGGGGTAGCGCGGAGGAGCTAAAATCCAGTAATTATCTGGCGGCGGTCCATCAGCGCTTTGAGATTATGACCCAGGTTGAGCATTTGACGGTTTTCGCATCCAGCGGAGATTGTGGCGCCTTTAATATGGGTATCTATAACTTGCTCTCTGTCGATTACCCGGCTTCTGATCCGGCGGTGGTGGGCGTCGGCGGTACAACCCTTACCCTTGATAATAAAAACACGCGTGCGAAGGAAATTGCCTGGTCCAATGGTGAAAATCAGAGTGCCTGCAAAAATTCCTGGGGCACTGGCGGTGGTGTGAGTACTCGTATTGAGCAACCCAAATGGCAAAATGCCCCCGGTGTTAATAATAAATATGCTCATGGTATGCGCCAGGTTCCCGATGTCTCTGCGGTTGCTACAAATCTACCCGTTTACTACAATGGTGAGTGGCTTGTGGCAGGAGGCACCAGTGCCGCTGCTCCAATCTGGGCGGCAGGCTGGACGCTGGTAAATCAAGAATTGAAGACTGCAAAGCAGACGCTGATCTTTAGTCCCGAGCCAATGTACTGGGTAGTGAATAATGCAGGTGAGAACAAGACTCCTTACTTCGATGTTACAGAAGGAAATAATCTTTATTATAAAGCTACTCCCGGCTGGGATCAGCCTACGGGAATCGGTACACCCAACCTCTATACCATCTATAAAGTGATTGCTGATAGCATTTAAGCATCAAGCCTCGCAGATTTTAGGTCAAAGCCCCTGGCCCTTGAGTCTTAACGATTCAAGGGCCAATTCATATTTTTCCCCGCTACTCACAGTCGCCACCACCGCTGATAGTGTGTGAACGCATCCTGGAGTGCCTGCTGCGTATCATGGCTAAAGATGGTCTGGCAGCACTTGAGCTCAGGTGCTGTGTCATACAAGTCAATAATGCCAACGTTTATACCAGTTAAGGCTTCAACTGTGGCTGCTGAACAGTAAGGTGCGTACGGTGCGCTATAACCGCCTTCGTGGAGGAGGACTAAGCGGCCTTCACAGACCTCGGCGGCCAGTTTGACTACCATTGTAGTCAGGTCGCGGTACCCATCCATAGTCATCATCATTTGTGCCAGAGGATCCAACCAGCAGGCATCTTGTCCTGCAGAAATCAGAATCAGCTGAGGCCGATATTGGCGGCCTAGCGGAAGAATAATACGCTCAAAGGCTGCTCGATAGCCACGGTCACCAGTGCCAGGTGGCAGCGGAATATTAATAGTATACCCTTCACCAGCACCACTGCCAGCTTGCTCTAAGGTTCCACTATTTTCCGGAAACCAATCCTGCTGGTGTAGCGAAACAAACAACACCCCTGGATCTGTATAAAAAGCATCCTGGGTGCCGTTGCCGTGATGCACATCCCAGTCGATAATCATAATGCGTTCCAATCCATATACACGCCGGGCATAATGGGCAGCTACCACCGCGTTGTTAAAGATACAGAAACCTATCGCCTGTTTGCTTGTGGCATGATGACCCGGAGGACGTAGAAGGGCATAAGCATTAAGCACAGTTCCTTCCAATACAGCCTGGACCGCATTCATGGCCCCTCCAGCCGCGTAAAGAGCTGCCTGAAATGAGCCGGGGCTTAAAATAGTCTCTTCATCTATCTCTCCCCAGGAAGTGCTCAGAGGCCCGTGGATACTTTCTTTAGCGCAAGCACGAATACCAGCAATGTATTCAGGGGTATGGTAGCTACTCAGTTCAGCTACGCTGGCGGGACGGGCAGGAATAGGCTGCATGTGCCCGGTCAGACCGGTTCCATCAAAAAATTCTTTGGTGCGTTGCGTGATTACCGCCGCCGATGGATGAGGCTGTGGTGACAGCTCAAATGATCCCGTACGTAACAGCACCCGGGCTTCAACACCAGTATCATGCGCAAGAAAACGCTCATCATAGACCAGGCCCGTGCGAGACGTGGTTCTATCTACAACATCCATCATGCTGCTATCCTTCCCACAAATATATATAGTCAAGATATTCTTTCTCAGTGGCGCTCGTTTATCGTGTGCAGGAAACAGATAGGCATTCATAGCTTACCCATTGCACACTACACATTTGAAACAAACAGCGCAAAAACAAAGCGCTAGATCGATAAACATACGCATGAAGTTAGCAATGTGATTGATCCAGGTAAAATATTACATTCTCCCTATCATACACGATAAACTATCAATCAACCTATGCGTATATCGAAAAGGTTCTCCCATACGTGTTAAGAGAAGAGACTTATCAACACATCGTGAGGAGTACAATAAGGTGGTCCTACGTCCGACTTTTTGACGTGTACATGTTTCCCGAACTAGTGTATAATGCGAATGCGGGCGTGAAAGCTGCCTGAGCAACGATAATATTTATTCATACTTTTAACATTCGTCCTGCTTAGCCCTACGATGAGCGGTCTCCTCGTTGGATATATTTTACATTCACAATTAAGTATTTTGCATTCACACAGCATGCGTGCCTTCAGTAAGTTGTATGGCATAGCTTCATATGCGTACTTTTTATTACATATTACCGATAACAATCGGACGCTCAGTACAAAACAATCGAATACGCCGCTCAATCGTGGCTAGTTTTGCTCCCTCAGACCAATCCAAAGGATTGATCTGCATGTGATAGATACATATCTGGTCGCTGCGCTTAAGCATACCATGGAGCATTGGACCCGACAGCGCTTAAAAAGCGTCATGGTAATAATAATAGTATGATGGTGGGAGAAGATAAACATCGTTATTCACTATTTTCATCCCCCAATACATTCGATGTTCCCCGTTTACAAGGCAGGGCAAATTCACTGGAGGAACAAATGATAGAAACAGTCCCATCTGGTACAATACTACATGGACGGTATCGTATTGAACGTGTACTAGGTAGCGGTGGCTTTGGCCATGTGTACCTGGCACTCGACCAGGTGACAAATCAGCAAGCTGCTGTAAAAGAATATTTAGTAACAGGAACAAGTGGTCAGGAGCAACTGAAGCATGAGGCACGTGTGCTCAGCCAGTTACATCATCCCAACCTACCTGCCTTCATGGATACCTTTATCGAACGTGGGCGCTACTACGTTGTCTTGAGCTATATTGAGGGAGAGGATCTGACGGATCTGATTCGCCTGACGCGCCAGCGCAATGAGGTTATTCCTATTGCCCAGATGTTGAGCTGGATCTTATCAATCTGCGATGCTGTAATGTTTATGCATAGCCAGCGTCCAACGGTCATTCATCGTGATATCAAGCCAGATAATATCCGTATTACACCCAATGGGACAGCCGTCCTGGTGGATCTGGGCAATGCCAAGGCGGCAGCGGATGGTGCTCGGACACTATTTTTTATTCGTCACCAGGGCACTCCAGGCTATGCGCCACCAGAACAATATCCGGGTGGAACGGGCACGGATGCTCGCTCCGATGTCTATGCGCTGGGTGGTACTCTCTATTTTGCCTTGCTCGCCGCTGAACCCCCCAGCGTCTCTACGCGCAATCAATCAATCCAGCAAGGCCGCCCGGATCTTCTCTCTCTGCAGGAGCATCTGGCCAATAATCCGCCCGAAGAAAGTCCAGAAGCTAGCGCTGCCCGTCAGTTCCGCCTGGGTGTGAGCAAGCCAGCAAAACCAGCACCACGCCACTCGCGTCATATTGCTCAACTGGGAAATGTACCACCAGAGTTATTGAATGCTTTGAATCATATCATTCAGAAGTCGATGGCTCTGCGTCCACGGGATCGCTATCAGTATGTAGCGGATTTCGCCAATGATCTGAAAAATGTGATCGCGGCTTTGCCACAGCCACCATCGCCACATCGGCCCAAAGACCCTAATAGCACCCAGCCCAATCTGTCTGAGATCTATGATACCCTCCAGGCTAGCAAGGGCAATGCTACCAATCAGCAAAATCCACCGCAGACGCCACCGACGCCCCCTACGCGCGGCTCCAATATGGTTTGCCCTCGCTGCAACAATCCGCTGGCCCCCAACGCCTCTTTCTGCCCACGCTGCGGCTTGTCTTTGACCAATCCAGGCAGCCATCCAAATCTACCGACCCAGCATGCCAGTACTTCTGTATCTCAGGCAGAGCAGACATTGATTATGTCTCAGGAGCAGATGCGACAGGGGGCTCTAGCACGCACGCCTGGCCAGAAACCAGGACATATGCAAGTACCGCCCACGACTCCCAGGTCTGATAATTATCCTGCGTATCAGCAAAACAAATCGTCTCAGGCTCAGGCTATGGCAGTGCCGGCTCAATCGCTTCAATCAAATATGCCAACTGGACATAATTCATCACGCCGACCGACATCTCGATCGGGCGTCACTCAGAATACCGAGCAAGGAATCCCGCGTTGGCTGATTATTGGCGGCATCGTTATTCTGGTTATCTTGCTTGTAAGCGCTTTCGTACTTATGCGCCATATGTAGCTTCGGTTTCCTGGCCTTTATGGCCGGGCCGATTGCTCAGCCCTCTCGGCTTTATTCCCACATTTCTGCGAATGAACGACGTACACGTCCCAACCAGGCTGGTAATGAGGTTGCCCAGGCCAAGCGCTCTAAAAGGTCGTCGATCACTGCGCTTTCAGTTTCTTCGCCAGCGTAGAAGAGGTCTTCTAGTGGCCCATTCAGAGTTGCGATGGGAGAGACAAGCATGAGGGCATCCACCAGCAGGTTAGCCTCTCCTTTGACCGGCGGACAGAAGTCACGATATCCCTGTAAGAAACTACGTACACGCTCAGGTTCCATCCCGCGCTTGACAAGCGGAGGCGTGACGTTACTACCAGGTAACCAGGCCAGGGCACCGAAGTAAAAGAGGGCGTAAGCAACTTCAAAGATGCGTTTCTCCCAGCGGGCCGCTTCAAACCCGGTCACTGCGCTAACCCCGAACGGTCCAAAGCGCAGGTTCAAGGCATGATAGTCGCCATGGATATGAAATTCGGGCAAGGCATGATTACCTCCAATCGACATCATAGCTTGAGGCAGGACGGCTTCCCATTGGTCAGCCCATTCTTGAAGCGAGGAGGAGACGGCCTGGAGCGATCCTTCAGCGGCTCTGCTACGAGCGAGATTGAGATAACCCTGGACCAGGCTACCGATCTGAGCATCAACCGGCCAGCGATTCTGCTCTCCCCGGTACTGCTGAGATGCCTGGTGAATACGTCCCAGCATCGCTCCTGCCGACTCAACCCAGTCCAGGCTACGTCGACTAGAGGTACTGAAAAGCTCTCCTCCAATCTGTTGATGGATTTCAAAGAAGTCTTCACCTATTTGTACCGTTGGATCACCCTGTGGCGTGCGCAAAAAAGATGGTACCGGGATGCCTGCGTTCTGAAGGTGCTGCTGAAATGCATAACGAAAATGCACATCTTCGCCCAGCGGCCCCAGCGGGCGCTCACGCAATACATAGGGCTGTCCAGCTATCTCAACTGCCAGACTCAAATTATCACTGTTTCCCGCATCTAGCGGTCCCAGATTTTTCCAGGTAGAAATGCCAAAAGCCTGCATGACCTCGTTGAGATCAAGCAGGTTTTCGTCTATAGAATTGCCTTCAAGTGGTTGTTGTTCGAATTCGTTCATGGAATGTTGGTCTCGATGTTCCCCTTAGATTTCTACTGGCAGGTCCTGACGAATACCCCATTCGTTCCAGGAGCCGTCGTAGTTGGTTAATTGTGGATAGCCTAGCATCGCCAGGCTAAACAACACGGTCGTGGCTGCGACACCACCATTGCAATACGCGACCACATGCTGCTCTGGCGCGAGATTGGCCGCTTTAAAGATGTTCTGCAATTCCTCAGTCGAGCGAAACGTTCCATCTTCAGGATTGATTAATTCTTCACGCGGCAGGCTGATAGCTCCTGGAATATGGCCCGCGCGGCCTGCGCCACGCACGACAGTACCTGTATATTGGCCGCTGTCTCGTGCATCTACCAGGGTGGTGCCCTTCTGATTGATCAGCGCAAGTACCTCTTCAGCAGTTGCACGCAGTTGGGGCTGTGGTTTCGGGGTAAAGGTAGCACGTGGGTAACTGGGTACGATACGATCCACAGGGCGCCCTTCACCTTTCCATTTGGTGAGCCCGCCATTCAAGACGACTACGCGTGTGTGCCCATAGTAGTTCAGGGCCCACCAGAGCCGTGTCGCAAACTGTGAGGCGGGATGTGTATCATATACCACTACCAGATGTTGATCCCCGATACCTACACGCGCCATGGCATCTGCAAACTGGTCGGCAGGAGCCAGTTGCGCCTCGACAGGATCAGCATGATCTACAATATCTTGCGTCCAATCGATATAGACCGCTCCCGGAATATGCTCCTGAGCATACTCTTCAGGAGCACCTACATACACAGCTTCTTGCTGTCCATCCTTCATCACGGTTCGTACATAACCACGCATATCAACTACGCGAATGGCAGGATCAAACAGGTTTTCCTCTAGCCACGCGGTTTCCACCAGAAATTGCGAGCGGCGCTCCTGTTCCATCATACATATTCCTCTCTATTATAGTATCCTTACACTTACAGTACCCTTACACGGATCAAAGCAACGAGGAAAGAGAACCACTACTTCCCAGGCCCCATAATAATGGCTCATGATAGTGAAGGATACTGAACGTGTCAAGTGATTTGCGCTAAGCGAATAAGCCGGCAGCATCGGGATTATCCGTGCTGACAAAATGGGCCGGTGAGCCAAAGATGGTCATCGGTTTTACATTCAGGATACGCATGGATGTGTTGGGGGTCTGAGTGGTCACATAGCGTTGTACGACCAGACCCAGCGGACGCGCCAGCACAAGGGCTGCGGTTGAAGCCAGAATAACGTTGTTAGCAGTGCTGTAAGGTCGGCGTAATTTGGCAACCACCATGGAAGAGAGACCCGTTAGCAGACCCGCTACAGCCAGGTTGGTGCCACAGCGCTCATGCACTGCCAGTTCAGGCTGCGAGGTTCGCAGCAGTTCTAAAGCCTTCTGCGCCGCTGGCAAGATCGCTTCGGTTGGCACATCCCCAAACACAAAAAAGCCGGCAGCAAATGAGATGCCAGAAAAACGCACCTCAGGAAATTTACGGGAAAGCAAGACGATGGTGGCATGCTCTAGTGCGTGATTCTGTTTGACTGCACCACCTAATAACATCTGCTGGGCAACTTGTACGACGGGATTGATAGAACTCATAGTTTTCCGTCCTTCCATAGGAGCAGGCAACCTGGTACCCATTGGCACCAACATAAAGGCCTGACTGCTTTCGTGTCGTTACTATCTTCCTGCTCACTTCTCGTGTGGATAGTTATGGACCATATGTAATATTAAATACGACTATTTCGTCCCCAAAGTTTATGACATCACCGTCATTGAGCATGACAGCTTGAAAAATTCGCACATTATTGACCAGTGTGCCGTTGGAACTGCCAACATCATCCAGGTACCAGTGTCCTTCTGAAAACCAGAGCCGCGCATGCCGCCGTGATACGGAACGGCCGGGAATGATCAGGTCGTTGCCATTGGTACGCCCAACGGTCGTCACATCCTGATGGAAGCGATAAGAACGTCCCACCAGGGCCTCCGGCCCGGTCTGTAACGTCAGGCGGGCCAACACCGGACGTCCATTGACCAGGTAGGTATCTTTACTGGCACGCGGATTAGATAATTCATCACCGCAGGTTGTACAGTAGAGCCGTGACCCTGGGTTGGACGCACCACAACGGAAACAGATAACCGACGAGCCAGCCAGGGATTTGCTGGGCATAGAGCTTATACCCGATCCAGAACCACTGGATTGGTTCGTCATGGCGCCAGGATTTGATCCACTTTCCACTGCAGGGGTGATCGGCGCTACTCTGTACAGGCGTGGCAAAGATAAACGGGATGAAGCTAGCGCGCCTGTCAGGGCTTCTATCAAGTCTTCCGCTGCCTGATAACGATCAGCTGCTTGTTTGGCAGTCATCTTTTGCACCACCTGGATGACAGGTGTTGGCACACCTTCAGCCGCCATGCGCTCAACCGGCAACGGTTCGTTCAGGTGCTTGACAGTAATCGTCAAAGGGCTATCGGCGATAAATGGAACACGGCCAGTCAAACAATGGAAGAGCACAATACCTAGCGAATAAATGTCGCTCCGGCGATCTACTTTTTGCCCCATGCCTTGCTCTGGCGCCATATATTGTGGCGTGCCAATACCAGTACCCACACGTGTTAAATTGGTCGATTCCTCAAGGATCTTGGCAATGCCAAAGTCTGACAGCAAGAGATGCCCATCGCGGCGCAGTAACATATTAGCAGGCTTGACATCACGATGAATAATGCCGTTGCGGTGTGCACAATCCAAACCTTCAGCCGCCTGGATGATAAAATCGACTGCCTCGGGAACTGATAATGCATGTTTGAGGCGATCTTTGAGCGTTCCACCATCCACATATTCCATGACGATATATGTTATATTATCCTGCTCGCCGAAATCATGTATTTGCACTATATTGGGATGCGCAAGTTTCGCTACCGAACGAGCTTCCTGGACAAACCTTTTGACAAACACAGGGTCTTTTGCATGATAGGCAGGTAAAACTTTGATTGCTACATGACGATCAAGGGTTGGTTGATATGCTTTGAAGACCGTCGCCATACCACCAGTTCCAATACGTTCAACGATACGATACTGTCCCAGGGATTTCCCTATGAGTGTGTTCATATCGCCGCTGTTTCCTGCTTGTTGAGGATAGTTATTTCCTGGTTGCATAACCCTGACGACTCCCTCTATTCCTGCCGTGTGATCTATGAAATGACTGGAATATCCACTTTCAGCAATATATCCATGATAGATACATTGCTGACCCGTGGTCTGACCCACCATTGATGGGTCAGACCAGACGGTCGATGGTTCTTCTCTTCATTCTGATTATACAGGTATTAACGCGTCATGTCGAGCGAAACAGCGTATCGAATTATCCTTCAAGAAGGAGGGATTCCGGGTCTTCAACCAATTCTTTGATAGTGGCGAGGAAACGCACAGCTTCACTACCATCAACAATCCGGTGGTCGTAGGAGAGGGCGACATACATCATCGGACGAATGACGACCTGACCATTGAGGGCGATCGGGCGCTGCTCGATCTTGTGCATGCCGAGAATACCAACCTGGGGTGCATTCAAGATTGGGGTCGACAGTAAGGAGCCAAAGATGCCACCATTAGTGATGGTAAAGGTCCCTCCCTGCAAATCATTGAGTGTGAGCGCATTGGCACGGGCACGTTTGGCCAGTTCAGCAATCTCGCGCTCGATCTGAGCAAATCCTTTGCGATCAGCGTCACGCACTACGGGCACGACCAGTCCTTCGTCGGTAGAGACGGCGATACTGATATCGTAGTAGTGTTTGAGCACAAGATCGGTGCCCTGAATCTCGGCATTTAAGCGGGGATAGGCCTTCAAAGCACCAACGGCGGCCTTGGTAAAGAAAGACATAAAGCCTAGTGAAACATTATGCTTTTCTTTAAAAGCGTCTTTGCGACGGCTGCGCACATCCATAACTGCGGTCATGTCGATTTCGTTAAATGTCGTGAGCATAGCCGCAGTATGCTGAGCTTCAACCAGGCGCTGAGCAATAGTCTGGCGCCGACGCGACATACGGATGCGCTCCTCGCCTCGTGCATCTGTGGTGACCGGCTGAGTAACTCTGGCTGTTGGTGCCGGGGCTTCTGGCTGGGTCAGAGCTGCTGGCGTCTGCGTCCCATTAGCAACAGCGATCGATGGTTCTTGTCCGTTTTGTTCCAGATAGCTAATAACGTCTTCTTTCGTGACACGTCCATGAGGGCTACTGCCTCGCACTTGCGAGATATCTACGTGATGCTCTGCGGCAATGCGGCGCGCCAATGGGGATGGCGGGCGCTGGGTGTCAGAAAATACAGCTGTCTCCTCTATGCTGGCCGATTTCTGTGCTTGCTTCTTGTCGGATGTCGTTTCAGCAGTTGTTGATGTTGCCTGAGGAGAAGCGCCATTGCTCGCAGCCGCTCCTTCACCAATTATACAAATAGCTTCACCAACCGCAACCACATCTCCAACCTGCTTTAATACTTTCTGGAGAACGCCATCTTGCTCGGCATTCACCTCAACATTAATTTTATCGGTCTCGAGTTCGGCAAGGGTGTCGCCGCGCTTCACGACGTCACCCTCTTTCTTTAACCAGGATGCGATTGTTGCATCGACAATTGACTCTCCCAGGGCAGGGACTTTAACTTCAACGGACATAGTTTCCTCCGGGTTGTTTCAGCGGTAAAGTGGAGGCTTCCTTGATGATTTTTTCCTGCTCTGCAATATAAAGATCCCAGAAGCCCGCCGCTGGACTTGATCGTTCGGGACGAGAGATGACATCGATGGTGACCGTGTTGTCGACGATATCTGACAAACGAGGAGAGATATAACTCCACGCTCCCATATTTCTTGGCTCCTCTTGTACCCAGATTATCTCACGCGCATGTGGATAATTTGCCAGGACTTTTTTGATTTCTTCTCCAGGGAACGGATAGAGCATTTCTACCCGCACAATGGCGATATCATCATTATGGGCACGGCTGTCGTGCGCAAGCAAGTCGATGGCTATTTTGCCTGTACAGAGAATAACACGTCGAACGTCCTTTGGACGCTGATTCGCCCTCTGGTCATCCAGTACCGATTGGAAGGTGCCCTGGACCAGATCCTCTAATTTAGATGCTGATTGTGCGTTGCGCAAGAGGGCCTTGGGCGACATGATTATTAATGGCCTTGGATAGTTCTTGAGATTATGGGCCTGTAAGCGCAGTAGATGATAATACTGGGCCGCGGTCGAGCAGTTGGCTACACGCCAGTTGTCCTGGGCTGCCAGCTGCAGGTAGCGCTCCAGGCGCGCGCTGGAATGTTCTGGTCCCTGTCCCTCGTACCCATGAGGCAATAACATAACAATTGATGAGTTCTGCTTCCATTTAGCTCGGCCCGAGGCGATAAATTGATCAATAATGACCTGGGCTACATTGGAAAAATCACCAAATTGAGCTTCCCACAACACCAGCGTGTCTGGCGCGTGGACGCTATAACCGTACTCAAATCCCAGTGCTCCGACTTCACTCAATGGGCTATTATAAATGGAAAACGATGCCTGTGAGTCGAGCAGATGTTGCAGTGGGATATAGGTTTCATTGCTATCAGAGCTATGCAGGACCGCGTTGCGATGGCTAAATGTGCCTCGCTCTACATCCTGGCCCGTCAGGCGAATGGGAGTCCCTTCAGCCAGAATAGAGGCAAAAGCCAGGGCTTCGGCCTGTCCCCAGTCGATGCCACCTTCTGGTCTCAGGGTAGTCGCGCGGCGCTGTAAAATACGCGCCAGTTTGGAATTAGGTGTAAAGCTCTTGGGCCAGCTCAATAGTTCGTCGTTGTACGCTCGCACCTGTTCCGCCGACATGGTCGGGGGAACTTCCAATGTTGGGCGAACTCGCTTGCTTAACTTCTGTTCCTGGGTAGTATATACTCCCTCATCGGCCTCGCGCTTGGCTTGCTCTAGAACCGCAAAGGCATCATTCACCAGGGCCTCGGCCTCACCAGGCTCGATCTGCTTCTGTTGCTCTAGCATACGGGCATAGAGCTCACGAACTGTTGGATGCGTGCGAATAATTTCATACATCTGGGGCTGAGTAAATGCCGGTTCGTCGCCTTCGTTATGACCCCAACGACGATAGCCAACCAGGTCGACTACCACATCTTTATGAAATTGATCTCGATAGGCATGCGCAATACGTACAGCGGTTAAACACGCATAAGGATCATCAGCATTAACATGAATTATTGGTATACTAAAGCCTTTGGCCAGGTCGCTGGCAAAGGGCGTAGATCGGCTATCTTCAGGATCTGTAGTAAAGCCTAACTGATTATTAGCAATAATATGAATAGTTCCACCCACCCAATACCCACGTAAATGCCATAGATTCATTGTTTCCGCGACCACACCTTCACCCGGGAATGCGGCGTCGCCGTGGATGAGGATCGGTAACGTTTTATCTACATCTTGTAATGGAGCACCTGCGACTGTACGAATCTCTTGCGAGGCACGCGACATCCCCCCGATTATGGGATTCACAAATTCTAGATGGCTCGGATTTGGCGATAGAATGACCTTGAGATCGACAGCCGCTCCTTCGCCAAAGAGGTGTTCAGCCCCTAAATGATATTTGACGTCACCGGTCCAGCCAAAGCCAAAGCTATCGGTTAAGGGCACTCCCTCTTCATGTTTGGAGTGCACGAACTCGGCAAGGATAGCACCATAGGGCTTGCCCAGCACATGGGCTAATACGTTCAGGCGCCCACGATGCGCCATGCCAATCACTACTTCTTTGGTCTCTGAGTCTATGGCGCCTGAGATAATTTCATCTAACATCGGCACCAGCATATCGATGCCTTCAATGGAAAAACGCTTCTGACCGGTATAGTTCTGGTGGATATAACGTTCAAACACCTCAATCTGGGTCAGGCGCTTTAATAACTTGCGCGCATCGGCCGCTTTTGGATCGCGATGATATAAATTTAGTCCGACGGTATCGCGCAACCAGCGCCGCTCATCGGGGCTTTTCACCTGGTCGAACTCGTAGCTAATGGTGCCCGAGTACATTCGCTTGAGGGCGGCAACCGCCTCTAATGCGTTCTCAACCCCTTCTGCTGAATGACCACCTATGACCCGAGGGGACAACTGCGCCAGGTCTACCTGCGACAGACCATATGTCTCAGGTAGCAGCGCAGGATCGCCGATTGGTTCGCTTCCCAGGGGATCCAGGTGAGCTCCCAGATGCCCTTTTTCACGAATAGCATGAGCATAGGTAGAAGCAGCGACAATCTTCATCACCTGGGTGCGCGAGTATGCCGGGGTATCTTCGAGGGCTTCGGCTGGTGCGGGAGGAGCTGACACAGCACCTGTGCCTCGCGAGCTTGCGGCTGCGCTCGCGTCTTCAGCCGCCCAGGAATCAAATGTTGCGCGCGTCGCAGCATCAACGGACTCTGGATCCCGCTGATAACGCTCATAAAGTTCCTGAACATAGCCTGCATTTGGACCATAAAATTTCTCTAGATTTTGCATGTATATTCCTTAGGTTACATTAACACAGTTTGTATAACTTACGGAACACGAAATTGAGGAATGAGCCTCGTTGCTCGTGTCTCTGATCCAGCTATTGTATTCTACCACGTACTATGGTATCATAGCTTTACCATACTCCAAAATATTCACGGTACTAACGCCTACAGGACTTAGGACGAATAAGCATACCCTTTCGTTTCTTTAATGCTAAACACCTGAAATCCTATCGTGCAGAGAGAACATGAATATTGGAACACAATAGATAGACTTGCTCGCGCTCTGCGCGAGAAGCATACATTAACGATAATTACAGCATAATGCTCAAAAGCGATGACGGAGCCAGTATGCCGCTACCCTTGTCAGAGAGAGTCCGGGGATGGTGCAACCGGATACAAGTTGCGTGCAGAATATCACTCCAGAGCTACCAGCCGAACCAGCAGATGTGATCCCCGGGATCAACATT
Organism: Dictyobacter formicarum; assembly: GCF_016587435.1. The sequence continues at coordinate 492,910 of NZ_BNJJ01000002.1, forward strand.
TCAGAGTAAGCGCAGTCGGTTCCTTCCCGTTATCACGAAGGCATATAGTCCGCCGTTCCTTTATGCTATGCGTTCCAGCACTTCTACACCTTTACAAGATGAGCAGAACCGTTATCACGGAGAAACTCTCGCTGGGGGGTCGTCCGGAATATGTGTATTGAGTGAGCCTGGCCATGGAAGTGCCATGCCAGGCTAATCAGGGTGGTACCACGGGAGTTCCTCTCGTCCCTTTGTTGGACGAGGGTTTTTTTTGTTGAGGAAAAGGAACTTACAGATGAAAACCAAACTCCTTTACCATACAAATAGTTTCACGTATGAGTGTACAGCCACTGTCGTGGCTGTGGAGGGTGACGATATCGCGCTAGATGCTACCGTTTTCTATCCTGGTGGCGGTGGGCAGATGGCCGATCGAGGGATGATTACCTGGCCCGGTCAGGATTATCCCGCCAGCGTGATCGCTATGCATAAACGCGACGATGTCGTCTGGCATACCCTGGATTATCCACCGCCCCCCATTGGCACTGAAGTCGTCGGCACCATCGATTGGGACTTCCGTTACCAGATGATGCGTACTCATACGGCTCTACATATTCTTTGTGGTGTCATCTGGAAAGAATTTAATGTCCAGGTGACCGGCGGACAGATGTATCCGGATCGCGCACGTATGGATTTCGCGATGGAGAATCTGGATAAAGAGCGCATTGCCTATATCGAAGAAAAGGTTAATGAGGCTATCAAGGCGGATTATCCCATTCGGGTCTATTCGCTGCCACGCGAGAAGGCGTTTTCAATTCCTGATCTCGTACGCACCAAGGTTAATCTTTTACCACCCGAAATGGAGGAGATACGCATCGTTGAAATAGTTGGCCTGGATCTGCAGGCCGACGGCGGTACGCATGTCAACCATACCAGAGAGGTTGGCGGGATCCATATTACAAAAACTGAGAACAAGGGCAGAATCAATAAGCGCCTGGAGATTATGCTCGATTCTTCACAATAAATATTCTATTGGATTTATCAGGGCAGTTATTGTACAACTGCTATATTCATCTGCGAGGCGGCCTCTTGTGTGGCCATGGACGCAGAGGAGGACACCGTGTCAGTAAAATCTAGTGTATTCAAGCCGGTTGTGGCGGCCGATCGTGTCGATTATCCACAATTGGAGCACACCATCCAGCATTGGTGGGACGAACATGCCGTTCGTCAGCAGTATCTGAAACGCAATGAGCACAGCGAAAAGAAATTTTCTTTCCTGGATGGTCCTATTACCGCGAATAATCCCATGGGCGTCCATCATGCCTGGGGCCGAACCTATAAAGATCTTTATCAGCGCTTTAAGACGATGCAAGGCTATAAGCAGCGCTACCAGAATGGTTTTGATTGTCAGGGCCTCTGGGTCGAGGTAAACGTTGAGCAAGATCTGGGCCTGAAAACCAAACGCGATATCGAGAAGTACGGGATCGCGGCCTTTGTGGAACGCTGTAAAGAACGCGTGTTTACCTTTTCGAAACGCCAGACTGAACAGTCGATCCGCCTTGGCTATTGGATGGACTGGGGCAATGACTATTATACGCTCTCAGACGAGAATAACTATACGATCTGGCACTTTTTGAAGAAGTGTCAGGAGCGCAATCTGATCTATAAGGGCCGCGATGTGATGCCCTGGTGTCCACGCTGTGCGACCGGTATCTCCAATATGGAGATGGAGGCCGAGGGCTATAAAGAGCTGACCCACTTGAGCCTGTATGTTCGCTTCCCGCTGGTGGATCGTCCGGGTGAGTATCTGCTGGTCTGGACTACGACCCCGTGGACACTGGCGGCCAATGTGGCTGCCGCCGTTAATCCTGATCTGACCTATGTGAAAGTTGAGCAGGATGGGGAGTACTACTACCTGGCCGAACAGTTGCTCCCGGTGCTCAAGGGGCTCAAAGGACACGATAAGGGCGATTATAAGGTGGTGGAGACCCTTAAGGGCTCTGACCTGGTCGGTTGGAAGTATCGGGGTCCATTTGATGAACTGCCTGCTGAGAAGGATGTGGCACATACAGTAGTGCCCTGGAAAGAAGCCAATGCCAGTGAGGGAACCGGCATCGTGCATATCGCTCCGGGCTGTGGTCGTGAGGACTTCGGGCTATCCAAGGAATTTGGGCTGGCCGTGGTGGCTCCTGTCGATGAGTTCGGTATCTATAAAGAGGGCTTTGATTGGTTGACCGGCAAACATACCTCTGAGGTTGCGAAACCGATCGCTGAGAACCTGACCCAGAAGGGCCTGCTCTACCGCCCACAAAACTATAAACACCGCTATCCAACCTGCTGGCGCTGTAAAACTGAGCTGATCTTCCGCCTGGTTGACGAGTGGTTCATCTCGATGGAGACCCTGCGCTATGAGATCATGGATGTGGTGCGCCAGATCCAGTGGATCCCGGCCTTTGGCTTTGATCGCGAGATGGATTGGCTGCGCAATATGGACGATTGGATGATCTCGAAGAAGCGTTACTGGGGCCTGGCCCTGCCAATCTTCGATTGTCAGCAATGTGGCAATTTTGAGGTTATCGGTAGCCAGGAGGAACTGAAAGAGCGTGCCGTCGCTGGCTGGGAGGAGTTTGAAGGCCATACCCCACACCGCCCGTACATCGATGAGGTCAAGATCGCCTGTAAAAAATGTGGTAGCAAGGTCTCGCGCATCAAAGACGTTGGCAATCCCTGGCTGGATGCGGGTATCGTTCCCTATTCAACACTCCACTATCTCACCAATCATGAGCAGTGGCAGCAGTGGTTCCCGGCTGACTTTGTGACTGAGTCCTTCCCGGGCCAGTTTAGAAACTGGTTCTACTCCATGCTGGTCATGAGTACGGTGTTAGAGAAGACCGCGCCTTTCAAGACCCTGTTTGGTTATGCCACGTTGATGTCGGAAGATGGCACGCCGATGCATAAATCCAAGGGTAATATGGTCATCTTCGACGATGCCGCTGAGAGCGTTGGTTCAGATACTATGCGCTGGCTCTATACCAACCATACACCCGAGCAAAACCTGAACTTCCCGGCCATCCCGGGCGAGGCGGAAATCCAGAAAGCCAGCGAGACCGGTATGCCGGTGCGCTTGAGCGAGAAGTGGATGTTGACCCGTCGTACCCTGGATAAGATTTGGAATGTCTACTGGTTCTTTGTAACCTATGCCAATATCGATCAGTTCGATCCAACGCAACATCAGTTGCCGGTGGCGCGACGCAGTGAACTGGATCGCTGGATCATCTCAGAACTGCATCAAACTATCCGTGATGTTACGGCTAATCTGGAACAGTATGACACCACGAAGCCAGCCGAGGCCATCCAGGGTTTCCTGGAAGATCTATCTAACTGGTACTTGCGCCGTAGTCGTGAGCGCATCTGGAAATCACAACTGGATGAGGATAAGGTTGCTGCGTACCTGACTCTCTATGAGAGCCTGACGACGCTGATCACGTTGTTGGCTCCTTTTATGCCCTTCCTGACCGAAGAGCTTTATCAGAATCTGGTGCGTAGCGTTGATGAGCAGGCACCGTTGAGCGTCCATCTGCAGGACTGGCCTGAGGTCCGTTCAGAGCTGATCGACGAGAAGCTGACGAACGAGACCCATCTGGTGATGCGTATCGTTGGACTCGGTCGTGCTGCCCGTGAGAAGGCTCAAATCCGCGTTCGCCAGCCTTTGAACGCGCTCTATGTCCATGTGCCCAGCAGCGCTGAGGAAGAGGCTCTGCAACGCTTGAGCGAGCAGGTCCTGGAAGAGCTGAACATCAAACGGCTGGAGCTCATCAGCGCAGACAGCGATATGCTGGCCTACACGGTTCGGCCTCAGGTCAAAATCCTGGGACCCAAATATGGTCCGTTGGTCCAGAAAATTCTGGCTCATCTCAAGGGCTTGTCGGCCCACGAGGCTCAGGAGGCTGCAACGCAGTTGAATACCACTGGTACTCTGACCTTTACCGTGGCCGACAAAGAAGTCAGTCTCACCTCTGATGAGGTCTCGATCCTGGCTACGGCTCGTCCGGGCTTCGTTACCGCAGAAGAGCGTGGCTATATCGCTGCTCTGGAAACCACGATCACGCCTCAATTGCGTGAGGAAGGTATGGTGCGCGATCTGATCCACTTTATACAGGATATGCGTAAAAAGGCTGGCTTCAACATCGAAGACCATATCGGGGTCGCGCTCTACACTGAGGTTGAGTTGGCGCACATTCTGCAGCCATATCAGCATGAGATCATGGTCGAAACCCTGGCCGCCAATCTCCTGCTCTCAATCAGTCAGCGTGACTACCCATCCTTTGAAGAGGTCTATCGCGAACGCATCTCGCCCGAGTCCAGCAAAAAACTCGAAGGCTACACTATCGAGGTCGTTCTCGGCAAAAATGTCCGCGACAGTAGCCACCTCTAACCTTTCATACTCACAGATGCAGGCCCGCCCGTGTGATGGCGGGCCTGCACTTTTTTCAACTATAGGCTTTATGGACTATTAAAGTAGTTCTATCCGTGTACGATAGAACCTTTTTTTGCTATAATAATGCAATTGTAACCAGTGAATGATAGGTTAAAATTTCATTTAAGTTAATAGCAAATGTTATTAGCCTGTATCTCTTTTCATTCTCGTTACACTTCTTTTACAGGAGGAATTTTTTATTAATTTATTCTTTCCTGTCCGTTTATCTCTATTTAGTTCATCTCGCGAACACAAATTCGCTCTTAACCAATGGAATACGGCAAGGGTAGATTCATGCATTTGGAAGAAGTTACCATTAATGAGCTGCAGGCCTCAATGGCCGAAGGCAAACTCACAGCACGTCAGTTGGTTGAATACTATGTAGAACGTATACATGCTATTGATCAGAACGGTCCAACGCTAAAATCGATTATTGAGCTTAACCCGGATGCTCTGGAAATTGCTGATACGCTCGATCAGGAGCGCATTAAACAGAGTGTGCGCGGCCCTTTACACGGCATCCCGGTAATCATCAAAGATAATATCGCGACAGCTGATAAGATGCAGACAACCGCTGGCTCACTGGCACTCCTCGGTGCGCGTCCGCCGCGGGATGCCTTTGTGGCACAGAAGCTGCGCGAGGCGGGGGCGGTTATTCTGGGCAAAGCCAACTTGAGCGAGTGGGCAAATCTACGTGGACATCCATCGATCAGTGGCTGGAGTGGCCGCGGTGGCCAGACGCGCAATCCTTATGTACTGGATCGCACACCCTGTGGCTCCAGTTCAGGTTCGGCGGTGGCAGTAGCCGCTAATCTGACGACCGTCTCCCTGGGTACGGAAACGGATGGTTCGATCCTCTGTCCCGCCTCGATTTGCGATGTGGTGGGCATTAAACCAACTGTTGGCTTGACCAGCCGAGCGGGCGTGATCCCGATCTCACACAATCAAGACACAATTGGGCCCTTTGGTCGCACCGTGACCGATGCTGCGATTCTGCTGGGTGCGATTATCGGCGTGGATGAGCGCGATGAGATGACCGCTGCGAGTGAAGGTAAATATCACACAGATTATACGCAATTCCTTGATGCCAGTGCACTGCGAGGAGCACGTATTGGTGTGGCCCGTGATGTTTACTTTGGCTATAGTCCAAAAGCAAATCGCTTGATCGAGACAGTTTTGCACACACTCGAGGAAGCAGGAGCAATTCTGATAGATCCTGCCAATATCCCTACCGCCAAACAGATGGAATCCTCATCGGCGGAAAATCTCGTGCTGATCACTGATCTAAAGGCAGATATGAATGCCTACCTGAGTGAACTGGTAGAGTCTCCAGTGCGCACCCTTGCCGACCTGATCGCCTTCAATGAGGCGCATGCCGAGCAGGAATTGAGTTTATTTGGTCAGGAGATGTTCATTGCAGCCGAAGCCACTGCTGGTCTTGATGATCCCGCGTACATCCAGGCCCTGGCAGAGAGCCATCGCCTCGCTCGTCAGGAAGGTATCGACGCTGTTATGGATCGGTATCAGTTAGATGCGCTAGTCATGCCAACCTGCAGTCCTGGCTGGTATATCGATAACGTTAATGGGGACCACTATACTGGCAGTAGTACTCAACCCGCTGCGCTGGCTGGCTATCCCGCCATCAATGTGCCAGCAGGTCATGTTCAGGAACTCCCGGTAGGCGTTACCTTTATGGGCCGCGCCTACAGTGAGCCTACCCTGATCAAGCTTGCCTATGCCTTCGAGCAAATGACGCAAGCTCGCCAAAAACCAAAATTTCTACCCACCATCTAATCAGCAGACAACAGGCGACTGTTTCTCGCTATAAGTGAGAAACGGTCGCTGGATCAAAGGTATGTATATTCTTTTTGCATGTTGTTTCGATGCTTATTCATGAGTTGAGAGTTTCGAGCAAAGGCAAAAGTTCGGCGAGCTGGATAATGGTTGCAGTCGGTTGAATATGAGAGGGCTCAGGCCAGGGGTAGGGAGTCTTTTTCCAGATACCACGCATGCCTGCCCCGAGGGCTCCTGAAACATCATCAATCAGACGATCTCCTACCATAACACATTCAACTGGGTCAACCTCCAACAGTTTGCTCACGAGACGAAATACTTCTGGGTGTGGTTTAGAGTGTGGGAGCTCTGAGGTATACAATACGACATCCAGTAAACTGTCGAGGCCATGCGTGGCCAGGTCTGAGTTATGCCAGGCCGCGGCCCACCAGGTATTGGAGAGCAGGCCAATCCGATATCCCTGTTTGCGCAGGCTGAGCAGGGTCGGAACGGCATCTGGAAAGACCATTGACCAACCGTTGACGGCCTGACCATAGCCATCGAGGGCTATACGCAGTTCGGTAGCACTGACTGTACAATTAAGGACCTGAAAGCCTTCCTGCAACACTTCTTCTGGAGTAGCACTGGCTTGTATTGTGTTGACACGTTGCCAGTGAGCCAGTTCAGCCCCGCGCATAGCATCGACATAGTACTCCTTCTCCGGCCACTGACGGTCAGGAACTTTGCGACATAAATATTCATAGGATAATCCCCATCGTCGAAGCACATCCTCATCCCAATCCGGCCAGTCAATCAGCGTTCCACCAAGATCAAAAATGACAGCTCGAATAGCCATAATACTCATTTATCCCTTCTAAACCACTAACGCTTCATCCACCAGAGCTAACACTTCCTTTAAGGTCTCGATCCTCGGCCCCCGCCAGCCATCAACCTCTTGCTGATGCTCGTCGTGTCCTTTATCCTTTTCGTGTGGCGCGCAGATAAGAACGGCCTGCATCCCAACAGCTACCGCACCTGTCAATTCGCGGCTCCCTCCATCTCCAACATACAGGCAATGCTCCGGAGGAATACCCAGGCGCTCGAAGGCCAGTGCATAAATATGTGGATCTGGCTTCTTTAATTTAACCACACACGAGAAAATCGGCACATCGATCAAAGGGGCCAGTGCCGAGGTTTCCCACAGTTGAGGCACTTCCATCGAACAGTCGCTGATCAATGCACGAGCGTAACCAGCCTCTTTCAGGCAGCGCAGGGTCTCGACTGTATCCACCCGAGGCACTAATGAGCGCCGCGAATAGTCTAAGCGCATCCGGGCCGCCTCTTCCAGTTGTGCTTCTGTAGGTACCACGCCTAAGCTGGTACAGACATAGCTGAAAGCCGCCTGCACAGTCGGAAATTCACCACGCATACGTTTGGGCCAGAGAACACCATTCCATAGATGAATAAACTCTGAGGCAGGCACTTGCAACACATCAGCAAGCTGAGTCAAAAGTTGCTTAAAAGCTATTGGTGGAAAATTATCGACCAGTGTCCCAAAAAGATCAAAAATGATAGCATCATACTTCATATCTCCTCCTCTCAACCCATTAAATTTGCATATCATTATATCACTATTACAGCTTTTTCTTGCCGTTATTTGAGAATATTTTTGATTGTCAGAATGTGCCCGACTCGCATGCGCTCCCTAATCTCTGTGCATACATTTTCGCACCTGCGGTACTCAAAAGTGTAGAATATGTGGTGTGGAAAATGTTCTTGTTGCATTTTCCACACCACATACTCTACACAGCTCGAGCGCACATACGCCGAGCTGTGAATAATTTACTTCAGCAAGCCTTTGCTGCGCATCTGATCAAGGTCGTATTCGACAGGAGCCAGGGGGCTGATACCGGCGGAGACACAGGCCCAACCAATGAGGGCAAATCCAGCCGTCAGGCCACGTACCAGATGGGCCTGATCATTGGAGGCCAGGAACTCAATCGCTTTCTGCCGTAATTCATTAATCTGGTCCTCCGTATAATGTGCGATAAAACCCTGGAGAACGGCAGTGTGCGGGTTAAAACTACCATAGTCTAATTGATTGATGGCTGCCAGCAAGAAAAGCCAGTACCCTACCTGGCTCCCCTCTAATGTGGTATCCTCTTGCAAACCTGTATGGACGTGTTCACCTGTTTGTACGCCAGCCAGCTCCCCCAGTTCGTCGGCCAGGCGGCCCACGAGAAAGCTGTGATTCTTTTCGTGCAGCAGGCGTGATGTGTTGGAGGTTGCGGTGTGGTCCTGATCACGCAACAAAATATAAACAGCATATAGCTGGCGCAAAGCTTGCTCAAGCTCTAGTGGAGTCTGCGATTGGCCTGTATCAGTGGTCATAGGCTCTCCTTCGCTTTGTTCAGTCTCGTACACATCTGCAGGATCAAAGATGCGTTCGGCCACGACTTCAAAACTTTCATCTGGTAATATGCGCCGATAATAACAGCTATGATAACCTTCGTGGCAGGCGGCTTCACCATGCTGTTGGACGCGAATCATCAGGCTATTCTCTTCACAGTTAATGAAGATATCGCGTACCTCCTGGACATTCCCCGATTGTTCGCCTTTATGCCAGATTTTGTTACGTGAGCGACTGAAGAAATGGGTCTGCCCGGTCTGGCGAGTAAGCTGATAGGCCTCTTGATTCATAAAGGCAACCAGCAAGACATCGCCTGTTGTATCGTCTACGATTACAGCCGGGACCAGACCCTGGCTATCAAAATTCAGCATGGTCGTACTACTACCCCTTTTGTTTGTAAGTAGTGCTTGACGTCGCGCACTCGAAATTCACCAAAGTGGAAGATTGAGGCCGCTAGCACGGCATCAGCACCGCCCTGGGTTAAACCTTCATACATATGCTCCAGTGTGCCGACACCACCCGAAGCAATTACCGGCACTGTGACCGCAGCAGAAACTTTAGCATTGAGCGTAAGGTCATAACCACTCTTTGTACCATCGCGGTCCATACTGGTCAATAGAATCTCTCCAGCACCTAGTTCGACACCGCGCTTCGCCCATTCCAGTACATCCAGGCCCGTGGGCGTGCGCCCACCATGCACATAGACTTCGTAGCCGCTGGGCATGGCTGGATTGGAGCGAGCATCGATGGCCAGCACGATACACTGCGCTCCAAATTGTTCGGAGCCTGCGGTGATTAACCGTGGATTCTGGACGGCGGCGGTGTTGACAGAGGTTTTGTCGGCGCCAGCACCCAGGGTCGCGCGGATATCTTCAACTGAGCGAATACCACCACCGACCGTGACCGGAATAAATACTTGCTCTGCCGTACGTCGTACAACGTCTAGCATGGTAGCTCGGTTTTCATATGATGCAGTGATATCCAGAAAGGTTATTTCGTCCGCGCCTTCTTGATTATACAATTTTGCCAGCTCGACCGGATCACCTGCATCGCGCAGATTGACAAAGCTGACACCCTTGACTACACGTCCATTCATGACGTCCAAACAGGGAATAATACGTTTGGTGAGCATGGCTTTTACCTCTCAATTTCGCCAATAGCTGTTGCGAGATCGACAGCACCTGTGTAGATTGCTTTGCCAATGATGGCGCCTTCAACACCGCTCTGTGATAAAGCCTGCAGGTCGGCTAACGAACTGACTCCGCCAGAGGCGATCAGAGAGCTCGTTATCGCTTGCTGCATCTCGGTGAGAGCTTTCAGGTTGGGACCGGTCAGGGCGCCATCACGGGCGATATCGGTATACACAAAACGCTGTACGCCCAGTTCACTCAGTTCACGAGCCAGGGCGACCGCTGTTACCTGTGAGGTTTCTATCCAACCAGCAATTGCTACCAGCCCATCTCGCGCATCTAATCCAACTACGATGCGCTCACCCCAGCGCTCTAATGCTTGCCGCAACAAATCCCGGTTGGTGATCGCTACCGTGCCCAGAATCACGCGGTCTACGCCCAGTCCAAGCACCTGCTCAATATGTTCTAGCGTGCGCATGCCGCCACCAACCTCGATACGTAATGTGGTCGCCGCCCGAATGCGCTTGATCAATTCAACATTAACAGGGTAGCCCGCTTTTGCTCCATCCAGATCAACCAGGTGCAGCCAGGAGGCACCTGCCTCTTGCCAGCGTAGCGCCACCTGTACCGGATCGGTATCATAGGTGGTTACTTGTGCATAATCGCCCTGGAACAGGCGCACACAGCGCCCATCTTTAATATCAATAGCCGGTAAAATGATCATTGCTTCACCCATTTCACAAAATTTTTGAGCAGTTGCATTCCTATATCTCCACTCTTCTCGGGATGAAATTGCGTGCCCCAGACCTGGTCGGTGGCAATCACACTACAGTATGGGGAACCATAGTCGGTCACTGCAGCTACGCCTGTTTGATCTTGTGGTTCGACATAATATGAATGCGCAAAGTAGAAGTAAGCGTCGGATGGCAACTCGGCGAAAATGGGCAGATCAGGTTGCAGAGCCTGGATCTGGTTCCATCCCATGTGTGGAATTTTGGGACCATGCGGAATGCGGCGCACAGATCCCCGGAACAGACGCAAACCTGCTACTTCACCCTCTTCATGGTGGTCCGCGAGCAACTGCATTCCCAGGCAGATGCCTAAAAATGGTTTGCCTTGAAATGTGGCTTCGCGAATCGCGTTATCAAGTCCACGCGAGCTCATGCGTGCCATAGCAGCGCCACCAGAACCAACTCCGGGCAGAACCACAGCCTGAGCCTTCGCCACTACCTGGGGATCATCCGTCACCTGCACTTGCGCGCCCACATGCTCGAGTGCCTTCTCAATGCTGTGAATATTGCCCGCACCATAATCGATAATGGCAATCATGATAGTACCCTCCTGGCATAAAAATCAACAGCTATTCACACTACTATCCATCTTGGAGATACCATTTTAAAAGATCAAGATATTCCCCATCTGCATCACCTGCGAGAGTCCTAACCAACAAATTGCCGCCGACCGCTTCGTGTCATCTAGCAGGTTAACGGTTAACAATGGACAACACAGTAAGGCCAGTCGCACTATCTCTTCCCAGTTGTCCGGTAGCGCTCGCTGCTCACGTAATAACTCGACCATCTGGGGCAGTAGATATGTTCTTTTGGTATCCAGTATGGCCTGCCGTACCGGGGTCAGAGCATAGTTGTGCTCGACTATGATCCTCTTATCCTGCACCTGTACGGCAATGGAAAGTTCCCGTTCAATCTCCTGTGGAAAATACATCCAGGTCGCAAACACATTGTGGAAATATGGTTTGACGATATCCAATAGAGGCGTATGCCGGCCCGCGAAAGCAGGGTCGAAGTATTGATAATGCGCCTGCTGCTCCAGAAAAACATTGCCAAAGTGGGCATCCCCGTGGCCAATGGCGGTTAAGGCGGCCTGAGAGGGCTGCAATACTCCCTTTGCCCGCTCAAGTAGTTGCCCCAGTGTCCGCCCATATGTCCCTATCTCTTCGCCATTAATCGTCCATTCATACTGTAAGAGCTCGGCAAAGGAGAGTCCCAGTCCACCTTCTTCAGCCTTTGGTTGACCAGGGAAGGGAAACCATTTGTCTTCGTAGAAACTGGCCAGTCGTCCTCCCATCAAACGATGCCAGAAAAGCTGGTGAATGGGAGCTTGAGCATGTTCAGCTGCAGTGCTCTTGCTGAGAGTAGAGCGATAAATCTCCAGTAAACGCTCGCATTCTCGTCGCTCGGCCGCTGCCAGCAACTCTACATTCGCCTGCGAGGTGTCACCGGTCTCTACGGCTCGCATCAAATCAAACATTACCGGAGCACTGACTACAGGATAAATGACCATTTGCTGACCCTTCTGGTGGACGGTACGCAAAGGTCGCACAATGTTATAACCAGCTTTGTACAACAATTCTGCATGGTAGTATTCTTCGAGAATACCCTGCTCTTCTACATGCGTCTTAAAGAAGTATTCTTCGGCTCCGACGCGATACACGCCATTGAAGGAATTGAGCGAGACCGCTTTGGGGGTCAGGCGTATCTCATCTACAACCAGGTCCATGTGATGAATAAACCAACGCTTCAGAAGAACTTCGGCCTTGTCACGCTCTAGAAATTGCATACGCTGAATCGTTGCCAGATCATCCAGGCGCTGCAATAGCTCTGGCACTCTGGTGACATCGGGTATCATAAAGTCGGGCTGGCTCTCTTCCAGTAGACGGCGCGCTTCAGCGGTCATTGCCCCCGTCAGGACGGCGACAACCAGGGCTCCGGCCGCCTGCCCCCCACGAACATCGCTGGTTGTGTCGCCAATCACGATGAAACTGCCACGTGGCAAAACAGGCTGATGGGGCTGATAATCTGGATCAGCTGCAGCTAAAAATTGGTAAGGATGGGGCTTGACCAGCGAAGTGCTATCTCCCCGAGCCAGCAATTGCTCTTCGGCATGCGCAACCTCGGTATGGGTCAGCACACGGCGGGGATCAAAATACTCGAACAGGCCGTAATTTTGTAGTGGGACGATGGCCTCGCGCCCTGGACGACCCGTGGCTACACCCAGGATATAGCCTTGCTCACGCAGGGTCTGTAGAGTTGCGCGCAATGCCTCAACATCCAGGATGGGCTTCTCCAGGTAGATACATCCATAACGACCTTGCTGCGAAGGGGCATGGTGGTACTCCTGCTCATACAATTGATCACCAAGGTAAATCTCTTGAAATAGCTCCTGACACAGATTCCAGAAAGGACTGTAGCGGGCGAAAACGCCTTCAACTGGCTGACCAAGTAGCTCGCTGGCATATTGGTTCAGGTGCTCAAAAAGTTCAAAACCAATATAATTTTGAAAAGGAGGTTTTTCCAGTAGCTTGTAGGAAGTTCGACCGAGCGTCTTTTCACCTTCAAGATGGTCGAGGGCCTGGCGGAATAGAGCCATCCAACCCGGATTCCAGGGCTGCAAAGGAAACAAGGTTGCGCGATCGGGGATCCTGGCCAGTAAATCAACCAGGCAGACGCTGACTGCAGCATAGCAGGTGTCCCAATTAGAATTAATCGAGCGTGCCTTAAATCCCAGCATGATCTCTTCAGGCAACACTTCGTGGCTTAAACGATCACATTCTTCAGCTGTAGCCGGCGGCACATAGCTTTCAGCCCTCTGCAGATCCCAGTAGCGAGGGCTGTATGCGATTTCGTGAAGAACCAGGCCTGCTGTAACCCAGTAAGCCTCTTCACTTGTAATTACACCATCTAGATCAAATACAACAACGTTGCTCAAAACATCCCTTTCAATTGCTCAGGCGCATTCCTGCTGCTAATATGTTTGATTATCGGCAGTAGCAAGCTCCACTTCACTTTTTGCACCTTACTCATGTGTGATACATATCTCAAAGATAGTGTATCATTCTATTGTGAGGTTCGGCGATAAATAACACAAAAAAGGACAGCCAACGGTATTTCTGACTGTCCCCTTTGACGATACGCTCGTTTTAGTTGTGGCTAGCGAATAATCATTGTGCCGGCGCCCTTATCAGTGAACAGCTCACGCAGCAAGACATGCGAATCCCGACCATCTACAATATGGACACGTGGTACTGCTACCAGCGCATCCAGACAGGCCGTCACCTTTGGGATCATGCCTCCATGAATGACACCATCGTCAATCAGCTTCCTGGCTTCTGACTCGCGCAATTCGGAAATCAAGTTGCCATCGGAGCCACAGATGCCGGACACGTTGCTTAAGAAGATGAGTTTCTCTGCGTTCAGCGCACCAGCCAGGTGTGCCGCTACCAGGTCGGCATTAATATTCAAGCAGGTGCCATCCGGCCCTTCGCTCAGTGGAGCTACAATCGGAATATAACCATCTTTTAACAGGGCCTCCACTGGCGTTGGATCTACCGAATCTACTTCGCCCACAAAACCGAGGCGCTCATCAATCATATGTGCTCGCACCATGCCTCCATCTGTTCCTGACAAACCAATGGCCTTGCCGCCCATCTGCGAAGCCATCAGTACGAGGCCCTGGTTTACCTGTCCTAGCAAAACCATGCGCACGACCTCAAGCGTGGCCGCATCGGTGACTCGCAGTCCATTGACGAAGCGGGTCGGTAAATTGAGCTTTGTAAGCCATTCGTTGATATAGGGGCCCCCACCATGCACCAGTACAGGGTAAGCACCCAGAGCACGCAGCCAGATGATATCTTGCAAAACCGCACGCTGATGCTCCAGTGTACTACCACCCAGCTTGATAACCAGCGTTTTGCCCTTTAAAAAGTCAATGTATGGCAGTGCTTCACCCAGTACCTGCGCAATAAGATGATGGTCGCTGATAACATCACCCTCCGGGGTGCGTGAAAATGAGATTGCCATGAGCTGTACTCCTCAGAATAGATGATTGCAAAAAATCTTTTTAAAAAGTGTTATGGATGTACGCCTAGTGAGGACAAACCTGTTGTCTCTGGCAATCCATAGAGTAAATTCGCATTTTGTATCGCCTGACCGGATGCGCCTTTAACCAGATTATCCAGGCAGGAAACGACGATAAGACGTTTTGCTCGTTGGTCAACAATTGGATAGATAAAACAATGATTGCTTCCATAGGTCCATTTGGTGTGCGGTGGCTGATCGACCACATGTACAAATGGTTCATTAGCATAATAATGTTCATAAAGTGCGCGAATATCTGCGGTTGCTGGCAAGGCCCCATTCTCGCCTGCTTTGAGATCGGCATAACAGGTTGCCAGAATACCACGCGTCATTGGCATTAAATGTGGGACAAATGTAATACGTAACGCGTCATCAAAAGGATGGCTATGGGCGGCAGCGATCGCTGTCAGTTCTTGCGCGATCTCTGGCATATGTCGGTGCCCCGATAAACCATAGGCGCTGACGTCTTCATTGGCCTCTGGGAAGTGGTAGGTTGGACTTGGGTTACGCCCGCCACCACTTATACCGGTCTTAGAGTCAATAATTACATCAGGCTGAATAATATTGGCGGCAAAGGCCGGGCTTAACGCGAGGATGGCCGTGGTGGTATGACAACCAGGGTTAGCTACCAGGTTGGTATGCCGAATTCGTTCGCGGTAGGTCTCACACAAACCGTAAACCGCGTCCTCCAGTAATGCTGGCGCCGGATGTGTGTGTTTATACCATTCTTCATATGTCGCTACATCACGCAGCCGAAAATCGGCCGAGAGGTCCACGACTTTCGTTCCACGCTGTAGCAATTTGATCACAGCTTCGGCCGCCGCCGCGTGGGGCAAACAAACAAATGCCAGATCCGTCTGAGCAGGCTCTTCGGTAATCACTAACGCTGGATCTATTGCTGGCCGCTGACCTTCCAGAGTAGGTATACCCGCACGCAGATAGGGGAACACCTCTTCCAGACGCTTCCCTACGGTACTACGCCCGGTCACAGAGGTCACAACAAAATCAGGATGCTGCGCCAATAAACGCAACAGTTCCGATCCTGTATAGCTTGTTACATTCACAATAGAAACAGTCGTCATTGTCGTCCACCTCGCAAAAAAACTTGAACCAATAAAAAAAGCCTTCATCCCTTATATTTCATTCTGCAAGGGACGAAAGCCATTGTTGCTCCCGTGGTACCACCCAGATTGTCTTCCACATGTATCTGAGAAGTTGCTTGAAAGACAACTACTCTCCTCGTACCACAATGTAGCGAGCGTGGAAAGACCACTCTTTCTAGCTATTGTGCTGCCTGGGAGCCACCCATCTGTCCTACTTGCCCTGATGCTGTGCTCTTTTTTCATACTTTTTTCGCTGCCTCTATTTATTAACAAGGCGTGCGTGAGAAAAAAGAGACACATTGTATAGATTTTGCAACCAGGACTTTCTTCGGCCAGCCGCTCACAAAGGGGTTCTGAGGGGGTATACCGTTCCGAACTCTCACCAGACGCCGGATCTCTGTTGGCTCCCAACCTCATACTGGGTTTGATCAACGCGGGTCAGTCTTTATTTATATAGTTGTTATAAACAGCATAACAGCAGAATGTGTCTCTGTCAATTAATATTTTTTATGGTAGTAGTATAATCATATGGCAAAATTAACTATATTCAATTTCTGTCATTGAACAGGTAAATGCGCAACAAAATATACGGATCGATGAGTTTGCTCCCTCCAGGTAGCATTTTTTGATCTTGCTGCATCCTTACGTGAAAGTGCCAGTGCGGGTAGCACGCGGACGATATGGAAAGCTCCGGACAAGTCTCAATATTCCTTGCTGTGAATCACTGCATCGAGTAAAATGAGGACGATATGTTCCTGGACAGCGGGTACAAACGAAAATAAAAGTTTTTTTGATAGAGGAGGCAGTTCGGACGCATGTCACTTTCAAAGAGTGCCCAGCGTGAGAAAACGATGGCTGCAATGTCGTCGGTGCTGGCTGCGGTAGGTTTAACCGGTTTGAAAATTCTGGTGGCGGTTTTGACAGGGAGCCTGGGTATTATGGCAGAGGCTGCCCATTCAGGCCTGGATCTGGTAGCGGCATTGATGACTTTTTTTGCGGTACGCGTGGCAGATCGTCCCGCCGATGCTAATCATAATTATGGGCATGGGAAGGTCGAGAACCTTTCCGCTTTTTTGGAAGCCTTGTTGTTATTGGGTACTGCCATCTGGGTGATTGTTGAGGCAGCCCGCCGCTTGCTCTATCATGAGGGTCATGTCGATGCCAGTGTTTGGGCTTTTGTGGTCATGCTGGTTTCAATTGTCGTTGATGTGACGCGTTCGAGGGTACTGCTGCGAGTAGCAAAAAAGCTAGGAAGCCAGGCGCTGGAGGCGGATGCACTCCATTTTAGTACTGATATCTGGAGTTCAGCGGTCGTGATCTTTGGCTTGCTGATTGTCTACCTGACGAATCTGTTCCATTGGCCAGCCTGGCTGAGTCAGGCGGACGCGATCGCGGCATTTGGCGTCTCAGGCATTGTGATCTGGATAAGCCTGCGGTTAGCTCGTGAGACCATCAATGCTCTGCTTGATCATTCCCCGGGAGCATTACCAACACAGATCAAACAACGGCTGGCGCGGCTGGATGATGTGATAGAAGTGAGGCGAGTGCGCGTGCGTCGCGCTGGCAATAAGTATTTTGCTGATGTGATTATATCTGCCCCACGGATGCTGACTTTTGAACAAATTCACCAGTTGAGCGATCTGATTGAGAATGAAACGATTGACGAAGTGCATAGCTTCTCGGCCCTGGATGACATCGATGTGGTGGTGCACGTTGAACCAGTTACTTCTCCCAGGGAAACGGTCATCGACCAGATTCACTACCTGGCTGAATGTCAGGGGGTACATGCACATGATATCCATGTGCGAGAAGTTGCCGGTAAACTAGAGGCAGACTTTGATGTAGAGATCCACGCCGATATGAATCTGGAGCAAGCCCATACGATCGCAACGCAGTTGGAACAGTCATTGCTACAGCATAATAAACGGTTGCGCCGTGTGACCACCCACCTGGAAGCTCCCGATGAAAATATTGTACAACGCCAGGATGTGACGATGCACTATCCAGAAATGGCCGCCAGAATGTGCCGTATTGCCGATGGTATCGCTGGAGTCGGAAGTGCACATGATATTCATCTCTATCGACCAAACAAGTTAGTCGCAGAGGTAGGGGGTCATGGTACAAAAGGGGCACCCGAATTGGATCTTGTTTTGCATGCAATTTTTGATGCCCATGCCCCTCTTAGTCAGGTTCATGTTGACGCAGAAAAGATCAAACGCGCCCTACGCCGCTCATACCCCAATCTCAACACCGTCATCATACACACTGAGCCTCCAGAAAATTCAATCTGTCGAGATTAAATAGCCTCATTCAGCCTCTTAAAAGTGTTCGTGTATCTCTATTTCCAGGCCTGGTTAACAAATACAAAGGTTGACGTACACGAAACGTCTATTATAATGAGTTAAGAAATATCACAAGATCACCTTCTCTGTTTTCTCAAAACGTTTTGCATGTCAGACAAGATAACTCTGATATAAGCAAAGAGAAAAAGAGATGTAGGCACTTCGCTCATATTCTTTCTTCCCTGCCATACAAGTTTGGGAGAAGTGTGATACCGTATTATACATGATAAAAAGTTAATAGATAGTGAACCAGAAAAATAGAAGCCATTAAGGAAATCGCTTGCTACTATTCTGTCCAGAATGAAAGGATCTGCAAACGGATTTGCTAACGGGTTGGACAGGATATACAGAAATACTCCTTAATTAGAAATATTTCTTATGCAAACTACCAACCAGTTGATCTTTTTCATTGAGAGGAAGCACGAGCGTGGTAACGGATAGCAATGAGTTACTAGGGCAGGCGCTGGGAACATGTACACTCCAACGTCTCCTCGGACGCGGCGGTATGGGTGCAGTGTATCTGGCGCGACAATCACGTCCACGGCGGATCGTAGCCGTCAAAGTACTTTTACCTGGCATTGTTCTTGAGCAGCGACCACGTAACGAGTTTCTGGCCCGTTTTCGTCGCGAGGCAGATGCCGTTGCAGCATTGGATCATGTTAATATTATGCCAGTGTATGAATATGGTGAACAGGGCGATCTTGCGTATCTGGTCATGCCCTATGTCACTGGCGGCACTCTGCGTGAGGTGCTTGAGAAACGCGGCATTCTCTCACTGGAAGAGGTGGTGCCGATTATCGAGCAGGCAGCCGCCGGACTGGATAGCGCGCACGCACAGAGTATTGTGCACCGCGACTTAAAACCGGGCAATATTCTTTTTCATGCCGATGGTCGCGTTCTGCTAGCGGACTTCGGCCTGGCCAAGGTGCTGAAAGATGTGACCAATCAGGAAAGTACCAATGGCCATCTTACCAGCATTGGCACTATCGTGGGAACACCGGAATACCTTTCACCGGAACAGAGCACTGGCGATACAATCGATTATCGTACCGATGTCTATTCATTAGGGGTGGTACTCTATCAAATGCTGGCTGGTCGCGTGCCTTTTACCGGTACTTCTCCCGTCGCAGTGGCTATTAAACATACGCTGGAACAGGCCCCTCCAATTACGCGCTTTAATCCACAGGTGCCAAAGAATGTGGAGGCGGTGGTAATGAAGGCTATGGCGAAATCTCCTAATGATCGCTTTAGCAGCGCTGGCGTCTTTGCGCAGGCATTACGACAGGCCGTAGCGGAAGCGCTGGGAGATTGCTTCCCTAGCGTTGCTCCTCCTGCTCTTGGTGAGCATATTACCCCCGTGCTGTTGCCGCCATTGACACCAGAAAATAATGCTGAGACGCCGCTTGAGCCAGCCACAAACAATGATGAGCTACCAGCGGAGGCAATGAAGCATACAGCAGACAAAGAAGAAACTCCAAATCAGGCGATGTCAACGATGCTGATGGAAAATGAGGAGGAGGATGCTGAGGCTACTGAACCAACCAAAGTTACACCTCGCCTTTCCGAACATACACAGAATCGCTTACAGGCTATGCCTACCGTCATCACTGAAATGGATGCTACCATTGCCGATCATGCTCGACCCGAGCCCCTGGCGGTACCATTGGCAAATTCACCCGTTCGTTCGGTCACACCTACAACCAATCCACCGGCTGCGCGCAATTACCAGGAGGTCGAACCAGCGGCCAGGCAGTCAGAAGTTGCCAGTGAACAACCCCGCCAACAACAATCTGAACAGGCAGCACGCCAGCCGCAGATTCAGGTCTACCCGGAACGGTTCCCTCGCACCAGCCACCGCCAGGCTGGCGCTACAATGCCACGCTATCTGGTGCTGTCTGGAGCCGTGCTGGCAGTTATTCTTGTCATTGCAATTGCGAGTGTCATCATCAGCAATCAGCAAGGAAATTCGCCTCAATCCAAACCACCTGGCATCGCGCAGTCTCCATCTGCAGCAACCAGGACAGCCACGCCAGCTCCGGGTAAGTCAACACCTCCCGGGAGCACAGTGCATGCCACCTATCCATTGCCTGCGCCCAAAGTGGATGGCATGGGAAACCTTATCTATGGCACCAACTATCCAGGTACCTGTGATCCTCAGGGTGGTAAATGGCAAAATACGAATATTCAAGCAGTGTGTGGACCAGACGAGTTAAGACTGTCAAATCCTGGCTCTGGTGTGGCTGGCACCTTCCTGACTCAGCTTCCCAATGGGCAAACATTGCCTGATAACTATTATATTCAGGCACAGGTCAAAATAAATACACCAGGCGGTCAGTTTGGTTTCTACTATCACAATAAATCTGATAGTTACTACACAGTCATGTTCAGCAGTTCTACCTGGACCGCCAACTATACCGATAAAAACGGCACCCAAAACCAGCTGGCTTCAATAGGATTAAATGGCACCCAGCTAGATGGTACTGCCACGATAGATATCCTTGTGCAGGGAAGCACCTTTTACTACTATATTAACGGAGTCAAGCAAGGAACCGCCAGCGGTAACTTTGGCGACAGCAACAGCGGTGGCAACATCGGTCTCACCGTCGCGCCAGGCTCGGATGTCTCGTTCAAAAACGTCGCCATTTATAGCGCCTGATCGTTGATAATAAACCAAACAGGCCTCGCTAACAGATAAGATGTTAGCGAGGCCTGTTTGATAAAGGCTACCTTTACTTATTGGTATAGATCTGTGAAAGGTTATCAACTGGAGCGATCATTTTCTGCGCCACCAGAAATTTTTCGGTCGATTGCCAGATCGCTGGATCGTTATACCCCAGTTTGCCATTACCCTGGTAAATAGGGATAGTGTATTTCAACACCGCCAATGCTTGATCGGCATTCATGCCAGGCACATAGCTTTTACTGATATCTACCGCCTTCTGCGGATCAGCAATGACGTCTTTCAAACCTTTAATGGTGGCATCAACAAAGGCGCGCACGGTCTGCGGCTGGTTGGTATAGATATCCTGGGTGGTAATAATGCCGTTAGAGATCAGCGGCACATAATCTGAAACTGCAAAGGTGCGCACATTAAAACCATTACGCTCCAGCTGCAAGGGCTCGTTATTGGAGTAACCAACGACGGCATCGACTTTATGCGATATCATGGCTGAGACCTGATTAAAACCAATCGACTGCAGCTTAACATCAGATGGTGTAAGTTTACCGGCCTGTAACAGGGCTAACAGTCCAGTGTGTGTTGACCCAAAAGGTCCTGGCTCACCGATTGTATGGCCTTTTAAATCGGCCAGGGTTTGAATAGGGGAGTCTTTAGGTACAATGAGACTTACAGGATATTTCTGAAAAATAGTCGAGACGTCTACCGCCTGTAGATTTTTATTTTTATCATGGGCCACCAGCAATTCGTCACCACTGGCAAAAACAAAGTTATTCTTTCCCGCGGCCATGGTGCCGATCAGGTCGGTGACAATACCATGATTGAAAGTGACATTTAAGCCTGCATCTTTATAATATCCCTTGCTTTGCGCAACGTAAAAAGGAGCAAACTGGATATCCGGATTGTATCCCAGACCAATCGAAATACTTTTCAATGTTTTGTCCGTACTACCACTGGAGTTGCTATTACTATTATTTGCTGCCCCTGATTCTCCACAGGCGGCCAGTAACACGGTGCATAATACAACGAGTGCCATCAGTTTCCAGGTCACAGATAAACGATGAGATGTTAATGACATCGAGATGATTTCTGCCTTTCAATTCGTTTTAAGGACATTAGAATAGGGCTACTCAGCCTGCTTACTATCCTACTAAGGGAACAATATGCATGGGCATATTGTTCCCTACCACAATGATGTTGTCATTAATAGATTATTTCTGCCAGCTTGATGAGTAGCCAGGTGGCACTGTAGTAAAGGGCTGCCAGTATCGCCAGGATAATTACGGTAGCAAACATAAAGGACATGTTGTACTGGTGCAGGGCCATCTGGATCAAGGCACCCAGACCTTTGTCGGGACTACAGAAAAATTCCCCTACCAGCGCCCCGGTAATTGAGAGTGTGAGACCAGTACGCACTGCCGCCAGAACGGCAGGTAGCGCCAGAGGAAACTCAATGTAGGATAGTAAAGAAAGGCCCGATGCTCCTTCTAGTCGCGCTGCATCCAATAATTCACGCTCAATGGTCTGAACACCAAATATAGTGTTAATGACCATGGGGAAAAGCACGACCAGCATACATATGATCGTTACAGGCAACGGCCCGGTATTAAACCAGAGAAACAGGAAAGGAGCCAGCACAATGGCCGGGATCGCCTGACCAGCTGACAGATATGGCTGCAACATATTGGCCAGAAATCGCGATTTGGCGACTCCATAGCCTAGCGGCAACGCCACGATTACACCCAATAAAAAGCCTGCCAGGCTTTCCTGCACAGTAATGAGAATATGTTCCCAGTACAAGCCCCCGGTTAATCCATCAATCAGGCTGGCAAACACATCTTTGGGAGGAGGTAGGATAAACGCGTTGATGCGCCCGGTGGCTGTGGTGATATACCAGGCGAACAATAGTAATATGCCTAAAACAATAGGAGGCAAAAGATTCCAGATGGTATTTAACTTTTTCCAGGACCGCTCCTGCCGGGCCGCTCCCGCATCCTTTGCGCTCTGTTTAGCGGACCCAGCACGACGATTTTTGCGCACGTCCAGTTGCGCGCCATCAGTTCTTGAAGTTGTGGCACTCATAAGAATTGATATCCCTCGGTTCTTAGCTAATACTGACATTCACTCACCTGAAAAAGGATAAAAGAGTGTGATGTCAATTCAACTAACCCAGGGGGACATATGAGGGAGATGTGATTAAACCATATATGAGGTGTGGATATACGAAAACACCCCATCCGCTACTAACACGCTCATTGCGCATAGCGATGGTTCACATTATAACCTTCTCCCATCCGGACTATACCGTCGGCTTCGGCTTCTCACCGAATCTGTTCGCCATTGATCAAGAAGCAATCAATGGCAAACTCGCGGGCTCGACATAATCTAATATACTATGCCATACCGCCGGTAGGGAATTTCACCCTGCCCCGAAGGTCTTATTTGTGGTTATTATGCCATATACAAGTCGAAATATGCAAGTGCTTATGTTGTTATTCTAACGGTTTTCGACACGATGATATTCTTCGGCATAAGTATAGCCGTACTTTTGACCTGTCTGGGCATCAAGGTCGCGCAGAAATTTTTCCAACTCTGTAAAGCCCTCCCCCACTTGACTGACATGCGCCCGTAGAGCAGCGAGCTTAAGATCAATAGTTGAGGAAATATCGATACTATGGTTTTGTACTGGCGCGCCTGTTATATATACTTCCGATACTTTGTGGGGCCGCAATCCTTCATCCAGCAATTCGGGAAAATCCCAGGGATTTTGGGAAGCGGGATAGATAGCGGACAGCGTGGCCTCTCCAGCTGCCAGGTGATCGGGATGGTAACGAGGGATGATCAGCTCAGGCGTCCAGGTGCGTTCAGGTGACTGGCAGATCACGCGTGAGGGACGATAAATACGCAGTTGACGCACAATAGCACGGCGTAGATCCAGGTCAGGCTGCAAACAGCCATCTGGATAATCTAAAAAGATTACGTCCTTAACGCCCAGGATTCTGGCTGCGGCCCGCTGCTCTTCCATCCGCGTCTGACTTACCCAGCGCCGCGCATCCTGGCTAACGTCAGTGGCACTATCGGGACCACCACCGCTGGCATCGGTGCAGATGACGAAATAAACATCCCAGCCCTCACGCGCCCAGAGCGCCGCGGTACCCGCACTATCAAACTCTGCATCATCCGGATGAGCTACCACCACCATTGCTACTTTCTGTTGTTCTTCTTGCATAGTCATCTTCTTTCATTTCTGTTTTTTAATACGCTCGACTCACTGCCTATCAAAAAAGCGGAAACGCCCGCAAAGGGTTGCCCACAAACAGCTTCTTATTCATCTACACCGCTTGTAAGTTACACCTTTCGGGCGATCTTTCCTGCTTACGTGATCAGAAAAAACTGTTGCCGCACAACACGGTATCACCTGATCAGTCAGGCATTGCCTGGCATCTATGTATTGTACACTATGAGTTAATCATCATTCTTGGCAAGCACTAATAACAAGCCCCCCAGTAAAGAGAGGTTTTTGAAAAATTGTACTTGTTGGGCGGCACGTGCTGCTGGCGTCTCTTCTTTCCAGAAGGGATGCCCCACCAGCGTTGTGGCGACCAATGAACCAAGCAACGCAGTGGCAGAAAGTTTTGGTAGCACGTCTGCGGCCAACGCTGCTCCTGCGACTACCATTACAGCACCATTTAAAATAGTGGCCTGGCGTGGCTGCGGCAAACCAGCTGCCTCTACTTTTTGTACTCGACCTCCCGGCTCGGCAAAAGTTCCAGCGCCACCAATAATAAAGATAGAACCTAGCAGTAATTGCCCCAGAGTTTTAAGCATATCATTACTCTCAATTCTTCACATCAGAAGGAACTATTCAAACGCAATACTAACATTCTCTTCTATAGAGAGCAAGCAATTTCGCCTGCTCTCTATAGAGAGCACAATTCCAGGACCAACGGTTTCATACCCTTGCTTCCTTCCTAACTCCCAGGTATCACCTCTTTTCATACGATATCTAGCAGGCAATTTGATAAGGTGCCCAATTCATATTGTACTCTTAGCCTTATATGCACCAGAACAATGGAACTTCAGTTGTGATAAATGTGTCTTCCCTACAATGCTCAAACACATCAAAAATGCATATTTTATCGACTGGAGGCTAAATGATTTATGCACAACCATGACAGCAAGCAACAACCTTTTGTTACACCGCTACGCTGCTTTCGCATATTACACAAACCTGTGTTCATCTCTGTAATCTTTTGTAGCTTACTGCTGATACTGGCAACCTGCGGACAAAATGTTCCAAATCAACCAGGGGTTGCCAATGTGGCACCTCCAATGACGAAGCGACTTACCACACAAGAAGATGGTGTTATATCGTTTAACGCATTCACTTCTTATGCCACAGCATTACGCACCGTAACCAATCTAGGGTTACAACTAGCTCTGTTCTGCTCTGGCCCGACCATGCCCTGGCAACCAATAGGAGCAAAAGATGATTTTAAGGTCACGCATGGCGTCAGTACTTCTGGTAAAATAGGTGAAACGCCCACGGTGACATATGAAACCAACTTGCCAACCATGGTTGTCATGACGACACCATTGACACCAGCAGATTGGCAAAATCGCTTGCGTGCTAGCTCTGGAGTGGCAAAAATCGAACATCTTCATGCCATCAATTGCCCTGCGATACCTTCCAAATTACCATCCGGGTTAGTGGGATCTCTGCCGCAAAGGCAGGTAGGTACTTATGTTCATATACATTTTGCGCCTGGCGTAAACTATGATGATGCCCTGTATACAATACAAAACAATGGTTTTCGTCTGGCTAATTATTGTTATGAACATGAGCCAGGACAGCCAGCCGACTGGTCGCCAATGAGTCAGGACCAGCCGTTCGCTCGCACCCATACTCTGGTCGTGGCAACAACAATACTATCGCCAACAGATTGGGCCAAACGCATAGCACGGACTAAAGGCATTACATCTTTGCAGTATCCATTTTCAAGTACTTGCTCCTAAGGAATTGCTTGCTCATCAGCTTTCCCTCCGAGATGGCGAGCATCTGTTGCTTGGCAGGACCTCTTCAGAAGGGATATAATATTTTCACAAGGAGGCCTATGAGCACAGAACTACGTATTATACCGATTACCGGTATTGGTGAGATTGACCCGGGCATTGACCTGGGAGTTCTCATTTATAAAGCATTACAAGAACAGCAACTAACGCTAGAAGCAGGCGATGTGCTGGTGGTGACGCAAAAAATTGTTTCAAAAGCAGAGGGGCGTCTGGTCAATCTAGAGACGATTGAGCCATCGGAGTTTGCAAAGGCTTTTGCAGAACGTAATCAAAAGGATGCACGCCATGTAGAAGTGGTACTGCGCGAGAGTAAGCGTATTGCGCGCATGGATCGTGGCGTGATAATTAGCGAGACGTATCACGGCTTTATTTGTGCCAATGCTGGCGTTGATGAGTCGAATGTCGAGGGTGGCGAGTTCCTGACATTGTTGCCAGTGGATTCGGATGCATCGGCCCGCCGGATTCGGGGTCGTTTACAGGAGTTACAGTATGAGCAGCAGCCGCTGGATATCGCGGTAATCATTTCTGATACCTGGGGACGCGCCTGGCGCAATGGCCAGGTGAATATGGCCATCGGGATCGCAGGTATGGAGGCGATGGCCGATTATCGAGGACAACACGATGCGTATGGTTATGAAATGCGCGCCAGTATGATCGCGGTAGCCGATGAGTTGTCCTCCGCCGCCGAGCTGGTTATGGGCAAAATCGATCGAGTCCCGGTTGCATTGATCCGTGGCTATCGCTATACTCCAGCAGAAGGCACCGTACATACATTGACACGCGATAGTGCCACCGATATGTTCCGCTAGTCGAGACGGGTCTCATAATATTTCATGAAAGAAACTAACACAACCAATGAAAGCGTGACCAGCCGTCCAGTCACCACGCCTGAGCGTGTAGCTGATCTTGCCACGCTGATGCGTAGTCGTCGCAGTGTTCGTCAGTACCAGGATCGTCCCGTACCACGAGAAATGCTTCTGCAAATGCTTGAGGCGGCTCGCTGGGCTCCATCTCCCCACGGGCGTCAACCCTGGCGGTTTGTAGTTCTGACAAAACCAGACATCAAACTACACCTGGCCAATGCAATGGGCGCTACATGGCGGCAAAATCTAGAAATGGATGGGCAACCCGCTGAGATCGTTAACATTCGCCTGGAAAAATCGTATCAGCGTATTTTACGTGCGCCTGCTCTAATTATTCCCTGCCTCTATCTGGAGGATCTGGATCAGTATTCCGATGCCCGACGGCAGGAAGATGAGAAGACGATGGCGGTTCAGAGCATTGGGGCGGCAATCCAGAATATGCTGTTGACCGCCTATGATCTGGGCCTGGATACCGGTTGGATGTGTGCTCCGCTGTTCTGTCCGGAGGTTGTCTGTGAGGCTCTTGAACTGGACTCACGCTTGATTCCACAGGCACTCATTACTGTCGGCTATGCGGCAGCTGACCCTAAACGACGCCCGCGCCTGCCCTTAGATAGTTTAATAGTTCACTTTGATTGAGGTAACGTATGATTGTCGTTCTAGCCGGTGGAGTCGGCGCCGCGCGCTTCTTACAGGGCGTCGTTCAGATAGTGCCGCAAGAAGAAATTACGGTCATTACCAATACTGGTGATGATCGGGTCTTTTATGGGCTCAATGTCTCGCCAGATACAGATATCGTGATGTATACGCTGGCCGGCATTGTAGACGAGAAAAATGGCTGGGGTATTCGCGATGATACCTTCCATACCATGAAACAGCTGACCAGCTATGGCCATGAAGACTGGTTCGCCCTGGGCGATCGGGACCTGGCTACGCATATTCATCGTACCGCCCGCCTGCGTGAGGGCAAGACATTGAGCGAGGTAGCTGATGAGCTACGTGAGCACTTTGGTTTAAAGCTCCGTATCTTGCCTATGAGCGACCAACCTGTTGCTACACATATTCAAACACCGGCCGGACTTTTTCACTTTGAGGAATACATGGTTCAACGTCGGTGTTCTGATGAAGTACAGGATGTTGTTTTTGTGGGGGCGAAAGACGCTAAACCAGCCCCCGGCGTGCTGGAAGCACTCAAAACAGCTGACGCCATATTGCTGGCACCCAGTAATCCAATCGTAAGCATTGGCAGTATTTTAGCTGTCCCTGGCGTTCATGATGTTTTGCATGAGACCAGTGGTATGGTTGTCGCGGTCAGCCCAATTGTTGGTGGTGCTCCCATCAAGGGTCCCGCAGATAAGCTGATGCGCGGCTTGCATATGGATGTATCCGCGGTTGGTGTAGCTCGCCACTATCGCGATTTCCTGGATGTCATGGTCATTGACAATCAAGATGCACACCTGGCCGAGGCCATTGAAGACCTTGGCATACCCACTTCTGTCACAAATACGATTATGAGTGACAGTCGGGCAAAGGCCGAACTCGCCCGCCATGTCCTGCGTGCAGCTGGACTGAATTATTAGTTTTCTACTGGTATTAACGGCTCGTCTGACTCCGGTTACGATCGGTACTTTTATGTATTGAGCTTTCGCTCCATGGAAGCTCAATACGTATTCCTGGGGTATGCGAAGCATATGTCGCATACACTACAAAAAATAGCACGGGCGCGCATGCGCCCGTCCGCAATAGCCCGAAAATGGCCAGTTGACTCGAAACCATTTGGTGAAGATACAGGAAAAGCTTGTGAAATATACAGCCCTTGTCCCGGTTAAATCGCTTGAAGCGGCAAAAAGCCGCCTCGCTGCCCACTTAACATCCGGACAGCGCGCCAGTCTTATGCTGGATATGCTTCATCATGTCTTGCAAACATTGCAGGCAAGTCAGGTCTTCGATCGTATCTCGGTCGTTAGCGCTGATACCCGCGTGCTACAGCAGGCTCAGAATTGGGGTACGAAGGCCCTGGTAGAAACACAAGCTGGCCATAATCCTGCTCTGACCGCCGCCGCTACCTATGAGCTTTTGCAGGGCTCCGGTGCCCTGTTAACAATATCAGCCGACCTGCCTTTGTTGCAGGTGGCTGATATTCGTCAGATCGTCGAAAAATCCAAATACCATGATGTTGTCATTGCCACATCCCAGGATGGCTCTGGTACAAATGCTTTACTTACACATCCTCCACTGATACTGCCCTATAGATTTGGTGTCAATAGTCGCTATCATCACCAGCATGAAGCCAGGCAGCGCCAGCTCAGTTGCACGGTTCATCACAGCCTTGGTCTTTCTCTGGATATCGACACTATCGAAGATATATCCGCCGTCGAGCGCTACGATGTGTCTGCTATTGCCCCCTGCGGTCGCCTGGTGCCCTGACACAGATGCAACATCAATTTAGTGAGGTCCCGCCATGCCAAATTCGGTACCACAAGGACCACCATCAGTATTTTCGGCTATGGTAACTTCTTCGCCATTCATGGTTAAAATGGGACGATACCAGAGTGACATGCGCTCGGAAGAGCGGCCGATGTAGTGGCAGATAAATGAGCGGCGATAGCGGTCACGGCTGGTGTTGGGCTGTGAGCCATGCACCAGGCTGCCATTAAAGAATAGTACATCCCCTGGCTCCATGTTTACCGGCACAGCCTGCAAGCCAGCGGGAATAGGTACATAGTCTTTGGTAAAAGAGACAGCTTCATCAGCCTCTTCGGGACAACAGATACCCATATTCTGAGTGCCTGGCACTACTTCCAGGCCTCCATTCTCTCGATCTACCCGATCCAGAGCAATCCAGGCAGCAATACAGGTTCCTGGTTCAACGCGCAGGAAGAAGTTGTCCTGGTGGAGTGCCTGGCCTCTTCCGCCCGCCGGCTTAAAGTAGAGCATACTCTGCGCAGCCAGCGGCTCCTCCGCAAAAAGATCTTCCAGAATATTTCCCAATCGAGGATCCAGTAGATAACGCAAAGCCATATCGTTAAAGCGATGCGGATGCATAATGCGTGGATATTGCTTGAGTATATCTCCATTAGCCTGTTCTGCGGAAACGGGCTCGAAAAAGCCAGGAATAGGTCCCTGAGCATGCATTTGCATAAAATTGTTGATCAGAGCTTCGACTTCCGTGGGTGCCAGCAAACCTCGTATCACCAGGTAGCCATCTTGCTGGAATGTCTGTAGTTGTTCAGTTGTTAATTGCTTCATCGTCGTTGACATGCTTAACTATTCCTCTCTTCTTTCCATATTGGAACTGAAAAATCCTGCTCTACATTCATATTTGTTCGTTGTTTTGTCTTTACTGTACCTGAAGCAGACTGAAAAAAGAATAGACAAGTCGGTCGGGAACATGTACAATCCTGCTATATGACGATTGAAGAAACAACATCACCACCGCCCGCGATTTTCATTACAGGCTATTTTAAAGAGCATGAGGGTTATGCGGTTTACCGTCCGCATGGTTCAGGTAGCTGGTTAATTACCTATACGCTCGCTGGTCAGGGCCTCTATCGTCAACCAGGCGTACAGCTACAGGCTGTGCCGGGCTCACTGGTCTTGCTGCAGCCGGACGCCATCCATGATTATTCGGTTCCGGCTGACGGTTATTGGGAGTTTCTCTGGGCCCATTTTCAGCCTCGATTAAGCTGGCTTTCCTGGTGGCAGTTTCCTGAAAGAGGGCGTGGACTTTATTGCGTTTCCTTGCCATCCTCAGCGGTACGAGAACGACTGCGTAGCGCTTTTTTTAAGCTGCATGCCGATGCGAGCACTCCTTCGGCCAATCTCTCATCTACTTTGCAGACAAGCAGTTCACCAACCACAACCGGACCCGGCGATATGCTACAGCGAGAATTGATGCTCAATGGGCTGGAAGAAATCTTATTGCTGGCTACCCGTGAATCGACGCAGCAAACCAGACAGACACTGGACTCGCGTGTCCAATCGCTGCTACAAATGATGGCTGAAAATCTTAAAGCGCATTATGATATTGAAACGCTGGCCGCGATGGTAGCTCTTTCTCCCTCACGCCTCTCTCACCTTTTCAAACAGGAAACAGGTAGTTCTCTGATCAATGTGTTGATCGCTCTGCGCCTGGACAAAGCAGCCCGCTTACTGGAGTTCACGAACCACACGATAGCTACTATTGCTGAAGAGGTGGGCTTTAGTAGTCCCTTTTATTTTAGTCGGCAGTTTCATCAACGCTTTGGTCAGAGTCCTAGCGAGTACAGGCGGGCTATCGAGCAGCATGTCAGACAGTAGCCATAACCAGATCGGAGGGAAAGACGCTACGCGCAAAACATACATATCTTTATTTATTTTCATGTATGTTCTGCACAAAGCAAACAGGCTCAGAAACCAGACATGCATAAAATCATCTTCCACAAAGAGAAGCAAATCATACTAATGAGCATTAAATAGCATATTGCGATTCCCTATTTCGTCCTTTTTATTGCTTTCTACGTTCAAGGCATTCTCTTTTATGTCTAGTATGCACATCGATTTTTGGTGCGACAAATCCTCATAGCAAGGTCAACATTGTCTATTCAGGCAAGAAACTGAGCCATTTCCAGCGTAAATTGTGCACAATGCACAATTTCTGGCCAGTAAGTTTCGGATAAACTGACTGTAGTATACTCCTCTATAACCGTCATATTATAAAGGCAGGCAAATACAATCTCGTGGGCACGAGGTTAATGAGCTTAATACTATGTATTAATACGGCACTACCGGGCAATGCATGCCATCATTTCCTGCAATGATGCGAGGATACCACGTTAAGAGGAGAAAAAGACAGATGACCCCAGAGGAAGTCTTAAAGTTAGCGAAAGAAAACGGAGTCAGGATTGTAGACTTCAAATTTTCGGATCTACCAGGTACCTGGCAGCATTTCAGTGTGCCCGTGCATGTATTATCAGAAGACCTATTTTCAGAAGGCTTGCCATTTGATGGTTCCAGCGTTCGCGGCTTCCAGACCATCAATGAGAGTGATATGCTGGTGATCCCCGATGCCAATACGGCGTTTCTGGATCCATTCACCAATGTCCCCACTCTGAGCCTCACCTGTGATATCGCCCATCCAGGTCCATCCGGTAGCCAGAAGCCATATAGCCGCGACCCCCGTTATATTGCCCGTAAGGCTGAAGAATACCTGCGAAGCTCAGGCATCGCCGATACCGCCTTTTTCGGTCCTGAGGCGGAGTTCTACATTTTTGATAATGTCCGTTACGCCTCTAATGACAATATTCAGTACGCAGAAGTCGATTCGGACGAGGCCCACTGGAATAGTAAAGGCCGTGAAGATGCCCGTAACCTTGGCCATTTAATGAATGTTAAGGGCGGCTATTTCCCGGTCGCTCCTAGCGATACCTATCAGGATCTTCGTTCAGAGATGGTACTGAACCTGGAAGCCCTGGGTATCACAGTCGAAGCCCATCACCACGAAGTTGGTGCCGCTGGACAATGTGAGATTGACTATAAGTTTGGTACACTGCTCGATACCGCGGATAAACTTTTGCTCTTCAAATATGTGATCAAGAATACAGCCCGCAAATACGGAAAATCGGTCACATTTATGCCTAAGCCAATCTATGGTGACAACGGCTCCGGTATGCATACCCATCAGAGCCTGTGGAAAAATGGCATGCCCCTCTTCTATGAAGAGGGCGGTTATGCCAATCTGTCACAATTGGCTCGGTACTACATCGGTGGCGTCTTGACCCACGCTCCTTCAATCCTGGCTATTGCCGCTTCTTCAACCAACAGCTACAAACGTCTGGTTCCAGGTTTCGAAGCGCCAGTTAACCTGGTCTTCTCACAGGGTAACCGTAGCGCGGCCATTCGTATTCCACGGACCGAGAGCCCCAAAGCTACCCGCGTGGAGTTCCGTCCTCCCGATCCAACGGCTAATCCATACCTGCTCTTCTCAGCCTTACTCATGGCTGGTCTGGATGGTATCCGCAACGAGATCGATCCCAGCCAGTATGGCTATGGTCCCGTTGATAAAGACCTGTACAGCATGAGCAAAGAAGAATTGAGCGAGATTAGCTCTGTACCAGGATCTCTGGATGAGTCCCTTAAAGCACTCGAGAATGACCATGCCTTCTTACTTGAAGGTGGTGTCTTTACCCCTGACGTCCTGGAAAAATACGTTGATCTCAAACGCGAGCAAGCCGATCAGGTCCGCTTGCGCCCTGCTCCAATCGAATTCTCAATGTACTACGACGCCTGATTTATATGTACAACAAAAAAGGTCCCGGCTACCTGATGTGGCCTGGGATCTTTTTTGTCCTAAAATAACCAGTAATATGGCATTGCACAAAAAAATAGTGAAATAAATATCGCAGTATTTCTGGCTAATCTACTCTTTTTCCTCTTATACTTTGTGCTGATAGAATTAATAAGAAGTGCAAAAATATTACCTGCTTTGACAACTACGATTCATTCTTGTACAGATTAGTAATGTAACCAGTGGATTCCTTAATAGTTTGTGCACTGCCGCGTCATAAAAATAGGTACCCAACATGCGTCGACGAACGTGCTATAGTATAACATAACAGCGCATTCGTTAGACTTACATATAGAGGGACACAGATATGGAACTACTTGTAGATAGCTATGGACGACGCATTAAAAGTATGCGTATCTCGATTACCGATAAGTGCAATTTTCGTTGCACCTATTGTATGCCTGCGGAGGGATTACCCTGGCTTAAGAAAGATGAGATTCTTTCATATGAAGAGATTGTGCGCATCGCTCGCGTTGCGGTAAAAATGGGTATTGAGCAAATTCGTTTGACCGGAGGAGAACCTCTGGTGAGGCGCGATGTGCCAGATCTGGTACGCCAGCTGGGGCAAATTGAGGGCTTGCGCAGCTTGAGCCTGACTACCAATGGTATCCTGCTGAAACAGCAGGCTAAAGCACTGGCAGAGGCAGGTCTGACACGCATTAATGTCAGTCTGGACTCCCTGCTGCGTGAGAAGTTCGCGCGCCTGACTCGTCGTGATCAGTTGGAGAAAGTTCTGGAGGGTCTGGCCGAACTAGAAAACTACCCTTCTATCCACCCCATTAAGATTAACGCGGTGGCAATGCGTGGCTATACCGAGGAGGAAGTTCTCTCGTTCGCTCGTCTGGCTCGTGCTAAAGCTTATGTCGTACGTTGGATAGAATTCATGCCGTTAGATGCTGATCAAATCTGGCGCAAAGAAGATATCCTGACTGGAGCTGAAATCAAACAAATTATCGAATCAGAATATGGTCCTCTCCAGCAAATTACATCAGGAGATCCATCAGAAACCGCTCGCCGCTATACATTTAGTGATGGTATTGGCGAAGTCGGCTTCATTAATCCTGTGAGCGAACCTTTCTGCTCTACCTGTGATCGTATTAGAATTACAGCAGATGGGCAATTACGCACCTGCCTTTTCGGGACAGAAGAAACAGATCTCCGCGCCGTTATACGCGCCCACACAGACGATGAGCTGCTCATTCAGACGATACGCCAGGCAGTACTAAATAAAGAGTTAAAACATTACATCGGGGATAAACGGTTCCGTAGAACCAACAGAACGATGTCAAGGATCGGTGGATAGTTCAATCAAACGATTGATAGTACACCTACTTTACATATAAAGGTGATACTTTTTTGTAGTCACTGACCCCGTTAATACAGTGTAAAGACTTGTAAAAAGAATGTTACAAAAAAACGGCAGGATCGTCATTATAGTTAAATAGACAAAATATATATTGTCTGACATATTATTTTGTCTTAATGTATTAACATCGTAGTAAATATTCATTCGGTCTGACTAGAATACCAGACCAGAAAGAGGAAATTGTGGCAAACGAGGAAGCGGATCTGTTAACAGTTGGCGAGGTCGCAAAACAACTACGCGTTGATGACACTACCGTTCGCCGATGGATTAAAAGTGGTGTGCTTGAGGCGATCTCACTTCCCCATAGTGGCATACGTCAAGCATATCGCATTCGCCGTTCGACACTGGAAGCATTACTTTCAGCCCCATCCTCTCTACTTGAAGAGAGCAATGTTGGTGTAGAAACAGATTAGTATACTAGCTTCCGAACTGCTAGTATGACTCCCCCACTAGCAGACGGAGGCTTTTCATGAGCATTTATTTAAGTTAACTCTTTAATCCTGTCATCTATTGCTACAATTTAATGCGGTATAGCTGCAAACCATCGATAATTAATTGATTCGCTACCTCTAGATCACATTTCGCAGCCAGGCGAGGAGCTGCATCATCTGTACATGGAAGTAAGGCTTCAAAATATACCGGGACGCCTTCGGCTTCAGCTTCAAATTCAAAATCTGAGGCCAGCAGGCGAGCCCGGTTTAGAGCACCTATCAGCAATGAGCGGCCAGCACCTCGACGCCGATGCTCAGGATGCACCGCCCCATGACAACGCAAGTGATAGCCATCGGTATCGCGCAGGCATTCCAATATGGTATAACCTACAATCTCTCCTTCGATACCTTCCAACGTTCCTGCTTGCCCCCAGGTCAGCAATTCGTCGTCGTCGTCGGTCATCACAAAAGCATTCGCCAGGGCATCGCGTTCAGGATCTAAAAACCAGGCCGTAAATGCTTCCTCGCTCCTGGCTGGAACATGATCAGCAATGGCAGCCGCATGTTGAATAGTAATTACTGCGGAAATATCTCCCAGACGAAAATAGCGAATACGCATATCTATGTCTGTCTTTCTATACTAAAAATTACAGCTATGTATACTATACTATGTCATTACCTGACTCGCATAGCACTGTTCGGCATCAATAAGCGTATAGCTGGAGGCGACATCACAGTTGTAAGTGAGTCGTAGCTTGTTTACACATATAAAAGCTTAATGCCTCATCATTATAAGGCTGCACAACAACATATACATAAGTTATACTATAAGCACATACATTATCTAAGGCCTGCGGCCATATATCAGTGTTTACCTACGTTTTCTGGTCGCATCTATACTAGAGGAGATCATCTATTTTGGTTGCACTCACTCATCTTCAAGAAATCCGCCAGGCTCTCCCAGCAACGACTGCGCAGATTTATTTAAATACCGGCACCTTTGGTCCTCTACCTGATTGTGTGCCACAGGCTATGACGGCTCGCATTCAGGAAGAATGGAAACAGGGCCGCCTGGGTCCCAGCGGTTTTGGGGGTATCACTACTATCTCTCAACAGGCTCGTGAGCATGTTGCTCGTCTGCTCCACTGCCTGGAAGAAGAAATCACGCTCACGGACAATACTGGCGAGGGCATGAATATTGTTAGCTATGGTATTAACTGGCAGGCTGGCGACGAGGTTATTACTACCAATCACGAGCATATCAGCGCATTGGCACCTCTTTATCAGATACGCGATCGCACAGGCATAGTTATACGTATCGCCGATCTGGGTCCGCTTGCCAATCAATCTGCCCGTGCAGCTATTGAGCAGTTGATCACGCCACGTACACGCCTTATCTCTCTTTCTCATGTCACCTGGACTACAGGTGCCGTCGTAGATGTGCAGGAGGTAGCGGCCCTGGGTCGTGCTCATAATATTCCAGTCCTCATTGATGGTGCTCAATCGGCAGGCAATATTCCCATCGATGTTACAGCGTTGGGGGTGGATTTCTATGCTATCCCAATGCAGAAGTGGCTATGTGGACCTGATGGGACCGGAGCGCTCTATATACGTAAAGAGTCTATGCACTACATTCAGTCGACTTATGTGGGGTATAATTCTATCAAATTTGGCCCTGGCGTGGATTGGGAGTTGCACGACTACGCACGACGCTTCGAGGTCGGTGGTCGTCAAACAGCTGCTATCAATGGGCAGAGCGCTGTCTTGCACTGGCTAGAAACGATGGTTGGCTATGACTGGCTCTTCTCACGCATCACGGAGCTTAACAAATACGCCTACCAGGCCCTTAAAGAGATCCCCAATCTGACTATCCTCACGCCCGAACCTGGCCGCTGCGGTATTCTCTCCTTTACCATTGCGGATACAGACGAGACGGAACTTGTTACTTACCTGCGCGAAAAATATAATATTGCGATCCGCAGTATTCCGGACAATAAATCCCTGCGCATCTCAACCGGCTTCTTCAATACTGAAAGCGAGATCGATACGCTGGTTCACGCCCTTTTAGCCCACTAATGATCATAGTCAGTTGCGAAGAGGCACCCCCGAGGGTGCCTCTTTATTGTTAATGATGCCCTTTTTGCTTTTTTTACTCCAGACATAGCTTTTCTTAACTTGAGTAAAAATCCTTTAGAGGTTACAATAGGAAAGTCTATGGAAAGTCGTGAAGCTCTAGTATAGATTGAAGATATTGATGGCTTTAAGACAAAAAGCTAATAAATATAGTACTAGCTTTTTGTGTGACAGAAAGGCGGCCTACCAATTCACAAGCTTGCATTCTATGCCAGGAATTAGCTGTTGTAGGTCTTGCTTCTGGCTAATTCAAGTGTCAAACTGAGATCGATTTAAGGAGTTGTAGAGTGGCAAAAAATATCCAGGATCATCCAGCGCTAGCACAATCCTCACCTCGACAAACCCTACTTGAAGATTACATACGCGTACGTCGCTTTTCGGAACAATTATGTGTTCCGCTGGAGACAGAAGATTATGTGATCCAATCGATGCCTGATGTTAGCCCAACGCGCTGGCACCTGGCTCACACTTCCTGGTTCTTTGAGACGTTTGTGTTATCGTCATACGCACCAGGCTATACCTCACCTCATCCACAATACGCCTACCTGTTCAATTCTTACTACAATTCAGTCGGAGAGCGCCATTGCCGACCGAAGCGAGGCTTGATTTCACGGCCTACAGTCCGGGAAACCTATGCCTATCGACAGTATGTGGATGAGCGCGTCAGCGACTTTTTGCTGACATGTACAGAGGACATACTATTAAAGGTTGCCCCAGTGGTAACACTGGGTATTCATCATGAACAGCAACATCAAGAATTGATGGTAACAGACATTAAACATGTCCTCTCTTGTAATCCTTTGCATCCGGTTTATCTGGAACGGACGCTTCCTTCTGCTGAGCCTCCTTCTGCTCTGGCCTGGATCAGTTATCCAGAACAATTGGCCTGGATCGGGTATGAGGGTGATGGCTTTTTTTACGACAATGAAGGTCCGTCTCATCGTGAGTTTGTAGATGCTTACCAGCTCAGCTCACGCTTGATTACCAATGGCGAATACCTTCAATTTATTGAGGATGGCGGCTATCAAAATCCTTTGCTCTGGCTCTCCAGTGGCTGGAATACTGTTCAGAGCGAGCAGTGGCAGGCGCCATTGTATTGGGAAAAACATGATGGGCATTGGATGATGATGACATTGAGTGGTCTACGACCAGTTGAGCCAGCTGAACCAGTCTGCCATGTCAGTTATTATGAGGCCGATGCTTATGCACGCTGGGCCGATGCGCGCCTGGCCACTGAAGCTGAATGGGAATTGGCCGCAAGACATGTGCCAATCGAGGGCAATTTTGTTGAAAACCAGAATTTCCATCCAGTTCCGCTGGGAAAGTCTTTAGATCTGGCCAGACCGGCGCAGATGTATGGGGATGTCTGGGAGTGGACCCAGAGCGCGTACCTGCCTTACCGCGGTTATCGTCCCTCCCCAGGAGCGTTAGGCGAATATAACGGCAAATTCATGTGCAATCAGTTCGTGCTGCGTGGTGGTTCCTGTGCCACCTCTATCACTCATATTCGCCCTACCTATCGAAATTTCTTTCCACCGGATGCGCGTTGGCAATTTATGGGCATTCGTTTAGCACGCGAGGTGTAACATCGTACAGAGCATACAAGAACAACTTGAGCGATATGATTTCGCGCCTAAACAGAAAACGTTTCGGATGGAAATTCTGCAAGGATTACAGAAGCCGAGCAAAGAACTGCCGAGCAAATACTTTTACGATGAGGTTGGCTCACAATTATTCGATCGTATTACGGAACTCGATGAATATTATCTGACTCGTACTGAGTTACAGATCATGCAGCAACAAATTCACGATATCGCCGCTACATTGGGGCCGCGCTGTATGCTCATTGAGTATGGAAGTGGAAGCAGCTTGAAGACGCGTCAGTTGCTAGATCATCTGGAGCACCCAGTGGCCTATGTGCCCATCGACATTTCCAAAGAACACTTGCTCCAGGCTTCCCTCAAACTGTCACAGTCCTATCCGAAAATAGAAATTCTGCCCATTTGTGCAGATTATACAAGCAGTTTTTCCCTGCCAACACCAACACAGCCGGGTGCTCGTAAAGTGGCTTACTATCCAGGTTCTACGATTGGAAACTTTGATCGAGGACCAGCCAGAACATTTCTGGCGCAGATCGCTCACACCTGCGGCCAGGGTGGCGGGCTTCTGATTGGCGTCGATCTGAAAAAGGACTTTTCCATTTTACATAGCGCCTACAACGATCGATCAGGCGTCACGGCTGCCTTTAACCTGCATCTGTTGGAACGACTTAACAGCGAACTAAGCACCGATTTCCAATTGGACCATTTTGGTCACTATGCTTTCTACAATCCCGGTGAAGGCCGGATTGAAATGCACCTGGTGAGCCTGAGGAAACAACAGGTCCATTTGGGAAGAGAAAAGATCACATTTGACGATTATGAGAGTATCTGGACGGAGAGTTCTTATAAATACACGCTTGATGAGTTTGGCCAGCTGGCCGCCAGTGCTGGTTTCAAGGTTGAGCGCATCTGGCTCGATCCCAAAGAATTCTTCAGCATCCAATACCTCTCTGTCGTCTAACAATTCAACACCAGAAGCACTATAACAAAGATAGTGCTTCTGGTGTTCATGCTGCTATTTGCCTACGTAGGCAATGACATCAATCTCTACCATGAAACCTGCCAGCTGACTGCCAACGGTGGTGCGGGTAGGCTTGGGATCGGAAAAGTAACTGGAATAGACCTTGTTATAGTCTGCAAACAGACTGAGATCGCTGAGGTGAACGGTTGATTTGACTACATCATCCAGCGTGGCTCCGCCGGCGGCAAGGATCGCTTTGATATTTTCCAGTACTCGCGCCGTTTGCTCCTCAATCGTCTGGCCAACAATTTCGCCCGTGGCCGGATCAATGGGTCCTTGCCCTGAAACAAAAATAAAATCCCCGGCGCGCAATCCTTGCGAATACGCTCCCCGTGGCGTAGCACCTTGCTGGGTAGAAATCTGCTGCTTTGGCATACGGAATCACTCCTTACCTATTTCATACCTAATAATGAAACCAACATATTAAAGAACCTGACAGTTACTATTGTATCAGACCGCGACAGGCCACGGGCCAGGTAACCTCTACCTGCTCATTACGAATACCAACAATCTGGTTGAAGAGATTGGTAACGGTACAACAATGGTTGGGAATCACAGTCAGGCGTTCGCCAATCAAGGGTTTGTGGGAGCAGGCGGAGAAATCCACGTGACCATGTTCCTCGGATTGTGAGTAGATGATGGCTTCGGGGTATTCCAGAATTAAGCCATGCCCGGGTGCGGTTCCCAGGTCCGAGGAAAATGTTTTGCTGCCACCATCAATAATTCGTCTGTTTTCAGTTGGCTGGCTAACTACGGTCACGGTTACCTTAAAGGCCAGATCATCCAGAGTCATTGCGCCCGATTGCAAGGCGTGTCGATCACCATAGACATATTCGCCTGCTCTATGCTCGTTGATTTCAGGAAAATCCTGTGCCTGCCACATGCAGTGGGTGCTACCGCCGCTGACACGCTCCAATGGAAGTTGAGCAGCAGCGAGCAAAGCTCTGGTTTCACGTACAAAGGTGTTAGCACGCTCACTGCTGGGATAGGTCATCAAACCGCCAAAGTGAAGTCCTGGAGCATTAGCAATCAGTCTTGCCAGTTGAGCGGCTGCTGCGGGCGTCTGAACGCCGCAGCGTTCCAAACCGGTGTCACATTCAACCAGTACAGGTAAGGTCAGACCGGCCTGTTCCATCGCCGCTGAAAGCCCATGCACCACGATCTCGTCATCGGCGGTGACACTGATGCGACAGCGCCGGGCCAGCGCCACAAGGCGCGCCAGTTTAGGTTCACCTACAATATTATAGGGCACAAAAATATCATGGATACCTGCGCTGACCATTACTTCCGCTTCGCCCAGCTTCTGACAGGTAATGCCTACCGCTCCATGTTCAATCTGCATGCGGGCAATTTGCGGTATCTTATGGGTCTTAATATGTGGCCGATTGGCGATTCCATGCCGATCTAGATGGGCCTGCAGACGTGCAATATTGCGTTCTAGCCTATCCAGATCTACCGTTGCGACTGGAGTTTCCAACTGGTCTATATGCATAATGGGCAACAACCTCCCTGCTCTGATCATCAAAAACGGTCCATTTATCAGAAAATATTTGTAAACGCCAAAAAGCCACTCATGTGGGCGGGTGAGACGGCGACTTCCTATTTTCCCACGCAGTTGCCCACGCAGTATCATCGGGGATGAAGAGCTTAACTTCCGTGTTCGGGATGGGAACGGGTGTGCCCTCTTCTCTACAGTCACCAGCTCACCTGCACATACAAGCGGCTTTCTTGACAGGGAGAATACTATCACAGCCATTCTCCTATGTCAATACCCCTCAATCGGTGTTTACAACAATTCACCTTAATTGATTAGATACTGGTGGAGACAGCGGTACTGGCTGCAGGCCATAATCGACCCGTAGCTCTCTCGCTTTGCGCGGCCGCAAAATAATAACGGCATTGATGAGCAAAATAACACAGTATATTCCTGAGCTTAAAAGGGCTAGATTTAATGGAGTTGAGAGAACCAGTCGAGGATTCACCGTCAATAAAATCAGGCCAGGAAAATCTTTGGCTGCGTGAAATAGGATGCCAGGCCAGATTGATCCGGTGCGTAGACGTAATCCGGACAGCAGGACGCCAAAACCAAATGCGAATAATGCCTGTCCAATAACATAGTTCCAGGTAAAACCAACCACAATATTGCTCAGATGAACCAGGGCAAATAGAACAGAGGAGATCAATACCGCGGGCCAGATACCTGTAGGCAATGCGCTCTGCAGGAGTAATCCGCGAAAAAAACTTTCCTCAGTCAGACCAACCAGCAGTGAAGCAATCAGGGACAACACAATAATTTGTGTACTGCTCTTTCCTGTTGCGATTGGCAATGCTACTATCGATGGTAGAACAATAATGATAAACGGTACAATATATAAACGGATATCTTTGCGCTGAATGCCACGCGTAAAACCTATCTGTGCCCACCACCCCAATAGCAATAAAGGAATAATTATCAGTACAGCATAAAAACACTCACCAATAATATTTTTGATTACAAAAGACAGATGCCAATCTTTAACGCCAAGCTGAAAAATATAACTAAAAACTCGCAAGACAACAATAAAATACAATAGAAGCAGCGCCGTGCCGAGCAAAGGGCGCTGCCGAAAAAATCTGTTCAAGGCGCTATTTTTTTCTTCAACCACAAATCTGCCAGGTTGGGGCTCGTGGGATGCAGCCGTAAAGTCTTGCATTTCACTACTTTCCTTTTGCCATTAGGAATCAATGACAATATCATACATAATATGTCGGTACCATGGGCAACAGAGGTTTGCAGCCAGTTAAATATGCTGCTCCTTGCGCCAACCTGGCTGGCCTGTGCTATATCCATCAGCAGGAGTATGAAACGGTGCCGCAAACGGCTAGTTCCAGACACGGCGTAACAATCGCAGCCAGTTGCCGTGTAAGATAGCCATAATATCTGCTTCAGCATACCCACGTTGGGCTAATAGCAACCCCAGCTTTTGCAGGTCTGCAATAGTATCTAGATCCTGTGGTGACTGCTCACGGCCAAACCCGCCATCGAGATCACTGCCAATGCCCACATGTTTGCTGTTACCTGCCAGCTGACAAATATGGTCGATATGATCCACAATCTGGACCAGGTTGACACGTGGATTGGTCAATCCACCACGAATCCAACCAAACTGGAGCATAATCAGGTCAAGGGGCATACCAATAACACCGTCACGCTCAATGATAAGCTTGAGCTGCTCATCGTCAAATTGCCGCTGATGCGGGACCAGTGAGCGACAACTATTATGGCTGGCAATCACGGGACCATCATAGAATCGCATGGCCTCCCAGAACGCCTGGTCCGACAAATGAGTAGCGTCCAAAATTATATTGTACTTTTGCATCTGGATCAACAGTTCCCTCCCAGAAGGAGTAAGTGGTAATTCAGTACCTGTACCGCCTGCGTAGCGACCAGGACCATAGTGAGCCGGACCAATCAGCCGTACGCCCGCTGCCTGCCATTCACTCAGTTCATCAGCATCCAGGATAGGATCAGCGCTTTCCATACTTATAACCAGACCCAGCGGTGGTTGCTTTTGCTCATCGGTCTGCTGGTCAGCATCCCAGGCCTGCCATTCCGCCATATGTGACTCTAATGCTACTTTCTCAGTGAGAATACGCACATGGCCTGCTTTTTCCAGTGCCTGATAATAAGCCAGTTGTCCTCTTGCGATGCCAAAGGCCTGGGCAGGCGATCCATAGTCGATGTATGGCTCTGGCCGACCGGTTGAACGAGCCAGCAGGGTCGCAAAACACACAGCAACCTTTCCTTTATGAAGTTCTGGCAATGCGGTTGTCCCCATAGCTCTCCCTGGTCCAGATATACCAACTTCCAGCATGCGTAGAGTAGATGTTGAAAGCTCCAGATTACGATTCCACTGCAAAGCATTCCAGCCTAAATCCAGGTGAGCATCTATAATAAGCATGTTCACACCCTTTCATCCTATATTAGCACGGTTCAGTATCAAAAAATTCAGCATGCTCGTATTATAAGGGAAAACGTATTCTCTCGGAAAGGAATATGCTGTTTATCTTAGCTCTCTGATAAAAGTCCTGCGCATCAAAAGTGCAAGGGCTATTTATTTGTGGAGATTTTTTCTATGATACTCATCAGGTACGGGATGGTTTACTTATACCTATGAATAATATTCAAAATGTTATTAGCTTAATCCTTGCTCCAGTTGTGATGATTTCAAGTTGTACACTCTTTATGAATGGATTACTTCAGCGCTATGATTCACTCAGCGCACGTTTACGCGCCATGCATTTAGAACATATGGAATTGTTGCGCGCTATCAGGAAAGAGAACGCAGCTAATCAGTGCGATACACGCGACACTGGCAGCCTATGTAATTTCAGTAAAGAACGCCTCGCTGAACTTGAATCTGAAATGCCTCATCTTTTAAAACGGCACTGGCTTCAGTGGAATGCCATTCTTGCCGCTGAGATTTCTATTGGTATCCTGGTTTTCAGTATGTTTGAGATCGGCTTCCATGTTATTACCCATATGCCATGGGTAGAGCCAGCTGCATTATTCACCCTGCTCGTTGGGGCCCTGGTTTTCTTGACCTGTATTATGATTACCGCGGTTGAGTTCACTACCTCTCCTAAAGCCGTTACCTTTGAAATCAAGCATGGTCTGGAACTGGGGCGTTAGCTCACGCTTAATAGAGAGTCTATTAAATGCATGTATCAGCACAGCAAGTAAGCAGGCATAGCGAACGTCATGCTAGCGGCTGGCAGAGGCTGGCACCTGTTCGAGCCGTAATGAGAGCAAGCGAGAGGCGCTTTCGCGCATGGTGACGCCATAGATGGCCTGGGCCGCCGTCATGGTCACTCGGTTATGGGTAATGACAATAAATTGAGTACGCTGGGCCAGGCGTTTCAGAATGTCACAAAAACGGGTGACGTTGGATTCATCAAGGGCCGCATCCACTTCATCCAGCAGGCAAAATGGCGGCGGATTGATCTCTAGCAATGAGAAGAGCAGAGCCGCTGAGACCAGGGCTCTCTCTCCTCCTGAGAGCAGAGAGAGGTCCTGTACCTTTTTGCCGGGTGGCTGGACAATGACCTCGACACCAGCTGGCATGCTGGGGGGTATAACGCCCTCTTCGTCGCTGCTCTTTGCCGCCATCAACTCCAGGCGCGCC
Organism: Dictyobacter formicarum; assembly: GCF_016587435.1. The sequence goes on from NZ_BNJJ01000002.1 coordinate 537,650, forward strand.
ATACCACCATTAAAAAGTGTCGTAAAATGCTCTTTGAAGCGTGTATTCACAGCCTGGAAGGTCTCTTCAAACTGCCTGGCCATAGTAACGTCAAGCTGGCTGATAATGGTATAGAGTTGCTGCGCCGCCTGCTCCAGATCCGTGATCTGCGCTGTGAGAAAATCATAACGTGTTTGAGTCTCTGTATATAGTTGCGGCGCATTCGCGTCACAACCACCCATCGCCTTGATGCATCCTCGTAAGCCTTCTATGCGCCGTCGATACTTGCGCAGTTGCGTCTCTTCCTCTTCCGTTAACTGCTCCACTACGTCTACATGGGCGTGCGTTCCATTCTGGATCGCCACTGCGACTGTATTCTGTCCGTGATGCTGACCATTCTGTCCATTAAATTGCTCACTGGAGTCAGGGGCCTCTAGCATGTCACTCTCATGCTCCCTATGACGGCTCAATTCTTCTGGATCAGTAATATTCATTTCCTCTTGCAATTGTGCGAGTAGGGATTCAACGGCATCGCGTGCCTTCTGACTGTCCAATAGAGAACGACGATAGGCTGCTTCCAGTTCGCGCGTGTTCTGCTGCACCTTGATGCGCTGCTGCTCCTGGGACAAGATCTGCTGCTCAACGTCAGCCAGGGTCCCTTCCACCACATGCAATTCCTGAGTCAGCGTCTGGGCACGCTGCCGGCCCTGTTCCAGGTCTGTACGCTGCAGGGTAATAGACGCCTGTAAGTCTTGCTGCTGCCGTTCCGCCTCTTTGATCCGTGTGACCTGCTGTTGAACCTGCGCTTTTAGATCCTGTGCCTGGCCTTGCAACGTTGAGAGTTGCTGACGCAGAGAGCGTGCCTCCTGGCGCTTCACAGCCACAGTCGTACGTTCACCCCCCAGTTCATCCTGCATATGCCGGTAGCTGGTGGCGCGCTCCTCCATTTCGATTTGAAGTTCCTCGACCAGGCCGATCATTTCACGCTGCGACTTCTCATGGGTACGCACGCGTTCCTGGGCGGCTACTACCTCCTGCTCCAGACCGGCGACCTCAGAGGCCAGTTGCTGCTCGATTGAGGCTGCCAGCCGGATCTCTGTTTGCACGCGCTCCAGTTCCCGTTGGGAGGAGTTCAGTGTTTTATTGATATCATGGATGCGACTAGTAACTTTCTGTAGTTCTTTCTCAGTTGCGTTCTGCTCGGCGCGACGTCCTTCTTGTTTTCGTTGCGCTTCGCTCATCATGTCATGCAACTGATTAATCATGAGATTAATCTCTTCCAGATGCTGTGGTAACTCACGCAGTTCGCGCTCATAAGCCAACAGTCCTTGTTGTACTCCGGCTTTCCCGCTACCGCCAGTCAGCCAGCCATCTATATGCAGGACCTCACCAGCCACAGTGACCAGCGAAGTAAAAGGTAGATCGCTATCCGATGAGATGCTAAGCTCTATACCCCAGGACAGTAATTCGTGGGCTGCGGCCAGATCCTGGGCCAGGACAACACCATGCAAGAGACGCATGAAGATCGGTATGAAGCGGGGCTCACATTGCAGTTGCTTCCAGGCAAAACCCAGGATGCGCGGCTTCAGTTCTGGAGCCGTCTCCAGGTAGCGCTGGAGCACGCGTTCTTCAACCTGGCCCTGAATAGTGCGTACTTCCTGGATGTCTTCATCCTCATCCTCTTCAACCCGTTCCATCCAGATAATCATAGCCCGGCCCGCCTGCGTTTTCTGCAGGTGCGCCAGGCCCCGTTGTGCATCAGCCAGTGTCCGTACTACGACAGCCTGCATATAAGGTCCCAGGGCGGCCTCCAGGGCCATCTCCATTCCACTGGCGACGACGCCTAATTGTGGCACAGGACCAACCAGGCCACTGACATCGGCGGCAGGGGCTCGTAAGAGTGCTCGCACGCCATCACTATAGCCACTGAGGCTTTGCCGCCAGTTCTTGAGCATATTCAGGCGATCTACGGTAGTGCGCTTCCGGCGCTCAGCTTCGGCCAGCGTAGCTTTCATGCGTTCCAACTCTTGCTGGGCATCAGCGATAGCTCTGGCAATATTTTGCTTGCGCTGGAGCATTTGCTGCTCTTCAGTACGCACTGTCTCCAGACGGCCACGTTCCTCAATCAGCCGACCTTCAAGGGTGCGCTGGGATTGTTGAGCCTGAGAGATTGTGTCGCGGCGACTGGCCAGCGTGCGGTTACGCTCTCCTAACTGCTTCTGCAAACGCCCCAGTTCAGTCTGGGTTGAGCCCAGGCGAGCCTGTACCTGCACCAGGTCACTCTGAGCCGAACGTAGCCGGCGCTCGTCCATCTCATATTCTTTCTGCGCCTGGGCCACTTTGCCTTCTAAACTGGCAAGTTGCGTGGCACCATTATCGACTGCCTCATCCGCCAGGTCACACTGCTCCTCCAGGTCGATCAATTGCTTTTGCAATGCAATTGAGCGCTCACGTAAACGGCGCTCTTCGGCTTGTATATCATTACGCTGACGCTCCAGACCACCGATACGCTCTTCGTTGACAGCCAGGTCGCGCTCTAACCAGCGCACCAACTCGTTGGCTTTATCACAGGATGTGCGTGCTTCACTGATCTGGACCTGAATCTGCTGTCGCTTGTTACGCAATGCTTGCGATTGCTCTGTGAGCATCTGCAATTCGGCCTCTGCCTGACGGACCTTCTGGCCCTGCTCACGTTCCGCCAGTTCAGCATATTCGCGGGTAACACGTAGCCGCCGCCATTGTAGTGCATACCAGGATAACAGGACGTCGTGTAGCTCATCATTTAACCGGGAGAACTCTAGGGCCCGTTTGGCCTGCTCAGCCAGGGGAGCAAGACGTGGCTCGATTTCGCTCACAATATCACGCAGGCGCTCCACGTTCTGCTCCGTCTGCTTCAGACGCGTCTCGGCATCGGTACGCTGCACCTGAAAAGGGCGTATGCCGGCGGCATCTTCAAACAGCGCACGTCGCTCCTCCGCACGCAAACTCAAGGCCGCATCTATGAGACCCTGACCCACAACGGTATAAGAGTCGTGCCCTATGCGTGCTTGCGCCAGTAGCAACAGTACGTCTTTGAGACGGACCTTCTGCTTATTGATCAGGTATTCATTCTCGCCTGAGCGATAGCTACGTCGCGTGACGGTAATTTCGCTGTATTCAGAGGGCACCCAGCCAGTGCTGTTATCGAGCGTAAGCGAGACCTCAGCCATGCCCAGCGGAGCTTTTCCTTGTCCACCCGCAAAAATAATATCGTCGCTCTTCTTTCCCCGCAACTGCCGCATACTCTGTTCGCCCAATACCCAGCGCATGGAATCTGCCACATTGGATTTTCCAGCTCCGTTGGGCCCTACCACCGCCGTAATACCAGGGCTAAATTCGAGTAAGGTTCTCGAGGCAAAACTCTTGAACCCGAGCATTTCTAGTCGTTTAAGATACACTGCCTGGCTTCATCCTCTTCTTGAAAAATATCAAAAAGCGTTGTCATGTCGTTCAAATATAGTATACTCGCAAGTGGCCGTCATGGCAGACAATTGTTGCTTCTCCATGACCATCTTGCTGTATAGCATCTATTGCTATCTCTGCACCATCAAAACTATATGAAATAGCGTCGCTTGCCAGTACATAACGATCCTCACAGAGAATTTCAACCGGTCGCTCGACACTGGCTACGCCGCGAATAAAATTGTACAATTGCCGCGCCCCCCACTCACGGGCGTTGACAACATATTCATTATCACCCGGATAAGGGTGATAGCTACTCAATGCTTCATCCTGGGGCCGCGCATGGCTCTGCCCAGCCGCCAGAGCCTGCACTGTTTGCACTAAAAGCTGTGCACCACAACTGGCACAGAGCGCCTCTAGTTCTCCATAACGGATTCCTTCTGGCACTGCAATTGTTTGCTGTGCCAGGATCGGCCCGCTATCTAATGTGTCGGTAAGCTGATGAATTGTGACACCGGTCTGCTCCTCTCCTGCTTGCAGGGTCCAAAAAAGCGGCACGGGGCCACGATTGGCCGGAAGCAATGAGGGATGCACATTTATACCTCCCAGGCGCGCCAGGTCTACAATGGAGCGCGGAATGAGCTTTGAGAAACAAGCGACGCAGAGAATATCTGGATGATAGGCAGCAAGCGTTTTCAGCGTTTCGGAATCGTTCAGTTTGCGCACCTGCCAGACAGGAACAGAATGCGTCCACGCCAGCTGCGTGAGTGATGGATTAGCAGTAGAGAGCATGGGTAAGCAGCTACGTCGTTGTTGGGGAGGAGTTTTTGGCACAATAGCAGGAGTAACATGAATGCCAGGCAATGAAGCTCCATCGGCAGGGATAACGACTGCGCAAACCTCAATTCCATTCTGAAGTAGCGATTCTAAGGAAGGTATCGAAAAATCACATTCCATCCCAAAGAACAGAATGCGTGTCCCTGATGAAGAAGCTTTTGACATCTCTCCTATCCTTTTCATCGTACTGCCTGCTTACCTATTGCGACTTTCTGGTAAACAAACGTTCAAAAATAGTAACAAATCTCTCTTCCGCTGTCAAACAGGCTCTCTGTCTGATAGAAAATACCTGCCTGATCAACAAAAGATTCTGAGAAAGGCGTGCAATAATAGTTGCCAACATAGTACAATAACGAGTAAGATGCTATGCATTGGCTGATGTTTTTCCATTAACGGCAAGTGCGAGCTGCTCAATGGTCTTTATCATTACCCTTTATGGGAGAGAGTTCATATGCCTAGAACGGTTTATTGCGTTAAGTTACAGCGTGAACTTCCTGGGTTGGAGAAACCTCCGTTTCCAGGAAAGCTGGGGCAACGCATTTACGAACAAATTTCACAACAAGCCTACGATATGTGGCCAGCACAGCAAGTGTTGATTATCAACCATTATGGGTTGAATATGGCGGATCCAGAGGCTCGTAAAATCTTACGCGAACAAATGGAAGAGTTTTTCTTTGGACAGAATGCCTCTATGCCAGAAGGTTGGACGCCTGAGACCGCTGGATCGGGCAGCGGAGGCGCACCACAGCGCAAAGGGGGAGGAGGCGCACCACGAAAGAAATGAGGAAGCACGGAGATATTCTATTAATTTCGTGCTATGAATTGGGACATCAACCTTTCCACCTGGCATCTTTGTCGGCTATGCTGAAGCAGGCCGACTATTTGCCGGTGTGTGTCGATACGGCAGTTGATACACTTTCAGATGAGGCAATTCGCCAGGCACGCTTTGTGGCCATTTCGGTCCCAATGCATACGGCAATGCGGTTGGGCGAACAGGTTGCGCAACATATTCGCATGCTCAATCCAGCTGCTTATATCTGCTTTTATGGCCTTTATGCCCTGCTCAATGCCGGCCATTTGCTTGAGCAGCATGCTATCGATGCGGCTATTGGGGGTGAATATGAGGCTCCACTCTGCCAATTGATTGCAGCGGTCGAGCAAGATAGAGATGAAGGTATTCCAGGCGTGTATAGCCGTGGTCATGTCAGCGGCCCGTGGATTCAACGCACACCATTTATGGTGCCCGAACGCGATCATTTGCCCGCATTAGAGCGCTATGCGCGTATGGAACAGGGCACGGAAACGCGTGTGGTAGGCTATACTGAGGCCACACGAGGCTGCAAGCACACTTGCGTCCATTGTCCGGTAACGCCGATTTACCATGGACGCTTCTTCGCGGTCCCGGCAGAAATTGTGCTGGCCGATATTCGCGCACAGGTGGCACGAGGCGCCCAGCATATTACCTTTGGCGATCCCGATTTCTGGAATGGTCCGACCCATGCATTACGCATTACGCGGGCGATGCACCAGGAGTTCCCCGAGCTGACCTTCGATGCAACTATTAAGATTGAGCACTTATTAAAGCATCGACAGTTTCTACCAGAAATGAAAGAGCTGGGCTGTGTCTTTGTGGTATCAGCGGTCGAGTCGCTGAACAATACAGTGCTACAAGAGCTGGCAAAAAACCATACCGCCGCCGATGTGGCAGAAGCTTTTGCTGAAATGGAGCGGGTCGGTATTACGCTGCGCCCATCACTGCTGCCTTTTACTCCCTGGGAAACACTTGATAGTTATATTGAGTTACTCAATTTCTTCGAGCAGGGACACTTCATTGAACACATTGATCCGGTTCACCTCTCAATCCGTCTGCTCATTCCTCCTGGCTCGGCACACCTGGCTACCCCCAACAGTTCGAGCTGGATCGGTGAATTTGATCCTGCCGCCTTTGGCTATCGCTGGGCCCATCCCGATCCACGCATGGATGAGCTGCAAAAGCAGGTTGCCGCCCTGGTAGAACAGGCCGAGCAGATGGGTTCAGACGCGGTAATGACCTTTTTCCAGATCAAAGCTCGCGCTCTTGCTATGCAGGAACAGAAGCTATCCGCATTTAAGGCAATGCGCCAGTATGGCGAACGCAAAGAACTTCCCCACCTGACTGAGTCCTGGTTCTGCTGCGCTGAACCGACCAGTAATCAGCTCTGCGCAAAACGCGCATAAGATCATCGTCTTCAAAAGCAGAGATACTCATAATGGTCATCAGTATCTCTGCTTTTTTTTAAATTTATGGCACGCATAATAGCAATTACCGGTTTATACACACAATAGTGGATGATAATGACTTATAATAAGAAAAAAACAGGAGAGCAACGCTGTATGTCTCAGGAAATGAAAGCGAGAGCCAGATTTGTCCAGAACACGTTACAGACGCTGGGCTACCAGGTTGAGGTGGTGGAGTTAGCCGAATCGACCCGCACCGCGAAAGAAGCGGCTCAGGCCATCGGTTGCCAGGTAGCCCAGATTGTAAAATCGTTGATCTTTAAGACAAAGGATACACACAAACCTATATTAGTAGTTGCCAGTGGCTCTAACCGTGTCAATGAAAAAAAACTAGGCGAACTGGTTGGAGAACCAATTGAGCGCGCCAATCCAGACTTTGTACGCCAGCATACCGGCTACGCCGTTGGCGGAGTTGCCCCCGTCGGTCATCCCGAGCCACTAACCACTTTTATTGATCAGGATCTTTTGCAGTATGACCAGATCTGGGCTGCAGCCGGTACGCCTTTTGCTGTCTTTCAGCTTACACCCCGGGACCTCCAGGGCATGACACAGGGGCAGGTCGCAGCAATCTCCTAGCCACCACCTTATGGCTGATACGCAAGCTTATAGACGGTACCATTTAAATCGTCCGAGATAAAGATGTTACCCTGGTGATCAATAGCTGTATCAACCGGACGTCCCCATACAGATGTGTTATCCTGCCAGCCAGTCACCAGATCGATTTGCTGTTCTGGCTGGTGGGACTGATTGTTCCAGGGGAAGTAGATGACTTTATAGCCGGTTGGCACGGTACGATTCCAGGAGCCGTGCAGGCTGATCAATGCACCTGTATGTTGTGGGTTTGCAGCCACTGGATCCTGTAGAAAAGTCAGGCCAAGCGGTGCTGAATGGGCCTGTATTCCTTTATCAATGCGCTGCATCTGATCACAGTTCACATGGCCATCGGCGTTAAACTCGACATCGCGATCGAAAGGCATGTGATTGAGACCCTGATCTTGATTGGGATTACAAAACGGCCAGCCGTAGTTGGCCCCTTCCTGTACATGGGTAAATTCTTCTGGTGGATGATTATCTACATATGCTGGAATTCGTTGTCCATATTGACCGGTTGCGTCTTGATGGGGATACAGGATGTTATCGCGATTATTAACCGCAACCCAGAGCTCGTTGCTGCCCGGGACAAAAGCCAGTCCTTCAGCGTTGCGCAATCCGTGTGCATAAAGATGCCCCTGTGTACCATCTGCATTATACTGATAGATAGCGCCTCGCAGTGGATTGCTCCGGGTATCCGCCAGGCAAGCGTTACAGGTTGAGGCGATTGAGACATATAATTTATTGTTACTATCCAACGCAATGTTCTTCAGTTCATGACCATAGGCACCATGCAGTTCAGGGCTACTGCTGTCTGGCAATCCCTTGACCACTATCTGACGATTGTGAGCCTGGGTATCACCTTTTTGATAAAGGAAACGATTGACCTGATTAGTTTCAGAGATATAGACATATGCCTGTTGACCAATCGTATGGAACACGATATCCTGCGGACGCCGTAAACCGCCCACAAATGTTGATATACTAGAATTCCCCTGTTGATTGGACCGCACCAGATCAACTTTCCCTTCATCTGGCACTGAAACCAGTAAATCTCCATCAGGCGTCACTGCCATAAAACGAGCTTTGGGAATGCGAGCATAGACGGAAATCTGCATATGTGGAGGAACATTGAGATAACGATCTTGCGCAAACGTTCCACCGCGTATATTAGATGCTACAGATACCTTGACACGCTGATTGCCAGCCGCAGGATGAGCTAAGATCTCAGAGACAGCCGACGTTGAGGTTCCTTGATTGGTCTGTGGCGTCGCGCTTGCTTTCGCACCAGCAGGCGTACTCGTATGAGTAGGATGTGAAGCGGTTGGTGGTGTGCTACTGGAACCACAACCATTCAACTCTAGCATCAAACATAACCACAACGTAGTTAAGCTTGCAGTAATTGAATACCTTCGCACTGGATAAGCTCCCCTTTCAAGACAATCATGCAGATAGTGTATATATATAATATATAGCACGCATAAGTCGTGTGGATGGTCCTGGTCGCCCTTAAACTGCCGCTTTTCATAGCCCTCTTGTCTCATATACACGTATTTAAACGCATACTAGTGTCATAGCGGCAAAGTACTGGCTAGCAGCAACTGGCAAACTCTTGAGCAACTCTAAGCACAGGTGACTGGATACCAGATCCGTCCAGAGATTACAATAAAGATAAGTAATATAGCAAAAGTGAGGTGAGATACCATGGACCCGGCAGTAAAAAAGCAAGCATTACGTACATTTACCTATGGACTCTATGTGGTTATGAGCAAAGAAGATGAGGTTGTAAATGCATTTACAGCCAATTGGCTCACACAGGTCTCTTTTGAGCCTCCATTGATCGCTGTTTCTATTGAGAACGATGCGAAATCGCTTTCGATGATTCAGCATAGCCAGGCATTCACGATCAATGTTTTGAAAACAGGGCAACGCGATCTGGCAGGCCAGTTGGGTCGATCATACAACAAAAATCCTGATAAACTGGCAGGCATTAGCTACAGCTTACAGCAAGATACCTACCCGGTCCTGAATGATGCGTTGGCCTGGATCACCTGTAAGGTACAGAATACCATGCCGGCCGGGGACTCAACACTGATCATCGCAGAAGTTATCGACGCTGGCGTGCAGGCTGAAGGCGCTTCTCTTACTATGAATGAGGCAGGGTTCCGCCATGCAGGTTAAAATGTAATAACAACCTTCAATAGAGTATGATACCAGGTGATACATCTCTACGCGTCGTCTTGTACCATACTCTATATATGCCCATATACTTTATTCAAATGAGGAACAACAAGACAAAGGAGTTCACTGCATGCAGCGTCAGAGCAGCGCATCTTCAGATACCCATAAAAATTCCCTGTTGGATATTAAACGCGAATGTACATTTTGCCAGATGGAACATATTGCTCCGATGGTAATGAAGGAAACACCAAACTTACGTCTGGTAGCTGACCATGCACCTGTAGTTGAAGGCCACCTGCTGATTATCCCTAAACAACACTATACCTGTTATGGAGATGCCCCGGCCAGCCTCGATGCCGAATTGTTCGATCTCAAGCAAGAAGTGCGACGTTTTTTTGAGCTCAACTATACTGAGCCAGTGTATTGGGAACATGGCATCTTCCACCAGACGGTCTATCATGCTCATCTACACTGCTTCCCCATTGGTCCACTCATCTATGATCTGGAGCAGCATGAGCACGGTCAACGCATACATGGCCAGGAGGATATTCGGGCCTGGCACCAGGAAAAAGGACACTATTTCTATCTTGAAGATGGCCACTATGGCTATCTATTTCCACCTCAAGCTGAAGACTACTCTTTCATCATCAAAAATGAGCTAGGACCGGCCGTCGCGGCCCATAGTAGTTACAAACAGTGGCGCCTATCTCAGGAGCGCCAGGTCGATGGCAAACCGCTGATCGCCTCAGCCATGGGCCGATGGAAAGAGTTCGAGCATACCGAACAGGCTGACGCTCAATCATCGTCACAGTAATTAATGGCCTTCATTTCGTTTCTACACCAGGGATCAACAAAAAGCGTATACTATAGAGTAGATACTTCAGAGAAGTAATTTCATAGTTGGTTTTCGCCTATTCATGTTGGGTGCTTTTAGCTCATCATGAATTTTTAGTCGAGATACATTCTTTTCTGATTATTTACTTTTTATATTTAACTTGAGGAGAAAAGCATCAATGGAAATTCGCAAAGTTGGCGTTATCGGATGCGGCTTAATGGGTGGAGGTATTGCGCAGACCTGCGCGCAAGCGGGATATACGACGCTTGTGCGGGAAATTAATCAAGAACTACTTGATAAAGGATTGGCACGGATAGATGCCGCCTGGCAGAAAATGGAGAGCAAGGGCAAGCTTACGGCACAGCAGGCTGCAGAAACACGCGAGCGTCTGCGCGGTACAATCAATCTGGAGGATCTGGCCGATTGTGACGTGATTATCGAAGCGGTAATCGAGAATATGGAAGAGAAATTACGTCTATATCCGATGCTCGATCGCTTACTCAAACCCGAGGCCCTACTGTTGAGCAATACTTCTTCATTAAGCGTAACCCAGATGGGAGCAGTTACCAGACGACCCGACAAAGTAGCGGGCCTGCACTTCTTTAATCCTGCTCCAGTCATGCAACTGGTTGAAATCGTACGTACAATTTCAACGTCGGATGAAACTATTGAAACCGTCCAGCAGTTTGCCCGTTCGCTAGGTAAAACGCCGGTACTGGCAAAAGATACAGCGGGCTTTATCGTCAACTTCCTGCTCATCCCTTATCTGATCTCAGCAGTTCGCATGCTGGAAAACGGTGTAGCCAGCCGCGATGACATCGATACGGCCATGAAACTCGGCTGTGGCTATCCCATGGGTCCATTTACATTGCTGGACTATGTAGGACTCGATACGACACTCTGGGCGGCAGAAGCGATCTATGATGAATACAAAGATCCGCTCTATGCTCCTCCTCCGTTGCTACGCCGTATGGTGCAGTCGGGATATTATGGAAAGAAAAGCGGCAAGGGGTTCTACGATTATCAGTGATTACTGATACTTTAAGAAGATGCATTTCCGCTGGAACGCGGGGCAAAAAAGGATGCGGGCTATGCTCGCATCCTTTTTGTTTAGTCTGCAGCCACAACACGGGGTGGAAGTGATCTTCGTGTATTGTAGCCTCGGCGGTCAGACACATAGCGTTGAGGTGTCGGGCGTACCTCTTCAGGAAGATATGAGCCAGCCGCATCGGTGTTAATGCCAGGGAAATTTGGACCATAGTTGTAGTGACCGGTCTCGGCTGGAGACAGTGGGCCACGCGCAAACATTGGTACACCTTTTACCTCTGGTACACCAAACTCAGGTGACTCATCATAGAGATCAGCCGGTACGCGGTCAAGACCACGCTTCAGCAGATCCACTTCGTTAACCTTTAAACGCACAACATCATTGATAATGTTATTCTCAATAAAACGTAGCGGCACATAATAGACCTTCATGGCGAAACCGCCACGATCAGCCAGAATATAGTTGCCCAGGCGAGCCTGCACTGCACCCAGCGACTCACCACTTCTATCAATGACTGTTTGACCAATATAAAATTTTGCCAGAGCTCCGCCTAACTGTGGAGAAGAAATATATGTTTCTTCTGGTGCGGCCATCGGATCTTCTAGTGCCCACCCAAGAATACCTACAAGCACGAAGACAGCGCCAACCAGAGTCAGCCATGGTGCATCGGGAATGAACAACAAACCAACTATCGAAACCAGAATTGCGACACTAAGTAACACAGGCCACAAGCTAGGATTCGGTAAGTGGATATGATGTTCCTCCTCAGCAGCCAGCGCATCCTCCTCATAATCAGCGACAACAGTGCTCTCTCTATCGTCTGTAGCGGGATTAGCACGTTGAAGAGAACTATCCATAAGCATTTCCTCTAAGAATGTATTACGATCTGTGAGGACGAGTATTCCCAATAAAATTGTCCTGTTCATAACAATAACACAATTCCCCATTTTTGACCAGAGCATAGCCCTCCACGACGTCCACATCACGCTCACCGCTCTACAATTCTTGTGCAAAACCAGCCGGTGTTATCCCCTTTTGTTCGTGCAAGTGGATGTCAAAGTGGATGTCAAAGTGGATGTCAGATTTTCCCTCTCTCAAACAGCAATACAAGCGCATTCAAAGAAACCTCAAAGTGCATTAGGTAATTGCGAGATGATACATCATCTCTAAAACAAATCGAGAAACTTTCCTATCGGCTTTGTTGTGTGTTGGGATCCATATTTTGTAATAGGAGGGCATAATTATCACGAACTGTTCGGGTGCGAGGATGCTCAAGTCCCAGACTCTGCTCCAAGATGCTCAAGGCTCGCTGGTACAGTGGCTCCGCCTCTGTATACTTGCCCTGCTCTCGGTAAAGTTCCGCCAATCCGTTGAACGGAAAGGCCACATCAGGATGCTCGGCTCCTAGGCTTTGCTCCAAGATGCTCAAGGCTCGCTGGTACAACGGCTCCGCCTCTGCATACTTGCCCTGCTCTCGGTAGAGTTCCGCCAAATTATGGAGCGGATAGCCCACATCAGGATGCTCGGCTCCCAGGCTTTGCTCCAAGATGCCCAGGGCTCGCTGGTACAGTGGCTCCGCCTCTGCATACTTGCCCTGCTTTCGGTAGAGTTCCGCCAATCCGTTGAGCGAAGAGGCCACCTGAGGATGCTCGGCTCCTAGGCTCTGCTCCCAGATATGCAGGGCTCGCTGGTACAGTGGCTCTGCCTCTGCATACTTGCCCTGCTCTCGGTAGAGTTCCGCCAAATTATGGGGGGGATAGCCCACATCAGGATGCTCGGCTCCCAAACTCTGCTCCCAGATGTGCAGGGCTCGCTGGTACAACGGCTCCGCCTCTGCATACTTGCCCTGTTCTAGGTAGATATTCGCTAAATTATGGAGTGGATAGCCCACATCAGGATGCCCAGTTCCCAGGCTCGGCTCCAAGATGCCCAAGGCTCGCTGGTACAACGGCTCTGCCTCACGATAACGAGCACGATCCTGAAGGTAGGATGCTACCTTATAAAGCAAACGACTCGCTTTCCAGGTAGCGATCTGGTATTGTTGGATAATCTGCGTTCCTGTGATTGCTTGCCTCAGAAGCCGTTCACACTGTGGCCAGGTTCGATGTTTCGCATCTGGAAATGCTGCATTAATTGCCAACATCGCACGCTCAGCCCATATACGCTGCTCTTCCTCCTCTAACTCATCCTGGAGTACCGCCTGGACCAGCCGATGCACGGAGAGCGTTCGTTCTCTGGGATCACGCCGAACCAGTGAATAGGTCCGTAATACTTCGATAGCTTGATTGCGTAGTAAAGCATCAGAAGCGAGAGGAGCCAGCACCGGTCCCAGAACTGAAGCACCTAGGGTCAGAATTTCTTCGGCAATGGCGTCAGGGGCAAAATAAGCACACAGGCGTAACAGATCGGCAGCAGCATAATTCTTCTCCTGAACGCGTCTAAAGGAAAGAGACCAGGTAGTAGCCACAGCCTCAGGATGATCAGAAATGCGAGAACGGCGATCATGAAGCAACGTTTGTCGATGGGTTTGATAAATCTCTTGATATTCCGACAAACTTATCCCAGTCGCTTCCAGATAGGCTCCTGCTTGATCTAAAGCCAGAGGTAATCCCCCCAGAGTGTAGGTGATTGAAACTGCTAATTGCTGATCTGTAAGCGGCACTTGCAGCAAATCGGCATCAGGAGCCAACAGCCCGGCTCGTCGCAAAAATAACGCAGCGCCTTGTTCATCAGGCAACGTTTCCACTTCCAAGCGTGTGGCGAGCCGCTGCATATCCCAGGCACGGGTAGTCAGCAGAATATGACCTCCGGGAACTGTTGGCAAAAACGGTGGTAGCACATCCAATTCATCCACATTATCAAGAATGAGCAACCACTTCTGATGGTTCTGTAGCCACATTTTGACGGCCTCTATAGTGATCTCCTGCTCATCCGCATCGCCTTCAGGGAGATTAAGAAGCTTGGCAATCGCGATGTAGGAAGAAATGAGCGCATCCTGACTCTCAGCACGTGCCCACAAGACAGCTACATAGTCCTGATGGTAGCGATAGGCGTATTCCGTAGCGATCTGTGTCTTGCCAATTCCTCCAAGCCCGCTGATAGCTGTGGGGGACGGGGAAAGCGCCATGGCCTGCCCCCCTTGCAATTGGGCATGTAGCTGTATGAGGACCTCATCTCGCCCCATAAAGAAGGGGTTACGAGGATAGGGAATGTTCCAGATAGACGGCAAAGTGGCACGTGCGGAACTGGCTGGCAACAATGACAAGTCTTCGATGGCCCGGCGGATACCAGTCACCACATCCACAAACGCCTCATCGCGATTGCTCCATGTGGTAATTGCCTTGGCATCAGTTGGCAAGACTTGTAAATGAGAAAATAAGGCGCCTTTCCAGTCAGCTGGACGCAATATCACGGGAATGACGCGAGCCTGGCCAGCCTGGTTGCGGGCCAACGCACGTTTCATCTCGACCTGATAGCAATAATCTGATGCGAGGAAATCCGAGCTGACCAACAGAAGGATGATCGATGCGCGATTTAATCGTTCATCAATCGTCCTAGCCCAGTCAGTACCTGGAACGACCTTCCGATCGAACCAGGTTGAGATGAGTCCCTGGCGTTCGAGTGAACTGAGATGCTTCATCAACTCATCACGCAATGGCTCATCTTCATGAGCATACGAAAGAAACACATTAATAGCGTTTGAGTACGTCGTCATAACTGAAAAGCATCCTGTCCCTAGACGCTAGGAAGTGACAATGAACAAGATGATAAACCAAGCTTACTCCTCAAGCCTCAACTGCCCTGTTGAAACAAACCCTCCAGATTCTGGACACGGGTTTCGCTGGGCCAGCGCAGCTGGATCTGCTTAAAGACATCCGCAGACTCGCTTTGCCAAATTTCATACCCCTGTTCAGCGGCAGCGTTAGCCCCAGCTTCGACATATGCGCAACTCATCTCAAGATTTCCCAATTCAGCCGCCGCACTTCCTTGCAGATTGATGATCTCAATACGCCAACTTTCTGCAACAGGGAACTTGGGATTAAGTCCATCTACTTGTGCCAGCGCGTCCCAGGCCTGTTGAGGCTGGTCTAAGTCCATGTATGTCAGCCCATCATACAGATGGAGGACTGCTTCATTACAAACCGTATACAGGAAACTTGGGTCTTCTTCCGGCTGCGAGGGGAACACTTCGTGTGCGCGGCCTCTATACCTCAGCGCATCTTGCTGGTTTCCACATCGCGCGTAGGCGCTGGCCAATCCCATATATATTCTGGCGCGTAGCAGAGGCGACACATAACGTGTAAGAGGGAGCGCTCTCTGATATGTCTGCAGGGCCTTATCGGTCTTCTTGGCGACGAGAGCGATCGTTGCCATCTGCTTAAGGGCAGCCACCTGGATACTATAGTCACCTGTAAGCTGACTATACTGCACTGCTAAATCACAGTACCTCTCTAGGGCAGGAACGTTGCCCTTGTCCACCTCGGCCGCAAGTATGTATCCCTGCGAGGCAATCGCTGCGGCCATTTTCTGGTTTTTTGAATAGGTTTGGGCCAGGGTCTCTACCCTCGGCAGGAAGGTCGGCAGAATCTCCTGTACGGTCTCGGGCTGGCTCGCATTATTCAGTCCCCAGCAAGTATCTACTAGCTTTGAAAAATGTGCTAAAGTTTCCTCATTAATGTTTGTTGGCTTGGTAAGTCCTCTGCTAAGCCGGTCCCACGGTTCAGGGTTTATCAGTTCGTTCATAGGCATTGCCAGTGTTAATCCTGATACGCCCAGCAACTGCTTTAGTGCGTTCCGCCGTGACTCGTCAAAGTGCGCCATTTTGTCCTCTCCTATTAGTATGGAAGAGAGATATGATGCTTGCTCCCTCG
The DNA here is from genome assembly GCF_016587435.1 of Dictyobacter formicarum. The sequence continues at coordinate 553,710 of NZ_BNJJ01000002.1, forward strand.
TTAACACTATGATTGATGGGCTTTGACTTTCCTGCAACTCGTAGATTGAAGGCTGCGCCGGAACACTTTTCGATGCGGTTGCATCTCCAATTGTATCTAGCAAATGTCCGTCATCCGTATATCCCAGATCCCGAGGAGACATTCCAAAAGCCTGACACAGTAAACTCAGATTATACCCTCTGGGTGTTTGTGTACCTAGCTCCCAGCGCATATAGGTGCGTTCACTTACTTCAGCCTTATCTGCAGCGAAAGCCTGTGACCATAACCGTTGCTTCCTGGCATTGCGTAGCTTCTGGTTCATCTCAGCCCCTTAAATGAATTCTAAGGTTCTACGACAGTAGGGTCAAGCAAAAAACATCTTTAAAATGGAGCATTACAGCACAAACGACAGGTAAATGACAGGTGGTAACGACACTATAAACGTGAGTATAACGTCCGCTTTACGACATTCTCCTCTTTTTCTGTGTGAAGTATTATTAGCGTTAAGACAGCCGCGTCTTTAGCATACATCATTAAATAGGAAGGTTTCAACGTGAACAAAGCATATAGGCACATAAATACCAAAACCGCGTTAAGTAACATGGCAAACCGTTCCTCAATCGTACAACAGAGTCTACCGAACGGTTTGAATACCGAGCTCTTGAAAAGTTACAGATCGATCAAGATGTTTGCTCAACGCGATACAGGCACGCGCAGCCAATGCCGCTCTGACAGGCTTTCCTTTCTCAATCTTTTCGATCGTTGCACGGGATATGTCCGCTTCTTTCGATAATTGAGTGATAGTCAATCCAGCATTGGTTCGTAGGTCTTCAAATGTGGTCATAAAATCCTCCCTTTTCTGTATATTGTATTGGCTAGATACTAGCATATAGTTGCAAAGAAATCAATTTGTTTAGCTGTAATCGTTCATCTTTGCTAAAATCCGCTAAAAAAGCATTGACATTGGAGAAGATACGGCCGTATACTTCGATCAGCGCAAGCAAAAATGATCAAAGAAGGGCAAAGAAAGACAAATAACGGCCGTAAAGTTATATTTTGAAAGGAGAAAGAGCTATGCTAACTCAGATGTTGCCCTGGATTGCGGTTTCAGGATTGCTGGGGTTAATCGCTGGATTGATTCTCGGAATTTACCTGGCTTCAGCCTTAGTGAGAGGTCACTATAGCCATATCTTGACCAATACGGATCACGGCCAACATATCCCAAAGGCGGCATTTATTCCTCGGCCTTATCCAGCGAGCCGCCCTCTTGATATAAGCGATGAGGAATACTACATGCGCACACACCGCTAGCAAGCAGAAAGGCTTGGCATGCGCCACATACCAAGCCCGATTGAGAAACTTTTCTCGTAAACGTGCTTTCGTCCCGACAGTCAAGTCCTCCTCCATAGTATCCCGTGTTGGAGGCTTGACGTCAAGCGCCATGAGGAGCAAGATGCTATGGCCTGGAAAACAAATGTCAGCCCTACACGGGTACAACAACAAGCTCTGGTTGCACGCGCACAAGCTGGGGAGCCTGTAAGAGATGAAATTATCCTTTCTCTTCAACCCTGCATCAAAGCGATGGCAACCAAGCACATCTATAATAACCTTCACAATAGCCATCATGTCGAATGCGATGATCTGGTACAGGAAGCGAACGTCGCTGTCCTCGAAGCTCTGCAAAATGCTCTGACCAAAGAAGATCCCTATAGGTATCTGGTGAAAGTCGCGAAAAGGGCGATGATCGAGTACTATGTCAACGGGAGATCTGACCTCATCAAGACCTGGCATAGTTACCAGAAACCTCTTTCTATTCTAAGCCTGGATGTACCAGTGCAACGGGAAACAGAGACGCCTTTTGCTGATACACTCTCTGTAGAAGTGCGCTTAGAAACTTCCAAGCCGCTAGAAGAGGAATATGCTTCCCTCTACAGCGCTATTGAGGCGCTCCCCGAAAAACAGAAACTTGTCGTCCGGCGCTATTATGGCTTGAGCGATGCTCCTACCCCTCTCAACGAGATCAGCCGCATGCTCTCACCTAAATCACCGCGGCCAGCCAATGCTCACTACCATAATAAGTGTGCTCTGAACGCATTACGTACGCTCCTGGCCCCAGCAACCTCCGAGCCCTGTGCGATCGGAGGTGCCAAGTGATACTAACACCCTCTACGATCACACTGCGTCCGTACCAGGAAACGTGTATAGATCGGGTTATTGCCTCCTACAACCTGCAGCCGCAGGGAGGGAAAGCGCTCGTAGTTTTGCCCACCGGAGGCGGGAAAACGATCGTTTTTACCGAGATAGCGCGGCGGCTCGGCCTCAACACGCTCATCATCGCACACCGGCAAGAGTTGCTACAGCAGGCCGCAGATAAGTTCCGCCTGGTGGATCCCACCGCGATCATCGGGCAGGTAGGGGCAGGGCGCCACGAATATGGGGCACCCATCACCGTCGCCTCTATTCAGACGATTAGCCGCCCCGAACACCTCCGGAACCTCAAGCTGTTCGGGTATGGGTTGGTCATCATCGACGAGTGTCATCACAGCTCAGCTGGCGGTTACCAGGCGGTACTCGACGCGCTGCCAGATACTTTTGTTCTGGGGGTCACCGCAACACCCGATAGATTGGATAAGCAAAGTATCGAAGCCATTTTCGGAGAGCCGGTATTCTCCGCATCAATCATCGATATGGTTGAGCAGGGGTTCCTCTGCGATCTGAGGGCCATAGCTATCCCGACCACCACCTCACTGGATGACGTCCATACCCAGGCGGGAGATTTCAAGCTAGATGAGCTCGAGGTCGCAGTTGACACCTCCGAGCGCAACAGGGCCATTGTCCTTGCCTATAAGAAGCACTGCCAGGGACGACAAGGGATCTGCTTCGCGGTCACCATTGAGCACGCGGCCCACCTAGCGGAAACCTTCACCGAGATGGGCGTCCGCTCCGAAGTGGTCAGCGGGGAAACGCCATCCGAGGCGCGCAAGCGGATTCTGCACGAGTATGAGCGGGGCTCTGTAGAAGTGCTGTGCAATTGCGGCGTACTCACCGAGGGATTCGACGCTCCCCAGACCTCTTGTATCATCATGGCCCGCCCCACCAAATCAAGGGCACTGTTTACCCAGTGTGTTGGTCGCGGGACACGACTGGCTCCGGGGAAGAAAGACGCGATTATCCTCGACATCACCGATAATTGCCTCAAACACCGGATCCAGCCCCTGACCTTGAGCAAAGCTCTAGACATGACTCTCTTGAACGGCGAGAGCATCACCGAGACGAAGAAGCGAGAGCTCCAGGAACGCGAAGAGCGCGAGGAGCGCATGACGAAGGTCTCACGCCGAACGCAGGATCTCGCCCTCAACATGCTGGCCCGAATGGACTGGAAACGCCAGAGGACCGGCGCCTATGTGCTCGAAATCGGGGAACACAAACACAAGGTGTACCTGGTGCCCTCGGACGACAAGGACGGCTACTATTCCGTCTGGGCCCAGCTGGCCCCCAGCTACCAGAAGCAACAGTGGCTGAAGGAGTCCCCTCTGGAATGGGCCCAGCAACACGCCGAAATGAAGGCAAAAGTGCTGCAAGCCGGTGCCAATAAGGCCGTGCTTGTTGACAACAACCACCCTTGGCGCGCAAGGTCCGTCTCCGACAAACAACGCTACCTGCTCAACAAATACAAGATCCCCGTAACGCCACATATGACCGCCGGAGAAGCATCTGATCTGATCGGAAAAGCAAAGGATGATGCGGAGAAACTACGCGCCGAGAAAAAAGCCAGACGCGCACAGAAAGCCATTCAAACGCTGATAGGGAGGAGATAAGTATGATCACGTATGAGAAACGCTTGATCGATACGACTGAGGTGTTACGGGCCCTTCAGGTCTTGTTAGCTCCGGGGCACGTGGCAGAGCTTCGCATCTTGAATGCTACGACACGCGCATCACGCTATCCCTACCAGGCCAGCGGGTACTTCAATGATCAGCAAGCGATGATTGAAGCGCTCAAGACGCTGACATCTGCCAAAGGGGTGTATGTCACACTTCAGCCCTGCATTCCCGAGCTCCTGGCACGGGCACAGAATCGCCTGCGCTCTGCGGATGAGATGCGTATGAACAAGAGCAGCACCTCAGACAGCCATGTTCTAGCCTATCGATGGCTGCTCATCGATGCCGATCCCGATCGCCCCGCGGATATCTCCGCTTCGGATCAAGAACATGAAGCCGCGATCGCACATGCAGAGTCTATCCAGCAAAGGCTGCACGCCATGGGATGGCCTGCACCTATTGTGGCTGATAGCGGCAATGGAGCCCATTTACTCTACCGCATCGATCTGGGTGTGGCCAGGAAAGATCTGGTGCAGCGCGTTCTCGGAGGGCTGGCAGACGCATTTGATAGCGAAGGTGTTCACATCGATCAAACGGTCTTCAACCCTTCGCGTATCAGCAAGCTGTATGGGACCCTGGCCTGTAAGGGCGATGATACGCATGAGCGACCCCATCGTATGGCGCGCTTGCTCGCCGTTCCAGAAGAAATACACCCGGTATCTCAGGATTTGCTTGAGGCGATTGCTCGCCAACCGATTCCGCCAAAGGCGGAGCCACGACGCCAGATTTCTCGGCGGGGAACGCCTCCTGCCTTTGACCTGGCCGCCTGGATAGCTGCCAATCACCTGGATGTCCAGGGACCCAAGCCATGGAATAACGGCATGCGCTGGATCTTCAACGTTTGCCCATGGAATGCGGATCACACCGACCGAAGCGCCTATATCGTCCAATTTGAGAACGGCGCTATCGCCGCGGGGTGCCAGCACAATAGTTGCCGTGAGAAAACATGGCAGGATCTGCGCCGCCTCTATCCATTGGCTGCCAACGCAAATGGCAGCGCAAGCCCCCCACTTCCACCTAGGAGCGTGACAGGATCTGCGCCCTCTCCGGATTCACTCCCCGAGATTATCATCGGCGAAGATCAGTTGCGCGATATGACCAATCAGGCCCTTGCGGCCATTCAGCAGCAAGAAAAGCGCGCGCCAAGCCTCTTTTTGCAGGCGGCGCGACTGGTGAGTGTCGGTCATGATGAAGACCATCGACCAATTATCGGTCAAATGGGAATTCCCGAGGTCAGAGAAGTGCTCACCCATGCCGCGAATTTCTACCGGCTCAAAAAGGTTGCCGGGGCCGAAGAACTGTATACCAAGGCGCCGTGTCCACCACCAAAAGAAATCGCCGAGCAGATTCTCGCGCGGCAAATACGGAAGCCTCACTTACCATTCCCAGCGCTCATGGCGATCGTCGAAGTGCCCGTTATTCGGCCGGACGGCAGTATCCTCGACAAACCAGGGTATGATCGGACAACACGCCTCTACTATGCCCCTTCAAAGGACATGCCAAAAATAACAGTCCCGATGAGTCCCACGCGAGAAGAACGCGAAGCTGCCCTGGCCTGCATCTGGGATGCCATTGGAGAGTTTGCCTATGCAAGCGAGGCCGATAAGGCCAATGCGCTCGGGTTATTGCTCACGCCCATTGCACGTCCCGCCATTCAGCGGCATATCCCCCTGGCGCTTCTGGATGCCCCAAAGAGAGGAACTGGGAAGGGATTGTTGAGTGATGTTGCCTCTATTATTGCAACCGGTTCGAGCTCCTCAGTTCTCACCATGTCGGAGAACCCGGATGAATTGCAAAAGTCCATCACTGCGCTCCTGATAGAGGGCGCGACAGTGATCACCATTGATAACATCGTAGAGCGTCTCCAGTCCAAACACCTGGATGCAGTTCTGACAGCCGACTGGTGGAAGGGGCGCATCCTGGGTGTATCCAAAATGGCGCGTGTGCCCCAACGAGCCACGTGGATCGCCACCGGCAACAACATTCGGCTCGGAGGAGATCTGACCCGCCGGTGCTACCGCATACGCATGAACGCGAGAAGCTCCAAACCCCATAAGCGCAAAAATTTCACGCATAAGGACCTAGCCGGGTGGGTTAAGGAACATCGCGTGGAACTGGTCAAAGCACTACTCACGCTAGCACGCGCCTGGTATGCAGCTGGTCAACCCCGCTACGAGCACCTCCCCTCGATGGGCACGTTCACCGGCTGGGTCGAAACCATCGGCGGCATTCTGGAATACGCGGGCGTCCAAGGCTTCCTGACTAATATGGATGAACTGGATGAACAAGCCGACGAGGACGGCCGCCAGTGGGAAGCGTTCCTCCAGGCATGGCGCTGTGAGGTGGGGGAAGAGTGGGTTCCGCTCTCTACCATCATCAAGGCAATTCAACAATCCGCCGGCACTGCGGGGGGTGTGAGTGATGTTGCGGGGGGTGTGAGTGAAAACACGCAAAATTCGCTGGGTGAAGTCCTCCCAGATACCCTGCAGGTCGCCCTCAAAGAGAAGCCCGCGACATTCAGTGTACGCCTCGGGAAAGCGCTTGACAAGCGCATTGATGCCTGCTTTGGAGACGAGAATCTCTGTCTTGAAAAGATGCTAGATACCCACCATAAAAAGAGTCTTTGGAGGGTATTTGCGGGGGGTGCGGGGGGTAGTTCCCTACCAAGTCCAGGCGAAAATTGTGAAACACCAGATTCTCTACGTGGAGAATCTGAAAAAAGGAAAAATGGGAGTGGATCTGATGGGACACACCCCCCGCACCCCCCGCAAATCGCCGAAAACGAAACAGTGCAAAAATCGGAGAATGGCTCTACAAGCGACTCTATAGAAATCGCCACATCGGAAGACGGGAAAAAAAAACCTCAAAAACCACAAATTGGTATGCAACCCCCCGCAAATGGGAAGGAATGGGAGGACTTTGACCTATGACCCCAATTGAACTTCTCGAAGATCTGCAGAAACACGATGTCTACCTGAGCCTGAACGGTGAGAAACTCCACGTCCATGCGGCAAAAGGTGCATTCACACCAGAACTGCAAGCCCAGGTACTCGCGCAAAAAACTGACCTGCTTCACCTGCTCTCTTCCGATGGAGATCAGCCATTGGAAGAACAAGAGAAGCCAGAAGATGCTAAGATCGAACAATGCGTACAATGCCCCGAACCACTCACATACTATAGCGATCAAGGCATCCCCTATTGCGAAAAGCACCGACGGGAGAAATCACTGGCACAGTGCGCAGCCTCCCCTGCCCTCCAGCTGGTGACCCAGGAAGCTTTTTTCCTTCATGATGTGTGTTGTGAAATCGCGGAAGCACTCGGCCAGGTTACCGGCCCGGTCGCGCTGGATCTGGAGACGACAGGACTCAATGCCCTACATGATCGCGTGGTCTCGATCATGATAGGGATTCCTGGCCGGGTCTATATCCTCGATATGCGCCCGTATTACAATCTATCGCCGGAACGCCGGAAGGAATGGAGGAGAGCGCTACAGAATGTATTCCAAAAGCCTGCAGTGACGTGGATCGGGCACAATCTGAAATTTGATTGGAAATTCCTCTCTGCCCACTTCACTATCCATCTCCCCCAGGTCTACGACACGATGCTGGTCGAGCAGCTTATTCATGGCGCCGGACTCAGCGATAGGGAGTTCTCTGTCAGCCTTCAACAGACAGCCGCACGCTACCAGATCCTGGTAGAAAAAGAGCAACGAGCCTGGTTTCCTCAGCTCCATATGCGGCCAGAATGGTCTTCCCCATTCCCAGCGCAACAACTGGCATACATGATCCAGGACATTGAAGTCCCGTACCATATCTACGAGCGCCAACAGCAACGCATCCGCGAGCTTGACCTCGCACAGATTGTACAGGTGGAAAATCAAGCCCTTCCAGCACTGGCGGCGATGGAATTACGAGGCGTCCTTATCGATCAAGCGCTCTGGCGGTCGATGCTCCAGAAGAAAGCTGAACGCCAACACCTTCTAGAGCAAGAAATCGCCACCACGCTAGGGAAAGCACTACAAAAGGCATATGATACGTACCAGCGAGCGCTCCAAGCTGAAGAGCAACACTTGATGCATACGTACCAATCTGAACGGACGCCATCTAGCTGGCCCGCGTTCCGAAAGGAAGGTCTTGCGTCCTGGAAAGCCAATCATAAAGCACCACCCAGACCCTCACGTATGCCCCAGGGAGAGCCGACTATCAATCTGGCCTCTTCAACGCAGCTGCTGGCCGCGCTATCATCAATGGGTATTCACGTAATCTCAACACGTGAGAGTAGCCTGGAACCCTATGCCGCGCGTTTTCCACTGATCGCGAAATTGTTGCAGTGGAAGAAACTCCAGAAGTTCAATAGCTCCTTCGGCGAAAATATCCTCGCGGTGATTGGATCAGATGGGCGCCTGCGCGGGGACTTCGCCCAGATCGGCGCAGCATCCGGCCGCATCATTTGCAGCAAGCCCAATCTCCAGCAGATCCCTTCCCACGAGAAGAATGAGGACGAGAACATCCGCCGGTGCTTCATCGCCCCTGCCGGGTATAAGTTGCTCAAGGCAGACCTGAGCAACATCGAGCTACGCATTCTGGCAGAAGTCGCGCAAGATAGAGAACTGCTCCGCCTGTTCGCAGAAGGCGCAGATCTCCACGCGGAGACTGCAAAGCTGATGTTCAATCTACCACCAGAGACGGATACCCGCAGCTACCTGTACAAAGGCAAGGCATGCGCACGCGATATCGCGAAGACCATCAACTATGGCCTGGCCTACGGCATGGGCGCCCAGGGATTAGCTGCGAGGGTTGGGGTATCTGAAGACGTGGCAAAGGAACTGATGACCACCTACTTCAATACCTATGCAGATGTGGCCAGATGGCTGCGGACCACGGCAAAACAGGCATTGAAACAGGGCTATGCAGTCACCCTGGCCGGGAGGCGCCGGCCCTTTATCGTCACTCCACTCGATGACCAGGCCACACGAGGAGCCATGGAGCGCTCAGCCAAGAACCATCCCATCCAGGGACTCAACGCCGATATCATCAAACGCGCCCTGGCACTGCTCTACCAACGACTCCCAGAGGCTGCGCACATTGTCCTAGCCGTGCATGACGAAGTGGTGTTGGAGTGCCCGGAACAGAACATCGTAGAGGTGGAGAAAATCTTAAAGGATGCGATGGTGCAGGCCTGCCGGGACTTCCTCACTGTCGTGCATATTCCTGAACCGGATGTCCTTGTAGAGAGTTACTGGAAGAAAGATTAAGCGCAGCCAGTTCCTGACGCTAACAACGCCCAGGAGCGGCTTTAAGGATGAGAGATGAATATGGACAAGAAACCCTTTGCATGGTATGGAGGCAAGGCTGCGCTCACGCCGCTATTGGTATCGCTACTCCCAAAGCACCAGGTCTACTGTGAGGTCTTTGGTGGTTCCGGCGCGCTCCTCTTCGGCAAATCACCGAGCCGTATAGAGATCTTCAATGACATTGATAGCGGCGTGGTCAACTTCTTCCGAGTACTACGCAATCCGGTGCAGGCTGAAGCCCTGCAGCAACTTTTACTGCTCACACCCTATGCCCGAGAAGAGTATTACGCCTGTCTGAAACACTGGAATGAAGCTGAAGATCCAGTAGAGAAGGCCCGACAATGGTACTGTGCCGTGATGCAAAGCATGAATAGCTCCATTCGATCAACGGGTTGGAGTTCGTCAAAAGTTCCCAACTCGAACCCTGCCCTCAAGTGGTCAAATCACGCAACACACCTGACTGAGTTTGTGAAAAGGCTCTCGAGGGTCCAAATCGATCACCGAGATTTCGAGCAGGTTATCCAGGCATATGACAGCCCTGAAACCTGCTTTTACCTCGACCCGCCCTATCTCGCAGAGACCCGGCGCAAGGCACAATGTTATAGCCATGAGATGACCTATGCGGACCACGAGCGCCTCTTAGACCGCATAGGTCACGTCCAGGGAATGGTTATCCTCTCCGGATATGGCCATCCACTTTATCGAGAAGCGCTATCTGCCTGGGAATGTAAAACGATTACCGTCACCTGTTCCTCAGAAAACCGTCGCGCGGAGCAAGAAATAGTCCAGCAGACAACAAGGAAAGAGTGCATTTGGCGTAATCCCAGGTGCCTACATAAATCGGAAACGACACTATTCGATATGATGGCCTAAGAAGCGAGGAGAAGAAACATGACACAGGATATCACCTTAACAGATATGTTTTGTGGCGCTGGTGGGACTTCCACCGGCGCAGTGGCAGCTGGCATCGATGTTCGCCTGGCTATCAATCACTGGAAACGGGCAATTGAAACGCACAATTGCAATCATCCCAATACGGCTCATGTTCTCACCGATCTTCACAAGGCTAATCCTCGCCGATTTCCATCAACCACCGGATTAGCGGCGAGTCCGGAATGCACAAGCCATACGCTGGCCAAGGGAAGAAAGCGTACTGGTCAGCAGCAGTTATCCCTCTTCGATGAAGGCCCGACCTTGGAGGATGAAGCAGAAGAGCGTTCACGCTGTACGATGTGGACACCACTGGACTGGGCAGAATATCACAATTATCAGTTCGTGATTCTGGAAAATGTTGTTGACGCGCACCTGTGGCGCCCCTTCGACTCATGGCTGCAGGCCTGGAAAAGCCTGGGGTATGACTTTGAACTGGTCTACTTCAATAGCATGTTTGCCCATCCAACACCTCAATCCAGGGATCGAATGTACTTCGTCGCGTGGAAGAAAGGCAATCGTCGCCCAGATCTCCGCATCTGCCCACTTGCCTACTGTGGTCATTGCGGGAAAGATGTTGCGTCGGTACAGTCCTGGAAAAATGTCAGCAAGCGCCGCGGCAAATACAAACAGCAATATGTGTATCGCTGTCCTGAGTGCGCTCACGAGGTCACTCCGTACTACTATGCAGCTGCGAATGCGATTGATTGGACAATCCCAGCACCACGCATTGGAGATCGGGTACGTCCACTTCGTGAGAAGACGCTGCAACGGATTGCAGATGGTTTGCAGAAGTTCGCTGGCCATTCGTTTAGCATTCCGATGACTAGGGTTCAAGATCGATTCCGAGATATGATACAGGAGCCATTTCCAACCCAAACGGGAACAGAAACGCAGGGTTTGGTTGTCCCCTACTTAATCAACCTTAATCATACTGCAGCCCGGCCGGTGCTCGTCGTGGAACAGCCATTTCATACCCAGACAGCCTATGACGCAACCGGTGTAGTCTTGCCCTATATCGCAGAGTTGCATGGAACATCAACAGCACGAAGTGCGACTGAACCCCTGGCAACAATATGCGTCGGCGGATTGCATCATGGTCTAGTCACACCACCATTTATCCTTGATCATCTTGCTGAATATCGCCCTCGCGAGATTACACGACCGATGTCCACCATCTGTGCGGCGGGCAATCATCATAGCATCATCGTTCCGCCTGCTCAAAGCTGGTTGATGACCTACTACAACAATGGACAACTATCTCCAGTACAACAGGCCGCGCCCACAGTTACTACATTGGAACGTCATGCTCTGGTGACAAGTGAAGAGGCCAGTTCCATTGCAGTTGAAGATTGCGGATTTCGCATGCTCTTTCCCAAAGAAATACAGGCAGCGATGGCATTTCCCACTGAGTATGTGATCACGGGCAATCGCCGGGAGCAGGTCAAGCAACTGGGGAATGCTGTGACGCCGCCTGTTATGCAGCTTTTAGTCTCACGCATTCTCCAATCTTTAGCATAATTCAGATTAACTCCCTTCTGCGGAGGAGGCGAGTGCAGGTGAGCAGACCGAGACGATGGTAGGTAAAAATCTGTAATGGCAGTAATGATGAGGAAGCCTGCGCTGGATGGGGAAAGAAGCAGGGACTGTGGTGGCGATAAAGGAGAGAGCAGTAATCTCGAGGTTTCATGTCTTCGCTGCGCTCTCCTTCGCATTATTTCATAGCAGGCAAAAGATAAAGCGTAAGTATTCTTTTATGAACAGCAAATGACAATAGAGAGAAAAGGATATGCTCTGTACCATAATCAAGTTTTCAATTAAAATTAGCGGCTATCCCAAAAGAATTTACGAAAGGTTTAGCTCAAAAAGAGCATTATGCAGGACAAAAGCTAGCCAAATGACGGTATTGCTGGTAGAATTGTAGAGAAAGTATCCATAATGCTAGGGAGCTGACATATTTGCAAAAATTGGTAATGAACACTCTTTTTGCTATATTGCCAGTTGATAAATTCATAGCAAGTAAATATAACTTTCTTAGGACAAATAATGGTTAGCCAAGAATTGAAAAAGACGCTGTGGGCGGCGGCGGATAAGCTGCGCTCTAACATGGACGCTGCCGAGTATAAACATATTGCCCTCGGTCTTATTTTCCTCAAATATGTTTCCGATACGTTCTCCGAACGCCAGGTAGAGTTGCGTCAAAAGTTTATCGATCCTGATGATGAATATTATCTACCTGATCAAGATAGTATAGACAGTGAACTGGAAGATCGCGACTACTACACCGAGGCCAATGTATTCTGGGTGCCGGAGTCCGCACGATGGGAGAGTATAAGGAATAATGCGAAGCAGCCCAACTTGGGCAAGCTGATAGATGATGCGCTCATTGCCATTGAGACTGAGAACCCTCGCTTGAAGAATATCCTGGATAAACGCTTTGCCCGCACGGAGCTTGAACCCGGCAGGTTGGGAGAACTGGTTGATCTCATATCAAAAGTTGGCTTCGGGGGAGGGGAGAAAGCCCGCGATGTACTTGGCGAGGTATATGAATATTTCCTCGGCCAATTTGCTAATGCCGAAGGGAAGAAGGGCGGCCAGTTCTATACTCCTGCCTCTGTTGTTAGGGTGATTGTCGAAATCATTGCCCCGCATAGGGGCAAGGTATATGATCCTTGCTGCGGCTCCGGTGGCATGTTTGTCCAGTCTGAGAAATTCATAGAGTCTCATGGCGGCAGGTTTGGCGATATCAGCATTTACGGGCAGGAAGGCAATCCTACAACCTGGCGACTCGTCGCAATGAACCTGGCTATCCGGGGAATGGACTTCAACCTTGGAAAAGAGCCTGCCGATACGTTCACCCGCGATCAGCACCCGGACTTGCGGGCGGACTATATTATGGCAAATCCACCGTTCAATATTTCTGACTGGTGGAATGAAAAGTTGGCTGGGGACGCACGATGGGAATATGGCATGCCGCCTGCCGGAAATGCGAATTATGCCTGGTTGTCTCATATCCTATACCACCTGAAACCTTCCGGCTTGGCTGGCGTGGTTCTGGCAAATGGCTCTATGTCTTCCAATCAAAATAGCGAGGGAACCATCCGTAAGGAGATGATCGAGCGGGACGTGATAGACTGCATGATTGCTTTACCTCCACAGCTTTTCTTCAACACACAGATTCCAGCCTGCCTATGGTTCTTGACTAAAGACAAACGTGCTAATGGTCGTGACCGGCGCGGAGAAATTCTGTTCATTGATGCCCGCAAACTGGGGCGCATGGAAACCCGCGTAACGCGTGTGCTGGACGATGCCGACATTGCCAAAATTGCAACCGCTTATCATGCCTGGCGAACGGATAGTGAAACCACAAAAAGATATCAAAATGAGCCGGGCTTCGTGTATGCAGCAAAAAAGGAGGAAGTGAAAACCCACGATTATATCCTCACCCCAGGGCGCTATGTTGGAGCAGAAGAAATCGAGGATGATGAAGCAACCTTTGCCGAAAAAATGACCTATTTGACGCAGCAGTTAAAAGTGCAAATGTTAAAAGGTAATAAGCTAAACGAAGAAATCTGCAAGCAACTCAAAAAGGTGGGATATGAGTGATGACAGAGTGGGAAGAAACAACGCTTGGTAAAATTTGTGAAGATAGTGGTGGCAACATTCAAACCGGTCCCTTTGGCTCTCAGCTTCATGCTTCTGATTACGTGTCGGTTGGGGTACCTTCCATAATGCCGCAGAATATTAGTGATAATCGAGTCATAATTGATGGTATAGCTAGGATTAGGGATGCAGATGCAAGAAGACTATCACGATATCTAGTTAAATCTGGCGATATTGTTTACAGTCGTCGAGGGGATGTTGAACGTCGAGCGCTTATTCGTGAGACTGAGGAAGGATGGCTGTGTGGAACTGGCTGCCTAAGAGTTAGATTTGGTGACAAAAAGCCAATTTCTTCAACATTCATATCATATTATTTGGGTGTGCCAAATATCCGCAAGTGGATCGTTCAGCATGCAGTCGGTGCAACGATGCCGAACTTGAACACAGCGATACTTTCTGATGTTCCCGTTCGCTTGCCACCATATCATGAACAAAAAGCCATTGCTGACGTTCTCTCCGCCTTCGACGATAAAATTGAACTTAACCGCCAGATGAATAATACGCTTGAAAGCATAGTGCAGGCGCTGTTCAAATCATGGTTTATGGATTTTGACCCAGTAAAAGCCAAAGCCGAAGGGCAAAAGCCTGAAGGTATGGATGAAGCTACCGCCGCTCTGTTTCCTTCGGATTTCACTAAATCTATACTTGGACCTATTCCAGAAGGATGGACAATAAGCGAAATAGGAAAAGAAGTTGAAGTAATCGGAGGCTCAACGCCGAGTACACAAGAAGCAGCTTACTGGGAGGACGGAAATCTCTGCTGGGCTACTCCTAAAGACCTCTCCAAATTAAAATCCCCCATTTTACTCAATACAGAACGTAAGATTACTGAGCTTGGAGTAAAACAGATACCTTCAGGTCAATTACCCATTAATACGGTTCTCCTCTCCTCTCGCGCACCAGTAGGTTATATTGCGTTAGCAAAAGTTCCCACTTCGATAAATCAGGGATTTATCGCAATAAAATGCATTAAAGATGTTTCTCCATACTTTGTAATAAACTGGGCATATCATAAATTGGACGAAATTAAGGCCCGAGCTACGGGTACCACTTTTGCAGAAATCAGCAAATCTGTTTTCAGACCCATCAAAGTTATAGTTCCTAGCAAAGCTATAATTCAAAGATTTGATGATATTGCCAAACCAATATATGAACGAATTACAGAAAATGAACGCAACGTATCTTCCTTAACAAATGCTCGTGATTTACTGCTGCCGCTCCTGATTTCCGGTAAATTGCGCATAAGTGATCTTCCAGAGGAGGATGACGTCTCATGATACCACTTTGGTTGAACTCTGCTTTTCATCTACTAGTTCACGGCGAGTTACATTACACGTTACCAGAAGATTTTGATCGGCGTTTATCGCTCATCAGCTTTGACAATGCCATTGAAGCTTCGATTGCCTGCTACTTGAAACTTCACCCTACGCTGCGTGGAAATAAGAAGTATGAGCGCACAGTGGTTGACACTGCTTTAAAGGATTATCACACCAAAATTGATTTCCTCTTCCAGGAAGTGGAGGTTAGAAGCGGAATTTGCACCATAGCCAAAGAGGACATCATTTATGTGCATATCCAACGTAACCTTTTTTATCATGAAAATCCTGATTTTATTCCTTCTGATCCCATTCTTGCTAAAGTGCGGGAAGCAGCGTTCTGGATATTTGCATTTCTATTTGAGATAGCTGACCTTGAAGCAGAAGTAAGTGCCAGGATCAAGCAAATCAGGAAAGTGGATTTATACCAACGTAATAAAGAGATCGATGAACTAATTGATGATTCATATCCACTGATAGAAATTATGGGATCTTTCTATAAACCAAGCGAAGTCTTATACGCCGTTGATCCTGTTAATTACCGTGAATTTGTAGTAGAAATTTTGTCTGAAGAAAAAGATAGAAAGCAAAAATGAGCATGGGAATTAACGAAAATAAATTGGAGGAGGTGACCCTATTCTGGTTTGAAGAACTAGGCTATCAGGTAGCCTTCGGCCCAGACATAGCCCCACTGCCGGACGGAACCGCCCCAGAACGAGACAATTACCGCCAGACCATCCTTATGGAGCGCCTGAAAACCCGGCTCCAGATTATCAATCCCACCATTCCTGCTGTTGCCATAGATGATGCTATTCACCAGATTCTTGCGCCAAACCTGCCCACAGTGATCCAGATCAACCGGCAATTCCACCGCTGGCTACGTGATGGTATCAAGGTACAATATCAGCGTGACAACGAGACTGTGGGTGATCAAGTTTATCTAGTGGATTTTTACGAACCGACAAACAATGACTGGCTAGTGGTAAACCAATTTTCTATTCGAGGGCCGCAGCATACCCGCAGACCGGACATTATCGTTTTCTTAAACGGGCTGCCAATTGCCGTACTGGAGCTTAAGAATCCGGCAAATGAGGAAGCAGATATCTGGAAAGCATTCGATCAGCTCCAAACCTACAAAGAGCATATCCCTGACCTGTTCAACACCAATGAGATGCTGATTATCTCCGATGGCGTGACTGCCCGCATGGGGTCACTAACTGCCGATAAGGAACGCTTCTCCACCTGGCGCACCATTGATGGCCATACTATTGACCCGTTAGGTGCGATGCGAGAACTGGAAACGCTAATAAAAGGCGTCTTCAATAAGGAATTTCTACTGGATTACCTGCGGAACTATATCCTTTTTGAAGAAGATAAAGATGGCATCATCAAGAAAATAGCCGGGTACCACCAGTTCCACGCAGTCCGATTGGCCATGGTCAGAACGCTTGCCGCTGCTGCGGTTGACGGTGATCGCAAGGCTGGTGTGGTATGGCATACGCAAGGCTCCGGCAAGAGCATCTCTATGGCTTGTTATGCTGGCAAGGTCATGACAAACCCGGAGATGAAGAACCCGACTGTCGTTGTCGTCACCGACAGGAATGACCTGGACGGCCAGCTTTTCGGCACATTCAGCACGGCTAAGGATTTATTGCGTGAAACGCCAGCGCAGGCTGATGACCGCAAAAACTTACGGGAATTACTGGAAAACCGGCCATCGGGCGGGATTATTTTTACCACTATTCAGAAATTCACGCCGGGCGAGGATGAGGATAGTTTTCCCATTTTATCCGAGCGGCATAATATAGTGGTTATCTGCGACGAAGCGCACCGCACGCAATATGGGCTGGAGGCCCGCCTGAACAAAAAAGGCGAGTATGAATATGGGTATGCAAAGCACATGCGCGACGCTCTGCCTAATGCCACCTTTATCGCTTTTACAGGAACACCTGTTTCACAAACGGATCGCGATACGCGGGCGGTATTTGGCCCGGACATCCATGTCTATGATATGGAACAGGCAGAGAAAGACCAGGCTACCGTTAAAATCTACTATGAGGGACGACTTGCCAAGCTGGAACTGAATAGCAATGAGAATCTCCGGATTGACGAAGAAATCGAGGAGCTGACGGAAGACCAGGAGGAAAGCTCAGCAGCCAAAACTAAATCCCGCTGGGCAGCACTCGAAAAACTGGTGGGAACAGAACCGCGCATACAGGAGATTGCCGCCGACATCGTACAGCATTTTGAAAACAGGCTCAGGGTAATTGACGGAAAAGCAATGATCGTTGCTATGAGCCGGGAAATCTGCGCGCATCTATACAATGCTATCGTCGAGCTACGTCCAGAATGGCACGATGATGACCCTAAAAAGGGCGTGATAAAAATTGTCATGACCGGTTCTTCCAGTGATAAAGCCATCCTACGCCCTCATCTGTACTCCAAACAAGTCAAGAAGGATTTGGAACAACGGTTTAAAGACCCTACTGATCCCTTTAAAGTCGTTATCGTGCGGGATATGTGGCTTACCGGATTTGATGCACCCTGCCTGCATACGATGTATATCGACAAGCCCATGCGCGGGCATACCTTAATGCAGGCAATAGCCCGCGTAAACCGCGTATTTAAGGATAAGCCTGGTGGATTAGTGGTTGACTATATCGGCATTGCAAACGAACTGCGAGAAGCGCTGAGAGAATACACTGCCAGTGGTGGTAAAGGAAATCCGACAGAACTTATTGAACAAGCTTTTGGAGTTTTTCAAGAAAAACTCAGCATAGCACGTGGCATGATGCACAACTTTGATTATTCTGATTATGAAACCGAAGCCTTTGAGTTATTGCCAGGCGCGGCAGATCATGTCCTGGGTCAGAGAGATGGCCAAAAACGCTTTTCCAACTGTGTCACAGCCGTGAGCCAGGCGTTTGCCTTGTGCAGTACCTATGAAGATGCAATTCCGTACAGGGAGGAAGTAGCTTTCCTGCAAGCCATTAAAGCCGCTATTACCAAACACGGCACAGCATCTAGCAAAATTGAGGATGAACAACGGGAACATGCGCTCAGGCAAATTGTCAGCAAAGCCATTGCCGCTGATGGAGTGGTGGACATATTTGCAGCGGCGGGGTTGAAAAATCCAGATATTGGGCTATTGTCAGATGATTTCCTCAAGGATGTCCGCCTGCTCCCTCAGAAGAATCTCGCGGTTGAGCTTCTGGAGCGGCTGCTCAGAGACGATATTAAGGTCCGCTTTAAAAACAATATTGTGCAAAACAAAAAATTTACAGATCTCTTGCAACAATCCCTGAATAAATACCGCAATCGCGCCATCGAAACCACACAGGTACTTGAAGAGCTGATTGCAATGGCGGAGGAATTTAAAGCTGCCGCGGAGCGCGGCGAGGATTTAGGGTTAAATGCTGAAGAAATGGCATTTTATGATGCCTTGGGAACAAATCAGGCAGCGGTACGAGAATTAGGAGACGATATTCTCAGAAAAATTGCTGTGGAACTCACTGACCAGCTCCGTAAAAATATATCGGTTGACTGGTCTGTACGGGAGACAGTCAGAGCAAAGCTGAGAATTCTGGTAAAGCGTATTTTGCGAAAATACAAATATCCTCCTGACCTAGAACAATATGCCATTGATTTAGTGCTTCAACAGGCCGAAACATTATCTGAAGCTTGGACATAGGACCTAACCGGAAATAATCATAACTAATTTAATGAGGGACCGCGATGTAAATTGTCACTAACGGACGCTATGGACATGCATATCTTCAGGAAGATTTTGCGTCACTTGGCAAGGCATCACTTTATATTATCAAGCAAACCTCTATTAAATTCATAACGTCGGTTTATTGGTGTAAATCCCAATACTATTTTGGTGATCAACTAGCTTGAAGTGGCTTACTTGCCTAGATAATTATCGTAAAAGTAACCAGTCTAGCGTTGGGGGTTACATCTGCCTCAACCATTTATTTAAATTTCAAAGTGCTTGAAAATTGAAAATAATTTATGTGCTCTTAGAGATAAATAACAAGAACACTTTTTGCCCGCCACCATTTACCTATCAACGCGATGATCTACAATGAAAAGGAGCACATACCTATGGCACTACGACCAGAAGAGGTTCAGCATCTCGAGGGACTCGTTGAGGATATGATCAAACGCATTGAGGATACCAACACATCAAATGAAGCTGCGGTCGTCTACGGCAGAATCGGCAACGCGTGTACCAAAGCGCTGGCCATCGAAGCTGCAGCCGCGGCCAAGAGAACAGCACGCACAAACAACGTGACCAAGTTCCGCGCTAGCCGGGAAAACCGCCTGAACTCCCGCAAACTTGGACAGGGGAGAGCAGGAGCAACGGACGCGCAATCCTCCACTCAAGGCCAGCGCCCCCAGGGGCAGCGCCAAACATCTAACTAATTCCATCCCTCGACACCGAACTTTTGTAAGAGCAGGGTACAACTTTTACGAATGTTCGGTGTTTTTTTGTCCGAAATTTCTGCGAAGTTGCAGCCGCAAAAATCGTGGCAGCCCCTCGGCACTGTCATGGCACCTTCGCCGCATGTTACGCGCACCTTTTTACACGACTAATACCTGACTTTTACACGATTAAACCACAGAAGATCGGGCAAATTTCAGAGGCAAAACAAGGAGTGAATTCGATGGGCAGATTCGATAGATTTATCCCCTTCAAAAGCCGCCAACCCGGCCAGGTCGCAGGGGCACAGACTGCTGCCGCCCCGCCACAAAAGAATAGCCAACAGCAGCCACCAGACCCAAATACAGGCCCGCTGGATACCGCATCAACATCCGGCCTGCAGAACGTCGATGGTGAGAGCCTCAATCTGGTGAACTACTCTCCGGCACAGCTCATGCAACATGTCGAAAATACGATGTCTACCGTGCATTTCGGCATGAGCCTGTCACACCGCTTTATGGAGAATGTCGCGGAACTGTGGTCCGTCATCGGCCCGATGGTTCTTCTCCTCGGCACATCCGGAGAGGTCTTCGCCTTTATCTGGCAGAATACTAACAATCCGGAATGGTGGGTAGGGATGTCGATCCTGGCCACGGTCATTGTGCTTGAGGCAACGTTTATGGTTGTCTCGTATAAGGCCGCAACAATCCGCAATAGGGCAGAAATGCGACCTGGAGGACCCTCCGATCTGGACAAGGCCAAGCTCAAGCGGTATAAGATCACCTGGTTTGTCCTGGGATTTGGCGTTGGAGCTGGCCAGGTCGCGTTTCTTCTGTTCGCTATGAATGCCAGGGTGAACGGCATCGTATGGCTCGCTACCTTTGCTATTGTGCGCACGGTCATGACGCTAGCCAGTGACTTCTATACGGCCTTCGTCCACGAAGAGAAGCCAACAGATGGTGAGCAGGCCAAACAAAAGCAGCAACAGCGGGCACAGCTGGCGCAACAGTTACTGCACCAAAAATCGGCTGAGGTGACGATCATCAACAAGGGGATCCTGGAATTGCAGCGTGCCCATACAGAGGCTGACATCGAGCAGGATAGCTTGCACACTGAGCTTCAGATGAAGCGCCTTGAGAATAAGAACCGGATTGAGACATTGAAGAGCATGCAGGATCAAGCCAATATGTTCAACCGGCTGGGTACGGGCGTCATGCGCGCACTGTTTGATCCTGAGATGGATGATGATCAGAGGCAGAAGCTCTTAGGAACGTTACAAGGGTTTATGTCCGTTGGCAACCAGTTGCCACCTCCACATACCACCATCGAGGAGGAGGATATTTAATGCCAGAGCGTCCATACAGCCGGTATACTCGAGAGAAAACCTGGGCAGCCCTCTATAGCCAGCACATCAATGCTGGCTATGCCCTTGTTCCATTCAGCACAACCAGCAATAGTATCGATGTGATCAGGTGCCCTTCCCCTGAAGATGCACAGAAACTGCAGCACCTGTTAGACGAACACGCGGAGGAATACAAAACCTTCTATGAGCATGAAGTCCCTTTGAACGATCTACCGAGCCAGGTCAAAGAAGTGAATGAGAAGAAACGTTCCGCGGTTGTCTTGGCCAGGAGCAGCGACTACTACCACTACTCCCTTTCCGATATTGCCCAACTACGTGTGGTCATTTGCGGGTTGCACAACAGCTATCTTCATTTGCCAGTTTGGGAAACCAGGACAAACAGGCGATACAGGCCAAAGGAAACTGCAGTAGCCATCTCATCGCCTGACTTCGATCAAATTCGCCGTACCCAATTTGGACATAGCATCCTGGTAGGTGCTCTGTACAAAGGTGATGAAGCCGCCCTGTCATTTATGGATGGTCTGAAAAAGCGCTCAGAGCGTTCCTACTGGCGCATCAAAGCAGAAGTTGAGACGCTACAAGATAGCCACTACCGAGGGCGCCCCCTGGCCTTCCTGACAGAAGCAGAAAGGCGCGCGATTGGCAGTAAAATTAGCGCCAGTTTGAAGCTCTATCATGAAAAGAAGCGCTTGCATCTCGTTTGAACAAACAAGTAAGTATCATGGCACCTATTAAGATATTCATACGTATTTTGCATCCCAGAGATATTTGACGTATATTTATGAAATAAGAGTGAAAGGATCCGGTTTATGCCTTTTGTTGCTCAACATCGTGTGACCGGTGAGCGCATCGATATCACGCGGTATCGAAATCCCTCCAGAGAGATCCAACCACAAGATTGTATTTGTCCTCTATGTGAAGGGGACCTGATCATGCGCATCGGACTGATTCGGCAGCCGCATTTTGCCCATCGGGCAACCTGTGAGAGCCAATATAAGAGCCATCCTGAGTCCGCAGCCCACCGCAATGCCAAGCTCTATCTTCAAAATCACTTGCGCGAAGAGTTCCCGGAATATATGCAAGCAACCATCGAACTGGAAGTCAAATTAGAACCTATCTGGCGCGTCGCCGATCTGCTGGTCACCTTTCCTACTGGCCTGCGGCAGGCCCATGAAATTCAATTAGCGAGCATAACAACGGGGAAATTACAGGAGCGTACAAATGACTATACATCGATGGGCGTCGACGTTGTTTGGTGGTTGGGCGGCCATGCTAATACCCAAGAAAATCAGCTTTGGTGTATCGAAACGTTTGGCTATAGCCTCAGTATCCAGTATGCGCTTGAAGAGTAAATCCTGGAGTATCACCCGTGCAACGGAAACCGGAATGGCCACGCAACGCATCCCAACAGCACCTGATCTGGACACTCTCTTTTTCCGACTTAGGACACCAGCCTTACAGTTTCGACGCGTGCAGCGATCCTGCCCATCCATTGTAGGTACCCAGGTCATCAAGCTGAGTGTTGATACCATTTCCCTGCTGCCTGACCAGATCGCCTCAAACGATTGGGAGTACGTCTGGCCACGAGCCTGGATCAGGATCACGCGCCGCTGGATGCCTCTCATGAAACGCCATGGGGGTGATCTTAGAGATCTGGAATATGGAATGCCAATCATCTCGCGAAGACAACCGGTCCCATGGCGCATTGGCGTCATTGAGCGAGACCCCAATGCCCGAGAGCAACCGTATCTGCTATGGTCTCTGCTTCGACAACGCATCCGACAAATGCATCAGAATGCCAACTGCTATGACAGCAGTTCCCCGGAAGGATCCAGATTTCTCTATTTGCTCTCCCTGAGCAAGGCTCATCAACCACGTCCTGTTCATCAGGTCTGGAGCACAGAGCCTGTACAGCTTTCGTTATGGCAACAACAAGAACTCTCATAACCTCTGCTCACCTGAGTGAAACTTACTCGGGTGAGCCTTGTCACCTCTTTTTTATGTGCCTTTAGAGGATAAACATGAAAAGTGTTGTATCTACCTGGCTATGTTAGGAGAAGCATATGGACTTAAGAGATACAGTAAACATACTAGCGTCCGTTAATCAGACACTTGAGCAAGTGAAGGCTACAGAACCTGTTCATTCTGTTGATCAACTTATTGAGCATCATCAGCTCCGCAAAAATCTACAGGCCAAACTTAGGCAGTTAGATACTGCCCTGCAAGCACTCTACCAGCTTGCCCACAGCTTGCCCACAATCCCCCCATTTGAAGTTGTACGCTGGGCACAAAATATCCTTGCGATGCCAAACTTAGCCTTCCTTGAACTGGACACCACTGGCTTGTATGAAAGCGCTGAAATCATCCGTGCATTGGTACTGGATAGAGGAGGCAATACACTTCTTGATCTGTATGCCCAGTCGCCTACCAGAGCACTTAACGCGGATATCGAGCGGATCACCGGAATCACAACCCAAGACCTTATCGCCAAGGGCCAACCCATCCAAGTGGTGATTGAGCAGCTACGTACAGTACTGCACGGGAAGTATGTGCTGTCCTACAATCTCGATTTCGACGCCGGGAAACTCCAAGAGGCAACGACACGCCTGGGGATCGAATCCCTCACCTTTATTGGAGAAGATCTGATGGAACATGCAATGAAATATTATTCATTGCGCTCCTATCCCAAACTGGAAGTGCTATGCCGCCGCATCGGTTCACCATTGCCTGAACAACTACACCAGACTGCATTCCATCGCGCAGAAGGCCAGCTAGCTCTGCTCAAGGCGATTGCGAACGTAGTAACAGATGCTCAACCAACTACATCACCGCCAACCGCAGTTGAGGACACGGACGCGGAGACACTGGACGAGCATCCATTTTAGCCTGATCAGATAAACATCTTAAAGCAGCCCTTCTAGCCCTTGCTGAAGGGCTGCTTTTTGGAAGGAACAATCATGCAAGACTCCATGAAACGCTTTCCATTGTATTGTATGAACGCATTGGTCGGTCTGATTGTTGGCGGCTTTCTGGCCCATGATGTCAATCTCTGGTCCATCGCCGTGATGCTTGTAACTGGCATGATGTTGGGTGGCTTTCTTTGGAGGAGGTGGCTATGACGATCAGTACCATCCCTGGCTATGAAATCTGTCATCTCAACCAGGCGAATCACTTACATATTGCAGCCAAAGAGGCCGCTAAATACGCGGTCTCTCTTTCTGGTGGGTTAGCCAGCGCCGTCTCTGCTGAACGTGTGATCCAGCGGTATGGGCGTGACCAGGTACTCCTCTGGTTCGCGGATACACTCTACGAGGATGACGATTTGTATCGATTCCTGCGAGATTGTATGCAGCGTTGGGGCGGCACGCTCTATTGGTATACAGATGGGCGAACTCCGCTGGAAGTAGCGGCACAAAAAAAGCTCATTCCCTGTAACCTGGCAGCTCCTTGTAGCTACGAACTGAAAGTAAAACCATTCCGCCAGTTCATTCTCGCGATGCCCTCGCTACCAGTGGTGTATATCGGGTTGGATCGCTGGGAGAAGCGCCGATTAATCAGTGTCAAAGAGTCCTACGCGAAGGCAATTCCCGACGTGCTGGTTGATTATCCACTTCTCTGGGAGTCCTATGAAGTACGGCCGCTAACTGATGTATGCCGCCAGGACTGGCAAATAGAACCGCCACGATTATATAGCCTGGGCTTCTCGCATAACAATTGTGGTGGCCGGTGTGTGCGGCAAGGTATCCGAGAGTGGATACGCCTCGGGACGCATTTCCCAGAGCGCTACCAAGCATGTGAAGAATGGGAACAAGAGCAACGCGCCCAGGGCGGGGCTCGTGCCAAACGCAGCTTCTGTGCGGTACAACGGAGAGGAAGGAAGCAATCTCTACCTCTCGCTGATATTCGAGCACAGTATTTTGATCAACGTCAAACCTTATTTTAGCTGCATTCAATCCCTGGCGGGCAACTTTGGTCGTTTCGACTGTTATTCTTCTAATATGGCTTGTAGAACCATCAAAAGATAATGTTTGCCAGAGGCACTTGACTTAACACACCATATAGCTATCATTATATTGTATAATGATAGCTATATGGTGCATGCGTATTTTTGATGCATAATCAGCGAGAGGATGCTTTGTTGATAAGGGATTTTGCCGCGCTTGAAATCTATCTGGTAGTGATTATCTAGATGTAAGTCGCTGGCGCTTCGTGACCATTATTTGAGATGCGAAGTAAGAAATGAGTGTCTTAGTTGAAGTCGACTAAATCCGTGATACTACGGCAGAGTCTAAATTTCGCCATACTAGATTCACAACATTATAGGATCACATGAAGCACGAGACAACCATTTAATCTGAACATCTACAGGGAGTTTAGAGCTGATATTCTACTAATTTGTATTAGCATCGAAAGGGGAACAGAACATGATACCCACTGCTACACCATTAATCAATATCAGTAAAAAGTGGCCCTCGCGTATAGTGCTTTTAGCTGTCTTGTCAGTATTTTTATTAGCCAATTCTCTTTCCTTCTTTACTCCAAGAGCTTTTGCTACTTCTAGTTGCACCTATAGATCACCTGTTTTTGACTACTACCCCCAAGTAGATCATACACAGGGGAACGCTCCATTAACTGTTACATTTACTTGGTCACAAAATTGGTCCTCTGTTGAGGGAGTACCTAATGTGCCACCACCACCGACCCTTTATCTTAACTGGGGTGACGGTACAATTGACAAAATACCATATGTCGAATGTCCAGCAGAGCCTAATGGTGCTCCATTTAGAGATTGGCCCGCGCAACAGATGATGCACACTTATGCAAAATCTGGTATATACACTGTACAGTATATTTCAGATGACCCTCCTACTTATATTCTTACAACTCTAGATATTACAGTGAACCCAAACACACCTCCTACTCCCACTCCTACTCCTACTCCCACTCCTACTCCTACTCCCACTCCCACTCCTACTCCCACTCCCACTCCTACTCCTACTCCTACTCCCACTCCTACTCCTACTCCCACTCCTACGCCGCCTCCCCCTCCTCCTGCTCCTACAGTTATTTTTACCCACGACCACTTCAGCCCTAAAGTGATTGAAGCCTTTGCAAAATCCTTACATTTTCCTACTGGTACCTTCGTTCTGCAAAATGATACGCAATTGTGGTTTGACACACAATTGACTGCTAGTACCGGAGCAACAAAGCTCTATCCCAACAATGGAGATGTTGTATGCATAGGCCTATGGAATGTTGGGGTAGTTGGCCCCCAATGTCAATTCGAATTAACAGCTCACTTCTCCGGTGCTAACCAGAAGTCACAAGCAACGTTAGACCCGCTTGGTCCAAGAGCTGTATCTATTTATACGCTTCAATTCCTCCTAACTCTAGCTTCGTTGATTGACTCGCATCAAGTGCTCACAATTTCCGCGGCTTCTGTCAACCTTGTTTCTACCGTATTTCTTAGTTCACCAGTACTTCTTCATGTTCAAAAGGAGATTGTCCTGGCTTTCAAAGATCCTTCTCATCAAACTCAACATCTACGGAATGCTGCGCAGACCTTTGGTCAGTTAGTGGCAACTCCTGGAACTTTAAATCGCCTAGCATCAGTGGCTGCTGCCGTGTTTGGGCTGAGCAGGCATCTAGTCCAAGAAGGTCTCCTAGCTACTGCTAAAAACATTAATGTTATTCTAGCCATCGGGCTACGATTCGTTGCCGCAGTAAATTATATCAGTACGCTGGCTCAAGCTCAGGCCGTAATAGCTATAGGTAGAGGACAGCCAACCGTTACCTTACACACATCCTCTGTAAAATCAAAAAAATAAGGTGTCTTCTGTTTAGGTCTTGAGGAACTTACCTAACGCTTGTTGGGCAGGTTCCTCATCATTTACTTCTCACAGTGAGAAAGAATTTTCCCACGATTGTTTGCCTCTGCGGAAGCACCCGTTTTTCAGTCGCCTTTAAGAAGGCCAATTTGCAAGAGACCCTGGCCGGAAAGATAGTTTTGAGTATCGGTTGTGGCTTCCAGAGTGATGAAGCGCTTGGCCTGAATGAGGAAGATAAGGGCCGCCTGTATACCTTGCATCTCCGCAAAATCGATATTGCAGATGAAATCCTGGTGCTCAATGTCGCGGATTATATCGGCCGATCTACGGGCCGAGAGATCACGTACGCGCGGCAACGCGGCATTCCCATTCGTTGGGTAGAACCACATAGCTGCAAAGGCTATGGCTGCCCTTGTGGAGCTGAATTGAATACTACAGATAAAATTTAACGTAGTAGAAGAAGCGGGATAAGCAGTAACGCTTATCCCGCTATTTTTATGCGCTTTCAGAGGATATTTATGAAGGTCGCTATATCGACATGAACACATAAGGAATTCAGCATGTCGGTCATCAATGGGAAGGAGCAACAGATGAAAGACTATCCAGACGCACGCGAGCACTTGAATCGGCATATGGACGCTGCAGCAAGAAAGTATGCAGAAGCGCTGGTCGATGCCGGGATCACTGATCCTAGCCCTAGCCTGGTCAATGCGCTGTTCAATCGGGCGTTCTCTGAAGCGCAAGAGGATTATGATCGCCAATGCATAACCGTGCTTGAGCACAACATTGGCGAGATTAAACGAGAGAGCCAGCACCAGGTGCGCCAAGCTCGAAAGAAAGATGCCCCAACTTTGCTGATCATCTTTCTGCTTGTTGCATGTGTGTTTAGCCTCATGGCCTGCGTCTCCTTCATCAACCATAACACGATCCTGGGCTGCATCTATTCAGCCGGTGTGGCTGCCTTCGCATTGATGATCTTGGGCGTGGGGATCGATCTGCTACGAAAGGACTGATAACTCATGTTTCGACGCTTCTTTGGGCGTGAGAGAAGCCCGCAAATCATCGGTATGCAGCCCGGCCCGATCACCGGCGATCTGGACGGCTGGGAGCAAGACCCAAACAATTGCCCAGCCGTGTGGCCAGCCTTATTGCTGCAGCTGGGGCAACTGCCACACGGCTGGCTGCCGGTTTATTCGCGTGGTCTGTGCTGATGCTCAGGACCGGATTATAAGGAATCGGGAATAGGGAATGACGGCTCCCGAAAGAGCCGCCACCATTGGGCGTCTGGTTGAACTTTGGTGGGTGCGACCAGGCGCCACTAAGGAGATTATACCATGCGCAATATCATCGCGTACTTTGGTCTGGCTGCGATTATTATTCTAGCTTACCTCATGATTTCACAGCATCCTGGCACACCTGCACCAGCTGGCGCGCAGTCACCAACTGCCACGCCTACAATTGCACCAGCATCATCTGGAGGAATGAGCATCTATGGCAAGCCAACCATCTCAGTTGTGCAGATCAACGCCATCCTCGACTTTTACGGTTCCCCTGCCCGCGGCAAAGGTCAGGCCCTGTATGATCTGGGCCTCAAGTATGGTATTGATCCTGTGTTTGCCCTGGCCTTCTTCATGAACGAGAGCACCTTTGGGACCAGGGGAGAGGCGACGGCGACGCTGGCCCTCGGCAACTTGCGATGCATCAATGATCGGCCGTGTGTCGATCAGGACAGAGGCGGCTATGCGCAGTTCTACAGCTGGGAGGATGGGTTCGACGCCTGGTACAAGCTCCTTGATGGACCACTTTACAAGGGCGTGGGCCTCACTACCGTTGAGACGATCATCCCTCGCTATGCTCCCAACGCGGACCATAACAACGAGCAGCACTACATCAGCGTAGTCGAGCATATGGTAACGATCTGGCGCGCCGGCAAGGTACAGGTGGAGGGGTGAGAACCCGAAGCGCTACCCAGCAAATTGGCGCAAGCTGGCCAGAGAGTGTAAAGAGCGCGCCGGCTCTGCAAGTTCCGTTTTCTTCTGGAAAAGCACGCGGTGGTCATGCCTGTATAATGAAAGAAGAGGAGAAACGATTAGTAGCTGCACATCTGTGCTGGCATAGGTAACAGGTGGAGGTGAGAGAAGGTGGAAGAGGTCCTCGTTGATATTGATGGCGTGCTGGCCACAGGACATGTACAACGTTTTGTCGCGCTCTGCAATGATATATTGCAGCTAGCAATCCCTATCCCGAATATTGCCTCTATTGCTTCCTTGAGAGAGTTTGGGGCCTTGCCGCAAGTATCGGCCCACAGGACAAAGGTTGGCTCTGATCGCTTTCGACGGCAAATGGAGCTGATGCGATGGCATCCTCTCAACATTGTGGGATGTCGAGTTATTGATGGTTCCGTTGAAGGTATTCAGTATCTTGCGCAACGATCGAGCAGTCTGCAATATTGCACCGCCCGGTTCATTGAGTTTGACGCTGCGTGGAATACAGATGTTGCTAATTCAACCAAAAGTTGGCTCAAGAATAACGATTTTCCAAATGCAGAGTTGGTGATGTTTTGTGAATCCCCCAGGGCAAAGTTAACAACCATTGCAGCGATGGTTCGCGCCCAGAAGCAACCTGTTTACCTCATCGATGACAGTCTTGACCTGTTACTCGATGCGTTTGATACGTTGTCGATGCGGGATCGACGTGTATTGAAAACCTATCTCACGCTGATCGCTTTTGATCATTGTGAAGAAGAGTGCAACCAGTCCTACCCACTCCGTGTCGTCCCTTTACAAAGTTGGCAGGAAATCCAGTGTATTGAAAAGGAGTTTCACCATGTCTGATGATCCAGAGGATTGTGAGTATTGCGCAAACGGATTACGTGGGTCTTGCCCCTACTGGTATCAGGACCCTCACACCAAAGAGTGGTTTCACCAGAAAGATTTCACTCGGAAAACGGTGGTTCAAAACATTGAAGAAGCCCTATGGGGCATCATTCCCCGTACGCCTGATGGAAAAGGAAACAATAAGGGTGATTGGGTTGGTGGCGATGGTGGAGGTGGCGGCGGTAGCGGACGTGGAAGCCGAGGCGGCAACCGAAAAGATAAAAGAGATAAGCGGAATAAGGATCGTGACCGCGATGGCTACTACGACTCAGATTGGTGATCATATTGATTGTTGAGAATGCATGTCATTTGAGCCTGCTGTCATGGCAGGCTCTTTTTTGCGCCCATTATCGCCTCAATATCGTCGTACAATGTCGCCCCTGGCATTGCTATGAAGGGCTGTATACACGCCCGAATACTCACTCTAAATAAGCAAATACAACATAGGTTTTATGTGCTTTCAGAGAATAATTATGAAGAGGATTGCACACATACATCTACATCAACAGACGCATTCATTGAATAGGCTAAATTTTATGTGCTTCTGATGCGCAGCCGTAGGGCAATTTTGAATCCTCTCATTATGTCACTACGTTCACTGTTACCTTAACGACAAAGAAAGAGAAGGGCACGGCAAATGGGAAAACGCAAGAACACTACAGCCACACCAGTCATCCAACCAGATCAACTGCAGCTGCTCACCATCCCACAGGTCATGGCCACGTTAAACTTGGGTCGTACAAAGGTCTACGATCTGATCAACAACGATGGTCTCCCTGTTGTGAAGATCGGTGGCGCGACCAGAGTCCCTCTCACCAAACTACAAGCCTGGATTGATCAGCAGGCAACACAAATCGGCGCTTAACCAGGGATCCTAGTAATTTTCGCTACAATTGGCCTCGCACCAACGCCGGTATGAGGCCGATTTTCATTGTGGCTGGTTGAAAAACTGAATTTTACCCACTAAAACCAGCCCCCTCTTGAGCATTTCAGTATATTGCTCAATTCTGAAATGAGGCATATTAACATCTAATAAAGCATCCTTAAAGAAAGAAGGTAGCCGATGGCAGACAACAAGAGGAAAAGGCAAACTAGGCGCGACCAGGGAGAAGGAAGCATTACCAAACGGAGCGACGGCCGTTGGGCAGTGAGTATACGCATCCGCGGAAAGCGCATTTTCAAGTACGCCAAGGATGAAAAAGAAGCCAAGGCCATACTCAAAGCCTTAAAGAAAGAAATCGAACAGGGAGTGAAACCGGATGCGCCCAAATTCACGGTCGCATCCTATCTGGAGTACTGGTTGAAAGTTCACAGAGCAGGTATTCGAGACTCGACCTACGTGACCTATACGACCTGCATCAAACAGATCATGCTGGTTCTGGGATCCAATCGGCTCTCCTCACTTTCCGGTGACCAGATACAGCTGGGGTACATAAAGATGCAGAAAGAGCTGGGGCTGTCATTTGGCACCATGAAATTAACGCACACCATCTTCAGGGCAGCGCTGAATGACGCAGTAAAGTGGGGATACATCGCAATGAATCCCGCCAGGCATGTGGAGGTATCAAAGATCCCGCGAACACATCATCACGCGCTCACCATTGAGCAGGCGAAGCAGCTCCTCCGCTATACAGACGGGGACACGTACGTCAGCAGCCAGATGACCTGCCTCCTCACACTGGCCATCGCGACAGGCATGCGCAGGGGCGAGATGCTAGGGCTGAAATGGGGCGACATCGACATGGACGCGAAAACAGTGTTCATCACCCGTACCGTCTCCTACCTTACGGTCGATGGGCAGACGAAGTACATTGAAACGCCACCCAAGACGGATTACAGCAAACGCCGGATCCAAATCCCAGACTTCGTGATGGCGGAAATCCAGAAGCAGAAGGCTCGCCAGGCTGAACAGCGGCTCAAGGCAGGGCCGGGTTGGGAGGTGCGCGACCTGGTCTTCAGCAATGCATTCGGGTCCTACTTTAACCCGCGCAGCGTCTCGCGGTACTTCGAACTGGCCCTGAAAAAGGCGGGCCTGGAGCACATCCGCTTCCACGATCTCCGCCACAGCGCAGCATCCATCCTGATGGCCATGAACGTCCACCCCAAGGTGGTCCAGGAACTGCTCGGACACAGCAGCATCAGCATCACCATGAACATCTACTCCCATACGGACCCATCGCTACAGCGCCAAGCCATGGACGATTTACATACCAAATTTGGTTTCAAAAACGATGATGATGATGATGATGCAAATGCGGTAGGGGCGAAGAAAAAATAGGATCTTCATCCTTGCAAGATGAATGAGAAAAACGGAAGGAGGGAAAGAAACAAAAAGCTCATCCCTCCTGACCGCCGCACATAAATCTTCAGCGTCCGTTGATACAACCTACTCGATGATCTTGAGGAGTTAGAAGTTGAGAGCCACAGGATCGAACTTAATGGCTGGTGAATCTGAGAAAGATCCTTTCTTCATGTCCACGTTTAATTGATATTGTTGACCGACATTTGGAAGAAAGGAGAACACGACCTGTGTTTGAGCAGTCGCCGAAGCCGCAAGCCCACGTAAGGGATTAATATATTGACTATTAGCGTCATAACCGACCATTTCTCCAGTGCCATCATACGCCGTATTCTCAAGCCCGGTAATGAGTTGAAATTGATCACAATAAAAGTTCTGTTGCTGATTCGTTTTATTTGTCAAAGTGATCGCAAAGGTCATTTTCGCAAGCGAGTCGTCAACGGTAATACTATTAATCGTGATAAGAACTGGGTCATCACAACCGCCGCAAGTTAACGTTTTATTGACTTGAATTACACCCGAAGGAGCAGGTTTGGGAGACGGGGTAGCGGTGGGAGACGGGGTCGGGGACGGTGAGGACGCTTGCGTTGGTATCTGTGTTGAACTTGTATGTTGATGAGAAAGTTCTGTTGGGGAGGGAGTTGTTCCTTGTGAATGAAGTAATCCGGGATTGGGGACAAACCAGACAAAGATTGCCCAAATGATTGCCAGGATCGTACAAAACGTTGCGATACCCGTTATCCATGGATGGGAGAGGCTATTCATGATCTTCTTAAACATCTTCATATCCTCACTAAGTATTTATAATGTTAGGGATGAATGCCATTCGAAGTTAATACATTTAAGTATATAACACAAAACTTAAGTAATGGGGATAAAAACGCATCTTCCCAAAAAATGATATACTAAACGGCTATAATAAGACTCATAATTTAAAACAAAAGAAATGTGGATTGTAAGGTGGAATGGGGGAAGATGACAAAGCAGTGAAATGCGATTTTATAAAGAATTTTCATGACTTGACCATGAAAAGGACAAAAAGTTACAATTGTCATCATTTGGATGGCGCTCCATCCTTCCCGGTAAATCTACCTAGCATCGCCAGATAAAATGCGCAAAAAGTGCCTTTTTCCAGAAAGTGGATGTCAAAGTGGATGTCAACCATACCCTTTGGAAAAATGTGCCCTCTGCTAGAACAGCCTGAGAAGCCAATTAAGCGGGGGTACTTCTTTGTGGTGTCGTGTTAATAACAATAACACAATTCCCTATTTTTGACCAGAGTATAGCCTTCTACGATGTCCCCATCAGGCTCAGCTCCCTCCATTTCTTGTGCAAAACTGTGCGCAATTGTTCTCTTTTAGTCGTGAAAATGGAGGTCAAAATGGAGGTCAGATCTTCCCCCTCTCAAACGGCAATACAAGCGATTTCTTAAAAAACTCAGAGCCAACTTTACGACGGTATAAGGCTCAAACGCACTTTTGATGAGGAGGAGGGCTCATCTTCACTGTTGCTGATTTTGATAAAGCTCAAAGATTGCGCTTAAAGAAGATATGGCCAAAAGAGCCGATCTCGAATAACCTAATCAGGCAATTATTCTTCGAAACAGCACCAATGTAGGTGAGCCTTTCCGTTTTTCTTTGTTTGCTTCAGAATGAAAACTGGTGCGCGCCAGCATCCGTGCCTTCAGCATAGCAATGCTCTTCTTTGAACAATTGGGGGATAACGGTGCCGCGGGCCGCAGAACTCGATACGAGAGAGGAGATCACCAACCTTGTTTATTTTCTATTCCATTCATTATCCACAACCTGAAAAGGAAGCGCTGCTGGTTCAGAGTATGCACGAATTTGGCGAGCTGATGAAGAAGCAGCCAGGAAATCTTTTTCAGGCTCCCTATCCTTTCAAGGATCCCGAAAAAGGAACGCTCATGGGCATCTCTATCTGGGAATCTCGGGAGGCTTTCCAGCTAGCCCTGCCCACCTTGCAGAGCGCCCGGCAAAATAGCCCTTCTCGGGAGTGGGAAATCAAATCACCTGAGGTTTATATGCTCGATTCGACGCTCTAAGCACACACCTTTGCTGAGAATGTAAGAAGAGAAGCAAAAGAAGCCAAACGGAGGACCAAGCAGAAGGTCTGCCCAGAGACATAAGGTAGCCGTGTCAAGTTCATACCGCACGCATAAACGCATAAGCGGAGCAAATCAAACTTGGCGCGGCCACACTTTACGCTTGATCAGTTTTAAGCGGGTGACATGGTCTTTCATTTGCCCATTGTTTAACACGCTTTGCTGCTCAGGTATTCTCCCTCATCATCAAAAGTGCGTTTGAGCCAAATAAAACAGATAATTTCTTTACAATTCCTCTGGGTCTAGACTTCTTTGAATACCTCCCTAACAAAAGGGATTAAGAGCCCTTTTCTATTCGCCTTGTTTTGTGTCAGATTTCTTTTTTTGTAAGAAAATGTAATAGTTCGCACGAAACATTTGAGCCTGAGGGTGCTCTATTCCCAGGCACAGCTCCCAAATGTGTAAGGCGCGCTGGTAGAGCAGCTCCGCCTCGTGATAACGCGCGCGAGCATGAAGGTAGGATGCTAACTCATAGAGCAAACGGCTCGCCTCCCGGCTGATGATCTGGTACTGTTGGATGATCTGCGCTCCTGTAAGTGCTTGAATCAGAAGCCGTTCACATTGCGACTAGGTGCGCAGATCGAACACGAAGATAGCTGATTTTCCCCGCAATATATTGAGATACAGCTGTATGACACATTATCATTGCAATAATCATAAGGGTAACAAAAGTTATATCGACAAAAACGGTCACTTATGGTTGGCATATTGATATTTTTTTAATAGTCGAGCGTTCTATAACACAAGAAGATTTTTTCGTCACTTCATTGCATGTTCTACCAGAGAGGCATAAGCATGTAAGCCATGTTTATCAATGGAGATTGAAAATGTATGAGTAAGCTGGAAGTACAAAATATTTCGAAGCAGTACGGCGATAAGCTGGCCGTTAACGATGTCAGCTTTACAGTCGATGAGGGTGAACTATTTGTGTTACTGGGACCGTCTGACAGTGGGAAAACGACTATACTACGTATGATTTGTGGCTTTGAAGAACCCGATACTGGTAATATCTTGCTCAATGGACAGGATATCACCTTGTGGGAGTCCGCTCAGCGCAATATTGCGGTTGTATTTCAGGATTATGGCATCAACCCTACGATGACGGTCTACGAAAATATTGCTCAGAGTCTGCGTTTTCGTCGGCTACCCAGAGCTGAGGTGGAGTTGCGCGTGCACATGGTAGCAGAGATGCTCGGACTCAAAGAAAAATTACCGCGTCAACCAAGAAATCTTTCTGGTGGTGAGCTCCAGCGCGTGGCAATCGGGCGCGTAATGGTTAAAGATGCAGATATTTATCTTTTCGATGAGCCAATCTCGCAGCTGGATCCTGGCACGCGCCGGCGTACGCGCCAGGAAATTTTGATGGTGCAGCGCATCAAGAAAAAACCTGGTATCTTCATTACTCAGGATCACTACGAGGCCTTTAGCATGGCTAATCATATCGGTGTGATCTCTGAGGGACGTATTCAGCAAATAGGCACTCCAGATGAACTCATCCAGACACCCGCTAATCTATTTGTGGCCCGCTTCCTGACTGACCCACCACTCAATATTATCGAGGGATATATTCAACTCATCGGGACTCGCTATCAACTGCGCACAGACAGCCTTAGTATGTCTTTTCCACCTCAATGGACGCCATTGCTCTCGCGGCTCGGGCCCCAATCAAAAATCATACTGGGCATACGTCCCAACATTATTGTGCCAGAATGGTCCATCAATGGTATGGGGGCAACCCCTCGTGTGATGATGCGCTCTCAGGTAATCCATTCTGGGCCTATGATGGGCCACCGAACAGTGATATTACGTGTAAGCCAGCATACAGAATTGATGGCTGAATTTAAGGATAACGTTGCTATCCACAATGGCCAGATCTTAACTATCGCGATCAATCCCGATCAAATATTCTTTTTTCACCCTCATACTGAAGAGCTTTTGAATCCTACCGCCCGATCGGTCTTTAGCTTGCATTAAGATAAACAGTTAAGGTCGATATTTATTTTTACGCCAGACGGCTGGTCCATGCCAGGCTCCCTCTAAGATCAAATAAAAAGCCGCCAAAGGATTCAGCATGGACCAATTCTTCAACTCGCTAGCTGAAGGCGCAGGCCATCTCATATATCACAATGAGCATGGAACCTTTGCGCCAGCTCAGTACAATGGGGAGGGCGTCTTTCAGCTGGATAGATCAGACGGCGATGCTATTATCTGTGAGGAGTAGATTCTCTTCGTAGATGCGTCGAATAACATCCTCAATTTCTGGTTCCTTGAAAGTGACATCGTGCAGGCGATGGCGTGCTCCTAACCATGCCACTAATTCATGCGCCGGCATCGTAGCTCGCCCAAACCTCAATTCAAGTCGTGGCCCATCTAGCTTCTGCACAGACACACCAGATGGAAGTTCAGACAGGATAGGAAGCCCGGACTCATCCCGGGGCAACATTGATAGGACCGCGGTCTCGCCCGCCTCCAGGACAGCGACCAGTGTACGTTGACCACCAAAACGCTCACGGATAGTGTCGACTGTGCCATCATAAAGTTTACGTCCATGGTCAATAATCAGCATACGCGGGCAGAGTGTTTCAATATCATCCATATCGTGTGTGGTAATCAGGACGGTGGTGCCACGTTCCGCATTCAATGATAACAGAAACTCACGAATCCGCGCCTTGGCAACTACATCCAGACCGATGGTAGGCTCGTCAAGATATAATAATTCTGGCTCATGCAATAGAGCTGCTACCAGGTCGCCTCGCATACGCTGCCCTAGAGAAAGCTGGCGCACTGGTGTATCAATAAACTCATCCAGGTCCAGCATCTTACGTAGATGGTTAAGATTCTGCTGGTGGCGCTGTTCTGGTACACGATAGAGGTGACGCAGTAACTGCAATGAGTCCCGCAGCGGCAAATCCCACCACAATTGAGTCCGTTGTCCAAAAACCACACCGATACGGCTCGCCAGTTCACGACGCTGACGAACAGGAAGCAACCCTGCCACGCGTAACCGGCCCGCCGAGGGCATTAAAATGCCAGTCAACATCTTAATTGTGGTACTTTTGCCAGCGCCATTGGGTCCTACCAGGCCAATCATCTCGCCTTGTTGCACCTGCAACATCAGGTCCTGGACAGCCGCTACAGTACGTACCTCAGGGTCGACGATACTACGCATACTTCCCAGCAATCCGGGACGACGTCTGGCGATACGAAATGTTTTGCTTAAGCCTTCGGCTTCAATCATCATTGTCATGGATTATTCCTTTATTTGCTCTATAACAAGCCTGCTAACTACCAGTGCTCTGATAGTGATGCACGCCCACAATCCAGATCCAACCTGCTATCAGCGCAAAGACCAGCGCGGCACAAGGAGAGGCAAAGGCCAGTTCTCGCGGTAAACCAAAGGGTAGTGGTCGATCCAATATATAACAGGTTGGTACGTAAGAGGCGAAAGCCACGGGCACGATAAATAGAAAGAAACGCTGGAGCACTTGATGATAAATCGTTAGTGGATAGCTGAGCATTTCACGAGCCCCGTAGGTCAGAATATTGGTAACCTCGGTGGTCTCGACCGTCCAGAAGCACAATGTAGCTCCCAACAATAAAATTGAAGTGAAGATGACAGTTCCGCTAACGATACTGATGCATAGCACAATCAGCTTGTCAGGGCTCCAATGTAGCGGGGGCAAAAAATGCAATGCCAGCGCAAATGCCAGCACTCCTTGAGTAATACGGCCAAGGCGGCGCAGGCGAAAATCACTACCAATTACCTGGACAAAAGCATTCACGGGGCGCAGCAGTATCCGATCAAATTCGCCACGCACGATCAGCACGGAAAAGTTGTCGATGCCAGCTCCAATCATTTCTGACAGCCCAAAACTCAATGACATGACTGCAGCTAGCATCG
Source organism: Dictyobacter formicarum (assembly GCF_016587435.1). The sequence goes on from NZ_BNJJ01000002.1 coordinate 591,587, forward strand.
CTACTTCGCCCACATGCCAACCTAGCAGCGTCGGAAAGGGAATAAAATACAGCAATAAAGAGAGAAACTCCAGTCCCGTTACACCCAGATATGTAAAGATGTCCAGGAATAAATTCAGCTTGTATTGCGTCTGCGACTTCAATTGGATCAAAATCAGGCGCCGATAGAGCAGGAGATCGCTCCATACATTATGCAGCATCTTTCCTTAACCTCCCTGGGCGACAACGCGATGCTTCGCCACCCCTGTCAAAAGTTGAACTCCGAGCGTCAAAACAAATAGCCAGCCAAGTTGACGTACGACGTCAAATACGAGATCTGTACCTGTAATTTTCCCCAGGAATACTTCAACGGGCAGGTCCATAAAACCATGAAAAGGCAACCAGTCTACGATTCCCCGTAGCCAGGTTGGTAGGAGTGGGATAGGCACGTACATGCCAGTCAGAAACTGAGCAATGGTAATGGCAAACGTCATCATGGCACGCGCCTCAATGATCCAGAAAGCAACTACGTTATAGAGAATGCGATAGGCAATGCCGAGCATGGCACCAACAGGCAAGACCAGGAAAAAGGCTAACCAGGATTGCCAGTTTAATGGGATACCCAGCCCAAATAGCACCATACCTATCACATAGGTAGGCAGGCCTCGAAAGAAGATGTAGTAGACATTACGTCCCATTTCACGGCTAAACCAGTAGAGGTAAAAATCACAAGGCTTGTTCAGATCGGAAACCACATCACCGGTACGAATAGTTTGCATCAAATCATTCCAACTAAAAGGTAGCACAATCATTAAGAGGGCCTGCATCAACCAGGTGTAGCGCAGGGTATCATGTACATCGTAACCGGACACGGCCGGACGAGCATGATACAGCGCAATAATGACATAACTGAAAATAATGGCAAAAAAAACATTGGCGCTCAGGCCTGCCAGGTTGGCCCAACGATAGATGAGCTGGCGTCGAAAAGCCGTACGTGCCACTTCAAAGTAAAACCGTAGCATCACCTTCTCCGTCATCAAAGCTGCGAACAGCAGAACAGACCAGTAACCTGAAAGTCGGCCCTGGTCTATGCTATTTCTACAAATTTTTGACATACACATACGCAGGATGGCGCAAAACCATCCTGTAGAGCAGTTCTTTACCGCTATGCTCTTCCAGCCGTCATACACAATTGGCTTTTGCTCGGTAGCTATTTAACAAATAGTGCAGATTAGTGGCAGGAAAACTCACGGACATGCAGACAACTAAGCAGATGCAGTTGCATAGCATGAATCAAGCTACACGGCACAGAACGGACGGATATTATAGTCGAAAAGCAGATTCCCGTCAACGCTTTTTTGTGTATGTTGCTGCTCGCGAAGCACTACAAACGCAGATGCAACAACAAGGAAAGAGGAGAAAATTTTATTCATCTGTGTCAGAAGGTTCGGTAACTGATGATTGCGCATGTTGATAATCGAGGCCTTGCCAGGTCGAGGACTGCTGCGCGGTGGTATGTTGTGCCGGGTGAGCACGCTCCAGGGGCAGTTGCTGATGATGATAGAGTCGATTCGAAATTAAAGAACTGTTAGCGGTCATCGCGACCTGCATCGCCTCTATCAGATGCTCCAAACGCTCGATGTTTTTGGTAGAATCTTGACTGGCTTGAGCGCCGGCAGAGGTATCTGGTGACAGAGAAGCACTATCTGGCGATGAAGATGCGTGCATGGCCTGCAATTGTTTCAGTAGAACTTGTTCCAGGTCTTTCAATGCAGTCAGTACAGCCTCTTGTAATGCAAACATCCGCTCTTCCAGAGCGTGATCAACTAGCGTCGCCAGTTCTTCCCAGGGGATCTCAGTTTGTACTTCGATAGCATCAAATTGTGGCTGGCCTTCCACCGTGTATTCGGAAAAAAACTCTGCGGATTGAATGGGAGAAGGTAGACGTTGATGGATGATTTGCTCGATGGCTAACAATTGCGCGGCCAGGGAACGCTCTATTGAAGCTTCAAGGCGCTGTTGTTGTTGCTGCTGCTGGGCCTCAAGGCTTTGCTCAACAGATTCGATGAGATGGGCATGTTGCGCCTCAAATTTCTGCAATAAAACCTCACGCGTACGGGCATGTTGATCGTTGAGGCGTAGGGACATTGTATGCAACAAATCACTTTTAACGGTTGCTAGCCGCTGTTCAAGATCGCGTCGCAACGCTTGCAAACGCTGATCAAAGATTAGCTCCAAATCGCGCCGCTGCGTTAAGAGCTTTTGCTCTAGAATAGTGTTTAGCGATTGTAATTCATCTTGCGTAAACGCCATGGATGGTACCATTCCCTTCTCCGCATCCACATATACGTATGGTATGCGTTGTACCTTGTATTGCATGCCACCACTAACGCTGCACAGACAACCAGCAACTACGCTGCCCATCTGATTGTACGCCAGGTTATGCTGTTCCCTTAGTATAGAAACAGCATAACAAGGTGTCAACGTCTCTACATGAACAAGCCCAAGTTGGCTATTCAAGACGCTTGAGGACATTGTAGGGCCACCTTTGGCAAGGGGCTAAATATTTATAAATTCAACATCACATACACATAGCAGTGGTTAATCTGCACATTACAATCTTAAACTGAGGCTTGTATAATGCGTTTAGTAGGAAGGAAACCTCCCTATGAGGCAAGGAAGCCTCAGGTAACAATTCGCAGTAGAAATGTTCCGAAACTTCCTCCTCCAACAAAGTCCCCACTACCTATAAACAACATCAATTATTACAAATCATTTGTTGCTACCTATATTTCCAATATATCTCATACATTGAGCTTTTGGCACAACATTCCCCGATTCTCCTATGCACCGACTATTTTTATTGTTGGTACCTGATTTATCTATTTCTGATAAGAATTCTCACCAGGAAGATCAGCGAGGTGGCTTTTTTACCCCGATCAAGCTTATTTACGATCAGCAGTGGCAAAAGTAAAACCAAATATCTATATCCATGCCTCGCCCCCTTATGCATTCTCTGTAAATCGGATATAATTTCAGATGAGATGATGACACACTCACAATACAGCCGCTCATTCAAAGGAAGCACATGGTGAACGACAAATTATTAGGTAGCCAACTTGGCAGTTATGTCCTCGTGGAGGTATTGGGTCACGGGGCTTTTGGCAGTGTCTACCTGGGTAAGCACTTTCTGCTGGAACACAAGCCTCCAGTGGCGGTCAAGGTACTAAATACTACCTTGAATACGCAGGAGGAAATTGATCGCTTTTTCCAGGAGGCGGTGATTCTTGATAAATTGACCCATCCCAATATTCTTCCCGTAGTCGATGCCAATCTGTACGAGGGCTACCCTTTCTTTGTAGCAGAGTATGCTTCTGGTGGCTCTTTGCGTGATCGCCTGGATGCTCTCAATGGCACTCCCATGCCTTTGATGGATGCGATGCATATTCTGAACCAGGTTGGGCAGGCACTACAGCATGCCCATGATCTGGACATCGTCCATCGGGATTTAAAACCAGCAAACATTTTGTTCAATGCCGATGGTGATGCAGTGCTGGCCGATTTTGGGATTGCGCTTCAGGTCCAGAGAACACGCCGCGTGGATGAAATCGGTACCCCTCCTTATATGTCGCCAGAACAGTTTAAAGGTAAGATTAGTAAAAAAAGTGATCAGTATGCGCTGGGGTGTGTGGCATATGAGCTACTCACGGGACAGCAGTTGTTCGTGGCTGACGACCCTTATACAATTGGCTATAAGCATATCTATGAGCAACCAGTCCTACCCAGTGAGCTGAATCCAAATATTCCGCCTTCAATTGAAGAAGTAATTTTGAAGGCTCTGTCTAAAGAGCGTGATGATCGCTTTGAGAATGTGGCTGATTTTGTAATTGCTTTACGCGAGGCAATAGGACTACCAATTACCGAGAGCACTCCGTTGCCTCCGTTGCAATCACCACCTCCTTCGGTGTCCCCTATCCGAAGAGAGACTCCAGTTAATCGGGGCAATCCGCTACCTGATCCACATCGTACACAGCCCGAAGGCAGTGGTAGTCGTGGGCCGCGCTCGCCTCGTCAACCGGCACAGACGCCAATTGCTAAGCGGGCACAACTGCGTTCACAAACACAGAATGCGAGCGGTAATCCCGCACGTACAACGCTGGCCTGGTCTGTTACTACTGGCCTGGACCATACCTATTATTCAGAACCTGCTGTGCTCAATAGCGTTGTCTATGCGGGAACATATACCACCAACGTTGATAATCCTCATAAAGAGGCTAATCAGTTGCGCGCCCTGGATGCTCTAACCGGAAAACAACTATGGGCGGTGACAACAAACTATGGCATTTATGATGCCCCTGTCATTTCCAATGGGATTGTCTACGTCTGCACGGGCAATATTAATTTACCCGGCGAGGTATATGCTGTGGATGCCATTTCAGGTAAGGTGCGCTGGTCATTTCCAACTGATGAGTTTATTAAGGCGCGGCCAACAGTCGCCAATGATATTGTCTATGCTTATCCAGATCATGGTGTCTACGCTCTGGATGCTTACAGTGGGCGTGAGATATGGGCCGTCACTGTCAAAGCAGGCCTAGCTCATCGCCCTGCTATAGCCAGCGGACACATGTACCTGATCACTGAACGTGGCAGTTGTTATGAGCTGGATGCTCTAACCGGGCAAAAGCTGGAGACGTATGCGGATATGGGAGAGGTCCTTGCGGCCGAGACGACCGTTACCGGCATTAATTGTCTCTGTTTTGCTGAGGGCGAACTCTACGCTATGGATATGCAGAAACAACAACGCATCTGGACCACCCGCCTGGATATTCATATCTCAGGCGACATGATTCTCAAAAACGGCGTTGCCTATGTTGGCTCACACGGAGGCTTTGTCGGTGATTCCGCCAATACGAAGTTACACGCTATCGATACAACCAATGGCCAGATCCTCTGGGTCGCTCACCTGAGATATGAAATTGAATCAGCGCCTGTGATTGCTGATAATAATATCGTTTATGTCAGCACTTTTGGACGCGAACTCTATGCCATCGATAGCCAGAATGGTCACGTTCTCTTTACGTCTAAAGTTGGTAAGGGCCGCATCAACCGTCCAGCTGCCGAACAAGGTATGATCTTTGTTAGTACCGGAGAAATGCATGGCTTGCAAATCAGTAATCCCTGACTTAGAGGAGTGAGTTCAGGATCTGATACATGCCACTGATGTACTCTGAAATCTGGTCCAGAACTATAATACGGGAACGCTTTGCTTCCCATGGGGACAGGTTCCAGAGTACATTCTAAAGCAAGACTGACATTCGATGACCAATAAGAATTCAATGATATACATAATGAATTAGTATTGGTTATAGACGTGGTTTTATTGTAGAATAGGAGCGCATTACTACTTATGAGCTAAACTAAAGAGTATAGGCTTTGTCCAACTGCAGTTGGATAGTAAACAAGAAAGGCGGACAAAGTTGAACTATATTTGGCCTGATGCAACGAAGCCTGCTGGCACATCGTCTCCAACCCAGCGCCTCTCACCATATCTTTTGTGGTCTCTCTGGTTCATCTGGATCTTCTTTTTTATACCAGGCCTACTGGCGCTCTATCAAATACATATGGCCTGGTCTCTACTCATCGTCATCATACCTGGAGTCACCCTTTTCTTTGCTGCTTATCTCTGGGGCACCTGGCGCAGCGTTCAGCATATAGTTGACCAGGCCCCGCAATCCTCAACCCGTCAGCTTAAGTCATGGTTATTGGTTGCGTTGATGAGTGGACTCTGCTTGCTACTTCCAACCCTGATGCAACGTGATCCCGCGGACTGGCTGGATTTCTTTATTCTGACCAGTGCCTATGTTGGCAGCGCCTTTAAGCCTGTACGTGCCTTACAGATTATCCTTGGACTATTGGTGTTGGATGCTCTCCTCGGCCTACTTCTGCATTTTATCTGGACAGATATCGGAAGGTCGATGATTGTTATGCTGTTCGTTGGAGTCGTGGTGATAGGTCTGGTGCGAGCGATTGTAATCAGTCACGAGTTACGAGCTGCTCGCGAGGAGATCGCTCGCCTGGCTGTAATGAACGAGCGGCTACGCATTGCTCGTGACCTGCATGATCTACTGGGACATAATCTCTCTTTGATCACGCTCAAAAGCGAATTGGCTGGTCGCCTGCTGATGGTCGCTCCAGGTCGAGCGGCTGTTGAGATTCAAGACATCGAGCAAGTGGCGCGAACTACACTGCAAGAGGTACGTGAAGCCGTCTCCAACTATCGCCAGCCTACACTTGCCAGTGAGTTAGAGGGCGCACAGGAGATACTGGCTGCTGCGGGCATCAATTATCATTATAGCGGCGATAAAGTCTATCTGGATAGATTGCCTTCTACCAGTGAAACGGTGTTGGCCTGGGCCGTCCGCGAGGGAATTACAAATGTGATCCGCCATGGGCAGGCAAGAAACTGTAGTCTCCAGCTTATACGCGAGGAACAGAACATACTGCTCGAGATTCTCAATGATTGCGGATACGATGCACCAGTGGTTAGCCCAAACACTAATTCTGGTCACGGCTTGCGTGGCCTGGCCGAACGTGTAGAGACATTGGGAGGAACTTTTAGCGCTGGTCTTGAAAGCAACGGGCATTTCCGCCTCTCTATTTCGGTCCCCACAATTCAAAAAACGTCCGGGTCCATCACTGATCCCGGCCATCACTCATCTAACAACGACGAAAGGTAGGAGCAGCGTAGCATGATTCGTGTTCTACTGGCAGAGGATCAAGCCATGGTCCGAGGTGCACTGGCGGCTTTATTGACATTGGAGGGAGATATCGAGATTGTGACAGAAGTTGGGCGGGGAGATGAGGTGGTTGAGGCTGCGAAAATGTCACTACCAGATGTCGCTTTGCTCGATATCGAAATGCCTGGCTGTGATGGCATTGCGGCTGCGGCTGCTCTCCACAAAGAGCTACCCGCCTGCCGCATCTTAATATTAACTACCTTTGGTCGTCCCGGCTACCTGCGCCAGGCCATGCAGAGCGGCGTGGTTGGCTTTTTGCTTAAAGATGCACCTTCCGCCCAACTTGCTACCGCAATCCGTCGCGCCATGAGTGGAGAACGTGTGGTCGACCCAACATTAGCCATGGCCGCTCTAAGCGATGGCCACAATCCACTCACTGATCGCGAACGCCATGTACTGGCAGCAGCCGCCCAGGGAGCCAGCGTGGCTGAAATAGCCACCAGACTCTTTCTCTCTGAGGGCACCGTTCGTAACTACCTTTCCGTTGCTATCCAAAAAATTGGTGCCCACAATCGCATCGAAGCGGCGAGAATAGCCGAACAAAAGGGCTGGCTTTAAACTGCAATAGCACTATGAGAACACAGTCTGCAACTCAAACACAACCATGTTCGGCCAGAGTCTGATCAATAAGGTGCTGCAGACGCCGTGGCTGGGGTCCAATATAGCGAGCGATTTCTCGGCCATTGTGGAATACAATCAAGGTTGGCATTCCTTGCACCCGATAATGTGCAGGGACCTGCGTATGCTGATCGCAATCTAGCCTGGCAAAACGCAATTTACTCGCATACTGCTGGCTGAGTTGCTGGTAGACCGGGTCCAGATTGCGGCACGGGGGACACCACGCCGCCCAGAAGTCCACAATCACGGGCAACGGGGATTGAAGCACCTTCTCTGCAAAATCCTGGTCGCCAACGATAAACAGATTCTCATGTGTGCTGATCACATCATTTACCTGCATAGCTTTTTTCCTTTTTAAGCATTGTCACTATCACGATACTTGCAGCTTTTCTCTCAAAAAGTCTACAATAGCAGAAGTGTACATGTTCAAGTTGACTTGAAGTCAAGCCTACATTGAGGAATATTTTTCAGCATGGAAGAACTGACTATCAGCCAGGTCGCTAAAAAGGTCGGGCTGCGCCCATCTGCAATTCGCTATTATGAGAGCATCAATGTCTTGCCAGCGCCACGCCGGATCAGTGGACAGCGGCGCTATGATCCAGCGGTATTAGATCACCTGGCCTTCATTCAGGTAGCACAGAAATTGGGATTTTCGCTAACCGAGATCCAGTTTCTTTTTGAGCAGCGAGGGGAGGAGACGCCGCTGGCAGATTACTGGCAAACCGTGGCCCGCCAGAAGCTGGTTGAAGTCGATGCGCTGATACAGCAGGCCACGCATATCAAACATATGCTGGTCCAGGGGCTGCGCTGCAACTGTCCCAATCTATCGGATTGTATCAATTGTGTGCTCACAAATTGTCATGCATCAACCCAACAGTCGGGACAGCTTCGATTAAATGTGCTCCACCCCGGCGGTCATGCAGAACCTTAACTGGTTGCGCTGACCTTGACTTTAAACAGACTGGGGACCAGGGCGGCGATAATCAGAGTAGAAACCATACAGGCAACGCCACCACTGATCACGGAGAACTGTGTTGTCGTTAAACCGGCCACCAGGCCAGACTCAAATTGCCCGAGCATCGGACCACCAACCACGAACATCGCCATTACTGCTCCCATACGGCCGCGAAACTCATCGGGGGTCGTCAATTGCACCAGCAGGTGGCGCAATACCATACTGACCATGTCGGCAGCACCTGCACCAGCCAGTAGCAGGGCGGACAACCATAGTGGTCCAGGGGCAACACCAAATAGGATGATGCAAATTCCCCAACCTATGATCGCCAGGACAACTCCCATTCCCTGACGCGTAATACGGCTGATCTTACCGGTCAACGGTGTCAGCGCTATGGCACCAAAAGAAATCGAGCCGAGTAAGATACCCAGACCCTGCGGTCCGACATGCAAAATATCACTGGCGTAGACAGGCAGAAGCGCTTTTGGCGAACCAAAGAGAGTAGCAAAGAAATCCAACGAGAGGACTGCTAGCAGGAGCGGGTGAGTGCGCAAAAAGTGAATACCATCTCGCATACCACTCCAACCAGCCTGGGCACGTTTCTCCAGCGGAATACGTGGAACAACCATTAATAGCAATGAGCCGATGACGATACAATAGGAAAAGACATCTAACCAGTACGTGTTAACGACTCCGATCTGGGCAATAGCCAGTCCGCCCAGTGTGGAACCACCAATCATCGTTACCTGCATCATAACGGTGTTGAGCGAGACTGCATTTGTCATCTGCTCAGGTGGCACCAGCGAAGGAATCATCGATTGTCGCGAGGGGAATTCAAAGGCCGAAACGGTGGCGGAAATCAGCACAACGCCACAAAAAATAGCGATATTAATGATTTTGAAGGCGGTAGAGAGCGCCAGAATGGCAGAAGTTGTCGCCAGGATCACCTCGACAATCAGTAATAGTTTGCGGCGATCAAAAGTATCGGCCAGCACTCCACCAAGCAGTGAAAAAATCAGGCGTGGAATTGCCTGCAACAGACCAATAATGCCCAGCATGACTGCCGAATGCGTCAGTTGATAGACCTGCCAGGAAACGGCTACTACCTGCATCTGGGTGCCCGTAGAAGAAAGCAACTCGCCCCAAAAAAAGAGAGCGAAATTGCGATTGCGCAATACGCTCCATTGACCTGGGACTTTGTTAACTGCAACAGTATCAACGGGATAGGCATCAACTGTAGACTGAGGCTTTACAGCTTTTTGTGATTTGAGTCTCATTGAAAATCCCAACTCTAGCCAGAAAAATACAACCATAGAAAATACTTATTAAGTATACCATGGGCATTCTTCATTTTGAGCCTTTAAAACCACAATGAGTTTTTATCGAAGTAGGGTAAATCAGGCATTGAAAGTTGTCGGCAAGACAATTACTTCTTGTCCCGGACTCAATACTGTTTTAAGGCCTTCATCTCCGCTGATGAGTTGATTATTCACAAAAATTCTCACGTGTTCACGGATGGCCCCTTGCTCAGTACAGAGCCGTTCCCAGACCAGAGGATGCTCTTTATGCAAAGCGTTCAACAGTTGCTCAACCGTTTCTGCTTCAACTGTAATCTGGCTCTTGCCTCCGCTATAGGCACTTAATGTGGAGGGTAGGCGCAGGGTTGCGGTCACCTTTGCTGAATCGCTCATAGACACCCCTTTAAACAGTTCTAACAATAGCTTTTTTGGTGATATTTACATACAAAAAGCACAGATATATACACATGCGCTCTCTGGCTTGGTGCAAGTATACGAGCAAGCGCCCCAGATTGCAAGCCTCCAACGAAATAAACGAAAAGTACCTAAAAATTACACCAGCTACACTGGTTGTACCTTCAAGGCTCCGCCTGCGATCTGTTACTAATGTATGGACAAACCTATACATTGTATTGACATGCCACAACAATGTTTGCTATACTGAATACAGAAAAAGTCGAACTGATAAAATTGAGGTGCTGATCATGACCATTTCTTGCAAACTACGCCTGATGCTGGCTAAAGCAAATGTTGAGCGGGCCAGACTGGGTGAACCTGCGTTGAGTTTGCGTCGACTTGCCGATGAGAGCGGAGTATCATTAAGTGTGCTCGCAGCTTTACACACGGGAAAGAGCCAGCGTATAGACTATACGACGATTGATCATCTCCTCACTTACTTTAGCCGCTATTTTCGGGTCACAACCGATGATCTTCTAAACTGGGAGTTCTCATCAGAGCGCGAGACATCACTGCAATATCCAGAATATGGCAGAGATACTACTCAGAAATCGTCGTATGCATGACCGTTTTACATGTAAAAAGAGGATATTATGGCAGTTCTACTCAAATCTCGTAAAGAGATTGATAAATTACGCGAAGCCGGGCGCCTGGTGGCCCAGACATTTGAAGTGCTACGTCCCTACGTAAAACCGGGGACGACCACGGCCGAATTGGACAAGATTGCCGAGGACTATATTCGTAGCCACAATGCCATTCCAATATATAAAGGGTATGGCGCACATCCCGGTGGCAATGGCCGCCCCGCTATTCCACCTTTTCCTGGCACGATTTGTGCTTCGGTCAACGAAGTTATCTGCCATGGTATTCCCAGCGAGAAACAGGTGCTGCAGGATGGGGATATCATCGGCGTTGATATCGGCGTGGTCCTCAATGGCTGGGTCGGTGATTCCTGCATGACCTATGCTGTTGGCAACGTTGACGAAGAATCCCAGCGCTTGATGGAAGTGACACGCAAATGTATGGAACTGGGTATTGAACAGGCTCGCCACGGCAATCACCTGGGCGATATCGGCGCAGCTATCCAAACCTATGCAGAGTCCCATGGCTTTTCGGTCGTCCGCGACCTGGTAGGGCATGGCGTAGGCCGTTCACTACACGAAGATCCCAATGTGCCTCACTTTGGTCGTCCCGGCACCAGAATGCGTATCCAGAAAGGCATGGTCTTCACTATTGAGCCAATGATCAACGTTGGCACCCATGAAGCCGAAACTCTGGCGGACCACTGGACTATCGTTACCGCTGACCGCAAGCGCTCAGCCCAGTACGAACACAGCCTGGCCATCACCGATGGCGCCCCTGAACTGTTAACCGTACTCTAAACATACGTTCGCGCAGCCCTCCGTTATAGAGAACCTTGGGCTGCGCTCCATCAGAACACCGGAGATAAACTATAAACGTTATTCCCAGACAATCGCGACTTTGCCGGTCTTGCCACCATCAAAGGTCTCATAGGCTTCGCGTGCCTGCTCTAGTGTAAAGCGATGGGTGACCATCACATCGGGATGCAGGTTCCAGCGCACCAGATGCTCGACCAGTTCTTCCATCTGCTGGATACTACAGACCCAGGAACCAAAGAGGCTGAGTTGTTTATGGATCAGTAGCGGGCTAGGCGCAAAGGAGACGGTGCCTCCCTCTCCCACATAGACGACACGCCCCCATTCACGGGCGGCCTCTAGACAGAGGTGGCGCGCATCTGCATTGCCGGAACAATCGATGGCGACCTCGAATCCTTCATCATTGGTTTTAGCCTGCAGTTGGTCTAGCACTTCATGTCCCTCTTGAGGGCCAACCACTTCTTCAATGCCTAATTTCTGGGCCAGTGCCCGACGCTCGGATACATACTCCACGCCGACAACGCGCGCGCCCATCGCCTGGCAGAGCAGGGCAACGCCCAACCCTACAGGTCCAAGTCCAGTTACGAGCACAGCATCCCGACCCGATACTCCAGCACGCACGCAGGCCGCATAAGCCGTACCTACTCCACAGGCGACCATGGCCCCATCCAGATATGTCAGTTCATCGGGCAGAGCTACCAGAGTACGTTCTTCGGCCAACAAAAACTCGGCATGTCCACCATTGCGCTGCCAACCATAAGCGGCCCGTCCATTTTGCTCCTGAGTACAACTAATCATCCAGCCACTACGACAATTGTGACAGACTCCGCAACCGGCAATATGATAGAGCACCACCCGGTCGCCTGCCTTAAAGCGCTGGACGCCCGGCCCTACCTGCTCAATGA
>NZ_BNJJ01000003.1 GCF_016587435.1 Dictyobacter formicarum
AATTGTTCCCATTGGGCACCTCTCTTTCCGAGCAATCAAACAACACAACTGTAATCAAAAAAGAAAGCTGCCAGCATCACGCTGACAGCTTTCTCAGGGCATGAAAAAGACCATTCTCTCAAGAGATGGCCAGAATGTATCGTATTATGGGCGGCTTGTTATTTTTCGCCGCAAACGTGCATAGTTATGGCCAGCCTGGAGTCGTGATGCATGAAAAAGAATGTGGCATTTCCCATGTGGCACGCTCCTTTCTTTCTGCAAGACTATTCAGGTCTATGGCAAGCTATAACTATATAACATGCAAAGCATAGCAGATAAGCAGATTGTTGTCAATCTGCACAAATGGTAGTTTTTATTCTTACCTTTTGCCGCCTGTGGCGGGGGAGAAGGGTGAGAAGGTGGGGGCTCAGCCCCAAATGTAAGTATGTGTGGCAGAAAAACGTGCATCCGCACGTTTTTCTGCCACACATATGAAAAAGTGGTTAGCCGGCACTATTGATTTGAACTGTCTTTATTTCGGTAAAGAAGTCGATGGCGGCAGGTCCCTGTTCGCGAGAATGCGAGCTGGAGTTGTGCATGCCTCCAAAGGGAGCATGAGGATCAACACCGGTGGTGTCTCCATTTACACGCACCATGCCACACTCGATGGCATTGATGTATTCCAGTGAGGCGTTGATATCATGGGTGAACAACGAGACGCTCAGGCCATATTTGGTGTTGTTGGCAATGGCAATGGCTTCGTCGATACTATGGGCCAGTTCAACGACCAGCAGTGGGCCAAACACCTCTTCCTGGGCGACGGGTGCATCGGGCGGTACATCAACGACCAGGGTGGGCTCAAAAAAGTAGCCGTTCTTCAGGGAGCCGTTCCTGGCGTAGTTGCCGCCCAGCACAACACGTCCGCTCTGCGTGCTCTGCTGAGCATAGGAGGCTACTTTCTCCAGCGAGCTCTGGGTGATCAAGGGTCCAACCGCGCTGGTGGCCTCGGTCGCTGGAGCCAGTGGGAGCGCCTGAATCTCGTGCTTGAGCAATTCCACAAAGGAGTCAGCGATATCATTTGTAACGATAACCCGACTGGTTGCCGTACATTTCTGTCCTGCAAAGCGCATCGCGCCAGCCGCCACCAGTTTGGCTGCCTGCTTCATATCAGCATCCCCGAGTACAATGGCCGCGTTCTTGCCGCCCATCTCTAGCTGATATTTAATATTGCGCCGGGCCGCCATTTCAGCGATACCCATACCGACGGCATCAGAGCCGGTAAAGGTAATGCCGCGAATAGCATCTTGCGTAATCAAGGCATTGCCCAAGGCAGATCCCTTGCCCAGCACCAGATTTAGCACGCCAGATGGCAGGCCCGCGCTGTCAAACACTTCAGCCAGACGTACGGCGGTCAACGAGGCTACTTCAGCTGGCTTCCACACCACGGTATTGCCGTATGCCAGGGCTGGCGCAATCTTCCAGAGTGGGATAGCAACAGGGAAATTCCAGGGCGAGATCACAGCCACCGGACCGAGGGGTTGGCGCAGCGTAAATTGCAAGCTGCCGGCTTTCTGGGCCGGGATAACCTGTCCATTTGGATGTACAGCTTCTGAAGCGAAGTAACGCAGAATCGATACGCCCCGATCTGTCTCACCCAACGCCTCGCCCAGTGGTTTGCCGACCTCCTGCGCCACCAGAGTACCGATTTCCTGCCGGCGCTCGGCCAGTATATTGGCGGCCCGATACAAGATCTCCGAGCGTTCAGGACCGGTCAGGGCTTTCCAGGCGGCAAAAGCCCCGTGGGCCGCATCCGCCGCACGTTCAACCACACTCACCGGTCCCTGAGGGACGCGGGCAAGCACCTGGGTAGTATCAGAAGGATTGAAGTCATCGCTCCATTGATCTTCATTGGATTTCAACCATTCTCCGGCAACATAATGTGCTAATAATTCATGCTTCACAGTATCATCCTCTATTTAATCATCAATACTACTTACGCATAGCCATAAAAGACTAAACCGCAAACGTTCTCTCTCACCTTATTGTACACCATCCGGTCTGCCCGACAGCAACCACCTGCTGACAATATCATTGTCAAACCAAAAAGCACAACTTATAAAAAGGCGGTCCGTATTTAGTGTAGACAAACGATTTTTCTCTACAAGAAGAGAAGGGAGAGGCAGGCTATGAGCTCAAAGAAACGGCATAAAAAGACGAAACGTTTAGTCAATGGACTCATCGGTCTCACGGTAAGCGCATTGTTCGGGATGGCGATTGTCGAGCAATTAAGTCGTCCAGCAGAGGAGCGATCCTGGCAAGGCAATGTGCTGGGCATTCCTTATGATTTACGCTTCCCCACCAGAGAGCGACTGCGCAACACTATGTGGAATAGCGAGACTTCACGTATCTTTGTACCGCGCGCCTTCGGGCTAGGATGGGACATTAATCTTTATCCGCTTATCCATCCCAAATCTACACAGTACTGATTACTTCTAGAGAAAAGAGCCTCAGACAGCGATATCTGGGGCTCTTTTTTCTGCGTGGAGGCGGCAGATGCTAGAACAGGATAGCGAGCAGAAGGGAGATGGCTAAGACCAGCCCAAAGACCAGGTGCAGCATGGAGGTCTTCTTGATACCGATAATAAAGGCTTTGCGTTCGGTCGCTCCAAACACCGAGCGCACATTGATATAGGCCAGCGAGAAAGTCAACCAGACCAGCAAGCAGGTCCAAGGAAGCAGACCGCTAATCACAAAGATGGTGGTCGCCAGATAGCTACCAAACAATAAGGCCGCGTGGAAGCGCCGGCCAAATTTTAGTCCGAAACGTACGGGCAGCGTTTTTTTATTGACGGCCAGGTCATCCTGATAGTCGCGAACATTGTTCATATTCAGAATAGAGACCGCCAGAAGACCAACCGGCACGCTGGCCGCCAGAGCACTCCATGACCAGTGGTGGATCTGGACATAATATGAGCCCCAGGTCATCAACACGCCCATGGCTAAAAAGACCATGACATCGCCCAACCCACGGCTAGAAAATTTGAAGGGCCTGGCACTATAAAAATAAGCAATCAGAATGCCAGCCAGTCCAAAGAGGATTATTTCGGGTCCGACAATAAAGATCAGGGCCACACCAAGCAGGGCCGCCACCACAAAGCAGAAGATACCACCGCCAAGAACCTGCCCCGCTGTCATCTCTTGCTTGAAAATTACGGTCATAGCTCCTAAAGAGCCAGCATGATCCAATCCATAGCGATAGTCAAAGTATTCATTAAAGTAATTCGTGCCTATTTGCAGAAACAGGCACGAAAAAAATGTGGCCAGGAATGTCCAGAGATGGAAGGTTCCTTCGTAGCCGGCCAGAGCCGTCCCTACCAGCACCGGGCTTAACGTCGCGGTCAGCGTAAAAGGGCGACTCGTCTTAACCCAGGTTTTCCAGGCAACTGGCTGCGCGGTCCTCCGGGAGATAGTTTGAGCGTCTCTCATGGTTTCTTCTCTCGTAATAAATGATTATGATCTATAAGATAACTCCATAAGTATACTCTAAAAATGGTAATATGGTCCAAAGGGCAGCCCTGGGTTCTATTATCACATCTGCGATCCTGTTCATCTCTAACAAACGCGACTGGAGCATTTTTGTAGGCCAGTGGCCTCCTACATTTTTGCTCTTTGGTGTCTTCCACAAGATACTCAGACCCTATACGCACTAGCCACACACGCCCAACACGGGTGCTGCTATTGATAAGAAAAGGGAGTTCAACATGGCTGATTGAACTCCCTTTTTCTACTACTAGCTGCTATTTAATGATGGATCATCTCATTGCTCTTGCGCTCCTGTGTTTGTTTCACCTGTTCAGAGCGGCGTAAGCCAGGAATAGGGTAGGGCAATTTAAAGACCGAGAAGAGATAATAGAGCGATGGAAGCAGGATTACCAGGCCGCAGACAATGCCGATTAAGAGTATGGTAATCACAGTCGGATCGTTGGCCGAGTTAGCGATGGTATAGCGAGGAGGAATAATATAAGGATACTGCGAGAGCCCCCATGACCCCAGCAGAAATGCAGTCTCCGCGATGATCAATATACGAGCCAGGCGATAGTAACGGCGGTAGAGTGCGATGGCGGTAGCCAGGCCAATAATCATGGTAGCAATGACAATAGGAAGGGACCGCGTCAGCATGCCCTGCCAGATAATTGGAGCCTCTGAGATTGAGAGCAGCAGGCCAAGCGCGCCTAGCACCGCTGTAATTGCTCCTGCAATCAAAGCCTTGGTGCGATATGATTCGGTCAACGCCTCATCTCGCACAGTATCACGAGCCTCAACAACCAGATAGACAGCTGCCAGGGTCGCGCAGAGCGCAACGGCCATAGCACCAATTGTGATGGCAAACGGTGATAGCATACCCGCCAGGTAGGTGGCACGAGGCACACCATCGGAAGCGATCAACATACCACTGGCAACGCCGGCAGCCGAAACGCCAAGAAAGAAAGGCGTAAGCACACTGGACGCGCTAAACACACGGCTCCAGGCACGCGCGAACAAACCGCTTTCATCCAATGCATAGTAGCGATAGACGAAGGCCGCACCACGCAGTACAATTCCAACCAGCACAATGGTAAACGGGAAAAACAGAGCGATTGAAAGGGCATAAAAAGCGCTCGGGAACACATTAAACAGTCCTACAATCAAGAAGATCAGCCAGACATGGTTGGCCTCCCAGACAGGACCCAGCGCGTGATTAATCAAACCATGCTGGCGCTTAGCCAACTGACCAACGGCAAACAGATCCCAGACACCAGCTCCAAAATCAGCTCCACCCAGCGCAGCATAGACAATCAATGCCCACCAGAGCACTACCAGCGCAATTAAAGCTACATCCATTTAAACACCAACCTTTTCTACCTCGGGCTCCTTCACCTCATAGCCTTGCTCAGAAAGGGTTACTTGTGGCAACGGGCGGCGAGCTACTTTCAGCAACAACCAGATCAAGGCCACGGCTAAAAGAACGTAAACGAGCGAGAAGATCAAAAAGCTGACATTCAATAAAGGAGCCGTTGTCACAGCATCTTTCGTACGCAAGTATCCATAGATGGACCACGGTTGGCGTCCAATTTCGGTAACCATCCAGCCTAGCTCGACCGCCAGAAACGAGAGAGGACTCGCCAGGACTACTCCCCACAGCAGCCATTTATGCGTTGGCAGACGCTTTTTTAACAAGAATAGGCCCCAAAAAACTACAGCCACCAGGAGCGCGAAAAAGCCACTACCCACCATACCATCAAACGAGGTATGGACAATAGTCGTATTCGGCCAATCCTCGCGTGGGATTTGATCCAGCCCTTTAATAGTAGCATTGGGATTGTAGTCGGCCAGAATGCTCAAGCCATTTGGAATCTCTAAAGCATATTTAACTTCACCGGTATTGGGATCAGCCAGGCCGCCAATCGAGATTGGGGCACCACGCTGCGTCCTGAAAATACCTTCCATGGCAGCAAATTTGACTGGCTGATAGACGGACAGGAAGCGAGCATTGAAATCACCACTGACGATCTGCAATGGAATCGCCACCAGCGCCAGCAGCATGGCCAGCATCAAACCTTTGCGATAATATTCATCGCGCTTACCCCGCAGATAAGCAAACGCATAAACAGCGGCCACACCGAAGCCAGTTGCCACATAGCTAGCCAGGATCATATGAACCGTTTGAAAAGGCGTACTGGGATTAAAGACAGCCTGAAAGGGATTAATATCGACCACTTTGCCATTTTTTATTACAAAGCCGGCAGGTGTATTCATCCAGGAATTGGCGCTGACAATAAACCAGGCCGAGGCCATACCACTGATCCAGATCGGGAATGAACAAAGCCAGTGCGCCCGGGCCGAGAGACGATCCCAGCCATAAAGATAGAGGCCGAGAAAAATAGCTTCTGTAAAGAAGGCAAAACCCTCCAACAAAAAGGGCAGGCCGACTACGGCGCCTGCGAAACGTGTATACGTAGGCCAGAGCAATCCAAGTTCAAATGAAAGAATGGTACCAGAGACAGCTCCGATGGCAAACAGAATGGCTGCCGCCCTGGCCCAGCGCCGCGTCAACATCATCCAGACAGGATTTTTTGTGCGCAAGGCCAGGCCCTCTGAAATACAAAGAAGCAGAGGCACACCCACACCCAGCACAGAAAAAATGATGTGAAAAGCCAGAGAAGTGCCCATCTGGGCGCGGGCCGCAAGTAAATCAGGCATCATGGGGATTTTCCTCAATATCAAACATACTATTCCTAATGGAACAACTTCTAATGTCCATCACCATATGTAAGATACTGATATTCTAGATGCTTCGTTTCATAATAACAAATTCAACAATAATAACTATATGAAAAGCAGATTTTCTTGCTGCTCATGATGCCAATGTGTCGAATGGACAGCCCTGCCCTGGATTCCTCCATTTCCCTTTTGTTCTGGATCACACCAGAACCTGCAGATCGGGCCAGCCATACGCCAACTCTTCCAGATCGGCTCCTCCGATCTGATCTGGTTTGGAGGTAACGTTAGGCATCCGGTATTAAGCCACGATAGGTCGTACGCCAGGTATCCACATGGACACGTGCCATACCTTCAACATCCTGTATGGTGGCTGGCCTGATTATCACCATAAAATTGCTAGCTTTCTTTCATATCAAGGCAATAACAATAGTAGTTGGTAACACCGCTTCATTGCGATGCTTCCGATTGCTTTTAGTCGCATGCTATAATCTTTTACAGAAATAAAGAAAGGTTCCAGGACAGCATGCCGAATACAAGCCCTACCGCAGCAACTAAAATCTTTCAGCGTCTGAAGGGCCTACAGGCCCGGATGCAGCCTGGTGAAGAACCCATACTGGCTCTACCCGCTATCTGGGACGGAGGCCAGAGTAGCCATAGTACGGCATGCGATGTGATCATCACCAATCAGCGCGTCATCGGCTACTATTATCGCGGTTTTCCGCGCGAACGCATTTTCATTGATTCGCTTAACCTGGCTGATTTACGCACAGTAACCTGGCGCAAAAAGAAATATGAGCCGGTCTTTCGAGAAATCCTGGTGAGCAATGGCCGCCGCAACGTCTACATCCGGACGCCACAGCAGAAAAGCGAATTCCTCTATGAAGCCCTCCGGCTGGCCAACGATACAACAGCAAAGCCAGAATCGGCTGCTACGGATAACGAGGTAGAGACACAGGCGCAACAGCCCACACCAACATCCGGGCAGGTACAGGTTGCGGCGAAATCTACGGGTCCGGTCTATACGCGAGAGCAGGTGCGCCGATCCTTTGAAAATTCATCGCTGGCGGTTGTAATCCTGCTGGTCGGCGGCGTACTGATCGAGATCATCAGCCTGTTCCTTTTATTTACCCTGCATAACGCCAGCATCAGTGGCCCGCTCTTCATTGCAGGCTTTGTAGCGGTGGCGGCCAGCTTTCTGGCCCGCCGAGGTTCTACGAAATAACAGACAGGCAAAGAGAAGAGCCGCGGACGGTACAACGTTCGTTCCACGGCCCTGCCGACTATTGACTCTGCTGCATAAAGTCTTCGATGCGGGCAATCTCCTGCTCGCTTAAGCGGAAATCGCCAGCTCCGATAATCTCATCGACCTGGCCGGGATGGCGACCACCTACAATAGCTGCCGTAACGGCAGGATGCCGCAAGGTCCAGGCAATCGCCACCTCACCGGCGGAACGGCCGTGCTCGTGTCCAATAGTCTGTAGCAATTTTGCCAGTGCCAGGTTACGATATAAGCGCGGCTCTTTATAATCGTCGCTGCGTTTGCGCCAATCGCTATCAGGCAAATTCTGCACGCGTTGCACGTTCCACTTACCGGTTAGCAGGCCAGAAGCCATTGGCGAATACACAATCACACCAATATTGTGCTGCAAGCAGAAGTCCAGCACATCTTTTTCGATATCGCGTCGCAAGAGCGAATAGGGCGGCTGCAATGAGCTCACCGGCGCAATCTTATAGGCGCGCTCCAGCTGACTGACATTAAAATTGGAGACGCCGATATGGCGCACCTTCCCCTCGGCCTTAAGCTCGGCCATCGTGGTCCAGCCTTCCTCAATATCTTCATCGGGATTGGGCCAGTGGATTTGATAGAGGTCGATCACATCCACCTGCAGGCGGCGTAAACTATCCTCCACCTCTTCGCGAATCGAAGCAGCTTTCAGATTCCCTTGAATTTTGCCATCCGCTGTAGGACGGCGCGAGCATTTCGTAAATATAAATGGACGCTCACTACGGCCTTTGAGGGCACGCCCCACGACCTCCTCCGCATGGCCAAAGCCATAGACGGCAGCGGTATCAATCCAGTTCATCCCCAGTTCAAGGGCACGATGGATAGTAGCGACGGATGCATTATCATCCTGCGGACCCCAGGAGGCTGGCCAGCCTTCACCACCCAGAGCAAACGTCCCCAGGCCCAGAGCCGTAATCTCCATATCAGTATTGCCGAAATGTCTTGTCTGCATATGTCCTCCATCAACGAACTACTTGTTTCCATCTTTTCGCATCCATCTTATCTTATCCCATTAAATGCAGAAGCCGCAAACGCCATCCATACTAAACCACACTAAAACTGAGCTATATATAAACAGGTACTGACCTTACCTCTGGAAAATCTGCTATGAGCGTGTTTGAAAAGCAAGCTTTTTGTGTCTTCGACCCTTGACGGTTCGCGCCTACGGCGCTCAAACCATAAAGAGGGAATGGGGACGTCAGCGCTCCCAGGCTGACGTGCCATCGGGATCGGATGGCGGTGGTAATGAAACACGCTCTATATATGCTATATACATGGCAGAGTAATGGAAGAGGATAGCACAGACGCTCCTTACCTGCCAGCAAAGGAAATGCAGTTGAATAACATTGTGGATATGTTAGCCAGTTATATTGACACTCTATTTTTTTGACAGGTACAATAAGATAGCTTGGGAAACAACGTAGTTTCTCTTATATCCTACGTCCACCACACTAGAAGACGAGGCGATATGCAATGAAGATGTTTGTTTGTATAAAACAGGTACCTGATCCAAATACCACTGTAGCTAAACTTGACCCCACTACCAAACGTCTTGTACGTAATGGTGTTTCTCTTGTCTTAGATCCTGGCGATGAAAGCACTATTTCTGCAGCGATCAAGCTACGCGACAAGGTTGGCAATAGCGAGTTGGTCGCGCTAAGCATGGGTCCAACAAGCGCCCAGGAAGCCATGCGCAGAGCGCTGGCCATGGGAGCTGACCGTGCCATTCTGATTACCGATCCTGCTCTGGCCGGCTCGGATGCGGTCGGGACCGCCCGCGTGCTGGCTGCAGTCCTTAAAAAAGAGGGTGCAGATCTTGTTTTCTGTTCCACTGAGAGCACTGATGGCTATACAGGCATGGTGCCCGGTGCCATCGCAGAGTTCATGGGTATCCCACAACTGACCTTCGCACGTGAAGTAAATATCGAGAGCCAGAAGGCAGTGATCAAACGCGTCATACCCAAAGGCTACCAAACTGTTGAAAGCTCTCTGCCCGCGGTGATTACCATCGCCAGTGGCTCCTTCGAGGCTATTTATCCAACCATGAAGGGTATTATGGGAGCGAAAAAGAAGCCATACACCCAGTTGAGTCTGGCTGACCTGGGCCTGGAAGCCTCGCAGGTTGGTGAGGCTGGAGCACGTGAGCAAGTGCTGACCGTTGGCACCGCCGAGGCGCGCGCCGCTGGTCAAATCATCAAAGACGATGGCAACGCAGCTCAGCAGATTGCAGAATTTCTGCAGCGTTACCAGTTACTCTAGGAGGTAGAATATGGCAAATACTATTTGGGTTCTGGTAGAGCTGGAAGACGGCGCCCCGGTCCGTTCGTCACTGGAAGTATTAGGTAAAGCCGCTAAACTGGGCCGCGCCGAGGCTGTGGTGCTGGGCAGTGCCGCTGCCGAGGTAGCTCCTACGCTGGGCGAATATGGCGCTGAGAAAGTTTATGTTCATGCTGATGCAGCCTACGATAATTATCTGACCTTACCAGCGGTTGAGACGATCAGCCAGCTCGTTCAACAGCATCAACCAACATTGATCTTACTGCCAACAACCTATGACGTGCGCGACATGGCCGCACGCTTAAGTATACGCAGCGGTATGGGCCTGATCACCGACGCTACCGATCTTACCATTGGTGATGATGGGGTAAAAGTGACTGTCCCCTGGGGCGGTGAAACCATCGTGACCGCCACACTGACACAGCAGCGCCCTGGCATTGTCCTGACACGACCAAAGGCATTTTCAATCGAACAGTATAGTGGGCGTAATGCTGAAATCGAAACCATCAACACAACCATAAGTGCAGAGGCACAGACCATCAGGATCCTCGAAACCGTTGAGGTCAAGAGCGAGGGACCAGCCCTCGAAGATGCTTCTGTAGTTGTCAGTGGTGGCCGTGGCCTGGGCAAAGCCGAAAACTTCCATTATGTGGAAGAACTGGCGGAAGTATTAAATGGAGCTCCAGGAGCAACTCGCGCCATTGTCGACGCTGGCTGGCTACCTTATAGCTATCAGGTAGGTCAGACAGGCAAAACTGTGAAGCCGACCCTCTATATTGCAGCCGGCATCAGCGGAGCCATTCAACACCTAGCAGGTATGAAGGGATCAAAATACATTGTTGCGATCAACAAAGATGAGCACGCACCTATCTTTTCGGTCGCTGATCTGGGTGTAATCGGCGATGCCGTAGCCATCCTGCCGAAACTTACCAACGAAATCAAAAGCCGGAAAGCCTGAGGCACCTGGCAGATACCATGAACACGTAGGTGCGGCCTTTACGGCCGCTTTTGCCAACGGCATTCATGGTATCTCCTGTTCCTCGTTTAGCGCATCCATAAATACGCATCCTCAAACAGGGCACATAGCGCCCCAACCAACGGAGGTTCACATATGACTCCCCCTGCAATTTCGCCAACCGGGGGATGGCTCGGTACCATACTCTTTGTTATCCTTTTTGTAGCAGCCCTCGTCCTCTTCGGAATACGGGTAGGTAAACTGGTTACGTTGCTGCAAAAAGCACGTCCTGAGGATCGTACCGATCATATAAATGATCGGGTTGGAGCCTTTTTCAAGGTCGTGCTGGGACAAAGCGGCGTGCTGCGCGATCCCATTCCTGGTATAGCGCACTTCTTTACGTTCTGGGGCTTTATTGTGATACAATTTGGCCTCTTGAATCTGATTCTGGGAGCGTTCAACGGCTCCATACCTTTCCTGGGCGAGAATCGCGTCTTCGCAATTGTTCTGGATGTATTTGTCGTGCTGGTACTGCTTGCTCTGGTCGTCTTTGCTATTCGTCGCGGCATAGTGCGCCCCAAACAGCTCAACAGTGCACTCCACGGTCCATGGGATGGTTTTATTATTCTAGGTCTGATCTTTCTGGTCATCCTGACATTGGCTCTGGTAGAAACCTTTGAGTATGCCGCCAGCAGTGGCGCAGCCTGGACTCCCCTTGGTGCCTTCTTCTCTCCTTTGTTCAGCCATCTCAGCCAGGGCACGAATGTTATCGCCTATCGTACCTTCTGGTGGTTGCACATCCTTACAGTGCTCGGTTTCTTGATCTATCTGCCGCGCTCCAAACACCTGCATCTGATGGCGACCCCGTTCAATGTGTTCTTCCGCAGCTACAAGCCCAAAGGAGAGCTACCGTTAATTGAAAATCTGGAAGACCGCGAGGATTATGGCGTCTCCAAAGTTGAGCAGTTCACCTGGAAGCAGCTACTCGATGGCTATGCCTGTACCGAATGTGGACGCTGTAACACGGTGTGCCCGGCCTTAAATACTGGCAAGCCTCTCTATCCCAAAGAAATTATCCTGGGCGTTAAAGAGGCTCTATTCGTGCGCAGCGGCGAGATCCTGGGCGAGAATTCGATCTACAACAAACTGGGAGTGGCCGGCATCGGGGCCGATAAAACCCCAGAAGAAAAAGAGGCCCATCACGAGCCCTTGATAGGAGGGATCATCTCTCAGGAGGCCCTGTGGGCCTGTACAACCTGTATGGCTTGCATGGAAATCTGCCCCGTCTCGATCGAGCATGTGCCCAAGATTGTCGATATGCGGCGCTCACTGGTCATGGAAGAAAGCGAATTTCCACAGGAAGTCACCTCGCTCTTCAATAACATCGAGCGCAATGGCAATCCGTGGGAAATCAGCAATGATAAGCGCGCGGAGTGGGCCGCCAGCCTCGATATTCCTCTGCTGGCCGAGAATCCTGAAGCCAAAGTGCTCTACTGGGTGGGCTGCATGGGATCGTTTGATCGCCGCAATCAGCAGGTGGCGACCTCGGTGGCCAAGGTTCTGAAGGCTGCGAACGTCGACTTTGCCATCCTGGGACCTGAAGAGACCTGTACCGGTGATCCGGCACGCCGTATCGGTAATGAGTATCTCTGGCAGATGCAAGCTATGCAGAACATTGAGACCCTCAATGGTTATGGCTTTAATACGAAGGCGGCCAGCAATGGCGATAAAGAGCAGTCAGAGGCCGCCACAGCAGTCGCGACCGCAACGGCGATCACAAACAAGCATCGCACGATCATTACCGCCTGTCCGCACTGCTTCAACACCATCAAAAATGAATATCCGCAACTGGGCGGCAATTATGAGGTCGTCCACCATACGGTCTTTATTGACTCACTGATGGCCGAAGAGAAATTGAAGCTGCTGAAGGGCTTTGATAAGCGCAAACTGACCTATCACGATCCCTGCTATATCGGTCGCTACAATGACACCTATGACGAGCCGCGGCGCGTCCTGACCGTCTTGAACAGCAATGGTGTCACAGAGATGGGACGCAATCGCAACAAGAGCTTCTGCTGCGGCGGGGGCGGCGGTCGCGTCTGGATGGAAGAGAAGGTCGGCAAGCGCGTCAACCAGACGCGTGTCAATGAAGCCCTGAAGACCAATGCAGAAGTACTGGCCGCTGGCTGTCCTTTCTGTATTACCATGTTTGAAGATGGCATCAAAGGGGTTGATGCCGAAGAGAAAATGAAGGTTGAGGATATCTCTGAGATTATTGCTCGCGCAATCGAGACAAAATAACAGGGGTATCGACAAAAAAGAGTGGGCAGGATGCACAAAGACATCCTGCCCACTCTTTTTTGTGACGCCTATAGTATCTGACTCTCTTCATCATGGGAATTGCGTTGATCTCTTGCGGACGCGCTCACAGGATAGCGCTCCTGATGATCCTGGCAGGGATAGATTTCTGGCATACTCTCAGTCATTGAGTCGTATTATAACTAACCCCAAAACTTTACAATCTCTGGTTTCAGTGTACACTGGGGGTATATTTTTGTCATAAGTGGTGGATCTTCAGAAAAATAAAAGTAAAAGGTGATGAAAAGATGAGCGGTACTCCCGGGTTTGAGGTAATCATTATTTTTGCCCTTATTCTCGCTAATAGTTTTTTTGCGGCCTCTGAAATTGCCATTGTCTCTGCGCGTCGCAGTCGCCTGCAGCAACAGGCTGATGCGGGAAAAAGAAGTGCCAAACAGGCGTTGCAGCTGTCAGAAAATCCTGATCGCTTTTTAGCCACGGTACAGATTGGTATGACCTTGATCAGCACCCTGGCCTCTGTATTTGGCGG
Organism: Dictyobacter formicarum; assembly: GCF_016587435.1. The sequence goes on from NZ_BNJJ01000003.1 coordinate 13,606, forward strand.
TGCCAGTATCAGCCAATCCCTCTCAAAATGGATCACCACATTTCCAGTCCTACGCCCCTATGCTGATACGCTGGCACTGGTTATCGTTGTTATGTTTATCACATATTTTTCGTTAGTGCTGGGAGAACTGGCTCCCAAACGATTAGCCCTGCAATCAGCTGAAAAGCTGGCTGTGACCGTATCTCCTTTTATGGATCGCTTATCCAAAATTACTGGTCCCATTGTCGCCCTGCTCACATTCTCGGCCAATCTGATCCTGCGCGTGCTGGGACAGCATAAGAGTACGAAGGAGATCATCACGGAAGAAGATATCGTCTACCTGGCCCGGGAAGGTACCGTAAGTGGAACGGTAGAGTCGGAGGAGGAGGAATTCATCAATCGCGTTTTCCGCTTTACCGATCGTACGGTGAGTAGTGTGATGATGCCACGCACAGAAATCGTGGCAGTCGAGGTTCATACGCCTTTCGCTGAAGTGATCGAAAAATTCATGAGTTCGGGCTATACGCGCCTGCCGGTATATGAGGAGTCATTGGATAACGTGGTCGGCGTCCTCTATGCTAAAGACCTGCTACGCTCACGCGCGGACAATCAGCAGGACGAAGAGGTGAATATACGCGCCCTGGCTCGTCCTGCATTTTTTATCTCTGAGTTTCAACACGTAGACGACTTGCTAACAACTTTTAGAGGCAAGGGTATCCATATCGCCCTGGTCATTGATGAGTATAGTCAGATCACCGGCCTGGTCACATTGGAGGATGTGCTGGAAGAGCTTGTGGGAGAGATTCACGATGAGTATGATCAGCCGGAGGATAGCGCCATGCTACAACGGGAAGATGGAAGCTGGCTGGTAGACGCCATGACCGACCACGAAATAGTACGCAAGAAAATTGGTATGCCGCTAAAGGACGAAGAGGAGCATCACAATTATCATACACTGGCCGGCCTTATGCTAACCCACATGGGACGCATCCCCAAAGTTGGCGATCGCGTGACCATTGAGGGCTTTGTGTTTGAGGTCATCGACATGGATGGACGGCGCATCGACAAAGTTCTGATCCACCATGCTTAACAGCCAAATTATTCAGGTTGTCGCGCTTCACCAGCAGGATCAGCGGGCGAGGGGGTCACGTCAAAGTGAAAGCCCTCCTGCGCCTGGGACGCCGGTTGTTGCGCAGCAGATCCTTACTCACATAGTCATGAGTCATGGCAAAGTGAGTGCGAAAAAACGTACTCTTACCCGAGGCCTGCAAACCAATAAAAATACGCTTATCCATATCAATATAAGTTTTATTGCATCCTCTCCAGGATGCGATAATCCGCCAGCCTGGGGGCGCTGTCGTCCCCGCTCTTTTTATGATGTAGTGCCAGAAATGCGCATATGCGCATTTCTGGCACTACATCATAAAAATTTTTCGAGCGCCGCAGGCGCGTAGCGTCAGGGGCCGAAGGCACGAAACACGTGATTTTCAAACATGTGCTCCGTCCATTTAAAACTCACTATAGAAGAAACAGGCTCGGGCGCGTATGCGCCCGTCCACAAGGCCATAGGTATTGATGCGCTATAGTATAGCCATCAATACTATTGTTCCATCAATAATGAGCGCGCAATGACGAGACGTTGAATCTGGTTGGTGCCCTCGTAGATCTGGGTGATCTTGGCATCGCGCATCATACGCTCCGCTGGATATTCCTTCATGTACCCATAGCCACCAAGCACTTGAATCGCGTCATTAGTGACCGAGATGGCAGCGTCAGAAGCAAACATCTTGGCCATCGCCGAATATTTACCAAAATTCTTGTCTCCACGGTCAATCATTTCTGCCGCATTATAGACCAGCAGGCGAGCAGCTTCAACGCTGGTCGCCATATCGGCAAGCATGAACTGGATGCCCTGATTTTCAGCAATCGGCTTATTAAACTGCACACGCTGCTTGGAATACGCGACCGCCAGATCGAGGGCGCCCTGGGCAATACCCACGGCTTGAGCTCCAATGCCAGGGCGGGTGCGATCCAGCGTCATCATTGCCAGTTTAAAACCGTCGCCTTCGCGGCCCAACAAATTTTCAGCTGGTACCTCGCAGTTGTTGAAAATCAACTCTGCAGTCTGAGAACCTTTGATGCCCATCTTGTCTTCAATGCGTCCAACAGAGAAACCCGGAAAATCCTTTTCAACGATAAACGCGCTAATACCACGCGTTCCTTTAGAAGCATCGGTCTGGGCAAAAACAGAGTTCACCTGGGCCAGGCCACCATTGGTAATAAAACGCTTCGAGCCGTTCAAGATATACGTATCGCCCTTACGAACCGCGGTCGTCGTCATGGCTGCCGCATCCGATCCAGAGCCCGCCTCGGTCAAGCCAAAGGCCGCCAGCCACTCCCCTGTAGCCAGGCGTGGAAAATATTTTTGTTTCTGCTGCTCATTTCCAAATAGCAGGATGGGAAGGCTACCAAGCTGTTGCACGGCCAGCAGCAGGCCCGTAGTCGCGCAACAACGCGAAAGCTCCTCGATCGCCATTACAATCGCCAGCTCACTGGCCCCGATTCCGCCATATTCACTTGGAAACGGCATTCCCAGGATATCCTGTTGAGCCAGCAGCTCCTTCATATCCCAGGGAAAGGTCCCGCTATGATCTATTTCTGCAGCACGGGGAGCAACACGCTCCTGAGCAATTTCACGAATTGCGTCTATAAGTGCCCGTTCGTCGTCAATGACATGAGACACAGCCATACCAGACTCCTTTAATTACGCTCAATAATGAGGCCATATATCGGGTTCATATATCTATATAGAAGTATAGCATATGCGACTCAGGATCACCTTATTCCAAATGTTTTACAATAGCAATAGCTATATGTTGACCTTATACTGCATGGAGTAGCCAGAACTATACTATGGAATAAATAGTAGGAACCAAACGTTATGGATTATGCGCAACATTTTACACACCTCTTGCAGAATAGTAGCAATGACTTTATCTGGGCAACACAGCAAATTCCGGTCGATAAACTGAACAGTGTCTCGCCACTTCGGCCCGACAGCTGGTCGGTTGCACGTAATATCTTCCATCTACAATTTCAGGAAGAGAAAGTGGTGCTCCCCAACATGCGGCTGTGGCTGTCTGATCGTACACTGTATACCCGGCAAGATGATGCCTTGATTGCTCACTACGCAGCCTTCGAGACCCTGGTGCGCGACGAAGAGAGAGCCTGGGCTCAACAGCCTGACCTGGATGTGGTGCTCAAGCATTTTCAAACGCAGCGGACGATACAAATAGCGTTATTGCAGGAGATCGATCCTACAGTATGGGAAGACAAGCGAGCCACCGTATGGGGAGAAGTCACGCTACGCTGGGTGGTCACCAAAACGTATCAGCATAGCGTGGAGCATATCAACGATGTGCTGAAACCGGCTCTCTACTGGACCGGCCTGCGCAGAATGCCCTAAGCCATCTCCGTACGTTGCCTGGATCTCACGCCTGATAACAGTAGAGCCCGAACAGAACAACCTGCTGCTCCAGTACGCCAGGCAACATGCGCCACAAAAATGCTATAATAACTATTAGCGCTTATCTCCAGGGATGTTGCGAGCTTGTAATCTCATTTACATACAGCAAATTCCGTGATATAATAGCAACAGAATTGAGTAAACATTTAAAGAAAAGTGGGCAGCCCCCACTTTTCTGTTTGCCAGAGACTTTTTTTCTTTGCACTCGAAAAAATGATGTAGTTATTACCGGGCGCCAGCGGGAGGAGCATGGCATATGAGGAGCGAATTTCAGGCGGCTATCGCGCAACTAATTGCCGAGAAGGGACTACCCCGCGAAGTGGTAATGGAAACCGTAGCCACCGCCCTATTAGCAGCTTACCGTAAAAGCTTCGGTGGCGGAGAAAACGTCCGTATTGAAGTGGATAAAAACGGGGAAGTACATGTCTGGGCATCTAAAAAAGTGGTGGCCCAGGTCAAAGACCCCAACGAAGAGATTTCTCTGGCAGAGGCACAGCGTCTCATCCCGAACGCAGCCCTCGGACAATTTGTTGATGTTGATTCATCCTTCATCTTCGCACGTATTCCGACACAGACGGCAAAACAGGTCATTTTGCAACGTATTCGTGAAGCAGAACATGAACACCTCTATGACCAGATTAAAAACTGGGTAGGCGAGATTCGCCTGGGAACTCTGACCCGCAAAGATCCTGTCCGTGGCTGGCTGTTAGATTTTGATCTGGACCAGGTTGATAAAGTTGAAGGCTTTATGCCCCCCAGCGAAGAGGTCGCGACTGAACGCTATCGCGTCGGCCAGCGCCTGCGCGTCCTGGTCTATGATGTCCGCCGTGTTCAGGGTCGTATGCTACAAATTCTGGTCTCACGCACTCATCGTGATCTCGTAAGACGCTTGTTTGAGTCTGAGGTTCCAGAAATCTATGAAGGAACCGTGGAAATCAAGGCGATCGCCCGTGAACCTGGCAGTCGCTCAAAAGTGGCCGTAGTCGCACGCCAGGAAGGGCTTGATCCGATTGGTTCCTGCGTCGGTGTACGCGGTTCGCGCATTAATAATATTGTACGCGAGCTCAACGATGAAAAAATAGATATCATCCAGTGGAGCCCTGATCCGGCTACCTTTGTCGCCAACTCTTTGAGCCCGGTAAAGCCGCTTAAGGTTGAACTGCGCGAAGAGGACCATACGGCGCTGGTCACCGTACAGGAGAAACAGCTTTCTCTGGCTATCGGAAAAGATGGACAAAATGCCCGCCTGGCCGCCAAGTTGAGCGGCTGGCGCGTAGATGTCACCAAGCCCGGTGAAGGCGAAATATTCGAAGAGCAGCCTTTCAGCGAGATGGCGGAAACGTCTTCTAGTAGTTCGTATCCACGTCGCGAGCGCCCGGAGCGTTCCGGGGGACGCCATGAGCGAGACAGCAGTTCGCGGCGCGGAGGACGTGACCGGGGTAGTCGCCATAGCCATTCAGGATATAGTGAGTACGATCGAGATTAGGGAGGAGTGAGCGTGAAAGCAGCAAAAAAACAACCACAGCGTCAGAAGCATCTCCCATTGCGCACGTGTATCGCCTGCCGAGAAAACAAACCGAAACGCGAGTTGCTACGCGTCGTCCGCACTCCCGAGGGCCAGGTACTTATCGATGCCACTGGAAAAAAGTCTGGGCGTGGAGCTTACCTCTGCGCCAGACTTTCTTGCTGGCAGAAAGCATTAAAAGAGCATCGCCTCGAACAGGCCTTCGAAGCCGAGATTTCTGCAGAAGATCGGGCCGCCCTGGATGACTATATTGCAACCCTGCCGAAAGATGATCCTCGACTATCTGAGGTACAAACCACAAAAGTATCGTCCAGCCGCAAGAAGGCCATCGAGACAAATTCATAAAATTGCATAACAAATGAGTCAACTCAGCTTTTAAGCAAGCGGCACGATATTGCAATGATCTATTCAGTAAGCTATACTGAGAAACGGTATGTGTTATTGTCACTATCTCCGTTGGGGAGATAGAGTTTTCAATACTGGCATCTGATCTACGGATTAGATGAGGATTGAACAATGTTTCGTTTTTTCTCTACTCTTGAAAGAGACACAGCCCCTCGTATACAGGGCAGCTGTAAGCGAATGTTTGCGGAGCAATTAGCTATGATTATATAAACCATAGCTGCCTCTACGTCAGAGAGCGCAGACTGATATTCGCCTGGCACTGCACCAACGAGGATCTGTCGCCTTTTTCCCTTTATTCGGGAACAGGGGGCAGACCTTTTTTATGGCTGTGAAGAGAGATTCCGCCGCCACCTTTGGCGCAACATCTGATTAAGAAAGGGAGTCTTCTTCATGAGAGATATATCAGAACTTCCAGAGGGCACAGAGCAGGCACAGAGCAAGTCCGTAAGTCCAAAACCAAGGTCCGCCGCTCGCCCAAAACCAGAAAACCAAGCAACAGGCAGCCAGGAACAGGAGACCAGGCCCGCGTCTCGGCGTCGTACAGCGCCAAATACTAATGCCGCATCAGCGCAGCAGCAACGCGATGGAGCTGAACAGCAACATCAACAACCACAGGCAACACGTCCATCATCACACTATCAGGGCCATCGTCCTAATACTGGTGGTGGTCAGGGTGCCCAGGGGGGACAGTCACGTCCCGGTGGCTACAATCGCAATCCGAATACTCAATCTTCCGGACCACGCCCATATGGCGGTTCGGGCAGTGGCCCCCGGCCTGCTGGCAGCGGACCCGCACGTCCCGCCGGATCTGGTGGTCGCGCACCATATCGTGGTGGCAATGCCGGTGGCCCTCGTCCTCCGATGAATAATGCAGCTGTCGCGCCACGCCCTCATGCTCCTGAACGTGATAGGGATAGAGATAGAGATAGAGATAGAGACCGCGATAGAGACCGCGATAGGGAGCGTTCACGCGACAATGCTGCATCACCGCGACCACAGGGGAACGCACCACGACCTAGCAATCGTCCTGGTAGCAATATCCAGAGCCATGGAAATCGTCGCCCTGGCAGTGGACGTCCTGCAGCACAACGTACCCAGGAGCGCCGACCAGCACCCGTGAAGGAAAAGCCAACCGGGCCCATTTCTTTGCCACCACAGATCGTGGTCAAAGACCTGGCAGATATGTTGAGCGTCTCGCCAATCGAGGTCATTCGTGATCTCATCAATAAGCACGCCATCTTCGCAAGTATCAACCAGGTGGTTGATTATGAGAAAGCTTCGTTGGTGGCGACAGACCTGGGTTTTGAGCCCAGCCTTAGCACGATGACCGAAAACCCGGCGGTTCGTGGCGAGCGCCCACTCTCGGCCAATGAAGCCATGATGGCCTCACGCGATGGCGAAAATATGGTCACAATTCCACCAGTAGTTACCATTATGGGTCACGTTGACCATGGTAAAACGTCCCTGCTGGATACGATCAGAAAAACCAAGGTGGCCGCTGGTGAGGCGGGTGGTATCACCCAGCACATTGGTGCGTACCAGGTTGAGGTCAATGGCAAAAAGATCACCTTCCTGGATACACCGGGTCACGAAGCCTTTACGGCCATGCGCGCACGTGGTGCCCAGGTAACGCATATCGCAATCATTGTCGTGGCCGCTGATGACGGCGTGATGCCACAGACCCGTGAAGCGATTGACCATGCCCGCGCTGCTAAAGTGCCGATAATCATCGCCCTCAATAAAATTGATAAAGCCAACGCCAATCCAGATCGCGTCAAACAGCAACTGGCTGAAATCGGCGTGGTGATCGAAGAATATGGTGGTGACACAGTATGTGTGCCGATATCCGCTCGTCGCGGCGAAGGCATCGATGAGCTACTCGATTACATCTTGCTGGTAGCCGAAGTGCAGGATATTAAGGCCAATCCGAACCGTCTGGCCACAGGCGTCATCATTGAGGCCCGCCTGGAGAAGAATAGTGGCGCCACAGCCACGGTACTGGTCCAGCAGGGTACATTGAAGATGGGCGACAATATTGTGGTTGGCCCGATCGCCGGTAAAGTACGTGCCATGTTCAATGATCGCGGCAAGCGCATCCAGAAAGCAGCTCCCAGCACTCCTGTCAGCATCCTGGGCCTACCAGAGGTGCCAAATGCTGGCGATCGCCTGGAGGTAACTCCAGATGAGCGCACCGCCAAGCAGCAGGCTGAGGCCGAGGCTGAGAAACGCGCGACCGAGGCGATGCCACTTGGCCAGGTCAGCCTGGATACGCTCTATATGCAGATGCAGGAAGGCACGGTCAAAGAGCTCAACGTGGTCATCAAGAGTGATGTACAGGGCTCACTGGAGGCCATTAAGGGTGCCCTATCGAAGCTGAGTGAAGAGAATCTGAAGGTACGCCTGATCCGTGAAGGTATCGGCAATATCAGCGAAACCGATGTCCATCTGGCCGCCGCTTCAGGAGCGATTATCATCGGCTTTAACGTAAAGGCAGATGGAGCAGCCGCTCGCGAGGCTCAACGTGAAGGCGTCGATATTCGCTACTATAACATCATCTATAAGCTGATTGAGGACATCCAGGCCGCCCTGGTCGGTATGCTGGAGCCTACCTATCGCGAGGTGATTGATGGGCATGCTGAAATTATGCAGACCTTCAAAGCTGGTAAAACAGTCATCGCTGGCTGCCGCGTGCTGGATGGCCGTATCACTCGTGGCTCCCAGGCTCGCCTGATGCGCAAAGATGAAAAGGTCTTTGACGGCAAAGTGGCATCCCTGCGCCGTGGTAAAGATGATGTACGTGAAGTACTCAGTGGATATGAATGTGGTATCCTCCTCGAAGATTTCAACGCGTATGAAGTTGGTGATATTATCGAGGCATTCTCGCAGGAACGCGTGACACCAGGAGCATAAAAATACAGCATCCGCTAGTGGTCACCTGTTGTCTTAAGGCAGGTGGCCACTTCAGCGCTGTTGAGGGGAAAGAGTATGCCAAATATACATAGACAAGAAAAATTGGGAGAGCTCATGACGGCGGACCTCAGCGAGCTGATTCGCACCCGTCTCAAAGATCCCAGGGTCGGTTTTGCCAGCATCACCCGCGTTGAAGTCAGTGGCGATTTACGCCATGCCAAGGTTTTTGTAAGCGTGATGGGTACACCTGAAGAGCAAAAAGAAACCATGAGTGGTTTGAAGAATGCCAGTGGCTTCTTACGCCATGAGCTAGCTTCACGCCTGACCCTGCGCTATATGCCAGAGCTATCTTTCAAACTGGATACATCGATTGAAGAGGGTGCGCGTATCCTTAGCTTGATTAACCAGGTTGAGCAAGAGGATCGTGCGAGGGCGAATGCCGAACAGGCCAACGTAGGCGAACAAACCAACATAAAAGAGGTTGAATGAACGAGTCTTTTTCTCCAGGTAATTCATCGCTGGCCAAACAATTATCTCCGACCCAGGTTCAACAGGCAATGATCTTGATCGAGCGGGCACAGCGTATCGCTTTGCTCGCTCACGAACATCCCGATGGCGACTGCCTGGGTGCCATCCTGGGTTTCGCCCATATATTACGCCAGCTGGGTAAAGTCTGTGTGCCGATCTGTGCTGATCCAGCACCACACGCGTTTTCTTTTTTACCAGGTGTTGAAGCGCTCCAGAATACCCTGGGCGATGAACAGTTTGATCTGGTTATCGCTCTGGATGCTGGCGAGTTGAGCCGCTATGGCGCACTCTATGAGCGGCATAAAACCTTCCTGGATCAGGCTACAATCCTGAACATCGACCATCATATCAGTAGCATTGGTTGTGGGCAGGTCAATATTATTGAGCCAGGGGCAGCCTCAACCACTGAACTCATTGTCCTCTTCCAGCAACAGGTCGGCCTGAAGCTGACAAAGGATGCTGCCATCTGCCTGCTCACCGGTTTGATTACCGATACAGGTTCTTTCCAGTATCCCAGCACTACAGCGCGTACGATGATGGTAGGGGCCATCCTGATCGAAGCAGGAGCCAGCCCAGAGGAAATTGTCAAACCTATTTTCCGCACCCAGCCATTGGCCCAGATGCGCTTTACGGCGGCCGCCATCAACAATATCCAGACGTCTGCTGATGGACGCCTGATCTGGTCTTTCGCGACGGATGAGACACTGGCTGCTACCGGCGCGACCGATGATATGGATACCAATGCCTCAGGCATGTTGCGCGATATTGAGGGCGTAGAGGTGGCTGCTTTTTTCAAAAATTATGGCGATCCGGCTGTTACCCGCGTCAGCCTGCGCAGCAATGAGCCATACAACGTAGCGGCCGTATGTATGCGCCTGGGTGGCGGCGGCCATCCGCGTGCGGCGGGCGCGACCATCGCTCTGCCTCTCCAGGAAGCCATACCCCTGGTTATCGCCGAAATAGAGCGCGAGATGCGCGAGACAGATCGGCTGCCACACGAAACCCTCAATTCATAACCAGAAGCGGAGAAATAAAGCGCAGTGGACGGAATTCTGAACATTAATAAAGCCTTGCATATGACGTCACACGATGTGGTGGCGAAAATACGTAAGCTGCTCAAGCAAAAGCGTGTCGGTCATACCGGCACACTGGACCCAGAGGCCAGCGGCGTACTCCCGATCTGCATCGGTCAGGGTACCAGGGTCGCAGAGTACCTGAGCGAGAGCGGCAAGGCTTACCAGGCTACCGTTACCTTTGGTATGGTCACCGATACCTATGACGCCGAAGGTGTAGTTGTGCGCACGGCCGATACCACGCGGTTGACGCGTGAACAGATTGAAACCGCGCTGCCACATTTCCTGGGTGTACAGCAACAGCTGCCACCACGCTACTCCGCGATCAAGATTCAAGGTCAACCGGCCTATAAACTGGCTCGGGCCGGTGCTGAGATTACGCTGGAACCTCGTACCATCGAGATTCAGTCCCTCGACATCCTGGCCTGGGACAATCCGCACCTCACGCTGGCGGTTGCGTGCAGCAAAGGCACCTACATTCGCTCCCTGGCCTATGACCTGGGAGAATATCTGGGCTGTGGCGCCTGCCTGACAGGTTTAATACGCACCCGCAGTGGTCCCTTTGTGCTGGCTGAAAGCGTCACGCTGGAACAACTGGCAGCGGCCCAGGAACAAGGTACCCTGCAGCAGTACATCTTCCCAGCAGATTTCGCCCTCCAAAATTACCCCGCCCTGCATCTGGATGAAGCCCTTACGCAACGTGTGATGCATGGCAATGCCTTTGCCTATCCCACTGCCAGTGGCACCAGGCAAGCTGCTCTGGGGCGCGTCTATGGCCACAACGGCCAATTTCTGGCTATCGCCACCTGGGATGCTGAACACCACCAATGGAAACCCAAAAAAGTCCTCCTTTAACAAAAGAGGCGCAAGAACCAAATGGGGTGCAGGGGTCTCCCTGCCGGGGGGCTGGGGGTGTCCCCCATAGGCGTCAACTTAAGAAAAAGTACTTGAACAACTGAACAACTGAAGAGGATGCAAGGCAGAGCCAAACTTGGTACACTGGACATGTACAAACCTAATCCAGACCAGGAGTGACTCGTGCCTCAACACCATCATGATACTCAATACGCCCAGGCTTCGCAACAACTGTGTGCCCTTTCCAATCAGCAATGGCAATGGTTTGTCCAGGAATACTTGCCAGGAGATCTTGATGAGCAAGCACTGCACTACAAAGCATTCCGTCGCAAACGGCATTTGGCTTCGCCCAGTGACCTGCTGCGGGGATTGCTCTGCTATATGCTCAGTCAATCGTCCTTGCGCCAATTAAGCTTGTGGAGCGCGGCGACTCAGCCCAACAGTCCCCCGTTAAGCAAGCAAGCGTGGCATCAACGTTTACGCCAGTCAACCGACTGGCTGATGTGGATTGCCAATACGTTGTTGGCCCACCAGACCCAGACCACTGCAGTTCAGGGACAGGTGTCCGGACGTCTATTGCTCGTGGATGGAACGCATTTCACCTGTCGTGGCCCCCACGGCACCTCATGGCAGGTGCGTGCCACCTACCATCTACTCACCAGTCAGCTTGCAAGCTTGCGCGTGAAGCGAGGAACAGGAGGTGAAAATCTGTGTGATCTTCCCCTTCAGCACGGGGATGTGGTCGTGGCTGATGCTGGTCATAGTCATCCCAAATCCGTGTTTGCAGTGGCGGAACAAGGCGCATGGTCGCTCATTCGCTGGAGTCCCTTTCACCTGCCACTCGCGGAGTTGACTCCTGAGTCTGCAACAGAGAAACCAGCGATGATCGATTGGCATCAGTGGCTCCAAAGCTTGCCTGTTGGCGTGCATCAAAAGGATGTGCAGGTGCTGCACGCACACAAGTGCGTGCGTCTGCACCTCATCGTTGAGGTCCCACCAGCCGAGGAAGCGGAACGCATGCGTGAGCGCAAGCGGCAGCAAGACCGCGACAAAGGGCGCAAGTCGACTGACGATGCAATTTTCGCAGCCGGCTTTCTGCTCTTGGTGACCAGCATTCCTGAGACGTATTGGTCTGCCGCCCAGGTGATCGAAGCCTATCAAAGTCGTTGGCATGTGGAAACGCTCTTCAAACGCTTTAAACAAGTCATTGACGCCCATCATCTAGATTGCACGCGAGCCGATACCGCACAGGCCATGGTCGCAACGTTACTGGTCGCGTGGTTGTTGGTGGAACAGCAGACCGAGCAAACCAGTCAACTGCTCGTTGAAGCCCAGAAGAGCCAGCAACAAGATGCAACCCCCACCAGTTTGTATCAGCTCAATCGCTTGAGTGCGCAGGGGGTGGAGCAAATCGTGAAAGGCTATTGGGACCCACGAACCTTGAAAAGTCATATCAGGCAATGTATTCGTCTCTTGCGCGATAAACGCCAGCGACCTATCCTAGAGCAGCAACGACGGGTGCATTTCCAGAAGGAGTTCGCTCGTCTATCAGGTGATGATGCAATCTTCAGTTGTTCAAGTGCTTAAGTTGACGCCTATGGGGGTGTCCCCCAGCATTCTTTCTCTCTCCTCCCGCCGCCGCAGGCGGCGAGTCAGAAAAAAGAAGCAGGACTCTGCGCTTTGGGGCCGCAGCAAGCGGCCCCAAAGCGCAGAGTCCTGCATTATCCTACCTTTATTGCGGGCATGCATCGGCTGTGGTACTATAAACGAGAGAATAACAAGGAACAGGTACCTCCAAGCAAGGCAACAATGGAAGAGGGCCTCAACAAAGATGACTGAATACCAGACAACCCTATCAGAAAAAACGCCGATCGCAATCACGATTGGCAATTTCGATGGCGTCCACCTTGGACATCAGCGACTTTTGCAAGAGCTTCGTGCCATGGCACAGAAGCTGCAGTGCACGCCAGCTATGGTCACCTTTGCGCCGCATACCCTGATGGTTGTGCGCCCGAATATGAATATTTCATATCTCACGACATTAGAAGAAAAACTCTCCCTTGCCCGCGAATATGGCAAGGTGGCAGATTCTATTATTGTGCATTTTACGCCAGAAGTTGCAGCACTCTCGGCTGAAGATTTTATGAACAACCTCTGCACACGTTTTACTATAAGAGGACTGATTGTTGGCGCAGACTTTAGTCTGGGGCATAATCGCATGGGCAACGTCGCTTTTCTGGAACAGTATGGTCAAGAGCACGATATAGAAGTACGTGCATTAGCCCTGGAGACAGATAACCAGACACGCATTAGTAGTACCCGTATCAGGACTTTAGTCAGCGAGGGCCGCATTGCTGAAGCCAATACTTTGCTGGGCCATCCATTAGTACTTGGAGGCACGGTAGTGCATGGCGATGAGCGAGGCAGGCTGTTAGGCTTCCCAACAGCCAATATTCGTCCAGATAAACACAAACTTCTTCCCTCCAACGGCGTATATGCAGTAAGAGTTACAATCCAGAACAATGCCAGCGGTGACTCAGTAGAAGCTTCTACCGTCTATAATGGTGTAACAAATATTGGTATTCGTCCTACGTTTAATGGAACAGAGCGCCTTGTAGAAGTACATCTACTCGATGCAACAATGGATCTCTACGATAAGTATCTGCGCGTTGAATTTATTGAACGGCTACGTGGAGAGCAACGCTTCCCGGGAATTGATGCCTTGAAAAATCAGATTTCTATGGATGTGCAACAAGCACAACAGATTTTAGCAAGCAGGAGAGTGAGCCATTGAATGCTCGCCAGAACCCATTAGCGAAATTAGAAGCATTTATGCAGCGGGTCATTGAGACTCCCTTTAATCGGCTCTTCCCATCCAAGATGGAACCGATCGAGATCGCGCGCAAATTAGAGCGTGCGATGGATGACAATACGATGCTGCAAGGTGAGGGACGTCGGCTGTCGCCAAATGTGTATGACATTTATCTGAGTATTAAAGATCATCAGCAGTTGTCGCCGGGCCAGACCGGGCTCATCCGCGATTGGCAGAACCACCTGGTGGAATTCGCCAAAAGACGGCACTATACGTTAAAGACAGTGCCGATCATTCGCCTGCACTCTGATACCTCTTTGCGTCCAGGTATGGTGCGTATCGACACGGAGCAGGCTGATCAGGGTGGGGGCCTGATGGCTACCCAGGCGCTAAGCGCCGAACAATTAGCCAATATACGCGCTCAGCTAGCCACAAATCAGCCATTGCCCGGCATTGATGGGGGCAGTTCACCCAATCAGGGTATGCATGGCAGAGGATCACATTCAGGGGCTGGACACCAGGGCTATGCTCATCATAGCAATCCAGGTGTTGCTCCGACCATTCCTCCTACCCCCCAGACGCCTATGCCACAGGCCTGGCTAACGATCCGTTTACCCCAGGCAGGGCAGCAGACCTATCGCATCGAAAAGCCACTGGTCAATATCGGCCGTCAGCTCAGCAACGATATTATTGTTGAAGACAAACGCGTTTCTCGTTATCATGCACAAATTAAATATCAACCAGATGGGCAATTTGCCATCTTTGACCTTGGCAGTACTAATGGAATCACAATTAATAACACGCCACATATGCGCCAACATATTCTGCGCAATGGTGATCAGTTCACCATAGGCAGCTATGATTTTTACTTCGAAAGAAGGTGAGATCTTCGCCCTATGCAACTACCAGTATTCTTACTCATATTGCGTCTCTTATTTATCGTTCTGCTCTATCTCTTTTTGATGCAGGTGGTAATCGCGATTACCCGCGACTTGCGTAAAACGGCCGCCATCGGGGACATCCCCGACGGAGGACGGCAGGCAATCTTTGGCCACCTGATCGTGGTAGATAGCGGTCCCAGCACGGTAGTACAACCAGGGATGCGTTTTGATCTGGACCAGAATACCACCATCGGGCGTGGTCCCACCAATACTATTCAGATTTCTGATAACTTTATCTCATCGGAACATTCACGGCTCTGGTTCCGCAATGGCATATGGTATATACAGGACGCAGGCAGTGTCAATGGTACGTATGTGAATAACCAACCGGCTCGCGAAGCTGTGCCAGCCCGCGCTGGCGATATTGTGCGCGTCGGCTATATCCAGTTCAAACTCACACAATAAATGAGAGGCAACCAGAGTGGTTGCCTTCCCTTGTTCATGCTACTTCTTCATTAAGCACCGACTCCTGCTTCTAGTTACAAGAGGTTTTGATAGATGGCACAAATGGCACAACGAACATCAGGAGCATTCCGACAATATCGCTGGAAAGAACTGGGATTGTTGCTGCTTCCGGGGGTGATCCTGCTGTTATTGATGACGCAATTGCTCATCATCAGATCCAGCAATGATACCACCACAGTGAATAACCTGCGCAATCTCCCAATTCTGGATGGTCTGATTCCCATTCTGGGTTTTATTGCCGCCGTATTAGGAGTACATTTCGTACTAAATATTTTCTTTCGCAAGGCTGACCAGGTGCTCCTCCCTCTGGTAGCGCTCCTGAGCGGTCTGGGAGTGGTAATGATGACCCGGCTGGGGCCGGATATCCCTGCTCCTAATGGACCAATCCCTAATCTGGGTTCGAAACAATTATTATGGGTATTGCTGGGCCTGGCTATCTGCCTGGGCACCATGTTCCTCCTGCGCAATATCGGCTGGCTGTCACGCTACAAATATACCTGGCTCCTCTTCTGCTTTGCGGTACTGGCACCGAGCGTAATCAGAGGTATCATTACCTTTAAAAATGCTGACCCAACCCGTGACACACTCGGTTTTGGTCCATTAAATTTACAGCCCTCCGAGTTTTTGAAAATTGGCGTGGCTATTTTCTTCGCAGGCTACCTTAACGACAATCGCGACATCCTGGCCGAAGGACACTATCGCCTGGGTCCCTTGCGATTGCCACCGCTCAGGCAGCTAGGACCAATGCTATCTATGCTGGGAATTGGTCTTATGAGCTTCCTGATTGTGCGTGAGCTTGGTCTGGCACTGCTGGTCTACAGCCTCTTTCTGTGCATGACCTATGTGGCGACAGGCAAAAAATCATACGTCCTGGTCAGTTTGCTGGCATTCGTCTTACTGGCTTTGATCGGCTACAGCCTCTTGCCATATGTACAGAACCGCTTCGCAACCGTGGCCTTCAATCCAGCCGACTGGGCCCACCTGACACCAAAGGAAGATGCGTTCGCGACGGATAAAGGCCTGCAAGTCTATCAGGGGCTCATCAATGTCGCCAGCGGCGGAATCCTCGGCAATGGGCTTGGCCTGGGTTATCCGGTTCGCGTACCGGTTATTGACTCGGACATGGCTTTCACTGCTTATGCTGATGAATTCGGTCTGGTTGGTCTCTTTGCGATTATTGGCATCTATCTGCTGATCGTGCACCGAGGCTTCCGCATCGCGGCCGAGGCAACTGACCCTTTCAGTAAGTTGCTGGCCACCGGTCTGACATCGATCTTTGCTCTGCAAACGCTGATTATTACCGCCGGAGACCTCAAGTTGCTGCCACTGACCGGTATCCCACTGCCCTACCTGAGCAATGGTGGTAACGCTATCCTGGCCAACTTTATCATCGTCGGTATCCTGCTACGCATCTCCCACAACACCGCAGTGGAACGCGAAGGCATATATTAAAACATCATTTGGGGAACGTAGGCGTCCCCAATCTCGTTTTTATATTGGTGCAAAACGTGCGCAATGCGCACGTTTTGCACCAATATAAAAACCTCTTTTGAGCTCCGCAGGAGCGTAGTGTGAGGAGCCGAAGGCGCGGAACCTATGGCTTTTAGACATTTTTAAGTAGCTAAAAATGGGAAGCTTTTGTCTATTCTTTAACCGCGCTGCCATCTTTAGCAACGGCATCTGGTTTTTGTGAGCAGGCATGCCGCATTTATAACTTTACATTTCCTTCTATGCGGTTGCTAATGGAATAGCAACTCTAAGCGGCACAAAATCAAAAGGAGGTAGCTTGCTTCCACCAGGTAGGAGCAGCTAATGATATGTGTGAACACTAGAAAATTCAGAGTAAATTGGCAAAGCGCAACCCTGCTCGTTTTATTTTGTCTCGCCATTGCCTTACGTGTGTTTCTGGCTTATCAGAACTGGCCCTTACCCAACAGCGATGAGGGCACAATGGGTCTGATAGGAATGCACATCCGGCAAGGAAAACATCCCGTTATTTACTATGACCAGGATTATATGGGGGTGCTACAGGCGTATCTAGGTGCCGTCTTCTTTACATTATTTGGTCGCTCAGTATTTACACTTCGTCTGGGTATGGTGACGCTTTTCGTAGGTTTTTTACTGAGTATGTATTTACTGATTCGTCAGCTCTATGCCCGGCGCTTCGCACTCTTTATAGTCGCAATTTTTAGCTTTGGTTCAGCAGCTATGCTGTCGCGGCAGCTGATCGCGATCGGTGGCTATCCAGAAACCGTCTTTTTTGCAACCCTCTCCCTGGCGCTCGGACTCAGGCTAGCATTGACAACCCCCGATGGAGAGTTGTGGCAGCGAGCTAGAAGGTACGGACTTTTCTTTCTCTGGGGTATAACAGTGAGCCTGGGCATCTGGAGCAACACCCTTATTCTGCCCTGGGTGGCCTGCTCGAGTTTGCTGCTGCTCTTTTCCTGGCGTGAGCTCATCTTCAAAGCAGCCATGGTAGCCGTGATCGCTGGTCTGCTGGTGGGTGGCGCTCCACTCATTGTCTATAATATCCACGCTCCAATCCACCACGATACAATTTCCGTACTGCTGAGCCAGCTAGGACATGCACCGCTAACCCTGCATACACTAAAAGCGCAATTCCAGAACACCTTCACCATTAGTTTACCTATTATGTCGGGTAGCCCGATATGCTATAAATCCGAATATTCATTCTTGCAGTATTGGGGATTTGGCAATTACTGGCATAGCTATTGCGCAACGACAAATAGTATCTGGTCAACAGGCTTCATCATTCTCACAGCAACTGCCACTGGCATGGCATGCTGGACGCTGGCCAAACATTTCTTCCCACTGCACCTGCACACACTATCTGCTAAGGAGCGGAGCGTATTAATCATCAACTGTGCCCGACTGATCTTGATCCTGGGTATCGTAGCAACCATCTTACCATACTTGCGCAGCAGTTCAGTGCTTAGCGGTCCAGGGCAAAATGCTCGCTACTTAATAGGAGTCTGGATAGGCCTACCAGCACTGGTCTGGCCTCTCTGGTCAGGAGCAAATTATTATATACGCACAGTAGCTACACACCCTGCTGGTCTACCGGGAAAAATCGGTGCAGCATTCTGCCTCAGTTCACTGGCACTACTTCTATTTATTTCAATGTACGGAAGTTATCGGACGCTGTTACAGGTTCCAGTAGCGCAAGAGGCCATGCACAATGAGCAAGAACTCATCCAGAGCCTGCAATCTCACAAACTTCATCACCTCTATGCTGATTACTGGATCTGCTATCGTATTAATTTTGAGATGGGACCAAGTGTAAACTGTGCATCAGCCCACTATGAGTATCCCAGGCGCAGGGTATTCGATTATAGCAATAACAAATATGCTCCATATTTAAAAGCGGTACTGAGCGATCCTTACGCGACATACCTGCTTAATCAGAACAATAAGGTTGCGCTGCTAGCCGTCGAAAAAAAGTTCAAAAATGAGCATTTTTCGTACCAGATATACAGCGTTATCCCTGAACTGTTAGCGGTTCAGCCAATCAAACATACATAATATTTGAAGGATGAGGCGCCGGTCGAAAACGCATTACCAGTACACACTGGACATTGCTTGTCTACACTTTGGGCACATGCTATACTGCCCATGACGTAGTATTTGTAAGAATGCGTAGGGGAATAATGGAATGGGTCAATACAGGGAATGGCTATTCTATCGCGAGATTGATCAACAGCTAACGACTCAGATCCAGGCATTTGAGCAAGAGCTGGCGCAAATCCAGGCAGAAATAGGCCAGCTGGAACATAAAACAAGCTATACAGACAATATCATCCTCCAGGCGCTGATCGGCATTCAACAGGCCCAACGGGCCAATAGTCAGCAGTCAGCTAGTAATGCCACGGGAAAGGGGCAGAAGGCCGCCGGGACCGTTTCTCCGGCTCTTTTCGCCTGGAGTCAGTTGCCTAAATTTGATGGTCGGGATATCCAACCATCAGATGACGATACACCTCCTAACAGCCCGTTACCACCTCTTACTGCCTCTACCGGCAATTTGCTACCCACCGATATCAGTGCATTTGTTGATGCCCACAGTCAGACGGACCCACAACTCAAAGTACCATGGTGGCTACGCAGTGCCCATGCCAATAAAATGATCGAGAAAGACGCACCGGGGAGTACCAGCCCGGTTGATCAGCAAAGTACTCGAACGAACCAGCTTGTCGAACGCTGGTTTGAACGCTGGGGAGAGCGCACCAAAAATTCCGCACCAAAACAGGAGGGCCAGGCCGAATGAAAGAGGGCGAGAACCAGCACAGCGAACTGATTAGCCAGGCAGACATAGATAAACTTTTTTCCCAACTCACAACCACAGAAGTTGATGATTTCTACCAGGCCTATCAGCTCTGGCTGCACCGCCAGAGGGTCCTTCAGATCCAACAAGAACTGCAGATTTTGCGCGAAAAGCAGGCGCAAAATACCGCCCACATGCAATCGATCGCGCCATCAGCCATTGCGCTTTCGGCCATTGCACAGTTGCGCGTTCATGGGGTTGACGATGTTGATCTGCTAGATCGTATGCTGGAACGTGGAGAGGAATGGCTCGATAACACCATGCAACTGCTCGCGCGCTGCGAAACCCTCAACTTCATTCAAGGAAACTATACACAGTGGTGTGAACATGCGCTGGAAGGAGCATACGAATGGATGTGGTCCATGAACGATGCCAGCTTAAGCACCTATTTTGATGTCGAGCAGCCAGATACAATGCATCAGCAAGAGACGACACAAACCACAACTACCAGCGAGGAAGTAACAGAAGCGCAACTCCTCCAAAAGTTGATGAGTGAGGAGGGCGAGGAGAAAACCACGGCTCGACCTCAGGCCAGGATCACCCGGCCGCTACCGGTTATCAGTCCGGAAGAGGTGCTGGCACAATCCGAAGCATTTATGCCTCTAGACCTTGGAACTGCCCATGAAGAAGTCCCGCCAGAAGTAGCAACAGAGCCTGGCACGGTTGATGATCAACATGATACGGTCCCGGCAGATACAACTGAAGAGACCGACATGGTCGGGATCGGAGATAACACAGATGTGCCGGAGCCCGTACAAGAGGCAACACACGCAACGAATGAGATGCCGCACACTCCTCTTGAGGATGAGCCAGATGCTCATGAAGAAGCCTTACAGAGCGAGCTTGCAGAAATAGCGATGGCCAACCAGGACACGCCAGCAGAACCTGAAGCCGAAGAGGCACCACAGCCACATAGAGCAGAGCCAGACAACGAGAGGCAGTTGTCTGAACCTGATGAAGAAGAGGAGACTCAGCCCGCGCAAAATCCGCCAGAAGAGGAAGTGCCAGCCAACGCAGAGGTCCCTCCAGTTGAACAAACAACACAGAGCGAGAACGCAGCTACCGATTCTCCTACCGAGCTCTCCACTCAAGAAGAATCCACACACGAACAGCTAGCAACTGCGGAGCAAGTGGTAGAGGAAGAGCCCCCCGAACAAGAGGCGGCAACAGATGATGCTGTTTCGCCTGTAAGTGATCAGTTGGCAGCAACCACCGATACTGCAGATACTGCTCCGGAAGAGCCCCTTCGAGAAGAGGAACAACAGGAGCAGGTTGAAGCTGTAGAGAAAGAGCCTCTTCAAGAGGAGAAACAAGCCCTGCACACGCAGTGGCCTTATGTATATCAGGAGTCTCAGGATACGAGGCAAACGGCAGAGCCAGCCGCCTCGCCTGTAACCTCGCAGGATCATCAGGGACAGCAGGAGCAGCCAACAATCTCTACGTCTAATAATAGCGCCAAGCCTCACGTTGCCGCCGATAGCAAAACGCGAGGCTTATTCAAGCGCTCCCTAGATAGATTCCGGAGAAGATAAACGACCCGATGGGGTACCGCCCATAGTGGGCATCGGCATTGACTGCCCAGGCACAACACCTGAGACGTTGGGAGATGATGACAGTCCCGGCATGGATACAGGCTGTTTTGTGGCAAGCAGTTGCTCCTGAAGTTCGGCAACGTTCTGTTGCAACTTTTTGATCTTGCGCCTGTCGGACCATGCTGACACCAGAGAAACAAAGTAGAGCAGCAACGCTCCCAAAAAGAAGGCCAGCAAAATCCACATGCCAATGGGCAAGTCAGGCGATTGCCACGAAAATAGCACTATATGCACCTGGGTTGTAAAATTCAAGATAGTCAGTACTGCCAGTCCCCCACATACCAATAAGAATAGTAACAGTATGAGGTAGAACATAACGACCTCCTTCATAATGGTGTTGTAGTATAAAAAATGATACATACGTCCAGCAGCATTCACCCATGCTTTTTGTTGGCCTGCGTTCAATTGCTGGACTTACTGATAATACGGATGACCTGTTACATAATATACAGTATATATACCAGCATAATATACAGCAAAAACTAGGAGCTAACTTCCCATCCCAAAACATTCTCATTGCTGTCAGGCAAATTGACGGCGTGCGGCAATAGGCTTATACTGGGGTTGAGCATTAGGAGGGTAAACGTGTTATTTGAAGATTACGAGAAAGAGAACCCGGTCCATAGTCCGGTTCGCACACAATATCTAAATATTAAGCAGCAAAATCCTGACGCGATTCTTTTCTTTCGCATGGGCGATTTTTATGAGATGTTCGATGATGATGCGGAAATCGTGGCGCGAGAATTAGAGATTGCGCTGACACGCCGGGATTTCGGTCGCGGTGAACGCTCGCCAATGGCTGGTATTCCTCATCATGCCGCCGATGGCTATATCGCCCGGCTGGTTGGTAAGGGATATAGAGTAGCGATCTGCGAACAGACAAGCGATCCTGCTCTCTCCAAAGGATTGGTGGATCGCGAGGTGGTGCGCATTGTTACCCCGGGCACCGTGATCGATCCGGCCATGCTGGCCGCCAAACGTAATAATTTTCTGGCGGCCGTGATCGTGGGTCGCGACGCGGTTGGCATTGCCTATGTCGATATCACCACAGGCGAATTTGCCATCACACAGTTCAGCTCAACTGAGCCCGACCTGGCGGCCCAGCAAGAAATCGCGCGAGTGGGCCCGGCCGAAGTGCTGGTTGAAGCCAATTATAGTCGCCTGGGCCAACGCAAGCGCCGCTGGCTGGCTGCCGTCATGAATGAAAAACAGGTCACCAAACTAGGCAGCAATGGCAATCCTAATGCGCATATTCCCGATATCGATGATGATGAAGAGGATGATGTAGCCCCTCTGGCAAAATTACTGACCGGCGTCGCCGGACACGTCACGCCTTATGATACCCGCTATTTCAGTGAAGATGATGCCCGCCATCGCTTACTACGCCAGTTCAACGTGGCATCCCTGGAAGGCTTTGGCTGCGCGCATCTGCCACTGGCGATCCGGGCAGCAGGCGCGGTGCTGGCCTATGTTCAAGAGACCCAGAAGGGACTCCTGCAACAGTTGAATGCGCTGGAGACCTATTTCACCGATGGCTTTATGACGCTCGATCCCTATACAAGACGCAACCTGGAACTCTTTGAAACCGGGCGTAGCGGCTCCGTCAAAGGTTCTTTGCTCTGGGTGCTGGATCGCACACGCACCCCGATGGGCGGTCGCCTGCTACGGCGCTGGATCGGTCAGCCATTGCTGGACATCGCTCTCCTTACCAAACGGCAAGAGGCCATCAATGAGTTGCTAGGCGATACCTTGCTGCAGGCGAGACTGACCGAGGGGCTCAAAAAAGCTGGCGATATTGAAAGACTGATTAACCGTGTCAAGCAACGCATTGCCTCTCCTCGCGACCTGGTGGCGCTGGCCAATGGACTGCGGGCCGCATCAGAGGTGCGCAACTGCCTCACGCAAGAAGAGAGCGCCAACAAACCCGCTTTGCAGCGCATCGTCGAGCACCTGGCCGATAACGACGATATTGTTGAGCTGATCGAACATGCAATCGTCGAAGAGCCGCCCCTGAGCATCACGGAAGGTGGCATTATACGGCCAAGCTTTAGTGCCGAGCTTGACCAGTTGCGCGATGCCTCACACAATGGCCGCAAATGGATCTCGGATCTGGAGCAGCGCGAGCGCAAGCGTACAGGCATTAACAATCTGAAGGTTGGCTTTAACAAGGCCACTGGCTATTTCATCGAAGTCACCACATCCAACCTCAATCGTGTCCCGCAGGAATATATTCGCAGACAGACACTTACCAATTCCGAGCGCTATATTACTCCTGATCTCAAAGAATACGAGACCCTCATCTTGAATTCGCAGGAACGCGTCAATAAGATGGAGAACGAGTTCTTTGTGCAATTGCGGACAGATATCGCCGTCCACGCGGCCGAGCGCATTCTAGATACCGCCCATGCGCTGGCCGAGATCGACGTCTACCAGAGCCTGGCCGAGGTGGCGGCCAGACAAAATTATTGTCGACCAACATTGAACGAAGGCGACACCATCCACATCGTAGCCGGTCGACATCCAGTGGTAGAGCAGGCCCAGGCAGACACTCCGTTTATCCCTAATGATGCCAACCTCTCGAATCACGAGGCCCAGATTGGCATTATCACCGGACCCAACATGGCGGGTAAATCAACCTACCTGCGCCAGGTGGCGCTGATTGTGTTGATGGCCCAGATTGGCAGCTTTGTACCGGCGGAAGCCGCTACGATCGGCATGGTGGATCGTATCTTCACGCGCATTGGAGCGCAGGATGATCTGGCCACGGGCCAGAGTACATTCATGGTTGAAATGGTTGAGACCGCCAACATTCTGCACCATGCCACGCCACGCAGCCTGATTATCCTGGATGAAATCGGTCGTGGCACCAGTACCTATGATGGGCTGGCCATCGCGCGATCGGTGGTCGAATATTTACATAATAATAAGCGTAGTGGGGCTCGTACCCTCTTCGCCACCCATTACCACGAACTGGTCGAAGTCGCCCAGCTATTGCCGCGCATCAAATGCCTGAATGTAGCCGTCACCGAAGAGGCTGGTCAGGTCATCTTTTTACGCAAAATCGTACCCGGCGGTGCCGATAGAAGCTACGGCATCCATGTGGCTCAGCTCGCCGGTATTCCCCGGCCAGTCATCCATCGTGCCGAGGAGATTCTGGAGGAATTAGAACGTAAAGGAGATGCCAAACACCGGCGCAAAGCTATGCGCGATATCACGATGCCAGTTGCCTGGCAAATGACTTTGCTGGAACCCGAAACCCATCCGCTGATTGATGAAATTAAAGGGCTGGCCATCGATGAACTCACGCCAATCGAGGCCATCAGTAAACTCTACGAATTACAGCAGAAAGCCAGGCGGGATTCCTAGCTTTTTGGCTTTTTGCTTATTCCGATATATTTGCCGCGCATAATCCCGACATCTAACCATCAAGATGTGATATTATAAGGATGGTTAGTGTATTGTGTACAATAATAAAACCAATTTGGGAGGATAAATGACGACCCAACAACCGACATATATTGAAGAAGACAAGCAAGCATTAGAACAACTCTGTATTAATACTATTCGCACACTAGCCATGGATGGCGTACAAAAAGCAAATTGTGGGCATCCCGGCACCCCAATGGCGCTGGCCCCTTTAGCATATTTACTTTATACACGCCACATGCGCCACAACCCAAAGAATCCACACTGGGTTAATCGAGACCGCTTCGTACTTTCAGCTGGACATGCTTCAATGCTGCAATACAGCTTGTTGTATTTAACTGACTACGATCTTTCACTGGACGAACTAAAAAATTTTCGTCAGTGGGGCAGTAAGACCCCCGGCCATCCCGAATATGGTCACACCGCCGGCATCGAGACGACCACTGGTCCGCTGGGTCAGGGTATTGGTAATGCCGTTGGTATGGCTATTGCACAACGCTTCCAGGCCAGCCGCTTCAATCGTCCGGACCACGAAGTCATTGACCACTATATCTATGGCATCGCTGGTGACGGCGACATGCAGGAAGGCATCTCCTCTGAAGCCGCTTCCCTGGCTGGCACTCTCAAACTGGGCAGACTGATTTTCTTCTATGATGATAACAATATCACCATCGAAGGCGATGCCAGCATTGCGTTTACCGAGAATGTCGGTGCTCGCTTTGAGAGCTATGGCTGGCACGTCCAGCATGTCGCGGATATCAATAATTTAGATGCCCTTAACCAGGCCATCGAAGCTGCTAAAGCAGTGACCGATAAGCCTTCGCTGGTTGTTGTCAAATCTAAGATTGGCTATGGCAGCCCGCACAAGCAAGGTAGTCACGAAGCCCATGGTGCTCCGCTGGGCGCTGAGGAAGTTGTGCTGACCAAGCGTAACCTGGGCTGGCCTTCGGAAGAGCCTTTCTTTGTACCTGAAGAGTCACTGAACTACTTCCGCCAGGCTGTTGAGCGAGGCGCAGAATTTGAGCAGGCATGGCAGAAACAATATGCCGCCTATAGCGCAGAGTATCCTGAGCTGGCCGCTCAATGGGAGCGGGAGTTAAGCGGCAAACTGGCCGAGGGCTGGGATAAAGATATTCCTACCTTTAAAGCCGGTGAAGCAATGGCGACCCGCGTCGCCTCTGGAAAAACGCTCAACGCGATTGCAGCTAACCTGCCCAACCTGATTGGTGGTTCTGCGGACCTGGCTCCTTCAAACAATACCAACATGAAGGGTCTGGGAGATTTCAGTGCTAGCGAGTCCGGTCGCAACATGCACTTTGGCATTCGCGAGCATGCCATGGGAAGTATCATCAACGGTATGGCCCTGTACGGTGGCCTGATCCCCTTCGGTGCCACCTTCTTGATCTTCTCCGACTACATGCGCCCACCGATCCGCCTGGCGTCCTTAATGGGTCTCAAGACCATTTATATCTTCACTCATGATAGTATCGGCGTCGGTGAGGATGGTCCAACCCACGAGCCTGTTGAACAACTGGCCGCCCTGCGCTCGATCCCGGGCGTCACCGTGTTGCGTCCCGGCGATGCCAACGAAACCGCCGAAGCCTGGCGTGTAGCCATCACTCATCAGGGTCCTGTAGCACTGGCCCTGACACGCCAGAACCTGCCAACCCTCGATCGCGAAGAGTATCCAGCCGCAAGTAACCTTGCTAAAGGCGCATACGTGCTACTGGATAGCGAGGGAACACCAGATCTCATTCTGATGGCCAGCGGTTCAGAGGTTTCTCTGGCACTCGACGCAGCCAAACAATTGCGTCAGGAAGGCGTTGCTGTTCGTGTAATAAGTGTACCAAGCTGGGAATTGTTTGAAGAGCAGAGTGCAGAGTACAAAGAAGCGGTCTTGCCAGGAAACGTTCGCACCCGTATAGCAATTGAAGCCGGCCGCACTCAGGGCTGGGAACGCTATGTTGGTCTGGATGGCGACATCATTGCATTGGACCACTTTGGGGCTTCCGCTCCGGCCAAAGTTCTCTTCCAGGAATTTGGCTTCTCAGTAGAGAATGTTGTAGCGAGAGCAAAAGCTCTGTTGAAAAAATAAAGATTATACTTAGCAGGAAATGTTCAATTAAGTAGAAGGAAGGTACAATACCATGGCAAATCCTTTAATACAATTGCAAGAACTGGGTCAGAGCGTCTGGTATGACAATATCGATCGTGCTCAGTTGGCTTCGGGCCAGTTTCAAAAGATGCTGGCCGAGGATGGCATCGTTGGTGTAACCGCCAACCCAACCATTTTCGAGAAGTCTATCAGTGGGGGCCATGCATATGACGATCAGATCATTCAACTGATCAAAGAGGGTAAAGATACCAACGATATCTATGAAGCAGTTGTGATTCAAGATATCCGTACCGTAGCTGATCTCTTACGCCCGATCTATGATCGCACAGAGGGAGGGGATGGCTATGTGAGCCTGGAGGTTTCTCCTGATCTGGCTCATGATACCAAGGGTACCATCTCAGAGGCGAAACGCTTCTGGAGCATGGTAGATCGCCCGAATCTGATGATCAAGATTCCTGCCACGCCTGAAGGTATCCCGGCTATCTACGAAACACTGCGCAGCGGTATCAACGTCAATGTAACCCTGATCTTCTCCCTGGAGTCCTACCGGGATGTGGCCGATGCTTATACCCGCGCCCTTGAGGATCGCAATGGCCGCAGTGAGGACATCAGCAAGCTTGCTTCCGTGGCCAGTTTCTTTGTCAGCCGCGTGGATACCCTGGTTGACAAGCTGCTTGAAGAGAAAATCAAGGCCAGCAATGATCCTGCTGAGAAAGAAGAATTGAAGTCGCTGGAAGGCAAAGCTGCGATCGCCAATGCGCGTCTCGTTTACCAGGATTTCAAGCGCATCTTCAACACCCCACGCTTTGAGTCACTCAAGCATGCCGGTGCCCATGTACAGCGTCCACTATGGGCCAGCACCAGCACCAAGAATCCTGCTTACCGCGATGTGCTGTATGCAGAGGAACTGATTGGACCTAACACCGTAGATACCATGCCACTGGAAACCATCATAAACTTCCGTGACCATGGTCGGGTGCGCCTCAGCATTGAGGATGACATTCCTGGCGCCAAAGCTGTCCTGGATAGCCTGGAGAAAAAGGGCATCCATTACGCACAGATCACCCAACAGCTACAGGATGAGGGCGTAAAGAAGTTCGCCGATTCTTTCCATCAGCTGTTCAAAGGTATTGAAGACAAGAAAAATGCGATCAAAGAATCTCAGCTGGCTGACTAGTTCGCCTTGCGCAGATAGTTGTAGCATTTAGTAACGCCATCGCATCTCCATCCCGATTACGCTGATGACGTAGCGGGATGGAGATATTCCTGAGCATTCCAGCATCATATAATCCAGATATTTGCCAGATATTTGACCCTCCAGCAGAATTCATCTCATCGTGGTAGGATATAGGTACCGGGTCGTATGGATACAATCTCAAGCCAGGCCAGAGCCTACTTTTATTATTGATGTTGACAAGGCTTCAGGGGTAATCGCATGATAAAAGTGAAAGTTACAGGACGGTCCTATTGTCTTGTACAAATAACGCAGCTCGAACGTGAATATGGTATCATGCAAACCTATGGTAAAGGCTTTGAGATCCTGAGAGCCTTACCAGTTCGGACCTGAAATTCTCTTGTGCTAATCTTATTATTATTATTATTAGTAACAGGAAGTATTGTACGCTCCAGGTTGCTCACAATTAAGAGCGCCGTTAAAATACATGGTCAACTGGCAAGCCTTTGTGGTTCTTTTACCTATCCTGTCTGGTTGCTGAACACAAACAAACGAACCATGGATAGCGATGTCCCAATATCGGTGATCATCTTGTAGAGCATCAAACGCTGACCACTGCCCGCAAAAAGCGAGCAGCAAGCAACGCTTGATATCGACCCAAACAACGGTCTTTACACCTTTAAAAACATGTCATTAGTTGTAAGAAACTAAAAAAGTCATTAGGAGAATTTCACATGCCTCAGCGTAGCGTCGTCGAGGCGCCTAATCCTTTTCGTGAAGGATTACGCATTAAAGAGAGCCTTGAACCCTGTGTTATGGTCATCTTCGGTGCAACAGGCGACCTGACACACCGAAAATTGCTTCCCGCCCTCTATAATCTGGCGCTAGAGCATCCATTGCCAGCAGGATTCTCAGTCGTTGCTTTTGCACGACGGCCTTATACAGACGAATCATTCCGCCAGCAGGCCCTCGACTCTATTAATCAATATTCTCGCCAAAAACCGGTTAGTCCTCAAGTGTGGGATAGTTTTGCTTCCGGAATTCATTACTTGCAGTCAAATTTCCACGATCCCGAGGGCTATACAAAACTTAATCAACTATTGAACAAGCTCGATCAGGAACGTGGAACAAGCGGAAATCGTCTCTTCTACCTGTCGACGCCGCCCAGCCAGTATCCGGAGATCATTCAAAACCTGGGCGCGGCTGGCTTGAACCGCAACCGTAAGGGTTGGACACGTATCATCGTCGAAAAGCCATTTGGTCATGATCTGGCCACGGCCCGTGAGCTGAACCGCCAGATTGGTAAAGTCTTTAAAGAAGAACAGATCTATCGCATCGACCACTATCTGGGCAAAGAGACCGTTCAGAATATTCTGGTTTTCCGCCTGGCCAATGGCATCTTCGAGCCAGTCTGGAACAGACGTTATGTTGACCATGTTCAAATTACGGTGGCTGAAAATCTCGGTCTGGAAGGACGCGCGGGTTATTATGAAGAATCAGGCGCCATCCGTGATATGATCCAGAACCACATGCTGCAGTTACTCACACTGGTAGCAATGGAGCCTCCGATTGCCTTCGACGGCAATTCTGTGCGCGACGAAAAAGTGAAAGTATTGCATGCCCTGCAACCATTGGTGGGACGCGAGGTACAGAATAATACGATTCGCGCTCAGTATGGCTCAGGCTGGGTTGGCGGAAAACAGGTGCCCGGCTATCTGCAAGAAGGAGGCGTATCTCCTACATCTACGACCGAAACCTATGTTGCGATAAAAACGTTTATTGACAACTGGCGTTGGGCCGGGGTACCATTTTACTTACGCACAGGCAAACATTTGCCGAAACGTGTGAGTGAAATCGCTATCCAGTTCAAGCAGCCGCCACTCATGCTGTTCAAGGATCATGACACGCAAGGACAGGTAGAACCGAATATCCTTACACTACGCATCCAACCAGATGAGGGCATTTCGCTCAAGTTCGGCGCCAAGGTACCGGGCACGGATATGCAGATTCGATCGGTAAATATGGACTTTTTCTATGGCTCGTCCTTCGTACGTGAACAGCCAGAAGCATACGAGCGTCTCTTACTCGACGCAATGCATGGCGACTCAACGCTCTTCACACGCCGTGACGAAGTAGAAGCCGCCTGGTCGTTCGTGCAGAACATTCTGGATGAATGGCAGAACGCTCCACGCGATACGGTCCATACGTATGAATCTGGCTCGTGGGGCCCACAGGCCGCCGATGAGTTCATCTGGCGCGATAATCGCCGCTGGCGCCGTCCATAAGAGTGATTGTAAGAGCAAGCACAGAACAGAGATAGTACAACGTTGTCCTTTAGAACGATGAGGTTCAATGATGAAGGGTGTAGGAATGGCAATGGATAACTCCGCAACCCCCAGAATACATCTGCCCTGGGCAGGTAAAAAGGTCAACCAGGAACAAGTCGAAGGCGAATTGTCGACTCTCTGGCACCTGGCGGCCGACAACATGCGAATCAGTCAAAATATGAATGTACGCACCAGTGTGCTGAACTTTGTAATCTGTGCGCAGGATATAGAGTCAGCACGCAAGGCTAGCGCCATTTTACGTGATTTATCCAGTACACATATCGCTCGAGTTACCCTTTTAATCCTTGATACACGCAGTGATGCTCCATCAGAAGTTTCAACCTGGATCACACTGCGTTCCTTCCCCATCATTTCAGATATTATGCGCCATCACTTTGAACAGATAACCATCTCAGTAGGTGGCTCGGCTATTCGTTTTGTAGATAATATTGTGCAATCTACATTAAAGCCTGATCTCCCGGTCTATTTATGGTGGTTAAATGATTTACCTGAAGACCATGAAATTTTTCATCGCTTGATCAATATCAGTAACCGGGTTATTATTGATTCAAGCCACTTTTTACAGCCTGAAGAACAGATTCAGGATGCTTCTGCTATTCTACAAAAGTCGCCACATTGTGCTCTAAGTGATCTCACCTGGGGACGTGTTACGGCCTGGCGTGAACTGATCGCTCAGTTCTTTGATATCACAGAATACCGCCCCTATGTGATGGGTGTAGATTCTATTTTGATCGAACATACCGTCGCCACTTCTACCCAGGCACTTGATCACCATTCGAACCCGAAAAATCCTATCCGGGCATTGTTGCTGGCTGCCTGGTTGAAAAACCGCCTGGGCTGGCAGCTATCGGACGATCCGTCAGATAATGACATCGATCATGAGACAGGAACCTATTCCTGGCATATGTCAACGCGCGATATGACGAAGGTCGTTACGCAACCACTCAGCGTCAGCGCAGGTGGGAGACGCATGAGCGCGCCACTGGGGGGTATCCGCATCTCGATTCAACCACGCGCACTCGGGAAGTCTGCTCCTGGTACTCTTTGCCTGGTACATATGACCAGTACCGTCCATGGGAAACAGGCCACCTTTACGATCCAGCGTGGCGATGATGATGATCATGTGCTCACGTCTGTCGAATTGCCGGGAAGCGTGCGCCCCCCTCGAACCGTGAATATAGCGGCGACCCATAAAGAAAGTGATCTGCTACATAATGAATTAGAGATCATGGGGCGCGATCGTCTCTATGAGATGACGTTACACGAGGTGTTCGCCTTATTGGCGTAACGACAGTTTTGTACAACTTTTCTATTGGAGCATTGTATGGACGTTACCATTTTTTCCGATGTAGAACAACTTAGCCGTGCCGCGGCCGACTATATTGTGCGCGTTGCCCGGGAAGCCATTGCAGCCCGTGGCCTCTTTACACTGGCCTTATCGGGTGGCTCTACTCCTAAAAAGTTATATAGTTTGCTGGCAACCGAATCATATCGTAGCCAGATCGATTGGTCTAAAGTAGAGATTTTCTGGAGTGATGAGCGCTGCGTGCCCCCGGACGATCCTGAGAGCAATTATCGCATGGCCAACGAGGTGATGCTGAGTAAGCTGCCAATTCCAGCCGAGCATATTCATAGCATGCCCGCCGACCAGGCTGATCGCGATGCCGCGTCTGTGGCCTATACGCAAGAGATGAAGCGGACATTTGGCACAGATGATGTTCCACAGTTTGATCTGATCCAGCTGGGTATGGGACCCGAAGGGCATACCGCTTCGCTCTTCCCACATCAACCGTCATTACGCGAGCAACAACGGCTGGTGATGCCGGTATCGGTACCCAAGCCGCCACCCGACCGCCTGACCTTTACGCCTCGCCTGATCAATGCTGCCAGCCATATCCTTTTCCTTGCCACAGGAGCAGAGAAAGATGAGGCCGTAGGGGCCGTCCTAGAGGGACCATATCAGTCCGATGAGTATCCAGCGCAGATTGTACACCCTACCCATGGTGAGGTTACCTGGATGCTGGATACGGCCGCGGCGGGAAAATTGCGCAAACAGAAATAGGAGATTGTTTCCATGGTAGAAATCGTACCTTCTATTCTGTCGGCCGATTTTACACGTCTTGGCGAGCAGGTGCGGGATGTGGAGGCGGCTGGCGCGCGCCGCATCCAGATTGACGTGATGGATGGGCATTTCGTGCCCAATATCACTATGGGTCCCATGGTTGTCGAGGCCGTGCGCAGCTGCACGAGCGCCGTCCTTGAAGCCCATCTGATGATTACCAATCCACAGGAATATATCGAGACATTTGCAAAGGCAGGCGCGGACGTCATCATTGTGCACCAGGAGGTGTCTCCCCATCTGCATCGAACCTTGAAGCAGATTAAAGCGACTGGCAAACAGGCTGGCGTGGCGATCAATCCGTCCACCCCTGTTTTTATGTTGCAGGATATGCTGCCATTTTGCGATCTGATCCTGGTGATGACGATTAATCCGGGCTTTGGAGGACAAGAGTTTATTCCTGAGACACTGTCGAAGATAGAGACGTTGCATCGAATGTTGCAGCAGCGCAATCTGAAGTGCGATATTGAAGTCGATGGTGGCATCAATGCCGAAACGATCCCTCAAGTTGTGCGTGCGGGCGCTAATTTATTGGTAGCGGGCTCTGCCGTATATAACGATAAAGAGAGCGTGGCACAGGCGATGGATAAATTGCGGCGCGCGATTCCCAACGAGGCATAAACAATACATTATCATCAAATAGGTTCGGAGCTTGCCTCCGATTTGCCGCCCAAATGACGGGGCAAATCGGAGGCAAGCTCCGAACCTATGGGGAGATGTTATGCACGACGATATCACCGATGTACCCGGTATTCGCGTTGGACACGATACAAATCTAGAGGCTGGCACTGGCTGTAGCGTTATTTTATGTGACACGCCTGCGGTAGGTGGAGTAGATGTGCGTGGCGGTGCTCCCGCTACCCGGGAGACCGACCTCCTGCATCCATTATGTATGATTGATGAGGTCAATGCGGTTCTGCTGACCGGCGGCAGTGCTTTTGGGCTGGATGCTGCCAGTGGCGTTGTACACTATCTGGATGAGCATGGTATCGGCTACGATAGCGGGATTGCGCGCGTACCAATTGTGCCTGGCGCAGCAATCTTTGATCTATCATGCGGCTCCGCCACCATTCGGCCCGATTATGCCGCTGGCTATCACGCCTGTGAGCAGGCCAGCAGCGGTCCCATTGAGCTGGGAAACGTAGGCGGGGGCACAGGAGCAACCGTAGGCAAACTGCTAGGACCAGAGTTTGCCATGAAAGGTGGGCTTGGCTCCGCCAGTATGGAGCTACTGGGAGGTATCGTGGTCGGCGCCATCGTCCTGGTCAATGCGCTGGGAGATATTGTTGATCCTGAGACCCAGCAGGTAGTGGCTGGCACACGTAATATAGCCGGAAAAAGCTCGGGAGCGAGCAATCCGTTTGGCAATACCACCATTGCAGTGATTGCCACCAATGCCACGCTGACCAAAGCTCAGGTCACCAAAGTGGCTCAGATGGCACATGACGGCATAGCGCACGTCATCAGACCTGCACATACGATGTTTGACGGGGATACCGTATTTGCGCTGGCAACAGGGAGCAATGCACCAGAAATACAGCAAAATACAGCAACCGCAGCACTGCAGGTGAGTACGTTAGGAGCGGCGGCAGCGAACACACTCGCACGAGCAATTGTGAAAGCAGTGCGCAGCGCGAGCGATTTGCATGGCGTCCCAGCAGCCAGTTCTTTATTATAAAATGATGAAAGGTGTTGTTATTGGTACGATTATGCGAACTCCAATCCTGTCTGTCATGGTTGTAGCATTACAAATAACACAATGCCTCCGCCGATCAGCATCAGCAATACACATCCCATAATGACCAGAGCAAACATATAGCTACGCGAGGTGGCCAGAATATCTGGTACAACACTCGCATTGCGGCGTTCAGGTCGTATCGGGAGCTCTCGTTTCGCGGTAAGGGTCTTTAAACCACCGGTAGCCAGGTCCCAGGAGTGGGTTGCAAAATCCAATGCATGCTCATGATCCGCTTGACGAGAGCTTGCCGAAGCCGACATAGAGGGAGAGTTTGAGGACATAGCAGGGGAAGACGCCAAAGAGTTTTCGGGCATCGAGTAGGTGGGAGAGATCATTTGTGGCCGGCGAGGCACTGTTCTTCTGGATCGCGCATCAGGACTGGGCAACGTCACAGCTTTTCTCCGCTAAGGCACTTACATACCAACCGCATCAACAAGGGACAGCTTACAACGTACGCACTACAGCATTTTTGTCCGTCTACTCTTAATTGTAGCGATATAGCCGATTTTCGCAAGGGAACTATGACTATTGGGGGAATCTTTATAAGAACTGGTTAGCCGACAGGAGGCGCATCAGCACGCTTGAATAGCTCAAGGACTGCTGCGAGAATACGCCCGGTCGCGCCCCATATACGATAGTCATCGTAATCATAGAAATACACGGTCCGTGTTTGCCCATTGCGCGTCCATTGCTCAGTATGAGCAATGGCAGGATCTATCAGCCGTTCCAGAGAGACGCAGAGCAGCTCGTCTACTTCACTTTCCTGTAATACCAGCGATCCTAATCCTTGCGGTAGATAGGCTACCACTGGTGTAATCAGATAGTTGCTGACCACGGTAAACACCGGCGGTAACACGCCCAGTGCCTCGACACGAGCTGGTTCCAGGCCGATCTCTTCATGTGCTTCGCGCAACGCGGTCATCACAATTGAAGAATCGGTGGAATCAACCTTTCCGCCCGGGAAAGCAATTTCGCCGCTATGGGCACGCAACGTGCTGGCACGACGAATCAAGGCCAGTTGCAACCGGCCATCTTTCACAAAGAATGGAAGGAGCACTGCGGCCTGGCGCGCATGTTGCTGATGACCCTCGACCATATCTATAAGCGATCCTGCTTGCTCAACAGGCGTCAGGCGTGTACGCAAAATGCCCATAATCGCTGCAGTATTCGTAAAATCCAACACATCCATACTGCTATTGTAGCACATTTGAAGGGGGCTTGCGCTACTGTGATACAATCTGAGACAGAAAAAAACTATCGGAGAGATTTGGCAAAAGGTTGGGCATTGTCTTGCAATCGGTGAGAGCATTTGGTATAATAGAGAGTATCGAGTGGGGGTATGCTTACATTCAGGCGTCATTATCATATGTATGGTGGCGTACTGCCTGCGAGTATCGTTTCGTATCACCGTTCTGTAAAGCAAACAATGGGTTATAAAGGTATTCTTAGTGTAATGACAGGAATATCGGAAACCGAAACGATGACCGCCTGAGCACCTCCTCCGATTTAGCCCAAGTCCGATGGTACACTCCCCAAGGGTCCCAACGTGCAGTGCAATCCATCTTGTTGTTCTTACTGTTACAAGGACAATAGAGTTGGTAATAGTCGGTTCGGCATGACTGGCAACAGAGAACAGCACAGAATCAAAAAGGGTTGGCATGGGTGTAATATCGTAGACAGGCAAAAACCGTGGATCGAAGGGGGTTAACTACCCATGCATGCGCAAAAGCACGGCGACCTTTCGACAATGCCAGCGGCAAATCAAAACAGCGGGCGGGTACAGACGATGATCGAAGGAAATGACCTACAAGGGCAAAACAACAGCAACCCCGAAGAGATGGAAGAATTTAACCAGAACGAAATGGCAGCGTTGCTGGCGGAATCGGCGAATCCTATCAGCATTAAGCGAGGTGATGTAGTCGAGGGCGTTATCGTGCGTATCGACCAGGACGAAATCCTGGTGGATATTGGCCTTAAATCAGAAGGCGTCCTCTCAACAAAAGAGTTGCCATCCAGTGGCTATGGCTCTTTTAGCGAATTGCACCTCAATGACAAAGTTCTGGTCTATGTTATCCAGCCAGAAACTTCAGAGGGTCATGCTGTCCTCTCACTGAAGAGGGCCAACACCGAGCGCCAGTGGCGTATCGCAGAAGAACAGTACAAAAACAACGAACTCCTCAAAGCGAAAGTCATTGATTATAACAAAGGTGGCTTGATTGTTGACGTGGCGGGAATTCGTGGCTTTGTACCGATATCTCAAATTTTGAATCTCAAGCGCGAGGAAGTTGCAGCCGGCGGTGAAAACCAGGAGACTGCAGCCAAACTCCAGGGCATGAAGGACAAAGAGCTTCAGTTAAAAATTATCGAGATCAATCGAGCGCGCAACCGCTTGATCCTCTCCGAGCGTCTGGCTGTCCAGGAATGGCGTCAGCGCCGTCGCGAGGAATTGCTCGATGAGTTGAAGCCCGGCGAAGTGCGTAAGGGTGTGGTGAGCAACCTTGCTAACTTTGGTGCTTTCGTCGACCTTGGTGGCGCAGACGGACTGGTTCATATCAGCCAGCTAGCCTGGAGCCGTGTTAACCATCCTAGCGAAGTGTTGCATGTTGGTCAGGAAGTCGAAGTACAGGTTTTGAGTGTTGATAAAGAGAAAAAGAAAATCGCACTCTCGATCAAACGTGCTGAGGTTGATCCCTGGACAACTGTCGAGCAGCGCTACACACCAGGACAGGTCGTCACTGGTACTGTGACCAAGATCGCCCCCTTCGGAGCGTTTGCACGCATCGAAGATGGCATCGAGGGCCTGATCCATCAGTCCGAGTTGACACCTGGTACAGATCCCAAGTCGGTTCTGCACGAGGGTGCACAATTGCAGTTGCGCATCCTGCGCATTGATGCCGAGCGCCGTCGCCTTGGTCTCAGCTTACGTCAGGCTGACGAAGTTGATGCCAAAGAGGCTGCGACTGAGGTCCCTGAACAGGAAGAAGCCCAGGCTGAAAGTGCTATTGTTGAACAGAATGCCGCTCCAGCTGTCGAAACACCAGCTGCGCCCGGCACTCCTTCTCTGGAGTCACTGCCAACACTTTCTGAACAGGTTCCATCCAAGCGCGAGCGCCGCGAGCGCCAGGAGCGTTCTGGCGATAGCGGCCAGAACGTACATGGTGAGGGTGAGTTAACCGCGATGGCCGAGGCCTTCCGCGCAGCTGCTCGCCAGCGTTCAGCTAAAGATGAGAATGAAACAGCTGAGTAGTCAGTAGCGCTGTAGCGCTGTTACGTAGTCGTCACTTGTAAGAAGAACCTCCCTGTAGTCTTTCATTGAAAGATTGCACAGGGAGGTTCTCACTTATTAGTAAGAAATCAGTGTATAATAGGTGTTGTTGCTATTAAGAATACATATAGTATTCTTGACGTTGTAAAAAGAGTTGTAGTATGATGAAATGCGCAGTTAATGAAGCGATCAAGAGTTCCCTTCTACATTTTTGAGCAAAAAGCAAATCGTGAACATACTGATGATATCCACGCATTTTTGTTGTAGAATAAAGGATAATCAAATCGCATGTTTACCAGTAGCAGTGACGATGGAGGGACAACGATCATGACTGATGCACTCCGCTCAGTCGCTCGTTTGTCAGGGCATCAAAGAAGATACAGAGGCACCTAGATAGACAAGGTTCCTTGGCTGTTGGAGCAAATCGTACCTGAACAGATGATCTCGCGACCTCTCCACTGTGTGCATCTATGCGAATGCAGTGCAGAGGTCGATTGTTTCTCAGTAAGAAGGTTGAGCGTTTATTGACAGACGGGAGGCTACAGTTGTTATCCTTGACGCTGTATGATGGGTGTTGTATGATGAATCACATAGTTTACCTGAGCGACACAGAGGGCTCGGTTCCACCCTCTGCCAATGAAAGGGGGGTGACAAACAGGTGAACGATAGAGACAGATTTGATAAGTTCACAGAACGGGCCAGAAAAGTTCTGAGCCTGGCACAGGAGGAAGCCCAGCGCTTCCAACATAACTATATTGGTACAGAACACCTGCTCCTCGGCCTTGTGCGTGAGGGTGAAGGCGTTGCTGCAAAAGTACTCGCAAATCTCGGCGTTGAGCTTAATAAGGTTCGTAGCGCCGTCGAATTTATTATTGGTCGTGGCGACCGTATTGTTCTGGGCGAAATTGGCCTGACGCCACGTGCCAAAAAGGTAATCGAGCTAGCAGTTGATGAAGCTCGCCGCCTGAATCATCATTATATTGGGACAGAACACCTCTTGCTGGGTTTGGTCCGTGAGGGTGAAGGTATCGCAGCAGGCGTACTTGAAAGTCTGGGCGTCAACCTGGAAAAAGTGCGTACGCAAACCATTCAAGTGCTCAGCCAGTCTGGCACTCCACATGAGCGCGACGCCAAACATTCGAAGACCCCCACTATTGACCAGATGGGCATTGATCTGACGGCAGCTGCTCGCGCAGGTACACTCGACCCCGTCATTGGACGTCATCAAGAAATTGAGCGCGTCATCCAGATTCTTTCCCGACGCAATAAGAATAATCCGGCTCTCATCGGCGAACCCGGTGTCGGTAAAACAGCTATCGTTGAAGGTCTGGCGCAACGCCTGATCTCTGGCGAGGTGCCAGAAACACTGGCCGGCAAACGTCTACTCACACTGGACGTTGGCTCTCTGGTGGCTGGTACAAAGTACCGTGGTGAGTTTGAAGAGCGTCTGAAGAAAATTATAGAAGAGATTCGCAATAGCCGCGATTGTATCATCTTTATCGATGAAGTTCATACCCTGGTGGGTGCGGGCGCCGCTGAAGGGGCTGTGGATGCAGCCAATATCCTGAAGCCTGCCCTCGCTCGTGGTGAATTGCAATGTATCGGTGCAACAACCCTCGATGAATATCGCAAGTATATCGAGCGCGATGCTGCACTCCAACGCCGATTCCAGGAAGTGATTGTACGCG
The DNA here is from genome assembly GCF_016587435.1 of Dictyobacter formicarum. The sequence continues at coordinate 52,430 of NZ_BNJJ01000003.1, forward strand.
AGCCATCCGTCGAGGAGACCGTTGAGATCCTCAAAGGTATCCGCGAACGCTATGAGCAGCACCACCGTCTGATTATCACAGACGAGGCGCTCAAGGCCGCAACCGATATGGCCAGCCGCTATATCACCGATCGCTTCATGCCGGATAAAGCTATCGACTTGATCGATGAAGCCGCTAGCCGCGTACGGATGCAGAACTCACTGGCTCCTCTGAACCTGAAAGAGGCCATGAAGGGTCTGGAGTCTGTCCTGCGTGAGAAAGAGGCAGCTATCCAGCAACAAGAATACGAACTGGCAGCGGAACTGCGGGACCGCGAAGTAAAGTTGCGAGATCGTATTGCCAAACTTGAGTCTGGCTGGCACAAAGAACGTGGAAATGAGAAACCAACGGTTGGCGAAGAGGAGATTGCTCAGATCGTCTCTATGTGGACCGGCATCCCTGTGATGCGTATCGCTCAGGAAGAGTCACAGCGGCTCTTACAAATGGAAGATGCACTCCACGCTCGCGTGATCGGTCAGAATGAAGCAATAGAAAAGATTGCACGCGCTGTACGCCGCGCTCGTGCAGGCCTGAAGGATCCGAAACGTCCTATTGGTTCGTTCATCTTTATGGGCCCCACAGGTGTTGGTAAAACAGAGCTGGCCAAGACGCTGGCCGAATTTATGTTCGGTAGCGAAGAGTCTCTGATCAAAATCGACATGTCAGAGTTTATGGAGCGTCACGCGGCCGCGCGTCTCGTGGGTGCCCCTCCCGGATATGTCGGTTATGAAGAGGGCGGTCAGCTGACCGAGGCGGTTCGCCGCAAATCCTATAGCGTGATCCTGCTGGACGAAATTGAAAAGGCTCACCCTGACGTCTTCAATATGCTACTCCAGATTCTGGAAGATGGTAAGCTGACAGACGCCAAGGGCCGCACGGTGGATTTCCGCAACACCATTATCATCATGACATCAAACGTCGGTGCCGCCCTCTTGAATAAGGAGGCCTCGATCGGCTTTAGGCAGTCGAAAGACAAGCAGAAAGCCAACCAGGCAGACTATGATGCGATGAAGGGTAAGGTGCTCGGCGAATTGAAGAATACCTTCAAGCCTGAGTTCCTGAACCGTATCGATGAGGTTATTGTCTTCCATTCTCTGCGTATGGAGGAGATGTACTCTATCGTCGACCTGTTGCTGAACCGTGTACGTGCACAGCTCACCGAACAGCAGATCGAACTGGTGGTTCCACAGAACGCCAAGGATTTCTTGATCGACAAAGGCTTCGACGCGCAGTATGGTGCCCGTCCTTTACGCCGCACTATCCAGCGTATGGTTGAAGATCCGTTGGCGGAAGGCTTGCTACAAGGCAAGTTCCATCCTGGCGATCTGGTAGAGGCAAGCATTGTCGATGACGATCTTGCTCTGGAGGTACGCAACCGCATTGAGCAGTTGCCACCACCGGCATCGGCTACCCCGGAAGCGGCCCTCTCGGCTGGCGGCGAAGGTAGTACGAATACAGAAAGCTGATCAGAATTGAGGGGACGTGACAAACATCGCGTCCCCTTTTCTTTGCTCTTCTCTCTTACCTTTAGTACTAAACTTTCCAGTTACAACCTGACCACGCACAAACTAGCGGCTCCTATATCCTGGATTATTTTCTGGATTATCCTAGATTGCAGATCTTTACATGGCAAAAATTCGCACAAAATACGTCTGCCAGCAATGTGGCGGGGAACATAGTAAATGGATGGGGAAATGTCCCGACTGTGGGGCCTGGAACACATTGGAGGAAGTGGTAGATATTCCGCAAAGTCCCGCCCAACAACGGCGGCAGAGCTTGCTGGCTGCATCCCCTGCTTCCAGTAACTATCATCCTCATACTCCTATTGTTCTTCCTCACATTAAGCCATTGGTGCAAGAACGCATCTCAGTAGGCTATCCTGAAATGGACCGCGTGCTGGGCGGCGGACTGGTTGCGGGCTCGTTGATCCTGGTTGGTGGCGAGCCAGGTATTGGTAAATCTACCCTGCTCTTACAAATATCGGGCGAGATTGCGAAACATGTTGGTCCGGTACTCTATGTTTCGGGTGAGGAATCCATTGAGCAGATTAAGATGCGCGCTGAGCGCCTGGACATCGTCGGTGAGCAGCTCTATCTGCTGGCCGCCATTGAACTCGACCTGATTGTTGAGTCGGTCAATCGGGTGAAACCGGCCATGGTTATTGTGGATTCGATTCAGACGGTGCTGGCCAGTCACTTGACGGCGGCCCCGGGCAGTATCAGCCAGGTGCGCGAGTGTACGCTGCAGTTGATGCAGCTGGCCAAAACTTCTCAGATACCGATCCTGGTGATTGGACACGTTACCAAAGAAGGAACGGTGGCTGGACCCAAGGTGCTGGAGCATATTGTTGATGCTGTGCTATATCTGGAGGGTGAGCGCTATCACTCCTACCGGTTGTTGCGCAGTGTCAAAAATCGTTTTGGCGCGACCCATGAAATCGGCGTCTTTGAAATGCATGGCGAAGGTCTGGTAGAGGTCTCTAACCCATCGGCTGTCTTCCTCTCGGATCGAGCGACCAGTGCGAGTGGATCGGCGGTAGTGGTCAGTATGGAAGGAACTCGTCCTTTGCTGGTCGAGGTTCAGGCCCTGGTTACGCCCAGTAACTTTGGGAATCCACGCAGTACCACCAACGGTATCGACCATAATCGCCTGTTGATGTTGATGGCGGTTTTAACAAAACGCGTCGGCCTGGCGGTGGGTGGCCACGATGTCTACGCCAATGTGGTTGGCGGTTTCAACATTGAGGAGCCATCAATTGACCTGGGGGTCGCCGCTGCAATCGCTTCCAGCTATCGTGAGAAGCTGATTCCGGCCGATATGGCCTTGATTGGTGAGGTAGGACTCTCTGGAGAACTGCGAGCCGTCAGCCGCCTGTCATTGCGCGTTCATGAGGCTGCCAAACTGGGCTTTAAACGTTGCTTGATCCCTTCCGCGGGTCAGGGCAATAAATTGCGCAATGAAATAGCTGAGACACATCCCTCAGAGGATTTCAAAGTAATTACAGCCAGTACGTTAGCTGTGGCATTGGAGATTGCACTTCATTAAAAACAGCAAAGGAGGCAGCATTTCTGGCAATGTGTATCGGTAATAAAAGCACCATACGCAATACCGCAGAGAAGTCTCTTGCTTCTAACATGAAAACAGTGTATACTGCATATTCAGCGTACCCTACCTACGTAGCGTGTATTGTTGTTTAGTTTGCATCAATAGATGGCAAATGCTCTTTCTTTGATGTTCTATGATAAAAGTACAGAGAAATTGTTGCTACTTGAGGCAGAATGTTGCCACAATAGCAACAAAATTGTTCGTCGATTCGTATATTTTTTAAAGGTTGTTTGCTCAAACAGGCACGTGTTTTTTTGGACAGCAGGCTAAGCAATACATTTCATCTGGAATTATTATTCATCATTTTCTTCTTAATACCAGACCTGCCAATCGGACAAAGAAGCAGCGTTGACCTCTTGAGCTTAGAAAAGGCACGTCTAAGTGTCTCGCTTTGGAGGATGCAGGGATGTCAGTTAATACCGTTACCCGCATCATAGGAGCGCTGGTCGCCATAGGCGCAGCGATCAGTATCTCGTTGTATAGAGCAACGACGTTGGCTCCTCTACCCCTTCCTGTACCATGGGTGATTGCTATTATCGCGACCGTCAGCGCTATCGCCGCTTTTATTATCACGCCGTATATCACGGTTATCCCATTTCAGTGGATTAGCAATAAGATCCGCGCAGCTTCGGCCAGTGACCTGGTTGCCGCCGCAATCGGATTGGCCATCGGTCTTATCCTTGCTGTTTTATTGGCAATCCCTTTACAGTACTTGCCTTTCGGACTGGGGCAGATTACGCCGTTTCTAGGCGCGGTCATCTTTGGCTATATCGGGCTGACAACCGCAGTCCTGCGCAAGAGCGATATCGCCCATCTCTTCCAATCGACCGTGGCGCGGCGCCGCGAGCGTGATCGCGACCGCGATGAGGATCGCGAGCGTAGTGAGCGTAGTGAACGTGGCAAGAAGCGTGAGCCAGAGAAAGAGCCGATTGTGGTATCAACCATACCATCATTGCAGATTTTGCTGGATACCAGCACGATTATTGATGGTCGCATCGCCGATATCAGCCAGACAGGCTTTATCATCGGTACGCTGGTTGTGCCCCGTTTCGTACTCAACGAGCTGCAGCGCATTGCTGACTCGGCCGATACGATGCGGCGCAATCGTGGTCGTCGTGGGCTGGAGATCTTGAACCGCCTGCAAAAAGATGCAACAGTCCCGATAGAGATCGTTGACACCGATGTTGAGGGGATCGCGGATGTAGATGGTAAGCTGGTGAAAGTCGCTCGCGATCAGCATTGTCCGATCATCACCAATGATTTCAATCTCAATCGCGTCGCCGAACTGCAGGGCGTTAAGGTGCTCAACATCAACGAGCTGGCCAATGCCATCAAACCGGTCCTCTTGCCAGGAGAGGATATTCATATTAAAATCATGCAGGACGGTAAAGAACTGGGACAGGGAGTTGGCTACCTGGACGATGGAACCATGATCGTGGTAGAAAATGGACGTCAGTTCATGAATATGATGATTGAGGTTACGGTAACGCGTGTGCTACAAACGGTGGCGGGTCGCATGATTTTTGCCCATCCCAAACAAGCCAATGCCAGTAGCGCCGCCATAGCGCCGCAATCGTCCTTAAAGCAAAGGCAAGCTTAATTAGCATAACGCATTTTCACGAGAGCACCCTTTGCGGTGCTCTCTATTTTTTATGGAGAGGGAGAACAGGTAGCTACCTACCTCCACACATACCATGCAAGAGAAATCAGCTGTTATTATCGTGGCTGCAGGAGCCAGTCGGCGCATGGGCAGGGATAAGCTTTGGATTCCGCTGGCCGGTCGCGTGACGCTTGCGCGCACCATTGATGCGTTCCAGAGCTCGTCGGCTATCGATAGGATTGTGCTGGTGGTTAGTGCGGAACGCCTCGCGGCGACACAAGAACTTTGTAAGCAGGAGGCATGGAGTAAGATCTGTGCCGTTATACCCGGCGGTGCCCGCAGGCAAGATTCAGTCTGCCAGGGACTGGATACGCTGGCAACGTTGCAGCCAGCCTGCCGCTGGGTGATGATCCACGATGGCGCGCGACCGTTTGTGACGGCTAGCATCATTGAGGCCGGACTGGTCTCGGCTCAGGAACACCAGGCTGCTATCGCTGCCGTACCGGTAAAGGATACTATTAAACAGGTGCGCGACGGCAAAATCCTGGATACGCCAGACCGCGCTCTGCTCTGGACCATCCAGACACCCCAGGTGTTTTCTTTTCCCTTGATTCACCAGGCTCATCATTCGCCGCTGGCTAACGATGATGCCACCGATGATGCGCTGCTTCTGGAGAGGCTGGGCCATCACGTGGCTATTTTCCCTGGCTCTTACACCAATATCAAAATCACTACTCAGGAAGATTTGCTCTTCGCTGAGGCATGTATTAAAGGACAAGAAGAATGACTACACGCATTGGTTCTGGTTATGATGTCCATGCATTCACAGAGGGACGCCCGCTGGTGCTGGGTGGCGTCACTATTCCCCACGATTATGGCCTGGCAGGTCACTCTGACGCCGATGCGGTCATTCACGCCATCGTAGATGCACTGCTAGGTGCAGCCGCTCTGGGTGACATTGGGCAACACTTTCCATCCAAAGATCTACGCTGGAAAGACCAGCCCAGCACGGTCTTTCTCACCTACACCCTTGATCTGCTGCGCCAGCACAACTGGACCATTGGGAACGTGGATGCCACGATTGTCGCCGAACAACCCAGGCTCTCCCCCCACGTCCAGGCCATGCGCGAACATCTGGCGGAACATCTACAGCTATCCCTCAACCAGGTTAGCATCAAATCCAAAACTACCGACGGCCTCGGCTTTGCCGGTCGCCGTGAGGGCATTGCCTGTTACGCGGTCGCATTGCTCGAGCAAGCATAACCAACACAACCCGTAGGGCGCCCTACGGGTTATGTTTATTTTGCATAGATGGCCGTGTATGATTACATGGCCTCAAAATCTTTGTAGATTTCATCCGTTTTGGCCGCCATGATAAAATCATTGCGATGCAGGCCATGAATTTTATGGGTCCACCAGGCCACACCAACGGAGCCCCATTCGGTCAAGATAGCCGGATGATGTCCCTCGTCCTCAGCCAGGCGACCAACTTTCTGCGTAAAGGAGAGCGCAGACACGAAGTCCTTGAACTTGTAAACACGCTCCAGGCGCTTGACGTTGTCGTGCTCCATGATGATCCAATCTGGCACCTGTTTCTGGTAGTTCGCTGCTTCCTCTGCAGTCACTTGAGGCGCTCCAGCACGACACACTTCACATTTCAGTTGGGTCAATTCTTCCATAGCCCACCTACCTTTGATGTGAACACTGATATAAAACTAAATGGGTTTATACCAGAACAGCTATTTCTGCTCACAAATCTGTTGTTAGAGGCAAGATACCGGTGAAGGCTGAGATGCACTACTAGTTTTCTTTACCGGGAGCTACTTTTGCCTCTGTGCTCGCCGCCGCGCCAGACCTGGTCTCGCTGGCAGTCTCTTTCTTCTCAGCAGGAGTCATCAACATCTGAACCGCCTGGGCCGGATTGGTAGGTACCTTGTTCAGGGTTTGATGTAATTTTGAGATATCATCGGCTGGCACGTGAGACATGAACTTATCTTTGGCATTCTTGACCTCGCCAGTCGTTTTTCCTGCGCTACGCGCCAGTGATTGTAGTGTTTTTGGACCAAAGATGGCCAGTGCAATGCCAGCAACTATCAGAATTTCAAAGATATGCATCATCGTACTCCTTCACCAATGGCATCTATGCCAGCTATTTGTTACTCCAACACTGCTATTTTACCACAGGATGGGAGATCATCGTGCTCCCTTGTAACCAGAAGCGCAGAAATATTCTTTTTTTTGCCGTGCCCATCCCCAAAAAAGATACAGGGCACTGTTCTTTAAGAAAGAGAGTAAACTGCAGGATAGCACGAGCGGCTTGCGGTCCGCCAGATCAGGCCAACCGCTATAAACTGGCTGCCATGACAATCCCAAGGAATACCGCACTCAGGTACTTTCCCCACCTACAAGCTGAGTGTGCTGATCACGTCCCCCCAGAACGATGATCAGCCTCCCTTCCTTTTTAGTTCTAGGAAATAAATATTTTAGTTTTAGGAAAAAAATACCTGTCAGTGGTCAAATTCTTCATCAGTCTACTATTATGGCTTGAAGAATAGTAAAACATGTACCAATTTAGGCTACCAATCATCAGGCATTGTCAACTCATAAGCCATGACATGGTATGATGAAAGTAAAGAACTATCAGCCAAAAAGATAAAGAAGAGAGTTTTGACGGAATGCAACAATTAGTAAAATCACAAAAAACCGGCGGTAATACACAGATTCAAACCATTATGATTACGGCCATCACGCTATTCGCCCTGTCTGGCGCGATTCTGGGTTTCGCGGTAGGTGCCTTCACCCACCCACATTCCGCCCAGCCAGTCACCAATACTTCAGGGAATAACAAAAAGCCTACCCAGGTGGTGGTCTCTAAAACCCCCACAGCAACCCCAACTGCAGCAACAGCACAAGCATTACCACTAGGTTGCCCGGGTATAGGAACAGGCTATAATTTGGATGGCTCAATCACCATCACCCTTATTGCCAAACACAAAGTGGCCGGTCAATGTGACCTCAACGCAGAAAAAAATATCACGAGTGATGGCATAACCTGCCGTATAATATTAACAAAAGCCAAAGATGGCTTACCGGTAATTGATGATACTGATAGAGCACTGTTTAAAGATACCGCCAACTATAGCGGAACCTTCCCACATGAAATCACTCCCGGTCTGGTTATTAGTAATGGAGCACCACTAACCCAACCCTGTGTTCAAGGGCAAGCCGCGTGGACGCTGACATTATCACCAACGTTAGAGAAGGGAAATTACTATATCGTTGGTCTGACCGGAAATGGCACCTACTTTAACTACAGCTGGTCAACACAATTGCAGAAAAAATAAACTTCTATTTACCACATAAGCATTCCGTAAGCGACCAAAAGAAGAGCTAACCAGTATAAGGTTAGCTCTTCTTTTTTGTTTGGACGGTGTTTACTCCAACTCAAACCTGTGCGCCAATGCGTTCGACAATACCCATGACGAGATTGGCAAATTTGGTGCGGACCGCGTCGGCGGTAGAGAGCACTTCGGCGTGATTGACCTCTGCTGCCTCGCTGCCGGTGGCGCTATTGGTGATCAGGCTGATACCAAGTACGCGCATGCCGACCTGGCGAGCAACAACGACTTCGGGCGCAGTGGACATCCCGACGGCGTCGGTACCGATGGTGCGCAGAAAGGCGAGTTCGGCCGGCGTCTCATAGCTGGGTCCCGCAACCATGGTATAAACCCCTTCGTGAAGTGTGATCTCTGGATAGCGGTCAGCCACCTCATGCGCCAGCGCACGTAGCTCAGCATCATAAGCCTTGCCAACGGCTGGGAAGCGCTCGCCCAGGCGCTCATCGTGAGGTCCGACCAGCGGACTGCCTCCGGCCAGTCCTGGCATGTAAATATGGTCCCGCAGGAGCATAAAATGGCCGGGCAGATAAGCTGGATTGACTCCTCCGGCAGCGTTGCTGACAATCAGCGTCTCTGCACCCAGCAGGCGCATCACACGTACAGGCAGGGTAGTCAGGTGAACTGGATGCCCTTCGTAGAAGTGAAAGCGCCCCTGCATAGCTACTACAGGTACTCCAGACAGAGTGCCAATCAATAATCGACCAGCATGCCCAACTACCGTTGACTGCGCAAAATGCGGAATTTCGCTATATGGTATGGCCACTGCATCACGTATCTCATTGGCGAGGTCACCCAACCCTGAGCCCAGAATGATAGCCAGCGCAGGTTTGACCTCGGTATGTTGCTGAATCGCTTGCGTGGCTTCCACAACTTGATCGTAAAGCACGCGTTTTGTTGCCTCCTTGTATTTGATGGCTACAGGATAGCACACAAGGAGGCCAAAACCTATGCATCATTTCGGCTGAGCACTGACCAGCTGGCAATAGAATTGGGTGGTCGAAATATGCGCATGTCCCAATAATTCTTGGACAGAACCAAGGTCCATTCCGCTATCAAGCATATGCATAGCGAACGCATGGCGCAATTTATGGGGCGTCAAATCCTCAATACCAGCCCGGCGCGCATAACCTTTGATGATCAGCCAGAACCCCTGGCGTGTCAGGCGCTCGCCATGATGATTCACAAACAGAGCTTCTTCACTGGCATGGCGTATAAAACGTGGACGTCCGCGCAACAGATAGAGTTCAAGCACATCCATAGCCACCGATGTCAGTGGCAGGAAACGCACATTGCCGCGTACGCCAACACATTTAATCGCGGCATCCTGTGCGCAAAAGTGATCAACATTAAGTGAAACCAGTTCAGATGCGCGTATTCCTGTAGCATAGAGAAGATGGAGCATAGCCAGGTCACGCACCCCCATCGGGGTATCTCTATCCGCAAGCTGAAACAGCGTCTGCACCTGCTCAGCATTCATAATCTGGGGCAGCCCTCTTTCAACGGGCGGCAATAAGACCCCTAGTGATGGATCTCTGGTCACCAGCCCCTTTTGACACAGGTAACGAAAAAAAGACTTATATGCCGCCAGCTTGCGAGCGATCGTTGTCGGACGATAGACCTGGGCCTCACGTAACTGCTGGACATAATCAGCTATATGCTCACGGGTAACATGCAGCCAGCTCGTAATCCCTAAAGCTCGTATATAGCTGCACAACTGTCCCAAATCGTTGCGGTATGCCATAATAGTATTGCGGCTACCACCACTACGTTCCATCTCCCCATTGGCAATAGAGGTAACAAAATCATCAACAGCTTCTTGCAACATAACACACTTCCCACATCTATGCAATTTTAAATTAGCGAACCAACCGTTTCCGCACCGAGGCTGTTGCCAGTATAATCGATACATGTAATACATGCAAGTTATATAGTACATACAGCTATATGTTTGACAAGATACCGCGCAATAATACTGGCATGCAGTCAACTTCCCACGAGGTTCCGTCTTTTTTCTTAGCGAAGCGCCCCGTACCCTCTGACTTCAGTTATGGGGATATAAGGGGATTTCCTTTTAAGGCAGCTTGGAAGGCGGGGTAACATGAAATTTTGGCAATATATAGCTCCTTGCTGTATACATGGGGTGCTTCACAAAGTGCTATAATGGACTAACGTTCGTGCTTTATGCGCGTTCCCTTAATGGTTACTACCCAACAGGTACGGCTACGCTCTCATTATAAGGTCGGAAGATAACTTTATGGCGGAGAGTCGTATCCTATGATACTTGTCCATATGCATATGCGAGTCGATATCATCAAACTCGTTCGTGATAAGGAGAAAGAGTCGGAATGGCTAAACTGCAAGATATGTTTACGCAGGCACATCGGGCGCAAAGCGGTGGCGGCATGGGCTTCGTGGGCAAAAATCGGGCTGAGAGAAAGGCTCGCGCTGCGGCTCTCGTTGTTGAGCAAGACAAAATTGCCGCTGGCAGTGCCGAAGCTGCGTTGAAAGCTGGCGCTGATGGCATCCTGTTCAAATGGGATGGAAAAGATACAGACCAGTTCGATACGCTAAAGAAGGAAATCGAGGCTGCAAAGGCCCAGAAAGAAAGCACGGTCACAGGTCTGCATATTACAGAGGGACTGGACGGCCTGACTGCCGCGAGCCTGAGAGAGTTGAAGGATGTGGGCGTCCAATATATTATCCTGCCTTTTAATGCGCCCGCCCGTTTACTGGCCCTGGAAACAAAGGACCTGGAAAAGGTGATCGTGGTTCCGATGCGGGAAGACGAGAACTATCCGCTCTATATTCGCAACCTGACCGCCTTTGAACACATTGCTGCTGTACTCCTGGATTTTGGCTTGACAGAGAAGGTGGGCCAACTGACCATCGAAGAGATTCTTGGTTATCGGGCGGTTCGCGAAGCTGTGCGCTTCCCTGCTTTCATCTATGTCAATAGCACACTAAGCGAGGAAGATGCCTACACGATCAATACCCTGGGCATTCAAGCGGTGATTCTAGCCGCCAAAGATAATGGCGATGCCACGCGGCAGCAGATTAAGTCCTTGAGCGAACTGCTAGAAAAAGTCCATCAGGATGAGAGTGATAAAGATACCCCCTCGTTGCCATCGACGAGTCGCAAATAAAGCAGCATAGCATCTTTTTGTGGGCAGGCGCTGACGCGCCTGCCCGCGTTTTTATGTTGAGGTAGAGCACATATGGGTTATGAACTCTCGTTGCCAGCAATGTTGGGTACAGGGATGCGGGGTAGTGTTTGCCAGAAGAGTTGACGGCGAGGGATACGGCGCAGCAGGCCACGCGTCTGCTGCCAGACATGTTCAGGATTGGCGTTGTTACGCCAGAAATAGTAGCATGCGATATCGTCTGGTTCGGATCTGAGCAAACCTGAGAAAGCCGCCTCCAGCATTTCCTCCTCGGCTTCATCCAGGTTAAAATTCTGTAGCCAGAGCTGGCTCCGCTTGCCATGACGTTTGACAACATCTACCAGCTGCTGCCCCCATGTTTCAACCGTCGAAACATCTGCGCCCAGCAATTGCCAGAATAAATGGCAGCCAATTGTATCTAAGCTTGGAATGGTGGCCAGTTCTTCGGTCAGGCTGAGATCCTGGGGCAATAATACGATACTTGTTTTGGCCTGACGATCCGCGCGTTTGACACAGGAGAAAAGCTCATTCAAGAAATCGATCATGGAACGGCGGCGAAAATGTTGTAGATCTGTGATGTCGGGGCAGAGGGCGCGGCAGACCGAGCAGAAGCAGGTAATATCGGGCACACGCAACTCATCAATGACAATGCCGTTGAGTGGATAGGTGTTCAAGTAGTAGTCTACTTCGCTAAACAGCCACGAGCGAAATGACTCATGGTTAAAACAGGTCATATCATGCACACGGCCATGGCGATCTTTGACAAGGGACTGGGGGTGCCGGAATGTATACCAGCTCGGCATAAACGTCGGGCCCGCAAAAAGGTTGCCAAATCGTCCCAGGCTCAGATAGACTTTCAGCCCTGCATCCTGCGCGATCCGCAAGCCACGTTCAAAGTCACGCGGCCAGCGTTGTTCTTCTTGCTCATGAATAGCGTATACAATGCTATTCGCGCCAGAAGCACGAATATGCTCTAAATCACGCTTTACAGCTTCGGGGTGAAAAAATGGGTGAAAATATGCAACAGTTATATCCATCTTACCTACTAACAGTTGTCGCAAAAGAAAAATACAGGAGCGAGCAACGTAATATTTACGTATGCACACGCTACAGTATATCATGATGTCTAAAAATATTCTAAAAGCAGGTAGTTTTAGGCTAGGCATAGCAGACAATTTTGCCCCTGGGGAAGCGGCGAGCGAGAGAGAGTTGACAAGTGCTGCTTTTCTGGGCACAATGCACACAGAAATCCGTATGGCGTGAGCATCCTGCAATATAAGGGGCAGCCATATGCAAAAAGAGATGGAGTGCGAACACCTGAGATGACAAGAGATGATCACGCCAGTTCCGAGGCGATCAATAAGGTTCGCTTTGTGCGTTCTTATGCGAAAATCAATTTGACCCTGGATGTATTGGGCAAGCGGCCAGATGGGTATCATGAGCTGGCAACAATCATGCAAACAATCGATCTCTATGACACGCTGTGTTTTTCGATCCTTGATGAGGATCGGGTCAGCATGGTCTGCAACCGTCCCGAGTTGAGCAATGAGCATAATCTGGTTGTGCGGGCCGCGCAGGCTATTCGTCAGAAGCTGGGCCTCATCCGAGGGTTGGCCATCGAGCTCAATAAGCGTATCCCGGTGGCGGCCGGTCTGGGTGGAGGCAGTAGCAATGCGGCCGCTACGTTGCTGGCGCTGCAACACTGGTGGCAACTGCCGCTCTCAATGCATGATCTGTGGGAAATAGCATCATCCCTTGGTTCGGATATACCTTTCTTCCTGACCGGCGGTCTGGCCCTCTGCGAAGGGCGCGGCGAACAGATAACACCGTTAGCCGCCCATTGGCCCGCTCCGATGCGCTGGCTCGTATTGTTAAAGCCAGCCATCAGCGTGTCAACGGCCACAGTTTTTCGCCAGTTGACAGCCAGCGATTATAGCAATGGCTCATGGAGTCGAGCGGCCGAGACCGCATTGCAAACCCGCAGCGCCCTGCACCCTGATGATCTCTATAATAGCCTGGAACGTGGCGTCCTCGAACAGTATCCCGAGGTGGCGCAGGCTCACACCGATATGTTGCAAGCGGGGGCTTCTTTTGTGCGGCTTTCGGGTAGCGGCCCAACGCTCTTCTCAACCTTTGCAACGCTTCCAGCAGCGACCAGGGTACAGCAACACCTCCAAGCCCGAGGCTACGAAGTATACCTGACCCGGCCCATCGCCGCCAACAATAGCGAGATTTCATTTTTCTAAGAATGTGTCTGAAGCCTATCACTATGGGAAATAAAGCGCCCTCGTACGGGCGGGCGCATGCGCGCCGAGTCATTTTTATGTGTTGATGCAGCTTTCGCGTTTAGCGCTAAAGCTGCATCAACACATAAAAGCTCTTTTGAGCACCGCAGGCGCGTAGCGTCAGGGGCCGAAGACGCGAAAAGTATGTGTTCAGACATACTCTAACACAGGCACCAAAAACGAGAACGAGCAAGCTTGCCGATCAGTAAGCTTGCTCGACTTCCTTTTAGAGCTTTGCTATAATTTGCATTGATTGAACAGGAATAGCTGTGAAGCGCATAGAAAACAGAGGGGGCCGCGATGAACCTATGGGACTCAGTTCACCGAAGTCTTGAGAAAGCTTCCAATAGTGCAGGACGCATTGCAAAAATCCAACGTACGCGTTTACAGATCGAGAAACTTGGACGCCAGATTACGGCACAGGAACAAGATATACTCAAAAAAGTAATGGAGTTATATACGGCAGGGCTGCTAACACAACCAGAGCTGCTAACGCCGTGCCAGGATCTCTTCAATTCCCATCAACAATTATCTCAAGCACAGCACGAACTTCAGGCACTGCAGAGTCAGGGGCCGCCAGTCGCACCAACGGGGACACCAGGAACAACGCATACATCTCAGCCAGGCGAAGGCGATGCGGCCCGATATACTCCGCCACCTCCCTATTCACCAGCTATTGGCGAAACAACACCACCGGTCATCCCACCGCCACCTCCTGGTATGGGACCTTTGACAATCCATTCGCAGGAGACTATGATAGTGGAAGGAGAGGCGGCACAGGTAGTTCCCAATACAGACAAGATAGATCCGGCAGCAGCCCAGATAAGACCCGAAATGGCGCCCGCTCAGGCCCAACAGTTACAGTGTCCAGGCTGTGGTACAGCCATCCAGGCCGACGATCTCTATTGCCCAACCTGCGGCAGAGCACTCCATCCACACGTGGCAGAGCAGCTTCCAACGGCACGAGTCACCTCATCCTCACCAGCGTATCCGGGACTCCATCCGGATCAGATAGAGGATAAGGCAACTGTGCGTAGTGAGGACCCACCACCTGCTACCGATACGGGATTCTCTGAGAAAGATAGAGGATAATAGTTCTGCGTCAACAACTTATTACTACACTCTGTACCGGTTTGCGGCTGCTGTTTATGCTGTTCAACGCAATTAGCAAACCGCTCACCGGGCGGGCAAGACGCCAGCCGCGATCGATTATGCTGATCAAGCCCTGCTGCATCGGAGACGTTATTATGACAACGCCTCTGCTTGAAGTTATCCGCGCTAATTATCCGGCGGCAACCATCACATATATTACTGGTACCTGGTCAAAAACCATTGCCGAACATCATCCGGCCGTTGATAAAATTATTGACTGTGGCAGCATTGGCATTCCCGGTCGCTATAGTCTCAAAGATTATCTCAAGCTAGCTGGTCAGTTGCGCCAACATCACTACGATCTGGCGTTTGTCCTGGATCGATCGCCGATGATGACACTGCTGCCATGGTTAGCGGGCGTGGCGCGACGTGTGGGCCCTGATAGCCTGGGACGCGGCTTCTCATTGACGGATCGCGTAGTCGTGTCGGCCGATCGTGCTCACCTGCAACACCAGGCTGAAATTTATCTGGACCTGGCGCGTGCGATTGGATTGCGCATCGATCATCCACATATGCGCTTTGTGCCAACCGAACATGAACGCCAGTCCGTTTATAGGTCTGACTATGCGAAAGTCGCTGTTTTCACTGGCGGCGGCAGCAATCCAGGCATGGAATTAACGGCGAAACGCTGGCCAATTGAGCGCTACCGGGCCCTGACCCGGCGCATTGTCACGGAGCCAGGAATGCAGGTGCTCTTGATTGGTGGTGAAAGCGATCGGGCATTGAACCAGAGCTTAATCGATGGGCTGAAGGATGTCCCACCTGAGATGGTGGTCAATCTGGCAGGCAAAACGAGTTTTGGAGAAACGGCGGCCCAGATCGAATCCTGCAAGCTGTTTATTGGCAATGACAGCAGCCCGATGCACCTGGCGGCCGCGGTCGGTACCCCGGTCATCGCTATCTTTGGTCCAACCAGTCCGGAGGAATACGGCCCCTATCCCCTGGACGATCCACAGCATATCGCGCTCTGGCGTCATCCAACAGGACAGCCTTGCTTCTTCCTGGGAAAGATGCAGCCCTGCGAGCACTGTACCTGTATGACCTCGGTAACGATTGATGATGTATGGCAGGCTCTGCTGCGCTTGATTCCTGACGCTCAGCAGCAGGAGGTACAACCATGAAACGCCTGCTGCGCGCTCTTATTCTGATCCTGGTACGCATTTATGGTGGTTTTGGGGCAAAGAAGGCCAGCCGACGACGCCGCTTGCAGTCAGCAGAACGCTCTCCACGCATCCTGCTGGTACGGCCAGATCACCTGGGCGATCTGATCATGACGACTCCGATATTACAGGCCATCAAAGAGCAACTGCCCGACGCCCAGCTTACGATGATGATCGGACCATGGTCAAGCGAGGTGGTGGCACACCATCCAGCCGTCGATCGCCTGCTGACCTGTCCATTTCCAGGCTTCCAACGGGCAACGCAGAAGGCTCTGGAGCCCTATAAGCTCCTCTTGCGCACGGCCAGGCAACTCAAGCAGAGTAATTACGATCTCGCCATCAATCTGCGGCCAGATTTCTGGTGGGGTGCGGCCTTGCTCTATCTGGCAGCCATCCCTGAGCGCATTGGCTATGCTACCGAGCTGACCACCCCGTTTCTAAGCCAAGCCCTGCCATTTCCAGCCGCTGAACACGCGACGATCTCTAATCTACGCCTCGGTAGTGTCGCCTTGCAGGCTCTGGGAGCGCCCGCACTGATCGAGCCCTATACCCCTGCGCGCTATCCACTCTATTTTAAACCTCACGATGATGAGCTGGCCTGGGCCGATGCGCGCCTGCAAGAGGCAGGCATGTCTACAGGAAAGCCAATCGTGGTTATTCATGTGGGCACAGGAGGTGCGGTCAAGCTGTGGCGGAACGATGGCTGGACCCATATCGCACAACTGCTGGTCAATGATACCCTCTTGCCATCACCGGCTCATGTTATCTTTACCGGTAGTAAGAGTGAGCGGCCCATGATCGAAGAGATTACGGCTCCGCTGCAAGGATCAGCATTAATCCTGACAGAAACGACAGTAGGGCAGCTGGCAGCGTTGATCGTGCGTGCCGATCTGGTGTTAGGAGTCGATAATGGTCCCTTGCATATGGCAGCAGCGCAGGATACTCCCTCTTTGCGCCTGTTCGGGCCAACTGACGCGCATATCTTTGGACCCTGGGGAGCGCCAGAACGGCACCAGGTCCTGGCCTCAACCCATCGTTGCCCCGGCTGTCCGTCGATCCCCTGCGGTCGCCTGGATTTTACAGCAGAAGAATTGCCCGAGCATCCCTGCGTACGCTTGATCACCGACCAGCAGGTTGAACAGGCCATCAAGATGCTGGTCGGCACTGCAGCCGAGCAAGCCCAACCATGAAGAAGCATCAGCTTCTTCATGGTTCCTCATCCTCGCCCTCAGCGGCAAACAATCCCACATAACTACCGTTTCGTTGCAACTTCAATTCCCGCCTCCTATAATGACAGAAAGAGCCTTGCTTGATGATTTATTGCAGTATCCTCACTCGGATCGAAGGAAGAAGGGAAAAAAGCTGCTGCCTTCCATGCCGCCCGACGAGAGAATTATATCAAAACAATGCCAATGAAATCACGTGATTTTGTATTAGGAATAATATTATGGCACATGCGTTAGCAAATAGAGATGATTACGGCTATCCCACGCAACCCGATTCGCGGAGACGATTGCGCAATAGCGTTGTACATACGAGTAAACGGATATTACTTTCAGGTATCTATGTCCTGATGAGCGTGTTCGGTCTATACCTGCGGCTGCGCACGGGCCTGAGGCGAACACCAGCTCTACACCCATCGCACTTCCATCCCAGACGCATACTGGTGATTCGCCTGGACCTGATCGGCGACCTGGTATTATCTTTGCCGGTGGTCCATATCTTAAAACGTACCTATCCAGAAGCGGATATTGATCTCCTGGCGCTCCCATCCAGCGCGCGCGTGCTGGGCAAAGATCCCGCCATCCACACTGTGCTGACCTATGATCCCAATATATGGCGACGACCTAAAGGCTTGCTCAACCCCAAAAACTGGCGCGAGGCGCGAGCACTACGCCAGCGCTTGCAGGAGCGCAACTATGACCTGGCGGTCAGCGTATTTGGTCCCTGGGCAGCACTGCTGGCACTGGTCAGTGGAGCACAGCGCAGGCTGGGCTTTGGAAAAGAGAGCTATCCCGGCCTGATGACCGATAGTGTGCCCGGACAGCACTGGAAGCCAGGCGACCATCTGCATGAGGTAGATTATTGTCTGAGACTGGCCCAGGCCGCTGGCGCGACACTCCAACCAGAGGATCGCATCCCAACGTTAGTTGTCGATCAGCAAGCGCAGCAGGAAGTAGAACGCTTACTGCAACAGATGGGAGTCAGCGATGAGAAAACACTGATCGCCTGCCATGTCAGCTCGAATAATGGACAATCCAAACGCTGGCCGATTCCGTACTGGGCCAGGTTGATCGATCGCTTGCAGCAAACGGGAAAGGTAGAAGTCGTCTTTACGGGAGCTCCCGATGATCTGCCGTTGATCGCTGCGATTACTACTCGTATGCAAGAACAGGCCATCAACCTGGCTGGCAAGACGAGCCTGGTCCAGCTGGCAGCCCTGCTCCAAAGGGCAAATATCGTGATCACTGGCGATAGTGGTCCCATGCATATTGCCTGTGCCGTGGGAAGCAAGGTGATTGCGATCCATGGACCAACTGATCCGGCACTGAGCGGCCCCGTTAGTCCACTGGCAACAATCCTGCGCGATCCGATCTGGTGCAGTCCCTGTTATAAAGCCAGAGGAGCGCCCGCCAATTGCCGTTTCTTTACAACCCAATGCATGAAAAATATCTCGCCCGACCAGGTTTTACAGACCCTCTACGCTATAGAATTAGAACAGGAAAGCAAGCAACAGCCAGCGGAAAGGATATCCTCCCTGGAGCTGCCTCACATGGTGGAAGGAATACCGCATGAGCAAGATCTTCTGTAATTTGTCTGAGCCCGGACTGCTGGCGGCGGTTGAGCGTAATTTTGCTGAGGAGATGGCCTGTTTTGGGCGCAACTTACCGGGGGCAATCTTGCACCAGGATGACGAGCTGACCTGGTTTATTACTGGCCCGACAGGTCCAAATGGTGTATTGTTAACGTGCTTTGAGCGACGCGAGGCATCATATATTGATGCGCGCATTGAAGAGATGCTGGCTCATTTTAGGAGTCACCAGGTACTGGACCCGGGCTGGCGCGTCGGCCCTACCACACAACCAGCCGATCTGGGGACATATCTGGAGAGACATGGCATGGTGCATCGCGCCTCTATGTCCTGTATGATCCTCGACATTGCCTCGGCCCGCAACGTTACTGCCACACCGAGCGGGCTGGAAATACGCGAGGTGCAGACGCTTGAAGAGTTGCAGGCCAAGTGCGAGGTAGAAAAAATCGGCTTTGGCGCTACAGAAATGATGGCCCGCTACTATTATCTGACCTATAAAACCAGTGGCTTCGGCGCGGGAAAACACTGGCATCACTACGTTGGCAGGCAACAAGGAAAGGCAGTCGCGGTCGCGGCGGTCCTGCTTCATCAGGGCGTTGCGGGCATCTATGGCGTAGCAACGCTACCGCAAGTGCGCAGACAGGGCATTGCTACCGCCATGATGCAGCATGTAATCGGCGCTATTGGCCAGCTGGGCTACGCGATAGCCACGCTCTCACCGTCCGACATGAGCGAGGCTATCTATCGCCGCCTTGGCTTCGAAAATTATTGTCAACTCCATCACTACAGGATATCTTCTCCTGAAGAACACAGATAAGAAATAGAACATTTATGCATAAATCACAGATAACGTTGCCACCTGACGCACGGATACTGGTCGTAAAAATGGCAGGGATCGGCGATCTGCTACTGGCCACTCCAGCTCTACGGGCACTGCGCGAGTCATATCCGCAGGCACGTATCGATCTGCTGGTGACGCCCGATTCTGCGGGCATATTGAATGGTTGGGATGTAGTTGATCAGACTATCGTCCTGGATAAATATCTATTTGATCATCCACGACAGATTCTCAATAATCCCCAGGCATTGCTGCGTTTAAAGGAGTTATGGCAGACATTGCGGGCAGGTAAGTATGACGTCGTCCTGCTGCTACACCATCTGACATTGCCCTTTGGACGCTTAAAACATCAGCTCTTGATGCGAGCAACGGGAGCGCGCTGGCGCGTTGGACTGGATAATGGCCATGGCTGGTTTCTTAATGTGCGTGTAAAAGATCGTGGCTTCGGAGCACTGCATGAAGCCGAATATGCGATGGCGGTCGCCGAGGCCACCGGGGCAACGGTGCAAGATAAAAAGTTGTACTTGCCGTTAAGCGAGACGGACCGCCAGCAGGCCCGGCTGCTGGTGTATGGAGAAGGCAATACACATGAGGCGCGGCTGCCGCTGATCGCGATGCATGCCGGCAGCGGCAGCTATAGTACGGCTCGTCGCTGGGCTCCAGAGCGCTTCGCGCAGCTGGCAGATACGTTATATGCTGATTTTGGTGGAGAGCTACTACTGGTAGGTGGACCTGAAGAGAAGGAGTTGCATGAATATATCATCGAGCAGATGGGCTCCTCGATGCCTGTACGCAGCCTGGCCGGTAAGGGAAGTATTAAAACGACGGCGGCGGTGCTGGAGCTGGTAGATCTTTTCGTGGGCAATGATGCAGGGGTCATGCATATGGCAGCGGCCGTGGGCGCCCCGACCGTCGCTATCTTTAGCCTCTCAAACCATAAAGCCTGGGGACCCTATACCGGCGATCCGGCCAACAAACGGGCCACGGTGGTCCGGCTCGACCTGCCCTGTATGCCGTGCTTCTATAGCGGCCACCTGCTTGGCACGCCTGAAGGCTGCTCAACGCGCGACTGTATCGCCATGCTAGGGGTTGATCCCGTGGCGGCTGCGGCCCGCCGCATGCTAAAAACCAACCACATCCATCAATAGAGGGGTTTTATTACCATGTTCTCCGGGCTTGCCAGTCCGGTGGCGCTGACGCCCCCACTCTTCTTATGTATTGTGTAATGTAAAAAATGCGCATATGCGCATTTTTTACATTACACAATACATACTGCTTTGAGCGCCGCAGGCGCGTATCGTCATGGGGCGAAGGCATAAAATGCAGGCTTTTCAACCACGATCATAGCACATAAAAAAAAGAGGTATGACATCAATAGATGATGCACCTCTTTTTTTTTATGTTTCAGCCATTAGCTTGAGCGGCTGGGGCCGCAGACGTGGCACGTGCAACCGGACGGCTAAAGTTACCGATCTCTACATCGGGCAATTCCTGTTTCAGAATCTGGATCAATTTACGCATCCCCAGCGCTTTGCCCATTGTGCTGAAGTCGGGCATGCGTGGCAGGAATACTTCGGGATCGATATTGAGGTTGCGCAGCTGGATGAGGCGTAAGTTTGTGTCGCGAGCCAGCGCCAGTAAAGCTTCCACCTCGCGTTCACGATCAATCAGACCAGGAAAACTGAGCAGATTGATCGAGCTGTAGAGGCCAGAAGCTGCCGCCCGGCGCAGCGACTCTTTGACATCATCAAACGTATAGCCAATGGGGCGATAATAGGCGTTATAGGTCTCAGGATGGCCCGAGATCGTACTTACGCGAATGGTGTCGAGTCCAGCATCGTAGAGATGCTGCAGCCAGCGTGGATTACTGCCATTTGTATTGATGTTGATAATGCCGCGATCAGTTTTCTGGCGCAGAGCTTTGATAGCTTTGCCGATGCGGGGCCACTGCAACAATGGTTCCCCTTCGCAGCCCTGGCCAAAGCTCACAATCGCATCTTCCGCTTGCTCAAGGTGACTCTGCGCAACTTCGACGATCTCATCGACCGTAGGAATAAAGGTTAAACGATCCTGGGGCGAGATCAGTTCTTCTTCTTCCTGCTTTGAGATACACCCAACGCAACGCGCATTACAGCCCGGCGATACGGCGATAGCCATCTCCCAGCGCTCAAAAAACAGATTGCTGGCGGTGGGACACGAATAGTCCAGCGCGCAATGGGCATGCTGGCCAATAATGCGATTCTGGGGATAGGCAGCCTGTTTTTCGTGCACCAGGCGCTCGAGCTTCTGGCGATTAAAAGCACGTGGATGCCACTTCCTGACTTCGTCGGTTTTGACGGCGGCCACATAAAGCTTGCCATTCATGCCAGCGACCGCGCTATAACCAAAGAATGGGAGCGGCTCCGTATCAGGCACCTTTTCATAGGCTGGCAACAAGGTACGCGTGTAGCCAATCGGTAACAGGGCAGCCACGGCCCAGCCACGAGATTGTGGCACCACCTGGCGCACACCCGAACGCTTCTGGCCAACAGCCAGGCGATCAGGCATCATAGACAGCGTCACGCCGTCTGGTAGTGGAATTAAATCAGATTCTTTTAAAGGGCGATCCCCAAACGAAAGAGCCTGCAAACGAGGCTCTTCGAGGATCTCTCCCTCGGGAGTTACGAAGAGTAGATACGGAGTCGCCATATTTGTCCTTATGTTGTCCTTGAATGAATACTCGATTTTAACGCATATGATAATGCAGAGCAGGGCTCAATGCATTGGAGGAGGGGTCGCCGGAATGCTCGGACTGGTCGGCCGATCTTCAACCGCGTCATCGTCGAATAAGCGTGGGAAAGCACCGGTAATCGTTGTCGATTGATTCTGCAGAGCTACCCGCTGCTCCAGTTCACGGCTATCTTCATAGACAAAACTTAAAATGATATGCTGGCCGCGAACGCTCTGGCTCATCTGTCGAATGCGTGGGCGCTCCCCCTCCATCCAGGCGTTGACGACGGCTTCTAGTGCGGCGATATTTCCACCACAGAGTGCGCTATCAAAGCCTTTATATCTATACACAATTGTATCCTTTCGCTGTATATAAAAAACAGCACTTCGACCACGCAGACAAAAAAATCTTCCATTATGACCGAAGAGTATTGTATCATTCTATTGCAAGATTTACTATACCTGATAATTCAAGCAGTCAGAACTATGCCATCGGGATGGGATGGCAAACCAGCCTGGGGCGCTGAATTCTTCATACCGTTTTAGTGTTGTGGAGTGCAGAAAAATGCGCGCATGCGCGCATTTTTCTGCACTCCACAACACTAAAACTTCTTGAGCACCGCAGGCGCGAAGCGTCAGGGCCGAAGGCGCGAAAAACATGATTGCAAACACGCACTAACAGGACTTGCTGTGATACTGAAAGGATTTATATGATGTCTGAATATCCAATACTTGAGTTTGATAGTGCTCGGGAAGCTATGCTGGAGCCTGCACGCTTGATTCGTCCAATGGATATTTCCCCACATGTGGTCGCCTGCTTTTTTCAGGATGTGATTACGAAACTGTCACAAAAACATGCAGCCCGCGTGGTGCGACATCTGCGCAGCGAAATCGGGACACATCCGATCTATGAGATGGATTTCGAAGGACAGCGTTTGACGGTGTTTCATCCAGGGATAGGAGCGCCTTTGTCTGCAGCATTGTTAGAGGAGGTGATTGCCCTGGGGGGACGCAAATTCGTGGCCTGCGGGGGCGCTGGCGTGCTGGATAGCTCACTGGCGGTGGGACATGTGGTAGTGCCAACAGCAGCGGTACGCGATGAGGGGGTGTCATACCATTATCTGCCGCCCGGCCGCGAGGTAGCAGCTGATGAGGCTGGCGTGCGGGCAATTGAGGCTGTGCTCCAGAAACATCACTGTGAATATGTGCTGGGAAAGACCTGGACCACCGATGCCATCTACCGCGAAACGCCACAGAAGGTAAAGCTGCGACGCGATGAGGGCTGTATTACGGTTGAAATGGAGGCAGCAGCCTTCTTCGCGGTAGCGCAGTTCCGCTCAGTCCAGTTTGCCCAGCTTCTGTATGGAGGCGATGATGTTGGTAGCGAGCAGTGGAATGGACGCGACTGGACAGCGCAGACCTCGGTGCGCGAGAAACTCTTCTGGCTGGCAGCCGAGGCCTGCCTCAGTCTTTAACATTATGGAATGAGCCAGACGCGTCTATGATGGACGCGCCTCTTTTGTGGTCAAAGAACGAATGTTGCCACCACAACGCCGCAGTTCCTCAAAAAAATGCGGATAGCTTTTAGCGATATGTTCAGCCCCGGTCAGGGTAAGTCCGCGCTGACTACGCAGACCAGCAATCGCCAGAGCCATCAGGAGGCGGTGATCATTATGTCCATCGACGGTGACGCCGCCTTCAATCCCCTCAGGTCGTCCGTGGATAATGATAGTATCTTGTCCAGGCTCAAGCGTACAACCGGCTTTGCGCAGTTCCGCGCACAGATCATTGATGCGATCAGACTCTTTATAGTGCAGGCTCTCAACGTTGTAGATGCGACTCTCACCTTCCGCAAAACAGGCGGCAGCGACTACGACCGGAATACAATCAGTGATGGGATCGCCATCGATCTCGAAACCATGAAGGCGACGGCCTCCGCGTAACACAATGGTATCGCCGGTACGCTGAATATCGGCTCCCATGCGCTGAAAGGTTGCAAACAAATATTCACCCACCTCATCTCCAGGACGCAGGCGAGAGAGGGTCAGCTGGCTGGTAGGATCGGTAGAGGCGGCATAAGCGGCCAGCAGGGCAGCGGCCGAAGGATAATCCCCGGGAATTTGAAACTCGCGTGGTTGATAGTGCTGACCGGCAGCGATACGGAAGTAGAGCAGGCTTGTGTCATACTCAATCTGAATGCCGGCCTCTTGCAACACCTCTATGGTTGTGCGCACCAGCGGCTGCGATTTCAAACCATCCACCACATCAATCTCCAGGCCATCGGGAAGCAGAGGTGCCAGAAAGAGCAGGGCGCTGAGAAATTGCGAACTGCGTGCGCCAGAAACAGTCACCCGTCCTCCATGAATAGCGCTTCCACGCAGCGTAATGGGCAGACAGCCCTCGAGTCCACTCCCCTCGCACTGCACACCTAACGTAATCAGAGCCTCCAATAACTCTCGATTGGGACGTTTACCCAGGGATTGCGGATGGTCGGTCACAATGGTAACTTCGGGCAGTAACGCACCCAGTCCGATCAGCAGGCGTGCGACAGCTCCAGCGTTGCCGACATTGATTGTAACCGGAGCTGGCTGGTAAGGACGGCCAGTACCGCGAATGAGCAGTACCCGCTCTTGCTCGTCTTCCCAACGCAGCTCTGCACCCAGGGCCCGACATCCCCGGAATAAGGCATCGCTATCATCGCTGTGGGCCGGTAATATAATCCGACTCTCCCCCGGCGCCAGTGCCGCAGCCAGAGCATAGCGTAACGTGTAGTACTTGGAAGAGGGTATTTCTGGCTGAGAAGGCAGAAGATTCGATGGAGAAACCATAACAGTAGAAGGGAGGGAAGGGGATAGTCTATCGCTCATAAGATACAGTATCGCTTTCTTTACAAAATTGATAGTGATGACACCAGGACGTCATAACTAATAGCTGAGATGCGACAACCTTGCCAGCTGGCATTACTACCATTGTAAGCGACAACTCTCTCTGTGTCGAGAGACAACATTCTCATTATAAAAAACATGCTAGCATATCTGATGCCATCGCTTGTGCAACGCTTCCAACCAGGTTAGCTGTATAAGCCATAACAGGATATTATCAATGTTTATACATGAGCTTATACAAATATATTTACAATTGCATTACACTGATAATACTTTTTAATATCAAATATTACATGCAAAGTTTAACCAACTTTTCCTCTATATACTTGTTGATTTTATTTGAAATTCAGTACATATTTTGTTATAATCGTATCATTGACGTGATTGAATGAATAGGAGGCAATTTCATCGTGCATCAGCAACATGTTGTGATCGTAGGAGCAGGTATTATTGGTCTTGCCACTGCCTATAATCTTCTGCGACAAGGCATGCGCCAGGTTACGGTACTCGAGCAAGCAACCGTTGATCATGGGCAAGCATCCTCACATGGCATTTCACGCTTACTCCGCTTTGAGTATGGCAATGACACCTTCTATCCGGAAATGGTACGCCTGAGTTTGAAGCGCTGGAAACAGTTAGAGCAGCGCACCCGGCAATACCTTTACACCCCAACCGGTACGCTCGCATTAGGACAGGGGCCAAACAGCTTTAGTGAGCAAAGTTACCAGACATTGCGCAGTCTGGGCTATACTCTTGAACGCCTGAACCATAGTGCCGGCGCCCAGCGTTTTCCTCAGTTTCGAATGCAAGATTATGATTTTCTGTCTTATAATGCAAATGCGGGTATGCTGCATGCCTCGTTGTGTTTACAAACTTTGCGCACTTCTATTCGCGAGATGGGAGGAACGATATTAGAGCATCACCAGGTTACCGCCATCAGACATGACAATGCCAGGCAACCGATACGCATCCAACTGGCGGCAAGAAATGAGATAGTTGCGGATCGCGTCGTTATCGCGGCTGGTCCCTGGGTGCATCGTGTGCTGCGCAACGAAATAGAGCTACCTATTCAACTTACACGACAATATTTACTCTACTTTGCAAATCTGCCTTTAAAAGAATTTAGCATCCCTGCCTTCCCGGCATTTATGGCAGACGATCTTTATGGCTTCCCGATCCATAAGCAGGGCAACAATGGGCCTGCCTGGCTGAAAGCAGCTTCACATACCTTCGGAGCGCCAGCAGAACCGGACGAGGTACCAGTAATAGATGAGCACGTTATCAAGCATGTTACTCACCGCCTCTACGATCTTATTCCAGCATTAAAACAAGCGGAATTAGCAAAAGTTGAATCTTATATTTATGATGTAAGCCTTGATGAAGATTTTATTCTTGATTATCTACCACATGATAAACGCATTGTGCTGGCAACAGGCTTTACCGGTCATGCTTTTAAATTTGGTATTCTGTTAGGAGAATTATTGGGTTCTCTGGTCTGCGATGACGAGCCGTTGGTGCCATTGACGCGTTTCCGCCTGGCTCGCTTTGCACGCCAATGGCAAACACCAGCCCCCTCGGTCGCATAGGTTCGGAGCTTGCCTCCGATTAAATAATCGGAGGCAAGCTCCGAACCTATGCGCGTACGCGTTTGATACCCCAGACAATGGAGTCGAGGCGGGCATGATATTCAGGATGGCGGGGGTCGAAACTATGGATGATGACGCGGTTAAAGTCTTGACCTTCGGCGTGAATAAACTCATGTGCATTGAGGGCCATGCCTACGTGGGTAATGCTTTTGGAGCCAAAGAAGATCAGGTCGCCGGCCTGCATCTGCTGGCGGTCAACAGACTGCGTCAGGAAGTCATGTTGCTGATCGGCATCGCGCGGAATAATATTGCCTCCCATGCGATAACAGAGCTGAACAAAACCACTGCAATCTATACCGCGCCAGCTATTGCCTCCCCAGAGATAGGGAACACCGAGAAAAGCTTTGGCATAATTGGTAACGGCCGCGATATCCTGCAGCGGATAGAGTTCGCTGTTACTGCGCAGTTCCACGGCCTCGCGCGCGATCCACCCTTCAGCATCACCCGGTAGAGCGATCCGAATGCGCTGCGGATGCGACAAATTGATATACGGCAAGGCAGTCGACAGATAAAGGTCCAGCAGCTTCTCATCGCCCTCTGCATTAACGTAAACGGGAGCCTCGGGTAGTGTTACTACTGCGGAATAGGGCAGGGCAACGCCGCAGGTGCCTTCATCGCCATCGCAAACTCCGCGTACAATCGGCAATTCCAGCTCGCTGCTACGAATCCAGCCACTATAGTCGGGAAGTTGGATATGGGTCCATTCACCAGATGTTTCGCCAGCTATAACGGACACGTTCATCAAAGCCTGGGTAACCAGTTCAGACTCAGGGTCGGGGTCGCGCCGTATGTCGGCAACACTCGCTGCAACAATAAAGGATGTGGTGTCGTTATTTTCCAAGATGCTCCTCTGCCTCCATACATTGAAATACTTGCCATATGTAAGTAATAGTCCTTTTATTATATCTCATCACTTCCACTCTTATCCCTATCAGCGTAACCGCTCCCTTGCAGGCGGGCGCTGGCGCACCCGAGCCCTCTGAGATGAGGCGAAAAAACACTGTGGGCCGTGCAGTAAATGACGAGATCCTGCATAATAATATTATTGGCACTTACACGGTCTTTGAAGCAGCCAAAAGGGCTGGTGTAGAACAGGTAATTTTTGCTAGTTCAAATCATGCCGTGGGCAGCTATGAAGAGGAATATGTGAGCAAAGCCGCCTCCGGCCAGCGCGAGATGCTCGATCACTTAGTCCTGATGCAGCCAGATAGTTATTACGGGGTAAGCAAAGTCTTTGGTGAAGCGATGGGCGCCTACTATGCCAATCACCGAGGCCTGCGCGTGATCTGTATTCGTATTGGCTGGATTAATCCCGACAATAAACCTGAAGGCGATCCCGCCGAGCCCAGCCCTGCGATGTGGATGAGTTATGAAGACTTCGCTCAGATAGTCCAGAAGAGTATCGAAGCTGATACTGTTCAATTTGACATTTTCTATGGCGTCTCAGATAATCAGAATCGCTTATTTGATCTCGAACACGCCAAAGAAATACTGAAATTTGAACCGTCCAACTAACTCTCAGGTGGTTCAGGCACTGCTATAGTCCGATTACCATCAGACACGCCCCTTTTCACGGCAACTCAAATGCAGACAGGAGCGTGTTCTTGATAATACAAGCAAACGGAAAGAAGGAAATATTCCATGGCAGAACTATCACAAACGCAACAATGGCTGCATAAAAACAGAGAGAATCCAATTGTGCAAATTTTGACCACCTGGATTACTGGAGAACTGCAGCGGCCAATGGAGACGGTTGAGAACATTGAGATTATTCCCAATGATGCAGATGCACCAAGCGAAATTGAGATTGTGGTCGATTTCACCGATGGTGGCCGTGCGACCCAAAAGATAGAGATAGAAGAATAGTACCTATAGCTCAGGACTGCTGCCAGATTACAACCTAGCGATTATACTTATTATGAGACAACTACTCTGGTTGGTAGGGATTGGCTTCATACTATATCCTCCGTACCATTGTGGATGGACTTGTTGCTCTAATAAAACTGTTATATCATATAAAGTAATGAGTTATAAGTAGCGCTATCACATTTCCGTATGCAAAGCATGTCGAGAGGTGAGGGAGAATGTTTAAGAAAAAAGTAAAGGCAGATTTAGGCAAGTTTGTACAGGCGAAAACCAGGGACGGTGAAATCAAGGGTGTACTGGTACCATTTCGGGGCAAACAAATGGTAGAGAATCGCTCGGGAATCTATGACATTCGCGAGGTAACCGATGTGACTCCAACCCAGACCCTGGGCAAAGATACACTCAATTTCTTGCAGGCTGTACGTCGCAGACATGAATTATCCTAGTGCAGACGCTGGCGATACAAAAAACACTCATCACTGCCGATGAGTTCCACTGAAACAAAAACAACACCCACCACATATACATTTTGCTCCTGTCTATTAGGTTTTTCCTCACTCATAGCCAGGAGTATTTTTTTGTTGGGACATCATTTATCCAGGTACGCTGCTCAAGTGGCATCAAGGCCGCTATGTTTTCCCTTGATGCCACTTGAGCAGCGTGCTACACATCCGCATTCATTATGAATCCTTGCCATACCCCTCTGAGAGTTGCCTCTATTTCACCAATGGCAACTCAATAGGATCTGTTATGTTTCATGATCCTCACTTCACATAAAACCCAAATGGCTGTCTATCTCATTGACATTCTCAACAATACAAGGTAGCGCTATGCCTTGTTACTCTGTCTGACACGCACAAGCAAGCGACAACGATGCACATGAAAGAGTTCAACCATTCTGACGTTGTTGATAATGGTGCATGGATCGAGACCGATTCAAACATCCCAAACTACACCACTGCCGTGTTCCGCCTTTGGAGGTGTCATAAAAAAATAAGATGCAGCGTTCATTCCTACATTTGTGTAATCGCTGTCTCTGCGCCTCTGTTAACAGCTGCAAGGCGGACAGAGCAATAGGCAGAAGAATTTTTCCTTTTTGCTGATCATACACGCGATAGACTGAAATAACCTCTCCCTGTGGAGTTGATTGTACCGACTGATATCCCAGAGAAAGGATCTGGTTGAGCATTTCCAGATCTGGTAGAGTTGTGGTCTGCTCTTCAACGAGATAGGTACATAACGACCGCAATGACTGTCGAAACCTTTTTACCTCTTCAAGGAGGTCAAAGGTCCAGTCAATGGGTGTCTCGTTTCCTGCTATATCGTCATGTTCCGGGTGGTGTGCGAGCGCTGCCTGCCACCACTGTGCTAGATCGTCGGGAGATGAGAGCACATCACGTTTTTTTCTTCGTACGATCATTTCCGTATTGATTAGATCAAGAGCCAGCGAGCCACTCAGGAAAAGGGCATCTCCGACTATCTTCTCTTTGGCCATCTTGATTTTCCGTAACTATTCAGGCCTCCTTTTCGTGTGAGTTCTCAAACGACCTTCGTATGTAGAGTGCCAACGGACTGCCATCCTAGCCTATCGGCTCAGGCGATGAGTTGTCCTGAATAGTTACGATTTTCCTTTCTTTTGGTAGCAACGTATTGCTTTCTGGATTATACGCTGATAAACCACTATTGACTAGTATATTTCCTTCTGGTAGCATTATATACAAATCAAAATACATTTTACCATGTATATAGTTATGATTGCGGAGGATACCGTAGCGCTACCACAATTTATCGAGGAGGGAATTCCCCATGTTCTGCCGAAGCCATTTGATCTAGAGACGTTACCGAGGTAACTCTCAGATAACACACATTCTGACTGAAAGAAACGCATATGCAGCTATATCCGCAAAAAGATCAAGAGCGACCACAGTCACCGGACATGGGCACAAAACGGCTCGAAGCGTTCAGCGATGGGATATTTGCGATCGCCATTACACTGCTCGCGCTCAATTTGCAGGTGCCCGTATTGACTACTATCACCCCCCACGCGTTGGCAGAGGCCCTGGGGGCAAAGTGGCCAACCTACCTGACCTTCGTGTTCAGTTTTGTGACAGTGCTCATCGCCTGGGTATACCATCATCGTCTGCTCCAATGGGCGGAACACGCGGAAACAGGGCTACTCTTTATCAATGGGATGCTCTTACTCATCGTTTCGGCGATTCCCTTCCCTACGGCACTGCTTGGAGCTTATTTGACAACGCCAGCGGCCTCGGTCGCGAGTGCTATTTACGCTGGCTATATCGGGATTCTTAATTTCACCTACAATCTACTCTGGTGGGTGGTGGTGCGGCAACATTGCAGAAACCATCCGTCTGGCTGGCGCCCCCCCACGAACATGATCCTTTCTTTTATCGGTTTCCCTTGCTATCTGGTCGCTGTGGGGATCACCTTCTGGAGCCCCGCTGCGGCCCTCATCATCTGCGGCACGTTATGGGTCGTGTGGACCATTAGAGCACCTAGCATGGACGCATTTCCGATGTCTTTCCATCGAAAGGGGTATCACCATGGCAACCGTTTCTTATCGAAATATAAAGGTCGATGACATTCAGGTGTTTTATCGTGAGGCAGGAGAGCAGCATGCACAGACGCTCGTATTGCTGCACGGATTTCCATCTTCGTCCCATATGTTTCGGAACCTTCTTCCCGTTCTAGGCGAGCACTTTCATGTGGTCGCACCCGATTATCCGGGGTATGGCTATAGTAATAGTCCGAGTGTCGAGCAGTTCGCCTATACCTTCGATCATCTGGAAGAGATCGTAGAAAAGGTCCTCGACACACTCAAGCTCAAACGCTTCAGTATCTATGTCCAGGATTATGGGGCTCCAGTGGGATTTCGTCTGGCAGTCAAATATCCTGAGCGGATCAAGGCCATTATCAGCCAGAATGGCAATGCCTATCGCGAGGGCTTCACTTCCTTCTGGGATGCGGCGTGGCCGTTCTGGTCCCATCGCGATGCGGAAACAGAGAAACCCATACGAGGCTTGTTGACACGAGAGACAACGATCTGGCAATACACCACCGGAGTGCGCGAGAAAGAGCATATCAGTCCCGATGCCTGGACGTTTGATCAACTGGGACTGGATCGGCCAGGCAATGCGGATATCCAATTAGCCCTCTTCGAGGACTATCGTACCAATCCGCAGCGCTATCCCCAATGGCATGAGTATTTCCGGCACTATCAACCGCCGCTCCTGGCCGTGTGGGGCAAGAATGATCCGATCTTTAGCCCAGCTGGCGCAGAGGCGTTCAAGCACGATCTCCCCAACTGCGAGGTGCACCTGCTGGATACCGGTCACTTTGCGCTAGAGGAAGACGGAGAGGTAATCGCCGAGCATGTCACCCGGTTTCTCACGGCAAAAAGGGCTACTTGAAAGGGATTGTCACGGAATGTCGTCCCCTGGTGAACAGGGGATATCTCCACATTTCTGCTTTCTGCTATGAATGAGTCAAAATTCTCTCATTTCCTGGTTTGGTGAAAGAGAAGGCGAGCGTTGCAGGTTCGTGCGAGGAGACCGTAGCGCTCTTGATGCTTTCTTCAACAGGTATTAGATGTGTAATATAGTACAGCATGTAGATGTGGGCCACGAATACGTGTAAGAAACCATCACAAGCCTTTCAGTTCACAGTTTTGACGGCGCCATCAGATTTGACACCATAAGGATTGAATTAACCTGGACAAATTTGGATGGCGTAAACAAGAAAAACACCTTCTTGAACAAGAATACCCACCAAAAGAGATATACCCGGGACCTCTAAAAGTAGTGTATACTCATAGCATGATTACTCATGCTATGAGTATGGGCGTTGCCTTGCTCCCCTTATGATGAGTACTTAATATAGAAAAATGTAAACAGATATATGCTTATGAGGAGTATTTATGAAGCGATTTCGTTCCGTTGCCTGCGCTCTTCTCTTATTAGCTCTATTTCTGGCCGCCTGCGGTGGCAGCAACACTGATACGGGAAGTGCGCCAGCCAGCACGACCTCGAAGCCGGCAACTTCCAATATTTCACTCCAGGTATTTGCTGCGGCCTCGCTAACTGAGTCCTTTACGGAAATAGCGAAGCAATATCAGGCACAACATCCCAATGTGAGCATCAAATATAATTTCAATGGCTCGCAGCTGCTAGAACAGCAAATAGCCAATGGAGCACCAGCCGATGTGTTTGCTTCGGCCGACCAGACAAATATGAAGAAGGCCAACGCGGCGGGACTGGTAGAGAGTGCGAAGGTTTTTGCACAGAACCGCCTGGTGGTCATTGTGCCAGTTGGCAATAAAAATGTGACTACATTGAAAGATCTGAGCAAGTCAGGTGTCAAGATTGACGTTGGCGCAGCCTCGGTGCCTGCGGGCAAATATAGTCAGCAGGTGCTCGATAAAATGGGGGCCTCACCTCAGTATGGCGCGAGCTATGAAGTAAATGTGAAGAAGAATATTGTCTCGCAAGAGGAGAACGTTAAGGCAGTGGTACAGAAAGTACAGTTAGGCGAGGTGGATGCCGGCTTTGTCTATCGCACCGATGTCACCAATGCTGTCGCCAATAAGGTTACGGTGCTGGATATTCCTGATAGCTTTAATGTGATCGCTCAATATCCGATCGCCGTCACCAAAAACGCTCCGCATAGCACAGAGGCCCGGGACTTCCTTAACTATGTGCTCTCAAGCAACGGACAGGCCGTATTGCAAAAATATCACTTTATTACGGCTAACAACAAATAAATCCACCTCAGGAAGACCAATAGGGACTACTTTATTGGTCTTCCCTTTCCCTCCATATCCAAAGAAAGTATCTCATTCCTCAGCTAGTCAGCGCTATTTTTGGGAGCCTGAGATTGTTCTGCCACCCGAGCGGCAGGCAATTCACAGGTACTCGCACGAACGATCAGGTCTGGTAACAGAATACGCTGATGCAATTTCATGTCTGGATTACTGAGTATTTCAATGAGATATTTCACGGCCGTGGCATCCTGCTGGCCGAAGTTGAAATCGATTGTGGTTAGAGGTGGTTCGGTAAAAGCGGCCAGTTCGGCATTATCGAAGCTGATTACCGAAACATCGGCTGGAATACGCAGGCCGCGCTCGCGCAAGGCGCGCATCGCCCCCAGGGCCATAGTGTCCGAGCCAACCATCACTGCCGTAAACGGCTGGCCGGTCGCCAGTAGTTGCTGCATAGCGGCATGGCCACTGCTAAAAGTATATTCGGACGCGCACATTGGTCCTGGTTGCAAACCATGACGCAACAGGGTCTTATGCCAGATTGTATGCCGTAGATGTCCATTAATCAGGTCTAGTGAGGGAGGAATAGCCGCAATCTGGCGATGGCCGAGTTGAATAAGATATTCTACAGCTATACGAGTGGCGTAGACCTGGTCAAAACCGACCCAGGCCAGCTTTGAGGTGGGGACGTAGTCGCGCCGGACCAGCGGCATACTCCCACATAGCTCCAGCAGGTGCTCGTCGCTGATATCCAATGAAGGTGCGTGCATAATCACACCATCTACCAGGCGGGCCGCCGCATTCTCCAGAGCCGCCCCCAGGTTTTCGATCTCGGTCATTGTCACGAGTAGGTCATAGCTAGCATCGCGAGCCGCCATAGCCATAGTTTGAATAGATTCAGCAAAACGCCCACCGTGGCGGATGTTCACCACGATCAGCTCCAGCGTATGCGATCGATGGGTGGTCAGCATGCGAGCAACCTTGCTGGGTACAAAATCTAGCTCCTTCATCACCTGCAGTACACGCTTGCGCGTCTCCTCGGCAACGCTCTCGCTTTCATTCATCACCCGCGATACCGTTTGATAAGAGACGCCGGCCAGCTTCGCCACATCGCGAATCGTATTTTTCTTCTTCCTGACAGCCATACGCGTGATAACATCTCTCCGACAGACATAGGATACCCATGGCATCCGCGTCCATCAATACCAATGTCTCAAAAAAGGCGTTCCCTGTACCATCCCTGGAGCTATTTCTTTTGTAGAAAAAAGGTGTGAACGGTCACAGTATACCGAAGTTTACAGCTGCCTGTCAATACAAATAATGCCAATAATAAGCCGTAACATAGCAGACTTTACTTGATTTTTATTATTTTATAGTGCATATATGTAATGTTACCGGTCACATATACGATCGTCATACAGAAAAATTCATTTCTTAAAGAGGTTGTAAATGCAAAAAAAACGTTATGCACTGGTCGGCACTGGATCGCGCTCACGCATGTTCATTGACGCGCTTCTCGGCCCCTACCATGAGATTGCGGAGCTGGTGGCGCTCTGTGACCTGAGCCAGGTGCGAATGGATTGGCATAATCAGCGCATCCAGGAAAGCACTGGCGAACCACCTCTGCCAACTTATCTGGCCGAGCAGTTTGAGCAAATGATAGGTGAAACACGGCCCGATACAGTCATTGTGACGACAATGGATAGCACCCATCACATCTATATTGTGCGGGCCATGGAGCTAGGCTGTGATGTCATCACGGAAAAACCGATGACGATCGATATCGAGAAGATGAGGGCAATCTTCGAGGCCCAGGAACGGACCGGACGCTCTTTGCGCGTCAGCTTTAACTATCGCTATACGCCTGCGTATACGGCTTTCCGGGAACAGATCATGCGCGGCGTGATCGGGAAGCCGCTGGCGATGGATTTCGCCTGGCTGCTGGATACCAGCCATGGCGCCGACTATTTCCGCCGCTGGCACCGTGAGAAGCAGAATAGCGGTGGTCTATTTGTGCATAAAGCTACGCACCACTTCGACCTGGTCAACTGGTGGCTCGATACCTATCCTAGCGAGGTCTTCGCGATGGGTGCCCTGCAGTTCTATGGCCAGCACAACGCCGAGGAGCGCAGCGAGCGCTATGATTATCAACGCTATACCGGGGTTGATGCGGCGCGCAATGATCCATTCGCGCTCACGCTTGAGACCAATCCGATGCTACGTGGCCTGTACCTGGACGCAGAAAAAGAAACGGGCTACCTGCGGGATCGCAACGTCTTTGGCGAGCCGATTACAATTGAAGACACAATGCGGCTAATCGCTCGTTACCAGAACGGGGTGCTGCTCTCTTACTCTCTGATCGCCTACTCTCCCTGGGAAGGCTTGCGGGTCGCCATCACTGGCACCAAGGGCCGTCTGGAAATGGATATCGTGGAAAATATCCACCAGATTCAAAGCGATGGGGAAGGCAAGGAGAGCGCTAGCAAGGGACCATTCAAATCTACGAGTATCCGTGTGTACCCCATGTTTGGTGTACCATATACTGTAGAAGTACCGGAATCTGTTGGAGGACATGGTGGTGGGGACCCGATATTGCTGGAGCACTTATTTTCACCTCAGCCTCCATATGATCCGTATCGACGGGCAGCGTCACATATCGATGGTGCCGCCTCAATCCTGGTAGGAATTGCCGCCAATCAGTCAATGCAGACGGGCCAGATGGTCAAAATCGATGATCTTTTTCGTCTGCCCACTAAAGCGGCACAGTAATACAAAGAGAGGGAAAGATGGCCCAAACACGAGACGACCGCTACTTCGCAAGCGATCCCACCCAACGACAGATGGCACGCACGCTCTATACGCAGGTAAAAGATCTTCCTTTGATCTGCCCACATGGACATGTGGATCCGCGCCTGCTGGCCAGCGAGCATTATAACTGGGGCTCCCCGGTAGACCTCTTGATTATCCCGGACCACTATGTCTTTCGTATGCTCTACTCACGGGGAATCGCCCTTGAAGAGCTGGGCATTCCGCGACGTGATGGTGGCGCGACCGAGAAGGATCACCGCAAAATCTGGCAAACGGTCTGTGATCACTGGTACCTGTTCCGTGGCACACCGACCAGCCTCTGGCTGCGCGATGAGCTACAGGATATCTTCGGCATCGAGCACAAAATTACGTCGGCCAATGCACAGGCAATTTATGATGCGCTGGCTGAGCGGCTCCAACAGCCAGAATTCCAACCACGGCGGCTGTTTGAGCGCTTCAAAATAGAAATCCTGGCAACTACGGATGCCGCCACTTCCAGGCTGGAAGAACACCAGAAGTTGCGCGACTCCGACTGGCACGGACGCGTGATTCCCACCTTTCGACCCGACGCGGTTGTCAATATCCAACCAGGTTTCGCCGAACAGATCCGTCTGCTCGGTGAGGTTTCTGAGATCGATGTCAGCGACTATCGCACCTATCTGACGGCCCTGGAGCAGCGGCGGCGTTTCTTCAAAGAGATGGGTGCGACCGCCACGGACCATGCCGCGCAGAGCGCCTATACAGAACGGCTGAGCGCGCATGAAGCTGACGCGATCTTCCAGCGTGCCTTGAAGAATGAAGCCAGCGCGGAAGATGCGCGGCGCTTCACTGGCCATATGCTCATTGAGCTGGCCCGAATGAGCGTGGAAGATGGACTGGTCATGCAGATCCATATTGGCAGTTCACGTGACCACAATCCTGACCTGCTGGCCCGCTTTGGTCGTGACATGGGAGCCGACATTCCGACCGCCAGCGAGTTCACACATAACTTCAAACCGCTGCTCGATCTATTCGGCCGCGATCCTCGCTTCTCGCTGATCCTGTTCAATCTGGATGAAACGACTTATAGCCGCGAGCTGGCCCCGCTGGCCGGACATTATCCAGCGCTGCGCCTGGGTCCACCCTGGTGGTTCTTTGATAGCGTTCTGGGTATGCGCCGTTACTTCGACAATACCGTAGAGACGGCAGGCATCTACAACACGACCGGCTTTAACGATGATACCCGCGCCTATCCGTCTATCCCCGCCCGCCACGATGTCTGGCGCCGTGTGAGCGCCGATTGGCTGGCCAGACTGGTGGTTGAAGGCATCGTGGATGAAGAGGATGCCCACGAGATGATTGTTGATCTGGCCTACCGGCTGGCAAAACAAAGCTACAGGCTGGAGGGATAACTATGTTTGAGCAACAGCCATTTACGCAGATTGCCGAGTCCGTGACTAAACGGGATGATACTATCTATGCTCTGGTCAACTGCGAAAAGCCGGGAGAGTGTCAACTACTCGTCCGGGGGGTCACCACGGATTTTGAGGGCGATACACTGGCCGATGGTAGCCTGATCGGACCACTCTCGGCCTACA
Source organism: Dictyobacter formicarum (assembly GCF_016587435.1). The sequence continues at coordinate 90,245 of NZ_BNJJ01000003.1, forward strand.
ATGCGGCCGTCTTACGCCAGCGACTTCCCTGGCTCCAGCCGGCGGTATTGGGCTTGCAAACTTCGGCTGGCTTTGGGGATCGCCTGGGAATTGCGACGCCTGGCCATGTATTGGCAACGAGGGGAACGGGCGTCGCCCCCATCTACGCCCAGCAATCTGTGCGCGAGAATAGCCGTACGGGACGTACGCCCCAACAAGTGGTGGATGACGCCATGTGGGGCGTTTTCCATGCTGGCTGGCAGGAGCCGTGGGGAGCCGATGCCGACCATTTGAAAACACTGGAGGATATTCCTCCTTTTGTCGATGCTGGCTATACCTTTTACACCATCGATCCCGGCGATTATGTGGATGACGCGGTCGAGACAGATGATGCTGAAACGCTGCGCCATAAAGTAGAGCAATTGCCCTGGGCCGATCTCCAGACCACGCTGGCAGAGACCAGTGAGCGCTACCAGCGCGCCTTCGAATTGGACGACCGCACGCTGACCTTTACGCAAGAGGACCTGTACAAAGCCCTGGCCAAATATGGTGGGGCGGTGGCCCACACGGCACGTATGGCTCGACGCCTGCAACAGCTTCAGGGTCAGCGTCCCTTTGAAATGGAGATGTCGGTGGATGAAACCGGAACAACCACCGCACTATTAGAACATTTCTACATCGCTGCTGAACTCAAGCGCCTGCAGGTTCCCTTTGTGAGCCTGGCGCCGCGCTTCGTCGGACGCTTTGAGAAGGGGGTCGGCTATATCGGCGACATCGCCGAACTGACACAAAACATTGGTGGGCACGCCAGCATCATGCGCTACTTTGACAACAGCTATAAGCTCAGCCTGCATACCGGATCAGACAAGTTCGAGGTCTATCCGCTCGCCATGCAAGCGACAGGAGGACTGGTACACCTGAAAACAGCTGGCACCAGCTATCTGGAAGCCTTGCGCCTGATCGCTTCGGTCGATCGCCCACTGTTCCGCGAGATCTGGGACTTCACGCGTGACCACTACGAAAACGATCGGCGCACCTACCATGTCTCCGCAGTTCTGGACGAAACGCTACCAGCCGAACGCCTGACCGACGAGCAACTACCTGAACTGCTAAACCAGTTCGCGCCGCGCCAGATCCTGCACGTCACCTTCGGATCGGTACTCGACACCTACGGCACCGACCTGCAGCGTATTCTGCACGCCAACCTGCCCGGATACTATGGTTACATCCAGCGCCACTTTGACAAACACCTCGCCCCATTCAAACAATCAACCCAGAAATAGCAAAATGTCTGCTTTTCAGAACATATGATGCATCACATATTCTGAAAAGCAGACAAAAAACCTGATGAGTGACAGGAAAGGTGCGGCGTACCTTTCCTGTCACTCATCATAAAAACAGGGCTCGAGCGCGCAGGCGCCCGTCCGCGAAGAGTTGCTACACTTCCTCATCCATGTTTTGACATCCGCAGAGCTAATATGTATAATATTAGTTATACGTATAACCTTTTGAAGATGCGCTGGACAGAAATGAAAACAGTAAAAACAAAGCAGGAGAACAATGCGACAACATCTATTAGTTGATGCGGATGATACGCTCTGGGAAAACAATGTTTACTTTGAGCAGGCCATTCATGACTTCATCAGCTTTCTCGATCACTCCAATCTGTCCCATGAAGAGGTGCGGCAGGTGCTCAATGAGACAGAGCGCTTGATGGGCTATGGGGCAACCAACTTCACCAATAGTCTACTGGCTACGTATCAGCAACTGGCCGAGGATACCATCAGTGATGAGCAGCTTCAGTATGTACGCCAGTTGGGAGAGCAGATCCATTCACATCCGCTCACGCTGCTAGAAGGTGTGCTGGAAACACTGGAATACCTGGCACCACGCCATGACCTTGTGCTCCTGACCAAAGGCGACCAGGAGGAGCAGCGCCTGAAGGTAGAGCGCTCGGGCATTGAGCAGATCTTCAACAATGTGTTGATTGTGCCAGAGAAAAATGTCGCTACCTACCATCAGATTGTCAGCCAGCTAGAGCTACAAACACGAATCACCTGGATGATCGGCAATTCACCACGATCCGACATCAATCCAGCGCTGGCCGCCGGGCTCAACGCTATTTATGTGCCCCATCCACAGACCTGGGTGCTCGAACATGAAGAGATAACTGAACCGGCAACGGATAGCCAGTTGCTTACCCTTAATCGCTTCGCCGATCTGCGTGCTCATTTCTAATCCCCGACACAGGTGCAGCAGGTAGCGAGAAAGCCTGAAGGCTTTCATAAGCAATCAAATGATCAGGATTGGCTTATCTGTAGTACTCAGAGTGGCCTCGGTCATGTGCGCACTGGACGCCTGATCTCTGTCTGGACGTCCACGTGAGTACATGGCCAGCAAATCACTGCCACCCGCGATTTTACCATAACGCTGCTCGGCAAAGTAGGCCAGCGCAGAAGGGATATCCGCCGCTGGAAACACTGAGGAAGTGGTCATAATATTCAGACCATCTTCTACCTGCAGCCGTCGCTCCAGTTCATGTACATAGTGACAGGCGCGCTCGTATTCTGGTGTATATCTGAGCCGCTTGATTCCTTCATTGATCGACTGCGCCTGCAAGGGCAGGATATGCACCAGGTGTACGGTGGCTTTATTGGGGGCAGCAATAGCCACGACCAGCTGGGCCGCCGGGAGAATGGCCTTCTCCGACTCGGGTGTGCCGTCCAAAGCTACGGCGATTTCAATGGCGTGCAGAGGACGACGCTGGTCGGGGTAGGCGGTTGTGGGAATGGCTTCTCCATTCTTCAAAACCAGTAGCGGGATGGGGCAGTGCCGCGTTAGTTGTTGCGCGACCCCTCCCAGATGCTGAGAACGCCGCTCAGATCGACCATGGCTACACATAATTACCAGATCACACTGCAATTCTTCGATCGCCCGCAAGATAGTTGGAATAACGCTCCCATCCTGGATATAGCAATGAAAACGAACATCTGTGAGATGATATTTCTGGACAACGCTGATCAGATACGCAGTGATGCGTTTCTCTTCCGCCTCAATAGCAGTAGAGAGATCATCAAAAACATTCGAGAGCGAGAGGCGCAGATCTTTTGATTCTGGATCAATGACAGATAAAAGCGAGAGGCGTACGGGTATCTGACTACTTAACTTTTGTGCCAGGATAATTGCTTGCTCAGCCCGCTGTGATCCATCTAGCAGGACCAGAATATGTTTAAACATGAGCGCACCTCTCTAACTCGACTATCCCATCTGGACAAATACATTCTTTACTCATAGCATAAAGATATGTTCTCACCAGGGCATCACAACAGCGAGCTGTACATCTCATTCTCATCACAGCATAGGCTGAAAGATACTATGCAAATCAGCCAGCTTCACATTTCTTTATCGACAAGTATCGGAGAAATTTATATCTTTTTTTAATCTTACCGACAAATAAGAAGAAAATAGGTACATGTACAAGAGATCTTATGAATTATAAGATGTTTTAATTGAATATACAAGCTATTTCACTATAAATAATGGTGGGATGTGCAAGCTTACCAGATGGAGGAATGGCATTAATACTATATTCAGCTGGAAAAGTTGCGCAAGCAGAGCAAGATATCCTGATCAATGTATGCCTTATTTTAAAACACCTGATGCTAGCCGAGCATATTGCTGATATTGCAGTTTTGCCAACAATGCTTGCATAATATAATATGACCGTCATTTAGAAGCTGAGCAGTAATTTTTCGGACTTGCCAATGTGCCGTTTTACATGACAGCGAGACAAGCTCACAACTATGCGGTCTACACGTTCATCATCAAAGGAGGAGTAAAGTGTTTAAGTCATCCCGAAAGAGAAGCACGATTTCTCATGCCATCTTTATCAGCATGACGCTTTGTACGCTCATCCTTACAACAGTCTTTATTGCATTGGGTACCAATGCGAAGGCAGCTGTGACGGGGCTGGTCGCTCCTCCTGGAGTTGCGGCAACAGGTACTGTCTCGGCAACGGGTACGGCAACGGCAGCGGTCACTGCGCGTGCCGTTATGGTTCATACGCCAAACGGCGTCATTCGCATGACATACAATGCCGGCAGCAAGTCACTTACTCTAAATCCGAACTTGATCGGCTTTACGCCAAACAGTCCCCATCCTGTCCATATTGAACAGAGCACCTGCCCCACGACTGGAGCAGCCGCCGGGGCCGCTACTAGCACCGCAGCGACCCCAGCACCCACGGGTACAAGCACCTCTACGGCGGCACCAACAGCAGCAGCGACTAGCCTCTATTCGACCACATTGACGGCAGACGCAACCGGAAATATCAAGAATACCGCTACCATCACTAGCGTGACCACGCCATTGACCGCATCTAATATGCGTATCCAGATCTATAATGGTACGGGTACAGCAGCTGCACAAAAAGTAGCTATCGCCTGCGGTAATATCAAGCCATATAATCCAGCTAGCGCAACTGCCACAGCAACCGGTACGGTTACTGAGACAAGTACAGCTGTCGCTACAGGTACAGCCCCAGGAGCCGCTGGCAACACATTCTCTGCTATAATAGGCCCAACTGCTGATCCTAATGAGCAAAGTAATGGCGTTGCTCAGCTCAGTCTGGCTAATGGCACACTGACGGTGCAGATGAACGTGCATGGCCTGGCTCCCAACTCTAATCACGCTGCTCATCTGCATACAGGCACCTGCCAGACTATCGGCAACATCGTTTATAATCTGGGAACCCTGACCGCTGATTCCCAGGGTACGGCCACCCTGACTAAAACGTTCCCAAACGTCACATCGATTCCGGACAACGGCTGGGCTGCACAGGTTCACTATGGTACTAATCTCAACGATCCAGCCCAGTATAATCCGATCATGTGCGGTACTGTACGCCTGAGCAAGGGTCAACCTTCCTCCACACCTACCCCATAGGTCGAAGCAGGTTGATACTATCAAAGCCGATAAGCGTAGGAATATTTCCACGCTTATCGGCTTTTTAGCAACTCCTCTCTTTCTTCTTTTCCTCCTGCCCCTCGTTTTCTCTTGGCACGATTCTTGCACTTTGCTATACTCTTACGTATTGAGAATGCGTCTGAAAACCATACGGTTCGCGCCTTCGGCCCCTGGCGGTTCGCGCCTTCGGCGCTCAAAAAGGTTTTATGGTGTTGTGCCAGCCATGCGCTTTAAGCGCATGGCTGGCACAACACCATAAAAAACAGCTCGGGCGCGGATGCGCTCATCCATCTACAACAAAAACATGGGCTGAAGAATGGCTGTATAAAATAATGGGAGAAACAAACGATGGAACTGGATATCGCCCATCAGCGACTATTGAGCCAACGTATTATGGGAGAGAAATTCAAGGCACCTGAAGAGGTGGTGCGGTGGATGGGCTCTATGCAGGCACAGGATTATTTACAGGCCTTGTGGGCTATTGGCCTGCGCATGCAAGCCGCGACGGTGGCAGAGATTGAGCAGGCTATCGTCGATAGGAAGATCCTGCGCACCTGGCCTATGCGTGGTACACTGCACTTTGTACCAGCAGAAGATGCCAAATGGATGCTGAAGCTCTCGGTTGCACGCATGCTCGCCTCTAGCAAGCACAGACGAGAGCAGCTCGAACTGGATGATGCCATTCTTGAGCACACCAGATTACTTTTTCACGACGCGCTTAAAGGTGGACAGCGCTTATCTCGTCCTGACCTGATGAAGTTGTTAGAAAATGCAGGTATTCGCACCGAGGGGCAGCGCGGCTACCATCTCCTGTTCCACATGGCTCAAACCGGTCTGATTTGCCTGGGTCCACTTGAGGGTAAGCAGCAAACGTTTGTCCTGCTAGACGAGTGGGTGCCGCAGCCGCGCGAATTATCCCGCGAGGAAGCATTGGCCGAGCTGGCCAGGCGTTATTTCACTAGCCACGGACCAGCCAGCGTGCAGGACTTCACCAGGTGGGCTGGATTAACCGTTACCGATGCTAAAAGCGGTCTGGAGGCCGTCAGATCAGAGCTGATAGCGGAAAAAATCAATGGCCAGCAGTACTGGATGGCCAATCATATTCCAGATTATCAGTCACTGCCTGCAACCAGTATTTACTTACTGCCGGGCTTTGATGAATATTTACTTGGCTATAAAGATCGCAGTGCCGTGCTGGCCGCCGAACATGCTGATAAAATTGTTCCAGGCAATAATGGCATTTTTCTACCGACGCTTGTCGTTACAGGAAGCGTTGTCGGCACGTGGAAGCGCAAAATGGGAAAACGCTCGATTGAGATACTGCTCCAAAACTTCACGCAACATGCGGCTTCAGAAGAGGCCGTACTCGAAGCCGCCAGATGGTACAGCAACTTTGTGGGATTACCCTTGTCTTCAGCAATAGTGAGAGCAAGCACAGAAGAGCTCTCATAATTAGAACCCTCTCTATGCGTGAGTTATAATAACCCTGGCATCTTTACAGGCTAACAACTTAAAGAAAGTGAACACATCTATATGCACGAGTATCGCTTTTCTAATGCCCTGGGCTACACCTTTGAACAGCTCGCAGAGCTCCACAATAGCAGCTTCAGTGGCTATTTTATGCCCATTACCATGACTGCGGCACAGGTCGCTGATTTCTGGCGGACCAATCAGATCGATGCGAATCGTTGTGTTGTGATGCATGATACGCAGGGCACATTCGTTGGCATGGCTCGCATGGGCACGCGTGGCACACGCGGCTGGTGTGGTGGCTTCGGCATCGTGCCAGAGTTTCGTGGGAGCGGAGCGAGCAAGGCCCTGGCAACCGAGATGGTACGCGTGGCAAAAAATAGTGGACTAACGCTGCTCCAGCTCGAGGTGCTGACCCAGAATATCGCTGCCATTAAGCTCTATGAACGTGTCGGCTTTGTTACGCAACGCCGCTTGCTCGGCCTGGAAATCGCGACCTCGGATCTGCCTGTCGGGCCTTCCAGCACAATCGAACGCCTGGAGATAGAAACCCTGCTGTCCTGGACCCCCTTTTACACGAAGTGGCCCAGTTGGAGTCTGGAGCTGGCCAGTCTGCTAACTAGCAACGTTGAAGCGCTCACTATCGCTGGTCCTGATGGCCAGATCAACGCCTTCGTTGTGCAGCGCGGCAACGACACATTGCGCATCCAGGCTGTGCTGCTCCGCAGCCAGTTGACCGCTACTGAGTTCGGTAAGCTGCTCCGCGTGCTAGCCGCCAGCTGCGCTAAAATCCAACTCTATAACGAGCCCGAGGAGAGCCCCCTGCTCGCCCACTACAAAAGCCTTGGCTTCAACGAATTCTTCAGCCAGTACGACATGCTTCTCCATCTCTAGCCAATAATTTAATTGTCAAGGTGGCATATAGTTTAGAATATGCCACCTGCCTGCTACCTCTTATATAGGATGAAAAATACTTATCAGCGTTATACTCATATTACAATCTACTTCGGACCCCAAAATTAACCATAACTTCTCTCATAGCAACTATAGAAAATGGTTAACCGTGTTACAGGTAAGTACAATATGACACCTCCTGTTAAAACATTGTTTTAAGAAAAGGGGCACAAAAAAACGCGAGGAGACATGTATATATGAAAATTGCCCAGTTAGCTCCCCCATGGATAGAGGTTCCGCCCAAAGCATATGGCGGAACAGAAACAGTCCTCCACATATTGGTTGAAGAACAGGTTGCCCAGGGGCATGAGGTCACCTTGATTGCAGCTTCTGGCAGTCAGACGGCAGCCAATCTTGTCTCGTTGACCAGCCATAGTCTGCTGGAAGAGGGATTTTCCTGGCACGATACGCAGAAAGAACGTGAATATCTGCAGCAAGCTCTGGCTTATATTAATGATAACGACTTCGATATCATACACACGCATCTATCATCGGGAGGAGATATGTATTTATTTCCACTCCTTGCGCACGCTCGTATTCCGCATGTTACCACTCTACATAGTAATCTACCGTTCCAGCCAGAGGAAGTTCCACCAGAGTTGAGCCAGAACGATATTATTCGTTGGGCTGAGCATGTTCCAATCGTCGCCATCAGTGAACAGGCGCGACAGCACCAGGGCCTTCCGCTTCATTTTATTGGAGTAGTCCATCACGGTATTTCATTGGAACAATACTGCGTGCCATCTGATCCACCAGAAGACTACTTTTTATGGCTAGGCCGTTTTGTGCCTGAAAAAGGGCCCCACCTGGCTATTCAAGCAGCGCAGCAAGCCGGCGTACCATTGGTGTTGGCGGGCACAATCAGCCAGAATCAGGAACAATATTACAAAGAGATTATTGAGCCCCAGATCGATGGGCAACTCATACGCAACCATGGACCAGCCGGGTACGAAGAAAAACTGACGCTGATGGGTCATGCCCGTGGCTTTCTCAATCCGATTACATGGGAGGAACCATTCGGTATGGTAATGATCGAAGCGCTGGCCCTGGGCTGCCCGGTCATCTCATTTGCGCGCGGAGCGGCCCCAGAAATTGTCAAAGATGGTAAAACCGGCTTTCTGGTCGAGGACCTCAAGGAAATGGTCCAGGCGATCGGCCGCATAGATGAAATCAAGCGCGAAAAAGCCAGAGCCTATGTCCAGGAACATTTTTCATGTACGGCCATGGCTCGTAAATATAACGACATTTACCAAAAGGCCATCCATAACTTCACTCCCCCTCCTTCATTTTTGGTTCCAAATGGCTAAACAACAGGTGTAAAGTTTGAATAACTTTTCCAAAGACGCACCCAACATTTCGATAGCAACACAATCTACTGGAGAGCTAGAGCAAAGCTCTAGCCTCCAGCAATTGAAAAAATGCGGTTATTCTGCTTGAGCCTCACCAACACCTGGTCCCTGGATAATGGCAAGCAATGTGTGCTCATCATACTGCCAGTTGAGCGCACCTGGACGGCGAGCAAATGAAGCAAAAAATTCGTGGACACCATGACGCGGCTTGAGCGCCAGCTTGACGATACCTTGTAGGCTCAGCCCACAGGTCCTTCCTGCTTCCAATACCTGTTGAAGTGCTTCAACCAGCAACGTTACATCATCAATGTGCCCGGTCCGCCTTACATCATGGCTCTCGACTTCAAAGAGCGGCTTCACGAGCACCAGGATCTCCCCCTCTGGAGCAAGCAATGTTGTTGCAACAGGCAATGCTTTGGTAAGCGAGAGATAAGAAAGATCCAGTGTGATCAACGTTGGCGCAGGACTTAACGTATCCAATGTCAAATCGCTCAAATTGGTTCGCTCAAGATTTCGCACCCGAGGATCGACGCGTAAGCGACCAAGGAGTTGACCATAGCCAACATCAACCGCATAGACTAGCGTTACTCCCTGTTGCAAAAGACAGTCGGTAAATCCCCCAGTGGAAGCGCCACAGTCAAGAGCTACTTGCCCAGCCACTTCGATAGCAAATGCATCCAGGGCTGCCTCTAATTTGTATCCAGCTCGACTTGCATAGCGTGATCTTCCACGCACACGAAGATGTGCTTCCCGAGGAACAAGCATCCCTGGTTTGTCCAGAAGCTGATCGTTCACCAGGACCTTTCCAGCCATCACCCATCGACGGGCTTCATCAATGTGTGTAAAGACCCCTCGCTCTACGAGCAAGGTTGCAAGAGGAAGCCGACGTTTGAGAGATGCACCCCTCATGTGCTTTGTTTTATGATCATTCACTTGATGATCTGAAAATGAAGACATTCTTTTTCCTTTTCTTTTTCTTTTCTGCATGAAAAATGTAGGATTTCTCCAAAAGCAAAGAAAAAGGAAAGGGAGGGGCACGGATGTATGGGAGTTTCAGGCAACATAAAAAGATCCATTCGCAAGAGGCGTGGATCAGCCAGGAAACATAAGTTGTGAAGAAATGGGAATATTACATTGAGGCCAACACAACATCAAGGAGCATCAGGAATGGTCATCGCCTGTGCCCTCTGCCAGAGCTAGCGCTCCGGGTTCGTCAGTAATAAGCAATTCTGTTCCATCTACTGACTTGCCTACAAGCAGCTAAAAGTAACATGCCTTTTCGGAAAACACTTCGAGAAATCATCGTTCTTATCCTATCTAGAGCGATAAAAATGGATTAATGCTTCACCATCTTTTCAGGATACTGTATATTCATCAGTCACGTCAAGCTGCAAATATCACATCAGGTAAATACAATCACCCGATAGGTGGTACATTGCACGAATGTTCGAACAAAAATGAGCTCAGGCGATACCTTCTGTTCGAATATTCATGTCAGGGGACTATTTCCTCAGATGAATGTGCTCGGCAGTTGCTGCACGTCAACAGAAGTGCCCCATAACAAAGAAATAACTTGCTGTGCACGTTGAGTATTGCTGCTGGTCCAAAATTGCTCGCCGCCAGGTTCTGGATCTTCATTCAACAATTCTCCAGCTTCAAGTACCCGACGTAGTTGATGTGCAACTGCCTCTCCCGTATCTATCAGCATGACTTCTGGCCCGACTATATCTGTAATAAGTGGACGGAGATGGGGATAATGGGTCGAGCCGAGAACAATGGTATCTGCTTCAGCAGAGAGAAGTGGTGTGACATAGTACTCGACAAGAGCACGCGTTGTCGAACTGGTGAGTTCGCCGGCCTCAATTTGCTCGACAAGCCCCGGAGCAGGCTGTATGATCACTTCAATATCTTGCCTAAAGCGTTCAAGCAGTGTAGCAAAGCGTGCGCTTTGGGAGGTAGCAACGGTCACAAGTACCCCGACAACACCTGTTTTAGTGGAGGAGACCGCCAATTTCAAAGCTGGCTCCACCGCGACAATCGGCACAGGAAAGGTTGAGCGAAGGAGATCTGCCGCTGCTGCCGTCGTTGTATTGGATGCAATCACCAATGCCTTTGGGCCATACTCAAGCAAAAAACGTGTAAGCATTAGCGCACGCTGCTGGATATACTCCAGAGACTTATCGCCGTAGGGAGCATGGGCTGAGTCAGCTATGTAGAGCAAATGCTCCTGGGGGAGGGCCTTACGGATGGCTTGCAGTACTGTTAACCCACCCATTCCTGAATCGAAAACGCCAATTGGCGCAGATCTGTCCATAAATCCAATGTCCTCTCTATGGAAAAGCTTATCATTGCCCTATCATATCATTCACATACTTTATCTGATGAGTATATTAGCCCAATTTTCATGCAAAAACTCTCTCACCCTTACCATGAGCTATCAGGTAGGCGAAAATCGCCAGTGTTTAAGCATTCATGTAAACGTTCGAAGATTGGTGCAAAAATTGTTCGAACATTCACGTAATATATTTCTTCCTTGACAATTGTACCTACTGGTATGTACACTAATTTTGTACCTACTAGTAGGTACAAAATTAGTGTACATAGGGAGCTACCAAAAAAGGAGATGCGATGTCCACACGGGAGAATTTGATTACGGCAGCGAAAGAGTTGCTCTGGGAACGTGGCTATGAGGCAATGAGTCCACGGGCAGTGCAGGAACGCAGCGGGGCGGGACAGGGCAGCTTCTATCATCATTTTGCCGGTAAGGCCGAGCTAGCGACGACGGCCCTCAATGAGGTTGCGGATGAGATGCGAGAGACGTTCAATGCGGCGCTGCATAGCGATAAGCCATCACTTGAGCGCGTGCGAGATTACTTGAAACAGCCAAGAGAGGCATTGCGCGGCTGTCGATTGGGAAGAATGGCCCAGGAAGAGGTACTTAGCCAGGAAGGGCTGCGCCATCCTATCTCATCCTACTTTCTTTATACCCAACAGGAGATTGCGGCGGCGCTGAAGCAAGCCCAGAATGAAGGCTCACTCAGCGAGAGTATCGATACCACCAACATAGCAACCATGCTCGTCGCGGTCGTGCAAGGAGGCTATGTCTTAGCGCGCGCGTTACAAGATCCACAGCAGATGGATCAGGCGATAGATGGCGCCCTGACGCTACTTGATACCATTGAACGGAGATAACAACATGTCTACAGAGCAAACATTCGACATGCGCTTTCTTGGCAAGGCTACTTTAACAGAAATGCAAAGGCAAAGCATGGATAACCAGTTATCCTTTGATCAACTACGTCTCACTCACATTGGCGGCCCTACCGTCCTCATCGAGATTGGCCAGTTGCGCCTTCTAACGGACCCAACGTTGGAGCCCGCAGGCTACCAGTATAGAGCTGGAGAGCAAATAGTGGGCAAAACCACATCCCCGGCTGTCTCGACTTCGGACCTTGGACAGGTAGATGCCATTCTGCTGAGCCATCACCAGCACGGCGATAATCTTGATCCAGCCGGGCGGGCCTATCTCTCGCAGGGGAAACAAACCCTGACAACCCCGGCATCCGCGCAGCACCTGGGCGGCAACGCTCACGGGGTCGCTACCTGGGAAACAGTCGCCTTAAAAACTGGGGATGGTCTGGAAGTTCGCGTGACGGCCACACCAGCATCTCACGGTCCCGCAGAAATAAAGGAAGCCACCGGCCACGTCAATGGCTGGCTACTGGAATGGGAGGGACAACGCCACGGCTCCCTCTATATTTCAGGGGACACCGTCTTATTCGAGGGACTGGTAGAGATGGCTCAACACTATCAGCTCGGCGTGGCCCTGCTCCACTTCGGGGCGGCCCGCACGCAAAGGTTTGGGGCGGCCAATCTGACGTTCAGCGCAGCGGAAGGAGCGCAGTTTGCGCAGATGCTGGGTGAGGCCACCGTCATCCCTATTCACTACGAGGGCTGGACGCACCTCACCGAGGGCCACGCCGAGATCGAACAAACATTTAAGGCCACTGGACTCGAGCAGCGATTGCGCTTTCTCCCGCTCGGCCAACCGGTCTCCATCAACATATAACCACAACATAACCAGACAATGGAAGAATTTCTGCTTGCCGGATACGACACGCTCGGGTGTCGTATCCGGCAAGCATGTGAGGAAGTACAGATTATGCCAGACTGTTCAGGGCGCGGTCGATCCGGGACAGCGTGCTTTCGCGGCCCAGCGCTTCGATCATCTGGAACAGTGGTGGCGTGGCTTTGCGCCCACTGACTGCAACGCGTAAGGTGCCGAGAAACTGAGCGGGCTTGAGGGCCAGTTCTGTCATCAGAGCTCGCAGATGCTCCTCTAAATGAGTATGTTCCCAGGAGTCCACACCTGCCAGCAGGTCGCGCGAGCGGAGCAGGGCGTTTCTTGTGCCTTCCACATCCATCCCTTTTTGGATCAGTGGCGTTTCAGACTCCCAATCCTCGGTATAGAAAAATGAGACAGCATGCGCAGCCTCGCCCAGCGTGCGCAGTCGCTCGTGCTCCAGGCTCAGCACACGCTGCGTGTACGCAGGATCGAGCGGACGCTGGATGGCATCTGGCAGACCGCCCTCGGCCTCGGGACGCTCCATATAGGGCAGGGTACGCCGTGTCAGCTCTTCAAGCGAAAGTTTGCGAATATAGACGCCGTTCATCCAGGCCAGTTTCTCAGCATCGTAGATTGCCCCCGACACGCTGATACGCTCCAGCGAGAAGGATTGAATTAGTTCTTCACGTGTGAAGAATTCGGTTTTATCGTCAAAAGACCAGCCGATCAAGGCAAGAAAATTAAAAACCGCTTCGGGTAGGAAGCCCTGCTGGCGCAACTCCTTCCAGGAAAAGGCACCGTGTCGCTTGCTCAGCTTGCGTTTGTCCTTGCCCAGCACATCGGGCGCGTGATAGATCAACGGCATTTCCCAGCCTAGTGCTTTCCAGATCTGGCTGTGCAGCGGGGCACTGGAGATCCATTCCTCTGCACGAATCAAATGGGTGATCTCCATCAGGTGATCGTCGATGACATGTGCCAGGTGATAGGTGGGAAGCCCGTTCGATTTGAGCAGAATGGCGTCGTCGATATCGGCATTTCTAAACGTGATATCACCACGTAGCTCGTCTCGTACTACTGTTTCCCCCTCTAAAGGCATAGCGAAGCGCACGGTTGATTTGAGACCAGCCGCTTCGTTCGCGGCGCGCTCTTCATCAGTGAGATAACGACAACGACGATCATAGCGCGGCGGCAATTTCTGAGCCTGCTGCTCTTTGCGCATGCTATCCAGCCGCTCGGGCGTACAATAGCAGCGATAGGCATAGCCAGATGCAATAAGCTGTGCGGCATACTGCTGATAGAGTGCCTGACGAAGAGTCTGATAATATGGACCATAGTCGCCGCCCACGTCGGGGCCTTCATCGATATCCATACCCAGCCACTGCATACCTTCTATAAGAAATTCGACGGCTCCCTCAACGGTACGCAACGTGTCGGTATCTTCAATCCTCAGAATAAATGAACCGCCGGTCTGGCGAGCATAGAGCCAATCGAAAAGGGCCGTGCGATATCCCCCGATATGCATCAATCCAGTCGGACTGGGAGCAAAGCGCAGGCGTGGCTTCTTGCCAGCGGCTAACGGATGCGGCCTTTCAATTCTATGATCTGTTTGCGTCATAAAACACCTCTTCTACGCGATAATGCCAAATGTGTAACTATTTTAACATAGTTAAGGAAGCATGGATAGAAATAGAAGAGATTTATTACTACTGAGCTCCATAGAGGCAAAAAGTCAGTCTACTACTTGCTATCTTTCGCGAGAAGCTCGAGCAAATGCTCTCTATCGGCATTGTTTCTGACCACAAAGACTTTCTCTTTGTATTTTGCCAGGTACCGGCGCGTAAACTCTGCCGTAGGTGGCGCTCCAGGAGGACCATCCATCCTATATGTGGCCAGACGGTTGAGCAAGATATTGGTGTCAGGTGGCTCGACATGGTTTCCGTGTTCTTCCAAGTACGCACACATGGTAGCCGCTGTATCAGCGGTCACCTGATTGAGATAATATTGGCGTGTACCTTTCAGGAAGCTGTAAAGCAGTCTGGTGGGATATGGATTGATGTCACGGAGGCTTTTTGAGATATGGCGACGAATGATGCGCCAGGCAGCCACGGGCCAGGAGATCTCCATCAACACGATATAATCGGCTCGATAGAGAAACGGATCCGTCCACATCAAGCCGATATTTTCAGTGACCCAGTCAGGCTGCTCGGCTAGTTCAAAAGCATAATTGATATATGCCTCCTCACCCTCACCATGGCCGGGAGCCAGATCGATCCAATCCAGATCTTGATGCCGAATATGTAATTGAGCTGCGATCATCTGTCCTAAAGTTGTTTTCCCGCTGCCAGGCCCTCCAATAATATGAACCTTTACCATCAATTCAACTTTCTTACATGCGCTAAAACATAATCAA
The DNA here is from genome assembly GCF_016587435.1 of Dictyobacter formicarum. The sequence goes on from NZ_BNJJ01000003.1 coordinate 105,438, forward strand.
GTGTTATACTTCACTAAATTGAGGTACAACACTATAATACCTGATCATGTGCTGCATGAAAAGGATGATGGAGCATAGAAGAGGATTCCTCATCAAGTGATGGGATGAAGCTACGGTTCTGACATGCTATACAGGTATCGTTTGAACCAGATGGTTGCTAATCGGGCGACTTCCTCCAGAGCACCGGGCTCTTCAAACAGGTGCGTTGCGCCGGGAACAATGACGAGCTCTTTCTCACCAGGAAGTTGTGCAAAAGCGGCACGATTCAGTTGCAGGACAACTTGATCATTCCCACCTACAATCAACAAGGTAGGAGATTGAACGTGCTCCAGTGCTTCTTCTGCCAGGTCGGGACGGCCACCACGAGAGACGACAGCGCGGATCAAAGAGGTCCGTGATGCGGCGGCTTTAAGGGCTGCGGCGGCACCCGTGCTTGCTCCAAAGTAACCGATCGCCAGGTCCTTTGTGTCCGGTTGATTTTGCATCCAGTGTGTGACCTGAAGCAGGCGTTCGGTCAATAAATTAATATCAAAACGCGTTTCATAACGCCTATCTTCATCCTCAGTGAGCAGGTCCATCAGGAGGGTGCCAATGCCTGCTTGATTCAATTGCCGGGCAACAAAGGTGTTTCTCGGACTAAAACGACTACTCCCACTGCCATGAGCAAACGCCACCAGGCCCACGGCATGTTCGGGAAGCACAAGCGATCCTGCCAGCAGGGCCGCGTCAGCGGGTATCTGTACCACCTTCTCAAGCTGAGTTTTTTCCATCATGCTCTCTCCTTTTTTCTCATCCTTCGTCTTTCCTCTGTGAGCAATCTCTCTGATTAAAATTTTATGCTAACGACGTAGAATCACAGATAGGTCACAAACATCCCTGCATATATCTCACAGTAATCACAGTATGCATGCAGCAATTTGGTTGAGAAAAGCGATCTCCAGCCTGACTAAAACCTGTTGATGGAGATTTCCCTGTTCGATCGCCAGCAGGGCCGTTATAATCTTCACCATGCTGGCAATCGTCAGGCACTATTACACGCGCTCGACCAGGAGCAGTCAATCAGTGCTGGTATCTATTGATTGCCATGCACTTGAGGACCAGAGTATGACTGCCATAAATTATGGGCCGGGCAGAACGTATTTGGATTATTCCAGGCGGGCAGTTGTGTTTTGACCAGGTTCTGGTTAAAGATGTCACTGTACATGTGCCAGATGGCGGGTCCAATACTATAAGCACCTTCACCACCGTTCTCGCGCATAGCTACGATAGTAAGTGCCGGCACCTGTTGCGCATTGTTGATATCGAAGGGACCCTGCGTAATCATCCAACCATGTGGGCTTCGACCGCCCCCAACCTCGGCGGTACCTGTTTTGCCAATAATGGTAGTCGGTGGACGATTGTCCTCGGTGATATGCCAGGCGCTACCACAGGTCGTGACTGCGTTCATACCCATGCGCGTATTATAGGCCGCATCGGGACTGGCAACGTTGCTGAGTTGCTCTGGTGCAGAATCCTGCACTACATTCTTCTGCTGATCCGTAATTTTGGAGATAAGCATCGGGCGCATCAACGTACCATTGTTAGCCACTGTATTATCCACCAGCGACATCTGCAGTGGCGTCACAAAATCTACGCCCTGCCCGTATACATCGTTGACAAAATTGGCGAAATTGAGGTTTCCATCAGCCTGCAAAACGTGGCTTTTGGCAATCGGAAAATCAGCCGGAATAGTCTGATCAAAATACATACGTCTGGTATAATCCAGCCATTTCTGTTCCCCAGCGTTCACCCCTATATGGGCAAACATAATATTGTCCGAGTTGGCGAACCCAAACTCGGTATTAACAGGAAAATGGAAAACATATTGTCCGTAGCCTAGATTATCACCAACAACCGTCGTAGCTGGACTGTTGGCCGTCGCCGGAACGTGCCAGGGCTTATACGCATTCTGCATATCCCACTCTTGATCCAGCGTTGTTGCTCCCGAATCAAGCCCCGCCAGCATGGTCACCGTCTTAAAAGTTGAGCCCGGCGAGTAAAGTCCCTGTGTCGGACGATAGAGCAAAGGATTATCTGGAGCTTTGATCAGCTGACTGTAATATGAAGTCGGGTCCTGCGAATGTGTCAAGGTTTCAACCATTTTATTTGGATCATAAGTGGGAGAACTGAGCATAGCTAGAATTTCGCCAGTATGAGGATCGGTCACTATGGCTGATCCTCGATACGTTGGATACGTTGGATACGTATGATTGACGTAAGCAGTTCCCGTTGGATCAGGCGTGTAGTCACTATAATCCTGCGCCACAATCTTCTGAATGCGCTCATCAATAGTCAGGTAGATATTGTTACCACCCTGGGACGTATGCAAGGTTTTGTTCACAAGATTATTGATAGCCGTTTGTCCTGTTCCCCCACTCAAGGTATCGTTGAATTGGGCCTCCAGGCCAGTTGGTGGATAAAGGCCTCCCGGCACATAATAACCAATCAGTCCAGCTAATGAAGGATCGGTATAGCGGCGAATAAATCCACCGCATGCCTTTGCATCGGGAACCGAATACGCCAGCACTACTCCATTGCGATCATAGATATTCCCGCGCCGAGGTACATTCTCTGGCTGGCAGAGGCGCGGATTATGTGGCGATGCCGTCACCTGGTCCGCTTTCACTACCTGCCAATATACAAGAAATCCGCTGACAGCAATAAACATAACCATAAATATAATTGTTAGTTTACGGATGCTTGCATTTATGCTCATAAATACATCCTTCCCTTATCAAGACTTATCAGTATCGTATCACTTTCTTCACATCGCTTCTCAAAAATATATATTTGTCCTCCCCAAATAAACCATAGGTACCTTCCCTCTATATTTAAACGATTATATTTTCATCACAAACACTAAAATGCAATTGTATAGTAACAAATTGCTGTGAGGTATGGAGAAAAAGAACGATACACAAAAAGATACTCTTGAGGATCAGGGGAAACCTCTTTATTTCACGGATGGCCAGGATAAGCATGTTTATTCGCTACTCACAACTCTTATTTTTTAGAATATCATAGAATTATTTGTTATTTTACGTCCATAAATGTTTATAGTAATAGAGCATTCTTGACTGTATATATCTATGCAAGAATATATATTGCAGCGTTTTCAAGTTTAAGGGATCTATACAATTAATATTAGCCAATATTACAAACAACCATTGTTAGTCATCCAGGGCTGGCATATCATCAATAACGAATATACTATGTGCTATTACTCAGAATAAGATGATCTCTTCTGCACCTGCATTGTTCGTACAAAGCTCACGCACAACATCAAGCTCACCATAATAATAGCTGTGAAGATGATTCGACAACAGCAGCGACAAGGTTTTCAATGTCCTGACCGACAGATTGTAGTGCAAAGGACAGATCGCGGGCACGCATTTAAACTTCTCGCTTATGGCCATGGGTATCGCACTCCTGACTCTGATCATCTGCGCCCTCAGCCTTGGAAATGCGTTTCGCCTGCCATCGCATCAACCTTAAAAACAGTTGTCGCATCGGCACGACACGTCAGGCGCTACGCTGTAAAGTCATCCTCGCTTGCACCGCGCTCAAGAATTTCGGGCGGGATCACATGACGCTTCATCGGTTTGGCGCGAATAATCGACGTGGCGGGTATGCCTGTGAGGGAGAGCTGGTCAATGACTTTAGCCAGGTGATCAAGCGAGGTAGCCACAACTCTGACGATGATCGAATCACTGCCCGTCACGCGCGAACATTCCAGCACCTCCGGCAGCTCGCACACCTGTGAAACGGCGTTACGGCAACTCTGTCCCCCAATGCCCTGCAGTTGGATAACAGCCTGAACCGGCATCCCCAGTTTGCTTAGGTTAACCTCGGCATGATAGCCAGTAATAATACCCGCTTCCTCCATCTTACGCACCCGTTCAGCGACAGACGGCAGCGAAAGTCCGATCCGCTGTCCCAATTCTGTATAGGAGAGGCGTGCATTTTGCTGCAACTCTTGAAGCAGGCGCCAGCCAGTTTCATCAAGTAGCTTTTCAGTTTCTAAGGCCATACTATGATTCTTCCTCTATATCTTATGTCGTTAGCTGTATATACGTTACTTTTTGTCTGTATCTTAACACATAAACACCATATACTAGCAGCATTACAGATACTAGAAGGAGTGTTAAGTACTTATGATGCAACACAAATCACTACACTTTGGCATTAAAACGGCGCCAACACATGCAACGCATGAAGCATTGCTGCAAGTCTGGCAGGCAGCTGATGTGCTCCCCATTTTTGAACATGCCTGGCTCAATGACCATCTGATGTCCCTCGGAGACCATCCCACCGATCCTTGTCTGGAAAGCTGGACCTTACTGGCAGCGCTGGCCGCCCACACTCAACGTTTGCGCGTTGGGGTCATGGTCACGGACAATACCTATCGCCATCCTGCGATACTGGCAAAGATGGCGGCGACCATCGATATCATTGCCCATGGTCGGCTGAATTTTGGCATCGGGACCGGTTGGTCGGAACAAGAACACCGTGCCTACGGCATCACACTACCTCCTCCCGGTGAGCGTGTTCGCCGTTTGGATGAGGCATGCGAGTTAACCCGGCAGTTGTGGACACAACCCGTTGTAAATTTTACAGGCCGCTACTATCAGTTGCATGAGGCATATTGTGAACCCAGGCCCATTCAGAGGCCACATCCGCCTTTTGTTATCGGAGCCGAAGGCGAACAGACGCTACGCGTGGTTGCCCGCCATGCAGATATCTGGGATTGCAGCGTCAATACCCCAGAGGAATATCGCCATAAGAGCTCAGTCCTGGACGACGCCTGTGCGACCATTGGACGTGATCCAGCTACCATCGAACGTTCCAGGCATATCTCTGTTGATCCCTCTGATCTGCACGCAGCATACGAGGAGACGCGCACGTTCATCGACGCAGGAGCAACGCACATCATCTATCACGTGCCCGTTCCCGACCCACAGGGGATTCTGCACCGCCTGGCAAAAGAAGTCGCCGAGCCTCTACGCGCTGAATACGATAAGGCTGGCAATCAGGCATAAAGCATTTTTGCCAGCTATCACGGAGGTTTCTATGATGCTACTTTTTTTATCCGCGTTCGGGATTGGCCTCGCTTTTTTTGCCGCGCCTGGTGCCATCACGGCCCAGCTTTTACGGCGCGGCCTGGATCGAGGCTTTTTCTCCGCTCTGTTTCTACAACTTGGTGCCTTGATTGGCGTCACACTGTGGGCAATCATCGCATTCATTGGCGCCGCCATACTGGTACAAAATACCCTCGTCCGTCTGATCTTAGGCGCTATCGGCATCCTGTTACTACTGCTGTTAACGTGGCAGGCGCTCAGAGATGCCTATCGTGGAAAAGTAGCAGAGGCAAAAGCATCAAGTGCCCGTAGTGATTTCGCTTTGGGAGCAGCCCTCTCCCTGGCGAATCCGCTGCCGATTGCATTCTGGCTTGGCATCGGAAGTACTGTTATGACAACAAGTAGTAAAACTTCGCCCAACCCACAAAACCTCGTGATATTCCTGGCGGGTTTTCTCTGCAGCGCATTGCTCTGGTGTTTCTTTATGGCAGGCCTGATCGCCTGGGGACGGCGTTTTGTGACGCCCCTGTTCTTCCGCTTCATCAACCTTCTGTGTGGTCTCGCACTCGGCTTTTTCGCCCTCAAACTGCTATTGCTATTGCTCAAAAGCTAGCCATCTTACAAACCAGCTCTTTATCTGGTCCTTTCTTCGAAATATATATTTCGGATATATATCTTTATATATAAAGAACGGCAGCTATTTATCGACGATAAAAGAAGAAGGGAAGACGCAGTTATCCACGTCTTCTCATCGCTTTCATATCGGAATTCTGGGATTCACCAGACTATAGAAGCGAGGGGGACGCTTAGACATCGAAGGTGGGAGCACGCCAATTTTTACACGATAGGAAGTGAGAAATGAATTACCAAAGCGATTGACCAGGTATCTCTCCCATGTTACGAAGATTAAACCGTGCATATGCTATTCCTCCATAAGAGGGCCAGACCAAAAGCGTTTTTCCAGCCAGGGGGCAGTTTGATAAAAGAAATTAGGCATGATCTGGCGATTTTCATAAGGGGTATGAAAAACCGGTGTCGTTGAGCCTGACATGGGCGGTACAATCCATCCCCAATCTGCATAATGAGCAGTTCTTTTGATACTATAGCTGGTGATACTGTGACTGTCTTTTGCCGATAAGGCAATCCAAATTTCTCATTAAGCTTGAATTGACGTTGAAAATTCATAGCGCTACACGTACTTTTTTTCACCTTTTCACTACTATCACACAAGCATTCCACTCCTTCTATGCAATCTCTCTTCTGCTTAATTTGTACATTTCGAGACATATGCAGGTAAGGCAACAAAGACCGATTAGCGGATATCCATTTCTACGTGGTGAACGGCTCATCAGCTATATCATACCAGGGACTGGTAGTATCATGATTGGCCCGCAGATCCAAGGCTGTTTCTGCGTTGGCGGAGGTTACACCTGCAGTATCCGGTGGAAAATGTTGAGACGATGGTACTATATTTGCGAGAGTAGCAGCATCATTATCCATAGTTGCAAGAGGGGGAAAGGCAGACCCGGTGGGTTGTGCTTCCTGTATACCGTTGATCCCTTCTAATCCAGTGAAGGAGTCGGGCGCGAGAGTACGCGTCCAGGAAGAAGCACCACTCGATGGCGTCTTAACCTTGATCGGGGGCAAGAGCATACGGCGGAAAATCAGCAGGCCGACGGCGAGAACAAAGAGCAGGCCGAAGAAAACAAGGGCGATAATCATCAGCATCTGTGAAAATCCACTTCCCGCCGATTGATCCGGTATATGGCCGTCTGTTTGCTGATTGTGGGTTACAGGTATACGTGTCGGGTTGGGAACAGGTGTTTTTTTCGCTACCCTGGTCGGGGTAGCGGTCGCGATCGCTGTAGGTGATGCGCTGGCCGTTGGTGCTAAAACTGGCCCTGACCCCGCAGTGGGAGACGGCTGCAGAACCGGTGTTGATGTGGGAATCGGATTCGGCGCTGATGTGGGAATCGGTGTGGGCCTGGGTGGTGGGGGTGATGTAGGCGTAGGTGTTGGGCAGGGAAAAATCACGCCACACATGCTCTTTGCATAGGCATGCTGCCTCGGAGCTCCGATATAAAAACTTACGCAAGCCACGAGCAAAAGTGTAACAATACTAATGCGCAGAGAGATCAGGCGCATTGATGTCTTGTGATAATACTGTTTGACATGCGACTGCCCAGTTCCATCTAGCTCATCCTGAACGTGTATATTATTCTTCTCCAAAATGCACCTCTCTCATTCAAAAGCATCGCTGGATAAACGCGTATGCAGAATTTGCTCCTACACAACTCACTCTGCACAACGCGTTGTCACCCTCTGCTAGCTCATAACCAATTGATTTTTCGTAATCCCTCACTAATTTGTCGGGTTAAATGACGTCAGAATAGTATTAAAAGATTGTATATTCGCATTAAATATATCTGGAGGCGCACTAAACTCGATTTTGTAAGGAGTGTTCTGATTAGAATAGGCAACCTCTACTTTACGCGGCTGATTCAATACCGGATCCAGAATATTAGCAATACCTATATTCCAGGAGACGCCGTGATAGGTGGCTGAATTTGTGCTAAGCAGAGTCCCCAGCTTTATATCAGAGTCCATCTGCAGTAATTGGTCAGCTGGCAATGGGCTATCGAGCAAAACATCAATATTAACAGAAACAGCACTCGTGGTCGATGGGCGCAGTTGGACCGTTTGTTGGTAACCGCCACCAGTCGTGACTTTTGTCACAACCCAGTTGGATGGATACTGAATCTTAAAGTACTGGCCGCTATATACTTTCAGACCGAGTGTGCCGGTTGTTGGTGATGGTGCGGCAGGGGCGGATGGCGTGGCCACTGCTTCAGGCGTACCCGTCGTTGTAACTGTTGTCGTACTCGTCGTTGTAGCCGTTGATCTGACTACCGGCGTGGTTTGCGCATAGAATGAGGCAAACATAGCATCGAAAACAGATGTATAGGCGCCAAACTTGTCCGCCGTTGCACCAAACTCAATCCTGTAAGGAGTCCCCTGATTAGAATAGGCAACCTTAAGCTTGCCTGCCTGGGTGTTGGTGGAACCCGTACGTTCAACGATGCCAACTTTCCAGGGAATGCCATGGTAAGTGATCGCACTCGTTTTGAGTCTGGTTCCCAGTTTCACATCAGAGTCCATCCGCAACAATTGATCAGCTGAAATGGTACTATTGGTCAACACATTAATATTGACAAAAACAGCACTCGTGGTCGATGGGCGCAGATGAACCGTTTGCAGGTAGCCGTCACCAGTCGCGACCTGCGTCACAACCCAGTCGGATGGATACTGAATCTTAAAGTACTGGCCGCTATACTCCTTCATACTGGAGACATTCACCGTGGATTGGCTTTGCGGTGTGCTTGATGGTAGACCAGCAAGCAGTGTGCCGTGCAGAGCATAAGATACAAATGGCCAGGCGAAGATAGTGAGCAACAGAATGGCTGCAACAAGACCAGTCGCCACTATGCGCCAGTTCCAACGGGAAGGCCGCAGTGAGCGTTTACCGGTTCTATATGGACCCGAACGAGAAAACAATCCAGCAACTGGTATGATCTTTTTTTCTTCCCGAGCGAGCTGGATCGTAGACAACTCCTCCGTAGAAACGTTGTTGCCAGCATTAAGAACCGATACGTAGTTGTTGATACGCTTCCAGGCCTGTTCCAGTCTGCGATCCTCAGTATAGATACTTTGCAGATCACTGATAGCACTCAGCAACGGCATCGCATTCACAGGAGCAGGCAACAGCGAAAGATAGTGCTCTACCTGCTCATCTACGTTCTCTATTGTAAGCTTTTCGTCCCTCTCATTTACATTCTCTATTGTTTGATTTTCGTCATCCCTATCCATTAATCCGCTCCTTGTTGTGCGTGATATAAAGGTCCCGTAAAAGATTGAGCGAACGTAAAAGCAAGGAACGAATAGCCCCATCGCTCTTGTCCAGTCTCGATGCAATCTCCTTTGTGCGCAAGCCATCTCCAAAACGAAGCTGCAACACCTGCTGCTGCAGTTCTGGTAGTACAGACAGATGGGCGCGCAATAGTTCCGCTTCTTCTCTCTCCACTAGTGCTTTCTCCGGAGTAATCAGATCTGCATCGAATGGGCTATCAAGCATTTCGTCCAGAGTTACTGCTGGATATTTGGTAACTCTTCGCTGGTAGTCAACCACTTTGTTGCGTGCCACACGCTGCAGCCAGGCAAATTGTTCATCTATTTTCAATGTGGGCAGCGTCTGACTCTCAATAGCGGCGAGAAAAACCTCAACCAGCAAATCATCGGCATCCTCATTTGTGTATATATATCTACGAATGTATCTTAAAATATCACGAGAATGTCTATCATAAAGCTTTTCAACCAGTGAACGGTCAAAGGCCTGCCGTTGTCGTTGATACATGATGCTCCTCAAGGATAATTTGGAATCTCACATAGTTATCGGGAGTGATATGGTAATGTTGCGCGGCTAGCCATAAAGCCAACCGAAAGGGCTATTCCTGATTTATTTCTCAACCAGGTGATTTCTTAGCAGGAAATATATTATCAGCCAAAAAGGCTATTCCTGATTTATTTCTCAATCAGATGATTTCTTACAGGAAATATATTATCAGCCAAAACGCTAACCTAAAAGTCATTTCTACTACACCAGGTAAATTTTTAGAGGATCAATACGGCGTCGATTGGCCTACCAGGCTGTTTCATGGCACTTAAAATTACTAGATTATTTGATCAGAAATATAGACCACAAATGGCTATAATAAGCTTGTTACCTGGATGTATTTTTGTGTGATCGAATAAATCCCGCGCAACATTTTTTTCTTTTTTACGATAACAGAGTGAGACTGCAGAAAATGCTTTGGAAAATAGTGACGCTCCAAGGATAACGGCAAGGCATTTATTCTACAATCTCAACAATTTCAAGAAAAGCACTTATTTCTTGGAAATGCTTATTGTTACTGGTGCGAATATCTAACGGCATAAATGGATTTTGCCGGCAAGGGTGGATATTTTGTCGCATCGGTAGTGTAAGCCCGAAACGAAATATTGTTTGCCAGCATTCACTGCTGCCAGCAAACCCGGATGGTTGGTACTGGTATAGGCAAACGTTGTATGGAATGGAGTATACCATGTTCAAATTTGGCAAGAAAAACGAAGAAGTCACAGAGCAGATTATGGAAGAAATCACAGACGAGCAGCTGGACCAGGTTGCTGGTGGTTGCCTGCTTGACAATGTCAGCGTAAAAGGCCTGCTTGGCACCGTTAACTCCGTTGCTACCCCTGTAACACACACAGTTACTGGAGTTGTTGGATCTGTTGGTCTTGGCAGCAACAATGTAGCGGTCAATCCTACAGTTGATGTTGATGCAAACGGCAATTCAATCAGCACCCTGCTTCCATAACTGATACCAGTCTTCCTGTTCTAGGCTCAGGAATACCAATGTTGACGAGGCAAAGATATAACACAGGGCAGCGGTATGTGTTAGACTTTGCCTCGTCTGTTTATGAGGAAATGTTATATCCATGTCAGAACGACCGATATTCCGAAAGAGTGCTATCGAGCGATATCAGCAGAAACATGAGCAGGGAGTATTGTTACGCGTATCCTATCCGCCTGCCTTGATCTTCTTCTGGATTTTCTTGCTGGCACTTGTGGGCGCGGGAGGATTTGCCCTTTCTATCCAGGTGCCGGTCGTAATTCAGGGTCAGGGAGTGGTTATAGAGCAGAAGATAAGCGAACAAAACGAAACAGCAACAGTAGCAAAACTCTTCATCGCACCAAATCAGAGGACACATTTACATACCGGGCAACCCGCAGTCATAAGTATTGGCTCGCCTCCAATCAATGTAACTGGCGTTGTCGAACATGTGGATACAAATATTATCAGTCCAGATGAAGCCCGCAGTCGTTTCAAGCTACAAGGAGGACTGGCACAGGTAGTCATTGGACCATCTACCATTGTCACTATTTCTATCGGATCCACAGCTTCAGCACGACTATATGCAGGCAGCCTATGCAATGCTCAGATTCAGACGGGATCACAGAGCGTATTCTCCTTACTCCCTGGCGTCAATCAACTACTCGAAAAATTAAAGGTATAGACGCATTATGGAACAGAAAAAGAAGTCGCAGTTTTTGCAGAAAGGCATAATACCAAAAGATCAACAAAAACTTCAGGTGCCTCCCCGGCTTTTGCTGCCTAGTTTTGGGCAGCAAAACGAAACGCATCCCGTATCAAATCCCACCAGTCCCACATTGCCCGCTCAAAACCAGCAAACGCAATCTTCCGGACCGCAGTTGCTTTCATTGCCCAGTCTTACGCCGGAAAACGAGGCGCATCCCGTATCAAATCCCACCAGTCCCACACTGCCCGCTCAAAACCAGCAAACAAATACAACGCAATCTTCCGGACCACAACTGCTTTCACTGCCCAGCCGTCCACTAGTTGCGGACAATGATCAGGCAGTTCCACAGACCTCTGTCGCCGGGTCCCAAATAAACAAAGAACCGCAAATCGCGCAGGAAGTAGCAGAAACAAAAGTAGTAGCGGATCAGGCCGCCCCTGCGCTGCAGTTAGTCCAGGAACAAGAACCGAAACAAGAAAAACAGAAATCTCAACAGCAATCCAAATCGGCTCCCTCCTCTCCTCGCCGCAAAAAACGTTGGCGCCGCGTCCATGAGATGAGGCAGATGAGTGCAGTGGAATGTGGTGCATGCTGCCTGGCAATGATCTTGAATTATCATGGTTGTTCAGTCGGAGTTTCTGATGTCCAAGAAAGCTGTGGCGTGGGTCGTGATGGACTCTCCGCTCTCACTATCGTTCAGGCTGCCCGCCAATATGGGTTGCGCACGCGCACCGTTTCGTTAAAAACGAACGATTTTCGTTTCATCACATTGCCAGCTATCGCTCACTGGGAATTTAATCACTTTGTGGTAATTGAGCGCTGCACTCGCAGATATATCGATATCATTGATCCAGCCGCCGGGCGCAGAAGGTTATCTCTGTCAGAGTTTGAAGAAGGCTTTACTGGCATCATAATGATGCTTGAACCGGGAGCAAACTTTGAGCGGCAAACTTCACCACGCACACTTTCTCTCTGGACATATATGCGCTCACTACCAAATATGCACGGGATCGTTACCCAGATTATTGGTATCTCTATTTTGCTGCAAATTTTCGGGCTAGGAACGCCACTGCTAACGCAGATGATAATAGACTACATTATTCCAACCAAAGCAACAAATCTCTTAATCATGCTCGGGATAAGCATGCTTTTTCTCATCATGATGCAAGGTGTGCTGAAGTTAATGCGCGTCTCTTTACTTATTTATTTGCAAACACGTATTGATGCTAAAATGATGCTCAATTTCCTTGAGCATTTGCTCAGCTTATCTTATCGCTTCTTTCAAATGCGCTTGAATGGTGATCTGCTGGCGCGTACAGAAAGCAATGCGGCCATCCGCGATCTGCTAACGAGCCAGTTAATCTCTACATTGCTCGACGGATCTTCTGTAATCATCTACCTTATCGTCTTAATTATACAATCGAAGCTTTTCGCTGGCGTTACGGTAGTCATTGGCGCCATTCAGGTAGCATTGCTGTTATCTACTGCCGGGCCAATTCGTCGACTGACTATGCGCGATCTGATTGCACAGGGAAAAACGCAGGGCTACCTGAATGAGGTACTGTCAGGCATTGCCACTGTGAAAGCGGCCGGCGCTGAACAACGGGCACTGGCTCGCTGGACAAATCTCTTTTTTGATGAAATGAATATCTCGAACCAGCGCAACTATCTCCAGGCTATCATTGGCATTGCCTTTGAAATCCTGCAATTCTTATCACCTCTGTTCCTTCTCTGGATAGGAGCAATGCAGGTCATCAATGGCGCCATGTCTATGGGCTCCATGCTGGCACTCAGTACGCTGGCGGTCTCTTTCCTGATGCCGCTTAGCTCGCTGGCCGCTAGTGGACAAAAGCTACAGATAGCTCATGCACACTTTGATCGCCTGGCGGATGTGCTTGGTAGTGAGTCGGAGCAGGATCTACAACAGGTTCAGCTACCACCTAAGCTGAAGGGAAATCTCGAGCTCAGGAATGTGAGTTTTCAGTATGACCAAAATTCTCCACCGATTTTAAAGGATATTACAATACGTATTCATCCTGGACAGAAGGTCGCTCTGGTTGGCAAAACAGGCTCGGGCAAAAGCACACTGGGCAAATTGCTTATCGGCTTGAATACTCCTACACAGGGAGAGATCCTGTATGACGGCATTCCTCTTCAGAAGCTCAATTATCAGGAGGTGCGGAAACAGTTTGGAGTCGTCCTGCAGGAATCCTTCATTTTCAGTGGATCAGTGCGTGAAAATATCGCATTCAATAATCCAGATCTGAATATAAAACAGATTATGAGGGCCGCCAAAGCTGCAGCTATTCATGAGGATATCGAAAAGATGCCGATGGGATACGAAACCTTGCTGTCAGAGGGAGGAAGCGTCTTTTCGGGAGGACAACGCCAGCGCCTGTCCCTGGCCCGTGCTCTGGCGAATAAACCCGCACTGATCTTGCTCGACGAGGCTACCAGCGCGCTGGATGTGACGACCGAACGGGCTGTTGAGCAGAGTCTCAATCATCTCTCTTGTACGCAAATCATCATTGCCCATCGGCTCAGCACTATTCGCAACGCGGATCTCATTCTTGTACTTGATCAAGGACGTATCGTGGAGCAGGGCACGCATAAGCGGTTGGTCCAACGCGGTGGCTTCTATGCTCAATTGATTGCGATACAGATGGAGAATGGCGAGATTGGGGTTGCCTGATCTCCATTTCTGATGTCTGCTCATTTACGGACATTTTGTTCGTCCTCTCCAGCCTCGTCTGACAGTGACGCATTATCTGTATCACTGTCAGACGAGCAATTGGTCTACATTTTATTGTACTATAAGGGTTCAGGAAGATATCCATCCTCCACATCCAGTATCATTTTTCACCAGGAAGTGCAATCTGCTCCATTGAGAAATCACTATGGGCTGTTTGACGCTTTTGGCTTTCCAGAAGGAACGACGTTCGTGGATGTGTCCATTCTCAAGCTCAAACATGTCGTTGTAGTCAGTAGAAGAGAGGAGCCAATCGATGGAATATAGGCAACTTGGCGGTTCTGGCCTGAAAGTTTCTACACTTAGCTTTGGGACAGCAACCTTTGGTGGGGGAAACGCTTTTTTTAGTGCCTGGGGCAAGACCGATGTGGACGAGGCACGTCACCTGGTCGATATCTGCCTGGAGGCGGGCGTTAATCTATTCGATACAGCGGATTCTTACTCTGGAGGCCTGGCAGAAGAGATTCTAGGCAAGGCTATCGCGGGACGGCGCGACCAGTTGCTTATTTCAACAAAGGCAACTTTCCGCACCGGCGAAGGACCCAACGCACTGGGTTCTTCACGCTATCACCTGATCCAGTCCTGTGAAGACAGCCTGCGCCGCCTGAATACGGATCATATCGATATCTATACGATGCATGGCTTCGATGCGCTTACTCCTGTTGAGGAGACGCTACGCACGCTTGATACCCTGGTGCAGAGCGGCAAAGTACGCTATATCGCCTGCTCTAATTTCTCGGGATGGCACCTGATGAAATCACTTGCCACCGCACAGCACTACGGCTGGACGCGCTATGCGGCCCACCAGGCCTTCTACTCTCTGGCCGGGCGCGAATACGAATGGGAACTTATGCCACTCGCTCTCGATCAAAAGGTCGGCACGATCGTCTGGAGCCCTCTGGCCTCAGGAGTACTCTCCGGAAAAATACGCCGCAACCAGCCAGCCCCTGCGGGCAGTCGCGTGCAGCAGATAGGCTCAGAGGGATCTCGTATCTCTGACGAGAAGTTATATGAGATCGTGGATGCACTCGACGCCATAGCCGAGGAGACGGGCAAGTCGGTAGCGCAGATCGCTTTGAACTGGTTGTTGCAGCGTCCCACGGTCGCCAGCGTTATCGTTGGTGCTCGCAACGCAGAGCAACTCAAACACAATCTCGGCGCGGTCGACTGGAATCTTACTGCCGAGCAGGTCGATAAGCTCGATAAGGCCAGCGAAATTCCAACCATCTACCCATACTGGCATCAACGCCCCTTTGCTGAACGCAACCCTCTAGCCGTCCCTTACTACAAGGAGCGATAAGCCAGATGAGCAGGCCAAACGCTCAATAGCTACCTGCTAGTTTTCTTTCTGTGCGCTGGTAATTTCTGCCAGCGCATAGATTTCTTCTAAACATTCCACCCACCTTTCTTGCTCCATGAGGCCGGCGGCACTGCACCTGAGCGTCAATACCAGCGATATTTTAGCGTATTTTTGCGAATGGGCTTTTCACTCCAAAACCAGCCCCACCCAAATTGAGAGCATGAGAAGACGCGATGCGCTTCATTGAGCGCACCGCGAGATGCGTGGCAGTCTGGTTATTCCGATGATAGTCTAGCGACGCTCGAAAAGGTCAAGGCGCCAGTCATTGCACTGCATGAAGTTGCCCTTTGGATACTCGAACTCACATTCCTCAACCAGCGTGAATCCTAGTTTCCTGCAGACCGCGTTCGATGGTGGATTATCAATAGATGGAAAGGCGTGCAGAAACCGGTGCTTGCCGTCCGCCCTGGCACTGGCGATGGCCTGAGCGGTTGCTACGCTCGCGATGCCACGTCCCTGAAAGGCGGGAAGCACCGCCCACCCCATTTCATAGATCGGCTCTTCGCGCCAGATACTATCCCAGTAGCCAACCGACCCGACCGCCTCACCGGTAGCCTCATGGATAATCTTGAACATCCGGCCTTTGCCAGATGCTGCGAGTTGCTCGTAGCGGATCTGGCGTCTGGCGAGCTGCTCATCACTCTCAGGGCCACCAAGATGAGTAGTCATCTCTGGGTCACCCAGTAATTGCTTCAAGAGGGTCAGATCACCCTCACCCCATGGCTTGATACGAACTGCGTTCTGGTTAGATAGGTCGCGCGGTGGATTACTGCTGGCGGTCATTCCGATCTCCTTTCGGAAGTGCCTCGATGGCACTTAAGCAAACAGAGGCAAGCAGGGGTCGCCTGCCGTTATCTGTTCATTTCGATTTACATACTCGTTCAGCGTATGAGTAGCTTTTTATTTTACCATACAGTGTTTCTCCAGCTGGCTCAGTCAGATTCATATGCTATGGCAAGGAAATATGACAGAAGGTGTCATTAAGAACAGCTAAAATTTCACATGAGAGTAAATTCAATCATAAAAGCTTGAAAGGAGAGTCGACTGTGATGAAGTATGGGCTGGATATTCCGACGGCTGGTGCATTCGCTGATCCACGCAAATTAGCAGACCTGGCTGCCGAGGCTGAAGAGGCCGGCTGGCACGGTTTCTTTCTCTGGGATACTATCTTTATGCCTGGGCATCCCGAGCTTCCGGTTGTGGACCCCTGGATTGCTCTGGCTACGATCGCCATGCGCACCCAACGGGTCAAGCTCGGAGCATTCCTGACGCCTTTGCCACGCCGGCGTCCCTGGCAGGTAGCTCGTGAGAGCGTGGGTCTCGACTACTTATCCAACGGACGCCTCATCTTTGGGGCCGCATTAGGCTATCATGATCTCGATTTTATCCCCTTCGGAGAGACTTTTGATCCCAGGATTCGAGCAGAGAAACTGGATGAGGGCCTGACTGTTTTAAATGGCCTTTGGGGCGGTGAGGTCTTTAGCTTCCAGGGCAAGCACTATCAGATTCATGACGTTAGCTTGCTCCCCAAACCACTGCAATCTCCGCGCATTCCTATCTGGCTTGCTGGAGGGTGGCCGCGCCGCAAGCCACTGCAGAGGGCGGCTAGCTGGGATGGCATTTATCTCATGACCACCAATCAGGTGACTGGTCAAATGCTTACTCCTACAGAAGTTCGCGACGCCGTCGCCTATATCAATACTTATCGCACAGGGCCAGAACCGTTTGATGTGGCGTTGAATGTTACACCCTCCACGGATCGACACCAGAGTATCGAACTCGTCCAGCAGTATCGTGAAGCCGGAGCAACGTGGTGGATAGAACTAGAAACTACAGGTCAGGTAACAGAACAATCATTTGAAGCGTATCGAGAACGTATTCGTCGCGGCCCTCCCGAATAAGTCCTGCTCAGATCGCAAGCGTTTTCGTTCGAGTTGCTTCCTGTCATCTAGCCACGTTCCACAGAGTCTGATAGCGATCCTGGCTCAAGAGTACCAGAGCATGTGATAGACGATCCCCGATATGATACGATCAATACGACAAGTGAACTGAAATAGTAAATTTCTTTTGTTTCACAATCGCATATGAAAAGCAATGACAGAAACATAATTACCAGTATCGGGGAAAATTAGTATATGAGCAATCCTATATCACAGCATCAAGCTGACGCGCAGGCCGAAACCTTTGCGCCACGGGTGCGCGCAAAGGCTGAACCTATCAATCGCGCTATGCACGTCCTTAAAAAGGTTCCTGAAATTACCGTCTACTTCTGGATCATTAAATTGCTAACCACCGCGATGGGCGAGACAACCTCTGACTACATGGTCAACCATATCGATCCTGTTATCGCGGTAGCTATCGGGGGTCTTGGCTTGCTTGCCGCACTCGTATTGCAGCTTGTAGTACGCCGCTATGTGCCATCGATCTACTGGCTAGCCGTCGTCATGGTCGCCATATTTGGTACGATGGCCGCCGATGTACTACACATTGGATTAGGCATCCCCTATCTCGTATCAACCGTGTTCTTTGCAGCTGCACTTGCTGTTATTTTTGGTGTCTGGTACGCGAGCGAGAAAACCCTGTCTATCCATAGCATTTATACGCTCCGCCGTGAGCTGTTTTACTGGGCGACCATAATTACAACATTCGCGCTCGGCACAGCCCTGGGCGATATGACCGCGAGCACACTGGGACTGGGTTACTTATCTTCGGGTATGCTCTTTGCCGTATTATTCGCTTTACCAGCCCTCGCCTACTGGCTGCTGGGTTTGAATGAGATCCTTGCCTTCTGGTTCGCCTACATCGTAACGCGGCCGCTGGGTGCCTCGTTTGCCGATTGGATGGGAAAACCAAAAAGTGCGGGTGGCGTTGGAATCGGTACGGGCACGGTCAGTCTGGTTCTAGCAATTTTGATTGTTGGCTTTATCGTCTATCTGACCATCTCTCACAAAGATAGCAAAGGCAAACAACCATAGCTTTTTCGAGCGCGAAGGGTAGGAAAGTGGCAGTTATGGGAACTCAAAGCCACTTTCCCAAGGAAGATTAGAATTGCCCTGGTTCAGTTCAGAGATCGAAGGTGTAGCTTTCGCCGGACCCGATCACCCGTACCTGGTTTCCGACGCCCACTTTCACGGACTGGTTCAAGCTGTTGACCTCGGCGCCGACGCGCAGGCGACCTTCTTCGACAGTGACGTTGATCAGTAGCCCTCTGAAGCGCATAGGGAGGGTCAGGCCGCGCATATGGTCTATGGCCTTGGGGTTGAAGTAAAGAACGCCGTCGCGAATCACCTCGCCCAGATAACTGCGCTGCACCAGATCCAACGTCCCTGACATTACACCCATGTGGATACCCTCAGCCGTGGTGCCGCCCTGGATGTCGCCGACGTCGCTCTCTAATGCCACCATGTAGCGCTCCCAGGAGGTCCCCAGGTCGATATCTGCAAAGATCCCGGCATACGATACGAAGCTCAGGGTGGAGCCGTGTGAGGTGCGAGCATCGTAGTAATCGATGCTCTTGCGCATGATCTCAGGAGTGCAAGCATAACCAAGACGATCAAAAATCTGCTTCAGCTCATCCGGCCGGAACAGGTAGAACAACAGCACGGTATCCGCCTGCTTTGACAGCTTGTAGCGGTCGGGCTCTTTTCCTTCCGCACGCAGGATGCGGTCAAGCCTCTGGATGTTGCCGTACTTTCGGCGATAGGCCTCCCAGTCCAATTCCTCCAGATTTTCCCAGCCCTCGAACTGGCTGATAATTCCATCGTCATGGAAGGGGACATACATCTTGCGGCTCATATCCTTCCAGGTCTCAATCTCCTGACTGGTAAGGTTAATGCGCTCACGAAGTGCGCGGCGGCGGCGCTCTGCCAACATGACGGGCAACCTGCTCGCAATATCCGAGATCCAGGCCACCATCACGTTGGTGTAAGCGTTATTATGCAGACCGGGCTTATCCGAGTCGGGATATTTCTCGTGGAACTCGTCAGGACCCATGACGCCATGGATTTCGTAGCGGCCACGTTCCGGGTTGAAGTGAGCGATGCTGGCCCAGAAACGCGCGATCTCCAACATCATCTCGGCACCCGGACCAAGCAGGAAGTCGGTATCGCCGGTGGCCTGGATATAGTGCCAGATATTGTAGAAGATAGCCGCGCTTACGTGCCTCTGGTTCCGGCTCAGATCCGGCTCCCACAATCCGGAGCGCGGGTTAAGATGCACAACCTGGGTCTCTTCCTCGCCATCGCTGCCGCTCTGCCAGGGATACATTGCGCCCCGGTAGCCGGCGTCGCGAGCCAGCGCGCGGGCCTCGTTGAGCCTGCGGTATCGGTACATCAGAAGGCCGCGCGTGATCTTCGGCAGCCGGAAGTTCAGGAAGGGATAGACGTAGAGCTCGTCCCAGAAAATGTGGCCGCGATAGGCCTCCCCGTTGAGGCCGCGCGCGGCAACTCCGGCGTCCAGATCGGCCGTATGGGGAGAGCAGCTCTGCAAAACATGGGAGGCGTGGAAGCGCAGCAGAAACTGAACCCGGTCGTCGTTGGGCACCCGGATATCGCAATCATCCCACAGTTCGTTCCATGCACGCTTATGACGTTCGAAGGCCTCATCGAAGGTACCAAAACGTTTGGCCATCTTCTCAGCGTTGGTCAGAGGTTCGCTGATCGCCTGGTCGCGTGAGGTATAGAATGCGACCAGTTTCTCGACACGGACTGGTTGTCCTTGATGGAGATCAAAACTCAGCGTCTGATGGGCGTAGTCCTCCATCAGATAGCGCTTGCGCCCTATATCCATTTCGCCTGCCTCTCCGTACACGCGTGTCCTTACTGCCTCAGCTACGTAAATGCGAGACTGACGAGTATACGCAACTAAGGAGATGGTGTCCCAACGTGGAGTTCGGCTTGCCACTGGATGCAGGTGGCGGCCTTCAAGCTCGCGATAACGGGCGACGCCCTGGTTAAAGACGCGCGCGTCGAGAGCCGTGATAACCTCTACCGGGCCGGACCAATTCTCAGCCGTAATCGTCCACTCCAGAGCTCCCTGATGCATGTCGGCCATGCTAACGAAACGCCTGCTGGCCAGCGTCGTTTCACGGCCCCGGCGATCGCGGAAGCGCATCTTGCGCATCACCGTTGCATTCCGGAAATCCACCTCGTGCCGATAGCTCAGAAGCTCAACATTCTTCAGACTGATCGGCTCATCATCGCCGATGCGGAGCTTGAGCACAAGCCAGTTGGGAAGGTTGACCAGGTCCTCGTTGAGCACCGGCCGACCGCCCATGATGGTTGTCTCCTTATTGTAGCAGCCATGTGCGTAGGTGCCCGGATAGTGAACGTCGTCTACATCGGCCCACTCGAAGCTACCACGCGTGCAGAAATAGCCGTTGCCGGTCGAGGTCAACACCTCGCGCAACCTCTCTTGCTCGGGATTGAAGGAATCATAAGCGAGTATCCAGTCCTGTGGATTGGGCTTACCTCCACGCGGCAGCGTTTGTTTTCTGTCTGAGGATTCCAGGGTGGCAAGCCTGTTAAGGAACTCTTCCACCTCCTCAATTGTGTTCAGCACATAGTCTGCAGAGGTGGTGCGACCGGCGGTCTCCGGGTCATCGGCGCTACCAACAAAGATGCCGATGCCGCGCCCCTCCAGGGCCTTGAAAGCATCCTCATCGGTAATGTCGTCACCCAGATAGATGGGAATTACATCATCTCGGTCCAGGCCCAACGCCTCAAGCAAGTAGAGCACCGCCTTGCCTTTGTCCCAGTCCAGTTTGGGCTGAATCTCAAAGACCATCTTGCCTGGAGTAACCTTGAGCTCCTCCGGGTGCTCGCCAAGGATCTTATCAACAACCTTTTTGACGCGAGGGCGTTTTTCTTCTGCGACAAGGCGATAATGAACGGCCACTGAACTCTTCTTGGGTTCGATCAGGACGCCCGGAAGGTCAGACAAATCGGCACGCAACCTTGTCTCCACATCTCGCAGTAAGCCCTCGAAAGACGCACCCTCCTCACGCTGTATGGCCCCACCATCCGGACTCCAAATATCGAAACCGTGACTGCCCGCTACGATCAGGTTATTGATGCCCATCAGTTCCTGCACGACCCTGCGATCACGACCACTGACCACGACCACGGGCATCCGCTCGGCTAGCCTTTGCACCGCCTTCCGCATGCTATCTGAAATCACGGCGTCTTCCGGCCGGTCGCGGATCGGTGTCAAGGTCCCATCGTAGTCGAGAAAAACAGCCGGCTGCTTGCCAGCCAAACGTCGAGCCAGCGCCACATCCTCACTGAGCGCGTGCGGTAGGTCACCAATATGCTTCGCCATAGTTGCCCGCCTATGTGACTTTACGAGAAGAATGAGAAGTAGCAGTAGTATAAACTTGTGTTTTAGTCGATTGTTATCAGCAAATCGCAAAGCAACAAATACTGCTGGTCTAAACGCAGAAATGTAGCTTACCTTGATATAAGTACCATATTTTTCATCAAATTTCTAGTAAAAATGAAAGTGAGTTTGTTATTTTGCTCGAATTTAAACACATCATTTCAGATGCATCCACCTTTTGAGAATCACTAGTATAAATGATAAGCTTAGCATCCTCCTTACCTCATCTGATAACATCTGGCCCTGTTTCCTTTTTTCGTTTATAATACAGAGCAAGAGCTTTATAAATAAATTTTGCGAAAAGTGGAGACAGCGATGCATATCTTCCAATATCATCCGGACATTTTGAAGCGCTATCCGCAAGTCGTTGGTGGAGCTATTCTGGCACGGAATGTGACAAACGGACCGACTCCTGCGCAGGTACAGGCTCTCTATCAGACCGAACAGCAACAGGTCCTGGAACGCATTGGCAACACTCCTCTGAGCCAGATTGAGTCCCTGGCCGCCTGGCGGCGCGCTTTTCGTGGTTTTGGGGTTGATCCAACTCAGTACCGTAGCGCCGCTGAAGCCCTGTTGCGCCGCCTGACAAAAAAAGGGGATATTCCGAGCATCAATCTACTGGTCGATCTTGGTAATCTTGTGAGCATTCGCTATGGCTTGCCTGTGGCGGTATTTGAGTTGCGTGCTCTGCAGGGACCGGTGACGGTACATTTTGCCGATGGATCAGAGCGCTACAGCGAGCTGGGCGAAAGCGCTGAAGATCATCCAGAACCTGGTGAGGTGGTGTTCTCTGATGAAACCAAACAGGTGGTCGCACGCCGCTGGTGCTGGCGACAGAGCGAGTCCAGCGCTGCAGTCGAGCAGACGCGAGAGTGCCTGATTACCGTCGAAGCGCACCATGCCGCAGGTCACCATGACATCGAGGCCGCCGTGCATGACCTGCTCACCTTGGTGAAGGAATATGCCGGGGGCACCTTTACTTCCTCCATCCTGGATGCGCACAACCCGGCCTTGATTTACTTACCAGAGGATTAAGAACAATATTCTTGTTAACGTAAAAGGAAATATATCAATTCGAAGTACCATCTGGGATGGCAGCAGAGATATATTTCCTGCTGACTTTTTTGTTCAACTACAGTGACCAAACGTGATTGATGCCAGCTCTGCATTCTAGCGGTTGGCCGTTTCTGCCTGGTGTAAGAGGCGACGCAGCGTAACGGCCCATTCATTCGGCATATCGATCAAAGAATAGTGGTGACCAGGGAACGCTACCAGTTCGCAACCCAATCGCCCTGCCAGTATACGAGCCCCTCGAGCATACCAGGCATTTTTCTTCAGTCCCCATTCTCCAATTGCGATGAAGACCTTGATTCCGTTTTGCTTGATCAACTCAACATCTGGCAGATAATTGGTGACTGGCAGCAATTCTAGCTTTATCTGGACATCCGCTGCATCCTTCTCGCTGATGGTGGGTTCGTTACTCACCTCTTCGTGCTTCTTTGCCTCGCCGCTGGCCTTGAGCAGTTGGAGGATGGGCAACTGCGCACCCAGCATAAACTGAAAGGTAGCCAGGGATGAGCTAAAGCGGAAGGCTGTCATATAGATGCTGGCAAAGAAACGCTGCCATTTCCGAGCTTCTGGTAGCACGCGTGCTAGCGGCGCTTCGTGTGCCACGACTGCCCGCACCGCCTGCGGCTGCGTTTTCGCCATGTCCAGCGCAATGACAGCGCCGGCGCTATTACCAAACACAAAGGCAGAGGTCTCACCGGCCGCATGCAGCACAGCCACCGCATCTCGACTCTGCTGGCTGATCTCGAAATTCTGGGGATTGTTCATTGTACTGCGCCCATTGGCGCGCCGATCGTAGGTAGTAACTTTGTATTCGTCCGCGAGCAAATCCGCAACGGCTGTATAATACTTCCCCTCACCAGCCGCGATTATCAGGAACGGTTGTCCCTGGCCACGTACTTCATAGTACAGTTCGTCGCCTTCGGTTATCACACGACCCGATTGCACACGACCTGGTTTGATGTTTGCGGTATTATTGATAGTATTCATGGTATCCCTCCATTGAAATAACATGCTTCAGCCATGCAAATTAGCCCGGCCTGTTACGACCCGGCTAAATAGATACTGCACTGTCTCTTAATTGCTGGCGTGTCCGTCAAATAATACTCAATCCACAAACCAATGGCAAGAGGCTGAGGCATTTAATCAAGAATACAACACTTACCTTTATACAATTTACTTGCATATTATCCATTTATAACATATAATCATGCATGAATGCTTTTGTAAGCTAAGAGAGTCGTTTTGTTAATTTTTCGCAGATAGAAGGGATGAGGGTTATGGATAACGATTATCAATCAGAAAGCTTTCGCTTTTTTGGGCTCTGTGACGCTCTGCGCGAGGCACGACATGTGGTGGTGCTTACCGGGGCAGGCATTTCTGCCGAAAGCGGTGTGCCAACATTTCGTGATGTCATGACTGGACTATGGGCAAAATATAATCCACAGAAACTGGCAACTCCGCAGGCGTTCGAGCGTGATCCCAAGCTCGTTTGGGAGTGGTATGCCTGGCGGCGCGAGCTAGTCTCGAAGGTCGAGCCCAATGCAGGACATCGCGCTCTGGTAGATCTAGCACAACGCGTTCCACGCCTGACGTTGATTACCCAGAATGTTGATGGGCTGCACCAGCGAGCTGGCAGCCAGGACGTAATAGAACTTCATGGCAACATCCAGCGCGTAAAATGCGCTAAGGAAGGTACAGTCATTGAACGATGGGAGGAGACTGGCGAGGTTCCACCGCGTTGTCCTAACTGCGGAGGATGGTTGCGTCCAGATGTGGTATGGTTCGGTGAAGTACTTCCGGTGCAGGCTTTCAATGATGCGGCGTTAGCGGCGTTGGACAGCAATGTCTTTCTCTCGGTTGGTACCTCGGGTCTCGTCGAGCCAGCTGCCTCCCTGCCACTAATCGCAGTCCGACGAGGTGCGCGTGTGGTCCTCGTCAACCCGGAAGAGACGCCGCTTCTGCATGAAGATGTGGATTTTCTGTGTGGCCCTGCTGGCGTGATGCTGCCAGCCCTGATACAAGAAACCTGGCCATCGGAAGCTGATTAAATCTCCATAGCATGGGGGCGAATGTCATTTGTCCAGGCAAGTGTTGATTGCCACGATGAGCAGTGCCAGAAGCATGCTCATCACGCCGATCGAGACTAACTATGTAATCGCAAAGAAACGCAAAGCCAGGCCCCCATAGCAGCACCACCAGCAATCCCCAGATAGAGAGCTGAATTATTGAGCGCCAGAATCACATTAGCGTGTTCGGGTACAACGTTTAACAAACGCTGTTGTTGAGGAATAAAAAGCAGGGCAAAACTCATTCCCTAGAGCAAGAGCATCATTGCTCCACTGATGATTGTGGTCGTTAGTATAAGAAATTGTAAAAATTTACGTTGCACCCCGCGTAAGAGCTAACTTGACAAAGCTATTTCCATGTTCTATTCTCAGTGTAGGTTAAAGCAACCGTACAATAAATCGCGAGTGCGCTTGTTTACTCCTTAAAGCACTTGTAAACAAGCTCCATGTATGAGAGGTTAGACAACAAGGAGGTACCTGGGAATATTTAGAAAGGGTCAATTATATATGAAATCTTCTTCCTGGAACCCGCTATTCAGATCCTCCCTCTTACTTTTGTGTACTATAGATATCTGGTCAGTTTAAAGCAAGCTCTTTGTAGATGTCCTCCTCTTTAGAGATGCCGCCAGTGTAGGGAACATTCTCATGATGTTATGTACTCGATAGGTTTTATCTGATCTCAGGAGGAAATTATGCGCTTCGGGAAAAAGCAAACAAAACCTGAGCAGGATACTGACCAGGAGCAAAAAGGAAAACCTGAGCAGAATACTGACCAGGAGCAAAAAGGAAAATCTGAACAAAATACTGACCAGGAACAAAAAGAAAAATCTGAACAAACTGATAAGCAAGAACAAAAACCTAAGCAAGGAAAACGTACTGATGCAGAACAGAAACCTGATCAGGAAGAAGAGCAGGAAGGCAAGCCTGAAGCAACGGACAAATCACTAAATCAAGTGTTAGAAATTCTGAAGCAAGCGAAGCTAATCAATATGGATGCTTCGTTAAAATCTCTAATCAAGCAAGGCAAAATTGTGCCGCCAAAGGAGTGGGGTCTCCTGCTGGCATCAGGGCACTGGTTGCTCCTTTGGAGAAGAAAAGGTCTCTAATCTGGAAGTCAGACGAATTTTTGGCTAAAGCCCACAAAGAAACCCGCCTATCGGCCAGAGGTTTGCACCTCGTGGTTTGCGGCGGGTTCACACGTATCAAGCAAAAGTATCAGGATTTAATGCGGGGCGAAGTAATAAATGGATCCTCTTCCCACCAGTTAATGCCGAGTGATTTTGCCTTATCCACTGAGGCAACGAGCAATCTGATTTTGATGGTTATAAGTTCCACATCGATCAAGTTGATTTTAATATCTCCTACAATAACTACTCCTTTGTCAAGGATACGCTCTAAGAGATCAGCTACATTCGTCGTTTGTGCAGTAGTAACCTGTTCTGCCATAATTAGCCTCTT
The DNA here is from genome assembly GCF_016587435.1 of Dictyobacter formicarum. Next base: position 131,769 of record NZ_BNJJ01000003.1, read on the forward strand.
CTCTTCCTTTGATTATGCGGGTTGAGCATACCATTACTGTTTTCAGACACGGGCTGGATGCATCGAGAAGACAATCCAGTTCATGTCCACACGGCATGCCATGATAGCTTTTGATAAAACTCATAGGAGATCACCCAAAGGCCCTAAGTTCAGGTTGAGATCTTCATCGGTGAGATCAAACGTCTTTTTCAATTCTGCGATCTTCTCATTCAGGAGAAAAAAGGCATTGCCGACACGTTCAATCTCGGTTTCCGTCAGTTGCTCATCCTCAATCCGTCGAATAGCTTGCTTCTCCATCAATTGCCGTATCAAGTCGACGAGGGTTAAAACTAAGGCCACCAACCCTTTTTCGACATGTTCAGGATCAATGTTGATACCGGATTCAGCACGTTGTTGTGGCCTGGTATCACTAAAAGGGAATGGCGCTTTGACACTTGTGTCATGATCGCGTTGAGCGTTCCGCGCGTGGCGAACATCTGTCTCTTCTCCGGATTTTGGAGCAGTAGTGCTATGCGCAGCCGACGACTGGTTTAAAAGCTCTTGCGGGGATGGCCCTTCCTTTGCAGGAATGTCTCTTTCACCGCGATCGCCACTTCTCGCAGCACGCTCAACCGTTTTCACCGCAGCAAGTAGTAGTGATAAATTAAGGTAGACAAGATCAACATCGGCCACCGTGAGCAAAATCTCACCTTTTACCATCACGCCTTTATCAATCAACCTGTCTAAAAGCTCAAGAAGTGTCACCTGATAATTTCTGATTGTCTGATCATCAACCTGTCTTCGTTGATTTTCCATCGGCACTCCTGGCAGTCGCATTGTGGATTATTATGCGCTGCTTTACTTCATCTCATTTGGCCATTGATAGACCTGTGGATATATTAAGCCGTTCTCAACGAAATCTTGCAGGGTGGTGTAGGCCGCGTTGATACGCTGGAATTCTCCCGCTTCCTCTGCGCTGCTTTTATCTGGATGATATTCTTTGGCTAGTTGATGGTAAGCATTGCGAACCGACTCATCAGTGATCTCAGCAGGTAGACGAAGGGTCTTCTTAGCCTCTTCAATACTGGCTGGATCAAATCTCTGGACTTCAATGGTAGAGAAACTATATGGTGGCAGGGGACCGACGATGCGAAAATGAATACGGCTCTCTAGATCTTGATCCAGGATATCAATAGCACGATAAAAAACGTCCTCGCGCTGCTTATCCAGCAAAAACGCAGCATTGAAGATCATCTCATCGCTGGCAAGATCATGCTGACAGACATTTTCCACTTCCTGTTGGAGGGCACGCAAAATGGCCTGCTGATATTCCACTTTCTTTGTCTGCATTGCCTGTCCAATATATTGTCCGAGCATGATTTTATCCTCAAGACTAACGCTCCCACCTTTTTCTGTCAGTTCCTGTTGCTTTGCTCGCACCTGGCCATTCTCCTGAGAGATAGTGGCTAGTATCTTGGGCAATTCCCAACGTGCCACAACATCCAGTTCTATATGTCCCTCCATCTGGCTCAACATATCACGAAAGAGGGCCTGACCTTTGTCCAATAACGCCATCACCTCATCCTTCGTTTCTACCATGGTCCCAAATTTGACTGGTAGGATGACAAATCGTTCCATTGCTTTCTCAACGACAAGGTTATGAATCGCCAGGTCTTTGACGGCTTTTTCTTGCTCGAGCGATTCGTAGCGGGTAAAGGGATTGATAGACACAACAGCAGCTAAACCTTGAAAGTTTATAGTAAACACCCGAGGAACTGCTGCGTTATTAATGCTGAAGCCCGGGGATTCTTGAGGATCACTGGTTTTGATAATGCCGTAGATATAGATGCCACTGGTCATAAAATCTCCTGGTATATCAAATCAGGAACGCGGGCAAAATTGCGCATTGAATGTGCGTTCGAGATCACAAAACTCATACTTTATCTCTGTAAGTCACCCCATGCTGTAAAAAGCATTTGGAAACACCACCTGGACGCGGCTCGCTGCGCCGCCACAGCTCATCATTTGGAATGACTTAGTTTCCAGAAATGGTAATGGCTTCCGAGGCAGCTTCGCTTATCCAAATGAATAGCATTTAATACTGCTAGTATACAAGCTAGCAGTATTAAATGCGAGCCCTTCCATTGTAAGCTTGATTGATCCATAAAAACCCGCACCCAACATTCCCACAACGAAGTATGAAAAAGCATAGTTATGCTGCACTGCAGTCGAGAATCTATTGCTAGAAATATGTAAATTATTGGTAGAGTTTCAATGATACATTTGGAGATGGTTGTGCTTGATAAAATTCCAATTTGAGTGATAGTATAGTCTATAGTAGCTCTTCAAGCTGAAGTCGATAAAGTCCTCTTATTGAGAGAACACAAAAGGGATTGTCAATCAATAAAGGTGTGCTAGTCCTAAATATGGAGCGCAGGCCAGGAGCGTTGATGCATCGCAGATATCCTCCTCATTCAAACAATTTAAGGAGCAAACAATGAATGGTGAAGAAGGCTTCTATCTTTATGGTATCATTGCCACCAACAACAAACAGGATTTTGGTCCGATTGGTATTGGCGGCAGAGGTGATAAAGTTTATGCGCTGGCATACCAGGATATTGCCGCAGTAATTTCTAAATCACCCATTCAAAAATATGATGTCACCAGGGATAACGTATCTGGCCATGCCCAGGTCTTAGAAACGGTTGCGAAAGACTATACGGTTCTCCCCGTACGCTATTGTACTATTGCTACAGATGAAGAAATGATTATAAGTAAGCTGTTGAAGGAGCGTCATCAAGAACTTGTTCAGTTATTACAAGAGATGCAAGGGAAGATAGAGCTGGGCTTAAGGGCTCGCTGGCAGGATATGGATGCGATTTTTGCCGAGGTGGTGGAAGAGAACCAAACCATAAAAACAATGAAAGAAGCAGCCTTACGTGAAAAAGATAAGCAAAAAAAATATGCCGACAGTGTCAAAATCGGTGAAATGGTACAGAAGGCACTCGAACAAAAGAGAACCAGGGAGACACAGGCATTGCTCGACGCAATCAAACCGCTGAGTCTGGATTATAAAGAGAACCAACTTTATGGGGATATGAACCTTTTGAATGCGGCCTTTTTAGTAGATAAAGCAAAGGAAGGTGATTTTGATCAAAAAGTAAACGATTTGCAAAAAGAACATGAAAACAGGACGCTACTAATCTATAACTCTTCAGCTGTTCCTTACAACTTTGTGGAATTAGTAGTCAAATGGTAAGGAGGATCCTTTGTCATTACGCCATGTATCGCAGTCATCACTCCAATTTATTCTCTTTGGAGGCAAAGGGGGAGTTGGCAAGACCACAATGGCGGCGGCTACTGCAGTAGAACTGGCCCGGAAACACAAAGTACTGCTCTTTACAACCGATCCTGCACCATCGCTGGCAGATAGCTTTGGGCAGACTATTGGCAACGAGCCCACAGCTGTTGAACAGGTGCCGAACCTTTTCGCGATGGAAATAGATGCCAGCAAAGTACTTAAAGAGTTTAAAGAGGAATATGGCAACGAAATCTTAGAGATCTTGCAGCAAGGCACCTATCTGGCGGACGAAGAAACCGAAGAGCTCTTTCAACTTGAGATTCCCGGGCTGGATGAAGTCATGAGCTTTAAAAAGATCATGGATTTTATGGAGAGCTCAGACTACGAGATGTACCTTGTCGATACTGCACCAACCGGCCATACATTGCGGCTCCTTATGCTACCGGACCTTTTAGATAACTGGATAAAGTTTCTTGGTACTCTACGCTGGAAGTATCATACCATGGTCAGACACTTTGCGCAAAAAGAGCATATTGAGAGTGCCGATAAGTTTCTGGTGGATATGAAAAAGACGGTGAAGAAGGTTCACTCACTCTTACAGAATGAGGAGAAAACAGAGTTCGTGGTAGTCACGATTCCTGAGAAAATGGCTGTCTCGGAAACACAGGACTTAATACACAGCCTGGAGAAAATGCAGATCCCATCTCAAGATATTATTATTAACAATATCTTTCCTCAGGATGAGTGTGATTTTATGAAGCAAAGAAGAAGCTTTCAAGATCAATATATCCAGAAAATGAAGGAGATTTTTCTTCACCATACCATCACAGAGGTTGTTTTACAGGCCACCGAAGTTCAGGGCATTGCAAGACTACAAACATTAAGTACACGGTTATTTACTGGAACGCCAGAAGAGGATGGTTAAAGTCATGTTTATCCTCGATGATCTATTGATCGGTCTACCCGTCAAAGGCTTTGTTGGCATCCTTAGGACCATTGCTAATATGGCAGAGGAGGAATTAACAGATGAATCCAAGATAAAAGAAGAGCTCCTTATGCTGCAAACATTATTTGTCACCGATCAAATCACCGAAGAGGAGTACAAGAGAAGGGAAGACCAGCTTGTAGAGAGGCTTAACCTGGCAAGAGAAAGAGAACACAAATCATGAATCCAGAAGAACCACAGGCATGGGGAGAGCCAGAACACAAAGAACGGCCCAAAGATCCTGCGCACAGAAACAGGCAGATCAGGGGGATACGTGCACTCAAAGGTGCCAGTGATCTCAAAGGTGCCCGGGGTTCCAAAGGCGCAAACAACCTTAAGGGTGTTCGGGGTCTCAAAGGCGCAAACGATCTTAAGGGGGTACAGGGTCTTAAAGGTGCAAGCGACCTCAAGGGCGTGCAAGATCTTTTAGGAACCGGTACCCGGCATACGGGTTTACAGGCAGGGCTCAAGGTTCTTCAAGAGGTAGTAAAGGATGAGCTGCAGGAGAACATACGGAAACTCAAGGCTAACCTGAGCAATGCCAGTGAGACGATGAGAGATAATCTGCAAGCTGGAGTACAGTCAGCCCTACAAACGGGGGCCAATGCTATTCAGGAATCTCGCAGCCATGGGTCAAAAGGCGAGCATAACAAAAAAGCAAGAACAGAAACACCATCGCATAGCCAGAAGATAGCACAAAAAACGCCCGACGGCGTTGCACCCACAAAGAGTAAACCACAGGATATATTGATCGATCTGCTATCTGATCAAAAAAATAGAGATGAGCTCATAGATAAGCTGGCACAGAGCATTATCCTGGCTAAAAACACGCTAGATAAAACGGTTGCCGCAATCGACGTTGTGCAGGATGTACTCGAGAAGTCCGCTCCTCTGCTCGGAGAGCAAGAAAGTATAAAAAAGCTACAGGAGATACTAAACAAGGTAGAGCCAGGCGTCAAAACAGCCAGAGATGTCATAGATAAAATTGAGACACTACTTTATCAACGAGGAGATGCCTCAACAATCAGAGAGGTGCTGGAAAAGCTTACGGGGAGCGTGGATAATCTGCAGGGACTTTTGAGTAATGCCAAGGACAGAGTTGATACGCTGCAAGCAATTTTGCACAGGGTCGCGGTTGTCTTTAAAGCCTTAGATAAGGCCGCACCCCTTATCGATAAGAAATCGAAATCAGAAGTCAGTACAGCACGCAACCTGCTGAATAAGGTGACAGTGATCGTTAGAAAGGTCGAAGCTATACTCGATAAAGCCACAACCGGTGTCGATGTAGTGCAATCCGCATTAGAGAAGATCATAGCCCTTCCGGCTCAGTATGTGGAACCAGCACCAGAAGTTGAGGCCGGCAAAGAACCTCAGCAGAAAATAGCTCCTCCTACCTCTGAAGCTAAAACTGAGAAAGAAACTAAAAAAGAGCCTGCTCCTGAAGTTCCAGCCAGCGGCGACAAGGCTGAAGCTCAGAAGGAAACTACCAAATCAGAAGATGACATGCTAGACTCGTTGAAAAAGGCGAACATAATAAATCCAGATGTACACGTTGAGGATCTTCATAAGGAGCTTGAAAATTTGCGCCTGAACATTCCAGAGGAAGCGGGAATCATTGGCTATCCAGGCCATATGCTTTTTGTCTGGAAAGAAGAAAAAGAAGAGGAGTAGACAGGAGAGCTATCCGGCAGAAAAATCATAGCATTGTTGTGGCAACGATTTTTTCGCGTAATTAGCTAACCTTGACAAAGCTACTTCTATCTTCTATTATCAATGTAGATCAAAGCAAGCAGCCAGCTAACACGGTTTAAGGCTGCCTGCGACTCAATGCATCAGTGGATTGGTGTGGCGTACATGCAGTCAGTGAACACCCGGGTATCAGGTAACCTGGGGGGTTCTTCCTCTCCTGTTCCTACCTATTTAGCATCCAGGCCCCTCTCATTGGTATAGAGTAAAAATTGGCGCATCAATCTCAACGCCATGTTTCACAACCGTGAGAGCAGCATTATTGTCTTCATACAGTGTCTATTGCGTGTTGTTGGTGTAGAGAACGTGCTTAAATGTCAGTGCAGAACACAGTTTTCATTCAGGAGGACTTATGGCTGCTCAGGATAGCGATAAAAAAACAGAGAGCTCAAGCGGAAAGTCAGAACAAAGTACGGAATCGAAGACAAGTAGCAAATCCGGTCAGGAATCGAAGCCAGAAGCTCAAGCCGAGGAGCAGGCAAGTGAATCAAAAGAAGCAGAGAACTCACTCCTACAAGTTCTGGATTTTTTAAAGAATTCCAATCTGATAAACCTGGATATGCCTTTGAAATCGCTGTTCGATCAGGTTCAACATATACAGACAGACCCATCATCAGAGTGGGGACTCATTGGAGACACTGGACACTGGGCTCTAGTCTGGCAAAAAAAGCATGACTAAGCGCTTCGTATATAGCAGCTTTGTAGAGCAACAATAGGTCTTGCCAGATAAAAATTGCGCAGGCCTATTGTTGTCGCTTCCAGGGCACCAATATAGGGAGAATAGTCGATTCATGGCTGAAAAATTCGAGCAAATCTATCTTTGCTATGACCATGCATTAGATTGGCTAGATGAACATCGAGAACTGTTTAATCCTCTCACAGATAAGTCTGACAATCCATCAGCGGACATCTATCTGACCAAAGCATTAGGTGAATTGGGGCTCTTATGTATGCTTTACTATCGTAGTAAAGAAGGAGACGTTGAGCCACGCATACAGCATTTCTTGCAACTCATCTTCGGCGTCTGGCAGCAGCCGCAATATCAAGAACGGATCATACGCAGGCCCGAATATTTTCAGATTTATACGATGATATACATCGTCCTGCAACAATGTAATGTCATTACCGAGGACTATAAAGAGCTTATTCAGCTCGTGATTGATCAGAGATACGTTACGGCTACAGAAACAACCCCCATGAGATTATTAGATCGTCGACATATGTTAGATTGTGGTCAGTTCCATCATTCCCTGCCTTCCTACGAGCAACTCTATCACAATACGCTGCTGGCGCAGACCCCTGAGCTGGCATACTTAACAGATACTGATGTGTATGCCGTTACCCACACCCTTTTTTATCTCACGGATTTTGGACGTTCTTCGTCACCCATTCTCCAGGGAGATCACCTGGCAACGATTCAATGGAGTATCGAAACATTGCTGGGATTGTACTTACGTAACAAAAACTGGGATCTGGTTGGAGAGCTATTGCTCGATTGCTATTGCTTGCACTGGTACCCTGGTACCGTTTTTGATCTGGCCTGGGAAACTATAAGAAAGCACCAGTTACCAGATGGCTCGATTCCAGGACCTCGCTACTCACAGGAGCAACGGGATAAGTTGGATAGTACCGCTAGCATACATTACTGCTTTGAGGAAAACTATCATACAACTATTGTGAACGCCATCACGAGTTTTCTGACCTACCAGGATTTGAAAATGTCAGCTAGCGCAAAATAGAAGGGATAAGCGATGGAGTCTTGTTCTCTGATGTCTGAACAGGTAAGATCAGCTGGTGCGCGAGCGCGAGATTGGTTGATAGCAGCGCAAGACCTGATAAAGTCTGCTTCCACTTTAAATCCCAGGTATGCTTTCCAGATACTGGTGGGGCTCTGGATCTGCGAACAAGCCCTGATCGAAGATCAGAGCTATCCGTGCACCAGCTCATATACGCACAAAGTATGCCAGTGCATACCTGAGAACATGGATGAGGCACAGGATTTCCTCTATGCGGATCCCGCGCTGGTATTGTTTTCCCTCGGTATTTTGCGTTTCTTTGATGTGCATAGTGATCAGATTGAGTTGTTTGCGGCTAAAATCAGCGAGTTATTGCAAGGGCATGTGGATCAAAATGAAGAGGAGGCCAGTGAGCTCTTTCTGGTGCGCTTTCTGCTGCGGCGCTTACGTCTATATCCACCATTGCCGGCGTACACGTTACGCGCGCTGACCCCATCCGAGCTCATTCATGCAGACGATGCAACCATTGACATGCTGGTAAAGAACATAGCGGCCGCTACACAATTTGGACAAGTCACACGCGAACTGAAAACAGACTTTATGTGCACGCTGTCCTCGCTCCTCCCGATTATAATGCTCGACTATTTTCGCGACTATAACCTTGAAACAGGCATGCAAGTTCTGCGCTGCATGCGCTACCTTCACCTGTATGAAAATAAGAGCAGAAGATCAGGACTGAACTTTCTGCTCGCTCAGCAGCAAGCAGATGGTCGCTTTGGGTTTTTCGCCTACGAATTGACGCAGCTACAATCAACGGAGCAACAAAGCTCGCCAGACCTTTATATATACCTGCCTCTTACCGTATCTTTCCTCTGGACCATTGCTGAGACCGCTCATCCCCAATTCGTGCTGGCACAAAGTTTTTAAGTCACAGCATATTTGCTGCTCAACTTCACATGAAGTTGTATGGAGGCCAGGGACCAGAGAAATCAAGTTCTAGCTCGATGGGAGCATATTGCTCGGTAATACTTTTTGCCTGCTCATAGAACGTAGAAACCTGTTCTTGTCCAACTAAATAGACAGCGTTGAGGATCATCTCTTTCTTCTTGCCAGTCGCTTTTTGTGGGAGAAGGCTATTCTGTTTCATATCGAAAGCCGTTTGCCCGAATGTATTAAAAATATGCTCGGCAATGCGGAGAAGTTCGTTATTGACGTGCTCCTTAAATTGCTCCTCTTTTTTTCTGGCAAATAGATAGGCGGTCCCTTTCGATCGTGGCTCTGGTTGTTCTTGTGAACCGGCAAGTTCAGGAGCACTCTGCATCATATGCTGCAGCACAACCCGTTTATCAACATAGACCTTGAGTCCACATTCTACCTTCCCCCGGAACTTAGCGAGCAAGCTTTTAAAATGCTCCCCCTGCTCTTCTAGCAATTTTAGCGCGGCCTTTTCATCCTTTAGAATCGTACCGAACTTGAGAGGAACAATCGTGGTGTACTGCATAATAGCATCGATGACATTTTCATGGGCCTGCAATATTGCTCCATCCTGGTTCTGCAGCGTGCCAGAAGTTTGGGTCAGGGCTGTATACAGATCTTTCACCTGATCCTGGAACTGGCTAATATTGATCTCACTTACTATTACAGAGAGACCATTGCCTTTCACAGGATATACTTTATTCTGGCGATCTATGCCGACTATATCAAAATGACGGGGGCTCTTTTTGACGAAGCCATAGGCATATAATCCATAGGTTGGATATACAGAATCTGCAGCAGGCGTCTCTTCCGGGGAAGCTACATGAGAAGCAGTTGTAGAATCAGCTTGAGGAGGTGGGGCGTGTTGTTTTGTTATCTCTACTTGCAGCGCCTGAAAGCGTGATTGAGTAACCTCAAATTGTGCCTGTACCTCAGCAAATCGCTGCTCAACTTTTTGCATCTCCATTCTGCATTGCTCGAGCAGAGCTAGCATGCTTGTTCCTGGTTCTGGCTGCTCTTCGTGATTGTTTTCTAGCTGGTTGGAAGTGGAAAGTGCATTGATTTTTGGCTCTCTACGATCCATATGATTCCCTCATATTGGTGAGCTATCCCTACTCCGATTCCTCCATCTCCTCTGGTCGACTGCGATTCGCCTGCCTGAAAGAATAGGCTTCAAGATCCTTATTTAACTTAACAATGTAGTGCTCAGTTTTAAATACGCGGTGTCCTGGTAGGGTACGTTCTCTTTCGACCACTTCCGCCTCGGCAACCCACCCATTGCCAATCTTTGTAATGCCGACAATTTTCACACCCTCACCTAGTTCTTTAATCTCAAGCGTATCTTGCAAAAATTGTAGGACTTTCTCTTTGACAGCGTTGATCATAATTCCGTATCCTATTCTGCTAGTGGAACACCTTTTTTCAGTGTATCATCTGTACTTTAGTGGGTCAAAGTCAGGTATTTATGTGGCATTCTTTCACTATTTATCAAAAATTTCACAGTTTCAGCGCTGATTCCCCGAATAACTATAGGCGAGAATGCCACCATGTATCTGCCGTTGAACCACTTCTGGCTGCGATAAAATGTTTCTCTTCGATCAGTAATTTATCCAGGTCTTCTTCTTTGCTCTCTAAGAATTCTTGAATTGCGAGCAAGCTTGCTCTCTGGCAAATCGAGGCAATATCTGCTCCAACCAACCCTTCTGCCTCCTGAGCCATGTGGTGTATATCAATCGACTTTGCGATAGGCTTTCCTCTGGTATGGACCTTAAATATTGCTTCACGTGCCTGTACATCAGGTTTTGGCAGTTCAATCTTCAGATCAAAACGTCCCGGCCGCAGCATGGCTGCATCTATTAAATCTGGTCTATTAGTGCTGGCCAGCACCAATACTCCCCGCAATTCCTCAATGCCATCCATTTCGGTTAAAAACTGGGTTGTCACACGTTCCGTGACCTGGTCGCCTGCACTTAATCCGCGCCTGGGAATCAGGGTCTCGATCTCATCAAAAAACAAAATGCATGGGGCGGCCAACCTGGCCTTTTTGAATACTTCACGAATACCGCGTTCGCTTTCCCCTACATATCTGGACATCAGTTCTGGGCCCGAAATCGCAATAAAGTTCACCTCTGATTCTCTAGCAATCGCTTTGGCGATCAACGTCTTGCCCGTGCCGGGCTCACCGGACAACAGAATTCCCTTGGCAGGCTTTGTATTTGCTCTGGCATAAACCTCGGGATGATATAGGGGGTCCTTAACCGTTTCAGTCAAAATCCGTTTGACATCGTCCAGGCCACCAATGTCAGAAAAACCTATTTCTGGGATTTCCGTAAAAACCTCCCGAATAGCCGATGGTTCAATCTCACGTAAGGCCTGCAAAAAATCGTCCATCGTTACTTCAAGGGCGAGCATGTCATGTTCGGGAAGAATGCCGTGCTCAAAATCAATCTTTGGCAGGAAGCGGCGGATCGCGTACATAGCGGCTTCACGAGCCAGGGCGGTCAGGTCTGCTCCCACAAAACCATGGGTGAGAAATGCTAATCGGTCGAGGTCTACATCGTCTGCCAGGGGCACCCCTCTGGTATGAATTGTGATAATTTCCTTACGCCCATTTTTATCAGGAATCGGAATCACGATTTCACGGTCAAACCGACCAGGGCGGCGCAAAGCTGGATCAAGGATGTCGGGAAGGTTTGTGGCGCCAATAATAATCACCTGGCCACGCTCCTCCAAACCATCCATCAAGGCCAGAAGCTGAGATACAACGCGCAGTTCAACCTGTTTTTCCCCACCTAGCTCTTCCCTTTTAGGGCCAATTGCATCCAACTCGTCAAAAAAGAGAACGGTGGGAGCATTATGTTTGGCCTTCTCAAAGATGTTGCGTAGATGAGCTTCGGACTCGCCATAGAACTTATGCATAATCTCAGGGCCTGAGAGATGTAAGAAGGTGGCATCGGTTTCATTGGCGATTACTCTGGCAATCAATGTCTTACCACAGCCAGGTGGTCCATGTAAAAGTACCCCTTTAGGGGGTGTGACCCCTAAACGAGCAAAGATGCGAGGAAAACGTAAAGGCAGCTCGATCATTTCCCGAATGCGTTTTACCTGATTTCCCAATCCCCCAATGTCTTCATATGTCATGCGCACATCAGTGGCTTTGCCTTCGCCAGTGATGGAGATGGTCGTCTGTGGTGTAATCAGTACCGCACCAGCGGGTTGTGTATCTACCACATTGAAATCTTGCTTTCTGGTACCGAGAAAGGTGATCTGAACTCTATCGCCCCTGGTAACAGGCATTGTCGCCAGTTGCTTGGAAAAATAGGCTCGATCAATAGTCATTTTATCTAGTGAAGATAATTGAGACAACGTTATTTTTCGCGCTTGCGCGACCTGAACTCGGACCAGCCTGACCTGTTCGTCCAGGCCGATTTGTGCATTTTCTCTGATGATACCGTCGATCTGGACAATGCCACGTCCCCGCATATCTGGAAACGTTGGCATGATTTTGACTACTGTCTCTCGCTTTCCTTTAAGACTAGTAACCTCTCCAGTGTCGTCGATACCCAGTTTAGCCATCACATCTGGGTCAACACGGGCAATACCACGGCCAACATCGCGCGCATTTGCTTCAGCTACTTTGAGTTGAACCATCGTATCAGCCATGTTGCATCTTACTCATTCTTATTTCTAAGATACCATTGGTATATTTCTTTGTTATAGTGCTGGCATCCGTATTCTCTGGCAAAACAATCTCTTTGGTATATGTACGATTGCTGTTAGTGATTGAAAGTATAAAAATGTCACCATTAACTTCGGCATGTATGTCTGCCTCGCCTACCCCTGGAAGTTCAACAACAATTAGCACATGGTCTTGTTCATTGAAGAAATCAACGAATGGCTCTATCTCCGCCTCAGCCATAGGCCGTTGAGTAACGACCCTTGCAGGTTCGGATGGCTGCCTGGGGATGGTATCTAGCAGGTTGGTTTTAATGGAAAGACTAAAGCCTGTTTTTAAACGACCTGCGAGGGCGTTCGATTCGCCCTCATATTTCTGTTCTTGTTCCCCTTCTTCTACGGTAATAATCGTGTTAAGCAACGATTCAAGGCCTCGAAAAAACTCGGTAAAAGAGCCACGTTTAGTACCGGAATTATCTTCACTTTCTTTCTGCTGTAGTTTCTTTTGATCGTCATCTTTTGTTGCCATACAACTCCCTCCCCTGCTGTTTGTTTCACCATTATTTTTAGCGCGTCGGCTTGATTATTTACACCGTTCAACCTGCCTCTTTTCTCCAGGAAGTTTTTCGTGGTGAAAAACCGCATCCATATCTTGGCAGCATAAATAATCAGGCCAGGCGCAGTAGCATAGCTTAGACAGATGACACTACGACTTTCGTTACAGCATCTTTCCCTCTTCTAATTCAGAGAAACTTAATGCTCTTTAGCTCGCCTCTGCTGCGCTTGCTTCTGATGCTGAGGCGACTAAACCGATGGCTTCAGCATATTTGATATATGTTTCGACAGATGCAACGACGACCCTGGCTTCGATGGTCAGAATTTCAATACCGATTAACGAGATTCTGACCCAGGCATCGATGACGATCCCTTTATCAAGAATGCGATCAATTACGTCTGCCAGACTGGATGTCATTCCAACTTTTTCTACCGGCATCTTTTCCTCCTCATGCTGTTTAAGCGTATGACTTTTTAGGTGTCTATAGTTCTTTTTACCTACACTAGACCTGATGCGTTGTTCAAACTAGAGGTTGAGATTCTATTTGTGAAACCTCAAAAATTCTTAAAAACTTTTTATGCATGCAACTGCTACTTATTCCTCGACAATAAGTGAGTTACATCGGGTTGAACATATAGAAAATGGTTCCGATAGGCATTGGAATATTTCTATTTTCGCTGCCTATTATATCTATACACGATGATAAAACATCATAAGTTTCCGACCCTCTGCCAGGATTAAATAAGCTACATCAAGGCCAGGCCAATCTTTCTCGCGTCTTTTCCCGAAGTTCCTCGCTCGCAAATGGATTATCAATAGGCTAGACCGGGTGTAAATATGTTATTCTTAAATGGAAAACAACTACAATAGTTAACTTTTTAGATTGACTATATATTGATGTAATTTACAATTACATCAACGCCCCGGCAACTCAGTTTTCTTAATGTGGGTATCTGGCGTGAATAAATCGTATAGATGTTCAAGCAGCAAAAACAGAACGGCTTTTGGGAAGAGGCCGATAAACTTGAGCAACTTCGAAGGTTTGTTGTTTACAGCTTTTACTACGTACGTGCCATTTAAATTAGTAGAAAAGTTTGTAAACAAGAGTTGGTGCACTGCAATCTGTACCAATACATAAAGGGGATACACATGACCAATAAAGGTGTTAAAGAGAATGCTGAAAACGCCTCTACCCACGAGGCCACACAGACAAATACTGAGCAGGCTGAACAGTCTACCGAGAAAGAGCAGGATACTTCTAAACAACCAGCACAACCTGCTGAAGAGCAGGGCACGCCCGAACAGCCTGAAAAGGGCACGCCCGAACAACCAGAAGAAGGTGAGGGTCCCTCGCAAGACCTGTTAAGTAGAGTAGCTGAAAATGTCAACAAAGCCCAAGAAATTTTGACGAAAATAACACTCAGTGTCTCGATAGCTAGAGAGATACTAGATAAACTCGAGCCGCTTCTAGAGAATAAAGAAGCCCTTAAGCCACTGCGAGATATACTGGATACAGTAGATAGGCGTGCGCATACAGGACAGATGCTTTTAAGTAAAGTTGAACCGCTTGTCAATAAACAAGGAGGGGTTGGCACAGCGCTGGAGCTATTGAACAGGGTCACAGATAAAGTTGATGAGCTACAAGAGACGCTGACAAAGGCGACAAAGGGCGTCAGTGTCATTCATAAGCTCGCGCCACTGGTCGGTAAAAAAGAGGAAGTAGGTTTGGTCCATGATATTCTCCAAAAGTTAACCAGCGCAGTTGAAGTAGTCCAGGAACTGCTGCGTAAAGCGATAGCGTTTTTAAGCCAGCCCAAACAGCTATCAAAGAATATCACTCAGGCAACTAAAGAAGCGGTCGACACGGTAAAAGAGAAAGGTGGAGCTCCAGCCAAAAAGCTAGAGGCATTGAAGGAGGCAGACATAATTAAGGGTGGAATCGCCTCAAAGCTAAAGGGCAAGAAACGCGAAAAGGTGCCATCCAAAGCAGAAGGTTGGGGAATGATAGGAAATGCAGATCATTTTATCCTCATCTGGAGTGGCAGATAGCCTCAAGAAGACTATACTGCATTCAAGATCCTTCTACTTGTCCACTGGTGATGCCTGAACCGCTTCATCAGTGGACAAGGCTGTCAGGGCGTCAGCAAAGCGCGCCCGAATCTCCTCGCCACGTCGCTCATAAGTCAACCTGGAGTGGTATCTCTGCGGGAAAAAATCCAGACCGGTTATCTGGTATTGATTGGCAGTGAAATGGAGAAGGTTGAACCCTCACCTGGCTGGCTCTCAACCCATAGCTCGCCGTGGTGCCGTGCGATGATTTCTCTCGCAACGTATAAGCCAATGCCCAGGCCTGAACTGCTCTCAGTGTCCATATCAGGAACGCGATAGAAGCGGTCAAATATCTTCTGTTGATAAGGCAAGGGTATACCTTTCCCATAATCACGCACGTGTATCAGTACACAACCATTTTCAGAAGCTACCTCTATGTCGATGTACTGAGCGTCGGGCGAATATTTGATGGCATTCATGATAAGGTTAATCATTACTTGCGCCAGGCGATCCTTATCGGCGCAGAGCGTGGCATAGGATTGTCCTGTAATCCTGAGTGTGTGCCGTGGGCTGATGTGCTGGAGCAGAGTCACTATATTGTGTATGAAAGCATCAACCTCAAACAGGGTATCCTTATAGTCCATCATGCTGGCACTGATCTTCGTTACATCGAGCAGATCGTTTATGAGCCTGGTCAGACGATCAATTTGTTTATCCATAATAGAGAGGTACTCGATAGGCTCCTCCATAGCATCATGATCTTCAAGCATCATTTTGAGGACCTGTGTATGACCTTTTAAATTAGTTATAGGTATGCGCAGTTCATGGCTGGCGACGCGTATAAACTCTTCCTTCCGTTTCTCTAACTCCATTCGTTCGGTGATGTCTCGGTAAGTTGTAACGATACCTTGAACCAGGGGATGGTGCAGCAGATTACGGCCAATCGCCTCGATATAACAAGAGGAACCGTCTTTACGCTGAAGACGAAAAGTGCTGGTCACTATTTTGTTGGGATTATTGATGGCATCGATCAGAAAGGCCTGCTGCGCCTGTACGTCGTCAGGATGGGTAATGGGATTTGTAAATATATTCTGACCGACGCGTTCCTCAACCGCCCAGCCCAGGATGCGTGTAATAGATGCGCTCTGATAGAAAATGGTGCCATCAGCTTTAAAAACCGTGATAATATCGGCGATATTTTCAATCCATAAATGAAATTGCTCATCCTTATTCAGGAGAGCTTGTACTTCACCTGGTTTATATTGCGGCCAGAAGCTATCAGGCTGTGTTGATTTGTTTGGAAGCATGGTATCATCCTTAAAAACATCGGGCATGGCCAATAATAACAGGCAATATCAGTTTAGGAGAGAGAGCCACAATGACATTACGGCCCGATGAAAAAGAAAGATACAACGATGCAGCCGAGGGCAAGAAGAAAGAAAGAAAGAAAGGGAAACTGCCTGGAGAAATGAGATAACAAGATGATCCTTATTATCCGTTAGAGACGCTAGTACGTCTCGGTGCTTAATTAACGACTCATTGGTAACCAGATATAAAAGCATGATCCCTTCATCAGTTCACTATCAACGGTGATATCACCACCATGGGCCCTGGCAATAAGACGGGAAACGAAGAGACCCAGGCCGGCTCCATGCTTACTACGGGAGTTTGACTGCGCCGCACGATAATAGTGTTCAAAGATATTCGGCATGTCTTCGGGCGCGATACCCGGACCCGTATCGCGGATGTGAATCGTTGCCCATGTGGCGTGCTGATTATATTGCGCGCTGTTTACACTACCAGGAAAATCATGCTGCGTAGTCAATTCTACTGATACGCGCCCTCCATCCAATGTATAATGCAGCGCATTATCTAAGATATTCAGAATCATGTGTTTGAGCAGTTCTCTATCACCCTTCACGCTTGTCTGCTCTAATTGCCCCATTTCCAGCACAACCGTCTGCTTATCTCCCTGAAGTTGTCGTAAGATCTCTATGAGGAGCGTGTCTATCTCTACAGCCTGTACATGCTTCTCACTCAACTCTGGTACGATGCCCACTTCTGCCCGGGCTATCAGCAGAAGATTCGTCAGCAGCCATGAAACTCGTTTGAGCTCTATATTGATTGCCCGTACATCTCGATACACATCAGCTTTGAGATCCCGGTCCATTAAAAGAATGTCTATTTGTCCGCGAATATTCGTGAGGGGGGTACGCAGCTCGTGTGAGATATCGGCAACAAATTGGCGTTGCAGCTGAAGGCTGCTTTCCAGCCTCTCCGTCATTTGATTGAATGCGTCGGTTAATTGTTGTATTTCAGTGGCCGATGAGGTAGGTGCAAGGCGTACACCAGGGCCATCCGCGCTTAAATCGAGCAGTGTGGTGCTTAAATTACTCAATGGGCGTAGTTCTCGATTGGCGACAACAGAGCTGATGACATAAGCCAGCAAGGCTGCAGCAAGCATTCCTCCACCCAGGAACAAGAGAAGGATGTGTTGCATTTCATTGATTGACGCGAGAGATCCACCAACCTGAGCGATTGCAATGATGGCATGGGCATGATTCCATATTGGAAAGGTCAGGGTGCGGACCTGTTGACTCTCATCTTGCTGGTACGTACGAAACACATTCTGCCCCTGCTGGATCATTTTCGCATCTGCTTGATCGAGAGTAAAACTTTCACTTTTCAGATTGTATGAATGGTAGAGTGTCTTCCCTGTTCGGATATCGATGAACTTGATATATGACGGATTGTCCGCCGTGAATTCGTTCCCAGGCTCTCCCTGTAGCAGCTGGCTGAAAAATTGAGCGTCGAGCTGGTGGCCCGACGAGAACCAGATGGTTGTCGCCATTTGCATCTTTTCGCTCTGCAGCGACAAACGCTTATCCAGACTGGTCTCCAGATACGAAGTGACAAGAACAAAAACGAGGCAGCCCAAAATAAGGAAGGAAAGCAGAAAAATCAAGACATTCCAGAGGGCCAGGCGCTTACGCAATGGCCACATTTTTTTGAAGCCAGAGAAAGAACGACATATGCTCTCAGCTTGAGTCGTAGTATCACTCATAAACAGTCTCTTTTCTGAAAAAGAGAACACTCACGCTCTCAAAACGTATCCAATGCCACGCACAGCATGAATGAGATCTGGTTTTCCACCGGCATTTAGCTTCGAACGCAAATAGTTAATATATACCTTAATAACTTCCAGTTCAGCCTCGTTGTCATAACCCCAGACGCGCTCAAAAATACGTTCCTTCGACAATACATGTCCTGGATTCTGGGCGAGAAATTCGAGCAGATCATACTCACGCCTCGTCAGTTCAATGAGCTGTCCTGCACGCCAGGCCTGGTGGGCGCTGGTATCAATTACAAGATCACCTGTTTCTATTCGCTGATTGGCCTGATGCAAACTCTCGACGCGACGAAGGGCCGCGCGAATACGGGCGATCAATTCTTCAAAGTCAAAAGGCTTGGTGATATAGTCATCAGCACCACAATCCAGGCCAGCTATTTTATCAGTGAGATCATCCCTGGCGGTGAGCATCAGGATAGGCAACGTTTCGCTGCCTGTAGAACGGAGATAGCGGCAAATCTCAAAACCATCGAAATCGGACAGCATAATATCGAGAATAACGAGATCCGGCGCAGCATCGTGTGCTTGTCTGATGGCGTCATTGCCATTTGCAGCGCCAATCACCTCAAACCCTTTGTACATCAACCCCCGGCGCAAAAAACTCATGATCTGCTTTTCGTCTTCAACAACAAGTATTTTTGTCATCTTTACTACCCTGCCTATGCCGGTATACTGAGACAAGCCATCCTCTTGACTTTCACTCTACTACCTTTTTGTTAGAACGTGGTAAGAATTTTTATCCCCTAGCCGTCAGGCAGGCACTCCCTGTTTTTGCGGAAGGAACCAATAGCAGCGACCCATACTACAATTATTTCTACGCAAGGGAAGCATCAGAAAGCGGTATGATCATACGGCCAGAAAATACTTCCACTATAGGCCAGCTGGAAGCATAGGCTGCCGAGCTTGCGTATAGCTCGGTTAAACCAACTTCCACACGGCGGCGTCTCGGATATTGGATGAAGCTCTTCTTCATGATACGCTGTGCGTAGTTTGTTCAAGCGTTCTATCTCTAATTCGGTGAAGCCAGCTTTGCGCAACATTGCGCAACCTTCTCGATACTCCATATGCTGCATAGCATCCTCCTTTGTTTTATTTTAGGATCTGGATTGATAGAATTCACTAGAATCTTCATTATGCTGAGCAGCCTTCAGCGGTACCTTCTTTTTCGTGAACCTGATCCATTCCTTACCGGGTGTACTATTGTCGTTCCAGTAGAGCCTGGGATAGGCCGCAAGGATTTGAAGACCGCTGCGGATCAGCAAGCCGATAAAGAGCAAGTTAATATAGTGCGTAATCCGTAGCCAGAGAGGAAATCCTAGCACGGCAATCACCAGATGGGTGCTCATCGTAATTCTATCCACTTTCCAGGGAGCCCATCAAGACACATCAATGGCTCCTCTTTTCAATTTTTATATCGTAATACGATAGTAATATCAAGATCGATACGAAAATTGAGTGCTTCTGGTTTCATCGATTTCTCCCCAGAAAGGCCGCGCCAGCAAGGCTCATAAGAGCGGTCGTGGCAAGAACAAGCAGGCCACGATGGGTGTTAGCCATCACCAGGATAACCATAAATCAGAAGGGGGAGCCACCTTCCAGCATCAGGACTTTCATCTCAAGCTCGCCTCACCTCTCTCGCTTGAGCCTGATGGACAAGGAGGAGTGAAAGGCTACGTTTACGCTTCACAGTGGCAAAACCCTGCATTTTCTGCTGGAGAGCAGCCAGGATAACAAACACGCGCCGCAGCCGCTCTCAGAGCATACCTATCAGACCGCCTTTCATGAAACCTCGCACTACTGGCAAAACTGGCTTTCGCAGTGCGGGTATCAGGGGCGCTGGCGCGAGATGGTGCAGCGTTCAGCCCTCGTCTTGAAATTGCTCACCTATGCACCAAGCGGATCGATTGTGGCGGCAGCCACGACGAGCTTACCCGAGTCGCGCGGGGGAAAACGCAACTGGGATTACCGCTACACCTGAATACGAGACGCATCTTTCTCGCTCTATAGCTTACTCACGCTCGGCCTGGCTCAAGAAGCCGAAGCGTTTATGGGCTGGCTGGACGTTCGCTGCCATCAATTGAAGAACGGCGGCATGCTGCAGCCAATGTATGGCATCGATGGGGAGCAAGAGTTGACAGAGATTACACTCGATCACCCAGAAGATACAATAAACCTACCTATCTCAGGCAAGCTGAGCAGGCTCCGCTTCTTGTGGCCAGAGAAGCACTACGCCAGGAGACACACATCGCTGTCGAGACCCCTCACTGGTTCAGGACTCAAAACTGCTTCGTCCTCTGGAGAGCTGTTTTTGCAGGTAGGTCAGTTTCTCAGGGTTCAGCAGAGCATAGATCTCCTGAATGCCCACGGCGCTCAGGGTCAGGCTGATGACTACGGCCAGGCTGCCCTCTTCCCAGCACAGAATAGCCGGGCTGCCATTGATCTCGGCCAGCGTAAAGGTCAGAGGCCGCTGATTTTTGCGCGCCAGACTCAGCCAGAAGCACCAGAAACGCGCCACGGATTGCTGGCCATGGATAGGCTTGAGGTTCGACTGCACTTTGCCGCCACCATCCGACCAGGAGACGGCATCCTGAGCCAGAAGGCTGGTCAGAGCCGTGATATCCCCGGCCTGGCTGGCGGAAAGAAAACTGAACAGGAGCTGGCGCTGGCGCTGCGGCTCCGGCTCAAAACGCGCACGTTTGTCCTGCAAAGCCTGCCTGGCTCGATGAAAGATCTGGCGGCAATTGGCCGGGCTTTTCTCCAGCATGCTGCCGATTTCGCTAAAAGGGTAATCAAAAACTTCATGCAAGAGAAAAACGGCGCGCTCTGGAGGGCTGAGTGCCTCTAGCAGGCGTAAAAAGGCCAGCGAAAGCGCTTCTTGTTGCTCAAGGTCTGCTAGAGGGAACCCATCGTCCTCCGATGTGAGGATAGGTTCGGGCAACCAGACTCCAATATACTGTTCGCGGGCAACACGAGCCGATTTCAGATAATCCAGCGCCAGACGGGTAATAATTGTGCTGAGATACGCCTTCAAGGAAACTATCTCCTGGCTGGCACTCGCCTGATAGCGCAGATAAGCCTCCTGCACAAGATCCTCCGCTTCACTCGCGCTCCCAGTCATCCGATAGGCAATGGAAAAGAGCAGCACGCGATAGTGCTCGAACTCTTCTCCCTGGTTCCCCTTTCGCATGGCTTCATCCATTGCTTACATTTCTCCTTTTGTCTTATTATAGGCCCATATCAGGACAGATAACAAACAGAGTGGTGTGTCACATCTGCCCGCGCTCCCTCGTCTCCTATCTGTACGAGCCACTGAGAAGCATTCAAAGCACAGAGAGATAAGAGAGGAAATACTATGCAACATATTCTGGTCACAGGCGGCACCGGTACGCTCGGTCACCATGTCGTTCCCCGACTATTGAACGCTGGCTGCAAGGTACGGGTACTCAGCAGGAACAGCCGCGAGGCCCGGGAGGGAATCGAGTTCGTGAACGGTGACCTGGCCACGGGCGAGGGGATCGAAACTGCAGTGAAGGGGGCCGAGATCATCGTGCACTGCGCGGGCAGCAGCAAGGGCGACGAGGATAAGGCCTTGAACTTGGTCCGGGCGGCGTCGCGGGCCGGAACGCGACACCTGGTGTACATCTCGGTCGTCGGCGCCGACCGGATCCCAGTTGTCAGCGGCGTCGACCGTGCCATGTTCAGCTACTTCGCGTCCAAGCTGGCCGCCGAGCGCGTGGTGGCCGATTCCGGCCTGCCGTGGACAACGCTGCGCGCCACCCAGTTCCACGACCTGCTCCTGCTAGTGGCGCAGCAGATGGTCAGGCTGCCGGTGATACCGCTCCCGGCCGGTTTCCAGGTCCAGCCGGTCGACGCCGGAGAGGTGGCGGCCCGGCTCGCCGAGTTGGCACTCGGCGAGCCAGCCGGGCTGGTGCCTGACATGGCCGGGCCGAAGGTGTACAGCGCGGCTGAGTTGCTCCGCGGATACCTGCGGGCCAGTCGCCGGCACCGACCGATCATTCCGGTCTGGCTGCCAGGCAAGGCCGCACGCGCGTTCGGGTCCGGCGCCAACCTGGCTCCCGGGCGAGCGGTGGGCCAGCGGACCTGGGAGGAGTTCCTGGCCGACCGGGTGAGTTAGTCACGCGACAGCAGGTCTAGCCCGCCTTAGCGGCCGACAAAGAGGTGCGATCGACGCCACGATGCGTGCCGCCTGTTGCGCGTGAGCCAGGAACTACCGATTTTGTGTTCTAAAAGCCGGCTAAAAATCAATCAAAGGTGAGCGTTTCGCCGTCCTGAGGAATCAAAAGGTGTGTATCATGAATACCGTGCTTACTAGCGAATGTGCGCAGGTCGGTACGCGAAATAGTTGCGTGATCGACGGAATCCATGTGCGTTGCGACTACTACACTTTCGGGCGCGACCTGGCAGACAGCAACGGTCTGTTCCGCGTCCATCACAATGTAGCCTTTTTGCTTCCAGGTAGCGCCGCAGGAATGCGTGACAATAACATCCGGGCGCACCTGCTCAATGGTTTCTTTGACTCCTTCATACCAGATTGTATCCCCGGCCCAATACAAAGTAGGTTCCTTTTCATGCTGGAATATGAAGCCAGATACGTGGCCCATGTCCGCAAGGACCTCACCCTTGCCATGCTGAGCCGGCGTTCGCGTGATGATGATACCGTTCCATACTACTGATTGCTCAATTGGCATTACATGCTGGAAACCATGATTGGCAATCAACGCCTGATCTCCAGGCTGGCAAAAGATAGGCAGATCCCTGGCAAGTACTGCTCGGGCCGCCTGATCGAAATGATCTGAATGGAGATGCGAGATGACAACCATCTCTATATTTGTAAGCACTTCTTGCGGGGCACAGGGAAGATCCACCAGAGGATTAAGAGACTTTCCAGCGTAAGATGGTAGAGAATGCTTTGCGGCCAGGTAAGGATCAATAAGAAAAAGGTGCCCGGCATAAGTGATGCGTAGCGTTGCACTACGGATAAGTTGTATTTGCATATTTTCTCCTGATTTCTTCACCTTTCGCTCTCAAGCAGCCTAGAGGAAGAGAGTTTATTACCCTCTCCGTTCGGCTAGCAGGGCTATTGAAGAGGTATCTCCTCAATGGTATCACAAAGAACATATTGCACTTTCAATATACCCCCATCGGCATATAACATCGTCCACCTTGTCATGCACAAGGTGAGCTTTCCTTAATTAGCTTTCTCTCCTTCCAGGTAGAGCATGGGCACCGTCATACGAAGCTCACCACGTGCCTCCGCGATCTGGTTGAGCTTGTGTTCAAGCAGCGCAAAGATCTGCTCTTCGTCCTCGGGATTAACCACACGTCTCCAGCCACCTAAAAAACCGAATTTTGTTAACGAATGATTGAACAGGGCATGACCGTTGAGATAGCGGAGCTGAAATTGATCTTCTTTGGCATTAACTATACGAAATCCGCTCCTTTGCAATAACTTGATTAGAGCTTCTTTTGATCCTCTGTGGGACTCATTCTTCTCTAAGCGTTCTAAATAGATGTTTTTTTGTTGTTCTTTCAACGTGGCCCGAAATATTTCATAAAATTCATGCATATGCCCGACAGGATTTGTCGTCAGAACAAGACGAGCGTTCGGTTTGGCAACACGGAAGCATTCCGCTACAACGGCCTCCGGATCAGAAAAATTGTTGATGCCAAGGTTAGAAACAATCAAGTCAAAGGTCTCATCCTGCAATGGAAGGTGTCTGGCATCTGCCTCAATAAGCTGTACATTGGGCACCTGGTAAACGTTTAATTTTGTTCGAGCTCGCTCGATCGCTTCCTTCCAGCTATCGACTCCGGTTATCTGACAAGAGGTGCCATACATATGAGCCAGTTCAAACAGCGGAAAGCCTGTCCCACATGCCAGGTCTAATATGTTCAAGTTGGGATGTAATTCCAGATTGTTCAGGAGCAAAGAACCGAATCTGGCAGCCCAAAGTGAGCATTCATCAAATACCGAGACGGTATCTGGCTGGCCAGGGTCATAAGTAAAACGCAGATAATCCAATGTATATAATCCTTTCTCGTTTTATCCTTTTTCTCTATCACACGCAGCTTCACATCCATTTCCCTGAGACATCTGTTCTGTGTCACCTCGCTGCCCTTGCGACTCAAAAACTTTTCTCTGACTGACCCGCTTCCAGTATAAATGGTCAGGCGACGAGCATACAAGTGCAATGTCCGGTCACACCGGACGCAAAAAAGCATCGGAAATGGATCTCTTAAACACCGTGAGCAGCGTGCTTTCTCGAGACTAGTACGCCTTGGCAGCAAGATAAGTTCATTCTGTAGTTGCGTAGCTACGCAGCATTGCCAACTCTTTGACCAGTAGTCATGGTATTAGATGACCTGCACCAACACAACAGTCTATGGTGACAAAGACCACATTGGGCAAATCCTCACGAATCTGCTCACCAATGCGATTAAGTATTCGCCCAACGCAACAACGGTTATAGTGACCTCTTCAAAGTAACCAGGCCCCCATACACACGATGCTCACAGTATTGAACGGAAAGTAATCCATGAATAACAGAAAAGACGTGCGCATTATGGATGACAATTCCGACATTGTCGAAGCGTGCTCATGAATGCTCGAAGATACAGACTATACTAAAAATCAGGACTCCATCGTTTATACCGCAGAAGAGTATCGAAGCATGAAAAATAATTACCCATAATGTATGCAAGAGCTCTGGCGTATACAAAATCAGAGCCATTGCGCGATCCAGCTATGCATCAGCAAACGTAGAGGAGGCCCACATGCTCACAGGGCAAATATTCCTGCAGCTAGTCATCATCTTGCTAGTAGTACAAGCCTTTGGTTATCTTTGCCAGCGCCTTGGCCAACAATGGGTTGTGGGAGAGATACTTGCTGGACTCGCGCTAGGACCGTCCTTGCTGGGTCTTCTTTTTCCTGCCCTACAGGCACAACTATTTGCAGCCAATACACTCCCCACCTTGCAAACACTGGGAGATATCGGGCTTGTGCTCTATATGTTCTCATTAGGGGCCCAACTGGATATATCATTACTGGTCCATCAGAGCCGCAAAGCGCTTTTCGTCTCCGGCGCAGGAATGCTTTTTCCACTGCTCTTAGGAGCTGGCCTGGCCCCATTTCTCTATACAAGTCTGGCCGGTGCCAATGCTACGCCAATTGCATTCATTCTACTCATGGGCATAGTGATGTCAATCACCGCCTTCCCTGTTCTCGCCAGACTTTTAGTGGATAAAGGCATGCTCGATACGAAAATTGGCAGTATCGCAATAGCCAGCGCTTCCATCGGCGATGTTGTCGCCTGGTGTCTCCTGGCCATTGTTGCCTCCATCATTACCTCCAAAGGAATATTCGCCAGCCTGCTCACCGTCGTAGAAACCATCGCATTCACCCTGACAATGGGGCTTGCAGTCCGGCCGCTGCTAAAATATGTTGCCCGGAAAATACAGTCGCAACAAACATTTATCGCTTTCAGCATTTTGCTACTTTTAGTATCTGCATATATATCGAACGTGATTGGAATACATCCTGTCTTTGGAGCCTTTATCGCAGGGATTATATTGCCTCGCAACGTGTTCTTCACCAACCATGTACGGCATATCGACCAGCTCAACTCATTCCTCTTCCTCCCCCTTTTCTTCGTCTTCAGCGGACTGAGAACGCAAGTAGCGCAGATCCAGGGCCTGGACCTCTGGTTGGTATGCCTCTTGATTATCGTCATTGCTTGCGTGGGAAAGATTTGTGGTGGAACGCTGGCCGTTCGGCTCAGCGGCGACACATGGCGAGAAGCACTCGCTGTAGGAGTATTAATGAATACCCGAGGCCTGGTTGAACTGATCGTACTCAACCTCGGCCTGGAACTCAAAGTGCTCTCACCGGCATTATTCTCAATGCTTGTGCTCATGGCCATCACAACAACGATGCTATCTTCACCACTGCTGACCATGCTCGGCTATAAAAATAAAACGCAACGGCAATCCCTAAAAACAGCCGAAGATCCTGCTTCAGTCGTGGAAACTCCATTAACAGGAAAGGAGCAACTCTCATAAGCCAGGAAGACAAGGAAAATGCGATCATTTACACTGTTTCCACTTTCATGACACAAATAAACCGCATTTCATTTCTCCATGAAAGTGAGCCAAGCACAAATAGAGTTTATATCTGCTCCTTAGACTCGCCGGACTTGCCCATTTAATATCTCAGGTGTGGGCTGATATATACGCACATAATCAACATCCATATACTGTGGTAGGACAGTGGATTTATCGGGATTACCGGCCCAACTCCCTCCCAAAGTCGAGTTAATGATAAGGTACATGCTTTGATCTGATATGCCTTGCGTTGACTTAAAGCGTGGCATCCCATCAATATACCAGCTAATTGATGTGTGTGTCCAGACAACGCTAAACTCATGATAATTCTGTGAAAAATCCGGGCCAATAAAACCTTCTGTATTTTTGCTGGTACCCCAATAGTTTGTCATATGCACAGTTCTTGGATCTTTTCCTAATAACTCCATAATATCTATTTCAAAAGGTTCAATACCTACCACGCGCTTGGGAAGCAACCAGAGAGCAGGCCAGTATCCCTGTGTTTTAGGTAACCTTGCTCGAATATCTACCCGTCCATACTTAAAGCTGAATTTGTTCTCGGTGGTAATAGCACCAGACGTGTAAAGATAACCATCCATATTGTGTATCTGTCTCGTTGTTATCCGCAGCGATCCCCGCGAAAGGGAGAGAGCCTGGGGAGTAAAACGCTGCACCCCGTAATCGAGGCAGCAGCTTTGATATCCACCTGCAGCTGAATCTTCGATATTCCACTTCTGCATATCAAGACTTGTTCCATCAAACTCATCATCAAATACTAATGTCCAGCCAGGAAGCTGCGGTGGAGTGTACCCCCACTGAAAATATCCCCCAATAACAAATAGAAGAAGGCAGAAACAAATCAGACCGATGAAAACGAATTTCCTGGACCTGGTTTTGCGCATATGCTTCACTGGCATTGATGGGGATTCTAAGTCTTGCGCTGGTTGCTTTATCTTATCCATTACTAGAGACCTTCGATCTCACATCGATCAAGTCTTTCATCCATTGCTATCTACGCTCATCATGTTTTATGCAAGCTTGTGTCTATTAAACCGATTTTCGCAACATCACGCCAATCAGTAAAATGATGAAGGTTGCCTGGTTTCTTTAGAATAGCCAGACTGAACTGCTGGTATAGGCAGTGTTTCTGCAAGCCAGAGGCTTTCCTGCATATTTATCGTCGGCAGCGGCCTTGTATCCAACTGCCATACATCCACTGGCTGAATGGTGGCCCACTCTATCTGCGTCTGAATCATTGTTGGCTGTACAGAACGAATAACTTTATATACAGTAGGAAACATAAAAATGGCCTCGATACAGATCGCTATTATCCAACCAAGGCTCAATCCCAGCAGGCCATAGGCATGCGCACCAAGGGCTGCTGCTCCTAGTTCCAGTAACCCACCGGGTATCATCGCTATCATGGCTGTCATAATACGATCCTGGATGCGGCATATTGATATGTAATGATTTTTCACCGTCAGAGGAAACGCGGCTAAGATCAGAAGCCGCAAACACCACGCTGCTTCATTTGCATACGCCTTCCCAAAAATCCCTAATATCTGTTGCGTACCTATCTGAAGAACCAGATTGGCCAATAGCGCCACCAGCAGGGAGATACCAATAGTTAACCTCGCTTTACGAGCCAGTGTTGTCTGCTGCGCTGCATTAGTTGCATGTAATACTGTAGTAAGTGCACCAGGAAAGATAAAGATAACGCAGGCAATCATCCACGCCACATAAAACCATGCGTTCATTCGTGCAGACAACATAAAGGTGACTAAAACCGGGAGGAGTTGGGTAGGAGCGAGTAATGTTAAATTCAGCATATGGTGCTGAATTGCAGCAAGCCCTAATTTATGCAAAAGATACCAACGAGGTCTGTAACTTTTGCTTCTCCAGTTTCTTCTCAGCACGACATTCGCAGCAATTAATCCTAATGATATTCCACTACTCACCATCCACGTTGCATAGATTTTCATACCTGGCTGGTTCGAGGGCCACCAATTAACCACTAAAAGTGCAGCAAGCTTCAAGACAGCAAAAAAAGCGTTGCGCCAGAACTGGAGGCCACCCTTCAGCAAACCAATTAGAGCCTGATCAAGTACCAGTGTAATTGCAGAGAAACCTACCCCGGCCGCAAATGTAAGTGTATCGATGGGTTCTGCTCCTAGTGGTTGGAAACCAGTGGAGATATGTGAAGCAATCAATGCAAAAACACATCCAACCAGTACTCCTAGCGCACCAACTACCAACAGAGCAGTGCTGATCATTGAGCCGGATTGCCTGGAATTGCGCGGTAGTTCCGTAATCAGCAATGTTCCCAGCCCTAGCATACTCATGTTACCCAGCAACGTCACCGCTGAGATAGAAGCCGAGGCTATTCCAATGGCTTCAGGAGGGAACCAGCGAGCTGCAACCCACCAATAAATAAAGCCCAGTCCAGAGGTAATGGCTGTCGCACCAACCAGTGAACTGGTATTGATTAAAATAACGCTATTGGCCCTAAACCAATGGATGAAAAACTTCAACACCACCAGTCCCCTTTCTTCAAGTAAAGACGCACCTTTAAAAGTGCACCTTTTTAGAATCGCCATTATGGAAGGACAAGGTAGGCTGAAAAGATATATTGGCATCAGTATGAATGCCCAAGTGCCGGACAGACTGACGCCGCAAGCATCCTTTAATATACCCGGTGGCAGTCATAGTGAGACCCAATACTATAGCACCTGCGCGTAAAAGATCATGAAGGTCTCCATGTCTCAATGCACTACCGATATATCTTGACACAGCCAATGGAAGAGTAACGAAAGCATAGGAACGCTCCGCTGAGAGACCATCTTTAGCACCTACATATTGACTGACAAGAGCTTTTGAAAGTCCTTCAGCATAGCAACGAGAGAGAAAATAGCGCAAATGGGTGCGTTCTGCTGAAATATGATGGTAAACAAGCGCCTTAGGTTCGAGAAGAAAGACTTTCTCCGGCCAGTGCTGGACAGCCCTAATACTGAGCTCGGCCTCTTCCCCTCCCATAAAATTAATACCAACGCGCCCGATACCTTCATGATACCCACCAGTCTCCTGAAATACTTCTCGTTTGATACAGGTACATCCCCCATAGGGGTTGCGCACAACAACGGGACTTTCTAGAAGAGTTTGATATGAGCAACCAATTACCCAGTAGAACTCAGAGGGGAACCACGCGGGATGTGAGCCTTGCCAGCACGGGAGCACGGTTCCACCCACACCCAATACGTGTGGATCGATGCAGCATTTCAACAAAAGTTCTAGCCAATGGGGTTCCGCCTCTGCATCATCATCGAGAAAAGCGATATATGAGCCATGTGCAATCGCCACACCGGTATTACGCGCCCCCGATAAGCCACGCAAGTGGCTATTTTCAATAACCGTAATATTCGGATACCGTTGGCGTACTCTCTCAAAAAGCTCGGTATTGTAATCAATTACAATAATAATTTCATCTGGCTGGCGTGTCTGCTTATGCAGCGACTCTACAGCAGCGATAAGATCATCCCAGCGCTTTTGTGTATAGGCACAAATAATTACAGTTACATTACATGTTGTAGCCACGAACGGTCACTCCTTCCACCCACTTATATGGGGTAACAAACGATGAACAACGACGTATAGCGCGCCAGACAGGGGTACGCACCTGAAGATAGAAAGTCTGGAGTGCCGACTGGCCAACTCCTTCTAACAACTGGCCAAATACATCAGGCGTTGTGGTCGGCTTGACCCAGAGGCGCGCCAGGGCAAAAGGATCGGTCTGCTCAGAACTCATCATATGCCTCACCGCACATGCTGAAGTGTAGCCCGCGGCATACACACACTGTCGGATTTGTGAAGTATAGTAGCCAAAGGGATAAGCAAAACTGTACACTTGATGGCCAAGCGTTTGTTCTAAGCTATCTTTGCAGGTCACAATTTCCTCTTGCGCCACATGAGGAGGAAGCATATCAAGCTGAGGGTGATGATGGCTATGGCCTCCACATTCTATGCCGTACGTATCAATTTGTCGCAACTCGTCTCTCGTCAACGTTCGCCGCTTCGACTCACCTTCTCTACTCAGCCAGAGGCTTGTGCCATCAAGAAAAGCGGTTGAAACATATAACGTCGCTGTAAAGTTATATTTCTGTAATATGGGTATTGCATGTGTGAGAAAGTCAGCAAAACCATCATCGAATGTCAATATAACGGGCCTTTCAGGTAGAGCATCTACATTATTGGCATGAGATTGTACAAAATGCGTGACTGTTATTGGCGTGTAGCCATGAGCATCCAGATAACTCATCTGCTCCATAAATAGTTCTGGAGAAACAGTAAACGGGCGGAACCTCGTATTGGTCGTATGCGAAATACTGTGGTACATCAAAATAGGAATCTTTTTCATTCCTACAGACATAGACATCTGATTATCCCTTTGATAATAAAAATCATTCAGATACATTCATGCTTCGAGCAAGCCAGGAACATCCTCTACATGTTCACTGGCAGCTTATTTTCTCTGAAGCGTTACGTGCACTTCTCGATATATAGCCTGCGGCGCATCTACTAAATACAGGCGTGCACTCGCATCGACTTTGCCAGTTTTATCTGGTGTCAATGACACCTGTTGCTTCCAGATACTCTTAGGGGCAAGCGAAACTGATGACCAGGTTTTGAACGGTTTTCCATTGACCATCACTAAGAGCTTATACTGCTTCACAGTCGTCTCCTCACTCTGCATCCCAAGATTGATCGTCCAGTTGTTACGATCTACCTGTGAAGGAAGCATCCAGAGCTGTGTATATCCCGCGCCTGATTGATGCAAGATACTATTGGTTGAGTATTGGAAAGAGACGGCAACAACAATAATGGCAAGCACCAGAAAGATGTAATCATGAACAGCAAAGTGAATTCTTCGCGCGCCACTATTCTTTATCTGTGCTTTACCCCGCAGAAGAAAACTACCAAGACAAAAAACTGTGTTAAATACATCTAGAAGTAATGTCCACGTGACCAGGTTCAATCCAGTAGAGAGCACATTGAGCGCAAAGCCACTTAATATCACAATAGCCAGACTTAATGCCAGACTGAATGCCAACCGATGATAGACGCCAGGCATTCGCTGTTGAAACATTACTTCACATAGCAAGTAACCTGGAATGAAGAGGACTATAGGTAGGGCTATTATGATGCCAATAAAATGAGGCAGGGAAGGAAAAACAGCCCATAGGATGTTTGCTATCACAGCTGCCATTATCAATAGCAGATCAATGTTTTTCTGGCGCATTAATTAACCCTCCAGTATCATAAATGACAAGATTTCCACTATCGAAGACTTTATTGAGCTGTGAGATAGCATTAAATTTGGTTAGACTACGGGGATCAACTGGCCTGGTATGCTGATACGCTCCTATTTCGGCCTCGTCAAAGTAAAATCCCAATAACGGACGCTCCTTACTCATACGCATATCAACAACCAGAAAATGTATCTTTGCCGTCCGAATTATGCCTGCTTCATCAGGTCCTAATTGGGTTGAGAAGAAAATGGGAGACACATCTACGTGATCTTCAATCGAATCAACTATCCTTTGCTTACCATACGTTGCCGCCAGGATCTGATTGGTCCTATCAGTTGCTATGCGTTGATTGGGACCAAGATAGGTGCGTGTCCATGTCGCTGCCTGAATACCCTCCATCTCAATGGACCGTGTATCAGCTGCAACCGCATAGGAGCCAGGTAGAAGTGACATCGATGGCCCCGCTCCAAGTATGGTGCCACCTAACGCTATCACTAAAAGAGTAGTTGTAAGAGAGAGAAGATGCTTCCATGTGAGCCAACGAGTCGGCCACAGTTGTATGATCATGATAGCTAATACAGTAGAGATAGGAATATAGAGAAATGCCGCTGAGCGATCCACCAGCTCGCTCCCTGATGTAGTAAAGCGGAATACCTGCACAAGTGGGTAGCACAATACAAGCACACCAAAAGTAATGGCTAGGGCATTTCTGCGAAAACGCAACCAGAGGCATAGCAATCCAAATGGGAAACCTGACAGTACAAGCAATTGTGATAAGAGGGTCAGTATTCGCTCCCAGATCGGGGTAGGTTGCCCCGTGTAGCTCTGGAATAGCGGCCGTGCAGTGCTCATACCAGTCAGAATATGATTCAATTCTGTTACTGCCAGTTTGATGAATGAGGAGATATATTCGACGACTGGATTACCTATATGCAAAGCCACTACCAGAGAGAATGCCATGCCAATCAGAGCAATGCGGGCTACATAGGAGCGATACAGTGGCTTCAGGCGTAGGAACATATAGATAATTGCCCAGAGAACAAGTACGCCATCAAGAAAAAAGTCCGTTATATGGTGCGTAACAGCAACAGTCGCCAGTACGATCAGAATAGTCACGAACATCCAGCGTAGATCGCCACGGAGTGATTTATGTTGTATCTTCGCAAACATGACAATGGGC
The DNA here is from genome assembly GCF_016587435.1 of Dictyobacter formicarum. The sequence continues at coordinate 164,505 of NZ_BNJJ01000003.1, forward strand.
GCCATCGGTTTTAAGCCATTAAAACGTACTGAAGCAACCTGGCGCAGTTCGATAGCGAGCAAAACAAACGTCAACAGCGGAAGCGCCAACGATTCATATGCGTACTGAGCATCAAACATGAGAAAATGGGGATTCCCCATGTAAATAATAGTGGCGATGCCAGCCATACGTGGGGAATTCGTCAGTCGCTCATTCAGCAAAAAGAGCGATAATACCATGAGCAAACGAGCAACCCCAATAACAATCAAGGCAGTATGAAAAATGCTCATCCCACTGAGCATACTTAATGCATTCGTGACAATCTCCACACCTGGATAATATGGACCGACTGGAAGCAATGTATTACTGGTGAAAAGATGCCCGGTCTGGCTGATGTCATCTGCTGAACGCCAATGCAGAAATTCATCAAACATTGAGAAGTACACCGGGCTCGTCAACACTTTCACCAAATATAGGCTTATCCCTGTCGTACAAACAATAGCTATACGCTCAAAACGTGTTGCTGCGGGTGAGAGCAAGCGTATCAGAGCAGGTGCAAGGATGAGCGACAGACCGAGCATAAAAAAAATCTCTAGTCCAGATCTACCATCACGAGCTACCGCAAAAGCATAGGCTGTTGAGAATAGGCCGAGAGCACAGCTCAAGGTTAACGCTGGAAACCATCCACAAACTAACGCCCTCCCTGCTTGTTGCCTATCTACACAGGTGTCCTCCGGATCAGGGTCGTGCGCTCGATTGAGAAAAGCGATGCCCATCTGGCTCATAGGTGGCGGAAGTTTGTTGAGCAGCCGATCGATTACATTGGTATCTTTTTTCTGTGCTGCTTCCAATCCACTAGTAGATGAAGAACCTCTTCCTTCATCTATACCTGTTACTATTTTCATATGTATTGCATCTTTCTATATTTCATGCAGATACTTCCTGATATACTCGCTCTATACGCGAGACTACCGCTTTGGATTGAAATTCAGCAACTCTCTGTCTGGCCTTTATACTCATCTGACTTCTTCGTGCCGGATCATCAAGCAAGCACTGAATAGCATCACGAAGTGCCACTGGATCATTCGGAGGAACAAGAAAACCTGTTTCGCCATCGGCTATGATATCCGAGAGCCCACCTATGCGGGAAGCAATTACGGGCCGACCAGACGCCATGGCCTCCATGGCAACTGTTGGACAGGGATCTGGCCATATCGAAGGAGCAAGCGCAATGGCACAGCGATTCCAGGCCGCCATCACGGCTTCATGTGGCCAGCCCTGCAAAACTCTCACGCCGGGCGGAAACTCTATCTCCAGGTCTTTTCCTGGTCGTCCAATGAGTACCAGAGGAATTTGATTCCGCAAGCCTGCGAATGCTCGTAGCAACACATCCGCACCTTTATCTCGTGTCACGTCACCCACAAAAAGCAAAAATTCTTTATCAGGTAACTGTGCTAATAATGGATGTTCATCGTCACGCAACGTAGCCACATTATCTGGCACAAAATTCGGAATGACCTGGTGAGGCACCTTATGCCTGGCTAATTGGGTACCCAGCGCAACCGCCTCACTCACCGGCAAGAACATATCCACCACCCGCCGTTCTGCCAATCCCCATATCCAGTTTGCTACTGTTGACGGAACCCCCTTTGCAATCCCATAAAAATCATTCGAACACTGGACGCACTTTACAAAAGCTGGACCGTCACAGACACGGTTTTGATAGGTCAGGCGCTTCTGCACACAAACCAGACTATAATCATGCAATGTTACAATAAGCTTTGCCTTACTCCAGGCTTTTAATGGCGTCACAGAATGAACAATCCAGTTATGAGCATGAATAATATCAGGGCGCTCAACGAGAATTACACGACGTATAGCATTGAGAGCCTCTGGATCTGGAAAGGGGGGCGCATACTGACGCCCTTGTTCGCTAAACAGCGTGGCGATACGCTGCATCGTGCCACGAATGCGGTGAATACGCACGCCATGATCTATCTCAAACTCAGCTTGCCCCTTATGCCAGAGCGTCGCTAAGGCTACGTCATGGCCACGCCTCACCAGTTCAATGCCAAGATTGCGCACGTGGCGCTCTTCACCACCAATAGTAGGAGGATAGAACTGAGCAAGCATTAAAATACGCATAGTTTCCTCTCCACTGCTGATGCATATATCTCTAGCAATTTCTGCGCACAATCATCCCACGTTGATAGCGCAAACTGCCTGGGAGGAAGCAAGGGGTCTTCAATCTGCTGGAGTGCAGCCTGAGCGATTTCTTCGGAACTACTCTTCAACGGTACGGCACGAGCGAATCCTTGTTCAGCTATCTCACGTAAACCCGAGGTATCTGCGACCAACACGGGACGTTGAAGTGCTAGGGCCTCCATCACAGCTATTGGATGGGCTTCGTACTCGCTCAACAGGGTAACAAGCGCCGATCGTGAAAGAATGTCCGCCATCGCTTGCCTATCATGGGCTGGAACCGAACGAATCTCGACACGCTCAGCTACCCCTATCTCTCTAGCTTTTGCTTCCAAAACTGCTTGATATGGGCCAACACCTAAAATCAAGAGCTTAGCCTCTGGTCGTTTCTCCAAAATCCTCGGCATAGCACTGATCATATGCTGATGCCCCTTATATTTCTCCAGCCGTCCAATAGAGGTAATCAGCAGTGTTCCAGACTCCGGAGTAGCTCGTGATACAACCTCCGGCACTACAGCACCATTGGGAATTACAGTAAACTGTTCCTGTGGAAGACGAAGCAACGTGCGGAAATAGGTAGCCTCGAAACGCGATACCCCGATAAGTTTAGTAGCACGCATCAATAATGGACGTTGGATTTGCCACTGCACACTACGAATACTGTTGCGCCAACTGGATGAGTGTCCGCCGGTATGGAAGGTCATAATGTAAGGGATTCTGGCCACTCTAGCAGCATACATTGCAAACAAAGGCACAAACGAGTGACAGCCCTGACAGTGAACAAGATCCCAGTTTCCCTGTTTGATAATAGAAGCTATTTCGGGTGCTATATAATAATCCGTTTGAGAAGGCCATGATGGTATACGAATTACACGCATGCCTTCCACTTCTTCCTCTCGTGGTAGAGGGGACGCTGGTTGCTGAGCCACAGTTGTAAGTAAAGTTACATCCACTCCATTTTGCGCCAGGCGCCGCCCAACCTCATGAACATGGGTCTGGATGCCCCCCATAAAAGGAAAATATACCGCAGTCACCATTAGTACACGCAATTTTTTTGCTTGAGCCACGACAACTTTGCTCCTCGGAAATGTCTAAGGATACCTTTTCTATATATATTTTTCTATATAGAAACTTTTTCCATGCTGGCAGATTTATGTATGCATAAGCCTCAATACTTACCGGATAACATTTTTTCTTGTTTTTCTTGAATTATCTTATGGACAAGCTTTTTATGATCTATCGCTACATGGATACTGGCCTTGCCGATAACATATCCCCATACAGTAATTGACAGGCCAGCAATAATAGCACCTGCACGCGCCCATCCAGCAAAATCAAGGCGAAATAGCCCATCAGAAAAACCGCGCAGCACTCCGATCGGCAATGTGCGAAACATATACGCACGTTCTGAGGCAAGACCATCTCTGGTCCCTGTACTCTGTGTCACTATTGCCTTAGAAAGGCCCTCACTATAGCAGCGCAAGCAAAAGTAGTCCCAGGTAGTTCGTTTAACTGGTACGTGGTGAAAGACGTTGGCTTGAGGTTGATGAAGAAACATACTACCTGGCAGAAGCTGACGCGCTCGAATGCAAAGTTCCGTCTCCTCGCCACTGATGGGATGTGATCCAACCCGACCTATTCCTGCCTGGAATCCCCCTATTTCATCGAATATCCGGCGTCGGAAGGCCATATTCGCGCCTATTGGATTACGTATGCTTGTAACCGTTTGTGGCATACCCAGATAAGAACAACCAACAACCCAATGAAACTCAGCGGGAAACCAGGCGGGTTCCTTCAGCTCCCATAATGGAGTAAGAGTCCCTCCAGTACCAATAACGCGATGATCAGCAAATCCCACACAGAGTTGTTCTAACCAACTTGGTGTTGCGATAGCATCATCATCAAGAAATGCAACGAGAGAACCAGTAGCCACAGCAAGGCCAGTATTCCGTGCACCAGCCAACCCATGATCTCCACTATTCTCCACGACAACAACATCAGGGACCTTAATCCGAATACGCATCAGAAGACGGGCATTGTGATCAATAACGATGATAATTTCTCGCGCAGGAACAGTCTGTTGTTTTACTGACTCAATGGCAATAACAAGATTGTCAAAACGCTCTTCTGTGTATGCACAGATAATTACGGAAATGCCGTCTGCTCGATGAGTCATCTACTGCTCACTTTCCATCCCTGCATACCCACTCACAATTAATTGGCGCGCCAGGGAGTGTTCTCTGCCGTTGTGCTCATTCACAATAGCCTTTTTACCAGGTGCTTCCTTTGGAGGAGACCAGAAAAGATTACGAGAAAAAGTATAAAGAATCTTTAGCCCATCTTTCATTGGAGCGAGTTTTGTCTCACCGGTACGGATACTATAGGTAATTGGCACTGAGTAGATAGAGTAGTTGAGTTTCACCATCTTGGAGATCATTTCCATTTCGATACTAAACCCGTCTGATTCTAAATGATCCCTCATCCCTACGATCACATCTCCCCGCCAGGCAAAGTAGCCACTTAGCACATCAGTGATGTTCGCGCCATAAAAACATCTTACGAGAAAAGTATACATCCAATTTGCTAGACGATTTTGCATCTTAAAAGCATTTTTCGTGATCTTTCCGCCGAGGCGTGAGCCAATAACAACGTCACAAAACTTATTGCTGATAGGTTCTATCAACCTTAGCATTTCTCTAGCATGATAGGTGGCGTCACCATCAAGCATAACAATATAATCTGTATCGCTGTCGATACACTGGAATGCTCGGCGTATTGCATTGCCTTTGCCTTTTACACGCTCAAAAATGACACGAGCACCCTTGCTCGCTGCAACTTCGGCAGTCCGGTCAGAAGAGTTGTTGTCAATGACGATAATGATGGCTTCGTAGCCGTATTTATTCAATGTCTGATAGGGAATATCGTCTATTACTTTGGCGATGCCTTGTTCTTCGTTATAGCATGGTATTAGAATGGCAATTTTTTCTTTTTCCATGTTCGTCACGGCAAGGTACCACGCCTTCTGACGTGGAAGACATGCCGCCCTCCTCTTGCATAACTATACCCATCCATCCCACTGCTTGATGGGGCAATATCGCGATCTAATGTACTGAATATATCTTCGCCTAATCGGTTGAAAACCTTTGATACTTTGTTTCTCCCAGGTAAAAGTTTTGTGAGGACAAAAACTTGAATGTATTTGCATCATACGCATGTCATAATATGCGTTCATCAGCACTGAGAATCAAAATCCACGTTCTGGGAGTAAGCTATTGACCCCATTATTTTCCCATTCCGAGTAGTGGCATAATTGACATTGCCTCTCAATCAATGCGCCAGGCTCTATTTTTGCAGTAATACCAGCTGCTCTGGAGGCTTGCTCTGCCCAAGAAAATATAAATGATACAGTTACACATATTGAGCAATGAGGAGCTCCCGCTTCTCATTGCTCAATATTGTCTAGATACGTTCATTGTATCTTTATCCCCCACCACAATAACATTTTTGCATACATACCCTTGCAACGTATCGCTTTTCACATCTCCTTCTTACACTCACATCATTGTGGGCCTATTCATTATTCGGTAGACGTTAACAGCTCTTTTCTTCCACCCGGGGAATAGTATAGATGACTGGCAAGAAATGTACATCGTTAGAATTGCCTAATTGTTAGATCTCTAATAGAGGTGCCATGTAGGCAAGTCTAACTAGAACATGATGGTAGAGAAACATCCATGATGAGCGAAAATCTGAATCAAGAGGAGGTTAGGTAAAACTAACTACTAAAGTTCGTTTTACCTGGCGACTAATGTACCTGAACCCGGTTCAAACAAGCTGGTTATCAAATGCGTAACGCACCGCGGCGACACGCGAGGAAACATTGAGCTTGCTATAAATTGAGCGCAAATGCGCGTTAACCGTGCGTGTACTGAGGACAAGCCTTTCAGCTATCTGTACACTGGTCAGGCCCAGGGCAAGCAGACGCAGTACTTCCAGCTCTCGCAGTGTCAGTCCAACAGCAGACGCCGCTGGCGGGAGTTCGGCATCAGACGGCGCTGCAGGAGCGACAACTTCGTTCGCAGGCGGTGAAGGAGGAGGCAACGGCATAGGCTTCTGGTTATCGAGCACCTGGTCCAGCGATAGGTTCCGTCCGGTCGCCCAGAGGTCAGAGAAAACCTTTGCACCCAGAGAGGACCGGGCAACCTTGATCGCGCGCTTATACTCCTGTTGCCAGGCAGCCGGTAGAGGTGTTCCTCTGGTTTCGCGGAAAGTTTCAGCGGCGCCCCAGAGCCGTGCCGCCCTGGCAGGGTTAGTCTGGGCGGCAACTTCGGCAAGCCCTTCCAGGCTAAAAGCAACAACCTGTGGCGTCGCCATATGCCTTGCCATCGCCAGACTCTCCTCATGAAGAGTCTGTGCATGAGCTAAATTTCCCTGGCGAGCAATGATTCTCCCCAACAGGGAGAGGGCTTCAGCCAGATTATCCTGAGATGGCATCCAGCTCGCGGCAATCTCCTTCAGGATGGCAACGCTCTCTGTAAGCAGGTCATGCGCCCTGTCAATTTTTCCCTGCAGGAGCGCCAGTTGCCCCTGGAGCGAGATGGTTGTGCCGATAATCCGTTTGACGCCATGTTCTCGATCGAGTGTGAGTTTTTCTGCCAGGAACGTCTGAGCGCGGGCATAATCACCTTGATTGAGAGCCACCAATACCAGGATTTCCAAAACAGGAGAAATTCTACTACTATCCCCCGCTGCTCTGAGAAGCGGCAGGCTCTCTTCAGCGAGAGCACGAGCCCTGGCGTAGTCCCCCTGGATGTTTGCGATGGAAGCGAGACGAAAAAGGGTAAACGGCACCCCACCTGAGACTGACGATGACCCTATTTGCAAAGGACCACAGCCTCCCTGATCTTCCAGTCCTCGAAAAAGAGCCAGGCTCTCTTCTAAGAATTGCCGCGCGCTGTTATACTCCCCCTGATACATAGTCGCAATGCCTATATTACTGAGTGCCCAGGCGATACCCAGTGTTGCACCGGCTTTGCGGAACAATGCCAGACTCACTTGCCAGAGCTCCACTGCACGAGTCAAATTACCCTGATTGTCGGCCTGAATACCCAGTGTCTGCAGCCCCCATCCCCAGACGTCATGCTCATCACTCCTATGAGCAGTAAGTTCCCGTTCCAGGAACATTCGTCCTTCACGTGGATAGTTTCGCGCCCACCAGAACCATAAAATATCATTGCACAGGCGCAAGGCCTGCTCTATCTCACCTTGCTCAAGCAACCAGTTCAAGGCAGCGAGCAGGTTGTCTTTTTCCCGCCCCAATAAACGAAACCAATTTTCTTTTTCGGGGCTATTAATATCCGCCCCCACTTTGCGCGCCAGCGCCTGATAATATGTCGCATGTTTCTGCCGAACGATCGCCAGTTCTCCACTTGCCGTCAGGCACTCCAGTCCATATTCACGTATTGTGTCCAACATTGTCAGGCGTGACTCACCAGCTGGCCACTCTACCAGGCGTAGCAGACTCTTCGCAAGGAGCGAGTCCAATCCATCAAGGACCGAACCTTCTGTTTCACCGCCATCAAGCAGAAGTTCACCACAGATCTCCTCTGCGGCCTCCAGAGTGAAACCGCTAACAAATATGGAGAGATACTGGAAGAGACGTTGCTCATAAATATCCAGCAGATCATAGCTCCACTGTAGTGTTTTGCGTAGTGTCTGCTGTCGTTCAGGGAGGCTCGAAGCGCCTCGCGTAAGAACAGATAGGCGCTGCGCAAGCCGTGCCAGCAATGCTTTTGGTGGCATAAGTCTGATGCGCGCTGCCGCCAGTTCAATGGCAAGCGGAAGACCATCCAAACGTACACAAATTTCAGCGATCACACTAGCATTGTCAGCGGTTAAAGAAAAGTCTGGTCGCATCGCCTGCGCTCGATCGAGAAACATCGCGACTGCAGCCTGCTGCGCGAGAACCTCATGCTCGGGCAAATGAGCGAGGTCGGGAAGAGCCAATGGTTGAACAAGAAACGAATGCTCTCCTTGCAGATGCAGAAGAGCCCGGCTGCTAATGAGAAGCTTGAGGCCAGGGCAGGCTGCCAGAAGTTCGGCGAGCATCGGTGCTGCAGCCACCACTTGCTCCATATTGTCTAGCACAAGCAGCTGCTGCTGATCACGCAGCGCCGCGATCAGCAACTTCAGGATAGGCTGCTCTCCTTCTTCCTTCACATCGAGCTGTTGAGCAATCGTGGACATAACCAGCTGATGATCACAGATAGGGGCCAGTGAGACAAAACACACACCATCACGGAAAGTGGTACGTGACCGCTGTGCAACAGCAAGACTAAGACGCGTTTTCCCAACGCCACCTGGCCCCAACAGTGTCAGAACACGCACGTCTGAACGCTGGAGGAAGGCGCAAACACGTTCTATATCCTGCTCGCGCCCGAGAAGTTTGGTGAGAAAAACGGGCACATTTCCACGCAATACAGGCTCAACCGTTTGAGGGCTTTCTGACTGCTTGCGACTCAAAAAATCAAGGATTTCTCGCGTGGAGGAGGAGAGAGAAAGAGGCGCTGGCATAATCGCATGTGTTCCCTGCATAGCACGTTCCATGGCAATCCCCAGGTCTCGCACACTTGCGAAGCGCTGCCCTGGATCTCTGGCCAGCGCCCGTAACACGACCTCCTCGATGGCAGGTGGAATGTCAGGTGGCTGTGTATATAATGGTGAGGGAGAAAGCGACAATTGTGGCAGAGCAGCCTGCAATATGTGTAGTGGCGGCATGCCAGTGAGCCATTCGTAGATCATGGTTCCCAGAGCATACTGGTCACTTGCTGGCAATGGCTGTCCTTGCAGTTGTTCAGGTGCCAGATAAGGGGAAGTGCTTGCCCCAGAAAAGGCGAGATCCTGGTCATTATACAGTTGTGCATTTGAGGCGAAGGCCGCCAGGCCAAAATCGCTGAGCAACACCTCTCCATGAGAGCCCCACAGGAGATTTTCGGGCTTAACATCGCGATGCACAAATCCCTCATCATGAGCATACTGCAAAGCCGGCACAACATGCCGAACAATGCGGAGCATGACATCTAGAGAGACACGCGTTCCCCTTGGAAAAGTGGTGCGTAGCGAGCCCCCAGGGGCATGCTCCAGTACTAGATATGCAATGTCATCCTCCACTGCAAAATCAAGGACGCGCACAATATAAGGATGCTTGAGATGTGCCAGGATACGTGCTTCCTGCAAAAATGCAGCGCTCTGTTCTCTGTTCACCTGCGTACGTACCACCTTGAGCGCCGCATGAGACTTAAGATGAATCTGTTCCCCCAGGTAAACGTCAGCAAAGCCTCCACGTCCCAGGAGACGAAGTACACGATAATTACCCAGTTGATGACCTACCAGATTAATCATATACTTTCCCTAATCCGTACACAAATGATGATTCCACAAAAACAATTTGACTGGTAACTGCAATAAAGAATGCAGTTCTATATAAAATTCATTCACATAAAAACGTAATAGATGGTACTGAACTACGATATCTCGTTCGATTGGCCTGTATATATAAATCCGGCATATATACTATTTTTCTCACAAAAAGTATATCCGCTACTGCCCGTAGAAAATTCTTCGTTATCGACGACATTTATATATACCAATTTTATTACTAAAAAGCAACAATTATTGGCAATTGAGCTAAAAAATTCATTTAATCTTAAGAACTCTCCAAAAATAAATACCGACTAATTTCTTTTTCATCGCTGCATGCAGAAAATTCTACAAGACTTCGATAAAATGTAGCAGTTAACGATGCACACAAATATATTTACTTACCAGAATGACACATTATTGAGTATAATGCAAGTCATGAAGATACAAATAATAAAAGTTGATAAGCAAAATGTTGCACAATATGGATGAGTAAACGCACGAAATGCACACAATATGCTTATCAGGGAAGGCGAGTGGAAGCCAGAAAACACAAAGTCAGACACATCAACCACTATGTTAGTGTCAGGATGGCAAAGATAATAATGCATGAACAGAAAAAATGCTTCCCCACTCTATGTCACTCAATGTGTTGTAGAAGCTTTCTCTTCATTGGGGATCAGCACCAGCTTGCCCTGTACATGGCCTCCTTCCATGCGTTCGTGGGCCTGTGCGATCTGACTCAAGGGCAAACGCGCAGCGATGAGTGGTTTGATCTGTCTCGCAGCCAGGAGATCGAACAAGGTAAGCAGATCCTCGCGGAACCAATCAGGATGGTTGTTTTTGAAGCCCTGGAAACCGACGACGCTATAGAAGGTGGCGCGCTTCCCGTTGGGAAAGATCGACCAGAAGGCCAGTTGCAGCACCATGATAAGCAGCGTCAGTGCAATGGGAAGTCCTCCCATGCTCGATGAGAAACCGTAGGCGACCAGGGTACCGCCCGGGCGCAGCGTGCGAAAGGATTGTTGGAGATGATTGCCCCCGATGGGGTCAAAGACGGCATCGACACCGTCGCCGGTGAGCGCGCGCACGCGGGCCACGACGTCCTCGCGGGTATAGTCAATGGGGATCGCTCCCAGAGCAGCAACGGTCTCGTGTTTGGTCGGAGACGCCGTACCATACATCTCCAGTCCAAATAGCTTGCCGAGCTGCAACAGGGCCGTACCAACTCCCCCGGCGGCTCCATAAACGAGCACGCGCTGGCCCACTTTGACATGGGCGACGCGGTGCAACATCTGGTACGCCGTCAGATAGTTGAGGACGAGGCAGACCCCTTCGGCCGGATCAATCTCCCCGGGAACGGGAACCAGCTCATGCTCGGACAGGCAGATGTACTGACTGTAGCCACCGAAGCGCGGCAAAGCGGCAACCATGGTGCCAACCGCGTATGTTCTCGCGGCCGCGCCACACTTCTCCACCATTCCGACCAGGTCGTATCCCGGCGTGAAGGGTAAGCGCGGCAGGCCCGGGTATTTACCATAGCGCATGAGCACGTCGGCGAAGGCCACACCAGCCGCCAGGATCTTGACGCGCACTTCGTCGGGGCCAGGCTCGGGTAGTTCGTCTTCGCGCAGTTGCAGCACCTGTGGGCCGCCAGCTTTTGTGAGCATCACACGCTGATATTTCATCGTTCACCAACTATGCTTTCCTTATTAACCCCTGCAGAGCCTCTCCACCTTGCCGGTCTGCAGCTCGCTCCATCCCATAAGTTATAGCAGATCCAGGATTCAGTTTATACTATGTGGTAATCAGGAGATAGTCCGGCCAGGCCATCTCCTGGTTGTCACCCACAAAAACCTTGGGGAATCCCTACAGAGGCCAACGCGTCAGAACTATGCCTTATCTTCGTGTGGGTGTACGGCCTGACCCGCGATGCGGGCAACGATGGCTCGTGGGAAGATGCGTGGTAGCTGGGCGAGCAGCGCGTTGGCGCGGCCGTCGATGGCAATGCGCTGTCCTCGTTCAAGCGCGCGCAGGCCGGTCGCGACCACCTGCTCTACTGTACGCTTGCGTCCCACGGCAGCAGCCTCACTGGCGACCTCGAAGAACGGCGTTTCAGTGGCACCGGGGCAGAGGGCAAGCACGCGCAGACCGCGCTGGCGATACTCCTCGGAGAGCGCCTCCGAGAAAGATAATACGAAAGCCTTGCTAGCCGAGTAGACCGCCATATATGGCAAGGGCTGGAAGCCAGCTGTCGAAGCAACATTGATGATAGCACCGCCGCCACGCTTGAGCATCTCGGGTATGAACGCGTGTGTCATATCGACCACTGAAACAACATCGACCATCACCTGCTGGTGATCGCGCTCAGGCTCGATGGTCTCAAAGTAACCATTGAGGCCAAAGCCAGCATTATTAATCAACATGTCTACCACCAGTCCCCGCTGCTCAACCTCTTGCCGGATCGTCTGTGCAGCCTGCGGCTGACTGAGGTCGGAGACGATAACCTCAGCCTTGATGGCGTGTCTCTGCGCCAGATCGTCTGCCAGCGCACGCAGACGTTCCTCAGAACGAGCAACCAGGATGAGGTTAACGTTGCGGGCCGCCAGCGCATACGCAAAGCTCTGCCCGATTCCTGATGACGCGCCAGTAATAAGTGCGGTTTTGCCTTGATAGGTAAACATGAATCTTTCTCCTTCTGTGTACTGCCTATTGAAACGTTGTTTTACTTTGGTAACGATGTTTTCAAAGTAAAAATCTATGCGTATAATTGTCAAAATAAGCCGTCTGTCAGGAATGATAGCTATTGCGGAGCAGCTGCCTCTTCGCTCACGATTTCCAGCCGGGAACAAGCGAGGAGATAAGCGCGCGTACCGTGCGTTCAAGGACCGCTCTTGCATCCTGAATACTGTCAATTCAGCACTACCATTGTTGATTTGAATGCGGAGAATATTGATTTGGATTTGTAAAGCGCTGATTTGGATTCGTTATTGATCCGGAAGTTCCCGCCGATGATTTCATCGGGACACGCTTCCCATGCAAGAAAAAGTACAGATACATTGCAATCTCATCAATTACCGGCACCTGCGTGGTGAATTGCCGCGGGTCAAGTCCATTAATCATCATTTGATTGCTATTGATTCGTTGCAACATCGTTAAGAGTATCCTGGCAGCATGAAGCGTCTGCTCATTCGTAATACTATTGGACTGCTTGAGTTTGTAGAACTGCTTGAGCTGTGTGTTGACGAACGTTGCCTGCGCCTGTAATGGATGCTCGGGTGGTAGTATCACCATCCCTTCGTGCCCATTGGCAAGCGCTTCAACTGCGGTAATCATTTTACGTATAAATTCTTCGATGATCCTGGCATGCTCAGCCTCAGATTCTTTGAAACGTTGCTCAAGTATACGCAACTCTTCAGCACGGTCCGCACGCCGTATAGCCTGATCCATACCACGGGTCCAGAGGAAGGCAATGATAGCCGCAACAATCTGAATAGCAACCGGCCGTCCTGCGATAACCGGCATGCCATACTGGGCAATCGCCTGGTGAAGATCAGGAGACCAGGGCTGGAGCAATAAATCCGCATAGATCAAAATAACATTCGCAGAGGCAATGATAAACGCAGCGATACGTGGCAAAATCGATGCCCCAAGGATCACCGAGACCACAAGAATGTCGAAAGCTGGCAAATAGACCAGGTGGATCTTTCCATCGGTAGAGCCAACAATCACACCCATGACCGCCGCAATCGTCAACACAACCAGAAATGTTCCGGCTACGGTGACAAATCCCTTACGATTCAAAACAACCGTGATCACCACACAGATTGTCGTAACCACAACTGTAATAGCCGACGCCCGATCGCTGAATGTGGCAGGAATAAATGCAAGCAGGCACAATAACATGGCCAGGATGATCCAGGCCATCAGGCGACTACGGCGCACTTTTTCACGCTGCTCAATGGTTTCCTGGGGCTGATCCCAACCAGTACTCGCTATACGCAACCACCAGTTGACCCGAGGTTGCGTGGGCGTCTTTTGCTCCTGTTGATTATCTACAGATAGTTCACGCCTGGGAGATTGCAACATTGTCTTGAATCCTTTCTACAAGGCCTATGCAGGCTGATATTATCATACCTTCCCTGAGCCACATGCTCCTGAAATGGTCAGAGAGAATATTCAGCGAGCAGAGTCCATCATTGAAGGAACAGGGAACAACATAGATTTTTCCGATTCCTTCGATCTGTTTCAGGATGCGGTCCTGGTGGATTCCTCTTCGAGTAGTTTTTTCAGATTGATGAACATGTCTTGATGTGAGGCCCGAGCCTGTGTATATACTGTTTTTGCCAGCAAACCAGGAGAGGTAATCTCAACCCGCTCTTTTACGCGTGTTCCGCTCCCTTCCGGTAGACACTGCGTGGTGTTGTGCAAGTAGATGCCAGGAGATTGATGCGCATCATAGACAATGATTCCCAGGGTGTTAATGTTCATCTTGACACGATAGGAAAATGTCATGAGAAAAGGCCCTTGCTTCATACGATCGCGAATAACATAGTGATTGATCGTTGTACCATCAGGCGCGGTACTTGTGTGTGTATGCTGAATATTCACAATCAATGGGTGTATCTGCCGATGATTATCCAGGGTGGATAGAAACGCCTTGACCTTTTCTGGTGAGGCTTGTATGAAAATATCCTGTTCAAACGATGACTGAGCCATGACTGAATCCTTTTATTACTCCAGTTATTACTCCAGCACTTTTCTTAAAAAGGCGTACTCCGAAAAGTGGAGTTTGACAAAATAGAATGAATCACCCGTTTTTATCTGCTAAGTATATTTTTAGCGCTCTGGCACACGAAATGTACCAGAGCAGAAGCTCCATCCATTCTTCTCCTTCACCCGTTATATACTTACCTGATACCAACATGAAGAGTTCAATATACTATAACAATTAAATATGTATTTGACAATGCATATAGAAGATTTTAGCTGTTCATGCAGTAAATCCTAACGACTATTATTGTACTAAAGAACATAAAAGGAGGCATTCATGCATATCGGGGTGGAGTATCGGCACTTTATACGCTGGTATGTGCTAAGATTGCTAGAGAATGATCTACTATCTAGCTAGAAAGGTCTATTGTGTTTGCAACGACAATACCATTATGGGAAAAGAGCCAGTATGTGCCACAGGGCGATGCCGATTTCATGCCGACGCTGGCAACCTATGTGCTGGATAGCACAAAACGACGGCCGGCGGTGTTGATCTGCCCCGGTGGTGGTTATGGCTTTACATCACCACGCGAGGCCGAACCAGTGGCACTTCAATATGTGGCCGCGGGCTTCCACACATTTGTGGTGTATTACAGTGTAGCACCTGCGCGCCATCCTCAACCATTACGAGACGTGTCGCGTGCGATGAACATTATTCGCGCTCATGCAGATGATTGGCATATCGAAGAGCACCACATCGCGGTGTGTGGCTTTTCCGCTGGCGGCCATCTCGCGGCAAGCCTGGGAGTCTTTTGGAATCAACCATATTGCTCGGATATTCCCGGCCTGACACATGGACAAAATCGACCCAATGCGCTCATCCTTTGTTATCCGGTAATCTCTTCAGGCCCCTTCGCCCATCGTGGCTCGTTTGAGAATTTGTTAGGACCAGCTGCGTCGCCCGAAGATTTACATATGATGTCACTTGAACATCACATCCATGAGCAAACGCCACCAACGTTCCTCTGGCATACTGTCACTGATAGCGCGGTGCCCATTGAGAACTCGCTGCTCTTCGCGCAAGGATTGCGTGCCCAGCATATTCCATTCGAACTCCATATCTATCCCCACGGTGCACACGGTCTCTCACTTGCAACAGCTGAAACGGACGACGGTACTGGCCAGGATGCACACATTAGCGGCTGGCACAAACTCTCCACCGAATGGTTATGGCAGGTCTTTACTCCACCAATACGCGCATAAACTCTTATTATCGGGTGCTATGACCACGGCACAAGGACTGTGCCGTGGTCATAGCACCGCTTCCTTGTTTTCTGGCACTACTTGCTTCTTTCGTCTTCAGGAAATAATGCAATAATTGCTTGCCTTTAAAGCGATAATGACACACTCATAGACCATGTTCACTGCGCGTCACCGCATCCGCGAACACAACCAGGAGCGGCATCTGCGCGCAACGTGGTTAAGCGTGGGCAACCAACCACTCCAGAATGCTGGCCAGGGCCTGCGGATCCAGGCGGGTATCGGGGCTATTGTAGTGCTCGGCCATCTCGGCTAGCCTCACGTCTTCCCGAGGCCGCAACTCTTGCTTGAGGACGTGATTCGCATTCTCGGGGAAGAGGAAGGTCGCCTCCTCATGTCCCGCAGCGGCACGCTGGAGCGGTTCGCCATCGGCTTGCCAGTCTACCTGGATGTCCTTCTTCCCAATGATGACCAGCACCGGGATGTTCACCTGCCTGAGCAGGGGAGCCGCATCTGCTATCCAGAGCTCACGGGCAAAGGGCAGGTTGGCCGGCGTTTCCAGACTCATCAGTAACATCTGGACACCCTCAGGCAGCGACGGATCCGGGGCGATGGGATCTCCCGCCAGAAAGCGGGCAATGGCGGCATCGTAGAGCGCCAGCAACACACCCTCATTCGGCATGCCAGACGCCTGCGCAGCTAATTGGGACCGAGCAACAATGCCGACGGGCCGCCCAGGAGGGGCGGTAAGCACGAGTCCGGCGAATGGCATCGCGGGGCTGTGCAGTTGGTAGTTCAGGGCATGAAAGGCCCCTTCACTATTGGTGAGTGCGAAGATCCGGTCGGAACGTACATACCCCTGGCTTACCAGGGTACGTACAGCTCCGGCAAGCTCGTCAACATGGCTTTGCATACTCAACTTGCCGATCATGGCTTGTATGTTCTCGCGAACATGGGGACCAGAAGCACGCTTATCGTAGCGCAGTGAGGCAATCCCTGCCCGTGCTAACGCCTCCGCAATGAGGCGACCACTACCATTGGATCCCGGCAGGAGTGGTGAATTCCAGTCGCGGTCAGTAGGGCCGCTTCCCGCCACCATCACCACAGCAGGAAACGGTCCGGGGCCAAACGGCCTGACCAACGTGCCATAAACAGTCGTCGAGTCCAGTTTCCAGGTGACTTCCGAGCTCTCTGCATGCAAATCCTGATCAGCCATTCTTCACATCCTTAATTTTGAACAGATCAATGCCTTCTACAACCGGTGTGACCATCGGCATCCCTCCTGCACGAGTGGTCATCTTCCGTGTTCTACAACGATCAGTCAGTCCAAGACAATGAATGCAATTTACACATCTCAGGAAAAGTATACCAGATGGAGAGGGGGTTGCCCAGGCTCACCAGTTCGTGTGCTCCTGGCAACGCCACGTATGATCGAAGACTATATACAGCAGGTGTTGCCTCAGATAAATGCTATAAACTCACACTTCGCAGGGTAATTGGCCGAAAAAGGCATTTCATTTTTCCGGATTAAAACTGTGGAATATGGGAGGTGGAGAGTTCCTTCTTCGGTCAATCAGTTAACTGCGAAGATGGGGCAGCAGACCCCAGGTTTTCGAGCTCGTGCATAGCAAGATCGCTATGCACCGTGATGTCTATTGCGCGGCGGATCTCCTCGGCGTGCTGCCGAAAGCCGGGATGCTCAAGCACCTCGCGGATGGCGCGCCCGATCACGTCAGCTGTACTGTTGCGATCGACGACCACGCCAGCCCCGACTGAAGCAACACGTCCGGCCACATAGTACTGATCCCGGCCCATGGGGATGCACACCAGCGGCACACCATGTGCCAGAGCCGCCATCACCGTTCTGTGACCAGCATGCGTAATCACCGCCGCTGCACCAGGTAAGACGGCGGAGTGCGGAAGATGATCGAAAACGGCCACATTCTCGGGGATGCGAAAGTGTGAGCGTTCCAGCGCAGGACCCAGTGTCACGATGCCGCGGGCCGGGAGCGTGGCGAGAGCATCGAGCACAACTTGTATGACTGCGCCCTGACCCTGGTTGCTCGTGGAGAAGCTCACCAGGACCGTGGGACCGGTGCCAGATTTCATAGGGACCGACTCATCTTCTGCTGATCTATCCTTGTGGCACCAATCGTACGCGAATTATGCCCGGCATAGGAAGATCTAGCGTGAGCGATGCGTTACCTTCTTCGGTTACAACAATTGATTGTATGGTCTCGTGTAGTTTGTCGGCACTGTGTAACTCGCTCCATTGATCAGTAGTGGGCCAGTCCTGTTCGCCCGACCAATGCTGGGCGATATTTGAATGCGTGCTATCGACACGTGCGATACTGACCGTGTAGTGCCGTTGTGGCAGTTGCTCAAGATTCACGTTGAGCTGGCGGTTGAGGAGAATGCTGCCATCCAGCTTGGATTGATCTAACGTGCCATTCCAGACGAGCAGATCGATAGTGCCATCTTCCTTACGTGTAGCCCAGCCGTCGAGCAGCGATCCGGCACCATCACCGTTCAGATCAAGCTGCACCAGGTTCGAGCCCAGACTTTCAGCCAGTGCCAGTGCCCAGTAACGTGGCTTGCGCAGGTTGCCGATGGTTTGTAAACCAAAGCCACCATGCAGCAGGCGTGGCGCACGACCCAGCTCTTCAAAATGGTCACTTAGTACCCAGTAGGCCAGAGCATCAACGCGTCCCTGCACGTTCTTCATACCATGTAGCGTAAAGGTGGCAGAGAAAACCGTATCGTTCACTGGATAGAAGTGAGTTGGTGTGACTCCCCATTCGGTCCACCAGATTTTGACATCGGGGAAGCCATAGGTATACAAAGCCTGAGCGAAGTCTAGTGGCATATTGCCATATGTATGTGTAGCGATAAAATCGAGGGGTGAATTATGCTCACGAACGTACTGCAAGAAGTCCGCAATCCACTCTGCAGCGGCAGTCGCGGGACCACCAACGAGCAGACGCGCATCGACTGCTTTGATTGCTCGGGCAGTTATGTCGTAAAGATGGAAATATTCTTCTTGTGTGCCAGTCCAGAAGACTTGTAGGTTCGGCTCGTTCCAGACCTCAAAGCCCCATTGTAAAACCTCTTCCAGTCCATAGCGCTCGATAAGATGCGCGACGAGGCGCTGGCAGAGCTCCGCCCAGCGATCCCAGTCTTTAGGCGGGGCGTTCAGAGCGCGATACATAAAAACCGACGTCTCAGGATCTCGTGCAAGATCGTGCGGCATGAATGACAGCTCTACAATTGGACGTAACTTTAACTCAAGCAGGCGATCATAGATGCGATCCACTGCCGAGAAATCGTAGTGAGCCTCGCCATTGACTTCTGTATAGACATGGTTCTCATCATGCAAGATAGCATGCGCACGAATATGCGTAGCACCAAGCTCATCACGTGCGTTTTGCAATGCTTGTGCAAACTCTTCACCAATGTTGCTACCACCAGGACCTTCGCCGTAGAAGAGCTGAGATAGATGCTCAGAACCCATCATATGCCAGACTCGATTAAGGGTACCTGCACTGGTCTGGGTCTTCACTGTTACCTGGACTGGTTTAGCTGTTGTGTTGAGAAGCGTTCCAGCAACTGGTGACGTTAATGCGCTGGGAGCATATTTAGGATCGGAGAGAGCAGTGATAGCGTACCAGTAGGTTGTGCCCGGCTGGCCGGTGGTATCCGCATAGGTGGGACCAGGAGTTACCAGCACATCACGTCCACCATGATCGATCGGCGTGAAAGGACCCTCTGGTCCATCCGCCCGATGCACCAGGTAGCCGACTGCTCCCGGTACCGGCTGCCAGCGTAGAGTTACCTGACCCGCCCCCGATTCAGCGACGAGCTCTGCTGGTGCAGGTAAAGTTGCCTGTTTCTGTATTTGGGTCTCCACGGCCTGGGCATCATCAATGCGCATCCCAATACGTGTTTCCCAATCTTCGCGCGCGTCTTGATTTGGTGGTAAGTCTTTATTCATTTTGTAAACTTGCCTTTCGCTTCCTAGCGTCAACAGCAGATTTGTGATTTGTAATCTGTAAATATATGCGCATGAAAGATTGTCCGTTTAACAATCAATATGGCCTTTATAAGGACTACATGATGAGCGCTCTACTAGATTAGTACTCATCCGTACGCGGGTAGGACTATGCATCTGGTTTAGTTGCGGTGCTTTGGGATGAATTTCAGGCGCATATGGTGAATCTGCGATCTGTAATCTTCTCTGTGTAGAGGGTCTTTCTAACAGAGCAAGTAACATCTCTGTGGCTTGTTTTCCCATCTCATAGAATGGTTGTCGCACCGTCGTCAGCGGTGGTCGCGAATAAGACGAGGGTGCAATATCATCGAAACCCACGACTGAGAGTTGTTCAGGCACGCGTATGCCATGCTCATCGGCAGCGGCCAATACGTCATAGGCAACATGATCGTTACTGGCAAAGATAGCCGTTGGGCGATTGGGCATAGTTATAAAATGGCTTGCCGCTGAACGTCCATCCGTAGGTGTGAAACCACCAGGGCACACGAGATCAGGATCGGGTGCCAGACCGACTTCTTGTAAAGCGTCACAATAGCCAAGATAGCGTTCCTGCGAGGCTCTATAGTCAGCTGGCCCTTGAATGTGCGCAATACGACGATGGCCCAGTTGTAACAGGTACTTTGTCGCTGCATGTGCTCCTAAGCGATTATCCGCACTGACCCAAGGTACGCTGGTCGGCTCGGAGCGATCATCGATAATAACCACTGGAAAGCCTTCCTCGTAGAGTTCGGTCAGATAGCATATTGAAGGACCTGGAAAAACAGCGAGTATCCCCGAAGCCAGATTAGAGTGCAGGATTCGTGAGATAATGTCGCGCTGCTCTTTGTCATGGTGGACCTGTTCATGGGTGATGCTATAGAGGATAAGCTCATATGGAGATTGGGCAACCACTTCTGATATACCACGCATGATCTCTGGCATTAAAGGCCATGCCAATGATGGAATGAGCGATCCAATCAGCCGACTGCGCCCTCCTGCTAGCTTCGATGCAGCCATATCGAGCACGAAGGTATGCTCTTCAATAACTTTCAGGATGTGCTCACGCGTTGCTGGATCAACATCCTGTTTCGCGTTTAAGACTCGTGAAACGGTAGACTTTGAGACCCCAGCCAGTTCCGCAATGTCTCGTATCGTGAGCTTCTTAGGCATCAGTGCCTCTCCTCGCTATACAATTAGATGTTCCGGTCCCGTTCCCGGGACCGTTCCCAGAAGCAGTGTTTTTATTATAATTGGCTGCTTGTGTTTCTGTCAAGGAAATAATAGATAGAGCCAGGAACATTTGAATGTCCTGGTGGGAGAAAAAAAACTCAAATTTTGCCAGATAGCGACACATTTTAGTACCACAGAAGTAGATGCAAAAACTTCATGCACTACTTGCTTCTTTTATAAATGTTATGTTACCATTATGTATGTATTCAGATATATGAATCAATTGATTTTATTTATCTGTAGCGCACCTCAAGTGTCAGCACTGAGTAGACGTTTCTTCTTCAGATGTAATTAATTCATGGTAAAAGGACAAGGATGACCGACGTACGTAGAACACGAATAGGCCAGAAGAAATGTCAGACAGTGATGAGTGAAAGGCACTTGGACTCATTGGAAACATACCTGTTGGGAAACACAATTCACAGCAAGGGGGTTCAATCGGCAATTCACGTTATCAGAGCTTGATTACAGGAATTGCCAGCAAGCATACCTCTTATGCCTGTCAAAAAGGTTATGTAGTCGCATATCTGTGTATTGTACATTCATGCGTGCAGCTACTTCTCTATACAGGTATGTTTATGTTGTTTGCTGGAACAAGGAGGAGACAGCAATCATGCGCGCTCAACGTCCGAAGTGTACAATCGTCAGTATTATGATTATACTGACGACTCTGTTTACGATCTGCCTGGCTGTACCCGCGGGCAACGCGCAAGCAGCGCCAGCCGCGGCTCCATCTTCATCTTCACCTACACAGGATCTGGCTCACTTAGTTGATCCATTTACTGCGACAGGTTCCTCAACCAACGGACCCGGCGGTTGGAACGTTGGTAACGATTTTCCAGGCGCCGACGCTCCATTTGGTATGGTACAGTTTAGCCCTGATAATGCAACTGCCTGGGCAGGTGGCTACTATTATGGCAATAATCAGATTAAGGGCTTTAGCCTGACACATCTCAGTGGGGCCGGATGTGATGTGTATAGCGATATTCCATTCACACCATACGTCGGCACGGTGAGCCAATCGCCCGCTACAAACCCTTCCCAGTACGTTTCGACTTTCTCGCATGCAAACGAATCGGCCAGTGCTGGTTATTACCAGGTGAAGCTTGACAATGGCGTAAATGTACAGCTAACTGCCAGCCAGCATAGTGGCGCTGGCCTCTTTACTTATCCCGCAGGACAGACGGCAACCATGCTGGTGAATCCCTCGGGATCAATCAATGGAGATAATGATGCCGAGGCAACCATTGGGAAGGATTACATCTCTGGCTCAGCTGTAAGTGGTGGTTTCTGTGGCGCCAACGATACCTACCACGTCTATTTCTATGCGCAGTTTAGCCAGCCATTTGCGACCACCGGTACCTGGTATAACGACATCGTGACACCAGGGAATACCACGGTAAAAGGCTCAAGTACAGTAGCACCAGCGGTCAAGCAGTTCGAGCAGGCACAGGCAAAAGTAGCCCGGGGAACAGCTTCGCCCGCAGATGTGAAGGTTGCCAGTACTCCCCCTCTAACGACGGTTTCAGGCCCTGGCTCTGGTGCCTATGTCACCTTTAATACGACGAAGAATACAGCCATTACTGTAAAAGTTGGCCTCTCCTTCGTCAGTGTCGCCAACGCAATGCAGAACGTCAATCAGGAAAACCCAACCGGGAACTTCAACACCGTTTTGCAGCAGACGCAGAAGGATTGGAATCAGAAGTTGGGCGAGATTAAGGTCTCCGGTGGGACATCAACTCAACAGACCACCTTCTATACGTCGTTATATCATACACTGTTGCAACCAAACGTCTTCTCCGATGTCAATGGTCAGTATAGTGGTTTTGATGGACAGATTCATACCGCCCCGAAAGGTCACGCCCAATATGCGAACTACTCGGGATGGGATATCTACCGTTCTGAGGTACAGTTACTCGCGCTCCTTGCCCCTCAGCAAACCAGCGATATCATTCAATCCATGGTCAACGACTATACACAAAGTGGGCAATTGCCCAAATGGGCTGCGGCAAACGGTGAGACCTACGTGATGGTTGGTGATCCTGCTGATGCGATCATTTCCGATGCGTATGCCTTCGGCGCCCGTGATTTTGACACCAGGACAGCGCTGGCGGCCATGATTAAAGAGGCGACGCAGACGAATAACATTCGTCCTGGCCTTAACTATCTGGATAGTCTTGGCTACGAGCCATTGGGTGGCAGCTACGGTTGTTGTAACTTCTACGGTCCCGCGTCAACGACGCTCGAGTACAATACCGCGGACTTCGCTATTGGCTCATTTGCACAGGCACTTGGCGATACCGCGAACTACCAGAAGTTTACGACGCGAGCACAAGATTGGGAAAATCTGCTTAATCCTGCCAACGGCAGCCTCGAGCCTCGCAATATGGACGGCTCTTTCCCCAGTCCTTATGACCCAACCAGTGGCAGTGGCTGGGTTGAGGGCGATGGTGCGCAATACAATTGGATGGTGCCCTTCAATCTGGGTGGTCTTATCAGTGCTGAAGGTGGCAATGCCAGGTTTGTGAAGCAACTCGATACGTTCTTTACGAAACTCAATGCTGGCCCGAATGCGCCGTATGCCTTCCTGGGAAATGAGCCAACCATTGAGACACCCTGGGAATATGACTATGCTGGCGCCCCCTACAAGACCCAGCAGATCGTCCATAATGTGGAAAGCTCACTCTGGTTCCCTGGCCCCAGTGGGATGGCGGGCAATGATGACCTTGGCACAATGTCCGCGTGGGATGTCTGGGCGAGTCTGGGTATGTTCCCAGAGACTCCGGGTACAGCCAATCTCGTGCTGGCAAGCCCACTCTTCCCAGATATCACGGTCACGCGTCCAACCGGTCAGACAATCACCATTCAAGCGCCAGGGATCACAGATAGCAATTATTATGTCCAGAGCCTGAAGGTCAATGGCACGACCAGTACACATCCCTGGCTGCCTGCTTCTTTCGTCTCTGATGGAGGCACGCTTCAGTACGCCGTTGGGAGTACGCCAAACACAACCTGGGGGAGTAGCCCTGACGATGCCCCGCCTTCCTATCAGTATGGCTCAATCCCAACGCTTGTGTCTCTCAATCCTGGTCGCATCACCGTCGCACCGGGCGCCCAGGCACAGGCAAGTATTACCGCCCAGAATATCAGTAACGATGCGACGACCGTACAATGGAGCGCAACCCCATCAGCAGGATTGACACTTACTCCTGCCTCTGGAAGCTTTTCTGTTGCGGGCAACAGCAATGCGAATCAGTCCTTCACTGTCGCGGCTGCCGCGAATATGGCAGAAGGTGTCTACAGCATTCCGCTCACCGCGCAGACCAGTACAGGGGTAAAACTGCCTATCTCTGCCCTTACCGTCGTTGTGGCGAAACCAGGGAACCTGCTTGGACTATTCAATAACGCTGGTATCTCTAATGATGGACAGGGAAATGCTGATTTCGATGGTGATGGCTACAGTTACTCCGCGCAGCAACTCAATGCAGCAGGCTACACACCGGGTGCGACAGTCACCGTCAACGGTATCCAATATACATGGCCAAATGTAGCAGTGGCGACATTTGACAATGTTCAGGTGGCTGGACAAACCATTCAAACGCCAGATGCGAAGGTCGGAGCGACACACCTTACCTTCCTCGGAAGCGCTACGAATGGGCCGTCCTCGGGCAACGTCACGATTACCTATACCGATGGAAGTACCCAGACCGCTCAACTTGGTTTCAGCGACTGGACACTGGGAGCGGGCAATTCTCAGCCTTCATACGGTAATGTGGTTGCTGTCAAAACCCCTTATCGTAACGCTGGACCTGGTCGAGATCAGGTGGCAACCTATGTCTTTGCGTCAGCACCTATCTCGCTTAATGCGAGCAAGCAGGTCGCGAGCATAACGTTCCCTGCTTCAGTCGACCAGGGCGCACTCCACGTCTTCGCTCTGGCCGTCTCCTGATCTGTTTCCTACGTATGTCCATAGAGGCACGGTCACCTTTCTTTGAAAAAGGAGAAGGCGTGCTGGTTCAACAAAATGTGAACCAGCACGCCTTGCCCTCACAACAGCGCCTGGACGAGTTAAGAGAGTGCGATTGAGTGACTCTCCAGCAGGTCTAGCCGCCTGGATCATCGAGAAATTCCGTGCCTGGAGTGACTGCGCAATTGATTCCTTAACAATAAACTCTATATAAAAATATATTTACTTTCCTTAAAAAAGGATGTCTTTTTAACATAAATACTTGATAAAGTGGCATACAGAATATATACTTTGTACTGTAAAGAAAAGAAGACCAGGCGTTCCAGCTCGCCCCCAACTATACTTCTGTCATGAAAAGATAGGGTTCGCCTTGATGAGTTAAAAAAGGAGATTCGAGCTATGGCAGTCAAACTGAATCAACGAGCATTTGAACATGCCAAAAAGCTGATAGATCTAGGGAAATTTGTATTTGACGAAAAAGATATGTGGAGTGAGCATCAGCCATCTACCCACGTAGAGAACGAGTATCTTAAAGCGCATGGGTTTGGCGAATATGGGAAATGGTATCTAGGGATCGATACAGAACAGGATGAAGATAACAAAGGCCGATACAAATTTCCATATGGTGATTTTGAAAAGGTTCACCGTTGCGGAGTGCTTTCAGCAGAAAACAGGGCCGGACAATATAAACACAACGACATTGAAAATGCAGCAGCCCATCTGCACGGAATGATTGATGCCGCGAAAAAATGAGAGCCTTCTAAACCAGGTCTCCGATATGACCATCTCTGGCCTGGCAAGGCTCTCTCTGACATCCCTTTTGCAGATCATGCTCCGCGTGAAATAGCGACTAAAATCGTATACCCAGCTTGATTGCATTCGCCGGATTGCGATAGATTGCAAGAAAAGCTGCAGCCGCATCTTCAAAATCAACAATAGGATCGACGATCCCATCAGAGATGAGACGCTTTTGACGAAAGAGCTCAATGAGTGTTCGTGAAATGCGCTCATTATCCCAGAGTGGATAGTCGCGTAATGGATTATCCCAGACGGGCATACTTCCAATCAATTCCAGCCGATTATGATGCCATTCAGCCCCTAATTCCAGTTCGGAGTCTCGGCCTTTATAATATCCCAATGTCACAATTCGTCCGCAATTGCGAACGGCCCGCATTGCTCCACTGAGCGCTTTATAATGTCCACTGGCCTCAATCGCAATATCTGCCCCCTGCCCCAAAACCTTGCGTACCTCCAGGCCGACATCGCATTGCGTCGGATCCAGGGTCAGGTTCGCACCATAGCGTTCAGCAAGCGTACGACGTTTTTCGATAGGATCAACTGCTACTACATGCAAACATCCACTCATTTTCAGCATCTGCACCACGAAGAGGCCAATCGCTCCCAGTCCGAAAACAACCGCTGTGTCTCCAAGACGTGCCCTGGCATCTCGTACTGCAGTAAAGGCATAAAGAGCTGGATCAAGGCAGACCGCATCCTGGGGACTCATCGGTTCGAATAAAGGCTCAACATCGGTTTCCTCCTTTGTAAGCAGTTCCCAGGCGGGTCCATAACAATAAACGCGATCGCCCGGTTTAACTTTCGTCACCGCTTTTCCAATCTCGATCACACATCCTACCGCCATATTGCCAACTGATGATCGTCGTCCCGATGCCTGTGACCGTTCCTGTTCGCTCACCGGGACGAAAAGTCTGAGGTCAGCATCAAATCGCTGCTCGGCATGGGGAGATTTCCCACTAAAGAGGTGAAATTCCGTCCCATGCTTTATAGCAGCGAATTCTGTTTGAATGCGCACCTGATTTGCCTGGAGGTCAGCTTCTTGCTCTTCCAGAACAACAACACTCTCTGGTTTATCAACATACAAGCCCTTGAACATATTAGCTCCTTCTCTAAATACACTTTTTCATTGAATTCATTATCAGTCAGCGTTGTAACGACACCATGCAACCACGAAGAAAACCCCACAGGAATATCGGTATACCGGTGCCAGCAGCATTAGAGATGCCTCTTCGGAATAGCGGGTATGATACGCTGGGCACGCACTTGCTTAAAGGTCGCGTCCATTTGAGCACAAAACTGCGCTGGCGTCAAATATTCCTTCCTGGGTCTGGTATGGCCCAGATTGCAGTTTATAGCCTGATCAAATTTTTAAGCGAAAGCAATGAGTGCGCACTTATCTATCCCCATTTAACTTTTCAAGTATAAAACGAGCAATTTTCGCCCACAAGAAACACAACATTAGAGAGTATAATATAAGGAGATCAGTTATGAAATAGGAAATGATGGATTTATGGAAGTAAGCTCGACTTCACTTCAGGCGAATAAACGGAGAGCCGATTTGGGTAGCCTGTTGGCGGCTTTGCAGCGGCTGGATGATCTTCTGGAACGAGCCTGCGCTATCGTCCAAGAGATTGCTGGACCCGAGAGAGCAAATGATCCTTTTCGAGGTCTTCATATCAGTCATGAAAAAGTCGTACAGCTGCTGGCCACTCCACCTGCAGCATCCTTACTCTACGTAGAAAAAAACCAGCGACCGTCGTTCAGCGAACAAGGGGACAATACTGGATCGCTGGTCTGGCTCATCAAGGAGTTTGATTTATCTCCCTTTGACGTCGATGTATTGATGATCGCGCTGGCTCCTGAACTTGATCTGCGCTATGAGCAGCTCTATGCCTATCTACAAGACGATGTAACGCGCAAGCTTCCAGGCGTTGATCTAGTGCTCAACCTCTTATGCGCTACTCCTGAAAGTAAGCTGACTTGTCTCGCTCGCTTCGGTCCCGGCTCCCCACTGATCAGGCATGGCCTTCTGCACCTCATTCCAGATCCTAATCAGCTTCAACCATCGCTCCTATCACACTTCTTGAGATTGGATGAGCAACTTGTCCACCTGCTGCTGGCACAGCCAGATGTGAGCCCCTCACTCGCATCCTTCTGTTACCTGAGCACAGGGATGGAGCACAGCGAGCGGAACGAGGAACTATCAAACATACCAGTGACATTGGTCCAGCAGAGCCTCAAAGAGCAATATCCGCTACGCTTATTTTTTCATGGTCAGCGCGGTACGGGAAAACTCCGTGTTGCAAAGACACTAGCGGCGAAGTTGTTCAAGCCATTGCTGGTCGTTGACCTGTCGGGTACCCTCAATACCAACGACAGTCTAGAATTGCTATTCAATCGCGTGTTTCGCGAGGCTCAGTTTCAGGAAGCGTTGTTGTATCTGGACAACCTGGATCGTCTCAGTGCCGATGAGCACGCTTTACAGGCCCTGTTAGCTGCCCTGGCCGAGAGTAAGATGATCACGATTCTGGCTGGTACGCAATCACATATTCCTATTCCGGTACAGAGCCGCTATACTGCGTCGGATGTAATCTTCGTACATTTTCCAGCACCAGCTTTCTCGGAACGCCGCAGGTACTGGCAGATGTGTCTTGGGGATAGGACAGCGCTGCTAGAAACGCAGGATTTAGACGATCTGGCCACTAGTTTCCGTCTCACCGCAGAACAGATTCGAGATGCCGTTACCTCAGCCTGCAATGCCGCCATCTGGAGAGCCGCTACTCAGAACACCCTGCCGGCAGCGGAACAGGGCTCTGCGCTCCTGAGTGCTCAACCTGCTCGTGAGGATCTGTTTGCAGCAGCCCGTAGGCAATCCAGCCATGATATAGAAGTTCTGACCCGCAAAATCGAACCGGGCTATACCTGGGATGATATCGTCCTGCCAGCCGATCAGCTGGCTCAATTGAGAGAAATCTGCAATCAGGTAAGATATCGCCATATCGTGTATGGGAAGTGGGGCTTTGATAGTAAAATGCACCTCGGTAAGGACCTTAATGTGCTGTTTTCGGGGCTACCAGGAACGGGCAAAACGATGGCAGCCGAGGTCATTGCACATGAACTGGCGCTCGACCTGTACAAAATCGACCTCTCACATGTGGTCAGCAAGTATATTGGAGAGACGGAAAAGAACCTGGACCGTATCTTCACTGCTTCTGAAAGCACAAACGCCATTCTCTTCTTTGATGAAGCGGATACCTTATTCGGGAAGCGCTCCCAGGTCCACGATGCGCATGATCGCTACGCAAACATTGAGGTGGGCTATCTGTTGCAAAAAATGGAGGAGTACGATGGCATCGCCATTTTAGCGACCAATATGCGCAACAATATGGATGACTCATTTATTCGCCGTCTGAAGTTTAGTATCGAGTTCCCTTTTCCCGATGAGCCCTACCGCTACAGAATATGGCAGGGACATTTCCCTGCCGCAGCGCCCATGAGTGACGATATTGATTTTACCTTCCTGGCGCGCCAGTTTAAACTAGCGGGCGGCAACATCAGAAATATCGTGCTCAACGCCTCTTTCCTGGCCGCTGGCGATGAGAAGTGCATTCATATGAAGCATCTGATCCTGGCCGCCAGACGCGAGTTCCAGAAAATGGGCAAGACCTGTACCGAGGCGATCTTCGGTAAATATTTCCCTTTGATTCAAGAACAGTAGTCAGCAGGAGGGATATGCCAGTGGTCGTCAGCAATCTTACGGTGATCAGCGACCTCGATAGAACATTGGAACAATTATTTCTGTTGGAGTTCGGGAATCCGCTGGACTTTGACCTCAGCTTTGCCATTCCTGACAAGGACTTTACGCCCCTCTCAAAAACCAGGAGCACGCTCAACTGCTACCTCTACGAAATCAATGAAGATCGTGAACTGCGCAGCGTTGAGCCGATTTTCCACCGCAACGCCGACGGAACGATTGACAGGCTGCCGGCGCCCACTCGCATCAAGCTATCGTACTGCATTACAGCCTGGAGCCCAGCGCAGGCCACGCCCGGCGCTGGCCCGGAGATGGACGAGCATACCTTGCTCAGTCTGGTATTGCAGGTACTATTGAAATATCCTCTACTGCCGTCACAAGCCCTGCAAGGGTCACTGGTGGGTCAGGAGCCGCTACCATATACAACAATCATCCTCCCTGATAGCAGCAAGGCAACCAGCGACTTCTGGAGCGCCATTGGAGGACAGCTCCGGCCATCACTCGAATATAAAGTCACCATCGCGCTCCCCTATCAGCAACCTGTCCAGGGCCCAATGGTCACCTCCATCAGCCTTCGCCTGGCAGGTGATGATCCATTTTATACAATTGGCGGAACTGTCTGGGACGCAAATACGCCTCCTAAGCCTGTCGCTTCTGCCTGGGTGCGGTTAAACCAGATCGGGCATACCTATGTCACTGATGAACACGGGTGTTTTCTCATCGAACGCATCCAGGCCGGGAATTATACTCTAACCGTCCGTGCAGTCGGCTTTCAGGAGGGAGGCCGCAGTGTGAATGTACCTGCACAAACGCACCTCTACGACGTGCATCTTACACCGTTATAGGTACTGCGTACGTAGCAACATTCCTCAAGGTTGTTGTGGGATCAAACCAGCAGATAACAACTGTCCAGAATGTCTCTACATACAAAGCGTTAAGAGGAGAACACCATGATAAACTATACAACACCGGGCGTCTTCATTGAAGAGATCCCGGCGACCGGACCAATCCCAGGCGTCGGAACAAGTACCGTCGCCTTTATCGGGCCAACGCTGTTCGGGCCTATCAATACGCCGACCAGGATCACGAACTGGACACAATTCAAGACGCTTTTTGGTGATTACGCTCTTGATCCAGCTAAAAGGTTCTTTACGCCCTACGCTGTTCGTGGGTTCTTCAGCAATGGGGGGACTATTGCCTACATGGTGCGGGTAGGAACGGCGAAAACAGCGTTTCTTAATCTTAACGACCGTGCCAGCAGTGGATCAGCCCCGACACTGGTGATCACCGCTCAACGCGATGGATCCATCGGGAATAGCATCCAGGTAGGAGTACAGAACGCGCAGATCGTCAATAGCGCCCAGAACGCCAGCGTCCAGAAGGCACGCGCTGCGATTACCTCCGCTGCCAATAACCAGGTTACCCTGCAAAATGCGTCCGATGCATCCCAGTTTCGTAGTGGAGATGTCATTACCATAGAAGGGAGCGCTGAGCGAACACCGATCACCCAGATCCAGGGCAATCAGCTTATCCTGGCGAGCAATCTGACAGGAACATATGGAGCGACCGCTTTTGTACGCATTGCCGATCTCGTAGCGAATCAGAAAACGTTCCGCATTCAGAACAGCTCAGGCATCGAGTCAGGCAGTGTCATCAACCTGGCGCAAGGCTCGACACAAGAAACCCATATCGTCGATGATCTGGTCAACAATTTCGTGACACTGAGCGGCAACGGCCTGACCAATGCGTACCAACTTACACAAGCAGCCGCACCGATTGCCATCACCACTACTGAATTCACACTCACAGTTGCTCAACCATCTGCGCAGCCACCGATTTCCGAACAATTTCCCAACCTCTCGATGGACCCAAGGCACAACCGCTACTTCTCACGGATCGTGAACTCCCAACTGGTCAATAGCACGCTGCCTACCGTGCCAAACACACAGCCACCCCCCAATAACATTCCAGCGCCACTGAACACCACCTTCCTCGCTGGCGGCGCGGATGATCAATTGGGCTCGATTGGAGTAAACCAATATCAGAATGCGTTGACCGCGCTCACCTCCATCAATGATGCCAACCTGATCTGTCTCTGCGTGCGTGATCAGTGCGATCCCTCTATGCTAAGTTCCATCCAGGCTGCAGCCATCGCCCACTGCGAACAGAAACAAGATCGCTTCGCCATTCTCGATGCCGCGCAGGGTTCTTCACCGTCTGGCTCTAACAATTTGACGACCCAGGTCGGTGCACTTGTCTCCAAACAGGGGTATGCAGCCTTTTATTATCCCTGGCTCCTCGTTAATGATCCCGCCGGCCCAACAGGCAATGAGACCCTGCTGGTTCCTCCCTCGGGGCACCTGGCAGGTATCTACGCCCGTAGTGACAGCCAACGCGGTGTCCATAAGGCACCCGCCAATGAGTTCATCACTGGAGCAAGAGGTCTGGAAACACTCCTCAGTGACACGGACCAGGGGGTGCTCAACAATATCGGCGTCAACGTGCTACGCATCTTTCCTGGTCAGCCCCCTGTTGTGTGGGGTGCACGTACTACGGCGCCTCTGGATCAGGTAGCATGGCGCTACATCAACGTGCGCCGCCTCTTTATCTTTGTCGAACAATCACTCATCGAAAGCCTGCGCTGGGCCGTCTTCGAGCCAAACAATCCCGGCCTGTGGAAGAAGCTGGAGCGCACAATCAGCGAGTTCCTGTCGCGCGTATGGCGCTCAGGTGCCCTCTTCGGTAAGAAGGCCAGTGATGCGTTCTATGTGAAGATCGACGAAGAACTGAACCCACCCTCAGTTCAAGAACTCGGACAGATCATTATTGAGATCGGTATAGCCCCTGTGCGGCCAGCCGAATTCGTGATTGTACGCGTTGCCATGTGGGATGGCGGTTCCCAGACAAGTGCAGGTTAAGGAGGGACAATTATGACACAGACAGCACAGCGAGTCGATCCATACCGAGTCTTTAACTTTCTGGTGGAATTGGATGGTATCGCTCAGGCAAGCTTTATCGAATGCTCTGGGCTAGGTGCGACGACGGAGGTGATTGAAACTCGCGAAGGCGGAGACAACACAACGGTACGCAAGCTGCCCGGCAAGACCACCTATACCGATATCGTCCTCAAGTGGGGATTGACCAATTCCACAGAACTCTGGGATTGGCGGCAACAGATCATCGAGGGAAACGTTGTACGCAAAAACGGTTCGATCGTAGTCTATGACCTGGCGAACAGCACCGAAGTCGCACGCTGGAACTTTGTCAGTGCGTGGCCTTCCAAATGGGAAGGGCCAGCCTTCAACGCTAAAGGCAATGATATCGCTATCAGCACCCTAACGCTCTCACATGAAGGAATTACGAGGGTATAAGATGTTCAGCATTGAGCATGAGTTTGAACTGCCCAAAGGCTATGTGGACAAAGAAGGCAATTTGCACCGCCAGGGCGTGATGCGCCTGGCAACCGCCGCCGACGAGATATTTCCGATGAGGGATCCGCGTGTGCAAAACCTCCCGGCTTACCTGATCGTCATTCTGCTCTCGCGCGTTGTAGTTAAGCTGGGCAAACTTTCGGAGATCAATCCAGGGGTAATCGAGGGTCTTTTTGCCGAAGACCTGGCCTATCTACAAGACCTCTATAACCGGATTAATGGTCTGGCACCACAACGGGTCGCGGTACACTGCCCCCACTGCGGCCAGACCTTCGATACCGAGGTCCCCTACCTGGGGGGATCATAGGCTACCCCCTGGCAAGGGTCTACCAGGAGGTAGCCTATCTTGGAGCCCATGTTCACTGGACATATGAGGAGCTCCTACACATGGATCACGTTGAACGACAGCGCTGGTTCGCAGAGATCATGTCGCAATCTGCTCAAAGCGAACCGCTATAGCGAGTGACACCAGGCCCTATGGAAATGTTATGAGATAAAGCCAAAAGGATCCATTTATTTTGCAATAGGAGACGCAATGTCCTCTAATGATGGCTATCGAGAGATGGCTGGCGAGCAGAAAAATATAACCAGCGAGGCGGGAACAAGAGCATTCCAGATGCTCCCTTTCCCTACGTTAGGAGAACGTCTGGCACACGAGGCCCGCCGTATCGTGAGCCGCAGAATACCCACGTTTCTCTGGTTGCAACCGCTGGCAACGGCAATGGAGCGTGTGACAACGCTTCCTGTTCCTGCCCAGGAACACTTCCAGCGTATCGAAGTTCTGCCCAACTACAACAATCATCCCTCACAGTGGCCGCCCAATCAAGTCAGGAGCCAACAACAACCACAAGAGCTAACACCTCATGGATTCATGGAGGGTCAACCCTTAGCGCCCCATCTACGCCAGCAATTGCAAAACTTTGTAGGGCATGGTACAGAGTCTGTTCGTATCCACAACGACGAAGTGGCCCATGATTTTGCGCAGGCACAAGGAGCCGACGCTGTCACCGTGGGGCAACACATATTTTTCCGCCAGGATCGTTTTCGCCCCCAGGAGATCAAGGGGTTCGCGCTCCTGGCACATGAGGCACTACATGTCGTACGCTTTATGCAGCCTGACAGCTCATGGCGCCGCACCACCCAGGCAGGTATCCAAGAAGAAGAACAGGAAGCAGCCACGCTCGAAAACAACGCGCTGGCAGCCAGGCGCAATCCATCATCTGTAGCAACCTCACCTCCACTGTCAGCACGACCACCATTACAAGCGCAGAGATCAGGACTATTCAGACAGGCTCCAGGGTTTACCCCGCAACATATGGCCAGGCCAGCCACTATGGCACCTTCAGGATTTACAACAATAGATCCCATGCCACATCCTATGCGAGCGTCAACCGACCGATCTCTTGAACAGGGAACAATGTCAACTCCGACAACACCAGATGTAGATGAATTGAAACGCGCGCTGTACCGTGATCTGATGAGACAGATCAAGGCAGATCTTGAGAGAGGAGGATAGAGCATCGTGGCACTCACTAACCTGGCAAAGGCCCTCATCATTAATACTGCCACCAACAATAAAATTACCGTTATGTATAATCCCGAAGAATTTAAGCTCGATCAGGGAAATACGTTCGCGGAGATAGGCATTCCGGGTCTGAACGCACCGCCGATACAATATGTGCGCGGACGATCGCGGACGCTGACGATGGACCTCTTCTTTGATACGTACGAAAGCCAGCAAGATGTGCGCCTCTACACCGGCCAGATCGTTAATCTGCTCAATACGCTACCACAGACCAAGGCCCCGCCAGTACTGCTCTTCTCTATGGGTCGCTTTAACTTCGAGTGCGTACTGGTTGATGCGGGGCAACGCTTTACCATGTTTCTGCGCGATGGCACTCCGGTACGCGCAACGCTGTCCGTTCGCTTTCAGGAATATGTGCGCATCGCCATCACTATGCAGCAGGGACTATTTATCGGTCCACCAACGCTGCACAATATCACGCAGGGGCAGACCTTAAGCGGATTGGCGGCCGATTACCTCGGTGATCCAGGACTATGGCGGCTAATAGCGCAGGCCAATAATATCGATGATCCATTTCACATTCCTCCTGGTACCCAGTTAATCATTCCAGGAGGTGGGAAGTCATGATCGATGCGTTTTATGCCCCGCATTTCGATATCCGGATATCTGGTCTGACGCTCTCCGCTGACGTGAGCAACCAGATAACGAGCATCAGCTATGATAGCGATCTGGATATGGCCTCTATGTTCACCATCACCATGCGCAATCCCGATAACCAGTTTCTGGACTCTGCGCTCTTTGATCTGGGCAAAAGGGTTGAGGTCTATATGGGGTATGGCAACGATCTTCACCCGATGATACTGGGCGAGATCACCTCACTTGAGCCATCATTTCCTGAAAGTGGAGCGCCAGCACTCAGGATCTCTGGCTATGACCTGTCCTACAAGATGCGCAACAATCAACAGGATCGTTCGTTTCAAAATGTCACCGACAGCAGGATCGCGGCGCAACTTGCTGCTGAAGCAGGCCTGATCCCTATAGTGGACCCATCTCCTATCTTCCACAAAGACAAGGTGCAACATTCTGGAAACGACATGGCCTTGCTCAAGAAGCTGGCTAAGGCCAACTTTTTTGAAGTCTACGCCAGGTGGGATAAGCTCTATTTTCAGTTACCACGTCCACAGACCCAGGCTATCGTGCTCGAGTGGGGAAAAAACCTATCAAGCTTCTCACCACGCATCTCCAACACCGGATTAGCCGGTTCGCAGATTGTACGCAGCTATAACGAAGAACTGGCTCAGACCATCGTTGCGTTCGCTATGGCTGCCGACTTTAACCCTGATACCTTACAGGAGAAGCTCGGTAGCTCCGCCCTCGATCTCCTGCTCTCACTGGGTCGTCGCGTCCTACACAAGGAGAAGGTAGAATCGGCCATCGATGCGTCCGTTATAGCCCAATCAATGATGCAGGAGATCCTTGACGGGATGTACGAGGGGTCGGGCAGTTGTATTGGCATCCCTGATCTGCAAGCAGGCCAGTACATTACGATCCAGGGCATCGGCAAGCGCTTTAGCGGCACCTATCGTATCCGCAAGACCACTCACACGATCGACGAAGGAGGGTATCGCACCAGCTTCGATGTCACACAGAAGAACAACACAAGCCTGCTGCCCCTGCTGCGCAAATCGCTGCAAGAAGTCTCCTCGCCAACCGGGTCCGAACAGTTCTATGGCGTGGCTATCGGCAAAGTAACGCAGAACAACGATACCGAGAGCGGCATCCCGATGGGGCGGGTCAAGATATCATATCCCTGGCTTTCGGATAATGCTGAAAGCGGATGGGCGCGCTGCGCGACTCCGATGGCAGGCTCGCACATCGGCATGTATTTTCTGCCAGAAGTGGGAGACGAAGTACTGATTGCCTTCGAGCAGGGCAACCTGGCCTCCCCCGTTATTATCGGAAGCCTGTGGAATGCCGACCAGCAACCACCAACAAGCAATAGCGATGGACAGGATAATATTCGCCTCATCAAAACCAGATCCGGGCATACCATCACGCTCGACGATACCAAAGGCGACGAAAAAATTGTCATTCAGGACAAGGGTGGCAGCCAAGTAACAATGAATCAGGATGGTACGGTGACCATCAGTGCGGCGAAAGACCTGGTACTGAAGGCTAAAGGGTCCATCACGCTGAACGCGGACAAGAACAGCGGATCTATCACACTAGGGGCTAATAAAGTAGATGTGAATGTGACTCAAGAAATGAACGTCTCGTGAATTGAGGAATTGTTATGTCTAAAGTATTGACAACGGAGAGTAATGTGACGTGCGGTCACCAGGGACAGGTACAGATTAGCAGTTCAGCAAAGTTGAAGGTGAATAGCAAACCGGTGCTCCTGGAGAGCAGTATCACCGGTATGTTGATCCAGAACTGTGCAACCCCGACAACGCAAGCACAAGGAAAATATGTTTCCTTCTCATGTGCTAGCGTATCTGCTACAGGACGGACATCTCCTATTCCCCCCACAGAAACGACATCTTCACCGATTTCAGATGGTCGCTCCAAAAAGCTCATGGTTGGGAAAATGCCTGTCATGCTAGAGACAGTAGCCGGACAATCGAGCGGCCTTGCAGGGGAAACGGATGGTATGGTGAGTGGTGTAAGCCCAGTAACAGGTTTACAAGGGACTGCTGTACAGAATAAGCTGGCAGCAGTCTAGATGGAAGAGCGATAAGGAAGGAGAAGAACGCCGTGAATATCGGCTTTTTTGGCACTGGCATCGCCTATCCTCTACAAATCAGCACGAGTGGCGGCATTCGTGCGTCGAGTGGGGTACAGAGGATCGAGGAGTCGATTCGCATTATTCTGGGAACGCAATATGGTGAGCGTGTGATGCGACCCAACTTCGGCTGTAACCTCAAGAGCCTGGTCTTTGCGCCCAACAACGAGGCAACGGCCAACCTTGCCCGCTACTATGTCGAGCAAGGACTAACTCAATGGGAGCCGCGTATCGAGGTGTTTGAGGTGCTGGTAGAGAATGACAATCAGCATGGTCTACTCCTGATCGAAATTCATTACCGTCTGCGAGCAACGCAAGAAGTGCGCAGCACGCTTGTTCCCTTTTCTTTGGAGGCGCCATAATTATGCTTACCTCAGATCGAGGCCGTATTCAGCCTCCGAACCTTGATGATCGCGTCTGGCAGGATCTGGTTGATGAAGCGCTGGCGCTCATCCCCAAATACGCGCCCCAATGGACCGACTACAGCCCCGGCGATCCTGGAAGAACGCTCATTGAGCTGTTTGCCTGGCTCGTCGAGGGACTGATCTACCGGCTCAATCGGGTTCCCGAGAAAAACTATATTGCGTTCCTCAACCTTCTGGGCATTACGCGCGACCCGGCGGTCCCGGCGCATGTCTTCCTGACCTTCACGGCTCAGCCCCCGGCCGCGGGACACCCGGCGGCACCGATTCTGGTACCTCAAAAGACACAGGCGCACACCATCGGGAGCGAGACTGAATCACCTATCACGTTTGAGACAGACGAAGACGTAAATATTCTACCGCTCAATTTAAAGACTGTACTCCTGATAAAATGGGATACCTGGAATACCACTACCAAAAAGGGCACCTACGCGGATATCACCGGCGACCTGGCCGCTGCGCTGGTTAGTGGCTATCCAGTGACCATGCCTGCCCAACCGGCAACACCCGTTCAGATTCTGCTAGGATTTGATGGATCTACATCCCTACCAATCCAGTTGCGCCTACAACTCTCTCAGCCTGTTCAGGTAACGAGCAGTGGAGGAAACGACCAGATACAGGTAGCAGTCAGTTGGACATATTCGAGCGCTACCAATGAGCCATCCAACTGGCTCACGCCCTCCAGCGTGATAGATAATACAAGCGGTCTGCTGCGCGATGGGACCGTCTCTATCACTGTACCGACAAACTGGACGAGTCAGGCTCCTTCCTCATGGACAACCGTAACGCCAGCTCCCTCTACCAATCCAATCAACGATGCACGTTTCTGGCTCGCTATCACGCTGACCAATACAACCCAGGCGACCACAACCAGCATTGGCTTCAATTACCTCCTATTCAACGCCGTATCTGCTCACAATGCCCTGACCATCCCTAATCCCGAACTACTAGGACAAAGCGATGGAACGACGCCTTTCCAGGTCTTTCAGCTCAAAAATCGACCACTCTTCAAGCGGCCCGGTACTAACATGCCATATGATCACCTGGTGATCCAGGTCAATGGCGTAACCTGGACGCAGGTCGATGACTTTCCAGCTGGAGCGGGGAATTTCTACCGCCTCAATCCTGTAACCGGCGAGATCAGCTTCGGCAATTTTGATCCAACACGGGGACAGCCCGGAACCCATGGCACGATCCCACCAGTGGGAGCACAAATTACCGCTGCAACATACCGCTACATCGCCGGTGGGCTATCAGGCAACGTTGGCATCGGGCAGGTCACTGCGCTGAGCAAACTCCTTCCTGGTATTGCCAGCGTTACCAATCTCTCTGCCTCATTTGATGCCGCCGATGAAGAAACAATCGAGGATACGCTCAGCCGAGCCCCGATGGCATTGAAGAGCCGGGACCGGGCTGTTACCGTAGAAGATTATGAAGTGCTGGCCCGAGAGGCCAGCAAAGAGGTTGCCATCGTCCGCTGTCTACCACCACGCCTGCACGATGATCAGAGCACACCCGGCGGCTGGAATATAGGAGATCCCTGGCTGTTCGCTGGCATTAACCGCGCACCAGGAAACGTCAACGTGATTATTGTCCCCGACCAGGGCATAAACATTGCTCGTCCCACCCCCAGCAAGGACCTGCTTCAGGAGGTGCAGACCTACCTTGATAGGCGTAGAGATCTCACTTCTTCCCTGCTGGTCAGTGGACCATACT
Source organism: Dictyobacter formicarum (assembly GCF_016587435.1). The sequence continues at coordinate 203,730 of NZ_BNJJ01000003.1, forward strand.
ATCTACCAATTGCTGTTACCGTGAATGTTACCGTATGGAAAAGAGCGATCTCACAGGGAATGATCGGAGGTCCCAACGATGTCGTCACGGATATACAAAATAAACTACAGCAATATCTCCATCCCATCTATGGAGGTCTGGATGGGAAAGGCTGGCAAGTAGGGCAGAGCGTCTTTATTGCCGACCTCTTTAAGGCAATCATGCCGGCCGAAAATATCGGATTCATCTCGTCTCTAACACTGGCTGCCGAGGCACCTGCCTATACACCAAACACACGCCCCGCTCAACCAGCATCACCCGGTGCCTGGGTCAGCGTGGCCGACTACGAACTGAGCTGTTATGGAACCAGCAGTAAGATCACACCCACAACACTATAAACACATGCTCAATGAAAGGTTTGTAGATGACATATCCAGGAGCGAGCGATGAGCGATGAAAACAGATTGAGCAGCTATCTACGTTACCTGCCTCCGGTTTTATGGGAGGGAGAGGCTCCGCTACTGGGGCGGTTACTACTCATCTTCGAAAAGTTGCTGACGGGCATCGACGATGAGCAGGTTATCCAGCATGGTGATCACACCCACCAGTCTCTGGAAGAGGCCATCGCGCGCCTGGACCAGTTACTTGATCCCTGGCATACTCCGCCCCAATTGTTAGACTGGCTGGCTTCCTGGGTGGATCTTACATTTCCCACCATATGGGACCCCGGACAACACAGCCATATCCAGATCTGGGATGAATATTTGCGCCGTCGAGCCATCTCCCAGATTGTACAAATTTATAGCAAACGCGGCCTGAAAGAGGGCTTGAGCCAGTATCTCGATCTTTACACTCTGGCCGATAAGCGACCGCGCATCGCCGTAGACAACGGGAGCAGAATCTTATTCACCCGGCCCCAATCTGGCCGTTTCGCTCCAATATCTACATTAATTGGACAGGGTCCCTATGCTAACAATACGAATGTCGCGCTCGATGGTCTGGTGGCTCCTCGTGGCATACTATTGGCTCCTGATAATAGCCTGCTCGTCGTCGATAGTGGCACACCGTTGGGTTGGAATCCAGCGACTGGCAAAGGCATCTGGCGCGTGCTTCCGTCAGGCCAATATACGCAATCCACTACGACGGGCAAGCCGCAGCGTCTCGGTCCTTCAACATTCACACTCACAGACCCGGTAGCCATAGCAATCGATAACGCAACCCCATGGCAACTCTATGTGCTCGACAATGTTTCCGCAGCAGGGGCGAATGCTCTCTATCAACTTGCTTCACCGAACTTTGCTACCGCCAATGTGCTCGCGACAAGAAGCGCTCTCGGGTTTGGCTATCCTGTCGCGATGGCCCTCGACACGAATGGACATCTGCTCATTCTTGACCGGGGAAACTCACCAGGAACAACGGCCACGCCACGCCTGATCGATATACAGATCAACCCACTGCAAGTCAGCACGCCACACACGTTCACACAGGTCGTTGAACCGCTTTCCCTCACAGTCCTGCCCAATGGCGATCTGCTCATCGGAGACGGACGGCAGAACGCAGCGGTACCCGCCGATATCGTCCACGTCAATCGCAGCAACAACACCAGTTGGGTAGAAACCCTGCAATTCACTGCGGTACCACCGGGACAGAATCCTCTCATCGCACCGGTGAGCATGGTGCGCCTGGATGATACACACCTTTTCGTGCTGGACCTGGGCCTTAAACCAGTTTTTTCCTCCGGTAGTCAGCCCTTCATTCGCACGATGGCCGAGACAGCAAGTATCTACACGATCGATCTGGGATCGACACCACCAACCATTACACGAGCCACCGAGCAGAGGCAGTTGGTACATCCCACAGGCATGGTTCAGGATCAATGGGAAACGCTCTATATCGCTGACCGAGGCGAGTATTCCGATCCACAGCTTGCAGGACAGATGCTGCGTGTGTGGCGCGCCGCGCCGCATGAGTTCGGCGTATCGGTCCACTTCTCTCAACAGCGCCCAACGACGCAGCAAGAGCAACGCCAGATCTATCAAAACATCGCAGATATCGTCGATCAGGAAAAACCAGCCCATACCATCTGGACAATGGTGTATGGGCCTCCCTAAAAATGGAAAGGAGCCAGGTCATGGCAGGTCAACCACTTCAGCTTCAACGTACAACGTATCGCGATCTCAACGGACAGGTACGTCCTGGCAACCCAACCTGCGGTGAGAGCGCATTGGATATGGAACAGTATTATCAGCCGTTGGAACGCTTTCACGCATCCAGCCTTCACGGATGGGGAGTAGCCGCGGGATTGCGCGTGGCCGCCACCCTCAACGGGACAGGTGTCACAGTGTTGCCCGGCATCGCCCTGGATAGCAATGGGATGCATATTTTTCTGATCAGCGGTCAACAGGCCGAGATCAGCAAAGATACGCCCGGGGTGACTCCACTCGTCCCGGTCACCGATAGCGGTGTGGTCATTCCTACCGCCAGCATGACAGGAGATCAATACCTCGTCATCCAGTTCTGGGAAACCTTTGATAGCCAGGCCCAAGACAATGGGATCTTTCGCTATACACATACGCCCTGGCTGCATTTCGTCGATGCAACTCACCTCACCTATGATGGGAGCAGTATTATCCTGGCAAAGGTTTCGTTTGGATCAAGTACAACAGGACAGATCGCTGCGCTCGCAGATATGCGGCAAAGGGCCGATTGGCACGTCGAGAGAACGCATGAAGCCAGTATTCACGGCGCAGGCGTCGCCGCGGGTCTGGGTGTCATGGTAACACTCAATAGTGCCGGAGTCACCGTACTGCCTGGCATCGCCCTGGACGGCAACGGACAATATATCTCTCTGGCCAACGGAGGGCAGGCCGAAACTGACCCCAATGCCGCTGCTCCAGGAGCCACGCCCAGGCTTGTACCTATCACCGATACCGGCGTGGTCATTCCCACAACCGGTTTGATTGGCGACAAATATCTCACCATCCAGTTTTGGGAGACAGCCGCCAGCGAAACGCTGGCCACAACACTACAAAGCGTCGCTCCCTTTCACTTTGTACATACCCCCTGGCTTCGATTCCAGGATGTGGCCGGATTTGTGAACGATGGCACAAGCATCATCCTGGCAAAGGTTTCATTCGGTACAAGCGCAAACGCAGGACTAGTCACCGACCTGGCCCTGGATCAGCGTCAGGAAACCAGCCTTGCGGTCGGTAACATCTCTATTCAGAGAGGCATCACCACCTCGCCAGCAACCAACAAGAAGGCAATCAACAATGATGAGTCTGGTACAATTCGCGCGTACACTACCGGTGGACTGGATATCACCGCTCCCAACGCGACCGACGAGATTCATATGGAGCGGGACGACGGTCATAACGTCGCCAAAATCTCACTAGGCGCTCAAGCAGTTGTCGCGCGGCGCGATAATGGGACCGAGAGCGTCACAATCGATACGCAGTCAGGCAGCATCGCCAGCGCCAATCTGAGTGCCGACTTCAGTGTTCGTCAAAACAGTCTTTATATGAGCGGAGGGATTGGCTGGAGTAGCCTGACCTACAATGCTCATCACAATGACGCGAACAATCAGTGGGTCTTCCCGGACACCTCGCACCCCGCTGTGACGGTCGAAATGGATGACAACAGTGGTGTGCCCCGCTTCCAGGTCTGGAGTACAACATCAGGAAATCACACTGGCTGGATGGAACGCTTTGCCATTAATGGTAATTCAGGCGATGTCTCGACAGTAGGTGGCAACCTCAGTACAGGCATGATCACTGCTACTGGAGAAATTGCTGTCAAAAATGCCCAGGGTACGGATACAGTCATACTCAACGCGAACACTGCAACGATTGAGGCTGGCGCTTCCGGCGTCAGTGGCTCGATTACGGCGTACGATAAATCGCATGCTGCGACATGTATTATCAATGGTGATAATGGCAAAATTAACACCAAAGCACTCTACGCCACAGGAAATGTAACTGCAGCAAACTCCTCCGGCGGTGGCTGGGCGCTTGGTGGATTCGCCACTCAGGGTGGTGTCGGGTTACGAGCAGCGAACGGAGGTATTCAGGCTGAACTTGGCACGTCACAATATGCAGGAGACTTTACCGGCAACGTCAACATTTCTGGCAGCCTGCATGTCAGCGGACCGATTAGCAAGAGCGGCGGTGGTTTCAAGATCGATCATCCATGCGACCCACAGAACAAATACCTCACGCACTCCTTTGTCGAATCACCCGACAGAAAAAATATCTATGACGGGATCGCCATTCTTGATGCCAACGGAGAAGCCATCGTTGAACTACCTGAATGGTTCACAGCGCTGAATCGGGATGTACGCTACCAGCTTACCTGTATCGGCGGCTACGCACCCGTTTGTATCAGTCAGAAGATACATGGTAGCAGTTTCAAAATCGCTGGAGGCAAGCCTGAGATGGAGGTTTCCTGGCAGGTGACGGGCATTCGGCAGGATGCCTGGGCATGCGCCCATCCTCTGAGCGTCGAAGAGATGAAACAGCCCGAGGAGCAGGGGCACTATCTTCACCCGGCAGAAAATGGCGCGGATCCAGCCGTGCATAGTCACACCCTTCGTCATTCCTAACCCGTCTAACAAAATCAGCCAGAACAATTTGTCTCTGGCTGATCGTTTCTCCTGCATTCTAGATAGCGAGGTGATGCCATGCAAGACGAGAGCAGACAAATGGTGCGACAGGCCTGGTTAGAGGCTGGACTGTATAACCTGAATGACCCCAGATTGCAAAGCTTTCTCCAGCACTTTGAACACACGATACATGGATGCTGGCCAGACCTGTGCCCACTGGTACGAGAAAGGTACGCAGAGTACAAGGAGCAACTGCTCACTCCAATATGGGATACGGGCCAGAAGATGCTGCGCCTGAGCGTAATCCAGTCCCTCGCCCCAGATCACAATGACGAACTGGAGATCTTTCAGAGGATCATCCAGCGTCCAGACGTAAACGGCAATCCCTGGGAACTGGAAGCGCTGATGCGGGTAGCACACAGACGCGGGCTATCAGGCTGAATAGCTCAAGCGATTGTGTATATATTAACAGCATAGAACCTCTTCATGAAGAATAAATTTCTCTCAACTCTGATGTCTATATACCATTGCTGGTCATGCTCATCCTTAACAAAAGGAACCTGGCGAAATTCGTGCCCAACTTCGAAGTCGCCTGGATCCAAATCCTTTAATTCTATTTCGACGCGCCCTGCGAAAGCGTCTTGTAGCTGCTTTAGGAGAGCAATTGAACCAACCACCGTAATTACAGTTGATGCACCACCCACTATGCGACCCATCGTGGTTGGTCGAATAGTGGGTGGTGTGGCCTTCGGCGTGATCTCACCAGCGGCACTTGTTACCGCCCTGGTTGTTCCCCCGGTCGGGGTCACTGATCCGCGCTGCGGCACTGTGATCTCACCAGCAACGCTTGTCACCGGCCTGGCCGACCCTCCTGTTGGGGTTACTGATCCGCGCTGCGGCACCGTGATCTCGCCAGCAACGCTTGTCACCGGCCTGGCCGACCCTCCTGTTGGGGTTACTGATCCGCGCTGCGGCACCGTGATCTGGCCGGTGATGCTTGTCGCAGGCGTAGTAGAAGCAGGCGTGAGCTTAAGAACTATTCGGAAATACTTGATTGGAATTGATTGCTTTGTAACAAACTCCGAATAACCTTTTCGTGTTCCAGTGTCTATGAAATTCTTTTCAAAATACGCGCGATCAATCTTTAATTCGTATTTATAGACAAGGTTATTCGTTACCGGGGTGCCTGTGTATTCCGCTACTTCAGCTTGAGAAGTAGCTATGCCACAATCTGTTAGCCTCGGATAACCTGGGGAAGATTTAAATAAATCCACTCCTTCAAGGTTTCCATAATGATACAGCACTACCGTTTCAGAAGTGGATTCTGATGCGCCAAGAATTTCTCCATTAGCCTCTGGAACCTTGCCACCTGGTGGCGAACGCCGTACCACATTAGCATTTAAATCCCCCTGTTGCACGACATGTGTCAGCTCATGGGCAATCAACCGCCGTCCTTCGTGCGTCCCCGGTGCGAACCGCCCTGTACCAAACACAATGTCGTGCCCCGCAGTGTAAGCATAGGCGTTCACGTCCCGCGCTGACTCCGCCGCCTGCGCATCAGTATGTATCCGCACACTTGAGAAATCATAGCCAAGGCGCTGCTCCATGTCTTGTCGCAGTACGGGCTCCAGCGGGCCGCCGCGACTGGCCAGGGCAAGTTCTACGCTAACAGGCGCTACATTCATCTGCTCATTCGATTCCCCCGAGAAGTGCTGGATGAGTGGTGCGACGCCACTAGCAGCGGCATACGCAGGCGTTGCACTCATTTGTTGGGAGATGCGGTCGGCTTCCTGCTCATATTGGTCTCCTGGCTGATTGATTGTCAGTTTCGTCTGTATCACTCTTGTGGCAGGAGCATAGGTGGAAATCCGGCTAAAATCGTGACCGACATATGGTTCTATCGGCGCTTGTGTTGATGAATCGCTTGGTAGCGTCCTGGAGCGCAACAGATTGAGCACAGCTTGATTGCCAATGGTTCGCTGGAGCTCAAGAAGGGGATAGACTTTGGCGAGGTTGAACGATGTCTGATGTAGCGAAGAAGAACACGTCTTCGGCTGTTCATTTTGGACATCTTTGGCAGTTTGTTGATATTCCATACAGCGCTCCTCTTGTCTGCCCGGAATGACTTTTTGTACTATTGTTTAGTGAAAATCACTAATACCTTCAAATATTCATTGAACGGTTTATAATGTAGGGTCTAATTTTGCTATTCTGCTGTACGAGCTTTTAATTTTTCCTCACGCAACTTGAGTACTAACATAACGGCAGCCCGCTCATGTGCGTCATCTGAACCGTTGAATTCGTGTGAGCTATAAAGATCTTTCAAGAGCGTCGGATCGTCTAAGCCGCGTGGATGGCTCCGTTTGGCCCAGGAGATCAGGCGGTCAGCAGTGACTTCTTCTCCCGTTTTAGAAAACCGCAGCACATCATTGCTCTTCTCCGTCAACTCATCCTCAAAGCCCCGACTTTGCACAGTCAATCTCGCGGTCGACGTCGGCTCAGGAGTCAGCGGCTGGAGCTTAGCACGTTCCTGCCGATCGATCTCATGCTGTGCCTCAATGATTCGTTCGTAACCCAGGCTCCACGCTGCTTCCTCAGCCTGACTTGCAATCGAGTTAATCTGGGTAGAATAAGTACTGAGCATCTCTGCCGCCGACTTATAATTCTCAGCCGCTGTTCGCAACGTGTTGCCCAATTTCTCAGTGGAGATGTACAGCGCGGCGGCCTGGGCCATTGCCGCATCATCCATACCTTGAGTTGCCGCCTGCTTGTTATGCTTACTTGCCTCCAGCATCGCTTGCGCCTGTGCATCGATCTCTGCGGACATGCCACTCAGGTCCCTGGCTGAGTCGGACACCTCCTTGTTGAGTGCGACAAGAGAGTTTTCCAAAGCGAACAGGGCCTGCTGGTCCCCGCCTCGAAGCGCCTCCCCTGCCGCGATAAAGGCCGAGATATGGGCTTGCTCTGTAACCACACTTTCCGCATCTGACAAAGCCTTTTCGCTCTGGCCCTCAACCAGGTTAGCATCACGCTGCTCGCTTGGAAATACTGTGCCGTCGAAGAAAATTCGCTCGGCGAACTCGATCGTGTTAAGGAGCGAGAGTGTATGTTGTAGAACACCATAGGCGGCCACATAGGTACGGATACGCGCCGTGAAGCCCTGAGCCCTGGCAGTTTGCGCATCCAACTCGGCAATCGCACGCGCAGTATCAGCAGTATTCCTTGAGCGTTGTCGTCGTGGCCGGGTCGAAGGCGTACCCGGCTCTAAACGCTCATAGTGAGGAGGAGGAGTTTTTTTCTCAAAATCCCATTCCAACTGCCTGGTCCTGGTGAGACGCTCGTGGGCAGCATCTATTGCTGTCCGCGTCCGCCCGGCTCTAGATTCACTAGCCGGATCGAACGTTTCCTGATAGTTGTAGCCAAAGGTTGTTTTTGCCTGAGGGTAGCGTCTGAGCAGCAATCCTTCACAGTCGTGTTCAGAAGGTCCACAAGGCTGTCGCTCGGAATAGATTTCATGAACGGTGATGGGGGCACGTACCTTTCTGCGGAGTTGTTGTAGGAACTCGTCCATCATCTCTTCAGAGTGGGCGACTCCAGCACGATTTTCGATAACCTGCACCTGCCGCTCGGCATTACCAACTGAATACTCGAAGGCTACAAGGTTCGTGCCTCCCGGCAAGTTGGGATGATCCACACGGTAGGCTTGCGTCTGACGACTGAGATGCGTGGAACCGGGAATAATCTTCTGTGGAAGTTTAGGGAGCGGTGAAGCGGGGGTCTTGGGTGAGTCTCTCTGAACCGTTAATGGCAAGCGCGTAGTATGGGACAACGGATCACAGTTATTAGTTCGCTGACCAACGTTCACCCCGTCTATACCAGACTGCTGCACCACATGTGTCAGTTCATGGGCAATCAACCGCCGCCCCTCTTGCGTTTCTGGTACGAATTGACCTGCCCCAAACACAATGTCATGCCCCACGGTGTAGGCATTGGCGTTTACCTCATGCGCTGATCGCTCGGCAGACACACCAGAGTGGATTCGCACCTGGGAGAAATCGCGCCCGAAGCGTTGCTCCATGTCCTGTCGTAACGTCGACTCCAGAGGTCTGCCGGGAGTAGCTAGAGCCTGGTTCACACTGGCGGTCGCCGTATCTATCTGCCCATTGGATTGCCCAGAGAAACGTGGGATACTCAGTGATGCGACACTAATGGAGTGGTCCGCTGGCATTGTCATAGTTTGATTGGCAACTCGGTCGGCTTCCTGCTCATACTGGTCTCCCGGCTGATTGATCACTAGTTTTGTTTGGAGTACTGGCGAGAGTAAGGGGTAAGCAGGTATCTGACTCGAATCATAATCAAAGTATGGTTCTATCGACGCTTGTGCTGGTGTATCGCTTTGTATATTCCTGGAGCGCAACAGATTGAGCACAGCCTGGTTGCCTATGGTGTGCTGAAGTTCGAGGAGTGGATGTGTTGTGGCATGATCGAAGGATGGCTGGCGTAGCAAGGGAACAGGTGTCTTCGGCTGTCCCTTCTGGGCTGCTTTCATCGCTCGTTGATAGTCCATGCAGCGCTCCTCTTGCTTGCCCTGAATGGCTCACATAGTATTATGCTGGCGAAATTGACAGAGCATCTTAAAAATACTCATTAAATATTTTACCATATAGCACTCTATTTTAACTGTGTTGCCAAAATGGTCTTTTCTGGTCACCGTACCCTCAAGATTGTTGATAGCACGATCAAAAGCTCAAGCCGATTCCCTTGTAGAGCATATTGACTATGTAGTTGGCATGTTTCGCCCAATTAGTAATAAGTCAGCTATCAATTTTGCCGTAGTCTTTTACCGAGAATTATGAGTATTCCAATTTTACCATGACCAGCCTTTGAGGCAACGAGGATATCCTCATTGCTTCGAAGGCTAGCGGTGAAAAGGGGTTATATTTATGGAAGCCTATTCAAAGGCGGCAACTGGCCGGTCAGAATACGCTGGCGGATCGCACCTTGATAAACCACGGTCAGGATGACGAGGCCGAGCAGGCCGATGATTATCGTTGCCAGTGGAATGTCAATACCAGATACATCGACGATGAAGGGAAAGAGGAAGAGCGGGAAACCATCCCATAAACCATGGAGAACAGAGACAAACAGGTATGTTAGAATGACCGGTAGACTGAAAAAGGAATGCCCTCGTTGGTTCTGGCGGAATAAGACAGCTCCAAGGATGGCTGTCCAGGTTCCATGACCAAAGGGAGCCAGTAAACCACGTAGAATAGTCGAGAAGAGCGATGCAGAGATATGCCCTTGAGTGGCCAAAAAAGCGGTAAAGGCATAGCCAGTGCTCTCAAAAGCGGCAAAGCCCATACCGACTGCCGCCCCCAGCAACAAACCGTCCATCTGTGAACGCGGTTGCATGCGCCTGGCCAGGATGATTACGGCGAGAATTTTACAACCCTCCTCGATAAGCCCAACCAATAATGCGGTTGAAAACGTCAGGCCCTGATCAGGAGTATCTGGCCGAGGAAGCAAGATTGATTCAAGGATTGAGGCCCCAAGTACCCCGAGAATACCTCCAATGCCAAAACTACGCCCGATTGTCCCAGGGCTCAAGGAACTCAGATGCTGGTGATCATATAAAAATACGACAAAAACTATTGGAATGAGGAAGTTGCCAATGATGATCACCGTGGGATACAGATTCGGATTTCCCGTAAAAAGCAACGCCAGTGCCGTTGCCACAAAGAGGACAATTCCAAGCAGAAATGTGGATAGACAGCCGCGCTGACCACGTGCCATATAATAGCCAGTCGTCTGCGGCTTTAACATATTTTGATTCATTCTATATCTCCATACAGTCTAACAGCTTGAAGCTTTCCCCACCCAATGCTAAATGTAAGGCTGGGCCATAACACTCGACCATTCCCGAAAAGATGCGTTACTATGCCGATACTACATATATGCTATTCATGAATACTTCTAACACGAAGAAGGCAAATATATGGAGGCAACCCTGGACTTGAAACACAAGATCATAAAAGCCGGTGCGCAATAAAGCAGCAAAATCAAAGCGAATCCACCCGCGTTGCTATCACGTTGCTGTCAAAATTGAAGGCTGCTAGCTGGTTCTGAAGGCCAGCTAGTAACTAGATAACACAATACAAATGACAAATTTTATAATTGTTTTGGGATATGTTGTCTGATGAGATCGATAAGGCCATCAAAATCCTCATAAATATTGCTCAATGAGAGTGGATCGCGGTTGACACGGAAAAACATGTACTGCTTTGGCATGCCAAACCTTGGCACTTCCCGAAATCCTCTTGCCTCATTCCAGTAAGTAATCTCCTCTACCTTTTTTCGGGAAATCATTAAAAGCCCTTCTGTACAAACAAGGCAAGATATGCGACACCGTTGAGTAATCGTATAGCTAGCATATATAAAAACAAGACAACCCCATAAACCACCAAAGCTACGAATGAGGATCAGTTGAAGTTGCCATTGAACATCCACAATCTGATGCGCAAGCAATTGATAGAAGAAAACAGCAAATGCAACGAGTACAAATAACACCCAACAGATCACACTCGTCAGTAAAAAATAATTGAGTAGATTTAGAGTGCGCTTCCACTTTGTCTGTATGTGGTAGAGCGCGAGAGGCTGGCCAACGCGATGCTGTTCTGCCAACCGATACATTCTCCCAGGAAGTTCGACTTCCTGTTTTGATTCCATGAAAATGCTCCTCATTTTACAGCCTATCGTAGGCATCACCGAGAGGCACAAAATCTGGCTGCAGCCAGTACCAATACTGTCCAACATTGCTATAGAGATGGGAAAGAAGGTCCGTAAAAGAGGTCGCTATAATCGGACAATCTCCACGTAGCCCATGCGTTTCATGAAAACTATCATAGCATCGCCCCAGTCATTCTTTACTGAAATCAATGGTTATGTAATCACCATTTGTATCATCACCAATGATATACCAGCTCGCAGTGATGTCGCCTTCAACAATCTCACCGATGATCACCGGATTAGCAAGAACACAACGCGTAGGTGGCACAATGATTAACGGAGAGTATTCTACATCTGGTTCACGAAACAGGCTTACATCCCCACATGTCGTATAGAAGTGTTTCACATCTTCCGGTAAAATATGATTCGGTTCTAAAATTGGAAGCCCTACAGGCTCATACACCTGACAGTGTGGCGTTGCACGAGTTTTATGAACTAAACTGTCTATTTCCATCAAAACCTCTTATCTATAAATGACTGGTTCTGCTATAGTAATAGGCTGTGTTTATTCATACCAACCAGCGATATAAAGATAACAACGGCGCTTCACTTTTGTGCTTTCATGGGCTGCATAGCGATTTGATGGCACCCACCAGCGAGTTAAAGCAACATGTACAAGTGAATCTGCCGGAATTTTAAACACCTGTACGGCTGCTCCTTGATAATCAATGAGATGTTCTGTCTCAGAGGTATAGTAACGATAGCCTGGATGGTCTTCCTCATCATGCCATTTGATCAGTGGGGTATCGGACAACCAATATCCCATACTTATCGGTTGGAAGGATGTTCCCTCTGAAATAAAGAGCTTTTTCTTATTTAAAACCGATCGTAACGAACCCCCGAAAAGCTGATCAGGACCTCCTTGCCAGAGCGAAACGTGAGCACAGAGAAACGCTCTCATATCTGCCTCCTGACCAATGAGTTTACAGGAAGTAACAATCACATTTTCACTATGAGGAGCAATCAAGCGACGAGCGCGAGAAAAGGTCATATCCCAAATTTGTCCCACGTTGAACCCTGTGGCTGCAGGATAATAACTCCCATCGTTGCGTAACAAGCGAACATTTTTCTTATCTTCTGTCAAACCATGTAAACAAATCTTGCTCCCATACGCAATTTTTGCAGTGATCCAAACTTTCATTGCACATCCTTGCGAAATTTTCCTGTACTGTTAAAGTAATCTCAAATTATTGTGAAAGAGCACCAGATATGATAGAGCTAAATACAATAAAAAGCAGAATAAATGCGGTAATCGATAGAATTAGCGCGCTAATTGGCAGGATAAGTACCGCCATGCTGGCTTTTCCTCCGCTTAAGCGATGGACGGCCATGGTCATAAAGATCATCAGAATATACGAGTAGATGCTGATTGCGAAGCTTAAAAAGAAACCCAGAAATGGAATAAGAAGCAGCAATCCGCTAATGATTTGGAGCGGAACATAGAACAACATACAGCTATAAATATATTCTACTTATTCTCCCTGTCCTTTAAAAGCTCTGGCAATAAAGTAGAAGACTGTCCAGGAAAGGAACGCAGACATAGGTTATGTATAGATTAAGCAATATCCAATTTATGCCTCCATAGTGCATTGACTTGTGTATGGGATAGTCCCTCGCGAGTGCTTCCCGCTTCCCCGCTGGCCAACCTCATCCGTGTTGCCAGATCGAGTGGCAGATATCCCTGATCGGCCAGCCAAGCGCACCAGGCACGCAAGGCACTGATACGCAGGTTGATGGTACTGATGGATTTGTGTTGCTCGTGTTGCAAAAAGTTGCGATAGCCAATCAAGGCAATCAGTGTAAGGACAGCGAGTTGGAAGGGCACGCGTTCTTCCTGTTCATACAAAGAGGGGGGAATCTTCCTTTCCCGCTCTTCTCCAATGTGCTATACTCCTATCGTAGCTCCTATTGTAGGACGATATATAGTTGAGATTGGAACGAGCCCATCGCCTCGGGTATTCCTGCTGTGCATGAGCAGGGCATGGCGTTCCAGAGAAAGCTGATCTGCACAACTCCGCTTCGTCTTGCCTGCCGCCGTCAGGATGCTGCGCTCAGACCGAACGTTCGAGCGAGGACGCATCGACTTCAGCCGGATCTCTTCATTGCTTGCCTGGGGAGGAGCCGGATCTGGTCCTGATCAGAGGGGCGATAGGCAGCCATCCATCTGTTGTACCATGAGGAGGTGCCTGTGCTCATCGTCACGACCACACAGGGCGCAACGCGTCTCCACGAGCAGAGCATCCCTCCAGCGGTGCAGGTCACAGGCGTGCTCCAGACCGACCTGCTCTCTGCCCAGGCGGTGTGCGCGGTGCGCTCGTGCCAGATCATCCTGGTCGAAGGCGGGCCATAGGTGCTGGGAGCCTTCTTGACGGAGCAACTCCTGGATGAACTGTTCCTGACGCTGGCTCCACAGATTGCCGGTCGAGACAGCGCGACGGCGCGGCCTGGACTGGTCGAGGGACACCTTTTTGCGCCCGAACATCCCCTCTGGGGCACCCTGGTGAGCGTCAAACGAGGCGGGAGCCACCTGTTTCTGCGCTATGCGTTCCCGACAAGCAAGTTAGCATGACAACCATCTTTCGAAAGAGCAGGAGGTACTCTATGGAGATGCAACCACGACTCGATTACGGCTCTCTTGTTCCCGGTTTAGGGAGAGCAATGGGGGGCTTAGACCACCTGGTCCGGTCATCCCCCCTTGCAAACCAGGAGCCGTTGCTCATTGAACTGGTGAAAATTCGTGCGTCGCAGATCAATGGCTGCGCATATTGAATCAATCTGCATACCCAAGCCGCGCGGTCGCGCGGCGAAACCGAACAACGCCTCTATGAGCTGGTGGCCTGGCGTGAGGCCCCCTTCTATACCGAACGCGAGCGGGCCGCTCTGGCCTGGACCGAGGCCGTGACGCTCGTTTCCGTTGACCACGTGCCAGATGCGGTCTATGCGGCAGTTCGCAAGCAGTTTACCGACGAAGAACTGGTCTACTTGACACTGGCGATCATTGCCATCAACGGCTGGAACCGGCTGGCAATCAGCTTCCGCACCGTTCCTGGGTAGCAGGCGCGAAAGAGCCTGCCTGACTCGACGTTTGGTAGACCATCAACGAGGCATGAGGGGACTTTCTGTGATGTCATCGGTGCAGGAGACACCCAGAAAAGGAGACACCGCCATGAGTAATTCACTCCGACAACTGGAAGCGCTGGGGCAAAGTGTCTGGCTGGACGATATTGACCGGGCACAGTTGTACTCTGGTCTCTTTGAGCAACTGATCAACGAGGATGGCCTCTCTGGGGCAACTGGCAATCCAACCATTTTTGAACACGCTATTGATCATGGCACAGCCTACAATGAGCAGATGCGGCAGCTCATCGCACAGGGCAAGGATGCCCCGGCCATCTACGAGACGTTGGCAATGACCGATGTTCGGCAGGTCGCTGATCTGCTGCGTCCCACCTATGAACGAACCGCAGGGCAGGACGGGTTTGTGAGCATCGAAGTCTCGCCCTATCTGGCCCATGATACCAAAGGCACGCTTGCAGAGGTGCGCCGCTTCTGGCAGACGATTGATCGTCCGAACCTGATGGTGAAGATCCCGGCCACACCGGCAGGCATTCCTGCCATTCACCGGGCACTCGCCTCTGGCATCAACATCAACATTACACTCATCTTCTCCATCGAGAACTACCTCCAGGTGGCCGGGGCGTACCTGGGTGCCCTGGAGGAGCGCCTGGACGATGGCCGTGACATCAGTCGCATCGCCTCGGTCGCCAGCTTCTTTGTCAGCCGCGTCGATGTCCTCGTGGATGCCTTGCTCGAAGACAGGATCAAAGCTGCTGGCACCGGCGCAAAGCCTCAGCTTAAAGATCTGGAGGGCAAAACCGCCATCGCCAATGCGCGCCTGGCCTACCAGGAGTTCAAACGGCTGTTTGGCGGGCCACGCTTTGCGGCTCTCCAGCTTGAGGGAGCGCGTGTCCAACGGCCCTTATGGGCCAGCACGAGCGCAAAAAATCCGGCCTACCGCGATGTCCTCTACGTCGAGGAACTGATCGGTCCCGACACCGTGAACACCATGCCGCTCACAACGCTCGAAGGCTTCCGCGAGCATGGAAACGCGCGCCTCTCCATCGAGGATCAGCTCCCACAAGCGAAAACGCAGTTGGCGGCGCTCGCGCAGATCGGGATCTCCTACGACCAGGTCACGCGACAACTGCAAGAGGAGGGAGTGCAGAAGTTCATCGACTCCTTCCAGAAGCTGTTTGGGTGCATTGAGAACAAGCGCAAGGGGCTGCAATCGTAGGGGCGAGGGGAGCTGTTCGCTCCAGGAAATGAGAAAGGAGGCTCCCTTCCCTTTTGCGCCTCCTGTGATGGAGATCAAGCTCTCAAGTCATGAGTGGAACCAACAATGAGTGAAAGAGGAGAGGTGAAGCGTATGCCTGAGCAGATGAAGCAGCAGCTTGTTCCGGTCAAGATCTACCGGACAGAGGAGCGTTTGATGGTCGCCGCCCCCATGCCTGGTCTGGAACCCGAGAACATCGTCGTCGAAGTCACCGCCGATGGTCACCTCCTCCTGCATGGAGACCTGCGCGGCATGCTCAAAGGGGTCAAGGAACTCTTGCTCGATGAATGGAGCGTGGGAGTCTATCACCGCGAGTTGGCTCTCCCCATCCCGGTCAATGCCATGTGCGCCAACGTCACCTACGGCAATGGCGTGTTGCTCGTGACCTTGCCAATCAGCCAACACACCCTCCCTGCACGCCTCGTGCTCGACCGCATCACGCCGACACACGGGGAACGCAAAGGCAATGTCGGACATCCTCCCACCTGTGTTCAGCCATGAGGGGGCGAGCGGTTTGCGCTCCTTTCAGGAAACATGGTGAGACAGAGCACGGCGCGGAGTCGCATCTTTGCGGAACACCGCGTTCCAGCTCGCTCATAAAGATCTCTGGTAGGAAGGGTAGCATAGACACGTTAAATCACACCCTGCCTCCTCCAGGCTTGAATTTGCTCTGCGCTATATCCCAATTCTTGCAGAATAGCCTCACTATGCTCACCGACGCGGGGGACAGGCTGCGGTGTCACATGCTCGCCTCCAACCAGGCGTGGGAAGCGCGCCAATGTGGATAGCTCCTTTCCGCCTGCTTCACCAGTGCGCACAACATGGCGCGCCCGTGCCTGGGGATCGTTGAAGGCTTCGTCGATGCTGTAGACGGGACCCAGGCAAGTATCGTCGCCACGACATACCTCAACCCATGCATCACGCGAGCGCGTTTTGAAGATGGCTTGCAAGGCGCGTATGGTCTCATCCCGCTGCTCTGCAGTGGTCGGCATATGCGCATCTATCAGTTCAGGATGTCCAATGCGCTCACAAAAGGTGCGCCAGAACTTTGGCTCCAGAGCGGCGAGAGTAACATACTTGCCATCACCTGCCTCGTAGATGTGATAGCAGGGGAGAGCACCGTTCAGTGGCGAGCGCTCCGGCGACAGGCTCACACCGCTGTGCAGATACAGCGAAGTGACCAGGGGCATCAGACTCAACAGGTTCTCAGTCATGGCAACATCGACGAAGCACCCCCGCCCGCTGTGCGCACGCTCCACCAGGGCTAACAGGATACCAACAACGGCGCTATAACTCCCGCCAATCAGGTCACCTAGTTGCGTGGCTGGAAGAGAAGGAACTCCCTGTGCGTCCCGCTGGTAGTCGAGCAAGCCGGCGTACCCCTGGTAGTTAAGATCGTGCCCGGCCCTGTCCCGGTAGGGACCGTCTTGTCCGTAGCCGGAGATGGCACAATAGATGAGATCGGGGTTGATTTTTTTCAGCTGTTCATAGTCCAAACCCAATCGCTGCATCACTCCCGGTCGAAAGCTTTCTATTACGATATCAGTTCTTCGCACCAGAGCACGCAGCAGTTCGCATCCCTGCTCGACTTTCAAGTTGAGCGTTATACTGCGCTTGTTCCGATTGATCGCGCCAAAGAGCACACCCAGGCCACGTTCGTCTGCAGGCGCCATCTCGCGGGCATAGTCTCCCCGGCCCGGTTCCTCAACTTTGATCACATCGGCACCGAAGTCGGCAAGCATCTGCGAGGCATATGGACCCGGCAGCAGACGCGAAAGGTCAAGCACACGTATCCTTTCTAATGGCTGGCTCACAAGGCCCCCTTTCTTTTCGCATAGAAAGAACAGCTTTTTTTAAGGTTATATCACTTCCCACCTGATCTTCGCAAAATGCTCAGATGATTGTGCATGCGGTGATTGTCTTGATTTTTTATTTGACTTTAGCTCCGTTTCCGATACCCCTGCAGGGTTGCCGTTCCTTTCGTTGGAGAACCATGCGTCGTGTTCTTTTGCCTCCATTTCTAGCAGAAATCCTCTAATGTCCTCGAAAAAAATGCAAACACATCCTTAGAGAAGAAGAAACGACTATATAGGAGATACCGTTTAAGGCGATCCAGAAAAACATCACTTCAGCGCAAGAGTGAAAAAGGTAGCGGGTCAACGATCTCCTGCTGCCTTTTTCTTTTGACGAAGCAGGTACGCATGTTCCCTGGTGCCGCACCGTGGCTCGTCTGGAGCCAGACGAGCCAGACTATCCCGCTCCCTTGATTGTTGGCCTGGTAATTGCCACCCTGGTGCTCCTGGTCACCAGACTACTCAGGTGGAGGTAAACGAACCATTGAGATTGCCAACCAAAGTCAGGCGTTTGGGCCGCGGGCATTACACGTGGCATTGGATAGCAGCCCGTTGTGGGGGGCGGGACGAATCGAGGATACCTACAATTTGGTAGGGCACGCGCTCAAAAAGTCAGGTGCATCGTGACAGATCAACAGGGGCACGCTCACATCTGCCTCTTGCCTCAGTTTGCGTTTTGAGAGAATGGGAGATACGTTATAAGCAAAATCCTAGAGTATGCCATCCTCTTCCAGCAAGCAGGTAAAGGGTTTGAAGGGGAAGCAAGCGCCGACAGATGTGATGAGGGGCTTCTAGGAGACCATAACTGCGACATTGGGGAGAGCAACCTGGGATGTTCCTATCGCTGCTCTCCGAACTGCCTCTAGCAGTTCGCTTGTTTTTGCACCAAAGAAAGTAGAAACGCTCATGCCGTTTTGAGGAGAATGGAGACATATCGATGGCGCAAACAATACTTGTCACTGGTAGTACCAGTGGCTTTGGTCGTCTGATGGTCGAAACCCTGGCACGCCAGGGATATACCGTTTTTGCGGGAATGCGCGCTATGGCAGGAAAAAATGCACCTGTGGCAGAAGAACTACGAGCTCTGGCGGAACGAGAACATCTTGCTTTGCATATCATCGAAATCGATGTCACGGATGACTCTTCAGTGGAGCAGGCAATCGAGTCCCTTATAGGAATCACGGGGCGTCTTGATGTGGTGGTCAATAATGCCGGGATGGCGTATAATGACCCACTGGAAGCATTCACCCTTGAGCAAGCCCAACAGCAATTCGATACCAACGTTTTTAGCGTGTTACGGGTAAACCGCGCGGCTCTGCCACACATGCGTCGGCAAGGCAGCGGGTTGCTCTTGCAGATAGGCTCCATTGCTGGACGCCTGGCCCTTCCTTTTCTTGGCCTCTATGGAGCGACGAAGTTTGCCCTGGAGGGACTCACCGAGTCATATCGCTATGAGCTCGCTCCCTTTAGCATCGACGCCGCCATTATTGAGCCTGGAACCTACCCGACCGCCATTGCAGAGAAGCATCAGAGTGCAGCAGATACAGAGCGTGCTGCTCTTTATCAGGCTGCTATGGATAAGTTTATGGCGCCACTTTTCGCAGAGAACCGATCCGCCACACCTCCCGATCCCCAGGAGGTGACCGACGCGGTGGCCAGAATCATCACCCAACCAGCGGGGGAGCGGCCATTGCACACTGTTGTCGCGCCGGTTGCCCAACGCCAGGCTCCCCAGGCGATAAACGACGCCGTCACACAGGCGACTCGATCCTTTTTCGAGACGCTCAATCTCCCCCTGGCAACCCTCGCACCAAAGAAAGAGAAACAGAAGCTGAAGAAGTGAACCACACGCTCCTTTTTGAGGAAACCGGAGTGATCTCGAACTTTTGGAGTAATCTCAAAAGTTCGAGATCACTTCACAATCTATTGTTGAGCTAACAAAAATAGCGTAAGATTATATTCACGTTACCCAGAATGAAATGACAACTCAAAGTGCAAGCACTTTGAGCAGGAGAGGAAGCTTATGCCCGACCAAGAATACCTCGATCTGCTCACTCAAGGAGTAGGGGCATGGAACCGGTGGAAGGAAGACACCCATGAGATATCACCCAGTGCCAGAGGGAATTTCTGCGCGGCACCTCATCTGGCACAACATATTCATCAGTGGCACCGCTCCATCGAGAGATCAGCTCTGTCCAATGAACAACTCGCTCTCCATAACATAAGCCGTTACGCCAGGGGCAATAATGCTCATAAGCCCCTGTGGTGGAGCAGACAGTTGCACGTTAAATGCCACGTGTCCATAAGCATCACAGCACAGATAGCCTTCTTGATGTCTTACAAAAATGAAACCATCTCTATCAACTAGTGGTTGCTCAACAAATATAAGATTGGTCGTGCGGGAGATTTCACATCCCCATACTTCCTTGCCCTCTGTTGTTAATCGTGCCAGGCGCTGCTTTGAGAGAGCGATCCAACCACCATCAATATACTCAGCAAATGTAGCTGAATGGTTGTATTCGCCTATCTGCGTTCCATCTGATCTGACAAACGCAGAAAACCCATCAGTTGATCCAACAGCAGCAATCTGCTCACGGTTGAGAGTGGGAAGCTTATTTACTTTTCCCTGAATGTTTCCCAATCGATCAACAATTAACAGAGCGTCAGGAAGAACAAGCAGTGTTTCTCCGGTTTGGAGCGCGGTTGGCAGTGAATAGACAAAACGCTCATCCTCTGGCATAACGTCACCAAGATCTAGCTGCCACAAAATGGTGCCATTGAATGTGACTGCAGAAAGCATGCCTGCATGACAGATGCGAAGGGTCCCATCAGGCGCAACAATAACGCCGCTGATAGTTTCCCTATCTGGAGAACGAACAGAGTGATGTACTGGCAATGAGATTTTCCGCCAAATCGGCGTTGTATGAGGGCCGGAAATAGGTGATAGAGCACAATTTGTCTGATCGCCTCCGAAACGGGGCCAGACAGTCTGAGCTAAATGAAGCATCGTGTTTGTATTTCCTCAGGAGGGAGGAAGACCTATTTATGTATGAACAGAGAGGGCAGTAAAACTAGCTTATGTAAAACATAACATTCATCAAGAAAATTGTCAATATTAGAAGAAACAGATGATCGAAGATCTTTAGCAATACCTATACATTTTACAACTCATTAAATTTTAATGACGTCCAGGCAGCAAAAGATAACATGAATAACTCATATTATTATCATAATCTTTGGTATCGACCATTCTCGTTCATTAGTCCTTGTAGATGCTGGATTGAGAAGCACCTAACAAGGACTAATTCCTGGCATGCTTCCAAATTGAAGATACTTGCAAAAAAGTCTGCCTTCCTCTTTAAATAGTAAATAATCCAATACAGCGATAATTGCTATAAATATTGACTTTCCTTTATATTTACTCTATATTCTTTAAGGCTTCTCCATAAATATATTTATCTTTTACTACAAAGAAGCGAAAAGGTGTATTGATGCGCACAAAACAACGTTTTCTCTTGTATGTCGTTACATTTGTACTCACTGCCTTCCTCTCTACTAACGGCACTAACCTCTTTGGACATCAGAGTACAGCCCATGCAGCAACGACAAGTGGACCCACTATCTCGCTCAGCAGCAAGACAGCTTACATTGGGCAAACGCTGACACTCACGGGACATGGATTGCCCCCATCCACTCCATATCAACTCCTGCTAGCCAATCGGGGGAACACCGGATACTCACTTGGCGATTACATCTGGCCAGATGCCAATGGGGACGTATCACAAACCATTACCTTTATCTCAAACTTCTATCCCGTTTTGCAAGGCACTTATCTGGTACTGCTTTATCCA
This sequence comes from Dictyobacter formicarum, assembly GCF_016587435.1. Next base: position 225,132 of record NZ_BNJJ01000003.1, read on the forward strand.
GAATACAGGAATGACGCAACTCCTGTCACAGCACAAACCAGCATTCAGGTCCTCCCAACGCTTCTATCCCTCACCGGCAATTCCGGTCTACCGATTACGATGCAAGGGCTAGGATTTACTGCATTTGAAACGGATAAGATCTATTTTGGTGATGCCGTAACCGGCACACCAGAAGGCACAACAACCAGTGATGGGAGCGGTTCGCTGTCCTTCACATTTACCGTACCAGAACACCTTGATGAAGGATCATATCCTGTCACAATAGTCCGCCCCAACAAAACTCCAGCCGCAGTGACTGCCCACATCAAACTTTATCCATTGACGCTGAAGGCTCCTGGCGGTGCCAAAAACCAGCAGGTGGTCATGGTACATGGAACTGGTTTTGTCCCGGGTGAATATGTCAATCTTAGCTGGGATGCGAATGGCGGTCAGCAACTCTATAATGATAGTACTGATAATACTGGTGCATTCAAATTTTGGTTCTCTCTTCCATCAGCTCCATTAGGCCCACACACACTTACGGCGCAAGGCAGTACAAGCGGTCTATCGGTCAGCACTATTATGAACATCGGGCCAGGAATTAGCCTCTATTCCCAAAATGGCTATAACGCAAAAAGCAATCCAGGTGGGACCTTAACGGTCAATGGTGGTGGATTCAATGCCAATGAACAGGTAAACGTCTATTTCCAAACCACGAAAAATGGCATTACAACCGCGACCACAGATAGCACAGGCAGTTTCAGCACAACTATCCAGGTCCCCTTCCAGTACTCTCCAACCACAACCTACTACGTCTATGCAAAGAACACGGCGGACACGGCCCACACACGCGCACAATTTACCTATGTCACACCAACCGCAAGTCTCACTGGTAACTCTTATGGAGCAGATACCTCTGAAGGCTCTGTTTCAGTTGCAGGATTTGGCGCCAATGAAAGTGTGAAAATTGTAGATCGCTATCAACAATCGAACCAGACCAACCTGATAACGCTTACCACTGATGCCACCGGCTATGCACGCGCAAACATCACATGGCCAAGCACACCAAATGAAGGAACCGTTCCTTTCGCAGCTATCGGGCAAACAACAGGTCTGGTTGCCACAGGAACGCACATTGGATGGCAAACTATTGTGCCACAACCAGACAATGGTACAGATCTCGTTGGCAACGCTGGCGATACCCTGACATTCACTGGCAAAAACTTTGCCGCCAGTGAAACAATCAATATTACATTTAACGATACAGTTGTAGCCACAACCACGAGCGAGGCAGATGGATCGTATAAAGCAACCTTTACGGTTCCTGCACTCGAAACGGTAAGTGCTGGCGCAGGAAACGTTAAAGTAAAAGCCGTTGGTGTCACCAGTGGTCTGGTAGCCGGTTCATACTATCCCGATGCCATCACCTTCTACTATCAACCAACGCTCACCATTACACCAACCACAGGGCCATCGGGAACAACAATCACCGTTACAGGTGCCCATTTCCCTGCCGGTGTAACCATCCCCATCGGTTGGGATGGACCATTCCCATACAATCCCAATAACATCGGCTATCCACCAGGAACGTACGCCGCTGTCAATGCTGACCAGAATGGCAGTTTCACACAAACCATTCAAGCCAACGACCTGGTCAGTGGTCAGACCTACCACGTCACAGCGCTCAGTTACCCATCCTACTTACAAATAGTAGTAACCGTAACTTTTATCGCTCAATAATAATACAGGGAAACATGAAGCGCCCTATTTGTGATGACTTAGCTGCCCTGTAAGAGAAGTGATAATGCAACGAGGAGGCGACGAAAAACAAAGTGTGCTTTTCGTCGCCTCCTCGTTGCATTTCAAAACGACCCAGTTCCTCATTCGATACCCATCATCAATATCTCTATGCACATCTTAAAACGAGTGCCAGATAGGCAGTATTATTGCGCACTCAGCAATGCAATGATAACACATGCCAAATCATAGCATTAATAATCATAGCGCTCCCATTATTGAGATATCAAACAAAATGGATATAAGAAAAAGAAAGGGGCAATAACCAGACAGATAGAACATTCTGCACAAAAGATCACAAGCCCTTCAATGTAAATAACGCGCCTGGATCAATATCTATGGCTCAGAGAATGTGTTATAGTATTGATGAAGCAACCCATCCCATCTGCTTTGAGGTTACGAGCGTCTTGTGGAGTCGAAACGTTGGCCCTCTGACGCCGTATCTGGAGCGGCAAGGGCAGAAACGAAATTTGGAAAGCGAGTTAGCATAATATATGGACCCACATTGGCCTCACCACGCTCCTGCAAAAAGCCCTTTTCATTTCCCCGTTTTACCCGCAGGTGCCAACTCACATATCTCTCTCGTTGGCATCCAACCAGATTCAGGCATGAAAATCATTCAAGATATCATTACATCAGCCACAAAATCGCTTTGGATTGAAATGTATCTATTCGACAACGACCATGTGGCGCAGATGCTGCTCAGGCAGAAGGCCACCCATCCCGGCCTGGATCTCCGTCTCCTTTATCATCAACCAATCTTGCCGCCCAGCCTTGATCCCACCGGCACACGGCATTTTCCTGCCTGGGCTACTCCCAATAAAGCTATTCGTACAGATGGCCAGCCTGTCTCTGTCCATCACGCTAAATTCATCATTGTCGATGCTGATGTGCCAGGGAAGGCGAAAGCGTATATCATGACCGCCAATTTTACTGCACAGGCGCTCGGTGGCAACCGTGCGGGCTATGCTAATCGCGAATACATCATCTGTGATACCGATCCCCGCGACATTGCGCTGCTCAAAGCGATCTTCTTAGCGGATCAAGCCGGTCGTCCGCTACCCACGATACCCGATACGTCCAATCTCATTGTCTCTGACATCAACGCGCTTTCATTATTGCCTTTGTTGCTGCGAACCGCCAGACACAGCCTGGCGATCCAGATAGAATATCTCAACGATCCTCCCGGCCAAGGCGCACTCAATCTAAAGCAGATCATCCTGCATTCAGCCAGGAGTGGAGTCGCGGTCCAGTTGATGTTACCTCCGCTTTCACCCCAACCGCTTGGTGCACCATCGGCTGATAACAATGAAACCTATCGTACCCTGACCCCTGCTGTTGCAGTCAATGTGACGCCACCATATTTTATGCACGCAAAAATGATTATTGTGGATCGGCAGCTCGCATTTGTAGGTTCACAGAACCTCAGCCACCAATCGCTCCACTACAGCCGTGAGGTTGGTATCATGATCTCAAATACCAGCGTCGTATCAAGCCTGCTCGCAACATTCAATGCCGATTGGAAACACGCTCAGGCTCTGGCATCAAAAATCCATCATTCATAGCAGACATTCCTAATAAGAGCTCTTCGGTAAATAGTTAAGGAGGGTTGACTCCATAAGCGTGGTCAACCCGCCTTACCTAAACTTCGCAGTCTCGGTTAGGAAGAAAAGTTTTCTATATTGACGATTGTTGAGCAGGCTGTCGATGATTGTGCATTTATTAAAAGTATCATATTTGCAGGTCTATCCAGGCGGCAATATCAAATAATATGTATGCAAGCAAGCCTAGTAAAGAATTTGAGCGAGAAAATCGCGTGGGATGCCGCGTTGTAATTCTTCGTGATATACCTGGTTACGATAATTCCGTAAACATTCATAGCAGCTTGTTTCTGGTCCACAGCATTGATTGTTGACGCGATCAAATGCTCCTTTAAAGACTGCAGGCAGTTCATCAGCAATCCGTTTCACATGTCCAGCGCCTCCTGGAACGTTATTATAGAGGATCAGAGCTGGTGGTTCATTTCTGGCATGATAGTACAAGGTACCATCAATATCATCGCGGCGAATATGCAGTGACTGAGCAGCCCCTTCCAAAAGCGCATAGAGAAATGAGCGCCAGAGTTGGCTCGAAGCATTCCGAGCCAGATAGCTATCTTTCACAACTTTGACGGTCTTCAGTGGATGAAGTGTACTCATATATTCTCTCTTCTACAGTTAGAGTTCTGCTCTTTTATTTATGCAAAGCTATTGCTATACCATTGATATCGTTAATTGAGAAAATCAACCAATTTTTGGTGAACATCTGGCTTCTGAAGTCTTTTTATTGCCTTGCTCTCAAGTTGCCGTATCCTCTCTCGTGTCACACCAAACTCTTGACCAATCTCTTCAAGTGTTTGCTCAACACCATCATCCCATCCAAAACGCATTTGTAAAATTCTGCGCTCACGTTCCTTCAATGTGGTAAAGATCTCATCAAGATATTGCCGTTTCATCGATAACAACACAGTATCTTGAGGGTCTGCATTTTTGCGTTCGAGCATTTCACCCAGGGACGTTCCATCTTCATCATCACCTTTGATTGGTGCATCAAGGGAGAGAAGATTATAACGCTCATCTAATAAGCGTAACTCGCGCACTTTTTCAACAGGCTGCTGGCAAGCCAATGCTAACTCTTCCTCAGTCGCCTCACGCCCTAGTTTTTGCATAAGCAATTTTTCTTGTTGCTTCAGCATTTCTATATTTTCAAGTACATGGACAGGATAACGTACTATGCCTGATTGATCTGCTATGGCACGCGTAATTCCTTGTCGTATCCACCATGTTGCATAGGTTGAGAACCGATGACCGAGCGACGGATCAAATTTATCTACGGCTCGCATCAACCCTATATTTCCTTCTTGAATCAGATCCAGTAATTCGAGGCCACGCCCGGTAAACTTTTTTGCAATACTTATGACAAGGCGTAAATTCGAAATAATCAACTGCTCACGAGCAGTTTGTCCTTTTTGGATACGAGCATTGAGAATGATTGGAGCAACAGAATCTTGCTCATCAATGAGAGACAGCTCATTTTGTGCCAACTTCCCATCCACAATGTACGATGCCAGACGTTTCTCTTGCTCGGCATTCAATAACTTATAGGCCCCAATCTCGCGCAAATACATCCAGAAACCATCATTTTCAACATCCACATGTACTGGTCTGGAACGCTCTTCTTCAAGCTCAAGGCTAAACTCATCAACTTCATGCTCATATTCTTCAGAAATAGAGACTCCAACATCCTGTAATTGATGAATAACTTCAGGGTACACTGATGTATCCGTGATTGAAGTAGGCAATATCTCAGTAAGCGCCGATACAGGGATAGTGTTCGTGTTATCATCCATTTGACTGGCTAGATCAATAAGAGAAGGAATGATAAGATAAAGCCATTTCTTGAACTTCTGAACCACCGACTTTGTATAATAAGACTCGCGCTGCTTCAACAAAGGCAGGAGCGATATGGGAGAATTTAACAGGCACTCTTGAAAAAGAGAAAATGCTTCTAATTCTGCCTCAATTTCACCTGGCTCTTCTTCAGCGTACTCTATTTCGACTAACAATGTTTCAAACACATGTCGAATGTCGCCCTCACTGTACTGCTGAGCCATAGCGGCCAATATGCTCCGACGCTGCTGCGCATCCGCTGTAGCGAGAAATTGTTCCAGATAGCCGGGAGTAGTCAGCGGTAGTCGGTCCCGATATTGCTGGAACATATAAGGGGTTCCAAACTGCATATCGGTTGTATTGGTGGCTTGAAAGAGCGGTCGCAAGCGTGTTTCTTGCGACCAGGGATCGATGACTGTCAGTTCGGCACGATATGCTCCTGGTGGTACTTGCTGATAGGCCAGGGATATCTCAAAACGAGCTACCGCGTCATCTGGTATAGGAATTTTAAGCGGCTCTGCCCATGGACGCCAGAGAGACCAGAGAAGCAGGTACCTGTGCGAAAGCATCTGTTTCTGCTGCCAGAAACAACGGAGTTGCCAGCGATCATCAATCAGATTCACACCAATTGAAAAAGATGAGATATCCAGAGCTTTTGAAATCAGTAAAACAGGAAAGGCAGCTTGCGTCAAATGACTATCTTGTTCATGGTGAACAAACTGCACCTGGATAAAACCTTCCTGACTGCTCCGTAGACTATCAAGCGCCTCAGCAAGGTTAAATATAAGTCGCTTCCCGCGCCTCCCTCTATGAGCAAGCATTTGTGGGGGTTTATCTTCGTGCAGAAACACCTGCAAGTTGCCAGATAAAGCAAGGGAATGACCCTCAGCGGGGTCAAGCGAGATGAGCAATCGTGGTGAAACGGCCTGCTCAAGCCAGGCAAGAGAAATACGCGCCACATGGTGATGCCATTCCATGCGCTGCGACACTTCGATGTCGGCATCCAGTAACGCCCAGCGCACAACGGGCAATGGGAGCCAACAAGAAACAGGCATTCCAAGCGTACCGGTTCTTTGAGAGGTGAATAATAGCTCCACCTGCGTATACTCTGCAGGCGCTTCAACCCGGTAAAGCCCTATCCTCTCCCTCGATACGCTCACCTCATCATGATTACTCGCTATCAGCACATCCTCATCTACGTGTATCATAAGAGTCGATGAAGGTAGAGTGCCATCTTTGTCAGCGACCCGTACGTGATCATTGCTTCCTTGCTCGATAGCAAGTTGTGGCACAATGATGATAGAAAAAACACGATCACGTCCCAGAGGCCCGCGCAACGCAATTTCATAGCGCCCAAAGGCATGAGTCCCAAGCAAGCTAAACGCGCTTAAGGGCACGCGTATACTATCGCCATCAATACGATACTCACTCAACACGATTGCGGACCGATAAGGTTGTCCATCTTTACGAATAGACAGGCGCCATCGACTTACTTCCTTGGCTGCCACACGCTGTGGAGGAATAGGAATACATATATCAGGAGCGGCAGAAAAAATATCAGGCGTCCCCGCCGTTTGCAAAAAACCCGTTACATGTGGGCCCTCTAAACGTGGCTGCAATTGATTGGGATCCGGTTCTACGATAACAATCGTTTCACCTACACTAAGCATACTGGCTGTGCTTAAATCCCATTCTTCAACCCTGTAATCAGACCAGGCACCGGCCAGTGGAGGAAAAACCTCACATTGTTTTCCATCGACGACCTCCAATGTCTGGTGCGCCGGATAAAGGATTTGAAGACGTTTTGCGGGCACGGTATGATTGTACATTGGCAGCAGAGATCGATCCTCAGGGTTAAAAACAAGGAGGGGGCATTGCGTCGTCAAGCCTGCGAATTTCCAACTACGCTCCAATCCCTGACTGCCATGCAGTTTGATTATATATTCGTTGGCTGGTTGCGTTATCTCAAGTTGGATAGCATCGGACATATACCGTTCATCCGACCAGTGAAGATCACATTGTAAGTTACGAGGCTCCGATCCTTGCATAATAGTCCATTCAAGAGAGGATTGAGCATACTCAAGTGAATGGAAACTTTGCGCAGGAAGATCTAAATAAAGCCCGTCCCAGGGATCAAGAAATAACACGGGTCGTTCTAGACGGAAACGCGAGGTCGCCCTGACTTGTTGATGCTCTCTGTACCACCTTTGATAGGCCTCAACAACCCGATATGGCAGACCAATACGGTCAGCATCAGCGCCTGTACCATATTGTTCATGTCCCATTTCCAGACAACGAGCCACAAAATCAACGGCGAGCTTGCCGCCAAATTGCAGGAAACGAAGGATCGGCTTATCCACGTTGCTCGGTGCAGAATGTCCAACCCAGAAAGAAATAAGATCGTGGGCATCCAGTCCGGCCAAATCTGGACGCGTCAGCGCAGGAGCAAGGAAATGCTCAAAGTAATCAGCAAGCGAATAATCGGGAATGCCACCATGCAATAAAATATTGCCAACGTACTTATGCCCATTCCCGCGGAAAACGGCCAGCCCTTTCTTATTCAGAAAATCCTCAAAAAAAGCACGCAGTTGAGATTGAGTCAAGGCATTGGATACGTCGAGATCCTCAGTTACGGCCGACCAATAGTTCCCCTCTCGATAATTGTAAATACCCATTGCAACCAGGTAAACAGCGAGAGAAACCGGATAGTATTGTTTGAGAAATTCAATAGCTTTACTTTGGCCATAATCGCGAATGCGTTGCGCAATCAACACACCAAGTTCTTGCATTTGCTCTTTCGAAAGGTTGATCTCGCTTAGAAGCTCCACATACTCCATCTTTGCATTGAAATTTTTTTCCCACTGTGACAACGTGAGCATAGAGCATTATCTCCTTACAACAACGTAAGCTGATGTATTAATATCGTGATGAGGAAATTTACCAGTATGAAAAATTGGTAAGAACTCTTTTACTTTTGAAGCGAAAGAGTTTTTTTAAAATTGAATAATGATTTACATTTATATGGTGTTAAGAAAGGTTGGATTTTCTTACAATTCAAATCCACTTCAAACCACATCCGCTCTAATTGACTTTGATATCATAGTAAATTAGCGCACATGTATTATATCTTCTTACATACAAATTTACCAGTATATCAAGCAAATAATAAAGTGTTGTTTCTGCCATTTGTGCAAACAACACCTCATCTGGTAGATATTCACTAATATACCTTATATAGTTACCTGTGATTAAACATTATGAACAAGCATGCTTCTTAGCTCAGCCGAATTTAGTATCCCATCAGTAAATTAGCAATATTCAATGTAATTAGCTGCTCGATCCTTATATATCAGAACGAGCTGCGCCTGCAGATGGGTGTGGCATGGAACGATCAGGACCTGGTATTTTGCAATCAGCCTGGCAATCCACTGGAGGCAAACAATGTCATGCAACGCTCGTTCAAGCCGTTGCAGCAAAAAGCGGATGTTCCCGCGATTCGTTTTCATGACCTGCAGCACAGTGCAGCTACTCTATGGAAAGAGCGGCTTCCCCGACACGCGGTTGCTTAAGGATGAATATTACTTTGTGTACGCACGCGACAAACAACATGCCTCCATGCTGGCACGTCACTGGCTCGACCAGCGAACCTATCTGACACAGCACTTCTTCACCCCGTGCCCCAAGGGCTTTACGGTTGGCGACATTACGATTCCCGGTCATCTCACCGCTCATTAAAAGAGCGCGAACACCTGCATAACCATATGCGTTACGGGAGTATGTCCTCTCCTCCCGCAACATGAGGATGACCAGACTGTTCTGGCCTCATACACCAGTGAGAGCCATGGATCAAGCACTATAGCCCTTTGTCAGGCACGCATATCTTATGAAGATGAGCCTCGCACCTTTATAGGAGAGATGCGCAAAGCCACTGAATACTCCGCGGCAAACTGTTCCGGCGAGCCAAACTTGCTGGTCATCCAGTGACGATATTTCGCCAGGTAATGCGGATGTTGATCGGCAGGAGATTCAAAGGTGCTGACCTGGGCATGCCCGGTAAACACAATGATCCCAGAGCCAGTCCCGTAGCCATCAAAATGCAGCGCCACCTGGGAATTCCGGCGCACAAAATCCAGGCGTCTGGCATGAGCCAGATTATAGACCAAAAAATTGGATGCCGCCTCATCCCACCAAAACCAGATGGGTGCGGGCTGAGGCATCCCGCGCGTATCCACTGTGGTAAGCCATATGAGATACTCTTCATGCACGCGACGCCGTACACTTTGCCCAAAGGGCGTGCTGTCATCTGGAAGTTGAAAGGTCATGCTCCAAAGTCCTTCCTCGTTTCTTGCCCTCCTACACGGTGGCGCAAGAGCGAACGTCTCGTTGGGAGCAATTCCAACGCCTCTTCTCGCGAAACTCCCCACATCTGCAGGGCAGGAACAATTGAGGTGATCCACTCCTGACTTTGTGTCAAAGCGGAATGATAGCTTCTAGAAGCTGCCTCATCCGCGAACGAAGCAAACCAGACGAAGACGTTTTCCCCTTCGCGTACTGGCAGCGCTGGATAGGTGTTCTCGGCTGATTCGGTCACGAAGTGCCCCAAAAGAGTCGCTCCTGCCTTACGAAGCAGAGGGATCATGGTGTTTTCAAAGAAATCCACAAATCGCGGATCAACTGGTGCATCAAAAGCATAGATGGTCGCGATGATGACCCCTCCTGCCACTTCTGGCGCGTCCCTCATCGGGCGGTTTGCCGGGTCGAAGCAAAAACCAGTAGCGGCGCGAGCTGGCCTGAGCAAGAAAACGTTGCTCACATCACTGATCGTGTCGTTGGCCGCCGTTCGATGCGCTTGCCAGAGCGGGCTCACATGATAGAAATCGTGCAACATTGTCCGTCGCGTTTGCATATCGGCAAACCCACGCAACCAGACGAATCGATCAGGGTTGGTGCGATCGCGAAATTGACCGGGGATGAACGCACCATAGTGCTCTTGCTCTTCAATGAAATATTTATCGAATAAGGCAATGAACTCATCGCGTCTCCCTGGGTGGTGAATATATTGACGCAATTCTATGATAGGACACCACGTCTCTTCGGCTTGCTCTGAGGCGTGTCTCGCGCTCATGTCCAGCTCTCTCGATAGTTCAGCAGATGTTTCTTTTGACATTACTCTCATTCCTTTCAGGGAAGGCGAGGACGAATGATGACCTCGCTCTCTCTGTGATATGCGCCGGCTTGACACAAGCATACCATTGAGCTATCTTTACAACAAGAACGTACAAAAAAGGTAGGTACTCTCCTGGAGGAAAGTATGAGTACACATGCCGAAGCCCGCTTCTTTCAGTGTCCAGTCGATGCTGGACTAGCATTGATGGCTGGAAAGTGGAAGCCGCGTATTTTATGGAAATTGTATCGCTACCAGACCATGCGGTTTGCCCAGTTTAAACGGATGTTACCTGGTATTACTGATAAGATGCTCACTCAGCAGTTACGTGAATTGGAAGCGGATGGGCTGATTACGCGGAGGGTGTATCCTGTGGTTCCCCCCAAAGTTGAGTACACACTCTCCGCCTTTGGCAAGACGCTCGAACCAGTGATCGCAGCCATTGCGACCTGGGGGGAAACGTATGAACAGGAGATTCGATCGCACTTAGAGTCACACGACGTTACCCCGCAAGAGCAATCATCTTAAGGAGTTCTTGAGACCAGAAAGCCGATAAATAAGGAATGATTCAGCTTACCTCTATCTACCATATGGCCGAAGCCGCCAATTGGCCTGCGATCCAGCGGGACGGTCTGCACAGCGCCAACACACTTCTGGATCTCGCGGGCATGCTCGGAGAGAACCGGGAACGATTGGAGAAGCACCAGCGATTGACGCATACCGAACTACCAAACGGTGTTCAGCTTAGGGATCAGCGGCCCATGCCTCCGGCGGCTCTAACAACCTGCTTGATCGGCATAGCCCCATCCGAATGGTACGCTCTCATCAATGCCCGCGTATTCTTCTGGCTCGACCCGGCACGACTCAATCGACAGCGAGTTGCCTGCGATCCCCGCCCACAGGTGGTCTTGACCGTGGATGCGAGCAAGCTCGTGGCTGCCTATGCCGAGAAAATTGCCGTCACCCCGATCAATACCGGGAATGCTCGCCGTCGTCCAGCCAGGCGGGGAGTGGCAACCTTCGTTCCCTACGCGGCATGGGTCACATCCGCCTGGGCCAGTGAAGCAGCAAGCTTAGGTACCCCGGTACAACCATTGTCGCATCCTCCTGTGGAACTGACCGTAGCTGGATCGATCCCGGATATCATGCAATTCGTTGTCGGGGTGCAGCAGTTGGCACCCGGCCAACTGTTCACGCCGATCCATAGTTGATCTGGTGCTCTCTTAGGGCCGACAGAGCCAATGGGTTGCCTAACAAGATGGAACCCATTGGCTCTGTCGGAAGCGCCCACGAGACGTGCTCATCTTCTCTCTTTCGCCCGTCTTCCTCACGTACTCTTCAGCTATGCATCCTCGTTGTGCATCACGTGGGACGCAAGCAACCAGGTGCCACCAGGCTTCACGAAACTTATCGGAAATAGTGGTTCAACACAACATCCGTGCACTCATGGCCCAGCGCACGCGAGACCTGATGCATTGCCGTGATGTCATAGTCCGTTGGCTTGAGTCGCCTGCCTGCAGGGGGTAACGTGCGATCCGGAGCGTGAGACAGGTCGCGCTGCTGTGCTGACGCTCGTCGATAGCTTTGGACATCCATGGCCTTCGGAATGTGATCAAAGACATGCTCATTCAAATCTCTTCCTTGAACCACTGCCTTGATAGCATCTGCATAATCAGCAAGGACCGGCACAGTTCTCGCTTTGCCACCCTTCCCATTTCTGACCAAGACCTCGACCACGCCAGACCCTGTGCAGTGCACTTCCTTGACCAGAAGATCACGAAGCTCGGCGCGCCGTAATCCAGTTGCGCGCAAACAGAATCAGGTCAGGCCAGTACGCCGGTTGAAAGTGCGCATCTTGCTTGACCAGTCTACGTGAGCGGATAATCCTTGTTTGTGCTCGTGACGGTAACACCACCTCAGCAGCCAGCTGGTGATTCCCGAACACCTTGCGTAGTGCTGATCGCTGCGTTGCCAGTGTATAGGGACTCTTCTGGGCCGCGATCTGCTCTCTCAGATAGCAGCAAGCCAGCTCATCGAGTCGCTCATAGAACTGCGTCAATCGCTTGATGCCGTGGTTGGTTCGAACCCAATTGACAAACGCAAAGGTCTGCTGCTGATAGGTCTTGCGCGTCCCGTAGGAATAGATATGCTACACTCAATTTTAGCAATCACGCCAATTGATTGCCAACCATCGGCAGCATGTTGTTCATGCGCGCTCACAATCTGCGCGAGAAGGCTGTTCCATCTTTCGCTTTCCAGAGGAAGACAGAGCAAGGCGCGACGACATCCTAAGAGAAAAAGGAAGGATACTCTCTTTTGAATGAACAATGGTTACACGACTACACCGTCCTGGTGTTGAGGCTGCAAAAAGCAGTTGATGCGCGCACATCCTACGAGCCAGTTGAGGAATATCTGCCACCGGAATGGTATGAGCAAGTGCAGCATGAGCCTGTTCAGTTGGGAGATACGCTCGTACGCGATACGCAGGCGTTAATGGATACCCTATCTCAGCAGCATTTTGAGCCACAACGGGCAGCGTATCTGGCGAAGTTGCTGCGTGCGTTGGAAACGGTCAGCCGTCGTTTGCAGGGTGAGCGATTCTCGCTGCAGGAGGAGGTCCTGCGCTGCTATGATCTTCACATCGATTGGTTGCCCGAGAGCATCTTTGAACAGGCACATGCGACCTATGATGAAGCGCTGCCCGGAAGCGGCAGCTTGGCTGAACGCTTCCAGCAATGGAAAGCGGCTTTCACGTTGCCGAAAGATCAAGTCCATCTGTTGCCTATTTTTCTCCAACGTGGCCTGGACGAGGTTCGGCGACGCATTCAGGAACTTGTTCCCCTGCCAGTGGATGAGCAGGTAGAGATTGAGCCTGTGATTGATCGGCCTATACGAGCGATAGCCTGTTATCTGGGGAATCATCGCTCGCGCATCTACCTTAATCCTGCGGTGCCTTTTCCGCTGACCGATCTCTTCTATGTACTGTGCCATGAAGGCTATCCTGGCCACCTCGCGGAGGCTATGTTCAAAGACGAGGCCCTCGTTCAGCAGCGAGGGTATCTTGAACAGCGGGTGGGATTCCTGTCCACGCCGCCGTTTGTGATCAGTGAGGGGTTGGCTCTCCTCGCGCATGAGATGCTCTTCGCCCCTGGAGAAGCGGAGCAGTGGTTGGCTGAACATATCTATCCAGAAGCGGGCATATCTCCCGACGGGAGCGACCTGACGAAGATCCAGCGCGCCACGGATCTCTTGTTTGGTGTGTCGTGCAACGCTGCCTGGCTCTTGAGCGAAGGACGCACGGAGACCGAAGTGAAAGATTATCTGATGCGTTACGCGCTCATGGACGAAGAGGCAGCGCAGCGCCAGCTTGCCTCATTACAGCGGCAACTCCGCGAGACCTACATTTTCACCTACTTCTATGGCCGTCGGCTGCTCGAACCAATCTTGCGAGGACCACAGCGCCGTGAGCGCCTGCATCAGTTGCTTACCCAGCAGATTCTGCCATCTGATCTAGAAGAAAGGTCACAGTAACTCGTGGAGACGGAGCTTTGCGTCTCCGTCTCTGCATACAGGGATGATGGGGAATCAGCACATCCAAACCTTAGCGTATACTTTTCAAGTTTGGATACGCTGACCCCTAATTTGCTAAGCTGGGCTAGGAGCATATCTTTCTCTCCCTCCAAACAAGTACAACTGTAGTGTCACAGCAGAGAAAATAATTTCATTGGGAACATGTCTCTCACGATGATACTAGTCGGCCTTTTTTCTCAATTCACAACCGAGCTGTACCGGTTTGTTCGGTTTTAAACTCGACTTCTTCAAGATACATACAGATTATATGAATAGAACTGTCCATCTCTCTGCCATCCTGCAGCTTCGTAGAGGGCCTGGGCACTGCTATTATTGACGGCAGTTTTTAAGGTTAAGCCTCTGGCCTGGGTTTCTATGGCAAATTCTCTTGCGCGGTCTAAGAGGGCCTTGCCGACACCAGAACGTCTTGCTTCTGGTATGACAAAAAGATCGTTTAATATCCACAGAGGTTTCAGTGAGATCGAGGAGAAGGAGGGGTACAATTGCGTAAATCCATACACCTGCCGTATTCCATTTTCGTCACTTTCGAGTGACAGAGCGAGGAAGATCACTGAACTGTTTTCCTGCAGGCGTGCAGTGAGAAAGTTTTGCGCGGCTGCTACGTCTGTTGCTTGCTGATAGAACTGGCGATATGCGTCGAAGAGCGGTGCAATGAGTGCTACATTGTCTATTGTTGCCCTGGTAATCTCAAAGGTAGGTTTACGCATGTCCATAACTTTCTCTTTAGCCTTTCCAATGCTCGTTGCGGAACTGACAGTCGATGGGAAATGGCACTGAGCAGTCCGCTTGTAACCAGTTTCAGTCTTCAAGCCATTGCGTGATGAACTTTGGGCTTTGATGGATGTCGATTTGTCTCAGCGGTCCCTCGCCAGAATTGATAAACTTGTGGGGTGTGTCCTCGGGGACAATCACGATGTGTCCTGCCTTTGCACTCACCGTCGCTGAGCCAACCGTAAAGGTAGCCTCACCTTCCTGGATGACGAAGATCTCTTTATAGGGATGTTGATGCAGCCGTGGGCCGCTCCCTGGTGGCATATCCACCCAGATAAAAGAAAGGCTTGCGTCCCCATGTTGATGTCCCTGAAACTCATAGGTATTGCCATATTGATGAAGTTCATCTTTGCTGACTATGGTATAGTCCATTTTTTTCTCCTTCGATCAAATTTAATCAGGAAAAGTGCGTATGATCCTATTTGGTAAACCGCAACTGGAACTCAAAGCCAGGCAGTTCCTCTGCCTCTATGCGTGTATAGGTTGCTCGAGGGCCTCACGAGCAATAGCATGCAGATGCCCAAGAACAGCAAGAACCATTATCTGCTGTGAGAACGGCTCTTGTTGTTATTCCCGGCAGGTTCTCGTATAGGCACGAGCACTGCTGGCTTATGCATCAGGTAGCTGACGGAAACTGAGGGCGATCCGATTCCAGGCATTAATGTCTGCCAGGAGAAAAGTGAGATCCACCAGTTCTTTTTCGCTGAACTGTTGACGTGCCTGCTCATAGACATCATCGGGTACATGTCCTTCGGAGATCAGGGTGACAGCCTCTGCCCATGCCAGCGCGGCACGTTCACGCTCATTGAAGAAGGGGGACTCGTGCCAGACGACAACGGAATGGATTTTGCGTTCGCTCACCGCGTGTTTTTTCAACGCTCGTGTGTGCATATCGACACAGAGTACGCATCCGTTGATCTGTGAGGCACGCAGACGTACGAGGTCCTGTAGAGCGGGTTCTAGTTCACCCGTCTCTACATAATCGTCAAGTGTCGATATTGCTTTGACGGCTTCCGGGGCAACTTTTCCGTAGTTAATGCGTTGATACATAGATTCCATTCCTTTTCAATTTTCTGGTACATAGTGAATTCTGGTTGACGAGGATTGGGATAGGCATGCCTCTTACGTTTGCACGTATGGTGCAAGGCCTCTTGTCCTCCCGCTTGAAGAGAATATATCATCACAATGGCCCTTCTACAAGAGCCAAATTGCGTTATAATGATGGTGCCATTTTGAAAATGAATGATATTTGCCTGGAAGATTACATTGGGTTCATGCCTACTGTCCCTCATCAAGTGCAAGCACGCATTCTGGAGCGGGTTCACGAGACACCGGGGATACCCCTTTGCAGATAGCTCAGGCATTTACGCCAATGATATCTATGCGATGCTAGAGCACCGGTCAAGAAATCAGGCAGAGTCTGAAGTTTAGCCGCAAGCTGCTGAGAACGATGCAAAGGTAGACGACCGTGCAGCACCGTAGGCCGGAGATTCCAATGCCACATAGTGGCCATTGAAAGCAAAGCTTACATCTGGACGTACATTTCCAAGAAAGCGTTCGAGCTGCAATTTTGTCACGCCAGGAGTAACAAGAAGGGTCTGATAGAGCTCTAATTCCGCTCGGCGATGCTCCTCACTTTCACCAGAGTTGTTATACTCACACGCTGTATCTGGTCGATGAGCAAAGTGGGGAATCTTTTTTCTACCTTTTTTCAGAATCACTGCATCGTGACAGGCGGGACAATAAAACGGACCATCATCCCTTCGACATCCATCGCCAGGGCTTCTCCATACCTATTCATTGTGCTTAGCATGATTCATCTCTTTCACATGACCTGGTTGAGCAACACGACAACCATGCTGAATACAGTGCCATCTCCTTTACATATTCGCTCGTTAAATCTGATGGAAACGAGGAAGCATCACCATCAGACGGTGCTACCATAGCATTGAAAGAGGGGCAGAACAGGGGCAGCGATGGCTAGAACACTACAGCCGCACTTGTGTGAAGGCAGAGAGCAGCAGGAACGTAGAATGGCTCAGTGAAGGAGCACTACTCTGCGTACGATTGGAGTTTTGCCGCCATCTGTTCCAGACACGAGATCGTCAGATGATCCGTGGTGCCCAGATACTGTTTGTAGTCCTGCTGATGGATTGTGCGATAGGCATACCAGGTCCGCTTTGGCCCCTGATCATATCCTCGGCACGCACTCAAACGCCCAGACTTCCCGATAAAACGAAAGGATGAGAGGGAAGCTAACCAGGCAAACCACTCAGGAGAATCCGGAGCGAGCGGCAGTTCTCCTTGCTGCGGGCACACGATCACATAGGTGTCGGCTGCCCCGTATTCGATCAGAGGCAGGACCCGGCGGCGTCGGCTTTCAGCAGGAAGAGGAGTCCAGCTGCGATGACATCCTGCATCAGGTGTGCCATCCACGCTCACCTTCTGGCAGGCTGCTTGCCTATCCTCCTGCTGCATGACCTGCTGGACAGGAGCTGGAAACGTGACCGGAGGAGGAAGATGACGCAGTTGAACAAGCTGTTGTTGCAACGAAGCCACTTGTGCTTCCAAATGAGCCATCTGCTTGAGCCGTGCGACCTCCTCTGGGAAGGGAATGGGCTCGCTCACAGATGATGTGTCAGTTCGGTTTGACTTGAGGGCGCGACTGTGCAGGGCAGCCAGATGCTGGACTTGCTCCATGCTTAGGCATTTGACACGCCGGTCTGCGGGATGAATCTGCAGTGACATATTGGCTTGTCGTAGCCAGTTTCGTAACGTCTTAGGATCAATGCTGAGCATTTCACAGCACGTCAACAACGGAAAGGTTGTCATCATCAGTTCTCCTTTCAGGCGAGAAAACAGCACTGGGAAGATTCCCTGAGAAATCCCGGGGAAAAATCCCTGAGAAGATTCCCTGGGATTTTTCCCCAGAATCGACAGCGGATACAGATGCGCACACGAACCAGGAACGGGAGTGAGCAAGAGGACAGGAGGCTTACCCTGCCTTGAGACGCCGTCTGGTATGATAATAGCTTGCTCGACTCTGGTGGCATCTTCGCCACCAGGACCAAGCGAGCAGCAAAGGGACATTGTGAGGAGCAGGCCAGATCAGTTGCGCAAGCAGGTGACACACCTCAGGTCTCGTCAATGGATGTTGGGAGATCTCTTGTTGCGGGTTATCCAGCCCTGCTGCCCTGGTCGTTTGATCCTGTGCACACAGACCCGTCAAAAAGGCAAGAGCAAGCATCACGAGCGTGATATGTCGATACCAAGCGGTCCAGGTGCGTACCTCATACTGATCAAGCCCTAGATCTTTGCCTGTTTGAAAATCCTCTTCGATCCCCCACCTTGCTCCCATGACGTTCACCATCACGGGAAGGGGTGTTCCCTCTGGTCCGAAGACAACGTAATACCTTTTGTCCGTGGAGTCGGTCGGATTGCGGCGAATGAGCAACCAGTGCTCCTGATCCTCCTCACATCGATACAGTATGGGCAAAACTGCCCAGTCGAACCAACGTGGCCCTTTGGTTCCTTCACCCATCGAGAGGCACTGCCAATCGTGTGCGTGCAGAAAGCGCGTCTGGGCTTGTGCCACCGTCATGCGCTGGCGTCCCTGTGGGGTCATGATTTCTACAGGTTCATCGCACGTCACCGCCAGCACATAGTTGTAGTGATGGAGAAAGAGCCAGGTGCGCAGATCCTGATTACTTCCATAGACTGTATCAGCGACTACCCAGGCAACGGGGATCTGCGTCTGGTCAACCCGCTCAAGCATCCGTCTGGCTAACTCACATTTGGTCTGGAAATGAGTCGTTTCCGGAATCCCCGCTTCACGGCAGCGTTCAGGATCCTCGAACCAGCATTTGGGAATGTAGAGTTCACGATCCAGTAAGGTGTGTCCTTGCGCACCAATGTAGGAGACAAAAACGCCGACCTGGCAGTTCTGGAGCCGTTTGGCTGTCCCACAATACTGACGCTTGACTCCTACGGACTTGCGTCCTCGTTTGGGAAAGCTGGTCTCGTCAATGGCCAGGATCGCTCGAACGTCACCGAAGCGTTCCAGGACATAGGCACGCAGATCGTCGCGTACCAGATTGGCATCCCAAACGGTGCTGGTCAGCAAACGCTGCATCCCATCAGGACGCGCTTCCCTGGCATGCTCGGCAATCTGCCAGCCATTTTTGCGCGGGATCTCGCTGAGCAGACCGTGCAGATAGGCAAGCACGCGAAGACAGGGTTCAGGCCGGGCAAAACGAGGAGCAATGCGGGTATGTACGTGCTCTAATTCCTGGTTCCATTGCACGACATCTGTCAGTGTGGTCCTGGTTGACTGTGGTATGGTATGGTCAGACGGCTTCATGTTTCTCTCCTTTCAGATGGAGTCTTCTGTGTTTGGGATTGGCCCTTACAGAATGTCACATCTGGAAATTGAGAGCGATGAAGCTTTTTTTCTGGCCTATCTCGCCTCTTCCGGTTGGGTTAACAAGTGCGGCTGTAGTGGCTAGAAGGGAAAGGTAGGGGCACCATGAAGCAGGCCTATTGCATAGATTTTCTTCCTACGCCTCCACTACTCCTACCTCCACCTGCCTCCTGTACCAGAGCTACCAGCCCCAGGGCAGTATGATCGGCGTAGATCGCGTTCCTCGATAGAGGAGAAAACATCATGAAAGATACGGTACGATCATCATAGCCACAAAAGGATCATATCAAGCAGCAGAAAAATGAACAGAATATCCAGCAATTGCTCATCACCATTCCACAAGCAGCCCAGAGCCTCGGCATTTCTCGTGCCAAGCTCTATTTACTGCTCGCACAGCAGAAAGGGCCTCCAGTGATTCGCTTTGGGAGATCCGTACGCATCTCCATCGACTCCCTCCAGCAGTGGATTAAAGAGCAGGAAACGCATCTCTGTGAGTATTCAGCACAAGCAATAAAAAGAGAGACATACACGCTATGGGCAAACGGGCAAACGGCGAAGGTACAGTCTATCAGCGCAAAGACGGACGATGGACGGCCGCTATCACAGTAGGACAAGGCAAAAGGAAATATCTCTACTTTGCAACACAGAAAGAGGCGGTAAAAGCCATCAGGGAAGTAAATAACTTGAAAGATCAGGGGGTCATGCTTGCAAGCAAAGATCAGGCGGTTGCCTTTTTTCTGGAGACGTGGCTTCAGGATACGGCACAACCTCGCCTGCGTCCAAAGACCTATATCCGCTATCAACGATATATCTATCAGCAGATCATTCCAACCCTGGGCAACATCAAGCTCCAGCAGTTAATGCCTCAGCATTTGCAGAAGTTGTACAACGGGGAGCTTAAAAAGGGATACGCCCCGCAGACGGTGAAGCACGTACACCGTGTGCTGCATCGGGCATTGCACGATGCACTCCGCTGGGGCCTGGTTGCACGCAATGTGTGCGACGCGGTGGATCCACCATACGTGCCCAGAAAAGAGATGCAGGTCCTCAATGCGGGCCAGGCCAAGCACTTCTTGCACACAACGCAGGGCGATCCCCTAGAAGCCCTCTACGTCCTGGCATTGACGACGGGCATGCGCCAGGGTGAGCTGCTGGGACTCAAATGGGAGGACCTCTCCTTTGAGACCAAGCGACTCCAGGTCAGGCGCACAGTCTCCCGCATCGGGAAGATGGGTTTTGTGGTCAGCGAACCAAAGACGGTCAAGGGCCGGCGCAACATCTCATTCACGGACCTTGCGCTTGAGGCCTTACAGCACCATAAGATTCGTCAGCATGAGCTTCGTCTGAAAGCCGGAGCCGACTGGAAGGAGCAGGGCTGGGTGTTTTGCAATCAACGTGGCAATCCATTGGAGGCCGGTAACGTTCTGAGGCGCTCATTTAAGCCGCTCTTGAACAAAGCCGGGCTTACCGGATATCCGCTTCCACGATCTACGGCATAGCGCCGCTACGTTACTGCTGGCGATGGATGTGCATCCAAAGATCGTTCAGGAGCTATTGGGGCACAGCAATATCAGTATGACACTGGATACCTATTCGCATGTACTGCCATCCCTGCAGGAGCAGGCAGTCACACGCTTAAACAGCTTTTTCGCGACCACGGCAACAGGGCGCTAACCGCCCTGTTGATGTCACGGTTGATGTAAGCGAGGGGACAAAAGGGGCCCGGCACGCGGCCAAAAGAAAAGAACCCGCCTGAGAGGCGGATTCCTAGAGGCGCGCCCAGAGGGATTCGAACCCCCGACACTCGGTTCCGAAGCTCAATACTGATCTAAACGCGCCTCTCAGGCGGGTTTACGGTAACTATACCTCTGCTCCGACATGTGTTCTACTTGGTTTTTTCGCTCTGCCTTTGCTCGGGCTCGTCACGCTTGTTTGTCGCCTCTGTTTCCAGTCGTTCAGGGCTTCCTTGTATTCGAGAAGCATCCTGTTCTCTGACGATTCAATGTCTAGCTCAAAGGTGAAGCGCCCTGTGCTCACTTCCTTGAACGTGCTAAAACCTGCGTGCCTGATTATCCTGATACCCGATGGGGTATTGCTGGCCGCATAAACTTTGGCTATCTCGATGCCGCTTTCTCCCCAACTTGTGAGGGTCCTGGAGAAGTTCTCCAGCAGGATTTGAGCGTATGTGCCCCTCCTGGCCGGGGGAACTGTCGGCGTGGTAGCCAGGTCAATGATGATGCACTCAAGAGGCTTTCCAGGGTCAAAAGTTTCTACGTTTTCTGCCCCCAGCAACCACCCTCTCGTACCTTCCTTGAATTGCTCTATGGCCTGGTGCTCCAAGGGGAAAATGTTGATGTACGCGACCAAGTGATCACCGTCATACAAGTGATAGGTGGAGTCGGGGTTCTTTTCCCTGAATGCTCGTCTCAGTGCTACAGCTTCGGGAAGTCCAGCTCTGGAACCGAAAACAAGACATGCGAGCTCCACTTCAGCATCCATATCATTAACGGTGGCTTTTCTGTACTCTAGCCCTATCGCCCTCTCCGCCAGCATTGTTGCCTCGATTTGACCTGCTAGCTTGTTAATGGCTTGCTTCGAGTAGACAGGGTGTCTTCTCCCTGGCAGGTAGACTCTCTTTACACGCTCCGTTTTTCCCCAGTATTGGAAGGTATCTTCATCTATTCCTAATACTTTTCTCGCGTCTGCAGCTGAATAATACAGCTCAGCTAATTCTTTACTAAGTTTCATATTACCCTTCCTTTGGCCTCTAAGGATTTTCCTGATTTTAAGTATAGTATACATTTTATGAAATGTATACATTTTACGGTTCCGACATTATTTCCGAATTATCTGGATTTCCGACACTAGGAATTTCCCATTTTTACGGATTTTACGGATTATCTTGACATTCAGGATTTTGTCGTGGTACTATATTGGCAGGGGTTCCGGATTTTACGGAATTTCCAGAAAGTTTGAATTTCTTGGTAGAGAAGTGTTGAGCTAGAGTTGGCAGACCCTAGCCCAACGGTTGAGCAACTAGTTTCGCCAGTGTAGCAATAACCAGGTCCTCACTGTGCATTCTTGCACATAGGTCCTGGCTGAGGCAAGGAGGTCCTATGCGCAAACTGCTTCTTATCGGGCTGGTGATCGTGGCCGCTGCTGCTTTGTATCCCTCGTTTCAGGCAGTGGCCCAGCACCAATCAAGTGCGAAAACGTCCATACCCTCCTATGTATCTATGGCTCGCCAAGCGGCGACGGATGCAGGCATTTCACCTGATCTCTTTGAGCGACAGATTGAGCAAGAGAGCAAGTTTGATCCTCGTGCGCTCTCTCCAGCTGGTGCGCAAGGGATTGCACAGTTTATGCCTGCAACCGCTCGTGCTCTTGGCATTGATCCCTGGAACCCTGAACAGGCCCTCAAGGGAGCGGCTCGTCTCATGGCAACCTACAACAAGCAGTACCACGGCAATTATGCGGCCGCCCTGGCTGCTTATAATGCTGGCCCTGGTGCGGTTAAGACGGCTGTTGATCAGTGTCGATCACAGTGGCAACGTTGCCTCCCTGCGGAAACTCAACATTATATCGCTGTCATTCTAGCTGGACAACGGGAGACGCACTCATGACGTTTCGTGCTTCGCGTGGCACGTATACACATCTCTGCATCCATTGTGGCGGACTGGCTTATCAGCAATGTTGCAGGTGTGAAGCTCCGCTCTGCGGCTCCTGTGCTCTGACGGTTCACCGTCGCGTCTATTGTCAAAACTGCGGTCCGGTTAAAAAACGTGTGCAGAAACAATCAAGCAAATAACAGAAAGAAGAGGTGCTCTATGGCTCTAGTATTAACAGGTATCGTGAATGGCATTCGTCCCGTTGGTGGGACCATTGAAAAAGGCTCCCGCGCTGGTGAGCAGTGGCATTTCCTCTCCATGGAAATTACTGATCCTCGCTATGGTCGCGTCTACTCCTGCCAGCTGCGTAGCAATGACCGCCAGTATAAGGACCTGGTCGAATCGAAACCGGGGAAGGATGACAAAGGGCGCGATATCGAGATTCACACCCTCAAAAAAGAGTTGGCTGGTCACAAGGTCAAAGTCACCTTTGTCAGCCAGACCGCCGGTGAACGCGAGATCGAGGACAAGAACTCCGGCGACAAGCAGACCATTCTGCAGATCCGCACCCAGGTCACCAATTTACGTGACCTCGGCCTTCCCGAAGACGACGACGAATAGCATGTTGTTGCGGTTGTCCCTGGTGGGATAACCGCTCTCTTCGCTCTCTGAGCAGAAAGGATACACCCCATGGAAGACGCACAGAACTACACCGATACGCAAGAGTTTGCTGACCTGGTCCAAGAGAATCCGGCTGCTGCGTATACCGAGGGCCTGGGACACGCGATCAATACGTCACGTCAGCAGCGCACACCTCGGCCAGGCTTCTTCGGTCGGCTGCGCTCGGCCTTTACCAATGACGAGGACCCAGGAGCCGGGGCTGCGGTTCCGCGCACTCCTCGTCCGGCGGCTCCCCCAACTAGTACTGAGGCGCTGCCTGCGGATTATTCCATTGAGACACAACCAGCAGTCAGCCCGCGCTTGAATACCTCGCTGATGACACCTGAACAGCTGCGCATCCGGCGTATGAACCTGGTCGAGGGGTCCAAGTTCGGTCGTCCCGCCCATGAGCGGTTTATGCTCTTCCTCCTCAAGTTCTGGCTCTTCCTGGGGCCGATTGCCTTTGTGGCTCTGACCACGTCAGAGGTGGCTTATGTGCTGACACGCCTGGTGCCAGCTGGTGACACGGCCGATTATGTGATTGCCGGTGGTGCGCTCTTCATCGACCTGGCCATGATGTTTGTCACCTTCGGCGTTGCCATCAAGCGGCGCGATCTGGAGGAAAAGCGCGAGTCCGGAGGCATTGTCTCCAAGCGTGAAGAGGGCGAGGTCTGGTTAGGAACGGGCATGTGGTTGGTCTTCGCGCTGATCAATATCATCAGCCAGACGGCCTTTCTGCTGCATGTGATCGGCCAAAGTCACGACGCTAACATGACGATTCTCTATGTGTTCATCGCCTCGCGTGTCGCCGGTTTCATCCTGGGTGACGCCTCGACCGCTTTCTTCCTCGCCAAAGTGGACGGCAGCGCCCTCAAGCTGATCGCCCGCGGCGAGCGCGAAAAGGGCGCGATCTATCGCGAGATCGCGCAAGCCGAAGGCGAGCGCAAAACCATCGAGGCCAAAGCAGAAGCGGATATTCTGCTGCTGCAGATCAAAGTCCAGCAGGAAAAGGAGGACGCCGAATTTCTCGCCGAATTGAAGCGCCAGGTCTTTAAAGATATTCTCACGCATCGGCGCGCACCCAACACGCCCGAACTCAGCGAGCCAACCCGTTCCCGTATGCGTCGACTCGATCAATAACTGTTCTCTCTTTTCTCTTGAATCTTTTAGCGCCACGCGCCAACCGCCCGGTTCATGAGGTGCGCCCATCGCTCCCGTGTTCCGGGCCTTCTCCCCTCATCCGACACAGAACAGAAAGGAGTTCGTCTATGGCTGATCGATCACCCAACACCATCGTTTTCACGACCACTACGACGGCCCACGAAACGGACGCCGAAACAGCCCTCAGGCATCCAGGAGCCGAGGCACGTACCCCAACCCTCGGCGACGATCACGCCCGCCCTGCGGCGGTGCGAAGCAAGCGTTCTACCCCGAAGCATGTGCTAGGCTTGGAATGGCGAGGCGAGAGGGTATCTCATACGTCCCTCAGTATATCCTCTCGCCTCGGCATGGAATGCGTAGCACATTGCGGAGTGGGTGGAGACGCTAGCCGCAACGAAATCACACGAGGTATCTCAGCTCAATTGCTCATGTTTTCTAGCGCGCACGTAAGCCATAAGAGCCCACAAAGATGCTGCAAATGCGAACATGCCCACCACTATGGTTGCCCAGAAAGCCCAAGTCTCCAATGGCTTTTTCACAAAGGTCAATTGTTCCCAAGTGCCATAAATAGCCACCAATATAATAAACAATTCGCTGATCATGACAGCCCGATAGTGGGCCGCTCGCTGCTTCCGTTGCATTTTATGCTCCTCACCGATAAGTTTTATGCCTTCCTCATATACGTAGCTTTCCTCTATATTGTTGTGTCTGGAGACAAACTGCACCCCACGAAACCAGTAACACGTGGGGTAACACGTGGGGTGCAAAATACCTGCTCTTGTTCTCTTTCTTCTCTTCTGGAGGTGTGCCTATGAGCATGTATGATGTAGCCCTCTGGCGGTTCTGGCCGTCCTTTGAATTCCCGATAGTTGACGAGGTTGAAGCATCTTCTCCCTTGTTGGCTGCGCTCAATCTGATGCATCGCTGTCGGTTGAAACATGCCTCCTATGTGGCAGTAGCCGCGCCTGGTGGTGTTATTACCCGATGGTCCGATGGCCTTTCGCTCGTGCTGGATGAGGAAACAGAAGAACAGGAGATGTCACAATGAATGACGAGATGCTCCTGGTGTCTCCGGTTGAGTTGAAGGTGGTCAACCGTGGCCCTGACACCTTCTTTGTGAACTTTAAGTTTGTAGGATCGGATGGCCGCCCCAATGGTCAGCCTCTCCCTGACCATATCGCGAACCAGCTGGATGACTGGCAGAAGACCGCCCGCAAAGAACACGTGCATATACCGACCTCACTGACCTTCACCTATTGGGCGGGTGAGCAGACCTACAGCCAAACCTTGATGATACGTGAACATGGGTCAAGTCCCTGGTCCTGGCTGCTCTACTCCGATGATATCAAGATCAACATGTCCTATGGCACACTCAAGGGGAACGTGTTCTGCCAGGCGCGCTTCTCCTCGCATCTGCTCCACATGATCGGGCCGGAACAGTCCATCGTGGCGGCTGAGGCAATGCTGCATGAGTTCATTGGCGAAATGTTCCATCAGCAGGCATCGGAAGTGCACTTGTGCATAGACCTGCAGGGCTTCGACTTCTCAACGCTGTGCATCCATGATCCTGACCGATTTCCCTTCGTCTCTCGCGTCACCAACATCAGTGACCGGCCGCTCCCTCCAACCAATGAGGAGCAAGAGGGCGGCCTCTCTGAGCGGGACTACGCCAAGCTGCAAGAGCAGATTGAACAGGACAAGCACGCACTCGAACAGGAGTTGCTGCTGCAGCCCGCGCTGCGCACGACACACCGCCGTATTGCCACACTGGACTTCGGCTCTCATGCCTCGGACATCTCGGCCCAAATTTACAACAAGACACTAGAAATCAAGAAGCATCAAAAACAGTGGTTTGAACCGATCTGGATCTCGAATGGCTGGAATCGCCGCTCCGAGATATGGCGATTGGAGTTCCGATTTAAGCGGGCCTTCTTCAACAAATACGATCTCAATGAGGCGTTCTCGGTGATCGCCATGTTTGAGGCGCTCTGGAAATATGCCACGGAAGAGTGGCTCCGCTTTGTGGATCTCGAACAGTCCAGCGATTCGAACACCTCCCGGCTGCCGACACATCCGGTATGGGAACTGGTCCAGCAGGCCTACAGCGTCCAGCAGGACACCTGCACTGCTGATCCAATCGGGGAACAAGAAAACCGTCTCCAGCAGGTCATTCAGGAGAAGCCCCTGCAGGTGATCAAACAGGCCGAATACATCCGCCTGGATGACGAACTGCAGCAGGTATTCTTCTGGTCGGATGAGGATCTGCTCCAGCTGGTGCGCTCTGATGAATGTCCCGCGACCTGGTCGCGCTGTCTGCTCTCGGTGGCCTTCCTCTCCTACATCATTGAACTGCCGGACAAGCTTCGCATGGCGGAAGTGAGTAAACAATATGCGGGCCTGGAAGAAAGTCTACGTGATGTGTCGGTGGAGGTGCTTCGCGATCTGGCGCGCTCTGCCCTGGCCGGGCTCTCTCCTGATCAGCGGGCCGAACTGGTCAACCACCTTTCACCCAGGTCCTTTGAAGAAGTGCGGACCACTTTGGTTAAGCGAGATCGGCGCATGGCAAAACTGGACAGCCTTATTGCTCTGCTGGCCGGGGCATTTCGCTCGGCGGTCGCCCTGGCTCCGCCCGATGAGATCGGCGAGATCAGCAGCATTTCCGGTCAGCGGGTCCGACAACCCGATCTCTATTCGGATGCCCTGTGGGTGCTGCGCAAGATCCAGGACTACGACAAGAAAAAGGAACGGGTCTACTGTGAAGAGGTCTGGAAGAAGCGCCTGGCCTATGGCTTTGTTACGGCGCTTCAGCTGGAAGAGGAGCGGAAATACTACGGCGTCGACCTGGCTCCGTCCGACTGGTCCGAGATCAACACCGTCTTCGATGAATTGCGCTCTCCACGCAAACAGCAGCAGAAAAATAACAGCATTGGCTCTGGCTATGATGTCACTGATATTGCATAGGAGGTGCTTTATGAAAATTACAAAAGCTATTGAGGGATACATTATCGACTGCCGTACCCGTGGGCGTAGCGGGAAAACTATCATTTGGTATGAACAAAAGCTGAATAGCTTTGCTAAATGGCTGGATGAGGAAGAAGATACTCAGCACTTAGAACGGGTCACGATTGTTCACTTACGCTCGTTCGTCTTGTACCTCCAGTCTGAACCTGCAGGACGTAGGGCGGTCAATAAAGGGAATGGCGGCAATCCCGTAAAAATATCTGCCCTCACCATAAAGGGATATGTGCAGGTGATCAAGGGCTTTTTCTCCTGGTGCCTGGAAGAGGAGTTAATAGAAAAAGACCCCTCTAAGCGGCTCAAGCTCCCTTCAGTTCCCGACTATATGATACCAACTTTTACACCTGAGCATATCAGATTGATGCTCGACGTATGCGATCTTTCTACTACATTGGGCTATCGCGACTACACCATCATTTTAGTTCTGCTCGAAACTGGCATACGTGTTTCTGAGCTTTGCGGCCTGGAGACGCAAGATGTGTTTGAGGATCACATTAGAGTCTTTGGCAAGGGCAAAAAGGAACGAGAGGTCGGCATCTCTCCCCAGGTGGCAAAACAGCTTTGGAAGTATGTCAATCATTATCGTAAACCTGCGGATGAGAACGAACAGCGCATCTTCATCAATCGTTATGGTCAGCCGGTCACACCTAACGGTGTAGAACAGCTTCTCGTAGATGTTAAAAATAAGGCTGGCATCACTGGTGTACGGGTTTCTGCTCACACCTTCCGCCATACCTTCGCTCGGATGTACCTGGAACAAGGCGGCGAAATCTATAAGCTCTCGCGTCTCATGGGGCATAGCAGTGTCGAGGTCACAGAAGAATACCTTAAAGATTTCAAGTTACGGGCCGCTCGCCAGGAACAAGGCAAGTTCTCACCAGTGAATGCGCTTGATCTCCTGGGCAAGAATAAAAAAAGGCGTGGCAAGGATCGGCCTAGCTGACAGCAACCGCTGGCATTTTGACAGCAATTCATGTCGGAAAAACAGGGTGTCCGACACTAAGAATTGGCTAAAAATGGCTCTGAAGTTCTGCTATTCTGTAGTAGGGCTTTGGGGCTTTTTTGGCTTGTGGGGCTGGTTTAGTGGCTTAGATATGTTTAACGCGCCCAGAGGGATTCGAACCCCCGACACTCGGTTCCGAAGACCGATGCTCTAATCCGCTGAGCTATGGGCGCAACATCATCAATTTAGCATAACTTTATGTGGCTGTCAATAGGTTAGCGCTCAATTCATAGGGCAGGTTAGCTCAGCATTTCCGCCTTTCACCAGGACTATAGTCCTATTTTCGTGCGTTGATATGGTTGAAGATCGTAATTTGTCGATGCCCATGGTAATATTCTTGCAACAGCGTTGCGCACTGCCAGGTTCCCCTCTTGGTAAAAGACCCTATTTCAATGTTGAATGCGATGGTCATTTTTTCTATTGTTAACGTTTTTAATTGAGACAATATATCATTGATTTTAGTGAGGGGATGCGTTATCCCGGGCCGGTACGGTACTCCGGTAATTGCGAGGTTCACAGAAATATGAAAATACTGTATTGCACGACTATTACTTCAAGTGCCTTAAAATTAATTCGTCGTTATGAGGGTGAAGTCAGCGGGTGTGAAGCTACCATTTGTCATTATGTTCATGAAGAACCGAGCACAGATAAACATGGACGTATCGTTGAGGATGCCTTTAAGGTGTACTTCCCGAATAGCGAGGCGATTTGCTATACGCTTTCAGGTGAGATTTCTTACGTTTTAAAATAAATTTTTCTTTGTATGCGTGACACGAAAGAATCTGCAGCTGCTTGCTGCAGGGTTCTTTCGTGTCGCTATGCATGTGTCATTGTTACTCGATCAAAATGCCTTTCAATACTGTGACGGCCTGTCCTCCCAGGATGACGCGGTCGCCTTGAAGCTGAACGCGCACCAGGCCACCGCGCCTGGAGGCCTGGTAGCCGATGAGGGTGGAGCGCTGCAGTCGCTGGCTCCAGTAGGGGGCCAGGGCACAGTGCGCCGATCCAGTGACGGGATCTTCGTTGATGCCGACACGCGGACCGAAGAAGCGAGAGACAAAGTCGTAGCCAGTGTCTGGATTGGCCCGGCTGGTGACGATGATGCCACGCACCGGTATTTCTTGTAATAGAGCGAGGTTGGGAGTAAGACCTCTGACTTGTTGCTCGTTTTCTACTTCGACGATGTAGTCAAACTTTCCCATTTCAACCGCAGTGGCGGGCACGCCCAGCGCGTCTAAGAGAGCTGCGGGTGGGGTAGTAGGCTGCGGTGGATCCGCTGGGAAGTTAAGCTCAATCCATTCAGCGTTGCGCCTGGCGGTCAATATGCCACTCAGGGTTGAAAAGCGGGCTTCGGCATCGGGTGCCAGGTAGCCTTCTTGCCACAGTACGTGCGCACTGGCCAGGGTAGCATGTCCACACAATTCGACCTCTACGGCTGGCGTAAACCAGCTTAGTTGAAAGCCTTCGCCCTGCCGTAGGAGAAAGGCTGTCTCCGACAGATTCATTTCGGCTGCGACCTGCTGCATCCATTGGGCATCACGTGGCTCGGACAGCACACACACTGCGGCCGGATTGCCTCTAAAGGGCTCGTCTGTAAAGGCATCTACCTGGATGATCGTTTGTTCCATCTCCCTTCCTCCTATTATAATTATAAGCTAATGGCATCATAGCACTGGCTTCGCTGTCCTGACCACTTGCGTGCTGCTTCCTCTTGTAATCTAGAAACCGCATGCTTGAATGCTGGTAGGCTACACTTTTTGTCTGGAGCCGACCTGTTGTATGAGCTGCTCCAACGGCATGGCGGCCAGCGAGGTGAGGCGCAAGTCCGCGTGATCCAGGGGAAGTTGGCCGGTAATAGGGTTAGGAATGGCGACGCAGAAGATACCAGCATTCTGAGCAGCACGCACTCCATTGGGAGAGTCTTCAAGAGCAATGGCCTGATCAGGTCGGGCCCCAAGGAGTTCCAGGGCGGAAAGATAGAGCTCTGGATGAGGCTTGCGGTGCGTCACTTCGTCTCCGAATTTCATGGCGTCGAACTTGTTATGCAGGCCGAGGCGGGTGAGGTGGTCTACGACCCACGCCCGTGGTGAACTTGAGGCGACGGCAATCTTTACGTCCAGTCGGCGAGCATCTTCGATATATTGCTCGACTCCTGGTAGGGCAAACTGCGTTTCGATGAGCTCAAGGTGACGCCGTAAACGTCGCTCGGCGAGCGAGTCGCGCACAATGGTTTGTCCTGTGAGCGTTTCAAGATAGTCGTGGGGATCAAAGGCTTCCGGCCCACTGCCAATGCAGGCGGCCCATTTTTCTAGTGGAAGACACTGCTGATATTCGTTATATATTTCTTGCCAGGATTGATAGGCGGAAATTTCGGTATCAAGTATAAGTCCATCAAAATCAAAGACCAGTGCGGTTATCATTCAACAACCTTTCGTTTCTCTGTACTTCTATTTTTTAGCAAAACATTCAAATTTATTCTCATCATATCACAATTAATGATCAGAGTTATGGACCTATTAGCGCCTATTTGGGCCTCCAGTCTGCTTGCACAGCAAGGGCTTTGCATTCAACCAGACCATAGATCACGCGCAATTTATGGGAAAGCTGTCCATTCCATCAGCTTGAATTTACCTCAAGCACATTTTATACTCAAACTATCCGTGCAATACAATTGCAGACATAGATAGTACATACGGACAGTGGAAGATGTCCATCATTACTGCTATCCTGTTATCAGCATGACGCTGATAGGGTGCAGGTAAAGGAAAGGAGTTTGTGCATATCTATTTAGCCCTATTATCTACGATGAATAGATGTTGCACAACAGACCAATGAAAATTGCCAAACTGGAATTATTTAAGGTACCGCCGCGCTGGCTCTTTTTGAAAATTACGACCGATGATGGTGTGGAGGGCTGGGGCGAGCCGGTAGTGGAGGGACGCGCCGATACGGTGAAAAGCGCAGTCACCGAGATGGGCGATTATCTGATCGGGCAAGACGCCTCGCACATTGAAGATATCTGGCAAACCCTCTATCGCAGTGGCTTTTATCGCGGCGGACCGGTCCTGACCAGCGCTATTTCGGGTATTGATCAGGCTCTCTGGGATATCAAAGGGAAGAGCCTTGGTGTGCCGGTCTATGATCTGCTGGGCGGGGCTGTGCGTGATAAGATGCGTGTCTATTCCTGGATCGGCGGCGATAAGGCCGCTGAGGCGGCTGAGCATGCTAAACAACGGGTGGCGGCTGGCTATACGGCGCTGAAAATGAATGCGACAGCCGACTTTGAGTGGATCGATTCAGCACTGAAAGTACAGGAGGCGGTTGAGCGCATTGCGGCGGTTCGCGAAGCGGTTGGCAATGGCATCGGGTTGGCCGTCGATTTCCATGGACGGGTCCATCGCGGTATGGCCAAAGTGCTGGCTAAAGAATTAGATCAGTACAAACTCTTGTTTATTGAAGAGCCAGTCTTGCCAGAAAACAATGAGGCCCTGATCGAGTTGACCAGACATACCAGTACCCCCATCGCGACTGGTGAGCGTCTCTATACGCGCTGGGGCTTTAAGTCGCTACTGACCAGCGGGACCGTGGATATCATCCAGCCCGACTTAAGTCATACGGGCGGCATCTGGGAAGGACGCAAGATCGCGGCGATGGCCGAAGCGTTTGATGTCGCAGTGGCCCCGCATTGTCCCTTGGGACCACTGACTCTCGCATCTTCGTTACAACTTGATTTCTGTACTCCCAATGCTTTTATCCAGGAGCAATCCCTGGAGATCCATTATAATCAGCATACTGATCTGCTGGATTACCTAGTCGATCCATCTGTCTTCAAATATGAAGATGGTTTCGTGGCCAGGCCGACCAAACCAGGATTGGGTGTCGAGATCAATGAGGCCAAAGTACGCGAGGCGGCCAGAGCCGGCCACCAGTGGCACAATCCCGTCTGGCGCAATATTGATGGTTCTGTCACGGAATGGTAATCGCAGTCCAGAGGCAGGCAATAACAGCCTTGCCTCTGCCGCTTGCCTCCTGACACAATTACAGGGACCATCCAATCAATACTGAAAAGTGGTAACCACGTCCATTAGTCCACATAACTTTCAGATTGGGTAGAGATACAGTACAATAAGAGGCCTATATTATGTTTCTATACTGCCTATAAAAAGGATGTCTGAATGAGTCGAATCTGTGTTTTCGCGGGATCAAATCCGGGTGTGCGACCCGAGTTTGTTCAGGCAGCACGTGAACTTGGACAGGAACTAGCCAACCGTGGCATAGGCCTGGTTTATGGTGGAGGACGCCTCGGCCTGATGGGCGCTATTGCAGACGCCACGTTGGCAGCCGACGGCGAAGTCATTGGAGTCATGCCAAGAGGACTTTTTCAGCGTGAAGTTGCCCATGAATATTTAACCAAATTATATACTGTAAATAGTATGCATGAGCGAAAGGCATTGATGGCTGATCTCGCGGACGCTTTTATTGCCCTCCCCGGCGGCTTTGGGACCTTTGACGAGCTCTTTGAGATCACAACCTGGGCCCAGATTGGCATTCATACTAAGCCAATTGGATTGCTGGATGTAGCGCAATTTTTTTTGCCTTTGCTCGCGTTAATAGAACATGCATCACAAGAAGGCTTTATTAATCCATTTCATACCCAGCTTCTGCTCCATTATCAGACCCCTGCGGCATTACTGGATGCCCTGGCATCCTATACACCGCCGCCGCTGCAGTCGAAATGGACGGAGCTTCCACCACAGCGTTAGTTAAGACAGTAGAGTGTAGAGTGTAGAATAGGAATAAGAAAGGTGCTAACAATTTATCGCGAATGCGCCTTTTGCACGTCACTAATTTTGCCCGATAACCGTTACATTAAAGTATAGCATTATATTCGCATCTTAACTATCGCATGCGGAAAAGGAGTTCATCATGCCACGAGAAGTCATTCCGCCAGCGGCACTTGGCCCACGGAACACGACAATTTTAATTGTTGAAGATGATGCAGATATTGCTCAATTTCTGCAGCAGTTGATTGAAGAGGAGACCCCTTACCATACAACAGTGATTGATAATGGGCAGACAGCATTAGAACAGACTCCTCATATTCGGCCCTGTTTGATGCTGCTGGATTATCGCCTGCCTAAATTAAACGGTTTGGAACTTTATGATCGTCTTCAGCAAATAGACGAGACTCGCGGAGTGCCCGCGATTATGATGAGCGCAACATTACCGGTAAAAGAGTTAGAACAACGCGGCATCTATCAAATTCGCAAGCCAATGGATATTGGTAGCGTCATTCGTATGATCACCCATGCTCTGGCTACATTTGAGGAAAAACGGCTGCAAGAACAGTATAATTATCAGTAAAACTTGCTGCCCTAACACCTCATCTGTAGATTTTGATACAATAAGAATATTCCATAGGTTGTGCCTATGGTTCAGACAATACAGTTCAGGAGGGTACTTATCGTGGCGAACAAAGAACAGAAGAAGGTGCAAAAAGCAGCTCCTAAATCAAATAAGCAGAAAAAAGAAGCTCAACGTGAGAAGAAAGCTGCAAAAGCTGGTGGTTCGCTCTCACTTAGAAAAGAATAGATTTCTTTTTAGCTCTGATGAATTAGATATGTGCGCTTCCTTGATTTATCTACGTACGCTCTGTTCATCAGAGCTTTTTGCTGCATAAAAGTGTGATAATGATATCACTTTTTCCGCTTTGATTCGTTATTCTATATAAGAGGCAGGCGCCCATAGTGGCATGAGTATACTCCCCAATATATACTTGACACTCTTGTTACAATGCGGATGGAATGCTTTTATTACGTCAGGTGCCCCCGCTCAAAGGCGGGGCCTGTATTATGTCCTCAAACAGATCACCAGTAGAATCCAGGCGCATATTTTTTGCTGTTTGGGGAACGGAAAAATGCAGGCCTGAACCTGACCAGCCTCGAAGAAAAAACTGAGAAGAAAGACGGCACCCTATGCTCTGCTAGAGAGATAGCACCGTTTGTTTCGATGAGAGGAAATGGGGGTGTGCATGCAACCAATGTCAGATGATGCATACAAACGTAACATGGCCTCGGAAGCGCGGAGAGACAAGGCCAGACAGACGCCAGACGTGTATGAAGGACAAGAAAATCAGTGGGCGATTCTTCGTCACGAAGTGGCTGAGGGAGTGCCCGGAGAGGCTGATCCTGCTCAAGCTAATTGGAATCAACGCTACACTGATGGCGATTCCCTTTCTCCCCAGTCCCCCTTTGATTTCGAGGCTCCCGAAGAGGCTCCCCATAATGTGGATATTGTCGTGGTCGGCGTCGGCGGCGGCGGCATGAATGCGATTAATCGAATGATCCATACCCATGTGCGGGGCGTGCGCTTTGTGGCCATGAATACAGATGCTCAGGTACTGGCTCTGTGCGAGGCGCCCAACCGGATCTGCCTGGGCCAGAACCACACCAAAGGTCTGGGTGCCGGAGGCAATGCTGCAGTGGGCATGCGTGCGGCAATGGAGAGTAGCACCGAGATTCGTGAGGCTCTGGGCAAGGCGGACCTGGTCTTTATTGCGGCTGGCATGGGCGGTGGAACGGGAACGGGGGCAGCTCCAGTGGTAGCATCGATTGCCAAGCAGATGGGGGCGCTAACCGTAGGTATCGTCACATTGCCTTTTACCTTTGAGGGTTCGCGCCGTAGACGCATTGCAGAACAGGGTCTGGCCGAGTTGAGTGCCGAGATCGATGCGCTGATTACTATTCCCAATGATCGTTTGCTCAATACGGTGGCCCGCGATCGTAACCTGGCCGATGCCTTTAAGGTGGCGGACGACGTATTGCGCCAGGGCGTCCAGGGCATTGCCGAAGTCATTAATGTTCCGGGTATGGTCAATGTCGATTTCGCTGACGTGCGCAGCGTATTGCGGGAGGCCGGTACGGCATTGATGAGTATTGGTCAGGGAACGGGGCGTAATCGGGCCCAGATCGCAGCCGAGGAAGCAATCGCCGGCGGCTTCTTGAATGTCACGATCCGCGGTGCTAAACGCGTATTATTCAATATTAGCGGTGGCGAAGATATGACCCTATTTGAGGTCAATGAAGTGGCGGAACGCATCGGTGCCTCGATCGATGATGCAGCAGATATTATCTTTGGTGCCGTAATTGATCCCACACTCAATGATACTATTCGGGTCACCCTGATCGCAGCTGGCATGGAAGAGTTGCGAGGGACGCGCGCACATGCATTACGCAATCATCAGACCTCATCCTCCCGCATTCCTACTTCAGGCATGCCGCCGATCAACAGGCCAACTACTGCTCCGACCTACTCCAATCAGAGCGCGGACCGGCCATGGCAAACATCTAGCTTTCCCGGACTACCACGTACGGCACCACCAGTTCAGCCTCCAGACCAACCGGTAGCTCCACCACCGACCCGCATGCCACCATCACTACACCCCACGAATCCACCCCAGCATGGACGGCAGCAGCGAAGTCTGAATGACCTGCGTGGCATCCGTGAGATGGGAAATAGACAGGAGGGCAGGCCGCGCTATCGTCCTACTGTGGACAACGATGGCGCGATCGAACCACCACCGTTTATCAAGCGCTACGAAGAATAAACCAGCAGATGTAGCGTCAGCAGTCAGCAGGCAAGAAGCAGGCAAATTTTGAAGACCGCATTCCCGTACAGTCATTTCATCAGAGAAGTCAAACAACAACGGGATGCGGTCTTGTCACGACTGGGAAACAACCAGGATGCTAATGTTGCACTCCTCTTCCCATCAGGGCCCGCGCATTAGAAATCGTCTTGCCGGAACCGATAAAGAGAGCAGTCATGACTATTTTTATTCTTCCTGGTTATCTGAGGCTGTACGGCCACGCTCGCCACCTTTCTTCCCAATCCGCGAGTAGAATTCAGAACCTTGCTGCCGCTTGGTTGACTCTCCACCCTTCTTCCCAATCTCAGCGTAAAATTGTGGGCCGCGTTTCTCCTTCACCGTCTCGCCACCCTTCTTACCAATCTTCGAATAGAATTCCGGACCATATTTCTCGCGTACAGCTTGGCCACCATGCTTGGCTTTTTGTGATCCCGGTTCGGGCCCACGTTTATTGTTTGCCATAGAAAGTCCCGCCTCTCTTAAACTTCGTACCCACATCTACCCAACATATTAGCGGTGAGACATTCTACACTCAGAACATCTCGCTGCTTCCCTACTGCGACTGATGTTCACGCGCCTGCGCCACACGATTGGCAATCAGCGCCGCTGTGATCCCAGCGCCAACACCATTATCGATGTTGACGACTGAAAGTCCTGGCGCACACGTTTGCAACATCGAAAGCAATGCGGCAACCCCATTGCCGCCTAAACCATAGCCAATCGACGTTGGTAGCCCGATAACTGGAACTGGCACTAGCCCTGCAATAACTGAAGGTAAAGCTCCATCCATACCCGCAGCAACGATAATCACATCTACCTCATTGGAGAGCAGTTCACGCAGTGGTCCAAACAGGCGATGAAGCCCTGCAACCCCAACATCATAGATAGGTGTGACGTGGCAGCCCATCTCTTCCGCGATGAGTGCCGCTTCTTCCGCTACTGGAATATCTGATGTCCCGGCACTGATCACACCAACATGACCGCCGGTCTCTTTGCGTATATAATCAGGACGGTAGACCGCCATAGCACGAGCCGCCGCAAGCGTACGAACAGTGTAGGCTTGAAACTCTGTCTGGAGAGGAAGTATCGATTCGGGGCGCAAACGACTGATAATCGCACGCCCGGTCCCATTTAAGAGGCCGTGCGCCATGGAAATAATTTGCGCCGTCTCTTTGGTGGCCCCAAGAATAACCTCGGGGGCTCCTTTCCGTTGCTCGCGTCCAGGATCAGGACGAGTATGGATGGCAGAAGAGGTTTCAGGCTGTGCAGCGCTCGCTGGTGGTAACGATGTGTCACTGGCATGAATAGAACTGCCCGACTCTGAGGCTTGCTCAGTTTGTCCCATATGAAGTGTGTTGTGCCCGAACAGTTTGTCTCCGAGCAACTGGTTAAAGAGTTCGAATTGTCTATCAATTTCGTGATTCACAAAAGTAATACCTCAAGTCGATCATTGCACAATGATTATTCATCTGCATCCTACAACCAGTCACAGTGTAACACAGTCCAACTTATTCAGCAAGCCACCGGTAGCTCTTTCTTACTTATAAGTTGCTATTGCTTACTTTTCATACATTTGCAGTAATCTGGTTGTAACTATGCATGGTGGACGTTCTTATTGCCAGGATGTATGGCCTGGTTTCACTATCACAGCTATGTTATACTGTATGTGATTCCTAATGAATGGAGCCACCTATATCTACCCTTGCGACGTTGTAACGCCGCAACACTTGATCACTATGCATTGTCGTTTCTAATTCAGAATTAACGTAGAAATTTCGCTTAGAGTGCTATGAAAAAAACATCATTATTTTTAATGAGTACTTTGCTCCTGACACTCCTGCTTGTTTTGTCTGGCTGTGGTCCAGCTATAGCTGTGACGCGCCCACAGGCGCAACCAACTGTGACCATCAATAAGTCATTTCAAAAAGGAATCCCGCAGGTTCCAAAGCTACCAAAGTATCTTTGTGGCGCCTGGTCGTCCGCCAATAATCCCAACCCGTATGGCGTCATTACTATCTACGCCCGTTTGACGCAGAATGTCAAGCCTGTGCCGGGTGCTTCCGCGCAGGCCACGGCCCACTTTGCCTACGGTGACCTCAATCTGGATCAGGCTCCAGTCAGCGATAGCGGCGGCTATGTCAGCTTTGTGCTGCAACTCCGAGGCCAACAACCTCAGTTGACCGCTGCTACAGTAGATGTGTCGTTTAATGTCGATGGCAAAACTGTCACGTGCACCCCGGCCTTCTTTACACCACAATAAGCACACTGGCTTGCAGAGACCGGGGGCTAGTCGTCATAGGACGCTGGTGACTATGTCCCCTGGCTGAGCAGGTGCTTGCTGGCAACCTGGACAGAAGTGAGCGCTGCGCTGGGCAATCACTATGCGCTCTATCGTTGTGCCACAACGGCTACAAGGCTTGCCCTCCTGGTGGTAAACGCGCACATGGTTAAAGTTATCGCCAGCTTCTCCCCAGAGATCTCGATAGTCATTAAATGATGTACCTCCGTGTTCAATTCCTCGCGTCAACACATCGATAATCCCTTCATGCAGTGTCCGAATCTCGGTCTCTGAGAGACTTTCCGCTCGCCGCAAAGGATGGATACAGGCGTAAAATAGAGCTTCATCCGCGTAGATATTGCCCACACCAGCAACGACGGTCTGGTCCAAAAGCACTTGCTTGATGCCAGTCCTGCGGCCTCTCAGGGAAGCAGCGAAACGTTCCACCGAAAAATCGGCTTCCAGCGGCTCGGGTCCCAGTCCTTTGAGCGCCTCCTGCTCGCGTTCCTGTGGCCATAGACCAATTTTGCCAAATTTCCGTGGATCGGTAAAGAGCAGGCAACGTCCGTCCTCGAAGACAAAGCAGGCCCGACAATACTTTAATTCAGCCTGGTAGACCGTACCCTGCTCGCCATCGACTTGGAATGTGGGGCCACGGGTATTCCAGGCTACCCGATCCTGCTCGCGCAAACTGGTGTCTAATTTCCAGCCCGCAGGCAGCAACAAGAAGTTGCCCGTCATTCGCCGGTGGATAGAGAGAAACACATTGCCACTCAGGTCAATCAACAAAAACTTGCCACGCCTGCGCACACCTTCGATGCGGCGACCAGCCACTTCGGCAAGAAAATCTGGCACTGCTGGATGACTGATGGTGCGTTCCCAAAAAATGTGTGCCTCCCGAATGGTCGCCCCCACGACAGAGGCGCGCAACTGGCGCGCTGTATACTCAACTTCAGGTAGTTCTGGCATTGCTCATCCTGGCTTTGAAGCGACTTCACACGCTTCTCTATACTGGTAGATAAAAAAATATAAGCCCGGGGACACATCACAGCACCCGGTTTTCTCGACCAGGGATGCTGGCATGATCGGCATGAGGTAGTGTGGCTAATCGTGGCCGAAAATGTTTGCCCCCAACATGACCTTATCTAAGAAGGAGTATATCACATATACCTTTTCGTCTATGACCTTGGCTGTTCAGATATTTCCCAGGCGGTATAGCCCACTTCGGTGTCTTCGATCAGCACGGCTTTGGATAGGCGTGCCACCCGTTGGGCGACCACAACGTCTCCTGCAGCCCCCGCGAAGTTGCCAGCAAAGGCTAGCAAAAGATACGAGGCGGGACCCGGATAACAGATGGTCACCATGATACCTAGCAGCGTGAGGAAGACGAGCGGGGCCAGGCCAACTGCGAGATAGTGGTTGCGCCGAAAAAGTTGCTGGCGCGCGCCACAGTAGAGGGCTAGCGGTAGCCTGGCACCAAAATGAGGCTGACCTCCCCAGAAAGCAAAAACAGCGCCGTGAATCAATTCGTGCACACAAAGAATGAGCAGGTAGCCAATCACGTTGAGAAAGATCCAGCGGATACTACTGGTCGGGGTAAGCGTAGCCAGCCAGTAGTGATAGTGCCAGTGATAGGCCAACAGATCCAGGAGGAGGAAAAAGAGTCCACCAACAATAAACATTTGCAAACTCAACAGCGCCAACGGCCGGAGTTGTTCGCCTTCCAACAAAGTAAGTTCTTCCTTCTTTTGCAGGTGGCCAGCATCAATCAAGCTCTGTTGCTCATCCCTTTTGCGGGCATGGAATCGATCGACTAAAAATAGTGCCATTAAGAATCTCCCTCTCACTTGCCTTGCAGTATGCTTTTATAGCATGTTTTCCACAGCATATCACATCCACGTTCGAGCTTAAATACATAGATACGAACGCCTGCATGCCAGCACGTTTTATTGCGTACTGGCATGCAGGCTACATACACATCTTGTACTATCATGTGGATGACGGTGGTTTTGGGTATAAGATCACCAGGCAAAAGTCAAGGTGTCTTGATTTCAGGTGGCAGGTTGAGCAATGATTCTTCGATTTGTTGCCATTCCAGCTGCTCTGCTTCCGGACTCGCCAGGCGCTTTTCTGAACGCGAGGATTCTTGCATACGTCTAAGCACACGCTGACGAAAACCATCAAAAAATTCTTTTTGCCGTGGCGGAGGAGGCATGATGTGCAAAGCAATCTTTTCGGGGTTATAGAACTCATCAGGATTAAAGGCCAGTGAGACAAGGTTAGTGTAGCCCCGCACCAGCGAGAGGCGCGCTTCAGGAGCAAAATAATCAACCTGGGTACTTGAAAGAAGCAGACAACCAGCTACCCGGCAGGCATGCATAATCGGGCAGGCGACCGCGCTGACTTCATGTTCCACCTGGTATGCTGGCAAAAACGTCTTGTTCGCCTGCAGGTCCCCGATGTGCTCTAAGCGGCATGAAACGGTTACATGGCCGGCGAGCGATTCTGCTCCCAGCAATAATGCCTTCTCTTCTAAATCCCCACCCCAGGGAGGCGTTCCCAGACCAACGCTCTCGCGTAAACTTCGAATCTTATCATCGCGTGGCGGCATACAGCGTACAACGGTGATAGCCATGCCTACGCCCTCAGGGTCTAATTGTCGCAGTGCCTGCTGCAGGACCAGGCGTGTAATTGACCAGAAACGTAAAAGATCGGGAATACTTGCCCGGGCATCCAGCACTTCCATAATAAATTTGTATGGAATTTCTTGCTCGACGGTATCGATTTCAAAATCCGAGACATCTGATGAGTATTTCTCTAGCAGGGTTTGCAACTGACTACGCTGCTGTTTGGGGATGGCGCGCAACAATTGACGCATATTATGGGGACGGGGGGAAGATTCACCACTCACCCAACGATTCAACGTTACCGCATGCACTCCGATTTCGCTAGCGATACGATCGCGCTCAGTCGTATTACTAATGATGCTGCCCAGAAATTCACGCCAATCCATGCAGTCCTCCATGTTTTCACACTCAAACTTAAGGACGATTAATACGAGCATTTGCGTTTCTCATCATAACAGATGAGGCTAAAAATGTCAAAAAATCTACATGAAACAATAATAACAGCTTAATGATCGCTTGCATATGTTACAAGTTTAACGTATGGCTCTTGCTTTTGCTCTACCAGTCATCCATGGTATGCTATAAAAAAACAATCGGAAACGCCGCTCACTCGCAGCTAGCTCCACCGCAGTCTGTCAACTATTGCTCCTGGCTTGATCATAAGAGAATTCATGAGCCTTCCAGACGGTGGATGATATACGTTTGTAGCACAAAAAGGATTAGCGATGATTGATATTTGTATGTTAGGCACCTGTGGTATGATGCCGCTGCCAGGGCGTTGGCTCTCCTGTGCACTGGTACGCAATGGTTCGGCACTGACATTATTCGACTGTGGCGAGGGGACGCAGATTCCCTGGAAGTCGCTTGGTTGGGGCTTTCGCCAGCTGGGGGCGATCTGTTTTTCGCATATGCATGCCGACCATGTAGCAGGCTTACCGGGCGTCTTGTTTATGGTGGCGCATGCCGGGCGTACTGAACCACTACATATTTATGGTCCCGCTGGCACCGCCTATGTGGTTGAAGGGTTGCGTCGCATTGCCCCTGAATTGCCTTTCCCAGTCATCATTCATGAGCTTAAGGGGCACGAGCAGTTCACATTGCCAGGTGGACTACAAGCCAGTTGTGTGCCCGCCAACCATGGCATTCAATGCCTGGCTTATCGTGCCGAGCTGTCACGTCGTCCGGCTTTTCAGGCGACCAAAGCACAGGAACTGGGACTTCCGGTTCAACTATGGTCGCGATTGCAACATGGAGAGACGCTCGAATATCAGGGGCAGACCATTCAGCCCGCACAGGTATTGGGACCGCCACGGCGCGGGATCTCGTTTGCTTACATCACTGATACCCGCCCGGCCCAACAGCTCGTAACACTGGCCAGAGATGTAGACCTGCTAATCTGTGAGAGCATGTATGATAATCCAGAAGATCTGCCGCTGGCAAAAAGTAATGCGCATATGCTGGCCGAGGAGAGCGCCGGTATCGCTCAGGCAGCCGGAGCCCACGAGCTCATCCTGACCCACTTCAGCCCTAAAATTCACGATACCCGGCAAGCAGAAAAAGCGGCACGTGCTGTCTTTGCCAGAACACGTGCCGCGAAGGATGGAATGGTCATTTCATTGGATTATTCTGATGAACAGGAAACTGCCATGACCGCTAACTAGCTTCAGACAGTGGATGAGGTCCTTTTATAGGTTCAGTAGCGGGTTCGCCCGCGCTGTCCTGCTCAACGGGCGGCTGTTGCTTGAGATAAAGATCAAAAAATGCTA
Source organism: Dictyobacter formicarum (assembly GCF_016587435.1). The sequence continues at coordinate 268,048 of NZ_BNJJ01000003.1, forward strand.
TGACCCTGCGCATATATTCCGCTCGATCAAAAAAGTATGCTCCACAATGCTCAACATCTTGTAGCAGCCAGAGCTCCTTTGGCTCATTAGCAGCCTGATACAGCAGCGGGGCATCATGAGGATCAACAATCGTATCTTTCATACCATGAATAATCATGACCGGCCGGGGCGCGATACGCCCGATGTCACGCAACGGCTCAACCTGATGAAAATGATAGCCAGCGCGTAACCAGAGCATAAGATCTGTTACCCAATCAAAAATGATAAAAGGGAGATGCAGGGTGCGATGCACCGCAAACTCGACCACACGGCGATGGGTCGCAAACGCGCTATCAGCTACCAACGCTTCGATCTCGGGAGAACGAGCCGTACCCATAATCGAGACAGCCGCCCCCATAGAATAGCCCACCGCACCAAGCCGCGTATCTGGAGAACGCCCTTTGGCATATGCAACTGCACCCAGGAAATCATTGATCTCGCGATATCCAAGGGTTACTGGCATCCCTACCACAGTCCCATGTCCATAGTATTCAAATACCAGCACATTATGGCCCGCTTTCCACAACAGAGCACATAACCCCAGTACGTCAGAACGGCTACCACGATAACCCGGTGACACAATAATAGTTGTGGTCGCGCCAGGATACGGCACGTACCAACCATTCACCTGGTGGTCATCGTGCAGGGATGGAAATGTCACATCCTCTGCTGGGATACCCAGCTCAAAAGGACTAAACGTATAGAGTGCAAATGTAGCCAGGCGCTTGGGACGTATCAACGTTTCGACAATATAAATGCCAACCCCAAGAATAACCGCCATCACTCCAGCACTTCCCCCCAGACTACCCCATAAAAAGCTCTTCAATGAAAAGCGGGGACGTCGTACGTTCGATAACTTGAACATAGAAATCCACAACCTTCCTACTAGATAATTTTTTGACTACATAAGCTAAAACAAATTTCTTCAGTATTGTATGCCTATACCCTTGCTATCCCAATCATACCACTACTTTTTAGTGAGCTTCATTAGCCTTTCTCATTGATACTCTACCATTAAAACACGCTCAGTGGCTAGATAAAGACACGGCAAACCATATATTCGTTCTAGTTATTAGTAATATCATATATATGAATTGTAATTATAGATATGTCTGGGATACACTGAGGGTAAGCACTGAACGAAAGAAATATTTACCTATATAGAAACGAGAAAATTATGATAAAAAAAGATAAGATTGGATTGAAAGAACCGTACCCAGAAAACAGCATGCCAGTGCTGGAACCCATTTGCACACACAATAACGTTGATGCTCAAAAACAACAAGAGGCAAAAGAAACACAGGAACTATTACAGCTATCAAATAGCATTAGCTGGATTTTACAGGGGGGAGTTATCCTGAGCGCGCTCCTGATAGTAATCGGTATGGCCATGCTACCAACACGTCCAGGTGGCCTATCGGCTGCACGCTTGTTGAATTTTCCTCAGACACTTGGACAGGTGGGAGCTGGACTATTGGTTCTACGTCCACAGGCCTTTATTATGTTGGGCCTGCTGCTGCTCATTGCGACACCGATTGTACGTGTAGCGGCCTCACTGGTAATGTTTATCAAGGAACGCGATTACAAATACATGGTAATCACCGCTGGTGTGCTGGCAATACTGATCTTCAGCTTATTTATAGGTAGCAGGGACCAACAAAATGAGGTAACCATCAATGCGCTCCAGGTGCACTTTTCGTTGGGCGTGGCCCTGCTCATATTCACGGGCTCGCTGCTGGCTGGCCTGGTTGGGGCCCTGGTTGGATTAGGCGGCGGCATTATGGTAGTCCCTATGCTGACAATCGTTTTTGGCTTCCCTATACCTTTTGCCATCGGTGTCAGTATTATCTCGGTTATTGCCACCTCCAGCGGGGCCGCCGTTGCCTATGTACGGGATCGATTGACCAATATCCGCATCGGTATGTTTCTGGAAATAGGAACAACGCTGGGAGCCATTAGCGGAGCCTTTATAGCCGGCCTGCTAGCACCAAATTTACTGGGAGTTATCTTTGGTATCATTTTACTCGTCTCTGCGGCACCTCTGGTCTTCAAAATTGGCGAAGAATTGCCACAAGGCGTCGTCAACGATCGCTGGGCCAGAACACTGAACCTGGCAAGCTCTTACCCAGATCATAAATTGGGACGCGAGGTTTCCTATCAGGTCACACGCACCCCCTTTGGATTGGCCATGATGTATGCCGCTGGCTTAATCTCAGGTCTGCTGGGTATTGGTAGTGGAACCTTTAAAGTCATTGCTATGGACACAATCATGCGCTTACCACTCAAGGTATCGACAACGACCAGCAACTTGATGATCGGCGTTACTGCCGCTGCCAGTGCCGGTATCTATTTCTCACGTGGCAATATTCCCCCACTGATAGCCGCTCCGGTTGCTCTGGGAGTTCTGATGGGTGCACTACTGGGTGCGCGTCTTTTACTGCATATGAGCAATAAAATCTTACGCATAATTTTTATTCCAGTTATTCTCATTGCGGCGCTGGAAATGATTTTGCATGGACTAGGGATTGGCTCTTTTTAAACTGCCAATCTGTACTTAAAACACCACAATAACCCCAGAACTAGCGTATACATAATATAGAGCCGAGTCGAGTAGACATTTCTTCTCTGTCCAGTACAACAATGCGATTTTTTTGAGGGCAGTAACGTATAATACGATGGGAGAATAAAATAGCATAGGCACAGGTTTTTCACTCGGACAAGTAGTAGCATAATTACGTAGCCGAGGGTTAAAAAAACAGAAAGCTCCCAGATTGGGAGCTTCATAGAAAATGGCGATAATGAAACAGAAACAACCCTCTATATTCAATCAAAACAGAACCAAACAATTTATACCCATCTTATGGTTCTTTGTCTCTTTTCTTCTTTCGTTGCTAAGTGGACTTTTTCTCTTCGGGCACGATGTGTTCGATGGGCTTTCGGCGGCCATCATTTCGACTGGCCTGGATGCCATGCGTTCTCAGCTGATCACAGCCCTGCTGTTAACCGCGGGAACCGCACTGGGCGGCGCGCTGTTCACACATCGAAAATTTGGTGGGATTGTAGGGGCTAGCATTGTTTTTATATTGGGCTATCTGATCAATTTTATACAAACTGAATTGATCCCTGTAACGGATGCGGGTGGGCATATTGAACCATTGCAGAGCAATGTTCTGAATAACACTTGTTTCATCATGATAGCACTAGCTATCTTGAGCGCATTTATTGGGGCCGCGCTTGGATCGGCTCTCTATGAGGTTTTGCTCTATCAGCCATATCAGGTAATACGCTACGTCTGGCAACGCTTTATCATCAAACAGGATATTGCCAATCGCACCACGCATGCGGTGGCTATACCGGCACGCTTCCGTCAGTGGCATATCGAACATTGGGTTGCCATTGTTGTTATGATCGGGCTTTTTTTCCTGGCCAGTCAATCGGGCAATCTGTTTATTATCTCACCAGATGCAGATATCCATGGAGCGCCTAAACTGACTTCGATTGGCACCAATATTCCATCATTTGGCACCACAAAATTCGTTGAAATGCACAGTACGCTGATGAGAGGTCGCCGTCTATTCGAAATTTACCTTCCACCCACCTACAATACTCCCCAGGGCAAAAACAAGCGTTATCCTACCGCTTACCTCTTACATGGATCGCCGGGCAAAGTTACAGACTGGGTGAATGCAGGACGAGCCGCTGAGTCAGCAGATTCGTTGATCGATACCAAGAAAAGTCCAGAATTCATCATGATCATGCCAGATGGCAATGGTGCTCCTGGATCAACCAGCGAGTGGGGCAATAGCGGTAACAATAAACAGCCACTTGAAGACTATGTAGCCAAAGAGCTCGTCAAATACGTTGATCAGCATTATCGGACCATCCCTGATGCGGAACATCGAGCGATCGGCGGCCTCTCGATGGGCGGATTTGGGGCCATGAATATTGCTATCCACCATCCCGAGGTCTTTCATTGGGTCATTGCCCTGGGTGGCTATTACAACGCGATGGGGCCAATCTGGGGCCCAAGCCTGGCCTATCGTCAGTACAATAGTCCAATCATCCAGATTGGGATGCATCCGCTGGCCCAAAAACTACAAATATTCCTCGGTGATGCCACGGAAGATAAATTATATTATCCTGGTGCCCTTAAATTCGCCAATACACTCAAAAAACTGGGAATCAAATATACATTTGTTAAAGAACCCGGCGGCCACTCCTGGAAGGTCTGGGGTGATGAGCTCTATGAAGGGCTGGAGTGGATCAACTGGGGTCCTATTCATGTCGCGCCACAGGCCATACAGAAACACTAAATAATGCCAGTAAGACGATGTCCATGGCCATGGACATCGTCTTACTGGCATTCATGCGGGCGCTGATACACCCGAATCTTTCTTGAGGGAGGGTTGCAGACGTGCGATCGATGCACGTCTGCAACTCTCCCTCAATCTTTTTGAGTGCCAAAGGCGCGAACCGTCAGGGCAGCAGGTACGAAGAGAAAAACTGGCTAAATAGCCTTCTTTTCTGGCAGGGACCCTTGACATAGAAACATAACTGAATTATAATTCAGTTATGAATGATAGTTCAAAAAATGATAACAATGCACGACAACATCGAGGTGCAAAAAGAAGAGCGAAGACTCGCGCTGACCTGTTAGCAGCCGCGCGTCGCGTCTTTGCCAAAAAAGGTTATCATGATGCCAGTATCCTCGATATCACCGAGGCCGCCGATGTTGGCGTTGGCACTTTTTATCTCCATTTCAGAGATAAAGATGAAATATTCAATACGCTGATCGATGAAGTTCTTCACATCCTGGAAGAGCAGGTTATCAGCGAGGTGCGTAGCTCTGAAGCAGCGACGCTTCCAGTGATTGTGCGCTCTATTTTCCGCCACGCCTACGCTGAGCGCGATCTATTTAGTATCGCCCTGACCAGTGGCGCGCAGGTCTCACGAACCATTCGCGTGGAAGATACGATCGCGCAAGGACTTACGCGCGCCTTCGAGCGCGCTACTCAGTCAGGTCAACTGCAGGGATATGATGTTTTTCTGCTGGCCCGACTGGTGACGGGAGTGATTGCCCAGGGTATTATCTGGTGGTTTGAACAGGATGATCCTGGACCCGAAGAGATGGCGGACAACGTTTTAAACCTGCTAGCCCATGGCCTGCCAGCTGCGCTCTTTAATGAGAATCTCCTCCCGCCCGGTACAGCACTATAACCAATTGGGGAGTTTAGTGCCGATTTGGGTAAGCACCTGGCCATCTCCATCGGGCTTTAAGGCTGCCTGAAAATTTTGATTACTGCTACATCCAAACCAGTCCTTTTTATAGAAGGCGGAGGTTTTCTTTCGTATGACCACGCATAAAGTATTTGAAACAAATAATATACCGCATCCAAAAGAAAAATTATTGATTGGAAATCTGCTCGATTTGCAGTCTGGACGGCGCGTCCAGGATATGATGAAACTGGCCCGCGAGTATGGGCCCATCTATCAACTCAATATGCCCGGGCGTTCCCTGATCATTACCTCTGGCTATGAACTGGTCAAAGAACTCTCGGATGAAACCCGCTTTGACAAGAAGGTCTGGACTCCCCTGCAGAACGTGCGCTCATTTGCGGGCGATGGCCTCTTTACCTCCTGGACCCAGGAACCTAACTGGCATAAGGCCCATGATATCCTGCTGCCAAACTTCAGCATGCGGGCCATGCAGGGCTATCTGCCGATGATGGTCGACATTGCTGAACAACTGGTTGGCAAATGGGATCGCCTGAATTCAGACGATGAGATCGATGTACCGGGCGATATGACCCGTCTGACGTTGGATACCATAGGTCTGTGTGGCTTTGATTATCGCTTTAACTCCTTTTATCGCGAGGATATGCATCCCTTCGTCAATAGTATGGTGCGTGCCCTGCATGAAGCAATGGAGCGCGGTGGCCGTTTGCCGTTTGAGGATAAGCTGCTCATCCATAAAAATCGCCAGTTCCAGGCCGATATAGAGTTTCTCAATGGCATTGTGGACCGTATTATCCAGGAACGCCGTGAGAGCGGCGAAGATTTCTCACAGAAAAAAGATCTGTTGAGCTATATGCTCACAGGAACCGATAAGCAGTCGGGCGAAAAGCTGGATGATCTCAATATTCGCTATCAGATCATTACGTTCTTGATCGCTGGCCATGAGACAACCAGCGGACTGCTTTCCTTCGCGATCTACGAACTCTTACACCATCCGGAGGTGCTGGCCAAAGCGTATGCCGAAGTTGACCGGGTATTGGGCAACGATCTGAGTGCTCGTCCTACCTTTAACCAGGTCAATCAACTGCGCTATGTGACACAGATTCTACAAGAGACCCTGCGCCTCTGGCCGACAGCACCCGCCTTCGCAGTTTATCCATTAAAAGATGAAGAGATCATCGGAGGCAAATACAAACTCACGAAGAATGAAGATATCGCGGTCCTGATTCCTATGCTCCATCGTGATCCTGCCATCTGGGGCGATAATCCGGATGCATTTAATCCCGACCACTTTACACTGGAGGCAGAGCAGAGTCGGCCGGCAGATGCCTATAAACCATTCGGGAATGGCCAGCGTGCCTGCATTGGTCGCCAGTTCGCCATGCAAGAGGCGACGCTGGTACTTGGTATGCTACTGCAACGCTATCATTTCATTGACCATACCAACTATCAATTCAAGATCAAAGAGACGCTGACGATTAAACCCGACGATTTCAAAATCAAGGTACGCAAACGTACCGACGCTGAGCGCACGATCGTTGTGCAGCCTCAATCAGAAGAAAGTGCACAAGCCAAAAAAGAGGCTACCAGAGCCACCCCAAAACCAGCGGTGCCCAGACATGATACCCCACTACTGGTCCTCTTCGGTTCCAACATGGGAACAGCGGAAGACATTGCCAATCGCATGGTAGAGGATGCCAATGCATATGGCTTTAAGACCACCATTGCGGGCCTGGATGAATATACGAATAAGCTGCCAACTGAAGGCGCCGTGGTGGTAGTAACATCCTCGTATAACGGCACCCCTCCAGATAACGCAGAGAAATTCTGTAACTGGCTGCGCTCAGGCGATCTGGTGCAGGATAGCCTGAAGGGTGTGAAATATATGGTCTTTGGCTGCGGGAACCGCGATTGGTCCGCCACCTTCCAGGCGATTCCACGCCTGATCGACACCAATCTGGAAAAATTCGGCGCCGAGCGTATCTATGCGCGCGGTGAGGGCGATGCCCGCGAGGACTTCGATGGTCAATTTGAGTCCTGGTATCAGCCACTCTGGCAATCATTGTTTGATCAGTTTGGAATTGAAGCCAAACTGCCAGAAGTAAACACGGTGGGTTCGGCCTATGAGGTCGAGGTAATCAATGGCCTGCATTCACATCCGCTGATCGAAACCTTTGGGGCCCGTCCGGCCAGGGTACTGGTCAATCAGGAGCTGTACAGTCCGTCTGCGGAACGCTCGGCTCGCCACATTGAATTCGAACTGCCCGCTGGTGTTAGCTATCGTACCGGCTTCCACCTGGGTATCATCCCTCATAATAGCGAGACCATGGTTGCGCGTGTCGCCCGCCATTTCAACTTCGCCAGGGATACATATATCCAACTGCGTAAGAGCGACAATCGCAAATCTAATCTACCAGTTGAAATGCCGATCTCAGTTTATAGCTTGCTGCGCGATTATGTCGAGCTACAGGATGTGGCAACGCGCAAGCAGATCAAGGCCATGGCGGACTTTACCCAGTGTCCACCCGATAAAAAGAAGCTACAGGCCCTTTCTGGCGAAGATGAGGCCAGCGTCGCCCTGTATAAGACAGAGGTGCTGGCAAAGCGCAAATCGATCATCGACCTGCTGGAAGAGTTTCCAGCCTGCGAACTGCCATTTAACGCCTATCTGGAATTGCTCTCGATGATGCGTCCGCGCTACTATTCTATCTCGTCCTCACCATTGCAGGACGAACAGCGCTGTAGCATTACGGTAGCGGTGGTCGATGCCCCGGCGCGCTCGGGCCATGGCCAGTACCAGGGTGTCTGCTCAAACTATCTGGGTCGCCAGCAAGTAGGGGATCAGATTAACGCATTCATCCAGGATACGCGCTCAACCTTTATGCTGCCAGAAGATCCAACTATTCCTTTGATTATGGTTGGACCAGGCACTGGTGTGGCTCCGTTCCGCGGCTTCTTGCAAGAACGCGACGCGCTCAAAGCACGGGGAAAAAACGTTGGCGAATCGCTGCTTTTCTTTGGCTGCCGCCATCCTGAGCACGATTTCCTGTATGCAGATGAGTTTAAAGCCTTGCAGGCCCGGGGTATTACCGAACTGATCACCGCCTTCTCACGCTGGGAAGGACACGACAAAATGTATGTTCAGAATCAGATCCTTAAGCACAAAGATCGTGTCTGGGAGCTTATTCAACAGGGCGCGGTCATCTATGTCTGTGGCGATGCCGGTAATATGGCACCAGATGTGCGCCAGGGCTTTGTGACTCTCTACCAGGAGAAAACAGGCAGCTCGCCCGAGGTGGCTGAACAATGGCTCAATGAGCAGACCAGCAACGGACGCTATCTTGTCGATGTCTGGCCCGCGTAATCACAATCAAATCTAATAAAAAGCCCGGAATGGCGGATGAAAACCCCATCCCGGGCTTTTTATTATCTAGCATCTTTTTCTGAAAAATTTTAAATCCATGGAAAACGTTGTCTTTTTGGGAATATTGGCCAACCATCGATTCGTTATTACAAAAAGTGAAGATTGCAGTCAAACTAAATTATCTTCACTGTGCCCACTATAGTATTTTTAAAGAATGAGGTTTTCAATGGAATATACCTATCTTGGCCGCACAGGACTGAAAGTTAGCCGCTTCTGCCTGGGTACAATGAACTTTGGCCCTCAGACCAGCGAGGCTGATAGCTTTGCGATAATGGATCGTGCTCTTGAGCATGGCATAAATTTCTTTGATACAGCTAACGTCTATGGTGGAAAAAAAGGCGAGGGCGTGACCGAGCAAATTCTGGGTCGCTGGTTTGCGCAGGGCGGTGGTCGCCGTGAAAAGGTTGTTCTGGCCACCAAAGTATATGGAGATATGGGCGAGTGGCCCAATAACTCCCGGCTGTCAGCGCGCCACATTCGCCAGGCCTGTGAAAACAGCCTGCGCCGCATGAAAACCGATCACATCGATCTCTATCAGATGCACCATATCGATCGCCAGACCCCCTGGGAAGAGATCTGGCAGGCCATGGAGCAGCTGGTGCGCGAAGGGAAAATCACCTACGTTGGCAGCAGTAACTTTGCTGGCTGGAACATCACACAGGCCAATGAGATCGCCAAAAACCGTCATTTCATGGGTCTGGTTTCGGAGCAGAGCCTCTACAACCTGAACGCACGTATGATCGAGCTAGAAGTGATTCCGGTCTGTAAAGAGTACGGCCTGGGCATTATCCCCTGGAGCCCACTCGCTGGTGGACTACTGGGTGGTGCGCTACAGAAAACGTCTGAAGGCCGACGCAGCGATGCCAATATGCAGAAGAACATCGAGAAGAATCGCTCGAAGCTAGAGGCATATGAAAAGCTCTGCGCCCAACTCGACGCCGAGCCAGCCCATGTCGCCCTGGCCTGGTTGCACAGCAATCCAGTGGTAACGGCTCCAATTATCGGACCACGCACCATCGAGCAACTGGATGGCACCATGCGCGTCCTGGACATCCACCTGAGCGATGAAACCCTGAAACAACTCGACGAAATCTTCCCCGGCCCCGGCGGACAGGCCCCTGAAGCCTACGCCTGGTAATCGCTCACCCCATAACTGAAGCAAACAGACAAAAGACAGGTGCCGGCCAGATTGTCAGGTCTGGCCGGCACCTGTCTTTATCCACTGATAAACCAACTGGCACATGAAATATATCAGATCCATAACCTAATATATCATGATCAACCAATCGATAGAGTATTCCGGATTATAAAACAAAACACCAGAATCAATATTGATTCTGGTGTGTTTCTGAGGTAACTTCAAACGGAACCGACGGGATTCGAACCCGCGGTCTTCTGCGTGACAGGCAGACATGTTAGGCCACTACACCACGGCTCCATCTCTTGATGCTTGCGGCACTTTTGGAGTACCACTTGCGTGAATAGATAATATCAGAGCAAGCTCATCCTGTCAACCCCTTTATTGATCAATTTTGATAACTCAACAAAAAAAGGGCATAACTACGTTGACTCGCTTCATTTGTCAATGTTATGATCCCTTTAAGGATACGTTTTAACTTTCCTTGCTGTATCTCAAATGAATAGAAGTGTGGGAAAAAGACGACACGATGACGGTACATTTAAAGGATATTGCAGCCTATACCGGGGTTTCAATTAAAACAGTCTCAAATGTAATCAATGGAAATTATGCTCGCGTGGGTCCCGAAACACGGGCGATGGTGCTGGCAGCCATTGAAAAATTGAATTACCAACCCAATATCGCTGCACGACAATTACGTAAGGCCCGTGTCGGGGTGCTGGCCTATGCCATTCCCGATATTCGCAATCCGTATTTCACTGAAATCGGCGATATTATGACCAAAATAGCCGAAGAACATAAATATACGTTGCTCCTCGACTATACCTATGGGCCACGCGATCCAGAGCCTGATGGCAAGATCCGCTATAGCGATTATGCCTATGGCTCGCTTGAGAAGGAGCTCAGTGTCATTAAAGGTCTGCGCCCACACCTGATCGACGGCGTCATACTTGATCCTCAGGCTTTGACAATTGATGATATTAAAATAGAAGAGGTAAAAGGGCCACTGGTGCTCTTAGGAGAACGCCTGTTTGGTGCCCCTTTTGATCATGTGCTCATCGATAATGTGCAGGCAGCCTATCAGGCTACAAAACATCTACTGGCTATTGGTAAGCGCCGTATCGCCGTCATTGGCGCGCAGGAAACGCAGAGCCAGGCTCCTTCCCTGCGCGTGAAAGGTTATACCCGGGCTTTACAGGAGGCCAATAGAGAAATCGATGAAAACCTGATGATTAGTGGTGGCTATTGGCATCGTTCCGATGGAGCCAATGCCATGCGCTATTTACTCACATTAGATAATCCACCCGATGCGGTCTTCTGCTTCAATGATCTAATGGCGCTGGGAGCGCTCTCAGTCATCAACGCCCGCGGGCTCAGGATTCCTGAAGATATAGCCGTTATGGGCTTTGACAATATCGAAGAGGGACAGTATGCGTATCCAGCATTATCAACCATTTCACCTTCCAAGGAAGAGATTAGTCGCCTGGCGGTCTCCTTACTCATAGGCAGAATCAAAGGTACCCGCACGCAGGAACCAGAATGTCTTCATGTCCCATTTGAATTGTGCATTCGCGCAAGCACCGTTCGCAGTCCCGCCAACGTACAAATATCTACATAAAATTTTTGAGTACGGATCTTTGAAATGGGGATACTAACTTGCGTTATCCTGTCAGTATCCCTAAAAATTATGCAGCATGCGGTTGAAAATGTCATATTTGTATCGACATGGCTGCAGTTTACGCAGGCTTAATGTGCCAATGCCCAGGGTTGTGTGCTGGTTTTGACCGGCTCACGGGTTTTCAAGGACTGCTGGATCATTAAGCTTAGATATTGATCCTGGGCGGCATCCTCCAGGCTATAAAAGTCGGGGCCGCCAGCTACATAACTGGCCATCCTATCCAGGCAGGTCGCGATCGCGATCTCATCATCATTCAGTCGCCCGGGAATAAAAGGATTGCGATAGATCCACTCGCCTCCAGCCATATAGCCGCGATGAAAATAACCTTCTAAATTGCCAATTTTATTGGAATCTTGTCGCACTAACTCGTACTGGATGGGGGTAAGGATATCTTCAAGATAACGTACTTGAGTATTATTGATTTCCCCGCGGTCTCCACGCACAAGAACGCGTGATGAGCGAACCCAGGAACGATATTGATCGCTACAAAAATCATAGACGCCTAATTTATCACCAAAGTCCAGGTATGCAAGAACCTGTTGTGAAGGGAAGTTTGTATCCTCAGCAGGCAGGCCAGCACGGGTTGGTCCAGCAGCAAGGGGTGAGGTGAATTCATGGGCGAAGATCTGCGCGTTCTCAAATTGAATGCCAAGAAACTTGCGCATAAGATTCATGCCATGATAATCGTGTCCCACGGAAACTTGAGCCTGCGAAATCGTCCCGAGCTTGCCTGAATGGGCCAGTGCGATTCGTGCAGCATTCAAAGGATGAAAGTGATATTGCTCGGCGATCTGAATTTTTGCCCGCCGCTTCTGTGCAAAATCGTATAAGTCGAGAAGTGTTTTCAGATCTTGCGTAGGTGGCGTTTCTGACAGAACAGGAATACCTTGTTCTACCAGTTGGCGAATAAACAAGGGATTAACGGACCTCGGGAGGGAGAGAAACATGAAATCTCTCTCTGATGCTGGTAGCAGTTCTTCAAGCGTCCGGTAGGTTTTGACATGCCATTTCTCCTCGATCGCTTGCCCTTTGGCTTCATCCCGCACGACTATCCCCCCTACCTGAAAGCGTTCTGGCATTAAGTATGCAATCCGTAAAAAAGCCTGGATGCGAAAACCACCACCAACAATATCGAAGCGAATGGGATTCATAAGTTCCTCTTATCCTTTCAATCTGATGTCTTCGTACTTTCAAGCAGAGAACAGTGAAAAAGCAGCAAAGCAAATAGGTAGATAATAATGATAGAGGAGTCAAAGTAACATTGTCAACGGCAAATACTGGATATTTTCACAATAGTATTGACAATTGCTGATTTACTGGGTATGCTTTGAAAAACGTTTTTGAAAAACGTTTTTGTCTTCCTTAAAAGGGTAAGGATACGACAAAAGAGTAAGGATGCGATGATGCGCCGAAAGTCTGTTACCATTCGGGATGTTGCTCAGCTGGCTCAGGTATCGATCAGTACCGTTTCGCAAGTCCTGAATGGAAATAATCAATACGTCGGAGAAGCCAAACGAGATCGTGTTCTGGCTGCAGTTCAAGCACTGCAGTATCGTCCGAATGCGATCGCCCGCAGTATGGTTAAGCGACGAACAGCAACAGTGGGTATTATGATCACCTCTGTTATGGGCAATCTTTTTATACCCATTGTTGAATGCATACAGGAAGTATTGCATCCCCTCGGCTATAATATCATCCTGGCAAGCACTCCTGATGTAGAGAGTGAGATCCAGGCGATTGAGACCTTAAAAGCACAACAGGTTGATGGCTTTATTTTTATGTCTTTCAGGTCTTCACGTTCACAGTATCGATCTGACCACCTTTTACATCTAAAAGAGGAGGAAATACCATTTGTTGTGATCAATCGTCCTCTGGAGAAAGACTATGATCTCAACCAGATACAGTTTAATGAATGGGAAACAGGCTATCTTGCTACAAAGCATCTCATAAATCTGGGCCATACCTCTATTGCCACTATCGGTGGCCCTCTCGACCATGTTCCACCATGGAGGAGTGCTATGGAGCGCCAGCGAGGCTGGCTAGAGGCACTCAAAGAGCAAGATCTAGAGGTAGTGCCAGAATGGATCTGCGATGGACGTTATAGCTATGAAGGAGGGTATAAGGCAGCCCAACAGCTACTGAAACATTGGGAAAAGGAGCAGAGACGACCAACAGCCATCTTTGTTGCCAATGAACACATGGCCTTAGGAGCACTAAGAGCATTCTACTATCACGGAGTACGGGTGCCCCATGACATAGCTCTGGTTACAGTAGGAGATCCAGCATATGCGGCACATATGTTTCCTGCACTGACAACATTCTCCCATCCGCTTAAAGAAGCAGGGCATATTGCCACACACATCTTACTTGACCAGCTACATTCCTCTGATACCTTATCAACATCAATACAAAACATAGTGCTCAGCTATCAAATGCATATACGTGAGTCTTGCGGAGCCATTCCAGAACCTATTGAGTTCCGTTCAAACGCCTGAACACTTTTATTTCGTTTCTCTTTAAGGGGTTTATAATAAGCTTTTTAGTAAACGTTTTCTTTACACAAGAAAGAAAGGAGGACTTTTATACACCCATAGTAACCGTCGTTTTTGTATAGCTATTTTCATAGAGACAGCCCAGTCAAGTTGTATCTTGATCTAATACATTATTCAAGGAGGAATATGGGTATCAACAAGACACTTGCTGCACCCTCCGTGCATGCTATTCCCTCGAAGAGCCCGGCCAGGCTCTTACTCAGGCGCATGTGGCGGTATCGGTTTGTTTACCTGATGCTGTTGCCGGGCCTCCTATATTTCGCTATTTTCCGTTATGGACCATTGTATGAAGCACAGATTGCTTTCAAGGATTTTCAGCCGCTATTAGGCGTAGAGGGCAGTCCATGGATCGGCTTCAAGAACTTTGAGATCTTCTTTAAGTCCTATTATTTCTCACAATTGCTCACCAACACGCTCATAATCAGTGTGGCAAAGCTGGTTTTCGGCATTCCGCCTGCGATCATCCTGGCGCTCGCGCTGAGCGAAATTCGACATTTTACTCGTTTAGCACGTATTACCCAGACCATGTCGTATCTGCCGCATTTCCTCTCCTGGATCGTCATTTTTGGTGTCCTGCTCGGTATGCTTTCGCCGAGTACTGGCCTGGTGAACTCTGCTATCAGCAGTGCTGGCGGACAGCCAATTAACTTCCTCACCGATCCAAGCTGGTTTCGCTTGATTGTCGTCTCCTCTGATATCTGGAAAGAGACAGGCTGGGGAGCCATCCTCTACCTGGCGGCGTTGCTTGCTGTAGATCCGGGTCAGCACGAGGCAGCAGCCATTGATGGAGCATCACGCCTGCAGCGCATCATCCATGTTTCTTTGCCCAACATCAAAGATGTCATCGTTCTGGTGACGCTGCTACGCCTGGGATCGATTCTGGATGCCGGTTTCACACAGGTCTTTGCGATGTATTCGCTTCCTGTCTACAGTGTCGGGGACATTATTGATACCTGGGTCTACCGAGAGGGCGTCTTAAACGCTCAGTTTAGCCTGGCAACCGCTGTTGGATTGTTCAAGGGCTTGATCGGCTTAGGTCTGATTGTTGTTGCTAACCGTGTCGCGAAACGCTTCGCAGGTTCGGGCCTCTACTAAACCAGAAAGGATGTACGCGTGGAAAACCACCTTGAGACAAAGTCTGTCTTCAAAACCATTGCTGGCAAACGGAGCAAGACCAGCATCAGTCCTTTTGATTGGGGATTAGCCGCCTTTCTGGTCATTGTCATTCTTGTCACGTTCGTACCAGTCTGGTATGCCGTTGTCGTCTCGGTCACGCCATTGGAACTGACCAAGACGGTCGGATATAACCTGTTCCTTTCTCCTCTAAACTGGTCGTTCGCAGCCTATACCCAGCTATTCAGTCAGGACTCATTTTTGCAGGCACTGTGGAATAGCGTGGTGCTGACCTCTATGGCCATCGTCGTCAATATGATTTTAACCACGCTCACCGCGTATGGGCTCATCTTTAAAGATCTGCCCGGGCGCAATCTGATGCTCACATTGATTCTGTTCACCTTTCTCTTTAACGCTGGATTGGTTCCGACCTATATTCTGGTAAAAAACTTGAATCTGCTCGACAGCTACCTGGCTATCATATTACCCAACGCTGTCAGTGTGTATAACATGCTGGTCATGAGAGCATTTTTCCAGAATATTCCGGCCAGTTTACGAGAATCAGCCATTGTGGATGGGGCCAACGAATTTCAAGTACTCTGGCGCATAGTGCTACCGCTCTCCAAGCCAATCCTGCTCACAATTGGCCTCTTTTACGCGGTTACGCAATGGAATGACTTCTTCAATCCAATTCTCTATCTGAGCAACAACGACTTAATGCCGTTGCCAGTGCTCCTGCGCAATATCCTGACCGCGGGCAACATCAATGATTATGTTGAGATCAACTCACTATTCACTGCGCCACAAGATGCGCTCAAAATGGCTGCCGTCATTCTGACGATGTTGCCCATGCTAGCCGTCTATCCCTGGATTCAGCGCCACTTCACCAAAGGAGTGCTGGTAGGGTCTGTCAAGGAGTAAGGAGGAAAGTTGCATGAAAAGCTTTTGTCCCTGTAGCGCGTTATACGGTCAATATCAACTTCGTTGTTATTTTTCGTCTCTTGATCCACAGATAAGTAAGGAGGAAAGTTACTCATGAGGAGTAATTTCGTGACATTCAAGCCAATCACATCCTTTTGTCTGCTCATCCTTTTGCTCGTCCCTCTGGCTAGTGCCTGCAAAACGAACATCGGGTCATCGTCGTCGTCGTCAAATAATGGACCGGTCGACCTGACTTTATGGACTAGCCCAGCCGCTAGCGAAGTAGGAAATCCACCGGCAAACTGGTTCCTCACCAAAGACGTCCATGATAAGTTGAATATTAACCTGAAAGTCACCCTTTTGCCTAATGGTGATGATGGTGATACAAAAATGAATGCCGCCGCCGCCGCTAATGCGCTGCCAGACGTCTTTCAGGTACCCTCCAATAACAATATTTTCTTACAATGGGTCAAACAGGGATTGATTGCACCCGTCGATAGCCTGTTGCCTATGATGCCAGGGCGCACCAAAGATCGCTACAGCGATCCGCAGATGAAGAAAATTGCCACCATCGACGGCAAGCAGTATGTGCTCCAGGAAAAGGCCGGCTTGATTAAACGACAAGGGCTCTTTATCCGTAAGGATTGGCTGGACAAGCTGGGATTAAAGGAGCCTAAGACTCTGGACGATTTCTATAATGTCGCCGAAGCCTTTACGACTAAAGATCCTGATGGCGACGGCAAAAATGACACCTATGGATTCGGGGGAACTACTGGCGTCGCTAGTGTGGGATTGGGCGGTAGCTGGCAAGCGTTCTTTGGGGCTTATGGGTTGCCTGGTACCTGGAACTTTAATACGCCTGGGAAAATAAACCTGAGCTTACGTGATCCTGGGTATCTGAAGGCAGTCCAATTTCTACACAAGATGGCAGCAAGCAAGCTTATAGATCCGACCTGGCCGACCATGAGCACGGATGACTTCCGCGCGGCCTGGAAACAGCAGGGCAAATATGGCATCATGTCAGAAGATTTCTGTGCTGCGATCTGTGAGGCTAACTATAAACCATTTGATACAAACTTCCCCAATGGTGTATGGGAACCACTGGCACCACCACAGGGTCCGGATGGAAAATCTTTTCTGGGCTCTTACACGAATGTCGGTTTGCGTATCGCGGTCTCAAAGAAAGCCATGGATGCAGGCAAAGGTCCTGCAATTGCGAAATTCTTAGAGTGGACGAATACTGGTGAAGGCTATTATGAAACGGCCTTTGGTCAGAAAGGTGTTCATTACAAATTGGATGCCCAGGGTAATGTGACCGGAGAAGGAGTGCCAGTTCCTTTCGCCTCACATGAAGCGGCTCCCCTTAATCAACTTCGTTTCCTGGTATACAAAAACACTCCCTCGGAACTGAAAGCGAGGTACAACAGTCATAAAACGAAGAGTGGCAGGATCATTGATCCAATCCAAATCCACGATACGATTGCATCATTTCCCTGGCAAGATCAAACGCCTGCATTTGTGATCCAACCAGCATCCAATCAGGCAGACATCAATCGTTATGTAGATGAGAACCTGGTTCAGTTTATCACTGGCCAGAAACCACTCAATGATGGAAGCTGGAACAGCTTTATCAAAGGACTTGATGGTCTCAATGTTTCGGATTGGGAGGCACAGGCAAATAAAGAACTCAAAGACCAGGGCCTTCTCTAAGGAACAGACAAGGTAGCTCTTTAAGAGCTGCATTGGTCTCAGTAGCCGACAGCTTGTCTAGCTGTCGGCTACTGACTGAAACAACTGTGTGTTACCAAAGTATGCATAAAGCGTGTCTGAAAACCATACGGTTCGCGCCTGCGGCCCTTGATAATTCGCACCTTCGGTGCTCAAAATGTCTTTTATTCGTTGATGCAACACGGTCGCTGTGCGACCGTGTTGCATCAACGAATAAAAAAATGGCTCGGGCGTTTAGCTTCCCATAGTGGTGGGATTCAGACACATTCATAAATAGAAGAGGAACATTTCTATGTCACGTTATCGAGCTGCCATTATTGGAACTGGTGGAATTGCAGGCAATCATATCAAAGCACTTCACGATCTAAAGGATCGGGTAGAAGTTGTTGCTGCGGTGGATGTTGTTCGTGATCGGGTAGAGGAGTACAGCAAGAAAAATGGTATTCCGCGTTATTATACTGATGCAGGAGAAATGCTCGAAAAAGAACATCCCGACCTTGTCCATATCGCCACGCCACCAAATATTCATTATCAGCTGATCATCCAGGCGTTGCAGGCAGGAGCTTCTGTCCTCTGTGAGAAGCCGATGTGCACCTCATTGGCCGAACTGGATCATATTGCGGCGGTCGAACAGCAAACTGGCAATTTTTGCAGTAGCGTCTTCCAGTGGCGTTTTGGATCAAGGGGTCAGCACTTCAAACAACTGATTCGGGAAGAGGCTTTAGGCCGTCCTCTGGTCGGCATCTGCCAGACTACCTGGTTTCGCAATGCCGCCTATTACGAAGTGCCCTGGCGTGGTAAATGGTCAACTGAAGGTGGCGGCCCCACTATGGGACACGGTATTCACGCGATGGATCTGTTCTTATGGCTGCTGGGAGACTGGCAAGAAGTCAGTGCTTTCACAGGCACTCTTGACCGCGCCATTGAAGTAGAGGATGTCTCGCTCGCTATGGTCCGCTTCAAGAATCGCGCAATGGGCAGCATTGTCAATAGCGTCTTATCGCCTCGCCAGGAAACGTATCTGCGCTTTGATTTCCAGAAAGCTACCGTAGAATTGACCGGGCTCTATAGCTATACGAATGAGAACTGGCGTTTCACACAGCCCGATGGGCAGGACGATGCAGCTGTCACGACGCGGTGGAACGAGTTGACGCTCAATCTTGCCTCATCCCACAAATCCCAGTTAAGCCAGCTCCTGGATAGCCTTGATCATCAGCAGAGGCCATTATCCAGCACGCCGGATATCCGGCCGACGCTGGATTTTCTCACAAGTATCTATAAATCTGCCGCGACGGGACAGATTGTGCAGCGGGGCTCTATCGTTGCAGGCGATCCATTTTATGATCATGTCAGCGGCACCGGACTGCAGAAAGCATAACTGGTTATGAATACGATCCAGAAGGTTGAGGTTTTCTCGATCTCCTTGCCCGTGACACAGACCTTTCGTTTTTCTTCTGGTACCGCGGGCTCGGCCGGTGGTACCGCCTCCATTGCTCTGGTCAAGTTGACCGATAGTGGAGGCAATGTTGGTTGGGGCGAGGGTCGCCCCATGCCGCAATGGTCCTATGAAACCATCGAATCGGTCACAAGCACGATCCGCACTTATCTGGGTCCTGCCATTCTCGGTTTGGACATCACGGATCGCTGGGGATTGCATCAGCGTATGCAAAGCGTGATTGGCCGGGGTCCCAGCACAGGCATGCCGGTCGCCAGGGCGGCTCTCGACATGGCGGTCCATGATCTCTGCGCTCGCAATGCGGGAATCCCTTTGCGAAATTACCTGGGTGGCGGTAGCCAGCGTAATACCGTCGAACTCAGCTACACGCTTACTTCGCATGATGTCGAGTCGGTGAAGAAAGAGATCATAGCAGCCAAAGAAAAGGGCTTTCGCCACTTTAACTTCAAAGCTGCCGTGACATCTGAAACCGACCAGGCTCTTGCTCGAGCGATTCGGCAGACCGCCGGACCAGATGCGTTTGTCTGGGCGGATGCCAATCAGGGATTGCAACCGCACGAAGCACTAACGCTCGCACGCAGCTTTGCCGATGCTGGCGTTAACGTGCTGGAACAGCCATTTCCCGCGGACCAGTTACAGCTTATGCGGCGTTTGCGACAGCAATGTCCTGTTCCTCTGGCCATCGATGAGGCCAGTGTCAGTGCCGCCGATTTCTTTCAGTATGCCGCCGAGGGGCTGGTTGATTACCTTGTCATCAAGGTCACGCGCAGCGGAGGAATCTGGCCGTCCCTGCAACAGATAGCTGTCGCCGCTTCCGCAGGTCTGCCCTTGCTTGTCAGCGGTTTGACGGACAGTTTGCTAACCAAAATGGCTGTCTGTCAACTGGCGGTCGTATTCGGGCATCATGGACCAGCCGCTCTGAATGGCAGCCAGTTTCTGGATGAGTCCGCGCTCTATCCAAACAAAGCTGAGATTGAATTTGATGGAGCTGTGCATCTGGGAATGCAACCCGGCATCGGGGTGCAGCCAAGACAAGAGGCATTGGAATCCGCTTAAACAAAGGATAATGTATATATGAAGACAACCCTGACCCATACGCTTCATGATGCAATTGAAGTGTCTTATCAAGGACAGACACTGTTCAAATATGTCTATGAATCTAAGAATCCAGCGCGCGAGTCACCCAGGCCCTATTTTCACCCGTTGAAGACGCTGGCAGGCAACGAGTTGAGCCTGTTTCGTCCTCATGATCACCTGTGGCATATCGGCCTGACCATGTGTATTGCCAATATCGAAGGAGAGAATTTCTGGGGTGGGCCGACATATACGCGCGAGAAGCAGGGCTATGTTCAGCTTGAGAATAACGGACGCATACAGCATGTCGACTGGCAAGAAGTAAGCAATGATGAGAAGGTACGCTGTAGCGAACAGCTACAATGGGTGACTCAAGCAGGAGAGACATGGTTTAAGGAAGAGCGCCACATCGTCGTGAGCGAGATTAATCCCGAAGCTGGCTATTGGAGTCTGGATCTGGCCTTTCGCCTGACCAATGTCACGCAACGACCACTTGCTTTTGGTTCGCCAACCACTGAAGGCCGGCCCGACGCTGGCTATGGCAGCCTGTTCTGGCGTGGGCCGCGCTCGTTCCTACACGGAAAAATCCTGGGAGCAGACGGCCTGGAGGGTCCAGAAAGTATGGGCAAGCGAGCACCCTGGCTGGCATTTAGTGGCAAACATGACAGCAACCAGGAACAATCCACCATCTTGTTTGTAGACCAACCGGAAAATCCCCGCTATCCCAACAAATGGTTTGTGCGCAATGATCCATACGCATGTATCAGCTGCTCGTTTATGTATGATGAATATTATACCCTGCAGCCGGGCAAAGATCTGGTGCTCAACTACCACGTCATGCTAGGCAACGGCGAATGGTCACGGTCTGAGCTAGAGAAATACGTAGCACAAAAACAATCTCAAAGGTAAAAGAGGTGAAGATAAACAGAGAAGGGCTACCGGTAGTATTTGTCGGTAGCCCTTCCCTTTTAAGAGGGAACCGACGGGCATCGGATTATCTCGAACGCACCCCGCTTACTAAACGAAAAGCCTACAAAGGGCAACGAGTAGCAGCCACGCTGCATTTAATACTGCTCTCCTGGACAACGGCCCTACTTTCTAGATCATACCATATTTTCTGTAACCCCGGTTTTATGGCAATCCCAGCTATTAAAAAGTCAGAGACGAGCAAACAACAACGAAAGAGCCTGCTGAGGGATATCAACCAGCCGGGCCGATGATGTGTTTGCATGTGGGGCAGTAGACCTGCCCCATCGCTTGCATGGTGCAATTTATTTCAGCGCACCGCCGGTCAGTCCTTGGACCAGATGTTTTTGCGCATAGATGCCGATGGCAACAGGGACAATGATGATCATTGTCGCCAATGCGGAGACTTTTGCCAGGAATAGCCCCTCGTTACTGGTAAAGGCCGCAACCATGATCGGCAAGGTGGGTGAGTTTGTGTAGGTCAGTGTTACAGCAAAGAAGAAATCGTTCCAGGCGAAAATGATGGAAAGAAGTGCCGCCGCAGCCAGTCCAGGAGCAGCCATGGGTATGACGACCCTCACGATCGTTTGCAACGTCGAGCAACCGTCCAGCCAGGCACCTTCTAGCACCTCCTTCGGCAGATCCAGAAAGTACGAACGAGCCATCCAGATAATCAGCGGCAGGTTCATGGCCGTATAGACTACAATCAATATGAAAAGATTGTCTAACAAGTTCAGACGCGTAATGATCACATATAATGGGACAAGGATGGCCGCAAATGGCATAAAGCGTGTAGAAAGGACAAAGAAGAGCATGTCATTGGAAGACTTCTGCGACATCACGAAAACCATGGCATATGCGGCAGGAATTCCTAGCACCAGGGCCAGGGCAGTCGATACCAGGGAAGCCACCAGGCTATTGAACAGATAGGCAGCGAAACCGGAAGAGAGCGCTAACCCGAACTGATCAAGCGTTGGTTGGAAGAGTAATGTTGGCGGGATCGTAATGGCGGCAACTTCTGTCTTAAACGCGGTCAGAATCATCCACAGGACTGGAAAGACCAGTAAAAAAACCAGAACATAGGTCAGAACTGTCCAGGCTACCTGGGACCATTTGAATGTAGATACGACGCCCATGAATCAGCTCCTTTCAGTTATAAGTTGTAACATGCCCCTGGCGGCAAAGATGGCCACGATCACGCCGATAACCCCAAGGGTTGCTGCCTGCCCAATCTGAAACGAACTCAACGCCGTGCGGTAAGTGTAGTAGGGAAGAGTATTAGTTGCCAGCCCGGGTCCCCCTGCCGTGGTCACGTAAATCTCAGCAAATGTCTGGAAAATAAAGATAGTGCCGAACAGGAGGGCTATCTCATAAGCTTTGCGCAACAAGGGAAAAACGACGCGCCAGAACAGTGTGAAAACGCTCGCGCCATCAACACGCGCGGCCTCTAAAATCTCTCCCGGAATGGCCTGAAGGCCCGCAAGAATAACGAGCATCACGAAAGGGGTCCATTCCCAGGCAACGATGAATATAATACTTTGCAACGGAATAGTCGAAAACCAGGAGACAGCAGGTAAACCGACAAGTTGAAAGCCCCAGTTCACCAACCCGGAGGAAGAACTCAGAAAGAGATTTTTCCATATCAGCACCATCACTGAAGGGGTGGCTAAAAATGGAATTGTGGCAACGGCCCGCAGGACACTTCTCCCCCAGAGCGGACGATTTAGGAGTAGCGCAAAGATCGTACCCGTAATAAGGGCTAGAATAATCGCCCCGGCTACTAACTCCAGGGTGTTACCCATAATAGGCCAGAAGTTCGGATCGTGGAAGAACTCTGTGCTATAGTTTGACAGGCCAACCAAGGGAAATCCTTCAGACGGCACCAGCAGGTTCCATGCATGCAGGCTAAACCACACTACCAGCAGAAAAGGAATCTGTGTCAATACGATCATATATATAAGTGCAGGAAAGTGAAACCACCGGCCTCCTCGTCGCCGCCTCTCATCGGCAGGAACTTTGTTCCTCTGCACCTGCGGCAACGGAGGTACCTGAAACGTTTGGTCTATCTGACTCATGGCACAACCTTTCTTCTCTTCTTCGCAATCAAGCTACCTCGGACATGATAGAAGCTGACCGATAGAAGGGGAGGCTGCCAATCTGGTAAAAGATAGCAGCCTCCCTCGGTCCCTATCGGAAGTTGGGAGCTAGCTAGTATCCTGATGCGTTGCTCTTGTTTACCTGGGACGACAGGATCTGATCAGATTGCTGAAGTGCCTGACTGACGGGCATTTTTCCGGCGATGACTGCTGACATCAGTTCACTCACCTGCTGACCGGCTGACTCAAATTGTGGAATACCCACATACTGAACGCCATGGTAAGGGACCGGGTTAAGCGTGGGATGATCTGGTGTCGCGGTATTAATCGAGTCGAGCGTGATCTGGGAAAAAGGCGCGGCCTTTTGATAGTCGGGATTCTTGTAAATTGAGGTACGTGTGCCTGGAGGTACGTTGGCCCAGCCAAACGTCTTGCCGGCTAAGGTCAGATACTTATAACTGGTTGCCCACGTGATGAATTGGAACGCGGCGTCCTTGTTACGGCTGGAGTTGACGAGGCCCAGAGACCAGGCCCAGAGCCAATGGCTACCATTAACCGTCGTTGCTGTCGGAGCATAGGCATAGCCGATATGTCCGGCAACCGTGGACTGGGAAGGCGTTTCCAGTACGCCGCCAAAGGAGGTAGCGTCATAGAACATCGCACCCTTACCTTGTGTCATCAAGTTTACGCATTCTTGCCAGCCAGAGGTAGAAGCACCAGGCTCTCCATACTTCTGCAAGAGATTCGCATACATTGTCACTGCCTGCTGCACCGGCGGTGTAGAAAGCTGAGGCTGCCAATTGTTATTAAACCAGCTACCACCGTACGTATTAATCACCGTATTAAGCGGTGCCAGGTTCATTCCCCAGCCAGACTGACCACGTAACAGAATGCCAGCAACATTATGTGACGGATCATTGAGTTGCTGGGCGAATTGAGCAATCTGGTTCCAGGTGGGATGCAGTGGCATGGTGAGGTGGTGTTGCGCGAAGATGTCCTTATTATACATTATCATACTGCTCTCACCATAGAACGGCACAGCGTAGGGGTGTCCCTGATAGGAGAGAGTAGACATGATCGGCTTGAGCAGATCATTATAATTATAGTCTTGCTTATCTGAAGCGGACATCTTGTCGAAATAAGGGGTCAGGTCTTGAAGCCAGCCATTGTGCGCCCAGATAGGCGTCTCATAGTTTCCAATGGTTGCGATGTCAAATTTTCCGGCATTCGAAGCAACATCCTGAGTTACCTTCGAACGCAGATCGTTTTCGGGTAGAGTCACGAAGTTGATCTTGATGTTAGGATGGTCCTTTTCAAAGACCTGCTTCGTCAGTTGCTCCATCTGTACCATTTGCGAGTTATTGACAGTGGCCACAGTCAGGGTCGTGGTAGAGGATGAGGATTGCGATGGAGAACAGGCTGCTAGCATAGAGAGCAGCAACGCAATGCCTGCGATAAATGTGACTATTCGTGCAATACACTTCATTGTATTCTCTCCTTGTCAGATGCCTCGTCAATGCTGGAAAAATAGAACAGTCATCCATAGCCGTGAATGGAAAAGAGTAGATTGAAAGCCTATATTGAAAAGTAAGTATAGGCATATCTTTGTGACTTACCCGTTTGGTAGCACCTGTGTTTTCACGCCGACGCCTCGCTTCACCATATCAAGCGCCTGTGGAAATTCATCAAGGGGACGCGTCTCGGTGAGAAATGCTGCGGTGGTGATCGCCCCGTTACTGATAAGATCCAAAGCTGCCTGGAAAGAGTAGAGAACAGCCATCGAGCCGATGACAGTTATTTCATCGTTATAGATGCGAAAGGGTGAGAGGGAGACACGCGCTTCTTCAGGGGCAACTCCGAAGATCATCAGTTTGCCACCACGCTTGACGGCATTAAATGCCCCCTCGATGGCCGGGGCGATGCCAGTTGCGTCGATAACACAATCGAAGCCGAGCGGTTCTTCTACAAGTAACGTCCCCATATCGGTATAAGTTGATGTTGCCCCCAACTTCCTGGCCCGTTCCAGGCGCTGAGTATTCAGATCGACCACCGCTACGCTAGTGATGCCTCCGCGCAACGCGAGCTGTAAAAGGAGCAATCCCATTGTCCCTGCCCCTACTATGAGCAGGGTGTCTCCCAGCCTGGGCGAAAGGCGGTGAATGCCGTGCACAGCACAAGAGATCGGCTCGATAAGAGCGGCCTCGCGGAAAGAAATAGAGTCTGGCAAAACATAGGCATTAGCCGCAGGAACAGCAACATACTCCGCAAAGGCACCATTGACCGTATCACCAATCGCACCCCAGTTTAAGCAGAGATTCCCATGTCCAGTGCGGCAGAAAATACAATGACCGCAGAACAAAGAAGGATCAATTGCTACCCGGGTACCAATTGCTATGTTTGTCTTCTGCGTACCAATCCCTTGTGGGACATCACTGCCGATAGCCACAACCTCGCCTGAAAATTCGTGTCCGGGCACAATCGGGTAGGGAGACGGAGGAAATTCGCCGGCGGCGATATGCAGATCGGTGCCACAGATGCCACAAGCACCAACGCGAACAATGAGTTCATATGGCCGGGGTGTTGGATCAAGAACACTGCCTACACGTATTTCACCAGGTTTTTCAATAATAGCTGCGCGCATTACGATAGCTCCTTTCAATTGCAAGAATAAACACGCCTATCGAAAATGAGTCAACAATGACTGGCTTTCCTGAATGTAAACATCAGCTAATATGTTCTTTATAGAACAAAATATATTCCATAAAGAACATACTAACAGATAATTTGTTGGAATGCAAACAAACAAATATGCTCCTTTGCTTTTTGAGGCCAGATATGTTACTATTTACACTATGTAAATCTGTTAGAAACAGAGCAACTGATGCTCTGAAAAGTTTTTTTATTGAACATTGCTGATAATGATTCGATCATACACTGTTGACAGAAAAAGTCCTCTCACCTCAGAGAAGAAAGGTGTTCGTCACCTCTACGTTCTTCTTCCAAACACCGACACTCACATGAAGAGCTCAGGTTTTCGAATCAGCAATTACCGAAAAGGAGAGAGTTCATGGGAATAAGGCAATCGAATGCAGTAGAGAGGCAGAAACAACTCGTCGCATTGCTCAAAGCGAATGGAAGTTGTTCTATCGCGGAGATGAGTCGCGTCCTTGATGTGACACCGATGACCATCCGACGCGATCTTCACTTTCTGGCGGACAAGCAGATTGTACAGGTAGAACATGGCTTCGCACGCTTCGTTGCATCGACTCAGATCGAACCTAACTTTGCTATCCGTGTGCAGAAACATTTTATGGAAAAGCAGGCCATTGGACGGCACGCCACGGAACTCTTTGTTGAAGAGGGCGATGTCATTGGTATAGATAGTGGAAGCACCGCGACAGAGGTTGCGGCCCACTTACCTGATGTGCGGCTGACGATTGTGACACATTCTCTTGCCGTAGCAAATATGGTAGCAAAGAACAGTCTCTACCAACTTATCATGCTCGGTGGAATCTTCCATCGTAGTTCACAGTGTTTCTATGGCTCCCAGGTCATTGCAGAATTGCATAAATTGCACCTCAATAAACTGTTTCTTGCTGCCAGTGGTTTACTCATCCCAGAGGGGGTATCGTCGAGCGATTTGCCTGATGCAGAGGTCAAGCAAGCTTTGATTGGTTCTTCACGTCAGGTGATTCTTTGTATGGATAGCTCAAAAATAGGCCAGACTTTTCTCGCTCGTTTTGCTTCGTTAGAGCGTATTCATACACTGGTAACAGATGATAAAATTACGGACACAGGTAAAGAAGCACTACAACAGTATAATTTGCAGGTTGTTGTGGCACCTACACATATAGAGCAGCAGGCTAAGTTGATCTAGGATTATGGCCACAATGAGTGGAGCCAGCGTCTTCCATTCTTCCTCGCTGAGATCGCTTGGATACGCTTGCCTGCGCATACAATATAATGACCCTAAGATTTCAGACAAAATTTGTGAGGGTTGGAAGAGAAACACACACACATGCAAAAGCAGAAACGGAAGCAATATACGGCAGCATTTAAAGCCAAGGTCGTCAAAGAGATCTTGAGGGAAGAAAAAACCGTCAGCCAGCTCTCAGCGGAATATGAGATTCATTCAAGCCAGCTCTATAAATGGAGGGACCAAGCGTTAGCTGGCTTACCCGGCTTATTCGATGAGCAATCAGAAAAAGCGCTGGCCGAGAAAGAAATAGCCTGGGAACGAGAGCGGGAAGCCCTCTATGCTGAGATTGGACGATTAACCACAGAGAAACTGTGGCTGGAAAAAAAATCTCGAGCAATCTTTAAGGAGAGATGAGCTCTTGTCGCTCATTGATTGGGAAGACAAAGAACTGCCGCTGAGCACCCAGGCCAGGTTGCTTCATCTGAATCGAAGTAGCTTGTATTATCAACCGCGGCCACCATCAGCAGAAGAAGTGGCACTCAAGCATCGGATTGATGAGATTTTTACGCAATGCCCGTTCTACGGATATCGCAGAATTGCTGAGCAATTACATCGAGAAGGGCGAAGCGTCAATAAGAAAACGGTAGCAAAATATATGCAGGAGATGGGGCTGATGGCCATTTTTCCCGGCCCCAATCTTTCCAAACGTGCGCATCAGGCGGCAATCTTCCCCTATTTGCTCAGGAATCTGAAAGCCGAGGTGCCTGATCACATTTGGGGCGTTGACATCACCTACATTCGCCTGCGTGCTGGATGGATGTTTTTGGTCGCGGTTCTGGATTGGTATTCTCGCTATATTGTGAGCTGGGAGTTGGATCAAAGTCTGCGTCAGGATTTCGTGCTCTTGGCGATGCACAATGCCTTGAAACATGCCACCCCTCAGATTTGTAACTGCGATCAAGGCAGTCACTTCACCAGTACAAGCTATATCAATTTGCTCAAGGAGTATGAAGTACGTATTAGTATGGATGGAAAGGGGAGAGCACTCGACAATATTTTTACGGAATGTTTGTGGAGAACAGTCAAATATGAAGAAGTGTATGTGAAAGATTATGATAGCCCTCGCACAGCTCGTAGAGAGTTGTCTCGCTATCTCCGCTTTTACAACGAGGAACGACTTCATCAGGCACTTGATTATCAGACTCCAGCAGAACGCTACTTTTCTGGGAAACGTTCGACGTAACGTCGTCTATTTCTCTCGTGAAAAATGGGTTCAACGTAACGTTTGGCTTGGTTTTCGTAAAACGATGAAACACGTTCGCTCAGAAATGGACGATCATGCTTAAAGAAAGGAGATTTCTCTTAGGAACTCGGATTTTTCTGTCTTGACAATCTGGGTCACTGTACAACACCTCCTCAACCACGCAACCTCCTTGCTCTACTTCTTTCCTCCTATCACTGAGATTCTCCCACGTTCAGCAGGCCGCTTCCGTTTCTTTTCGGTTCCCTTCGCCTTGCACGCCTTTGCACACAGCCTCTCCGGGGAAAGTCATGGTGTTCGTTCACACGCTCGATCGTTGGTCGCGTAACGTTATGGTCACCCTACAAAGTTTCCGTATGCTCTCACAATCTCGTGCATCGTTCGTCTCCTTATCCGAACATATCGACTACAGTACCCCAGAAGGGATGCTACAACTAACCATTCTGGCAGCGTTTGCGGCTTACTTTTCTGATATGTTGGCAAAGCATACGAGCAAAGGAAAAGGCGAACGAGCAGCACAAGGGCTGTACAATGGAGATATTCCATTTGGATATCGTTCGACAGGCCCGAAATCTCCACCTGAGTTTGACCCGGACGAATACCCCGGTTTACGGATGCTGGGCGAGCTTCGCATGAAAGGAGTAGAAGCAGAGAAGATAGCCGACACATTGAATGAGGCTAGCTATCGTACAGGAAGTAAGCGTTTTGGTGAAAGGCTGTTTACTGGCGACACAGTAACTGCGATGTTACGCAATGAATTTTATGCAGAGTACGAGCCGGGAAGCGGCTATGGAACAGTGAAATACAAAGATCAAAGATTTCGCGGCCTCCACCTATCAGCGTTTACATATGATGAGTGGCAGAAAATCAGGGCTATTACCAAGTCTATGAGCCGAGCCAGCACTCGCACTGAACACGTGAAACGAGTTTATGAATTTGCAGGCTATATTGCGTGTATCCATTGTGGTTTTACCTCTACGCTGTGAAACCAGTAACGCCTCGAACATTCGATATAACTATTATCGAGATGCAGTGAAAACACGACGTATTCCTTGCCCCAAAGGTAGCGAGTGATTACAAAGTGTCTTATGAAACAATCAGGCGTGTTGTTCGGATGACCTTATACATGAAATCTCTACCCATTGTATGTTCCCGCAAACATATGCAAATGAAGATGCTGATGATCTTTGAAGCTTTGCGGTAGGATGCCGCTGTGGTTGTTTTTGCTCTCGATAAAGCCATGAAAAAAACAGGACACTAAGCCTGTAAAAATTCCTTTCTATGAATCGGCTTGCGGCACAAATCGCAATCCGCAATGATAGCAGTACCGATGACTCGCAGGAGCACGTATTCCACACGATAGACAGATATGTGAGATTTTCTCCCTTGAGATCAAAGGTCCATTCATCAGTTCAAAATGTCCCCGATAGAGATCCACACATTCATCACAAATATAAACGTTGCCCGGTCCTGCTGTAAGCCGATTCACCTGATCCCTACGTTTTCCACAAAAGGAGCAGCGTGTATCAGCGCGTATCTCCTGCTCTTGTTTGAGCCATATCTGCTTCAGGTCTATCTTTCCCGCTATATCCCAATTATCCATCAGAAATCATCTCTTCCCTTTCTCTATATTTAGAAAGTTATATGTTATTTTACAAAAATTATAACATGTTTAATAGAGTGAAGCGTCGTTTCTGACGAAATTCTCCTCTATATAGGTTTATCCTGATCAATATAAGAAGATTAGCAATAAAAATATTCACTAAAGCAACGCCACCCAGGTCCAAATGAGCAAGCACTGGAAAATTCCACCTTCTGAATGGCCAACGATTTTACGCCGGGTTGAGCAGAATAAAGGGCCATTGCGACAGGTGGCATTGGATTATGAGATTTCGTATGAAACTATTAGGCGCATTGTTCGGGCTGCCAGGATACTGGCGAGGAAAAGGGAAGCCTGAACTGCTTCTTATGAGAAAATCGATTTACAAGCCAGCGTTCGTCAATTCTTCTTTCAACGCGCGCAGGTTGCGGTTCTGCTCACGCAATGCTATCATGTAACTCGTCCATATCTCATGCTCACCAAGTTTTTCGTACAACGCACGCATCTTCGCAAGATACTGGCTAGCTGCCTGATAATTCTGACGACCACGCTGGGCGATCAGCCGTTCAGCTTGCTGCCGATACAATTCAATGGCCTCACGCGGTCGCGTCTCTTCGGCAGATCCGGCAACCTGGAGGGCAATGTTGCCAAATCCGTAATATCCATAGCCGGAAGATTCGTAGACATAACCGTAGCTATCCTTCTTTGCTATCCCTTTCAGTAATTGCAAGGCGTGATCGATGTTCCCTTCGTCTAAGGCAATCTGGATCAGGAGCGTGGCATTCTTGCCTTGCTCCAGAAAAGCGAGTAACTTCGGTTGAAGCGTCTCCCAGCGATTGAGCTTCCTGGCGAGATTGCGGATCTCCCGATAGCGATTGAGAAGTGGCTGCGTGCGGAACACCATTTCGGCCATCTCCAGTTCGGCACCAGGATTCCCCCTATCCCTATAGTATTTTTGCAGCCATTCCCGGAGATGGAGAGTCGGTTTCTCCTGAACACGGGTTTTCACCAGGCGCTCAGCTTCGGCATCTTGCCCATGCTGGATGAACAGATCGGCCAATCCGAGGAATACAAGATCATCGACCTGCCGCGTCTCCCTGGTGGCCTCGTCAATGCTCCCAAGGCTTAGAAGCCGATCAATGAGATCAGAGGTGCGCCCGGTCTCGCGACAGATGCGCAGGTAGGCTTCGTCATTGAGTGTCTCTTTTTCTAGATCCAGCCAGAGCTTTCCATAGGCTTGACGCCGTGAACCAGTGATTGCTTCTTCTTCTCCGCCCAGAATCTTGCGAATCCGCGCTGCGAGTGTGCGGCGTTCCAGCGGCGTGGTGTAGCTGACAAGTTGATCAGCGGCGCTGGAATCAAAGCCGTGACCATCATCGGCTTGCAAGTCATGCTGGTAGATCTCAAACAGTACCTCGATGCTCTTCTCACGCGCCACCCGATCGGCATGTTCGTTCGCCAAAATGGTACCTAGCGCTTCAATACATTCTGTAACAAACTCCTCCAATCCTTCCTCTTCGGGATAGTACCCTTCTGCTTCGTAGTAGTCATCGTACTCGGCTTCTTCTACGTAGTAGAGGTGAGACTGCTCAAAGGTTTCTGTCACCAGCGTTTCATAGATGGTGGCCGCACCAAGATAGTCCCATTGTTGTGCCAACTTCTCAGCGGTCTCTTTTACTGCTCGCAATCCCTGCGTAATACGTGGAATATCGCGTTGAAAAGCGTCAGCTACCTGACGACGATAGATCGTCGGATAGACCGAGAGGATTTTTTGCGCCGGACGAATGAGATAGCCATCAGGATGACGCACCCAAAATTGCCGCATATGCCAGGGATACTCGGCCAGTGGGCGCACGATTTCAGCCTCAGCCTGCTGTGCCTGGTGATAGATGGCATCGATGTTCTCTACAAGAAGGACGATCTCAACGCCGCTGCCGCGCTGTCCCGGTGAAAGAAGATGTGAACGCTCGGTTTCCCAGTATGGGGCATCGTCCGCTGCCAGTTGAATAAAAGTCTCATCGCGCGATAATTCCGCATACTTATTGGCGTCGCGGGCAGTAACACGAAAACCCAGGACGTTCTCAAACCACGCGATGGATTGCTCGAAGTTGCTCACACAGAGCTCGACCCAGCTTGCTCTGGTCATTGTTCAACCACCTTTCACCTGTATGTTACAGTCCTGATGCAAAGAGTATACCCTGGAATGTTTTCACTGTTCTGTTCGTTTAGCGTTCGCCAGTGTATGTTGATGACCAACCAAACAGCGCACGCAAGCGCTGGCCTGGATTGAACTTGAAAACCCAGCTTTTCGGCTCAGGGCGGACAAAAAAGCCGCCAAAACCTGGCAACGTGACGCTTTCTCCTGCTTTGAAAGCCTCATACAATGTTTCGATGACGCCATCAACCCAGGCTGTCGCTGTCGCTTCATCCGTGTCCATACGTGTAGCCAGTCGGCGGGCAACGTCTTCTTTCTTAATACGTTCTGGCATGAGATCTTCTTCATCTTTCACTCAAAAAAGTCATAAAAGCACTTTGCATGCGATTGTTGCATGGTACTGTGGTCTCTCTGCTCATAACAGAGTGTGCCTTGTACGCTCATGCAGCAAAGATTTGCCATTTCCCCAGGTTGCTTCTCATAGGTTGTCTGGGGGAATAGCCGATTGTATCATAGCAGACGAGAAGTGGAGAATGTGTTCTGATGAGACAAAAAACGAGTGTTCGATATCAAATGCCAGTACCCAATATTGTGTGATATGCTGTAAAGGTCTTGAAGCGAGAGGTGGAAGAGGAGTCGGCTAAACCGCATGAATTTCTGACTGTTAGATCGGGAGCGAACTCCATGAGAAAAGAATTGAGCACTCCTTCTCTGGCAATAGCCGTCGCTGTTTACATACCAGAACAATATGCCAGACTCTTAGCTACGGCAGAAGACGCCAGTGATTTGGAGACAACCTGGCAGGAGTGGTACCAGGTTTTGCAGGACACCAAGCAAAAGATGGCGGCGCTTGGCATGTATCTGATCGATGTGACTGTTGATTTAGACGAACTAGAAGCCTATTGTCAGCGGCAAGAACTTCCCAATACGAGTAGCACACGCGCTGAGTATGCCGCGCACTTGTTGTCAGAGCAACATCAGCAACAGGCACAACTACAGCAACAACGGCCATCGCTGCAGCTGCGAACGAAGAAAAAGAAGCGCCGAATGCGATGAATGAGAAACCATCCTGTTACTGGTGTTACCATGGTTCGCCTGTCGCTACGCGACTACGGGAAAAAGAATGGCTCGTCTCTGATAGACGCCAGGCACTCATCTAATGGTATGCCTGTATACAACTCTACCCATTGCCCAGTATGGCGTGGAAATGAGAGGTGAAAGCGATTGTCGCCCGCGTACTCCATACGCGCACATTTTACCTCGAAACTCGCTACTCTGGCATCTGGATCTGGAACACGATAGGTTGCACAGAGGTAAAAATAGCGTCGATACCACTTTCCATACAGATCAACGATATAATTGAACTGTGGATTGTCAGGTGGCGGTTGGATATGCTGTGGCTTCAAAACCGTCTCGATCAGATTATTCGCTTTTGTGATAACTTCCGCTTTGACGGATTCTGGTACTCCACCTCGGGTTGGCTTTGAACGAGGTGAACCAAACATCCACGGCGGTTGTTTCTTTGTCATGCTCTTTTCTCTCCCGCTCTCTCATAAGATTACCACATAGCATCAGAAAAGCGGTGGAGATACCGGAATTTGTACTCAATCCTCACCGAATATCTATTTAACGCGATGTGCAAGTTACTTTAAACAACCAAACGATCAAATTGAAGAGGAGGAACCTCTTGTTGCTGATTGAACCAAAAGCAAATGCTGTGCATCAACAAGCATCGCAGCAAGTAATTCCTCACATGCCACAGATCCCGTGCCCAGACCCGTTTGATCTTGCATCGATCGGTCAATTGTCCGAAGACGGTATCGATGCGATAGCGAACGCGTCCCAAGACCGAGCTCTGATAGGCAGCCGCTTTGGGCGAATGGGCTTTGCGAAAGGGGGCCTGCAAGGCAATGCCTTTGCTGCGCAAAAACGCCTGCCGATCCGGAAGACAATAGTTGCGATCACCCAAGACGACGCCTGTGGTTCCTTCAAGCAACACCGGAGCCATCACTCCATCGGCTTCATTGGCTGGTGCCAGAAAGGCACGAGTGATCAGCCCGGTCCAACTGATCTGGGCATGCAAGCGGAACCCATAAAAGGTCTGCCGATCCACATGATCTTTGCCATAGCTGGCCAGTCCGCGAAAGCGAACACACCAAGGCACACGAGCAAAGCGGCAGACAGGAACTGGAACACTATCCACAATGGAGATCGTCGGATCATACGGGATCACGGCATCACGCAACCAGCACCAGATGCGTTCTTTCACGACCCACAGATTGGCCGCTTGGCGAACAAACGTGGTTCGCGACAGCTGGGCCAGAGCCGGAAAAAAGGATGTGTAGTGGCGCTGGAAGTAGGCAAACAAGGCGCTATCCTGGTTGAGTCCCAGGTAGCTTCCGACCACTTCCATCGTGATCACTTCGCTATCGCAGAGCTTGGGCATGGGACCTCGTGCTCTCAATGGCTGCTCCTTGGTCATCATGGGTACCATCTCGTCAATCAGACAAAAACATGTGATAATGAAATCGTCCAAGTTCATGCGGTTTCTCCTCAGAATATTGTTTAGGTTTTTTCTGAGAATACTTCATGAACTTTTTCTTTGGCAAACAAACTTGCACATGGCGTTAGCTAAAGATAAGAAAGAGGATATAAAGTCATAGCTGATTATTAGCTGGTAAGAAGATTTGAACTACTCACAGCCCTATTTTCTAATGGCTTGCCATCTGCCTCGATGGGCCTCTCAAGCTGATTGGCTTATTAAATTTGTCCAAAGAAATCAAGGCTTAATAACCTGTGTTGAACGTTTCTGCCCCCAGTTTTTGTGACTGCCTAGATATTCTGCTTCAATGGCTAGTTGCTTGGTTTCTTAGCCGAATACGGCGTGTTTTGAACTAAAGCTTGCTCACACTCGTTGCCGTTATGATACGTTCGATCAGCGTTGACCATGGACGCGCATGCAGAACAGGGAGACCGTAACGATGCGCCTCACGAGCAAGCCATTGTCCATACAACCATTTTGCGCGTGCTTCAGTACGCAATTCTGCTTCAGATTGTCCTGCTGTTCCTCGCCCTCGTGCGACCATATTGGCAAGCAACACATCCTCTTCCGGCTCAACGAGGAACACGGCCCGCACCAGTCCATTCTTCGCGCGATCCCGCACTAAGGGAGCCGCAAACAACGAAGGCAAAACGCCATCGCCTTCAATTACCACTGGAGCAATGGTATCGACATGATTCGCCACCACGATCTCGATAGCAGGGGACATTACCTCACCAACAGCGATCAAACCATCCCTCAGAGACTCTGGAGGTTGTGTCCAGATACCTGGTGTCTCCAGAAAAAAGTAGAGTGCTTCAGTCCTCTCAGGAAGTGCGATACGGCTGTGTTGGAACGCGAGTCGCAAATCATCTACCTCAAACCAAGAAACACCGAAGTGTTGTCCTAACTGCGAAGCTACGAGTGTTTTGCCAACACCCGATGCCCCGCCAATCAGGAGCACCCGCCAATCTGCTTGATGAGATGACATAGTCTTTTGTACAATGGCCTCTATGGGCTTATCTTTTAATGGCTTGCTATTCTTCACTAAAGTAATCCAAATCTATCTTCTTCAGAATGTATCTTGACTCTTCTGCCACACCTACATTATGCTCAATCATTAACTGAGCTAGCTGTTCTCCGTCAATTAAAATAATCTTCAGATTATCGATCCCATTAGCATAGTCGATTGCTTGTCTGGAAAAATCAGATGTGGTTATGAAAACCCCTTTTCGCGCTTTCCTGCCTATAAGAGCACCTGCAAATCCTTGTACAATTGGTCGGGCAACTGTCCCTTCCCATCTTTTCGCTTGGAGATAAATAGCATCCAGGCCTAGTTTATCTTCTTTGATTATTCCATCTATGCCACCATCTCCTACCTGCCCTATAGCTTGCCCGGCGTCCTTTCGTGAACCTCCATATCCCATTGCAATGAGCAGATCTACAACAAGATTTTCAAAGAACTTTGGTGGGCTATTTTTGACGCGCTCTAGCAGTTCCATGGCAAGGTTTTTTTTCAGGTTCTGATAGCTGGCCTCTAAAATTTCTTGTGGGGTCTGGCTGACCTCTTCGATGATTTCTTGCGTTGTCTCTGCATCCCCATTATTTTTACTATCAACAAAAGAAATGAATTCGGGGAACCGTCTTAAGTATTTGACATTAATATGAGTGGGGTTCGAATTAATAACTTCCTGGCCGCGTTCAGTTATCCGAAATTTTGATTTACCTGTATTGGTAAGTAGCAGAGCTTTTACTAAGTAAGTGCGGGCCCAATGTACTCGATTATCAAATTTTCGCTGTTTACCACTGGGGAGAAGTTCGTTTCTATCTTGTTCACTGAGCATAAATTGTTGAGCTAAAATCTCTGTAGCATCTCTAAGATTGTGTTCATTGCCATTGCTGGCTACTTTTAAGAGAGGTAGCATAAGACTTTGATAGTCGGGAACTGCCATATGTACTCCTACTATTTTTATATACAATTATTCATTTATAAGTTTTATTCCTCATAATAACATGAAGAGAGTCTAGGAGTCTATTACTTATTGGCTTGCTATTTAATTGTATAGAGATCCCCATAAGGCTCCTATACCCATTAAGCTATAGCCAAGTTTGTTGGGTCTTTTGAGTGCTTCACGCCACGGAATAACCATAAAACATACTCCTGGTAGAGGTTTAAAGCAATTATAACACGGATTTCACGTATTTGGAGGAAGCGCCTATAGGGAAAGCAATAGCCATCAGAGCAGAAAAGAGGCGCTGGAAGTTGCCACCAATTGAGCAGCAAGCGGGTTTAGCGGAAGAATATGGTATTGATACACTGTTGTATTGCCGTGATTTCTGGGCACTACGCCGTCGCATTCTAAATAAAGATGTTGTTGAATATAAAGAAACCAGTGGGTTATTTGCGATAACCCACTGGTGCGAACGGAACCGACGGGCTTTGAATCACCAGTCGCACCTGGCCTTGATCCCCATTGATCAATTGTTCTCCGGTTGTGGTAACATCTTTATATCCGCCAAAGCTGTTTGTGAACAGGCAATTGAGAAACCAGCACTCATTTCTTCATCACAATACAACTTAGAGCCAGCCGAACCGAAGCGGAAAATTCCTGTTTCTGAATGGCCAAGTATATTCCGCCGTATCGTTGAAAATCAGGAGCCGCTGCGTAAAGTAGCAGGAGATTATGGTGTCTCCTATGAGACTGTTAGGCGTATCGTTCAGATGATGAATCCGAGAGGAAAGGAGGTAAGCAAGCAATAGATGCTTTTGGGCAATTCTATCTGTTTCAGGAAAACTCAACAAAAAATCACTTTTTTTACCAGCGAAAACGAAACGAATTCTATTAAACTCAGTTTTCCTTGGAACGTAAGATTTATGAGAGGACTTTAACCTCCGACATACGGTTAAAAAAAGAGGAGTAGGGCTAAATCCTCTCCAGAAGACAGTTTACCGCCATTGGTATACGGCAATAACGTAGATTTTCCTGGTTTTTTATTTTTCTCCTCAAAAGCTAAAAATAGCCTCCAAGGCGCCTCGATCTTGTGTTACTTCACCCTCGCTTATGCGCCTCAGACAGTAATATATTTCTTGAGCGATAAGCTGTATTGCTAGACACCTAGCAGCATGATACTTGACATATACGATCAGTCCAAAGTGAGCAAAAAGCGGCGCAACCAGAAGGAACCTATGTTCTTGATCCTCGCCAAGAACAGGTGTATACTCTGTTTGTTCTTGTTTCTCAAAAAATTCTTAGCGTAAAAAGGAATGTACATGACACCCGAAGATTTGTTATGTGAATATGAACAGAGGACGAACACTCATCAGTTTAGAGAGGTTGAACCCCTTCTTGCAGATGATGCTATTTATTGGTTTTCCGAGGGTTCTTATCAGGGAAAGGATGAAATCAAACAAGCATTTGAAAAGACATGGGATTTCATTCAGAATGAGCGCTACGCTATTGAGAATGTACAATGGCTTGCCAAAGATGAGACAGTTGCTGTTTGTATCTATCAGTTTCGCTGGCAAGGGATGGTAGAAGGTCGGCTCAAGCAAGGTGGAGGGCGTGGAACAAGTGTTTTTCAAAAGTTTAGTGGTGATTGGAAGGTAACTCACGAACATTTGAGTTCTCTTCCTCATTGAGGATGCTATTTTGCTCGTAACAGAAGTTGTGATTTGTGCCTGGTCAGTCCCAGACGGCTCGTTGTCCAAGATCGACCAGGTCAAGGTGCGGATGTTGAATCACATCAGGCTTCTTTTGCGTTTTTTCTGCTTGCTACTGAGTACCAAGTGTTGTTTGTAAAAATTGTGGATCATCGCGAACATCTTGAAACTCAGGTAAATCACGGTAGTCACACCAAGATTTTCCACCTGCATGTAGATGTGCGGCAGATCTTAATAATGAGAGGACTTCGTTCCTATTTTTTGTGGTGATCCATAATGAAGCTGCCAACCATAGGTAGGCATGGCTCGTCCCTTCATGAACATTCAGCGATCGACGAAACTGGGCAATCGCGAGATCATATTGACCAGCAAAATAGAATTGTGCTCCGAGATTGTGGTATCGAATCCAGAAGTCACCAGGCAAATGATTAATCGTCGATAAGAACACTTCTCTTTGCTCTTCGATAAAATGTGCTGTTTCGATACCTAATTGCCGCAACTCGTCGATGCGTCCGAGTTGCTGATACGCCTTCATTTGAAGGTGTGAAGCTTCAGCTATCAGATAATAATTCTTTTCCCATGAGGGATCTTCCTGTGCAATCTGGCGAATCCTTTCCCCAAAGGAGAGAACTTCATCTGTTCTTTTTAGCTCCGAGCAGACCACTCCAGCGGTGCGGAAATAGCAGAATCGATCGAAGCGATTTGTCTCAGTCGCTTCAACTTGAGGTAGAAGATCATGAAAGAT
The DNA here is from genome assembly GCF_016587435.1 of Dictyobacter formicarum. Next base: position 307,348 of record NZ_BNJJ01000003.1, read on the forward strand.
GTGCATCCACTCCTCTCCTTGTCCCAAAGCTACCCAACCAAGAGCTTGTGTGGCATCATTCATAACTCGACAGATATCTTGCAAAGGAGTATTGCGCAAGGCCCAGTGGAGGAACTCTTTTTGTGTTTTTATCATCTCTTCATAACGGTGAGCAAGAGCGAGATGATCTACCAGTTCCCATTTAGCCCAGGTTCCCTCGGAAAGTGGTAAAGATTGCGTTAAGTAACGAGAGAGAAAGCGGATAGGGGTTTCTCTCTCCTTTAATTTATGGCAAAGGATAATGCCGAGGTGAACAACTTCCTCATCTAACGTTGGTTGGTTAAGTCGTTCTTGTAATAGTGTCCACGCCTGGTCTAATAGTGTATTATCCGGCAGTTGCTTTCGCTCATTGAGTTGAGAGTCATACTGATTCAAAAGATTAGCTAGTTTATGCTCTCGCTGGATGTTTGCACGATCAAAGGCCATGATTCCCTCCAATATATAGCCAATGTAGCAAGTAGAAAATTGTGACTTTTATTTTTAACCGACGAAATTTTGATAAGCCTCTCTATAAGCCTGTGTTATTGGAGCTCCAGACTTCTTCATGTCAAATACAAACACCTTGGTACCATCCTGCGGAAAGATAATCTCACTAAAACCAAAGTGCTGCAGCAGCCTGACACCACTGCGGGTGGCTCCTAAGTTTGATAAATTATCAAACTTTATTCGGATTTTCAACCTATCTTGTCTCAAGCAAACCAGAAAACAAGCCGTATATCTTTTGATACCCCATACTTTCGTGAAAAGGTGTCAAGAAGCTCCATAAAATCTGGCCCTGCTGATTCTGCGTAGGTTTCGGTCCAACAGGCATTGCAATATTTACTTGCTTTAGGCATGCGAGAGTATCCAATCTGTATACCTTGAGGCCACTCACGAAACGGGAAACCGCGGTCAGAATGGAAGAGATGTGCGACTCGTTCATCAACTCTCCCATATCTTTGGATACGTTTCCCATGCCAATCAAAGTGGACCAGCTCTTCTAAGGTGAGCCAACCTGGATACAGTTCCCGGCCCATTTCTTCGCTTTGAAAAACCTCGAAGTAGCTTTTTATCTCAGGAGAGAGATCATTGGGGATTCCCCGACGCGGTGCAATACATTCATAACCCACGTCATTTCGGACATCTGCCAAGATGGCAAATAAATTGTAATTCCTGACATTGTAGAGGTCTTTGGGATGATATGGGTTCTCATGTTCGGGATCATACTGATAGACGATATTTTCGCTCATCTCTCCAATAAATTGCCAAGGTTCATTGTGTCGCCATTCGGCGTAGAGAAATATATCCGTGCCCATGTATTTCCAATTCTTGGCCGCTGTCACAAAGTTAATTATTGCTGTGATTATACCACCCAAGAGCGTCTGGCCGCGCCTTCGACCCCTACTTCGCCTGTGCAAGGGGATCTGATGCTCGACCACCAGTTAATGTAGCTCTACCTCAATCTCTATTGGGATAGCAATTAATTTATAGCTAAAAAATTATCTCTGCCAAAGATAAGCCAGTTAAGCTGGGGGTATCTTTTTAATCGTGCTCAATTCTCCATGCTTCCCATAGCTTCCAGATCTCTTGGGCCGCTGCATCTAATTTTTGCTTAGAGCGTTCTGATAAGTTATGCTTGGGAACGGGCTTATTCATAATACTAAACTGGTCAATACACACTTCGTAAAGAATGTTCTGAAGCGCGTATACCTCATGAGCTTCTTTTAATTTAGGAAGAATGTCTAAAACTTCGGGTACGTATGCACTCACATGGTCACCAGAAGTTATTCCCATTGGGTCATACTGAAATAGTATCTCTACAAGTTCATCATAAAGCTTTCCATACATTGACTTGATCAATTGCACTTTTTCTTGTGCTTTCTGATATATTTCTTCATCTTCCAGGTTCATGAGCCCTCCATATAAGGATTTTTCGGTTTAGTTAGGTGTTCTGCACAATTAACTCAAGCTTCCTCTTTCAATTGAGTAAGGTCTTTGCTCAGCAATGCATAGGTAAGGCAACCTACAGGAAATTCAAGGCAGCAGGCCCAATCTATAAAATGTTCGGTTTGAGAGAACGTATCCTGATAAGCCTGCCATTGATGAAATTCAACTTGTAGCTGCTGATCGCTTTTTCCTGCATCGGAACTGTAAGGATCTGGCATAATAACTGGTAAACACAGCCCTACGATTGGAAAAGCCAACACTACGAAGGCACAGCTTACGAATAGAATAAGCTGCAGCTTCGTTTCTCGGCGGTAGGGTCTGGTTCCTTCGCTTTTCATTCTGAGCAACTGCCATAGAGATATATTCGCAATACCATATCTACGCAGCTGCTTGTCTTGTGCTATCATTTGTCGGATCACATAGATGCCTAGAGGAATAAGCGTCAGAAAGATCAAGAGAAGGCCGGCCAGGAGGATGGTTCTGGTTGGTTCGTGTTGGGCTGAATGCGTCAAACCATAAAGTATTACACCAGAACCCCCAACAACACAGGTTATAAAAGCTACTAGTATCAATATACGACGCATGGTTCCTTCCATTTCTTCATCTTTATTGATAATTTTAGCATAGAAAATATATTTCCTGTATGGCAGGTGAGAAAGATTTTGACTTTTATTTTTGTAATGCAGCCATAGCTAAATCGCGCTGAGTACTTATTGAAAAATCGGTTTTACCCAAAGCGCTTTCAATTGATTAGCTTGAAGAATAGCTCCACACCCCATCGCAAACAGGACAGCCACGTCATCCTTGTGAGAGCTAATGTCTCCGAAGCAAACCCAAGACGTAGTTGGGTCATAAGAAATGTTCCACGATCCTGAACCTTCGAGTCCAATAATATCTCCACACTCAATTGCTTCATCAAGTAAAATCAATCTATCTGGACGGAATTTAGGAACACGGAGATGGCGCTCATTCCATCTGGCGGAGTCTCCACAGTATCCACTTACTTGATTGGCATACTTGGCATCGCCGTAAACCCAACTAAAGCCCAATTCCACGTGTAGGATCACCACGCTGCAATCACTCTGTTGTCTCGGCACAAAATTCAATGCGTAGTCTTGCCGAACATATACAATCCGTCCAAAAGAAAGTACATGTCCTTCTTCAACAGCAAAAACACTTTTTCTTCCCAACAATGCTGCCCTTTCAAAAATCTTCTTGTAATGCCTGCTGATAAAGTTTTTCAATTGTGTCTTTGTTTTTTGACCACCATACTTTAGTAGATATATATGCAAATATTATTGGTCCGAAGAAGATAATAAGGAAAAACACAAAAAATGCAATAGCGAAAGCATAGTCTTTATCTATCATGAGTGCTATGCTACTTATGAGAACACATATACTCACTGCTACCCCGCAGAGGATATTAACCCTTGTAATCTTCCTAAGATCACTAATTGATTGGTTGCCCATATTCGTTCCCTTAATCCTTTTTTTAGATTTTAACACATCTATGGAGGAATTAAAAAATACACGTTTCTCCTACTTTTCCAGAATAAACCCTGCAAAAAGAATACCAGAGGAGGGAATAAACATCATTTTGCGGACTGACTTCCCTGGTCTCTTCTGCCCCATCATTTCTTAAAAAGAGAAGGTACTTTAGAGAGACAACAGTCCACAAAGGAAACGAAGTGATACAGTCTATGGGATATGTAACTTGGTTTACTGAAAACCTGATCTTTGATAGACCGCTGGCCCCTCATCATCTCGCTTATCTGCAGGCATATTCTAGAGTGCCACATGTTCATTGGGATGTTGATATAGTGAAAAATGATCCTGACCCTCTCCGTGAGGCTGTGGGATTACCGATTGGAGAAAATGGTTGTTATTTTACTGGACGCGGTTTAAAAGACCTCTATGTTGCTCCACCCTGGGTGTATTTGGCAGGTGCTAATGAGGCAACTATCGATCCAGCCTACATCGACTGGATATGCCCTGGAGTACCGTATCACCACTGCGCTTGGAGACCTGGCGATGATGGGACAGAACTGCGCATCGCAAGCGATAAACCTTACTGCTGGTACACGTGGCTCCAGTATCTACTCGATCATTTTCTTGTTCCCTGGGGTTATATCCTCAATGGGAAGATGACCTGGCAAGGAGAAGATGAAAAAGATAGAGGAGCTCTCCTGGTAGAAAAGAATAGAGCAGTAGCACGTAGAGATGAGCAGCTAAGCAAATAGCTACTACGGCCTTCCAGGGGTAGAGGCAACAAGGCTTCTTCCCCCATTACGGCTAATTTTCTGAGCTCGTCCGCCATTAATGGAGTTGTACCGTTAATAGGCTACTTTTTCGCCAAGCTGAGGTCACTAAGGATGGTAAAAAGATGTGGCAAAATATCTGGTTTGATAGGATTTTAACCAAGCAAGAACTACTTATGGCGTTTGGTACCATATTTGGAGTAAAGTCTAATGAGGTTCTTTTTGAAACAGAATCTAATCTAACCTCGCTTGCGACCGAAGATGATCGGCGTTTGTGGGATGAAAAATCTAGAGGCATTCGTATTTTATGTCTATCATCTCTATGGCCTATAAAATCATTCCCTCTCTATTTAGAAATTATTCTGTACGACAAAACACTTCGTCCTTCAAATGACCAGGTAGTGCTTGGAACAATTTGTGAACTCTTAGAGTGCCACATTGTGATGAGTGATGCCTCTTTGTTGAGAACTTCACGGCTCTTAGTTAAGGGTCAAGCTCAAATTGAACAGGTTACAATTGATTTCGATAGCTATGAGGATGACGAGATTGTTGACTACGTGATTGAATAACTATACTAGTAGTTCTAAGTTCTGATAGGTAAAAACGATGCAATAATCCTATTCCGACGCACGGTTAGTTTGAAAGACGTTGAGGGCGTTTCGTAACTCTAAGCAGAGCTACAAAACGCCCTCCAGGTCTTCTCCGAGCATACTAACCGCGTGTGCAGCCTGATGCCAACGCGGGGCGCGCCCAGCATGTTGATCGCTGGGTTTGTAATGCACCGCATCAAGGATGTCGATCCCTGGCAGGATACGCAGCGCAAGATCGCGGCCATCACGCCGATCAGTGGGCGCGTCCTCGATACGGCAACCGGCCTGGGCTACACCGCAATCCTGGCCTCGATGGCCGCCGAATCCGTCACCACGATTGAGCTTGACCCCGGCGCGCAGGAGATGGCGCGGCTCAACCCCTGGTTGCAGGAACTCTTCAACAACCCGAAGATCACCCAGTTGATGGGCGATGCCTACGAAGTTGTGCCAACCTTTGAAGATGAGAGCTTTGGCCGCATCATCCACGATCCCCCGACCTTTAGCCTGGCTGGCGACCTCTATTCAGGTGTCTTTTACCGCGAACTCTACCGCATCCTGAAACGCGGCGGACGGCTCTTCCACCACATCGGCGACCCCAACAGCAAGGCCAGCGGCGGTGTCACTCGCGGCGCGCTCCGCCGTTTGCAGGAGTCCGGCTTCACCCGAGTGGTGCGCAGGCCGGAGGCGTATGGGGTAGTGGCTTATAAGTGACATCCTATGGTGTCTCATCTCCAGATTTGCAATGAGTAGCAGCCCCGTCAGCTATGTTGCGCCCATGCGTGAGTGTAGCGTTTTGATTGGCACCTTCATGGGCGCGCGTTTCCTGGCGGAGAAACATAGCTGGCGCAGGTTGGGGAGCGCGTGCGTGATTCTGGCGGGAATTATCCTGCTGGCCATAGGTTAAGAATAGATTTCCTGGCTACCTACTGGTTTGCTTGCTCCAGAAAGCGCTCTACAATCAGCCTTATAGTGGGAATCAAATCCAGGTCAAGCACTCTTTCGAGCGGCGTAAAAACCATAGCCTGCCCTTCACCCAGGACAATATCTTCCTGGCGGGCCTGGGTCTGGACAGAGTAGACATGCCATCGACGATAAACTCCTGGCAGTGGGCTAGCAGGAAGGATGCTCTCCCAGAACAACTTGAGGTTGCCATTCACCTTGAGGCCTGTCTCCTCTTCCAGCTCCCTGCAGGCTGCTTCTTCCGGGGTTTCGCCCGGCTCAATCCCGCCTCCCGGCAGGCCCCATTTGTACGGCCACGCATATGCAGCGCCATCGCGGTGCTGCATCAACAGATGGTCCTGCTGATCTATTACAAGCACCACGGCAATATGGCAATCCCGAATCTTTTGCTCCATTTTATATGCTCTTTCTGTCTCTATTTTAGATGAGGGTGCTTCCTAACTTGACCGAGTAGGATAAGCTCATCCGAAACGAGGCTTGCTCCCGTCTCCAGGAGATCAGCTTATGATACCTACGATCATCAACCAAGCGGCACCTGTGGCCCCACCAGTATATCATAGAGCGCAAGCTCGGTTGGGTCCAGCCTTGCATATTGATGCCCTCACCCTCGTCAACACATTGCATCTGCTGGCTTTGTGCCGCTTGGCTGTGCGTCTGGCGTATCGTCGGTGCCCTCCTCCGTTGCCTGCAGGTCCAGGAGGGGCACCTCGAACGTACAGCGAAGCATTCTTGCTGCTCATTGCGCTCCTGCGGACGCTGTGGCGACTCTCCTACCAAGATATGCGCGACTGGCTCCGCTCGTGGCCCGCCTTAGCCCTGGCGTGTGGCTTGCCACTGGGCAAAGATGGACATCCCCACATTCCCTGCCCTTCGCAGCAATGCAAGCGCGGGAAACAAGCAGGAGCCCCACTGCCGGAAGCTCTCTTCATCCTCAGCGTCTTGACCGCCATCCGTAGTCGGCTGATTGGTGCCCGCGATCTGATTATCGACAGTGCTCCTATCCTTGCTTGACACCGGGCCGATCCTGATGCCGCCTTCGGTCACGCGCCTGCTCAACATCCCCGTCCGCTCTTACGCGGCTATCGGGTCCATACGTTGATCTGTCGCGGCTCCGGTTTGCCGCTCTTCTTTCTGCTCTCTCCCGCCAACGCCCATGATACTCCCTTCGCGCGTCCTCTGCTGGTATGGGCCGTGCGTCTCTATCAGATCCGCCCGCGCTTTATTCGTTTGGATGCTGCCTATTGGGGATTGCGTCTCATCACCTGGATTCATGTGACTCTGGGCGCTGTCGCGGTCATCCCCTGGAATCCCAAGAGGCAGAAGAACTTCTTCTGTTTGTCTCCTACCTGGACCAGGGAGGAATTGGGCAAACGCAGTGGCATTGAACGCTTTTTTGGTCGGGTCTTTCTGTTTTTTCACCTCCAACGCCCTCCTCTCTCTGGCTGGTCCACCATGGTTCGGCAGGTCTCCTTGACCTACACGGCCACCATCATCGTCGCTCTCGCTGCCCAGCAGGCTGGCCGCCCCGATCTCATCCGCTCTCCCAAACGCGTTTTAGCTCATACATGGAAGGGTTTCTGAGTTACGAAATGCCCTCAGACGTTGTTAAAAATAGGCGCCTCCAACATGCGGTTTGGACAAAAAATGCTAAAAAAGGCTCTTTTACTGGTTCCTTGCTGCATCCAGTAAAAGAGATTTCTTTGGCTTCTGAGGCTGATTTATATTTAGAGTTTGTAAAGAATGGGGCAGAGAGGACCCGAACCATCCACAGGCCCATTTTCTCATGGCTTGCCATCCACCTCGATGGGCCTTTCAAGCTGATTGACCTATTAATTTTGTCTAAATGAATCGAAACTTCATAACGTGTGCTGAGCTGGTCGTTCTGGTGCCTCTCACCTATGAAACACAAATAGGTAGCCATTAAATCTGTCTCGTGTTTTTCTTCTGCTATCCTATATGCTTGCATATAATGAAAAAGAGTCGTGTCATGTTGCAATGCATCCGAACAAACACTACCTAACAAGCCATGTGCCCGAATAGCAAGATTTTTTGCATGTGTGGTATGGATAGCTGGATAGAATGAGTACGCCATTTTTTCTAGGCCGGGGTAGTAGCTTGTTTACGGTTCATGCAACTTCACGAGGTCGTGAAGCAAACCAATTCTCCCAGGCCAAGTTAATGATAATTTCTGCACTTTCAAGTCTATCAGCTATTCCAGCATCAAATGTTGGGGTGATTAAAACGCTGCTATTGTTTGGTAGGGAAGATAGGCCTTCGCTATCTTGCTTCTCTTGACCCTTATAAGCATATATCACACAAGTAAAAATCATTGGTCCATGAGCCATTTTCGACGGGCACTTATTTGCCAAATATACATTCCAAGCACAAAGAGAATCCCGCTAAGTGCCATAAGAACGAAATAGGTCTTCACAACAAAAACGAACGCGGGAAAGAGATTTGAATGCTCATTTAGTGGAAAAATGACCCACGCTGTGAAAAAAACAAGGGCTCCTATACCCATTAAGCTATAACCAAGTTTGTTGGGCCTTTTGAGTGCTTCGCGCCACGGAATAAGCATAAAGCGTGCTCCTAGTAGGGGTTTAAAGCAATTATAGCACGAATTTTACGTATTTGAAGGTGATGCCTATGGGAAAAGTGATAGCTATCAAAGCAGAGAGAAGGCGCTGGGAGCTGCCACCAATTGAGCAGCAAGCGGATATGGCGAAAGAAATGGGCATTGATACGCTCTTGTATTGTCGCAATCCCTGGGCAGTACGTCACCGCTTCTTGAATCACGAGACGGGTGAAGAAGTCCGGGCGCGTTGCAACCGCTGGGACTGCCTTCACTGTGGTCCTCGGAAAGTAGATCTGTGGCGACAGTTGGTCAAGGCTGCTGAACCAGTGTTATTCCTGACGCTGACGAAAGCAGGGCGCTGACAACCTTCATGCAAGCCTTGAGTCGTGGGTCAAAAGGTCGAGGTCGAGGCCGTATTGGCGCTCGTCCGGCGTATCCAGTGGAGTGTTTTGCAGTACGGGAGCGACATGCGAACTTTGCGGAAAATGGCTTTCACTGGCACCTGTTGATCAAGGGCGTGGATAGCATCCCCTATAAAGAGGTGATCCAGCCGCTGTGGCGCTCGGCACGGCACGGGATAGCGGAGATTGGACACATTGAGCGTTTCCGTAATCCTCGCGCCATTGGCTATGTCACGAAGTACCTGACGAAGGCTCTTACAACGAGCGAGAAAGGGACACGACAGGTCAAGCGTGAACGCAAGGTGTTGATGCAGGATGAAGAGGGCCATAGTGAGTACATCACTGAGACGGTTGTGGAGCAGGCGACTGTAAAACCAAACAGGAAGCTATCTAAAAAAAGAACGAGGTGTTACGGGAGTTAGAGAAGTGGACTGTAGTCACCGCTGCTAGAAAGAAACTGGGTGACTATTTGGAGGACTGATTGGAGAACGCTCATAGAATCCAGCTCCATATTAGTACCTATGTGAATTACAAGAAGCTTATCAGATATATCGTTGATGATCTTGGTAATGTCTGGTTAGACAAGCTCGCAGCCCGATTTACCAATGAAAAGAGAAATCAACATCCCAATAGCAGCCACTGGATTGGAAGAGAAAGGAAAGAAGGGAAACTACCCGGGAAGCAATAACAATCCCGGGTGCGACAGCGGAACCGACGGGATTCGAACCCGCGATCTTCTGCGTGACAGGCAGACATGTTAGGCCACTACACCACGGCTCCAGAGGTGCTTGCGTGTTGGTGCTCTTCACACCGTCTCGCGTGAATAGATAATACCAGACTTGCCTCTCAATGTCAAATGTTTTTACCCCGAATTTTGTAGCAATCTGCGTTTTTCTAATTTTCAGGGCTATCTTGAAAGAGAGCTTGAAGCGCTTGCTTGTTCTTTTTCGCGCACGGAGTTTGTTAGAAACAAGGTATAATAACAACAGAAGTTCATTCAAGATAGAACGCTGTATAGTATTTGGAGGAATTGTGACAAACACACTGTCCAGGCCTGATCCCGAGTCGGCCGGCCCACGACAGAAAGGAGGGTTGCCGATGACTATTTCATGTCGTATCTGTCAGGCAACGTACGCTCCGTCGCAGGAACATCATTATCTTTTGCAGGCTCCTCCAATGGCATTGGAGTCGGCGTTCATGAGTATGTGTCACTTTTGCTTCCGTTGTCGTCGACCGGCCTGTCCCCAGTGCTGGGATAATGTCCATGGGGTCTGCGGTGAGTGTTGCGTAGAGGCCAATCTGCCTTTTCGGGCCCAGGCGGCTCCATTGCAGGGGGTGCTCTTTGCGACAACGCGGCAGGCTCAATTGCGCCGCAAGCACGCTACACCAGTGCGCCTGGTGTGTGTAAAACCCGGCCGCTTCCAGGGGATCGCTTCGGTTGATACGGCTGAAACGTTGCCACTCCAGAGAGCCATCAAAGCACAGCTTATTCCTCCAACCACCCACACGACAACCAACAGAGAAAAGACACAGGAGGAAGAAGAGGCCTGGCAAATCGAACGTCTCCCCATGAGAGCTCCTCAGGCCAGATTTCCGACTATACCCCCATCTCACCATCAGGCTGCCCGGCTACAAAAGGACGCTACTGTCCGTAACTATAAGAAAAAACTCGCCATTGATGAAATTGCGACACGTCCCCCACGCCACAGAACGACGATAGCATTGGGTAGGCCAGAGGAGCAGTCACCGCACAAAGCCAGTGATTATACAGACAAGAAAACGGGCTTCTCGCTGGAATCCCTCATCACTATCGTCCTCTTTATCTTACTTCTGGCTATTCTCGTGCTGATCGTGACATCCCTTTTCTCCAGTACAGCCAATACTACAATCGAACATTTTCTACATGTCAATATTAGAGCTGAACTGGCATACCTCTGGCAACTGATCAGGCAGATTCATCCATGAATGCTCGCTTTGCGTAATCTAACTATGCAATTGTGCTAATTGGGCAACCAGACACGGCATCCCGCCGTTAGCCTGATCGGTTAATTGATGCTGTCAATTAGCTTAAAGTAAGATACAATAGATAGTATTACCAAAAATAATTAAGTTACAGGTCAAAGGAGAAGAAGCATATGCTCATGAGCAGCCAGACAACGTATCGTTATTTTACCCATGTCTGGTACCTGGGTGAGTGCGCAAGGACCTGATATGGAGTACATGCTATGGGGTTTGATATCTTAGTCGATGGCTACAATGTGATTAAAAATAACGCGATGTTCAAATATGTGGAAGGGAAAAGTCAGGCGGAGGCGCGCAATCTGCTTATCAAGCAGTTAAAGAATCGTTATCGCAATACGACTGATCGTGTCGTGGTGGTTTTCGATGGCAAGGGAAGTCGCGAACAAATGCAGCACATTGATCATATCTGCGTCATCTATTCACAATATGGGGAAACTGCCGATAGCGTCATTGCCCGGCTGGCCACTGAGGCCAATCATAAGGGGGTAGAGGTGATGATGTATAGTGACGATGGAGAAGTCAAGCGCAATGTGATCCAGCAAGGAGGCCACGCCCTCACGACCCAGGGATTAGTCTCTGCCCTCAATGCCACTCCACAAGATATGCTCCTCCGCTCCGAGCATCGCCAGGAGATGCGCCGCGTCTATGGTATCGATCCTACCTATAAGTATCAGCAGGATAATGAAGAGGCCAGCAAACCTTCTCCAAAAAAGAAAGGGAAGTCCTCGCGCCGCTACAAATCACTGCGCATAGATAGAAAGACATTAAAATAAGCGCTCGCTGCGTAAAACATGTGTTGGTGACAGCAAACGCTCATTATTAATGCAAAGCTAAACTGATAAACCGGGCCTTCCGCTACTTCTGAGCAACCTCGACACGGCTGGTCTCTTTGCGCAATGCGGGCGATGGCATAGGCACTTTACCCAGGCGAGCTCGAACAACATAGGTAAAGGCCTCAATGACAATTTTGCGCGACATTTTGGACTTACCCACACGGCGATCCATGAAGGTAATGGGAATTTCGGTGATGCGGAACCTTTGCTTCATCACACGATAAGCCAGCTCTACCTGGAAGGCGTAGCCCTGCGACTGAATGGTGTCGAGATCGATACTTTCTAATACCTCGCGGCGATAACAACGGAAGCCGGCAGTACAGTCATGGACCGGGATGCCCAACATGAAGCGCGCGAAAATATTCCCGCATCCGCTAATACAGCGACGACCAAAAGACCAGTTGGGTGTGCTACCACCTGGGATGTAGCGAGAGCCGATGACAAGGTCCGCTGTTTCGATGGCTTTTAAGAAGTCGGGCAGATATTTAGGATCATGCGAGAAGTCAGCATCCATTTCGAAAGCGGCATCATAATTGTGCTCAATCGAATATTTGAAGCCAGCCACATAAGCGGTACCCAGGCCCAGTTTGCCCGCGCGATGTAATACATGGACGCGTGGATCCTCCGCCGCAAACTGATCAGCCAGCTGACCGGTTCCATCGGGTGAGTTATCATCGACAATTAAAATATCTGACTGTGGTGCGTACGAGAAAATCGTCTCTAAGAGAGGACGCAGGTTATCGTACTCGTTATATGTTGGAATAATAATTAAGGTTTTCATACAAACTTTTCTCCTGTGTTCGTGGATGTCAGCGTACCGTCGGTTACATACGTCAGGTCATCATATATAGGCTGCGCAATTCTACGCTTCTGCTTCTGTTGTTCATCCCAGTCGCTATCTAATGAATCGAGGCCACGGAGGCGCTGTAGCCAGCGAATGCGGAAAAGGGCAATCATGCCGACCAGCAACCCAAACCAGAGCGTACAAAGGCGAATCAGCAGAGTCGCCGCTCCTCCCAGGGTCGCAGATGATGTTACCAGTAGACGTGTGAGGCCTAGCATGCTGCCATCCGCAGTTCCCAGGCCGCCCGGTAAGCCCGAAGCTGATCCGAGCAGCGAAGAAACCGCTAAAATGAACATTGATTTAACAAAGAGGTCAGGACCCGCGGCAATACCCAGCCCACTATAGACAAAATATAATGCGACGCATTCTCCTGACCAGGAAATGATACCAATACCTATGGCCAGTAACAATGGCCGCCATTGGAGCAACGTATATGCGCTTTCATAAAATTCACGTACCAGGTGGACAAATCTAGTTATTAGAGGGAATCGCTCACCTTTTTGTAGCAAGGACAAGACTAATGGACGATTCTGGATCAGAATAATTGCGCCCACACCAAAAATCAGCAAGAGGAGTAAGATTTCCCAACCAATGCCGTAAAGAACGAGACCGGCCGCCGCTAACCCCAGCATCGCTATACCATCGCTCAGTCTCTCAGCCACAATAATAGGAGAAGTACGGCTGATTGGCGTCCCCGTCGAGCGCTTGAGGAGATAGGACTTTAGGAGTTCGCCCACTTTTCCAGGGGTGATTGCCATTGACAACCCCGCCAGAAAAATCCATAAGCTTTCCCTATTGGAGATTTCTATCTTAAGGCGCTTCAGATAATACTGCCATTTGATGAAACGCCCGGCATAATTCACCAGGGTAAATCCTAAAATGAGCGGAATATATACCCAGTGAAAACGGGTAAGCGCCTCCACCATATGCGGAAGATCCGCATACAGTGCAATCGCGACGATAACAATAAAGGCCAGTACAAGTGAACATATAATACCGGTACGTATCTTACGAGTAAACAAATATATGCTCCATGACTACGGATGTGGCAGCAAGTAAAGAACAGCTATGACAGTGATAACACATAACAGAACGGCTGCCAGTATATGGCGGTCACGTAAGAGTATCTCATCAGGACTTCCTCCGTCCATATGCATATAGACCAGGTAGAGATAGCGAAATACTCCATACAATACAAAGGGGACGGTGATCATTAAACGATGATTGCCTGTCTGCCCCTGGACAGTATAAAGGCTATACGACATTAATGTACCAGAAACAACAACGGTAATCATCTGGTCTAGCATAGGAATACTATACTCTTTTAGAATCTTACGATGACTACCCGCCTGTCCCTGGAGTAGTACTAATTCGTGGCGCCGCTTCCCAAATCCCATGAAGAGGGAGAGGAAACAGGTTACCAGGTATAACCAGGGAGAGATGACGACAGGAATCACGACGGTTCCTGCAATAATACGCAATACAAAACCTGCGGCGATACAAAAAACGTCGATCAACACAACATGCTTTAAACGGAAGCTATAAAATACCATCATTACCAGATAAGCGATTATGCTGAGGGCAAATAGCACGTTGGCTCCCCCCAGCGAGCGATAAATATCAGGTGGCGATGGAATCAGAAAAAGTACGAATGTTAGCACGCAACAAACGCCGAGCAGGCCAATCAGAGCCGCTTTGGCCCAGGAGGTTGGTAAAACGCCCGATGCCAGTGGCCTGAAACGTTTGGTAGGGTGCAGGCGGTCTTTTTCGATATCAAGCAGGTCATTTAAAACATAAATAGTGCTAGAAACAAAACAAAAGGTAATAAAGGCTACAATCGCTCGTATTAATGGGTAGAGATGAAATAACTCACTGGCAAACACCAAACCAATAAAAACGGCGCCGTTTTTCGTCCACTGCTTAGGCCTCATCAATGCAATCAGGGCTTTAACCCGGGTAAAAAAGCTGGATGGCGTCGGATTGGGATCTTCCACGGTTGAGGTGAATGGAGTCTGTTCATGCTCTTCTATTGCATATTGACTATCGTTGTTTATAATAACTTTCTCCAAAAGTTGATGTCCCTTCAACGCATACTAAACATACGTGAAAACGTGTACCTGACATCATGGAACGTACCGTTGAAGGGTGAAGTAACACGACAACCAAAAGTACAGGTCTGCTGGTTAGTAGATGCGTCGCTCCAGATCTGCTACTCTATGTAAGGTGATGCGATGCTTATCTGTACTGATGTATTTTTTGTCGGTGAAGTAACCCAGTACTTTGTTGACACTTTCGCGCGAGGCGCCCACCATAGACGCCAGTTCTTGCTGCGTCAGTCGCACTTCGATGCGAATACCACCTTCGACTTTTTTGCCATGGGTATCCGATAACTCGAGTAACTTCTTGGCCACGCGCCCATAGACATCCAGAAAGATCAGGTCCTCTACCTGCTGGTCCGTTTTACGCAAGCGCTCACAGAGAACCTCCATGACACGAATAGCAATTTTGGGATTTTTCATGATGGCTTTGTGGAAATCGCTACGCTGCAGTGTGTAGCATTCAACTTTTTCCAGAGCAATGGCATCAGCTGAACGCGGAAGCCCATCCAGTAAAGCGAACTCACCAAAATAATCCCCTTTGCCAAACACAATTAACGAGATCTCTTGTCCGTCCGGGCTGATCAGACAAATTTTGACTTTACCTTCTTTAATAACATACATGACCTGTCCGGGATCGTCACGATGGAAAATAACTTCTCCGGACCGGAAGGTTTTTTTCCTGGCGACCGATGCCAGTTCTTGAATCTCATCTTCACTCAACCCGCGAAAAATGGTGACCTGTTGGAAATAGGTAAATTCGTTCTCTGTTTCCATCTCTTCTGCTTCCTTTGTGGCCCAATAATGCATTATGCGACACTGAGCTCATCATAGCATAACCACTTGCTACATGCAATTAGACTCACCTCTCCTGTGGTAACGGGGAAAGACCACGGCCTCACATCCCAGACGCGCGGATGGTCGTCTGGGATGTCGCGCCTGTTACACGAATATGCGTCACGCTTGCATGCCGTATAGATGAGCGGTATACTATCAAATAATCTGCACTCTCCGACTGCGAAATATTTTCATCACTATAGTCACTTTTCACCGTGGTGTGTTATAATATCTGAGTACGCAAGTCGGAATTAACTACTCTCTCTATGTATCTATAGGAGAGCTCACTTTTATTATCTTTCTGAAGAAAAGAGCAACAGAGAGTCCTGTGTCCTCTGTTGCGAATGAGGATACGTAACATGGCGGAAACTATTACAGCCGACATGGTGATACATGATGTGGTGACCAAATTTCCCGCAACTGTGAAGGTTTTTCACGGGCATGGTCTGCCCTGTACCGCCTGTGCAGTAGGGGCGCGCGAAAGTGTGGCGGGGGGAGCCAGAACCCACCGTTTTTCTCCTGAGAAGCTAGATCTGCTGATCAAAGATTTAAATGCTGCTGCTCATGGCGAACCAACGTCTATTACACCGAAGAAGGCGCCTGTGGGGCGCGGTGTACCTCTGACCATGGCATCCGGGGCACCTGATCGTAAAATCAAACAAGTGATTGCTATTATGAGCGGAAAGGGTGGCGTTGGTAAGTCGCTGGTCACCGGTCTGTTAGCTGTTTCTTTGCGCCGTCAGGGTCAACAAGTCGGTATTCTAGATGGTGATATCACTGGTCCAAGTATTGCTCGTATGTTTGGCACGAAGGGTCAGCCCACGAAATCAGCCAACGGCGGCATCGAGCCTTTACGCAGCAAGGGTGGAATCAAAATCGTATCAATGAATATGTTCCTTGAAAAGGAGAGCGATCCCGTTGTCTGGCGTGGCCCCATGATCTCTAGCGCCATCAAGCAGTTCTATAGCGATGTAGATTGGGGTAATCTGGACTATCTGCTGGTTGATCTGCCTCCCGGAACATCTGATGCGCCGATGACGGTGATGCAGGCTCTACCACTGGATGGAGTGATAGTAGTTTCTTCTCCACAAATGCTGGCCACAATGATTGTTATGAAATGTATTCATATGGTTCAGCAGCTGAAGGGCTCGATCGTGGGTGTGGTTGAGAATATGGCCTATTTCGAGACCCCCAATGGTGAGCGCTACGAAATCTTCGGTCCCGGCAATGGGACAGAACTGGTTGCGATGACTGGTGCTCCTCTGCTGGGCAATCTGCCCATCGATTCTGTCTTGACCACTCTCTGCGACGCTGGTCGTGTTGAAGAGTATTATGCCGAGGCTTACGAAGAGATGGCCGCGAACTTCATCAATACCTTACGCATCAAACGCTAAATACAAACCATATGCACAGACCCCAAGAGGTATCCATGTAAGTGGGTACCTCTTTTTCTATGACATCCTTCTACTCTCGACAGATATGAATAACTGCCTGGTGTGAAAAGCATTTGGAAATGCCGCCCGGATGCGGCTAGCTTCATCGCCACAACTCATCCATTCTAAAGGATAAGCTTTTTAGGAGCGGTAATCGCTTCCAGACAGCTGCGCTCATTCAACTGAATGGCAGGCTATTTTTGTGCTACACTGGAATAAATGCGATAAGAAGAGGTGTCATATGCTGGATCAGTCTGCTTTTTATGAGTCGCTTCCACGCAAAAGGGTCGGGGCAGCGGCATTATTTCTAGACCAGGCGCACAATATATTGATCGTCAATCCAACCTATACCGACCATTGGTTGCTTCCAGGTGGAACCGTCGAGCTAGATGAGGCACCACACCAGGGTTGTGTACGCGAGATTGAAGAAGAGATCGGGCTAATGATTACGCTGGAGCGCTTGCTCTGCGTGGAATATCTCACACGTATGGAAAGTAAAAACGAGTCCCTCCAATTTATTTTCTATGGAGGTATGCTGACACCTGCCCAGATTGCAGCCATTAAACTACAGAAGCAGGAACTAAGTGACTATGCCTTTGTTTCTCTCGAGGAGGCGCTACCCCGGCTCTCCAGCAACCTGGCAGGCCGTTTGCCTTATGCGGCTCGCGCTCTTGAGATGCAGCAAATTGTATATCTAGAAAATGGCCAACTACTTTTTTCATAAAATATTTTGAGACGCATAACGTAGGTGCGCTCCTTGCGGGAGCAAGTCCCGCACCTACGAGTCGTGCCTCTTATTGCTTAGATGCTGCGCGCGAAAGATCCAAGGACTTTGCAGAAGGTGGTGTGTCCGGCCAGTTTGGCCAGGGCTTTGCGCACATGTGGATCGTCGCGATGTCCTTCAAAGTCCAGGTAGAAGACGTATTCCCAGGCACGTTGGCGCGAGGGGCGCGATTCGAGCTTGAGCAGGTTGATCTGGTTGTCAGCCAGAAAAGCCAGGCATTTATTGAGTGAGCCGGGCTGGTGCGCGGTCGCCATTACCAGCATAGTCTTGGCCGGTCCTTCACGGCGCGGCGCTGGCTCCCGTCCCAGAACAATAAAGCGTGTATAGTTGTCCTTAATGGTTTGAATGTCATGGGCCAAAATATCCAGCTGGTAGAGTTCTGCGGCGCCCGTACCCGCCACGGCAGCCACACCGACAAGCTGCTCTTCACGCACCATTTTGGCACTGCCAGCGGTGTCGTATGTAGCGACAATTTCAGCTCCCAGCTTGCGCAAAAAATCATCGGATTGGGCCAGTGCCTGTGGATGCGAGATGACGCGTTTGATATCACTGATTTGCTGGCCGGGCAGAGCTAACAGGCAGTGATTGACGGGATGACCAATCTCACCGATTACAAATAAGTCGTGCTGACGCAAGAGGTCGTAAACATCATTGATACTGCCGGCCTGCGAGTTTTCAACCGGGACCAGCCCGTAGTCGACCTCGCCCGCTGCGACGGCGTGGAAAACATCGGCGAATGCTCGATAGGGAATCGGTTCGGCGTTGATCTGCAACTGGACGCCAAAATAGTCGCGCACGGCCTCATCACCAAATGCTCCAAGTTCACCCTGGAAAGCTACAGTCGTGACATGAGGGGTTGTCTTCAATTCCTGCACATGTTCTTCTTTTGTTGTCTGTGCCATTCACACACTCCTAGCACCCTGTCAAAAATGTCCTATCACTCAGATTATCGGATAAAAAAATAAGTTCCAAGAGAGGTTCCAACATTTGCAGAGTGTATCAGCTATCATTTCCATCGCTTATGTTGCCGATTGTGCCAGTTCAGGACAGGATTGTCAAGCGCTACGAATGTGTCTGATTGGCGTGCGCACGTCCGCCTGCGGCGCGAAACGTCAGGTCCGCAGGCACGAAGCATATACTTTTCAAGCAGTTTCTAATATATACATAAAAAACAGGCTTCCGCGAAGTGGGAAGCCTGTTTTTGACAATGATACCTGGCTCGTATAGTTCTTTCTTACTGAACCAGGATCAAAGAATTATTTTTCTTTTTACTGTACTTTGTAGTGGTCCTTGTGGTAGTAGGACATACCTTTACCCATGACTTTCACTGGATACAGGTCCATCAACCAGATTGGCTCATTACAAGAAGCACAAATGTGGCGGGTCTGGTGGTTAACGGTCTCGCGGTTCGCCAGCGAGGCACGGGCGGTTTTTGAAAGTTCACCCTTCTTAGGCATTGTGATATTCCCCTTTCGCCTAAAATTGTCTTGTTAGAAGTCTATTCTGTGGCTTCTACAAATTAGAACAAATGTAGTCCACATTTTGTTCCCGGTGCGTAATCGATTGGGTTTATCAGCACATACCGCATCTTTTGCTGCAGGCAGAGTGCTCAGACACCAATCATTGCTGTTCGATCCGCCCTGAGAATACTGCAATAGTATATCATAGGAGATTGTTTCATACAATCCACTACCCTGTGATATCCTTTCTGCCCTGTAAAATCTTTACATGAACAATAGGATAGTATACATCATATTAAGAAAACGCACCATATCTCACCAGCGCTATTTTTCAAGCATAGGCAGCCGCAGACCGCTACGATATTCGCCGGGAAGCATGCCGCAAGAGGCTTTGAAGACACTGTAGAAGCGGCTGACAGAACCGAAGCCGGCTGCGAGAGCAATGGTGGAAATGTTGGCATCGGTCGTAATTAAGAGGCGCTGGGCATGCGCGAGCCGATAGCGCGTAATGTAATCGAGCACACTCATGCCGATGTGCTTGCGAAACAGGCTCATGGCATAGTTAGGGTGGAGATGGGCCGCATCAGCGATATCTTGCGTATGCAATGGCTCAACATAGTGTTCAGCAATGAAGCAGGTCATCTGGTCGACCTTGCTCAGTAAATGTGGCTCCATACTCTGTAATGTCTCTGCATTCATAGTTCCACTAGCTATGGTCATAGTTAATGCAAGGCGGCGCACACAGGCTTCAACTTCAAGCAGTACGATCAGATTCTGCTCTTCAGTCTGGGCTCGCAGATCAGTACGCCATTGTTGAAATTGTTGCTGCAGTAAAGCGAGCTCTCCCCGCCCTACCAGACATTCACAGCATAGCACTCGCTGCATAAAGGTTGGTGGCAATCGCCACTGCAAGAACGAAGAAAATGGGACAGTGAGCCAGTGGAATCTGGTCTCTTCCCGCACCTGGACCACTTGATGAGGCAAGGTAGCCCAGAAAAAGGCCAGCTGACCGGCCTCAAGAACAACTTGCGTTCCTCCAAAAAGGTAGGTCATGGTGCCACTCTCAACAAAATTCAACTCCACCTCATTATGCCGATGGGCGCTCAACATCGGTGTCAAGCGCATATGTCCATGCGACAGACCCAGTACAGTCATATCAGTGTTTAAGAATTCAGATGACATGTAATCTGACCTTAGGATCTAAGACAAATGACGTTCAAAATGAGACGATTATTCTCATTCTATCAAGTATAGTCTGTATTAGAAGCTCATATCAATACAAAGTTATGTACGAGAGGAGCACTCGATGACCACTTCAAACGAACATTTGACCAGCAACATACCTCAGATCGCCAGCTATCATCTGAGCGAGGAGCAAATTCGTTTTTTCGATGAGAATGGCTATTTGATTCTGCGTCAGTGGATTCCTCAAGATTTATTGGTGCGTCTGCAGAATGCCGGTGAACATTGGATTGAAAAGGGCAAGAGTATCGATGCCAACGATCCTTTATATGAAGATTATGCCTTTGCTGAACGTGAGCATGGACGAGTCATGTTCCGGGTAAATTATGTGCATAACAAAGGAGAGGTGGCCTCGCTGGAGTTACTGGGTAGTCCCTATGTGTTAGGAGTCGCCGAGAGCCTGTGTGGCAGAAATTTCGTACCAACTTATGAATCAATGGTCTTCAAAGAAAAACATGATGGGGCTGCTATTCCGTGGCACCAGGATGCTGTCCATGGGCGCAAACATCGTATCTTCAATTTTGATCTCTATCTGGATACTTCACGCGCCGATGCCGGCGCCTTGCATGTGATCCCCAAAACCCAACTCCAGCGTCAGGACCTCTGTGCTCTTACAGAGCAATGGGGTTGGAATCCGCCTGATGCGATTGTCGTGGAGATGGAACCCGGTGATGTGCTGCTGCACGATGTGATGGTTGTGCATGGATCAGAAGAGGTTGAGGGCAAAGCTTTGCGCCGCACCATTTATTACGAGTTCCGTGCCGCCGAAGAGATCCTTGAAAATGGTCCCTGGGATCGAGAATGGATTGATCGTCGCCTACGCTTGATTCCACCCGCCCTGCGTCATTTCGCCGCCTCCTATCCCGATGCTGACCAGTTCCAATGGAACATTTCACCAGAGTTTCGGCCTGAAGTAGATGAGAGCGAAGAGGTCGCCCTCAAAGTTGCGCACATTCATCATACTGCCGGCTCCTTCTGTTCATCCCTCTCTAAACCATCTAAGAGATAGGTGCGCCCCTCGCGGGCGCTTTTTCCTCACCATCCGAAAACGTCGTAGGTGCGCCCCTTGCGGGCGCTTTACTTTAAATGCAGATGGCATATATATTTATAAAACATAAGCAGTGTAGGCGTTAAGAGTTTTGTCCGGGCAATGCGGCAAGCTTTTTTTCTGTGTTGAGAAGAGAGGTATATATTCATTTTATGGAGATATCTGCAACGGTGAGCTATGATTCGCGGGCAGTCATTATCAATGGGCAACGCACGTTGATTGTGAGCGGGGCGATCCACTATCCTCGCAGTACGCCCGCTATGTGGCCAGAACTGCTACGCCAGAGCAAAGAGGCAGGGCTGAATACGATTGAGACATATGTGTTCTGGAATCTGCATGAACGGGAACAGGGGGTGTTTGATTTTTCGGATCGCCTGAATCTGTTTCATTTTTGTGAACTGGCAGAACAATATGGCTTGCATGTCATTTTGCGCATTGGGCCGTATATTTGCGCGGAAACAAACTATGGAGGACTACCCTCCTGGCTGCGCGAGGTGCCAAATATGGCGATCCGCACTTATAATCAACCGTTTATGCGCGAGATGGAACGCTGGGTACGTTTCCTGGTCGACTATATACGTCCCTTGCTGGCTTCTCACGGTGGCCCGATTATTCTGGTTCAGCTTGAAAATGAGTATGAGAATATCGCCAGTCGCTATGGCGCGGAGGGACAACGCTATCTGCGCTGGGTCAGCGAGTTGGGGCAGGCGCTCAATCTAGGAGTGCCGCTGGTAATGTGCGTGGGAGCCACCGAAGGAGCCATCGAGACCATGAATGGCTTCTATGCCCATCTTATGCTGGAACAGCATGCGCTCAACCATCCTGATCAGCCTGGCATCTGGACCGAGAATTGGCCCGCCTGGTACGATACCTATGGCTATCCCCATCATATTCGCACGCCTCAGGATGTGGCATATGGCGTGGCGCGCTTTATTGCGGCCGGAGGCACGGGCGTAAATTATTATATGTGGCACGGCGGAACCAACTTTGGGCGCGAAGCGATGTATCTGCAAACCACCAGCTATGATTTTAATGCGCCACTCAATGAGTTTGGTCAACCCACTACCAAGTCGCGTCACCTGGCTGGTTTACACCAGGTGCTCCATGCATATGCCAGCCTGCTGCTAGAACAGGAGCGGCCACAACCACAAGCGCTGGGTGAACAGCAATGGGCCTACACCTATGTCAATGATACTCAATCGCTGACATTTCTTTGCAATGACGCTCCTCTTCCTGCTACCTGTCTACTAGGCGAGGAGAAGATAGAGTTGCCCGCACACGCCGTGCTGCTGGTCGGTGATGGAGTCATACGCTATAATACTGCCGAGGTAGATACGTCCCATACACTACAACTGACACACCAGCCGCTGGAGCGAGCCATTGCGCAGGCCACATGGTATCCAGAACCTTTGCCCCAGCACTGGCCGGCAGCACTACAGAATTCCGTCAAAGCACCACGACCGATTGAGCAACTGTCGCTGACGCATGATCACACCGACTATTGCTGGTATAGCACGACCTTTTCGACGTCAGATGCAGAAGAAGGCACGCTATCATTGATCGGCTTTGCGGATATGGCCCATATTTTTGTGGATGGTCAGTTTGTCGCCACCTCACCAACACCATTGATCGAAAATCGCGGCTCCTTTGAGGGTCCAGCCTTTACCCAATCCTTCCATCTCTCGTTGTCGGCCGGTCAGCATGAAGTGGCCATTTTGAGTTGTGCGATAGGTCTGATCAAGGGTGACTGGATGATCGACGCCAATATGGTTGAGGAGCGCAAGGGACTCTGGGGCCACGCGCGCTGGAATAGCACGGTGTTGGAGGGCAACTGGTCGATGCAGCCCGGGCTGGTTGGCGAACGGGGCGCTTTGTTCGGGGCAGGCGCCGCACTGGTGTCATGGCAGCAAGAGGGCGCTGAAGCCATAAATCAGCCCTTACGCTGGTGGCAACTAGCATTTAGCCGTCCTCAGGGCGCCGGACCCTTTACCGTTGATCTCAACGGCATGCAGAAGGGAATGGCCTGGCTCAATGGTCGTTGCATCGGACGCTATTGGCTGACACCTGCGACAGGTGAAACTGAACACTGGCAGAAGAATATTATCTTTGCCCAGGATGCTGGCTCTCCAACCCAGCGTTACTACCATTTGCCAGAGGAATGGCTACAGGAAGAAAATGTCCTGGCGCTTTTTGAAGAGCTCGGTGGCGATCCCTCCACAGTTGCCATTTGCCAGATAGAAACCATCACCGGAGCGCAACCTCACTCCTCTCCACCTGATCAGGAATAAGTCGTTTAAACTGGACAGGTTTATCCCTGGCGTGGCATCATACTAAAGATAAAAGAAACGACCAACCGCTGTTTGCAAACAGTGGTTGGGTAATATTTTTCACCTTTTTCCTCACTATCATTAATACTGTATGCCTTTCATTTGGATGAGCGGAGCTAGCCGCGATCAAGCGGCGTTGCCAAATGCTTTTTATAACATACTATAACACTAGAAAGATCGTGTCTTATGACCAATATTACTATTCGCCAGATGCAGCAGGATGAGATTACAGAGGTGACGCGCCTGTTGTCCTCCTATGCTTTTCGTTCTACCCCTTCGCTTCCCGAACGAGCAACGTGGCAGAAAGATCTGGTTTATCGCGATGAGGCCACCTATTTCGCGGTCTTTGACGGAAATCAGCCGCGCGCGAGTGCGGTCAGCTCACCTATCACACAAACTATTCGTGGTCAGTTCTATCAGGGGGGCGCACTGGGAGCAGTTACCACCCATCCCGCTGGTCGTCGCCAGGGTCATGCCCGCGCGATGCTGACCGCGCTGCTGGCTCACATGCATGAAAACGGCTATGCTATCTCTGTCCTTTATCCATTTCGTGAGTCATTCTATGCACGCCTCGGCTATACTTCCTTCCAGCAACCAAAACAAGCACGCTTCTCGCCAGTCGCTTTGCAGCCGCTACTCAAAAAAGATCTGGATGGAGAGGTGGAACTGGTGGAATTAGCGCAGGGTTTTGAACTGTATCAAAACTACCTGTCCATCCAGCAGCAGAGAATCCATGGCTTCGGTCGTTTTACGCCTAAACTTGAGTCCAGCCTACGCGATCAGAATGCCTACTGGCTGGCCATCGCCCGCTCACACGGCGAGATTAAGGGCATGATGCTCTACAAAATAAAAGGATATGGCGATGATTTCCAGGTCGCCCATTTCTGGTATCACGACATCCAGGGCCGCTATCTGCTTCTGGAATGGTTCGCACGTCATATCGATCATGTTAAAATTATTGAGATAACGCTACCACCGTTTGAACAACCGGAAACCTGGTGGTCCGATCTAAACATGAGGGTGACCTCTATCGGAGCGCCAATGGGCCGTGTCGTCGATATCACCCGGCTCAATGGCATGCACATTGGACCCGGCAGCTTTACGGCGCACGTACATGACGAATACTGTCCCTGGAACAGCGGCAACTACTGCTTTGAGCACAACGATGGCAAGCTCCAGATCAGCCGCAGCACCACAGCGGAATGTGACCTGTCAATCCAGGCCATCTCAGCGCTTATCTATGGTACCCACGAACCGGCTACATTTGCCATTCGCGACTGGGGAGATCCATCAGAGCAGGTCCAGGCCATCATGCAGAGCATGTTCACGCCGCAACAACCCTATCTCTATGAGACCTTCTAATCTGACATGCAATAGCCAAAGAAAAGCAAGAGGGATTAAATTTAGCGCATCCCTCTTGCTTTTTTTTGTTCCCTTATTTATGCTCGGTGGGATCTTCCAGGGCGCGTTTGGCCAGGGAGGCCAGGGCAACGTCATCCATGGGAGGGTTGTGCAGGCCGGCACGAATGTCCCGATAGTAGCGTTGCAACGGTGAACTGAGGGCCAGACTGGCAGCTCCGGCGACACGCATGGATAGATCGATGATCTCAATTGCGTTGTTGGTCGCCAGATATTTGACTGCTCCAACCAGGGCTGACTCTACATTGTCGCTATCTTCGGTGTAGTGCTCAGCCAGGCCAAAGAGTGAGGCCTGGCTTTCTAATAGCAGGACTTCGATCCTACCAACCTTATCCTGAATATGGGGAACAGTGGCAATAGACTGCTTGAGCGAGTTAGGACGGCGGCTACGCGCAAAGCGTACGGCTTCGTCACGGGCGGCCTGTGCAATGCCCAGATAAACAGCGGCCAGAACCAGCCCCCATACTCCCTGTCGCATCTGGATGCTGGGAATAACCGGTACCTGCTCATCAAGGTAAGATTCTGCACCCAGATGAATATCTTCCAGGATCAAATCGTTACTTCCAGTGCCGCGCATCCCAACCGTATTCCAGGTGTCTTCAATGCGCACTCCTTCGGCACTCCTGGGCACCAGGAAGTTACCGCGCTCAGACTTTAATGGTGGTAGGCCAGCTTCTACTCCTCCGGCATCCTCAATGCTGCAACCAACGATAAAATAGCTGAGTGCGTGGCTGCCAGTGGTGAACGTCTTGCGACCATTGATACGCCAGCTGCCATCTGGCTGACGGCGGGCAGTAGTCTGCGGACGACCGCCACGACTTGGACTTCCGGTCGCAGGCTCGCTAACCGCGCTATTGATCATGGCCCCGTTCTCCACCACATCCCGACACAGTTGCTTGATAACCGGAGGCACTTCTTCACGTCCCTCAACCAGCCGGCCAATATGCATCAGGTGCATCGTAACCACCAGCGCCGTTGATGCATCTCCCTGGGCCAGGCGATATTGAGCATGGACGAGATCCAACAGCGAAGCACCCTGGCCCCCCAGTTCGCGTGGCAGTGAGAGCGTAAGATAACCAGCCTCGTGTAAATCTTTAAAATTTTCCAACGGGAAGTAACCATCCCAGTCAGAGCGCGCTGCACGCTCCGCAAAAAGATCAGCTAATGTAGCGGCTGTTTCAAGCAAGTGTTTTTGTTCGGCAGTCCTTGGATACGAGAGGAAGCTCATAGATACTCCTTTAATTCAAATGGCCTTCAATGGTTCAGATAACGTTCGATCCATAGAGATCAGACAAACCGCAGGCAATTGAGATATAACGACATAGCGGCATTCCTCGCGGAGATCACCTGAGTCATGCTCCTGACCGGCTCGTAAAAGAAGATGGTCGAGAGGGTCCCCGCGAGGGGCGCCGCTATGCAGATGCTATCGATAGAGGGGGCATTCCCTTTATGACAGTGACTTCTATGGGTTTATCATATCATACACGAAACAAAACGTTGGCTCGCTCCCCTAATAACATACTGTTCTAATCGATGCTCATTGGGCGTGGTCAGCTTCCGTTACTGGCTAATCAGTCCACCGGAAATAAAGGGAACGCGCCTTCAGAGAGTAAATCTTCAGCACAAACATGATATAGTAGCAGGAAGAACCTATTAGTATCTACTCATAAGGAGAATGGATTAGTGAAGGCAATTGCGGTCTTTCCTGAAACAAAAGAGATCCATGTAGTTGAACATCCGGAGCCCCAGATTGAACATCCAGAGCAGGTGAAGCTGCGGCTGCTGGAGGTGGGGGTCTGTGGCACAGATCGACATATCTGTGCCCTGGCCTTTGGCACTCCACCTGCACATAGTGAGTATCTGATTCTGGGACATGAAGCACTGGCTGAAGTGGTTGCCGTAGGTGAAGCGGTTACTCATTTGCAGCCCGGTGATCTGGTGGTACCAGAAGTGCGGCGTCCCTGCGCCGATCCCGCATGTCGGGCCTGCCAGGCCAGTCATCAAGATTTTTGTCAAACCGGCACCTATACTGAACGGGGCATTAAAGAACTGCATGGATACATGGCTGAATATGTGGTGGATGATGTCCACTTCCTGCATCCTGTCCCTAAAGCTTTGAGCCAGGTTGCTGTGCTAACGGAGCCGTTAACCATTGCCGAGAAAGCTCTGGTTCAGGCTCTACAGATTCAGCAGCGCCTGCCATGGCAGACCAGCGCCGCGACCAGCGCGGAACCTGGAAGCGGCCTGACCGCCGTCGTGCTGGGTGCCGGCCCCATCGGTCTGCTGGGTGCGATGCTCTTCGTCATCCAGGGCTTCGATACCTACGTCTATTCTCGCGCCCAGACTCCCAATGACAAGGCTGATATCGTGGCCGCCATCGGTGCTACGTATATCTCTGCCGAAACCACTCCCATGGAGGCATTCAAAGAGCGCGTGGGTCAGATCGACCTGGTTTATGAAGCCATGGATGCCGCTCCGCTGGCTATCGAGGTCCTTCAGAATCTGAATCGCAATGGCATATTTATCTTTACCAGTGGTACCAACCCAAAACAGCCCTTTGGTATTGATAGCGCGGCTACCCTGCATAATCTGACTCCACAGAACCAGATTATCATTGGTACGGTCAATGCCGGGCCAGCAACCTTTCAGTCCGCCATTGAACATTTAGGCGTGTTCCAGCAACGCTGGCCTGCTATCCTACCCAGATTGATTACTGAACGGTATCCAATGGAGCGGGCTTCTGAGGTGCTGCTACAGAAACCCGGCGGCATCAAGCACGTTGTCACTATTGGTTAGTCGCGGCGGCCTGGCGGCGCATTTAAAGCTGCCCGGTCGCCACCAGCTCGCTCGCCTCCACAGAGAGCCGTAGCAGTTGAGCGAGGCCCTTGCCAAGCGGAGAAACATGCATACTTTCCTCAGTGGTATGGGCTTTCTCGCCCCTGGTGACACCGATACAAACAGAGGGGATGTTCAGACTAATCGGGATATTTGCATCCGTGCTCGATGCCACGCATTGTGGCTGATATCCAACCCAGCGCAATACTTCCATTGAGAGTTGCACCAGCTTATCACTCTCGCTACGACTTCCAGCGGGGCGATCGCCCAGCACCTCAATCTCAGTCTGCAAACCATCACCCGCGCGGTGCTGCACTATCGCCCGCGCCTGTTCTACCAGGGTATCTAATGCATCCACATTGATTGAACGCATATCCAGGAGTGCCGAGGCCTGCGGAGCAATGGTATTCACCGATGTTCCACCCTCGATAACCCCCACGTTGAAGGTCGTCTTTGGATCCTTTGGTACCTGGAGTGCTGCCAGTCCCGCGATAATCCGACCCAGACCGTGGATTGCGCTTGGGACACCGAAGGAACCAAAGGAGTGGCCGCCAGGACCCCTGACCGTAATTTTCCAGCGCTTTGATCCTACCGCTACATTGACAATACTCCCCAGATTCCCATCCACGACCAATACCGCGCCTAAATTATCTCTGTAACGCTCTACGGCGGCCCTGGCACCGCGCAGGTCCCCTAATCCTTCCTCACCTACATTAGCCACTGCCAGCAGATCTACAGCCGTCTCCCAGCCATATGCATCCAACATCTCAAATACAGCCAAAACGGCTGCGACGCTTACACTGTTATCTCCGATACCTGGACCATACACGAGGTCCCCTTCGCGATGAATCTTCAACAGAGTCGTGGCAGGAAAAACTGTATCGAGATGCGACAATAACATGACCACTGGCTTCCCCTGCCCCTGTCGCCCACGCCTTACATATACGTTACCAATTGCATCAATTTCGGGAGTATAACCACGCTCCCGCCAGAGCTCCGCCACAAATGCGGCCCGCTCCTTCTCTTCACCAGTGGGAGCCGCTACTGCACAAATACGCTGCGCCAGCGCTGCGACATCTTCAGTCCGCGCAGCTGCATCTGTTAACAGGCAATTCAAATACTCAGTGGACAGCGCCATCAATCACTCCTTGTTGTTGTTTCGTACGCTGAGATCAAAAAATAGCGGGCACAGACGAATATAACGCTAGATGCCCGGGCCAATAGGTGACAAAAAAGCATGTTATAAAAGGCATTATAATACGTAAGAGATCCATCACAAAACTGATGGGCAGATTCATCCGTATCGCCTCTATAGCTAAGATAGGTGCCCGGCGTCAAGAATATTCATGGGCGCATATTCAATTTGATGGTCGATTACGCCACTTTGAGCATCACAATATGTATCATATTAGCTACATCTTGACATAAGATATTGACCTATCTTGAATTTCATGCGTTGAATAAAGCATAGTCGAAAGGATAAGAAAAACTTTGGCCATTCAGACCAAAGCGCTATGTCTCTCTCGTCTGTTGATTGGAAAAGTTTAGAAGCAGGAGAACGTATTTATGACTATTGCCAAACAGCCTTTTGGTCGTACAGGGCACAACAGCACGCGCACACTATTTGGTGCCGCCGCCCTCGGATCAGTTACTCAGGCGGAAGCAGATCAAACGTTAGAGGTACTGCTCAAATATGGAGTAAACCACATCGACGTAGCAGCTAGCTATGGCGATGCGGAACTACGCATTGCGCCCTGGATGGCCCAACATCGCTCTGATTTCTTTGTCGCCACTAAAACAGGCGAGCGCACCGCGCCTAAGGCGATGGAGGAGCTACAGCGCTCTCTGGAGCGTATGAAGATCGACTACATTGATCTCTGGCAATTCCATAATCTGGCCGATCCTATTGAATGGGATATCGCTCTTAGCCCGGGAGGTGTCATCGATGCGGCCATTGAGGCAAAAAAACAGGGCCTGGTCCGCGCCATCGGTGTAACTGGCCATGGACTCCAGATCGCCGCGACCCATCGGCGTAGCCTGGAGCGCTATGACTTTGATTCGGTCTTATTGCCCTGTAATTATGTGACGCTGCAAAATCCTTATTATGCTGAGAACTTCAATGCTCTGGTGGCAACCTGCAAACAGCGCAATGTCGCTGTTCAGACCATTAAATCGATTGCCTACAAACCCTGGCTGGGCGATGAGCATAATCGCAATACCTGGTATGCTCCTCTGGAAAACCAGGAGGATATTGATCGTGCCGTGCATTGGGTCCTGGGTCACGAAGGGGTCTTCCTCAATACTGTTGGTGACATCCATCTCCTGCCAAAGGTATTAGATGCTGCCAGCCGCTTTGAGAAAGCAACTCCTGATGCAGAAATGGATAAAATGGTAGCCGGTCTCGGTATGCAGCCGCTCTTCGTCTAATAGGCGAAAAGCTTTTTTTTTATCGAACAGACATAAAAAACTGCGGGGGCCGTCCTCTTGATAGAAAATATGAGGACGGCCCCCGCAGCTTCACTGGCTGGATATCTAGTAGCGAAACAACCTCATAAGGGGTCAGGCGACTAGAGGCCAGCGTAGTTGCTTCTGGTCTCTTTCTCATTCATGTACAGAGCTTCGTTGATGCCTTCACTATTGCGGCTCAACAACTCCAGCAGGCCGCGTGTCTCTTCAGCACTCATCGTGCAATACATGCCGCTGGGATTGCCAAACTCATGGTAGTATAGTTTCAGCTTGCCATCCTCTAACCAGGACTGGTAGCGGCCAATTTTCATATGATCTTTGTGATTGTGTGGTGTATTCATGTTTGTTTGCTCCTCCTTGAGGTCATCTCAGGCTGACAACTTTACTTCTGTTCTTTATACTTTTGGCTAACTGAGAAAAAGATTCAGCATAGAACCTTCCACCCGAGTGATTTCTTTTGCCTGTGTTTTGCTTTCGCTGACATACATATAATACGGCATAATCCAGCGTTTGTGAGCCAAAAAACGACCAAAAAATGAAGCCCCAAAAATCTTTATGCACTTCTATACATAGGCCCTTCAGGAACTCTATTATTCCAACCTTTCATTACATCTTTACGAAGCAAATTGCTCACTTACTTGTGCACATTGCACAATAAATTGCCCCTTATATATTTGTACAAAATGCAAAAACCGGGTCGTTACCTCGTTACAGCCATGTCGCCCCGTGTGCGTTACACACAATAAAAAAGGTCACCCTCGTATTTCCGAGGGCGACCCTGATAGCTTTTTTGTTAGAGTTGTGCCAGCAGGCTGTTTAAACGATTGACAAAGGTGACTGGATTTTCTAGCTGCTCACCACTACTGAGAACCGATTGATCAAAAAGCACATGCGCCCAATCGGAAAAAAGTTGTCCGTCCGCTTCGTTCTTGATACGCACGACAAGTGGATGCTGGGGGTTGATCTCCAGAATGGGTTTGTCGTTCGGTATCTGTTGGCCTGCGGACTGCAAGAGGCGTTTGAGGCTGGGATCTATGCCATATTCGTCGACCACCAGACAGGCGGGAGAGGTCGTCAGGCGGTTGGTGGTACGTACATCTTTGACTCGCTCGCCCAGCACCTTCTTGAGGCGCTCCAGCAGTTCTTTGGCCTCATCGGCGCTCTTCTGCTGTTCCTCTTTTTCCTGTTCATCTTCCAGTTTGCTCAGGTCAACTTCACCCTTGGAAACCGATTGCAGCTGCTTACCATCGAATTCGCGCAGTTCTGGCAATGCCAGATGATCAACAGGATCGGACAGCAAGAGGACTTCAATGCCCTTCTTCTTGAAAATCTCAAGTAGAGGGCTATCCTTGGCCGCGGCATAGCTGTCGGCCACAATATAATAGATCTTGTCCTGTCCCTCTTTCATGCGCCCCACATACTCTTCCAGTGAGACGTTCTGGGTCTCGCTGCCGGAAGTTGAGGTCGCAAAGCGTAAGAGTTTTGCCAGGGTGTCGCGATTGTTGTGATCTTCCAGCAACCCTTCTTTGATGACACGGCCAAATTCTGCCCAGAAAGTAGCGTACTTCTCCGGCGAGTTTTTGGCCAGATCGGTAAACAGGCTCAGCATCTTCTTGGTCGCATTCGAGCGAATCGCATCAATCATGCGATTCTGCTGTAGAATCTCACGCGAGACATTCAAAGGTAGGTCATTGGAGTCGATGACACCACGAATGAAGCGCAGGTAGCGCGGCATCAATTTCTCAGCATCATCCATGATAAAGACGCGACGCACATACAGCTTGACACCATGATGAACCTCGCGTGTATATAGATCGAAGGGAGCCTGTGCAGGTATGTAGAGCAGCAGGGTATATTCCTGCGTTCCTTCCATACGGCTGTGAGTGTAGGCCAGGGGATCGTTGAAATCATGCGAGATGTGTTTATAGAATTCGTTATATTCTTCTTCGCTGATTTCATTGCGTGAACGTGTCCAGAGCGCGGACGCTGTGTTCACGACTTCCCATTCGTTTTCTTTATCTTTTTCCTCCGACTTCATCACAATTGGCAGCGTAATGTGGTCGGAATATTTGCGGATAATTGAGCGCAGGCGATAGCCGCTCAAAAGTTCGTCTTCGTCTTCGCGCAAATGCAGAATGACTTCAGTGCCACGGGAAGGCTTCTCAATGGTCTCAATTGAATACTCCCCTTGACCGTCAGATTCCCAGCGCACACCATGATTTGCCTCCAGGCCGGCATGACGTGTCAGCACCGTTACCCGGTCGGCAACCACAAACGAAGAATAGAAGCCGACGCCAAACTGACCAATCAGATTGGCATCCTTTTGCTGATCCCCGGTCAAAGCCTGGAAAAACTCGCGTGTGCCCGATTTTGCAATCGTGCCCAGGTGCTCAATAACCTCTTCGCGGTTCATGCCAATACCATTGTCTGCGACCGTGATTGTACGAGCATCTTTGTCAAATGAGACACGTATCTTGAAATCGGTGTCGTGCTCATATAGTGATGCATCTGAAAGGGCATCGAAACGCAAACGATCGATCGCATCCGATGCATTTGAAATTAATTCACGCAGAAATATTTCTTTGTTACTATACAGTGAATGGATCATCAAATCCAGTAACTGCTTTACCTCAGCCTGGAAACCAAGCGTCTCCTTATGTGTATCTGTTGACATAAACAAAACCTCCCTAGCAACAGTAGTATTTGAGAGAGAAGAATAGCGCACAAAGAGGCATTATTATCAATTGCTACTGTACCAAAACCAGCTCTTTTTTTCAACCAATCCATGCTTCGAATAACCGTGTTAAACGTGCACTGATAATAAAATATCACAATATACATGCATAAAAGAACACCGTGGGTATGCAACCAATGTCGCCAAAGATGCACCATAAAATTGGCAGGGATTAATTTTACCTTTTACCTCTGGTTTCGTAGCTTCTTATGCTATAAGAAAAACACGCCGTACTATCCCAAAATGGCTATCTTTCTCTCTTCATACGACGTATGTGTATCCCAGACGAGTCAATATTCGTATGGACTTGTAAACCCCGTAGACACTACGATAGGTGATATAGGTCCTGTAATAGTACCAGGAGAGAAGAAATTTTGTTCAATGCCGCTCTTTTAAAGTTTTATCTTTTGAAAAGCTGAAAAAAATTTCTTCTTCTTAACTGATACGAAGTATAAAAAAGGGACAAAAAGCTAAAAAATGGCCAGATAGTTCTATCTATCTTTACATAACTGCGTATTTGTAACAAAGCTGTTAAAATCTAGATAGAAAAAAAAACATTGTTAACCCCACTATCTGTATATACTAAAAGTTACCCCCCCTCTTTACTTACCTGACACATTGTTGTACAATGCGCATACAATGTTTTCTTGTGTATTTCTACAACGCAGTGATCACTTCTCAAGTGTTGAGCCTATTTAGCATATAGACAACTATGAACAAGTGCATCAGTAGAAATCACAATGATCAAAAACAGTTTTTGATTAAAAGGAGAAAAATCACATGAGCGAGCTATTAACTGTATCCGAGGTTGCAGATATCTTACGTGTAGATGACACCACCGTTCGTCGCTGGGTGAAACAGGGTGCTCTGGAAGCGGTAATTTTGCCCCATGTCAATGAGCGCCAGGCCTATCGTATTAAACGCGAGACCCTTGATCGCGTTTTGGGCGATGCGGCCAATCAACTGGGCGGCGAATAATAAGGAGCGTCAGGCCTATCGTACTAAACGCGAGACCCTTGATCGCGTTTTGGGCGATGCAGCCAATCAACTGGGCGGCGAATAATAAGGAGCGTCAGGCCTATCGTACTAAACGCGAGACCCTTGATCGCGTTTTGGGCGATGCGGTCAATCAACTGGGCAGCGAGTAATAAGGAAAGCACAGAGCATATCCGTCAATTGTCTCTATGCCAATACATAATTGATACATTCGCATAAGCTTGATGGTGCTCAAATAATATTTGCGCATTTCCATTCATTCACAATTTAATACGAATAAAATGAGTCTGGCTTCTTGTAGCTTAAAAGAAGTCTGGCTCATTTTTAGCTATAAAAGAAACTACCTTGATTTGGCGATTACTTTGGAACATAGGATACAGTAGTTCAACATAAAAAATGTACGCCAACGGCATTCGTGTGATAATCTCATCTAGAATGGAGCCAGGATTCTCTGATGAAAAACGGTTGACAGTCTATTGACTTAAATGTATTATCAATAACAGACGCATAAATAAATATGTAACTCGATTGCCTGTTGCTCTTATACTAGCAATTTGCATTCGATATTTCCCGACCAGGAATAGTAAATTGAAAACACGTATTTTGCCACCCTCGCGTGAGTTTTCTACTCTGGTCAATCTCCTACGTTGGAGGGCAGTCCAACAGCCCGAACAGCGCATCTACACTTTTCTGACTGACGGAGACAAAGAAAAAGATGCCCTCACATTCGCGGAGCTTGATCACCAAGCAAGAATTATCGGCGCTTCTCTACAAGAACGCGTTCCTCGCGGAAGCCGCGCCTTGCTGATCTACCCTTCGGGGTTAGACTTTATCGTCGCATTCTTCGGTTGCTTATACAGTGGAATTATTGCAGTCCCGGTGTACCCGCCTTCTGCGGTTCGCTCAGACCGTACGCTGACAAAATTTCGAGCGATAGCGCAAAATGTTGATGCCCAGGTCGTTTTAACCTCCACCACGCTTTCTTCAAAAGTTTCTAGTTTAATTCATCAAACCCCTGAACTGCAAACTGCACCTGTCCTTGTCACTGATACCCTCTCTGATAATGCTTCCCAATGGGAGATGCCCGATGTGGCCAGTGAGACGTTGGCATTTTTGCAGTATACATCAGGCTCAACGGGTGTCCCTAAAGGCGTGATGGTGACACATGGGAACTTACTGCATAATCTATCGCTGGTCGAACGTTATTGCCAGCATCCTGACAATGCCCATGGTGTAACCTGGCTGCCACTTTATCATGATCTTGGTCTTATTGGTGGTGTTCTTCAACCACTCTATGCGGGCTATGAATCTACGATTATGGCCCCGACGACGTTTTTACAGCGTCCTTATCGCTGGTTGCAGGCGATTTCGAATACGCAGGCGACCATCAGTGGCGGCCCTAATTTTGCCTATGATCTCTGTGTGCGCAAGGTTACAGATGAGCAAAAGCAGACACTGGATTTGAGCCATTGGGAAATTGTCGCCAATGGCGCGGAACCGGTGCGTTCAGATACAATGGAGCGCTTTGCAGAGGCCTTTGCTGTCTGTGGTTTCCGCCGTAATTATTTCTACCCTTGCTATGGCCTGGCTGAGGCTACGCTGGTGGTGAGCGCTGGCACCAAGGGTGTCTTCCCTACCGTTCGTTCATTCCAGGGCGAGGCTCTGAAACAAAATCTTGCTCAGGAAGTGACGACGGCTGATCTGCAGGATGGAACGGTGGATGAGCAGAGTGTCAGAACCCTGGTGAGCATCGGGAAAAGTCAGGATGATCAAACGGTCTTGATTGTGGATCCGGAAACCAGTACACCATGCCCTGCCGACCGCGTGGGGGAGATCTGGATTGCTGGACCCAGCGTTGCTCAGGGCTACTGGCAGCGGCCAGTTGAAACGGCCGAGACCTTCCAGGCCTATCTGGCTGATGGACAGGGCCCTTTCCTGCGTACCGGTGATCTGGGTTTCTCTCATCAGGATGAGCTCTTTATTACCGGACGCCTGAAGGATTTGATTATTATTCGCGGTAGCAACCATTATCCTCAGGATATTGAGAAGACGGTGGAGTCCTGCCATGCCGCGCTACGCCTCAATGGTGGAGCCGCGTTTTCGGTTGAGGCTGATGGTGAAGAGCGCCTGGTAATTGTGCATGAGGTGGAGCGCACCGCCCTATCTTCAAATCTGGATCAGGTGGTTGCCGCGATTCGGCAGGCGATCTCGCTACAACATGAGGTCCAGGTGTATGCGATCACCTTGATTAAACCTGGTAGTCTGCCAAAGACGTCCAGCGGTAAAGTGCAGCGCCGGGGCAGCAAGGAACATTATCTGCAGGGTACGCTCGATGTGGTTCATACCTGGCAACAGGATGCAGCCGAGAGCAGTGTTCCTCCAGTAGTATCCCAAACCACGCAGGTGGCAGAGCCACAGCCGATCAAGGAGGAGCAGCCAGCTGAACCAGCGATCGATGTAGCCATGCTGCGCTCCTGGCTGGTAGAGCATGTGGCGGAAGCATTAAAAGTAGCACCTGGTTCGATCGATGTGAGCACGCCTTTCGCCTACTATGGTATGGATTCGGCCCAGGCGGTCAGCCTTTCGGCCGACCTGGAAGATTTGTTGCATCGTTCACTGGCCCCCACGCTGGCCTATGATTATCCCACCATCGATGCGCTGGCTCGCTATCTGGCGAATGGGGAAGAACAGGTAGCTGCCGAGGCAGTTGAGACGCCTGAGCAAAATACGTTTGATCAGGATGCCATTGCAATTATCGGTCTGGGCTGTCGCTTTCCAGGCGCTCAGAATCCCGATGAGTTCTGGCATCTGCTGCGCAATGGAGTCGATGGTATCTCGGAGGTCCCCGGCGAGCGCTGGAATAGCCAGGATTACTATGCTGAGGCTCCGGCTACTCCCGGCAAAATGAATACCCGCTGGGGTGGTTTCTTGCCTGAGGTCGATAAGTTTGATCCTACCTTCTTTGGCATCTCACCACGTGAAGCGAATGGGATGGATCCTCAGCAGCGTTTACTGCTAGAGGTGGCCTGGGAGACATTGGAACATGCTGGTGTGGCTCCCAGTCGGTTGGCTGGCAGCCAGACGGGTGTCTTTGTTGGCATCAGTAGCGACGATTATTCGCGCTTGCAGTTCCGCCATCCCGATGAGGCCGACGCCTACGCAGGCACGGGCAATGCGCATAGTATTGCGGCCAACCGCATTTCGTATGTGCTGGACCTACGCGGACCTAGCATGGCGATGGATACGGCTTGCTCTTCGTCTTTGCTTGCGGTCCATCAAGCCTGCCAGAGTTTGCGTAACCATGAATGTACGCTGGCCCTGGCAGGTGGCGTCAATCTGATCCTGACGCCGGAGCTAACAATTACCTTTTCGCAGGCGCGGATGATGTCTTCAGATGGGCGTTGCAAGACGTTTGATGATAGTGCCGATGGCTATGTACGTGGGGAGGGTTGTGGCCTGGTCTTGCTCAAGCCTTTATCCGAGGCTCAGCGCGATGGCGATACTGTACTGGCAGTGATTCGCGGCTCGGCTGTGAACCAGGATGGGCGCAGCAATGGTCTGACCGCCCCTAATGGTCCTTCTCAAGAGGCGGTCATTCGTCAGGCTCTGAGCAATGCTAATATCCAGCCAGGCCTGGTTAGCTATGTGGAAACTCATGGCTCCAGCACTCCATTGGGCGATCCTATTGAGGTGGCCGCACTCAAATCTGTCTTAATGCCACAACGTGCCGCCGAGCAGACCTGCTTGCTGGGCGCGGTCAAAACCAATATCGGTCACCTGGAGTCAGCTGCGGGGATCGCTGGCTTGATTAAGACGGTGCTCTGCCTGCAAAAGGGTGAAATTGTCCCCAATCTACATTTCCAGAAGCTGAATTCGCACATCTCTTTTGAGGACACCACCTTTGCGATACCGACGCAGCCCATGCCCTGGCCGGCTGAACGACGGATCGCGGGCGTCAGTGCCTTTGGCTTCGGTGGCACGAATGTGCATATGATCCTTGAAGCGGCACCGGCGATACGCGCTGTCACCAATGAGATGGAGCGTCCGCAGCATCTGCTGACCCTTTCGGCGCATAGCGATGAGGCATTGCGCCAACTGGCGCACCGCTACCAGGCCTTCTTAAAAGAGCATCCTGCTACGGCTATCGCTGATCTCAGTTATACAGCCAATACTGGCCGTGTGCCTTTTGCTTCCCGCCTGGCAATTACGACAACAACCACCGAGCGGCTGCGTGGACAATTGGCAACCTTCCTTCAAGGTAAACCAGCTCCCACCATTCAGCAGGGACGTAAAACGGCTGCGCGCAATCATAAGATCGCCTTCCTCTTTACGGGACAGGGTTCACAATATGTCGGTATGGCTCGGCAACTCTATGATACTCAGCCAACCTTTCGCGCGGCCCTTGATCGCTGCGACCAGATCCTGCAAAACTATCTGGAGCAGCCGTTGATTTCGGTGCTCTATCCTTCTCTGGAGAATCCATCTCTGGATGAGACAGCCTATACCCAACCAGCTCTGTTCGCTTTAGAGTATGCGCTGGCTGAGATGTGGAAGTCTTGGGGGATTGTACCAGAGATAGTGATGGGACATAGCGTTGGCGAGTATGTGGCGGCCTGTGTCGCTGGCATGCTGAGCCTGGAAGATGGTTTGAAGCTGATCAGCGCTCGTGGACGTTTGATGCAGGCTCTGCAGCAGCCGGGAAGTATGGTGGCCGCCTTTGTAGCCCCCGAGCGGTTGCAGCCGTTTATCGAGCCCGTGCAGCACCTGGTATCAGTAGCCGCTATCAATGGTCCGCAGAGCACGGTACTCTCGGGCGATGCTTCGACGCTGCAAGAGATTGTTCAGCAGTTGGAGGCGGCAGGCATCGCGACCCATCCTATGACGGTTTCGCATGCCTTCCATTCGCCATTGATAGAACCAATGCTGGATGAATTTGAGCAAACGGCTAGCGAGATCACGTTTAAGCCTCTCCAGTTGCCTGTGGTCAGTAATGTCACCGGACAACTCTTAAATGTTGGTGAATCGGTGGATGCTCACTATTGGCACACACAGACCCGCAGTGCGGTCCAGTTCGCTCGTGGACTGGATACGCTGGCCGAGCAGGACTGCGATGTCTTTGTTGAGGTTGGCCCGGCCGCTACACTGATCAATATGGGGAAACGTTGTCTGCCTGAAACGGAGCATACGTGGTTGCCATCCTTGCAAAAAGAGCATGGAAACTGGCAGACCTTGCTGGAAACCATGGGCAAGCTCTTTGTTCTGGGCATCGATATTGATTGGTCTGGCTTTGACCATGATTATCAACGCCAGCGCATAGCGTTGCCAACCTATCCATTTGAGCGCCAGAGGTGCTGGTTCGAGACCAAGGATAGCCCCAGTGTTCAACAAAAGGTACCACGGTTAGCAACGGCAACAGCCAATAGCCATGATTCTCAACGCCATCCTTTGCTGGATACCCATGTCGCTCTGGTCCATCCTGTGCGGATGCATGTATGGGAGAGTACGTTGGATACACAACAAATCCCTTACCTGAAAGATCATCGCATTCAGGGCTTGGCCGCCCTTTCGCTGTCAACCTACATCGAGATGGCTCAGGCCGCAACCAGAGAGGCTTTTGGCACTAACAATTATAGCCTGAAAGAGATTGAGCTTAAGAAACTTCTTCTCTTACCAGAGGAAGGTTCCCAGAAGGTTCAAGTTGTTCTTTCTGCCGACACTCAGGATCAGGCGACTTTTACCATTTATAGCCATGCTGTCGGTGCACCAGATCAACCACACGACCACTGGACGCTCCATGCAACTGGTAAAATTCACACTCATTGAGGAACTAGTCTGGAGGATATTGTGGCATCACCAACGACATCCAGAGGTGGCCAGTACATTAACTTTGGTCTGATATTTTTTTCGAGCAGTGAGACTCCATTTCACGCCGACAAATATCGCCTGGTGATCGAGAGCACGAAGTTTGCTGACCAACATGCGTTTTCATCGGTCTGGATTCCCGAGCGCCATTTTACCAAGGATGGCTGGCTCTATCCGAATCCAGCAGTTCTGCATGCGGCTCTGGCGCGCGAGACGCGCCAGATTCGGTTGCATGCGGGTAGCGTAGTTCTGCCCTTGCATAATCCTATTCGGGTGGCGGAAGAATGGGCCGTGGTCGATAATTTGTCGGGCGGACGGGTCGGCATCGCCTTTGCTTCTGGCTGGCATCCCACTGATTTCTCGCTGGCCCCGGATAACTATCAGCAACGTCAGGAGGTCATGTATCGCGGTATTGAAACCGTCAAACAGCTCTGGCGTGGCGAAAAAATTCAGGTTAAAGGGGGTGATGGCAAACTTACGGAGATTCAAACCTACCCCACCCCCATTCAGCGCGAGCTACCTTACTGGGTTACGGCGGCGGGCAATCCTAACACCTTCGCGAAGGCGGGTGAGATCGGGGCCAATTTGCTGACGCATATGTACAATCAAAATGTCCCGGAACTGGCGGAAAAAATACGCATCTATCGCAATGCGCGCGCAGAACATGGCTATGATCCAGCTACCGGCCAGGTTTCGGTGATGCTGCATACTTTCATCGGTAAAGATGAAGCTACTGTGCGCGAGCAGATTCAGGGGCCGTTCAGCGAGTATCTTAAATCCGCTTCATACCTGGTCAATGCGATCGCCTACAGCCGTGGTCAGCAGGTCGATTTAAATACACTCTCGGAGCAAGATCTCCACGATTATCTGCTCTTCGTGACCGATCGTTTGATTAGCACTCAACGCGTCCTCTTTGGCACACCGGAACAATGCGTCGATCTGATTGTTCAGCTTAAAGAGGCGGGCGTCAGTGAGATCGCTTGCCAGGTGGATTTTGGTGTAGACGCTGATCTGGTAATGGAGAACATGCCCTATCTACAGCAGTTAAAAGAACTGGCTAATACTCGCCTCCAGTCGCGTGCTCCTGCGACGCTGAAGACCGTTACAGCAGTAGCGGAACAGCACCATGCCAATGGACACACGTCAGAAAAGGCGCCGCTAGTAGCACAAAAAAATACAGAGCCAGCTCAGGTTGATCTTTCGCTGGGAGCGATTCGTCAACGTTGTCGCCAGCAGGTGGATACGGCCGATTTCTATCAGCATCTCCAACAGCATGGCGTTGAGCTGGCAGAGAATTTTCAAGGTATTAATCGTCTCTGGAAGCGGGATGGCGAAGCATTGGGACAAATCAAGCTATCGGCGGAACTGGTGCAGGAAGCAGACAGGTATGTGATCCATCCGACGTTGTTGGATGCGGCCCTACAGGTCCTGATCGCGACTCTGCCACAGGAACTCCTTGAGAGCGCGACAGATCTCTATCTACCAACTGGCATCCGTAGCTTCCAGCTGCATCAACCATTACACACGTCTGTCTGGAGCCACGCGCAGTTGACGACTGAGGCCACCCCTGCCACCGATGTCATTGAAGGTACGGTCCGTATCCTTGATGATCAGGGGAGATTGCTGGCCGAGGCTAGCGGACTGCAACTACAGCATACGGCGCTTGCCGTACCCGAGGCTGGAGCATCTGTCCACGCGACCACAGAAACAAAGGCGCTACAGGATTGGCTGTATGAACTACAATGGGAGCCTGCCTCGCTTACACCTTCGACTGATACCGCTTTGTCGGGACGCTGGCTGGTCTTTACCGATAAGAGCAGTGTCGGACAAAAACTGATTGAACAATTGGAACAGCAAGGTGCCAGTTGTATCCGTGTGGTGGCAGGCAACCGTTATCGCATTCTTTCTGCGGGACACTATCAGATCGATCCAACCCACAGCGATGATACACGACGCATCATACAAGAAGCACTGCACAATCAAGCGCTCACCGGCGTGATTCATCTATGGAGTCTGGATACGACTCCCGTCGCGGCTACCAGCGTGGCGTCATTGGAAGAGGATCAACAGATCAACACCGGCCATGCCCTGCAGCTTATCCAGGCTCTGGCAGAACATGATGGAGTTCAACCGCCCCAGTTGTGGTTCGTTACGCGAGGAGCTCAGGCGGTCAGCGCCGAGCAGACACAGCTAGAAATTAGCCAGGCCCCGCTATGGGGCTTGGGCAAAACCTGTGCCATGGAACACTCTGAACTCTGGGGTGGCCTGGTTGATCTCGATCCTGAGGAGACTGCCCGTACGGCAGCCACACAGATTCTCAGGGCTCTGCGCAATTACAAGGTTGAAGATCAGATCGCGTTCCGCGCCGGTCAGGGCTATGTGGCACGCATGGTGCGTAGCCAGGCCAGCGCATCTCAACCCCTGGCCCTCCACAAAGATGGGAGTTATTTGATCACGGGTGGCCTATGGGGATTGGGCCTGGAAGTGGCACGGCGCTTTGCGGAACAGGGGGCCGGACACCTGGTTCTGCTGGGACGCAGTGCGCTACCAGCACGCGAGACCTGGCATAAGCTTCCAGCGGATAGTCGCCAGGCTTACCAGGTGGCTGGTATACGTGAACTGGAGCGTCTGGGCGCTCAGGTCCATTATGCATCCGTTGATGTGACCGATGATACACAGTTGACCAATTTTTTGACCACCTATTCGCAGCAGGGCCATCCCGCTTTAAAAGGAGTTATCCATGCTGCCTCAGTCTGGCAGGATGCCCAGGGGCAATCGCTGGTACGCCCGCTGGTCCAGCTGACGCAGGATGCCCTGACAGCGGTCTTCCGCCCCAAGGTGATTGGCAGCTGGCTGCTCTATAGCCTGCTGAAACATCAGCCGTTAGATTTCTTCGTTTCCTTCTCATCAGGCGCTTCGCTCTTTGGTTCGGCTGCCCAGGGTAACTACGCAGCCGCAGGTGAGTTTCTGGATATGCTGGCCCATTACCAGCGTGCTCACCATCAACCAGCTCTGAGTATCGATTGGGGCGCAGTTTCGGAGATTGGCTTTGGCGCGACCAGCGAGGGGCTACGGGTGCATGAGTACTGGGAATCACGCGGCATTCAGCGTATCACGCCGCAACAGGTATTAGAGGCCCTTGAACTGCTTATACCACAAAATCGTGCCCGTGTGGGCGTGCTTAAGCTGGATTGGCAGTTGCTGGCACAATATTATACCCAGATTGCCGATCTACCCCTGGTGCGCCACCTGATCGACGCACCATCCAGCCAGGAGCAGAACGCCAGTGCTACTACGAACGGCGCGATTCTGGATACCATTCGTACGGCTCCCAGTGAGCAGTGGCAAGCCATACTCGAAAACTATCTGCGTACACAGGTCGCCAGCGTGCTACGCCTACCACCCGAGCGGCTGGATAGCGAGCAACCACTGACTACCCTTGGCCTGGATTCCCTGATGGCGATTGAACTTAAAAATCGTATGGAGGGTGAACTAGCCATCCGTATTCCTATCGTGACCTTTTTACAGGGTCCCAGCATTGCACAATTCGCCTACCAGGTGCGTCAGCAACTGGCGGAGACAATCGTTGTTTCCCCGGCAGTCAGCGACAGTGCGCCAACCTCGACTGAAACTCACACGAACGAGGTTGAATCAGCACGAGAAGCTGAACGCTTGCTGGCTCAGTTGGATCAACTCTCAGATCAAGATGTCGATGCCCTCCTCGTGCAAATGATGCCCGAGGAACAGGAACAGGAACCCAATGGACATGCCGAGGAACGCCCGGACCTCAACGCCCAGGATGCGGCAGCATTGTTGGCACAAATCGACCAACTCTCTGATGAGCAGGTAGATTCATTGCTCAATGAAATCGCACAGAAAGAGGACTTAAATCGATGAGCGATTCCTCAAAAAATCTTTCCAACTTATCGGCGGAGGCTAAACGCGCGCTGCTGGCTCGTTTATTGCGCGAGAAGGCCAGAAGCCAGGAATCCTGGGTACCTATCTCGCATAATCAGAAAGCACTCTGGTTTCTCTCGCGCCTGGCTCCCAATAGTGCCGCCTACAATTTATTGTATGCGGCACGTATCAGTTCAAGCTTACATATTCAGGCGCTGCAAAATGCTTTGCGCACCCTGGCCCAACGCTATCCCATTCTGACAGCCACCTATGCGCTGCACGATGGCGAGCCAGCCCAGCAGGTTGTCGCCAGCCGCACACTGCCCTTCGAGCAG
The DNA here is from genome assembly GCF_016587435.1 of Dictyobacter formicarum. The sequence continues at coordinate 351,567 of NZ_BNJJ01000003.1, forward strand.
GTTGCGGCCGCACACTTGAGCCTGGAAGAGATCAGGCAGCAACTGCACACGGAAAGTAATCAGCCAATCGATCTGATAACTGGACCAGTGCTGCGCGTCAAGCTTTATCAGCGCTCAGCGACGGACTATGTGCTGGCCTTGATTGCTCATCACATTGCCGTCGATTTTTGGGCGCTGGATCTCTTTGTTGATGAACTCTTTCTTCTCTACGCCGCGGAACAGGCTGGACTCCCTGCGCCGCTTGGCGCAACGGGACCACAACATGCGGAATATGTGCAGTGGCAGCAGGCCATGCTTAAAAGTCCTGAGGGCGAGGGACACTGGAACTACTGGCAACAAAACCTGCAGGGCGATTTGCCCGTTTTGAATTTGCCGCTGGACCATGCTCGTCCACCGGTCCAGACCTATCAGGGCGCCTCGCACAGTTTTTCGCTGCCCTCAACATTGACCAGTAGCCTGCGCTCACTGGCCAGTGCCGAAAAAGTGACCCTTTTTACCTTGATGCTCACCGCCTTCCAGGCTCTGCTCTATCGTTATACCAATCAAAAAGATATTATCATTGGCACACCGGCCCTGGGTCGCACCAGATCTGAGTGGGAACGAGTGGTGGATTATCTGGCCAATCCAATTCTGGTACGCGCCAACCTGGCTGATAATCCCACTTTTAAAGAGTTATTGGGTCAGACACGCCAGGGTGTGTTGAATGGGCTGGAGCATCAGGACTTTCCATTTCCACTGCTGGTCGAGCGCTTGCAACCCAAACGCGATCCCAGCTATTCACCGCTCTATCAGACGCTATTTATCTGGGATCGGCCTCGCACACGTAGTCCGCAGGATCTCGAACGACTGGGACAGGGGGCGCTGGCTCGGCAAGTGGAGCAAACGGGACTCTCGTTTGAGCCTTTCGCCTATGGACAGCAGGGCGCGCCTTTTGATCTGACCCTGACCATCTTTGAAATCGATGGCTCCCTGAGCGCTGATTTCCGCTATAATACCGATCTCTTTGAGCCGGCAACGATCGCTCGCATGGAACAGCACTTCCAGACTCTGCTGACCGGTATCGTCGAGCATCCCGAGCAAACGTTGCTGCAATTGCCGCTGCTGACGGCCTCTGAACGCCAACAGATGCTGGTCGACTGGAATGCGACCGAGCAACCCTATCCAGATCAGGCTACGCTACAACAACTGATTGAGGCACAGGTAGAACGCACACCTGATGCGGTCGCATTGATCTTTGAGGGCCAGAGCAAAACCTATCGTGAGCTCAATTATGCCGCCAATCACCTGGCCTATCGTTTGCAAAAGCTTGGCGTGGCGCCCGATGTGCTGGTCGGCGTAAGCATGGAGCGCTCCATTGAGATGGTAGTAGCGTTACTGGCGATCCTTAAGGCCGGTGGTGCCTATGTGCCCATGGACCCCAGCTATCCCGCTGAGCGGCTGACGTATATGCTTGAAGATGCACAGGTGCCCGTGCTCCTGACACAGACCCATCTTAAAGAGCGCCTGCCAGCCACACAGGCCCAGCTGATCTGCCTGGATGCCGATTGGAATAGTGCCCAGACGGAAGCAGTGCCGAATCCGACCAGCCAGTGTGGCGCGGCAAACCTGGCCTATATGATCTATACCTCTGGCTCGACTGGCAAACCCAAAGGGGTGATGAATACGCATCAGGGCATTTGCAATCGCTTGCACTGGATGCAACAAACGTATCAGCTCACAACCCGGGACCGCGTGCTGCAAAAGACGCCGTTTAGCTTTGATGTTTCGGTCTGGGAGTTTTTCTGGCCCTTGCTCACGGGCGCCGGACTGGTTATTGCGCGCCCTGGTGGCCACCAGGATCCTGCTTACCTGGCCCGATTGATCGGCGAGCAACATGTCACGACATTGCATTTTGTGCCTTCAATGCTCCAGGCCTTTTTATCCGAACCAGATCTGAGCAGTTGCCAGCGACTACGCCACGTTATCTGTAGCGGCGAAGCACTGGCCCCTGAGTTGCAAGAGCGTTTCTTCAGCCGGTTCCCTGCCAATGTCAGGCTGCATAACCTGTATGGTCCGACCGAGGCGGCCATCGATGTAACCAGCTGGGAATGCCGACGCGACGAGAAAGTCAGTAGCGTACCGATTGGCCATCCAATCGCCAATACACAATTGTATATCTTGAATCCGGCCTTGCAGCCGGTCCCCATCAATCTACCTGGCGAATTGTATATCGGTGGCGTAGGACTGGCCCGTGGCTACCATCAGCGTCCCGAGCTTACCGCCGAAAAATTTATTCGAGACCCGTTTAGCACCAGGGATGGGGCCCGGCTCTTTAAAACCGGTGACCTGGCTCGCTATCGCGCGGATGGCGCGATTGAGTTTCTGGGCCGCATCGATTACCAGGTCAAGATTCGCGGCTTCCGCATTGAATTGGGAGAGATCGAAGCGACCCTCAATCTACATACCGCCATTGCAGAATCAGTCGTGATCGCCCGCGAAGATACAACAGGCCATAAACGCCTGGTCGCTTACCTGGTGCCAGAACAAACAGACAAGCAACCCTCGATTGAGGAGTTGCGCAGCTTTTTAAAAGAGCAGCTACCCGATTATATGGTACCGGCCGCGTTCGTCTTTATGGATGCGCTACCACTATCCCCTAATGGAAAAGTCAATCGTAACGCGCTGCCAGAGCCTGATACCGATCGTCCCGAGCTCCAGGTAACCTATGTAGCTCCGCGTACTCCTACCGAACAACGTCTGGCTGAGATCTGGATACAGATCCTGGGTATTACCCGCGTCGGCATCCATGACAATTACTTCGATCTGGGAGGAGCGTCGATTCAGAGTCTGGAGATTGTGGCTAAAGCCAATGCGGCAGGGCTACCACTGGCTCTGGAGATGCTCTTTGAATTCCAGACGGTCGCTGAACTGGCCACCGCCATTGATGCCAGACAGGCGACTCCAGCCGATCCGGATGGATCAGCAGGTAGCATGTCACAAACGCCGGTCGCCACAGTTGAGCGGGCCGCAGCGCCAGCCACCAATCAACCTGCGCTATTGGATCTGGGCAACACGCTGATCGAGAGTCTGGGCACCTACCTTCCTCCTAAAGTGGTTACCAGTGAGGAGATTCTGGAGGGCTGTGCCCGTCCGATTCGCTTTCCGCTGGCCAAACTTACCGGCATCAAGTCGCGGCGCATGGCTGGCGAAACTGAGTTCTCACTAGAGATCGCTATTCAGGCTGTGGCCGATTGTCTGGCCAATTCTAAGTATCAGCCCGGCGATATCGATATGATTGTCTGTGGCAACATTTCACGCTGCAATGCGCCACTCCAATTTACCTTTGAGCCCGGTACCGCCATCCAGATCAAGCAGCATTTCGGTTTTACCAATGCCATTGTGCTGGATGTCTCCAATGCCTGTACTGGCCTCTTTACTGCAGCCTATGTGGTGGATGCCTTCATTCGCACAGGCCTGATCCGGCGCGGCATAGCGGTCAGCGGCGAGTATATTAGCCATCTCTCGTTGACAGCCCAGAAAGAGATTGAAAGCTTCATGGATTCGCGCCTGGCCTGTCTGACGGTCGGCGATGGTGGAGCGGCCTTGATTATGGAGCGCTCTCCCAATCAAAAGCTCGGCTTCCATGAGTTTGAAATGTATACGCTGGGCCACTATAGCGAGGCATGCATTGGCAAAGCGACCGACCAGCCTCACGGCGGTGCCATCATGTATACAGATGCGGTTACCGTCTCGGCCGTCAATCTGAAGCAGGCAGTTTCACATGCCGGTATGATTATGGAGCGCACCCAATGGCCCAAAGAGGCCTTCCAGCATATCATTGTGCATCAGACCTCTAATACCACTATCAATGATGTTCCGCGCGAGATCAACAAGTATTTTGGTGAAGAGTTCTGTAAGCAGGAGAGTGTGATTAATAATATCGCTGAGCGCGGCAATACAGCTACCACTACCCATATGATCGCGCTCATGGATAGTATCCGTTCTAACCGCATTCAGCCAGGCGATAACGCCATTTTCGGTATCACAGGTTCCGGTGCCACCATCGGCACAGCCATCTATACCTTCGACGATCTGCCCGAGCGTATTCGCCAGCGCGAAGCGGGCACCTATACACCTACCAAGGTTGCACCTGGCGAGGCTTTTGTGTCCCGTCTGCCCGCGAACAGACGTGTTCAGATTGCCCGCATTGGAACAATTCCGTCCACGGCACAGATAGAGAAGAAGACACTGGAATTGATTCAGGCCGCCGCGGAGCGCTGCCTGGCAGATATCTCCTACGATAGAAGCGAGATTGATCTACTGATTTATTCGGGTGTCTATCGAGATGATTTCTTGTGCGAGCCAGCTGTCGCCGCCCTGGTTGAAGGAAGGCTGGGCATTAATGCCGATATCGAGACGCAACAGGACAAAAAGACCTTCGCGCTAGATATCTTAAACGGTGGTCTGGGTACGTTGAATGCCTGCCATGCATCCATTGGCCTCATTCAAGCCCAGAGAGCCCATAAAGCCCTGATCGTCGCATCTGAAATAGAAAATAACCGTGAAAGCTATCCAACTGAACTGGCTGACATCGAAGAGACGGGCTCCGCCCTCTTGCTTGAAGCCAGCCCTGATGGCACGACTGGCTTTGGTCATTTTGTCTTCAAGTCCTTCGCAGAGTATCAGGGGGCTTTAAAGGCGCACTCGCTGGTACGCGATGGTAAGACGATCATGCACTTTGAGCGCGATCCACAGCTGCAGCATTACTATCTGCGCTGCGTGCGAGAGACGGTAAACGAGCTACTCCAGCAAGAGCAGCTGTCGCTCGCACAGATTCGGGTCATTCTGCCGCCTCAAATATCAGCTGACTTCTGCAGCCAATTGGGCCAGACCCTTGAGGTTGAGCCGCAAAAAGTGGTCGCGGTCCCAGCTCAGCATGATCTCTTTACATCGTCGCTGGCCTACACCTTACAGCAGGTCAATGATCAGCACCTGGTCTCGCGAGGCAACATTGGCTTAATCATCCAGGTTGGCTCCGGCCTCCAGGTTGGTTGCGCCACCTACTACTTCTAGTTCAAACAGGTATCAAAATATGCAACGTTCACCCTGGATTGTGTCCAGACAAACATATCCAAAAAATCGGCTCTTCTGCTTTCCTTACGCAGGCGGAGGAGCCAGCATCTATCGCCTCTGGCCGCAAGCCCTGCCGCCAGAGGTGGAAGTATGCCCCATTCAGCTCCCTGGCCATGAAACCAGAATCGGTGAGGAGCCCATTGATCGACTGCAGGCCCTGCTTCCAGCACTGGTGCAGGCGCTCAATCCATATCTGCATGAGCCGTTTCAAATCTTTGGACATAGCATGGGAGCCTTGATCGGATTCGAGCTAACCCGGCAGTTGCGACGTCAGCACCTGCCCACCCCAACCTATCTCTTTATGTCGGGTCATCAAGCTCCCCAGATATCACGCCCGGCAACCCGAACCTGGCAAAAACCAGACGCTGAATTTATTCAATCTCTCAAAAACATGGGAGGCACGCCGGACACCGTACTACAAAATGCCGAACTTATGCAGTTGCTCCTGCCAACCTTGCGTGCCGACTTTGCCCTCAACGAAACCTACCAATACCAGGCTGAAGAACCCTTGACCATCCCAATCACAGTTTTCGGGGGCAGCGAAGACAAAGAGGTCGACCCCACAGAACTGAAAGCCTGGCAGGAACAAACCATTTACCCAATCGTCCAACGCATCTTCCCGGGTAATCACTTTTACCTGCACACCCATCAATCCCTGCTCACCCAGGCCATCGCTTCGTACTACCACTAAACAACAAACGGGATTGTCAAGGGCGGCTAGCCCTTGACCGGGAACACGAAGTGGTTAGGTTAAGGAGGCTGCGGACCTGCTCAGGCCCGCAGTTTCCCCAACAACCCTTTAGCCTGCATCAACGCCTCATCACTCTTACAAAAAGAGAAACGCACATAATTTTGACCAATATGCACATGCTCCTTGCTATACATACTTTCCGGCGGAATACAGGCCACGCCAATCTCTTTAATCAAATAGCGCGTAAAATCACGCGGCATCCCATCAAAAACTTCAGAGAAATCAGCCATAATAAAGTATGTGCCCTCAGGCGCTCGATATTTAAGTCCAGAGCCCTCCAGCGCCCCCATCAGCAACCGTAGCTTATCTTCATACATGCGTCGAAAATCGTTATAATACTGCTCCGACTGGTTCAAAGCATACGCAACCGCTTCCTGAGTCGGATGATGGACCGCAAAAATAGTAAACTGGTGCGCCCTCGCCACACCATTTAATACCGCTGGATGCCCATAGGCCCAGCCAACTTTCCAGCCAGTAGCGCTAAAGGTCTTGCCAGCGCTACTGACCGTAACGGTCCGCTCAAACATACCGGGCAAAGTAGCGATCGGAATGTAGCGTGCGCCCCCCAGCGTTAAGTGCTCATACACTTCATCGTTGATCACAACCACGTTATGCTCGATGCACAGATCAGCGACCAGCGACAATTCTTCGCGCGTAAACACACGGCCAGTAGGATTATGCGGCGAATTCAAAATTAACGCGCGCGTTCTCGGCGAGAAGGCGGCCCGCAGTTCAGCGGGATCAAAGGTCCAGGTTGGTGGATGCAGGGGTACAAAGACAGGTGTAGCCCCGGCCATCAAGATGTTGGGGACATACGAATCATAAAATGGCTCGATGACGATTACTTCATCCCCTGGATCTACCAGGCCCAGCACACATGACAGGAGACCTTCAGTTGCACCCGCAGTGACGATTACCCCTTGATCAGGATCAATATTCAGTCCATAAAAGCGGGCCGCATGATCGGCGACGGCATTGCGCAAGGAGGCAATACCGGGTCCAGGCGCATACTGGTTATGCTGGCCCGATTGCGCTGCTTTGACCAGTTCCGCCACAATATCGGCTGGGGTATCAAAATCAGGCTTTCCTTGCCCCAGATTTAAAGCGTTATATTGTTGCGCTAAAAGATTGATTTCCGTAAAAATAGTGGTGCCAAACGTTTCCACACGGCGAGCTGAAATAGACATGCAATATACTCCCATTATATTGGATATAGTGCGCTCTGACGCGGCTCTGATCCGTCAAAATCTCATAGCAGCGCGGCAGGATACCTGCTTATCGGAGCTATCTCATTTTGCTTATTATTTGCTTATTATATACAACATCACAGATGCCGAGCAATAAAAGCCACCTGGCTTGCATAACTCTGCAAGGACAACCAATAGCTTTCATACCATAAAATTGCTCGCCTTTAAGGTATACTATATAATTTATTAATACAACATGGAACATAAATACACACATTCTGGCTTTCCAAAATGGTATACTAGTAGTGCACCAACTCAACAATAGCTGCAGTATTCCATACTTGAATACAACAAAGGAGGAGCGTATAGAAGAGAAGATAAACAAGCAGGGGATTCTAAAAACCTTAGAAACATATGAGTTGAGCAACAACAAACTCAACACCAATTATTTCCCTGAATCACCATGAGCAAAAAAATCTTCCAACTCATGCCTGTAAGGACGCAGGTCAATCAGCAGTTTTTGCACAATCTACCAGTTGTGTGGAACCAAATGACCAGCCCTTCGTGCTACTTGTAGTGAAATCATCAAACGTTGACGCCGTAGGACAACGTTTTTAGGAGGAGGAAATTTTCAATGGCTCGCTTTGTATTAAGTTTGGATCAGGGTACAACAAGCTCCCGGGCAATCCTCTTCAACCAGCAGGGTAATATTGTAAGTGTAGTGCAACAAGAATTTCCTCAAATTTATCCAGCACCTGGATTGGTCGAACACAATCCAGAAGATATCTGGTCAAGCCAGCTTAATGTAGCTCGAGAAGCATTAAGAAAAGCAGGTGCCTCGGCTTCAGATATCGTGGCATTGGGCATCACTAATCAACGTGAGACCGCGATTGTCTGGGAAAAAAGCACAGGCCGACCGGTGTTTAATGCCATTGTCTGGCAGAGTCGCTTAACTGTGCCAATTTGCGATGCTCTAACTGCCAAGGGCTTCGACAAAGTCATCCGTGAGCGCACTGGCCTTGTGACCGATGCCTACTTCTCCGGCACCAAAGTAAAATGGATTCTGGATAATGTTGAAGGGGCACGCCAGAAGGCTGAGCGGGGTGAACTCCTGTTTGGCACTGTCGATACCTTCCTCATCTGGCGCCTGACGAAGGGCAGGATCCATGTCACTGACTATACCAATGCTTCTCGTACTCTTCTCTTTAATATCTACGAAGGAAAGTGGGATGATGTGATCCTTCAGGAACTGGGCATTCCTCGCTCTATGTTGCCAGAGGTCATGCCTTCCAGTGCTGTCTATGGTGAAACCGATGCAGAGATCTTCGGCACTCCGATCCGTATTGCTGGTATCGCAGGCGATCAGCAAGCGGCTACCTTTGGACAGGTCTGTTATCAAATTGGTATGGCCAAAAACACGTATGGCACAGGCTGTTTCATGCTCATGAATACTGGGGAGAAAGCCATACCTTCTCAACATGGTCTGCTCACCACTATTGCCTGGGGCCTGGGCACTAAAGAGAAGCCCAAGATAATCTATGCGCTTGAAGGCAGTATCTTTATAACCGGAGCCGCAGTCCAGTGGCTGCGCGACGGCTTAAGGGCCATTAGTTCGAGTGCCGAGGTAGAAAGTCTGGCGCGGAGAGTTACCGATAATGGTGGCGTCTATATGGTTCCTGCCTTTGTGGGCCTGGGCGCTCCTCATTGGGACCCTTATGCCCGCGGTACCATTGTTGGGCTGACGCGTGGCTCTACGATTGGACATATCGCTCGAGCAACACTCGAGAGTATGTGTTATCAAACTCGCGAGGTTCTGGACGCGATGACTGCTGATAGCAACATCACTGCCACTACGTTGCGTGTCGATGGTGGCGCTGTCGTTAATAATCTCTTGATGCAATTCCAGGCTGATATCCTGGGCATACCGGTCCAACGACCCGGAATCGCAGAAACCACCGCGCTAGGTGCAGCCTACCTGGCAGGACTGGCGGTCGGCTTCTGGAAAGACCTGCAAGAGCTTACCCGTCTGTGGACAATCGATCGTACGTTTGAGCCACAAATGAGCGAAGATCAACGCGAAAGCCTGTATGCTAACTGGAAGCGCGCTGTGGAGCGCTCCCTCGGCTGGACAAAAAAATAACCTTCATCCAAAATAGTACAAAACGTTAACAGTATACTGATGAGCGATTTTTGGTGACTACCGAGAATACAGCTCAACCATATATACGGTTGTCAGAACAAATACGCAACAGGATTGGAGAAAAAATTCATGGAAAAGCCCGCTGTTAGTCCAGTGCCAGCGATGGCTGGTACTCTGGGTGAATGCATTGCTGAATTTTTCGGCACGATGATTCTTTTGCTTTTTGGCGATGGCTGCGTCGCTTCATTTGGGCTTTTTAACACTCTAGGCCCTCCCCTTGGAAAACCGACGACGCCTACTCCATTTGCGAATGAGTGGATTCTGATTGCCATTGGTTGGGGCTTCGCCGTTATGCTTGGCATCTATGTAGCTGGTGCCATCAGTGGTGCCCATATCAATCCAGCAGTCACTCTGGGTTTTGCCTCCCGGGGCAAATTCCCCTGGAATAAAGTTCTTCCCTATATGGGTTCACAGGTGTTAGGCGCGTTTATAGCCGCTGCCATCCTTTTCTTCGTGTATAGAGGAGCAATTAATCATGCGGTCGGTCTGAAAGGTGGTACAATTGCTAGTGATGTAGGCTATGTCTTCTACACCTATCCTAAAGCTTTTGTTGGGACCTTCGGGGCCTTCGGCGATGAGTTCGTAGGTACTGCTCTGCTGGTTGGTTTGATCTTCGCGATTGTCGATATACGCAACCAGCCGGTGCAGGCCAATTTAAATCCAATGATCATTGGTTTCTTGATCGTCGCTATCGGTGCTTCATTCGGACTCAACACAGGGTATGCAATCAATCCAGCGCGTGACTTTGGTCCTCGCCTGTGGATTGCTGTGGTCGACGGTGGAAGAAGCCTGACTTCTTATACCTGGATTCCAATTGTCGCTCCACTCCTGGGTGGCGTCGCCGGAGCTTTTATCTACGACTTTACAATCGGCAAAGTCATAGAAGCCAGAAGGCTCCATACATCTGGTGCAGCAATCGCCCGTGGTGAAGCGGTTCGTGAGCCGGCAGTAGATTAGCGCTTTATTATAGTTTTTGGATGAAAGGACGAAAATACAGCAGGAGAGCAGGTAGTAATTATACTAGCCCTGATCTCCTCCTGCTATTTTCGCAAGATAGCACCTATGCAACCCTTATCTTCACACGAACGCACAGACAATCTCAACGAACTTGCCAATAATTCTTTCGATATCCTGGTCATCGGAGGAGGAGTTACCGGCGCGGGTGTCGCTCTCGATGCTGTCTCACGCGGCTATTCGGTTGCCCTCGTTGAAAAGGCAGACTTTGCCAGCGGCACCAGTAGCAAATCAACCAAGCTTGTTCATGGTGGCATTCGCTATTTGCCAAACTTTGACTTCTCTCTGGTCCATGAGGCTCTGGTTGAACGTGGCTTGCTCCTGCAGAATGCGCCATTCCTGGTCGATCCAGTCGCCTTTGTGTTGCCGATCTATGAAGGCGATATGCACCCGGTTGGAATGCCTTTTACAACCCCGAAAGGGATTGGCCTGAACCGCCTGCTGGATGCTGGCCTCTGGATGTACGATGGGTTGGCTGGCAGACGCAATATCTCTCGCCACCACCATATCAGCCGCCAGGAAGTATTGGAGCGAGCCCCAACCCTGGTTTCGGAAGGACTTAAAGAGGGCTTTATCTACTACGATGGGCAGACCAATGATGCGCGTTTGACAATGGCTGTTCTGCGTACGGCGGTACGTTCCGGTGCGCTGGTTGCCAATTATGCCGAGGTCACCGGCTTTGAAAAGTCGCAAGATCGTATCACCGGAGCAATTGTCCATGATACCATTGGTGACCAGCAGTTTACGGTGCGTGCTCGCCATATCGTCAACGCCACTGGCGTCTTCTCCGAGGAGGTTGAGTCACTGGCCGAGGAGACACCTGAGATTCAGGTTGAGCCCAGCAAGGGGGTCCACCTGGTCCTGTCGCGCGAAATGCTCCAACTGGGCAATGACGCCATTGTTTTGCCTGAGACCGAGGATAAGCGCATTCTGTTTATTGTTCCCTGGGAATCGCGGGCCATCTATGGCACCACCGATACAGGCACAGGCGATCTCAACCATCCTACTGCTTCTCAGGAAGATATTGCGTACTTGCTGAAATATCTGAATCGCTACCTTACTGTCCATGTGACCGAGGATGATATTATCAGTACCTATGCCGGATATCGTCCACTGGTCAAACCACGCCAGAAGAATGCATCGACCGCCAGGCTTTCACGTACACATGCCGTCATTGAGAGTCCTTCAGGCCTGGTGACGATTACAGGCGGAAAATTAACTACCTATCGTCGCATGGCACAGGATACACTGGATCTAATTAGTCGACGGGATAGTGTGAAGCCGGTTCATCCAACCGAATCGCTGCCGTTACAGGGTAGCGCGGCCTGGCCGCTGACCCAGCACGAGTTGCAGAAACGCGGTGCACGGCTGGGGCTGAGCTCAAATATTATTCGCCATCTGGGCCATGCCTACGGATCTAACACGAACGCTGTCTTTGATCTAGTTGAGCAGGATCCGTCGCTGGGCCAACAGCTCATCAGTGACCTTCCCTATATCAAAGCTGAGGTCATTTATGCCTGCCGCTATGAAATGGCGATGAAGCCAGCTGACATTCTGGCGCGTCGTACCTCGATTGTGATGGAAGATCGCGAGCGTGGTCAGGGTGTTGTCGATGAGGTAACCCAACTGATGGCGCAGGAACTACACTGGCCCTCAGTGGAACAACAGGAACTGATGCAGATATATCGCTCAAATATCCAGAATCAAGTGCTGGCAGAGAAACGCTAAGTGTAAAGCTTGCCGTTCGGATTCGTTCGAATATTCATAATTCAGTTCTGGCAGAGAAACGTCACGTGTAAGGCTTACCCGTTCGACCTCGTTTGTAAATAGGGAAAGGAATACGATAGGAACTATTCCTATCTGCTCATATGCACGAGAGGAAACGCAATGAAAAAGCTCATTAATAAACCGGAAGACGTGGTCAAAGAAGCCCTGGCTGGTATGGCTGCGGTCCACGCCGATCTGATTAACGTCGATATTGAGCAACAGATTATTGTTCGTAAGGATGCGCCAGTAAAAAATAAAGTCGGCGTTATTTCTGGCGGTGGCAGTGGACATGAGCCTATGCATGGAGGCTATGTTGGATATGGTATGCTCGATGCTGCCTGTCCAGGTGCGGTGTTTACCTCGCCAGTCCCGGATCAGATGCTGGCTGCCACACGAGCTGTTAATGGCGGAGCCGGGGTCTTGCATATTGTCAAAAACTATACGGGCGATGTGATGAACTTTGAGATGGCCGCTGAATTGGCGGCGGCTGAAGATATTGAGGTAGTAAGCATCGTCACTAATGATGATGTGGCGGTACAGGATAGTCTCTATACGGCTGGTCGCCGTGGCGTTGGCGTAACGGTGCTGCTGGAGAAGATTGTAGGCGCTTTGGCCGAAACGGGAGCTCCTCTGGCTCAGGTGGCTGACATGGCTCGCCAGGTCAATAATCATGGACGCAGTATGGGGATGGCGTTGACCGCCTGCACGGTTCCGGCGGCGGGTAAGCCAACCTTTGAATTGGGCGAGGATGAGATGGAGATCGGTATCGGTATCCACGGGGAGCCCGGCCGGCGGCGCGCTAAACTGGTCGGCGCAGCCGAAATCGCTGAGACTCTAACGACTCCCATCATTGACGATCTGGAGCTCAAAGCTGGAGAGCAGGTTCTGGCGATGGTCAATGGCATGGGTGGAACGCCATTGATTGAACTCTATATCATTTTTAATGAGTTGGAACGTATTCTAAAGGGGAAGTCGATTTCTATTACGCGCTCCCTGGTCGGCAATTATATTACCTCTCTGGAGATGGCCGGCTGTTCTATTACATTGATACGCCTCAACGATGAATTGATCAAGTACTGGGATGCGCCAGTCCATACACCCGCATTGCGTTGGGGTCGTTAGGCACATTTTGGCAGGAAATTTGGAGGAAACCATGCCTGTTACACATGAGGATATCCTGCATTGGTTGCAGCAGTCCGCACAGGTGCTGCATGAGTATAGCGCATTCCTGACACAACTAGACTCTGCTATCGGGGATGCTGACCATGGCATCAATATGGATCGTGGTTTTACCGCTGTAAATGCCAAACTCACAGGCTTGAGCGACGCTGATATAGGAACGATGCTAAAGACTGTTGGTACAACGTTGGTTTCTACGGTCGGTGGAGCTAGCGGCCCACTGTATGGCACTGCCTTCTTACGCGCAGGTATGGTGTCCTCCGGCAAGCAATCCCTGGAAACATCCGACTTGATTACTTTATTTGATGCCGCCCTTGAGGGCGTTAAGGTTCGCGGTAAGGCGCAGGCCGGTGAAAAAACGATGCTGGATGCGTTAATACCTGCTATCGAGGCAGGCAAACAAGCCGCAGCAAATCAGTTGTCGATAGCGCAGGTCCTACAAAATATGACGGCCGCCGCCGAGGCTGGTATGAAAAATACCATCGAGATGGTCGCAACCAAGGGGCGGGCCAGCTATTTGGGGGAGCGGAGCGTGGGACATCAAGATCCGGGAGCAACTTCATGCTGGCTAATCCTGCAAGCATTCTCAGATACGATGACACCAGACGCGGCACACGAGTAGAGGTTACTATTGTTGACTTCTCCTAAGTGATTATATATAGCTATGGGAACAGGCTTCCCTGGAAAGAAGAGAAAAAATTGGCTGTTGGTATTGTAATTGTTTCACATAGCGCGCGCCTGGCTGAGGGCGTGGCGGAACTGGCCGAACAGATGTCTATGGGGGAAGTAACGATTGCCGTCGCTGGAGGCACCGATGATGGTTCAATTGGCACCTCTCTCGATAAAGTTATTGCCGCCCTCCAGAAGGCTGCCAATCCTGAGGGAACGTTGGTCCTGCTTGACCTGGGCAGTGCTGTGATGGTTACAGAGATGGCACTGGAACAGTTGGATCCTTCTGAACGGCAACATATCATTATTAGCACGGCCCCACTGGTTGAGGGAGCCGTGCTGGCTGCGGTTGAGGCTTCTGCTGGTAGCACGCTGGCTGAGGTCGCGGAAGCCGCCAATAATGGTCATGAGATGCCAAAGGGAAAGCAGGCATAACGCCTGCTATTACTCCAGCTGCTTGTTGGCGGTGCGGAATTGCACAATCTGCTGGCAATGTTGCTGAGCATGGCGGGAAAAGCCCTCCACCAGGTCGGCAATGCTGGCCTCACCTGATCGATACCAGTCCAGGATGCCTTTTTTCTCTAACAGTTCGGCGGGCAAAGATGCTAAGGCATCGGTCGATCTGATCTGCGCATCCTGGTACTCATTCATGATCTGCTGCGCCGTTTTGTAGCTCCGTGCCTCTATTGCCTCGTTGTTAAACGCTTGCAGATCATTTACCCACCTCATAAGATACGGTGAGGGCTTTTCGCCGTGCGCTGTTTGTAGTGCGTCAATCAGCAATAATTCATAGGATGTCAGATGGGCGACAATATCTTTGGCTGACCATTCTCCACTAACACCCGGCATATCCCACATTGGCTCCGGTAAATCATCGAGCGCCTGAATAACCATAAGATGGCTATTTTCTAATGTTTGAGTCGCAGACATAAGACATTCTCCAATCTTTACAATAGCGTCCTATGTTCATATTACTGATCTACCAGAAGTTTCGTTTCTCGTTCACCCTTGCCTCGATCAAGCTAATCTGAGATGTTTCGTAAGAAAATGACTTTTGTGGGGGTAAGTCGTACCAGCATTTCACCTGGCACTCCGTTGCGGGCTCCATACTCTTCGGCCCGGTCCTCACCCATGTAGCGCGCGGCAATCTTGGTGGCCCATTCCCTGACCTCTGGCAGATTTTCAGAACATTCAACCGTGCCTTCAATCATGGCGTAAGCATATGGAACGATCTCTTCGTCAACGCAGAGCGCGGCCCGTCCTGTACGCAGCAGGTTGGCACCTTTAACGGTTGATCGCCCGGTATTAAATACCAGAGTGTCACCATCCGCTAAAAACCAGACGGGGGCAACGTGGGGGCGACCATCTACCCGCACAGTGGCAAGTTTGCCGGTACGCGTATCTTTGAGCAAAAATGCACGACATTCTGCAGTCAACTCAACCATGGCTTTATCTCCTTTCATTGTTGCAAACAAGCTTCAGAAATCATATGATTATTTCCATTCTATCATCAGCTATACGTCCACACGCCTGCACATATAGTGCTCTTCCTTCCCTATACGTTTCGTCGAAAAACTCATACGCTGAGGCGCGCCTAATGCAATAGATTTATTCTTGATGTTATAAACTCAATGGGAGGAATGCGGGATTAGTATTATGATGTGTATTTTTTGTCATGAGTGATTATCAGCGTTAAAAAGTCCTCGCAAATATCACCCTTGGAGTATAAATATAGGAGGGAAGTATGCCGTGCATCTCTCTGCCAAAGACAGATCAGATAGAAAGAAGGAAATGTCTCATGATTACGCGGAAAATTGGACGGACTGAACTACAAGTATCAGCTCTCTGTCTCGGGGGCAATGTATTTGGCTGGACCTGTGATGAGCCGACCTCGTTCAGTGTGCTGGATACCTTTGTGGAGGGCGGTGGCAACTTTGTAGATACTGCTGATGTTTACTCTACGTGGGTAGCTGGCCATAGTGGTGGCGAGTCCGAGGCGATCCTGGGGAAGTGGCTCAATCAACGTAAGAATCGTGAACAGATGGTTATTGCCACTAAAGTGGGAGCTCGCATGGGTAACGGCGAGCAAGGCCTCACGCGGCAGCATATCATGAAGGGTGTAGAAGATTCGCTGCGCC
This sequence comes from Dictyobacter formicarum, assembly GCF_016587435.1. The sequence continues at coordinate 367,584 of NZ_BNJJ01000003.1, forward strand.
GCTTGCAAACCGATTATATTGATCTCTATCAGGCCCATATCGATGACCAGGCGGTGCCGCTGGAAGAAACGCTTGAGGCCTTTAACGCTCTGATCAAAGCTGGTAAAGTGCGCTACATCGGAGCCTCTAACTATACGGCGGAACGTTTGACCGCGGCTTTAAGGGTAAGCCTGCAGCAGGGCTATGGTCGCTATGAATGTATTCAGCCTCCCTATCACCTGCTCAATCGTGCTACTTATGAAGGTGAGCTTGAATCTTTATGTTTAGAGCAGGAAATAGGAGTGATCACCTATTCATCCCTGGCTAGCGGCTTTTTGACCGGTAAGTATCGTGCCAATCAGGATCTCCCATCCAGCCCACGCGCCCAGAATATCCAGAAAAACTATATGAATGAGAAGGGCTTTAAGGTACTCGATCAACTTGAGTTCATTGCGCAGGCTCATGATGCCACGATGGCGCAGGTTGCCCTGGCCTGGACTATTGGCCGTCCTGGTATTACTGCTCCGATCGCCAGTGCTACCTCGGTGGCGCAGACACAGGAACTGCTCCAATCGGTCTCTCTACGCCTGACGCAGGACGAAGGCGAAGCCCTGGATCGCGTTAGTGCCTGGCGCTAAGTACGTTACACTGTACACTTTTGGAAATACGCTTAGCCGTATGGTACGATAGCAGATAGATGAGATCCAGGTATGGCAATATGCCCATTGCCTGGATCTCACAACATCTTCGCTTTTTATGACTTCAGAAACCCTTCCGTCTGGACAGTAGCAATGAGAAAGGACACCGCGATGAGGAGTAAAAAACAGCTTGGCATGTATTCGGTCAACCTCGATGAGGAGGGGACACTACAGATTCAGGCTCCCACCCTGTTGCGCCCCTTACAGTTGGACGCACAGCAGGTGCGAGAACTACAACATTGGCTTAATGAGGTGAATCCGCCCATTGGTACCCAGGCTGCGGCCGGACCGGCGGCAACACCTGATACAAACGCGGTCAATGCAACACCGGCCATTACCGCGGCTGAGGCTCCGGTCGCTCCCCCACGGGTTCCGCCTGAACCGGCCGCCAGTGTCGCCCCTGAAACGATTGCGCAACAGATTATCCAGGAGGTGATCGAAAACGCCAGCGCTCAGTATCCTGCCAGCCTTGCACCAGAGAATCGCGATCGCTTTATTGACCAGATCACACGCCATCCATCCATCAGGCCATTGATGTCGCAGAACAAAATATCGTTTAAGCAGGTTATGCTCTGGGTTGAGCAAAACATTGACGTCGAAAAATAAGCGCTGACCAGAACTTAAAATGAATATAAGAAGTACGCAGCGGAGAAAAGAGCGGGAACTATCCCCGCTCTCTAGCTAAACGATACTGCGGCTACTCCATCATTGGTTCCTATGAACAGGCTACGGCCCGAGAGGGTAGGGGTACTAAAATGGGGTACCTCTTCAGAGAGGCTGATACTGGCGCGCAACCTGCCGCTGGCAAGGTCAACTGCATACAGGGTTCCACCAGTATCTAATCCATAGACTGTATGACCGCCAACGATGGGCGGCAAATTCATATCGGCTACATGCCAATCGATAGAGACATGACCATCTGAGCTAACTGTTATGCGGCGCACGCCGTCATTACAAGGGACCAGGATCTGTGAGCCTACGACTGATCCTCCACCCATAGCCAGCCCATTACAGATCTGTGTTTCGGAGATCTGACCACCGACGCCACCCAGCGCATTAGCATGTAGCGCATAACCCTTGCCAGATTTACCTGCGACAAAAATCTGGTTATTGGGTAGGAGCAGCGGACCCATAGAACCAAGGTCTGTGTCGCTGCTGTTCTCTTTCTGCCAGTTCTGTGGTGCAAAGGCATCTACTAGCTTTAATTGTAGCGAGAGGCGTAGCACCGAGTCGCTGTGATCCCAATCTCCACTGGTTTGCTCTCCATTGCCAACTGAGACAAATACGTTACCATTCCTGTCAATGGTAGGTCCAGGCGGTGTCCAGATGCCTCCTTCACGGCTGGTGGGTACCCGATAAAAAATCAGCCCTCCCTGCCCATTGGTGCGAGCCGCTACCACTGTACCAATATAGTGACCACAATCCCCAGCCAGACCTCCATAAGCAATATACACCTGGCCGTTAGAGATAACCAGTGCTGACCTCTGCTGGTGAACCGCAGGGTCCATTCCTCCCACATCGACTACGCGCCTCATTTGCACTTTCCCCGAATCGGCATTGATGCCTACCAGAATGTGTTGTGGGCCGCTGATCTCGGCAACCGCAAAAATAAGGCCACTGTCTGGATCATAAACCGGGGTGCCGGTGATGCCTAGTGGATCAATATTGCCACAGGGTAGAGTAGAGCGTTGCACAGGCGTACCGACGTTCGTTTGCCAGCCGACTTTTCCCGTCTGGGGATCAAGCGAATAGAGGGTATCGCCTTCTGTAGCGACGATGAGGTGATTTTTAACGACCAGCGGCTCAGCATATACTGCGCCGTCCAGCTTTGTTTTCCAGGCCCGTACCAGGTGCTGTGGATCAGGCGTCGCTGGCAGATAACCAGCATGCGTGGCGTCATGGTGGTATGTAAACCAATCATCCCAGGCGTGGGAGGAGGATGGCAGTGCGTCAGAGGTTTTTGTTGTCAAAGGAGGGGAACTGGCACTGGTTGCTTGCGTTGTTTCTCCTCCCCTATCACAACCGGCCAGCACGAGTGCGAACAGGCATAACAGGCTCAGCAGCCAGTATTGGGAGGACTGGAAGCGGCTCCGCGAAGTTCTCCAGCCAGTGTATAACAAAATACATCCAGCACTTAACATACAGGCGCACATAATTTCCCAGAACATTACAAAATAACTCCTTCGGTCATACAGCAAAAAGCATTTGGAAATGCACTCGATCGCGGTTAGCTTCGCTCATCCAAATGATGCGAGTCATATTTGATCTCTGGTATAAACACGATTACCATACCTGGGATTTACTCGTGGAGAGATTTTGAACGCAGTTGCTTTCTATGACTACGCAGGCGTTTGACCTCCAGCCGTCGTTCACGGCTGGCCGCAGTAGGTCGCGTGGCTTTACGTGAAATACGGGGTCGCTGCAATTCTTGCAAACGCTGGGCCATCCGTTCAAAAGCGATGTCGCGATTGGTGTGCTGTGAGCGTCGCTCTGTCGCGGTTACAACTAGTCCTGTAGGACGATGGGTTAGCCGTACACCTGACTCGACTTTGTTGCGATGCTGTCCCCCCGGGCCACTGCCAATAAAAAATTCTAAATCACAATCTCGCTCTAGCGATTCTCGGTCAGTAGGGTACACGTTGAATATTCTCTACTCTCATTGTTATTTCATCACGGTTTCGTCTCTCTATCATATTCTAAAATGTGTCATTTGCATACTACGGCATAAAACAGCAATTCCCCAACTGTATTTATCAGTTGGGGAATTGCAAAAAAAAGGATTTTTATACTCATCCTATGTTCGTTTGTATCATTACCTCATTATAGGGTTGTGCGACGTGTGCCGCCGGAAACCGCGCGCAGGATAGCGATGAATATACACGCGCCAATAAAGGCGATAATAATCGAACCAACAAAACTACTGGTACCCAGGCCGATCAGGCTTGCTATAAAACCACCTACCAGTGCACCTACAAGGCCAACAATGATGTCACCGACGATACCATAGCCGCCCCCCCGCATGACTAATCCGGCCAGAGCACCAGCAATCAGACCAACCACTAACCACCAAATAATGGCGCCAACTTCCAGTGCTGCGAATGTCATAAAACTTGCAACTACCATCACATTACTCCTTCCGTGTGACAACATGCCTATATAAGAAAAATTAGTCAGAGTAGAGAGTCATCTCTTTTGTGTTCTCTCCGTTATGACTTATATACGATTTTAATATCATAGGGGGATACACTTTTACTGGCCTTGCCAAAACAGTTAAGCATTCTCTAAATTTTTCCTCAGATTTCTAAGCCAGGCCTTGCTTCCACAACTCTTTTATTTGCTAGCGCAGCCATTTATACTCTTCCTAAAGGATTCTTGGCATTTACAAAAAAGACGAAAAATTCACCTTGACAGTCGTATTCTGCATCCCTAAAATTAAGGTGAATAGTATACAAAAGTAGCGTTGAAAAACAAAGGGGTTATTCATCCTGGGAAGTTTGTGTATGCCCGACCGGAGCGGTCAACAGATTGGCCATTATCACCTCACCCGTTTACTCGGGCATGGGGGCTTTGCTGATGTCTATTTAGGCGAACATATTTATTTAGGTACATGCGCCGCGATTAAGATCCTTGATACTCAACTCTCACCAGATGAGGTGGAGCATTTTCGGCAGGAGGCCCGCCTGATCGCTCAGTTAGAGCATCCTCATATCGTGCGTGTGCTCGACTTTGGGGTTGAAGACAATATGCCGTTCCTTGTAATGAGCTATGCTCCTCATGGTTCGCTACGACAACGCTATCCTAAAGGCACGATGCTACCACCTGGCCTGGTTGTTGTTTTTGTTAAACAGATCGCCAGTGCGCTGCATGTTGCGCATAGTGCCCGGCTGATTCACCGCGATATTAAACCCGAGAATATTTTGCTGGGTCGCAATGATGAGATCCTGCTGAGTGATTTTGGGCTGGCAATTGTGACTCAGAGTTCGTCGCACAATCAGCTACGCGATGTGTCTGGTACGATCGCGTATATGGCGCCAGAACAGGCCAGAGGCAAGCCACTGCCTGCCAGCGATCAATATGCCCTGGCGATTATGGCTTATGAGTGGCTCAGCGGTAAACGCCCTTTCAATGGCACGTATGAGGAAGTGGTCGTGCAACATGCCTTTACGCGCCCTTCTTCGCTGTCCCAGGATCTGTCCTCGATTACGCCGGCACTGGAAGCGGTAATTATGCGCGCGCTGGAAAAGGAGCCACATTTGCGCTTCAGCAGCGTGTTGGACTTTGCTCGTACGCTAGAAGAAACGTATCTGGCGGAAAAAAACGTTACAGTGTTACCCTCTCTGCCAGTATCAGAGCTAACCCTGGCCCCTGCTCCTGGCATGCTTCTCTTGCAAAATGAGCACTCGCCTACAACTGAACCCGGCAACGGCAATGTCGTTTATGCCGTCGCCTGGTCTCCGGATAAACGACGCTTTGCCTATGGAGGTCGTGAGCGCATCATCCAGGTTCGTGGTGCGACAACGGGAGATAGCACGCTCCTCTACAAAGAACACATGAGCAGCGTTACCAGCATTGCCTGGTCGCCCGATGGACGCTGGATTGCATCTGCCAGTCTGGATAGAACTATCCATATATGGAATACAAGTACTGGCCAGTGTCAGGCTATTTACACGGGTCATGCAGGTATGGTACTGGCCCTGGCGTGGTCCCCTGATAGCCAGTACCTGGCCTCAGCCAGCAATGGACCAGATAATCATGTGCATATCTGGAATGCTAGTAGTGGGCAGCTCCAACTGCTCTATCCAGGCCATTCTCACTGGGTGCGCGCCATTGCCTGGTCGCCTAATGGTAAGGCGGTGGCTTCGGGCGCCTGGCACGATATTCACATCTGGGATTGCCAGCAGGGTAAGAAGCACTTTAGCTATCGTGGTCATCCTAGCTGGGTGCGTGCCATTCATTGGTCCACCCATGGTACCCGTATCGCGTCAGCCGGTGAGGATAACACGGTCCAGGTCTGGGAACCGCTGAATAAGGGTCATCAACTCTGCCAGTATCGTGGCCATAGTAGCTGGATCTGCAGTGTCCTCTGGTCGCCCGATAGCGCCTGGATTGCCTCTGCCAGTAAGGATCAACAGGTGCATATCTGGGATGCCAGCAACGCCGGTAATGCCTCGGTCCATCATGTGCGCTCATCTTCGGCCTACGCTATCACCTGGTTAGCAGACAGTACGCATGTGGTGTCCGCCAATGGCAACGGCACCGTCCAGGTCTGGCAAGTCAAAAATGACCAGCATTAACTAAATTCACGTTTTAAACAAAAAATGGAGAAGATTCGTCATCTTCTCCATTTTTTGTTTATTAGCCTGCGGTAAATGCCTAGCGGGGCGGCTGAGCTAAAAGTGGTATTAAAAAGCCTGCTTTAGGCGTGCCCCAACCCGTTACTGGATCCCAGCCCTGTGTGGCGCTAAAGCCTCCCACTTTTCCCTGCTTGTTATCACCAACAGTAATGTCGTTGAACGCCTGGTTGTAGAGAAGCGAGTTGCTACCAATTTTATAGAGCGTATCATTCAGAAAACCCAGTGGATGGCCGGCCATCTGGTTGGCAACCGCGATCATCCCTGCCCACTGTGGGGCGCCAGCACTGGTCCCACCAAACATATAATAGCCCGGCTCGGGCATAAAACCTAGGTACACGGGAACACTGGTTAACGGATCACCATTGAAGGCAATGTCAGGTATACCACGATAACCATGAGATTGATTATACAGAGTAGAAGGTAGATACCGCTTCTGAAATAGGGGCTGTCTGTAAATTTTGCTGTAGCCACCGCCGGTCGCACTTCCAGTCCCTTCATTCCAGACCGTTTCACGCTGATAATTGCCGGAAGTGTCGGCATACAGACTGGTGCCACCTACCGCTGTTACCCATGGCGAATCAGCCGGGAAACCAACCGTTGGAAAGGGATAGTTGTTACCGTTGACGTCTGGGTTGACCGAGCCACTATCACCTGCCGAGGCCAGCAAAGTCACATGCTGGCGGGTCGCTTTTTCATAAAATTTGTCAAAATCCTGCATCGCTTTTTTGCCTGCGGGCGTAAACAGAGTCTCTTCTGTAGTTCCCCAGCTTTGCGAAAAAATTGTGCCCAGGTGATGATCCAGGGCATACTGCTCCAGTTTGAGGAATTCTGGCAGACCCTGTACACCTTGCGTCTCAGAGACTGGACTGGTAAGCAGGACGATACTGGCTTCTGGCGCCAGCGCATGGGCCCATTGCACGTCCATATCTGTCTCTTGCGCCCAACCAACCTGGTCGCTGTTATTCTGATCCAATTTTACCGTGCCCAGAGGATGTAGAACCTTAAAAGAGGGCGGATCAGGCAGTCCGTAGTCAGCATCGAATTGTTTTAAATCTTTGAGAGGGTCCGGACTCCCAAACGAGTCAATGATCACTATCGTTTGTCCGGCACCGGTAAAACCAGCATTCAAAAGTGCATTTAAGCCGTATGCGGTGCGAATTTCATTTGGACTATAGCAGGATAGTTGCATTTGTGATCGACAATCGGCATCCACCGGAGGGGTCTTTAATTTCCAGTGTACAAGTTGTTTGCCTCTGGCCATATGAGTCAGAGCACCTGGAGAGGCATGCCGCTGAATTGAGGTGCTCATCAGTGGTGCTGCACAGCACAATAGGACCAATAAAAACACCAGAGGTTGACTTAGACGCGAAATATATTGCATGGGTTCCCTCACTACATATATCCTTTCTACCATACGACATACGCTGTTGGCACGTACGTATCATCCATCACTAATTCCCTTAAGGTCATTATATAGATTAGCCCTTTATACTCCATTCCTGTTTTCGTGTCCTTCGATCTATGCCTGTTTTCCTGGGTGCAAGCACAAGGAAATGGGCATTGCAAAGCAAAGAAATGTTCGTTTTCCACTATAGAGGAGACAAAAGTCCTGTCATTCCTGGGCATATTGGCGCAGATAACAAGACCAATAGCTTCCCATATAACCAGTACTGACGGCATTTCATGAAGAAGGACTTCGGTAATACCTGCATTGACATTACAGAGCAAGATATGCTAGAGTTCCACTCGGCTCCTTTTCTTTTTATTAATCAATGTATGGGTTATCATCAGCTTGTGCTTTCAGTCAACGAGGCACCCGAGGTACCACTCCAGACAAATACGCTCAATAGCAAAATTAAATCGTCAGCCTGGCATCAGTTGTTACTGGCTTTTTCAGGCTCAGTCTATGTGTCCACTTTAATAGCCATCTAATCCTCGCCGCTGAGGTCAAGATCTTACCAGACACATTTTTCTCTCTTTACTGGCCATCGTCAGGCCACCTTTAATGGTTGTTGCCTGATCGAGCATTTTTGTGATGAGTTTTAAGTCAACGTTATATACAAAATCAATTAGGATGGAAAAACACCAATGATTGCAGACCAAACCCTCGTTTCAAACTGGCATGTGCAAGAAGATGCACTCGTGCAGACAGAGTTTTCTCATGGAGAGCGGACTATATTAAAAGGTTCTTTACTGGAGCAGTTCGAATTTGGAGCCACCTTGCGACTGAGTGAGCATAATGAGGATACCACCCCTGCCCTGGGCATTCTGGCTCAATATAGTGAACAGGAGAAACTCTATGTACGCCTGCTCAAGCGACAAGAGCGCTGGACTCTGGCCGTAGAGAGCATGGGCATTGCTCCAGTCGTCAATCGTGTCATTAGCTTACCCGATACCTTCAATCCCACTGAATGGCATACGCTGCACCTCGTGCAGGATCAGGCACAGACCCATATTCATCTGGATGGTTCAGAGGTACTGTCAATTACTGAAACGGCCCGCCCGGCCCAGCCAGGCCTGGTAACCGTCAATGCCGCCGCCGCATTCAGCCGTGTCTGGCAAACTGAGGTTAGCGCTTAAAAATAAGCTGCTTCCCAGTGCACTGGGAAGCAGTTCACCCCCTTGCGGGCGCATGTACCCAGGGCCTATGTTATTCAGTTCTGCATAAAGAGCTCATGGAGCTCTTTATGCAGAACTGAATATAAATTTTTAAGAACTAAAGTTATATGTGGTGTTGCAAGAAATGCGCATATGCGCATTTCTTGCAACACCACATATAACTTTTTTGAGCGCCGTAGGCGCGTATCGTCAGGGGCCGAAGGCGCGAAAAGCAAGCTTTTCGCGCCTTACTTCACTGTCCCCCGGGTATCGCCATTAGCGAAACGCTCTGCCCAGTCGCCAACAAATGGTAGTTTGACATATTTACCGTTCATGGCACCGACCACTCCTACAAACCAGCCAATCGCGACAATAATGTGCATGAGCACAAAAGCAAAAATGGCAAAGCCGCTCAAGAAGAAAATGTGTGCATGAATAATGTTAAGAAACGCAATAAAGAAGACTGTGTAGCCTCCAAAGAACAAGAAAGATTGCATAGCATGAAAACGAATAAAGCGATTATCTTTGACGAAGAGCAGCAATAGCATGCCGGTTAGCCAACCAGCCAGATAGCTGAGGATGGCGACCAGTTTAGCTTCAGCTGTTGGCCCCTGTCGCATAAGCACAAAGTTGGTGCCAAACAGAGGAGGCACAGTATAAAAAGGTTGCGAGGGCCCACTAGCCTGGCCACCTGTCTGACTGTTGTAAAATTGCTGCTCATAGCTTTGAGGATCAGGCTGTGCCGCATCAGGCTGTGCCGCGCTATAACTGGTTGTATAATTCTGCTCCTGCTGCATATTTTCATGTGCAGGACGATATGATTGCTGCATGAGAACTGCTCCTTTTCTCATTGATTGACTTATTCATTATTCATAGCTTCAATAATGACAGTATAAAATTGAAATGTGGAGAAAATATCGCAAATTTGTCACAAATTTGTCGCAGTCCATAGATCGGGTAGCATTAACTGTTCAGGCATAAGCGTTACTTAGACATAAATAAAAAGAGCCGCCTGCAGTATTGCAGACGGCCATAGTATAGCTGGGGAGCGAGCTAGTGATTGAGTCGACCTAGCCTGGGACGCTCACCAGGTTTGGGTTCGAGGGTAGGATACTCATTCACCAGACGCAGTGCTTCGGCAAGGGCCCGCTCAAGTTGTGGGTCAACCTCCCGCACAAAATCCTGTGGTGCAATATCCACTTCAATATCTGGATCAGTGCCATAGTTCTCTACATTCCAACCCACATCTTTGAACCAGAAAGAGAATTCGGGCTGGGTGGTCACTGTTCCATCTACCAGCTTATGACGGGGATGGATGCCAATCACACCACCCCAGGTACGTTTGCCAATCAAGGGACCAAGGCCCATTAATTTAAAGCTATGGCTGAAGATATCTCCATCTGAACCAGCGTGCTCATTGGTTAAAGCAACCATTGGTCCACGGGGCGATTCACCAGGATAGGGCTCGGGCTTTCCCCAGCGTGGAAAGTCATAGCCAATACGGCGCCGCGCTAACTTTTCGAGTAGCAATCCGGAAACATTACCTCCACCATTCCATCGTACGTCTACCAGCAACGCGGGATAGTCGTATTCAGACAGGTAGCCGCGATGGAACTCGGCATAACCATTGCCTCCCATGTCGGGAATATGGATGTAGCCAACGCGGTTGTCGGACAATTTGTGAACCATACGCCGATTGCTCTCTACCCACTCACGATAGCGGGCCAGCGTCTCGCTGGCCAGGGCCTTGACCACTACAACACGGCTCTCTTTGGTCTCAGCGTCCTCAATAGTTAGCTGCACTTCGTTGCCAGCCTGATTCACCAGCAGTTCCTGGGGACCCCGATTAGGCCCAACGCGTTGGCCGTTGATCGCTAAGACGGCATCGTTGACCTTCACATTCAAACCAGGACTGGTAAATGGTGAAGTCGTCTGGCTGTCGGAGGGATCTCCCTTTACGATGCGGGCAATGCGATAACGTTCCTGTTCGGCATCATACACCCAGTCGACGCCGAGAAAGCCCTGGCGATAATGGGGACCATGCCGTACGTCGCCTCCCATTTCATAGGCATGCGAGGTACCCAGTTCTCCATGCAGTTCCCAGAGGAGATCTGAAAGCTCTGAGCGCGAGCTGATACGCTCAACCAGGGGAGCATATTGCTGATAGATAGCTTCCCAATCAATGCCAGACATATCTTCAGACCAGAACTGTTCGCGTTGCAGGCGCCAGGCTTCAGCAAACATCTGCTTCCACTCGGCAAATGGTTGGACCGAAACTTTGACGCGCTGCAGGTCAATCCAGCCGCTTTCCCGGCTGGCTCGTTCGTTGCTATTATGCTCGGGCTTCAACTTGTCGCCAGCTTTGATAACGCGGAGCCGATGCTGGTTAAGATAAACCAGGACCTTGTTATCGCGGGAGAGATCAAAGCTGCTTACGCCGTCGAATAGCTTCTCGGTCTTATAATTCTCAAAATCGTAGTATTCCAGTGAGCCTTTGGAGCGCGTTGTGTTGTTCAGTGCCCCTTCCACTGGATGTGAGAGGAAGAGGGCCTTGCCTTTTACGCCACGAATTTGCGTGTAACGCCCTTCCGAAACGGGAAATGGCAAGATGCGCTCGCTGATGCCGTCCAGGTCAATAGTAATTGCTGCGCCCTTTTTGGCCCCCTCTTCCTTCTTCTCTTTGTTCTCCTGGCTACCATCTTTCGGAGCTTCAGTCTCGCTCTGAGCCTTTTTCTCGCCGCCCTCTTCTTTCTCCTTATCTTTCTCTTTTTCTTTCTCGTCGGGAGCTTTAGACTCAGGAATAAATGGAGAGCGCTGATCTTTGCGCAGGATAATGACATACGGCTTGACGCCGCGTGGAAAACCTAAATCAAAGTGGAGATTGTCGTGTACAGGATTAAAAACGCGCTGACCCAGGAAGTAGAGGTATTTGCCTTCTGGATCAAAGGCCGGGTCGGTGTCCTGCAGAATGGGATCAGTTACCTGGTGCGTCTCGCCCGTCTCAATCTTACAGAGCTTGATAGCGGTCTTATTCGATGAGAGGGCAAAGCCATAGGCAATCCAGGCACCATCGGGCGACCAGGCAACGCCATCGATGCGACCAGCATCACTACGATCCAGCACCTGCGAGGTTCCTTTATCCAGGTTTACCATTAGCAATTCGTTACGGTGATTGGCGATCGCCACGACATTCTCGGTGGGAGAAACGACGAGGTTGGTGACGCGGCCCAGATCAATGTCGGAAAAGGTTCGGGGTTCCGACACCGCGTCGGGCGTAAAAATGATCAGTTCTTCACGGCCCGGCGCGTCATGGATAGCGACCAGACACTTGCCATCAACGAGCCATTCTAAGAAGCGATAGCGTACGCCGTCGGGTTCACCATATTGTAAAACCGGTCCCTCCCAGTTGCCAAATGTAAAGGCTTTGCCGCGCGTGGTCAGGGCCAACATATGCCCTTGAGGATGAAGGGCGTAGGAGTCAATATAATTGGCGGCCTGTACGAATTTGCGGCTGCGCTGAGTGCGGATGCTGGGCAAGGAAATCTCTAGATGCTGTAGCTCCTCATTGCGGGGATCAAACAGGTAGAGGTCGGCGGCTGCATGATAAACCAGGCGTGTGCCATCGGTTGAGAGGTGGCGCGCATAGAAGTCAGTATGGTGCGTATGCTGGCGCAGATCTTCGCCTTCAGGCGTACAGGAATAGATGTTTCCCACACCCTCATGGTCCGAGAGAAAGTAGATGCGCTCACCGATCCAGCAGGGATCGGCTACGTTGCCATTAAGTTGTAACAAACGCTTAAAATTGCCATCTCCATTACGGTCACACCACAAATGGCCTGCCGTGCCACCACGATAACGCTTCCAGTGCGAGAACTCGCGAATATTGATATTGCGACCGATGACCACGCCGCCATCACGGCTATAAGATATGTCGTTGGCCATACCCAGCGGCAACAAGCGTGGCATGCCCCCCGTTGGCTTGATCGCATAGATAACTTCAAAGCGTCCCGCGAACTGGCCTGCATTACTGGAATAGAGAATCTCTTCTCCATCAGGTGACCAACCGAGCACACGGCAATTGCCTGCCTGGAAGGTCAAGCGCTGGGCAGGCCCTCCCTGGGCGGGCATAACATAAACTTCGCTGGGACCCTCTTCACGGCCGACAAAGGCTAATAATTGGCCATCAGGAGAAAAATGGGGATATCTTACTTCTCCAACTCCTGCGGTTAAACGTTCGGCTCGCCCTCCTTCGGTTGCAACGACCCAGAGATCATCTTCAGCGACGAAGACGATTTGATTCTGGAAAATATTTGGAAAACGTACGTAACCCTGTGATGGCATGCTGACTCCTTACCTGAAGTGTACGTGAGGACATGTGTACACGGCTTTGCTATTCATCAACAAATAGAGCATTATTTGAATGCCTATACCTTCTCGCCTAACTGAAATATGCATAGGTGGAATATAGTTGCACCAGTTACGGTATATATTGGATGAACTATATTGTAGCATAGCAATGGCCAGATCGTCTAAATATGGATCTCAATCGGCTTATCAACGGCGCTATGAGCATATTTCGTTTCCATGAACATGGGAATCATCTCTCTGGCGTGCAGACGCGAGCTGTATAGTTTTCGAACACGCTCTACAGTAAATTAAACGCGCTTCTACTAGAAAATTATTAACTCTAGCATATCTTCGTCTTCCTGGAAGGAGGAAAATCCACTTTAGTTGCTAGAAAATTGTGATATTCTCTGAAACACGTCAGGCATATAAAATAAGATATTGGAACAAACAACGACGATAAATGAAAATCTTGCTATCTATTCACTGCTGACATAGAATAAAGCCTGATAGAAACACAGAGCTGTGCGAGCTATTTTTATATGGAGAGACAAAGATGACGATTAACATACAGCATGGAAGTCCGTCATTCCCTTCAGCAACCAGCACGTTAGCCCCGTCCAGTCGTGAGGACATGGATGGCGCCATTGATGTGCTCGTTGAGCAAAAAGAGAACTGGATTCAGACGTCCGTTACCGAGCGTATCAGGATCGTGGATAGCTTAATTGCTGATTTTTCTGCGCTGGCGCCGCGCTGGGTGGCGGCCAGCCTACAAGCAAAAGGGCTTGATGAGGATTCCCCATACGCGGGCGATGAGTGGTCGGCTGGAACCTGGGCGTTGTTACATAGTTTGCGTCAATTGCGCCAGGCACTGGTCAATATTCAGAAAGATGGTCATCCTCATATTCCAGGACCTGTACGTATGCGCCCGGATGGTCAGGTGAAGGCACAGGTCTTTCCATTTCGCTCCTATGATCGGGTCCTCTTTTCGGGCCTGAAGGCCGAGGTCTGGATGCAACCGGGCGTGACGGCCGAGACGCTCTCTTCAACGCAGGCGGTCAACTATCAGTCGCCAGCCCCTGCCGGCAAGGTGGCGCTGGTCCTCGGTGCCGGCAATGTCGCCAGCATCGGTCCGCTTGATGTGCTCTATAAGCTGTTTACAGACAACCAGGTCGTTCTCTTCAAAGCTAATCCTGTTAATGCATATCTAAGTCCTTTAATGAAAGAAGCCTTTCGCACCCTGATCAAACCCGGCTATTTGCGCGTTGTTTACGGTGGGGCCGAGGAAGGTACCTATCTCTGCCAGCATCCCAACATTGATGAGATTCATATCACGGGCTCCGATAAAACTTTTGATGCCATTGTCTTTGGACCTGGAACCGAGGGAGCGGCCCGTAAAGCGGCCCGGCAGCCATTGATCTCTAAGCGTGTTACGGGAGAATTAGGTAATGTCAGCCCTGTCATTGTGGTACCGGGTCCATGGAGCCAGCAAGATATTGCCTATCAGGCCGTGCACATAGCTTCGATGCTCGTCAATAACGCGGGCTATAACTGTAATGCGACCCGCGTAATCATCCAGCACAAAAACTGGTCTCAGCGCCAGGAATTGCTACAGCAGATCCGAAGCGTACTCTCACACCTTCCGACGCGCAAAGCCTATTATCCAGGCGCTCGCGATCGCTATCAGGCCTTTCTGGATGCGCACCCGGAGGCTGAACTATTTGGTACGGGCGATCCACAACATTTGCCCTGGACACTGATTGCGGATGTTGATGCCACCCATACGGACGATATGTGTTTTACGACCGAAGCGTTCTGTAGTCTCTTCTCAGAGACCGCCCTCGACGCAGCCAGTGTAGTTGAATATATTGAGCGCGCGGTGCAGTTCGCCAATGAGCAGCTCTGGGGCACCCTCAATATCACGCTGCTGGCCCACCCACGCTCGCTAAAAGATCCAGCTGTCGCGGCTGCTGTCGGGCGAGCGATCGCCCGGCTACGCTACGGTACCATTGGCGTCAACTATTGGGCCGGCACCAGTTTTGTTCTTGGATCAACTACCTGGGGAGCCTTTCCTGGCCATGAAATCTATGATATTCAATCTGGCAATGATGTTGTGCATAATTCATTGATGTTCTCGCGACCTCAGAAAAGCGTATTGTATGCACCTTTTAAAAGTATGCCAACGCCTCCCTGGTTTACCAGCCAGGCCAGGATCGCCCCCAAACTCTTCAAGCAAATGGTGCGATTTGAACAATCCCCTTCCTGGCGAAAAATACCAGCCATCATCAAAACAGCATTATTTGGATAACATCCCCCACCGCATAATGCGGACAGACTTATAGGATGGGCAGAGCGACAGGAGACATACTTTCCCTGCTGCTCTGCCCGTCCTGTCAAAAGACGTTTGGAATAATGCACAGCAACATACTTGTTTCTATGTAAGAAATTACGAATCATTCCATCAGAGAATCGTGATGTGGCTGGTGGATATTATGCGTCTCTGGTGGTCTCTGCTAAAAATACGTCTTTCCTATGAGCACCAATTATAACTAAGGAGTATTCAAAATGGCGACTCTCCCTATGAGCAATTCTCAACATGCTTCATCAGGTGAACAGGAGCATATACAACATACCGTTCCATTATTTCAACCATATACATTACGTGGCTTGACCTTGCGCAATCGTATTGCGGTAGCGCCCATGTGCCAGTATTCTGCTACCGATGGCTTTGCGAGCGATTGGCACCTGGTACATTTAGGCTCGTTCGCTGTCGGAGGCGCGGCCGTGGTGATGACCGAGGCCACCGCCGTTGAGGCCCGAGGACGTATTTCTCCCCAGGATCTGGGTATCTATCGCGATGAGCACATAGAGATGCTCTCGCGCATTAGCGCTTTTATCAAATCACAGAACGCCATTCCAGCCATCCAGTTGGCCCATGCAGGGAGGAAAGCCAGCACTTTTAGACCGTGGAGTGGAAGCGGCGAGGTAGCACGTGAGGACGGTGGCTGGGAGACGGTTGCTCCAAGCACGCTGCGTTTTGCCCAACATTATCCATTGCCGGTTGAGCTTTCCAGCGACGAGATTACAAAAGTGATACGTAGCTTCCAGCAGGGTGCTCGCAGGGCGTTACAGGCGGGATTCCGAATCCTCGAAATTCATGCCGCCCATGGCTACTTGATCCATGAGTTCCTCTCTCCCTATTCCAATCATCGTACCGATGAGTATGGCGGTTCCCTGCAAAATCGCATGCGTTTCTTGCTTGAGGTTACCGATGCTATTCGTCAGATTATGCCTGCCGATCTGCCATTGCTGGTGCGCATCTCAGCCAGCGATTGGATCGAAGGTGGCTTGACGATCGAAGAGAGTATCGAGATAAGTCATGCCCTGCGCGAACATGGCGTCGATCTGATAGATGTCTCCTCAGGCGGCAATGTCGAAAAAGCGAAGATCCCCGTCGCCCCTGGCTACCAGGTACCCTTTGCTGAAAGGATCCGCCGCGAAGCGAATATCCCTACGGGAGCTGTCGGCCTGATTACCGAGTCAAAACAGGCCAATCAGATCTTAGAGCAGCAGCAAGCGGATATGATCTTCCTGGCCCGTGAACTCTTACGTGATCCACACTGGCCATTAAGGGCTGCCCGCGAACTGTCCCAGGACATTGCCTGGCCCAAACAGTACGAGCGAGCCAAGTTGTCATAGCGTAATCCAGAGAGGTCGCTGCTTTTCTAAGCACCAGGATAATGGCCAGGCTCTACAAAGTTATTCCTGGCCATTATCCTGGCTACTATAGCGTCTCTGGTGCTCCTGACGCGCCTCACGTAGGATCGCCAACGGTTTGACCAGGAAGCCAGCGCAGGCTCCATACTCATGCAAAATAGTCACGGTTTCATGTGTCATAAAGTACTTGCCGTTGCCCACCACACAATCATTGATGACGAGCAGGACGCTAAAGCTTGTCTCAGCTGGCATTGAGGTCAGCACATCTAACAGCTCTTGCGTATTTGTAACATCAATGCGCTGCGCTGACGAGATTCGATCATGTGGCGTCACCTTTTCAGGGTAGATATACAATTCCGCATGCCCAATAGCCATTGCATTCATAAACTATCCTCCAACACAAACAATCTATCTGTAGTCCTTGTATATAATAGTCTTCATCAGCTTATTTCGCTTCACCGCTTACCTATCTGAGATGCAGCAAAAACGAGGCGGCATGCCCATATTCAAGCAGTAACCCCTGCATATCAGCCAGCAATTGCACAGCCAGGGTGATCTTTGCGGCAATTTCATCACGTTTATGCGTGCCTGTGCCGATATTTTCTTTCAGAAACTCTAAAAAAGCTGTGCTATCAGCGACCTGATTGGATAGGTGCTTGATTTTATCCAGTTGCTGATGACTGGCATACACGTGCGCCAATGAGGTAAAGTCATAGTGCGCCCCTGTATGCTCTTCCTCAAAATCGTCTCGATAGGAACTCAGTAACTTGATATCAGGATCACCTTGCATCGAGGTGAGTTTGTCGGTATCCAGGTGCACATTATTCTGTTGCAGCACTTCAGAAAGCAGCCGCACAAATTCCATAAAGATATAATAGAGGTCTGCGATGAAAACCCGGATACGCTGGAGAGGATCGTCAGGTGATATCTGATACACAAAGGTCTCATAAGAACTGTAATTTGCCTCAATCAGGCGCTGCAGATCATTGAGGATCGTCATGATATCATTAAAGCGAGTTACAAAGGTATTGATATTCGTAGTTTGCTGAGTGTCTAAATAGATATGATACATGCGATAGAGCGCCTGCAACGTTTGATCGATGCCAGTGCTTTCTTTCTTCTGGATGGCGGGCTCGCTCCCGGTGACAGACACCAGCATTCCTTTGTTCTGGCTTCTGGGAACCGTAACCTTTTCAAGCTCAGGGGATGTAGTGGTAATCAGTTGCGTGCGCAGCACTTCGAGAGCGGTGTCGATATCATCTAGCAATTCGCTCTTCTGGTTTTCGCTTAAGGTCAGATTATACTTGACGACACTGCGACAGGTAAAAATAGTCGCTATAATGTGCTCAAATTGATGCCTGGATGCATCGTACGACATACAGTTTCCTTTCCCTCACTACCTATGCAACCTTATTCGCCATGCCAGTAAAATTTTTTATTATGATGTTTTGTATGCCATATATAGGATAGCATTTATTAGCCCTTTAATGCACCATATTCGATGCAAGATAGCCTATTTGTCTCTTCCCATTTCAACCATGCAATCACCTTTTTCTGCTCATACAGCAGACGACCGCTGTGTCGATCACAAAAACAAATGGAGAGCCCAACCTGAATGATACAGGTTGGGCTCTCCATCTATTACTTCCGCTAATCGGCGGTAAAACAGTAACAGCTGTTAGCCAAGTAGCAGATAGATATTCTGCAGTAAGCGTTTGACTTCTTGCAGGAAGCGTGCCACAGTAGCACCATACAGAATACGGTGATCAGCCGAGAGGGTCACATGCATGATGTCTCGAATGACCGGCTGATTATCGATGGGGACAAAGGTTTTGCGTGCAGCGGCTACAGCCAGAATGGCGGACTGCGGAGGATTGATCACTGCCGCAAAGTCAGTTACGTCCATCATACCCAGATTGGAAATTGAGAATGTGCCACCCTCCAGATCGGCTGGGGTTAACTTACCAGCCTGCGCTTTAGCAACCAGAGCCTTGGCCTCGCGCGCAATGGTGCGCAGACCTTTGATATTGGCATCACGAATGACCGGGACAATCAGTCCAGCAGGTACATCGACAGCGATACCAATATTAATATGTTTGTGCAACAAGAACTGTCCATCGCGGTATGAGCCATTGACCTCGGGGAACTTCTCCAGCGCCAGGGCACAGGCTTTAATAACCAGGTCATTGACGCTAATCTTGACTCCGCCTTCGCCAGCATTCGCGTTGAGCTTCAGGCGCATCTCCAGCGCATCCGTCAGATCAATGTCATTGCCAATGTAGAAATGAGGCACGCTCTGCTTGGATTCGGTCAGTCGGCGAGCAATGGTCTTCTGCATAGTGGAAAGCGTGACGATCTCCGTGTCCTCTGTAGACACCTCGGGCTGGATAGCAGCCACGGCCACAGCCTCGGGAGCAGCCACAGGAGTTGTTGCCTGGGGGGCAGCCTGGGGAGCCGCTTTGGTTGTGCGCTGCTGCTCGATATAATCCTCGATATCGTCGCGTACGATACGACCACCTGGACCAGTACCTTTGATCTGCTGGAGATCAATCCCATGCTCTTCAGCCATGCGTCGTGCCAGAGGAGAAGACTTAATCGGTCCACCATTGGCACGGGCATTCTGAGAAGACAGACCAGGCTCCACAGAAGGCTGGTTCTGGACGCCATTACCGGCATCGCTGACTGCCGTAGTTTTCTGAGAAGGCGCTGCTTTAACGCTAGAGGCCTGCTGTTGCGTCTGTACATTCGCTCCAGTGCCTACTATTGCGATGGGTTGACCAATGGGAGCCGTCTCACCTTCAGATACCAGAATCTGCTCTAAGATACCGGCACTAAACGACTCGATCTCCATATTGGCTTTGTCGGTCTCAACCTCAGCAACAACTTCGCCCTTTTTTACCTCATCACCAGGCTTCTTCAGCCAGCGTGTGATGGTGCCTTCCTGCATGGTATCGCTGAGTCGGGGCATATTCACTTCGGGCATACGTTTTATCTCCTCCGGCGGGGCGCGAGTTCATGGATGGCGTCTAATAGCTGCTTGGCGCCGGTCAGAGCAGCTGACTCCAAGGGCTTGGAATATGGCAGCGGGACCTCGACGTTGGCCACACGCTTGACAGGAGCATCCAAATAGTCAAAGGCATCTTCCTGGATCGTGGCAGCAATTTCAGCACCAATGCCATATGAGCGCCAGTCTTCCTCAAAGATAATGGCACGACCGGTCTTTTTCACCGAATTGACAATGGTTTCTTTATCCAGCGGACGCAATGAACGAATGTCAACTACCTCAACGTTCCATTTATTTTCCTGCTCCAGGCGCCGAGCCACATCCAATGCCATGGATGCCATACGTGAATAGCTGATCACGGTCAGGTCGGTGCCTTCTTTAGCAACTTTTGCTTTGCCAAAAGGGACCAGGTAGTCTTCTTCGGGCACATTGCCTTTGGTGTTGTAGAGCCCCAGATGCTCAATGAAAATAACTGGATTGTTGTTGCGGATCGCCGTTTTCAACATACCTTTGGCATCGGCCGGAGTAGAAGGCGCAACGACATGAAGTCCCGGAATATGAGCGAACCAGGTTTCCAGATTCTGCGAGTGGGTCGCGGATAGCTGCTGGCCACCACCACCGGGAGTACGAATGACCATCGGCACTGGCGTCTGCCCACCAAACATGTAATGGATTTTGGCGGCATGATTCAAGATCTCGTCCATGGCCAGGGCAATAAAGTTAAAGGTCATGATCTCAACCACGGGACGCAGGCCCAGCATGGCAGCGCCAACGGCCATACCGATAAAACCATTCTCAGCAATCGGGGTGTCTACGATACGCCGGGGTCCAAATTCCTTGAGCAAACCAGCTGTGATTTTGTATGAACCTTCAAAAACACCAATCTCTTCGCCCATTAAAAAAACATTTTCGTCGCGCTTGAGTTCTTCGCGCAGTGTATCGTTCAGCGCCTGTCGAAAACTTATTTCGGCCATTATTACTTACTCTCCTGTAGATGTTCGTCAGACGCGTAGATATGGTCAAAGAGACTTTCGACCGGTGGGAAGGGGCTTTCCTCGGCAAATCTGACGGCTTCGTTTACCACTTGCTCAACCTGATCTTCAATTGCGCGTAAGCCCTGCTCATCGATCAGGCGCGCATCTAACAGGCGTTTCGCAAACGTTGGCACGGGATCCAAAGAGCGACCCTTTTTGACCAGATCTTCGTCACGATAGCGATCTGGATCAATCACAGAGTGACCACGATGGCGGAAACTGACCGCTTCTACAATATATGGCTCGTGCTCTTCACGGGCCGCGCGAGTAGCTCGGCGCATCGCATCACGTACCGCAATTACGTCGTTACCATCTACGCGCTCTCCACGTACGTCAAAAGCACAGCCTTTGCGATACAGTTCAGCAACTGCCGATCCTTTTTCTACAGGTAAGCCCATGCCATACTGGTTATTGACGACAAAGAAAATAACCGGCAGCTTGTAAATCTTGGCCAGGTTCAATGATTCGTAGAACGGGCCACCATTTGTTGTGCCGTCGCCCATCTGGACCGCAACAACTTCATCAGACCCGCGATAAGCAACCGCAAACGCTGCTCCTACTGCCAGAGGAACCTGCCCACCAACGATTCCATATCCACCCAATAAGCGATGTTCCAGGCTAAACATGTGCATAGAACCGCCGCGACCATAAGAACAGCCTGTCTCTTTGCCAAACAATTCAGCCATTACAGCATTTGCCGAGATGCCACGGCCCAGTGCGTATCCATGTTCTCGATAATTCGTATAGAGGTAATCTTTTGCTTCCAAGCCTGCACAGAATCCGACAACAGTGGCCTCTTCACCCAGGTTTAAATGACAATAGCCGCCGATACGGGCCATCTTGTACATCTCATCCGATTTTTCTTCAAAACGACGGATAAGTAACATCTGGTGATAGTAGTTTACCAGCGTCTCTCGATTTTCGTCTTCAGGCAGCGTGACGACACGAGGCTTATCTGTTGTGGTGGCATCGCGTCCATCCGGTCGCTTTTGCTGCTCAGTACTCATGATGTCTCCTGATTTTCTTTAGTAACTATTTGTTGGAGTTGGAGAATGTTCGTCTGTCTAGGGTAGTTCTGACTCGTCTGGAGTGCGTACCCAAATACTCAGTGTTTTAATAGACATATCCCACATAATTGTAACACGTATTGAAAAGTTTACCATGCTATTGTGGGTACATGACCACTCAATAGGTAGAAGATACTGTTAGCTAGCTACCAAAAACTTACTCATACTGACATTCACGAACAGAACAAACCATTCGCTATCATATCACAAGGCCAATTTAGCTGGCTATATATTATTCCATCTGTGTTCTTAAACATTAAAGGTAGACACTACAATATAGGAAGCGATAAAAAATAAGCAGCACCCAGAGGATGCTGCTCATTTTTTATCGCTTTTTTAATTCGCGCCAGTCGCTCTCATGTATCTCTACATCGAACTTTTTGGCGGCTCGCTTGATACGTTTCCAGGCCTCGTCCCTCTCTGCGTCGCTGACCCCTTCCACCTGATCGAAGCGGGCCAGTGCATTTCTCACATGCGATGCATCAGTCAATGGCTCTTTGCGCTCCTTAGGGAAGGCAAAATCGCTATCAGAGAGCGTATCTCGTTTATGTGTCTTTAAGTCTGCCATAGTGTCTTTCCTTTCTTGTAGAGAAAGTAAACTCACTTTTATGTTACACGAATGGCAGTTGAAACGAGATGAGCTACTTTATGGCTGCAGGGTTACAGTTTCCTTAGTAGCTTGATCGGTTACCGGCTGCATAGCTTTCTTGGATCTGGTATAGTAAGCTCCCAGTTTAACACCAGGCAATTCGATACAGCGATAGAGCACATAACAAAAAGGAATTAACAGGCAAAATACACAAAGCCAGTATAACCCATATCGGATTCCAGCCGGCCAGGAGGAAAAATATTGAAAGACATTATCCATAAACCAGAACAATGTCGGCTCATGCCAGATATAAAGTCCATAGGATAACATGCCTATCTTACACAGTGGTGCGCTTTCCCATAACCAGGTAATCACAGGCGGTCCAAAGAGCACACCAAGAATACACAGACCAAAACTGATGGAGAAGCTGAGCTCATAGAGCCAGTTATGCGCTCCAATATAGGGCACCAGGACTGAATACAAAGGAGTATCATACCAGAATGTCATGAAGCAGAAACCGATGACACCCGCTAACCAGATACACCAGCTATAGCGTTTGATAAATATACTCATCTTTTGCTCGGGCCGCCGCTGGGTCAGCAGATAGCAGGTACAGATCATCATTCCGATGGCGAAGTCTTCGAGATATTTTCCGCTCTGACCATAGATCACAAATTTAATGGCATAATGCACATACGATGGTACCCATAAATGCTGATGGGGATTTATTTCCCAGGAACGTCCCCAGGCTCGCGTTGTGAGGCCCCACAAGACCATTGCCAGCAAACAGGTGAATAGCGTGGTCACCTTCCACTTATCTTCACATCTTGATACAAACCAGCGGATACCCAGGGCAATAAATGGCAAGAGCATATAATATTGCCACTCGACCGCCAGGGTCCAGAAGGGGCCGTTGATGGCTTGATAGGTACGGCGAGAGGAATCCATTAAAAAGGTAAAAAAGAGGGCAAGTTGTTTCCAATGATCGATCTGTAAATAGATTGGCGCTGCAAATATGATCAGAAAAAAGAGCGCGAAGTAATAACCCGGCCAGATACGGCAAATACGCCGTATGTAAAAAGTGCGCATCGAAGGCCAGGGCTCTTGAAAAATCATCGATTTCGCATAGGGCAAAAATAGCAAGAAGCCTGACAGCACAAAAAAGAGTGTCACACCACAGCTACCAACCACAGACACGGCAGCAATGATGCTCCCCGTATCTTTAAGATTCCAGACGTGCTTCACACGAGAAAAGAGGTTAACATGATAAAAGATTACCAGTAAACAGGCAAAACCACGCACGCCATCCAGAACAGTAATAGTGTTTTTTTTCGGGATAACTTTTGATGAAGCGATCAATGCCATATACCCAATCTATATATATCTGATAGAACGATTATCAGTTTGCCTCTATTTATCGGCTCGCCACAATCTTTACTAGAGGCATTTAAGCAACCCTAGCATACTTTAAAGGCCCTCGTCAAATTTTATAGACAAATTTCGCATCTATGTAGCTTGATCCTGCGCTACAACATAAAAATTTTTGAGCGCCACAGGTGCGAAATTATATTCCGTTCAGTAGTATAAAAAGTGCGCAGAGAGACTGTTTGAAAAGCATGCACTTCGTGTCCGCGACCCCTGACGGTTCGCGCCGTCGGCACTCAAAAGTCGAGAGGAAGTTGGAAGTGCGCCTGGCGCACTTCCAACTTCCTCTCGATAAAGATACAGGCGCACATGCGTCCGTTCGTCAGAGGGCAACAGTGATACAATACAAATGTTTACGATCAGTGTATTTGTTCTATCTTGCCAGGCGGCACAAAGGGGTTGACGCATGAAAGATGATCAGAAAAGTATGCCATCCTATGGGCTCGGACGTCAGATGCAGGTATATATGCAGGGATTGCAGGGACAACTTCCCTCACTTCCTGTCGCGCCGGAGGCGTTGGAGCAACAGGCGATCGCGCATCTGAGTCAGAAAGCCAGTGGCTATCTGGCCGGCATGGAAGATACGATGCAGGCTAATCTGCGCGCGTTTCAGCATTGGAGTATTCTTCCACGTATGCTGCGCGATGTTTCACAACGCCAGTTATCCACGACTATCCTGGGCATGCAGCTACCCGTACCACTGTTACTGGCCCCCATTGGGGTGCAATCAATTATTCATCTCGAAGCCGAGATAGCAGTTGCCAGGGCGGCACATGCGACCGGAGTACCAATGATTCTCAGTACGGCTTCCTCGCGAAGCATCGAGGCGGTCGCACAGGAACTTGGGAACACTCCTCGCTGGTTTCAGCTTTACTGGAGCAAAAATCCAGATCTCAATGCCAGTTTTGTACGCCGGGCCGAACAGGCAGGCTATAGCGCTATCGTCGTAACGCTGGATACCAGGCTCCTTAGCTGGCGTGAGCAGGATATTCAAAATGCCTACTTACCCTTTTTATTAGGTGAGGGCCTGGCCAATTATTTCAGTGATCCGGTCTTTCGCCAGGCTCTGGCCCAGCCGCCCGAGGAAAATCCGGGCATGGCCATTCGCTATTTCATCGATATCTTCCTCAATCCCTCCTTGACCTGGGATCAACTCAGCTTTTTAAGGCAACACACGAGCCTGCCCATCTTCCTCAAAGGTATTCTGCATCCAGATGATGCTCGCCTGGCTATCGATGCTGGTATGGATGGAATTATTGTTTCCAACCATGGTGGACGCCAGGTAGGCGGATCACGGGCGGCATTGGATGCTTTGCCTGCTGTGGTTGAGGCGGCTAATGGACAGCTACCCATTCTCTTTGATAGCGGCATCCGGCGCGGATCGGATGTTTTGAAAGCCATTGCGCTGGGCGCGAAGGCGGTGCTGCTTGGCAGGCCATATATCTGGGGATTGGCCCTGGGCGGCGAGGCCGGTGTGCAGCAGGTGCTACAAAATCTGCTGGCAGATCTAGATTTGACCCTGGCTGTGAGTGGCTTTTCCTCTATTAGTCAGCTAGATGCATCTCTATTGGTGAATGAACGCCTGGCACAATAAATGTTACTAAGATGGGATATTATCTTTATTGTAAAGGTACGCATGGAGGAAACATCGTATGCCTCAGCTTGATTTGACACCAGACCAGTTATTGACCACCACACGCGCTGTCCGTAAACGTTTAGATCTCTCGCGTGCGGTCGAGCCAGGGATGGTGAAGGAGTGCATTGAAATCGCGGTCCAGGCTCCCAGCGGCAGCAATAGTCAGCAATGGCATTTTGTGGTGGTGACCGATGCTGAAAAACGGAAGGGCCTGGCAGAGTTGTATAGAAAAAGTTTTAGCCAGTATCGCACCAGCGCTACCGAGAGCCTCGAAAAACTCAAGGCCAGCAAACCAGACCTTGCTCAGGTCCAGCAACGAGTCGCCTCTTCCGCGGACTATCTGGCGGAACATCTGCATGAGGTGCCCGTTCACGTTATTCCTTGTATACGGGGCCGTTTAGAGGGCGCTTCCTCCCATGAACAGGCGGGTGTATGGGGCTCTATCTTACCTGCCGTATGGAGCTTTATGCTGGCAGCACGGGCACGTGGTCTGGGAACAGCCTGGACTACGCTGCACCTGGCCTATGAAAAAGAGGCGGCAGCGCTCCTCGGTGTTCCTTTTGAGAAGATTACTCAAACGTCCCTGATTCCCGTCGCCTATACCCTTGGTACCGATTTTAAAGCTGGTTCTCGCCAACCATTGGAAAAAATTATTCATTGGAATAACTGGTAAAAATTCCGATAGCTACTGTAGTATTACCTCTACTCCTCTAACTACAGTAGCTATTTTGTATTGTTACGCAACAAACGGTACTCCCCAGCGTATTTTAAAGATATATACCTTTTTACCTATCCCACTACTTTACAGGTATCTATCAGCACTCTTAATAAAGAGGAGATGACTATGTTTTATCCTTTCAGTGGCATAATGTATCTCATCGGCATTGGTTCACCCGGACTCGTGGCCCTGGCCGCCATCTTTTGGATCTGGGTGATTGTAGATTGTATTACGAAAGAGCCCTCCAATACGAATGATAAAGTTGCCTGGCTAAGCTTTATTCTCTGCGTCCCCTTCTTTGGAGCCCTACTCTACTATTTCATTCGCCGTCCGGAGCGTATGAAAACAATCGGGCAGTAAACGGTTAGAGCGAGGGCCTATTATGCGCACCTCCCTCGCTCTAACCCATATATGCTTCTTATATTACTTCTATATATTTTCACCCCTGAATCATAAGGCATAATGAGTCATCTGACATGGACCTTATAGCATATTTTTTACTATACTATGATGGGGGAAGTGCTGTTTAGCAATATTTTGAGATAGATAGAGGACATATGGAGCAGTTAGATATATATTGTTCCTATTGTGGAGCAAGCAATCAAAAAGAGGAGATGCAGTGCTTTGCCTGTGGCCATACTCTTTCAGATGACGAAACACCTATCGATACTCCTGCACCAGAAATCCTCCTCCAGCAACGCTATCGCTTGTTAAATGAGGTAGGTGAGGGCGGCTTTAGCATCGTCTATCGCGCTGAAGATACTCAGACCCATCAGATTGTTGCTGTCAAAGCTGTAAGCCTGCGTGGACTCTCGACCCAGGAAAAGATCGAGGCCACGGATGCCTTTAATCGTGAAGTTAATATCTTGACAAAATTAACACATCGGAATCTACCACGCCTCTATCAACATTTTTCGGATGCCGAGTGCTGGTATATGGTGATGGATTATATAGAGGGAGAAACGCTAGAAAAATATCTGGAACGCCACAAACAGATGCCATTTCGCCTGGAAGAGGTGTTGGATATCGGTGCTATCCTCTGCGATGTCCTGGACTATCTCCATTCCAATCAGCCAGCCATTATTTTTCGCGACCTCAAACCTGCCAATATTATGTTAACGTCAGGTGGCTATATCTATGTAATTGACTTTGGGATTGCTCGTCAGTTTAAACCTGGTCAGCTAAAGGATACCATACCTTTTGGTTCGCCAGGTTATGCTGCGCCGGAGCAGTATGGGAAGGCTCAGACGACTCCGCGCTCAGATATCTATAGCCTGGGAGCTATTCTACATCAACTGATGACCGGGGCAGATCCCAGTCAATCTCCTTTTGCCTTTGCTCCACTCCCTAATCTCCATCAGCATGCTGTCGCTAAATTAGATACGTTGTTGCAGCGTATGGTGGCTCTGGATAGTCAGCGGCGTCCGAATTCACTGGCAGAGGTGCAGCAGGTTTTACAGGAAATTTCGAAGCTCCATTATCATCAGCAGGGCCTCTCTAGCCAGTATTACCAACCTGCTATATTCAGATCATTCCAAAAGGCGGTCTACGCGCAATTGCCATCTGCAAACTCTATATCCAACAATATAGGTGTAACTAGTTTTGTGCAACAACAACAAC
This sequence comes from Dictyobacter formicarum, assembly GCF_016587435.1. The sequence continues at coordinate 395,367 of NZ_BNJJ01000003.1, forward strand.
AACAGCAACAAACCTTCTATGCTTTTTCACCATTTGCTCAGAGTACGATGCCACCACCATCTAACAAATATCAGTTATATAGTATTCTATGTAGCCTGCTTGGCATATTTATGCCACCTTTCTTATGCCTGGCCTCAACACAACTTTTGCATATTCTGCAACATCATATTGTTATCACTCTATTCTTCTCTGCATTCCTTCTGGTACCATCAATTATGGGCATTGTTTTTGGGCACAAGGGGCGCGCGTTTGCCCGGCATACAGGCACCAGCGCGGATACCGCTACAGTTGGCATGACGCTTGGCTACATTTTTACTGCCATCTACCTTATTTTTTCTCTCTGCTTCTTCGCCACAACAGTTGTATTGTTCTTATAATGACAATGGCAATTGCCATTCATTTCTATCTATTTGCAGACATAACTTTAGCCAACAAAAACGATGCCACACTTCAGCCCGGGCATTGAAATGTGGCATCTCAGCAGAATCATCTCGTTCAGGATAGCATTTGCTTACTTCTTGCTACTAGATGGTCCCGCTTCTTTTGGAAAAACGCGCGATCAGTGCTTCTGCGTAATCGCCCACGATCGGTAACTTAAATCTGACGCCGCGATAAGCCTGTAGCATCAAAAAGACCCAGAGGACAAAGCCCACTGCCAGGACCAGGAAGGTAAAGCAGCCCGTAATGGGCGAGAGCAATGTTCCTATTAACCAGAGGCCTGAGATTAATCGTAAAAGGACATAGACAATTACGAGAGGAGTAAACACAACAATAGATTGCGCGGCATGAAAGCGAACAAAACTATTTTTGCGCTCGATAAAAAAGAATACAATACCGGTAAAGCACAGTCCCAGATAACTCAACAACGCTGCTCGCCTTGAGCGCAGGCCGGTCGTGCTCTGATCCTGATCCCTGTCCCTCTGGCTAACACTGATCGGAGGAACATAGGTATTGGATTGTTGCTGCTGTTGTTGTTGGTACTGCCCGCCTGTATATTGCTGCCCACCCTGTCCATAAACGTAGTTAGGATCACTTTGCTGAGAACCAATACCGGGCTGATTTGCTCCGTAGGGATCGTCAGATGAACTCGATGGATTGTATCCCCCATAGCCACCATATGGTCTGGATGGATCGGGTTGTTGGTTTTGATTAGGATTTGTACTCATGAGAGCATTCCTCCGTCCATAAAGAAAAACTTTTCTACCATGTATTACGGCCACTGTGTCAGAAAGGTTAGAGAGAAACTAAAAGTGTTTTACCACATTCTCAGCAAAAATACAGAAATTCAACTCATCTACAAAAAATTAGATAGAGAATGTACATCCAACAGGGGGCAAAATTCGTATTGGAAGTAGGAGCACTAATGCGTTGTGAGGCGACCAGGTTCTGGTAAGGAGACGCGCTATGTTTCACTATATGGACCGTAAAGAAGCAATAGAGATGTTGCGTAAAGCGGGCTTCAGCCACGGAGAGATCGATCGTATCACAAGATTTCGCAAGCACTTTATCCCAAATGAGTTAGATCAATCCCGCGATGATCATCGTCGTCTCGAATTTACGCGTTGGTTATTCCGAACCGGTAAATTGACAGATTTTGTTAGCTAAACGTCCAACCAACGTAGATGTGGCTAACCTATCAGAAAATAGCTCTCTGATAGGTTAATTCTACGTGCCTCAGGCCAATCCTCTTTTTCTATCTTCCCCCTACCTGTTTACAATTTTCGTGGCGCAGAAAACTGAGTCCTGGCAACATAAGGGTAAAAAGTTTATAATGAATAACAGTCAACGAATTATAGAACTACATGGAGGCAATAATGACACTACCACCTCAGTTGACACAGGAAAGCACCAGCGATCAATATACTCCCAGAAAAGAGGATAAGTTTACTTTTGGACTCTGGACGGTTGCGAATCAGGGTCGTGATCCTTTTGGTGATGTTGTTCGCCCGGTTCTTAATCCTGTGCGTAGCGTGCAGAAGCTTTCAGAGTTGGGTGCCTGGGGCGTCAACTTCCACGATAATGATCTGGTGCCCTTTGATGCGACACCTGCCGAACGTGATCGTATCGTGAGCGATTTTAAGAAGGCCCTGAACGACTATGGTATGGTTGTTCCTATGGCCACCACCAACCTTTTCTTCCACCCTGCATTCAAAGATGGTGCATTTACGGCTGTCGATCCCAGTGTGCGTGCCTTTGCCTTGCAAAAAACGATGCGCGCTATCGATCTGGGTGTTGAACTGGGTGCCCAAACATATGTGTTCTGGGGTGGACGCGAGGGTGTTGATAGTGAGGCCAGCAAAGATCCTGTCGAAGCACTGAAACGCATGCGTGATGCGATCAATTTTCTGTGTGAATATGCCATTGATAATGGCTACAATCTGCGCTTTGCGTTGGAGCCTAAGCCCAACGAGCCGCGCTCAGATACTTACTTCGCTACTATCGGTCATATGCTGGCCTTTATTTATACGTTGGATCATCCTGAGATGGTTGGTGTAAACCCTGAGGTTGCACACGAGCATATGTCTGGCCTCAATTTTGTGCACGGTGTCGCCCAGGCGATTGAGGCAGGCAAACTGTTCCACATTGACCTGAATGATCAGAAGGGTCCTCGCTTTGATCAGGATCTGCGCTTCGGCAGTGAGAATATCAAAAGTATGTTCTTCCTGGTACGTTTGCTAGAGAATAGCGGCTATGATGGCCCACGCCATTTTGACGCCCACGCATATCGCACCGAGGACGACCAGGGCGTATGGGACTTTGCCGCTGGTTGTATGCGTACTTATAATATCTTGCGTGAGAAGGCTCGTCGCTTTGATGCTGATCCCGAGGTTCAGCAGCTCTTAGCGACCATCAACGCTGGCAATGCGGACCATATCTCCTGGCTGAGTGAGGTACGCAAGGGCTATAGCAAAGAACTGGCTAATAAATTAAAAGAGGCAACATTTGATGCAACAGCGCTGGGACAGCGCGGCTATCAGTACGAGAAATTGGATCAGATGGCTGTTGAACATATCTTTGGTATTCGCTAAAGATTTCTAAGAATGTGTCTGAAAGACATAGGGTTCGCGCCTGCGGCCCCTGACGCTATGCGCCTTGGGCGCTCAATAAATCTTTTAAGTGTTGGTGCAACCTGCGCGCAAAGCGCGCAGGTTGCACCAACACTTAAAAACAGGTTCGGGTGCATATGCACCCGCCTGTACGGGGGCTCCTGGCTTCCCATGGTGATGGACTTCAGACACACTCTAACGTAATGCTTAAGGGCAGGCGAGGCAGTTATTATACCTCGCCTGCTTTTTTATTTATATGGGTGTTCCAGGAGGACTAATCTATTGGCAACGCTGAGGGTGGCGATTCTATATGGCTGCCGCGCAGTTGCGAACGAACCAGGCGGATTTCGTCGTAGGAGTAGTCGTCCCCCAGGTGTTCTTTGATGGGCTTGAGTTTGGCATCACCGATCTCCTGTATCGCTTGCACAATGACGTTATAGTGCTCAGCTTCTACTAGATTGCTTAGGTCGATCTGTTCGCCTTCTTCCAGCGCTACGCTCAGGTACTCTAAAACAGTAGAGGGATGGCGATCGCAGGCCTGGGCGATCTCCTGCAGCGTAAATCCCTGCTGGGCCAGACCAACGGCATTGCGACGCATATACTGAGCCGAGCGTGAAGTTGACCTGGCTGGCTCAGCAGGTTTCTGAACAGAGGACTGCTGAACAGGTACCAGATCGGGATATTGCTGCATATAAGCTTTGATTTCATCGGTGAAAGGTGCGTAGTAAGATTGTAGCTTTTTTTGTCCGACACCTGGAATCTTTAAGAATTCAGCCTCGCTGGTTGGCAGATTCTGAACCATCGCAAGTAAGGCCATATCGGTAAAAACTACATAGGGTGGCACGGCCAGTTCATCAGCCAGGTTTTTACGTAAGGTACGCAGGCTCTGCAACAGTGCAGTCTGATTGGCATTCAATGGATTGCTATCAGCGGTGCCCACGACAGTAGGAGACTGACTATAGGTCGGCCGGGCCTCCACCTTGAGATAGAACTCAACATGACCTTTGAGCAGTTTCAGAGAATTGGCATTTAAGTGATAAGTAGGGTAACCATCGCGACGTTCTGTCAAAAAACCTTGCTGCAGCAGTGTATGGCCAATCGTCACCCACTCATCACGACTATATTGTTTACCGCAACCATAGGTTGAAAGTTGATTATGACGATAATCACGGATTTTCTGGGTATTTGCTCCACGTAGGATATCAATGATATGATTGAGCCCAAAGCGTTCACGGGTCAGATGAACACAGGTCAGGAATTTCTGCGCATCCTCTGTCCGGTCCTCGGTCTCTATTGACTGCGTGCAATTATCACAATTATTGCAGTTCTCACCTGGTAGATCTTCACTAAAGTAGCTTAATAAGAGGCGACGACGACACTGCGTGCTCTCACTGTATTTTATTACCTGCTGCAGTTGATTCAGAGCAATAATTTGCTGCTGATCATCCGCTTTCTGAGCAATAAAGTATTCTGCACGCATGCGGTCAGCATAGCTAAAAAAGAGGACGCACTCGGCTGGTTGACCATCACGACCAGCACGGCCAGACTCTTGATAGTAACCTTCCAGATTTTTCGGTAAGTCGTAGTGGATGACGGCCCGCACGTCTGGTTTGGCAATCCCCATGCCAAAGGCAATCGTGGCCACCAGCACAGGCACATCATCGCGGATAAAGCGTTCTTGATGCTCTGCACGCACTTTGGAGGAGAGACCAGCATGGTAGGGCAAATTGGTAATACCATCTTCATGGAGATCGGCGCTCAGTTTCTCTACTCCTGAGCGGCTCAGACAATAGATGATGATCGACTCACCCTGTTTCTGGCGTAGGATCTCTACCAGTTCTGCATAAGATCCTTTGTGTTTTTTGCGTACTTCATATGAGAGGTTCGGGCGGTTAAAACTGGCAATATGGACGATGGGCTGGCGTAATTTTAATTGTTCAAGAATATCATGCCGCACGCGCGCAGTGGCCGTCGCGGTAAGCGCCAGTATGGGTAATTCAGGGAAACGGTTGCGCAGCGTGCCTATTTGACGATACTCAGGGCGAAAATCATGTCCCCATTCACTGACACAGTGAGCTTCGTCCACAGCTAGCAAGGCCAGACCAATGGTTTTATTAACATGTTCAAGGAACGCGAGAAAACTGGGCTTCAATAGGCGCTCGGGAGCCACATAGAGTAGTTTGATCTGCCCATTCATTGCCGCTCGCTCACGACGGGCACATTCTTCATACGGCAATGAGCTGTTCACAAATGTTGCTTCGATACCATTGGCTTGTAAACGGCTAACCTGGTCCTGCATTAAGGCGATCAAAGGGGAGACAACGATGGTCAATCCCGGCAATAGCAAAGCCGGTAGCTGGTAGGTTAGAGACTTACCGCCACCAGTCGGCATCAACACTAGCATATCCTGCTGTTCTAATACCGCTTCAACAACATCTTTTTGTCCTGGCCGAAACGTATCATATCCGAAATACTGTTTTAGTGCTTGATCGACATGCAACAATTTCAATATACTCCCTACTCCGTATAAATTCTCCGCGCACCCAACTTCATACCCAGATGCCCGCTCATGCTGCTGGCAGGCAGTAAAAAGCATTTGGCAACGCCACTCACTCGCGGCAAGCTGCGCTCATCCAAATGAACGGCATTATATCTTTCATGCGAATCACAGTATCGCACACTAAACCATATTTTATCAAATCATATCAAAAAGTCAATTTTGATTTATTCTTCTCTTGTGTGCTTAGTTTTTATTTTTGTCCATAAGACATTATGATTCAGTTTATACATAAGTTAATATTATATCTTTATAATAAGGCAAAATTTTTTACGTAACAATAAGCATCCATGTCACGAGAACGGCGGGCAAGAAGATCTAAATGCCGTTCCAGTATGAAGCTAGCACGTGAATAGATAATAGAACCTATTGATTCGGACCACTACATCTACCACGTATGGTGGATGTTACGCTGTTAGAGCCTTACTCCTTATGGTTAATAGCTATAAGAAGGAACTGTCAACCAAACGGCCACCTGGCTCGTAGAGCAGAATGCGTCCTTGATGCACAAGGATACTCAAGGCGTTTACGATCTCATCTCTGCTCATCTGGGTAGAATAAGCAAGCTTTTCAATATTCTTTTGACCATCGATAGCCAGGTAAAGTTGACGTGCCCGATACTCTCCCAGAGATAAATGCTCCTGATGGTTGATGAACGGCATGTCAGTGCCATCGACACGTCGAGGGATTAGCAAGGGTAGGGCTCCCATCGAGGGCAATTTGATCGGTTGCTGAGGACCTGTCTCACTTGAGTGCCGTAATTGACCTGCCGCCTGAACATTACTACCCTGCGGATATGGGGTATTAGCATTGCCAGGCCTGATGCTTCCACGCCGTAAAGAGGAAATTTGAGAATCCTGCCACTGCGCATTTCCAATATCTTGCCCGTTGTTGGCCTGTAGCGGTGAGACCCGAGGAGCATTGACAGACTGCTGAGGGCCCGTTCCCCAACTGCTAGGGGGTATCGGGGTGCTAGGATTCACAGACCGCTGCGGGCCTGTAGCTTCGCGGCCCTCGGGCCGCAGTGAGGTGTTCGGTTGACGTGGACGCTCCACAACAACTTTCCTTACCTCCTGGACTAGTTCTTCTGCCTTAAATGGTTTGGTCAGGTAGGCATTTGCTCCCTGCCGCATGGCCCAAAAACGGTCAGAGGATGAGTTTTTGGAACTGACCATAATAATGGGAAGGGTGCGCCAGGCTTCCTGTGAGCGTAAATGGCGGCATACTTCAAAACCATTCATGCCTGGCAAAATAATATCCAATACCACGCATTGTGGGGCATCTTGCGCCAGCATGCGCAACCCCCCTGGCCCATCATTAGCAACTAGTACCTGGTAACCAGCACTCTGCAAAGCTTGTTGCATGTACAAACACTGAGTAGAACTATCGTCGATTATCAGCACTTTGGGCGTAGTTACCATATGCCCACCCCCATTTCGTCAATTGCTCATCCCAAGCAATCGCTACATACACTTATCTCTCTCAGCATAGATGGAAAAGTCGTCTCTAGCCACGACCTGGACAACAACGATATAGCTTCTGCCTTAAGGATGAGATACTCTTCATAATCTAAAAAGGAGCACGACGCATATAATGTTCAAATAGAATGGGCCAGCTATATGTGTACAAGTGCACATAAAAGCAACCAGTTACTATATTGGTTAGTAAAGACCATATTACCATCCTCATAAGCATTTAGGCAAATATATAAACTCTATTTCCCCAAAATGTACCCTCTACCAGATATCCTGGTATCCTCACTTTCTTTCTCACACTTCATTTTTCACACCCATGGGTGTAGACCTGATATAGGCAGCAAAAACCATTTTGCAAAGCTAACTGCATACTTATGGGGGATTACGATTGCTGGCAAATACACTAATTCAAAAATGACTGGCCCGGCGATAGTATGGTAAAAAAACATATGATACGATAAAATACAAAAAGCTAAATGTATATCGGCCTCTATAGGGAAAGGATTCATAAAACTGCATTCACATATACAAATTCACTAGATGATGAACCGTTATTATTTATGCTTGTCTTTATACTTTTACAGGATAGGAGATCGCTGTATGGCTCGCTCAGAAGTCCATTCAACGTCATCTGCCACATTGGATAAGCTGGCACTGGCACCACAGGGTGTGCAAGAACGTCGGTTACGCCGCATCAGTGCCTGGCTCTTGCTCTTTTTTTTGCTCCAGGGTGAATTGGGAGCCGTTTGGGATCGAGAATGGCATGCCTATGTCGGACGCGATCAGTTCTGGACTCCACCACATACGTTGATTTATTCTTGCGTGGCTGGTGCGGGCCTGTTGGCTCTGGCTGTCGTGCTGGTGGAAACGTTTCGCTATCGACACCATGTTCCAGGAGTAGATGATACTTCGACGGTACCTGTTCTCCATTTCTTTCATGCTCCGCTCGGCTTTAGCGTGCTTGGTTTTGGAGCGTTGCTGGCGCTGATCGCGGCCCCCCTGGATAATTACTGGCACGAATTATATGGCATCGATATCGCGTTGTGGGCACCTTTTCATATGATGGGGGTAACCGGTGGTCTGATTGGCATGCTAGGTATGGTCTATGTATTTGCCTCAGAGGCAGCCATCGAGCGTCAATCCGGCAGCACACCACGCCGCTTCCTGGGTCTAACCGCGCTAGAGTTGGGTATCATCATGGCCATGGGTAGCATTATGAATTATGTGCTGACTGGCTTCTTGCAGTTTCCGGTAATCACCATTGGTACAATCCATATCTCTACCTATCCGCTACCACTGGTAGCAGGCTGCGTAATGTTTATGCTGGCAGCGTTGCGTACGACCCAAAAAGTGGGTATTGCCACCTTTTTAACGTTCATCCTTTTTTTGCATACTCTTGTAGTAGAACTCTTTGTACCCTGGGCCATTCGCACTGCGGTAGAGCAACAGGATATTCCTTACCGCCTGGCCAACCAGATTCCTGAATTCCGCCTGGATTATGCCTTGCTACCGGCCGCCTTTCTGCTTTCGGCGGTGATCCTCGACGTTGTGGCCTATCGCCGAGCTCGCAAAACTGGTAGCCCGAATAGTCCTATGCTTCAGACAATTATCCAGGGAGCGATAGTCACATTACCAATCGTCCTCTTCACTCCATTGATTCTGCGTGATTATACTCCTTATGCACCAGTTTTCTTACCCGAAAAAGGGGTGCCATTTGATCCTGTTCAGATGGCTGGCATCGTTATCATCTCATTATTGATTGCCATGGCTATAGGAGCACTAGGTGCGTGGTTAGGCGAAGATTTTGGAGATATCTGGCGCTGGAGTAAGCGCTAAGAAACATGAGGTTTTGCTATGTACAAAGTGCTTCGTACGCTTACACGCCTCAGCTTAATCTGGATCAGCCTGCTCATTCTGATGGCGGGCAGCGCCAGTGCAGCAAGCAAACCAGCACGCACAGATACGGTGGCCGCCGGTGCCTATATTATCAACGTTAACCTTTCCAAAGATCCGCCATATGTGGACGAAGCGTTTGATGTGACCATTGTGCCACACAATAGCTCACTGAAGCTGAGTGGAAAAGTAATCATGCAACCAGGGCCCGGTACCGATGGGATAGAGATACCGACTACACTACAGGCGGTTGGTGATAAAGAAGGCAGTCTACGAGCCAGCGTCCACATTCCTGTTCAGGGTGTCTGGAATATCGTTGTCCAGTTAGAAGGTCCCCAGGGACCTGGTCAAGCCAGCATACCCGTCACAGTTGGTGCACCTGGAGCCATGCAACCCTGGCTGGCCTGGTTGATCGGAGCGTCCCCGCTCGTCTTCATAGCCGTCTGGATCGCTACCCAGCATCGCTATCGTCGCTCCCTGCTCACGCCACAACCAATAGAAGCAGCAAAGATGCAAGAAAGAGTATGATTCCCAGGGATCTTGGGAATCATGCCGATCCTTTGTGGAGGGGCGCATGCGCGCCCTTACAGGTGTAGGTTTTTCAGGGGCGTAGCCCCTGAGACCCCTGATGCCGCCCTGCGGGCGGCACGGAGAGGGAGGAGGAGTTGGGGGCACAGCCCCCAATCCCCCAGTCAAGGGGCTCTCCGCCCCTTGCATCCCCGCTTTTCCGGCGCGAATCCAAAAAACCTATACCTGTAAGGCGTATGCGCGCCCCTGACGATTCGCACCTGCGGCGTTCAAAGTAGTTTTTATTGTTGATGCGGAATGTACAAAAAGTGCATATTCTGCATTAACAATAAAAAAGGATGCGGGTGCGTGCGCACCTCCCGTGCTCGGGATGTCCTTTCACTGCTAGTGCAGCAGACGCGCGAATGCGCGTCTGCTGCACTAGCAGTGAAAAAGAGAGTGGGGACGCCTGCGTTCCCCAGGCCCAGGGGCGCTCTGCTTCCTATCATGATGGGAAGCAGAGCACTCTCTTAATGAGTAGAACCACTAGAATTAGCCGTTTTTTTCTTTAACACGTTGGGCGATATCCAGGAAGTAGTTAAAGGCCTGAGGATTGCTGAGAGCATCGATGCTGACAGCTTTTTCAACCGAGATGCCCATCAAGAGCTTTTTAACGGGTACCTCCAGTTTTTTGCCACTCAGGGTGCGCGGAACTTCCTGAATAGCCAGGATCTCGTCGGGAACGTGATGGGGCGAGATATGGACGCGCAAGGATTGCTTGATCTTTGTTTTGAGTGCCTCATCTAGCTGAGCGCCGTTGCGCAGGACAACGAACAGGGGCAAATAATAATTCCCGCGCGGCAACTCAACACCAACGATCAAACTATCCATAATTTCTGGCAGGCTTTCGACTATGCGATAGATCTCGCTGCTCCCCATTCGAATACCCATGCGATTAATGGTGGAGTCGGAACGGCCATAGATGACGGCGCTCCCTTCAGGGGTAATGCGAATCCAGTCGCCATGCCGCCAGATGCCAGGATACTGCGCAAAGTAGCTTTCCAGGTAGCGCTGCTGATCAGGATCGTTCCAAAAATAGAGGGGCATAGAGGGCAATGGTTCTGTCACTACCAGCTCTCCAACCTCATCAATCAGAGGGTGGCCCTCTTCGTCGAAAGACTGAACATTGGCACCCAGTGAACGACACTGAAGCTCTCCGGCGCGGACAGGAAGCAGGATGCAACCTGTGATGAATGCGGAACAAACATCGGTGCCACCACTGACAGAAGCCACCCATAGATCTGCTTTCACATGCTCATAAATCCAATGGAAGCCTTCCGGTGGCAGAGGAGAACCAGTTGAACCCAGACCGCGCAGATGGCTAAGATCATAGGTTCGTCCCGGCTCTATCTCAGCCTTCATACAAGATGCCATATAGCTGGCGCTGGTACCAAAGAAGGTCATCTGGCTCTCCTGCGCAAAACGCCAGAGCGTTTCAATATTAGGATAGCCTGGACTACCATCATAAAGGAGTATGACCGCTCCTACTAGCAGGCCACCAACCAGGAAATTCCACATCATCCAGCCAGTAGTAGTAAACCAGAAGAAGCGATCTCCGGCCTTGATGTCTACATCCAGTGCCAGGGCCTTAAGATGCTCTAGTAGAATACCACCATGTCCCTGCACAATCGCTTTAGGCAGACCAGTTGTTCCTGATGAGTAGAGGACCCAGAGTGGATGGGCAAAGGGAACCTGCTCAAAAACCAGTTCTGCTTCTTCGCGCAACAGCTCTGACCAGAGAAAACCATTGGGGATATCTTCAGCCGAGGCATCAGTATGTAAATAAGGAACCAGCACGATTTTTTGCAGCGTCGGCAATTCGCGTTGCAGCTCTTTCACCACGGCCAGGCGATCGAAGGTTTTGCCATTATATTGATAGCCATCTACCGCAAAGAGGACGGTCGGCTCAATCTGTTTGAAACGATCAATGACGCTGCTGGTACCAAAATCAGGAGAACAACTGGACCAGGTCGCGCCGATGCTGGCACAGGCCAGAAAAGCGGTGATAGCCTCAGGAATGTCTGGTAGATAGGCCACAACACGGTCGCCCACCTGCACTCCCATAGCGCGCAGAGAATGGGCCACGGCGCCAACATTGCGTGTTAGTTCCTGCCAGGAGATTTCTGTCAGGCCATGCCGTTCAGATTGAAATATCATCGCCGGTCGCTCGGCAGTAGCCCGGCGAAAAACATGCTCGGCATAATTGAGTTTCGATCCCGGAAACCAATCCGCTCCGGGCATCTTGCGCTCAAGAAGAATCTGGCTATATGGCTGTGAAGCCTGAATTTGAAAATAAGACCAGATGGAGGCCCAGAAATCCTCCAGTTGCTCAACAGACCAGCGCCAGAGCTCTTCACGATTTTCAAAATGCAGGCCACGGCTCTGTGTTAGCCAATGCATATATTGCGATATATTTGCTTCACGCTTGTCTTTTTCAGATGGGGACCAGAGAGGCTGATCTTTGCCCAATGGAATTTCCATAATCATGCTGCCTTTCTTTATAAACATTGCAGTATGGGTGGCTCTGGTAACTAATAAGATTTGAATGAACACAATGCTTTTCTCATTCAACTTTATTATATCCTATCTACATGCTGTTTATTTAGCAGCGCGCCAGACTTCCCCGCACCAGGATATTCTGGCTTCCCCCGGGGCGCTGACGCCGCCTGTGCCTTTTTTATACGTTGGTGCCGCATTAGCGCTTTGCGCTAATGCGGCACCAACGTATAAAAAACCTTTTGAGCGCTGTAAGCGCGTAGCGTCAGGAGCCGAAGGCGCGAAACATCTGGCTTTCAGACACATTCTAAATTTTGTTTGTGCGCCGCGGGCGCGAACCGTCTTTTAGCGTTAGCTAGCCAAAATTTCATTTGACAGGCCCTATCCATGAGATTATCATTAACCTTATATTTAAGGTGCTCTATTGTATTCGCGATGGTAAGAAAGAGAAGAGATTCATGATTGTCGATAAACCATTAGCTGAATTAGAACAGTATTGCCCGGCGTTAACTACGGCGAGCGATTTCGATGCGTTTTGGGCTACGACGGTTGCGGAGAGTGACGGGCAGCCCTTGAATGCTAGTGTGGAAGAATATCCATTCCCCAGTGATCGCGTAACAGTTTATCGGGTCCGCTATGATGGCTTTGGGCAGAATACTCGCGTGGCTGGCTGGTATCTCGTGCCCCGGGAACCATATCGTATCGAGGTTGATGGCGCGACACCGACCCTGGTTCACTATCATGGCTATAGCGATTCCAAAGGTTTACCAATCCGCCAGATGAGCTGGGCATTGCAAGGCTATTGCGTCTTCGCCGTGGATACACGCGGACAAAATGGGGAAACGCCCGATAACAACGTTTATAATAGCGGCAGCATTCTAGGTTGTATGACAAAAGGTATTTTAGATCCCGCAACATATTATTACCGCTACGCCTATATGGACTGTGTGCGAGCTGTGGATTTCGTGCGCAGCCGTGCTGAAACGGGACCCATCATTCTGGCTGGAGGTAGTCAGGGGGGCGGCCTGACGATCGCGGTGGCAGCGCTGGCTACTGATAAAGGTATTGTGGGTGCCATGCCAGATGTGCCTTATCTCTGCCATTTCCGCCGTGCTATCGAGATCTTTACAGATGGACCATATCGAGAACTGGTCGATTTCTGGAAGAAACATCCCTATGATGTGGAGCAGAACTATCACACCCTGAGCTATTTTGATGGGATGAATCTGGCTCCTCGCATCAAATGTCCTGTTTTATTATCGGTTGGCTTGCTCGATACGATCTGTCCACCATCAACCGGCTTCGCTGTCTATAACCATCTCTCATGTCCCAAAACCCTCAAAGTCTATCCCTACAACGGACATGAAGGCGGCAGCGAATATCACGAAATTGAAAAATGGAACTTCGTGCGCTCCTTGCTAGCCTGAATACGATTGATCTCACGCCATGCAAAAGACCTCTCCCATCGATGGGAGAGGTCTTTTGCATCGTCTGTTATGCTACTGAACTGGCCTCAATGGCCTGCTTCAATGCTGTAACCTGGTTTTCCAGTTGCTTTTTAACAATAGGTGTCATAAAAGGTCCGATAAAATTAAGGGCTTTACCGGGTTCGGCATCTCCAATCACCGTCAGGGTAGTTCCGCCATCGGGCGTAGTAGCAAAGGTCATGGTGTTCGTTAGTGGAAAAGGACCTTTGATCATTTTAAAGGCGAACAGGCGTGGAGGATCATAATGGGTAACCTCGATCATGGAGTCAAATTGCCGCCCCATAAAAACAGCCGTCTGTGCATACATGGCCCCTACGCACATTGGCCCTTCTGAAACAGCACGGATATCTTTGACAGGTAGCCACGATTTGACGTTGCCCATATTGGTCACATACGCAAAGACGACGTCTATTGGCCTGGCAATAGTGACACTTCTCTCTAAACGCATCAGAACTCCCCTCCTCTGATAAATGGTTACAATATCATTATCCCACATGGTACCTGAGCATGGAGATGCGAGAGCGAAATAGGAGCAGCATATACTGGCATCAACGTGATACAATTATATATACAATCATGTGATTACTTACCAGCAACTTAATACGCTACTCGTTACTGGTCTTTGTGGTTCGGAAAGTTACAGAGAATTTTTCAATGAAAAGATTTTTCATACTTTTAATGCGCGGCTTGCTCCTGCGTTGTCCTGTATGTGGTCAGGGCAAATTGTTCTGTGGCATCTACAAAATGAACGAGCACTGCCCGGTATGTCGATTTAAGTTTGAACGCGAAGAAGGATATTATACCAGTTCAATGGCCATAAATCTGGTGGTCAGCGAGCTCATTGCTGCTGCTATTGTCTTGCCTTTAGCGGCTATCCCCAGTATTCCGGTTTTGCCAGTACTGCTCATCGGTGGTCCATTTGCCCTGCTGCTGCCATTGCTGTTGTTCCGCCCCAGTCGCGGCCTCTGGCTGGCCATGGATCATTATTTGAATCCTACCTCGGGCAACGATCTGCCTGATGAATCTCCTCTTCTCCAGCGTTCACGCGGCATTCGAAATGAGAAGTAAAACAACCTGTGCTGCCAGGATCGCGAAAGGATAGACCAGGGATAAATCCAATGGGACTATAGTGGTGCCATAAATTGAGGACTTGCTTATCCCTGGCATTCTATGGTTAAATGCCAGGAGAATGACAGATAAATTTTCACAAGAGGCTGCACAACAACGTATCTACCAGGCATTTGCAACCCTGGTCAGTGGAGATGAGAACACGATCGATCTCGCACAAGCCGCGCTGCTAATTGCGAGCATAGCCTATCCCGATTTAGATCCCGTTCCCTCTTTATCCTACCTCGACGCGCTGGCACGACGAGTTAAGCAGTTGCACTCACAAATCTCTTCGACCACATCGGAACAGTCAAATCCTCTAGAACTGATCGGCTCGCTAAATCATGTGCTCTTTGAAGATGAACACTTTCACGGCAACGAGAGCGATTATTATAATCCTAATAATAGCTTCCTGAATAAAGTTTTAGAGGAGCAAACCGGATTGCCAATTACGCTTTCATTACTTTATATGGAGGTAGGCAAACGAGCGGGCATTCCTCTAGAAGGTATTGGTTTCCCCTATCACTTCATGGTGCGCTATACCTGGACAGATGGGAAAATTTATATCGATCCATTTGCCAGAGGCTTGCTGCTTAATGAAACGGAGTGCCTGGAACGCATACAGCAGAAGACCCACCATCGCGGACCACTGCAGCAACACTGGTTGGAACCGGTAACGCCTAAACAAATGCTGGTACGCATCCTGAATAATCTGAAAAGCGTCTATATTCGCCACGCAGATTTTACGCATGCTCTGGCTATCAGTGATCTGCTGCTGCTCCTGCTGCCAGAGGCGGGCGTAGAACAACGCGATCGCGGCCTGCTGCATCTGGAACTCAAGCACTATGGGCGCGCAATGCATGATCTACATACATATCTAGAACTTCATCCCAAAGCCAGCGATCGCTATGAGATACGCAACCACATCAAGCAGATTCGCCAGACGATCGCTCAGCTCAATTGAGCGCCTCTCTTGCATAACACACATTGATCTGGTATTATACGACACATAATGCATAGCACGCTCTCTTTTTCAGACATAATTTAACTTGATTATACAATCATTTTCCACGTATTGCTGAGTTAGTGCTGCTTTATCACTTGAATCCGCATCTACTCCTGCAACGTATTTATCGGTAGTGATGGACTACTAATCCACTTATTCTACAAGGAGGTTACATCTTGACAGAAAGCTTTTTTTCTTCTCGCTATCATCGTTCGACGCATTTATTCGTCTTAGCTGTCCCCTGTCTCCTGGTGCTGGGATGCAGTCTCCTTATTAGCTCCAGTACCTCCGCAACGTCAGAGAGTGATAAAGCCGTCACCGGCTCATTCGTAGGAAAGGTAGAGGACATAACAGGTGCAACAAGCCACGATTATTATCTCTCCTTTACGGTCAATCAAGGCAAAGCGCTGGTAGCGGTTGCAACGCTAACCTCAATCTACTCCAATAAAGTCGTGTTGCAGAGTCACACGCTGAAATCGGATGTTGGCATAAAAAAACCTGCCTTGCAGAATAAGCAGGAGTGGGCGGTAGATGTCAAAGTTGAGCATGAGCAAGTCACTGGCCGGTTTATTGTGCATGAACAGGGTAAGGATAGAAGCTATAATGTGAAGGCCACTAAAGCAACGGGCAGTGCGGGCCTCTATTGGACCAAAACGCGCAGCGGACGCTCTACCTATGTCGGCGGCTGGATTCTGCTACCAAATACATATGAGCAAGGGGGTGGCATACTCGAGGATGGTCAGCAAGCTGAGAGTCGGCCAGCGCTTCGGCCAGCACAAATCCATACCCAGCGGGCCAATCTAGATGAGGATACCATTCTACTGATCAAGAAAGTTGAGCCATCTATGATCGATAGCATTGATTTTCCATCCCCATCTAGATAAGAGGCTCTCCTAGCCATCAATAGGCAGACCTTCCATAGCCATAATCTTCAAGGCATTGGTAGTTGGGCACGGGCCCTCGCGTAAAATATAATCGAAGGCCATCTGCCCATCAATGACTTCCTCGCGGAAGTGCAGATTGCGAACCTGAGGTACACTCTCAGCCAGGGTGACAAGTTCCAGGTCATGGGTAGAAATCAAACCAACACAATTATGGCCAACCAGCGACTTCACAAATGAACGACTCCCAATCAGGCGTTCACGATTATTCGTGCCTTTGAAGATTTCGTCCACCAGGAAGAAAAGGGGCAGTTGTCCTGGTTGCTTCAGCGCATCAAGTAACGCGTGGAGACGACGCACTTCAGCGTAGAAATACGAATAACCATCCGTCACCGAGTCGGTAACCCGAATACAGGTAAACAGGCGGAACAGGGTAGCGGTAAACGAACTGGCGCAGACCGGCCCCCCCGCATAAGCCAGGCATAGGTTCACGCCCAGAGTACGCAAAAAAGTGCTTTTACCGGCCATGTTAGAACCCGTAATGATAATGACCTCGCCCAGGTCGTTCAAACCAAAATTATTGGTAACCTTCTTATCAACGGGCAGCATGGGATGACCCAGATGTTCAGCCTGGAAAAGCGTCTGACCCTTTTGCTGAAGTTGCTGCTCCGACGCGATCTCAGGCAGTATATACTCGGGATTGAGATAAGCAAAAGAGGCCAGCGAACAGATGGCTTCTAGCTCAAACCAGGTATCCAGCCAGGAGGGCAGACGCGCCCCTAGTTGCGCTTTGTACTGCAGCAGTTTCTGGGCACAGTAAAGATCCCAGGGAACAAAGGCGTTGATGATCAGCCAGAGGATACCGTTATTTTTGAGGGTCGCCGCCGCTGAGATGCGAGCCGTCCCTTTCAGCAGGGCAGACGGACCCGACTCGCTCTGCTGCGTGAAAGGCTTGCAGAGCGCATGAAGCCTTGGATGAGCTCGATAGGGATATTTCTCCAGATAAGAAAAGATGGCACTGAGGGTGCCAAAGCCATACCGCAGATAAGAGGCGTCTTCAAAGATATCACCCCGCTGGTTAGCAGTGGCAAAAAACAGGATAACACTGGCGCCCAGAGACCACCCCCAGAGAGGTGGAAAGGCAGTAAACAGCGAGAGCAGGAAGAGAACGACGGTCAGAATGTTGAGGGCCGACGAGAACCAGAACAGTGTCCGCAAAGATGCGGATGGATTTTGCTGCTCTAGCCAGTGAAGCAGCCGCTGACCTTCCAGTTGATTTGACTTACCGCCTGAGGCCAACAATGAATTGAGAATCAATCGGTCACGAAAACGCGTCATTGGTATCAATTCGCGTACCAGGGCCTGACGTTGCAGGACCGTTTCTAGCTGTGGCGAGGTTTGCAGTAACCAATCGCGTAATCGTTCCATGCCTTCACGCGATACACCAGTGTTTACCAGCCGATGAATTGAGCGCGGGCCAGTAATATCCAGATCGACCTCAAAGGGGTGTCCCTCTACAGGCGCTTCAGCAATAACCTCGGGCATACGTTCCCAATCCAGCTTGATACGGGCAATATGAGCGGACTTAATATGCATCCACAGCGTGTGCCGGGCAATGCTATGGTCAATCAAGCCATGATAATGGGCCACAATCCCAAACAACACCATAAAAACCACAAACACTGGAATGGCCAACCACCAGAGCCCGGCAATGGACAGCAATATGGCAAGCGCTATACCCACAAAAAAAATAGCTACACGCGACCACGAATAGACATTGCTACGTGGCGTCAAAGCATCTATGCGACGTTGCAGGCGCCCAATCTGGGCCTCTAACAACTGTAGTCGTTCTTGTTTTTTATCCACTCTACTATTATATCCTTTTACTGCATAGCACAACGGACAGGATTATTGTTCCAGTCTAGCACTTCACATAGCTATAGACAAGAGAGAAGACACCTTGTAAGCATCTCTTGCTACGAGGTATGATGAAATGTGTAGACAATAAAGACAGGCGTATCTCTGGCGGTTATCGCAGTTATCTCTATGCCCGCCATATTTTTTAAACAATTCAGATGCGACCCACAACTACGCTATCTACTCTATTCAATGAAGAAAGGGAATATCAGATGCACGTAGAGAATAAGACCTTTTTTATTACCGGTGGGGCCTCGGGCCTGGGAGCGGCCTGTGCCCGCCTGCTAGCGCAATCAGGAGCCCATGTGATCCTGGCGGATCTCAATCAGGAAACAGGCACGGCTTTAGCTGGCGAATTAGGGGAGGCGGCCCTGTTTATACAAACCAATGTGGTCGATGAGCAGAGTGTCCAGCAGGCCATCCAGGCCGCCCAGAAACAGTTTGGGACGCTGCACGGCGTCATCAACTGCGCTGGCATCGGGGTGGCAGAAAAAGTGCTCGGGAAAGAGGGACCCAGCAGCCTGGAGAGCTTTACCCGCGTCATCAATATCAACCTGATCGGTACCTTCAATGTGATTCGCCTGGCGAGCACGATCATGAGCCAGAATACGCCTGAAGAGAGTGGTGAGCGTGGGGTGATCATTAATACCGCTTCGGTCGCCGCCTTTGATGGTCAGATCGGTCAGGCCGCCTACTCAGCCTCTAAGGGGGGCATTGTCGGTATGACCCTGCCAATTGCCCGCGAGTTTGCGCGCTACGGCATTCGCGTTATGACGATCGCTCCCGGCATCTTCGATACCCCTCTGCTCGCTGGATTGCCGGAACCCGCCCGCATCTCCCTGGGACAGCAGGTCCCCTTCCCGCCGCGCCTGGGACGCCCGGAAGAATACGCAGCCCTGGCCAAACATATCATCGAGAATGAGATGCTCAATGGCGAAGTTATTCGCCTCGATGGTGCGATAAGGATGCAACCCCGCTAATACTAGCGGGGTTGCAGAGGAAAGAGGCCAGGGCGGTACTCTCTATTGTGGTTTGTCGCCCTGGTTCCACTCGAGGGCCATTTTAGCGGTTGTCCCCCCATCAATATAAAGCACCTGGCCCGTAATAAAGTCCGCTGCGTCAGAAGCCAGGAAGGCCACAGCCGGGGCGATATCTTTCGGTCGCCCAACGCGTCCCAAAGGAATCAGGCTATTGCCAAATTCGGTGGTATAGTTGGGAATGTCAGCATAGCGTGGAACCTCGATCAGTCCAGGTCCAACCGCATTGACGCGGATATGTTTGGGGGCCAGCTCAATGGCAAGCTCGCGCGTCAAAGCGATAATGGCCCCTTTGGTGGCCGCGTAGACCGAGTGGCGCGTAAAGCCGGCGTAGCCGTGCACCGAGGTAATATTGATAATCGAGCCACCACCACGCTTTTCCATAGATTTCATTGCTTGCTGAGCACAAAAGAAGTAGCCGCGTATATTGAGATGAAAAACATCGTCGAAGAGCTCTTCGGTAATGTTTTCAAAGTTATCGGCTCGCGTGACGCCAGCATTGTTCACCAGAATATCGATGCCGCCAAAATGGTCCGTCACTTCGTCAACGATACGACGACACTCCTCAACCATACCCAGTTTACCCGTTACGGTAATCGCATTGCCACCCAAATTATTAATCTCTGCCGCTGCTTCGCGCGCGCCGGCGGCGCTACTGGCATAGTGAAGCGCAACCTTCGCGCCCTGGCGACCCAGCTCGATGGCAATGGCCTGTCCAATACCAATACCAGCACCGGTCACCAGCGCAATCTGTCCTGACAGTACACCCATATAGCTGTAACTTCCTCTCTTTATCAATACTGCATGCATTCTACGGCTAATCAGTCTTTAGTGTAACTGATTGCTCTTCCATAAATCCATAACTCAGTGTATCACGTTATACACAGGGGAAGAAACGCAGAGCAGTAAAATCGTTATTTGAATGAGAATATTATACAGGGGATTGATTAAGGCATTCATGCATGCGATAATTCAGACAACTAGAAATAATTTAGATGCAATACTCGCTGCCACGAAACACCTAGAAATACAACAAGACAATATGTGGCGCGTTCACGACATGATAAGGAGAATAACCGTGCAATTAGTACGTTACCAATCTACTACCGGTACCACTGTCCTGGGACTGTTAGCCAACGATCGCCTGGTTGGTACCTTCCCTGCGCCCAACACTACCTTATCTGATCTTTTGCGGCTACGCGTTGGGGAGTTACGCTTACTGATTACACATGCCATTCAGGAAGGTAAAATGATAGAGAGAGAGAAAATCATGGCACCCATCGATGGCAATACCGAGGTCTGGGCGGCCGGGGTGACCTATCAGCGCTCCGAGGAGGCTCGCAAAGAGGAGAGCGATACCCCTGATATCTATGCGCGTGTCTACCAGGCTGAGCGCCCTGAGCTTTTTTTTAAAGCTACCGCTTACCGTGTTAGCGGACAGGATGAGCTAATTGCGGTGCGTTCAGATTCACATTGGAATGTGCCAGAACCAGAGCTGGCTGTGGTCGTGAACGCTCATGGCGAGATCGTTGGCTATACTATTGCCAATGATGTCAGTTCTCGCAGCATTGAGGGCGAGAATCCTCTCTATTTACCGCAGGCCAAGGTCTACGCCGGTAGCTGTGCGCTGGGGCCAACCATCACCCTGGCCTGGACCGTTACAGATCCACGCCAGCTCACGATGCAGATGCAGATTGAACGCGATAGCAAAATCTGTTGGGAAGGGGAAACCAATACCAGTGGACTCAAGCGCAGCGTAGAGGAGCTGGTCTCTTATCTGTATCGCGATAATGATTTCCCGGCAGGAGCTATCCTGTGCACCGGCACCGCCCTGGTGCCTGACCAGCCTTTTACGCTTGAACAGGGCGATGTCGTACACATCACAATTGAGCAACTCGGCACGCTCCGCAATCCGGTCGTGCGCGGTAAAGCGGCGCTACATAAGTAGCGCTGGTTCTTTAGTCCTGCTTCTGACGATTGGATTTCTGGATATACTTAATGCCGAGGACGAAGCCCACCACAATCGCAAAAATGAAGAGCAACCCTCGTATGTTCTCAGATGGGCTATATTCTTTGCCCTGCACGGCGGTAACGTCTTCATCAGACACACCCAGCAGGTCAATCAGAGAATCGAGCATGCTACCATAGATGCGGCGCAGGCCGAGAGGCGCAAAGGTACGTTCAAAGAAACCTCCCACACCTGTGCCGCCCTCCCATTCACTGGTTACACTTACTCTGGTTCTATTTTGGCCATCTAAAGGTGAGAGCGCCCAGGTAGTAACCAGCGATGAGTTGTTGTCGCGCTCGGTCAGGACGCGCCCCTTGACCGCTTCATCAACGCTCATCCGATAGGCACGTTCCCGATTAGCCGCATGCAATAGATAGCTGATGACTGTCCCGCTCCCCTTGCCTCCTTTTTCTACCTTGTAATCAATGAAATTGGGGGTCAGCATCTTTGGGCGCTGCTCTGTATAGTTAGATAAAATGGAATAGATCTTCTCCGGGCTGGCATTTATGATGCGCTCTTTTTGTACTGTAATTCTACCCACATCATCTCTCACTTTCTATACACACACTATCTGATTCTATAAACCCAGGTGTGGATGTTGTCTGTTCTCGCCTGAAAATTTTCTCTATTTCTCTCTCATCATAGCACGAAACCTGAAAGGGTGCTGACGCCCCCATACGGGCGGGTGCATGCGCACCCGAGCTTGTTTTATATGTTGGTGCACTCTGTGCGAAAAGAGCACAGAGTGCACCAACATATAAAACATCTATTGAGCGCCGAAGGCGCGTAGCGTCAGGAGCCGCAGGCGCGAACCATCAAGATCCGCATGCATGAAGCGCATGCATCGCAAACATGTTCTATTGATACATTACCATCAAAGGAGACGGGTCCAGCGCCAGCGTCTGCTGAGGCGTCATCAGAGGATTATCTAATTTGTAAAATAGCTTCATGCCTGGATATTGAATCAGTTGCTCCTTATCGAAAACTCTATAATCATCGATCTTTTCGTTTGGAGGGCCAAAGCCATCGACACATGTGACCAGTTGCACGCCTGGTTTGGTACGGATATTCTGCCAATCTGGTAGCATCTGCCGCAAAAACTGGTGCACAATCAAGATTTTGGGTGGCAGGTGTTCGCTGGACACCAGTTGGGACAGCTTATCAATGGTCCAGTTGATTTCAGCGGCGTTCATGTGTCCAAAAACCTGATCTGGAATCGCGCCTGGCGGCATGTCGAACTCAGGATCCAGCGAGAGCTCGACGCCGGGCTGGCGCAGATATTGCCAGACATGCTCGACCTCGTGTTGCACGCTGCTGTGCCCGACCTGCATATCAAAGAAGAAGAGCGCATGATGACTATTGGCGACATCTATATAGTGGCTGATGGATTCATCTGGCATGCGATAAGTCCAGGTATTATCAGCCATGGGAGAGGGCTGCACTACTGGCGTAACATAGTCTATACCCGGTACCACTGGATGCATGGGATCCAGGTCGGCATATACCTGGGCCTGCTCGTTTAGTTTGGCGATCAGCTCATCATCTGAATATCGGCCGATTGGGCCCATCTCAGACGACAGAGGGTTGCCATAGAAAAGGACCAGGCGATGACCGGGTAAATTGGTGCTCCAGGTCCAACCGTTGGGACCCGCGAACTTGCGGGCCAGATCATGCCTCGCCTGCTGATAGGCCTCTTGCAGCTGGCTGGCATCCTGGCTAGAGGTGGTATGCGTAACTGATTTAGCGGTTGGTGTCACAGTCGATGCGGCAGGAACAAGCAATTGGGAGGGATTGAAATCGCACCCACTCAAAATGAGCAGACAAAGTACAGCCATAATCCCGAAGCGAAATAGGGAGTGGAAACCACCTCGTTGCTGCCTGCGAACGGATACAATATACAGCATGTTTGATAATTTCCTTCCAGATGCATCAGCGCAACCATTGCATAAACCTACTTTTCACACTCCCCACACGCCACACATGTCCGCTTTGATGCAGCGTAGGCAATAGTTATAAAAAGCACAAACAGTCCGCTCTCAATCATGTAGGCATTCTTACCTGTAAGGCTGCTCTGTCTCTCCGCCATAGATCGATTGATAAGCACTCCTCTATGACGGAACCGTGAGCGACGCTGCCGCAACGGTTCATGGCTGACGCAGAGTATTGCTATCTAGAAGGGCTGGCGTAGTGCTCGTCTTCCTGCAAACAGGCATAGACATCAAGTGTATCAGCAACCACAATTTTCGTCCATGAATGCAAGGATACAGGCACGTTTGCACTTTTCTGTATATCCTGAGCGCTACACTCATTGTGCTTCTCTATAGAAGTAACGCTTGAAGATTGCTGACCATCGCTCCTGGTTGGTACAAAAATAAAAAACTCGTGTGCTGGCAAGATATGATTATTCATCAGAAAACTCCTTCCACTTGCGGAAGAGACATATACTCTCATCTGTATTATGCCAGCCAGGTGTAAAGGGAAAGTGAAGAGAATGTTATGAAATAGTCATAATTATGTATGCTTTCACACATCTAAGAAAAGCAAAAAAGGAGCCGACGATCAATCGGCTCCTGAAGCAATACCATGGTTTTAGTGCGTCACGAGATGCTGGTCTTTTTTCTCCTGACCGCCGTCAACTACGGGAGTCAACAACTGCCTGGCGCGCTCCAGACCAATGGAGAGCAAGAGCGTTGGAATGCGTGGGCCAGTATCTCGACCACAGATCAAGTTATACAGTGCGATAAAGAAAGAGCGTTGCGCCTGCTTCAATTCGTCATTGGGTGGCGTATCCACTGCCAGGCCACGTACAATCTTTGGAATGCTGTACATCAGCTCGGTCAGGGTAGCCAGATTCCAGGAATCATCCAGGCGCTCGGCCAGCATGCGTATGCTTGCCTGATCCATAGCGGAGAAGCTGGCAAAGGCATCGCTATCAAAGCTGGTGCGAATCTGGGTGCGCTCATCATCAGGCAGGTAGTTGTTTACCCAATTGAGGGCACAGGTGAAGCGTGGCTCCAGTTCGGCACGCAACGTGCTCAGATCCTCCAGTTCAGGCAGCGTCTGTGAAATGATGCGCAGGACCTGCTCTTCGTTGGCCTGGGTAACATCGATGACCGAGGTCAACAATGGGAACGGCACAGCCTTATGCGTATAGACGATCTCTTCGGTGCTGGTGCGGGTGGCCCGCTCAAACAAACGCTGGTTCACTTCGTTGGCCATGCCCTTATTGATCTGGCGCACCAGGGCATCCCACTCCTCATAGAGACGTAACAGTCCCTGACCATAATCGATATCAAATGCCTGATTGTTGGCGCGGCGCGCATAAAGCCAGCGCAGAATGGCGGGCTCCACAATATCGAGCGCCGACGAGACGGTAGCCGTGGTGCCGGCTGAGCTAGAGATCTTGGAGCGACCTCCCATGCCAACGAACGCATAGCCGATAAACTGCGGTGCCGTAGCGCCGTAAACCTTCTGTACAATGCGCTGTCCTACGGTATAGCTACTACCAGGAGAAGAGTGGTCCTCACCACCGGGCTCAAAGTCGACCTGCTCGTGGCTCCAGCGCATGGGCCAGTCAACTTTCCAGACTAACTTGCCATCGATGCGCTCGTTCAGGCTATAGCCTCCCTCATATCCACAGTTATCACAGACATAGGTGAGGGCGGCATCTTCATCGCGATATGAGGTCAGGCGCGTCGTGTCCTTATGGCAATTCTCACAATAGGGCTTGAATGGATAATAAGCCGCGCGGCGCTCATCCACGGTCTCTTTCTGGCCCTCTAGATTTTGATACTCGGCCAGAATATCAAAAATTTCTGTGCGCTGGCGAATCGCTGTTTTAATCTGTTCGCGATAATCACCACGGCGATAGGCTTCCGACTGGCGAATGTAGCGAGGATGGATACCCAGACGGCTCAAGCCAGTGGCAAAGTCAGTGATATAGCGCGTGGCATAGGAATCATACTCCCCAAAGGGATCGGGGATATCGGCATAGGGCATGCCGATGTATTTGGCATACTCAGCAGGAATACCAGCCGGTACCTTACGCAGACGATCATAATCGTCCCAGGAATGGATGTGATCCACCTTCCAACCACGACCACGCAGTTCCTCAACCACCAGGTGGACTGTGAACGGCTCACGCAGATTTCCCAGGTGAATAGGACCCGATGGGCTAATACCAGAGGCGCATACAATCGTGGCATTCTCACCCTTCCGCTGCCGCGCGCTGGCTTCTATACGATCAGCTACTTTTGTTACCCAATCAGCTTTCATTATCAACTATCTCCAAATTATAGCTCGCGTTATATCTTCAGTATTTTTCGATGCTTATTATTGTATCAGTTTAGCTTGCAAGCGTCTTCATGACAGGGCAAGAATTGCTATAGGGGATAGCCTGAATAAACCACACATCGACATGTCGAGCAACTTCTTCTCGTGCAGCGAGCCTCACAACCAATATATAATACCAAACATAACCATTCCGCCTTTTTTCCTGGCGGAATGGTTATGAACCACAATCTCATGGTCAGGATGATGGGAATAAATAATCCCCTGCGAGCGTGTTTCATTCCTATGGCCATTGGGATAGGATGGCTGGCCAACCTGGGGGCGCTGACGCCCCCACGCTTCTTGTATTCAGTATTGGAAATGCGCACAGCGCATTTCCAACACTGAATACAATTGTTTGAGCGCCGCAGGCGCGAGCCGTCAGGGGCCGCAGACATGAAGCGCCTGCGTTTTCAAACACGCTCTGCACCCATTATCTTTTTTTTATCAATGAGGAATGGGCACAGGCATTCATGATCCATGTTCTGTCAAACGTGCTCGGATGGCCTGGACAAATTCATGCGTTCCAGCCTGGCCGCCCTGATCGACAGGGAGAAGAGTACCTTCTTGATAGGTCTGTTCGATGGCGGATGTTAAAGCACGTGCTTGTTTATTATACCCCAGGTAATCAAGCATCAGTGCGCCCGATAATAACATGGCGGTAGGATTGATGACGCCCTTGCCGGCTAGATCCGGGGCGGATCCATGCACCGGCTCAAAGTAGGCATAGTTTTCACCATAGCAGGCGCTTGGGGAGAGACCCAGTCCTCCGATAGTACCACTGGAGACATCAGCCAGGATATCACCATGCTCATTCCCCAGTACGACAACATCCAGGGTTTCTGGTGAAGCTACCAGGCGACGAGCCATGTCATCAACCAGGAACTCCTGATAGGTCAGGCCGGGATGGCGGCTGACCGCTTCTTTGACGAGGGTGCGGAACCGTCCATCAGTGCGTGGCTGGATCGAATATTTGGCCCCCAGCGTGACCCGACCAGGATAGCCTGCGGCCTGGCGCTGCAGGGCCAGTTCGCAGGCATAGTTTGCCACACGCTGCATCTGCTCATCGGTGCTCACTTTAATTGAGTATGCACCCACCTTCTCAACTGGTGGGGCCATCCACCAGTTGCTGCTACTGGGCAGGGCCGCCAATTCCGCCACATCGCCCTCACGCGGAGGATACATCCCTTCCAGATTATCGCGCGCGATCACATAATCAATACGCTCTGGATGCAGCATTGGGCTGCGATAGCCTGGAATCCAGCGTACCGGGCGCACATTAATATAGGTTTCTTTATTCCAGCGCAGGTACCAGAGAATCGGACGGCTAGGCCCGCCGCTGGCACCAAATAGCGTGCAATCCGCCGCATCGATCGCCTCTCGCGTCACATCTGGAAACGGCGTTCCATATTGCGCCTGGGCCTCCCGCCCACATGGCGCCTCCGTAAACCGAATCTCCGGTACCAGTTCCCGCAGAATCTCCACGGTAGGTCGCATCACCTCCGGCGCCGCATCATCCCCAGGAATCACACACACCAGCGGCGGATTATGAAATTGTCGGTTATCCATACATTCTCCCCCAAAACATGAATCCCATAGGTTCGGAGCTTGCCTCCGGATTTCCCACGGGATTCACGTGATATGTGTTAATAAACCAATTGTCCCTGATTGGCTTCGATGTAGTTGATGATGCCACCGGCAGCTACAATGCGGGCGACGAATGGATCAAGCGGCTCCGCCTGGAAGGTCTGGCCAGTAGTGAGATTGCGGATCTCGCCGGTCTCCAGGTTGACGTCGAGCTGCTGACCAGCTTCGCTATTGAGCACGGCTTCCTCGCAGACGAGTACGGGCAGGCCGATGTTGACGGCGTTGCGGTAGAATATACGCGCAAAGCTGCGCGCAATCACAACCTTGACCTGGTTGGCCAGAATCGAGGTTGGCGCATGCTCACGGGAGGAGCCACAACCAAAGTTGTGGCCACCCATTAAGATATCGCCAGGCTGGACACCCTGGGAAAATTCAGGATAGGCCTCGTAGAGGCAGTATTTTGCCAGCTGGGCATGGTCGGTCGTAACGTTGTAGCGGCCAGGAATGATCAGGTCAGTATTGATGTTGTCACCAACTTTCCAGATGCGTCCCATTCTTTTTTCTCCTTTTATCGATTGCTGTTTCACTCTTCAGGTTAGGCGGGATTTTCCGCCAGTAAGACGCTGCGTGGATCGGTGATGTGGCCGGTCAGTGCGGTTGCAGCGACGGTCGCGGGACTGCCCAGGTAGATTTCCGCGGTGGGATCACCCATGCGACCGGTAAAGTTGCGATTCATGGTAGTCAGCGCGCGCTCTCCGGGAGCCAGCACGCCGAAGTGGCGTCCAATGCAGGGTCCACAGCCGGGCGTGCCAACGGACGCGCCAGCCTGGGCGAAAATCTCCAAATAGCCACGACGCATAGCCTCAAGATAAATCTCGCGCGAGGCGGGAATGACGACCATACGCAAATCCGGGCTGATCGTGCGGCCGCGCAGGATATTCGCAGCGATCTCCAGGTCATCCAGACGGCCATTGGTGCAGGTACCCAGGAACACCTGGTCAATTTTGACGTTTTCAACTTCTTCGGCTGGATGCACGATATTTACATCAGGCGGACAGGCCACCAACGGTTTCATGTTGGTGACGTCGATCTCAATCACCTGCTCATAGCGTGGATTCTGGGCGCGCAACAGCGGATATTCTTTATCAGTACGACCGCGTAACCATTCCTGCGTGGTTGCATCGGCCGCGATTAAGCCAGCTTTCCCACCCATCTCAATCGCCATGTTTGAGAAGGTCATGCGCTCACTCATTGAGAAGCCTTCAATCACTTCGCCGGTATATTCGATGGCGCGATAATTGGCTCCATCCACGCCCAGGCGACGCACAATTTCGAGCGAGATATCTTTGGCGAATACTCCAGGCGGCAAGGTGCCGGTGATGTGCACATTGATGGTCTCTGGTACACGGAACCAGCTGCGGCCGGTGGCGTAAGCCACACCAATATCGGTTGAGCCCATGCCGGTACCAAAGGCTCCAAAGGCTCCATAAGTACAGGAATGGCTATCGGCGCCCACAATGATACTGCCCGGCAACACAAAACCTTTCTCAGGCATTACCTGGTGGCAGATACCTTCCTGCAAAATCGGTATCTCTTGCTCCTGCGCAAATGAACGAACCTCGCGATGCAGGGTGGCCGCCGCGATGGTCGCAGCCGGAATAATATGGTCAAAAACGATATGCGAACGCTTCTGATCAAAAACACGGCCGCCATTCTGTTTGGCCAACTTGCGGAAAGCTTTGATGGCCAGGGGCGTCGTTGTATCATGGCTCATCACATGATCGACGTCCACCACTACTGTATCCCCTGCGTGAACAGGACGTCCTAATTTGTAACTAAAAATCTCTTCAGCTAGCGTTCCCATACCAGGCTTCCTTTCTCTTCATACCAGGCAAGAATAAATGTATTGACCTCTTCATCACCAAGAGAACCGCGCTCTGCACGCTCCTTCAAGGCCTGTGTTAGCTGCGCAATCTCTTCAGAGGTAAGCTGTAATCCTAATGAAACGGCTCGATGTCCAACGGCATAGCGTCCAGTGAAACGCGAGCCAACATCGACGTGACGCGCCACACCAAAGTCAGTGGGATTAAGAATTTCGTACGCATGCGGGTTGCGCAATACTGCTTTGGTGTGCACCCCGGCGCGATGCGTAAAGGCGCTGGGGGCAGTAATCGGCATATTATAGGGAATATTGATATTCAGACAGTCCGCTACATACTGGTCCAGTTCCACCAGTTGGGTTAGATCGTAGGTAGCGAGCAGGTCAGGATAATGGATATAGAGTTGTGAGATGATGCCACTCAGCGACGCGATGCCGTTACGCTCCCCGATGCCCATGACGGTGACATCCAGGCAATCCGCTCCGGCTTCAAAGGCTGAGATGGTATTAGCAATAGCGCAGCCGGTATCATTATGCCCATGGAATTCGATCCCGACATTGGGATAGCGATTGGCAATCAAGCTCACCAGACGGTCAACCTGACGTGGGGTTGCTATACCAACAGTGTCGGGCAGGCCGATGCGTTCGACGCCGGCGTCAACCACTGCATCAAAGACCGTCAACAAATCAACCAGGTCACTGCGAAAAGCATCTTCGGCGGAGAAGCGCACATAGCGACCGGCCTCGCGAATACGGCGAATCAAAGGGACCGCCTCATTGGCAATTTGCTCGATCTTCCTGCCGTGACTATATGAACGCAGCTCAGTAGAGGTGCCAAAGAACAGGTTCAAGCCATAGACGTCGGTATCCAGCGCGGCCTGCACATCGGCCTCGACACAGCGCACATGGGCCACCACATGCGAGCGCAGATTTAGCGCGCAAATCGCCTGAATGGCTTCGCGGGTCTCAGGCGAAGCAATGGGCGAGGGCACCTCGATAAATGTCACCCCGAGACGATCGAGCAGGCGCGCAATCATCACGCGCTGCTCGAGGGTGAAATAGGTTTTAATGAATTGCTCCCCCTCGCGCAGAGTGCTATCCAGAATAGCCAGTGATCTCATAATGCTATTTCCCTTTGCGATGCAGTCTCTTGCAGAACACGTTCAAGCACATCAATCGCGTGGGTATATTCAGCCAGGCGTATATGCTCATTGGGCGTATGATCAAGGCGCGAGTCACCAGGCCCATAGGCGACGATGTTCTGTCCCCAGATCGGTCCTACAACATTCATATCTGATGTTCCCGTTTTGTTTTTAAAGGTAGGTTGTCCGCCGGTGGCTCGAATAGCGGACATAAAGGCTCGGGCCAGGGGAATGGCGCGGGTCGTCTGATAGGCAACCTCTTCACCTGAGAAGATCAGGTGAATATCGTCTGTGTAGGCCCAGCGCAGCAATTGCTCGCGTAGGGCGGCAATGTCAAAGTTGGGCGGAAGACGATAGCCGATGGTGAAACTGGTACGCTCTTCCAGACCATCATGTTCGCTGTTAATGCTGCGCAGGGATGGCAGCAAGGCGGCAAAGGTCGATGCGCCAGCGTGCTCCTGGTTCCATTCATCGGCATGGCGACGCACGCGCTCCCAAAAAGCGGTGGCCACTTCATTGCTACTCTGCAAAGGTCCAGCACTGTGACGTGATTGGTGCGTGACGCAGCCATCAATGAGCAGCCGCCCTTTGTAACCGATGGTGACGGCCTGGCTGCTGCTTGGCTCTCCAATGATACAGGCCGATGGCTGATAGCGATTTACGACACCACGCGCACCACGCGAGGTCGCCGCTTCTTCTTCAACTGCTCCGATTACCACAATAGGGCGGCCAGGGGTTGCAGTGGATGCCACGCGGGCGGCGGCACAGATAAAGGCGGCCAGCGGCCCTTTCGCATCTACGGCCCCACGACCATAGAGCAATCCGTTCTCGATGCGTACCGGAATATTGCCTGGCACTGTATCCATATGCCCC
This sequence comes from Dictyobacter formicarum, assembly GCF_016587435.1. The sequence continues at coordinate 426,655 of NZ_BNJJ01000003.1, forward strand.
AGCAAGACAACCGGCTGTTGACCATCCAGTTCCGCATGGGTACTGGCCACGAAATTGCCAACCTCATCAACGTAGGCGTGCAGGCCCAGTTGTTGCGCCTGCTCAGCCAGATAGTGAGCCAGCGCGCTCTCCTGTCGTGAGAGGCTGGGAATGGACAGCATGCTCTGTAAGAGGTTGATCTCTCGGTTCTCAGAAGGCTCAGGATTAGTGGTCTGAGTGGAGCGAGCAGACCCTGTCAGGACCTCTGCGATGATATCCAGCGCACGATCCAGTTGTTCCTCGCTGATCACCAGCGGCGGCAACAGGCGCAGGACATTGGGTCCGGCAGGCAAGGCCAGTACGCCGCGCTCGCACAGCTCTTCTAGATAAGGCTGGACACGCTTGCTCAGCTCGATACCAATTAATAGGCCGCGTCCACGCACCTCGCGAATAAGGGGGGATTGGATGGCGCGCAGGCGCTCGCGGGCATGGGCGCCCAGTTCGACCGCTCGGGCCGCCAGGTTTTCTCGCTCTAGAACGTCGAGTGTCGCCAATGCAGCGGCACAGGCCAGAGGATTGCCGCCAAAGGTGCTCCCGTGGGCGCCGCGTGTGATGCGACCACTCTCCATTATACGTGTGCCCAGACAAACAGCTCCCATGGGGACGCCACCCGCCAGAGACTTGGCCAGGCAGAGGATGTCCGGCTCTACACCATATTGCTCGCAGGCGAACAGGGTACCGGTCCGTCCAAAGCCGGTCTGAATCTCATCGATAATTAGCAGGGCGCCGCGTTCTCGGCAGAGAGCGGCCAGCCCCTGCACATAGGCCTCCTGGGCAACATGCACACCACCTTCCGCCTGCACCAGTTCGATGATCACGGCGGCGGTATCGTCGGTAATCGCGGCCTCAGCGGCGCTTAAATCGTTGTAGCGGATATGCGAGACACCCGGAATCAGTGGAGCAAAAGGCTCGCGATAGTGCTTCTCCCATGTTGCGGAGAGCGCACCCATGCTGCGGCCGTGGAAACCGCGCAACGTCGCAACAATGCCGGTCCGGCCCGTAGCCAGGCGCGCAAACTTGAAGGCACCTTCAACCGCCTCGGTGCCACTGTTGCAGAGGAAGAAATGCTCCAATCCGGCTGGCGTAATCTGCGCCAACCGCTCTAACAGGCGCGCGCGCACATCGTTATAGACAACTTCGGGACATGTAATCAGTCGCTGTGCCTGCGCCGCCAGTGCTGCGGCGATCTCGCTGCGACCGTGTCCAATATTGGCCACACCATGACCGGCCATGCAATCGATATAGCTGCGTCCCTCAGCGTCCCATAATGTGGCACCCTGGCCGCGCACGATAGCGACGGGTCGCTTCCCATAGACACCGCTCGTATATGTATTTTCCAGTTCTAATAAATTTGTGCCCATCTGGGACCTCCTTCCTCTTTCTTCTTTCTTTATGTTTAACCCAGCGACACCATCTCGCGGATCGGTGAATGGGTTATGGCTGTTGGCCGCACGGCTTCCGGCTCGCAGGCAGTGGAAGCCGTGCGGTGCTCTTCATCTGATTCGGTTGTAATCGTGGTGCCAGCGCCATTGATTACGGCGCGTAGTGAGGCGCTACCGATGCATACGCGGGGGACGCCACCTTGCAGTGCTTCCTGGGCACCCAATAATTTTTTGCGCATGCGCCCTCGTGCAAATTTCATGTAGGTATCCAGCTGGGCGGCGGGTATGGTCTCAATCAAGGTCGAGGGATCCTGCGCATCCTCCAGCAGACCTGGTACGTTGGTCATGATCACCAGCGCATCCGCGTGCAAGGCAGCAGCCACGGCGGCGGCAGCCCGATCACCATCAACATTCAAGCGCTCTCCTTGATGGCTCAAAGCTAGAGGCGCTATCACAGGCGTATAGCCAGCGGACAGCAATTGCTCCACCAGCGCGCTATTCACTTGCTCAATCTGGCCGGTATAATCATCGCGCAGGATCTGCACTCGCCCCTCGGGCGTTACTGAACGCACCACCGCTTTGCGCCGTGCCACCAGCAGACGACCATCCACACCGGCCATCCCAAAGGCATTCACGCCCTCTTGCTGTAGTTGGGCTACCAGCTCGGTATTGATCTGCCCGGCCACGGCCATCGCAAAGATCTGCAAGGTCTCGTTATCGGTATAGCGGCTTGTCATGCCGCTGGGAGATGTAATCATGCGCATTGGATGTCCCAGTCGCTCTGACAGCGTATTGGTCAGATCAGAACCACCATGCAGGAGTACCACGCGCTCTCCTTCAGCGACCAGGCGGGCGATTTCTTGCACAATAGCAGTGGTGGCGACACCCGCGCCTCCGCCAATTTTTACGACCAGTGTCATCGAATGCTCCGTTTCTCTTCTCGTTATGCCAGTTGCTCTTTAAGAATATAAGAAATCAAATGCTTAAACAGTGGCTTACACCGGATGCAGGCCTGGAAAAGTTAAACCCAGCGTCTCATCCCAACCAAACATGCAGTTCAAGGCCTGGACTCCATTGCCTGCGGCCCCTTTCATCAGATTATCCAGGGCGGCGATAACAACGACGCGCTGCTGCTCGGCGTCCAGTTCAAAACCAATATCGCAATAGTTGCTTCCAGCCAGTATCTTGGGCTCTGGATAGCGATAGACGCCATTGCGCTCTTTCACCAGGCGAATAAATGGTTCGCGCTGATAGGCTTCACGATAAATGCGCCAGATGGCGCGCTCGTCCAGGCGCTCGTTCAAGAAAACATGCGCGGTGACCAGGATGCCGCGTACCAGTTCAATAGCGGTGGCTGAGAAGGCTACCATCTGCTGCAGTTCACTGCCAGGCTGTCCCAGCTCTTGCATCAGTTCAGCCGTGTGGCGATGACCGGTCGGCTCAAAGGAGCGAACAGCCCCGCTGCGATCTGGATGGTGGCTGGCTGGTCCCGCCTTGGCGCCGGCCGCCGAAGAACCTACTTTAGCTTCCAGCACCAATGGAATGGACTGGTTGACGATACCGGCCCGGTACAGTGGCGCCAGGCCAAGAATCGATGTAGTGGCCATACAGCCAGTGCCGCTGACCAGCGTCGCCTCCGCGAGTTCGGCGCGGTGTAGTTCAGGCAGGCCATACACTGTCTGGGACAACACTTCCGGAGCTTTATGCTCATGACCATACCAGCGACGATACAGTTCAGGTGAGCGCAAACGGAAGTCACCAGAGAGATCGATGATCCGTGGCGCCAGCGCCCGATAGCGTTCAATCTCGCCTGAAGAGACTCCATGCGGCAGGCATAAAAACAACACGTCGCAAGACGTCAGGTCGTCTGGATGACAGAAACGCAGCGTACTAATCTTGCGCAGGTTCGGATGAGCGCTATGCACAAAGTGCCCGGCCTGGCTGCCCGAAGCCACCTGCGTAATTTCAACCAACGGATGAAAGAGGAGCAGGCGGATCAGTTCGCCGCCGGTATAGCCGGAACCGCCAACGATAGCGACGCGCACTCGACTCATAACGCCACCCCTTCCCGCACATTGCTCAAGACATATTCGATCATCTCTTGTGGAATATTCACGCCCGTGGGAGCGATGCTATTGCGAAACTCCATGGTGCCATTGATTTCGTTGACCAGGAGACCCTGTTCGGGATCTTCAAAAACATCCACCGCCAGGATACCGCCGCCAACGGCTTGCGCGGCGCGGGTACACAGACTATCCAGCTCAGGAGTCACGGGGCAATTGTCGGTTACAGCTCCACGAGCAGTATTTGTCACCCAGTGGGCACTGGTGCGATAGATTGCACAGATGGTCCGGTTGCCGATGACAAAGGCTCGGATGTCGCGGTTTGGCTTATCTACATGCTGCTGAATATAATGGATATGGTGTTGATAGGACCCCAATGTCTCCTGATGCTCAAGTACGGCCTCAGCGGCATCGCGGTCATTGACGCGCGCCAGCAGGCGTCCCCAGGAGCCGGTTACCGGCTTTAAAACGGCTGGATAGCCGATGGACTCGATGCCATCCAGGGCGCGCTCCGCATCAAATGCCAGCAGCGTGCGCGGGACGGGCAGGCCAGCACGTAAGAGCGCCAGAGTCGTCAACAATTTGTCGTTACAAAGAGCGGTTACGGCCGCCGAGTTAAACACCGGGATGCCCCAGTGCTCCAGCACGTGTAAGACAGCCAGGCCACGGGACTGACTCACGCTGCGGCAGAGCACGGCATCGTATTTGTGCCAACGCTCCTGCGGCTGCGCTAGATCGAACAGTAATTCACCGTCATCAATCAGGTCAAATTCGATCGCACGCTGTCGCAACGCTTCCACCAACAATTTCTCTTCCACGCGAACTCGCGATGTCAGGATAGCCAGGCGCATAGGGTTACTCTCCCCAATCTTCCTCGACCTCAGGGGCCAGGGCTACTTCAGGTTGCTCTACGTTAATCACTTCGAGTTCCGCATTACAGTCAGGGCAAAAGGTGATCTCGCCCACCATCAAACCCTGAACTTCTACATTAGCTTCGCATTCTGGACAATGTGCTGCCATTTTCTTTTCTCCTCTTTTGTCGCTTATTGCTGTATTTACGTCTCAAATTTTGTGGCAAAAAAAGCCCTTCATCCCTCTTACAAGGACGAAGAGCAACTAACTCTCGTGGTACCACCCTCATTCGCCCATACCTTACGATATGAGCCTCAGTGTACAGAACAGTTCATGTTCTGTAACAACCCGCTAACGAGGGTTAGTTCGACAGAGTTCTACTCTCGCAGACGCGATTTCTTCTCTGTAGCTTCAGGGTCTTATTCACGGGCTGGTCATACGAACATTCCACCAATAGTTCGCTCTCTGGATGCTCCAAGGGTCCGCTACTTTTCCCTACACCGCTTGTCGTTCTCTATTTTTCTATGTGCGTATCGATAAAGGACCAACAAAAAAGCCCTTCATCCTACTACTCAGGACGAAGAGCGTTATACTCTCGTGTTGCCACCTGCATTCGCCAATATCTCACGATATTGACCTCAGCAAGTATGTATGGTCTATACATACTCCGGCCCGATTACGGTGGCCACCGGCGCAGTTCTACTCTCGCAGATGCGATTTCTTCTCGCAGCTTCAGGGTCTTATTCGCGATTGGTTTACGTGTAGACTTCTCACCAGCTATCTACTCTCTGTCCGTAACAGTTAATCGCTACTTTTCCTATCAAAGCTTTTTCGTTATGCGGTTGTGTGTTTTTCCTTGTTGAAATTTATAACATGCTCTTTTTAGATTGTCAATGGCTATATGGAGAGAATTCCGCTCACGGCAGTAAACCGGAAATTTTTCACAACAAAAACACCTTGTCTATAGACAAAACCACCATCGCGACAAATTCATCCATAAATCTGCTTTAACCCAATAAAGTTGCCCGCGTACCTCGATTTGCCTGGATTAGCATGCGTAAAATCTATTTCAGCTCATGGACAGAGGCACCTCTATATCGTTACAATAGGATAAAGTTTGTACAGATCATACAGATACATGTGTATTAGAAATAACAGTGCACTTTTTATAGTTAAACAGACAAAGAGGGATCAATGACACAGGAGCAAGATGCATCTATTAGTACTATATCATCTCCAGTCGTGCCGATTATTAAAGTCGAAAAACTGGTGAAACGATATAAAAAAGCCGAGACAAATGCTGTCAATGAAATCTCATTTAGCGTCAGTCCCGGCTCGCTTTTTTCCTTGCTGGGACCCAACGGAGCAGGCAAGACGACGACCATATCTATCCTGACAACAACGCTGCAACCAACAGCAGGCTCGGTGATGATTGCTGGCTATGATGTGGCTCGACAGGCCAGTGCGGTGCGCAAGAACATCGGCATCATCTTTCAAAAGCCCAGCCTGGATCTCAACCTGACGGCCGAAGAGAATGTGCGCTTCCACGCTACTCTCTATGGACTCTATCCTTTCAGACCGTCCTATAAAACGATGCCAAAAGGCTATCAGCAACGCATTGATGAGCTGGCGAACATTCTGGGCATCCATGAAGATCTTTTCAAACCGGTCAAAAAATTTTCGGGTGGCATGAAACGTAAACTGGAGATTCTGCGCAGCCTGCTTCACAATCCCAGGGTTCTATTTCTGGATGAACCAACAACGGGATTGGACCCTTCAAGCCGGCGCAGCCTGTGGGAGTATTTGAGCAAGGTGCGCCTTGAGCAACAAACAACGATCTTCCTGACCACCCACTATCTGGAGGAGGCAGAGAAAGCGGACGATATTTGTATCATCAACAAAGGCAATATCGTGTCTCAGGGCACTCCTGCCCGGGTTAAAACAGAGTTAGTCGAAGAATATGTATTGCTCGATGCGGATGATCGCACCAGTTTACTGACAGAGCTACGGCGTATGAACCTTACAGTTAGCGAACTGGCTCCCTTTAAAGTTTCGGTTGAGCATAATGAGCTGCACTCCCTGCTCAAATCTATTGAGATCCCCCTCACTCTCATTGAGACTCATATACCTTCTTTAGAGGATGCGTATATGGAGATAATAGGTGAATAGAATGATAAACATGTTGGAAATTAACCGCAGCATTAACGCGGTATTAACTATTGCTTATCGCGATATACTGCGTTTCTTACGCGATCCAGCTCGCCTGTTCGGCACAATTATATTTCCAATCCTCTTTGTTGGGGTATTGGGCTCTGGCTTCCAGAACGGTTATGGTAATAGTATTGGCTATGATGTGTTACAGTTCATTTTTACCGGCGTCCTGGCTCAGACGGTCTTTCTCTCAACCAGTGCTGGTATCGTTTCTTTAATTGAGGATCGCGAAAATAATTTTAGTCAGGAAATCTTTATCTCTCCCATCTCACGCTACACCATTGTGTTTGGCAAAATCTTTGGAGAATCCCTGGTAGCAATGACGCAGGCTGTGGTGGTATTGATCTTTGGCCTGGTTATCGGGTTGCCACTGACCCCTCTCATGTTCTTTGCCTTACTGCTGACATCGCTGATCATCTGCCTCTTTGGGGGCTCTTTCGGACTGATTATGCTCTCGCTCTTTGGTAGCCAGCGCGCAGCCAATCAAATCATGCCTTTTTTGATCTTCCCCCAGTTCTTTCTGGCAGGCATCTTTAGTCCTATCAACCATCTGCCCTGGTACCTGGATATCATCTCCAGAATCGCTCCATTGCGTTATGCCGCCGACCTGATGCGCAGTGTATACTTTTTGGGCACGCCCGCTTACAGTAAGATCGTACTTATCAACCCGATCTTGAATTTTATCGTGATCGTGATCCTCTTCACACTCTTTTTGATCTTTGGCACCATCGTTTTTGTACGCAGTGAACGCAACAAATAATGTTAAACTGATCTTATCGGTACAAAGAGGATATGGATTTTAATGGAGATTAGGAGGACCCGCCATCTACATAGCATAGCTGTGCAGATGGCGATAGATCGACCAGCCCATTGTGCTGGCTGGTGTTCCCTGTGTGTCCTTGACTAGTTGTGGATACGTACAGACGCTGGTGCCGCCACCCTGTACCCAGGCCCAGCCAATCCAACTGATATGGTGAGCATCAAGATAGCTCAGGAGCTGATCCATATAAGTTGAGCCACAATCGTATTGACCATTCTCGGCCGAAATCATGGCATAGGTTGAGCTAAGCTGGCCAAAAGCTGCATCCCAGGAAGAGGACTGTTTATTGGCATAGTCATAGGGATGGGTATCATAGACCAGGTTGGAAGCCTTAAGAGGATACCGTTCGAGCTGGCTGAGATCAAATCCCCAGTTCATCCCTCCAATCAATATAAGATTGTTGGCACCGGTAGCGCGAATGGTCGCAACAATGGTGCGCAATCCTACGCCTGGATAGGTAAGCTTCTTTTTACAATGGCAGTCGTCAGATGATACCGTATCCGTCAGTTTTGAGCAGTTGGCAAGCCAGCACGACCAGGACGATGGATGTGGCTCATTGTAGGCTTCAAAGAGCACATTGGGAGTATGTTTATACAGTGAAGCAATTTGCTGCCAGAATAGCAGACTATCGGCATCAGGCATCGGCCATGGTCCACCCCCTTCGGTCGACTGCCCTCCCGCATCTACCCAATGCAGATCCAGAATGACATTGAAGCGTAGCGAGGTCAGCGTGGCTACTACGCCCTTTACAACTGTCTGATAGTGCTGAGCAGTACATTTGGACCGTTTTGAACCATGGAGCCAGAAACCCTCTGATAATGGCAGGCGCACAGTATTGGCCCCCCAGTAAGTCTCTGTAGCAGTATTATTGCCAGAGCCCAGATAGGCCAGATGTTGCCAATCCAGATCGGCAGGCCCCTGACAATCATATTCAAGCCCGTCACGGGCAATACCATGGAAAAGATAGGGATTTCCATACCTATCAATAATCTGGTTTCCAAGCACCGTGTATGGAGCCGCCAGCGGTGGATTGTGTGCTCCAGATACAAAAGAGGTCGGCGACACTGCCTGTATACGCTGGATCGAGCCAAACAGCGTTGGCGCTAACCAGAGACAGGCCGTTAAAGCCAGCATCAATACGCCAGAAAAGGTGGTTACAACTACTTTTTTTTGCATCGACATCCCTTTACCACATAACATCTTGCATGCAAATGCGTCAATAATAAACGGGCAAATCAAAGAAACTTAAATACCCGCCCATTATTAGTATACCGCTGCACCCAAATCTGGTGGAAGCCTTCTGGTATGCATGGCCTCTATTCTTATGGGATTCAGTCAGATTTGATAGCATGTATTTTTAAACAACACAGCAGTCGTTGCCCCCTTCTCATAAAAGGAGGCAACGACTGCTTAAAGTTCCCACTTTCACAAGGAGAACGTCTCAAGAGAACTATGTTGATTGTCTACTTCAATGAGACTCTCCACACTCACTTGCTTGGGAAAGGCCGTGGGTCGCTACCGGTAAAAGGCATCCCCGGGAAACCAGCACCTCTTCCACCGAGTGCGCCTGCGCCTGCAGCCGCGACGAAACCATGAGCGCTAACATTGTTGACGCGATTTTCATGGTGGTGTTCTTCCTGCTGTTGTTCACATTCTTGACATTCTTCACAATTTTCTTCTATGATGACAACTTTTTCATTATCCTTAACTTTGATAACCTCCTTGTTGTTTTCATCATTGTTAACTTTGATGACATGGGAGTCATCGTTGTTATCGAAGTCGTCATTGTTTTCCGGGTCATTGTGTGCTTTTTCCTTCCGGCCGTTGACCACATCTGTACCATGAGCTGCCTTAACATTATGGAGGAACGGTGTGATCGAACGCGGGTGAGCAGAATGAATACTACTACTACTCACACTCTTTGCAGATGCTACAGCTACCCTCCAGGTGGTCAGGACAGCTGACATGCTCCCCAGGAGAAGAATGCAAAGTACCAATACCCGAATGGCTGAAACAGTCTGTGCTAGTAGTTTTCTAACACATTTTTTTTGATGCATCATCAAATCCCTCTTTCATCCTTGTATATATTTTTCAAAAACAAGCAACATATGTCACAAGACATGTTTTTACGACTCTTAATTGTTTTTATAGCCTCTCACGCTATCTAATGATCAGCTAAAAAACTCATACGTAAAACTGGAAAAGCTAAGGGTAGAGCAACATTAAATTTTGCTTACACTTAGCTTTATGATGTTGCTTTTAACTTATTATCCATAGTATTTACAACATAATAAGTTAAATGTTGTTTTATCGTTATACTTCTATATTTCATATACAATGCTAGACAACTACTTACACACCTTTCCAGGCGCTTCTCTGTCCCCAGAATTACCTGGGATACTAGCACAAGTCGCTCGGCCAGCCTGTATACACACTTGACATCTCATGTATAGGATGGTACTATTTGCCACGGACACGAAAACTCATAGATTAAGGTTTTATGATGAAAAGGGCTTTACCACTCGCAATTTATAGCGCCGCATGAGCGACCACGCCTGGGTTTATGCGGCAGGATTAGGCGCTTATGATGCTTGCTCACCCTCCGTTTTGCGTGAGCATTTGTAAGTATGCCCTTTGCATCCTCTTCGTCCTTTTCCTTCCTGAACGGGTCATCACATCATCGCTTACCTTTTGATGCGCGTGTGTCGCCAGACATTGAGCCCCTTGTTGCTGTCTGCTTGCGGCATTTTGTGTGTGCTTCCCGTTTGCATTGAGTTATGAGAGGGCTTGTATGCTTCGGCATGTTGGCCGCCTTCGCCCATCAATCACAAATCACAGTTTTATGCATAAGCACTTGAAGATGAGAAGCACACAGGGAGAGCATCCACATTATGTTAAAAGTTAATCATGTTAATCTTTCATATGGTCCACGTATTATTCTTGATGATGTATCACTAACGGTGGCTCCAGGTGAGAAGGCAGGACTGATTGGTGTGAATGGTGCCGGCAAAAGTTCGCTGCTCAAAATTATTGGCGGCTATCAGGAGGCTGATCGCGGCCATATTATGCGTCCCAAGACCTATGGCTATCTATCGCAGGACGTTGCGCATGAGACGCCGGTTGCATCTGGCGGATTGGTCCGTGATTTCATCTACAGTGGCACCGGACTGGATCGAGCGATTACCAGGTATGAAGAGTTGTCTTTGAAGATTGCTGATCCCAACATTGATGATCTGGAGACGGCCCTGCAGCATTTTGAGGATGCACAGGGCGAGTTGGAACGCCTGGGCTATTATGATGCCGATGCCCGCAGCGAACAGTTGATCAGTGGCCTGAATATCGGCGGGGTGACGTTGGATCGCGAGGTGAGTACGTTGAGTGGTGGTCAGAAAACCAAGCTGGCCCTGGTGCGCCTGCTCTTCCAATCTCCCGAATTGCTGCTCCTGGACGAGCCGACCAACTTCCTGGACGTTGAGGCGACCCTCTGGCTGATGGAGTTCCTGGAGAGCTATCGGGGCGCCCTCCTGATCATTTCACACGATCTGGACCTGTTGGATCGCAGCATCAATAAGGTTCTGCGCCTCAATGAGTTTACACATAAGCTGGAAGAGTATAAGGGCACATATACCAATTATCTGAATGTCATTGGCGATGCCCAGGCTTTAATTGAGCGCACCAAAAAGCAGCAGGAGCGAGAAATTGCACGTTTGCGTAAGACCTCTGATCGTCTGCGTGGCTTTGGTGCTACGCGTGTAAAACAGCGTATCGCGATGGATAAACGTATCGCGGATCTAGAGGAGAGCAAGCCGCAGGTAGCGCAGGCCAGCCGCCGGATGAAGATTGATTTTCCGGTGCGCCAGCAAAGTAGCCACCTGGTGGTTGAAGCGAAAAATCTTTCGAAAAGCTATGGCACCAAACAAATCTTTAATGACATTAGCTTTGAGGTTGACCGTGGTGAGCGCCTGGTCATCGTTGGTCTCAATGGCGTTGGTAAAACGACATTGCTGCGCACAGTACTGGGCCTTATTCCGTTGAACGCCGGTAAGGTTATTCTCGGAGATAGGGTACAGATCGGCTATTATGCCCAGGAGAGCGAGGGGCTCGACTATGAGAATACCGTGCTCAATGAGGCCAATGATATCCTGCCAACCGATGCTAAACGTGTGCGTGGTGTGCTGGGCCGCTTCCTCTTCAGTGGCGACCGCGTCTTCCAAAAGATTGGCACGCTGAGCGGTGGCGAAAAAACACGTCTGGCCCTGGCCAAAATGGTTCTGGAAGGTCCGAATGTGCTGGTCCTCGATGAGCCTACTTCTCACCTGGATATCATCTCAAAGGAAATCATTGGTGAGGCACTCGGCAATTATAAAGGCACTATCCTGACGGTTACCCACGATGTCGAGTTTGTACGCCTGCTCAAACCTACGATGATGTTGTTGATGCCAGAAGGCCGGCTCGTCCCATACGATACCAAATACGACGAGTTGCTGGAACGAGCTTAAACTGCTAGCTACCATCGATAAATCTACGGGGCACAGTATTGTGCCCCGCATCCCCACGCACAAGATCTTACTCGCCACATTTATGCCATTATAAACATCAATAATAGTGTATGCTATAAATATCGTATCCATGTTTGTAAATATCAGTTTGCCTTCGTATCTTTTTACTTTGCATCATAAACGCCGAACTCGTAATAGTAGACATATACAGCAGACATGTATTCATGTGCTACAGCTGCCGCATAAAGTCAAGCAGACACGAAAGGATGTGGCCGGGTATGGTATTTCTCTCCCTTCTTACTAAAGAGATGCGCTTGCGCTTGCGCCGCGAACGAACTATCTGGGTCATTATCACTTATGTGTTGTTCCTGGGACTGCTGGGCTGGCTTTTTCTTAGCAATGCCACCAGCAACTATGCGGGCTTCGCTGGTAATGCATTGAGCGATATTGGCTCCAACCTTTATTCACTACTGGCCCAGGTCCAGCTCTGCTTGATCATTTTCATTACACCCTCGCTGACATCAACGGTCATCAATGGTGAAAAGGAGCGGCAAACCTATGAGATGTTGCTCTGTTCGCGGCTCTCAGCTTTTTCATTGATTATGGGCAAACTGGGGGCCAGCCTGATTAATGCTCTTCTACTTATCGCCGCCTCTATACCGCTCTTTAGCCTGGTATTCTTCTTCGGTGGGGTTGGACCCGCACAGATTGGTAGCGCGCTTGTGCTTTATGTGGTGACAACTCTCTGGTTGGGTGCACTGGGCATCTTTTGTTCCGCTATCTTCCAGCGTCCCACCATCTCGACTGCCATCGCCTATATGGTCAGCCTGGCCTGGATGCTGTTTCCGCTCTTGCTCTCCATCATACTGCTCACTTCGGGGCAAGGCTATCATTTCTTTCAACTCTATCCTGTTAAGTCTAAACTCTTCTTTATCTGGAATCCACTTGTAGCTTTAACCAATACAACGCCCAACAATAGTGCCTTTTCACCTTTTATCTTTTTCCTGAACTTCGGCTATGGCACAGGATATGGAGGAACAGGAAGCAACGTCACGCCTGTGACAGTTGGCAACTGGCAACTCTCTTATTGGACCACCTACAACATCATTAGCGTGACGGTGGCGCTTGTCTTGATCCTACTCAGCATGCTGATGGCCAGGCCGCGCCGCTACTATTCTCCACGCCACCACCCGGTATCACGGTCCAGAGAAACACAGATTACAGTCTGAACAGTGGCTGTTGAGAATGAACATTGACATATAACAATACAAAAAAAACGTAGAACGTAAGAGATAAGGCGCTGCACGTTGTCGAGCTTGTGTGTATCACTCATGATGATCGCTACGTGACTATAATGAGATCAGTTAAAGGGCAGCAGTATTTTATTCAATGTAAAGGAGTTTTTCATGGCTGCAGTTCGTACTTCAAAAGTGGATTTACATGTGAATGGCCATAATGCCTATGCCGTTGTCGCTCAACCCGATGATGATCAACAACATCCAGGTGTGGTGCTGATTCAGGAATGGTGGGGCATCGAGCAACATGTATTAGATCTAGCCAATAAGCTGGCAGAGGAGGGATTTGTGGTGGCGGTGCCCGATCTTTACCACGGCAAGGTTGCAACTGAACCAAATGATGCTATGCGCATGATGATGCTGCTGCAGAAAAATGTTGATGTGGCAGTGCGTGAGATTATTGGAGCCCTGGATACTATCAAGCAACTTCCTAACGTTCAGCCGAAAAAACTGGGCCTGATTGGCTTCTGTATGGGTGGTCTCCTGGCCTACACGGTTGCCTCACGCTATGCTGATCTTGGGGCCGTTGCGGCATTCTACGGCGCAGGCTATGATCCCACACCCGACGATGTAGCTAAGGTCAATGCGCCAGTGCTGGCCATCTATGGGAAGCGGGACGATAGCATCCCCCCTAAGCAGATTCAAAAGATCGAACAGATGTATAAAGCGGCAGGCAAAGACATTACGGTCAAAGTCTATGATGCAGGACATGCCTTTCTCAATCCCAACCATGGCATGGGCAATAAAGCAGCGGCAGATGATGCCTGGCCCCGCGCGGTTGCCTTCTTGAAAGAACACCTGCGTTAGGAGAGTGTACAATTCCCATGGTTATGGGAATTGTACACCCCCTTACGGGTGGGCGCATGCGCGCCCGAGCTTTCTTTATTGAGTGGTGCGAAAAGCACGCACTGCGCGCTTTTCGCACCACTCAATAAAATATATTCTCACTAGTCAGGAATAAAAATATTGCAGCATATGACATTTACTGATCGTGAGCTTCTGCGCTTGCATGTAGAGGCTGTCTGGGGTGTTACGCTACCTGCTGTGGACAATACAAGTATAGAACTTTCCGCCACGGGCTTGCAGCCCGACTGGCTACTGTATGTTGGAAAGCTGGCCGCAGAGACGATCTTTATCTGGCGTCCTGATGTTACACCTGGTCAGCGTCAGCAGATAGCACATTGGCATCCCACGAACCAGCCAGGCGCTGCAGGCTATGCCGCTACTTATGAGCGTGCTTTTGTGTTATCGCATGCTCCAGCGACGAGCCTGGCAACCGCTCGCACTATTGCACGGCCACTTACCGAGGCCGATTATCCATTGCTTGAGACTTATGAGAAGGGGTATGGAGAATATTTCTTCCAGCCTCAGCGGGCTCCACTTTTCGGGGTCATAAAGGATCAGCGTCTGCTCTCAATCGCCCATAGTTCGCGGCGTACCAATCAGGCCTGCGAGTTAGGAATTGAGACGCATCCACAGGCACGTCGGCAGGGCTTTGGACTGGCCGCCACTATACTCTGGGCCAATAGCGTATATCAGGAGGGCTTATTACCTCTCTATAGCGCCCTGGCTGAGAATGATGCCTCGATTCAACTCGCTCAGGCGGCTGGCTATCGTCCTTTTGTGCTGGGAGCCACCATACGCCTGGCATAAAAAGCTTCTACACAATGTGCTCGTAAAACTCGTCAAAATTGCGTTGCGAGACGTTTAATAAATATATAAAACGATATCAGGCATCATCTTGTATCGTACATGTCCAATCTGTTTCTCTATTGATAAAAAAACACATCATGCGGCACTTTATATCGTACATGTCCAATCTGTTTCTCTATTGGTGAGGAGCCAAAGCTATGCCCCATAGTGAAGTTGCCCAGCTCAGAAAAAAAATTTTAGAAGAATATGAAGCAATGGAACGTGGTTTGATAGGTCTGGCCAGTGGCACTGCCCAGCATGCCTTTATTGAGGCTCGCATGCGGCGGGTGGATAGATATCATGAACAACTTGTGCAGTATATCGGTGAAACGGAAGCAACCTTAACCGTGTGTGAACTGTATATCCAGGCCATTGGCTAATCCACCCAATTTAAGCGAAGATGATAATAGATGCGCCCCTCGCGGGCGCTTTTGCTTTTCCTACTCGAAAATGCACCAGAAAAGCGTTCGCGAGGGGCGCACCTACAGGCCTGCACGCCTTTTCCTCTGATATAATAATCCTTGCAAGAATCAACACGATAGTCAAAGGAGTCTTTTATGCGCCTCAGACGATCAGAACTGTCAACCCCGGGCAGCAATGAATATATGATAACCAGAGCAGCTGCCAGCGCAGCCGACCTGGTTCTTATCGACCTGGAAGATGCTGTAGCCCCGAATGAAAAAGTGTCCGCCCGCGCTAAAGCAATCCACAGCCTTACAGCTCTGGATTGGGGCAAGAAAACACGTGCCGTACGGGTCAATGACCTGGAAACGGAATTCGCCTATCAGGATATTATTTCGGTGGTTGAAGAGGCTGGTGAACACCTTGATATATTGATTATCCCCAAGGTAAAGTCGGCTTGCGATGTCTGGTGGGTTGATACATTGCTCTCACAGATTGAGAAACGTTGTCGCCTCTCCCGACGTATCGGATTGGAGGTGCTCATCGAAGAAGTTGAGGCTATGCTCAATGTAGAGGAGATTGCCAGAGCCAGCAACCGGCTGGAGGCGCTGATCTTTGGACCCGGCGACTATAGTGCCTCGCAGGGAGTAGATAGTAAGGGCATCGAAGGGACCCACCATAGTTATCCAGGTGATCTCTGGCATTATGCGCGCAATAAAATTGCCATCGCGGCCCGGGCCGCTGGCATCGATGCTATCGATGGTGCGTACGCTGATTTTAAAAATGCCGCTGGCTATGAGGGAGAATGTGTGCGTGCCCATACCCTGGGCTTTGTTGGCAAGTGGGCGATCCACCCGGCCCAGATCCCTATTGCCAACCAGATCTTCTCCCCTGATCCTTCGGAAGTGGCATATGCTCGCCGCCTGGATGCGGCTTATACCCAGGCACTATCACAGGGACAGGGCGCGATTGCTTTTGAAGGGAAGATGGTTGATGCTGCTATCGTTCGAAGCGTGAAAAATATTATTACCCGGGCCGATCTGATCGGCATGTAAATCAGTAGAGAGCCAAAACGTATCTTTCAGAGTCGTCTTACACGTAAAATAATCAGGTAGATCATTATAATAAGCAAGAGTAGCCCTTTATGAGGGGGCATCCGGATAGAAAATGCCAGAGCTTAAGCGCAAAAGCACTCATATATCTATCAAAGGTTCAGGTATCTATCAAAGGTTCAGGTCAAGAGATTGCCAGCCTTGCGGAGAGATACCATACGTCGTAGGATAGAAGAAACACCATGAACTGTTTCTTGAATATAAAGGATCATACTGATGGAAGGTACTCTTCATGGAGACGCTCAGAAGCTCCGGGTAAAAGGAAAATCGGTTGAGACACGCGTGCTTCCTGAAACAGCGCTGGCTGCAGATCCACTGCCAACTGGCATTCCACCTCAGGGATCGGTTGTTGTAACTATTTCTCGCCAGTTTGGTAGTGGAGGATCTGATATCGCGCATCTGGTAGCGAAGGCCGCCGGACTCAATTACGTTGATCAAAAGATTATTACTGAGGTGGCTCAACGCCTGGGTGTAGATATGAATTACGTGGTCCAGCAGGATGAACAAACCGCTGGACTCTCTAGCAACATCCTGGAGGCGTTGCGGTCCAGTAATCCTTTCAATGTTCACTATATGTATCCGGCCTCCAAGGCTCAGTCTCAGTCTCAGGAACTCGCTTACTTTCATTTGACCCAGCGAGTTATTCTAGAACTGGCGACACAGGGAAATGCAATCATTGTCGGCCGTGGCTCTCAGTTCTTACTGCATAATAATCCGCGTACCTTGCATATCCATATCTTCGCGCCCATGGAGTATCGCATTGATTATGTAATGAAGCAGTACCAGCTTAAGCGCGCCAATGCCAAAGAAATGATTGAGCAGCGGGATGATGAGCAGGCTCTCTATCTGCGCCGCTACTATGGCGTAGATGGGCAGCAACCAAATTTCTACCATCTTCTTATCAATACTGGCCTCTTCTCGTTTGAGAGCGCCACGAACTTTATTTGTCAGGCACTCCCCGCGGTTAAAGCCATTGAATAACAAGGAAATAATGCTATGAGTATGCAGTCAATTAATCCTTCCACCGAAGAGATTCTGGAGACCTTTGAGCCCTATACATCCAAACAAATCGACGCTGCCCTGGAACAGGCTCATACGGCCTTTGCTGGCTGGCGTCGCACCAGTTTCACTGAGCGCAGCGCCCTCTTTCATCGCCTGGCTAGCTATCTCCGTGAACATAAAGTCCGACTGGCGCGGATTGCGACGCTGGAAATGGGTAAGCCCATTGTCGAGGCGGAGGCGGAAGTTGAGAAGTGCGCGCTAAATTGCGATTACTATGCGGATAACGCGGAAAAGTTTTTAGCGCCGCAGGTGTTGCCCAGCAATGCCACCAGGAGCTATGCGGCTTTCCGGCCCCTGGGAGTAGTACTGGCTTTGATGCCATGGAATTTCCCTTACTGGCAGGTGATACGCTTTGCCGCGCCCAGCCTGATGGCTGGCAATACGGCCGTGCTGAAACATGCCTCTAATGTCTCACAGGTGGCCCTGGAAATCGAGCGCGTATTCGAGGCGACAGGCTTTCCACAGGGCGTCTTCCGCACTGTGCTGGTGCCGGGATCAGAAACGGAGGCGTTGATTAAGGATCCACGCATTGCCGCTGTCACATTGACTGGAAGCGAACAGGCCGGAGTGAAGGTCGCTGCTACCAGCGGTAGTGTGCTCAAAAAACATGTGCTGGAACTGGGCGGTTCGGATGCCTATATCGTTCTGGCGGATGCCGATCTCGAGGCAGCCGCCAGAACAGCGGTCCAGGCGCGCAACCAGAATAACGGGCAGAGCTGTATTGCCGCCAAACGCTTTATTGTGGTTGATCAGGTCTATGACGAATTTATAGATAAGTTCGTGAAATATACCCGTCAGCTACGCATAGGAGATCCACTGGAGCGCGAGACGAAAGTAGGACCGCTAGCACGGAAAGATCTGCGCGAGACATTGGAAAAGCAGGTCCAGGCGTCCCTGGCCGAGGGGGCAAGGCTAGCCACCGGCGGTAAACGCTTTGGGGATAAGGGCTACTACTATGAGCCTACCATTCTGGTGGATGTCACGCCTGAGATGACGGTGTTTAAAGAAGAGACATTTGGCCCTATGGCCGCGGTCATTCGGGCGCGCGACGCCGAGCATGCCATCGAGCTGGCGAATAACTCGATCTTTGGACTCAGTAGCAACCTATGGACACGCGACATTGAGGCGGCGCAGCAACTGGCAACACGCATCGAAGCCGGTGGCGTCTTTATCAATGGCATGACAGCTTCAACGCCCGGCTTGCCTTTCGGCGGGGTCAAGCACAGCGGCTACGGTCGCGAGCTTTCACACTTTGGCATTCAGGAATTCGTCAACATCCAGACTGTCTGGATCGGTCCCAAAGTTGAAGAGCCCCCACACAGTCACCAGCTGAATAAGCATATATCTGCATAAAATAATCAAAAAGGCGAATAGGGATGTACCTATTCGCCTTTTTACGCATGTGCGAGTTCTTGTGAGTGGGCATAACAACCACCCCGTTCTCAGTCTTTTGAACGTGGATCGAAAGCGTCACGCAAGCCATCACCCAGGAAGGAGAAGGCCAGTACAATGATGACCAGCACAATGGATGGCAGCAAAGCCTCCCAGGGATGGTTCTGCAGGAAGTCAGTCGCATCGGAAATCATCAACCCGATACTGGATCCCGGAGGTTGGACACCCAGGCCCAACAGGCTGATGCCGGCTTCACTGATGATGGTGTTGGCAATGTTTAGCGTTGAGGCAATAATAACAATGCTAAACAGATTAGGAATCAGGTGGCGCATGATAATTGTGAAGTCGGTCGCTCCCGAGGTGCGGGCAGCTTCAATAAACTGCTGCTCCTTCAACTGCAACGTCTGACCACGCACATAACGGGCCATCAATGGCCACACAGTCAGGGCCAGGCCAACCGAGACAAACAGCAAGCGCGCATTACCATTGGCACCGATCACCGGCACACTTCCCAGCATATCATTGGCTTTGGTGCCCAGAATACCTACCAGCAAAATGATAAATAGCAGGCCCGGAAACGCAAAGATAACGTCGGTGAAACGCGCCAGGAAGAAGTCGATCCACCCTCCATAGTAACCAGCCAGGACGCCAATGGCGACTCCCAGAATGATGTCAAGTACTTCGACAACTACCGCCACAGCAATTGAGATCAACATACCCTGCATCAAACGTGAAAATAAATCACGACCAATAGAGTCGGTACCCAGCCAGTACTGAGCAGATGGTCCCTCATGCTTACGATCCGCCTCTTGATGGGTAAAATCACGATAGACCGAGGCGGGAATCACCGTATTTGACATATCGCTCTTATAGCTGGGACCTGCCAGTTTATAGATGGGCGGCCCAAAGATGGCAATCAGAATATAGAGCATAATCACGCCTATACAAAAGATGGCACGCTTATCTCTGCGTAAGCGCCGCATAGAATCCTGGAAAGGCGTCGGCGATTTTTTCTGTTTTTCCTTGTCGCTAACTGGCTTGCCTTCAACTGCCTCAGCAGATAAGGCAGGAGCCTCCTCAAGCATCAATTCCTGGGGAGAAGGTGGAGGCACCATAGACTCACCCGGCTGAACAAAGTTAGGCTTAGAAATTTTCGGTCCTCTATCTTTTTCCATTTCAATACTCACCTTCTCGACTTACTCAGCTTTGATGCGGGGATCGACAATTGTATAGCAGATATCAGATAGTAGATTGCCAAAGACAACCCCGATCGCCAATATTACAGTCGTTGCCTGCACAACAGGGTAATCTAGATTATCAATCGAGTCCAATGTGATACCAGCAATGCCAGGAATAGAGAAGATTCTTTCAATGAAGAAGGCACCCGCTACCAGGAAACCAATCGACAAACCAATAATAGTAATGAGGGGAATCAAGGCATTACGAAAAGCATGGCGATAGATGACGACCCGCTCATATAACCCTTTAGCACGGGCGGTACGTACGTAGTCCTGGCGCAAAATTTCTAACATACTTGTGCGCGATAGACGTGCGAAATACGCCATACCAGTGGCGCCATACACCAGGATCGGGGCCAATTTATATTGAATGTCCGTCCACGTATATTGCCAGGGCGTGCCCCATTGGGTATTTGGCCAGTTCCAGCCAAAAGTATTATCCAGCCAGATAATCAAAAATTGGACCAGGATAGCCAGGATGAAGGATGGCAACGCGTAGATAACCAGCGATGCACCCATGCTGATAGTATCAGTCCAGCTGTTTGCTTTGATGGCTGAAATGATTCCTACCGGGACACCAATACAAACCTGGATAATCAGCGCCCAGAAACCAAGCTCTAGCGATATAGGTAAGCCATCCGCAATCACATCTTTGACTGGTCGCCCAATTGTCTTAAACGACGTTCCCAGATCAAAGTGCAGCAGGCGTATGACGAAGTTCGCGTATTGCTGATATAAGGGCAAATCTAATCCATAGGCATGCATCAATTGCAACTCTAGTGCGTGATTTGGGTGGTCGCCCATCATAATTTGAACTGGATTACTTGGAGAATAGTAACCTATGATAAACGTGAGAAATGTCACGCAAAAAATCACGAATACGAGCCCAACGAATCTCTTGATTAAGAATTTAAGCATACCAAGCTCCGACCTCCTTTTCTCTACAAAGGTGCTGTGCAGTAACAGGAATGTACGAGTAGGGGATTATGTCCTTCAATGCCACATAGTTTACACATTCTACTCTGTTCTATAGTTGGAGATAAAAATGTAGATGGCTGAAAAGGAAAATATCCGCAACGTCTTAATCTATCCAAAGAGCTATACGTCGCGGATACCTACAACTAACTGGTGAAGGGAGTCATCTGTCATGTATCCTTGATCGAGGGATGACAGATGACATATCCAAACTTACGTTTCACTCAGTTATGCCGACATGTAGATGTTGCTCCAGTCGTCGGGCGGAATCAACTGCTGGGAGTTGAGCTTCAGATTATGTACTTTCTGGCTGGTCAGAGAGTGAACTTTCTCCTGCCACAAAGGAATCCAAGCCACATCGTTGATGACTTTCTGCTCGGCGTCATTGTACAGTTTCATGCGCGCAGTCTGGTCAGAAGTGACATCGGCTTTGCGCAGTTCCTGCTGTACCTGCACCTGCTCGGCGGCTGCAGAGGAATGGTTCTGACCATAGTTGAACTGGTTATAGTCCGAACCCTGATCGAAGAAGGTGGTCAACCAGTCCTGTGGATCGGGATAGTCAGCGTTCCAACCCGCCTGCCACATCGGCAGAGAAGCGTTGTTCTGGGTCGCATTTTCCAGGTCCAACAAACGGGCGCGAGCCACGGTGTTAACATTGACTTTTACGCCCAGGTTGGTCTGCCACATCGAGACGATCTGAGACATCGCATCTTTGAAGCTCTGCTCACGTGGGTAGTAGGTCAAAGTCAGTGAAGGCAGGGTAGTAATACCCTCTTCTTTCATACCCTCGGCCAGCAACTGCTTGGCCTTGGCAGGATCACCCTGAGTGGAGGCACCTTCCGGGCCGGTCAAGGTCGTGTCGTAGCCAGGCATGCCACTAGGAATGACGTGATTGGTTGCCGTAAAGGCGTTATTCATCGCGGTTTTGACAATGAGATCTTTGTTGATTGCCAGCGCGAAAGCCTGACGAATCTTGATGTTATCGAAAGGCTTGGCCAGGTAGTTCAAGCTGAGATAACGAATTGTCAATACGTTGGTTGCGCTATAGTCAGGCTTGCCAACAACGTCACCAACGTTCGCGGTTGGAACATATGTGAAGTCGAGCTGTTTGGCCTGATACGCTTTGTACATGCCGTCTTCGTTTTTGTAGAAGACAACGGACAGGGTTTTCAGTTTTGGCTTGGGACCGTAGTAGTTATCGTTGCGTACCAGCGTGATACCGGTGCTGTGATTGTAGGCCTGGACCTTGAATGGGCCAGCGCCAGCGCCTTCCTGAATATGATCAGTCCAGGGGCTACCACCAGTTTTGTATTTCTCTACGATCTTCTGGTTCACTACATAAGATGTAGGATAAGAGAGAGTCTGCAAGAAATAAGCAGCAGGCTTGCTAATCTTGATCACAACAGTGTTGTCATCAGGGGTTAACAGGCTGTCACCAATCAACGTTGGGATCTTTCCTGAGTTGACTTTGTCAAAATCCTTCAAGAGGCTCAAATAATAGCTCACTGGTGAGTTGAGGCTCTTGGAAACCGAACGGTTGATACTATAGACAACATCTTTTGACGTCAAAGGATCACCGTTGCTGAATTTCAAGTTAGGGCGCAGCTTGAAAGTATAGGTCATACCGTCACTAGAAACGGTTGGCAACTCAGCAGCCAGCTGAGGTTTTACCTTCAAGTCTTTGTCCAGGGTTACCAGACCAGTAAAGACAGCCTGAATAGGGAAATTGGAGTCGGTATCCTGCACGGTGCCAGGATCAAAGCTGTTGATATCACCAACAACCGGGAAACGCAACACCTGCTTGTCATCAGAAGCAGCTGTTGATGAGGAAGATGAACTACCGCCACCGCAAGAGGCTAGAAAAATAGCCATCAAGCATAAGAAGCAGGCGAGGAATTGTAAAGAAAGTTTCTTACCGGCTTTCACAATTATTCTCCTTGTATAAACCCAAAGAGGTAAAACAATAACTCAGCACACAACGACGCAATAGATTTTAACAGCAAAAAATAAAAAGCGAACATTTCCGTAGCTTTTTTGCGTCAATCCTTTGACAGCTTTATCTTAACCATCATCCATGTGTGTAAAAGGTATGTGCTGATAAATTTTTTTCGATATATTTAACTACGTCATCCTTGAAGCTAAATCTCTCATCATTATCAGTCAACAGAAAAAATTGGCCTGCAACGATGATGTTGTCTCCTTTAAAGCTCATTATCGGGTATCATTACTTGAGTCAGTAGTAATTTGGCATTATTTTTATCTGCTGGGAGGCTACTATGAGGATGTATAGCGAGTCGAAAGAAATTATCGCAACTGATTGGTGGGCACTGGGAGATACCCCCGTTCGTCGCAATTCGCGTGTGACGTACTATGTAGATGGGCAGGCTACCTTTATGGAAATGTGCCTGTGTTTTATGCGCGCGACGCGTTCGATCTATCTGGCCAATTGGGGCATGGAGCCAGATATGCTACTGATACGAGGAGAGGATATACTACCTGAGCAGCCTGAACAGACGGTGCGCACAACGTATATTGAGGGCTTACGAGCCCAGGGCCTGCAAGAGGCCGATATCAATTTCTGGTTGACGCATAAGCTTTCGGTGAAAGAAGCACTGGCATATGCACAGAGCAAAGGTGTTGAGGTCAAAGTCCTGCTCTGGAAAGCGAAGAAGGCTTTCGCGGTTTATGATCCACAGGCAGCTTACGATAAATTGACGGCGGCGGGTATTACTTGCTTGCTCGATGATAGTGCCGAGGGTATCCTGCATCATCAAATCGAGTCGTTACATCAAAAAGTGACGGTGGTCGACCATGAGATTGCATTTGTGGGTGGGCTCGATCCTTTAATCGAGAAGGAAGATGATTTCGATCGCTGGGATACGCCAGAGCATAGTTTTGATACCCCTTTGCGGCATACGCAGTCAGGCAAGACCCCCATGCCTGGCATGATACACACGCCAAAATTACAGGATTGGCCGCTGGTGATGTGGAATTGAATTTTCGGCAGCGCTGGAATGATCTTGTAGCCCGTCATCAATTAGAGGCGCAACTGCATATCCCGGAACAGCCTTTGCCGCCTCCGGTGGAAAGCCAGAATATCGTGCAGATTGCACGTACCGTGCCACAACATACCTATAGCTTTGATAAAGAGGCCATTCTGGGCATTACCCAGCTATATGCTAATGCTTTGACCAATACACAGCAATCAATCTATCTGGAAAACCAGTATTTCTGGCTACGCGCCTACTACGGTGTAGATATTTCATTTCTGGGTAAGGATAGCGCGGAGATGGAAGGGCACATCAAGCAGATTATAGCGGCGCTACGACGGGGTGTAACTATGAGTATCATCTTGCCTGACCATCCCAATGTGGGACGCGCCTTCAGCGATGCGGCCCTGATGATGCTACGTACGGAAGTACCTGAAGCTGTACAAGAGAGCAGGCTACATGCATTTTGTCTGGCTACCTCGCACTATAAAATGGAGGATGGACTGATTCACTATCGTCCAATCTATGTACACTCAAAAGCCGCCATCATTGATGACACCTGGTCTACCGTTGGTTCGGGCAACCTGAATAATCGCGGTATGCATGATGATACCGAGATCAATGTTGCCACCCTGGATAGCTCCCTGGCCCATGGCCTGCGACTACTGCTGCAGGCCGAACACATTGGACTGCTGAACCCGGAAGAGCTTGCTGCGGCCTCGAGACTCTATCGGGAACAAAACCTGGATAAAGAGGCGCGGGCCCTGGCGGAAAAAGCCTTTCAGCAACTGGAAGAGGCCCTGCACGATCCCTTCCAGGCTGTTCAGCTGATGCATCAGAGTGCCGAGGAAAATTTACAACATTACAAAGCGCGTGAGTCCCTGGTGGGTCACCTGCTGCCCTATCTGACCGCCGCTGAAGCCACACAGAATGGTTTAAATTTCCGTGAGGAGCACGGCTGGATTGAGGAGCCGTAAAACTAGATCAGTTCCAGGTAACGGCGGCGCTCCCAGTTGGTCACGGCTTTCTCGTATTCCTGGACCTCCCAGCGGCGCGTGGTCACAAAATGCTCGACAAAATCAGCCCCCAGATATTCTCGGGCCACCTCGCTCTGTTCGAACAGGTCAGTAGCACTGGTCAGATTGCGGGCCAATGGATGCATCTGGCCACTGGCGAGGGCCTGTTCAATTTTGGCTTGACTATAAGCATTGCCGTCCAGGCGGGGAGATAGCTCTAGCTGGTGCTCAACACCATACAGTCCACTGGCCAGCATGCCAGAAAAGACCAGGTAGAAGTTGGCGTCGGCCCCGGGTACGCGGTTCTCCAGACGAATGGATTTGCGACCGCTGTTAATGACACGCACAGCACAGGTGCGGTTATCCATTCCCCAGGCGGTGTTGAGTGGGGTCCAGGTGCCCTCAATGTAGCGTTTATAAGAATTGATGGTAGGCGCATAGAGAGCCATAAAATCGGGCATCTTCTGCAACACGCCAGCCAGGAAATGCCGCATGGTGGCAGACATATGGTCCTCAGCGTTGTCATCCCAGAAGACGTTGCGTTCACCATCTACATCCCACAAACTCATGTGGGTATGTCCGCTGCTGCCATCTTCCTGGTCGTTCCACTTAGCCATAAATGTAGGGGTAAAGCCATTCTGGTGGCAGATCTCTTTGACACCATTCTTAAAGAGCATCGTACGATCAGCTGCGGTTAGCGCGGCACTATAGCGCATGTTGATTTCATACATGCCCGGCCCATGCTCGCGATTATAGCCCTCGATTTCAATGCCATAAGCACGCATCTGGCGCACGATCTGTCCAATCAAATAATCATCGGCCGTTGCATGGCTAATGACATAACAGTTAGTCCCAGGATTCAGCGGGATCAATGCTGGCCCAAAGTCTTTTGCGCGCAGTGACACCTGATCTTCGCGGAAAAAACGCATCTCTAATTCGGAGGCCGCCATGGGAGCTAAGCCCAAACCACGGGCACGCTCTAGCAAGGACTTCAATACATAGCGAGGTGAGACGGTAATCGGATCTCCATGCTCGGTCCACAGATCGCAGACGCAGGTCGCCACCTTTTCTTCCCAGGGTACCAGCGTAAAGGTATTGAGGTCGGGCACCATCACGAAATCCCCAAATCCCCGATTAATGTTGCTCACCTTTAGATTTGGGAGCACATTTTCTGCGATATCCCAGCCAAATAGAACATCTGATTGGGCAAATCCAGCTTCTATCGATTCCAGGAAGAACGGTGCCGCGACACGTTTACCACGAAAGATACCATCAATATCGGGTACTCCAAGCTTGATGTATTCAACTTTTCCGTCCTCAATGAGACTCTTCACCTCAGCGAGATTCATCCTATTGTCCCCTTCTTTCTCAGTAGAAATGCAGCGTGTTCCGCCACTTGCAGGCTAGCTCACAGATGCTAACAAGTATGTATGCTTCGTTTTATTGGCCAGGCATTATTTCTTCTTAGTATAAAGAATGCTTGTTTAACGTTCGCAGGGTAGCATGCTCTTCAACAGCACGTCAAGTAGGGCGGCCCCTTTGCTCTTAGTATGCGGTAAAAAGCATTTGGAAATGCCACCTGGACGCGGCTGCGCTCATCCAAATGAATGGCATGGCATGCCATTCATTTAGAGGATTTGTTGTAAAGCGGATCGCAACAGCGAGCGGGCGCGCTGGAAATAGGTTTTGGCGGTATTTTCAGGCATGTTTAGTATACGCCCAATCTCGCCGAAGCTGAGTTCCTGGGTATAGCGCAACATGACCACTGAGCGAAAGTGTGGTGGAAGATGACGAATAGCCTTGCGCAAAAATGTACGCATCTCCTGCTGCTCCACGATCACATCGGGCAACGGATCTTCATCGGGAATAATGTTCAGCCAGGAAAACTCGTCGTGCCCACCGCTGTCTTCTAATTCAGAGAAAAGCAGCGAACGTTGCTTGCGGCGCTCATCAATACAACGATTCCAGGCAACTTGAAACAACCAGGCTTTTAAAGGCTCCCTGGTACGGTTAGAATAAAGATTATCCCGCAAACGCGGCAACGAAACATAGAGCTGTAAAAAAACGAATTGCAGCACGTCGTTGGCCCATTCAGTCTCCTTCAGGCTACGTCGAATAAAGTTATAGAGAGGCAACTGATAACGTTGGACTAGCGTCGTGAACGCGCCCTCATCACCCGTGAGAGCAGCGACAATCAATGCATGATCAGAACAATCTGAAGTACAGATAGAAGTATCAAATTGCACAAACATCGATAAACATCCTGCTTCTCTTTTATAACCCGAGCTGTTTTTATGGTGTGGTGTCACAAATGCGCCGGGCGCATTTGTGACACCACACCATATTTTTTGAACACCAAAGGTGCGAAAATGCATGCGCAGAAATCACAGAACGCATAGGAGTTCGACATCTCCTTACATATTTAAAGGTTGACATGCCGAGACGAAAATATAGGTATTCTCAAAACTAAGAGGATCGAATGATATGATTACGTTACATGCAATATAATATGTATTGTAAAGCAGAGATTGCTTCTCTCTTTTTCTATGTACTATAGCAAAAAAGTTTGAGAGAAGCTTCAAAAATATGTAAAGTTTGCGTCAATAGTCTATCAACTTACTGCATACAGTAGTCAGCGTCAGAAGGTCGATCCTGTGCCGCATTGGAGGCGCAGTCGATCGCTTTATTGCCAGTGAGACAGGTACGCAAAAAGCTGAAAGAGCTTGAGTTCATTACCATGATTAAGGCATTCTCCTCACAAAGTTGACAATAATGAAATTAGCTGAGTAAGATAGATGGAAGTAATTAAGAAGTAAAAAAGTTCATAAAGCAATACATTCACATGTTTTTTTTCGCTTGACTACTAAATGGAGAGGATTGACGGATGGGCAGAACGCCGTCACATAAAAATGACCATCTGGATGAAGAGGTAACAGCGCGCGATATGCAGCGTTCTAGCCGGGATCGTGGTCGCCGTCAACCAGTAAAGGAAGGCTATGAAGAGGGAAGTGAGGATTATAAACTCGATGAGCATCCTGAGATCCCCAGGATACGCCGAGCATCACGCTTCTTAGATCTTGAGTCAACTACGCCAACACATTCTCCATCAAAATCTGCGCGGAGGGCGCGCCTGGCGAAACCACAACCAGGTGGCCGCGTAAATACTGAACAGTTGATGAAACGGCGCTTGAAGCTGCGTGAAGAACAGGCTCTCAAGGATCAGACCAGGGTGAGGCGTCCACGTACCTATGTACGTGAGAGGCCTCAGGATCAGATCAGGACGCGCCGCCCAAAACCCCGTGTATATATTGAAGATGTTCCGGCCGCTACACCTGAGCAGCCGACCACTAAGAGTCGGCCAGTCAAAGCGCCAACCAGGACCAAACAGTTCCCCGCTGCCTACCATATACCCACTGTGCAGCAATCTTATACACGTATCGGACGACGTGAGCGACGGGCGCAGCGTCTTATATTTGATGTGTTCCATACGATCAGGCACAATCGGCCGCTAGCCCTGATACTCAGCGGCACATTGATCCTGCTGATCGTGATACCTTTGCTCACAAATATGTTGTCGCGCACACCTACGAGTACGACAGCTCAGTTTCCCGGCTCTACCGGCAATCAATCCTCCACAGCGACAGCGGTCTTAAAGCCTGCCAACTCGGCGAATCCACATGAGCTGGTCATTGTACCGCCAAATAATAATCATCCGGCGCCACCCATCCTGGCAACGTCCGCCTATCTGCTCGATGCGGATACCGGCGTCACTCTGTATGCTCGTAATCCATTTATGCATATTCCGATGATGAGTACGACAAAATTGATGACGGCACTGCTCGCGATAGAGCACGGCAACCTGGATCAACAGGTTACAATTACCCCTGCGATTAATAATGACCTCCAACAGCTATCTGCAGATAGCTCCCTCATGGGGATAAAGCCCGGCGAAACCTATAGCGTACGCGATCTGCTTTATGGCCTGTTGTTGGTATCTGGCAACGATGCCGCGCTGGCTATCGCCGATGCCGATGCGGGTACCATGCCTAAGTTTGTGGATCAAATGAATCAGCGCGCCCAACAATTAGGCTTGCACGATACACACTTCCGCAATCCGCATGGCTTGATAGAGGATAACCATTACTCAAGCGCCCATGATCTGGC
This sequence comes from Dictyobacter formicarum, assembly GCF_016587435.1. Next base: position 455,859 of record NZ_BNJJ01000003.1, read on the forward strand.
CATTCTGGGCCAGAAGGTCTTCAGCAACGCGCAAATTCGGCAAATCAGTTCGACAAAAGAGTACCATATCGTAGCCAATACGCAGCATGCCGAACACTTTTTAGAGAACGGTGACCAGTTTATGTACTGGTATCCGGGCGTAGATGGTGGCAAAACCGGCTGGGACGCGGGCTCCAATTTCTTACAGGTGATCTCATGCACACGCAACAATCACCACCTGATAGGCGTTGTCATGCACACAGCCGATTGGTGGACCGATATGCGCGATCTGATGAACTATGGCTTCAGTAATTTTACCTGGATTTCACCACGTGAAATCAATGCCAATGTACATCCAATCCCTTTTGCTGCCGAATGGACCTACTTCCATAGCGATACACGTGAGCGCACAATCCCAATGGGTAATAATGGACGCTTCTATGTCTATACTGAATACGCTATTTCAGGCCTGATCATGAATTATTTTGATAAAAATCAAGGCCTGCACAAATTTGGGTATCCAATTAGTCCGGTCAATACGACTGCCACAACTTTACTCAGTCAGCGCTTTGAGCATGCAACGATTCAGTGCGATCTACAATCCAAACAATGTAAAACGATTTAAGGCCCGTAGTGCTGGAAGAAAAAGCCATCAAGAAACCATATTCGAATGTGGCGCGTTATTTTTGTGAAATGGTGACATGGTAATGAGCGGCGTGCCGTGACCATGTGCCTAATTCACTTGCTCGCTATACTCATGTTTGTTATACTTCAAACGGCGAAGCTGTAGAAAGCAATACAACCCAAAAGTGGATTTCTACATATATGCCATCTAGCTATAAATGTTTATAGCCAGAGGCATAGCGCTTATTTTCATTTTTATGCGGCGTGATCCAGCGGGACATCTCCCATCGGTACGCCTTGAAGCTTTTTTAGTCAGGGTATGGGTTTCTATGCAAACAGATAATTCAAACAATGACAGCACTACACCGTCTGGATTACGCAAAGCACGGCTGGCCTTCGCGATATCCGCAGGTAAACTAGCTGGCGCATCCGGGCGTTTGTTTCATATTGGAGGCGGCACCAGTTTACCAGGTATGATTGCGCGCCGCATCGATCCAAATGTGCTGAAATCAGTTGTCGGTGGCAGTAAAGCCAAAAAAATTGTGATTACCGGCAGTAATGGAAAAACAACAACAGCGCGCATGACGGCGGCTATCGCTGATGCAGCAGGCCATCGTGTTTCTCAGAACCGCACGGGCTCTAATCTGCTTCAAGGTGTGACCTCCGTGGCAGTAAACTTTTCCGATCTATTTGGACGACTGGAAAGTGATGTGTTGCTTTTCGAGATTGATGAAGCAACCATACCTCTGGCTGTTCCTGAGATCCAACCCGATGTGGTCGTTATTACCAACATTTTCCGTGATCAATTAGACCGTTATGGTGAACTGTATGCGGTGGCGCGTGCGCTCAACGAGATGCTAGAGAGCCTGCCAGAGACCGCGACCATCCTGCTCAATGGCAATGATCCTCAAGTAGCAAATTTTGGTATCAACGCCAAAGCGAAACGCCTCTTCTTTGGTCTGGAAACGAAAGACATTGGCACTCCGGTACCCGAGCAGTCAGCCGATATTATCCGCTGTATCCATTGCGACAGCGATTTCAACTACGAGGTAGCCTATCTATCTCATCTAGGTTTGTATCGTTGCCCTGAGTGCGGCTATACATTGCCAAACCTCGATATTGCCGTCACCTCCGCTGCACTGGCTGAAAATGGTGAAGGGGCCAGCCATATCAAACTGCGCACTCCCAAAGGCGAAATGAAGCTGGAGATCCCGCTGCCCGGCGTTCATAACATCTATAATGCCGCCGCCGCCATTGGCGCCGCGATGGCCGCTGGCTTCCCTCTGGATACCGTGCAGACGGCAATGACAAATATTCGCACAGCTTTTGGTCGTATGGAGAAAATTCAAGCTGGCGATAAAACAATCTATCTCTCCTTCGTCAAAAATCCAACGTCCTTCAACTTGATGTTGCGCTTGATCACTCAGCATCCGGGCAAGAAACATCTCTTGCTGGCCATGAGCCACACGGTCGTCGATGGGCAGGACTTTGGCTGGCTGTGGGATGTTGACCTCGAGGATATCGCACCCAACATTTTGGATGCAGTCTGTAGCGGCAATAAAACGGAAGAACTGGCTATGCGACTGAAATATGCCGAGGTGCCCACCGATAAAATCTCGCTGATCGAGGATCGTGAGGCAGCACTGGACGCAGCCATCAAGCAGGTCGAGCCGGGCGGCACGCTCTACATTATGAGCGGTTACACTCCAACCCAGGAGTTACGTCGAGTTATGCAGAAGCGCGGCTGGGTCAAGCACTTCTGGGAGGAATAGGACATGAGCGAAAAACAAACGGATACAGCAGGGATGGTAATCAGGATTGGACATCTGTATCCAACCTTGATGAGCGTTGCGGCCGACCGGGGAAATCTCTTTTCTATTGAGCGTCGCTGCAAATGGCGCGGCATCTCAACTGAGGTTGAGCAGATCTTTGTGAAGCAGACCCCTGATTTCACTAAATACGATCTGATTTTGATCCATGGGGCGGCTGACCGTGAAATGGAAATTGCTTCAAAGGATATCCAACACAAGGCCTCTTCCTTGCTTGAGGCGGCCGAGTCAAATACGGTATTCTTGAGCGTATGTGCCGGCTATCAACTGCTTGGACACTACTATAAACCATTTAATGGTCCTGAATTAAAGGGTGTCGGTCTGTTCGACATGTATACTGAAGGTGGGTCGACACGTTTTATGACCCACATGGCTCTCGAATGTAATTTCGAGGAGACTGGAACCAAGGTTCTGGTTGGCTATGAGAACCATAGCGGACGCACATATCTGGGTCCCAAGTCACAGCCGCTAGGAAAGGTACTGGCAGGCTGGGGCAACAATGGCAAGGATGGCGTTGAGGGCGCTTTGTATAAAAATGCTTTCGGCACCTATACCCACGGGCCGGTCCTACCGAAGAATCCCTGGTTCACCGACTTGTTGATTCAACGTGCACTTGAACACCGCTATGGAAAAGTAAAGTTGTTGCCATTGGATGATAGTACCGAGAACGCTGCCCATGCCGCCGCGCATAAGCTGGCGATGGAATTCAAGGGAACGATGTCCGCTATTGAGGCAACACCCTGGAAACGCTAGCATCTAGCATAGCAAGGAATAATATCGTTTATGCCAGCAAAACATACCCTCAAGCTTACGTTGTTAATCGCTCTGCTGGTCTGTTCATTGCTGGCCTGCGATGTGGTGCCCAGCATTACATTTAAAGGTACTCCAATCACAGCTCCACCAAAAGCTGGTGGTAGCGATACTTTAAATACCTGGACGCAAACTCAACCAGGGGTTGAGCTACGCCGGGAACATTGGAAAGGCGCGAGTGGAAACGAGGATACCGTGACTATTACGCGCTTTGATACCCATAAGGTTCATGTGAGTATCGGCTATCAACCGGATAAACCCCTGCAATTGAAAGATTGGATGCAGCAAACTCATGCTATTGCGGTAATGAATGGTGGCTACTTTGATCAGCATAATCAGGCTACGGCTCTGCTGATTTCAAATGGTCAGGCCAACGGTACTTCGTACCAGGGTTGCTGTGGTATGCTCGCGGTGGATGCGCAGAACAATGTGAGCATTCAGTCGTTAAGTAATCAACCCTATGATCCAGGTACCGAACAATTGCAGCAGGCGACGCAGAGCAGGCCGATGTTGATCGTGGATGGGAAACGTACCCAATTCCAGGAAACGGCCGCGGCCAGCCCTCGTAGCGTTGTAGCGATGGATAATCAGGGCCGACTCCTGTTTATTGTCAGTCCCGCACAGGCCTTTTCGGTTGATGAACTGGCAGACTTACTCGTTCAGTCGGATCTATCGCTGAAGATGGCGTTAAATCTGGATGGCGGTACTTCAACTGGGCTTTATCTGCACTCTGGTGGCCAGCAGGTCAGCCTTGACTCTGTTACGGCATTGCCTATTGTAATCATTGTCAAATAATATATCGGTATAGCAAGAAGCCAGGAACAGATCAGTTGTTCCTGGCTTCTTGCTATTTATCTCAATTACAACAGACCTGTTTAGCGTGCTGCCGCCAGGCGCCGTTCCAGGGTGCGTGCGATGAGGGAAAGTGGATAACACATCGCCAGGTAGAGCAGGGCACCCAGAATAAACACAAACATCTTATTATTGGGATCGACCTGCGGCAGGGCCAGCCCGGTGGTGACGTATTCTAATTCGAAAATGGCCAGGACTGACAGGAAAGCACTGTCCTGAATCAGGGTAATAAAATTGTTGGTCAGGGGCGGAATAGTAACCCTGATCGCCTGGGGCAGGATAATGTGTCGCATTGTCTGGCGCGAGTCCATCCCCAGGCTCAGGGCGGCTTCTGTCTGACCTGCTTCAACTGAGAGGATACCGGCCCGAAAAACCTCTGTCAAATAGGCTCCATAATTGAAACTCAGGCCCAGCACACCATAGAAATAACTATTGAAGTCTGTTGGCACCAGGCTATTGCTCTGTAACACCGTCATGCCATTGAAGACCAGCGTATATGGATCAAAGCCAGCATTGGATAAGACGATGCGGACACCAAAATACCACAAGAAGAGTTGCACCAGCAGTGGTGTACCACGAATAACTTCAACGTATATCAGTGAAAGCCAGCGCAATAGCCGGAAACGCGATAGGCTTCCGATAGCTCCCATGAGGCCGAAGATGATGGCACAGATGGCGCTCAACACTGACATAACCAGGGTTATCAGCGTTCCTCCCAACAGGCTGGGTAAGTAGAGGAGCGCCATCCCTTTATATGTGTAGAGATAATAACCAAAAGCTCCAAGCGCGACTATAAGCAGAATATAGTAGAGATAATCGGCTCCTACCATACGATTGCGCGGCCAGAGGTCGCGCTTGTTATCTGGCGGTTTATTGGCAGGCCGCAAAGATTCCGAAATCATTATTCCATTCCTTCCTGGTTACAATAGTTTTGATGACATCCATCCATCACAGTGCAGCGCGTAAGCGGCGCTCCAGTCGCTTGGCCACATAGGAGACTGGCAGACTCATTAACAGATACAAAACGATCGCCAGCAGGAAGAATGGCATGGGGTTGCTGGCATTCTTTCGCACAAAGAAGTTCAGGACAGATGTTAGTTCGGTGCCAGCAATGACGCTAATAATGGCAGAATCTTTGAGCAAATAAATAAAGTCATTGACAAAGGGCGGAATCATCAGCGGAATAGCCTGCGGCAACTGGATGCGAAAAAAATTCTGGCTGGGCGAAAGGCCCAGCGAAAGGGCAGCTTCTGCCTGCCCTTTATCGACCGAGAGGAAGCCGGCCCGATAGATCTCAGCTTCGTATGCTGAGTAGTTCAGAGCCAGCGTCCCGATGCCCGCGGTCCAGTTGTTGATCCAGAGCGCCCAGGATGGATGCACGCTGGCTAAAAGCGCTCCCAGTCCATAGTAGACAATGAATATCTGAGCCACGATCGGAGTTCCACGTACCACTTCAATAAAAATGCGGGCCGGATTACGTAGCCAGATATAGTGCGAACCGTCCATTAATGCCAGGAGTAATCCCAACACCAGAGCTAGAGGGAAGGATACAATACAATAGAGAATAGTATTGCGCGCACCTACTAAAAAACTGGGTAGAGCAGGCCAGATTACATCCATTTTGTCACTCCATACCACAAAAAAGCAGAAATGTTATTGTATTTATTTGACGCCAATGGCGGGCTGCTGGTCAGTCCAGAGTCCCCAGCGCTGATAAATTGCCTTCAGCGTGCCATTATTCTTCAGTTCGGTCAGTGCCTGATCGATCTCTTTCTGCAGGGTCGCAGCATTTGGATTATTCTGGTTGAATGCAATGACATAATCACTGGAATCAAAGGCCTTGCCAATCAGCTTCAATTGTTTGTTCACCGCACCGCCAGAACCATATCCCAGTACATAGTATGTGACAGTCGAGAAGTCGATCAAAACGGCATCGATCCGTCCCAGAGCCAGATCGTTAAAAGGTAAATCTGGATCATAGGATTTGAGCTTGATTTTCTTGTCGGCCGCCAGCAATTCTTCGGCTTTGTAACCCGCGCCAGTACCAACCGTCAGGCCCTCCAGGTCCTTCAGGGATAGGTTGTCGTTGGTTGCCTTGCCAGCAAAACGACTATCGTTGGCGCGCACGACAATTTGCTGACCATTGCGATAATAGGGTTGTGAAAAAATCTCGGTCTTCTTGCGGTCATCCGTGATTTCCCAACCATTGAGAATGGCGTCAAACGCATTGGCCTGCAGGGACTGATCCAGCTGCGCATAGTCGGTCTCGACCTGTTTCTGCGTGATACCCATTAAATTGGCAATAGCGGTCGCGATCTCGAGTTCGAAACCTATTAATTTACTGGTCTTGGGATCGCGATAGACATATGGAGCACCATTATCAGAGGTAGCCCCCCACTGAAAAATGCCAGAAATTTTCAAGCCTTTATTTCCAATTTTAGCGGTTTTGTTGCTATTATCCGCAGGTGTGGTGGGGATATTGCCACCACAGGCCGCCAGGATAGATTCGAGCGCGCTGCCGGTAACTACCAGACCACCAAGCTGACCTGCGCGCTGCAAAAAGACGCGTCGATTTACATCATGAGCCATTATTATGCCTTTCTAAAGACACCATTAGTCCAAATAAGAAAATAAAAAATGAAAACTGCAAAATGAAGAGAGCGCTGCCGTTTAGGGTAGCACTGAAAGCACACGCTCAAGAAAAAGTTGGGTGCGTTTCTCTTTGGGTCGCTTGAACAACTCGTCCGGGTCGCCCTGTTCAACAATCGATCCATCAGACATAAAAACGACACGGTCGGAGACATCGCGAGCAAATTGCATCTCATGGGTGACCACAACCATGGTGCTACCTTCATAGGCGAGGTCTTTCATTACTTTAAGCACCTCACCAACCAATTCTGGGTCCAGTGCGGAGGTCGGCTCATCGAAGAGTAGGGCGCGAGGCTGCATCGCCAGGGCACGTGCGATTGCGACACGTTGCTTTTGACCACCAGAGAGACGGCCAGGATAGACATCCCGTTTCTCTAATAATCCCACTTTGGCCAGTAAACTTTCACCCAGGGCAACTGCCTGATTTTTGGAAAGCTTACGCACTAATAATGGTGCTTCAATCACGTTTTGTAACACCGTCATATGAGGGAAAAGATTGAAATTTTGGAAGACCATGCCCAATTCACGACGAATAGGACTCAACTGTTTCACCGGAAGATTCGGGTTCAGCCTCTCTCCTTGAATGTAAATTTCGCCGCTTGTAGCCTTTTCCAGGGCATTCAGACACCGGATGAGGGTACTTTTACCAGATCCACTGGGACCAATTAAAGCCACCACTTCTCGCCTTTTGACCTCGAAGTTGATGTCTTTGAGCACGTGCTTGTCGCCAAAATATTTATTGAGCTTATCGGTGCGGATTACGATATCACCCTCAACTGGAGTAAGATCCTGCAGTGACGCATTTTCAACAGGCTGAGATTGCTGAGGTTCGGAGTTCATGCGTCTGCCCTCCTTAGGCGTTAGTCCTTGATACAATTCAGCGCGTATCCTCACTTGTCAAATACTACAAACGCCTTCCTGCCTACAGGCGCTTCCTGTGGATGGTGTGGTTTATCAATCGGCAGTCTGCACACACAAAAAATTTACCATTTGTGATTACGAATATTGCTGGTCTTTGATAACAACCAGACAGGCATCCAATCAAAAATTATACACGATCTCCGCTAAAACTGTGCATTTAGATACAAAAATAGGACTGCCAGGGTATACTGCTATTTTTTCGATTGATCAGCAATCTGTAAAAACATTCACATCCATAATTTATAATATGTATTGCAGAAAAAAGCTTATATAAGCTTTTTTCTGCAATACATATTATAAATTAGCTCGGGCACGTCAACGCACGTCTGCAAAAGGATGACGCGATTTCCTGTGCACGAGGAATCGCATCCATTTTGAATACAAGTTAGGCGCAATTTATTTATTTTTATGAGTAACAAAGATTTCATTTTTCTTCAGCCCCATCAATGCTGTAGCAGTCGGAGACGCCTGCAGAAGTCGGGCCAGCTGGTAGTTATTGCATGAGTATACCCCTGCTTCAACCTGAGCTTTTAGCTGCTCTACCAGGGCGATACGGGCTTCTCCGTCTGTCCGTGCCAATACCAGCGCTTTCAAATAGGCGCTGTCCTCTTCTTGTCCTGGCACTTTGTTCTCCACATGTGGGTATGTAGTTGTATAACACGCATCTGTTAGAGTTCTGTGCTCTAATGCACGAAAATGCTTTCTTTGTGCATTCATAGTTGGCGACCTCCACCTACTTCTTATTACCTCTCAAGCCTCGCCCATAGATAGCCCTTATAATAGAAGGGTTGGCGCAAGGCGAGAGGAGGAACAGAGGTACCCACATCCTCAACACCCAATAACTACTTTCCAAACCATTCCACTGCCCCATCTTCCAACCGACTCTGTCCTCTCTCGACTCACATAGAGAGCATAACTCAGTTTTTTCAGCACCAGTAGAGATATTTGTCACCGAATGAGAGGTCAAAAAGTCCCAAAATGAAAAACAAGCGAATACTCTATCAAAGTCTCATCCGCTTTTTTTTAAGCATTCGTAGATAGATTTGGAGAATGCTGATTTAACATTCGCGATCTAATGAAAGCTGAACGGGAGTTTGTTTTTGAGTTTTCAGATAACGCCGTCGTCGATCCAGGCGTTGCATGCCTTTGTCGTGCTTACGATAGCGGCGCAAACGGAACAGCAGCAAACCAGCCATGATAATGGCTTCGGAACCCGCCGCAATCGCCAGTGCCAGTGGTACAACGAGAATAGCCACGGTCCCATGTAAAAACTGAAATAAAAAGTATAGCATGAACCAGCGTATCAGGAGCGCATACGTGTTGGTCACAAATGGAGTCCAGGCATCTTTCAAGGCAAAGAAACCACCTGAGAGCAGATTGCCAGCCGCCAGGCCGGGTAAGGCACAGGCATACCCCAACAGGGCCAGATTGGTTAGCTCGGAGGCGTGAGGATCAAAGGCTCCGTGCTGGAAGAGTAAATGGATCATAGGTTTGCCAAAAAGCGCCAGCACTATAGCCGCTGGCAGCGTCATAGCAATCGAGGCTCCTATCACCTTCCAGGCCATCTGGCTCATACGCACATAGCGGCCCGCGGTAGCTTCGACCGCCAGATGCGGCAATAAGGATTGTCCAATGGCCTGCCCGATCAAAGCTACAGGCAGGGCTTGCAACATCTCAGCATTATGGAGGGCAGCCAGACTGGCACTATCGGGCAGGTAGGATGTGAAATGGGTATCGATGATGTTGCCGATATAGGCCACACCAATAGCTAGCGCATTGGGCAATAACAGGATCAGTACCTGGTGTAGCCCGGGATGGAGGAAATCCCAGGTGAATGAGTAGCGCACCTGCTGCTTTGATAAGCCTGGCAACTGTACTACCAATTGCAGTAACACTGCCACCAGCGTGCCGTAGGTCGGACCATAAATGCCGACGCCCGGCACAAATTTGGCAACCAGCAATCCTCCAATCAAGCCTACATTATAGACGGCCAGCGAGACCGCTGGGAGGAGAAACTGACGTCGACTATTTAAAATAGCCGTTACGACTGTGCCCAGTCCCAGGATCAATGGCTGCACCAGCATAATGCGCGTTAATGTAGTGGTCAGATCTCTTTCCGCCGGTGAGTAGCCGGGAATCAGTATGCGATTGACAAAGACGGGCGCAATATATTCACCAAGCAGCAGCACCACAGTCATCATCACCAGTAGCAGGTTAAACACCAGGCTGGTTAAATGCCAGGCCTCCCTATCACCCTTTTCTTTTTCATAAGCCAGAAAAACTGGTATAAAAGCATGAATGAGAGCGCCACCGGCAATCAAATTATAAAGGGTATCTGGTAAGCGTGCCGCCGCATAGTATGCATTTGCATCAGGACCGACCCCGAAGAGGGCATTAAAGATAACCTGACGTACGACTCCTAAAACACGGGAAGTCATGAGCGCAAGCATCAGCAGAAACGCGCCCTCAACCACACTGAAACGACGCAGAGATAGGCCTCCACTCAAGCGAAAATTGCTAAGATTAAAACGGAGGAAACGCCCTCCCCAGACCATACGACGCTTGCGAGGCGTTTTATTAGAAGATTGTTGGGATGAATCGTTCTGCGGCTCGACATCGGCAACCACCGATGGTGAAGCATCACCCGTGTTACGTGTTTCGTACGAGATAAGAATCCCTCCTCTCGACCTGGCAAAGATTTTTTGAGCCTTGCTGTGGTCGATTATATCAGTCCATTAGCGTTAATGACTAGATAACACTCAAAAAGTACTGCTAAATTTACACTGTGGTCTATACAAACCAAAAGTACATTCGAGGCGAATAATACTTACGCCTTTGTGGGTACTAAACGTTATAACTACGCACTTTTGGGGCGGGGCTTATAAATGTTTAATCCTATCTTGATCTCTTCACGACCGGGCACAGCAATATTCCCCTCGGTGCTGGCGATTGTGATGGATTTTCCACTCGAGGAAAGACCGTATTCTTGATCTAAGTCGACCGCAATAATCAGTTTATTCCCTTCAACTTTTAAATCTACATTCTTCATAAAACCTCTCCATCTCATTAAACCGTCAGACTCGTGCCTGAGCGGCCTGGCTAATAATAGAGGAATCATCATTTATATCCCTCTACTATTGAATATACCTTAAAGATGTAAAGAAGAGGAAAAAAATAAGGGAAAGGCTAGTTGACATACCAGCCTTTCCCTTATTTTTTGAGATAACTTCTACGCCTGAACATTATACTTTGAACGCCGGCGACTGATTGAACCACCTTTACGTCCAGCCGCCTGGGCCTCTTCGCTTGTCCACTTGTGAGCTGTACCTAAAGCATGGGCGGCCTTCCCGCCTTTGCTTGCTATTTCACGTTTCTTCTCTGGACTCATTGAAGCGAATCCACGGCCACGCCCTTTTTGTGTCTGCATTATCTTTCTCCTCCTAAGAGTGTGAGATTTAACACCCTTAACTTATTCAGGACGTAAGAGTACAGGGGGGATCCCCAGAACTCTCTTCCCTACACATATTTTCTCCCTGGTACTCATCTTGAGGTCAAAGTAGGACTCTCCCTCAACCTACTACTAACAACACGACTCATCTGATAGTTTAGATACACATGAGACGACCAATTTTTTCTTTCATTTTTGATTCTCATAGTTCGAGTGTACGATGTGCCATCTTTACACTATGAGTTTCAAAAAATCATTTTTTACTTTTTCTTAGGACCGGGAGATGTGTAAAGATTATGAATACGTTTTGAATATCTTAGGGTGCAAAATACTTACTACTTTTGTCAGTGCTTTTTGCTCTCACAAAAGACTTAACATCCAATGTGTACAGGATAACAGGTGCTTTGAGGCCAGGACAACCCATGCATAAAAATTTTCAGCGTTTTCTAAGGTAGACTCATCTTTTTCTAAGCAAACTGTTGAGGCTGGCAATATGCTTGAGCTCATAACACCCTGATTCCACTGGTTTGAAGGGCGAAAAAACACAGCCGTTTCTAATGATTGATGAGTTTCCAGGCGCAACAAGTACTAGTACCATAAAAGGTCGGTAGTTGTATGGATTGTTTAAGTCGGGAATCTATTTTTCAAGCTCATACGTGCATAAATGCAAAACAATAAGTTGCGCCATTACAGCTCTTCTTACAGCAAAACTTTATCTGTAGTTGATATTGCGCCAGTTATCGATGCTGCAGTGGTAGCCACTGGCAGAGTTAAGGTGATAGTGGTTCCCTGACCTTCGTTGCTTTGCAAGGCAATCGTTCCATCCATGGCCTCTACTAGTTTTCGCACAATATATAAGCCCAGGCCAACGCCGCTAATCTGGCGTGCCGCTGGCTGTGGTAGACGCAAAAAAGGCTCAAACACAACAGACTGCTGCCAGGATGGAATACCAATACCATGGTCCCTTACAGTAATACATAGTTGTGGAATCTCAGCTTTAGTTATCAGGGCGTGATCCTCCAATAACAGATAATCAGCCAGGGGGAAAACACAATTGGAATAGACGAGAATCTCGATTAATCCGCCCTCAGGCGAGTATTTGATGGCGTTCTCTAATAAATTCTCCAGGATCTGGCGCACGCGGTGCTCATCGGCCCAGGCAGCGGGAAGTTCAGCGTCTGACAAACATTGGATCGTGAATTGCGCTGTCTCTTGCAGCGCTACACGATCCTGCATCTGCCGGGCCAGGCGTTGACAGAGAGGCACGAGATCCAGCGGCCCTGGACGCAATGTTGTATGTCCCGATTGCATACGTGCCAGGTCCAAGAGATCATCAACCAGCACCTCAAGGTGCTGCACCTGTTCCATTACTGACAGTAGATAGCGGCGCTGAGACTCAAGCGATATGGCATCTGCTGCCTCCTTATCTTCTTCTGTAAAGCCATAGGTTTGAAGCAATCCTATGTACCCTTTGATCACGCTTAAGGGTGCGCGAAAATCATGGCCAATCATGGATAGCAGCGCGTCTTGCTCAGATAATTTCCCCTCCGGTCTATCCATTTCGAGTAATGAGAGTGTAGAAGAAGCGTCAGTGGGATTGGTATCTAGCTGATAGGGCTGCACGATGCACAGGTGCTGCAAAGCCTGTTCTACTTGCCTGGCCAGCATGGGTAGAAATTGGGATAAGAGCTGCCCTTCACCAGGTCCAAACGCGTCTGCATCGGTGGTTGTGCAGACAATGATGCCCACAATGCCACCCGGACGCTTGAGGGGAGCGATCAGTATATGAACCGGCTTTTTATCTGTTTGATATCCCGGCGGCCTGACAAGCCTCCAAACAGAATCGGTCTGGATAGCGATATCGCACATAGCCCTCACGCGTTCTCCTGCTAGCAAACGCACATCGTGGATTGAACCATAACAACGAGCAGAGAAATCAAGTTTAGCAGTTGCTTGCGCTAAGAAGGGATGACAGAGGGTTGCATCGGGGCAATATAAGAACATGCATACATCTTCACAACACACAAGATCACGAATATATGCTGCCATTGTGTGGAAAAATCGGGAATTAAGCACGTCCATCTCCTTCTTAGCAACTCCCTCTAATAGAATTCTTCTTCAGTATATAGAAGAAACCAAGAAGCAAACGGCATTATAGCACATAAAACGGCCAGATTCGTGGAGAAATATACTGGTATGCCCTTGACCAGTCTGACGTTGAACGGTACAATTAAAACCACAACACCCTATGCTCAGCACTTTTACGGCACTGTTCTTGACAGGCTGCATGCAAACAGAGAATTGGCAACATACCCTGGTGCAATAGATGAACACTTTTTGCACAATATGTACACAGTAAAGAGGCGAGCTCAGGCGTGAGTGACATCCCCTCTTTACCAACCATCCATCTTAGGATACCGCAATAGGTAGCTATGTTATCATACTAATGTGTAGCGTATGCCAACCATGGTAAGAGAGGGCCACAGTGTATGTCTGAAAGAGACAGCCAACAGGCGCAACCCATTCCCCCAACAGAAAATGAGACAGAAACAGAGGGGTTTTTGTATCTCGAACAGAGCAGTGACAAAAATCCTGCCGAGACTGAAGATGGAGTATCTGAACAGATTGAGGTTGAACCAGCCACTCCACTTTCACCCAGAAACCGCGAACGTGCCGGAACGATCGAACATCTGGCCGCCCGCAAAACCTATCCAGAAGTAGATAAGAAGTCGCCTGAGCTGAAGCAGCGCTTAAGCACGCTGCGCACAGAAATTACGCGCATCATTACCAGTTTGCGCTGGGAAAATCAGTCGGTTGAGGAGACTGCCAGGCAATTGATTCCGCTCCTTAATATTGGCCCCATACCCCAATGGCGAGATATTTTAATTCCATTCTTACATGAAATTGATCGCGGGGGTACATTAATTCCAACCTGGCTGACGATTATTGAACAGGGGGACCCCGCTGATCTAGCGCCCAATGCCAATCCAGGTGAGACAGAACAAGGGCGCGCCCGGCGCTATGCTATCCTTATGCTTGGTAACTATCGCACGATGGGGATCGCAGGCACTGGACCACAGGCACGTTTCGCCAGCCGCAAAGATGATGGCAGCCTGGTTTCTATCGATCTGGCACAATATCTGGGTTCGCTGGCCACTGATCCGGATGTCTCTATGTATGCGAGCCAGGCGCTGGTCAAACATGCTACGGTAGCCTCGATGCAGGCGTTGATCGGCGCGTTAAAGGAGGCTCGGGGTTGGGCGAAGGTCGATGTGGTCGAGGGCTGCCTGGAACTTCAGCAAGAACGTTTCTATGATCTGCTGATTGATAGTGGCCTGGAACACGCGGTGGGGCTGGAAAATTATATCGCGGTACCGCTATACCGCACCATTCCACTCGAGCGTTACCTGGGAAATAAACAGGCTGCTCCTCGCTTAAGGACTAATGCGGCCCTGATTTTTCAGCAGGCGCTGGCAGACGGTAATAATTTCCCTGTCACTTCGACAGCAAATGAAACCCTGCCTCCAATTTTTAGTAGCCGCTTCCCTGCGGTGGCGCAGGCGCTCTTGCACAGCGCGACCTATGATCCAGACTGGCAACATGCAGTGGCACTGCACCAGTTGGGTATTCTGATGGGCCGCTACTGGAGCGAAATCAGCAAAAACACCATCACGGATCCGCGTATCCTGGAACCAATCTACCAGGTTCTGCCCTTGATGAATGAAGTTGAGCGCTGGATGAATGGTCCGGGGCGCGATGTCTTGCTGCAAACAATCGCGAATCCAGCAGAAGAGAAGCTCATACCAACCGCGCGCACTCTAGGGGACCTCAAAGATCCACGTGCCACGGTTCCTATCATTGAACGCCTGGAAGCGACAAAAACACTCAAGGATCGCGCGCATGCTTTAACCATCGGTGCGCTCTGCGATACGCTGGGTCGCATTGGCGATCGCAGGGCTGCCACCCCCATGTTCCAGTTACTGGCTCGCACGGTTGACATTGAGCGGCGCAAACAAATTCCCAAAAGGGGCGATACCCTGCCTCCGGGCGATCCTAATATCCCTGGTAGCATAGTTTATGCTGCGGTGGTACATGCCAGTGGGCAGATCGGGGACCCGGGTGTGATCCAGGGCGTCTGGGATGCCATTAAAGATGTCGATCCATATGTGCGAACACAGGGTCTGGAGGCATTGAAACTGCTCGATCCAGGAGGCGAAAGGCCCCAGAGCAAGGCAATAGCCCGCGAAGCGCTTTATGATCCACGCGCCTCGGTTGTACGCACCGCCAGTTCTCTGGTGCGACAATACAAGGACCAGGATGCGGTACCCATCCTGCAGCATGTCGCCGATTCGCGTACCGATCTCACCTATGAACTACAGGATATCCTCAGGCAATTAACATAAGAATGTGCTTTGCTTTCCCGCGTATGGGAAAGCAAAGTGCCCACGTACAGGCGTCCGCAGGCGCGGCCGCACTTTTTTGAGCGCCGTAGGCGCGTAGCGTCAGGGGCCGCAGGCACGAACCCTATAGCTTTCAAACATTGCATGTTCCCTGTGTTGATGCCCCCATTAGAGGGCATCAACACAGGGAACATGCAATGTAGCACTATTGTCTTATTCCACCCTAAAACATTTATGGTCTTCCTGTATACTGAAAATAGGGAAGAGTATGATTTACTGGTTGAGAGTACCTATCTTTCTTTGTTTCTATACTCTCACCGTCTTAAAATCACAAAGGATTTTTGAGATGAACATGTTGGTGGGGAAACATCTCGGAGGGTATCGCCTGCAGCGACTCGTCGAGAATGGTGGTATGGGTGATATATATCTGGCTCAACATACACGTATCGGGCGAAGAGTAGCCATCAAGGTGGTGTGCGGGGATTTACGTGCCGTTCCCAATACGCCCGAGGGGAAACAGGCGGCCGAACGCTTTGAGCGCGAAGCACGTGCTGTTGCCGAATTGGAACATGAACATATTTTGCCGCTCTATCACTTCGGCGAGGAAAATCTGGATACAGGTATTGGTCCGATTACGTACCTGGTGATGCCATACATTTCAGAGGGCTCGCTCTGGAACTGGCTGCAACAGCGCACGCAACAATTTGGTTTCGGCTGGCCTATTTCCGCTGAAGAGGCTGGCTATTATCTTCTGCAGGCGGCTTCGGCACTGCAATATGCACATGATCATGGTATCATTCATCGTGATATTAAACCAACAAATTTTTTAATTCGCGTTGAGCGCGGCCCGCTAAAAAATGATCAATATCCTTATCTAGCAAATATTTTTCCACACGGAAGACCACATCTCTTACTGGCTGATTTTGGTCTGGCCTCATTCTATCGGGCGGGACGCTCCCTCCATCGTTCGGTGGGCACGCCTTTGTATATGGCCCCTGAACAATTTGATGATCCATCGCTGGCCACGTCGGTCCACGTCGGTCCGTCAGCAGATCAGTATGCACTGGCAGTTATGATGTATCAGTTGATGACCGGGCGCGCTGTTTTTGAGGGCACTGCGGCCCAGTTATTGCACCATCATCACCATACTCCGCCTGAGCCTCCCAGTAAATTTAATACGAGCTTGCCCAGGGAGCTGGATGAAGTGTTCTTACGAGCCCTGGCGAAAAAGCCAGAGCAGCGCTACCCTAACATACTTGAGTTTGCGCAGACCTATGATGCGGCCCTACAATCGGCTCTACGTGCCCGCCAGTCTTATCAAAGCATTAACCGACCGGCCACCATTCAGCGTGAGGGTTCGCGGGAAACCAGGACATTTGCTGCTCAAAAACCACGCGAGGCGACAACTCTGCCTATGCCTCCACAGGAAAAAGTAGCGCATCAGGCAGCCACAGAGCTCCAACGCGGGGGAGCACAGGTTGCAACGTTAGAAGAGCCCGAACGTACCCAGCACAGGCAGGTGCCGGTCTCTCTGGTCCTCAAAGGCAAAGCTATTACCGACCATCCAGCCCTGCTCTCTGCCATTCCGACCATTACTGGCCTGCAAAAAACAATGCCACTACGTTTCGTGCGCCTATCGCCAATTCTAGCCTTCATTCTGCTGAGCCTGGTATTCTTGCTGCTGATCGCGGTAGCTATCCTGGTCGCCATGCTACTCGTACTGCATGGGCACTAAGAGGGTACGCTTCCCGTCTGCACTGGAGCGACCTGCTTCTCAGTGCAGACGGGCGCATGCCCCCCCAGGCTTGTGAACCATCCTTGCGATGGCTATCGCGAGGATGGAAGGAAACTTTTAGGCAGTTACAGGAATGATGGGCAGTGCCACAAAAGAGGGATGCGCGGCATCGTGCAGTAAGGTTTGATGGGCGATAACCAGTTCGTTATCGGCGCCCAGCACATGGCCGGTATTGGGATTGCGATCCCAACGCGGGAAATTGCTGCTGGTGATATCTAAACGGATGCGGTGTCCCTGTTTAAACACATTGCTGGTAGACCAGAGGTCGATAACATACTCGTAGGCCTGCCCTGGCTCTATCAGCGCTGGTTCGGCATCAGTTGAAAAATTGCGATAGCGTGCCCGGATAATCCCATCCGTGAGGTTCTGGGCATAGCCATCCGGGTACACATCAACCAGGCGCGCCACAAAATCGGTATCAACAGCACTGGAAATTGCCCACAGGTGCACTAAGATGGGGCCTGTCACCTCCACATCCTGCATTAAGGCAGGGGTTGTATAAACTAGAACATCTGGTCGTTGCTCGGTTGGTCGCTGGTCAAAGACACCACCGGGGTACTCCGGTGTCATCAGTAGTGCGCCACCTCTGGTGATAACAGGATTAGCAGGATCATAGGTATAGGTATCAGGCTGCTCAACTTCGGGAACCTCGGTAGAGAGTGTGCCATCCCCGTCCAATGTGTTGGCCTGACCGGCGCTATGTAGATAATAGCGGGTTTCGACTGCGCGGGCCAGCGGCCATTCCTGCTCATCACGCCAGACATTAGCTCCCATAACAAACAACTTGATCGGTGCTTCAGATAGGATACCGGTATCCTGTCCTTTCAGGAAATGATCAAACCAGCGTAGCTGCATGCTCATGATATCGCTTTTTAGATCAAGCAGACCGGGCATAGCCGCAAAACCAAAATTCTTTTCGCCCACTGGATTTGAAGAACCACCATGAATCCATGGGCCGATCAGGAGCTGGCTCTGCTTTGCGGCTGGCGTACTGCCATCCTCGCGCATAATACGGAAATTCTCCAGTGTGTCCTGCAAGAAAATATCGTACCAGCCACCAATATTAAAGGTAGGCACAGTAACCTGATCATGCTTACCTAAAATGGTCATCGGCTCAACCAGTTCAGGGCTCATCGGCTTTTCAAATACATCATAAAAGTCTGGCGCCATATTCTTATATTTTAGAGGAGCAAAATCTTTGAGAGGCAATGACCAGTAGCCCTGGGAGCCCAGCGTATCCATTGTCTTTGCCCATGTATACATATCTGTACCCAACTGAACAGGATCGCGCTCAATGACATGGCGGCGCATCAATACATTAGCTGCCATTGCCAGTTGCCATGAAGCGGTCGTACCCAGTTCCAGGGCTCCACCACGGAACATGACACCATTGAGAGGATCATTCCAGGTAATATAGGGGATAAACGTCTTCAAGGCGACCGGCTGATGCACGGCGGCTGACCACTGGGTGAAGCCAAAATAGGAGGCTCCAAACATGCCTACCTCGCCATTGCTATATGGAAGCTGAGAGGCCCAGGCGATCGTGTCCAGGCCATCCAGGGCCTCTCTACGCATAGGTGACCACTCACCATCCGAGGCAAAACGACCTCGCGTATCTTGCACAATCACAACATAGCCACGACGAGCCGCCTGAACGGGGTCCAGCACGCCTGCCGCACTGGGAAAATCTTTTCCATATGGTAAGCGGGTCAGCAGTACTGGCCACTGCCCCTCCCCCTCGGGGCGATACACATTGGCACGTAGCGTAACTCCGTCGCGCATCTGTGCAGGGACATCAAACTCAATCTTCACTGATAGGCCCGGCTGAACTGACATGGGTACATTTCTCCTTATTGGTATATGCGCTTCATTACAATATTTTGGAGGAAAAAGCCAACAAATCCATCATACAACGTCGGAGAAAAGTGTGCCACAGAAGGTTTATTTCTATAAAAGCTCTATTTCAGGGGCAAATGAAAACCACCACTGGTTTTAATACATGATTCTTGACACATGAAGATCTCATTCGTTATACTCAGTCCAATGGTGGATGAAAAACCCATCGATAAATCCTTGCAAGCCCGCTTCAGGCAGCAAAATAGAGTGGAACCATATGTCGCAAGAACAAACATCGGGAGCATACCTTGTCATCCAGAAAGGCTCTCTGGCTGGTAAGCGTATCGAATTGTGGAAAGAGTGTACAACCATCGGGAGAAGCCGCGATAGTGATATCTTTTTGGAAGATATCACGGTTCATCGCAAGCAGGCTCGCATTCTGTTTACAGATAATGGCTATGCACTGCGTGATGATCATGGTAGTGGGGATTGTTTTGTCAATGGAAACTCTGTTGTTGAGCAGTTACTCAATAGTGGAGATGAACTTCAGTTTGGTAACACTCAAATGACATTCTTTGCCAATGAGGGGACCCGTCCATTTCAACTTCCATCCTCGCGTGGACGCGAGCTCCATATGGGAAAGACGCCTGCACCGGATTCAACACTCATCGCGCGTCTGCAATTTACCAATAGCGGGAGCAGCGTGCGCAGTATCGAACTGTTATCAGGCATGACGATTGGGCGCAGCCGCGAATGCGATATCTTCCTGGAAGATTTGACCGTCAGCCGACACCATGCAACCATCAATGAAGTCGCGCAGGGCCAGTATGAAATTGTAGATAATCGCTCGGCTACCGGCACCTTTGTTAATGGGAAGCCTGTCATCCGCTGCATTTTGAATGAGGGTGATCAACTACAAATCGGCAATACGATCATGGTATTTCGCCTGACACGCGCGTGATCGATTCATTTGATCACGCGCCACTGTTCACGGGAATTACGTCCGGCAACTATTGTATCGGCTACGATACAGGCCCCAGCCGCTGCCTCAAATATTGAATACGCTCGTTGTAGATATCTACCTCGCTACCATCTGCCCGCTTTACCGGCCGGTCATAGGCCCGCGTGTCGCGCATAAAACGGCGCACTTCGCGCGTGATGTCATGCTGATAGCTCGCTCCTCTTTCACGCACCAGCGTGGCAGAAATATCACGATAGGCTGGATCAAATGGCTGGGATTGCACATAGCGCGCAAAACGTTGATTCTGTGGCCGCTGCAACAGTTCAGCCAGAGCGTCCTCCCCAGCCGATCCTCGTGGCACCACTAACAATTCGGCCAGATTAAAGAGTGCCTCTAGCGAAGCATCCCGGTCCTCGTAGTAGCGGGGATCAAAAATCTGCTCAATCTTGTCAAACCCCATCAAGAACAGGATGCGCTTCACTTTTGGGAAGGAATGACGGATGGCCTGGGCCTGCTCAACATACAGTCCACGATTGAAGAGCAGAATACCAGTCTGGGGTAGGCGCGTGCACAACAAATCTTGCAGCAATATGACGCGATCCAGCAATAAAGGTCGCTCAACCCCCTCTTTATCTACAGTGCGCTTGCTAAAAGCAGCATAGAGATGAGTCGGCTCGAGTTGCGCCTTCGCATAGCGCTGGGCCTGCTTGAGCAGAGCAAGGTGTGCCACTGTGGGAGGATTAAATGAGCCCGTAAAGATAATGATCGTATCCTGTGGCTGCCTGGTGCCAGGAGCACAGACCACTTGCGGGGAAGCATCTGGTTGCAGCTGATCAAGCAAGCGCTGTACATGCTGCATACGCTGTAGTCTTGTCGTTGAGATATACATAATAATACATAGCCAGGGATGCGAGGGCAGCACCCTCGCATCCCTGCTTTCTCCTCTGCCACTCTATAAGGTAGCTTACAGGGGATTAAGCCTGTAAGAGGCGGCGTAGAACGGTTGGGAGGATACCGCCATTTTCATAGTAGGTGACGTCGATCGCGCTATCCAGGCGTGCGATAGTCTGGAAGGAGAAGGTGGAACCATCTTCTCGTGTGACTTTAATGGTCACTTCCTGACGTGGCTTTAAACCTGCGGCGATACCAACGATCTCATAAGTCTCACGACCAGTCAGGTTGAGCGATTCTTTGCTTTCACCCTGCTGGAACTGCAAAGGTAAGATGCCCATACCAACCAGGTTACTGCGGTGGATACGCTCGAAGCTTTCGGCAATGGCCGCACGAATACCGAGCAGCAAGGGTCCTTTGGCCGCCCAGTCGCGTGAACTACCAGATCCATACTCTTTACCAGCGATAACGAGCAAGGGAACTCCGTCCTTCCGGTATTGCTCGGAAGCTTCGTAAATGGTCTGTTCGGCCCCATCGGGTAAGTGAACGGTATAGAAGCCTTCCTTACCTTCCACCAGATGGTTGCGTAGGCGAATGTTGCCAAAGGTGCCGCGCACCATCACTTCGTGATTACCGCGACGAGCTCCATACGTGTTGAAGTCGCGCCTGGCGACCCCATGCTCAATCAGGTACTGGCCCGCGGGACTCTTCTCGGCAAAGCTGCCAGCTGGCGAGATGTGGTCGGTGGTAATGGAATCGTCTACCATGACCAGCACACGCACCCCGGTAATATCCTTCACCGGCTCTGGCTCGGGCGACATGTCCTTGAAGAAGGGAGGCTCCTGAATATAGGTCGAGTTGGCATCCCACTCAAAGAGGGGTCCGGTCGCGTTGGAGAGCGCCTGCCAGTGCTCATCGCCCTCAAATACATGAGCATAGTTCTTCGAGAATACTTCGGGCGTGACGGCCTTCTGTACCAGGTTGCGTACCTCCTGCTGAGTGGGCCAGATATCACGCAGGTAGACCTTTTCGCCGTTGGCGTCGGTTCCAATCGGGTCGCTGGTCAGGTCGATGTCAACTGTGCCAGCCAGAGCGTAGGCAACGACCAGCGGCGGAGAGGCCAGGAAGCTGGCGCGCACCTGTGGGTGAATACGACCCTCAAAGTTGCGGTTTCCGCTCAGGACAGCAGCAACAACCAGGTCGTTATCCTGTACCGCCTCGGCCACTGGTTCGGCCAGTGGACCGCTATTGCCGATGCAGGTGGTGCAGCCGAAACCAACCAGGTGGAAGCGCAGGGCCTCCAGGTAAGGGATCAGGTCGGCGTTCTCCAGATAATCGATTACGGCACGTGAGCCAGGGGCCAGGCTGGTCTTGATGGCTGGATTGACCGAAAGACCGCGCTCGACAGCATGCTTGGCCACCAGACCTGCGGCAATCATCACAGAAGGATTCGAGGTATTGGTGCAGCTGGTAATGGCGGCAATGGCCACCGAACCATTGGTCAACTGGGTCTGTACATGACCAAGCTCAACGGTGACCTCTTGACTGGTCGGCTTCTCGGCCACTGCGGTGGCGGTAGCCGTCGCTGCCTGGGTAGCTTGAGTTGCCGTCTTAAAACGATCGGCATACGCGCTGCGGAACGTCTGGGATAGCGCACTCATCGGCACACGATCCTGCGGCCGACGAGGACCCGCCAGGCTAGGCTCAACGGTGCTCAAATCTAGCTCGATCAAATCGTCGAACTGAGGCTCAACAGTCTCGTCGGTGCGGAAAAGTCCCTGAGCCCTGGTGTAATGCTCGACCAGCTCAACTAGTTTGACATCCCGACCAGTATCACGCAGATAGCGCAGTGTCTCCTCATCCACCGGGAAGAGCGTGGCGGTGGCGCCAAACTCTGGCGACATATTTGAGATAGTAGCTCGATCGGCTAGTCCAAGCTGGCTCAGACCAGGACCAGTAAACTCGACAAATTTTGCTACCACGCCGCGCTTACGTAACATCTGGGTGACAGTCAATACCAGGTCGGTTGCTGTCGCACCTTCTGGCAAGGCACCCGTCAGACGCATACCAATTACTTCAGGTGTTAACAAGTAGAGCGGCTGACCCAGCAATACGGCCTCGGCTTCGATACCTCCTACACCCCAACCTAGTACACCCAGTCCATTGATCATGGTCGTATGCGAATCGGTACCTACTAATGAATCCGGGTAAGCAACGGTCTCACCATTATCATCTCTAGTCATAACAACCGAAGCCAGGTACTCCAGGTTCACCTGGTGCACAATACCGGTTCCAGGAGGCACAACACGAAAGTTACTGAAGGCTTGCTGGCCCCAGCGTAACAGAGCATAGCGCTCGCTGTTGCGCTCATATTCACGCTCTACGTTGCGAGCAAATGCCATAGTAGAACCAAACGAGTCTACCTGGACAGAATGGTCGATAACCAGGTCTGCGGGAACCAGCGGATTGATTTTCTGAGGATCACCATTCAGTCGCGCCACAGCGGAACGCATAGCGGCCAGATCGGCGACTGCGGGCACGCCGGTAAAATCCTGCAACAGGACGCGCCCTGGTAGGAAGGGATATTCAGCTTCGCTGGATGCTGCCTTTCCGGGCGTCCAGGCAGCCAGTGAGCGTACATCTTCTTCCGTAACCAGATCATTGCCAGCATGGCGTAACAAATTTTCGAGAATAATTTTGATCGTAAATGGAAGTCGATCAAGACCTTGCACACCACGCTCCGCCAGAGCGGCGAGGCGATAGTAGTGGACTGTACCATAAGCGCCCTCTAGAGTTGCGCGGGCTCCAAATACATCTTTGTACATAGTCATATCAGGTCCTTTTAGGAGTATTTTGTGTAGGGAGACAGATAGTGGCACCAAAGCGTGCGCGCGCCAAACCTACATTTTTAAACAGCTAACATTCTTTCAGTCTTTATTATATAGCATAAAAATACCTTTGTGGGTATATGCACAAAAACACAAAAAGAGTATAAGAAGCATAAAAGCATAAGAATATCACGATTGAAACAGATTTTTATGGAAAGCAAAAAAAAGCTGAATGCATCGGCACGCCCGTGTGCCGATGCAGAGGTTTGATGCTAGTCGTGAATACAGTCACCAACATGGATGGTGCCACCAGAAATAATCTTTGCCCCTAATCCCCCACGATGAATAAAACCAACGGCGACCTTATGGTTGGTCTGCTCCATTAAATGAGGACATGGCTCACAGAGAGCGATGCCGCGCAAGACCGTTGCGCCAATGCGGAATTCTCGATCCACCAGATGGCTGAGAGCAAAACCCCGGGTGACAATGTTGCGCCGCATATCGGCGGCGGTTACCGAGATTTTATTTTCCATCTGGACACTTTCTAAAGCTTCGCTTTCAATTAAAGTGACCTCGTAGTTTTGCTCACCAGGACCAGAGTGGGTACCAGTTCTGGCATAATAACGATCTCCAACAATACCTTGCTCTGCTACTAAAAGAACATTTTCGACCTCTTGCATCGGCTCATTAGCGGCTGGTGCAATATATAATGCTACCACCTCGCCATCCCACCATGTTTTTTCAGTCATTATTTCTTCCTTATTCAATATCCAGACAAAATTGGTCTCTGCTGGCTACAGAAGCCGAAGAACAACATCCATATTGCAAAATGATAGATCAAAAGCGAGATGGTGAGCGTATATACAACAGAGAGTATGTTTAGAGCGCTGTGTGAAAACTGGTAAGTATAAAAAAATGTTCCATTCAAGACCATCTCACGTGAGAGTATAGAAGAAACATTTAACTAAGTCAATAGAAAAATCATCCTTGATAAGGAGATACTACCAGAACAAGAAAAAAGGGCTAACAGGATGTCCAGAAGCACAGCAGTGCATTGCAACTGGTGGTACACTAAGGGAAAATAGGCATACTCATGTGCTCCAATTTCGCGTCCAACCGGGACGAGATAAGCGAGCGCTCTTTTATATATTGTATTGACAAGGCAGCAATGCTTTCGCTACAGTAGAGAAACGATATATTTTATGCACAATATCTATGTGTAGGACAGGGAGGAAGGACGGTCATGGGGAAGTGTTTGGACTTCAAAGGCTGTGGATTTGACAATCGAGATGAGGCACGCTTCTGTTCACAGTGTGGTATTCCAACCAGAGGTACTGTACTACAGGGCCGTTACGAAATCCAATCCTTGATTGGCAAAGATCGTGGGACGGTCACCTTCCAGGCTACTGATCTGCTGAATCAACAGGCAGTGACGGTACGTGCATTGATTCCTAGAGACACAAATGCACAGGAACGGGACAACTTTTTACAGGATGCGGAACTGGCGGTCTCACTATCGACACATGTCAGCGATCCTGGTAGTATCCGTGTCGTTGACTACGGACAGGATGGCCCGATCGTTTATATGGTGAAAACGGCAGCGGCAGCCACGCCCCAACAGCCCTCCCCGCTGTCGCGCATTATCAATCGCCTCTCCAGTGATTTCTTTCCACAGACACCACCTACGAGTGATATTGGCGATGAGGAGACAACCCAGATTCGTATAGCTGTCCCAACTGGCACTTCCCAGCCTGCTTCCACGCCCAGGCAAACGCCGACCCCGGCCGTGCGAGATTGGTTGGCGGAAGGGAACATGGCCTATGAGCATGGGAATTACGAGCAAGCGTTAATGGCCTACGACATGACAACCCGCCAGGATAGGGCTTCAGTTGAAGCCTGGAGCGGCAAAGGGGCAACATTGCTGCATCTGGGTCGGCCAGAAGAGGCTCTACAGGCCTATGACCAGGCCATCGCGCTCAGTCCACGTGATCCCGAACACTGGACTTCACGCGCCAGTGTTCTGCATGACCTGCAACGCTACGACGAAGAGATGTATTGTTATGATCAGGCTCTGACATTTGATCCTGACTATGTCTATGCCTGGAGTGGACGTGGTATGGCGCTGGCGGAGCAGGGATATGCGGAAGAAGCGCTGGTCGCCTTTGACCGGGCCTTGCTGCTGGATTCTCAACAGGCGACGGTCTGGCAGGCCATGGGCGATACCCTCTATAGCCTGCATCGCTACGATGAGGCTTTACAGGCTATCGATCGGGCATTCGCATTAGATGATAGCCAGGCCTCCCTCTGGGATACCAAGGGCAATATTCTGCGGCGCTTAAAACAACCAGAACAGGCTCTGGCATTGCATGAGAAAGCCACGCAGATTGAGCCTGATAGCGCCACGAACTGGTTCGATAAAGCCAATGATCTACGCGATATGCGCCGTTTTGGGGAAGCACTTAATGATTATGATAGAGCGTTAGCACTTGACCCAACATTAGCTGGCGCGTGGTATAATCGAGGCAATGTATTAGCAGCACTACGGATGTTCGAAGATGCTTTAAACTCGTATGATCATGCTTTGCAATATGATGACGGACTGATCTCAGCTTGGTATAATAAAGGAAGTCTGTTGCATGAGTTACAACGTCACCAGGAAGCACTCGCGGCCTTTGACCGCGCCCTGGCGCTGGACGTGCATTATATTGCCGCGTGGAATAATAAAGGACTTTCGCTCTTTGCACTTGGTCGGCTCGAAGAAGCTCTTGCTGCGTTAGATCAAGCAACATCCTTTGCTCCTGAGGAACCTGATGCCTGGTATAATAAGGCGGTTGTCCTCGAAAAACTGGGGCGCAAGCAAGAAGCGATTACGTGTCGGGATTGGGCACGCTCACTCGATCAACAAACCGAACAAGCATAGGGACTCTAGTACAAGGATTATGTTTATGCATGCGGTAATGCTATCCTTGCTGATAGTGGTCAATGCCGTCATTGACAGGTTGTCCCCGTCCCTACAACCATCTCAAGAATAATACATCGGTGCCACTGACCAGGTGCCCTTAGATCTCGACACCTAAGAAGGGTGTCTCGCAACACGGAGGAGGGAATGCGACGCTGCGCCGATCAGGTTGACTGCGGATATGACAACCGGGACAGCGATTTATTTTGTAGAGCATGTGCACTGCCGTTACTCGACACCGCTCTGGCTGGTCGTTATGTAGTGGAGGCCTTATTAAGTAAAGGTGGTTACGCGGCAGTATTTCGTGGTATAGACCAAAATCTATCTCGTCACATTGCTATCAAGGTGCTGTTGCCCAGTAAAACTACGCCCAATGAACGCGATCATTTCCTGCGTGAAGCACGGATCGCTGCGACGCTGGATCATCCTAACATCGTTCCCATACTCGATTATGGTAAAGATGGCTCTAGCGTCTTTCTCGTTATGCCTTTGTATACGGTTGGCTCTTTACGAACCCGACTGGCACAGGTCGATGGCCCTTTACCAATTCAGGAAGTTATTCATAATTTCCATCAGCTCGCCAATGCCCTGTACTATGCTCATACCCGCCAACGCCCAATTATTCATCGTGATATTAAGCCGGAAAATATTTTGATCCACCAGGAGGATTATCGCCTGGTGATTACCGATTTTGGTATTGCGCGCTCGCTTGAACCCGGCGCACGCGTCGGTAAAACGATCACTGTACGCGGTACTGTTGGCTATATGGCACCAGAACAAAGCAGCGGCATCGTCGATCCACGCAGTGATCAGTACGGCAGCGCGGTAGTGCTCTATGAAATGCTGACAGGCTTTCATCCCCTCGATCCACGCGGTGGTTCTATCCCAATGGTCACGACGTTGAATCCAGAGTTGCCGCCCATACTGGATACAGTGATGCAGCGTGCACTCGCGAGCCGTCCTGAGGATCGCTACGCGAATATGATGGAGTTTATGCGCGCCTTTGACTATGCTTATCGGCCAAACACAAAAATGCGCAATTCATCGTCTGGCTCGGTACTGGATGATTCCATCAATGTGCCACGCCATATGACGCATTCAGCTCAGTCTAACAACGGCATTAATCCACCACCGCCACGTGGCACTAAGGGCCAGATGCTCCCGAGCAGCAGCTACAGCCAGAATGTACAGTATCAGTCGCGAGGGAATATCAGTACGGGCAGTGTGCGGGAGAAGTGCCGTGAGGGAGATCAATATCTGAAACAGCAGGCGTACTCGCAGGCCTTGATGGCCTACGAGGAGGCGCTACGCATGGATCATGTTAATTTTTATGCCTGGAATGGCAAGGGAACGGCACTCTACAACCAGGGCAATTATCGTAAAGCGCTCGAAGCCTATCAGCGCGCGACCGAGATCGAGCCCAACAATGCTATCGTCTGGGTGAGTGCTGGATTGGTGCTTAACCGGCTGCAACGCTATCAGCAAGCGTTGGTCCATTTTGAACGGGCCCTGGCTATCGATCCACTCTATGTCGCGGCCTGGAATGGTAAAGCGGACACCCAGCTGGATATGAATATGCCCGAGGAGGCCTGGGCCTCTTATGAGCAAGCCCTGAAAATTGATGCGCGTAGCTTCCACGCCTGGAATGGCCTGGGCAATGCTCGCTCTAGCTTGCATGATTTTAATGGGGCGGTCGATGCCTATACACGGGCTTTATTGATCAATCCACGCAGCGCGGTGGCCTGGTGTAATAAGGCGGAAGGACTGATTCGCCTGGGACACAATAAAGCGGCCCTGGATGCCTTGAACGAGGCAACCGAAATGGACAAAAATTATGCTCGTGCGTGGCTCTTAAAAGCTGAGGTCTATGAATCTCTGGGTAATTCTCAAGAAGCGCAGAAAGCTCGGCGCAGGGCTAATCGCTGGGGCTTAAAAAGTTAAAAGCAACTTTCATGGGTTGGTGTCTCAAGGCACGCAGCGCCTTGAGACACCAACCCATGAAAGTTGCTACATTTTCTTCTGTGTTCACTCCTCGCGCTTCCATTTGCGGGCATAAAAGACGAGTTCGCGCAGGGCTTTCACGATTACTGCGGGCTTAGCGCCGGTAGCCTGCCCCTCCCGGCGTGGTAAATGCTTGACGCCGACCTCGGCATACGTGTGGCCAGCTCGCTTAAATTTATACAGAATTTCCGCGTTAATCATGGCCCCACGCGTCTCCAGAGTCAGAGTTTGAAAGAACTCTGAGCGGTAAAGTTTGAAGGCACAGTCCAGGTCGCGTACCCGCACGCCCAGTACCAGGTGCACCAGTTGCTTCCATCCCCAGGCATTCAATTTACGAATCCAGGGATCATGACGGGGATTGCGATAGCCTAAGACGGCGTCAAATTTCTCAATGAGTGGGAAAAAGCGTTCCAGGTCATAGATGTCAAACTGGCCGTCCGCATCCATAAAAAAGACCAGGTCCTTGCTAACAGTATGAAAGCCAGTTATCAGGGCGGCTCCGTAGCCTCGGTTCTGTGAATGATGCATCAAGCGCACGCGCGGCTCATCTCCGATCAAGCGCTCGATAATGTCGCGGGTGTGATCTTTGCTGCCATCGTTCACCACGATAATTTCAAAGTTATCGGTCCATTTTCTCAGAGCAGTAGCCACTGTTGTTACCGTCTTCTCGATGACGGCCTCTTCATTATACGCAGGCAAGACCACCGATAGACTATAGGAAGGCTTGCCTTCAGCAATCTCCGCTAGCTCTGACGCCACATACTGTTCCGGCGCCACACCAATCTGCGCAGGCTGGCCCTGTATTGATGACATTGCAAACATATGCGGAACTATATTCGCCATTGACATACGTTTTTTCATTCCCTTCCACCACGTGAAGCAAAGCTTACGTTGGACCTGAGTAATTGCACAATAAACGAATGAATACTCCAAATAATTAGTTTCATGTGCCACATTATCAGTCTACCAGCGCACTCCAAAAAACGAAACATCCCCTCTACCGCTGTTAGTGCAAACGACCACTAGATGCAGTAGAGAGGATGAAATTATTTATATCTGTACTACATTGAACATTTATTTAAAGATGATGTCATCTAACTGGGGTAAACCTGGCTTATTCTGACGTCCATATCTATGACCATATTTACGCTCTCGGTGAAGTCCTAACCAGAGATGTACAAAAACTGCGCCAAAGAGAACAATAAGAAAAGAGAAGAATGTTACCAGATATGTACCCATAGTGTCCCTTGCCTTCTAGGAATGACGGGAACAAGTTCTATTTATATTTTCATCCATACTTAATGGAACGCAGTAGTCAAAGTATTATCAAACAAAGTGATATACAATGAAACATTATTATAGCACGTAACACACTTTGTAGTCAAAAACACATTTTGCCTCTATTCTGCTACCTCATTTATGCATGAGATAGCAGAATAGATTAGATGTTATAAGGCTACGGCTACTTCGGGATCAAGGCGAGGGAAAAGGAGGGGGCCAGCTACAACCTGGGAGAAAGGAATGCTACCCCAGGTGGTAGCCTGTTCCCAGGCACCTGCTTGAAAAGCTGGCAGTCCAAGTTGCTCGTAGATACGCTGGCTTGAACCGGGGATATAGGGGGCCAGCAGGATAGCCAGGATGCGCGTTGCTTCTGCCGCAGAATATAAGACGGTGTCCAGGTGCTGCTCTTCTCCCGTTTGCTTTGCTAGCTTCCATGGTTCGCTGTGCTCAATATACTGGTTGACGCGACGTACAAAACTCCATATCGTGCTCAGTGTCTGGCCAATCTCCCAGTTTTCGAGCGCGGTCTGCGCTTTCTGGAGCGTGACGCTGGCCATGTTTTGTAGTTCCAGTTCAGGAATACCGGGTCTACCGGCAGTGGGAACAGTGCCCTGGCGATAGCGCTTAATCATAGAGACGACGCGATTCAGCAGGTTTCCCAGATCATTTCCCAGTTCATCATTATAGAAACGCAATAGGCCAGCGCGTGAGAAGTCTCCATCCGAAGCAAA
The DNA here is from genome assembly GCF_016587435.1 of Dictyobacter formicarum. Next base: position 486,654 of record NZ_BNJJ01000003.1, read on the forward strand.
TGAGAAGTTACGGGTCAGGTAGTAGCGTACAGCATCTACACCGACCTTCTCTACCAGCGCCACGGGATCAATGACATTGCCCAGCGTTTTAGAGATGCGCTGGTTTTCAATTGACATAAAACCATGCACTGGAATCTGCTTTGGCAGCGGCAAGTCGGCCGAAAGCAGCATAGCTGGCCAGTAGAGACAATGGAAACGGGTAATATCTTTGCCTATGACATGGGCATCGGCAGGCCAGTAACGCTGAAATTTCTGCTCATCGTCAGGAAAACCTACAGCCGTCAGATAATTGGTTAGCGCATCAAACCAGACATAAATGACGTGCTGTGGATCGTCGGGGATGGGAATGCCCCAGTTCTCAGTGCCTGGACGTACGCGACGCGAGACGGAGAAATCACGTAATCCCTGCTGGATAAGCGAGACAACCTCTGCTTTACGGGTGGCCGGTACGATAAATTCTGGATGGGACTCAATATGTTCCAGCAGGCGCTCGCTATATTTGGACAGTGCAAAAAAGTAGTTCTCTTCATGCAGCCATTCTGGCGACAGCGAGGGATGATTGGGACAACGACCTCCCACCAGTTCCTCAGTTGTGTAGAAGTTATTACAATTTGGACAGTACCAGCCTGAGTAGATGTCTTTATAGATATCCCCTTTGGCAACCGCACGTCGAAACATTTCCTGTGAGGCTCGCTGGTGACGTTCTTCAGTGGTCCGAATCCAGTAATCATAAGAGATGTCTAACGTTTGATAGACCCGCCGAAAGGTTTCATCCATTGTGTTAATCCAGAGGTGCGGTTCCACGCCTTTCTCATTTGCCTTTAAGAGCACATGCAGGCTATTTTCATCGATACCCATGCTAAAAAAGGTGTCATGTCCACACAGGCGGTGATAGCGCGCCACAACATCAGCCACGACTTTCTCTAACGCGTGGCCGATATGCGGAGCACCATTGGGATAATCAATGGCCGTCGTAATATAGTAGTGGGTTGAGCTACTCTCGTCTGTATCTTCCCCGGAATGCTTATATGTCATAGCGCTTACCTCGCAAAAAAATAACCAACAATCAATAAAAAAAGAGAGGAGCGCAGATTGTGTCATCTGCGCTCCTCTCTATATCTAAGCTTCCGCAATGCTCACCTTGTCAGGGACCCTAGAGATTTATAAGGAGAGACGCATGACACTCTGCTGCATACCATCATCATCATCTGAAACAACGGCATCCAGAAACGCATCGTATTCATCATAGACATAAAACTATGCTGCGTTTGTCGCAAAGTGAACTTACTCCTTATTTGACACTCTATAACAGGTATATCCAGCGATAGAAGATACAAGGTGCAACTTCTATTGATAGTACCTACCTTAAGTGTAGCTATAGTTATTCTCTTTTGTCAAGGTTTAGATGTCACTTTGCCAGGGCTGCCCTGCCTATATCTATGCCATTCTTCAGGCAGTCTTCGTTTTTGCTACCTGTTCTAAGCCCAGTACTTTGATCGCCTGCTCACGCAGCACGAACTTCTGCACCTTGCCACTGGCTGTCAGGGGATAGCTCTCCACAAACTGAAAGTAACTCAGATCAGGTGGCTCGAATATCCACAGAAACTTGATCAACATTGTCAAAAACAAACACCCATCTGGGCTCTCACATATGTTACAATTAGTAAAATCTCATCGTATGCACCTGATGTGCCAATCACGATGAGTCACATAGGAAACTAAACATACATTCTGAGACATATTTTTATACTTATTTCTCGCGAAAGGCTTCTAACATGGAATGCACGAACACAACGATCAGACCAGATCGCATACTTGATCTAGGGACGGAAGGCTGCAGCCGCTTATTGGAAAATATCGCGGATGCCATGGTTAGCCTTGAACCCGGACAGACCCTGCTGGTCATCGCCAATGATCCGGCAGCCCCACTGGATATCAAGGTCTGGAGCCGCACCACGGGAAATACATTATTGCAGTCCAATTTGATCGAGAATCAATACTTGATCCAGAAAAAACGCTCCTGATCGTAACGGAAGTTAGTGGACGCGCTCCACACGTATGACAAAAAGAATTCCCTGGAATAGCAAGGTGCAGGCCACCAGTAAAAAGATGGGGTTGATAACTTGCAGGAAGGTGCAGCAGAGCGCCAGCCCGAAGCAGATCCAGAGTATGGTTTGTTCGGTGGGCAGAAATGCGCGCTTGAGCCAGAGCAGGCTGACCAGCGCCACCACGATCAGTCCAATGGTTGCGACATAGAAGGGCAAGGCGAGATGTGGCGTGGCAAACCAGGCGATGATATTCGTGTTGTGTGGGTCCACTCCACTCTTATTATGCCCAAAGAAGAGAAGCGCCAGCGTCAGGGTGTTATAAAGCATATGCCAGCGATCCCAACCATTAAATGGGCGCACCAGGCGAAACAGTCCAACCACCAACAAGAACAATAGGAACCACCAGAGCAGCTGGTTGATGTCTATGGCTAGCACACTGCCTCCCAGAACAAATGAGAGCGGAGCCGAAGCGGTTCCAAAAAAGGGCAGGATCAGCACCAGCGCCAACGTGGTCATCCATACTATGAGATGTTCCAGGCGTATAATAATCAGCAGCCAGTTCCAGCTCTGCTGCTGCCATAGGTAGTTGCTATTGTTCAGGCTGGCAGATTTCATGCGGCGCCAGATAAGGCGTCCCAAAACAGCACCACCAACGCCAATGATAAGCCAGAGAAAGATCGCGGCCCCAACCTGATTTCCTACGACGATCTCCATTCCAACCTGCGACGAAATCTGCCAGCCGTGTAATACATGCGGGTCTGCCGCCAGGGAAGATGATGATGCATGAGACCAGACGGCAGCCTGCAGCAGGGCCGTCAACAGGGCGACCAGATAGATAATGGTGCGTTCGACGCCAGTAAAAAAGCTACGCGAGCGCAGGAACTGGACAACCAGCAACGACAGTAGTCCATATGCCACTATCTGGTTGACGTTGAGCAGGGATGTAAAAGATGTGGCAAACAGCCCTGTCAGAATTGGCACAGGATGAGCAACAGGCGTGTTTTCCAGTGTGTTTTGCAAGAGCACGCAGGGTATGGCTAGTATCGCCAACGAGAGTCGAGCCAGGCGCGTTGAACCGGAGACGATGAAGATCCATAGTAGAGCTATGAATAGTGGTCCCCAGCCTGGTAAGACGTTAAACACCATATCCTGATTTGTGCCAGGCTTGCCCATCCAGTACATCAGCGCCACCAATGGAGTCTGCACCAGTTCGTTGAGACTACCCAGGTGGAGTTGCAAAGGAACTGCGATAACGGCGATAATAAAAATCATCACCCGGTCCAGTGAGCCATAAGCTCTTATGATACGCATGAAAGAGCACAGGACACAACCCGCTAGACAGAGAATCAGCAGGCCATTGAGCAATTGCATGGCGATTGGTGAGGCTCCAGCAAAAAGGGTTCCCAGCGCGTCGCTTCCATAACTATAGGATAGACAGGCGTACAACAGCGCCATCAGGCCCAATGCCAGGTGGCTGGCCCAGGTCGCATACCTATCGTTGCGCCAGAGAGAGATCCCGATCAGCAAGAAGATGATCGCACCCAGAACCTGGCCGAAACGAATAGCGTTCAGGGCTGACTGCACGTCTGCAAAGGCAGGAAACGCCAGGCAAACAGCCAACAGACCTATGATTAAAGCGGTCAGAATATTCCTGGTCAGGGTATTCTGGATGGTCTTGCTGCTACGTGCCAGCACAACAAGACCCAGCAACAAGAGACAGAGGCACAGGGTTACCAGGTGCACAGATGCCTGCAATCCAACCATAGCATAAATACTGCCTCCGACCATGGCCAAAATGAGAGCCAGGAAAAGGAGACCAAAACGCCAGGACCAGACCGGCGGGGTGAAGCTCAGTGGCAGGTAGGTCGGGAAGTTCCTTATCACATACAGTAAGTTGCCCGGGAAAGCTGCCAGTCGGCTCCTGAGATGTGATAGGGACATGCAGGCAAGCTTGCTTTTGGCATTCCCATATATGCGAGCCAGGAATGGAATAACGACCAGGCTTAACCAGAGGCCGGCTTTGCCGGGCAGGTTATTATAGCGCTGCATCCAGCCGCCAAATTGTGCGGCATAGGCTGTTTTCGCATCGTAGAATGGATCGCTTCCATGCATGGATACGATAGTAGACACGCCATGTCGCTGCAAAGCGTTCAACTGCCAGTATACCTCATTGGCACTGGCTGGCCGCCTGGCTTCATCGGTAGCGACCAGCTGCTGGACCAGGTTGCTCAGTTCTACCGGTATGGATGGATTATAGTATCTGACCGGCAAGAAGTGGAATGGCGTTGGTTGATTGTCGTTCGGATGTCGGCCGGTCAAGCAGGAAAACAGTGTTGCCCCCAGGCTATACAGGTCTGAGCGCGGTGAGGTTTGCCCATGACCAAACTGTTCCGGTGGCGCATAACCAACTGAACCGAATGACTCGGTATCAAAACGTTGGCCCTGTTTAAACAGGCGCGCGATACCAAAATCGATCAGATAGACTCGTCCTTGATCCGTAACAATGACATTGCTGGGCTTGAGATCGCGAAAAACAATCGGTGGCACATGCTCATGCAAGTATCTCAATACAGCGCATAATTGCAGCGCATACGCGATGACCTGGCCAGCGGGCAGATAGCCAGTCGAACTCTCGTGCAGCAACTCCAGCAGTGTCTTACCTGAGATAAATTCCATCACCAGGTACGAACGGCCATTTTCGGTGAAGGCTGTATAGACCCGGGGCAGATTGGGATGATGCAGAGAACCCAGTAGATTGGCCTCGCCCTGAAAGCGTTGCTGTGCATCAGCAAGTTGCTCGGGTCGCAGGTTGGCCTGGCTCATCTCTTTGATAGCCACAACACGATTGTGCTCATAGGTATCCAGAGCCTGATAGACAGCTCCCATACCACCCTGACCCGCTAAGGCAACAATTTGATAGCGTTGGAATAAGAGAGAATGAGGTGCCAGGAACCCCGTATGGCTGATACCAAACATGTGTTCCGTCCCTTTATGAAAACTACACCCTGACGATAGAGCAGAGTATATGGATGATGCTAACGACTGTGCATCCCGCTAACCAGCAATTCCCGGACAGGATCGCACACTTATATAAACGTGAGATGATATCTTTTTTCCAATTGCCTTTATCCCAGCAATTGCAGCTACCCTCAAATCTCATCAATTTATTTTTGCCAGTGTGTCAAACATCCATACTGATGAGGAACCTGCACGTCCCCTTTCGGGCGGCCGCACACGCAGCCACACCTGTTTTTATTGAGTCGATGGCGCGTAGCGTCAGGGGCCGAAGGCACGACCCCCTCTGGCTTTAGACTCTATCTTATGTCTGCATTGACTTTTGAGGCGTCCTCGGGTATAATTTATTTACTACATTTTATAGGAGAAGCAACGAGTGATAGTCTTTAATTAACCATGAACAACCGTTCTGCACGTGTCAGGCTGTTTTTGTCTGTCCTTTCTGGTAGTTATGCCCAGAAAAGCTGCTTTGCGGTGACCTGGTGATGAAGACTTTCTTTGTTGTTAGCGACCTTTCAACCAAGAATTTTCCCCATATAATACATAAGCTCACAGATTTTCTGCCATCATCAGGTCTCCACCAACAATAGCATAGAGCGCTGTTAGATGCACAATAGATAAGTAACAATATCTGGCAGCGACCCGGCAGGCGTCACGCAACGACACATACAGCCATAGCCTTTACAGATAGAGTTTTATTCCGTCCCGATGACGGAAAGGAGCCAATTTTGCCGGAACAAATTATTCGTCAAGCAGAAAAAAATAATAACGAGCAGAAACCCATGCGTGGCCTGTTGGCCGATGCTCCGCTGCGTGCTATCCTGGTCAGCGTGGAAACCGTTGAGACCGATTGGCCGATCAATGAATCGCTCGATGAGCTGGAACAGCTGGCGTCTACAGCTGGAGTCCAATGCGTAGATCGCGTCATTCAGCGCATGGATCATCCTCATCCAGGTACTTTGCTTGGCTCGGGCAAGGTCCAAGAGCTGGCCGAGCTGCTGCGCTTTCACGATTGCGATGCGGTAATCTTTGACCTTGAATTACGACCAAATCAGCACCGCAACCTGGAACGTGAGATGGAAACACAGGTGCTGGACCGTACGGCTTTGATCCTGATCATCTTTGGTCAGCGCGCCCGTACTCGCGAAGGTCGGCTACAGGTTGAACTGGCCCAGGTTGAATATGACCTGCCGCGCCTGACGCGCCAGTGGTCCCACCTGTCTCGACAGAGTGGTGGTGGCACCAATCAGCGTGGTGAAGGTGAGAAACAGATTGAGGTTGACCGCCGTTTGCTGCGCCGCCAGAAAGATCAGCTGGAGGAGGAGTTGGAACAGGTACGCAGCCAGCGTCAACTACATCGCGAGCGCCGCAAATATGCTGGTGCCCCGGTAGTTGCCCTGGTCGGCTATACCAACGCCGGTAAGTCTACAATGCTGAATCGGCTGGCTGGTTCCCAGACATTGGCTGAGGATAAGCTGTTCGCGACGCTGGACCCGACTACGCGACGGGTACGCTTGCCTGGTGGCCAGGAGATACTTTTCTCGGACACGGTAGGATTTGTGCAGCGCCTGCCAACGACGCTGGTAGCCGCCTTCCGGGCCACGCTGGAAGAGGTGGCCGAGGCTGATCTGCTGGTGCATGTGGTCGATGCCTCGCATCCCCATGTGCAGCATCAAATCGAGGCCGTAGAGCAGGTGCTGGAGGAGATCGGGGGCGGTGGCCTGCCCATGGTGCTTGCCCTGAATAAGGCTGATCTCTTGCCCGCCGACCATCAGCTGGAGCTGCAAGGCATTGCCACCACCCTACCAAAAGTAGAGGTTTCGGCTATGCAGGGTACTGGCGTCGAGAATCTACTACGCTGCATCAGCGAGACTCTGGTGGAGCAATTTGTCGCCCTCGATGTGTTGATCCCATACGAGCGTGGGGAGCTAGTAGCCCAGTTTCACCAGTATGGCACCATTGAGCTTGAGGAATATGAAGAGGGAGGCACACACCTCCGTGGGCATATGCCTCAGAACCATAGTGGTCCATTCCAGGCATTCCAGCGTGCGGCCCAGCCAGCTAAAAAAGCCAGGCCCTCTCGGCGATCCAAACAGGAACTGGCCGAACAGGAGGAATCCAAACAAGAGGAATCCATTGTTTCGTAGTTTCGTTGCTTCTCAAGCTGCTTTTCAAGAGCTAGAAGGAGCTAGAAAGAGCCAGAAGATGACAGAGATACGCGATGGCTTTAACGGTCTGGGGATAGGGTTGGGCAACCTTTCCCGTCTCTCACATGCTAAGACACGATCAATCAGTGCTGAGAACTTTAGTGGTGAGAAAGGTCAGGGAGGAATGGCAACTGAAGGCACGGGCGCGTTTCACGCCCGTGACCTTGGCAGGGGTTGGAAGGTTTCTCCTTCGATTAAAATCGCTCCGCATAGCACCTTTACGCTGGCTGAGATCACAGGTCCAGGAGCCATTCAGCATATCTGGATGACGACTTTTCCAGCTCATTGGCGGCATTTGATTCTGCGCGCCTACTGGGATGGAGAAGAGGCACCCTCGATCGAGTGTCCCTACGGCGATTTTTTTGCCAATGGCTGGGGTGAGCGCTGCAATATCAATTCATTGCCCATCGCTGTCAATCCAGCGGGTGGCATGAACTCTTATTGGGAGATGCCGTTTCGCCAGAGCGCTCGCTGGACTATTGAGAATCTGAGCGATACAGAAGTGGTGCTCTATTTTCAAATTACCTATACTCTGACTGCTGTGCCTGAAGACGCGGGCTATTTTCATGCCCGCTGGCAGCGCAGTAATCCTCTGGCCTATAAAGAGGTCCATACCCTGCTCGATAACGTCAGGGGGCGTGGACATTATGTGGGTACCTACCTGGCCTGGCAGGTCAACAATCGAGGCTGGTGGGGTGAAGGAGAGATCAAATTTTACCTTGATGGCGATCAGGAGTTCCCGACCATCTGTGGCACTGGCACCGAAGATTATTTTGGCGGTGCCTGGAACTTCGAGCATCCACAGGGGCAGTATGGAACGTTCTCAACTGCTTTCCTGGGACTTCCACAGGTCATTCAGCCAGATGGGCTCTACAATAGCCAGCAGCGCTTTGGCATGTATCGCTGGCATATTATGGATCCCATTCGCTTTGAGGAGGATCTGCGCGTAACTATTCAGGCGCTGGGATGGCGTAGCGGTGGTCGCTACCTCGCTTTACAGGACGACATTGCCTCGGTCGCATACTGGTACCAGAATGAGCCCCATACCCCTCATCCAGCGCTACCTGAGTTGGATGGCCTGGAGATCATCTAGTAATAAACAGACAAAAAGCTCTCACTTCCACGCACAAAAGGAAGTCGAGAGCTTTTTTGCATCTATCTAGTGCGGTCGGGATAGGGAACGGCGCTGGCGCGTGGCCTCATATAATAAGATCGAGGTGGCGCAGGCGACGTTGAGCGATGAGGCAGAGCCAGCTATGGGAATACTGACCACGGTATCGCATAGCTCGCGATAAGCCGCGCTCATGCCCCAGGTTTCGTTACCCACTACTAATAGGGTTGGCTGCGTAAAATCGTGCTCGGTCAGCTCGCAGTCCCCTTTTTCATCGCTCCCCACTACATGAACACGCCCCAACTGCCGCCGAATGGTCTCAATCCAGGGTAGCAGTTCTTTTTGCGATGGCAGGCGCACCACTGGTAGGGCAAAGAAAGAACCGGTGGTGGCGCTAATGGTCTCGGGATCGTAGAGGTCTACGCTATGGCCAGTAATCACCATACCATCGACGCCTAAAGCATCGCAGGAACGAATAATGGTGCCCAGGTTGCCCGGACTGGAGGGACGATCGAAGACAACGACCAGCAGGTCGTCTTTCAGCGGAATGCGAGCAAGGTCATCCTCTGGCATGGTTACCAGGGCGATCAGTTCGGATGGCTCGGATTTATTGCTCAGTTTGGCGTGCAGATACCAGGGCAACTCATAGTGCACTTCGGCCTGCGAGTTTCGCAGAATATTCTCGGCCCAGTCCGACAATGGCTTATCGCGTGAATATAAGAAGGCGCGCACCGGCCAGTGATATTGTAGCGCCTGGTTGATGGGACGCACCCCCTCTACAAAGAATTCCCGCTGGCGTAGCCGTTTCTCACGCTTGCGCCGCAACGTCTCGGCATATTGAAAATCATTGTTCTCTGAATGTATTTTGACGATGCGTGGTCGTGTGCTCGATTTCATCCCTTACCTTCTCCCAATATGGTTGCCTTTACCCTATCTTATCATACGTAGGTGACCACCTTGCGGGCGCTTTTTAACGTTTATATTCTAAAAATTAGATATGAATCATATTATAATTTTTTGCAAATTCTTTCCCTGGTACTTTTTTGATTGGGAAAGTAGGAAGCGCCCGCAAGGAGTGCACCTACGGCTATTGATGCTTTTCGTTAAATTAGACGAATTTATAATGGCATAAAAAAGAGAAGCGCCAGCCGGGGGCCGTGCTTCTCTTGGCGTTCTGAAAAACAGAGCGGTTATTATGCGACGTTGACTGGCAAGCCAGTTTTGGCCGATTCGATGGCTGCGAACATCAGCGCCAGGGTCTTGAGGTTTTCGCGGCCCGATGTTTCGGGAATGCTGTTGGTACTGACGGCCTCGGCAAAGGCGGCCAGGCTACCGGAACGATCAAGCGCGGTCAACTCGGGCAGAGCAAGGGGCGTCAGTTCGGTTTCGCCCAACAAGCGTATGGCAGCGCCTTCGGGCAACTCGCCACGGCTGGTCCAGATCAATTCGCCCTTTTCGCCTTCCATACGCCACTCACCGGACCAGTTAGTCTTGGGAGCAGTACTCACCCAGCTACCACGGTAGTTGACGACCGCACCACCATCAAAGGTAATGGTCATCGCACCTTCGGCGGGCTCATCATATTTGCTCCAGGCGGCATTCCAGGTTTTACAAGTGACCTGAACCGGCTCCTGCCCAATAACCAGGCGCATCAGGTCAAAGTGGTGAATCGACATATCGGCCAGCAATGGCTCCCAGATGTGGTAGTGACGATGCTCAGCAACAGGAGCGATATTGTCATAGCGTCGGAAATCAAGGTTGATACTACCTAGTCGCCCGATTTTCTGCTCAGCTACCGCTGCTGCAGCGGCTCGCGCGGCTGGCTGGAAGCGATAGTTCTGACTGATCATTAAAAGGCGCCCGCGCTGCTCGGCCAGTTCGACCAACTCACGCGCTTCAGCTACTGTGGGAGCGAATGGCTTCTCCATCAATACGTGCTTATCAGCCAATAAGGCGGTCCGAGCACTGGGCACGTGGCCTGGCAAACTAGCTGTCACCAGCACTGCATCCGCTGGCACAGTCTTGAGCGCTTCATCCAGCGATGTAAAACAACGATCGGCGGGCAAATTCAAGCGCTCGCGTGCGGCCTCCAGGGCTGTTGCGTCGATCTCCACCCATGCGGTAGTCTCAACGTCCTTATTTTCGGCAACAACGGTCCGGGCCCAGTTCTGGCCCCACCCACCAAGTCCAACATGGATAATTTGTAGTGTCATAATGATTACGATTCTCTCTAATTGCATTATAGCGAGATAGCGATTAGCAAACATCACTGTTTTAACTGTACACTGCTCGCTCAGTGAATAAATACAGTAGTTGCCAGTACAATCAATAGCGAACATGCGCATAGTTCAAACTGATTGATTGCTAGCAAGCTTGCCACTATTATCGCACCAAGCCCAGGTATTGTATAGACCTCTGCCTATCCAAAAAGGCAGGCAGAAGTCCCTTTATCGGCCAGTAGCGAGCGGTCATATCCCTTTCAACTAACGTGTAAAAGCGGCCGGTACGCCACCATCTACAGTAATCATGCAGCCAGTGGTCTTGGCGGATTTAGAGGAGGCCAGAAAAGTAATTGCATGTGCAATGTCGTCGGGAAAAACGTTAACCAGCAGGGTAGTGCGTTTACGATAGTATTCTTCTAGCTGGTCAGGCTCAACGCCGTAGGCTTGCGCCCGCTCATTGCGCCAGCGCGAGTTCCAGATGGCCGATCCCTGTAATACGGCATCTGGTAGGACCGAATTGACGCGGATGCCAAACTCGCCTCCCTCGACAGCAATACAGCGGGCCAGGTGCGCCTCGGCGGCCTTGGCGGTACTATAGGCGGCGGCATTTTTTCCGGCGTAGACGGCGTTTTTGGAGGTGATAAAGACCATGCTGCCACCGAGGCCCTGGATTTTCATCTGGCGGAAAGCCTCGCGGGCAACCAGAAAGTAGCCGGTGGCCAGGATATTGATGTTAAAGTTCCAGTCCTGCAGCGAGGTTTCGTCGAACGGGCTGGAGGCCGCGATACCGGCGTTGTTCACCAGATGATCCACGCCACCGTAGGTTAAAATGGTTTTAGCGAAACAGGCAATAACGGCGTTTTCGTCTGTGACATCAACCTTGACGGGAAGGACACGGCCCTCACCATAGGTGGCATTAAGCTCATCGGCGACCTTCTGGGCTCCTTCCAGGTTGATATCGGCCAGCACCACATGAGCGCCTTCGTTGAGGAAATGGCGCGCTGTGGCGCTTCCAATACCACCGGCCCCACCAGTGATCAAGGTTACCTGGCGCGAGAACTCAGCTTCGGGCGGCTGCAGAGTCAATTTATAGAGTTCCAGTGGCCAGTACTCAATAGCATAAGATTCTTGCGCATTGAGCGAGGTGAAGGTTCCCAGGGCCTCGGTTCCCTTCATAACCGAGATGGCCCGCTGGTAGAGCGCATCGCTGATCCGAGCCATCGCGCGCGATTTTCCTGTGTTGATCATGCCAATACCAGGGATCAAGATAACACGTGGAGCGGGAGTTGTCATGCTATCGCCAGCGCTCTTGTACTGCTGGAAATATTCCGCATAGGCCTGCTTATATGTGGCAATACCAGCCTTAACGCGCTCGATCAGGCCCGCGGCATCTCCAGCCTGCGGTGCCCAATCGACAAACAGCGGTACACGCTTGGTGTGCACCAGGTGGTCCGGGCAGGCTGCACCGACCCGGGATAGTTGCGCCGCGTTTTCGCTGTTGACGAATTGTAAAATTTCGGGGGTATCGTTGTAGGTTGTCAGCATGCGCTGCTCCTGGCTGACCTCACCTCGAATCACGGGGAGAACCTGTACCAGGAGGCTGCGCCGCTCTTCGGTCGTCAGCGACTGGTATTTTTGACCGCCAAAGAGCGGCTGATTGCGTGCCGCAGCCTGCTCTTCAATATAACGCTGGGCCTCGTTAATAACTGAGATAGTATGAAAATAGCTTTCTTCGCTGCTATCGCCCCAGGTTACCAGTCCATGCTTCTCCATTAGCACCAGTTCGGCACGGGGATTGTCGCGTACGGCGTCAGCGATCATTTTTGATAATGAAAAACCCGGGCGAATATAAGGCACCCAGACAAAGCGGTCGCCATAGATTTTTTCGGCGATTTCCTTGCCTCCTTCTGTGCAGCACAGGCTGATAATCGCATCAGGATGGGTATGGTCAACATGCTTATATGGCAGAAAAGCATGTAAGAGTGTCTCGATTGAGGGGCGGGGATGTTTGGGGTCCAGCATGCAGTGTCCCAGGTACGCCACCATATCCTCATCAGACATCTGGTCGCGCTCTTGCAAGGGATGAATATCTTCCAGGTTAAGCGCGGTAAAGTGGCGGGCTTCCATAGTAGCCAGGTCTGAGCCGCTGCCTTTCACCCATAATACCTCAACATCACGGCCACGAAAATCTTTTTCGACTGTTTTGATCGAGGTATTGCCACCACCCCAGTTAGCGACCGAGCGATCACTGCCCAGCAAATGGGAACGATAAACCAGCTCTTCCAGGGCGTTGCGCGCCTGAGTCGCTTCTTCTTTGTTCCAGGCATTTGTTACCACGAGACTCTCCTTTTTCATCGAATAATAACGATCCATCTTTGAAATATAGTGACTATTCAACGAGAATGACTGAATAGTTGCAAAATGTGCTTAAAAAATTACCATTTCATAATTGGAAAATGGATTGCTGTGATGTTATGTTTCAGCAATCCATACCTGTACGTTAGCGTTGCGCAGTTGTTCGATCATCTGTGCGGGGGCCTTATCGTCGGTGATCACCATTTTTAAGCGCTCGACCTCACAAAAGGTAGCGAAGGCTACCTGGCCCCATTTCGTATGGTCCACCAGGGCTACAACTTCATGGGCAGCCTCAACAAGAGCACGCTTGAAGGTCATCTCCTCGCTGCTGACTTCGGTCAGGCCCTCACTCAGGGTCAGGCCACGAGCTCCTACAAAAGCCGTCTGGATATTGATACGCTGCAAAACGGGGGTTCCCCAGCTACCGACCAATGAAAATGATTCGCGGCGCAACATGCCGCCCGGCGTCAATACCGAGATGCCAGGGTAACCAGCCAGTTCCATGCTTGCTCGTACACCATTAGTAACAATACTCAGCTCTTGCCTATTCAGGAGATGGCGTGTCAACGCCAGCGCGGTCGTGCTGGAGTCAATCGCGATAGAATCTCCATCACGTACCAGCCGCGCTGCCAGCAACCCGATACGATCTTTTTCTACCCTCTGCAATTGCCTGCGGATATCAAACGCGGGCTCGGCATAGATTGAACGAGCCAGTATAGCGCCTCCATGTGTACGTACAATCAGTTTACGCTCTTGTAGCCAGGTTAGATCTTTACGGATGGTGACGGCAGAGACCAGAAAGAGCTCGCTCAGATCCTGTACAGAGAGGCGCGGATGCTCCTCCAGGGTGCGCGCAATTTGCTCTCGGCGCTCATATGTAGCGTTGATACCTGGATCCGTAATTTCATTTCCTTTCATTTCGATACTTCTTATGCTCATTTCGCAATCTTTTTTGTTTCAAAACGTACACTTATTGGGGTACCATATTACCTGTATATTTGTCAAGTGAGGTTTCATTCGCCTCTTATTGACAAATCCGCGCAAGCATCCATGCCTTTATGTGCTTGTCTTTTTTAACTTTTTACCAACTGCTGGCCCTGCCATTCTTGAAAAAAATAGTGTACACTGCATTTTAACAGCAGGCTTAGTGCATAAACCTGTAGCGATAGTGAATAGCATTAGAAGGATGGTTGGAGCATAATGCCGAGAACCAAGCTGGGCATCATCGGTTGTGGCAAAATTAGTGGTATTTATCTTGAAGCCAGAAAGCATTTTGATAATATCGAGGTCGCCGCATGCGCGGATATAGATATGAATCGCGCTCGCAGTCAGGCCGCTGCCTATGGTATTCCTCGCGCGTGTAGCGTTGAGGAAATTTTGGCCGATCCTGAGATTGAAATTATTGTCAATCTTACTATTCCTAAAGTTCATGCCGAAGTGGCGCTGGCAGCTATTCAGGCGGGCAAGTCGGTATACGGCGAGAAGCCGTTGGCCGTCAATCGGACCGAGGGTCGTCAGATTCTAGAGGCCGCTAAAGCAAAAGGGGTACGGGTTGGCAGCGCACCCGATACGTTCCTGGGTGGCGGTCTGCAAACCTGCCGCAAATTGATCGATGATGGGGCCATTGGAGAACCCGTCTCGGCCAGTGCCTCCATGCTCAGTCATGGCCATGAGAGTTGGCATCCAGATCCTGAGTTCTACTATCAGCCCGGGGGCGGCCCACTTTTTGACATGGGGCCCTACTATTTGACGGCCCTGGTTTCGATGCTGGGTCCAATTAATCGTGTGACCGGTTCAGCGCGAGTGACATTCCCGGAACGCATCATTACTAGCCAGCCAAAGAATGGTCAGAAGATCCAGGTCAAGACGCCGACGCATATTGCTGGCGTGATGGATTTCACCAGCGGAGTGGTGGGAACATTGGTGACCAGCTTCGATGTCTGGGCCAACCATGCGCCTTTGATTGAAATCTATGGCACCGAGGGGACGTTGAGTGTGCCAGATCCCAATACCTTTGGTGGCCCGGTTAAAATCTGGACACGCCAGAATCCACAGTGGCAAGATGTCGAACTGACCCATGGCTATACCTCGAACAGCCGTGGACTGGGCGTGGCGGATATGGCTCAGGCTATGCGTAGCGGCCGACCACATCGGGCCAGCGGTGAGCTGGCATATCACGTGCTGGATGCTATGCAAGCCTATCTGGATGCCTCGCTGGAAAGCAAGCATATCGAGTTAACCAGCACTTGTGAGCGCCCTAAAGCGTTGCCCGTCGGGCTGACCAATGGCCAGATAGACGCCTGACCAGTTCCAGACCAGAAAATGATCAGAAAAAAGCAGGCATATAAATTATGCCTGCTTGCCAAATATATGCTACAGTTTATATGATAGTAAAGAACGAAAGAACTTTTGACAGCTTAGAGCGGTAGGGCTTCGTACAGGCGCCATTCAGGGTTCAACTCGATCTGCCCATAGGGCTTTTCACCGGCAGCGCCGGTGCGCAAAACGATACGCGTCTCCTTACCATCGACCAGCACCCAGAGATCGTTACGATAATCGTAAGAGCAATCCTGCAACCAGCTGGTTTGTGCATCTACCTGTGCTTCAATCGTTCCTCTAAGTCCTTTAATATTGACCAGGAGGCCGCGTCCCCGACCAGTATCGGCGATGGTGATGTAGTCTTCATTAAGTATACGGACCGAGTGTGGATGGTCCAATCCGTCCAGAACTACCTGCCAGTTGCCGCTCTCTCGATCAATGGCGATCACGCTGCCCTGGTGAAAGAGGGTGGCCAGGATTGTTCCGTCAGGCAGTTCAGCGACCGAGTTGACATGGGTGGTTTGGGCCAGTGTGCCAAATTTGACGCCTCGATAGTCTTCATCTTTATTGATGTAGCGAGGCTCTCCATTAGGTGTCAATTCAAAGCCATGCTCGATCGCCCACCAGTCCCAGAGGCGCTCGCCGCCCTCGGAGAACTCGACGATGACGTCCAGGCCGGTGCTGGCCACCAGGTAGCCACGCTGACTACGCGATAGAGAATGCAACAAGTTAAATGAAGGAAGGCTGATGGTTGCAGCATGTACCGAGGACAGATCTCGCGACACGCGATGTACATCGTACATGGTAGAGACCAGGAAGCCGTCGCTGGCGGCTACCATACCTGCAGGCATTGACAGGGCCAGGCTGGCCTGGACCTCACCTCTGTCGTTGAGGAGGCAGAGTAAACCACCCTGGTCATCTTTCGGCTTTTGCAGGCTACCCAGTACAGTGACAGGACATTCCGTTTGTTGTTCTTGCTGGGCTTGTTTGTTCTGAGCCCAGTGATTTTTCAACATAGAATGCTTTGTCGAGATGCAACTCAGGAGAAAATCCATGTGTTTACTCCTTACATATTTCAATGAAATTTAATGTTTAATGACTGTAAAAAGGTTGACAGAGTGATCCCCTGGCCTTATAGTAATTACAATACTAGTTTGTTGATCTACTATATCAACATAACCGTCTAAAATGCAAGGGATAAATCTGCCATATTTGGTAGTACAAAGCGACTATAAAGGAATTTTAGAGTGTTCCCCGGCCGCCTGCGGCGGCCGGGAGGGGGAAGAAGCCGGGGGCACAGCCCCCGCGCCCCTGTCAAGGGGCTGGCCGCCCCTTGCATCCCCGCTCCAGAGGGCGATTGATGGATGTGTCGGGGTTCTGCCCCTGCTAAGGGACCTACGGCCTTTGATTTCCATTTTGGTTTTTTGATGATAGTCGCGCAGTCTCAAAGGAGATGTTAATGAGCACACCCGATCAGGATAAGAGCGAACAGGAACAGACTCTCTTACACCTTGGGCCTGGTGAAGGTAGTAAGGTAGAGCATATTAAGGTTGAGAGCAATTACTTGCGTGGTCAGATTGTTGAGGAATTGGCTCAGGATACGCCTCGTTTCACAGAGGATCAGGTGCAGCTTATTAAGTTCCATGGCATGTACCAGCAGGAGGATCGAGATGCTCGCCAGGCTCGTAAGGCGGCTGGAGCGGAGAAGGCGTATCAGTTTATGATCCGTTCGCGTATCCCCGGGGGAGCGTTGACGGCGGAGCAGTATCTGGTACAGGATGATTTGTCGGAACGCTATGGCAATCAGACGATGCGCATTACGACGCGCCAGAGTTTTCAGCTGCATGGCATCCTCAAGGGGAATATCCACGCTACGATCCATAAGATCAATGAGTCGTTGCTTTCGACACTGGCAGCCTGTGGAGACGTTAATCGAAATGTGATGGCCTGCCCCGCTCCTGTTTCTAGCCGTGCGCAGGCTCAGATTCAGGAAATCGCGCATAAGCTGGCTATGCATCTGGCACCAAAGAGTTCGGCCTATCATGAGATCTGGGTGGATGGCGAGAAGGTTCACTCCAGCGAGGATACAGACGAGACTGTTGAGCCCATGTACGGCCAAACTTATCTGCCGCGAAAATTTAAAGTTGGTGTGGCCTATCCCGGGGATAACTGTATAGATGTCTTTACGCAGGACATTGGTTTTGTGGCCCGTGTGGAAGATGAGCAGCTGGTTGGCTTTACAGTAGTCATCGGCGGTGGTATGGGAGCCACCCATGGGAAGAAAGATACCTTTCCGCGCCTGGGCAATCCGTTGGCCGATGTGACGGTTGAGCAGGTACTCAAAGTAGCGGAGACCATTATTACGGTGCAGCGTGATTATGGGGATCGTGCCAATCGCCGCCACGCGCGAATGAAATATGTGGTTGAGGAGCGGGGCATTCCCTGGTTCCGGCAGCAGGTAGAAGAGCGCCTGGGCTATCAGCTGAGCGATCCCAGTGAGGTGCATTTTCATGATGTGGATCATCATCTGGGCTGGCACCAGCAATTCGATGGCAAGTGGTTCCTGGGCCTACATGTTGAAAACGGCCGTTTGAAAGATACTGAGACGCTGCGCTTGAAGAGTGGACTGCGGACTGTGATACAGGAGTTCCGTCCGAATATTCGCCTGACCCCCCAGCAAAATATTCTGCTGATCGATATTCCCTCTGAGCAGCGCGCGGCCATCGAGGCACGCTTGCAGGAGTTCGGGATCATGACCGATCCCGAGGCGATCGGCGCGTATCGGTACGCGATGGCCTGTCCCGCCCTACCAACCTGTGGCCTGGCGGTCGCGGAGGCAGAACGCGCCCTGCCAGGAGTGGTTAAGCAGTTGGAGACGAACCTGAACGAGCTGGGACTGGCAGGTGAGAAGATCAGTTTCCGTATGACGGGCTGCCCCAATGGATGTGCGCGACCGTATATGGGGGATGTGGGTTTTGTGGGACGCTCCAAAGATCTCTATAACGTGCATGTCGGCGGCGACTGGCAGAATACGCGCCTCAATACGGTCTATGCGCAGAATGTCAATGTGAAAGATATTCCCGCGCTCCTGCAGCCGCTCTTTACGCTGTGGCGCGATGAGCGCCAGAGTGGAGAGGAGGGCTTCGGCGATTTCTGTCATCGCGTTGGTATTGAGCAACTGAAAGAGCGTGTGACGGCACAACCAGCGGCAAGGTAAAGAGACGATGCCAGACTATTATCCCATCATGCTGGATGTACATGACCAACCAGCACTGGTCATAGGTGGCAATGCGGTCGCGGCTGAGAAGGCCGCGGCCCTCAGTGCCGCCGGAGCGCATGTCACCGTGCTGAATCCAGAATTTTGCGCAGAGCTGCATGACCTGGCGCGCAGTCCTAATGTGACGCTGCGTCATAAAGCTTATGAGTATGGAGATCTGGCGGGAGCATTTGTGGTAGTAGCGACGGCAACCTATGAGCCTGAGCTGGCGGAAGCTATCTGGCATGAAGCACAGCAGAATAATCAACTCGTGAATATCGTTGATCTACCCGCTCGCTGCAATTTTATTGTGCCCTCAATCTTACGCCGGGGCCAGCTGACAATCTCCGTTTCCACGGGAGGAACCAGCCCTGGCCTGGCGAAGCGTATTCGGCAACAGCTCGAAGCACTCTTTCCGGTGGAATATGCGACATATATGCGCCTGGCCTCTATTGTGCGAACCTATCTGCGCCAGGGCGGCCTGACCTATGCACAACGGGATGAGTTCTTTGGTGAGTACTTTATCTCGGATATCCTGGATCTGTTAATTGAACAGGATAAGATCAAGGCTTTTGACAG
Source organism: Dictyobacter formicarum (assembly GCF_016587435.1). Next base: position 505,766 of record NZ_BNJJ01000003.1, read on the forward strand.
CGCCGTGCGCCTATTGCGTCGCTACCACATCGATATCTCCGTGTCGACCATTATCCATGATATGAAAGAGGCAGAACATGAGCATTGATACCGATTCTGCTTTTCAGAGGCACCACGTACAATCGTCCGCGTTCAATAACAATGCTGAGCCCGCTGGCAGCACAGCGGGCAAAGTGTATTTAATTGGAGCAGGCCCTGGCGATCCTGAATTAATGACAGTTAAAGGTCTGCGCTACCTGAGAAGCGCCGATGTCGTACTCTATGACCGCCTGATCAATCCAGACCTCCTCCAGGAGGCGCGGTCCGATGCAAGCTTGATCTATGTCGGGAAAGGTCCAGGCTGCCATAGCATGCCCCAGGAACAGATCAATACGATCCTGGTGGGCCATGCGCGGCAGGGATTGATCGTGGCACGCCTGAAGGGCGGCGATCCTTTTGTGTTTGGGCGTGGTGGTGAGGAGGCGCTGGCACTAACCGAGGCACAGATCCCCTTTGAAATCGTGCCCGGCATCACGTCGGCCATCGCCGTGCCGGCCTATGCGGGCATTCCAGTAACCCATCGCGACTATACGACATCTTTCACTGTCGTCACTGGACACAAGGGGCGTTCGGCTTCGCCCGCTGTGAACTGGCGAGCGCTGGCCAGCCTGGGTGGGACTTTAATAGTGCTGATGGGCGTCAAAGCCTTGCCCGATGTCACCCGCCACCTGATCGAGGGAGGACTGGACCCGGCGACACCAGCGGCGGTAATTCAAGAAGGGACAACACCGCAGCAGCGCATGGTAACAGCTGCGGTGGCGGATATCGCAGAACGGGCGGCCGAGGCTCAGTTGGAATCGCCAGCCCTGACTATCATTGGCTCGGTGGTGAGCGTTGCGGAGGCATTGGCCTGGTACAATTCAAGTAATCGGGCGCAAGGCCCGAATCTATGAGGGGGGATCGGGGCTGCGGAATCGCTCGTCTAGCATGGCACTTGATCGATATGATACACTGGTAGAAAGCGCATAAGTCCCGTTACAACGTTGTGATAGGACTTGTGTCTTTACAACATTCCGCCACGTTTTTATTTCCCCACTCCATTAATAGAAATCACACCAGGGATCTGACCGCTGACATATTCTTCTTCTCATTTCGGGCCAGCCTCTTTAAGTTCCGACAACCTGCCTCTGTGAGGCTTTTTTGGCTATCCTCACATATGATACATAAATTAGCTTAAACCGTGTGAATGATTGATTTCCAGAATAATTTAACCCATTTAACATACCCTTAACATTTAGATAACATAGAAGCACTACAATGAAACAGGGATGGTTCAGTATGTTAAACCTATCCCATTGGAAATGTTAACGAGGAGACGACAATTTTATGATCGTCGAAGATAAGTCGCTAGATACGCATTCGACAAACCGTGCACATTCGTACGCTGTGCTTGAACAATTAGATAATAGCACTCTCTCTGGCTTTCACCTGAAAGCCATGATTACTTCAGGGATGGGGTTCTTTACAGATGCCTATGATCTCTTTATTATCGGAGTTGCCCTCTCTATCCTGACCCCTCTCTGGCATCTCAATACATTTGAAGTTTCTCTCATTGGTAGCACATCACTGATTGCGGCAGCACTCGGCTCTATCATCTTCGGTCGCATTGCAGATTTCGTTGGCCGGAAAGCCATCTATGGCTTTACTCTGATTGTCTTAGCCGCAGGAGCCATTGCTTCAGCCTTAGCACCTAACCTGATCTGTCTCTTAATCTTCCGCTTCATCCTGGGATTGGGCATCGGCGGAGATTACCCTTTGAGTGCGACATTGATGAGCGAGTATGCTAATCGTAAGGATCGTGGTAAGTTGATTACCATGGTCTTCTCCATGCAAGGCGTTGGCCTGGTGCTGGCTCCATTGATCGCGATCATTCTACTGAGTCTGCATCTAGACAATGATCTGGTCTGGCGCTTGATGCTGGGTATCGGAGCAATTCCAGCACTGGCAACTTTTTATCTGCGTCGTCAGATTGCTGAAACTCCACGCTTCTCCCTGACAATAAATGGGGATCTTGAGGCGGCCACACACACCGTAGGACAGGTTATTGGCTCTCCCAACGACGTACGTGTACAGGAGAAGAAAGCTCAGAGCAGAGAGCAAAAGAAAAAAGAGAAGAAGAAATCCTGGCTCTACCTGCTCTTTACGCCTCGCTACCTGAAGTGGTTGATCGGCACCGCCGGAACCTGGTTCTTGCTCGATATCGCTTACTACGGGACAACTATCTCAAGTCCTTTAGTTCTTAAGTTGCTTAACCCTCATGCTCAGCTGATTACCAATACGCTCTATACGCTGATCATCTTCCTGGTCGCGGCTGTACCGGGTTATATTCTGGCCGCCTTCACGATTGACCGCCTGGGCCGCAAATGGATTCAGTGCGTTGGCTTTGGAATGATGGCGCTGGCCTATCTGCTGCTGGCCTTTGTGCCGCAGTTGACCACGATTACGGTACCATTCCTTTTAGCATATGGCGTCAGCTACTTCTTCACCGAGTTTGGTCCCAACGTGACCACCTTTGTCTATCCAGCCGAGATCTTTCCGGTGATGGTACGCAGTACGGCCCATGGTCTTGCTGCCGCCCTGGGTAAAGTTGGAGCCTTTATTGGCGCCCTGGCTTTCCCGATCATTCTGACGCAATATAAGCTTCCTGGCGCGATGCTGATTGCCGGCGTCGTCTCACTCCTGGGCCTCATCCTGACAGTGTTTACGTTGCCCGAACCGATGGGACGCTCGCTGGAGGAGATCTCTGAGGAACATACCCTGCTTACAAAATAATAGGTTTGTCCATGTTTAAATCGGGCGTAAGACCCGCATCTATGGGCGTCATCCCATAGATGCGGGTCTTACGCCCGATTTGTCGCTCTATGGGCACTCGGTTTGGGTTAGAAGCGCACAGGCAATAGCCAGCGCAGCGGCGGGAGGATCTGCTGGACTACGGCCAGGTGATCGTAGTAACCTTGCTGCCTGACAATTAAACCGTCGGCCAGCATAAACACGCTCACGCCGTCGACCTGAAAAGGTCGAGAGAGCCAGCGTAGCCAGCGATGCCCTCCCGGTGTGGGACTCTGGCCCTGCGTGGTCCAGGTAACCACGGCTCGCGTCTCGCTGGCACATACATATTCAGTTGGCGTGTAGGTAATGGTGGGCATGGTGCGGAAGCGTTGCTCAAACCAGCCTCGAATAGCCTGCTTGCCGCGCCGGGGATATTTCATACCAGCGTCGTAGAGCTCAGCATCCTCACGATAGAAGGCAACAATGGCCTCCACATCATGAGCATTAAAGGCCGCAATCCACTGTTGTGCTGGCGACTGCATAGGATCAGCGGGCTGGCTTTCATCGATGAGCGACATAGTTTTCCCCCTCTCTAGTTCCTTCTTTTATACCATATTGTCTGGCCGCCAGTGATATAGCCCGCGCCGTAGCTGAGAAACTTTCAACTCTAACCACTCGTATCAAATAGAAGTCACGCAGCGCTAACAATCTCAAGAGGCTCGATACATAGCATATCAAATGCGCGGAGCTTTTCTATCAAGTAAGTGCTATCATGACTGGCAAAACGAAGGATAGGCTGAGATGAAAGGGATTTCCCCAGAGGTATAGTTACTACGCTGGAGGAAATATCACATGGGCGAGCATAAAGATGAGCTACCAAAAGTAGAGACTGAGCCCATCTCAGAAAAAGAGAAGCAGCAAGAGAAGAAAGAGCTGATGGATGCGGCCAAAAAGGCTGCGAAAGCCGCTCCGAAACGTTCCTCATCCGGAGATGAATTAGAGGGTGTAGAGACTATTTCGCGCGAACAGGCGGAAAAGGAAATGAAGCAAGCCATCCGGAAGCTAAGGGAATCCGAAAAGAGACGTTCGTAGGCTACCAGAATTACAGATCAAGCACCTGAAAATCTTGCCAGGACTTTCAGGTGCTTTTTGTTGTGAGGAACGTTGGGATGCGCCTCTATAATGCGAATATCAGCAGAATTAAACGGAATCATAGGATATGAACGACAAGAAGGGGGCAATTAAGGCATAAAAACACCAGTTTCTCAACCAAAATGGTACAGTAGTATTATAGGCCATTCCATACGCCTGGAAAGATCACCGCTGGCTGCACTCGCACCAGGGTATTTTTGTATGCTACAGGCATGGTGCAAAATTGTAATGCTGTAGAATAGTATGGTACATACGTTTAGTAATTGCATGGTTTCTTCCATTTTTTCCTGCAAAGACATATCTATAGAGATGCACGACCAATCACGCATAAAGAATCAGAATATACGTTATCAACACTAAGGGGAGGCAACCATTGACCACTTCGACAGATCGCTGGATCGATGATGCAACATTTCATGAGGATGTGGGTTATATAGAGTCACTCTGGCAGCAACGTTCAATTGGTACAATCGAGTTGCCGCTCATCGATATTGGCAGGGGTGAACCTCTCGTTTTTGTGCCCATCCTTGAGCACCTGGAATTTGTCTATTCACGCCAGGTGCGCCAGATGAGCAAGTCCAGGCGCGTGATCCTGTACCGCCGCCAGGAGATGCGTACGACACCGTTTGGCCTCAATGATCGGGCGGAAGAGTTGCGCCAGGTTCTGGATGGCCTGAGCTTAGAGTGTCCGGATCTGGTAGGGCATGGGGATGCGGCGATGGTGCTATTTGAGTTTGCCCTGCGCTATCCGCAACGCTGCCGCTCACTAACAATTATTGCTCAGGGGGGCGATTATCGGATCACACCACATCCTTTTATCTGGTTCTTGCATGAGTTGCTCTATCGCCTACCTGTAGAACATGTGTTGCCCGCCTCTATTTTGCGCGCCAATGTCATCAACTATATTATGTCGCATAGCATGGATAACCGTACGGCGCCCTCCCTACCCCGCCATCTGATCGAGGAACAGTTCTGCAAGATCACTCAGTGGCCTTTTGTCTATAAATGCTCGGTCCTACCTATTATCCACAATTTTGATATCCGCAAGCGCCTCAACGGGCTCACCATGCCCGTTTTATTGATCAACCGTACCGATGATGTCCTATCGCCAGAAGCAAAGACGCGCTGGCTGGCCCGGCACTTACCTAATTGTGCGGGCTACCATGTCGTTTCTGGTAGGGAGCGTTTCTTTATGTATTCTCGTGCGGAGACGGTGACTCCATTAATAGAAGCATTCCTGGCGGCAAGCAATACCAAAAGAGGTCCACTTAAACAGCTACAACAATAGAGCAACGGGAGAAGCGAATGGATGCAACCCTGACTTCGCCATTGCGGCGCGTTGTGATTACTGGCCTGGGAGTAGTAGCCCCAAATGGCATTGGGAAAGAACCGTTCTGGCAATCCTGCCTGACTGGCCGCTCAGGGTTGCGGCGCATTACGCGCTTCGATGCCAATCTCTTACCTTCTCAAGTTGCGGGCGAGGTAGACGACTTTGATCCGCTACAACTGGGCCTGACCTCTGATGAGATTACGTCAATGGATCGCGCTACGCAGTTTGCGCTGGCTGCCGCCAATCTGGCGCTGGAAGATGCTCAGGTAGGCGGCGCTCTGACCAGCACGATACGTGAGCGCATGGGAGTGATGATGGGACTGGCCCTGGCCTGTGTAGAAGAGGGGGAACGCCAGTGGGTTCGTATGACCGACCAGGGCGCGCGGCCTCCGCGCCTGGTGACGCAGGAAGCGCTACCAGCATCGCTGATGATGTCGCATGCGGCCGCCAGCAGTATCGCGGCCCACCATCATCTACATGGTCCCTGCCTGGCGATTGCCACAGGCTGCTCGGCGGGAGCGGATGCGATCGGACAGGCGTTCTGGGCCATTCAGGAGCAACAGGCCGATCTGATGCTGGCCGGTGGTACAGACTCGGCGATCAGCTATGCGGTATTAGACGTTTTCTGCGTGATGGGAGCCCTCAGTACCAGATACAATGACACCCCTACCCGCGCCTCCCGTCCCTATGATTATGGACGTGACGGTTTTGTGATGGCCGAGGGAGCCGGCGTCCTTCTATTGGAGGCGCGCGAGCATGCTCTGGAACGCGGAGCCCACATCTACGCCGAGATCCTGACCTTCGCTTCAAATAGCAATGCCTATCATATGACGTCTCTACCAGCTTCGGGTCAGCCATTGCAGCGCCTCTTACGACAAACAATGGCCGAGGGACAGGTTACGCCGCAAGAGATTGATTATATCAATGCCCATGGCAGTTCAACGCAGCCCAATGAGCGCGCTGAGACGGCCGCATATAAGGCGGTGCTGGGCGAACATGCGGCCCGCATCCCAATCAGCGCAACAAAATCGATGCTAGGTCATAGCCAGGGGGCTGCCAGTGCCATCGAGACCATCGTGACAGCCCTGGTACTGGATCAGCAGGTTATCCCGCCGACCATCAATCAGGAGGTGCCTGATCCCGAGTGCGACCTGGATTATGTGCCCAATAGTTCGCGGCCAGCCAACGTCAGGTTGGCGTTGACACATTCAAGTGGCTTCGGAGGCGTCAATAGTGCATTGTTGTTGGGGAGAGCGGATTGGGATGGGTGGCATGAATAACAGACAACAGAGACGCGTTGTGATTAGTGGTCTGGGCGTGGTGGCTCCCAATGGCATCGGTCAGCAGGCATTCTGGCACGCAACAAGCAACGGTATCTCAGGTATTAGTGCACTTCGCCACGAGGGCGAGATTCCCATTCGTGTGGCGGGCGTGGTGCGTAACTTCCTGGTTGAAGACTACATTGAGCGCAAGCTGGTTCATCGTACCGATCGCATGACGCATTTCGCGCTGGCCGCCATTCAGGAGGCGCTGCAGGATGCGCATCTTCACCTTGACCAGGAGGATGCGGAGCGCGTGGGGGCGGTGATCGCCAATACCATGGGTGGCGTCGAGTTTGTCCTGCAGCAGATAGAAGCGCTCTATACGCGTGGACCACGCTTTGTGAGCGCCTACACGGCCATTGCCTGGCTCCATGTAGCCACCATCGGGCAAACAGCCATCCGCCACCATATCCAGGGCTATTGCAAGACACCCGTCAACGACACCGTCGGTGGACTCGATGCGCTGGGCATGGCGTACAGGGCCATCCAGCGCGGAGCAGCGGACATCATCATTGCGGGCGGCAACGAGGCCTTTCTCAATCCCTTTATCCTGCTCATCCTGGCGCAGCAGGGTCAATATGTGACCGGTGATGATCCAACGGCCTATCGTCCCTTTGATCGCCGGGCCTCCGGGCTCATCCTGGCCGAAGGGGCCGGTATCTGCATCCTTGAAGAATACGAACATGCCAGGGCGCGCGGGGCCACCATCTATGGCGAGATACTCGGTTATGGACAGACCAACGATGCCTGTGGCCTGCAGCCTCCTTCAGAAGATGGTACGCGCTATGCCAGGGCCATCTGCCAGGCTTTGCAGGCCGGAAATATCCCCACTGAAGATGTGACTTATCTGAGCCTGGATGGCCGCGCCCTGCCAGCCTCGGATCAAGGGGAAAGTGAGGCGTTGCGCCAGGTGTTTGGTGCACTGCTGCCACACATTCCAGCCAGTGTGCCGCGCAGCATGTTTGGCCATAGCTATGCCGCCGCCGGTGCTATCGATGCCATTACGGCGCTGCTGGCCCTGAAGCATGGCTGTATTCCGCCCACTCTCAATTGTGAGGAACTTGATCCCCAGCATACGTTTCAACTTATCCGCGATCAAGCGTATCTCTTGCCAGAAGAAAGCCGCCAGCGACCAGGGGTGGCGATTGTGGGTGGACGGGGCACGGGGGGAGCGAATGTTGCCTTAGCACTACGGAAGGGAAGCTAGCTGTGCGTGTGGCTATCGTCGGGGCGGGTCCAACCGGATTGGTAGCCGCCAACCTGCTCGGTCAGGCGGGGATTGAGACGCTGCTGCTGGAACGCAATGCTGGCCTGGGTGAGCAGCCCAGGGCCATTACAATCGATGATGAGGGGCTGCGCATCTGTCAGGCGATCGGGCTGGCGGATGAGATATGTGCCCATGCATTGCTCAAGCGCGAGGCCCACTATGTCTCACAAGGGCGCTACCTGGCCAGGATCGCTCCAACACAGCAGCCATATGGCCATCCACAGATCTCGACCTTTTATCAACCGGCGCTCGAAACTATCTTCCTGCGTGGTCTGGAGCGCTTCCCCTCTGTGTCCACCAGCTTTGGGCAGGTGCTTGAATCATTCACGCAGGATGCACATGGCGTGCGCCTGCAGCTGCGCTCTCAGGATGGTCGGATGCAGACTATTGACTGTGATTATCTGCTGGCGTGCGATGGTGGCCGCAGTGGTATCCGCCAGCAGCTACAAATCGCGCTGCGCGCGCCTGGTTTGCACGAACTCTTCTTATCTCCAATCAGCCAGCCCCACCATATCTCCAAAAGGCAAAGCCGCCAGCCACGCCGACAGCGCACCCAACGTTGGCTGGTCGTGGACACGATCGACAACGGAGACGGCAAGGACCCGATTATCTTCTTCTGCAATCCGGCGCGACCGGCGGTTACTGTCCCATCTCCCAATGGAGGGCGACGCTGGGAGTTTATGCTGAAGGCTCACGAACATGAGGAGCAATGGCTGGACGATGAACGCATTGCCAGCGCAATCCAACAGGCACTGCAGACGTTACCGGAGCCGACCGCCACGCAGCAACATACGCAATCAGCACGTATCCTGCGCAAGACCGTGTATACCTTTCATGCTACGGTTGCCAAGTCCTTTGCCGTGGGATGTGTCTTTCTGCTGGGCGATGCGGCCCATTTGATGCCGCCCTTCGGGGCCAGGGTATGAATAGCGGGCTGCGTGACGCCTATAACCTGTGCTGGAAACTCGCGCTGGTCCTCCAGCAGCAGGCCGCGCCACAGCTTTTGCATACCTACCAGCAGGAGCGTCGTCCCCACGTCATACGCATGATCACTTTTTCGTCCCTGCTCGGCAACTTCATTATGCCCACGCAGCCAGTTCTGGCCTTTCTGCGCGACCATGTCTTCCTGAATATTCAACGCATTGCGTCGCTGCGGCGCTGGCTGTCTGAGATGCAGGTCAAGCCACAGCCCACCTATCGCGCCGGACTGCGCTTCGCTGGCCGGTACAGTGGGCAGCTACTGCCGCAGCCCGTGGTCTGCACCTCCACAGGACAGCGATTCCCACTGGACCAGGTTTTGGGCAATCACTTCTGTATCTTTAGACTATGGGATGAAGATGGTGCGGCTACGCGGCCAGGCAACAATGCGCTCTGGAGCCGGCTCAATGCCCACCACATCTATCTCTGTCCCACACAGGCTGCCCTGAAGCGGGCGCGTAAGCTATCCACCGACGCTGGCACCACATACATATGGGATGGCAGCGGCCAGCTGCCGCGCCTCCTTCAAGGAGATCCACAAATGGTGATGGTCGTGCGGCCCGACCGCCACATCATGACCACCTACCCCACATCCCAATGGGCCCGCGTTGAAAAACGGATAGCCCGGTATTTCGGTCAAAACGATCCCATAACCCCATAGGTTCGGACCTTGCGTCCGATTTTTCCTCCCCCTACTATAACGTTCCCTTTAACACGATACCGTACGGAGGGGTGGATCGCGTTTGGGCACGATATATGGGGAGGTGCGATGCCACGGGGGAATGGAGCGCCCGGGAACACGCCCCACCATGTGTGGGGCAATCGGACGCAAGGTCCGAACCTATGTATGGGCGATACCGTACAGGAGATGCCATGGGGCCCCACATGCGGTGGGGCCAATAGGACAAACGCCGATGTTATGAATCGGCGAGGAGGCGCTGATAGAGAGCTTCCTGGCGTGCCACGGCCCGACGGTAGATGTCGCCGGTCTGGTGGTCGGGCTGCGTGGGATCGGTGACATGGGGCTGGAGCCTGGCTAGATCGGGAATGATCCCCATGGATTCCAGAACCAGCAGGGCCGCACCACGGGCGGAGGCCTCTTGTTCGCGCGATGGGTAGATGGCGGTATCGGTGGTGTCGGCGATGATCTGGCGCAGCAGCGGTGAGTGGAATAGCGCGCCACCGCTCGCCATCAGACGGTGATCGGAGGCCTGCATATTCAGGGCCTGCGAGAGCTGGCCGTGGATTACGCTGAGGCGGTAGGCGAGCGCTTCCATGCCGGCGCGCAGGACCTCTTCGGGAGTGGTATGGATAGAGAGGCCTGAGATGGTCATGCGAGCCTCAGCGTGCCAGCCGATGCTGCGCTCACCCGAGATAAAGGGCAGGATGGTCAGACCATGATTGTCAGGCTTGAGGTCGGCAACTTTAGGCTCGGCATCCTGCAGAGCAGGCAGATTGAAAGAGTCAGTAAGCCAGGCCAGCAGGTTGCCGCCCTCGCTCATTGCTCCTCCCATAATGGCACGTTTGGCATCAATAAAGTAGAGCCAGAGACCCAGCGGGGCAGCCGAGATCTGAGCAGGATCGATCACGACCCGGATGGCGCTGGAGGTGCCCATGGTCAGGGACCAGTTCTGGGTAGTAATACAACTGGTGCCGATGCAGGCGGAGGCCCCATCGCCGATGGCCGGATACCAGGGCACATCGCGCAAAGCCGGCCAACGAGTAGCATAATCCCCCTGCAAGCCTTTAAGGGCATCGCCAGCATCCCCGATGTCGGGAAATTGCTCGCGGCGCACGTCCAGGGCCTTCATCAGCTCGGTATCCCATTGCATGGTTTTGGTGGTCAACATGCCGGTCGCCGAGGCCATTGAGAGGCTGCACACCGATTTGCCCAGTAGCTTGCGATGTAAATATTCGCCAAAGGAGATCCACTGTTTGACCTGCTGAAAAACCTGCGACTGGTTCTGGGCCAGCCAGCGGAGCTTGGCGGGCCAGTAGCTGGCATGGAAGCGCACGCCGACGCGGTCGTGGACTGCCTTCTCGTCGAACTCTTTGCGCAGTTCGCGGGCAACGTCAAAGGCGCGTGTATCCTCCCAGGTAATGACGGACGTCAAGGGATGGTTATGCTCATCTACCCCCAGCAGGCTGTGCCAGAAAGTATCGATGGCGACCGCGTGGATTGAGGAAGCCTTTTGACCGGCCTTCTGCAATACTTCGTCGATGGTCTGGGCTACCACATCCACCAGGTAATCGGCATCCACCGACACTTCCCCCTGGGGGGACGTGGTCAGTTGATAGGTATGCTGCGAGACCATATCGGGCACAGCGTTCCCATGCGCATCAAAGAGCAGGGCGCGCGTCGATGAGGTGCCAACGTCTAATGCTAAAATAGATAGCGACTGTGCATCATCCATAAATTATCGCTCCAACTAACAATTTAACTATAAGAAAACAACAGTGTTAATCATCCGCCTTTCCAGCGGATCCGTCAACCCCAGGTGCTAAGTCAACATCGCGATGGGCATACATTAGTGTACACGCATTATCGCCACACTGTCTCTCTTTCTTCTCATGCTCTGGCTTCAACTTGCTCCGAGGTGGGATCATCACGGTCGCGCAGAGCGCACTGATGAAAGCCAGGCCGGACCCGATCAACATGGCAATGCGGAAGCTGAAGAGAAATGAGTCGGAGATGACTTGCTGCAAAATCTCTCTGGTCACCTGGTCAAAATTAGTTGGCACTTCCGCACCGGTGAGTCTGCTGCGCTGCGCGTCCAGGGCGTGGCTGGCGGCGGCCGATACGTGATGGGCGGCCAGATTATTATCCAGGGCGATATTGAAAGTGGCCAGCACGATCAGGGTAAAGACGGCGATGGCCAGCAGGTTGGCGACGCGTGCCACAGCGTTGTTGACGCCTGAGGCGGTGCCGGCGTATTGATCGGAGGCCGCGCCCATGACGGTCGTGGTCAGGGGAGCCACAGTGACTGCCATGCCCAGGCCTAAGACAACGACGGCGGGGAAATAGGTGGTCCAGTAGCTACCGCCGATGCCTGGAATGGCGAACAGGATGTAGCCGATGCCGGCGATCAAGGGGCCAATGATCAATGGCAGGCGCGCACCGTAGCGGGCAACCAGGCCGCCCGACCAGCGTGAGAGCGAGAACACCAAGAGCGTAAAAGGCAGCAGGGCGGAGCCGGCGGCCGTCGCTGAATAGCCCTGGACACGGATCAGGTTGAAGGGCAGAAAGTAGAGGGTGGCGCCCAGCGCTCCATAGAGGAAGAAGGTGAGCAGGTTGGTGCCACTGAAGACGCGCGATTTAAAGAGCTGCAAGGGCATCATCGGGGCCGGACTGCGCCGCTCGACAAAGATAAAGCCAACCAGGGCCAGCACGCCGGCCGCCACACAGCCAAGGACAAGCGGATGAAAGATACCATAGGTGCTGGCCTCGATCAGGCCAAAGACCAGCAGGCCCAGTCCCAGCGTGGCCAGGCAGGCTCCGGCGATATCCAGGTGACGATTGGCCTGCTCGTTGCGGCTCTCGGGCACAAAGACGACCAGGACGATCAACACAATCAGGGCCAGCGGCAGATTAATAAAGAAGATCCAGCGCCAGGAGGCGTATTGCACGAGCCAGCCGCCCAGGACGGGTCCCAGCGCTGCGGTGATCGCTGAGAAGGCGGACCAGAGCCCGATGGCTTTGCCACGCTGGGTTTCGTCGAAAAAGGCGCGCAAAATAGCCAGGCTTTCGGGGGTCAGGAGCGCGCCACCAATGCCCTGAACGGCGCGCGCCACTACCAGCTGGGTGATGTCAGTGGTCAGGCCGCACCATATTGAGGCCAGAGCGAAAATAGCAATGCCGATCGCGAACAGGCGCTTACGCCCATAGAGGTCTCCCATGGAGCCGCCAACAAGAATCAACGAGCCCAGAAATAAGGCGTAAGCTTCTACGATCCACTGCATGCTGGCAGCGGTAGCATTTAAGTCGGCCTGGATGCGTGGCAAGGCTACATTGACCACACTACCATCGATGAGGGCCATGCTGGAACCTAGAATGGTAGCCAGTAGAATCCAGAATCCCTTTGTCTTTGGCAACATAGATAAACTTCTCTCTTAATATAAAAAATAAAGAGGATGGACCAGATAACATGCATGCAGTCCATCCCCGCACATCTGAACCTATACACTAGCTTACACGTTTGCTTTTTCAAAAGAGAAGACTTTTGCTAAAGATTGGGGAGTTGCCAATCGATTTCTGGTTTTCCGGCGGCCCGCAAGGCGGCGTTGATTTTTGAGAAGGGGCGGCTGCCAAAAAAGCCGTTGCGGGCCGAAAGGGGTGATGGATGGGCCGCTTCGACGATGGTGTGGCGGCTGGTGTCGATCAAGGCTTTCTTCTTCTGCGCGTATCCACCCCAGAGAACAAAGATGACCGGGCTCTCCTTGGCGTTAACGACCTTGATCACGTGGTCAGTGAACTTTTCCCAGCCGTGATTCTTATGCGAATTAGCCTGATGCGCACGAACGGTCAGGACGGCATTCAACATCAACATACCCTGGTCCGCCCAGGGAACCAGGTAGCCGTTATTGGGAATACGACACCCTACGTCATCGTGCAACTCCTTAAACATATTGACCAGCGATGGCGGCGGCTTGATACCTGGCCGCACCGAAAAACAGAGGCCGTGGGCCTGGTTATTATCATGATAGGGATCCTGCCCTAACAGAAAAACATTAACATCATCATAAGGTGTATGGCGCAGCGCCGAGAATACATCCGCCTCGGGCGGGAAAACCTCGTATTGCTGGCGCTCGTCATCCACGAACCGGACCAGCTTCTGAAAATAGGGCTTCTCGAACTCGCCGTTTAGATGAGCGTGCCAGCTCTCTGGAATATCAATCTGCATACATATTCCCTTTAACTTTTATTTTAAGAGAAACACGATGTCTGGGGTACCTTTGTTACTCTTACTATTTTATTATTCTTTCATGGATGACGTAAAACGGCAAGCTATTCGCGATGGTCATGTTGAGGTGAACGGATCGTGAGGGGGGCACAATCGGCCGCAAGGGCCGAATCTACGTGTTTTGTGGCTTTTGTTGTTTTTTTGTACCGCTTTGTTTGTTAAAGGATCATTTCTATCGTGGCTTGATATTAAGCTCTACCATTACGGTTAGATAGAATAATAGAGGTGCTGGTTTTATTTTGCAGTAGTTGGATCTTCAAAAGAGTGGTCTTGACATAATTGTTATTTTTGGGTAATCTTGAACACTAGAGTTACGCAATCGATTTCTCAATCTTTTTTGCTCACGAGGAGTGTGGAAATGGCCATTGTGAAGATGCGAGATGTAGCGGCTCATGCTGGCGTTAGTATCTCGACGGTCTCGAAGATTCTGAGTGGGAGTGCCGCGGCTCACCAGATTCCGGCACATACGATTGAGCGTGTGCGGCGTTCAGCTTCACAGCTTGGCTATATTCCAAACGCCGTTGCTCGTAATTTGCGTACTCAGCGTACTCGTGAGATTGGGATTGTGCTGGGTCAGGAGACGTATCCGGAGGCGGCGGCGCTGACTTTAGATGGGGCTTTCCTGATCGGGCTGATGGAGGCGGTAGCCACATGTCATCTGCCGGGAATGGTTGTCTATCCACGGGAGAGGAGCAGTTCGATCGCGGATGTGGCTCGCTATCTGGATGGACGCATTGAGGGTCTGCTGGTGCGCTCATCTACGCCACACCATGAGGAGCTTTTGTTGAGTCTGTTTGCACGGTCTCCACTTCCGGTGGTGGCGGTGTGGACGCAGGAGGTTCCGGATACCGTTGGCTTTGTTGATGTGGATCATCGCGCGGGCGCTTATCAAGCAGTTCGGCATCTGTTGGATCTTGGTCATCGGCGTATCGCGTATGTGGAGTCATCACCGGTATTTGAGCATCCACATTTCCTGGCTCGTTACCAGGGCTATGAGCAGGCGTTGCGCGAGGCTCAGGTTACATTCCAACCTGAATGGCATGTGATTGGTGTCGAGCAGGAGAAGATTGAGAGGTTGTTGCAGCTACCAGATGCCGTTACCGCGATTTTTACGCCGAATGATGTTACGGCTGGCGCGGTGGCGACTATCCTACATACGCTACACCGGCGTATTCCTGGTGACATCTCGCTGGTGGGATTCGATGATATCGCTAATGCAGATCTGATCGCAGGTGGCTTGACGACGGTTCATCAACCGATCCAGGAGATCAGCATGCAGGCAGTCCGTAATCTGATCGCTCTGATTGGTGGAACTCCGGTTGTTGAGTGCCGCGCGGTTCTATCGACGAGCCTGATCATCAGGAACTCGTCCGCACCACCAGCCACCCGGTAATCGTGTGGCGTGGATGGAACCGTATATTTAAAGGCAGGCGGCTACGCATACCACTATGCTCTGGTGTTTGTTTTGAAAGGAGGATGTTGATCGCCACAAGTATTTAGTTTTTTGCTGCATAGGCCTGCTTTTAGCAGGTTTTCAGTACATAAAACTTCATTACTTTCCTAATCTATGCGCTCTACAATGAGCTGATAGATGGACTGATTTCAAGGACGGAAGGAGATATTCGATATATCTTCAGTCTAAAGGACACATTGATGGTGTCTGATATACAAGGAGTATGAATATTATGTTTCAGCAGCGTAAAATGCAGCTTGCGTGTGTGGTGGGGGCGGCCCTGATGATAGCTATGCTTTTAGTGACGCAGGTGGTCAACATACCAACCGCACATGCGTCTACAGGGAATACAGTTACACCTGATCAGTTCAGAGGCGTGAACTGGGCTGACCCGCGAGATAACTTCGCCAATGATGCAGTGGTTCCTTCAGGCCTCTCGGCCTCGGACAATTATGCGATGACTTATGCAAAATCGCGCGCGATCATCAAAGGATTCGCGACGAATCTAAGCTCGAACACCGTGAGACTGCCGATCAATCCATATACCGTGAACGGCCAATTCTGGAATGCGTATACTGGCGCGATCAAAGCCGCTACGGACCAGGGCTTCAAGGTGATCTTGAGCTACTGGGAGGGCACTGGCTCGTTCAAGGACGGCAAGATTGACGATCTGACAACCTTCTGGCAAATGTGGAAAACTGTCACTAACAAGTATCATAGCAACAAACTGGTCTACTTCGAGCCGATGAACGAGCCACACGGCTACAGCGATAGCGAATGGGCCAACATCGTCGCTCAGTGGATCAGCAATTACCCCTTAGTCTCCAGAAGCCAGATCTTTGTTAGCGGCGCTGGCTATAATGACCACGTTACCACTGTCTGCGCGGACAGCCGCTTAGACGGGACCTTCGTCTCACTCCACAACTATGGCTTCTGGAATCCCAATCAGACAAGCTACGACGCCTGGATCAATGATTTCAAGGCCCGTATCGGTTCCTGCGCCTCTCGTACCGTTGTTGATGAGTGGGGAGCCCCGATGACCAATGGCTGGAACTACAATGGTCCGATCAATAACGGCTATATCGCCTATGTACAGGCTGGCACAGACCTCATGAACTCCTGGCATCTGGGCTCGGTGTACTGGCCAGGACTACGCAATGGAGATGGCTATAGCATGGAGACGCTCAATGGTAGCGGGACCGCGCTCACGCTCACTAACAATAATGCTTCAGGAGTGAGCCGCCTCAAACACTCTTACGGCCTCCAATAATCTTACTTGTGAGCAATAACAAGAAACACGGGCTGAACATCAAGAGGATGTTCAGCCCGTGTTTCTTATATTTATATTTTTTGAGGAAGGCTATATCGGCTCTGGCCGGGGGTGATAGGATAGCTGGCGTCGGGGAGGACGATTTCGCCGGTGGTGCCGGGAGGAAGGTGCACATCGAGGTCCAGGGTGGCGTTGTGGTGGGTCCAGCTGATGGAGATGTCGCCATGAGGGGTGGGAACGGTGCCACGGGCCCATTGAAGGCCGGAAGTCTGGGGGGCGATGCGCACCTGGCTGTAACCGGGGGCGGCGGGTTGGATGCCCAGGACCTGCGTGGAGAGGAAGTAAGCGGGGGCCGCGGACCAACCGTGACAGAGGCTGCGGCTCCAGTGTGGGCTGGTCAGGTTCGGGAAAGTTTCCCAGAAGGTGGTGGCGCCCTTTTCGAGCATGCGGCCCCATTGTTCGCGCATAAGGTCGATGACAGCATCGAGCCTTTGCTGCGCGAAGAGCGTTTCGGCGGTGAAGAAGAGGAACCAGGGGCTGCCCACGGGTACGATCTGCTCGGCCGGGAATTTGCTGGCTTCGGCGGGTGAGCTGCCGATGAATTTGCCCTGCCGGGCGGCCTCGACCAACGGTAGGATGCGCTCGCGGCGATCGGCGGGCGCGCAGTGGCAGAGTAGTATCAGAGTGTTGGTGTGCTCGCTGATGCGGGTGCGGGCCAGGAAGCGCTCACAGGTATCGAGGGCGGTTCCATACTCGGCGGCCAGCGCCTGATGATATGTATAGCCCTGTTCGTCGCGCACAGTGTCGACGTAGGCACCGCGCTCCTCGGACCAGCAGTAGGCGTTGATGGCCTGGTAAATGCGCTCGGCGGCGTTGCGATAGCTGGTGGCGTCGCTGCGCAGTTCGGCCTCCTGCTCTGGCCGGGTGGCGGCGAGGACCTCGGCCAGCGCGGCGGCACGGCGCAGGCTCTCGACCAGCAGGGCATTGGAGGAGGTGACCTCGCCGTCGCGCGTCAGGTCCATGGCCGACCAGTCAACCAGGTTCCAGACATCTGGCAGGTTGAGCAGGCCTCGGGGCGAGAGGAATTCCAGGCTGCGCTGCAGGCATTCGCGCACTGCCGGATAGAGTTGGGCCAGCACGTCGTGGTCGCCGGTGATCTGATAGTGCTCCTGCACATTCCAGATCCACAGGAAGGTCCACATGGGGATCTCGCTAAACCAGCCGCTCGCCACATGATCGGTGGTCAGGTGGGCCCGCTTGCGCAGATGCTCCGGCTTGATGCTGTCCAGGTTGCGCGAGAGCGATTGGGCGGTCAGCAGCAGGCAGCGCGTGGTCAGGTCATAGGCACCAAAGGCGACGGCATTGATCAGCGCTGAGTTGCGCGCGTCGCCAACCCAGAAGACCTGCTCATAGGCGGGACAATCCACATAGGTGTCCTCCATACAGAGCTGAACGGTATAGGCAGCGACGTCCCAGATGTCGCTGAGCAAGGCGTCGCTGCAGGCGAAGCTGCCACGGCGCTCAACTGGATAGGTGTTGAGCAGGGTGCGCACATTATACAGCTTGAGTGGAGCGCTGGCCGAGGCGGGAAAGCGGAAGGTGAGAGAGGCATAGCGGTAGCCACGGCGCTGGTGCGACCTGAAGGTCTGGCGACCGAAACGGCAGGTGTAGCGGAACGTATTGCGCAGCATGTCGGTCCAGAAGATGCCGCTGGCGTCAATGCCCTCGAAGAAGTTGGCATCCACTATCGTTCCCTCGGGCGCATCCAGATCCAGGACGGGGAAGCCCACCAGCTCACGACCAAAATCGACGATCAGATGGACATCGCCCTCTTGCTGCGGATAGAGCAGGGTATAGTCGGCGTTCTGGTGCAGCAGGGCAGAAGTATACTCAACCAGCGGCACGTCTCCTGAAGATGCTAGCTGCTGACGCGGCTGGGGTCCGGCGATGCTGGCGGCGCAGAAACCAGCTGGCGGCAGGGCAAAGTGCTGGCCACGCGTCAGCAGGGCAATATCCTCCATGCTCTCGCTGGCCGCGATCGCGGTCGCCTGAACCGCAGGCAACTGCTCAGGGCTGCTGGCGGCCAGTAACTGGGAGTAGGTGGCGTCGCGCTCATCGAAGGGTCCTAAATAAGCCCAGGGCGCCTCATGATCAGCGGGAAGGAGACGCGAGGCATCAAAGGTCAGCGCGGCATCGGTCTGGAAATAGAGAGCTGGCCATTCGGTACCGGCGACGACGAACAGGTTGCGTCCCGCGTGCAGCTCCAGCTCACCCGCCAGTAGCTGACCATTGCAGCTGCTGCCGCGTCCCTCATAATCGGCATTGCTCATCTGGACCAGCATCACCCGGCAATCCTGCTCGGCCACGATCTCGGTGACGAAGGCGACGCCGCGCGTCCCCAGGTCCTCGCCGCGCAGTCCCAGCCCCAGATCGCGTACACGGTGGCGCAGATCAAAGCTCCAGCGATAGCCAGCTGGCGGCTGCGCCAGCTCGGCCGCCAGCACCTGCGTGGGCAGCACGACATCGCGCGTCAAAAACGGAATACCGCGCGGCACCAGCTCATGCCAGGGAGCCGTACCCACCGGTCCAATGATGGTCGCAGGCCGCCAATCCTCGGCCTGATAGCCGGCGAGCTGCCAGCCATCCTCCTGCCGGGCATCATACTGCTCCTCAAAGGCCTGCTGCACCGCGATACGCGGCGTATGGCGATCAAATACCAGATCAGGCGCGACCAGCCAGCTGGCATCGCTGCTGATGCGCTCGCTGCGCCCGTCCGCGAACTCCAGCACCAGTTCACACAACAAACCACCGCGACCACGAATATATTGAAACGTATGATCACCCCAATGCACGACGCGGACCGCCAGCACGTTCTCCTCTCCGGCGCCCCGCAGCCAGGCCGTCACATCATACTCATCATAGCTATAAGCCCACGGAAACGAGCGCACCGGCCCATTACCGACATCTTCCCCATTCACAAATAACTCATAGCGACTATCCGCCGTAATCAACAGCGTCGCCCGCCTCAGCGCGGACGCAACGCGGAACGACCGCCGCACACGCAACCAGAAATTGCGCGGCGACACCTCACCCTCATCCCAGATCCAACTCGCATCAGAAGAAAAAACCATCAACTCCTTGCTCCTTCGCAAATACACACAAATATGTTATTTACCTCTAGTATAAAACCAAACAAAACAAAATGTAACCCACCGCAAGCCCCAAATCGGATTTGAACAATATACACGAAACCCATAGGTTCGGACCTTGCGTCCGATTTATACCTCCCCGCACGACAACGTTCGCAACACCATATTACGTGGCCGGAATCATCGGGGGCGATGCGGCCCCGGGCGGGGGCAAATCGGAGGCGAGGTCTGAACCTATGGGGGATGGGGATCGTGCGTGGAGAGGCAAATCGGACGCAAGGTCCGAACCTATTGCGTCGTGTGGGGGATGGGGATCGTGTGGGAAGGGGCAAATCGGACGCATGGTCCGAACCCATGGGGTTCGTATGGGTGGAATCAAAATGAGAGCTTACCAGGGGTGGTAAGCTCTCACATGTGTTTGATGTTTTGACGGTCTGACCGCTCACCGATTAGCCTACGCTACCGGACATCTCCAACTGGATGAGGCGGTTGAGCTCGACCGCGTACTCCATGGGGAGCTCTTTGGTGATTGGCTCGATGAAGCCGTTGACGATCAGTGAGTAGGCCTCTGACTCGTCGAGACCACGGCTCATCAGGTAGAAGAGCTGGTCCTCACCGACTTTAGAGACGGTGGCTTCGTGACCAATCTCGGTCTGGTTCTCTTCGACACGAATGGTTGGATAGGTGTCGGTGCGGGCGTTCTCGTCGAGCAGGAGGGCGTCACAGCGTACGCTGGACTTGGTGTGGTGCGCACCTGGATTGATGCGGACCAGCCCTCGATAGGAGGCGCGGCCGGTGCCCTTCGAGACGGACTTCGACAGGATCTGCGATGTGGTGTGCGGTGCCAGATGGGTGATCTTGGCGCCAGCATCCTGGTGCATGCCATCGTTAGCGAAGGCGACCGATAAGACGTCGCCGCGAGCTCCTGGCTCCATCAATAAGACGGCCGGATACTTCATGGTGACCTTTGAGCCGAGGTTGCCGTCAACCCATTCCATGGTGGCGTCGCGATAGGCGGCGGCACGCTTGGTGACCAGGTTGTAAACGTTCTTCGACCAGTTCTGGATGGTGGTGTAACGGACACGAGCACCTTCCATGGCTTTGATCTCTACGACTGCGCTGTGCAGGCTGTCGCTGGTATAGCTGGGGGCGGTACATCCTTCAACGTAGTGGACGTAGGAGCCTGGCTCGGCGATAATCAGTGTGCGCTCGAACTGGCCCATGTTCTGGGCGTTGATGCGGAAGTAGGCCTGCAACGGGATCTCAACACGAACGTTGCGGGGCACGTAGACGAAGCTACCACCACTCCAGACGGCGCTGTTCAGCGACGCGAACTTGTTGTCGGATGGCGGGATGATCGAGCCGAAGTGCTCCTTGACGATGTCTGGATATTCACGCAGAGCGGTATCCATATCGGTAAAGATGACACCCAGCTTCTCAAGGTCTTCGCGCATCTTGTGGTAGACGGCCTCACTCTCGTATTGAGCGGTGACGCCGGCCAGATACTTCTGCTCAGCCTGTGGAATACCCAGGCGATCAAAAGTGTCTTTAATCTCTAAAGGAATATCGTCCCAGGTCTTACCCTGCTGGGCGACTGGCTTGATGTAGTAATAGATATCATCAAAGTCGATGGCCGACAGATCAGCTCCCCAGGTAGGCATTGGGCGCTTCTCAAAGAGATCGAAGCTCTTGAGGCGGAAGTCGCGCATCCAACTGGGTTCGCCTTTCATTTCAGAGATCTGCTCGACGACCTTGCGGGTCAGTCCTTTTTGGGACTTATATGTATAATTTTCTGCTACATGGAACCCAGCACTGTAGTTACCCTGTTCCAATTCAAATGCTTGACTCATGACTCACTCCACTTGCTGGCTGATTCTATCAGTGTTCAAAGAAAGCCGATCGCTTTCTTCGAAAGTTTTAATCCTTACTTGTGTACTCGGATTTAATTGTATTATATGTGGTTTCACAACCGATGTCAAGGCTCACCAGGCTCAAACGGGATCAGCAGGCTCCCGTTAAGCTGTGATCGGCCCGCCTGCGGTGCGGCAGATATGCGCGATTGCCGCCTCTGGTGGTTGCTACCCTTTGCAACTCTCTGAGGGTATGTCAAAATAGAATGAAAGAGGGTGCAATTGGTGGTAATGTTCATCAGTATAGCATAAAGTGGTTGCGCCCAAAATAGAATGGCTGGAGATACTATGATAAATCAGCTGCTGTTAAGGCTGTGGAAACTGCTGCGGGGCCGACCGCAGTGGTATTTTCTCTGGTTTGTGCATTCCAAATTTATTGTCGGGGTGTCGGGCGTGATCTTCGATGAGCAGGGACGCATCCTGCTGCTGCGCCACCGCTTCTGGATGCAGGCGGCCTGGGGATTGCCCGGCGGCTACGCCAACAGAAATGAACGCCTGGAGGATACGCTGCGCCGCGAGGTGCTCGAGGAGACCGGCTACAGCATCCAGGTGACCTCCCTGATTCGCGTGGTGAGCGGCTACCGCCTGCGCCTCGAGGCCAGCTATCGCGGCACCTTCCTCGGGGGCCGGGAGCAGCTCGATAACCGCGAGGTGCTTGAGGCCCGTTTCTTCAAGCCAGATGAGCTCCCGGCAGGCCTGCTCCCCTCACAGCGCGAAATTATCAAGCTCTCACTCAGCTCTCCTCCAGGACCACCAGCGACAACAACATAATACGCAACCAGTCGCAGCAAAGCGGAAAGAGGCGATAAAAGTGGTGCCAAAGGTACTTGACAAGCCGCAAGCATCCTTGCTATCATGGAGTCTCAGAGAATGTATTTGTATCCTCTTTCTTACACGCGCCCATAGCTCAGTGGATAGAGCAACCGCCTTCTAAGCGGTTGGCCGCAGGTTCGAATCCTGCTGGGCGCGCCCCTTGCTCTGGAAGCCAATTCTCAAGCACATTGACACGAAGCGATCTGCCGCATGATAAACGAATTAGCCCGCACATCTTCCGTCATACATTCGCGGTGCGCTTTCTTCTGATGCTCGGCGGCGACATTTTCACCTTGCAAGAACTGCTGGAGCATGAGGATATGGCCACCATCAGACAGTACATGCATCTCAACGACACCTTGATCCAGGAGCAAAAACGCAAGTTCTCGCCTGGCGACAACGTCCCTTTTAATGGTATGGCTGCGGGAAAAGCACCACATACAGATTTCCGTGATCCTATCAAGCGTAAACCTGGTACTGGAAGAGGAATAAAACCGACAAGATAAATTCACGAGACTAGTAGTAAGTGCAAATTTGAGACGCGAAATTGTGTGGGCACTTATTCCCCCTAATAAAAGAGAGCTTCACCCACACATGCCGCTTCGCCTAGATTGCCTGCTTACCCGAAGAATGGTACAGATTTCACACTGAGAGTTTTAGCTTTTACACGTTGCGTATCCTGTGGGGTCCAGTCTTCCTTCCCTGTTACAAGAGGTAGCCCTCCTCCTGCCTCTTGTGAGTAGTGGGGAAGGCTTCCTCGTGAACTGAGAGGCTGTTAGGACCCCTGAGCCTTGGGCTTGAGAACAAAAGCGCCAACCAGGCCAAGGATCAACAGCACAGCGCCGACTCCCAGGATTGTGAGACCATGCGCCTGGCCAGTCACTTTCAGAACAATGCCAACGATGATGGCAAGAATTCCAACCGCTGCAACGACAAAGGAACCAACTTTCATGAGAATTCTCCTCTCATTCTTCGAATATGAAACATGCATGTATTGAAGATAATGCATACATGTTTAGAAAACGTCTCCTTCATCAAGAAGTAACTGGTAAACGATTTACCGACAGCGGCATCAATCTGGTGGAATGTCCTCGACTTCAGGAAGAATGCGTTCGCTCTCCCCAAGCAAGGGCGTCCTCCGGTTCAAAGCACACACCCGAGCGCCGTGCAGTAGACGCCTCTGACAGAGAAACGTTGGTCGGCCACAGGAAAAATAGACTGGAACGTGGTTGGCGGGTAACGAACGAGAAAGGGAATGAACGATGTGCACAGACATTCCACCATCTTTGAGGGACGGAGCATTAATCTGCGTAGTTCTTGAAGCAGAAGGTCCTGTTAGTCCCTATTCGCACTATTGTGAAAGAGTGAAGTATTCATCCCGTTCTTCTTTGTTTTTCTTGTTCTCATCTAGCAAGTAGAGAATTGCTCTCGCTAAGGTCACCATCGTCCCACCTGGACCCAGACCGATCCTCATTAATTCTTTTTTGAATATCAGTGTTTCTTTTTAGTTGCATTTCAAAAACGGCTCATCCGAGCGCGCCTCTTTGCCAGGCTGGACTCCCCACAGGCGTAAAGCATGTTACGAGGGACGCTTGATGGGCCCAGGGGAAGGGCAGATACCGGTTTCGAGCCAGGTGGTCAGATGGGTGAGATGAACGTTCCAGCCGTTGTTTCTGAGATGGTAATAGTGATCCCAATCCTTGCCTTCGCCGATGCCCGTCTGGACGAGGCGGAGACGCGTGCCATCGTTTTCCGCGTTCAATTGAAAGGTGATCGTGACCGGGCTTGGCTCCATGGCTTCCCAGGTATAGCTGAGGCGATGGGGCGGGGCAAGCGCGACCATCTGGCCAGATTCAAACACGCCCGGACCCCAATAGAAGCTGATCGCACCCCCTGGCCGCAAATCAAGCTCGGCGGTCTGCGCAAACCAGCGTTCCAGCTCAGCTTTCTCGGTCAGGGCCTGGAAGACACGCTCAGGGGTGGCGTTAATGAACAGTTCTTTCTCAATTGAGCGATGACCAAAGTTGTTTTCCATGATCACTATGCATTCCTTTCTCACTCATCATGCGTGGTCAATGAACCAGGCAAGTCAGTCAAATCAGATCAGTCAAGCTGAGGTGAGCATTTTCTTGACCTGTGTACGCAGGCGCAGACCACCTACGATCATGCCCAGGAAGATACAGGCACAACCAATCCAGGCAAGCTCCACTCAATCCCTGTCCTGCCGGATAGCCAAACAGATCCGCCCAGGCAGGCTCAAGAGCATAGACCAGCACAGCACGCGTGCTGCTAACATATTGCTGCGCCCAGTTGTGATAGGGACTTCTAACAGCTCAGTAGTAGTCATGCTTGTGTTCTACCATCTTGACTTATGTTCAATTTCTTTGGATCTAGAGTACTGTTCTCAGACAGGGACTGCTTTCCGGAAAAGCTTCCTTCTTTTTTAAGTTGCGCGGCATGTGCCTCTTGCGACCTAATAATACAAAACTCCTTTATTTTAAGGGAAATCTGCTCTTTGAATTTGGTTTTGCTGAGGAAGCGCATCCAATCAATGCACTCACAGCTTTTAGCCGTGACGTAAGCACTTTACTAGGGTCAGCCTTTGGCGCGGGCATCGTCGCGCTGGTAGGTCCTATGGGAGCCTTTGCCTTTGATGGACTCTCATTTATCTTCTCTGCTGTTTGCTTGCTCTCGATGCCTTCTCTCGCCTCTTCCTCACGGGGAGGGACAGCAGAGGATTCTCAAGAGAAAGCAAGCAACACACATCCACTGCAAAGTATCATTGATGATTTGCGCGAAGGTTGGCGCTTTGTTGTGAACTCGCCCTGGTTTCTGGTGGGGCTTCCTCTTGCGACGTTAGGCAACATCTTTTTTTCAGGTCCACTTGAGGTTACGCTTCCGAAGCTGGTTCAGACGGCGTATCATGGCAATGTCTGGCTCTTTGGCGTCTTGGGGATGGCCCTGGCATTGGGTTCCATTTTGGCTTCGCTTCTTCTGGGGCAGCTACGGCACATCCCCAAACGAGGAACCGTCATGTATGGTGCCGTCGCACTGGCGAGTTGTGCTGAACTTCTCCTGGGTCTCTCTATTCCCCAAGCCTACGCGCCTTGGCTTGCCATCCTTGCAAATACATTGATCGGCTTTGGACTGGGGACATTTGGTCTCATTTGGGTCACACTGATGCAAGAGCTTGTGCCGAAGGAATTGCTGGGACGTGTTTCAAGCATTGATCAGCTTGGGGCCTGGAGCCTTCTCCCATTGGGATATGCCCTCACTGGCGTAGCAACGGATCGCTTTGGCCCCAGCCTCGTGTTTCTTGTTGCTAGCTTGGGAAACATCTTGCTTGCGCTCATAGCCTTGATCGTACCCGCCATTCGTCGTCAAGAGTGATTTGACAAGAGAAACGTCCCCAGCATGTTGTGGATTCCGGGGACGTTTCTCTTTGAATGATTGCTCTACGAGCTTCACGTTATTTACAGAAATTTCTGTCCGCACCTGGTCCCTACACTGTTCTGATCTCGAACCATCTTCCTTTGCAAGACACTGTCTATCGTGAACATGCCAGCTTGATTGAG
This sequence comes from Dictyobacter formicarum, assembly GCF_016587435.1. Next base: position 531,754 of record NZ_BNJJ01000003.1, read on the forward strand.
TACAGAGCAAGTGACACTCCAAGCTATCAGGAAGATTTCCTCTATCTCACGGTCAGCCAGGGTCAAGAGCTGCCCTTTCATTAAGCGTAAGCCTGGAGTGGGTAGAGGATTAAAGCCAACACAATAACATTGGGGCTGGATTAAGAACTAGTCAATAATGAAAAAGGGGCACCTCCCCATGTTGGGAGGGTCCCTTGCAATGGACGTATCCACTATTGCTTATGCTTCGCGATTAATCCGCGCGCTATCGAGTAATTGCAATCAAGGACTATAAAAGGTCACCTAAGCCTATGCCTAGACCCAGACCTATACCTATGCCACCACCATCGCCTCCACCGTAGCCATAGCCCTCACCGTAGCCACCTCCACCGTAGCCATAGCCCTCACCGTAGCCACCTCCACCGTAGCCATAGCCTCCACCGTAGTTAGGACCGTATGGCCCAAAGGCACCATGGACTCCAGCAAGTTCCTCTTCTGCCAATTCACGTACGCTACTCGGATGCTGCGGAAGCTCAACCTGCTCTTCGCTGGTCAAAGATGTACGATAGTCTTGCTCAATGTTGTTCATAACAATACTCTTTCTTTCTTCACCAAGACGTGGTTGATACGGTATTATGCATCTGGAAGAGAAATATAGCAGATGTCAGTTCCAAATACGGAATTGACGGATTTTTTCCGTTATCCATCTGGCACATTGCACTCTCCGTAGCTCTCTTACGAAATATCGTATCGTAATACGGTTAATACCTATACATAGTATACTAAAGCATAGAAATAGTAAATTTGAATATACATATATTAATAAAAAATTACCGATTATATTCAGAAGATACTATATTTTTCACTGCATTCAGGATCTTTACATACCATATTCCATTTCACAGGTATTGTATGGTGTGGTGGTGTAGCACGCTCCTCTTACCTTTATAAGGGAGGTTGTGGCCGAACATCAGCCATCAGCTCCCACGCATCCCATTGTTCTCGATATGCTCCCGATGGCGCAAACGGCCCCTGTTGTGGCTGATCCTGAGCGCATCAAGCAGGTTGTAGACACATACCTCGAGAATGCTCTGGTTTCGTCTCCAAATGATCAGCCAGTGATGGTGCGACTCAGGGTCGAGGAGAGCATGGTACACGTCTCGGTTCATGACGAAGGAGCAGGTATTCCTGACAGGGAGCAAAAATGCCTTTGGGACCGCTTCTACCGTGGCAAAGGGAGTGCGGTCCAGCAGGAACTTGACCTGAGCCTGGGCCTGGGCTTCTTTCTGTGTAAAGCCTTCATTGAGCATCATCAAGGTGGTGTTGGGGTACAAAGCGAACCAGGTCACGGCACAACGTTCTGGTTTACGTTACCACTATGCGCTGAGGAAAAACCGTGATAGTGCCTCAGAACGTCAAGCTATCGGGAAATTCGAGAAACAATGCACTCGATCTAAGTTTTTCACCTATCCTCATTTTCCTCTTCTGTTGCTTCTTTCATAAATAAAAGCTTGCCGCGTCATGTTTCAAATTTGCATTGGGCCGCAGCTAAAGCTGAACTATACATCGCAAAGTATCCATGTTAAAATTGGCAGGCAAACACAGCAAGAAAGAAAGAAAGAAAGAAAGAAAGAAAGAAAGAAATCGAACATGATACAACGAGATCGTTTAGCAGAGGCTATTCAATTGCGCGAGGAGGGCCGGGCCAAACAGGACCAGGAGATTTTGGAGCGAGCACGGACGCTCCTCATGGAGTTGCTTGCGGCCTATCCAGATGATGCCGAAATCACCTTCCAGGCGGGTGTGGCGCATGATAATCTGGGGCTTGAACAGGGGGCCATTCCTTTGTACGTGCGCGCCATCGACCTGGGACTGGCGGGTCCAGACCTGGAAAGGTGCTTACTTGGCCTGGGCAGTACGTACCGTGGGCTGGGCAGATATCAGGAGGCAGTGGAAACGCTGCGCCGAGGTGTGAGGGAGTTCCCCGCAAACCGAGCCCTGCAGACCTTCCTGGCCATGGCTCTGTACAATTCGCAGCAATACAGGGAGGCCATGGAGATCGTCTTGACCAACCTGCTGGAGACTACTACCGATGAAAAGCTCCAGTACTTCAAGCGCGGCCTGACGTACTATTCGCAGCACCTGGATGAGGTCTGGGAGTCATAGCGACACCCTCGTGGCGGCGCGTACGCCGCCACATAAGTTCGGGCCTTGCGCCCGATTTGCTCTCCACGCTCGAAAATCATCTCCGTGATTTCTTGCCTTGCGAGAGGCGGTACCTATTGTTTGGCTCGGCGCTTACTCAGATAAGCGTTGACACTGGCTACCCTGATCTTATTGGTTTCGTCGGAGACCAGCACGCCCTGGCTGCGCAGCTCGCGCACGCGCCGCTCGGAGAGTGCCAGGGCCTCGGCGGCCTCCGCGACCGTCATCGGCTTGCGGCGCGTCAATTTGCCGGTGTTTGACGATAGTTTTGGGAACGAGCCCGTGTCATTAGAGGGGATGTAGGGCGGCATATCCTCCAGCGTGAGGAAGGCGTTGGCGTCGTCTCCGCCAGCCCAGGCCGGAAGAAAAGCGTTGCCAGATGCGCCCGCTTTAGCGCCCTCGGCCACCAGTGGGCCACTATCCTGACTCCCATCAATGCTGTATTGTGTTGCTTCAATCGCCAGAGGTTCAGCCAGGGGCTCAGTAGTATGCTGCTGCTCATTCTCTCTGCTCTGCGCCACCTCTTCAATCATCTCCTCGCCGGGTGTAGTCGCTTCGACGGATGGCATGGCCTCGGGCTGGTTAAAGGCGGCCGCAGTGGTCACCTGCTCAACATCCTCAGCCACAGATTGCGGCTCAACCGCCGCGGCTGGCTCGCTGGCCATCCGCTCGACCACCTCCGGCTCAGCCGCCATCGTCACAGGCTGCGCCGCCACCTGGGCCGCGCCTCTAGCGGCCACCGCCCTCTCTTCAACGCTGACGCCGTTGCGTACAGATTGCTGTTTGCCTGCTTGCTCCGCCGTCCAGACCTCATTGACGGCCGCTCGCGCCTCCAGGGCTGTGTTCTTCACGCGCTCAATCACGCTGGGCTGCTTCGTGCGCTGCTTATACTGGGCCAGGCGCCGCTGCTGCTCCTCCAGGAGCTCCAGTTCATCCACCTTCGCCGCTAGTTCAGCGGCGGTCTCACCCTTGGAGTTAAAGAACTCCGCCACCACTGAGTAGGCCAGGTTCAGAAAGGCGAACGACGAGGCCAGAATTGGATTTAGCAACCTCAATGTATCGTTGACGCGCAGGTCGTTCCCCTGATACGTCATGGCGTATTCCCAGTTCACAAACCAGCTAAAGGCGGTCAGGGCAACAATAAAGAGCCAGGTAAACATCTGGGCATACCAGGGCATATTGCCGCGAAAGAACATCACCCCGACAGTCAATACCAGGGCGGTCAAATCAATACTCACAGCCAATGTGTAGGGGTTAATCCAATCGGTAGGATCAGACTCAAAATTATGAAAAAAAGTGGCGACATGCCGGATCGATGCCGCCAGGAACGCAATATACGCAAAAATAAAAATTACGCGGATAAAAACGCGAAAAGCTCCTTGCCAGGTCATGGATAATCCTCTTCTCTATGCGATGCGATACTTGCTCTCAAGCTCTTCTATCCTAACAGCTAGATGCAATGCATTTCTACTGCCTGGTGAGTGATCCGCAGCGATTACTTCATACTATGCAATCCGATAACAATGCAATACATGAAAACTATAGCATGTTTTTCGTGCTGAGACCGTTGGGAGGCAACAGCTTGAAGCGACTTGAGAAGGCTGGTGGAAGCGCAAAAAGCAACTTTTTCGGCAGGTGCAAAATTCATTCGCCTATAGCCCGAAGGTCACTGGTAGGCGCGTTTATTGATGAATGAGAGAGATATGGCTGCTCCACAGCAATGCTTTGTCGCTGGCGCGCATGGCCTTGATAGAAAAGTCATTCATCGATACGATATAGACAATGCCATGTTCGATATGGGCAATAAAGCCGAGCACATCCAGCTGCACATCCCCGTTGTAGGCAATGGAGTAGCTCCAGCGCATCTGGCCGCTGCTAGCATTGAGGGCATTAAAGATACCATCGCTAAAGGAGCTAATATAGACGGTGCCATCGTTGATCTGGATATCGGGGTCCAAAAATTTGGTCTCGCGGTGCCAGAGCAGGCTGCCATCGCTGGCGCGCAGCGCGCTGATACTGCTGTGTGCGCTGGCATAAACGATACCATTCTGCTCATCTGAGAAGGCCACAAAGCCGTAATGGTAGCTCCACAGCGAGGACCCATCGGTAGCGCTCCAGACATCGATCCAGTTGTCTCTGCCCTGTCCGTCGTATACGTTGAGGTAGATCTGCCCATCAGCGATGCGCGCCAGGTCAGCGTTCCTCTCCATCTGGCGCTGCCAGAGGCGCTGCTGATCGGCCACACGCACAGCGACCAGGAGCAGGTTGTTCTGGAGGGTATAGATAACGCCCTGCTCAATGATAATGGCGCGCGGCGCACTATCGGCCACCGGATAGCGCCGAGCCAGGCTGCCATCGCTAACATGGAAGGCTGAAATAATGCCACTGGAGGCAGGCCCGTTGGTGAAGGTATAGGCCAGGCCAGCCTCAACCTGCAACAGTGAGCCAACGCCTTGGTGGCTCCAGACGAGGGTACCATCATTCAGTCGGTAGGCCATCACCGTTGCGGAATCGGGCGCTACAAAGAGCAGCCCATTCGCCTCCGAGGTGATGGCAGCGCCACTCACCAACTTTTGCTGCCAGATCTGAGAACCATCGCGCACATTCAACACATGCAGCGAATAATCGCTCCACTGCACATACACCATAGCGTCCGCCACCCCAAACGTACGGATATCCTGATTGCTGCGCCATAGCACGTGCCCCGTACGGGTCTCAAAGGCAAAGAGGCGACCCTGATCGGCATTATATCCTGGCGCGCCCCTCATTACCGTAATCGAGCCCCAAGTGGCGATAGTCACCATCGGCGGCGTGCGATCGACGATATGGGTAACTGGTGTCGTAGCCCGCGCTGTGGGTGAACTGATCAGCGATTGCGAGAGCGCCATAATATTCGGCCACAACAGAGCCAGCACCAGCACGACCGCCCCCAGCAGCGTCAGAATGGTCAGGAAAAAACGACTGCGCCCCGAGAAATACCGTCCATGCAGCAGTCCGCCCCTGGACGAATCCAGGCTATCCAGATCCACAATCTTGAACTCATCGTCGAACAGATCCTTCCGCTCATCATAGCCCAAAATACACCTCGCAAAAGCACCAGCAAATCGACAAATAAAAAGCAACCAATCACCTACAAATAAAGTGTAATTCTCTCCATCTCATTTGTAAAGTATCCTCCACCATCACGCCCGACGATTATTCTTATACGTGTTAGAACGGTGGTAGAGGTGGTCAAAAATAGACATGATTGATTATCTTGAATCAATATGCTATACTAAGAAATCCTTAGTACTGTTGATGGCATATCAGACCTGTCAACATTCATAAAACAAAGGATTCTGTGGCATTATCGGATATAGTAACCAGGTAGAACGTCTCATATTAGAATGTGCATCTCCCTCTAAAAAAGGAGAACAATTATGGTAGAACATTCTGCATCGGTTATTGTTAAAGCTCCCTTACACCAGGTCTACGAACTCTTTACACACTTCAATGATTTTCCAAAATTCATGGGCTTTGTTAAAGAGGTTACCTACTACGATGAACAGCGCAGCCACTGGGTTGTCAAAGTTGTAGGACAATATGAGTGGGATGCTGTTAACGAGGATTGGATACCGGATCAACAAATTGGCTGGCGGTCAACGCGTGGCCTCAGGAATTCTGGCCGTGTCAAGTTCCGTGCACTGGGTCCTGAGCGTACTACGGTTGATGTCTATATTCGTTATACGCCGCCCACAGGTTCGCTAGGTGAGCTGGGCGATCGCTTTGGCGTTAATACCTACTTTGACTCGATACTCAAAAAGGATATGAGTAATTTTGCACGTATGGTTGAAGAGGCTCCAGTTGGAGCGCTCGATCCCATGTCTTCTCATTATCTTTTCCATACCGAGAGCGCGGCCCATAGAGGAGAGGTTACTGCTCGTCAGAAAGCGGCGATGGAGAGAGATCCGATGATGAGCCCGCAGGCTCTGGCTGAGCGCAAGGCGCAGATCGCGCAAGAGACCGAGCGCCGTCAGCGCCTGAAAGCGGAGCAGGAGGCCGAGCTCAAACGCAAACGAGAGCGCGAACGTCAGCTCCAGCGTGAACGAGAAATTATTCTGGCCCGTGAAGCAGAGAAACGGCAGCAGGAGCGCTTAGAAAGAGATGCCGCGCTACGCAAGGCGGCCACTATCCCGCTTGATCCACTCCATACGTATGCAGCCAGGGCCCACGGCCTGGGCGATCGCGATGGATTACGGGTACGCGACCCCAATTGGTTACAAGATCCAATGACCGCGCGCCGGGGCAGCAAATCTGACATCTCCGCTAAGCCACCCTCTACCAAACCACCTACCGCGCAATAGGTTAAGAAAAACATCCGTTTTGGTAGCTATTTCGTATACAGGGTAGACGTGGTTGCACCAGGCGGAAATCATCTGCGAAAAAGTTTTTGACCAGGTATGCTAACGCACAGCAGACAAGCATGCCTGGTCACTTCGTTCTTTATCAGGATAAAACCCAACTATCGGTTAAGATGTCCAATTGCTATGTGGGTGTAAGGAGGAGAAAGTTATGTCAGAACATCATGTATCTGTAACCGTTCATGCACCAGTAGAGCAGGTATACGCGCTCTTTACACATTTCAATGATTTTCCTAAGTTTATGAGCTTTGTAAAAGAAGTGACGTATTATGATGAGCAGCGCAGCCACTGGGTAGCGCAGATCGCCGGCACCCATGAATGGGATGCCGTCAACGAAAGTTGGATCCCGAACCAGCAGGTCGGCTGGCGCTCCACCAGTGGCCTGGCAAACTCTGGCCTGGTACGCTTTACTCCCCTGGGACCCGATCGCACGCGAATCGATGTCTACATCTCCTATACTCCACCGGCCGGCGTGGCGGGTAAGGTTGTGAATAACCTGGGCATTGATCAGCGTTTCCAGGAATCGCTGCAAGAAGATATGGAACGCTTTGCGCGCATGGTTGAAGAGGCACCCCAGGGGGCCCTTGATCCGATGCAGTCACACTATCTGTTCCACGAGCAGAGCGCGGTCGCCAGAAATAAGGCCACGGCCAATCAGACCGCGTCGATGCAGTCAGACCCGATGATGAATGAGGAGGCGTTGCAGGCGCGCCAGCAGACTATCCAGCAGGAAACGGCACGCGATCAGCAGGCGCAGCGAGAGAGCGAGGCGTCGCGCCAGCAGCAGCAGGAATTGGCGCGCCAGGCGGCTCAACAGCAGGCCGACGCGTTGAGGGCGCAGGCTGAGCACGACCGTGCCACCTCTCAAGCGCAGGCCAATCCCAGCGCACCCGTGGCACACGAGCTAGATCCGGTCCACGACACCATCGGTGGCCGCAACGCCGCTATGGATCGCACCCCGCTGGGCGATCAAGATGCGCGCACAGAGCGCTATCCACAGCATCACGAGGACCCGATGCTGGCCCGCTCGCCCAGGGTGCAAGCATCGTCCGAACAGCCGGCGGTCTCCGATGTAGAGATTGAATCGCCCTGGCGCACCAATATGTATGGCAGTCACGAGCCCAACAAAGAGGAACAAGATCGGAATCCAGATAGGTAAGCAACAACGACATAAAAAATACGGCACCGCTGTGGTGCCGCATTTTTTATGTCGTTGTTGTTATTGTTTGCTTGCTACAAAATCTGAGGCCAGCGGCAGCTTAAACCAGAAGGTTGAGCCCTTCCCCACCTCGCTATCCACACCCACCTCACCGCCATGGCGTGCAATGATTGTCTGGCAGATATGCAGGCCCAATCCCAGCCCAACGCCCGAGCCACTCTGAACTACAATCCCCGGCACGCGATAGAAGCGTTCCCACAGCATCTTCTGCTCTTCGGGTGGCAAGCCAGGCCCCTCGTCCCGAATCGACACTTTCACAGATGAAGAGATGACCTCGATGCTTGCCTCGACCACGCGATCGGAAGCCGAATATTTCAGAGCATTGGTCAAAAAGTTGGTGATCACCTGGCCGATGCGATCGGCATCCGCATGCACAGGTAAAGAGCGCGCATCTCCAACGTTGTCGTGTAGCAGGATGACGCGTCCCGGAGATGCAGAACGCTGATCTTCCACAGCATTATGGACAATCTCTACCAGGTTCGTATCATCCATATCAAGCTGCAAACGATTGCCCTGGATACGTGACACATCCAACAGATCCCCCACCAGCCGATTCTGGATGTGTACCTGCCGCTCTGCCCTGCTGAGCAGCTCATGTATGAGCTTCAACTTTTCGTGATACCCGGCCGGCGCCCCATCGGGCACGGGTAGCGTATCAACGCGACGTTTTGCCAGCTGAATATTGCCATTGATGGTGGTTAATGGGGTCCGTAACTCATGGCTGACGATGCTCAAAAACTCATCCATACGGCGATTCGCCTCCAGCAGGGCCAGTTCGTTAGCCTGAGATGCAGCCCGCTCCTCCAGCAACTGCTCGCGCTCTAATACCAGCGCCACCAATCTGGAAACCGCCAGAATCAGCACCAGTTCATCCGCCGACAGATCTTGTCCATATTGTCCACCATCCAGCGCCATGATCCCGATAATCTGATCATGCATAATAATGGGTATCAGTTGATAAAAATGCTGGCGACCAGAGGGAGACAGCTGCGCAATATTTACTTTAATCGGTAGGCCAGAACTCAGCATGGCCTCAATCTGTTCGGCGCTCAAATGCTCATCCAGGCGCGTGCCCGCAAAGGTCGCCAGCCATTGCTCCATCTCTTCAGGGGACGTTCCCACTACCGCCACTGGTTGCAACGACTCCAGATCTTGATTAAGCAGCATCACTCCCATGCGTGTGCAGCGCAGGACCCGCTGCCCCAATTTCATCAAGCGCTGTAGCACACTATGCAGAGAGGATGGCAACTGCAGCTCATCAGTCGCTGTGCGATCCGTGCCCTGAACCAGCACCTGCGCCATCTCCAGCAGAGTCTGCAGGACATCGTTGGTACGCTTCTCCAATCGCTTACGCGCGGTAATATCATGAAAGACAATCACCTCACCGACAATCTCGCCAGCCCCATCCAGTATCGGAGCACCACTGACATCGGTCTGGATCTCACGACCATCCAGGGTCACAAAGGTCAGATCAACCGGCTCTCCGCTGGCAATCACCTCACCGCGCGCTAGCCGGGTCAGCGGCCACGCTTCCTCAGGCAGCAATTCCCCCTGCCCATCCCGCAACTGAATACGTGCGCAGCGCTCATGCATAGATAGTTGCAAGTAGTTGGCGGGCGAAGTGATTCCCATCATCTGATGAAAAGCCTGATTAGCACAAATAATCTTGCCAGCACGATCATACATCACCACCCCATCGGCAATTGTTCCAAAAACGGCATTCAGCGCCACTATCTGCTCATCGGTCGAAAACGTCCGGCCGAGAGCCGTGGCTTGCCGTAAACTCTCTAATTCGCCTTCGAGCTGTATGCGTTGCTTCTGCCCGTACTCCAGAGCCTCATCGCGCTCGCGCTCTAACTCAGCTACGCGCGCGCGCAACATATATAGCTCATCTAGAAATTTTTGTTCCGTACGCACTGTAACCTTTCAATTCTATTTCTGCAAGATGAGTTAAACCTGATGTGTCACCGCTATCCCACAGCTTAGCAAACGCAAAGGCGAGCCGGTCTCTGCGCCGTCTTGAGGATGCTTTATCGCTAACTGGATCAGCACAGCAGGTGCAATGATCTGAACCAGAAGTTACACACAGCACAAATACCACTACACATCAATGAAATATCCATTCTTAATGATTTGGCTCGCCATCAAATAACCATCAAATAACATATATGCATATAACGCCATAGATATTATGTATTTTGATATTACTATTATACACTAGCTCTAGTGTGCTTTGCACAGATAGCTATACAAATGATCATGATGATACATGCTAAAACGCTCTGTGGGGCAAACGACAGGTAACAAATACCTCCTGTTTCGTGCTACCATGTGGAGATGAAGGCTGGCGAACACCTGACCAGCATCAGCTTAATACATTTAGAACATAGATACAACCATCAGTACTGAAGGAGAACTTTATGGCATTCCAGGAATCCCTTGGCACGTCTCCCGTACGGGTCGCGATCATCGGCTACGGACTGGCCGGCTCCGTTTTTCATGCGCCCCTGGTCGACGCAACACCAGATATGAAGGTGGCCGCGATCGTGACCGGCAATAAAGAGCGCCAGCAGAGCGCCCGTAAACGTTATCCCAATGCAAAAATACTGAGCCAGGTAGCGGACCTGTGGCAGAACGCCAGCAACTATGATCTGGCGGTGGTGGCCACCTCGAATAATATGCATGTGCCGCTCGGGATCGCCGCGCTGCGCGCCGGGCTACCGGTAGTGATCGATAAGCCGATGGCTGCGACGGTCAATGATGCCCAGCAATTGCTGACGGTCAGCCACGAAACGGGCCAGCTTCTGACCGTTTTCCAGAATCGGCGCTGGGATAATGACTTCTTGACCGTGCGGAAGATACTGGACGCCAACCTGCTCGGACCTATCATCCGCTTTGAGTCCCGCTTCGAGCGTTACCGTCCCACGCCCCGGCAGGGAGTCTGGCGCGAGTCCGCCGATCCTCAGGCGGCTGGAGGGCAGCTCTATGATCTGGGCAGCCACCTGATTGATCAGGCACTCTACCTCTTTGGCAAACCCAAGCGCGTCTACGCTGAAATGTTCCAGCGCCGCCCGGGGGCTCAGGTCGACGATGATAGCTTTGTCGCCCTACAATTTGCCAGTGGCATCACTGCCCACCTCTGGATGAGCCAGGTCGCCCGCATCGCCGGACAGCGCATGCGCGTCAGCGGCCTCAACGGCACCTACGAAAAATGGGGACTCGATCCGCAGGAGGATGCACTGCGGACCGGCAAACAGCCCGGAGATCCAGATTGGGGTCGTGAACCACGCGAGCGCTGGGGCCATCTCTCAACCAACCTGAGCGAGGACGGCGTCCATTTCGACGGCCCGATTGAAACCGTCCCCGGCGCCTACGAACGCTACTATGCCGGGGTCCGCGACGCCCTCACCAAAGGCACGCCCCTACCTGTCGATCCTAACTCCGTGCTCGAAGTCATCCGCGTCATAGAAGCTGCCCAGACCAGCGCCCGCGAGCAACGCACCGTCACCATCTCATGAGGACGCGAAAACATCATGCACATCCGCACCGTCCTGGGGCTGGTAGCCCAGCACGGCGCGTGCATGATCGAGATCGTAATAATGCGGCGTGTTGTTCGAAACACCATAGAAAATGTCAAAGGTGATCTGCTCAGCCTCCAGACTCTTTTCTACGAGTTGAGCCAGATCGCGCTGACTGATCCAGAGCGCCGCCAGGCGTTCTGGAGATTCAGGATAGTGGTGAGGAATCGGAACCTGACGGGGCGGCATATCCTGGCGCGTCACGCTGCCAATGCGCAAACAAATCACGCGCAGGTTCTTGCATTCCGCGTAGTAGCGGCCCAGCGACTCGCCAAAACTCTTACTCACACCATAATAGCTATCGGGACGCACCGGAATCAGATGATCAATCACGGGCTGGCCGCTACGATAAATATCCGGCGCATGCTCCAGATCATAGTTGCCAACGGCATGGTTTGAGCTGGCAAAAATGACCTGCTTTACACCCGCCCTGGTCGCGGCCTCATACACGGTATAGGTACCTGAGATATTGTTATGTAATACGCTCTCCCAACTGGCCCGAGGCGAGCCATTGGCAGCCAGATGAATAATGCTATCCACGCCCTCACAGGCCGCCACCAGCGCCTCCATATCATTGATATCCGCCACCACCGTATCCACATCTGGAATCTCATGTTTAGAGAAACAACGAATCGCATACCCTGGCTCCAGCGCCTGGCGCAGCGCAGTCCCAATCAACCCTCCGGCACCCGTAATTAAAACAGTCTTCGTCATCTCGTATTCTCCATAATTATTTATACATAGGTTCGGGCCTTGCGCCCGATTTTCCCTCCACGCACGAAAACGTCCCTTCGTACGTTCCGGCCTCGCGCCCGATTTTCCCTTCCACGCACGAAAACGTCCCTTCGTACGTTCCGGCCTCGCGCCCGATTTCTTACCGAGCCGCTTGATACCCCTCATACCACTGTTCAACCGCCTGCAGGAAGGCTACGCCGGTTTCGAGTACGGCCAGCGCCTCCTCCAGTACATGTTCATGGCTGTAATAGAGCGTCACACATTGATGGAAACGCCGGATGCCACGGCCCATCGGGGTATGGGCCGGCAGCAGATGCAGGGCCGAATCCTTGGACAGACGCCAGATGGCCAGCGGCTGCTGTGACTGCAGCGTCAGGACGCTATAGAGGGTCGGCCAGACATCGGTACACATAAAGCGTACCTTTCTTTCCAGGCGTCCGCCGCCAGCGCTGAGCAAATCTTCTGAGGTATCCGCAATCACGGCCGGGACCCGCTCAACGCTGCGCCTGGAACCCTGCACAATCTGCTCAACAGTCGCCTCGGGCACAGGCAAATGGCCATAGAGCATATGATAGGTGTCCGCGATTGGCCCGACCAGCTGCGCCGCCCGCGCTGTTTTGACATGGGGAGACTTCACATACGCCTGGATATATTGAAATGGTGCTGGATCAAGCGTGGCCAGATCGCGCTGAATAGCCATGCTCAGAGACAGCGGTAGTTGCCCACTCGCCTCCAGAATCGAGCCATCCAGGTACAACTGAAAATCAATATCACTACAGCCAGGGATAAAGCCTCCCTTCAAGGCCGAACCATGGATCAAAATACCAATGCATGCCGCTTCCAGGTGCTTCAAGTATATCTGTGCCGCCGCGCTAGCAATTGGGCGCGCCTCTGGAACCAGGGGAGATACATCCAACACGTGCCTACCTACACCTTTCTTCGAAAAACCATAGGTTCGGGCCTTGCGCCCGATTTCCCGCTTAACACACGAGGAAGATCGCACCTACAGTCGATCAAGCAATATCGATCCAATAGCGGAGCTTCTTCACCGTAGAGCCTTCAATATACACAGCATTTTCAAACTGCCCACCATTATATTCAATCACTTTTTTGGACCCGATGTTCGTCTCATCGCAAGTAACCAGAGCCCTGGTAATTCCCAGGTCTAGCGCCTTCTGCAGGCCCAGACGCAGGATCTGCCTTCCGTAACCCCGACGCCGCCAGGAGGGGCGGATCTGATACCCAATATGTCCACCAACCTTCAATAACAGCTCGTTCAGCTCATGGCGCACAGTCAGATTGCCCACATACACCCCATTATCGCCATCCCCCTCGATAAGCCAATAGCGCGTATCCGGCACAACATACGGAGGCAACGATGCCCGATTATAGACCCTGTTCACATGCCGCAAATAATCATCAAAATCAGCCGTCAGGCGTGGAAGATTATATTGCAGCAGTGTTCCTTCCTCCTGAAATTCTCGCAGCCCCTCAAGGAAGCTCTCCTTATATTTTGCGCTCGGCTCAGTCAGAAACAGCATCGCCAATCCTCTCGATAACATGCCAATCAACATATGCGCCAACCCGTAGGTTCGGCCCTTGCGGCCGATTTCCCCCTCACACGAGACCTTTCCTTTCCAGGCACGCCCCGTAGGTTCGGCTCTTGCGGCCAATTTTCCCTCTCCCGCACGAGAATCTTACTCGTTTATAGTATAGATGCTCAGAGGTCCCTTGTATAGTAAAATGGTGGTCAACGCTTCTGTATTGATGATAAAAAAGGAGATATTAACTTATGAGTAGTATGACATTATTGGGTACGGGTACCTGTCAGATCGAATACGAGCGCCGGGCCTCCAGTGTGCTGCTAGAGCTGGACCAGACCCCTATTCTCTTCGATTGTGGACATGGTATCGCGCAACGTCTGCTAGAGGTTGGCGTTCGCCACCACCAGCTTTCCCATATCATCCTGTCGCATTTTCATCCCGATCATGTGTCGGACCTCATCCCTATACTCCAGGCCGGCGCGTGGTCGCAGCGCGATCCACGCGGCAGCGACCTGCATATCTACGGTCCGGCGGGCGTCCAGCGGTTAATAGACGGTTTGATGCAGCTCTTCGGGCCACGTAGCTTCCAGCAGCCCGGCTACCAGGTACTGGTCCATGAGATCACCACTGAGCGCTTCTCAATTGGCAATTATCACTTTGAGTTCCTTAGTCTGCCGCCAGCTGGCAATCATGGGCTGCGCTTCCAGTGGGGGAATAAGACATACGCTATCACCGGGGACTCACACTTCCACGCACAGGAGATTGATCTGCTCAAAAATAGTGATCTGGCCATTATCGATGCCGGACATATCAGTGACGCTGAGATTGTTGAACTGGCGGTCGCCACGCAGGCCCGACACATCATCTGTTCACATCTCTATCGCACTCTGGATGGTCCTCAGCTTCAACACGAGGCCCGCCAGCGCGGCTACAACGGCACACTCCAGGTTGGCTACGATCTGCTCTCTTTCACGCTCTAAAATATGAAAGGACACGACGCTGTGCCCCTGCAGTTCTTGTGTCGGTTGATCGCTGCTAGCTATGTTCTTCCAGCGACCCCTCAGACAACTGTCCATCCTGGATGCGTACCAGGCGATCAGCAGTATTGAAGACCACGGGATCGTGAGTAGCGATCAGGAGTCCGATATTACCTTGATGCGAAATATCGCGCAGCAGGAAGGTAATGTCGCGACCGGTCAGCGAATCCAGGTTGCCAGTTGGCTCGTCAGCGATGATGAAGCGGGGCTTATGCACCAGGGCGCGCGCCAGGGCCACACGCTGCTGTTCGCCACCCGAGAGCTCCATACCACGGTGCCTGGCGCGCTTCCCCAGACCCACCTGCTCCAGGGCTTCGATAGCTTGCTTATTGCGCTGAGCTGACGGCAAGCGCGATAGGCGTAGCGGAATCTCCACGTTCTCCAGAGCCGTCAAAGAAGGGAACAGGTGTGCATTCTGGAACATCATCCCGATGCTCTCTCGGCGCAGGCGGGCGCGTTCTGTCTCGCCCATTTTCAACAGATCTTTGCCCAGAATAAAGACGCTACCGCTGGTGGGACTATCCAGGCCGATCAATATATTGAGCAGGGTCGTTTTACCAGAGCCGGAACGACCACGCAAAGCCACAAACTCGCCTGCCTTGATCTCCAAATCAATGCCGCGCAAAGCATGTACCACCCCTTCGCCCGAAGGATAGTTGCGCGTAATGCCATGTGCCTCAACGATAGTCTCCGTTGCAACTGCTGAATCCATGTTACCGCTCCTTCTTGCCACTCTGAACATTTAGTGGAACCTCTTTATAACTGGCGCCATTACCATTACCGTTGCCATTCACATGATCCAGAATCGGCCAGAGCTCGACATGGTCGCCGATGATCCTTACTTCGGCGCGACCATTAAAGGGTAACGTCTCAATGGCTTCTTTTGGCAGCTGCAGACGACCAGCACGGTCGATCAGAATTGACTCCCGATGCGTCTTACTGGAAAGACCAATCACCGCACTGGCCGCCGGCATGTGGGATTCTATCGTCTCCAGCATGGTTTCACGGCGTATCGTCTCAGTACTGGTGCGACCATCACGAATGGCGATCGTGCGATCAACCGCAGCCGCAATCGTGGCATCGTGGGTGACCGTGATAATCGTCAAGCCCAGTTCATTATTGAGGCGGCGGAAGAGCTCAAAAATCTCGCTCGCAGTTACCGAATCCAGTTCTCCAGTCGGCTCGTCCGCCAGCAACACTTTAGGATTATTGGATAAGGCTACCGCGATCGCTGTACGCTGCTGCTCACCACCGGAGAGCTGCGTTGGCTTCTTCTGCTCTTTTCCGGCCAGGCCAACCAGTTCTAGCAACTCCCTGGCCCGCTTGACACGTTGTGAAGAGCTCACACCACTCAACATCTGCGGCAATTCAACATTCGCCTGCGCGCTCAATTCCGGCAGCAGATTGCGTCCGCTCTGCTGCCAGATCTGTCCCACAATGCGGCGTCGATAATTGATGCGCTGGCCTTGAGATAGACGGGTCAGATCATTGCCATCCACAATACAACTACCGGCGCTGGGCACATCCAGGCCACTCAAAATATTCAGAAGCGTACTTTTTCCTGAACCAGAAGCGCCCACAATGGCCATCACCTCTCCGGGCGTCACCTCTAAATCAAGACCCTGTAACGCGACCACCTCCAGATCCGCGACCTTATATATTTTTACAAGGTTATCGCAAAGAACAATAGGGTCCGGCATACTAACTCCTTTTTTCGCTGTGAAATCGGGCTAATTTTCTACAATCGATCAAAAAATAGTATTCGCATAACATAATGCATAGAAATACAACAATGTTTTTTTCCAGCGAATATTTCTCTTATTTTACTCGCCACTGTCTATACATACGCATAACATCCACCGGCATATCACAATATAACGCAACAAGAAAAGCGGAAACCTCATAGGTTCGGAGCTTGCCTCCGATTTGTCGCTCTCCTCAGAGCGGCGACAAATCGAGGACAAGCCCCGAATCTATAATCATGCTCCCGGCATACTCGCCTTTAATAGAGCATTGTCGTGCAGCGAGCGGAAAATCGGAGGCAAGCTCCGAACCTATGGAATTTTACCGTCTATTTCAATTTGTCTTCTATTTCGATTTGTCTAATGAATGGTCGATCGTAGTATGTCCATTTTCACTGCCCTTCAAGATGACAATATCTTTCGCAATCGGGTTGCCGTTGCGGTCAAAATGAATCTCACCGCTGACGCCATTGACGGTGATCGTCTGCAGGACCTGCTGGATCTGCGCCCCCGTTATATGCGACTGGCCCCGGGCCTGCAATTGTCCGTAAGCTTTGAGCAAGACCAGCGTTGCATCATAACCGAGAATCACGTCCGCATCGGTCGCGTTATAGCCGTATGTGCCTGGTCGATATTGGCCCGCTGGATCAAAATCTTTGGCATAATCGGCAAAGAATTGAGGATGCTGCGGCTGTGAGCGCTCCTGGGCAGCAAAGGAGGTAAAGCTTAACCGCCCATAGTTCTTAAAGGCATCCAGCGAGTAGTCGCCTTCCACATAGAGGGCGTCGCCACCCAATACTGATAGACAGGGTTGACCGGCCTGACAGGACGGGAGCCGCTTGAGCATCACGCTGGCTTCGTTGACATAGCCGGCAAAATAGATCAGGTCAGGCTTTTGCTGCAGTATATCATCCATCTGCCGATCAACGGTACTGAGATCGCCTTTGGTGTAGTCATACGGCGCGTGTATAAGCTTATGGGTGCTATCCTCATAGTGCTGTCTGAATGCCTGTGCCAGACTCTCGCTATATGTGTCGTCGGGATCGCTCAGGAGCACAACCCGGCGTGCATGCAGTACCTGTTTGGCATAGGTGGCGGCCAGGGCCGCCTGTTGCGTATCGGGTGGCACGACACGGAAAAAGTAGGGCGAACGGCCAGAGAGCACATCACTGGTGGCAGTCGGCGACACCATGGGCAGGTGGGCGGCCGCCAGTTCCTGCAGAGAAGAAACAACGCTCCGGCTGGTGGACCATCCTATGACGCCAACGATGGAATGATCTTTCTGGGCGGCCTGCACCACTTCCTCGGCCGTAGTGGTAGGACTCGCAGCATCCACATCCGCAGAAGCAACCATCAGCCGCAACAGCGGACGGTGGCTCTTCGCAGCCTGGGTATTATATTCTTTCTGTGCCACGTAGGCCCCTTGTAAAATATCGCGCGCACCACCGATATGTTGTTGCGAAAATACGGTCCCCACCACCAGCGTAAAGTAAGGCTGTAAGGATTCCTTGACGCTCTGATTTTCTTGATAGATCAGCAACTCTGCATCATTGCTATCCAGAGCCAGAGCCTGCTTCCACAGCTCTTTCGCGCCATCAACATCCCCCTCCAATAATTTGCTGGCCGCCTGCCGCTTCAGGTCCCCATCCTCCCGATTGGTATCAAATACCCTGCTCCCATCCACGCTAATCCCCACCGGGGCACCGCTGGCGACCGCACCACCACTATCATTGGGGCGTGATAGCGGCGAGAGCCATCCCAGCGAGGCCACACTGATGGCCAGCAGCAAACAAACCGTCACACCCCAGATCCACTTGTCGCGCAGCAGTCGATCGCGCCAGCGCTGCTGTGCGCGATAACGATGGCTCATATGCACCGGCCCATCTTTATCCATTGCTGGCATCGGCAAGGAGAATTCTCGCCACGCCAATGTATTATTGGGCTGCTGATCCGAGCGCCGCCAGTGCTGCTGGCCAGCATCCTTGAATTGCTGCTGATTGTTGAGAAAACCCAGCATGATCAGGGCAAAGGCCAGCGTCAGCAGGGCCAGCGGCACCATCAGGTTGCCCCCAAGCTGAACCTGAAAAAAAATCGTACCCAGAATCAACAGCAGCAAGAGTAAGCCTGAACCCTGTAGGAGGAGTGAAAAAGTTTGTTGAAACGCAGACATGCGCTGGCCAAACACGTCCCGCAATGTATCGAGGATATGCGTGGTCCGCTGTTTGCGACTCACAGGTGTCGGGAGCGGCGGTGCCTTCGCAGCTACCGACATTTGTTCTGATAATATGAGACGATAAAAATAGTCGTCAACTACCCGATACTGCGCAACCAGTTCCTGACAACGAGAACACGATTGTAAGTGGAGATCAAAAGCGTGGCGATCTTCCTCAGAGAGGTGCTCTACACGTGTTACCTCAAGCTTCTCAGCCCAGCGATCACACATGACGTGCATGAACACATCCTCCATCGGATCATGCCCTGCATCGTTTTGCCTTGACATTGACTTGCTCCTCCTCTGAAGAATAAAGCCCTTCGCGTAGTTTTACCCGAGCTTTACTAATATATGCTTTGACAGTATCAGCTCCCAGCTGCAAACGCACCGCAACTTCTTCCATCGTTAAATTCTCCATATAGTACCAGTAGAGGCATTCGCGCTGCTTGGCAGGCATGGCATCCCACATCTCGCGGATATGCATCTCTGCCAGCACCACACTCTCTACCTGTGGCGAACCATCCGCCAGATCAAAGTCTGGATCAATCGGGGTCGGTACCTTACGCCGTTTCAACTTTCGCACATGGTCCAGGGCCACGTTGCGCGCAATTGCATACAGCCACGCTTCAAACCGAATGCACTCATGCAACGTCGGCAATTTACGCCAGGCCTTCTCAAAGGTATCCTGCACCAACTCCTCGGCGGTCTCGATACTCACATGCAGATCCTTTAGAAAAAAGTGGCGTATCCTGCGATAAAAGGTATCAAATAACCGGTCGGCTGCCTGTTGATTGCCCCTGCGCGCCTCGCTGACCAGCCATTCGAGAGAGATATCATCTGGAAGATGCGGATACATAGCCGGACTCCCTTCACTCTAAGTAGAAATAGTGAGATGATCTGCCCATGCTTCCCCTGCCGCCAGACGCAACAGATGAACAGCCAGTCACAGTCCACTTCCCTTCCCTGGCAGTATCATTTAAAAAAGGATACCATCTCTTACGACGCTCTTGCTATCCATTAATCAATACTCTCTGCTATCAATTTCCTGGACTCGCAAAAACTATCCATCGCTGATATGCACGACCCACTTATTTTTCCCTCTTACAAAAAAGTGCAGCCAAAAAGGTAATTTTATGCAACCAATTATTAATATTCCCCACAAAACTATTGATTTTTATCAAATCACATGGTATCATTCCTCATATCAATAAAAAACCACCAAATTGAAGGCAAATTTTACCAAACTGAACAGTATGTGGGGCGGCGGTAGTGAGCCACGCAAGACGGATGAATGAGAAGGGCTGGCTGACCTGCCGGACAGCTATTACCGAAAAGGAGAAAACGATATGTATACCGAATTACAACTGCTCAACGCAACAACTGCTCACCGGGATAGAGAGATCCGTCAGGACATTGAACGTAATCAGTTGGTCAGCAATCTTTCACAGCCTACCCTGGGTGCCAGGATGATTAGCAAGGTTGGTCACTCTCTGGTCAATCTGGGCCAACAACTGGAACAGGTTGCCCAACCTAAAAAACCAGCTTTCCATGGCCCAAAAACCGGGCAGTTACATGCCTGAGCGTCTGGCGACAGCCCTGCTGTTGCGCTTGTAACCTTTGTCTTTCTAAACACACAACGATGAGGAGAAACAGCGGTATGTATCCATTGATTACTAGAGATCCAGTGAGTGGCGAGGAATTGATTGTCACCCGCCTGGAGTGCCCGGCCAGCGGCGTCACCCTTGAAGGACGCTTTAGCCTGGGCTGGATCGGTCGGCTCACCCGTGAGCAACTGGATTTCGTCGAGCTACTTGTAAAATATCGTGGCAATATCCAGAAGCTGGCCGCTGAAATGAACATTGCTTACAATACGGCTCGCAGTCGCCTGGACGATATCGTGACCGCCCTGGGAGGCACCCCCGAATTTGATGGGCGCGTCGATCGGCGGGCCGTGCTGGATAAGCTGGCCGCCAAAGAGATCAGCGTCGAAGAGGCCATGAAGCTGTTGAAAGGCTAAGACTATGGCGCTATCCAAAGAGGAACGCAATCGCATCCTGGCGCTGGTGGAATCCGGCCGGATCAGTGCGGTCGAGGCGGCCCAACTCTTAGATACACTGGAAACCGAGATCATCCGACCGCCAGAAGTTGTCCGTGAACGCACACTGCGTATTCGCGCCACCAGCCTTAATCAGAATAAACAGCATAAAAATGTTATTGCCAGTATGCCAGTACAATTGCTCAAAACCAGTGTACGTCTGGGAGGCTATCTGCTTCCCCAGCTTGACTCCCGCACCATCACGGATGTCCTGCGCTCCATTGAAGATGGAAGTACTGGCCGTCTGCTCGATATTCAGGACCTGGAACAGGGCGAACGTCTCGAAGTCTTTGTTGAATAAATGATGCTTTCTACTCTCTAACCTAAAAGCGAAGGAGAAATAGCTGTGAAGAAGTCTTTTTCTGCTAACAGCATCGAATATGTCAATTTTTCAAACATCCATGAGTTTCTACATGTGCGTGGCTGGGACCAGTCCTCTATCGAGGTCGAAAGCGACGGCGACTATGCCGTTGACGATCAGTCCGATACCAGTTTCAACCTGTCGGATGCTCAGGAGGGCCTGACGGTGTCGGTACCTTTTGAGAGCATCGTGACTGTAGTAGAAGCTCACGATGGAGTGAATATAGAGCAGGTGCGCCAGGTGATCGCACGCAATATTCACGACGATCTCAGCCTGAAAGAGATTCAGGGCGAGGTTACGCTCACCCATATCGATGGCGATGTCAGCCTGGAAAATATCCGTGGCGCTGTGACACTGGAAACCATCAATGGCGACGTAGCGGCCAAAGATGTGGCGGAGATTCGTTCTGAGGAGCGCTTGCATGGCGATGTCTCCCTGAGCAATATCACTGGCGCGTACTTGCAGGCAATTGGCAACGATCTCTGGCTTCAGGAGGTCGAGGAAGCGACTATTGGTAGCGTCGGCAACGATCTGGGCGGGCAAGACATCAATACTTTGCGCTGCGACAACGTTGGAAATGATGCCCAGATCACGGGCAAGCGAGAGACCACCGTCACGCTGGGCAATGTGGGTAATAGCCTGACCATTCAGGAGGTAGCCGGCCTGACCATCAATAACGTCGGCAACGATTGCCGGATCAGCCAGAGTCCCCAGGCTGACGTTACGCTTGGCCGTATCGGTAGCGATCTCAATATTCAGGACGTCGCCCAGGTGACGCTGGGCAGCGTCGGCAGCGATGCACGCATCAGTAACGTACAGGGTAACGTGACGCTGGGCAATATAGGTAGCGATGTGGCACTCACCAATATTGGTGGTGAAGTTCGTGCCGGATCAGTCGGCTCGGACGCGGTACTCAAAAATGTGCATGGCCCCGTCAACACTGGCAACGTCGGCTCGGACCTGTACCTGCAGACAGATTTTGAGCCGGGCAGCACCTCCTACCTGCGCGTAGGTAGCGACGCCACAGTTGTCTTGCCCGCCGAGCCTAACGTCACCATCCAGGGCACGATTGGTGGAGACATCACCGGTCGCTCCATCGTATCCAACTCTATCGGCAATCGCGCCACACTGGTCTATGGAGATGGAGCCGCGCACCTGGAGCTGATGGTCGGAGGCGACCTGCACCTGCGCGGCGAGAAGGGTCCACGCAGCAGTAGCAGCGAGGGCGGTGCCTGGTGGAACGACTTCAGCCGTAGCATGGCCGATTTCGGCCGTGAGATGGGCAACATTGGTCGCGACTTGGGCGCCGAGATCAGCGCCACCGTCAATAGCGCCACCGCCTCGATCAGCGCGGATATAGTCAACGAGGTCGCCAACCAGGCAGAGCATCAGAAGATCATCTTCAAAGCAGAGAAGCAACGTCAGAAGGCTGAGCGACAGGCTCAGCGCGCTCGTGAACGGGCTTACGAGCGTGCCCAGCGTGATCGCGAGCGAGCCGCCCGCTTCCATTTTCGCATCAACGAGCGCCAATGGAGCATGGACCCCGAGCGCATCAATCGCATTGTCGATCAGGCTCAGCGTGCCGCCTCCGAAGGGGTTCAGGGCGCCCTGGAAGCTGTTGAGCAGGCCCTCAAAAACATGAATGTACCAGCGCGACCGCCGATGCCGCCAACA
Source organism: Dictyobacter formicarum (assembly GCF_016587435.1). The sequence continues at coordinate 554,535 of NZ_BNJJ01000003.1, forward strand.
CCGCCGGTTCCACCGGTCCCACCTGTTCAGGGACAGCCATCACGACAGCCCCAGGAGACACCAGCCACCAGTCAGGCTCAAAGCTTTGACGAGCGCGCCCAGCCTGAGGTACCGGTCGCACCCGCCGAAGACCTCCAGCCAGCCTCCAGCGGGACTACGCCTCCGGTCGATATCGAGCAGGAGCGCGAAGCCATCCTGCGCATGATCGCCGAAGGCCGCATCACCCCCGAAGAAGGAGACATGCTCCTGGAAGCCCTCGGCAACTAAACAACCATCTCATTCGATCACGTGAGGGAAGAGGATAGGCTTACTACCAGGCCCATCCTCTTCCCTTTTTCTATACATGATGGGGAGGTCGTTATAGAGTTTTCAAAATAGCGATCAGGCGGTCAATTTCAGCGCGCGTATTGTAATGGACCAGGCCGACGCGCACGATACCTCCCTGCTCATCCAGTCCCAGACGTTCGAGGGCGGCCAGGGCATAGAAATTTCCGCTCCAGACGTAGATCTCTTCGCGGGCCAGGCGTTCCGCCACCGCGCTGGGATCCCAGCCAGGCAAAGTAAAGGAAAAGGTAGGGACGCGAGATGCAATACGCGCGGCATCTGTAATGCCCCATATATGCAATCCTGGTACCGTTTGCAGACCCTCTAGCAGAGCCAGGCTCAATGAGCTCTCATAATTCTCAATCGCCTGCATACCTGCTCTCAGCGCCTGTTCGCGTGTCGATCCTTGCGCACCGTCCTCGGGTCCATAGGTTGTTCCCAGCCAGGCCAGATACTCCAGTGCTCCCAGCACGCCAGCGATCGATTCAAAGCTCTGCGTGCCGGTCTCAAACTTATCCGGTGTATGATTCTCTGCTGGCCGCACTTTATAGGCCGTCAGGCGCTCCAGCAGCTCATATTTGCCATACAGGATACCTGTATGGGGTCCAAAGAACTTATAGGCCGAGCAGGCTAGCAAATCACAATCCAGAGCCTGTACGTCGATACTCTTATGTGGCGCATACTGCACGGCATCCACAAAGCAGAGCGCGCCCGCACTGTGGGCTATTTGGACCACCTTCTGGACATCATTGATCGTGCCCACGGCATTCGATGCATAGCCGACCGCCACCAGCTTCGTGCGCGGCGAGATCGCCTCCTCCAGCACCTGCATGTCCAGCGTGCAATCCTCGGGATGAAAGTCGACCCAGCGCACCTGGCAGCCGCGATCCTCGGCGATTAAGAGCCAGGGCGCGATATTGGCATCGTGATCCAGGCGCGTCACTACCAGTTCATCGCCAGGCTCCAGCAGACGCGCAATGCTGCGACTGATATGGAACGTCAGGCTCGTCATATTCTGACCAAAAATAATCTCTTCTGGACGGGCTGCGTGTAAGAAGGCAGCCACCGCCTCACGCGCCTCCCATACCACGGCATCCGAAGCCTGGCTGGTGCGGAAAGCGCCACCATGATTGGCGTTGGAATGCAAGAAATATCGCTGCATGCGCTCGATCACCTCTTGCGCCACCTGAGTGCCACCGGGATTATCAAAAAAGGTCGCTCCTGAAGCAAGCGCTGGAAAATGCGTACGCACGGCATCAATGTTGAGCATAAAATCCTCCGAGGATATTTGAAATTGAAAAACGGCACAGCTCATTGTATCACGAGAACCTCTGATATATAGCTGCATCAGGCGGGAATATTATACTACAATTGAAGAGTCTTGGTGCGGCAAAACGCCGTTTCAGCTGTCACTTGATAGCAAAGTGCTACGTATAACAATAAACAGACAAATAATTATCATGGATATAGACACGAAAGGATGTAGTATGCATACACGCCAATTCGGCAAAACAGACATGCAAATTACCCCCATCGGCATTGGGGCCTGGGCTATGGGTGGTGGCAACTGGGAATTCGGCTGGGGTAGCCAGGACGACACACAGTCGATCGCCACCATTAAACGTGGCCTGGAACTGGGTATCAACTGGATTGATACTGCAGCCGTATATGGTCTTGGTCACTCGGAAGAAATCGTTGGCAAGGCGATTAAAGGTCGAGAGAAGCCCTATATCTTTACCAAATGCTCGCTAGTCTGGGATGACAGCCGCAGGGTAAGCAATAACCTCGATCCCAATTCGATCCAGCGCGAGTGCGAGGCCAGTTTGAAGCGCCTGGGAATCGATACGATCGACCTCTACCAGATGCACTGGCCCAATCCTGATCCCGATATCGAAGAGGGCTGGAGCGCGATGGCTAAATTGAAAAAAGAGGGCAAGGTACGCCACATTGGTGTCTCAAACTTTAATGTTGAGCAGATGAAGCGTGCCGAAAAGATTGCTCCGGTGGAAACGCTACAGCCACCCTATTCACTGGTCAATCGCGAAGCCGAAAAAGAGATCTTGCCTTACTGTCAGGAATACGATATAGGCGTCATCGTTTACTCGCCAATGGCCTCTGGCTTGCTGAGTGGTCGCATGACCAAAGAGCGCATCGCCAACATGCCTGAGGATGACTGGCGCCAGCGCGATAGTGAATTTCAGGAACCACGCCTCTCGCGTAACCTGGCGCTGGCCAACCTGCTCAATGATATTGCTTTCCCTCACAACGTCCCGGCTGGTGTCGTAGCGGTCGCCTGGACGCTGCATAATCCAACAGTAAGTGGCGCCATCGTCGGTGTGCGCACCGTTGAGCAGATTGAGGAAATGATCATAGCCGCTGAGTTCCGTCTAACCGACGCTGAAATGGAGCAGATCAACAAGTTCTTAGAAGAAAACCCTTAGCTTTTGTTGCTCGTGATTTGTATTACGTTGCTAACCAGAATAGCTGGCCTCTCATATTGGGAGGCCAGCTATTCTGTAATTAGCCAACCAATTGTCAGTTGCTCATAATTGTAGATTCCATTTGAAAAGGAGCACATCAATGCAGATCAGCGCACGCAACCAACTCAAAGGCAAAATCACATCCATCACCCTGGGCAGCGTGATGGCCGAAGTTGTCGTAACGTTGCCGGATGGACAGGAGATCGTTTCGGCTATTACGCGCCACTCGGCCGAATCCCTCAATCTGAAAAACGGCGATGAGGCGGTAGCCATTATCAAGTCAACCGAGGTCATGATTGGCAAAAACCCATAGGTTCGGGCCTTGCGCCCGATTTGTCAAGTCAACCGAGGTCATGATTGGCAAAAACCCATAGGTTCGGGCCTCGCGCCCGATTTGTCAAATCAACCGAAATCATGATCGACAAATCGTAGGTTCGGGCCTCGCGCCCGATTTCCCCTTGCTTCACGAAAACATCCCTCGTGGTCACACACCTCGCCCCACGCAGTGCGGTGCCAAAAGCGGATTTTCCTTTTTTGGGCTGCGTATGCGCGGGGCGAGGCAGGAAGCGTCGTAAAGGCCGTATCTACACGATCGGGACCAGCCAGTGAGCGAACCAGCCACCTACGAGGCGTGCTACCTCATCAAAGCCGTGCTGGTTCTCAAACAGGGCCGCCTCACCAGGAACGATCTCGAGCTTCTTCTCGGACGTCAGGAGGTCCAGCAGCCGCCTGTTATGTTCGACCGCATCTTTATCGCCCTCGGCCGCCAGCAACAGGGTAGGAGCCAGCACGCGTGGTGCATACTCATTACCGAGGTCGCCCGAGTCGCCAACCGCAACCACGGCCGCCGCAATATCGGGACGCGTAGTGGCCGCCGCGATGGCCGCCGCCCCTACCTCATTCATGCCAAAATAACCAATCGACAGATTATCCGTTGATGGATTCTCCAAAAACCATTCGGCCGCCCCGACTATACGCTGCTGCATGATATCAATATTCTGGCGGAAAAAAGCTGTACGCTCATCCAGGGCCAGTTCGTCGCTGGAAAACAGATCTAACTGCAGTGTGGCCAGACCATGTTGCTGGAAGGCTGAAGCCAGAGCAACTACATTCTGATGGGGATTCTTCTGGCTATCCTCAATGCCATGGGCCAGGATAATTAAGCCGCGCGCATCCTGCGGAATATGTAAGATGCCGTTCAAGCCGATGGCTTCCGCCCCGATACGCACAAGCTGTCCCTGTGGATTGGCGATACTACGATAATTCTCATCATTTTGCTCGATCATTGCACAACCTCTTTCCTATGGCGATAATGAAAAAATATCTATGCTCTATTTGTGATACGCTAAGCAGCCACGAAACGAGCCATTCCTGCTGGCAGAAAAAGCGGTTTGGCCGAAAGCGTAACCAGAACCTCGAATAGACGTACATACAGTGAGAGTGGATGTAAATACCATTCTCATACAGCTCTCATTTTTAAGCAGAAGGGGTAGGACAAAAATTTGGCCCGCTGTCTCAATCCACATGTAAAACATGACAATCCCACTGGCACCGTCTGCTGCCAATATTGCGATTTCCTGGTTCAAGGCGCACAGATTGGTATCTACGAAGTAATGGACTTTATTGGTGCAGGCAGCTATGGTTATGTATACAAAGTGCGCGAGCCGAATCCGCTTAGCCGCATTCTGGCTCTCAAGGTGCTACGTATGGATCAGTTTAATGCGAAGGCGCAAGCCAGTTTCTTTCAGGAGGCGCGCCGCATTGCGACCATGCAGCACCCGAATATTTTGCCAATCTATAACTTTGGTCAAATTAGCGGCAGTCAACAACCATATTTTGTGATGGAATACGCGCCCCACATGATTAATGACCTTTTCCGCCGATCCGATGGCAGTCGCCGCCAGACCTTCGCGGAAGAGCTGATCCCCTATATCCAGCAGACCGCCGATGCGCTGCGCTATGTGCATGAGAATGGCCTGGTGCATCAGGATGTGAAGCCGGGAAATCTTTTGATTGGACGCAATGGGCAGATCCTGCTGGCCGACTTTGGTACCGCCTATTATCTGGGTATGCAAACCCACGCTTCGCTGGGTGAGATTACCGGAACCGCTGCTTATATGCCGCCGGAACAGTGGCAGGGCGCACCCAGACGCCACTCCGACCAGTATGCTCTGGCGGTCTGCTGCTATGAATTCTTGAGCGGGCGACCACCGTTTGTCTATCGGCTGTTGGAGGATATCTGGAACGCCCACATGAAAGAGCCGCCACCATCACCTCAGAAATGGAATCCACGCATTCCCGTCGAGGTTTCAGCCGTCCTGCTCCGCGCTCTATCCAAGGATTATCGCCAGCGCTATGCCAGCATTACCGAGTTCGCTGAACACTATACGCAGGCTGTCAACACGGCCAAACAGCGCTACGTGTGCCAGATCTGCGGACAACAGAATCGCACTGGTGCGCGCCGCTGCACTTTCTGTGGTGCGGAATACGACAATCGCTATTGCCAGTACTGCGATGCGCAGGTCCGCTTTGGTCAGCGTTGCTGCTCCAACTGCGGCCGTCTCACCCTGCCGCCCACGAAATTGCAGAGCAGTCCATTGATCGGCATCACCGTACGCCAGGGCCGCTACACCATCAATCGGCTCCTGAAGCAGACCGAGGAGACAGGCATCATGACCGCGGTAGCCATCGATGCCCAGACCAGGCAGCGCGTTGTCCTTAAACGCTGGGAATGCACCGATGAGCCCTTATCACAGCGCGCCAGGGATGTCGCATACTATGATCAGGCTACCAATCCGCTGGCCCGACTCAATCATCCGCTGCTCCCACATATGCTCGATCGCTTTGCCGAGGGAAAACACTACTATGCGGTATTCAACTATATCGATAGCGAGAGCCTGGGCGAACGCCTCGCCAAACTTTTGCATCCTCTGCCAGAGCGCGAGGTTCTGGGCTATATCAATAGCCTGCTCAATATCCTGATGACCCTGGAAAAACAGCGCCCACCGCTGCGCAACTATGATATCTCGCCCGCCACGATCTTGATCGAAGCCCAGCGCGGCCGCGTCTTCTTAACCGGCTTCCAGGTCCCTCCACCTCCACCACCTAAAGAACCGCAGCGCAATGGACGCGGCAGGCGCACCACACGCAAACTGGCCGTTTCACCCTACCTGCCAATCCAGGACAAAATTTATGATCAGCGTACCTGTATCTATGCGCTCGCGGCCAGTATGCATCACGCCCTGACCAATGTGGCCCCACCCCATTATCCAGCTTATCCGCCGGTCCGCTTATTGAATTCCACTATCTCGCCAGCTCTGGAGCGGATCTTGAGCCGGGCATTGAGCGAAGATATAGCGCTACGCTATCAGAGCTATGAGGAACTAAAACAAGAAGTGCAGCGCCTGTTACCATAGACGCTGCACTTCTTGCTTTTTATTGGCAGGATGACTTATTAGCTCCGCTCTTCAAGGGGAATATAGGGTATGAATTTTGGACCATCGTATTCGGCACGCGGACGAATCAAACGGTTGTGGGCATATTGTTCCAGCACATGGGCGGTCCAGCCAGCCACACAGCTGCAGGCAAAAATCGGCGTATCCAGATCGATTGGAATGCCCATGGTGTAGTAAACATGTGTTGTTCATAATTGGTATTCGTTGCTATTATACCGTGCCACACGTAAAGTGTCGCGTCAGCCAGCTAACAATCCAAAATTTCGCCTCCGGCGAGGATATATGTGGCAAATGTCACGCATTGGTGCGGAAACCAATCGACCGTAAAGGTCGAACCTACAGATTTAATGGGTAAAACAATAGCTCTGGCGCGTAAAATATGGTAAACTGACGCAAATAGCAATAAGCGAGGGGCCCCATGGATAAGCTTGCGCGAGACGAAGAGGAGAAACTCATCGCCCGTAGCCAGCAAGGAGACATCAAAGCGTTTAATCAGCTCATTGAACAGTACCAGCACATCATGTACAGTACTGTCTTTCGCATGCTCGGAGATTACGATACGGCGTCGGACGTGACCCAGGACGCGTTTATCTCTGCGTTCAGGGCGATCCGCACCTATCGTGGAGGAGCTTCGTTTCGTGCCTGGCTACTACGCATCGGTTCTAACCTGGCATGCGACCATTGGCGTCGCGTCCAACGTCATCCGACCGCCTCGCTCGAATCACTCACCGATGAAACAGAACCACATGCGTCGGGCTCTCTGGATACACTCTCAGTCAGTGGACCTGAGGACAATCCAGAAGAATATATGTTAACGCAAGAGCTACAGGAGCTTATCCAGCGTGGCCTGGAGGAGCTTCCACTTGAGCAGCGCACTGCTGTCGTCCTGTGCGATATTCAAGGACTCTCTTATGAAGAGATCGCCCAGGCGATACAGGCCAATATGGGTACGGTTCGCTCACGCATCTCTCGCGGTCGCGCCCGTTTGCGCACCTACTTACAACAACATAAGGAACTTTTACCACGTAATTATCGTCTCACCAATAGTAGTAGTGATGGATAATATAACGGAGTATACGCGTGTCTGAACTTGATCGGCATCTGACAACAGAAGAACTCTCTGCATTGCTCGACAACCAGCTCTCCATGGGAGAACCAGAAGAAAACATGTATCATGCGCACCTGCAGTCCTGTGAGCAATGTCAATTGGAGTTTGCCGAGTTGCGACAGACCGTAAAGCTGCTACGCTCGTTACCAGCACCAACGCTGCCGCGCTCGTTCGCCTTGCCCGCCGATATCTCGTGGGAGGTCCCCGAGGTAGATGAGGAGCCCGCTACCCCGCAAGAAGATGCGGTCGCGTCGTCCCCCATTTCGCTGCCCCAGCGGCGGTTGCAACAGGCCAGGCGCACCAGCACCGGTCGCGACTGGCGCCCCACGCTACGCCTGATCAGCAGCCTGGTGGCCGTCGTCGGCATCTGTTTTATGCTATCGACGCTGCAATTGCCTCACTTTGGAGGAAGTGCTACCGGTACCTCATCAAATAGCGCTATGAGCAGACCATCTGCCACTAACCCACCTGGTGGGCATGCTACGTCTTCAACGACAAATACAACACACCCACCAGCAAGCGGTACTGTACCCGGCGCGAAACCGTCCACCGCTCAATCGACGACCGCACAACCAAATACAACGCAGTCTGATCCGCTCCAATTCTTGCACTTCTTCGGCATCGACAATAGCCCGGGTCGCCTGCGTCTGGGCCTCTTACTAGTAATCGTTGGTGCTCTGGGCTTCTATATCTTTAAACAAAAGTACCGGCACCGGTGGAGATAGCAGATAGAGCTGAAATCAGTGGCATCCGCAGTGGGTGCCACTTTTTTGTGACGCTCCATAGACATTTCGGCCATATTTACTACTGTCGAAGAACGCAGTTTATGCTATATTCTGAGTAAAGGAATACGGTAAAGGATGGCAACCAATCAGCAATCATATCCAATGCGCAATGCCATCATTGTCAGAGCTCCACTTTCAGAAAATGAGATAGCTAGTGAACACAATTTTATTGTTAGTGCCGCCTTTAATTAATGTGCTGGTAACTGGAATATTTGCCTTCGTCATCCTACGACAATATATAGGACGCCGCCACAGTTATCAGCTATACTGGTCCATTTCCCTGCTAATGGCCTTTGTGGCAACACTGGCCTACATAGCCATGCTCATCGTGGGACCAACCTCAGAACCCGGCACTTATTTCTTCCGCCTCTATTACGCTCTAGGAGGCGCCATCATGCCTTCCTGGCTGGGGATGGGAAGTATTGCCCTGATCAGTAAACCGCGCGTCTCCCGGGCCTGTGTGGGCTTTCTATTGTTGCTCAGTTTGATAGCCGCAACCTTTGTTCTGGATGCCACCATCGATATGTCCAGACTCAGCCATATTGCGGGCACCCCCGGCACAGGCACGCTACATCCAGGCCCCTGGCTGGTAATGACCATTCTTCTCAATACGCTGGGAGTGGTCGCGGTCGCAGGAGTGGCGTTGCTCTCGGGCTGGAAAATGCTGCGAAAGCAGGCCAGTATGGGCGGCGCAAAGACCAGCAATATTCTCTGGGCCAATATCTTTATTTTTACAGGCGCCATTTTGAATGGCGCCGCGGGCACCCTGGCCCGTTTTCTCGGGCTCGACTCAATCTTCTGGTTGATTATGGCCCTGGGCTGGATCGTGCTCTTCCTGGGCGTCTTGCTGGCCAGCCGGCGCTCACGCCATGTCGTAGGTGCTCCCCTTGCGGGAGCTTCCCCGCTTCACGCTCCAAAACATACCTACAAGAGATGATAAAGAGCAATTTCAACCTGGACACGTCCCTCTCAGTGTCTGAGTCCCGGCATGTTGGAATCAGAGCACCCCTGGGAACGCAGGCGTCCCCAATCTTTTTTATGTCAGGTGCAAAACGTGCGCTTTGCATACGTTTTGCACCTGACATAAAACTTCTTTTGAGCTCCGCAGGAGCGTAGTGTCATAGGTGCTGACGAGCATGCCGGGGGCATGATCTCCTCCTCCTTGCCTCAGCTTGAAGGCGCGTCCCATCTGGCTTTCAGGCACACAAAAAAGAGATGCCCCTTCGTGATAAAGGGGCATCTCTTTTTTGTGAGAAGCTAGCTATCAACTACTAGCCCGCATTTAGCTCACCCAGCGTAACGGTAAAGGTTATTTGCTGTGTACCGCGATAGACTTTGACCGTTGCTTTATCGCCAGGATTCTTGGCAATCAGCGCATCTTCTAGTGAAGGGATAGAATCGATGGCTTTATTGTCGATCTGGACGATAACGTCGCCAGCTTTAATGCCAGCCTTTTCAGCGGCCCCACCCGCTGTCAGCCTGGTTACATAGACACCGTGATCAACGGCCAGGTTATCCTGCATCTGCAGAGTCGGATCAACCTGTGTGGGACTAATGCCGATCGCCGCGCGACCAGTATGCTGCACCCTACCGTTGTTAATCAACTGGGTCGCGATAAACTGAACACGATTGGATGGGATAGCGAAACCAACACCGTTGGCCGGAGAGTTAAATTCCGGGTCAACTGCGGTCAACGTCGGTATACCAATCAGGTTTCCCTGCAAATCGACCAGCGCACCACCACTATTGCCCGGGTTGATCGGCGCATCCGTCTGGATGGCGTTTGGAATGATAGCGCCATTGCCCTCGCTGACATTACGTCCCAGGGCGCTGACAATACCATTGGTAACAGTTTGAGTGTTGCCCAACGGGTTACCAATCGCCAGCACATCCTGTCCTACCCGCAACTGGGAGGAATCACCCAGCGAGATGACGGCCATATTGGTCGGCGGATTAATTTTGATGATCGCCAGATCATCTGCGGGATCAGTACCTACGACCTGGGCATTGCGGATACGGGTACCATCCGATAAGACGACCTCATCAACGGTGGTAACACCATCAACCACGTGATTGTTGGTCACGATATAGCCGCGCTTGTCGATAATGACACCCGAACCCAGTGCCGTACCTTTCTGTGTCTGCACATTAATCTGAACTACGGCCGGTCGCGTCTTGGCCACCACCGCTTCACGAACCGCCTGCATATTATTGTTGGTCAACGCGGGCACGGTCGGCTGCGGCACCGTTCCAGGCTGCAGCGATGAATTATTACTGCTGGGCACAGTCGCCGTAGATGTACTACTGTTGGTGCGTCCAAACTGCCAGCCAGCAAAAAGCCCGACGCCAAAGACCATCGCCAATACCAGCGTCAGAGCCATAATCGCGCCGGTGCGCAAACCATTGCGCTTGCGCTTCGGGCCCGGTTGGCCAGCGCCAGGAGGAGGACCAAACGGCGCCCCACTATTATCACCCGTAATATATCCACCCTGCCGGTAACTATTCTGATAAGTTGGCCGCGCCTGCTCATGCTCAAAGGTGCCTGGCGTGGGGGATAGAGGCGTGTACGGACTTCTTCCCGCAGGCTGAGCTGGATAGGAGGATGACGGCACCGAGCGATAAGCATCATCCTTTGGCTGCCCCAGCGGAGCTGATCGATAGGCGCCCGGCTGCATATATTCCTGGTAACTCTGCTCAC
>NZ_BNJJ01000004.1 GCF_016587435.1 Dictyobacter formicarum
GCTTTGCTCCCGCCTGGTTCTGGGCGCTGTTGGGAGCTGGTGGTGAGTTTGTGGGTGGCCTGTTCTTTGCGCTGGGTCTATTGACACCTCTGGCTGCGATTGGCATCATTGCTAGCATGTTGATGGCAGTGATACGCTTTCACTGGTCAAATGGCTTATGGTCTACTCAAGGTGGTTACGAATATCCACTGGTCTTGATGTTTATGGGTCTGGTCGTAGCGCTGACGGGTCCGGGCGCCTATGCGATTGATACGCTGATAGGTTTTGCCCTGCCAACCCTGCTCTTCTGGCTTCTCTTGCTGGTGGCCATTGTGGTTGTCGTAATTGGTATGGTGAGCAGTAACAAACAGTCTGCTAAACAGGTCTCCAACCAAAGACCCGCCTGATAAGCACATCCGTTAGGGCTCAAAAGATAGTGGAGCCCATTCATTAATGCCACAAGTGCGTATAGCGCACTTGTGGCATTAATGAATAAAAAGCGGACGGGTGCGTATGCGCACCCGTCCGCAAAGCACTCTCTCTTAGCACAATTCTTTGGCGCGCACGCCAACCATCATCCCTTTTTTGAACATCCTATCGCGAGTTTCTTGTGGCTGCTGCATGCGTGTGGTGAGTACGACACGTTGCTGAGCAGCCTGACCCCGCTTCAGATCGCTAGCTGGCTCGATCTGCCTGAAGATCATCATACCCTTTTTGAACTGTACCATACGTTCACCTCTTAGCCTGACTATTTGTTTAACGATAGGTTTCTAACATAGACCCTTGACGGTTGAACCAACCATCATCCCTTTTTTAAACATGCGACCCTCGGACTGGCGGGTCTGCTGTACCCGCGTGGTGAGCACGACGCGCTGCTGAGCAGCGTGGCTGAATTTGAAGCCTGTTGTCTGCTCAACCTGATTGAAGACCATCATACCCTTCTTGAATTGGATCATATGTTCACCTCTTCTCACTTATGGTTTCGTGCCGATAGACACATCATTGCGCTAATGCTACGGCTAGCGAGGGCGGTCGTCACTCTAACGACGTCAGCGTTTTTGCTTTACTTGCTTCACTGTTCTACTTATCTATTCTGCATCGCCCCCGTAAAAACGGTAATTTTTCGAGCATTTCTATCACCTATTTCTTTCTTTACCAGCTTTTACGTATACCGGACGAGCATCTCAAATTGAGCACAAAACGCTATATTTTTGCACTATTTGTGCAAAAATTGCATGCATAAGTCGATCTATGCTATGGTTCTATCGCAGCATAGAGCGGCTATCAATGTACAATCATAATTGTGCGCCTGACAGCGGCAAACAATTTTTATGTTTGATGTCGAAACAACAAAAACTGGGAAACAATTACCTCAGACACCATTCAGGTCGTCACACGAGGCAAAGACACAAGAGAGATTGACGAAGCTGCCTATAGGTTTGGCCAACTACCGCCCGTTTGGTAGATGTCTTTACCACTCAGGTCTGCCAGACATCTTTCAGTAAAGAGGTATAAGTGATGGGATATCAAGACAGACACGGTGCGACGATTAAAAAGCATTGATGCCTTCATGCGGTCCCTCCGTCTCTTTCTATCTTGATACTTAAAAAAGTAGCAGAATCTTTTCTATCGATATTTTACAATTCAAAGATAGCATAAAGCAGGACCATTGTCAAGATAATTACGGACAAAAATTACAAATATTACACTTATGTAAAAAAATGTCTTCACATTCATTTGCATAAGCAACTTTACCTTTGCGGCCTTACAAAGGAAGACTAGGGTTAGGGATGGGGAGATGATCTTCCGAGGTTGGCAGGTTGGCGTTTGCGTGGCAGCTAGCATCTGATTCAGGCTGTATCACATGACATAGCGGCTAGCAAGGCATTCAGAGCTGAACATTGGCGGGCAGCATCACTGCTGTCAATCGGCTCAGACCATTTGAGGCCAAATTGATAATTGCCTGCTGGATTGTTTGTGACGATGGCCCTGGCATTGTTATGCATAAAGAGTTGATAGCTTGCCTTTGGCAGCACCGTATAGAGGGTAGCTAGATTACGCATAAAGATGCCTTTGAATTGTGGTCCGTCTGCTCCGCAGCCGCCATTCTCGCAGGGTTCTTGTAAGATGCCGTAGCGATCTATCAGTGTGCTGATGGTGGCATCGGCAATCTGTTCGGCCACATCGAGATAACCGCGGTCGTGGGTGATGTGATACAGTTCTGTCAGTCCGCCCAGGATTACACCTTGATTGTAGGTCCAGGTGACGCCGCCGTTGTTTTGACAGAATTTATTTAATCCATCGTTGATCAGGTGTTGATGATTGATTAAACCACTGCGCCAGAACCAGGTCCAGCCCTGGTAGGCGCGCTCGAAGTAGTAGGCGCGCTCTGCCTCATTCGTTACGCGCCGATGGAGTTGAGCGGCGACTGTAAAGAAGAGCTCGTTGGTGATGGCATTTTTGTAGGTGCGCTCTTTGGACCACCAGGTGCCGCCTCCACAGTAGTTATCCCAGCCACCTTCCATATCCGCGAAAATAGTACGGGCCATTTGTAAGTATGGTCGTTTACCCGTCAGATCATATGTCTTGATCCAGGCTAGCGCCCACCAGCCTTCGTCATCATAGAAGTTATTGATAAAGTTGCCGCCCTGATGTTTTTGAAAGATCTCACGTATAACATTGAAGTAGATGGGATTATTTGTGCGGCCCTGGTAATCAGAAAGTGCCCAGAGTATATTGGCGGCATTCCACCATCCTGTACTGTCCCAAAGGCACTGGTCAGGATTATACCATTGCTGGAGCGTGTTTAGTCCCCCCTCTACATAGGACTGGTAGTTATACATAGGTGTGCCTTCTTCCCTGTGATTCTCGCGTCATTCTGATATGTGATGGCCCTATCTTGTATTCACGCTCTAACTTCTGTCGCGTTTCAAGGCGCTGCATGAACTTGCGCTGGCCTTGAATTTTTCTTGTTATGTCGATAGCGGAGCTTTTTTGCTTGACACAGGAAAAAGGGAATGGTACACTCTTGCTATATCAATGCACTCAAAGGAGGTAAAGATGACAACTTTAAGCTTTACAATTACACCCTCCGCTCGTTCTGGGCGTGCGTTTCTGACCGTGGAGTCGGAGTTCGCCCGGAGGTAAGTGCATCTTATCGCTACCATCATTCACCCATTTCCCCTTGTGACGACGCGGAGACGGGGATGCTTTGCGCCTTGCGCCAGTATCGCTGTCACTATGTCGCACGTTCGCTAATTGATGGACCACTGCTGCACTTGCCACCTGTGGTTTTTTTATGAGCAGTAGACCACAGGTACAGCTTCCCAGGTGTGTGCCGTGGTTGCGCTGTGCCTGCGTTAACTTCCTTTCCCCGGCTTTGCATGCTAGCTATCTATGCGCTTGCGCTTTAAACCTGCGCCAGCCATAGCTGCTATGCCACACCAATCTGCTCCAGGTTACGCTATTCACCTACCTGATTGGGTATAGAGGTTCAACTATGCATGTTTTTCTTGGGCTCGCACGCTGTATGCGTGGTGTGATTGCCGCCGGATGTGACAACATTGCTGTGCGTTTGTTTTTGGTCAGGGAAAAGGAGTATGGATTATGGTAAAGAAGCTTTCAAAACAGTATTATCAGGATAATATAGACGTAGAAGATGATGATGAGGCACCGCCAGCGCGCTGGGAACCTATTCGCCGCCCCGAGGTGCATGTCAAGCAGACAAAGAAGACTAGCTATGAGAGTAACGCTGATGTGCAGCGCTGGCTGAAAGAGCAGGGGGTTGATGTTAATCAGCCTGCTGTCTTTAATCCTACTTTCCTCTCTTCTCAGCGTGATGCTCCCTGGATCTTGTCTTCGCTGACCCCTCTCTATGAGCAGAAGCTGATTCTGGATATTCTGCATGTGGTCAAGAGTGGTAAGGAGGCGACCGTCTTTTGCTGTGCGGCCCATCCCGACACTGGTCGCGCATACCTGGCGGTCAAAGTGTATCGTCCTCGTATGTTTCGTAGCCTGAAGAACGATGCGGATTATCGTAATAACCGTACCCAGCGCGATGAGCAGGGCCAGGTAGCCCATGGTGATAATCGGTTGCGCGGCGTGGCTCGTAAGACTGCGCGCGGTCAGGCTGCTCGCGTGCAGTCCTGGATCGAATATGAGTTTGAAACTCAGAACAGGCTTTTTCAAGCCGGGGTACACGTTCCACATCCGCTGGCGTATGTCGGTAATGCGGTCCTGATGGATTATATCGGGACTGAGGGGAACGCGGCTCCGCTTTTGCGTGATGTCAGGCTAAATGAGGATGAGGCACAACCGCTGTTTGATTGCTTGCTGGCGGACATTGAGTTGTGCCTGGCCAATGGTCGCATCCATGGTGATCTCTCGGAATATAATATCCTGTACTGGCAGGGGGCCGTAACAATTATTGACTTCGCCCAGGCTGTGGATACCATCCATGACGAGGTCTTCCCGATTTTTGCTCGCGATGTTGAGCGCGTATGCCAGTACTTTGCGCGCTATGGTCTTGAGCACGATGCCGAGCAGCTGGCAGCTGAAATCTGGACGCGACACATGGGTGGTCGTGTGGAGGATATTGTGCTGTAGCCTGGCAGGCTACAGCACAATATTTATCCTCTTGCGGATGGTCGCATCCGCAGCCAGCCCTTTTTTAGAGTGTTGTGAAACGCATGGTCTTACAACACTCTAAAAAATTGTATGTATTGGTGCATAAAAATGCGCATGTGCGCATTTTTATGCACCAATACATACAAAAAATTATGGTGTTTTGAACACATGCACAAAGTGCATGTGTTCAAAACACCATAAAAAAAGAGATTGGAGGCATCAGCGCCCCCAGGCTGGCCAGCCATGCCCTCATGGGCATAAAAATAACACGCGCTGCGCGCGTCTCTGAATAATTTTATTCAGAGACCGCCAGCGCAATCTCATTTTCTTCTTCTGTGTCGATGATACTTAACAGATTGAGGGAAGGAATCCAGAGTTCCGCGCTCTTCAGTTCATTGCGTGGATGGGTGTTTCCTACGGCAATGGCTGGTATATGGGCGGCGTGGGCCGCTTCAATCCCTGGCAGTGAATCTTCGATTACCAGGCACTCTTCTGGTTCGGCTCGCATTAGTTCTGCCGCTTTGAGATAGCTTTCGGGATGGGGCTTGCCTTGCTTGACGTCATTGCCCGAGATCAGCAAGCGCGGCAATGGTAATTGGGCGGCGCGTAGGCGTGCTCTGGCCAGGGTTGCCGGACCCGAGGTTACGATGGCCCATTGCTCAGGTGCCAATTGTGATAGTAGTTTTGCGGCCCCTGCCGTTGCCGTGACTCCATTGGTGTCCAGCGTTTGCATATCGTTCAGGTAGCGTGCTTCATTCTCGGCCGGTAATTTGGGTGCCACCTGGCGAATAGTATCAATGGTGCGGCGCCCATGGATAGTTTTCAGTACTTGCTGAGCATCTAATTGATGCCTCTGGGCCCATTCACCCCAGTGGCGTTCTACGTTGGCGATTGAGTCTACCAGGACCCCATCCAAATCAAATAGGAGTACGCGACAGATTAAAACTTTGCTGTAGTCTTTTTTCTTTGTCATAAGTAAAAGTACTTAGGAGATCCTTTCTATTGCCTCGGGTTGTTTTGTTATTGTTCTTTATGTCTATTGAATAAGTGAACGAGTGATGTCTTTCACTGTGGGACTTCCAACCAGGACCATGGCTGAGTGGAGCTCTTGTTGTAAGATCTCCAGTACGTGTTTTACTCCTTCGGAACCTTGAACTGCCAGTCCCCATAGGATTGGTCGCCCGATCATGACTGCTTGTGCTCCGAGTGCCAGCGCCTTCAGGACATCTGTCCCTCGCCTTATACCACCATCGAGATAGATTTCGCACTGACCCCTGACAGCCGCTGCAATTTCTGGCAGGGCTTCGATGGGAGCAATCGTCCCGTCTAACTGCCTCCCTCCGTGATTTGAGACGATAATGCCAGCTACCCTGTACTGCACTGCCAGCGTAGCGTCTTCAGCTGTTAAAATGCCTTTGAGTATGATTGGCAGACTTGTATGCGTGCGTAACCAGGCTATAATGTCCCAGGTGAGAGTATGGCCTGCGTAAATTGCACGCTCGCTGTCATTCAGGTTGCCCTCAACGGTATATGAGGCGTTGCCAGCAAATGCCCTGGGATAATACGTCCTTTGGAAGTTTCCCATGTTGTTGCGTCTATCGCGCTCGCGTCTTGACAGAAGCGGCGTATCTACGGTCAGGACAATAGCCTGGTAACCTGCTGCCTCGGCTCTTTTGATCTGTTGTTGTGCTTCGGGCAAGGTGTTGATATAGAGCTGATACCAGCGTAATCCCTGGCTGGCTCTGGCGATGTCCTCCATGCTAAATGTGGCATTACTGCTGACGATCATGCCACTGCCAGCTGCGTCGGCACCTCGTATGGTCGCACACTCGCCAGCGGCATGGGCCATACCATGTGCTGCCGTTGGTGCGATCAGGATGGGCATAGCAATCTCTGTTGTTAGTACGGATGTCGCGGTGTTGCAGTTGTTGACGTCAACCAGGACCCGAGGTCGCAGGCGTAGCCGGGCAAAGGCGGCACGATTCTCGTGCAGTGAGATTTCGTCGTCGCTGCCTCCCTGGTAATAATCCCACACAGGTCTGGCCAGGCGTCTCTGGGCGAGCACTTCATAATCATGCAGGTTGATTGGTTGCATCATACACTCCTATCATCTTGAACGTTCTGGCTACTGTATTATCTCTGCTTTTTTACCTGCAGGTATACATTAGCGTGGGGCCCAGAGATATGTCTGGATGCTGCAGCATTTCTGAAAACCAATGTTGGTATAGATGCTATAGCCGGTTGGCGACGCCTGTAATACACCAATATTGTATCCTAAAGCGCTTGCAACTGATAGAGGGGCTAAAGAAATAGTGCTGCCAATGCCACGACCTCGCGCTTCTGGTAGGGTCCCAACGGAAAATAGACCTGCGACGCCTGCGCCAAGAAAAATTGAGGAGGTGGCGACTGCCTTGCCGTTGAGGCGGCCAAGAAAACGTCGGTATGGCAGGTCTTTCCCCCAACCCAGGCATTGTTCAAATTTGATGTAATTGGGATCGATGTTGCTGGCGTCGCCGCCGAAGGCAATGGACGAGACATGTATCCATTCTTGTAGAGCTGTTGCGTTTTCCACCTCTTCAATACTGAAGCCGTCAATTGGTGGCAGGCTGGTTGGTAGCTGAGAGAGCTCTATCGTCATACCGTATTCTGCCCCATTGTACTGCAATCCGCTTTGCTTCAGATAATGGCCTAGATTGGCAGGTTGGGTGTCCGGAAAAATCCACCACAGCATCGGAACATGACGAGCTTTAAATGGGATCATGACTTCTTTTATGCGGGCCATGATCGTCTGTTCATCCATGTTTATGCCCATAACTACATTAAGAGATGGTTGCGGAATCCCTGTAGTGGCGGCAATGTGATCGATGCTTTGATAGGCCTGTGCACCAGGTATACAACTACAATACATAATAAATTCAATCAGGTTCTTTTCCATGGCTATAATGACGCCAGAATAATTGGTCTGTTGAAGGATATTACTGCTAATGCTCATTCAGTGATCCTTTAGACTGAATTCTTTCTATTACTAATATTCCTGTTCATCCTACCATGCTGTTTTCTATACAAGCAAGGGCTATACTGTATCCCTTTCTGAGACATACAGTGGCTGGCAGGTAGCACATAGCATTCCAGACCGGGTGTCAGGTCAGTAGATAGCCACCATCTACTGTGAGCAGACTTCCTGTCATATAGCTGGCGGCGTCACTGGCGAGGAAGAGGACTGCTCTGGCAATATCATCGGGCAAGCCTAAGCGGCCGAGTGGAATTTGTTGCAGGAAATCGCTGTCATTCATATCGGTGACGCCTGCTTTTGCCAGCGTTGCTGAGGAGACGGAAGAGGTGCCTGGTGTGATGATTTCTCCTGGCGCGATGGTGTTGACGTTGATGTTGTGAGGTGCTAATTCGAGGGCCAGTGTTTTGGTGAGGGCGATTATACCTCCTTTGGAGGCGTCATAGTGGCTTAAATACCGGGTTGGGGTCAGGCCATTGATCGAGGATATATTGATGATGCGGCCGCCACGTCCGGCTTTGATCATTTGTTGCGCTGCCTTCTGGGCGTAGAAGAATGCACCTTTCAGATTGATGTCCAGTACTTGATCCCATGCGGCTTCAGTCATTTCTAGTACGGATGAAAAAGGATAAATGCCGGCGTTGTTGACCAGGATATCCAGGCTGCCAGATGTTTCCACTGTTGTTTGGATGATGCCATCAATGCTATGTATCTCGCTGACATCGCCATAGATAGCTGTGGCCTGGCCGCCCTGGGTCTGGATTTCTCGTGCCGTCTCCTGGGCAGCCGCCGGATTGATGTCGACCAGTACAATGGTGGCCCCCGCTTCTGCGAGTCGCCGGGCACTGGCCTGTCCAATGCCGAGCGCGCCACCTGTGATCAGCGCAGTCTTTCCATGTAGATCAAACAGCCTGGCAATGCTTTGTTTTTCCACCGTGTTTTCCTTTTCTAGCGTGTGCAGGTTAGCCAGGAAGGACCATGCGCAACATGTTCTAGCATAGTGATTGTCTGTTGTAGTGTGCATGCGATTGTAGCTGCATGCACATTACAACCTCGGCAGATGCCAGGTGGCGAGGCAATCGCTTATTGGCATATATGCTATCTGGCTAAGCTTTTCCGAAATCTGACCGCCGATAGGTTGCTGTAAAATCAAAACTATGTCCTATTGCAATCAACCATTGATCTTGTTCCTGGACTATGATGAGATTCATCAAACCATTTCTGGCTGGTAATGATTGCTCGGCTGGCGTCTGGTGCCCGGTCGTAGTCCAATGAACATCCACTGAGGCGCTGGTTGGAGTAATCCAGGTTATGCGTACATCTTTGATGGAAAGGATGGCATGCTTCAGCGTTGTTGTAAAGGGATGTTGGTGCAGCTGTTCTATTTCAGCCCTGCCTCGCATCAACTGTCCTGAAACATCGGTAAATTCTCCGTCCTCGCGAAAGAGCTTTGCCAGATCCTTTTCATTATGACTATTCCATGCGTTTGCCAGTTTCTTAACAACTTGTTCGACAGCGGTTGTGTCGGTGGTAGCTTGATTTACCATAATGTGCCCTCCCATCAAGTGCGGACGTACTACGGTTGTTCAGAAAACATTTATTTATGTGCATGTAAAACAGTATACCCAATATTTATCGTCTGCACTAGCTGAAAAAGATAGGCTGTACACTCTTGAATATCTACATTAACATATGTTAATGTAGTAACACTTACGCATGCTATGAAGTCCAGGAACGCTTTTCTTCCATCGATCCTTGGGTCAGGAATATATAGCATCGGTAATATAAACATGATTTTCTTTTATAATGAATTTGTTGTATCTATTAATAAAGTGTTTCACCTTATATTATGGTGTATCGAATAACTCAGGAATAGTATACATATTTTTCCATAGAATGTGTTTTTCACGTTATGTGTACGAAGTTGTTCGTTATAGAATGTATAAGGGGTATGTCATCTTAGAGTAAATGTGTTGTTTCGTTCCAGCACTAGATACCTTTTTTGGGTATAAAATAGGAATTTGTCGATGGCCAATACTGTAATGCATGAAATCGCGTTTTCTTTTGATCAACCGGATTACGTTTTGAATCCTTTACTCAATCTCTTGCAGCAAAGGCTAAGACAGCCTCTAGCGACGAAAACATCAAGGGAGATAGTTGTTCGCAATGCGCTTACCGTTTTGATTATTGATGCATACCAGGAGCGCGCCCAGTATATCGGTGGCCTGTTGACCGCTGTTGGATATCGGCCTGTTATCGTGTCCAATGAGCTCGATGCGTTTACCTCGTTTTTGCGTGGTAGCTGTCTTCCACTGGCTATCGTGCTCGGGCAAGAAGATGGATCGAATCGCTTGTTTGTGAATCGTCTGTTGCAGCAGATGGCGCAGCGCTATGATTGGGAGCCATTGATGATCCGTTTGCAGGATTCGCGTTCTGCTGCCTTCGGTTCTTCCTTATCGGGCGAGTTCTCTCCTCCCTCTGCTTCACCTGGCGGCAAACCCTTGCAAGCTCGCACCCCTTATGCCAACACGACCAGACCTTTAAATAACCGCTCAGGCGAACAGAAAGAGAGCTATAGCCTGCCTGGTTGGCCAAATGTTAACGATATTCATTCCGCTGCTATTTCTCCTTTTAGCAGCGGCCCTTTGCCTAAAGGCTCGGCTTCTGCGCCAGCGCGTGGTTCTGTCTCACATGTCCCAACTCCTCCACCAGCGTCTCTTCCTGCTGTGGGTCCACAAAGTGATCAGGTTACTTCTCATTCCGGTGCTAAATTTCCTTCTATGCGTTCAGTATATACAGAGCCACCTATCTCCAGGGATCTGAAAAGTGAGCCTTATGCGAATAAGGCTGAGCAACTCAAGAAGGAAAAAGTGTATCTGGATGGGCAGAGTCTGGGGCGTTATCAGATTCGGACCCGTCTGGGCGGTAGCATGTATAGTGAGGTGTATCGTACCTATGATCGCTTGCGCGAGCAAGAGAGTGCGCTAAAAGCAATTCAGGTGGATATGGTACCGTTTTATGTAATGAAGGATTCTGTTGAGGAGGTTACTGTCTTTCAACAAGAGGCGGAGTTATTGGGTCCTCTGCAACATCCTCATATTTTGCCTGTGTTGAATTGCGGTAAGTCGTATATCAGTGGTACGAATTTTATTTATAAAAATATGCCTTTCTGTGCCGAAGGATCGCTGGCTAACTGGATACGTCGCTATGGAAGTGGGACTCCTTTTACATTGAAGGATGCTTTGCCTGTGATTCTTCAACTGGCCGATGCACTGCAGTTTGCCCACAATTATCAGGTGACCTACCAGAACTTTAAGCTGACGAATATTCTCGTCCTGAACCAGAATAAGCGTATGGCAAAATTGGAAGTGGCTCTGGCCGATTTTTCTGTAGTTCAGGATGGATCATATTTCTCAAAGCAGCCCGAGGGTTTTCCTTACATGGCTCCAGAACGTTGGGATGGAGCGGTCGGCCCGGCTTCAGATCAGTATGGCCTTGCCGCCATTACTTATGAGTTGTTGACCGGACGTCCTCCATTTCAGGGCAATGCTGAACATGTGATGAAGATTTTACATACCACAAAATTCCCACCACCCCCTTCTACATTGAATCCTAAATTGCCTGTTTCTGTAAATGCGGTGTTGGCAACTGCCCTGGCGAAAAAGCCCTCAGAGCGCTTTGGCTCGGTGGCCTTGTTCGCACAGACCCTGCAGCGTTGCTGATTTCCTGGCCGTGCCAGCTATCCTTAGTACTTTCACCATTCATCTAACAACAATAGAATGAATGGTGAAAGTGATTCTCTATGTAATGGATATGTTTTTGCTGCTATCATCAATTGTTATTTTTGTTACACTTACGCATAAATTTGTTGACATCAATGTTAGAGAGTATCTGACTCCCATCATACGCGCCTTCTTACAGCATGAGCTCCCATACTTTGAGAGCTCAAAAACGCTTTTATGTGTTGGCGCATCGAGTGCGCATGCACCCACCCGTGCGGGGGCGACCAGACTCCCAGGGCCCTGGGAGTCTAACATATTCTTAACAAAAAGAGCGGGTGTCCCTTTCGGGACACCCGCTCTTTTGATCAACTGCTTCATCGCATGAATCGTTGACCATACGTACGTACCTTGTGCAAATCAGGCATGTGCCAGTTCAGTCTGACCTGACAGCAACTTGTTAAGGGTATCACGTTTGATGCGATAAGCCTGGCGTTCGTTCACATGTGGGAGAATGATTGCCTCTAGCGCACCCTGTTTAACCCAGCGGCGAACGGTGGTGTCGTCTACCCTTAGAATATTTGCAACTTCAGATACAGTTAATAGCTCGCTCATGTGGTATGTCTCCTTTTCAAGTTTTCTACTATTTGAATACCGTTTCAAAACGGTGATTTATTCATTAGCAGAAAAAATATTAAAAAATATCTGCTAATGAATAAACTGTGTGGCATTTGTCTTTATATTGTATATCAAGTAATGACATTTGTAAAGGCCTATCTATGGAATTCAGAAAAATATATTGCTAAACGTCTTTATATCATTCGGTTTTTTATTACCATTATTCTGAACAATAACGGCGCTGATGGTGAAATTTCTTGTGTCCATCATTAGAATTAATAGTTTATGACCTCATATATATATACGTGTGAGTTGGGAAATAGGTGACGCGAATCACACAATCAAGCTATTCTGGCTCGGCGGCTACGAGCTATAAAAGCGAGACGAGGCTATGCTGAATGTGACAGTTGAGGAGATATTCTTTATAGAATTATGATGTAAAGCAAAATATTTTTATCGCGCTAGTATATAGAACATTATTTTTACCTTGAAGAAACCTTTTTTTGAGATTCTTTTGGATTTTTTGATTTGTTAGTGGGAATACTCCCACTATAGTACTATCCGGGTGATAAAATTCCTGGTTTTGCCTTTTTTTGCTGGCTAGAAGATGTTTGCAACGCGGCTAATTAAGACTGCTACGATCATAAATGAAATGAGCCCTTCTAACATCATCAGTATCTTGGCTCGGCGACTGAGCGGGGCGGTGTCGGTTGGACTGAATGCGGTGGCTCCCGTAAAGGCGACAAAGAGATAATCGAAGAAATGTGTCTCCCAGGAAGCTCCATTGACCTGTTGCGGAAACAGGAAATCGCTAGCCTGATGATTGTTCTCATGCCGTTTGCGTGGGCCTCCGCCATCAATATTCCAGTACCACACCGCGAAGACGAGCACGTTGCTGATCCACAGCAAAGTTGCTGAACGTAGCAGTATAAAACCGTTGCTGAACGTTGATATTTTTGTGATGAGCGCTACCATTTCGATGATAAGGGCCAGCGTTACCACCCCCATTGCCGTCAGGCTGAGTGGCCGCGCTATGCGATGGGGAATCGCACGTCCGGTGACCCAGTATTGCCACATAGGAATGAGCAGAATGATTTCTATGACCAGCAGTGACCATTCCGGTCCCACTCTGAGCGTGGGTGGTAGAAAGAAATAGCAGATTCCTATCACAAGCAAGCTGAGCGAAACAAGCAGTTTTGGCACCTGCCCGATCAATTGATGTTCTTCTGCTATATGTTTTTGCTTTATAGAGGACTCTAGCTCTGTCTTTTGTGGTTCCGTCATTTTTTGCTGATCATTTCTTTCTATTTTATTACTCTTGCTTGAGATATTATAATTGTGACATGCTTGAAACGCAATTATGGATTCCGTTCACGTGAGTTCAGTTTTGCTCGCATGATTGAAGGCCTGGTATACAGTCAGTTGAGCTATCTGTTTTTTTGAGAAAGTAGATTATTATAATTTATATGCAGCAGAATATAGATGAGCAGCAATTCTATGGTAAGCGGAGAAAGCGGACTACTATTCGTAGGGCCTACCTCCTGCAGCGTTGGGCTTTCCGGGTCTACCTTGGCATTATCGCGTTGTTGTTGCTGTGCATTCTGGTAGGAGTGATTGGGATCAAAACGTCGTGGGGAGCCTTTATCGTCGATGGTTCGGTGCCCTGGAAATGGATTTTGCCCTGCGTCCTGGTAGTGGGTTTTTCGTTTATTTTTACAGATACCTTTATCCAGAATCAGGAAGAGGCATGGTTTCGGTCTTATGGTACACAGATCATGGCTACGGTGGTGGCTTTTGATGAGGTGCATATCTGGCGCTGGCCACGCCGTTTCTTCTCCGGTGGTAGTGAATATCGACTCAAATTAGAGTGGACCTCTCCTCAAACTGGCAAAATTTATACTTTTTCTCGCCGTGTGCGCGATAGTAAGCTTCCTACCTCGGGCTCTCAAATTCCTGTGATTATTGATGCTGCCGATCCAACGTATTATTTACAAGAGGACTTTAAGCGCTCCTATTACTGATCGCCATCCGGGTGGTACCTTCTCTTCATTTAATGTTGTTTTAAGCAATCACTGCTAATCTGACCGTATATATCAATACAACTTATCTACGGCTTTCTATTGCTCTGTTTAGACAGCGTGCAATTGCTATACCTTTGCATTCTCAGCGCATGTTTTTTAGCGCCTTAGACGCTCAAAAAATGTTCTATATGTTGCAAAATGTGCTGCGCACATTTTGCAACATATAGAACAAAGCTCGGACGCGTCAGCGCCGCCTGCAAGCGAGGAACAAAGCCCTATGGGGAGTGGCCATCAGATACAATCTTATATCTTTTTTTGCGCAGTAAACATATCTTTTCGGATTAGGAGTAATATAAAATGTCTTTTGTTTCTTTTATGCAAGAAAACTACCATCTTTTTGTTGAGTTAAATGAGCATGCAGGTGTCGTTCCCTGGTTTGATACACTCATGATTTTTTGTGCTAATAATCTTATTTTCTGTTGGCCTATATTGATGCTGATGGCCTGGGGTCTACCCGCGAACTGGCGACGGCGCGCTTTGTCGCCTGCAAGTGAGGTTTTGATTCAGGAGCGTCGTTCTGCTGTACTCTGGACGGCGATTGCTTGCCTGGTTGCTTATGCGATCAACCTTACTGTTGAGCAGTTTATTAATGAGCCGCGCCCTTTTGTTAGCCATCATGTTCACTTGCTAGTTGCTCATGCGGCCGATGGCTCATTCCCTAGTGATCATACCGCCTGGTCCTTTGCAGTGGTTGGCATGCTGGCGCTCAGTTTGTTTTCCTGGCTGAAGCTTGCTCCGGCCAGCAATCTGACCGGCAAAGGACGAATTCTAGGGTTGACTCCTAAATTTTTTGCTGTTTTGTTGCTGGTTGCGCTGGCTATGGCATGTATCATTGGCATTGCTCGCGTTTTTGTCGGTGTGCATTATCCAGGAGATATTGTTGGTGGAGCGGTCAGCGGTCTGTGCGCGTCTGCCCTGGTTACTGCTTTGCGCCGCTGGTTGCATAATCCTACCGAGAGAGTGCTGTCGTTTGTCCAGCGTATACGCCTGGCATAATATAATTTCAGCCATGGACGACTCATCAGCGGGAGCAGTTGCACAGAGCATAGAAAAAGTGCAACTGCTCCGCTTTTTTTAATAGATTTTATGCATCGAGTGTTTTAACCATCGTATAATAGTGAGAGCCAGGTGGATAATCCTCGACGACACCTACAACAATATAGCCATGGCGCTCATAGAAAGTTCTGGCCTGGGAGGACGCTGCCCGTTTCCCTGCGATCTTTTTTTTGTTTCTGGCGTTATTTACTACAGGACCTTGCTTTGTGGCAGGTTCTTGTCGTGATGATCAGGTGTTATGTAGAAAGTTGAGAGTGAAGTAAGTCATGGCATACATAAAAGAAGCGTCTGTTTCCCGTTCTATTCTGGCTTTGCTGGGTATTGCACTGGCACTCTGTTTGTTTTCTAGCAGTAGCGCGGCTGCTTCGGTACCTAAAGCGACTCTGGTCTCCCATTTTTTCCCTTCTGGTGTTCGTGCTACTTCTGATTCGACAGCAGATTGTTGGGAAACGTCGCTGGCCGCTCCGCGTCAGGACTCCTGGCGTTGTACTGTGGGGAATATTATTTACGATCCTTGCTTTAGCCTGGCCAGCCAGCCGAATTCCGTAATCTGCGATGCCAGTCCCGCTACGGATACACGTGGCTTGAAATTTAGCCTGGCCGGGAGTTTGCCGTTGACTACGGTGACCTCTGTTGATACTCAGCCCTGGGTGTTGCAACTGTCGGGTGGCGTGTACTGTACATTTGCGACTGGCGCTACCGGGCTGGTTGATGATGAGCGTGTTGATTATGGCTGTACTAATAATACCGTTATTGCTGGCTTACCCAAACAAGGAACCATCTGGACCGCCAAAGTGGTCCCGCTGGGGCAGACCCATACGATTGTGACGACCGTCATTCACGCCTGGTTCTGATTGACAGCTCTGCTATTTATCTTGAATATGTTTCCATTATCTGAGAAGCACGCCGAAAGCTTTTATCGTGTGCTTCTCGATTGTTGTTATCATGTGCGAAAAAACAAGGAGCCCGTAGATGCGCCCCTTGCGGGCGCTTCCTCCCTTCCCGCTCAGGAAAGCGGCAAGATAGGCATTACGCCTGGTTGGCTGCCAGCGTGTCCATAATGGTATTGATGAAGTGGCGGGCCGGTTGCGCTATGTGGCGGAAGCGAGGATAGACCAGGGCGAAAACAAATTCTTCGGTGATATCCTCAATGGGTAACAGGACGACCTCGCGATCGATCTCCGATGGATAGAGCAGCGCAGGCAGCATAAAGGTGATGCCTCTTCCTTGCCTGACCAGCTCTTTCAGGCCTGCCAGGGATTCGATTTCTACGACTGGTTGAATATTTATGTGCTGGGCCGCGAAGGCGCGTTCAACGGCGCGCCGTAAGCGCGAGGTCTCTCCCAGTAAAAATAGTGGTTCTTGTAGGATCTGGGCTAGCGTGACGGGGCTCGTTTTGTGTTGCGCCAGGGGATGATCCGCCGCGACCATGATTTGCAGCGGCTGGCGAAAGAGTTCTTTGACGACTACTACTTCGGGATGTACGTTGGGATTAAAGATGAGCCCGAGGTCTAGCTCGCCGTGTTCGATGAGCTTGAGCAGTTCATCGGTGCGGCTGACGCGTACTTTGAGCTGGATGTTGGGATAGCGCTGGTGGAAGATGGGGAAGATTGTGGGCAGGAAGACGGTGGTGAGGGGCTCTATGCTGCCAATGTGAATGGTGCCATGCTCCCCGTCCTGCAGGCGTGCCATGGCTTGCTGCCCCTGCTGCAAATGATCCAGGGCATCGCGTACATACGTGGCGAATTCTTGTCCAGCTGGTGTGAGAACCACGCGTTGTTTCACCCGGCGGAAGAGTTCTATCCCCAGTTCGGCTTCCAGCGCGGCGATCTGACGACTCAAAGCCGGCTGCGCTACCAGGCAAATGTCGGCTGCTTTGCGAAAATTCTGGGTTTGCGCAGCTGTTAGAAAATAGGTGAGCTGACGTAGTTCCATCTTTTACCTTTCATACTGATAACTTACAGGCATCAACCTTAGCTATAATAAGTATTAGACATATCAATTTTATGTTATTATACTTCATGTAATAATGCCAGGCTATAAAAAGCATTTGGTGAATTACAGCGCATAATTCTGTGCGCTTGCTGTGGTCCCTGTTGTTGCCAGGGGACATTGGTACTCAGGAGAAGAGGTGCATATGGTAGCTGACAAGCAAGCAGTGGATGGTAATAAACGGCATCCACAAACTCTGTTTGACAAAATCTGGAAAGCCCATGTGGTTAAGGATCAACCTGGTGAGGCCACCCTTATCTATATCGATCGTCACCTTGTGCATGAGGTGACCTCTCCCCAGGCTTTTGCTGGCCTGCGTGCCGCTGGATTGCCGGTGCGACGTCCGGATGCTACGGTGGCGGTGCTGGACCATAATATTCCGACCAGTCAGGGTCGCCGTAAGTTGGATATTGTTGATACGGCGATTTCTACCACTATTACTACTCTGGAACAGAATACGCGTGACTTTGGTCTGACGTTATTTGATATGCAGGATACACGCCAGGGTATTGTGCATATTATTGGCCCTGAGCTGGGTATTACGCTGCCAGGCATGACGATTGTGTGTGGCGATTCCCATACTTCGACCCATGGGGCCTTTGGCGCTCTGGCATTTGGCATCGGTACCAGTGAGGTTGAACATGTGCTGGCCACGCAGTGTCTCTGGCAGGAAAAGCCGAAGACGATGAATATTCGCGTTGAGGGCGAGCTTTCGGACGGCGTGACGGCGAAGGATCTGGCGCTGGCGATTATCGGTAAGCTGGGAACGGGCGTGGGGACCGGTTATGTGATCGAGTTTAGCGGCTCGGCCATTCGCGCTTTGTCGATGGAAGGTCGCATGACGCTCTGTAATATGGCCATTGAGGCGGGCGCGCGCATGGGTATGGTGGCCCCCGATGATACGACCTTTGAATATATTAAAGGCCGCCCCTATGCCCCGCAGGGCGAGCTGTTCGAGCAGGCCGTTGCTGCCTGGCGCCAGTTGGCGAGCGATCCCGGCGCGCAGTATGACGCGGTCCATGAGGTTAATGTGGATGGTCTGGGACCCCAGGTGACGTGGGGCATTAATCCCGGTATGGTTCTTGATGTCACTGGCAGCGTGCCTGATCCTGCGGCACAGACTGATCCTCAGGTGCGTGAGAGCTATGAGCGAGCTTTGCAGTATATGGGTCTGAACGCCGGTCAAAAGGTGACTGATATTCAGGTGGATACGGTGTTTATTGGCTCCTGTACCAATTCGCGTTTGGATGATCTGCGCATGGCTGCTCAGTATGTCAAGGGTAAGCATGTGGCCCCCAATGTGCGTGCGCTGGTGGTTCCTGGCTCAACAAATGTACGCCGTATCGCTGAGGAAGAAGGGCTGGCCGATATTTTCCGTGAGGCTGGCTTTGAGTGGCGCGAGGCAGGCTGTAGCATGTGTATCGCTATGAACGGGGATCGCTTGAGCGAGGGTGAGCGTTGCGCTTCAACTAGTAATCGTAACTTTGAGGGACGCCAGGGACGTGGTGGCCGTACCCACCTGGTCAGTCCAGCCATGGCTGCTGCCGCTGCTGTAGCTGGTCATTTTGTTGATATCCGCGCCTGGGAGTGAAGAGGAGCTAAAAAGACATATGCAACCATTTACCACGCATACCGGGCTGGTTCTGCCCTTGAATCGCGTTAATGTCAATACTGATGAGATTTTGCCTGCGCGCTTCCTGAAGACGGTGAAGCGTACTGGTCTCGGCGAGGCTCTGTTTGCTAACTGGCGCTATGTAGATGAGCAGCAGACTCCTAATCCTGATTTTGTTTTGAATGCGCCGCGCTATCAGGGCGCCAGTATCCTGGTGGCCGGCGACAACTTTGGCTGTGGCTCATCGCGTGAGCATGCTCCCTGGGCTCTGGCCGAGTATGGCTTCCGCACCATTATCGCTCCTAGTTTCGCCGATATCTTCTATAATAACTGTTTCAGTAATAGTATCCTGCCGATCACGGTTCCTGAAGCTGTGGCCAATGCATTGATGGCGGAGGTCGAGTCCAATCCCGGCTATACGCTGTCCATTGACCTGGCCGCGCAGACTGTGACACGTCCCAACCAGGAGGTGATCCACTTCGAGATTGACGCCTTCAGGAAAGAGCGCCTGTTGAAGGGGCTGGACATGGTCGGCTGGACCTTGCAGATGAGCAATGATATTGCCAGCTATGAGCAGCGACGTCGGCAAGAGGTACCCTGGTATTTTTCCGATTCGCTGATTGCTCACTAACTGCTATACTGTGTATCCCTGATAAAATGCGACCCTTTGCAACACGTCAAAGGGTCGCATTTTATTGTGTCTGGTTAGCGGGTGAGGGTAATTTTGTTCAGACCACGAGGCGTGTCTGGCTGTAAGCGCTTCGTCAGGGTTAGATGTAATCCAAAGAGCTGCCCGGGAATAATGGCGGTAATTGGACTTAGCCATTCGGGTATGCCAGTTGGGATGGCGAAAGGTGTCTGGGCCAGTTTGAGGGCTTCCTCAGTGTCCGAGATAATCAGTAGTTCAGCCTGGCGCTGCTGGAGATCCTTGGCCAGTTCGATCATGTCGGCGAAGGCGGCCCCGCCTGGCATGGCCAGGATGGTTGGGAGTCCCTCCTCGATGGTGGCGATGGGACCATGCCGGAAGTCTGCCGATGAGTAGGCGGTGGCCATGACATAGGTCAGCTCCTTTAATTTGAGTGCCAGTTCGAATGAGGTCGCGTAGTTGTAGCCACGTCCAACTACGACGCACTGGTTCATGTAGCGATAGCGCTCCGTTCGCTGCGCGATCTCTGCTGCGTTTTGCAGTATGCTGGCGATCGCGTCGGGCACCTGCTGTAGCTCGGCCAGGCGCTGCTGGTCGCCGCTCCAGCTGGCTGCGAAGAGCATCATCACTGCCAGCTGGGCTGTATATGTTTTTGTGGCGGCGACGCTCCGCTCCTGTCCCGCGTGCAACTCTACGACATGGTCGGCAGCTTTGGCCAGTGCCGAATTGCTATCATTGGTGATCGCGATGGTCGGACGCCCCTGCCGCTTGCCTTCTTCCAGGACCGCCACGATGTCTGGCGATTGACCGGACTGCGAGATGCCCACCACCAGCGCGTTATTCATTCGCGGAGGAGCATCATACAACGTTTGCAAGGAAGGCGCGGCCAGCGCGATAGGATAGCGAGCCATCGTCGCCCAGGCATATTTGGCGTAGGTAGCCGCGTGATCTGATGAACCACGGGCCGCAATCAAAATATAATCGAAGCCGGGCAACTGCGCTACGATCTGCTGAATGTGCCGCGTCTCCTTATCCAATAACCGCGCGATAACTTCAGGCTGACTATGGATCTCCTGCTCTAACAATGATGACATATATTATCCCCTTTTATGATCGAAAACCAACGATGAACATTTACGTGTATCAACGGGTAAATCGGACGCAAGGTCCGAACCTATGGCTTGGGGTGGTTCGATTGTCGACGCATATTTTTGACGGATTGTGTTTACCCTGCATCTGTCTTTCCTTTGCGATTCATGCTGCTTTTCTTACTATACCATATTTTCTGGTATAGTGGTCTAGATGACTTGAGCACCTTCTTGCCTCATATTTATCCAGAGCGCCGTTTCATCATGTAAAAAGCAACAATAAATGCGATTCCGTAGGTTCGGCCCTTGCGGCCGATTTCTCCTCCACACACGAAAATGCCCCTCGTGGGTTCGAGCCTTGTGGCTTATTATGTCCCTCTTGACAAAGAACGTTATATCAGGTAATTTATGCATGAATAGAAGAAATATAAGCATGGCCTTGAACAAGGAAAGTAGGGTTGACCGGGATTGCAGAGAGCCGGCGGGTGGTGTGAGCCGGCATTCAGAGCAACCTGAAACTCCCTTGTGAGCCGTGCCGGTGAAACATCTTGCTGGATGGAAGTAGCTGGCTCCGGGTACTCCCGTTACAGGGTTCGGGTGTATTGGCACTCAAAAGGCCGTCGCTGCGAGGCGATGGTGAACAAGGTGGTACCGCGAAAGTGGGTCTGTGCGCACTTTTCGCCCTTGCCAGGGCGGAGGGCGCTTTTTTGATGCCTGTTTTGCATCGCTGAACCCTGTCCTCCGCAAAATGTTCCATATATGTGAATCATAAGGAGGATCTTGTGTCTGAAGCGAGATTTCCCGCCGCTGTTACTGGCGCAGCATTATCTTCTGATGCGGCTTTGGAGCAGGCTGTAAAGCGTATCCGCGCCCCTAAGTATGACTTTGCTCGTTTTGAGGCCAAATGGCGTGCCCGCTGGGAGGAACAGAAACTCTATCAGGTAGATCTGCAGCAAGCGCAGCGCCCTTATTACAACCTGATGATGTTTCCTTACCCGTCCGCTGAGGGGCTGCACGTTGGCAATTTTTATTCCTATGTTGGCTCGGATGTGCATGGTCGCTTGATGGCGATGCAGGGCCACGACGTCTTTGAGCCAATGGGCTTTGATGCCTTTGGCATCCATAGCGAGAATTTCGCTATTAAGCGTGGCATTCATCCTCGTATTCTGACGGCTCATAATGTTGAGCATTTTCGCGAGCAGCAGTTGAAGCGCATGGGTAATCGCTTTGACTGGTTGCATGAGGTGAATACAACCGATCCGGCTTATTATCGTTGGACGCAGTGGATCTTTGTGCAGTTGTTTAAAGGTGGACTGGCCGAACGTAAGGCTGCTCCCGTTAATTGGTGCCCTAAAGATAAAACTGTGCTGGCTGACGAGCAGGTTATTAATGGCCGCTGTGAGCGCTGTGATTCCGTCGTTGAGCGGCGCTGGCTGGAGCAGTGGTTTTTAAAACTGGCCAGTTATGCCCCACGCTTGTTGGATAATCTGGATAATCTGGATTGGACCGAGCGTGTTAAGTCCATTCAGCGCAACTGGATTGGTCGCTCTGAAGGTCTGGAATTCCAGATGGAGATTGCCGGAAAAGCAGGTACATTTGTAGAGGTGTATACGACCCGCCCGGATACTATCTTTGGTATGACCTTTGTGGCGCTGGCCCCTCATCATGCGTTGGTGGCTGAAATTACCGCGCCCGCTTACCAGGACAGTGTTAGAGCTTATCAGGAGACAGTGAATAGTTTGCGCACCCGGCAGGAGCAGACGATGACGGGCGCCTTTACGGGCGCTTATGCTATCCATCCTTTCTCGGGTGAGCATATTCCGATCTGGATCGCCGATTTTGTTTTGGAGGGCTATGGGGCCGGCGCGATCATGGGCGTGCCGGCACACGATGAGCGCGATCTGGCCTTTGCCCGCCAGGAGCAGTTGCCGGTGCGTGTGGTGGTACAATCCTCTGCCGAGCAGGTAATCGATGCTGGCACCATGACAGAAGCATTCACCCAGCCGGGCGTGCTGGTGAACTCGGGCGTATATACAGGCATGTCCTCGGCGCAAGCTCGTGCGGCCATCTGTGAGTGGTTTGAGGGACGGCAGCTGGGAAAGCGCAGCGTTAAATATCGTTTGCGCGACTGGCTGATTAGCCGTCAACGTTACTGGGGACCTCCCATTCCTATCATTTATTGTCCCGAGCATGGTGCGGTGCCTGTGCCTGAGGATCAATTACCAGTACTGTTGCCAGACGTGGAGCAGTGGATGCCGACCGGCACCGGCGTTTCTCCCCTGGCGGCCATCGAAAGTTTCGTTAATACAACCTGTCCCGTTTGTGGCCAGCCTGCCCGGCGCGAGACCGATGTCAGCGATAACTTCCTGGATTCCGCCTGGTATTACCTACGCTATCCCTCCTCTGCTGATCAAAACCATGCCTGGGATCCTGAGATGACGCGGCGCTGGTTGCCAGTGGATATGTGCATCGGGGGCGCCGATCATAGCGTGCTGCATCTGATGTATGTGCGCTTCATTGCCATGGCCCTGCACGATCTGGGACTGCTAGAATTTAGCGAACCATTCCGGCGTTTTCGTGCTAACGGTATGATTACCCGCGATGGTGCCAAGATTTCCAAATCTCGCGGTAACATGATTAACCCCGATCACTACGTTAAACATCTGGGTGCAGACGCCTTCCGCATGTATCTGATGTTTATGGGACCCTACGAAGCTGATGGCGATTTTAGTGATCGCGGTATCGGCGGCGTGGTTCGCTTTCTGGATCGTACCTGGCAGTTAGTGCTGCAACACTCCCAGTCAACTGCCGCGCGGCAGTCACTGACGCGCGATGCACGGCGCATGTTGCATGTAACGATCAAGCGCGTCACCGAAGATATGCAGGCTTTCAAGTACAACACCGCCATTGCCACTTTGATGGAATACCTCAACGCCCTGGTGCGTAAAGCCCACACCACGGACCAGGAAATAGAGACGCTGTTAGTGCTGCTGGCTCCTATTGCCCCCTTTATCACCGAAGAATTATGGGAGCAGACCGGCCATGCCAGCTCCATACATATAGCCTCCTGGCCCACCTACGATCCCGAGGCCATTCAGCAAGAGACGTTGTGGCTGCCCATCCAGGTCGATGGGCGCGTCCGCGATCGCATCGAGGTGCCCGCTGATACCCCTGAAGCAGCCATCAAGCAACAGGCAATCAGCACCACCAGAATCCAAAATTTCATAGCCAATCGTTCCATCCAGAATATCATCTACGTAGCCGGTCGCCTGATCAACGTCGTTACCCGCTAACCAGCCTATTCACGTCCCTGGCACTCAAAAATCTTTTCATCGTGTAGTGTGGACATTGTGCCGAGCACGATGTCCACACTACACGATGAAACCAGCGCGGCCGCGCATGCGAACGCCCGAGCGGGGGCGCTAAACTTTGCTACTGTTAATTCTGCTGGCATCCACGTTTTATTATAAAGTACCTATTTGCTTATTTTTATGAATTTCATATCATTGTGTGTTATATTGATGATAGTGTTTTCATTAAGGAAGATGAGCGCTGATGAATCTGTGTGTTGATCTTCTAATGATTCCAAGGAGAGTGGTATGTCCTTAGAAGGAATATACCTTGGTCGCTATCGTTTGCAGCAGCAGTTGGGAAGCGGCGGTATGGGTGAGGTCTATCTGGCGGATGACACGCGTATCAAGAGGCGTGTGGCGGTAAAGGTGGTACGGAACGATACGCCTATGTATCGTGCGTCGGAAAACGCCCAGAAGTCAACCCAGCTCTTTGAGCGCGAGATGCATGCTATTGCCGGGTTAGATCATCCAGCTATCCTGCCACTCTTCGATTATGGGGAGCAAGAGGTAAATGGTGCTACCCTGACCTATATGGTGATGCCGTATCGACCTGAGGGTTCGCTCTATCAATGGGTGAGGGAGCGTGACGATCATGATTTATTACCTCCGTCGGAGGTGGCGCGCTTTATTTCTCAGGCCGCGGGCGCTCTGCAGCATGCACATAGCCAGGGTATTGTGCATCAGGATGTGAAACCAGACAATTTTCTATTGCGTATCCGGCCAGAGCAGCCATCGCAGCCCGATCTGCTGCTGGCGGACTTTGGTGTGGCTCGATCGCTGCTGGTTACTTCGCATACCAGCCAGACTATTCGTGGCACATTAACATATATGGCTCCTGAACAATGGGATGGACATCCTGTTTTTGCCACGGATCAATATGCGCTGGCGATTATGGCCTATGAACTGTTGGTCGGCCAGCCGCCCTTTGAAGGCGCACCTGGTCAGATTATGTATAAGCATATGCATGTGCCGCCTGATCCTCCCTCGCGTTTGAATCCCGCGCTTCCTCCTGGTGTCGATGCCGTTTTATTGCGTGCGCTGGCCAAGCAGCCGGAGGATCGCTTCCCCTCTGTTTCTGATTTTGCCCGGGCCTTTCAAAAATCTCTGCAGGCCAGTGCCTCTGGTAAGCTACCCTGGCTGACACCTGACAGGTGGTCCGATGAAGATAATGTTGCGCCGGTACGCCTCGCACTTATGGACCATAGCACTCCTACAGTCGCCATTACCGGTGGGCGCGTTGCTCAGCAGCAGGATGCTGTAACTCCTTTGCCTTATCGGCGTTTCCAGCCCGCACAGGATTTTTCTACGCGTAAGATGACCTTGATTTTTCTGGTTGCGCTGGTCCTGCTGGTGGGCGGTGCTGGCTGGGCGTATGCCTTTACTTTTAGTCATCCAATGGGTGGCCTGAATATCTTTGCCTCGACGGACCATGCGGCGACGCAGACGGCGGTGGCCAGATCACTTCATAATATCAGCGCTACCCAGACGGCGGTGGCGCAGCGCGATGCCACCAGTACCGCGGTGGCCCAGTCGCACCTCAATGCCACTGCGACGGCGGTTACGCGACAGCATGTTGCAGCGACAGCGACAGCGGTGGCCATTTCTCAGTTGTTGCAGGCAGATAGGACCTCTTTTCAAAATCTAGATGGTTGCTCGATCATGGGATTTGACCTGGCGACTTGCCCGATTACCCTGATCAATCGGAGCAATAACAATGTGCATTGGGTCGCTACCTCTAATCTTCCGACGTATCTTGGCTCGATTAATTCTGAGGATGGGGACAATAATCAGGGTACTATTGGGGCGCAGGATTCCCAGCTAGTGAATGCTACTGTGGCTTTGCGTTGCGGCTTTGGGAACCAGAGCAATAAGAGCGCGCATTTTACTATCCAGGGCCCACAAAATACTATCCAGGTAACCATTACCTGGCAATGTCGCTGATGTGGATAACAATTTAATACAATTTGGTACGTTTTCGAGCGAGGAGCAAGGAAGCGCCCGCAAGGGGCGCATCTACGATTTTCATTTTTCTTATTGCTTTTTCTTCTTATCTGGATTGATCGTGCTCCGTTTTATTGTCGAGCACCAGCGCTTTCCAGGGGCCTCCGGTATTTCCAGTACTCATCTCTTCTTCGCTGATAGGCTCATATGGGTTGGGCATATCGGCAGGTGGTAAGTTGCCGGTGAGAATTGGATGCCTGGTCTCTTCAATTTTTGCTCGCAGTTGGTCGCGGCGCATCGGTTGGGTCTCCTGTTTTTCCAGTGCCAGGCGATTATCAACCTCGTTTAAGAGTATGCCGATTTCTGGCCGCAAGTGCCGGTTGCGTTCAGGGATGCGGCTCCATTGAGCCATGGCGGCTGGATAGTAGCCCGCACGATAGCAGTAAAGCCCGAGCATGGCTCGCGCATCAAAGATCGTCATGCGTTGCCAGAGGGCCAGTTCTTCTGCTGGCGTTTCGATCACATCTTCGCTGGCCTCGATGCTTTCAACGTGATGATAGAGGTTGATCCCCATGATGCTCAAGGGATAACCATAATACAGGGCCAGACGGCGGTGGCGGCCGCGACCCGCTATCGATTGTTTGCCTACAAAGTAGCATTTGGACCAGGTACCGCTGGACCAGATGGCTGCCATCAGGACAAAGGCCAGGAAACGAGCCAGGTAGCGCTGCCAGCTAATAGTGTCCACCGAAATGAGCACACTCAGTCCGGCGAAGATCGCTCCCAGCGTCCAGGCACAATAGACGATCCGCTTCCTATCCCATCCTAACAGGTCGAAGTGATGGTGCAGGGGCGTGGCCAGGAAAGGCAGCGGAAACTCTGTGTGCGGCACGAATTCCTTTTTATGCTCGAAGCGTAGAATCTTTAAGCGACGACGATAGAATGGCGTAAGGACGCGGGTCGAGACGATGACCGAGAGAGCTTCCAGGACGAAAACGCCTCCGATGGTGGTTAGCAGCAGAATTTCGTTACGCGAGAAGAGGGCGATCATGGCCAGCAGACCACCCAGTGCCAGGGCCCCACTATCTCCCATAATGATGCGTGCGCGCCGCTTGACGACTCCACTGCGCCTGGCCGCCCAGGACGAGGGCCAGCACCAGGGTAAGAATCCCAGTGCTGCTCCTACGCAGATCAAGGCCAGCAACTCTAGCACTATGCCCTCGGGATGCGTTCCAATATCTTGCAGACGACTGGTAATTGCCAGTGCCAGGGCGATGGCTGCGCTGACGACCAGGCCGCCAGATAGCCCATCAAAGCCGTCGCTAAAATCAACCGATACGGCGGTTGCCGTGCCGGTAAAGCCTACCAGCAGGACCAGGAAGATAAACCAGCCAAAGTACGCAAGCTGCGGAAATATGACCCGGCAGGGCTGGTCTACTGCTACTGGGCTGTTACATATCAAGCGCCCAAGGATCGGCAGGTCTTTCCAGAGACTGTAAGATTCTTGCCCCGCGGAGAAGAAAAAGAAGTAGCAAACGGCGGCGATTACTGAGACCAGGAAGACGCCGGCAAATTTAGCTGACTCGGATAAGCCTTGATTGCTATAAACTTTACGCCAATCATCTAGAAAGCCAATTGTGGCGTAGCCGAGGGTTGCACCTAAGCCGATCAAGAGAAGGTTCCATTGATTCTGATTTAAGTTTAAAATATAGCCAGCACTGATACCGCTGCCGATAATT
This sequence comes from Dictyobacter formicarum, assembly GCF_016587435.1. The sequence continues at coordinate 27,461 of NZ_BNJJ01000004.1, forward strand.
GCTATTGTGAAGGCCGGCCCTCCAACTAGCGGTAGCTCGACCGTTTTAATTGCGCGTCCACTGCTCGTTGGCATATCGGTGCGATGCGTGCCCGGTTTGTGCTCACCGCTGCGGAATGTGGGAAAGAGTTTGCGGGCCAGGCCACATAAGAGCAAGCTTCCCAGGAAACAGAGGCCGAAGGCGAGCAATAGCCAGTAGATTTGATCAAATTGTATTGAATTCATTAATTTAGTCAACTCTCATGACCGATTATATGAGTTTAAAATATTTTTCCTAACGGTTTGAAACGGCCGATTTTATATGTATGTAACTTTATCTCTATGCTACTAGGACAAATATCCGCACATACCGGCTAGCGTTGCCGTATTTTCTCTTGCTAGCTTGCATGGTACCGCATGCTGCTTTCTACTCTATAAGTACGTACGAAGTCCCCGAAATTACGACCTGTTTTTTTTTGCCTCGTGCTTTTGAAAAAAACGTTCTGGCATGTTGGGAAACCATGCTCTTTATGTTGCTCACCAGCAATTGTTCGCGCCTTCGGCGCTCCAAAATTTTTATGATGTGGGGCCGAAAATGTGCCGAGCACATTTTCGGCCCCACATCATAAAAAAACGGGGTGGGCGCATGCGCCCACCCCGTTGTTGGGGTTCACAGGGCTAGCTACCTCTGCCTCTCTCTTTTGTGGCGCCGTCACTCATGCCTTGAGGAGTTCTCTGGCGCTGCTGAGCACCTGGTCGCTGCTAATGTCTGTTAGCAACGAGTCCAGATGTCCACAGTTTCCGTAGAGCTGGTTATGCCCACAGGTAGGACAGCTTAGCTGCCAGGAGATAAAGGGGCGATGACGCTGGCGATTGAGCGGGCCTCTGGTGAGCATATTGACACACCAGTAGAGACCGATGGTGGCGGTCCCAATACAGCTGGCCAGTTGCTGTGTTGCTGCATCGTTGGCGATGACAATGCGGCAACGGGAGAACAGGCCGCAGAGCCCCGCATAGGTAAGCTTTCCTGCTACATCCAGCGCGGAGGCTTTCATCTGCCTCGCGATTTGCGCGCTGATGTCGGTCTCTTGCTCACTACCTGTGATGGCAATGCGCATTCCTTCTCTGACCAGTGCCTCTCCTACGCTGGCGAATTGGTGACCGGGCCAGCGACTGCGCGGATCGTTGTTTGCGGGATGCAGAGCAACCAGGGGCCGCGTATCTTCCGGTACTACCTGTAATGATTCTTTGAGGTCCGTTGCTGTTACGGTCAGCCGGGGTTGCGTGGATCCATTTTTTGGCGCTCCTACCAGGGCGACGATTTCCTGCCAGCGCAGGATTTCGTGCTGGAACAATGTGTATGAGAGACAGCGATCCAATTGGGGACCATCGGGCGTGCTGTGCCCGGCTGTAACGCGGGCTTTGAGCTTGAGTAGGAAGGTGTTGGTGTCTCTATCGCCGTTCTGCATCTGTAGTGCCAGGTCGAAGTGCTCCGCTTGCATGCGGCTAAAGAACTGCGTTTGCTCGTCCCGCTGTTTTTCACTATGACTTGCAGTATTCACGCCTTTGTAAGCCGGTATGATCACTACTCTATCGATCGGTGAGGGGCGCCCATGCAGAAATGCCGCCTGCCAGCTCTGGCCGAGCAATACAATTTCTGCCCTGGGATAAGTATGGCGTAACACTTCTAACGCTGGCAGGGTGAAGATGAAGTCTCCTGGCGTACTGGCCTGTAATACAGCTATTTTCTTGATACCGGCTAGCTTGCCAGCCACTCTTGTAGCCTGACACGACCCGTCATGGTACTTCATACTCGCTGCATTCCTTTCCGCGTGCCTGTGCTTGCGGGCATAAAAAACAAACCAGGGGTTTGTTTGGAGCCACTGATCATATTGTTTTAAGCACCTTGAAGCATGCCTGGTGGGGATTTTATTTTGAGCGGCCCAATCTATAAATTGAGCCTTTATTAGTTGTTACGCCTGACAATAGCAAATGTGGACTCTGCTATTATCAGATTTTTATTCTTTCACAACTTTTTATCACATCAGGAGCGGCAGGCCTCGCAGCGTCCAAAGAGTGAGAGGGAATGCCCTTCGATTTCAAAGTTGGTCTGATCCCCGATGGCGTTTAACTGTTCCGGGGCAAGGCAGAGATCAACTTCGACCACACGATGACATTGGGTGCAGGTCAGGTGATGGTGATGGTTCCCTCCACAGACACGGTAGTGATGCGTGCCATCGGCGAACTCGATGCGGTCGAGTAGCTCTTTGTCTACCAGCTTTTCGATGGAGCGAAAGACGGTTGCGCGACCAATTTTGGGTTCTACGGCTCGCAGTTCTTGCCAGAGATCATCGGTGGTGAAGTCGTGCCCGGAGTTAGCCAGTTGTACTAGCCGCTCGGCAATGAGTCGGCGTGGACGGGTGTTGCGTTGACTCATTTCGTCAAACGCCATATAGATTTTGTCCGTTATCTCCTTTGACATTGCTATTTCTCCATTTGATATGTATGTGCTCTTTTGTTGCTGGATTGCTTGCTCCTCGCCATCAACTTCTGTGTCCCCTGGTTGCAACGCCGGTATATTTTGTGGTTAATATAGTTTACCACAACAGCCATGATCTAAACTACTCTTCATTTATATTTATATGCACTAATAGTTTGGCTGCGCGTGCTCTTCACGATCTGTGCAGCGGACAATTTTTTCAACTCGTCGAGGCGTATAAATAATCCCCAGACGATTAATGATGATCGAGATAAAGTAGAGTGCCGCGGCTATGGCTGAGATATAGAAACCTACCGGCAGGTATTTGCCGAAACTGCCAGTGAAGGCCAGGATGAGCCCACTCCAGGTACATGCCAGGCTGAGGACAATGGATAAGATCAGCGAGTGGCGGGGCTGGTGGGTCAGGCGTAGAGCGGTGGCGGCGGGCGCGATCAGCAGCGCTATGATCAATAGGACTCCAACTACCAGGATGGAAATGGAGATCGTGATTGAGAGCATGAGTAGAAAGATGATTGAGAGGGTCCGTACTGGCACACCTCGTGTTAGCGCTACTTCAGGATCAATGGATGCAAAGAGTAGTGGACGATACAGGAATGCCAGGAGAATCAATAATAGAATTCCACATCCCAGCGCTATCAGTACGTCCGAGCGCCTGACGCTCAGGATAGAACCAAAGAGGATGCCTACTCCCGAGTTGGTGCCGGCGCTGCCTGTCTGGGTGTAGATGGTCAGAAAAAGTACGCCCAGACCCAGGGCAAATGAAAGTACCATTCCAATCTCAACGTCGCGCCCACGGATGCGCTCTCCCAGTGCGCCCATCCCGAGCGCGGATATCATGGAGAAGATGAGCATGCCAATTAGCGAGCTGAAACCGAAGACGACAGCTCCGGTTGCTCCGGCGAAACCAATATCTGATAGCGCTTCGCTGGCAAACGTCTGTGAGCGGAGCACGACGAAGTAACCGATGCAGGCAGCGATAATCGCTACAATGGTTCCGGCGCTAAATGCGTTTTGGACAATTTCGTGACTGAAAAATTCTAGCATGGTCTATATTTATCTATCCTTATTTAACGTTCAGCTAGTCTGGATACGCTCTACCATTTCCTATATGCACTCACTTTTCTTTTAGACACGCTCTACTATTTTCTGCGCTCGCTCGCTTTCTTGTGGCTTGATTGGCTGTCTGGTTGGCGTTCGCTCGTGGCGACCACGTTTCCCCAGCCAGTGTGGCGATAAAATACGGACGGGCAGATAGATGGCGAATGAGATGGTGGCGATATAGAAACTGGCTGGCCAGAGTCCATTAGCGACTGATAGTAAGATGCCTGCCCACATATAGGCAAGCCCAAGCACTATGGCGATTACTATGGCCCATAGCGGGCGCTGCGCTATGCGGATGGCGGTTGCCGCTGGTCCAACCAGCATGGTAAACATCAGTAGTGCTCCGACGATTTGTATGGCTATTGAGACCGCCATGGCGACCAAAACCAGAAAAATAATGGCTATGCCTCGAATTGGGACGCCACGGGCCTCCGCGACGATGGGATCGAAGGAACTAAATAAGAGCGGACGATATAAAACGATGGTTGCGATGATGGTTAACAGGCATGTGATGATCGTTGTTTGCACGTCATTTGTGCTGATGCCCAGAATCGTTCCAAATAGCACATTGTAGACGCGTTCCGCATAGCCTGAGTAGAGCGAGAGGAACATCAGGCCAAGCCCAAGGGCACTGGTCATGATGATACCAATGGTGATATCTCGTTCGCGTACCTCTTTGCCGAGGAGGCCGATGATAATGCCTGCGCCGATGGTGAAGGCAAACAGGCCATAGACGGGGCTGAGCCCGAGCAGGACCGCCCCGGCGGCTCCGGCGAAGCCGATGTTTGGTAATGCATGACTGGCGAAGGTGAGCCCGCGCGCAATTAAAAAATAGCCTGCGATGGCTGCTACGATCGCAATACATGAGCCGGCGAGCAGAGCGTTGCGCACGAATTCGTATTGCAGTGAGTCCATGATGGAATATAACATAGTGGCTCCTTCTATTTACGTCTCCGCGCCAACTACAAACACGCGTCCCAGGGCTTTGACTACTTCTACGGGCGATCCATAGAGTCGTGTCAGAGTTTCACTGGTAATTACTTCTTCGGGCGTCCCGATGGTACAATTCTTGTTTGCGACATAGATGACTTTGTCCACTACGTTCAACAGTGGATTGATATCGTGTGCGACCAGCAGTACTGCTACGTTGCGCGCTCGGCAGAGGTTATTTACCAGGGTGACGATTTCTTGCCCGCGCGTGATGTCCAGGTTAGAGAGTGGCTCGTCGAGCAGCAGCAGACGTGGATTGGTCAATAGCGCCTGCGCGATTAAGAGTCGCTGTTGTTCACCGCCCGATAGCTGTCCTACCGGTGCGTTGGCGAAATGTAAGGCATCAACCTCCTGCAGGGCCTTTTCGATGATCGCGTTGCGTTTGCGGCTGGGCCAGCCTGGACCCCAGCGGTGACCATCCAGTCCAAAGCCTACGACATCGCGTGCGCGCAGCGCTAGATCCGCTTCGAGCACACGGTGTTGGGGCGCATAGCCAATATCTGTATTTCCACGGCGCGGTGGCCGACCCATAATATGAACCGTGCCTACGCTGGGTTTTATTAATCCCAGGAGTAGCTTGAGCAGGGTGCTCTTGCCAGCTCCGTTTGGACCCAGGATAGCGATAAATTCACCTTCGTTGACGGTCAGATTGATGTTTTCCTGGATCGTGCGATTTCCCAGTCGGATGCGTACGTTTTCCAGTGAAATGATCGGCGTTTCCCGTTCCACAATAGCATTTTTCACGTTATTCTTTACCTGTTTCATGATCTATTATTTATTTATGCTGACCTAGACTTTGTTCCAGGATATCTAGCTGGCTTATCATCCAGCTTTGATACGTTTTATTGTCTGGCATTGTTTCTGTTACAGCCATCGTTGGGATATTCTGTGCCTGGGCATCACTTTGTAGCCTGGCGGTGATGGTCGATTGGGTCTGTTTGTTATAGATAAGTACTTTGATCTGGCGCTTATTGATCTGATTTTCAGCGGCAATCACGGTGTTGGCCGGAGGATCATTGTTTTCCGCTATGGCCTTCTGGAAGTCCGTGGGTGTCAATACCTTTAAGTTCATCAGACCCGTTTGATAAAGGAAGATTGTCTCGGTCAAACCGACTGGTGTGCCGGCGTATCTGGCTTTAATGGCTGCTAGCTTTTGATCGATCTTCCCCGTTTCACTTTTGAAGCGTTGAAGATTGGTATCATAATCGCTTGCGTGACCGGCATCGATCGCTTTCAGATTATCGGCTATGGCGGTGGCAATGGTTCTGGCATTAGCTGGACTGTACCAGACATGCTCGTTGTCGGGTAATTTTACCGTGGCCACGTCAAAACCTTTGATTACTCTGCGTGAATTATCTGGTGTGCTGGCGATGAGCTTATCCATCCAGTTGTCATATCCACCACCGTTGGCAACGACCAGCCTGGCTTTGGCTACGGCTTTTACTTGATCGACATTGCTCTCATAAGTGTGTGGGTCCACATTGGGATCTGACAATATGCTTGTCACACTCACATGCTTGCCACCAATCTGACTGACGATGTCCCCATAGAAATTTTCGGCCGCCACCACTGGAATCGCACCGTTGCTTGCCTGGCTCACTTTATTGTTAGTAGCTGGATTGCTGCAGGCACTCAGCAAAAATAAAATCATCAGCGCCATGATCAGTCTTGCAGGCTTGCTACATTTGATTACCATAAAATAATTGCTCCTGAAATAGTTGTTGCTTGCCTGCCGTTCATTTAGATGAGCTAGCCACGATCAAGCAGCATCCCTAATTGGTTTAAAAAGTATCTGAGTATGTGCTAATTAGCAGTACCGAGTATCATTATTAATGATACTCGATCTCTATATGGATGAAGGATAACATAGTCGGGGATTTTTTGTCAATGAGATATATTCTCATTAACGTTTCTTTTCTGATTACTTTCTTTTCCACCTCTACAAAACATCGTTGATCCACGCTTTATTCCTGTTTTGTTGCCATGATTATAATTAATACATAGTATCATTAATATCGTTTACTGACATTATTCATGTCGTGCCCTTTTATGAAGCCTTTGCTATTCGCGTTCGGTGCGCATTAGTCTGGTTGTAATGCATAACTGTGCATTGTTCGTGCAAGCTTCTGTCTGCAGGCATGATGAGTGTTCAAAAGAAAGGATCAGATATGTCGCTTAATGTACCTTCCGCACTTCTTGAGCAGGCTGAGGCTGGTAATGTGCGGACCAGCGATTTTCTTCAGTGCATCAAAGAATCACTTCCCTACGCCTGGGAATTGGTTGCCCAACTGGCTGTGCGTTTACAGCAGGGGAATGCTGCTTTTGTCGATAATCAGGTGCCACCTCCCAGTGAGCAAGCTCGTGGACAGCTTTTGCGTATGCTGGCCAGTGACTCTATGCGCAATGCTATTGAGCAACATTATGGCGTTAAGCTCGCGTTTCAGAACTGTCACCGCGTGGCTCTTTTTCCCATAGATGCATTAGGATCGGAGTACTCTGAATTTATTACGCCGCGTAGCCAGATTCTTAATCAGAGCCCCGAATTGCGCGATTGTTAGTGATGATTGATTTTGATCGGGAGTCGAACAACTGTTGCTCGGCTCCTTATCTGGTCGCTGATTTGTCTTCTCGCTTTGATAGGAATACGTGTAATAAAAGAGAATTTAAGCTTTGTTGAACGTTGTTGTGCCTGCCATAGAGCCAGAACAGTATGTATCTATTTGTGAGCAGGTGACGCTATTGAGGCGGAAAGGACAATCTGTATGTCTGAGGGAATATTGTTTGCAAGCACCAATCCAGGCTGCTATGCGCTTGGTTCGGCTATTGGTCCCGATGTTGTGAGTGGTCAGGCGCTGGAAATACTCCTGGGCGGACATTGGGTAGCTGGTCGTGTGAGACATAGTCGTAATCCTATTGCTGTTCCGGATCTGGGTACACAGCATGTGGGTACCTATAATACTGCCGCCGAAGTTGCAGATACGGTGACTGAGGCTTCTGAAGAGTCGTTCCCTGCCAGCGATGCACCGGCCTGGGCTGGCATTCTAGATCCATTTTCACGCGCGCAAAATGCGGTCAAAGCTAAAGCTGCTAATGGCCTCTTTTTTGTGTCAGATGAGGATGGCAGCGTGTGTGGTTTATGCGTAGGTATGAAGGTTCGTACAAAGTAGGGGCGATACTTCAAGCATATGCACAACTTTGTGCTGTTATTTGTGTATGGATCGATGGACTGCCATGTAATCAAAAAGTGACCTCTGAGCTTATATATATCAGAGATCGCTTTTTGATTGCAGTATTAAAGGGAATCCTGGAGAACGGCTTCTTTTATGCGTTCTTCTTCGATTTGCAGCCCCAGACGTGTCAGGCGGCGAATAATTGAGCTATAGCCGCGTTCGATCATCTGGGCGTTGTCGATGATGGTTTCTCCTTCAGCTACCGAGCCTGCGATGATCAGCGCGCTACCGGCACGCAAGTCGTGTGCCCACACGGTGGCTCCCGTAAATTGCGTGGGACCCGCTATGACGGCTGAGCCATCTTCGAGCTTGATTTTTGCACCCATATTGTTGAGATCGTTGGCGACGCCAAAGCGCTGGTCAAACAGCGTTTCACGGATGTATGAGGTACCTGAGGCCAGACAGGCCAGGGCCATCAGTGGCGATTGCAGGTCGGTTGGGTAGCCTGGAAACGGCCACGTGATCACGTTGACAGGACGTAGGGCACCACGGCGTTGTACGCGAATGACGGGTCCATCTTCCTGGAGCTCTACACCCATCTGCTCTAGTTTGGCGCGTACAACACCGAAGTGGCGCAGATTTGCACCAATCAGTGCTACATCACCCTGAGTGGCGGCCGCCATAATGGCCATTGTTCCGGCGTCGATGCGGTCAGGCATGATGGTATATTCAACGGCTGAAAGCTCTTTAACCCCTTCGATCTGGATGACGCCTGTGCCAACGCCAGAGATTTTTGCTCCCATTAAGTTTAAGAAATTGGCGACATTGGCGATCTCAGGCTCCAGAGCGGCATTCTCGATGATAGTTGTTCCTTCAGCCAGACATGCCGCAGCCATCAGATTTTCTGTTCCTGTGTGGCTGGGTGTATCTAAGTAAAGATAGGCACCTTTGGGTTTCTCCATATATACTGAAATGGCCTGTTCATCTTCTACCACTTCAGCTCCCAGGCGCACAAAACCACGATAATGGAAATCTAGGCTGCGCTTGCCCAGGTTACAGCCTCCCACCTTCTCAATGCTTACCTGGCCTGTGCGCATCATTACAGGCGGTAAGAAGAGTACTGAGCCCCGGATCAGATTGGTCAGCTCTGGCGGTAAAGCGCTGGATGTGATGTTTGAGGCATCAATGACCATCACCTGCTCTTCTTCATGTAACTTTATTTTGGCGCCTAGCGCGCGAGCAATCTCGATGGCCACATAAACGTCGTTGATCAACGGAACATTATGCAAGATGGTCTGCCCTCTTTTGGCGAGCAGAGAGGCGGCAATAATTGGTAATGCGGCATTTTTGGCCCCTTGAATAATAACCGTTCCTTCAAGGCGTTGTCCGCCGCGCACGTGATAGCGAACTGGTTGGCGTATCGACATAGAATTAGAATCCCCTTTAATGTATATGCATAATCTATGCGTATTTAGCATATCATATCGTTAGGAGTTAAATGAGAATCCCAGTATAAAGGCCTAGTAGTGGTCCCATCTGACGACAACCTTATGGGTAAACAAGTCGTAAATAAATAGAAAAAGATGATTTTCTCCGCTTTTAAAGATCGATCAGCAGAAAAAACGCCCTTTTTACAAGTCATTAGACAGAAAGTACTACATCGCCTTTAATAGAGAGTGACAGCCCTATACAGATATAGGTTTTTCAGGGGCTTCACCCCCTGAGACCCCCTGATGCCGCCTCATGCCAAAAGCGGGGATGCAAGGGGCGGCAAGCCCCTTGACTGGGGGCTCCGGGGGCTGCGCCCCCGGGCACTTCCTTCCCCCAGTGCTCCCGCAGGCAGCACTGAAATGTATACTATAATAGATCTGAATAACTTTTATTTTCTGGCAATTGGAAGCAGCATAAGAAGTGCAGGCTATTGGTCAAATGGATAAGGAGTTGATGAGTATGTTGTTGGCATCCCTGATTTCGCTGCAGGCATTGCAAGACGCTTTACATATAATTGGATATCCCGCTATTGCATTGTTTATCATGATTGAGTGTATCGGCATTCCAATACCAGGTGAAACCATGCTATTGCTGGCCTCATTTTATGCTGCTACAGATGATAAGTTACAAATTCCAATCGTCATTGCTTGTGCGGCCTTTGGCGCGATTATGGGCGACAATATTGGCTATTATATCGGCCGTACCGGCGGCCGGGCCTTTGTTGGCCGCTTTGGTCGTTATTTGTTTATCAGGCTCGAACACCTGGACCATGCAGAGCGTTTTTTTCAGCGTCATGGCGCCAAGACGGTTTTCTTTGGACGTTTTATCTCCATTTTGCGTATCTTTTCGGCGTTTCTGGCTGGCGTGAATCGTATGGAATGGCGTACATTCATGTTTTATAATGGTCTGGGTGGTATTGTCTGGGCCACTTATGTCGGTTTGCTTGGTTATATTGCTGGACGTTATTTTCACGAGCATTTTGATCAGGTTGAAGCGGTGGCTAGAACTGTAGGCTGGGCAGGATTTGCTATTGTCGTTATCATTACTATCGGCGTCGTTATCTTCGTCAAAAAGCGTATTACACATAGCATTGCGACTCCCGAAACTGTCGATAAGCCTAAAGAACATTCGCTCCGCTAAGTCCCCTATTTAAGTTGCAGACGCGTTATATACAAGGAGGATAGTTTATCTGGATTATGATATCGTCGTGTAAATAACTTATTTTAGCGTGGTTGTTGGATCAGGAGAGTAAGGATGAAAGTGCGTATTTTCGCGGTTGTACTGGTATGTGTGGTTGTATTGGTGGCCGGCGCTCTGCTCGCTAGCCTTTTTTTCTTCAAACCTGGAGAGACTGCGTCACAGGCTTTGATTGCTCAGACTAAGCTCCCTCGTCCTGATCATGTGGTGATTGTTGTTGAAGAGAATCATAACTATTCTGATATTATCGGCTCTGCCGAGGCTCCTTATATTAATTCGTTGACTAGTAATGGCGCCGTTTTTACTAATTTCCATGCTGAAACGCATCCAAGCCAGCCTAATTACCTGGCGCTTTACTCGGGTTCTACACAGGGTGTCACCAGTGATGCTTGCCCCAATACATTTTCTGGTCCAAATCTAGGTCAGTCGCTGCTTAACGCCCATCTCAGCTTTAAGGGCTATTCCGATAGTATGCCATCTGCAGCTTATACAGGATGCGCTGCTCCTGATTCCCTGGATGCCCTCTACGCACGTAAGCACAATCCCTGGGTAAATTTTACTAATGTTCCAGCGGGCAGTAATGTACCTTACACTCAATTTCCCACCGATTATAGCCAGCTTCCCACCGTTTCATTTGTGATTCCGAACCAGGTCCATGATATGCATTCCGCTTCGATCGCGGCAGGTGATACGTGGCTCAAAGATAATCTTGATGGCTATGCTCGCTGGGCCAACACGCATAATAGCCTGCTGATTGTTACCTGGGATGAAGATGATGGCTCCGATGTCAATCAGGTTCTGACTCTTATGAGCGGCTCGATGGTCAAACCTGGTCGATATAATGAAAATGTTAACCACTATAATTTGCTTCGCACCCTGGAAGATATGTATAAGCTTCCCCCCATCAATCAAAGCGCTACCGTGCCATCGATCACGGATGTCTGGCGCTAATTTTTTCCCTCTATTTAATCTTTTTTCTCATTTCTTTATGAAATTTTGAGACAAGAAATCTCACTTTTCAAGTAAAATAAAGGAAGGTGAGGCAATATATTAAAAATAAGGGGTAGGGTATGAATAAGATTACATTTCTATCTGGGCCGGAAAAAACTCCTTTAGAATTGAAAAATACGGCTGATCCTATACGGGATACAGCCGTATTTTTCAGTATGGCGGTGAATGCTGCTCAGATTATTGAGCCGCTCATTGCTGTACTTTCGGCTTCAAATGAACACAAGGGTAATAAGATGGATGTAAACGTTGTCTCAAGTGTTGTGTCTGCATTGAGGGAGTTGAATGATGCATGCGCGGTTGAGCCGTTGATTGCGGCCATCGAGAGGAGGGATGAGCAGACGCGTGCCGTCATTGCTCTCTCCCTGGGTAGTTTTGGCGATACACGCGCGGTTGAGCCATTGCTAAATCTTCTGCATGATGGTGAGCCCTTAATTCGTCGCGCGGCTGCTTGCGCTCTGGGTGATCTGGGCGATCGGCGCGCCGTTTTGCCTTTAATTGCATTGCTTACCGATCCTGATTTCGAGACTCGCGGTAGCGCTATCAAAGCTCTAGGATTACTTGGCGATCGGCGAGCAATTGAGCCTCTGTGCTCGTTGTTGCAACAAGATCAGATACCATGTCGACGTATATTTATTGTTGAGTCTCTGGATCGCCTGGGTGCTACGCAGGCGGTGGATTCGCTGATTGCGCTTTTGCAGGATCCACTTGAGGATGATGAGGTGCGGGCGCTCTCTATCGAAGCCCTGGGCCATTTAGGCGATAAGTGCGCCGTTCCATTTCTGCTTGCCGTCATAACAGACTCTGTAGCTGATGATGCCAATGAGATGCGCTGGCGCGCTGCCGTCGCTCTAGGACAACTTGGTGATCCTCGGGCTATCGACACACTCAGTAGATATCGTACAGATCCCGAACCAATTATGCGTATGGCGGTCATTGCTGCTTTGCGTCAGCTAGAAATTATCAAAGCCGTTGAAGCTGTGGCCGAGAACTTATAGATCATTTATATTTTTTGACTCCCTTCTATTTTGAAAATTTGAAAGCCAGGAAATAGAAGGGTTATTATGCCGGGACCCATTTCAAAATTGGTTACTATATAATGCAGCAAACCGTCTATGCATGTGAGCAGCTTAAAAAGGCTCTATAAACTTTCTATATAATACATGCACAATGTGCCATCTTTATTTCGTGTAAGAAGTGGAATTGGAAGATAGTTCTGAGGATATATACCATTGAGGAGCAATGGATGCTCCTTCTTCTGCATTGAATTGCTTGTACTTATCCCCTCTCTCCATCTCCTACTTGTTTGAAACGGCAAAAAGAGAGATATGAAAAATACTACCCTATCCGCCTGGCGCCAGCCGTTTGTGCGCGATCGTTTTACTTTGCTTGCTTATGCCTTGCTGGCTAGCTTTGCGTATTTGCAGGTTTCACCTGGCCCGCTGGTCCCATTTTTGCATACGGAGATGCACCTCAACTATACCATTGATAGCCTGCACATGAGTGGTATGGCGCTTGGCATGATTGTGGCTGGCCTGCTGGCAGATCGTGTGGCTGGTCGCTGGGGGCGCCGACTGACGTTCTGGGGCGGCGCCTTTGGTCTGCTGGCCGGTGCCTTGCTGGTCTTGTTTAGCCATCATCCTGTAGTCAGTATTTTTAGTATGTTTGTGATTGGCTTGCTGGGTACCTTTTTGATGATAACGATCCAGGCTTCTTTATCCGATCATCATGGAGAGCATCGGGCGACGGCGATTACTGAAGCCAATATGGTGGCCAGCCTGGGGGCTGGACTGGCTCCTATCTGCCTGGGTGGCATGGTGCTGATTGGGGCTGGCTGGCGCACTATGCTCTTTGTTCCAATGGTTATCGTGTTGCTACTGGCCCTCTTCTTTTTCAAGATTCCGGTGCCCGAAGCCCGATCGTTTGTACGTAGGCAAGAGGCCCGTGGACGTGTTAAGGTGCCAGGCGCTTTCTGGCTTTACTGGCTTGCTATGGTGATGGGAGTGGCCGCTGAGTGGAGCGTCTCTTTCTGGGGCTCTGGCTACTTAATCAACGTGGCCGGCATCGAGCGCACAAGCGCCGCGACGCTCATGAGCCTGTTTTTCCTGGCCGCCGTGATTGGTCGTTTTATTGGCAGTCGCCTGACACAGCGCATTGCCGTCGAAAAATTGCTCTTGCCCATGCTGATAGTGGCGATGCTGGGCTTTATCCTTTTCTGGCTCGGCCCATCAATTCCTCTGCATGTAATTGGATTGTTCGTGGCTGGTCTAGGCATCTGTAATCTCTTTCCGTTTACCTTCTCGGCTTCGGCCAATCGTATTCCACAGTACGCTGACCTGGCCAGTGCCCGTGCAGCATTTGGTGGTGGACTGGCTATGTTCTGTTCGCCCCTGGTGCTGGGACGCCTGGCGGACATTATGGGGCTGTGGCGCGCTTACAGCATTATTCTGGCCCTGTTCGTGCTGGTTGGCGTGTTTGTGGTGCTGGCTGCTCGTGCGACCGGTCAAATGAACTCACTGGCCATAGTATGCGAAGAGGTTTTAGAGGTAGAGGTGGCCGCAGATAATGCAGATCTGGTTATGGACCCTGCATAACCAATATAAATGACAGGTGACAGAATAATTTATACCTTGCCACCTGTCAGCACTATAAGCTACGCTTCATTTCTATAAATTCTCGCTCGCCATAGAGTTCGCTTCTCTGTATATAGCTTCCTGTCTGCTTGAATCCCACCTTTTCATACACTCGAATGGCCCGCTGATTGAATGGCAATACAAAAAGACGAACCTGTTTCGGAGCAAAGCGCTCTTTGACAAACGCCAGTATGGCTGCCACGAATTCTGCCCCCAGACCCTTGCCGGTTAAATCTGGTCGCATTCCCAGGCCAATGGCAATCGTCTGGTCCTCGTCGTAAATGGCTGGTATGGCACTCGACCAGACCAGGGCGGAGGTGCCAAAGCTGGCAAAGCCAATCAATTGCCCTTGCTCATCCTTGATCGTATAGTGCGGACTGCGTGGGTCCAGCATTTCCACTAAATTATCATTTGAATTGGCGCTCAAGTTATAGATTGCATATGGTTCCTCATAGTGCCACCGAGTTATGAGACGCACATCCTGTTCGGTCATTGGTGCGAACCTGAAAAGCTGCCATATCGATAATAGTTGTTGCAATTTCCACGTGCTAACTCCTTTAGCATTGAGGGTATTTGTATGGCTTATGTATCTATTCAAAGAAAATTTCTAGTAGTGAGGTTGGTCGAAGTGAGATTATATGGCGAAGTGCAGAAATAAACCTCGTATCTGCGTAGAGGTTTCGAGGCAACTTATACAGGAGTTATAGTGTTTGATGTAGATGAGATCCATCTCTCTGTTCTTTCCTTTATTGTTCTGCTTTCGTCAACAAGCTTACCCCGAGATAAGCACTTCTGTCAATATCCCAGAAATTATCAATTTTGAAGCATCTCGCCCCAACCCCACCGTCGGCGTCAAAAGGAAAATGTGGAAAGCTCTGGCCTGGCCAGGTTAATGGCTTGACTTTTTGAATCAACATATGGTACTGTTGCACTTGTAAGTACTACATGTTGTGCACTATCGCAATACAATAGAGAAAAGCTCATAGGGTTAGACTGTCGTGGTCTAGCTAAAATGGGGGAAGTCCGGTGTGATTCCGGCGCTGTCGCGCAACGGTAAGGCGTGGATGTTTGATCCGCCAAGCCCGAATGCCCACCTGTGATGCTATGGATTGATCCCTTCGCGTGAAAGGGTAAGACCAGCAGGGGCCTTTGTCTGCTTTGCTTGCGCATACTCGCCAGACACGTTTCGCCTTTTTGCCTGTCGGCCTGTTCTCGCCTGGGGAACAGGTTTTTTTGTTGTCTGTGGAGGTATGTTTTATGGCTTCAAGCCGATTTTCTGAGTCAACTATGGCGATGCCATCGACTGCTCTTGATGTGCTTGCGCTTATCGCTGAGGCGTGTCGCGATCTCGCTCCTGACGTGGATGAAGCGCACCTGTTAGCCAGTGTGCAGGCTAATATCTATCCGGGGGCCTCACGGGATGAGGTCTGGCAGGCTCTGGTGATGTCTGCGCGAGCTTCTATTGAGTTGGAGCCCGCCTACACGTTTGTGGCGGCTCGCTTCCTGTTGCTCTCTCTTTATAACTCGCTATTAACTCCTGGCGAGCTTCAACCGGGGCTGCAGGACTCCTTTGCTCTCTATGCTGGCTATTTCGCAGCCTATGTGCGGCGCGGCGTTGAAACGCTGCTGCTCGATCCTCGCCTGGCCGACTTTGATCTCTCCGTGCTTGCCAGCGCGATCAAGCCCGAGCGTGATCTGCTCTTTGCTTATCCTGGCTTGCAGACTCTATATGATCGTTATCTTTTGCAGCACGATGGCCTGCGCTTTGAGCTACCCCAGTTGCTCTGGATGCGCGTGGCTATGGGCCTGGCCCTGCATGAAGAGCAGAAAGAATTGCGGGCGATTGAGTTTTATGAGCTGATTTCGCAATTTTATTTCACTCCCGCTACGCCTACGCTCTTTAATGCTGGTACATGCCATCCTCAACTTTCATCCTGCTATCTGACTACGGTGCAGGACGATCTGTGGCATATCTTTAAAAGTATACAGGACAATGCCTTGCTTTCAAAATGGGCCGGTGGACTTGGTAACGATTGGACAAACATACGGGCGTCCGGTTCTCATATCAACGGTACTAATGGTACCAGCCAGGGCATTATCCCGTTCCTCAAGGTGGTGAATGATACTGCAGTAGCGGTCAATCAAGGTGGCAAGCGCAAAGGAGCCGTCTGTGCTTACCTGGAGAACTGGCACCTGGATATTGAGGATTTCCTGGATCTGCGCCGCAATACCGGCGATGAGCGGCGTCGCACTCATGATATGAATACGGCCTGCTGGATCTCTGATGAGTTTATGCGCCGCGTGCAGCAGGGCGAGCAATGGACACTATTTAGTCCTGATGAGGTGCCTGATCTGCATGAGCTCTATGGGGAGGCTTTCACCCGACGTTATCGTGAGTATGAGCAGCTGGCGGATAGTGGACAGCTAAAGCAGTTCAGACGTTTGCCTGCGCTGGACCTGTGGCGCAAGATGCTGACCCGGCTGTTTGAGACGGGACATCCCTGGCTGACCTGGAAGGATGCGGCCAATGTGCGCTCTACCCAGGATCATGCTGGTGTGATTCATAGTAGCAATCTGTGTACCGAGATTCTACTGAATACTTCACAGGATGAGACAGCTGTTTGTAATCTTGGTTCGCTCAATCTGGCGGCCCATCTTGCCGCTGGACAGTTGGATCTGCCTCGTTTGCGTGCGACTATTTCTACCGCGGTGCGTATGCTGGATAATGTGATCGATCTTAACTATTATCCCACTCCAGAGGCACACCAGGCCAATCTGCGTCATCGTCCGATTGGCCTGGGCTTGATGGGTTTTCAGGATGCTCTCTTCCAGCTAGGAATCAGCTATGCCAGCCAGGCAGCGGTTGAAATCGCTGATCAAAGTATGGAGGCTATCTCCTATTATGCCTTCTTAGCTTCTACTGAACTGGCGGCGGAGCGTGGTTGCTATTCCAGCTATCAGGGATCTAAATGGCAGCGTGGCCTGTTACCCCTGGATAGCATTGCTCTACTGGAGCAGGAGCGTGGCGAGCCGCTTGAGATGAATCGTACCTCGCATCTGGATTGGCAGGTTGTGCGCGCCGCTATCCAGCAGCATGGTATGCGCAATAGTAACGTGCTGGCCATTGCTCCCACCGCCACTATCTCCACCATCGTTGGTGTCAGCCAATCAATTGAACCGGAGTACAAAAATTTGTATGTCAAGAGCAATCTCTCCGGTGAATTCACTACTATTAATACTTTTCTGGTGAATGACCTGAAGAAAGCGGGACTGTGGGACGCTGAGATGCTTGAAATGTTGAAGTATTATGATGGCTCGCTGGCAGTGATGACGCAGTTGCCCTCAGAGCTCAGGCAGCGCTATCGGACCGCGTTTGAAATCGATGCTACCTGGCTGATTGAGTGCGCTAGCCGACGTCAAAAATGGATCGATATGGGTCAGTCGCTGAATCTCTATCTGGTCGAGCCAGGCGGCAAGAAACTGCACGATATCTATACCCTGGCCTGGCGTAAAGGATTAAAAACGACCTACTATTTGCGTACTGTAGCCGCTACACAGATCGAAAAATCGACTATCGACGTTAACCGCTGGGGTATTCAGCCGCGCTGGATGAAGCATAGCAGCCCTTCTAGCACTATTCAGGTGACACGTGAATCTGCAGCTAAACCACTTGCCTGCTCACTTGATGATCAGTGCGAGGCATGCCAGTAAATTTTGTGGCTGGAAAAGAGGATTGAAAATGAATTCTTTGTTTGAGGATAGGTCGTTGACGGAACAGAAACAGTTGTTGAACGGCAAGCAGGTGACCGTTAATCAACTGCTGCCCCTGAAGTATCATTGGGCCTGGGAGCACTATCTGAATGCCTGCGCCAACCATTGGATGCCCAATGAAGTACCTATGAATAAGGATATCGAGACCTGGCGCAGCCATTCCCTGACCGAGGCTGAACGACTGGTAATTATGCGTAATCTGGGCTTTTTTGCTACCGCTGAAAGCCTGGTAGGCAATAACCTGGTTCTGGCTATTTTTAAGCATATTACCAATGCCGAATGCCGACAGTACTTGTTGCGCCAGGCTTTTGAAGAGGCGGTCCATTCGCACGCTTTTCTCTATATCGTTGAGAGCCTGGGACTCAATGAGCGCGAAGTTTTTACAATGTATCATGCCATTCCAGCTATCGCGCGTAAGGATGCCTTCGAAATGAATTTGACAGCGGCGCTACTGGATCCGCATTTTGCGACGGAAACGCTGGAGGGTGCTCAAACTTTCTTGAAAAATCTGATCGGCTATTATGTGATCATGGAGGGTATCTTTTTTTATAGCGGATTCGCAATGATTTTATCGTTTCATCGTCGCAATAAAATGACCGGCATTGGTGAGCAGTTTCAGTATATCTTGCGCGATGAGACTATCCATCTCAACTTCGGTATTGATCTAATCAATGGCATTAAAGCTGAAAAGCCTGAAATCTGGACCTCTGCTTTTCAACAACATATCCTGGCTCTGATTCAAGAAGCGGTGGAGCTAGAGATTGCTTATGCGCAAGATTGTTTGCCGCAGGGCATCTTGGGTTTGCAGCCCGGGGCGTTTCAACATTATGTTCAGCATATCGCTGATCGGCGTTTGGAGCGTATTGGCCTGCCAGCGCAGTATCATGCTCCCCATCCTTTTCCCTGGATGAGCGAGACCATTGATTTGAGCAAAGAGAAGAATTTCTTTGAAACCAGAGTGACTGAATATCAGGCCGCTTCTACACTGCGCTGGGATTAGACAATATGAGGAACACTGGCGAGTTCTACGGAAAGTAGAACTCGCTGCTTTTTTAATTGCCACGCATGGCGCGGTCAATTGCCTCGGGAGTTGATGGCAGGAAATGATCCCAGGCACTGGTTTGCCAGTCGTCAACACGTTCTCCCTGTGGTACCCACTCGGGGAGCGGCATCAGCAGATGCTCGGAGAGGGAAATCAGGAATGGTTCGTAGGTACTGCGAATCTCCGCCAGGCGGCGCTCGGCGCTTTCTTCATGCTTGAAAACTAATCCAGCTTCGGCTAGCTGCTCACGCAGCTCGACGAAATCTTCCGAGGATAACCTTTTGGCGTTCCTGATTGGTGGGGTGCCATAGGTTTGTGCCAGGTCGACAGCTGCGTGGCGGGCAACGGCGAAGGCGAATTTCATGGGTTTGACAGGCAGGTTTTCAATGCCAACCAGGGCCAGTGCGCTGACATCTAACACGGTTGTGAGGGCTCCCAACCAGGATTGGCGCTCATGTTGCGAGCGGTAATAGGTCAGGACTGGATACGAGATATGGCTTTCTAGCAGGTCTGCGCACCATTTTTCCCATTCGCGCATGAATTGTAATAATTCGTCTGGATAATTGCTGTTCGCGTGCCGTTTGAGCAGTTCCAGCGCTCCTGGAGGTGAGCCTGCACGTGCATCCAGCAGCGTAATATTGGTTTCGCGGCGGGAAAAGGCCTGGTAGATTACGGGCAGATATCCGATAATCAATGCCAGGAAGGCCAGCCCAAATCCTGCTTCTATGGCTACTAATCCCCTGCCCATACTGGAGAGTGGAATGACATCACCCAATCCAAGCGTCACAAATGTTGTGCCGCTCATGTATACATAGGTGGCGAAGGATATTGATGTATCGGGTGAATGGAGCGGTGAGTTGAGCCCCCATTGAAGCAAGGCAAAACTAAAGACAAATCCAGACGCCCACACAGCCAGGAGGAGAAGCAGGGAGAGGGGGCCATAGTAACTTAAAAATTGCCCGCGCCGACCATTCGGGCGCATTTTACGTGCCAGGCTCGACCACAATTGCCATGTAGTACTGTAAAAAAGCCGTGCCAGGCGAAACTTTCGTGCCACGCGCCTGGGAAGGATCACGGTCTCAAAACCATCTTGCGCAATCACCAGAATAAGTAATATGCCAATAATGATTGCAATAATCCGCATAAGTTGTCCTCGTTTACACTGTTTGAGTTATTTGCTCACATCTTTGTTCAGTCTGTTCAATCAGCCTGACTAGCTCAATCTGTCATATGTATTGTATTCATCTCCATGATGCGTTGTCTAGCTACTCAAGTGAGATCACTTTGTGATGTCAGGCAGGGGTTTTTGAGCATTGCGGATCGTCTTTTATAGTAAAGACAGTATGTTCTAGCGTAGCCTGATAGCTATCGCGGCTCCACAGTTTCGCGTCGGATTGGGGCGAGCCGCCTATGATCTCCATTTGTTAACCTGGGTGACGCAATCATCCCCGGCTTCCTCGCTGGCAAGCCGGGGATGATGCTGGTGCCACTGGTAAAGAAGAGGTTTGACTGCTGCTTTTCAATGATTTAGCCAGTGTTATCTTGTCCCTGTACGATTTCAAACAGGAACCACTTGCGGCGCTCGGCTTGATTTAGTAAATCTTCCAGTGCGTTGGCGGTCGCGCTATCGTGATTGCGTTCTACAATTTCGATTGCTGCGCGCAGCATTTGTGCCGAATGCGTGTTATCATTCATTAAACGTTTAGCCATTTCACCAGGCGGTACGAATTCATCGTTGTCATCTTGAATAGTTTGTAGCTGGCTAATATGCTTGATACTACGGATCGTGGTGCCGCCGATGCGCCTGACCCGTTCCGCCATCACATCGATTGATTCCAATATGTCTTCCGCTTGCTCATCGAACAGGAGGTGATAATCGCGGAAATGTGAGCCAGACAGGTGCCAGTGAAAATTCTTGGTTTTTGTGTAAAGAGCAAACGCGTCCGCGATTAGCGGATTGAGAACGGTGGTTACGGCCTGTACCTCTTCTGACGTTAAGTCTGTCACTGTAGCAAGTTGGGCCGCGCTCGCTTTATACTGGGCCGTTGTATGCCTGGCGGTTGACTTATCTTTCGTTGTCATCAGTTTGACCCTTTCTCAATATCATAAGACCATTGCATGGCTTAAAATTTCCTGTCCAGCTAATGCTCTATATAAATGTGATCCCTTCTGATGGGTTTACCTTCTCTTGATGGCGGTTTGCGACACGCTGTTCATTACACGGCTTTGAAATGAGATGGGTGACAACTGCTGATAGGTATCGCTAGATTGTCGCAATTTTGTCGCAATATTTGGAAATAGCCGCGCGAGATGGTGTGCAGGAGTTTATCAACCGGCGCTTTGCGGCTATAATTGTATTAACTACAACAGGTAAAAAATAGAGAGAGTATAGATGACAACAATATTGCTGGTTGAAGATGAAGCTGATCTGGCTCAGGTTGTTTTGCGTGAACTGGCTGCCTCCGGCTATTCAACGCTACATGCCAGCGATGGCCTCAATGCGGTCAAAGTTCATAAAAGCTCGCAGATAGACCTGGTGATTCTGGACTGGATGTTGCCTGGATTGAATGGTTTGGATGTACTGAGGCAGATCAGGCAGGTAGCTTCAACGCCTGTGTTGATGTTGACGGCGCGCAGCGAAGAAGCGGATCGTGTGGTTGGTCTGGAGGTAGGGGCGGATGACTATTTGACGAAGCCATTTAGCGTGCGTGAGTTAATTGCGCGTGTACGCGCGCTTTTACGCCGCAATGAGTTGATTTTGCAGACATTGAATGCTGATCGCAGCGATGCTGCTGCCATGCTGGTGCAGGGCCCGCTCCGGCTTAATCCCCAGACGCATGTGGCAACATTGGATGGAACCTTATTAGATTTGAGCCCTACTGAATTTAATTTATTGCAGTTGTTGTTGCGCAGTCCCGGCCGTGCTTTTAGTCGCGCCTATCTAATCGAGACAATCTGGAGCGAGACGTATGTTGGAGGGGATCGCTCGGTGGATAATGTGGTGCTGCGTTTGCGTAAGAAATTAGGTAAGGTTGGGGATGCTATCGAGACTGTCTGGGGTGTCGGTTATCGTTTGAGACAAGACGGTCTGGAACGCTCTTAAAAGCATATAAGTTAAAGAATATCTGGTGTTCTATGATGAGTAAACAAGCATGGCGGCGGAACATCTTTTTGCGTGCATTTGTCTGGCGCTCTTTGCTAGAGATGCTGATTATTCAGAGTGCTATAGCGCTGATAATGCCGGCGCTCTCACCGCTCACTGAAAGCCACAAGCCTGCGATCAATGCTGTGGCCCAGTTTTTCACGCTCTACATCCTGTTTTCGCTTCTCTGGCTGGCTTTTCGCTGGCACCTACGCCCGGCTCATCGTACCGTCTGGCATCAGCTATTGGTCGAGATTGAAGTAGCTGGTGTTTTGTTATTTGAACTCTTCTTCAGTGCTTTGTTTTTTCTCTGGCTATTTCATCAGTTTAACTTTATCGCTCTGGTCATTGCAAATCCGCAAAATAAGCTTCCCCTCATTGCCATTGCTTTATTGGGTTGCATTGGCTTTTTCTCATTACGTATTGTGTTACACATGCTGGGGTTTTGGGATCGCTTGCGCCTGAAGCGTTTGCGCTGGGCGGTCACACATTCGCATTTAATGGTGGTGGTTATCGGCGCTGGCTTTATCAGTGTCGTGATCGTATTTCTACTTCTGGTGCTGGATGCCGGTACGCTTTTTACAGATACCAGGCCTCTCTATTTGATCATTTCCTTTCTGTTTATCATGTTTATGTGTACCGTCTTTACGGTGGCCTGTGTCTTGCCGCCATCTATTCTGTCCTCTTACATCTTTACACGTCGTATAACCAGGCGTATCGAGCAGCTCGCTCAGGCGACCAGTATGCTGCGCGGTGGAAATTACAGCATTCGTGTGAATGTTGAGGGTGAAGATGAAATTGCTCATCTGCAGGCTGACTTTAATGCGATGGCTTCAGCCCTTGAGCGTACCATGCTTGAGCTGAAAGAGGAGCGCGATAATGTACAGACGCTCCTCAATGCGCGCCGGGAGCTCATTGCCAGTGTTTCTCATGAACTGCGCACTCCGGTGGCTACTGTTCGTAGTTACCTGGAGTCTAGTCTGGCGAACTGGCAGCAGGATCAGCCTCCAGCTACTTTGAAGCAAGATATGCAGACGATTGAGCAGCAGACTATACGTCTGCAGTCATTAATCAATGATCTGTTTATGCTGTCTCGTGCCGAGGTTGGTCGCCTGGAGATGCGCTGTGAGCCAACCAATATCGAGTTATTGGTTACGCGCGTGGTAGAGATGATTGCTCCTATCGCGTGGCGGGGTAGTCGTGTTGAGGTAGTGGCGGAAGTGGCTCCTATCAGCCCGGCTTTTCCATATGCTCTGGTGGATCGTGATCGGCTGGAACAAATCTTGCATAATTTAATCCATAATGGTATACGGCATACGTCTCCCGGTGGTATTATTGCGGTTGCTGCCCATGCGAATGCGCAGCAGGTGATTTTGCAGGTGAAAGATACTGGTGAAGGTATTGCACCAGAAGATATCACCAAAATCTGGGACCGTTTTTATCGGGCCTCAAATGCTCAATATGGCAGTGGGACCGGTCTGGGTCTGGCTATTGTGAAGGAACTATCCGAGGCAATGGGCGGCTCGGTGGCGGTTGAAAGCGTGCCTGGACAGGGATCTTGCTTTACGATTTGTTTTCCCCGTGCCCAGGCTCCCGATGATATGACTGTTAGAGACATTTTTGTACATGAACCATCCGTCAAAACACGCCCTCTCCCATTGCCTTGATAGTAGGTGCGCCCCTTGTGGGCGCTTTTACCCTTCACGCTCGAAAAAGAAACAATAATAACGTTATGTATCGAGTCAAATCGCTCCCAAAAGGATCGTTACGTTTCCCATAGCCATGGGAAACGGAGGCTCTCTTAAGGGCAATGGATGTGTTCTTTGATCTCCTCAACTGGCTCGGCCAGGGGCCGTGGGACCATGGCTGCGAAGTAGTCCAATAATAGCCTATGCACAAAGATGTATCCTCCACCCACTTTGCGTAAGAGAATACGTTCGGTCGCAAAATCAAGAAACTTTGCATAATTCCGTGGCATGGCTTCGCTACGCCAGAGAAGGACGCGTAGGACTATATGTTGGATGCAGGCCCAGCCGCCAATTAAGAGCCCGACCAGCAAACCGCAGGATGGCCCGATGTAGAGTGCATTGTGTAAGCCAAAGTTCAATACCTCGTTGACACCTTCATCGAGCAATATATTGAGTTGTTGACTTGATTCGTTGCTTAACATCATCCCCAGACCCTGGCTTAACAAATAGTAGGATCGCGTAAAAACGAGTAACATTAAGATCTGTATACTCCAGGTGGCACACGTGCAAATGAGTCCTACAATTAATCCATTGCGTGCTGAACGGCCAATACCTTGATTTGGTGTCAGGCGACGATGTTCCTCTAGTTTGTGATTAGAAAGGCCGTTTAACAATCCCAAAATAAATCCATAGCTCAGTCCAATACTCAATCCTGTACTTAGTCCGAAGCCGAGGCCGACCAGGGCGCGATAAATAAGCTCGGCGACATTGCCCAGGGCGAGGAGATTCTTGAGTTCGAAGCTCAAGCTGCGCGCTAGCGCTACACTGGGGCCAAAGATTAAGGCGTTGCTCAGACCGATGCTCAGTCCGACTAAACCACTTACCAGCAGGCTCTGTTTTATATAACGTGTACTGAGCAGTCCTTTGAGCAAGTTTCTTGGATGCCAGGTAATGATCTCGGTTAGCTGGATAGTCGGACTCCTTTGTGAGAAAAAGAGAAGGAGGAGTAATGAAATCAGGCCAAAGCTAATACCAATGATTGAGCCGAAGCCAATACCAATGATTGGTCCGATCAGGAAGCCAAAGCTGAGTCCGGTGCTCAGGCCGATTAATGTGCCAATCAAGATACTTTGTTTGATTAAATTATAGGTTCTACGTTTGCCGTTGTTGTTGGCTACCGGCGCCAGTAAAATACTTAAGAGCGTGCTGGTGAGACCAAGGGCCCCCCCAATGATGATGCCTTTTAGTGGATCGTGCCAGGTATAGCCTCCGGGAACGAGGATGGTAATCAGGGTTATACTCAGGCCATTGCGGGCTGGTCCGTGGCTGATGAGCTGATACAACCAGCCTGTCCAGCCTTGCCTGATCGGTGGCGTTGTTAATTCTGGTAGCGGCTCAAGTGTTCTGCCACTCAATAGACCGCCCAGCAATCCTCCCATTAAGCCATAGATAGTGCGTATCGTTACAGTTAAGCTGCCTAGAAAGAGCAGGCTGACGACCAGACTGATCAAGACGCCAACGCAGCTGCCAATCAGTTGTATCGCCAGGCGTTCATAGATGCGTTGCGTACGCGGTTCTTCTAGCCAGTCTGGTTGGATATGTTCAATGTAAAAGACGCTTTGATTTTGCCGCTTCATTTGCCGGGCGAGATAGGCCAGCCATTGAATGGTCTGGGTGGGTGGATGGCTGGTTGACGTTCCACGGCGAGTTAACATGCGTTGCACATAGGTGGCGAAAATCTGTTGCCGCTTGTTCTCCATGGTGTCATTTTGCAGAATCTCGTCCAGTGGCATGCCGTGATAGGCCAGTGCAAGCACACTGAGCATCAGGGGCGTAGTGGCCAGCTCTTGTAGATAGAAGTCCTGTTGGAGCGCGACTCTCAGGGCTTCCAGGGGCTTGCCAACGTTTTTGAGGTACTGTTCGATTTGCCGTGGGGTCAATGGCTGTATAACCACTGCCATTTGCAGGCTCAGTTGCGTCGATAATGTGTGGTATTCCGCGCTGCGGCTGCATACCACTATTGGCACCAGGCCGTGTTTCTGGCGAAAAGCATTGATGGCATCAATGCAGGCTGCCCGATGGATGGCGCTGACTTCATCAAGTCCGTCCAATAACAGCAGGATGCCTTCGGTGTCGATCCAATTCTGTCCTACTTTGCGTGGCACCTGATATTTATCGTGTAGCTCATCGATTAACCAGTCACGCAAGGAAAGGCGCCTGGCTGCCCATGAGGAGAGATTGAAAACGACGGGCAATAGATGATTTTCGTCTTGTTCGGCCCGGTTGAGCAGGTGGCGCGTCAGTTCCAGCAGAAGTGTGGTCTTGCCTGCGCCGGGCTCTCCCAGTATGAGGAGGGCGCCGTCGGCTTCGTCATAGACCTGCGTAATTGAGGTCTGCGCGGGTAGCGTTCTTTTGGCCTGGGCCGACTCCTGTAAAAGATGCCAGGGGTTAATCAATGCATCTGGCCGTGTCTGTAATCCTAATTCGATCAGAGTAGAGTGATGCAGTGAATGTTCGAGCACATCAGTAATCCAGAAGCGCCTGACACGCTTGAGTAAATGCAGGCGATTATTTTTTTCCTGCGGATGGCGAGCGGTTTTTATATTCCTGAATACTGTATTATTAATACTTGCTGGATAATATAGTGGTGTCTTCTCATTCTGGGGGATTATGGTCTGATCCTGGATACTGGATGCTCTGCTTGCATGCTGTGAATACTGCCCCAATAGTCCGGTGAATGGCATCGCTGTTTTTTGTCTGTCGCCAGGTGTTCGCAGCAGCGTCTCTTCACCGCCCGCTATGGTCTTGTAAATATCTTCTTCCACGCCAGGTCTGTTATATACTGGTGCATTTTGTAAGGGAGAGACGAGCCCGAGCGCGTAGGCATCCATTTGAAAGATGGTGCATAGTGCCCGGCAGTAGCGCGGGGTCGGTAAGAGTATCCCTTGCTCCCAGTATTCCACGATGATTGGATCAGGTTTGCCTGGCCCGAAATCTTGTAGGTGATTGATATACCTGGCAACGTCTTCAAGCGTCCAGCAGCGTCGCTCTCTTTCTTGTTTAAGTTTGTGGTTTGGTGCTATCATTTCTCTTGGACAAATTTCTTTTCCCATCCCTTTCTTCCTCCTTACACATTGCCCTTGAGGTGTTCCTCCACCCTGTGCCCTTCTGCTATACAGTGTTTGTTTTTTACGCACTCATTGAACGATGCAAAATCATTATAGCATGCTGACCGTTGTTAAGTCTTTGTTGGTCCTATCTTTCCTATATGATAGCACTTTTATATCTTGTATATCTGGTATAATATTCCTACTCACTTATGAAACCGTTTTGAATCATTGTATAGTGTATTCAAAAGGCCAGGATTGTATTGATCACTTAAAGCATGTTGAAAAAGAATTTTACTAGAAATTATACTGTAACATGTAGTAGTGATCTTTTCAAAGGGGATGTGAAGCGATGATAGGAGAGGGGCATAAAACAACGGTTGGCATACCGCGGCAGGTAATTCCAGCTTCCTGGTATCGCGCCCTTACGTTGCCTGAGCGCATTGCTTTATGGCAAACAGATGATAAGAAAAGGGTCGCCTCTGATCATCTCAATACTGATCTGGCGGCGAGTAAGTTGCGCTGGTGGCAGGAACTGCCAGCTTTTCAACAGGGAAGCCAGTTTGCTCAGCGCCTGGCTATCGATGGGCTCTCGGAAGAAGATCTCCTCTATCTGCTGGCTGAACCTATTGAAGCAGTACAGCAGCGATTTTCGGGCGATTTGATCTGGTTAGATAAGTTGATGCAGGCTTTCTCCATGGATGATAAGGACATGCCGTGTCCTCTTCCACCTATGCGGAGAGAAGAAGGAATTGACTTACTCGTTCATGCGGTTCGCCCCCTCTTACGTAGCGCCTGGAAGCGCGTCTATGTAGAAGTACAAATTCTATTACAGCGTCAGCAAAACCCTCCGTTCGAGCCCCTGGTTGTGATGACTCAGCTGTTCCAACACCTACCCGGTCAACTGCTGCTTAAGGTAAGTAAAGTGCTGGCTCTTGAGCTAAATGTGATGCGCCTGGAGGGACGTTTGCGGGGTGAGACGCCTGAGGAGCGCTTCGCTTTTTTCGCGGATTGGTGTAGTCAGCCACAGGTTATGCTTTCGATTCTGACCAGATATCCGGTTCTGGCTCGTCAGTTGATGGCCCATCTCGATCAGTGGCGTGAAACTTCGCTGGAGTTCCTGCAGCGCCTGTGCGCCGATTGGAAAGAAATTCGCGCGCTCTTTTCTCCCGAAACTGATCCCGGTTTTCTGGTTGAGGTGTTAAGCGGGACAGGAGATGTCCACCGAGGTGGCAGAAGCGTTTTCCTTTTGCGGTTTCATTCCGGGTTGCGCCTGGTCTATAAACCCAGGTCCCTGTCGATTGATACTCATTTTCAAGCATTACTACAGTGGCTGAATGTGAGAAGTAAGTTGCCTCCGTTCCGCTTATTATGTTTGCTGGATAAAGGTACATATGGATGGTCCGAGTTTATTGAAGCCCATGATTGTAGTGAACCAGAACAGGTTGAGCGTTTCTATATTCGACAAGGAGCATACCTGGCTCTCTTGTATATGTTATCAGCGACCGATGTCCATGCGGAAAATCTGGTGGCTGCTGGCGAGCAGCCAGTATTAGTTGATTTAGAGGCGTTGTTTTGCCCACGTATCCGTCAACAGAAGGACGCGGCATCCACCTGGACTGATGTCGATGAGGCGCTGCAGTCGTCTGTCCTTTCGGTGGGTTTGCTGCCCTATCGCTTCTGGTCTAATGAGCAGGTGCCCGGTATGGATATGAGTGGCATGAGCGATCTACAGGGGCAGGTGGTCCCGGTGGCGATGCCGATGTGGGCTCACGTGGGTACGGATCAGATGCGCGTCATTCGCGATTTTGCAACGCTGGGAGGCCGCCAGAATCGCCCGCGTTTGCAAGGTCGGTCGGTAGACCTCTGTTCCTATCAGCACTGTATTGTGTTTGGTTTTGTCTCTATGTATCGACTGCTGGTTGCCTGCCGCGAAGAGTTGTTGCGCGCTGTGTTGCCGCGCTTTGCGCGTGACGAGATACGAGTGATTTTAAGGCCAACTATGGCCTATAGCCTGGTGTTACAGGAAAGCTTTCATCCGGATGTGTTACGCGATGCGCTTGATCTCTATCGCTATATGGATCGTTTATGGGCGATTACACTTCAACAGCCGCATATGGCCAGTGTCATTGCTGCTGAACAGGCGGATCTCCTTTCAGGTGATATACCTTTTTTCCTGACGCGGGTTTCTAGCTATGATCTTTATACTAGCCGGGGAGAACAGATGACGGCTTTCTGCTCGCATAGCGGTATGGATATGGCCGTGCAGCGCTTACAGAAATTGGATGATACTGACTTGATGCGGCAAGTCTGGATCATTCAGGCTTCGCTGGCTTCTATTACGGAGCAGGAGCTCCATTTTCAGCCTCCAACCCTGCAATTGCACGCTCCTACCGCTCCTGCTACCCCTGAGCGTTTGCGGGCGGCTGCCAGGTCGATTGGGCGCCGCTTGGATACCCTTTCATTTCGCCATGACTCTGCGTTTAGTTGGTTAAGTTTATCGCCAGGCTTGCATCGTGAGTGGTATATCGGTGCCGTTGGCTATGATTTATACAATGGCCTTGCGGGCCTGGCCTTTTTTCTAGCTTACCTGGGAGAATGCGAAGCGCATGCAGAATCGACCGCTATGGCCCGCGCTATTGTTTTCTCCCTGTGTCAGCAGTTGGAACCGTCATCATCTTCACAACTTTTGATGCAGGGCGTGGGCGCTTTTGGTGGCTGGGGATCACTGCTATACCTTTTCTCCCATCTGCTTGCGCTTTGGAATGAGCCCTGGTTGGTGACAGGGGTGGAGCGCGTGCTTGAACAGATAGAGCTATTGATTGAGCACGATCAACAGCTCGATGTTGTGCATGGTTCGGCCGGCTGCTTGTTAGCTCTGATGAGCTTATATTCGGTACTGCCTACAGCACGTGTGCTGGCGAACGCCATTCGTTGTGGTGATCATCTGCTACAAGCGCTGGATCTGAACTCACCAGCTATTCCGGTAGCAGTTTTGCTCCAAAAAGGCCTGTTAACCGGATATGCACATGGCGCCGCTGGCATGGCTCTGAGTCTGGTGAAGCTATCCGTTGTTTGCCAGCAAGAGAGATTTCGTATAGCTGCTTCTGCCTTGCTCTCTTTTGAGCGTCAATTGTTTTCTAGTGCCCACAACAACTGGCCCGATTTGCGGCCTGCGCCGGTTGGTGCTGATCAGTCGTTAGCAAACGCTGCATCACGTTTTGTTGTCGCCTGGTGCCATGGCGCGGCTGGTCTGGGCTTGAGTCGGATGGAGCTATTGCGCTATGACGATAATGCCATATTACGTCAGGAAGTGGATATAGCTCTCAAAACGACTCTGAAGGAGGGATTTGGTTTTAATCATTCGCTTTGTCATGGGGATCTGGGCAACCTGGAATTGCTCCTGACTGCGACACAACGTCTGGGCATGACTCAATATTTGGAGCCACTTACTCAACTGACTGCAATGCTGCTTGAATGTGGTGAGCGCACTGGTTGGGTGAGTGGTCTTCCTCTCGGTGTCGAGACTCCTGGGATGATGCTGGGGCTGGCTGGTATCGGTTACGAATTGTTGCGTTTGGCGCAACCTCAAGTCGTGCCGAATCTGCTTCTCCTGGCTCCTCCTGTGCGTACGATGCCCGAATAGGGTTTATTGTACGGGTGTCGATGCATTTCTTTCTTGTGTCTGGCTTTGAGGCCTTTCGTTGTATGTAATGTAGCCTATATGTTGTAATGTTGGAAATAAGTTTTTTTTGTTTCCATGCGGAAAGGATGTTCCTATGTCTTCTGTAGATGTTGTGCGCGCCTGGACGGATGAAGCATATCGCCGCAGTCTGGGGCCCGCTGAATTGGCGCAACTACCTGCCAATCCGGCGGGCGAGATTGAGCTGATTGATGCCGACCTGGCGACGATCTGTGGCGGAGATGGTATCGGCCTTGGCATTGGTATCGGTCTTGATCGCTCACATGACCAACAATTTTCGCTCGGCTGTTCGGCTGACTGTCTGAAATCTTCGTATTGTTTTACATTCGGGCCGTGTTGTTAAAATGCGGCAGTGGCGATCTATTACAGAGATCAATGTATTAGATGTGTTGGCACTGTTCACTTTGTTCTGTGCGGATGCATTCTGTTGCAGCCGCACAGGTTTTGTGCGCTGCTTAGTTTCTCATAGAGGGGATGCCCAGGAAGTTGAGTACGTGTTTATTGAATAAAGGCGCTTGCTCAAACATACATACGTGGCCTGCGCGGGCTAGTACGACGAGCTGGGCCTGAGGTATTTCCTTGATGAGTAGCTGGCCTAGCTCTGCTGGTACAAGAGTGTCGTGTTTGCCCCATACTAGCAGGGTTGGCATGCTGAGGGTGCTGATATGTTCATAATTGTCCTGGGCCATGAGCTGGCGGGCCGCATTGAGGAGAGTGAGGGGTCCGGTACGCATGGCATCGTAGGTGAGAATAGGCCAGAAGGCGGGTGAGGTGTGGGTGATGCCGAGGCATAATGGTAACAGGTAGTGGCGCATCTGGCGCTCGGGCGGCATAAATGCTGGCGCTACTAAGACCAGTTTCCCTACCACATCCGGACGCCGGGCGGCCAGTTCGGCACAGATAAAACCTCCCATTGAGTGTCCGATAAAATGCGCCCTGGAGAGCTCTACCTTTTCCATCCATTGCAAGAGCCATGAGGCTGTTTTCGTCAACTGAAAATATCGACGGTCCTGGCGCATCGAGCCGAATCCTGGTAGGTCGATGAGGTAGAGGCGATAGTGTTGTGCCAGTGGTGCGATGTTGCGCGTCCACCAGTAGCTGGAGGCACTTAATCCATGTACCAGTACAATTGCTTCCCTGGGTGTTTCCTGACCTTCTGGCTGCGTATCCACCAGCTGATAGTGTACAGGACGCTCTTCTATAAAAACTGTATGGCTGACAATTTTTTTATGCATTTTCATTTGAAATCTGTTTACACCTGCTCACACTACAAAATAAGTCCTGACAAACTGAACCCTCACAATAATAGTACTCCTACGCTGCCATAAAAAACAGCTCGGGCGCGCATGCGCCCGTCCACAAGGGAACAACATACTGCCCATGATCATGGGCGTCAGCCCTACAGCTAAATGCCAGTCGGCACCAGCGGCAATGAAAACCAGAAGGAAGACCCTTTATTTTTTTTGCTGATGACGCCTACCTTCCCTTTATGGCGTTGAATCAATATCTGGCAGATGTGCAGCCCCAGACCAAGGTTGACTCCTGTGCATTTTTGATCGTTGGCACGGTAATAGCGATCCCAGATGTGTTTTTGCTCATCCTTTGTTAATCCTTTGCCGTGATCATGTACCCATACACGTGCTTCAGCATCATCTACCGTTACTTCTACTGTAACAGGAACCTCTGGATCTGAGTACTTTAGTGCGTTGCTAATATAGTTAGCGACCACCTGGCTGATACGATCACAATCGATGAGTACCGGCAGATGCCGTTGCTCTGGCAGTACCAGATAGATAGGGTGGTTGCCCTCGGTATAGCGCAGGTCTTCGACTGTTTCTTCGACAATACTGGTGAGGTTACTGGGCTGCAGGGTTAGTTCAAGCTTATCGATTGCTAACCTTGAAACGTCCAACATATCGTTGATCAGGCGGTTCTGCACGCGTGTCTGGCGTAACGACTGCTCCAGGAGCTTGCACAATTTACTGATCATGACCTCTACGTCGGAAGGCAATTTCTCGGGACGCTCTTGCAAGAAGCGCTGGATGCGACGCTGCGCGAGCTGGATGCTGCCGTTGATCGCGGTGAGTGGTGTGCGTAATTCATGTCCGACAATACTCATAAACGTCTCTTTTTGTTTTTCTAATTCTTTTTGGGGCGTCAGATCAACGATAATAGCGGCACTGAGAGGTCGACTGTGTTCTACTATAGTACCCGCCAGTAGTACGGGCACACGTTGGCCATGTTTGTTGTAATATTCTTTTTCAAAAGGCATGAAAACACCAGTGTTCAGTAAGTCTTTGACTGCCTGGTCGTCAAGGTGTTTGTATTCACTGGGAGTAATGGTGCGCCAGTTTAATTTGCCAGCTGCCAGATCTTCATGCGTGTAGGCCAGTATGTCGAGCAATTTGTCGTTAGCTTCAATAATTTTTCCATCCATCTCGGCCAGGGTAAAGCCAATAATATTTGCGTCAATCAATGCTTTGAATTTATGCTCACTGGCCTTTAATGCAATTTCTGTTCGTTTGTAGGCTGTGACATCGTTATAGTTGACGGATAGCCCCTCTGAGGTGGGATGGAGATGGACATCATACCAGTGTCGTGTGGGCGGGAAGAAGGCCTCAAAGTGCAGGCTCTTTTTGGATTGGACGGCCTCGTAGGCTTTTTCTTCAAAGATAGTGCCCTTTAACTGGGGGACCCTTTCCCATATGTTTTGTCCGATCAGGTCTTCAGCTGATAGGTGGATCAATTTTGCGGCCTGTTGATTCACATACGTGATGCGCCAATGCTTATCGAGCAGAAAGAAGGCATCTCTGAGACTTTCCAGGATGGTATGGAGGTGATGGTTTGATGCATGGAGCTTGCGCTCTTTTTGCCTTTGTCTGGTCACATCAATAGCGATTCCCATCATTTTGATGGGTTTGCGCTGCTCGTCCAGGTAAACCCTGCCCTGGATTTCGATCCAGTGTTTATGCTTGTTCTTGTCAGTAAAGACGTATTCGTCGATGTAATCGTGGCCCGTTTTTAGCGCATGTTGAAGCGCTTGTTGGGTTCTGGCTTGATCTACGGATTGTAATGTCTGCGCTGCCTGCTGGCTCCTGGTGGGATCTCCGCCTGGCAGGTGGTTGAGTGCTGCCAGTATCTGGTAGCCGAGGGTCGAGTGATCGTTGAGGATGTTCCATGACCAGAATCCGATGTTTTGGACACTGGTCGTTAAGCTAACCTGGTCTTGTAGTTGTTGTTCAGTGCATTTTTCGGCTGTAATATCCTGGTTAGCTATTAGAATATGGTCGGGGTAGTTTTTTATGTCCTTGATAATGCTTTGACGGCTTTTGATGACTACCAGTTCGCCATCACGCCTGGTCTGGAGCAGTTCGCCTTCCCATTGATCCTCCCTCAACAGTCTGAACATGCTGTCTGGATCTTCTTCATAAGATCTGGTTTGTAGCAGTTCATGATAGATGCGCCCGATGGCTTCCTGCTTTGTCCAGCCGTAAAGTTTTTCTGCGCTGTCGTTCCATAGCTGGATATGTTGCTGAGGATCACAAATAGTCATCGCATCGTGCGACATCTCAATGAGCCTGGTGTATAATTGTCCTTCAATGTGCTGGCATGGAGCTTGAGATGTTTCTGCCCGTTTGTTCTGACGCCTCTTTACCATTGCTCCGGGAGGAGCGAGAGATGTTTTTTCCTGGTCCAAAGCCTGCCTCTTTTATGTTTGCTGGTATTTAAGCTGCTCCTGTATTTTGACTGATCAGTAGCATTTTCTCCTTCTGGAAGAGAGATCTGGTGGACGCCAGCTCCTTTGTTCGAGCGTAAGGAGACATTACTCTTTCTTTCTTTCTTTCTTCTTTTCCAGATCCGTCTGTAGCGGCCCAGGAGCTATCTCTGAATAGGTATATACGAACAAGTAATTACTAATCTATTGTACCATGAAAAAACAAAAATATATACCTTTAGTTAACCTGCTAGTTATAATTTATGGCTAAAATAGCCATAGTGGAAATTTTGAGAGCTAAGATCAGTCTCCAGGCCTGGATATATTACCTTGTTTAGTAATCACCACTGGTCTATGATGCTCTTTTGTGTTCGTGCCGTCTCCTCCTTTTGGATGATTGGAAAGAGAAAGTCTAGCCATTATAAATGCTCTTTTTGGGCGATGACAGCCTGTATTTATGTGATTTACACTGAACGTATTCGATGTACCCTATCAGGCAGTCGTCTGTTGGAGAAAGGAAGCGTTCGATGGCACAACGACTTTCGGAGCCAGGGATAAATGCTGCTACCTCTGATGTGTTTGTTCATGGTTGGCTGGCACAAACCTGGCAATTGGTTCTGTGGAATCTCTTTCACCTGCGGCGACGGGGTATGTCCAGATGGTTGTCCAGCCTCTTTTTTGGTGGTTATGCTCTTCTATTGCTACTGACTATTATTTCCCACATGCTACTGGCGCACAGTTCGACTCCGAGAGTGGGCGCTGATCCTATTGTCGCTTTGGCCTTTCCTGGTTCTTTACAATTTGCTCTAGGCTACCTGGGCTTGCTGGCGCCGATCTTTCTTTGCATTGTGGCGGGGACCCTGGTCGGGGGCGATTATACTTATGGTATGCATAACCAGATGCTGACGCGCGGTCTAGGTCGAGGCCAGGTCTTTACTGCCCAGGTTGCGGCCCTGGCATTGGTGGCTTTGCTGGCGGTCGGTTTTGTCATGCTCATCTCTACACTGCTTGGATTTTTGATTGGCCCTCTTTTTGGTTTGCGACCCGTTTTGTTAGCTCCCTTCGGCTGGTTAGGCTTTGTTCTAACCTGGTTGACGCAATCTTTACGTTATTTTATCTATATGCTCATCGCTGTGCTGGCCGCGACCATTGGCCGTTCTGCTATTGCTGGTATAGGCTTTTCTGTTGGCTACGTCTTCATAGAATTTTTGGCCACCAATATACTTTTTAGCCTGGTTGGAGGATTAAGCGCTCCTATTGGCCGGGCTATTGTTGCCTTTGTTAGCAATCTTCCAGGTACCGTCTCCAATTCACTCAACACGTACGCTACCACGCTGATTGCCGGTCAGCCTATGCCTGATCTTGATCAGCTACCTTTGCAGCTTTTCTTGACGCTGATGTATAGCGTCATCCTGATTGCTCTTAGCTACCTTATCTACCAACATAGCGATATCTTTGATTGATTTCTCCTGGTTACATACAATATGTGCAATATGCAATAAGTGGATATTTCGATATAAAAACATTTTAATGACTTATTAATGATAAAATACGTATTCGCATGCAATAAAGCGCTATAATCATCCTATGTGGCTTTAGATATTAGAAAAGCAGAAAGCCACATAAGGAAGGTACAAATTGATGCAAATTTATCTGAAGAGTTTTAAATATACTTCTCCTGTTCGTCTATCGCGCCGTTCGCTATGCCTGGCGAGCCTGGGATTGATATCAACGGGCCTGACCCTCAATATCAGGCATATGGTGGGCTATGCTGCTTCCCCGGATAATCATTTGCTGCTGACGCGCCAGAATAACTATAGCAGTGCGCTGGCCTGGTCTCATGATGGTAGCTGGATCGTTTCGGGAGGCGTGGGGTCTCCTGTTGAGATTTGGGATGCTACCACTGGAAAGACACGGGTTGGCCTGGCGGCTAAAGATGGTGTGCTGCTCGATTGCTCTCCTGACGGCCACCACGTTGTCACGGCTGGTGGCATTGAGACTGCTGATGCGTCTAGCTCTACGGCGGGATTGCCACAGTCCTTTTCTGAGGTTGTGATATGGGATGTCGCTACTGGTGCGCGATTGGTTACTTATAATGGCATGTCATATGTCAATGCGGTGGCCTGGTCGCCTGACGGTACGCGTATTGCCCTGGCTGGCAGCGATGCAACCGGTGCTACGATCCATGTTTGTGATGCGCAGGCAGGTACATTGTTGCTGGCTTATCGGCAGCATGTGGCTTCGCGCCTGGCCTGGTCGCCAGATAGCCGTTTGGTTGTCTCGAGTATCGATAGTATTATTGGAGGCGTTTTCACACGTACGACGCGGGTCTGGAATAGTACCACTGGCCACGACTATCTGGTGTTGAATAATAGCGCTAATGCCTTATCCTGGTCTCCCAATGGTGCTCTGATTGCCTGTGGTGATGCGGAGGTGGTTTCACTCCGTGATGCGCGAACAGGAGCCGTTACCTCTTCATATACAACCAACAGCGGAGGGACACCAATCCTGGGTGTGGCCTGGTCCCCCGATGGTCGTTTTATCGCCTGTGTTGGTGGTAGTCCACAATTCCCCGACCCCAAAGGTTTTGTGCAGGTACGGGAGTTAGCCACCGGTCAGGTCACTTCTTACCATGGGCACAAGCTTACCGTGGCTGCTTTAGCCTGGTCTCCTGGCAGCGATCGTCTGGTTACCAGTTCTTATGATGGAACGATTCGCGTCTGGCATATCTAATCAGCGGCACTGCAGTGAGCCCTGTTCATACTCCTTTATGCGGAAACGGCTAAGAATCATCATTGATGTGTTCTAGCTGTTTTTCTTTATACTCCTCTGTACCTGTTACCGAGACTTAGTACCGTGTGGTATCATTTTTATGGTACCTTGAATGGGTGCTTGCCTGGACATCAAGCAGGTTTACGCATAAACTTTCGCACCATTGAGCTTAAAATGTAGTCCATGTAGTGTTGCACAAAGTGCTCAATGCGCACTTTGCGCAACACTGAATAAAAAGGACTCGGGCGCGGATGCGCCCGTCTGCAAATCTCAGATGGCATCACAAGTTACCTTTATTTTTATATGAGAGAGCCGATTAAATATAGACGAGTATCGATATTTTTTCGGGGTTATTTTGTCGTAGACAAGCATTTGTTTTGTCACTGACTGTTAGAATGAAGTGTGCTGTTTTTGACAGCATTTATCGAAAGGTTGCGCTTAATCATGTTACTGGCTGGTGACATTGGAGGAACCAAAACCAATCTGGCTTTATATGCCTCGAAAGAGGACATTCGCACGCCAATACGGGAAGGAACATTGCCAAGTGCGCAGTATGCTACGCTGGCTGCCCTGGTTAATGACTTTTTAAAGAAGATCGATCTTCCTGACGTAACTATTGACCGGGCTGTCTTTGGGGTAGCAGGACCAGTGGTAGGAGGCAAGGCGAAGATAACCAATTTGCCCTGGCATATGGAAGAAAAGCAATTGCAGCAGACGTTGAATATTCCTTCTGTGACATTGCTGAATGACCTGGCTGCGATGGCAACGGCTATTCCTCTTTTGCTTCCATCTGATCTGCACACGCTCAATGCGGGAAAGCCGGCCAAGCATGGGACCCTGGCCGTGGTTGCTCCTGGCACTGGTTTGGGTGAGGCAATTTTGACCTGGGATGGTGCTCATTATCGTGTTCATCCTTCCGAGGGTGGGCATGTCGATTTTGCCCCTACAACTCCCTTTGAGGTTGGCCTGCTGGTTTACTTGCTCGAACGTATGAAGCATGTAAGCTATGAACATGTGTGTTCGGGCATTGGTTTACCAAATATTTATGCCTATACCAAGGCATCAGGTATGTTCGATGAACCCCGTTGGTTGTCGGAAAAGTTATCCCAGGTGAAAGATGTGACACCTGTGGTTGTTCAATCTGCCATGGCCCCTAGAATGGCCGAGGCTGACTCGGAAGCAGAGGGTGGCTATGCAACTATCTGTGCTGCAACTGTCAAGGTTTTTGCATCTATTCTGGCCGCCGAAGCTGGAAATATGGCTTTAAAAACGTTGGCAACTGGTGGCGTCTATCTGGGTGGTGGTTTGCCTCCTCGTATTCTACCGTTCTTAGAAGACCACGAGTTTATCCGTACCTTCCAGAATAAAGGCCGCTTCTCCGAAATGCTCACCGACGTACCCGTACATGTTATCTTAAATAGTAAAGTAGGTTTGATTGGAGCCGCCTCATTTGGCTTTGATTTATAATCTCTAGCTTTTTTCTTTTCTCTTAAATAAAACGTGTCGCTCCCTTGCGCACGTGCGCAAGGGAGCGACAACATATAATAAAAACAACGTTTGTTTAAAATGTGCACGGCACAATTTCGTTGATTTTTTTGAGCTCTTCATCGCTGAAATCGAGGTTCTTTAATGCAGCGACGTTTTCATCGATCTGTTCGACTTTGGAGGCTCCAATCAAGACACTGGTGACGGCCGGAAGACGCAGATTCCAGGCCAGAGCCATCTGGGCCAGAGTCTGTCCGCGTTCTTTCGCAATGGCGTTCAAACGATTCAGTTTGTCCAGTGTCTCTCCTTGCACCACGTCCTCGTTGTTTTTGCGACCCCACCAGGCCGCCGCACGCGAGTCTGCGGGCAGGTTGCCGCCGAGATACTTGTCACTCAAGAGTCCCTGCGCCAGCGGACTAAAGGTGATCGCACCTATACCGTTGCGAACGGTATGATCGAATAGATTGTGTTCACACCGTCGGTTGAGCAAATTATAGCAAGGCTGATGGATGGTAATTGGTGTTAGCCCCATTTGTTTCGTGACTTGCACAGCCTGTTCCAGGTGGTCTCCTGGAAAGTTACTGACGCCCACGTACAGCGCCTTTCCCTGGCGCACAATCAGATCCAGAGCGGCCATTGTTTCTTCCAGCGGCGTTTCAGGATCGGGGCGGTGGGCATAGAAAATATCTACATATTCCAGACCCAGGCGCTTGAGGGATTGATCCAGGCTGGCTACCAGGTATTTCTTGGACAGACCATCACCATAGGGTCCCGGCCACATGTAGTAGCCAGCTTTGCTGGAAATAATTAACTCATCGCGGGGCATATCTTTTAACACTTTGCCGACGACTTTTTCCGCATTGCCCGGTGGGCGTCCATAGTTATTGGCCAGATCGAAGTGCGTGATGCCTAGATCGAAGGCGCGATAGAGACAGGCACGTGCGATCTCTTCGCCGCGATATCCTCCAAAGGTTTCCCAGGCTCCCAGCGAAATCGCTGGCAACTGCAATCCTGAACGACCAGAGCGGCGATAGAGCATACTATCATACCGGTTTTCAGCGAACTGGTATGCATCCTGTTCTGACATGTACATTCTCTTTCTTATTCAACTATGAAATATACTTTTCCGCTGTCTTCCAATAACATCCTCAAGGATGAGATATAAAGTACGACGGAAAAAGCCCCTGGTATGCTGTCATCCATGGACCAGGGACTTTTTTCTCGGCTTTTACGAGGCAATTATTTCTCCAGGGCTGGTGTGTTGCCGCGAATCAACTTGCGAGTCGCCGTCGGGTTGGCCCAACGCACTGCGTTGCTGATAACGAGCTGGACCTCTGGATGATGGTAGGTAGGAAGAGTCTCATGGCCGGGACGGAAATAGAAAATTTTGCCCTGTCCACGGGTGTAGCAGCAACCGCTACGGAAGACTTCTCCGCCGGTGAACCAGCTGACAAAGACCAGCGTGTCTGGCTCAGGAATACCAAATGGTTCGCCATACATTTCTTCGTGTTCGATTTCAATGTAATCGCCGATACCTTCGGTGATAGGATGGCCGGGTGCAACTACCCACAGGCGCTCTTTGTCATTGGTCTCACGCCATTTGAGATTACAATCTGTGCCGAGTAGTTTCTTAAAGATCTTGGAGAAGTGGCCTGAATGTAAGACAACCAGTCCCATTCCATCCAGTACGCGCTGATGTACTTTCTCGACAATTTCGTCGCGTACCTCTCCGTGGGCCATGTGACCCCACCAGATCATTACATCGGTATTTTCCAGCACTTCGTCGGTTAATCCATGTTCTGGTTCATCCAGCGTAGCTGTGCGCACGGTGTAGCCCTTTTCGCTGAGCGCTTTGGCCAGTGTGCCATGGATACCCTCTGGATAAATCTTTGCTACCTCTGGCCATTTACGCTCGTGGCGATATTCGTTCCAGATGGTGACTCGGATGTTTGCTGTCATTGTATGCCTCTTTCTAGTCGTTACATTGGCATTGGTGTCGCCTCATTGGGATTTATCTATCTTGTTCGCGCCTTCAAACGAGATAGATGAGATGGCTGACCACAGTTGTATCTCGGGGTAAGCACATCTTGTTCGTTTTTATTGTAACACGTGCCTCCTGAAATTGCATGGCGTTCAGGTCGTTTTTTCTTTTTTTTGTGCTCCCTTGATCGTATTTTTGATTTTGTTCATCGTTTTTTTTCACAAATTTCTCATGTTTTCTTTCTTGCATTTGGCCTCTGTTTGTATGCTGATTATGTAATTCTATTTGAGTCATGATGTGCTTTATGAAGGGATGAGGTTATGAGTCAAATACAGGAAAAACCACCACAGAGAGAGTCTGAGCAATCGTTGTGGCGGCGCTATAGAAACTCGAAAAAGGCCCGCCGGGCCACCGTCATTGCATTATATGTGTTGCCAGTGCTTGTGCTGGTGACATTGATGTTTACCGTGTTCATTCGGCCTCCCTTTAATCCTAATGAGGGCAAGCCTGTGCCGGAACCGGTGGTGAAACACCATCAGCCAACTGCGCAACCTACGCCAGCGGGGCAGCGCATAAAAAATCTGGATACCATTGTGACTCAAGTACTCAATGATATGAATGCACATAGCTGGGATGAGCAGTTTCACACCACATTGATAAACTGGCGCAAAAGTGATGTCAATCAGGTAAACTGTAG
Source organism: Dictyobacter formicarum (assembly GCF_016587435.1). The sequence goes on from NZ_BNJJ01000004.1 coordinate 68,632, forward strand.
CCCGGACCGTTGCGATCAGCGTGGGCATTCGACCCGCCGCGATAGTCTCAATGACTTGCGTATCCTGGATAATATGTATTGGTATAAGGTCCGTCATCCTGACGATACGTCAATGAACCAGTATATTGCACGTATATTGCCGACCGCGCAGCGTGAGTGGGGACACACCGTTTTGAATAAGGGGTGGGTCTATTTCACTCTGTTGCATATGCGGGACTTTAGCCATAATACTGATTACTGGAATCATACCCTGATTGGTTGGGCAACCTCGGAGTACAAACGAATTGATCCCCAATTAGGTGTGCAACACGGTGAGGTGGATACTAGCGCAGGCGGCGGTAATGTCCATTTACAGGATGGCTACCGCGTGGATCACGCTCTGGAAACCAGCCTGGCTCTGGTCGATGCAGGAACACGCTTCCGGCATCCAGAATGGGTGACGGCCGGTAACAGGGGAGCCGAGGCCGTAATTAAGCAGGCGTATAGCCATCAGTATCATCTCTTTGGACGCATCTATCTGCTGAAAGATTCACGCTTTGGCACGAACAAAATGCTGGATACGCAGGCGCGGATGGGCGAGACTGGCCAGGAGCTTGAAGCCCTGGTGAGGGCAGGAGCCTATACGCATAATCAAACCTATCTGGCGCTGGCTAAAGAGATGCTGGATAGTCTTGAGACCTCACCTTTACGCGATACTATCAATGGTGGCTTCCACTTTAAGCTCTACCTGGAACCTTACCAGGGCTATAATACAGGCTATGTAGATAAGAGCTTCAAAGAAGCCCGCCAGATGCACGTACTGATCGCTGTCCACCTGGCCAATCAGCTCTTTAATAATCGTTGGGCTGACATGGAGAAGGACCTTATTCAGGTCGCTACGCAGCGCCTGTTTTTGCCCGCACCGGTGCCTGGTTTTAGCTATCGTGTGCTCCCTAATGGCGATATGTACCCCTGCACTTCCTGCAAAGTAGCCCCTAAACTAGAAGACTGGGTCACCTCTGAGGCCGACAACATTAGCATCGAAGCTTTCCAGACCGTCCTCTCAAACCGTCAATGGCTCTTCCCCACTAAATAACCCCTCGTGCGGACGGGTGCATCCGCGCCCGTCCGCTCCTTTTGCCAGTGCGGAAAGGAGCCGCAGCACAGGTGCTACACCTACTCCCATTAAAATCCCTGCTTGTAAGGAACTGGAAAGGTGCCGCAGCACCTTTCCAGTTCCTTACAATAAAATAACCGCTCGGGCGCGGATGCGCCCGTCCGCAAAAGACCCCGGCGTTTCCCATCACCATGGGAAATGCCCCCTACCCATTACTGCGCAGGTTGATGCGAAAATGGTATTCATGTGAATGATTGCCATAAACACCATCGAGGTAGTTGCTGAGAGGATTTCCTCCACGTGGCACGATAAATGTTGGTGCGTGGCAGAAGTCATCATCGGTACAACCAGGGAATTTCGATATATCCAGGTGGATCGGTGCGCTCAACTGGGTACCATCGGTATCGCTGGCCGTACCTGGATAGATGTTGATGCTTTGTCCCTGGTCATCCATCGAAATGAGATAGAAATGACCGATGGCGTCCTGGATGATGCGTACTTTGTTGGGTGCGGTAACATCCTGTCGCACATTTTTGATAATAGTGCCATGATCAACGATGATATGGTGGACACCATCATATTGATTGTTGTAAATGACGTGGGTGCGCCCCTGGGTATCCATATAGGCGTCAGTGAGATAGGTTACGTCGGCATCATTATTATTTTGTGGTTGTACCTCTGTTAACGATAGCTGCTGCATGTTGGGATTGTAAACATTGCCGATATAGAAATATCTGATCTCGTTAAAGATATAGTTAAAGTCCGAAGCGTTGGGATAGCCCAGACGTGGGCGTAGCACGTCGCGCATGGCGACCATGGTCAGGTCGTTGTTATAGCCGGGAAAGAAGAAGGCATACGTATGGCGGTAGTCCATCTGGCTGGTGTGGAAAGTCCAGCGATTGGTGATCGGCGAATAGTAGGTCCAATAAAAGATACCTGGTACATCATCGCCTGTTTGAAAGAATACGATGTCTCCCAGCGGATTGATGGCGGCCCCACTATAGCCCTGGTCACTGGACCATTGTCCATTTAAAATCTCTTCGCTAAAGGTCTGCCCCAGGTTGGTAGATACAAAGTGGTGGGCTTCTTGTTGGGTGCCAGGCCAGGAGAAAAGGTGAATTTCATCATGGGGGCCACGAATAATATTGATGGGCTCGGTGCCAGCATTGCCTTGTTTTAGTTCATTCCAGGTGCTGCTACCAGGCGCCTGATGCATGAGATGCCAGGTGCGGTTCTGGGTATCACTGCCCTGTGAAATGAAAACGGTAAACAGGTCGCCAGAGGTCGTACGAATGATGCGTAGTTTGTGCGCGCCCCAGCTGTTAGGTACATATTCATCTTCATTGCCAAAGGCCTGGTTCGTCACCTGGTCCAGTCTATCTAGTGTAGGTACCCCGGGTATAGTTGGCTGAATAACTGTAGATTGTACTATGGGCGTGATTTTTGGCTTTGCTTGAGCTGTTGCTGTTGATGAATGTGGTGGTAACTGGAGTCCAATACCATTGGATTGCGGAGTTGCTGTCGGTGAAGCAGTGCTTGCTTGCTGTGGATGTGAATGGGTCTTTTGTGTATAGATTGAGATAGATGCAATAATAATGATAGCTGCTAATATTGAGAGTAGTATCGTCCTTTTTCTGCCTGTTATGCTATTGCTCCCTTTTAATTTATTAAAAAGTGGCACTTTCAATATCCCAAACCCCCTTGTGAGATTTTCTACGGAAACAACCTGTCTACCTATATATTAACATTTATATTGTGTGAAAAGGAACAATAGTCTCCAGATATACAAACGAAGGCTACACATCTTTCTTTGTGGGCTATGACTTCCTACCTACTACACCTTTCATACTCTGTGAAAGCTTTTTTCTAACAAACTGTCCTTAGCGTAAATGAATAATATGATAGACAGATTAAAAAATATGCAGATTGCTGTCTATTCAGGCGCAATTTAAAGTGTCGAAATATGACGCATATACGTCAATAAAGAAAGAAACGCTTCGCTTTTTATTAATTGGCAAGGACTGATGTGATGGATAAAAAAGTAGAAATTTTAGAGCAGCGCGTCCTGATGGACGATTTCTTTAAAATTGAGGAGGCTCGCCTGCGTTTCAGGCGTTTTGATGGGCAGATGAGTGAGCCGGTACGTCGCCTGGTGTTGGAACGCGGTGACGCGGTCGCGGCGTTGCTGGTTAATACCGATACCCAGAAAGTGTTGATGACAAATCAATTTCGCTATCCGACCTTGAAAAAAGGACCTGGCTGGCTGCATGAGGTGGTGGCAGGTATGGTGGATGAAAATGAGCAACCAGAAGCGGCAGTCAGGCGTGAAATCCATGAAGAGATTGGCTACCAGGTTCATGAACTGACTCCGATCGCTACCTTTTACGTTTCTCCTGGTGGTTCGTCAGAGCGCATATTTCTCTTTTATGCCGAGGTAACCAATGCCGATCGTATCTCAAATGGGGGCGGCCTGGTTGCCGAGCATGAAGATATCGAGTTGATCGAAGTATCCTTTGATGAGTTGTGGGATGTACTTAAAAAAGGTGAGATTCGTGATGCCAAGACCCTGATTGCAGTTCAATGGTTGCAGCAGAAGTGGCAGAATGATGCATAATGTGCGCTTTGCGCACATTATGCATCACCAATATTTATACCATCAGTGTCTGGTCGCGATTGGGACCCACACCAACGCTGTGGATGCGTACACCGACCAGTTCGGCCAGGCGCTCCAGGTAGTTGCGGGCGTTGCGGGGAAGGTCCTCCATCGTTTTAGCCTGCTGGGTAGACTGCTGCCAGCCAGGGAGTACCTCGTAGACTGGCTCGCATTTTTCATGGATAACGGGATCAGGCAGGTGCTCGATCAGTTCACCTTTGTAGCGATAGCCGGTACAGACCGGGATCTCGGCTAGCGTATCCAGTACGTCCAGTTTGGTGATGTTCAGGTCTGTGCAGCCGTTGATCTCGGTGACGTAGCGGGTGACGACGGCATCAAACCAGCCAATACGTCGGGGACGGCCGGTGGTGGCGCCAAATTCGCCTCCCAGGGTGCGTAAATGGGTTCCTATTTCGTCATGTAACTCGGTTGGCATGGGTCCGGTACCGACCTGCGTGCTGTACGCCTTAGCTACTCCGATGACCTGGTTGATGTAGCGCGGAGGAATGCCCGAGCCTGCGGAAGCGCCAGCGGCCGTGGGGGAAGAGCTGGTTACAAACGGATAAGAACCCCAGTCGATATCTTTCATGGCGCTTAGCTGGCCTTCAAGTAAAATATTTTTGCCTTCCTGTAGCGCGGTGCGTACGATGGGCATCGTGTCAACAATACGTGGTTTGAGCTGTTGACCCCAGGCCAATGCAGCCTCGATCAACTCTTCGACATCAAAAGGTTGTTGCCCATAGACATGTGTGAGGATGGCGTTGTGCTTTTTGACGACAGCACTCAGCTTTACACGTAAAATATCTTCGTGTAGCAGATCATGGAAGCGGATACCAATGCGTCCGACTTTATCTGTGTAGGCTGGTCCGATACCGCGACCGGTTGTTTCAACGCGATACGCACCTCGGGCCTCGTCTTCCACTTTATCGAGTATCTTGTGATAAGGCATGACAACGTGTGCCCGATCGGAGACTACCAGCTGATCGATAGAAACGCCCTTGCTGGCAATGGCCTCCATTTCTACAATCAGGTCCTGTGGATCGATCGCTGTGCCTGTCCCCATAACGCAGATACAATTGGCATTAAAAATACCGCAGGGAACCAGGTGGAGCTTGAATTCACCATAGTTATTGACGACAGTATGGCCTGCGTTGCCGCCTCCCTGGAAGCGCATGCACAGGTCGGCCTCTTTGCTCAAAAGGTCTACCAGTTTACCTTTCCCTTCGTCTCCCCATTGTGTGCCTACAACTACGGTTACTGTTCCAGCCATAACGGCTTACTCCTCTCCAAGATGAAATGCTTCTCGCATTGATATGTTTAAATTTGATGGTAGGTTGATTGGTTGCGATCCCAGGGTTGTGATGGCGACGAGTTGCTCGGCGTCTTCGGTCGGCAGCAGGCTACGGCGCAAATTGACCATGTGCGGACCAAAGGTGGCCTCTAGCTCTGGCGAGAGTCGCTCATAAATAGCTGCCAGATAGGCTTCGTCGCGAATAAATTTTTCAACGACACGGACCATGGTGCGATTCTGGGTGACGACTCCGGTTGCCGGCTCATCCAGTGAAGCGACCAGGGCCTCCTTGAAATCTATCGCCAGCGCAATAACATGACCTCCTACCACTTTTTCGGGACCCTCGTGCTGGTAGATCATGGCATAATCAGCGCTGGCTTCGCCAAATAAGTTAAGAATAACTGTGCAGCCCCGGTCCCGCGCTGCCTGTAAGACATCGCTCAGGCGATCGAGATCTTCTGCCCACAGACTGGCTGCGATACGATGTTGTGCTAGCGTGATCAACTCGCGCAGACGAGCCTCAATGCGACTGTATTCATTGAGCTCCCAAAAGTGGCCCACGCCATCCGGCCGTTCAAGCGCGGTGAGCTGCTGTTCTAAGCTCTGACAGCGCCGGGTGGTCTCCTCCTCAATCCGCTTCAGCAACCGCCCCGGCGGAACAGGTGCGTAACGCACCGGATCTGCGCTTACAGCATTAACACGTTCTTTAGCTGTCAGAGTTTCAAGAGCCTGATACGTATTGGCTCTGGGTAATCCCGCCCCTTTACTGATCTCATAGCCTGTAGAGAGTGGATGCTGGAGCAGGAAGATGTAAACCTGTGCTTCCGCCCCTGTAAACCCGAGCTGCTTCATCTCCTCAACGGTCGACATAGTCACGAGCCTCGCTTCCTTTCTCTAAAATTAGTAGTAGTATCTACAACTACTAATATAACAACGAGAGCACTGGTTGTCAAGGGCCAAAGGTATTTTATGTGTTGGTGCAAGTGGTACACTTTGTGCACCGCTTGCACCAACACATAAAAGATCTATTGAACGCCGCAGGCGCGAATCCTCTGGCTTTCAGACAACTTTCTGCTTGCTTTTAGCTGTGATGGATGGTAGGCTGATCAGGTTATAAATAGAAAGGAATATACTTATGTCCGAAGAAAAAGTTGTGCGGGAGACCGCTACCCTTTGTACACGTGAAAGTCTGGCCCACGATTTGCGACAACTGGGATTGAAGGCGGGGATGACGGTAATTGTCCATTCATCGTTGAGCTCTTTAGGATGGGTTTGTGGTGGTCCTGTTGCGGTGGTTGAGGCTTTGATGGATGTGCTCACTGAGGAGGGTACCCTGGTCATGCCGACTCAGAGCGGCAATTATTCTGATCCGGCCAACTGGCAACGTCCGCCTGTGCCGCAGCCCTGGTGGGATGTCATTTATGAGGCGATGCCAGCGTTTCGCCCTGAGGTTACTCCATCCTATAAAATGGGTGTGGTTGTCGAGACGTTTCGGACCTATCCCGGTGTGCTGCGCAGCAATCATCCACAGGTTTCATTTGCGGCCTGGGGCAGGCATGCTCGGGCGATTATCGCTAATCATGGGTTAGAATATGGCCTGGGCGAGCAATCACCCCTGGCACGCATGTATGAGCTGGATGGCTGGGCATTGCTGCTCGGGGTTGACTATGATAGCAACACCACCTTTCACCTGGCGGAATATCGCATTCCTGGCTCTCAAGAGGTTACGTTGGGCGCTCCGATCATCGAAAATGGCCAGCGTATCTGGAAGCGTTTTAAGGATATCGAGATTGATGCCGATATATTTCCAGCCATCGGCCAGGACTTTGAGCAGACGAAGCAGGTGTTGAGCGGTAAGGTCGGGCAGGCCGCGTGCCGCCTCTTTCAGCAGCGACCTGCCATAGATTTCGCGACCGGCTGGCTAAAGCGCCATCGCGGCTTTTAATATTGCCGCCGCTCTCGCCGTTTTCCTTTTTACTTTTGTGCATCCTTATAGCGTTGCGTCACCTCATCGATGGTTCCGGCCATATAGAACATGCCCTCAGGAATATTATCGTGCTGGCCGTTGAGAATCTCTCTCGCCCCGCGTAGCGTTTCTGCCAGTGGCACATAGCGTCCTTCCATGTTGGTAAAGATCTGGGCGGTGCTGAAGGGCTGTGTCAGGAAGCGCTGCATTTTGCGTGCGCGTGTAACGATCAATTTATCCTCGTCGGATAGTTCTTCAACGCCCATGATGTTGATGATATCCTGTAGCTCTCGATGGCGCTGCAATAAGCGTTGCACATCCCGCGTGGTGTTGTAGTGTTCTTCGCCAACGATGTGGGGATCCATGATGCGACTGCTTGAAGCCAGCGGATCTATCGCTGGGTAGAGTCCCTGTTCAAACAGGGTGCGCTCTAGTGCCACATTGGCATCCAGGTGCGCGAAGGTGGTGACTGGTGCGGGATCGGTGTAGTCGTCTGCTGGAACAAAGACGGCCTGCAGCGAGGTGATAGAGCCGTCTTTGGTACTGGTAATGCGCTCCTGCAGGTCGCCCATCTCTTCCGCCAGGTTGGGTTGATAGCCAACCGCTGATGGCATGCGCCCGAGTAGTGCTGAAACTTCCGCGCCCGCCTGGGAGAAACGGAAGATATTGTCGATGAAGAGCAGGACATCTTTGTGTTCTTCGTCTCGGAAGTATTCAGCCATCGTTAGACCCGTCAGGGCGACGCGCAGGCGCGATCCAGGCGGTTCGTTCATTTGTCCATAGACCATCGAGACGCGATCGATTACTCCTCGCTCGATCATTTCATTATAGAGTTCGTTCCCCTCGCGTGTGCGCTCACCAACACCTACAAATACACTGTTGCCATTATGTTTGCGCGCAATGTTGTTGATCAACTCTTGAATGATTACCGTTTTGCCGACGCCGGCTCCTCCAAATGCGCCGATCTTTCCGCCTTTGACAAAAGGACTGATCAGGTCAATGACCTTGATGCCTGTTTCGAGCATCTCAGCCTTGATGGTCTGGTCTTCTAAAATTGGCGCCTCGCGGTGAATTGGCCATAGCGGCGCATCGGTAATTGGCGCGCCATTATCGACGGTCTGCCCCAGCACGTTGAAGATACGTCCTTGCGTCTGAGGACCTACCGGCACCGAAATTGGACGTTCGCGGTTGATGACCTCGGCGCCGCGCTGTAATCCATCTGTCGCCCCCAGCGCGATGCAGCGTACCCAGTTATTGCCAAGATGCTGCTCGACTTCAAATGCCAGCGCCTGCTCTATATCTGGCTGTTTTAAACGTAATTCATCATAGATTTTTGGTAGTTCTGCGGGCTCAAATTCGATGTCGACGACGGCCCCTAATACCTGAACAATTTTTCCGGTTGGATATGACACAACTGCCATATTCTGCCTCCTTATATAGCGTTTTCACTTTTTTCTTCTGCACCTAATGTACAGAAAAAAGGAGGCCTGGATATGACTCATATTACGTAGTTTTGGGAACGCAAAACGATTGAATTTCGAGTTCCCAGAGGTAGGCAAAATAACGTAGAGTATCTGGCCTGATACGATACGGCATTGCATTTTTCGTGTGAGCTGAATTATGCTATGATTGAGTCTCATCGATACACTCCTGGCAGTCTGATGGAAGGAGAAACCTATGGCTCATGAGTATGAATATGTAAAATTTTGGCATGATGCTACATTGAGCAATCTTGAACTGCTCCACGCGACCTATGTCAAGCATACTTTTGCTCCCCATACTCATGAAGGTTATGTGATTGGAGTCATCGAACAGGGTGCAGAGCAGTTTGCGTATCGTAGACGTCAACACATAGCGCCAGTCGGGAGCATTGTGTTTATCAATCCTGGAGAAGTGCATACCGGTTCGGCCGCAGCCGAGCACGGTTGGACCTATAGGACGCTCTACCCGTCGATCGAGCTTTTGCAGCGTGCTGTTTCTGATCTCACCGGACGGTCGCGCGATATCCCTTTCTTTGCTGAACCAGTGGTTCACGATCCTGAGATGATGGCCGAAATTTCCCTCACACATCGCGCTCTGGAGGAACAGGCGTCCGCCCTTGAACGGGAATCGCGGATTTTATGGACCCTCTCGCGCTTAATTTTGCGCTATGCTGACGATCATCCGCGTCCTCGTCCGTTCGCTAAAGAGCATATGGGCATTCAGCGCGTCCGTTCTTATATCGAGGAAAACTACGCCGAGAATATCTCACTCGAACAGCTGGCCGCGATTGCTCGGCTCAGTCCATTTCACCTGTTGCGCTCGTTTAGAGATCAGGTAGGCTTGCCTCCTCATTCCTACCAGATACAAACACGCATCAGGCATGCGAAGTCCTTGTTAGGTATGGGATTGCCCTGTGTAGATACAGCAATAGTTGTGGGCTTTGCGGACCAGAGCCACTTCACCAAACATTTTAAGCGCATTGTTGGCGTGCCACCTGGACTGTACGGCTCAATTCGCAATTCGTAGTTCGCGATTTGTGATTTGTGATTTATAAAAAAATAGCAATATCAGACAAGACAGTCCCTTTCTCGCCTTCTATAATCGTCCCATGAAAGCATCACATTCTGAGTTCTTACATGGCATCAGGGACGAACTCCCAATCCTGTTTGGTGCGCTCCCTTTTGGTATGGTCTATGGAGTGTCAGCGATCAGTGCGGGCATCCCGGCGAGTATCGCGCAAGCTATGTCATTCATCGTCTTTGCGGGATCGGCACAATTTGTGATCGTTCAGCTCATTGCGGCTGGCACGCCCGCGCTTGTCGTTGTCCTGACCGCTTTTATCGTGAATATCCGTCATGTGCTCTATAGCGCGTCAGTGTCTTCCTATACCCGCAAGCTCCATCCTCTCTGGAAGTGGCTGCTGGCATACCTCTTGACCGATGAGGCGTATGCAGTGACCATCTTGCACTACCAGAAGCCGGAAGACGACGGGCACAAGCATCGATATTTTCTGGGTGCCGGTCTGGCGTTGTGGACGACCTGGCAGTTGAGTACCGCTGTGGGTATTTTCCTGGGTGGGCACATCCCTGCAAGTTGGTCACTGGACTTTACCTCTACGCTTACTTTTATCGCTCTCGTTGTGCCCGCGCTCAAGGATCGCGTGAGCACAGCTGCCGCATTGGCCTCCGCGTTGACCGCGCTGCTTGTCATTGCTTTGCCACTGAAACTAGGGATAGCTGTCGCCGCCCTGATTGGTATCGCTGTCGGCCTCACTTTAGAGTTAAAAAAACCAATATCGCTATAGTAAGGAGCCGAATATGTCACAGGCATGGCTTTGGATAACTATCATCATTATTGGACTGCTGACCCTGGGTATTCGCCTGTCCTTTATAGTGTTCATGGGTAAGATGCAGATTTCGCCCATAGCTCAGCAGGCTCTACGTTTTGTGCCAATCGCAGTACTGTCAGCACTCATCTCGCCCGCACTCTTCTTTCCCGGTGGCTCACTGGATGTATCGTTGAGCAACATTCGTCTCATAGCAGGAATCCTCGCGGTACTGGTAGCCTGGAGGACAAAAAACGTCCTGCTGACAATCGCGAGCGGCATGGCTTGCTTACTTATCTTGCAGATGTTTGTGTCTCCTCATTAAGTTGCGCGAAAACTCATGCATATCCCTCTGGGAAGGAACACGCCTATTCTATTTCACACTTACAATAGAATGCGCTTGTCCGAGTGTCCGGGTGGTTGTTAAACCAGTTTGTGTTCGAAGGCAAAGCGGGTAGCAGCGGTACGCGATGAGACGCCCAGCTTAGCGTAGATTGAGCGTAGATGGGTATTGACGGTGCGCGGACTGAGGACCAGTTTTTGAGCGATCAGTATATCGGTTAGTCCCTCTGCCAGGAGCCGTAAAACATCCACTTCACGTGTCGTTAGCCCGGCTGGATAGGCTGTCTGGGATTTCTCTTCAGGCGTTTCGCGCTGTTTGTGCAGGTGGATGTTGGCGATCATGCCCAGTGTGTGGGGCAGGCTCATGTTACTGCCTACGCTCCAGTTCTCGTTGAATGCTTTGTCGCCGATGATTTTCTTATAGTTATTTGTCTGCTGTATGTAGCTGGCTCGATATACCTTTTCGATGGGGGCGGCCACTCCTTCACGAAGGGCGGCAGCGGTGCCTAGAAACTGGACGGCGCGTTCAGGTAAATCGAGCACCCTGCATAGCTGGGAGAAGCCTTCAAGGGCAATTGCCATTCCGAGCATATCTCCAAGCAAAGAGGCGTGGTGCAGCGCCTTACGGATCTCTATGCCCGCTTGCTCATAATCTTGTTTTGCCAGCGCCACGCATCCCAGTCCATAGAATAGGGAGATTTTAGAGACCTGGTTACCCATGCCAGACATCAGGCTAAGGCTTTCCTCATAATATGTTTTGGCGTCGCCATAGTGTCCGTTCAGGCGTGCTAGATCTCCCAGACTGCGGAGGGCAGCTGCGATGCCGGAAGGATAGTTTATTTCCCTGGTGATGTGCAGGCTTTCTTTGATGCGCTGGCTGGCCTGTGCGATGGCGCCAGTGCTAATGTTCAGTTTGCCCAGTCCTAGCAGGGCATTGGCCCTTTCGCGCCTGATACCCAGAGTTGTTGCCAGCTCCAGGCAGGCATCCAACGCTTGCTGCGCTCCCTCGTAGTCGCCGCGCAGGCGCAGCGCGTTCCCGATACTACTCAGGCAAACTACCTGTCCCCAGCGATCATTGAGCTTTTGGTAGAGTGGCAAACCTTTCTGATAGAGAAAGCTGGCGGTGATAAATTTGCTGCGCTGGCTCATGGTGTCACCGACATGGATCAGGACATCGGCCTGGCTGCGGATGTCGCCGGTCTGGCGTAAGAGGCGCAGGCTCAAGGCATAGCGTACCTGGGCGGCTTTGAAATCGCATTGCTGGCTGGCAATATTTCCGCAGATGTTATAGAGGATGCCGCGACACCAGATATCGGGCGAGTCACGCAGCGTTTGGAGGCTGGCTTCCGCCAGTTGTCGTGCGCTATCGTAGTGACCCTGGTGTAAATCGAGCAGGGCTAGCGCTCCCTGGGCCAGGGCGTGAGTGCGGGTATCAGCGGTCAGGGCAGCCAGCCGGCGACACTCTTCCAGCCGGCTACGCGCCAGGGTCAGGTGACCATGGAGATGGGCCATGGTGCCCGCGCTATAGTAGATGCGGGCCAGAAATTGATTGGGTTGCGTGCTGGATGAGATGGCGATAACCTCCTCTAGCCAGTTATGACCTTCATTTAAAGAGCTGCGCAATTGTAGAAAACGGCCTAGATTACTGGCCAGTCGTTGCGCGATATCGACTTCAAGCTGGTCAATGACCCGGCGCATCGCTAGCCAGATATTGGCTGCCTCTCGATCGAGGAGCGCCAACCACAGTGGTTGTTCATTGCCATAGAGCTGTGGCTCACATCTTTCGACCAGCGCGGCAAAGAATCGGGCATGGCGCTTCTGTGCCTCGATCATTTCCTGCTTTTGTTTGAGGCAGTCAAGCGCGTACTCACGAATCGTTTCTAGCAGACTGAAGCGGGTTTCAGGACCCGTATTATCGGCTACGCGCACCAGGCTTTTGTCCACCAGCGAGCTGAGTAAGCTTAATGCATCCTCTTCAAACGTAGTTTCGCTCTGGGCGATAGCGGTCGCGGCTTCCAGTGTCCAGCTACCGGTCAGGATACCTAGCTGCCGAAAGAAGTATTTCTCCTCTTCATTCAGCAGGTTGTAGCTCCAGTCCAGGGTATTGCGCAGGGTTTGCTGGCGGGGCGATAGATTACGCGCTCCACCGATCAGGGTACGCAGACGGCTATGCAGGCGTTCGAGCAATTCTTGTGGACTTAATAGTTTACAGCGGGCGGCGGCCAACTCAATAGCCAGTGGGAGGCCGTCGAGCTGAATACAAATCTCCGCGATGGCCTGGATGTTATCCTGATGTAGTATAAAGGTGGGCCTGACGGCTTGTGCTCTCTCAATAAAGAGTCGCATGGCGTCGGAAGGTTCGCCTGGCACGATCTTTTGTTGTTGATCAGATACGGGAAGGGCCAGCGGTAGGACCTCGAATTCATGCTCACCATAAATGTGCAGAGCTTCGCGGCTGGTTACCAGGATTTTGAGCTGAGGCGCTGCTGTCAGCAGATCGGCAATGGCGACGTTGGCCGCCATAACATGCTCGAAATTATCCAGTACGAGCAGTATATGCTTATTGCGCAGGTACTCTTGCAGCTCCTCGCTGATAGAGTATTGTCCCGTTTCTTCAATGCCTACGGCCTGCGCGATCGTTGAGAGCACAAACGTATGCTCGCGTAGAGGTGCCAGCTGGACGAAAAAGACCTCTTTAGCAAAAAAATCGCGCATCTGGTAGGCGATCTCCAGGGCCAGTCGCGTCTTACCAACGCCGCCAGGGCCAGTCAGGGTTTGCAAGCGTATGTGCTCATTGCGCAATAATGAGCATGCATGGAGGATTTCTGCATCGCGCCCGATCGTGGTATTCATCTGCGCGGGCAAATAGCGCCGTAGCTGTGTTCCGTGAGATGGGTTATGCTGGCTCATCACTTTATCCTTGCATGCTTGCCGAGGGCGCGGACATTCTATACTCAACTTTACTTCCTATTGTAGCAGGTAAGGGCAATGGATGCATGCAATTGTGATCTCGTTGTGATATGTTTTAGTTGCGGTGTGAGTTTATTGTGAGCATTACAGTTTATAATAGCTTTAGATAGAACAAGGGATTTAGCTCACTGGAAACTTCCTTTGTGAGTTTAATACGGTACTCATCTTGTTTTATCTTTGCCTTCTGGGACGCAAATTGTGTAGCTTTGACTGCACACAATTTGCGACTGGAGCTTATAAGCTCAAGCGAGCACTACATGACGACGGGGCCATGTAGTGCTCGCTTGAACATTTCTGCTATTTATTCACCACGTAGTTCCACATTGAGTTCCAGCTTGACGTTGCATTTATCCTGGACGCGGCGTCGCATCTCTTTGATTAAAGAGAGGATGTCGCTGGTGGTAGCTCCGCCTTTATTGACAATGTAATTGGCGTTACGATCTGAAACCTGGACCGTGCCCATGCTGAAACCTTTCATGCCCGCCTGTTCGATCAGCTTGCTGGCCTGCTGGCCGGGAGGATCTTTGAAGATGGGGCCGGTATGGTTATGCAGTGGCTCAAGTTCTTTACGTTCTTGCTGATATTGTCTGAGCTTTTCCATTAATTTCTGTGGGGTTTCTTGATGTAATCGTATGCTCAGCGTCATGACTATTTCGGCTGGTTCGATCAAGAGATGCGGGACCGGCAAGATGTTGTTCTGCTCGTCAAATACGCTTTCGTGGCCGGCGCGGAAGCGGCTATAGCGATAGGCGAGATCCAGTTCATCTTTAGTGTAGCGACGCCTGATTGGTAGTGAGAGCGAGTCTCCTTCAATGTTACAGCCACGGGCATCTAAGACATCGATCGATTCTAATACTTCGCCTAGCTCCTGGTTGTGGGCGCCCGCGTTACTGACGATTCCGGCGCCTAAGGTGCCTGGAATGCCGATCCCAAATTCTACGCCTCCCCAACCCAGCAGTGCCAGTTCGTAGGCGAGGCGCGGCCAGCTTGATCCAGCGCTTACGCTCAAAATGGTCTTGCCATCGGGCTCCTTATTGATCTGATAGTCGTATCCCGTCATTCTGGCTACAATACCACGCACACCGGCATCGGTAAAAATAATATTTGAACCATTGCCAATGAGGAGGAGGGGCCAGTGCTCTTCAGCGCAGAGACTGACCAGGCCGATCAATTCGTCACGTGTCTCCACCGTAATCCAGATATCAGCTGTTCCCCCAACCCCAAAAGCGCTGTGCTGAGCGAGCGGCTCGTTTCTGTGCACGCGTGGCCCAAAGCGTCTTTGCAAATGCTGGTATGCCATATCTGTATTAAAGGCTGCGGTATTTATCAGGTCAAACGGCGGTGTGTTGCTGATCGGAGAGTTGTTGGGTGGTGTTATATCTTGCATATGTAACCTCGCTCCTTTATCTATATAAATCCTATCAGTGCGATATCTGGATCATATGCACAAGCAACGCAGGTAGTTAGAAATCGTAGAATTCTTATCCTGTTCACGGCAGCCAGGATCAATGCCGGTGATGATTCTACAGGTCTATTAATGATTCTGCGCCTCTATGTACCCGCTGTTGTTTCTCTTAGCATAGTCTTGCCTTATCACAGAACTATCACTGCTTCTTGCCCCTATATCACAGGGATATCACGACATTTAAGAAGCGAAAGTTACTCCACTTCCAGTGCTCGGTCATTTGATGTGGTGTGGTGGGCGCGACCGCGCCCACCACACCACATCAAACCAGCCTCGTACCGCAGGTGCGCGTCTCTGGCACCATGTCGAAAGTTAGGTTCACTGTCGGTGCCCAATCATCTAATGTGGTGTGTGGTGGGCGCGACTGCGCCCACCACACACCTAACCGGACTCGCGCCGCATGATCTTTAACAAATAAAGCAGGTATAAAGCGGGGAGGTGCAGGAGGGCCGGCGAGGCCCTCCTGCCGGGGTTCGGGGTGTCCCCGACCACTCCTCCCCCTCCTCCCGCCGAAGGCGGGAATGCAAGAGGTATTTTTATACCGTATTAAAAAGTAAAAGATCATCAGGCGCGAGCCCGAGGCACTATGACGAAAGTCATAGTGCCAGATATGCCTTTTCGGACTTCTTTCCTTTCTCCTTGTCGCGTTATACTTAGCTTGAGCTTGAAAGAGCTATACATATTAGCGTATGAGGAGCGCTTGTTTATGCAAAAAACAACAAAAACTTCTGTATCAAATACTATCAATACTACCTCCACGGGACCGATCCATCTGCCGAGCGATGGTCGCGATGTTGTCGTTGAAGTACAGCATCTGGTGAAAACATTTGGCAAACATGAAGCGGTGAAAGATGTTTCGTTCACGATTGGCAAAGGCGAAATTTTTGGCTTGCTTGGTCCCAATGGGGCGGGCAAAAGCACGACGATCAATATGATGTGTGGGTATTTGAAGCCCACGGCCGGAGATGTAAGCGTTAACGGACTCTCGTTGTCCAGGCATGTCCGAGAGGTTAAGCGTATTATCGGGGTCGTTCCGCAGGAAATTGCCCTGTACAAGGATCTGAATTCGCTGGAAAATCTGGAGTTCTTTGGCAAGATCTATGGTCTATCGAAGCAAGAATGTAAGCAGCGTGCCGAAAAATTATTGAATTTTGTGGGGCTCTATGAGCGGCGTAAGGATGCCGTAAAGACGTTTTCAGGTGGTATGCAGCGTCGCATCAATATGGCCATCGGCCTGATGAACGAACCTGACTTTCTGATGATGGATGAACCAACCGTTGGCGTTGATCCACAGTCCCGCGAGCACATTTTTACCACCATCGAGCACATTCGCGATCAGGGAACCACGCTCCTTTATACCACGCATTATATGGAAGAGGCCGAGCGGCTCTGTAATCGCATTGCGATCATGGATGAAGGGAAGATCATCGCTTTAGGTACGCTAGAACAATTGCTGGCGTTGCGCGATCGGCAGCAGGAAGTACAGCGGCCCCATGGTTTGCAGGAACTGTTTATCCAATTGACGGGAAAAACATTGCGTGACTAAAAGTGAGGAAATATGAAAACGCTCTGGTATATTGCGAAAAAAGATCTTTTGCAGGTTATCAAAGATAGAAGCGCATTAATATTGATGCTTGTTGTACCTCTGGTATTGATTTCGGTGGTGGGCTTTGCCTTTGGCAATCTTTTTGGAGATGGTTCCTCTCAACTTAAAATCAAGGTGGCTTTAAGCAATCACGATGCTGGTATTGGTAATACTATTAGCCATGCGCTCAAAGTTGATACGAAAACCCTTTTGATCACTGTCAATGAATATCCCGATACCGCTCAAGTGACCGCAAAAGTTGCCGCTGCTAATGATGCAGCAGATGTTGGTATCGTCATTCCTGCAGGCGCCAGTCAGGCCGTGATGGATGCTGGACAGTCTGCCAGTACAGCAAAGAATTTAATACAGTTTTATACTCTGCCTAATACTACTAACGCATCCGTTACCGTTGTACGGGATATCATCAACAATATTGTGCAGGAGCAGCGTATTGCTGAGGTATCGGCGGGGCAGGTGCATATGGTGTGTAGTCAGCCGGGAAATGTGTGTGCGCCAAAAACCATCGATGACGCTGCGATTAGCACCGCGGTCGTCAAGGCCAGTCAGACCAGCGATCAAGCTATTGTCCCTCAGACGGTAGGACAGGCCACGAAAGTCGGACCATTTGATCAGGTTGTGCCTGGTTATGCTGTCTTCTTTTCGCTGTTTGGCTTGAATGCGGTTGCCGCCACGATTTTGCAGGAGCAAGAGGATGGTACTTTCCGACGTTTGCTGATTGCGCCGATCCAGAAATATGCGTTATTAGGTGGAAAACTGCTGGCACAATTTCTGCTGACCCTTGCTCAGCTAACAGTGCTGTTCGCGGTTGGCTACTTTGTCTTCAAAATGCATATCGGTTCCTGGCCAACCGTTATTATGCTCTTGATTGCAACCAGTTTTGCCGCTACTGGTCTTGGTATTCTGCTTGTGTCGCTGGTCAAAACACGTCGCCAGATCAATCCTGTGGTTAGTCTGGTGACACTTATCACTTCAGCTATTGGCGGAGCCTGGTGGCCGCTCTTCATTGAGCCAGCCTGGATGCAGCAACTGGCAAAGGTTGGTATCACCGCCTGGGCAATGGAGGGCCTTAACGGAACCATGATCTTTGGCAAAAGTTTTTCGGCGGTACTGCCTGATATTCTCGGATTGCTGATTTATGGCGTCATTTGCTTCATTCTTGCTTTGCGCTTCTTCAGCTTTCAACCGAAGGCCGTCGCTGCATAATATTGGAGATTATACCGCTGCCAAAACAATTTTAAGGTGGTTTGACAGCGGCGTGTTCCTCACCGATAATGGATGAGGTGAGAATGATGTAGCTTGCAGGAAAGATACAGCACTATGACCAACGAGATCAGTATTCTGATTTGTGAAGATCAGACCTTGATGCGCCAGGGATTGCGCACGATTCTTGAACTGGAACCAGGGATGAAGGTGATTGGAGAGGCGGCCAATGGCGAAGATGCGGTCAAACATTATATAGCTTTGCGCGACGAAAACAAGGCGCCTGATATTGTTCTGATGGATATAGAAATGCCTCGTATGAATGGTGTTCAGGCTACAACTGCACTGATCGAAAGCCATCCGCAGGCACATATTATTATCCTGACCACCTTCGACTATGAAGATTATGTTTTTGATGCCATTAAAGCTGGCGCCATGGGCTATCTGCTCAAAGATGTGCCCGCCTCCGAGCTGATGGCAACCATTCGCAAGGTTCATACCGGTGAACCCTTTATCCAACCCAGGATTGCCAACAAACTGCTCATCGAATTTGGACGTAAAGAACGTAGTTCCAGGCCGCAGTCTCTACGCACCTCTCCAGAAGAAGATCTGAGTCCCCGTGAAATCGAGATCCTTAAATTACTGGCTGAAGGTGCCAGTAATCGCAAAATAGCGGAGCGATTGGTACTGGCTGAAGGAACAGTTAAAAATCATGTCTCGAATATTCTGAGCAAACTCCAAACCGAAAATCGCACTCAGGCTGCCCATCTTGCACGTGAGCGCAAGTTATTCTAAAGTCTCTATGCTTGTGTTCGATCAGGGAACCGCAGAATCGAGAGAGGAAAATAAAAGTGATGTGTTCAGATATAGAGACAGATGATATTATTTTTAAACGTACTTTTAAACGTGTGATGGTGGGCTTTGTTATTTTTGTTTTCCTCTATCTGGTTATCTTAGATTTTGCTGTGCTTGCAAATACGCCAGGCTATCTGCGAGATTGGCGGGGCGTGACCTGCATTGTGCTCTCAGTTATTGCGTTTTTACTGTATGCGATCCCAATTCTTGCGCATCATCAGCATTGGCCTCCACCATTGCCCTATGCTTTGTCGGTATGGAGCAGTATGTATCTCTCGGTATTTCTGCTCTCGTGTATCGATCGCAATTTTATCTGGAATTTTTATCTTGTATTTGGCCTCTGCTTTGGCCTGTTTAGTTCACGTCGTTTGCTTCTTATGGTCAGCGTGATCGCTCTTACCCTCTTTTCTTTCCAGGGATTATGGATATGGCCGTTAAAAACGGAGCTGTTGTTCAGTATCGTTAGCCAGTCTATGACTATTTATGGCCTGACTGGTTTGAATATGCTGTTCCAGAAACTCGTAGCAGAACGTTTTGCTCGTAACAGGCTCTTCCGAGAGCTTAAACATGCGAACAGGCAATTAGAGGAGGCCCATCGTCGTCTGGAGCAATCGGTGGAGCAGGAGCAAGAACTGGCGATACTGCGTGAACGGACACGCCTGGCGCGTGAGATGCATGATACGCTTGGTCATGCGCTTGTGTTGATTGCTGTCAAGCTAGAGGCGGCGCAGCGTCTACGCGAACGTGATCCTGAACGTTGTGAGCAAGAGCTAGAAGCTACCAAAGTGATTGCTCGTGAGAGTATGGCAGGTCTTCGTGCCAGTATTGCTGATCTGCGTTCACCAGTGCTGGAGCGTGAGCGTATTCAGCGGGCCCTTGAGCGTTCAGTACGAGAATTGACCCAGCGTGTTGGTCTACGTGTTACATACACCCTGCAAACCGATGTGACCTGTTTGCCTGCTTCGCTTGAAGAGATCCTCTGGAAGGTGAGCCAGGAGGCGCTAGCAAATATTGAGAAACACGCTCATGCCACACATGTCAACCTGCGTATTAGCCAGCAAGAAGATCAACTGGTGTTGACAATTCAGGATGATGGGGTTGGCTTGCCAGAGGCCTATTATAACTATCGAGAAGATGGCAGCCTCGTGTGCCTGAGTCCTCATGGGCATTATGGCTTACGGGGTATGCTTGAACGTGTTGAGCATGCTGGAGGACAGCTTTGTGTGCGTTCCACTTCTGGTCAGGGAACTACGATAGAGGTCAGATTGCCACTTGAGGTTGAACAATCGACGAAAGCTCTTCGTCCCCCGCTGCCACAGGCAGCAAAAATGAGAATTGAAACCCCTGATCATACAAGGTGAGCAATAATCGAGAACCATCCAGCTATGGCTGAATGGTTCTCGATTATTTTCTTCATACATCTATTCGTATCTATGAGATGTGCAATAGCTCTCCTGGCTTGTGTGGACTGATGGAGAATTTTGCGTGGCGACTGGAGCAATGGACACAATAGGAATGCAGCACTGAACTGTGGTGACGCTTTAATGTGCAGGCATGACGGCTGCAAATAGTTCTGCCACAATCCATGCAGGACTGGGTGTTCCACCATTTTAATGGGGCATTACAAAGAGCGCATGTGTGTCCACTACGTACTTGTTTCATCGCCCTCATCTCCTTTGAACGAGTGCTCTCGTGTCGCTATCTTCAAATTTACCTATGTCAAAAATATGTTTTGCTGTGTTATGGCTATTTATCGGCTGCACTGCGAAATATGTTAGCCCGTGCTAATATCCGACATCTCTACTAAGATATTAGCACGGGCTAACACTTTCGTCAATATCAATTGAAATGAAAATGTAGTACGTTAGTATTTATCAATTAGTTAAATCTTTATTGAAACGTAGATAGGGGTGCCCATCCCTTATTGCATTTCCGGCTGCCTTAAAATCCGCCCTTGTGACAACGCCAATAGATTGAGCATTGTCTGGCGCCACCATGGCATACAGACGTCGAAATCCGGCTGTTTTGGCACTTTCGCATAGCGCTATCACCGTGTTAGTCATAATTCCACGGCTCTTGCTGCTGGCCCAGTAGCCTATTTCTGCATCATCGGTATTATTGGACTTGATATCGATAGCCGCTACAGCGTGGCCCAATGGATCAAGGACGAGGAAGACGAACCAGCCATTGGTTCGCCAGCCTTCCTGTGCCCAACTGAGGAAGTATTTGACGTTCTCCAGGCCGTATGGTTGTCCCTGCATGCGCTCGCGGAAGAGCCTGTTATAGATCAATGGCTCGTTGCAGATGGCGACGATCTCTTGCTGCAGTTCTGGGGTAACAGGAAAACTGTCATCAATGGAGCGGAGGCCATATGGTTCATTTTCTGGAAAATGCAATACGATCCGCTTAAATGGGGTAAAAAAACCTGGGGTTGTCATCATAAAGATCCCTTCTTATTGTGGTTGAGTATCTGACTATTCTACTCTTCCGTACAAAATATGAGAAGTGTTTTTTATATTGGAGTGCTACTAAATGAAAAGATCTAAACAATTAGACCAATATGCAACTTCTGTTGGCGAAGATGTACTAAATACTATCTATAAGAAGGCATCAGATCTGCGCGGGTTGCACGTCTTGCATATCAATACAACTGTTAAAGGGGGCGGTGTGGCGGAAATCCTTGAAGGATTGGACCCTATCGTGCGCGATTTTGATATCACCCATAGCAGAAAAATCATTCAATTAGATGAGGATGCCAGCCACTTTACTACCCATCTGCTGAATTTATTGCAAGGAAATGAGCCGGGCGAGATTTCCGCGGCGGATCGTGAAAAGTTTTTGACCTGGCTAGGCCAGGCTCGACTTTCTGAGCATGAAGATCAGGCTGATATATATCTGGTGCATGACTACCAGCTTGTTCCACTGGCTCAACTCTATCCATGGTTGCAGCCAGCCGTCTGGTTCTGTCATGTAGATACAGCCCAACCTAACCCTCAAGCTAAACGCTACATGCAGGAATTTCTAGATTCATATCAGTTATGTATTTTTAATAGCGAGCTTTCTGTTTTCCCTGAGATCCAGTCACAACTGGCCCATGTGATAACACTTGGGATTGATCCTTTTCGGCGCAAGAATGCTTCCATGGCCCGCGATCATGGACTAAAACTTTTACAACAGTGTGGAATCGATACTCAACGTCCATTGCTAACCCAGGTGGCGCGTTACGATCGCTGGAAAAATCCCTGGCAGGCTATTGATGTTTATCGTCTGGTGAAGCAGCAAATACCAACGGTCCAGTTTGCCTTTGTGGGTGCGATGGAGGCTACCGATGATAAGGGGGCTGTTGAGGTGTTGCATGACCTGCAGCGTTATGCCGAGGATGATAAAGATATTCATTTTTTGTATGATCCAGCTGTTATCCGCGATGATGAGGTCAATGCTTTTCAGCGCTATTCCAGTGTTATTCTGCAGCGTTCAACGCGTGAAGGGTTTGGTTTGACAACGACGGAGGCTATGTGGAAAAATCAGCCAGTCATAGGTACATCAGCAACTGGTTTGAGGACTCAACTGGTCGATGGTGAGAATGGCTATATTGTGGATGATACGCAGGCATGCGCTGAGCGTACGCTGGAACTTCTGCAGAGGCGTGATCTCTGGCAGCAACTGGGGCAAAATGCACATAGGTATGTAGGCAAGCACTATCTTTTGCCAATGATGGTTCTTAGCTATCTGGATGCGTTGGAAAAAGTTTATTCGCGGTCGATTCAACAATCAAGCAGTGAGCGATCTTCAAATTCTGATAGAAATACGGCCGCTGATTAGACTGATAAAATTGTCAAAGCAGTTTGCTAGCGGGGGCAATGTTTTTGCCGGAAACTCTCTTATGAGATCGTTCCCGGCAATACATGAGTTTAGCCGCCGGCTAGCGGCGATCCTGGTAGTCACAATCACAGTATGTGAATGTGTTGGAGCAGGATGGGCAGTAGTACTGTAAGTTGCCATCGTCATCCGTTTCAGGTATCACCTCTTCAAGGTCAGTGAGTAAAATGCCTTCTTCTTGATCATAGGGACATGTCTGATACTTAATGCGCTCTAGGTTCATGACGTTCTCCCTTGTTGATGTTGTTTGCCTCGCCACAATGTAAGCTTCCGCGAGGTGATATGTTCAACCACTCGAGCGAGAAAACCTGTTTCATCGCTTTCAATGGTGACTTTATATGATGTTTTTCATATCCTCAATTTTTGGTACCCATTTGTCCATGAAGTACTATTTTTCGCCCATAAAATAAAAATGCTAAATTTGTGTCTCTTATTGTCTGGACTGTCGTATCCCTTGTGTGAATGGAATTTATGTTCTATATTTATAATAAGTGAGGTACCTTTTAAGCTTGACATAAAGCATAGGTTATTGTATCTGACTTTTATGTTTGAAATCATATAGTGTGTTTCATTGTAGAGAAAGTGGAACGTAATAGTTCGGCTTGTATTGGCCCCCAAGTAGTACATTCTACTCATAAATGAGTAATAAAGCATAAAAAAGCCTTTGAAAATGTTAAAGTAGTATTAATGAAAATGATAATAAGTGGCCTGTATTATCCCCCTACGTGTAACTAGTTTCGTTATTAATATATAGAAGTAATAGTGCTTGATGTGTGTGTGGCAATATGAATTTATTCAGTTTAAGCTGTTGGATATATGTAGGGGTCCATGAGTAAAAGTTGAATTCTATGATTGTGGTTATGGCTGTGCGAAAAGATTGTATCAGAAATCCAAGTGCTTTGAGCAATGATGGGCAGGTTGTTGTTTCCTCTAGTCAAGAAAGAAACTAATGATGACGAAGCATGTAAAAAAGCCAGTGCCGCTTAAGATGGTAAGCGCCTGTATGGCGGGTGTGCAATGCCGCTATAATGGACAGTCAAAAACGGTTCCGATGCTGAGAGATATGGTGCAGCGTGGTGATGCGATTGCCTTGTGTCCTGAGCGCCTGGCCGGATTAGCTACACCACGGCGACCAGCAGAAATTAAGGGCGGCGATGGCTATGCTGTGCTGGATGGCAAGGCGCGTGTGTATGATGATCTTGGAGAGGATCTGACCGGTGCCTTCATTATTGCTGCATATAAAACTTTACATGTATTGCAAGCAGCTGGTGTAAACGAGGTCGTGTTGAAGGAAGGTAGCCCTTCCTGTGGCTGTAATGAAATTTATGATGGTACCTTTTCAGGCACCCGAAAATCTGGCGTTGGGGTTACCACTGCGCTCCTGCTACGTTCTGGCATCCACGTCTATTCTGAAAAGATGCTATTTGGCGATGCCCAGCCTGAACTGGTATTGAGCAATATGTGAACTACCCCTGAGCTAAAGACTCAGGGGCTTCGCAAGAAGCCTGAGTTCACCAGACTCCTCATCAGAAATGGTGAGACCGTTTGAAAGGTCATGACACCTGCGGTTGACGCATCAGACTGCTGCTCTGTCGCCTGGATTTAAGAAGGGCTGAGGAAAGGCCCGGTGATCCAGATGGAAAAAGCCTTTTGAACTGTGTCGAGATGAGGTCGGACTCCCTCCATGGTCACAGTGGAGGGATACGCATTACCCGGCGCTTGCCGGAGCATTTTTCCGAAAGGAATCGTATGAATACCGTCTATGTCTTATCACCAGATAGGACGCCGCTTATGCCTTGCTCTTCTGTGATTGCTCGTTTGTTACTCAAAGAGGGAAAGGCCAAAGTCGTACGCAGAACACCTTTTACGATTAAGCTCTATGCACTGCCGGAGCATACCTCCACCCAACCCTTGACGCTGGGAGTGGATACAGGCAGTACGGTGATTGGTTCGGCTGTTGCAAGTGACCAGGGCAACATCCTGTATCTTTCTGAAGTGGAAGTGCGCAATGATATTGCCACGACGATGAAAGAACGGGCCACCCATCGTCGAAATCGCCGCAACCGAAAGACACGCTATCGGCCTGCACGCTGGTTGAATCGGAGGAATTCCATCAAGACCGGGCGCTTCTCCCCAACCATGAGAAGCAAGATCGACGCCCATCTGCGAGAAATCCGCTTTGCGCAATCCTTATTGCCAATCACGTCCATTGTGCTGGAAACAGGAACCTTTGACCCACATGCGCTCAAAAACCCAGAGGTGCTGCGAAAGAAGTGGTTGTATCAAAAAGGGATTAACTATAGTTTTGCTAATACCAAAGCGTATGTGCTGACACGGGATAGCTACACGTGTCAACACTGCCAGGGGAAATCCAAAGATCAACGGCTCGAAGTGCATCACATTGTGTTCCGAAGCCAACATGGAAGTGATGAGGAGGCGAATCTGTTGACGCTGTGTAAGACCTGTCATGATAACCTTCATGCAGGGACGATGACCCTCAAGCGCACCGGTAAGAAAAAAGGGAATCTGCTGCATGCCACGCAGATGAACAGCATTCGCATGCAATTGCTGAAACGCGTTGAGGCGGAAGAAACATGGGGCTTCGTGACGAAAGAACATCGATTGCTCGCTGGTTTACCCAAAGAACATATCTTTGACGCGGCGATGATTGCCACACGCGGGAATATCCCCGTTTTCCAAACCCAACTGGTGCTCTTGAAAAAAGGTGTTTCAGATGGAGAGTATCAACAGACCAGAGGAGTGCGCAGCGAGCAACCCATTCCGACCGGCAAAATCCAGGGCTTTCGCAAATTCGACAAAGTGCGTTATCGAGGTCAGGAATACTTTATCAAAGGGCGCATGTCTACTGGCTATGCCATTTTGATGATGATAGACGGGAAAAAGGTCGATTTGAAACCCATTCCCAAGTTTGAGAACATGAAGAGAGTGAGTGCGCGATCCTCATGGATTACCTGTCAAAGAATCATGCCAGGTTCCTTTTCCTCTCCCACTTGATCTTTGTCTGCACATAGCGCAAAAAACGACTGATTCCTTATGGAGACGAAGTGAAGCGGTTGTTTGAGGAAATTGCTGCTTGCTCAGATTTTTCTTTTGAAGCCTTGGAGGTTGGTCAGGATCATCTTCACTGCATAGTCAAAAGTGAACCTCGGATTTCACCGCTGGCCATCGTACGTAAGCTGAAACAAGAATCGACGTTCCGGCTTTGGAAGACCGACGGAACTGAATTGAAACGTCATGTCTGGAAAGAGAAAACATTTTGGAGTGATGGGTATTTTTGCAGCACCATTGGGAATGCAAGCCAGGAGACTATTCGCCAGTACATTGAAAGCCAGGGATAGGAGTAAGGTACGGCGTTCATCTACGAGGCTGAGGACCTCGTGGTTTTCTCGCCGCACCGAATAAAAAATACAAATCGTAAATCCGGCCTTTTTTTAATAGAGGTTCGGAGCTTGCCTCCAATTGTCGCCTCACCACGAGCGGGCAATAATCGGGGCAAGCTCCGAACCTCTATTTATAATGTGTTGTTATTGTTGCCCTGGTGTAATGGCGGGTGGTGCATAGATACGCGCATGCATAATTTGTGTTATAAAGAAATGTATCTGTAAAATGTGACTTAGAGACGATCCTCTGGCGATCGGTCTGCCATAGAGTTGCTGATTTATCGTCGCTTATATATTCGGAGGCTATTTGTACCTATGACTCAAACAAAAGTACACGCTTTAGCTACGGAAGCAAAAGAGGATGAGGTCAGGCGCCTGACTGAAAAACTAGGTGAGCAGGTGGAGTTGCGCACCATTAGTGGTACGCTTGAGGAATTACCCCCGGCTGATCTGCATGATGTTGAAGTCCTGTTGCCTTTTATTCACTCTAAAGTTGGTCGGAACGAGCTCGATGCGATGCCCAATTTAAAAGTCATTGCCACTCGTTCTACTGGCTTTGATCATATTGATCTGGCTGCAACTGGCGAGCGTGGGATTACTGTATGTAATGTGCCTGGTTACGGCGAGACGGCGGTGGCCGAATATACGTTTGCTTTGTTGTTGAATATATCGCGTAAGGTCCACCTGGCCAATTCGCGTACCAAGCGCGGAGATTATACTCTTGAAGGCTTGCGTGGCTTTGATCTGTATGGGAAAACGATCGGCGTTATTGGGGCGGGCGCTATCGGATTGCGCGTCATTCGTATTGCGACTGGCTTTGGCATGCGTGTGCTGGTTTATGATGAGGTCCAGCGCAAGCGCAATCGCCTTTTATCTGAAGTCCTGGGCTTTAATTTTGTGCCGTTGGATGAATTGTTGACGCAATCTGATGTGGTGACCCTGCATGCTCCCAGTTTACCCAGCACATATCACATGATTAATCGTGACTCTTTAGCAAAAATGAAGCGCGGCTCTTATCTGGTCAATACGGCGCGTGGTACGCTGGTTGATACGCACGCGGTCGCCTGGGCCTTAGATACAGGTATTCTGGCAGGCGCTGGCCTGGATACCTTTGAGGGTGAGGAATTTTTGGAGCGTGAGGAGGAATTAATGGACCAGCCCGGTGCTGAAGAGAAATTACGTATGCTGGTACAAAATAATGTGCTTCAGCGTCGTCCAAATGTCATTATAACTCCCCATATGGCTTTTAACTCTAACGAGGCTTTGCTGCGTATTCTGGATACCACGATTGAAAATGTGCAGGCCTTTCTGGCCGGTGATCCGCAAAACGTCGTTCAAGCCCGTTGATGCCAAATCGTTGCTCCCTCCCTCCAGAGGTGCGTCGCTGATTATTGGGAGGTCAGGTAGGGTAGAAGTCTACCTGGTCTCTTTTCTTTTTGGGAAAATTTTAATAACGTCCGCTTCAGAAAGTTATGCGCCTGAAGCGCGATATGATTGGTTCGGCGCGTGGCACTGGTTCAGGCTTGTTTATCAGCAAGCTATTAATGGAAACGATAGGTGGATGTATATGGGTAAAAAGTACTGGTACCTCTGGCCAGGGTGGTTGTTTTTGCTTTACTTTGCCGGGGATCCCGATAACCATCTTACCAGTGTCATTATCCTGACCGTCAGCAACAAACCAGAAGGCAGGCCCTCTGACTTGAGGAGCCTGCCTTCTATAGCATAGTGCCATTTAAAATAAGGGCTGATATTTACTTATTTTCGACACCATTATATGTATTTGAGAAGTTCCTGAAGCTGCTTAGTAGCCCCATTTCCAGCCTCTCAAAGTGTCCTCTGCGACTGTTCTCCAACCACGGGCAGCCGATTCGGATTTGAGGCCAGCCTGTTCGGCTAACTCGGCATCACTGATATTAGGATTTTTCTTCAGAATTTGAATAATTTTGTCTGTAATTTTGTGCGTTGATGTTGATTTTTGCTCGGATGTGTTGTTCACTACCAAACCTCCCTTACAATGCGGAATGCCTAAGAATAACAACGCTCTACAGGGATGTCACCGTACCACGTACGCTTGCTTTCCTGTCCGGTGGCAGTTGGTGCGTATATTTAAAAGCGCCTATGCATTCTGCATAGGGCATGTAATTTTTTCGTGGCACCCCTATTGTACAACTTTTGGTAGCCACTAGCCACTATTTTCTTGCTTTTGAAAAAATGGGTGAACTTTGCCCATTGGATTGTGGGCATAATTTTCCTATGTATCTAAAAATTCCTATTTCATAGTGACTCGGACCGGTCATAGTTCGTCAGAATATGTGGGATGGACGATATGGGAAATCTATCCTGCTTGTTTTGAAGCTATGCCCTAGTTATATCCATGTGTATTGGGCCGGAATGGACCGGCAAGGAAGTGGGGAAGCATCAATATATGTTAATAAAAATTTATATGGTTCGCCAAGGCAGTAGATCAATGTAGTTCTTTAAGCAGTGTGGTTACTTGGTGTGCCCTTTTTGAAAAAAGAAGGAATCATCATGAACCTGTTCGGATTTTGGAAACGTCAATCTTTTGGAGCACCCGTAGAAGTTATTCAAGCCGCTTGTGATTTTTATGGCACCTCACCGGAACGTGTCCCGGCTGTAAAAGCTGAAAAGCTGAAGGCCCTTTCTGATAACGTCTGGGTAGTAAAATTAAATGACAAAGCAAGTGCTGTGGTTGCCTATACACCCAAGGAAAAAGAGCACACCATTACTGCTCCCTGGTATGGTGAATAATCAATCAATGTACTTGATATAATAATAAAGCGACTCTCACCTGGTCATCGGATCACTCCGATGAGCCAGGTTTTTTATTGATTTTTATGCTTACTGAAGCGTAGCGCCCCCTTACGGGCGGCCGTGTGCGCGCCCGCATCTTTATTTAGTATGAGTTGCCAGAAGTGCGCCCGGCGCACTTCTGGCAACTCATACTAAATATTTTTGAGCGCCGAAGGCGCGTAGCGTCAGGGGCCGAAGGCACGAAAAGCATGGCTTTCAATCTCCCTCTTCACTATTTTTCCGCTTGAGTTAAGACGATGTGTATTGTAAAAGTAGCCTCAGCATATACACATTTGCATCAAATGCTATTCATTGGGATGAGCGCAGCTGTCGAAAGAGGGGTGAAAACTGTATGATGAAAAGCTCTAAGCATAGCTTTATTTTATGCCTTTGCGCTCTTATGTTTGTGTTAGTTGCGTGTAGTGGACCCGCTTTTTTGAACGGGTTTGGTGGTAGCAATGGCAAAATTACGATTACGCTCTGGTATTGGAATCGGGCGATCGATGACAGATTGATTGCCCAGGTGGAGCGGCAGTTTCCCCATGTTCGCTTTAAGCCATTGAAGATTGGCGGTGGATATGATGCAAAGTTACGTACGGCCCTGGCTGGCCATGCGAATATACCAGACATTGTGGGCATTAATTCAAATATCGCCACCTATTTTCCCGATGCCGAGCAATTTGTCGATTTGCGTCCGTTGGGTGCGAGCCGGATCAGCAAAGTTTACTTGAATTGGAAGTGGCAGCAGGGTATAGCGCCTGGTGGACGTGTTATTGCGTTGCCAATGGATAGCGGTCCGACCGCTTTATTCTATCGGGCCGATCTGTTTAAGCAGGCTGGCCTCCCTGCCGATCCCGCTGCGGTGTCTGCACGCTTGAAGACATGGGATGACTATATTCGAGCTGGTGAGCAGATGACGCAGGCCACTGGTGGCAGAATTCATATGTTTGATAATATCAACAATGTTTTTACGCAAATTATGGGGCAGAGTAAGCAGCAATACTTTGATGCGGCTAATCATTATGTGGGAGATCAGCTGGCGGTCAGACGGGCATGGGATTACGCGGCCAGGGTTCACCAGTTAGATCTGAGTGCGAAGGCCACTTCGTATTCGACTGATTGGAGTGCCGCGATTAGCAATAACTCTATTGCATCCTTTGTGGGCGCGGTCTGGATGAAGCATCGCTTGAAGGATGCTGGCCCTAAGACGGCTGGATTGTGGCGCGTCGCTCCGGCTCCTGGTGGTCCCGGTAATGCTGGTGGCTCTTTTCTGGCAGTTACCAGGGCTTCACAGCATTCGCAAGTTGCCTTTGATATCGCCAGCTGGTTGATGTCGGCTCAGAATCAGGTAACGGCATATCTGGATACGGGACTTTATCCTTCCGCTATTGCCAGTTTAAATAGTCCTCATCTGCTGCAGCCAGAACCTTTTTTCGGGGGGCAGGTCACGACAAAGATCTTTAGCCAGGTTGCGGCCCACATTCAGCCCGTGCCCAATAGTCCCGATGCTGATGTGGTTCAGAATGTGCTACAGCGTGAGCTGACCTTGATAGAGATGCAGAATATGAACCCTCAGGTGGCCTGGGATACGGCTCAGCAGCAGATACAGAGAGAGCTCTCTCATTAGTTTTCTGAGGAGAAGGAGTGCCTGGCTATGAGTGCGATGAGTCGTCCTCCAGTTATTACGCCGCCGCCATTAGCTGTTCCTGTGCGCGCTCCGCGCCGGAAGAATGAACTGCAACGCACCTGGCCTCTGTACCTGTCGGTGGCTCCTTTCTTTGTGCTGTTTGCTATCTTTGGATTGTTTCCTCTGGCCTTCTCACTCTACCTCTCTTTCCAGAAGTGGGATGGAATCGGGCCGATGATGTATGTGGGCTGGAATCAGTTCTCCTACCTGGTGACGGATAGCTACTTCTGGCAGGCGATTGTGAATACGTTGGAGATCTGGCTGCTGGCTACCGTTCCGATGATCTGCATCTCTGTGGTGCTGGCTTTTTTGCTGGCCTCGCCTTTAGTCAAAGTGAAACGTCTGTATCATATCGCTTTTTTCTTGCCGCATATTACCTCGATCGTCGCGATCGCGCTCGTTTTTGGTTCTCTGTTTAGTAATCAGTTTGGTTTGATCAATGCCTTGTTGACCGCGTTGGGCCTGGGACGCGTAGCCTGGTTGAGCCAGCCATGGGGAATGAAGTTTGCGATCGCCGCTATGATTCTGTGGCGCACGATTGGCTATCATGCTTTGATTTTTATGGCTGGCATCCAGAGCATTCCTACGACCTTATATGAGGCAGCTCAGATCGACGGCGCGAGCTCACGGCAGATTTTCTTTCGCGTTACACTACCACTGCTCCGGCCCGTTATGCTGTTTACGGTGATTACTTCGACGATTAGCGGCATGCAGGTCTTTACTGAGCCCCAGGTGTTGCTGGGCAACGATGGTGGCCCGGGCCGAGGTGGCATGACGATTGTGCTGTATCTCTATCAGCAGGCCTTCGGTAGCTACCATTTCGGCTACGGGGCCGCCATTGGCTGGGGACTGTTTGTGCTGATCGCTTTGTTCTCGCTTCTCAACTGGCTATTGATACAGCGACCGGGCGCGCGCGCTTAGTAAGGATGGTGGGAGACTATGATCGGACTGCGGATGAAGCAAAAATATACCTATAGGGTGCCGCTGCGAATGCGAACGAAGCAGTTGTGGCTGCACCTCGTTTTGTTGCTGGTCACGGCCATTTCTTTCTTTCCTTTTTACTGGCTGCTTGCTATGGCCACCAATGAGACCAGCGACATCTTTGCTTATCCGCCCAGATTGTCCTTTGGTACTCATCTGGGCGAGAATATCGCCAATGTGTTAAAGAGCATCAATTTCTTTGGGGCTTTTGCCAATACCATGTTTGTGGCTGTAGTGGAGACCATGCTGGTGCTCTTCTTTTGTTCTCTGGCCGGTTTTACCTTCGCTAAATTTCATTTTCGAGGCCGCAACCTGTTGTTTGTGGTGCTGCTAGGGACCATGATGATCCCTTCACAGCTCTCGGCCGTTCCGTCTTTTGTCTTGATGGCCACACTTGGCTGGGTCAGTAGTTTTAAGGCGTTGATTATTCCCGGTATGGTGACTGCCTTTGGTGTGTTCTGGATGCGGCAGTATGCGGAATCATCTGTGCCAGGGGAGCTGGTGGATGCTGGTCGTATTGATGGCTGTGGTCACCTGCGCCTCTACTGGCATGTGGCGCTCCCAATTTTGCGGCCAGCCCTGGCCTTTCTTGGTATCTTTACCTTTATTCATGCCTGGAACGATTATATGTGGCCTTTGATTATTCTCAATGATCCGGCCAAATATACTCTGCAGGTCGCGCTTTCGCAGCTTGACAACGTATACGGTTCAGATTATGGTATGGTCATGGCCGGGACGCTGATGGCGACGATACCACTGATTGTCATCTTTTTAATTGGTAGCCGTCATTTTATTGCCAATATCGCGGCAGGCGCATTGAAAGAATAAAGTCCAGACCAGTCTGATATTGTCAGGAGGAAACGCACAGGCATGGAAGCTTCTCTACAGGTAAGGCTAGCTCGGCCTGATGAAGTTGCATATATTGTTGATTTGATCGATCGTGTGCAACAAAATTTGATTAAGACGGGCAGCCTGCAGGTAATTGGTCCAATTTCTCATGAGCGCGTCTCTGGATATGTTGCAGCCGAAACAGCATTTGTGCTGGAAGATAAAGGCCATCTGTTGGGCAGCGTTTTTGTTAGCCCGATAACGGCTGAGAGCTGTCCGGAACTGGTGCGCTGGCAGCTGGCAGAAGTGATAGCGAGGCCCTGGTTTCTGCGCACGCTGGCGCTTGAGCCGGGACAGCAGGGCCGTGGACTGGGCTTACAGCTTCTGGCAGCCCTGAAGAAGTTGCTGGCTCGGTCTGATCCCCACGCGACTATTATCCTGGATTGTTGGGCGGGCAATAGCAATCTCCGCACTTTCTATACCCGAGCAGGTTTCAAGCTCCACGGAGTTTTTCCTGTGCATGACTACAGTGTGGCCGTCTTTACCTCTGCCGTTGTATAGGCGCTCCCGCAGCATTGTTGTCCTCGATTATTAACATTATGCTCAACAGCAATTTCACATTTGCACAGAAATATTTTGCATCGTAGTATTTTTGCTGCCACATTTTATATCACAGGTGAATCATCCGTCTTTATGAATAGAGTCTGATCACGTGTGATGAGCTTGATTGCGTTTGTAAATTATGTGGGATATTTTACAAATAGCACAAATAGCACAAATAGCGTAATAGAAAAAGTAGCAGCTTTTGAGTACATAGGCACAGAAATGAGGATGAACAATGAATTTGCAACCCCCCAAAGAGTATCAATGTAAGCACGGTCATGGTAAAGGCATATTGTTGGTAGATATCGAAACCGAAACCAGGCCGGTTATCGATGTTCATGGCCATTGGCAGTATTATTGCTTAAATGGGCACCATGTTTTTGCGGTACTCCCTGCCACGGCAAATAGCCTGGAAGAGGAAAAACAGAAAGTCACCAGCATGGCTTAGCTGGCATCTGTTTTCTGCCGCGTTTCTTGTCGCTTTCGCTTATCATTTTCACCTTGTTTACTCGATTTGCTGGATGTTGCGGGCGCTCAGGCCATGTTGGCCGGTGACGATTTCGAAGCACACAGCCACTCCTGCCTTAATCGTTCGATAACCCTGGCCTGGAATTGCGGTGAAATGGAAGAATACGTCCGGTCCCGCGTTGTCCTGGGCTATCATGCCTATACCGCTATCTATATCAAACCAGCGAACGGTTCCACGGGCAACCGGAAGCCCATTGGTTCCTGGCGCGGGCGCGCCGTGTTCCCATTCCTGTTGCGGAATACGAATCTGACGTGTGGCTGGATCATTGTAAGCTTCATAGCGATAATCGACGCGCTTCTCCATAATGGCGCGCAGATCCTGACGCAACTCTTCAAGCGTTGGGCGACCCACAAAGAACCAGCCGTTATAGATAGCGTGAATTTGGAGTGTCGGGCGCAGCACAAAGGTATAGGGTTGCGCCCGATAGGCGTATTCGCCCTCCGTTTCATCCAGGATATTGATCTGTTTGATGACCTGCCTGGACTCATCGGACAAAAAAGGCCACTGCGCATTGAGGCCAGCGCGAAAGGCTGCGTTGATGGCTGGCGGATCGGTACTAATCGTTACTACTCTGGCGTAGTTGACGGCCAGCTCAGATTGGAATGCTACCATCTGACGCATTTGTTGTTGATCTCTGGGACAAAAGAAGCCGCGCAGAAAAATGAGGATGAGAGGATTGCCATCGTGAAAGCCTAGATACTGATCCAGGAGGTTTGGCCTGGTCAGGTTCGAAAGTTGAGTTATTTCGTTTTGCTGGTTGGGCAGGGCGACATCAGGAAATTGGTCGTTTACGCGCAGGGATGTTGCCATTGGTGGCCTCCTTTCTTCGCGTACCTGGTGCTTGCTTGTTGTGTTTTACGCTCGCTATTGGACTATGTAAGCTTGAGAATATGGTCAGTGATAGTGGAGACGAAGGCATTCTGTAGCAACTGGGTGAACCAGTTACGGCGCAAATTACCATTGCCGAAAGCAATCTGAGCTTCATTCGTTTTCCAGGGTCGAAGCATAATACCAAGTAAGGTGGCTACTGTAATGATGGCAATGAGTATGGTACGTACCTGTGTTGACACATGGAAAAGGATCGCCATTTTTTCAATTCCTTACAGCAATATATTATTAGATTGTGTTTATAACACGGCGCGCTCATGCAAAAAGTTGGAAACTTTAACTATTGGATTTTGACTCGGGCTGGCTACTGGTATGCTGACTGCTTATAGACGTGCGGCTGATTTGCATGTGACGCAATTGTGTGGGTGCAACCCCGAAAGCACGATGAATAGTCTTGTTGAAGAGATGAAGATCATTGATGCCAACTTCGATAGCAATGGATTTAATTGAGCGTGTGGAAGTGGTGAGCAGGTGATGTGCTCTGTCCATACGTCGTTTTTGAATATACCCTGAGATTGTGCAGCCTAAAGACTTCTGGAAGAGGCGTGCCAGGTGGTTATGTGAGAGCCCCACTTCGTGTGCTAGCTCCGCAATATATATGCGCTCGCCGATGCGCAACTCAATCATTTTTACTACCTGTTCAACTGCAGGATGGACACTATTGAGTGTAGTAGCAGGGGCGGGTGAACGCTCACTTATTTGCCAGAGGATATCCCAGAGCTTGATGGTGGCTCGGGTTGGCCGTGTTGTCCAGTTAACGATTGCATGTGTGAAGTCAGTTTGTAGCGTTCTAAAATCGTCTTGTAAGTCCTGCATAGCTAAAATCGAAATCGTGGCTTGTTCTGGAAGCATAGCGGAAAACGAAAAATGAGCATAAAGATGTTCTGAGCGCCCCAGGTAACGGTACTCTATCTGGGCGTCAGGCGGTGTGATACTGATGTAGCCCGGGCGAATAGGTAAGGCGAGTCCATCAATCCATAATTCTCCGACGTATTGATAGAGATGTATGCACCACAATCCCTCCAGTTGGTAGCGTTCAACTGGAAGAAAGCCATGGACTGCATAGCCCATATTCAGAACTTTTGGTTGGTTCTCTAATGGTATCGACCAGCGCCTTTCAGATGCAAACATGGTGATATTGTACCAATAATCATAAATGTGGGCAATTGTTTCTTCGCTGGTTCATGGGTATATTTGACGTTATAAGCGATGGCAATTAGCCAGTTGATCACCGGAACAAGTCACTAATGCTTTAGGAGGAAGCCAGTATCATGACACATGAACAGCGTATGGCTGGTAGTCTAACGGAAGAGCAGATAGCGTTTTATGAGCGAGAAGGTTATCTGGTTTTACCTCATTTTCTTACTGTAGAGGATATGGCACCTGTACGTGCCGCTTTAGAAGAGAAAGTCTCCTGGATTGCCGATGACCTTTATAAGGATGGCTTTATCACGGATAAGCTTGAGCAACGTCCATTTGAGACGCGCCTGGCAGATCTTTTTGCTGGCTTAACTGATAAAGAATTTCTGCACTATGGTCGTGGTTGGCGTGATCGGCAGCCTGGATTATTTCATCTGATCAGCCAGCCGAAAATTTTGGATGCCATTGAGTCGCTGATCGGATCAGAAATTTTTGCTAATCCAGTCTATAATGTGCGCCCTAAAGTACCTCATGTGGCTGCGGGAGCTGTCCCCTGGCACCAGGATAAATCTTATTGGCCGGACGCTAATTCAAATCCTGTGATTACTGCCTGGGTGGCTCTGGTGGATGCCACCGCCGAAAATGGTTGCTTACACATTATGCCCCGTACCCATAAAAAACAGGTGCTCTCATACCATGCTGAAACCTATTCTGGAACCGGTTATACCGAATTAGACGCGGAACATGTTTCTAAGAAAAAGCAGGCTATAAGTTTGCCATTAGCTGCTGGAGGCGTCATCCTTTTTAATGATCGATGCATCCACATGTCCACCATGAATAACTCGCATGTTGTGCGCTGGAGCGTGGACTTGCGTTACCAGCCGACTGATCAAGATCCTATGCCACAACATGGCATCGGTTTTCTGGCGCGTAGCCGCCAACACCCTGAACAGGTGACAACTTTAGATGACTGGCTGGCGGAACGGCCAACTCATCACCTGTAACCACACCGTACGGAATGCACTTGAGGTACTGCTTATGGTTGTATTCTAGCTTCTCACGCAGTATGTCGAGCTGAGGAATACAATGTGGGCCAGAGATTGATTGTCAGGCAGATAGCCAGCGCTAAACCACATGGTCCCGAAAGACCCATGAGGATGGTGCTCAAGGCATATCCCTGGGCGCTATGAATGAAGGGGGAAAGCAGAAGAGGGCTCACACGTAGCACAACAGCGGCATTGCCGAGCCAGAGTGTCGCGCTCACCAGCCGGGGCGAAACGATCTGGCAGCCGGAGAAGCTCGGCAACATACGCGGCGCAATGCCGCAGATCAAAAGCGCGATAAATCCGATGGCGAAGCTATGGCGGATCGCATCAATGGCGACTGGCGCGCTGCCAGTCGCTAGCAAACTGAGACCATCAATAAGTAGCAGCAGGGCGCCAAGTAGCGCCCACAGATAGGAGCTGGCAACCAGGCCTACGAATGGTCCGTAATTGGCTTGCTCTTTCTTTATCTGTTTCTTATAGCTCTGAGCCAATGCTACAGGTTTGGGGGCGAGTTGCGCCACGCGCTGTGGTAGGCGGCCTCGCTTGCGCATCAGGCGCAGGAAGGTGCCGACAAACAGCAGCACAACGCCTCCCGTCAGTAGCATGCCCAGACCACCGATGATGTTTGCCCAGAACTGTGGCAGGTTATTTGCTGTGCCCACGCTCATGAGCGCCAGTCCTGTAAAGTATGTTCCGGACAGAGGCCACAGCGCCCGGCGTGGAAAACCATCTAGCTCTGCATACATAGGCAGGGAGCGGGCCGACATTGCCAGCGCTATTGGCACCAGGAAACCGAAGAGACCCAGCGTCACATTCAGCGCATCGCTCCTATACAATGCTAACCCGCTTCCTTGCGCTGCCTGTACGACATTGAGTAAATTCACGATACTGGCGATTCCTGATGAACAGAAAGCGCCCACAAAAAACGGCAAGACGCTCCAATAGGCCGGGCGTGTCTTCGCAGGCGGACCACGCCGTGCGGTTACTCCTATCAAGAACAGAATGCCGCCAATGGCGATTACTTCGAACAGCCCGCTGTTGACAAGCATTAACCGCCACGCTGGAGCATCCACCATAATTAGTCCGGGCTGACTGACAGCTCGTAGGATCAGGCTCACAATGGCTATGCCTAGCAACCAGGGTAGAAAGCGGGCGCCCGCCAATGGGGCGCCACATAGCCGTGGGAAAAAGTGTAACGCTATACCCAGGACAAAAAGGCCTGCCCATCCATACAGTTGGAGATGTCCATGTGCCTGTACGACGGCTTCCCACCACATGCCAGGCGGTATTGCAAAAGCCAGCGATAGTGTCAGCACGCTTGCCAGTACAAAGCCGCCGCACGCCCCTATAAGGAGAGCCGCCTTCACCACTGGCGCAACGCGCCAGAACGGTTCCTGCTTGTTCTCCGTTTCAAGCTTTGATGTATGCCCATGTTTTCCATATCCAATTGTATGCATCAAAGGTCCCCTTTATTGAACAATCACGGTCAGATTCATCCCTGGATGAACCGTGCAATACAGATGAAACGTACCGGGTGTCGTGAATGGCCCTATGACCTGACTGTTGCCACTGCCACTGATCTGTACATTGTTCACAGTTGGCATGCCCTTCTCCTGTATTGGCTGAGAGCTTCCATTCACCCAACTGCCGCTGGCAATGATATGGGGTGTCGCTGCATCATCCATCAACATAATGGTGCCGCCCTTCCTGATAGTAACAGATGACTGTGCAAAGTTCTGATCGCTCATGTGCACCATATAGCCACCGCTATCGCTGTTAGAACTCCCACTGGTACTGCCAGTACCGGAACCACTACTGCATGCGGCGATTACAAGCGTCATCAAGCTGAAAAATATTAAAACCGCTAGAAGTTTTTTCATAATTGTACTTTCCCTGCTAATAGAACAGCTATACTAAGTAATTCTCTTCTCTAACGAAGAGGATAACTTTAGCAGGTGGAGATTCCTGCGACTTTTGTCACATAGAGGCGTTGTGATGTGTTTGTGATGGCCAGCTGTTCAATCGGATGAGCGCAGCTGCCTGGAAAGCCAACCACATACCTGGATACGGATCACTTTGAATGGCAGAGCTATGGCAGCGGAGCTAGCCGCGAGTGAGTAGCGTTGACGATTGCTTTTAATCGCACTGTAAGGGAAGATGAGGATGTTATTCCGAGGTGAGCAAACGGAGGCGTTCACGGTCCATCACGATAGCTCGCCCCTGGTGCATCTCGATGGCACCCGCTGTCTCTAGCTCTTTGAGCGAGCGTCCCACGACTTCACGAGCGGTGCCAGCCAGCGCCGCCATCTCTTGTTGGGTCAGGTGATGGGAGTGGTGAGCCTGCTGAGATGCTTCCTCCTGATCAAGGAGCAGCTTGGCGACTCGGGCCGTGACATGACGGAGAGAAAGATCTTCGACAAGTGAGACAAGATGGCGCAAGGCACCTGTGAGCGAGCGTACGACGGCTTCGGCTACTTCGGGCCGCGTCATGATCAGTGTGCGCAGATCCGCGCGTCTGATGACGTACACACTGCTTCGCTCCATAGCTGCCACACTGGCGGGATTGGGACCGCCATCCAGAGCAGGCACATCGTTGAAGGTGTGGCCCGCCGCGATCATGCGCAGGACCTGCTCCTTGCCGCTCGGCGAGGTCTTGAAGACTTTGACTAGCCCCGAATGCACATAGTGCAATGCACCACCCAGATCGCCTTCCAGCAAAATGAGGTCACCGCGTTCGTAAGAACGCTCCTGTGTCATTACCGCAACCTGTGCCAGGTCCTCCTGGTTGAGCTGCGCAAAAAGAGGAATGCGGCGCAGCACTTCGAGTTCGACGGGCATAAGATCTCTCCTTCCAACCAGGTATCCAATCCCGATATGAGAGAACAATAGCAGAACCCAGGTTTGGGTGTCAATCCTGACAATAGTTGTTGCTGTACTACGAAGTTTTCCAGCGGACACGAGATTGCGACTTTTATCACGGTAATACTTCTGTCCAGTGACTTATATTTGAGACACGTATGGATCTCCACATGATGTTTATCATATGGAGCATGCGTCATAGGTGCTGAGCTTGCCTCAGCTTTGATTCCGAAGGCGCGAAACATATAGCTTTCAGATACACTCTGAAGAAGGAGAGAAGGCAATGATAGAGCAGGCTCTACGTTGGAAAGCAGAAGCAGAAACAGTCCTTGATGTGAGACCAGATCTGGCTAGCGGGGGCGAGCCCTTTGTGCGCATTATGGAGGCGGCTTTCACCATTCAGCCCGGTGGCACACTGGTGATCATTGCGCCGTTTGAGCCGGTTCCACTCTATGATGCCCTGGGAGCACAGGGCTTTACACATGAAACGGTTATGGTTGCAGCCGATGAGTGGGTGGTACGGTTTACCCGCGCTCAGTTACCAGGATGAAAGGAGCGGTGTGCCTGTGGGTATTTTGAAACCTGATGCAAAGCAGGGGGACTCCTTACCGTTGAGGAGTACACCTGCTATCTCGACCAGCAGGATGCCAGGCATGATGGGGGGCCGCCGTGGTCTGCCTTTGTCCGTGCCGTTGCCGTTTCTGCTCACAGGGGTAAGCGCGGCGGCGTTTTTTGGTCTCCTGCTGCCAGCGATGATACCCGAAGCCATGCTTGCCCCGAACTTCCCGCATGTGTTGGCTGAGGTGCACCTGGCAACGTTGGGGTGGCTGACCATGATCGTTATGGGTGCTTCGCTCCAGCTTACGCCGGTTATGATTGTGGCTCCGCTATGTGCGACGCGCTTCATTCGCTGGCAATATCCGGTGTATATGAGCGGCGTGACCTTGCTATTGAGTGGCTTCTGGTGGATGCGACCCTGGCTCATGGCCGTTGGCGGTAGCCTGGTTGTGTTGGCAGTGATCCACTACACAGTGATACTGGGCACCAGTCTTGCGCGTGCGGCTACTCGCCCCTTGACCGTGCGCTTTCTGGTCGCGTCATTGGTGACGTTGTGCATTGTGGTAAGTCTGGGGCTGACGATGGCGCTCAACATGCAGTTCAGTTTCCTTGGAGCAACTTTAGAGTGGGTGCTGCTGGTACACCTTCTCCTGGGCGTCGTTGGTTGGCTCAGCAATACCCTGGTGGGCGTCTCTTATACGCTTGTGCGCATGTTTGCGATGGCCCATGGCCATACTGATCGTCTGGGATGTTTTGTCTTTGTTCTCTTGAATACCGGCATCGTGATCCTGGCATCTGGCTTCATGGCAGCCTGGTTGCCGTTGATCGCGATAGGAGGGGGAGCACTGGTAGTGGCTGTCTGGCTCTTTGCTTATGATTTCCAGCGTATGTTCCGTTTGCGCCGCCGCAAGGTGCTCGATGCAGCACAGTATCATAGTATCGCGGCAGTCGTGTATCTTTCCCTGGTTATTCCTGCCGGTATAGCGGTTGTTCTGGCTGGCTGGCAACAGTCAACGATGTTGGTGGCACTCGGGTTGGCGGCGCTGGTAGGTTGGTTAGGCCAGAGCACGATAGGGTATCTATATAAAATCGTGCCATTTCTTATCTGGCAGAGCCGCTACGGACCGCTCGTCGGGCGTCAGAAAGTTCCTCTGATGCGTGAGCTGGTGCCCGAACGCTGGACATGGATAAGCTGGTGGCTGATCAATGGTGGTCTGCTATGTACGCTCTTTGCGGTCCTATGCGTCTGGACGCTGCTTGCGCAGCTTGCTAGCGGATTGCTGGGAGCTGGTCTCGTTCTTGCGGCCGCCACTGTGTTTAGTGCGCTACGTCATCTCCCTCTACGAAAGAGCAAATATAATGGGAGCACCTTTTAAGTGCTCCCACTTTAGTTAAAACCAAGCAGACGACGACCTTCCTCCGTCATACGCGATGGGTCCCACGGTGGCTCCCATATCAAGTGTATCTCTCTACTGGTAAGCCCTGGTATTCCCTGCAATGCTGCCTCCACCCCATCGCTGAGTGCTTCGTGCATGGGGCAACCGGGCGTAGTGAGCGTCATATCGATCGTGGCGTGCCCATTTGCGTTGACATCGATAGCATAGACCAGGCCCAGGTCGATGACATTGACGCCGAGTTCCGGGTCATAGACGTGACGTAACGCTTCAGCGATCAGCGCTCTGGTATTTTCACTCGTTGGTATATCCATGTCTGTATCCTTCTTTTACAAGATTAATCGTTTCCGCGCCTGCCTGAGCAGGGAAAGCGGTCTGGAGGAAGCATAGCGCACATGATAAGTGGAGGGCAGCGACTTTTGTCACAGCATTACCTCCAGCGCATCGTGCATACTTGCCTCTGTACCCATAAGCCGTCCGCTGACTTATGTGATTAGTATTCGTGTATATAGCTTTTATAAGAGAGAAGGATGAAATACAT
Organism: Dictyobacter formicarum; assembly: GCF_016587435.1. Next base: position 110,528 of record NZ_BNJJ01000004.1, read on the forward strand.
TATGACAGATGCTACTATTGAGACGCTTGATGTTCGGAATATGCAGCCACGTGAGCGCCATCCTGCGATTTTTGCTCGTCTTGACGCCCTCAAGCAGGGTGATATCTTACGCCTGATCAACGACCATGATCCCGCGCCGCTGCGCTACCAGTTGCTCGCGGAGCGTCCGGATATGTTTACCTGGAAGCCAGAAAAACAGGGCCCGGAGGAATGGATTATCCGTATTCAGAAAGTGGAGTCGGAGTAGTGAGCGGCCTATGAGGCAAACCGCTTGAGAAAGAGATAGCAATGACAACATCAACCCAACCCTTACGCGATGAACATAAGGAACTCATGCCCTACATTGAGGCCCTGCGAACAGTGGCTGATGCGATTGGTACCGCATCTGGAGAGTCGATCCAACAGGGGGTAGAGGAAGCCTATCAGTTTTTGAAGCACCACCTCATTGCTCATGCGCAGGCGGAGGAAAAAGCCTTGTATCCAGTGGTAGGTAAACTCATGGGAGCGCCGGAGGCAACTGCCACAATGAGCCGTGATCACTCCGCGATCGTTCAACTTACTGAAGAACTGGGGCAACTTCGCTCGCACCTATATGAAGCCACGATGAGTGAGACGCATAGAAACGCCTTGCGCCGCGTGCTCTACAGCCTTCATGCTATCATTACAGTCCATCTGGCGAAAGAAGAAACAGTCTATCTTCCTATTCTGGATGCTCGACTGACACCCGAAGAGACTCAACATCTGTTTGAGACGATGGAGATGGCGGCGCAAGAGGCAAAGAACACCTTATAGCACATATAGTTATACTGTGCTGATAATGTGGCGCGTTCATGAAAAAAGATGGAAGGAGAGCTTCCATCTTTTTTCATGAACGCGCATGCAAATGCTCAAGCGATGATGTCATGTTTCCATTCATCAACCAACAGAACAATAAAAAACCTACGCCTAAAAGGCGTCAGCACCCCCGGAATGGCGAATCATCCCATCCTGATGGCTATGGTAATGAAACACGTGCTACGGAAGTGTTGACAAATTGCAATAAACTTATGTATAATTTTTGCAAACGTTTACTTATTGTTTTCATCGAGGAAAAATATGGCAGAAGGTCTGGAAGAGATTGCTGCGAGAGCAGGTGTATCAATTGCTACGGCATCGCGTGCTCTTAATGGCAAAGGTGGCGTTAAAGGAGAGACAAGGCAGCGTGTGCTGGCAGTGGCGCAGGAATTGCAGTATTCTGTGTCAATGGCAGGTCGTGGATTGGCAACATCGCGCACAGAGACGATTTGTTTTGTGGTCAGCCGCAAGTCAGATTCGTTTAACGATGATCCATTTTATCCAATTATCATGCGCGGTCTGGAGTCTGAATTGTCTAACCACGGCTACCATCTGCTCATGTCGACTATCGATGTTGCACAGAGCAAATCGGCTAGCGAGTTTCGGCCCGTCATGGAGCGGCGCGTTGATGGTGTGATTCTGGCAGGACCAGATATACCATCACGTTTGATTGTTGATTTGCAGCAGCGGGGTATACCGATGCTATTGGTTGACAATGATCTGGCAGCTCTATCGATTGATACTGTGAATATTGACAATAAACAAGGGGCGCGACTGGCGACCGAGCATCTCATTCAGCATGGTCACCGCACGATTGTATCTTTGTTAGGACCAGATAGCTGGCATAGTTCACTTATGCGTGGGCAGGGATATCGGGAGGCAATGTCTGCCGCCAATCTTACACCACACGTTTTTCATGCAGATGCCACGACTGCGCAGACCGGAGGGCTGGCGATGCGTCAGGCATTGGAAGCTGTTCCGAATCTGACGGCGGTGTTTGCCGCTAACGACGCGATGGCGGTAGGGGCTATCCGCGAGTTGCTTCAGCAGCAACGTCGTGTACCCGATGATGTGGCGGTAATTGGTTTTGACGATGTGGCTATGAGTGAGCTGTATGAGCCATCCCTGACAACAATTAGAGTATTTAAGCGTGAAATAGGTAGACAGGCTGCCCGGCAGATGCTTGATATGTTGAGTGAGCATAGCAATGCTGAACGTGCTCCAATGCAGATCTTGCTCTCGACTGAACTGGTGATCCGTCGTTCTTGTGGTTGTCAGACGACGACAGAGCATTAGTGGTCATTATCTAAACTTTTTGTGTATTGTTCGTTTATATTGGATTATCGCTTGCTGTTAGTACCTGCTGTCATCCTTTAGACTGGACAAGCGTAGCTAGCAGTTGAGCGACAATGCAAGTGAAGGAGTCTAGCAATGAAGCTGACCAAAATTTTTTCTGGTTTAGCTATATTTATCGTTGTTTCCCTCTCCCTGGCTGGCTGTGGGGGAAGTCAGAGTGGTAGTAGCTCTGATAGTGGTAGTACTAATTTAACGTTTTGGGCCGCGCCCAATCCTCCTCAATTAGCTTTTTGGACACAGATGGCTAAAGAGTATACCGCTAAAAATCCTTCTGTTAAGATTACGGTTAAATCTATTCCTGAATCCCCATCTTCTGAGGCTGGTATCCAGGCTGCTCTGGCCGGGAATACCGCTCCTACCGCTTCAGAAAATATCTTTACCGGTTTTGGTAGCCAACTTTCGCAGTCGCAGGCTTTGGTACCATTGGACCAGATGCCTGGATGGGATAATGTGTTAAAAGCTCGTCATATGGAGAACACTGCCCAGAGTTGGAAGTTTTCTGACGGCCATTCATACATTTTGCCAATATATTCGAACGCCATACAGGTTGCCTGGCGTATGGATATTCTGAAACAGCTTGGTTATAGTCAGCCTCCACATACGTATAGTGAAGTGCTGGAGCTGGGCCAGAAGTTGAAAGCCAAATTCCCAGATAAATATGTCTGGGCACGTGGTGAACTGGCAAAGGATACCTGGTACGAGCGCTGGTTTGATTTCTTCACCCTTTATGATGCTGCTAGCAACGGAAATTCATTCATCAGCGGCAGTAAGTTGACGGCTGATGATCAGACAGCTGTCTCGACTCTGTCATGGTTACAGCAGTTGTCACAGAAAAAATATCTCTTGACGCAGACGATTACGGATCCGTTTGAGAATGGTAACTCTGTGATGACCATTCTTGGTCCCTGGACTTTTACGACCTGGCAGCAGAAATATCCTAATCTGCAGCTGAACAAGACTTATGTTTTAACATCGCCTGTGGTGCCCGATAATATGGCGAGTACACAGGATGTCAAGACGTTTGCTGACTCCAAGGGGATTGTCATTTACAAACAGGCCTCTGAAGCACAGCAGCAGGCCATCTGGAAGTTTGTCTCATGGGTTCTTTCTGATCCACAACATGATCTGACGTGGTTGAAGACTACCGCGCTTCCTCCTGCTCGCGACGATCTCAACACGAATTCGGCCTTTGCATCCTATTTGAATCAGCATCCTGAGCTGTTGGCTTTCACTAAGAATATTGTGAACGGTGTGCCACCAATTAAGAATGGCAAATATTCTGATATTCAGCAGAAGTTGGGTGCTGATGCAGTTATCCCGGTAGTTAAAGGTCAGGCCAGTCCGCAGAATGCCTGGAATGCTTTTAAATCGGATGTACAGTCATCTCTAGGCGGAAATCAGTAATTCCTGATTGGTATGGCCCTCCTTTTTCCCAGGCTGCTGTTTGTATGCCTGGATGAAAAGGAGTGGCCCGCCAATCTCCTCTTGATAAACGAACTGTATCCTCTTTCCTTTAGAGTGAGAGTGCATGCATCGCTCCATGAAGCATAAAATGATCCATTGCTTGCTTATTTCCCGTTTCAGAATGAGCCTTGCTGTGGGGCTGCATCGATACAGTTCTGTTTACCAGTGCAATGCGAGGATTTTGCAATGATACACACGCAAGGTGGACAAGAAATGGCCAATGTCCCGGCTGAGCGCCAGCCCAGGACCAGGCGAACAGCAGCCAGGAGACGCGGGCGAGCTGGGAGAAAATACTGGTTATATCTCATCGCGATACCAGTGGCGCTGATAATGATGATTCCTTATCTGTATCTGCTGCTGCAATCGCTGGCGCCCTGGGATCAAGTTGACAAGAATTTTTTTCCTGCTAGCCTGACATTGAAATCGTATCAGTGGCTCTGGACAGGTGGTGGCTATGGGGCGCAGCCGTGGCTCAGCGCGCTTTTCAATAGTTTGTTTGTGTCGGCGGCGGATAGTTTCTGTATGGTTGCCATTGGTGCCATCGTGGGCTATGGCCTGGCGATTATGGAATTTCGTGGTAAGAAGTTTATCAACGGCTTTATCCTCTTCCAGATGTTCTATCCCGGGATCATTTTGCTGGTGCCAACCTTTCTGGTTGTGCGTTTTCTGGGGCTGTACAACTCCGTCTGGGCAATGATTATTCCGAAGATGGTTGGTTTGTGGGCGATCTTTATGTACACAGGTTTCTTTCGCTCAATCAATATGGAAGTAATAGAGGCAGCGCGTCTGGATGGGGCCAGTGAGTTATCGATTATCTTTCGCATCATGCTGCCGATCTCGCGTTCAATCACGTCGGTCATCTTTTTGTTTGTGTTTATGGATCGCTGGACCGAGTTGATGTGGGATCTGATTGTGGTGAAGGATGCTGCGCATCAGACATTGAATGTGTTGCTATCAACCATGTTTGGCCCATACGGTGCCTATCCGGGTCCGTTGTATGCAGCGGGCGCGTTATTGACATTCCCGATTCTTGTGCTGTTCATGGCCTTTAGCCGCAACTTTGTCAGGGGTGTTCAGTTTGTCTTGCGCTAGGCCAGACATACCTATTATCTGTGAGGGGAAGCGATATGATTGGTGCTCATAAGGTGAATCGGGGAGGTCGTGAACCGGGGGCTGTCAGGCGGGAAATCCAGGGCTGGCTGTTTTCGAGTCCGTATCTGGTGTTCACGGTGATCTTCTTCCTGATCCCACTGATCTATAGTATTTATCTAGTATTCCAGGATTGGAACTTAATTTCGCCGACGCCTGTTTTTGTAGGATTGGCAAACTTTAAAGAGGCATTGGCAAGCTCGCGTGTCTGGGCAGCCTTCTGGGTGTCTTACAAGTTTATGCTTGGCTTTATCCCGTTAGTCCTGGTTGCATCCATCTGCCTGGCGTTGGTTGTGCATCATCTGCCCAAATGGAAGAGCATCTTCGCGGTAGCCTTCTTTCTACCGTATCTTGCTTCAGGCGTGGTGTCGTCGCTGGTTGTGAAAGGTGTACTGTCCTATTCGGGTCCACTGAACACGTTTTTGCGCGCGACCTTTGGTAACTCTCCTGATTGGTTGGGCAACCCGACGCTGGCAATGATAGTGATCGTAGCGATGGTTGTCTGGAAAATGGCCGGTTACTATGCGTTGATCTTCCTTTCCGGGCTACAGGGTATTCCGACCGAAATCTACGAGGCCGCGGCGATTGATGGCGCTGGACCCTGGAAGACATTCTGGTGGATGACGCTGCCGATGCTCTATCCCGCTTTTTATACTGTGTTAATTCTGGCTGTTGGTATCGCCCTATCGATCTTTACCGAGCCATATACGTTGACGCATGGCGGCCCCGAGATGGCAACGCAGACCTGGCAGCTTGAAATTTACTACCAGGCTTTCGACCAGTTCCGCTCTGGATATGGCGCGACGGTCGCCTTGCTCAATGCGGTGGTAACATTGATCACGATCTTGATCATTCGCAGAGTTGTTGAGGCCTGGGGCCATAAAAACGGCTGGAATTAATTTGTCGGCATGGACTATTGAGGCTATGAGAGCACTGATTTTCCTGCCAGTCTGTCAGTGCTCTCATAGCCTCAATCACAGCGTTGTCCTTATCAGGGGCGCAGAACGAGAACTGTTATTTAAGGAGTATTTGTGATGGCTGATATCGCCAAAAGATTTGGAAACAATCCTTTATTACATCCACGCGATGTAAAGCCTAGTATAGATGGCCTGGTTGTTGAGTGTCTACTGAACCCGGGAGCCTTCAGGTATCAAGGTAAGACCTATTTATTGCTGCGTGTTGCTGAGCGTCCTGAGCAGAATGATGACACTGTAAGTGCCCTGGTACTTGATCCAACTGCACCTAAGGGATTACGTATTCTCTCCTGTAAGAAGGGAGATCCAGAATTGGAGTACGAGTCCGATCCTCGTAGCTTCACGTATCGAGGCGATACCTATCTGACCACACTGTCACATCTGCGCCTGGCCTCAAGCACAGATGGCGTGCATTTCCAGGTGGAAGAGGAGCCTACTCTGCTTGGCGAGGGTCCGTTGGAAACCTTTGGCATTGAGGATTCTCGTGTGACGCAGATCGGTGATGTCTACTATCTGACTTTTACCTCTGTTTCGGCTGATGGTTATGGTGTTGGCCTGGTCAGCACTCGCGATTGGCAGCACTTTGAGCGCCATGGCATGATCATCTCTCCTAATAATAAGGATTGCACACCTTTTAGCGAACGCATCAATGGCAAGTATTACGCGTTGCATCGTCCTTCAATGGCGCCTGGTGGCCTGGGTGGTAATTACATCTGGCTGGCTGAGTCGCCGGATATGATACATTGGGGCAATCACAAGTGTATTGTGCGCACTCGCCCTGGCAAGTGGGACTCCGCCCGTATTGGTTGCGGGGCTGCCCCCACACGCACTCCTGAAGGTTGGTTAGAGATTTATCATGGCGCCGATGAGCATAATCGCTATTGCCTGGGTGCCGTGCTGCTTGATCTAAACGATCCGACTAAAGTGCTGGCGCGTTCCGAGGAACCGATCATGGAGCCGTTAACCGAATATGAGACCAATGGTTTCTTTGGGAGCGTCATCTTCACTAACGGTATCGTTGAGGATGGCGACCAGATCACTGTTTACTATGGAGCTTCTGACCTGGTCGTTTGCGGCGCTACGCTCTCGATCAATGAGATCTTGCGCACTCTGAAGTAGAAAATACACAGTGAAAGGGAGTCCCCAATGAAAAAACAACCTGGTCTGGGTATTGTTGGCTATGGTGGGTTTGGCGAGTTTACCGCGCAAGTTTACGCTCAAATGCCACAGGTACGCATTGTGGCTATTACTGATGTTGATGCCGCACGACGTGAAAGCGCCGCTGAGCGTTATCATGCGCGTGCATATGCGGATCTGACAGCGTTGCTGGCCGACCCCGAAGTGGATATTGTTGTTATCAATACTCCTCCCTGGCTACATGCTTCACAGGCGATGGCTGCGGCGGATGCTGGAAAACATATTTTTCTAGAAAAGCCACTGGCTACAGCGCTGGATGATGCCGATATCTTGCTGGCGAAGCTCAAAGAGCGACAGGCGCATCTCACCATCGATTATGTGTTGCGCCATGTTCCTGTCTACGAGACGCTGCTGAAGGTGACGAACAGCGGTTTGCTCGGAACTGTAACCTATATGCGGTTGGAAAATGTGGCCTCAAACGAGGCGCTGCACGATCAGCACTGGTTCTGGCAGCGCTCGTATAGCGGCGGTATTTTCATCGAACACGGAGTTCATTTCTTTGATCTCTGTAACCAGATTAGTGGTACACATCCTGTCCACGTATCAGGTGCCGCTCACCGTGGACCTAATGACCGCCAGGATCGTGTGATGGCAGCGGTTACCTATGCTAATGGTACGCTTGCTAACTTTTATCATGCCTTTGATCGTCCCGCGATCCTTGAGCAAACTACCCTGCGCGTTGTGCTGGAGCGCGGCTCAATTATCGTTACTGGCTGGATTCCTGACCATCTTGAGCTGGAGGGTACTCTACCAACTGAGCAGTATAGTCAGCTTGAGTCCTTGCTCGGCGTGCCCTTGACGGTACGTGATGTACCTGCCCCTGTTGGGATTACCGGCGCGACTGCTGGTCATCTGGTGCAGGCAACGCTTGATCGCGCGGATCGCAATGCGGACTATGTGGAAGCGGTCAGGCGTGGTATGGCTGATTTTGTGATGCAGATCCAACAGCATGATTACACGCCCCTCGTCACATTGCAAGATGCATATGAGAGTTTTCGCCTGGCATTCCTGGCTCAACGTTCCATTGATGATGGATGCAGCCTCGATATTTGCTAGTCCGCTTAACTCAAAAAAGAATGCCTCACTCTGGCGTACTACCAGAGTGAGGCATTTTAAAAATTTCCCTATTATGCTGGCTATGTTGAGTTGAGCGGACCAGCAAACATCGAACCGTGTTTGCGAGCTTTTTTAATGACCACGAATTGACTGAGGTGAGATACGCAGAGCAACCGAATAGAGCGAGGCAAAGTGTTCTGGGGTTCCGAAAAGCTGAGCGATGAGCTCGCGATATTTTTCTACGTAGACCTGGTGCTGATCCGCAGGTAGATCAGTGCTACTTACCCGGGCCTCGCCAGTAATCACGATGATATCGCCTCCCATCCCATTGCCATCAAAGTTGAGTGCAACATGCGGATTATGTTGTAAGTGTTCCAAACGTTTGGCGTGTGTCTGGCTGTAGATAAGTATCGTCGAAGTGGCTGCATCCCACAAAAACCAGACGGGTGTTGGCTGTGGCGTGTCCTTCACATCAACTGTCGTCAGCCAAATCAAATGTTCCTCCTGCAGCCGCCGAGCGACTCGTTTCCCAAACGGCGTTGATGGGTCTGGCAATTGAAATGTCATGCTTATCTTCCTTTCATTATTCTTCTCACATTTCCATCTTCTTCTAGCTACGTTAAAAATTGTGATTAGTTTCATATGCCTGGAGACGATACGATGTTACAATAATGGGGGGAAAGTAAATTAACCATTTCTGATACAATATCGCGAGTAAGGACACTTATTGTACATCCTCAGAAATGCATCGGGCTCGTCTGAGGTAATAGGAGGTTATTTATGACTGGCATCCGTAACGTGATTTCAACGTTGACCGAAAATGGCGAAGAAATGATGGGACCAGAAGTTCTCCTCTGGCACTATCCCCACAATGGTATTATGAATGGTTCGCTGCTGACAGTAGAGAGCAACCATTTTTGCGTTCTCAAGTCACGTGGAGCTATTCTTAATGTCTACGAAACGGGGCAATATACTATCCAGACACCTGATCGTCCTCTTTTCGGCTCTATGCAACAGGCCTTCTATGGTGGGCAGAGCCCATGGCAGTATGAGGCACTCTATATTAATCGTGCCAAGCTCGTGTTAAAAACAGGTGGCATGGCTCTCTCACGAGAAATGGCCGAGATGGTTTACAGCGTGGATTACTATATTCACGTTGAGACGCGCGAGGCCGCGGTGCAACTTGTCCAACACATGCCCTACCGGGGACACGCATTGACAACGCAAGAGATAAATGCTTACGCGGGACCTGTTATTGAACAAGCTGTGAACCAGATTGTACAGATCACTCCTCTGGAATCTGTCAATGAAAAGATTCATGATCTTTCGCAGATTGTATTTCAGCACCTGCAACAATTTCTGGCCACCTATGGAATCGCGCTTAATACGGTCAAAGTCCTGGTGTTCCCGCGCGATGAGCGCATGAAGGCGCTCATTTCGCTCAAAGCTTTTGGGCTGAGTGAAATAGAGGCGGTACGTTACTATACCGCGATGTTGATGGCGGAAAAAGGTATCATCTCGGCCCCCAATATGGCAATTGGTCAGCCCTTCAATGTTAATGGTATACAGCCAACCATGAACGCTGACCATTATACAGAAACCAATTCTTCAAAGGCTCCAGCGCCCACACCTCCGCGCCCACCGGCACAGCCACCTCGCTAAAGCAATGATCATGATCAAAGGAAATGGGTAATATAAACTTGCCCATTTCCGGGAGAAATCAAGATGAGTTCACAACCATCCAACAACGCGCTCGTACAGCAATTACAATTGTTGCTTACCGGCTATGGTTATAATTTCTACAACAAGACCGATCAAGCACGCGCGGATGATTTACTTGTGCGCGAGCGTGCCTCCTACTATCTTTCGCAAGCAGTATCTACGCTCGCGCAGTTACGTAGTGAATATCATATACGCTTTATCCCTCCTCTGACGCGAGCCAATCCTGATCCACCCCAGGAAGCTATGGCGCAATTACGAGCACTTGAGGCAGCCCAACAGGCACTTGCTAAAGTAGAATCCAGCATTCGCGGGATGTCGGTCCCGTCTCAGGATCGTATATGGTGGCGTTTCCGGCAGGAGCAAGCCCTTTTGATGCAGTTACTCAACTTCGATCTGTTACTTGTGCGTGACAGCGAGCAAATATATCAATATGTCTCACGCATGACTCCTGAGGATTGGTCGAATCAGAGCAGTATATTGCACCAGATGACACAACAATTGGCCCGTTCAGTGACGGAGCGGGAGCGCTTCTTGCTATTACAGCTTTGATAGCACAGCTTAGAGCTTAATCCGTCCACCCTATCCATGATGGCAGTAGTGAGGCTGTTTACAAAGCGGTGTATCTGGAAAAAGCCCCCAACGAGCCAGAGCAATCCGGCTCGCTGGGGGCTTCGAATATGTTCATTTGACTACCAGCATTAATGCTTTACTGGAAGATTGTTCGCTTCGCGGGCAAGCTGAAAGAACTGATCGCCACGCACTATGGAATAATTGGAATTGAGATGCTGGGCCACGTAGACAGCATCGGATGCCGTACTGTTCCAGGCAATCAACAAAACACTAATAAACATTGGTGATTTTCCGTCCCATTGGGCCGTTTCTTGATTGATCGCATTCACAATTTCAGCCCCGTTAGCAGCATTCAATTGCGTTGATACTGGCAAGTTTCCATTAGCAATCGTCAGGGCACTCTGATTGTAATTGTTGAGGAACATGCCATTCAGGCCCATCTGACTGTAAGCCTGCGCTACCGAAGGTGGCAGTGTAGAGTTTGGGTCGATGGCATAGATAATGTCTGTTCCCATCTTGCCTAGGTATGTATTTGATTGCTGCAAGTACGTGTTGAGATTATCTGATGGCCACGATGAAGGATAGAAGTATCCGGCTCCCGACGGAGCTGCGACCAGCAAATCATTGCTACTGGCTGTGGTCTGATAATGGTTTAAGAAGAACGGAGCAGCATCGGGTAACAGGGGAGAGATAGACCAGTTCAATGGTACTTTCCCTCTATCCGGGTTGTCCCAGAGCGCACGCATATAATGTTCGTCATACTGCAAGTTGTCACCATCGCTTACGACAAACGTTACATACACCTTGTTTTGCAGCGGCGGAGCTGCGATAGTTTTGATCTTTTGCGATGGTGCATTCACCCCAGACCAGACCGTCAAATTAGAGAACCAGTCGGCAGCCAGAACATACACGCCGTGCTTAGAGGTCATGCTTACGCCGTCAGGCTCACTATCAAACCATCCCAGGTACGGTGTACCAGGTTTCACAGCAGAGAGGATCTGATTGAACAGAGCAACCTCGTCGGGTTTCTGAGCACTCAGCCAGAAAACAAAAGCATGGTTGGCTACCGCATAGTCTCTTAAGTAGCCGAATGGTGTTTGATCGTCCGAAGAAGCCTGTGGAGCAACTTTCGATGCTGAAATCAGGTACTCATTCCACATATCTACTGAAACAGTCAACTGCTTGGTGTTAGCTGGTGGCGCGAAACGGTACACGAAGTAGTTAGAGCCATCGGCAAAACGATGGGGGTTAGATGGATTGAAATCACAAGAGGAATTACCATGATCAAAGATATATTGCTCCTCTTGCTGGCTACATCCGGTAAACTGGGCGATGACATTTCCGTCTGCTTTTACCGTGACCTCGTGAACCGAAGGGCCCCAGCCGTCCTGGGGGAATGCATCCTGGAAGCGTAGGTAGACTGCATCGTTGCCCAGATAGCTGGATAGGTCAATTGTATAGGTAGAGCGATTCGAGGCATCGCGAACTTGCTGATTTTCTTGTAAAACCGTCTGGAAGTCTTTCCAGTTATCAGAAGGTACCGGCACACTCGTACTCGGCCTTAGTCCGATCAGCATGCGATGCGTTGTCTGAGGCCAGAGATGCTGGAATTCCCAGGTATAAGCAGCCAGTGAATTGGGAAATTTGCCACGTAAATCATCCAGAACAGGTAAATTATATGGAGCAGCTGTCAACTTTTGGGCCAGGGTTGGACTCACCGCAAGACCATTTTGAAGGCCAGCTTCAGTCGTAGCCACATTTGTCGTGTCCAGGAGATTAGGGTCATAAATAATAACGCCCCTGGCTTCCTGGTAGTATTGATTGACGACTGTCCAGGGATCTTTGATCTGGTAGGGGATATGAGCATCATTCAACCATGTATAGGGTCCCTCGTCGTGATTTGGCTCAATTAAATAGATACTCGGTCGTCCTCGGTTGACAATGCCTTGCAGCGTCGACATCATCAGGTGCATATCACCGGGAGCCTTCTGTAGATCCACTACATCCAGGCTGTGTGGTTCGGCGAATCTTGGCAAGGCCTGAGTCTGAGGCCAATTAACTCCATCAGCATTGAGATTATTTTCTGAATGTATGGTATTGCTCGCTGCATGCGATGAAGGAACGTCACGAAATCCTGAAAATCCCGTGAAAAGAATAAGTAGACATACTACGATGGAAAACCTAGAGAACAGCGGTCTTAGGATTGCTTTCAACATAAGGATCCTTCCCTTACTTACAAGCGTATGATCATCCTACATATTCCTAAGGCTAAACCGAATCAGCAGTCACAAATGGAGCAGCATACCAGCGCCATGGCACGCTATTAGGGCTGCTGGAGGTGGGGAGGGATAAAAGATACATGATTCTTTTGCTACTGCTGTGCCTTTCCTTCAATCTCGTCAGAGAGATGAAAAGGTTCCCTCCATCAAGGCACAATATGTAGCAAATAGAGTACTCTATATGAGAAGAGTTTTGTCTATACAAATGCTACCATGGTATAGACAAATTTGTCAATTCATTTGCGCATTAAAAAAACATGCTATGACTATTCTGACTATTCCGTCAATTAGCTTAAAGGCAGAATAAGCTAAAAAACATAGATTTCCTGCCTGATTTCGCGTATGCCAGGCCGTGTTCTTTACCCGTTAAAAATGGAAACAAGTTTTGAATATGGTTCACCAAAAACGCGGAAGAGCCGTGATTGCATCGGCATTGCCATATAATGGAACCAACTCCATTCAGAGCCCAGGAAGCGGTTGAGACTGGCAAGTATCGCTTTTGTGGGGTATAGTATAGAAAACTAGTAGTATCGACTCGTTGATACTATCATATATTTGTTTGTGCGGGAGCTTGGGGAAGCCAGGCTGAGAGGACAACCTTTATTCGTTGTCGACCGAACCTGATCTGGATAATGCCAGCGTAGGAAGTGACATTTGCCTGACAAGCAATCTCTAATGGCACTGGCTGGTAGCTGGTGCTATTTTGTTGTCACATTTGCCTTGCGAGACCTATGCCTGAGCTGAAAGGTGTTCTGACATGTCTGAAGAGGTAAAAGTTACTGATGAGCAACTCACGGCCGCTGATGAGTTCCTTAAGGTGGAGCGTCGCGGGATGGAGCCGGTTCCAGATGCTGCGCGGCATGGTTCGCCGCGTGAACTGACCCTGGTCTGGGCCGGAGCCATGTCTAATTATGTTTCTCTGTTGACTGGAGCACTGGTCATTGGCGCTCCAGTGGCTATCGGCGTCAGCCGTGGACAGTTGGGGTTAATTGATAGTGGGGTGGCGATCATGATTGGGGCGGCCCTGGCGGCGCTTATACATGGTCTTGTGAGCGCGACGGGAGCGCGAACTGGTACGCCGCAAATGATTTTTGCGCGTGCTGTCTATGGACATCGCGGCGCTTATCTGGGCGCGGCGCTGACCTGGTTGATGGCGATTGGCTGGTTTGCCGTCGATTGTATTATCGGAGGCTGGGCGCTGGTGCAGTTGCTGGGTATTTTTGGCGTCCCTAAAACCACGGAGGTAGCTATGGGGGCCATTACCCTGGTATTGGTAGCGTCGGTGGTGGTGGCGATTTACGGGCATCAAACGGTCCATGTTTTTGAGAAATATGGGGCCATCGTCTTTATGGCTTTTTGCGCTCTTCTGTTTATGGTCTTATGGCCAAAGATCCACTGGAACCTGCCCACTACTGTGCATGGCTCGCCGCGCTTTGCCGCTATGGTCCTTGGAGGTAGCTTTATTTATGCCCTGGTGGCCTCCTGGATTCCCTTTGCCTCAGACTACTCGCGCTACCTGCCGCATGCCGTTTCATCGCGGCGCATCGCCTGGTGGACCGGTTTGGGTATTGGCTTGCCTGTATCCTTATTAGGGATCATGGGGGTGGCGCTCTACACAATTGATCCATCCAATGCCGATCTGCTTAGCGTCATTACTGCTGCCAGCCCGGCCTGGTTGACGATTCCTTTTCTGCTATTTGTGGTTCTGGGTGAGATCTGGGCCAACTACTTTGATGTCTATACTGCTGGCCTGGTGGCGCTGGCGATGGATGTTCCGTTGCGTCGCTGGACGTCGGCCCTGATTTGTGGTCTGGTTGGTGGGCTATGCGTCTATAGCATCGGTTTCTTCTCACATTTCAATCGCGCGCGTACTTATACCGAACTGACCACCAGTTTTCTGGGATTTTATACCGATTTTCTTTTGCTGACCTACCTCTGGGTTCCTTCCTGGGCCGCCGTCTTACTGGTAGATTTCTTTGTATTCAGGCGTGGCTCGTATGCTGTAGATCAGTTGACACGTGGGCGTACTGGTTTCTACTGGTATCAAGGAGGCGTGTTCAGGCGTGCTGTAGTTGCCTGGTTGCTTGGTTTCTCCGTGACGATCCCATTTATTGGCTCTGCCACCTTGCCCTGGTTGACTGCGCCCTGGCAGGGTCCGTTGGCGCATCTGTTAGGTGGTATGGATATCAGCGGCCTGGTTGGAGCTCTCGTCAGCGGACTCCTCTACTATCTGTTTGGTCGCAGCTATTTTCGTCGCTTACGCGAGCGTGCAGCGGAGTAGCTGTAGCGTTTCCGCTATTGTGGCTTAGCATTGTATAAATATGTTGTAGAGAGGAAAGGAGCGTAATATGTCTGCTCTGCAAAGAGCGAGTGGCGAAACTCCACGGGCTTTGACGATTGCTGGTTCTGACTCGGGCGGTGGCGCAGGCATTCAGGCGGATTTAAAGACCTTTGCGGCGCTGGGTGTATTTGGAACGTCGGCCATTACCGCGTTGACCGCCCAGAATACGCTGGCCGTACGGAGCGCTTTTGAGGTGCCGCTGGAGATGATCGCGGCCCAGATTGATGCTGTTATGGAAGATATCGGTGCCGGAGCGGCTAAAACAGGCATGCTATCCAGTCCCGAGATTATTCAAGTGGTGGCTGAGCGGGTCAGGCACTGGCGGTTGCGCCTGGTGGTCGATCCTGTCATGGTTGCGAAAGGAGGAGAGCGGTTATTGCAGGAGCGGGCTATCGAGACCCTGAGGTCGGCACTGTTGCCGTGGGCCGAGGTGGTAACGCCTAATCTGCCTGAGGCTGAGGTGTTGGTAGGCCGTCCACTACAAGGTATCGCAGCTATGCGCGAGGCGGCGCGGGCGATTCACGCCCTTGGCCCACGCTTTGTTGTAGTAAAAGGTGGGCACAGCGCTGGCCCTGCGGTAGATATCCTGTTCGACGGCCAGGATTTTAAAGAGTTACGGGCCGAACGAGTGGAGACACAGAATACCCATGGCACAGGCTGTACGTTTTCGGCGGCGATCACCGCCTTTATCGCACGCGGCTGGCCCACTGAAGAGGCTGTGGTACGCGCCAAGCGCTATATTACAGGTGCTATCAAGCAGGCCGACGCTTTGCATATCGGACACGGCCATGGTCCGGTTGATCACTTCTGGCTGTTGGATCGTGATCTAGAAGGACCTGCCACGACTGATGAGACGCACTAATATCACAGGTGGTACCCATTGCTATTTTTTTCTATTGCTGTAATGTATAACACTATAAAAGGAATAAAGATGATGAGTACACAACGGACGCAAGAGCTGGCCAGCCTGTTGGAGCGCATTCGCGAGCGCAAACCACTTATCCATCACATTACAAATATGGTGGTAATGAATGATACCGCCAATATAACGCTGGCGATCGGGGCGCTGCCAGTGATGGCCCATGCTCCTGAAGAAGTTGAGGAGATGGTTAGCCTGGCTGGTGCATTGGTCCTGAATATTGGTACATTGACTACCGGGCAGATAGAGTCGATGTTATTAGCTGGTAGGCGGGCAAACAGACTGGGCATCCCCATCGTGTTAGATCCAGTGGGCGCGGGCGCCACTCGTTTTCGCACGCAGAATGCCTTACACTTACTGGCGGAGTTGCGCATCGCCGTATTGAGAGGCAATGCCGCTGAGATTGGCTCTTTGATTGGAGTGGCCAGCGAGACGCGCGGTGTTGAAGCCATTTCCGTTGATGCATCTCCATCGATCATTGCTCGTAACGCGTCGAGCCACTTTGGTTGTACCGTCGCCATTACGGGAGCGCGCGATGTGATTGTGGATGGCGAACGTACGGCTGAGATTGATAATGGACACCCTTTGCTGGCGTCAATTACGGGTAGTGGCTGTATGGCTACCAGTCTGATTGGGGCTTTTCTCGCGGTTGAGCCAGACGCCTGGCCAGCTACTATCGCGGCACTTATTGCCATGGGGGTGGCCGGTGAGGCTGCCGCTATCGAGGCGGGTGGACCCGGTACTTTCCGCTCCCATTTGTTGGATGCCGTGACCGCTCTCAGTTATGAGCAGCTGCGCGAGCGACAGAGAGTGAGTTTTTTATGAACAGAAAAGTGCTTTCTAATCTTGCGTTCCATGTCTTAACCGATCGTGAGTGGTCGCGTGGACGTAGTATGCTAGAAGTTGCCTCAGCTGCCATTGATGGTGGAGCAACCGTGATTCAATTGCGCGATAAGATGTCCAGTACACGCACCTTGATTGAAGAAGGACACGCGCTACGTGAACTTACCAGGGAACGCGGAGTGCTCTTGATCGTTAATGATCGTGTTGATGTCGCTTTAGCCGTTGATGCCGATGGGGTGCATGTAGGACAGGACGATATGCCGGGCGACCTGGCCCGCAAATTGCTCGGCCCCAATCGCATCCTGGGTATCTCGGCCGGCTCTATGGAAGAGGCTGTGGCTGCGATCGTGGCTGGCGCAGACTATCTGGGAATTGGACCTATTTATGCTACGCGTGGCAAAGCAGATGCCGGTGAACCAGTTGGTCCTGGCCTGATCGCAGAAATTTGCAAGCGCTATACCACTCCTCTGGTCGCTATTGGCGGCATTACGACTGAGAATGCAGGAGAGGTGATGCAGGCTGGCGCGGCCGGGATCGCAGTGATTACCGCTGTCGTGAATGCTGAAGATGTCTATCTGGCCGCCCACCAATTAGCACGTGCCCTGATAGTCTAAGAATGTGGCCTGAAGCCTACCAGCATGGGAAGCCAATCGCCGCCGTACGGGCGGGCGCATACGCGCCCGAGCCATTTTTATATGTTGGTGCATCATTCGCGCTTTGCGCGAATGATGCACCAACATATAAAAGACATTTTGAGCGCTATAAGCGCGTAGTGTCGTAGGTGCTGGGCTTGCCCCAGCTTGAGGCGCGAAACATCTGACTTTTAGACACTCTCTAACCCTGGTTGCATCGGAATGATGTTTCCATTCGTAATCAAAGATAAGTCAACCTCACTAAAGACAACCTTGGCTAAAGTGCTGAGAAGATTAGAAAATTCTCAGCTTTAGCTAAGGTTGTCTTTAATTTCTTAAGTTTATGCTTAGACCGCTTTATAGCAGAGCTTATAGAGCCCAAAAACGCTTGAATTATGTGGGCAAAGAAACTATGCTATTGGAGACGAAAGAAAGTGAGGTTGATGAAAATGCAAGTTCGGGGACATACAAAAAATAATATACATAATACAGAATTTTCTGATGGAACATTGGTGAAACGGACCCTGGCAGGTGATCAAACATCGTTTGAAATGTTGGTGCGTCGCTATAATACACCTATATTTAATTTTATCTGTCATCTATTAAATGACTATGATCTTGCCTGTGATGTTTCTCAGCAAGTTTTTACACAGCTGTATATTTCAATGCCCACTCTGCGTACTGGTGAGCCTCTGAAAGCCTGGTTGTTTCAGGTAGCTCGTAATCGTAGTTTAGATGAATTGCGCCGCAAACGTGCCATTCACTTTTCTGAATTAGAGTCTGCCCACGATGAAGAAGACCTTTCTCCATTAGCTGTTATTCCTGATGGCGGTCCTCTGCCCGATGAGCTGGCTGAGCACAGTGATTTGAAAGCTAAGCTGCGTGAAGCTATTGATGCACTACCTCCCAAGTTCCGTATGGTTGTGCTATTGCGCTACACTTCTCAGTTAAGTTTTGCTGAAATCGGTAAGGCGTTGAGCATGCCAGAAGCCACTGCAAAGACCTATTTCCAGCGAGCGCGCCCACTCCTGCGAGCTTCGATGTCTCAGCATTGGCAGCCACGGACTGCGCGTTCCGCATCTTAAATTTCTCTGCTATTTTTAAGATTTCTAATCTAAAGCTTGGAATTCTGAAACTTCCCTCTTATGTTTATCGTATTAAAACCAGACGATTACAACGATGAACATTAAGAGGGAATTGCATTATGAACAATGTTTCGCTAGATTTCTTAAATACCGATGTGGAGTTGGACGAGTCTGAGCTGGATGAGCTGTTTGTTACTGAACTTCAAGTTAATCCACCTAAAGATATGGTTGCGCGCATTATGAATGCAGTATCTGTATTGCTCCAGCCCAAGCCTCTGTCTCAATGGCACGATTTCGACTTTTTGGTTGCTGACGATACCTACGATCAGCTTTCTTAGAGACACAGGTAAACATACCTGTGTTTTTTTTGCTCACACTTCCACGTCCACTTCTATTCTAAAAGAAGCCGATGGCTTTCTCCTTTTTTCAGCTAACGGCCACTTTCCCCGGGCTTGTCAGTTTTTTGTGCGTTATTCAGGCTTGCTGGGAACCTTTCCTTGTGTGGGCGAGACGACCCGGGAAGATGCCTGCATAGTAACCCCTTGCTGATCTATAAAGAAAGATTATTTTGTGTATGATGGAAGAAGCAAACCCTCGCTCTCTTATGCGCCAGCGTATTCTGGCGGCCGTTGAGATGGATCCGCGAGTAGTTGGAGTGTTAGATTACGGTTCGGGTAGTCGGAGCCAGGAGGACATGTGGTCCGATTTAGATCTGGCTGTTTTTATTGAGGATGCAGCTTTTGAGGATTTTTCGATTGACTGGAAGCGCTGGGCCGCCCAATTTGGTGAGCTGCTGTTAGCCTATCAAGGTGCTGTTGGACATCCCTGGACCGTCTATGAGGCGGAGACTGTGCCTTTACGCGTCGATTTTGCTTTTCATCGTGCCTCAGTTATTGAGCAGGTCATCACTGAACTACTACACCGGCCGCGCAACAGCGAGGATATGGTGCTCTATGACCAGAGCCAGGGCCGTATTGTGGCCAGCATACAATATCTGCTGGCGCAGATTCCTGCTGTAGATGTGTCTGCAATTTTTGAGCAGGCAGCGGGAGATTTCTGGTATTTTCTGCTCCTGGTCTTTAGTAAATGGCAGCGCGGACAGGGGTGGTTGGCGCGGCAAACTTTTCATCTTGAGGTAATGCAAAATTTGCTGACATTGCTGCGCTTAGAAAGTCAGGCCTTTGAACGCTGGCAAGAGACGTCCGTGGCCTGGAATATTGAACAAACCTGTTCTGCCCGGCGCCTGGCCCAACTTGATACCTGCATCCCCGGTATAGGTAGAGATGCATTGAGGCAGGGCCTTGTCTCAGCTGCTGTGCTGGGCTATGAAGTTTGCACATGCATTGCGACCGAGCACGCATTGCCGTGGCCGCAAGCTGTCGCGGATCGTACCCTATCGCTCTTGAAATCACAGCTTTAATTTAGTGTCAGGACGTATTTGCATTCATCCTCCTGTTTCCTCGACATGCTAGAAAACCTGTAGTTTTCATGTCTTTTGTTCCCTTCAATAAGAGCATTATTAGCATGTTTGTCTTCAATGGGCTGCATAGAAAAAGGACTTTAGAGCTATTCCTTTGCGCGCGCTACCTAAACAATATATAAATTCCGTGGGTGTATATCGTTCTTATTTTGAGAATGCCGTATTTCTCCATATTTGACTTTGATAGCTTTTTCAATAAATTTTCTAATCACCATAATAACAAGAAGAGAAGGATAGAGGAAATGAAGGCGCAAATCATTACTGATCGCCAGCAATGGAATGACTTTGTGGCGGCGTCCGAGTTATGTAATCTCACCCAGACCTATGAGTGGGGCGAGCTGATGAGTAATCGCCGTGCCGATTCACTGCACGTCGGGGTGGTGAAGGACGATGGTTCACTTTGTGCCGTTATGCTTGTGCTTGTTGCTACCGTGCCTGTTCTGCGCGTTCCTTATTTTTACGCTCCTCGCGGTCCTATTGTCGAGGACCCTGCCTCGCCAGCGATGACGTTGCTGCTTAATTTCGTCAAAGCTGAGGCGCATAAACGTGGCGCCTGTATGCTGAAGGTAGAACCTGGTGTGCCTGATGGCGATAGGACCTGGCTGAATGCGTTGCGCCACTATGGCTTTTGCTCCATCCCTTATGCTCATCACCTGCGCCATGAGTGGGTAACCGATATCCGTGGCGAAGAGCAAGAGTTGATGTCTAAAATGCATAAGAAGACACGCCAGTATATTCGTACATCGGCACGTACCGGCGTGGTTATTCGCGAGAGCCATGAGCAGTCTGGCATTGATGCTTTTTACCGTATTTATTGTGAGACCGGTGAGCGCAGCGAATTTATGATACTGAGCAAAGAGTATTATGAAAATTTCCTGCGCCTGTATAAAGACAATGCTGCACTCCTGGTAGCTGAATACGACAACCGTATTATTGCCGCTGCGATCGTGGTACGTCTGGGACGCTGGAGCTGGAATATGTACGAGGCTGCCTCCAATGAGTCGCGAGAAATGCGGATCAATTATTTGCTACAATGGCAGCGTATCCTCTGGGCCAAGTCTCATGGGTGCTGGTATTTCAATTCACGTGGTATTCCTGATGTGCTGGAAGAGGGCAATGAACTCTATGGCGTCTATAATTTCAAGCGCGGCTTTGGTGGCTATGCTATGCGCTCGTTGGAGACGCAGGATCTTGTCTATCGACCCCTGGTGTATCAAGCCTATCGTTTGTTGCTGGATGGTAAACATTGGTACGAAAGTAAGCAGGCTGCAAAGAGAAAGGCCGAGGAACTGAAGCAGGCTGAGCAGAAGAAGGCTGCACGCGAGGCGGCTCAGCAGGCGAACCCGGCTGCTGGTTCGGTTCAGGAGCAAGCACCAGCGCAAAAAACGCCAGCGGCAACCAGACAGCAGATTCCAGAGACGCCACGTCCTGAGGCTGTACCCAATGCCACTCCGCTGCCGAGCATTCCCGAAACGCCACGTCCCGCTAGCAAGACGCCCAAAAAACAGAAAAAGGCTTTTCAAACACAAGAAAAATGACTCGTAGGTGCGCCCCTCGCGGGCGCTTTTGCTCTTCCCGCTCGAAAAAGCGCCCGCGAGGGGCGCACCTACAGGTTTTCATCTTTCTTTGCGCTTTTTTAATGAGCGAGCGCTTGCTCACGGTAAGCACGGCGGATACGCTCAGGATTTGTGACCTCTCCCAGCGTAACCGAGCGCAGGGCGAGGAAACCATTTCTTGGTAGAATGAAGAGCCATGCACTCACGACAAAGGGGGCCGTCAATGCAGGCATCCCAAGTGGTGAGAGAAAGACACTTATCGAGGCCATCAGAACCGTTGCAATTAAAGCGCAAAACAAAGCATAAATCGCGGACGGCCATGTCAGGACATAGAAGACGCCGCCAACAGCAATTGCGCTCAGGACGGCGTTAAAGCCATAAAGACCATGATAAACCCAGTGGCCATCGCCTCCCAGTAAGAAGAGCGAGGTGAGCATCCCCACAAGAGAACCTAGTGCTGCAAAGAGAGCAGAGATCCGTGAGTTGACGAGGATGGCGACCAGAAATATCAGGCCCGTAAGTAGATTGTCCTGAAAGAAGACCTCTCCAATGCCTCGGAAAAAAGCTTCCACCAAATTGAGTGGCGTAATGCCGGCGCCCACAAGTGAGGTTGGCAGTGGCCGCAGGGCAGTCTGTACAGCTGCACTTGGCTTCAACAGGGCAGGCTGTATCGCCTGCGTAGATTGCAGGTGACTAAACAGGAAGACGGCAAACAGGAAAATCCAGGCCGAAAGCACAAAAGGTGCTGTCAGAGCAGGCACGTCACGGCTCCCAAGCACATTTACCAGGCTCATCATCACGATGCTACTAAGAATACCGGCAAGGATGATATACACTGGCAGCGTAGGATTCCACTTGAGGAAAAACGCAAGCCCGATACCAGTAAGGATACCGTTAAAGCCAAAGAGGCCCGCACGAATTGCGTTGTTATCCGCCTTGAGAACCATAGCAGTCAATGTGCTCACTACCAATCCAATTACTCCGGCCAGTCCCAGGAGCGCTGAATTGACAAAGATTCCAATCAGAAATAAGAGGCCAGTGAGAGGATTATTCTGGAACATAACCTGTCCGCAACCGCGCAGGAGCGTATCTACAAAGCGTAGAAGCACATTCTCATTCGTCATCCGCTCCCAGGGGGCAGTCAGGCGCTCCACGGGGATTGTATGCTCCATCTTTATTACCTCCATATAGCCCGGATGCTGCCAGTGACAGCATCCGGGTTGGAGAAAAGCATGACCACAGAGCTTGTTTGCGTTTAACTGGTGACTGCTACTTGCATTTTCTGGGAAACGGAATGCCTCATTGGCTCAATATCGCGCTCGAAAATTTCCGTTGGCAGGTACAGCGAGCAGCAAGCATTCGGAATATCCACGATACCGCTGACCCGACCTTCGATTGGCGCGGCGCCCAGGATGATATAGGCCTGTTCGCCTGTGTAGCCACATTTTTCGAGGTAGCTAATAGCATTCAGACACGCATTTCTATAGGCGATATGGGCATCCATATAATGCTGTTTGCCCGCCTCATCAACCGATATCCCTTCAAAGACCAGGAAATTAGAGTAGCGAGGTTCCAGTGGACTACTTCTAAAAATGGGACTCTGCATGCTGTAGGTATTGACACCGTTTTTAATCAAATCTACCTTGAGGTCAATAGAGCCGGCCATCTCGATAGCACCGCAGAAGGTGATCTCACCGTCTCCCTGTGAGAAGTGCAGATCGCCCAATGACAGATTGGCGCCGTTGACATAGACCGGGAAGTAGACGCGCGAGCCACGGGTAAGATTTTTAATATCACAGTTGCCGCCATGTTCGCGCGGTGGCACGGTGCGCGCTGCTTCGCGCGCCGCATTCTGCATATCAGTTCCCTTCAGGGATCCCATCACCGCATTTTTCTCAAGTGGAGGCAAAGCCAGTGGTGGAACTCGATTGGGATCAGTGGCAATCAGATCAGCCTCGCGCTTATTCCAGGCGTTGAGGAGCTCATGGGAGGGGGCACAGCCGATCAGGCCAGGATGCGGAATACCTACAAAACGCACATCAGGAACGTGCCGCGATGTTGCTACTACTCCATTGAGATCCCAGATAGCTTTATGCGCATCAGGAAAATGGTCGGTCAGGAAGCCACCGCCATTATCACGAGAGAAGATGCCGGTGAAGCCCCAGGAAGTTGCTTTGCCCGCGAATGAGGTCACATCGAGAATATCGACGACAAGCACGTCTCCTGGTTCTGCACCCTCAACAGCAACTGGGCCGCTAAGCACGTGAGGAATTGAAAGGTCGACATCGCGTACGTCGTTCGCACTATCACTGTTCTTAATCTGTCCATCCGTCCAGTCTTTACATTCCATTCTGAAGATGGTACCTGGTTTCACGGAAGCCATCGCTGGAATATCTGGATGCCAGCGGTTATGGCCAACGATCTGTTGCTGGCTCCAGGGTTTGTCCAGATCTACACCAAATAACACTTCAGGTCTCATCGCTGTGGTCGTCATCGTCATGATCGTTTTCCTTTACGTATGCGGTTAGTAACGCAGAAAGGTGTATCAATCTAAAGTTTGACGTGATCCATACGATTGAACTATACGTGACGCCATTGTCTGTATGCGGAACGAGAAATACGGCTAGAACCGTGATATTCCCGCAGAACGAATACCTCGGCGAACAGAAAAATACTCTATGCTGCTACTATGTGAGATGCCATGTTGTGTTTTGTTATTAGCGCGTTTCTTTATGGAGGAGATATCATCAAAGAATGCTATGTGCAAATGTTCTCAACTATGATTAAACACAGCTAGCATCTATGTTTGCGCTTTCTTGTCTTTTACTGCGTACACTAATACGGTATCCTAAAATATTCTTTCTGTCAAGTGAAGTAAATGCGTATTGACTTATCAGTAGAAAGATTTCCTTTGCAAATGGTGAACAAATAATGTATGATTTCCTGTGAGATTGGCTGATGAACTGAAGAAGAGCAGTGTGGAGAATGAGTATGCCAAGATATGAATTTCGTTGTGAGCAGTGTGGCTCATTTGAGTATTGGCGTTCACTCGCTGATGCTGCAGCCCCCATGTACTGTCCTGTATGCCAGCGCGAAGTCAGACGAATTTACACCGCGCCCGGTCTGGTACGCACCCCGCCTGCATTGGCGCAGGCCTATTATCGTGCTGAAAAAAGCACCTGCGAACCAGAAGTCATTCGTAGAGAACCTGAGAAACCACGCGAGCAGCCCGCTCCTCCCGTCTTTCACCAGTCCCATGGACGTCCCTGGATGCTTGAACATTAATATGGGCTCAAAATACTTTAACGGTATCGCTCGTCAAGGGAGCAAATCGGGCGCAAGGTCCGAACCTATTGGTATCATGTTTTTTGAAGGTTCCATCGCATGGGCCATCGAAATGTATCAGCGCAAATGCCCCCAATCTCTTTTTATGTTGGTGCAAAATGTGCGCACAGCGCATGTTTTGCACCAACATAAAAACCTCTTTTGAGCTCCGTAGGAGCGTAGCGTGAGGCAGAGAGACCACCATTGGCGTGGGGGTCAGACACTTTCTAACATGTTAGCGCATGCAGGGCGCCGTGCGCCCTGCATGCGCTAACAGAAAAAATAGGCTCGGCCGCGTATGCGGACGCCCGAAAGGGAGGGGCCAGGCTCCCATACTGGGAACCTGGCCCCTTCTTTGTAAGCGACTAATTATTGAAGCTGTCTAGAACTTGATTTAATAATTGTTTAACGTTATCCCAATATATTTACTTTATCTACACACCCATTCACGCCAGCTGTAGCCATCGCGTGCAAATATTTCGTGGGCGGCTATGATGTTTGCCCTGGCATTATATGGAGACATGCCAGCCTGTGAGGTGGTACTCCATGTGCTCGGGTAAAGAATTTGGAATATACCAGCGGCATGACTTCCACCAATCGAGTATGTGTTGGTGGCATTAGGATTCATCCCTGACTCGCATGCTGCAACGCTCTTGGCACCTGCAGCATAAGGTCCAAAGATTTCATCAATCATTCCGTTGATGTCAGTGCTCTGCGTAGCTGCTGGCGCAGGTACGGCGGGGGCCGGTGCTGGCGTGGGCACGGCAGCTTGCTTAGCGGCCGGTGCTGGTGGAACACTTTTAGGGGCTACTGGTACGTTTTTAGAAACCGTACGAGCTACCGCGTTATCAATACAAATTTTCTGATCTATAAAAATGAGATTAGGATTGGCAATACTATTGACGCTTGCCAGGGTCAACCAGCTGACCATGTAACGTTTGGCTATCTGACTTAACGTGTCACCGGCTACAACTGTATAGGCATTCGCACAGCTGGTAGTTGTGTTTGCCATATTGGCTGTGGTTGTATGTGCGGTGTTCGTTGCTGCATGCGCTATATTAGGAGTCACTGCATTTACTCCTAATGTGGTGCTAAGCAGACTTAATGTTCCCATAACTGCAATAAAACGACTTTTTTTCGACTGCTTTGACTTTTCCGGACGTAAGAAATTCTTAAGGTTCTGATATACTTGCAACATTTCCTCACTTCGATTAGACAACTTCCAATACCGCTCGCTATGCGGTGTTCCTCATCCACATTACCCATGGACATGATCACGTAGCCTGCTGTTCAGGTCGTTGTGGGAACATTGCTAGAATACCATGAAATATATTGATACACCTAGAAATGCGGTTGAATCTAGCCCTAATTACCTAGTTAAGTAGTTAATAATGCGTAAATGAGCTGTAACGAGCTTCTTCAATAAGAGCATTAAAGATGCCAATTTGATTATTTACCTGCTCAATTGCTTTATTAATAACAACCAATATTATCCTTATACATGTTATATGGCTGTAATATATATCATTTTATTTTGATCACATTATAACTTTCAGCCGCAAAGGTTCGAAAAATTACCATTCCAGGTTGTTAACAAAATGAGCTCTCATTCGATAATATTATTGGAAGACTATCTAAAAATTTTTGTGTATTAGACGGGAGCCTGTGCATGGAACGCCGTGTTTTCGCTATTGTATTGATAATAATTATTTTATTGTTTGGATCTACCTGTTACATCTTTGCATTTACATCTGTCAATAATAAATTTATGGACATGCTGGGTTCTTTGGATCCGACGCCGACGCCAACGCCGACTCCGGAACCGACGCCAACACCGACTCCAGAGCCGACTCCGACCCCATTTCCGACACCGACGCCAACACCTCGGGGCATGATGCCTCAATCCCAGGCTTCAGCCATTTATATGGTGGATGGCAATACGAATGCCGTGTTGTCGAACGTGAATGGCAACAAGGTGTTGCCGATGGCCAGTACGGCCAAGATTATGACCGCTATCCTGACCATCGAGGACGTTAATCTGGATACCAAAATCACTATTTCTCAGGATGCGGTTGATCGTACCGCCGATGGCACCAGTAGTACGGCGCAACTACACCTGGGCGATGTTATCAAGGTCAGGGATCTTTTGTATGGCGCATTGTTGCCCTCGGGCGCGGATGCGGCTACTGCTCTGGCCGATTACGTTGGTGGTTCAACCCCGAATTTTGTGGCGATGATGAATAACAAGGCGACCAGATTGGGCTTGACCCAGACCCATTTTGTGGATCCTGATGGTTTGACGATCAGTGGCGACGTCAGTATGACCAGCGCGGCCGATCTCACGAAACTGGCCGAATATGCGATGGCCAATAGTACCTTTGCCAGCATCGTCGCGCAAGCCTCGTATAGTCTGGCACCCACGATGTATCACCGTAAATATGATTGGTCAAACACGAATGGCCTGCTCTCTACCTATCCCGGCATGCTGGGCGTTAAAACCGGCCACTCCAGCATCGCTGGCTATTGTCTGGCCTTTGCCGCAGCACGTGATGGACACTATATTGTCGGCGCCATCTTAAACAGTTCTGACGAGGCGCAGCGCAACACCGATGTCTCAAATTTATTGGACTGGGGATTCCTGAAACTAAGCGGCAAATTGTAGTAGCTGACCACAAGATACGGTAGCTAAAAAGAATGTATAGAGATATCTTATTGTATTGATGATATTACATGGACGGCGCTCGGCGCCGTCCATGTAATATCATCAATATGTTTTCATGATCTCTCTTATTCGATCCTTTCACTCGATTTCGGTTTTAATGCGACAAAAGCAACTTTGCGTGGAAGGGATGTGGACGGGCGTATGCGCCCGTCCACAAAAGAACTCCGGCAAGTGTACCCTCTGGTTAAAATTTCAGGGCGCCTGCCGAGATGTTGGCGATGAACTGGCGCGCACCGAAGAAGAAGATGATGATCAAGGGTATCGTTGACATTAATGTGCCGGCCATGACCATGCTGTAGTCTGTGCTGTAGACACCATTTAATTGTGCCAGGGCAAGCTGTAGCGTATAGGTTTTGGGATCATTGAGCACAATCAAGGGCCAGAGATAGTCATTCCAGGCATTGATAAAGGTGATAACGCCCAGGAAGCCCAGCGCGGGTCGCAGGGTTGGTAGGGCAACGTTCCAATAGAGACGTAGGTGACTACAACCATCGATGCGGCCCGCGTCAATCAGGTCGCTCTGGATCGCTGATAGCGAGTACTGGCGCATCCAGAAGATGCCGAACGCGGTGACCATGCTTGGGATGATCAACGGCAGGAAGGTGCCGATCCAGCCCAGGTCGGCCATGATGACAAATGATGCCACCAGTGAGCCGGCGGATGGGATGATCATGGTACCTAGCAGGATAACGAACAGCACTTTTTTGCCGGGAAATTCAAATTTGGCAAATGTGAAGCCTGCTATTGAACAGAAGAAGAGGACCAGCACCGTGACGCTGACCGCGATCAGCAATGTATTGCCGAAGTCGGTGAGGAAATCAATATTCTGGAGCACGTGTGAAATGTTGATCCATAATTGATTTCCAAAGATAACTTTTGGCGGAATACGATAGATGTCGCTGGTCGTATTGGTGGACATCACGATCATCCAATAAAATGGGAAGATGGACGCCACCAGGAATATTAACAGGATCACGTGTGTGATGATGCGCTGTGTACGTGTGCCATAATCTTTCATTGCATCGACTCCTTTGTCTTAGTTATCACCGTGCTGTACGATTCTCCAGTTGACGAAGGTAAAGGCCAGCAAGATAAAGAACATGATCCAGCTGACGGCCGCTCCGTATCCATAATGGTACGTGGCAAAGGATTGCCAGTATTGATACAGCGACATGGTGAGGCCCTGGTTGCCGACGCCTCCATTATTTCCATAGAGAATCTTTGGCTCAGTAAAGAGGGTCAGGCCTCCCAGGGTGGAGGAGATGACGGTGAAGAGAATGACCGGCCGCAGCAGCGGGACTGTGATGCGGAAGAAGATGTTGATGGTGTTCGCACCATCTATGCGGGCGGCCTCGTAGAAGTCGGACGGGATGCTTTGGAGGCCAGCCATGTAGACCAGGGCGTTATAGCCTACCCAGCGCCAGATGACGAGCAAGGCGATCGCCCATTTCATGGCCCAGAAATCGCTGAGCCACTGCACCGCAGGCAGGTGCAGGGCAGTCAGTACGGTGTTGATGAGTCCGAACTGTTCGCCAAATAACGAGTTGAAGATCAGTGTAATGGCCACGATCGATGTGATATTCGGCAGAAAGTAGGAGATCTGATAGGCGAACTTGGAGCGTGTCCGCTGGTTGAGCAAGAAGGCCATAATCAATGCCAGGAAGAGCATGGGAATGGTTGACATGAACCAGATCTCAAAGGTATTGAGGATGGCGGTGCCAAACTTGGGATCGGAGAGGGCAAAGGTGAAATTGTTGAAGCCAATGAAGCTCATCTGACCAATGCCGTCCCACTTCTGGAAGGCCAGATACAGCGAGAAAACGGTTGGGATGATGCTGAACGCCAGAAAAATGACAAAGTATGGCGCGATCGACAGATACATGGGAAGATATTTACGGAACTTGCTTTTGGGCTTCACCACAGCATCCTGTCGGGCTTGATGTTGGGAGACAGCAACTGGACTGATACTACTCATGTGTTTCTCCTTCTTCTTTTGAATAGCAGGGATAACAGACGATGACTACCGTAACAGTTGTCTCTGAATTTCTGTTTGAGCGTCATTCCAGGCCTGCTCTGAGTTTTTATTTTGCTGTGCAATCAAGCTTAGTTGATCGCTGTACGCTCCGCCGACGATATCGCTGTACTCATTAAAATAGAAGCGAGGAATATCTTTGGCGGCCACCGAGAAGATCTGGTTGGTGTCCTGCCCGCCGTAAAAGTCTTCCTTAGAGCTCATGCCGGGCTGATCGAGCGTGCTGAGGGTAGAAGGGAAGAGCTGTAATGATTTGTACGCGGTCAACTGGTTCGCGGGATTTTCGAGCCACTTGATAACTTCAAAGGCCTCTTTGGGATGAGCACTGGCTTTGGTGACGGCCAGGAACGAGCCGCCGGAGTTGCCGTCTCCGCCAGGATTGCGAGCGATGCGCCACTTGCCCTTGGTATTTGGCGCGGCATCCTGCAATATTTGCTTCATCCATACGGCGCCGACAAATGAAGCGATGGTGCCGTTGCTGATACCCGCGTTCCATTCTGTGGTCCAGTTATCGATGTTGGCGCTGATGCCCGCCTGGTGAACCTTGTTGGCCAGGGACCATGCCTGCTTGACGATATCCTGGGTGCCGATATACTTGTCGGAGTGGTCAAAATATTGCAGCGCATGCTGACCAACCGCCTGGCTGAAGACGTTGTTGATGTTATCAAACATAAACACTTTGCCGTTGGTGGCCTGTTTCATTTTCGTGCCCGCCTGGATATAGTCATCCCAGGTTTTAAACTGATTGGTGACTTCCTGCGGATCGGTTGGCAGGCCAGCTTTGGCAAAGAGGTCTTCGCGATAGAAGAGAGCGGTTGGACCCGTATCCATCGGCAGGGCGATCAGCTTGCCGCCAGGTGCTACACCTAGATTCCATTTCCAGTCCAGGTATTGAGATTTGATGGAATCGGCACCCAGGGTGCGCAGGTCGACGAACTGGTCTTCATCTGGAAAATAGGTAGCAATGTTGGAGTTGATGCCGAGGAGGTCAGGAACTCCATGATGTCCCGCCATGGATGTTCTGACTTTGCTATCGTAATCGGTGATCTTCTCTGCGCGCAGGTCGATATTCGGAAATACTTTGCCCACTTGTTGGATGAGCGCATCGTCAATTGAGCGGTTCCAATACCACAAGGTAAGCTCAATTTTGGGGCTGGAACCTGGTCCCGCGCAGGCGCTTAGCATGACTGCGAAGAGCGATAGTAAGCATATGATGCTTATTATCGAGGTCGCTACCTTACGCGGTGTGCGATCGGTGGTGTGATTCATGTTGAACCTCTCACTTTCATGAAACTTTGACCCATTCATTCTGGATGCGACAGTAGATAACGTTTTCTTTAAATCGTGTATGGTCAGACCTGGCGCTTACTGGCTTTTAAAAGTTAGCAGCGCTACTAATTCGACTGGATATACGGTTGTTCGCTTTACATTTTGGCCATGTTAGCTGCACCTTAAAGCAGAAACTGCGTGCTCTGCTAATGGCGCTGCTTTAAGCGAAACTTACGCGATCTGTAAGACTTAGAAGGGGTTGGGCTGGAGTGGGGCCCGTAATGCATTTGAAGAGATGTACGAAATAGCAATTGCTGACGCTGGTTTTGACTTGTGCTGCTTGTTAGCATGCCTTGCCTCCTTGCTTGTCGTAGCAAATATGAACGCAGATAATTGCCTGGTTCTGTGATGAATGTCCGCTATGACTTCATTACTTCATTAAGATAAGAATGTATGTACTGTCCTCCTTTCATAGATCTTTTGTTATAGATGAAGTGGTCCCGTTGAGGCACCTGCGAGAAGCTGGGCTGGGAGCACAATCGTCTGCGATGATAATGGATTTTCAATGTTATGTAGCAAGAGATTGATCGCCTCTGCTGCTAGTCTATCTATATCAATTTTGATGGTTGTCAGAGGTGGTGTGGTGAAGCGTGAAATGGCAATGCCATCAAAGCCGATGACCGAGAGGTCACGAGGAATCTGAATATTCAGTTCCCAGGCTGCCGCCATCAAGCCTATGGCCATCATGTCGTTGGTGGCGAACACGGCTGTCGGACGGTTGGGTTGCGTCAGGAGCTCACGACCCACGATTTTGCCCGGTTCTACACTGGAAATTCCATTTTTTACCAGGCGGCTATCAAGCTCAAGGTTGTAGGTTGCCAGGGCCGCCTGCAATCCTTTGACACGGGCCACATGGCAATACTCACCTTCATCAGTCATATGTGTAAGCAAACCAATATGTCGATGTCCTAATGATAGGAGATGCTCACCGGCAAGCTGACCACCCTGAAAGAAGTTATAAGAGAGAGCTGGGAAGGGGCAGGCTTGCATCTCTTCTTCCAGACAATAGATGATTGGCAGATGTGGTAAGGCCATGGCGTGAATAATGTCGAGGGAGATGGCGGCCGAGAAAATAATGACGCCATCCACACGTCGCAGGGCCAGATCTTTCAACATCTTTTGTCCGGTCTGGTCGCCGTTGGAGAATGTCGAGACAAAAATACGGAAGCCAGCCTGGTAAGCCAGGCGCTCCATCGCCGCCGTTATCTCCGCATAGAAAGGATTATCGATCGACGGGAAGACCAGTCCCAGTACGCCGGTTCTTCCCTTAATCAGGCTGCGAGCAACCAGGTTGGGACTGTAATTCAGCTCCTCGGCATATTGCATTACCCTGGCCCGAGTGGCCGAACTAACCGAACCTTTGCCCGACAATACATTGGAAACTGTTGTTGCCGTTACACCTGCGGCCCTGGCAATATCGTAAATAGTTGTCATGGAGCTCCTTCGTCCTCGTAGAAGCCAACGCAAGTTAATCGATAAACGTAATGTTAAATTGTAATTAACATATTTTTCTGGTTAAGTCAATACTTCGCTATATCTACCTGAATTTTCCAATTTCTAAATATAAATAATAAGTTGTCTATGTGTGTTGTCAAATATTTACACAGCAAATATTTGACAACACACATAGACAAATCCCCCATTGTTGGGTAAAATTATTAACTTGAGGTTACATTCATAATATTGCCTTAATATTTCTGTGTCTGCTGGTCATAAACATAAAAAGATATATTTAGACTAAGTCTCAAAGGAGTCATTAATGTTACGCATGCCTGCCCTGATTTCACGGATAGAAGATTTGCCACTTGCGCAGGTATACCTGGTTGCTGGGCCCGCTGCATCCGGCAAGACCACCTTTTCGACGCGATTGGCGCATTATCTTGATGCAGCGGTTCTCTCGATGGATCACTATTTTGTGGATGAGGATGATATCACTATCGAGTATGATGATGTCTATGGGGCGGCTCCTCAATGGGAGAGTCCTGAGGCCTATGATTTTCACACGTTGGGACGAAACATTAAAGAACTTTTGCAGCGGGGGCAGACATTCATTCCTCAATATAGTTTTGTGGCTAACCGCCGCGTTGGTTATCAACCTATGTATTTGCGGCCGCAGCAAAAGCTGATCATCGAAGGGCTGTATACGATTCGCAGCGAACAGTTTTTTCGCGATTATGCACAATCGATTGTCAAAATTTTTGTCGTCGCAGATCTGGATATTCGGCGCGCCCGCGCCCGCGTACGCGATGTCGAAGAGCGCGGCAAGCCGATCGAAGTATTTGACGCCCGCCGTCACTTTATAGAGCTTGGCGAGCGACGCTGGATCCTCCAGCAGGAGCGCGATGCGGATTTCGCGCTCGAAATTCACGATAGCTTCTCCTACGACACCTTCTTTGGTCACCACGCATAAATAACCATCATGATATATACGCATTTTTTTATGCAAAAACCAATTTAAACGTAATTACATAGGTTCGGGGCTTGCCCCCGATTGTCGCCCCGTTAGGGCGACCCTGTATCCTCGCTGCTCGGCCCCCCTTTTCATCACCACGTTACCACACGCGGTGCCCAAAAGCGGATCATCCTCATGGGTATGCGGCCTATGAGGTTCCTCTCACCCGAATCGCCAGAACGACCTATAGCGAGGGAATATCCTATAAAAGGAGCCGAACGATATGGGTACCGGGTCGCACTGCGGTGCGACAATCGGGGGCAAGCCCCGAACCTATTGTTGTTTGTGCGTCTATTGGATTTGAACGTTGCCGGCTACGATGGACGTTGCAGGGTTGGCAACTGTCCTGCGGGCACTTCTTTGAAATCAGGCGCGGTTTCAAGTACCCGTTCGGCTCCGGCTGGATTATACAGGGCGATTAAGCGTAACGGTTCCCAACCTGTATTCAGGGTAGAGTGATAGACGCCGATGGAGACATAGATTGTATCACCGGCCTTGATCGGAAATGCCTCTTCATCATTGACCATCTGTTCCCCCTCGCCCGAGAGCACATAAAGAATCTCTTCCGACTCGGGATGGTTGTGGCGTGCGTGTCCCTTGCCAGGCAGCAGGATAACCTCGCCGAAGGTCAGGCCTGTGCCTACCGTATATTCGGGTTTGACCAGCCATTTGATAATCCCCCAATCAAAAGTTTGCGTGGGAACACTGTGGGGATCAATGGGCTTTTCCATGCTGTTATTCTCCTCTCTGAATGGCTTTGAAGCGGCGTGTATTCTCGGTGATGGCGATTTCCGTGGGGAGACGCTCCATGCTGGATGCACCAAAGAAGCCAGCTATGCCCCTGGTACGCTGGAGGACGTAAGCGGCGTCTTCTAGTTCAGCGATGGGACCACCATGGCATAAGACGAGAATCTCTGGATTGACTTTTTTGGCGGCGTCATGCATGGCCTGGATGCGTGTGACCGCGTCATCCAGCGTTACAGCCGTCTGTGCGCCAATCGAGCCCTTGGTGGTGAGTCCCATGTGAGGCACCAGTATATCCGCGCCTGCTTCGGCCATCGCGCGCGCCTCGTCGGGATTAAAGACATAGGGGGCGGTCAACAGATCCAGCTCATGCGCGGTCCTGATCATGTCGACTTCCAGCCCAAAGCCCATGCCGGTCTCTTCAAGATTCTGGCGGAACGTACCATCGAACAGACCCACGGTAGGGAAGTTCTGCACACCGGCGAAGCCCATCTCTTTGAGCTGACGCAAAAAATAGGGCATCATGCGGAATGGATCGGTGCCGCAGACACCGGCCAGCACAGGCGTCTTTTTCACGACTGGCAAGACTTCATTGGCCATCTCAACCACGATGGCGTTGGCATCTCCATAGGGTAGCAGTCCTGCCAGGGAACCGCGACCAGCCATGCGATAGCGGCCAGAATTATAAATGATAATCAGATCGACCCCACCAGCCTCCACACATTTGGCGGAGAGGCCTGTTCCGGCCCCCGCACCTACAATTACTCCTCCCTGCTTAATTGTTTGTTGAAGACGCGCTAATGCATCTGCTCTTTGCACAGTTTCATCCCTCCTCTGATCAGGACGCGCTGGTCGCGTGCCCGGGTTGCTTGAGTTGTGTCTGGACGTATTCATCCAGGCGGCTGGCCATGGCGCGGGCAAAACGAGGATCGTTGATATCCATATCAAGCTTATGGATCTCTATCTTCTGGTTGAGATTGGTGGTCAGGTTTTCGATCAGCGCTTGATCTGCCTGGGGATCATAGAAGGGGCCACCCTCAACATCGATCATCGAGACGCCGCGCAGGGGAATAAAGACCACGACCGGCCCACTGGCCTGATTGAGCTTGTGCGCCAGGATACGCCCCAGTTCGGCATTTTCTTCAACGGTGGTGCGCATCAAGGTGACGGTCTCATTATGTTTATACAGGTTGCGTTGCTTGAACTTTTCAGGCACGCTATCCATTGGACCAAAGTTGACCATATCCAGCGCGCCCAGGGAGACAACTTGAGGAATACCTTTGGCTCCCGCTGCCTCCAGGCGATGTGGACCAGCGCTCAGTACACCGCCAACTAACTCATCCGCCAGTTCGGTAGTGGTGGTATCCAGTACGCCGGCCAGGAAGCCATCTTTGGCCAGCGTCTCCATCGATTGGCCTCCGGTACCGGTGGCGTGAAAAACCAGCACTTCGTAGCCACGCTTCTCTAGATATTTGCGTGCCTCATCCACACATGGTGTGGTTACTCCAAACATTGTCGCGCCAATCAATGGTTTGCCACTGCTGGCCGCTTTAAAGCTTTCATAGGCGTGGGCCATACCGCTGATGCCGGCGGCAGCATTGGTCAGGATGCGCTCGGAGATGCGATTGATGCC
The DNA here is from genome assembly GCF_016587435.1 of Dictyobacter formicarum. Next base: position 146,221 of record NZ_BNJJ01000004.1, read on the forward strand.
CGCGATATCTACCACCGAATACATCATGGTGATATCTACTGCCCCTACATAGGGACGCGTATCGCCGGCGGCCATGGTAGAGACCACCAGTTTGGGTACACCAATCGGCAGTGCGCGCATCACCTGGGACACAATGGCGGAGCCGCCGGAACCACCCAGACCAAATATACCGTGCACCCGACCCTGCTTAAACAGTTCCAGCACAACCTGGGTGGCACCACGCGCCATCGCAGCCACTGCCGCTCCTCGATCGCCACGGGCAGCAAGTTGTGCTACATCTATGCCTGCGGCCTGCGCGACCTGTTCATGGGGAATATCAGGCTGTACTTGAGGAGAACCCTTGATGCCTGCATCAATCAGAATAACTTCACAGCCCAGTTGCTGAACACGCTGGCGCAAGTAGTCATATTCCACTCCCTTGGTATCCAGCGTTCCGAGTAGTATAACAGTTGCCATGATACTCATCCTTTATCTTCTACAAGAAACACATCATTGTATAGCGAATGTATAAGCACTGTCATTCTCATAGTATAACTTATAATATAAGCCGCTGCGCGGATATTTGAAAACCATGCTTTTCGTGCCTGCGGCACCTGACACTACGCGTCTACGGCGCTCAAAGAGTGGGGACGTCAGCGCCCCTGGTTGGCGAGTCACAATCTCCCTATGGAGATGAAATTCCGACACGTTCTGAGATTGAGTTGCCAGCAGCGTGCCTGGCGCGCTGCTGGCAACTCAGAATAACATTTTTGAGCGCCGTAGGCGCGAAGCGTCAGAGGCCGAAGGCACAAAGATATCTTGTACCTGTCTTTTCCTTGCTGGTATACTAGATATACTTTTTCCATTACGTTACCTGATGAGGCATCTGGTCCATGGAGCAAACTACACCACAGCCTTTTCCACATATCAACCCACCAGATGAGCATCTTCAATTACAAGTTGAAGCGCACGAGGGTGCGCATTCAACAGTCAGCGGTTCGACTGAACAAAGCTCTACTATTTTAAGCGAGGTTGAGACCCTGCTGGAAGCGATTCCAGATGCTATTTTTCAACTGGATATGCAGGGCACCATTGAGTCCTATAATGTGGCGGCACAGTCTTTCTGTGCCCGCATCCTGCGTGAATTTCCACAGAACTTCGCTACGGTGATGTCTATTTGTCACCAGCTGGGCGGTGATGAGCAGGAACAACTTTTTGCGATTGAAAGCACGCCACTGGCGCGTTTGTTAAGCGGCGAGGCATTGTTAGGCTCTGTCGCTACCACCGTAAGTGCGATCGCTTTGGATGGACAAAAGATGTATTTGCAAATCAGTGGCAAGCCATTGCAGGATGAGCAGGGACAATCGTGCAGTATACTGGTTGTGGTGCGGGATGTGACCGGTCCCCATCAATTGCAGCAGGATTTAGAGGAGACTCTGGAGCGGCGTCTGTTGGAGCAGCTCCATCTGCATGAGCTTCAACAGCGTGTACAGCATCTTTCTAGTTCTCTGGCCGAGTATGCCTATGTGTGCTATATTGCACCGGATGGCCAGCTGCGCCGTGAGTGGGTCTCAGATACGTTGCTAAGCCTGCTCGAATATACGGGGGAAGAACTGGATGCGTTAGGGTGGAATATCGTTCAATTATGTCATCCTGACGACCTTCCAAAGGCAGCGGCGCGCATTGCCGCCATGCATGCAGGAGTGGCTGACGAGCAGGAGTGGCGCATAATCGCAAAATCTGGCGCGATGTACTGGTTGCATGACATTTGCCACTGTGTGAAGGATGAGGCAGCTGGCATTACCAGGATCTATGCGGTGGCAAAAAATATCACCGAGCGCAAAGAGGCAGAGCAACAGGTGTGGCAGTTGCGCCAACAATTGGATGTCACCTTTGAAGCTATCGCTGATGGTATCGTCATCCTGGGTTGTGAGGGGGAAATTCTGCGCATAAATCAGGCTGCTCGGGATCTGGCGTGCCTGACTTCGCAGGATGCAGATTTTACAAGTTGTTCCCTGGCGGAGCGCGTGGCAAAGCTACAGATGCGGGATGTGCATGGTCAGCCTTTATCTTTAGAGCAGACACCGCCGTATCGTATTTTGCATGGCGAAGTATTGGAAAAATCGGGCACTGAAGATATACAAATAATGGCTCTGGACGGCCACACGTTGACCCTGAATATCGGAGGAACGCCTATTTATGCGGCGGATGGACAACTGCTGGGCGCTGTTTTGATCTGGCGCGATGTCTCTCTCCGTTATCAACAAGAGCGCCGCAAGCGCGAAGCATTGCTCACTCTGTTGCATATGGCGGAGTCTCTGGCACGTTTTCCCGATCAGGGCGATTCCAGCAGCAGAGAGAGGGGCTATAATAACCGCCAGGAGATCGCGGTCGAGATGCTGACGCTGACGCGCGACCTCTTTGAGAGCCAGCTTGGCTATATCGTGACTATTGAAGCGGAGAGTGGGCGTTTTCAGCCGTTGGCTGTGAGTGGGAGAAGCGCTATTGAGCGGGCTAATATTTATGAGAGGTTGGCCAACTACCACCTGGCTACATTTTTTGATCCAGACCAACTGGCATCGTTACAGGCGGGCGAGGCCTTAGCATTAGATGTGAAACAATCGCCAGCCCTGACCACTACCCTGGCCGCCTATGGTGTCAAAACGGTCTTAATTGCTCCTCTTTATGTCAGCGGTGCGTATCCTGGATTGATTTGTATCGATTGGTGTGATGTAGAAGATGTTTATCCTTTGCATGAGGCCCTGGCGCTGTTAAAAGCTGTTGGCAAGCTCATTGCCCTGTTAATTGAGCGCGAACGTTTAATGTGGGAGCGAACCGCCGCCGAGGCTCGTGCAGTGGCTGAAGATCAGGTTAGTCGCCAGCAGGATGAATTTCTTAACCTGGCCAGGCACGAACTTAGAGCTCCGTTGGCGACCGTCAAAGCCAGTATCCAGATAACCCGGCGCCTGCTCAAGCGCCTCAAGGACGCGGTGGCGGTCAGGAATAATGATCAGACAATTATGTTGATGCGGCAGATCGTCGATATGTTGGAGCGTGGGGAGCGACAGGTTACACTTGAGCATCGCCTCATCGATGATATCCTGGATGCATCCTATATTCAGGGGCAGTGTTTAGACTTGCTGCCCACGCTATTTGATCTGACCGCGCTGGTAAAGCGTGTAATGGCTTCGGCGGTTGCGGAGGACGAGACCCATCTGATCATTCTGCGTGAGTCTGCCACCGAACAGCCACTCTTTGTTGCTGCCGATGAGATGCGTATCGAGCAGGTCTTACTGAATTACATCAATAACGCCAGCAAATATAGTCCTGATGATACTCTAATTGAGTTACGAATTTGTGCCTTTGACAACATTGTAAAGATAGAAGTGCGAGACCAGGGATCTGGCGTGCCTCAAGCAGAGCAGGTGCGTATCTGGGAACGTTTTTACCAGGTACCCGATCGGGTTATCTATAGTGGATCCCCCGGTATGGGCCTGGGGCTCTATATCAGCCGGGGAATTATCCTGCAACACCATGGTCAGGTGGGAGTTGATAGCTCTCCAACCTCTGGATCAACGTTCTGGTTCACTTTGCCATTAGCGCATAGATAATGTAGAATGGCAAAATATATGCAAATATAGAAAAGAGCCGCTCATGTATTCTGGTTTGGTTGGGTGACCTTGCCCGGGATATCGCCTGAGGGTGTCATTCGCAATTTTGCAAAATTGTGAATGACACCCGTCCCCCGATTACCTCTAACATAGATTTCATTTTTATGTTATACTTCTATATGGAACTATGAGTTAAAATCGTTTTGCCTCATGCACCAGTGCTACAGCGTCTTTGGTAGTATCCACGTTCCAGAAGCATTTATTTTTCAGCGCCGAAAACTCCTGCTACTTTTACCCATCAATGTTTTGATGTCCCTCACGCTGAATGGTGTTCATTGCCGCTGTAAGCGCAATGCTTTTTTATGTACAAATTCTTTATTATTGTTCAGCATGGGAAAATAAATGAAGCATTCTATTTATAAGTTATCTGGCGCATTTCTGACTTATATCACCACTAATTTGAGATTAGATCGGTCTGCCATCATTAGTGGCATACGTAAGAGGAAAGCTTGAAGGTTGTGCAAGGTTCTTTGCAGACATTGCTGCTGCTGCGCACGCATGAATTAGCCGAGCAGCGGATAGATACGCCAATTCGAGAAGCAGTCAGAGACTTTATCCTGGTTGGTTCACAACTGGATCGCCTGACCCACGACATCTCCGCCATGTCTCGCCTTTAAATCAAAATCGGAGGCAAGGAGGAGACGAGCATGCCCCGGCATGCTCGTCCGAACCTATGGTTTTTATTTGTATGAACGACGAAAAGATGCGCCGGATGGCGCATCTTTTCGTCGTTCATACTATTTATATATTTTCGCCGCCGTAGGGGCACCTCTTATTGGAAAATAATCGGAAGCAACTCTTTCAGAATAAGAGCATTATCCACATCAGCCGTCAACTCTTCGAACCAGGCATGGTCGGGATCGTCTTTGCTGTAGACGCGCGTATAAGTTTCTCCCACCTCAATGGATTCAATCTCGTCCCAGGGGAGCTGTTCTTCTTCTTCGCTATTGGCGCGTACATGGCTGATCTCTTCCTGATTGATGATCAGGTCTCCAAATTCTAGATCCTCGCCCAGGCGATAGAGCTCAAGCATCCCTGGATAACGATAGTTGGTGTAGGCGCGTTCAATCGTATCACAGAGTTCGGTGCGTTGTTGCACTTTGGGCTCCAGCACCAGTAATACATCCTTATCAGTGATAAACGAGAGTGTATCGTTGATTACGTGGTCTGGATGTTTGGAGTTCAGGCTGCCACGCATGAGGCTTTCAATATTGTCCCAGCGTAGCACATGGCTTTGTTGACGCCCCTCTAAAAAGACAAAGCCGTCCTCAAATACATGGACCTGCTCACGATGGCGATAGCTATATTCGCGCAGATTGCGCCACCCTTGCAACAAACAGCCAAGGAGAAGAATCAGGCTAATTACGCCAATGGCCCCGATGGAGCGCAGGGTTGGGGGATCAGCCAGCGTCTGGCTGAGTATAATTTTGCGCACGGCATCGGCCAGAAAGAAGAGTCCAATGATACTGATGGCAAACCAGACAATGGCATTGATGAGCAATCTCGCGCCATTAATAGTTGATTGAGTATAGGATGAGCACCGTTCTCCTAATGTATAGGCCGTTGCCAGTCGCTGTACTTCGGCATAATATGGTGATGATAACTCATTATCGATATTTTGTGTATCTTGTTGTGACTTCACGCTTTTGTCTGGCCTCCGTTCATATGTCCTTTGCTTTGTCGTATTATACACTATACATCCCACCAGTGAGTATGCATATAGATGTGTGGTGAAATAGATGATGCGTTTGCTTCCCATCACCATGGGAAGCAAAGCGCTCCCATACGGGCGTCCGCATGCGCGGCCGCACTATTTTTATGTGATGGTACAAACAGTGCGCCGGGCGCATTGTTTGTACCATCACATAAAAATGTGTTTGAAGTCCATATCTTTAGTCAGACAATGGTGCAAAAAAAGCTCACTGAGCGAGCTTTTTTTGCACCATTGTCTGACTAAAACTTTTTTTGATGCTATGGTTAATTAGTGGCCTGGCCAACCTTGCCTGGATTGGTAGCAAATTGATAGCCGATACCGATCTTCGTCAAAATATAGTTTGGACGGCTTGGGTCTGGCTCTATCTTGCGCCGTAAGCGATTGACATTGACTTGCAGCATATGGCTCTCGCCCACATATTCATTGCCCCAGACATGCTCAAGGAGCAGGTCCTGCGTCACTACCCGTCCTGCATTCTGGGTCAGGTAAGCCAGAATGCGATATTCGGTTGGTGTCAGGATAATTTCTGTTTCTCCCATCTGCACTTTTCGTTGAGCATAATCAATGGTTAGATCACCAATTTGTGTGACTGTGCGGGCCGCGTGGGTTTGCTCATGCGACATAAACTGTGTGCGCCGCAGGACTGCTCGGACGCGAGCCAGCAACTCCTCAATGCTAAACGGTTTGGTTAGATAGTCGTCGGCCCCTAGATCGAGCCCTTTTACTTTATCACTATCCTGGCCGCGCGCCGTAATGATAATGATTGGTACCGCCGAGAACTCACGCACATGCTGGCAGACGGTCAGGCCGTCCATGCGGGGCATCATCACGTCGAGCAGAACTAAATCGGGATGATGTGCTTCAATCATCTCCAGGGCTTCCTGACCATCGCGGGCAGTTACTACTTCATAGCCATCAAACTCCAGGTTGCGAGAGACGAGGCGTAGTAACTGTGGATCATCGTCAGCTGTCAGGATTCTGGTCTTTTTTGAAGTCATAGGGTTCAATCCTTTTTAATGAATACTGTGCACAGGCATAAAGTTTTTACGCTACTTCGCTGCTGATGGGCAGAAGGATATGTATAGTGGTTCCTACGCCAACAGTGCTTTCCGCCCAGATGCTGCCATGGTGAAGCTCAATCAGATACCTGCTGATCGTTAATCCCAGGCCCAGCCCGTTGATCTCACGGGTCAGACCCAGTTCAACGCGTTGGAAACGGCCAAAAATCTGTTCAAGCTTATCTGTAGGAATGCCGGTACCGTAATCGCGCACGGTAACCGCGATCATCTTGTTGGCATCTACATCTCCATGAACTGTCAGGCGCTCTTTTTCCTCGTCTGTACATACAGGTGAAAGCGTAATGTCTATCGAGCTATTGCTATCTGAATATTTAAGCGCGTTATCAAGTATATTTTCGAAGGCGGTCAACAGATGATGCTGATCTGCCTGGAGCAGTATATCGTGTGCAAGTGGCATTCCTACGCATGAGGAATGCAGGAGGCGAAATTGACGGCCGGGCGCGGTACGCTCAACTTTTGTGATAGCCGTGCGCAGCAGATGGGGCAGACTGATCGTAGCAGAATTAAGGACGATGGTGCCACTTTCCATTTGCGCCAGTTCCATCAGTCGGTCGATACTGGCAGCTAGTCGATTACTCCCTTCATCAATAGCTCTGAGAAAGTCTGTGCGTTCATTCTGGTCAATTATTTGATCATAGTGTAAAAGCGTGGTTACATAGCCTTTAATGATAGCCAGTGGGCCGCGCAATTCATGGCTAAGGGTTGCGAGTAATTCAGCATTTAAGAATTGTGCAGAAAAATGTCGATCTGAAATTGTATCAGGTTGCTCATTTCCTTTGTGATCATCGGTCATGGATATATTCCTTACCGTTTTTCCTACCAATTCTTGTTCTTTCCCTGGCATAATTTTTCTGATATCCCCAAGCTAATAAAGGATGTATATAAGGCGTGCTCCTTGAAAAATCGCTACACCTCTTAGATGTTCAATCCGGTCGACAATTTTCAATGTACAAACCCTTGTCAGCAACACACTTGTGCTTTACTATAGATTATAGATTGGAACGCTCTAAAGAGAAAGAGTAAGATGCCCGTTGGCGTCACAATGAAATCACAATATATATAGCCTATACTTGATATACTATTTTATCTACATATTTTTTTTATCTACATATTTTCATGTGGAAAAGGGCGATGTTATGGAACAATTTCAGAAGAAGGCTTCCTCAGAAGTAGAGCGTTTTGATGCTCTGAGTCGGGTAAGTGTGGCTTTGATGAGCGAAAAGAATGAGTCGCGCCTTCTTCATCTAATTGCACAGACGGCAACGGATCTGACCGGGGCCGCCTATGCGGCCTTTACGCTGCGCCCGGTGAATGAGCAGGGGGTGGCGCTGGTGCCTGCGGAGGGAAATCTCTTTTACCTGGCCGCGGTTGTTGGTGTGACCAAAGAGCAAGAAGATTTCTTTCGCAAGATCCATCTAGGTGGTGAAGGACTACTGGCCCCTATTTTTCGCTACGGTGTTCCTGTGCGGGTGGGGAATGCGATGAAGCTGGCGTCTATGCATACCCGCAGTACTACTTACTCTCATGAAGAGGCGCGAGAAGTGGCTTTCAAGTTCGCCCATGGCAACGCGCCCGTCAATGAACTGCGCCTGGTAGGTGTTCCATCTATGCACCCGGTGATCTGTAGTTTTCTGGGAGTTCCTCTGCTGGATAGAAATGACGAGGTGCGCGGAGGTTTGTTGCTGGGCCATCCTGCACCCGATCGTTTTACCGCGGACGACGAGCGGCTCCTGCAAGGATTGGCCGCGCAGGCGGCGGTCGCCCTGGAGAATGCACGCCTCTATCAAGCTATGCAGATGCGCGCTCGGGAGATGGATGCGCTTTTCCAGAGCATTGCGGATGGAGTGATCCTGGTTGATCAGCGGGGCAACATTATACGCGAGAATGAGCGTGCCCGCCGGTTGCGTCAGCAATTGCTACAACTACCTGATGGGCAACATATATTGGATCAGATGCTTTACCTGCCGGCGGCTACTGCCCTGAGCAAGCAGGTTAAAGAAGAGGCCACTATCTCCGTGATTGATAAGTCCCATGAGCAGCATGATTATGTGATTAATGCTGCACCTCTGCATTGGGATGAACTGTATAAGAACTCGGCTCCGCTGGGCGATGCCAATCAGGCCTCGTCACAGGAAGCTATTTCTGAAGCTGTTGTGGTCTGGCACGATACGACAGAGGCTCAGCGTCTGCTGCGTGAGCGGCAAATTCATGCTGGCACCGAAGCCAGGCGTTTTCTGTTGCAGATGATCCTGGATGAATTGCCCACCAGCGTCTACCTGGTGGAGGGAAAAGATGCTCGACTTGTGATGTCGAACCATGCCACGCGCACCGTATTTGGGGCGGAATGGAAGCTGGGCCAGTCGATGCAATCCTTCCTGGACGAGAACCAGATCCGCATCTTTATGAACAATGGCCGTATCCTTCCAGGAGAACAACTGGCCACGCTGCGTGCGGTACAGAAAGGTGAGACGGTCTACCAGCATCAGGAGATTATTCGCCATGCCGATGGTACAACGTTACCTGTGCTGGTCAATGCTATTGCGCTGGCGCCTGATAAATTTCAGGTGCGGCACCTGGCTGATTTGGCGCCTCAAGAGACTGAACTATCGGCGATCGTCGTCCACCAGGATGTGACCGCGCTTAAAGAGGCTGAATATTTAAAAGACGAGTTTATTGGTATCGCCGCCCATGAGCTGCGCAATCCTCTGGCCATATTGCATGGCTGCGCACAGACCTTAATTGTTCAGACTTCACGCGGCAATGGTACTGCCCTGGATGAGTGGCAGTTAGAGGCCATTCAAGATATCGATCAGGCCACCATGCGCCTGGTGGAATTGACCGAAGATTTGCTGGATGTGTCGCGTTTACATGCCGGTCGTCTGGAGCTACATACCGAGGCCATCGACCTCGTTGCCCTGGCTCAACGCGTCGTGAAGCGTACACAAATGATGACGGAGCAGCACCAATTAAGTGTGAAGTACGAGGCCGACCATCTCATCGTGAATGCTGATAGCCGCCGTCTTGAACAGGTGCTAAGCAATGTGCTAAACAATGCCATCAAGTATAGTCCTGATGGCGGCGTGGTCGAAATTACCCTGACAAAACCCCTCAGCAAACAACAATGCCTGATCGCCATCAAAGATTCGGGTATTGGTATTCCCGCTCAGCAGCAGGCCCGCATTTTCGGCCGCTTCGTGCGCGCGGATAATGTGCATGGTATCAGTGGCACCGGCCTTGGCCTCTATCTCTGCCGCGAACTGGTTGAGCGCCACAATGGTCGCATCTGGTTTGAGTCGAGCGAAAATGTTGGCACGACATTTTATATTTCATTGCCCCTGGTCGATGATATAAATATGTAGGTTCGAGCCATAGCAATTGTTATGGCTGGAAAAATGCCATCTGGACCAGGAAGAGCAGTCCGAAGACATAGATCAGAGGATGCACCTCGCGCCATTTGCCACGCACCAGCTTTAATAAAGGATAGAAGATGAAACCCAGTGCCAGGCCTGTGGCGATGCTGGAGGTCAATGGCATCGACAGAATTACCAGGAAGGCTGGAAATGCCTCATCAAAATTATCCCATTTCACATGACGAATGTTGCTGATCATCAGTGAGCCGACAATAATCAAGGCTGGACCGGTGATCGCGTCAACGCTAGAGATAGCGCTGATGATGGGAGTGAAGAATGCTGCCACCAGGAAGAGGATGGCAATGACCAGGGCGGTGAGTCCTGAACGTCCGCCGGCTGAGATGCCCGCGCCTGATTCAATGTAGGCCGAGGTCGGGCTGGTGCCGAAAATGGAGCCGATTAGAGCGGCGGCTGAGTCGGCGAATAGCGCGCGGTCGGCCCGTGGCAAGACGTCGCCTTCCATCAGACCAGCCTGCTTGCCCAGGCCCAGAATGGTACCGGTGGCATCAAACAGGGTAACCAGCAAGAATGAGAAGACCGCTCCGTACAGGCCATAGTGAATGATGTCGCTGACGGCTGAGACAGGATTATACGCTACGATACCAGCGGGCAGGGTTGGCAGTGAAACGATGCCTTTGGTAAAGTGAATCTGGCCCGTGAGAAATGCGATCAGGCCAGTAACCAGCATACCAATAAAGAGGGCACCACGCACATTTAAAACCATGAAGATCAATGTGATGACCAGTCCAATCACCGCCAGGATGACCGATGGGGAATGCAGGTTCCCTAGCGCCACAAAGGTGCTGGGATTCGCCTGGACGAGTCCGGTCAGGCGCAGGCCGATAAAAGCGATGAAGAGGCCGATGCCCGCACCAATGGCGTGCTTTAAGTTGTATGGAATAGCTTGAATGAGCTTGGAACGTAGTGGGGTCAGTGAAAGTAGAACAAAGAAGATGGCCGAAATGAAGACAGCTGAAAAGGCGACATGGTAATCCATGCCTTTGTGGGCCTGGGCCAGTGAGTAGGTGAAATAGGCGTTTAAGCCCATACCTGGCGCGACCGCGATCGGATAGTTGGCAAAAAGAGCCATGATCAGTGTACCAGCCAGCGTAGCAATAATCGTGGCCGTAAAAGCCTGCTCAAATGGTACACCACCCTGTGAAAGGACCAGGGGATTGACGACCATCACATAAGCCATTGTCAGGAACGTTGTGACGCCTGCAATAACTTCTGTTTTGACAGAAGGTCGGTAACCTTTGACGTTGAACATGTAGTTTCCTTGTGCATGAGTAAGCTTGTGCTATAGCGTCGTACAGACTCTTTCGTCGAGTTGAGTTGGAGACTTAATGATTCAAGGGGAACTATCTTTGCCACCACATGACTTCTTCTGCCAATGAAGATATATTTCTAACGCTAAAGCCTGAAAAATTCCATAAAAAGTACGTCAATAGAATCGATGGAATATTAATAACTGCTACCATGATATCGCGAAACTGAGCTGCCTGTCAAGCTGTAGCACTACTATAAATCAATGATCAGCTTGACTGGAAATCGCTTATAGGGTACTAATTAATCTGTAATCATAAATATTCAGTGCAAGAGCTTTAGAGGGATACCGTTTTTGTATGGGTGTAATCCTGCAGCAAGTTGAATAAGGGCACAGGAGCGAATTCTATGTATGATAGTTGATCCGGGTTGAGACGGTTGGGCGCATAGATGATCTGGCTTCTGTGTTTTTGTCATATGACTGCTTTAGATGTGGCGGGGTAATCAAGACATATGACACAACAAAAAAAACGACCTATCTTTCGTGAGCACGCGTTACAGCATTATATGCAAAGGCGCGAAGACGATGTATTACCACGTATCGTTTCTCCACCAGTTTTCCTCTTTGTCTGGTTGGTGTTTATACTGGTGCTAGGGGTCGGGATTGCTGCCTGGTTGGAACATATCCCTATCTATGTCAATGGTGCAGGTATTGTTGAGGAGAGTGCGCATAAAATCAATGCTCAGCAAAGCGAAGTTGATGCATTGGTTTTTGTTCCCGTTTATTCCAGTGATCATGTACGTGCCGGTACCCGCGGATTGGCACAGTTTGGAGCCACTGGCAACTTTTTCGATGGCCATGTGATCGGTTTAGAGCCACTGGTGCTCAGTCCAGAGGCTATCCAGACGCACTATCAGCTCAGTTGTAGTGCCGCACAGACGATCACTGCACCTTCGGTCGCGGTGCATATGAAGGTGATTGTGCCGGCGAATGATCAAATCTTTACTGGTACGCTACTTCAGGCGCGCATCCAAATCGGTACGCAGCGAGTACTGGCGCTCTTGCCTGGCTTTGACATGCTGTTAGGAGGTTCTTAAATGCAACGAACGACCCGACAAAATGATGCTTCGCCAGAACCTCAATCTCAACCCGAACGTCCTGTAATACCTTCCACTGCTCCGTGGGCGCCGCCTGCCTTCCTACCGCTCTGGTTACAGCGTATCCTGGTGTATCTGCATGAGGCGAAGCGGAAAAAGGTTCCCGTCGTCACCCAGATGAATGCGGTGGAGTGTGGCGCTGCTTGTCTGGCCATGCTCCTCAGTTATTACGGACGCAAGACGAAAGTTGATGAGATCAGAAATCACTACAATATAGGCCGTGACGGACTCTCAGCACGCAGTATTGTCCAGGCGGCGCGCAACTACGGCCTGCGCGTGCGCGCGATCTCTATGCAGAGCACAGATTTTCGTTTTGTCAGTTTACCCGCGATCGTGCACTGGGAATTTAACCACTTTGTTGTGGTCGAACGTTGGACGCCGCATTATGTCGATGTGGTTGATCCGGCGGTTGGTCGCAAGCGTTTAACTGCCGCACAATTCAACGATGGCTTTACCGGTGTCGTGCTGATGATGGAGCCCAGTGCCACTTTTTCGCGCGCCGCTGAGCCACGCTCACTGACGCTGAGAAGCTATGGACGCCAGTATCTGCAACGAGCGCCACTGATCTTTTTGCAGGTCTTATTGGCCTCGATAGTCCTGCAGGTTTTTGGGCTAATTGTGCCTGTGCTCACGAAAGTAATTATTGACCAGATTCTTCCCTTACGCATAACCAGCGTCATGCCCATTATTGGCATTGGCCTGCTGGTTTTGATTGTGTGTGAGAGCCTGATCACACTGCTACGTGCTTTCTTGCTCATCTATCTGCAAAATCGCATCGACACGAAGGTCTTTCCCGACTTCTTTGAGCATATGCTGTACCTGCCTCTGAGCTTTTTTCAACAGCGTTCCAGTGGAGATATTCTGACACGTATCGCTAGCAACGCTGTGGTGCGCGAGACCGTCAGTTCTCAACTAGTCTCTAGTTTGCTGGATGGTGGCCTGGTTATCATCTATATGTTCATTCTCTTCTGGCAGTCCTGGACCTTTGGAGTTCTGGTCCTGGTTATTGGTGGCTTAGAAATACTCATTATGCTCGTTACTAACAAAACCAACCTCCTGTACAACACTCAGACACTGGAGGCAGCCGGTAAGTCTCAGGGCTATGTTACAGAACTGCTGACCAGCATTGAAACCGTCAAAGCGGCCGGCTACGAGATGCAGGCTTTCCATCAATGGTTCAATTACTTTTATAAACTGTTGAACATTACCAATAAGCACAATACCTACCTGTCCATTATTAATGGCTTAACGTCGATACTGGACGTTACGGCTCCCCTTTTCTTGCTCTGGTTAGGTACCATGCAAGTGCTTAATGGCCAACTGCAATTAGGTACTATGCTGGCCCTGAATGCGCTGGCAGCCACTTTTCTGGCGCCGCTGACCTCATTAGTGGGTAGCGTCGTGCAGTTGCAGATGGTACGCTCACATATTGATCGTATTGCAGACGTCTACAGCGCCGGCGTTGAGCAAGATATTAAGGAGGTTGAGCCCCCACCAGTGCTGACGGGACATATTGTGCTGAACAATGTGAGCTTCCGCTATGATCCTCAACTGCCTAATGTGCTCACAGACATTTCGCTGGTCATTGAGCCGGGCCAGAGGATAGCGGTAGTGGGTCAGACTGGCTCGGGCAAGAGTACCCTGGGCAAGTTGCTGTTGGGCTTATATTCACCGACCGGGGGTAACATCTTTTATGATGGTATCTCGCTGCAAAAGATGAATTACCAGGCCTTGCGTGAGCAATTAGGTGTCGTTATCCAGGAGTCGGGCATCTTTAGCGGCTCCATTCGCCAGAATATCTCCTTTGCCCATCCAGATGTCGATATGGAGCAGATCATTGCAGCCTCCAAAAAGGCGTGCCTGCACGAAGACATTGCTTCAATGCCCATGCGCTACGAAACCTTTGTGGCTGAAGGTGGCAATGCCCTGTCCGGTGGACAGCGCCAGCGCCTGGCCCTGGCAAGAGCCCTGGTGAATCAGCCACGTATCCTGCTGCTGGACGAAGCCACCAGCTCGCTGGACGTGGTCACTGAACGAACCGTCGAGCAAAACCTATCCGAACTCGCCTGCACCCAGATTATTATCGCGCACCGCTTGAGCACAATCCGCAATGCAGACATAATCCTGGTGCTCGACAAGGGATGCATCGTAGAGCGCGGCGGCCACGAGGAGTTGCTGAAAATGAACGGTCACTATGCCCACCTGGTGCGCAACCAACTCGAACAAGAGCTTCCCTTCTAAACCCACCAGCGCAAAGCTGTGAGGTCTCCCTATAAAGCGGGCATTCAAAGGGCTACGGTCCTTTGAATGCCCCTTACTTCTTTCCTCGTGTCGCCGTCAGGAGGCACCACCAGCTATACAGAGTATGGTAATATCTAGATAAAAACATGTAACCTCTAGAATATTTCTGCTATGTAAGGAGTGTTTATTCATGGGTGGTCAGGAATCTATGTTTTCTCCTGACGAGGAAACTGAAAAGCAGCCGGTACCTGATATGACCTATTGGCCGCATACTATTAACAATGATCCTCGCGAACAGGCTTCGACCCCTGAGCAGCCCTGGCAGCCCCCTTTGGCCGCCGATCCCGCGGCATATGATCGTGCATATGAAGATGGCTATGCAAGCTCACAGGCGTCGATGGGCGAGAAGTTACGGCCGCAGCAATCTAAACTGCACGAGAAATGGATATACTTGCTGATCGGTATCGCGATTGGCATCATTTTTGCTTCGTCATTTGCCACCAGCGTCAAAGGACTTATCCCTCTTATCTTCCTGGTCATCGGAGCTGTGGCGGTCTGGGTCTTTACTGGAAAGAGCGCAGTGGCTGAAGAACCGGCTCGCTCATTTTCGGTTCAGCATATGGCGGGACTCGTTATTCATAATCCCGTAGGCTCTCTACATATTCATCGTGGTGAGGCCAGCAGTATTGTTGTCAAAGCCACTAAGCGGACCCAGGGGCGCTTCGCGCGCATAGAAGATCTCAATCTAGTGTATATCCAGGAAGGCGATCAACTAACCATCAGGGCTGAAAATAATGCTCAGCGTGCTGGTGCTTCCATCCTGTCGGGTATTGACCTGGATATTGCTGTCCCTCACAACTGCGATATTCAGGTTCATCAGCATGTGGGCTCGATCGAATTGGACGGCATTGATGGACAACTCCAGATTAAAATGAATGTCGGGTCGGTGGAAGCCAGAAACGTCATATTGCGCCGTCAAAGCCGTATTTCTAATAATATTGGCACATTCAAACTTCTTGGCGAGCTAGACCCTATCGGTACATATGCCTGTCATACCAATATTGGTGATATCCAGTTGCACCTACCGTCAACGTCCGCATTTGAGGTGCATTCGCATACCAATATTGGTTCTCTTGAGAACCAGTTCGCCAGCAATGTGGTTGGTGACGCGCCACGCGCCAGACTAAATACACACGTCAACATTGGCGCGGTCAACATCTATAAAAATTAACTTAGAATGTTTCTGATCCCATGGCGCTGTGCTTCCCAGCGCCCCTTTGCGGGCGTCCGCATGCGCGGCCGCACCCGTTTTATACAGTGATGCAGAAAATTGTGCAACGCACAATTTTCTGCATCACTGTATAAAACGTTTTGAGCGCCGTAGGCGCGTAGCGTCAGGGCCGAAGGCACGAAAAGTATAGCCTTCAAGCACTTTTTAAAAACTAGCGTATTATTGTCTAAAGGAAGGAGCATGGATGATGATTTCCTTTTATAGTGCGCGAGAAGAGCCATATGGCTGCTTCTCTAATTTCTCCAGGCATGGTATCAAGATTGATGGTGTCTGGTGGCCGACTAGCGAGCATTACTTTCAGGCACAGAAGTTTGCGGGTACCCCTCATGAGGAAGCTGTGCGCAGAGCTTATAGTCCCAAGCAGGCGGCAGAGATGGGACGCGATCGTAGCCGCCCCTTGCGTTCTGACTGGGAAAGCGTGAAAGATGATGTGATGCTGCGGGCTGTGCTGCGCAAATTTGAGACCCACGCTGAACTCCGCGAATTGCTCCTGTCTACCGGCGACGAGGAAATCGTTGAAAACGCCCCGGGCGACTACTACTGGGGTGTGGGCCGCGATGGCAGCGGCCAGAACAAACTGGGCCAGATCTTGATGGAGGTGCGCTCAATATTAAGAGAGCGCGGCCGGTAGCCGATTTAGCGTATAAACAAAGGCAGGATCGGTCATTTCGACCGATCCTGCCTTTGTTTATGCTGTTGTGGCGTCAGCTAGATCGCTGGCACGGGCACCTCTGCTGTATCTTTCTCTTCGATAGTTTCCGTGAGTGCGGTGCCGCCCGAGCGGCCACGAATGCTTTCGACGATAACATACAGGGTTGGCACCAGCAGCAGTGTTAGAATGGTGGAGGTGGTTAAGCCCCCGATCACGACGATTGCCAGCGGTTGCGAGATGAAGCCGCCGGAACCACCAAAGCCGAGCGCCATTGGCAGCAGGGCCAGAATGGTGGCGATCGCTGTCATTAAGATCGGGCGTAAGCGATGGCGTCCACCTTCGACGACCGCCGATTGGGCATCCATGCCTTGCGTGCGGTACTGCCGGACCAGGTCGAGCAGGACGATGGCGTTGGTGACTACGATACCGACCAGCATCAAGAAACCGATCAGGGCGGCCGCACCCAGCGGGGTTTTGGTGACTAGCAGTAAGATGAATGAGCCAGTCGCGGCAAACGGGATCGAGATCAGCAAGATGATTGGCTGTAACAGGCTGCGGAATGTGGCGACCATGATACAGTAGACCAGCAGGATGGCGACTACCATCGCCAGCAGCAAGTTCCTGAAGGTGTCAGATTGCTGTGCTGTGACACCGCCCAGCGAGTAGGTGGCGCCGTTTGGCAGCGTCAGTTTG
The DNA here is from genome assembly GCF_016587435.1 of Dictyobacter formicarum. Next base: position 163,375 of record NZ_BNJJ01000004.1, read on the forward strand.
GATAGATGCTGCTGTACAGTGCTACTGACGGCACCGACATTGGTATCCGTAATGGTGGCGGTAATCGAAGCGGTCCGATTGCCATCGATATGGGTGATCTGGGTTGGACCATTGGCGCTCTGTACGGTTGCCAGGTCGCTCACTTTAGCGCTGCCCAGTGTGGTAGGGATGGTCAGGTTACGGATCTTATCTACTGTGGTGACCGGGGTACCGTAGTAGAGGTTGACATCGAGCTGTGTGCCATTCAGCGTAATTTTGGTTACACCAGTGGTGCCGCTGTAGATTGAGCGCAGATTCTGAGCAACCTGAGCGGCTGTCATGCCATATTTCAGCGCTTTTTGTGGATCAACGTTAATCTCGATCTGCGGCACGGCATCCGACAGGTTGCTAGAGACGTCGGTTAGACCTGAAATTTTGGCCACCTCGCCCTTCACCTGCTGCGATGCTGCACGCAGGGTAGCATCATCGGACGCCTTGACGTCGACTTCCAGATTGGAGCCGTTAAAGCCGCCACCACCACCACCACCAGCAGAAACTGTCAGTGTGCCAACGGTTTTGATGCTATTCAGACGATTACGCAGATCCTTCTCAAATGCGGCCTGGTCCGCATTCGCATCAGCGGTAAGCGCGAAGGTAGCCGTGTTGGTACCACTACCACCAAAGAAGCTAGAGAAGGCACCAGCCGAGCCAACCACGGTTTGCCTGGTTAAAACGTGCGGTAAACCCTGCAGGGTCTGTTCCACTTGCCTGGCGGCCTCATCGGTCTTTTGCAGACTGGTGGCCGGTGGCATGGTCAGTGTGACCGAATAAGTGTTCTGGCCGGATGAGCCGAACAGGTTGGTCTGTAAGCGCCCAATCAGGCTAAAGGTGCCGACCAAAATGGCCAGGGCCAGGATCAGTGTGAGGGCACGCTGCCAGCCGCGACCTGTTACCCAGCGCACAAGGGCAGTATAACCACGCTCCAGCAACGTTACTTTTTCTGGCTTGCTCTCCTTACCAGGTTTTGGTGCTTTCAGGAACCAGTAGGCCAGCACAGGGATAATGGTCAGGGCCACGAATAGCGATGCCAGCAGGGCGATAGTTACCGCTACCGAGAAGGAGCGGAACAACTCTCCCACAATGCCGCCGGTAAAGGCGATTGGCAGGAAGACCGCTACCGTGGTCAGAGTTGAAGCTGTCACCGCTCCGGCTACCTCACGAACCGCTGCCGGAATGGCCACGTCTTTTTTCTCACCTTGCTGCATGTGGCGGTAGATGTTTTCCAGCACCACAATCGAGTCATCGACCACACGACCGATCGCAATGGTCAGACCACCCAGAGTCAAAATGTTGAGGGTGTAGTTGCCGACGTAGATGCCGATCAATGCAATCACGATTGACAGCGGAATCGAGATCGCCGTAACCAGAGTCGAACGGATAGACAGCAGGAAGACCAGGATGACAATGATGGCGAAGACGGCACCGATCAGACCTTCACGCGTCAGATCCTGAATGGATTTGCTGATCGATGGGGCCTGGTCAGAGACGACCGAGATGCTGGCATTGTGTCCCAGATTGTTCTGCAGGGTTTTGAGTTGGTCGCGTACTGCATTGGAAATGGAGACGGTATTGCCATTGGGTGACTTGACAATTGAGAGTCCCAGGCTAGGCTTGCCATTGGTGCGTGTCAATGAGGTCGAAGGCGCGAGCACTTCTTCGACTTTAGCTACGTCTTTCAGTTTGACCAGCGTTACCTGAGGGGTAGCTGCTGTGGTGGTTGGCGTACCGGTACCCAAGCCTGTACCACCGGCACCCGGATAACTGCTGCTACCAGCAGCGCCACCGGCACCTGGGAAACTGCCGCTACTACCTGTTGTGCCAGCGCCACCGGCACCTGGAAAACCACTGGCCCCACCAGAGCTGCCGGCTCCTGGATAGCCGTTAGTTCCCCCGGTCGCGCCGCCAGCTCCTGGCGTACTCGTTACGCCTGTAGTATGTATGCCGACCACCAGGTTTTTCAGATCATCCAAAGAATTCAGCGTATTGCCAACTTTGATAGGCACTGTTTTGCCGTCGGCGGTCACATCGCCGGCCGGTATGCTCAGATTATTAGCCTGTAGCGCACCCGAAACCTGGCTAGAACTGATGCCATTAGCCTTAAGCTTATCGGGATCAAGTGTAATACTGACGATCTGGTTGCGCACACCGGTTACATTGACGGTCCCAATACCATCGATGCGCTCTAGACTGGGCACCACATTCTGCTTCAACTGCGTGGCCAGGGTTTGTGCATCGGCATCAGAGGTCACGGCCAGCTGCATAATAGGCAGATCGGCGATGCTAAACGATTGTACCTGAGGCGTCGTATTGGCGGGTAGGCTCGACTGGGCCTGCGAGATACGCTGGGATAGCGTCTGGCGCGCCTTATCAAGATCGGTCCCGTAATCAAATGAAACGGAGATAATCGATGTGCCTTCATTTGAATACGAAGTAATTGTCTGCACCCCAGCGATCCCCTGAAAGTTCTGCTCAAGAGGATTGGTTATGTCGTGCTCAACAATCGACGGTGAGGCACCCTGGTAAACGGTGACCACCGAGACCGTTGGGAATGAAATGGATGGGAATAGTTCTTGCTTAATCGACGGGATCGTTAAGCCACCAAAGATAAGAATAGCAATGGTGACCAGGGCTACTATGCTTTTATTGGCAAGGCTAATCCTTGATAAAAAGGACATTACCGTTGCTCCTTTCGGATAATCTGATAGCCATTTAATAGCTGTACTTATTAAACGTTTATTAAGCTCGCATTATAATAGATGTGTTTATTGGTTTATCAGGGTTATATTTTAACGACCAGCTTATCGGCCAGGCTGTTTGGATATACCATCTAATAGACAACTGACAACCGTTTCAGCCATGAAAGGCACATCAACCGGTACTTCGTTCTCTTGATCGACATGAAAGTGCCGCTTAAATTGTATGCCCATCATAATTCCTTCAAACATAGATATATATGTTTCAGCTGGTACGTCTGACCTGAGCTCCCCGCTATCAATCCCCTGCTGGAAAATATCCTGGAGGTGCTGGCGGTCCTGACGATTTTTCCTGAACAGCTCCCTTTTGCCGGGCTTGTCCCCACAAAACTCTTCGAGGTCTCTTATAAGTGCAAAGAAGTTGCTGAATTGACGCGAAAAAAAAGCTTCTGCCAGCCTGATAAGCTTGGCGCGTGTGCCCTCGACATGAGAAACTGTTTCAAAGGTTTGCCTGGTCCAGTTGTCTACCCATTGCTGGACCATATTTATGAATAGTTCTTGTTTGCCGCCAGGAAAGTAATAATAGAGTGCGGCAGCCGTTACCTGGACTTCGTCGGCGATATCTTTCATTGATACCCCTTTGAAGCCTTTGGCAAGAAAGAGTCGTTCGGCGACTGCCAGAATGCGGCGCTGGGTTTCTGGATCTCGCTCTGTATGGCGCTTGTCTTCGTTAGCGCTTCTCTGGTCAAAAATCATTAATATTTACCATTAGCTAGGTTACTTAATGAACATTAAATAAGTACCATACAGAATATACATGTAGCATAGAAAGATTGTCAAGAGTAATAATCGAAGGTATAACGTTGCCCATAAAGTCCTGTATATTTTTCACACTTCCATATTCTGAAACAAAATTGCTGATCTTTCTCTCTAATGGATGATGTCTTTTATGGATGCACATATGGATATCCAGGTACATTGGTGTATTGAACAACTAACAGGCAGGAATGAATGCTGCACTTATCCCGCTTTTGCTGTCCCCTGGTTGAAAATACAACAGTAGCACCTATTGACCGGACATCATAAAGAACATCAGTTGATTCGACACATGATATTGATTCAATATCGCAAGTGTACATTTTTTGTATTAAGGAAGCCGTAATGAAGAAGACTGCATTGCTCACATTACCTGGCAATGACACCTCCCTGGAACAGTATACCCCTGAAACCTCTAACCGTGATTTTGCTGAGTTAAAGCGCATAATGAAAAGACGTGGCCTGTTAGATAAGCAGCCAGGTTACTACACCTATCGTGTGCTGATGCTAATCGGTTTGCTGGCACTTAGCATGATCTTTCTCCTCGTTGTTCATTCTTTCTGGCTGCAGCTCATCAATGCGATTTTCATGGCCTTCGTCTTCGCTCAAATCGGTTTGCTCAGCCACGAGGCTGGCCATCGCCAGATGTTTAATCGCTCCTGGAAGCATGATCTGATTGGTTTAATCGGCGGAAATTTATGTATTGGCATGAGCTATGCCTGGTGGTTGGATAAACATAATAGTCATCATAGTCATCCCAATCAGGTTGATATGGATCCAGATATTGAAATTCCTTTTCTGGAATTTACGGGGAAAGAGGATCTGGCACAGATTGGCAAATTCAGGCAATTTTTAGTGAAGCATCAAGCCTTTATTTTTCTGCCTGCTCTACTGACGGTATCAATTGGCCTGCAGTATAACAGTATTGTTTTTTTGTTGCGAAACAAGACCAGATTTTATGGTTTTGAGTGGGCTACGATAATTGCGCATTTTGCTCTATATTTTGCGGCGATTTTCTACAGTATGAACATCTGGCAGGCAATCATCTTTATTGCTCTGAATCAGGCCGTTGCTGGTTTCTACCTGGGTTCTATTTTCGCGCCTAACCATAAAGGTATGCCAGTCCTGGATAAAGAGAGTCAGGTTGGTTTCTTGCATCGCCAGGTGTTGACCTCACGCAATATCTATGGTAATCCCCTGATTGATTTCATTTATGGTGGTTTAAACTATCAAATCGAGCATCACCTCTTCCCCAGCATGCCTCGCAACAAGTTAAAAGAGGCTCGCAGCGTGGTGAAACTCTTCTGTGAGGAGCGTGATATTCCCTACCACGAGACGCATGTCCTGCAATCGTTCAAGGAAATTTTGCAGCATCTGCATCAGATAGGAGCCTCTCTGCGCCGCTTCTCTTAATAGCTCTTTTTCTCCTCTTCTTTCAGAAATGGGTTTGAAGCCCACGACCCTGGGAAGCAAGGCGCCCCTGGGCCTGGGGAACGCAGGCGTCCCCAATCTTTTTTCTGTTGGGTGCAAAATGTGCGCTTTTCGCACGCTTTGCACCCAACAGAAAAACTGCTTTTGAGCTCCGCAGGAGCGTAGTGTGAGGGGCCGCAGGCGCGAAACTCAGGGCTTTCAGGCCCCTTCTTAGCAAGAAGGGGCGAACAATGTTAGCTTTGCTGAGTATGATCTATTTCCTGAAGAGCCTGCAGAACCTGATCATATCTATCTTTCAGAATACTATTGAGATCCTGCAATTTTTCCAGAGTTTGAGCATCAAAAGTATCGCTTATCCATTGCTCTACCTGATTAAGCTGACTCTGCTGCTCAAGTATCCAGAAACGAATGCGCTGTTGGACAAATGGGAGGTCGCTATTTTGGATTGGAATATAGCCGATAAATAGTTCATCTGCATCCTTTTGTTCGAGAGAGATTTGCAGCATGCCCAGAGGCTGCTGCTCTGCTGGCATTTGTACCTTGCGTACATGAAATTTCCCGTATTGTTTGACGGTAATACCCGTTTTTGGTAGTACTTGCATAAAACCCTCCCTGACTGACCCCAACCTTCTATCTTCATTATATATTTAGCCTTAAGTGCTATTTTGATATGCTTATATATGCCTTTTGATACCCCATTTCTGTATGCTGAAAATCATGCCCTTTTATGTATTATTTAAGAAAATTACCTGTGATACGTCTCTTTATTGATATATTCTTTCTTGATTTAAAACCTACCCTTTTGGATAGGTGAATTATGTATGTTGTTAGTTAGTGAGCGTGTTTGATTCCCATGATCATGGAAATTACGTTATGTGCCAGCCTGGGAGCGCTGACGCCCTCAATCTCTTTTTTATGTTGGTGCAAAACGTGCGCACTGCGCACGTTTTGCACCAACATAAAAAACCTCTTTTGAGCTCCGCAGGAGCGTCGTGTGAGGGGCCGCAGGCGCGTACCGTATGGCTTTCAGACACATTCTAAGGAAGGTTGCCCGACTATGTCCTTTGCTTCGTTCAATCAGGAGCCATCTATTATTCCCTCGATCGCTCAGCCTCCAGCGCGTGCTAAACTACCCCGGCGCCTACCGCTGGCGCACCTGCTGGTTGAGCGCGGTTTTTTTCCAGGACTTGATGAGGCCAGGCGCTGGGTGATGGCCGGAAAAGTGCTGGTTGATGAACGTTGTTTAGATAAACCCGGTATGCTGGTTTCCTTCCAGGCCGCGCTGCGTGTGAAGGATCATTTGCGCTATGCCAGCCGGGGTGGCTATAAACTGGAGACCGCCCTCCATCATTTCGGGATAGATGTGCAGCAGGCGGTGGCGATTGATTGTGGTGCCTCGACTGGAGGCTTTACCGATTGTTTATTGCAACACGGGGCTGCCCTGGTGTATGCGGTTGAAGTTGGACATGGTCAGTTGCTGGGTCGTTTGCGCTTAGATGCGCGCGTACGCAATTACGAACATACTAATTTCAGCGATCTGGTTGGTATGGATCTCTCGCCGGCTCCTACACTGATCTCGTTGGATCTGTCTTATCTCTCGCTGACGAAAGCGTTGCCCATTGCCGTCTCGTTGCTGCCAGAGCAGGGACGCATCCTGGCGCTGGTGAAGCCGTTATTTGAGGTGGAGTGTAGCGAGGCACGCCGCAAGGGATATATCGAGGAGCCGTACTTACTGGTGGAAGTTCTGCAGCGTATATTGCAGGCTGGCACTACTAATGGACTGGCTGTTGAGGGCCTGGCTAAGCTCGCTTTACAGCCGCGCAATGGTGTACACGAATTTTTTGTCTCTTTCCTGCTCGATCCTCTGGCGGCGTCAAAATTGTATAGCGAGGATGTTTTGTACTCTATGGTTATGGGAGATGGTATCGGCCCGACCCAGGTCGGATATATATAAAGCGGGGAGGTGCAGGAGGGGCGGCCAGCCCCTCCTGCCGGGGGTGGGGTGTCCCCACCAACATCCTCTCCCCTCCTCCCGCCGAAGGCGGGAATACAAGAGATCATTTATACCTTCTTAAAAAGTAAAAGATCATAGGCCCGAACCCACAGGGTTCATATTCCTATTGTTTTTTTGGTCTGTGAAACGTCAAGAATATAGAAGGGATTAAACGATTACCATTATATAACTATTAGCGCGAGCAGGGGAAGCTAACTCATATGTGCTGCAAGCACATCGTTGGCAGCTCGATTGTTACTTAATAGGTGGTTATAGCGTATGAATAGATATCTGTTTGCTTTCTGCTCCAACGGTTTATATATGCCGGGAGTTGAAGCAAGGAGGCTATACATACATACTTGATTGCATATAAAACCCGATTATAATGGATGAGATTATGCTTAAGGGATATCAAATGATGCAACCTTCAGAACAAACTTCTTTTTCCAATACGAATGTACTGGCTGCTGATTTGTCTTCTCAATCTTACGTTGAGGATGGCAATATCTTTGTTGGCGCGGCCAAACATGAGAAGACGCTGACGTTTATTAAATATGCTTTGTTGCTGGATGCCATTGATGAAGGCTGGTTATATGAGCAGCAGGGCTGGATGTTTAATCAATTGCAGCGCTATCGCGAGGCCTTAGAAGCCTTTGAACGTGCGCGCCACCTGGGTTACGCCAATGATGGGTGGCTCTATAAGCAGAAATCCTACGCGCTTACCAGATTAGATCGCGGGGAGGAAGCTTTGGAAGCGTGTGAACGTGCGCGCAGCCTTGGCTACGTTAACGAAGAATAGTTGGATGCTTTTCCTATATTCATCCACCGCGCTTGTTAGTAGGAAGTTTTTTTGTGCATTTTTGATTTTTTGATGTTTTTGGTCGACGTAAGTACTAGCTTGAAGTGGAAATCCCTGACAGTCGTCGCGCAAGTTTTTATACTAAAGGTGAGGGAAGGGCGTTCCCAATTTTTAGATAAGGTGGGCTATGAATTCTGTGTGGCCTGTGATTGATTTTCTGGTTGCGAACCATTTGACATTGCTGCTTGGCGGTGTCGTGGCATTTATATTAACCTATGTGGCGACTTATGGAGTGCTGGCGCTGTGTCGTAAGATGAATTGGTTTGAGCCGGTAGTAGCCCATAAGGTGCATAAGGAAGCTCTGGCTCGCCTGGGCGGACTGGCAATTTTTGTGGCTTTCCTGCTTTCTTCTTTGCTTTTCTATCTACCCACTCTGGCTGTGCAGCCTGGCGTATCAGAAATGATTTTTGGCCATGCGGTCTCAAAAGAACTGGTCATTTATAGCCTGTTCCTGGTATCGTCGCTACTGATCGTGCTGGTTCATGCCTATGATGATGTAAAAGGGATGCGACCACTGCCTAAGATGCTGGCGCAGACGGTGGCGGTATTGATCTTGATGGGTCCTGGCCTGCACTCGTTTCATGGCGTACTCTTCTTTGGTTTCCATAATCCCTTTGTCCATCAGCCCCCGGTGGCGGGTGCGGCGGTTCCCTGGTATCAACAGCCTGAGTTGACATTGTTTATTCATGAGCCCGTTGTTTCCTGGCTCACCATCCCGGCCGTCCTTTTTACCTGGTTCTGGTTCGTTGGGATGATGAATGCCATTAATTTTATGGATGGATTGGATGGGCTGGCGGCCGGCATTGTCGCTATTGCGGGCTTGTTTGTGACGATTATTAGCCTGGAGCTATCCCAGTATACTATTGCTACCCTGGCCGCTATTTTTACTGGTGCCGTGGCTGGCTTTCTGCCGCATAACTGGCATCCGGCGCGCATCATTATGGGCGACAGCGGCTCCCAATTTTTAGGTATCGCGCTAGCCATGCTTTCGATTATGGGTGGAGCCAAATTCGCTCTCATCCTGATGATTTTAGGCATCCCTATCCTTGATATCGCCTGGGTCGCGGTTAATCGCCTGCGGCGTGGACAGAATCCTATGCAGCGAGATCTGTTGCCGCAGTATTCCCACAAAACCCACCTCCACTACCGCTTATTATTTGGCGGCCTCAGCGCTCGCCAGATCTGCTACATTTTTTACGCGACGACCGCCCTGTTTGGTCTGAGCGCGCTATTCCTGACCGGCATCTTTAAATTTCTTGGCTTTAGCCTGGTTGGCTTGATTGTGTGCTTGCTGTTCTGGAGTAGTATCTACCTGCAGTACAAAGCTACGCGCTCTAAGCAGCATCAAGCTTAACCATTGGCAGGGCCTGGCAGTATGACTTTTGTGTTTGCAAAATGATATAGCTTGACAAACAAATGAATGCTTACTACACTTTGAACTAACTGGAAATTATTTAACGGTAATTACACAGTCTGATTAAGTGATTTAAACAGGGGATCTAGTTGGAGGATCGACAAGAAAATTCGCGTGTACGTGAATCTCGTGCACTCATCTGGGATGTCGCTCGCAAGTCGGGCGTCTCTATCTCAACGGTATCGCGGGTATTGAATGGTCGCCCGGATGTATCTGTTGCGACCCGAGATAAGGTTCTGGCACATGTGCGAGACCTGGGATATAATTCTCACCGCCATACTCATGCTATCGTGCGTGCACCTTTGCAGCGTATAGGAGTAAGTATTCCTAATGAAGAGCATTTTATGGGCATGCTCCATGGAATTACTGACGCTGTTAACAAGCAAAAAGCTCAATTGTCTTTTTGCTCGCGTTCTTCTTGTTGTAGACCGGAACCGTCGTTGCTGGAGCGTTTGCAGGTGGAAGGTATGGATGCGGCTTTGCTGGTGCTACCAAAAGAGTCGGATGCTGAGTTGCTGGAACTATGTCACGCTGGTTTCCCTTTTGTCGTAATTGATCCCCGCACTCCCTTGAGCGATGATATTCCAACTGTTACCGGGGCCAACATTGGTGGTGCTCGTGCGGCCACCAAGCATCTCCTGTCATTAGGACATCGCCGGATTGGTCTTCTGGTCGGTGATACGCGCTGGTGCATGAGCATTGATCGCCTGGCAGGCTATCAAGCCGTAATGTTTGCAACCGGCCTGCCACATGATCCTGCTTTAATTCGCGAGAGCGATTTTACCCTTGAAGGTGGCTATCAGGCTGCCATGGAACTGCTCAGCCTGCCAGAACGGCCGACCGCTATTTTTGCTTTTAGTGATGATATGGCCGTGGGCGTGTTGCGTGCCGCTGCCGAGCAGGGCCTCTCTGTTCCTCGTGACCTCTCGGTGGTTGGCTTTGATGACGCACGCTTTGCCTCATTTGTTACTCCCACTTTAACAACTGTCCATCAGCCGCGTTATGAGCTTGGCTATACCGGCGTCGATGTGCTCTTTCGTAACCGGGCCGAAGCCCGCCTGGACGCTATCCATACCTCCCTGTCTACTCGCCTGGTGGTGCGCCAATCTACCGGACCCTGCCCCGAATACCTTTAATTCAAAAATAGAACATTTACGTGCGTCGAGGGAGAAATCGGGCGCAAGGCCCGAACCTATGAGGGGCGTTTTTCGGGTATCGACGAGAAATCGGGCGCAAGGCCCGAACCTATTGGGGATGGGCTTCTCTCTTGAGAGATTTAGAATGGGAAGCAGCGTAATTATTGATACATCCGGTGTAGAGGGAACTCCTGGAAGGCTTTTAACGTCTCTTCAGTAGAGTAAGTTTAATGTATTCTCATTCAATATGATGGCGAATGATTCTTAAAGGACACTTCACTATTGTTTTGCTTACCCGACCAATACATATCCTCTAAAGGAGTAGGTTTATGTTGCGCACATGGGTGTCTCATCAAAAGTTATTACTGTTTGCTTGTGTTATGTTACTGGCCCTCTGGCTGGCTGCGTGTGGTTCTGCTGGATCTGCTACTAGCAATACCTCATCCTCTATGCCGACGGCGCAACGGCCAGCTGATCATTCAGCTAATAATGCCAGTGGTAGTAGTTCTACCAATTCAGGTTCTTCCTCGACGAGCGCTCAAAAGAACAAGTCTGGAAACTCACAGTCTTCCTCGGCGGATGCTGGTCCTCAATATTTGATTAAAACATTGAATGTGACCATGCAGGTTAAGGATACGCGCAAAGTTGCCAGCGATATTCAGTCCTGGATTGCTACTACCGATCCTCGTTCTTCTTCAGCTGGAGCTGATTATACACAGGTTGGCGACAAATACTATAATGTCTCGCTAACTTTTTCGGTCCAGGCCACTTTATACCCTCAAATTTATAGCTACCTGCGCGACTACAATGTTCAGGGGTCAACCGGTGGTAAATTAGTTGGGTTTAAAGAGACGGTGCAAGATGTCTCGAATGATTATGTCGATACGCAATCGCGGATTAAGAATTATAAGGGAGAGCAGGCACGCCTGTTAACGCTATTGAGTCAAGCTCAGGCGGTCAGTGATATTGTGACGATCGACCAAAAGTTGTCTGAGGTCGAAGGTAATATTGAGACCGCGGAGGCGCACTTAAAATTATTATCCAGCCAGGTTACTTTTTATACCGTCAACCTGTACCTGCAGCCTATCATCCCCAATATACCTGATCCCGCTCCACAGACCAATACTGACTGGTCGTTTAGCGGCTCCTTTGGCGAGGCTTTCACCGCTTCTTTGAGCTTTGGACGTGCCTTGCTGACGTTTCTAATCTGGTTGCTGGCGTTCAGCATTTATGTAGTTCCGGTTGTGCTTGTGGCCTGGTTGATCAGGAAATACCGCGTAGCTATTGGCCGTATCGTTTCGCCGCTCCTGGCTACCTATAAACCACCGCTGCCGCCACAGCCACATACCTGATTCAGAGCGTGTCTGAAGTCCATGGCGATGGGTAGTAAAGCGCCCCCGTACGGGCGGGCGCATGCGCGCCCGCATCCTTTGTAATTGGTGGTGCAGAAAATGTGCACAGCACATTTTCTGCACCACCAATTACAACCGTTTTGAGCACCGAAGGTGCGAATCGTCAGGGGCCGAAGGCGCGAAACATCTGGCTTTCAGACACACTCTAAAAATGGCTCGGGCGCGCATGTGCCTAAATGTTTTCAAAAAACTCTGGTGGATGGTTGTCTGTTTTCAACGAGTGTGTCTGGAAGGCCTGGAAGAGGAGGGCGACCCCGATCACCAGCGCAAACGTACCGATCATCCACAGGACAATGCGGATGCCCAGGTGTGGCCTGAGACAGAAGATAATTCCGAAGATAATTGAGATCAACCCTACCAGCGCCAGCGGCCACTCGGGAGCAATCTGCTCCTTCTGACGAAATGCCGCTATAATTTTGAGTATACCCGTAACAATGGCCCAGCCAGCGATCATGTATATAAATACTGTGATCATAATGGCTGGAAGGAGCAGGGCGATCAGGCCAATCGCGATGCTGAAGAAGCCCTCGAGTAGGGGGGCCCAGGTGGTGTGCCGTAGCAAGCGGCGCGCTTGAAAGCCTGTAACGATTGCGAAGATGCCATCTAGCAGACAAAAGGCGGCAAAGAGATAGGTCAGCAAGAACAGGGTCATGCGTGGAAAAAAGAAGGCGGCCAGGCCGAAGATGATGGCTAATGCTCCTCGTATAGCTGTGACCCACCAGTTACGGGCGACCTCGTTAAGTATGCTCGGTTCTGCGTTCATTTTATATATTTCTCCCGTGGCTATGTAACCGGTGCCTCTTGTGATGTAGCGCATGAACGCGCTTCCCAGGTCAGCCACGTATGGTACAAGCCGTCAGTGTATCAGGGTTTAGCATGTAATAGCATAGTTGTGAACATACTCCTGAACCTTGCCTCTCTGCTTTTTTTCTGTCCACCGGACAGTGGTGGTATGCAATATTTCCTAACAAGTATAATAGCCGAGAGGTAAGGTTGGGTCCACCAAAAGATGTATGCCTGGTTGGATTTGTTCAACTATGCCGGACACAGACATGATTTGTTACTTATCATTGGTTGGATGGAGTTCTGCCGCGAGCTGTGCGGCAGTTTCATCTGGTGTGATACTTTCATAATCTGGATGCAGTTTAAACGTGAGTGCACGAATATTTTTTGTGCGCCGTGAGTATTCTGTGCCTGATAGACGCGAAAGGGATGCCAGGAGTCGGTCGATATGCTCGGGCGTTCCCTGATTCTGCTGATCCAGCAAAATGACTGCCCGCGGATCGATGTTGGTGTCTTTAATCAATTGGTGAAGTGTGATATTATGCCGCAAACGGGCTTCTCTAAATGTTGCACGAGAGTCACTCATCTTCTTTATTCTCCCTTACCATCATTTCCGGTAGTGCTAAATGCGGTGCGTTCAGTGTGGTTTTTATTCACATCCGCCTTCATTTATTTAGACGATTTAAACGCCTAAATAAACGCTCTACCACCAATAATTAACCAAAAATACTCTTTCTCTTCAAGCTTATTTTGCGTCCCATTCCAATAAAACTCTTGACTTTCTCTATTTTTTAGGTTATCATCACCTATGAGTAAAGAACTTAGATGTTTGTATCCTATAAAAATGGCAGCGAAAGGGAATCATGTACTCTGATATCCTGATATTAACGATGCTGCGGGTACGGCCACAGCACGGTTATGAGCTGAAGAAGAGCGTTCAGCGTGTTCTGGGACAGTCGATCTCATTAAATAATAAGATTTTATATCCAGCATTGCGACGCTTCGAAGATATGGGAGCGGTACAGCGCCAGGTGTTGCATCAGGAGGGAAAGCCGGATCGCCATATCTATCAGCTAACTGATCGGGGCATGGAGGTGTTAGAAGCTCTTCTGCGTGAATATACGCCAGAAAGTTTGAGCGATAATGCTGAGTTTATGGTGCGTGTGGCTTTTTTTGAATGGTTAGATCCAGCGGTTTGTGTCGATATTCTGACCATGAGGGCGCAATCTGTCGAAAAACATATGCAGCATATGAATACGATGCTGCGGGCGACTGAAGAGATGGAGAAGCGCCCCTATGCTCGCCGTTTGCTGCAGTTTCAATTGCAGCAGATACAGAATGAACTGGTATGGATCGATAGCTTGAAGCAAGAATTTTTGTCTCAGCTAGAGCATCAATCTTGCTAACTGTTTGAGAGGTGAACAGATGACTGAGCAGCTAGCTATAGAGTGGAAAGCGGGCGTGACCGATGCCCCTCTGGCACCAATGGTTAATCCCGAAGACCTGCGTGGCGCACATAATATCTTTGTTGAGCAGTATCGTAAGCTTGGACCCATTTTCCGCCTTCCCCAACGCAGTTCTGGCCGACCCCTGATCGTTCTGGCCGGCCCAGATGCCAATGCTTTTATTGCTCGCTATGAAGACGAGTTCTTCACCACGCAAGAACAATGGCAGGAGTTTGATGCTGCCATGCACATCGAAGGTACCACTGACAGGAGCATGGCGCGCGATGGCCAGGCGAACAAGCAGCGCCGCGCCCAGGCGAGCCGCACCTATTCACGAACCCGGGTATTGGATCAACTGGCCGATATGGTAGATATTACCATAGCCCATACACAATCCTGGCAACCTGGAACCAGTATCGCGGTCCGACCGGCCATGCAGCGTATTGTTTCGGAGCAACTGGGTCAACTGCTGGTTCACTTTGGACCTGGCGAGTATCTGCAAGATTTTATTGCGTATCTGGATACCTCGATTAAAAGTGCCTTCGGAGAGGACGAGCAGGCCAGACAGGCGCTGTCTGCGCCGGAGTTTCTACGTGCTAAGGAGCGTGTACTTGAACTCGGTCGGGCCGTGCTTGAGGAACATCGCCGCCATCCGCGCGTGAGTGGCAAGCCTGATATGATTGATGAAATCTTAGAGCGGGCGGCGCAGGACCCTGAGCACTATCCTGAGTCAGCGCTGGAACTGGCTGGCCTGGGACCCTTTCTGGTGGGTCTGGATACGGTTGCCAATACCTGTAGTTTTATGACTTATGCGTTATTGAAGAATCCGGATGTTCTTGATCGGGTCTTGCAAGAAGTGGATGCTGCCTGGTCACGGTGCGATTTTAGTTGGGAGACTCTTAAGCAGTTGACTACGTTACATGGAGCGGCGATGGAGACGCTGCGCTTGTATCCGGTGGCGACCGGTCATCGTGCGCGCGTGGCGCAGCCGTTGAGCTATGCTGGCTATCAGTTGTCGCCCGGCGACGATGTGTTTGTGGCCATGACTGTGTCGCACTTTTTGCCAGAGTTGTATCCTGAGCCCGAACGCTTTGATATCGATCGCTATCGCGAGCCTCGGAATGAGCATCGCCAGCGCGGCGCTTATTTTCCCTTTGGGCTGGGAAATCACACCTGTCTGGGAGCCGGCATCGCTGAAATAGAGATCATGGTGACGATGGCGACGCTATTTCATCGCTATCAATTGAGTATGGATCCCGTGGATTATCAGCTATCCATTGAACATGATCCTACGCCCGCACCGGGCAAGAACTTTCGTATCAAAGTCGATGCGCTGCGGCACTCCTCGTGATTGGTTTTTTCGTGCCTGAAGGGCAAAAGCGCCCGCAAGGGGCGCACCTACGGGCAAAAGCGCCCGCAAGAGGCGCGCCTACGAATGTTGGCGTATCTGGTTGACGGTGGGCACCAGGCGACCTCCGCAATTACCACAGAACGTGTCGCTTAAATGGAGTGGACCATTACAGGTGGGACATAGATAATCCGGCTCATCACTGGTGGTGTGATAGCTGTCGGTATATCTGACGGGTGTGGCGGCTAGCATGGGCGACTGCAGGGGCGTTTCAATGACACCTGGATTGCTAGCCGCTGGCCATGCTGTGGCTGGTCTGTAATTGGATGTTGAGGGAGGTGCCTGCCAGGGCATGGTTTGTGGCACATAGGTGCCCTGGCGACCCGATGTGACAATTGGATGGGTTGCGGTACCGCAATAGTGGCAATAGTTGTCGCTGCGGCGCAGACGTTTTAAACAGACGGAACACTGCTTGCTTCTGGCCCACTGAAGTATTATGAGAGAGAGCAGAAAAACGACCAGGCCACAGAAGAACAGGGCGATATAGATAAGGCTGATCGATGCCAGCGTAATAGTTGCCTCTATTATATAAGGCGCTTGAGTCAACGTTGTACCTCCAGATCAGATAAGCCTGTAAAGTCAGGAGCGTGAATATTTCATTTGTCTCTACACATTTGAGTGATTGTCACCTTATGCTGTTGATGAATATATTACATGCAAAATACCTGCTGGTCAATACGACAAGGTTGCGATGTGAATCAGGTCACAATTTAGCTTGAGTAATTAGGGGCAGTTACAATCTGCTCAGAAGCCTGTTTGCCGGCTCACAGGGTGCCTCTGAGGAGGAAGTATATTTCTTGTCAGTGTTGGTGTGTGGATGTCTGATTTTGAGGTTTGCTGCAATAAGCCTGTAAAAATTCCGCGTTTTGCAAAAAATTCTCTCGCCGGCCTGGCTTGATCATATAGCTATTAGCTCCCTGCTGGAAACAAGCGGTGATCCTTTCATCGTCTGCTGAAGATGTCCAGATAATGACTGGAATGTGTTTTAATTGTTCATCTTTATTATTGATTGAGAAGTCGATTGACAGTATCTAATAGTTCGTCCAGATCGAATGGTTTGGCGATGCCGATCACCTTGAGTTGTGCAAACGCTCCTCGTGGGAGATTTGCACTCATCAGGATAATTGGAGTGTCGTAGAAGGCCTGTTGCATGCGAAGTTCACGAGAGAGCTGCAAGCCATCCATTTCAGGAAGTTGATAGTCTAGAATGAACAGGTCTGGTTTGACCGTTTCGATCACCCTCAGTGCCCGTTCGGCCGTTGGGACAAGAATCGATCGATAAGGTGTCTCCTCGGAAAAGGCTAATGTGAGGAATAAGCCAATCGCGTTGTCATCCTCAACAATGACTATCGTCGTTTGCGTATGTTTTATTTCTTCGTTTTTCTGTAACTCAAAATGAGGCACAAATCTCCTCCCGGATGCGCTTCAGTTCGGAAATAAAAAAACTGCTTTACTGGCTTCTTTTAATGTCGCCGCAAAGGCGTCTGGTGTGTTGCTTAGGACGTCGGGGTTGGGGGCAGCGCGAGCAACTTTTTTACAACCTGTAAGAGCTCTTCGACATCGAATGGCTTGAATACAATATCGATGGTGGGCGTCTTTAATGCATCGATCTTGTCTTGCAATTCATGTTCTGCGGCCGTACAGAGCATAAGAGGAATTGATGCGGTCTGGGTATGCTTTTGAAGCAATTCAAAAAATGTCCATCCTTCTTGTTTGAATCCAATCATTAAATCTAGAACAATTAAGTGCGGCTGAATATGCTCTACTTCAGTAAGATCAGTATATATGGTATCAGTTGTATATATTTCGTACCCCTCGCCTTCGAGGAGCAAGCGATAAAGTTCTAAAATATCTGGTTCATCTTCAATAACAAGAATTCGTGTGGCCACGTTGATACCTCATAATTGGAATGCACATACAATGTGCCAAAATTGAGCTCATTGTGTGCAGAGAAATGGCTAAGATAATTTATTATAATACATAGCTTAATCGAGAAGATAGTTATTGAGCCTTTTGTGTCAGGTTTATATAGATCTTTCTTCAAAAAGTGCTTGTTTCGCCGTGTACGGCGAGCAAAGCACCCCTGTACGGGCGTCCGCATGCGCGGCCGCACTTTTTTATTCAGAATGTGTTTGATTCCCAGCGTGCTGGGAATCAAAGCGCCCCCGAGCCTGGGGAACGCAGGCGTCCCCAATCTCTTTTTTATGTTGGTGCAAAAAGTGCGCACAGCGCACTTTTTGCACCAACATAAAAACCTCTTTTGAGCTCCGCAGGAGCGTAGCGTGAGGCGGAGAGATCACGATGGGCGTGGGAGTCTGACACAGTCTCAGGCAATGGTGCAAAAAAGGCGCGCCCAGCGCGCCTTTTTTGCACCATTGCCTGAATAAAACTGTTTGAGCGCCGCAGGCGCTCGTGTCAGGGGCCGAAGGCGCGAACCCTATGGCTTTCAGGCCCGCTTTAAGCTTTTGGGTCTTTCTATGTACATGGCAGTGTATTTATGTTATGTTTGTGTCAAGGCCTGGATGGTTGAGACTGGTAAATGCATTTAGATATAATTAGCGAAACTATTGTTGAGTATCGCTGCCAGCAATAACCGCTGTAGTATTATGTCTGCTGCCGATGGTTCAGATAGATAAATAGCGCCGATAGGCTTGGTACCTTTTTCGTGTGAAACGGTTACCTCCATGATTCCTCTCTCGTATTAGACAAGTGTAGCGTTTGTGCAACCTGTGTTGCGAGCATCTGAAGATGTAGACATATTGAGTGTAGAATAATTATTATGAGTAAAACGATAGAAACAGGGCAACCAATACCAAATCAGTTAGCGGGTCAAAAAAAAGCTCGACCATGGTTTATGATCTTTTGTGTACTGGCTTTTGTCGTATGCATTTTGCTAAGCACCACGCCTATTGCTCGCCTGAAGAACGTAGGCTATACAGGTTTGACGGAGGATATTGCGACCCCACACAATTTTACACCACTAGCGATGCCATTTTTAACTGGTTGGGGGCGTTGGCTGCCGATGCATTTTTCCCATGCGGATAATGTGGCGATCTATCTGACGGGCAACCTCGAGGTTTTGTTGCTGCTGGCGCTGACTTTTGTCATTTATACAGTAGCTGCCTACTTTATTGCCAGGCGTGCTAGCGACGAGCAGATGCGAGTAGTGCGCCGCTGGATGTGGATTGGCGCTATTATCGCGGGCGTGATTTTTGTCCTGACTCCTGGTATGGCTTCAAAAGATCTCTTTGTGTATGCTGATTACGGCAATCTGGTGGGGGCGCATGGCGCGAATCCATATTTTTCTACTCCCAGACAGGTTGCTTATAACGATCTGCTGACACATATCGACGGCTGGAGCGACGCGCCATCCGCCTATGGACCCATCTGGGTCTATCTGGCCGGACTGCTCTCGCTTATTTTTGGTGATAACCCACTACCTTACTTTTATATTTATCGATGCCTGGGGCTCGCCTGCCATGTGTTGAATGTGTTGTTGATTGGACGCATTTTACGTATGAATGGGCGCTCGGAACGTACCGTGACGCTGGGAATGTTCCTCTACGCTTTGAATCCTTTGATGCTGTTTGAGGGACCTCTTGGGGCTCATAACGATGTTTTCATGAGTACGTTGCTGTTGTATGGCTTCTTACTCTGCTTTCGCGCCAATCAGCTTGGCTTTACCCGATTCAAGCATTATTGGCCGGCGCTGGTGGTGTTGACGCTGGCCGTGCTGGTAAAGTTTACCTCGATCCCGGTGATCATCCTTTTCTTGTTTGTGCTGGCCGCTAAAACGTTGGGTGCGCCACGTAAGATAGCGCGGGAAATGCCCTGGGGGGCTGCCTTGAAAAATGTCGTCATCGCCGGTGCGCTCTTTGTTGCGATTACGCTAGCTGCATATTTACCCTTCTGGATTGGTCATGGATTGAGCGAGATCGTGCGCAGTTTCGGTACGCCGCCATCTTCCAGTGGGGCGCAAAATTCTTTGATGCGTGTGGCGATGAACTGGCTATATGTGCACCCCCATACTTCGATTCCAGTGGTCACTTTTGTTGCTCATGCGCTGGCCAATCGTGGCTTCTGGAGTAAAGTTGATATCCTGGTGATGGGTGTGGCAGTGCTTGCGGGTGCCTGGTATACCTGGCGCTCACCCTCGATGCGTACCCTGGTGGTAGGTAGCCTGACAACCATGACCATTATTCTGATTGTTACTCCCTGGTTCTATTCCTGGTACGTAGTCTGGCTGGTTGCGCTGGCCCCGATCATGCTGGCCTTTTCGACGGGACGTTTTACGCGTGCGCTGGTGGCTTTCTGCTTCGTTTTCTCCGCCAGTGCCGTCCTTACTTACATGAATCTGGCCTTCTTCCATCTCAGCGGCTATCAGCTGGCTATACGCTATGTTTTGATGATGGCGCCACCGATTATCGCTGCGCTGGCTGTCTATTTCTATATCCGTGCGCGGCACAAGTCCGCGCCAAAGACAGAAGAGTTACCCGCGCCCTCGGAATCTGAAGATACCAGTGTCGCAACCAGGTAATATGTTGTACGCGCATAAAAATAGCTGCCCACGTGGGCAGCTATTTTTATGCGCGTACAACAGTCCCGATAGGTTCCTTTATCGTGGCTTGCATGATAGAATTTTGATGGTTAATAAATATTATGTAAAGGGTGTTCTGTATTTATGAAAATTTGCACATGTGGAAATTGTGAAGAATGTCGTGTGCGTGAGGCGCTACTAGAATTTGCACGTCAACGAGAGTATGCTGCTTTTGAATGGCTTCCCAGCTCAACCATAGTTGGCAGCGAGCAGGGCTGGAATGCTTTTGCGCGCACCCACACTGTGCGCGAGCTATTCTGGGTCTTACATGTAGCCAGAGAATCCGAAGGCTATGTATCCGGACTAGAGGCCGTAGCTCACTAATTCCTCTCATTTTATATTCTAAATTTGTATTTATGGATAGTCCATGGTGCAAAAAATGTGTCCAGACACATTTTTTGCACCATGGACTATTTTTCAGACTTTCTGGGGTTGTGGACGCAGGGTGAGCTGTACAGCTATCATTGTATCCATGCAACCGTATCAGGTCAAATTTGACCAAGCCATTTGGAGCAAGCCGCCGGCATGCTCGCCCGCAACACGTAACGTAACCCGCACATGTACGAACGCATCTTAAACACGAGCGGGTTAAAGAGGCATGGTCGCATGGATGGGATTGCGTTTCGGGTAGCGGATGCCTTGCCATATGCTCTACGAGCGTTGCGCTTTTATTTCATCGATTACGCGCCGCACCTCTTGAACAATCGATGCCATTGCGCTATCTCGATCGCTCCAGAGAGAGACTGGCTTTTTGTTACGCGGCAATGTCAGAAGTTTACCGAAAAACTCGTCGCTCTCCCAATCGGCAGTTTTTCTAACAATAATCGGGATGACCCACGTGAGGCCTCGTTGGCGCCTGTTCATCGCAGGCTTTAGTTCATTATCATACAGACTGTCCGAAGACATAAAATCAGGACTGATTAACAGTAAAACTATATCCGCCGCATTGAGGTACTCAACTAATTTGTCCTCACCTAGCTGCCCACCTAGTGTGCTCTCTACATTCGTGATAGTAATAGTTTTATTTCTTCTCAGCACGCTAAAGTGTTTCTCTAAGTCTTGCCTGAATTTATCATCCTCAGGCGCGTAAGAAATGAAGATAGATATAGGTCTATTTATTGCTGGTGCTGATATCGGCTGCTTGCTTGAGGCGAGTAGTTCTTTCCATGTGGTAGTGCTGGCGTCAACACCTGTGCGGGTAAACAGCCTGGGAATGTGTTCTTTCTTTATATTTTTTATTTGTAACTGGCTTAATGCTTGATTAAATGCATGTTGGATTGAATGCCCGAACCCTAATGCTGAGTAAAAAGCGGAAATAAATACGATGGCTGTATTGTCTCCTATTGGTTGGCTCATGCCAATGACAAAATCGATATCTTCAGCGACCATTTGTGCCTGAATGTGAGAGTTACAGGCGTTCAAGATTACCATACGTGTGGAGTTTTTGAAGTTGCGAAATAATGATTGCAGTGCTTGAGCTGAAATGAGCGTGGAGGATCTATCCTCTCTTTCGACCAACAATTCTCCAGTTTTTGTGCCATGTCCACTAAAGTGAACTATCTGCGGAGTATGTAAGTTCATCTGAAACAAAAGATCATTGTCACGGACAGCCCAGGTATCCTCTATTCTAAAATTATTGGCATATTTACTGGCTCGAATATTTTCTTTGATAGAGCGAATCTCTTTATCTAATTCTAGAAGAGCCGCGTTATTTGGGGAGGCAGCCAGGAAGAGTATTTTGACAATTTCATTGTTATCCACGAGTATTTTCCTCTCAAAGACTATGATGCTGAATTTGCAGCATTATTGTAGGCCACAGAGGATGTGAAGTCAAGAATTTGCGTATATAAATGTAATGCATAATGGTTTTGCGTTGCAGCGTGAATAAAGCAGCAGAAGCTTTTTCAGTCATAAAATCTGATCAGTGTTTATTTTGCGCACACAAAAAGAGTGACAAAGAAAAACCTCTGTCACTCTTTATTAATGAAATCGAATTATATGGCTTAGCGGGTTTTGACAACTAATGTATGAGCTGCTTTGTCGCCCAGACGCTGCTTCAGGGGGAGGTCCAGATGAAGATGGCACCTACGAGATAGGCAAACAAGCCATCAATAATGCGCAGCAAGTTGCGAATGATCGACTCTGTCCAGCTGATGGGAGCTCCATCTTCGCGAACAACGCGCAGGCCAAGTGCTTTCTTGCCCAGCGTAGCGCCGCTAGTTGCTTCCATGATAATAAAGTAAAGGAAGAATATTAGTGCTTCTAAGATGCCTGCAATAGCTGCTTGCCTGCTTAAAAGCATAGTAATTATACTTCCAACGATACCGAGGATAATTGCGTCGATGAGCACGGCTAGAAAGCGGATTCCTACGCCGGCATATGCCGGGGTGTTTGCCTGTTCTGCATATGGTGCTTGCATCTAAAACCTCCAATGCTTTTCCAGCTTAAAACTGAAAAATGATACATAAGCTCTTCTTCTAGAGTACATTAATATAGCTATATTGTCAATAATATCGATTGTATCATCTTATGTCATTAATCTTCCCGCACACATGCATATTTAGTGAAAGCCATTTTTGTATAAAAATATATTTATGTGTAAAGGGAAACCTATATCTATCTTTATGCATAAGTATGATAATCGTGTGCCTTGAAGTTTTTATATGGGCTACTCTATATAAAGTATAGCGATATACCCATCATTGAAATTATACCCATCAATCTTTATTCTCGAGTTTGAATGCCTTTTTCTCAGTATATACTGTTGAGGTTTCGGGTTTTACCATCCTGCCTGAATATCGCACGATGTATGTATTGATGCTTGATGGGGTTATCCGTTGAGTCCGCGCAACGAGCTTATACGTATACGCTGACTAATTAGTGTAAAATAAGATAGCGCCCCAGTGATATGAGAGGGTTTATAGTTTATGCGTAAAGTATTTAAGCAAAGGAGTTGCAAATTATGCAAATTAAACGTCTAGGTGGCACGGGCCTGAAGGTGAGTGAGGTTTGCCTGGGCACGATGACATTTGGCAATCAGGCGGACCAGGCGACGGCGTTTGAGATCATGGATACAGCTGAGCAGGGTGGGGTCAATTTCTTTGATACGGCTGATGTTTATCCCGGTGGCGAGAAGGCGTTGGTGGGTGTGACCGAAGAGATTGTGGGTAACTGGCTGCGCGAGCGTAATGCTCGCGACCGGATCGTGCTGGCTACCAAGTGTTATGGCAAGATGGGATCCAATCCTAATGATCAGGGATTGAGTTGCCGCCATATCATCGCAGCCTGCGAGGCCAGCTTGAAGCGTCTGAAAACTGATTATATCGATCTGTACCAGATGCACCAGTTTGATGCCGGGACGCCGATTGAAGAGTCCCTGCGCGCAATGGATGACCTGGTGCGCGCCGGTAAGGTGCGTTACGTGGGGTGCTCGAATTTCCCCGCCTGGCGTCTGGCCGATGCTCTTTGGACCAGCAAGGTCAATGGCCTGGAACGCATTGTGTGTGTGCAGCCGCGCTACAATATGGCCTTTCGCATGATTGAGGATGAGCTGTTGCCATTGTGCCAGGAGCACGGCGTTGGTGTGATCGTATATAATCCGCTGGCCGCTGGCGTACTGACTGGCCGTTATGTGGAAAAGCCAGAGGCCGAGACGGGGACGCGCTTCAAGTCGAAGAATCCCAATGATTTGTATCGCCGCCGCTACTGGAATGAAGCGCTGCACGAGCAGGTGAAACAGCTCTCAGAATTTATGAAGGGACGTAACAAACAGCTGACCAACGTGGCCGTGGCCTGGGTACTGTCTCAACCGGCGGTCACCTCAGCTATCCTCGGCACCAGCCGGCCCGAACAGCTCAAAGAGAGTCTGGGCGGCGTCGGATTGACCCTGGATGAAGAAGAATTGCGCGCCTGCGACGATCTCTGGTATAACTTGCCGCGTATTCGCGACAAAGAAATCGCCAGGCGTTAACATTATCAATTCACTAAATAGGCCTTACTATATAGTAATGAGGCCTGTACTGTACATAATCTAGTAAGAGTAATTTCGGGGTGCACAAATATCTGGCATCCCCGAAATTGCTCTGTGTGACGTTATATTGGAGGTTTTCCTTTAGCGTTGGCAGGCTATTTCGAAAGGAAGCTCAATATGAACATGCACAGCTGTGTCATCAGCCCCCATCTCAAAAGCGCACTCTCTCCCCATGCTCAAACAGTTGAAGGTAGCCAGAGTAAATATGGTCGCCTGTTCGCTGACTTGCCGCCTCTGGCTGTAGACGAAGCCCTATTGCTGAAACTAGGTCGAGCTGGTTCGGTAATGGATCTTGCCGCTCGCTCATCCGGCGACCAGGAAAGCCTGACTGATAATCCTCGTATTCCAGCTGGTTTTACTTTTCTGGGCCAATTTATTGCTCATGACATTACTGCTGATCGTAGCCTCCTTCTTCATCACGCGCGCTTGAAAGAATTGCGCAATTTCCGTCAACCACGACTGGATCTAGAATGCATTTATGGTGCCGGTCCGTCTGGTGATCCTTTTCTTTACGATTTAGATGATTCAGACAAATTCTTGCTGGGTATTAACGATGCTGGTAATCCCGATGACGTGCCGCGTAATCGGCAGGGACGGGCGTTAGTGGCGGACCCGCGCAATGACGTGCATCTGTTTATTTCACAATTGCACCTGGCTTTGCTTAAGTTTCATAATCGCGTAGTGGATCACTTGCGTTTGCAAGGCACGCCAGCGGCGGCCGTGTTTGATGAAGCCCGACGCCTGGTGCGCTGGCACTACCAATGGATTATTGTACATGAGTTCCTTCCTTTGACTGTTGGTGAGGATCTGGTCGAGGATATACTAGAGGTTGGGCCGCGCTTTTTTGCTGCAGCCCCCGGCGAGCAGGCTTACATTCCCGTCGAGTTCGCGGATGCCGCTTACCGTTTTGGACATAGCCAGATTCGATCCCGCTATTTGCTCAATAGCCGGGGAGCGAGCGGGCAGGTCTTTCCCGACTGTGCTGGTACCTGCCCGGTTGACCATACGCGCGCCCTTGAGTGGTCTTACTATTTTTCTATTCCTGGCAGCCTTGCTCCACAGGCAAGTAAGCGTATCAATAGTTGGATCGCCCATTCCTTGATGGATCTACCTGTACGTGTGGTGGGCGAGACGGATATTCCTGAGCAAAAGTCACTGGCCTATCGAGATCTTGAGCGTGGCGAGGCACTAGATTTACCATCAGGTGAAGCGATTGCTGGTTTGATGCATGTACGCCCATTGACGCCGGAGGAGGTTGGATTGAGAAAGCTAGGTTGGCAGGGCGAGACTCCACTCTGGTATTACCTGCTTAAAGAGGCTGAAGTATATCATCACGGTGAATACATGGGTCCAGTAGGAGGCCGTATTATCGCCGAGGTCTTGCTGGGTCTGTTGCTCTATGATCCCACATCGTACTGGCATGCTCCTAAAGGATGGATCCCAACGTTTCCAGCCGCACTACCACAACAGTTCAGCATGGCCGCTCTGTTGATGTTTGCTGGTGTCGCATAGTGATTGTTGAGGAGCAACCGTACATGAAATGGATGCTTGATATTACTTTTGCAAAAAGAAGATCGTATAGGTTGGGAGCAAGTCCCAACCTATACAATTTTTTTTTGCGTTTAATCCTTCAGACCGCCTGCAAGACCGGCGACGATCTGACGCTGGAAGATGACAAAGACGATGACGGCGGGTAGACCACCCAGGATGGCGGAGGCCATAATCTGGGCATAGCGGATACCGTAGGAAGTCTGGACGGTGGCCAGCCCAACCGGGATGGTCATCATGTCTGTTCCGGTGACGACCAGGAAGGGCCAGATGAAGTTGTTCCAGGCGGCCACGAAGGTTGAGATGGCGATGGTGGCGATGGCCGGCCGTGACAGGGGCATCCAGATCTGCCAGTAGATGCGCCACGGACTGGCACCATCCATGCGCGCTGCCTCCTCGTATTCGTGCGGGATACCATCAAAGAATTGTTTGAAGATAAAGACCGCGAAAGGTGAGAAGATCTGAGGCAGAATAATGCCCCAATAGGTATCGATCATCTGGAACGACTGCATGAGCGAGAACAAAGGGACCAGCAAGACCTGTCCGGGAATCATCAGGCCACAGAGAATGATCCAGAAGACGACTGAGCGCCCTTTGAAGGGGATGCGCGAGATGGAGAAAGATGCCATGCTGGCCAGCAGCACTACGGCCACGGCAATGATGACCGAGGTGAGGACGCTATTAAAGTACCAGCGCGGCAGATCGCCGGTCGAGAGCACGCTGATATAGGCCTGGATATTGAAGGCTGATGATAGCCATGTCAACGGCAGGATCGTCGTTTCGCCCTCTGGCTTAAACGAGGTATCCAGTACCCAGGCAATTGGCAGTAGCCAGAGAATGGCGAAGATTAGCAGAATGACAAAGGCGACCCGGCTGGTTACTTTGCGCGACATATTCATTGGGCGCCTGGTCGTTGCTGTGTTGGTGTCTTGTATGCTCTGTGTGGCCATTATGCCCTCCTCTGTGGACGCTGGAACAGGGTGAATTGCAGAATGGTGATGACCAGCATCAGGATAAAGAGAATATAGGATGCCGCGGACGCAAAGCCCATGCGGAAGGATGAGAAGCCCGTCTCATACATGTACTCCACCACGGAGCGCGTCGCGAAGTTGGGGCCGCCGCCGGTGAGCAGGTACATCTGACCAAAGACTTGCAGGGAGGCGATGACCTGTAGAATGACCACCAGCATCGTGATGCGGCTTAATTGCGGCAAGGTAATCGAGATGGTTTTTGCCCATGATCCGGCGCCGTCGATCGCGGCCGCTTCATAGAGTTCCGCCGGCACCTGTTGCAGTCCAGCCAGGTAGAGTAGGAAGTTGCTACCCACCGTCCACCAGACGGTCATAATAACGATCGAGATCATGGCGACATGGGCATCATTGAGCCAGTCAACCGGTCCCAGGCCAATGCCGGCTAGGATATTATTGATCAGACCAAAGCCGGGCTGATAGAGCCAGTTCCAGATGATAGCGGTTACTGCGATAGGCAATGCCACCGGAATAAAAAAAGCTGTGCGGAAGAGCCAGCGACCAGGCATTTGCCGATTAGCTAGCAGAGCTAGAAAAAAAGCCAGAATCACAAGGATAGGAGTGCTCAAAACAGTGAAATAGAGGGTGTGCCAGAGCGAACTCCAGAAATCGGCATCGCCCAACAACTCCTGGTAGTTTCCCAATCCCAGAAAACGCGTTACGCCGTTTAAGCTCCAGTTATAGAAGCTCATGCGAAAACCGAGCACGACTGGCCAGAGCGTAAAAATTGCATAGCCAATCAGGAAAGGAAGCACAAAGCTCCATCCCGTCAATTGGGTGCGCCAGTTGACCTTACCTTGAGGCGCCGTACGAGCTTGCCTGGCAGATTGGGCTGCCTCTTGTTGAATAAGCATTTCAGACATGTGTTATGCCTTTCATTGAGTAAAGAAACTTGCCTTAGCATCAAATTGGTGACGGTGTGTTAATGAGCTTTTGGATAGCCTTTTTGAATTGTTGGATGCCCTGTTTGGGAGTTAATTGACCCAGTAGAATCGTCTGGAATGCGCCATTGGCCTGAGTTTCGAATTCAGAGCCCGCGCCACTAAACCAGGCTGCCGGATCGGCAACGACATCGGCGGCCGCATTGGCATAGTTGGATTGAGGTTTGAGCTGTTTGTATGCATCGCTAGTGGCGACTGGTAGATAAGCGGGGATATGCCCACCTTCGGCCCAGACCTGACCTTCTTTGAGCATGCTGGCCATAAACTCGTAGGCCGAGCGTTGCCGACCTTTATCAGGATAGGCCTGATGGGGCAAAATAAAGGAATGCGAGTCGCCCCAGACGTGTGTATTGCCGAAGACATTAGGGAATGGGATCATGTTGAAGGGAGTTTTCTGAGTAATAAAGGTTGTTACTTCCCATTCACCATTCCAGAGGAAGCCAGATTTACCGCTACCAAAGACGGCCACTGAATCAATGTTGGCTGGCATTACCTTCGATTTCAGCGTCAGATCGGCCATAAAATTCAGGGCCTGTTCGGCCTTATCATCATCCAGCACAATCTCTTTGGCATCAGGGGAAAGGATTTTACCGCCCAATTGACCATACAGCGAATCGAAGAGCCGCCAGGAATCCAGGAATGCTATGCCCGTAAAGCCGGTGACGCTCTGGGCTGCTTTGAATGCGCTGATCAGCTGATCTGGTCCCTGCATTGGCTTAAGGTTGTTGTCGGCATCTAACAGGCCGGCCTTTTTGCAGACGTCAGTGTTGTAGTACATCACATAGGGATGCGTATCCAATGGCAAAGCATAGAGCTTGCCGTTGTATGTCGCGCGCTGCCAGACCTCAGGCAGGAAGTTTTGTTCGGTGATGCCTACCTGTCCGAGCAGGTCTATATCGAATGGGTCCAGAAAGTTCATGGCGGCAAAAGTGGAGAGCCGTGAAAGGTGGCAGATGCCAACGTCGGGTGCCCTGCCACCAGCCGCTGACATGGCGACTTTGGTATAGTAGGGTTGTCCCCACGCCAGGGTAACAGCCTTTAACGCGATATCGGGATGGCTTTTGGTGAACATGTCTTGCATTTGAATCATGCGTGCACCATCGCCGCCACCAAAGAGGTTCCAATAGGTAACACCAGCTGCGGCATTGGCAGATGTGCCGCATGCGCTCAGCAGCGAGATCGCTGCGCTACCACCAACGCCTAGTGCCAGAGATTTTTCGAGGAAGGCTCGCCGTTTCATGCGCCCTCCATTTTTTCTCTCTGACTTCGTGCCTGGCTCATACATCATCGTTAGTTCCTTTCCTGGGATAAATGAGCGTTTACAGTTGTCATTAAGGCATCAAAGTTGAAAACAGTCTCATTATGTTGACTGTTTGTCCGCTAGACATCATGCCTGCACCAGATATCGTTGCTGAAAAAAGGACCCTGGTAGGTATCATCGTTTGTCGCGGGCAACGTAAAAGCTTGGCGGTGGCATAAAAGAGGTTCGGTATGGAGTGGTGGAAGGATATTCCTGTGTACCGTTCCATAATGCTGGCGTCTCCATTGACGTGTGGGATAGTAGGCTCCGGTTCTGTGATGTTTGCATATAGCATCCCCTCAAGACGAATGTGGCCATTGCATGAATGGCACTATGGTTGACTGAACTTTCATTGCTTATCTCTGCTCGATGTAAGGATAAAGATAAGCCACTCAGCACTCATGAGCTTTATCTGCCATTCCCGATCGGGTCGCTCTATTTGTAAATATTTCTCGATGTTTTTTTCAATCGGGAACACTTTCGTCTGTCGAGGTAATTGTAACATAATTATTTAAAAATTTCGATACAACGTTGTATTAATTTTTGGAGTTGCTTCAAACTTTTTAAATGTTCATTTGTAGTATCGAAATTATTTGTAGTTCCTGGCTCTTAAAAAGATCTGTACAGATAAATATGGCAGATATGTTATATTGGTAGTTATTAAGAATAAAAGTATTGTATAAAGAGCAGTCAGGAGTTGTCGCGTGCAATCACGAAATATTGTCTTCACTGGAAAAAATCAGGTTGAAATTTATGATGAATTGCTGCCCGAACTGGGTCCAGATGAATTTTTGCTCCAGGCTACAACGTCTCTGATCAGCACTGGTACCGAGGGTATTTGCCTGGGACGGCTGTTTGATCCGGGCACACACTGGGATCGCTGGGTCAAATATCCATTCCATGCGGGCTATAGCCTGGTTGGGCGTGTGGCTGCGGTCGGCAAGGATGTGCAACACGTACGTGAGGGTGAGCGCATCGCTATCAGACAGAGCCATAGTCAGTACAAGGTGGTGCCGGCGAAGGAGCCATTGTATCGCATTCCAGATGCCGTGTCCGATGAGGATGCCACCTGGTTTCACCTGGCTACGATTGTGCAGAATGGCGTGCGCAGAGCACAGCATCAACTGGGCGACACAGTGGCGGTGATTGGATTAGGGCTGCTGGGACAACTGGTCGTGCAGTATGCCAGGCTTCTAGGAGCACAACAGATTATCGCGATCGATGTAGCTGAGAAGCGCCTGGAGATGGCTCGTAGCCATGGGGCAATGACGATCCTACCAATGGGAGTGGACCAGGCACGAGAGCATGTGCTGGCTCTTACCGAGGGTCGGGGCGTCAATGTCGTCTACGACGTAACGGGTGCTGCTCCGGTGTTTCCCCTGGCCCTGGGCCTGGCGCGCAATTTAGGTCGCGTTGTTTTGCTGGGCGATACCGGTACGCCCGCGGCCCAGCAGCTCACCGGAGATGTTGTGACCCGCGGCCTGACTATTGTGGGCGCCCATGATAATAATCCTCCTGCCGCTTCAACCGATCATGCTTATTGGACCCATCTGCGCATGGGCGAGTTATTTTTTGATTATGTTGGACGTGGTGATATGCGTGTCAATGATTTAATTACTCATCGTTATGCTCCCGCAGATGCTGTTGAGGCGTATCGCATGTTACGTGAGGAGCGGGCAACCGCTATGGGAGTACTCTTTGATTGGACTCGTCTCTAGCTATCATCAGGCTGGCCTCATAATTAGGACCGGGGCCAGCCTGCACAAGGAGGATGAGATAAGATGGTTACACGTATTGCCGTTGCCCAGTTGTCATCTCAGGTTGACCCTGCGCAAAATCTGGTCCGCGCCAGCGCGGCTATCAGGCAGGCCTCCAATGCTGGCGCTCAACTGATTATTTTTCCTGAAATATTTATGGCTCTGCTGACGAAAGAGAATTTTAATGCTGCCTACGCGCATAGCGTCTCTCAATCGCTGGATGGTGCCTATGTTTCTGGTCTGCGCCAGGCGGCGACCGAGGCCGGCATCTGGGTGATAAGCGGCATGTTAGAGACGGCGCATAAGGTCGCCAACAGAACATACAATACCACCGTCGTAATTGATAATTATGGCAGCCTGGTCTCTTTTTATCGCAAGACTCATCTCTATGATGCGTTTGGCTTTCGCGAGTCGGAGGTTTTTGCGGCCGGTGAGCAGCTATTTACGCCGCTAGAGACTCCTTTTGGACGCATGGGACTGTTTGTGTGCTATGAGCTACGTTTTCCTGAAATTGCGCGCTATCAGGCTGAGCAGGGGGTCGATTTCTTTGTAATGCCTTCGGCCTGGGTGATGGGCGCCTTGAAAGAGACGCATTGGCAGCATCTGGTGGCGGCGCGGGCGATTGAAAATACCGCTTATATGTTCTCCTGTGATCAGGTGGGCAATAACTATCTGGGCCGCTCTTTGCTGATTGATCCTCTGGGCGTTGTGCTGGCAGAGGGCAACGAGGGAGAATGCATGCTTTATTCTGACATGGATCCACAGCGCCTGGACGTCGCTCGCCAGACATTGCCCGCACTGACGCATCGTCGGCCGGACCTGTTCGTTCGACAATGAAGAAATCGATGGCAAGCGCCGAACCCACGTGGGGATTATTATTCGGCAACCAGAAATCGAGGGCAAGCCTCGAACCTATCGTTCGGCAACCAGGGTGAACGTTTTGGGAATCCCCATATCATCGATCTTGCTGTTCGGCTCCTCGTCCAGACGCTGAATGACCAGGCCCGTCGCCGCAAAGGCGGTGATAATTTCACCTAGATTCCAGTAGCGCTGATAGACTTGCTGGATATCTGTCGCATCTTTTTCGGTTAGATGTTTGCTAAAGGCCACGTCGGTGGCATGCAGGCTTTTGTCAAAATAATTGCCGCTCACTTTATGCTTTTTCCCTTTTGAGCTGAGCAATTTAGTCGAAACAGGATGGAAATCCTGCAAGATCAGGCGACCGCCAGAGCGCAGTAATTGCTGCACTATCCGGGCCAGAGGTGCCAGGTCCACAAAATAATGCAGGATGCCCAGTTCCATAAAGACGAGATCATAGCTGCCATCTAACTCCTGGGGGGATAGCTTGAGGACATCTGTGACGAGGTAGCGCAACTGGACTCTGGCCGCGGCGGCGACTTCACGCGCATAGTGTGCGTTCTCCTGCGACATATCAACAATCGTGACCTGTGCTCCCAGTATGGCCAGCGCGATAGCTTTGGTGCCATGCGAACCGAGCAGGTTGATGACTTTTTTGCCTGCGATGGGCGGTAGATATTTATTGAGCGAGGCCAGCCGCGTCTGTGGATCTTTCTGGATGCGTGCTGCCTGGACTTGTGGCGGACCATGGCGCTGTACCCAGGCGTCATAGGCCGCCTGATTCCACGCGCTTTGATTGAGCGCGCTGTTGTGCTGCTGGAGTTGTTGAAAATACCTTTGTACGGCCAGGGTTACTGGATGATCCTCGGGATATGCATGCAGATAATAATCCAATGCTTTGACCCAGACCGTTCTGTTCATATGCTGTAGTTGCAGGCGGTCTGGATCGGTCACTACAACCGTATTGAGATAGCTATAGAACGTCACCGTCAGACCCTGATAGGGCACATGAAAGCTTTCGCAGCCTGCCTGGCGCTCTGGCTTCTCCCGCACTCCGAATGCCTCAGCAACACGCTGCATGAGGTCCCATTGAATCGATAGCTCCAGACCATTGGGCGCAGTCTGAGCGTGAATTGGCTTCTCTTGTAGCACGACGCCTTGCGCAAACAGAGCGGAAGATTCTACCAAAGTATAGTTAATATCGATGTTCTCTAATATAGCGAGTACAGAAAAAAGGGTTTCCCACCAGACCGTTGCAGATACCAAAACTTTCACCTCAGTATATATTGATTTCAATTTTATCTCATCTCTTCGGGAATAGAAAGGCGGCAAATATTAACGTTAGAAAGTTATAGTACATTGCAGCACTATGCAATAGCTATCTGTGCTATACTTTGTAATTTGCTTGTCTTCATTACTATCTTCAGTTATACTACGAAGTGATTGAAACATGACAATGTATGGTTGCGCCGTTCGAAAATCATGTTGCTTTGTTATTATTGGAGAGGATTATAACTTTCTTATGAACCAAAATCCTGAGCAGCCGCAGCAAAACAACTATACTCAATATCCACAGTATGACCCGACGCAGGCTGCACCACCACCGTATGATCCCACACAGCTGGCCCCGCCGGCTTATCCTGGGAATCAGGGCTATTCTTCGCCTTCTTATCCGACACCTTCGACGGCTGGCAATAGCTCACCTGACTATCTACAGCAGTCTCCTTATAGTCCCCAGTCGCCTTATCCCACGCCGAGTGGGCAGCAAAATCTGGGAGGGGGATATTCTGCTCCGAATCCTTATGCTCCTCCCGTTGGAGCACCACAATATCCTGGCTATCCGCCTGCGCCTAAGAAGAATCGCACCTGGCTCTGGATTACGCTGGGTATTGTCGGCGTCCTGCTGGTTGCCCTGATTGCGTCCTGCGCGATTTTTTCAAATGCCATAACGAATCTTGCCCACACGACAGCTACAAGCACCTCATCCACTGATGCCACTCCTACTACGACAAATTCCGGCGGGCAGACTACGACAGGTGGGGACTCTGGCCAGGTACGTACATTGCAGAATGTGAATTGTACGATGTCCCAGGTGCGTACTATTCCAAATGATGATTATGCTCAAGCTAAGGCTGGCACCCAGTTTGTGCAAATCCACGTCAAAATTGATAACACCAGCAGTGAGAAGCGGCACTATAACCCGCTTGACTTCAAGCTATTGACCTCAGATGGTAAGTCGACGACTCACTCATATATTGTGCCTAATGGCTATGATAATCAACTGAGCTTTGGCGACCTCAATCCTGGCCAGTCTATTGAAGGTAACCTCGTATTTGAGGTGCCGACCAACGACCATGGCGCTATGATTAGCTGGGAGCCACTGTTTAACTCCTTTGCCACTGATCCTGGTCAGGCCAAGTGGAAATTAGGTTTATAAGGCAAACAAAAAGTGTTGCAGAAAGCGCGCAAATGCGCACTTTCTGCAACACTTTTTGTTTGGCCTTTTGGCTTGCCTGTTTTAAGCTTGAATCGACATGCGTGTCAGTGCGTTTTCAAAGGAGACATCGATATTGTCGTCTCCGGTCACGTAGCGCCAGAGTTTGGCGCGCTGCATATGTTCGAGTCGCGCTTCATTGCCCTGCCATGCCTGGTAGCCTTTTCTAATGATCTGTTCAACATCAGGACTCTTATAGTTGTCAGTGTTAAACAGTCCGCGTTGTACCTGACCTGGGCGTAAGCGCAGCTTAAAGACATAGCGGGTCTGATCGGTTCGATTGGGTTGGGCGCAGTGCCAGATACCATGGTGCATAAAGACAATGGTGCCGCCTCTGGCTTCAAGTTGGCGCTGTCCTATAATATTTTTATAACGTGCGATGCTAGCCGTGTTGGTTTTGCGCAGATGCGAACCCGGCAAAACCAGCGTTGGACCCATCTCAACTGGAGCGTCGTGGGCAAAATAGAATGCCTGCACATCGAATGCGTATGGGCGCACATCGATAATTGAGTCTGCATGCCATTCCTGGGCTTTAAGATGGTGGGCCCTGACAATATGTAGGAATGAATGGTCATAGACCGGGTTGACGCCCACAAAGCTCTGGATGGCTCCCTTTACCTGTGGCTCTTCAAAAACCTGTCGCAGCACTTCGGTCTGATGCCAGAAATTATAGCCTGGCCCATCCCAATTTTTTTCCGCTTCCAGTACCGCCGTATTCAAATCCTGGGGAACGATATCCTCAACGATTAGAAAGCCATCGGTGACAAAGCGTGCCATTTGTTCCGCTGTAAGCAGATGATGTCGTTCTACATTACTCATTGATGGCCACCTTTCGTTCCAAAACGTATTCGTACGGGAGGTAACTGCTTTCATGTTCATGGCCAGGGATTATCTGCGGGAGCGCTGCCAGTTGGATCACGTTCCAGCCCGCACGCATCGCGGCCAACACCGATGCATAGGGTGGCTCTTTTTCATCACCAGACTGCATGGGCAGCGCATCTTCTGCGCTGGCCCCATCATAAAGCGCCCAGGCAACCGTCCTGGATGCCAGGTCGGACGACGTTAGATGGAGTATGAGTATTTGTTGTCGCAACTCACTCATCTTCGAGACCTCCTCATCATGTTCCTCTTTACTATGTAGAGAATACCGCAACTTAATCTGCTTTAAAGATAACCTTTTCTATCCATGAAATCCTATCCTGAGATCCGAGCTTTTTGTGTCTCATCCCGACTTTTTGATTTTTGTCACACTGTCAGACTGCATTTGCTTGTATAATTTTTTGTAGTACATGCTGTTCATAGGGATAAGCCGGTGGCAGCGTAGCTAGCCGTAAGTGAGCGGCGTTGCTAAATATTTTTCATCACTGACTATGGTTATCCAGGAGATGTGTAGATAGATGACTGATACGATTCATATTCGCCTGCTCAATTATCAGGTATTGTTGTTGAGACCAGCACAGTGGCAGTTGCCGCGCGTGCAGAGCCACTTCTGGCGTTTCTACATGAATGATCGTGATGGGGCGCTGCTCGATTATCAAGGAACCCCTTATCCTCTGGCTGGCGAGCAACTTTATGTGATTCCAGCGGAGGTTCGTTTTAGTGCTCAACTGGCCCATCCGCTCAGGCATTTCTTTGTGCACTTTGATGTACTGGGCCTCTCGCCAATTATTTATCGTGAAATTTTTGCTGCCCCGATCTGCCTGCCTGCTTCTCTGTCGCTGCGGCAAATGGTCCATAGCTGTATTCAGGAGATGACGGGACCACAACAGGAGGGTCTGATCCTGGAAATTCGCCTGAAAGCGATTCTATACACCGGGCTGACACAATATTTACAGCAGATAGCGCCAGCTACTTTGCAGCGTTACTTTCAGCTGACCAATGCTTTAGAGCCGGTGCTACCTGCCATCGAATACGTTGATGCCCACCTGGCTGAGCCGCTGCTTTGTAAAGATCTGGCCGCGCTTTGTCATATGAATGTCGATTATTTCAGTCGTCGCTTTCGCGAATGCGTGGGTCAGACGCCAAATGCCTATATCCAGTTACAGCGTGTCAAGCGAGCGGAGCAGCAACTCTTGCTGACCAACGCTAGCATTGAGCAGATAGCCGCTCGCCATGGTTTTGGTAGCCGGCATTATTTCTCACGTATCTTTACGCGCCACACAGGCGTCTCGCCTGCTGCCTACCGTAAAGGATTGTTGGGGAGTTAAGTTCCTGGGGCCTTATTTTAAGGGCTATTCTGTGCAGGATAGCTGAAGATATAGTATACTTCAGGCGTTGTAGATAGCGTGCTTTTACCAGCGTGGTTACATTGATAAATTTGAGAGAGGAATACTTGACATGATGCGTGTACGATCCTCACGCTTATCTCTGGTGCCTTTGACTGCGTCTTTGATCAGACTCTTTTTATATAATCGTAGCGAGCTGGCTAGGGTTCTGGATGCTAAAGTTCCGACGGATTGGCCGGGTCCTGATTTTGAGCCGATATTGCCGCTATTACTAGATGGTTTTGAGCGCGAGCCCGGCCACGAAGCCTGGGATGGCGCTATCATGCTGGAGGGTGAGGAGCGTGTGTTGATTGGGGCTATGGGATTGAAGGGTGGTCCTGATGAAGAGGGAACGGTAGATATTGGCTATAATATTTTACCTGCCTATCAGAATCAAGGCTATGCAACCGAGATGGCGCGCGCCCTGATAGCCTGGGCCTTTGAGCGGAGCGACATATATAAAGTAATTGCTGATTGCCTGTATGATAACCAGGGTTCTATTCGTGTGCTGGAAAAGCTGGGAATGAAGCGCCTGGTTCCCGATGGAGATATGCTACGATGGAGCCTCACTAAAGAGGAGTGGCAGGTAGCTCAACAATAAACATGGCTCTCCTCAGGATTCCTTCCTAATTCCTGGTAAGAGTTCTACCCAATTGTGTTGCAATAGATATTTGCATGTGTGTCTGCAAAAATCTTGTAAAGTAAGGGATATATATGGCTAAACAGAAACAACTTTCGGCTTCTAAACGTCGTGAGCAGATGCGCCAGCAGCGTTCCTCGCAATCCAGATCAGCACAGCAGTTGCGTGGTCGCCAGCAGAGGTCGAACAGATCGAGTTGGTGGCTGGTCGGTGGCATTGTGCTCATGGTAGCAGTGATTGTGGGTGCCTTCATTTTTATTGCTAATTACGAGGCGGAGCAATCAAAAGTCGGTAGCGATACGGCTTTTAAGACCATCACAACCATTAAGCCAGACGTTTTTACGCATGTGGATAAAGGAACCTTTAATGGTCAATTGACTGCCATCAAGAACACACCTGTGTTGAAGGGACCCAACGGCAAGCCCGAGATTTTTTACATGGGCGGCGAGTATTGTCCTATTTGCGCGGCTCAGCGCTGGGCGATCGTTACATCGTTAAGTCGTTTTGGCTCCTTTAGCCCTTTGACGCCGATTTTATCGGCGGAAAGCCAGGTGCCGACCTTCTCATTTTATAAGTCGAGCTACCACAGCAACTATATCGACTTTGAGTCTAAAGAGATTGCAGATAACACCAATCCTAATCCAAACCCACTGGAAACCTTATCGCCCGACGATCAGAAGATAGTCAATCAATATGCCAAACCTCCATATGTACAACAATCGGGCATTCCATTTATGTCGATTGGAAATCAATACATCTCAGTGGGCGCATACTATTCTGGTACAGTCCTGACCGGGAAGTCATACCAGGATATTGCCACCGCGGTTAACGATCCCAATAGCGATATCTCGCGTGGCATTGTGGGTGCGGCCAATATGCTCACGGCAGCCATCTGTAAGGCCACCAATAATCAACCTGCCAACGTATGTACCGCAGATCCCATTCCATCGCTTGAGCAGTCGCTGCCCACAGCTAGCGTCACAGGCATCAGTCCTACACAACTGGCGCAGGTCGGGCAGGTATCTGAGAGAGATGTGCGCCGGAACAGCTAACATATCAGGCTGGCATATGCTGTATAGATAGGCATCCTGAGCAGAGTAGAGAGATGCTGTTGTCTTTTCGCTTGTGTTCTGCGCGTAGCGTCACGTTCAAAGGTGGATGGCGAGAAGCCAACTGTGATACTTTTTAAGTGGAGAATTTCAATGCTCTCTCAAGTCAATAACAAGGATAGCGTCAATGCCAAAATTACGTTTTCAAACCACTATTCAGCGCCAGCCAGATCCCATCTATCAGTTGTTGCTGGACCTGCCCGGTTATAAAGTCTGGCTGCCCTCCTCGAATATGTATGCAGAGACCGTACTGACCTCAGATTATCCTGTTCGGCCAGGTACAACCTACGTTGATCGTGGTCAATCCAGTGTGATGCAGGGTGAAATTGTTGAGTTGGAGCCAGCAAAACGTATTGTCTTCCATCAGGTCACCAATCCACAGCGGCGTTCCTGGCTGGCCAGCGGATTGGATATTACCATTCGCTACACGTTACAGCCGGTGGCGGAAGGTACGCGCGTCACGCGGGAGCTTATCTTGCACGCGCATGGCCTGTTCTTTTTGCTGCAAGCGACGCTGCTACGACTTATTCGTGCCGAGAATGAGCGTATCCTGTCGGCAATGAAAAGCTACATGGATGCTCGTGTCTCCTGATCCCTCACCGCCCGAAAACGCACCTCCATAGGTTCGGGCCTTGCGCCCGATTTCTCGCCCGAGGCCCGAAAATATTCCCCCCATAGGTTCGGGCCTTGCGCCCGATTGGAGCCTTGCGCTCGATTGAATCCTTACACCCGAAAACGCATCCAAAAAGCAATTTAGTTGATGGATGTTTCGTGCTCTTCGGCATCGTTTGGAGCGGTAGCAGAAATCTGGGCGTCCTCCATCATTTTTTGGAGACGTGAGACCATGATGTAATCCACAACGGCATAGATGACGGCGATCAGCCAGCCGCTGGAGAGCATCATGATCAGCGC
Organism: Dictyobacter formicarum; assembly: GCF_016587435.1. Next base: position 202,282 of record NZ_BNJJ01000004.1, read on the forward strand.
TACCCAGGCCCAGGTAGCCAGATTGCCCTGGTGCGAGAAAATCAGGGCTAGCGTGCTTGTGATGATGGGATAAATCAACAAACCGGTGCCGAGGCCAATCAAGATTCCTCTGGGGCGCGTTGGTTTGCGTGGACTCAGAATAGCAAATAACCAGAGAAATGTATGGATCATGGTTGCTATGATGGCCCCAGCAAAGGCACTGATATTGATCAGGACATTGTTGAAGTTGCGGTTGGAAACATAAAGTGCGATCACTGTTGTAACAATCGCCAGGATGACCAGTGTAAGGGAATAGAGTGCTCCGCTCAAGTTTGCCCGCACTTTTGTAGACATCTGCAATACGACCTTCCTTTGTTATTTGCTCGTTGTATCTATTATCATCTATATGGCCCAAAAATGGAAGGGATAATATTTTGGATTGGCTGTTGCCTGAGTTCCTGTTTGGCTGTTGTATCCTGGTGTCGAGTTTTCTATAGTTGAATATAAGTCGTATTTTTATTGATGCAACCCTGCTTATCAAAAAGGATGTTTTTTCATGCATAGGTTTTCCTGGCGCACATTTCTTTGCTGGCAGTATCTGGTGCGCTTCGTGGTGCTTGTCGTTGGTCTGTTTTTTTATTCAACTGGAATTGTATTTCTGTATCGCTCAGATTTTGGTCTGGATCCCTGGGATGTATTTCACCAGGGCATTAGCTTCCATACGCCTCTTTCCTTTGGAACGGCGAGTATTGTGGTGGGGGCCGCTATTATTATCCTGGGTCTATGCCTGAAGGTGATGCCCGGCGTTGGTACAGTCTTAAATATGCTCTTGATCGGCGCATTTACGGATTTAAATATCAGATTGGGCTGGCTGCCGGACCTTGGGCACACATCCTGGGTATTGAGGGTGGTTGTAAATGTGCTGGGTGTGGCTATTATTGGTATGGGAACCGCGCTCTATATTGCTCCTCGCATGGGGGCTGGTCCACGCGATGGTTTGATGTTGCGCCTGCACGCGTTGACGAAGTTGCGCGTATCTATAGTGCGTACCGCCATTGAATGCACCGTCTTGCTGATCGGCTTTTTGTTAGGTGGCACCGTCGGCCTGGGAACATTGATCTTTGCCCTGGGCATCGGACCTGCCTTTGAGTTGAGCCTTACGTTGCTTAAAAAGCTGCATTTTACCAACTGGTTGGAACGGCTGGCGGCCACGCCCGTAAAGACCGAAATTATCCTGCCACCCGCCGATGATGACGCCCTGCAGCCTTCATACGGCAATCCAGCTTAGTGCACAAAAAATACATAAATATAGGGATACACTACTCGTAAATTTGTTTTATAGTTATCAGTATAGAGTGACACCGTATCCATTAGCTGCTCTGCTGAAACCAGATACCGTGTAGCTACTTTCAACTGTGTTCTGCCAGTCCGTTCAAAGAAGAAACTGGCAGAACTGGTGCTATTCCCTGATTTTTTTTAAAATTCTCGAAAGGCTTGACAGAAAGGCTTTTTTATGTCATTCTGTGTACACGTGTACATGTACACGTGTACACTGGTTCATGGAGGTAGAGTGAATGGTTACAAGTGAGCAGGTTGCTCGGATGGCTGGTGTGTCGCGAGCCACAGTTTCGCGAGCACTTAACGGGTCTCCACGTGTTAGCGCGGAAGCGAGAAAGCGCATTCAAGAGGCGATTATCTCGCTTGGCTATGAGCCTGATGTGGTGGCCCAGAGCCTGGTGCGACAGCGCTCACGGACGATCGCGCTCTGTCTTTTCTATGGCGACCAGAAATCGACCGTGTTCTCCAGCTTTGGCGAGACGCAGCATTATTTTTATCTGGATTTGCTGCGTGATGTCGAGCAAGAGATCGCTGCCGCTCGCTATGATTTGCTTCTTCCTTCTTCACCGTATGCAGCGAAAAACTATATCCGTAGTTTGCAGATGCGCCATGTGGCTGGCATCCTTGCTATCGCGATGAATCCTGCCGATGAGCGCGTTAAAGCGTTGTTGGAGGCAGAGATTCCGACCGTGTTTATTGATAGCCTCAGCCAGGGACGGAATTCTACGTATGTGACTTCTGATAACCTGGATGGGTCAAGGCAAGCTACCGAGCATCTGATTCAACTGGGGCATCAGCGCATTGTGACGCTCATATCGGGAACGGATGGCCCGATTGGATCTGCGCGTCTGACCGGCTATCGCCAGGCTCTGCAGCAGGCTGGCTTGCCGGTTGATGAACAACTGGTATATGCGTCGGGCTGGAATACCGAGGAAGCGTATCAGACGACCTTGACCTTGCTGCAAGAGCGGCAGCCACGAGACTTTACCGCCATTGTGGCGGGCAGTGATTTGATGGCAATCGGCGTTTTGCGCGCTTTACACCAGCATGGATTACATGTGCCGGGCGATGTGTCTGTGGTTGGATTCGACGATGTGGATCTTTGCCGCTATACCGAGCCACCCCTGACAACGATTCGCCAGGATCGCTCTGCGATGGTGCAAGGTGCTATCCAACGGCTCATCAGCATGATTGAGTCTGAGGACGAGCACGATGCGCCCGTGCTATCACCAATCATTATTCCTACCCAACTGATTACGCGCGCCTCCACCGGCTCTGCCGCATTACCTGAGTAAAGTACGCTTATGGCCTGGCTGGTCAATGATGATGGTTGGGTAGCAAAATTTAATACGTTCAATGGAATGAACTAGCTCCAGGGGAGCAAGGAGTTTTCAACAATGACGAAAATTACTTTTATGGGTGCGGGTAGTACGGTCTTTGCACGCCAGCTGATGACCGATATTTTGCATATCGACGGCTTGCAGGAAGGTACATTCGCCCTGGTGGATATCGATGCTGCACGTCTGGAATTGGCCCACCAGATTGCGGAGAAGCTGGTCGCGCATAGTGGTCGCAATTGGAAGGTTGAGTCTTCGACGAAGCGGCGTGAGGTGCTGCCCGGCACCAACTTCCTCATCAACACGATTGAAGTTGCTGGCATGGCCAATGTGCGCCACGACTTTGATATTCCCATGAAGTACGGTGTTGATCAGTGTATTGGCGACACCATTGGACCAGGTGGTATCTTCAAGGCTTTGCGTACAGGTCCTGCATGGTTGGAAATCCTGCATGATGCCGAGGAGTTGTGTCCGGACGCCCTGGTGTTGAACTATACCAATCCAATGTCTATCCTGACCTATGCCGCCTTGACTGGCACTGCCATGAAGACCGTTGGCCTGTGCCATAGCGTGCAGGGTACTTCTAAGCAACTGGCTGGCTACCTGGGTGTGCCATATGAAGAGCTGGAATGGCGTTGCGCGGGCATCAACCACAATGCCTGGTTTACCGTTTTGCGTCATAATGGCGAAGACATGTATCCCCGCCTGCGCGAACGCATGAAGGATCCCGAGGTCTACGAAAAAGATCCTGTGCGCCTGGAAATCATGCTGCACCTGGGTGCCTTTGTGACCGAGAGTAGCGGCCACTTTTCAGAATATGTGCCCTACTTCCGCAAGCGCCCTGAGCTGATCGAAAAATATTGTCGCCCTGGCTATCTTGGTGAGACAGGCTTCTATGCCAATAACTGGCCAACCTGGCGCGCCAATAACGAACAATACATCAAAGATCTGCTAGACGGCACCAAAGAGTTGCCCTTCAAGCGTAGCCACGAGTATGGTTCAGACATTATCGAGGCGGTAACCCAGAATCGCACCAAGGTTATCTACGGTAATGTGCGCAACGAAGGCTTGATTGATAACCTGCCTGATGGTTGTGTCGAGGTTGCCTGTCTGGTTGATCGCAATGGTATCCAGCCAACCCACTTTGGCAAGCTGCCCGAGCAACTGGCTGCCCTGAATAAAGCCCACATGAGCGTACATTCGCTGGTGACTGAAGCCTTATTCACCCATGACAAAGAAGCGGCCCGTTACGCATTGATGATTGATCCCCTGACGGCTGCTGTCTGCTCGCCAGCCGAGATCAGCGCCCTTTTCGACGAGCTCTGGGAAGCCCAGCGCGAATACCTGCCAACATTCTCCTAATCCCAACAACCCTGCAAGGGGAAGGATCCCACAAAAGAACGTGTCTTTTGTGGGATCCTTCCCCTTTTTGCGTTATGGGACGGTGACGCATGACGTTTCTGGCATTATGCCTGATAACTTCTTTCTGGTATCACTTAAAAATATTTACGGATGAACATGCGTGTCTTCTATGTGGGGGTAGTCTAATAACAGAAGTTATCCAAATTTGTTGCATTACAAATTTGGAGTATTTCGCAAGTTAAGTTCGTATCTTTTCGAACGTTTTAAGGAGAAATCACATGGCTACAGCAGAATCACTCAATATTGAGAAGCATTTGAAAAATATGCATTTCCCGGCCAAGCGCGAGGAAATCATTGCTTTTGCTCGACAGCAGGGCGCTGATGAGCAGGTTTGTAATGCTCTACGTCAGCTCAATGCTCAGCAGCAGTACAACTCTGTCAGCGAGGTCAGCAAGGCTCTCAATTCTGGTTCATTTGATCAGAACAAAGCTCAGGGTGGCAAACGCGACTTCTAATTCTCCACTGGTACTAAGTAGGGGAAAAGGTGATATTTACTTCACCTTTTCCCCTACTTTTTATTGTTTGTCTGCAATATAACGCTTTATTGTTGGCCCGAGATATAAGTTGTCCTCCGTGGGACGTGTGTTGCTCGCTGGCGGACGTGCACATCCGCGCCCGAACTGGTTGTATGATATAGTACAGAATGCGCCGGGATAGTCCAATCAAATAGTCGTTTGCGATCCGGTGTAGACTTGCTATTTGTCCGCTAAAATTCATATGCTATGTAGAGCAAATATCTATATATTCGGCAGGAGAACATAGAACAATGCCAGAAATCGATGGTGATCACGTCTTTGGTTTTGATACGCTGGCCCTGCATGCGGGACAACGACCTGATCCAACGACCGGGGCCCAGGCAGTGCCTATCTACCAGACAACGTCGTATATCTTTGATGATACCGACCATGCAGCCCACCTCTTTGCGCTGCAGCGTTTTGGCAACATCTATACGCGCATCATGAATCCCACCACCGCTGCGTTTGAGGAACGGATTGCCGCCCTCGAAGGTGGCACGGGCGCTGTAGCCACAGCATCCGGAATGGCGGCCCAAATGGCTGTGATGATGACGCTCCTACGGCCAGGCGATGAACTTGTAGCGGCCAGCAATCTTTATGGCGGTACCCATACGCAGTTTGATCTGACGCTGCGCACGTGGGGTATCAATACTATTTTTGTCGATAGCACCGATCCAGAAAATTTTCGGCGTGCACTCACGCCGAAGACGCGAGCTTTCTATGGAGAGACCATCGGCAATCCTGGTGGTGACGTGCTGGATATACGGGCCGTTGCAGATATCGCTCATGAAGCGGGAGTGCCACTCGTCATTGACAATACCTTTGCCACCCCCTACCTCTGTCGTCCCTTTGAGCATGGTGCAGATATCGTGGTGCATTCGGCCACTAAATTCATTGGTGGTCATGGCACATCTATCGGCGGCGTCTTGATCGAAAACGGCAAATTCCCCTGGGACAATGGGAAATTCGCCCATATCGTCGATCCATCACCCGGCTATCATGGAGTACGTTTTTACGAGACCTTTGGCGATTTCTGCTTTGTGATGAAGGCACGTGTAGAAACGGTACGCGACACGGGTCCCAGCCTGAGTCCATTCAACTCATTTCTCTTCCTCCAGGGATTAGAGACGCTCTCGCTGCGCATGGATCGCCACTGCCAGAATGCATTGCAGGTGGCTAAATTCTTGCAGGAGCATCCAGCCGTCAACTGGGTACGCTATTCAGGTTTGCCCGAGGACCGCTCACATGAACTGGCCAAACGCTACCTGCCCCGTGGCGGTGGCGCGATCTTCACCTTTGGCGTCAAAGGTGGCTATGAAGCAGGCAAAGCCGTCATCAATAATGTCCGGCTCTTTGCCCACCTGGCCAACGTTGGCGATGCGCGCAGCCTGATCATTCATCCGGCCAGCACCACGCACCAGCAACTATCGGAAGAAGATTTGATCGCTGGCGGTGTGACGCCAGACCTGATTCGCCTTTCGATCGGCCTGGAAAACATCGAAGACATCCTCTGGGATCTGGATCAAGCGCTGCGTAAGGCAACAGCCAGTACGCAAGCAAACGCATAATGGGCAGAGAAAGGAGCAGATTAATGGCTGATAGCACAACTTATTCGCTTACGCCCGACATGTACGAGCGCTTAAAGCTTTTAAAGCAGTATCGGCATGTCGCGATTGTGGGGCTCTCTGCCGATCCATATCGGCCAAGCCATTTTGTAGGCATCTATCTGCAGGCCGAAGGTTACGACATTATCCCCATCAATCCACGCTATGCGGGCAAAACCATTCTGGGCAAACGTGTGTATGCCTCATTAAACGAGGCCAAAGCGGCCGGTGAACAGATCGAGATCGTCGATATATTCCGCAAAGCCGAAGATACACCTCCTTTTGTCGCTGAGGCCGTTGAGATTGGCGCCAAAGTACTCTGGCTTCAGCTTGGTGTGCGCAATGAAGAGACTGGCCAAACGGCCCGTGAGGCTGGACTGGTCTTTATTCAGGATCGCTGCATCAAGATGGAACATGCGCGCTTCTTTGGTGGCTTGCATACAATCGGCCTTAATACGGGTGTGATTCTGTCGCGTAAGCTTTAGGGATGGTGGAGAATACGAGAGGCAGCAAGTGACGCAAGGGTCGCACCTACGATAGGGATGTCTTTGGGATTTTTGCGAGGAGGGATTATGTTTGACGAGGCTTATGATGTGATGCCGGATGTGCTTATAAAGATTCTGGGTGATTATCACCATATTGCTGTGGTTGGCCTGTCGGCGAAGCCGCGCCGCCCCAGCCGGGAGGTGTCAGCGTATATGCAAGAAGCGGGCTATAACATTATCCCGATTAATCCCCTCTACGCAGGTCAGCAGATTCTGGGCCAGCGCGTCTATGCTACGCTGGCGGATGCGGCAGCCGCGGGCGAGCAGATCGAGATCGTCAATGTATTTCGCCGCCCTGAACAGACCCCTCCTTTTGCTGATGAAGCGGCCAGCGTAGGTGCCAGGGCGCTCTGGCTCCAGCTGGGCATCGCCAATGACGAGACGAAACGGCGCGCCCTGGCAGCCGGACTCCTCTATGTAGAGAATAGATGTATCAAAGTTGAACATGCCCGCCTCTTCGGCGGCTTATCCCTCATTTGAAAAAGACAATGAAGTGGAAGGTGTTGTTGATCGGGGGAGCCTCGGGTTCAGGCAAAACCATGGCGGCCCGTCAGGCAGGGCTACGCCTGGGACTCCCCTGGCTGCAGGTCGATGATCTGCGCCTGGCGTTCCAGCACAGCCAGGTCGTGCTGCCAGACCCGCAGGCGACACGCGATCTATATTTCTTCGCCGAGACCACCCACGTCTGGCGTCAGGCGGCGGAAACGTTGCGCGATGGCTTGATCGCCAGTAGCCGGACCCTGCTGCCCGCGCTTGAAATTGTGGTTGCTAACCATATCGATACCGATGCGCCGCTGATTATAGAGGGCGATAATATCCTCCCCGAACTGGTAGAGCGTCCACTGTTGCAACCCTATGTGGCACACGGACAACTGCAAATGGTTTTTCTGCAAGAAACCGACGCGGACAGGCTACGGGCCAATATCGAGGCACGTGCGCGGGGCACGGCACAATTTTCTCCACAGGAGCTTCAAACTGAAGCCAGGGCCAAGTGGCTATACAGCCAGTGGTTGACGGCAGACGCGACCAGACTGCACCTGCCGGTATTAGAAGCGCGTCCTTGGGAAACCCTGGCCGAACGGATTATACTTACATGTATGTAAGATCTTGAGAATGTAAAGGAAAATATGATGAAGAAAATTGCCCTGCTTTACGAAGAATCTCAGTCCGAGACGCTGCAGTTTGTGCCTGAGTTAACTACGCTATTGCAACAGCATGACTATGAAACCGTGATCATCAATCTCAACCAGGAAGGGCTTGAATGCACTGATCCAGACCTACAACATTGCCAGATGCTAATAGTCCTGGGTGGCGATGGTTCAATCTTGCAGGCCGCCCATCTCTGTGCATCACAGAGCACACCAATACTGGGTATCAATTTTGGTCGCGTCGGCTATCTGACCGAGTTGGAGCCGCAAGAACTGGGACAAGAGCTACCGTATTATCTCAATGGCGACAAATCTATCTGGCTAGACGAGCGAACCATGCTCCATGCCACGGTAAAGCAAGGCGAGCGACAACAGGAGTTTATCGCGCTGAATGATATGATGATCGCGCGCGGCACCTGGCCCCGTGGTGTCTATGTAAAGACCTGGATCGATGGTCAATTTCTCGACACATTCTATGGTGATGGCATCATCTTCTCAACAGCGACCGGCTCCACAGCCTACAATCTCTCTGTCGGAGGCCCGATTATGCATCCCAGGGTCGAAGCGTGCATCCTGAATCCGATTGCGCCTCACCTGGCGTCTAATCGCGCACTGGTCGTTCCACTGCAAGCCACCATTCAGTTTCAAATCTCTACCAATGACCAGAACGGAATCTTCTCAGCCGATGGACAATGGAACTGCGAGGTGCGGGATGGCACGACCGTGACCATTCAAAAAAGTGATCAGATCACACGTTTTATTCGGCGCAAACCTCCGGTGCATTTTTATCGCGTGATTCACAATCCGCAACAGGTGATCGATGAGCCACATGCAGGACAGCCAGAAGTATAAGAGGGCTGTTTAGCCCCCTTGCTTTTTTCACCTGTTTACCTGCATTTACTTATCAAGCTATTATAGCAGGTAAATAGATATTGATGACTTTGCAGATGGATGTTATGATCTATCTAGTGTCTTTGAAGACGTCTCTGCCTTGCATTTCAGGAGATCAGCTACGATGACAGGTGAAAATTATTCAAACGACCAGTCAGCCCTACCAGAGAACTTCAAATTTCTATCTACCCTGATCCAACAAAAGCATTATGAAGAGGCGCTGGCGGCCTGTGAGCAAGCACTACAACTAGAACCGGACAACGCACAACTCTATCAGCTCAAAGGAGAACTGCTGGCTCAGCGTTTCGACAATCCGGTTGGCGCGCTTGAAGCATTTGAGCTGGCACTACAGTTAAAGCCAGACAATGCCACTACATGGAAAGACAAGAGCCACGCTCTCTGGCAATTAAAGCTTCATGCAGAGGCGCTGGAGGCCGCCGAACAAGCCATTCTACATGATCCACACAATGCCAGGGCTTATTATTATAAAGGACTCTGTCTGGCAGAAATGTATCAAGAAACCGAGGCCCTGGCGGCTTTTGAGCAGGCTATTCAATTAGATCCAGATGAGCCAGATCCTTATTATATGCAAAATAATGTGTTGCGTGATCTGGCTCGGTTTGAAGAGGCGCATGCCGCTTTTGAGGCCGGGGCAAATGCAGCCCAGCACAGGCGGACATATGTGATAACACACTTCCGACAACGTGTTGAGGCAGGCCAACTGGACAACACTATCGAATTGGGTATTCAGCTCTTTCGCGGTGGCAGTCCTGAAAAATGGGTGGATGAAAAATATGCCCTCTCCGGCGACGGTTATGCCAGGCTAGAGCGGGAGGATCGACGCCAGCAGCTAGCGCGCCACACCACGCTCCAGAAAATCGAGCCCGACATGTGCAATACTCTATTTACGCTGGCCAGCACGACTGTTCCACAGTTAATCGAGCAACCCCGCAAACAAGACTGGGATACGGCAATCTTCGAATGCAGGATACATCTGAGCGCAGCCGGACAGAGTACCGCATTGATGTTTGAAGTTCAAGAACAAGAAATTGAGCAGGGTACACTACCGATTGTAGAAGCAATCAAGCATTTTCGTGCCCTGGATGCAGCCAAACGCTAAAATTTCTTCGAGCTGCTTGCATTTTCACTTGAAGAGCTTGTATAGTATAGCATTATACATGTGATTCAAAGGAAAACTTTATGCATAGCATTACCGGTCTGCTCGTTCTATCTTCCTTCAGCCTGCCAGCTCTGTGGAGTGGATCACTTAGATTGCTTGTTTCCGCCGTGGCACTACTAGCTGGCTTCATCGGTGCCTGCTGGATTGCTTACAGCAAAAGAAATAGCGCACCATGGCATAGTAATGCCTGGTTCCTCCTCCCGGCGACAGTTCTTTTTATCAGTCCAGTAGTGTTATTTCACGTTCCAATCGTGTTCTTGCTTCCCCTCTATCTGGCCCTACTGATCGGAATCTATTTTATGAGCAAGCGGGCTGCTCAACTCTGGTACCGCAATCCATTGCTCCTGATCTTGCTAGCCTTACTCATTGCAGTTCTATTCAAAGGCACATTGCTAAAAGTATTTGTAATCGGAGTAATTGTACTCGGCAGCCTGAATTTCATCTTCAAAAAGCTCTTCTCCCGATAGACCCTCATTCTATTATGTAAAAGCGACAATAACGGCGATTATATAGGTTCGAGGTTGCTTTGGCGTGATGGGACGTTGATTTTTTTCTGAGTGGTCGTTGGAAGTATCCGTCATTTTTGATTGATTGACATAGGTGTCGTTTTTTAATTTGTCATTGTTGTCATTTCGAATTCGAATTCGTTACTTATACTCTTAAAGATTAATAAATTAAATTATTAATTCGAATTCGAAGTAGCGGGCAAAAAGATATTAAATGTCATTCATGTCTTTTTAATGCCAAAAATTTTCATTTCAAGCTCGATTTGTATTTTTTTACATATTTTGCATTAATAGATTGTAACAATATTGTAATATATCGTAATCTATTGCTCTGTAGAGAGCGTTTTTTGACATCTATGTCATACATGCCAGATAGTCGCTTTGGCATGTATGACATAGATGTTATCGGCGATTCCTCAGACCTCTTTGATTGAGTTCTGTCATTTCTGACCGCTTTACCCCTTGCCACACGTCCGGTTTGGTAAATGCAGCAGATCTAATGCTAAAAGGTTTTCTTATATTCTTTATAAATCTGTGTTATCATAGAAAAATTTCTTTTTATCATACTTGCCTCCAGCTCATGGTACAAGCCCTGAAATAAGTATTTTGCGTCCTGATTTGTACGTAGAAATGTTTATAATGAGAAGCTCTGTTAGTCTTATCAGATAGTTGTGACATCTATGTCAGGATGAAGTTTGCAAATGAAGTTTGGACCTTCATAGACAGATATGTCATCGCGTGGGTTGTGACATCTATGTCAGGATGAAATTGGAGAATAAATTGGTTGCCTTTATGGACAGATATGTCATCGCGTGGTTGTGACATATCTGTCAGGGTGAGAATAAAATGTGGACCTTCATTGTTGTGATAAGCAGAAAGGAGGAACACATGAAAGTAGAGATCTGGTCCGATGTGGCCTGTCCCTGGTGTTATATTGGGAAACGCCGTTTTGAAGCAGCTCTGGCCGAGTTTAAGCATAAAGATCAGGTTGAGGTAATCTGGCGCAGTTATCAGCTCGATCCGTCGGCTCCACGCACATCCGATACGAAAATGACAGATGTGCTGGCGCAGAAATATGGTGTGAGCGTGCAGCAGGCTGCGGCTATGAATGAGCGCGTGAGCACGCTGGCCGCTGAAGTGGGCCTTGATTATCACATGGATGATATCCGCCATAGCAATACCTTTGACGCTCATCGCTTGATCCACCTGGCTGCCAGCCATAATGTACAGGATGCCGCGAAAGAGCGTTTGCTAAAGGCATATTTTACCGAGGGCGCCTCGATCGGTGACACGGAAACGCTGGTAAAGCTTGCTTCCGAAGTTGGCATCGATGCTGAAGAGGCGCGTTCAGTGCTGGCGGGAAATGCTTATACTGATGACGTGAAGGCTGACATTGAGCGCGCACGTATGTTTGGCATCGAGGGCGTCCCCTTCTTTGCGGTTGACGAGAAGTATGGCATTTCAGGCGCACAACCAACCGAGGTTTTCAAACAGGCACTGGATCAGGCCTGGGCTGAGTCCCACCCCTTGATCAAAGTCAAAAGCGCGGACGCCGATAGCGGCTACTGCGAAGGCGATAACTGCGTTATCCCTCAACAATAACACCAAAAACAAAAAAATCATTAAGAGCGCGTGTTTTATTCTCATCCCTGCCGGGATGCGATGGCTCGCCAGCCTGGGGGCGCTGACGCCCTTACAGGTATAGGTTTTTCAGGGGCTACGCCCCTGAGGCCCCTTGATGCCGCCCTGCGGGCGGCACGAGGAGAGGAGGAGTTGGGGGCACAGCCCCATAGGTGCGAACGTAAGCACAATAGTACTTGAACAACGAAAAAAAGAGGCCAAACACGGTCTTTCTCTGGTATCGTTACAAAAACCAAAACGTGACGAAGGAGAAAAACCATGTCAAGCCGACCCCATCATACGCAAAAATGTCTGACAGAGCAATCCCTGGGCCAGATGGATGATGCCCAATGGCAAGAGATCATTGCCCTTTTACCGCCGGACGTCAATGAGCAAGCCTTCATCCATCACGCTTTTACACGCGCCAATGGATTGCGGTGCCCAACCGATTTGCTGCGTGGCATTTTTGCCTATGTGTTTTGCCTGGGTTCTTTCCGTGAGGTCGGAACCTGGTCAGTGAGCACGGGACTCAGTACCAATGGAGCCCGTTCGTGGGCCAAACGGACACGTCAATCCTCCAGTTGGTTGCTTGCGATCGTGCAAACGCTGTTGGTGTCCACTCAGCCAGAGGAGGTACTGGATCTGCCCAAGGACTTCACCGGACGAATCCGTCTGGTAGATGCCACCCATCTCCGCACCTGGAAACGCTCGGGAGAAAGTCGCCGTTTGCACTGCAGTTATGATCTGCTTGGCAAACGGTTAGACCAGGTTCTGTTGACGGATCACCATGTAGGCGAAGGGCTCAAACACTTCCATGGACATCGTGGAGACATCTTTGTCGGTGACAGTGCCTATTGTCGTCGCCAAGCGATCCTCGATCAACTGGATGAAGGGGTCGATGTCGTGACCCGTTTGCATTGGTCCACGATGCCGTTGCTTGAGGCCGACGGCCAGACGCCATTTGATCTCTCTGGCTGGCTGAGCCAATTGGAGCCAACCGGCAAGGGAGAAGCCAGCGTCGTGTTCCAGGTGCGGAAGCGTCAGCAGCCTATGCGCCTGCTGGCGGTTCATCTGAGCCCTGAGGCGGCCAAACGAGCGCACAGCAAGCGCAAGGCCAAGGCACGCAAGAATGGGAGCACCAACCAGGCATTGACGATCCAGATCGCTGATTGGTTGGTGGTGCTCACGTCTCTGCCCGCAGATCATTGGTCAGCAGAGCAGGTGCTGATGCTGTATCGCACGCGCTGGCAGATAGAACTGCTCTTCAAGCGCATCAAGCAACTGGTGCGTTTGCACCGATTGCGCAGTGAACACTTCCAAAGCAATCAAGCGGTCTTGGCTGCCATGATGGTAGGCTGGATCTTACTGGAACAGCAAGTCAGCCAAGTGCGTCGTGCATTGCCAAGCAAGCCGACAAAGCACGCAGCCGGACCAGTGAGTACCTGGGCGATATGTGCTCTGCTCGCTCAAAGCCTACGCACAATGATCGTGGGCACTTGGACGTGGTCGCAGATTCGAGCGTCACTGTCACAGTTGCACCCTGTGCTGATGTATCATCCACAAAACCGCGTACATCAGGAATCAGAGACGGTCACGCAACTGGCCCAGACGCTGTATCTCTCATCCTTATGAGGTCTCTTTCGTTGATTCAATTGTTCATGTACTGCTTACGTTCGCACCTATGGGGGCACAGCCCCCACCCCCCCAGTCAAGGGGCTGACCGCCCCTTGCATCCCTGCTTGCCTGGCGCGAATCCAAAAAACCTATACCTGTAAGGCGCGGACGCCCCAATCTCTTTTTTATGTGTTAATGCAAAAAATGCGCAGTGCGCATTTTTTGCATTAACACATAAAAAACCTTTTGAGCGCCGAAGGCGCGTAGCGTCAGGGGCCGAAGGCACAAAAGTATGCTTTCCCAACACGCTCTATTCATGAGTATGCAAAAAGGCCAGTCAAAAAGGCCAGTGCTGAATTTACTTCACGCTGGCCTTTTTGTTCACCCGGTTGTTATGTTCTGACTAGCCCTTAACACCTGTCAATGTGATGCCCTGAATAAAGGTTTTCTGGGCAAAAAAGAATAGCACAATCACAGGAATTAACATGACGGTACTGGCCGCCATTAAGGCGCCGAACTCAGTACTGTACTGTCCCTGGAAGAAAGAGAGGCCCAGGGAGACAGTGTAGCGCTGAGAGTCGCTGAGATAGATCAGGGGTCCCAGGAAATCGCTCCACGATCCCAGGAATTGGAAGAGCGCAACTGTGGCGAGGGCTGGTTTGGATAGTGGCAGGATCAGCTGCCAGTAGATGGCCAGCTCGTTAGCTCCATCGATGCGCGCCGCTTCGGACAATTCTTTGGGAATCGTCATGAAGAACTGCCGCAGCAGGAAGATGTAGATGGGTATGCCGCAATAGGTGGGGATGATCAATGGTAGGTAGGTATTAACCCATCCCCAGGCTTTGAACAACGTGAAGAGGGGTACCATCGTGACGTAAAAAGGAATCATGGTGGTAGCCAGGATGGTGATAAACAGCGGTGTGCGCAATGGCCAGTCGATCCTTGATAGTCCATAGGCCACAAATGAGCAGGAGAAGACTGCTCCGATAACGGCGAACAGACAGATGACTAATGTATTGAGCACATAAGATCCGAAAGGAACCGCCTGTAGTCCATAGATATAGTGTTCCAGCGTCACTGGATCAGGAAACCAGACAATCGGGAAGGCGCTCAGTTGCGCGTTGATCTTTAATGATCCGGTCACCATCCAGAAAAACGGGATGATGAAGAGAATGCTCAGCACAATCAAAGCGATGTGCGCCAGCATCTGTGTTCTTGGCTTAGCCTTGAGGTTGGATTCATCGCGCTGTGCCGTGGCTGGTCTGATAACTTCTAAATCTTCTGAATAGAGATTTTCTTGTACGGCCATGATTTATGCTCCTCCATAATAGACACGCCTGGCAACTACTCGGAAGGTAATTGCTGTACAGATTAAAATGATGATGAAGAGGACCCAGCCCATCGCGTTGGCATAGCCGACCTTAAAATAGCGGAAGGCATTCTGATAGAGGTACAGTGCCGCGATAAGGGTGGAGCCTGCCGGATCACCATTGCCGTTGGTGAGCACAAAGACCGGCGAGAAGTATTGAAAACCAGCGATCAAGCCTGTGATCAGCGCAAAGAACAGATGCGGACTCAGAAATGGTAGCGTAACATGGCGGAAGCGATTCCAGGCGGTGGCCCCATCGACCTGCGCTGCATCCTGTAAATCGCGTGGTACATCCTGCAATCCAGCCAGCAGAATGATCATCAGGTTTCCAACGCCCCACAGGCTGAGAATGATCAGGGTTGGTTTGGCCCAATCGGGACTGGACAGCCAGCCAGGTCCGGTAATACCGAATAGCTGCAAGATGTTGTTGAGGATACCATACTGAGGGTTAAATACATAGCCAAAAACGACGGCGGAGGCCACGATCGGCACAATACTTGGCAGGTAAAAGATTGTGCGATAAACGGCGATGCCTTTCGTTCTGACATTGAGTAATAGCGCCAGCGTAAGCGCAACAAGGATGCCCAGCGGCACCGAAAAAATGAGGATGTAGACAGTGTTGTAGAGTGAATTCCACCAGTTGTCATCACTAAAAAGATCGATATAGTTAGTCAGACCAATAAACTTAAATGGCCCGAACATCGAGTACGAGGTGAAACTATAATAAAAGGACATGATCAACGGATAAGCAGTAAATAAAAGGAGGCCGATAATGGCCGGTGAGGTAAAGAAGAGACCCCACAGGAAATTTCGGCGCTTTTGGGGACTCCATTTTCTTTTCTGGACACTCTGCACATGTATTGTAGACACCAGAACCTCCTTGTTGTGCTATATCTGTGCATCGTTACGGGCTACAGGCCATGCTCGCGGTTGAAATCATCCCACTCTTTTGTCGTGCGTTTTTTGACTTCCCTGAGGGCCTCTAAGGGGGTCATCTTGCCATATACGGCCTCTCCAACCAGGTCGTTGAGGATTCCAGCATAGAATGATCCAACCGGAATCGCGGGCCGGGAATGTTTGGCATTGATAAGAGTAGTATAGAATGGAGCCATTACTGGGTCATTCTTGATTTCTTGTAGCACCGGAGCTTTGTTATAGCCAGGTGGGAAGCCAACCGTGTCCCATTGGGCTTTTGTACCTTCATCGCTGATGCTTACCCACTTAATGAATTCCCAGGCCGCATCGGGATTTTTCGCACCGGTGGGGATAAATAAGCTCCATCCACCCAGCCAGCCTCCTGCGCCTGGCTGCGTGGCTCCTGGTCCCTGAGATGGCAAGAGCCCGGCACCGATCTTCATGTTAGGGAGGGCTTTCACGATGTCGCGATAATTGGTAGCCACCAGGGGGGCCATCCCCACATTGCCAGTCGAGAATGGATGTAATTGCAGGTTAGGTGGACTGACCGCTACATGGTCAGCGCCCCCAACGCTTTTGGCATACTGCACGATCCATTCCAGCGCCTTCACAATGTACTCATTATCGGGTGTTACCATCTGCTTCTCGCGATCGTAGAACTCGCCACCAAAGGCCCAGCCCCAGGTAAACAGGGAATTGCTGGCCCCATAATTATCCCAGGGTATCATGCCGATGCGGGAAATATTACCATTGGTGGTCTTATTGATCTTCTTTGAGAATTCATTAACCTCATCAATGGTTTGTGGGCCTTTGTCGGGATCAAGCCCGACCTCTTCAAAAACCTGCTTGTTCCAGAAGAAAGGGAAATTAGCGTCGGCATCCCATTGTACCTGCCAGACCTTCCCTTGCCAGTTCATATCGTTCCAGGCGGCGGGCCAGAAATCATCTCCAGTTATGCCTGCTGCCTTGATATAGGGGGTCAGGTCGGTCATTACGCCCAGGGCGGCCCATTGCGGGGTACTGAACGGGGTTAATTGTGCCAGGTCGGGTGGATTTCCACCGGCGATGGCTGTTAGCAGCTTGGGATTATCACCGCCGCCACCACCACCGGCGGGCGCGTAGGTGATTTTGATGCCGATCTCAGATTGGGCCTCCTCGAACTTGCGTGCCAGGTTGACCCAATGATCGTTGTCAACGCCACCGAACACATTATAGAGTTCGATAACCGTTTTTCGTCCCTGCGCAGCCTCTTTACCTTGCGCAGATAGAGTGGGTGAGGGCGCTCCCATGATGACGCCACAGCCCGAGAGCGTGAGGGCGGTCGTCCCCAACCCTATTGTTTTTAAGGCCGTACGGCGGCTGAGCCGACGTGCCAAATTGCGCTGAAGATTGTTGGTCAATGCCTTCTCCTTTGAGGTAACAGACAAACTCTCTTAGCCAGGCAACCGGGTTACATATAATATGACGATCTTGAGCATATGGTTTTAACATATTTCTTAAGCAATTTCTTTGATTTTACAAAAGTTTCATTTTACTATCATATTTGTTGTATAAATTCCTATAAACAGAACATAATCATAATTAATAGAAATCTAGATAAAACCAAATGAAATTTACAGGCAATTTTCAGCTCTCCTCCCTGCCCTCGAGCAGGGAGGAGAGCTGAAAATTGCCTGTAAATTGTATGACCCTTGACAGCGCAATGGTTATCATATATGTTATGCTTGTGGCGTGAAAAATGATCTGAAAATGTCTTGTACAGCTTATTTCTTTTTTTGTCGCTGATGAGATAACCATCATAAAAGCGGAGGTTTCAGAATCATGCCAGAGGAAGTGAACAGAGCGCCAGATGCAAATGAGCAGCCGCAGAATCCAGAGCAGTTTCAGGCGGCCCGCGATACAGCTGAACAGCAGCCGCAGAATCCAGAGCATCTTCAGGCGGCCCGCGATACAGCTGAACAGAAGATTCGTCAAGCGATCGACCAGTATGCATCCAAGATTCCCGGTGGCGAGCAGTTTGCCAGCCAGGCCAAGGAAGCCGCGGCGGGAGTGCTGAATACGCTGGAGAGAGGGGCGGGGAACCGATTGGGTGGTGTTGTAAATAGCGCCAGTGGTTTTCTCGGAGGGTTGTTTGGGAAGCGCAAAAAGGAGGAACCTCCTCCCAGTTAGTTGCAGGCACTTTGTTGCGCAAGCTGTTGTAATATAGGCTGGCATTCCGGCGGTTGGGTGCAACACACTCGCTGCTGGAATGCTTGTTTTTTGCGCTGCTCTCTATCAGGATTCCAGGCTGGCCAGGACCAGCAGCAACTGCCTGACCGCTTCAGCATTTTCGCTGGCCTGCTGGCTTCCGGTCCCAATTCCAAACTCAGCACATGCCTCGTTAAGATCATAGATCTTATATTCACGCTCCGAAACTTTTTCTCCGGCATATACTGCATATTTGGCCATCATGCAGTGCGAGACAATGGCTGGTAGAGCCAGTTGGTAACGCGCCGCAGCCTGGCGTAAGCTACGTAGATAGAAGGCCGCATTATAAATAATCAGCTCATTTTGAATCAATAGCGGATAGATCTGAGGCCAGATGTCTGGAAAGGTCGGCGCCTGCGCCAACATGTTGGTGGCGATCCCTTGCTGATTTCCATCCATAGCTGTTATAGGTTGACTCGGCTTGATGAGTGAATTAAAGACCATCTGTCCATAAATATCTACGATGGCCAGTTCAATGATTTCATCGCTGCCTGTGATATTAAGCGTTTTGCTGGCAAGAATCAGAGGGCGGCGCCTGATAATTTGTTGCGCCCATCGTAGTACCGCTGGTCGTTCGACGGCATTGACTGGCTGTACTGGCGGAGGAGGAGGAAGCGGTTGTGCTTTTCTGTTGCGTATTGCCTGAATAGCTTTTTCTGGCGTGGTCGTTTTGCCCTGTGGATCTTTTAAAATCCACTGATTATTTTCTTTTGCCCAACGATAGCCATGGCGTTTGAGCGTCGCATTCTGTTGGGTTCTTTCCTCATTATCCAGCGCCATTTTACTCTCCTCCTCTCAAGCAATCGATGATCTAGGTGAAATATACCATACTCTTCTTTTCAGGGCAATAAACAGAAATTCCGTGAAAACGCTACTTGTCCGCATCGATAGCGTTATTTATGTTCTGGCTCAGCGTCTCTATTAAGAGAGTGTCTGAAAGCCATATGTTTCGCGCCTTCGGCTCCTGACGCTACGCGCTTACAGCGCTCAAAAAGTCTTTTATATGTTGGTGCAGCAGTCGCGCTTTGCGCGACTGCTGCACCAACATATAACAGCGTGTCTGATTCCCACGCCTATCGTGGTCTCTTTGCCTCACGCTACGCTCCTGCGGAGCTCAAAAGAGGTTTTTATGTTGGTGCAAAATGCGCGCACAGCGCGCGTTTTGCACCAACATAAAAAAGAGATTGGGGACGCCTGCGTTCCCCAGGCCCAGGGACGCTCTAAAAGGGCTCGGGCGCGTATGCGCCCGCCCGTATGGGGGCGCTTTACTTTCCAGCGTCATGGACTTCAAATACTTTCCAAGTAGATGTATATAAATACATTTTCTGTGAAGGATGCACAGCATTCATTTATGGATAGATTTCACTCTGCTACGGGTCAAATTGTATGATAATGCTATGACTTCATTGGATAGAGGAATATAAAGTAGATGGTTGTTCAATTGCAGGTGACGCCTCAGCAGGCTTTGGTTGATATCCCGGTAGAGATTGTTTGCTCGGGTTGTCAACCTGGACAAATGGTGACGCTGCGCACAAAGGCGCAGGATAGTAATCAGCAATCGTGGGATGGGTACGCTACCTATCAGGCTGATGAGCAGGGCGAGGTGCGTCCCGGACTTCAGGAGGCGCTGTCCGGCACCTATCGTGGCGTTGATGCGATGGGATTGTTCTGGTCGATGCAAGTGAAGAGAAAAAGGCATATACCGCCCACCTTTGTCTGGCGCGATGAAGAGCCACTGCATGTGCAGCTAACGGCTGAGATTGCCAGCCAAACGGTGGCGCAGGCCGATATAGAGCGTGTCTTTGTCTCACCAGATGTGGAGAAGGTGATATTGAGCGAGCAAGGACTCGTTGGTACCCTGTATCATCCTAAGGCGGCGGAATGCTATCCTGGCGTGCTTATTCTAAGTGGTTCCGATGGCTCATTGCGTCCCAATCAGGCCGCCGTACTGGCATCTCATGGCTATGCCGCTTTATCGCTGGTCTATTTCAATGCCCCGGGACTGCCCAATACGCTGGCAAATATACCGCTTGAATATTTTGAAAAAGCTATTGCCTGGTTGCAGGCGCAGCCTTTTGTGAATGCGGAAAAGATTGGCGTCATTGGCCTGTCGCGCGGTGGTGAACTGTCCCTTTTATTAGGAGCAATGTTTCCGGCTATCAAAGCTGTTGTCGCGGGCTCGCCGAGCGGTATCACCCATGCTGGTCTGGGACGCAACGTGGCCACCTGGACATATCATGATGAGCCTTTTCCTTATCCCAGGCCGCGCTTCACTTTCTGGTCATGGCTCTCCTGGATGACCAACTGGTTGAAAGGACGCGCTTTTGAGCTCAAGAGCATCTTCATGTTGTCGCTGCAAGATCAAGAAAACGTGGCCAGGGCGACCATTCCGGTGGAAAAGACCCGGGGACCCATTTTGCTCATTTCTGGCGATGAGGATCAGATGTGGCCGGCCAGCTTGTTTTCCGAGATGGTAGTCCAGCGCCTGCGCGAGCAGCAGTTCCCCTATGCCTATGAGCACCTGCTCTATGCTGGTGCCGGCCACTTTGTCTGTTTTCCTTATGGTTATCCTCACTTTCCTCCGGCATATCTCCCCCAGAATGGCATGGCCTTTGGAGGGAGCGCCGCCGCCAATGCTGTCGCGCTCAAAGATTCATGGGAAAAGATCCTGGCTTTTTTTGCGCAGAATTTATAGTTTCTTTCTGCTCAGAATAGCACTCTGTTTCTTAATACGACAGAACGGTTGGCTGCTACTAGCACGAATGGTTCATTCTAGTGTTGACCAGGCTGCTATATAAGTTGTTATATGTATATGAGGATGTGCTTGCATATAGAGCACTTCTCTGATTCTGGGCCATTTTTTTATCGTTTTATCATCTATTTCTTATAGAAAGGTCTATTCCACTATGAAATCAACCAAGCTGATGCTGATGGGCATTTTGCTGATGCTACTGGCTGTATGTCTGGCCACCAGCATTTCGCAGGCTCTCTTTAATATGTCAGCCAGCAATCCTCCTTTTATCTTGAAGCTATTTCCTGGTATAGAGGCGTTTCTGGTGGTGATCGGTTTTGTGATGGGGGTAGTGGGATTTTTTCAGCAGGATGTCACCAAACGATTGTAATGTTTGATGATGAGTGGACGTGTATTCCTGAGGTAGAAGCAATACACGTCCGCTCATGAGGTGTTTAGAAGGGCACTGTGGGCATTTCAGTTTGTTGCAGCGCATCCAGGGCTAATCCCATCGCTTCGGTCGTGAAGTAGTTCTCAGATTGTGGCTGCCCATTGGCATCGTTTGAGACGTAAATCTGGAAATCTGGCGTCATCCGATAGAAGTAGCCATGATACGTTGGCTCATAGAACTTGTTGGCCAACAAAGAGATCAACTGCTGCTGCTTATCCAGATACATTTGTGGCTTGCCAAAGGTCCGCATAACCTGATTAAAGCGGTAGAGCCCGATCAGGGCATGGGCCTGCGCTCTGGTCTCTTTATATTTCTGTTCTAGCTTGCCACCGTTCAAATCCAGGGCGAAGTAGAGTCCTCTATTGGTATGATCCCAGAGCCCGCTATCGATCAACATACTTTGCAACACCTGGTTGGCTATATCCAGATACTGCTGATCATGGACCAGCATATAGGCTTCCATCAAGGCCTCGACAACGCTGCCCTGGGTGCTGGGTTTCGCTTGATCATTGGTTACGACCTCGGTACCGTCGCTGTTCACCGACATGTTGTTATAGAAAAGGTGCGATTGTAAATTGTATGAGGCTGCCACAGCGATTTCCAGGGTAGATTTGCCCGCCTGAAACCAGGCTGGCTGATTCAAGCGTGTACCTGCATCCATCAGTGCCGCCCCGGCGGTAATAGAATGTTCGACGCTGTATACACCGGGTATATGCGACTTATTGTAGAGCAGATTCAGGTTTGTATCATACCAGTGGGTATAGTAGTTGCTGGCCGCCATACTGGCTTCTTCGGTGAGCACTGGATCATTCAAGAAGAACCCATCGCGCAATAAATAGAAGTAGACCCACCCTTTTGGCAGATTGTAGTTGAAGAACTCGTAGTGGACGATGGGAGACATCTTCTGAATCTCCAGGTCGTAGCGGGTGTCGTCAGGGTGCAGATATTTGTATTCTGCCAGCGCGTTGAGATAGAAGAGGTCCGTTTGTATGTCGTGACTGGTGGGCGGATTGTTGTTGGTGTTGGGATTGACTCTATTGATCTGTGTTGGATCATTCATCATCCAGTTGATATAGAGGCCACCAGTCGTGAGCGATTTGGTTTTTGCGTTGGGATTAAAGCCGTTGGCGGTGATATTGAGCAGGACCTCTCTGGTTACCTGATCAATGCCTGGATCTAGCACGCCGCTCTTTAGCTTGCCATGAGCTGCATGGGTTTGTATGCTGAATAGCATACTACTTACAATATAAGACAATATGAATAGAGCAACCAGGGATGCTTTACACCTTTTCCGCATCAGCCACCTACCACTTCTTTATCTGAGGTTATTATATCTACTTGTATTGTACTGGGTGCCATAAAAGGTAAGAAGAAATGTGATAATCTGGCTTGCGGGTGTCGGCCGCCGTTTCAAGTAGAGGTTTTTGTTGTTCTGCTGATTGATGAATGGAAACATGACATCGTTTTTTTTGAACATATTCATGTGTGGAGCGAGAAATCGGGCGCAAGGCCCGAACCTATTGGGATCATGCTTCTTGAAGGTTCCATCACATGGGCCATCGAAACACATCAAGGAAAATGGCACCCATAGGTTCGGGCTTTGCGCCCGATTTGCACCCATGACGAGCGATTCCGCCCCTCGGGGATGGCCCGTTTATTTGAGGGTGGCAAGATCAAAATGGGGATCTGCCAATTGCTGTGGATTTTGTACTTTTGCCTCGGAGGCAATCAGCTCACGTAGGAGATCCATCTGGGCATCGTCGTTGACCATGAAGGCGGCGCGCAGAACGCCCTTCTCCACATAGAGGGCGGTAAAGGTGCCTTTAGACATGTCGCCGCGAATGACGCTCTGGGCCTGATTGGATGGATAGCCTAGCATGTTAATGGAGAGGTCGAACTGGTCGGAGAAGAAATATGGGATGTGGCGATAGGGGGTATCTCCTCCAACCATATTGGCGCCGACGACCTGGCCCGATGCCATTGCATTATCCCAGTGCTCAAAATGCATGATGTCCACGAAAGGATCTGGATAGGCTGCCACATCGCCGGCGGCAAAGATGTCCTCGACCTGTGTTTCCAGGTGTTGATCGACAATGATGCCATGTTTCTTGTCTATCTCTAATCCACCGGAGGCGGCTAATTCGGTATTGAGTTGAATGCCGATGCCAGCAATCACAAAATCGCAGGGAATTTCTTCGGTTTTACTTTTGTCGTTGACAGAGGCGATGCGTACTTTGGCTATCTGACCATTGTTGCCAGCTACAAATTCGACCGCGCTATAACCATAGCGCAGCGTGGCTCCTTGCTGCTCGAATTTTTGCTGGAAGAATTGTGACACTTCGGGTGAGACCATTGTGGGCCAGATACGCTCCTGAGGCTCAACGATCGTGACTTTGGCTCCTTTGGTCAGCGCGCTGGCTGCACCTTCCAGGCCAATGAAACCTGAACCTATGACGACAACCTGCTTTCCTTTACTGATATTTTCGCGAATGGCCTTCGAATCATCCAGTGTGCGCAGCAGGTATACTCCTGGTAAATCTGCTCCCGGCAGGTTTAACTGACGTGGCCGACCGCCGGTGGCCAGTAGTAGCGTGCGGAATTTGAGGGTCTGCCCATTGCTTAGTTGCACCGTACGCGCTCGAGTATCCAGGGCGGTTGCCTCAGTTTTTTCCAGCAGCTCGATGTGCTGCTCTTTATACCATGCTGGTTGCTGTACGTAGACGCCCCCCTCACCATAGACCCCATCTTCATTTATTTCGCCGCGTAGATATTCTTTTGAAAGCGGAGGTCGATGATAAGGAATATGATCTTCCTGTGTTACCAGTACAATGCTACCCTTACTATCCTGTTTACGAATTTCTTCGGCCGCCGTGGCCGCTGCTAATCCGCCACCAACTAATAAATAATCGATGACGCGCTCAGAATCTTGCATTACCATGCTAATGATCCTCTCTTTTCACTATTCTACCTGTATACCTGGACTAGCGAATCTGCTTCCGATGAAGTCGCGCGGGAGATCTTTATCCCTGACATATATACATTATTATTTGCTCCACAGTTTCCATAATTGCCATTTTATGTATTTGTTCTTCTATGTACAGAATAATTGTATAAAGCGCATTTATTGTCGATGTTAGTTGTATAACAGCTTGAGGGATATCCCCGTTGGGGGCAAAAAATGCGCTATGCGCATTTTTTGAAAAGCTTGCTGTCGTGCCTTCAAGCTGAGGCGAGGAGATGATGTCCCTGACAGCCTCGTCAGCACCTATGACGCTACGCGCCTACGGCGCTCAAAAATGTTTATGAGTTGTTGCAGCAAGCGCGCATTGCGCGCTTGCTGCAACAACTCATAAAAAAAGAGTGGGGGCGTCAGCGCCTTACAGGTATAGGTTTTTTGGATTCACGCCAGGAAAGCGGGGATGCAAGGGGCGGCCAGCCCCTTGACTGGGGGTTTGGCGAGCATGCCGGGGGCATGATCAAGCTGTGCCCCAACTCTTCCCTTCCCCGTGCCGCCCGCAGGGCGGCATCAGGGGCCTCAAGGGCTACGCCCCTGAAAAACCTACACCTGTAAGGGCGTCAGCGCCCCAGGTTGGCAAGCCATCGCATCCGCATGGGGGGAGTTAGACACTTTCTTACTTTCTTTAAGAATGGGAAAAAGGATAATGCTTATGACTCACGCTCAACGGTCTTTTGCGCCTCCGTCAACTCAGCCTTCATTGATTGAGCCGCTATTGTTCGAAGTAAAGCGTTTGATTGTTGGACAGGATCATCTTTTGGAGCGTTTGCTGGTAGCTTTATTGGCGCGTGGTCATGTGCTGCTGGAAGGGGTGCCAGGACTGGCAAAGACGGCGACCATCAAGGCGCTGGCCCAGGTTGTCGGAGGGAGTTTTGGGCGCGTACAGTTTACCCCGGATCTGGTGCCGGCTGACCTGGTGGGGACGCGTATCTATAATGCCAAAAGTGCTGAATTTGTGACGGAGTTAGGCCCCATTTTTGTCCACCTCCTGCTGGCTGATGAGATCAATCGCGCGCCCGCCAAAGTACAGTCGGCCCTGTTGGAAGTGATGCAAGAGCGCCAGGTCACGATCGGGAAGCAGACCCACTTTGTCCCAGATCCATTTTTAGTGCTGGCGACCCAGAATCCAATCGAATCGGATGGCACTTATCCTCTTCCTGAAGCGCAATTAGATCGCTTTATGTTTAAAGTGCTGGTCGATTATCCCTCCTATGAGGATGAGATTGTAATTGTAGAGCGTGTGACGGGCACGAATATTGTACTGAAGACCTTGTTGAATCCAGAACATCTGCGGGCCTTTCAGCAGCAGGTGGATCAGATTTATGTGGATCCACATGTGGTGTTTTACGCGGCGACCCTGGTGCATGCAACGCGCGAACCGGCGTTGCATGGGATGCATCATTTGCAGCATATGTTGCTCTATGGCGCTAGCCCTCGTGCCTCTATTAATTTAGTTGCCGGTGCGCGGGCGCTGGCTTTTATGCGTAGTCGGCCGTATGCACTGCCCCGGGATGTAGCGGACCTGGCGGTAGATGTGTTGCGCCACCGCCTGGTGCTGAGCTATGAGGCGGTGGCTGATGGCGTTTCCACCGACGTTATTGTGGGAGACCTGCTGCGGCGCTTCCCTCCACCACATATTGACCTGGGAGATCGATATGTGGCCTGACCATCCCTTCTTCAATCTCTTCAAGTCGTTGCTGCTGGATGATGAGGAGGAGGACGTTCAGCCATCCCTACCACAGTCTGCGCCTTCTCACCAACTGCTGCGCCGCCTGGACTGGCATTTGTTGCGTCCACTGGCCAGCTCTCTGGGTGGTAGTGAGCGCTCGCCGTTTCTGGGTCCAGGGGTTGAGTTTTCAGAGATTCGCGCTTACCAGCCCGGCGATGATATTCGTTTCATCGATTGGAATATCTCGGCGCGTTCTGAGCAGCCGATGCTACGAGAGGCGTATGTTGAGAGAGCAGCCGACGTATGGTTTTTGCTGGATTTGAGCGCCTCAACGCGCTGGGGAACGGCCGACTGCCTCAAACTGGATCGCGCACTTGAGTTTATGACCCTGGCCGGTCAGCTATTAAATCGTGCTGGCAATCGTCTGGGAGCGCTACTGTTTGCGGTGAAGCCTGTGGCCATCATTCCTCCCGCCGTGGGACAACTGCACCTGCAGCGGTTGTTGGTTCGTGTGCGCCAGCTACAGCAGCTGGATGAGCAACCTGGTGCAGGTACTACCGATCTGGTGGCGGCCCTGACGAAGGCTCAGGCCGTAATGCGCCGTCGTGCGTTGGTGATCATCATCTCTGATTTTCTGGCGGCCGCAGGCTGGCAGGGTGCACTCGGCAAATTGACTCAGCGCCATGAAGTAATAGCTGTGCGCCTGCTTGACCCACGCGAAGGCTGTTTACCTGATGTAGGACTGGTGACCCTGGAAGATCCGGAAACGGGTCAGCAGTTGTTTGTGGATACGACCGACGCCCGGTTGCGCGACCGTTTTATGCAGGCGGCACGGCAGCAGACCGAGCAGCTACGCGCTGACCTGGTGAAGTGCGGAGCCGAACTGCTTCAGATCAGTACCGATGAAGAGGCGATTGGTAGTCTGATACGTTTTTTGCAGGCGAGGCGCACGTGCAAACTGCATAAATCTCGGTCACAAGTGACGCTGGCCGCTAGCGCGAAAGGGGATGTGCGATGACCTTTCAATGGCCCCTCTGTCTTATAGCTCTGGGTATCATTCCATTGCTTACCTGGCTCTACCTGGCCGCCCAGAAGCGGCGGCGCGCCTATGCTGTGCGCTTTACCAATCTGGCCCTGCTTAAGCGCGTGGCTGGTAAAAGACCCGGCATGCGGCGTCATATTCCACCCCTCATCTTTGTGTTCGCCCTGATTGCTCTGATTATAGGAATGGCGCGCCCAATGGCTGTCATCACCTTGCCACTCGATCGCGCCAATGTCATCCTGGTGTTCGATGTATCAGGCTCCATGGGTTCGACTGATATGGCTCCCAGCCGTATTATGGCCGCCCGGCAAGCTGCCCATCTGTTTGTCAATGCTTTACCTGCCAGTGTACAGATCGGCGTGGTCAGCTTTAATAATGAGGCGGTGGTACGGGCTCCTCTCACAAGTGACCACGGCCTGATCCAACGCTCTATTGATACCTTGCTGCCCGGTGGTGGCACCGCCATTGGTGATGGTCTGAATGCAGCGCTGGACCAACTGCAGCAGCAAGCAAAGGATAACAATGGGAACTCTATCCCGGCCACGATTGTGTTGCTCTCCGATGGAGCAAACAACGCAGGTTCTGATCCAATGCAGGCTGCTCTGCATGCGCGCCAGCAACATATCAAAGTAAATACGGTTGGGATGGGCCTGCGAAATACATTGCCAGCCAATGAGGGCCGACCGTCATCTAGAGTAGATGAAGCCACCATGAAGGCTATTGCCAGCCAGACTGGTGGACGCTACTTCTACGCTGGTGCCACTAAAACGCTGCGGCAAATCTATACCGATCTAAGCACGCAGATTAGCTGGATGACCGAAACCATCGAGATTTCAGCCTTGCTCAGCGCCATCGGGGTTGTCCTTTTCCTGCTCGCCGGCTGTCTTAGCCTGCGCTGGTTCCAGCGTTTCCCTTAAAGAAGCTGACTGGCCATAGTACTTTATGCCCCGATTTTCTTATAGCATAGTCGTGTCAGCGTCTCTTCATGGTAAGATAGTATTGCTCATGTATTATTGAATTTGCCTGTGTAATTCAGATATTCGGTCCATTATGCCGTCCTTACTCAGGATTAGCTTTTATAGTCAAAGGCATGAGAACGCACTTGTATGGGCAAGAGGAGATGCGCGATGGCCTACGATGTAAGTAAGAAGCTTGGGAATTATCGGTTGATGGAATTGCTCGGGCAGGGTGGTTTCGCCGATGTATACCTGGGTGAGCATGTTTATCTGAAGACACCGGCGGCTATCAAAGTGTTGCGCCTGCATTTGGGCCAGGATGCGCTGGCCTTATTTCTGGCTGAAGCACGTACTATTGCTCGCCTGGGCCATCCACATATTGTGCCGGTGCATGATTTTGGCATTGAAAATGATGTGCCTTTCCTGGTTATGGGATATGCTCCATATGGCTCTCTGCGTCGCCTGCATCCCCTTAATAGTATTGTGCCACTGCCGACGGTTGCCCTGTACGTAAGGCAGATGGCCGAGGCTTTGCAGTATGCGCATGAGCGCAAGGTTATTCACCGCGACGTGAAGCCGGAAAATATGTTGTTGGGTGAGCAGCAGCAACTGATGTTGAGCGATTTTGGTATTGCCGTAACCACTCAGAGCATGCCCAGTAATCCAATGTTGCCCAGGGCGGGCCAGGGGCAGGCCATTGGCACGACGACCTATATGGCGCCTGAGCTATTTACTTCTGAGGCTGTGTTCGCCAGTGATCAGTATTCATTGGGTGTGGTGATCTACGAATGGTTGTGTGGCGCGCCACCTTTTAGTGGAACGGATATGGAGATTGCCCTGCAGCATGTCCATATTGTTCCTCCCGCGCTGATCGATAAGGCTGAGATAACGGCCGAGGTTGAGCAGGTAGTGATGAAAGCCATCGCCAAACAGCCAGAAAATCGTTATCTTTCGATGCTGGATTTTGCTGCTGCCTTTGAACAGGCCTGCGCCGCTGCGGCTCCTCGCGCGGCTTCCGACGTTATTTCCTCGGCCTTATTGCCATCTGTTGTTGACCAGGCAGCGCCTGCTCCACCGCCATTGACTCCCCCGGTAGAGGTGATGTCCGAGAGTGTGAGCCCCCTACCTGAAGCGCCAGCAGGGTTACCGCTTTCTGCGTCTTCCAGTCCTGCTAACAAGATTGGTATTGTGCGACCATCACCAGGTTTGCCGTATTCCGCCAAATCAAAGGCGCTGCAACTGCCTGCAAAGGATGCCAGTCAGACCCCTGCAAATATATCGCCGGTCTCGTTAAAGCTGCCCTCGCATACAGCAGGGGTGTCCAGGCGACTCACCGATTACACCTCCGATCTGCAGGAGCCTGCAGGTGGTAGTACGCACGAAGGGCAACCTTTGCGCCTCTCCTCTTTTATGTCTATGTCTGCTAATGAAGTGCCATCTGCCGGTGTCACGGTCGTCGATGCGCAGATACCCTCCTCCGAACAAGATCAACCTGTACTTGCCGCCCTGAAGCAACGCTGGGCGGACCAGGCTGCTCCTGCGATCAAGCACCTGTGGGTGGATCAGACAGTACCAGCGGCCCGCTCTTTCTGGTCGACTAAAGCAGCGCCAGCGGCCAAAAAATTGCTCTCTATTCCTCTGGTGTCCCCTGATCCGCAGCCAGAGCCTTTGCCGCCTCATGCGCGCGTAAATAGTCAGCGTTTGCCACTGCGCCCGACTACTCAGTCGGTACCAGCGGTGCCCCCCTCTCTGCAGCGGCCTCCCCAGGGGGTCTCGCGTCGCGTGGTGATTGGTAGCCTGGCAGGGGTAGCCGTTGCTAGTGTAGTGGGTGGCGTGGCGATGATCGGTTGGCAGCAGGCATTCCAGGCCAAAAATGCTCCGTCGGCACCAGTACCTACTCACCATCCAACCCCAACTACACCGCCTGCGCCTATGTCTACGCAGGCACCTTCGCCTACCGCGATGCCCCAGAATGCCGTTGTGCTGGGCTCAACGCGCCCGACCGTTGTTTCCTGGGGGCCTGATCAGCTGGATCTTTTTGTACGCGGGACCGACGGCGGCCTGTGGCAGCGTCACTACGATGGGAGCTGGCATGATTGGATGCGTGTACTCGACGGCATAACCTTTGATCCCGCAGTGACCGCATGGAGTCCTGGCCGCTTCGATGTCTTTGCCCGTGGCGCCGACGGCACGCTTCAGCATGCATGGTATGATGGCAGCTGGCATCCCTGGGAGTCGTTGGGCGGCTCGCTCACCTCTGATCCGTCTGCAGTGTCCTGGGGCCCCAATCGACTGGATGTCTTTGCGCGCAGCGTCGATAACGCCCTCTGGCATAAGGGCTACGATGGAACCTGGCATGACTGGGAGCGCCTCGACGGTGTCTTACTCTCAAGCCCTTCAGCCACTACCTGGGGACCTAACCGGCTGGATGTCTTTGTACGGGGAGCTGATAGCGCTCTCTGGCATCGCGGCTTTGATGGCATATGGCACGATTGGGAACCCCTGGGCGGCTCTTTTGAGTCCGATCCGGCTGCCGTTTCGATTGGCCCCAATCACCTGGATGTCTTTGTGCGCGGGGCTGGCAACGTCTTGCAGCAGCGCAGCTTTGATGGCACGTGGCACGATTGGCAGACCCTGACCGGCGTGCTGACCACCAGTCCCTCTACCACGACCTGGGGCAATGGGCGCATCGATGTTTTTGCCCGCACCGCCAACAACGTCCTGCAGCAAACCTGGTATGAAGGTGGCATCTGGCAACCCTGGCTATTATTGAGCTAAGAATGCCTTGTCGATTTCTCATAATGTCCGTGACGATTTAAGCTTTTGAGCTTTGGCATATTTATCAACAAAGACGTCGCTTGCCTCCGATTGTTTTATAATCGGAGGCAAGCGACGTGAGGGAACGGAGCCGTTTATGGGGGTCAACCGTTTTAGGGTTGATAATGGTAAATCTGGTCGATGCTATTGGTTGAAATTGGTTGTTGCGGGATCGGGATGGTAATGGGCTGATTAAAGCGGCTGCAGTTGAAGGTCAGGGTCTGTTGCATGGTCATTGCTCTGACCGCATCGCTGGCCGTTGTCTTATAGACAATGGTGCTGCTAACACGATGGACATAGCCAGTAGCGGTATCGATCCAGAAGTCGCTGCTGCCGCTGGTATTTTCGGTCTGCATGGAGGCAAAGAAGGTGCTATAGTTTTCCACATCGATGGCGCGTAGCGCTGTGCGATCCTCCTCATTGAAGGTGGCCTGGATATGGTGCAGGGTAGTGCCGCCGATATTCTCCTGACCTTTATCGCTGAGGATGCCTTTGTGTAATGCTAGCTCGATGAGCGCTCGAATCTGAGACATGCCAGACAGCGCATAAACCTGTGTATCGGGTTGTTCAGCGAGTGTCTTTTTGCTGATAACATACCATTTTTGATTAGCGATTGGTTCCCCGAGCAGATAAACATTATCGCCCTGGATATGTTGGTCCATCGTGAATGAATAGCCTGAACCGGGCTGGAATTGAGGGAGAGCCCATTTCGCCTTCAGGTTTATCTGTGAGATATTGGCTCCCGCTTCATCTCCCTCGCCCTGTTTCCAGCTGTTATAGGCAGCACCTCCAGGCAGTGGCAGCAGGGTTTGCAGGATGCTTCCGGCTGGTGTCGTAGATGTGGTTGGCGCAATATTCTGACGTTTTGCGTCCAGCGTAAAATGGACCGCCGTCAGATTATTCATGGTGTTGTTGCTTTTGTCTAAGAGTTGTTTTGGGGTGGGCGTAGGTGTGGACACTACAATCTTCGTCGCCGGACTTTGCGCCTGGGTTTGGGTTTGTATATTGGCATTAGTGGTGACGGTCGATGATATGTTGCTGCAGGCACTCAGCAGCAGAACCAGCAGCGCTAAGCAGCAGCCGAGACAGATATTCATACTTTTTCGCATATGCCATCATTCCTTCTAATCATAGTGGACTATCATAGAAAAGCATTATTGTGTCTCTAGTATGAGCTGTTTATGCTTCCAATCCCACCTCATCCACACATCATTTCCTCATCATTTCCACACTTTTTAGCTTCATTGTCCTGTTTATTAGCGGAATATTGCCTGTAGTAGCTGGCATCATGGACGCTGAAGAAGACAAAGAGCCGCCTTCCCATAACAGCAGGGAAGCGGCTCTTTGTCTTCTTCAAGGATATATTGTTATGCGGCGATTTCTTCAGAGCTGAGCATGGCCAGGGCTTTAACCCATTGATAGTTACCCGGCAGGATTTCTCCCTCTAACAGAGTTGTTGCCAGGTAGAGCCAGCAGAGGGCGTTCGGAATGGTCAGGTAGTCACGGTTGGCCAGGGCTGCCGCGGCTGAGCTCATGCTGCTATAGAGCATATCGTCTGTAAGCAGATCAAAGAGATGTTGAGCAACCAGGCTTGTATTGCCGGTCTCTACCAGGTAGCCTGTAACGTTATCATGGATCTGCAGTGGAATGCCACCGACCCGGTAAGCCACGACTGGCTTGCCTTTGAGCAGAGCCTCGGTTACTTTAACCTCAAAGCCTTCTTTGATTGAGAGCTGCAGTACAATCGCGCTCTTGCGCAACAGGGTATTCAGCATCTGGTCGCGATGCGGCAGGCGCGCTATCTTGACATCATGGGCAAAATTGATGTATGGCTCGGTCTGTAGGATACGTTTGATCAGGCTATAGACCGGAACGCCGTCAGGATCATCGATTGAACCATTACCAGCGATAACGAGCTGTGGGATGGGACGCTGTTGCTCGGCCAGCATATGGCGTAGCTGCCTGTAGGCGTCCAGCACATCAGGAATACCTTTAGATGGATCGAAGCGAGCAATCTGGACAATATATGGACGCTGGCTATCCAGTGGCGTCTGGCCCTCTTGAATCAGGATCTTGTTGAATAGTTTCAGGTATGTTTCCATCTGCTGCTCGCTCAATGGCTTGTTCAGTCCATCGACCGGATCAGTAGTGGCGGGCATATAGAGCACTTTTTCAGCAGGTACATTATCTGGCACAAACATTTTCATTGGATGGCTGATAAAATGGTCCGCCTGGCTAATGAACTTCCAGAGGAAGCTCCAGGTAGTATGCTGTGGCGTGCCTTCCTGTGTAGCCAAATCAGCCACGATTTGAATGTGAGAGCGATAGAGTATCTTACAATCTGGATTCGCTTCTTTGATATAAGGGATCAAGCCAACTGGTTGTGGATCATCGATGATGATGACGTTAGCCTGCTTAAACACATGGTTCAGGAGCATGGCGTTTTCCTGGCTCCAGTCCAGGAATACTTTTTTATCCTCTTCCGTTAGCTCGGTCGATGGGCTGGCCACATTTTGCAATACATTATGAATTTTAGTTTTAGTAATATCAAAGACTTCTTTTTTCGGTAGCAGAGTATGCCAGTGTGCATCCACTCCCATCAGCTTGAGCAGGCGAATCAGGGCGTGACGCATCAATGCGACGCCGCCGCCTTGTGGGGTGGCATTAATAAAGACCAGGCGCTTGCCTTCAAATTTCTGTGCCAGCTGTTGGACCATTTCAAAGTCTTCGGCTGTTACCGTTGAGCGATAATCTTCGAGGGTTACCAGTTCACTGACAGCTACCTCACGATCGGCTGTTAATGGTACCAGTGCCAGATCATTTTGATCGAACTGGAGACGTGCCTGGCGTACCAGATCTTCTACTGTCGTAGGTTGATCTGCTCGACGCTCGGCGCGCAGTGGCACAATATCTTCTTGTATCCACAATCTGGCTGCCAGATCAGGAGCAAAATCTCCCTCGCGTATGGCAGCGGCAATGAATTGCTGATTGTGTTCTTGTGCTGCCTGCTTGAGCCAGGTTAAAGCATCCTCGCTATCATCCGCCTCAGTTATAGCTTTTTCATATGACATAATTTTATGATTAGTGTCTGACTCGGCTATTTGTAGATTGCCATCCTGTAATTGTAGACCGGCATAGGTTGCAGCGGGAATTGCAAGCTGTTCAATTTGCATGGCTCGCGACAGTTGTTCCTCTGATACATTACTTTTATTTTCAGAGGCTGTGGCAGACATGTCGAGTATTCTGGTTGGTTTGCCATAAGATGAATAAGACAATGTTTTTACCTCTATGACTGATGATTAGTACTGACATTTACAGGCGTATGAAATAGTCTACCTGTCAAATATGAGATCCACACTTATGATAACAATACTCGACCACATTCTATTCGGGCGTCTGTATTTTATACATTTACAATTAAATTGCAATTAAATTTTGGAAAAGATCTCATATTTTTGACGAGATTTGTAATCTCTATTTTACTCGGGAACACTCTACATTTGTCGTATGGGCAGGTTACAAGGTTTACGTATGCTTGCCACCACTCGTATTATACATCCATAGAGGCAGATTTTCTGTGCTTGATCTCACATTATTAGCGCTTTTAAAATTGTGACTTAGATCGCAATTCAGGCTGGTTCACATCCATTGTCCCGCGTTCTTTTCTTTATATTATGAAGCATTTTTACCCATCGCTGGGTAGTACAAAATTACCATATAATTTTTATAGCGGGTAGCGACAATTAACATACATTTATTTTGTACCTTTATCGAACTTTGTTACTAACTCAACCTTGATGTAATGCGAGCTGAAAATAGTATTTTTGTGCTATTTATCGAAGCTATCTATTCAATCAATAGCACTCGATATGCTTGAGATTATACCTACTAATTGTGCTGCAAAAGCGATATGACATCGATATATATTATAGCTATACTATTTCTTGTCTTGATTTATTTGTTTGCTCTACGCTTATCTTTATTTTTGCTTGCTGAATGGCACAGTGCAGATGAGAAGATTTAACTATAAAATGTGGTAAAGTACAGGAAAGTTGCTCTTGCCTGGCACCGGGGAAGCACTTTATTTCAACTATTTCACATAGCTGCTGCTAATAAATGCCAGGTATTACATCGAAGGGATTTGAGATGAAGAAGTTTGTGGACAATCAACAAGTAGCCTCTTTACTGCCGAGGGATTTTGTGTTTGGGGCGGCTACCGCCTCCTATCAGATTGAGGGAGCGACGCATGAGGACAGGCGTGGTACCTCGATCTGGGATACATTCGCGGCTACCCCTGGCAAAGTGTATCGCGGGCACAATGGGGATGTGGCTGATGACCATTATCACCGTATGCCTCAGGATGTCGAGTTGATGTCTCAACTGGGCCTGGATGCGTATCGCTTTTCGATTGCCTGGCCGCGTATTTTGCCCCAGGGTCGAGGGAATGTCAATCAGCCGGGGCTGGATTTTTATGACCGCCTGGTTGATGCTTTGCTGGCCAGGGGCATTACTCCTTTTGCTACCCTGTATCACTGGGATCTGCCCCAACATTTGGAAGATGCCGGTGGCTGGACCAATCGTGAGACCGCCTATGCCTTTGCCGATTATGCTGAAATTGTCGCGCGGCGCCTGGGCGATCGTGTGGCTGGCTGGATTACTCTCAACGAGCCCTGGTGTTCAGCTTACCTGGGCTATGGCAATGGCTTGCATGCGCCGGGCATACAGAATCGCCAGGCCGCGCTCGATGCCGCCCATCATCTCTTGCTGGCCCATGGCCTGGCTGTGCCGCGTATTCGCGCCACCATCGCTCCTGAAAAGCAGGTGGGCATTACCCTCAATGTGTATCCCGTGTATGCCGAGGATGAGCGCCCCGAAACTGCGCGCGACGTCGCCCTGGCGGATGCCTTTTCTAATCGGTGGTTTCTAGACCCTCTCTTCCGTGGAAGCTATCCAGAGACCTTTTTTGCTGATATGGGGCTGAACCCTCCACCCATCCAGGCAGATGATCTGACGACTATCAGCGTACCGGTGGACTTCCTGGGCATCAATCTTTATTCTCGTCACCTGGTACGCGGCTCTAATCAGGTACCTCTGGCCGATGCGGTCGCTACGGTCGCTCCTGTCCCCGAGGCCTGCTATACTGATATGGCCTGGGAAATCTATCCCGCAGCCTTGAAAGATATGCTGGTGCGCCTGCATAACGATTACGCTGTCAAGGCCCTCTATGTCACCGAGAACGGGGCCGCCTTCAGTGATAGTTGGGATGGCAAGAGCGCTGTGGTCAGCGATCCGCGCCGTGTGGCTTTCCTACAGGAATATATTACTGCGGCTGCCGAGGCTGTGCAGGCCGGGGTGCCTCTGAAGGGCTACTTCGTCTGGTCCTTGATGGATAACTACGAATGGGCCGAAGGCTATCGTAAGCGCTTTGGGGTCGTTTATGTGGACTATGATACCCAGCAGCGCATCCCGAAGGAAAGCGTGCTCTGGTATTCATCGTTGATCAAGGATCATCACGCTGGCCGCTAGAAGTCTTTGTCATCAACAATATCCCTCAACTGAGCACTGCCAGGAGCCGGCTGAGGGATTTTTTTGTGCGTTGTATAGCCTCAAAGTTGTCCCCGCCCTGCTCGCTATTGGGAGTGCTGCCTCATTCAGACTTCAGATTGCGTGGCGAGCGTGATTTGTGTATAGGCGAGCTCGACTGGTGGCCTGGCCTGCGGACCTTCGAGCTGTTTGATGATGCTGGGTACACCTGGCACAGCCTTACCCGAGAGGAGTGTGGTGGCTAGCGTCTTTAATTCTTTGGGCCAGAGGGGAAGCTGGGTGACGCTGGATAGAGGAATCCAGGCCGGTTGCGGAAAATCTGGACCTTCTTGCTGCAATGGTTGATCGGCGTTGACTGGATGGGCATATACATGCACCTCCAATGTATAGCCATACTGCATTCGTTTACGTGGGCAGGGGGCATGAGTAGGATAGACCCATTCTCCCAGGAAGGCAATGCTGGTTGCCTCTACTTCAATACCGGCTTCCTCATAGACCTCGCGCGCGGCGCATTCTAATAAGCTCTCGTATGGCTCCAGGCCCCCTCCCGGCAGCCTCCATGTGCCCTCATCGTTTAACAATAATAGCTGGTCCTCCCGCAAGACAATCACGCGCGTGCGAATATTGTCATAAATATTCTGGCTCATTTGCACTCCTTTCTCTAGCCAAACTCAAAGACGGCGGATAAATTGGCATGCCCCTGCTAGTTGTACCATACCGCCGCCGGAAGCGCTAGAGATAATCTGTGAATGCGCTGCCCCGGCCGGGTCAGCATACTTAATGCAATGAAGCGTTTTCCTGTTTGCTGGTTTGTGGTAGGGAGCGTTTGAAAGTCTTGGTTGTGATGAGGCGTTGCTGCGCGATAAAGATGCCGAGCAGG
This sequence comes from Dictyobacter formicarum, assembly GCF_016587435.1. The sequence continues at coordinate 239,618 of NZ_BNJJ01000004.1, forward strand.
ATCAGCACTACACCCAGCCATTGTGTCAGGTTGACCTGCTCATGCAGCACCAGCGTTGAGCTGGTAATGACCACAGGAAGTTCAATCGAGCCAAGGATTGAGGCCATGGCGGAACCGACGACAGGAATGCCGCGCGCATACAGGTAGAGTGGAATAATCACGCCAAAGAGGCCCAGCGATATGGCAAAGATCCATAAGTTCGCTCCTGGAAGACCCCTGGCGAGAAAAAACGGCGGTAGAGTAATAAAGGTGATCAGTACCGAGCCGGTAACCATCAATGTGCTGCGCAGAATAGAGGGTACCTGCAGCTCAACCCGGGCATTGACGGCGAGGTTGAGGGTATAGCTGGCTGCCGCAAGCAAACCAAAGATGATGCCTGGCAGATTGACATGTTCGAAGTGCAACGCCTCATAGCCCGCCGCCAGCACAGTACCACTTAAAACAACCACGATAGCTATCCATTGGCTGGCCGTCGGTCGCCGTTTATCGAGTAGCCAGTCCAGCACAAACCCCATCCAGACAAACTGAAAGAGCAGGATCACACCAAAAGAAGCCGACAGCGACTGCAGGGCCAGATAATAGAAAACCCCGACCAGTCCTCCGAAGATGCCGCTAATTATCAATTTGCCGATGCTGGCGAGCGAAAGGATGCGTAAATATTTAAAAGAAGGAATACTGCAGAGCCAGAGACAGAGGCAGCCAAACAATATCGGGCTATCCGTAATTTCGGCCGTCGAAAAGCCTTGACTATAGCTTATCTTAACAATCGTCGATAAAATGCCGAAGGAAGCAGCGCCTGCCAGAACCAGCATGCTGGCGGTCAATCTTTTCAAAACGGATTTCCTCCTGTCTATATACCCTTGAAACAGGTAGAGCCGACTATTTGATCAGCGCCTCGTGCTTCTGCAGGCATAAAAAAGCAGCTCTACGCTCATAACATAGATAAGATCTAGCTAGAGTGAGCCGATACTGCCGGTTAGGAAACCCGTATTTGTTATATAAAGCGATAGGGCATGTATTGAATTTGTGTATGCCTATGCTTCTCTACTCATTCCGCAACTTTAAGCGGCCCGATTATACCACCACCATAAAGCCGCTGTCAACGCCACCGTCCCATCCTGCAAAAGCGACAATAACGGTGATTATATAGGTTCGAGGCTTGCCCTCGATTTGCTCCACAAACGATGAGGCAAATCGAGGGCAAGCCTCGAACCTATTTGTTAGCGCGATTTTGTGGTTGCCGGCTGCTCTTGCAAGCGTATAACCAGAATCGGCAAACGTGTCTTACCCAGCATGTGCTCGGTAACATGATCGCCGAACCAATAGCTTAAGCCATGATTGCCATGCGTCACGACGGCAATGGCGTTACAACCTGCATTGGAACTACCCGGCGTCGCCAGCCCCTGTTCCGCGGTCTGGATGATCGTCTCGGGAACGTTAATATCCACCACCACAGAGGATGTTATCTCCACCGCTATCTTTCCGCTTAATTGCTGCTGGAGGTTGGTCTTGAGCTTGTTGAGATACAATTTGGCCTCTTCAATCCTGTGTTGATTGATCCTGTTTGTGAGTAGCGGTGGTTGTCTGTTGCCCGCATGGCGCGGCTTAACAATATGGAGCAGGTGCAGTTTGCCCGCATTGGGTGTTGAAAGAGCGGCGCTGAGCTGAGCGGCTGGTAGCAGCACATTTTCAGTCTGATCTGAGCCATCCAGGGCTACAAGGATGCTAAACTGTTGCGTTTCAGTCGTGTTAAAAGCAGCTATATCAGTGCAACCCTGCCGGAGGATAAAAGCAGGAACTGCGCTATGGCGAATCAAGTTCTGCGCGAGGCTGCCCAGCACCAGGCGTTTGAATCCCGTCGTGGCCCGGCTGCACATCACAATCAGATCAATATGCTTCATACGCGCCAGCGCGGGCAATATCTGATGTGGAAGGCCGACGAACAACTCGGTCTGGAGCGCAATATCTCTCAGCGTCTCTGAATAAACCATTTTTTCCAGGTAGTCTTCAGCCTCGTGAGCCTCCTCATCGTAGCATCTTTCCATGCTAATACCGCTACCGCCCACCAGTGTGTATGGATACTCCTGCGTACGGGTAAGGATACGCGTCATCGTGATTGTTGCTCCATTGGCACGAGCGATCCTGGCGGCTACCGGAAGCGCTTGTTCTGCGCAAGCTGATCCATCCAATGGGACAAGTATATGCTGCAACATAGCCGTTTCCTTTTTGTCTCGTGACGGAACCTGTCTGTGTTTTTAGCATAAAGGCGTTGCATCACAGGGAAATCACCAGTGATTAAACATAGATCACATTTGCATCACAGCGCTTCATACATTTCGCGCCTTCGGCCCCTGACGCTACGCACCTTCGGTGCTCAACATGTTTTTATTTGTTGGTGCAACACGGTCGTTGTGTGACCGTGTTGCACCAACAAATAAAAAGCGTGTGACAAGCAGATTCGCAAAAGAACCAATTTAATGGTACGCGCGTCATATTTTTTTGATGCTTTTTGGCTATCACTTTTCTAAAAAATTGGTATTAGACATATCACCTTTGGGGCCATATACTTTTTGTAGGGGTAAAACTTAAAACCAGCGAGAATTTACTGGCTGGGTTTCTATGTATAGCATTAGGAAGAGGCATATATGACGCAGCATTCGACCCACGGAGATGTACTGCAGCCAGAAGAGCATGAGAAGAATCAACTGATCCAGCAGCGCTTTGGGGTGGTGGCCAAAGATTATGTCAGTAGCGCCGTCCATGCGCAAGGACCGGACCTGCCGTGGCTGGTGGAGGCGGCGGCTTTAACCGGCACCGAGGTCGTGGTAGACCTGGCGACGGGAGCCGGTCATGCGGCTTACGCCCTGGCTCCGTTTGCCCGCGAGGTAATTGCGATCGATTTTACTGTACCCATGTTAGAGGCGTCCGCCAAACGGGCGCAAGAGTTGCACATCACTAATATCCGTTTTGTGGAGGGCGACGCTCACTCTCTGCCTCTGGCGGATCAAAGTGTGGACGTGCTGGCTTGCCGCCTGGCAGCTCACCACTTCACCGATATTGCTCAGGCCGTACGTGAATGGGCCCGCGTCCTCAAACCAGGCGGTAAATTACTCTTGATCGATTCCATTGGTGCCGAAGATCCTGCGCTGGAAAAGTTCGTCAATCAGATTGAAGTGCTGCGTGACCCGTCGCACGTGCGCAACCACAGTATTTCCGAGTGGCTTGAACTGCTCAAAGCAGCTGGTATTGCGGCCCGCCATGAGCGCACCTGGGGCATCCACATGGACGTTCCAACCTGGACGCAGCGCCAGCGCACACCAGCCCAGAACGTTGAGCGCATCCTCCAACTCTTTTCTACAGCAACCGCCGAGGCCCGCGCCCATCTCAACATCGAACAAGCCAACGACGGCATCTACACCTTCGACCTGCCTGCCGCCCTTATTACCGGCACCCGAGCCTGACCTCCTTAACCGCTTAACATAAGTCAAAAAACGTTCCTATGGGAACCGCGTTGGGTTTAGGGAAGGATATATTATGGCGCGGGGACGCTGCATGTTGAAGAGAGGTTCTCGCTATTGTGTGTGTACCCTCGCGTCATTTTATCAACGTTGATAATGGCGCGAGGATGTGTATAGAGGCTGCCCCAATCAACGGCTTTGGGTGGCCGGGTGCACTTCGCTAGGGACAGGCGTCCTTTTTGTCGCCTTTAGGCGCTGATGGATCAGGGCGTCAAGCGACCAGCTACCGGCGCCTGAGATAATCAGAGCCAGGGTCAGGCCGCTCGCGAGAATAAAGAACTCGATCCCCTCACCTGGCTGATGGCCGCCCCAGTTCATGAAAAATCCATTATGCAGGTGAACCATAGCGACCGCCACGACCAGAATGCAGGTCAGCCCCAGGGCTGCCAGGCGCGTGAGCAGCCCAAAAAGCAATGCCAGTGGCGCTAAGAACTCGGTAAAAATGGCCAGCAACGCAAGGAAAATGGGGATATGCATCATATGCGTAAACCCGTTGAGCGTGTATGAGAAGCCATAACCACCGAACCACCCCAACACTTTTTGCGACCCATGTACAATGAAGACCGTGAATAATGCCAGGCGTACCACTAGCAGGCTGGCAGCAACCATCGAACTTGTAGGAGGACTAAAAAGTTTCATCCCGTCTCCTTTCCTGATGAGAAAATGTATGCGTTTACCTGTCATTGCCACTTCCTCAAGGCTAGAAGTGAACAGAACAGGTAAAGCTCTCGGCCGACCAGGCAGAGAAGATTTACCTGTTCATAATTCCTGTATGCCTTTATGACGTAATGCATCTTATCACTGTTATAGCAGCAGGACTTTTATCTTTTGGTTTATATGTTGATATTTATGAATTTCTATGCTTGCAGTTCTACTGCACAGATATCAGCGTGACGTTAATAAGAATTGGATTAAGAAGAGGACGGCGAAGATATAGACCAGTGGATGGACTTCGCGCCAGCGGCCGCTGACCAGCCTGGCGAGCGGATAGAAAATGAAGCCTAGCGCGATGCCGTCCGCGATACTGGAGGTCAAGGGCATGATCAGAATGGTGATAAATGCCGGGAAGGCCTCTTCAAATTTATTCCACTGGATGTGTTGCACCTGCCCCATCATCAATGAACCGACGATGATCAAAGCTGGTCCCGTAATGGCTGCGACGCCAGAGACGACGCCGACCAGCGGACTAAAGAACGCTGTGAGTATGAACAGGATGGCTACCGTTAAGGTGGTCATACCGGTGCGGCCACCTACGGCGACGCCGGCGGCGGATTCGATATAAGCGGAGGTTGGACTGGTGCCAAAGATAGAGCCTACCAGGGTGGCAATTGAGTCAGAGACAAAGGCCCGACCGGCACGGGGCAGGGTATTTCCTTCCATCAGCCCTGCCTGCCGGCTCACTCCAAGTACGGTGCCGGTAGTGTCAAAGATGGTTACTAGCACAAACGAAAAGATAGCGCCGTAGAGTCCATAGTGGATGGTATCGGCGACGGCGGTCACGGGATTATAAGCCAGCAGCCCTTCGGGCAGCGTTGGTAGCGCGACCACTCCATGGAAGGTTAGCTGGCCGGTGATTAGAGAGACGATAGTTGTGAAGACGATGCCGATAAAAATAGCCCCCGGCACATTAAGAAACATCAGAATAACGGTAAATACTAGGCCAAGCAATGCCAGCAGCACTTTAGCGGAGTGGAGATCACCCAGGGCAACCAGGTTGGTCGGATCAGCCTGTACGATGCCAGTTAATCGCAAGCCAATAAAAGCGATGAAGAGGCCGATGCCCGCCGTAATTGCATGCTTGAGATTTTCAGGAATCGCCTCGATCAGGCGCGAGCGCAGAGGAGTTAACGAGAGCAGCACAAAGATAATGGCGGCCAGAAAGACGGCCGAGAAGGCCACATGATAATCGATCCCCTGGTGTCCTCGTGTTACCGAATACGCGAAATAGGCATTGAGTCCCATGCCGGGCGCAATCGCGATAGGATAGTTGGCATAGAGCGCCATCAACAGCGTTCCCACCACCGTCGCGATAATCGTCGCGGTAAAAGCCTGCTGAAACGGTACCCCCGCCGCCCCCAGCACGATTGGATTGACGACAGAGATATACGCCATGGTGACGAACGTCGTTAGACCAGCCAGAATCTCCCGTTGCAGAAAAGCCCTGGTGATTTTTACATGGAACATGCAATAATCCTCTAATAAGCACAAGCATCTGGCAGATAGCCAGATGACACATGTATGAAGAAACATCGCAGCTTGATTGTATGCCATGTCAAAACTAGAGGGCAAGGCCATGCATTAGCTTTTCATCCTCCCTTGGAGGCATCATCAATCGATGAGCGTGTGGTTTCATAGATACATGCATCATAGATGGAATTTGTGTATAGAGTTAATAATAGATAAAGATAAAAATTATATTTTTGATGAGTATTATAATAAGTTTAAGGCAATAATCAGCCGATCCATGTCTGGTTACGCACTGAAGAGTGCAGCACAACGTCGTTGTATAGGGCCCTGTTCTTCTGCAAGAATGCAGGGAGGGGAAGATGGTCCTGATCATGCACGTCACCATGACCCTGGGACAACTTTGGACAGGAGTGGTGCTCGTGCTCTATGGAGTACGGCTGATCACCGAGGCAGTACGGCATGCAGCAGATACACGCATGCAAGGAAAGCTGGCCTCCCTGGTGCACCATCCCATCATCGCCATGATGATGGGAATGATGGCGACTGTGTTGATGCAGAGTTCCAATGCCATGTCTTCCTTGTTGGTGGGATTTGTGAGTACGGATTTCCTTTCGCTCTCGGAGGCCATTGCAGTGTTGCTTGGATCGAATATCGGTTCCACGTTGGCCGTTCAATGTATCGCTCTGCATCTCTTCGACCATATATTTATAATCATCGGCATCGCCACCACCATTGCACTTTGTACCCATCGCACTCCGTATCGTTCTCTGGGGCGTCTCTGTTTTGCCTTTGGGCTGATCATGCTCGGTTTATCGGAGCTTATAACAGGAAGCGCTCCATTGGTCACCTATCCGGCAACCGTCATAATGTTGCAGGCACTGGCGGGCGTGCCGATCGTGCTCTTTTTCTGCGGCGCTGTTCTCACCATACTCCTGAACTCCAGCACGGCGTTCATTGGTCTGGTGATAATGCTTGCTACGACCGGGGCACTTCCCACCTCTGCGGCACTGGCCTTAATGCTTGGGGCGAATGTAGGAACCACCGTGACGGCCTTGCTCCTGTCGATGCATGAGGGAACCGTGACGGGACGTCGATTGGCTGTAGTCCATCTCGGCACCAAGTTTATTGGTGCTGGCATAGCCTTGATCTGGCTTGTCCCTCTGACCAGTGTGCTTTCGCACCTCTGGACCAACGCAGGCACCCGGGTAGCCATGGCCCATCTGGGTCTCAATATCCTGATTGCGCTCTTCTTCCTTCCCCTGGTCTGCTCTTTAGAACGCCTGATGCAACGCTGGATTCCTGAACCACTCGCAGCCAAAGGACATCTCATCGGCCCATCCTAAGTGCTCCAGCCCCCGAATCACCGTTGGTGACCGAGGTCATCTAGTTATCAGCATTGTAGCTATTGCATGGCTCCTGGACTTGAACATCCTTTCTGCGAGGGGACGGGATCGCTTGTCAAGGACACAAATCGGGCGCAAGGCCCGAATCGATGGGAAGGGTATCGTCCGTTGAGGGGAAAATCGGAGGCAAGCTCCGAACCTATGGGAATCATGTTTGTTGAAGGTTTCATCGCATGGGCTATCGAAACGAATAAATGATAATGATATCCATAGGTTCGGGCATTGCGCCCGATTTCTCGTTCCACGCATGAATATATTCAAGAAACGATATCATGTTTCCATGCATCAACCAACAGAACAATAAAAATCTACACCTGTAAGGTGCGCTGGCTCCATCGGCCCACATGCACGTCGTAGGAGCGAATGCCGAATGTGATCAGGCCGGTGGTGCTGTCATAGTAACCGCTGACGTAGCCCTAGGGGTTGTAGATCCCAGTCTGCACGCTCTGGCTGCCATAATTGCCGATAACTAATGATGAGAATGAGATGCAGGAAGGTAAAGATATAATAGAGGTAGCTTGGCACAGCTTCCCTCTCTGAAAAAGCAAAATCGTCAACCGAGGGCCGCCAGGAGTTTTTGGAGCTCTGACACCAGCCCGACGCGGGGTTGAATATGACGATAGTCGATGCCAAAGGAGCGAATAACCTGGCCAAATTCTTCGTCACCATCGTCGATAAGTACGCTCTCGCCGTATCTTAACTGCTGATCTTGTAGATAGGCGTCAAAGAACACGCTGCGGCCAGTGCTATCGATATCAGCTTTGAGTCCTTGAAGATCATAAGAATTGAGGACATCATCAAAGAGGGAGCGTAGCTGTAGCGCGGGCACGGTCCAGCGCGTAAAGGTGTCCATGTTGTCGGTGGCTATAACAACTTTGATGCCTCTGGCTTGCAATCTTGCCACATAGGTCGGGACCTGCGGCGACACAAATTGCATCTGGCGGCAACTCAGCTCTAGCTCGGCTAGCAACATCTGCGGATCTAGAGCCGTATTTTGCTGGCAGAGCGCAGCCACTATATCCTCGCTGGTGAGCTTGCCTCGCATCCAATCAGGGATCAGTTGCGATATATTTTTTCCTGTGAACAGCGTATGCTGGATTGTCTGAAAGGCCTGAAAATATTCGTGCTCAGGATTATTTAAGTGCTCCCAGAACAACGAATTGGATAATGTAAACGCCCAGTCCAGAAAAACGCATTTATAGGTACTCATTGCGATCACTTCCTTGCTCTCTATAAGTGTTTAGTATGTTTGGGGGTCGGTCATTAGTTGTTGATCTATGTATTTAAGTATCTGTGTACATAAAGACGTGTAATCGGGCTAAAAATGCAATCTGCCATAAGCTTTCTGCCCTGGTTGTCTGTAGTAAAAGGGGATACTGGATATATTCTATGAGCATCACTGCATGCAGACACTCGGTTTCCTGGAAAAATTGTGATAAGGTTAAACGAGTCCTTTGGCTGTGGGTTGTAGATAATTATCAATCAATCAAGGAGATACGGGGCATGCCTGCTGGAATCGTTGAGACGCGCTATGGAAAAGTTGAGGGTGTGATACAGAAGGGTATCCAGATATGGAGGGGAATTCCCTATGCGCGGCCGCCGCTGGGGCCGCTGCGCTTGCGGGCTCCTCAATCGCCACAGGCCTGGTCTGGTGTGCGCGCGACCAAAAGATTTGGACCAAACTCGGCCCAGATGGATAATGCCATGAGTGGTTTTCTCGGTGGCACGTCTACACCTCCGCCTTCGGGTGAAGATTGCCTCTATGTGAATATCTGGTCGCCTGGGGCTGATCAGCAGAAGCGCCCCGTGCTGGTCTGGATTCATGGCGGTGCGTTTGTGGCTGGCTCTGGCGCGGACCCCTGGTATGATGGCTCTTCTTTTGCGCGTAATGGGGATGTTGTCGTGGTAACGATCAATTATCGCCTGGGCATGTTGGGATTTCTTTATCTGGATGAACTGGGTGGCAAAGAGCACGAGTATGTTGCCAATTGTGGCTTGCTGGATCAAATTGCGGCGCTGGAGTGGGTGCGCGATAACATTGAAAATTTTGGTGGCGATCCTGAAAATATAACGCTGGCCGGTGAGTCGGCGGGCGCGATGAGCATTGGTGCCCTGCTGGCCACACCGCGTGCGCGGGGACTATTTCAGCGTGCCATACTGGAGAGCGGTGCTGCGCACAATGTGATGTCCCGCCACGCCGCTACCGATGTGGCCCGCTCCTTTATTGCGCATCTTGGCCTGGCGGAAAACCAGCTCGCGGATCTGGAGACCGTTTCCGTGGCCAGGATTTTGGAGGCCCAGCAACTCAGTGTGCGTAACATGCTGGGCGGCCCTGTTATTGATGGCCAGTTGCTACCTGGCAAGCCACTTGAAATGATTGCGTCCGGCTCAGCCTCGCAGGTCCCATTGCTGATTGGTACTAATCGCGATGAGGCCCGGCTCTTTTCTTTATTTAGCGGCCGACAGCCGAAGGTAAATCATACAGAATTAGAGCGCCTCTTTGGGACTCGTGGCCGGGAAGTCTTTGCGTCCTATTTGCAGGCCAGACATGATCAGTCTGAGATAAATGCCTGGATGGATATTGTGACTGATCGTACCTTCCGTATTCCTGCCCTGCGCCTGGCCGAAAAGCAGTTGCCGCACGCACCCGCTATCTGGGTGTACCGTTTCGATTGGCCCTCGCCCGCCTTTGGTGGCCGCCTGGGAGCCTGCCATGCGTTGGAGATTCCTTTTGTCTGGAATAGCCTGGATGCCGAGGTAGCGCAACTCTTCATCGAAGAATCTCCGGCTGCCCCGCCGATCGCCGAGACGATGCATGCCGCCTGGATTGCCTTTATACGCAGCGGCAATCCTCAAACTCCCCAGTTGCCTGCCTGGCCCTGTTATCAACTGTCCGAGCGCCCCACCATGCTTTTCCATGAACAGAATCAATTAGCGCCAGATCCGCAGGGCATTGAGCGCCAGCATTGGGAAAATGTCTTGTAAGCAAGCTTCGTAAATTGTGTGTGGATAATCGGAATAGGGTTTGCGCCTGGAAGTAGATTTGATGCATAACTGGCTGGCAGTTGTCATCAATCGACCTTCCATGGCGTTTTTTGTGCCTTATTTTTTGTGCCCATGTGGAGGCTTGGGGCCCTTTTGCTGACCAGGCGTCTGAGAAGTGGGCGTTGGTTGCGGTACTTCTGTTGCCGTCGTTGTTGAACTGGCAGTAACAGTGGGTTGAGTTTGTTGACCCGGTTGCATATGATCGGCGTTATGGAAAGACGCATTTGCCAGCAGCAAAATGAGGAGCAGAATGGCGATTAACGCCGCTCCAGCAATCCAGACTATGCGCGGCATTCTCTGCGCACTGAATTTTTGTGGCGCTGCTGCCGGCATTACCTGCACCGTAGGTGCCTGGTGAAGTGCGCTGTGCTGAACGTTTGCCACTGGTTCTGGTGTGGCATCCACACGATAGGCTTGACGAAAGGCATTCGCCAGCGCCTTGGGCGTGCGAAAGCGACGCATGGGATCTTTTGCTATCGTCTGTAAGATGACGCGTTCAACATCGGGTGTAATGGCTGGATTCATCTGTGATGGAGGGGGAGGCTGCTCACGGAGATGTTTCATCACAATATTAACCGGATTAGCTCCCTTGAAGGGAACGCTTCCCGTTACCATCTGATAGAGTAATACTCCCAGAGCATAGATATCGCTGGCAGGCGTGGCCGCCTCTTCGATCAGTTCTGGCGCCATATACTCCGGTGTTCCGATCAAGAAGCCAGAGCGGGTCAGACTATAGTTGTCTTCAATGCTTTTCACCAGGCCAAAATCTGTCAGGTAAGCATAATGCCCATCGCGCAAAAGGACATTTGAGGCTTTGATATCGCGGTGTAGCATGCCGTGCTCGTGGGCGAATTGCAGAGCACTGGCCACCTGGGACAGGATATCGCCCGCCTCTTCAAGCGGCAGCGGACCTTCGGCCACCCGGCGGCTGAGTGTCCCATACTCGATATAGGGAGTGACCATGTAGGCCCAGTGCTCATATTCTCCGTAATCGAGGGCTGGCAGAATGTGTGGATGGTGCAGTTGTACCATCGCACGCGCCTCGCGCCGGAAGCGTTCATAATATTCACCGGCGCTGCGCCTGACCATTTTCATGGCCACTATCTGTTGGTTGCGTTGATCTCGCGCCAGGTAAACCTCTGACATACCCCCTTTGGCGAGACCGCGTTCTACGTAATAATAGCTTATCGTTTTATGTATGAGCTCTTGCATGAGCATTATAAACTCCTCGCATCCCAGCATAATAAAGAGATGAATATAGAAGGTATACGAATATATCGTGGTTTTTGTGTCGCCTTAGTAATTTTAGAATTAGCAGTATATGAGAATATAGTAGCCGCGAATGAATATCGTTAGCTATTGTTTTGAGCCAGATACGTTTGAATAATAGTGATTAGAGAAAAAGAGGACATTGTATCCCCTATGGTATCTGGTTGATTAATGTATCCTTATCATATCCCCCGGCGCCCGGGTTCTGCAAGCGTATGTGACTGGTCTATTCATATTTTTAACGTATATGGGTGAATATTGAGAAAGAGTGCGATACATGGAAATTCAGAAGCTTGTCCAGGAGATAAATGATTGTCATCAAACGGAATTTGTGCTGCGGAAACGCTATGCAAACGGAGAACAGGGTGCTTTTGAGCTCTGCGATGCCTCCTCGGGCGCATGCTATGTATTGAAATGTTTTGCCCCTGCCGTTGCTAGTCAGCGGACCTCCTGGATCCGTACCTGTACCGATCAATTGCGCCTTCTTGGTTATCCAGTGCCACAATATGTACTATGGGGCGAGTATAGTGGAGGGAGCTTTTCGATCCAGACCGCTTTGCCCGGCGCTCCTATTATTCATGCTACTCCTGAGCAGTTGCCTCGTTTAATTGAGCTCAACGAAATGCAGCGGAACCAACTGCCCGATACTGCCAGTACCTGGCCCGATGAAATTGTGCGGACGGTCCTGGTCGGTGGATCTGGCTATTGTCTGCATGATTCTTTGCGTACCCATACGTCTGCCACCGCCGCCATGTTGCGTACATTACAAGATCTTGTGGTGCGGCAGCGCGAATGTATTATTCCTACCACTGATATTGTGCATTACGATTTTCAGCCATATAACATCCTCGGTGAGCAGCAAGAGATTAGCGGTATTATTGATTGGGAAGGTGTATGTGCCGGTGATTGCACCTTCGATCTGGTCACGTTGCTATTTTACAATTATGATGATACATCTATCCGCGCATCCCTCTGGGACTACCTATCCGTGCGTAGTACTATCCAGGTCGTAAGTATCTATCTGGCCCACCTGATTTTGAGGCAGGTCGATTGGTCTTTGCGGTTCCATGATACAGCGACCAGCCAGTTATATATAGACAGAGCGGAAGCTATTCTCCATTATCTCAAGCCCGCTTTATCATAAAGCACACTATTGGCGTTCAGGAACAGGTCTGGGTATACTTGTTCCTATCGGAATCATCTTTTGAGAGTGTTTGATTCCCGTAGTATCCGCATTCACTGTGCATGGGTTTGTGCGCCTCCCGTGCTCAGGATGTCCTTTCATAGCTAGTGCAGCAGGCGCGCATTTGCGCGCCTGCTGCACTAGCTATGAAAAAGAGATTGGGGACGCCTGCGTTCCCCAGGTCCAGGAGCGCTCTGATTCCCGAATCAGACACTTTCTTACATGCTTGTTGCAACAAGGAGGTAGTATATGCAACTTACCGAGGAAGAACTGCTTTTATTGCCGACGGACGAAGAGGTCGAATTTTATCGTGTTCATGGCTATTATAAATCCAGACCGCTCTTTACGGCCGCCGAGATCGACGCGGCGATCGCAGGGAGTGAGCGCTACTACGCAGGCGAGCGCGACTTTTCTCTGCCAGCGGATGTGCGAGGCTGGCGGCAGGAGCATGGGAATGTCTTGCGCAAAAACGACTATGCCTCGCTGCAAAATCGAGAACTGGCAGCCCTGGTGCGCAAGCCATTGCTGGGCGCGGTCGCGGCCCGTTTATGTGGCGCCCCCATTCGTCTCTGGCACGATCAATTGCTCTATAAACCCACCAGCAATCCTGACAAAGCAGTCAATGTAGGCTGGCATACCGATCGTGGTTACTGGAAGACCTGCTCTTCAGAAAAGATGTTGACCGCCTGGATTCCATTCCATGATTGCGATGAGCGCATGGGCACCATCACCATGATTGACCAGAGCCATGAGTGGCCTGACAATACGGAGGGGCTGGATTTCTTCAGCAATGATCTGCAGGGACTGGAAAAGAAATTTAATACGGGCGGCCGTCCCGTGGTGAAAGTTCCGATTGAACTGGCTAAAGGCGAGGTCAGCTTCCATTCCTGCCTGACCATTCATGGTAGTGGACCCAATCTCACGCCCAATCCTCGCCGCTCTATCGCCGTTCATTTGCAGGATGAAAGCAATCGCTTCCAGGCCTATCATTTTGCTGATGGCACCCTGGCCCGCCATCCCAATGACCTGCTTTGTCGCCGCATCGAACGGGATGGACAAACATACCCCGACTACACAGACCCCGCCATCTGTCCCCAACTCTGGCCACGCAAAGATTAGCGCCTGCGTTCCCCAATCTCTTTTTCATGGCTGGTGCAGCAGGCGCGCAAATCCATGCTTAGTGCATGCGGATGCTACGGGAATCAGAGACTCTATTATTAATAGGGGGTGTAGAAAATGCGCAAAGCGCATTTTCTACACCCCCTATTAATATAAGCTCGGCCGCGTATGTGGACGTCTGCAAGGAAGCGCCTTATCACCATAGCGATGGGAACGAAACGCATTCCAAGCAAACAAGCAGTAGTAAATTCGGTATAGAGATATCTTTTTTCATCCACAATTTGCTATAGTAAATTGTGAGAAATATACACATCTGTACGTATATATCTAATGGAAATGGCGGTTTACCTGGTTTTGATGCTCAATACAGTGGCGGTCCGCGCTCTATACATGCGTCTGGCATCGTGCATTGCTGCTGGTGTTAGAATATGAGCATTGCCGGGTAGTCCTGACTCACATATATTTCAGACATATACCGTGTGGTCATATGCCTATATACGTTGTGGTCTGCTTGGATTTATAAAGGTAAAGGAACACCTCTTTTGCACGCTAGCGTTTTAGGCATAGTTTTAAAGGGGGGTATCGGTTTTCATTACTTTATAGAGACGACGTACGAGTGCTGTTTTGCGCATTGTACGTATAAATGACATTATTTTTTCGCAATCTCTTTGGAAAACAAAGAAAGGATCCTACCTCTATGAGAAGGTCTGGCATTCCTAGCCTGTTTGTCTCGCTATTAGTTTTATGTGGTATTCTGCTATCTGCCTGTGGCGGCAGCGCTCCCTCTACTTCAGGTGGCAACTCTTCCTCATCCGCCCCGAAATCCGTGACCCTGGTTACTGACATTGGTGGCTTGAACGATCAGAGCTTTAACCACTCAGCCTATATCGGTTACTCCAAAGCGTTGGATGAGCTTAAATTCCGTCGCCAGGTTATTGAATCAAAGTCTCAGAACGACTATGTTGGTAACCTGACCCGTGCCGCTCAGACCTCTGACCTGGTGATCGGTGTTGGTTTCTTGATGGCAACTGCCATGGATCAGGTAGCAAAAGCCAATCCAACCAAATCTTTTGCTTTGATCGATGCCTGTCCTTCGGATGCCAAGGGCAACTGTGATCCTTTAAAGAACGTTGCTCCCCTGTTTTTTAAAGAGCAGCAGGCTGGCTGCCTGGCCGGTGTTGTTGCTGGCCAGATGGAAGCCCTGGGCAAGAGCAAGGTGAGCAAACTGTTGGGTAACAACACTATTGGTGCGGTTGGCGGTCAGCCAATTCCTCCTGTTGATCACTATATTGCTGGTTACCAGTTCTGTGCCAGGAAGGTTGATCCGAACGTCACCGTCAAGGTGAGCTATTCAAATTCCTTCGATAATACCGCCGCATGTCAGGATATTGCCAACAACCAGATCGGCACCTACAAAGCCGACATCATCTTCCAGGTGGCCGGTGGTTGTGGCGTTGGCGCCTTGCAGGCTGCCAAAGCTAAAGGCGTCTATAGCATCGGTGTGGATAGCGACCAGTCCCATGTGAATGATAGCGTGATCACCAGTGCTGTCAAGCGCGTCGATCAGGCTGTGTATGTCACCATCAAAAATTTTGAGGCTGGTAAATTCAGCAGCAATCCTCCAGCTTTCGACCTCACCAATGACGGCGTTGGCTATGCTCCTTTGAGCAGCCAGGTACCCGCCGAAATCAAAACGACGGTTGACAAGTATATCCAGGACATCAAATCAGGGGCCTTGCAGGTACCAGATACCGTCCAGAAGTAAGTGTAGGCATCTGAAATTACTGTAAAGGTGACATGAGTGGCGCTGGCTTTCACTCTATCTTTGGATGAAATGTCAGCGCCCTTGTCCTTTTACCGTAGGTTCAGGCCTTGCGCCCGATTTCACCTCGACGCACGTTCGGGCCTTGCGCCCGATTTCACCTCGACGCACGAAAATGTACGCGTAGGTTCGAGCCTTGCGCCCGATTTTTACCTCGACGCACGAAAATGTACGCGTAGGTTCGGGTATAATGCGGTATAATTTCGTCAATACCATGTTTTTTTCTCTGTATTGCGCGCAGGAGGAGCCATATGGCAATGCCAAAAGTGCAGCGCAGGACTTCGGCTCCTGCGTCACGGTTAGCCAGGTGGATGCAACAGTTTAGAGCCGCGCTGGGGCGGCCGCTGATTGCAACCCTGGTAGCTTTTGTTCTGGGTGGGATCATTGTAATGATTACTACGCCAGGACCACTGGATAACCGTTTTATTACTGCTGTTTCAAGTTATTATTATCTTCTACTGGGGTCTTTTGGAAGTATTCAAAGTATTTCTTTTACCCTGGCGAAAGCGACTCCGCTCATTTTCGCTGGCCTGGCGGTGGCCATTGCCTTCCGGGCCGGGCTCTTTAATATCGGTGCCGCTGGTCAATTAACTGTTGGCGCGATGACTGCTGGTATCATTGCTTTCAAGTTATCAATGTTGCCCGGTTGGGTGCTGGTGCCTTTGATGTTGCTGGGCAGTATCGTGGCAGGCGGCTTCTGGGGCGGCATCGTTGGTGTGTTGAAGGCCTGGCGTGGCGCCCACGAAGTGGTTACCTCGATTATGTTGAACTGGGTTGCGTTCTATGTCTGCGCCTACCTGGTCGAGGGACCTTTCCAGGCTCCTAAGTTATCGCAGCAGACCCTGCCTCTGCCCAGTCAGGCAATTATCCCATCATTGGCCGTGTTCTATAACGAAACGTTGGGGACCTTTCTACCGCAGATTCCTGAGCCTGCCCAATATACTGTTGACGTTGGCCTGCTCTTTGCCTTTATTGCCCTGGTCTTCTACTGGTTTATCACCGCACGCACCACTTTTGGCTATGAGTTGCGGGTGATTGGACGCAATCCTAAGGCCGCCAGGTACGCTGGTATTTCAGTAAGAAAAAATATTGTGCTGGCCATGGTTCTGGCTGGCGCCTTCGCCGGTCTGGCTGGTTCTGTGCGCTTGATGGGCCAGGCTCCTTACCAGTTGATCAGTTCTGCTTTTGCCACCGACTCTACCGGCTTTGATGCGATTGGCGTTGCATTGCTGGGGCGCACAGCCTCTGTGGGTGTATTGTTGGCCTCGCTGCTCTTTGGTGGTTTACAGGAGGCGGGACCTTATTTACAGGGATATGTGAATGTGCCGGGCGACATCATTACTATTATGCAGTCGCTGGTACTGTTTAGCATTGCAGTCGAGTACTTGCCTTCATTCCAGCGTTTCATTCCAAACTTTCTGTCCAGAAGCTCAAAGCCTGCTCTGGTTCCAGGTTTGACCGATGCTGAAACCTCTAAAGCTACTGCTGGCGTAACGGCTGAGTCTGAGCCAGTGGACGCAAATGGCAATGAATCAACGGGCAAGGGTGCTGAAACGGCTGGTTCAGCCCATGCACCACTGGGTCAGGAGGAATAATCGTGTTTTTCCAGATACTTGCGAAGGTTTTAATCTCGTCCAATTTCTGGCAGGCGTCCTTGCAATTTGCGGCCCTGCTACTGTTGCCAGCTCTGGGCGGTTTGATTTCAGAGCGTAGTGGCGTAGTCAACATTGCGATGGAAGGCATGATGTTGATTGGTGCCTATGTGGGCGTTATGATGGCGATTGCCACTAACAATGTCTGGCTGGGTGTGGTAGGTGCCATGATTGCGGGTGGCCTGTTTGCCCTGGTGCATGCTATTGTCTCGATTCACTTTATGGCCAATCAGATTATCAGTGGTATCGCTATTAACCTGGCAGCCCTGGGTTTAACCAATTTTCTATTGCCTATTCAGACTCAAGGGCAAGGTATTAAAGCGCTGGATGATGCGCTGCGCTTGCCCCAATTGCACTGGGGCCCCCTGGCTAATATCCCTTTTGTTGGTCCGGTGCTTTTCCAGCAAAATATCATCTTCTATATCGCGTTGGTAATTCTGTTTGCCATCCACTTCTTGCTTTTCCGCACCAATATTGGTTTGCGTATTCGTGCTGTTGGTGAGCATCCCCATGCGGCTGATACCGCTGGCGTGAATGTACGTCTGATACGTTACCTGTGTGTGATTAGTAGTGGTTTGCTCTCTGGCCTGGCTGGTGCTTTTTTGTCCTTAGGTATTGCCGGGATTTTCAACCAGAATATGACTGCCGGTGCGGGCTATATTGCTCTGGCTGCTGTTGTTTTTGGCAAATATTCCCCCGTTGGTGCAGCTGGTGCCTGCCTGATCTTTGGTCTGGGTGAAGCTTTGAGTCCGCGCCTCCAGGATACCGGCATCTCGGCAAATCTGCTGAGCACCCTGCCTTATCTGTTGACCCTGATCGCCCTGGTGGGCCTGGTTGGCCGTACGACAGCGCCTGCTGCCGATGGTATACCTTACGAGCCAGCATCAGAGTAGGAGGAATGGATTCATGCAAGAGAGTACTGTAATCACCCGACCTGAGGAAGGTTCGGCACCCTATGCGGTCGAGATGCGCGATATCTACAAAGCCTGGCCGGGGGTAGTGGCGAGTAACCATGTCAATCTATTGGTGAAGAAGGGCGAGATTCATGCCCTGGTGGGCGAGAATGGCGCTGGCAAGTCGACATTGATGAATATCCTCTATGGCATTGTCAAGCCAGATAGTGGAGAGGTGCGCATCAATGGCAAGACTGTACAGATCGCGGGTCCACGCGATGCGATCCGCCTGGGAATTGGCATGGTACACCAGCATTTTATGTTGATCCCTCCATTGACTGTGGCCGAAAACATTGTGCTGGGTAGTGAGCCCGGTGGTCTACGTGGGACTTACGATCGCCAGCGTGCCCGTAAAGAAATTCAGAACTTGAGTGCACGCTATGGTCTGCCAATCGATCCTGATATGCAGGTCGGACAGCTCTCCGTTGGCCAGCAGCAACGCGTCGAGATCCTCAAGATGCTCTATCGTGGCGCGGACATTCTGGTGATGGATGAGCCAACGGGAGTGTTGACGCCGCAGGAGACCGATGAGCTGTTTGCGGTGCTGCGCGACCTGGTCAAGCAGGGAAAGACCATTATCTTTATTACCCATAAGCTGCGCGAAGTGCTGGACGTGACGGATTCAATTACTGTCCTGCGCCGTGGACAGAATGTGGGAGAACTGATCACTAAAGAGACTAATCAGCGCGAGATCGCCCGGGCTATGGTGGGACGCGATGTGTTATTGCGCGTCGAGAAATCGCCCGCCCATCCAGGACCCGTGATTTTGCATGTGCAAGATCTGGAGGCCAAATCGGACCGTGAGTTAGCGATTCTGCGCAAAGTGAGTTTTGATGTTCATGCTGGTGAGATCCTCGGCATTGCTGGTGTGGAAGGCAACGGTCAGACCGAGCTGGTAGAGGTGCTGACAGGTATGCGCAAGCCGGCGGGCGGCCAGATTACCATGGCTTCGGTGGTGGACGGGAAGGCCGGTCGGGCGAGGAATATTACAGAGATGGGTGCGCGCGGTGTACGTATTGCTGGTATGTGTCACATTCCAGAGGATCGGCGTGAGAGTGGCCTGGTGATCACCGAATCCATTGAGGATAACTCTATCCTGGGGCGTCATCGCTGGAAGCAGTTTGCCTGGCGTGGCATAGTTTTGCATCTCAAGAATATTGCCAGCTGGGCCGAAAAGCTCATCAAAGAGTTTGATGTACGGACCCCTTCGGCTACGGCCGCTATGCGTACGCTCTCCGGTGGTAACCAGCAGAAATTGATCATTGCCCGCGAGCTGAGCACCGATCCGATTGTGCTGGTCGCCTCGCAGCCCACACGCGGCGTGGATATTGGCGCCATCGAATTTATTCACCGCCAATTGATCGAACAGCGCGACGCCGGCAAAGCTGTCCTGCTCGTCTCGGCCGAACTGGACGAGATCCGCTCCCTGTCGGACCGCATCGCCGTCATGTACGAAGGGCAGATCGTCGATATCGTCTCGTCCGACGCCACCGAAGAGGAGCTCGGCATCCTGATGACTGGCGGCCATCACGAAGCCGCCTCATAAAATAATCGAATAAACGTAGGTGCGCCTCTTGCGGGCGCTTTTACCTTGCCTGCTCGAAAAATACATAAGAATGATGGTATGCATTGGAGAAATCGCTCCCTATCACCTCTTTTGGTACGTTTTCGAGTGAGAATTGAGGAAGCGCCTGCAAGGGGCGCACCTACGAGTCGTTTTTCTTGTTGCTTTTAATATCTTGTTGCGCGTGTAAATTTCTATTTTCCTCCTGGCTCTGGCGTGTGATATTGGAGGGGAATACGGTGGGGCTAATCACTAGACAGCCCACACCTGCACAGTTTTGTCAGGGCTGCCAGAGGCGATGCGTTTGCCGTCGGGAGACCATGCCACAGTGAACACTGAATCGGTATGTCCATGATAGGTATACACATTCCCTCCACTTAGCGCATCCCACACCTGCACAGTTTTGTCATCGCTGCCCGAAGCGATACGTTCACTATCGGGTGACCAGGCTATAGAATCCACTCCTTTTGTATGTCCACGATAGGTATACACACTTTCCCCACTTGTCGCATCCCACACCTGCACGGTTGAGTCACCACTGCCCGAAGCGATATATTTGCCGTCAGGGGACCATGCCACGGTGAATACTGCATTGGAATGCCCATGATAGGTATACACATCCCCTCCATCAACTGCGTTCCATACCTGCACAGTTTTGTCACTACCGGATGAGGCGATGCGTGTGCCATCAGGCGAGCTGGCTACGGCGTACACATTATCGCTATGACCAGAGTAGGTATAGACCTCTCCACCACTTGTCGCGTCCCATACCTGTACGCTCTGGTCGCTGGCCGAAGCGATGCGCTGGCTATCGGGCAACCAGGCGAGTGCGTCGAAACCAGTATCAGTATTTTTGCTATAGGTATATACCGAAGCTTGACTGACAGCGTTCCATATCTTCACTTTAAAACCCGCCGAAGCGATATATTTGCCATCGGGGGACCATGCTACGGCGGCAACCAGACCAGGATTATGCTTGTTTGTATATACGTCTTCTCCATTGGCAGCATCCCATACCCGTGCGGTAGAGCTGTCATCGGATGAAACGATGCGTGTGCCATCAGGAGACCATGCCACAGCGCGTACAGTATCAGTATGTCCATGATACACATAAGGAAGATGTGAGAGATATGAGTCTAAAAGCAACGCTCCACCACCGCCAGCAGCCGCCAATACCCCTACGGAGGCCAGACCGATTACGATTGTCCGTCGCGAGAATTTCTGCCCCGGTGTCGGTTTGGCTGGTGATGGGGGGATTGTCGCAGACGGTGGCATCAATCGATTGGCTGCTACGTTGGGATTCATTGGAACAGGTGGATTGCTATTGGCAACCTCTGTTGGATCTTGATGCATAGCAACTGGTGGGGCATATCTTGTCTGTTCAACGGTCTGTTGAGAAGGTTGCCAGGTTGAAGCGCTCGCTTCTTGTAGAGCCGTTGCAAACAATTGTATGCTACCGAAGCGATCATTGGGATCTTTGGCCAGTGCCCTCAAGATGACCTGTTCAACCTCGACGGGTAAAGTTGGCACCTTCTGACGTAACGGTGGCGGTGGCGTCATCATATGTTTGGCGAAAATTTCAGTATATGAGCCATCGAAGGGAGGTTCTCCACAGAGCCATTCATAAACCACGGCACCCAGTGCGTACTGATCGCTCGCGGCGCATGCATGAGCCTGAATCTGTTCCGGTGCTATATAAGGAATTGTTCCTACTGATGACTGTGGTGTCGTCATTGATGAGGTACTATGGGCAATTGTAGCAACTCCGAAGTCGCTGAGAACCACTTCATTACGTGATCCAATGAGCATATTTCCCGGTTTGACATCACGATGAATGAGTCGTTGATTGTGGGCATATTGCAAAGCATCGGCAATCGGCTTGACAATGGTGACCACTTCAGACAGAGGAACACGGGTCCCTTTGGGGTACCACTGGCGTAATGTTCCCTGTGGAAGATAGTCCATGACCAGAAAAGGGATACCATGCTGAACGTCGAAGTCGAGGACACGCACAATGTTGGGATGATTAAGGGCGGCGATAATTTGTGCTTCTCGCTGGAAATTGGCGATTTCTTGTTCGGAAAGATTCGTGTGCAAGATTTTGATTGCCGCCTGCCTTTGTAGGCGTAGATGGTGTCCCAGATATACTTCGGCAAAACCGCCTCTTCCTAGCAAACGATCCAACTGGTAATTGCCAAACTGTTGCCCTTCTCGATTCTGTTGTGCGGCCATTCCTTATATGCTCCTCCTTGAGAAAAAATATGAGTCCTGTTCCTTCTTATGCGAGCTTATGAGAGAAAACTTTTCCCATTCAAGCATTATAACATTCAGAATCTAGATAATTTTATATAAAAAATGGAATGCGAATTTTTATGTATTATAATGGCGATGAGAGTGATTTGATGCTTCAAGCCGATCTTGAATCGACGCCCTTCCCGAAGGCCTGTATTTAGCGGTTGTCTCTCGCCTGCTCAGCGCTTCCGCCTCCTCATCGTAGAGGTAGCGCAGCCTTCAATGACCAATCCTTTTTACATGAAAGACAACGAGAAAGAAAGCAACATGAGCCTGGCCTTCTTTATCCAGGGCATGGCTTTTACTGTCCTGGGGCTGGCCTGGACCAACTCGTTGCAGGAGTTTGTGCCCTCTAACTTGCTGGGCCGCGTCTCCAGCATTGATGTCCTGGTCTCTTCGGGCTTGCTGCCCATCGGCTATGGTCTTGCTGGCATTGCCGCCGATCGGCTTGGCGCCGCGCCAGTCTTTATGCTGGGCGGAGCCATCGCCGCCACCATCATCACCCTGGGGCTGCTGCACCCAACTGTTCGCGCCGTCGATTAAATCAGAGCTGTTACCCACATCGATGCGTCAGGTGTTGTAGCGTTCCTGGTGCAGGATCTCTGTCAGAGGTTTGCGAGCATCTTTTCTGAGCGGGCGGCCCTGGCGTGCTTTTTCATCGGGATAGCCGAAAGAAATGGCCGTAATTTGAATGATACTATATATAGTAAAGATTAAAATGCATATTGAGCAATTTTTTTGATGTCTAAAAGGCCAGAGCAGTCCTATCTAAGTGTGTGTCTGAAAGCCGGACGTTTCGCGCCTTCGGCTCCCGATGCTACGCGCTTACAGCGCTCAAAAAGTCTTTGGCGTGGACTTTTTGCGCCTGCTGAAGCCCGTCAACTGTCCTGGGTGCAGGAGAACCTTGATTTCTATGAGGCAGCCTTACAAGCTATACAGCAGCTACGTGTACGTATACGTATACGTACATGTAGCTGCCGCGTTTGTGGAATTGCTCATTTGGAAAATTCCACCCTGGGCGGTTGTATTGATTGCGGCTGTGCTGGCAGCATAATGCAGCTCCTCTAATGGAGGAGCCGGGGAGAGAAGATGTCCGGGATGGCTGATGGTCAATTTCAGAGCATATATCTGCACTACAGCTTTAAATAGACATAATCGGCGAGGTTGAAAAGTTGCTCGGTTTTGGTACCGCTGGTGGGATCAGTATAGCTCAGGAACACGAAATCGCTATCGCGGCGCACCCCCAGTACGCGTACCTCTTGCTGCATGACAATAATGACATTGTCGCGTACAACTGTCCGTACATTTCTCCAGGCGTAGGTTGTCTGCTGGCGCGCAAACAGGAGTTGCTGCTGCTCCTGACGCTGTCGTGATATTCTCTTCTCGACCATTCATCTCTGCTTTCTGACAGGAATGCATGCTGTAATTATCTTGTTAGCATGCCCGGTTCCTAAAGACTGTTGATGGATAGTGCCAGGAAACATCTGCCATCTACCCTTACCAGATCTCCTGAAAAGCCCCAGCGCAACTTTTAGCTGTACAGATTTCCCTTCTTTTATATTATACCAGTTTTTTCAATAAATTACCCCATCCCATGCCATCTCGTCCCTTTTTAGTTGCCGCCCATAGGTTCGAGGCTTGCCCTCGATTATCGCGCCAGGTCGAGCGGGAATGTGAGCAGGGTGCTGACGGTGATGAAAATGGCCAGGGTGAGCAGCGATGTGCCCAGGACGCGCCATCCTGGGCTATGCCTTTATCTCGCAGTTGACGATTGAGCTCGAAGTGGCCACCCAATGCTTAAAACATATCCCGCTGTCCGGCTTTGAGTTGCAGCGACCGCTCTACCTGATTTTCTTGCGCCGCCAACGCTTTTCTAAAGTGGCCGAAGCCTTTCTGCAGCTACTTTAATTATTGTTCCCTTGGTAAAAGAGCAGCCTCGTTGGTCGGACGTGCGATGAGCTCTTCATAGATATTGCCCATTAACTCAATGGGATAAGGCATGTCATGGTCCAGCCACCACTCAATAAGGGCGATGGAAGAAGCCACAATATGATAGGAGGCAATTTCAAGCGGAATGATACTGCCGGGCCGTGGACCGCTCTCGCTAATGGTGGTTTCTGTGGCTGCCTTGAGGAGCTGCTGGCGCAGGTTCTGGGTACCTAAGAGCGCGCGAACGACTTCATTATGCTCTTGCACATAGCGGAATATCAGTGCTCCTGTGCTGCCTGGACCATTGGTGGGTTGAGCTGTGC
Organism: Dictyobacter formicarum; assembly: GCF_016587435.1. The sequence goes on from NZ_BNJJ01000004.1 coordinate 263,877, forward strand.
GTAGTAAGCTAACCAGTTCGATCAAGACCACATCCAGCACATCTTTTAGCAGTTCATATTTATCTTTGTAGTGCCGGAAGAAGGTCGCATAGCCAACATCTGCGCGTTCGGTGATATCTCGGATCGTCACAGCATCAAAACCTTTCTCCAGTGTTAGATCGATTAATGCTGTGGCCAGACGATGTTGCGTTCGTCTAATTCTGCGATCCTGAATCCCCATGTTGTTTCCCGTCTAGCTGTATGATTGTGCGCATTTAGCATACCACATCCATGCATAGAGAGGAATAGGCACATTAGTGCTGTTGTGTTGTTTCGCTTTGCGGACGGGTGCGTCCGCGCCCGAGCCCTTTTTTATGGGTTACAGGAAATGGACTCCTGCCCATTTCCTGTAACCCATGTTGTTTTTGAGCATCTCTGGTGCGTAATCATCTATATGTTTTTGCTGTTTTTTGATTAGCGACTGGCCCAGAGCATGCCGCGCTGCATGATGGTTAATGCTTCGGGAACGTCAAAATCGGTACGTACATGACCTAAGGATGAGTAGAAGACGCGGCCTTTGCCCCATTGTTTCTTCCAGACGACTGGTACGACGCTGCCGTCGATCCACTCGGCGTATTGGCCGTTGAAGGTGGTGGTGGCCAGTACCTCGATTTTGGGATCGATATGCATATAATACTGTTCGGAATGCATCTTGAAGTCGGATAGGCCAGCGGTAATCGGGTCATCATGGTTTACGATGTTGACCGTATAATCGATGATATTGCCCGGGTGGGCTACCCATTGTCCACCAACCATAAATTGATACTCTGTGTTGTTGCGGAAAGAATCTGCCATGCAGCCATGCCAGCCAGCAATACCAACACCGCTTTTGACTGCTGAAAGCAACCCTTGCTCTTGTTCACGGGTAATGGTTCCCATGGTCCAGATCGGCACAATTAAATCTAAGGCCTGCATCTTTGCTTCGTCACAATAGACATCCAGGTTGGTGGCTACTTCTACCTCGTAGCCCTGTTCGCGCAGAAAAGGAGCAAAGAGAGCAGCTCCTTTCTCTGGCTCGTGTCCTTCCCATCCTCCCCAGACAATCAGTGCTGATTTCATTCTGCATTCCATTCTATCAAGTTTTTCGTTGAACTTGAAATATAGCCTCTGCTCATAAAAAAATAGAGGAAGTTGATTTGTTCCACTATCGTCATTATCATTGCTGTACTTCGAACGAAGTACTTGATGTGGTCTTTTAAAAAGTATAGGGTTCACCTGCGCGTTTGTCAACGTAACGCGAGTGCTGTCAGGATGGTGCAGGCAACCATCAGTGCCTGCTGGTATGGATCAGGATGAGCATTCCCTGTTCGATGGTGACGCTGGCGCGCTCCTGAAGGAGTTCGTTGCTGATGCCGCGCGGGGTGCCGAGCCGCAGGCTTTCTCCATGCAGTGGATAAGCCAGATTCGTGGTGGTGATGGCTGTTACTTCGGGTGTGATGGGGAAGAGGGAGAGGAAGTCGCCTGGCTCGCCCACGATTTCGCTCTGGCCGGGACCCTGTAGTAGCCAGCAGGTTGTGGGTCCGTCGATGATGCGAATGGAGAGCTCTGGAAAGCCACTGAGCAGGAAGGTATTGGCTAGCGTATGCTCAAAGCGTGGTCCACCCAGCGCGCCCAGTAGTGTAATGGAACTGGCCCCGCGCTTTTTTGCCTCTAGTAGCGCCAGTTCTGTATCCGTTTCATCTTTCTGGCTAGGAACACGTACAATCTTGCTTCCCAACTGTTGTAGCCGTGCCAGTTGTTCGCTGGTTAGAGAGTCAAAATCCCCTAAAATCATGGCAGGAATGCAGCCGTACTCTAAAGCTGTGGCCGCTCCGCTATCGGCAGCTAAAATCAGGTTGGCGGTCTGGATGGCCTGGCGCACTGCCCGGCTCGAACGCAATGTACCGCCAGCAAAGATTACAATGTGCATTCCTTTTCCCCATGTTGAGTCTGGTTTTCTTCTCAAGAATGTAGCACAGTATTATTGCTCTGTCTAGCATTTATTGGTATGGTATAAAGGGTTGAGTGCGGCGTTTATTTTAACGATTAGACTCGTGCTGCAAACCTGGCAGTTTATGTACCATATGCCATATGAAAGATGCCATATCGATATGAGTGTGTAGCTGGATATATGCTACACAGCATGGCGGCAATTTTTTAAGGAAGGATTCAATCATGGATATGATTTCTAAAACTGACACTGGATCTTCAGCCGGGAAACGGGAACAACCTGTTAACTCTCCTTTTTCTCATCTAGATGTTACGCAATGGCGCTTTCCGAAATTTGCGCATAAGCACCCCCCGATCATTAATGTCAATGAGGCCCATGAAGAAAAATTGACTGCGGGTGCCAAAATTGCCGATGCGGTGGCTTCGACCGTGGGAAGCTGGCCCTTTATTATTATGCAATCAATCATTTTGTTCTGCTGGATTGTCTTGAATGTTGTCGGTTGGATCAAAGCCTGGGACCCCTATCCTTTTATTTTGTTGAACCTGGCATTGTCCTTTCAGGCGGCTTACGCGGCCCCGTTTGTGATGATGAGCCAGAATCGGCAGGCGGAAAAAGATCGCTTGACAGCGGAAAATGATTATCTGACCGATTGTAAAGGCGAAGAAGAGTTGCGCAATGTGATGGAGCATCTGGATCATCAAGATCATATGATTATCCAGCTATTAGAGCACATTGAAGCTCAGCATGAGCGTATTGAAGCTTTGCATCAAATTATTCTGCAGCGCCTGGAGTTGGCGCCTCCCGAAGTTGTCAAAGCCGCCATGCTGGCGAACGAACCACCTTCTCAGGACACGCCAGATCAACAGCAATAATTTTCTCTGACTACATAAAAGAGCACAAGGACCGCGAGCCCGTTCTCGCGGTCCTTGTGTTGTTCTCCACTTTCTCCTCGCCTCACGCTTCGCTCCTGCGGAGCTCAAAAGAGGTTTATATGTTAGTGCAAAACAGGCGCATCCGCGCCTGTTTTGCACTAACATATAAAAAGAGAGTGGGGACGCCTGCGTTCCCCAGGCCCAGGGGCGCTCTGCTTCCCATAATTATGAGAAGCAAACGCTGCCTCAGGCTGCTATATTACTTAATAGCTCTGCTATTGTTGCTTCTTATTTTTTCGAGCTCTTTATACTGGATGTGGATTACCCTGATTGCTCTTTGGGCTGTTTCCCGGGTGGAATTGAAGGTAGAAAGAAAGAGTAGTGTAATGAAGCAACCAGAGCATATAGAAGTTAAATCTCATGGTAGGCGTTCCCGGCCACTTATACTCCTGCCTATTTGTGTGCTATGTCTCTTATTGTTAGGAAGCCAGTTGCTGGCAGGAAGTACCCTGATGCCTCATGCGGCAATTGCTCGCGGCGTGACCAAGCAGGCTCATTCCTCCAAAGTGATCAAGATTCCTGGTCATGCCAATCACCTCGCTGGTAAAATGCAGCAACATGCCAGGCATGCGGCTAAACATGGAAAACAGCAACATGTCAGGCATGCGGCTAAACATGGAAAACAGCAACATGTCAGGCATGCGGCTAAACATGGAAAACAGCAACATGTCAGGCATGCGGCTAAACATGGAAAACAACAACACCAGCATACGAAAGCGCACAAGAAACAGGTGAAGGCGGGCGTGCCAACGGAGACCCCTACCGCCAGCGCGACACCGTCGGTTCCCGCGCCTGATCTTTACATTCGCCAGTTACGTATGGGCGAATCCCATTTAGATGTCGGTAAGAAACTGACCTATGTCCTATTTTCTGGCAACACTGCCGGCGCGGCCAGCGTAAGCAAGCAAGGTTCTATTGTAATTATGGATGTTGTGCCGTTGGGTCTGACAAATTTAAGTGTGCAGGGCACGCATTGGAAAATTAGTCTTAGCGACACGGTTAGCCCGGCTGTTATGACGGCCACTTATGACGGCTCCTATCCGGTCAAGGACGATACAGTGTTGCCGCCAATTTTCTTTGCCGGAACGTTGACCGCTGATGCTGGGCCCTCTATTACCAATACTGCCACGATTGATGCGCCAAACGATACAAACGCGCTTGATAGTATCGTCACGGATACTGTTTTTGTTGGCGCAAATCTGCCTTCGACCTTTGTGGCGGTTGACGATTCATCGACAGGTACCCCCGTTTCGTCTACTGCAAGCGCGACGCCATCGCTGACAGCGGTCGCAACCGTCGACCTGGCTGCCACGCCCTCCTCTTCAATGACTGCTACGGCAACACCTGCAATGACGGCGACGGCAGAGCCTTCAGCGACAGTAGCGGCCACGCCTGCAATGACGGCGACGGCAGAGCCTTCAGCGACAGTAGCGGTTACACCTGCAATGACGGCAACGGCAGAGCCTTCAGCGACAGTAGCGGCCACGCCTGCAATGACAGCGACGGCGACGCCGAGTCCCACACCGCTCGTAACGCCAACGCCTGCAATGACAGCGACGGCGACGCCGAGTCCCACGCCGTCTGTGATGTCAACGCCGATGGCGAGTCCCACGTCTCGTGTGATAGTGCTGCCACCCTCTGCTCCATTAACTGAGGGGACCGCTACTGCCACCGCTGGCGCTACTTCGTTTAAGGGACCTGATTTGACTATCTCGATCAGCAGACCAGAAGCACCGGCTGGTGATACATATGCCGTTGGTCAGCAGGTGAGCTATGTATTACAGGTCAACAATACTCAGGGACCAGAGAATCAAATTGTGTCGGTGTTTGATATTGCTGCAGTTGGTATCAGTAATGTCACCTTTAATGCACCAGGATGGACGATTGGTGCCTCGAACACAGTTGGACCTGTCGCGTTGTCGGGAACCTTCGATGGCCCTTATCCTATTGCTGCCGGCGCGAGCCTGCCGCCGATTACCGTGAGCGGCATCCTTACCAGCGCCTCTGGACCACTGTTCTCTAATGCAGCGGCGGTAACATCTAATGATGACCCGAATTCATCGTCCAATATCAGCGTAGATTCTATCGTGGTACAATCTGCTGGCTCGGCGACGGCGACGGCCACTATGACCCCGACTGCTGTAGGCGTAGCAACGCCGACGGCTGCGGGAGCAACAACGGCGACGGCCGTGGACGTTGCAACTCCGACGATTGTTGCTGAGGTTACCTCAACTGCCACAGCGGTTACAACAGCGACCTCAACAGAGATGCCGGTTGCGACACTTCCATCAGCTTCGACGAGTGCGACTATGGTCACTACCAGACTAAATCAGAGTAGAGCTGCCAGGAGCATCTCAAAGCGGAAGTCGGGCATCACTCTAGCTATCGTAAACTCTAACCTGTATGGGAATTATGCCCTGGTACATGGTCCGGTGAAGCTGGCCCTGGTGGTGGGGAATACGGGGGATGCTAGAGCTGCTGTACATCCCAGTGCTATTGTTGTAGATGAAGTTATCCCGTTGGGATTAAGCCATATCCAGGCGCAGGGCAAAGGCTGGCGTATCTCACTGAGTAATACTATCAGTCCTGCGATCATCCACGCGCAGTACATAGGTAATCCTGCGCTTGCACCAGATATAGCTTTGCCACCTATCTCTATTACCGGTGAGCTCAACGAGGAAGCCGTGCCCATCTTAACCTCGACCGCGGCGGCGAGCGTTCCTGATGTCAGTGATAGCGACAATATCACTGCTTCGGATACACTGTTAGTACGGAACTCATTGCAGCAGGCTCGCTGATCGGTCCAGCCAGTTTCAAGTGAATTTATAGTAGTTGCAAAAGCAGAAGGAAGATGCCAGGCGCGTTTAAGCATTTAAACGCGCCTGGCATCTTCCTTCTGCTTGTTTTATGCTTGTTGCCACTCATGAATATAATTATCCATATAAGTAGTAAATCTGTCCAGTAGCTCTGGCTCGAATTTACGCTCGGCGGAACGGCCGCGATAAATGTCCAGCGCCAGCGTAATCAGGCCGATAAACTCTACGGGGAGAGTGGTCAGGCCATAGACGCCACCTTCATCTTTTGAGTAAATATGGCAGGATTGAAGGTAGGCATGGATACGGCATGTGTTGAGCAGAAAATAGACGCTATTGCTACTTTTCGTTTCGCGCGCCCCATAGTAGTCATCAATAATGGCAGCTATATAATGCTTAATTGGTATTTCCGGAAAGATCTGCTGATGCTCCTGTCCATAGAGGGTAATGCCGCGCTGCTGTAAGATGGTGATGTGAGCGTCTAGATCGATATCGGTCCCCCGGCGTTCATTCCAGTGCTGCCAGGCACCATTGACCAGCTCGGCCTGATTTTGCTCGCGCCATGTCTCGCTGTAGTGTAGATCAAAAGGCAGCGGATGTTGGTAAGGATTGATTTGCTCGGCGACCAGGAAGCTGATTTCAATTGGATGGGGCTGATTGGAGGCTTGCAAAAGTTGTAGCACGAGCTGGCGTTTCACAAAGACACTCAATGCCTGTTGGGTCACTACCAGCATATCAATGTCGCTGCGGGTAGGATTAAAGCATCCCATTGCCAGCGAGCCATGGAGATAGATACCAATCAGCTGGGTGTCTAATATGGTGCGCAAATTTTCACAGAACGTATTTATCTGCACACGGGTGGCAGTAGGGCAGGTTGCCCAGCTATATTGAGCCAAAGCGGTACTATAATCCTTTCATTTGCGTTTTAAGGATCACTGATATGTATATGTATAATATAAGCTATCTATCAGTATTCTGCAAATCATTTATGACACAAAGAGCAAATTGTGATTAATATGATTAACATTTATGAAAAATGTATAATTCTCATAAGAATAAACGAAAAAATTAAAGAAGTACTTTAGGCTCCAGGTGTGTTATAATAGGCCATAAGGTATACAAAGATAGTAGTTTTTTATATCAAAAAATTTTAACTTACTATGATTTTTGTACATATTGAAAGTGATATAGTGAGGGGGGCGAAATGGCGAGTAGAAGTTCAGATGATTTTTCAATATCCGAACAAAATGATGGTAATCCCGTTCAATCAACACACAATAATCCTCACGTTGCGATATCAAAAACGTTGCCCAATCTTTCCCAGGCTGATATTCGTGCGGCTGCAGGCCATCTTCATGCGGCGTTTTCGTCAGCGGCCAATCACGAGGTTCAATTATATGATCCAGGTGTTATGCGCAGCCTCTGGCTAGAACAATACTGTGGAAAAATAGTGGCAGGTCTGGTGTTGCTCTTTTTTGCTGCCTGGCTGCTGCTCTTTGTGTCGCTTCCACTGTCAGCTAAAAGTTCGGTTAGCGTTTATGTGGAGTATGCGTCACAGGGCATCGGTGGCTGTCTGGCGCTGCTTTTCCTGTTGCGCATGTTGGGTCTGAAGCATAGACTCAGGCGTAAATTGCGGCATGTGCTGGCGGAGACATTGCTATCCGAAGAGACTGCGCTTATGCTGCACGTTGAGGCGCAGTCTCTGCAGGCAGCGAACATTATGTGGGGCCTGTTTACGCTTGGCATATTGTTGTCTCTGAGTGGACAACTGCTCTGGATAGGTACTGTACAAGGTCTGATTTCTTTTCAAGACAGCTATCGCTGGCCGCTGATCCTGATGTACTGCTTTTTATATGCTGGTATCGTGCTGCTGGCCCGTAAGCACGGAGCGTTGCAGGGACGCTTACGGCTACTGCTGGACTTTCTGCTTATTAGCAGTGCGCTACTGATTCTCTCCTGGTTTTTTATCCTGAATCAACTGTTTGTGTCCATGCATGGCGCTATTTTTGCGCGCGTGTTGTCTGCCTGGTTGCCAATCAATGATATTGTGCTGGTGGTTCTGGGATCTGTTTGTCTCTGCGGCATCGCTGTTTCTGAGCAGCAGGAAAAGGTTTTTTTGCGACTCTTCTGGGGCATTTGTCTGCTGGCATTCAGTGATAGCCTCTGGTCATATGAAGCCCTGCACCATGATACACATCTAGAAGTGATTCGCGCCATCACCAATCCACTGGGCCTCCTCTTGATTGCGCTGGCAGCTATCAAGCATCCACAAATGATACTGGAGGAGCGCCAGCGCTTGCAGCAACGTCTGCGTAGCTATGGGCGGCAGTTTACTTTCTCAATGCGCTCTACCTCTTCTTCTCTGCTGGTCCTGGTGGTTTGCGCCATTTTAAGTACCGTGATTGCTGCGCAAGGCGGTCAAACCTTATGGCTGGCGATTGGCAGTTCGTTTGTCTTGATGGTAGCTCTGGTGGCTCGCCAGACTTTGAGCTTGATAGAAAATACCAGGCTGCTACGGCAACTGCAGCACGCGTTACTGCTGACACAACAAGAGCTCAGCGAGGCACGACACGTAATAGATCAGATCGCTCGTGAAGCCCAGGAGAAACGAGCCGTCGAAGATGCGATCGGAACCTTACGTAATGCCCATGCTATGCTGGCCCGTGGCGATTTCTCTGCCCGTGCTATTGTGCCTGCTGGTCCCCTGTTGCCCATTGCTATGAGTTTTAATCTGATGGTCGAACGCCTGAGCACATTGAAGCAGCAAACGGAAGCTTACGAGCACCTGCGCAATGAATGCCAGGTATTGCGTAGCGTGGTTGAGCATCTCTCAATGGGTGGAACGCTCGCGTCCGTGCAAGAGATCTGCCAGAAATCGTCAGAATTAAGGCCGATTTTTCTTACCCTCATCTACTTTCAACGCCAGCAGCAACAACAGTGGTATGCTCAGATGCAGACCATGGAAATGATTAAAACGCAACTTCAGTACCTATCTGATGGCATTGTGGCGCTGGATGAGTATTCATTTTCCTCCCCCACTGACCGCCTGACCTTTGGCCGCTTAAAAGGTACATTCGAGCACCTGAAGCATCCTCTGGAACAGCTTAAGCAGCGTGTAGAATATCTGCATGTGCAATTTGTCACACGTGACTTGCGTGCGGCTGTGACTAGCACACCTCCTCCAGAGAACGATGCTCAAACCGAAGTTGACGATAAAACATAGCCTATCAAAAAAAGATCCCCTGATCTTCAAGGGAGGCTGCGTGTTTCTTCGCGCAGGATGCGCAGAAATTCATTGGCGGCAGTGGAGAGGGTCCCTGTTCGCTGATGCTGTATGACGACGCTTTCTCTATGCAGATTTGGATTGGGATGAAGCCCAAGTTCGACCAGCGTTCCTGTTTGGAGTCCGTGGCGCGCAAACGAGCGTGTCAGGAATGCCGTTCCGATACCGTTGATCAACAGGTCATAGGCTGTCTGCGGTGGAACTTCGACGATCGCTTGTTGTGTCGCCAGATGATGTGCCTGCCAGTAGCGAGCTTCCAGGCTCCAATCGATGGCGAAGAATGGATCACTCCTGGCTGCCAGTTCCGCTATGCTAACCTGCTGCTGGCGGGCCAGTGGATGGTTAGCGTGGGCCATAGCGATCAGCGGCTCGCGCACCTGTAAAATGGTCTGCATTTCAGGCAAGAAAAAGGGTCCGGTGACGAGCCCGAACTGGATAAAGCCCTCGTGAAGCATTTCTACGATTTGCTGATTGTGGCCGGTATGCACGGCGATGTCCAGTTCGGGTTGCTCTCTGTAGAGGCGTGCGAGGGCGGTAGCGAAAAAGCCGGTGGTCTGTGTGGGCGACGTGCCCAGCATCAGTTGTCCTTTTCTACCCTGTAGCGTATGCTGGGCGCTCTCCAGACCGGCAGCCATCGCCTGCAATGCCTGGCGAGCGTGGGGCGCGAAATTCTTTCCTAGCTCGGTCAATTGTAAGCGCTGGCCCCCACGAATAAATAGCGCGCCACCAACCTCTTGCTCCAGCGCCTGGATGCGCAGGCTGATCGATGGTTGTGAAATGTTTAATCGGCGCGCCGCTTTGCTAAAGCTACCCTGTAGCATAATTTGATCGAAAGCCTGCAGTTGATTAAGATCCAATGGTCTGGCCTCTTGTTCCATAAAAAATTCTCATAATCATTATAGTTGATAGTATCTTGTGCCTGCCTTCCCGTTCAGGTACTCTCATATTCATGAGGAAGTTGAGCGCCCTTACAGGTATAGGTTTTTCAGGGGCTACGCCCCTGAGGCCCCTTGATGCCGCCCTGCGGGCGGCACGAGGAGAGGAGGAGTTGGGGGCACAGCCCCCAACCCCCCAGTCAAGGGGCTGACCGCCCCTTGCATCCCCGCTTGCCTGGCGCGAATCCAAAAAACCTATACCTGTAAGAGTTGAGCGCCCCCACACGGGCGTCCACATACGTGGCCGCCCCTTTTTATGATTGGGTGGTGCCACACCGTCGCCCTGCGACGGTGTGGCACCACCCAATCATAACCTGTTGAGCGCCGTAGGCGCGTAGTGTCATAGGTGCTGACGAGGATGTCGGGGACATGACGAGCATGCCAGGGGCATGATCTCCTCCTCCTCCTTGCCTCAGCTTGAAGGCGTGAACCATATGGCTTTCAGGCACTTTCTAGGCTTAAATATAAAGAAAGAAAAGGATTTATGATTTATGGGCATGCTACATTCTTTGTTGGAGCGCGTACCGGGAGTGAGTCAGCAGTATCGCCGTCCGCAGGGGGTGCGGGGATGGATTGCCGGCGACTTGATGGCCGAGCAGCACCGGCCAGAAAATGTATGGACCATTTCATTGCTCGATGTTCAGCCCGGTGAGCGGATTCTGGAGGTTGGGTTTGGGCCGGGCGTGGCGCTGCAGCGGCTGCTGGCTCAAAGGAAGGCCGCGCATGTCACCGGAATCGATGTGTCGCCGACCATGGTGCAAAGCGCTCGCAGGCGCAATCTACGGGCGATCAACGCCGGTCTGCTCGACCTTATCTGCGCGGACGTCTCGCAGCTCCCCTGCGCGTCAGAGAGCTTTGATAAGGTGTACAGCATCCATGTTCTCTACTTCTGGCCCGATCCCCAGCCCATCCTGAAAGAGCTCTATCGCGTGCTCAAGCCCGGCGGCCGCCTCTACCTGACCTTCTTGCCGCAAGAGAAGTGGCCTGGCGACGCCATTGATAGCCCCGCCTGCCGCATCTATACCGGCGAGCAGCTAGCTGCCTCATTGCTCACGGCGGGCTTTCAACACACTTCGATCGAGAGTGGTCCCCTTGACAAGAACTTCCGCGAGATCGCCATCGTCGCCACCCGGTAGATAAATGGGAGCGTTTGCGATAAGATAGTGAAATCCTTTGTTCGTAAATAATCAGGCCGGTTGCATGATGTGGTGGGCGGTAGCCCTGTGGGTAGCTTTTTTGTGCATGAGAATGCGAGATCCGCAAAAGATGTTGCGGCGCGTGAAGGGGGCCGGGGTCTCGCGTTCATAACGCTCACGGACAGCTGGATTATGCAGGGCGGTCGGCACAAAAAACCAGGGATCACTCAGTAGGGTTGCGTACATAGGAGCATGCACCCATGTGGGACAATCCAGTACATATTGCTGGCAAAGATATTCTATCGAGGCAACACAGAAGAGGGCCCATCGCCAGTGCTCTGGCTGTGGATGTTCCTCGACAACAATGGGATCAGCAATCAGGGCCTGACGTGCTTCCGCATGATAGTCAAAGAAGTCATTGAGAAAAGTACCCACAGCATAGCGAGGATCATCTCCTTGAGTGATCCCCTGATAGATGTTTTTAATCGTATGCAGTTCATCGGTAAAAGTGAGTACCATATTCATCCCGGCATATTACCTGTGCTTAAGATGCTTTCCTTTGTAGTATACCATTACTACCTTGCTGAGCACGATAGATACATCAGAAAACATATCTTTCAATCGTGTGAGCGGAGTCCGCCGTGATTGAAAGGCAAGGACATATCATCCAAACAGATCCATAAGGGTCTCGTCGACCAGGTTCTCTTCTTGCCAGGAGGTGGGCACATAGCGGTCAAGGATGGCCTGTGCTTCTTCAGCTGTAGTAACGTTGAGGGCCTGGCATAAGTGGAGCGTATCATCCAGATCCTGGAGGGGTCGGAAGGCAGTCAGTTTGAGGGCCAGCATACAGGCGAGCTCGGGGAGCAAGATCTCAAGCATCTGGAAGGTCTTCCAGCGGACCAGTTCACCTTTTTGAATGATCTCTTCTACAAAGAGCGCGCCATCATCATTGATCCAGTTGCGCGGCAGACCATGGCGGGACGCCACAGCATTGCTGGCCTGCTTAAAAATCTTTCGCCGTTTGCTCTCTTGCTGAGGATTAGTACTACTGGCCAGCGGAACGATATCCACATCATGGGTCGAGAGGCGATTGCCGATCTGCATCAGCATATAGACGCCACCAAACACAATAATCTGGATCGGTGAATCAATGCCACGGGCCGCCAGTTCAGTTCCTAACTCTTCCAACAAAGCCATGACCTCGTCACGTTGCAGCCTGACCTCTGGCATTTTAGCGCTTCCCTCCTCATATTAATTATGATGATTGTACCACATGCCGGGAGAGCTCTTGCTTGCTAGTTCTATAGAAGTTATAATCGCTCTTCTAGATAGAGAAAGGCGCTTTTATATGGAAGAAAAAGATATCAGCTTCATCGCCTCAAGAAATTCTCTGCCAACACGGCTGTCTGCTGGAATTCCTGGCGCCAGCGGTGCAGCATGGAGCGAGAGATGCCGAACCTGTGCTAGTCCCACTTTGACGGCACGAGCTACCTCTTCTCGGTTGGCTCCTTCGCAGGCGCCCCCGCTGCGTGGGGCGCCGAGCCCGCCAGCGGAGTGGTGTCGAGGTATCTGACCTCGTAGACGCGCTCTGCGAACTTCCAGCCGTCCGGGGTGCGCCGGTAGCGGTCGTGGTACACGGAGTAGTTCAGCTGCGAGCGGCCGTCGCGCAGGCGCCCGAGCTCTGAGATATATGCACGGCCGACCGCGGTGTCGCCCTCCAGCTGGATCGTGCCGGGGTGCGTGGTTTGCACGAAGTAGTCCCAGAGACCCTGTAGCCGCTCGACTCTAGCGCGGATCTCCTCCCGGCTGACGGCCTCGGCGTTGATGTGGGGTATTCGCACCACTCCGTCCTCTGTGAACAGCGCCGCGAGGCGGTCGTAGTTGCGCATCATCCCTGCGTCGGTGAACTCGCCGCGCAGCGCCTCGATCTCGAAGCGATCAGCAATGGCCTGAAAGTCGCTCATCGGTTTTCTCCCTCGTCTGTGTGTTTCAAGTGCCATGACACCTCGGTGTCACGCGCACAAAATCCTGGTCATTCTCTATCGCGTCTTGAAGGACAAGAAGTCCTACACTCTAAATCACAGAATTAAATGGGTCTGCCCTACGGAAACAGCCAAACGTATTGCCCGCGATGCGACTCATCATCGATGGCCGCATCGCGGATGATCGGTGATCAATGTACGATGACGGTGAGGTTCATGCCGCTATGGACGGTGCAATAGAGCTTGAATGAGCCCGCGCTGTTAAAGGGACCTATTGTGCCGGAGCTATTGCCTCCGATGATTACGTTATCCACTTTGGGCGCTCCGGCTTCCTGGGCTGGTTGACCGGCTCCATTTTGCCAGGCGCCGTTGGCGATGGTATGGCCGACCAGGGTATCTGATACCAGCGTGATGCTCTCGCCTTTTTTTATGGTGATTGAAGATTGTACAAAGCTGGTGTTGTCCATATGTACCTGGTTGGGACCTGTGCTGCTGGCGGATCCAGTCAAGCTACAGGCGGCCAGCAATAGTGTCAGTAGCGCTGCACAAACCGTTGTGATACCTACTCTTTTTAGCCTGATCATCATCTATCCACTCCTTAGCGCGCTATCTGAGACTCGACCGCAGTGCCGGAGGCGGCCCGTTTGCGTGCCAGCGCGCGCGTGCCGAGGTTGCCAGCCAGAGCTATGGCACCCAGGCCAACCAGCATGTGTGCCGTTTGAATCAGCCAGTGGAGATTTCCCGGGAGGATGTTAAACTGCGTCAAGCCAAAGATTGGTACAATAGGGGCATACACTATGCCGACAATCCCCCAGATTCTAAGTTCCCTGGTGGTGACGGCCAGGATGCCGCTCACAAGTAGCGTCAACGTTACAAGCAGTCCGAATAACATATGAATAGCATATAGGTTAAGGCCCATGGTCCATATCAATAGCCCCAGCGCGAGCGCTCCTAAACCAACGATGCCTAGAATAATCTGTAAAATGCGTGTTGCCATTTTTTCTTCCTCTTTTTGTTTCTGAATAAATGTCTTTAGAGACTGTGAGAGCATTTGAAAACCTGCTCTTCGTGCCTTCGGCCCCTGACAGTACGCGCCTGCGGCGCTCAAAAGACGGGTGCGGATGCCCCCGCCCGTGTGGGGGCGCTCAACTTCCCAATACATGGGGGAAGCTGGTGCTTTCGAACCTGTACCCTCAGTGTAGGGATTTCAAATGACGAAAGCATGAAAAAGTCTGCTCTTTTTTGTCATCGATTTGTCATCTTGTTATGCGATAATCGTTGTGATAATTGTTGTAATGTGATAGCCTCGAATATAAAGTTGGTTGAGAATGCTGAATAGTGTTGCATAAGTACTTACTATGAGTAGGGGTGGCTCTATGCGTATCCTGGTTGTTGAAGATAATCATCGTTTGAATAGCTCTTTGCAAATGAATCTTACCCATGAAGGATATAGTGTCGATACAGCTTATGATGGACAAGAAGGACAGGATCTGGCGGAATTAACACCGTATGATCTGATTATTCTGGATATTCTGTTGCCTGAGAAAAATGGTCTGGAAGTATGTCGCGAGCTGCGCCGGAGGCGTATTCATACCCCGATCTTGTTGTTGACCGCCCGCGATAGCGTCAACGATCGCGTACAGGGTCTGGATTATGGCGCGGACGATTACCTGGTCAAGCCATTTGCGATGCGTGAACTGCTGGCCCGTTTGCGCGCCCTGCTCCGTCGTAACCATCCCTATACCGGCGGGCGCCTGGAATTCGGTGATTTGATTGTCGATCCGGTTACTCATATAGTGGAGCGCGACCGGCGGCCAATCGATCTGACACCAAAAGAGTTCGCGTTGCTGGAGTATTTTATGTATCATCCTGATCAGGTAGTGACGCGTGAAATGATTGAGCAGCATATCTGGAACTATGATTTTGAATGCAGCTCCAATGTGATTGATGTCTATGTACGCCGTTTGCGCCGTAAGATCGATGATCCGTTTAAGGTCAAATTGCTGACGACCATTCGCGGGATTGGGTATCGATTGGCCCAGCCACAGCAGGAGCGTGTATGAGTATGAGGCGACGAGGTTTGTGGTACTCGCTGCTGGCCTTCTGGTCTAGCGTACGGGTGCGTCTGACGTTGAGCTACCTGGCGGTGATGGCCGTGATCATGGTGTTATTTGGTGGTAGTCTCTATGCTACCCAGATTGTGTTCAATCCCGCGACGGCTGAAAGCAGCCTGGAAATGCAGATCTATCAGGAGGCGCAACAGCTAAGTACGAGCTACCGACAGGCTCTGTCGCGGCACCAGGCGCCTGACACACTCTCTGAAAAGCTGGCGCCCGGTGAAATTGTGCTGCTGCTGAACTCGAAGAACGTTATTCTAGACCAACGCGGAACGTTGCCAGCCACCAGTATTCAGCAATTGCAGGATCGGGCACAGCACGGTCAATCGGTCAGCGATTTGACCGTCCCACAGGCTCAGGCTCAGGATCAGCACACTGGTTGGTGGCATAATTGGTGGCATAATACGAATAATAGCTACCGCGTCCTGATTACCCCTGTGCTGGATCAGAATAAGCGTATTGCGACGCTGGTGGTTGGTTTGCCCATGAGGACGGTGATGCCGATCCTGTTTATCTGGCTGTTCCATGGCACCCTGGGCTTGCTGGCGGCCGCCATTGGTGGCTATTGGCTGGCCGGGAAGGCACTACGTCCCGTTAAAATGATTACACGTACGGCGAACGAGATCAATGCGACCGATCTGCGGCGCCGCCTGAATTTGAAGCGTAGAGACGAGTTTGGCGAGCTGGCGGCGACCTTTGATCAGATGCTTGGCCGCCTGGATGCGGCCTTTAAGCGGCAGACGCAGTTTACTGCCGATGCCAGCCATGAACTGCGCACACCGCTGACCATCATCGATCTGGAGATCAATCGCGCCCTTACGCAATCGCATACCTGCGAAGAATATAAGCAGATCTTAGAACTGGTGCAGTCTGAGAATGTGCAAATGACGGCTATCGTCAATAGCCTGCTGCTGCTGGCACGAGCAGATACCGGGCAACTTACCCTGCAGCGCCAGGACGTTGATCTGAGCGATATCGCCCTCGGGAGCGTCGAGCGCCTCCTCCCGCTTGCCAGGCAAAACGACATCACGTTAGCCACCGGTGATTTGCCGGAGCTGCTCGTGAATGGCGATCCGCAGTATCTGAGCAGGATGATGTTGAACCTGATCGAGAATGCCATTAAATATACCCGTGGCAGTGGCCAGCGCGTTCACGTGGAACTGACCGCTAAGTCCGGTAAATGGGGCATACTACGCGTACAGGACGATGGGCCGGGCATCTCCGATGAGCACCTGCCCTACCTCTTCAACCGGTTTTACCGGGTTGATAAGGCCCGTTCGCATAATCCTTCGGCCACATGGTGTCAGCAGGAGGAAGTGGGAGGCACGGGCCTGGGACTTTCTATTGTCCAATGGATCGTGCAGGCCCATGGTGGCGAGATCCGTGTCGAAAGTCAAATGGGGATGGGCTCTCTCTTCGAGGTACGTTTACCGCTATCGCATACCAGAGCTAGCGAGGAGGTACTCGCTACCTCAGCACACAATTAACACGGATAGATATGGCCCTTTATTTAGGCCCGCTGGCTCGACGGCGATAGGGTTGTCGCGATGCTCAGACGCAGATGATAGAGTTTTTTTCATCCTTTCCGGGTGGATGAAGAGCTTCAAGATAGGCACAACTTCCCACTCGAAGGGCGCTCCTTCGAGTACCTTTCTCCTCATAGAACGCAATACCTACATTCTGATGAAAAAATCAAGTGTTGTGTGTATGTAAGCTGTGTGTTGGGCCTTGCCGTAGCTATCGCTGTTGAACAAGGGAAGCAATTTCTTCCTGGAGCGACTTTTGATCGCGCTGATCATACGTTGTTTGGGCGTACGCGACTTCCTGCAGGTGCCCGTATGCCCAGACCTCTAGCGTTTTTACTGGTTCTATCAACGTCTGTCCCAATGGCGTAAGAGAATACTCTACGACTGGAGGCACGACAGGATAAACGACGCGCTGCACCAGGCCATTGCGTTCCAGCGCCCGCAGGGTCTGCGTCAGCATTTTTTTCGAGATGCCATCGATCCGTTTGAGCAATTGGCCAAAACGCATCGTGCCCCCTTCCAGGGCATAGATGACCAGAGGTGTCCACTGGTCAGCGATCAATTGTAGCACCTGCCGCGACAGGCAGTTCGCCTGAAAAATATCAGGGTGTGTTTGCTGCTTGGTTTCCATAAGGTAACTCTATCACTTTTTGGTTCCTTCTTACAAGATATATGTTCTTCGGATATAGTAGCTGCGAGTGATATTTTATCCACTCATCGAAGACGAAAATCCAAATGATGAGAAGAAGGAGTGGGAGCATGCCCAAAGCAGTCAGGTTTGATCAGTATGGCGGAATCGACATGTTGCAGGTCGTAGATGTCGAGCGACCTGAGCCGGGTCCGGGGCAAGTACTTGTTAATGTTAAGGCAGCCGGTATTAATCCAGGTGAGGCATCCATCCGTAAGGGCTTGTTTGCCGATCGGTGGCCTGCCACATTTCCCTCTGGGCAGGGCAGTGACCTGGCAGGTGTCGTTACCGCTGTCGGCGAGGGAGTGCAAGGTTTTGCCGTGGGCGATGAGGTGATCGGTTTCACGAACAAAAGGGCCAGTCAGGCAGAGTTTGTCGTTGTAGAGGCCAGCGACCTTACCCATCGTCCGCGCAACGTCTCCTGGGAGGCTGCTGGCTCGTTGTTTGTCGCCGGGACGACAGCCTACGCGGCAATTCGCGCTGTCTCGCTGAAGTGGGGAGACACCGTCGCTGTCTCAGGTGCCGCGGGCGGAGTCGGCTCAATCGTGGCTCAACTGGCAGTAAGAGAAGGTGCAAAGGTGATCGGCCTGACCAGTTCGGATCATCATCAGTGGCTGAGCGACCACGGAGTTATCCCGGTCGCCTACGGTGAGGGCGTCGAGGAGCGTATTCGTGCGGCCGCTGACGATCACCTTGACGCATTTATCGATACATTCGGTGCCGATTACGTCGAACTTGCACTCAAACTTGGTGTCCGCCCGGAACGTATCGATACGATTATCAACTTTGAGGCTGTGGCAAAGTATGGCGTCAAGGCCGAGGGAAACGCCGAGGCGGCGAACGCCGCAGTACTGGCTCATCTTGCCCGGCTTATCGACCAGGGAGAACTGGAAATCCCGATTGCCCGCGTCTATTCCCTCGCTGATGTTCGTGATGCGTATCGTGAGTTGGAGCAGCGTCATACCCATGGCAAGATTGTGCTCGTGCCCTGAGTTCTCACTTGTTTTGTTGTTGTAGGGCGGCACATTCGGTCAGAAGCTCTGAGCTTCTGACCGAGAAAGTAAACACTTGCAGATGTCAGATTTCACCTCATATCTCACAGTATCTTCGCTGCCAATCTGCGTCATGCCAACGCGCTGGTCAAGAGTGGACACATATCGTTGTTTCACGTTATTTGTGCTCAAATGCGGGCTGACGCTTTTCGAGGAAGGCGTGCATGCCTTCGCTGGCATCTGGTATCTGTGAGGCTGAAGCCATCACGCCCTGCGCATACTCGTAGGCCTGGGATTGGGGCAGGTCAATCTGGGTATAGAAGGCGTGTTTCCCGATGCTGCGGGCGTTGAAGCTATTGCAACTGGCGGCCCTGAGCAGGCGCAGCGCTTCCTCATGCAGTTGTTCGGCCGGCACCACGCGGTTTACGAGGCCCCAATCTGCCGCTGTCTGCGCATCGATCGGATCGCCGGTGAGCAACATCTCCATGGCGCGCTTGCGTCCAATATTGCGACTCAAAGCGATCATCGGCGTGGTGCAGAACCAGCCGATTTTGACGCCCGGCGTCGCAAAGCTGGCATGGTCCGCCGCCACCGCCAGGTCACAGGTGGCTACGAGCTGACAGCCAGCGGCCGTGGCCACTCCCTGCACACATGCCAGCACCGGCTGCGGAATATCCTGAATTGTGTTCATGAGTGTCGTACAGGTTTCTAGCAGCTGACTCATGAATGGCAGATCTTGATCTACCATTTCCGACAGATCGTGGCCGGAGCAGAAGACCGCTCCGTTAGCCGCCAACAAGACTCCCTTGGCCTGACTCGCACCAACCTCGCGAAAGGCGCTGATTAACTCCTGCATATGTGCCAGCGAAAGGGCATTGCGGCGCTTGACGTTATTCATCGTGATGGTGGCTATATCCTGGTCATAGCTCAGTTCGATCAATTGGTACGACATGGGAACCTCCTTTATGTATATGGGCACTGCCCTACCTAGTTAATGCGTTTGTGCAGGCCAGCCCAGGCTTTATCGCGCAAGACATATTTCTGGATCTTGCCGGTCGATGTTTTAGGCAGCGGGCCAAACTCGACGGCGACCGGACACTTGAAGTGGGCTAGCCTGTCCCGACAGAAGCTGATCAATTCAGTTTCGGTCAGCCGTTGTTCCGGCTTCAGCGTCACAAAAGCTTTGGGGCGCTCCCCCACATTCCATCTGGGATGGCGATGACCGCGCATTCCAGTATCGCTGGATGTTGCACGATGGTCTGTTCAACCTCGATAGTCGAAATATTTTCGCCGCCTGAAATAATAATGTCTTTGGCACGGTCGCGCAGTTCTATATAACTATCACTATACCAGACACCGATATCCCCTGAATGGAACCAGCCGCCCTCAAAGGCCTGGCTGGTGGCGGCCTCATTTTCATAATAGCCCTTTGCGATGGTATTTCCGCGCATCATGACCTCGCCCATAGTCTGGCCGTCGCGTGGTACCTCTTCTAGCGTCGGACCAAAGACCTGCGTCTGGCCTGCTGTTGTATGCACCTGTCCCTGGCGCGCTCGTAGCCGTGCCTGTTCATCCTCAGAAAGCGTGTCCCACTCAGGCTGCCACGCGCAGACGGTATTGGGACCATAGGTTTCGGTCAGGCCGTAGAGATGTAAAGGATGGATGTTGAACTGCTTCATCTGCGCCAGCAATGTGGGCGACGGTGGGGCACCGCCAATGGCGACGGTAGCTGGCCGGGCCAATCTATGCGCTTTGGCATGATTGACCAGGAAGATATGGACGGTGGGTGCCCCATTATAATGGGTCACGCCCTCGCGATCCAGAATATCCCAGACCTGCGCCGGATTGAGCTGGCGCAGACAGATATGGGTGGCGCCAACGGCGGTGACGGCCCAGGTAAAGCACCAGCCGTTGCAGTGGAACATCGGTAGGGTCCACAGATAGACGCTATTACTGTTCAGTTGCGTCTCAATGACGATCCCCAGCGCATTGAGATAAGCGCCGCGATAGGTATACATGACCCCCTTGGGATTGCCGGTCGTGCCCGAGGTATAGTTAATGGAGATTGTCTCTTCTTCGTCTGCCAGCCAGCTCTCAACCGGCTCAGGCGAACCAGCGGCCAGAAACTGCTCATAGGGATCATCGGCTAAACCCGTATCCTGAATATGGATGGTCTGGATGCCCGTTAGATCAACCGTTGCGACCAGGTGAGCCAGTTCATGATCCACAAACAGAAACGAGCAGCCAGCGTGATGCAGGATAAAATCAACCTCGGAACTGCTCAGCCGATTGTTGATGGCGACCAGGATGCCGCCAGCCGCCGGGACCGCGTAGTGCGCTTCGAGCAGGGCAGGGGTATTGGGGCAGAGAAATGCGACGCGCTCATGCTTCCGCAGTCCCAGCGCCCGCAGGCGTGAGGCCAGCCGATTGACACGCTCAGCGAACTCGCGATACGTGTACGTTCGCCCCTCATGGATAATCGCCGTTTTCTCTGGAAAAATCAGGGCACTGCGTTGCAGAAAACTTACGGGTGTCAACTCGGTACGATAGACTCTTTGCTTCATTGCACTTGCCTTTCACCGTTATATTGGCTATCCGCATCTTTGAAGTTAATGAATCCGTTTCTCGTGTCCGGCCCAGGCCTTGTCGCGCAGGATATACTTCTGGATTTTGCCAGTCGATGTTTTGGGCAGCGGGCCAAATTCGACGGCGACCGGGCACTTGAAGTGAGCCAGCCTCTCCCTGCAAAAGGCGATGATCTCCTGCTCCGTTGCCGTGTGCTCAGGTTTCAAAGTCACAAAAGCTTTGGGCTGCTCACCCCAGGTCTCATCAGGTATGGCCACTACCGCACACTCCAGCACTGCCGGTTGCTTCACGATGGTTTGTTCAACTTCGATCGTCGAAATATTCTCGCCACCGGAAATAATGACGTCTTTGGCGCGATCGCGCAGCTCAATATAGCTGTCTGGATGCCAGACGCCGATGTCGCCGGAATGAAACCAGCCGCCTTCAAAGGACCGGCTGGTCGCCGCTGGATTGTCAAAGTAACCTTTAGCCACATTATTGCCACGCATGAGTACTTCGCCCATCGTCTGGCCATCCCACGGCACATCTTCCATATTCGCATTCACTACGCGAGCCCACTCAGCGGTCACATAGCCTTGTCCCTGTCGTGCCAGCAAGCGAGCCTGTTCCTCCTCTGGCAGGGTGCCCCATTCTTCATGCCACTCACAAACCGTGTAAGGACCATACGTCTCGGTCAGGCCATAGACATGGATGGGACGCATATTGAGTTGTTTTAGCTGCGCCAGCAAGGTTGGTGATGGTGGCGCACCAGCGATGGTTACGGTGATCTGCCGATCGAGGCGATGGGCCTTGGGGTGATGGGCCAGGAAAATATGGACGGTGGGTGCTCCATTGTAATGGGTAATCTTCTCGCTCTCAAACAGGTCCCAGATGCGAGATGGATCGACCTTGCGCAGACAGACATGGGTGGCGCCAACGGCAGTGACGGCCCAGGTAAAGCACCAGCCGTTACAGTGAAACATCGGCAGGGTCCACAGATAGGTGCTCTGGCTGCCCAGGCCGCTTTCGATCACTTCAGCGAGGGCATTGAGGTAAGCGCCACGATAGGTATACATCACGCCCTTGGGATT
This sequence comes from Dictyobacter formicarum, assembly GCF_016587435.1. The sequence goes on from NZ_BNJJ01000004.1 coordinate 285,906, forward strand.
GCCAGTCGTGCCCGAGGTATAGTTGATGGAAATCGTTTCTTCTTCATCTTGCAGCCAGCTCTTGACCGGCTCGGGCGAACCTGCAACCAGGAACCGCTCATAGGGATCTTCGGGAGATCCGCTGTCAGCAATGCGGATGATCTGTATTGGCTGTTCCAACTGTAAAGATGAGACCAGAGGAAAAAACTCTTCATCGACGAACAGGTAGTGGCTGCCCGAGTGCTGTAAAATGAAGCCAATCTCGGAACTGCTCAACCGATTGTTGATGGCGACCAGGATGCCACCAGCCGCCGGGACCGCGTAGTGCGCTTCGAGCAGGGCAGGGGTATTGGGACAAAGAAATGCGACGCGCTCGTGCTTCTGCAGTCCCAGCGCCCGCAGGCGCGAGGCCAGCCGGTTGACGCGCTCAGCGAACTCGCGGTATGTATACGTTCGCCCCTCATGGATGATTGCCGTCTTCTCCGGAAAAATCAGGGCACTCCGCTCCAGAAAACTCAGTGGGGTAAGTTCGGTACGATAGACTCTTTGCTCCATCTCTTTTACCTTTCTCTGGGAAGGCCTAAATCAATCAGCGCTGTGTCAATATTATACGATATACGCCATTACCTTTTTTGATCAGCAATCGATGATGAAGCTTCTCTCATATGTCGTCCTTGCGCATCGCCTTCACTTTACGCAGGCCGCGGAGGAATTGGCGATTGCACAACCCGCCCTCTCACAGCAAATTCAAGCGTTAGAGCGCGAAATCGGTGTACGTCTGTTTGAGCGGTCGAGCCGGAGTATCCGTTTAACATCGGCGGGGCAAGGGTTGCTCGTCCATGCGGAGCGTGTACTTGCTGATGTAGACACGCTGGTCATGGATAAGTGAACCTTACTTTTATGCGATGAACTCTCTGGCGAAGCGGCGAATCGTATCCAGGTGAGTCGCATCAGGGAAGATGAGCATCAGTTCCTGCAAGCCAGCCGCCTCGTAGGCGGTTAGACGCCGGCGGATCGTCTCGGAGTTACCGATAAGAGCATACGACAGGTAATCTCCAGGCGGAAGTACCTTTCTCTTCTCCTGAACTTCTCGCAACTTTAGAGCTCCGTGGGGTTAGCCGATGCGGGGAATTTCACAGAGATACCCGAACATTGTTTATGATATGGTATTCAGCGCCTTTTTTCTGGAATTGATGGCGTAGATGCCGAGCGCGACGGCTCCGATGGCGATGATGGCGACCAGCCAGCCGGGTGCCTGTAAATCGATGGCGCTCACAATGGCAAAGCCATCAAAGAGCGAGATCAGATTAAAGCCAACATGATCCATGACCGCGCCTTGATTATCCGGCGCCTGGCGCAAGAGCACTAACGCCTGAAGCGCGCGCCATATCATATACAATCCCAGTAAGCCCAGCCCCCCAAAGACGATCTGCTGTACCATCGCCAGGCTGGTCAGATGGGAGAGGATGGCGAGGATGAGAAAAATCTCAAGCAGAATCAGGAGTACCACAAGCGCCATTGCTAGTTGTCGCTGTCGGAGCAGATCTCTTTGAAACAGCAATGCGAGTCCAACTATAAAGGCGGCTGTTGCGCTGGTTGCATGGAAGATGATCATCAGTAGATGAGCATTAAGCATTGTTCTCTCCTTTACTTTAGTTCTCTGAACGGATAAATTTAACTAAACGTTGTTTACTTAAGTGCAAAAAAAGAGATCTAGCCTTTCCTAAAAGCTTTAAACACCATCTCACGGGCCAGGGCTGTTGCTTGCTGGATACGTTCGTTATCGAATCCAGGCATACTGATCGTCAGTGAGACGATGCCATGCATCGTAGCCCAGAGCACATCGCTATAGCTCTGCGCGTTGCCCGCCTCCATCACCCCTTCATCCATGGCGAACTGGATCGTTTCCTGGAGCACGCGCAACGCGCTCAGGCGTGGCTGTTGCTCCCCCGGACGGACCTGGGTCAGGAAATCTGTACGCCACATAAACATCAACTGGTAGTGGACTGGATTCTGCAGACCAAAGCCGACATATGCCTGCGCCAGCGCTGCCAGCCGTTCCCAGGGATCGGCGCTCAAAGTGGCGGCCTGTGCCAGCTGTTGCTCAAAGCGAGCAAAGCTCTCATCGACAACAGTGAACAGAAGCTCATCCTTATCGCGAAAGTACAGGTAAAGTGTAGCGGCTGAATAGCCGATCTCCTCCGCCAGCTGGCGCATCGAGAAGCGATCATAGCCCCGTTCTAAAAACAGGATTGCCGCTACCTTCAGAATTGTCTGGCGCAGTTCCTCTTTCTCCTGTTCGCGCCGATGACGGCTGGCTGTTCGGATGCGTGCTTCGCGCGTCTTGATTTCTTTACCCACTATCTTTATCCTTTCCAATAAATAAACGCCGTTCATTATATAACATAAGTTATGCCTATGTCAAGATGAAAGTGTCTGGTTATGCTATGAGCTAGCCTGTCTCTTTGCGCATTGCCCAAGGAATCAGTCACAGGTTGAAAAGAAGCATTGTCCCTTCCTTGAGTTAAAGATAAGAAGCAAATTGAAGAAGAGAAAAACGTGCGTAGTGATAAGTGATCTCGAATCACGAAACGATCCCATCATGGTGATCCGTTTCGTGTTGTGGAGACGTCCATCTGCGGAGGGATTGTTTTCGTGTTTTAGAGGTGATAACGTATGTATGCCGATCATAACTTATTTAGAAATTACTAATTAAAAATACATATAATTGCATATATTTATGACGACTGCTTGCTTTCATCTCGGAAACGAGCAAAAAGAGATGTATTATATCCATATTGGTTCTTTTTCGAGCCAAGGAGGGCAGAAGCGCCCGCAAGGGGCGCATCTACGGGTTGAGGGTGATGCCGAATTGTTGTGAAAGCTGCTGCCATTTGTGGGCCGCTTCGGGCGAGATTTGTCCTGGTTGTACCTGTTCTTGCTGAAATAGCTGTGCCATTTGCGCGAAGAAAAGTTCCAGGCCGGCTGGTAGGATAAAGATCAGGAAGCGGGCGCGTGCAGAATCGATCCTAAATGAGTGTTGTATGTTGCGTGGTAGCCAGGTGAAAGTTCCAGGGGATGCTGAGAAAGTTTGCTCGCCTACATAGAAGGTGGCTGCACCATCGAGCAGATAGAAAGCTTCGTCCTCACGCGTATGGGTATGGGGTGGCGGCTCCTGGCCTCGCTCAATGATAGCCTCGTTCAGGGTTAACTGTCCCGCTGTATCTTCTTTTTGTGCCAGATAGTAAGAGTGCTGCAATTCATCGCCCAGGCACGCATCGCGCAGGTTGCGTGTATAGGGGACAGTCTGGTGGTGTTGAATATTATGCTCTGTCATTACTTTGCCTTTCAAAACGTGGAAGACGTGTTGATTTCTACCTGCTTCCTCTCGCCGCCAGGCCTTAATCGTCGGATGGTCGAGAGTGAGCAGGTAGCATGATTATTCCTGCGTGGCCGACATCATGGGTGGTGGAGTAGACGCCTGTGCGTGCCGCATGTGTAGCGCGCGCTGGATTAAGAGGATACCAATGACGATTCCGCTGATGCAGATAATAAAGGGCACCACTATCACCAGCGTCGTTAGCGATACAGCCAGGAAGCCGCCTAGCGGTACGATCAAGAACAGCAGCGTGAGGCCAACAATGGTACTCAGCACTCCAATCCCGATGTCATCCCACTCTTTGTTTCGGCTGCCGTGCACGATTTCACTGATGCCATAGATGATGCCTAGAATTGAACCTACCAGGAAGATTGCGGGCGGTAGGACACTCAGGCTCCAGATGCGGAAGATCATCAGCAGTAGGCCAGCGATTATTCCTACGCCGGCGACGATGATCTTGAATTTGGGATACGATTTGCTGCGAAACATGTTGAAGAATAAGAGGATGCCAGAGATAAAAAGATAAGCACCCAGCAAACGAACCAGCAGGGTAGACAGTTTAAATGGAGCTAGCAAGACCAGCAGCCCAAGGATGATAGCAACAATACCCTGGACCAGTACAACCCACCAGGTGGTAGTGGAGCGAACCCTATGAACCAGACGCTGCATATTCTTTCTCCTCGTGAATCGGCGTTTTTCGCCTCGATGTCTTATCTGGTAGAGTGAATAATAGCATGCGGTTCTGGTGCAGAGCATCCACCAAAGGGATGAAAATTGGCCCTGTCAGTAGCCTACTGACAGGGCCGGGCTTATTTACATTTGGTAGCGTTGAAAGATCAGGCTGGTGTTGTGGCCACCAAAGCCCATTGAGTTTGAGAGGGTGACATCTACTTTACCGGCACGGGCCTGGTTGGGAATATAATCCAGGTCGCATTCGGGATCGGGCTGGTGCAGGTTGATGGTGGGAGGCATCAGATTGTGTACGATGCTGAGCACCGAAATCGCGGCCTCTATGGCTCCGGCGGCGCCGAAGGTGTGTCCCAGCATGGATTTAGTCGAGCTGATCGCGACTTTGTGGGCGTGCTCACCAAAGCACGTTTTAATGGCCTGGGTTTCGCGGACGTCGTTGAGGGAGGTCGAGGTGCCATGGGCGTTGATATAGTCGACCTGCTCGGGTCGCAGACCAGCGACCTGTAGGGCTCGCTGCATGGCCATCACTAATCCCGCTCCACCTGGGGCGGGCTCGGTAATATGATAAGCGTCGGCGGTTGAACCATAGCCGACCAGTTCAGCCAGGATGGTGGCTCCTCGTTGCTGGGCTAGCTCTAGCTCTTCAAGGAGGAGCACGCCAGCACCTTCGCCCATGACAAAGCCATCACGTGTCGCATCGAATGGTCGGCTGGCCCCTTGAGGATCCTCATTGCGCCGTGAGAGGGCGTGCATGTTGGCAAAAGAGGCCATGCCGAGCGGCGTAACGGCCTTCTCTGAGCCGCCTGCCAGCATGGCGCGAGCCGTGCCGCGACGGATGGTTTCCCAGGCTTCACCAATAGCATTGCCGCTGGTCGCGCAGGCCGAAACCGCTGACCAGGCCGGTCCACGTGCCCCTACCAGTTGCGAAACCAGGCCGGGGGCCGCATTGATCATCAGCATTGGTATCAAAAACGGGCTGACGCGCGTCGGACCCTTTTCGTGGAGGACATTGAACTGATCATGCAGGGTTATCAGACCGCCCACTCCGCTGCCGATACATACCCCAACCTCAGGAGCCAGTTCTTTGGTGATCTCCAGTCCTGCTTGCGCCAGCGCCTGACGCGAGGCGGCTACCGCCAGGTGCGTAAATGGATCATTGCGGCGGATCTCCTTGCGATCCATATAGGGACTGGCGTCAAAGTTTCGTACCTCTCCGGCAAATGTCACCGGATATTCACGGGCATCAAAATTTGTAATCGGCCCGATACCCGAGCGACCCTGGCCCAGTCCCTCCCACGTCTCCTCTACCGTATGTCCCAGCGATGTCACCAATCCAATGCCTGTAATAACTACACGCTTCATTATTTGATGCTCCTTATATTATTCATAAACAATTAACTTTTAATAAATGAATTAACCCTTTTCCTGGTAGTGCATTAAGGCCAGCACACCTGAGCGCAGCGTAGCAATCAGCGCGGGATTGTTTTGTCCTTTCGCCAGTAGTAGCACGCCCTCAAAATAAGCCAGTAAGGCCTGTGCCATGATAGTTGTATCTACGCTGGCTGGTATCAGCTGCTCGGCTTTGGCATCATTGAGAGCCTGCTCAAAATATATGAGCCATGCTTGAAACAATTGCTCCAGGCGCGCGCGAATCGGTTCATTTTGTGTGCTTAGCTCCAGTGTAAGGTTGCCTGCAGGACAGCCGCGCATCTGACCATGCTGTTGTTGTAGTGCCTGCTGGTGCTGTAGCGTTAGCTCAAAGAAACGCAAGATACGCTCTGGAGGAGATAAGTGACTGGCAAAGGCTTGTTTTAATGTAGCCTCCAGGGATTGCCATTGCACTTCGATGGCAGCCAGGACAAGTTCTTGCTTGGATGCAAAGAAATGATAAAAGCTGCTTTTGTGCACGCCCGCCGCTGCACATAACTCATCAATACTGACGCTCTCATAGCTTTGTGCAAAGATGACCATGCGTGCTGCCTCTATCAGTCGTTTCCTGGCATCGCTGGGCCTGCCCATTAACTTTTGTTCCTCTCTCCATTATTGTGTACTATATAGTACACAATAACATAGAGCATCATACGGCGTCAATTGCCATTCATCACATAAAAGCGTCAATAACCGAGCGGCTGGTGGTAAATGACCCTGTAAATCACCTATCACAATGAATATTTTCGTGTGTTAATGGAGAAATCGGGTGCGAGGCCCGAACCTACGAGGAACGTTTACGTGCGTCGAGGAGAAATCGGGCGCAAGGCCCAATACTTTCAACTTAAGCATGTTGTTTGAAGAGCAATGAGACAAAAGAGGGATGAATGAGCAAAAGAAGTTCGCTGTTCGTCACACTGAATACAAACCGATTTCTTCGTTGTGATGAAAGGAACTTCTTCATGCCTAGCTTACGCCACCTGAGCCCAAATGACAAGATCTGCCGCCTGATTGACATGAATGTGTTCGAGGCCTGTTTTCCCGCTTCGCTCGTCGATGAGATTCTCGCTGCGCGAGCTCCCCGGTGCAACAAGGCAGGCCAGCAGCAACAAGCCCGCATCCGCAACTGTACCCCACACAGCATCATCCTGTTTCAATTGTGTTGCTCCTGGTGGCGTCGCCTCTCCCAGGAGCAGGTCTGGCAGCAGATCACCGATGGGTTGATCGACCTGCATCCGCAACAGTCACGGGAAACCATGTCTGCCCAGGCCTTGGGAGCGCAACGCGCCCGTATGGGTGCCGACCCCTTTCGTCAGTTGCTGGAGCGCGGTTGCCGCCCCCTGTGTGATCGAGCGCACACCCCAACTGCTTTTTTTCATGGCTGGCGCGTGATGGCCATCGATGGATCGGTGTTCAATGTGCCCGATACCCCAGCCAATGATCAGGCGTTTGGTCGATCAAGCAACCAGCACGGCAAAGGAGCCTATCCGCAGGTGCGAGCGGTGATGCTGATGGAATGTGCCAGCCATGCCATCATTGCCGCTGCCCTCGGGGGCTACCGCTGGGCCGAGGCCCAGGGGGTGCGAGAGGTGGTGCGCTGGCTGCAGCAGGGCATGCTGGTGCTGGGAGATTGCGGGATCTTCAGCGGGGTGCTGACCCAAGAGGCCCGCGAGCGGGGTGCCCATGTGCTGTGTGGTTTGTCGAGCCATATGCTGCGCCGGGGCTATACCCGACTGACTGATGGCAGCTACCTGGCGGTGTTGAAGCCGTGCCGCACCGCCACCTTTCGTGCCAAAGACAAGCAGACACTGCGCGTGATTGAGTACACGATCACCGATGCCCGATTGGGAACGCCAGGACGGGTCTACCGACTGGTCACCACCTTGCTCGACGAAAAGCGCTATCCCGCCAGCGAGCTCATCGAGCTCTATCAGCAACGCTGGGAGGTGGAACTGATGATCCGGGAGCTCAAATGTGTGCTGCATGAGCAGATCAAAGTCTTGCGATCGCAGACCCCGGAAGGAGTCAAACAAGAGATGTATGGGTTGATGCTGGCGCATTACGCGCTACGTTTTTGGATGGTACAAGCCGGGGAGCGGACAGGCCACGATCCTCGGGCCTTGAGTTGTGTGAACGCCTTTGAGCACCTGCGCCGCCGCATCGAGCGGGTCGCGACCCGGAGTCTGGAAGACCGAGAGCTCATTCTCACACGGATGGTGCAAGCGATTGGCGACCATGTCTTGCCTCCCCCGCGTTTGCGCAGCAATCGGCGGGAAATCAAGCAAGTTTACCACAAACACAAACCCAAAAAGCGAGGGACGCCAGCGCCCCGGCCATTTGAGAAGACGGACACCTATCTCACGTTTGTGGTTCCTGTTGTTCGAGACTTGGCTGAACAACAGGAATCCGCACAACGATCCAAGGTGCCATCCAAACCACATCCCAAAAGTGCTTAAGTTGAAAGTATTGGGCGCAAGGCCCGAACCTACGAGGGGATTTTCCGTAATGGATTATTTGTAATGTTAACATTATAAAATCTTATAATAAACATGATACCAATAGATTCGGACCTTGTGTCCGGTTTGTTCATTCGCGGGGCAGTACCGTCCCTGACTTTGAGGATAGATAATTTATTAATGATGCAGGCGCAAGATGTGTTGAAGATTATACAAACGTTGACAGCGGTGGGCATACAGCTCTGGTTGGATGGTGGCTGGGGTATCGATGCATTGCTGGGCAAGCAGACACGCGAGCATAGCGATGTGGATCTGGTGATCAGGCTAGAGCAGGTAGAGCTGGCCAGAACAAGTTTGCAGGCCGTCGGCTATGCACTGGTAGAGGATGAGCTGCCGACGCGCTTTGTCATGCGTCATGCGACTGGTCTGAGCATTGATTTCCATCCCGTGTATTTTGATGCGCAGGGAGATGGTATTCAACAGTTGCAGGACGGGACGCCTTTTCATTATCCGGCCAGCGGTTTTACGGGGCATGGCATGATCGCAGGAGTGGTCGTTTCCTGTGTGACGGCAGAGGCGCAGCTATTGTGTCACCTGGGATACGAGCCGGGTGCTAAGGATCAACACGATATGCGCCTGCTGGCTGCGTCTTTCCAGCTATCGGTGCCAGAGCAATTTCAAGGGTAGACCAGACATCATAAATTTATAGAGGCAGATCCATCTATCTTATGGGCCTGCCTCTCTCTTTTTTTACTGGACGATGCGCGGATAGAGCATGGCGCCAATCGTCACCAGTACGACGGTGACGACCAGTAGAATACCGAAATCCCTGCCGACATCGACCATATTAATAGCTGGATTGGCCAGCATCAGCGCACGCAATCCATCCACCACGTATGTGAGCGGATTGATGTGGGCGATAGCCTGCAGCCAGCCGGGCATAATGGCGATAGGATAGATGGCGTTACTGGCAAAGAACATAGGCATGGTCAGTACCTGCCCGATACCCATGACGCGATCGCGTGTCTTGAGTAGACAGGCGATAATCAGAGAAAAGGTAGAGAAGCAGCCTGCTCCCATGACTACAAATACCAGTACTCCCAGTAAGGCCAGCGGATTAAAATTCATTTTGACGCCAAGGATCAGGGCGAGCAGATAAATAACTATGGCCTGCGGCAAGGCGCGAATGCCAGATGAGAGGGCTTTGCCCAGCACCAGAGAACCACGGGGCGTTGGACTGGCCAGAAACTTATGAATGACTCCCAGGTCTCGTTCCCAGATGATAGCGATGCCGGCAAAGATTGAGATGAAGAGCACGCTCTGAGCCAGGATACCGGGAGCCATAAACTCTAGATAGCTGACGTTTTTGCTGCCAGTGGGAATCGCGCGAATGCGGGTAAAGACCTCGCCAAAAACCAGTATCCAGAGCGCGGGTTGCACCGCACGCGTAATCAGATCAGTGAAGTCGTGACGGATCTTGCGTGCTTCCCATTCAGCAATCGTGAGAGTTTTGCCGAAGAAGTTGGCCAGCCAGGCCAATGGGGATTTTGCAGCCTGGTATGGCTGGGTCTGGGCATTAATTTTAGCCAAGTCTTCGTGCTGTACGTCGTGCTCGTGAAGCGTCACGGTAGGTTCCTCCTGACTCAAGGGCATCGCCCGCGAAATGGACAAACACATCATTCAAAGTTACATCGTCGCCGCCCACGGTCGCCTTGAGTTCCGCTGGTGTGCCAATAGCGGCGATCCGGCCACGATGCATGATGCCGATCCGTGTACATAGGCTATCGGCTTCCTCCATCGAATGGGTGGTCAAGAAAATCGTCATATTTGACTCGGCCCGCAGTTGCATTAGATGCTCCCAGATCGCCTGGCGTGCGATCGGATCGAGTCCTACTGTCGGTTCATCCAGGAAGAGTACATGCGGCTGGTGTAGGAGCGCCTGGGCTACCTCCAGTCGGCGAATCATTCCTCCAGAATACTGGCGTACCAGTTGTGATCCCGCATCGGTAAGCCCGACGAATGACAGCACTTCTTTTACTCGAGCATCGCGTATACTGCGTGGCAAATCATAGAGCTTCGCAAAAATCAGTAAGTTCTCATAGCCTGTCAAATTTCCGTCGGCCGACAAAGCCTGCGGCACATATCCCAGACTATGGCGTACTGCCGTCGTCTGATGGACGATATCGAAACCATCCACGCTGGCCTGTCCTGATGTAGGGCTGAGCAGTGTTGTGAGCATCTTAATGGTCGTACTTTTGCCGGCACCATTTGGACCGAGGAGACCAAAGACCTCGCCTTTTTCCACCTCAAAGCTCACATCATTGACGGCTGCGTAGTCCCCAAATTTTTTTACGAGATGAGATACTTCAATGATGGGTGTCATTTTTTTTCATTTCTCCAAATCCCTGTGCTTCCGCTACATCCAATAAGCGCTCGACCAGCCGCTGCAATTCCTGTTGCTCTGGCTCATCAAGTACCTGCAATAAGTGGGTTAGCGATTCGCGTCTTTGCTGGCGGACCGCATCAATCTGTGTACGTCCCAGGTCTGTTAAAGAGACCTGTACCACCCGTTCATCATCGGCCTGTCGGGTACGCGTGATCAGAGCCGCCTTTTCCAGACGCTTGCAGGCCACAGTGGCTGAACCGGTTGTAATCCCCAGCGCCTGAGCCAGTTCCCCAATGTTTTGTGGACCAGAGCAGCGCAGATGGCGTAGCAACCAGTATTGCTGTGGTGTCATATCCGTGTGCCGCGATGGACGTAGCAGGCGCGTCAGTAACAGTAAGTCTTCCGTCAAACGTTCCATAGCCATACATGATCCTTTGATGGTAGATTGTTTTGATGTTCAAAATAATTATACATAGAAATATTTTGATTATCAATAGGTTCGGAGCTTGCCTCCGATTACTCCTCGCCACACCATAACGTCCCTTTGAATACGATACCGTATAGAAGGGAAGGTATATTCGGGTACCGGGTCGCCGCTCCTTCGGAGGGCGACAATCGGAGGCAAGCTCCGAACCTATGAGGGGGTGGAACGGCGCAGCGCACGCCGCTCCATGTGTTTCGGTTTTATTTGATTTGGAAGGTGCCTCTAACTTGCTGGGTGGTATTGAGTAGATCGTTTGGTAAGAAAATGAAGGTGAAATCAGTCGAGTCGGTAGGCATAATAAACACGCACGCTCCCTGAGCATTGGTTTGGCCAGGAGCGATGCTGGAGCTTAATGTGTTCGAGTCAGGTTTGTTGACGGTGTTGCCGGATTGGAGCCGCATCACATCTGATGGAAAAGGGTAGACGGTCTTCTGTGAGTTGTTATCGATCTTGAGGTTGACCACCACAAAGACACTGCCCTTATCGGCCTGCTTGCTATTGTAGCTGGTTTGTTTGGTGGCTTTGGTGATGGTCCAGTTGGCGCCTGCATATTGTAGCAGCTTGTTTGGCGTAGCGCTCACCGGTTGATATTTAGCAACGTCGGCACCATTCTTGAGAGGGATATCCATCTGTGATTCGGTGGCGGTACCAATACGCAGGGTGACCTGATCAGGTTTGATGGTGGTGGGGACCGGAAAATCAATCCAGTTATTGCGTTTGACGGAAGCGTCGGGCGCTGAATAGTATTGCTCTTTGTTAGGATGAACGCTTGTACCATCGGGCAGTAATAAGAGCATCGACTCAGTATACGAGTAAAAAGCCGATTGTGTGGATGTGTTTTCCTCGCTGAGCGATATCCGCAGGACACCTGAATTGGCGCTATCGTCATCTGTAAAGCTAGCCGCTTGTTGAACATTTTGTATGCTGAACTTCACGCTAGCATAGGTTACTGGTTGAATATTTAAGGTAGTAACCACTGGTGTTGGGATACTTTTCGTATCACTGGTATTGCTACCACTACTATTCGTGCTGATGGAGGTATGCTGGGTGGTCGTTTGCTGTACCGCGCCGGCGATCTGGTGATAGACAAAGTAGCTGGCGCCTCCACATAGAGCCAGGACCAGTAAGATGACTGCCAGGAAGCCGCACCCTACCTGTTTGAAGACGCTGCGCGATGAATCCTTCATTGGTATTGCATAGGCAGGAACTTGCCCCTGAACCATAGGAGGCGTGTCTGGTTGATAGCCAGACTGTGGTTGATACACAGGAGTATCCGAGCGATAATTCTGAGCTTGATAGCCTGATCGCTGTCCACTTCCAAATGCAGCCGGAGGTGGTGGAGGCGTTTGTTGACGAGCCTTGCCTCCTTGATCTGGTAAGACGGTCTCCTCTGCATCGACTGAGCGCTCAGTACGTTGGTTAATATTGCCCTCAGTTGTTTGCCCGCAATTCGAGCAAAAACGTTGCCCTGGCTGCACAGGAGTTCCGCAATATCGGCATAAAGGTGTTTGTGGTTCCTGCATGTTCCTCTCCTTTGAATTGGAGCTGAAAAAGTGAGTCTGTCTCGTTGAATAACTGAATGCTTGTCAGCTTTGCGCTATCTAATGAACGACAAACAAGATTAATTCTTTGGCATCAAAATTAGCGTCTCATGGTTGTCGCTTTGTGTGTCAAAATGCACCATACCCTGGTGGGGATGACAACAAAAGCGAATGCAGGGCGGTTGTCTGCAGGCTATCTGGTGTCCTTCGTGGTTGGATCGAACCTATCGGGGTATGCTCGTAATCTGCCCTGATACAGAAGCTTCGGCATGAGGTGGACAAAAAAGGTCCCTGAAGCAATGGTTTATCTACTTTTGCTTCAGGGACCTTTTTTTCATCCGTTCGATTATGCCGTGATAAGTGCTTTCATCATGGCATTAACCTGTTCGATCTCATCATCATTGACGGTGTGTCCCATCTGGGGATAGATGCGCTTGGTGACTGTTGCTTCCATGCGCTGGAGCACATCAGCTGACAGATCGACGCGCTCTTTGGGTATGTGAGGGTCGCGGTCGCTACAGCCGAGGAAGGCTGGCGTGCCTGCGAGCGATCCGGGATAGTCGCGCGCAATCGTATTGGGCCCAATTAGTCCACCGCTGAGAGCGGCGATGCCACCATAATGGCAAGCGTTACGCGCCGCGAACTCAAGCGAGAGGCAGGCGCCCTGTGAAAAGCCTAGCAGAATAGTGCGCTCAGGCGCAATGCCAGCCTCCGTCAGGCTATCCAATAGCTGACCAATTACTGATAGGGCCGATGAAAGATCCGGCTCGTTACTACTGAGCGGGGCCAGGAAACTGGTGGGATACCAGGTGTTTCCGGCCGCCTGCGGGGCGATATAGACAAAACCTGGCTGGTGCAATTCAGCGGATAAACCAAGGATATCGCGAGCCGAGGCACCGCGCCCGTGCATCATAATCATCGCCGCCTGAGCTTGCTCTAATTGCTCACCTGCCATCAACACAGGTTGACCACGATGTATGCCGGTAATTTTGTTAATGGGTGGGTTATTCAATATATGTATTCTCCCTCTACGCCCGAAAAGGTTCCCGTAGGTTCGGGGCTTGCTCCCGATTTCTCCCTCCACGCTCGAAAAGGTCCCCGTAGGTTCGGACCCACGCGTGAAAAGGTTCAAGAGACGATGTGATGTTTCCGCTCATCAACCAGCAGAACAACAAAATTTTCAAACTCTCTCTGAACAAAGATACCACAACAAAAGCTTCTTTTTCAGCCAGAAATTTATAGGAGCAAGCAGGATAGCATCAGCTTACCATCATAGAATTAATATAATTATATAGGCTGACTTAAATGCGGTGGGAGAATGCGTGATAAACCCAGGCAGATCGAGTTATCTGCTGTTTACCGTGCGCTGGCGTATCAGCGTTTGAATAAAATCGCGACCGAGATAAACTTTCTGGCGATATGATTGCCAATACGTTCCGCGAGTGTGACTTGTGGCGAACCGTGCGCATTTTTCTGTAATTGTTTAAGATGCATCTGCTGGTAAAAGCTAAGATTCTCCTGGGCTATACATTGTTCTGGATTGACACGATGCCATTTTTCGCTATTGATACTGGAGCCTGGTTGATACTTCCAGATATTTTTGCCATGTCTGATGTAAGTCTGGTGTCCAGCGCAGGGAAGCGTGCACACGCGGGCACCTAGATTGATTAGTCGGCGCACAAAGCCTGAGCCATCATCGCCTTTGGGACTATCGCGAAAACGGGCCAGGTTGGACCAGAGTTGTTTGCGATAGATCATGGTGCCATAGTGCATGCTCTCAACGCCAGGCGTTATCTTTGTTGCGTCTGCGCATTGCCATCCCTGCATTTTTTGTAGATCCAGCACGGTCTGTAAATGTAGCCCCGTGATGTCTGTGGAGCCGGAAAGCAGAGGGGCCACCTGGTAAGAGAGGCGCGCAGAAGAATACCAATCGTCATCGTCCCAATGGCAGATCAGCTCCCCGCGGGCATTTTCACAGGCAAAATTACGTTTGGCACCCACACTATGGATATACTGTGGAGCAAAATAACGCACATGAGGATATTGTGCCGCCAGATCGACCACCAGATCTTCGCCATCATCAACAATAATCAGCTCTTTATTGGGATAATCCTGTTTATCGAAATAGTGTAGCGCCTGCGCAACGAAGGCGCGTCGGTTTTTGGTCGGCATAATACATGACACAAGTGGTTGTTCCATCCCCTCCACCATCCTCTTCTCGCTGTGTTTGAAATAATCCAGTCACAGAACGCAGCAATTCTATAATATACTATTGCACGCAATTTTGCCTTGAATTGGGAAATAATGAACTATAGGCGCTCTTCACTTTATCTCTATATGATACATCATTATAATTCTCAAGTTATCTATTGTCAACATTGCCAGCCGACCGGCCCAGGTTCTCCGATTCTGTTGACATTACTTGAGAAAATGTGACTTAATAATAAGGGAAGATTATTGCACTAATATTTTTCTCCTCAGGATTTGCACCGATTTTTTTGGTCCTACCTGTATAACTCGATCGTATCCTGGGAAGCTACGACATTTCTGGTAACACATAAGAGCGCGGAAGTTGTTGTAGTGGTTATCCACATCAAAATTATTCCAACGGACTACAATAAAAGAGCATGTCGACGCCACTCAATCGCAATTAACTCTATCTTTACGGCGCAGTCGTTGTGTTAGAGTCAGCGATCAGTCATCCTCCCAGGTGGCTGCACTCATATAGTCAAGTGGTATACCTGTTGATGATGCCATTCTCTTATGTTCAGCTCGGAATGGTTCACCAGGCAGAAGCAGAATGGTATATCTGCCGTAGAGGAGCTTAAACATCATGACTTATACACGCCGAAATATGGTTGAGGAACAACAAGAGGCCAGTCAAAAAATTAAACAACTTGCTGCTATTTGCGAGCAGCTTCATTTTCACCTGGATCCTATCGACTGGAAACAATACGGAATGCGGGCAATAGTATATGTCAATGGTATTGAGATTGCTCCTCTGATAGAGTTTAACCAGTTCGAGGCTGATTCGGTTTTGCGGCGTGTGCGCATCAATTTGTTAGCTCATGCAGCTTTGCAATACGTTCATGGCAATCCAAACCTCAAAGTGTTGATGTGGAGTCCCGTGGATGTTGCGAAGCCAGAAGAATTTTTGAGCCTCTGGATCGTTACGTTGGAAACGGATGAGCGCATCGCGATTGCTGAGACGATTAAAAATGGACAGCGTGTCTATGAACCCTATGCATTCGACGGTCATGATAAAGAACAGTGTGTCAGGCTTTTCGGTCCAGCTAGCGAAGGCGACTATCAGCCTGGTGAGATGGTTACTCTGAAAGAGCGCGAGCGCGAATTTAAGGGCGAGATTCTTTATAGTATCCCTCCAGGTAAAGTAGTTACTAGCCGCAAACCCAATTCCAGGGGATATCACACAGTGGCTGGCACGGCTTCTACAAGCGGTATTGCCGCCAGGTATATTGTGGATTGCAAAGATGGTTTCCCCCATATTGTTAATCAGTCACAGGTGAGCCGCCAGGCTTCTTAGTGCCATTTATGGGTGCTGAGACTGGATTGAACACATATGGCGACTGTCGATTGAGACTTTTTGACCTCTAAAGCGCTGCAGCATCTGCAGCGCTTGCTGCGTTTTGGCTTCGGTGTTTTTCATGATATTATTGTTTGCTATCCCCGTTACCTTTTGATAACAGACTCCTCTCACCATAAGTTTTTCTCCATATGACCCTTTATATTATTTTCAGAAGTTTTTTATGTGTTGTATTGATTGCATATACTATTGTATGTGATCAATACACATGTTTTCAACGTTATTGAGAATATTAGAGTAAAAGGGTTCAATGATATGCAACGCTTATTGTATCCAATCTTCATGATTACTTTGCGTGCGTACAATGTGTTCTGGCATAAACCTTTATTCGGATATATCGCCAGCGTTCTGCTGATTGCCGCAATGGTTCTTTTAAAATATGTTGATATCTTTCTGGCAAAGGCTCCCTACTTTGCTATTGCTCCTATGGGATTGGTCTCTACTGTTGTTGCCCTTAGCTGGGGCATCGGGCCGGGCCTGTTCTCGCTGGCATTGGGATTATTGGCCACGCAATATTTTATTGTTCCTGGAATTTTTACGCCCGATATTGGCCGGGATACCGCGATTGGTGGCCCTTTTGTGGCTGTTGATTTCATTGTCATTGTGCTGGTTGCCAGGTTGGCAGTTGTTAACCAGCAACTCATTCGGGCCAATCAGGATCTGGGACAATCGGCCAATTTTAAGGATCAGTTTATTGCGCGCGCCACGCATGAGCTACGCACACCATTGACCACGATTCGAGGACAGGCACAACTGGCTTTGCGACGCTTGAGGAATTTCAAAGATGAGGTTTCTCAAGCTACTATACAGAGGCATTTCGAGAAGATGGATGGGCGGGCCGCAGATATGCAATTATTGTTGGATGATCTGCTGGATCTTAATAGTCTGCGTGCCGGGACGCTGCCTCTACACTTTGGGACCTGTGATATGGTAGAAATAGCTCAGGACGTGGTGGCGGAACAGCGTGAGGTTTCTAATCGAGCTATCACTTTCAATGAGACGGGATCACGAGTTTCTCTCTATGCTGATAAGAAGCGGCTATCACAGGTTGTCACGAACCTTATTAGCAATGCGATCAAGTATTCAACTGAGGACACAGTGATTACTGTTGATGTGGATCAGGGGCCGCGCGAGGTGGTGCTGCGGGTACACAACGAGGGCCCTCAACTATCCGCTACCTCCTTAAGTCGCGCCTTTGATATATTTTATCGTGCTCCAGAGGCTGAAGCCACTCAAACAGGCTGGGGAATTGGCCTGACGATCAGTAGAGAAATTGTTGAACAGCACCATGGCCGTATCTGGGCTGAGGCTTCTCCAGGCGGTGGCGCCACCTTTTTTGTCGCTATTCCCGTATAAAAAGAATAGTTGACAAAATATATCAGGATTGTTATGATTAACTCATAAGCGATTATTGTTCCTCTTTGTATGGAGTTTGTTATTATAGTTAATACATTTGTTTGCGTGGATGTACGTTGCAGGTGAGATATTATTTAATATATTGATAAATAATTATTGTGATTTTCAGTAAAGTTGCTCTCTGCTTTCGAAACGGAAAAAAAGAGGAAATATCACAAAGTTGATCTGCCATTTGCACTGGCATTCCGCGCATAGCAGGTGTGGGCCAGGTTCTGCTGGCCAGCAGAACCTATTCAGAAGGGAAAATACCTCATGCGCTCGTTGAAGTTTAATCTGGTCATCTTATGCGCATTGATGGCCACCGTTTTTGCAGCCTGTGGTGGAAGTAGTACCAGTTCATCTAATGGAAATGGGCCAATTACCATCAAGGTTGGTGCTGCACCCACCCCTCATGCCGAAATTCTTCGCTACATCAATGATAATCTGGCGGCTAAAGCCGGCCTGAACATCCAGGTTGTCGAGTTTACGGATTATGTGCAGCCCAACCTGGCACTGCAAGATGGTCAAATTGATGCTAACTTCTTCCAGCATATTCCCTATATGGAAGACTTCAATCAGCAGCATGGCATGAATATGGTCGCAGTGACGAAAGTACACATTGAGCCGCTTGGCATCTATTCGCATAAAGTGAAGTCCTTGAACGAGGTTGCCAGTGGTTCTGTCGTCGCAATCCCAAACGATGTCACCAACGGTGGTCGCGCCCTGCAACTGCTGGCCGATCATGGCTTGATCAAGTTAAGAAATGGTGCTGGCACCAGCGCCACCACCCATGATATTGTCAGCAACCCTAAAAATTTACAGATCAAAGAGTTGGAAGCAGCTCAGTTGCCCCGCTCGCTGGATGATACAACCCTCTCAGTGATCAATGGTAACTATGCTTTGAGTGTCGGCCTGACGCCAGCTAAAGACGCTCTGGCGCTAGAAAAAGGCCAGGGCAATCCTTATGCTAATGTGTTAACTGTCCTGAAGGGCCACGAGAATGATCCAGGTGTCACCAAATTGGCGAAACTGCTCAATTCTCCTGAAGTCAAAAAATTCATTGAAGATAAATATAAAGGATCGGTCATTCCTGCTTTCTAAGAAAAGGGACACACTCCCATGATCATGGGAATCACGTTATGCGCCAGCCTGGAGGCGTTGACGCCCCCAATCTCTTTTTTATGTTGGTGCAAAAAGTGCGCACAGCGCACTTTTTGCACCAACATAAAAAACCTGTTTTGAGCTCCGCAGGAGCGTAGTGTCATAGGTGCTGACGAGCATGCCGGGGGCATGACGAGCATGCCGGGGGCATGATCTCCTCCTCCTCCTCCTTGCCTCAGCTTGAAGGCGCGCAAAGCATGGCATTCAGACACATTCTAAGCAGTTATTCTGATCGTTGGCTGTCTTTGTGTCCAAGGGTGTAGATGCATAGCCTCCATCGTACTGTATCGTACTGTTAAGAGCGTGATCAGTAATGATGGAGGCTTTTGGTAGCATTTGCCAGGGGAAATGTGATGATAACAATTACTGATTTGAGAAAAGTATATGGCCAGGGCGAAAAAGCAATTGTCGCGCTGGACGATGTTAGTTTAGAGGTACCCAGGGGCGAAATTTTTGGCGTGCTGGGACAAAGTGGCGCCGGGAAAAGTACATTGATTCGTTGTGTTAACCTTCTGGAACGGCCAACCACGGGCCGTATTTTCGTTAATGAACAGGACATTACCACGCTGAGCGGGACCGCTCTGCGCAAGGCACGTCAGCGTATAGGTATGATTTTTCAGCACTTTAATCTGCTGAGTTCACGCACGATTGCGGATAATGTAGCCTTTCCACTTGAGGTGATGGGATATAGCCGGGCGGCACGCCGGGAACGGGTAAGAGAATTATTGGCGCTGGTTGGATTGGAGCAGCGTGCTCACGCGTATCCAGCGCAGCTTTCAGGAGGACAGAAGCAGCGCGTGGGTATTGCGCGTGCGCTGGCCGGTGAGCCTGATGTACTTCTCTCAGATGAGGCTACCTCAGCTTTAGATCCGCAGACGACCCATTCTATTCTGGAGTTGCTGCAAGATCTGAATCGGCGTATGGGTTTGACGATCCTTTTAATTACGCATGAGATGGGCGTGGTTAAGCAAATCTGTCACCAGGTAGCTATTTTAGAGGCTGGAAAAACCGTTGAGCAGGGCCGCGTCAGTGATCTGGCTGCCCGCCCCGAGTCCCGCTTAGCTCAAAGCCTTTTTCCTCGTCCCCAGAGCTATGTGGCGCAGCCCGGTGCCCGGGTGGTCACTATTTCGTTCGCAGGCCATAATGCGGATGAGCCAGTACTCTCAAATTTGATTCGGCGCTTTGATTTAAATGTGAATATCCTGGGCGGCAATATCGAAAAATTCGGCGACCAGCGTATCGGACAGCTGCAGGCAGAATTTGTTGGCGAGCAATTTGATGCGGCACTGGATTACTTGAAGAGTCTGGGGCTACGCGTGGAGGTGAATGTCTGATGGATTGGAATTACTGGTCATATTTAATACCGGATCTGTTGCAGGCTACGCAGGATACTTTATGGATGGTGGTGATCTCTACTCTCTTTACGGTCCTCTTTGGCTTGCCACTGGGTGTTTTACTGGTGATTACAGACCGCAACGGCCTGTTTCAGCTCTCCTGGTTGCATCAGATCCTGGGATTTATTGTCAATATCGGTCGGTCGCTGCCCTTTATTATTCTCCTGGTTGCCATTACTCCCTTTACCCGCCTGATGGTTGGAACGACTATTGGGACTTCGGCGGCCATTGTGCCTCTGACTGTGGCGGCTATTCCTTTCTTTGGACGTGTGTCGGAGACCTCGCTGCGTGAGGTGGATGGAGGCGTGGTGGAGGCTGCTAAGTCTATGGGCTGCAATAACTGGCAGATCATTCGCAAAGTGCTGATTCCGGAGGCGCTGCCCTCGTTGATTCTCGGTGTGACCATCACGATTATCAGCCTGATTGGTTATTCTGCGATCGCTGGAGCGGTTGGCGCTGGCGGCCTGGGCGACCTGGCTATTCGCTATGGCTACCAGCGCTTTGAGACGCCTGTGATGGTCGTGACCGTGGTATTGTTGATCGTGCTGGTACAGATTATTCAATGGGGCGGTAACAGGTTGGCGCGCAGATTGACGCGACATGCATAAATGCATATTGCCGAACGATACCCACGCGATAATCTTTAGGAATAAATATATAGCCAGCATGGTTCTAAATAAAGTAACATCTAAATATTCAATACATACGTGGAACTTATAGATAAACTGTAACGCACAGGTGCCTTGAGTACCTGTGCGTTGCTAGCGAGACAGGTCCATTTGGCCGCAACCATGGTTGTGCTATAATTGCAAATTTCCGTATAGTATTGTGTTTCAGCGTACTTGTAACAGAAAGCGAGTATTTATTTATGTCTTCATGGCGGAGCAAATTTCCGCATTCACTTTCCTTGCTCTTGCTGATAGCTGTAGTTGTACTGCTCAGCGCCTGTGGTGGAGCGACGACTAGCACACCTAGTAAGAGCAATACCACTCCCGGCACCAATCAGGTCCTGCGTTTCCCAAATGTCGGAACCGCCGATATCGGTAAACTCGATCCAGCCAGCGGCCCCGACTCCAACTCTAATCAGGCCATTGATATGATTTTCAGCGGGCTGGTGCGACCAGATAAAGATCTAAAAGCACAGCCTGATCAGGCCACCTCATGGGACGTGTCAAAAGATAACAAAGTTTATACTTTTCACCTTCGCAATGACATTACCTTTTCTGATGGCACCCCGGTTACGGCACAGTCCTATGTCTATACCTGGACTCGCGCCTTATTGCCAGAAGTAAAGTCACCCGTTGGGCCGGTATTGGAAGAAGCCATTCAGGGTGCTAATGATGTTATTACTGGCAAGACCAAAACCCTGACCGGCGTTAAAGCGCTGGACGATCATACCTTACAGGTCACGCTGGTTCGTCCCACCTCTTATTTTCTGCAATTGCTGACGGTTTCTCTGTTTCAGCCTTTGAATCAGAAAGTAATCGAGCAATACGGACAGACAGATTGGGTTAACCATGTTGCTGGTAGTGGCATTGGCACCGGACCATTCATGGTGAAATCGTGGCAGCATGGGGTACAGATGACATTTGTTCCCAATCCACATTATTATGGTAAGAAAACGCAGCTCAAAGAAGTACAGATGTCCTTTGTGCGCGACGTGTCAACCGCGTTCAAGGCCTATCAGGCTGGTCAATATGACCTGGTCTGGGATTTGAACTCTACCGACCAGTTGCAGGCGCAGAGCATGCCTGGTTTTGTACGCAAGCCAGTTCTGGAGAGCGATCTCCTTTTCTTTAACAATAAGATTGCTCCTTTTGACAAAGTGGCGGTGCGCCAGGCTTTTGCCGCCGCCATCGATAAACAGGCTATCGCCAAGTCCATCTTCCATGATACTGTGACTCCTGCCAGCACAATCATTCCTCCAGGTATGCCTGGCTCCCAGGCTAATTATCCTGGTATCCCTTTTGATCCCACCAAAGCTAAAGCATTGTTGAAGAGTGCCTACCCGGACGTTAGTAAGGTTCCCCCCATTACGTTTTCCTATCCATCGTCTCAGGTCACACCTGAACTGGCCGAGGCTTTGCAGCAGATGTGGCAGGATAATCTGGGTGTTAAGGTAAAACTTAACTCTGAGGAATTAACAAGTTATAACGCCGAAACCACCAAGCGCACCGTACAATTTGGCTTTACGCAGTGGGGCGTCTACTTCCCGGATCCTTACGAATGGTTAGATCTCAGCTTGCTCTCGAGTTCCGCCAACAACAACGGCAACTGGAGCAATCCTGATTTTGACAAGACCGTTGCTCAGGCCGAGCAAACCTCTGGCGACGCTCGCCTGGCCCTGTATGCTAAAGCTGAACGGATCGCCATCGATAACGTTGGCTGGTTGCCGATCGACCACCAATCAGCGGCAGCCATCATCCCGAGCAAAATCCATGGCCTGACCATGAACAGCAACGGCCTCTACTTCGGCGACTGGTCCGATATCTATCTGACCAAATAGCCTGCCGAATCACCAAACAATTCCGACTACTCATTTTGAGTAGTCGGTTTTTTTATGTCGATCGAGGTTGATAAATGTTGTATAAAAATGTTAAGCTTATCCACAAAGTAAGCAACTGGCTAGAAAAGGGGAATTATGTCAAACATCACGATTAGAGATGTTCGCGTCATCCTTACCATGCCAGACACCAGTCGTCTGGTCATCGTTAAAGTTGAAACAAGCGAACCAGAACTCTACGGAGTTGGTTGTGCCACCTTTACCCAGCGTCCATTAACGGTGCGTTCTGCGGTTGAGGATTACCTCAAGCCTTTTTTGCTGGGCAAAGATGTTATGCGCATCGAAGATCTCTGGCAAACTATGTATCAGAACTCTTACTGGCGCAATGGACCTACCCTCAATAACGCAATTTCGGGGGTGGACATGGCACTGTGGGATATCAAGGGCAAACTGGCGGGTATGCCTGTGTATGAGCTGCTGGGCGGCAAGTGCCGCGAAGCGGCGGCCGTCTATCGTCATGCAGACGGACGTAATGAGGCGGAGATACTGGAAAATGTGCAGGCTTACATGGAGCAGGGATACCAGCATATTCGCTGCCAGTGGGGTGGTTACGGTGGACGTACCGAGTTAAAGGTTCCACCAGAGCAATCTCTGCCGGGCGCCTATTATGATCCTCAGGCTTATGCACGCAGCGTGCCGCGCCTATTTGACTATTTGCGCAGTCACCTGGGATATGCGATAGAGCTTTTGCATGATGTACATGAGCGCCTGCCACCCATCGAAGCTATACAACTGGCGAAACAGCTTGAACCCTATCGGCTCTTCTTCCTGGAAGATCCATTTCCACCTGAACAGAACGACTATTTTGCCATGTTGCGTCAACAATGTGCCACCCCCATTGCCATGGGTGAACTGTTTAACAATCCTCATGAATGGATTCCTTTGATTACCAATCGCTGGATCGACTTTATTCGTGTGCATATCAGCCAGATTGGTGGTCTGACGCCCGCGAAAAAGCTGGCCACGCTCTGCGAAGCCTTTGGTGTGCGCACCGCCTGGCACGGTCCTGGCGATACTTCGCCGGTTGGACATGCGGCCAACCTGCACCTGGATCTCAGTAGCCATAACTTTGGCATTCAAGAGGGCCACGCCTTTAGCGAGCAGGAACGTGAAGTTTTCCCGGGCTGTCCAGAGCTGCGCGGCGGCTATCTCTACGCGAATGAGAAGCCCGGCCTGGGCATCGATATCGACGAGAAACAGGCCGCCCGCTATCCTTGCTCAGATGGTCCCCCCGAGTGGACACTGGCCCGCACCTGGGACGGCACCGCAGCCAGACCATAACACTACAGCCCTGCGCAAGAGTATGTGCCCTGCGCAGGGCTGTACACTATGCCGCACCTGATCCGATCAAGATTTTACGCGACAATTTTATATATATATGCGTTTTTTTCTCTTTTATAGATGAGGTATTATCTGTGAAGCCGATTTTATTGGGAATTGCTGCCTCTTGTTTTTTTGCCTGCAGCTTTATCTTGAACCATGCTATGCAGCTAGAAGGAGGAAGCTGGATCTGGACCTCGGCGCTGCGTTTCCTCTTTATGCTCCCTTTTTTGTTACTCCTGGTGGGGAGCCGCAAAAATCTAATGCCTCTATTGAGAGAGTTGAAGACCCACTTCTGGCGCTGGTTTCTGTGGAGCCTGATTGGTTTTGGCCTTTTCTATGTGCCCATCTGTTTTGCTGCTGCTTTTGAGCCTGGCTGGCTCGTGGCCGGCACCTGGCAAATCACTATTATTGCTGGAACCTTGCTAGTTCCCTTCTTTCATGAAACGGTGGCTACGCCATATGGACCTAAGAAAGTCAGGAAGCGTTTGCCACGTCGTGGTTTACTGTTGTCATTGCTGATTGTGCTGGGCGTTGGCGTGATGCAATTTGAACATGCCACGCATATTGCTGGACGAGATATATTCTTTGGTGTCGTACCAATTGTCGTGGCGGCCTTTGCCTATCCATTAGGAAACCGCAAGATGATGAAGGTATGTGAAGGCAAGTTCGATACATACCAGCGTGTGCTCGGTATGACTATCTGTAGCCTGCCGCTCTGGCTAGGTCTCTCGATATATGGCTGGTTCACGGTCGGCCCACCCAGCGCAGGCCAATCTTTGCAGGCCTTGATTGTAGCTATATCCTCAGGCGTGATTGCCACCATCCTCTTTTTTAGCGCCACCGACATGGTCAAGGGCAGCCTGCATCATCTGGCAGCCGTTGAAGCTACCCAGGCCGGTGAAGTGCTGTTTACCCTGATCGGCGAAGTCCTCTTCTTTTCGGCCGCACTTCCCACACTGATCTCACTAGGTGGTATGTTGCTAGTTCTCACTGGCATGATCTTGCACAGCCTGGCTTCGTCCAAGAATGAACTTGTAGTCGTCGCTCAGACCACCACCGAACTATAACAAGGACCGAAGCACCCATCATGTATCCATGCGGCCTACGCTAATGCCTCCGAAGCATGAAATGGAAAATATAAATGACGACCACGTCTCCATAACACGAAACGGAAAAATATAAAATGCGTCACGTTTCGTGTTCGAGGAGCGTTCGCATATGGGCGTGTGCGTGGACGGGCTTACGTGTGGTGTGGGCGTTGGTGTAGGCGTGAGATTTGACCTTTCTAGAGGCGAATATGTATGCTTGACTTTTAAATGAGGGTCCAGTATACTGATCAGGCAATCTTGCTTTCTAGAAAGGGATTTTATGCAAGTCCTCTCAATTAAATTTGTGGCGGGTGGGCGCTAATTACTGTGCAGATCTGTACAGTTTTGATCGTGAAGTAACGTTCATTAGATGGGCATGCACGAGATATGTATGCAGCTAATGATTGGTTATGATTTCCTTTTGCTATGTGGTTTTGGCGTAACAAATAGCGATAAGCCACGACATAGTTTTGCAGCGAACCTCCACAAATCTCTCCACTCTTTTCCTTAATTTTCTGTGCACCTTTTTTTGCATGATCCCGGGCATTATTGTGCCCAGATGGTGCGCGCGCGTACACAGCATCTCCACTTTTTAATTGGCCGTCAGGCACTGGAAGGGAAGTCATTTCATGAGTACCAGTATGTTAACAATACGTCTTGTCCTCTCTTTGGTTTTTTGCGCCACAGTACAGGCTGCACTACGAGCAGCAGTGGCGCCATGGCGATCGAAAAAACATTCACTTTTTGTTGACAGAAAAGATGAGGACAACCATTGCGCACAACACGCAGACATACCAATAACGACTATCGAGAGTACTCAATTCATAAACCCACACGCCAGCACCGGCATAACCGTTCCACGAACGACGTGTTTAAATGCAAAAACTGCCGCCGCTTTATTGGTCCCTTGCCGTATGGCGGCCATCATAGAAACCATTGTCCATTTTGTCTCTACTCTTGTCATGTGGACGAGAGTAAGGGTGACCGCCTGAACGCATGCAGTGCCAGGATGGCGCCGATTGGCTATTTTCAGCGGCCAAATGGCGAATATGTGCTGGTCCACCGTTGCCTGGGCTGTGACTTTGAGCGCTTCAATCGCATCGCAGGCGATGATAACTTTGACCTGCTGCTCACTCTGCCAGAGTTGCCGCCGCGCACCAGTCGGGACGTGAAACTGCAGCGTATCCAGCAGCAGTTGGAATCTTCAGAACTGGCTGAAACTGAATAGCATTGTTTGATATAGTGACCCCATATTTCCCTTTACATAGAGAAATATGGGGTCATCATATTGCGTTACGGCGCAACGAAGATCATTTTTCGTCGCTTCTTAAACACCACCGATATGAAATGTTTGCTAGCAACGAACAGGCGCAAATGCTTGAGGAGAAAGGAAAATTTTTGTAGTGAGAAGCGATGGACGAGACAAAACAGGCAGGAAGAATGTATAATACTCAAAAGTCATGTGTAACAAACGCACATAGCGGAAGGTCTGGTAGGATGATCAAGAGGGATAATTTTTTGATCCTGCTTATTTTAGTGTGCTCGATTTTTATCATGTATACGCTACTGAATAATCACCTGCTGCACATCATGCGTTACATTATAGCAATCGAGGCGGTCTTATTTATCATCATATTTTTCGTAGAGAGCTGGAACAGTAGCGTTTCCTGGCGACTGAAGGGTCAGATGATCCTCTGCTTACTTCCCCTTATTGGCCTTTTGATTGTACTCTTTCCCTTTTTAGGGAGCGCCTATGTCCAGGTCCCTTCCCAGGACCCAACAGTAAAGGTCTTAAATGTGATCAGCAATTATTGGGAAGCAGGTTGGGGCTGCGTACTTCTTTGTTGCGTGACGGTTTTTGCGCTTAAAGTGCAAAAATTTTATCACGAGGTCGTAAACATCAAA
The DNA here is from genome assembly GCF_016587435.1 of Dictyobacter formicarum. Next base: position 312,682 of record NZ_BNJJ01000004.1, read on the forward strand.
TCCGTCGATATACCAAAACCAGCCCCACAGGTGCCGCGTCGTCGGCGCGTCGTTTATTTTGCCGAAGAAGGTTCGTATGGTCAGGAAGAGTCGTAGGAAAAAGCATCACTCATTAACCGGCTTCTTTTTAGTATGGATGTGGTAGAAAAATTCAGGAGGAGTTGCATGGCGTCTGGCTAATTTTATTGACCGCGCATAGATTGCGTAAAATCTCTTGCCTGACCAGGAGTATAATTAGAAGTAGAACGAGTAGAAATTTAATCTTTTATGTACTTCTGGCAGGTGGGAATTGTTTGTATATGTATAATAGTTAAGAGACCCGTTTGCTCCTATCCTTTCTACCTGATATAGGGGTACTCAATATAGTAGGGCGGGCCTCTCTCTTTTATGTGGATTAAAGCTATAGGGGTTTGAATATTCAAAGTATGTACAAACGTGCAAAGCAAAATCTATAACTATATTAGATATAGAATAGCAATTTTGCCGTACCTGAGTTCTAAGCGGTTTTTGTGAAATATTTTGTCGCTGACCAGATTCTCTCCTTGTTTTATTGCCTCCTTCTTTTGATTGCATCTAGTTTTATCTCCTGAAAATCTCTGGCATATATATCAGGAAGAATGATTTTCTTATAGTAAACGATCAGGTTTAATCTACATTCAATCAAACAGCATATTTATGATGTAAACTATAATGGGAGATGTGATAGACTTTAATTGTCATCAATCAGTATATGATTGACGACATTGCCATAAGGTATTTCTTGGATAGTTATTTATGCGGTCTTTCTGTCTTGCTTTGTGCTTATGACTCGTGTAAAGTGAGGTAGAAGATTTGGTCGTACTGAAGAAGGTGGGGATCATATGTCTACAGCAACCAGAAAAAAACCTCAGACTGGACAAGACCAATTATCTATAGAGGCTGACCGTCTTATTATTGCCACCAATCGTGGCCCCGTTGAGTATTTCAAGACGAAGGAAGGTCAGATCAAATCACGCCGGGGATCGGGAGGCGTCGTCACCGCATTGACGAGCACAGTCAGTAAGGTCAACTCTACCTGGGTTGCCCTGGCTATGACCGAAGGTGATCGCGAAGCCCTCAAGTCCGCGGAAGATGGTGTTATGCCCTCTCCTATCCGCGATATTGATGTGCGCCTGCGCTATGTTACGGTTCCTAAAACTACTTATCGTAAGCACTATGACATGATGAGTAATCGTGTTCTCTGGTTTACGCAACATTATTTATTAGAGCAAGGCGAGGATGTCTTTCCTTTTGAGAAGATGCAGGATATCTGGAATAAAGGTTACTATCAGGTCAACAAAGCTATCGCGGACGCTGTAGGTGCGGAAATTACCAGCCAGGAATCAAAAGCTCTGGTCATGTTGCACGATTACCATCTGTACCTGGCTTCTGGCATGATTCGCCAGCAGCATCCTTCGGTGGCGATGCAGCAATTTATTCATATTCCGTGGCCCGAACATCGCTACTGGGCTTCCTCGCTGCCGACCGAGATAACCAAAGATATTTTTCGTGGCTTACTGGGTAATGATATTCTTGGTTTTCAAACGCGTGGAGACGCGCATAATTTCCTGGAAGGTGTGCACGCCTTTGTCGATGATGCCGAAGTCGATTTAGAGCAGCGCCGTGTGATTTTTAACGATCACCAGACCTTTGTGCGTGATTATCCGATCTCTATTTCGGTCTCCGATGAGCGTCGCCTGGTGCGTAGCAATGCAGGCAAACATGCTGCCGAAAAAATTAAGCCCTTGCTGAACAAATATACACTGATGCGTGTCGATCGCATTGAGCCCACCAAAAATATTGTGCAGGGCTTCCTGGCTTATGAGACCTTGCTGGAGCAGCATCCGGAGCTACACGGACAAACGACCTTCCTGGCCTTTCTGATCCCTTCACGCCAATCTCTTCCTCTCTATCGGGAATATCACAATGAGACCATGAAAGTGATCGAAGAGATCAATAAGAAATATGGCACCAAGGATTGGGAGCCCATCCATACCTTTGTACAAAATGATCGCACCACTGCCCTGGCGGCGCTGCAATTCTACGATGTCTTGCTCGTAAATTCTGTGATCGATGGCATGAATCTGGTGGCTAAAGAAGGAGCGGCCGTCAATACAAACGATGGTGTGCTGGTGCTCTCTCGTACCAGCGGCGCTTTCCAGCAGTTAGAAAATGCTTCGATCGCCATATCGCCAGCCAGCCGCAACGAAACTGCTGATGCTCTCTATAAAGCATTGATGCTCCCCAGGGAAGAAAGGAAGCTACTGGCCGAGCGCGCTCGCCATGAAGTAGAAACCGACGATCTACGTACCTGGATGACCCAGCAGATTAATGACGTCAATGACTTGCTACATATCCACAACTGATTTATTTTCATATCACAGCAAGAGAGGCAGCGGTCACGATACCGCTGCCTCTCTTGCTGTGGTGCACTCGAATATTCAGAGATATGATATTTAGAGCATAGCGTCCGGGGTTGCTGGTTATTAAGCCGTTAGATCGGGGTCCTGAAGCATTGGATTGTTCAGGGCAGCTATCTGACTGGCCTGGAGGAGCGTCTCAAAAATCTGGCTGGCGACCAGCTCGTTTGTCCAATAGCTATTGTGTGCCTTGCCGCCAAAGAGCGCAATCTCGGCGACCTCTCCTACAATTTGTGTATTGAGGAGAGGATCAAGGATGCCTGGTTCTTGCGTCAGGACATCATTGATCTCTAACAGCTCCTGCTGTGGGTCAATCATGGCATAGAGCAAATCTTCTAGAGGATACGCCACAGGATCACCGGGATGGATGTAGTTGCGCCATGGCAGTTTGCGCCTTAGAATCGTGTGTAACGCCGTAAGGAGCTGCTGCAGTCTGGGAGTAATATCATGCGTGTTCGGTATGCTATCCATAACGCCATTGCCATTTTTGATCATGATCAGACTGAAGATACTGATTGGCGAGCCCATGGTGTGGATGCTACAGAGAGGTAAACCCTGGCCAGGCTGAGCACCTAAACCAAAGATAGCCTCACGTATCTCTTCAACGCCCTGATAGTCAGAGGTTTTTTCGGGATCCCAGCGGGCGCTGAAGAGCGCATCATACAGAATAACTGTTCCCATACTATGCGTGACCAGGTGAAAGCGATCACCTGGACGAGGACCAGGCCTGCCATTCTGCCGCAGACCTGCTATGGTTTGCAGGCGTAATCTTTCAATCACTTTGATACCCGCAAAGCGACTAATATAGAGGGCCGCATCACCGGTAAATTGCAGAAGCTGATTGCTGCGAACACCGATAAAATTCATCTTTTTCCAGAGTGGAGAACGTTCGTAGAATTGCAGCAATGCTGCTTCATCCGCTTGATTCACATCTCCCCAATAGAGCGGAATCATATTGAGGTCTAATGGATTGTCCAGTGTTTCATTTTGCCGATACAACTGTTTAATTAAGGCGTCTGCATAGGTCGGTTCAACACCTGCCTCGCGAGTGTTAACGCCATGGATGAAGATGATGTGGTCCGTCATGGGCGTGTTCCCTTTGATGCAGCTTCAGTGCCGCTCTGGATAGGGGGAAATGCTACTTTTACAGTTTTGCATTACTGATACACATATCTGTATATTAGACGTATAACAGTAATTTTTTTTGAGGCTAATGATACTGACCAGCCAGCCTTATTGATGGAGCGTTTTGGTCTCCAGCGAAGTAGCGATGGAGGCCGTGATGATCAAGAGCATGGCCACCAGGTCGCGCGCCGTAATGAGCTCGTGGAGAAATAGAAAGCCGATCATGGCGGCCATCGCTGGCTCTACGCTCATGAAGATACCAAAGACACGCGATGGTAAGCGGCGCAGTGCTTCCATCTCCAGCGAAAAGGGGATGATGGTTGAGAGCACGGAGACGGCCAGGCCAATCAATAAGATAGATGGCTTAAAGACCATTGGTCCGCCTGTAGCAATGCCAAAGGGAGCGATCAGGCAGGCCGAGACCAGCATTGAGAGCGCCAACCCCTGTCCACCAGAGAAGGCACGCCCAACCTGCACATTGGAGATAATATAGACTCCCCAGAAGATGCCCGCGATGAGAGCAAAGATGGCGCCAATCAGATCGACATTGGTCGTTCCAATCGGTGCCAGCAAAATAATGCCTGTGGCGGCCAGGGCTGCCCATAGCAGATCTTTCAGGCGGCGAGACTGCAAGAGCGCCACTCCCAGCGGTCCCACAAATTCAAGCGTCACCGCGATCCCTAAAGGAATACGATTGATTGCCATATAAAAAGAGGCGTTCATACAGGTAATGGCGACTCCAAATATAATGCTCAATCCGATTTGTCGACGGGTAAGATGTCGAATATCTGGACGCCAGAAGAGCAACAACAGGATGGCCGCAAACCCCAGGCGCAAAAAAGTCGCCCCCAGTGGTCCAATGCTCTGGAACAGACTTTTACTTACGGTCGCGCCCGTCTGGACCGAGACCATGGCCAGCAGCGCAAAAATCTGAGGCGGTATTTTCTTCATCAAAGTGGTAGTGTGCTGTGGTTGCGGATGGGTAATTTCTTCGGTGACAGAAGGTAGTTCAGGCGATGATAGATTTTTCTGCATTATATCCTCATTTTTATACGTTGGAGTACCAATTTGTATGTATCTTCTATAATACATAACCACAAGAGGGCGGCTTTTTAATTCGTATTATTAAATAATTCTTTATTATTATGTCATATTCGGCACTTAAAATGAATTTCTATGGTGCAAAAGGGCTGCCCTGTGGCCAAAAGGGCTCGGGTGCGGAAATCAACCTTGAAAGATCCACACGAGAATCCTTTTAAGGCCAGCGCTATCGAGACGCATCACTATCCCATCGAGCGCAGCCTGCTCAACGCCTGCGATCCCAAGAAACTGCACATCACTTTTCCTCAGATTAAGGATCACCAGACTCTGGAAGAGTTCATTGATTCGGAAGATAACATCATGGTGCTCTGTGATATCCATCATCGCCATCCACACTATGGCATTCACCACTTGCTTGCCCAGGACTTCTTTATCCAGCCATACCTCTATAGTGGCTATCAGGTGGTTGCAGAGATGGAAGAACAGGAGAAAATTATGGCTGCCAACGAACGTGTAATTAAAAGACATACGACAAAGAGCTAGTATGTCGTTTACCTTTTGTAACATATGTGATCACTGATTCGTGCTGCTCAAGTAAAGAAAACTCTGTAGCGCTCATTGTCGTGTACACGGTCGGATCTGGAAACGTTTTGTTTGTGGTGCAGTGATAGGACAACCGTACAATAGTACAGTTGCAGCCATAATAAGGAGTAACCAGTCTCTATGTTTCCATATAATAATCAGATGCTCTCATTGATGTATATCCGTATGCTCTTGAAAGAGTCTGAGCAGAAGCGCATCCATGCACCTGTATCAAACAGGCATTTCTCCTGGCGGCGGGCCGGCAGATTGAGTGTAAGGAAACTGGGTATTTTGCTGATGCGAGTGGGCGGAAAGCTGGTGTATTGGGGAACTGTCCCCTATGATTCACCGCTGCCAGATGAGACGTAGGTTTTGAGGGTGTTTGACTCCCCAGCTTCAAGCTGAAGCAAGGAGGAGGAGATCATGCCCCCGGCATGCTCGTGATGTCCCCGACATCCTCGTCAGCACCTATGACACTACGCGTTTACAGCGATCAAAAGCCCTTTTATACGTTGGTGCCGCATTCGCGCTTTGCGCGAATGCGGCACCAACGTATAAAAGGGCTCGGGTGCGCATGCGCCCGCACAGGGGCGCTTTACTTCCCATAGTAATGGACTTCAGATACTTTCAATGGCTGGTACATGCAGGGCGCTGTGCACCCTGCATGTACCAGCCATTGAACAAGAGATTGGGGACGCCTGCGCTCCCCAGGTCCAGGGGCGCTCTGAATAAAAAGGGTTCTGGTTGTGATTGCCCATTCTGGCTATTTCCTCTCCCTTTTTTTATCCTTATTTATGCCGCTTTTTCTTGTAGTCTTGACCCATGAAAAAGCTCTAGCATTAGCTCTACGTGTCTACTATCTGTGCCGATAAGTAGCCGAACAGGCTTGACAGCGGGTAGGGTCAGCGGATAGTCTCTTGAGAGACGTATCAATAAAAGGACGTTTGAACTCACATTTTTATCGAAGGAGCGATTACTATGCGTGCAGCTATTATTGATAGACCAGGAACGATACGCGTCGGTGAGAGGCCTGATCCTACTCCAGGCGTGGATGATCTGATTATTCGTGTGGGTGCCTGTGGGATCTGTGGCACTGATCTGCATATTTCTGAGGGAGAATTCCCTCCCACCCCCTATCCAATTGTGCCTGGGCATGAGTTCGCTGGCGAAGTAGTGATGGTAGGTAGTAATATCCAGCAAGGAAAAGACCCGGTGACGGCAAAATTCAGGCCGGGAATGCGTGTGGCGGTTGATCCATCACTGTTTTGCGGAAAATGTGATTTTTGTCGCGTTGGCCATGGTAATCTTTGCCAGAACTGGGCGGCCATCGGTGATACTGTAGACGGCGCTTTTGCTGAATACGTGAAAGTGCCAGCGGCCAACGCTTACCTGTTGCCTGATAGCATCTCATATCGTGAAGCGGCCTTAATTGAGCCTATTTCCTGTGCGGTACATGGCATTCATCGGCTCAATCCTCGCCTTGGTGATAAGTGCTTGATCGTTGGAGCTGGAACGATGGGACTGCTCCTGTTGCAACTCTTATTGCGCGGTGGGGCCTCGCAGGTGGTAGTTAACGATACCAATACGCAGCGCTTAAAGCGGGCTGAGCAACTGGGCGCTTATCGCACCGGAACAGATATCGCCGCGCTGCTGAAAGATGAGCCACTGGGCTTTGACTGCGTTATTGATGCTACGGGCGTCTCTCAAGCGATGGAGGCCGCGTTTAACGCTGTGCGGCGGGGCGGCAAATTTATGGTCTTTGGCGTTGCTCCTCAGGAGGCGCGTATCTCGCTGTCGCCTTTCCGTATCTACAACGATGAAATCACTGTTCTGGGTTCAATGGCCGTCCTCTTCTCCTATGGTGCCGCGGTAGATCTGATGAGTAGCGGAGCCATCGATACCAAAGCCATGCTCACCCTGGCGTTGCCTCTTGAAGACTTCCCGAGTGCGCTTGAAAAGGTCAGGCGCGGCGAAGGCGTCAAAACTCAGATTCTCCCGAATGGAGAAATTTGAGGCAGATTCGTTTAAAATAAGTCACATTTCGAAGCCATTGTAGCTCTTTTCAGCGTATCAAATATATACCCTGCAAGATTTCATCAGCGAGATATTCTCCGGCTCAGTGGTTTGTTGGATTTGTAAATGAGAATATGTCTTTTTGAAGCAAGCGGTGTAACCAGAAATCATTTTATTGTGTTTTCTCCTAGAGAGGAGCAAGAACACACTGGAGTGTTATGGATGTGAGCGGTGAGAAGAGCCTGGCCCAGTTTGCCAACGAGGTTGATGCCTACTATGAGCGCCTGGTAGCGCTTTACTGGCAGCAATTGAAGGCATTTGTAATGGCACGCATTGGAAATCCTCAGGATGCCGAAGATATCGTCCAGGAAGTGTTTATTCGGGCCTATGTGGCGCTGGAGCGGTACTCGGTTCGGCAGCGGCAGGAACTCAAGGTGCGTGCCTGGCTCTATAAGATTACCTGGAACCTTTATTATAATTTTGTTAGTCGTTCACCTGAGCAGCAAGGTTTATCTGTCGCCCTGGAAGAGAGACAAGAGCACGAATGGTTTGAGGCCGACGATGAGAATGGCGTCAATCCAGAGGAAGTTTTCGAACAGCTGGAACGCCGACAGGAGCTAGAGGCGCTGGTGGCGTCCTTACCTCGACATTACCAGGCTGTGGTAAGTTTATATTATTTTGAAGAGCTTAGCCTTCAGGAAGTGGCTGAAGTGCTTAACCAGCCATTGGGCACAGTAAAAGTGTATGTACGCCGTGGTATTCAGCAACTGAGGAAGATATCGCAGATGCAGGTGAATATGGTAGGGTAATTTTCGATGGCGAAGAATGAAAGCGATCACCAGGAATTTCCAGAGCGCGAAAATGCCTCTGGACAGTGGCTACATGGTAAGAGTGATGATGCGCCTGAGTTGTCGCTGCCACCTTTAACTTATCTTGGCCTGGGTAATAACGCTGCAACTCATGCGCGCTCAGATGAACAACTACTGGCGGATTTGCAGCATCCCGATTGGGCCGTGCGTGTCAGCGCCCTGAAGCAGTTGGGGCGCATGGAAGCGCGAGTTCCCCTGGATGTTTTCCTGGCCGCTTTACAGGATGAACATAAAGCCGTGCGAGCCGCTGCCGCTCGTATACTGGGTACATTGAAAGAAGATATTCCCCTGGCCCCTCTACTGGGCGCTCTTTATGATTCAGATTGGCACGTGCGCTCTTGTGTTGTGCAGGCGCTTGGCCAGCATATCCAACGAGTGCCATTAGATGCGCTGGTGTATGCCCTGGGGGACCAGGACGAAACGGTCCGCTCCGCCGCGGTGACCGCGATCGGCAAACTGGGAGAACGCGCTCCACTGGATGCATTGAGCGCCTGTTTGCATGATCGCTCCTGGATGGTGCGCGAGGCCACTGTGCTGGCTTTAGGAGATTTGGGAGAGCGCGTTCCACGCTCACTCCTGCTGCGTGCGCTGGAGGATAGCGATACCAACGTACAGCAAGCGGCTGAAGAAGTATTAGGCGGCCTGGCAACTGTTGCCCTCCAACATTGGCAGAGCCAACAACAAAGCTCAGCGGACACTTTTCTGCCATCCCTTGAGGCGAGCATCTTCATGGCTCATGAAGAGCAAACGCCAGCCATAGCACAGTCACCGCCGCCTTCCGATGATGTACCATTAGCTTCAGATCATCTTCTCCCATTACATTTTTTGTCCCGACTGACAAGCATTTCCAGATTGATCCGACCTGTTGGTATTAGCATGTTGATGGGTATTTTGTTGATCTGTGCCATTGCTATCCTGCCGCCACCTTTGATGGCACCCGCAGAGAGCAATCACATCATCGAGTACGCCCATTATCATGATAATGGCGGAAAAAGTGCGGGTATCAGGTGGCTGGACAAAGTACAGTTTGCCTGGGCGGATGGGCAGGGAACTGTGCAGATGGCGAATGCTATTGCGCATCAGTCAATCACTATGTATAACACCTCGGCCAGGATTCTGGATTTAGCGCGCGTTAACCATTCGTTTTATACCGCTGAACTGCAGCAAGGAACCATAAAGGTCCGTAAGGATAACCAGCAGACTATTTTTGCTATTCCTACTAACTCGCAGATTCCCGTCGCCTCTTTCTCTCCTGATGGCCACTACGTCGCGTTGGCCCTGAATGATATGAGCGTCGTCACTACTATCTCAATCTGGGACACCATCACAGGACATTATTTGACCAGCTATACTGCTCAACAGGGTACCATTACCGCCATTGCCTGGCCACCTGAAGGGGATGTGCTGGCATCGGTTAGCGCTTCGGTAGACCGCGATGGTCAGCAAGCCTGGAAGATTGAGATGTGGGATGCGCGCACTGGCCATTCTACCCTGGCTCAGGAGCCTATACCGTACTTAAGCCTCCCCCGAACTGTAATTGGACTGTCGTGGTCGCCAGATGGGACGCGCCTGGCCTATACGTTGGCTGACGGCGTGATTCATGTTCATGATCGGGTAACCTTAATTGATGGTGTCTATAACACGAGAAGTACCACGGAAACCAATTGGAATGGAGCTATTGCCTGGTCGCCAGACGGCAAATATCTGGCCTCAACAAACAAAAACGGCGAAGTCCAGGTCTGGAACGTTTCAGGCGACAATAACGATGGTCAACTGGTCTGTACGTATATGCGCCACAAAACGCCTGTGGACGCGATTGCCTGGGTTCCCAATGCCAGTATAGATCGTATCCTTTCTACCGATATCAGCGGCAACCTCTTTGTCTGGGATGTAAAGGAACACTGATTCCTACTTATTAGCGTGCCATTCTGTATATCTATGCTTTTTTCTAATCATACCTCTAGCTTATAATTTCGATATATGTTACCATACAGACAGGTCTGTATGGTAAGGCCGGTATAGCTCGTCTGTATACCCTTGATAGCGACGCGAAGCTGGCAATGATGGGAGGAGTAGCGATGGAAACTCAGGTGCGTTCCGCGCGTGACCGTATTCTGGAGGTGGCATCCGAATTGTTCTACCAGCAAGGTATCCGTTCAATTGGTATCGATACCATCATTGAACGTTCTTCGGTAGCGAAGGCCACTTTTTATTATCATTTTCGTTCTAAAGATGCCTTGATTGAAGCCTACTTAGAGCAGCGCAAAGTAGCTTTCCTGGCCTGGTTTGATGCCGCGATTGAGCCCTATGCAGGGGCGCCCCGGGAACAATTATGTGCTCTATTTGAGGCGCTGATTGAGAAAGTGAGCGTACCAGGCTATCGAGGCTGTGCATTCATCAATGCTTCAACCGAATTTCCTGCTGTCACCCATCCGGGACATCTCTTGCCTTATTCAACCAAGCATGAGGTGCGGCAACGCCTGTGCTCTATTTGTCAGCAAACCACTGCTGCCCGGCCTGCCCTGCTGGCTGATCAATTGCTGTTGCTGATGGAAGGCGTCTTTGCGACCACTCCTATTTTTGGTTCTGAGGGTCCGGCTCTAGCTGTAAAAGATGCTGCCCGTTTACTGATAGCTGCCCATTGTCCAGCCACCTGCTAAATATATTGAATCGATCTCTGTAGCACATATGCATGGTTAGCAAAGAAGGAAAAAGCATGTCACCATCGACACGATTACGTGTACACTATAGTTGGATTATCGCTGCTATAATCTTTCTGGCGCTGTTGGCTGCCGCTGGCATGCGCTCTACCCCCAGTATCTTACTGGTACCATTGGAGCATGAGTTTGGCTGGAGCGCGGCGACTGTTTCGCTGGCTATTTCGATCAATCTGGTGTTTTTTGGCTTAAGCGGACCCTTTGTGGCGGCGGTGATGGATCGCTTTGGGATTCGGCGTGTCATGCTGATTGCCTTGCTCCTTATTGCGTTCTCCGCTGGTCTGACGGTGCTTATGCGTCAGCCGTGGCAATTATATCTGCTGTGGGGATTGCTGGTGGGCCTTGCTACTGGTGCAATTACATCAGTGCTAGGGACGATGGTGGCGAATCGCTGGTTTGTGAAACGTCGAGGATTGGTGCTGGGGTTGTTTTCTGCTAGCAATGCAACAGGACAACTGGTGTTTTTGCCGGCATTGGCGGCGCTGGCGGTGACCTATGGCTGGCGATCGGCGGCTTTGACCACTGCCGGGGCGGCCTTGCTGGTTGTTCCTCTGGTAGCCATCTTTATGCGTGAGCGACCTCAAGATATAGGGGTGTTGCCCTATGGGGCTGACGCTCAGGATGAAGGAGCGACTACGCCTAGCACTGCTAACCCATTTGTAACCGCCATCGAAAGTTTGGTGAGGGGATTACAGGCACCAGATTTCTGGTTGCTGGCTGGCAGCTTTTTTATTTGTGGCGCAACCACCAATGGTTTAATCGGTACCCACTTGATTCCAGCATCGATGGATCATGGCATTACCGAAGTGACAGCCGCCAGTATGCTGGCTGTAATCGGTATATTTGATCTGTTTGGCACAACTATTTCTGGCTGGTTGTCCGACCGTATCGATAATCGCTGGTTGCTCTGCTGGTACTATGGATTGCGTGGCTGCTCGCTGCTACTCTTACCTTATGCGCTGAGCTCGTCATATCTCACATTGGCTGTATTTGTTGTTTTCTATGGTTTGGATTGGGTGGCTACCGTGCCGCCAACGGCCCGTTTGACTACTGAATTGTTTGGTGTACGCAATGCAGGTGTGATTTATGGCTGGATCTTTGCATCCCATCAGTTGGGAGCTGCGACAGCAGCTTTTTTTGCTGGACTGCTGCGCACCTGGCTAGGATCATATCAGATCAGCTTTATCTTAGCTGGCTTGCTCTGCCTCTGCGCCTCTGGCATGGTCATTCGTATTGGCCGCAAGACTCGGACGCGCCCCTTACTGGTAGATGATACGCCGACTGCTATGGATACTCCATTAGCAGAAAGCGTTTAAATGGCTGTGTCAGCTTGCCAATGCTTATGGTGATGAAATGTGAGAAAATAGTCTATGCGTCTATCGACTTGCTGGTTATTGGGCCGCCGGGGGCTACTTCTAATCATTATATGCAGTGCGCTGATAAGCTTATGGCTAACGCAGCCGGGACCTGCGCTGGCCAGGTCCTTGCATGCTAGCTTGCTACGTGCAGAACCGGCTGCAAATAGTGTGCTGGCCGCTCCACCGTCGCGGCTGCGGCTAACGTTCTCCGAGCCGGTCCAGCCTATTGGACAGACGATTACCATTTTATCTCCCTCAGGCCAGCAACTGGCACATGGAGCAGTTACTATCTCCGACGATCAGGTACAGATGAGCATTGACGCCCATACGAAAGGGAGTTATCTGGTTAGCTGGCAGGTACTTTCTCAGGACACCCAGCCAGTCAGTGGCAAATATGTATTTAGTGTTGGCCGGGTGGCTGGTCCCTGGGCCAACACTGGTGAGCAGGAGCAACTGCCGCTCCAATATACGGCATTGCAAGTGGGAATACAGTTACTGCACTTTCTGGGTTATGCCCTTGGCTTTGGTACCCTGGCCTTCCTCTGGCTCATTATTTATCCGCTACACTTGCCAACCATAGAAGATGTTCAGCAACGGCTTTTACAACTGACAAAATATGGCCTGGGAGCGCTGTTTCTGGCTGAGCCGCTGGCCTTGCTGGTACAGAGTCTCAGCCTGGCTAGCAGCCAGGGTTTGAGCTTTGAAGTCATTAGCGGTTTGCTGTCCACTCAATTTGGCTGGCTACTCTCTTTGCGCCTGGGAGCTGCTCTTCTTCTCTGGATAGGAGTGGGTGTCGTACAGCAGGGAGAGAAAAGGGGAGTTCTATTTGCCTGCGCGATAGGTATTGTGCTGTCACTGATTGACAGCCTGGGCAGTCACGCTACCAGTTCACGCGCACCATGGCTGAGTTTGCTGGCGCATATGATTCATCTTATGGCGATGGGCATGTGGGTTGGCGGGCTGAGCAGTTTATTCGCTCTCTGGAGACACCAGAAACTGTTTACACAAAGGAGTGTACTTCTCACACGCTTTGGCTATCTGGCAGCCACTGCGGTGGCTGAACTCTTTATTTCAGGGCTGGTTTTAAGCTGGCTACAGATCGCTCATATTTCTAGCCTCTTCAATACTATTTATGGAAGAGCCTTACTCATAAAGATCATCGTGTTTCTTATAGTTGTGGTCTCTATAGGTATTTATCAGCGGGTACGAAAGCAATACAGCCTATACTGGTTGATATTAGAAGCAGTTGCCTTAATAGGAATTCTAGTTTTGGCTGGCTTTCTTTTAACAAGTTCTCCCCCTCTATTGACCCGTTAAAAAGGTCATCATCACCTATTGTCTGGCTTTTTGCGCTAGATTTTCCCTTCTGTTAATCATAGATTCCTGTATTCCGCTATTAAATGCATAGGCATAAGCAACGATAGATTAACTTATTATTAAATTTGCTGAATTCGTAAATTACAGTAGGCTTGACATATAAATCATCATAGGGTACATATGAAGTGGCACATGGCCACCTGGAATTTTCCAGTGAGACTTCCTGATACTTTATGAAAGGACGAATCTGATGTTTAGCAGCGACAAAGACCAGCATGTGGATACTCAGTCATATCCAGCATTTTTGGTAAACGTAGATGTTGAGGAATTGTCTGACGCACAGCTGCAGAGCGTCACCGGTGCCCATGGTGGTTGTGGCTACGGTGGTGGCTACGGCTTCGCCTTCGGTTTCGGTGGTTTAGGCCTCGGTGGCCTCGGCTACGGCTTTGGCGGCGGTTGTGGCCTTGGCGGTTACGGCTTTGGCTTCGGCGGTTGTGGTGGCCTCGGCTCCGGTTTAGGCTTCGGCTTTGCCAGCTTCAGCTACGGTAGCTACGGCAACTTCGGACGAGGCCGTCGCGGACGCCGTCGTTAGTAGATTGTGTGGTCATGCTATCGGCTGCATGACCACACATCCTTTGCCATATTCTGGACTGAGCAGAAACGTTGAAACTTTCTGCTCAGCTCGGGGTGGTGGCGCAGAAATTAATTGTATGTGCCGCGACATGCTACTTAAAATTTCGCTGTCAGGCTCAACTATTTATAAATAGTTTCAGCTATAGCGAGCGTAAATCCGCGGACATGAAAACGAAGTAACGTATACTGGTGAACAACAAAGGAAGTTGCATCAGTAAGAATTTTATTTTTGGCCGCTTTTTTCCTCTCATTTTTCTTCCCATTTTGAGTCACCAGCAGGCTTCAATGCATCCGTCAGATAGCTTCTCACTTTGGAATCTTCCTTTATACGAGTGATAGATTCCATTATATCGCTATTAGATCAACATGCGATGAAATCGATAGATTAACTTATTATTAAATTTAGCGAATACATAAATTATAGCAGACTTGACATATAAATCACTATAGGGTACATATGAAGTGGCACATGGCCACCTGGAATTTTCCAGTGAGACTTCCTGATACCTTATGAAAGGATGAACGTGATGTTTGACAGTCAAAAAGATCAGCGCGTAGATGTCCTGAGTGAGCAGGCATATCCAGCATTTTTAGTGAATGTGGATGCTGAGGAATTGTCTGACAATGAGTTGCAAGCCGTCACCGGTGGATGGAATGGTGGTGGCTGTGGTGCCTACGGCGGCTATGGCTTTGGTGGCTGTGGTGGCTTTGGTTTCGGCGGCTGTGGTGGCTTTGGTTTCGGTGGTTGTGGCTTTGGCTATGGCTTCGGCTTTGGCTTTGGCGGCTACGGTGGCTATGGTTTCGGGCGCGGTCGCGGACGCCGTCGCGGACGCCATCGCCGCCACGGACATCGCCACGGACATCGCCATGGACATCGCCACTAGCAGCTTGTATGCTCATGCATTTTACCGCATGATAATACATACGGTTGACCTGAGAGCAGCAATTTCTTCCGGGGTTGCTGCTCTCATAGTGCTGCTATCCTGTCTAAGTGCGCTTGCTCTCAATCATTTTTGCGTGCCTGGCGATCCATACCTGTCTGCGCCAAGCAACTACATACATGAATACTCTATGGAAGAGCGCTTCCAGTCACATCCATTCCCTGCGGGCTGTGTTTTTTGCTAATGTATTCTGGCAAGCAGAAAAACATATAAGTCTACAATATGGATTTATTAAGGAAGTTGCTTTATCATGAGTTTTATTTTTGGCCGGTTTTTTTGTATCTTTTTTTTCTCCCCTCAGTCCACCAAAAAATGTCATTTTCAGCCTCCGAACAGCTTTTTTTTGTCGCAAACGCTCATTTTACAAGCAGCAGACTCTGGCATATTGCTATTAGATCGATCCATGCTCAACAAAAATAGATTAATATATGATTAAAGTGCATCGAATGAGCTACTTATAGTAGACTTGACATATAAAAAATAATCGAGTAAATATGAAATTGTACATGGCCCCCCGGAGTTTTCCCCGGTAGGACTTCCTGATACTTTACGAAAGGATGAACGTGATGTTTAGCAGCAAAGCAGATCAGCGCGTAGATGTCCTGAGTGAGCAGGCATATCCAGCATTTTTGGCCAATGTAGATGCTGAGGAGCTGTCTGACATGGACTTGGAGGCAGTCAATGGTGGGTGGGGTGGCCGCGGCTTCGGCTTCGGTGGTTGTGGCTGTGGTGGCTACGGCTTTGGCTTCGGTGGTTGTGGTGGTGGCCTGGGCTTTGGCTATGGTTTCGGCTTCGGTGGCTATGGTTTCGGCTTCGGTCGCTTCCGTCACTTCCGCCATCACTTCCGTCATCGCCGTCATCGCGGTCATCGCGGACGCCATCGCGGACGCCATCGTTAATTAGTTGAGTGGCCATATCCTGACTGTAGGGTATGGCCACATGGTTTTTTTAGTTTATTATAAGTAGAAACGTCCCCACATCCTTTCAAATGAGTTATCCGGCTACTTTTTTTATCGCGCCGCTGCCACTGCGAGTTGCCCCAGGCTCAGCCCTCCATCGTTGGCTGGCACTTTTTTGTTGAGATAGACAGTGAAGGAGTGCCGTCTCAGCTGATGCATGAGATCCTCTAATAACACTTGATTTTGAAAAACGCCCCCTCCTAACGCTACTTTTTGTAGACCGCTCTGGTAGCGTACTTCATTACAGGCGGTGACGAGCAGGTGAGCGATCGTGGTGTGAAAGCGGCGCGCGATGGTTGCTGTAGCTATATGCTGCTCAATGTCCCTGGTGATGGCGCGGATCATAGGGAGTACATTCATTTCACCTGTCGAGGTTGAGATATAGTAAGGGTAACAACATGGCTGGCTTTCTGTACACGTTATGGCCAGCTGTTCCAGCTCGATGGCGGCCTGCCCTTCGTATTGCACCTGTAGCTGAATGCCCAGTAAGGCGGCCACCGCATCAAAAAGTCTTCCCATGCTAGAGGTGAGCGGGCAATTCAGGTGGCGCTCGATCATCTGCTCCAACGTTTTCCAGGTCTGGACTGGTAGGTGTCGGTTGAAAGGAATATCTAGCTGCTGAAAATCTGGGCCATAGGCCGCTGAGAGATAGGTTGCGGCCATGCGCCAGGGTTGTCGAATGGCCTGCTCACCACCTGGCAATGGTAGATATGCCAGATGGAAGCAGCGCTCAAAATCACTCAGGTTTGCCTGTAATATTTCGCCCCCCCAGATCGCATTATCAGGACCGTATCCAGAACCGTCGAGAGCAATGCCAATTAGCGTTTCGGTCAGACCGTGTTCGATCATGACACTGGCGATATGGGCGTGATGGTGCTGTACACCGATCTTTGGTAGATCCAGCTCTAATGCGTAGCGGGTGGCTAAGTAGTCGGGGTGGAGGTCGTGCACGACTACTTCTGGCTGGATATCAAAGAGTTGCTTAAAATGTGTAATGCCTTCTTTGAAAGAGAGCAGCGTCTCCAGATTTTCCAGGTCCCCGATATGGTGGCTGATAAAGGCCTGTTTGTCTTTGGCGAGGCAGAATGTATTTTTGAGGTGGGCGCCGCAGGCCAGGATGGGTCTTGAGATTGACCACGGGAGCGTCAATGGCTCTGGTACATAGCCGCGCGAGCGGCGTATGAACTGTGGTCCCGCTCGGGTTATTCGTGTTACCGAATCGTCGCAGCGAATGAAAATGTCGCGGTTATGCGCCAGGATGCCGTCGCTGATCGCTGTCAGGCGAGTGCGGGCATCTTCATCGCGATAAGCGATGGGCTCATCGCTGATATTGCCACTGGTCATAACCAGTACGATGGGTTTATCTGGTTTGAAGTACTTCTGGCAGGCCGCAAGGAGAAGATAATGGAGCGGCGTATACGGGAGCATCACTCCCAGCGTGTGATATCCTGGCGCCACACTGGGAGCGACTTGCTGCCCTTCCCTCTGCTCTAGTAGCACGATTGGACGCCGATAGGATTCCAGCAGAGCAGTTTCTTCAGCGGTCATGTGGCATAGCTGGCGCGCACTATCTGTGGTTGCCACCATTAAAGCAAAGGGCCGGACTTCCCGCTGTTTACGCTGACGTAGACGTTGTACCGCCTGCTCATTGAAGGCATCGCAGGCCAGGTGGTAGCCTCCCAGTCCTTTCACTGCCAGTATCTTTCCCTGTGCCAGGAAGGCTGCGGCCTGATCAATCGCTGTGGCGGAGATGCTCGTTTCCATTCCCATGCCTGGCTGCATCGTCAGATGCACCTGTGGACCACAGCACGCACACGCATCTGGTTGGGCATGGAAGCGCCGGTCCAATGGATCATGATATTCATGCTGACATTGCGCGCACATCTGGAAGGCACGCATAGTTGTGTTGGCGCGATCATAGGGAACGTCCTGAATAATCGTGAAGCGGGGACCACAATTGGTACAGTTGATGAATGGATAGTGATAACGACGATCTTGCGGATCAAATAGTTCGCGTAAGCAATCAGCACAGATGGCGGTATCGGGCGAGATCAGCGTGTGTTTGGTAGCCTGGCGCTGACTCTCAACGATGACAAAAGAGGCATCGTCATGCGTCGCCATCTGCGTGACCTGTATCTCATCGATTTGTGCCAGCGGAGGTAGCTCAGAGCGCAGGGCCTGCTGAAACGAGCGCAGAGCTGTGGGTGGTCCCTCAATTTCAATCTGCACGCCCTGACTATTATTAAGCACAAAGCCGCTCAACTGCCAGCGTTGAGCCAATCCATATACAAAAGGGCGGAACCCCACTCCCTGCACAATTCCCCGCACAAGGAGACGCCATCGTTCTCTCTCCATCCTCACACTCCCTGTTTTCACATATATAGCCTAGCCCTGTGACTTTTAAATATACCTGCACTCTTTCTTCACGTCGCTATGGCATTATTTGTAACTGTTCCGGTAGCTGATGGTATTGGAATTACATAATCAAAAGCCCGGTGACCAACTGGCCACCGGGCTTTTTGTACTCGCAGCGGATTATCTTCAATGAAAATGCACACGTTTCATGCAATGAGCTGAGTTGCTCTGTTTACATACATCCTTCAGGATAGGGCTCTTAGTCGAGGTAATCCTGCAGATGGTGTGTCGTGCTCAACTGGCGCAGCTTGCGCAGCGCTTTAGCTTCAATCTGACGAATACGCTCACGAGTTACATTAAATGTTTTTCCCACCTCTTCCAGGGAATGACTCTGACCATCTACAAAGCCAAAGCGAATCTGAATGATCTTGCGCTCGCGCTCAGATAGATTCAAGAGTACCTGGTTGATCTGCTCTTTCAGCAGTTGACGATCGGCGCCCTCAGTCGGTGTTGCGGTTGTCTCATCTTCGACATAGTCGCCCAGGTTGCGATCACTATCCTCGCCAATTGGGGTTTCCAGGCTGACAGGTTTCTGGTTGACATGAATGATCTCAAGCACTTTCTCCGTTGAGATGCCCATTTTATCGGCGATCTCCTGCGGGGAAGGCTCGCGTCCCAGTTCCTGGACGAGTGCACGACTGACACGACCCATGCGATTGATGGTCTCTGCCAGGTGCACTGGTAGGCGAATCGTACGCGCCTGGTTGGCAATTGAGCGGCTTACCGCCTGCCGAATCCACCAGGTGGCGTAGGTGCTGAACTTGTAGCCCTTGGTATAGTCGAATTTATCGACCGCGCCGATCAGTCCGGTGTTACCTTCCTGGATCAGATCCTGTAAGGACATGCCGCGACCAGTGTATTTCTTGGCGACACTCACGACCAGGCGCAAGTTTGCCTCAATCAGGTGACGATGGGCTTCATTGGCTCGCTCGATAATCGCACGATCGGGCGCAACATGTAGCTGCTCTGCGCGCATGCGCTCAAGTTTGCCTCTCTCAATGGCTTGAGCCAGGCGTACCTCCGCCTCTGCGGTCAGCAGAGGGGCACGGCCAATTTCGCGCAGATACATGGCAACAGAATCATCAACCTCACTGGTACCAGAAGCCAGCAGGCTATGTCCTTTCAGATTGGTATCGAGTTGGGTATCCTCTTCTAGATCCTCTTCCTCATCCTCTTCTTCCAGGAACACTTCTCTATCTATTTCATGCTCATGAATATCACTCACTGCGTCGAAATCAGAAACCACCGGCATGTCGTCAATCTCAAATTGCAGAGATGGTGATGTCCCTTCTTTATCTTGTTCTTTAAGCATTGCCACCATTTAGGAATCTCCATTATATAGAATAAGTACTGCGAATAAAATACATGTAGATGTGATATTCAAGCCAGTTGCGCTGGTCTGCACTCTCAGGCACAGGTGCTAATAATGATAGACGAACGACATTGGAAAAAACTTAAAAGCATGCTTTATGATGCACTAGCGTAACCGCGGCTGCGGCTCACTGGATATAAGGCTTACCTGGCGCATGTTGCCTGGTTTGAGCAGCTTAACTCGTCTGACTTCGTTGGCAATTACGGTTAATCGTATAAGTGAACGAGCGTTATCGGAGAAATCCAGGAGTGTGTTTTCAATATCCTACATCAAGCACATGTAGTATCATATATCATTTTATCTCTGTCTATGATAACACAATTTTGTGCTTTTTTCTTCCCATTTCGTACCCCTATTTATAAAATTTGGAATTGTGGGTAGGCTAGCAGTGCAACTTGAACTACAAGGCATACCTGCTCATTCGAAGAATGATGACTACAGCATCCCAAATTTTTGCGCTCGTCTTAACTTTACTACGTATTGTCTGCGTACAACGTGACACAAAAAAAATATCTGAAAGTGGACTATGCCATATATCTATTTGGTACTAGCCTCTTCCAATATGCGCAGACATACCCGCTGCTCACTATCCATGCCGGATGGAGCATTAATCCTATGTTAAGAGGAGCGGGCATCATGCCATTCTGTCAGGTTGATAGAGATCTCGTTTGTAGACAGTGAGAGCTGGTTAGTCGGAACCCTCAACTGGCACAACATACCTCTGTGTAAGAGTATGGAAAATCGTAGTAAAAAATTATTTGCCTATCTATCATTTCGAGAGTGTGAATTATACTCTCTCGAACTGGCATTGAATGTGACAAATTCTCTTGCGATTATACCATATGGATTAGCCAGGTAACGATCATTTATGTCTTGTCTGGGAATTTTTGGCTAGTCCAACGGGCGTTTATTGATCCCCCTCTCTGCCTTTATGTCATCAATTTTATGCATTTGATTATGTTTAATTGATTTTGTGATAAATTATGATTATATTTTATAGCAGATGGAAAAGTAACATTTATATTATAACAGGAGGGCAGTGAGTAACCTTTTAGAATATAGAAATGGAGAACATTTATGACTGATAGTAGCCAGCTCCGCCGCTTTAGCGCGGACGTACCCGATCCTCAGGGTATTCAGATCAATCGCCTTCATGGTAAATTCCCTACCCAACCGTTTCGCCCTTTGCCCAAGCCTACCGGGAACCCTCCTTATCATGTAAACCTGGATCAGATCTTGCCAGCCGATGCTGTGCAGAGCATGATTGATGCTCAAAAGATGGTTTTCCATACGATAGGTGATACAGGAGGAATTAAACATCCAGCTGATCAGCAACTGGTTATCAATCATATGGAGGAGGATTTCCAGTCCGCAAATCTAGTTGAGCGCCCTGCTTTCTTTTATCATCTGGGAGATGTGATTTATTACTACGGAGCAGAGAGCGAGTATTATTCACAATTTTATGAGCCGAACTCACATTATCCTGCACCCATCTTTGCTATTCCTGGCAATCATGATGGTGACCTGATTGATCAGTCTGTGCCCTCTCTGCAGGCTTTTGTGACCAATTTCTGTGCACCTGAGGCCGGGATCGCGCCTTCCTCGGGGGATGCGCCGCGCGACACGATGACGCAGCCAAATGTCTACTGGACGCTGAATACGCCTTTCGCGACGTTCATTGGCCTGTATACTAATGTGCCTGAAGGTGGTGCTCTGGATGCTACCCAGATTAACTGGTTTCACAGTGAGTTGTCGCAGGCCCCAACCAATAAGGCTTTGATCGTGGCGACGCACCATCCCATCTATTCGGGCGATACGCACCACTCGGGTAGCCAGTATATGGAGGGCATTCTGGATGATGCGATGCAAGCTACCGGGCGCATACCGCACCTGGTGTTGACCGCGCACGTGCACAACTACCAACGCTTTACCCGCCAGTACAACAATAAGGCAATTACTTATCTGGTAGCTGGCGCTGGTGGCTACTGGAATCTGCACAGCATGCTCAATGCCATCAAACACCCTCCCTCGCCGATTGAGTTTCCTTATCCCCTGCCCGATCGACCCGATATCAGCTTAAATTTGTTTAGTGATGACCGTCATGGATACCTGAAAATGACCGTCACGCCAGACGCTATACAGGGTGAATACTATACCGTTCCCCGTTCTCAAGAATCCTGGAGCGCACCGGCGTCCCTCTTCGACCAATTCGCCATTCCTCTGCGGTAGCTGGCGAGTCTTAACTGGCCTTCTCAGGTTAGGTATGGTGATGACCTGGGAGGGCTGTTTATGTAGATAATGTTTATGTATATAACAAGTAGGCCAATCAATATATTTACCTCTCTAGGGCCTCATCCTGTAAGGTGTTATCCTCCCGACTTTCTGTTCGCTCAAGCATCTTATGCGTGATTATTCGGGATTCCATGGCTCTAGAGAATACAAGCGATGTTGTCGGTAGCCCATGGAGAGAGAGCTGATCGACGACTTTTTCCATGTGTTCGATCGAGGCAGCAGCGACCTTGACAACAACCGAATCGCTGCCGGTGACACGGTAGCATTCGAGCACCTCGGGAATCTGGCTCACGCGTGTAGCCACGCGATTACAATCCTGACCCGCAAAGCTTCCCAGGCGAATAATTGCCAGTATCGGCAAGCCCAGCCTGGGGAGATTGATCTGGGCACGATAGCCGGTAATAATGCCCGCTTCCTCCATTTTGCGCATACGGTCGGCTACTGCAGGTGATGTGAGTCCAACTCGCTGTCCTAGTTCACTGTAGGAGAGGCGAGCATTCTGTTGTAGTTCTCGGAGGAGAGACCAGCCTGTCTCATCGAGTAGCTTCTCAATTTCTAAAGCCATATCCTCTTTTTCCTTTCATATTTGAAGCGAATACAAGTAAATATTTTGCTTTTTCGTCGAATTTTACCATAAAACATCCTATACTAGAAGTCTAAGAATGTTTCTGAATCCCATTCTTATGGGAAGTAAAGCGCCCCTACAGGTGTAGGTTTTTCAGGGGCGTAGCCCCTGAGGCCCCTGATGCCGCCCTGCGGGCAGCACGGGGAAGGGAAGAGTTGGGGGCACAGCCCCCAAACCCCCAGTCAAGGGGCTCGCCGCCCCTTGCATCCCCGCTTTCCTGGCGTGAATCCAAAAAACCTATACCTGTCAGAGTAAAGCGCCCCCTTACAGGCGGGCGCATGCGCGCCCGCACTGTTTTTTTAGTATGTGATGCAGAACAGGTGCGGAGCACCTGTTCTGCATCACATACTAAAAAATCTTTTGAGCGCCGAAGGCGCGTAGCGTCAGGGGCCGAAGGCGCGAAAAGTATGGTATTTAGAAACACGCTCACTGAGAGACTAATTGAAGAAGAATAATCTATGTATGTATGAACCGCGTGAGGAAAAAGAGATATGAAGGCAAAAGAAGTTGGGGTGTTACTGGTGCTCTCGGCGCTATGGGGGGGAGGATTCCTGTTTATTCGGATCGCCACACCAGTGCTTGGGCCGATTGCTTTGATGGCAATGCGGGTCGTGCTGACCGGGCTTTGCCTGTTCTTGTTTGCTCTGGCCACCCGTACCCGGTTGGAACTGCGGACCTATTGGAAGTATTACCTGGTTGTCGGGATCATCAATGCGGCGGTGCCCTTTACCTTGATTGGTGTGGCAGAACTCTCCCTTACCAGTGGGCTGGCAGCGCTACTCAACGCGACCACGCCGCTGTTTGGGGCGATAACAGCAGTGATCTGGATGAAGGAGGCGATGACGATCAAAAAAGCTGTGGGCCTTGGACTGGGGCTCGTGGGCGTGGTCGTTGTGGTTGGCTGGAGTACGCTTCCATTTTCAATGGCGCTTCTCCTGGCGGTTGGGGCCTCACTGGCTGCCGCCGCCTCCTATGCTATCGCCAGCGTCTATATCAAGGTCTACCTTGGGAACAAAGTAAGTTCATTGTCAATCTCCACGAGTAGCCAGTTCTTTGCCGCCCTTTTTCTGATTCCACTGACCGTTGTCTCGCCTCCAACGCAGATGCCAACCCCCACTGTGCTGCTGGCGGTATCTGCCCTGGCTGTGTTCTGCACTGCTGCCACCCTGCTGCTCTACGTCTGGTTGATTGCCCATGCCGGCCCAACGAAAACGCTGACGGTGACCTTCCTGGCACCCGTCTTTGGCGTTTTCTGGGGAGTACTGTTCCTGAAGGAACCCCTCACGCCCAGCCCGTTCATAGGCCTGATAATCATCCTGGTGGGCGCTGGCCTGGTGACAGAACTGTTGTTGCCCGACAGGCCGAAACGTGTAGTGGAAATCCTGCCGGAGCAAGGTGAGAGAATACTCGCCGCCCAGACGAAGGTGACATCGCAGCAGAGAGAATTCTATGCGAAGGAGGAGCGCTCATGAAGCACTATCGTCTCTATCAAGTAGATGCATTTACACAACAGAAGTTTCGTGGCAACCCGGCCGGGGTTGTTTCAAATGCTGAAGGATTAAACTCAGCTCAGATGCAAGCGATTGCACGAGAAGTGAATTGTTCCGAAACAGCCTTTATCTTTCCCCCGCAAGGACCCGATCATGAGGCTCATATCCGTTATTTCACTCCAGTCACTGAGGTTCCCATTTGTGGGCACGCGACTATCGCCGCACATTATGTGCGCGCCAGAGAGCTTGGATTGGCCGCTCCAATATGTATCTCTACCCTCACAGGAGCGGGCATCTTACCCATTGAAGTTATATGGGAGAACGATGATTATAAAATTTTGATGACACAGGGAAAGGTGGAGTTCGGCAAGATTCTCCAGGGGAATGAGCAAGAGAAGCTCTTACAGGCATTGAAGCTTCGCCGTGAGATGCTTCTCGAGCATTGTCCTATCCAGATTGTTTCAACCGGCCACTCTAAAGTGCTGGTTGGCATTACGTCGAAAAGCGTTCTCAATCAGCTTGCTCCAGATATGGAGGTGCTGCGGATGTTAAGCCGCCAGATCGGGTGCAACGGGTATTTTGTCTTCACTTTTGATTCCGATGTACCTGGCATCCTCACCTGGGGAAGAATGTTCGCGCCAGCCATTGGCATTCTCGAAGATCCGGTTACCGGGAATGCGCACGGTCCGTTGGGTGCTTATCTCGTGCACCATCAGCTTTTTCCTCTTCAGAAAGGACTTTTCTCTTTTGTCGGCAGGCAAGGTGAAGCGCTGCAGCGCACTGGACAGGTTGAGGTCTTTGTCCATGGTCATGACGAAGAGCCAGAGCTTGTGCAGGTGGCAGGCCAGGCGGTCACAGTATTTCAGACGGAGATCTCTTTGTAGTTGTTGGAATGACCATAACTTCGCCACAAGAGATCGTGGGTTGCGCAACATGCGAAGAGTTCTTTCCAGGAATTAGATGAGGTTTTGCTCTCCCTCCTCAATGAGAATACATGATTTCCATTGTCGCCCGAACCTACGTTGATAGAGATGACGTTTTTGATTGTATCGATGGGGGAAGGTTGCCCAGCGTTTCGCCATTATGGGCGAAGTAGTCGATGACAAACTGGCGAAACTGGCGCGCGGCCAGCGATAGATAGCGTTCTTCTGACCAGGCCAGACCGATGGTTCGCTGGCAGACCGGCTCCTCGATGCGTAGAATGCTGAACGATGGGTCCGGTTGCTGGATAATGGATTGCCAGCTGACGGCCGAGGTAAAGGTCATGCCTAATCCCGCCCTGACCAGTCCACGAATGGCGGCTGGCTCATCGCCTTCAAAGATGATTTTTGGCGTAAAGCCGGCTTGCTGGCAGTATTGATCAGTAATGTCGCGTAGCCCATAGCCGGGCTTGACGCTCACAAAGGCATCATTGGCGACTTCGCTCAGGCGGATGCTGCCACGGTCGGCTAGCCGATGGTTGCTGGGAACAATCAGGAAAATCTCTTCGGTCATCAGGGAGATCCAGCCGATGCCTGCGCGTTCAACGGGAGGTGAGGCGAGGCAGAGATCGATTTCGCCGTGCTCCAGCTGCTCGACCATAGTCAGGTTGGGCTGTTGAAAGAGGCGGAAGCTGATCGCGGGATATTGAGCACAAAAGACGCTTAAGATCTCGGCCAGTAGATTGACATTAGCGGTGCCGATCGAGATCGAGCCATGTTCGAGTCCGGCCATATCTTGCAGCTGCCGCTTCCCCTCGTCCAGCTCGAAGAAAGCGCGCTCAACCTGCTGCAGAAAAATCTTGCCGAACTTATTTAAGTGTATCTGGCGACCGTGACGGTCAAACAGTGGTACGCCCAGCTCTTTCTCTAGATGCGCGATCATCTTGCTCAGCGAGGGTTGCGCGATCGTTAACTCTTCGGCTGCGCGCGTCATATGTTCATGTCGTGCCACTGTCTGAAAGTAGCGTAGCTGTAGCAGATCCACACTTTCCTCCTCAAATTCTCTCAGAGAGTGCTCAACTCCCATTATGGCAGGTTTTCCTTTGCATGAGTTGAAACATAAAAACATAATAGGAGCTCAAAACATACCCCATTCGGTGGTGCAGACCCGTGCGCACCGCGCACGGGTCTGCACCACCGAATAAAAAAAAGATGCGGCCGCGTATGCGGACGCCCGTACGGGGGCGCTCAGCTTCCTAGCGCTCTGGGAAGCTGACATTCTCTCATAGCCTGAATCGAATGAATATATAGAAAATTATATATTGGAAATTATCAATATTCAAGGGTACACTTTAAGTATATTAAAAAGCGCACATCTATATACTTTCTTCTCGACGCTGCGTGAGGCGCATAACTGAAAGCATATCAATAGTTATTATCCCCATTTGAAATGAAATGTGGAGGAGACACAGTGATGTGTGGGTGATACAGAGTGGTATGGAGTAAAAAGGATACAATATGTCTCAAACAACGGTCCCAAGGTCTGCTCGTCCGATAGGTCCAAACTACAAATGGATTGCGTTGTCCAATACAACGCTTGGTATGTTGATGGCCACCATCAACTCCAGTATTGTTCTCATCTCATTGCCTGCTATCTTTACAGGTGTTGGCGTCAATCCTCTGGCTCCCGGTGAAACGAATTACCTGCTGTGGATGCTGATGGGATATATGATTATCACGGCTACTCTGGTGGTAACCTTTGGGCGTATCGGTGATATCTATGGACGCGTCAAATTATATAACCTCGGCTTCGCCATTTTTACTCTTGGTAGTATTCTATTGTTCCTGACCCCGGGCTCCGGTGATAGTGCCATTATCTTAATGATTTTATTCCGCCTGGTTCAGGGCGTGGGCGCTGGCTTCTTAATGGCTAACAGTACGGCTATTTTGACGGATGCCTTTCCCGCTCATCAACGCGGCATGGCCCTGGGTATTAACCAGATGGTAGCCATCCTGGGCTCTATCCTTGGTTTGATCATAGGTGGTCTGCTCTCCGTAGTAAGCTGGCGCGACGTCTTCCTGGTCAGTGTACCGTTTGGCGTACTTGGTACTATCTGGGCCTATTTGAAGCTACGCGAAACGTCGACGATGAGCTCGAAGCGCCAGGGTATCGACTGGCTAGGCAATATCACTTTCTTCCTGGGCTTGACGATTCTGCTGATCGGCCTGACCTATGGTATCGAGCCATATGGCACCTCTGCTATGGGCTGGGGTAATCCAATGGTGATCGCGGCCCTGGTGATTGGTATTGTGCTGCTGGTCGCTTTTGTCTGGATCGAGCTGCATGTCGCTGATCCAATGTTCCAGTTATCGCTGTTCAAAATTCGCGCTTTTACTACCGGCAATATTAGCGGTCTTCTATCTGGTCTGGCCCGTGGTGGTCTGCAGTTTATCCTGATCATCTGGCTGCAGGGCATCTGGCTGCCACTGCATGGCTACAACTTTGAGGATACCCCGCTGTGGGCTGGCATCTATATGTTGCCCTTGATGATTGGTTTTGTGATCATGGGACCGCTGAGTGGCTGGCTCTCCGATCGCTTTGGGGCGCGCATCTTTTCTGCGGTAGGTATGTTCCTGCAGACGATTGGCTTTGTACTGCTGACCCTCTTACCAACCAACTTTGATTATCTCCCGTTTGCAGTCATCCTGTTTATAATGGGTATTGGACAGGGTATGTTTGCGTCTCCCAATACGACCGATATTATGAATAGCGTACCGGCTTCCGCGCGTGGTGCTGGTTCCGGCATGCGCAGCACCTTCCAGAATGCGGCCACCGTTATCAGTATGGGTATGTTCTTTAGCATTGTGACTGCTGGTCTGGCGGCCTCGCTGCCCAATGCTCTGTTTGATGGTTTGACGAAGGCGGGCTTGCCTGCTAGCATAGCGAACGGTGTGGCGCACCTGCCTCCTGTCGCGGCTCTCTTCGCCGCCTTCCTGGGCTTTAATCCCATGCAGACCATGCTGCCTCCGACGGTCCTTCACAGCCTACCACAGGCCAGTCAGAACCATCTGCTGAGCAAGAGCTTCTTCCCCAATCTGATTTCTGGCCCCTTTGTGGATGGCCTGCATATCGCTTTCTATATTGCCGCCGCCATGTGTCTGGTAGCTGGTTGCGTCTCATTGATTCGTGCGCAGCGTGCGCAGGTGAGCCCCAGCGAGATTGAACACCTGGAGGTCGTCGCCCCCGAGGTTGAGGCTGTCGCGGAATTGGCAGGAGAGCAGTAGGCAGACAACCCACTTTCCCGCTTCCCTTTCGCGTGTGTTCCGTTTTATGGCGAGGGGGTCGGCTCTGCCGGCTCCCTTTTTATAGGTTCGGACCTTGCGTCCGATTGCTCCTTCGCCCACGAAAACGTCTCGCCATAGGCGAATGTCACGTGTAAGAGGAACGTGCTGATGAGGGAACCAATCGGAGGCAAGCTCCGGAACCTATGGTGCACGCCGTTTCCCGGGCACGGGTGCCCTCTCTGGTCGAGGGGATGGCGGTGATGAAGCCGAACCGGCCGGGCACCGGGTCGCCGCTCCTGCGGAGGGCGACAATCGGAGGCAAGCTCCGAACCTATGGATGCGGGCGCACATAACCCCGCCCCATGGCAAACATCCTGTCTTTTGCCATTAAATATAGACACTTTTTCCTTGACACCAGAATTCTCACTTATTAGACTTAACAATAATGAATATATTTCGATGAGGAAATTGATTCACCAGGCACAATACCTTCTCCCCTGTGATGATAAATCCTCCATTGTACCCGACCTTGAACCGGAATAGTATTTCCTTTTCTGACAATTCATTTTGTGTCGATTCGCTAGGCATGGATATATTCAGATGCATCGGACAGCTTTGTTGTAAACACTGAAGATCATTCTCCGGCGAAACCGTTGTTGGCGGATGGTGATATGAAAGGGGAACTTTGTCCTATGTATTTAGAGAAATTCAATTTGCAGGGTCGTGTGGCGCTGGTGACTGGTGGCAATCGGGGCCTGGGATTTGTGATGGCGCAGGCTCTGGCGGAAGCGGGAGCGGACGTGATTGTGACCAGTCGGGAGCGCGCGCGGGCCGAGGAGAGCGCCGCGCAGCTTGCCAGAGGCTCCAATAGCCGCGCTCTGGGTCTGGCCGTGGATGTGACTCAGCCGCAGCAGGTTGAGGATATGGCGCAGACGATTATCAAGGATTTTGGACGTATCGATATCCTGGTCAATAACGCTGGCATCAACATTCGTAAGCCGCTGGAGGCATTCGATGAGGAGAGCTGGGACCTCGTTCAATCCACTAATCTTAAGGCTCCTTTTCTCTGTGCCAAAGCGGTGGCTCCTTTTATGAAGAAGCAGCAGTATGGACGTATCGTTAATGTCGCTTCGATGCTGGGCCAGGTGGGATTGGCGGAGCGTAGCGCTTACTGTTCCAGTAAGGGTGGCGTGATTCAACTGACGAGAGTGCTGGCCCTGGAATTAGCTGACTACAATATCACTGTAAATGCGCTGTGCCCGGGACCCTTCATGACTGAGCTCAATAAGCCTGTTCTGAATAATCCTGAGGCCAACCAGTTTTTCATCAATCATGTCGCTCTGCATCGCTGGGGCCGCCCTGAAGAGTTGGGTGGCGCGATCCTTTTTTTGGCGTCCGATGCCTCCAGTTTTATGACTGGTTCCGCGCTTACCGTAGATGGAGGTTGGACGGCTGAGTAAGTTTTTGCCATTGGTAGAATTGGCACACGATGAAAGCGAGGTTGGTATGCAAGTTGGACTTTCCGTTTATGGCACTACATTTAGTATGGGAGTGCATCCCGCTTCTGGACGCCCAACCCTGCGTCCACAGCAGCTTATGGAGCAGGCTTTAGCTCTGGGATTGCAGGGGGTCGAATTGCCCTTTGTGTTTCTGAACGGTGCCGATATCGAGGCACTCAGGCGCTATGCTCAAGAACAACAGCTCTTTATTACGCTGGATACGTATGGTTATGATCCTGAGCATCTGAGCGAGGTGCTTGAGCTAGGGGCACGTCTGGGGGTCACTACGGTGCGTACGCTGGTGGGCGGCGCTAAACTGGGTGGCGATCGCCGCGAGATGGTTGGACACTGGCAGGATTATCTGCAGCAGGCACTGGCTGGTTTTCAGCAGGCGACCGTGGTGGCTGAACGCCTGGGCGTTAACCTGGCGGTAGAGAATCACCAGGATATTGCTTCGGAGGAGTTGCTCTGGCTCTGCTCGACCATTGCCTCTCCACAATTTGGCATCGTCTTTGATACGGGTAATCCGCTGGCCACAGCTGAGGAGCCGCTGGACTTTACACGGCGTATCGCTCCCTACGTCAAGCACATGCACCTCAAAGACTATTGGATCTACCTGAGTGAAGAAGGCTACCGCCTGGTTCGTTGTCCCCTGGGGCAGGGAGTGATCAATTTTCCGGCCATGCTTGATATACTGGCCCAGACCGGGCATGAGATCACAAAGGTGGTGGAGCTGGGCGCTTTAGAGGGACGACATGTGCGCGTGCTGGCTGATGATTACTGGCCGGAATATCCACCCCGCTCGGCCCCTCACTTCGCGCAGGTCTGGCGTTTTGTGCAGCAGCACGCCCGGCCCGTCGGCGAGTGGCGTACCCCGTTCGAACTGAGAGAGCCGGTCGAGGCCGTCGTAGCCTATGAGCAACGCCAGCTGGCCTCCAGCCTGGCTTATTTACAAATGCTTTTCGGGGGGCCCAACCAGCAAGAAGTATTGAGTGGACGCTTCTGATAAAGTTCCCCTGGATCGCAGTGTTTCGATTGAAGCAATGAAAGAGGTTTCACGCATGGCTGCAGAAGATCTCACAGGAAAAGTTGCCCTGGTTACCGGTTCCAGCCGGGGCCTGGGTCGTCATTATGCCCTCCACCTGGCTCGCGCAGGCGCAGATGTGATCGTCCATGACGTTCACGCCCAGGCTGCCTCCGAGTTTGGCGAGGCCCCCTCGGGCGAGGCCGTGGTTGAAGAGATACAGGCCCTTGGGCGCAGAGCGGCCTTCTTTATCGCCGACCTGACGGATGCCGCGCAGGTCGAACGTTTTGTACAGCAGGCCCTGGACAAACTTGGTCAGATTGATATCCTGGTCAATAACGCGGGTGGAGATATCGGCGCGCACACCCCTCGCCCCGATCCCAATGACGCCCTGGACATTGATCCCGCGGATATTCGTTCGGTTGTCGAGCGCAATCTATTGACGTCTATGTTCACCTGCAAGTATGTTGGCTCCCATATGCGTGCGCGTGGTACGGGCAAGATCATCAATGTCGGCTCGGCGGCCGGTCACGTCGCGGCTCGCACCGGACTCATTTACGCGGCCGCTAAAGCGGGCGTCTCGCATTACACCCGTTGTTTGGCCGAGGAATTGCGTCCATTTGGCGTCAATGTCAATTGTCTTTCGCCTGCGCCCACCTACACCGGACGCTTTCTGGCGACACGCAGCGTTGGCAGCGAAGAAGGCCGATCCAAACTGCAACGTATCGCGCAACCGGAAGACATGGCAAAGATCATCTTGTTCCTGGCTAGCACTCAATCAGACATCCTGACCGGCGAAACCATCGTCTGCTGGTTCGGCTGATCACCACTGTACGCAGGTGAGAACACATAGCTAGTCCACAATCTCTTTTTCATGGCTGGTGCAGCAGGTGCGCATTAGCGCACCTGCTGCACCAGCCATGAAAGGACATCCTGAGCACGAGAGGTGCGCAAACCCATGCACCGTGCATGCGGATGCTACGGGAGTCTGACACCCTCTAACAGAGAAAAAAAATTATGGAAGAATTGAACAATAATCAACGCGTGCATTTTCCGATCTTTGATAGCCATTTGCATATCGTCGATCCACGTTTTCCGCTGGTCGCCAATCAAGGTTATCTACCAGATACCTTTACTGTCGATGATTACCGTGCCCGGACCGCGCAATTCCAGATCATCGGGGGCGCGATAGTCTCGGGCTCCTTCCAGGCGGAGGATCAGACCTATTTGCTTGATGCGCTCCAGCGCTTAGGCCCTGGTTTTGTTGGCGTGACCCAGTTGTCGGCTACTGTTTCCGATCAGGAAATTCAACAATTGAATGCCGCTGGCGTAAGGGCCGTACGTTTTAATGTCAGGCGCGGTGGCGTTGAAGTGTTAAAAAAGCTGGAGACCCTGGCCCGCCGCGTCTATGATCTGGCTGGCTGGCATGCAGAACTCTACATCGACTCGCGGGACCTGGCTGAACTGGCTCCCTTGCTAGCATCCTTGCCACGAGTCTGTATCGATCATCTAGGACTCTCACAGGCAGGCTTTGATGTCTTGTTGCGCCTAGTAGAGCAGGGCATCTATGTTAAAGCTACCGGCTTTGGGCGCGTCGACTTTGCCGTCCCCCAGGCCTTACAGGCAATCGCCGCCGTTAATCCTGCCGCCCTATTATTTGCCACCGACCTGCCCTGTCCTCGTGCTCCGCGTCCCTTTTTGGATAGTGACGTTGACCTCGTCATAGAAGCCCTGGGAGATTCGCTGGCCAGGCGCGTCTTTTCCGAAAACGCCCTGGCCTTCTACCATCCGGGGCATGAATAAATAGCTTGCCTGAACGCGAATACGTTTCCATTCATAAACGAACCTTCCTCAAACACGAAACGAAAACCCCGTAGGCGGCATAGTCCGGCGAGCTTTTGATTTCCAAACGGGAAAAAATAAGCAGCCGGACGGCCTTGTGCATGCCGCTCTGTTCACGCACGAAATGCTGGTTATGGCGTTTTCAACATGGACATCATGAACGCTTCTTAGGAACGTTACGTACGCCAACTGGGCGGCATGCACGAGGCCGGCTTGCTGCTTTTTCGTGCGGGAAGCGTGTTGAAAAGGCCGCAAGCCTATGCCGCCTACAGGGTTACGTTTCGTGTTAATGGAACTTTATTACAAAAAATCCAACGGAATCACCTGTTGGCCGAGCTTAATGTGTATTTTACGAGTGGATGTATGGCACTACGACCTGCCGTTCGCGGGTCAGGCCATGCCATTCATCGGGGTTGGGGCCATCATAGATAAGTGTGTAGGGACCTGAGAAGCCGGCCTCACGGGTGATGTCCAGGCAGCGCACGTAGTCGTCGCCATCTAGTTCATCCTTATCTGAGAAGTGGGCTTTTGTGTGGCAGGATTCTGCGTAGGGAGCAATGGCGGTTAATGCTTCATATTTGGTGGGACCGGACCAGTTGCCGAAGTCAAAGCAGAGTCCAATCCGTCCATCCATCTGCTCGAATACTGTATGCACAGCGACTGGCTGAGAGAGCAGGCCAAACCAGTTTTCAGTCATCAGGCGTACGCCCTGGTTTTCTGCTGCGTCTGCCAGCTGGTGTAGTCCTTGAACGCTGGTCTGCAAATTTTCCGCCGTGGGTGATGATTTACCCGCAATCACACGCGATCTCTTAGCTCCCAACTGTCCAGCCACATCGATCCATGAACGAATCCAGGCCAGGTCTCGTGCAGCATGCTGAGGATGCGTAATGTCGCCCTCATCTATCAGCAGCGAGAAAAGCTCAATATTTTCATGTTCCAGTGTGGCACGTAGTTCTTTGAGATAACCGGTATCCTGGCTGGGCAGGTGAAAATGACAGATTTCCAGGGTTGAAATACCAAATGTCGCCAGCCGCGCCGGTAGTTCTAGCAGTGAGATTTCTCCGCGTTTATCTGTAGTTGCCGTCAGAGGTTTTTCAGCGTCGGGACCATAAACGGAATAGTCCCCTAATGTGCGATGCAAGCTCCAGGTAGAGACTGAAAGACGAAGAGGACTGGTTGATTTGTTGGTAGGCATCATGCCGAAGCTCCTTTGATGCATAGACTAGGGAGAAAAGTTCCTTTCCCTCAGAGATAGTGTATTGCGTTCAGGAGAGATCATGAACTTTCCTCGACAATGTTCTCTGTACCATTGTAGCCTATTTGAATATTTTTCGCAGGAGCAGAAGGTTACATCAGGGCTCGTCTACCGGATATTCTCGATCGTCGGGATCTGTAATTGGTTCAGCGGTTTCTTCCTGTAATATCTCAGGCACCTCTTCGGTTGCATGCGCTCTGGCAGCTGTCTCGAGCGTTTTTCGATGCTGATTTAGCCAGTTGAGAAAATCAACGGCTTCGTGCGGAGAGAGCGTCAAACGGGCCCCTTCACCAGTAATGGCGAGCATTCCCTCTTCATGCAATTCCACCACGTGCTTGCCTAAATCGCGTGTGCTCACTATGGGTTCCTTTCTATCAAGTAAATAAAGATTATGATGAAAGACAATTTAAAAGGTATCTTCGCGGCCAGTCCCAACCCTATAAACGCAGCGCTAGCAGGAAGACCGCCCTATCATTACTATATACCATGTTTCCTTATACACGTATATGTGTTTTCGTTAGCTACAGCTTATTCAGGTAGCTTCAGTTATGCCGTGGCGCCGATGCGGGAGGCTGAGGTGCCACTTTACACTTTCGGCCTCCTGCTCTGTAACAGTGATCTGGCTCGCGAAACGGTGATTCAACTACTGGCTACGTTCAGCCCTCAAGTGCTTGTTGAAGAAGTTGAGCGTTAGCCGATAGATATCTGGCCAGCTGTACGGCTGCCTGGAGAATACATGGTCTTCTCCTTCAATCGGATGCAGTGTGGCATCTGCCTGTGCCTGCGTGAGGGCGGCATAGAGTGCTTCAGCCTGATTAAAAGGGACAACATTATCGTTGGTGCCATGTATAATAAGGAAGGGAGGCAGCTTGCCAGACTGGATATACGTAATTGGATTGGCACGCCGAGTCAGTTCTTTGTTCTCTTGTAGTGGTGCGCCAATCAGGCGCGCTTCGGGAGAGTCTGGATCATTGTGTGTTCCACCCATGGTCAGTAAGTCACTCGGTCCGCTCAGGTCTACTACCGCCTGTACGGTGCTGGGATAGGTGGATTCCGCGCCGCTCCCCTCGAGCTCGGGCGCTGCAGTTGTTGTTCCTACCATGGCAGCCAGGTGGCCACCGGCCGAGTGTCCCCAGACGCCAATATGTTCAGGATCGATATGATATTGGGCTACGTTGGCACGCAGCCAGCGAATGGCTGCCTTTACGTCCTGCAATTGGGCCGGGAAAATTGCCTGTCCGCTCAAACGATACTGCACATTGACAGTAAAGAAACCTTGCTCGGCCAGCAATGCATTTTCTGCGCCAGTGTGGTCTCCCGCTTCCCAGCCACCACCATGGATGTAAATAACCACTGGCATTGGCTCCGCTGGTAATGGATCAGGTTGAATGATATTTAGATACAGGGGTATGCCTTCCGCACGTGTATAGAGGACTTCTGGAATCCTTTTAGTCGAAAAATTGTGGTTGTTTGATGTTTCTGTCATAGAAATTATCCGTTCTTTACTAACAGCGTGCATCCGCTTCGGTTTAACTGACGTCTTTACAATTATATAAGTAATAAACGAAAGGATGTAAGGATGCAGATGAATATTGCGCTACTCCGTGATTTTATTGTGCGCCCGGCTTTTCTGGATGATGCTGAATCTGTGGTTAACTTGTTGACCGCGATCGCGTATGCTGAAGAGCCCGAGCAGGCTGCACGTCTCTCTATGCCTGAGGGTAGCTCCGAACGGACCGTGGCGGCCACGTTGGCATTTTGGCGTACCCTGGATCTGGCCCATGATACCCAGGTTGTGGTTGCCCCAGATAATAGTATCGTCGGCTACATCGATGTGGGGAAAATTTTTGCGGATGCTGAGCATACAAGCCGGTGCGTAAGGATTCGTCATGTGTCCGGGGTGCATCCTGATTATACGGGCCGGGGAATCGGTACCTGGCTGCTCCATTTTGCTCAGTGGTGGACGCAGCAACATGCATATGGTGAGCCTATGCGTATCGTGGCCTGGATACACCATAATAATGAGCGTGCCCACCATCTCTTTGCGCGCGAGGGGTATATCTGCAAGGGCAACCATACGTATCGAGCGCTCCAGCTGGATGAACATACCAGCCAGCGCCTGGTCAGCCCGTACGATAGCTATAGTAAGATCGTAGCCCCCGATGATATGCTTACCATCCTGTGTGCAGACACTAAGAACGAAATGGTATGAATAGCTAACTTAACTTACCATTAAGCCCATTGATTTGAAATTTGAAAAAAAGTCCGTTTATAATTACCACATTAGCACTCGATAATTGGAACTGCTAAATATGGGAATAAACCGATTCTCGAGCGCGTTTTCATAGACAACTGGCAATCTTGCTAAAAGAGTGCTAAATACGGGAATAAAAGAACCCGGCCAATCGTTTATATAAGTGATTAGCAGTGATGGTTTGAGAGTGCTAACAACTCTCCCACTCGGCTAAGAAAAAGAAAAAAAACTTCCTGAAAGGGAGTCTGCAAGAGGTAGATTCCCTGCTAAAAATAAATGATAGAGTAGGAGCATATTTATAATGAAATGTGAACGCTGCCAGAAAAACCCCGCTCAGGTCCGTGTTGATCAGATGGTGGATGGGCGCCGTGAGTCTCATTTCCTTTGTCAGTCCTGCGTTGATGAGCTGATGAGTGTGATGGGGCAGGCTTCGGGTTTTGATGGCCCCGAAACCTCTGGTGCTCCCTTTGGCTTTACTGCTAACAATAATGCAAATTCCTCTGCGTCTGCTGCCCGCACCAATACCGCTACTGCCGAGCGCCAGGGGACCCAGAGCAAAACCCCTACTTTAGATAAGTATGGTCGCGACCTGACAGGTGAGGCGGCCGAGGGGAAACTCGATCCCGCCGCCGGTCGTGAGCGCGAGCTGCGCCGCATGATCACCGTCCTGGGACGCCGGCAGAAGAACAACCCGGTCCTGATTGGTGAGCCGGGCGTGGGTAAAACGGCGATCGTTGAGGGGCTGGCCCGCAAGATTGTCAGCGGCGATGTGCCCGCCAACCTGCGCGATAAACGCGTGGTCTCATTAAATATCGGCGGCATGGTTGCTGGAGCCTCGTTCCGCGGCCAGTTTGAGCAGCGCATCAAATCCATTCTGGAAGAGCTGCGTAATGCGCCAGAGATCATCGTCTTCATTGACGAGCTGCATACGGTGGTTGGAGCCGGCGCGGCCGAAGGCTCGGTGGGGGCTGCTGATATGATCAAGCCGGCGCTGGCCCGTGGCGAGCTGCGCTGTATCGGGGCGACGACGCTGGATGAGTACCGCAAGCATATCGAGAAGGATGCGGCTCTGGAGCGCCGTTTCCAGCCGGTGAAGGTGGATGAGCCCTCGGTGGAGGAAGCCATCCAGATGCTGCAGCTGCTGCGCCCCAACTATGAGGCTCACCACAGCGTCAGCATCACCGATGAGGCTATCGAGGCGGCTGTCAAGCTGTCCGATCGCTACATCAACGATCGCTTCCTGCCGGACAAAGCCATCGACGTGATGGATGAGGCAGGATCGGCACTGGTGCTGGAGGCCAATGAAAAGGGGCTGGTCAGTCCCTCGGTGCTGGAGAAAGAACTGGCTGAGCTGCAGAAGCAGAAAGAGGCGGCTGCCGAGGCCGAAGATTATGAGAAGGCCGCTCATCTACGTCAGCAGGAATTATTAACCCTGCAGAAGTTGGAGAAAGCGCGCTCGGAGTCGGAGGCGACCATGTCCTTACTGGTGACGCCGGAGCAGATCGCGCAGGTGGTTGAGCTGTGGACCGGGGTGCCGGTGACGCAGATGCTGGAGAGTGAGCGCAAGAACCTGCTGACCCTGGAAGGGGATCTGCGCCAGCGCGTGGTGGGGCAGGATGAAGCGATCAGCGCGGTGGCTCGGTCCATCCGTCGCTCGCGCGCGGGGCTGAAAGATCCCAAACGCCCGATCGGCTCGTTCCTGTTCCTGGGACCCACCGGTGTCGGGAAAACGGAGCTGGCCAAAGCCCTGTCAGCCGAACTGTTTGGTGGTGAGGACCACATGATCCGGCTGGATATGTCGGAGTACATGGAGCCCCATACTGTTTCGCGACTGTTCGGGAGCCCTCCGGGCTACGTGGGTCATGACGATGGTGGCCAGTTGACCGAGCAGGTTCGTCGTCGTCCCTATAGCGTGATCCTGCTCGACGAGGTCGAGAAGGCACATCCCGAGGTCTTCAATTCGCTGTTGCAGATCCTGGACGATGGGCGGCTGACCGATGGACAGGGACGCACCGTGGACTTCAAGAACACGGTGGTGATCATGACCAGTAACGCGGGCAGTGCGGACCTCAAGCGTGCGGTGAACATGGGCTTCAATACCCGCAAGGGGGAGGAAGCGAAGAGTGCGCAGCACGAGGTGATGCGTTCGAAGGCCATGGAGGGCTTGAAGCGCGCGTTCCGGCCAGAGTTCATCAACCGCATCGACCAGATCGTGGTCTTCCACACGCTGGGCCGCGAAGAGCTGTACCAGATTGTGGACCTGCTGTTGAACCAGGTGCGAGGCCGCTTGCAGGAGCAGCAGATCGAGCTGAGCGTGAGCGACGAGGTGCGTGACTTCCTGCTGGACGTCGGCTTTGACGAAGAGTATGGTGCGCGTCCGCTGCGCCGGGCGATCCAGAGCTACGTGGATGACGCGCTGGCTGACGCCATCCTGGATGGCACCATCGCCAGTGGCCAACAGGCCCTGCTGGCCTTGGAAGACGGCAAGATAGCCGTACAGGTGGCCGAAAAGAGAGCGGCATAAAGCTGTACATTCCCCTGAGCTTCAGACGGGCGAGATCATTTGCTTGATCTCGTTCGTCTTTCGCTATTTTAGGGTTTCCGACCGATTAATACATCCAAATCGATGGCAGGCACGTACAACATAAAAAGTGGCCCTCTTAAAGTATAGAAGAAGGGAATAAGTGATTCGATCCTCCTGTTATCATCAATGATTGGCAATCTAAAAAAGAGACTGCTAAAAGCGGGAATAAGCAGGCCCGCTATACCGTTATCATATATGAATGAATAAATATAAAGTGCGGGTGCTAGAAATGGATGTCCTGGTGGTATTCGTTGGTCTCGCCAGACATTCATTATAACATTGAAGATTCCGTGGAGATCGCGTTTCATTCCAGCTGATGTATTGCTGGTCGAGAAGCGCAGAGCTCCATCGAAACTATATATAGTGAGGAGCATACTTAATAATGAAGTGTGAACGCTGTCAGAAGAATCCTGCCCAGGTCCGCGTTGAAGCGATGGTCAACGGTAAACGTGAAGCCCACTTCCTCTGCCAGACCTGTGTAGAAGAGCTTATGGACTCGTTGAATCAGATGGGCGGACTCGGTGATGATTCTGAATACGCCGGTGCTCCCTTTGGTTTTGCCGCAAACAATACAAATTTCTTTAATTCTGCCTCTCGTGGCAACGGTGTGAATACTGCGACTGCCGAGAAGTCTGCTAAACAGAGTAAGACACCGACTCTTGATCAATATGGTCGCGACCTGACAGGTGAGGCGGCCGAGGGGAAACTCGATCCCGCCGCCGGTCGTGAGCGCGAGCTGCGCCGCATGATCACCATCCTGGGACGCCGGCAGAAGAACAACCCGGTCCTGATTGGTGAGCCGGGCGTGGGTAAAACGGCGATCGTTGAGGGGCTGGCCCGCAAGATTGTCAGCGGCGATGTGCCCGCCAACCTGCGCGATAAACGCGTGGTCTCGTTGAACATTGGTGGCATGATTGCCGGTGCCGCCTTCCGCGGCCAGTTTGAGCAGCGCGTCAAATCCATTCTGGAAGAGCTGCGTAATGCGCCAGAGATCATCGTCTTCATTGACGAGCTGCATACGGTGGTTGGAGCCGGCGCGGCCGAAGGCTCGGTGGGGGCTGCTGATATGATCAAGCCGGCGCTGGCCCGTGGCGAGCTGCGCTGTATCGGGGCGACGACGCTGGATGAGTACCGCAAGCATATCGAGAAGGATGCGGCTCTGGAGCGCCGTTTCCAGCCGGTGAAGGTGGATGAGCCCTCGGTGGAGGAAGCCATCCAGATGCTGCAGCTGCTGCGCCCCAACTATGAGGCTCACCACAGCGTCAGCATCACCGATGAGGCTATCGAGGCGGCTGTCAAGCTGTCCGATCGCTACATCAACGATCGCTTCCTGCCGGACAAAGCCATCGACGTGATGGATGAGGCAGGATCGGCACTGGTGCTGGAGGCCAATGAAAAGGGGCTGGTCAGTCCCTCGGTGCTGGAGAAAGAACTGGCTGAGCTGCAGAAGCAGAAAGAGGCGGCTGCCGAGGCCGAAGATTATGAGAAGGCCGCTCAACTGCGCCAGCAAGAGCTGGTGATGCAACAGAAGTTGGAGAAAGCGCGCTCGGAGTCGGAGGCGACCATGTCCTTACTGGTGACGCCGGAGCAGATCGCGCAGGTGGTTGAGCTGTGGACCGGGGTGCCGGTGACGCAGATGCTGGAGAGTGAGCGCAAGAACCTGCTGACCCTGGAAGGGGATCTGCGCCAGCGCGTGGTGGGGCAGGATGAAGCGATCAGCGCGGTGGCTCGGTCCATCCGTCGCTCGCGCGCGGGGCTGAAAGATCCCAAACGCCCGATCGGCTCGTTCCTGTTCCTGGGACCCACCGGTGTCGGGAAAACGGAGCTGGCCAAAGCCCTGTCAGCCGAACTGTTTGGTGGTGAGGACCACATGATCCGGCTGGATATGTCGGAGTACATGGAGCCCCATACTGTTTCGCGACTGTTCGGGAGCCCTCCGGGCTACGTGGGTCATGACGATGGTGGCCAGTTGACCGAGCAGGTTCGTCGTCGTCCCTACAGCGTGATCCTGCTCGACGAGGTCGAGAAGGCACATCCCGAGGTCTTCAATTCGCTGTTGCAGATCCTGGACGATGGGCGGCTGACCGATGGACAGGGACGCACCGTGGACTTCAAGAACACGGTGGTGATCATGACCAGTAACGCGGGCAGTGCGGACCTCAAGCGTGCGGTGAACATGGGCTTCAATACCCGCAAGGGGGAGGAAGCGAAGAGTGCGCAGCACGAGGTGATGCGTTCGAAGGCCATGGAGGGCTTGAAGCGCGCGTTCCGGCCAGAGTTCATCAACCGCATCGACCAGATCGTGGTCTTCCACACGCTGGGCCGCGAAGAGCTGTACCAGATTGTGGACCTGCTGTTGAACCAGGTGCGAGGCCGCTTGCAGGAGCAGCAGATCGAGCTGAGCGTGAGCGACGAGGTGCGTGACTTCCTGCTGGACGTCGGCTTTGACGAAGAGTATGGTGCGCGTCCGCTGCGCCGGGCGATCCAGAGCTACGTGGATGACGCACTGGCCGACGCCATCCTGGATGGCACCATCACCAGTGGCCAACAGGCCCTGCTGGCCTTGGAAGACGGCAAGATAGCCGTACAGGTGACCGAAAAGAGAGCGGCATAACATCGGATATTCCCCTGAAACGGACGAGATCATACAAACGATCTCGTCCGTTTTTAGTGTTCATCGCTCCTCCCCACGAAAACGCCCACATAGGTTCGGAGCTTGCCTCCGATTGGAGCCGTCAGGCGACCCCGGCATCCCCGCGACATCGCTGGCTATCGTGCACACCGTTTCGCGGGTACCCTCTCTGGTCGAGGGGATGGCGGTGATGGCGCCGAACCGGCCGGACACCGGGTCG
This sequence comes from Dictyobacter formicarum, assembly GCF_016587435.1. Next base: position 354,384 of record NZ_BNJJ01000004.1, read on the forward strand.
CCTGACGGCTCCAATCGGAGGCAAGCTCCGAACCTATGAGGGGCCGTTACAAAATTAATTATGAATGACACCCATATTGTTGATGCACCTTCACAAATGGGTGTTCATGAGGTATACTCAATAGACAAAGTTCTATATACACCTATACATAAACACTATTTCATGCACATCGTTTGCTCAATAGAATAAAACCATTTTGCTGCTAGGGGAGTCCACGGACTGAGAAGCAGGCGCATGCATTTATGCGTCTCTGACCCTTGAACCTGATCTGGATCATACCAGCGTAGGGAAGTGGCAGATCTAATTGCCAGCTGGCGTTCATGCACAAGCGTTTTTGGGCTGTCCGTGCCAGCTGTAGATAGATGATCGCCGCTACCCTGTGTTGGGGGTAGCGGTTTTTGTATGCCCTGAGCCGATATGTAGAAGAGGTGATCTGACTAGCTTTCGAGGTGTACGGATGCATAACACACACGAGGATACGCCGAAGTTAATCGTGAAAGGCGTAACCAGGACGTATCGGGAGGGGAAGCGGCAATTAGAGGCGCTGGCACCGCTTGATTTGACGGTCGCTCAGGGCGAGTTTGTCTCGCTGATTGGCCCCAGCGGCTGTGGGAAAAGTACGCTTTTCAATATTGTCGCAGGTGTGGATGAGCCAACAAGCGGTACATTGGCGATCGATGGCGATTGGCACGGGGAGCGTGCTGGCCAGGCTGGCTATATGCCTCAGCAGCCATTGTTATTGCCCTGGCGTACGGTAGAGGAGAATGTATTGCTTGGGCTGGATGTGCGCCGCCTGCCACGCCGGGAAGCACAACAGCAGGCACACGATGTCTTAAAGCGCTTTGGCCTGCAGGAGTTTGCCGACAGCTATCCGGCGTCCCTTTCAGGCGGCATGCGCCAGCGCATCGCTTTGCTGCGCACCGTTTTATTTAACTCATCATTTCTTCTGCTGGACGAACCCTTTGGTGCGCTCGATGCCCTGACGCGGATCACGCTACAGATGTGGCTGCTGGATCTACTGCAAACGTATCACTCCAGCGTCTTATTCATCACCCACGACGTACGAGAGGCTATTTTGTTGTCCGATCGTATCTATGTCTTGAGCGCGCGCCCGGCATCGATTCTGCGTGTCGTCAACATAGATTTGCCACGACCACGGCGGCAAGAGATGCTGTCCGAGGCCACATCCATCCAACTGGAGCGCGAGCTCCTTTCCTTGCTGGTAAAGGAGCAGCCGTTATGACCCTTAAACGCCTGGCGGGTTATGGACCCGCCTTTGTGCTGGCCGTCAGCCTTTTTCTGCTCTGGGAACTCGTTGTACGGGCGGGCCTGATCGCCCGAAATTTACTGCCCACGCCGGTCTCGATTGTCCGAGCGCTGATCGATAACTGGGACGTCATCTCTGTCCACACGGTGCAGACCAGCCTGGAAACCGTTATCGGTCTGATAATAGCCACCCTATTAGGACTGGTGCTGGCCATACTATTGGACCTCTCGTCAGGGCTCAAGCGGGCCGTCTATCCACTCTTGATTACCTCGCAGACTATTCCTATGGTTGCGCTGGCTCCTTTGCTGGTGATCTGGTTTGGCTTTGAGCTGACACCAAAGATCATTGTAGTTACCCTCTACTGTTTCTTTCCTATAGTGGTGGCGTGCCTGGACGGTCTACTGAGTACCGATCCGGAATTGATGAAGCTGCTGCATAGTATGAAGGCCTCGCGCTGGCAGACGCTGTGGCTGGTGCGTTTGCCCGGGGCGATGCCCTCGTTCTTCTCAGGTCTGCGTATCGCGGCTACTTATAGTGTGACCGGCGCTATTGTGGGTGAGTATGTCGCAGCCCAGCAGGGGCTGGGTCTTTACATGAAGACTGCCGCCAGTTCAAACGCGATTGTGCTGGTATTTGCCGCCATCGTGATTACTGCCCTGTTAAGTTTATTGCTCTTTGGCCTGGTCTCTTTGATCGAGCGTATTGCTCTGCCCTGGCATCAGCGCCTGGGACACAAACGCTAACAAAAAACTTTCATTCAATAGAAAGGTCCTTATATTTATATGAACGCTCGCACTCGTTTATTGCTAAGCATCGGCATTCCATTGCTGGTGCTATTGGTTGTGGTAGGTCTGTATCTGGCGCAGCAGCAACGGAGTAACGTTCCTGCCCAGCCCACGACGAAGCAGCCATTGACCACGATGAAACTGGCCCTTGATTGGACACCGAATACCAATCACACAGGCGTCTATGTTGCTATGAGCAAGAAGTGGTATCAAGAGCAGGGCATTAACCTGCAGATTGTTCCCTATTCTTCGAATGTTACTCCTGATGTACTCGTGAGCAATGGCAAAGCAGACGTGGGAGTAAGCTCGACTGAATCGGTGGTTTCTGATGCGGCGGTGGGTCAGCCAACCGTCTCGATTGCGGCGATTGTGCAGCACAACACCTCGGCTCTGGCTGCGCTGTCAAGCTCGGGCATCAAACGTCCTCGCGACCTGGATGGCAAGACCTATGGGGCTTTTGGCGCTCCCTATGAGGCGGCTGTGATTAGCCAGATCATCAAGCACGATGGCGGCAAAGGCAATATCAAGAGCATCACCCTGGACATTGATCCTCTGCAGGCGCTGCAGAGCCATCACGTAGACTTCGTCTGGATCTTTGAGGGCGCGGAGGGCATCCAGGCCAAACACCAGGGCATGCCACTGAATACGTTCCCCATTATCAATTATGGGATCGCTGATTACTACACGCCCACCTTTATCGCCAGCCCGAACGAGATTAAAGTGAAGCCAGACCTGCTACACAGGTTTATGAAGGCGACCGCCCAGGGCTACGAATATGCGCGCACGCATGCCAGCGAGGCCGCCCAGATTATGATGCAGGAAACTCCGAAGGGAACTTTTCCCGATCTATCTTATGTGCAGGACAGCCAGCAGTTCTTGAGTGAGCACTACGCCGATAACGGACGCCGCTGGGGATTGCAGGATGCCGCCGCCTGGCATGGCTATCCTCAATTTATCCTCAAGGCCGGTGGCGTCAAGGATGCTAATGGTAAAGATGTGACCAGCCTCAACCTGAACGCGCTCTACACCAACCAATTTCTCCCCTAAATACGGCCGGGCCATCATATAAAAAAAATAGGTTCGGATGATCATGCCCCCGGCATGATCATCCGAACCTATTTTTGCATGAATGGGGCGGTGCCATGTTACTTCTTAGGGATATATAGACGTGCTAGAGGTGGAAGCGTGTCGGTTATTGATGTGTATGTTTGATTGGTCTGGCTGGAAGAGAGGGTAAATGCTATGAATAATTCCCAGGTGACAGGCAATTCTGTAGCTGTAGGGCAAGTTGATAATAGATCCGTTGCTGCACCGATTGTGGCTTATCCGTCCTGGCCGTCGTCGGTGCCGGGTCCTCTGCGGGTCTTGCCTGCAGCGAATGAGCGTCCAGTTAATCGCTGGCGCAGCGAACAGATGGTTGAGATAGAATATGATCAGGAGACCGGTAAGTCTCTGCCTGCAGGTGAGCTATGAAAGATATTGATGATCTGCTGCTTTCGCGCACAACGTCGTTCACGTTTAATGCTTTGCACACATTGTTGTGCGCCTCTGGTTTGGATGTGGATCTGCAGAGCTATGCGGGGAACATCACTTTGTTCGCACCACCTGATGAGGCGCTTGAGCGCCTGAAAGAGAAGACTCCTTTTGATTTGATGAAAGACATTCAGAATCTACGGCGGTTGTTATCTTTCCATATGGTGCCGCTACGGCTGACGCAAGCGAATCTGCATTCTCTGTTGCAGCAGGCGCAGCCCGCCACTACCCCCACGCTGGAACTGGAAACCATTTCCGGCTATCCATTGCATGTTACGCAGTCCGAGAGTTTGATGGTTGAGGATGCCAGCGTGCTGGCCGTTGAGCTGATTGCCGACAATGGGATCGCGCATGTGATTGACCATGTTCTCTGGCCACCAGGACTGCACGAGGGATCTTTCCACAGCAACGTGCCGTTTCACACCAGCGCCTGATCTCCAGCTCTGTAATTGGCGTAGCAGCGCTGGCTGTTCAATAATTTCGATTGCTGCTATCGAAAACTATAGCTACCACCTCTGATTCCATTTCTGGTAGAGTGAAGGCATACAGCATTCTTTGCATATCATATGCGTGAGGAATGCTCTTGTCCGTAGCGTCTGCAGTTAAAGGAGCAACGGGATGGTTTGTGTTGTCCCGTTGCGACTGACGGCAGGCGATTGAGTTGAGTGCACAATGAATGGAGAGAGACGATGGTTGCTACCCGTACACAGTTGATGAGCACGCTGGAACAGACCCATCCGACGCTGGTTCGTTTGACTTCACACCTTTCAGATGCTGAACTGGATTTTCGGCCGGAGTCCGAAGCCTGGAGTACGCGTGAGATATTGGCCCATCTGGTGGATGATGAGATGTTTGTGATGCGGACGCGCCTGGAGCGTATGGTCAAAGAGGAGCGTCCCGTTCTAGCTTCGCACGACGAGAAAAAGTGGTATCGACAGCGCAATACGGCGCGGGATACAGTTGATGAACTCTTGAGCGACTTTGCTGTTCAGCGTGCCGCCAGCCTGGGTATCCTCAGGCTTTTCCGTGCGGAAGAGTGGGAACGTACCGCGTACCATCCCGAATATGATTATTTCACCGCCGAGAAATGGGTGGGCTATTGGGTTGAGCACGATCTTACTCATGTGCGCCAAATTGAGAGCAATAGCGCCGCATTTTCAAAAAAACCGTAGATTCGGCCAATCTACGAGAGGGGCGGCCCTTGTGGCTTAGAGGCCGCCCGTATTGCGCATTAAGCCACCGTCGATAAAGAAAGTCGAACCAGTCACATACGCGGCGGCGTCGGAGGCAAGATAGAGCGCTAGCTTGCCAATTTCTTCTGGCTGACCCATGCGGTGCAGTGGGATCTCGTCCAGCAATGCTTTATATTTCTTGGGGTCCGCCTTCACATCGGCATCAATCGGAGTATCGATAGCACCTGGGCCGATGTTATTGACGGTGATATTGTATGGAGCCAGTTCCAGGCAAATGGTGCGCATCAGCATGCGCATACCACCTTTGGCGCAGCAATAGGGCACATTCTCTGGCATTGGGAGATCCTCCTGCTGCCGGACCTCTTCAGCTTTATCCTGCGCGTGCGCGTAGTTGATGACAATCGTGGCACCCGCACTGGCCAGTTCGAGCGCGATCCCTCGCCCGATGCCGCTATCTGCTCCAGTTATTACCGCAACTTTTTGGTCAAGTTGTCCCATCTATGTATCTTGATCCTTTCTATACATAAAAGGCACTACAAATATATGTCAGCCATACCTCTATTTATCAAGCATCTATAGATAGCACGATTGCTCGCCCAAAAAAGTTGTCCAGGACCGATTAGTGGCATATATAATTGTTTGCAGCCATAAAAAGGATACTAGAGGGACTCCTCTGGAGTTGATGACTGGGTGTGGTCGATTGAGATTGGTGATTGCCGGCTGAGATTGGGGGTTTCGACATGTTTTTTATCTGCTTGCTGGGTGGCGCGATAAACCGCGAACATGCGCTCGACCGCGGTGACATTGGAGAAAACGGCCAGGACCACTAAGGCCCACATGGTCAGACCAAATAGCAAGCCGACGGCCAGAATGACTACACGTTCGGGACGCGCCAGCAAGCCTGTCTTGCATTCGATATTCAGCCCTTCGGCGCGTGCTTTCGTATAGCTTACCATCAAGGAACCCACGATCGAGATATAAATGAGGATAATCATCCACAATTGCACCGATCCCGTAAACCACAGGTTGTCCTGCATCGTTGGATGAAGAAGTGCATAGAACAGTAGCCCCCAAGGATGATCGCCTCCGAATAGCGATCCAGCGTGGAGTCAAGAAAGGCGCCAAATGTGGTCTCGATATTGCGCAGGCGCGCGGTGGCACCATCAAATAGATCAAAGATCCCGGTAAACAGCACCAGCAGGCCACCTATTACAAAGAGGCCCTGACTGATAACAACCGCTGTGACCACGCTAAAGAACAGGCCAATGAGCGTAAAAGTATTAGGAGTGATGCCTAGATTGGCTAATGGGCGGATAATTTGCGCAGCAAGTTGTCGGGCCCATTTCTGTATATCTTTGTTGAACATTTATATCCTACCGTTTTGTATTAGTATACTCAATCAAACTCGCGCGGAGATGGATCGTATTTATTATTGTAGCATCTTGAAACTCATAAATGTCAGCATTGACTGTAGGGGTGTATAGCAACAGGAAGTCTATGAAAAGTGTATTTTTATCTCTCCTTCATTTGAATAGCACGATTGAACCAGATAGAAAGTGTCATCCTATTACATCAGCAGCAGGCTGTCTCAAAAGGATCAGCATAGCCGTGTTGTAAGAGTGAAGTAGTTGCCCGATTTACAAAGAAAAACGTTTGGTATATATCATTTTCGTTGAAAGAGAGGTGTTATGATGGCGATGGCACAAGACTCCATTGTCGTGGGAGTATTCGCCAATCAGGATCAGGCCCGGAATGCTATTGATGAGCTAAAGGGTGCGGGTTATAGTGATGAGCGCCTCGGGTTTTTAGTGCGTGTCGATACCGATGTTCAGGTGAGTATTGAGGATGTAGGTAAGCCGGCGGCGACCGGAGCTTTGGGTGGCGGTGTTCTGGGTGGTTTGCTTGGTGCTGTGGCCTCTTTGTTAATTCCGGGTTTTGGACCAGCTATTGCTGGCGGTGTGCTGGCGGCAACACTGGGTGGTGTAGCGTTGGGTGCCACAGCGGGCAGCGCTATCGGTATTCTGAGCAGCATAGGTTTTTCACAGGAAGATGCCAGATTCTATCAGCGTGCGCTGGAAAACGGCGGCACTATTGTCACCGTTAAAGCTGATTTTGATCAGGATGTTGCGCTGGCCATTTTGTTACGTAACGGAGCATCCAATGCGGCCGTCAAATATAGCGAGTTTAACGCCCCTCCTATCTTGCATCATCATGAGGATGAAAACTAGCGCGGGGATACTTTATAATAGGTGTGAGCCAGTAGGTTTGTTATAGTCTGACATATCTGCCTGACGTGGCGGCTCCAACGATTGTTCTGTTGCTGTTTGAAAAATTACAGGCGTGCCTATGATCACGAAGGTATCTGTTGTTATTCCGACCTATAAGCGTCATGATTACCTGGATCGGTGTCTGCGGGCACTGCTCAGTCTGGAATTTGTGCCTACCGACTATGAGATTATCATTGTTGATGATGCTAATAGCTCTGCTACACATCAGCAGGTTGAAGAATGGCGGCAGCGTACGCAGAAGGACGGATACACGATTGTGTATGTGCCCATGACCGGAGCGCTCCATGGACCTGCCGCTGCTCGCAACGCTGGCTGGCAGCAGGCGCGCAGCGAACTGATTGCCTTTATTGACGATGATTGTATTCCGGAACTGAGCTGGCTAAAAGCTGGCGTGGCAGCCTTTACCGACGATGTTGCCGCTGTCTCCGGCAAAATTGTGGTCCCGTTACAGCACGACTATACCGAATACGAATACACTGTCTCACAATTAAGCCAGGCCGAATTTGTGACGGCTAACTGCTTTTACCGGCGTACTGTCCTGCAGCAACTGCATGGTTTTGATACCCGCTTCCATGCTTCCTGGTGCGAAGATAGCGATGTATTTTTTACCTTCCTCGAACATGGTATGCGTGGCATTAAAGCTCCCACCGCCATCGTCATGCATCCAGTGCGTCCTGCTCCCTGGGGAACGAGTTTGCGCTTACAAAAAAAAGGGCTTTATGATGCCTTATTGTTCAAGAAGCATCCAGCTCTCTATCGGCAACGCATCCAGGCCAGACCGCTCTGGAATTATTACTGCATCCTTGGTGTCTTCTTACTATTACTGGTAGCTAGCATCCTTAATCTCTGGCTCCTGGCATTGATTGCCCTTGCCGCCTGGCTCTACATGACTGCGCGCCTATGTATCCAACGCCTGCAAAAGACAGCACGCACTCCGCGCCATGTGCTTGAGATAGTGATTACCTCGGCGCTCATACCCCCGCTCGCACTTTTCTGGCGCTGCTACGGCATGCTCAGGTTCCATACGATTTTCCTGTAGTCTAATGGGGTCTGCCAGACAACTGAAGTGTTACAATTTGTGCTCTGCGGACGTGATGCGATAAGTAGGGTGATTGGAATGCTAGCTAAAATAGTTGTGTGGTCCCCTCTATCGTGCGCGTAATGGGCTTTACATGCAGGATAATGAAAAGATGGAGAGGGAGTACAGGTTGTCAAGGAGGCAGCAATGGTAGAAATTATGCAGGAGAGGCGGATTGCGTTCGCCCCGGCGATCGATGTCGTTATTCAGGGTGCCCAGCGCGAAGCGGCACATATGCAGGCGCTCGAGTATCATCCCGAGCATCTTTTGCTCAGTATCTTGCGCATCAAAGATGAGACGAACGAGGGAATTTTTAGTGTGTTGGGGATGGATATGCGGGCTTTGCGGCGTGCGGCGGCCGAGGTTGTGCGTCCTGGTGTGGAACTTGTCGCCAGCAGTTCGGATCTTCCACCTTCGCCTGCAGCCCAGGAGTGCCTGGATTGGGCCTTGAACTTTGCTATGCAGCGTCGTTGCTTATATGTGCGACCAGATCACCTTGTCCTGGCTGTCCTGCGGCATCCACAGGTGCAGCCGTTGCTAGTGCTGATGTATTCGCCTGTGGATGTGATACCATCCTACTTAACTGAAGAGAGCGGCACCGCATATACCAACGCGGTAGATCAGTTGATTCAGGCCAAGGTTCGCGAGTGCAAGCGTTCTGGCAAGCACTTCTCTACCCTACCAATTATTAAATGCGAGCGTCCAACCATTACCTTTGCGGATATTCTGGGTGTTAATACCGTCAAGCGGGAACTGCACAACCTGGTTACCTATCTAAGCTGGTCGCAGTTCTATCAACGTCCCCGGATCGTCGATCTGGATGAAACAGTGCTGATCGGCCATCCCTGCACCGAGCGTACCCTGCTGGTCCATGCAATTGCAGGTGAGGCCGGCGTCTCGATGGTTTCGCTCTCTTTGTCGAAGCTGGTTGACCTGATCAATGCCCTGGCGATCGAGAGTGTAGACGAGGAAGACCTGCTCTGGCTAGAGCAGGAGTATCCTACTTTTTTGCGCTCTAATATCGTGCAGACGTGCCGCAATCTGGTGAAAGTGGCCTTTGAGCTGGCACAGAAATGGATCCCCTGCCTGCTGTTTCTGGAAGATCTGGATGCGATCGCGCGCTTTGAGCAGCGTGAGCATAGAATGGCTGTGCAGCGCCAGTTGCTGGTTGAACTGGATGGTTTTGATCGGGAACTATCGATGGCGGTGGTTGCTACAGCCTACCGGCCAGAGGTGCTGGACCCCGAATTGATGCAGGTTGGACACTTTGGCCGCCATATTTACCTGGGTGAAAGTTATGCAGTACATCCCGCATCCCAGACCAGGTTATGCCTCTCCTGTAAGCATGAGGTGCTGGCCAGCTGGACCTATTGTGTCTATTGTGGCGCTAAACTGGTCAAGCTGTGTCCACGCTGTCGCGCTCCGCATGTTGAAGTTGAGGGAGCGCGTTACTGCTTCTCCTGTGGTAGCGACATCTGGTCGGATGAATAGGCTGATTAGCAGAGGCACAATGTTATGGTGAGAGAACTTTTCAACGTGAGGTCGGTGGCGGTGATTGGTGCTTCAGAGAATCCAAAGAAGCTCGGGTATACTATTGTTAAAAATCTGGTGCATTATCGTTTTCGTGGCGCCATTTATCCGATTAGCCTGCATGCCCAGACTATCCTGGGCATCAAGACCTATACGCATGTGGAGGAGGTGCCGAGGGATATCGACCTGGCGGTGATTGCCGTGCCTGCGGCAGTTGTGCCAGAGGTGCTGCGACAGTGCGTGAACAAGGTCATTCCCCTGGTCATTGTGATCTCAGCGGGCTTTAAAGAAACAGGTGAACAAGGAGCCTGCCGCGAACAGCAATTGCTGGAGATCATTGCTGGCTCCAATACGCGCTTGCTGGGTCCCAACTGCCTGGGTTTGATCGACGCTGCCAGTTCCTTAAACGCCTCTTTCGCTGCCAATTTTCCCGCTTATGAGCCTATCTCCTTTATTTCACAATCAGGTGCGCTGGGGGCTGCTTTTCTGGATTGGATCAGCGCCAATCATTTAGGCATTCATTACTTTATCTCGCTGGGCAACAAAGCGGATCTGGATGAGAATTATTTTCTGGAGCGCCTGTACAGCGATAAACTTATTGCCTGCTATCTGGAAGATATTAAGGATGGTCAACAGTTCTTGCAGATTGGCCAGAAATATAATTGCAACCGACCGGTGATTGTTTTGAAGGCCGGCAGGAGCGCGTCTGCTGCAGAGGCTATCAGGTCTCATACTGGCGTCCTGGCAGGTGGCTATCCACTGACGAAAGCGGCTCTACAGCAATATGGCTATATTGTGGTCGAGACGATTGGGGATCTATTTCATACGCTGAAGGCCTTTGCCTGGCAGCCGTTGCCGACATTTAATAGAGTCGCGATTGTCAGCAACGCTGGCGGGGCTGCTGTAGTGGCTACGGATACCTTGATCGAGAAAGGCTTAGAACTGGCGGATCTGAGCCTGGAGACGCAGAATGTGCTGCGCTCCGCCAGCATTCATAATCCCATAGATGTGGCTGGCGATGCCCTGTCAGAGCGCTATTTGCAGGTCATGGAGGCTGTGTTACAGGAGGAAGATGTCTCCTCGTTGCTTGTTATTCTGACCCCCCAGGTAATGACCGAAATTGAAAAGACGGCAGCATATATCGGGGGGATGAAGAAGTATGGTAAGCCAATCCTGGCTTCGTTTATTGGCGGTACCCTGGTTGATAAGGGACTCAAGCTGCTGGACGAGAGAAAAGTGCCTGCCTATCATTTTCCAGAAACGGCGCTCAATGTGCTGGCTGCGATGACCTGGTACGCTAGCTATCGACAGCGGACCGCCTACAATCTACCCACGCCTGCTCTAAAGAGTCCCTATTATGAGGAGCATCATGCTGCCGTGAATGAGCTCTATCAGCAAGCCCGCGCCCTGGGGCTTAACACTTTGCCGCAGGTCAGCGTGGATGAGCTGACGCGGCGCTATCATATAGCGGCCCCGGAAAGCTATGTATGCAAGCAGGTCGACCAGGCTGTTTTATGTGTGCGTGCGTCCGTGGGCTATCCATGTGTGCTTAAAATTGTTGCACCTACACTGCTGCATAAATCTGATATTGGAGCGGTGATCACCAACATCAAAGACGAGGTGGCCTTGCGTGAGGCATACTATCAGCTTGAAGCGCTGATCCGTGAGCGTAAGATTGCGGATGCAGCTATCTGTGTGCAGAAATATATCGAGCCTGGCAGGCAGTTGATTGTGGGCGCTACGCGCGACGCTAACTTTGGCACCATCTTGCTTTTTGGTAGCGGTGGCATCTACACCGAGCTCCTGGGCGACGTTGTCAGGCGTGTTGCTCCGCTTGAACGTGCTGAGATGCTGACTATGATCTCTGAGACGCGCATTGCTCCAATCCTGGAAGGTATGCGTGGACAAAAGGCGGTCGATATCCAGCGCATCATAGACGTCATCAAAGCAGTCGAATACCTGATGCAGGACTATGATTTTATACAATCCATTGACATCAACCCATTGCTTGTTAGCGCCGACAGCATCTGTGCCGTCGATATCAAAATATTTTTGAATTCCGCAAAAAACCATACGACGGATAACATGATCGAGCATTAACCCATCATGTAAATGGGCAATAACATACGCATGACGTTAAATATGCTGAAAATTAAGCATCAGTGAGTTCTTGACATTGCTAGTGGTGTAGTGTAATGTTTTTTTGTATGCTTGCTTTCGATGCAAATAAGAGCCGAGCAGTTTCCTCTTCTGTTCTCTCTCGTAGTAAAAATTGACGTAAATATCCGCTTAATCGCGTCCATTGTAGTGGCGGCCCATTATCTGCACAGATAATGCCATCCGCTCAACAGTACATAAACCCGCGGCGAGTTTCGTTTTCCCGTAAGTTGCGTCTATGTGGATGAGTAAGAGTGACAGCTAAAGAGGATAGATTATGGTCACCAGAACTCGTGTGGAAGAAGTACACATCATTTGGATGACGGCCGGGCTTGGCTGTGATGGTGATACCATCTCGACTACCGCAGCCAGCCAACCAAGCATTGAAGATGTGCTATTGGGTGCGATCCCCGGTTTGCCGAAAGTGTATTTGCATAATCCAGTGCTGGCCTATGAAACTGGCGAGAATTTCATGTCCTGGTGGTATAAGGCTGAGCGTGGAGAATTGGATCCCTTTGTGCTAGTGGTAGAGGGGTCGATCCCGAACGAGAAGATCAAATCAGAGGGATATTGGGCCGCTCTTGGCTCGGACGAAAGCGGTCAGCCGATTACCACCACCACGTGGGTGGATCGCCTGGCGCCGAAGGCCTGGGCCGTGGTGGCTGCCGGCACCTGCGCTACCTATGGTGGCATTCATGCGATGGCGGGCAATCCCACGGGCGCTATGGGTCTGCCTGATTATCTGGGTTGGCATTGGAAGTCCAAAGCCGGTAATCCGATTGTATGTGTGCCTGGTTGTCCTGTTCAGCCTGATAACTTTATGGAGACGCTACTCTACCTGCTCTACCAGGCTGCTGGCCTGGCTCCTACTATTCCCCTGGATGAAGCCCTGCGCCCGACCTGGCTGTTTGAAAAGACGGTTCATGAAGGCTGCGATCGCGCCGGCTACTTTGAGCAAGGCGATTTTGCCACTGAATATGGCTCTCCCAAGTGTATTGTCAAATTGGGTTGCTGGGGACCTGTCGTACAATGCAACGTTCCCAAACGCGGCTGGATGGCCGGCATCGGTGGCTGCCCGAACGTGGGTGGTATCTGCATTGGCTGTACCATGCCGGGCTTTCCCGACAAATTTATGCCGTTTATGGATGAGCCACCTGGCAGCAAATTCTCTTCTAGTGTCTCGCGCTCCTATGGTCGGGTGATTCGCTCCTTGCGCCAGTTCACCAACGATACGCTGAACAAAGAGCCGTCATGGCGTCGTCCTGGTCCGGAGCTCAAGACAGGTTATCAACCAACGTGGAAGTAATAATGTAAGATGCTCCACGCAAGTGCGGGTAGAAGGAGAAAACAGCAACGTGAGCACCGAAATTAAACGACAAGAACCGCGCGGCGTTCCACCGCAGCTGGTGGAGATGTCCTGGGATCCGATTACACGTATTGTTGGTAGCCTGGGCATCTATACCAAGATCGATTTTAAGCAGCGCCAGGTAGTGGAGTGCCACAGTACCTCCTCTATTTTTAGAGGGTATAGCCTGTTTATGCAGGGGAAAGATCCACGCGACGCGCACTTTATTACCAGTCGCATCTGCGGCATCTGCGGTGATAACCATGCTACCTGCGCGGTCTATGCGCAGAACATGGCCTTTGGCGTTGTGCCGCCCCCGATTGGCGAGTGGATTCTCAATCTGGGCGAGGCGGCCGAATATATGTTCGACCACTGCATCTACCAGGACAACCTGGTTGGCGTGGACTTCTGTGAGCAGATGGTGAAAGAGACGAATCCATCTGTAATGGGAAAGGCCGAGAAAACTGAGGCGCCGCACGCCTATCTACATGGCTATCGCACCATTGCCGACATTATGCGCTCGCTCAATCCTTTTAGCGGCGAGTTCTACCGAGAGTCACTGCAAATGAGTCGCATGACGCGTGAGAAGTTCTGCCTGATGGAGGGACGCCATGTCCATCCTTCAACCCTCTATCCAGGTGGAGTCGGCACGGTAGCAACTATTCAGGTGTTTACCGATTACCTCGTCCGGCTGATGAAATATGTCGAGTTCATGAAGAAGGTCGTGCCGATGCACGATGATCTCTTCGACTTTTTCTATCAGGCCTTGCCGGGCTATGAAAAGGTGGGACAGCGCCAGGTGCTGTTAGGATGCTGGGGTGCTTTTCAGAATCCGGGCGCTTGCGATTACACCTACCAGAACATGGAGAAGTGGGGCCGGGCCATGTATGTCACGCCTGGCATCGTGATAGATGGGAAGCTGCGCACGACCAGCCTGGTCGACATCAACCTGGGTTTGCGTGTCTTACTGGGTAGTTCTTTCTATGAGGACTGGGAGAATCAGCAGACATTTGTAGCTCATGATCCGCTGGGTAATCCAGTAGATAAGCACCATCCCTGGAACCAGACCACGCTACCGCGACCGCAGAAGCGCAATTTCGAGGGTAATTATAGCTGGGTCATGTCGCCGCGCTGGTACGATGACCAGACCGGTAAATACCTGGCCCTGGATACTGGCGGCGGCCCGATCGCCCGCCTGTGGGCGACTGCCCTGGCTGGCCTGGTTGATCTCGGTGGCTATATTAAAGCGACCGGCCATAGCGTAAAGATCACGCTGCCTAAGACAGCCCTTAAACCCGAGATGGAGCTGGAGTGGAAGATTCCGCAGTGGAGCAATGCGTTGGAGCGTGATCGCGCCCGTACGTACTTCCAGGCCTATGCTGCGGCTGCGGCCATCTACTTTGTCGAGAAGGCTTTGACCGAGGTACGCGCCGGCCGCACCAAAACGTGGTCGGACTTTAAGGTGCCGCAAGAAGCGATCGGTTGTGGCTTCCATGAAGCGGTGCGCGGTGTTCTCTCCCATCACGTGGTGATACGTGATGGCAAGATTGCCAATTACCATCCCTATCCGCCCACCCCCTGGAATGCCAGTCCACGTGACATCTATGGCACGCCAGGACCTTATGAAGATGCCGTACAAAATACACCCATCTTCGAGGAGAATGGGCCAGATAACTTTAAGGGTATTGATATTATGCGCACAGTGCGCAGCTTTGATCCCTGCCTGCCATGTGGCGTTCACATGTACCTGGGCAAAGGGAAGGAGCTCCAGGTTGTGCACTCGCCAACCTTTGGTATAACAACAACGTAGGTGCGCCCCTTGCGGGCGCTTCCCGCCTCGCCGCACGTCAAGGCCAGATGTACGGGAGAAAAAAAACGCGACGTAGGTGCGCCCCTTGCGGGCGCTTTCTACCTCGCCGCATGTCAATGCCGAAAACCCATGATCCAGAAAGGTTGTAGCATGCAACAGGATAAGGAGCAACAGCAGCAGGCTGAGCGCATCGAGGCGTTAATCGAGGAGGTGGCTGGCTTTGCGGATCAGCACGTCCGTGCAACTGTCCAGGAACTGATCCAGAGTATGCTGGCTATGTATGGGGAAGGTTTGACACGCATGCTGGCACTGACCAGGCAGCACGAGGAATGTGGTGCGGAAATCATTGACCAGTTTGGCGCGGACGACCTGATTGGTCCCTTGCTGCTACTCCATGGTCTGCATCCCGTCGATACACGCACGCGTATCCTGCGCGCGCTGGCAGATTTGCGTCCCTCCCTGCAGGCGCATGGAGGAGATGTTGAACTGGTACGTATTGAGCAGGGGATTGCCTATTTCAAAATGCTGGGGAGCTGCAACGATTGTTCAGCTTCCAGTGCTCACCTCTTGCGCGACGTTGAAGATGCGGTCTATAAGGTGGCTCCCGAAATAGATGATATTAGCACGGCCGCTGAAGAAGCGCGTTTTTCGCATCCCGTTACTTTTATGCCGAGACGCCGCCGTAAGCAAGAGGCAACTTTGTCAGCTGGAATGGGAGAGGACTAGCGATGGATGCGGAGCAGGCGCGTGCCTCTTTGCGCAGATTACGTCAGTTTATGCGCAACCCTATCGAGTCGGCCAATAACCCAGCCGCAGGACCGTGTGAATTGTGTGGAGAGGGTCTGGCAGAGCAGCACCGGCACCTGTGGGAACGCTCCACCCACACCATCCACTGTGTCTGCACCGCCTGTTCGCTGCTGATGAGCCGGGAAGGGGCCGGTGCCGGCAAATATGTGGTGGTTCCTGAGCGCTATCTTCTGCTGGAAGACTTTGCGCTTAGCGATAGTGCCTGGAACGAACTGCTGATACCGGTAAACATGGCTTTTTTCGTTCGGACCAGCACAGGGCACGACCGGCGGCTGAGGGCCTTTTATCCGGGACCCGCCGGAGCCACCGAGTCGTTGTTGGACGAGAGCCAGTGGCAAACTCTGCTGCAGGAGAATCCTGTGCTTACCGACATGCAGCCAGAAGTCGAGGCGCTACTGATCCAGCGTATCATGGCTCCTTATCGCTATTACCTGGTGCCGATCGATAGCTGTTATCAACTGGTCGGCCTGATTCGTCGCACCTGGCGCGGCTTTAGCGGCGGCGCCGCAGCGTGGCAAAGCATTAACACCTACTTTGAAACTATACAAGCGAAGGCGACTGTATGGAAGGATGTTCCAAAATCATAGGTGCGGGGCTTGCCCCCGCTTCGATTGTATGGAGGTATCTTTCAGCGCCGAAAGGATCATTGCATGCCAGATCTAAACTTTGAAGTCACGGCAGCTGAAGTAATCCCTTTTGCGGCTGTGCCAACGCTGGGTTTCACACTGGCGATCACCAATAGGGTGCCCGCCGAGACGATTTTTAGCATCGCCCTGCGCTGTCAGCTACAGATTGCCGCGCCCCAACGGCGCTATGCCCGGGAAGAACAGGAGCGCCTGCAGGATGTGTTTGGTACGCCTGAGCGCTGGCAGGGGACTCTGCGCAGTTTGCTCTGGCAGCATATCAATATAGTCGTCCCCACTTTTGATGCCCAGACCACGATCACCCTGCCGGTTGCCTGCACCTATGACTTTGAAGTGGTGAGCACCAAATACCTGGCTGCTTTGAAAGAGGGCACCGTACCGCTCCTCTTCTTGTTCAGCGGCACCATTTTTTATCAGGATAAGCAGCAAAACCTGCAGGTTAGCCGCGTCCCCTGGTCCAAGGAGGCCAGCTATCGCATGCCGGTCTCTCTCTGGCACTCTCTGATCGAGCACTATTATCCCAATAGCGCCTGGATACGTATTCAGAGAGATGTTTTTGATCAACTCTATCAGTACAAAGTGGAACATGGCCAATCTAGCTGGGAGAGCGCGCTAACCCTGTTGTTGGCGCAAGCCCACCAGGAGGTGCAGCCATGAAGATAGAGCAGATCAAAGAGATCGCCGATGCCATCCTCTATGAGGGCTATTTGCTCTATCCCTATCGTCGTTCAGCCATTAAAAATCGCCAGCGTTGGACATTTGGAGTGGTGTATCCGCGCTCTTATAGTAGTGCGCAGGGGAATAGCGAACCATGGAGCATGCAGACTGAATGCCTCCTACAGGGAGATCAACAGACCCGGCTGACTATCTCGGTACGTTTCTTGCATCTATTGTTGAATAGTGTGGTGCAGCGTGATCACCAGTCGTCTCTAACACAGGGTGGGAACCACATTGAGCGCCAGATGCAAGATGAATGGGAGGAGGGAGTGGCGCGGGAAGTCGTGATACCAGAGATCAGGCTGCCAGAAATTTTGAGCCAGCCGCTGTTGGCGCCTATCGATTTTCCCGGACGCTATGTTTCAACGACCACCACCGATGCCACCGTTATTTCTTCGTCGCGTGAGCAGCAAGATATCTACGGCCAGGTGCGTATTACGGCCCACTGCGTTGAGGACGCAGTGTACAGGCTGCGTGTCAGCATTGAAAATAATACTCCACAAATCGGCATTAATCCTGATCAACGTGAGGCGGTCTTACTCTACTCATTTGTTTCAACCCATACCATCCTGCAAATTGAGCAGGGGCAGTTCTTTTCCTTGCTGGACCCGCCTGAGCATTTACGGACATCAGCGCAGGCCTGTCAGAATGCGCACACCTGGCCTGTTCTGATAGGCGATGTTGGCGAGCACAGCGCCATACTCTCATCACCCATTATCCTGTACGACTACCCACAGATTGCGCCTGAAAGTATGGGTTCCTTCTTCGATGGTACCGAAATTGATGAATTACTGACTCTGCGCATGATGACTCTGACCGAGGATGAAAAGGAAGAGCTCAGACATGGTGACGAGCGCGCACGTGCAATTTTGGAGCGGACGGAGTCCCTTTCAACGGAACAGTTTATGAAACTCCACGGCGTGATCCGTAGTTATGAGTGCTTGCAGCCTGATGAGGAAGGGAAAAACATATGATGAATCAATTTGAACCACCCATTGTAAGCGTCATTGGTGGCGTCGCTAAAATTGGCGATCGTGTGCGGCTTCATCCCCGGGCCAAGGCTGACGCATTTGATATGCTGTTGGAAAGCAGATTAGCGCGCGTCGAAGAGATCAAGCAAGATTTCGAGGATCGCATGTACCTGGTGGTCACGCTGGAAGATGACCCAGGCAATGAGCAAGAAGAGGACCGTGTCTTGCCCGGTCATCGCTTTTTCTTTTATCCAGGAGAAGTAGAGTTGGTGGAGGAGGAGTTTGTATGAGTGGGCAGGCCCATTCTAAGGAGGAGCGAAGAATTTTAATCGCGGGCATTGGCAATATCTTCTTTGGCGATGATGGCTTTGGCGTTGAGGTCGCCCAGCGCCTGCTGGCAGGACGATATTCTGCTAATGTTGAGATTGTAGATTTTGGTATTCGTGGCGTGGATCTGGCCTATACCTTGTTGGAAGACTATGATGAATTGATACTGGTGGATGCCGTGTCGCGTGGAGGTGCACCGGGCACGCTCTATTTGATCGAGCCTGATCGCCTGTCTGCACAGCAGTCCGAGGCCCGGGAAAGCTTTTTGGATGCGCACAGCATGGACCCGCTTAAAGTACTGGCCTTCGCGCGCAACATGGGCGCGCGCCCCATCCATACGTTGCTGGTCGGTTGCGAACCAGCTGCGGTGGGCAATGCCGATGAAGATCTCGTCGTAGGCCTGAGCGAGGTTGTCCAGTCTATGATCCCTGGCGCTATCGAAATGATCGACCTGCTGGTCGATAAACTAAGTGTCACGTCAGAAATTATCTTGCCGCTGAAGGAGGCACGTTATGGTCACTCTTCGTCTTAACATACCTTTGCTGATACTGGCTCTGTTAGGCATAGCTCTGTTTGTTGTAGGTATTCAATTGCCAGATATCCAGCGTTATTTACGTATACGATCCATGTAAGCAAGTTACATTGTAGCGAATACAGATGATAGCCAGAAAAGCCAGAGAAGGCACTATGCATGAGCTTTCAATTGCCGACGCTATTGCTGGCGTTGTTACGGAACAAGCCACACTATACCAGGCGACCTGTGTGAAGAGCGTCCATGTCAGGATTGGCGAAGCCAATGCCGTCGATACCGATGCGCTGCTCTTCTGTTTTGAAGTCGTTGCGAGTGCGCAACCTATGCTGAGTGGGGCACAGTTAGCGATAGATATTGTGCCCCATCGAGCGCGTTGTCGCCACTGTGGCAAGGAATTTCATGTTGTGCAATGTATTATGCAATGTCCGGCCTGTGAAAGCTGGGAAGCTGATGTGCTCTCAGGCACCGAATTCATGATTCAAGACATGGAGATTGACTGCTCCGATACTCAGGAGGGAGGCGATGGCGAGCATGCCCAATGTGCCGATCGTACAGAACATTCTGGCAGCCAATGAGCGGATTGCTCGCGACATCCATCAGCAACTGGTTGATCGACAGATCTATACGCTCAACCTGATGAGTTCAGCCGGCGCTGGTAAGACCACCTTGCTGGAGCAGACCATCCGGCGCTTGCGCTTCGGGCCCACGATCGGTGTGATCGAAGGTGATGTGGAGACCAGTGCCGACGCGGAGCGCATCAAAGCGGCTGGTGCTCAGGCGGTCCAGATTATCACGCAGGGCATCTGCCACCTGGAGGCGCACATGATCCAGTTGGCGCTGCAAGAGCTCGATCTGTCCTCCCTCGACCTGCTGGTGATCGAAAACGTCGGCAACCTGGTCTGCCCTGCTGGCTGGAATCTGGGTGAGGATATCAAGGTTACTGTGGTTAGCACGACCGAAGGCGATGATAAACCAGCCAAATATCCGGCGATGTTCGCCACGTCGCAGGTCATGGTCATCAATAAAATCGACCTGTTGCCCTATGTTGATTACGACCTGGCTACCGTCAAGCGCTTTGCCCTGGCCGTCAATCCTGAGTTACAGATTTTTGAACTCAGCTGTAGAACTGGCGAGGGCCTGGATGCCTGGTGTGACTGGTTACAGACAATTGGATCCGCTGCAAAAATAAAGCGGTAGGTGCGCCCCTTATGGGTGCTTCGAGGGGGAAGGATGGAAGCGGGGGCAAGATCATGCCCCCAGCATGCTTGCCTGCATGTACATGCATGAAGGAGGAAGGCTATGTGTCTTGGTATTCCAGGTCGCGTCGTGGAAATAGTGGATGATAACCTGGATATTGCGAAGGTAGAGGTATCCGGCGTGAAGCGCAATGTCAGCATCGCCCTGGTGCGCCTGGACGGCATTGAGCCCGGAGATTGGGTGCTGGTGCACGTTGGTTTTGCCATGAGTAAGATTAATGAAAAAGAGGCACAGGAGACGCAAAAGGCGTTGCAATTAATGGGCGATCCCTATACGGACGAACTGGCGATGTTCCATAAGAGCCAGATCGAATGAGGAAAGTGTGAGGTTATGGCAGTTAACCTGGCGGCGATTTTAGATGCGCGCGTTGGCCTGAGCACAACCATACCAGAGACCTTTTTTACGGCTGAGGCCGGGCATATCGCTGAGGCCTGCTGGTCAATGGCACGCCGCTTTCACCTGGGCGGTCGCCTGCTGGCCTTCGGCAATGGTCCCTGGGCTACCGACGCGCAACATGTGGCAGTAGAGTTTGTACATCCAGTGATCGTCGGCAAGCGAGCGTTGCCCGCCGTGGCCCTGACCAATGATAGCGCCACCCTCAGCGGTATGCATGCCTCGGCTGAGCAGGCCGAAGGAGCCTTCGCCCGCCATATCGGTGTCCTGGCGCGTCCGCAGGATATTGCCATGGGGTTTTCGCCCGATGGCAATTGCACTAATGTGAATATCGCCCTGCAAAAGGCCCATGACTCAGGTCTACTCACCATCGGATTGTGTGGCAACGGTGGTGGTCGTATGGCGCGTCATGTCATAGTGACCAGCGAAGAGCGTATGCCGACGGAGACCGAGTCCGCCTTTCTAGATTTCTGTTTTGTGGTTCCCAGCGCTGATCCCCTGGCCATTCAGGAAACCCATGAGACCCTCTATCACGTGCTGTGGGAACTTGTACACGTCTTTTTTGAGCACGAAGGAGTATTACAATGAGTGAAAATGACCATACTCCTCGTTCCAGAATAATGTTTGATGCCTGCTGGGTGCCGGATGGGGAGGGGCGCTGTATTACCTGCTCGGATGAAGCGCTGAAGGTGCGTGTCGTCGCGGTGGATGCCGGATCGGGCACGGCCAGGGTGGCGGTTACTCCCACCCACATTGAAGAGATTGATATCAGCCTGCTGGATCAGGTGGGCCCGGGCGACCTGGTTCTGGTACATGCCGGTGTGGCCCTTGAACGCTGTCCATCAGCAGATGAGGAGGAGGATAGCTATGCCTGAGGAAGGTAGTCGCTACGACCAGCTTTTTTATCCCTACCTGTTTGAAGGTGAGAAGGTTGATCGTGCCGCAGTAATCGAGCAGGTACGCCATTCAACGCTGGAAAAGTGTCACGATGTGGTCGCTCTGCGTCATCAAATGCATGCCGTCTCGGGCGAGCGTATCGTGGCGGCCGGTGCGGCCATGGCCCGCGCTTTTCGAGCCGGTGCCACCCTCTTTGCCTTTGGCAACGGCGGTAGCGCCACCGACGCCCAGGATATGGTGACTGAACTGGTCAATCCACCATTTGCGCACTGGCGTCCCCTGCCGGCTGTTGCCTTGACCAATGATATCGCGGTCGTTACAGCCGTGGGTAATGATGTCGGTTTCCCCACCATATTTACGCGCCAGATTATCGCCCTTGGGCAGCCCGGCGATATCGCCGTTGGCATCTCAACCAGTGGGAACTCGCCCAATATTTTGCAGGCGCTCGAGCAGGCTAAAAAACAGGGACTGCTGACCGTTGGCATGTCTGGCTACGATGGTGGCAAAGTAGCGCGCTTGCCCGCTGTCGATATATGTATCACGGCGCCCTGCGATCATATTCCACGTATACAGGAGGCCCAGGCCACGGCCTATCATGCCATATTAGAAATGATTCAAGCTTTACTTGACCAGCCTGATTCATAAGTAGCCACAGTATCTTTCATCACAGCCTGCCAGGCTCAGGGTGGATAAAAAGGAGAAGGAGCAGTGAAGTACGTTGATGAATATCGCGACTCTAAGCTGGCGAAACGTATTGCGGCGGACATTGCGCGCCTGAGCGACGGCCGACAATTAAAGCTTATGGAGGTCTGTGGCGGCCACACCCACACGATTTATAAACATGGTATTGAAGATGTCTTGCCGCCCACGATCGATCTCATCCATGGTCCCGGCTGTCCCGTCTGTGTGTTACCGATGGGGCGCGTCGACGACGCCATTGCCATTGCGCACACGGAGAACGTCATCTTTACTACCTTCGGGGATATGATGCGCGTTCCGGGTTCACGTGGCAGCTTATTGGATGCCAAGGCTGAGGGGGCCGATGTGCGCTTTGTATATTCGCCGCTGGATGCCCTCAAATTAGCTCGCCAGTATCCAGACAAGCAGATAGTATTTTTTGCCATCGGTTTTGAGACTACCGCTCCCTCCACCGCCGTAACCCTGTTACGTGCCCAGGCCGAAGATATAAAAAACTTTTCGGTGTTCTGCAACCATGTCACTATCATTCCAGCCATTAAGGCCATCCTGGATTCGCCGGATCTGCGCCTGGATGGATTTGTGGGTCCGGGTCACGTCACGATGGTGATTGGTTTGCGTCCCTATACATTTATTGCGCGCCAGCACCACAAGCCGATTGTAGTAGCCGGTTTTGAGCCACTGGACATCATCCAATCCGTGCATATGCTGGTACAACAGATCTGTGAGGGCCGTTCAGAGGTGGAGAATCAATATTCACGCGTGGTGCAACCCGAAGGTAACGTAAAGGCGCTTGAATCCATGGCGCGCACGATGGAGCTACGACCATTTTTTGAATGGCGTGGTCTTGGCTTTATCACACAGAGCGCTTTGAAGCTGCGCCCCGAATTCGCGGCCTGGGATGCCGAGCTGCGCTTTGAGGTACCTGGCCTGCGCGTCGCTGATCCCAAAGCCTGTCAGTGTGGTGAAGTGCTCAAAGGCGTGATCAAACCGTGGGAGTGTAAGGTCTTCGGGACCGCCTGTACGCCGGAGACGCCGATCGGAACCTGTATGGTGTCGCCCGAAGGAGCCTGTGCCGCCTACTTTAACTATGGACGCTTCTCCATGGCCGCAGAGCGGCATCGACTCAATGTAATGCCCGCCATGTCCACGCAAGAAAGCTAAGTCTGTCAGACAGGGCAATGGACATATTGCTATATATCGTTGGTATATATCGCTGAACAAGCGAATCGTGGCACCAGAGAGGTCTGGCTGGAGGTTTAAGTGATGGGAAAGCAGTCCCCACAGAGCAATGAGGTCCTGGCAAAGATTGAGCGTGCGCGACAGGCGCGACGGCACAAGTTCTATCTGCGCGATGACCATGTCACGCTCAGCCATGGTAGCGGCGGTAAGGCTACCCATAACTTGATCGAGGGTATCTTTGCCCCAGCCTTTGCTAATACCGTGCTGGATCGTATGGAAGATTCCGCGACTATTACGCTTGGAGATCAGCGCCTGGCCTTTACAACTGATTCCTATGTGGTCAATCCGCTTTTCTTTGCCGGTGGCGATATTGGCAAACTAGCGGTTCATGGCACCATCAACGATCTGGCCATGGCAGGGGCGGACCCGTTGTATCTTTCGGCAGGCATCATTCTGGAAGAAGGGTTCTCAATCGAACATCTGCAGCGAATCGTGGACTCGATGGCGCGGGCTGCCCATGAAGCTGGCGTTTTGATCGTGACCGGGGATACCAAGGTGGTGCAGCGCAATAAGGCTGATGGCGTCTTCATTAATACGGCCGGGGTTGGTAGCATACGTGCGTCTGCCAACCTGGGGCAAACGCTGGTGGAGCCGGGCGACCGCGTATTATTAAGCGGCTCGATTGGCGACCACGGTATTGCGATCATGCTGGCTCGTGAAGAGCTGGATATTGAGACCGAGGTCAAGAGCGATAGCGCCTCACTGCATACGCTGGTGGCGGCTTTGCTCGATAGTATCGGCACCAAACTGCACTGCCTGAAGGACCCCACGCGTGGAGGTGTGGCGACCGCCCTGAATGAAGTCGCTCTGAGCGCCGAAGTCTCTATCGCCCTCGACGAGCAGTCCATTCCAGTTCACGAGGGCGTGCGAGGAGCCTGCGAAATTTTAGGACTCGATGCGCTCACGATCGCCAACGAAGGGAAGCTTCTGGCCTTTGTGGCGCCTGAAGCTGAGCAAGAAGCCCTGCGAGTTCTGCGCGCCCATCCCCTGGGACGCGAGGCTATGCCCATCGGTACCGTCCAGGCTGAATTTCCAGGCATGGTGTTTTTGCGCACCGACATCGGCGGCACCCGCGTCCTGGACATGCTCGTAGGTGATCCTTTGCCGCGAATTTGTTGATAACCCGGCAAGGAGAACGAGTAGATCCTCCGATTTATGCGTTTAGGCGCTTTTGTGCAGAACTTCGTAGCGTATAAGGACGTTATCGGAGTCTTTCCAGGTGCGGACTTCGATAAGGTGAAGCGACGCGGGAGGCTTGCCTACGAAGACAGGGACTCCCTCGCCTAAGACGATGTTGCCAATCATCAGATGGATCTCATCCACCAGATCGTGCGCCAGCAGATCGTTCCAGAGGGTTCTACTGCCTGTAATCAAAATATCTTTGCCTGGTTGGCGTTTGAGTTCGGCAAGCTGCTGATACACGTCTGCACGCCTGATAATGCGGTAATTGGGCCGGTTTCCTGTCAGCGTATCTGAGACGACGATGTTGCTGACGGACTCGCTCTCCTGTATGATCTCCCTCTGTTCGTCCGTCCACTCATCAGAATCTGGATTCTCGGCGACCTTGGGCCAGTAACCGTGGAATAGCTCGTGGGAAACACGGCCTGCAATAAATGTGTCGGCTGTACGCAGCAGTTCGGCGTTATAGCCGTTGAAGGCTTTGCCGCCCATCACTGGGAACATGACCGAGACATCGTTGCCTGGCCCTGTGTGATAGCCATCCAGTGAGATGATGTTGTAGACAATGATTTTCCGCATGAGCTTGCTCCTTTTTTCGCTAGTCGTATGGCTTTCGCCACTGTCGAAGCCATTGGTAGAAGTGAGTGGTCACTGCTCGTTTTTTTGAGCATGAGTTTGAACTACTCCTCTTGCACGTAGAAGGAGTGTAGCATGTTCATGTGGAAAAAAACTTCTCCGATCTTGCTCTCTTCCCGCATCGTGCGCCCAACCTGGTCAGCCAGAGTGTCCGGTCACCATCACCGAAAACAACGCAAAAAGCAGGTAGGATAGAAGCAATCTCTGTAGCCAGAGTGTTTTTTTGATACGCTGAAAAACCATTTTCCAAACTGTGGAATGGGGGAGAGAGAGCTAAAATTACATCTTTGTTGCCGCGAGATTTCTGTTTTTCTCTGTCGCAATAAAAAGTAAAAGCAGCATAAGAGCGAATACTCCAATAGTCCATCTGCTTCCTAGATACTGTAGTAGATCACCGGTAATAAAGAATCCAAACGAATTTGCTCCGAGATCAATTAACCGGGTCAGACTTGCGACTCTACCTCTCATTTCATCAGGAACAATTTTTACTGAATAAGAAGATATTGTTACATTATAGAGTGGATCTGCTGCATAAAAGAGTGCTGTGATGCCTGCTAAAAGAAAATTGTTTATGGCAATTGCATATAAGCTGAAAATTAAGAAACTAAGCAGTAATACACCAAGGAGTAGTTGTTTCATGCCAAAGCGACTATGTATTTTTGCAGATATAAAAGAACCCAAAATGCCCCCTCCAGCACCAATAGCAAAGATAGCACCGATAAATAAGGAGGAAGCATGATGTTCTTTTGCAAGGACAATAATGAGCAAATATAACCCTGCAGAAAGAATAATTCTTCCTGCTGTAAGAAGATTTAAGAAGCGAAGTAACGGCTGATGCCAAAACCACACGATGGCCTCTTTGATTTCATGATGAACTGCTTTTCGTTCAGTCGGGGTTTTTGTGCCAAGAGGTATATTTATAAAGAAAATAGAAAAAGCATTAATAAAATAAGAAAGCGAATCAACAAAGAAAGCAATAAACCCTCCTGCTGCCTGATACAAAAGACCTCCTAGAGGTGGTCCTACCAGTAAAGCAATATGGTCTGCTGTACCAGATTGCGCAGAGGCTGCTGGAAATTGTTCTTTTGAGACCACCTTTGGAAACGATGCAAACCTTCCTAAATTTGCAAAGACAAAGAACGATCCCTCAATGGCACTAATTATGTATAGTTGAATTACAGAAAGACTATGAAATGCGAGTGCGAGGGCAATACTGCCCATTGCTAATCCACTGCCAAGGTTTGCTATAACCATGACAATTTTTCTATTCCATCTATCAATTAATACACCAGCCGGAATTGCCCAGCAAACATAGACAAGACCTCGTATAGCCGCAACCGCGCCAGCTTGTGCAGAGGAGCCTGTTAAAGCCAGAACAACTAAAGGAAGTGCTATACCAGACACTTCTGTTCCAATCCAGGAAACAAGCTGGCCACTCCACAGAAGCATGAAGTTACGCTGTTTCCAAAGCGATTTATTCATATTTTTACTCAGAATATGTGATTTTGACATTAGGTGCGTCCCCATTGTTCTTTGGAGAGAAAAAAGCGGTCAGGATATGTTGTTAGTGCCCCCATTTCGCAATTCGCGGAGAGAGACAATAGGATCCTTACTTTACCGAAAATCCCTTTTCTCGTCAAGACTTCTGCGGAATGCGGGCTCTATCAACTAATTCGGAATATTCGATATCAGTTGACAGAGCCCACATCCCACTGATAGTTGCTCTCCTGGATTGGTGAGATTAAAGAGGGCAACGGTACGTCTAATCTGGATTGGGTATGGTGATAATGATCGTGATGGTGGTATCAGCGCTAATGGGATAGCCTTTTAGATGAGCTTTGAAAGTTCCTGTACAGTGGAAAATGAGCACAGTGATGGCGTCATGCGCGATCTGTGATTTAGTAGGTGCGCCCCTTGGCTGGCGCTTTTACCCTTCACGCTCGAAAAATAATCAATAAGGATGTTACGCATCGGATCAAAATGCTCCTAATCATGTTCCTGGTGCGTTTTCGAACAGGAAGCAATCAAGCGCCCGCAAGGGGCGCACCTACGAATCTTTTTTTCTTGTTCCTTTATTTTGCTTGCATTGTTCTTATATAAATGTATTGTAGATTTCTCGGTTTAAACATGTTCCAGGTAGCGGCGTTTCATGGTGTCGAGCACGTCATCGCCTGGCATATTCCAGATGGCCTGGTTAAATATTTCGACTTCAATGGGACCATGGTAGCCGGCGGCATCTACAGCCTGGCGCAATTTGCGTAGCTCAATGACTCCATCTCCCATCATGCCGCGTCCAAGCAAGACGTCGGGCAAGGGGACCAGCCAGTCGCTGACATGGAAGCCCAGGATATGGCCGCTGGCGCGGGCGATCTGCTCATAAACGGAGGCATCCCACCAGACATGGAAGACGTCAATGACGACACCCAGGTGCGAGTTGTTGAACTTTTCGACTATCTGGTTGGCTTCGGCCAGGCTGGTGATGACCGAGCGATCGGCTGCATACATGGGGTGCAGCGGCTCAATGCCCAGAGAGATGCCATGCTGGTGGGCGATGGGCAAGAGCTGCGTCAAGGCATCTTCAACCATACCGCGCGCGGCCTGGATATCCCGGTCGGGGGCTGGACCGCACACCAGCACCAGCACTTTCGTCTGCAACTCGGCGGCTTCCTCGATGGCCCGTTTGTTATCCTCGATGCGCGCCTGGCGTTCGGCCGCTGAGGCAGCGGGAAACCAGCCGCCGCGACAGAGACTGGAGACCTGGATGCCCGTCTCGCGTACCAGGCGGGCGGTCTCGGCCAGGCCGGTGCGCGCAACCTTGTCGCGCCAGAAACCAATCGATGGAATACCGGCCCGCACACATCCCTCGATGGCGGCCCTCGCATCCCACTGATCAATTGTGGCCTGATTCAGGCTTAAACGCGTCAGATCGGTTATCTCATGCTGTTGCATTAGAACGTATCCCCTTCCTGTTCAATACCCGCTTGGAGCAAGATGGTCCGCATTCGTTCGCTGGCCAGGTCGGGATCTACCAGGAGCTGCGCCTGGTCCGCCAGCACAAACAGCCGGGCCAGGTGTGGCAGCGAGCGCGCGCGTTCCAGGCCTGCCACCATCTTGAAGTGCTCCTGGTGTCCATTGAGATAAGCCAGGAAGACAATGCCGGCTTTATAGTTATAGGTGGGCGCCTGGAAGATGTGGCGCGAGAGTGGCACGGTGGGGGCGAGGATCGCCGTATATTGTTCGATGTTGCCCACATCCAGTTGCTGCAGAGCGGCTGAAGCGGCGGGCGCGATCGCATCAAAGATGCCCAGCAGCGCGTGGCTATAGCCCTGAGCATCGCCCAACATCAAGTCAGCATAATTGAAGTCATCACCCGTATACATCTTTACGCCCTCAGGGAGCAGGCGGCGCATACTGACTTCACGATTGGCATCTAGCAGTGAAATTTTGATGCCATCGATCTTTGGCGCATGGCGTTCGAGGATAGCCAGGCAGCTCTCCATAGCCGCGTCCAGGTCGGACGAACCCCAGTAGCCAGCCAGGGCTGGATCGAACATATCGCCCAGCCAGTGAATGATCACTGGTTGCGCAACCTGGGAGAGGATATGATCATAGACTTGCATATAGTCTTCAGGCGCGCGTGCGCAGGCGGCCAGGGCGCGGCTGGCCATCAAGATAATGCGCCCGCCCGCAGCCTCGACAAAGCTGCACTGCTCTTCATACGCCTGCTTAACTTGTTCAAGTGTTACTGTCGGCGAGGGAGCAAGATGGTCGGTCCCGGCACCACAGGCAACGCGCGCCCCTGTATGGGTTCGCGCTTCACTGATCGAGCGCTGGATCAATTGCTGCGCCTGCGGCCAGCTCAGTCCCATCCCTCGCTGTGAGGTATCCATTGCCTCGGCCACGGCCAGACCCAGTGACCATAAATGGTGGCGATAAGCCAGCGTGGACTCCCAATCGATCTGGTCGGGCGTAGCTATCTTTGTATCCAGCACCACATGGGCGGCGGCATAGGCTACACGGCTGCGCGGCACCGGCGCCGTCTGTGGATAAGGACTGGTGTCTCCAGCGCTATAAGCTTGCAGCGTGCCATTTTCCTGAGGGAGCAGCAGTTTTCTGACCATCGGCTAAACCTCCTTTGTACCCGTGAGCTGCGGCACATCCAGCCAGCGGCGCTCGGCCCAGGATTGTAATGCCAGTTCCGCTAATTGCACGCCTTTGGCTCCTTCATATAGATTCCAGCGAAATGGCGTATCGCACGCTACATGCTTTAAGAACAGCTCCCACTGAGTTTTAAAGCCATTTTCAAAGATGCCATTATTCGGTACATCCATCCAGTTTTCCCGAAAATCAATGGGATTGGGCACATCTGGATTCCAGATCGCGCGCGGCGTGTTGACCCGGCTCTGTACTTTACACTCGCGTAGACCGGCGATAGCGCTACCATGGGTGCCGTCTACCTGTATGCTCAACAATTCATCGCGGTAGACACGCACCGCCCAGGAGGAATTGAAGTGGGCAATAATGCCGTTTTCGATCTCAAAGGTGGTATAGGCTGCATCATCGGCTGTGCTGGCGTATGGCTGGCCCTGCTCATCGACGCGCTCGGGAATATGGGTGGTTCCCAGGCAAGAGACGGCAGTAATGCGACCAAACAGATTGCTCAGCACATATTGCCAGTGGCAGACCATATCGACGATGATGCCGCCGCCATCTTCTTTGCGATAGTTCCAGGAGGGACGCTGGGCCGTTTGCCAGTCACCTTCAAAGACCCAGTAGCCGAACTCGCCGCGCACCGAAAGGATGCGTCCAAAGAAGCCGCTGTCGATAACGCGCTTGAGCTTCAACAGGCCGGGCAAGAAGAGCTTATCCTGCACTACGCCATGCTTGACACCTGCGCGATCGGCCATCTGGGCCAGCTCCACGGCTGTCGCGGTATCTGTGGCAATGGGCTTTTCGCAATAAATATGTTTGCCAGCTTGAATGGCCGCGCGTATCGCCTCGGCGCGGCGCGTGGTGGTCTGAGCATCGAAATAAATCGTATCCTCAGCATTCGCCAGGCACGCGTCCAGATTGGTACTCCAGCGTTCGATGCCATGAGCTTCAGCCAGGGCACGCAGCTTATGTTCGGAGCGTCCAACCAGAATTGGATCTGGCATGAGCGTATCGCCACCAGGTAGGGCGATACCTCCCTGCGAACGCAGCGCCACAATTGAACGAATCAAATGCTGATTGGTCCCCATGCGCCCGGTTACACCATTCATGATGATGCCAATGTTCCTGCTAGCCATAGTCGCCATTCCTCCTTTAGATATCCTCGTGCACAAAAAGAAAACGTTTACTATCAAGTGTAAAAGGTAGCGCCTGATTTGTCAACCGGGAAGCAGGATAGGCGTATTGTCATGGTGATTTCGTGTGCATCGCGCCGAATTGTGATCACCTTTGTGAAAGATGCATGGCACAGATGCCAAATATCTCCTATAATAGTAAAAAGCTACGATTAAGAAAGAGCATTGGGGATGGGTATCCAGAAAGGATTTTTATGACAGATGTGGCAGTGTGGCCTTGATCCTCGAAAGGCATATTTCCATGCAGCGTGGACGGACAGGTAAAGAGGAGTATGATATGCTGTTTCTTAATTTATCTCATGGAGGATCATAACTTGTTGAAGCATCGTTTGATGAGCATCTTAGCTATTATAACCTCGTTTGGGGCTTACATAATGTTGCTCCTGGGTGCGGCTGTCTCCAAAACTGATTCCGGTCAGGGCTGTGGGAACTCCTGGCCATTTTGTCATGGGCAGTTGATCCCTGAGTCGTTACCAATCACTACCGTTTATGAATATAGCCACCGCATCATGTCGGGGGCGGACTCGCTCTTAATTTTTGCCCTGGTTGCCTGGTCCTGGTTTACCTATCGTCGTGATTTACGGGTCAAGCTATTTGGTTTTATGAGCCTCTTCTTTGTTGTTTTGCAGGCAATGCTGGGTGCGCTCACCGTGGTCTATGAAGGCACCTATGCCAAAGATGGTCTGCTCTCGCTGCACTTTGGTTTTTCGCTGATCTCTTTCGCCAGCGTTATCCTGTTGACCATGCGTATTATGCAGCTGCAAAAGCTTGATCCGACGCAGCCCGAGAGCACACCGCAACAGATCGCGCCAGTCTCTAAATGGATACAGATTGTGGTCTGGTGTCTGGCGGCTTATACCTATGTTGTCGTGTATACAGGTGCATTGGTGGGCCACTCATCAGCAACCCTGGCCTGTGGACAACAATTCCCGACCTGTGGTGCAACCTACTTTCCTAACTTTTTTACCTCACCAGGCATTCAAGTTTTGCACCGCTACTTTGCTGCCAGCATCTGGTTTTTACTGCTGGTCTTAATGATCGTTATAATCCGCGTCGCGCGTGATCGACGCGACCTGATCTGGGGTAGCCTGTGGGCATTTGTGCTGGTTTCCTTGCAGGCTCTGAGCGGCATGGCCACCGTCTTAAGTGGAGCGCAACTCCTGGTCGCTTTACTGCATACGACCGTTATCGCCGGCCTCTTCTCCGTGATCTGCTACCTGTGTATGCAGGTCGAATGGCCCTGGCGCAAGCGCCGCGTGGAGCAAAAGCCCGCCGTGAGCACGGATAATGCGCAAGTGTATCAACACGAAACGGTCTAAGAAGTTTTAATGTTTTATGTAGTGTTGCCAGAAGTGCGCACCGCGCACTTCTGGCAACACTACATAAAACGAAACACTTTCCAGGAGAAGCGTGTGCCCGCTGATTATGGCGAGCACACGCTTCTCTATTTTGTTGGCCTGCGCGGTAAAATATGAGAATCTGAGACACATTCAGACAATCCTGGCTATCCACTTTTCTCACGTTTCACGCTATCCTATGCATATCAACAATAAGATTCTGCAATAGGATAAGATGAAAGGAAAACAAAGAATATGATCGCCGAAGAAGTCAAACAATTCTTTGATGAAAATGGATATGTGGTAGTAAAGCAGTTATTTAGTCCCGAGGAAGTTGCGCATTATCGGGATTACTATATGGATTTGCGCTTGAAAGGCAGTTATCCTGGTGATCTGGTCGGCGTTGATCCTGAGAACGATGATCCGCTGAAACGCTACCCGCGTATGATTCATATGCATCACTGGGATGCTACCAGCCTACAATATCTGATCGATCAGCGCATCAATAATGTGCTGACAGGACTGCTGGGCCGTGAGCCGTACGCGGTGCAGACCATGCTTTACTTTAAGCCTCCGAAGGCGCGTGGGCAAGCGTTGCACCAGGACAACTATTTCTTGCGCGCTCGTCCCGGCACCTGCATGGCGGCCTGGATGGCTCTTGATCCCTGTGATGAAGAGAATGGCTGCATGAAGGTCGTTCCCGGCAGTCAGAAATGGCCGATTCTCTGTACGACCAAAGCCAATACCAAAGAGAGCTTTTCTGACATTCAGGTGCCTATCCCTGAGCAGCAAGAAGTGCGCTCCGTCATTATGGAGCCAGGCGATGTACTGTTCTTTGGCGGTTCACTGGTCCATGGCAGCTATCCCAACACCTCTAGCGAGCGTTTTCGCCGCGCTTTGATCGGACATTATATCTCCGGAGAAGCTGAGACGGTGACAAAGTATATGAAGCCCATCTATCGCATGGATGGCACGACGCTGGATCTGAACTATAGCGGTGAAGGTGGTCCCTGTGGCGTCTGGGTGGACTCGGAAAATGGTCAGCCAGAGATCGCCATGACCGGTGTGCTCTCTTCCTTTGGCGGCACTGAATAATAATCGTCTTGAATAATAACTATATCTTGTATGAAGGAGAGCTTGTATATGCAGCTACAGCTTGTTCGCCACCTGTGGGGAATGGGTGGCACCCACGAAGAACTCTTCCCGCGCATCAAAGCGCAGGGTTATGCCGCTATTGAAACTGGATTGCCCGTGCCGGAGCAAGCATCACGCTTTCAGGCTCTTTTACAGGAGCACGGCCTGGGCTATATTCCACAGATTTTTACCAGCGGCGATAGCGTGGAGGATCACCTGGCCACTTTTCGCCAGCAGGTAGAGCAGGCAGCGCGGCTACAGCCAGAGAAGATCAATTGCCATAGCGGTAAAGACCTCTGGAGCGTCGATCAAAGCGCGCACTTTTATCGTGAAGCTTTAAAGATCGAGGCGGACGCCGGTATCGCTGTGGCCCACGAGACCCATCGCGGGCGCGTCTTTTTCTATCCCGGCATTACTGCGCAGCTGTTGGAGCGCTTTGAAGGACTAAAGTTGTGCTGTGATCTGAGCCACTGGGTCTGCGTCTGCGAGCGTTTGATCGATGACCAGTTGGATATTGTGCGCCTCTGCGCCAGTCGCTGCATCCACCTGCACGCACGCGTAGGCTATGAGGAGGGTCCACAGGTACCAGATCCGCGTGCACCCGAGTACCTGCCTTACGTCGAAGCCCATGAGTGCTGGTGGAGCATCATCTGGGACGAGCAGGAGCGGCAGGGCATGCGGATCTCGACCCTGACGCCCGAGTTTGGCCCTCCCGGTTATCTGCATACCCTGCCCTACACGCAGGCGCCAGTGGCCGATCTGGAAGCGATCTGCAACTGGCAGGCGCGGCGCGAAGCGGATCTCTTCGCTCGTCGCCAACGCTAAGCGTGCTCTGAACCTATCTGTGGCCGCGCGAAGGCTCTTCCAGCGCGGCCATTAATAACGCACAAACACTCGTTTCTCAATCCCATCGATGCGTATATGACCGCCGCTGGGCACCATGAATTGTGGATCGGTATGGCCAAAGTCCATGTTGAAGATTACTGGCACGGAGGGATGGTACTCTTGCAAGGCCTTCAATATGGCCTCCTCTTGCTCCCTCTTGTATACATCTTTCTGCTCGGCGGAGCGTTGCTGATTAAACTCCCAGGCCTTGGGGCGGCCTATGAGCAGCGCGGAGAACTGTTGCAGCAGGCCACGTTCGCCCAGGCCCATGAAGACGTCATAGACATACGTAGCCGAAGGCATCTCCTCGGAGGTCTCCAGAAAGAGCACACAGTCTTTATAGCGCTCAAGCGGCTGAAGGTAGCGGTGCGCGCGTAGGTGATAGTCCACAATCTCCAGACAGCCACCCCAGGCAGGGCCCTCGATGACGCGTCCCGCGTTGTGCCACTTCCAGCCTGGATTTGTGAACATGGGCACGCGCAGACGTAACTTCTCTGGCTCGTTCCAGCGATAGTTCTCATCGGACCACTCAGGTGTGGGTACGATCTCAACCTCGCCTCCCTGGAAGAGGGCGTAGCGCAACGACTCCACAGTATACTCATCCATAGCGTGGTAGCGACCGAACTGCGTCATGATTGCGCCACCATAGTAGGAGACAATACCCAGGTTCCAGAGGTACATATGCAGGTTTGTCGCGTCGCTATAGCCCAGAAAGGGTTTGGGGTGTGCACGTAACACCTCTGGCTCCAGGTATTTCAGCACCTTAATCTGGTCATCACCGCCAATTGAGCAGATCACGGCCTTGATCTCGGAATCAGCGAAGGCCGCTATGATGTCCCGCGCTCGCTCCTCTGGAGGAGTGTTCATCTTACGTGTACTTGGATATTCCACGGGCACCAGGCCAAAATTCTCACGTAAACGTTGCAGTCCCAGGTCAAAGACCTCGGGAAAGATCTCAGGCAGACCCGCCGAGGGTGAGAGTACGGCAACCTTGTCTCCAGCCTGTAGCTTTGGGGGATAGATAAAATGCTTGTTTTGCATGTGTTGTTGAAAAGCCTCCTTACGCGTCAACTATAAGTTATCAGTGTAGCATATGTGAACAAGTAAATCTAAACTGCATGCCTGTAAATCAAGATTCTGCCCTCAGAATCTGGGGGTTTATACCTTGCAAAAAGATTTGCCCCACCCCCCTGACGGCGCAGTTATGATTGTTGTTTCTGCTGCTGTATCTTATTGGTTTCGGCTTGCAGGACGTGGCTGCTGCGCTTCACAAAATCAAGAATCAAAGCCATCTCCCGGTTGCTATAAGCCGTATTGAACTCGTTGGCCATCGCCTGCTGGAAGGAAGTAAAGATGGGTGCTAGCTTGGAGGAGATTTGTTCTGGCCGGGCATGGATGCTGATTTTGCGCCGATCAATACTATCGCGTTTTCGCTGGGCATAGCCCGCCCCCTCTAGCCGATCGATCACGCCCGTTACCGCGCCGGTTGTCAATCCAGTCAACTTTGCCAGTTGACCGGGCGTCATACCATCTTTTTCTCTAATGATATCCAGGCATTTGAGATCGGTCACATTAAGTCCTAATGAATCTGCGATAGCATGATGGAAGAGGACTGAACTCTCGCTATATTGGCGACCAGCTTGCTCTAGCGCGGCCAATAAGTCATTACGACCCGACGGCTCTGTTGACATTCATTATCTCTTTCGTTTAGACGTTAAATATCTTTGTGCTTAAGGTGTTTTTTCGCATAAATAAGCAAGGGCTAAGTGTTTCTGTGCAATAAGAATTATACCATATGCTGGTGCTTCTGTTTGACATCGGCGTTGTGGTTTTGTGACGTTCCAGGCGCTGGTCTGGATAATCATTATGGATATATCACAGCCAACTGCGGCCAGTACTCGGTGAGCAGGCTGCCGAGGGCGTGGAGTCCCATTGCTCGCCAACGGAGTGGCCAATTATATTCGTTGGTGCAAACCGCGCGCCGCGCGGTTTGCACCAACGAATATAAAACCTTTTGAGCACCGCAGGTGCGAAGCGTCAGGGCCGAAGGCGCGAAACATCTGTCTTTCAGACACACCCACAAATTACAAATGCTACTCTTTGTATCATAGGGCAGTGCGACGGAAATTAACAAGTACCGTTTAAATGCACGAGATATCATATCCCTGCAGTAATCGGATATATTTTTAATTGAAGGAAAAATTCAGGGAATCAGGGAATAGAAAATTTCTGGGGAGTGTTATAAAAGGTGTATGACATCAGAAAGAATTGTAGCGCTTCTGTGAGAAATGGTTTCTTCGAGCGTCAATCTAAGAAGGGATGTCAGCACAGGAGCGTACAAAATGCGACTTTATGTTGGTGGACTTCCGTATCAGACCGATGAGCAAGAGCTTCGTGAGGTATTTGGCCAGATCGGCGTGGTGACCTTCGCTACCGTGATCACTGATCGTGATACCGGCCGCAGCAAAGGTTTTGGCTTTGTCGAATTTGAGGATGATGAGCAGGCTCGTGCAGCCATTGAGCAGCTGAATGGTTCCACTTTAGGTACTCGTACTATTACAGTCAATGAGGCACGTGAGCGTCCCGCTGGTGGTCGTGGTGGTTATCAGGACCGCAGAAGCCAGGGCGGATATCGCGATCGCCGCTACTAGTAGGGCCACATTCACAAATAAGCCGAAAGAGGCCAGTCGATCGACTGGCCTCTTTTTTTATGGCTGACGCCTTGTCCTATGAAATTTTAACCACGATGGCCGTGATGTTATCGGGGCCGCCATTTTCGTTGGCGCGCTCGATCAGTAGTTTGGCGCTCTCCTCAGGAGGATAATGGGTGACGATCTCACGCATCTCCGCCTCCGAGATTTGCCCATGCAGACCATCGGTACACAGCACCAGCGTATCTCCTGATTGAGCATCTGTGTTGGTGGTTAGGTAGACCTCAACGTCCGCTGAGGTACCCAGACAGCGCGTAATGACGTTGCGCTTCTCGCTGGTGCGGGCATCTTCTTTGCTCATCAGACCTTGGCGCACCTGCTCGGCTACCCACGAGTGATCTTCCGCCAACTGCCGAACCTCCTGGTCATTGATGAGATATGCCAGGCTATCTCCTACATTGGCGATGTAGAGGGTGCGATCCTTGACCACCACGGCCACACAGGTAGTGCCCATACTGGGATTTTTATTCTCGCCTGAAAGTTTGCTCTGGCTCTCTTGATAAATGGCGGCGTTGGCTTGTTTAATGGCATTGGTTAGCGCGGTAGGAATATCTGAGGACGTATCTTGATAGTAAGCTTCGCGGATCTGGTTGACCGCCATCTGGCTGGCAACTTCTCCGTATGAATGACCGCCCATGCCATCGGCGACCACAAAGAGGGCACCCTTCTGGTCTAGAATAGAATGATCTTCCGGTAATACTGCAATCAAGTTATCTTCATTGGAGGGACGTTTACGACCGATGTCAGTAAGCTGCGCGACCTGTAGCTGTAACGGCGCATTAAGCATGCTGTACTCCTTGTCGTGTAAAAACATATTTTTTACATTGAGAAGATGTTCGATGGATACACTTTTCATAAAATCATAAAAGACGGTGCCCCAGAGGGGGAGAAGTCGAGGGATTCCTCCTGCTCGTAGCTCCTCCCGACAGTAATCGTGGAACGTCTGTGCCATCTCCTGACCAAATTCGCGCCTGAACTCAGATGGATAGGCCAGGAGAAGCCATTGATAGAGCCGTTCGGACCAGGATTGCATCCAGTGGAATGACGCCATATTAAGCTTCTCCTTGTATCAAGTGCTTCATCTGAGCAATCTGAACCAGATTGGCCAGGCGTTTCGCTTCAGCTCGTACCACGCGTTGACCCAGGTCGGTCAGGCGATAGTAGCGGCGGCGCTCATCATCTAGCTCGGGATCGGGTCGTGAGCCAGATTCCTCCAGTAACCCATCTTTCATCATGCGTTTGATTGACCCATAGAGGGTACCTGGACCCATGTGAACCTGGTTATTGGTGCGCCAGGCCACCTCTTGCATGATGCCGTAGCCATGGCGTTCTTTATCGCTGAGCGCGAGCAGAATGTGAAAGACCGCAGGCGTCAATGGGAGCAGCGCTTCTGGTTCCTGATGATTCGTCTTAATAGTTCCTACCTCCATCTTGCCTATATATCATGTACGGATATATCCGTCGCTGATATATTAACTCGAAGTTTCCGGTTTTGTCAAGGGGATGCTATGGGAGGGGCGTCATGCATTTTTTCCTTTGCAAAAAATGCATGACGCCCCTGTGGAAGATTTCTCTACAAATTCGCGTTCTCAGGCATCACACTTGCCCAGATAGGTATATAGAAACGGCTCACAGCATCCTGGATATACAGGTTTGTTCAAGCCGATTGATCGCGTAGCGCTGCCAGGTCTGGATCGCTCTTGGATCGCTCTTTGAGACCAGGAGCGAGCGTTAACGCTTTCTGTAGGAGTGTGGAGGCTTTCTCCAGCTGGTTCTGCTGCGCGTAAAAGCAGGCCAGGTTATAGAGGAAGCTCCCTTTCACCCATTCTGGCACCTCAGCCTGAATGACTCTGCTGGCGCACTTCTCGCGGATCTCGATCGCCCTCGGGAGATCATGATGGTCGAGATAGTATTGAGCGAGATGTTCCTGCTCGTGCTCGTAGCAACTGCCCAGGAAGGCTGTATACAGCGGCCTATCTCCCGAAAACCAGGGGAAGCGATTGGGGGTTGTCAGATCTTCTTCACTGAGTTGTTCTGTCAACTTGATGAGTTTGGCGTAGGTCTGTTCAGATTCAGCGTAAATCTCTGGCCAGGGGCGTTGATGTTTTTCCTTAAAAGTCATCGCGTTGAGCTGTTCTTCGTCTTCCTCGCTTGATGGTAACTCCTGCTGCTGCAGAATGGCAGTCAACTTCTGGATGAGGTCCTGACGCCAGAACGTCCGATGAGCCAGGTGATCTTTGGCTGACCAGATTTCCCACGTCCCAATGGCAGTACGTTCGGTCTCGTTAAGACCCTGCACAAAAGTTTCTTCATCGCGATGGCCCTGCTGCAAGAGGTCAAGGACGAAGGTCTTAAAAAGCTGTACGGGCATTGAAGTCCCCTTTCATATTTCGCAACGACAAGTTCTCAATTGAGAGTATCTCACGAAAAGTAGTCAATTTTGGCCCGCATTAGGAGCCGAAGGAGTGATCCCTCTGCTTTTCGTCAAAAAATACTGATAGTTTTTACACGGTTGATTTGATGTATTGGGCGGCCTGGTGGGCCAGCCCCATGATGCTGAGCATCGGGTTGACGCCGCTGGCTGCCGGGAACACACTGCCATCGCAGACAAAGAGTCCCTGGACGCCGTGGACCTGGCTGTGGGCGTCGGTGACCGATTGGGTAGGATCTTTGCCCATACGGCAGGTGCCCATCTGGTGCGCGCTATACATGATCAGGCGATTGACGCCCAGGCCGTTGCGCTCCAGCTGGCGATCAAAATGATGCCAGGCTCGCTTACCCTGCTGCTCCAACTGCTGGCGCGTGAGCTGAGAACGCTTGCTCTGCAGGGAGATCACCTCGTTTGCTCCGGCTGCCATGTGGACACGGGCGGCCTGGCGCAAGCCGTGCAGGATATGTCGGCGATCAAAGACCGAGGTGACATAATCGATGACCAGTTCCCCATGGCGATCCAGTGTCACCTTGCCCTCGCCTTTGTCGCGCGTCAGGACGATGATGGTGGACCGGTAGGCTGAGTAGGACATGTTCTCGCGGTATTCGCAGGCCGAATGCCAGGGAGAGCCCATGCCCAGCAGGCCCGGATGCGTTGGCGCCACCTCTAATTTATAGCCATAGTTGCCATGCAGATGCCCAAACTCATCGCTATAGGCGGACTGCATGACTCCCTGCCATGGATAGACCTTCTCTGGATAGCGCCCGCTGATAGTGGTAGTTGGATGCAGGTGCAGGTGCTGGCCGATGTGCGGATTGGTCAGTTCCGAACGTAGCAGTATGGCTGGTGAATGGATGGCACCTGCCGCCACAACGACGGTGCGAGCTTGTATCGTCAGCTGCCTGGTAGTATGCGTTTCTGGATCGTATACGGTGGCTTCGACTCCTGCGGCCCGCCCTTGTTCGATCAAGACGCGCCTGGCGCTACAATGCACGATGATGCGTGCCCCATGCTCATAGGCATCCTGTAAATATGTTTTCAGCGTGGACTGTTTGCAGCCATAGCGACAGCCAAAGCCGCAGGTGCCACAGCGCTGCTCGCAGCCGACCGCGTTGCGGCGCAGGCTGTCGGCATGATAGCCCAGCGCCCGCGCGCCCTCAAAGAGCAACTGATTCTGGCGATTATGGGCGCTATTGGCCGTGTTGATTTGAATGCGCTGCTCCACAGCTACGAAGCTCTTTTGCAGCGCGGAACCAGTGAACACGTCGGGCAGGCCCGATAGCTGTTCCCATTCAGCCAGAATATCTGGCGGAGTGCGGAACGAGGTATTCCAGTTCACGATGGTGCCGCCTCCCAGCGTGCTGCCGGCCAGGATCGCCACGCCCAGATCTTTTGAGCTCAGCAAGCCGCGCTTAAGATAGAGATCATTCATCGCCTGGGCCTCTTGCAGCGTAAAGTCAGCTTCGCTCTGATAGCCACCTTTTTCCAGCACGATAACGTTTTTGCCCGTCCGCGCCAGTTCATCCGCGACCACGCCGCCGCCCGCGCCCGAGCCGATTACTACCGCATCGCACTCCAGCGTACTATCCTGTTCAATGGTCAGCGGTTGCAGTGGCCGTGCTGCTGATGGCGATGGCGGATCAGCTGGTTGATAGTCGAGCGCCTCCCAGCTGGGGTTATGACCATGAGAATCAGGGGTGGCGTAGAACAGGAAACCGGTGAGCCGTTTAAATAGCTGATAGCCCTGGCGGAGCTGGACTAATGGACTATGGGCCATGGCCAGCAAATATTTTTCACGTTGCTTAAAAGGAAGTGCGCTGAATGGTCGTGCCGTCCCCGCGAGCAGCAGACCGGTGGTGGGACTAAGCAATAGAGCCAGCAGACGCCGAACGTCTGCCCGGATCTCTTCATCCTCCCGGCCCAGCGTTTCTGCAATCAAGGGCGCCAGATGGAGATCGCTGGCGCTGGCGCGATAATAGGTCGCCTGGGCCTGATCACAATTGGCGGGTGGATCCAGGGCAGGAAAGAACGTCTCACAAATAGCTTCTAAAACATGAAACTCATCATCTGAAAGCCAGCTGGTTGGTGGTGATTGTGCATCAATCTGCGGCGAAGACGAGGTGACATCCATGGCGCCTCCTGTCGGGCAATGCTATCCGCTATCTTAAAAATAGTAACCTGATTGATTGAGGACTAACGTCAAGTATAGCATGTAGAATGTTCTATCCCGACATGGCGGTTGCTTAAATGATGTATTGTATGCGGAATAGGTGGCCATCAATTATACTGGGTATGGCGGCAATCCGGGTTATGTTTATAGTTCAATCGGCTTTGTCGCAACTATTGCAAGACAGGTCCACGGATGATAGCATGAGAGATCCTTTATTGTAGAGACATATGCAAAGGTAATTGTAGATATGATACAAAAAGTAGAGCATGGCAGCATCTTCCCGCGCGAAGATGGAAAAATCATCGATGAGCACTTTGGTGTTTTAAATACAAAGCAGGATGGCTTCAGCCTGGCACATATGTTTGCTCCGCCAGCCTGGCGCGAGCCTGCCCAGATCGCCGAATTTGATGAGGTGGTGATTGGTGTACAGGGGGTCCTGGCCATTGAGGCCGATGGCCAGCGCATCGAGGTCGCCTCCGGCGAGACATGTCTGGTGGGTCGTGGTACGCACGTCATTTACAGCAATGCCAGCCAGGATGCCCAGTGCGAATACTGGTCCCTCTGCATGCCCGCCTTCCGCCCCGAGCGAACCAGAATAGAAGGTTAAAAAGGCACAATGTGTAGGGACGATCGCCCCTACACATTGTGCCTTTTGGGCAGTTACTGTTCTCACTCTTTTACGTCTCTATAAAAATGCATTTGTTTTGGTGTCATTGTGAAAGAGAATCCAACAGTTTGAGGAAATATTCATGTCAGGTCAAAAAATGGCGTATGTCCAGGCGCGTACTGACTTATTGGAGCAGATTACTTACACATTGCAAAAGGATGAGCGCTTTGTTGCCGCCTGGTTGGCTGGAAGCTTTGGACGTGGGGAACAGACATGGCTTAGTGATTTAGATCTTTATGTTGTTGTATCCGAACCTTTTAGTGCGTCTTTGTGCGCTACACCCTGGCAGACCGGCGCGAAAACGACAGCTGAGCGCTTGGCTTTATTTCAGCAGTTTGGAGCGCCGGGTCTCATTTTTGAGCGCAAGAGCCATGCGAACCAGATGGATGGTATCCTGACCAACGTGGTCTATCAAGAGTCCGCGCAGAGCGTTGATTGGATGTTGATTCCACAGGCAAAAGCCTATCGCGAACATCCTTCTCTCCTGCTCTTCGATAAGGTTGGCCTTCCTGAACCTCCCACACCAGAACCAGAAAGTCTTGAACAGCGTATTGAGCGAGCATCAACGAATGTGGGCTTCTTCTGGATCATCGCTTGCGGGAGCGCGAGGGCATTGGTGGCAAACAAGCTTCCTCTTTTCTACTCCTCCCTGCTTGAATTGGAAAGGGCTCTCCTTGAAGTGAAAGCCGCGCTTCGTGGTGAACGTGCTCCATACCTCAAATCCACCAATCAGCCGCTGTACCTGACACAGGAGAAGTGTGCAGCTATTTTACGCAGCCTCTGTGATGAAATAGAAAGCTTGATGCCTCAAGTCGTCCATCTCGGTGGCTACGTTCCAGCCTCGCCGCGCTCACTCGTTGAGATGCGGCTCTCGTTGTTTTCATCAGAAGAATGAGGCGCGCTGTCATACTGTAGTAGCAGCTTGCTCCGCAGCGGCTGCAGTTGCGGCAGGCGGCTGGTAAGGATGAACTGGGTGGCCAGCCCAATTGTGGCCAGGTGCATGGCTTGAAGATCGTATGTGCCCTGCCAGGTCTGCTGGTTGAACTCAGCGAGGTCCTGCAACACCACCTCGATATCCTCGGTTTCGTCCAGGGATTGCTCATGAGTTTGCTGCACATCGATGGCGAGGAACGACCAGATAATATTGTTCTGGTTGGCGGGATTGGCATAGCTATGTCCCACTTCGAAGAACTGTCCGCCGCCATAGCCGGTCTCCTCCAGCAGTTCGCGCTGTATTGCCTCCAGGGGCTTAGCATCTCCTGTCTCGGTTGTGCCGCCGGGCAGGCCAACCAGTATCTGTCCCGCTCCATG
This sequence comes from Dictyobacter formicarum, assembly GCF_016587435.1. The sequence continues at coordinate 397,659 of NZ_BNJJ01000004.1, forward strand.
GCGGTATTCGCGCACCAGCACCACCTGGCCATCAGACGTTATGGCCAGCACGTTGACCCAGTTGGAATATTCCAGCACATGATACGGCTCGATGACCAGACCATGGGCGTTTTGACAGCGGTCCGAGCGTACCTTTAGCCAGCGATCCTCATAGGTAATGGTGCTCCCGAGCACGTTCCAGGGCGTTAATCTATCTTCCATCAAATTGGCCTCACTTTATTTCAGATATCTATCATCATAATGCATCGCACCCTCCCACGCCACCATTGTTCCTCTATAAGTCGTATAGATCAAAGTATACCCTGTATTGTGTAGACGCGCTCGCGGGCACACGTAAACGTGAACCGTAGCTGCGGCCTCGCGGCCGCTTGCTTGTTTCTCGTTCGAAAAAGTACCGGCCTTATTCGTCTTCCATGCCGTTTTCGTAGGATAGAATCTGGGCCAGCGCGGCAATGCAGACAATATGATGTCATGGGTGCGGGCCGCACCCATGACATTGTTTTTATGTGGGGCGTCGATCGATGACGCGGATGGCTTTGCCTTCGCTACGCGGTAGGGTGCCGGTGGGTTGGATCTGGATGTCGATGTGCAGGTGTAGCTGGGCGTAGAACACCTGGGTGATGCGCTTTTGTAGTTGCTGGATCTGTTCATTATCTGTCCAGGTCGCGCTGTCGACTTCCTGGGGAGAAATAGCGGTTTGCATGGACGGCGTTATTTCAGTCTGAACAACGGCGCTGTCCAGCGTGTGTTTACGTTCGATCAGAATCTGGTAATAGGGCGCCAGCTCGGCGAAACCGAATAGGATGCGCTTGATTTCTGCCGGAAAGACGTTGATGCCGCGAATAATCAACATGTCGTCTACGCGACCTTTGATCTGGCTCATGCGCACCAGCGTGCGACCGCAGGTGCATGGTTCGGCGATGAGTGTGCATAAATCTCCGGTGCGGTAGCGCAGTAGCGGCATGCCTTCTTTTGTGATGGTGGTAAAGACGAGCTCACCTTCTGCACCATACGGCAATGCTTCACCCGTAGCCGGATCAATGATTTCAGGGAGAAAGTGGTCTTCAAAGATGTGCAAGCTGCGATCCGCTTGCTTATCCTGGTGACTCTGTATACATTCCATGGCCACGCCCGGGCCGATAATTTCGCTCAGACCATAAATATCCAGGGCGTGCAGGCCGAGCCTATCTTCTATTTGCTGGCACAGCGCTTTGGTCCAGGGTTCCGCCCCAAAGATACCACACTTTAAGTGTAGGTCCTGCGCAGACATGCCCAGCGCGGACAGTGTTTCGGCTATCGTGAGGGCATACGATGGAGTACAGCATAGGGCCGTCGCCTGCATATCGTGTAGGAAGGTGACCTGGCGCTGTGTACTGCCGCTGGACATAGGAACTACCGTCATACCTAGATATTCGCCTCCATAGTGGAGCCCCAGGCCGCCGGTAAAGAGCCCATAGCCATAGGCATTATGCAGTATATCACCGGGTTGCAGGCCAGCGCAGGCCAGTGAACGCGCGCAGACCTCGCCCCAGATATCGATGTCGCGGCGCGTATAGCCAACAATTTTAGCTTTGCTACGCGTACCCGAAGAGGCATGAATGCGGCTCAGCTGCTCGCGCGGGACCGAGAGTAATCCCAGGGGATAATGTTCGATCAGGTCATAGCGGGTGGTAAAAGGCAGTCTATGCAGGTCTGCCAGACTGTTGATGTGTGATGGGTGGATTTGCAAGGCATCCATGGCCTGCTGATAGAAAGGAACCGATGTATAGACGCGTTGAACCGTGTGCTGAAGTCGCTTGAGTTGTAACTGCTGACGCTCCTCAGCCGGAAGATAATCGCGCGCAGCTACTTCTTCATTCCATGCCATGAGAATTTCTCCATTCCCTGTTGCGCCAGTGCAACGAAACGGCGTTACTTTAAGCAGACGCTATCACTATAAACAAAGAGAGAATGAAAGTCAACCTTATAACACGTCTGGCATCTAGCATCGTTCACCCTCAGGTGTATTTGGTAGCATTTATAGAAACACGTGAAATACTTGAAATACTTGCTGATAGGTTTGACATTAGTACCATCAAAAAGGGAAAAGTTATTCAAATAGATGCTTATCGTTGCACAATAAAAATGTATATTTATTACTAGCGGATTTGTATCGCAATTTTATTCAGATATTTTAGGAAGTACAGAAGAGAGTTCGAACTCATGAAATGGTATCCTTATGGACATGATTTTGGTAATGCCGAAATAGGTGGTGTGACGGTTATTAATGGTAAAACTGTCTCGCTAAGTATTCCGACGGCTTTCGCCAAGGTTGATACGGTCGCTTTACGTAATCTTGGTGTGAATGTCGAACAATCAAACGTTCATGTTATGCAGTTAGAAGATGAAGAGGCAGCCTATGCGATCGGTGATCTGGCATTGCAGCAGTCGATCGACGCCTATCATGGACGCGGCGATATTCAGCGTTACGCCAGTCGCTTTAGTTTGCGTAGCTTACTCACGGTAGCTGCTACCTTGATTCCTGATGCTGAGTTTGGTATTTATGTCGTTACCGGCCTGCCAGCCGAGACCTATATCAAAAATGCCGCCTTACGTTTAGCCATCAAAGAGGCATTGGATGGCACCTACACCTTTACCCTGAACGATGAAAAGACCCCTCGCCGTGTTGTGGTTGAAGTCGCGACTGTGGTGATGGAAGGTGCCGGCGCTTTGATCGCCTATAACGATCGGTCCAGCAACAAAATGACCGAGAGCGCGGTCATTGACATTGGTGGGCGTACCACCGACCTGTATGTGGCACGTGGCCAGGTGCCTGTGGTTGAGTATTGTAAGGGTAAGCCGGTGGGCGTCGAGATGGCTACCCAGATGATGATGGACTCATTTGAGAACAAGTACGATCGCCCCCTTTCATTGCTAGAAGCACGTGAAATCATGCATGCATATGCGGCCCAGGCTCAGGGGGAAATTGCCCGCTATCCAGAAATCTCTTCGTATGGGCAGACTATCGGCCACTATGAGTTGGAGCGCCTGGTCACTGAAGCGGTTACCCAGGTTGGTAGCGAGATCGTCTCCTTTGTAGCCTCTGCATGGCGACAAAGCGACCGTGACGCGGTTGCGGCTAGTTTCAAGCCGGTTTTAAATATTGGTGGTGGCGTCTTCTATTTCTATAACTTTCTCAAGAAACGCATACCCCATCTTTCCAGGCCCGATGATCCGGTTCATGCTAACTGTATCGGCTATTGTACTCTGGCTGGTCGTCTGTTGATTCGCAAGGTCCAGAGCAGCAGCGGCAGCAGCAGCAACGGGAGTTCCGCCAGCATTCGTATATTCTAAATCGCATATGCTAAATTAGTAGGAAGAGAAATCGTATGTCACAATCTTCATCAGATAAATTCCTGCATTTCACAGTTGGTCTGTTGAAGGACTCTGAAGCATTAGAGTTATTACGGCAGGATGCCGTAAAACATCATATGATTGATAACCCTGGACAACTGATCGCCCTACGTCTGACTGAGTATTATGAGATGATGAGCAAGGGGATTGTCCAGCCCGTTGTCCGTGTACCAGCGGTGGTCACGCCAGCCGGACCCGAGGTAAAACCGCAATCCGAAGCGGATGTACAGGTACCGTTTCATAAGCCTGTTCCTGTACAATCGTCCCAGCCAATGCAGCCAGTCCAGCCGCAGCAACCGGGCAGGCAGACTCCCGCGCCGGCGTATGACAATGGACCTGTTGTGCGCCAGCCAACTGGCCGTATGCGTGCCATCATGCAAAATAGGGGTGAAAGTATTGTTTCCACCTCCTCAAACGCCGATCAAAACGCTGACGAGGCCGCCGACTACTGGTCACTTCTCTAGAAATCGGGCGCGAGGCCCGAACCTATGGGGGATGCGTTTTTTGTATTGTGCTACACATTGGATGCACATCCAATGTGTAAAATGCCGCGGGTGCGTATGCACCCGCCCGTATGGCGGCGCTTTGTTCTCCCAGAAGGGGAACATTGAAATGAATAAATTCTTCTTCGGCAATCGCGCCCGCGATGACTTCGCCTTTACTGACCACCTCTGCAACCGCTTGATGACTGAATGAGAATCTTTCGCTGCTGAGTGTAGTATCTATCGAGCATATTTCCCATTATTAACAAATAATAACATATATTAACATTCCTTTTGCCAACTTTTAACAAAAATACCGTTGACTTGAGCAGCCTGGATGGGTTACAAATGATGCGTAAAGCTTTACGCAAGCTGAAGCTATTGTCAATTGCTGTGGAGAGTAGAGGATCCCATACCGGGGTCCTCCCTGCATATGATTCACGCATACATATGAATAATGGAGAGATCGATGGGACCCATTCAACTGGTAGTCTTTGATATGGCTGGAACCACTGTCGATGATACAGGCAATCGTGTACTTACCTGCCTGATAGAGACGGCTCGTATCCATAATTTACCGGGTACACGTGAAGAGCTCAACGCGTTGATGGGCATGAATAAACGCGAAGTTTTTGAAATGCTGGCCGCCCGCCAGCTATCCGGTCATTCTGACACCGCGCATAAACTGGCAGAGGAGGCGCTGGCTACCTTTGTTGATCAGATGAAGGCAGCATATTCCCAACATGTGGCACCCATTGACGGTGCGGAAGAGACCTTTGCGTTTCTGAAGGAGCGTAGCATTAAAGTGGCCCTTGATACCGGCTTCGATTCAATCATCGGCGGCATTATTCTGGATCGCCTCGGCTGGCTGGGACGCTATGTGGATTGCGCGGTTTTTTCAAGCGATGTGTCGCGCGGTCGGCCCGCTCCTTTTATGATTTTTCGCGCCATGGGGCAGCTGGATGTGCAGGATGTACGCCAGGTCATGAAACTGGGAGACTCGCCTGCAGATCTGGATGAGGGTTCAAATGCTGGCTGTGGCGAGGTTATCGGCGTGCTGAGTGGTGCGCATACCGCTACGACGTTGGGACGCTATCGTCATACACGCCTTATTCCTAGCGTTGCCGCATTGCCTTCGTTGTTTTAATTAGGAAGAGATAAATATACACATGGGGGTTCATCTGTAGTTTTAAGGTTGCAAAGGCGGGAACAAGATCACCTCTGGCTCTACGCCACCGAGGCGATCCCATTGTTCAGAGGTGTTGTACGTAGTCAGACTGATAAACAATCTCACCATTCACCAGCGTTTTGCGAACCAGTGGATACCCTTCAAATACTTCGACAAGGAGCAGGTCTGCACACTTCCCTGCTTCAATCGAACCCAGGTTTCGATCGACCATGAGAGCCCGCGCAGGATTGAGTGTGACCATGCGGAACGCCTTTGCCATATCCATCCCCTGATTTATCAGGCGAAATACAGAGGCCAGCATTGCAGAGGGATAATAATCGGAACAGATGATATGTGCTGCGTTGGCATTAATGGCGTCCAGGGCACTCATATTCTTGCCATGTGAACCGCCGCGTACAATATTCGGGGCACCTACGCTCACATGTAAGCCACATTCGCTGGCGTAGATGGCTGTCTGCAGGTTCATGGGAAACTCGCTCACCGAAATACCACAATCCAGGATCTGATTGATTTTTTCTGACGAATCGTCGTCATGAGATGCTACAGGAATACCTGCCGAAATTGCAGATTGAGCCAGTTGTTTCAGTATTTGCCAGTTTATTTGCTTATGCTTCTCAACCATACGTTGAGCCATAGCTGCGGCTGCTGCCCCCTGTAGACCATGTGTCTTACTTACATAAACTTCATATGAACCAGATGCGCTATATTGCCCTTGACCGGGCGAATGATCCATTAAAGACAGCAGTTGTATTGAGTTATCACTGATGTGCTTTCTTACAATATCAATAGCAGGAAAGTTGATTACTTCGTAACGTAAGTGGAGACGGTGACGAAGAAGTGAACGTGTGTGTGAAAGCCGATGAAATGCCAGCAGAGCTTGTTCGACTACCTCATCACTACGCACGCCCACGCCACCGGACATGGATAGTCCATGGTATATGGTAGTAATACCATGGACTACAAGTTTTCTTTCTAGTTCATAGAAAGCCATCTCCATTGGAAATCGCGAGCCAGGACGCGGCTCAATTTCCTTCTCAATGGCATCGCTATGTATATCGATCATACCTGGCATAACATACATACCACAGGCATCAATGACCCTATCAGCATCAGGTACGATATCCATCTGTTCCGCGGGAACAATGGCTTCAATGCGTCCATCCTGTAGCAGAACAGTGCCCTGTATCGTTTGATCTGGCAAAACAACTGTTCCGCCTGTGATGGCAATAATATCTTTCCTCAATTATTTCTACCCCAATCATCTTTCTCGTTCTATGTTATCTCTTTCACAGCCCACCTGGAAAAGCTTTCAAGTGGACTGTCGTGTCCATCAGGCTGGTAGTTTAATGGATGGAGTTACTTACGACCATGCTTTTTTAAAAAAGATTCCAGGTCATTGAAATCAGCAAAGCATTCCACGAGTTTCTCACGCGGCCAATCCCACCAGGCAATCCGTAGCAACTGCTCCGCGATCTCACGAGTGAAGCGTTCTTTGAGCGGCCTGGCCGGGACTCCCCCAACTATCGTATAAGGCTCAACGTCATGGGTGACGACAGCGCCGGCCCCTATGACTGCTCCTGTACCAATAGTTCTGCCCGGTAAAATCGTTGCGCCATGGCCGATCCATACATCATGACCGATTTTTACGCTGTGAGCACGACGCCACGCAAATATGCTTTCATCATTGGTTTCTGCAAAGCCATAGGCCACGCGACGATAGGTCGCATGATGCTGCGTGACCCGGTCCATGGGATGATTGCCGGGATTAATCGTTACATGGGAGGCGATAGAGCAAAATTTCCCGATGTCCGCATAGTTAATCTCGACGCTCTCACTTGTGTAGGTGTAATCGCCGATCTTTGACTCAAGAAGCGCAGAAGCGGGACCAATAGACGTCCACGCACCAAGCTCACTGGCGCGGACAATCGCCGTTGCATCGACAAATGGTTGCTCAGATAAGACGTGCTGCCAGAGCAGCGCAGAATGTTCTTTCGACATAGACGTACTTGCGTACCTTCCTTCGCAAGAGAGATAGAGTGGATAGAGGTGAACACGCCACTCCATTCACCACAACAATAGTATTCAAGCAAGCTTTAGTTTCTCTTCTCCAGCAAGGAATAAGCGCTGGACTCTGGGAAAACCCTGCTTCGCAGGCTGCACAAGGATCATATCAGCCACCTTGCCAATCTCAAGTGATCCATATTCCTGATCCAGGTGAACCGCACAGGCTGGATTGAGGGTAACCAGGCGTGTGGCCTCTGGCAAAGGTAATATCTGCTGTTTCGTGAGGCCAAACACGGCACCAAGCATCGAGCTTGGATGGTAATCCGCGCATAACACATCAACAACGCCGGCTTTAATTCCTTCCGATGCACTTAAATTTCCGCCGCTAGAGCGTCCCCGCACAACGTTAGGAGCGCCCATACAGACGGCCAGACCTAATTCATGAGCTCGTTGGGCGGCTTCCATTGTGGTTGGGAACTCACTTATACTAACCCCAAGTTCCGGCCATTGCTCTACCTTGCTGGCGGTATCATCGTCATGCGTTGCTATCGCTAAACCAGCTTCTCGCGCCGCATTCGTGATTCGCGTAATCCGCGCTGGCACGTAGACCTGTTGGCTGCGTTTCATTTCTAGCATTAGATCAATTTCCGCATCACTGCGATTGGTCGTAAATGCCATATATTCGCGGAAGACTTTTTCCGAAGGATATTGACCTTGACCGGGACTATGATCCATCAGGGAGATCAGGTCACATTCTCGCTGCGCTATCATCTGTTCGATAATAGCATTACCGCGTTCACTACTAAGTTCTAAACGGGCATGAAGTTTATGGCGAATGAGATGCTCTTCCTGGTCTTCTTGCAGAATCTGAGAGAGATCTCGCACAAGTTTATCTGTACGCACCCCGAACTCATCGTCGTTCAATGAGACGGCATGAAATTCGCAGGTAATACCACTCCCTGCTAAGCGATAATCTGCCTCTTGCAAAGCAATATGAATATCAAAATGTACCTTAGGGCGAGGTTCAACAAGCCGTTCAATGGCATCGCAGTGTAAATCAATAAGCCCTGGCAGCAAGAAGCCGGCTTCACCATCTATCGTATGAGACCCAGGACCAGGGCACGTTGCCTCTTCACCCAAATCGAGAATGGACTTATCTTCAATAAGTAACCAGCCCCCCTCAATCAAACGGTCAGGTAAGACGAGCGTTGCATGGTGTATCAACGTTTGCACAACTTTTGCTCCTAAAAGCGTGAAAACAAACTACCACATTATCTGTCAGGTTATGCTTCTAGCCTGAAAATCTCATCAGCCAGAGGCTCCATCACTGCTGTGTCATGCGAAACAGCGAGAATAGTCACACCAGCAGCTTTTGCCTCATTGATCAGCTCAAGTACAATTGACTTTGAGACGGCATCGAGACTGGCTGTAGGTTCGTCAAGCAGTAAGAAACGTGGGGCAGCAATAAATGCTCTCGCCAGGTTCAAACGCTGCTGTTCGCCACCACTAAAGGTCATCGGGCTCGCTTGCCAGCGGCTCTCTTCAATTCCAAGCCGCCGTAACCATTGTGCTGCTCGCCCCAATGCCTCTTCACGTGGCACACCACCGCGCATTAGTGGCTCAGCCGTCGCATCCAAAGCTGGAACACGTGGCAATACTTTGAGAAATTGCGAACAATAGCCTAGTTCGCGTGCTCGTAACTTAATAATGATCTCTTCAGGTGCAGTGGCAATATTTACGCGGCCAAATGCTTGTGACTCGTACCAGATATCTCCACCCGTTGTCAGATAGGTGCGATAAATACATTTCAAAATGGTTGTTTTTCCTGCCCCGCTTTTGCCACTGATCATAAAGAGGTCGCCCTGACGAAGCTGAAAAGAAAGATCATTAAATGGCTTGAGGATACGGCCATCTATCAGGTGCATATGAAAATCTTTCTTGAGCTTGCGCACTTCCAGTATGGGCTGATTGTGTTCAACAGTTTGCATCGCTTTCCTACCCTCTGTTTACAAAGCCGAAGATACAAGTAATTGAGTGTAGGGATGTTGTGGATCTTCCAGGATTTGATCGGTCAACCCACTTTCAACTACTCTGCCACTCTTCATCACGATAGTTCGTTCCGCCAGTTGTTTAATGACGCCAAGGTCGTGTGACACTAACAACATCGTCATTTGCAGCTCCCACCGGATCTGTTTGATGAGATCCAGGACACGTGCCTGAACAGAGAGATCGAGTCCCGTTGTCACTTCGTCCAACAACAAGACCGCGGGACTACTTGAGAGCGCCTTCGATATTTGTACGCGCTGCAACATGCCACCACTAAACTTTTTTGGATCATCATCGATGCGCTCAGGCGACAATTCTGTGAGTTGCATGAGTTTCGCCGTCCTCTCTCTGATATGTCCAACGTTGCGCCAGTTCGCCAGCAGCAATTTCTCGGCGACATTGCCACCAACGGTAAAGTTCATATTCAAACCAAGTTCAGGACGCTGATACACAATACCCAGTCGTTCATTTCGAAACACACGACGGGTATATTTGTCGAGCATCAATAGATTCACCGGGTTGCCAGAAATATCATCCAGGTTGCCAGGCTCCTGAAACAGAAGCTCTCCATTATCAGCTGGCAAGCTTAAGTTGACAATTTGCATGAGCGTGCTTTTACCACTACCGCTTTCGCCCACGATACCCAGGACTTCACCCCTTCCCAGAGTGAATGATACATCGATGCACGCGAATACCGTGCCACAAACTGGACAACGATTGCCGAGGTCAGGGCCAGTTAACAGAGAGCAGTATGAACAACCGGAGCCGTAACGTTTTGTCAGATTATCTGCCTTGAGCACCCACGTTTGCCTGGTCTTCTGCTCAACTTCGTCTCTCGCATCTGGTACTATTGACATATTTACTCAACCTCCATGGTCTCAGATTGTGCTCTGGCCTGTACGCGTTTCTGACAAAAGCTGGTATCTGAACAGAGATACATCCAGCGTCCCTCCATCTCTGGACCCTGGGGATCAACGAAGACGCGAGTTAAAAAAGTGTCGTTCGAGCCACAGCGCTCACAATGTTGTGTTGGATCATACTCAGTCTTGAAGGGATAGTCCTCAAATTGCAGTGGCACGACCTTTGTATAAGGTGGAACAGCATAAACACGCTTCTCGCGACCGGCGCCAAATAAGTACAGCGTTTCTGCCTGGTGGAGACGCGGCACGTCGTAACGGGGAATTGGTGTGGTATCCATAATATAACGATCTTCGACAAGTACTGGATATTGCGATGTGATATCCACGTCACCCGAACGGACCACGCTCTCGTACATATAAACCCACATATGGCCATAATCCGCCTCTGCGTGCATCTCGGTTGCATGCTCCAACACCGGCTCAACCCAGCGTAATGGATCAGCCATTGGTACCTGTAGTACAAGAATTTGGTCTTTACGCATCTTCTCTTCAGGAATACGGTGCCGAGTCTGCACTATTGTGGATTGCGTCGTATCGGTCGTAAAGTTTATCCCAGTTGTCTTCTTAACCAGGCGGCGTAGATTGACTGCATTGACGCTATCATCATCACCCTGGTCGATTACCTTCAGGATATCCTGTGGCTCTACAAGCGACATTGTTACCTGTAATCCACCTGTTCCCCAGCCACGCGCAATTGGCAGATCACGGCTGGCAAAAGGAATCAGGTGACCAGGCAACGCAACGGCCTTGAGCAACTTACGCCGTATCTCACGCTTTGAGTCCTCATCAATAAAGGCAAAGTTGTACAGTAACTCCGCTTCCTGCGGTTCAGAATTCGCTTGTGCTGCAGCCACAGATGGTGAGTCGATCAATTGACGCATGAGATCATTAAGTTTATATTCTTGCATTGTTCTCGTTTCCATTTTTTATTTGTCTGCCGCGCTCTGTCGCGCTTTATTTAACAAGTCTTGTAACTTGATCTCTGCCTGCTGACGCCGCTCAGCCGTTTCAGCGAATTGAGCCGCCCGGTGATTGCGTGAGCGTTCCAACACACTGATATTCGCCTGGAACGTAACATAATGTGGTAATTTATAGTGCGCGGTGAAACCGCTTGCCTCTATGCCATCGGTATGGAGCAGTACAAACTCTTCGTTCGAGGCAGGTCCTGTCCCTCCATGCTGATTGTTCTCTTTCGCTGCGCTCAACACACGATCCAGTAGTGACATACTCATGACCTTGACTTCGCTGTGGCCGAAACCAAAACCATAGCCCAGACCGAATTTCGGCAGTGCCGCCTCTTGTTTTGACTCAGCATCCTGTCCATCTTCAGCTGATTCCACACGTGAGACCATTTCACATTCCGTCGCCAGGATCTCCCCAATTTCCACAGGTTCACCAGTCAGAGGATGAGCAACTTCAACAGGAATGTAACCATAGCGCAGTTCGCCGAGCGTTGGATGCACATCACTATAGCCACGCACACTACTATAGGCGAAGGTCATCAAGCTGCCGGCATCCGCTTGAGACAACACTTGTAAACGTGCACTGCGAGGAGCGGGAAACGTCAGAGCTTTACGTGTGATATCGTATGGTTCAGCATTTGCTTCTGCTTGTTCTTGTACTGGTGGTTCCGCCAGGATATGCTGAGCACGCATGCTCTCAATCACCTTTGGAAAGGCCTGCTGTCCCTCTGGAACTTCTTCCATCATCAGCTCTTCGATCTCGGTCAGACGCTCACGCGCTGATTGGCTTGATTCTTCACGAAGCAGTGTATTGAGCAAGCGCAGATTATAGTCACGCGTTGGACCAAGCAATTGTCCGCCAGGAATATCTTTGAAAGTTGCAGAGATGCGGCGCAGCACTCGCATACGTGCCCCTTTTGCAGGCAATGAATAATCGACACGTGATATCGTTGAACGGTAGGCTCGCAACAAGAAGCTCGCCTCCAGCGCATCGCCCTCACTTTGCTTCAGCGCTAAAGCCGCTAACTCTGGAGCATAGATTGCTCCCTCCCCCATCGCACGATCAACAGCAAGTCGCATCTGGTCCTGAATCTGACGAACACTTATAGGCTCGCTTCCGCCTTTGAGCCGAAAATAGTCCACTAATTGCTCAGCATTCAGAACAGCTTTTGTACCGCCTTTGACAGCAACATATGCCATAATTAATGCAAATCTCCTCTTTTTTCTGGATACTACTTCTCTTTGGAAAGAACTCGGATTCTTGTAGTGCGTGGCAAGCCAAGGCAGCGCCCAGTACCATCAACGAGATAGACATCTATGCCCAATGGATAATTTTGCCGGGCAAAAAGAATGGCCTTAATGTCCGACTCGCTTAGTCCAACGACATTGGCTGTGCGCAACTCTTGAATTCCAGGACCGCGCAACTCCAATGTAATGCCATCTTCTCGCTTTTTTGCTGCGTCTGCGTCCTCTCCCGAGGTAAGCTGTTCAACACAATAGAGAGCGGTCGCGCTCAACTCCGGTTCGAGCAGTGTACCCACACTCAATTGCGCAAGTAATTTGCCGTTTCCACCATCGCAAAAGAATGCAAAGGCTGCCTGTTCCGCATTCACAGTGTTTGATCCGCTTCTCAGCATGGTCCATTGCACTGCCGAATCAGTGCGCGGTAACCATTGACCATCAGCGGCCATAATGAATGTTGTCTCGCGATCAAGCAGGGTAAGCAGAGCGCCCAGCGCGTACATATTGATTAGTGTATCGCTCGCGGTCATTTGTGAAAAATAGGAGAGAGCATTCCCCAGAAAATGAGGATTCTCCAGTTGATTGATCTTCCCAGGACGTGCCAGAGCATCGAGAAGCGAACGGAAGGTACGTGTGCTGTAGAGAACCTGAGCACTTTGACTAGTTCCAATCATGCTACATCCTCTCAAATTCTACTTTGGTAGAGGCCACAAGCGCCAATTCTTTCCGATTCTTCTCCATAATTTGTGCATCCAAATTAATCAATTCTTGTGTCAGCCAATCAGCTACATCGCCACCTTTACGCAGTGCTGCATCAACCAGGGCGATCCCCATAGCATGCCGTTGACTATCGCCGATAATCATGCCAAAGCCAAATTGATCATCTAATTCTAATTTGACCTCAGTCACCAGGACCTCGCCTGCGTTAAAGAGGCTATTCGCTACCGTCTCGCGTACCCGTAGCATCACCAACCCCTGTTGTGGACCACTCAATAATTTCACCTGGCTTTGCTCATAATGCTCTAACACAGCAGAGGCGAGTCGGCAGACTTCCTCTTCCGGGCTATTTGCCAGGACGTGATAATGATTCATGCTCATTCTTCCCTTTTGAGAAACCATCGCCAGTACTTCTGGAAAACTCTGCATAGGGAGCGCAAAACGCTCCCTATGCAGATAGGGAAGTCGACTCTGGTTTAGCCGGCCACCTTCTGAAGATCGATATTCATTACTTTAGCCATAGTACGAATGCCATTGTAAAGACTGTCATCACAGTTCGTGAAACCACCAATGGCGATAGCATTGAGAGCGCCTGCATTGCCATTCAGCGCTACAAGTGCCTGCTGAAGAGAGGTGGCATCGCTCTTGCTGAGATTGGTACGCACTGCCATGGGACTCTCAGGGATAGGATCACTCTTGGCGACAATGGTGAGATCACCATTTTTGAATTTTCCTTCTTGCAGGAGTTGATTGTAGGTATCGCTAGCAACAGCACCAGCATCCGCTTTTCCGCTCAGGACAGCCAATAGTGATGCATCGTGTGAGCCGATGTATGAGCCTTTCACATCCGTATCCGCATTAAGACCAGCCTGTCGCATCATATAGCGGGGTTCAAGATTACCGCTGGTAGAGGCGGGATCGACAAATGAAAATGTTTTCCCTTTGAGATCTTGAATAGTCTTGATGCCGGTTTTCGGCGTAGTGATGATGTAGCTCTGGTAGGTAGACTCTTTGGTTTTCGGGGCCAATTCAAGCGAAATAGCCCGCGCACCGCCTTTTTGCGAGGCAAGAACATAGCTCAGGGGGCCGAAACTAGCCAGATCAGCCTTCCCGTTCAACATAGCCGTGATCACAGCGGTGTAGCTCGTACCGACAAAAATACTCACAGGTTTACAAATCTGCTTTGAAAGCGCGGTGGCGAATGGCTGTGTTTCACCTATGATGCTCGTCTGGCTTTCCGCCGGAATAACACCCAGGACTACCTTGCTCAAACTAATTGGGTGTGGGCAGTTCGCCGGACTTGCAGTACTGGTTGTACCGTTGCTGGTATTGCCACACGCGGCAAGCAGCATCAGGATACAGGTGAACAGCACAGCGAACGAAAGATATTTTTTTGACGTAGGCTTTATGCCTGACATTGTTGAACTCCTTTACCAGGAAATAAGGTAACGAAAAAACAAGATAGCGAAATATAGCTGGAACGCTAAAGCACGCGTGCTCGGACAAAGTCACTTATGCGGTCCAGAACGATAACGGTTATTACCAGGGTGACCAGAATAACCGTAACATTAGAGTAATTCAGTAGAGAGAGATTCTGATTTAAGAGAAAACCGATCCCACCACCACCCACAAACGCAACAACGGTTGAGTCTCGTGTATTTGACTCCCAGTAGTAGATCGAGGAACTGACCAGTAGCGGAAATACCTGTGGGAACACACCCCAGCGAAACTGTTTGGCCCCATTCGCGCCAGACGCGCTTAATGCCTCCATCGGCTGTGGTTCGACCGATTCAATAGCTTCTGCATACAATTTTGTTAACGACGAAATTGTGTGCAGTCCCAAGCCAAGTGCTCCTGGCACCGGGCCTAAACCAACAAAAGTGATAAATATTAATGCGAGCACAAGCGCAGGAATAGACCTGATTATGTTCACAAAGAACCGCACAATGTTGTAGATAACCGGATGTGGCGTCGTATTTCTGGCCGCTAACACACTCAAAGGCACAGCCCCAACGATGCCAATAACGGTAGCAACAACAGCAGTTTGTACTGTTAGCAGCATCGGTTGTATCACTGAGCTAAAGTAGCTCCAATTAGGTGGTACCATGGTGCGTAGAAGACTGGTACCAGACTGGCTGGTGAATAGCTCTGAGAAGACCCCAAAATTAAGCCCATCAATGCTAAATCCCCACCACAAGAACAGAACAAGCAAGGAGATAATTGAGATGATACTCCTACGAAATGCCAGCCAGAGCAGGACAGCAGCGAATAGCGCACTACCGAGCAAATTGAAATCCAGAATGACGAAAGTATATGAAAACGTTCCAAGGTTGATGCCCTTGACCGGACCCAGAGGTATGTCACCGGACAAAAAGTACAGGGCCACAAAGAGTAGGACGGTAATCGAAACGATACTGGTCGAGTTCAGCACTTCCCGAGGCTTTTTTATCGCTTTGGGTACAATTGCAACTGTTCCCAATACAGCGATAATGAGCGCAACAGCAATATTCACATTGAATGTTAAAGCCCAGTTAATAGAAACACTTCCCGCATCTATGACTCGTACAAACAGAAGCGCCGCACAGATGGCTACCGCCAGAGCTGTAAACTCAAGCGGCCAGTGGAAAAAACCAAAGGGCTTCGTAAGGTCTGGCGTCGGTTTGCGGAACCAGCTGTTCTTCGCTTGTGTCCGGCCATCAGGAATTCCGGAATTGACCACTCTCAGATCTTCAATTGTTGTTTTATCCGTTTCTTCAATTGACACGTCTTTTTCTCCTCATGGCAATGCTGTAAAAAGCATTTGGAAACGCCGCTCACTCGCGGCTAGCTCCGCCGCCAGAGCTCATCACTGGGAGCGAATCTTTTCTCAGAAACAGTGGTGGCTGTTTAGGCGGCTTCGCTCATCCAAATGAATGGCATGCCATTTCTAGCTCTACGCCGCCAAGAGACATCCAGGATACTGGAATGTTCTCGCAGAATAACTCGCAGCGCCTTATTCATTCTGTTGCGAAACGTGCTCGTAACGCGAGCGCGCGGCTGGATTAACGCCACGATAAATTTCTTGCAACAAAGAGTCAGTGAGCAGCGCTGGCGAACCATCATAGAGGATGCGTCCTTGAGCAATGCCAATGATGCGATCAGCAAAATGTTTCGCTGTCTCAATGTCATGAATATTGACGATAGTTGATACACCCAGTTCTTTGGCAGCTTTACGCAAATCGCCCATGACGCTCCACGAAAGTTCTGGATCCAGGCTGGCTACAGGTTCATCCGCCAGCATAATAAGTGGATCTTGCGCAAGAGCACGTGCAATGGCTACGCGCTGTTTTTCGCCGCCGGATAATTGATCAGCTCTGTATGTCGCACGCTGCAACATATTGACGCGACCCAGGCATTCCAGCGCCTTCTCTCGATGCTCATGGCTGAAGTAGCCAAGCATTGCATAAAAACTGTTTATGTAGCCAAGACGTCCTGTCAACACGTTATTCATAACAGAGAGGCGGTCAACCAGGTTAAACTCCTGGAAAATAAAGCCAATCTTTCTGCGCAGGGCAAGCTTTTCATTCTCACCCAAACTGGTAATATCTGTCCCCGAATCCTTATACTGCCCTGTGTTGATGGTATCAGCCCATTAATGCAGCGCAAAAGCGTAGACTTACCGGCTCCACTCCGTCCAATAATGCAAGTGAACTCCCCTCTGCGCGCCACAAAGCTCACGTCTTTCAGTGCTTCGTACCCATTTGAGTAAACTTTAGAGAGGCCATTGACTTCGAGAAGCGTCAAATTACTCAATGTTCGTTTCCCTGTTTCTTTCTATCCTTAAACTCTATACACGACAACACTAGCGATTCAGCAGTATTGTGAATGCGTTCCGTCGTTTACTTATGTCTCTCTCCGCTACCCCTGTATAGCCTTGCTCATCCTCGATACGGGCAACTGGCAGCACTTCGTCACCTCCAGTTTTTCCGTCGAGATCGTTATGTAAAGCTTTACGCACTTCAATTTTGCTTCAGACTGTGCTATAAAGTCAATAAAGAGAAGGATAAATAATTGTAAAACTCGATTTAACACGAATTTTACAAAACGACTTTTAAAAAGCCTATGAGTCTCCCTAATTTTGAAAAATCAGGGTAAACGTGCTTGATCGCTCTGCTTCAGTAAAAAGAGGTTATTCGGGCGAGACGCGCAGCCCTCGCCCGAATAACCTCTTCTTCCACTTTCTTCCTCGCGAAAAACATGTTATAATGGCGCAATGAAGCAAAGCACCCATAAGAGTGATCAGGATACACTTGTCTTCGCTACCAGCCCTGGACTACGTTGGAGTTTCGCCCAAACGGATGAGGCAATCATCCAATTACAGGAGCACTTAGGCTCGTTACTAGGGATGACCGTCCAGGTGGTTCTTGATGAGAATTATGAAGATATCCTTGCAGGTCTGGAAACTGGTCGTATTGATTTCGCGAAGCTTGGTCCCTATGCATTTGCTCAAGCTCAGGCGCGCTTTGGCGCACGCGCACTTGTGAAGGCGATAGATATTATACCCGATGACGCACACCCCCACCCCTATCGCAGTATTATTTTTACACGGGATAATAGTGGTATCACCCATCTTGCGCAAGTCAAAAATCAAAAATTCGGCTTTGTCGATCTGCACTCTACCACGGGC
This sequence comes from Dictyobacter formicarum, assembly GCF_016587435.1. Next base: position 415,280 of record NZ_BNJJ01000004.1, read on the forward strand.
TATTTGATCGCAACGTTTCTGTTAGAACAGGCGGGGCTTGATCCGGCAGTTGACGTGGAGCCAGTTTTCTTATCGAGTCACCCGGCTGTAGCTGAGGCGGTTATTAAAGGCGAGGTTGTGGCCGGAGCCATAATGGAGGAAGAGTTCATACGTGCTACACATGAGGAAGGTTCTTTTGCCTTACGTCTCCTGGCCATGTCTCCACTCCTTTCAAGAGGGCCCATCGTTGTACGCCCCGATTTGCCTCGTGCGCTAGCACACAAATTACAGCTTGTCTTGGAGCAGATTCACCAATCGCAGCTTGATTGTCTCCAACTTTTGAAACTGCCGTCTCAGCGTTTTGTGGCTGCTACACAGCGCGAGAGATCACTAAAAACGATAGCAGAGCTAACGGGAGTGAGCTATGCTACCGTCTCACGAGCGATTAATGGCCGGGACCGCATCTCGTCAGCGACCTCGGCACGGATTCTAAAATTAGTGGAAGAATTAGGGTATCATCCCAATGCTGATGCTCGTGGTCTCCATAAATCGAGAGGTGAATTAATAGGCTTGCTTTTACCCTCTCTCAATTATCCCAATTTAGATGACGTTGTTGATGGGATACAAGAGATACTTAGTGAAATTCATATGCAGTTGTTAATTTGTCCTCTCGGTCAGGGGAAGCATCAGAAAATCTTGCAACGGCAAAAAGCTTATTTTGAAATGTTCTCCAATAGCCGTTTTGAAGGTGTATTGCTCACACAGTGGAATACGCTCGACCCAACCCCATTAGAAATGCTGGTGCGCAACGGTCGTCCATATATTCTCCTGGAGCAGGCTATTCTTGATGAAGGAATAAAGACGGCCTGTCAGTGGTTTGCAGAACAGGGGCATCAGCAGGTTGGACTCATCACCGGGCCAAATTCGCTACTTGAGCCTTCCATTACCCGTCAGGCCTGCCAAAGATTGACAGGAGCAAATTTTCAATTTATCGAAATCTCCGCCAATCCAACCGATTGGCATAACCTCCTCGCGCAAAAAACGGATGCGCCAACCGCGTTTCTCTGTACAGATGATCAAACAGCGCTCCAGCTTCGCCGCATTCTCGATGCGTCTGGTTCCCATTTGCCTGTACTGGGCATGGGAAACAGTCCCCTTGCTCATGGTGCTGGCTTACCAAGTCTTGCCTTTGAAGGGGCAAAATTAGGTCGCAGTGCCGCCTTACGGCTACTCAAAATGCTCAATGTCTCTACCCCGACCCAAAACGAGGAACTGCACTTTTGGATTCAGGCAAATTCTCTTTAAGCAGGGTTCAATATATACTTCCAAAAACTAAACGATCGCTAGATAGGAGAGACGGGTGAGCTGAAGCATTCGTGAGGGTAAGACTTCGTATAAAATAAGCTTGACAAGAGCGAATTGAGGGGGGTATAGTTTCCATGGAAAAAGTATGTTTGTTTTTATGCAATGAAAAGGAAGGAAAGTTCACTATGGACGAGGGCCCTGGTAGTCCTTTCCAGAAATGTTCAAGAAGGTGTGTCCTTTCTGACACAAATAATAGTGATATGTATAGGAGAGGGGTTAGCGATTCCCTCTGCTCTGTGGCTGACCTGTCACGGGAGGAGTATGCATTGCGCATGTAATGTTTTATGCTTGTTTTCCGTGAATATGCGTTATGCCACCTTTGATGGTGGTTTTTTTGTGCCCGCTTTTAAGTAGAGAAGTAGCACATTGGTCGCAGGGTATCTCCGTACATCACAAAGTTTCATCTGCCAAAGACGGAAAGAGAAGGTTTTCTGGCATGAATGCCGACCCTGAACAACGATGCACAGTTGTTTATCTTTCAATATCGTTACACCGGGCAGCGCGAGTGATGATCCTGCAAGACCTTAATGGCATATATGTGTGCCAGCTACTTTGACCTGGGTTCTTGGAGTATGCTCCTCTGTGCTGTCTGATCAAAACACGGACGTATAGATGGAGGTACTGAGATGGCTCAGGTTTACATCCCCGAGAACGTACAGGAGCGTGAGCAGCTCCAGGGTGGTTCGAGCGCACCCAGGCAGAACCGTCCACCGCGCGAGGAGCCTCGCAAACAACTGGGTTTCATCGATCTGGGTATCGCGCTGGTCCTGATCGCGGCCGTTTCTCTGATTATCGTTGCCGCTTCGCGTTGGACCGCCCCACTAAGCCCAACAATACAAATTGATTTATCACCGGCCACTTTACCAGTGTATGCAGGTTATTCTTTTCTGCGTATGTTGCTGGCATATATCTTATCGCTTATCTTTACATTCATTTATGGACACATTGCAGCCACCAATAAGCGGGCCAATACTGTTATGGTACCTTTACTGGATATATTGCAAAGCATTCCCATTTTATCCTTTTTGCCAGGCGTGGTGCTGGCTCTGGTTGGACTTTTCCCACATTCAAATATCGGGCTGGAGCTGGCCAGTGTGGTACTCATTTTCACCAGTCAGGCCTGGAATATGACTTTTAGCTATTATCATTCGGCTCGTACTTTGCCAAAGGATCTTAAAGAATTTTCGGCGGTTGCCCGTTTGCGTCCCTGGCAACGGTTCTTCAAATTAGAGGTGCCCGCCTCAATGATTGGTTTGATCTGGAATAGCATGATGAGCTGGGCGGGTGGCTGGTTCTTCTTGATGGCCTCCGAGCAGCTGGTGCTGGGCTCGCGCTCATTTCAATTGCCGGGTCTGGGTTCTTACCTGCAGACGGCTGCCAATAAGGGGAATGCGACCGCTTTAGTGTCGGGACTCGTTACCCTGATTGCTTTAATTATCCTGCTGGACTTTTTCTTCTGGCGTCCGCTAGTGGCCTGGGCGGACCGCTTTAAACTCGAAATGAATAGCGAAGGTGATGCGCCCACGTCTCCGGTGCTCAATGTTCTGCGCCGTTCGGCCCTGGTGGGTGCGCTCAACCAGCGACTCTTTCGGCCAATTGGATCTGTGATTGCGGGTATCCTGAATCGCTTGCAGCCGTTGCCTGGTGCGAGCAGCTTTGTCAGCGTCAATAAAATGGAGCAGCGCAGATTTACCGTGGGCGGCCTGCTCAAAATTGCGTTTATGGTGGCTCTGCTGATCGGCGTGCTGGTTGGTTTGTGGCACATGGTCCTCTTACTGCGCAACGTCTCGCTCGTCATGTGGGGACAGCTTGTGCTGGCGGCAGGAGCGACCTTCCTGCGTACCCTGATCGCTTTGCTGATCGGCCTGGCCTGGACGATCCCGGTTGGAGTGGCCATCGGACTCTCGCCCAAATGGTCCAGGCGCTTGCAGCCAGTGGTGCAGGTGGTGGCCTCGATCCCGGCGACCGCTCTGTTTCCGATTTTGCTGGTGGCCCTGGTAGGACTGCCCGGCGGACTTTCGCTGGCTGCCATCCTGTTGATGTTGCTGGGCACACAATGGTACATGCTCTTTAATATTATTGCTGGTGCCATGTCCATCCCGAGCGACCTGAAAGAGGCGACCACCATTTACCATGTCACGCGTTGGCGCCGCTGGCGCACCCTGATCTTGCCGGCGATCTTTCCCTACCTGGTGACGGGCATGCTAACGGCCAGCGGAGGCGCCTGGAATGCTAGCGTGGTCTCTGAATATGTTACCTTTAATGGGAAGACGGCGAGCACTTTTGGATTGGGCTCTATTATTGCAGCATCGGGTGCGGATGGCAATTTCTCGCTGCTCCTGGCAGGCACCTTGTTAATGGCTACCGTCGTGATATTGATCAATCGTTTGCTCTGGAAGCGCCTCTATGGCCTGGCCGAGCGTCGCTATATATTGGGTTAAAAAGGAGGATAGAACCATGGCCAATTTCAACATTCATGCCGGCGAAACACTGCTGGAGACGTGTAACGTCAAAAAAATCTACGACATGGACGGTAAACGTCCTCGTGGTGTCAATCCTCCTGTGGTCCTGGAAGATATCGATTTAAAGATCAACGCTGGCGAGTTCGTTGCTCTGCTGGGTCCCTCGGGTTCGGGCAAATCTACCCTGCTGCGTATTCTAGCTGGCCTGCTGCGACCCACTGAAGGGCAGGTCTTGTTCAAAGGGGTGCCACAGCACAGACCCAATCCACATCTGTCCATCGTCTTTCAGACCTTTGCCCTCTTTCCCTGGCTGACCGTGCTACAAAATGTAGAGCTGGGTTTGGAGGCGCAGGAAGTGCCGCCCACGCAGCGTATGCGCCGCTCGCTGGCCGCCATCGATACGATTGGTCTGGATGGCTTTGAAGATGCCTATCCCAAAGAGTTGTCAGGCGGCATGCGCCAGCGCGTCGGTTTCGCCCGCGCGCTGGTCGTCGAGCCTGAACTGCTCTTCATGGACGAGCCGTTTAGCGCCCTGGACGTGCTGACGGCCGCCAATCTGCGCAAAGAGTTATTGAGTCTGTGGCATGAACATAAAATTCCGACGCGCGCCATTTTAATGGTGACGCACAATATCGATGATGCCGTGTTGATGGCCGATCGCATCGTTGTGCTGGGCGCCAATCCAGGCATTATTCGCGTCGAATTGTCTGGTCTGCCCATGGAGCAGAGGGATGCCAACAACGCCAATTACACAAAGATGGTGGACCTGATTTATCGCATTATGACCAGCCCACAAGCGGATATCTCGACTTTGATGCCACAGGAGAAGAAAGAAGTGACGAGCGGTAAGCTGATCCCACCTAAACCACAGCCCTATCAGGTATTGCCGCACGTGGCGATCAGTGATGTGACTGGTTTATTGGAACTGGTACATTCCAAAGGCGATCGTGAAGATCTCTATCAATTGGGTCGCGACCTGCAGTTAGAAGTAGACGATTTGCTGCCGATGGTCGATGCCGCCCATATGCTGGGATTTGCCGAAGCCCAGGAGGGCGATCTCATTCTGACCGAGACCGGCAAGCGCTTCGCGGAGGCAGGCGTACTGGAGGAGAAAGATCTTTTCCGCCAGCAGGCGATCAAGAACGTTACTATGCTCAGGCATATTGTGCGCGCCCTGGCGCGCGAGCCAGGTCACACCTTGCCTGAAGAGCGTTTCCTGAGCGAGTTGCACGAACACTTTAGCGATGATGAATCCTGGTCGCAGCTAGAGACCGCCATTAACTGGGGACGCTATGCTGAACTTTTCTCGTATCAAGAGGAGCGCGGCGTTTTCCGACTGGAGGAGCCAGAAACCGTCGCGGCCCTTGTCTCCTGAACCTGTTTAGCGCCTCAGACGGGCGAGCCAGCAGAATTTCTGCTGGCTCGCTGCTTGTTTCTGGCTAGCTAACTGGTGATAGGATGGTAGCCATCTCTGGCAGGGTCTGTAGTAGTTGTCCCAGGCGCGCGATCCCTTCCTGGATGAGTTTGGGCGTGGCATTGGAGAAGTTTAAGCGCATGGTATTCTCACCGCCGCCGTTGGCGTAGAAGGCGGAGCCTGGCACAAAGGCCACCTTCTGCCTGATCGCCTGGCTCAGCAGCGCTTTACTGTCGATGCCTTGTGGCAAGGTGGCCCAGATAAATAGGCCGCCATCGGGTTTACTCCACTGTGCTGTCTGAGGGAAGTATCGTGTCAGGGCCTCCAGCATGCTATCGCGCCGTATGCGATACTGCGCACAAATGCCTTTGATATGCTCCTGTAAGAAGCCGCTCTGCATCATCTCGTACGCGATCATCTGGTTCAGGGTTGCTGTATTGAGGTCTACTCCCTGCTTCGCCTGGGCCAATTTGCTGATCACCTGTTGAGGACCAATCATCCAGCCCACACGCAGTCCAGGGGCCAGGACTTTTGAGAAGGTGCCCAGATAGATGATTGGCAGCTCGCTCGCTGTTGTGTTGGTGGTCGCTGCCAGATGGAGTAAAGGTGGTAAGGGCTCACCACTGAAACGCAGCTCTCCATAAGGATCATCCTCAATTACCGGCACCTGATAGTGCATAGCCAGCTCAATGAGCCGCTGACGACGGGCCAGCGATAAAGTAGTGCCTGATGGATTCTGGAAATTTGGAAGCGCATAGATCCAGCCAGGTTGGTCCTGCAATCGGGACTCAAGCTCCTCAACCAGCATGCCTTGCTCATCAATTGGGACCGTCAGGTATTGCGCACCATAGGCGTTCCAGGCCTGGAGCGCACCCAGGTAGGTGGGCTCCTCGATCACGACCTGCTTGCCAGGATCAATAAAGAGCTTGCCCAATAGATCCAGGGCCTGTTGCGAACCGGTTGTGATCAATACATTATCCGCCGTCAACTTGAGTTCTGCGCTTGAATAACGCTGCGCAATCAAGCTGCGCAGCGGAAAATAGCCCTCGGTGGCACCATATTGCAGGGCCTGCGCGCCATTGTTCTGCAGAATCTTTTGCACAATCGAGCCTACCTCGGCAACAGGAAAGACCTCAGGGGCTGGCAGGCCACCGGCAAACGAAATAACATTTGGTTGCTCTGTTATAGTAAGCAAATCACGAATGGCCGAGCTTTTCATCTGCTTTGTGCGCAGAGCATAGCGCTGTTCCCACATAGGTCATATCCTCCTTGTTGAGCATTGCAGATTCCTGAACATCAGGAACTCCTGTAGAGAATGTATACCCGGCACAGAGATCTGTATAGTGACAATGTGTGTACATGGACAGAGACAATATATGTGGAGTTTGACAACATTTAGTATTGGCTGTTTTGGATAGCTGCTATTGCCTCTAGACAACGAACAGGCCGGTTAGTATAGTGAGAACATGGAGTGCAAAATGGAAAACATATCAGAATGGGTCAGTGCATGAAATTTTCTTTGCAGCGGGCAGATACCCTTCCTCTGTATCAGCAGCTGGTTGAGCAGATTCGTGAATATATTCGTAGCGGTTCTCTGCCGGTGGGGTCGCGACTGCCAACCGTGCGACAGCTAGCCAGCGACTATGGCCTGACGCGACTGACCGTGCACACGGCGTATGCTGAACTGCAGGCGCAAGGCCTGATCGAGTCGGTGGTGGGGCGCGGAACGTTTGTCTGTACGGACCTCCCTATTCCGACAGGACTACATAAGGGAGCACGCGTCACTCGTGTCCAGCCGCCACCTGAATGGCTGAGCCAGGGCGTGCTGGCCGATATGATGCGCTTAGGCGAGCAGAGCGAGATTATCTCGTTTGCGCAGGTGACGCCCGCCCTTGAGACCTATCCAACGGCGGAATTTCAGCGTGCGATGCGCGCGGTTCTCGAGATGCCCTGCGCCCTTGGCTATGGACCCACACAGGGAGAATTGGCCTTACGTGAACAAATAGTCCGCCTGCTACTGGATCGCGGCATCGCGACGAGGCCTGACAATGTGCTGATGACGGCAGGAGCGCAACAAGGTATCGACCTTGTGCTGCGGGCCTGCGTAACTCCTGACGACGTTATCCTGGTTGAAGAGTCTACCTACGTTGGCCTGCTGGAACTGGCAGCTCAGCGCCGGCAGCGCATTATCAGCATCCCAACCGACCAGGATGGGATTCAATTGGCCGCCCTGGAAGAAGCCTGCCAGCGCTATCGGCCGCGCCTGCTCTACCTGATCCCAACCTTCAATAACCCCACCGGCCGCTCGCTGGCCCAGGAGCGCCGCCACGCCGTACTTCGTATAGCCAAAGAATATAACCTGCTGATCGTAGAGGATGATATTTATGGCTTGCTCTCCTATGATCGGCCGGCCCCATTGCCGTTGAAGGCCAGTGACAGCGAGGGGCGGGTCATCTACCTCTTTAGCTTCTCGAAGGTATTGATGCCCGCTCTACGTCTGTGCGCGGTCGTGGCCGCGCCGGAGCAGATACAGTTACTGGCTGGCGCCAAGCGTAGCAGCGACCTGCTCTGCTCGCCCATCTTGCAGTACGCTCTGGCCAACTATCTCAAGCGGCACCAACTGCAGGCTCATATCCAGCAGGTGCGTCCGCTGTATCGCGAAAGGCGCGAGGCTATGCTGGAAGCGCTGGCGGACTATCTACCAGAATGCGACTGGTCAGTGCCGGCAGGCGGCCTCTGCGTCTGGGTTAACCTGCCCGAGCACATCGACGAACGCCAACTCTACTTGTCTGCTATCCAGCGAGGCGTAGGTATTGCGCCCGGCAGCGCCTTTTATGTTTTGCCCGACATGCCACCAGCCATGCGCCTGAGCTTTAGCTCCAACCCTCTCGCACGCATTCGGCAGGGCATTACCCTCTTGAGCCAGATTGTACAGGAACAGTCGCGTGGAGGTGTATCGCAGCGCAGATCGATCGGATAGCCAGACGATCCGCGCAGGCATCCTGGCTCATTGATGAATAGATAGTATTTTATGAACGTACTTCGTCGGGCACCATGATCTTGCTCAGGACTGGGCTGACAAATTCGGTCGAGAGGCAGTCCATATAAATAATATCCCAGAGCTTTCCGCCCATAAACTTGGCCTGGCGTCGTCGTCCCACTTCGCGGAAGCCAGCCTTCTTATAGACAGCCTGGGCGGCCAGATTATACTCCCAGGTGTACAACCCAATATTGTGCAGGCCCAGCCCGGTAAAGGCATAATCCAGCATCAAGCGCGTTGCTTCAGTGCCGTAGCCACGTCCGCGATAGTCAGGCTCGCCAATCTCAATCCCAAATTCGGCCCGGCGATCGCGATGGTTGATTTCCTCCAGATCGACGCGTCCAATCGGGGTCAGGCTGGCCCGATCATAGACGGTGAAGTGGACCACCGTCCGGCGCTTCTCATCCTCCACATCTCGCTCAAAAAAGGCCAGATTCTCTTCGAATGTACTGGGGCGTGGAATATGCAGCGTACGTAAGACATTGAAATCATTGGCCCAGCGATAAAAGAGCGGTACCTGGTCGCGCCGGATGGGCCCCAGCGCCACCTTCTCGCCCGTGATGTTGATAATCGGCTTTTCCGATGCCTGCTGTTGCTGTTCACTTAGACTATCCATGCCTTCTTTCTCCTTAATACACTTTTTAACTTATAAAACATTATCTAATATGAGTCAAGCATATTTAGAAATTCTGTTATTTAAAGAGCATTAGCATTTTTCAATACCCGGTCCGACATATCTTTAAAGGGTTCCAAATCGTCGATTAACCATCATTGAAACAAATAATTCATATGATAATATATATAGGAATAATATATGTAAGGTGAAAATAATAAGAGAAAGCGGAAAATCCCATAGGTTCGGAGCTTGCCTCCGATTGCCGCCCGCCGCAGCGTGGCGGCCCCGTTCCTGCACAGGCATGTCCCTTTTACACGTGATGTTCGCTGAAACCCGTTTTCACACGCGTACGTTCCACAAAAGGCGCGACCCTCCGGGGCGGGAGGCTCGCTTTTGGGCACCGCGTACGGCAACGGGTTTTTCGACGAGGTACCGAGCGGCGGGGATACCGGGCCGCCACGCTGCGGCGGGCGGCAATCGGCCGTTGAAGGCCGCACCTACGATGGCGGGGGCATTTCCGGATACGGTACCTGCATTTCCTCGTATTGTTGCTGGTTTGTTTCTTTCTGGTGTATCTGTAGCTCCATAGGATAGGAAGGCTCCTCTGTCCGGTAGCCGCGTTGATATGGTCTCTCTATCTGTAAAGATTGTTGCTCGACAGGTGAAGATTTTATTCCAGTTGCCTGTGTGAAAGAGGTTGTTGAGCATCGTTGTGAGAATGATGGCCATGATCACGCCGACGATAAATCCACTCCAGTGACCGAAAGCTTGCCAGGGTAAGTACGGGAAGGACCAGAACAGCACGCTTATGATACGGTAGTTTCGATAGGGATGGTGGCGCATAATGCTCTCCTTGCCTTTCTGGTTATCATGGGTCTTTATCCAGACATCTGCGTTAAGCATAGCAAGCGCGTGAGGAGATAACATCCTCCTATGGAGTGGTTTCCCAGGTGGTTGTAAGTAGAGATTTATGGAATAGCATCTTTTCAGAATAGCGTGTTGTGCACCCAACACACCCAACACACTCACCATGTTGGGCTAGACTGTAATCAACCTTTGTGATGGTTCATTGATGTGTGCTGTGAATTTGTTTGGTTGATAGCTCGGCCAGGCGACGTTTGAGGAAGGCCTGCTCGACGGTATTCTGGGTCAGGGCCAGGGCTCGCTGATAGGATTCTCTGGCTGCCTGGTATTGCTGGTTGCGGCGCAGCAGGTCGGCGCGGGCGGCGTGGAAGAGGTAGTAGTTCTGCATGTTGACATTTTCCATCTCGGCGAGCAGTTCGAGGCCGCGCGCGGGCGTGCTGGCCATGGCTACAGCCACCACCCAGTTGAGCCAGATCACGGGCGAGCTCTGATGTTTGATCAGGGCGCCATAGAGCAGAGAGATCTGGAGCCAGTCGGTTTCTTCGGCGCTGGCGGCTTGCGAGTGCAGCGCACTGATTGCCGCCTGGAGCTGGTAGGGTCCCGGTTTGTGGGCCAGCATAGCCTGGTCCAGGATCGCCATCCCTTCCTGTGTTTGCTGCTGATCCCATAGGCTACGGTCTTGCTCCTCAAGGATGATCAACTCGCCTTCGGGACCGATCCGGGCTTCTTTCCGCGCGTCGTGGATCAGCATCAACGCCAGTAGCCCGAGGGCTTCGGCTTGCTCGGCGGGTGGAACAACCTGTTGTAGGAGGAGGGCCAGCGCCCGGCAGAGTCGGATGGCTTCGGCACACAGTTCGTTGCGCAGCAGGCTTTCTCCCTGGCTTGAGATATAGCCTGCATTGAAGATCAGGTAGAGCACCAGTAGGACACCGCTGAGACGCTCTGAAAGTTGGTGCGCAGCGGGAACCGAATAGGGGATACCGGCATTTCGTATCTTACGCTTGGCGCGCACCAGACGTTGGGCCATCGTGGTCTCGCTGACGAGGAATGCATGGGCTATTTCGGTGGTTGAGAGGCCCCCTAATGTCTGCAGGGTCAGGGCCACCTGCGCGTCCTGGTTCAGGGCAGGATGGCAGCAGGTAAAGATCAGCTTCAGACGGTCGTCCGGGAAAACCTCTTCTTCGGAGAGTGAAACCGCGTTTTCATTGAGCGTTACCAGCAGCTGCATCTCCGCCTGCTTCTGCATGAGCACCTGGGCGCGTCTCAGCCGATCAATCGCTTTGCGTTGAGCCGTTACGAGCAGCCAGCCAGCGGGATTGTTTGGCAATCCCTCGCTGGGCCAATGCTCGATGGCGCTCAGAAAAGCTTCCTGTAGCACATCTTCCGCCAGCTCAAAATCCCGTAGCCTACTGATCAAGGCCGCCCGCACCCGCCCACCCTCCTCGCGGAAGAGCTGATCCAGCCGTCGATCAATATTAATCCTGCTCATTGCATCATTCACCAGCAAGGCGCTCCCAGTCAAAATATGCTCTCCTCTATCTATCGCTGATAGTGTACCTGAAAATGGACCGCTGTGCTAGAAATCCAGCGCAGTGGCCCATTTTTACGTCGCCTGTTGGAATGACTACTAATCCCACTCAACAACCGGACGAATCTCGATCGAGCCGGTGGTGGCGCCGGGAATTTTGGCGGCGATGGCGATGGCCTCATCCAGGTTTTCGCCCTTGATCAGATAAAAGCCGCCCAACTGCTCTTTGGTCTCGGCGAAAGGGCCATCGGTGGTCAGCACCTTGCCATCACGCACCCGTACCGTGGTGGCGGAATTGACAGGATGCAGGGCCTCGCTCGAAAGATGGGCGCCGTTCTTCTGGATCATCTCTGTAAAATCGGTGTATGCCGTCATCTCTGCCTGCATCTCCTCTGGACTCATCTTTGCCGCCTCTGCCTCATTACCGTAGATCAATAGTAAGTAACGCATGCTAAAACTCCTTTGCATATGCATGAATCGAATGCTCTTTGAGATAAAGCCAACGCAGTTCGTTGGTTTCATGAGGATGACGAATGGCCTGTGCCAGAATCGACTGTTTTTATCACGAAATTTTTGCAATTAAAAAAATTGCCCCGCGGTTTGCTTGTCAATACTAATTATGTTTATCTGCATCCATCTTACGTTGTGCCCTTTGACTGGCGAGCCGGGCTAGACTTTCCCTGGCTGCTGAGATGGCAAATGCGATATGTAATTCTTGCGCTAGCTGAGCGGCGGCTTCGAAGGTGGACTGCGCCTCCTCAAATGCCGCCTGTTGTTGCTGGATCTGACCTAGCGTAAGCAGGCTCATCAGGATGGCGCTGCGCAGGCCCATCTCCTCCGCCAGCTGTCGTCCCTGCTGACAATGTTCGAGAGCCTTGTTTAGTTCATTGCGCCGCGTATAGACATCACTGACCAGGAAATGGGCCGCAGGAAGCGCACGCTTAAAGCCTATCTCTGAACGCAAGCGCAAAGATTCTAACGCATAGCGCAGGGCTAAATCAGTGTCTTTCTGCATTGCCAGACCAGATAGATGACGGGTTGCTTCAGAGATAATCCATTTGTAGCTATGTCTGCGCGCGATCTCCAATGCTTGCTGATAATATGCTTCAGCGCGTTCTTCATCATCTTCACGCTCATGTGTTAGACCAATGTAAAAGAGAATTTGAGCAATGCCTTCTGTGGCTCCCAACGTCGCATAGAGTTTATGAGCCTGTTGAAGCGTAGTCCTGGCTTCCGTGTAGTCCTGAATGCCTTTCTGTATATTCTGATAGTAGCGCATTTGCCCTGTTAGATAGAGTACAGTGGCCTGACTTTGTTGATCCTGGCTATGCCGGGCTGTTTCTTGTGCCTGGTGAATGATGGTGAGCATCAGCTCTTCATCCTGATTGGTGAGGAAGTAGTTCGCGATCACGAACTCAGCGTACCTGAGCAGGAATCGCGCTCGATCGATAACAGCTATTTCTGGAAATCCCAGCAGATGTGATCCTTGCTCAAATAGCTTCATGGCATCATCAAGCTGACCTTGATAGTAGTAGCTCCAGGCTATCTCGCCGAGGGCGTGTAGCGTGCTGGTATAGTGTGCCGTGATTTCTTCTGCTGATAGAGCCATCTTATCTCCTTCTTTATTATCCACGTGTTAGAATTGTTGTTGTGGCAATAAAGTATCATCGGCAGCCAGGAAAAACATCACCCAAAAGCGTGAATGCATTAGAGCGAGTGCAGACTTCTCGCAGCGGCCAGGGCCTGCGTTCGGCTGTGCGCATCGAGTTTGCCATAGATATTTTTCAGATGGGTCTTAACCGTGTTCTGCCCGATAATCAACCTATCTGCAATGGCCTGGTTTGAGAGCCCTTCAGAGAGCAATAAGCTCTTCGACTTCGGTAAAGAGCGACCAGGTCTGTGAGGATTTCCCCAATGCCAGCAGCGTTTGCATCAATCCGGCATAGCCCAGTAACCATATTTTGATATCGCCACCACGCTGTCCAAGTTCGATGCCTTTCTGTAGATACTCGCGAGCCTTGTGCAGATCGTTCCATTCATAGCAGAGCTCGCCGAGCCCCACATACATAAAGCCCAGCGGAGGCAACGCGGCAAGCGATTTTTCATTGGAGATGCGCAGGCCCTCATGATAGAGCTGCCAGGCCTGTGGTAGCTTTCCCTGCTCAACATAGAGGTTAGCCAGCGTACGGATGGCCAGCAGTGCAGTACGCAGGTTGTGACAGGTAGAACTTAGTTGTATGGCCTCGCGTAAACTATCCTCGGCTTTGTCTGTGGCTCCCTGCGCTGCATATGTGCTCCCCAGACTCAGAGTTACACAAAATCAATACTCTCCCTTATGCTTACACAAATGTTTTTTGCTGTGTATTGATGTATCCGAGTGTAACAGATCAGCCAATCTGTAACAATACGTTTAACTTCATCTTGTATTCCAGGTTTTATGGGAGAGGTTCGTAAAAAAAGCGCGCATGGATACGGCGGTTCCCAAAACACGAAACCGTTTGATCATGCCCCCGGCATGCCCGCCCATCATAACGATCCAGCCCTCCGTACCATGTCACGGCCCCGGTGATATGTTTGGGGAGGCGTGCGCGTATGGGTTTTTGAGATCCGTACATGCTTATGTTACAATGCAATAAAGATGAGATAGCGCTTTGGGAGGGCTAGTAGGTTTTCCACTGTGCTAGAAGAAATAGTTAGAAGGATCTCCAGGTATGGCGAACGCACGTGATCTCCGCGAAGTCCGTAAAAGTTGTAGCCGCTCAATTGCGGGTCATTATCATTATGCTCAGACACTGCCGCAGATTTTGCACGAGCTGGCTGATTCGGCGCAGCCTGAGGAGGCTCCCGATGTGTACGGGCAGGGTAAGCTTATTAATGATTTTGAGGCCGAGGTCGCCCAGTTGCTGGGCAAAGAAGCCGCTGTTTTTATGCCCAGCGGAACTATGTGTCAGCAGATTGCGTTACGTATCTGGACCGATCGTCGACATCTGCCACGCGTCGGTTTTCATCCCACGGCACATCTGGAAATACATGAATTTCAGGCCCCTCGGCGTCTGCATGGTCTGCAAACGGTGTTGATTGGCTCGCCATACCAGTTGATGACGCTAGAAGATTTACAGGCAGTCAAAGAGCCATTGGGTGCGCTCCTGTTGGAGCTGCCGCAGCGCGAGATTGGTGGTCAACTACCTGCCTGGGATGAACTGACGGCCATTACCGGCTGGGCCCGAGAGCGCAATATTGCCCTCCATCTAGATGGCGCACGTCTCTGGGAATGCAAGCCCTATTATCAGCGTGACTATGCTGAAATCGCTGGCCTCTTCGATAGTGTCTATGTCTCTTTCTATAAGAGCCTGGGTGGTATCTCCGGGGCTGTGCTGACAGGACCGGCCGATGTCATTGACGAGGCGCGCATCTGGCAGCGCCGACAGGGCGGTAACCTTTACCAACTCTATCCCTATGTGCTGGCGGCACGCAAAGGATTGGCCGAGCGCCTGGAGCGCATGGAAGCCTATCATCAGAAAGCCAAAGCGATCGCGGCCGCTTTATCAGCTTTTCCCCAGATCGAGATCATGCCTGCGGTGCCCCAGACACACATGATGCATATCTTTATCCGTGGCGAACGCGAACGGCTGAACGCAGCCGCGCTGGAGGTTGCTGAAGAGAGTGGAACCTGGCTCTTTGGCGGTCTGGCTCCTACGCAGATACCTGTCTATCAAAAATTTGAACTTTCAGTTGGAGATGCTTCACTCGATGTTAGTAATGAAGATATTGTCGCCTTATTCCAGCAACTTTTCAACAAGGTAGAGCAGCAGTCGTAAGCGTAAGCCAAAAGATCATTCAGGGTGGATGAATTAATCTAACATTAGTGAAAGTGAACGACAATGACAGACAAACCAGAAGAGATGGAAGAGCAATTTTTTTTCTCCCCTACAGCGTGAAGGTGAAGATAATGAGCAGCGTATCGCTCGCTTGCTCCGCGCAGGAAGCGTGCATGAATTGATACTGGAGGCCCACTACTGGCTCGGGTATTATCAATGGCACGAGGATGCGGATGAAGCGCTGCCGACTGCCATGCTGCTTTTAGAATGTGCCTCTGAGAAAACGGTAGCCTGATAGACGAATGGCTCGATGCATCATCATGCATCGAGCCATTTATTATTTTTTAAACAAGCGGGCGCTGTGGTGAAGCAAAAGCAGCTGTGCTATACTTCAGTGCAAACAATGGTGAATCTTTGATGGAACTCAAGGAGGAGTACTATTCATGCTTCATTTCGTGCGCCGCTCATTGTTGATGCAACTGCTCAGTGTGTATCTGCTCTTTATGTTGATTGTGCTGGTTGGCGGCTTAGCAGTGAATAGTGTGGTTGAGCAGCAATTGCGCAGCGATGTCCAGGCCTCAGATCAAGCGCTGGCGCAGGAGATTGCCTTAGAGACCAATTTGCAGATCCGCGATGCGGAGAGCTCGTTAGCTGCGCTCGGCAAGCAGGTAGACCAGACTTCTGATACGCAAGAAATTGCTAATACCTTCCGCACCTATAAACTTTCGCGTCCCGATGTGGATCATGTTTATTGGTTAGATCCGGTTGGCGTCTTGCAAGTGACCTGGCCGATAAACAGCGCGGCCCTCAATACTGAATTCTCTCCTCCTGATGTCGTACAACGAGCCCGTATGTCGGTTGGTCCGGTTTTTGAAGTAGGGATAGCGGTTGAGACCACCTTTAATGCCGGCGTGATTATCGCGCAGCCGATGCGCCTCTCCGATGGTCGCCTGGTTGGCATCGTCGCGGTCAGTATTTCACTGGTTGAGCTGAGCGAGCCTCTGATTGCTGTCGTCAATGCCCAGCAGCAGCAGGGGCGGCACCTGATGATCAACGTCATTGATAGTCGCGGCGTTCTCGTCGCAACCCCGCAGCGTCAGCGTATCCTGCAGACCGTGCTGGATGAGTTGCCAGGTGCCGAACAGGCCCTGCATAATCATGTAGCTTCACAGATTGGACGTGGGCAGGATGGTCAGGATTGGCTGTTTAGCGCCGTACCTATCTCGGACGCGGATTGGGCTGTCGTGGTGCAGCGACCAGCGGAAGAAGCGTTATCTGTCGTCGCGCAATTCCATCTCTGGTTACTGACCGCTATCGTCCTCTTTGCTTGTGGCGGACTCTTGTTCTGGCTGATTTTATTGGGCCGGGTTATTCGTCCACTGCATACGCTGGCCCGCCAGCATCAGGCCCTCCCCTCCTCAAAGCTTGCTATTCCAATGGATACGACCATTCTGGCCGCCCGTGGCGATGAGGTGGGCGCGCTGGCCCGCTCGCTGGTGCGTCTGGAGCTCGATGGCCTGGAGAAGCTGGGCGAGTTACGCACGCTGCTGGAAACCTCAAATGCCGTGGTAGGTTCATTGGAGCCGCACGCGGTCGTTAGAAAAATCATTCGTGAGGCGCGCCGACTGGTGGATGTGCAAGCCGCGGCAGTACTGCTGCCCGATAATCAGGGCATCCTGCGCGTACTGGTCAGTGATGGGCATAGCGAACACTACGATCGAGAGCTGGCGCTGACCCCTGAACATATCAGCTCCGCTCCCGTGGTCGCTCTTCGTGATGGCGCGCCAGTACAAAAATTATTAGGTCCTGGGACCGCCTCGTTTTCTTATGAGGACGGTTTCAGGTCGGTGCTGGCTATCCCTATTATCAGTCGCCACGCGGGCGGAGTGGTCTTGCTGGTTCACCGCACCGAGCCACACCTGTTTAACCAGAACGAGATTGATCTGCTACTGACCTTCGCCAACTATGCGACCCTGGCCTGGGAACACGCTGTGCTCTATGAGCGCAGCGACGAGCGGCTGCACGAAGTTGCGCGGGAAAACGAACGGCTCTATCAGCATGCCGCTGAAGAGAAGCAGAAGCTGGCCGCCATCATGGAAAGTATGCATGATGGCCTGGTTTTAACAGGTATTGACGGCATCGTTCTTTATACCAACCAGGGTGCGCGTAACCTGCTGGATCTGGGAGGCGAAAGCGTAGAGCGTTGTTCAATCACTACGCTCTACGCCGCTTTGCGCGCCAATGCGGTTGATGCGCAACAGGTGGACGCCGTGCTGACGCGGTTCGAAAATGCTGCTACGAGCGAAGCTATGGTCACGGTATCATCTCATGAACAGCGTCGCTCCCTTCACTTACGGCTCTTTGATGTCGAAGACGAGGCGGGACAGCCTATCGGGCGCGGACTACTGTTACGGGATATTACGCGCGAGCGCGAACTGGATGAATTTAAGACTACCTTGCTGGCCGCAGTCGGCCATGAGGTGCGCACACCGTTGGCCGCGATCAAGGGTTACGTTTCGACTTTGTTGCAAGAGGACGTTAGCTGGTCAACCGCAGACCAGCGCCACTTTCTACAAACCATCAGTAGCGAGGCCGATCGCCTGACGCAGATGGTCAAGAATCTTTTGGATCTTTCGCGCCAGGAAGCGGGCTTACTACAACTGAATCTGTCACCGACCAGTGTGCAAGATTTGTTGAAGACAGCGGTCAAGCATGAACGGCCACATTATCCAACCGCCTCAATCCAACTGCAGCTACCTGCAACTTTGCCTGAAGTCAACATTGATAGTGCGCGCATCGAAGTCGTCTTGCATAATCTCCTGTCAAATGCACTGGTGTATGGAGAGGGAACCGTGACGATTATGGTCGAGTGCCAGGTCGAGTTTGTGACGATTGCCATCTCCAATACCGGTCAGGGCATTGCGCCCGATGAATTACCGCATATTTTTGAACGTTTTTATCGCGCCCGCTATGGACGGCAGCAGCGCCTGGGCGGTACTGGCCTGGGCCTGGCAATTAGTAAGGCCTTCGTCGAAGCCCACGGGGGCAAGATCCAGGCCGCCAGTAGCAAGCGCGTAACCACGATCACCTTTTCGTTGCCGATTGCCGTTGCTGCTACAACGGCTGAAACACTGACTACAGACATCTCGCCAGAAGAATGGAGACGCGTATGACGATGAAACCTAAACGTATCTTGCTTGCTGAAGACGAAGGCACATTGCGAGATTTTGTCAGTCGCAATCTGCGTGCCCGTGGTTTCGAAGTTCTGGAAGCCAGCAATGGTCTGGAAGCGCTGGCCGTCTGGGAACGCGAGGAGCCGCATCTATTGATTCTAGATATTATGATGCCGCGCATGGATGGCCTGGCCGTCTGTCAGCGTGTACGCGAGCTCTCTGCCGTCCCCATTATTGTCTTAACCGCACTGGATGCCGAATACGACAAAGTGACCGCCCTGGACCTGGGAGCGGATGACTATTTGACCAAGCCATTTGGGGTTGAGGAATTACTGGCGCGGGTGCGCGCTGTCCTGCGGCGCACACTGGGAGATGCACAACCAAATGGTGGCGTGAAAAAATTCGGTGAGCTGGAAGTAGATTTGCCAGGACACAATATCTGGCTGCGGGGCGAGGCGGTGCGCCTATCTCGTACAGAGTTTGACTTACTGGGGGAATTGATCAGCAATGCGGGCAAGGTATTGACACACCGCACCCTGCTGCAGCGTGTCTGGGGTCCAGAATATGGAGGAGAGGCCGAATATTTACGTGTTTACATCAACCGCCTGCGCCATAAATTAGAAACCGACCCCGCCAAACCACGCTATCTGATCACAGAACCAGGTGTTGGCTACCGCTTTGTCGCTCCAGAGATTGACCGCTCAGGAACAAAGCAAGCTATCGAAAGGAATAAGAAACACGCCCCGTAAATACATTTCATCTATCCGGCAGGGAATGTTACGTGCGAGGAGGGAGAAATCGGACGTATGAGAACGTTGGCGATCCGAGGTTACGTTAAAAAAGGGGATGCAGCCAACGTTGGCTGCATCCCCGGTCTGTGCCATGTTAATTAGCTTGCTTTGCTGGTGAATTCGTTGGTGAATGTGCTATTGAGATCGATTTGTTTGCCCTGTACCGCTTGATTGGTCTCTTTTTCAATGTTATACACCGACTGTGGACCATCGGACGGCATATTGCCATCAGGACTGAAGATAGGTAACTGGCTCTTCAATGCCGTGACGTACAGTGCCTTATTGCCAGCGTAGTAGTCGGCTGGCATCTTATCCGCGATCTCCTCTGCTGAATGGGTATGTATCCACTTCAATGTTTTGACGTAGGCATTGACCAGCTTCTGCGTCACATCTTTGTGGCTATTCACATAATCATTCTTCATAAAGAGACAGATAAAAGGATATGAACCATTGAGGGCGGCCTGCGTTGACTGCGGTGTACGCAGGTCTGTCAACACTTTGCCGACACCACTGGATAGCAGGCGAGAGATGGTCGGCTCTGTGGTCATGCCTGCGTCGATGCGACCCTGCTGCATGGCGGCAATGAAGGTGTCGCCTGCGCCAACCGGCAAGAAATGAGCCTCGCTCTGCGCGATACCGGCGTTGTGCAGCAACGCAATGGTCAGGGTCTGGGTACCAGAACCAAGCTCCGTCACGCCCAGGTTTTTGCCCTTGAGGTCTTTGATCGATTTAATGCTGCCAGCCTCTTTGGTTGAGACCATCTCAGCTTCACCCGGTGCGATATCCAATTGAACGACGCACTGCATCTGTTTACCAGCCGCTTGCAGTTCAATGGTATGGTTGTAAGAGCCAGAGCCAGCATCTACCTGGCCGGCCAGGACCGAGTCCTCTGAAGATTGACCGGATGCCTCATCGATGAGGGTAACGTCCAGGCCTTCCTGATCAAAATATCCCAGCTGTTTTGTGAGCATATTAGGTAGATAGATTTGTTTGCTGAGACCACCAACCATGATGGAGAGATGGGTTTTCGCGCCAGTGGTACCACCGCCGCCAGTGCTGCTCTTGCTTGATGAACTACTGGTGTCGTTTCCGCAAGAACTGAGAACGAGGATCAAAATAATACCAATCAGCAGGCAAAGTTGTTGCTTCCGTGTCTTCATATGCCTTGTTATCTCCTATCTGAGATGATATGCATCGACAGTGATCACATATGTACAGAGTGTATGCCGCCTCAAGTGAGGTCGGGATGGGGCATCTTTATGGGCATTTGTATAATAGCAAATAGCAAATAGCATCGATGTGTTCAGGTAGTTCGGCTCTCCTTTCTTAGATTGAGATATCGTTGACGGTTGAGGTGGGACGCCAGGTGATCAAGCGATTTTCGAGTGCTGTGACCAGTGCTTCTGTGATCAATGCCAGGACAGCCAGAATGACCATGGCGGCAAAAACTCCATTAGCATTAAATGTACCCTGCGCGGTCTGAATCATCAGGCCAATACCCTGGGTCGCACCCAGAAATTCGCCGACGACGGCGCCTACCAGTGCGAAGCTAAAGCTGGTATGCAGGCTGGCTATGATCCATGTCAGGGCAGATGGAATAATAACATCAATAGAGAGTTGGCGTGAGTTGGCTCCAAGGATGCGCGCATTAGCTAACAGGTTGCGATCAACTTCGCGTACACCCTGGAAAGCGTTAAAGAAGACAATAAAGAAGACCAGCACGACTGCCAGCGCAACCTTGGATTGTATGCCTAGCCCCAACCCAATGACAAAAATCGAACCTAATACCACACGTGGAATAGAATTAGCCGCCTTGATATATGGCCCCAGTACATCGGCCAGGAACCTGTTACGTCCCAGCAGTATGCCAAAGACGACGCCTAAAATAACGCCGATTGCAAAGCCCAACACTGTTTCTTCCAGCGTGACCGCAATCTGCACCCAGAGCGGGCCTTGAGCTGTTCCATTGATGACCCAGGTCACAATTTGAGCCCAGATACCAGAAGGCTGGCCCCAAAAGAAGGGATCTATAACTTTCGTGCGCGCGCCAAGCTCCCAGCCGCCGACTATTACTACCAATACCAGAACACGCAGTGTATTGATCAGTAGCCGCTTGCGACGCATACCAGCCAGATCTACCTGTATGTTCTCCTCTGTTGTGGACGTTTTATTGACTGCGCTGCTTCGTTCGTTCATAGCTAATCAACACCTCGTTGCGAAGGTCTTCCCAGATCTCCTGATATAGATGGACAAAACGTGGATCAAAGCGAATCTCCGCCACATTGCGTGGCCGTGGCAGATCAATAGTATAGATGCCTTTGACCGTGGCCGGACCAGCGGTCAGCACACAAACACGATCCGCCAGAGAGATGGCCTCCTCCAGGTCATGTGTGACGAAAACAACGGAGGCCGAGGTAGAAGACCATAGCTGGAGCAATTCATCTTCCATCAGGGTACGCGTTTGCACATCCAGGGCGCTGAAAGGCTCATCCATCAGCAGAATCTGCGGCTCATTGATAAATGTCTGGGCCAGGGCCACGCGCTTGCGCATGCCACCAGAGAGCTGATGTGGATAGCGATCCTCAAAGCCAGCCAATCCTACGCGCGCAATCCAATCGCGGGCCTGCGCGAGCGCTTCGGCCTTTGGTCTACCGCGAAAGATTGGGCCCGTAGCCACATTGCGTAAGACATTTTTCCAGGGGAAAACGGCATCCGATTGAAATACATAGCCAATACGTGGATCAATACCCTGAACCGGTTGACCCATCACCTGGACTTCACCGACGCTGGGTCGTTCCAGTCCTGAGATCAACCCCAGAGTTGTAGATTTGCCACAACCAGTTGGCCCAACGATCGCGCAGAACTCGCCGGCTGCGATGCTCAGATTGAGGTCCCGCAACGCAGTATAGGTCTGACCATTGGGAGTCAGAAAGCGCTTGGTCACATTGCGTAGCACAATGGCGGACTGTAGCCCGCCGGGTATATATTGCGGTGAAATTGATGAGTTTGTCATAAATGAAGCGGCGATCACCGAACTCCTTTCTTTGCTAGTCTGCTGGCACTGCTTTGTGCATAGCAGTTCGATGTTTCGTGCGCAGGCAGCACGTGGCTGAAGGCTCAAATATTGGTACTTGCAATTATATGTAAACCTGTAATGGAAGTATAGCCACTAAAGCATAAACGAAACATAAACGTAGCGTGTGTTGACATAAACAGAATATAAACATTTACCGAACCTATGATGGGCGAAATTGGTCACGGAGATGGCTTTTCGCGTTTGACGTAGCTATCCTCTCGATGTTACGCTTGAGTATATTGATGCCAGCAAGGATTCCTGGCTCACTAATCATTGGAGGATTTGCATTTATGGCCTCGTCATCTATTGTTGTTCGCCCACTCGCGACCGAGGAGGAGATAGAGAAGCAATTTGTCTTGGCTGACCAGGCTTTTTCACGCCAGCCAGACCCCGACAAGGCGCGGCACTGGCGTCGGGTCACCCTCACCCATCCGGAATTTCACTCCAGGCAATTGCGCGGCGCATTCCGCGATAATACGCAGCTTGGTGGCTATGCGCTCTATGAATGGAAGTTGCGCATGGGTGCGGCGCGCATCTCTGTTGGTTGTATCGGCATAGTGGTAGTCGATCCAGAGGCGCGTAAGCAGGGCACTGCTAGCGCATTGATGCACGATGCTATCCAATTTGCGCGCGAGCAGAGACATAGCCTGCTATTGCTGGATGGTATTCCCAAGTTCTATTATCGCTACGGCTATACCGACGTTTTTGATGTCACGACATATGATATTGATCGCGCGGCTATTCTAGCTCATCCCGGCAGTTCCTACACGGTGCGTCAGGCCACGCCAGAAGATGCCCGGGCTATGCGCGATCTGTACGAGCGCCGTCTTGGCGGCTATACGGGCAGCTTTGAGCGTTCGCTCGAGAAACAAGAACACCTGTTGCGCAACCGCTTCAACCACAATAGTGTTTTGCTCGCGCTCTCACCCAACGGCGAGGCCGAAGGGTATCTGATCGCCTCGCGTGAGCCAAGTGCTGCCTTTGGCGTCGAGGTCGCGGCCGATAACTGGTCGGCGCAAATCGCATTGATGCAGGCGCATGTGCATCTCACTGATGGGCCAGAGGCTCCCGAAAAGCATACCTATTATTTCCCGCCGAACTCGGCTGAACTGTATAACGCCATTGACCACCTTGAGGTACTCGATACCTCGAAGTGGCAGAATCCGGCCAAAGAATGGGGAGTGCGCACCTCCCAGTTTCATCATCGCTACGCCGGTTGGATGGGGCGCTTCGTTCATCTGCCCACGCTTTTCAACGCCATGCTGCCAGAGCTTGAGGCACGCTGGCAACGCGCGCTGGCGCAATGGTCAGGCGAGCTACACTTCGTGATTGGCGATGAAAGCGTTACCCTGGGTGTTGAAGGTACGAAGCTACGCATAGTCGCCACTCCTTCGCCAGCCGCGATTACCTTCCAGTGCTCGCCACAAAGCTTTGCCCAGCTGGTCTTTGGTTATCGTCCGGTGTCGTGGATACTCACGCAACATCCTCAGCAGTTACCGGATGCGGCTCTATCAGTGCTGCACCTGCTTTTCCCTATCGGGCATAGCTGCCTCAGCTTCACCGACTGGTTTTAATGTGCAAATCCGCTTATCCTTCCTCCATTCAGGAGGGATAAGCATGGGAAGGATTCCATCATGACTATTGCTCGACATTCTTTTGACGGCGGGGACCACCTGCTGCGCGTGCTCGAGCTTGTGCGCGAGATGCCGTACTCATGTCGCCACATCGTTGACTGGCCCTGGCGCTTGAGCACGCCGGCTATTCAAGCTGGTGGCGATGCCGTTTACTGGGAAAACAATGAGGGATTGATGGTTGGTTTGGCTGCCTGGCAATACTATTGGGCGGCCCTCGATTTTTTCATCCTCCCGGGCTCCCAGCAGAGCGAGGTTGAAGCGGACCTCTTTGCCTGGGCGGATCAGCGCTTTCGTGAGCGGGATGCTGATCGCGGTAAACCACTACCCTACTGGGCAGAATTCTGGGAAGAAGATCACGAGCGGCAGCAGCTAGTGAATGCCCATGGCTTTCTCGTTGATGAGTATGAGCGCTATGTATACCTGGAGCATCCGCTCGAAAACCTACCGCCTGTCCCAGCACTGCCCACCGGCTTTACACTGCGCACCCTGCGTGGCCTGGACGAGGTCGCGGCCTATGCTGAACTGCATCGCGCCGCTTTTCAATCTGACTCTATGACTCCTGAGTGGAGGGCCAGGGTACTGCAGATGCCCACCTATCGTCCTGAACTGGACCTGGTAATCGAGGCGTCTGACGGCTCTCTGGCTGGTTTTTGTGTCGGCTGGCTAGAATCCGTGCGCCAGCTGGCCCAGATCGAGCCGATTGGCATCCATCCACGCTTCCAGCAGCACGGCCTCGCCCGGGTTTTGCTGCTAGAGATCTTGCACCGCTTCAAGCAGCATGGAGCTCGAAAAGCCATTGTC
This sequence comes from Dictyobacter formicarum, assembly GCF_016587435.1. The sequence continues at coordinate 439,841 of NZ_BNJJ01000004.1, forward strand.
GAAACCGATATGGACCGCCTCCCGGCCCGTCATGCCTATCAAGCAGCCGGCTTCCAACAGGCCCATATTGTCCACGCCATCGGCAAATGGGTCAATCCCACGCCGTAGGTGCGCCCCTTGCGGGCGCTTTTATCCTTCCCGCTCGAAAAAGAAACCATAACCGTTTTCGAGCGGGAAGACAGCAAGTGCCTGCAAGGGGCGCACCTATGTTAAACGATGCGTGGCGGTCCCTGTTTGATGCGTTCTCGCACCTCTTCAAGGCTCGCATTGCCCCAGCGCGCTTCCATCCACCATGTGATGCCCGCGTCTATCCAGGGGCGTACAATGGCCGCTGCGCGTTCGGGATCATCGCCGGGTGTTTCGCCTTCCCAGGTAATATCGAACGGCGTAATGAGCTTGCATTGGCCTCAACATAGGCTTTGATGGCGCGGATATCATCGGGCGTCATTTGTGTATCGCTGCCATCCTTTTTCTGCGGGACAATACCGTCCCACCGCAGAACGCGCTGCATCGATTTTTCACGCGGCCAGACTCCGATTGGCCAGACGGGGATACGAGGCCGCTGGACAGAGGGCGGCAAGAGTTTCATAGGCTGCACATGGTAATGATCGCCATCATGTCCTGGGCGCGTATGCTCCACCAAAGATGCCACCTTCCCAACCAAGGGCAGAGATCCACGTGAAGGGAGGTGGGAAGCGCCCGCAAGGGGCGCACCTACGATGATGGGGGTATACCTGGGATGAGGCGATCGATCGCTGCCAGGGCAAGCTGGTATACCAGATCCGCCACATCTTCCAGGGAACGCTCGGGTCCGGCCAGGCTGTCAAAGCCCTCAAAGCCGATCAGCGTATAGAGCACGTTGACCGTCTCATCTATCGTTTCAGTACCAGGCTGTTTGTGCCCTTCAACGATACGGCTGAGCAGGGTGCGAACCCCTTTTCTGCGCCATTCATCGCGTTTACGAATAACCTGTTCGAATTCCGGATCGAGGGCTGCCAGCGCGCGCAGGCGTCGCGTGACGAGTCGATCCGCGTTCCAAAATCGACCGAAAATAGCGATATATTGTTGAAGCGCCTCAAGCGGTTCCGACTGGCGAAACACTGTCGCCATCTGTTCCATACCACCGCTGGCTGCCAGAGAATCGCATAATGCTTCAAGCAGACCCGTTTTGGATCCAAACTGATGATAGACCGTCATACGAGCTACATCGGCCTGTTTGGCTACCATCTCCATTGAAAAGTGCGAGAAGCCATGTTCAGCCATCAATAGCTCGCGACTGGCATTGATAATGCGCATTCGGGTTTGCTCGGTTGCCGCCTGGCGTTGACCGAGCCGATAAGCACGAGGACTCATATAGGTCTTGCCACCTTGCTAAATTTAATTATATAATCAGTATACCTAAATTAAAATCTTTTGGATAGATCACCTGCTTAATAATAGGGGCGATCACAGGTCAATGTAAAGATACAAAAGATCGGTCTGAAGATGTTAATACTAGAGAATGAAAGAGAGATTGCATGATGTTGAAACCATTTCGCTTTGGTGTTGTAGGAGGCAATGGGCAGTCACGTAAGACCTGGACCAGTTTTGCCCGCCGTGCTGAAGAGCTTGGTTATAGCAGTTTGTTGTTGCCGGATCGCATACAGATGAACGTGGCACCGTTTGCGGCCCTGGCGATTGCGGCAGAGGCAACGACAACCTTACGGGTGGGGAGCTATGTTTTTTGTAATGATTACCGTCATCCAGCGGTTTTAGCCAAAGAGGTTGCCACGCTGGACCTGCTTTCGGATGGACGCTTTGAGTTAGGCATCGGCGCTGGTGTTGGGCCCGATGATTATCAGCAACTGGGCCTCCCGTTTGACTCCGCTGGTACCAGAGTCAGTCGCGTCGAGGAGGCCGTTGCGATTCTCAAACAGTTCTTCACCGAAGAACGGGTAAACTTCACTGGTAAATACTATACCGTTGCGGACTTACAAGCCCTGCCTAAACCAGTTCAGCGACCTCATCCTCCCATCTTTATCGGAAGTGCCAATAAGCGCATGCTCACCATTGCCGCTCGGCATGCTGACATCGTCTCTCCCACCATCAAGTTTGCCAGGCCGGGAGAATCCGTCAGTGATGTTCCTCTGGAGCAAAAGGTTGATTGGATACGCGAAGCGGCTGGCGAGCGCTTTGAACAACTTGAGTTCAGCCAGTCTGACTTCGGTCTCGTCATTACAGATAGTCCTGTTGAAGTGTTTAATATTACTGGCGGCCCTTATATGCAAAAGAAAGCTATGAGCACCGAGCAAGCCGTAGAGCATCTGCTCGCGCAGCGAGAGCAATTGAGGTTTTCCTATATCCACATCAATGCCGGACAAATGGAAAACTTCGCACCCGTTGTCGCCCGCCTGGCCGGGAAATAATGGAATGAACGAATCTTTACGTTAATCGGAAGGGGGTACCCATGAGGGTACCTCTTCCGATTGATCCAATGTGGATGTTGATCAGCCCACGTTCGAGCAGGCTGATGTGCTGGGAAGCCTGCTCTCGAACGTCGGTGGAGTGTTGGTCGCGATTATCAGCTCAGTAGAATGTACTGCGATTACCAGCTCACAGGCAGATTTTTGACGCCGTTAATGAAGGGGCTTTCATAGGCTTCCAGTTCGGCACCAGGCTGTATTTTCAATGATGGAAAACGCTCGAACAGCAGGGCCAGGGCGATTCTAGCCTCCAGTCGCGCGAGTGGGGCACCGATGCAGAAGTGGATGCCATGCCCGAAGGCCTGGTGACGATTGGGATGGCGCCGGATATCGAAGCGTTCTGGCTCAGGAAACTGCCGTTCGTCGTGGTTGGCGGAGAGCAGCCAGGTGATGACCATCTGATTCGCTGGAATGGTCACTCCTTGTATCGTCACCTGCCGGGTCGTTGTGCGCATGGTAACCGTAAAGGGTGGGCGATAGCGCAAGATCTCCTCGATCGCAGATGGAAGCAACGAAGGATCAGCCCTGATGGCTGCTGTGGCGTCTGGATGCTCGTTCAGGCACACAATGGCGTTCCCGAGCAGGATGGTCGTGGTGATATTGCCCGCGACCAGCAGGGTCGTCACAAAGGCCAGGATCTCATCATTATCCAGCATCCTGCCTTCAAACTGCGCCTTCGTGAGGTGGCTGATCAAGTCATTCCGCGGTTGTTCACGGCGCGCCTGGCAGAAATTCTGCAGGTACGCGAACATTTCCTTAAAGATGGGAAGAACCTCTTTCAGCCTGGCCTTGTCTGCTGGCGTGGCAGAAGTGGAGGCTATTAAGGTATTTGACCAATCCTTGAAGCGGTTGCGATCCTCAGGAGGTACGCCAAGCAGTTCGGCGATAACAATGATGGGAAGGGGAGCGGACAGGTCACTGACCAGATCCATTTCTCCTTTTGCGGCTACCTCATCAAGCAAGGTACTGGTAATCTCATGGATGCGCGGTGCCATCTGTTCAACCACACGTGGCGTAAAAGCCTGACTGACCAGACCGCGAAAATGGCGGTGCTGTGGTGGGTCCATTTTCGTGATATCGCCCTTGAGCCAGGAACTCAGGAAACTCTCCTCTGAATCTTGAGCTGGAGCCATACTACGTGAAGAGAAAGTGGCTGGATCAGCGAGGGTGGAGACCACATTCTCGTAACGAAAAAGGTTCCAGAGGTGATTTTGCTCATCATAATACACTGGGCTCTGCTCGCGCATCTGTTTGCACCAGGCCAACTGTGCCAGCCAACGCTCCTGAGATGATCCTTGTTGCATAGTTTTGCTCCTTAGAACTACTTTCTATAGCTTAAAAATGATGATATGTCAGTAAAGCAATACAAGATAGTGTTACATCTCGGTTTGTGTTCGTATTTTTTGTTCAAAGTCAAGGCATAGCTGCTCAAACAGCTGGATTGCGGCCGGTGCTACCTCTTGTAGGGCAGTGGGAGAAGGCGGCGTTGATGGCTCGAAGGTCTGGCGTATGATGCGCGTGAGTACCTCGGCTTTCTGTTCGAGTGAGAGTTGTTGACCACTGACGATATAGGGATCGATCATGGTAAAGCTAGTGGTGAGCATCTCCAATGCATAGAGATGTTCGGGTTGATTGATATCGACTGCAGTCAGGCCATGCCGGTATAGCAAGCTAAAATACTTCCTGAGTGCCAGTTCTTCGCGATTTCTGATCTCGCTGTTGGCGTTGCTCTGGATCAGCTTCCCGACGGCTTCAATATCACGGGTAAGCAGAGCTTTAATGATCGGGTTCCCCTCGGTGATTAACAGCGAGGAGCGTAGCAGCCGATGCGGCAGAATCTCGGTGGTATCTGCATACATACGTCGCAGGATGGCGCGATAGATGGCGATCATCTCACGCAATATCACCGTTTCGAATAAACTATCCCGCGTCTTCCAATGCAGATAGATGGTCCCTTTCCCCACGCCCGCGTGTCTGGCGATATCATCGATGGTCACGCGCTTATATCCCCAGCGCAACAACAGGTCGGCGGCCACATCCAGAATGCGCTGCGCACGCTCTACATTTTTCGATGATTCAGCCGGTACGGAAGAATGCTCCATGCTCGTTTTTATTTTTATCCTTTCAGATGACCAATTTAGAAAGATGGTCACTCAGTACTGTTTATAAGTATAGGAGTCTGGAATAAGAAAAGTCAAGATCCTGATTATGCCGTTTTTAATGCTGCAGAGGAATGTAGGTATAGAGTTGAACTATGAAGTAGATGCCTATGATTATCAGCATCGCTACATGGAGGGCGACTGTTTTAGGTGTGGGGGGATTTGTGGCCTGTTCGCTATGGTGTAGTGCGCGTTCATGTCGATATTGTGTGATCAGATAGGGTAGCGTGAAGAATGCGCCTATGGTATAAGGCCATCCCAGGATGAAAAGATCGGTGATGATAACTGATAAGGATGGATGGGGAAACCCGTGAAGAAAATACGAGCCAGAATAGAGCAGAGCGATGCAGGCGGTGCAGAGCAGTGGCAGAGACGTTAGCCGGTGCAGGCGTCTCAGGGTGGGGGGATTGCAGATCCCAGCTGAATGTCTGGCTTGCCGCTCTCGTTGCAGGGCAAAGAGTAATGCCAGGAGTACCAGTGAGATAGCATTGGTGAGCCAGGATGAGAGTTGCTGCGTGAGGATAGGAAGGGGCGGTGCGACCATGAGCAGCGTAGACATGACCGTGAAGCGCTCTGCGCCCCGCTCGGATAGTCCCGCATATCTAGCCAGCGAGGCCGCAACATACCAGATTAGCAGTATGGATAGCAATGAAAGTAAGAGTAGGAGAAGATCATCGCTCCAGAATGGCCTGTGAATGCGATCCTGTGCGAAGCCGAGCCAGAACAGGCGTACGAGCATGCCCAGTGTGAGGAGTATCCACAACCACGTGGGTGGCTTGCGCGCAGTGCCGCTATTGCCATTTCGTTTTATCAAGCTCATGTGGATGCCGGCCCGTAGATGCGTTGAGACATCTCTTCTACTTTCGCTAGCACATCTTTCATAACAGGTTTATTGGGAAAGAAGAGGACCTCGCTGGTGATGCCCTGAAAATCTTCTTCGGTGACGTTCAGGCCTTTGTAGATGAGCAGGAGCAGGTGTGAGCAGTTGGCCGCACGGACCTTTTCTAGTTTGCGGCGCAGGTAGTCGGGATGCCAGAAGCCAACCAGTTCTATCAGAATACGGCGCTGCTCGTTGCGTCGATCAACCATGACAAAGTCGGGCACCATCACGGTATCGCCCAGCACCAGCAGATCGCTTTCTCGCTGGAGCAGCCATTTGCCGCGCCGCTGGCCAATTTTTTGCTCAAACTCGTGCGCGAAGTCGGCCTCCAGGCGACTATCAAAGGTGCCCGAGCGCTTGAAATGTGATTGCAGATCGTCGCTCGTAGAGTCTAGCTGATAGTTCATGGCGCCACGGCCCTGTGGAGGATAGACGGTAGCCTGCATCTTCCATTGTTGACAGAGGAAGAGCGCGGGCAGAAAGGCAGCCATCTGACGCCCATAGCGTAGGGTGGCTCCCACAAAAGGCGAAATAGGACCATCCAGCTCGATGCGATAGCCACCACTAGCGCTGGCCTGCGCCACAAACATTAACTTAAACAGCTTGATAAATTTCCAGATGTCTTTATAGTTATCCGCGATTTCGATAGTGAGCTGCGAGGCCCAGTAGAGTACGCCGCGCGCCAGTTCCAGATTATAGCGCGTCAGTAATGCTTCAGGGGTCCAGGCCGGCCCGGCATCGGTTAAAAGATAGGAGGCGTGGCGATCCGCAAAGAGCAGGGATTCGACATCGTTCGTGCTGAGCTGTAGATCAGCGGCCACCGATTGCAACACACTCTGGCGCGAAACGGGATGCAGCATGTCGCTACCAGAGAAGACCGGACCATAGGCGAACATGGTTTCGCGTACCACCGTTGGCGTATGCGTAGCCTGAAGCGGCGTAAAAGTGGCACCGTCGCTCAAAACCTTGGCCAGACCGCGCACCAGCACATAATCTAGGCGTGGACCAATGTATGCTGTCAGCGCCCGTTCCCAGGCTTCCTGCGAGCGATTCAGATGCGATAGAAACAGCTCAATCAGCTCCTGCGCCGTAGCCCGCAGCGAATCGTCCTGTGGATCCACCAGCGCCACCGAGACGTTTCTGTCCTGAAAGCGCAGCAGGGGTCGGATCAAATCACTCGTCAACATTCAACAGTCCTCTTTAGCCACGCGGCGACGCTGCGCCTTACTTTCCTCAATCGTCTTTCGTACCAGGATCTCGAACAGAATCGCCTGCTTCAACTCTCTTTTGCGCAAAATACGCCCCAGGCGCTGAATATACTCCCGTTTGCTGGAGCTACCACCCAGGATAATCGCCACCTTTGCCTCTGGTACATCGACCCCTTCATTCAAGACTTTAGCCGTCACCAGCGCGCGATAGCGTCCCTCCTGGAACGCATCCAAAATATGTTTGCGCTCGGCGACGCCCGTCTCATGCGTGATGGCTGGAATCAAATATTGGCGCGAGAGTTGATAGGCCAGTGCATTCGACTCCGTGAAAATCAGGATACGCTCATGGGCATACTCACGCAGCAACTGCTCCAACACAGCCAGTTTCTCCTGGCAACCCTCAATGATCTCCCACAGTCGCTGGCGTGCCAGTAGAGCCTGGCGGGCCTGCACATCAAAGTTTGAGAGGCGGAAGAGTTCGTGGAGCCAGTTGGGACCATGACTACTGCGCAAGCGGCGCTCTTGAATGTAGGACGTATACAGTTTGTGGGTGGTGTCGTACTCTACCCGTTCTGCCGGTGTGAGATTGACGCGAATACGTTGCGTGCGATAGTCGGCCAGTTGTTTGCCCAGCAGCGCCTCGATGCGCTTCGTATAGACGATCGGACCCAGCAGATCATCCAGTCGCCAGCGTTCCCCTGCTTGCTCAGCATCTTCAGGATAGGTCGCCGTCAGACCCAGGCGATAGGGCGCGGGCGTCATCAGTGCTGCCTCTCCCCACGTTTTGGCCGGCAGATGATGGACCTCATCGCAGATCAGCAGGCGAAACTCATTCCCATGTTCGGCAATCAAATCACCGGCCGAATGATAGGTGGTAACCGTGATCGGCAGGATCTTTTTCTCCGCATGATAATAGACTCCGATCTCGGTCTGGAACATATTGGTCAGCACCACATACCACTGATACAGCAGACTCACCGTAGACACCAGAATGATGGTGGAAGCATTGACCTTGTGCATGGCATGCAAGGCAATAAACGTCTTACCTGCTCCCGTTGGAATAACCACGCTTCCACGCTTCTCTGCCGCCAGCCAGGCATCCAACGCTTCAAGCTGATAATCATGTGGTTCACGAGGATCATGCAGTGAGAGCTTCAGGCGTTGCCAGCGGGCCACCTGGTTACGAATTTTGTTTTCTTTTAGCCAGGTTAACAGCTCCGCATAATGGTAAGCTTCACAACGCCAGCGATTGTGTACAAAGCGAAAAGGAGGTGGGGCCTCAAACGTCTCTGGGACGCCCTGCAACACCAGTGTTCCCCCCTGGAAGAAGAGCGATGCTTTCATGCCCATAACATAGCAGAGCCAACTGCAAATGTCTATAGAGAGCACAATTCCCCGTGCACGGGGAATTGTGTCGACCCTTTACTGACGGGCGCATGCGCACCCGAGCCCTGGGGAACGCAGGCGTCCCCACGCTCTTATTCAGTATTGGTGCAGAAGGTGCGCATCTGCGCACCTTCTGCACCAATACTGAATAAAGACCTTGCAATTTTTGTACCACTGAATGGATTATGTTTTGACATTTTGGTAAGGGGGAAAAATGCCTTAATTTTATGATCGCTTAACATCTAGATAGCTATTTTTTTATAAAAGTATGTTACACTAAGTTGGTCAGCTATAGTAGCATATTGTTGTTTGAGCCTAGTTTAGAATAATTAAGCCAATATCTTTTTTTATTAATGTCTGTTGTAAATGTACTTAAGTCAAAAGGAGTCACGTTTTGAAAAGATCATGGGGAGTTCTTTTCCCTGGCGTTCTGCTCACGGCGTTGCTGTTGACACTCTTTATTGGACGTGGCGAGTTTGCTAATGCTGCCTCTGATAAGGGTTCTGATAGCACAGCGTGTAAGCTTAATTCACCTACTGGAAGCGCGAAACACGTAATTAATATTCAGTTCGACAATGTGCACTTTACCCGCGACAATCCCAATGTTCCTTCTGATCTGGAGCAGATGCCCAATCTCTTGAACTTTATTAAAAACAATGGCACGCTCCTTTCTAACTATCACACACCATTGATTGCTCATACCGCGAACGATATTTTGACCAGTCTGACTGGCCTGTACGGTGAGCATCATGGAGTATCGGTTGCCAACAGCTATCGCTACTTCAATCCCAATGGCACCACGAGCTCGACACCGTCGTTCACCTACTGGACCGCTCCGGTTTCGACGGCTCCCAACGCGCCCTATAATATGATTTCTGCTCCCAACACCAATACACCAGCTCCATGGGTTTCTTATACTCGGGCTGGTTGTAATGTAGGTTCGGTTGCCACTGCCAATACAGTACTGGAAAATATCAACACTGATATCCCTACCGTCTTTGGCGCCAACTCACCTGAGGCAGCTGAGGTCAAATCCAATAGTGCTCAGGCCTTTAGCGACTTTGTTGGTATTGGTATTCACTGCGCTAAGGATGATGCCCTCTGCTCAAACGCCAACAACGGCAAAGCAGATGTATTGCCCAATGAGCCAGGTGGCTATACTGGTTACCAGGCCTTGTTCGGTCATAAAAATGTGGTACCACAGATCAATCCATCAGGTCCATTGCTGGATCTCAATGGTCAGGTCATCCAGGATGGCAAGCAGCACATTGGTTTCCCTGGCTTTGATGGCATGAGTGCCGCTGTATCGCTCTCTTATGTTGCTGCGATGCAAGAGCACAACGTACCAGTCACCTACGCGTATATCTCAGATGCCCATGATCCTCATGGCAATGATCCTCATGTGGGTGCCTATGGTCCAGGTGAGGCTGGTTATGTTCAAACGCTGAAATCATACGATGACGCCTTTGGCAAGTTCTTTGCTCGCCTGCAAAAAGATGGTATCAATGCTAGCAATACTATCTTTAGCTTCAGCTCTGACGAAAACGACCACTTCGCCGGTGGTGCGCCCACGCCAGCCAATTGTGATGGTGTAACCGTTCCCTGTACCTATCAGCAAGTCGGTGAAATCAATGGCAACTTGACCGGTCTGCTGGCCACACAGCAGAATATCACCACACCGTTTACCGTACATGCTGACTCGGCACCTACCATTTACATCCAGGGCAACCCCAGCCGCCAGGATGCGACCACACGTAACTTTGCTCGTGCGCTGGGAGATTTGACCGCCACCAATTCCTATACTGGTCAGAATGAGAAAATCACCAACTATCTGGCTGACTCGGTTGAGATGAATTTCTTACACATGGTTACTGCCGATCCTGCCAGGACGCCGACGCTGACCATGTTTGCCAAACCTGACTATTATCTGTACGCAGCGGCACCCAATTGTAATCAACCCTGCATTCAGGTTGAATCAGCCTTTGCCTGGAACCATGGTGATCTTTCACCTGACATCAATACAACCTGGCTGGGCCTGGTTGGACCTGGTGTGCGCAACCTGGGTGTCGATCATAGCGTCTGGGCTGACCAGACTGATTTGCGCCCGACCTTGATGTCGCTGCTGGGTCTAAAAGACGACTATACCTCTGATGGACGGGCTCTGTTTGAAGTCTTTACCGACAAAGCCCTGCCCCAGACAGTGCGCAGCAACAAGGGTTACTATATCCATCTAGGACAGGTCTACAAGCAGATCAATGCTCCTGTTGGTGCGTTGAGCATGCAGACCGTGGCAATCTCTACTCAAGCCCTAGAAAGCAACTCTGCGAATGACCAGACCTATAACACGCTGGAAAATGGGTTGATCTCGCTGACCACCCTGCGCAATACTCTGGCGCAACAGATCCATAATACGCTGGACACAGCTACCTTTGGCGGTAACACATCCGCCCATGGGAACGCCGACGTGCAGTCGCAGAATCCGTTCAAACAGGCTCAGCAATTGTTCCAGAAAGCGCAACAGCTGCGATAGCCGCTGTCCATTTGAATAGAGCTCAAACACAACAATTCGCGACCTTAAAGCCAGGTAGCAGGTATAGTCAACGAAGACTGGGCCTGCTACCTGGCTTTGCATATGCCACACATGTGATGAAGAATATTTATGCGACAAAGTGCGACATCAAAAAGGCCAGAGAGCCTGGTTTGATATAAATCTTTATGTTTTGTCATAGCAGGCGAGCATTTGTTGGAGTTCCCTACGATATTGGGCACGCCACCCCTCAGGTTCAAGTAACTCCGCTCCCGGACCTAGCCAGCGGAGCAGTGAGAAGACGATATCGCTGTCACACTCGCCCAGCGTCATCAAGATATGATCGGACCGTTCAGCGGCAACAAAATCGGCGTGCATATACGCTGGGAAGTGTGCCATTCATTTTTCTGTCGCTTTTTATTGCGCCACATCTGCTGGTAATTGCTGTCTGCTTGGCGGTCTTTTTCCTGGTGCATATCGCCCTTGGTATCTACACCGTCGTCAGCATCAGTTTGCGCCAGGCTGTAACACCTCACAGCATGATGGGCCGCGTCAGTGCCAGCCTGCGCGTGGTCACCTATGGCGTTACCTCCCTTGGGGCATTCGTCAGCGGTTTTATCGGTGCAGCAATTGGTCTACGCATGAGCCTCTTTTTGGCAGGAAGCGGCTTCATCATCGCACTGCTGCCCATTTTCGTTTCGTCCGTCATCCGCCTGCGCTCCATGCCCGACCAGGAGATTCACATTTGAGCGCGGCAACTAAAAAGAGCCTTCAACAGAGGATGTTGGGCTTGCTATTACTGATCTCGACATAGATTGATAAACATGGTAACCTGGAGCGATGCGCAAAGCAGGGCTTTCTAGTGGTGGAAAAGAATGACGCCTGAAACCTGCTCAAACGGCGCAAATTGAAGGATTTCTGTTGCCGAGATCTCTCTCCCTGATTAAGAAATTGTGCACGCTAATCTCGGCAGGTACGAAAAAAGCAAGGAGGAGAGAAATGCGTCTCGCTATTTTGTCCGATATTCATGGCAATCTCATTGCATTAGATGCCGTGCTGGCAGATATTCAGGAGCAAGGAGGTGTCGATAGCTACTGGATATTGGGTGACTTCTCAGCTCTCGGATACGATCCTGTGGGCGTATTAGAGCGCGTTACAGCCTTGCCCAACGCCAGCTTTACACGTGGCAATACCGATCGTTACATTATTACTGGTGAGCGGCCCGGACCTACTGTGGAAGAAGCACAGGCTCATCCACAACTGGTGTCCAGGTTGGCCGAACTGTCTGCGAATTTTGCCTGGACGCAGGGCGTTATTCAGGCAAGAGGTTGGTGGAACTGGCTGGCCGAACTCCCGTTAGAGGTTCGCTTGATACTGCCAGATGGCACGCGTGTACTAGGTGTACACGCCGCACCAGGCTGTGATGACGGTCCAGGCATCAACCCGATGTTAGATGAAGGAACACTGCGCGAACTTCTCGCCCCGGCAAAGGCTGATTTGGTGATCGTCGGGCATACCCATTTTCCCCTGGAGCGCTGTGTCGATGGTGTACGTGTACTTAATTTGGGCAGTGTAAGCAATCCTATTACCCCACGTTTACAAGCCAGCTATGCCTTGCTCGAAGCTGATACCAATGGTTATCAACTCCAGCCACGCTTCGTCGATTACGATCGCCAGGCTGTCATCGAAGCCATTCAGCAGATCTCTCATCCCGCAGCGTCGTTCTTGACGCAATTTATGCGCGGCGAAAAGATCTCGTCATGGGTGCAAGCGTGATTGTTCAGACGTACTCTGAAGTAACTCCCCGAGCGCGGTGCGCTGAAGGCTTTGCGATGCAGCGTAAAACGCTCGGAGATAATAACGTTACTCCTGGGAACTTGCGTTCCTGCCTTGCAGCGGCCACCCACCACGAGCGTAGTCGTTTGAGTTGAAGACGGCCAGGTAATCGAAGTCGGTGAAGCTTTCAGCTACAGTACACACCATACATCACTATACTAGGTAGATAAATATACGATGTATAAAAATTGCATCCTTTTATATTCGGGAGAGAGTGAATGGCACAATATATGCATGATGCACATTGTTTTAGCTGTCAGGTTATTGCAGGGAACGTGAGCCAACCTGGAGGCGTTCTTTTTGAAAATGAATATTGGACTGTCAGAAGTAGATCGTACCCTGTTTTTATTCCCGGTTATCTCTTTATTATTCTTAAGCGGCATTGTGAAAATATTACACAATTAACAGAGGAAGAAGCAGGTGCTTTAGGACCAACTATCAAGAGAACGTGTAGCGCAATTGAGCATGTCATTGGCCCCGAACGCATATATGTTGCCTCATATGGCGAAGGGGTAAAACATATTCATTTCCATATTACCCCTCGTACTGCTTCCATGCCTGCTGGCAATGGAGCGGTCTTTCTTTACCATCGTTGTAGAGAACTCCTCTATCGGTTAGGCATGAAGAGCGTCGCATACAGTGAGGCAGACACACTTCAAACCGTTTCTCTCCTTAAAGCACACCTAAGCGGCAATAGCTCAGCCGAGAGCGCCTCTTCGGTTGAAAAGGCATGAAGTGCACGTTGACGAGGCAGAGTAAAGTTCTCATTGACCATTGACTTGATCAAAGGATATATGCCTTATGAAAGAAGAGATTTATAGAAAAGCAAGTGCTTATGGGGTAGGAATACCGATCAAGAAATATTATACCTACTTCGTACCTGTTTTTTTGATTTGCGGCTTGCTTATGCTCGCTTCTGGTATTTGGTTGCTTGTAAAATCCGTGCCGGATTATCAAAACCGGTCATCGGCACAGCAATATTTTACAACTTATTATATGCAATGTAAGGGTTGTTCTGATGGTGCGAGAGCCAGGACAATGCTTGAAGTTCACTATGCATTGGAAGACTCATTGGATTATATATGGCAAGGAGGTATCTATATATGTACCTCATTTATTTTTCTTTTTGTGTGCTGGCTATATAGTCTTACCAAGTTGTATGTATGTAGCAATGGCCTTTTATTAATAGATGGTAAAGAGGCAAATGCTATTCGTTGGAACGATGTGGTAGAGGTAAGAAAAGAGAAAAAAGGCAGATTTGCTATTTTTGTCCTGGAGAAAAAAGATCAGGAACAATTTTGCACCCCGAGTGGTATTATAGGTAAAAGTTTGCAAATAGCAATCGAACAAGGGACATCTGAATTTGTTACAACTGCAAATGTTTGAAGACTGGTCTTTATCTTAAATGTTCTGTTTATGTAACTTACATCAGTTACAGAGAGGATACCACACTTGCTTGAAAATGTGGCAAGCCTGGCATCCTCTCTGTAACTGACGCTAATAGTTATAGACGATATTACAGCAGCCTGTCATAGGCGGCGTTTGTAGGAGAGGCTGCTCCAGACTACGACCAGCATGATGGCTGCGATGATCGTACTTATTAGTGGAACGCCTTCGATACTAGGTTCACCGGCGATATGAAAATGAAAGAATCCGACGATTAGAAAGATGGCAAACAGGCCGACCATAATTGCACCCAGGATACCGGCTGGCGCGCGCCGACCGGCAATGAATTCACCCAGGATCCCAACCAGGGCAGCGATCACAATCCAGACAATTAATTGTGTTACTGTGACTTCCATGTGTAACCTCCGTGTATAACATGAAATGAGATGAATAATATAATACTTTATTCACGAACAAAGTTTAGTAGGAGACTCAACATCAGGCATGAGTAGAAAAAGATGCCTGTATGTATGGATATAACTCTTTGTTTCTTATAGTTTAAAGGTGATTGTGCCTGATCTGCTGTAGCGGGCTCCTCTATGTGTAACTAACATGGATGTAGTATCCTGATATTGATGTAACATAGTGCAATAAACACATCAGTATTGAAAATGCATCTCTAGCACAGTTATTGAAAATAATCAAGGAGATGATGATGGATTTATACGGTAAGGTGGCCCTGGTGACCGGAGCTAGCAGTGGCATCGGATATGCGACGGCGCGCAGATTGGCCGAGGAGGGGGCCGACGTAGTGATTGGCTATGGGCGGCAGGCTCAACCCGCTCAGGATCTGGCAAACTCTATCAAGCAGATGGGGCAGCGGGCGATGGCTGTTCAGGCTGATCTGGGTGATCCAGACCAGGTAGTGAAACTGGCGGATACCGCTCTGGCAGAAATGGGGCAGGTGGATATTTTGATCAGCAATGCTGGTCGAGGCCAGCAGATGTCGTTGGAACAACTGACGCAGGAAGAATGGGACACCACCATGAATATCAATGTGCGCCCCGCGTTTCTGCTCTCGCAGCGCCTGGTACCGGGCATGCGCGCTCGTGGCTGGGGGCGTATTATCTTTGTCTCTTCAGTCGCCGCCTTTACGGGAGGTATTGTGGGACCGCATTACGCCACTTCCAAAGCGGCGCTACTGGGTTTGACACACTCACTGGCCAGTAGCCTGGCTCAGTATGGTATTACCGTCAACACGGTGGCTCCAGCTTTGATTGAGCAGACAGGGATGCTGCCAGGTGGGCCAGAGGCGGCACAAAGCCTGATTGCCCGCATCCCTGTCGGACGCTTAGGGACGCCCGCAGATGTGGCTGAAAGTATCCTGTCATTGGTGGATAATAGCTACATAACTAACCAGACATTGTTAATTGATGGTGGAATGTATCCACATTAACAGCATAGAAAGATCAGTTTATAATAAGCATAATCGCGCTGAAGAGTCTACATGCCCATTACATGCGCTCTACGTGGAGAGGAGATATCGCCCGCCAGAGGTGATATGACGCTATGGATCTTACACCAGCTCGCTGGATATGGTTCCCATCTGAGCGTACCCTGCCCACCAATACATTTGTTTTGTTTCGCCGCACATGCATGCGTCTTCTGGCAATCTGACAGCTTAAATTAAATGCCAGAATAAATGGATGTAATTCGAGTAGAGCTCTTGATTCTGTACTTAGTTAAAGCTTCTCGTACCGATATTCCCCAGTTTGCAATTGATGATGAGAATGTTCTCAAAAATATATACATAAGAACAATACATATTTATATGGTTGGTATTGCAAAATTGCGATACATATGTAGCATTGCTATTGCAATATTTGAAGATTATGAGGGTGAATGTAGCAATAGCAGATGTGCTGCTGAGTATGTTGTATAAAAAATGCATAAAATTTAAAGACTGCGTTATAGGAGTATGGTAATAGTAATATGGTAATTGTTTAGGCTGATGGTTATAATTGCTAATGTTGTTACATTGTATAAATTTAGATGTAACAACATTACACAGGATAGTTTTCATTTGGAGAATAATTGTTTATGCTTTTAAGGAGCCAGCGTTCATGTCAGTAAAAGAGCCTGTGGCTATTGTGGGTATGGGATGTCGTTTTCCAGGAGCAAAAAACTTGAGTGCATTCTGGCAACTTTTGCTGGATGGAACAGATGCAATCAAGGAAATACCAGCCGAACGTTTTGATGTTGATGCGGTGTATGATCCTACTCCTGGGTCGGCGGGCAAGCTGATTACGCGTTGGGGTGGTTTCCTCGAAGATATCGATCAGTTTGATCCTTACTTCTTTGGTATATCGCCTCGCGAAGCTGCACGCATGGATCCGCAACAACGTTTGCTGCTGGAGGTTGCCTGGGAGGCTCTAGAAGATGCAGGTATTCCTGCTGAGAAGCTGGTTGGCTCTGCGACTGGTGTGTTTGTAGGGATGTCAACCAATGATTATGAAGATCTCGCGTTTCAGAACAAAGAGAGTATTGACCTGTATATGATGACCGGTTGCTCGCGGGGAGTTGCTTCTGGTCGGATTTCTTACATTTTAGATTTGCAGGGACCGAGCATGACCATCGATACGGCCTGCTCATCGTCGCTGGTGGCGGTGCACCTGGCTTGCCAAAGCATTTGGAGCGGAGAATGTACATTGGCGCTGGCCGGGGGAACAAATCTGATTTTGGGGCCAGAGCAAGGATTGGGTTTTTCTAAGATGGGGCTGCTCGCTCCTGATGGGCGCTGCAAGACCTTTGATGCTCGTGCAAACGGATTTGTACGTAGCGAAGGAGTTGGAACGGTTGTCCTCAAGCCACTCTCTCAGGCCCTGGCTGATCGAGATCCCATTTATTGTGTTATTCGAGGCAGCGCGGTCAATAACGATGGGCGTACCAGTGGCCTCCTTGTCACGCCCGGCGTGAAGTCGCAAGAAGATGTTATGCGTAAAGCCTATCTGGACGCAGGCGTTGCTCCCGAGCAAGTACAGTATGTCGAGGCACATGGAACCGGTACCATTGTCGGAGACAGAGTTGAAGTTACTGCCATTGGCACGGTATGCGGAGCGAAGCGTCCGCAGGACCAGCCCTGTCTGATCGGCTCCGTTAAAACGAATATAGGGCACAGCGAGGGAGCGGCCGGCATGGCGGGCCTGCTCAAGGTTGCGCTCTCTTTAAAGCATGGATTGATCCCTCCCAATCTGCATCTGCAGCAGCCGCATCCACAATTGCCCCTGCAGGAATTACATCTGCAGATACCACAGGAGATTACTCGCTGGCGCAAGGATGGGCGACCTGCGCTGGCCGGTGTGAGTAGCTTTGGAATTTCCGCCACCAATGCGCATATGGTACTGGAGCAGGCGCCGAGCAACATACAGGTGAGTAGCTCGCGAGGTAGCCAGACGGAGCAGCCACTGGCGCATCTCTTGACCCTCTCCGCTCAGACATCAGAAGCATTGATCGCGCTGGCTCGGGTCTATCAGGAACATTTTGGATGCCGTGCAGGGGATGCCGCTATCAACTTCAGCGATATATGTTATACCGCTAATTGTCGCCGCAGCCAGCATAGTCAGCGCCTGGCTGTTGTCGCGCACAGCACAAACGAGATGCTGGAGCAATTAGCAGCATTTGTGCAGGGCGAAGACAGACAAGGAATCGTCGCAGGCACCGCCCCATCGCAGACGCCAAAGATTGCTTTTGTGTTTCCCGGACAGGGCTCACAGTGGTTGGGCATGGGCCGTGAACTGTTACAACAAGAACCGATCTTCCGGCAGACACTGGAGCAATGTGAAAGCTTGATGCGCCCGTTTGTCGATTGGTCGCTGCTAGATATATTGATCAACGTTGATGACATGGAGTTGCTCAATCGCATCGATATCGTGCAGCCCGCCTTGTTCTCGATCGAACTGGCGCTGGCTGCCCTCTGGAGGTCCTGGGGCATTCAACCTGATGCGGTCGTGGGACATAGTATGGGAGAACTGGCGGCCGCCGTGGTTGCTGGGGCCTTGAGTGCGCAAGATGCCATGCAGGTCATCTGCCAGCGCAGCCTGCTGCTTAAACGAGTTGCTGGCAAAGGCTGTATGGCCGTGGTGGAGCTCTCATTGCCAGAGGCGCAAAAATTGTTGATTGGCTACGAGGAACAGGTCTCTATTGCGACCAGCAATGGTCCAAACACCACCGTACTGGCTGGCGACCTGGCCAGTATTGAAATTTTGATGCAGAAACTGCAAAAGCAGAAGATCTATTGTAGCCTGATTCGCGTTGATGTAGCATCACATAGCGCCCATATGGATGTTTTGTTGCCCGAACTGCGGCAAGCTCTGCTGAATCTACAACCACAGGAAGCCTCAATCGCTTTTTATTCGACGGTGACGGCCAGCCCGCTTGATGCATCGATGCAGTTGGATGCGGGCTATTGGGCCCAGAATATTCGCCAGCCGGTATTGTTTTATCCCACCATCAAACGTTTGCTGGAGGATGATTATCATATCTTCCTGGAAATAAGCCCGCATCCTATTCTCATGGGTGCTGTGAAGGAGACCCTGCAATCAGAAACGCGTGCAGGCACCGCGCTGCCCTCTCTACGGCGTGCCATGCCCGAACGAGCCACGTTGCTTGAAACACTTGGCCATCTCTATACCCGTGGCGTCAATATTGATTTTAATCAATTTTATGTTGAGACTGGACAATGTATTCCCGTGCCGACCTATCCCTGGCAGCGCGAGCGTTTCTGGCTAACAGAGCATGATACCAGGCCGGTGCCGGTGACAAAGCGTGGTCATGCCAGGACGCGCCCCGGTAGTGCCAGCGGTCATCCTATGCTGGGACCATGGATGACTTCGGCGGCGCGACCCGGTGAGTATTGCTGGGAATTCGATCTGGACTGCGACACTTTTGCGTATCTGCGCGACCATCGTATGCAGGATAACGCTATCTTACCGGCTACAGCCTACCTGGAACTGGCCCTGGCGGCGGCCAGAGAAATCTTTGGCGTGGGTAGTTATCCGTTAGAGCATGTTGTATTCAAGAAAGCGTTGTTCCTGCCCGAAGATAGTGTGCAGCATATGCAGCTCATTATTGCGCCGGAAATGCCTGGCAGCGCCTCATTCCAATTGTTTAGCTTACAGGATGAGCAGGTATCGACGCAGAGCCAGTGGGAGCTGCATGCACAGGGTAGGCTGCTGTTGCGCCAGGATGCGCAACACGCCGCTGAAATACTGCCGATGGCGCTGGAACAGATGCAAAGGCAGTCTTCACATGTCATAGCGGGAGATGCCCATTATCAACAGATGAGCGCGGTTGGACTCCAGTATGGCCCGGCTTTCCGTGGCGTTGAGCGCATATGGCAAGCGGATGGCCAGGCACTCTGCCAGATAGCAGTGGCGACCGATATAGCCTCCAATATTGATAAATATCAATTTCATCCGGCCTTGTTTGATGCCTGCCTGCAAACCGTGTTAGCGGCACTGCCACCGCATATACTGGCCGACGAAGAGGCGAAGGGGCCGATTGTACCAATCCAGATCGAGCATATGCAGCTTTATCAGCCGATTCACACAGGCTTATGGAGCTATGCTTGCATGAGCCTGGAGCAGCCGGAGCAGAGCAATCAGTTTGAACTTTGCTGGGAAATTTTTAACCAGGAGGGACAACGCGTGCTGGAGGCTCGCGGGGTGCGACTACAACGCCTCGGAACCGAAACCAGGCCAGCCTCGCAGACAGACGAAGCAGAGATTACCGATTGGCTGTACGAAATCCAATGGACAGAAGAGAGAGCGGATGAGGAGCACTCGGTTGGTGCGGCTGCTGCCCGGCAACGCGAAAAGGGGAGCTGGCTTATCCTGGCCGATCGCCTGGGGGTGGCGCAGCAGGTAGCCGAATTCCTGCATACGTCTGGTGACAACGTCATTTTCGTTTATCCGGGCGACACTTTTCAGGAATTGATCCCCTTTGCCCATTATCAGCTCAATCCGGCACGGCCCGCTGAGTTTCGACAGTTTCTGCAGACCGTCTGCGAGGCTAATCTGTCCCCCTGCCATGGTATTCTCCATTTCTGGAGCCTGGAGGCCCAATCTTCAGGGGGTGTAGAGCTGGCAACGTTAGCGGAGGCAGAGTTGCTTGGATGCGGCAGTACCCTGCACCTGTTGCAGGCAATAGAACAGATCTCATGGCAGCAGCTACCGCGTCTGTGGCTGATTACCAATGGGGTGCAGGCTATCGACCAGGGTAGCCCGACGATCTCAGTTGCTCAATCCCCCCTATGGGGACTGGGGCGGACCATCGTTTACGAGCATCCCGAGTTGCGCTGCGCCCGCGTGGACCTGGGAGCGGATATACGGCCAGCGGAGATCCAATCTTTATTCCAACTCATTTATAATGATGCTCCTGAAGATCAAATTGCTCTACGTGGTTATCAACGCTATATGGCGCGACTGAGCAAGGTTGATCCAATCACCCTGAATACTGTGCCAGCAACACGCTCATTTGAGCGTGGTAATCCTCTATTGCATAATGTGCAGCCCTGTCGTATAGACATTCCGACTCCTGGTAGCCTGGATAACCTGTGTCTGACTCCCACCAGCCGTACAAAGCCGGGACCTGGTGAGGTCGAGATACAGGTCAGCGCCGCTGGCTTGAATTTTAAAGACGTTTTGTTTGCGCTGGGGATGCTCGATTACCAGCACGGTGCCGTCCATTTTGGACATGAGTGTGCCGGCCGCATTACCGCCCTGGGTGAGGGTGTGGAGGGACTGCATGTTGGAGATGAAGTCATTGCAGTCAGCGCACCAGCCTGCTTCAGTCGCTTTGTGGTCAAACAGGCTAGTTTTGTTGTTCCTAAGCCCAGACATCTTAGCTTTGAAGAGGCGGCAACAACCTCGATTGTGTTTTTGACCGCATACTATGCCCTCACCTATGTCGGTCGACTGATGAAAGGTGAGCGTGTCCTGATCCATGCGGCCAGCGGCGGCGTCGGACTGGCCGCGGTCCAGATCGCCCGACAGATCGGTGCTGAAATCTTTGCGACGGCCGGAAGTCCCGAGAAGCGTGAATTTTTGCGCTCTCTGGGCATTCAACACGTGATGGATTCGCGCTCTCTGAGTTTTGCTGATGAGATCATGGAACTCACGCACGGTCAGGGTGTAGATGTCGTGCTGAACTCGCTGGCCGGCGAAGCGCTGACCAGGAGCTTTGCGTTGCTGGCCAACCACGGACGCTTCCTGGAGCTGGGTAAAAAAGACATTCAGCACAATAGCCGCTTGAACCTGGCACCATTTGAAAAGAATCTCTCTTTTTCCGCCATCGACATTTCGCTACTGTTGCGCGAGCGTCCGCAACTGATGATGTCGATGTTACGAGAGATTCTACTGCAGTTTGAATCGCGCACATTTACGCCACTGCCGACGCGGACCTTCCCGCTAGCTGAGACCATCGATGCCTTCCGCTGGCTGGCCCAGGCGCGTCAGATCGGTAAAGTTGCGATCTCATTTGAGTCCGTCGCCGCTGAAAAAAAGACGACAACAGTATCCGAGCGCAGCCTGTTCAAAGCCAGTAGTACCTACCTAATCACCGGGGGATTAGGGGGATTAGGTCTCACCATTGTCCAATGGATGGTTGAGCAGGGGGCCAGGCATATCGTGCTGGTGGGTAGAAGTTCTCCCTCCGAGAGTGCCCAGAAAATTCTGGCTGAGCTGAAGAGGCAAGATGTCGACGTCGTCGTCGCGCAGGCCGATATCACCGATCGGCAGCAAGTAGCCAATGTGTTGAACCAGGTCAAGGTCAGCATGCCGCCGTTGCGAGGTATTCTACATGCGGCAGCCATCTTAAAAGATGGCATCTTATTGCAAACCAGCATCGAACGTCTGCAAGAAGTTATGGCACCAAAGATGCTGGGCGCCTGGAATCTCCATAGCCTCACTGCTGATCTGCCGCTGGACTTCTTTGTCTGCTTCTCTTCGACGGCATCACTGATTGGTTTGCCCGGGCAGGGAAATTACTCAGCGGCCAATGCTTTCCTGGATGCGCTGGCCCATTATCGTCGGGCACAAGGTCTGGCCGCTCTAAGCATCAACTGGGGTGCCTGGTCCGAGGTGGGACTGGCGGCCGCCCAGGCCAACCGTGGTGCTCGCCTGGCGCAGCGAGGAATAAAAAACATCTCTCCACAGCAGGGCCTGGCCGCACTCGAATTATTGTTGTGGAACGACAAAGCCCAGGTGGGTGCAATGCCCTTTGATGTCGCCCAATGGCAGCAGTTCTATCCATCTGTCAGTAACTCTGCCATGTTTGCTCGACTGCTGGCGGACAGGGAGGATACAGTTGAGATCGTTGAGAGCGCCTATGCCCAGAAGAAACTGGCCGTCAGCGCACTTCAGGCGCAGACGTTAGATGAGCGTGAGCAACTCGTGCAGAGCTATCTGCGTGAGCACATCGCGCGCATCTTACGTATTCCCATTGCCAGACTCGACAGCCAGCGACAGCTACATACTCTGGGGATTGACTCACTGATGGCGGTCGAATTGAAAAATCAGATCGAGGCCGATACCGAGATCACCGTTCCGGTCGTGCTCTTATTACAAGGAACCTCTATACGCGAGCTAGCCAACTACTTATTGACCGAGCTAGCCAGCAAAGCAGCCTATAGTGAACAATGGGCAGCTTCAGAAGAAGCCGATATGTCAGATGCCCTGACACACTAAAAAACTTTAAAGAGTTTTACAGTAGAAATAATATATAATGCGGAGCAGGTGCCAGGCACCTGCTCCGCATTATATATTATTTCTACTAACTGAAATCCTGCATTATTTCGCGCGCTGCGCGTGCACCTTCCCTGGCTCCGCCTTCCATATAGCCCTGGAACTCGACCGAGCAATGTTCGCCCGCGAAGTGAATGGGCCCCTGGCGCACGCCCTCATAGCCGGCAAAGCTGGTATATTGTCCGATACGCCAGCAGGCGTAGCTACCCAACAGATGAGGATCGCCGGTTGGATAGCTCAACGCTGCCTTTCCGGTGTAGTGAAGGGTGATACCGGGGAAGACGCGCTCCAATTGTTGCAAGCAGTGCTGAGCATAGAGCTGGATGATCTGCGAATCCTCTGTGGTAGAATAGGGCGCCTGTGGTGTATAGGAGGCCCCTCGGTGCCCACTTGTATAATTGACGAGCAAACCACTGGAGCCTGTCTGACCAAGGGATGTATCCCAGAACGTCTGAATATCCAGGTCTGTGATGACAAAGCCACTGTGAAGTTGGGGCCAGGGACCATCCTCGTACCAGTAAGGCTGGTCAAATTGTAAGAAGAGCTTGGAGATGGTACCATAGCTAAGCTCTTCGATCGCGGTTTGCTTCAAGGAATCAAACCCGGCTCGCTGGTAATCTATATGGCGTAGTGTGCTGAATGGCAGTGTGAGGATCGCATGGTCGCAATGCACTTCCTTGTGACCATCAGCCGTGGTGAACGTCAAGGTAAGCGATGAATCGCCCTTGCGTTCGATTGACAGCAGTTGATGCTGTAAGTGGATGCATCCTTTGGGTAGGCTATGGGCAATCGCCTGCGGTAATCGTTCATTGCCACCCACAATTTTGCTGGTGTCCTGCGCTGGCCTGGGCGTAGCCGATGCCGCTGTCTGGTCGCGCGGGCCGAACATGTAGACCAGATTAAGAGAGCTCTGCACATTTGTATCCAGGCCATAGAAACCTGTGCAGGCAGCATTTAGCAGATGCCCTATCGGAGTATCATGTCCACCATCGACATACTTTTCAATCCACTCATACACACTCAGGTGGTCGAGTCTGAATCCCGTTTCAGTAAAATGAGCGTGGGTAGTAGGAAAACCAGCTTCCTGCACCTGTTGTTGCAAGAGAGGGGCAAGCGCCTGAAAATCCCCCGTCAGTTCCCTCGAACTATAATAGCGATTAAAGAAATACATAATGTTTTGCGTGCGGTCTTTGCCCGTCTGCCCTAGATCGATCGTCGGAAGAGCAAAGCGTTTGATCAGTTGATGTATGGCATCATGTTCACCATCGATGAATTCGCCACACCATTCGCTGACCATCCCATCGGCCCAGGTGGAGGCATCGGAATGCATACGACCACCGACGCGGTTGGAGGCTTCATAAACGTCACACGCAAGCCCCGCGTCTTGCAGAGTCAGAGCAGCATTGAGTCCCGCAATTCCTGCACCGACAATAGCGATCTGGGACATCATCCTTCTCCTATCGAGAACATCAGAAATATATGAATGCAAGATAGTAATAATCTATCACAGTTGTCACACCAATAGAACCTTTTTTTGTTGTCCTGCTGGCTGATGAGCGGAAACATGACATCATTTCTTGAACATTTTCACGCGTGAGCGAGAAATCGGGCGAAAGGCCCGAACCTATGGGTGCCATTATTTTTGATGTGTTTCGATGGTCCATGCGATGGAACATTCAAAAAACATGATCCCAATAGGTTCGGGCCTTGCGCCCGATTTCTCCTTTGACGAGCGATCCCGCCATCCCCGTTAGCGTCCGATGTCCTTGCGCATAAAGCGTATTGAAGCGAGCGCCAGCGCAATGACGGTCACCGCTAGCACGCCCAGAGTATCCCCAAGTGGCAAGCCGTGGATCAACGGA
Organism: Dictyobacter formicarum; assembly: GCF_016587435.1. The sequence goes on from NZ_BNJJ01000004.1 coordinate 464,348, forward strand.
GCACCATAATAATAGAAGGCAGATAGCTTTAGTGTCGTTTCAGGCCAATTCAACTCTGGCCCCACAAAGGTAATGAAGAACCAGATTACCAGCAAGAAGCTTAAAAGGCCAGTGTCCACAGCTGTTCGCAGCCAGCCGGCCAGCAGATAGCCAAGAGCGGCAATCAGCAATCCGAGCGGAATAATCGACAGAGTCGCAGCGGCCAGATTACCGTTATCAAGCGTCAGACCAGAAGCAAGCGAAGACAAGGACGTAGCGGCCAGCGTCACCAGGCCCATGAACACAGTAGCGGTAGTAAGTGCTCCGAAGCGTGCCAGCAAGACTGTCAGGCGCGCTTGTGGCGTTGCCAGCACCATTTCATGCAGACCATCCTCTTCATCCGCGGACCAGCGGTTGGCCTGGGTAACAGCAAAGGTCATGATGAGTAGAGGTAACAGAATGAAGAGGGTGCTGAGCAAGGCAGCATTAGTAGCGACATCGTTACCACCAACTTTTGTGATCAGATCTTTCAGCAGCGGCGAGCTCTGGTAAATCGAGGATAGCTTATCCTCGGTTTGTTTGACGATTACGACTACCCATGCAGCAAATCCAGCGATACCCAGCGTCCACCATAAGGCTGGAACCAGGATCATCCCCAGGCTGCGTGTGTAGACAGAGCGCAGAGACCAGGCATTCACCGGTAGAGCCTGTTCTGGTCGCACGCTTCTCTCGGGCAAGCGTAGCCAGCGTGGCAATGGCACCGTTCCTCCGACATCGCGCAGCGCAAAGAGGCTTAGCGCCGCCCCGCTCAACACAAGGCTCAAGGCTAGAAGAACTACTAGCGCGCCATAATTGGTACCATACGAAGGGATGAGAGGTTTGCTCAGGTTATAGTAGTAGACGGGCGAAAAACGGCTGATCCATTCAGTGTTGGGGATGACACGATGAAGCATATCTATCACGATAAAGATCAGCAATAAGGCCCCGGTCACCCCAGAGGCCGTGCCACGTTCCTGCGCAAACTGCGAGAGCAGTAGCGCGATAGATCCAAAGACGCCAGCAACCAGCACCACGTCCAGGCCAAAGAACAAGCCATCGGCCAGGCTAAAGCCCGCGTTGACATGCTGACCACCCGCGAAGGACAGCAGGCCGATCAGCAGCCCCATCCCCAGCAAAGCGGTCCAGATGGCCGCCAGCTTTTCCAGCGCGACACGCCAGCGTCCACGTGGTAACGATAGCAGGGCATCCATAGAGCCGCGTTCCTCTTCGCCGCGCAACAGGCGACTGCAGGCAATGAGCGGCCAGATTGCTATGATCAGGATCGTAAAACCATATTTAAAGGTCGCATAGCCGCCCGGTGTATCTACCGCTACTGGCTCAGCCAGCCAGTTATACGAGCTAGCCAGGCTGACAAGCGAGGCACGCGCCTGTGGTGTTTCCACCAGTGAAGGATAGGCAGAGAGGACCGCGTATATAAGCAGGCCAATGCCCACACCCCAGCCCAGAATGGCGATGCGCGCCTCGCGCAAAGTCTTGAGATAGATACTAGTGAACCACATGACTGGCCTCCCTGTTGACTACGCCGTCGCCTTCGTAGTAGCGCATAAAGATGTCTTCCAGACTGGGTTCGTGGCTGGTCAAACTCATAACGGGATACCTGGCCGCCGCTTTGATCACCGCGTCCGCCTGACCCTGCACAAAGAGTCGCACGGCATGACCATCGGCCAGCGTTTCTACCTGCTCTACCCCGTTCAGTTCTTTGAACTCCTCAACAGGCACAACATTGGCAAAGGTAATCGTAATTTCATGGCGCTTAATGTCCTTCAAATCCTCTACCAATCCAACCCGTACCAGCTGACCCTCACGGATGATTGCCACTCGTTTGCAGGTTTGCTCTACCTCGGTCAGGACATGCGAAGAAAGGAAAACCGTGCGCCCGTCATCACGCACTTCTTTAACCATGCGCTCAAACTCTTGCTGGTTCAACGGATCCAGGCCACTGGTTGGTTCATCTAGAATGAGCAGGCGGGGACGATGCATAAAGGCCTGAATGATACCAATTTTGCGCTTATTGCCAGTGGAATAATGGCGGAACTTACGGCTGGGATCAAATTCCATCCGTGCGATCAACTGCTTGAGATACGCCTGGTCGACGCCGCCGCGTAAATGTCCAAAGTACGCCAAAATCTGCCCGCCAGTCAGGCTAGGATCCAGCGAAAGCTCGCCAGGCAGATAGCCGACTAACCGCTTGATCTCTACCGATTGTTGCCAGACATCCAGTCCAGCGATACGGGCCGTGCCTGAGTTAGCGCGCAACAGCGCCATTAGCAAGCGAATCGTCGTCGTCTTGCCCGCGCCATTGGGACCGAGAAAACCAAAGGCCTCACCCTCTTCCACCTGGAAGGAAACATCATTAATACCGCGTTTATTACCATAGCGCTTGGTCAGGCTGTTTACTTCGATCATTGCAGTCATGACACTATCCCCCCTCCTCTTGTGGGGTAATAAAGCTTTTCTTCTGCTATAAATGTCACATTACGAGAATAGCATTGCGTCTGGCCGCATTGGTATGGGTGTTGACAATGCGGGCCATAGATTCTCCTCTCTCTATTAATAGACAGAATATCTGTTTATTAATTAATAGTAATATAGCCCAAGAATAAGGCGCTGTCAATCGTAATAATGCCTTATTCTTGGGCGGTGAAGAGGCGGCTTCTCAGCGCTAAGAATGTGTCCGCATAAGAAATGGGAAAAGCTGCATATAGTATTAAATAGGTGATGATATTATTCCTGAGGTTCGTTTTCCACCGGATAGCGCTCGAAGGCGATATAGATAAGACTATCCCATGCATTGTGGATGCCGATGAACAGGAGCAGTATCGTAACTGCGCCGATGCCAAATAGCGTTGGTACCGGATGGCTGGAGAGTAGCAGTGCCTCCACGATGAGTGCTGTGTAGGAGATGAGCGGAATGACCATATGCCACAGCCAATCTTCCATGACCGGCTTATAGTCATCCTGACGGAGTGTCCGGCGTATAACGATGACAATGTATGCGACCCCTCCCACACCGCAGAGGCCGAGTATAAGGCCCGCATTCCAGAGCACCTGCCACGGAGCGTTGAGCGTTACGGCGATGAGAAGCGCGGCACAGAAATGCACAACGTTCGGCGTGCCGAAGGCCCCAATTGTTACACTGCCCCTGTGCGTCCGCAACCCCGCGATCAAGGTGACCACCACGAACATTAATCCAGTCAACGCCGCAGCAGCGGAGCCTATGATGACGTAAAAGTTTGCCCAACCCGTAAGAGGGGATGCTACAGCCTCTGGCATAATAGAGCTTCCTTTCAATGGATATGCAGATAATGACAATTTATATGCCTCCTCACTAATGGAGAGAGGTAAGGCCGAATAGGTGAAATCGGATATTAAGCTGTTGCATTGGACGGCGTTATGAACCCGCTTGTGGCGAACATCCATCAGTATAACACAATCCCGTAGGTGTGCCCTCGCGGGCACTTCAGGCCTCGCCGCTCGAAAACGCCTCTACGAATTGCTGATCTATTTCTTATAGTTTAGTAGCCCAATATGGCTATGTTTTATTGAATATCAGGATGTGTCAATGTAATTCATGCTATGCTAGTCCCAGCAGTAAGCAAGCAGAGGTTCTTTCGACTCCGCCCGAGGAATAGGCAGGCGTCTTTGAACTAGCTTATCGTGAGTGCAAGGCATCAATGCGTATGCACTTGCAGGCAGTTCCTGGTTCCTCATACTCATGCCCGGCGTAGGATTGCTGTCAGTTGTATAGATGGGAATCGATTAATACGGACAAGAGGTTGTCATGTTGAATTCACGTAAGGAAAAGTATTTGGATGAGAGTGGAGAGAGTACTCCATTGCTCAGCCATTATCAACGAATGTCTATGGTAGGAACGATGACAAGAAAAAAGACCGCCAATATTTTGTTTTTCACGTTGCTGTTGCTTGTTCTATTGGTGCCCGCAACGATCCTTCGCGTCAATAACAGTAGTGCCCTGCAAGCTCCAAACGGACCACTGGGACCCAGACCACGTACCCATACCACGCTAGATACGGCTGCTCTTAGTCGTCTGAAGAAGGCGGCAGTTTCCCCTGGTGGTCTGACTCCGCAAGATTTATGGAAACTGTATAATTTACCGGGTCTCAACGGTGGTAAAGGGCAACTGATTGCTGAAGTAATTGATGGCGCTATCCCAACTATGGAATCGGACCTCAACGCATATAGCCGGCATTTTGGCCTGCCAGCGTGTACCGTTGCCAGTGGCTGTCTAACCATCCGTAACCAGGGTGGACAGCCTATTGCTAAGGGTAGTGATCCTGCAGAAGGTCTTCTGGATGTCGAGATCATGCATGCGATAGCCCCCCAGGCAAAAATTCTGCTGTATTATATGAATTCCGATAATACTTCTATTGCTAAGGGACCATCCGAAATCATCAACACACCAGGACTCAAAGCGATCAACATGAGCTATGGCTTTGATGGTACAGGCAAGCAATTTGCGGCTCTGTATAATAACAATCCCAACCATGTTGCCCTGTTTGGTGCCTCCGGCGACGACGGCTACGGCCAGATTACTCCTCCATCGATCTATCCCGGTGTGATCGCGGTTGGCGGCACGGTCGTTAACGGTACCACTGAAACAGCCTGGGATGGTTCAGGTGGTGGGCTCTCTAACATGTATGCTGAGCCTGCATATCAGCAAAAATACGGTATTCCGCAAGCCAATGGTCTCCGTGGCAATCCAGATGTTTCTGCTGTTGCTGGTACTCCCGTCGCCACCTATGAACTGGGCAAATGGCAGCAAGAGACCGGAACCAGCGTGGCAGCGCCAATCTGGACCGGTATTGCCGCCCTGGTCAATAAACCGATCACCAATGACTTGCTGTATGGCCTGGCAAAGAGCCAGCCCAACTCATTCAAAGACATCACTTCGGGCACAAACGGCAGATGTGGTTTCTACTGCACTGCACGTCCAGGATATGACTATGTCACAGGTTTGGGTTCTCCCAAGAACTTCGTGGCCAATGTCAACGCCCTTACACCTGCTCAGGCTGCCGCGCTTTCACAGCCCTAGCATCCATCCATACACATCCATCTATTCTCCTCGAGAAAGAGGCACCTTCAGTGACGAAGGTGCCTCTTTTACATGTTACTATGCAGGACTGAGAGAGCCGCGTGATATGAGCCATAATTTACCTTATATACAACCGACCTATTATTATGATATGGTAGAGATAGCAAATTCTTTTTAGATATCAATGTATTATGATATTCCTACAGGGAGGTAGATATGAAAAAGATCGTGTCTTCCCAGGATGTATCTGTTACTTCAACAGGTACACGCTCTCGCTATCCACGCTATGTATTTTCGATTTTCTTCACTATCAATCTATTGAACTATCTGGATCGCAATATCTTTACTGGTGCCTCAAATGCTATTGCCAAAGATTTAAGTCTATCTCTAGGTCAGGTTGGCTTCATCGCCTCGGCTTTCTTTGTGGTGTATACCCTTGGTACGATTCCGCTGGGTTTATGGGCTGATCGCGCGCCGCGCAAGAACATTGCTGCTTTGTGTGTCGCGATCTGGAGCGTGGCAACGGCCTGGACCTCACTGGTCTCGAGTTTCATCATGCTCTTTTTGGCGCGTATGGTATTGGGAGTGGGTGAGGCAGGCTACTATCCATCGGGCACCGCATTGCTCAGTGATTTCTATCGCCGTGAGAAGCGTGCGCGGATCATGAGTCTGTGGGGGTCGCACAGTATATCGGTATCTTCGCTGGTTTTGCCATCGGAGGTCTACTGGGTGGTATGGGATTATGGCGCCAGGCCTTTCTGGTGGCATCGTTGCCAGGACTCCTGATGGCTATCCTGGTCTGGCGTATTCGCGAGCCGCGTCGCAATCAGGCCGATGAAGAAGCCATGCTTGAAGAAGAGGGACGTCTCCCATCCATCGAGAAAGAGCAGCCCGCGCTACCGGCGCACATGGCTATTGTGAAGGAATCGATCCTCAAGCAATGCTGGCAACTGCTGCACATCAAAACCCTGCTGGTTCTGACTGTGGTCCAGATCTTTGCCTTCTTTGTGCTCAGCGTTAATGTGACCTACCTTCCATTATATCTACAACAGGGAGACACCTTTCATCTGAGCCAGCAGTTTACGGGCATTTATTCAGGTAGCGTAATTGTCATTGCTGGCATCATTGGCAATCTATCAGGCGGTTATATTTCTGATCGCCTGGGTCGACGCTTTGCCGGGGCGCGCGTGTTGATCTGCGGGCTCAGTTTTCTGATCAGTGCGCCAACCTTTATTGCCGCCGTACTGGCCCGTGATTTCACCCTCTTCACCATCTTCCTCTTCATTACCGTGATTTTATTTTCCATCTACGGAGGGCCCGGCACAGCCGCCACTCAAGATGTCGTACCCTCCTGGCTGCGTTCCTCAGCCATCGCGGTCACCGTGCTGATTGCACACCTGCTTGGTGATGCCTTTGCCCCCGCTATTATCGGCGTCATGGCCACCAATTTCGATCCCACCCACGGGCAACATTTTTTGCACAACATGGCAGGTGGAGAACTGGGACAGGCTATCCTGATCACCTGTGCTCCAGCGTTGGTCATTGCTGGTATCGTTGGCATCGTAGGAGCCCGTTGGTTGCAGCGCGATGTAGAAGCCGCTACGGCCATCGAAAAAGCCGGGCAATCTCAAATATCCTGAGAGCCCTGAACCTAAGGGAACATCCGCTTCGCAAAAGCGACGAGAAAAGATGAAGACCCGCTTTTGGGCACCGCATGGAGGAAGGGGTGATGTCACAATGTGCCCAAAAGCGGGGATACAAGGCCGCCAATCGAGCGCAAGGCCCGAACCTACGGTATTAACCTTTCAATCCTGTACCAGCAATACCTTCGACAATTTGTTTCTGGAAAAACAAGAAAACGATCAAAACCGGGATGCTACCGATGACGGCTGTCGCCATGATCTGTGCATAGCGAATACCGAATGAAGTCTGGACAGTGGCCAGCCCAACCGGCAGGGTCATCATGTTGTTGCCTGTGATGACGATGAATGGCCAGATAAAGTTATTCCACGAGGTAACAAAAGTGAAAATGGCAACGGCGGCAATCGCTGGCCTGGCAAGCGGCATCCAGATGCGCCAGTAAACGTGCAGGCGACTAGCGCCATCTAGAATGGCTGCCTCCTCCAATTCATGTGGAATGCCATCAAAATATTGTTTGAAGATAAAGACAGCAACTGGCGAAGCAATCTGAGGCAAAATGATGCCCCAATAGGTATCCACCATATTGAATACCTGCATCTGGGTAAACAACGGCACGATCAAGATCTGACCGGGAACCATAATGCCCGCCAGAATAATCCAGAAGACCAGGTTACGGCCCTGGAAGCGGACCCGCGAGATGCCGAATGCTGCCAGACTGGCCAGGATGACCGTCAACACACTGACCGCGATCGAGGTCAATGCGCTATTAAATGTCCAGCGCGGCAAATTGCTGGTTGCCAGCGTCGTAACAAACGCATCCAATGTAAAATGGGAGGCGAACCAGGAGACAGGGACTGCTGTGGTTTCACTCTCTGGTTTAATTGCTGTATCAATCGCCCAGGCCAGTGGAATCAGCCAGATCAGCGCCAGCAGGACCAGCAAAGCAAAGGCTGCCCAGTAGGCTACTTTTCCCCGGCGATTGCCAGGTCGGCTGTTCTCTTTTCCAGGAGCTTTAACCTGTATCTGTTGTGCGGCCATCTTACTTCTCCTTCTGCTCACGGCTATACAAAACGAATTGAATAACTGAGACCAGCAAAATGATGATAAAGAAGACATAGGATATGGCCGAGGCATAACCCATGCGGAACGAGGTGAAGCCAGATTCATAGATATACTGAATGATGGAGCGGGTTGAATAGTTAGGACCGCCAGCCGTCAACAGGTATGTCTGGGTAAACAGTTGCAGTGAAGCAATGACCTGCAGGATAACGATCAGGGCCGTGAAACGATTGAGCAATGGGATAGTAATCCAGCGAATACGAGCCCAACTACCGGCCCCATCGATATTGGCGGCCTCATAGAGCTCGCGCGAAATCTGTTGCATGCCAGCCAGGTAGAGTACGAAATTAAAGCCCACAGTCCACCAGACCGTCAAAATGACCACAGAGAGCATCGCAATATGTGTATCACTCAGCCAGGGAACCTCTTGCAAACCGAGGGATGTCAGGGCGCCGTTGATCAAGCCAAAACCAGGTTGATAGAGCCAGCCCCAGATAATAGTAACTACCGACACCGGCAGCACAAAAGGAGCAAAGAAAATGGTGCGGAACAATCCCTGTGCAGGAATCGCTCGATTGACCAGTAGAGCCAGAATGAGCGCGATAACAACCAGAAGCGGCGTGCTGATAATGGTGAAGAGAATAGTATTCCAGAGCGAACTCCACACAGCGGCATCGCCGAATAGCTCCTGGTAGTTCGCAATGCCAAGAAATTGCGTACCGCCCTTGCCGATAGTCCAGTTGAAAAAGCTCATACGGAAGCCAAAAATAATGGGCCAGATCACAAAGATCGCATAAACAATCAAAAACGGTAGTACAAAGCCCAGGCCCACCAGATTGGTACGCCAGCGGTTACGTCTTCTAGCTTCTGCTACGCGTTGTTGTTGAGCGGGTACATTCAAGCCTTCTTTAAGCGATACGTCTGCCATATCAGCTCCTCTCTTTGACAACAATGTCAGCTCGTAAAAGATGTGCTGTACTACACAGGGGCGGGAAGACTCAACAATTTTTGGAGCGCCTTCTTAAACTGATCCAGACCCTGCTTAGTCGTAAATTGTCCCGCTAACACTTGCTGGAAAGCGGCTCCAGCCTGATTTTCCAGTTCTGATCCGGAACCACTGAACCAGGCAATAGGATCAACCGAGACCTCAGCGGCCACGCTAGCATAGTTCGATTGTGGCTTGAGTTGCTTGTATTGACTGTCATTTGTAACTGGCAGATAAGCAGGAATATGTCCACCCTGGGCCCAGGTGAGACTTGTCTTGAGCATATAGCTGATAAACTCAAGTACTGCCGCCCGACTGTTTGGATCGACCGCGCTTTGACGGGGTAAGATAAAAGCATGGGAATCGGCCTGTGCATGGTATTGATCAAACACTTTGGGGAAAGGTACCATGTTGAATTTCAAGCTCTTTTGATTGATAAATGTCGAAACCTCCCATTCACCATTCCAATGGAAGGCAGCCTTACCACTGCCAAAGAGCGCCACGGCACCAGCATAGTCAATTGTCGGGGGAGCGACCTTACTTTTAGTGGTCAGATCGGCCATAAAGGAAAGCGCTTGCTCAGCCTTATTATCATCGATAACCAGCTTTTTGCCATCGGCCGAAAGCGCCTGTCCACCTAATTGAGAATACAGAGAATAGAAGATACGCCAGGGGGTCACACCCTGGACCTCAAATGCCACACCTGCGCTACCTGTCACCTGTTGGGCACGTTTAAACGCATCAATGATAGCGGTAGTGCCCTCCAGCGGCTTGAGATTGCCAGCTCCATCGAGCAGACCAGCTTTTTGACAGATATCGACGTTATAGTACATCACAAAGGGATGGGTATCGAGAGGAATGGTATAGAGTTTGCTATTGTAGTGGGCGCGTTCCCAGATATTTGGCAGGAATTTATCCTCAGTAATCCCAACCTTTGCCAGTTCATTCAGATCAAAGGGGTCCAGTAGATCCTGGGCAGCATAGATGGGAACACGCGTCATATGCGAGATGGCCACATCGGGAGGGCGACCACCGGCAGCCGCCATAGCCAATTTCGTATAGTACGGAGCACCCCAGGCAAGCGTCACCGATTCAAGCTTAATATTTGGGTGACTCTTGCTAAAGCTATCCTCCATTTGCACCATACGTACGCCGTCGCCGCCGCCAAAAAGGTTCCAATACGTAATGTTGGCACTTAGTTGTCCGGCATTCACTGTGGGAGTGCCGCAGGCATTGAGCAGAGCCAGTGCCGCTGTGCTGCCAAGTCCTAGAGCTGTGGTGCGTTGCAAAAATTGGCGCCGCGTCATATCCGTGGCTTTGTCATGCCGCACGCCAGATAATGAATGAGGTTCTGTTGTCATGGAGCTTCCTCCTGAAAAATATCGCAAACATTGCTACTACAGCGCTACAGTGAACTGTAAGAGATAATCGAGGCCAGCTATGCTACCACAACGCTGCCCTTGCAACGTTGCAGAGCGGTGATGATGTACCAGCCAGGTTGTTATGCTCGTATGGTTAATAGGAGGACTGTAAGAAAGATACCGCGTTGGATGATGGCTGTTTCCTTAAATGTGGAGAGGAAGGAGTAGAAGCTGGAAGGCTTGAACTCCTTGAGCCTCTTCCACATCGGGTGGATACATTATTCCATATGTAAACGTAGGATGGTGAGCGAGTGGGCTGGAAAGGTATACGTGAGGTTTCCGCCCTCAAGCTCTAGCTGGCGCTCCTGTACAATAACGGCGTCCGGTTGCTCGAAAGAATTGGTGCTGGATGGATCAGTTGCGTTGACCTCATACACCTGGCCCCTGGTAATGGTTGCAGGATCGGCAAACTGGATCGTGGTGGTATGGTCCTGCTCCAGATCACGGTTCACAACGGCGATTGCCAGCTCATGGCCATCTGGATCGCTGGTAACTGTCACGTCTAAGGCCTTAAAGGGTCCAAGCGCAGCAATAGAGTTCGACCCGCGTGAGCGCTCCTGGTCTGCTGTCAACGTTAATTGCTTGCAATCGACATGGACATCCAGCGTTACCTCTTGCATCTGTTCCGCATAGAGACGGAGTGGATGATAGATGGTCTGCAGGAACAAGCCTTCTTTGCTGGTAAAAATAGGAGCGATCACATTGACGAGCTGGGCCAGGTTGGCCATTTTGACGGTATCGCTATGGCGGACAAAACTATTGAGGTAAGAAGAGACCGCCAGGGCATCGGCCAGATTATAGCGCTCTTCAAGGGCGCTTTCTGCGCTGCGTTGCCGAAACCAGACATTCCACTCGTCATACGCAATATGGATAGGATGGCTGATCTGCTGGTTGAATCGTACACGATCGATAGTGGCCCGACAGCTTTCCAGGGCAAAATCGACCAGCGCCGGAGCCAGCACATTGCTGTAGTAATCATCGCTGCCAGTATAGAGATGAAGGCTATAGTAATCAATCAGTGGCGCTAAACCAGCGATCACCGTCTGGTCCCATTCCGTCCAACCTGTTTCACCGCAGCCAACCAACTGAATGCTGGGATCTGTCCACTTCATCACTTTGGCAAACTCGCGCGCCTTTTTGACATAATCTTCCGCGCTCAAGCGGCCAATCTGCCAGGAACCATACATTTCATTGCCCAATCCCCAATATTTGACATTATAGGGTTCAGGATGACCATTCTGGCGGCGCAGATTAGCCCAGTAGGTATCGCCAGTGCCATTACAATATTCGACCCAGGAGCGTGCCTCGTCCATTGTGCCCGTGCCCATGTTCACACAGATGTAAGGCTCAATGTTCATCACCTCGCAGTAGCGCATAAACTCATCGGTGCCAAAGCGATTGCTTTCCACCGAATGCCAGGCCAGCTCCAGCTGGCGTGGACGCCGATCAACTGGACCAATACCGTCGGTCCAGTGATAGCCGCTCACGAAATTGCCGCCGGGCCAGCGTAAAATAGGAAGATGGAGAGCCTGGACCGCTTCCATGACATCTTTGCGGAAGCCATGCTCATCGCTGAGAGGTGAGCCCTCCTCATAGATACCACCGTAAATACAGCGACCAAGATGTTCGACGAAGCCACCATAAATATTTTTATCAACGCTTCCAATGCGACGGGCCGCATCAATTTTTATGAGTGCCAAATGCTTCCTCCTTGCGTTTTGTCACAACCTTGTCACAAATAATGGGTGTTCAAGCATCTGCAGATGATTGCTTTGCAACGTTGCAAGAAACATAACATATAAAAATCACGTTTGTCAATGTTATGCATGCCTTAATTCTGGCTTTTGTTGACGGAAAAATCGCCTTGATGTTATAGTGAGGATAACGTTGCAAAGCCGCCGTATCTTGCACCTGTTTCGGCTTTCCGACCTGTTTGATCTCTGCTACAATAGGTGCACATTTGATTAGAATGATGGTGGTGATCTTTGGCTGTTACACTAAAGGATGTCGCGCTCAGGGCTGGAGTCTCAATCCGAACCGTCTCGAATGTGGTGAATAACTATCCGTATGTTACCCCTGAGATGCGTGAGCGGGTCAAAAAAGCCCTCGAGGAACTACACTATCAACCAAACCTCTCAGCCAGGTATCTACGCAAGGGGAGTTCCGGTATTATTGCCTATGCGATACCAGATTTGAGCAATGTCTATTTTTCTGAGATCGGTGAAGCAATTATTAAGGCAGGCCGTGAACGCTCCTATACCGTCTTAATTGATCGCACAAAAGGAAGAGAGAGCGAGCGCCAGGTTTTGCAAGGGCTTACGCCGCACCTGATTGACGGCGTTATTTTGAGTCCCTTTGCCTCAGAGCCAGAGGACCTGGCTCCCCGCGCTGGATCGATCCCTATCGTGTTGTTGGGTGATCGCATTTACGAGGTCCCCTATGATCACGTGACATATGACAATATTGCGACTGCGCGTACGGCCACGCAACACCTGATCGGCCTGGGCCGCAAGCATATCGCCGCTATTGGTGTGCAGGAATCCGACTCGCATGAGACCGAGACGTCACGCCTGCGTCTGCGAGGTTATACCGAAGCGTTAACCGAGGCCGGTTTACCTGTTGATCCTCATCTTATCGTCCGAGGGTTGCCTCTCTTCAATCGCAACAATGGAGCTAAAGCGCTGCGGCAGTTGCTGGCCCTCGATACGCCGCCGGATGGCATTTTTTGCTTTAACGACCACCTGGCCCTGGGAGTGATGCGAGCCATTCATGAAGCGGGATATCGTGTGCCTGAAGATATCGCTGTTGTCGGTTTTGATGATATTGAAGATAGCCGCTATTCCATCCCCTCACTTACCACCATCTCACCCGACAAAGAGAAAATCGGCTACCTTGCGACGACCTTCCTGTTGGGGCGTATCGATGGCACACGTACCGGACCTCCTGAACGCGTTGAAGTGCCCTGTCAGCTCATCGTGCGCGAAAGCACGACCGTAACCTCATAGATCGGAGCTTGCCTCCTAGGTGCGTCCGTCCCCATTTGCTTTCTTGCAAATGGGGAATTTGGAGGCGGAGCAAGCTCATGGTGTGTCCTGGATGAACTGACGGATGGTGTGCGCGAGTGTGTCAGGTTGGTCAAGAGGGATGAGCGTAAAGCTATCAGTGATCTCCTTCAACCGTGCATTGGGTAGGAGTGCGGCTAGCCGCCGTCCGTGTTCAGGGGGCATCAGACGATCCTCTTTGGCCCAGACGACGAGGGCTGGACGATCAAAAGAGCGCAGACGCTCAGCCGCAGTGAGCAGGTCGCTCTTGTTGGAGTGACGCAGATACTTCAGGAGATCGCGGCGGATCTCTTGTTTGCTCAACAGTGGGCGCAACCAGGCGTCGGTGATCTCGTGAGGGATTGGTCGCTTCGTCATCAATCCAAAGGCCAACGGCAGGCGGCGCAATGCGCGGAGACGCAGGGGCTGGGCGAGGAAGTTCAGACCTCCCGGCAATCTGGCAGCAAACGTTATCGTGTGCCCGGGCAGTCCGGATGGGATGTTCTCGAAGGCTTCACATGAGGTGATCACCAGCCGTGCCAGACGCTCAGGATATTCGCCTGCCGTGGCCTGGAAAACTCCCAGGTCGTTGCCAACCAGGGTTACCTCACGCAGGTCCAGGGCCTCCAGAAACTCGGCCTGAAGCTTCGCAAGGCCGTGGAACGAGAGATCGGCGTCTGCCCGCATGGGCTGCCGATGACTGCCGACAGGCAGCGTCGGCACCACACAGCGGTAGTCGGTGCGCAGTTCGCGAACGACGTGACGCCACAATGAGTCATCCATAAGCAACCCGTGCTGCAGGACGATAATGGGACCGCTGCCATCTGTGTCCTCATACTCGATGATCCCTGTTGAGAGTTCGATTTCTTGCATATTTATATCTTCTCCATATTTATTTGTGCCTCTTCTAGTGTCTACGGAGGGAACAGATGTCTCCCTCTTGTTGAAATACACCATACAGGATATACTATCCCTTGTCCAACACTTATTCTTGTCTCATTAACACTTGTGTGATACATAATGACAGGAACGAAAGCGGGACCGTTCGCACCTTTACTTTAAAGGTGGAGGGAAATCTCACATGGAGCTTCGTCACCTGCGCTATTTTGTCGCCGTCGCCGAAGAATTACACTTTGCTCGTGCTGCCGAGCGATTACACATGGCTCAACAGCCTCTGAGTTTTCAAATCAAACAACTAGAAGAAGAACTTGGGGTGACGCTTTTTCGGCGCACAACGCGCCGGGTCGAATTGACTGATGCGGGGCGCGCCTTGCTCACAGAGGTCTACGCCGCGCTTGCTCACCTGCGCCAGGGAGTTGAAACAGCCAGGCGCGTGGAGCGAGGAGAAACGGGGTCGTTAGTGATTGGCTATGCGAGCATGGCCCTCTACAATCTGGTGCCCCCGGCCGTGCACCTCTTTCGCGAGCGCTTTCCCGATGTACAAGTCACATTGCGTGAGTTATGTTCCCCTGATCTTGAAGAGCAGCTTTTAGAGGGTGCTTTCGATGTTGGTCTTGCTATACAAGGAATGCACGATCCTGAACTGATCTATGAGACAGTCCTGCGTGAGCAGGCGACGGTTGCCATTCCGAAAAACCATCCGCTTGGAAGACAGGCACAGATTCCGCTGCGAGCCCTGGCTTCGGAACCATTTGTGATGTATGAGCGCACACAACGATCGTTGATCCACAATCAAATCATGGCGATGTGTCGGGAAGCTGGTTTTAGCCCCAACGTTGTCCAGGAAGCGGCATCCGAGCAGGCCGTGATCGGATTAGTTGCGGCAGGAGTGGGGGTCTCGTTGGTTTCGGCCTGCATGAGCGGATTACGCACGGATGAAGTAGCCTATCGGCCACTCATTGATCCGGAGACTTCGGTCGAGTATGCCGTTGTCTGGAAACGAGAGAATTCCTCGCCTTTCGTTAAGGCATTTCTGAACATTGCCAGGGATGTCTCCCAACACGCTGGCCCTGGCTCAAAGAAATGACGAACTCCCGTTTTCGATTCTTTCTGCGTTTCCTTTTTCATTAACGCATATCACCCCTTTTTGGTGGGTTTATGAGTCAAACTACAGAAGCGCTGGATGGTAGAGCAGAAAAGGTCCGGCTCATCATCCGCAATGTCGTGTCCGCTTTGTTCAAAGGTAACCAGTTGGGCGTGTGGTATGTCTGCCAGCATTTCACAATGATGGCATGGAATAATAGGATCATTTTTTCCACACAGCACCAGTGTGGGAACCGTAATAGAATGTAGTTGCTCTGCTATCGAGGAGGTCGCAAACATTGCCTCGGCGGCCTGCTGCCTGGTTAGTTGTGTGCCAACGAGCGGAGCGACCATGAGCGGTTCGTTATCTTTGAGATAGATCCATACACCAGGTCGGCGATTATGCCAATGGTAGCCAGTTCGTTGATCGCCACTTTTTGCGGCTTCTGCTTTAAATGTGGCGATATCCTGAGCCCACATAGGGTGGTTGGGACTGGCGATAGATTGCTCATCCTCCAGCATCCGGGGTCCGTTAGCGGTGGTGCTGCAGACAATCAAACTTTGTAGCGCCTCAGGATGGCTCAGGGCATAGAGCAGTCCAACGTCCCCACCAGATGAGCCTCCAATAAAGTTCCATCGTGGTATGTTCAAGTGTATACGTACTTTTTCCAGGTCTTCAACCAGGCATGAGAGGGTTGCATCCTCCGGTGACTTTAATGGCGATGATTGTCCCATGCCCCTTGGATTGACGACCACCAGCGTGCCTGCTGCCCGGCGCAAGGCCTGTAAGTATGAATTAGTATTCAATGTGGAGAATGTATTTCCTGTTGCCGGTGCAAAAGGATGCGTGGTGCAAAGAACTGGCTGTTGTTCACCAGTAATAAATACTTCAATGGCTGTCTGTTTATCAATCGCTAGCAGAATCTGTTTGACTGGCATCTTTGTGGCTCCCTCCAAACCAGTATTCTTCTCCTGATCTATTGTTTTAGATGATTGAAGTGAGTCGTCATAAATGCTCCAGTGATCGTTGAAGCTTAATCGCGCTCTTCTTCCTTTTGTAGGGCGGTATTCTCCAGGATGATATCCTCACCTGTTGTGGCTTCGCCAGCAATCCAGTTCTGGGCTAATTGTTCGGCGCTGAGCGCGGGCAGTTTGCGCAGTTCTCGTGGGATGAAGTAGCAGACCAGACTGATCAAAAAGGCACCGACCAGCAGATAGATCCAGCCATCCAGAGCACCGAGTCCGAACTGAGCCGTAACGAGGACGCCTCCGGTACAAAAGAGCAGCCCGAGCAGCGTGATCAGGATTCGAATGACCAGCCGACTCCACCAGGGGGTGACATGTCCATAGGCCTGCAGGAACAAGCGGTGCCGTTCTGTCTGGCGATAGCGTTGAATGTCAGCCAGTGCAGGCGCCTTGAAGGCATAAGAAATGCAGATAATACCGCCAATGATGAACGCGAGAAAAGCCAGCAACAGGAACACATGCAAGAGCCCTCCTGGCTGATTATAGGCCAGAATAGATAGAGGATTATCAATGTAGAGCGAAGCCAGCCCAAGCGCGCCTAATCCACCCGTAATTACCATTAAAAGACCATAAATGGGGTAATAGCGGCGGCGGTGCATCAGGCGTTGTCTATATTGTTCGAAATCAGGGTTTGATGGCGCAGACAAAACGTTTCTCACCTCCTTATAAGATAAACGATTTTACATAGCAAAAGAGTGCAAGTGTCCTGCCAGGACACTTACCCCTAATTTAAGGAGTGTAAACAAGACAGGTAACTAACTCTTATGCTCAAGAAGCCCGACTAGATACCCATAATCATACGCTTTTATTCGTAATTGTTCAAATAATTTACTGTCAAATTTAGGTTGCATATGTTGGGTATCTCGGACAATACCTTCATAGTTGGAAACAGCCGCTGAGGGAGCATGGTCAGGATGCCTTTCCTGAAGCTAGCAAGGTGGGGGTGAGCACGTTGGTGAAGTTCTACGAACAGGTGGTGTAGGCCTATCCGCATGCCACGCGCATCTGGATGGTGCAAGACAATTCCTTTATCCATTTTCATCCCGACGTGCTGGTCGCCTTAGAGCCGCAAGAGAGTCCGTTTCCGTTCAAACGAGCCAAGCACTGGCCTACCGAGCCAAGTTTGCGTGCCCTCAAGAAATGGCGGGAGCGCAAACTGCCGATTCAATTGGTCACGCTTCCCACCTCAGCCTCGTGGTGTAATCCCATTGAGAAGCTCTGGCGCAAGGCCAAACAGGAGAAGTTGCACTTGCACTGCCTGGCCAACGCCTTGAAGACTTTACGCCAGGAGATGATTGCTACTTTGAGCAGTTTGCCAACGGGTCCGCTGACCTGCTCCGCTACACCGGTCTGCATCCTCCCTATTAATTTGTCAATGTTCATGTACCAGTTTGGACCCGCTGGGGCTGCCGCTGACCACAGAAGTGCTCTCGAGCGAGCACGCCGATGATCGTGTGTATCTGCCCATCATTGCTCGTGTGCGTGAGGGGCTCTAACGGCAGGGATTGCTCTATATGGGAGATTGCAAAATGGCCGCGTGGCAGACCCGCGCGCGTCTTGCTGCGCAAGGGGATTTTTACCTGTACCCTCTTTCGACTCTGCAAGCACTTCCAGAACAGATAAACTAGGAACTGGAAATCCAACGCCGATAAGGCAGCCGACTGATTGAAGTCTGTCGCGTGGTAGAAGTGGAACGGCGTCTGCTGCGTGGGGATCCACATCAAGCACAGATTAGTGGGAGTCTTCCATATGATATAGTATGTCGTGTTATCGATGTATATAGTGTAATCACCGCACAAAAGGGATCCAGGTGATGGAAAGATTTAATAATTTGGAGTTGATCAGTGAAAGCGATATTAGAGAGACGAAATATGAGGAAACGTCAGCAGATCATTGAGCGTATACGTACTTCTTGGATTCAGGGGGTTCTAGAGCCTTCATTAGCAGATGTGCCATATATTCAACTGTTACTACAGCAACAGCAGGGTGGCGAGCCAGATCAGTATGATCAGGAAGGAGCAATGACTCTTTCATCTAACGCGCATATCATTGATATATATCATAATAGTGGCGGTAGATTGCTGATTTTAGGAGAGCCTGGTTCGGGAAAAACGACATTATTGCTTGAATTGCTACGTGACTTACTTGTATATGCCGAACAAGATGTGCATTTTCCTATTCCACTTCCCTTGAACCTTTCGTCGTGGTCTAGGAAAAGGTTACCACTTGAGCAATGGGTGTCTGAAGAGTTAGCGAGTCAGTACAAGGTGAAACCATTTGAGCCTGGCCAACTTCTGCTCCTGCTTGATGGGTTAGAAGAAGTGGAAGAAGATGTGCGTGAAGCTTGCGTTCAAGCTCTTAACTCCTATCAGAACACACATAATCAGGTACAGATGGTCGTATGTTGTTGTGCTATAGAATATAGACACTTGAAAGTAACCCTGCCACATCTCTCTGCCGTAGAAATTCGGCCATTGACAGATGAGCAGATCGATGCGTATTTAACCGCTCTGCCTGCTCGACAAGATGAGATAAAGGCGACTCTTTCTACAGATGATGTGTTACACGATGTAGTGAGAGGGCCACTTTGGCTATATATATTGGCGCATGTAGATCAGGACTCATTGCACCTGGATTTTTCGATGGCGAGCTTGGCTGAGAAAAAACATACGCTTCTGAATGCTTATATACGATCTCGATTACAGGTGCCTGAAAAAAATAATCGATATACGCTTCCCGACCAGTTGCGCTGGCTGGCGTTTTTAGCTCGTCAATTGTATGGGCACCAACAAACAGCGTTTCGGTTCAAACAGATCCAGCGATCCTGGTTGCCAGCAGGTCGATGGGTCCATATGTATCGTATTTTTATGGGAATTTTTGTGCTCTGCGCTGCAGGACTTACGTATAGTCTGGCTATTTTTGACTGGCGCGATATCTCTGCCATTATTGCTTTGCTGGTATGGTTAGTCCTTGCCGTCATTGTGTTTGTTGTATGGCGCTTAATAATTGCTGAGAATGCCAGGCAAAATATTAGCTCCCTTTGGTTGCTTGTTGGCTTCGGGTGGGCCGGGCAGTTTCAGAAGTTGTTGAGCGATCTCTCTCTTGGATGGATCTCCTGGTTCTTTATTGCGCTCAGTCTTCCAGTCATTTTTGTCGTGGTGGTTAGTCTTCCAGATAGGCGCCTCTCTTATCGTCCTGACGATGAATTTCGTCAAGCCATTCAGTACTCAATAGGATTCTGTTTGTGCAGTGTTTTATTGTTATGTCTATGGGGATGGCTATTACATGGGTTTGTGGGTATATGGAGCGGGTTGCGTTTGGGGTGGCTTTATGGGATATCTGCTGGATTGTCATTGGGTGGAGATGTTTCTATTGAGCACTTCATTCTTCGTTTCTGCCTCTGGCGTGCAAAGTGTCTTCCCTGGCGCTATATGGCCTTCCTTGACGATACCATGAAGAGAAAACTTTTGTACAGAGTTGGTGATCGCTACATTTTTTGCAATACGGCGGTTTTTAAGTACTTTTTATCATTGGGTCAGGGTTCAGAATGAGCACTGATCAATGTGGCAACTTTGAACAACCCACACTGTGACAAATAAATCCTGAGATGGCCTCCTGTTGATCGTTTGGTTGCTTAAAAAATTTGCACATCGCGTTACCTAAGGAGAGTTTCAAACCTAAACCTTTTTAGTAGATGTGTTTTGATTAAATTTAAAACCCAAAGAAATACTAGTGCTTATTTTGAGGGAGAAGGAGTTGTACATCATGCGTAGTGAAAGAGAATATATGGAACTTGCATTCATGGCCGACACAATTGGTCCATCTAGAGGTGATGAGTCCGAACAATCATTTCGTAATTGGGTTTCCCGTTGGGGGAAGCTTACTATTCCAACGTTGCAGCATATCGTTACTCACACACATGATGAGAGAGAGAAGCGTATTGCGCTCGCTGCGATTGGGTATGCCGAGAGTGATGAATCACTTCCTTTTCTCGAACCCTATTTACACCAAGGCTCATTTGCGGAGCGGTTTATGAGTGCCTGGAGTTTGTGGGATAGTCATCGTGCACTTGCATTTTCGGTGTTGTCTCAGCTTCTGCAAGTCGATCTTCTGGCTGAGAAGTTTGATACATCACATCTTTTTTGGATATTCGAAAGATATGGTCATTTTTTGTATGCTCTCGAGCAATGGAGAAATCCACACGTTATTCCAACATTGAGATACGCGTTTATTTA
Organism: Dictyobacter formicarum; assembly: GCF_016587435.1. The sequence continues at coordinate 484,831 of NZ_BNJJ01000004.1, forward strand.
TGCCTGGAAAATGTATCAGATGCTAGAAGAGCAAAGACTGACCTCGAGTAATGATAAAGATGATAAATTTATGGTAGAAATGTTTGATGATTATCTGGGCACTCTCGCTTATAAATTGGGCCAATTTCATGTCCTTGGGGGACTCACTGGCATTGATATTGATGATGATATGAGAGCAAAGCTTATTGTTTTGCTTACCCTAGGGCATTTCAAAGAACAGACGCATACGAACCTTATGGATGTATCGAGCATTATTTGTCTGAATACATCACATTCCATAAGATCATTAGTGATTTCCGCACTCCAAGAGCGTTTTGGTTTGCAGGAAGCTGAGTGCCAGGAATATCTTGATATTTATTGTAAAAAATGAAGTTATTACCAACAGGTCCAGATGATGAAGATCTCAAGGAAATCAGCGACGGTGATTTCCCATTTTGATATTGATGGAGCTGTTAAAATGCTCAGTATTTTTGGGGTTATGTGATATATAGAAAAAAGAACATCTGATGCTTTTATATCTTCATTCCACGCGACGCGAAGCCCTCACGGCCAGCGAAACCACGCTCACCCGCTGGTCGCTCACCACCAATCCGGCGACCCTACTGACTCAGGTTTCTACGGTCCCGGCAATCTTCTTTGAACACTTGTATGATCCAGGTGGCCGGATGCACACCTTTGGTGGGATTAGCTGCACTCCAGATGGCGAATTCTTTGCGTTGCAGCAGCCCTAGCTGTCAGATTCCCACCCTCAAAGCCCTTGCGTGATAGAATAGCGCCGTTGGGATGACCTCTTGCCAGCTCGAACCGCTATCGTTTCTCACACTGGATGCCCGATGATGAGTATGGATTGCCCCCCCGATCGTCGCTGGCTTGTCATGGACAATGTTGACCATATTTGTCTCTTCGACTGGCACACTGGCGAGGTGATCAACATCAAGTTCGCTACGAAAGATTGTACCCCCCTGTCCAATGAAACTTCATTGTACGACGGTTCCGCGTCGAATCGAAATGGTTCGACGCAAGAGCATCATCACGCATTACAAGCAGGCAGAAAACGCCAAAGGGATGAGGCATTTTGGGAAACCTATCGGGCGAGACCTGGGATCGAAGGAACCCATTCACAGGGCGTCCGAGCGTTTGGCATGCGGCGTAGTCGTTACCGAGGCATGGAGAAAACGCATTTCCAGCAACTATTGTGTGCGACTGCGATCAATGTTGTACGAGTCTTGGATTGGCTGGATGAGAAATCCATTGCGAAGACGCGTGTATCTCGATTTGCTGCATTACAATTTGTTGCTTAAATTTTCAGGTTCGCCAACGGTATCACCTTCGATGATTACCGAGAAGGACACGTTGCCGTAACAAATCAAAACGTGCTCGACCATACATTGAGTGTTTGAGTAGTTTCAATCGATTGACTTGACCGTGACTCCATGGAAGAGCCTTGGCGCTCATCTCAAGTTTCTAGCTTGCTATTGTATCTTCAGCCCCTGCCACCACTCTTTAGGCTCTACATGTAGGCATGCTTCAGCAAGATTTTTTGCGACATCCGTTTGTAATCCTGCATAGCAGTTAGTGATCCAATCTTGAGTATTGGGATAACCTTGCACCTGGTATTCTCTTGCTTGAACGATGCATTCTAGTAGATCTGCGTCATGTGCCAGGATGCCTTCTGGTGAGCGCCGCTCTTCATAATCATCAAAAAAGGAGAGAATATTTGTTGCTATTTCTTGTGGTAGTCTCTCGACTTGCTCTGTGATAGTTCTTTCTTCGTCTTTTATCGCCGGCTCGTAGTAGCCTAATTCTTGAGATTGATCTCCATAATAGACTAAGTGATACCCTAGATTAATAGATGCGGCCTCAGGATTATCATGAATAAATTGTATGTACTGATCAAGTACCTCTAATTGTCCACAATAAAGAGCCAGGCCTACCATCATACTCCTTTGAACCCATTTATTGTCTTCGCGTGCATAATTTTGTTCTCTGTGCCTGCAAATTTATACTTGCCCTGAAATTCTCTGTTTGAATAATGTACTTTGTGGTTCTAATATGTTATGCTAGACAAAACTATTTAAAAAAAACTTTTATATAGCCAGGATAAAGAATGTATGCACCAGAATGCGAAATCCCCAAAAGTAGACCGGCGCGCCGAACTTTTAAAAGTCTCACGAGAAATTATGGCCGAGAAAGGCTATGAAGCTACTACCGTTTCGGCAATTGTAGCCAAAGCCGGTGTTGCCCAGGGAACGTTCTACTGGTATTTTCCCTCCAAATCATCGATTGTTAAGGCTCTCACGATAGAGATGCAGGAGGAGGTCCAGGCGGCGCTGGCCAGCGTATTCATGGCATCCGAATCCCTTGATCGGAAGATAGAGAGAAGCATCGAGGCGATATTCGGCATCCTGAGCAATTACCGAGATGTGCTGGTTCTGTCGCGTCTCGTTGATTCTGCCTCGGAGAATGAGTTTGCCTTTGCGCCCTATCATCGCTTTATTGCCGACTTGCTGCACCATGAGCAGTCGCGTGGAACCATCACTAGTTCCATTGATCCTGATATAGCGGCGGAGCTTATTGTGGGAACTGTTTACTATGCTACCCTGCAATGTTACGTCTACCATTCGACGCTGCCGGTAGAAAAATATATTGCAGGAACAGCGCAATTTGTTCGCCAGGCACTTGGTCTGGTTTGAGGTTGCCTGCTGAAAGCAACGCCGTTCAGATGAGCCATAAACTCGCGCTTCCGCTACCACTACCGATATTAACTTTTCTCTGATTTGCCACCATTTTTGCTATTTTTTCTCCCGCACTTGACAAGCGCAATGGCATCATTTATTTTTTGTATGTAAGTTTATTGATTGAGAGTCAGTCAGTTATATATGGATGGCTGGATATCTATCTCCTGTATTTATTTGGGTATGCTCTTATTGGTAGGCTATACATGTATTTTGGTGTGCACCATTGGACAATAGCGGTAAATAAGTATCAAGCCTTATAGCCTGCTATGAAAGAGAAATAGGATCTCAGTGTTAAGCAAAGGAGGCTCTTGCGATGGCTAATCAAGATGATCCAACTATCGTTGAGGTTCAGGCCAGGGAAGCCAGTGTTGAAGAAGCAACAGCAGGCACAAATATTTATATTTTTAAAACGCGCACACAGTGGACGCTGCAGCGCCTGGCAACGGCACGTGTGTGGGTGCATCACCGTCTTCAATGGTTTGCGCGGCTAAAGAAGAATGCTGACCAGAAGGACGACTGGCGGCAATGGTCACAATTTCGTCTTTGGCGCAAAACACGTCCATTCGCGGGAGCGATTCTCATCATAATCGCGGGCCTGCTGGTGCTCTGGGGTCCTGTGGCATTGTTGCCATTTGCGCTCTTGCCGGGTAGCAATATCTGGGCTGGCATACTGGTAGGTGGCCTGATCCTGGCTATGGGCATTATCCAGTTACTGGTCCCTTCCAATGCGCTTGTTGCCGGGTCAATCGCCGTTGTCCTCTCGCTGGTGTCGCTGCTCGTTGCCGCTGGAGGTTTTGGTATTGGTATGCTCCTGGGCATTATCGGTGGGGCGATGGGAATTGCCTGGCAGCCTGTTTCTCGTTCCCAGAGTCGTCCTCGTCCTCACTACAAACTTCCATCGTCCATCAAGCGACCTTTTCTGCGAACACGCTAATGCTCATTTGAACGCTATCCTGTAAACACGTTGTCCGCGATGTAGTGCTATACAACAACAATGGTTGTGTAACACAACTGAGAGAGCCAACCGGGTGACTCTTAATCGCCCTGCGTAAGGGCAAATATTAACTAACGTTAACTTTATTTTTGAATGCGGGTGTAAAAGATTATGGAACAGGAACATTTCATCGGAGAAAACCTGAACGAGCTGAATCTTCCCAACGAAGATCAGAATCCACCTGAACAGCAGCCTGCTATTGGAAAGGTCAACCGCTCGATATTTTGGTCAGTGATGCTGGTCGCACTGTTGTTGCTCAGCGGTATCACTACCCTTATCAGCAAAGGGGCTATTGCTATGGCGGCAGCGGTACCTGTACCGGTAACGGTGACGTCATCGTCGATCAAGACGACGAGATTTCGTCTCTATCCAGGAATATCCCAGGCCGATAATACGTCTCCCGTCGCCGTGAACCAGCTGGACGGCACGCTCTCGAATCTGGTGATTACGAAAACCGTTGCCCTGCCGGTAATTGGCAACGTTACGGTTACCCTGAAGGCAGGACAGAATACTCCGGTCTCTACTACCGGTCTCACGACTGACGTGGCGGGTCTCTCTTCCGAGTCGGCAACCTTCGGAGGACAGGCAGTGAGCAGTAACGCCAACGGCAATGCCTTTGAGATTGATGCCCAGTCCGTTACATTGAACAATATCACTATTAATGCGCCTTATATGATTGCTAATAGTATGACACTGCCAGGGTTGTCGCTCACGGTCAAGTAAAAGGATACTCCAGATTATGCCGGGGCCTATCCGTTTGCGCAGATAGGCTCCCCGGTACCTCGGTCTGGACGCATGCTCATCATTAGATGAGCTACACTTTTCAGCGGGATTGTCTTCTGCTGATAGAGGGGCGATTTCGCTTCAAGAATAGAAGGAGAGTAGATGACGTGTACTCTGTGCGACACCGTGTTATACGCCTGTGTATCCCTATCCTGATACTTGGCCTGATCGTCGGGGGATCAATCCTGACTATAAATCCTGTTGCAGTCTACGCGCAACCGTCTACAGCGCAAAACACGCTGAGCGCTTTCTCAAATTCTGGTACCACCGTACGCGATACTGTACACGGTACAACGAGAGGTTTCGAGGCTGCGGGTAACTATACATTGGAAGCGACCGAAATCATAGGAACGAACGCGCACTTGAACTTATTGTCCGATCCTCTGTATCCCACTCTTACCTTTAGCGCGGCTACCATGGACGGATTTAGTTTGAGCCATCCATTCTATAGTACGGCGCTCCTGCTTTCGTCGACTGGTACGGTAACGGCGACGGGCGTGGCGATTAAAACTGGTCTGTTTAAGGATGTGGATACCGGGCTCAAAAGTTTCGTCAATAAAACCGACTTGCTTGTGCTTGCTGCGGGCGGTACTGTAAGTCGATTGGAGATGAGGAATGTGACCTTAACGGTGGATCACTCGATAAATGCAGATACCTTTGCTGCCAGTGGCTTTCACCTGGCAATTACCACCGATCTGCCGCATCTCACAGCTGTACCGCCAACTGATACGCCGACGCCGACCGCGACTGCAACCGCGACTGGTACGGCAACCGCGACCCCGACTGGTACGGCAACGCCCGCGTCTGGTGTGACGCCTTCACCCCAACCGGGTCCGACACCAACCGAGACTCCGACGCCGCCGCAGAAAAACTGCCCCTGCCTGCTCCTTATTTGTTGGTGTCGCTAGCAAGAAGAGTCCCTTCACGTGGTGAGGAGACTCTTCTTTATCTTTGTCACTTCATTGGGAGGTGTCTTGAGCAGCACAACGGTGGCAGATCAACGGAGAGCCCGGGCCTCTTCAACGGTGTAGCCTGCAGCTTGCAGGCTCTGCAACAATTCTTCACATTGGGCCCGGTTACGTGTTTCGACTGTGATCATTGCCTCATGTTGCATAAAAGGCATCTGGCTGGAGACACGCTGATAGTGGACGTCGATGATATTGACGCGCATGCCAGCTACAATATTCAGCATATGGGCCAGTTCACCGGGGCGATCGGCCAGGCTGACGTGGATGGCAAAATAACGATTGGCATTTACCAGAGCATGTTCGGTAAAGCGGCCCAGTAGGTTAATATCCAGGTTGCCACCAGTTAAAGGCACCACAACGTGCTTATTTTTCACTGGTATGCCGCCACTGAGGAGGGCCGCTACTCCGGTCGCGCCTGCTCCCTCGACCAGGATTTTGTGCCGTTCCATCAAAAGGAGGGCTGCATCGATGATTTGTTCATCGTCGACCACTACCACATCATCCACTAATTGCTGAATAATCGGGAATGTGATCTTGCCAGGCTGCTTGATGGCGATGCCGTCAGCAATGGTAGCGATCGCGGGCAGTGTTTGCAAGGTACCGGCATTCAATGATGCTCGCATACTGGCGGCGCCCGCCGCCTCGACGCCAATAATTGTAATCGAGGGCTTCAGGGCACGGACGGCCAGCGCAATGCCCGAAATAAGTCCACCGCCACCGATCGGCACAACTATAATATCAGCTTCTGGTACCTCGGCCAGCATTTCCAGTCCCAGTGTGCCCTGGCCAGTGACTACATCTATATCATCGAAGGCGGGCACATAGATTGCTCCCGACTCTTGCTGCAATTTCAAGGCATGCTGCACAGCATCATCATAGGTTGCGCCAGAGAGAATAACATGCGCACCAAGGCTCTGCGTGGCCGTTACCTTGGTCAGCGGCGCATTTTCTGGCACCACTATTGTGCAGGGAGTATGCAATTGTGCGGCCGCAATAGCAACGCCCTGGGCATGGTTGCCGGCGGAAGCTGTAATCACGCCTGCCTGGCGTTGTGCATCCGTGAGGCGAGAAAGCTTATAGGTGGCTCCACGTACCTTGAAAGAGCCACCACGCTGCATTTGTTCAAATTTTAGATAGATATCAGCCTGCATCGTCTCGCTCAATGAGCGTGAGCGCACAAGCGGCGTATGTTCAATAAATGGTTTTAAATATTGTTGCGCCTGCCAGATATCCGCAATAGTTATAGGTGCTTGATAAGTAGTTTTGTCTGATTCATCAGGAAGTGCCTCGGCCGAAACACTTTTTTTAAGGGAAGTCATTGCTTTGCCAGTCCTTTCTGGAAGTTGTGATTACATTATCACTATAGGATCAGATGGGCAAGATAATAATTGCCAGAGTTTTTCTATAAATAGGAGGCACATGCTCTAGCCCTTTTGCCTGCAGCAAACACTGCCTTCTTATTTTATCAGAAGGATAGCTGTTTTTGATACTGGTCGTGGACAGCTACGTTCAGGCGACGCGAATCTTCCTCTCCTCCGTACGAGATCATATTTTTTGGGACGCGCGTTGGGAAGGTTGTCTGTTGATGGGGGGGCGCGAGGAGCGAGCGGTCGCGAGGGACAATACATTTCATTTTTTATCTTATCATATGATCTAATGAAGTTCATTGTAATTTTTGTTCGATTTACATCTAAGCGCGCAAAAAAAAATGACCCTTTATTTATAGGCAATTTCCAGGATCAGCTTAAAAGTTTTTATGGTTGTTCGAGGATGCGCTGTTTCTCGCGTTCGAATTCCTGATCGCTGAGCACGCCAGCGGCATACAGCTCACCTAGCTTTTCTAGCTGTGATAAGCGTTCAGAAGTGGCATGTGCTGATTTTTCAGCATCTGAGCCAGCCGCTGGAGGTTCTCCCCTGGAAATTTGGGTGGATATGTCGGTTGCATATAATATGGTGGTGCCGGGCGCTTTCTTTTAGTCATTGCTATGCTCCTTCTGGTACGACTGCTGGCCGCTAGCTATTCAGTTTTATTAGTAGTATAGGTATATTTTATCTCAAAATGGATCATCCAAAGGATGGAAATACTTCACTAAAAAACGGAGCATTGGCTATCCGTGTGTAGCGGAAGCCAGAGCTTGTGGCTTATAATCAAGGAAAGCTAGTGAAGGAGCAATAATGAGACGACAATTCTGTCATACGTATACAGCTCGCTATGATGAAGGTGATTGTTATGGACACCTGACTCCCACCGCGTTTTTACGCTACATGCAAGATATCGCCGCATTGGATGCCGAGGATATTCAATTACCAGGAGATGGCTACTGGATCATTAAGCGAACCGTGATCGATTTCGCGGCCCCGGTGCAGATGCATACGCGCTTAGAAATGCAGACGTATGGCATGGGGTTCTCGCGCATTACTGCGCAGCGTGGTTATGAAGCGCGCATTGCCGGCTCCAGTCATGATCAACCCGTTATCAGCGCGCATTCGTTATGGGTATATGTCGATAAGCGTGGCAGGCCGACGCGGATGCCTGAAGGTACGGCCGCTATCTGGTTACCCGACGGTCCGCTGGCTCCCAGTCCTGAGACTCCTTTTCCGCCGGCACCACAGGCCGCACCTGAGACAACTACCTATCGCGTACGTTTTTCAGATACAGATCTCATGCAACATATGAACAACGCGGCCTATGTCGAGATACTGGATAATGCCGCCTGGGAAATTTACATCAGGACTGGTATCACGCCGGAGACGGCTATTTTGACGGCCAGGCAGTATGATATCGAATATTTAGAGAGTGCGCGTCTGGGCGAGACATTGGAGATCAAAACCTGGTTTGATGATTTCCCGGCCACGGGACAATCTTTTACGCGTTATCAGCAGGTCTGGCGCGGCGATACCCTGCTTGCTCGTGCCCGTTCAAGCTGGCTTTATGCTACCGAGAAAGATGCATCACAGATATAAGCCGGATCAGTAATATTATTATGTGTGCCGCTCTAAATGCTCTTTATGAGCAAATGTATTTCTTACGCAGAAAGACCGGGGAACTGCTGTCCCCGGCCGGAGCGTGGATCTTTCACCGCTGATGACACACCCACCATCCAGTGAAAACGCTGCTTACGTTCGGGTTTGAGGTGTGCGATATTGTTGTTGTGTCTGTAGCTGTTGCGGTCGTATCCTGAAGGCCATTGCCGTCAGCAAAATTCCTCCGATGATACCGCAAATTCCCAGTAAGAACGGTAGAGCAGCCAGTAACAGAGGGAAAACGATAAAGAGGATCACGCTCAGAACGATACTGAGAATTCCGACACCGACGGCTTCTGGACCGCCTCCTCGTGCTCCACTAATTACCTGCGTTACGCCATGGAGCAGACACAAAATGGCCAGATAGAGGATCAGAATAGAAGGTATGAGCGTGGCGCCCAAAAGCGGCTTTATAATGACCAGAATACCTCCGATAATACCTGCGATCCCGGAAACAGCTTTCCACCCTCTTGAAGGGCCCTCGTGGGAGAATGCATCTACCAGTGCCAGTATACCCATCACCAGCAGATAGTAACCAATCGCTGTAGCAACAAGAATGATGGCTTTAAAAGGCGAGATGATGAGATACAGACCAAGTAAGAAGGCCGCAATCCCTTCAAGTAGCACAATCCACCAGGCTTGCCGACGCTGAACAATGTTGAAAGCATCAATCATGGCAATCGCCTCCTTGTGTCTATAAGCCTTTGTATTGTGAGTATAGGGCACGCGAAAGTGCTTGTCTTCATCCAAAAGATGGAGACTTCAAGTATGTGCGGTGGGATCTTTAAATGGTACAGGATACAAGTTCGCCGCATCTTCATGGTATGCTATAAAAAGCATTTGTAAACGCCGCTTAATCACGGCTAGCTTCGCTCATCCAAATGAAAGGCATATTGTAAGAAGCAATTGTAAACGCTGTTGTTTGTATTGTTTGGTATCGTTGCCTGAGGAGGCTGTAGAAAAATGGCTACATCTGAATCTGAATCTAAATCTAAAGTGCCACATATGCTCGATTATGAGGTCGAGAGGCGCCGTTTTCACATTGATGTGCCGGAGCATTTTAATTTTGCCGTCGATGTGATTGGGAAATGGGCGCAGGACCCTGACAAGCTGGCAATGTTGTGGGTGGGACCGCAGGGCGAGGAGAAGCGACTGACTTTTCAGTATTTTGCGACGCGTTCCAGCCAGGCTGCACAGCTTTTTACGCAGCAAGGGATACAAAAAGGCGATCGCGTACTGGTTATGCTGCCACGCCTGCCAGAGTGGTGGGAATGTATTCTGGGCTTGATGAAAATTGGCGCTATTGCTATCCCCTGTACTACCCTGCTGACGGCCGGCGATATCCAATATCGAGCTCACATTGCTGAAGTGCAGGGAATGATCACCGATAGCGAAGGAATGGTCAAGGTTGACCAGGTACGCGCTGCCTGTCCCACATTGAAGCACCTGGTGCTGGTCAACGATCAGAACAAGACAGTATCAAATGCTGAGTGGGTCGATTATCGTAGCGCGCTCACAAATACCAGCCCTGACTATGTGGCGGCAGAGATCAACAGAGACGATCCATGCCTGATCTATTTTACCTCCGGCACCGTTGGCTATCCCAAGATGGTTCTGCACACCCATACCAGCTATCCTCTCGACACCATCACCGGCAAGTACTGGCTGGACCTGTATGAAGATGACCTGCACTGGAACGTCAGCGAGCTTGGTTGGGCAAACTACCGCTAACCTGTTTCCAATGTTTCGCGTCCTCCTCCATAGCATTCAGTCCAGCCGAATATAGCCACACGGCCGATGCCTGGAAGTCTTGTTTCGAGCGCCGTTTGGCGGCTTCCGCAACAATAGTGAGCGCTAGCTCTCGGTCAGGGATAACATTCAAATCGTCAATTGTGACATTCTCCGGTATGGACTCCTGGCGGCGCACTACGCGCGTCACGTCCAGCTCCATAGCCCGCTGGTAAATCATGTTCCAGGTGCGCCGTGGCAACTGTTCCAGCATCGTCCACTTATCACCCCTTGGGTAGTACTCCCGTATGTAGTCGTCCTCCTCCTGCGTCCAGCCCTCGCTGCGTTTGCCACGCTGCCGCCAAATCAGGCAGACATCCGGCCGGTCGGCCAGCGGGCCACGCCAGACAACGGTAAACCGCAGCCAGTGGACACTGACTTCCTCAATGGTGACGCTTTCGGTGATAAGGCGGGCAAGCTTCTGTTTTTCGGCCATGGTGCAACTGTCGAGCTTGCCAGGGATGTCCAGCAGCACTTCCTGTAGCTCGGCAAAATCAGCCTTCAGGCTCGCATGGGTTGTCTGGCTCTGGGCGGCTAGTAGCTCCTGTTCGCTGGCGCGTAAACTGGCAAGCTTGGTGTTGTACTTCCTTTTTTCTTTCGGGGTGAGGGTCAGGATTTCATCGTGTAAAAAGGCTAGAGTCTTCTGTATCTCTAGTCGTACCTGTTTCAATTGGTCGTCAATTGAGATAACGGTTTCGGTGTGTTGCTGCTCAAGCTCGTCAACACTGGTTTCGATGTGCCAAGCCAGGTGCTTATCGGTGCGCGCCAGTTCTTTGACGCGGGTAAGGAACAGATCATCGAGCAGATGGGCGCGCATAGAAAAGGTGATCTGCCGGAACATGGTGCCGTTGGTTTTACTGGTTAGCGTCTGGCGGTGGTATTCGGGGTGCTCGCGCTGGCTGACATAGAGGATGCCGTCTTTATCTCTGAGCAGGTACTTGAGGACGGCTTGCGCGCCATCGTCGTGGATGCTGCGGTGCGGCTGATTGGTCAGCGGCTCGCCGTTCAAGTTACGTCCAGTCAGCTTTTGGTATGCCCACATAAACAAGTCGCGGTCAACTATCGCTGGATGATTGTCGCCTTTGACGATGGTATTATCGTAGAGCCATGCACCGATATAGGAAGGGTTGGTGAGGATGTATTTAACCGACTCGCGGCAGATGGGCTTAAAGCCGCCTGGAACTTTAGTCATGGAAATTTTGAAGGTATAGCGTAAAAAGTCATCGGCTGAAGGGTCAGGGAACAGGTACGGCATGGCATCGATCTCGCGCGTCAGTTTGGCGAGACTATCCAGTTCGCGGAAGCGTTCAAACATCCAGCGCACTACCTTCGCCCACGGCTCGTACACCAGAATAGTCTGCTGCTTCTTTTTGCCTTGGGTGACATACCCCATCGCCAAGTTGCGGCCGTCAAATAAGCCTTGCAGGGCTTTAGCTTCTTGGTTGCCGTTCATCCGTCCTAACACGTGGTCATCAAGGTAGTTGCGGCTGGCTATCATCTTCTCCAGCAAGGAGTTGCGGTCGCTCGGTTTCGTGCAATCGTACCGCCTGTGGTCAGTGCGGACAAATAGCAGCACGTCATGCTCTGCCAGCAGTTGTATGAACGTCGTATCGTTGGTGTGGTATTCGTCGCGAAACAGGCGGTCCTCGTGGACAATGACGAGGGAACCTACCAAGCCGTTTTTGATGTCATGGTAGAGGCGGTTCAATTCTTTGCGCTGGTCGATGCGCTTCTGTCCTGATACGCCCGCGCCTTCGTCATACACGCGAATATGGTCATCGGCCGTATCGCCGCGTAAGCGTTGGGCGTAGCTGGTCAGCTTCAGTTGGCTTTCGCGCGAAAAAACGTGGTCGGCTTCGGCGCGGTGGTCGGACTGGCGGATAAGAACGGCGGTATCACGTAATTGGTCAATCCCTTTGGGCATATCGAAGTCGTCACGGGGAATATATTTTCGTAAGGTTCGCATATGTTCCACCTCTTGCAGGAAAGTAGCGAAGTAACAGAAGTACTCCATTCTACACTGTAAAATCAGATAGCGTAAAGGCAGGGTCGTCACCCTGTCCTCCATAAATTACCGTTTGATATATAAGCCAAGTAAAAAGCCAATATTGTATTTCAAACGTTTGTTGCCGCCGAGATGCAGGAATTCTTCTATGAAGTCAACAAAACCATAATCTGTGATCGGCCGCGTATCTTCGTAGCGGCGGTCTTGGCCGTTTTCAAACCCGCGCTTCATATCTGGGTCGGTAATGTCAAACGGCAATTCAAGGTCGGTCATGAGGTTTACTCCTAACGTGCGGTACGGCGGACGTTTTGCGTAGCCTCCAGAGACGCGCGGTGCGGGCGTGGTGTTGTCGGGTACGGTGCGCGCCGGTAGTTCGTGGCGGTTGCACGGCACGCTCCAGCCGACGTAGACGCCATTCTAAGGGGTTGATATACCGATGTTTGAAGTACCAGTTCGCGCAGACCACGCCAAAGAAAAATGTAAACAGGTGGAAGCTACAAGGTACGGCAAAGTTCATAAATCACCTCATCGCGAGTAAGAAAGGTTCCCGCCAGAGTCAGAAGAAGCGGGAACCCGTGTATACTGGGTGCTTTGATGTTAGGTCTCAGTCCCCCCTTCGTTTACAGAGTCAGGATTACAACCTCAATAATACCAGAATTTAGCCGATTTTTCCAACATTATAGTTATAACTTTAAAGATATAACTATAATGTTATATACAAGGGGGTCGTACCTATCCGATAGGTTCTCAGCGGTCTATTCTGCTGGTATGATACGCATAAAAGACAGAGGTGCTTACACGTGCTGCGGCTAAGAGTCAAAGAGGTAGCTACTGAGAAAAAGATGTCAATGAACAAGCTGTCACAGATTTCACAGGTCAGCTACCATGTCATACAAGACATTTATAAAAATCCATACCGGATCGTGACGACGGATACGATTAACCGGATCGCCAAAGCGCTGGGCGTGCCTGCAACTGTACTACTAGAGGATGTCCCTGAACAGTAGGTAGAGACTGAGCGACGGGATTATCTGTTTGCCTATAAGGGTAAGAATTATGCCTTTGGCAGATCGTGATCGTAAATTGCTTTGGGCGCGTGCTGGTGGTGTATGTACCCTTTGCAAGAGTCATTTAACAGTCGATGCAAAAGACGGCGATAAGGATGTAGTAGTGGGAGAAGAAGCTCACATTGTGAGTGAACAACCAAATGGGCCACGCTTCCGCCCGATGCCACGCAAAGAAGTAGATAGTTATACCAATCTACTTCTGTTATGTCTTTCAGACCACAAGATGATTGATGAGCAAACTAACTATTTTACTGAACAACGTTTACTCGAACTGAAACAGGAACATGAGCAATGGGTAAAAGATCGCATCTCATCTACTCCTCCTGCAATCAAAATCCGCAACCCAGAAGCAGATAAGCCAGTTATGCTCAAACGAATTGATACTGGCAAGGAATTAATGGAGATGGTAGTCCATACCCTCGCCGCCCACCATGATAACCCTGAGCCTCGATCACGTGAGGAAGCTGAGCTGATTGGCGCTTTCTTTCAAGATACTTCCGACTATATCGATGCATGGGACTATATTGAACCAAAGCGCCATATACAGGCAGAATTTGAAATGAGTGCAGCGATTGCCCGTTTGCGTGAAGCTGAACTGTTGGTATATGCGGGCGTCAAGAACCATATTATTGACGGTGGGGTCAAAGCCCCCGCCACGTGGCCGGTTGCCCACATCATTATCTATAGAAAAGACGATGAAACCATTAAAGCTCGATCAGAGGATATAGACGATATATTGTAGCATGCTGGGAAAATAGACGATCTAAGCGGCTAGTGTAACCACATGCTATTTTCCGCCGTTCATCAGGACGTAGGTCATCAAGATGTGTTGTACCCTTAGTCTCGCAGATCAAATAAAGCAAAGGTTTATCCGTTGATTGCCCATAGGCGTCTCGTTCTTCGATGACAACTGCCCAGCCAGGATTATAGTTTCCGACAGGAGCAAGCACCATAAACCACCTTGGCAGTTTTAGATAAAACTTGACATCATCACGCTTCTCAAGTCCTTCAACAAAAGCTTTTTCCACATCAGAGTCATAGATGGACATGTTATATTTGTGTATATGAGTGGCATGATGAATAACGATTGGTTCGTGAACATGATATCATACAAGCAACGAGTGCATTTTTACGCTGTTGTATAATGCTGGGTGTCATAGTTATTAAGGAGCGTTGTTCATGGCTACCTCTAAGATTCCTAATATGACCGACTATGAGGCTGAGTGCCGCAACTTCTCTTTGGATGTTCCCGAATATTTCAACTTCTCAACGGATGTGATTGGAAAATGGGCGCAAAATCCCACCAAACTGGCTATGTTCTGGGTTGGTAAGAACATGCAGGAACGGCTGATCTCCTTTGCTCAATTTGCTGAGCTTTCCAGTCGTGCAGCCAACGTGTTTGCTGGCCTGAATATCCAGAAGGGGGATTGTGTCATGGTGATGTTGCCACGCCTGCCTGAGTGGTGGGAAACCGTGCTTGGTTTGATCAAGCTTGGTGCGATTGTGATTCCCTGTACGACGCTATTGACACCCACAGATATTCAATATCGGACTGAAGTTGCGGATGTGCAAGGGATTATCACGGATCGTGAAGGAGCCCAGAAGTTTGATCAGGTGCGAGATAGTTGTATGACGGTAAAGCACACGATTCTGGTAGATGAGAAAGACGAGAAGCCAGGAGTTCCTTTAAAGTCCGAATGGACTGATTACCATACCATTATTTCACAGGCTGAGCCTGAGTATCGTGGCCCCAAGACACGGAGCGATGATCCTTGTATGGTGTATTTTACATCCGGGACTGTTGGCTATCCCAAGATGGTTCTCCATACGCATGCCAGCTATCCCATTGGTCATACCATTACTGGCAAATATTGGTTAGATCTGGGTGAGGATGACCTCCATTGGAACGTTGGGGACCCAGGATGGGCCAAAGCAGCCTGGAGCAATCTGTTTGGACCGTGGGTGATGGGCGCGGCTATGTTTATTCAGGATGCGCGTGGAAAATTCAATGCCAATGAAACGCTGGATATGCTGCATACTTATCCTATTTCGACACTCTGCGCTCCCCCAACCGTCTATCGCATGCTTGTACTGGATGAGCCGATCGCCTATCTCAAGACACACGCGCCGAAAGCTTTGCGCCATTGTGTCGGCGCTGGCGAGCCATTGAATCCTGAAGTCATACGTATGTGGGAACAAAACACCGGCCTGACGATTCGCGATGGCTATGGGCAGACCGAGACAGTGCTCCTGTGCGCCAACTTCCCTTCACTTGCAGTCAAGCCCGGTTCGATGGGCAAGCCATCTCCTGGTTTCGATGTCAGCGTTATCGACCACGAGGGACAGGAATTGCCGTCGAACCAGGAAGGAGATATCGCGGTACGCATCAAGCCCGAACGGCCCAAATGGATGTTCCAGGAATACTGGCATAATCCCGAGGCTACCGCAGCCAGTATTCGTGGCGATTGGTATATCACGGGCGATCGCGCTTATAAAGACGAAGATGGCTACCTATGGTTTGTTGGCAGGGCCGACGACGTGATTATCTCAGCCGGTTATCGCATTGGACCCTTTGAAGTTGAGAGTGCCCTCAAAGAGCATCCCGCTGTTGCCGAGTCGGCTGTGATTGCCAGTCCCGATGCCATGCGTGGCGAGATAGTGAAAGCGTATGTGATTCTGGCTCCAGGCTATCAGCCAACGCCCGCGCTAGCCACTGAATTACAAGAGCATGTCAAGCGTGTGACTGCCCCGTATAAATATCCACGCGAAATTGAATTCGTGGATACACTCCCCAAGACCATTTCGGGAAAAATTCGCCGTATCGAACTGAGAGAAATGGAGCGACAGAAAAAATCCGGGTCATAAGAACGTGTAGACGTGTAGATGTAGACTAACGTTTGGTTGTATTCTATGGAGGGAAACTATTGCACGGTGTTTCCCTCCGTATTCTCTACAGTGGCACCCAAAATGGAGCAATAGTAGTTTCTTACATTCATTTTACATTTGTCTAGAATTTATTTGATTATTCTGTTCTATCTTAGGAATAGAGAAACTACAAAGAATGTGTACCTAAAAGTGATGATAAATCGTGCTAGAGAAAAAAGCAGAAGGTTAAGAACTATGTTTAGGGATGAAAATGAATATGCTCCAACTCATACACCGTATGTGCCTCGACCAGAATCTTCACCAGTGCCTGCTGTATTAGATCATACTTCTTCTTATTATGAGCAGCAGGGAGGAGGCGCACCGCAGGGACCCTACTATGGGCAGGGAGGAGACTCGCCACAGAGGCCGGTTTCGCAGCCGCCTAAGAATAAAAAGCCTTCGGGGCTACGCACCGGAGCGATATTCTTGCTGACTATTGCGCTACTGCTCATCTTCGGTCTTGGCCTGTTTGCTGGCTGGCAGTACGCTGGTAGTGGTTCAGCTACAACTGCTACTGCTACCACTCACACTACGACGAGCTCAAGCTCATCGAACGCAACGGTCAGTTCGACGTTGCCCCAGACACAGCAAGAAGCTGCAATTGAGAAGATCAAGCCCTCGGTAGTCGAACTGGATGTTACCACTTCGCAAGGACAGCAGATTGGCTCAGGTGTGATCATTGATAAAAATGGCGATATTATTACAAATAACCACGTGGTAGATGGCGCTCAGGCGATCAAGGTTGTTCTCAATGATGGACGATCGATGGCGGCCCAACTGGTCGGTACTGCCGCCGCTGATGACCTGGCTGTGGTGCATGTGCAACCTTTTACTAAGATGGTTGTTGCCACAATCGGCGACTCAACTAAATTGACGGTGGGACAGAATGTCCTGGCTGTTGGTAATCCGCTAGGCATCACAGAAACTGTCACCAGTGGTATTATCAGCGCCCTGAACCGTAGCGTCACCGAGTCAACCAACGTAACCATCAACAATGCGATTCAAACCGATGCCGCCATTAATCCGGGTAATAGTGGTGGGGCCCTGATTAATGAACAGGGTGAATTGATTGGCATTCCAACATTGGCCGCCATCAATACTGAGTCAAATACACCTGCCAATGGCGTTGGCTTTGCCATCCCATCCAGCCTGGTGAAAACAGCCCTGTCACAGATTATCCATCAGCCAGGTCAATAGTGACAATAGAGGGCGACAGCAGTAGAGAAAATATATTATACTAGTTGTAAACTATATGAGCGGATAATTCAATATCGAATTGCTCGCTCATATGGCGCTTGCAATAGCTAACCGCTATTTTCAAGCGAATTGAGCAGGATGGACTGATGACCACACATGAAACAAGCAATGGCACAATTGCGCTGGTTGCTGGAGCCAGTCATGGCATTACTTTAGCTTTTATTGATAGGAGGCTAGCTTGCCTGTTTCCGTCTCCAATTCCAAACTAATCTATAATGCCCTCAAAGCGTGTGATGTGAAAATTATTTCAGCGCTGCCAGAGACATGGCTGGTGCATCTCATCCGCATGGCTGATGAAGACCCAGACATGCAGTTGGTGCGCATTGCCAAAGAAGAAGAGGCCATTGGTATCTCAGCTGGCGCCCACCTGGCCGGTGTGAATAGCGCCCTGTTGATGCAGAATCATGGCTTCCTGGCCGCCATCAACCCGATTGTTTCGCTGGCCCTCTTGTATAAAATCCCCCTGGTGATGCTGATAAGTTATCGAGGTCACATGGGCGAAAAGGACGCCTGGCAAACACAGGGTGGCCTGGTGACCGAACCAATATTGCGTTCCCTGAACATCCCTATCTGGCATCTGAACAATGCGGTGGACATTGATCGTCGCATCAAAGATGCGCAGACGCTGGCCCATGCAGCCCTGCATCCAGTCGCTATTTTATTGTCGCGTGAATTGATGTGGGAGGAATGAGTATGCTCCGAGCGGATGCCTTAAAAACTATTTATCCCGACATTCAAGAACATATCGTTGTCACCATCATGGGTGCGGTGGCCGTCGAACTGTACAATCTGGGACATCGCCACAACTTCTTCTATCTGGAGCACGCGATGGGGCTGGCGTCCTCGATGGGATTAGGGATCGCACTGGCCATGCCCCGACACAAGGTTATCGTAATGGATGGTGATGGCTCACTGCTTATGAATCTGGGGACCCTCAGTACTATGGCGCGCTACAAGCCCGCTAATCTGCTGCATATCGTCTTTGATAATGAGAGCCTGCTCTCGGTGGGGGGATTTCCCACGGCGACCGCGACCGGCACCGACCTGGCCGGTATCGCTCGCGCTTCTGGTATACCAGTGGTCAAAGAGGCCGATACACCAGAGAGCCTGAAAGACGCCGTTCAGCAGGCGCTGTCGACTGGGGCAATGACCACCATCGTGTCTAAAGTCGAGGCTGTGGGTCCCAAATCATTTCAGATGGACTTGCCACTGCTGGAAAATCGCTTTCAGTTTAAGCGCAAGCTGGCGGAAATGGCTCTCTCTCGCTAAGCAACCCCTGATCAATCATACTGTCATAAGCTGTCGTGCATATAAAAAAGGAGCAACTCATGAGCACTGCCCCGAAGCGAATCCTGGCGCAATTTCTGGAAGAACTACAGACCGGTCAGCTCAAAGTGGTAGACTTAACCTCATTGCTGGAACCTGAAACGCCAGTCATTGATTTGCCACCGATGTTCGCGCCCTCTCCCGGCGTAACCCTGACAGAGATATCGCATTATGATGAGCGAGGTCCTGCATGGTATTGGAACGTGCTTAACATGGGAGAGCATACGGGCACGCACTTTGATGCGCCGATTCACTGGATTACGGGCAAAGATCTGCCCAATAACTCTACTGATACCATCCCCGCCCGCAAATTTATTGGTCCTGCCTGCGTGATCAACGTCACCGCTGAAGTGGCTCAAGCGCCGGATTTTTTGCTCTCGAAAGAAGACGTGTTGCGGTGGGAGAACCAGCATGGTCAGATCCCAGCAGGCGCCTGGGTACTGCTATATACAGGTTGGAGCCAGCGCCAGGGACGAGAAGCCTTCTTAAACATTCAGGCTGACGGAGCACATTCTCCCAGCCTGCAACAAGAATGTATCCAGTTCTTAATCAATGAGCGAGATATTTTGGGGCTGGGAGTTGAGACCGTTGGCACCGATGCCGGGCAGGCCGGCGGCTTTGATCCACCATTTCCTATGCATACCTTCTTACATGGATCTGGCCGTTTCGGACTTACCAGCCTCACCAATCTGGATCAACTCCCACCCACGGGGGCGATTGTGATTGCCGCCCCCCTCAAAATTCTCAAAGGCTCGGGTAGCCCGCTGCGAGTGATCGCAATTACCGAATAAGCTGTTTCAGCACGCCAATCCGATAGTGTAGATGGCAGAGAGGAAAAAGATCATCCTTCTCCTCTTGACTTTGCCTCTCTGTTCTTGCTATATTAACTATACGTATAGCGAATGAATATTCGCATGCTAAAATATGTGGTGCTATTTAGAGAGCGGAGGAGACAACCATGAACGATCGGGGAAAGAGCACCCGAAGAACAGAAGCTGCCGCAGCCAGCAAACAAGCGATTTTGGACGCTGCTGAAACAGTGTTTGCTGAAAAAGGGTATGATGCGGCAAGCCTCCAGGAAATCTGTGATCTGGCAGGAATTACACGTGGATTGCCGAACTACTTTTTTGGCTCGAAGGAGGGACTCTATCGCGCCGTTCTTGAACGGACATTTACGCGTTCGCAAGATCTGATCACGTTTATCCATGAACAGGCACATGCTCCTGATGTCAATGCGCAAGAGATTCTGCGCGTGGTCATTGAGCGCCTGTTTGATGACTTGACGACCCATCCGACTTTTGTTCGCTTGACCGAGTGGGAAGCCTTACATGGAACCCGCGATCTGGGGTCTCTTCCCGCTCAACTCCAACTCTTGCGCGAGGCTGTACAGGCTTTGCAAGAGGATTTAGGGTGGCAAGGCAATGCAGAGCAATTTCTCATTGATCTCACCGCTCTCTGCTGGTTCCCAATGGCCCACGCGGAAACGTTCCTCAGGCCATTAGGTGTCAATGTCCATGATCCCGACTTCCGTGCTCGATATAAGCAGCATATTGTCCATCTGCTGCTTGGAGACAGCCATGACCGTCCCAATGTAAGCTAGCTCATCCTTTTCTGGCAATGAACATTGTTTTTTTGGCTGTTTGATTCGCTGTATGTTCAGCGAATATATAATAACGAGAAAAAGAGAATCATATGAAACGCTTCTGGTTAAAGCACAAGTGGCTACGTCGAACAACGTATAGTTTTGTTACTTTGTTATCACTTTGTTTCATCGTCTTGTTGTCTGTTGCTTATGTCTACATGCCCCAGGAGGATCACGCCCATACACCTGCCTACCTGGCACAGATCCAGGAGCAGCACCTTGATCACTACATTGATGCAGGTAACTTTCGTTTGCACTATCTGCACGAAGGGAGCGGAGAACCAGTCGTATTCATGCCCGGTGGTGGCGCCTGGATCTATGAATTCCGTAATATCGTTGCCGCTCTGGCACCACATTACTCGGTCTATGTGATCGATCCGCCGGGCGATGGGTATACAACTCCGACCACAAAAAATCCCGACTTTACTACCATCTACACGCTGGACTCGATTGACCGGTCATTGCTGATGTTTATGAATACGCTGCACATTTCCAGGGCAGTATTTGGCGGTAATTCCTGGGGCGGCGGAATGGCTCTGTACTTTACTGAGAAGCACCCTGAGAGGGTAATCAAATATGTAGGCATGGATAATGCAGGCTTAGATCTGCCCGATCCCTGGTTTTACGAACTCGCAAAGTGGTCCGTATGGGGCGAAGCCACAATGAAACTCTCTATGCCGACAAGCGCTGATGCGGCGAAGCAGTTGTTAGAGGGACTCCTGTTCGATAAGTCAAAGGTTACAGCAGACATGGCTCAGGAACTCTATCCTCAACTGACGTTTCATCGCAACCTGGTCTCACAGTGGGTGCTGGAACGCAACCTTCATTGGAGCGTGACCGACCAACTCATTCCAAAGATGAAGACACCAACCTTGGTCATCTGGGGCAAACAAGATACGATTGAGGACTCATCCAGCTATGTTCAGCGCTGGCACCGATTGGATCCTCAGGCCAGCATTGTCGTGCTCGATCATGCCGGGCATCTCGTTTATGACGATCAGCCTGAAAAAGTGAATCAGTTGCTCTTGAGCTTTTTAGCAGCATAGGGAAAGGGAGAAAATAATGAGTCAATATGTAAAAGAACTCGCAGGAATACTCGTAGCATCAGTGCTTGTTGTAGATGGTTTACTGCATGCATACTGGGCTACAGGTCAACTCTGGCCTGCACGGAATAAGCTTTCCCTGGCACAGGCGGTACTCAACATAAACAAAACGCGATCTTTCAGACCAGCAGTTCTGGTTCCACTCGCCTGTCTGCTATTTTGTGGCGCGCTGATCGTGCTAGCTCGGGTTCATCATCTGGGGATGTTTGGACTGCTCATTCCGGATTTGTTGCTCCAATCTGGCATCCTGGTGGTTGCCGTTGGGTTCCTTCTGCGTGGTCTAGCAGGCATTGTGTGGGTGCTACGGCTGGCTGTATCCAGGAGCGAACTGTTCTACAAGCTCAATCTTATAGTCTACACGCCCGTTTGCCTGGTGCTCTTTGTCGCTGCGGTGGCAGCAGCGTCTTTCTAACATTTGAGTCGAGTACTTCCCAGATAATCTGCATCCTGGTCGCCTCATGCCCCCAGGTAATCGAGCAATGTGGAGCGGTCTGAGAACGAACCAGGATGTGTGAATTGTTGAAACTTGAGTTCTCAAGGAGCAGAGAATTGTACCTCTGGATAGGCGTTGGTCGGTTCCCGCAGGAGCGGAGAGGGCTTATTGTTCAGATAGGTATCGAAGAAGGTGCGCACATAGGTGCGGGTGATCTGTATGCCGCGCTGGCCGTCGATGGAGCCGAGCAGGCCGAAGAGGCGCAGCGGCGAGAAGTAGACGGCGTAGTCTGAGAAGTTGAAGTGCTCGGTGTTTTTGACGCTGAGGTCATAGCTCGAGTCCTTTGGGACCGTGCGCAGGATCGTATGAACCTTGTTCTGAAACGAACGACAGTCGGCATCGGAGCAGGCGCCTGGATCGTGCTGCATGACCATGAACGGCTGGGTGACTCCCGACTGCGCGACGCTGCCGAACAGGGCGCCATCGATGTCTATGCCAGCCTTGCAGCGCGCATCCATATGGCAGACCTGGGCGGCCGTAGCACCCCCGAAGGAATGTCCAAACAGGCCCAGCCGCGTGAGATCGAGGTGCTGGCTGAATATATTTCCAGGCTGCGCATTCAACGTATCAAGCTGATTCATGGTAAAGATCACGTCCTGCGCCCACACCTGAATGATCCGATCACCTGCCACTTGCAGGTTCGCACCGTCCTCGACTTTTCCGGCATTGGTTGCCTCCGCCACGCGACCATCCGGGAAGGCCACCACGTCAGCGCTATAGGTTGGGTTGATGGCGAAAATGATGTAGCCGTGGCTGGCCAGATCCTCAAGCAAAGTGGTGTACTGGGTGGGAATCTTACCCATGCCCGGCTCAAAGATAAGCACAGGATAGCGTTCTGAGCTGCTGGATAGCGGTGCATGATCGATGCTATGGGTCTGAATGGAATCGTTGCTTTGCATGATCTGGTTGTCGTTGGCCTGCCCCCATTTCGCCGGCAGATATGGCGCGGACTGCGAGCCCGACGTATGCGCGGCTGGATACCAACTCCAGACGACCAGCTCTCTTTTTTGCCCCGCGTGAGGTGCGAATGGATCGACACGCGACCGATCGGTCCAATCATATTCCATGCGCCCAACGGCAAACGGACCGCTCGGCGCGGGCAGCGCCACCGTCCGATGGCGCTGAATCTCGATAAACGCAACCCCCGAGACAATGATAACGATCAGAATGAGCAGAAGAGACAGGAAAATCCTGATCAGCCGCTTCAGTCCTGGCCGCAAAGGTAAACGCGAAAGCATGTAGAGCTCCTCTCTATATCATAAAACGTATTATTACGTTGAGCGTAGTATAGAGAAAGCTCAATGGGCCGCCAAGCGGTTCGGGCGCCGCTCGAAGCGTCCCGGGAACGAATGAATGGCACACAGGTGCACCCCCATATGTTCGCATCATGTGTCCGATTGCTTCTCTGTGCTCGAATGCTCGATATGAATGTGGTCACCTCATCTTAAAACCAATCTGAAGTAGGTATCCAGGTCCGTCCGGTGGGAAAGAGGATTGTGAGCACAGTGACGAGATCGCTAGTCAGTTGGTGCTCGCGTAGCTGTATCGCTCTTGTAATGGGACAATAACCAAAAATTGCCTGTGTAAAAGCTTGTGGGGTTAATATAAAGGTATGCTCGGTATTACCTGGCTCATTTAACAGCTGAAGATCCTCACCAACGATATGCAGTGTGAACGCTTCGTCGCCTATCAGCAGAGAAATATCACCTGACCAGTGGGCTAACGACTGCTGCCAGCGAGCCTGCCATTCTGGCAGCATTGCTCGTGCCAAAGCAGATAAGTTCACCAGACGGGCCATCCAGCCCGCGTTCTGATGACGAAAGGTCTGTTCTCGCATAGCCCAACCAAAGACTGGCATGTCCCAGGTGGAAATGTCAATGACCTCCAGATTTTCACCCAGCCACTGCACCACAGGGGACGTGGGCGGTATGCTATAACGAATAATCTCTGATGCTGTTTGATCGCTCTCTTCTTTTCCTGATCGTACATGGTATTGAAGCAAAGCAGCAGCAGCCGGCCAATCATCAACTGCCAGTTCCCATACCTGAGTGCCGGCTAAGAAGAAAGGGCCTCTTGCTTGAGTAGCAGCCAGGAAGAGATATCCTCTCACCTGGTCGGCAGGATCAGTTGCCACCAACAGGTGTTCCAGCTTAATGTGCTGCATCCAATGGATCTGCTGCTCAATTGACCTTTCAAAACTTCCGGTGTAGATGCCCAGATGGCGCTCATAGAGCGTGAGCAAACTTGTCGCGTCTTCCAGTGTCGCTTGACGCACTGAGTAGGGACTCTCCGCCAACGCCAGGATGGCTTGACGATCGAATTCTAATGTGGACAGGTCATACACATCGCAGTAGCCATAACGGTGATAAAATTTCGGAATGCCATCGAGTAGCAGCAAGGGATACTCATGAGCTTGCGCGTACGCAATCGCATCGTGCATCAGCGCAGTTGCTACACCTTGATTGCGAGCTTCGGCACGTGTGTAGACCCCTCCGATACAGCCAGTGGCAAGCCGAGCGGTTCCCACACGCAACAGACGCTCATAGATCCTGTAACCCCCAAGGTGTTCATCGTTGTGATACGCGCTGCGTACCTGCTCTTTACGATAGCCAGGGAGAGAAATGAGTTTGCGTAGCAGCCGATCCACTGTATCCTTTGGTAAAGGGTCAGGAGAAAAAGACTGGGCTACTTCAACATATCCTTGTATATGATCTGTAAGTTCATCTGGAGAGTGGGGTGGTCGAATGAGAAAAGAAGATGTTATCATACGTTCTCGCTTTCTGACTGATTTTATAAGAATCTGTTGCTCTATTCCACCACTCAACGTTTTGAGCTTCTGGCCTTGAGGCTCAGCACTCCACTCAAGCAGCTGGTCATTCTATTTTTGCGTCAAGAGTGCGCAAGGTGTTGATTAATGCGTTTGATGATGGTGGGGCCTTCGTAAATAAAGCTGGTATAGATTTGAATCAGGCTGGCACCGGCATCCAGGGTTCGTCTGGCATCGTCGGGTCCGAAAATACCGCCGACTCCTACAATGGGGATCTTGTTTTCCAGATGCCTGCTGAGGTAGCGGATCACTTCTAATGAGCGTCTGTGTAGTGGGCGGCCGCTGAGCCCGCCGCTTTCGGATGAGTTTTGGCGTAGATCGGTACGTGCCAGGGTGGTATTTGTCGCAATAATGCCACGTATATTGCGGTTGAGACAGACCTCGATCACATCATCTAGCTGGCTTTCGGTCAGGTCGGGAGCGATCTTTACCAGCACCGCTTTGGCTGGACTGCTCGTTTTTTGCGCGATGGTTTCCGTCTCCTGCACGATAGCCTGCAAAAGCCGATCCAGCGGCTCTTTATCCTGTAATTGGCGCAATCCAGGCGTATTGGGAGAGCTGACATTGATGGTAAAGAAATCTGAAAAAGCATACAGCTTGCGCAGCGAATAGAGGTAATCTTCAATAGCTTCCTCTTGAGGCGTGATCTTGGATTTACCTATACTCCAACCGATCGGTATCGCGGGCTTCGGCAGCGTAGATAAACGGGCGTGAATAGCATCCGCACCATCGTTGGGGAAGCCCATGCGATTAATGAGGGCATTATCCTCCGAGAGCCGAAAAATACGTGGTCGCGCATTGCCTGGTTGGGCGTAGCGGGTCACGGTGCCCGCTTCAATAAAGCCAAAACCAAGCGCGGCCAGGGCCGGGAGCGCGATGCCATTTTTATCAAAGCCACCGGCGAGCCCGACAGGATTAGGAAAATGGACGCCAAAGACATCGCGTTCAAGCACCGGTGATTTATATGCATTGGCGGCCTCAATAATTTTGAGGGCGGTTTGACTGTGAGAAAGCGTGGCCATTCTATTCATTAACCAGTGGTGGGCGATTTCAGGATCGCTGACAGAGGCACGAAACAGGGCCGGACGAATGAGGGCTTTAAATAGCATTGATTCCCTATCTTTCAACCTGAGTACGCAGTAAATTAACGTTTCCAGTATAATAGTAATTCAGTATTTTGGGAATAGACCTGTTATAAGTACGCCAGCGTCCGCTTGCGGGCGGGCGCATTCGCGCCCGCACCCTTTTTCATTGATTGGTGCAAAAATCGCGCTCGGCGCGATTTTTGCACCAATCAATGAAATCTGATACCCATGGGATTCTGGCGTTCGTAAACATGCGGAGTAGCGATATATTAAATGAGGAGAGCATAGATATGTTAATCAGGAATGGTGTTGTGATACTGGTTGATGGGCCGGTGCGACTGGATGTGCGGACGCGCGATGAGAAGATCAGTGAACTGGCCGAGCAGCTAACGCCCGAACCAGGTGAGCAGATAATTGATGCCGAGGGAATGATGGTGCTGCCAGGTTTTATTGACTCGCATGTCCATTTCCGCGATCCCGGTGGTACGCACAAAGAGGACTTCCTGAGCGGCACGCAGGCCGCGCTGGCGGGCGGCGTTACTACTATACTGGACATGCCGAATACCCAGCCGCCAACCAATAGTCGCGAGCATCTGCAGGAGAAGAAGGCTCTGGCCGCGCAGAAGGCGGTCGTCGATTATGGTTTTTATTTCGGGGCGACCGACACTAATATCGAGGAAGCGGCCGCAGTGGCCGATCAGGTTGCCGCCATGAAACTGTATATGGGCTCCTCAACTGGTTCTTTGCTGGTCACGGAGTTCTCGCCCATCTATCGACACTTCTCGACCTTTCCATTGGATAAGCCAATCGTTGTGCATGCAGAGGACGAGCAGTCGCTGATCTATTTTGGCGCACAGGGGAGCACTGAACATAACCGGGCGCGACCTCCTTTGAGCGCACAGATCGCGTTAAGTCGTGCTTTAGCCATCGCCGAAAAGGTTGGTCGTGCACTACATATCGCCCACACCACGACGCAGCGGGAATTAGAGCTTATTCAGGAGGCCAGGAACAAGGGTGTACGCGTCACATGTGAGGTAACCCCCCTGCATCTCTTCCTGACCGAAGATGACCAGCAGCGACTGGGCAACTTCGGCAAGGTCAATCCTCCGTTGCGCAGCAAGAGCGACCAGGCAGCATTATGGCGCTATTTTGATGTCATCGACACCATTGGTACAGACCATGCTCCGCACACGAAAGAAGAAAAAATGCAGCCATATCAGAAAGCCCCTTCGGGCATGACTGGCGTCCAGACGATGCTGCCCCTGCTATTCAATGCCGCCCAGGAGGGTAAAGTTGAACCAGGCGAGATTATCAAACGCTGCGTCGTGAATCCGGCACGCATTTTTGGTTTAAAGGACAAAGGTGCGCTGGAAGTGGGTAAAGACGCGGATATCGTACTGATCGATCCACAACAAGTCTATGAGATAACCAATGAGAAGATAGTGTCGAAATGCGGCTGGACGCCGTTTGCTGGCACAAAAGTCAAAGGGAAGATCCAGCAGGTATTTGTGCGTGGAAAGCTCGCGTTTGAGCATGATACATGCCTGGCGCAGCCTGGAAATGGCAGACATGTACACTATGCCTATCATCACAGCCTATATGCCTGAGAAACAGTTCTAATAACGAGAGGAGGGAGCATGACAGTATCCCTCCTGTTACAGGTAGCCCATTTACCTTCTGGCTGTACATTTACTGTCTCTTCTGTTAAAATAACTGAGCTATAATATGCTTTATATTGGTTTCTATAACTAACCCTGACCTGAGAGCCGATAGTTTATAACAGAGATTTTGTTGCCAATACATATCATGGTGGAGTGCAAATGGAAGAGATACGGCACCAGCTTAAAACATACGGCCTGGTCTATCTGGGTTTATGCGTTTACTTGCTTTTTCTGATCTCTATAGTGTGGACTGGCTGGTTGAATATCTTTTTTAGCGGCGCCGCGCTGCACGAAGGAGCGAAGGGCATCGATTTTTACCAGTTGCCCAATGGAGCCTGGGCTTTCTGGCACGGAGGAAGTCTGACCGGGGCCGCACTGCCGGACGGCGCGCAGTACGCTCAACCGAACTATGCCAACTCCAATGTCTATCATCCCCTGTTCACACTCACACTGGGCTCGTTGCTGGCACTCTTTAGCCCGGAGCAGTCGCCATATATCTGGTTATGGTTCAAGGCTATCCTGACGCTGCTACTGGTAGCCTATTTTGTCTGGAACTTTCGCCAGCATAAGTATGTCGGATTTGCGGCCTTCATCATCCTGGCCAACTTTAGTAGCTATCTAGAACTGGCTGCCTGGCAATTTCACTTCGTCCTGAACGTCTTTCTTTTTTTATTGCTGATCCTGCTGGTCAAGAAAAGATCGGGTGTGTGGGCTGGTGTCTTCTACTGGCTAGGGATGCTCGTGAAGCCAATCGGAATTTTGTTGGTCCCGACGTTGATCTTTAAAGGACGCTGGAAGCTTGCGCTGATTGGCGTCGGCTGTTTTGTGTTTTTTACCCTGATCTTTCTCTATCGCGGGACTGGTAACTACTACACTGATAACCTGATCAACAACCTTAGCCTGTCTGGAACCCTGGGTCCGAATCAAATTATTACTTTGTCCGCCCTCTTACACTACATGACGCAATGGCCAGATATTATATATCGCGCTATTCAAGATAGCGTGCTGCTTGTGGTCGTCTTTTTAGGGACGCTTAAAAGGATTGCCTTGCCAAAGGCTGTTCTGTTCTATATGGCCTATTTCCTCTGTTTCTATGAGCAGGTGTTTGAATATCAATGGAGCACGCTGGCCTATATCCTGGCTGTTTGTATGGTAACCTGTTCCGAGTTCCAAACCAGGCGGACCATGTTTTGTGTCCTTTTGACCTGCCTGCCCAGTTGCTTTGTATTGCTTAACCTTTTCCATGTGGATGTACAAAACTTAGGGAACCTGGGTATGATTCCAGGAGCCACTGCCTGGGAATGGATGGTGTTGAGCAAGTTCTTGCCGCTCTTCATCTTGCTGGTGAGTGTACTGGCAACTGACATCCAGCCAATCTGGCGACAGATGCTGGCCTTCTGGAAGGCGCTACGCAGGGTAAATGAGCACCTGGAGGTATTTGGGGGCGATATCCCCATACCTGCGACCGATCCTCCTGTTCAGTTAGCGCTGGCTGGACAGAGTGCCGAGGCTCTAGCCGTTCAACGAAATTTGTTCTGGGAGCATATGCCTGAAGGTGCGCCCCATAGTCCCGATGCTGCTCACACTCTCCTGCCAGTTGAGCCAAGGCTGCTAGAAGAATCTCTCCCGTTCAACACTCTGGAGGTAGAGATTGAGCGGCTAGAAGAATAGCTTCACTGATAGCCAGTTTGTGTAACTTTAATGTCAATCCTGTATAAATGAGGCTATCGCTTCCGCTGGACCTGTATCGACGCCAAAGACAACCGTGTAGTGGTTGAGGTTGGGAAAATCGGCTGCAGATATTTTAGCCCAGGCGCTATACTCTCTACCAGGAGTATAGCGCCTGGGCTCACTTCTCTAGTACATTGTCAGGCGTCTGATGCTGTAACGCGGGCCGGGGTACGCACTTCATCGTGATCGAGTTGCGCGTCCTTATTGGCGTATTCTTTGAGCGCCACGGCTGACAAAAACGAAATGATCGCCATCAGGATGATATACAGTGCCAGGGGCACATACGAATGGTATTGGGCGACCAGCAGAGTCGCAATGATCGGGGCGGGACCGCCAGCGGTCAAAGAGGCCAGTTGATAGCCGAGCGAGGCTCCACTATAGCGCAATTTTGTGCCAAAGTGTTCGGAAATGAAGGCCGCCTGCGGACCATAGACTGAAGCGTGACAGATGCCAATGGCGAAGGCCATACTGAACACAACCGCTACCGGATTTTTGGTTTGCAGCAAGAGGAAGAAAGGAAACGCAAACAGAGCCATCAGCACCGTCCCAATCATGAACCAGCGCTTGCGTCCAATGATATCCGAGACATAACTGGCTGTGGGCATAAAGATAAAAGAGACGACGGCCGCTACAATAATGCCAACATATAGCAAGTTGAGCGGTATCTTGAGCGAAGTTACGCCATAGCCAAGGACGAAGGTGGTGAACAGATAGAATGGAGCCTGCTCACCTGAACGCAGCAGGGCCGTCAGGATAATATCTTTCCAGTGATGTCGGAACGCATCGACCAATGGGGCCCGCGCGATTCTATTCTCTTCCTTCAATTTAGTAAAGGCAGGAGTATCCAGGATACGTAAGCGAATAACGAGTCCGACCAGGATCAGCACTACACTCAGGAAGAAAGGAATACGCCAGCCCAGACCGGTAAAGGAAGCTCCCGTGAATAGTGCGCGAGTAATAATGACCACAATCGCGGCCAGCGCCAGTCCCAGTGGCACACCTGTCTGCGGCCAGCTGGTCCAGAAACCACGACGACGGTTATCTCCATATTCAAGCGAGAGCAAGACCGAGCCGCCCCATTCACCGCCCACGCCTGCGCCTTGCAGGAAACGCAGGATGGTGATCAGGAGCGGGGCCAGGATACCGACTTGAGCATACGTTGGCACCAGGCCCATCAAACAGGTTGAGATGCCCATTAAGAGCAGTGTGGTAACCAGCACAGATTTGCGCCCGATGCGGTCACCAAACCAACCAAAGAAGGCACCTCCAATAGGTCGAGCGATAAAGCCGATGTAATAGGTGGTAAAGGATGCCAGGACACCGGTAACCGGATCGAGGAGCGGGAAAAATAGCTTGTTGAAGATGGTTGCCGAGAAAAATCCATACAAGAAGAAATCATACCATTCAATAGCCGTGCCAACGGTACTGGCACTCAGAATCGGAAGCATTTTGCGTACTGTGACGTTCTCTGACGATGAGATCGCCGCCATTGAGACCTCCTGACTCCACTCATGGGTGATGAGTAGCTGAACACAACATCTTACGGTAGTGTGTCTTCTATATCAAAGCCAGCATTGGCATTGATAGCAGGTTTGTAGCCAGGTACCTTGATGGAATAGTTGCCGCATTGTGCGAGCTTCG
>NZ_BNJJ01000005.1 GCF_016587435.1 Dictyobacter formicarum
TAGCGCATCTCAATAATCATCCGCTCACGGGGGGTGAGAACCGCCAGGACTTGCTCGACCTGTTGACTCAATAATTGCTGGATTGCTTGATCTACCTGTTGCTCTTGATGCGAGTCCACAATCATCTCAGCCAGGCGATATTCTTCTTCCTCAACAATCGGGGCGTCCAGCGAAATGGGCTGATCAGCAGCATTGAGTAACTCTACTACCCGCTCACGCGGCAAGCCTACCTCCTGAGCAATCCGCTCTGGCAAAACCTCAACGCCCTCTTCCTGGTAAATACGGCGGGCCACGCGCTTGATTTTGTAAATAAGCTCCACCACATGCACGGGTACATGAATGCTGCGTGCATGCTCCGCGATCGCACGACTGATCGCCTGGCGAATCCACCAGGTGGCGTATGTACTGAAACGAAAACCACGCTGATAATCAAATTTCTGAGTGGCACGCATGAGGCCAATATTGCCTTCTTGTATCAAATCTAGCAGTGGTAAACCTTGGTTGGTATAACGTTTGGCAATACTGACAACTAAGCGTAAATTGGATTCAATTAAACGCTGGCGCGCACGCGTTTCTCCATGAGTTACGCGTTCAGCCAGTGCCAATTCTTGCTCCGAAGATAGAAGTGGATATAAACCAATTTCCTTTAAATATTGCTTCACCGCATCATCGCTAATCGCCTGCTGGTCCTCATCCTCCTCAGAAAAATTTTCGTCGAACACATCATTAAAATCTTTTTCATCTAGTACCAGTGGCTCGTCTGCCAGCTGGCTTTGCCCTTTTTTCTCAGCTAGCTTAGTTGTGGTACGATTGGCGGTTCTTCCAGTCCTTAACGCCATATACCATCCTCCTTCACGCACACATCCAGATCACACATTCCACACTCAAATAAAGACAGTCGCGAAGATATATAAAGAACGTCTTCCCACTTCTCTCACTTTGCAATAATCATGCCAAAGTCAACAAAATGGTCACCAGACTTACTCAATGTTTATCAGAGACGGCAGACACGCAAGGCAAAAAAGTGGAGACAGACGGCACTAGAAAGTTTGTTTAGCAAACAGGTCAGGCAATAAAGCAGACAAGATGTGCTGTTAAAAAATGAAAATATTTCAAGAATTGAGTTATTTTACGCAACGTTCACAAGAAGAGTATTTCAATAGATATGAATGCTTGACTAGAGTTGTATCACCTGTTATGCTGAAGGTAAGAAGCAAAGAACTGTGCTTCCTACCACTTCTACTGCCAGAAAAAAGATGAAGAATACCTCTTTTTTGCCTAGCTAAATGAATAATTCTTCACCTAAATGCTGACAGAGAAGAGGACTTATGGTATGATAGGTAGGGCATGGGTTACATACACCCTGCTGTGGGGACGCGGATGCAGCGGCGGAGGCTCCCCCTAGGCTTACTATCTCGCTAAGCCACGCTTGTTAGCAAAATCGACAAGCGCTTATTACCTCCAGAGAGAAGGAAGGAGGCGATTTCGTGGAAAACGCTTTTCCCCGGTGTCGCAAATGTAGTGAAGGTGATCTGGTTCCGCTTTCGGACTTCGGTAGCCAGGGAGCTTCCATAGAGTACAAGGCCTGGGTTTGCACCAACCCTTCTTGCCTGTACAATATTAAGATCCGTAATGGAGATATCATCATTAATGAGCCAATTAGTGATGGTTCACTCCATACCTATCGCAGCGGTCGACAGTAGGGGTGTTCATCACACCAAAAACAACGCTCACGAGTGGTCGCGATCACTTGCTAGCGTAAAAAGGAGGCAAAAGGCGGCTATATGTACACTCCTTTTGCCTCTCTATATACAGAGGGGTAGTCACAAAAAAGGCCACTGCAGTGGCCTGAAAGGGTGATTATTGTCCCTCTATTTGGCTTTTTCGGAACAAATACTGTATAAAGTCATAGAGTATTAATCAATTAGATTTTTTAACTTTATTAAAAGGAGTCAATGCTGACGTGCTCAATCGCTTCTTTGGGCAGAAACCTCAGGAAGACCCAAAACAAAAGCAGACAACCGGTAATACTGCTCCAGCACAACCCGCTGGACAACAACCTGTTGCAGAACAACGTTTTACCTTCTTGAATCGCACCCGTCAAATATTCAACCGGCTGGGCAATACTGTTCAGGAAACCGACACCATTACCGATAGCCTATGGGATGAGTTGGAAGAGTCATTATTGGGGGCTGACGTGGGACCAAGCACGACGCTATGGCTCATAGAGCGCCTGCGCCAACGCGTGAGCGACGAAAATATGCGTACAGGCGGCCAGGTACAACAAGCATTACGAGAAGAATTAACCGCCCTCCTTGGAAAATCATCATCTCTCCGTTTCTCCAAACAATCTCCTCTTACAGTGATCCTTGTGATCGGTGTCAATGGTTCAGGGAAAACTACCAGCATCGCTAAAATGGCTTATCGCCTCAAACGAGAAGGACATAGTGTGATGCTGGCTGCTGGCGATACATTTCGCGCAGCTGCTATTGATCAGTTACAGGAGTGGGGTAATCGTGTTGAGGTACCGGTCATTAGCCAAAAACCAAATTCTGACCCCGGCGCAGTTGTCTACGATGCACTTCAAGCCGCCCAGAGTCGCGGCAGCGATGTGTTGATCGTCGATACAGCCGGTCGCTTACACACCAAGTTTAATCTAATGGAAGAATTAAAGAAAATTAATAAAATTATTCAGAAATTCGTTCCAGATGGTCCACACGAACTGCTAATGGTTATCGATGCCACCACGGGCCAGAATGCCCTGCTGCAAGCACGTAAGTTTGCAGAGGACATCGGTCTGACCGGCGTTGTCATCACCAAGATGGATAGTACGGCCAAGGGTGGTTTTGCGTTTGCGGTCGCAGACGACTTAGGTGTGCCAATTAAATTTATTGGTACGGGTGAAAAAGTAGAGAATTTGATGCCATTCGAACCGCAAAATTTCGTGGCTGCGCTCTTCGCACAACAGTAACCGGAGGTTTCTTATGGCAAAAGAAGCTGCTGTCCCACTCACCGGGCAGGCTTCCTCCCCCACTGAGGATAAGCCTGCTCTGCCCTCGGTGGGCAATATAGCTGTCAAATGTCCTAAATGTAAAGAAATTTTATATAGTCGCGATTGGGAAAAGAACCTGAAGGTGTGTTCTCGTTGTAACCACCATTTCAGACTGACTGCCCTTGAGCGCATCGATCTCTTAGCTGATCCTGGAAGTTTCACTGAATTGGATGCGGATATTATTTCTGTCGATCCTCTCCAGTTCTCGACGTTTCCACCTTCGTACTCAGATCAACGCAACTATGCCGATAAGCTAGCTGCGGAACGTAAAAAGGCTGGTATCAATGAAGCTGTGGTCATTGGCCACGCGACCATTGAAAGTAAGCCGCTGGCTCTGGCTGTGATGGATTTCCACTTTATGGGGGGCAGCATGGGCTCTGCCGTTGGTGAGAAAATTACACGTGCCATCGAGTCAGGCATTGAGCGCCACGTTCCTGTGTTAATCGCCTCTACTTCAGGTGGCGCACGCATGCAAGAGGGACTCTTTTCGCTGATGCAGATGGCGAAAACCTCTGCTGCCCTGGCCAGATTGGGTGAGGCCAAACTCCCTTATATTAGCCTGCTTACTGATCCCACGACCGGCGGCGTGTCCGCCAGTTTTGCGATGCTGGGCGACATTATACTGGCCGAACCAGGCGCCCTGGTGTGCTTTACCGGCCCACGTGTTATCGAACAGTTTATGCATATCAAACTACCTGAAGGTACCGTTAATTCTGAATTCGGGCTGCAACACGGTATGATCGACGCCGTCGTACATCGACGCGATCTACGCTCAACGCTGGGACAGATCCTTAGTCTCTATTCGTAAGCATTGTCTAAGTGTAGCATTTCTGGCTACCATCAGGCACAACGAGACTGGAAAGCATAATATAGAAGGGAAAGCGATGGCCTACGATCTTGAATTTGAGAAACCGCTGGCTGAGTTAGAAAAAAAGATATCTTCCTTGCAACGCAAGGGTGACCGCCTGAAAACGGATGAACTGGTACAGTTGCATGAGTTGGAACGAGAACTTCAGCAAAAGACCGAGGATCTTTATAAAAACCTTACGACATGGCAAACTGTGCAGGTGGCGCGCCACAAGGATCGACCTTACGCCGCTGACTATATCCGACTCATGTGCGACGATTTTTTTGAGCTACATGGAGATCGCTCTTTTGGAGATGATCACGCCATTATGGCGGGTCCTGCTAAACTTGGAAAGCAATCTGTGATGCTGGTCTGTCATCAAAAGGGCCGTGATATGAAGGAGAAGCAATTCCGCAATCTAGGAATGCCGCATCCAGAAGGATATCGCAAAGCTCATCGTTTGATGGAGCAGGCTGAGAAGTTCCAGATGCCCATTGTGTCGTTGATCGATGCTTCTGGCGCATCACCGGGCCTGGTTGATGAGGAACGTGGACAGGCGGAGGCGATTGCCGCCACACTGTATTTGATGCCTCGCTTGAAGGTTCCTATCATTGCGACAGTTATCGGTGAGGGAGGAAGTGGTGGCGCTCTGGCCATTGGTGTGGCTGATCGTATCTTGATGCTGGAACACAGCATTTATATGGTGGCCGCCCCCGAGGCCGCGGCATCAATTATGTGGCGCGATGCAGCCTATGCTTCGTATGCGGCTACCGCAATGCGCATCAGTGCGCACGAATTGCTGCCACTGGGCCTGATTGATGAGATCTTGCCAGAACCGCTTGGAGGCGCTCATCGCAACTATCAGCAAATGGCCACCACGTTGAGAAATGCTCTGGAACGTCACCTGGAAGAGACGAAGAGCTTGCCAACTGACAAACTATTAGAGTTGCGCTACCAGAAGTTCCGCAATATAGGCAAGTATGGTTCTATTCAAGAGCCAACGCTCGCCAGTACCCAGGCCTAGTCATTCATAGTCATATAAAAAAGACCTCCATGCAGATGGAGGTCTTTTTTATATGACTATGAATGACTGATTATTTAGATTATTTACACTTCGCGATATTCGCCCTCGACAGTACCGCTATCTTCAGTGGGAGTGGAAGAACGTCCAGTTCCAGCACCAGCAGTGGCCGCGTTCTGGCTATCATAGATTTCCTTCCCCACTCGCTGCAACGTCAGCTCCAATTCTGAGGTCAGCGAGCTCAAGCTGACGATCTGGTTAGCAGCCAGTGCGTCTCGCAGAGCTTTGATCTTCTGCTCTACATCTGAGCGCAGGCTGACAGAGATTTTACCTTCGACGTCCTTCAAAGTACGCTCGGCCTGGTAAGCGACACTATCAGCCCGGTTGCGCAGTTCAATCTCCTCTTTACGGGCTCGATCTTCCTGTGCATGCACCTCGGCTTCACGCACCATACGCTCAACTTCCGCCTTGGAGAGTCCGCTGGAAGCAGTAATGGTGATTCGTTGCTCTCGACCAGTAGCCTTGTCGCGGGCAGTGACGTTCAAAATGCCGTTGGCGTCAATATCAAAGGTAACCTCAACCTGTGGCACGCCACGCGGAGCGGGCGCAATGCCTTCCAGGCGGAAGTGTCCCAGACTCTTGTTATCGCGAGCCAATTCACGCTCGCCCTGTAAGACATGGATCTCAACGGCTGGCTGATTATCTTCTGCCGTACTGAAAACCTCGCTCTTGCGCACTGGAATAGTCGTATTACGCTCAATCAAACTGGTCATCACGCCACCCAGGGTTTCAACGCCCAGTGATAGCGGCGTAACGTCGAGCAAGAGCACATCTTTAACGTCTCCCTGCAGGACACCAGCCTGGATAGCTGCTCCAATCGCCACCACCTCGTCTGGATTAACTCCCTTATGGGGCTCTTTGCCAAACAGCTTACGCACCATGTCTACTACAGCCGGCATACGTGTCTGTCCACCGACCAGCACCACTTCATCTACGTTACCAGGGCGGATTTCTGCATCCTCTAACGCCTTCAAGACCGGGCCTTTAGTGCGCTCAATCAGTCCACCTACGAGCTGCTCCAGTTTCGCACGCGTCAGGCTCATCACCAGGTGCTTGGGACCATTGGCATCTGCGGTAATAAAGGGTAAGTTGATCTCGGTCTGCATGGACGATGAAAGCTCTACTTTGGCTTTCTCGGCTGCCTCTTTTAGGCGTTGGATGGCCATACGATCTTTGCGCAGGTCGATGCCCTGCTCGCGACGGAACTCGTCGGCAATCCAATCCATGATTAGCTGGTCGAAGTCGTCACCACCCAGGTGTGTATCACCATTGGTAGACTTAACTTCAAACACACCCTCACCTAATTGCAGGATCGAGATATCAAAGGTACCACCACCCAGATCATAGACAGCAATCGTTTGATCGCTCTTCTTATCCAGACCATAGGCCAGGGATGCGGCGGTTGGCTCGTTGATAATACGCAGCACTTCCAGACCAGCGATACGACCAGCATCTTTCGTTGCCTGCCTTTGGGCATCGTTAAAGTACGCGGGAACCGTAATCACAGCTTGTGTCACAGGTTCACCCAGGCGCGCCTCAGCGTCCGCTTTCAACTTTTGCAGGATCATGGCCGAGATTTCAGGAGGACTATAATCGCGCCCGGCCAATCCGACGCGCGCATCGCCATTGGCGGCACGCGACACTTTATAGGGCACGCTCTTGATAGTACGCTGCACTTCGGCATCGTCGAAACGACGGCCCATTAAACGCTTCACAGAGAAAATGGTGTTATCTGGATTGGTGACGGCCTGGCGTTTGGCCACCTGCCCTACCAGGCGTTCGCCACTTTTAGTGATCGCTACGACCGATGGGGTCAGGCGCGAACCTTCACTATTCTCCAACACAGTTGGATCGCCAGCCTCGATGATCGCCACGACAGAATTTGTGGTGCCAAGGTCAATACCAATTACTTTTGCCATGATGTATGTTCCTCCTCATTAGTGAGGGTGTGTTGTTTGTTGCTCGAGAACAAGTTACAGGATAAAGAGTTCAGTCAGTTTAAGCATAGTTACCCTTCCTTCACACCTCTTACCACATAACTTTGCTTATGCTTAAAAGTTTTTCTGATATATATGTAAAACAGCCACTTGAGCTGTGATGTTATGATACACTTCCCTTATTGCCAGCAGGGGAAGAGAAAGATTATGTCCGTTAAGGGGACCTGGCAGGTCCCCTTTAATCCCTGTTGTGATAGCTCCTCGATTAAGCTTTTGAGCCAGACTCAACAACCTGCTTGGGTTGAGTTTTGCTGCTGGATACAGAAATCTTACGTGGGCGGCTCTCTTCAGCAACCGGTACCGTGATGGTTAGCACACCGTGTTCGTAGCTGGTTTCGATACCGTCAGCGTTAATAGGTTTTGGGAAAGTAATGCTGCGCTCGAATTTTCCAGAGCCGCTCTCCTGGATCAGCCAGTTGATCTTTTCCTCCTGAGCGGCCCAGGGATGGAAGGTACCTTTCAGGAAGAGTGTGTTGTCATGTACGGTCAGTTCAATATCTTCTGTTTTGACGCCTGGCAGCAGGGCCCGTACATGATATCCTTGCTCGGTCTCATAGGCATCTATCATCGCATGCATCCCCTGAGAAGACCGCCCCCAGGTTGGACGAACAAAGCTCTGCTCGAACAGCTGGTCCATTGCATTGCGCAGACTGACAAAATCACGGAATGGATCGTGCCGCATCATCATTGACATAATAACAGCCTCCTTCTTCTTTATAACCAGTTTTCTGAATAACGTACCTTCGAGAGTTTGATTGAAGGATAGCACCGTGTTTGCTTGCTTCTACTTTCTTGCTTCCTTCAATCATCTTACGACTATATTATGTGTTACCTTACAAATTTTGTCAAGTCATTTGCGTATAGCTTTGCGTCATTCTAACAAACTTCTAATAATTGACGCATTGTAACATGTAAATTCAATGATGACTTGTGCAGAGTAAGGACCTGATAGACATCAGTTGAGTGGCTTTTGCGCGTCTTGTTTCTTTGCTTTTGCAGTGAGGTGCCCTCATATATTGCGTAGGATAGAACTGCGAAGAAGGGCCAGTCCAATGAGTGCAAATCCAGCCGTAATAACCTGAGCGGCTGGCTGCGTGTGAAGTGCCATGATGCAGCGGTGATTGGTCAACCGGGAGGTCTGTATTCCCAACGGCAAGGCGGCGACAACCATAGGAAGCTCAAATAAATAATGAGAGAACAGGCCACTCTGCCTGTCTCTCATTATCGTTCTTTTTTCTCGTCAGAGGATTCGACGATGTATTCGGTGTGTTGCACATGCATGAGCAGGGTACGTACCTCTTTAACCTCTTGTTCAAGGCTGATAACCTGTCGGCGCATCTGAAGTATATGGCGAATACCCACGGCATTGATGCCTTGATCGGCCAGATCGGCGATCTCTTGCAAAACGGCGAGGTTCTCGTCTGAGTAAAGGCGATTCTTGCCATCCTGGCGCGCAGGATCAAGCAGGCCAGCTTCCTCATAGCGACGCAATGTCTGTGGAGGTATACCAACTAATTGCGAGACAACACCAATAGAATACTTTGGTAAACGGCGATGTTCATCATCACTCATCGCCTGAGGCGCTCTGGAACGTCGCTTCATGGTAAACCTCCTTCTAGCCACCTTCTTTAGATGGAAAAGCGAGCATGATAAAGCGGTTGTCATGCTCTTTTGTGGCAGTATTGTTTCGGTAATTATAATATGATTTAACATTTTTTGTCAAGTTACATAGACAAAAACATCAAACGCTGACTTTTTTTGCTTTTATTTTCGCCATTGCATCTCTATAGATACTCTGTTACCATAAAAGAGTATTTCTCTAAATGGAAATGTATCGAACAATTCACCCGTCAAAGGAGAATGTGTCAATGTTCACAAGTTTAGATCCCGGAGCCATTGGTATCTCTGTACCTTTTGAAGAAGCGCTCCAGCTTGCTCGCGATACTGGCTTTGAGGGCTTAGATTTGCCATTGAAGGATTTGCTGAACCGCGCCCAACAAACCTCCGTACAAGAAATTAAAGAGCTCTTTCAACAGGCTCAGCTCCGACCTGGTGCCTGGGGGCTGCCCGTAGATTTTAGAGGAGATGAAGAAAGCTATCAGAGGGGACTGGCGCAGTTGCCAGCCTATGCAGAGCTGGCTCGGGCGCTGGGCAGCAGCCGTTGTTCAACCTGGATTCTGCCATTTTCAGATACACGCGATTATCAGGCCAACATGGAATTCCATGCCAGTCGCCTGCGTCCCATTGCCCAGATTCTAGCCGATCATGGTCAACGTTTTGGCCTGGAGTTTGTCGGTCCTAAAACGATGCGAAATGGTCATCGCTACGAGTTTATTTCTACCATCACTGGCGGCCTTGAACTGGGACAGCAGATCGGCACTGGCAATACGGGCCTTTTATTGGATAGCTATCACTGGTTTACCTCTCATGGCAATGTTGCTGAAATCCAGCAATTGATCAATCAGCAGATTGTTTACGTCCATGTGAATGATGCGCCAGCTGAACGGGCAGTGGATGAGCAGATCGACAACGAGCGCCTCTTGCCGGGCGCCAGTGGCGTTATCGATATTGCTGGCTTCATGCAGGCCCTGCAAAGTATCGGCTACGATGGTCCAGTTGTTGTAGAGCCATTTAATGCCGAGCACCGCGCCTTACCTTATGCGGAACGCGTAAAGGCCACACGCGCCAGCCTGGCTAAGATCTGGCAACAGGCTGGACTCAACGCATAAAAACATATTACCCATACAGGCATCAGCAGATCATTCAGCACGATGCTTGTATGGTAGTTATCCCAGGATAGCCGCTAACGGCCGCAAAATAGCAGCGTTGAGTTCTGCTTGGTACACCTTATTTCTTGACAGATAAAAATAGATTTTATACAAATTTACTTATATGAACAAGGAAATAGTCCTGAATTCAAGATCATGCCAGGGAAAAGATATATAATATATAATTATCTCAGTTATTATATCGTTGCTTTTCACGCCTGCTACTCTGCGCATGGAGACAGCTATCATAGCACTACCCGGGTGTCAATATGACCTTTTTCTTGACTTTTCAGCGCCCGACTAGTAGCATGATGATACTGTTGAGAATACATTTGTTTTGTTAGTGCATATGCGATAAAGCAGAGGAACCACCATTGCTAAATGTTCGTCTTTTAAATCGAAAGCTTAGTGTATATAGCCTCATTGCAATAGCGATTATTGCACTTGCCATGAGCCTACGCCTGATTCTTATCCTTTTGCATTGGCCAGCAACCAATAGTGATGAAGGAATCATGGCCATTATTGCCAATGACATCGCCTACCACGGGAAGTTTCCTTTGATGTTTTATGGCCAGGATTATATGGGTGTCATTGAGGCATACCTGGGAGCCCTTTTTTATCATCTTACGGGGGGTCCATCCATTACAGCTCTGCGTCTGGGCGTTATTTTGCTCATAGGACTTTTCTTCATTGTTATGTATCGTCTCACCAGTCTCATTTACTCGCAAAAAATGGCCCTGATTACGCTGGCATTTCTCAGTTTCAGTACGCTTTCCTATGTGGGTCGCCTGGTTTTAGCTACCGGCGGTTCCGCTGAGACGCTATTATTTGGCTCGCTCTCTTTCCTGGTGGCCGCATACCTTTCATATACTTATGAGCGGCAGGCATCCATCCGTACCAGGCTTTTACGCCTGCCGGGTTATCTGCTCTTTGGAATCATTGTAGGTCTGGGCATCTGGAGCGATATGGTCGGGCTATCTCTCTATCTCATGTCGACGCTGCTGCTGGTCATCTTCTGCTGGCGCGAGATCTTTATCTGGGGAGGCTGGCTGATTGGACTCTTAGGTGGTGCCATCGGTTTACTGCCGACAATTATCTATTCTCTACAGATTGGAACAAGCCCGATTGCGGATTTGCTGGGGAAGGCTGAAACTCCCCCCATCAATGCCACCGCAGAACAATTAAGCCTCTGGCATAAGATTGTCGAAACCTTTCAGGTCAGTCTGCCAACCGCCACCAGTTCTCCTTTCTGTCCGGTTATTGAATACCCCTTTATGGGCGATAATACGCAACGCACTTTGAGTTGCGGTATTATTCAATCCAGTTGGAGTATTGGTTATGTGTTGTTGATCATCGCGTCTATTATCATTACTATCCTGGCTCTCAAACAGCTCAGAAAAAATCAAGAAGGGTTGAGCGCACTAGAACAGCATAAGAAACGGGTAATCTATGTAACGCGACTCTGTATGCTTGGGGCCGCCATTCTCTCGCTATTGATCTACATCAACAGCGCAGGTCCTGTTAATCAGCCTGGCTACCATGCGCGCTATATTATTAGCCTGGTCGTGATTACACCCGCTATTCTTGCGCCCCTCTATAACGCGGCACGTCATCTGCGGTCAGAACTTAAATGGGCCAGATTTCGGCTCTATGGTAGTCGAGCAATTCTGGTAGCACTGGCAGTCATTTTTATCGCCGGAACGTATATTGCTTTTATGGAAGTGCCAAGGGCTCAAGCGGCCAGCGACCGACGCGAGCATCTCATCAAGCAACTGACGGCATTGCATGTAACCTACCTCTACACCGATTACTGGACCTGCTATAATCTGGTTGTTGCTACCATGAACACAAAGCATCCGATTATCTGTGCTGTCATTGATGATCAACTGAGTAACAAGCATAATCGCATCAAAAGCTTTGAAATCGCGGTAGATAAATCCAAGAGGCCGCCCTTCATGTGCGCAAAGGATCTCAGTCTTACCACTAAAGATACCTACAACTGTTTGCCAGAGGCAGCCGCCCAGGCCAACAAGACGAATTCTAAAATAGGACACTATTTTGTGCGCCATGACCTCGATGGCTATGTGCTTTATAGGGCCGAGCCAAAGTCTTAGGCTTCAAAAGTTTAGATTCAAAGTTTCAAAACAGCGATCTCGCAGATGCACGATGTGACATATAAGGGAGTGCTACTCCGATATACACCTCTGTAGCACTCCCTTATATGTCACATTTGATATTCCGGCTCGGGAAGCTCTACCAGAGCTTGTTCGGGCACGTTGAACGATGACGACCAGCGAGTACGCCATCCCTGCTGGCACAGAACAAGTATACGTAACATCACCAGTGCGAGCAAAGCCACTCCAGCCAGTACAATCCAACCAAAAGTATACGATCCGCTCATCTGTTTAAAACTGCCTAAAATAAGGGGAAGTATAAAACCACCAAATCCGCCAAACGCTCCCACGATGCCGGTAATAATACCTATCTCCGTCTGAAAACGCTGTGGAATGAGCTGGAAGACTGCGCCATTCCCCATACTCAAGAACATCACGCCAAGCACAACTAGAGGAACCATCAAGGGCAATGGAAATAAAAAGGCTGACAATGCATAAGCTCCGACCACCAGGAGGAGCACTCCAGTCAAGATGCGTACACCACCTAGCTTATCAGCAATATAGCCCCCAAGGGGTCTAAAAGTACTACCCATAAAGGTAGCCAGGGCCGTCAAATAACCAGCATTTACCGCGCTAATCCCATATTGGTTATGAAAAAATTGCGGAAGGAACGTACCCAAACCAACAAAACCACCAAAAGTCACACAGTAGAGCAGGCAGAACCACCACAAATCGCTCGTATTCAAAACAATGAGATACTTAGCGACCCCATGAGGCTGAGGACGTGAAGGACAGTCTCTGGCGAACAAAGAAAAGGCCAGTAACACCAATGCCAGTGGAAGCATGGTTATACCTAACACGGCATGCCAGCCATAGGTTCTAGCAAGCGAAGGGGCCAGTAGATTGGCAAAGACCACGCCCATATTGCCGGCCGCCGAGATGCCCATGATCAATCCCTGTTTGGAAGGTGGATACCAGTAGCTAGCCATAGGCAAAGCCACAGCAAATGATGAGCCACCCACACCAAGCATCAAACCAATACAGAGCACAGCTGGAAAGTTTATGTTCACCAGCCATCCTAACAACAGGGGGACAAACAAAAAGAGCAGCATCAACACACCAACACGCCTTCCACCAAAACGGTCCCCTAATAATCCCATCGGAATACGCATCAAGGAACCACTTAAGGTGGGAATGGCCACCATGACAGTCTGTAGAAAAGGATTCAATCCGAGGCTCTGAGAGATAGGTACACTCAGAGACCCCAGGAGAACCCAGATAGTAAAACACATATCAAAGTGTAAGAAAGAGGCAAGCACGGTTAATTTCGCGCTGGTTTGTATCCCATCACGCGATGACATAAATGGCATGCAGAACTCCTTTTCTTGCAAAACAGGAGTGCTGTAGAAAGTGGCGTCCGGGCAAGCCGGTTTATAATCAGGATGCCATGTGTTCTACCAGAGCCTTAATCAAATGTCCCATCTTGGGATGCTCTGGAACAACATGGGGAGTGACGCCGTATCCTTCTAACACACCTGTACAGGTGGGACCAATCGAAGCCACGATGGTCCTGGTATTCAATGCCGCCGTTAAGGCACTGGTACAGTCCAACTCGGCGGCAATCGCGAAGAGGTGACGAACCTGAATCTGGCTGGTAAACATGATGGCATCTACGTTGCCAATGAT
This sequence comes from Dictyobacter formicarum, assembly GCF_016587435.1. The sequence continues at coordinate 13,546 of NZ_BNJJ01000005.1, forward strand.
CAGCTCACGCACCAATGCACGCAATTGGGTAGTGTCAAGCGGTAATTGCCACTCATAAAGGCTGAGTTCCTCCAACATGGCACCGTGGCTATGTAAAAACTGAGAGATTTGATCGTTGCGCTCACCATAATGCACGACTCCGATGGTTCGGCCAGTCACGTCAAAAGGCTTGAGCACCGCCAGCAGCTCGTTTGTGGTATAGGGCTCCGGCGCACTGGCAGCAATCGGTATGTTCTCCTTTCTCAATACCGCTGAGGGTTTAGGGCCCCGGCAAATAACACTGACGCCTCTTAGAGCCGTTACCAACTCATCCCGGCGTCCCAGCTGGTCAGCCTCTTGCAGCAATGCCTTAACACCTACACCGGTGAAGAAAATAACCAGGAAGACATCTCCTGCTATTAATCGATCAATAAAAGCCGCCACTGGCTTGGAGGCATTTACGACAGTTTCACGAACGGCGGGCGCGCTCCAGGCGGTGCCCCCATTGCGTCGAATGAGATCAGCCATCTCATCGCTCATGCGCGCTTCCAATACAGCAATACGAGCATCGTGAAAAGCCATTGGTTTGCTCCTCTTTCTTTCATATTCCTGGGAAGAGAAAGGCGCTTATTATTACAAAATCTATATATCCAGGCCCAGCAAAATTTCTCCGTTTGCATCCAGTGAAACCTCATACGTTTTGAGCGCTCCACAGGTATTACCAAGCGGTTCACCAGTTGCCAGACAAAACTTGTAACCATGTAAGGGGCAAACAACTTTGCCATCACCAATCATACCATCGGCCAACGGTCCATTTTTATGTGGGCAGGTAGCCTGAAGTGCAAACACCTCACCGGTACGTGTGCGAAAAAGGGCAATCCTTGTTTCCTCTATCTGGAATGTACGTCCTTCTCCCAGGGGAAGTCTATCAAGTGAGCCGAGATTATAAATTACTCGACCGGGTGTCATCATAATGCTCATAAGGTAACCACACCTTCTTTAACTTGTAAAGCGGCAATTTGTAAAACTGCCAATGTTTTTAGCGTACGCTCACTTTTTCAATCGGATGCAAAGCTTCAGTAAACTGGGTTGGTGTAACCGGAATAGTCGCTTCCTGCCAGGGATCTCTATAGGCGTCCACAGCGGCTTGCATATCCCGATCTAGCTGCTGACATATATGTTCGCAATCTTCAATGAGCAACTGGCGCAATCTATCGATCCCGATACGCTCGGCAAAGCTATGGGTGCGCTCAAGGTATTTAGCCTGCTCACGATAATACTGCATGAAGCGTCCTATATAGAGCAGTACTTCTTCCTGGCTGTCAGCCACGCAGAGTAGGTCACCCTTGCGCACGGTAGATCCGGCGGCCCCGCCCACATAGATTTCCCATTTACCACCCTCGATCGCTACCACACCGATATCTTTGGTTGTAGACTCTGCACAGTTGCGTGGACAGCCAGATACCGCCAGCTTTAACTTGTGGGGAGCTTCAACACCCTGGTAACGCTTCTCAATATTAATGCCAAGCGCAGTGCTATCGCCCAGGCCATAACGACAGAACTCAGAGCCCAGGCAGGTTTTACAGGTACGAAAACTCTTGGTATATGCATGTCCGGATGGCATTCCCAGATCCTTCCATACCTCGGGCAATTGTTGTTTGGGAATCCCAACCAGGTCGATACGCTGTCCGCCCGTTAGTTTTACCATTGGTGCCTGATATTTTTCTGCGACCTCAGCAATGCGCCGCAATTCTTGTGCGGAGGTTACACCACCATACATACGTGGTACTACACTGAATGTACCGTTATTTTGTATATTGGCATGCACTCTGTCATTAATGAAGCGGGCATCGCGTTGATCTTCATACTCACTTCCCCAGATCGTCTTAAGCAGTGAAGCAAGGCCGGCTTTACTAGCTGGATCTTCTTTACCTCCAGCCAGAGCAGCAAAGACCGCGGCAACACTATACAGTTGCTGTTCCTTAATAGCCTTGATCAATTCTGGCTTGGTTAATGCTACGCCGGGCACGTAATAGTGTATTGAGGGATCTTCAACGACCAACCCATCTGAGGCAGCCTCCAGCAGCGCCTGCACCTGCGACATACAAGAGCCACAACCAGTGCCAGCCCGGGTCGCGTCACAGAGCATTTTGAGGCTGCGTTTCCCCTCTTTGACACATTGCACTATCTTACCTTTTGAGACACCATTGCAATTACAGATTTGCGTCTCATCGGGCAGGTCTGCGACATTGATAGCCTTCTTTTCTCCAGCTAGTGAGAAAAGAAGTTCGGAACGGTTCTCTGGCAGCACAGAACGGCGATCGAATAATTGGGATAGGCGTGGGATAACCTCGCCATCGCCCAGCACAATTGCGCCAGCAATCCTACCATCACGTATAATTAATTTCTTGTACACACTTCGCGCAGGCTCTGAATAGACCACAATCTCATCATCATCATGCTGCGACTCCTTATCACCCATAACAGCCAGGTCTACTCCCATCACTTTGAGCTTGGTAGACTCACGCGATCCCTGATAGATCCGCTGTGAGGCTTGACTGGTGAGACGTTCTGCCAGGCATTGCGCTTGCTCCCATAGCGGAGCAACCAACCCATAGGTGCGCTCCCGATGCTGAATACACTCACCAAGTGCATAGATATCGGGGACACTACATGAAAGGTCATCGCCAACCAGAATGCCGCGATCGACTTTAATGCCGGCATGGCGCGCTAACTCAATATTTGGGCGAATACCGGTCGAAATGACGACCATATCACAACCCATTCTGGAGCCATCCTCAAATCCCAGCCCCTCTACCCGCTCGTGACCAAAGACGGCGGTGGTGCGCTTCTCCAGGTGCAAATGAACCCCCATACGCTCCAATGAGGTACGCAGCATCTTGCTCGCCGCCGTATCTAGCTGGACGTTCATCACATGAGGAGCTACATGTACTACGCTGACAGCCAGTCCTCGATTAAGTAAGCCCCGGGCTGCCTCTAGCCCTAGTAATCCACCGCCGACCACGACTGCCTTGCTTGCCCGGACAGCATACTGCATCATTGAGGTGCAATCATCAATGGTGCGAAAAACAAATGCACCCGTCTTGAGCTTTCCGGTTGAGGTATAGAGATTATCCAATGCGGGAATAGCTGGTGAGCTTCCGGTGGCCAGGACCAGTTTGTCATAGGCCATAACTGTGCCATCTGAGGCATAAACTGTCTTTGAGGTATAATCAATGGTATGAATGCGATTCCCGGCATAGAGTGTGATGCCGTTGTCCTGATACCAGGCTAAGGGATTTATAAAAATATCGCTGGGATCATGGTTTCCCGCCAGCACATTTGAGAGCAGGATGCGATTGTAGTTGCCGTATGGTTCGTCGCCAAAGACGACAATATCATATTGCTCACGGCCTTGAAGCGCTAACACTTCTTCTATGAGACGCGCTCCGGCCATTCCATTACCAATAATAATGAGACGTTGTTTCTGCATTCTGCTTAAACCTCCATGGCTGATGAAGCGCTTGCGCGCTCTATGCGAACCGCGCAGACCTTGAACTCAGGCATATGACTATCTGGATCTAACGCGGGATTAGTAAGACGATTAGCAGATTGTTGGCCATTCCAGTGGAATGGCACAAAAATGGTATCCTCACGAATTGTGCTTGTAAGTTTCGCGCGAAACAAGGCAGAACCACGCCGTGTAGTCGCTTGTACCTGTTCTCCATCAGTGATTCCATAGGTACGAGCCGTCGTTGGATGTACCTCTAGCCAGGGATGGGGAGCAACGGCGTTCAGTTGCTCTACGCGACGTGTCTGGGTACCTGACTGATACTGAGCCAGGATACGACCGGTAGTTAAGTACAAGGGATAGCTAGCATCAGGTTCTTCATCTGGCGCTTGATGAATAACCGCATGGAATCGCGCTCTTCCAGAGGGGGTAGGGAAACGCTCTTGAAACAGGCGGGGCGTGCCTGGATGCTCTGCTGAGGAACAAGGCCAGAACACGCCATCCTGTTCCTCGATCTTCTCATAGCTGATTCCCGCATAATCGGCCAGGCCGCCTGCGCTGGCCCGGGCAAGCTCCTCAAAAATCTGGCGCGGCTCCGCATAAGTAAAATAAGCGCCTTTGCCAAGAGCGGCGGCTAGCATGCAGAGTATCTTGCTATCAGAATAAATGCTTTGCGGTGCTGTAAAGGCACACCGGCGTCGAAGCACACGCCCTTCGACGTTGGTTATCGTACCCTCTTCTTCTGCCCATTGGGTTGTGGGAAGAACAATATTTGCCAGTTGGGCGGTTTCAGATAAAAAGAAGTCGGCCACAACCATAAATTCTACGGTCCGTAATCGCTCTTGAATATGGAGTGCATTAGGGGCTGATACCACCGGGTTTGTACCCATGATCATTAATCCATGAATACCACCTGGTTGTCCCACCGCCTCTAACATCTCATATGCGGATCTACCAGGTCCAGGAAGAGCCTCTTCCGCAATACCCCAGACGCCAGCAATATGTTGTCGCGCTAGCGGATCTGTAATGCGGCGATAGCCAGGCAATTGGTCCGCTTTTTGGCCATGTTCTCTGCCTCCCTGGCCATTCCCCTGGCCAGTCAGACATCCATATCCACTGGCTGGACGACCAACCAAACCCAGGGCCAGAGCGATATTTATATAGGAAAGCACATTGTGTACTCCCTGCCGCTGCTGTTCGGCGCCACGGGCAGTCAGGATGATTGCGGAACGAGCCTCTCCTAGCATGCGTGCCACCTGGAATAATTGCGCTTCCGGAATACCAGTAATGCGCTCAACCCGTTCAGGCCAATACAGGGCCACATTCGCTTTGACGCGTTCAAAATCACTGGTGCGCTGCTGAATATATTGATAATCCAGCAAGCCCTCTCGGATCAAAATGTGCAGAATCCCATTAGCCAGGGCAGCGTCGGTACCAGGAGTCAGGCGCAGATGTACAGTAGCCCCATGCGTGGTTATAGATGCTCGTGGATCAACCACAATCAATTGCCCGCCTCGTTGACGCTGGGACTCAAAATACTGCATCAATGGTGGCATGGTTTCGGCTGCATTGCTGCCTATCAATATTACCACCTCAGCCTGGGCAATATCTGCAATAGGAAAAGGCAGGCCACGATCCAGGCCAAAGGCGGCCATCCCGGCCGTAGCCGCTGAAGACATACAAAAACGGCCATTGTAGTCAATTTGAGATGTCCCTAAAGCCACACGGGCAAATTTTCCAAGGAGATAGGCTTTTTCATTAGTCAGGGAACCGCCACCCAGCACGCCAAGCGCATCTTTCCCATAACGTGCCTGTACCTGTTGAAATTTTTCGACAATGGTAGCAATAGCTTCTTCCCAGGAGATCGGCTCAAATGTACCACCCGCCATACGCTGTAGTGGTGTGAGCAGGCGCTCTGGATGCTGAAGAGTCGCCGCCGCGTGCCAACCTTTGATGCACATACGGCCATTGTTGACTGGAAAATGAATGTTACCAGTAATTGTAGCTTGCTCACGCGGTCCAGTTATATGCATGCCACACTGCAATGCACAGTATGGACAATGCGTAGCAACCCTGTGTCGACCAGAAACCCGCGTTATCTGTGAATCTGCAATATTCTGCATGTTGCGCTTCCTCGTATGACCTGTTGTATGCACAGTAGCAATCCAGGATATGTATTATCATCTGGACAACAAATACTTCATTGATGTTGCTAATAGGTCATACTCTTGAGAGATACATGTGCGGAACAAGCAGCATTGCATGCCCACCTGGCCTTATAGGAATATATACATTTGTATAAATTGTACAAATGTATCGTTCAAAGACATACTAACATCAAATTAATATCGATAGAACGGTTGAAAGATATAAAATATTTTCCTCATCATTGTATATTTTGCACAATAGACTATCAATAATAACATGTCGCTGCGGGATTCTCCGACTTAAGAAGATAAATATACGATTTATGCTAATGGGCATACACAGGTGCGTCATCATCCAAAAAGCAGGCACAACAACGTCCTATGAGCGTTGTTGTGCCTGCTTTTTGGATGATTTATATTATTCGCTTAAAAGCATGCCTGCTATGCATTCTTATTGCTTACGCCGGCTTCGGCAAAAGTGGCCATTTCCTGGTGGGTACGCAGGGCTCCCTCAATGATATGCATGGCTAGAACGGCACCGGTACCTTCTCCCAATCTCAACTGGAGATTAAGCAATGGCTCCAAATGCAGTTTTTCCAGGATCAGGCGGTGGCCGCGTTCAACGGAGAGGTGTCCGGCAAAAAGATAGTCACGCACGGTAGGAGCAAGGGCACAGGCGACCAGGGCCGCGGCGCTGGAAATAAAACCATCAATAATACTAGGAATGTGCCGGGCGGCAGCAGCCAGGATCACACCCACCAGGCCAGCTATCTCCAGACCTCCCAGTTTGGCCAGCACGTCAAGCGGCTGCGCGGCATCAGGAGCATTGTGAGTGATAGCCTGCTCGACAATACGTACTTTATGCGCCAGCTGTTGATCATCAATGCCAGTACCACGACCAGTAACGTATTCAACCGGCACATCCAGAAAGCAGGCGGTAAGTGCGCTGGCCGCGGTTGTATTGCCAATACCCATTTCACCGGTGGCCACCAGATCCAGACCCTGCTCAGCCAGATTTTCAATCACCTCGACACCAACGTTGATGGCCTGCAGGACTTCAGCCTGACTCATGGCAGCTTCTCGTGCCATATTGGCGGTCCCTCGCCGCACTTTACGAGACAAGAGGTTGGGATGTTCAAGGTCAGCGGCCACACCGATATCAACCACGGTCACGTCGGACTGCGCCTGCCGGGCCAGTGCGTTAATAGCCGCGCCTCCAGACAGAAAGTTGAGTACCATCTGGGGTGTAACATCTTTAGGATAGGCACTCACACCCTCGGCGGTTACACCATGGTCGGCAGCCATGACAACGACCGCCCGGCGCTGTACAACAGGTACCACGCTTCTGGTGATGCCCGCCATCTGCACCGCGATCTCTTCAAGGCGTCCCAGACTACCAGGTGGCTTGGTCAGTTGCGACTGCCGCGCGCGTGCCTGCTCAACGCTACCGGAATCGAGTGGAGTAATTTTTTCAATCAAAGCATTTAAATCTACCATAAACTATACCTTTTTATGTTACGTACTATGCCAGCTTGCTGTCTTTGCAAGCTGGCATGAGAGATTTAGAAATCCACACCCTTTTGGGCCAGGATACCTTCATGGTAAGGATGCTTAATCTCTGCCATTTCAGTAACCAGATCGGCATAGTCAATTAAGGCCTGGGGGGCATCTCGTCCAGTGATAATAATATGCATCTTGGGATTGCGTGTCTGTAAGGTGCTCAGCACTTCATTCACATCTAACCAGCCATAGTTGATGGCATAGGTAATCTCATCCATAATCACCACATCATACTGGTCACTCTCGATCTTTTCCCGACAGAGTTGCCAGCATTTTCTGGCCAGCGCCTTATCATGCTCCAGGTTATCACTGTTCCAGGTAAAACCATCTCCCAGAGGAATAATCTCTATGCCGAGTTTCTGAGCGGCTCGAATCTCACCCCACTTGCCCGTCTGAGATTTCAAGAACTGCAGCATCACTACACGCAAATTGTGCCCCCAGGCCCGGAACAATACACCGAGAGCGGCAGTGGTCTTGCCTTTGCCATTGCCAGTGTTGATCATCACCAGTCCTTTGGCTGGCTTACGATGCGCGCGCATTTCAGCCTGTTCCTTACGAATGCGGGCACGACCCTCTTCAGTTAATTCGTCAACTTCGACGGACTCACCTTGAGCCTCAGCATAATTTTGCTCTTCCATTATTTTTTATCCTCTTCCATACATAACGTGAACATTTACACACTCGCTGTGCAATAGTCCGGCAGTGCACCTGAGAACTTATCGGGATGTACAACCTGAGCCAGGCAGCGCAATCCCTGCACGATGCGGGGTCCTGGACGCTGCATGATATCAGAATTAAGATGGTAGACATGATGTGACTTTACCGCCTCAATACCTCCCCAGTTTGCTCGCTTGTATACAACAGATGGCTGACCACCATACAGTGGATCTTCAGTAAGAATTATATATTGCGGATTGGCAGCGATGACAGATTCATCCGTCACCTGTGGATAGCCTCCGTTGGTGGTGTTGTTGTGAAAAATATTCGCAACATTGGCATAGCTGGCCATCTCATCGCCAAATGACCCGCCACCAAAGACATAGGGTTTGCCGGGCGTGCTATCATCTACCTCTAACAGGGTTTTGATCGCAGGAGTACCTTTAACCTCGCTCTGGATCTGGGCAATCTGCTGTCTCATCTGTGTCACCAGCGACTCGGCCACATTTTCAGTATGCGTCAATCGACCGATCAGCGCGATCTGATCCAGGGTCTGCGAGATATTGGGCGAGGGCAGATCGACCACCTGCAAACCCAGTTGAGACAGTTGGGTATCATATTTCTTGGACAAACCACCCGAGCTCAAAACCAGATCCGGCTTTAAAGCCACGATGGCTTCTACATTAAAACCTGAGCTGCTCGACACCTTCTTCAGTCCAGCCAGCGCAGCAGGATAGTTGGTAAAAGCATCGACACCTACGACCCGCTTCTCCAGATGTAAAGCGCCCAGGATCTCACTGATGCTGGGTGCCAGCGACACAATGCGCTGCGGAGCTGTTTTCGGGATAGCAATCGGGGTTCCATACGCGTCCAGCGCAGGAGTGGGGGTAGGTTGTGCGGCAGGAGTGCTGCCTGACCCCTGGGAATTACTGCTCTGTCCACAAGCAGCCAGGGTTAACATGAAACTCAGTAAAAAAACGCTTAATAAACGCAATGAGATGACATGGGTGCGCATATACTTGTATCCTTCTAGATAACGCCCATAGTCACCTCGCGAAAAATAGCAGCCAGCCCAAGACAAAAAGAGAAATGAGAAGAGAATGCCTGGGTAGCTCGCTCCTTTTACGCGAAGGATGAAGAGCATAACTCACCAGGCAGGTCTCCTGACTTCTGGCATACTTTTGCGGCCTTCCCGTTCCATCAGAACAGTGGCAAGTGGAGCAATAAGCATGACACCAGTTACAGTAGCGCGACTGCGTCGGATTTTCACCGACTTCCCTATTCTGCCAGGACTTCTGTTCTGGCCACCTGGTGAAATAAAAAAGTTGAGTTATTTCCTCAGCTAGTATACCGAGCTTTATCCATTTATGTCAATAAACGCGTTGCTTACCTAATAGCCGCGTTCCTTATCGACCACATTATAGAGCGTCTCTCCTTTGAGGTAGCGGCGTAGATTTTCGGTAAAAATCATGGCCACGCGCTCATCGTAATGAGGCGTCATGCCAGAGATGTGAGGGCTCATGATCACATTGGGAATGCCAAACAAGGGACTGCTTGAAGGGAGCGGCTCTTCCGCAAAGACATCCAGGGCGGCTCCGGCAATCTCTTTTCCTTTCAAGGCATCAATCAGGTCAGCTTCATTACACACATCACCGCGAGCAATGTTTACAAATAAAGTGCTATCCTTCATGGCCCGAAACGCCGCAGCATCAAACATACCCCTGGTAGCAAGAGTCAGCGGCACAGCCGCTACGACAACGTCGCTGTCGGACAGAGCCTGGTAAAAGTGATCTTTCGTATAATAATGGTCAGGCAGGATACCATCTGGATCACCAATATCCGGAAAGAGGAAACCATGATCACGATGGTCCGATCGCTGCTCCATTGCGATGATACGCATGCCAAAAACTTTGGCCAGCCGGGCAACTTCACGACCAATACTGCCATATCCAACGACATTGAGCGTTTTACCACGTAACTCTTCGGGCATAAACAGATTGCGCTCCTGCTCATCCGGCCATTGTCCTTTTTGCTTCCATGTATCAAACTGCTGATAGCGATGGAACCAGGACAGCATCGTAGTCAATACATATTCAGCAATATTGACCGCATGTACGCCACTGGCCGTAGTGATGATGGCATCGGATTTTGCCAATGGGCCATTGAAGGCCTGATTGGCTCCAGCGGAATAGAGTTGGACCCAGCGCAAGTTCGGAGCCTGCTCGGGCGTGGGGAAAGCTCCCAGAGTAAAAAGGATCTCCACTTCTTTCCATAACTCATCAGAGATATCTTCTACCTTAGCCCAGGGCCGCAACTCAACAGAGAAATCGGGCGCCATTTCCTGTATACGAGCATTCCAGCTATCCTCTAGATGCGCGGTGATCAATATAGTGCGCCGGGAATTATTTATGTGCCTCACAGCAAAATCCTCCATACGTGTTTTCTTCTATATTATCACGCCCGAACCCCATGCAGGAGATTAGAAACACTTTCCTATTCAGTAATTCAACAAGGCCTTCATGAACGTTCCCAAAGGTGCCAATGAGCTGGCGGGCATAATTGCCGCCAGCCTCTGCCTATCTGCACTTACAAGTATGAGAATCTTTGCGAATTGTCAATCCAGACACCTGCGAGGTGTCTGATAGACTTTGCTTACCCAGGATAGCTCTCTCTCGTGCGATCCTCACCTTTTCTGGCACTAACAAAACCATAGTGTTTGTGGCCTGCAGAAAGACTTCTAATGCGAAAGGGGATATTTCCTGTTGTCAGGTGCTCAAAACCCTCAGATTGCAGGAATGCGGGGAAGTTTTGAATCCCCATCTCTGTATCAAATGGAAGAGAACAACCCTGATGTTCCTCTGAGCTTTGAAAATCAACAACTAACAGGCGTCCTCCTGTTTTGAGGACACGAGCAATTTCAGTAACTCCCTGGTGTTTGATGTCATCGGGGACATGGTGCATCATAAATGTAGAGAGCACTACATCGAATGTCTGATCGGGAAAAGGAATCTGCTCGATTCCCCCTTGCTGAAAATTGATGGAGAGACCAGCACGTGTAGCTTTGTGGCAAGCTCCGGCAAGCAACGACTTTGACGGATCAATGCCCGCGATACAACCAGTTTCCCCAACATACTCTTTGGCGATCAGCGCTAGAGTTCCAGTTCCGCAACCCACATCCAATACAGTCTCACCGGATTGCAACTGTGCCAGATTAGCGATCATGTGGCGGAATGTAGATTCTCTTCCCTGCATAACAAACCACCTTACAATCATGTCGTACCACCAGGCGGAGAAAGAAATTACGATCCCAGGCGATTCTGCGTGCGAGGTTCTAGCCCTTCGGTTCCCATGTAAGGACATAGCACTTGCTCCTTTCAGAAAAACAGATTATCCTGTAATGGAGATTCTCCGATAATGGAGAATATCTCTTCCTCTATTAAAAGGGAATAGCCAGCTACTGACTAGAAGCAATGAGAAGAAAAAACTCACTAATGTACAAATAGCCAAAAATATCCGGCAAAAGGGGATGAATTGATTGAGACAAGAGAAGCAGGATCGTCGCTCCCAGCGGACACGTCAACTGGTTACGAAAGCGCTAGCAGAACTGTTGCAAGAGAAGCGCTATGAAGATATCACTGTGCGAGACATTGTGGAGCGCGCGAATGTTGGTAGCTCAACTTTTTATGCTCATTATTTTGATAAAGAAGATGTCCAGGCTGCATTGCTCAAACAGCTCTTTGAACAGCTGCATCAGCAGTTGTTGCGCAGGGGCGGGAGGCAAGAAATAGTGCCGAGTATGGAGTTGATTCAGCATGTTCAGCAAAACGCCCAGCAACTTCAAGCATTGGTACGTAGCCGCTCAGGAGAAACCCTCTGGAAAGTTGTAGAAAGAAGCATAAGCCAGATAATTGAGCAATCTATAATGGAGCAGACAAGCTCAAAATGGTCCTATGCCGTCCCTGTGCCAATTGTAGCACACTATTTGGCTGCAACCTTGCTGACCCTGTTAAAATGGTGGCTTAGCACCGACATGCCGTATTCTCCGGAACAGATGAACGATTTTTTTCAGCAACTTGCCCTGCCTGACAGGTGGGTACCAGTAAAGAGCAAGGACGAAGAGATTGGGAAGAGAACAAGCAGATGATTTTCAACGATGCGACGCTGACAATCAGTAACACCTGAGAAGTCACTTTGTCCTTGCTAACAACAACTTTACTCTATCCCATCAGCAAGAAAAGTTGTTCCCTTTTGATCAATTATTCGTACTACATTAAGATAGCCATACGTTTAAAGATCAGCAAAGAAAGCTATACCGAAGCTTTCTTAAGACGAAAGAATTATATGAAGCATACTTCGCTCCGTTTGTACATGTTCTTATCAATAGCTGCCGCGCTGGCAACAATGGCAGTTAAGTTTATAGGGTATTTTCTGACAGGATCAGTGGGCTTATTTTCAGATGCAGCTGAGTCTGTGGTGAACCTGGTTGCCGCTCTGGTTGGCCTCTGGGCCTTGACGCTGGCCGCGCGCCCTGCTGATGAGGATCACACATATGGGCATACGAAGTCCGAATATTTCTCCAGCGGAGTCGAGGGTGCATTAATCCTTGTTGCGGCCCTGGTTATTGCTGTCGAGTCGGTTCCGCGTCTCTTCCATCCTGAGCCCATCGATCAACCCTTCGTTGGTCTGGCCTTCTCAGTCTTCGGTGCAATCATTAACGGTGCGCTGGCCTGGTTTATGTTGCAGGCGGGCAAAAAGCAGCGCTCAATTACGCTAGAAGCTGATGCCCACCATTTATTTGCAGATGTGACGACTACCGTCGGTGTGCTGGTGGGCGTGCTAATGGTGGCAATCACACATTGGTATATCCTTGATCCGATTGTAGCGCTGCTGGTGGTCATAAACATTATCTGGACAGGCACAAAGCTGCTGCGTCAGACAGGATTGGGATTACTCGATACTGCACTACCAAGAGAAGATATTAATATAATCAATGGCATTCTAGAGCCATATCGTCAGCAGGGTATTGATTTTCATGCGATGCGCAGTAGGATAGCCGGACAAAGGCGCTTCGTGTCTTTTCATGTAATTGTGCCGGGTGAATGGACGGTGCAAAAAGGGCATACCATCTGTGAGGAAATTGAAATGGCCATTCGTAAAGCTTTGACGGATAGTACCGTGTTCACGCACCTTGAGCCCAAAGAAGATCCTGTAACATTCCAGGATCTGGAACTGGATCGGAATACGGCTGAGAATTGAAGCATTGCAGATGCAGTAATAGTCGCTTCTACATGTTAATCATCACCAGTTCGTGCAGACATCGAATGTTAATACTCAGGCCAGCTGCTAAAGTGTTGCCGTTTCGTGCAGGCGCTTGATGTCTACCCCCAGCCCGGCAATCATCAGATAGACGCGCGTGGCGGCAGCAGCCACGCGCTGGTTGACCAGTCCCAACACGTCTCGGTAAACTCGTCCCAGGGCATAAGCTGGCACGATCCCCAGGCCGACTTCGTTAGTCACAACGATCAGGGTCTTGCCCGGCTCCAATTCTGAAATCCCCTGCAATAGAGCATCGATCTCCTGCAGGGCTCCGGCATAGTGCTGCGCGCTGATAGTATCTCTCTCTAATTGCTCAGCATCGCCTTGTGAGAAGAGCCAGTTGGAGAGCCAGACCGTCAGACAATCCAGAATCACGACATCAGCAACAGCTGCCGCCTGTCGCAGCGCATCCGCCAGGTGGAGAGGTTCTTCGATGGTTTGCCAGTGATCGGGGCGTGCAGACTGGTGACGGGCGATACGGTCACGCATATCTTCATCCGTCGCCATCGCAGTAGCAATAAAGGCCACGCTACGCCCACTCTGCGTGGCCAGGCGCTCAGCAAAAGTACTTTTACCACTGCGCGCCCCACCCAGCAGTAGCACCAGGCGCGGAACACTATGCGCATCATTTCTATCGGTCATACTCATCTCTCATCCATTTATAGCCAGAAACGCAGCAGCGTCCATAGCAGGAGTAACACAACTTCCATCAGTTCGGCCAGCGTGCCATAGCTATCACCGGTCAAACCACCTAACTGGGCAGTAATCCATTTGCCCACCAGCCAGGTCAACAGTGTAGCGCACAGGCACAGGACCAGCCCAACCATATAGCCAGCCAGCCCGGCAATCAATAAGGTCAATACTGCGGCACTGATCAGGCGAGTTCGCGTCACTGTCTGACGAAAGGCCGCTCCCAGCCCCGTCGCGCGAGCCGGTGGAAAAATATACATTGCCAGCACCATAGTCCAGCGGGAGATAGGGATAATGGTCAGGAGCGCCCAGAGCAATACTTGCTGATCCAGGCTCGCCAGCAGCGCGAATTTGAGCAGGAGAATACTGCTGCCGCCCAGAATACCAAAACTGCCAAGCCGGCTATCGCGCATAATCTCTAGCTTATGCTCGCGACTACGCCCACCAAATAAACCATCGCAGGTATCCATTAAACCATCCAGATGCAGGCCGCCGCTCAGCACAATCAGCAACACAACCAGGAGCGCGGCCAGCACCAGCGAAGAGAGCAGATTACCAAAAATCCAGACCAGCAGTGCTGGCAGGACCGCCAGTAGCAGGCCAACCAGCGGAAAATAAGCGCTGCCCAGGAACAACCTGGCATCAGCTTTACTATCAGTGCGAAATAGCTGGGTGCTACCCGGAACTGGCAGGATCGACAGAAAACGGATCGCGGCCACCAGCTCTTTATATTGCTCCGGTAACCAGTTGTGGTGTACTGGCTCTCCAGGTTCGATCGTTGGAGGTGGTGGAAATGGTTGTGTTTCAGGCATCTTGCATCGCCTCCTCGGCAGACTGTTCTTCTTTGTCTATACGAAGTCCCATCTCGTGCTGATTGAGCAAGACCAGTGTTGTGGTCGTGCCCACATCTTCGCCACCGGCCACAAAATCAATAGCGCTGATCGAGCCATGGTCTAAACGCAGCTGCCATTGGCGCTCAAAAGATAGGCCCAATAACGAACAGAGCAGCACGCGCAGCACACCCGCATGGCTCACCAACACCAGATCTCCCGCTGGTAGGTCCAGAGAAACCTGAACCAGCTGCGCAAACGCTCCCTGTACACGCTGCAGCAACGCGTCAAAGGTCTCACCTCCTGGGGGTGAAAACTGCGATGGATGCGTGAAAAAGCCCAGCTGACTCGGATAACGCTCGGCAACCTCCCTATAGGTAAGCCCTTCCCATGCGCCAAAGGAAAGCTCGCGCCAGGCAGCAGAAGTCTGGACCGCCAGCGGAGCCGATAATTGTTGCGCCAGTATCGTTGCGGTCTGGGTAGTACGTTGCAGGTCGCTGGCATACAGAGCTACCAGCGGTCGCGAGCGCAACTGGACTCCTACCCAACGTGCCTGTAACTTACCAATGGGTGACAACGACACATCGCAATGTCCACAGAAGCGCCCCTGACTACTCCAGTCCGTTACCCCATGACGCACCAACCAGAGCCGACGCACATAAGGCTCCCCACGCTCTCCTTTATGCACTACCGATGTCATCGATGGATTATCTGCCATCAAATTTTATCCTCTTTAAATCTATCTTTCTTCATTATATGTCACCCAAATAGCTAACCCCATATGTAACCTTTAAATATCACTTATCACTCAATACGCAGACAATTTATGCATTTGTCCTGATAATGGGTACTCGAAATAGTATCCACCAGCATAGCAGCATCAAAAGGGTCAGGGCAAGGTTATAGGGGAGAAGAGACCAGATACCAAGATACTGGGCCAGAATACCCGCGATACCGGGAAAGACGGAAGTACCAAAAATGCTGATACTCACCAGAAAACCAATAGCACTGGTAACAATGCGACCAGGAACGAGATTGGGAGTAAGAGCTACCGTCGTCGGATAGATAGGTCCCAGGCAATAGCCAATGATGCAAAAGCCGATAGCTGCGACGCTATCAAAAGGCAGCCACCAGATCGAGATCGCACACAGAGCTACTACAATTATACAAATATACAACAAACACACATCGCTTATGCGCAGACGTTGAGCAAGCTGACTCAACGTAAAACGCCCCAATGTCATTCCCAACCAGTAGCCACTGACAATCCAGCTAGATAGAGTAATTGGTTGATGTCGTCCCTCAACAAGAAAACTATAAGTCCAGTTGCCAACACTTACCTCAACACCAACATAGAGTAACAAAAAAAGACATAGAAGCCAGACAATCGGTAATTTCAATGCCGCAATCCAGGTGTTACCAGTCTTTTTGTTTTCTACTTCAACACTGGCTACGCGAGGCGGCTCTGCACGAAAGGTCAGTGCAACTCCCAGCAAGAACGGGATACTGAGTAGCGTCCATAAGAAAAAGACGCTACTCCAACCCCAGATTGTTGTGAGCAGGAAAGCTGCCACAAGCGGACCAAATAATGCGCCAGCACCATAGAAAGCATGCAAAGTATTAAGCTGGGAAGAATGGCGCGATTGAGCTACTACATGGGCATTCAGCCCCATCTCAATCATTGCTACCCCCAGGCCCATAAAAAGCCGTGTCACCAGAACAATGCTAAAAGCAGGTTTGATGCCAAGCGTTAAGGCACCCAATAGAAATGTAATAGCGCCAATCACCAGGAAGAGGCGCATGCCCAGGCGCTCTAATACGATACTGCTAAACAGGGCAGAAATAAAATAGCCAATAGAAGAGGTAACAAAAATAAGACCGATGACAGATTTATCTACTCCATAATAACTGCTCATGTCGGGTAGCAATACACCGAAGGCTCCACTATATAAACCAATCAATGCAAAACCAAAAAAAGATAATATCATTTGTAGATATGATCGTTTCACATTATCCATCCTTGCTATAACATTATGAGACATCATGCAAATACGCAATTTAGTATACACTATTCTCTCTGCTCGCTTAACTATTTTAGAAAGCATCTGAAAACCATACGGTTCGCGCCTTCGGCTCCTGACGCTACGCGCTTACAGCGCTCAAATGATCTTTTATGCGTTGTTGCAGCTATTCGCGCTTTGCGCGAATAGCTGCAACAACGCATAAAAATGGCTCAGTGCGCATGCGCTGGCGCATCGCAGACTATAATAGCGACATCCCCATCGGTATAATCTAGCCTGTAACGCATAAACCTGAATCATAGTGAGAAATTATTTCACTCTCATACTTGACATTGGGGCCTTCCATAAACGCTAAATAAGAGGAAGGTAATCGTTTTCTATCCGTGTAGTAAGAAAGGACCTATACCTGATGGCGTTAAAATTTGGTGTAATTGTTCCGCAGGGATGGCGCATGGATCTAGTAGGCATTACAGATCCTGTTGAAGGTTATGAGACGATGACGCGTGTGGCTCAGGAAGCTGAGAATCTTGGTTTTGATTCGATCTGGCTTTTTGACCACTTCCACACAGTTCCCCAGCCAACCCAGGAGCCAACGTTTGAATGTTGGACCAGCACAGCGGCGCTATCTCGCGATACCAAACGGGTGCGCATCGGCCAGATGGTTACCTGTAACAGCTACCGCAATCCTGCGCTGCTCGCCAAAATGGCCAGTACGGTGGATGTGCTCAGCCATGGACGCTTGAACTTTGGCATCGGTGCCGGTTGGTACGAACACGAATATAATGCCTATGGCTATGACTTTCCAGATGGACCCACACGCCTGCGCCAGTTGCGTGATGCCTTGCGCATTATTCGGGCGATGTGGACAGAGGAGGAGGCCGTGGTCGAGGGCAAATATCTGCATGTCAATGGTGCCATCAATCAGCCTAAAGGGGTGCAGAAACCACATATTCCCCTGCTGATCGGTGGAGCTGGTGAAAAAGTTACCTTGAAACTGGTGGCACAATATGCTGATGCCTGCAATATCCAGCATCTGGACAACGAAGGGCTGGCCCGCAAGTTCTCCATCATCAAAGAGCACTGCGACAATGTTGGTCGCGACTATAACTCTATCTGGAGGACAGTGCTATTCAACTGTGCGATTGCCGAAACCGACCAAGAAGCCCTGGCCAAAAGCGCTCCCTATCAGCGCAACGTTCCGCTGGATCGCATCCGCCAGCAGGCTCTGGTTGGTACTCCGGATGCAATCTACAAACGTGTCCAGGAAATCGAACAGGCAGGAGCCCAGGAACTGATTATTTTCCTGCAAGACTCGGCCCAGTTGCAGTCCCTGCGCATGTTCGCCAAAGCCTGTATCGGCAAATAACCCACAAATTAGAAGTAGCGGCCTCTATGTTATAAACCTGGAGGCCGCTACTTGCATTAGCTAGGCTTAGAGATAGGCTTTTCTGCCAGTGTGCGATCTGACTCACCAATCAGGGCGTTCAGGGCCTCTACCAGGGCAGGCCCTGAAGAGCGCAATTCGGTTCGATGAAGTAGTGATAATTTTTTGAGTATATCTTCCCCGGCCGAGGTCAGGGTGATAAGCACACGGCGCTGGTCAGCAGTATCCCGGGTGCGCTCAATCAAACCATGCTCGGCCATACGATCGAGTAGCTCAACCGTACTATGGTGCCGCAGTTGTAGCCGCTCCGCGATATCGCGGATGGTGGGCGAACCGCGCAGTGAGAGTCCTTTGACAGCCAGCAGCAGTTGGTGCTGCTGTGGCTCTAGACCCGCTGCCCGGGCCGCCTCTTCACTGAAATGGATAAAGCGGCGGATAGCATAGCGAAACTCGCTCAATGCGGAATAATCATTATCAGATAACTCTTCATCAAACATAACAAACAGACTCCATTCTTACTGATGTACTTGCTCGCCAGGCACCGTCTCCTCTTCTACAACTTCAGCCGTGCTCGGCTGCCCACGTCTAGGTAAGAGCAGACGAAGATGCAATGGACGCTCGCGTCGGCGTTCCTCTTCCAGATTGTGTGAGCGTGCCTTGAGGAGCGCGCTAAGCGAGATCATGCCCAGTAATTTTGGTGAAGCTTCACTCTCAACAACTGGTAAACGGGTAAAACCACTGGCCGCCATCCGATTGATCACATGACGCAATGGCTCATTAGAATAGGCCACTACAGGTTGTTGCTGGATCAGTTCACCAATCGACCCGGACGAGGCATCCTCTTGCTGGATGAAACGCTGCAAATCATGGCGCGTTACCACTCCAACCAGCAATTGTTCTGCATTCAAGACGGGATAGAGATGTTGTATGCGCTCGTGTTTCTCTAATTCATCCTGTACTAATTGCGGCAGCGCTGTCGGTGACAGCGAGTCAGACAGAGCCACTACATCGGTGCGCATCACTTCACGCGCAAAGAGCAATTCCAGGGGATCAATCGCGTACTCGCGGCTGAGATGATAACCACGGCGACTAATCTTTTCGGTTAGAATTGAGCGTTTCATCAGCAATACTGTGAATCCATGGGCAATGGTAACCGCGATGGCTAAAGGCAACAATGCATTGACATCATGGGTTAATTCCAATGCAAAGATAATACCAGTAAAAGGTGAGCGCATGGTGCCACCCAGAATAGCGGCCATACTGATTAACGCCCAGAAGCCGGCCCCTTCATGGGGCAGAAACATCGCTTCGATGCCCCCAAGCGCACAACCCATCATGAGCAAAGGAGCCAGCACACCACCTGATGTACCAGAGCCCAGCGAGACACACCAAATAATGGATTTAACGAGCAATACACCCAGTATAATCTGAGCCGAGACGTTGCCCCGTAATAATGTACCAATTGTATCATAACCGACACCCAGTGCCTGCGGAAAAATCAAACCACCGATACCAATGACTAAACCACCAATCATCGGCCACCACATCCAGTGAATAGGCAGGCGGTGAAACAGGTCCTCAAAGGCATACACCAGTAACGTCAACAGGGCCGACATACCACCAGCCGCTACACCAGCCACTACACATCCGAGAAAACCTATTGAACCAATAAAAGCGCTATGTGCTGGAACAGGAAAAAGTGGTCCACCACCAAGCATATAGTGGCGCAGGATAGCGGCGCTGGCGCTAGCCAGTGCCACTGGCACCAGGCTACGGGGCTTCCATTCAAACAAGAGCAACTCTACGGCCAGCAAGATAGCGGCAATCGGCGAAGCAAACGTTGCCGACATACCAGCAGCCGCGCCCGCAACCAGCAACGTCTTACGCTCAACACTGGTCAGGTGAAAAAATTGCGCGACCATCGAGCCAAACGCCCCACCGGTCATAATAATGGGACCTTCAGCACCAAATGGACCGCCAGACCCAATTGAGATCGCCGAGGAGATTGGCTTTAATATCGCCACCTTGGGCTCTACTTTACTCCCATTAATCAAAATCGCCTCAATAGCTTCGGGAATACCATGTCCTCGGATACGCTCAGACCCATAACGAGCCATTAAACCGATGATTAAACCTCCCAGAATTGGCACCAGCACTTCAAAAATGCCAAGTTTATTTCCCACCGGTGAGACCAGGTTCGTGGCCCAGCGCTGATAAAAGAAAAGATTGGTAAAAAGACCAATAAGTTTCAATAAAATGACAGCAATGAATGTACTACAGATACCAATACCAATAGCCAGTACAGCAATAAAAAGCATGCGCGGGGTGGTCGTAAAATCTCCCGGTTGCCTCAAAACTTTATAATCTTCTAATAAATCTGCCTGATGCCCAGAACTAGTTGATGCCATAGACAAAGCCTTTCCATTGTTGATTCCCAAGTATGCTAGTTATTTCTCGCATCAATTATATCGCATTACGATATAATTGCAAGTCAAAAAAAAGCCAGCTGCTAAATACAAAGCATTTGCGGCTGGCTCTGTTCTATAAAGAACAACGGGTGGTATCAATCGCTATGCGAAGAACGGCGAACCAGCACGGCTGTGCGAATGCGCACCAGTAAGTAGCTCGCGATGCTACCTCCTAGCAATGCTGCGGCCGTCCAGCTGTAGACGGCACTATAGCTGGAGTTTGTAAGTCCCAATCCAAAGAGTGGAAAGAGTACAATCATTGCCAGGCTAAACATACCGGTTTCAAACGATAGCACCATGGCGCGCTGTGCCTCCGGGCTATCTTCGTTCAAGCGCGTGCTGATGGTAGGATAGAGAATCGCACTTGAGGCTTGCAGAAGCACGAGAAAGCCAAACAAGCTGACAATAGCGTTGGGAGCAATCATGAGCAATATGCCACCTAGTTGGCAAAGTACACAGGTCGGGATCAGTAAGCGCACCGCTAGGCGCCGCATCAGATAGGGTGCAAGCGCGGTGAATGCGCATTGGCTCAGACTACTGATCGCCATAATAATGCCAATACTGCTCAGTGCAAAGCCCAGATTATGAAATTGTAGCTGGACAAAAAAGTAGATGGTGGTGCCACAACTTTCGACCAGGCCAGAAATTAAAATCAGTCCAAGCAAGCGTGGCGAGTGCCAGACCACTCGCACACCTTCTTTGAGATGCAGTAATGGGTGTGGACGCTCATGCACAGTTGCTTGCTGTGGTTCAGTGGCAGACTTTGGCAGCAACAACAGGGGAATAATCGCCAGCAAACACACAATGGTACGGCAGATAAAAGGTAATGTCTGCATCATATTGCCCAGGTAGCCGCCCAGCGTGGTGCCGGTCATCTCGCTGACTACACTGAGCATCAATGTCATGCTCAACAACCGGCTATAACGCGCCGATTGCTGTTGCACATCACCGGGAGCAGCATAGCCGGTAAGGGTCCATAAAACAGCCTCGTTGGCGCCTCCCAGGAAAGCATATGAGATGCCAGAGAGCGCAAAGCTGATAAACAAAAATGGCAAGGTGGGCATCAGGAAAAACAATGTCTCGATGGCACCCAGCAAACAATAGACAATCAAACTTTTGCGCCGCCCCAGGAGGTCCGCGAAGATGCCGGTTGGTACCTCAGCCACAAATTTGGCCAGGTGAAAGGTCATCTCCAGCAGGCCAATCATAAATGGCGAATAGCCGTGGGAGGCCAGATAAATCATCCAGATGGCGCTGGTAAATAGCAAGCGCATCGTGCCGTTATAGCAGAAAAAGGCGACCAACCAGCGACGCCAGGGTAAGGGTTGAGTCAGCGATTCTGATAGCGCAGATGACTCTATCACAGGTTTGTTCATTTCAAGCAGGCCCTTTCAAAAATGGAGTTCAGCTATGTAGCGAAGAAAACAGTAGCAATACATTGAGGGCCTGGCGTGAACGCCGAACGGAGAAGAGGGCGCTTCTGGTCTCTGGTATCTTCTATCGACAGCAGGCAGTACCATCCAGATGGAAAGAACAGCACGCAGCCACTATAAGGAAGAAAAATCGTGAGAAGGGGAAGAATAGTTCCACGCCAAATAAAGCATGCCTATCTAGAACCAGCATGCCATTTGATCAGCGCTACTATCCGCCGCACAAGCATTTCAGCGCCAGGCTGCTTATGCGGCAAAAACATTGCTGATACGAGTTGGATATAGGTAGTGATGGACCATGCGCAGCACAGAGGTGATGGTTGCCACACGGTTTAACAGCAATTTGTTCATAATGCCGATCATAACAACTCTGCCATATTTTGTCAAGCAAGCAACAAACTCTCAAATAAAGATGCAGGACTGGCAATTCTGCACACATCCTATGCAATTGATACTAAAAGCTATCTACAGTGAAGCTCTCGAGGCTTTTTCCGCGTAGTAAGAAAAACGAGAGTTTCTTTGTAGATAAAATTACCAAAAGGATTCAGTTGTTATGCCACCCAATCATACAAGTAAACAACCCCACGACAACAAAACGATTCTAGTGATTGAAGACGATGGCAGCGTTGGCTCCAGCCTGGTACAAATCATTGTGGAAGAGACACAACACCTGGCTTTTTTAGTCACAGATCCAGCTCAGGCGCTACAGGTATTTGAAGACTTGCTGCCAGATCTGCTGGTCATCGATTATCACCTGCCACATATGAATGGAATTCAGCTCTACGACTTTCTACAGCAACGCCGTGAGTTCAAACATGTTCCCACCATTATCATCAGTGCAGCTTTACCTGAGGAGGATGTCACAACGCACCACCTGTTCGCGTTGAATAAGCCTTTTGACATTGATGATCTTCTCTCGGCGATTCATGATTTTTTGGATACCCCTGACTAAGGCCGCATTTTTTAGTAACCTTAGTGCTTGCACAAGTGACCATCTAACATAAAAAGCTGGCATAGCACCGCCTGATTTACGAAAATCTCAATGCTATACCGGCTCATCAGTTTCAATCGTGCAGAGACCCCTGCCGCAGAGGCATGGGGAGGAAGCACGCCTCCGTTTCTCTTCCGGCTTGTCTGTGTCTCCCTTACGGGAGACCGTTTTTGGTAGAAACGGTCAAACCCCACCGATTGCGCGGGTGATGTGTGCCTCAGTGCTTTAACACCCAGTCACCATTCTGCTTGACAACAGTAGAAGGCGGTCCCGGGAAATTAACGATGGATTTGTTCTGATTGAGGTAGAGCTGCACATCATGCCAGATTGGTCCTGCTCCATCTACACCGGTCACATTAATCATCTGTGAGTTATCGTTATTACCAGCCCAGACACCTACTGTATAGCGAGCGGTATACCCCATGGTCCAGTTATCGACGAAAGAGTTGGAGGTACCGGTCTTAGCGGCAGCAGGAATGACTTTGCCCGGATGGCCAGCATAGCACTGTGAGGTACTGCTGGTGTACAGATAGAGCGAGCTACATGGTCCAAACTCAATGTTACGAGAAGGATTATCGGATAGCACGTTGGTCATCATAAAGGCGGCCGCCGAACTCAGGACGCGCTTACCGGTTGTCTTGGGCTTGAATACGATCTTGCCATTCTGATCAGTCACCTCGTTGATCGCATGGTAAGGGACACGTACGCCACCATTAGCGAAGGTCGCATATCCCTGTGTATTATCAATTAGGCGCACACTTAAAGCGCCCAGCACCATTGTGATGTTGGGGGTGCCATAGAAGACATTGGGAGCCTTGGACTGGCTGCCATCGGTAATATTCATCATGTTCTCGGCCGTCTTTAAAGAGGCATCAATACCTGTAGCCTGCTCAATCTTGACGGCGGGTATGTTCAACGAGTTGTCCAATGCTATGCGATACGGCATCCAGCCACCATAGGTCATACTATAATTATGGGGCTGATAAGGTGGCAAACCACAGCACATTGGAATAGTCAGCGGGGCATCCAGCACCCTGGTACCAGGACTGGCCACACCTTGCTCGAAGGCCGTCGCATAGACATACGGCTTAAAAGACGAGCCCGGCTGACGATATCCCTGAGTAGCCACATTGAAGGAGCCATATTTGGGATCACTGGGATCAATGTTGCCCACAATTGCGCTGACAGCACCTGTATGCTGATCCATCACGACCACTGCAGCATTGGTGATATGGTGGGCCGTCATTTGCTGCACATGCAGTTTGGCACTGGCCTGGGCATAATTTTGGAGCTTTAAATCCAGAGCCGTCTTAACAGTCAGTCCCGATCGCGAGAGGTCCGAGGCTTTGACATGCAGATCGCTGGTTAATTCATTGATGACATAGTTGACATAGGTTGAAGCTTGCTCGGGTGGCAGACCAGTACGTTTAATAAAGTCTGGTCGCTGTATTTCTTTAATGGCGTCAGCCTTTTGCTGCGCAGTGATATAACCTTGTACATACATCTGCTGCAACACCTGCAGGGTTCGGCTATAGCTATTGCGCGGATACGCGATGGGATTACGCAACTCTGGATTACTGGGGATACCAGCCAGGGTCGCAGCCTGAGCAATATCCAACTGCTGAGCTGCCGTCTGATCTGGTGTGTCATGCAATCCAAAGTATCTGGTGGATGCCGTCTCAGCGCCATAAACCATATTGCCATAATAGATAGTATTGAGATACATTCCCATAATTTGCTCTTTAGTATAGTGCCGTGTTATTTCGGGAGCCAGAATAATTTCCTGCAATTTACGGAGAGCTGTATCTTTATTGCCAACGATAGTATTCTTCACCAATTGTTGCGTAATCGTACTACCACCAGCCACTACGCCATGGGCAGTCAGGTCTGAAATAGCCGCTCGAATAATACCAGTAATATCAAAGCCGCTATTTTTCCAGAAATTTTGGTCTTCAATGGCCACTTCGGCATTGATCAGGTTCTTCGAGATCTTGTTTAGCGGTAGCGTTGTCTGGACACCCTCATCGGCACGCTGGTAAATCAAGGTGTTCTGTGCATCATATACTTTTAAGTTGTCTTTAGGCAGAATGTCTTGCAAGGTCAGTATACTACCGTGATATTGTTGGTTGACTGCATCGGCAAAACTCAGGTAGGTAACAAATACAAGCAAGACAACCAGCAGTACAGAGACACCACTTACGATGACCGAGATCATTGTGCGCGTCGTATTGCGCGCCCTGGTCTCTACCTGTGCATTGGTACCACGTAACGATTTACGTTTGAAATAACGTTTGGTATGCCAACCAGCTTCATGTACACGCTTATGTGAAGCCTCATACATTACTCCTGGGGTTGGTGGTTCAGGTGCCTCACCCAGACGCTGGGCCACGGCAGCCTGACTATAGGCCGGGAGCTTCATAGGTTGGCGCTGAGGGGAAGATGCCCCATCAGTCTGCGGAACCATTGGAAGAGTGCTCTTTTCTTCTTCGTCTGGCGTCGGTGTGTTCCCGGTGCGCATTCCGGTTGCCATATTACAACACTGTCTTTCTAGCTTAGTATAAGTTCTTATTCTAATAAAAACTATGGCACATCGAAAAAAGTTTCGGTATTATATTGAGATTTGCTAGGCAATTTAGGTAGAGAAACAAACGCACGACAATTGGGTTGGTAGGAAATCAAAATATTAAACATAAAAGCTGTTAAGTACCTGTTCGCGCGTTCACCAGGTTCCCTGGTTTTTAAAATCTCTAGCCCTAAGTATACCAGACAAATATCGTAATCTACGCATATACCACTTTTATTCGGGACCAATAGGACTTTTTACGGCCACGTTGGTCAAGAGTAAAATGGATAGTCTGGACTTGATTGTACCTGATCCTCCTTTCCATCCTTGCAACACACATCAGGACGGTGGTACGGCCTGGGAGCCAACCAGCTCACGTAAGCGCAAGGCATTGTGAATAGCGTAGGCATCGATATCATTATTAAAATAAGCATAGACGTCGCGCTCTTTATTTGCCTCATCCTTCAGTCGTTGAGCCCAGAACGTCAGTTCCTCCTCTGTTAGTCCAATACCGTGGGCTCCATGGTGGAAACGGACATAGGTAAATGGGCCAATAGCAGGCAGGTCCAGCGGCGTAGGCAGAGGGCCACCTACACTCAGTACCAGAGCAAAGCCAGCATCCTGTAGGATCTGGGCCAGTCGAGGAAAATGTTCTGGTTGCAGCCAGGTCGGATCACGAAACTCAAATGCTGCCTGGTGAGTACGCGGAAGCTGCTGCACAAAGTTCGCCAGCCGCTCCAGGTTCACATGCCAGTGCGGTGGCAGTTGATAGAGAAAAGGTCCCAGACGCTCTTGCAAGCCTTCCGCGGCAGTAACGAGACGACTAATGCCTTCTGCAGGATCATGTAGCTTCTTCATGTGCGTCAGGTAACGGCTTCCCTTGACCGCAAAACGGAAACCTGGATGCTCGCGGGTCTGCTGGTATAAGTTGGCAAATTGCTCGCGCGTCGGTAGCTGATAGAAGCTCCGATTGAACTCTACGGTAGGAAAATATCGAGCATAATAGGCCAGCTGCTCGCGCTCAGGAAGCTTTTTGGGATAGAAACGCTCCATCCAATGTGGATATACCCAACCCGAAGTACCAATCCAGATCATATTCCCCTCGCTTGCTCCTATCGTAGCCTATCACGCAACTAACATGGCGAACCATTCACCTACTACTATAGATACGCAAGAGATACGCAGACATAGACAATTTCGCTTAACCAACCAATGGCCCCTGACTATTTTCTTCATGACGACACTATGCTACTATTGGCACAACGTTCCAGAATAAATAGTTATTGGGTTTGGTAGAGTAATGGCCCAGAAATCCAGAAAGAAGAATTGCAACCGCTAGACTATAAGTAAAGGGGCTACATGGATGAGCGAATATCAACGTTACGAATTCATGACCATTGATCGACCGCTGACGCGATCACAGTTGGATGAAGTCGATAACCTTTCCAGCCATATTGAGGCGTCTTCGACCCATGCCTTCATTGAATATAACTGGGGAGATTTCAAACACGATCCTATCAAAGTGCTACACAAATATTTTGATGGTTTTCTCTATTGGGCGAACTGGGGATCGCCCCAGTTCGCATTACGCTTTCCCCATGGAGTCTTACCGGACAATCTCTTGCGCAACTACGATTGCGGTGAGAACGTTACATTCACCCAGCATTCCGATTACGATATCCTCGAATTCAGCTTCGGCGAGTTGGAAGCTCCCGATGAATGGATGGAATATGAGCTGGCAGATCTGATTTCTATTCGTGAAGAACTCATGAACGATGATCTACGTTCGCTCTACATAGGCTGGTTAGCCAGCCAGGATATACTCTACAATTACTACGACGGTGATGATGAGGATACCGAAGACTGGGAGGATGATGAGGACGAGGATAAAGATGAGAATAGCAAGGAGAAGGACGAGGAGCTGCGCGATACGCCTGAAGTGCCACCTGCATTTAAAACGTTGACAGCGGCACAGCGGGTACTGGCAAACTTATTGCAGGTGCCACCAGAGCTACTCATGGCTGCCGCTCTGCATAGCAGTGATTCGGCTAAACAAACAACAGATGACGATTTTGTGGCATGGGTTGAGTTATTGCCGCAGGAGCGCCGGAGCGATTATCTGGTGCGCCTGGCTCGCAATGAGCCCGGTCTTCATCTGCGCCTGGTGAAAGAGTTGCGTGCTGCAGGCCAACCCAACACAACAGCAACCGCAACAACAACTGCAGCGATCCCTTACGCTACCCTACTTGCAGAAAGCAAAGACATCAAGGCCACATATGAGCGCAATAAACGGGAGCAGGAACAGCGGGCGCGCCACCAACGCTTACAAAAAATTCAGGAGCATCAGAGCAACCATTGGTTTCAAGCAGACCAGGCAGCGCTACGTAAAAACAGCTCAGGCTACGACGAGGCTACAAGAGTATTGGAGGAACTGCGCGAAGCCGCCCAATACTTCAATCAAACTGACGAGTTCCAGCAACGTTTCCATAGCTGGCTTTTGCCACATTTGCGTCGACCTGCACTGATACAGCGCCTGAAGGCACGCAAGTTTCCATTCCCCGAAGCATAATCACATGCGTTTTCGTACATTGGGGCTCACAAAATAATCTAGTGTGTGGTGCGGGTGCGCCCGTCCGCAAAAAGACGCGGCACACGGCAATAAAAAAAGTGCATAGCTCAGGGCTATGCACCTTTTTTATCGCAGCTTATGCCTTATGGCATAGCATTGACATCTTTGACAAAGTTTTGGGGTGTTCCCAGACCAGTGATGTAATCATAGCCTGGGTGAGCTGTACAAAGGAAGCCACAGCTGCCATTAGTACCGCTGGTAATATCGCGGAAGGCATCTGGGTGCTGCTTCGCTACGGTATAAAGCAGATCAGGTGTGATAGGTTTGTTCACCAGGGCTGCGATACCACTCCAGATTGGGGCGGCCACGCTGGTGCCAACCATTCCGTTCCATTGGCCTCGAAGATAAATGGTCATGTGCGTTCCAGCGACTGCTGCCACATCAGGTACACCACGCTGACCATTAGCCTGAGGAATACCGAAGGTTTTCTGGTAGGCTGGTTCCGGATAGCTCGTTAGTCCACCGCCGGCACCATTCCAGGCTGTCTCGACACCTCCATTAAGCACGGTTCCACCAACAGCAATTACGCCTGGATAGCTGGCAGGATAAGCAGTTGGTCCATGCCCACTATCACCACTGGCAGCAAAGAGCGCAACATGGTTAGGATTATTAGCATACAACGCCTGATATTGTTGTACATTATTTCTACCAAAACCATAGCTCATGTTGATGGCTTTAAGTCCTGGAGTTTTGATAATCTCCGATGGTCCTGTGGCCAGGCCAGCGGCACTCTGCTGTACATTGTACAGCAACAATTTGGCCTTTGGCGCTACAGCATGGATCGTCTCAATGTCCAGGGTTCCTTCAGCCTCATCACCACCCGGGGCAATGGGGTGACCACCCTGGTATTTAATGGTCAAGCAGCCGCTGGCAACTGTACATTGCGGAAGGCCAAATCTCCGACTGTATGCAGCAAGATCAGACTCAATAGAGGGGACGCCGCCATCAATAACGACAGCCACAAGTTGTCCAGCGCCACCATTCACACCAGGTAAATTATATTGCTTCCAGAGATCCTGTGGCGTTAGATAAGTGGATGCGCCAACTCCCCCTGGTCTACCTGGTCCACCTGGCCCACCAGGACCACCTGGTCCACCCGGGAACGCCATATGCTTAAAACCAGGATCGGTAGTAATTCTACTGCTTAGTCTGGAGTAGAGAAAAGTAGAGCTCAGTAACACAACAGTAATCAGCGCAAGTAGCAAGACTCGCGCGGAAATATGCCCGCTCCCCCCTTGCTGAACTGAACACATGTCATGGCTAACGGCATTGTAAGCGGTTTGAGGAATTTTTCTCGTCAACCGGTTGTCCTGACGTAAATAAAACATGTTAACCTCTTGTACATACTAATACTACTCCTCGTCGCCTTTATAACCATCCCAAGTCAGTATGGCTAGGAGAACTAAAAGGATAGGGCGGATCCATCAAGCACTCAACACTTTCGGCTGATTGTAATCGCCCTCACAATAAGCTATCTACTGTTTCTAGCTTCTTCTTGAAGAAAACAGTATAATCTCTGCTTGCTTATTGTTGTGCAAAGCATAACATGAATTAAATTGATACATACTGATACAAGCAAAATGTAGCCAAAATAGGCTAATTGCTTCGTAATGGGAGTGGGAGAAAAGTGATTATCTCTATAGAAATTTGTTTTACAAGCAATAATGAATCTTTGCAGTCCTGGATCTCACAGGGACGCGCCGAATTCCAGAAAGACATTATGGTTGTCGGTCCCTCACCAGCCGGACTGGGTTGTACATATCCGACGATTCCTTCAATAAACCAATGATTGGCATAGTGAATGGCGCTATAAAACACAATTGCCCCTATGCCAGCTACAATTCCGATTAACGAACTTAATATTAACCACTTCAAAAGATAGCGAGGACTTTCAAAGCTACGATGTAGACGACTAAAGCGAAATAAGCGTCGTACTAAGCCGGCGTCTCTGGCAGATTCTGGAACCATCGATTATACTCCATATATTTCATTATTATCAGGCAAACATTTATGCCATGTTTAATGAGTGGGCAGCCATTCATTAAACATGGCATAAAAAGAAAACGACCTGATAAAACCGCAGAATCCTATATGCTACAACTTTAACACCATAGAAGGATCTTCAATCCTATATTCTCCCAGGTCGATGTAATTATCATACAACATAAATGGGCAATCAGTCAATAAAAACCAGGGCTTGCTTTTATGCCTTTGTTTTCAGCCTGCTCAAGGCGTTGTGCGGCGTAGTATCAAGTCAATCACCCCTAGAAAGGTAGGGATTTGCGCACAACCGGTAGATTCGCCAGCGCGTGCAATAAATGGGGAGAATAATTCAGGTAGAAAGGCCCTAGCAGACGTTGCACCATCACCCCTTTTTATTGAATGATCGCCCACCCATAATTTTTCTGAAGAGTCATATGCCCTTTGATGTCCATTGAAGAAAACGCTTTGACTTTCTGAGCAAAGTATGCTACATCACAATATATAAAGTAGTGACTATTTCGAGCTGCAGGAGAGATTTATTTTTCATTTTATCGAATAATTGCAGTCGGGGAAATTTTTTCCATGCACCTTTACATTGGCAGCTATACCAACATCCACACATGTCTGTGTACTCGGCCCTCATTTTTACTGACTATTTGCCCATCAATGTGATACTATTAAAGAATGCAGGAGTAAACAACAACAATAACCAGGGAGGAACTGATGCCAAAAATCGTAGATGAGCAAATGCGTGAGGCCACACGCCAGCATATTATTCATGAGGCGGCCAAGGAGTTTGCTCGTCTCGGCTTTGATCAGGCGAATATCAATCTCATTGCTGAGAAAGCTGGCATTGGCAAAGGTACGATCTACCTCTATTTTGAAAATAAGCGTGAGCTTTTCCTGGCAATGCTGCGTTTTATCGCGCAATCTCAATTAGCGGTTATTCGCGGGGCTCTGGCTCAACATGGTGATCTTCAGACGCGTCTGGAGCAACTCTTCCTGGCATTTGTGCGTCTGGCAGAAGAAGAGAGCGATTCTTTTAACGTCTACATGAGCGCATTGTATGGCGTCAATCGAGCATTCAGAACAGAGGCAACGAAATTACTGCGTGATTACGTTGCCGTCATAGCACTGGTGCTTGAAGAGGCCCGGGCACGTGGCGAAATTCAAGTTGATGATGTGGATACGGCGGCGCTGATGGTGCTCTCGCTCACAGAATCCTTTATTTTGTCTGCCCGGGTTCTGGGCCAATCGCAACAGAACTTGATGGCACAGGCCACGCGCACAGCACAATTCATCCTGCAAGGTCTGGGGGCTGCCAGTTAATCTACACACGATTCTGATTTGAAACTTTCTTTGGCACAAATCTGTATCTCTATAAGAAATTGTTTCGTTCCTTACCAAATTACGAGAATAGAAGAGATGCAGCACCAGGACAATGAACAAGAAGAAACAGACAGCCAGGAGAAAGTAATCTTAGTTGTCGAGGATGATAAACGTATAGGATATCTACTTATCGAAACCATTGAAGAGGAAACTCCATATCGTGTTATGCTTGCGCCTGATGGTTTCCAGGCATTGAAAGTCATCAGGATAATAAAACCACATCTTCTTCTAATTGATTATATGCTTCCATCTATGGATGGTTTGGAGTTGTATGACCAACTCCATGCGACAGAAGAATTCAAACATATTCCCGTTCTTTTTATGAGCGCTACCCCTCCAACAAAAGCCCTTCAGGAACGTGGTGGTATCAGCTGCGTCAAGAAGCCATTTAACTTAGAGGATTTATTACATGCTATCGAAGATTCTTTCGAAGATGATGAAGCCACATGAACCGACATGGGTGGTTAGTTTCGTCAATGATTGCTATATCATGACCCTGACTACCCATGTGATTCGCAGTGGGGCGGCTTCAGCAGTAGACTCGTGCGCAGCTTTTGTATCATCAGTGAATATAGGTAGAATAATGGAAAACGTACTGCCTTCGCCCGGGCGGCTTTGGACCTCCATATGCCCCCCATGCTGTTCCACAATAGCGCGTGTAATATAGAGCCCCAAACCCAGGCCAGTAAATTCTCCTTCCTGGACATTGCTATGGGGAACACGATAGAATTGCTCATAAATATGAGCAAGATGTTCAACGGAAATACCTGAACCGCGATCTGACACCGAGAGGCTTACCTCCGTTGCATGTCGTTGCAACGTGACCGTGATGGGTGTCCCCTTTGGCGAATACTTGCGCGCATTAGTGAGTAAGTTGAGAAGAGCCTGCCTGATACGGTTACTATCTATATTAACTTCAAGCGGCTCATACTGAGGAGACTCACAAGGAGTGGATATGCCATCAACTATAAATTCATCAAGCACATTCTGACACAACTTGACCAGGTCGTAAGGACTACGTTGCAGCACAAACTGGCTGGTCTGAATATGAATCGCATCGCGCAGATCCTGAATAAGCACACCCAGATGATTGGCGGAGATCTCCATTGTCTCTATGTCGCGAATGGCCTTATCAATAGCTCCATTATTTAGTCGGCGATGGGCCAGCTGAAGCAATCCCTTTAAGCTGGTAAGCGGTGTCGCAAGTTCGTGCGCAACCATACTCAGCATACGATCTTTTGCCTCATTGACCGATATCAGTTCCCTGGTACGTTGCTCTACCTGGCTTTCCAGGGAATGCGCGTACTGCTCCAGAGCTTGCTGCTTCTCTTGTACAAGGCGCAACAGTTGACGAGTTTGGAGTGCGCGTCGTACGGATGCCACAAAAAAATCTCGGTCAATGGGTTTAAGGGTGTAGTCGTACGCTCCTTCTTGTAAGGCTTGCATTGCCAGTTCGTGCTCACCATGCCCGGTGATAAGCAAGACTGGTATCTCTGGCATATTTTCATGCAGTTTTGCCAGTAGTTGCATCCCATCCATACCAGGCATCTTGATATCACTTATGACCGCATCATACTCTTTGACTTTTAGCAGCGAGAGCGCTTCAATAGCAGAAACAGATGTATCTACTTCAATATCACGCATACGAAGACGGAATGTACGAGAAAGGGCGCTCAACGCTGCACTATCGTCGTCGACAAGAAGAATGCGTGGTATACGTTTCTTCTCAGATTGCTCCATCTGCACTAAAGGAGTGGTCGGACGCTGGCGTGCTATCTGTTTTTCTTCTTGATACTGTTGTTCCACTTCTGTATTCCCTCCTAAGAAGCTGCATCCTCTGTTTGTTGCAAAAGAGGAAGTTGGATCACGAATACGGCTCCTTTCCCTGGGTGGTTTTCAAGTACGATTGTGCCTCCACAATCCCGAATAATGCCATAGGTGATAGAAAGACCTAGTCCTGTCCCTTGCCCAACCTCCTTTGTTGTAAAGAAGGGATCAAAAATGCGCTTCTCTATTTCTGGTGGAATACCTGTCCCCGTATCGCTCACCCCTATTTCGACGATATTATTTTTGATCGCACAACTAATGGTAATGCATTTATGCTCGCTAGCCGCCATAGCGTCACGCGCGTTAGTGAGCAGGTTCAGAAATACTTGTTCCAATTGGATCGCATTACCCAGCACTTTGATCTCTTCGGGGGGGAAATCCAGACGCACTTCGATCTGGCGCAGGCGTAGTTGTTCCTGCATAAGTGTCAACGCTTCTTGCAAGACAAGCTCGAGTATGATTGGCTCACGGCGCGCTGAAGACGTACGCCCTAAGGTACGCAAATGCGAAATGATACTGGTTGCCTTGCCGACCTGCTGCATGGTGTTGCGCAGTTCACGTAACAGTTGTTGAGATTCTGTGCCCCCCAGGCCGAATTCGATCATGTCAATTGCGTTACCCACGAACAGGCTGATACCGTTCAAAGGATTGTTTAGCTCATGGGCGACTCCGGTCGTCAATTCTCCCAGAGTAGCCAGTTTTCCCGCCTGTATCAACTGTTCATGCTTTTCACGAAGTTCCTGCTCCTGGCGTTTAATCTCCTCAGTGGTTTCCTTGAGATCACTCATGATATGGATCATCGCCTTACGACTTTCCTCCAGGCGCAGGTTGGAGTGATGCGAGTCCTGCAGAATATGCAAGAGCGTGCGACGAGAATTGTCCAGGCGCACTGTCTGTTGAGCCAGACCACGACGATCCTGCTCATAATCAGCCAGGATATGAATCATTGCCTTGCGCTGATCGGATAGTTGCTTATTGAGATTATTCAATCCGTGCAGGATGTGTATTAAGGCCCGTCGCCTCTCTTCGCTTCTAAGAATGCGCAATTCAAGTGTTCGCCGGTACTCTAGAAGACGCTTGTATTCAAGACGCCTATATTCATATTCCAGACGCTGGAAGCGATCCACTTCATCCCTATGAACCTTCTCATCGAGAGGATTGGTAGCACTCATTGCTTAACTCCTCGCTCACGATTCTCCATCTGTCGCATGAGGCTTTCTATGCGCTTTTCAAGGGCGATCATCTTCAGTTCACGGCCGACAACCACTTCTTCGAACTTCTCCAGGTCCAGAATCTTTTCCTGCAGTTCCGCTTTAGATTCTTGGAGATCTTGGAGCACCTTCTCGTAAGCACGCATATCGCGCAAAATACCAATGGCACCGATTACACGTCCATCGGCATCGCGCAACGCCGAGGCATTCAGTGTGGTTGGAATAACCTCACCCGAAGCGCTACGGGGATTGAGCCGAGCATTTCGCGTTACGCCGCGAGCAATAACCTCGCGCAAGGCAGCCAGAAACTCACGAGTCTCCTCCAGACCAATGAAACGCGACAGCGATTGTTCCAGCACTTCATCAGGACGGAAACCGAGCAATTCGTAAACTGCATCATTGGCTTGCAGGATCTTGCCTTCCAGGTCCGAGACAAAGACCGGGTCCGGTGCATTTTTGATCAGACTATCAGAATAAGCGAGAGCTTTATCCAGTTCGCGCATATCGCGCAGAATACCAATGGCACCAATGGGGCGCCCATCAGCATTGCGCAGCGCCGAGGCATTCAGGCTAGTTGGGATGATCTCGCCCGAAGCACTACGGGGATTGAGCCGGGTATTACGGGTCACGCCACGCTCAATTACTTCGCGCAGGGCGGCGGTGAACTCACGGGTCTCTTCCGCACTGATAAAACGTGACAACGATTGCTCCAGCACCTCGTCGGTACGGAAGCCCAGTAGTTCATAGACGGCATCATTAGCCGACAAGATCTTGCCTTCCAGGTCCGAGACAAAGACCGGATCCGGCGCATTTTTAATCAGACTATCGGCATAAGCAAGGGCTTTATCCAGTTCGCGCATATCGCGCAGGATACCAATGGCGCCGATTACATGGCCATCAGCATTGCGCAGCGCCGAGGCATTCAGGCTAGTTGGGATGATCTCGCCCGAAGCACTACGGGGATTGAGCCGGGTATTACGGGTCACGCCACGCTCAATTACTTCGCGCAGGGCGGCGGTGAACTCACGGGTCTCTTCCGCACTGATAAAGCGCGACAACGATTGCTCCAGCACCTCGTCGGTACGGAAGCCCAGCAGTTCATAGACGGCGTCATTAGCCGACAGGACCTTGCCTTCCAGGTCCGAAACAAAAACCGGGTCCGGCGCGTTCTTGATGATAATATCAGCATCAAGAGAGCCATGTGACTTTACCGGATATTGTTTTGTCGAAGAGACGGTAGCAGTATTTGCTGGCAGATAATCGGACATACGGACCTCCGGCTTATATCAAAGCTACGGGTGAGCAGTAATGTTAGTTTGAGTAAAACATCTTCTAACTTAGCAGGTGACCATACAATTGACACTATACTAGCGGTTCCGTTTTATCTGTCTTTCTGTCATCGGCGATTTTCTACCGGAAAATATTCCATCTATTTCCAAAAAACCGTACCTGCTAGAAACAGGTACAGTTATGTGGTAATCATAGGAATGATGTTATGGATGAAGCATTACTCTTCCTCCACAATGCTCTGTTTCACTATGCCCCAGGCTTTTAGCACCGCTGACAGCCTTGCGATTATCGACCAATGCTCATCTATAAATATGATGCATCGATACATAGAATAATAATATATCGTCTATATGAATGTCAACCAAAAGACATCAATAGTGGAGTTAGATTTCAATAGCCTTATGCATAATTAATGCATTCGCTTCTTATTTTTCACTATTTGTAAATTCACTATCAGAAGCAAGTATACGCCCTCTGTTTACGCTTCTATATGGGAAATGAATGAGATCGCATGCACATTAACCAGGCTCAAGAAATGGTCTGAATAGTATCTCCTTTTCAGTTATTCACAGGATAGTGCATTGCATATACTTGATATCTTCGCAATTGAGCAAGATCCGAGAAGTTTTACGCGCCTTCATCATGCTATGATGAGAGCTCAAACCAATTTTTAGCCAACTGGAGAGCATCGTATACATGGGAAATCGAAACGTGAAATTTTTTGCGCAAGGAAGGCTGCAGGAGGTCCGCACGCCGGCGCAGTTATCCCAAACGACTCATAACTTGCTCTTGCTGCCGGCGGCTTTGTGACGAAAAGACATATCAGACATGGAACAACAAAATGCTCCAATGCGACTCTTCAAAAAATCCGGGATGGCTAAACATCCTTATTCAATGCGGGGCGGTCCCTGCCTGATACGGGTACGCATGCCGTCTACTCCTCCGGTGCTTTGTGGCGTATCCCAGATAGCTTCTATCCACCAGGTAACGCCAACCTGGGCGTATGAACGCACTGTAGCAGCAGCTTTCTCGTGATCGTCACCGGGAGTTTGGCCTTCAGTGATAATATCGAGTGGAGCCGCTATAGTACGATGGGCCATGATGGCTTGTCTATCCTTCTGAATCTGGGTTGGAGTACCATTCATCTTAACACCATCCCAGCGTGCTGCACGCAGAAGCTGACTTTGTTTTTCACTCCCATGGACCCAGATCGGGATGCGTGGCGTTTGTAGTGAAGGCATACCACTGGCCTCCTCGATCTGATAGTAAACACCATCGTAGGAAAATGGTTCCCCACTCCACCACCGATCTACAATTTCTAGTCCTTCATCTAACATCTTCGCACGAATCTTATAATCCTTTACGATGCCCATTTTTTCGAGGTCAATGACCCCTAATCCTACAGGGAGAATGACTCGCCCTTTAGACAGATGGTCCAACGTGGACGCTTCACTGGCAACCTTCCAGGGTTGCTGGCGAGGCAATGGTGTGACCATCGTGCCCAGGCGCACACATTCAGTGTGCATAGCAACAGCAGTCAACGCAACCCATGGATCGGTCCCTCCACCATCCCAATAAAAGACCCCATCCCACCCTGCTGCTTCAGCTACTTGAGACAATTCAATGAACGTATGAGCATCAACATAAGGAAACGCAAGTCCATATCGCATCGATATCTCCTTTTCCGTTTAACTTTATTTTTATGTAGCATTCAAATAGTTTACATGTTATATCATGACATCCCTCGTCATATTCTATACAATCAATCCAAGCAAATCTGCGCAGGTTTTGCGAAGATGCAATTGGCACAGACAAAAGCAGCGAGGCGAATGATACCATGGAAGAAACTGCATAGTTACGTTTTTCGATATGCTATCTACCGGTGCCAGATGTGCTCAGCGCGAGACACATTGACCATCCCTCTACTTTTCGAGAGCAACCACGATTCTGTTATCGCGGCAACTTGCAAAGGCAAGGATGATATGTTATATTCTGTTTATACCCATACCGGGTGGGTGTGGGTTAGAAGGAAGAGACAGATGAATGCAGATAAACAAGATGTCCTCAAACGACTCAATTATATTGAGGGTCATCTGGGTGGCATCAGGAAGATGGTTGAAGAGGATAAGTATTGTGTCGATATTTTGCGTCAGACATACGCAGTACGCAAAGCTATAGAGAAGCTCGAGAGTCTGCTCGTTGATAGCCACCTACATACATGTGTCCCCGCAGGTATGGCAGAGGGAAGAGGAGACGAAATCATTCAGGAGCTCGTCCAACTCTATAATCTAGCGGGAAATCGCTGATAGAAATTATTGTATGTGGCTGACTACCCATGCCCAGATAAAGGAGAATACTATGACAAAAGATATGACCCTTTCGGTCCCCGATGTGAGTTGTGAACATTGTGTAAAGACTATCAATGGCGCCTTAGGCGCACTTGCCGGAGTAGAGGAGGTCTCGACCGATATCCCTACGAAAAGCGTCCATCTGCGCTTTGATCCAGACCAGGTCTCGCTGCAACAGATCGAAGCAACGCTGGACGACGCCGGCTATACCGTATCGCCAGATCCCGCACCAACCCCACGCACTACGGGCAAGCCATTGAATCTGCTATAAGAAATCAGCAATGCTTCTTTTTACCATTAGCGTATCCTTGTCCAGTGAATAAGGATACGCTTTTTTTAAGTCAAAAGAGGTTGAAGTATTTTTGCTCGCTAGAGCTTTAATCCATGCATGCACATACATGGATCGCTGTTTCATTACTTCTCCTCTTTTTCTCATCAAGACATGTTTTGATGATGCATTTCATGCTGTTCATTGCCGTGATGATCCATCTGCTGTTCGGACCTGTTCATCATTTTTAACATGGCCAGGCCGCCTGTGCGGAAAAATCGAATTACCAGCAGAGCTGCCAGCGCCAGAAAGATAATATTGAGTACACTCGTATAGTTCCAGTGGATGCCGTCGGTAATCGCTACGACATTGCGGTTCTGGGGGATAATACCCAAAGCGGCAAACAGGAACTCGACCACGTAACCCGCGGCAGCCATCGTGATATAGAACGTGACGAGAATGTAGCTCATCATCTTCCATCCATAATACTTGCGATAGATATCCAGGATGGGCAAAATAATCAGGTCAGCAAAGATAAAGCTGACGACACCTCCAAAGCTGATCCCGCCTCGCCATAATACCGCGGCCAGCGGCACGTTGCCCACCGAGCAGACGAAACTCACCATGGCCACCAGCGGTCCCATCAGTGGTCCTTCAATCTTGGCCAACGTGGGATTGTTGGATAGGAAAAAGGCTTGCCAGAACGAATCGGGGACCCAGGCAGCCAGCGCACCTGCGATGAGTAACCCCAGCGCGATATCCACCCAGACCGATGCCCAATCCATCACGAAGTAGCTGCTGACAGAGGTCAATCCTTTGCCGCTAAAGAGTTTGTTCCAGAAAGAGCCTCCCGATACGCTCATATCCATCGCCGCATGCCCCTCCATTCTTCCCATCACCCCTTTTTCGGCCTGCGACCTCGCTTCTTGCACGAGCCGTGGCGTCAGGGTGAGCCGGAAAATCACCGCCAGAAATATCACCATCAGCAGCCCGCCGAGATACTCCGCCGCCATAAATTGCCAGCCCATTAAGACAATCAGGATGATGCCCAGTTCGATCACCAGGTTGGTTGAGGCTAATTGAAAAACCATCGCCGCGGTAAAGCTGGCTCCTTTCTGAAAGATGGAGCGCGCCAGGGCGACCGCTGCGTACGAGCAGGAACTGGAGGCAATGCCAAACAATGTGGCGATAGCTAGATGTTTTGGCGTATCACCGCCCAGTGCTTTTGCTATCGACTGATGGGACACCACGGCCTGAACAATACCAGAGAGCGTAAAGCCGAGTATCAATGGCCACAGAATTTCCCAGAACATACTGAAGGCCATAAAAAGGGCCTGTTCAAGACTTTCTATAATTTGCATGGCAGTTTTTCTTTCTCTTTTTCTGGCGGATCATATGCTAATGCTTTCTCGCATTTACTGTGCCATACCCACACCCCCCGCATAGGGGTATGTAGGAAGTATAATCTATGATGTGCAGGCTGTCAACGGCCCATCATCACAAAACCTCTGAAGAGATTTAAAGGAGCCACTACTTCTATGCACGCTTACCCGAACAATTCGACGTCGTGATCCATCTGGATCATGCTCATGCCCTTGAACCTTTAGAACCAACAGCATCATGGCAGGATAATAAGGTAGATGAAACATTTCCAACTGGCATATGAGAGTGGGAATGGTTACCGCCACTTGAGGTGATGGTGATTTTCACCATAACAATCAAAACAATCTTGAGGGATCTGTATTTTCCTATCTGACTGGTGTGAAAAGAAGATGGCTCAGCACAAGTGCACCTGCCCCACGTGTCCAGCTTTCATAACCCGACCAGGGTTCAAGAATAACTTGTAGCGAGCTGGCAAGCCGAGAAAAGGCTTGCTCATGGAGCATTTGCAGCGCGGGATCGAAAAAGCGTTCACCATATTCGATACCTTCGCCAGTGATAATAATGCATTCGGGATTGAAGAGATTGACGATACTGGCCAGGCCCGCGCCAAACAAACGGCCAGCTTTCCGGAATGTCAGGCTCGCCATCTGGTCGTCGGGCGGACTCTGTAGCAACTGCTCAAGCGTCGGCTCTGCCTGTGAAAAACCACCAGCTCGGAGCAATTCGCTGTAGGTAGCTATGAGTCCCCGGTGCGCGACATACTCTTCCAGGCAGCCACGATGGCCGCATTCACAGCGCCTGCCATCCACGACGGCGACTGTATGCCCAAATTCGCCCGCGCCACCAGTAGAGCCACTATAAATCTCGCCATTGAGCACGATTCCCAGACCCAGGCCACGCCCCAGCGCGATTGTGAGAAAGTTCTGATAGGTCTGTCCCCTCCCAAAAAGATTTTCATAACAGGAGATGCAACTCACATTATTGCTCACTAGAACTGGCATATGAAGGCGCTCAGACAACAACGGACCAAGCGCGAAATTGTGCCAGCCCAGTTGCCAGGAATCAACACAGATACCATTTTGACTATCGATATACCCAGAGACAGCGCACCCAACGCCGATAATGTGCTTGCAGGTAGCTTCGTTCTGACTGATCAGTTCCTCCACCAGTTCTGCGATACAATCGATCGTATGCTCGCTCTGCTCGGCGAGGTTGAGATTCCAGTGTAACGAAGCAATAATCGAGCCGTGCAGATTGATGATCGAGCCGACGGTTTCACATTCGCGGATCATCAAACCAATCGCGTAGCTACCAGCGGGATCAAGTGCGAGCAGTGTTGGGCGGCGTCCACGTGGCGCATTGGCTGTACCTTTCTCAATGATCAGTCCACGTTTGCTCAGTTCGTTCGTCAGGGCAAGCACGGTAGCTGGACTCAGGCCGGACGCTGTAGCGAGATCAGGGCGGGAAACTGGGGCGTTCAGGCGAATGAGATTCAACAGACGATGCAGATTGTTATCGCGTAAGCTTTTGTAGTCGGTTAAAGTTGTATCTAGCTCCATACGCAGGCCCTCTTCTCTGCAGATTTATTTTATTTAAGAATAAAATAAAATATAGAAGCGCTGGAGCATTTTGTCAAGGGAAAGGCAGCACCGAAGGGCCACCTGCCAGCCTTGGGGGAACGTTACGCGATTCAGTAGCTTCAAACATCCGTATAAAAACGGTTTAACACATATAATAAAAAGCGTTACATGCGCAAATATGCAGTCCTCCAGACGAAAATGTGGAAATAGGGGCATAATTTTCAAATCTGGAAGATTTGTTGTGCTTTCCTACTTGACAAAACTTCCCCCGCAACTTATATTTTATTTACCCACCAAATAAATTAATTGCAAGGCAGCAGAACAAAAACCTGGAAAGTGTGAAATAGCTCTTTTTTGAAGCGATGCCGGCAGCCGAAAATACGGACAAGCGTTTGTCCGGTTAACATGGCTGCAAAAGCCTGAGGTCGCCAGGACACGAGTTATTTTCGCAGTTTGACGTGCATGCGCCTGCCAGGAGGAATGCGCTGGTTAATTGTGCAGAGACGTAGAAAGGAAGCATTCTGGCAATGAATATGCCAACGAAACAGATGATTTTTTTCACTAAGATAACAATCAATGCCGTAGTTGTTCTTACATTCATTTCTTTCTTTCAATTTTTACCCATAAAATCTGCTTT
Organism: Dictyobacter formicarum; assembly: GCF_016587435.1. The sequence goes on from NZ_BNJJ01000005.1 coordinate 55,638, forward strand.
TGCAGCTACAACTCCTCTCTTCACTGACGATTTTCAGGATAGCAATTACACTACCCAGGCCTGGACGACCTCAACGACGCTTGCAACAACAGAGAATGTACCGTGGTCGGTGATCACAGACCCTGCGGATGCTTCTAATAAGATACTTTCGCAAGGTAAGACGGGTATTAATAACGAAGCCTACGCCATCGCCGGTGACCCATCCTGGACGGATTATTCGTACGAAGCCAGAGTAAAACTGATGGATACCGAGCCGTATCCGGGGCTGGTAGCTCGCTACAAAGACAGCAACAACTACTACATGTGCCGGATTGATAAAGTTGGCGACGCCAAATTGGAGATATCGAAAAAGGTCAATGGAACCTCCACCATCTTCGCAAGCTTTCCCTTGACTCCGACAACCAATACCTGGTATTCCCTGCGTATCACCGTTCAAGGCAGCACCATCCGTTGCGCTCTCAACGGTGACACCCGCTTCGAGGTGACGGATACGGCGCTCACGGCCGGGAAGATCGGCTTCCGCACGAACTGGGGACAGGCCGGGTTTGACGATGTTGTGGTGAAAGACCTGACCGCTCCGGCGCCAGCCGCCCCAACCGGGCTAGCCGCCGGCAGCATAACGGATACGTCAGTGTCGTTAACATGGAATACGGTACCAGAAGCGACCGTTTATCGACTGTACCGCTCCAGCAGCGCGACAGGGACCTTTCAACCTATCTATAAGGGGACAGACGCTTCCTATCAAGATACGGGATTAACCAAAGGAACGACCTACCATTACAAGGTTACCTATGAAACCGCCGACGGATTAGAGTCTGCCTCATCAGATACCATTAGTGCGAAGACCACAATTCCCTTGCCGGGCGTACCGACAGGATTGTCCGTGGCAAAAATTAATTCACAAAGTGCGGAGTTTCGCTGGAGTCAGGCTACCGACGCCACTTCCTATAATCTGTACCGTGCTACCCAGCCGGGTGGACCGTATACACTTATCAACCCGGTCAACCAGAACTTATACATCTCGACCAATGGTATAGACTGCCAATTAACACCGGAAACGACTTATTACTATACCGTTTCGGCTGTTAATCCCACCGGAGAATCAGCAAAATCCGCCGAGGTAAAAGTAACGACGCCGAAACCTGAAGATGATTTCATTCAAAACGCCGGCTTTTGGTGCCCCGATAACAACGCCAGCGTGATCCAGGGCCATGGCGGCTATATCCTCCAGGTTGGCGATACCTATTACTGGTATGGGGAAGATAAGTCACAAAACAACGCCTCCTTCCTCAACGTCGCGGCGTATGCCTCCAAGGACCTGGTGCATTGGAGCTTCAGAAATAATATCCTTACGGTCAATTCGGCCCCAGAGCTAGCAGATGCCAAAATCGAGCGACCGAAAGTGCTCTATAACGCGGCTACCCATAAATATGTGATGTGGGGGCATAAAGAACCAGCGGCAAATTATAATGAAGCCAAGGTGGCGGTCGCGGTAAGCGATACTCCGGATGGCAATTTCACCTATCTGGGCAGCTTCAACCCGCTAGGAGACCAATCCCGGGATTTCACCTTATTCCAGGACGATGACGGCACCGCCTACCTGATCTCCAGTGCAAACAACAATCTCGATTTGAACGTCTATCAATTAACGCCAGATTATCTCAACGTTCAAACAAGAATTGCAGTCCTGTATGCGGGGCAGCGCCGAGAGGCCCCGGCGGTAGTGAAAAAAGACGGCATCTATTATTTGTTCACGTCGGGACAATCCGGCTGGGCGCCGAATCAAGGAAAATATGCGACGGCGACCTCGATGGCCGGACCCTGGTCAGCGCCACAAAATTTTGGCGACAATTGGTCGTTTTACACGCAGCCAGCATTTATCCTCACAGTTAAAGGCACGACGAAAACCACCTATATTTACGCCGGCGACCGCTGGCATCCGAACAAGTTGGGTGCCTCGGAGTATATCTGGTTGCCGTTAACACTGGACAGTGTCAACCGCACGGCGACCATGGATTATGTCTCCCGATTCAAGTTGAATGTCACCACCGGTGACCTCCTGGCGCCATCGGTGCAGTTGATTTCTTCCGGTGCGGGAGTAACGGCGACAACCAGCAGTTCAGGTCATGACGCGGGGCTTGCCAATGACGGATCATACTCAACCTATTGGGAAGCAAGTAACAAGACCTTGCCGGTTTCAGTGAACATAGATCTGGGCGAAGCAAAGTCCATTGGCCGCATCGACCTGACCTGGAGAGGAGTCGGAGGATCAGAAGCGTACTATCAGTATAAAATTTACGGCAGTATAGACAATGCAACTTATACGCAGCTCGCTGATCGCAGCACCAACACAGATCTGGGCTTCACTTCCGATAATATTGTAGACACCGCAAAGTACCGCTATCTCCGCATCACAGTATCGAAATACATAAATTTTACAAATGGCAACCCACCCGGCTATAATCCCGGATTGTATGAAATCAAGGTCTTCAGCAAAGCCGACCAGACTATCACCTTCCCTGCGATCCCTGATAAGACCTACGGTGACGCTGACTTCAAGGTCGCTGCCACCACCACGTGGGGCCTACCGGTCAGCTTCGCGGCAAACGGCACCTGCACTATCACCAGCGCAACGGTCCACCTGACCGGCGCGGGCAACTGTACGATCACTGCCTCGCAGGCGGGCGATGGCAACTTCAAGCCAGCGGCGGATATGGCACAGACCTTCACTGTTGCTAAAGCGTCTACCAACGTCAAAGTGGCTGTTACCCCATCTCCGGTGCAGTACAGCGATATGATTAATCTGAATGCTACGGTTAGCCCGGTCTCACTGGGTGATCAAACTCTCAGCGGTTCGGTAGAATTCTTTATCAGCGGTGGAGGATTAAGCAAACCTCTGTCAGTAGGTTCGGCTCAGATTGATAGCACAGGAGTAGCAACTTTGCCTTATAAGGTTGAGCTGCAACCTGATAGTGCCTACACGGTCACTGCTAACTTTACTTCGACCAATGCCAACTTCACTGATAATTCCGACAGCACTGGTTTGACAGTGACGAAAGAAGACACCGTGGTAACCCCCGCCAGTACCAACCCTTCAGTGGTGCAGGTGGCGACTGCTGGTGGCGCTTCTCCCAGTTTCAACCTTAGTGCCTCCATCAAGGAGGTCGCTGATGGCAGCCCTGGCGACATCAGCAAGGTTACCCCGGTCAACTTTAGTCTTGTTCCAATAGGCCCAGGCTCGACAGTTAACTGTACTGCTGGCAGCGGTACGCTCAATGGCTCTGAACTGGCTGTTAGTTGTGCCTTCACGAATGTCCCCGTCAACGTCTACGACGTAGTCATAACTGTGGGGGGCAAATACTATCAGGGCAGTGCTCATAGTATTCTCACAGTCTATGATCCTTCGTTAGGCTTTACCACCGGCGGAGGTATTCTTATTCACAGCGGCGTCCGGGCTGACTTCGGCTTTAACGTCAAATATCTCAAAAATGGGCAGGCCCAGGGCCAATTTATCTACATTGAACACCGGCCTACTGGGGATGTTGTAGTCAAGAGCAACGTACTGGACACGCTGGCAATCATCAAAAGTAGCCCTACTTCCAGTACAGCGGTCTTTACAGGCAAAGCTACTAACAATGGGGTAGGCAACTACACCTTCCAGGTAACTGGCGTTGATAACGGTGAACCAGGTACTAACGACCAGTTCGGTCTTAAATTGAGCAGTCCTGGAGGTGCAGTGGTAGCTGATCTGACTTTCGATCCCCTCACTCTCAATGGTGGGAATATCCAGATTCATCAAGAGTAACTAGCTCTCTGACAGAGAAGCTATCAGAAAAGGCCCGGGGTGCGCCCGGGCCTTTTTATTGATATCTGATCCACCAAAAGCCAGGCAAGGTCAAAATGCCCATCGAGTTGGCGCAGGCAAAATGAGCGCTTGTGCCATTGCTTCTATCTCCGCAAACAACAGAACCACTTTTTACCTTGATTGGGATGAGGGAATCGTTTTATGTAGTGGTGCTGCGGATCAATGACCCTTTATTCCCAACGCCGGTCGGCGTCACATATGGTCAGTAGAAAATGAACCACTGGCCGAACAGACGGAAGAGGAGCGATTACGGATCTATCGCCGCATCCGAGTTACACTTATTCACTATATCAACATAAACCTCCTACTTCCTACCATATTAGCAATGATGCCACAGCGCAAATAAGAACGAAGCGAGTATAAGGATCTGCCATGTTTGCCCGCTTGCTAATCTGCCATGTTTGCCTCATTAAGGGGAGCTACAGATTGGCGCTCGATCAATTGTGAAAAAAGCTCTACATGTATCGGCGTTAGATCATGGTGGGCGTTGCGTTCGATCAGGCGCTGTACGGCCAGCCTTCCCAGTGCAGCGCGATCAATGCGAATAGTGGTAAGCGGCGGTACGATAAAAGGAGCGGTTTCAATATCATCGTAACCAATGATAGAAATATCCTGGGGTATACGATAGTTAGCCTCTTGCAGAGCACGAATAACCCCCATCGCGGACATGTCATTTGCGCAGAAAACCGCGCTAAACGGAGGATACTTAGTTGCCAGGAAATCCTTCATGCGCTGATAGGCCCAGGCAGGCCCCAATGCCGTCTCTAATACCAGGTTGGGATCGTAAGGAATGCCTGCTTCTTGTAATGCCGCCTGATAGGATGCAAAACGGCTCTTAATGGTGCTGCGCTTCAACTCGGTCGCGTGTAGAATCGCACGGTGGCCCCGCTCGGTCAGATAGTTCACAGCCAGGCGGGGGCCAATCACGTTATCGGGCAGCAGCGTATCAACCTGGAGATTCCAGTGCACAGCATTAAGCAGTACCATCTGAGAGGTCAGACCCATAGCTTGCTCCAGTAGGATGCGATCATCTACAGCCATAAAAATAAAGCCATCGGTAATATTCTGCCTTATACGCTCTAAGAGCGTCTCACGTTGCGCCTTATCAGTATCAAAGCCGATCACTGTATGGGTCAAGCGAATATCATGCTCGCGGCAAGTAGCCTCGATGCTATTCATGATATCGGTATGAAAGGGGTCATTACTGGACGTGCCTGTGGTCATCAGGAGATGTATCTGCGTAAGCGTGCTTTCTCTGGCCTCGTAGCCAAGGTCAGCCGCCGCCGCCAGTACGCGCTCCCGCAGCGTCTGACTAATTCCCTCAGAATTATTCAGCACACGCGAAACAGTGCTAATTGAGACGCCCGCCGCGACCGCTATCTCGCCCTGTCGCGGTCGCCTCCCCTGGTGATGGTGCATAACAATCCTCCAACCTCGATTCGATGGCCCATCTTTTTGTATAGAGCCTTTCGAAAAAATATACCATTTTTTGCAAGAAAATTGCAATACTTTTCAAGGCAAACAAAGCATTTGATGAAACTTGACTTTTACATGCAAATATGTTAATTTTCCGAAAGGGCGTAACCGTTTATCTATGCTCATTCTCTCAAAGCAGATCAACAATACATGACTTCATCGCCTTGTGATCTGCAAAAAATTGCGAAATGATTTTGCGGCTTATGTATTCAGCATATGAGTAGTCAATGCAGACATGCAAGATATATTTCCTGGCAACAAGGCTTGTTGCCAAAGGAGAGAGATATATGACAGACGCAACTGTACAGTCCACGAACAAGCGGTCTGACCAGGAGCCTCGCGTTGCCGCAGATCACGTGAGAGGCAGGCCGAAGTCATCCACGTGGCGACTCATCTGGCGGGACCGCTGGATCTATTTGCTGATCCTCCCCGGGCTAGTGTATTTTCTACTTTTCTATTATCTTCCATTGCTCGGCAATGTGACAGCTTTTCAGGACTATTCGCCTTATCTAGGTATTTTCAAAAGCCCCTGGGTTGGCCTTGCCAATTTCGCGCAATTATTCAGCGACCCCGATGTGTTGGTAGTACTAAAGAACACGCTTATCATTAGCCTGCTGCAAATCATCTTCGCCTTCCCGATAGGAATCGTCCTTTCACTCGTGCTAAGCGCGATACCAGCTGAGCGTTTCAAGCGCTTCATACAGAGCATCCTCTATCTTCCGCACTTTTTAGGATGGGTCATCATTGTCAGCATCTGGCAGCAGATCTTTGGCGGCGATGGTTTTATCAATCATCTCATCATCGGCATGGGAGGCAAACCGGTTGACCTCATGACCAATCCTGCACTCTTCAAACCGATGATCGTCTTGCAGGTAATCTGGAAGGAGAGCGGCTGGAGTACCATCATCTTTCTGGCAGCTATCGCCAGCATCACACCTGAGCTTTATGAGGCGGCGGTGGTTGATGGAGCGAGCAAATGGAGAAGGATCTGGCATATCACCTTGCCAGGCATCCGCGCAATCATCATTATGCTGCTGATCCTGCGTATGGGAAGCATCCTGAGCGTTGGCTTTGAGCAGATCTTTCTCCAGCGTGGAGGCTTTACAATGGATGTGGCTGAGGTCGTGGATACCTTTGTCTATAGCCGTGGCATCATCAACGGCCTCTGGGGCTACTCTGCAGCCGTAGCACTAACAAAAGCCGTAATAGGCATCGTTATGATCTGGGCTGCGAATAAGCTAGTCAAGAAGTTCGGAGAGGAGGGATTATTCTAATGCCAACCTGGGAGCGTTCTAGCTTTCTGAGCCGGTGGGCACTCTATATCAGCATGCTCCTGCTGGCCGTGATTATGCTGTTCCCTTTCGTCTACATTCTCGCAGTCAGCCTCTCCAGCTATGCGGATGTTGCGGGCGGCAGGTTAATTATTTTTCCGCTTCATCCAACTCTGGAGGCGTATCAATGGATTCTCAAGGGTGGGACGGTTGTGCAAGGTCTGCTTGTCAGCATTACGGTGACCTTGCTTGGAACAGCCATCAGCATGCTATTGACAACCACAATGGCATATGGCCTGAGCCGCAAGAATGTCATTGGTAGTAAAGTCTTGCTCTGGATGGTCTTGCTCGCCATGCTGCTTGCGCCTACCATGATCACTCGCTATCTGGTGGTACGTGAACTCCACCTCATTGATACCATCTGGGCGCTTGTGATACCGAGCGCCGTCGCACCCTTCAATCTGATCGTGATGCGTCAGTTCTTTATGGCTTTGCCGCAAGAGCTAATGGAGAGCGCGAAAATGGACGGTGCGAACGATCTGCGTACCTTCTGGAGCATCGTGCTTCCCCTCTCAAAGGCTCCTCTGGCGGCTATATCTCTCTTCTACGCCGTTGGGCAGTGGAACAGTTTCTTCGATGCTGTGCTCTTTATCAATAATGCGCAGCTCTATCCTATCACGATTGTTATGCGCCAGATTATTTTACAGGGCACCATACCAGCCGATACAGGTGTAGTCACAGATGTAGCTCCACCCGACATTACTATTCAGATGGCAGTGGTAGTTATCACTATCATTCCCATTCTGATCGTTTACCCTTTCTTGCAGAAACACTTTGCCAAAGGTGTTCTGACCGGAGCCATCAAAGGCTAGCCCAACAGACAGCTCATGATATGGGATTATGGCTGTACCTATTCCAACGGAATGAGGTATAGGGACTTTTCATCTCATCTTCTTTGCAAACGAGGAGGAATCAATGGACAATCAGTCTAAGCATGACGAACTGAGTGGTGTATATAACCGTCGCCGCTTCATACAGATGATGAGCACTGTGACGACCGGTAGCGTGCTGCTAGCAGCCTGCGGCGGATCGGATAACCAGCCGCTAACGAAAACCACGCACGTAAACACCCTGTCACAGAAGGATGCCAGGGCGACGTTGGATGCCTCGGTCGGCAAAACATATTTTCCATCAGATGATCCTAACGTTCTTGATGCTTATACTGCTCCCCCACCACTTATACAATCAGTGCAATATGTGCCGGGTCACGGTGGCAAGGTGACAGCCTTTACTATCAGCTTTCATCCCGCCCCCACGCCTTATGGTCAGAACAAATACTGGCGGGAGCTCAACAAGCGTCTGAACGTTGACTGGCAAGTGATGCTCGGCCCTAGCGATACATACCCGGAGAAGGCTACAGCCTTGCTGGCCAGTGGCGATGTGCCCGATATTTTCTACGTGGGACTCGATGGTGCACCTGCGTTGATTACACCGGTGAAGCAAGGGGCATTTACCGATCTGACCCCTTATCTTTCGGAAAGCGCCCGCAAACAGTTTCCCAATCTGGCAAAGATCGGACCCGATGCCTGGAAGAACTCGTCGCGCTTTGGCAAAATTTTTGGTGTGCCCCGCCCCCGCTCAACTGCTGGCGAAGTCCTGTGCATTCGCAGAGATTGGATGCAGAAGGTGGGTATAACTGATCCTAAAAATCTCGACGAATTCTTCAAGATGGCGCAAGAAATCCAAAAGGCCAAACCAGACGGTCAGCAAACCTGGGCCTTTGGCTCAATCAGCCCCACCAGAGATTTCTTCTACCAGATGTACCGCCTTCCTAACAAGTGGGGGATGCAAAATGGCAAACTCACCTACTATATTGAGATGCCGCAATTCAAAGATGCAATAGCCACTGTTAAGCGCTTCTGGGATGCCGGCCTTTTCCATCCCGATTCCTTTACGGCCACGCAAGCACAAAACAAGAGCGACCATGCGAGCGGCAAATTTGCCGCATATGTGGATGGATTTACAGCTCTCTCTGGTCAGCGTGCAAATGCAAAGAAAATCAATCCCAAAGCCGATGTTGTGATCTTGCCGCCTTTTGGGTATGATGGCGGCGCAGCCGTCCACTGGAAAGGTGGTGGTTACTATGGGGTCGCGAGCATTCCTATACAGAAAGGTGGAGATAGTGGGCGCGTCAAAGAACTGCTGCGCATCCTCGATTATCTCTGTGCTCCCACCTTTAGTGTCGAGGGCCAGTTCCTGGCGCTGGGCATTGATGGCTGGGACAACGAGAAGGGGCCAAATGGCTTAAAGAAGGTCAGTGATAGAGGCCAGAACGAGATACAAGATATGGCTTATATTGCCAACGCACCTCAGGTTCTCTACTACCCCGATGAGCCACCTTTAGGCCCCGCGCTTCAGAATACCCAGCGCCAGTTGCTCAAGATGGGCATCGACGATCCGACCACCAACCTGGTTTCAGAGACTGCCAGGTTACAATCAGCCAAGCTCAGCCAGATAGACAGCGACCATTTCTTGCGCATCATCAAAGGAGATGAGCCTGTAAGCGCAGGAGTGGATCAATGGATCAAAGATCGGCAACAGAGTGGAGGGGACAAAGTTCGGCAAGAATTTACTCAGCAGTTGTAAACATAGATGCGCGAGATCACCCTCAGCACACCATAGAGGTTGATAACATTCTATGGGTGTGCTGAGGTGATCTCGCAGGTCCCCTCAGCATTCTGGCATGCACGATAGCTTATGCGTGATTCTCCATTCCTAGAATCACCACAAACGCTTTCTCTTTGCGATATTATCAGGAGATCGTCTCCTATTCAAACATAGAAGGAATCTCTTATGATATGCCGAAGTGGTCTATCGTAGCTTTAGGCTAGCACAACAACAATAAGGTAGATAATATAGATTCCCACGAGGAAGGCCCCCATCCATCGAGGAATCTTCCCGTACCAGACAAGAGCCAGAAGCATCAGGTGCACAATAACCATAATGGATAAGGCGATCAATGTTATATGAGTGTCTCTTGGAAGAGCGCGGATGGTAGCAGCCAATCCAAGCGTGACAAGCAGATTATAGGCGAAGGAACCAAGGATACCCCCCACCAGAAGAGCCGCTTGTTTTTTGCGGGCTGCACTCACCCCTAGTGCAATCATCTCGGCCCCCGTCCCAAGCGAAACAATGGTTGCCCCGACCGCCCCCTGACTGAGTCCAATGAGGCTCGCAAACCTCAAGGCCCCTTCCACTATGGCTGGACCACCCACAGCCATGGCTGCCAGACCGCCGAAGGTCAGCAGAACTGGCTTCCAGGAGAAGCGTGGGCGCGAGTGCCACTCCTGGTCACGGTCGTCGTCATCGTCATCTTCGGACAAGGCCCGTTGCTTGATTGCCTCCTGATCTGTCCGAAAGAGGAACGCGGTGTAACCAACAAATATCACCAACAAGAGGATTCCTGCGAGCCGGGTAACGCTTCCTAGAAAGAGCAGCACAACGGGAATGACCGAAACTAGCGTCGCAATGAAAGCTTGTCGCCGCACGCTCCGGTCAATAGACAGGGGAAAAATGAGTGCGGAGAGGCCCAATGCCGCGGTGACGATGGTGACATTTGTCCCAATGACATTGCCGACGGCAAGACCTGGAGCGCCACGTGCCGATGCAATAGCGGCGGTAAGCATCTCCTCCGGTTCCAGTCCGGCCAGCAGCACGCCGATGATCAGCACACTAACCCCCAGAGCGCGAGCCAGATCACCCGCTCCATCAACAAACCAATCCGCCCCGGCAAGAAGTAGAATGGTCCCGATGAGCAGCAACCCGAGTGTAAAAAGGAGAGGAAACATTAGTGCTCCTTTCCCTGAATAAGCGATTGCTCTCCGCTTTGCGCACTCTCTCGCAGCGCATGGAAGGCTTCCCTGATACCATAGTAAACAATCACCAGAGACGCGAGCGGATCGGCCCACCACCAGCCGAAGAGCGCATTGAGCACCAATCCCACCAGAACAGCCCCTGCCAGATAGGCATCTATAAGCGTGACGCGCCCTTCTGTCAATAACACTTCATTCTGCAATTGCTGCCCCGTCATGCGTTTGCCAAAGGCGAGGAGGAGCATAGCGATGAAAGTAGCTGTAATCCAGGCAATACCTCCCATCGAGGTGACCGCATGTGTTCCTGTGAGAAGTGTATAGAGTAATTGCGCAAGAATATAGATGACCAGGGCAATGAATGCGATGCCAATAAAGCGGAGCGCCTGACGCTCGCGCTGTTGATTGACGCCGGTAAGTTGCCAGACAACGACAACAGACGCAAAGATTTCGATTAGTGAGTCCAGCCCGAATCCGGCCAGGGCGACAGAACGAGCGGCAATAGCGGCGACAATAACGATGACGACGCCAACGACGTTCCAACTGAGTGTGAGGTATTCGAGCAATAAGCCCCGTTTTATAAGAATAGTGTTATTCAAAAGGAATCTCCCATATCTATCATGTTTCTCTGTATTATTCATTCTTTGTAGAGAGGAGGATCTCAATGGGGGTCGTGGTTATCATACCTTGCAGGACGATTTCATCAAGCGCGGCAAGCAGAGGCGCAGCACGCTCCTCATGAGTCACGATGTCAATAACGATGGGCAAATTATCGGCCAGGTCGGGAAAGCGATCTGTGGAGAGAATGTGCTCTGGCCCAAAGCCTTCAATGCCACGCACAACCGTGGCGGCAATGGCTGTATGGCTGTATGCCTCCTCAAGCACGCGTCGATAGAGCGGCTTCCCACGGTGCTCTTGTGCTTCCCCAAGGAAAATACGAATCCGTTTTCCTGGCTTGCTATGTGATGAGAACAATGGTGATGTCATGTGTCTTTTTTCCTCTATCCTTCCAGGACCAGACGCAGGACATCGGCACGTCCTACGACGCCTTGTATCCGGTGGTGACTATCAACAACCGGCAGCACTTTCCGGTGTGTCTCCATCATCCGTTTAATCGTGTCCTGTACGGTGGTAGTCTCATTGACGGTAATGACCTCCGGGTTCATCACATCAGCTGCGATGCGTGCTTTTCCTGGAGCTGTTCGCAACGCTCCAGAGGGCAGGCGTTGTGGTTGCCCTCCCCGTGTCCATTGTTGCAACAAGCGCAAGAACACGGGGCGCTCGGCCTCGTGAAGGCGGGTCAAGATATCAATATCACTGATGACTCCCTGTACCTGTCCCTGGTCATTGACGACGAAGACGCGCTTGAGGGGCGAGACTACCAGAGCATCGATCACCTGTGAGAGGGGCAGGTGTGCCTCGACGGTAGGAGCCACCGCAAGCGAGAAAGCGCCGATCGGTTGTTGCTGCACAGGGGCCGCGTGCAGTGGTTGGCTCGGCCTGACAGTGTGCTCATCATGGGCCTCCGCTGTGCTTGCCAGTGGACTTGTGATCAGCAACTGTAAGAGATCAGAACGGGAAAGCATCCCCAGGAGCTTCCCATCCGAGGAGACGACTGGCAGGACGCGTACTGGCGTTTCCGTCATGAGGTGCGCGGCTTCTTTGGCAGATGCATCGGGGGAGATGGTGCGGATCTGGCGGTTCATCACATCCCGGGCAGTCAATTCAGGCGTTGGTGCTGGGTGGGAAAGAGCGTGCAGGGCCGTTTGATCTATCTCGCGGGTTGTCCGAATAATGCCGCGCCTCAGTGAGAGGACATCGGCGTCAATCAAATCGCGGGTCCCGATGATGCCCACCAGATGATGCTGCGCATCGACAACAGGAAGGGCACGAAAAGGGGCGTCTATAAGCAATGGTAACAAACTATTCACGGATGTTTCCGGTGAGACAGTCACGACAGATGTCTCCATGATTTGTTTCACGGGTAACTTGCGGGAGAGGCCATGCGAGGGCGCATGGGTATACTTGAGGACCTCAACCTCATGAATGGTCATGAGCCCTCCCTGGAGCATTTCTTCCAGTTGCGGAAGCAAGCGCTGAAGGCGTTCGGGTCGATCTACCACGTGAATGATAACGGTGGCATCTGAAACCAGGTGAAATTTCTCCTGGGTATGCAGATGCTCACCCGCGCCAAACCCTGCGATAGAGCGCGTGACCGTCGCGCCTGCGCACCGGGCTTGACGAAGAAGCTGGACAATGGCGATGTAGAGGTTTTTTCCTTGCCATTGATCAGATTCACCAAGGTAGATGGTCAGCGCCAGAGCTTTTCCATGTCGCAGCAAACTCATACCGGCCTTTCCTTTCCCATGCGCGCCGGGCAATCTGAGGAATGACGCATATCTTGAGGCAATCCAAATGGCAGTTCTGAGCTTCTCGATAATCCCACGAACAGAGACAGGAGCACACGTGCAATATAAAAGATTGCCTGCTTCAAGAGAATGCCCGTAGTTTCTCAACAAGAAAAAAGCTTCTACCGCTGCTCACATGTGCCCATGACAATCATCCTGTTGATGTGAGTTCGTAGAAGCTATTAGCCGATGCCGGCGTTACGCGAGCCTCATCGCGAGCGTGTCACCCTCCTCATTTATTTTATTATGTATAGTATACGCAAGCCCGATAAAGAGCGTCAAGGATACGTATCAGCAGATAGGGCTTTCCAAATGTTCGGCTTTCTACGATCATGTTATGCGCATTCATCGAAACAGCTGAATACCAAAGAACCCCAAGACCTGGGTAAGCAGATAGAGGGCAGCAAGTCCACTCACGAGAATCGTCAGGGCATAAGAGAGCACATTATAGATCAAGCGATTGGTGTAGCGGCCCATCAGCCGTTTCTGATTCACCAGATATAAAATGGCAAAGAGAATAATAGGAAGCAAGAGACCATTCAACAGATAAAGATTCAGCAGTATTTGGATGACGGGCAAATTTGGCAGCATAGCGACAATCACGCCAAGAATAATTAATAACGTGAACAGCCCCCAGAAGAATGGAGCCTCGTGAAAGGCTCGTCCCACTCCTCGTTCAAAACCAAAGGCTTCGGAGAGCGAATAACTAGTAGAAAGAGGCAACACACCAGCCGCCAGCAGTGCTGCTCCCAACATTCCCACGGCAAACGCCCGACTGGCAAAGATGCCGAGAAACGGCGCGAGGGCCTGGGCGGCTTCTGCCGCCGAGCTAATAGGCACACCGACGCCATGGCTCGCCACAAAGAGGGTCGCCGCCGTCGAGACGATAATAAAGAAGGCAATCGTATTGGAGAAAATGGCACCAACCCAAACCTCGAAGCGCTCATATCTGTACTCATGCATGCCAATGCCTTTCTCAACTACGGCACTTTGCACGTATAGCTGCATGTAGGGGCTAATTGTCGTACCTACGGCGGCCACAATCATCAAGATATAGCTCCCACTCGGCCGGATGGTCGGAATGAAGGTCCCAACAGCCACCGCGCCCCAATCAGGTTTGGCGAGAAAAGCGGAAAAGATATAAGCAAAGAAGACGAAGGTTAAGGCTAAAAAGATTTTCTCGACGTGCTTGTAGGAACCACGCGCCACCAGCAACCAGATGAGCAAGCCGCCGCATGGCGCTCCAATCCAGGACGGAATGCCAAAGAGGTTCAATGCGGCGGCAACCCCAATGAACTCAGAAACGATCACGCCTCCATTGGCCAGCAGGAAAACAAACATGATAAAGACAGTGAGGCGCAGAGGAAAGTTCTCCCGAATCAGATCAGACAGCCCTTTGCCCGTCACGACTCCCATGCGCGTACACATTTCCTGGACCAACCCCATCCCGACGGTCAAAATGACCATCACCCACAACATGGAATAGCCAAACTGTGCTCCCATACTACTGTAGGTTGCAATCCCGCCGGGATCGTTGCCTGCGTTAGCGGCAATGAGGCCTGGACCAAAAATACCCAGATAAAAAAGTACGCGCTGAAGCAGGGGTGGACGAGGTCGGCGAGGCCGTGTCGTCAACTCAGCTTTTTTTCGCGTGGGTGTGGTGTGCTTCATGAAGAAGTTCCTCCTATCTCGTTGTCGTGTCGTGTCATATGCGTCAAGATCCATGCCAGACAGCACAACGCTTACTCAACTCGCTCGCGTGTAGCCAGATCTACACATGTTCAAGTTGCGACCGGACGCGAGCATATCAACGAGAGGAAGGTCACGATCCTATGAGCTCTGGTGATCAGTTCGTCTCAATGCACTCCTCCGGTGCCATGGTGTAGGCCCTCCTTCTACTCGGAGGGCGGCTACGGCCAGACTCCATATAGTTGCTCCTTTCAAGCTCTTAGAGAAGACGGTCAAGCGCCTCTTTTAACGCTCTGCTTGCTTCATCAGAAACTCCATACACAAGCGCGCGGCTCAGCTGATGATCAATTTCCTGCTCTAAAATGGCTCGTCCAACCGCATCGAGGGCAGCCCGCACGGCAGCAACCTGCGTGAGCATCTCCCGGCTCTCACGTCCCTCATCCCAGAGACGTTTGAGACTTGCTGCGTGTCCGGCAATGCGTGCCAACCGATTCGCGATATCTTCACGCGCTTTCTCTTGCTCTCCCGTCATAAGGCGCTCCTTTCTCCTCATCTCATCTGCCCTCCCCCCAGGGGGGATAGAACGATGGTACTCTTACCATAGCAACAGTGGCGAAACCAGTCAAGAGAAGGCACCCGCTTTATCGTAAATCCTTTCTGGTGGCACGCGTGATGAGTGAATATCCCTCGCTCTCGTATGTTTCGAGGCACTCTTCTAAACGAAGGCATCCACATTGTAACAATCGTTCCAGGAATCGTTTGGTCTGCTGAGCGTGAGCAATAACTTCCTCAACTTCCAGAAGTTTTCTTTTGAGCCAGGTGTTCCCAGCGTTTGCTCGCCGGGATGTCTGAGGAGAAGCCTGCCACAAGCAGATGCATTTCCGCGATGGTACATCCAGCATGCTGTGCCATCTGCAAGATTCTGAGGAGGTCCAGCACGCTGGTGTCATAACGACGATGCCCACCCGAGATTCGACGAGGAGTAGGGAGCAAGCCCATACTTTCGTAGTAGCGCAGAGCAGATGTCCGTAAACCTGATCGACGCGCCACTTCCCCTATAGAGAGTTCTTCCATCTGTTTCCTCTTGACTTCAAGTTTACTTGAAATTGTATGCTGGTAACAGAAAAATATGCAAGACCATTGGAGGTTCTCTCAATGTCATTCCAACCTACTGAGCCAGTATTCGCTTGCAACATCGCTGCCATTCCACAAGAACTTCGACCGGTGCATCAAGCCAATACTCAACGGATCTTTGCAAACGTGCAAGAGATACAAGAACTTTCTACAGGCTATGCGTGGCGGCTCCCCAATGAAACAGAGATGTTGCAAACAGTGGCGACCTTTCTTCGTTACGAACGGCTCTGTTGTCCATTCTTTCACTTCATATTAGAAATTGAGCCAGATGAGGGGCCTATCTGGCTTAAAATTAGTGGAGCCGAAGATGTAAAGTCATTCATCCAAAGTGAGGGATGGGTGCCGCCCACTGAGGGCTCTCTCCCTTGGCAACACTCATAGCTCGGATGAGCGTTAAATCAGGCATGTGATCAATGCTTTCTTTTTGAGCCAGGGAACAAGATGCCCTGTCAGTCGTAAGAAAGCATTGCTTCATGAATCGTTGTTAAGGCAAGCTCATGCCTTCAATGCATAAGCTTGCCAGTTGCCATAGCTTGCGTGATTGTGAGAACTGGACCGCTGGTCTGAAGAGCCGTTTGCTCACAGATTTGGGGAGGAACAGCTCTCCTAGACAAAATTGTGGCCCTGTTTTTTTAGAAGAGCACATTCTTGCCAAAAGCTGGCAGGTTCTAGGAGAGCATCTACGCTTTTTAGGAAAGTTTATACATAAGAGGGTATCGCAAACTGGCTAGCAGGACGAGTCAGGCCAAGATTCTCGCGCAAGGTTCGACCTTCATACTCTGTGCGGAACAAGCCGCGCTGTTGTAAGATAGGAATAACCAATTCGACAAAGTCATCTAAACCAGTTGGCAGATAGGGTGGCATGATGTTAAAGCCATCCGCTGCGTCATTAACAAACCATTCCTCCAATTGATCGGCAATCTGCTCAGGAGTGCCCCAGATGGTGCGATGACCACGCGCACCCGCGATTGCCTGGTAGAGCTGGCGAATAGTCAGGTTCTCCCTCCTGGCAAGATCGGTCACCAGTTTCTGGCGACTTTTGTTGAGGTTGGTTTCCGGTAGTTCTGGCAATGGACCGTCAAGTGGATAGGCCGAGAGATCGAAGCCTCCAAGGTTGCCACTAAGCAGGGCCAGGCCTACCTTTGGATGGATCAGGTTCTGCAATTGATCATATTTCTCTTTTGCTTCCGCTTCAGTCTGCCCGATAACTGGGAATACACCGGGCATAATTTTGAGCTGATCAGGAGAACGTCCATATGTAGCCAGCCTTCCTTTGATACCCGCATAAAAAGCCTGAGCCTCTTCGAGCGTCTGTTGAGCGGTAAAGATAACCTCGGCAGTGGACGCCGCGAAGTCCTGGCCATCCTCGGATGCACCTGCCTGTACAATAACAGGATATCCCTGCGGAGGTCGCGCGACGTTGAGCGGTCCACGGACAGAAAAGTGTTTGCCTTTATGATTGAGCACATGCACTTTTTCAGGATAAACGTAGATGCCAGACTCTTTATCACGGATAAAGGCATCGTCGTCCCAACTGTCCCACAGCCCGATGGTAACCTGTAAGAACTCGCGAGCACGCTCATAACGCAAGGCATGGTCCATATGCTTCTCGCGATTGAAGTTTTGCGCCTCGGCCTCTGATGCGGAAGTTACCACATTCCATCCAGCACGGCCGTGGCTCAAATAGTCCAGCGAGGCAAACTTACGAGCAATATGATACGGTTCATTATAAGTGGTGGAAGCAGTAGCAACCAGGCCAATGTGTTCGGTCACTGCCGCCAGGGCCGAGAGCAGCGTTAGCGGCTCAAAGTGAACGATCTGGCCCGAACGGCTCAAAGATTCGGGATTTTGATCACGGCGCACGGCCACACCGTCCGCCAGAAAGACCATATCAAATTTGGCGCGTTCAGCAGTCTGAGCCAGATGACGATAATGCACAAAGTCCAGACCACCATCCTCCCTGGCATCCGGATGCCTCCATGCGGCAACGTGATGGCCGGTATTCATTAAGAATGCGCCTAGCTTGAGCTGACCTTTTTTTGTGCTCACAGGTAGTATCTCCTTCTCGCTAAAAAATAGTGTTTATTGGATGCGTGGGTCTAGCTTCCAGTGCCTGTAACAGTCGGCAGTTCCAGATCATTGACAGAACTGGGGACCTTCGAGATCAGTCCGATAGATTGCATGAAGGTGGCATAGGCCATCAAACCCGATGGGGTCGTCGCAAAGGCGAGCGACTTACTATCGATCAAAGCCTTGAACTGCTTGACTGAACCGCTCCCCCCACTGCCCGCATCCTGAGCAAGGTACTCCGCTGCCTCCTGATGATGGTTGGTAACATAGGTTGTCGCGGCCAAAAGATCCTTGTAGACCGCCTTGCTAAATGCCGGGTACTGGTTGTAGAAGCTCTGGGGAAGCACGATAAGACCAGTTCCAACCGGACCAAAGGGCTGATTAGTATGCAGGACGATGTGGCCACCAGCCGCAACCTCGCGCTCCTGGAAAGGTGAGCCTGCGAAATTGGCAGCAAGTTGGCCAGCGAGCAGTGCTTGCTCACCATCGACGGAACCAATAGCCACCAGATTTTTATCCAGAGCATGCGCGTTGCCAAGTTGCTGTTGCGCCGCTTTCCGTAGCACAATAGCTTGCTGCGCATCAGGGGCCACCACACCGATCTTGTCGTTAGGTCCAAAGTCTTTCAAGGACTTAATGCGCGGATTCTTTGCGACCAACCAGGTATCATTCCGACTGGTGGCAAGCAGCACCTTCCAATCCATGCCTCGATCCCAGCCTACCAGAAATGGTGAGATACCAAGCGAGCCAAGTTGTCCTTGATTAGAGAGGATCGCCTCGCGTACCGCCGAGCCGCTATTGACGATCTTCCATTGAATATTTGTGTGAGGAAATTGCTTGCTTAAAGTCTTTTGTAATTTCAAGGTGATGAAGGTAACTGAACCAAGACCAGGCTGATAGACAATAGTGAAAGACGAAGGTGCACCCGCATCACCATTTGCATTGGCTGCGTTGCCGCAGGCGCTCACAAATAAGACCAGGAGAACTAGCAGTAAGGCCATGGGCCGATATCGTTTGCTCATCATGACGTTTTTCCTTTTCCGACAGAATATGAATACAAGCAATAGTGCCTGAGCATTACTGGGCCTGCTTCATTCCCCATTTCACTATGGTTTGTCGCTCAATCCACTGGAAAAGCGCGTCCAGCAGAATACCCAGCAATGAAATAATGACCAGACCAGCGAAGATGGCAGGCGGATTGAGAAAGTAGCGTGCGTTGTTAATGTACCAGCCAAGTCCGCCATTAGATCCTGCAACGCCGAAAACAATTTCGGCACCAACCACTGTACGCCAGCCAAAAGCCCAGGCCAGGCGCAATCCTGATAGGATGTGCGGAAGTGCAGCTGGCAGGAAGACATCTCGCACAGTTTGGACGCGATTGAGGCCAAGGTTCAGAGCGACCATGCGGGTCGTGGTGCCAATGGTACGAAAGCCTGTCTCTGTATTGGCAGAGATCGGCCAGATGGAACCATAGACAACAACAAAAATGATTGCAGCTGAATTCAGGCCAAACCAGAGCATAGTAAGTGGTAAGATGGCAATACCGGGCAATGGGCTGAAGACAGATGTAAGTAAAGTCAGCAGGTCTCGCCCTAAACGGGAGAATGCCGAGAACGAGGCCAGGATCAAGCCAAGGACAATTCCTATTCCCATCCCGATAGCTAGATTTTGTAATGAGATCAACGTTGCGCTGACCAGTTGACCATTGGCAATATCGGCATACAGGGCGTGTAAGGTAGCAAGAGGCGACGCGATAAGCAATGAGCTAGCGCCACTGAAACTGACGTAAAGTTGCCAAACAAAAATAATGATCAGGCCAAACAATAGCTGACGCAGCCAGACTGGCAGTTGACGTACCTTCGCGGTAACCGCCAATTCGCGTATCCTGGCGGAAGCTGGTTGTAACAGGCTCACAAACGATTCCTTCCTATAACTAACGCAACAAAGCACACCACTACATCTGGCTTATTCCACAGCACTGAGCTGCGCGATCCCTTCAGATCGCGTTTCATGGCGAATAAGCTGTGAACGCAAGTGCATCGAGATATCATCGAACTCCTTGCTACCAAACTCTTCTGCATGGCTTGTATCGACGACCTCACGAATCAAAGCGGGTGAGGAGGACATGACCATGACGTGCGTTCCCAGGAAGACAGCCTCTTGAATGGAGTGCGTCACCAACACAATGGTCACGCCCGTACGCTTCCAGATCTCGTTCAATTCTAACTGCAGCTGGTTGCGTGTGATTGCGTCTAAAGCGCCAAATGGCTCATCCATGAGTAAGATATCAGGCTCCAGAGCCAGAGCACGAGCCAGGGCTGCACGCTGCTTCATGCCACCAGAGAGCTGATATGGGTATTTATCGGCTGCCGGGGCGACCTGGACCAATTCAAGATAAGAGCGAGCCTTGTTAATCGCCTCCTGTTTAGGGATGCGCTTCGTCACCTGTAAGGCGTAGACGATATTATCTAATACAGTGCGCCAGGCAAAAAGTTGCTCGAAATCCTGAAAAACAAAGGCGCGATCAGGACCCGGTTTGTTTACAGGCACGCCTTTCAGGCGTATCTCGCCCTGTAGTGGCTCTAAAAAACCACCAATGGCCTTGAGGAGCGTTGTCTTGCCGCAGCCTGAGGGTCCGATAATCACGAATTTCTCACCGCGCTGGATAGAAAAGCTCGCATCTTTCACCACAGCAACGTGATCGCTACCAGTATTGCTTTGTGCATAATCCAGATAGAGATGCTTCGCCTGTACTATTGGATCAGTATCCTGTTGTCCCAACTTCATTAGCTCCTTGCTTTCTGGGTAACCAGATCAGGTAAGCTGACCTGGCTAATAGAGGCATCTTGCAAACGACCATACTTACTACGATAGTAGAGTAAAGGCTGGTGATGGGGCTGAATAGCGGTGGAAGTGACCTCTCCAACAAAGATCGAATGGTCCCCTCCGGGATAACGTGCCACTAGACGACACTCCAGCGTTGTCAGCGCGTCATCGAGCAAGGGTACACCGAGCTGACCATATCTGTGAGCAATAGTAGAAAACTTATCGGGCGTACGACGGGCGAAATGCTGCGAGAGGCTCTCTGCATGTTCAGCGAGAATGTTCACGCCAAAGACTTCGCTGGCAATGATCAAATCATGAATAGTTGCATTGCGATCGATCCCTACAAGGATAAGTGGAGGCTCTAAGGAGAGCGAACAGAAGGAGCTTACAGTTGTACCATGAAGTTGTCCCTGATGCTGAGTCGTGATGACGGTCACTCCAGAAGCGAAATGACCCAAAGCAAGACGAAATTCGCTGTGCTCTACACTCATCGTGCTTACCTCTTTCTAAGCTTCAATTGCTAACTGTGACGGCTACCGACACGCTCTGGCCGAGAAAGGTGGGGGCTTTCTCTCAGAAAACGTGATAGGGTAACGACTTCTTGCCCCAGCAATGTAAGTTCCTCTACCAGCCTACCCTGTGCCTGCTTCAGAGCATCAAAGTCTTTCGCAGATGCATAGATAGCTCTGGCTGGAATATAAGAACCAAAGAAACCAAACAGCGGACGTAGCTGATGCTCCAGGACAAGGTAATGATGATCGCTTCCTCCGGTAGCCAGCAACCCTACAACTTTCCCCCGAAGCGGATCACGCCCATGGGGATCATTGGGAACTAAGTCAAAAAAGTTTTTGAGTGCCCCGGTATACGATCCTCGATAAATAGGGGTGGCAACAAGGTAGGCATCAGCCTCCTCTACTAGCGCAAGCGCTCTTCGTGTATCACTATTGTAACTATCAGGAGAACGACCATCACAGAACTCTAACGCGAAGTCGCGCAATTCTAGTACCTGCGCCTCAATAGTAGGATCATATGCTTTCGCTCCAGCTAACACCTTATCGAGAACGATACGTGTGCGCGATGGAGGAGGTGTCAGGCTGCCATTGATAGCTAACAACTTGAAACTCATAGTGCTCCTTTCCATTTTTTTGTGGTTTGTTGACTTAATAGATCAATATTATTAACAATAGTAGCTAGCACAAAGGTAGTTTGTCAATAAAATTTTTGAATTCATAAAAAATATATATAAAACAGATAACAATTCGGAATGCTTATGGAAGAATTTGCTTCTTCAGGCTTTTTTGGGGATTTAATTCACACGCATAAACAGCAAAATTACGTTTCGCGTGCACATAGCTGCCACCACTATCACAATAGACGACCATACAGATAGGCAAATTTATGTGAAGAATAACTACTGCCTGACCCACTCATGGAAAAAAATAAGATCTCCACGATTTCGAATGGTCAGAAAACCAGAAACTCAAGCATTCATGCTCTGGCACATTTCATCCTCTTGACGGAGGACTTTTATTCAAGTAATCTATTGAATATTAGAATAAAAGAAAGGGTGAAGGACAGGCTCATGAAGACAGAGGTCAAACGCACCTTTAAGAATCGCTTGTATGAACAATTTGCCCGCCTCGGCAAAGCCTTGTCGAACGGGCATCGCATCGAACTCCTCGAAGTGCTGGCTCAGGGCGAACACAGCGTCGAGACGCTCGCGCAAGAAACAGGCCTGCCGGTCGCGAACGCCTCCCAGCATTTGCAGGTCCTGCGTGCGGCCCAACTCGTCGAGGTGCGCCGCGAAGGAGTCTACATCTACTATCGCTTAGCTGATGAACGGGTATTTCGCCTCTGGCAAACCATGCGGGAGGTAGGGGAGGCCCATCTCGCCGAGATTGATCGTCTAGTCCAGACCTACTTGCAGGATCGAAGGCACCTCGAGCCCATCAGTGCGGTAGAATTACTCGCGCGCCTTGCCAAAGATGAGGTTATCCTGCTCGATGTGCGTCCTGCTCCAGAATACGCTGCAGGACACCTGCCCGAGGCGCACTCCATCCCGCTCGCTGAACTAGAGACTCGTCTAGGGGAACTTTCTCCCACTAAAGAGATTGTGGCCTACTGTCGCGGTCCCTATTGTGTGTTTGCTGATGAAGCTGTCGCCCTGCTACGCGCCAACGGGTACCAGGCACGCCGACTCGAAGAGGGGCTGCCTGATTGGCGCGCGTTAGGATTCCCTATTGAAAGGAGAATAGGAGGCGACAATGAGAACCATTGATACCGAGACACTAAGAGCGTGGTTGGAAGAGGATCGACCAATCACCGTGTTAGATATTCGTCCACTGGCTGAACGAGCAGAATGGGCCATTCCTGGCAGTCTCCACCTGGATACCTACGAGGCCCTCAAAGCTCATGATCCCGAGGCGCTCTCCTCCCTGGCGGTTCCACCTGATCGCCCGGTGGTCACCGTATGTGGCGCAGGCAAAACCAGCCAGATTGCAGCAGAACAGCTTGCCGCACGAGGGCTCCAGGCGTATTCCCTGGAAGGCGGCATGAAAGCATGGAGCGTGGCCTGGAACACGGCTGAGATTGCCGTTGCCGGCAGCGCCGTGCAGGTGATCCAGGTGCGGCGCACCGGCAAAGGCTGCCTTTCCTACCTTATTGGCGCAGACAATGAGGCCTTTGTGATTGATGCGGCACTTGACCCGCAGGTGTATCTCGACCTGGCACGAAAGCATGGGTGGCAGGTCACCAGCGTCTTTGACACACACATTCATGCCGATCATCTCTCGCGCTCACGCCAACTTGCTGAGCGCAGCGGTGCGACACTCGTACTGCCAGACCAACAACGGGTCTCCTTTCATTTCAGGGCCATCCACGATGGTGACCTGTTTGAGACCCATCGTCTTCGGCTTTCCGCCTTGCAGACGCCAGGCCACACGCAGGAAAGCACCTGCTACCTACTGGACGGGCAGGTGCTCTTCACAGGTGACACCCTTTTTCCAACAGGCGTTGGGCGTCCTGATCTGGGAGCAGATAAACGCCAGGCGCAGGCGCGAGCATCACAGCTCTACCACAGTTTGCACAAGCTGTTCGCGCTCCCTGCATCTACCCTGATTCTGCCAGGGCATACAAGTCAGCCCGTGCCATTTGATGGTATCCCCATCGCTACGACCCTCGCCGAGGTCAAGGAACAGGTGAAGAGCATCTATGCATCCCATGACCAATTTGTGCAGACAATCCTCTCACGCATTCCGCCGCCGCCACCTCACTACGAACAGATTGTGCAGTTCAACGAAACGGGCCTGCAGCCGGAAAGCAATGTTGTAATAGACCTGGAAGCTGGAGGAAATCGTTGTGCCATCTCCTAACGCACCATCGCTTCCTCCATCAACAGGGGTCCGGCTTGGCTTACGTGCCAACTGGCAGCAATTCATACTGCTGGTAATTGTCAATGCCTTCGTTGGCGGCATGGTGGGACTCGAACGCAGTATCGTGCCGCTCTTGGGTCAACGTGCGTTCGGTCTGGCGTCCACAACGGCGGTGCTCTCCTTTATCATGAGCTTCGGTATGGTCAAAGCACTGGCGAACCTCTTTGCGGGCGGGCTGAGTGATCGCGTCGGCCGCAAAGGAGTCCTGGTGATCGGCTGGCTCGTCGGACTACCGGTCCCGTTGCTCATTATCTTTGCTACGTCCTGGGGGTGGGTGGTCTTTGCCAACGTGCTACTGGGCATCAACCAGGGCCTGTGTTGGTCCACTACCGTTATCATGAAGATTGACCTGGTGGGGCCAGCACGACGTGGGCTGGCCATGGGTCTCAATGAAGCGGCGGGCTACGGCGCGGTTTCGCTCGCGGCCATTGCTGCTGGCTATCTTGCCGCAACCTACGCGCTGCGACCCCAACCCTTCCTGCCCGGGATCGGGTTTGCCCTGGCGGGCCTGCTGCTCTCACTTGTGCTTGTGCGCGAGTCGCATGGCCATGCCCGTCACGAGGCAACGCTGCTAGCACAGACTACCGGGCAAACAGAAACGGGAGCGCAACGGACTACAGATAGCTCCGCTGATCACCCCTCATTCAAAGACATTTTCCTACTCACCTCCTGGAAGAACCGGACGCTCTTCGGGGTGAGCCAGGCGGGGTTAGTAAACAACTTGAATGATGGCCTTGCCTGGGGACTCTTCCCGCTATTCTTTGCGGCAGGCGGGCTGAGTATCGCACAAATTGGCCTCCTGGCGGGTATCTATCCGGGTGTTTGGGGAACAGCACAGTTGGTGACAGGGGCGCTCTCAGATCGTTTAGGGCGCAAAGGCATGATCGTAGGGGGTATGCTGCTTCAGGGCATAGCCATCGGACTGCTACCGCTAATGCATGGCTTCGCGTGGTGGGTTGTGGCGATGGTACTGCTTGGGCTGGGAACTGCCCTGGTCTACCCGACACTACTGGCGGCGATCTCCGATGTGGCTCACCCGCAGTGGAGAGCCTCGGCGGTGGGCGTCTACCGGCTCTGGCGCGATAGCGGATACGTCATCGGAGCGCTACTGGCCGGGATCCTAGCGGACCTGTTGGGCGTGACCTGGGCGATTGGCGTGATTGGCGCGTTGACATTCCTTTCGGGTGTCCTGGCACAGGCGGTCATGTCTGAAACCCTGCCGCGCCTGCAATACATCCAATCTTAAACGGAGGAAAAGAGTTGGTTTCCTTGCCACAAGGAAACAGGCGACTCTCGGCGTTGAACGCCTCTTGCTCGGATGGCAAGACCAGCTCTTGACTGATACGATAGAAACCAAGTGGCAATATGGGTATGCGCCATCATTTCCTGGACTTCTTAGCATAGCTACTGGTCATGGTCTTTGTTGAACTCAAGTGCCGAACGGGCTAGCTTCTGTACAACAGGCACAACCTCTTGAAGGCTATGAGCAGGCCCCGCCAGAAGATCAAAGGTCTCGAAGCTGGTCAGTGTGAATAATATGTCAATGGCCTGATCGAAGGTCTCATCGGAAGCTAGCTCTTGTTTCTCTTCATAGGGGAAGATGTTACAGATCTCGTCAGAAGCCCCACCAGGAGCAAGCTTCTGCTCTTCGACAAAACGTTGAACGAGAATCTGCGCGCCTTTCCGTCTCCAGCGATCTTGTCTGTATCAGTTGCGATTTTAGCTAAGTGAATACGGGTCCTTGACACCTTCTAAATATTTATTATATACTCAGTCTATCCAAAATATTAATTGGATTAGCTGCCTATATAATATCTTTGGTACAGCCAGTGCTCTTCATCGGCGGCGAACGCGACAGCACGCTTCGTTTCGCCAATATAAGGCGATGCAGGCAGCTTTGCCAAAGCTGCGCAAAGTCGTGCTTCTGCAGATTGTCTCAGCGTTCAAAAGGAGAGTAGATCTCTATTGAGAAGATCTCTCGCGCCATATATGCAAGTAAAGAATCTTAATGGTTCCAAGAGGAGAACAAAGAGGGTGCGTGATCTTCATGATCATTTCCCAATCAGATAAGGAGAAAGCTCCCCACTATGGTGTGACGATGTCATCGGTCATGGTGCATCCATCAGGGGAGCAGATGGCCGAGATGGCTCAATTGTTTGATGCAGGTCATCTCAAAACGCATCTTGATGCCATCTTTCCCTTGAAAAACGTGGCGCAGGCCCACAAGCTGAGCGAGGGCGGACATATACGAGGCAAACTTGTGCTGACCGTCGAATAAACCATATAGGATTGATGAGACAAATGGAAGAAAGGAGACGCGTTTATGAGCGAGATTACCCATCGTTATATTGAGACGAATGGTATAAGAATGCATCTAGCAGAGGCAGGATCTGGACCTCTTGTGCTCTTGCTGCATGGATTTCCCGAATTGTGGTACTCCTGGCGGCATCAACTGCTTGCTCTGGCGGCTGCTGGCTACCACGCGGTCGCCCCAGATGTTCGCGGCTACGGCGATACCGAGGCTCCCCCGAGGGTCGAAAGCTATACCCTCCTCAACCTGACTGCCGATATCGTCGGTATTCTGGATGCCTTAGGAGAGCAACAGGCCGTGCTGGTCGGTAATGACTGGGGAGCCAACATTGTCTGGTGGAGCGCTCGGCTCTTCCCTGAGCGCTTTCGCGCAGTGGTCGTGCTCAACATTCCCTATGAAGTGCAACCTCCGGCCTCTAGCCAGATGCTCAAGCAGTGGTCTGGACAAGCCTTCAACTTCGCTCTCTACTTTCAACAGCCAGGAGTGGCCGAAAAAGAGTTAGAAGTCGATGCACGGCGTACCCTGCGTCTGTTCTTCTATGCACTCTCTGGCGATGCTCCTGCCGACCTGGTTCCTTACCTTTTTACCAGGAAACCAGCCAATGCAGGGGCCCTGGACGGCATGCCCGAACCGCAGAGGCTTCCCACCTGGCTCAGCGAAGCTGATCTGGAGTATAACACGCAGATATTCACACGCACCGGCTTCAGAGGCGCGCTGAGCAAGTATCGCGCCAGAGATCTGGATTGGGAGGAATTGTCGGGGCTGACGAAAATGAGCGTGCAGCAGCCGGTGCTCTTCATTGGGGGAGAACGCGACAGCACCATGCGCTTCGCCCGTCTGGAGGCCACGAAGGCTTTGCCGAATCTGCACAAGGTGGTGATGCTACCCGGCTGTGGACACTGGGCGCAGCAAGAGCGTCCGGCGGAAGTGAATGCTGAACTGTTGGCGTTCCTGCGCCAAGAAGTCGAACACTAAAAGCGCAACGGGCCATCATTTTATTCAGAAACCAGGTAACGTTTTTTCTATATCAGAAGGAGTTCAACTATGAACCGAGAACAAGCTGAACAAGAGGTGAGGCGGCTTGCTGACGCCTGGACCGCTGCCGAATTACGCGGCGATACTGCTTTTCTTGAGCAAACACTGACTGAGGACTTCATCGGAATCGGCCCCCTTGGCTTCCTGCTGACCAAGCAGGAGTGGCTCGAACGACATCGGAGCAGCGAACTGAAGTACAACGTTCACACCCTGGACGAGGTCAAGGTGCGAGGGTACGATGAGGCCGCCATCCTGGTTGGCCGTCTCACTCAGGAGGCAACCTATCGGGGTAATCCCGTAAACACGCAAATGCGTACCACGCTGGTATTTGTCTGCCAGGATGGGCAATGGCATCTCGCCGGTCTGCATTTCTGTAATATCGGCCAGCCTCCGCCTTTCGCACGATCCTAAGCTGTCTCGACCGGCGACTCACGTGAGTCGCCGGTCCTGTTTGCGGTGCAAAGAGACAAAAGAAGATGAATCTTTTGGGTGTTGTTGCAGAAAGCGCTCATTGAGCGCTTTCTGCAACAACACCGCAACTCTTTAGATGGCGATACGTCCCCCATCAACCGGTAGAGTCGCTCCGTGCACAAAGTTCGCTTCATCACTGGCAAGGTACACCGCTGCTGCTGCGATCTCAGAAGCGTCGGCAACCCTCTTAGCGGGAAGGGTATTAGCTAACTGATCAAGCCCTTCCCCCATGCCCTCTGTTCCGGGCGTACGCACCGGGCCCGGGGAGATCGCATTGACATTAACCCCGTTTGGCCCAAACTCCGTCGCCCACGACTTGGTCAACAGCGTCAATGCTGCTTTCGTTGCGCCATAGAGCGCCATCTCTGGTATGCCAACATGTGCCGCCATCGTCGTGATGTTGATGATCTTTCCTCTCCCACGCTCAGCCATTTGAGGGGCTAAGGCCGCGGTCAGATAAAAAGGTCCCTTCACATTGGTCGCGATGGTAGCATCAAAGGTCGCCTCATCAACCTGCGCTGTTGGCGCAAATGGAAAGATCCCTGCATTATTGACCAGAATATCGATGGGGCCGAGCACGTCAGTTGCTTCTTTGGCTAAATGGCGCATATCCGCAACCGACGCCTGATCGGCGGCGACAAAAGTCGCCTGACCACCGTTGGCCCGAATGGCATCCGCGACTCCCTGCCCACGTTGTGCATTGCGACCGGTGACCACCACACGTGCCCCCTCCCGGGCAAAGGCTTCCGCAATCGCTTGTCCAATCCCCGAGGTACTCCCCGTGACCAATGCTGTTTTTCCTTGTAGGCGCATATATATCTCCTTCTCAAGCATATGCTTCTCTCTTAACAAATGGATAGAAATATCCGTGTATTTGGTTTTATCTTTTCAAGAAACAAGAGTGCCAATCTTTCCTCTTGGTATCAAGATGCCCAAAGCCTTCATCGCTGATGGCTATCTCAAGCGAAATTTTCGCTCTTCTCACTGTAGTTTACACCCGCTCAGGAAAGGAGCAATCACCTTGATGTCTCACGCTTGCTTCTGTATGTAGCCAGTGTAGTAGGTTGCATACGTTTTGAAAAGTACGCACAAAAATGTGATATAGTGACAAAAAAGTAACTGGAAGGAAAGAGGAAAAGTCATGCGAGATCCCATATACACGAGAAACTATCACTGCTTAATGGAAGCAACCGCTGATGTTATCGGGGGAAAATGGAAAACCCTCATTTTGTACTATCTGCTTGAAACCCCTAGACGCTTCAACGAACTCAAACGGCTCTTACCTGACGTATCGCAGAGAATCCTTACCCAACAACTGCGGGAACTGGAGCACGATGGCATCATCCATCGGGAGATTTACAAAGAAATCCCTCCGAGAGTCGAGTACTCGTTAACGGATGTCGGAACTAGCTTAAAGCAAATTATCCTCCTGATGCTCGCGTGGGGAGAACAGTACATGGAGCAATTTGAGGGGACGAGACCATGGTGCGCAGGCTTGGAGCAGTCAAGCGGGATTGAGCAGATGGAAGAGGAGAAAGAAGTGCAGTGGTGATGAGATTCCGACAGTTTTCCAGTTTTCCCTGGCAAAATCCCCGCTACGTAAATGATATCTGAAGCGGTAAGATGGAAAATGTAACGTACCTGGTAATATAGACAGTAAAAGAAGAGAGGTACGGAAAATATGGCAGGCAAACGGAAAACGTATACACCGGAATTTAAGTTCAAGGTGGTCATGGAAAGCTTTCAGCGTGAGACCACCCTGGAAGAAGTGTGCCGAAAGTTTGGCCTGGCTAGTTCGGTTATCAGCCGATGGCGCCAAGAATTTCAACAAAAAGGGCCAGAGATCTTTGCCGATCAACGTGATCTGCAAACGCGCAGCAAGGCTCAGGGCCATGCGCCAGGAGAATCGCCGGAAGAGTTGAAACAACTCATCGGAGATTTGACGGTTCAAAATGAACTGCTAAAAAAATCCCGCGGGCTACTGGGCAACTAAGCGCACATGAGAAAGTGGAACTTGGGCGAAGTCTCTGCGCTTCTGGTGGTCCGATCAACAAATCCCAACTCGCCCGCGCCCTTGGCATCGCTCGCAGCAGTCTGTATCTGCATCCCAAGCGGCCTCAGATGGATAAGCAGCTGGTGGTGAGCATTGAACACTGGCATGAACTGGATGATACGCTTGGGCATCGCAAGCTCGCGGTGCTCATCAATACCGGGAAAAATCGAGTCAAACGGGTGATGCACAAATATGGCATTGCTGCCCGGCGTAAAAAGAAGAAGTATGTCTATCCGGGCAAGGCAGCTCAGACGGCTCCGAACCTGGTTCGAGAAATGGACGAGGATGCCACGCAACAGATCATCTTTTCTGACATTTTTGAGGTTCATCTGGCTGATCAATCACGAGTGCGAGGGTGTTTTGCTCTTGAGAAACAGACGCGCCAGATCTTCGGGCTGGCCTTTGATTATCATATGCGCGCCGATTTGGTGACCAGTGTCATTGAGACTATGACTTTTCCCACGGCTGGAGCCATTTGGCATAGCGATCAAGGCAAACAATATGGAGCGCAATGCACTCGGGATTTGCTGTTACAGAAAGGATTTCTCCAATCGATGAGTCGTGCTGGCACACCCACGGATAATGGCTATGCCGAGCGTTTTGTGGGCACCTTCAAGCTCGCAGTAGCTGATCGCCGTTCGTACCGAACCCTGGGCCACTTCTTGGGCGCTGCAGAGACATGGATCAATTTTTATAATACGTTACGTCCTCACGAGGGCGTAGGCAATTGTTCACCTTTGCACTATGCTCAAGATCATCTCTTACATGGTGCTCCTTTGATTTCCTTATGAGAGTGTCTCTTTTACTGGGTACTTTACACTCGAAATGGGGATCAATTTCTTCGATACCGCCAACGTCTATTCCATTGGGAAGAGTGAGGAGATCCTCGGACGCGCTTTGAAGGACTTCGCGAATCGGGACGAGGTTGTCATCGCCACCAAGGTTCACGGCAAAATGCATGACGGGCCCAATGGCGCCGGGCTATCGCGCAAGGCGATCTTGAGCGAGATCGACAAAAGCCTGAAGCGGCTTGAGACGGATTACGTGGACCTCTACCAGATCCATCGCTGGGATTACCAGACCCCAATCGAGGAGACGATGGAAGCGCTGCATGACGTGGTGAAGGCCGGCAAGGCCCGCTATATCGGTGCCTCCGCCATGTTCGCGTGGCAGTTTCAGAAGGCGCTGCACGTTGCCGAGAAGCATGGGTGAACCCGCTTCGTCTCGATGCAGGATCACCTGAACCTCATCTACCGCGAAGAGGAGCGAGAGATGCTGCCATTCTGCCGCGAGGAGAAGATTGGGGTGATCCCGTATAGTCCACTCGCATCGGGAAGATTGACGCGTGACTGGTCGTCGGAAAGCACACTTCGTTCCGAAACCGATCAAATCGCGAAAAGCAAGTACGATGCGACAGCCGAAACCGATCAGCGGGTCGTGCAGCGGGTCGCGGAAATCGCGGAAAAGCATGGGGTCCCGCGTGTTCATATCGCGCTTGCCTGGCTGTTACAGAAGAAGCCGGTGACGGCGCCTATCATCGGGGCGACGAAGATCACGCATCTGGAAGATGCCGTCGGCGCTCTGTCCGTGAAACTGACCCAGGAAGAGGTCGCATACCTGGAAGAGTCGTATGTGCCGCATCCCATCGTCGGTCATCAGTAACTAAGATGACAGCTGTCAAAGAAGTATCTTCATGCTCGATCTCACTGTCGATCTCGATGGCGTTCCACCGGGCTACGCTGCGATGGATCAGCGTACAGCCATGAAGGTCATGGTCCAGCTGTAGAGGGACAAGTACATATACGTGCGCACAAACCCAAAATCGAGGGAGGACCAGGAGACATAGAAAAAACACGTCTCCGTGGATATCTTCTGGTCCCCCACCGACTACGATAATATCCCAGAGGACGAACGTGAGAGCAGGAAGGGCTGTGTCCCCCAGAAAGGAGGGAGCGTAGACCTCTGATGTGAAAGAGAAGCAAAAAAATGATCACGACACTATCTCAACAGACAAGAAGACAGACGATGATCCCACTTCTGGCCCTCTGCCTTGGCTACTTCATGACGATTCTCGATGTCACGATCGTCAATGTCGCATTGGTCGATATCAAAGAGCACCTGAGCGCGAATGTGACCGGGTTGCAATGGATTGTGGATGGCTATGCCCTCGTCTTCGCCAGTTTTCTGCTGATTGGTGGAGCCCTTGGCGACAGAAGAGGAAGCAGAACCATTTTTTTAGTCGGTTTCGCCCTCTTCACGCTGGCGTCAACGCTCTGTAGCCTTGCTCCCTCGCTCCTCGTCTTGCAGATCGCACGAGCCCTCCAGGGGCTTGGCGCTGCTCTGCTTGTTCCGAATTCGCTCGCTCTTTTAAATACAATCTATACTGACACACAGAAACGGGCGCAAGCGATTGGCATCTGGGCAGCAGTCGCAAGCATCGGGGCTCTTTCTGGTCCTCTCCTTGGTGGCCTGTTGGTCAACGCATTTGGTTGGCGCAGCATCTTCCTGATCAATCTTCCCATCGGCATCTTCGGCTTTCTGCTCACCGCCCGTTCTATTGCTCCATCGACTCCACAGGGAGGACGAAGCCTTGATCTTCCGGGTCAAGGAGCAAGTATTCTCGCACTGGGCATATTGACGTTTGCGTTGATTGAAGGGAACAACCTGGGAATCATGTCTCCATTGATTCTTGCGGCGTATATAGGAAGTGTGCTCTTCTTCCTGTTATTACTTTTGAGAGAAAAGACAACAAGCCATCCGATGCTGCCATTGAAACTGTTTCAAGAACGAACATTCTCTGCCTCGAATGTCGTCGCCGTGTGCCAGACCTTTACGTTTACGGGCTTCCTGTTTGTCATGAGTCTGTTCCTGCAACAGGTGAAACACTATTCGCCATCTCTGACGGGAGTGGCACTGCTTCCTTCATTTGGCTTTGCCCTCCTGGCGACATCGCTCTCAGGCGGGTTCATGCCCCGCATCGGGGCAAAACGCGTGATGGTCATTGGTCTGCTCCTCGCCGCTTTAGGCTGTTTTGGGTTTGTGATGGTCGATACCCAAACCAGCTACGTGCTTCTTGCGTGTCTGCTGGCCGTCCTGGGATTCGGGCTTGCCCTGGTCTTACCGGCAATGACCGAGGCGGCGATTTCGCATGCACCGAAAGCACAATCAGGGATAGCAGCGGGCATGCTGAATGTGAGCAGGCAAGTTGGGGGTGTCATAGGGGTCGCGATCCTGGGAGCACTGGTGGGCAATCAGCAGACGTTCCTCTCAGGCATGCATATCGCCTTTGTGATCGCTGGAGGAGTCCTCCTCCTCGGGCTAGTCTCTGCATGGGTCTTCGTCAGAACACGACAGGAGACACCTCAAATTGAAACGTCATGCGCCGCAGGCGCACCACACCCGATGAAAAAGGAGATTGACGTCTAGCTCTAAACTCAGAGTGACAATCTCTCAGGGAGAAGGCGACCAACAGTATACTGTGCCACTATCCAGGTCGCCAAATGGATTGCTGACTTGTTGCAGCAGGTGAGGAAACAAGTGGCAATATTCCTTGTAAGAAAAGACGTGGCTACTCTGTTTCCTCTTCACCCTAGATAAGCAACTGATCTTAGCGAATCTTGACCACGCGCATCATTCCGGCAGCCTGATGATACACATTATGACAGTGGAATGCCCAGTCGCCGGGGTTATCAGATACCCAGGTAATATTTATCGTCTGTATCGGGTCGAGCAGCACCGTATCCTTTATCGGTCCCCGACCAGTCCCATTATCGATCTGAAAAAAATGTCCATGCAGGTGCATAGGATGAGGCATTATACTTTGATTATTGATTTGGAATTGAATAAGGCGGTCTTTTCGCACCGCAATCTTATCTGCTTTCGAAAACACCTGATCATTGATTTTCCAGACATACTGCCCCATGCCACCGCTCAACTGTATCGGGAGACTTTGATCAGGTTGACCCCGCAGCGGGGTATCATTGCCGGAAGCGGCTTTTAACATTGCGTAAGTCAACATGTGGCGCTTCAATTCTGGTGGCAGAAAATCAGCGGGAGGTTGTGTTGCCGTACTTCCCTGATAGCGGAGCAGAGCACGAGTCATGTTTTTTGCCCCCTCGACCTGTGCCGCAAGTTGCCAGACTCCGGGATTATTTGCGGTTACCAGTACGTCATAGCGTTCTCCCATGCCAATGCGGATGGCATCAACATCCACTGGCTCAACTGGCTGCCCATCAGTATGCGTGACCGTCATTCGATGACCATTGAGAGCCAAATGATAGATTGTTGCCGCAGAAGCATTGATAAAGCGCAAACGAATTCTGTGTCCCTTCTGGACGTTGATGGTAAAGGGATGCTCGCTGGCTTTCCCATTGATAAGGTACAGAGGATACAGAAGATCCGGAGGTACCTGTATAATCATCGAATCTCCCATTCCATTTATCTCATTCAGCCCATCTATTCCATTCATGCCCGGCATAGTATCGCCCCCGGCAATCAATTGTTTCAAAGCTGCTGATGGGCTTCCCGGCCCTCCGGGGATACCATCCAGCCAATCATCCAGAACCAGCACGACATCTTGATCATAGTTCTTCGCTTCTTGGGGATCCTCAACGATAAGTGGGCCGTATAACCCACGATCCAGTTGTAAGCCCACATGTGAGTGGTAAAAGTAGGTTCCAGCACGAGAAACGACAAACTCATAGGTAAACGAGTGCCCAGGCTTGATAGCCGGCTGCGTGACACCATCAACTCCATCCATGGCATTGACAATCGGTACACCATGCCAATGAATCGTCGTTCCTTCACTGACATGATTATTCACAATGACACGAAGCGTATCACCTGCATTCACCCGAATTTCTGGGCCAGGAAGCCTTCCATTGTAAGCCCAGGTTGAGACAACGTGTCCACCTACAGTAAGCTGTGTTGGTGCCGGATTAAACGTATAGACGTGAAATTTACCCGTACCGGAATCATTCGCAAATGTCTGTTTCACCTCTTTTTTTGCCGGTAACGTTCCACAGGCATCCAGCGCTATCATACCTGTAACCATACCGCTCCCTACACCCACATATTTTAAGAACTGACGACGTGTCACACCTGTTTGTTGCATCACATTGTTCATACACACTTCTTTCTACCATCAAACACCACAACCATTGAACAGGATTCTTTTCTTGACGCCTACAACCAACGAATATGCTCAGGGCTTCCACCCTCACCAGCCATGCTTCATGGTCGAACAAGATGCTATGTCAAGGAAGAATAGCATCCTACTATTTGATAGTATAACTACCTACAGATGTGATCATAGCTAAAGCAGATTGAAAGGTGATACATCAGTCCATCCCGAAAGTAAGGAGCTATCATCATACATCGAAGACGTTCAACGTTCATATGGAATCATCACAGACAGAACATCATCTGAGGAGTGGATGATGTTTCGCGTGTTTTCGGCCACACGCTTCTAGCACTCTCCTTCCGCAGCAATGTATGCTGGAGAAAAGATATCAAGAACACACAGGAGGGTTGGTAATGAAAACTGTGACCTTGCCCGTCAAAGGTCTGAACTTTGCCGGCTGTGCGCCTGAAATCGAGAAACAACTTGGGAAGGTTCATGGGATTGCTCAGGTCGAAGCGAGCTACGTCTCTCAGACCGTGACTATGACCTACGATGAAGAGGTGATAAGCAAAACCCAGGTCCAACACCTGGTAACAGACTGTGGCTTTCAATGTGGAGAACCATTGAGCGAACAGGAACATGACATGAGTACTCCGGCGATGGCAAAAGCGATGGAGGCCGAGATGCGCCTGCGCTTCTTTGTCTCGCTGATCCTGACTATCCTCGTTGTACTCTATTCACCGCTTGGGATGAATCTGTTCAACCTGCATCTTCCAACTCCCTTTGGCGTCAGCCCGAACTGGGCGCTGCTGCTACTCTCCACACCAGTGGTCTGGTGGGGAGGCTGGATCTTCCATCCATGCATCAACCACTCAAACGTTGGCTTACCTATCAAGCAGCCTGTTGTAGTGAAGCCAGGACTCGTTGCAGAGGGATACGTGCTTCCTGGGCGAAGGCATACATCGCCGGGTTATCAATGATGCTGAGCATAGCAACCGGGTCTGCAATCTCAACCCGGGTGGATGGGGTCTCTTTTCCCTCATGCGCCTCATGCACCACAACATTACAGGGCAACAGTGCCCCAACAGCATAATCAATTTCCAGAGCGCGATGGGCGAGCTGAGGGTTACAAGCCCCCAGAATCGTGTAGCGCTCGAAATCAAGTTGGAGCTTAGCTTTCATGGTCGCCTGAACATCAATGGTGGTCAGCACACCGAAGCCTTCCTGCTTGAGGGCCTCAATCACGCGGCTCATGGTTTCTTCGAAGGGAGCCTTAACTGTCGTTCCAAATGTATACGATGGAGTTTTCGTCGTCATTGTTCGCTCCTTTTCTTTTTTGCTCTTATGTTTACATGTGCCCTCGTTCAGCGAAACGCATGTTGCCCTCTCCAGCGTCTCTCAGGCTAATTTCGTGTTTTCGTGTGGATCTGTCTCTTTAAGAAGGAAGGCTAGAGTATATTTTCCGTACATCTATATCTAGTACGCCTCACAGAGAGGCAGCGTAACATCCACATGGCACATAACAAAGAGCTTCTGTAAGAGAGCCCATGAACTACCAGACTATCTATAAACCTGGCCCGGTCAGGATACCATCGGCTACGATTTCCCGTGAGGCAATGCGCAATCTCTCTCATTTCATCATACATAGTTTATGTTACTGGCATAGAAGCTCGTTCTTCTTCAAGTTGGTGACGATCCTTTTCCTGTTGCTCCTTCTCCTGCTGCAACATCCAGCGCAAGAAAAGCACGCTGGTCACCACAACCAGGAGGAACACGCCTCCAACCACCCACATCAAAAGACCGCCCAGTTGTTGATCGGTCGCAGTCACCACCATGCGCATAAAAGGATGCGTCATCGTAAACGTATACAGCGGTGGAGAAAACGTCAATCCCGCTCCGATAAGCATCATTGGCATATCACTAAAAAACAGATAAGCCAGTTTCGCTGCTAATGACAAAGGAGCTTTCCTCCCAGGCGTCACATTGAGCAATGGACACCAGAATAACAAGCCGGTACCTAAGTAGAGAAGGTTCGTTACATGATGAAGAAGCGGATCGCTCATCATTGCCTGCATCAGCACAGGAGCGTGCCAGAGCCAGATATTGCCATTAAAAACGAGGGAAGCAAGAGCCGGGATGGTCAGAAAAGCCAGGCAACGTCGAAGAAACGTATGGTGAGCCAGGAAGCGGTGAAGGCGTTCTGGAGCAACACCCAACAGAATAAGCGGTGGCGCGACAAGAGAAAGCAAGAGATGTTGTGTCATGTGAACGGTGAACATGTAGAACATACCTGATATATCCATAGGAATTATAAAGGCAGCAACCGCAATGATCCATCCGGCGAGAAACGCGATCGATCGCCTGCGTACAAAGGGTTGTATTTTGGGGTTCTCTTGCATTCTTGTATCCTTTCATCCATTGCGTTGCTTTCTATGAGTATGCGCCGCGTTTCTCTTGTATATTTCATACCTAACAATACATCAATACAACTTGAAGATACGCGAAACAAGCTTATTTCGTGCAATTTGTAGCACAATGCTTGGCATCTGCATTGAAGGAGACCAGCCAAGAAACCCTTGTCTGGCTTTCTTCATATGTTAGGTGTTCCATCAATGGGTTGTCCATAAGGACAACTACGGAATTTATTCAGTAATTTTACCTCCAATCATTGCCAGCGACAAACAAAAACATGTCTATTGAGAGGAAATACACGACACTATCCGGAGCAATACCTATATATGGGAGAGATTGCTTGTACAAAAAATACAGCAGAGACCCCAACCCAAAGAATAGGGAAGAATCCGAATAGACAACATCTACAAATATACCTATGATGCGAGATGTGAGCAGCCAATTTCCCAACGAAAAAAGCGAGGAAAGATACAACAAAATCAGCATACGCATCGGCATATCTCCAGCAGACGTACACCGGTACGTTGATATCATCCGTTTGAGCTCATAGTACGTGTTATAGATGAGCGATATTACTTCAAAGATAGGCATGAAGGAAAAAAATATGAACCATACATCTCTATTCTCTCGTTTTGCGCGTATCATGTCACGGATGCTTGGGCATCCTCTGGCCTTTGGCCTGGCAGCTCTGATTATCGTTGTTTGGCTCATCTGTGGACCCGTCTTCCATTTTAGCGATACCTGGCAACTCTTTATCAATACAGGAACCACCATTATCACCTTTCTCATGGTGTTCCTTATTCAAAATACGCAGAGTCGTGACAGTGAAGCCATGCAGGTCAAATTAGATGAATTGATTTCGGCTCTCAAACAGGCGGATAACACGATCTTGGATAGCGAGGATCTCTCTGAAGGCGATCTCAAACGGTTACAAGAGCACTACAGTCACCTGGCACAGCTAGCCCAATCACGGTTGCCACAGCACAACGCTCCATCATCCCTTTGAGCCAGGCAATCAACGTCTCTTTTCCACTTGTCATGGATATCCTCTTTTCTATTTGTGTTATTGTCCCGTTTTGAATGACACATGGAAGTGCAAAGGTCAACTGTTGACTAATACAAGATGACCGTTGCCATTTCCGTTGCCAGATTCACAGTGACATCCTTGACACCGGATACTTTTTTGAGCCTGGTTTCTACACACATCGCACACGGGGCACAACTCATACCTTCTACGGCAAAATGTGCCTGGTATACACCAAGCATTGCTTTTTATTATATTAAACATACATACATATATTTGAAATAATACATTTATTTTCTTGGTATTATGAATACAGTATCTTAGGATATTATCAGATATGTTTTAGTGAGTTAAAAAAGGAGTAATCATGACACATACAACTCATGACGGGCACACACATACACATAATGAGCATTGTGGGCACACCGCCATTGAACATAATGGTCATCTAGATTATCTGCACGATGGGCACCTGCACTCTTCTCATGAGGGACACTATGACGAACATGTGCTTGAAGTAAATGCCAACAATCCGGCTACGTGTGCTCCTGTGGAATGTGCATGCGGTCACCAGGATTGCGGCCATGAGCGTGTACCTCATGGCGATCATGTTGACTATCTCTATAAAGGTACACTCCATCACGTTCATGGTGATCACTGCGATAATCATGGCGCAGTCAAGGTTACACAGCAGTAATAAACATGAATTATCCCGAAACTTGAGGGATGAGATTGCAAAAGAAAGCCTCCTGGGAGAGACTGAGAAGAAAAACACCCGATCAGTCATCACCCAGGAGGTTTCTATGTATCGTCAGTATGGCATGCCAACGCCGGAACAGCAAGCTCAACTGTTCAGCTGTGTGGCAAGGCAAAAGCGTTACTCAAGCTTACTTGTTGACAAGTTGGTGACGATGCTGCTGTACCACTGTCGCTAGCGAAAAATCAGGATCAATCTGTGTACTCACATCTTCGCCAAGGGAGCTATTCAGCCAGGAGAAAGCATTCTTGCGATGAAACACAACCGCCTGTTGATAAAATCGCTCCCAATTTTGTTCGCAGCGCATCACCTGCTGCCGCATGTCTGCCAGGGCAGAGGTATTGTGTGGTTCCAGCTGTGTGATTGGCTGGATATTTCCCTTTTCCAGAGCACGAATATAGTCAGAGCGCGAGAAAGAGGTCAGCAGAGCATCTCCAAGCTGGTCTTGAAGGAAATGCAGATCATCTTCTTGCTCAATCTTGTTTCCAATTACCTTCAGGGATACATCATAGTCACGAGTATATCCCTTGTATTGGTGATACACTCCTAGAGATTTTCTGGTCGGTTCAACGACCAGGAAGGTCATATCAAAGCGGGTAAAAAGTCCCGATGCAAAGGAATCAGCACCGGCTGTCATATCCACAATCACATACTCGTCTGGGTCATCTATGCAATGATTAAGGAGAAGCTCAACAGCCCCAACTTTGGAGTGATAACATTTGAGTCCTAAATCGTCTTCGCTAAATGGACCCGTTGCCAGAAGGGTCACCCCTTGAACATCACGAGCAAAGTGCGCAAGGAGCGGATTGTTTTCGCGTACGTGCCAGAGACGTGACCCCTGTCCCGGCGGGGTGGTTTTCGCCATCAGGGCCGTTGAACGGATATAGGGGTTGCTTCCCCGCAAATAGTCCTTGATACGCTCTAGATTGAGACCCAGCGGTGGCATCTGGGCCGCTTCCTCTTCAGACATTCCGAGTGCCTCACCTAAATGCTGATTAATATCAGCATCAAAGGCAACCACAGGCAACGCATGGGCAGCCAGATAGCGACTGAAGAGGGCCGACAGCGTCGTTTTCCCACTGCCACCCTTTCCAACAAATGCAACTTTCATACCGTCTTTTTCCATCCATTTTTATTTGATGATACATCGTATCAAATGATGGTCGTAGTATGCCATGTTGCAAGAATGCATACAAGGGACTTTTGGACCGTATAGGATGCATGGATGGTTCTCTATGCTTTGCTGAAAAGATACCTGCAATTGAGAGACATCCCTGGAGCGAGCTCCCAGGCTGCTTCGCTCTGGAGCGCATTCCATGTCTCCCGCGGCCCGCCCCTCAATAACAGGAACGCTTTCTACGCACGGCATTGTGCGAGAGGTGAAGGCTCTGTGAGCGTGCTATGCTTGCCGCTGAAGCAGCAAACGTCGATGCATCAGTGTGAAGCCACCAACGGCAGCTGCATAGCAGATAAAAGCAGGCAGGCTAATACACACACTGATGGGATAGCCGGTATAAAAGCCAAGCGTAATCCCCACCCAGGTCAAGAGGATCGCTATAACAATCGAAAGCGCCAGCGCGACAAAAGGAGCACTGGTCAGACGATGTGCTATAGCTGCTGGCAACAGGATCAGGGCAAAAACGAGCAAGGCACCGACAGCCATAGTGGCTTCACTGACCGTGATGGCCAGCAAGACAACGAAGATCAGTCCAAGCACACGTACTGGAACGCGACGCGCGGCAGCAACTACAGGGTCAAGGGAGGCGAACAGCAAGGGACGTGCAATCACGCTCAGGACCAACAACGTTGGCACTCCGATGTAGATCAAGGTCACCAGCTGTTCCGAAGAGATCCCAAGCATATTCCCAAAGAGAACCTGGGCGGCGGAGAAACCGGTCCCCGTGCCGCTCACCTGCGTGGTAAACTTGCTTAAGCATAATGCGCCAAGTCCAAGCACCCAGGCCAGGATCGTACCAGTAGCCACATCCCGTTCCTGCAAACGTTCTCCCAGGCCTCCCATCGCCAGGGCGACAGCCACAGTAATGAAGAGTAGGGTCACCAATGGATTGATGCCCAGCACGGCTCCTGCCAGTGCTCCAGTAAAGGCCACATCAGACAACGATTCACTGGCAAAAGCCTGATGACGCAAGACCACAAAATACCCGACAAAGCCAGCGAGCAAGCTGATCACCGTCCCGGCAAGCAAGGCATTGCGCATGAAATCATACCCCAGCATGGTCTGGAGATCTTGCCAGAGATTGAGTGTAAAAGGTGGAAAGGTTGTTGTCGCCAGGACACTATGCATTGCTTGCTCCATTCATCTGAGAAGAGAGAGGTATCTGGTCCCGTTTGTGTGCTCGCTTGTCCCAGATCAGTTTGCCACCGTGTGCGAGCAGATACGTCCCAAAGGCACATGACGTAATAAAAAAGCTAACGGGATAGGGCGTAAAGAAACCGATGGTCAGACCCATCCAGGTAAAGACGATGGCCAACAGCACGGAAAGCAGCACCGCGACGCCCGGCCTGGAGGTGAGTGTTTGGGCAATCGCTGCAGGGGTCACAAGGAGCGCAAAGATAAGCAAGGCGCCCACCACCTGGACGGAGATAGCCACCACCAGAGCAAGCAAGACAAGGTAGCCCAGCGAAATCAGCTGCACCGGAACTCCCTGGGCCGCTGCGACCGTCGGATCAAGCGAGAGAAAGAATAATGGTCGGGCGATCCAAAACATGACGATGAGCAAGGCCAGCGTCGACCAGATGACCACCTGAACATCGCCATCACTAATCCCCAGGATATTGCCAAAGAGAACATTATAAATATTCGAGGCATATTCGGAGGTGGAAAGAAACACAAAGAGAAAGCCCAGTGCGAGTGCAGCGGTCAAGACCGCGCCAATCGCAACATCGCTCTTGTGTCCAGCGTGCGATGCTGGTTGCAACCCTTGAATCCCAAGTGCCGCGAGCAAGCCTGCCACAAACAGACCGAGAATTGCCGGGATACCGATGAGGGCTGCGCCCGTCGCACCGGCAAACCCGACGTTTGCCAGGCTGTGTCCGGCAAAACTTTGACCACGCAGAACCATAAAATAGCCAATCACACCGGCCGCCAGAGCCACCAGCGTTCCGGCGAGATAGGCATTGTGCATAAAGTGGTAATGAAACAACTGGAGAATGAGGGCAAAAACATCTCCCAACGCTGCTTCAATCTGTGTCGCGATCTCACCCATGATGACCTTCTTCCACGTCCGGCTGTCCAACCACAACAATACGTCCATCACTGGCATGCAGAACCTCAACCGTTGTGCCGTAGAGACGGGACAGCGTCTCCGTGGTAATGACCTCGGCCGGCGTTCCCACCGCGATCTGGCCATGCGCCACATAGATCACCCGATCAACCGCCGTGAGGAGGGGATTGATATCATGGGTCACCAACAGAACCGTCGCCTGCATCTCTCGACTGATGCGTCGAATTACCGTCGCCGCTGCCTGCTGATGGCGCAAATCCAGGTTATCCAGGGGTTCATCTAGCGCGAGAATCCGCGGTTGGGTAACCAGCGCCTGGGCGATCAGCAGTCGTTGCTGCTCTCCTCCTGAGAGCTCGCCAATGGGTCGATCGGCATAGGCAGTCGCACCAACGAGATCAATAGCTTGCTGCACACGAAGCGCGGCAGCGCGCGCATTGGCACGTGCCACAAAAGGCAGTGGCAACCCCCACTTTCCTCCATCCAGCCCGAGTCGGACAATACTGCGGCCCCGCACATGAACATCGGCATCAAAATGCCGCCGCTGCGGCACATAGCCAATGGCCGCATTTCCGCGCCGAGCTGGTTGCCCCAAGACGGTAATGCTCCCGTGAGAAAGGGGAATAAGCTCGAGTATCGCCTTCAGCAACGTCGATTTCCCGGCACCGTTAGGCCCGAGGATGGCAATAAACTCTCCTGCTTGAATCGAAAGGTGCACGTCACGCCAAATGGTATGAGTACCTAACGTGACAGCCGCCTCATGGACTTCGATCAGCTCAGCAGACTCAGCTGGCGAGGATACCCGGGGAAGCTGAGGCAAAATTTTCGTCATGCTACACTCTTTTCCTTGACAAAAGCAACCGGGATAGCCGGCTGCTTCGTTGCACTCAACGCTCTTTACTTGCCAGTCGCTTTGGACAGCGCGCTCTGAATGCCTTTCAGTTGACTGGATTGCCAATCCTGGAACGACGCGTTCGCCGGGGTCAGCGTCTCCGTAATCGTGGTGACTGGCACAGAAGCGACTGTGGCAAGATTCAGTACCTTCTGAATGTTATTCGGCGTATTCTGTGAGTTATAGACGAGAATGGTAATCTGCCGGGTCTTGATTTGTTGCTCGACGGTTGCCTCATCGGCGGCCGAAATATCAGTCCCTTCAGAGACCGCCTTCAGATAAGAGTATGGTGTAACCAGCTTTAAGCCGAGCGCAGGCGCAAGGTAGGAAAAAATGCTTTCAGTCGCGCCAA
The DNA here is from genome assembly GCF_016587435.1 of Dictyobacter formicarum. The sequence continues at coordinate 99,348 of NZ_BNJJ01000005.1, forward strand.
CCGGTGTTCCCGCATATTTGGCCTTGATATCCGCAATCAAGGTATGGTATTCTTTCAAACCATTCGTCAGAAACGCTTGCTCGGATTGATCAAAAGCCGTGGCATCAGCAGCATCGAGGGTCACAAAGTCGTCGTGCAACTTATGAACGACGGCAGTGACATCATCGGGGTTATACCACATGTGCGGATTATCCCCCTCACGCTTCCCGTTCAAATCACCGATATTCAAAACTTTTCGTCCACTAGCCGGATTGGACTGGAGTAATTTGTCTGCCCAGGGATCATAGCCGGCTCCATTCAGAATGACGTATTGCGCATCGGCCACGGTCCGCGCATTTGCTGCGGTCGGCTCATATGCATGTGGATCAGCATTGGGATCGGTAATGATATTGGTCACATAAACATGGTCGCCACCAACCTGGGTAGCGATACTGCCCCAAAAATTTTCAGCGGCCACAACCTCGATCACTTTCCCTTGGGCCGGTACAGGGCTCGCAGATGATGGAGTGCCAGTAGTAGTGGTTCCACAGGATGCGAGAGCCAAAATAAGAAAAAAGCTACTGATAAAAAGAGTGAATGCTTTCTGCGTGTGTGTGCGAAACACAGAAACCTCCTGGAAAAGACAAAAATAACAGGACACTACAGCGCTATCCCTTCGTTATTGATACTATGTATCTGTAAAGGAGTGTACTGCACAGATAGCCATCTGTCAATGAGACAATGTATCGTTATCTGTCTCATTGATTGATACGGAAAGGAGCCAGAATGATACAGCATGGAGATACACTATGAATCATCTGCTGCACAGGTAACTGGCGCCTGGTCTACAAAGCATTCAAGCCTCCTTGCGTCTTACGACATGTACTTTTCGGTATTGTCAACTTAAAAATTTCCGTTGTTGAGCTTTCACCATTTCCTCTCCATTTTGCCGGTGATTGTGTCGAAAATACCCCTGAAAATAGGGAGGCTTCACCACTTTTCCTGTATTTTCTCTGCTATAATCTCTACAATTTTCCTTAAGTTGACAATACCTACTTTTCAGTTGCCACCATAGATGGCCTCCTCCGACTTCGCCTGCTTACGTCTGGTGCAAGCGTCTGCCGGAGAAGAGGATACGCCGCTGGCTCTTTCTGTTTTTCTTTCTCGACCATCTGGGCGCTCAGACGCTGGTAGTGTTTGACCGCCACCATATCTTTGAGGCCGAGCAGTTTCCGCAATGTTTCCGGCTCACCTCCCGCCTGCAGATAGCGCACCGCGAAGGTATCGCGCAATGCCGAAGCTCACACGTGTCTTGCTCCTCCCTGCTCGCTTCTTGAGCCAACCAAACAACAAGGTAATCGCATTACTTGTCAGATGAGGACTTACGATAGCAGGGAGCGACGCATTCGATAACTTCACGACGAGCTTGATAGCTTAAGGATGAGACAGGCTGTGATAGCATTCATTGCTCCTTCACGGGAAAGATATGACATCATTGTAGAAAGTGAAGAGAAGCAAACTGGCCGTGCAGAACTCACGCATCATGCACGCAGATTGCTACGAGAAGTAACGCTAAATATGAGCATAGAAGAGAAGAGCATCCTCATCACCAGCACCATTTCGCACGAAACTGTTTTGCAGGGAACCATGCTGCTAAGGCAATTCCGGCGCATCCGGTTGCCTCATGAGATATCTTAGCTAAAAATGCAAGAGGGTCAATGAATTGCTCATGTTCAGAATTCACTCGAAGCAGATGAAACCTTCCTTCAGGCAAAAAGCAGGCGGCAGGAAAGGGTGGGAAGAGGAGACCATCGGCTAAGATTTCCCGTGAGGCAATGCGGATTTTTCGCCTCAATGTGATGAGACATATGCAAAAAGTTTTGCGTCTTCTGGCAAAAAGCATCGCGATAACGCGGAAACAGGATATTCCTTTTATCAGCATTCGTTGATCTGCAGGAGACTATACCGGACTTTTTGAGAATGTGCAAGCGAAACATCCTGCCTCTCCCCCCACATCAAATTTTTCATCGAGGCATACCGCTCACTTCAAAATGAAGCGTTGGTTCGCAAAAAGCTCGTATCACAATAAACAGTTTTTCATCGCGATAGATCTAAATTGGCTCACTTATAAGGAGATCCCGTATTCCCAGGGCATCTCATCAACCGGTGGCCAACGGTTCAGGCTTTCTGGGGCACTTTCATTCCATGCAATCAGACATTCATTCCAAATCTCGTCCGACTTAAAAAACAGATACAACCATTGGGCGAATACACTATTTCAACGTTCTGCTGGAGAACCACTTATTCCCGCATCCAACAACGCTTGCTCTAGTAGCTTGCTCATTGCAAGGCGCTCTGCCCATTGTTCTAACAACGATATATTGAGGCGTAATCCCTGGACCTTGAGCATCCCCAAGATATCGTTCCAGCCAGCGTCATCTTCCATCCCATCATGCCGCATGATCTTATCTGTATGATAGCGGACAAGCTTCCAGAGAATCATTTCCACCGCAGAAGCAACAGGAAGAACAGCATGCTGCTCTTCTAACAGATGCATTTCGGTATATTGTGCCATTGCCAGGTCAAATGCCTCTCTTTGAGATATAATCACGTCAACTTTCATCAATGAGTCCAGGTGAAGAAGCGATACGGATTGACCCTGATGCATTGCTTCCTCGTCTATTACGTAGTGCTCTTTAAGCAATGCTACACGTGTTTCATTCCACAGCTTTTCGTCCGAAAAGGTGAAACTTCGTGGATGAATGACGATGTCGATATCTTGTGCCAGTTGTTGCATTCCGTGAAGAGAACTTGCCAGAGAGCCGCCAAGGTACCATGGTACTTCGGTTGAGTCAAAAACAGAGAGGATTGGCTCGAGAACGGCAAGGAGATCAACGGGTTGAACGGTCCAGTGTTCCTGACGAATAAGCTGCTCTTGAACCAACTGAGCAAAATGATCTCCATACGCAGAAGCCACATAGTGAACAGCAGCCTCTTGCATACTTGCATCAGGATGATGTTGCTGCCAGCGATGAACACTGGCCCAGATTCCACTTCGAGTCAATGCTTGCACTGACTGAAATCGTTTCTGGCTCGATGCCTGACGAAGCAGTGCGATCAGGACTCGCTCGACATCGGGATGGGTATCAATTGATTGTGTTCTCATTCCTTCCCCTCTGTGATCCTGGCTGGTCAACTGAGAGCTGTTCATTGCCATGTGCAGTCAACTTTCCTGCGGCTGCACGTAGAGACATCATACTCGATAATTGGCAATAACGATAGCTCCTCTCATGTATTGCTGTACCGTCAGGTCAAACGAAAATCGGAGATCAGCAAAGAAACAATACCTTCCTGATAAGCCCAGCGTCCAATCATCTGCATCTGCTCTATCAGGGAGCCAAAACGTCCACTAAGTAACTGAAGTTGCTGCAATTCATCACTGGAGGCCACAATGCCCTCACCAGTTCCCAATGCCATAGCATAATCCTGGGGATCAAAGTGCCAAAATCGGCAGTGCTGCGGATAGGCATCTTGCAGATAGGACGCAATCTGCAAACCTTTGAGATCAAAGTCACCGCTATAATAAAAATGATGATCAGGAGAATCTTGCGCCAGAAGATCTAATAATTTCATCACAGCCATTCCAGGCCAGCCGGATGTGCAAATAACGGTGGGAGCCCTGGATTCTGGAGAGTCAGACAGATTGGCAACAACCTCCTCAAAAACCTGCGGATTCTCGATCAAATAGATAGTGGGCACGGTTGGTATAATGCGTCGCCAGCGCAAAAGTTGCGCCAGCGGCAGCAGAAGGATGCGAGCACCAGCCGCCTCTAGTAATGGATCAGATTTGTCATCCAGATCCACAGCATGCGCCAGGTTAAAAACGGCAACTGATGATGAGATGGTATCGACAAGTAAATGAACATTGTGATATAACTGAAGTTCCATGGCCCGCCCCTGGAAAGAGGCATCCAGTGGTGGATCAGTGAGATCATTCAGAGCCATGAGGAAGAGGCGACCTGCAGGCCGCCCCACATCCAGACAATGAGGATCACCGGTGATATTCTGAGCAAAGATTGCCAGTCGCTGTGGAGATGTCGCTTCAGGTAAGCGATTCAAGGCAAGGAGTACCGTTTGTATACTGGCCAATTGGCGTTGCTGCTCTTCTGATGGCGCGTTCTTATACTGGCTAAACAGCCATGCCAGGCCATGATTACCCTGCAGCAGCCAGCGATATCCCTGTTGCCACTCAGCCTGCGAAGCCAGCAAAGCCTGAAGTTGTTGCCGGAATTGCTCTTGCCGATGCAGCCGTTTCAGACGCTGCTGCGGACGAGTAATGAGCGGTTGCTCAGGAAACATCGCTTGTAACAGGTCTATCAGGGAACACTGGAAACGACTTTGACGTAATGCGGCTTCTACATCACGCAGCTTAATCCGCAGGATATCCGTAGGATACAGAGGCTTCCCCAAAAAACTGGCGATCTCGCGCCGCTCTTCTGGTAAACTAGCTGTAAGCACCACCTGTCCCTCGATCGCGCCACGCTCGACATACTTTTGCCGTAACAGCGGCAAGAGTCGTTGAAAAGCCGGTCGCTGAAAAAAGGTCACCATCTGCCGGATAGCTTGTGCGTCACCGGCAGATGGTTCAGATGCATCTGCATGATGGTCAGCCTGGTCAATATTCTCCACCTATTTTCCTCCAGGATGCAACATCGACGTCACCTTCTGCTGATCAGACCAGAAAGATGCTGAGGCGGTAGCCACAGGGGACCCCTTCTCATGAATCATGAGATAGCGCCCACTGGCAGCCATTTTACTGCCAGAACCACTCACCTGTGGTCCAGTCATAATCCATTGAAAATCCTGCGAAATCAAAAATTCCATAATACGCTGCGTGTTAGCCGCGCTCACCTTATCAAACGCTTCGTCGAGCGCTAACAGGCGTGGCGCGCCATGCGCGGCATTACGATAGAGCGCCCCCAGAGCCGCAAAGAGCGGGACATATAACGCGAACAGTTGCTCCGCGCCACTACGTGTGCCCGCAATACGGTCGGTGAGTCGCTGGCGCTGACCTCCAACCTGCGTAACCCAGACATCAAAATGGAACCACTCACGATAATCAAAAACCTGTTCCAAGGCTTCAATAAAATTCATATCGGGACTATCTTGCTGGCGCAGACGCACAGCCTCGATCTCACGGCGAAACGCGCTCATCAGGGTTTCTGTCTCTTCGAAGGTCAATGCTTGGGCGGGCTTGCGCAACAGGCGATAGTGCTGCGCGAGATGACTGCCCAGTTTCGTCATATCATATTCAGCCGGCGGCTTCCATTGCAGAGAATAATGTTCACCAATCATTGGTAAACGACTCAACACATGATTAATTTCCTGCACCCATTCTTCCGCTTCAAGAATCTGTGTCCGAATAGCCTCAGCAATCTCCTGCAGCAAAAAGTCCTCAAACAGTTGACGCTCTTCCGCCCCAAGCAAGGTCCGATGTACTTCGATACGCTCGCCGAGCAATTCTAACAGTTCAACCGGTCGGCTCCGATTCTCATTTAAAAAGCTGATCTGCCCCTGATCATCGAGATCGGGACCATACTCAAGCAGGAATGGCTGCTCATGATTGAATGCACGAACAAGCGCGTTATACGCCTCTCGATACGCATGCTCCAACGCTTCGCGGCGTGCAGCCATATCGCTCTCACGCGTCATTTCGCCAAGCAACAGTTGGCCAGCGCGAAGATAATCCTCTTGCTGAGCCGCGAGATATGCCTCTTGCAACTGCTCAACCGGGTAGGCTGCCAGCAACGTCGCAAAGTCATGCTGCCGCCGCAGGCGCTCCTGCTGCACGATTTGGAGCTGTGCATCTGTTTCTGTCAGCAACGTTCTTAAGTTCTGGATACGCTCGTCAAGGCGTGCATGCGTAAGTCTCTCCGTCTCCAACTCTCTGGTCAGTACTCCATTTCGCTCACGAAGTTGATACAAACGAGTCGTCAGTTCTTCGACATTAGAGGACTCCGCAACATGCTGAAGCTCCGTTAACTCGGCGCGTATCTGTACCGCTTGCTTCTGGATGCGATCATACAGCCCGGCTACATTCTGCTCATTTTCCTGAGCACGCGTAGCAGCAGCACGGATCTGGCCACACTCTTCCCAGATCTGCTGCAGTTGAACAAACTGACTTTGCAAGGTCTGAGCTTGATTTTGGAGTTGTACCGTTGCCAGCAATGTCTGTTGGATATGCTCTCCGCCACGCACCAACCCATCATGACCTTCGACAAGCCTCTCTAACTGAACACGTTGCATATTGTACTGCTGTCTCAATTCCTGGGTTTGTTGACGGACCTTCTGATATTTATCGCGATTCTTCTCCAGCACGGTCCGACTTTGTGATAATGACACAAAGCTATCCGCCAGGCCGCTTTGTGGGAGCACTAGCCGTACGTTCATCTGCTGCTCCCGCAACTCAGCCAGGAGCCGCTCCTGGTGGTCCAGCCTGCTGGTCAATGCCGCAAATTCTTGCTCCAGGTGGCCTTTCTGCTCTGCCAATAGCCGCAATGCTTCGTCTCGGGCACGTACGCGCGTCGCCTTACCAATGTATTGTGCCTGGCCAGATCCAGCATGTCCGGTCAGCAACCCATGACTCCAAAGACCTTGCTCCTGCATCTGATACGGAAAAGCTGCATCATCACTAAACCGGGCAAGCAACGCGAGCACATCTCTTGCGGTCTCCTGCCACGTAGAGAAATCTGCTTGCGTGTCCTGACGTTCACGCAACGCTTCATCAAAGCACAGGTGGCGCAAGAGAGAAGGAGAAGTGCTGGCGGCTCCTTCTAGGGCCAGCGCTCCCAATTGCAAACGACAGTCACTGAGATCGGACTGAGCAAGAATGAGATCTGCTTGTTCACATTGCCGGGCAGGCACAACCAGGGAATCCAACAAACCGGCATCTGTCAGCATCTGTTCAATACGCCCAGCCTGCCCCGCATCAAGATCGGGCGTGAAGTCCAGCAATTCATAGAGCGGAAGAGAAGCAATACCCTGTGCAGACAGTTGGGCACGAGCCGCGATCCGTCGTTCAGTACGAGTAGGAGCATATTCCGGCTCAACCAGCTTTTGTTCATAGAGCCTGGACACCTCCTTGATCTCCTGACCCTTGCCACCAACACTTATTTGCAGATCGTGCAATGTGTCCTGAACCTGTTTCGCTTGCTGCACAAAGCTCTGTTCCAACTGCTCAATCAACTGCTGGTATGACTGAAGAGTTGCCGCTACCTGATCCACAATCATCGAAGGCGACAGCTCATCACTGGAATCATCAAACGCAGGCTGAGCATCATCCAGCAGCGAAGACAACCCGGTTCGAGTCGCCAGCGGCTCTAACGTCTGGGCCAGCATATATAACGCATCATCTGTCCGATCCTGGGCAGATTGAAATTGTTGCCGCGCTTCATCAAGCTCTTGAAAACGCGCAGCCTCCAGATTACGCATATACTGTATCTGGGCATCCAGCTTTTCACACTGCTGATGCAAAGATTCAATTTGCTTGAGCAAGTTAACGCGTTCCTGAGCAGGTTCACCCAACAACGTAAAGAACGCCAGAGGAGCATCAGGCAATGCCCCTACATCCACGGTGAGAGCGTCTACCTGACTCAAAGCCTCTTCAAGCTGGAACGCCGCCATCTCCCAGAACGCCTCGTTACGCGCGATCGTCACTAATCCCCGCAACTGCGTCGCACTAGCGATTTGTACCGCTCCGAATCTCTGAGATTGACGCTGCAGGCTCTCAGTGCTGGTCTCCACGGTCTGGCGTGCAGAATGCAAACTCTGTTCCTGTAACCGTAGCTGGGCCTCGACCTCCTGTAACCGTTCACGGACAGCGCCGAGCTGGGTCGCGATCTGTAATCCTTCGTTGACCTGTAGAGCCGCGATCTGTCCATTCACCTGGTATGCTTCGGTCTGAAGCGCCTCGATGCGGGCTTCGATGTTGGCCTGATCACGTTCGGCAGCCGTTAAATCCCGGTGCTGTCGCGTCGATCGAGCCTCAACGGTATGTTCAGCCAGATGGGCGCTCAGGTAGTCACACGCCGCCAGTTGTGATTGCGCCGATGCCAATTGCTGGCGGGCCAGGTGCAGCCGTTGAGCCGCATTATACGCCTCCTGAATTTGCTCAATCTCATGCTGGATACTATCAATCCTCTCAATCGTCCCAATCACATGTCCCGTAGTCTCCGCGGGAATCTTACGCAACGACATTTTGAGATAATCATGGACCCGCGAAAAGTTGAGCTCAGTACTTAGATTAGGACGTCTCAGGATCAGCAAGAGGTTAATCAGGGCTCCAAAATCCTTCACTTCCTGATAGCCAAACAGGTAACGTGCAACCTGCCGTTCATAGTCAGCCTGCGAATCGCACACGATCCCATGACCTTCCAGTATTTGCTTGAAACGCTGATGATCATAAGCACGTTTTTCATGTTTAGAACCAGTCTCATAGAGGGTATCAAGCTCATAACCCAGACGTGACCCATCTGTAATCAGGAAGCGTAATGGACGTATCCGCTCGGTCGTGTTGGCATTGCCAGCGATACTTACACCTATCGTCAGGAAACGGGTCTTCTCACGCTCACCATTTTCCCAGCGCTGGCTGATCTCAGGAGCAATGGGAGGATGATCAGGATCACACCACTCAAATTCCAGCGCAATATAAGTAGTACGGCGCTCATGACTAAAAGGAGTCGCGGAATCAACACCACCCAACACATAATACTCGATACGGCGTTCGCGTCCGCCAAACGTATCCAGGCGATTGGGACGCAGATCGCCATCCAACGCCAGTGGTAAAGCAGCCGTCAAAACAGTGGATTTACCACTGGCATTCTCACCAGCGAGAAAGAGACGACCATGTGGAACCTCGAATTCCTGCTGTCCATAGAGCCAGAAATTCGTGAGTATGATGCGCCGCAAACGATAGCCTGTCGGACCTCCATCCAGAGCTTGCAACATATCCACAAAGTTCGTAATCTGACTGTTTCGTGTACTCGCATGCGCGCCATCAGGCAACTGTTCAGCAATAGAATCAAAAGTGCGTTGCATACATCCTCATCTCTCTCCAAGACGACTATCGTTTGCGATTATTTTTTCCGCGGTTGCGTATCATAGTCATCGCACTTGCCGTTTCCGCAGAAGGCGTTTCATAGGTCGCGCGATAACGAGCCGCCGTGGGAAGCACAAGCACATGGCCGGAATCACCCGGACCACGGATAACCCCCATCTGCCGCATCTTACGGTAGACATCGTTTAACAGGCTCTGGGAACTACGGCTCCGTGCCTCATTTCCCCAGTTATCGCCATAGCGTTCACGCACGCTATAGAAAAGAGCGGCCATATCTTCAGTTGTCACCAACAGACATCCATTGGCATCAGGTCCACTCCAGATTCCACGCTGAACCTGCTCACGAATGGCCGTACAAAGTAGCAGGGCAATATGATCATTCGCTCCATATGGTGTGAGAACGCTTACCGGACCACTACTACTTCCGCTCGCACGCACAATACAGGCATAGTCATGCCGTAAATCCAGCAGCCAGCCGAATGTAGCTAACAATTCATTCGCCAGCTGATCAGCATGTTGCTGCACAGCCATAAATGCGGCAGGATCATCAAACGTAAAGAGCGCAGGTCCTAACAGTAACGCACGCCAGGCCCGTATGAGATCGGGCACACCACTGGCCGCTGCGATCCGAGACGGCTTCAATATTGCCTCCGCGTCAGCAAGCTCATCAGCAAGTTGAGTGACCTGATCAATACGCAAAGAGGCAATCAGAGAACGGCTGACCTCAGTGAACTCGTAGAGAGCATCCGCATCGACCGCCTGTGCTACCCATTCACGAGTCTGCCCATCAACGAGTTGTAGTCCCCCCAGGCCTTCCAGATAATTCAAAGCACGTTGAATACTATAGCGATCGCCGGGACGACGAAAATCGAATGCATCTCCGTTTCCTCTATCTTGCTCTTGAGCGGATTGCTCCTGAATTTGTTCCGCGAGTTGGGACAACAAAAACTGCTGGTCATTTCCACGTCCACTCAGCTGGCGATTCTCCGCATACCATAAGATCCATGTCAGACAAGCAAAATCACGTGGCTCGCGCAAACGATCATAAAGATAGCCAGGTGTTGTGGCACTCAAACGACGCTCCAGGCGAATCACCTTACTACTACGTTGAATGCGCCACCCGGTATGCTGATCATGCCAATTCTGCAATCGATAATAATGATGCTGCACCAGGCGAAAGAGGTCACCCTGTTTCGCCTGTATCAACTCTCGCTCTAGTAGAACAACATGAGCTTTGATCAGATCAGCCGGCAGGGTTTGATCAGATACCCCATTCAGCATTCCAGGCACAAGCTGCTCATCTATCAACGTCTTCCCCCTTCCTCTCCTTACTATCACGCGTGGAAACAGCCGCAAGCGCAAGCATCATCCGTCGTTCCAAACAATATCTGGGCAACAAAAGCACGCCATCAGAGGCTTTGAGCAACGTATACTCAGCCTCATCTGGATTGAGTAGCACCACTACTGAATCGTCAAGCGTACGACATTGGTGGGATGGTTGACTCAGGCAGCTATCGATAATATCCAGCAAAATCGTACGTTCCTGCGCAGTCACTTTCTTCAACGTCCCAATATCCAGACGCTCCTGCGCAAACAGATGGTTCAAACGTCGCAGTTGCTCCTGTAAACGCGCCTCATGCTGCTCAATGAGATTCTGCGTCAGCAGGCGGTTATCAATAATCGGATCTTCTCGTGTATGCTCGCCACGATTCGCGCGACTCACAGGACGCAAATATAATGTACTAACAGGCTCCTCCTGCCAGGCTGTCATTTGATCAGGCATGTAGAGATCACTGGGGGTACCTGCCAAACCCTCGGAAAGATGGATCGGTAAGGGATGAGCGAAAGCGACCGAGAAAAGTCGTTGCGCAGTCTCACCATCACGCGCCTGTAATAATGTATGGGCTAGCAAATGCAATTGTTGTGCATAGTTCGCACTGGGACGGGATGCTGAGGCGAGAGAAGCCGCACGACGCACAACTTTATCTACTTCCGCCAGCGCATTACGCCTGAAGGCATCCGCGTTCTTTCCAGGAGCGAACCAGGCAGCCAGCGCATCAACCTGTTTCTGTGCGTCCAGACGTAATTCATCTTCCGTTCGCACCTGATCTGGCATTGGTGCAGGCGGATTCAGATACTGTGCCAGCAAGGACACAAATGACTCCAATGTACCGCGTTCACGCCACTGCGCAATCTGCTCACGGATACGAGGCCCATAGAGGGTCAACGCCTGGGCAAAACCATGCACATAAGCAACGACCGCAGACTTATAGTGCTGATATGCCTCCAGGTCAGGTTTACTGGATTGTGAAGCGCTGATCATATTCGCAAGATATTGCGCCGCCTCGCGAGCCATGGTATTCCATATTTCAAACGCACGTTGCCACTCATCAGCGAGTTCCTGACACTGAGATGCACTTAATACGGCAAGATCCTGTTGTAATATCTCATCAATACGCAGGAGCATATCCCACAAGCGCGAGAGATCACCCTGACGCAGGGCACCACTACTGGCATTAGCCCGGGTCTGTTCTGCCAGAAACGTCTCAATCGCCATTGCCTCCGGCGTTGCCTGATACAACAGAGCCGGTGAGAGAAAACTGGCGATAGACGTAGCTCGACTCGAATCATAGATCGTCGTCAGACATCCCCATTCTTTCAGTGCCACCAGATCATTCTGGCACTGCTCCAATGAGTATTCAGGATCCAACTGCTCACGAAGAGCATCCCGCACTTCCTGGGCAGTTAATTGATAGCGATACAGTTCACGGTGATGATGCCAGAAAGTACGCATAATCACACGATACCACCGTACACGATTCGAAGATACAAGATAGCTAAAAATCGTCAGGCGATCAGTTAAATTAAAGACAGTGTTCGCCTCGATATGTTGTTCACGATGCTCCATACCATCCAATCCCATGGGTGTATTCTTACAAACGGATATCATGCGTAATCATGCAACATACTAACAATAGCTTGAAATACTACAAACTACTTCCCTTACGATATGCGCTAGATAGAGAGAAGAAGCAGGCATACTTCAAAAAGACAATGATAACACAAGTCTGCAAGCTCCTCGCAGGTATCTTCTTGTGGCAGCATTTGAAAGCGCGGGCAGCCTTTCAACTCCATTTACTCTTCAAGCCCTTCTCTGACTTGCTGAAGCTCTCATCTCCTCTTCCATCGAGTTCTCAGTTTACCAGTTTTGTCCAATCTTTCAAACTGTGGCTCTCAATTCACGCAAGAGGCATAAAGTGTGATCTCATCCACGGCAGCTCTTTCTGGCCTCAGCCACACCACGATCGCGACTCACCTTTCATTATCGGAAGGGACCATATGCAATCTCCTTTCTGCGGCAATCCAGAAACTGGGAGAACGCAATCAGATGGAGGCGGCGCGGCTAAAGGATGGCTATGATTGGCAAGTGCTTCATGCCCATTTCAATAAAGCTCTCTCCTTATTCCCGTCTAATAACGTTATACGACATCATACGTCATCATTTGCACAGATCACGAGCGCCATTCCAGCCGCGTGTTGATCAGGTTGGTTCAGCCTTTTTCTCCAGGCGATCGTGAACCAACTGGTCATACCACCGCAGATACTGCCTGACCGGGGCCATTCCCTCATACCCCAACAGTAATTGCAAACCATGGGGATCTCCTCCTGTCTGCAGGTAGCGGAAGGCAAAACTGTGACGCAAGGTCTGAGGCGTGATTGACGTGTCACTGGTTCCTGCTTGCTTGCGCAACCGACCAAATACCAGGGTCAGACTATTTTTGGTCAACGGACGACCGTTTTCGGAATGAAAGAGCGGATCGTCACGGTTCCCTCGGCCTTTCTCATGCGACTGATTCAGATAAGAGAGGAGATACCCTAGACATACTGGTCCCAGAGCGATCCTCCGCTCTTTACCTCCTTTTCCCCAAACTCTAAGAATGCCCATCTTTCGGTCCACATCCTCCACACGCAACGCACAGAGTTCAGAGACCGTGATTCCGGTCTCAAAGAGGGTCCAGAGCACTGCTTGATTGCGTGCAGCAATCCTCTGCGCCTTGGGTCCGTTTGCTGCTAGAGAAAAGCCCCGTTTCATCAACTGCACAAACGCTTCTGGCCGCACAAAAGGTGGAAGGGGAACGCTCGCTCGCGGGAACACCTCCTCGCTCATGGGAGAACAACGAAGATCTCCTCGATGCACAAGCCAGGCGCAAAAAGCACGCACCGAGCGTGCGTACGTTTCGATGGTACTCGCCGCGCGCGGCGAGCCGCGGGCCGTGGGAGCCTGACACAAAAACGCAATCCAATCATGGAGGTTTGTTTGCGTGATCTGACTGACATACAGGAGATGGCATTCAGCAAGGAGATACTGTTGAAACTGGCGCAGTGCCGTCTGATGCCATTCCAACGTTTTTGGACAATGGTCCGCCTTGCGGTGGGTCTGTAGATACACGTGGATCGCGTGTTCGATGGTCAGACGCTGACCATTCGTCTTTGCGCTACTCTGGGATTTCGGGCAAGGAAGAGGCAACTGGGTGTGGAGGAGTTGGCTCGCCTGACCCAGTTCATCCCTGGATGAAGCCACAGCAGAAGCAACCGAACAATCCACTGAGGAAGCCATCCCTTCTGATGCTGCCTTTACCTGGCAGGCTCTACCAGTAGGAGACAGACACTCCGGGATTGCCGCATCCCTGCAGTCTGCCTCACGCGTTGCAAGCAGATAGGTTCGGATTTTGCGTACGCCACGTTGGAGTGTGCGAATATGCAACGGCTGATAGCGTCCAGGAAAGAGAGACTGGAGCTCACGAAATATGTCGCCACTACTGCGGGAGGGATGCGCCTGGATCCAGGCAAGGATCTGCCCCCACTGCCCGGCAAATGGATCTTGGCTCGTGCGCCGCCAGTCACCTATGGGCGTGGGGTCCCGTAGTTTCTGGCCCTCATCATCAAGAGATGGTCCTTCAGGATGCTCTCGCCTTTTAGACACAAGAGGCTGCGTCATCTCACCATGGAGCGCAAACGTCCGCAGAGCAGGTGCCGGCACCTGTGAACCAGCAGGGCATCGGTCCATCTCACACTGAAAGATGGCCTGCTGCAACTGTGCCACCTGATCGAAGAGGCGCAGAGGATCAAGTCCTTTGGCCATCGCGCTAGGAAAGAGATAGCTATAAACCTATTGCAGGATGAGATTTTTTCTGCTAGAGTAAATTATATCAATATTATTTGCATCAATTTTTTTTGAAAGATATTGTGCAATGGTATAGTATACCAAGGGTTGCTAACCAATTTGTGCATCATCCTTTCATACCACTGATATTTGAAGGAATCATGCAATGAAACAACGCGTCCTGATTCTCTGCACTGGCAATTCCGCCCGCTCGCAAATGGCTGAAGGGTGGCTCCGTCAGTTAGCTGGTGAACAGATGGATGTTGAAAGTGCAGGCACCGCGCCTTCTCAGGTCAATCCTCTGGCGATTCAAGTCATGGCTGAACGCGCTATTGATATCAGTCATCATCGCTCCAAGCATCTCAATGAGTTTCTTGCACAGTCATTCGATTATGTCATCACCGTCTGTGATCAGGCAGCCGAACAGTGCCCTGTCTTCCCAGGAAAAGCGATCCGCATCCACTGGAGCATTCCGGACCCGGCAGCGGCCCAGGGAACACACGAGGAGCGGCTGGCCGCATTTCGCCAGGTACGGGATGATCTCGAGCGCCAGTTACGGTCCTGGGTCGAAAATCTCACCACATCAGGAGAAGCTTGATGCGACACACATCATTGCCGCGAAAAGCCGTTGCTGAGTTTGCCGGCACCTTTGCCCTGGTCACGGCAGGTTGCGGGGCCATCATGGTCGATGCGTTGACACATTCGCTCACGCACGTTGGAGTCGCGCTGACCTTCGGTCTGATTATCATGGTCATGATCGCTGCCACGGGTCATCTCTCGGGCGCGCATTTTAATCCGGCGGTTACCATTGCCTTTGCCGTCACAAGGCATTTTCCCTGGAGACACGTCCCGTTCTATATTCTGGCCCAGATGCTTGGAGCGGTCCTGGGAGCGGCGCTTCTGCGCGGGTTCTTCGGTCCCATCGCCTCGCTCGGAGCCACGATACCAGCAGGAGGAGCCTGGCAATCATTTGGATTAGAAGTATTGCTGTCAGCGGTCCTCATGATGGTGATTATCTCGGTGGCCACTGATACCAGGGCGGTCGGGCAACTCGCAGCGCTGGCAATTGGGGCCGCGGTGGCTCTGGATGCCATGTGGGGCGGACCCATCAGCGGCGCCTCGATGAATCCCGCACGCTCCCTCGGGCCAGCACTCATGGCAGGGACCTGGAACGATCAATGGGTCTATCTTATTGCCCCCATCATTGGAACATGCCTGGGGGCCGCGCTCTATCAATGGCTGCGAGCGACTCCCGAACTCAAGCCGACCACGTCGGTAAAACAGTAGATAGCACAAGGAAACAGCAGAACGATGAACGCACCTCTTTCAACCACCAGCATGCCCGCATTCTTGAAGTTGCTCGCGCATGAGTTACGATGGAACATTGTCACACTCTTAGCGCGGAGTGACCGCAGCGTGCAGGAAATCATTCACGTCGTACATGAGCCTCAAAATGTCGTCTCGTATCACCTGCGTCAACTACGCGAACACCACCTGGTCAAAGAACGACGCAGCGCCGCAGACGAACGATCGCTGTACTATAGCCTCGACCTGGAAGCACTACGCGTACTCTACCTGAGTGCCGGTGCTGTTCTGCACCCCGCCATTGGGAGTCTGGAGGTGCCATCTGATCCACAACAGTGGCCCCGGCCAGAACGACCACTGCGTGTGCTGTTTCTGTGCACCCATAATAGTGCTCGTTCTTTGCTCGCTGAAACCTTACTACGTCAGATGAGTAAAGGGCGGGTTGACGTCGCCAGCGCCGGTACCGAGCCAACCGGCATCCATCCTTCCACGCTTCAGGTGCTAACCTCCCTGAAAATTGATCGGACACACCTGCATTCCAAACATCTTGATGAAGTAAAGGATCAACATTTCGACTATGTAATCACCGTATGCGATCGTGTCCGCGAAGTGTGTCCAACTTGGCCGGGGGCGTCTGAATGCATCCATTGGAGCATTCCGGATCCTGCCCAGGAAGAAGAGCGCGCGCAGGCATTCGCGGATACAACAGCACAACTGACCACCCGCATTCGCTACTTTTTAACCGTTGTCGAGCGCATATACCAACAACACAGCGCGGATACCACGCAACAGTAGCCAAACGAAGCACATACCAGACGTTTTTGCGTCAACGTGTATACCATCTGATGTACCAATGCATGCGTCCATTGGGGCAATACCGCGTCTCTCTAGATAGAGGAACATACACAGAAAGGAACAATACCCATGATGCATGCTGATCTTCTGCCTCAATTACGGCAACAGTACTTACAGGAGCGCCTCACACAGGCTACGCAATCACACCTGCTTCACCCAAAACAACTTCATGACTTCCATCAATGGAACCTGTTCACGAGCAAAGTCAGCACTCTACGATATGCGCATCTGTTCACGACGCCGGCACAACACGATCACCAGAATAAAGGTCCACGGAGGTTGTCAGCATGTTGCCCGAGCATATAACCACGGAAGAGGTCTGGGAAGCCTTTCATCACCCGCTGTTGCGCTTCATCGAGAAACGTGTTGGAGATACCACCAGCGCTGAGGACATCTTACAAGAGGTGTTTCTCAAAATTCATCAACAGATTGGCTCGCTGAAAGATATCAAAAAGCTTGAAAGCTGGATCTATCAAATCACCCGTAATGCAATCATCGATGCGTATCGTCGCCACAAGAACACGATGCCCTTAGACACTCCAGAGGTGCTTGAGCTCCCTGATGCATTGCCGGACGATGACATTGTCAGCGAGCTCTTTCCCTCTATCCGAGGCATGGTCACGAGCTTACCCGCTCAGGACAGACAGGCGTTGATCCTGACAGAGTATCAAGGACTCACCCAGAAAGAGCTGAGCGAGCGCTTAGGGATCTCTCTCTCGGGGGCAAAATCACGCGTGCAGCGTGCCCGTGAGAAGCTCAAACAAATGCTGCTGGAATGCTGCCATTTTGAATTGGACCGCCGGGGCCATGTCATCAACTATCAATCTCGCTGTCAATGCTGCACCGTGGACACCTGTTGTTCACAGACACCACCCCTCATTCAGGTCGGCAAAGAAAAGGCGCGTCCTTTTCCAACACGCGCGTCTACTAAAGTGAAAGCGAAAGGAACAGCATCTACGCCTGTTCCCGCAAAGCAATAACGGCTGGAGGCAATACCAGAACCTTCAGCTTCACAAAGAAGTTAAAAGGAGTTAACAGGATGACAACACAAGATCAGGACAAACAATATACGCAGAAGAGAGGTGGCTTCCAATCCCGCGGTCATCAAAACCTGGAAGTAGTATCTGTACAGGGTGGCTGCTGTGGCTCTTCAGCAGCCGAGGGTTCCGTTGGTTGTTGTGGGGAACCCACGACACAGGCGCCATCCGTCTCAGGAGCTATGGAGACGCAGAGCTGCTGTGGAGAACCAGCGGTCCAGGCACCATCGACAGCACAGCCAAATAATCGCTGTTGCTAGGAAGCGTACAATATAACAGGAGCAAGGATATGCAGATAGACCCTTCCACACCTCGCGCGCTTATGGCGCTGTTGGATGCGATTGATCCCATGCGCATGTTCGCTGACACGCAGACGTTATGCACTCCAGCGTTCGCCGGACGGCGCGTGGGGACAGAAGGGCATCAGCGTGCAACGGACTTTCTCGTTGCACGCTTCCGTGGCTCAGGGTGGCACACCACCCTTGAGCCGTTTGTGATCACCACACCCGTACTCGAGGTCTCCTCTCAGCCGCGCCTTGAGATACAGACCCCAGAAGGGATGCGAGAACGGGCGCTCGTGCTTCGGACAGAGTTTTGTGAACATCCACGCTCTGCATCGCTTCCCCATGGGAAACAAGGCAGGGCTATCCATATGAACAGGGGAAGTCAGTCAATCAGTCCTGGGTGATCCTGGATGCGGTTCCCCAGGGCTCAGCATTCACCGACCTGGTTACCTCCCTGGCATCGCAAGGAGCGATTGGCGTGCTCACCCCATTGTATGCCAGCGCCTATGGCTATCTGACGAAGCGCATCATCGCAGGTGTAGCGGTTGCGCTCCCGGTTCTTTCCGTGCGCGCTGACGTGCTTGCAACGCTTGACGGCAAACACATCTGCGCCTGTGCCCCCGTCAGGCGACAGCAGCCAACAGGCTACAACGTGCTTGCCACACGCGAGGGAAACAGCCAACAGGAGATCCATGACCCCATTCTCATCGGGGCCCATTACGACGGCGTCGGAGATGACCCGGGTGGGCCGCGCCTGCCCGGCGCCACGGACAATGCCGCCGCCGTGGCGGTCGTGCTCGAAATAGGGCGTCTACTTGGGCACCTCGAATCCCCGCCTCGCAGGCCAGTACACCTCGTCTCCTTTGACGCCGAGGAGGTCGGGGCTCAAGGGTCACGAGCCCTGGCCGATGACTACCAGCAGCGAGGGCAACATCCACGGGTCATCAACCTCGATGGGGCCGCCTGCCTCAATGAGGCTGTCTGGGTCGAAGCAGGATTGCACACCGAGTCACTGCTGCAGGCCATTGATCAAGCTGGACAATGGGTAGAGATGCCCCTGGTCCTGGGAAATATCGCCTCCGATCACCGCCAGTTTATCGCCACAGGATGTGCCGCCCTCGGATTCAGTGTTGGCGCATCTGGACTCCATACTCCAGATGATGACATGCCCCATGTACAGCCAGAAGCGCTTCGTATTGCAGCTGCGCTCATACTAGCCACCATCTGGCAACTTGCTTGTTCTGAATAAAGGGAAATGCTGTGCCTCCTACACCCTGTTTCCCTTCTTCAGATTGCACATCCGACACAGAAGTTGGACATTCTCGACTGTATTTTGCCCACCTTTTGAACGAGGATATTTGTGGTCATACTCTATGTATGGTCCTTCATACCCACACTGGACGCAACGGCCTCCATCTCTCTGATAGACCGCCGCCTTGATATGCTCAGGAATCGTCCCCTCTGTGCGCTGCTGCTGATAGATAACCAGTTGCCGTTTCCACAATCGAACAAGGGTATCGATCATGGTTTTTGTATAGAGCATATCAGGGACACGATATCCTCCCCCTCCCGACCCCTTCGTCACCGCAAGATGCAACACTTTTTCATCTGCATACGTATGGTACGTCTTCCCATTTTGCTTATACGAGCTTGTCGGGACCCTGAGCACCTGTTCATACACCTGGCTGACATTGTTCCAGTCAATCGTCGCATTGTCACTGCCACTATGAGAAATGAAATAACATTTTTTATTCGTGCCGATCAGACGCCCAGGCACCGTTTTCAACGTTTTGTTCGGCTTGTAGTAGGTCACATGCATTTCAAAATGAGCATACTCATCTGAATCGAGGTGCATGGCGGTCGCAATACGGGGAACATTGCCAGCACGAATATCCGTCAGCATACGCAGATACTTCAATCGCTGAATGACAGGCATGCCTAAATCTTCTGGCATCCTCATATCATTGAAGGTTTTATAAATATGCTGTTCCATTGCAAACGCGACACCACCTTGCAGAAAGGCCTGTTCTAACATCGTGAAGGTATCGTGTTGAAGCTGTTTAAAGCGAGCATCACATTTTTTGCACCGCTTAATGGTGCGATTGGTCAGATTTTCAAAAAAGGTAAATTCAGTACTGCAAATAACGCACGTGCTCATAGGGCTCCTTTACATATATTCCCTTATCACTAGTCTACATTTATTATTCATATGCACAAAATTCATCAAATCCACTCATAACACCAGGGAATTATAGCAGAAAAGAGATGAAATAATAAATAGCCAGGTATATAAGAGCGTTTAGCTTATCAGCCATTCTTGACTTGCAACATGTATGAACGATATGTATTCTTCTTTTTCACTGCATTCTATATACTAATTTGTTGCCCCTGGCAACGTTGCTATTGACAACGAAATGCGACCACCCTATACTCTCTGACAATGGTTGCTACTAGCAACAAATAGAAGAAAAAGAAAGAAGTAGGCACACCATGGCATCATCATCGCTCTCTGCCGGTGCATTGTTGCGTGAAGTGGCACGTTTACATGTGCAGTTGCAGCGCAATTGCGTCGCCTATTGCGGTGGAACAACGACCACACAATGTACCGTGCTCACCGAATTGGGCCGCTGCGGCCCAATGACGCTGGCAGAGCTCAGCCGCCGCGTCGGCTTTGACAAAAGTTGGACCAGTCGCGCCGTTGAGCACCTGGCGCAAGATGGTCTGGTAGAAAAAATCGCCAGTCCACATGATCGCAGAACCATTCAAATCTCCCTGTCCACACCTGGTGAGGCACGCCTCACACACCTCAACACCACACTCAATAGCCTCGCCGCGCAGACATTTGAACATATTCCAGCTGAACAACATGAAATGGTGCGCTCATCGCTGGAACTGCTGCAGCACGCATTGTCCACGCTGCACAGCGAGGCGACACAAGAGGGGCTGAGCGAAGGGGGAACGACATGGACGTGCGATTAGCCACACCAGCGGATGCCTCCGCCATAGCGACCATCTACAATCAAGGCATCGAAGATCGGGTGGGCACCTTTGAGACACGACCGAGAACACCTGAAGATATCACACGCTGGTTCGATGGTCGCCATCCCGTTGTAGTTGTCCTCAACGACGAAGAGATCATTGCCTTTGCCTCGACCTCCTCCTACCGCGATCGGGAGTGCTACCAGGGGATCGCCGAGTTCTCCATCTATGTCGAGCGTGACTGGCGGGGACAAGGCGCGGGGCGCCTGGCCTTGCAAGCGCTCTTGCGAGAGGCAGAACAGGCAGGATTCTGGAAAGTCCTGTCGCGCATCTTTGTGGAGAACGCAGCCAGTCGCCACCTGGTCCGCTCGGCTGGCTTCCGTGAAGTCGGGGTCTATGAGCACCATGGTCAACTCGATGGCATCTGGCGCGATGTCGTCATTGTCGAACGCTTGCTGAACAATGCTCCTCAGCCATCGGCAGAGAAAGCCTGAGTAAGCGAAACAGCAGAATGCGTCCTTTTTGCCCGGGCACCGTCTCTCTGTATGAAAACACTTGATGAAAGAGGATGAATCACCTATGACAGTTCACACCACATACCCGATCGTGATTATCGGTGCTGGTCCTATTGGATTAGCAGCGGCGGCCCATGCGCTGCGCAAAGGCGAAACGCCGCTCATTTTTGGGCTCTGTAGCACTTTGTGTGATCAAAGCAGAGGAAAAAGTGATAGAATAAGGCAACTACTACTCAGTCGCATCATTCCCCGAGAAGAAAGAGTTTCGTGACGAATCCATTGTTGTTTGCATTGCCTGCTGACATGCAGGTGGAAGACCTCTTCATTGAAGGCGATACCCTCATACTCCTTCTGGCATCATCGCAATCAAGCCAGATGTGTCCCGCATGTACGCATGCTTCATCACATGTTCATAGTCGCTACAACCGACGGCTTGCTGATCTGCCCTGTCAAGGGCGCGCCGTTGAGCTGCGTCTGAAGGTGCGTCGGTTTTTCTGCGAGAATCCAACCTGTATTCGCAAGACGTTTGCAGAACAGTTTCCAGAGATAGCTCCTGCCTATGCGCGCCGGACGTTGCGCCAGAGCAAAACCTTAGGCGAGATCGCCTTTGCACTTGGGGGCAGAGCAGGAGCGCGCTTGGCTTGCTTCTTGAGCCTGCCAGTCAGCTTCTGGACTCTGCTTCGCCTGCTGCGCCGTACACCTATGGCACCCATCAGAGCCCCACGGATGCTGGGCACAGACGACTTTGCTTGGAGAAAAGGAGATCACTACGGCACAATCCTGGTCGATCTGCAAGCTCACCGACCAATCGACTTGCTGCCGGATCGGGAAGCAGGAACCTTTGAGAGATGGCTCCGTGAGCATCCCGGCGTTGAGGTTGTGAGTCGCGATCGCGCCAGTTCCTATGCGGAGGGTGCAAAAAAAGGTGCCCCGGACGCCATCCAGATCGCTGACCGCTATCATCTGGTTGCGAACCTGCGTGACACTGTGCAACGGCTGCTGGATCGCAAACGTCAGTGCTTGCCTCCTTTGCAAGAGGGCAAAAGCACCGCACTGCCTGCGATGACAGACGAGAAGCCATTGATGGAACCTCAAGTGCAACAGAAAGAAAAGGACGGAAAGGAAGGAGAGCGTGTATCACTCACGCGCGCCGAGGCTCTTCGCCAAATGAGGCGCGGCAAGCGGTATGAACGCTATCAAGCGGTGGCGGAACTCCATCAGCAGGGTCTTGGAGAGCGAGCGATCGCCCGAACGACTGGCCTCTCCCGCAACACGGTGCATCGCTACTTGGAAGCTGGCTCCTTTCCCGAATCAGGGCCGCGAAAGAAACGACGAAGCAAGCTCGATCCCTATCTGCCATACCTGCGGGAAAGATGGGACGCCGGATGTCAGAATGCCGCTCAGCTCTTCCGCGAAATCCAGACCCGCGGCTATCGTGCGTCGTCGCCTACCACTCTACGAGCTCTGATTTCTGACTGGCGGACCAGTTCACCAACCCCTGTTCGCCGTACCCGTGGCCCCAAACGCACATCATCACCGCCTGCCCAACGCCACCTCTCGTCCCGGCAAGCGTCTTTTCTCTTTATCAAGCAACCTGAGACACTCTCTCCAACGCACCGGTCCTATCTTGAGCAGATGTACCAAGCCAGCGAGGAGATGAAACAAGCGTATGAATTGAGCCAGCAGTTCGTCTCAATGGTGAGGCTGCGGCAAGGAACGCACCTGGATGTGTGGCTCCAACGCACGAAAGAGTATGGCCCTCGTGAACTCATCAGTTTCGCTTCGGGGATCAGGCGCGATTATGCGGCAGTACAAGCTGGATTATCAATGGTAGAAAGTAATGGACAGGTAGAGGGCCAGGTAACACGTTTAAAGTATCTCAAGCGGCAAATGTACGGTCGAGCAAAGTTCGATCTCCTCCGATTGCGGGTGCTGCATGCAGCTTAACCTTACCCATCACGCAAAGTGCTACAGAGCCCATTTTTGAAGCCGGCACCAGTGCCGGTGCGGCCATTCAGCAGTGGGGGCATGTGCGCCTCTTCTCTCCCTGGAAATATCTCGTAGATATCGAAGCGCAGGCACTCTTGCGAGAAACCTCGTGGACTATGCCTGATCCGGAGGGCTATCCAACCGGGCAGCAGTTTCTGGATGCCTATCTTACTCCCCTGGCGCAGACCCGCCAGCTTGCGCCGTGCATTCACTGGAATACCCGCGTGCTGGCCGTCACGCGCCAGGGATACGATAAAATGAAAACGGCGGGCCGCGAGCAGGCGCCACTGCTCGTGCGGGTTCAAACAGCTGATGGTCGTGAAGAAGATATCCTGGCCCGAGCGATCATTGATGCTTCAGGTACCTACGGTCAGCCCAATCCGCTTGGAGCAAGCGGAACCCATGCGCGTGGTGAAAAAGCCCTCGCGGAGCACCTCTTCTATGGCATTCCACACATCCTGGGCCAGCATTGGAACCGCTTTGCCGGACGCCGGGTGCTGGTCGTGGGCAGCGGCCATTCCGCCTTCAATGCGCTACTGGATCTGGCGACGCTGGCCGAACAGGAGTCAGCCACCACGATTCAATGGGCCATCCGGCGTCCACATATCCACCAATTGTTTGGCGGCGGAGAGCAAGATGGGCTGCCAGCGCGAGGCCAATTAGGGATGAGAATCCAACAGTTGGTTCAGCAGGGCCGGGTCGCCCTGGTAACTGGTGTGCAGATTGAGGCACTCCACGCGACCGATGCTGGCATGGTCGTCGCTGGTGAAGATCGGCTGACCCCGGTGGATGAAATCATCGTCACCACAGGCTTCCGTCCTGATCTCTCGTTACTGCAAGAATTGCGCCTGGGGCTTGACCCGATCACCGAGAGCCCAGTCGCCCTGGCTCCTCTGATTGATCCCAACGTCCACAGTTGTGGCACTGTTCCGCCACATGGGATTGATGAGCTTTCACATCCAGAACCCAATGTCTATATCGTGGGCATGAAAAGCTATGGGCGCGCCCCCACCTTCCTGATGCTCACCGGCTATGAACAGGTCCGTTCTATTACCTGTGCCCTCACCGGCGATTGGGAGCGCGCGCGCACAGTCCAACTCGAGTTACCCGAAACAGGGGTCTGCTCCACTGATTTCGGTGGATCGTGCTGCCAGACAGCCCCCGACGCGAAAGAGAGTGTGCATGCGGCCACCTCAACAGCCTGCTGTTCACCAGCAGCCCCTGCGCTCATTACGATTGGGGGAACTCGAAAAACTGAGGGAACGTGCTGTGGCGAATGAGCAACCGGTGATCCAGCAAGGCCCCCACGACCACACCACACCAGGAGCAGGAGCCGGGCCACCTCGGCTCCCCTCCCTGTATTATGGCTGGGTTCTGGTGATCACGCTCGGACTGACCACCATCATCTCCTATGGCACAACCCAGTATCTCTTTGGGGTTCTGGTCGTGCCGATTAGCCACACCTTTCACTGGAACCGCACTAGCATCTCGGGAGCCTATGCGCTCGGTTCTTTCATAGCGGGTATCCTGGGCATCCCAGTTGGCTTTTTCATTGATCGACAAGGGGCGCGGCTCCTGATGACCTGTGGCTCCCTGTTAGCAGGGATCACCTTCATCGGACTATCCATGATGCAACAGGTATGGCAGTTCTATCTGCTCTGGTCCGGTGGCTTTGGTCTGGTGATGGCGCTCACCTTTTATCCCATCTCCTTCGCCGTGATCACGAATTGGTTTGATCATAAACGCGGGAAAGCGATGGCCCTGCTCACCCTCATCGGCGGCCTCGCATCCCCACTGTTTCTTCCCCTCGCGGGGCTCTTGATCCCATCCATCGGCTGGCAATACACCGTCATCCTCTGTGGACTCCTGCACCTTCTCGTTGCCGCTCCCCTCCACGGGCTCCTGCTTCGCCGCTCACCCGAAGAGCAAGGACTGTCTCCTGATGGGCAAAAACACAGATCCATGTACCGTGAGCACAAAGAACGGATACGGGGTGCGTCTGTCGCGCTGACACTCAAGGATGCTTCGTTCTGGATGCTAACCATGGCGCTGTCGCTTGGTACCCTCGGGAATATGATCGTTTTTGCCCATCAAATCGCCTATCTGATCGACAAACACTACGCCAGTGCGCTTGCGGCAACCATCGCAGGTATGCTCGGCGTTGCCAGCCTGCCTGGACGCTATCTCTTAAACGTGGTGAGCGGGAAAATATCCGCACAAAAAATGTTAGCCTGCTGTTACGCCATTCAGGCGGTTGGTCTCCTCGTGTTGATCACGGCGCCCTCGTCTGGCTGGCTCATCCTCTACATCATCGCCTATGGCGGAGCCTATGGAGCTGTTTCACCCTTACGAGCAACGGTGATGGCCGAGAAGTTTGGACGCCGTGCCTATGGCAGTATTACCGCCCTCCAAGGCATCCCCATTGCCTGCTGTGCAGCGGCTGGCCCATTGATGGCAGGGTGGCTCTATGATCTGTTTCAGCAGTATGACCAAGCCTTTTGGCTCTGCGCGGCCGGTTGCCTCCTTGCCACCGTGGGCATCTGGTTCACCCCATCATCTCCGACGCAGTCCCTGTAAGGATTTCACGACTTTTCCAGGAAGAACATCTTCAGAGAAACAACGGCAAAAGTCGCGTGATACACACGCACTACCCATGATATTTGTCATGGTCACATCTGGAGGAATCTCACTTCTCATCCCGTTCATAGACGGGTACACTCTTGCGTAGGAACACAGGCTTCAAGCAACAGCGTGTTCCCATTTCACCATTGTGTCCCGCGACAGCTTCGCGCTGCAATGGGCGGCGGTACCAAAGGCGTGAAGCCCAGAAAGAAAGGAGACCGTCGTATGAGTCAGCACCGTCAGGACCTTCCAGGAAACCACGAAAACCTCCCCGTTGACCGTGCTCTTGTGATTCCCTTGCAGAGTCTTGACCAAACAACCCGCCCGCTTGCCGGAGGAAAGGCTGCCAACTTAGGTGCACTGATCCAGGCCGGCTTCTGCGTGCCAACGGGCTTCTGCATCACCACCGCAGCCTATGAGCAGGTGTTCGCGACAGCTGCGCTTGACATCTATCTTGCAGAGTTGGAAACACTTGCGCGCTCGGAGAACGCACGTCAAATCGAACTGGCACAGACCATCCGCACCGCATTGTGTCAGACCCCTCTGCCGACAGCGGTCAGCGAGGCTATTACCTCCGCATATCAGATGCTCGCTGCGGGTTCACCAATCGCGGTCTCGGTTCGATCCTCGGCAACCACGGAAGATTTGCCAGACGCCTCCTTTGTCGGGCAACAAGAAACCGTGCTAAATGTCATTGGCAGTGAGGCCATCCTCTCAGCGGTCCAGCACTGTTTTGCCTCGCTGTGGACAGACCGCGCCATCCAGTACCGCAGCAGCCTGGACATTGCACCTCGGAATCTGGCCTTTGGCGTTCAACAAGGCACTTATCGTCCCTTTACCCCTCTGGGTATGTCCGCGCTCCGCTACCTTTCGGCCAGTTTTCTGACACTCATTGGCTCCCCGCCGCGCGATCCGCTCGCCGGTCCGCGTTTCGTGACAGCCGCCGCGTCCCGTCCATTCTTTGATGTCACCGCTGCGTTGCGCAGTACGTTTGGACGTCGCTTTCTGCTGGAGGCGATGCGCGAGGCGGAGGTCCACGCGGCGGGCAGTTTCGAACAGCTGATTACCGATCCCCGGCTCTCGCTCCGCCCCACATCCCGATACACCGTTGGGCAAGCGCTTATCCTGCTGCTTGTGCGCACCGCCATGCCCTGGTATCTCCTGCAAGCGTTCCTTGCACCACAGGCTGCCAGTCGGCGGGTACGGCGCTTCGTGGAACAGCTTCGCACGACGCACCAGATCGATGCATCCACTGATGCCGCTGTCCACCTTGCCGAAGCGGAGCGCCTCCTGCGGTCCTGCCTTCCCCTGGCGTTTCGCGTCTCTCCTGTCATGCTGGCCGGTATGCTGAGCTTTGCGCTGGCGCAACGGCTACCTGGGAAGCTGGCCTCCGCAAGTGAGTGCCAGCGTGTTCTGGGTGGCTCACCGACGAATCCCACGACCGAGATGAATCTGGCGCTGTGGAGGCTTTCCCAGGAGATGCAGGCCGATACCGCGAGCAGGGATCTCCTACAACAGACGTCAGTCACGCACCTCGCACAACACTATCTGCACGGGCAACTTCCCGCGCTCCTCCAACAAGGATTAGCATCCTTCCTCCAGGAATACGGCCACCAGAGCGTCTGTGAACTCGACCTGGGAGTAGCACGTTGGTCGGAAGATCCCACCTATGTGCTGACGCTTCTCGTCAAGTATCTGACCAGAGCGGAGGGCGGACCTCCACCAGAACAGCAACGGCAACGCGCTCATGAGGCGGCACAGGTCATGATCGCCACGCTTGCACAGCGTGCCAGACAACAGCACTGGTTGCATGGCTGGCTGGTCCGTGTGTTCCTGCAACGCGCTCATGCGCTCGCTGGTTTCCGTGAGACGACGCGCTCTGTCATTGGGCTGCGCCTGGCGCAAGCGCGAGCACTCCTCCGGACGGTCGGAGAGGTATTGGCTCAGAAGGGAAAGCTCCAGGCGGCTGAAGACCTTTTTTTCTCACCTGGCCCGAAATCCACACAGCACTGACAGGAACGAGCATTCAGACACAAATACGCGAACGGCAAGCAACCTTCACACGGGAACTTGGGCGTCGTGTTGTGCTCCTGGTCCTGCTTTCAGATGGCACGGAGCCTCTAGTACAACAAGAGAGCAGCCAACCTCCTCCCCAGGGAGGAACGCTACGAGGGGTCCCTGCGTCCGCAGGGCGCGTCACAGCACGGGCACGTGTGATCTTTGATCCCCACACCGCGCCGCTCGCCCCGGGTGAAATCCTGGTGGCTCCCTCGACGGATCCCGGTTGGACCCCCCTGTTCCTCACTGCAGCGGGGCTGGTGATGGAAGTGGGAGGCGTGATGGCACATGGAGCGATCGTCGCGCGCGAGTATGGAATTCCCGCCGCCGTCGGCGTGGCTGATGCAACCAGGCGCATCACGACCGGGAGCCGTGTGACGCTTGATGGCACCACTGGGGTAGTCCTGATTGAGCCTGAGGAGTAAGCACATTCCGTTCGCCCGCAGCGGTGATACAATGAGCACATGAACACCATTCCGGCGAGAGCAGCAGACAGGAGGGCATCATGCAGATCAGCCAACGCCAGCGAGCAAGAGAACACGTATTGAAGGCAGGAGGCCCTACACTTTCGGAGGATATGGTTGCAGCCTGTGGAGTTACCTTTCATCTCTGGCGGCTCTATCAGCATGCCTGGCTCATCTGTCTCTTCTTCCCCCTGATCACATTGGTGCGCGAACCGCTCGCGCCGTGGCGTCTTGTGTTGGGACTCTGCGCACTACTCTTTTTTGCGAGCGGGCTATACCTGGATGATGTGGCCACATCCTGTCAGCCTGGGAGCGCAGCTACGAACACGTTCCTGGCCCTCACTCCTCCTCTTTGTCGCGCTTGCCACGCTAGTGTGTATTTTCAGCCTGTGGTATGGCCCGTCCTTTCTCTGGCTCTTCATCGGAGTCAGTGCACTTGCCGGTGTACTCCTTCCCATGAGAGTCGCATTTGCTGTGATTACCCTCTTCACGTTACTTCCTCTCTTCATCACGGTAGGCATGCAACAGGGGATTGCTGGCGTAGATTGGTGGTGGCTCATCGCATTGATGTTGCTCGTACGAGGACTGGGCCTGGATATGAATTGAAAGGAGAGCGAAGGTGACCTACGATCTGACACCAACGCAGCGGCTTTTAGAAGTCCTCAAGCAGAGAGAATTAACAAAAGCGGAACGGGCCATCGCTCGAGAACAAATCGGACGCTATTATGCGAAAAAACTGGCTAACCTCCAACAGCACCTCTTTGAGGCATTGGAGAAGCGCCACACTGGAGAACTCGATCCCTTCGAGGTGGATGAGTATATTCATCACTATCACAAGCAATCCCAGGAACTCTATGTCTACATCAACACTCAATCACACTCCAATGCGAGCCTTCCTCATTGGCTGGCAGCCATTGAGGCTGATGAACAAGGCCGAAACGTCTGGCAGCCAAAGACGATGCTTCCGCATGAAGAACAATCTTCCTGACAGTAGATGTCAGAAAGCATTGGCTAAACTGAAGTGTGTTGTCAGCGAAAAGCTTTGAGGAAAAACCATAAGGCTCCCTGTTCGGTCAGAAGAGAAAGGATGCCGGCATTAGGACGTTAACGACTCGTCATCTGCCACATCTCTACGCTGATTCCACAGGGATTGAAAGGTTCTCCGTCAGTCCAGGATCGCCAGCGCTGAATTGACCTGCTAGGCAGAAAAGAGTCCAGCATCGTAAGACACGCCAGAAAAGAGAGAAGATGTTCCTCTTTCCCACAGGTGTAAGATTTTACACGCCAAGCATTTTTTGCCTTGAGCATCTTTCCTCCGGTTCCCTCTCCTTCTGGCTTGATTCCCAACAGCATTGCTCTTTCAGCAACGCTCGATCAAATCACTTCGGTTTCTTGCTGTGTCTACTCGTGGAGCAGCTGGTCATACCAGCGCAGATACTGCCTGACTGGGGTCATCCCCTCATAGCCCAACAATTCCTGTGAAACCCTGTGGATTTCCTCCTGTTTGGAGATAACGCAGGGCAAAACTGTGGCGGAGGACCTGGGGCGTGATCGTGGTGTCACTGATCCCTGCTCGCTTGCGGAACCGAGCAAACACCATAGTTACGCCGTTCTTGGTCAGCGGCTGCTTCCCCTTCCCACGAGTTGCGCAACGAGCTAAGCCCAAGTAGCGCTCACCCCGAAAAATGTGCCTCCCTACGAAAGGAAATGGAAAAAACAACTCGCCTTTCCGTAAGGAGGACTCATGACCAGTATCGCGTATTCTTCGATCAACATCCAGTCCTGTGCTCAATCGGCTCCAGCGCAGCCCTGTTGGTTCGGCGAACTCACCGTGATCGTGCATCACATGCAGCGTCACGGCGTGCTTGCCGCCATTGAAGAGCAGGTGCGCTTTGCGCGTCGGCGTTTCGGCCACTACGACGTGATTGATTTTGTCGCCGTGCTCTTTGGCTACGCCATCAGCGGTGAGCGCACCCTCGAAGCCTTTTACGAACAGATGACTCCCTGGGCCAGCCCCTTCATGGCGCTCTTCGGGCGCGATCGCCTGCCTGCTCGTTCGACCCTGAGTCGCTTTCTCGCCTCCCTCGACCAGGCTCCCGTTGAAGCTTTGCGCACCCAGTTCCTCGCTGATCTGCTGGCTCGCCCTCTGACCAGCGAAGAACTGCCAGGTGGGTTGTGGGACCGGCAAGGGGACCATCTGCTGGTCTTTGATGTGGATGGCACCCGAGAGGCGGCTCGCCAACGAGCCTTGCCGCAGACGGCGGATCGGCCCGCCCCAGTCCGACGACTCCAGCAGCTCTGTGCACCAGGCTACACGGGACGCAAGCGGGGGGAAGTGGTCCGCAGCCGAACGACCATCCTGCAAGCCCATACCCATCACTGGTTGGCCAGCTTTGGCAACCCGGGCAATGGCCAGTACCGTCTCGAGTTGCGTCGGGCGCTGACGGCCATCGAGACCTATGCTCAGGCGATCCATCTGCCTCCTTCACGCCTGCTCGTGCGCCTTGACGGTCAATATGGCACCAGAGCGGTCCTCACTGATCTGGGAGAGATGCGCTACGTCACACGTGGCAAAGACTATCACCTCCTGGATCAAGCCGAGATCCAGGCACGCCTTTGCCTGCCCCCCGATCAGCCGTTCACGCTGCCAGAAAGCGGGATGGTGCGCACGCTCTACGATTGCCCAAATCTGCCCCTGGACGGCGGCGGGAAGCGCTACCGGATCATTGTGGCCACCCACCCGGCAGGCACCACGAAAAGTCGGATTGGCATCACCCGTGATGGCGTGGTCTACGAGCTCTTCTTCACCAATCTGGCACCGACAGCTTTCACGGCGGCAGATGTCATGGCGCTCTATCTGCATCGTGGTTCCTTTGAGCCAGCCCTGTGGGATGAAGATCTCGAGCAGGACCCTGATCGTTGGTGTAGCCATGCCCCCTGGGGGCAAGAAGCCTGGCAAATCATCAGTCAATGGATCTGGAATCTGCGTCTGGAACTGGGTCAGCAGTTGCTTGCCGAGCCGGTCCGCACCACGGAGTTTGCGCCAGCCCACCAGGAGCAGGCGCCTGGTTCTGCTTCCGGCTATGCTCCCGCCACCGCCGCCTCGTCCTGGAAAGCGGGTCGTTTCTCAGGCAAGGACTTTGCGCGCCAGCCCGATGGGACCTTACGTTGTCCTGCGGGAGCGTCACTGGTGCTGCAAGAACGGCGCCCGGAGGCCAATGGGAGTCTGCGCCTGGTCTATGGAGCCAGTATTCGCAATTGTCGTCCCTGCCCGTTGCGAGAGCAGTGTCAGTGGGAGGGACATGCCACCGCGAAGCCGCGCCAGGTGAGTCTCCTGTTGCATCCCCGGGCGATCGGCGAAGAGCCGCTGCTGTGGCGGGATTGGAGTCGCAGGCGCTCGCGTCGAGCCTGCATCCAGTTGGTCCGTTATCAACGCCTGGATGTGGCGGTTCATCCTGCGCTTGTGCCTCCCTGCGACGCATCGTCGGGTGTGCTTTCTCGCGCCCAACGGGCGCATATGCGGCTGACCTTTCACGAACGGCGGGCTCGCAATGAACGGACCCCAACTGCGGCACTGGTGAGGATCACGCTCTTCGGCATTCCCGAGGCCTTTGCTGCGTTTCTCGGTCTTGAGAGCATGTAACGTTCGATCTCTGTCACCACGATGCTGTGCGTTCTCGGCGGAACGGCCAAGCATTCCGTGTGGAATTCCTGTGGCCTTTTTTCCTGGTTTCCCCGCTTTCACACTTCTTTTCGGTCATTTTTCTGCCAGGAAGCGTCATCTCCTCTCGGCTTTTATCTCATCTACGAGTGATAAACTCTTCTACAGGCTCATTGCGCAACTCGTGGGCCCTTGGAACCAAACAGGGGATCTCCACCAGCTTGCCTCCTAGCCAGTCCACTCCTGGTCGCCGGGTCCATCTGCCTCAGATACGAGCGCAGATGGCTCAGACAGGTTGCCCCAAGGGACATCTGCCGTTCTTTGCCTCCTTTCCCCCTTATCCGCAGCAGGCCCGTTCGGTGATCTGATGGACGAGCAGGAGGTGACACTCGGTCAGCAAATACTGTTGCAAATGAGAGAGCACCATGTGATGCCATTCGAGGGTTTTCGGGCGATGCCCGACCTTGTGATGAGCCTGGAGATACTCCTGGACCGCCCGTTCCATCGTCAGGCGCTGGCCTTTCTTGGGGGCGGAAGGATGATGTCCAGATCTGGCTGAGACGGTGGCAGAGCGCCGGACGACCTGGCCTGGTTCGCTCTGCGAGGAGTCGGGGTAGCAGGGATGCACCCTCTTACCTTCCTGACGGGATGTGCCGACTGCTCTGCTACCGCCCGATGCGGGTCGGATAAGCGCGTGCTCGTGCCATCAAGAGAAGGAGAACTGACACTCACGTAAAGGGAAGAAGAGACCAGGCCCTCTGGCGATGGCTTGGCATGCTGGAGCTCGGTCGGGAGAAGCAGGTTTCCTTAAAGGGATTAGCAGAGGAAGATTTTTGTGAGGCAATGCAGGGCAAGTTTTCTCAAAAAACACCATCGTCCCCTTGCTGACCTGATTACCGGACGCTTCGTTCGAAGCAGCCTCTCATCGGCCTGCAAGGGGACGATAGACACAAAAAAGAGCGGGAGACGAGACTCGAACTCGCGACAACCTGCTTGGAAGGCAGGGACTCTACCAGCTGAGTTACTCCCGCAAAGTCGGGGTGCGCAGACTCGAACTGCGGACCTCCTGGTCCCAAACCAGGCGCGCTACCAACTGCGCCACACCCCGTCGACACTGTGTACTATAACACTCCTCTAGAGCTTTGTCA
Source organism: Dictyobacter formicarum (assembly GCF_016587435.1). The sequence continues at coordinate 132,523 of NZ_BNJJ01000005.1, forward strand.
AGCACTTTTTTTTGCAATTTCGAAATAGTGAAAAAATTGTTTTTTCAGCTCTCTTTACTGCTCATCTTTACGCCGGTACCGCAATTTCAGCAGCAAGAGATTCAATTGCGTCTTTATGGTATACCAGGGCCCACGCCTCAGCGGGGTTATCGTGACGTTACCATAACGCATGGGTTGGGGGCGCCGCCGTGGCTGTATAAAGTTTGATAAAGCCACCAGCACCACACCGATAAACGCTGCCAGGGCTAAAATTAAGGTGATGATGTTTTGTCCGGCCAGAAATGCGTATGCTCCAGCGAGCAGTGCACAGATAATTGATCCTACTAATAAACGTTCCGTGGTCGAAAGATTCCAGGAAACAGACCGTGGTTGTTGTGGCCGCAGGTTCGGACCTGGCCGGCGCCGAAACCTTTCTCCAAATTTCTGGGTTCTACCAGCTTTGGGGTTTGTCTGTTCCAGATTACGTAGGATTTCTTCGATCTCACGTTCATATCTATTTGGCATAGCCGCTCTGCTTCCTTGAACTTGTCAGGACGCTCTTGCTTGTAATGATACCAACTTTTCGGCGTAGAGACAAGTATTTATGCTATCATTTTTAGAAGTGAGAGGATGAACTTAACGACTATAGGATTTTAGCCCTAAAATAGTCTGCACTTTCTCTGCTAACTCAAGTGGATGAAATGGCTTGGTCATGTGTTGAACCGCCCCCAGATCGATACTGATGCGCTGGTAAATATCCTCATCGTGTGCAGTAATCATCATTACTGGTATGTCACGTGTCGCGGGGTCAGTTCGTAAACTCCTACAGATATGATAACCATCCTCTCCTGGCATCATGACATCTAAAATTATCAAATCAGGTAATTGAGAGACCAACAAACGCTGCAGTTGCCGTCCACTGGCCACGGCCTCTACCTGGTATCCATGACGAGCCAGTACAAATGTGATAATCTCTCGAATCTCCCTGTCATCATCTACCACAACTATTCGCTTCGACATATGCTCTACCTGACTCCCTCACCTTTCTACCATCGCTCTTATTATTATGATACAGATTTCCCGTGAGAAGTACAACTCGTACTCACAAATACGTTACTGAAGTACATTTTTTTCATGCATTAAAAGATGAAAAGTTGACGGACGGCACTTCCTCTGTTATCATATGCTCCAGGATCCAATATCGATCTATTTAGTAGCAGTAGCAAAAGAGGTGGAAAGACATGGTCACCCCTCCTCCTTCATGGTCAAGCGTCCTGCAGGGGATCATTAAATCATCTGGCGAACGCCAGCGTTTATCATCCGCACTGGGTGTGACAAGCATGACGCTGTCACGCTGGGCCAGTGGAGAATCCAAACCTCAAAAGCAGCATTTAATCCATTTACTTCAAGTTGTAAATGCAAACCAGAGGCCCGAATTGCTGGAGGCGCTTGAGCAGCACTACCCCGATATCCAGTCCTGGTTGACGGAAGATAGCTCTGAGCATATTCCATCGGAATTTTTTGCGCAAGTATTAAATATACGTACCACAACAACTGAAAGTTTGCGTTTCTGGCGTATCAGCGAGCTGGTTCTAAAGCAAGCACTAGCTCAGCTAGATCCCAATAAACTGGGTATGGCGGTCAAACTCGTACAGTGCATGCCGCCCAGTCTTGGCGATAAGATTCGCAGTCTGCGTGAGCGCGCTGGCAAAGGTACGCCACCCTGGACAGCCGACCTGGAACATGATGTGCTCTTCCTGGGCCTGGAATCGCTCTCGGGTTATGCAGTCGAGGTGCGTCATATCGTCAGCGATGATGATTTGCGCCTGAGTAAAACCTTCCCAGCCATCCAGGACTCCTTTGAGGTCAGCGCTGCAGTCCATCCTATCCGTTTTGAGGGCCAGATCGCCGGTTGTTTGCTGGCATCCAGTACCCAGGCTGGCTATTTTTCACAGCAACGCCTCAACCTCCTATCGACATTTAGCGATCTGATTTCGCTGGCATTTGAAAAAGAAGATTTTTATCCATCTCATATGATCGAGCTACGCGTCATGCCTAAACCAGAGGTACAAAGGCCGATCCTGGCTCATTTTCGACAGCGAGTAACGAATAAGTTTCAGCAGGCTATGCAGCAGCAACAGCATTTTAGCAACGCAGAAATTGAGCTGAGTGCCTGGAAAGAACTGGAGGCCGAGTTACTGGCCTACAACACAACGCAGACAGATGTATATAAACACCAGTAATCGTACCTTTCCAGGTTAGTCAATATTGTGTTTCTTCATCAAGTAACGTAACTGATCTACCTTGGTCATGCCAAGTAGCTCGGCCGCCTGTGCGCGGCTGTGTTTTGCCGTTTCCAGTGCCCAGCGTATCATGTGCTTTTCAAAACGGGCAATGATATCGTCTAACGAGATAGCGCCGACTGGCCGTGTATTTAACCATTGTTCCCAGGGATCATTCAACCTCATACTGTAAGGATCAGTCTGGCCCACAATTTCCTGGGGCAGATGCACTGGCAATAATTCTTCACTGCTACTTAAAATCATCGCCCGTTCAATTACATTTTTTAGTTCTCTTATATTACCCGGCCAGCGATAAGCAAGCAGGAGACGTTGGGCTTCGGGCGAGATACGATGCACATTGCGCCCCATCGTCTTATTGAAATCAGCGATAAAGCGTGTGGCAAACAATAAGATGTCACCGGGACGCTCGCGCAAAGGCGGTAAAGTGATGGTCAAAACCGCAAAACGAAAGTAGAGATCAGAACGGAACGAACCATCGGCTTTCGCCTGCTCAAGATCTCGATTGGTGGCTGCCAGCACGCGCACGTTAAGCGTGACCTCTTTATTGCCACCCAGACGAAAGAAAGAACGCGTCTCCAGTACGCGTAACAATTTCGCCTGCATATCCAATGGCATCTCACCAACTTCATCCAGAAACAGGGTGCCACCTTCAGCCAGTTCGAGCAGGCCGCGCTTCTGCTTCTTGGCATCAGTAAAGGCATAGGGCTCATAGCCAAACAGCTCGCTTTCCAATAAGTGGCTGGCAATGGCGGCACAATTGAGCGCATGAAAAGGGCCAGTACTGCGAGCGCTCTGCTCATGAATGGCATGGGCTACCACCTCCTTACCAGTGCCGCTCTCGCCCATGATCAAAACAGAGGCATCGCTACGGGCTACCCGGGCGACCAGATCAAACACTTCTCGCATGCGTTCACTATGCCCAACCACATAGTTGAAATGATAATTATCACTACGTTCTTTGCGCAACTGCCGCAACTCACGCGACATCGCGCTGGTTTCAAATGCCCGCTGCACCACTAACAATAATTCATCCAGATCAAATCCCTTGAGCAAATAGTCCGAGGCGCCTAACTTCATAGCCGCAACCGCGGTCTGCACATCCCCATGGGCTGTTAGAATTACCACAGGAATATCTACGTCGAACTTGCGGATCTGGGATAGCACCTCCAGACCGCTCAGCCTGGGTAGGCGCAAATCTAGCAATACCAGATCGATGGTTTGCCGCTGCAATGCCGCCAGTCCAGCTTCGCCGTCAGACTCGGTAAAAACATCATAGCTATGGCGCTTTAAAAAACGTGCGAACTGATGTGGCAAATAAGGTTCATCATCGATAATGAGAATTGCTAAGCTCATAGATATACCTCTACCTCTGTCGTATCTGGATAAATGAAAGGATTAAACATCTTTTTCGCTGACATCAAAAGGTGAAGCGTGAGGATGTTCGGCAATTACGTCGCCTGTAACATAGGGCATGCGAATCGCTATCGTGGCTCCATAGCCATACTGACTCTCGATCCGTAGATACCCCCCATGGTCTTCGATCAACCTGCGTGTAATTGCCAGTCCCAATCCGATACCATGGGCTTTCGTGGTATAGAAAGGTTGAAAGATGTACTTCAACTGCTCAGGTGCGATACCAACACCAGTATCCATGATCAATATCTCTAGCCATTGGTCAACACGAAATTCTTTCTGGCTGACATGCTTATCAATGAGCCAGGCATAGGCATTGCCAGCGATGCCTGGCGTACCCGAGGGACGCTGGGTAGGTGGACAATCTGAGCCAGCGGTATCATAAATCGCCCGCTCAGTCGAGATGCAATGGCACTCCAGAGTCAATACGCCACCGTCGGGCATGGCCTGAATGGCATTCAATGAGAGATTTAAAATTGCCTGCTCCATCTGAGCAGTATCGACCCAGATAGGAGGAAGCTCATCAAAAATGCGGTGGATCTCAACGTTGGCTTCGGCACATTGATTTTGCAGCAGCGCCAACACTTGCTCACAAAGATCAACAATATCACAGCGGATGCGATGTAGCTGGCGTGGCCTGGCAAAGAGCAATAAATCACGCACAATACTGTCCAGGCGCTCAACCTCTTTAAGCACAACGCTGGTAGATTCCTGAATCCAGGCCTGTTGCTCAACTGCCCGGATAGGGGTAGGAGCATCGCCCTCCTCCTCGATCAATAGATCATTGTGGAGCATCTGGATCGAGGTTTTAATAGAGGCCAATGGGTTGCGCACTTCATGGGCCACGCTGGCCGCCATCTCTCCCAGCGATGCCAGACGATCCAGCCGTCGTCGCTCTTCCTCCAACTTGTGCATGGTGGTGACATCGGTAAACGTGGTCAACAGCCCCATCTGTGTACCACTATCGTCATACAGGGGCCGCATATCCACTTCCAATACGAGCTCACGCTCATAACGATCCATGGTCACAACAGTCTCGCTCTGGACTTCACCAATATGCATACCAACCAGAAAAGCTTCTTGTTGCCGATCAGGCAGGGCACGATTCACGGCAGCGGCCGCGTGAGAACCATGGTTGGCACGCAGATCGAGAATTTTTTGCAGGGGCTGGCCCAGCACTTCGTAGGGATGATAACCCAGAATGATGGCAGCGGCTCGATTGAAAGTATGAATACAACCAGTTTGATCAGTGGCGATCAGTCCGCTGGGCACGCTTTCCAGGATTAACTCATGCAAGCGCTGGTCTTCCAGTACCTGACGCAACAGGCGACGCGCCTCGTTACGCGCTACTACAACCTCGTCCACCAGGTATCTGTTCTCCAGAGCAGCACTAGCCTGGCTGGCCACCACCTGGAGCAGAGCGATTTCTGATTGGCGCATCTTCCAGGGGCGATAATAGCCACCCACAATACAGCCAAAGATAGGCGCTGGGAGAGCCGTCTCGGTACTATCTCTGTATTTTTTCTCCAGGCGCTCACCCGCAGAGCGCTCTAGAGGTTGATTCCGCAACAGCGGAATAGCAAAAAAGGTCTTGACGCGCTCTGGCAGTTCTTCAAAGTAATCATGCACATAAGCGTGTTTTCCATCCCCTGGGCGCTCAATCACCAGGGGCATGAGCGAACGCTGTTCCCGGAAACGTTGAAAGAGCAGGCTGCGCAGCCTGGGCGTCAACCAGTTCGTACCAGTGACATCTGTATCGGGTTCTAGCAGTTCGCATAGCTCTACCCCTGCAATCTCTCGCGTACGTTGCAGCACAGCACTGCGCAAACGCTCAGCCTCAAATAAAGAGCCATTCATTTGACTACTAATGCTGTTCAACAGAGACAGTTCATGGATACGTTCTCGATCTCGTTCCAACAGCCTGGCGTTCTCTAAAAGGAGCGCCACGACGCCAGCTACGGCCTCAATAGAATCATCTAAATCTCCAGACCAGCCAGCCGGATAGTCTATCTCATCTTCATCAGGCCCACGTAGCAACACCATCACGCCGATCGCACGCTGGCGATAGAGCAGGGGTACGGCCAGCAGCGTAGGAGACAACACCGGACGCAAGATGACCCGGCGCTCACGCCACGCACGGGCCTCGGGCTCATCGCTCTGCACATCAATTGGATTAACATGGGCCACCGCTAACAGCGCTGCCGACCACCCCGGAAGATCATCAAATGAACCAGAAGCAAGCTGTAATGTCTCACCAACCAGTAGATAGAGGAGTACACACCGGCACTGTAGCAGTGCCACTAACCGCCGTGGCAGGCTATCGCGCAATGTACGATAATCGGTGACTGCGCTAAAGTTAGTAAGCAGTGTTTTTATAATAGTTGGTATATCCAATTGGTCGGAATATTGCTCCACATCCATCGTCACGCCCGCCTCGCTTCTTCATCCAATATGTTATTCCATCCTTCATCAGTAGAGGCATATTTAAGTGAGGATCACGTCCTACTATACCAGAATAGCTGTTTTTTTGCATCAACACTTAACATTTATGAAGATATTGTCATATTTAGCACATTAGCTATCGCTGCCCCCTGACCTCACAACGCATACACGTTGCCAGTATAGCTACAATGATTTAGAATACACACAAATATGGTCCTGATTTTATGGACAAAGGGGATCAATTACAAAATATGGCACAGATAAGGAAACTACCACCAGCAGCGCCACAACCACGGGAAGCACAGCCAGCCAAAGTGGCCCCGCTCTGGGTTTCTACCGTCGCAACACTGGTATTTGGTATACTCTATGCTATTTTGCCGGAGCATATTACCCTGGGTCCAAGCTGGTTGCCGCTGGTGCTTGAGCTCGTAATTATTCTGCCAGGCACCACTGCTTCTCTAATACGACATCCACTTTCAGCGCGCACGAATCGAGTGCTGGCTTTTTGTCTGTTGGGAATAACTACCACCGCCTTAATCATTGGCGTAATCCTCTTGATTACGACCTTGCCGGAACGGCATGAGGGGAGGGAAGCTATTAGCCTGCTGCGTACCGGTGCGTTGTTGTGGATCTCCAATGTCCTGGTGTTTGGACTCTGGTATTGGGAAATAGATGGCGATGGCCCACATAAGCGTGCCACCGCCGGACATCAGGCCGCTGACTTTTTATTTCCGCAGCAGGCCGATGGCAACACGCATAACTGGATCCCTCACTTCGTTGATTATCTCTTTTTGGGTTTCACGGCAGCAATCGCTCTGAGTCCGGCCGACACCTATCCTTTAAGTCGTCGTGCCAAGGCGTTAATGATGGTCGAGGCGCTGATCGCGATGACCATTTTGACAATATTGATCGGGCGTGCCATCAATATTATTTAGCCCGAACAACGACGACGTGCTACCAATTGGTAGCAGGATAAATCCTTTGCCTGGATAGACGGCTTACTCAGATTGGGGACGAAAGGTGATGACCTGCTCGTCCTGCTGCGTAGCTTCTCCACGCCGGAGCAGACTGCGCGCCGGGGTAGTCGAGGCGACCTGACGACCATGTTTGAAAACATATAGGCGCGACGGCAGCAGGCGTAGGGCCTCAAACGCCGTTGGAGCATCCAGCAACAGAAAATCTGCTGGCTTGCCTTCTTCAATACCATAGCGATCCTGAATACGTAGGGCTCGCGCAGCGTTGGTAGTAATCAAATCCAACACGGCATCAATCTCGTCGTAGCCACTCATGTGGCAGAGAAAGAGGGCCAGTTGCGCTGCCGCCAGCATATCGCCTCGTCCCATGGGAAACCAGGGGTCCATGATAGAGTCATGACCAAGCGCCACATTGACGCCGCCGGCCAGCAACTCTTTGACACGCGTAATACCGCGCCGTTTGGGATACGTGTCGAAACGACCCTGTAACACTACGTTGTCAAAAGGATTGGCCACTACATTCATCTGCGCGCGGGCCAGCAGGCCAATCAGTTTAAAGGCATACGCATTGTCATACGAGTGCATCGCGGTACAGTGGCTGGCAGTCACACGCCCTTGCCAGTTTTGCTCAATGGTGTCAGCCGCCATAACCTCAGTGAAACGTGACAGTGGATCATCGGTTTCATCGCAATGGCAGTCGATATCGCGATTGAACTCTTTAGCCAGATCAAAAACGTAGTGCACATCTTCCAATCCCATATCGCGCGTCCATTCATAGTGTGGAATGCCACCCACCACATCACAACCCAGCTCCATGGCCTGACGCATCAAAGCACGTCCATTGGGAAAAGAAAGGATACCATCCTGGGGAAAAGCCACCAGTTGCAGATTACAAATATCGCGTACCTCTTCACGCACCTCCAGCAAAGCGCGCAGGGCCGTTAAATTTGGATCACAAACATCTACATGGCTACGAATGTGCAGCGTGCCCTGGGCCACTTCCCATTGAATCTCTTCCAACGCCCTCCGCTTCACATCCTCGTGCGTCAAATCTGGTTTGCGCTCACTCCAGATCTGAATACCCTCGAGCAATGTTCCCGAAGCGTTGTAGCGCGGCTGTCCTACCGTCAAAACAGCATCCAGATGGACGTGGGCATCAATAAAAGGCGGCGACAGCAAACGTCCCTCGGCATCAATCTCTTGACGCGCCGTAGCAGACGCCAGGTCAGGCGCAATACGTGCAAACATCCCATCCTGTATAGCAATATCTACCAGTTCGCTGCGACGCTGCAAGCGCGCATGGCGAATCAATACATCATATGGCATAGCCATTCCTTTCTAAGTTTCATAGCTCTTCTCACCGGATCAAACCAATCCAGGCATAACAAAAGGGCATCCCTCTCAAGTGAGAGATACCCCTTATGGTATCTGTAAAAGGCACGAATAGGCAAATTGCAGACAGAAATAAACGTCACGCTATTAATAGCATACTTTTACATCAAGTTATTAATAACTAGCGACCAGTCTGTTTGAGCTCAATCGGGCGCAGGATAAGAAAAGCTACCGCGGCAAAAATCACTCCTAGCTCAAAGCCAACGTCCATACCATTCAGCGCATGTGAGACAATGCCAGTAAACAGATACTGCGACGCACCTAGCCAGACGCCGACCAGGCCCAGAAACATCGCGACAATCGCGGCCCAACCAACTGGCAACTTGCTGCGAGTATTCCAGTCATCGAGATTATATGTTCCTTTACGGAAAACAAAATGCTCCAGGATCAAGATAATCGCCCAGGGTCCTAGCCAGTAAGCGATCAGCAGCAAGAAATTACTCAACGTTTCGCTGAAATTTGCGGCCAGAGGGATCGCAATTAGAACATAGATCACCGCACCAATCAGCGTCCAGACCGCACGATTGACGCGTTGGAATGAACGCCCCAATACCTGAATGGTCAGACCAAGGCTGTAGTCATTAGGAATGTTATTGGCCACGACACTTAACGCAAGTAAGACCAGAATAAATGTTCCCAGGCCACCCAGGGGTTTTAGGACCAGGGCCAGAGCGCCACCGGTACTGGAAGCATTGTAGGCGGCGACTGTGGTTAAACCAAGTCCAAAGGTCTCCAATAGGATACAAGGAATGGTAACACCCAGGAAGGTCAACCAGAACACACGGCTGGCGGCAGTCTCTTCCGGCTGGTTGACATTATAATCGGCTGCGTATGAGCTCCAGCCAGTTGCGAAGCCATAAATGGCGCCACCGAAAGAGATCAAACCGGCCAGCGTGCCCAGACTAAAAGCTGGCGCGGGCACCGCCACAAAATGAGGGCCCGACAGCACAATCATTAAGGCAAAAATAATGGCCATGGGAATCCAGGCGTAGCGCTCGTAACGATGAACATATTTATATCCATAGATACTCACAAAGGTGGTCAGGATGGCGATAATCAGGATACCAACCCATGGCGGAACCACCCCGTTGCTCAGAGCGTTCACCAACTGACCGCCCACGATCACATTGACCGCAGACCAGCCAATACAGGCAGCGATGTTGAAGAAAGCCATAATGACGGTTCCCCACCAGCCAAAAGAGAAACGGGTAATCGTCATCTGGCGCAGGCCCAGCTTGGGTCCCAGTGTAGAGAAAAACGCAACAGGAAGCACACCTAAGATGTTAAATATAACGATGATTGCCACGCTTTGCCAGAAACCCAGTTTGAAGAGAGGAATAGCCAGAGCGCCCAGTGCAATGGTTGAGAGCACCAGGTTTGCAGATAACCACATCGTAAAATTATCGAAGATGCGTACGTGTGTCCTGGCCTTAGGAGATACACGCTCAATACCGTGTGTCTCGATCCCCTTCTCATCAATCGGGGTTTCAATCGTATCTGTAGCCAAGGATGAAAACTCCTTTGTAAAAAAAAGACAAACGCTGCTGAATGCCAAAAAAGCCATACAGAGACTGTACGGCGATGTACAAAAATATTCGGGACTATATACTAATTATAACAGGATCAGATTATAGATTGTCAACTAAATAATAAGACGCAAATTCTTATGATATGAATAACTATACATAATGAGGATGGCTATTGATGGATATATTGTACAATTGTCTCAGTAAACACGTTTCACACCAGAAAAACCCGACCAAATACACAACCAGTAAAAAAAACACAAGATTTGACAGTAAAGCACACATTGATCTAGCTCCGCCGGATCATTTTTTGTTTGATTTTCTAATGAAAATGTTTAAGAGAAGGTTAAACTCTAGACGTAGCGAAAGAAAATGGGTACAATGGCTCATATATAGTTATGGACGGAGTATCCATATGAACCTAACCTATAAAGGGCGATCAATGGTGTAATACTCCTAAAAACACCAATTGATCGCCCATCAACACATCAGGGTACATACGGGCCATACAAAGGCAAGGGCGCATATACAACAGCCACGGTTTCAACGATTGCAGCGGTGGTGACAGACGCACACCTGTGCTATCATTTGTCAAATCAGGAGGTTGCATGTCTTTCAAGGCAAGTACAAATCATCAGCTGCCCTCCCCCACCGACTCGGAGCAGACGCTCGAACAGCTACGGACAGACAATATCGAACTACGCAACGAGATCGAGATGCGGACACAGGAGAACTCTTTACTACATGAGGTCATTTCCACCGTAGGCTCAACGCTGAGGCTTGATGAAGTGTTACGTCACCTTGTGGACACAGTGGTCCGCGCTACTTCCTGCCAGATTGCCTTCATCTATCTTTATGACAAAGACAAAGAACGGCTTGTGCTGGCAAGTACAAACGAACAGTATCGCCATCTGGTAGGAAAAATCACCATGGGGGTGGGAGAAGGTATCGCCGGTTGGGTCGCGCTGCATCGCAAACCCGTTTTCCTCACTGACGAGGCGCTTGAAGATCCACGCTTTTGTTACTTCCCTGAGTTGGAGGAAGAAAAATTTCAGTCGATTATGACTGTGCCAATCATTACAAAGACACGCCATTTGATTGGTGTGATAACGGTACAGGCGATCGCTCCCCATGATTTCACAGAACAGCATCGTTTATTTATCAGCAATACCGCATCTCTGGTTGCCAGTGCAATCGAAAATGCGCAACTCTATGAAAATACGCAGCGCAAATTAAGCACGCTGACCACGCTGTCTGTGCTCAGCCAGACTATCAGCTCTGGTCTCTACCTCGATGATATGCTCCGCTCTCTCGCTACGCTGACGGTGCAGCTCATGGAGGTGGACCTCTGTGTGATCATGCTGATGGATCAGGCCCGTGAGCGCGATCTCGAAAGCTCGCGCCAATCCAGGCGTCTGACGGTTCGAGCCACCTCTCCCAATCTCAATGATCGCGCACAGTTTCATGCCATCGATATCGATCGCACTACACTGGAGCGCCTGCGCGAGCTTAACGAATCTAATCTCGCTAAAGATGCTGGTTTTGCTGCTCCAGACATGGAACATGAGAACGAACATACACTCGAGCGTCTCAATCCACTCAAAGATAATCAGTATCGCACCCTGATTTCCGCGCCGTTAATTGCCGGTACCGAACAGCTGGGCCTGATTAACTGCTATTCTAATAAAACGCGCCGCTATTCAACCGATGATCAAACCTTGCTGACCACGGTTGCCAATCAGGCGGCTATCGCGATTAAGAATAGCTATCTGGTCAATCAGCTGGCACAAAAGAACCTGGTTAAAGGCTTCTTTGATGATTTGATGCAGGGTACAAACGATACTGAAGATTCGTTACGTCAGCGAGCCCATTTTCTGGGCTGCGATCTGACACGGCCACATGCGGCGGTGATGGTGGAAATCACTCATGTGGATGCACGCTGGGATGAAACGACGGTTGCACAGAAGCAAGCCAGGCCAGAGCGCACACGCACAGGGCAACTCGCGGTCAACAATACCGATAATAGTCCGAGCTATAGCCAGGGCGTGTCTCTACAGGCTGCCTATAAACGCATGGGAGGCATCGTCAGGCGTCGCATTCAGGATAGCTACTCGGGTTCGATCTTCTATGAGCACGAAAACTTGATCACCTGTATTCTGCCACTGACGAAAGATCCCAGTGGGACACGTCTGAAAACCTGGCTCAAAGATCTGGCGAATCAGATGCGCAATGAGTATGACATCTTCCTCTCCATTGGAATTGGCAATACCTGTCAGTATATCAGTGATTACAGGCGTGGCTTTGCCGAGGCCAATGAAGCGCTGCAAATGGGGCAGAATCTCCATGAGCCACGCGTCAATGAGGGCAAACGGGCTCCGATCGTGACACATTTTAACGATCTGGGAGTCTATCGCTACCTCTATAAAATTGCTCACATGGATGACCTGCGCGATGTCTACCAGGATCAGATCGCCCATATTGACAATTATGACCGGCGTAAAAATACCGATCTGCTTGATACGCTTGAGACGTACCTGGAGTGCGCGGGGAACCTGACCAAGACCTCTGAGAAGCTCTTTGTACACCGTAATACGCTCATACAGCGTCTGGAACGCCTGCAATCGCTGTGTGATATCGATCTACAGGAGCGTAGCAACTGGCTCACTTTACAGGTGGCCATCAAAGTATATAAGCTACGCAGCAGCGGCGAATAGTTTTTGTAGGACAGCAGGGGAGCAATCTATCATTAGCTATGTATAGCTCTTTGTCACAAGATTGCCCCCTACTATCCAATCATCAGGGCTATGCCTGGATGCCGCGAAAGAAAATTTTTCCGGTATGGGTCACAATATCATCGGGCACAAAATGCCCATCTGCGAGCAACCGTTCATAGCTTTTCGGTGAAAGCAAACTCAGGAAAGTGCTGGTCATAATACTCGTAGGTAGCGTGGGATCAAAATCTCCCCGCTCTTTTCCTTCATCCAGCAGTTGAGCAACACGTTGCGCCACGCGGTCCCATAAAACTCGCAAACAACTGCCTTTTTCAGCAAAAAGACGCTGCATATCAGCACTATGATAGATAGATGATAGCAACTGGGTACGTTTACTGAACAAGCCAGCGTACATAAAATGGAGGAGAGCCTCGAGCTTGGATTGAGGAGAAGACTGGCAGTCGAGGCTGACATCCATCTGACGTAGAATTTCCTGCATATCCCGTTCGAAAATCGCTATCACCAGATCATCTTTCCCTGGAAAATGGAGATAGACGGTCCCTTTAGCAATACCAACACGGCTGGCGATCTCATCCATCGAGGTATCATGATAGCCGCGCTCCAAAAAGACGTCTTCCGCAACCTTGAGGATCAATGCTTCACGTTCCTGGCGTTGCTTCTCTTTAAGAGATCGATGCACTTGCGATGATGATGACATGGATTTTCCTTTTCCCATCCTTCATGGCTATAAGAATATTTACGGATGTGTATGGCTATTCATAGTGATGCTGAGGGGCTGGTGGTCTTGGTCACAGCAGGCTTCTGCTGCACTGTTTGAACCCAGCTGACAATACAGACTTTCGTTCTCGCAGCAGGCAGAGGCATGATCTTTACATTCACATTGGATAGTGGCGTGAGTAATATTGTAACTACTTTGTAGCATGCTCTGAATATCGGTCAACACACGCGCATTTTCTTCTGGCTGCAAATTACAAATGGAAACATGACAGGAAAGAGCCAGCATACCGCTGGTAATGCACCAGACGTGCAAATCATGAACATCATTAACACCATCTACACTTTGGATATCAGCCACCAGTTGCTTGACAGGTATATCTTTTGGAGCCGATTCTAACAGAATGTCAGTGGTTTCGCGTACAATACCCCAGGCACCATAGGCAATAAAGAGAGCAATACCTACCGAGAGCAAGGGATCCACAAAGGTCCAGCCGGTCAGAAGGATAATCAAACCAGCCACGATTACAGCGGCGGCGGCGCCCACATCACCAAAAACGTGTAGAGCGGCGGCGCGCATATTGAGGTTATGCCCCTCTTTACTCAGGCCAAAGCCAATGTACAGGTTGGTAACGATACCAATGGCTGCTGCCACAAACATAATCAATGGCTGCACAGGTTCGGGATGCTGAAAACGTTGGAAAGCTTCCCAGCCAATAAAGACTGCGATCACAATTAGCGAAATGGCATTTAAGAGCGCGACCAGAATACCCACACGATGATAGCCATAGGTTTTCCGTTCATCAGAAGGTCGCTCGGCCTGTCTGGCGGCGAACCACGCCAGCCCCAGGGCAAAAAGATCGGTCAGGGTATGTCCTGCGTCAGAAAGTAGTGCCAGAGAATGCGACAGAATACCGCCCAGCAGACCCGCCAGCAGAATAATTATTGTTAGTAAAAATGCTGTGCGCAGGCTTTTGGTAGCCATGCCATGCGTATGACCATGACTATGCCCATGTGCATGGGTATGTCCTAAACTCATTCCAATACCTCACGATCCAATTGACGTTTCAACACTTGCTCTTCCTGGATATGATCCTGGCCCATACACAACAATTGACGGATATGCTCATCAACCAAACGGTAGTAGACAACACGTCCAACTTTTCGCATTGCTACAACTTTATGCTGACGCAAGACCCGCAGTTGATGCGAGATGGTGGTATCGTCGCGTCCCAGGCCAGCAGCCAGGTCACACACGCATAACTCGCCAGTTGGCGCACAGAGCAATGCATGCAGCACCTGCAAACGCGTAGGATCGCTTAACATGGAAAAGAGGGTTGCAATTTGTAAGGCATCCTTCGCTGGCAGGACATGGCGCCGAATCTCAACAACATGTTCCGCATGAATGACACGCTCCTGGCATACCTCATCTTGCGTAGTAACCTCGTCACTAAGAGGAGAAACAACCGATCTAGTAGTCATTTGTGCTATCCTTCCTTCGCATAGCTGTACATGTATGCAGGTATCCATATGAGAAAGTATAGCATAGAATAAGTAAATTCTCAAGCACGCTACCAGCTCCCTTGCACCCAAGGATTGGGACATGTTACACTTAAGTGTGTCTACTGTATTTTTCGCGGAACAACATATAACACACGTTTGGTGGCAGCGTATACGCCCCAGGCTCACCATATTATATCTGGCCGTTGCCTTGATCTTACTATTGATCAGTGGGGCCGGTCATCTGCGTTTGTTCAACGAGATTGGAAAAGTGTTCGGAGGGTTTACCTGGACCATTGATGCCGAGAGTCCCGATAAGCCGATCGTCATTATTACAACGCCAGAACAATTACCACCTTTTGCCATTCCAAACGGTTCTTTGACCAGCAATACACATATTTCGGCCGTCAACCATATGCCGGGTATGACTGGCATCCAGCGAGCTTATCAACAAGCTCGTCCCCAGGAAATCATCACCTATACCGCCCGGGGCGACCAGACACCGTCGCAGACAATTACGCGTCCGGCCTATCTCTTTACCTGGAATCTATGGTGGCAAACATTTGGCCTGACATTTCTAGCCGGGCTGAGCTGGCTCATTGTTGGCATCGTGCTGCTGGCAACTGCCTCCGAATGGACCGGGGCGGTTGAGGGCCTTACGCTGCTTCCACCAGCCATACTACTTCTCCTTTATAGCCATTGGGGCAATATTCAGACCGCCACGCCACCAGATTTTGTGGTTCAGATGGTCTGGATTCCTTCTTTCGCCTTACTAGGGGCCGCCTTTATCCACCTCAGCCTGACCTATCGCCCAATAGCCATGATCAATGGACGCAATCCTGGCTGGCTGGTCGATGGATTACCATATGCTCCACTGTTGCTGTTGATAGCTTATAATTGGATCTCTTTTTTGTCCAGAGGCTATGTGCCGATCCGCACCAATATAGAATTGAGCTTAGGATACGCGGTTTTTGGTGGCGTGGTCAGCCTGGGCATTGGTATTACTTCTATTTTTCAGATGCTGGGGATCTGGCCCCAGCACAAAAAAACCTCGGACGGTTCCCGCTTGCCCGCTATTCCACCACGTATCCGCCATCATCTAGGAGATTTGTTGACTCTCTGGATCGGGGGCATTGGCCTGGGATTTTGCTTTGGCGTGTTGCCCATTCTCCTGACGGGACAAACACTCCTACCCTTATCGATGTTTTATATTCTAGCCGCTGTTTACCCACTGATCTTGCTCTATGCGATCCGTTCATTGCGCCTGATTGCTCGCTTGCATGTCACGTTGGACCAGCGCGAGGTGGCATTACAGAAGCAGCAAAAAACGGCTCACGAGTTGCGAAAAACAAATGAAGAGCTTGAACAGGCAACCAGACTCTTGCTACATGCAGACGCGCATCTGCGCTCCCTGCTGTCTCAACGCATCCATGATCAGCCGAAACAGCAAGCCCTGCGTATTCGCTCCCTACTCGGCTACTGGCAGCATAAATTACGCCTGGAGATGGAACGTAGTGTCGATGGTAAGGTAGCCGCGTCACCCGTCATTGAGGCTTTAAGCAAAGTGCGCAAGATCAGCGAGGAGTTGGAACGAGATTTGCGCGGACTCCAATTGTTGGTAGAAGATGCGTATCAACGGCGCAGCCTGGGTCTGAAACTCCATCTAGAGAAGTTGATTCGGGAGGATCTACCTGTACTGCATACAGAATCTCTGCTTGAAATCCGTCATGATCTCTGGGCACTGGATGCGCTCAATCCAGACCTGGAACAAAGTGAAGAGGGTGAGAAAATCGCGGAGGCCATCTCTTATACCGTCACTCAGGCCTTGCTCAACATCTATAATCATGCTGGTGCCAGTTATGCCACTGTGCGTACAGCCTGCCGAGATAACGTTTTGAACATCGAAATTAGCGATGATGGGCATGGCTTCGATGTGCAATCCATTCCACCTGAAAAAACCAGCCTTTTTAAGGCTGATCTCAAAGTACGGGCCGCCCATGGTACCCTGCGTATAGACTCAAAACCGCGACCCGATCCACAACATGGAACCACGGTACGGCTAGAAATACCGTTGCTACCAGAAGCGCGCATGGATGCGCAATCACAGGTACAGCCAGCATAAACAATAATAGCAATCGGCAAACCGCAGGACACAGCTAACGAAACAGTGGGTCCTGGCGTAATCCGGCATAGGCCTCATAGGCATGCGCCAGTAACACACGGCGTCCTGGATCGCTAGGCGCGCCTTCAATGGAAAAGAACGTATACAGTTCGCTCACTAGATTCTCTACCGGACCGATATTAGGGCCGCCTTTTGCGTTCAAAAACCCCATGCTCAATGCAATATCATCATTGCTCAAACCCCGAGCAAGTAAAGAGGCGCATTCCTCCTGGCGTGGGGTCAACCTTTGCCCGCGCAAACGCTTTAATAAATAGTTCAGGACTTCAGGATCAATATACGTCTCTTTGCGAAAAACAACGGCGGCGGCAATATGCTCCAAATAAGCAGGCTCCATGTTGTTGAAAAGCGCATAGCCATGCAGGCCCGAGGACTTACCAGAGCGGCGGTTACGCTGCGTTCCACGGCGTGTGTATTCATGGCGAAAAACCTCGGCCGCCAGCGTCCAACTGGGATCCTGAGTATAGATCACCACGCGCAAGCCTGGCGCAATGTCCAGTAGAGTGCGACCCAGTTCAACCCCATTGCTTGAACCCAGGCGCAAATCCGATAATATCAGCCAACCGGCTAAAGTAGAGTTCTGATGTTGCTCCTGGCAGAGGTTTTCGACCAGCATTATAGCACCCTGAGCGTCGCCTGACTGTCCTGCTAATTTGAGTAGAGTAGTCTCCTCTACAAATTCACATATCCCACGACGCTTGACAGGCGTATCATCAATTACAATAACAGGAATCCGTGTGGCATTCATGATACTAGTATATGCCTCAAACTCGAGTATTGTCCAGCATTTATATTACAATTTTATAATAAAGCAAATGGGGCAATCGAGCCAATCAATGCCACATCGCTGCCCAGGCATGCTGGTACAACTTCGATCATCTCCCATAGTGGTGAAGGTGGACGATCATGAATGAGTGTGCGTATCTGGGCCAGAAGCAAATCACCTCCATAAAGCACTCCACCACCTAAAATAAAGACATTTGGTTCAAACAAGCCAATATAGCGTGTAATAGCCTCCACTATCCAGCGAGCCAGTTCTCGATAGACGCGCAGAGCCAGGTTATCGCCACGCGCAGCTTCTTCCGCCAACAACTGATGGCTAAAGACCTCACGATTTAAAAAACGCTGTGTCAGCGTTGTCTCTTCTCCTCGGCGCAGCGCCCGCTGTATCATGCGTTTAACCGCCTCAATTGAGATCAACGTATTAATGCAGCCACATTTGCCGCAGCTGCAGCGAGGTCCCGTTGAGGCAATAGGCACATGACAGACATGCCCGACATATTGTCGGCCGGGATGTTCAAGCTGCCCATCTATCGCCAGAGATGCACCGACAACCGCATTAACGGTCAAGAAGAGCAGACGTTGATGGGTCTTCCCTGCACCAAAACGATGTTCCCCCAGGACAGCGGCATCCACATCGGTATGCACCTGGCTGGGCAGATGATAGCGGCTCTCCAATAAGTCACCCAGGGGAAAATTATTGAGCGAAGGCAAAATAGGAACCTGCAGTGGACGGCGGGCTGGGCTATCCACTGATCCAGGGATACTGACACCGATACCAAGGACCTCCATTTCCTGCTCCCTGGCATGCTGCAACATCGTATCAATTGCGCGTAAATATGGGTCAAGGGTTGCGATTGCTGGACGACCACGCAATGTTTTGGCCACACACCGTTCTCGCACACAGCCATTATGATCGATTAGAGCAACCGTTGCCTGTCCACCCCCAATTTCCATCCCAACCGCA
Source organism: Dictyobacter formicarum (assembly GCF_016587435.1). The sequence goes on from NZ_BNJJ01000005.1 coordinate 151,424, forward strand.
ACGCCCTTTGCTACGCTCATGGGCACACGTCCTGCATGTCTCTATTCTAGTAATAAACTAGAACACTTGTTCTTATTGTGCTACGGATCAAGCAATAGAGATGAGAACAATCTACAGTTTATATAACAGAAGTATAATCAGCAATAGAACATATGTCAAGTACAGATGTTTTGAATATCTGTACTTGACATATTGCACCCATTTTAGAGCGGTTATAGAATTAACTTCAGCAATGAGCTGAGCACGGGAGAAGGTTTTTCTAGTTTAAATTTTTTCGACTCCGTCCTCATTAATTCATCCTCTAAGGTGTCAAATCTGGTGTCATTCGCGCCCTTGCTTCTGAGCTCAAATTTACGGATTTCTCCTATTCTTAGATGCCAGGTGTATGATAAGTTGGCTCAAAGATCTGGAGAAACAAGCACGTCTCCAAATCGGGAACATGGAATTAACGCTAGATAGCACTGGAGCTTTGCAGCTCTTCACACAAGTGGCTAATGTCCGTATTCCAAATAGAGATATAAGGAGAATGCTTATATGGTTAACTCCGTTCTTTAGATAACCCTCACTATGAGGTTACCAGGAAACTGGCCCTCGAGTATTAACGGATCGGATTACAACGCTAAGCGCTTAGCGTTGTAATCCGATCCGTTAATACTCGAGGGCCCTGTTGAGTCGGCTTCTTGCAGAATATCCCAGTAAAGAATGCGCTCCAATTGCTCATCCGTCTCATAGGGGTCAGCGCACCATGCCGTGCTTTTTGTACGCTAAGCAAAGAAACCAGGCTACAAGCCGGAAAACAGGACACTTGCAAAAAAATTTGTCGCAGGGCACTCGTCGGAGAATGTCTGTGCTCGGTCAAGTTTCCTCTTTTAAAGCATGCTTTTCAGTACTTTACAGATAGAAAACCAGCGAGTTTTGGCGAAAAACTTGTCGCAGGATCCTTACCGTACAGATTTCACCTTTAGATACTCTGGCCCCTCTGAGGCCTTTTCACACAGCTTCTATGGGCTGACCGCCCTATGATACCCTCGCGCCTGGTTCGGGCCGGATGCGAGGGTATTGTTTAGGGTAGTCAGGTTTACCGTGACGGCCACTCTCAGAAAGTTTATCAAAACACTTCCGAGAGGACTTTCGTGAAAACGTCCGCTTTCAGACCAAATTGATAGTCTTTGGCATCGACATGGTAGATGCGCAAACTCCAGTCGCATCCGCGGTCATATAATGAGGTGACATAGACAGCGGCATAGCTTGTTGAAAGAATGCTATCCACTACCTTTTTCCAGGAGCCGTTGGTCCCGTCATTCCAGTTTGAAATTACTTGCCAACCGACAATCAGACGATTTTGATCCGGGCCAAACTCAAAGGTATGTTCCCGCCAACCGATATGCCAGTCTTCATGGTAGCGCATCTCCGTAGAAGCGATGACAACAGCAGGGCTTTTTGTATAAGTGCTATAACCATACATCCACGACTGTTGCCCTCTCCCTTCTTCAATCACCTGGCCTTTCGCAGGTTCTGTACTGATTGTTTGCTGGACTTTAAAGTAAAAATCCATACGAGAAAAGACGTCATTGAGCTGGGAAAGGAGCCTATCGGCCTTAGTTTGATACTCAAGCCGCTTATCAGTATCCACGGCCAGAATATTTTGATGGGCAGTAACCCCGGCATCAAGATCAATGTAATCTTTTTTTAATTGAGCTTGATAGACTTCGGGACAGGTAGAATAGCGTGAGCGGACATCCCACACCGTGAGGTATAGCTGGCGAAGGTCCACAAAGATACCAGGAGCGATGTTAATCGTGCGTGGATATGTCGGATCGATAACACTATAGTGTTCGAGTTTCGCCTTAAGATAAATACCTTGCTCGTTCTGCTTGAACCATTCGAGAGCTTGCAAAATTTTCTCGGGCGTCCAGGGACCACTGGGAGGAGTACCTGTGTAGCCTTCCATAAAGAGATTTACGGACAGACTGACATTGTGTTCTTTTGCCGATTGGAGGAAGCGTGCACTTCCCTCGGCAGAGAAGACTTCAGGCGCTTCTCCGCCAAAGCTGGCCTTGAATTCATCCATCTTTTCCGCGGTGGTAGTAGAACACGTATACACAGCAGTAAAGCGGGAACCGCGTTTTCCTCCAGCTACGAAGTAATCCCCATACATGTTGCGGAATTGTGCAGGCTCCTGTATGTGTTTTCGCGCGGCATCTGTCAGGGTATAAGTACTGGCTTCGTCATACCCGTTATATTCAGATTGATATTGCGCAACCAGGGTAATAAAGAGTTCAGAGAACTTGATTTTGCTCAAATACGATGCTGAAGCCGTAATTGTTATCCCTTCAATATTGTATTTGCCCGAAGCCGAAGTCTCAATCTCACGATTCAGTTCCCTCTCGGATTGAATGAAGCGACAATTTTCCAGGGAAGTTTTGGTTGTACGCTGGGTCGGCGTGAACGGATTGATAGCAGACCCCAATGTACCACCTGTAATAGCATCTACTCCAGATCCAAAAACAAACGAATCTTCCCAGGGAAGATCTGAAATGATGGAACTGAGATCTGTCGTTGGTTCTCCCGTTACGGTTCCCCTGATAACTGGTGATGCCCCAGGCTTAGGCATCTTTTCCATAGTGCTCAACATAAATGTTCTCCTCGTAATATCATTGTTATATCTCTTGTAGGAAAAGAGATATGTAAGCGCAAATGAGTAGGCGTTAACTTTCGACAAGAAAGCTTGAAGCCGACTTCCGATACATTCATTGGTATTATAGTGATGGCCAAACTATTTTTGATTTCTATATAAAGATCAAGAAGAAAAAACGGAGAGAGATAGCAAAAGGCAACGAGCCTTTGCCGTGGAGCAACTCTGGCACCCCTATACAGGAACGACCAGATCTGACAGGTATTTAAAGATTAAAAGAGGTATACAAATTAATGCTATATCATTACATATATTTATTAATAGCTATTTTTATAATACATGGGTTTGCCCATACTCGGAACCAGAAGCCGGAAGAGCACAGAAAAGACGGCCAATGGTATGTGCATGGAGAGAGATATGCTGCTTGAAATTGCTTTTTTCTGTCCTCAAAGAGAGCTTCGTTGAAGCTCTCTACAGGCTGATTCAGCAGACTATTCCGACATTTGGTTCCAGGTACGGGCAACCTCCTGACTGCTCCCTTGCGCTTCGTAACAGCTTAGGTAGCACCGGGCCAATTGGTAACGAATACACTGGGATGGTTACGCTTCTAGAGTAATAGCGGGGGTGCTCTCTTTCTGATCGGCATCATAAATGCGGACCACCTGGTTGATCGTCGCGAGGGGAGTAAACCATGCATACAATTTCCCGGAAATCTGTACAGAACCGCCATGAATGCCGAGCCATTCAACCTCTTCTCGATCAACCGACACAATAGGAGCGCCGCTATCGCTGGGGCTGCTGGGGTAGGTGGCGATAGAAACACCCTTCAACTCCAATCGAACTCCATCTTCCTCCACATTGACATTCGCATTCTCATAAATCACAGTCCCCTCCTGTAGCTTCTGGCCCGTCCCACACAACTTCACTTTTTGATCCTTATCGGGATAGGAAGACATCACATCAATCTTGAACGAGCCTGTTGTTGGGCTCCATATGGTTTGTAGATCATACTCAACACCTGCAGCCACATTAACGAAAGCAATATCAACCGATGATTTTGGTGCAAATGTATTGAGTGTCACCAGACCCACAATAGTGTCGGGGGTGGGTTGGCCAACAAGCGTATTTTGCCCGCCAACCACGTGACCAGCTGTCAGAAAACCTGTCTTTTTGGTACCCAGATTCGTCACGACGAGTCCCAATGTTCCATCGCTGGCCGAACCAGCGATGCGCGTACCACCTTGAATTGGCCGCACCTTTTGCATTGCTTATCCTCCTCTTGGACGAAGCCGCTCGCGAGCGGCTTCCGCTGAATGATATTTCGTTGTTTGTCCTATCGTGTGCACAGAATCCCTTAAGGCTCTGAACACGCCTCTTTGGAAGTGATGAAACGAGAGAAGCTGCTCATATGTTGCGACGAAGGCAACGATTGATTGCCTCAGACAGGGTCTTGGGCCACTGGTTCCATTGCCTATCTAGAATGGGACGAAACTCTTCCTTTTGAGCAAAAAAAACCAGATCGGTTGTCTCATTCTAGATAGGCAGAGATGTTGAGTGGCCTGAAACCCTGTCTGAGCACCGATATATCAGTACTGGCATACCATCCAGGGGCAATCCATATTGTTGGAAGCGTTACGCCCTTCCCCTCTGTCCTAATATAGCGTGTGAAATGTTCATCAATTCCTGATAGTTCCAGTATAGGAGTTCGCCCAATACTCGGAACCAGAAACCGGAAGAGCACAGAAAAGACGGCCAATAAGTATGTGCATTGAGAGACAGGGGGTTTGCGGCTGGTAGGAACAGGAAACTGGTGCGGAATATCAGGGAATGCTGTAACAACAGCATTCCGAATCGATTTTTGACCGTCTGAAATGACCCCCGAATGGGAACAGAGAACATCTCTTGCACTTCTTTAAGCAGCGTTACCAGGTCGGCCTCGCGTTCGCTCAACAAAGGCCAAACAAGCAGAAGTTCGCCTGAGATACAATCACGAACGACCCGGAGGACCTCATGACCAACATCTGGCTTCAGTCCATCCACCGCCAGAATGAGTGATCCCTGCTTCTGCACAAGCGGTTGGAGGCGTTCCCGATCTGTCATATGAAGGGTCACCAACTCTTCATATCGTGCTAAGAGGTTGAGCACGGTTCGTTCGCCAATCAAGAGTCCTCGTTCATGAAGGCTCTGATGGATCTCTGCTAGACTTTGATGGTGTTGATACCGCAGTAACCCGGCGAGCGCAATCACATCTAATCCATATTCTCCATGTGGTAACGCCCATGCTCCTTCCGCTTCTGGCCGATAGGGTCGGTGATAGCGTGGAGCACATCGGCGCACAGCCAGGTGCAAACGATGCCGTCCCGTGAGGGTTGTCACCGTCCGTTGCGTATGGTAGGCGATATGAGCGGCCTTGCCACATGTCAGGCAAGTAGTTGAGAGTGGCTCAAGGGTCTGGAGAGGCAATGTATCTGAAACAGCACAGGGTCTTGCCATGACAATCTATTCTTTCTTGTATGAGGCTCAAGGAAGCCAGAAACTCCCAGCATTTTCGTGAAGAGTTTCTCGCTTTCTGACCCTGCTGATGTTACCGATACCCCCTGAATACCTGCATACTCAATGGTTACAAGTCATAGAGAAAGAGGCCGGAAAGATTCCTCCAGCACTCTTCAAAGCTTTGCATTCACAATTGGCCGATGAGCCGTGCCAAGCGGATTCTTTCCTGAGCGGCGTCGGAGACAGGGACGAGACCGGGTGTTAGCTCATCAATTCCTGCCCCGAGCAGTTCCAACAGGCGATCTCGTATCTTGCTTTCATCGCCAAAGACTAACAGGCTTTCAACGAAGCTATCTAATACAGTATCAACCTCTTGTTGCGAAAAGCCTGCTGCAAAGAACATCTTGCGATAGACCGAGCGCGTAGGGTAAATGCTCATTGCCTGCCGCCCTACCTGTAATGCAGCCGCTCGATCCTTTGTGAATGCTACCGGCACATGAGCCACGACGGGCGGGCTGGGACGCCCGGCGGTGGCTGCCCCCGCCTGCAGAGCTGGAAGAGCCTCATTAAGCAAATAGGGAATCGGACACATAGCGGAGAGGGCACCATCTGCAATCTCGCCAGCGAGGCGGAATGCTACCAGTCCGAGCGCTGAGATAAGCAGGGGAACCTGCGCCGATTCCTGCCGCGAGGCATCAACTGTAAAGAAACGCCCCTGATGATGGACCTCGCCTTGTTGGAGCAACGGACGCAGCACCTGGACATATTCACGCAAATAGGAGAGAGGCGACTCCATGTCTACGCCATACACACGCTTGGCAAATTCTGGCGAACTTGTACCGATGCCGAGCCGCAGCCTGCCTGGGGCTATGGCGTTGAGACTCAATACCTGTTGAGACAGGAGTACAGGATGACGCGCAAAGATCTGCACAATCGCCGTTCCTAAGGTGAGATGTGTTGTACGCATCGCTGCCGCCGCCAGGGTCGTGAGCAGGTCTGGATTCCAAGGCGGACCACCCACCCAGACATGGTCAACCTCCGCCTCCTCAATTTCTACAAGGGTCGCAACGAGCGTTGCCGGATCTGCGGATTCGATCGATAGACCAACGCGTTCCCGCAAAGAACGATGTTCTTCCTTCTGTTCCATTCATGCTTTCCATTCTGTCTTCTCCTTTGAGGGAATTCCTCAAAGCTTGCGCATCGTAGCGTTGCTTATTCAACGTACTGTTGCAGAAATAGCCTAACAGGAGATAGAATGAGGCGTCAACCAGCAAAGGAACAGAGAATGTTGTGTATGCGACAAAGGAGGAGAAAGTGACGCAAAAGTCAGAAGCCATCGAGGATTTACGCGTTCGCCGCACCCGCAAACTGCTCCAGCAGGCTTTCATCGAGCTCACGGTGGAGAAGGGATTTGCAGCGCTTACGGTGCGAGACATAACAGAACGAGCCATGGTCAACCGATCGACGTTTTACCGCCATTACCTGGATAAATATGACCTGCTCGAACAGTATATGAACGAGATACATGAGCTGACCGCAAACCAGGACGCACCAGGTCCGCTCAACTTGCTGAAACATATTCAGCAGCTTGCCGACTTCTACCGTGTGATGCTTGGCCCACAAGGAGATCCCTTCTTCGCGCAGCGTTTTCGCCAGAACACAGAGATGCGCTTTCGCTCTTTTTCCGCCCAGGCGCTCGCAGAACCAGGGCCTGACGAGCCGCCCGTCGATCTGAGACTCAGTTGTATCGCCTACGCGGGCCTCGGCGCCACAACCTGGTGGCTAGAGCAGGAGCAGCCTTGTTCATACGACGAGGTGTGAAGGTAATCCTCCGTCATTATTCTGGATCATTCATCTTTGGTAGATAATACTATTGGTTATGTGCTTGATCAGAGCGGAATAGGAGAAAAGATTCGTAGTAAATTCGAGCGAGATCCTATAAAGGATGCATTTCAAAGCGCTCTCCAAGAGACATTGGCACAGTTTGAAAAGCAATATCCTCAGCTTGCCGTCGAAGACTTCTTCAATCCTTCTACCTAATAAATATGAATATGAACCTATCTTTGCTCAATTTCTTTGCGTTTATTCTCAACCCGCCGATGGTATCGTGCCTGGTTTAAGCATGTAGCGTTCCGTTTGCCATAGCCGACCGGTGAGTCGTCAGGTCCAGCTACCTCTTCAAGGAAGCCCAGGCGTGTCACAAAGAGGCGCGTTGTGTTGGTATCGACCACTGCGGTCACTACCGTCTTCTGCTCGTCAAGCAGGTGGGCCAATTGAAACAGATCGGGATAGGGTTCAAGTGCTATCTGGTTCTGAAATGCTGTGCCAGTTTCCAGGGTCTCAAAGAGCCCATGCGCGTCACAGGCAAAGATGGCAACCCCTTGTAACCAGGGCTCGGCGTGGTTTTCAAGGTAACGTTGAACTTTTTCCGCATCCTTGCGAAAGCCATCTAGCGCGGGATGACGAGGCAACAATGTTCTCTCAATCTCGCGTAACCTTTTCCTGAGTACAGGGGTAGATGTGCGCCTCCATGGCTGTTTCCCCGACATATGCGGACTCATATCCAGGTAGACACTTAACACCTGTACTCCGTCGGGTTCAAAGGCAGCGAGTTTGTGAAAAAGTTCTTGAGCGTTCTGCGTATTTCATATTTCTCCTTGAGCAAACAACCTTGCATTCACTACTTTCCTCCCTCCAAACGTTTAACGTTTGCCATTAACGGAATGTGACTCTACCGCATCCTTAACTATTGCTTCTGCGATGTGACACTGATTTAGCCTATGTTGATTATTTTGTCCTATTTCGGATCAATACTGATGCAAAATGTAAATTTAGCATATAAACCAGAGCTAGTAAGCGTTACGCAATGCTATGATTGTCCTCTACTTCCACCACCCTTCATCTTCTTTCAAGGGATCCTGCGTGTACCCGCTCATTCACCAATTGTGCCACATAGTGCAATCAAGCTGACGGTAGTGGTCAAAATGGGAATGGTGTGATAAAGTACGAGAACCACCTCTATTCAGAAAGGGTTGTATGGTCACGATCACGCTCCAGTGCCCGCATTGTCAGAGTGAGAAACTCGTGCGAAATGGGCGGGCGCCCAACGGGAAACAGAAGTATCTCTGCCAGACATGTCAGAGGCAAAGCCGGGACAATCCCACTCTCCATGTCTGCTCAGAGGAACGCCGAGAAGAGATTCTTCGCGCCCACGAAGAACGCAGCAGTTTACGTGGGCTGGAGCGGACCTTTGGTGTGTCCCGTCAGACGGTAATTGTCTGGATAAAAAAAGGCCGCCTCGCTCCCGGCGTTGCACGAAACGTTGATTGAGCCCGATGGCAGCGAGGAGGCGACCGTGCTGGAGTTGGATGAGTTGTGGTCCTTTGTGCTGAAGAAGACGAATCAAGTCTGGATCTGGATTGCGCTCTGCCGCAAGACGCGACAAGTGGTGGCATACACTATAGGAGATCGCAGCGAAGTCACCTGTCGTTGGCTGTGGGAATCCATTTCTCCGCTCTATCGTATAGGTCACTGCTTCACCGATTTTTGGAGAGCTTATCAAGCAGTAATCCCAGAAGAGCAGCACAGTGCTGTTGGAAAAGAAGCAGGAGAAACGACCCACGTGGAACGCTGGAACAATACGCTTCGACAGCGTTTAGGTCGCTTTGTACGCAAAACATTGTTCTTCTCGAAAACATTTGTGATGCACGAGTCCTGCCTCCAGCTCTTTCTTCATCGGTACAACCGTGAGTGTGTCATCCGTTTCACGTGAGCGTTTCCTTTTAGGATCCAGGTAGAACCAGGGGGATGGGAGTCACAGTGGGGAAGATATGCAGCACGCTATTGAGCAAGACAATACCTTTTAATTACTATCGGCTCATCAAGAAAGGATTGATAATGTCTGATCTAACGTTACAGGAAATGGCTCCAGGAACTATGGCAGTGCTCGGAGGTTATTGTAATCGTGGCCTGATTGCAAATCGAGGGCATGTACTAGTCATCGATTCGGGGATCAACGTAGCAGAGGCAACATCTTTGTACGCTGCTGCACGGCAATACCAGCAACAGGGCGGGCTCTACCTGTTCAACACACACCATCATGGCGACCATGTCTTTGGCAACCAGGTCTTTGCCAATGGCCCAATTATTGCCCAACAGGGTGCTCGCGAAGCCTTTGTCAGGACTGGAGAACAAACGCTGGCTTTGTGGAAACAGGATCCAGATGACGGTGCGATGCTTAACGACGTCACTATGATTACCCTGCCGACCATCACGTTTCAGGAGACCCTCACCATCTTTATCGGCGATCTTGAGGTCCAGTTGCTCCACCTGGGAGCGGCGCATAGCTCCAGCGATAGCGTAGCCTGGTTGCCCGCATCGCGCACATTGTTTGCCGGCGATCTGCTCTTCAATAATCTCTTCCCGGCAATGCCACCAGAAGGCGATTCGGCCAACTGGATTCGCGCACTGAAGCGCCTGGAGCAATTGAACCCGCGGCACGTTATACCCGGCCACGGCCCCATCCAACCCCCCGAGGCTCTGCGTGCGCTGCGCACATGGATAGAAGAGCTACGTACGCGTGTAGCCAATGAAATTGAGCACTGGGATCAGGAGACCAGCGTGGCAAAAATGAGTGCCGAGCTGCAGTCCCTCTCTCCCCGATCACGCGAAGACCGCCTGCCTGTTGCGATCCAAAACGTCTATGCTGAATTGACGGGCCATCTTACCAATCCGTAGGGCAGATCCAAATAAAGAGCAATTGGTGTCAAATGTAGTGTCATAGCGAGGATAAAGCGCGTCGCGCACCGCGTACAGGGGCCTCCAAAGCCGGGTTGTGGGGCCCTGAAAAGGCAAAGTACTGCTTGTACTTGACATATTGCATCATATATTAAGCTCACTCAAGCTATATCATTCTGGTCGCACTCTGTCAGCAGCCGTTCATCATGCATTCTGCTCAACATAAAACTTGTCGGGATTGGCCTGACGTTGTAAGCTATGTGCAGACTACGTTGATTAAAGATCAGGTGAACTGCAGTGAGCGGTGCATCTGATGGCTTGTAGAAAACAAGGAGTTGTACCGTGCCTGGCAAAAATACACCCGAACAACCATCGCGACCTGGCAAAGGGCCAATCCTGGGACAGGGTCATGGATTGAGCGACAGCGAAGGAGAAATGATTAAGCAGATGATCCGCGAGGAACAGCATCCTAGCCGCGAGCTATTTATTCCTCAGGAAGATCTGGCGGCCGAGGCAACTACGACGATGTCGCCCCCTACGGCAAAGGTCATTGAAAGGAGCCGTATCCGCCCTATTCTGGAAATGTTTAATCGCGATTTCCTCTACGGGCAAGGCCGCTTCGATGAATATAAAGGTGGACTCATTTTTAAATGGGGCGATGGCTATTCGCGCCGCCATATCTGGGCAAAGGTGGAAGATGGCAATCTGCTGCTTGAAACCAGCCATACCAAAAAGTGCGATAAGCCCTACTGTAATGGGACGCACCATGTGCTGACCCCTGAGCTCTATACCGATCTTACCCTTATCAATCAGGAATTGGGAGATCGCTTCCGCCGTCCCGTCTATGAAAGTACTGAAGACTAGGAAGAAATACAATTGTGACCACTACGCTGATTGCCCTGGAAAAGGATTTGTTTTTTGCGGTAAAAATTCGCGATACGCTGCGCCATCATGAAATGGAAGCCTCGATCGTGCGTACACTGGCAGCCTTTGAACAAGGACTGACGGCAACGCCCACACCGGACCTGGCCGTCGTCGATACCGCTACCAGGGGTGTTGATTGGGAGGCAGCCATTCGCGCTGCGCGGGCCAGGCAGGTGCCGGTGCTGGCCTTTGGCTCGCACATGGATCTGGAGGCACGGGCGAAAGCCTTACAGGCTGGTGCCCACAAAGTTGTCGCCAATTCAAAATTTGCTAGCGACATGCCGGGCTTGCTTAATCGCCTGCTTAACGCACCTGCCGACCAAACATCCGCCGGCCTTAATGAAGAGAGCGAGGATGAAGAATAGCCAGCGGTAACAGACATGAGGTGTAGGGAGATCTGAACATAACACAGGGGTTCCTTTGAATAAAACATATCAAAGGAACCCCTGTTTATCATGAGCTTAGAGTAAGAGAGATACCCCAGGCTCTCTGTAATGTGGAAGCTTAGTGGCCGCAGCCGCAGCTACGAGCCTCACCACCGCCATCGGCAGTTTTAAAGGAGTGGCCACAGCCACAGCTTGAAACAGCGTTTGGATTGTTCACGGTGAAGCCCGCGCCCATCAGGCTATCAACATAATCAACTTCACTACCTGTGATATAACCCAGGCTCATGTCGTCAACGAAAATGTTGAAATCACCCAGAGAGACGACGGTATCGCCTTCCTGCTCTTCGTCAAGGGTCATACCATACTGGAGACCCGAGCAACCACCACCGGCGACAAAAACGCGTAGACCCAAAGTTGGATCGTTTTCCTGCTTGAGCAGCTCGCGAACTTTATCTGCTGCGGCGGAAGTCATGGTCAGAACGCTTGTCTGGATCGCCGACTGCTGGTTCTGCTCAATCATATAAATTCACCTCTCCGAAAGGGATGCGAGGGCAACCCTTTTACTATCTGGATAGTAAGATTGATGTGTTCACAATGACACATCTGTGATTGTACACTCTATAATTCTACTTTGTAGTGTGTTCTACAAGCCAGAGAATAATAAAGCGCACATCATATTTCATGTATTATACCACAAAGTGTTTTCCCTGCTAGCTGCCCATCGCTCCCAATCTATGCATGTGAAGCGGCTGCTACTGCGATGTGGAGAAAGGTGGGAGCGATGCATTCGATCTGCAATGCCGATCAAAAGAAAACCGCCTCTACCATCTCCATGTGCGTTTCGCTCGTGCTATTTGTACATTGAAAGCCTGCGAGCGTTACAGATTAAACATTTCATAGTATCTCCAAAAATTAAAACCGCTCTGCGCGCACTTTTATTCCAGTGCTCTTTTATTCCAGTGCTCTGGTTTTTTTTGCAATCATGCGTTTACAGGCTAAAGCGCTGCTGGGTGTATACGATGTTGGCAAGCAAACTGGAAATGTCAACCGGGGTACCAAAGACGATCTCGCTCTGCTGTCCCTGACCCATAGAAAGGCGTGTGATGCTGTTGGGGGCGGACCACCCCTGGGCCAGCAGGTGCGCTCCCAGCGCGCTGATCATGGCGGTCGAGAACGAACTACCACTCCAATCCGCCCAACCGGTCAGGTTGGATTCCCCGCCAGGAAATGTTGGCGAGATAAACAATCCACGTACAGCATCCGGCAAACCATGTTGATCCAATACCCCTGCACTATCGCCACCAAAGGTAGCGACTCCCGAGGTATCGGCTGGAAGATTGGCGGCATTGGCGAATTGAGATGGCAGAAAATTGCTGTTTACCGATGTAACGCTTAAGGTTGAGCTATAACGAGCAGGCGCCCGTGGTGGACGCGGTGGCAGACCCTTGCGAAATGCCTGATAAGAATCGTTACCAGCAGCGGCCACGATCAGCGCCCCATGGGCGAATAAACTGTCAAAGAGCAGACGTAAACCCTCTTCAAGCGATGTCAGCACGTTCTGCGCTCCCAACAATTGCGCCGTCGGCCATTGGCGATCCTGGAACCATAAATATGGCAGCCGCAAAAAATCGGGTAGCACGGTCAGGCTCAGGTTAATGACCAGGCGGCGAATAGTGCCCGAGATTAATTCATGCTCAAGGTCGGTCAGAATGGCAAAGAGGCTATAGAGATCACTCCCCCCAAAGTCATTAAGCGCGCGCACTAAACGAATACGCGCACGCGGAGCGAGATCGCGAATAATGCCAGACACAAAGAGTCCATGGTCAGGCATGAGATAGTAGCGATTACGCTGCGCCGCATCATGTCCGGTACGCACATCATTGGTGACTGGATAGCGATCATACTCTACCATGAATGAGCCGTCCTCCAGGCGCATATCTTCAGCCAGGCGCTGCAGCAGCCAGTTTCTCCTCAACTCTGGGCGCGTGGCCGCGCTACGAATACGGTCTGGATGTTGAGCCGTATCCAGCACCACCACGGTTACATCTTCCGCATTACGCGCATCCAATGTCAGGCCCTGCGCCGCGAACCGCAGGTGCCAGCCCGGCAAAGCCTGAGGAGGTGCATGGATCTCTAACGCAGGTGCAGGCCGTGGAGGCAAGCCAGGCCCGCCATCGCTGTAAAGTAATGGAGCGGCAGTTACCAGCCAGTTTGGCATCGCCGAAACGATATGCAATCCAAATTGCGCAAAATAGGCCACATGCGCGTGTATATAAGAAAGAGCAGCTGGTAGAGGATCACCCTCGCGCGTATCCAGCGGGTGTACATGAAAAAAAAGCGCCACCAGTGGCTGCTGACTATGCAGTCCAAAGACGAAAGCCCGGCGGCGCACTAGCGGCATCGTAGGAACTTCTTCCCAACGACCAGCCGTCCCATAAGGATCGAGGGTGAGTCGGTAGCGGGTCAGCAAAGTATTCAGTTGAGTACGAATCTGCTCAAACACTGTGTCCAGAGCATCATCCAGAGGAATACGCGTCAGGCGAGCGATAACAATCATTTCGCCGGGAATCCAGTGGAACAATCCCGCAGGTGTTCCCATAAATTCTGTTGCACTACGAGACATGCAGGGAATCCCCTTCCAACGGCATGCATGCTATAAAAAAGCATGTTATGATTTCTGAAATTAAAGGGTGATAGTACTTGCCTGTGAGGGCGCAGTACAAGTTGGAGCGAAGAATAGTCCCATTATAGCCTAATGAGAGTAGAGAGACAACCAATTAGGCCAGATGTGAGAAAAAGCGATAATGTGGCTTACTTATATAAGGCTCAGCATGCTCAAGCGATCGCTGATCTCATCCGTCTGTCATCAAAAAGATTCGCTATTTCGTTGTAACATTATGCTTGATATGGAGGGAACTGACATGATGTTTATATATGCAGACCAGCTTTACCATACGCTGGTAGAACTTGTACGTATTCCTAGTACTTCAGGTCAGGAGGAATATGTACGTGGCTATCTAGAGCAGCACCTGACCTCCCTGGGTTTAACAACTCAGGTCGATGACATGGGTAATCTTATCGCGACACTGGATGGTGAGGGCACGCCGGTCTTGCTCAACGCCCATATGGATCGCGTCGCACCAGGGCTGGGTCATACCCCTATTTTGAGGGACGGTGTTTTGTATAGCGATGGAAAAACAAATTTAGGCGCCGACGATGCGGCTGGAATCGTCGTTATTCTGGAAGTGGTACGCCGGGCGATTGAGCAACAGCTACAACTACCGCCACTGGTACTGCTCTTTACGGTTCAAGAGGAATGCGGCCTCTGCGGTGCTCATGATTTTGATGCTGAACGCTGGAATGTCGCTGATGGCATCGTATTTGATAATGCCTTTGAAGCCGGTGTGGTCGTATCTAAAGCGGCCGCATATGAGACGTTCGATATTACGATTATAGGCAAGTCTGGGCATCCAGGCCATGATTTAACAAGCACGGTGAACGCCATTGAGATCTTCCACCAGGCAAATTTTCCTATTGGCTCACTAGCTCTGGATCAGACGCGCATCAATATTGGCAAGATCAGTGGTGGCCATGCGCGCAATGCGATTCCTGATATGGTCAGAATTGAAGGTGAGATGCGTAGCTTTGAAGCTCCTGAGGTACGCCAGCGCTATCGTTTGCAGATTCAAGAAGCCTTTGAAGAGGCCGCACAGCGCCTGGGTGGTCGCGCTGAGATCGTTTTTAAGGTGCTTCACGAGGGCTATAGCATCAACCCCGACGAGTCCCTGTTGACAATGTATCAAATTGCTTTAGCGCAACACGGCTCTATTCTCAATATGAGACCAACCTTTATTGGCAGCGATACGGGTGGCTTGAGACCTGCTGTACGCGCTTTCACTGTTTCCACCGGTGTGGTTAAAGAACATACCGTTGAGGAACATGTGGCGCTGGCTCCGCTTGAACAGCTCGTGGTAGATACATTGCATGTACTCCACTTGTGGTGCACTCAAACCGCACAACCAGCGCAAGAATAATAAAAACTTACAGGTGTGCTCGATCTTTGTAATGTAAAAGAGCACACCTGCTACTATAAAGACTTGCAAAGAGCCTTAGAGAATATTTGCAAGGTCAGGCATTATGGTATACTAGAAACCGTCTTTCTCCACCCTCACGTCTTCGTATTTGCTAGCGAGAAAGCCTACCGCATACGATTGGGAATAGGACGGTGTTATCATAAGTGAAGGTATGCCGAAGCATGGCTACCTGCACAGTACATCGTAACACAGGCATAAAATAATACTTCTGCTTGTTATTATCAGTAGAAGATAAGCACATAAGTAAGGAAATACATCAATGGCAAAAATATATGGCGTAATTATTATTGGTTCGGGGCCAGCAGGCTATACCGCTGCTATCTATGCGGCACGTTCCAATTTGTCTGTGCTGATGCTGCAGGGGTATTCAGCCGGTGGTCAACTGATGCTGACCAGCGAGGTTGAAAATTTCCCTGGCTTTGAAGCAGGTATCCTGGGTCCTGAAATTATGGAAAAATTTGAGGCGCAGGCCAGTCGCTTTGGGGCCGAACTGCTGCCCGAAGATGTAACTGCAGTTGACTTTAGCAAACGTCCCTTCACAGTCACAACCGATATGGGCGAGTATCAGGCACGCTCAGTGGTTATTGCCACTGGTGCCAGCGCTAAATGGCTGGGACTGCCGAGCGAGAAACTCCTGCAAGGACGCGGGGTGACTGCCTGTGCAACCTGCGATGGTTTCTTCTTCAAGAACCGCGATGTCATTGTCATTGGTGGCGGTGATACCGCTATGGAAGAAGCAACCTTCCTGACTCGCTACGCCAGTCATGTTACGATTGTCCATCGTCGAGCCAGTTTCCGGGCCAGTAAGATCATGCAGGATCGAGCCGCGAAGAATCCGAAGATCAGCTTTCTGATGGATACCGAGGTTACCGAGGTACTGGGTGAGGATGCGGTCACAGGTGTACGCATCCGCAATACTGAAACCAGTGAAGAAACGACACTGGAAACAGAGGGAGTTTTCCTGGCTATCGGCCACCAGCCCAATACCGGGCTGTTCAAGGGCATCATCGATCTAGATGAGGCTGGCTATATCATTCCATCCGAGTTCACGATGACCAATGTGCCTGGCGTCTTTGCCGCCGGAGATGTTACCGATCATCGTTATCGCCAGGCGGTTACCGCGGCCGGCGACGGCTGTCGCGCCGCCATCGACCTGGAACGCTGGCTAGCCGAACAGGGTGAAGATGTAGGTGTGGAGAACTGGGATTAGTGGTTTCATCTAACCTTAATATAGCATACGAGCAGTCAATAGTTTTCCACTAGACCGCTCGTATGCTATATAGCTCGTTTTCTAATCCTTGAAAAGAGCTATTTACGAGTTGCTTCCAGTCAAAACCAGTCACTTGCTCAAACAGGCTCAACACATTCTTCTCATCATATCCCCAGGGGCGCTGTAGCGATCGCTCTTCGGGCAAAAGCATTCCTTCCTCTTCCACGCAGATGCCTTCCTGAAACAACACTTCTCTGACCAGGGAACCATCGACAAAGTACCAGAAACCATAAATACTGGCTGCGCCTTCAACTACAAAGGCAAAAATACGCCGTCCTCGCGAGAAGGCAGCCAGCATCTGCTCTCTCCAGGTGATAATACAGAGAGGGTCACATAACACCGTCCATGTGCCTAGTTGTCCGATCGCAAAAGGAACCGGTAGCATAGCTGAAAAAACATCTGCCGCGGGGAAGGTTCGTCCGGTCGGAAAGAACGAGCAAGGAAAATCAGCAATTAACTCTTTTGGCGTCATATGCTCGACACAAAATGCCGTAATTTGCCATCCCATACTTTTCACCTCTTTTAATACAATGATCCCTATCCATGCCCCTTTTACTTAAGACGACAAAAAGACACAAAATAAGACAAGTGATGCTCAATTATGGGTAGCATATAAAAAATTCCCCCATACATGTTTATATGGGGGAATTCTCAAACACACTTGCTGCGAAATTCTATTTCACGGACCCTTCGTAGATGCCCATAATAGTGCCCAGGAATTTTATTGCGTCATCATGGCTACGTTGGAAGGAGTTACGGCCAATGATAGAGCCAAAACCACCACCATCGCGAATCGCACGGGCCTCATTGAAGACCTGATCATCAGCAGCGGTGGCCCCGCCAGAGAAGATGACGATACGGCGACCATCGAATGCGCTCTGAACCACATGCTTAACACGATCAGCCAGAGTAGATGTTGGAATCTCGTACTTCTGATACACTTTCTGCGCCTCGGCTAGCTCAACTTTAGCACTCGGCAGTTTCACTTTGATGATGTCCGCACCCAGTTGAGCAGCAATCTGTGCGGCATATGTAACAACATCGATGGCGGTCTCACCCTCTTTGCTCAGCGAGCTACCACGAGGATAAGACCAGACGACCGTAGCCAGACCCGCCGACTTGGCTTCCAGAGACAGCTCACGTAGCTGCTCGTACATCTGGTTGCGCTCAGAGGATCCCGGGTAAATAGTAAAGCCTACAGCTACACAACCCAGACGAAGCGCATCCTCGACGCCCGATGTAACAGCGGAGATAGGATCTCGCTCGTCATTAAGCACATCATGGTTATTGCATTTTAAAATTAAGGGGATGTCACCAGCAAACTCGGATACGCCAGCTTCCAGAAAACCCAGAGGAGCCGCATAGGCGTTACAACCAGATTCAATCGCCAGCTGGAAATGGTAGCGAGGATCATATCCGGCTGGGTTTGGTGCAAAGCTGCGCGCGGGACCGTGCTCAAAGCCCTGGTCTACTGGCAGAATCACCATTTTACCGGTGCCACCCAGACGACCATGGTTGAGCATGCGAGCCAGATTTGTACGAACGCCAGGATTTTCGCTGCTATACCAGCTTAAAATTTCTTTGATACGGTCTTTCATTTTTCTATTCCTTAACGTATTTTGCTTCGGACCTTACCACAATCTCTGTGGTAACATATATTCCATATTGTATCACGACCATGGGGGAACCTGTATGCATCTCTACGTGTTCCAAGCCGTACTATCAATCAATACCTGACAGTTCAGCCTGGCCGTGCGCCACTTAGTGTAGCACATGGGGCAGGCCGTCTCAAACATAAACTCTATACACGATCATATTTGAAATTACGTCAAATTCCCCATAATACCAATCAGTTTCTCATCCTTGTAGATATTTCATCCACATGAATTTTGTTACCGCCCTTATATTGATACGTTTCTATATCAAGGTGTGGGGAAGAGAATCCTTATTTACCCCGCGCCCGCTATAAGTAAAGCATTTTATATATTATATTAAGGAGATAGATAGTATGGGCGGTAGTAGCTTCGACCTTATCACACAAGAACTATTAAATCAGCGACAGATTATGGAGAAACTGGAAGCGGAAAATCGCCAGTTGCGTCAACAGCTGAGCGACCTGCGCGCGGGACAGGGTATTTTTCTTGAAATTAATGGCAAGCGCATAGCTCTGAATACCTTACAGGCCGCCTCAACCACCCTATCCGTCGATGCTCCTATTGAGACGCAAGAAGCTGCGCAACCAGAAAAATCTCCTTCAGCCAGTGCAAACGCCTCATCCAGGCATCAGGCGAAGGCCGAAGTCGCCCGGTCTGGAGCACAACAGCCTCACATCACCACTCCATTACAAGAGGAAAACAAAGAGTCTGCGCAGCCAACGTTTTTAGAAGAGATTATGTTGGACGAATTTGCTTCAGCTCTCACTTCTCCTCACACAGCCTTGAAACAGCCTGAAAAGAAGCCTGAGCAGTCAGAGGAAGAGAAAAAAGCGAATCTGCGCCGCGAGTTGATGGGCAGTTTTCTGCTTGAATAGTATGTGCGGTCCAAACGCGGATATTACCCGGGAGAAAGTTAACTTGCAAGCTATCTTTCTCCCGATTGGTGGGCTCGTGCTACGATAAAGCCAGCCATTTTGTGCCTTCAACCACAATTATAACAACCTGCAAGGCTGGCATTTGTTTGTATAAGCCATTGCAAACGCTATGAAACGACGTGATGAATACTCAAACGGGGTCCCAATGAATACCCTATTTGAGTATTCATCACGTCGTTTCATTAGGAGAAAAGAAAAGGACGAGTACATAAAGGTAGCTAGCCAAGCGCATGGCTCTTTTGAAAGAGCACTTTGTACGACCTGCGGCAGATCCTGCAAATAGAAATATCATATTCTCCAGCATCCATATCATCCGAAGCCTACCTACCAGCACCCATTAAATGCGGGGGAGAAAAACGATGAACGAGCGCGGCAGGGGCAACCATGAGCCATCTTATCAAGAGCACCCTGGCAGTGTATCTACCGACAATGGCCTGGAAGCACGCATCTCACGCTTTTTACATAAAGAGGCGGGAAAAATACACTTTACGCCCGCATTGCGCCATCATATCATACGGAAGATATCATCACAACATCCAGTGCGCCGCAACTATGTGGCCGTTATCGTGATTGTGTCTGCTGCTACTTTGATCCTGACCCTCAGCGGTTTAATCTATTTTATGATCCACTCTGCCGCTCAGGCAGGAATTCACTATAATGTCAGCAAAGTGATCGCTGTTGCGCCTGAACTGGCCAATGGAGGACTATTACTCTCGCTGGATCCAACCGAGCGGCATATTGTTTATCAACCAGTCAGCCAGAGCGGTGTACTCTATACTGCGGACCTGATCAATCCAATTCAGAGCAATACGCTGGCCATGCGCGATGCCAGGGATATGGCCTGGGCTCCTGATGGCTCTGCGTTGGTGGCGACGGTGGCTCCTGCCAATACGGTCCATCCGTTGTTAGCCCTGGTGTCTGAAAGACAATATATGCGCTTGTTAGGGCATAATAATGCACTGGCTGCCAATTGGTCGCCCGATAATGCTGATGAGATTATGTTTGCTCAACAACAAAATAGAAAAACACAGCTCTGGTCTATCAAGACATCAGGTGCGCCGAGGACCCTGCGGATTTCGCTGCAGGAGCAGTTGCTGATTCAACATATGGGCTGGTCGTCGGATGGACGCTATCTGGCCCTGGTGGTTACGCAAAACGGAGGCGTAACAAAAGAGACACTCGATCAACCTGCACGTGCTATTTATGTAATGGATTTTCAGACCCATAAGCTGACCAATCTGGTCGCGCCCGGTAATTTCACCATTGGTAGAGTGGCATGGTCTCCCACCACATACGAGCTGGCGTATGAGCAAATCGGCACCAATCAAAAGATCGTTCTACAAACCGTCAATGTTACTAAACCAGACAAGCATACCAGCATCGTTCCCCAACATCAGCTGGCTGGCTGGAGTTGGTCAACTGATGGTCGGGCGTTGGTCTACAGTGATGGCGGCAAGCTTACGGCCTATATTTTTCATGGTGAGCCCATTACATTTTCCCATCAGAAACAGTTCATCTCACCTTTCTGGCTGAAAAATGGACAGATTCTCTGTATGGACATCACAAATGGTAAAGGCAAATTAACGCTCCTGACGCCGCAAAAATAATTGTTCCAGTAACACCTGGTAAAAAGGTGTTGCCAGAACAATTGCCTGCTAAATGGTGAAATTGACGGTACCTGGATCAAAACCATCACCATCTTTGGTACTTAATAGTAACGTCATCGTGGTCGTATCCTGAGGCACCAGAAACACGGCTGAACCATCCTGCCCCTGGACATGGGATGCAAACGTAATGGGCACATTGGCTTGCTGCGGTGAGACGGTCTGTGTACCAGCCTTGACCTGCATATAATCAAAAGGGGAGCCTGCAATCACCGACTGAAGGAGTGGGTTATCAATTTTAAACGTCAGGGTGAGATAACGCATTCCTTTGGGAGCTTGCTGGCCATCCAGGCTCCACTGTGTAGTAGCTTGCGTCACCTGGTAGTTCAGACTAAAATAGCTGGCGGTTTTATTGATGTCGATACTCTTCGTCGCATACTTGCTCACATCAGCATGTGGCTGCAAGGGGATATCCATGCGCGCTTCATTCGTGGCTCCCAATCGCAGAATAATCTTGTTGGCCTTGATGCTAGCAGGGACAGCAAAGTCCAGACTGGTAGTCTGCGTTTCACCTGCCGCTAGCGTTGGATTGTTTGTGGCATAGAGCAATGATACCTCTTTTCCACCCGGTAGTAAGACATGCGCGATATTGGGATATAATAGTGTGGTAGGATTTTTGCCTTTATTGGTTTCCTGCACATGTACGCGCAACATACCATCTGAATGGGTCATGGGATCATCCAGAAAGTTATTGGCTTGCTGGACATTTTGGAGCGTGATATCTGTACCGGCATAGTTGATGGTGGTCTGTAGATCAGTTGTGGAGATTGTGGACTGGCTAGCTTTGCCAATACCCAACAAAGGTAAGACAAAATAGAGGGCAACCCCCAAAATAATTACCAGCGCAAGTACCAGTAGCGCTATACCTATCAATCCTGGACGCCGCCTCTGTGAAGGAGGCCCGCGCCTGGACGAAGGTGGCGCAAAATCGTCTTCCTGCTGAGTTAAATCGCTATGATCCCTATTGAGAGGGCGCGCAGGATAACGTTCCTGAAACGTCGATGGAGGTTGATGTGCGAGCGAAAAACTATCCTCGCTGGCCTCACGTGGCCCTCGTTGAGAAAAAACTTGCTGCGCACGATCCGGGGGAAGAATAGATAACCCACAACGGCCACAAAACCGTTGTGAAGGGATTGTTTCTGCTCCACAGCGTGGACAGTTCCTGGGGAATGCCTGTGCCATAGCCATGCCGCTCCTTACTAAAATCATTGCTTGCTCTGCTTCTCGATATTGTACAAATATTGTACAACACGTGCTATCAGGCAGAAACAGCATAGCTCGGTAGTCCAGCCAGCTGATCGAAATATCAACTGGCTGTGCAGGTAGTTATTGAGTCATTGTGCGGTAAAAGTCGGCCAGGTTGGGAGTTCCTAACCCCGTTGTGTAATCCCACCCTCGCGCCGCTTGATAATAGAGATTATTTCCCTGCGTGTTTTTCATCATGGCCGGATCTATTTTAAAGGTGATTCGTACATGGAGTACTGTCGAACCTGCTAGAGGCCCAATCACTCGAGAGTTCATGGCGTCGCCTGGAATATTCAGATTCAGTGGTGCCTCTTTCAGTACATTAGTTTTCTTTACATTGGTTATTGTTCCACAGCTTGCCAGTGGCATCATAACCAGCCACAAGCCAATCAATGCAGTTACCAGTTGACCAGGCCGCATACTGCGATTACCAAAAAGCCAACGCATAAACATATACCCCCAAAAGACATCTAGAGAATAGCATGTATGAATAGCACAATCACGATTGATATATGCAAAAAAAGGTTAATATCTTTTTGTATCACGGATCAGGAGCTTAAAACAGTTCAGTATGGTCAGCATTTTCGATGCCTATATGACAACAATCGAAACCTGAGAAGTGATATAATAGAAGGGTAATTGGAAAAAATATTCTATGGCTAATAGAGGATCAATAGGAAGAGTACGCATGCCTGCATTTAAAGTGGAAGCACCATTTGAACCCACTGGTGATCAACCAGATGCGATCGCCCAGCTCACCGAAGGTATTCGGGAAGGGCAAAAATATCAAACATTGCTCGGTGTAACTGGTAGTGGTAAAACGTATACAGTAGCCAAAGTTGTTGAACAGGTACAACGTCCGACCCTGGTGCTGGCGCCAAATAAAACGCTGGCCGCCCAGCTCTATAGCGAGTACAAAGAGTTCTTTCCCAACAATGCAGTTGAATACTTCGTTTCATACTACGATTATTATCAGCCAGAAGCATATATCGCGCGTACCGATACGTATGTGGAAAAAGAGAGTATGCTCAATGAAGAAATTGAGAAACTACGCCTGTCCGCAACACGCAGTCTGTTTGAACGACGCGATGTCTTAATCGTAGCCTCGGTATCCTGCATATATGGTCTGGGTAGTCCAGAGGAATATGGTGAGGTCGTGATGACGCTGAAGGTGGGAGAAGAGCGTCGTCGCGATAAAATCTTGCGCCACCTGACCGAGATTCAGTATGAGCGGAATGATGCGAACTTTATCCGTGGTCGTTTCCGGGTGCGTGGCGATGTGATGGAAATCTTTCCCGCTTATGAAGATGTAGCGGTGCGTATCGAATTCTTCGGCGATGAAATCGAGCGCATGACAGATATTGATCCCCTGACTGGTGAAATTCTCAAGCAGAGGCAGCGCCTGGACATTTATCCCGCCAAACACTGGGTGACCACACGTGAGCGCTTGTTCAGATCGATCGAGCTAATCGAGGCAGAACTGGAGGAGCGCTTAAAGGTCCTGGAGAGCGAAGGTAAACTGCTGGAGGCGGCTCGCTTAAAGCAACGCACGAATTTTGATATAGAGATGCTGCGCGAAACGGGTTTCTGTTCCGGCGTTGAGAACTATTCGCGTCACCTGGCTGGCCGTGGTCCTGGCGAACAACCATGGACCCTGTTGGATTATATGCCGGATGACTATTTACTGGTGGTAGATGAGTCGCACGTGGCCCTACCACAGGTACGCGGCATGTTTGCAGGTGATCGTTCACGCAAGCAGGTGCTGGTAGACTATGGTTTCCGCCTGCCATCAGCAATGGATAATCGTCCGTTGACCTTCAACGAATTTGAGGGTCAGATAAATCAGGCACTGTTTGTCTCAGCCACTCCCGGGCCCTATGAATACGAGCATAGCCATTCCATCGTTGAGCAACTGATTCGACCCACCGGCCTGATCGATCCAGAAATCAGTGTACGACCCACGAAAGGACAGATTGACGATCTGCTGGATGAGATTCGGCAGCGGGTCGCCAAAGGTCAGCGTGTCCTGGTCACAACATTGACCAAGAAAATGGCGGAAGATCTTGCCGACTATATGCAAGAGCTGAATATCAAGGTGCATTATCTGCACTCAGAAATCGATACGATCGAGCGGATCGAGATTCTACGCGATCTGCGCCTGGGAGTCTATGATGTAGTAGTTGGTATTAACCTCTTGCGCGAAGGACTCGATCTGCCTGAAGTATCCCTGGTGGCTATCCTTGATGCAGATAAGGAAGGCTTCTTGCGCTCGGAGGGCTCGTTGATCCAGGTCATTGGACGCGCAGCTCGCCACGTCGAAGGCAGCGTTATTATGTATGCCGATAGCACAACCAGGTCGATGCAGCGCGCCATTGATGAGACTAATCGTCGCCGCAAGCTACAATTAGCTTATAATGAAGAGTACAGTATCACCCCGCGGGGTATCCAGAAGGACGTCAAAACGCTGTCTGAGCGCATCAAAGCAATGAGTGGCGCGGAAGTGGAGAACAATGGTAAGAGTCCTGCCACTGTTCTGGCCGGCATACCAAAGGATGAGGCTTTGCGTTTGATTAAAGATCTGGAATCCCAGATGCGCGCGGCTGCTAAACAATTAGAATTTGAGAAGGCGGGTCAACTGCGTGACCAGATCATTGAGCTACGCCGTTCAATGGTCGAATAATCCCATCATATATAGCTGGAGGAGCCGCTTATCAGATCCTCCAGCTATATATATCAGCCTGGGGACGCTGACGCCCCTCCACTCTTTTTTACTTTTTTATGCAGTGTTGCAAGAAATGTATATATGCATACTCCTTGCAACACCGCATAATTTTTTGATCGCCGTAGGATCGAACCGCCAGGCGTCAAATACACGAAGCGCATGCTTCTCAAACAGGCTGACAGCATGAGCATATTGCCCTGACACTACATATCTGAAGGCAAAGCCAGCGCACTATGAGCATAGTTTGAATTTTCTACACCTGCAAAAATAATTAAAGCATTGGATTTTTTATTATAATTTAAGTGTAATCATATTATCATAACACTGATCCAGTTTGTATATTATTAGTATAATTACGACCCACAACCACAATTCGACATTAGATAAATACGTTCTGCTTAAGACATGAAAAAAAGAGGCAGTGTAAAACCGTTCCTATGCATAAAAATGTTGTGCGCAAAAGACAAAAATCGGGTATAGTATAGGGTGTTTTCCGAACACAATTACAGAAAGGAATATAACAATAGAATGACCCATCATCATGACTCTTCTGAAAAACACAGTAGCGCATTGTTGAGTGGTGCCCAGATTTTACCCCGTCGCGTGCGTCCAAATATGACGGTGGCGGAACTGATAGATGAGCAATTTCAAGCTTATAATGGGGCGCGCCTGAATGAGGCAGCCCGCGTCTACGCTGAGCGTATGCTAGACCCGGCACAGGATGTGACAGTTGGTCTTACGATGGCCGGAGCCCTGACGCCAGCAGGTCTGGGCGGCTGTGTGCTGACATTGATGGAATATGGCTTTGTCGATTTTATCATCAGTACGGGTGCCAATCTCTATCATGACATGCATCACGCTCTGGCGATGTCTTTACACCGTGGTGACTTCCGGCTGGATGATGTGAAGCTGCAGGAAGAAGGGGTGATTCGTATTTATGATATCCTCTTCGATGATCAGGTTCTGCTCGATACTGATGCCTTTGTGCGCGAGAGCTTGCGCAGTCTGCCAAATCATCCCATCTCTACATCAGAATTGCACTATCATCTGGGACAGCAGCTGCTTAAAGCTGGTGTCAAACCAGAATATTCGGTGCTGGCTCAAGCGGCCGCCTGGAACGTGCCGATCTATACTTCCTCTCCAGGCGATTCCTCCATTGGTATGAACGTGGCGCGCAATGCTTTGGAGGGTAGTCAGCTCACGCTCGATCCACTGGCAGACGTGAATGAGACCACTGCTATCGTGCACCATGCTACCCGCAATGGTGTCATCATTCTCGGTGGGGGTAGCCCGAAAAACTTTTATCTGCAAACACAACCCCAGCTGTGGGAGGTGCTTGGCATTCAAAAGGGTGGCCACGACTACTTTATTCAAGTTACGGCCGATGCCCCCCATTGGGGTGGTCTTTCCGGGGCAACCCCTTCCGAGGCCGTGTCATGGGGTAAGATCAAGCCTGACCAGCTCAATAATGCCGTGGTTGTTTATGGCGATTCGACTATTGCTCTACCTCTGCTGACCTCCTACGCGGTGAGCAAGGCGCAGCCACGCCCACGTCGCGAGCTCTTTGCCAGGCGTCAGGAAATGCTCGACGAGTTAAAAGAAGCATACGAGACCGGTAAAAAGGAGCGCCCTTAAGCTAACTTCCACCTAAACACAAGCAATGCTGTGCATTAGGTAGAGCCCTGAATGGTATTTAGGTTGACAACTAAATGCCATTTAGGTTGATTGCTTACTGGCAATTAGGTAGAAACTCATTTCCAATTAGGTAAAAATTTTGCATTTTCCTTGGCATTAGCTTGACAACCTAATGTATAATATCAACCAGTGTGCGGAAAATTGTGGCACACAGTTAATTGCAGGCACAGCCCTTTTAATGGTAGCCATAACCCTGCACAATTGGAACATATTAGGAGGAAAATGCGATGCTGGTCCACTTGATGCTGGAACTTTACAACATTGACCGGAACATCCTGAGTGATGAGGCTTTGTTGCGTCGTACTCTCAGCGAATTGCCAGAACGTGTCGCGATGGAAAAAGTTAGCCCGGTCCATCTCTATGATATTGAAACATCTAATCCACTTGACGCTGGCATGTCTGGTTTTGTTGTGATTGCCCAGAGTCACGTTAGCCTCCATGCATGGCCTGAGTATGGGGAAGTTGATATCGATATCTGTTCCTGCAAAGAGTTCAGTCAGGAAGATGCGATCGCGTTTGCCAAAGAAATCTTCAAGACAGACGATGTCGAGGCCCATTTCGTTGTGCGAGCCACACGCTCGTTGCGCCCGGAAGAGCCAGATCCAGTCCGCTATGAGCAGGCGATGGAAGCACGCCGCTTAGCCAAATTGGGGGTGCGCTAAGGGCAATAAGAGAAAAGCGAAGTTTATCTTCGCGCTCCTATTCCCTACAGCTGAAGGGTGAGGTGCTTGCCGTTTTACGAGGAAGGCACCTCACTTTTTTTTGTGTTTTCTTTCCGGGATAAGAATGCTACAATGCATGCATTGCCGCCTGCGGCACTCGAAAATGGGAGAGATTGGTACGCGAGCAGGCGCTGTGTGTGCCAGCCTGGGAACGGCGATTCCCGGCACTCTCCGCTGAAGAGTTACGATAATTTTTTTTCGAGTAATAAATAATAGAGGACTATTTTCCATGGAAGATGGGTTGATCAGCCAGTTTGGAGCTCCCGATGCTCCTCATTGTAATCCTGAGACGGCGCGCATTGCGATTATTCCGGCTCCGCTAGAATATAGCGTCTGTTATATGGAGGGGACACGCATGGGGCCGCAGGCTATTTTAAATGCTTCTAGCCAGATGGAGCTCTATGATGAAGAGCTGGACTGCTGTCCAATCGAGGCGGGCGTATATACATACCCGGTGATTGACTATACTGGCATGAGCCATGAGCAAGCGTTGCGAGCCACAGGAGATGCGGTAAAACAGGCGCTGGCTCAGGGTCAGATTCCTCTTACGCTGGGTGGAGAGCATTCTTTGTCGGCTCCGGTGATCGCGGCCGTTCATGCACAATATCCTGACCTGACGGTGGTGCATATCGATGCTCATGGCGATTTACGCGATGAGTATGAGGGCACGCCACTTTCGCATGCCTCGATTGAGCGGCGCGTGGTAGATATGGGCATTCCGCTGTTAGAGATTGGCATTCGCAGTTTTAGCCCTGAAGAAGCTGCATTTATGAATACAAAGCCCAATGTGGAAGTGGTCTGGGCCTATCAATTAGCCAAGGGACTGGCCCGTATCCCCTGGGAACGGCTGGGCAAGCATACATATGTGACGATCGACCTGGATGCCATCGATCCCAGTGAAATGCCGGCCGTGGGTACTCCTGAGCCAGGAGGGCTCAGCTGGTACCAGGTTCTCGATCTGTTTCAAGAGATCTGTCGGCGCACCACGATTGTGGGTATGGATGTAGTTGAGTTGTGTCCAATGGAAGGGCAAACGCGCGCAGATTTTCTGGCCGCCAAGCTGGTCTATAAAATGATTGGCTATCGCCTGTTCACCAAATAATTGTACATCTGGGCACAGCGCCCCCATTGCTTGTAGACGCTGATGCGCCCGCGTCTTTTTTATATCCGGGTTTGCAGGAGATATGCCGTGATATATATCCCGCAGCCCGGATATATTTTTTTGTGCCTCTTATACTGAAAGAGATATAACAAGTCCTTACAAATAACTGCTCATGTCGCGCTTCGATGATTGTATGACTATGCTACTTACGACTGTACTACTTACTGGTGGGTAGGAAGAGGATGGAGCATTTACGGTATTTACGAGGTAATCATCACAAGTCAGTCGGGGCTATGTATGGTAAAACTGTAAAGGTGCCAATCCGCTCTCTTCTCTTGTGCGCGCTCCTCTTCTTTAATCTATTGAACACAGGCTGTAGCTCTTCTGCTAATAAGCAGCAGAAAACCATTGATGGCTCTTCCTCACAGGCCATCACTTATAGCACCAATCCCCATGATGTAGTCATCCGTACTTTTTATGGGGGCGGGTTAGATGGCGCGCTGTCTTTGAGTCCACAAATCAGCATCTATGGCGATGGGGCGTATATAGTTGGCGTCGAGAGGCAAGGCACGTTAGGTGACGATCAGTTCCAACATCTATTGAGCACACTCATTAATAATGATAAATTGCTGACACTTAAACGTCAGGTGTTCTCAGATTCATCCGATCAGGACGTAACACTGCTGCAATTGACGCTCAATGGCCAGGTTCATACCATCATCTATGGAACCTTTGACGATCATGCGCAGTCAAACGAGGATATAGCGTCCTACCAACGAGTGGGTCGGGCCATCACACAGATTATGAATGCGCTTACAGGACCTACTCAACCCTATCATGCTTCCGCCGTTGCTCTGCTGGTGCGGAATGTTCCTTATTATGACTATACGCAATCTATCCCACAATGGAGAGATCCTTCGTTTACGCTGGCGCAGGCAGCGCAGCTTGAATGCGGTCCACAGCCAGAAGATATTGATCCTAATAAAGAGGCAGCCTGCTTGAAATATACGATTCCCAGGCAGGCCATCTTGCTAAATACAGCTCAATGGCAAACATTACAGAAAGTGCTGGGGAAACAGCTTTCCGCTACCTTTATGGAGCGACAACATTACTATGAGGTCCGTATCAGACCGCTTTTGCCTGAAGAGGTCGCTGACCATCAGCTAGCCATGTTTGGAAGCGCACAGAGTCACTATAAAAGCGTTCCACTGCACATGGGGCCTTTGCCGCCGGTTTCAGCGTAGACGGCCTGATTTTCACCTGCTTGTGCTGAACATAATCCCTATTACGATCTTTTTTTATCGCGAGAAGCGCGCATAGGTAGAGTAGTAGAAAGATCGAGAGTTGTGGTATACTAACAAGGACGCGTCCCACAATATCTGGCACAACGAAGCGCAGCGCGTCAAATATTCCAGAGTAGGTGCGGAACGACCGACGGGAGGAAGGTTCCAACAAGATCTTGCCGATCTGTCCACTACTTTTAGCACATCCCCAATAAGGCATAACATTTAATCAGGTGAGCAAGGGCGCTGATGATAGTAAGGAAGGATGCACTGCATCTTTTTCTATAGAAGAAACTCATTGTACGTATAAACAAGGTGCCAGATGCGCCTGGCTCGCCACGCAGGTGGCAATTCTGATTGCTTTTAACACAGCCTGACTTTGAAAGGAAACATGACCAGAGAATTCAATAATCAGAGACGAGATGGCTCACGTCCACCATTTCGTAATGTATCCTCCAGCCGATATAATGACGAGCGATCTTCACGTCCAGCTCGGCCTCGCCTTAACCGAGAAATGGTAGATCGTGCCTGGGAGAATGGTGCCAGCCGTACACACGCGGATTATCATCCGCGCAGTTCTAATGGGGCATCACAATCCCCCCGCAATAACTGGCGCAACAATAATAATCGCTCTAGAGACAATTCCTCCCATAATACACAGGGCAACCGCAGACCCTATAGCCAGGGCAACTATGAGAACAGGAATTCTCAACGCTCTGAGCGCCCATATGGCAATCATCAGGGTCCACGCTCACGGAACTTCAATTCCGATAATCGCTCTGATAACTTTAACTCCGAGAGACCGGAATATGGCTCGCAGCGTAGCTATAGCCATAATCCCTCTTTCAGTCCACGCGGACAACAGGGCAATCGAGCTCCACAAGCGCGTGGGTATGGGTCTCGTGGACAGCAGGGGACCAATGCGCCGGGCACGCGTGGGGCCGCACGCCACGAGCGTCCTGAGCGCGATGTCCGTAACAATCCACGCCGTGACTTTCGACCACGCGAGGTGGCAAAACGTCCACCTAATCCTCGCTGGTTGAGCCGTCCTGAAGTACGGCAGGCCCGCGATGAGCAGCGCCACAAAGAGTATATGCAACATTTTGAGGGCGATTACGAACAGTTCGATGACAATGAGGTACCTCAATTTAACCCATCGAACGAACGCGCTCCACGCGGTTCGCGTCCACGCTTCGGGCAGCCTGAAGAAAAACATGTTACCCGACTTCCCAATGGACGTGTCTTGAAGGGGTCGCGACCAGATCAGCGTAGAAACGCGCAGTTCTGGACCGAGATTGACGAAGATGCGGATAGATTGATCGAGCAGATCGGTGAGGACGAAGATGATTTCTTCCAGCAACCATCTTCGAGGCCCGTCAGATCGACATCCGCCAACCGAACGCCACGACGTGCTGCCACGCGCGGCAAAAAGAGTCAGAAGTCAGGCGCCCCGCGTTCCAGTGGCCCTAAGCCTTCTGAGAAGGGCTTTAAATGGCCATCACAGCAGCAGTAATCGTTGGCAGTCTTTTATTATTCAAGGATGTGTCCAGTTCATAAACTGGACACATTTTGTGAACAGTTAGTTTAATTAAAACAGCAACGATGAGTACCCAGCTTAGAAGGTACCGGAGTAGCTAGCATGTCTTATCCAAGCTATCTCAATCTCTATGAGACAGGGGAATTAGCAGAACGAGCAGCAACCGCCTGGGAGATCTTGCGCCATTGTACGATCTGCCCTCAGAATTGTCGCTGCGACCGCACTGCTGGCAAAACAGGGGTCTGTCATTCGGGAACGGAAGCAATTGTAGCTTCCTGGAATGTCCATCGCCGTGAAGAGCCTCCCATCAGTGGCACACGCGGAGCAGGCACTATCTTTTTTGGCTATTGTCAGGCACGCTGCACGTATTGCCAGAACTTTTCGCTTAGCCAGGGTGGCCTGGGACATCGCGTGGGGCCAGAACGCCTGGCCGAGATGATGCTCTATTTGCAAAAGAAGCGCTGCCACAATCTAGATCTGGTCACACCAACACACTTTGTGCCGCAGATTCTAGCAGCATTGGTAATCGCCTGTGAAAAGGGGCTACGCTTACCCCTCGTCTACAATTGCGCGGGTTATGAAAATCTGGAAACCCTGCAATTATTAGATGGTGTGGTGGATATCTATCTGCCAGATGCCAAGTATTCTGACAATAAAAATGCGCTACGGACCTCCAAGATGCCTCGGTATGTCGATCATAATCAGGCAGCTTTACGAGAGATGTATCGCCAGGTGGGTCCTCTTGAAGTAGATGAAGAGGGCATTGCGCGACGAGGGATGCTGATTCGACATCTCGTTATGCCTGAGGATGTTTCGGGCACGCGCGAGGTGCTGCGCTGGATTGCAGAAGAACTGAGCCCCGATACCCCGATCAGCCTGATGGATCAATATTTTCCAGCCTGGAAAGCAGTCAATGATCCCGTTCTCAATCGCCGCTTGTCCTGGGCAGAATACAAAACAGCCCTGGATGCACTTGATGAATTCAACTTTACTGCGGGATTCGTCCAGGAGGATCTGATTGAGGTAGATACGACATCTGATACGTAATAAAGGTAAGGGCAATTCTGGTTGGCACTAGTTAGATACATCCAGGTTGCCTCGTCCCACAATGGACCAGGCACGTTATAATCTGTAGGGGGAAACTACATGCCTCATGATGAGAAAGTGGTGGAAAAATCGTAAGGCTATGTATTATCGTCTACATAATTTGCCGAACGATACCTGGTGACGTGCCAGAAGACATGCAAAAATGGAGAACCCTTATGAACACTACGGCCACGTTGAGCCGCATATTCTCAGGCATCCAGCCTGAGCTTGATCAGGTGGATGCTCTCTTTCAAGAAAGAGCAACGTCTGGACTGGCGATCCTTAATTCTGCTTCGATGCATGCGCTTGCTTCTCCCGGCAAACGTTTGCGAACTGCATTGACCTTGCTCGCGGGAAAACTTAATCATTATGACTTTGGGAAATTGTTGCAATTAAGTGTGGCCTTTGAGATGGTTCATCTGGCAACCTTGATTCATGATGATATTATCGATGAAGCGGCCACCCGCCGTGGCAATCCCACCGTAAATGCGTTGTGGGGAGATAAGATCGCCATCCTTCTGGGCGATTATTATCTGGCCAAGACGTCAGGTTTGATTGCTGAAATTGAGAATCCACGCATCGACCGTCTGTTTGCTGATACAGTGGCAACGGTATGCGAAGGTACTATATTGGAAATGATGACGTCTGGTCGAGCGGACCTGACTGTCGAAACCTACTTTGAGAAAATCAACAATAAAACCGCCTGCCTGATTGCAGCTTGTTCCAAAGGCGGAGCCATCTTGAGCGATGCTACCGACGAACAGATTGCGCTGCTGCATTCTTATGGCTTGAACCTGGGTATTGCATTCCAGATCATTGATGATATTCTCGACTATACTGAAGATCAATCTACGATCGGCAAACCAGCTGGCAATGATCTACGTCAGGGCATGGTGACGCTACCTTTGATCTATGCGCTGCAAGGAGCATCCCAGAACGGGCATCAGCAACAGGTACAGACTTTACTCAATAGCGATGAGCACAATGAAAAAGATATTCTAGAAGTGGTGGATTGGGTTACGCATAGCTATGGAGTAGAGCAGTCTTTGCAGGAAGCCCATGATTATGCCAATAAGGCACGCGAGGCCTTGCATCATTTCCCAGCCTCACCCGATCGCGATGTGCTGGATGAACTGATCGACTTTGTCATCAGTCGCAGGCGTTAATGGAATAACTGAAGAATGAAAACAAATTTTGCTTTAGAAGAAAAATTTCGTGAAGTCGGGGGCAAACGTCCCTATGTACAGCGTCTGTTTGGACGTATTGCTGGTATATATGATCTCATGAACAGGCTTATGAGCCTGGGGTTAGATGGATACTGGCGCCGCCGCGCCGCGCGCTATCTGGCACTGGCCACGGGAGAGACTGGCCTGGATTTAGGAGCAGGTACGGCCGATCTGGCGATCACAATCGTTAAACATGCGGGTCCTGGCACGAAAATGATTGGAATGGATATTACTCCAGAGATGCTTGATGAGGGTCGCCGTAAACTGGCTCGCATGGGACTGCAAGATAGCATTGAACTGCGCGTCGGTGATGCGGAGCATATCGATCTTCCTGATAATAGCGTCGATGGCTGCTGTTCCGCATTTATGGTACGCAATCTGACTGATATCCGTCAGGGGTTCTCCGAGATGTTGCGCGTTGTGCGCCCTGGTGGCCGCGTCGTCTGTCTGGAGATCAGTCATCCCCCGGGTAAAATCTTTGGCACACTTTTCTACCTCTACTTCTATAAGCTGGCCCCGATCTTTGGGACAATCATTGGCAAAGCTTTTGAGGAATATAATTATTTGCCCAATTCCCTTACTACCTTCCCCAAAGCTCCTGCTTTACAGGCAATTATGGAAGAGGTAGGTTGGAGTGATGTTCGTTATTACTATCTCAATGGTGGCATTGTGGCCATTCATGTGGGGACAAAAGCTGAATAATTCTGTTGGCACGAATGGAGATCGCTAGCATTCTGGTCTTATTTCTATTCTATAAATAAATAGTAAACTACTTCCTGCTAGCGTCTCCATGCGACGCGTGCATCTCTTAACCTTTTCTGCGCCCAATTGAGGCCGCATCTCCCAGAAAACCTTCGAGCGATTTAGCCAGATCGTGCAGTTGGGCGGCCTCTACCATTGAGATCTCATGTCCGGCTTTGGCCACTCGATAGAGTAATTGGACGGCTGCGGGTCTGGTAGCCGCGGCCTCACCGGTCGGTGCACCACCCAGCAGTGATGCGCGCATCGCATCAACATTGGCGTTGACTTGCTCCAACTCAGTTACATCGATAAAACCGACGGGCTTAGGAATCGATCCCTGTCCCGGCCCGTGGCTTGCTTCCCATTGACGCCGCTCTCTCCTCCCCGCCGCGCAATAACAAAAACGTGGCTGCTCCGATTCGGAGTCCAATACGCCACTATCTTCACAAATTGGACAAATAGGCATCGCTGCTCACTCCTTGCTCATCCCAATCAAGCTTGTTATGTTTTTCATACTATATCATATCGCTTATAGCGATGTGGATATAGTATGGCAGTGTGTCTGACTCCTACGCTGATGGGGCAACTGAGCGCCCGCTTTCGGGCGCTCAGCGCGCGTTCTGCCTGAATAAAACTTGTTGAGCGCCGCAGGCGCGTAGTGTCAGGGGCCGGAGGCGCGCAACTTATGGCTTTCAGCCATGCGCTGAAAGAAATCGCTCAGATAGGGTCAGGAGAGACATTGGCGGCCGCTCAAGTAGTCTTTAAGCATATGCTCACAGTCAAAAGCCATGTGGCCCAGAACAACCTCTGGCTCACACCAGCAGGCCTTTCCCTCGCCCGAGTCATGCTGGGTACCGCCCTGGATATGGCCGCGATACGCGATTGAGACAGCGCGAAAGCGTGGATCGCGATCAATGGCTGAATAGACACCAACTAGCCCGGTAATCGCTATATCATAGCCAGTTTCTTCGCTGGCTTCGCGCCGCACACATTCTTCTAACGTCTCTTTGTAACGCACAATACCGCCAGGAATGGTATATCCCATTCCATCACTACGATCAACCAGCAAAACTTTGCCATCTTTTTCAATAATGACACAGGCGCTGAGTATAGGCGAAATCTGCCCTAGCGTAAGAAGAGCAATCAGTCGAAAAATAATACCGGCCAGCAAACCTTTAAGCTTCTCTTTCATTGGTGTCCTCTTCTCTATCTGATGCCTGCTCCGTTTCATTTTCAGTGGCTTGAGCGCGTAACAAAGCAATGCGCTGAACAATTCGCGCAGAGACATCTGAGAAGACCATTGCCACAGGAGAATCCGCCAGGCTTACAACAATTGGATATCCTTTATCTCCATTGGTTACAGCAATGGGATCTAAAGGTATACGTCCGAGCATAGGCAAGTCGTCCAGTTGGGCACGAGGTTCGGGACTCGCGGGAAAGATTTCGACCATTTGTCCACAATGGGGACAGAGCAGACCTGCCATGTTCTGTACAATACCCAGAATCGGCACAGACATGCGCTGGAACATGGTCACCGCTTTAGCCGTATCGATGCGCGCGATATCCTGCGGAGTTGTCACTAAGATCGCACCGGACAATTCAATTTCACGACAGAGGGTAGCTTGCGGCTCACTGGTACCAGGTGGGAGGTCGATAATCAGGTAATCCAGTTCTCCCCAATTAACGGAAAAGAGCAACTGGCGAATAAGCATGCCCAGAGCGTCTGGTAATGGAGCCACAGCCTGCTCTTCTCCAATAAAGAAGCCCACCGACATCAGCTTGACACCATAGCGCAGCAAGGGCTGGATCTTTTTCTCGGCGGCCAGGTCCCTGCGTTCAGCTAGCGGCAAAATAGCCTCGCTTCTAGCGTCCGCCCGCTTGCGTACGCCAACCATCATCGGAATGCTTGGCCCATAGGCATCGCCATCCAGCAGGCCAACACGCGCCCCCTCTCTGGCGAGAGAGATAGCCAGATTTACACTTACCGTCGATTTGCCAACTCCACCTTTACCACTGCCCACCACTAGAACAGCACCGATATGCTCTAAGCGTTCACGTCGTGATTGTTGACGCATCATCCCTCCCCAAAAATAGAAAAAACCTTGCCTGTTCAAATGTTAGTATAAGAGTAATTTATGTATTTGACAAGCGTTCGCGACGATTAAAGCAGTGCCTTGAGTGCCAACAGGCGCCATATAACAACATAAAGATCCAGGAATAAATAAATACTACTTCCTGGATCTTTGTGTTCGTTATTCCATTACTTTTCTTGCGCAATGAAATTAATAGTCACTAATACCTTGTTCTGGGCGATAGCAATACTAGCCAGATTGGGCGGCTGAATATCGAAATCGGTCATAAGGAGCGTGGTGGTAGCGGTGCCACTAATGGTTTTGTCGGACAGTTTACCAGTGACGGCAAATGTTTCTTGCCTGGTCTTTCCATGCATGGTTAGATTGCCCAACAGCTGGAAAGAGAGCGGCTTCCCATTGCTATAGTGAGTGGGCATCCCTTGTGTGCAGGTTGAGGCGAAATCGGCATTCGGGTAGAGATCGGTCTCCAATGCAAGGGTTCGTACAAAGCGATCGCGCATGGATTCATCGGTCCGCAAGGTATTCAGATTGACGGTCAAATGAAGAGAAGTAACCTGAGGAGCCGGCGTGGTGCTAATCTGGAAAGCTCCAGTTACATCATGGGTCTTGCCAACTGCGTCGGTACTTGGCAGGTTACGCAAAATGAGATTCTCGTGCACTTTGTAGCTGGCTGTTGATTGACCAGGGACAATGGTAAACGAGCGTAGAGCGCCCGCAGCCGGCTGCGTTGTACACTTTGCCATAGAAACAGGTTTGGGAGGTGCATTTACTTTACTAGCAAAATAAAAACGATAACTACCAATCGTCACCAGCACAACAACCACAATGGCCAGTACCGTAACTATAAGTGTACGACGTCCCATATCTTATCCTCCACCCGAAACTATCTAACACGTCCTGATGCGTATATTATACTCTACTTATCAATCTTCAGGTGTAAATTGCTACCACCCGCTACAAACGTGATGAGGAGGCGAGGAATATAGATCATCTAGCTATATGAAGAGATCAGAAGATACTATATAATAAGAAAAAAGATCGACAAACTCTACCCAATCCGATCATTACTTTTTAAGGGGAGACAATGTCAAACACGGAACAACTGCGCGGTCCCGTTCTGGAAACGGGACAGATTATACCGGCCTTTACACTTCCTGGCGCTGATGGTATGCCACACAGTCCATGGGATTATAAGCAACACGACCACCTGGTGCTGCTCTTTGTACCCGCTGGTGCCACCAGTGAGGTGCGTGCACTGCTGCGCACCTATGCACAACATTATGCCGGGTTCCGCGAGGAACAGTGCGCGCTGCTGGCGATTACACCAGATTCGGTCTTCAATAATCTACAGATTCAGGAAGAACTGCATTTACCATTCTCGTTGCTCTCAGATACGCAGGGAAAAGTCATTGCGCGCTATACACATTGGGATGCGGACACGCATACGCTTTCGCCTTGCATCGTGCTGGCCGATCGCTATAGCGCCCTCTATCAACGCTGGATTGCCAGTAGCATCACGGAATTACCATCGATCCAGGACCTGATAGATAACTTGCAATACCTTAATAAGCTCTGCACCCCTTAAAGGATGCGGTCACTACTTTCATGTACGTGCTTATGCCAATCTGGTGAAGCGAGCCTGTTGCGCTTATTTCTGCGTAGCCGGCCAGCAGAAACCAGATGATATCTATTCTTGAACTATGAAAGGATATCTATGACGCAGCAGAATACATCACAACCATCTGATTGGAATCTGGAAACTCGCCTGGTCCATGGTGGGCGCAAAAAAGCTCGAGCAACTGGCGCTGGGGGACAATCGACGGTACCACCAATTTATGCCAGCACGACCTATACGCATGAAAACATTGAGGCTCTGGACCAGGCATTTAGTGGCAAAACGCCAGATGGCGAACAGGCTTATGTCTATGCCCGTCAGGGAAATCCGAACGCCTATGGCTTTGAGAGCGCGCTGACACATATTGAAGGAGGGGTAGGAGCGATCGCCTTTGGCTCTGGTATGGCTGCTATCCATGCCGCACTACTGGCAGCCGGTCTGACGGCAGGAACTAAAATCGTGGCCTCCAGAGACCTCTATGGTCCGACCGTTACACTGATGCGCAAGTTATTCTCCACCGTGGGAACACAACTGATACTGGCTGACTTTTGCCAGCCCGCCATCTATGATTTATTGCGCGAGGAGGAGCCAGATGTCATTTATGTCGAGACGATCTCAAATCCATTGACCAGGATTGTGGATCTGGACGCGATTAGTGCTGTTGCACGCGAGATCGGCGCGGTCACCATCGTCGATAGCACCTTCAGCACGCCTTACCTGACCAGGCCTATCGAGCATGGCTTTGACCTGGTGGTACATAGCGCAACCAAATACATCAGTGGCCACGGCGATAGCACGGGCGGCATTGTGATTAGTGCAAAAAATACGCTGCTCAACCAATTGCGCGACTATAGCAATCTGCTCGGAGCCATGCTCAGTCCCTTTGAGGCTCATTTGATGTTGCGTGGATTGCGCACGCTGGCCCTGCGCGTTGAGCGCCAGTGCAGCAATGCTTTGCAGGTGGCACAATTTTTACAGCAACACCCGGCCGTCGCCCACGTGCATTATCCAGGCCTCGCAAATCATCCCTCGCACGAGCTGGCCAGCCGGTTAATGGACCATGAACACTTTGGCGCGCTGCTCTCATTTGAACTCAAAGATCAGTCGCGTGCCGCTGTATTCCGCTTTATCAATAAGCTTCAACTCTGTATCTCCGCTACCTCGCTCGGCGACGTCTTTACATTGGTGAGCTATCCACCTATCTCATCCCACCGCACGTTGCAGGCTAGAGAGTTACAAGATATGGGCATCAGCGAAGGATGTATTCGTTTATCAGTCGGCATTGAGAATGCTAACGACATCATCAAGGACCTGAATCAGGCGCTCAGCGCATAGTAAAATATGCGCCGAGCGACTTCGGCGCCAGACGGTGTGCGCCTGTGCGGCGCTCGTCTTTTGTATACAGTGTTGCCAGAAATGCGCTGAGCGCATTTCTGGCAACACTGTATACAAAAGACGACGACTAAAATGCGTAGGCGCCAGGAAAAGTTACAGCCAGCTTATTTGGTATGGCGGATATATTTACCAGGAATCAGATCTTCCCCTTCGCCACCTGCCGCGGGGG
Source organism: Dictyobacter formicarum (assembly GCF_016587435.1). The sequence continues at coordinate 190,848 of NZ_BNJJ01000005.1, forward strand.
ACATGACATTCAACAGATCAGATTTAGGATTGACAACCAACCTATTCTCCACCGAGCGTACGCCAGGAAAGCTGCGTGCAATCTGCTCGGCTGCGGCTTTCTGTTCAGAAGTGTGCACATAACCACTTAAACGTACCATACCCAGACGTGGATAGACACCAATAGGCAGGTCACGTGTACGCTCATCCCGACCCAGAGCCATAGCCAGCTCAGCCGCCAGCGTATCATCACCAACCAGGCGATTCTTAATTTCCAATAAACCTGGTACCCCAGAGGCCTGGTCCTCAACCATCTCGGCACGCAGAGAGCTAGAGATATTACCATCCAGGTATAGAACACCATCCAGTACACGAATTCTCATGCCAGGAAAATCGATATGAATCGGGGTCATATCAAAGATGACCTGCTCAACTTCGCGCTGTAATTCCTCATCAGTGCGATACGGAGGCAGGGTCTGAAAAACTGGCTCTGGTACGTTGATTGAAATAGCTCCGGCATCAATCTTTGTAATATAATTCTGGCGAATTAAGATATCCTGTCCGGCTCGCAATGAACGCACCACGATATATGCCAGTTCGCCAGTCTGTGGGTGTGCTGCGACAAGCTTCAATGTACCACGTGCGTTCGAATTGACTTCGTGCACCACACTTCGCGCATCCAGCAGAACGCCAGTGGCCTGGGTGATTGCAGCATTGAGCTCATCACGTGAAATAGAAAGAGTAATACCGTCAGCAGATGCACCTGTCACCTCTGAAAACGGCACATAGACTACTTTGCCAAAGAAACGACCAACTTTCACACCAAGTGAAACGATCTTTCGGCTACCGGGGTCTACACCCAGTTGGGAGAGGGTTCCATCTTCGCCATCGGTGCAAAATACTTTGCCACCAAAATGGAACTTCTCCATTTCTGAAATAGGAGCTGATTTGTCCATCTATCTGTCTAACCTCATCTTGCATACTCAAAACGACCCGGCCAGAAATCAAGCTATGTCGTTATTCTAGAAAGAAGTGTAGCACTTTATACTTGTTAATGACAAGATACCCGTAACAGGATGGCTTCTGCACATCTATTGACCTCACTTGTAGTACGTAAAACGGTTCGAAAAAACAGACAGATAGATAGACAGAATCAGCTAGTTTCGCCCAACTGAGCCATGCCGCAGCGGCATCGCGCCTGAAGATGAACCCCGCGTTGGCTGGCGTCTGCGGCGCAAGCGCCTGACGATTTTAGGGGTCATGATAAGAAACGCCAGTACAAAGAGTACAACCACCACCAGCATGATATACGGAGCTATAAACGAGACCAGAACACTGACCATCATCACAATATCTTCAGCAATGCTGAGTGCCGTATTCAAAAAGCCAACTGTGGTTGCCGAAGAGGCAACCCGCGTTGTTGCTTTGGTTGTATGGGTCACCCCGGCGAGGCCAGCGCCCAGTGCCAATGTCAGTGGCATCCACCACGTATTATCCATCGTTTGATTGCTAGCCGCGGCGGCCACAATAGCGCCCGCAACCGGCCGAATGACCGTATGGATAGTATCCCAGATATGATCGACAACCGGAATTTTATCTGCAAACAGGTCAGCCAGCGTTAAGACGGCCATCATAACCATAAACCAGGGCTGCGTAATAAAAGCAAAATGCGGATTAACGTGGAACTGATCCGGCCAGATACGGGCAGCCACCGCTAAAGAAAACAGAGGCAGATAGGCATTGATGCCAGATGCAAAGGCAAGACCATATGATGTCCCTGGATTCATGAACTATATACTCCATTTCCATCAAAAACATTGATAATACCATAGAAAATAAACGTATCCAGCAGGTTGAAATCCAAAAATGCAGAATAACACATAGCTAGACAGGTATCTGGCGGCTCAGAGCGTCTGTGGTACCGAAGATGATATTGTTCAACTCAGGCGCATAGCGTTCTACAATAGCTTCGGTGATCGCGTTGGCCTGGCAAATCTCACCAAACATACTGGCACTCCGGCGTGGTGTGCGCTTCTGGGTCACAGGATCAAGCTCGATCAAGCCGAAACGCACATACCAGCCATCGTTCCATTCAAAGTTATCGACCAACGTCCAGTGGAAGTAGCCCCGCACCGGGATACCATCCTGGATCGCCCGCTGCAAGACGGCCAGGTGGGCCAGTAAGGCTGCGGGCCGGCGATCGTCCAGTCGATCACTAAAACCGTTCTCGGTAATATATAGCGGCTTATTGCCGCGTGTGCGCTGATAGACAGACTTCAGGATCCGATAGAGTCCCCATGGATAGATCTCGCCAAAACTATCTGATAGACCATCATCATTGCGCACAGAACCAGGACGTACAAAACGGCGTCCAAAAGCTTCTGCAGGCCTGCGAGGATCAAAACTAACTATCTCGCGCGTATAATAATTCACTCCATGATAGTCTCTGGCGCCGGCTGCATGCACTAAAGGGGACAACACCCGGCCGGCAGGAAACGTAAAGCGCCCCGTCTCCCCCGCCTGCAGGGCCGACCAGGTAAACATATTTTCTTGGATTGAGGCGGCGCTGCGATCAAGTAGCGATAGGGAATTGGCCGGATCAAACAGCCGATAGTGCAGGCAGTAGCCAATCTGCGCCTGCGGCCGAATAGTGCGGATGGCATAAAACGCTTCTACATGGGCCTGCATCAAATTGCGCAACACCTGAAACGTGCGTACCAGATCCTTTTCGCCCGGTGGGAAAACGCCCATCAAGTATCCCTGAAACGCATAGACATTTGGCTCATTAAAAGTGATCCAGAAGGAGTTGACGTCTTGTAAAGCTGCTACCACATGCTGGACATAACGTATAAAAAAGCGCACATTCTCTCCATGCGCGAATCCACCGCGCTCAGTAAACCAGAGAGGATCAGTGAAGTGATGCAAAGTCACAACAGGGGTCAAATGTAGGCGGCGCAAATCTAACAACATGGCGCGATAACGCTCCAGTGCCGTGCTATCCCACTGTCCCTCCACAGGCTCAATACGACTCCACTCCAGACTGAGCCTTAACGCGTTGTTCTCCATCTGCTCAGCCAACAAAAAATCGTGCTCCGCATGTTCCCACCAGTCCGCTGCCTGACCACAGGTATCCCCACTGAGAATGTGTCCTTCTTGCTCCCAGCGATACCATTGGTTATTCGTATTTCCCCCTTCACACTGATAGGCAGCTGAGGCCGTCCCCCATAAAAATCCAGGTGGGAAACGCAATACATGCTGTTGACTCATTCTTTTCTCCGTTACATGCCCAATATCGATTCGTATCCCAATTGTAACACGAACGGCAGAAAAGTTAGGACGAGATATACATTGGCTTCTAAAAGTGAGGAAGACAGCTATGCACCACTAACTAATGACTGGCATAACTGTCCTTTGTAGTAAAAACAGAGGAAACAATTTAGTCGCGGATCGAGCGAGCAGGCAATGGACGTACCAGCGGGCTCATGACCGGCAGATCCTTCTTGCCACGCGGCAAGCGCTGTCGCACCAGGTAGTTGGGCGCGTTGGCCAGATCGTTCTTCTCCAGCGTCACATCCTCGCCAAAGCGATTGAAGAAGGAGAGCTCGAAGTTCGGGGTCTCACCCAGTGCTCCGTGCGGGCACACCTCCACACAGTCGCCGCAGAAGATACAGCGATCCAGGGCGAAAGAGTAGCGCGCCAGGTTGCGCTCGGCCATCATCAGCGAGCCCGTCGGACACACCTGGACGCAGGCGCCACAGGAGACACAGTCCGTGTCGTGCAGGCTGACATTGAAGGGCGTCGAGACAATCGTATCGAAGCCTTTGCCAAACATGCCATAGCAGTCCGGTCCAATCACGTCGTGGCAGACACGTACACACTGCGTACAGTTGATGCACTTGTTGGGATCGCGCAGGATAAAGCTGTGCGAGAGATCGGTCTCGTAGTCATGGTAGTCGCTGGGCTCCCCATCGTGGAAGCGGTTGTCGGCCAGACCATGCTCGATGCTATAACGCTGCAGATCACACTGTCCAGCGGCCGGACAGGCACACTGCAGACAGCGGGCTGCTTCGCGCTGAGCCTGCTCCTGCAAGTAGCCCATCTCAATCAAGGCGAAGCTCCTCTCGCGCTTGTCGTAGGGCAGCATCGGCATCTTAACCTTGGGTTCGACCGGCTTGTAGGGTACGATGTCGAACAGGTCGGGACGGCGCTCTTCCAACTCCAGGCGACGAGCCACCTCGTTCATATCCTCCCCCATCAGATAGGAGTGGATTGAGCGAGCACCCAGCTTACCCTGGGCTACACACTCAATGATTGTACTGGCGCCCAGCTGACAATCACCGCCGGCGAAGACGCCTTTGCGATCCGTCATGAAGTTGTGGGGATTGGTCTGGACGGTCTTCCACTTACTCCATTTGACACCAGAGGACTCGTTGAGCACCGTGGTATCCACCGCCTGCCCTACCGCTGGAATGACCGTATTACAGGCAATGGTAAACTCGGAACCGGGAATGGGAACCGGGCGGCGGCGGCCGCTGGCATCAGGCTCTCCCTGTTTGGTGCGCTGGTATTCAATGCCAACCACCTTACCATGCTCTTCCAGAATACGTTGCTGAGCCGAGCGCACCTGGAGATGGGTCCCTTCAGCAATGCCATCCTCGACCTCTTCCATCGTGGCGGTCATATCGGCACGCGTGCGATAATAAGTTGTATGCACCTTAGCGCCCAGGCGCAGCGAGGTACGAGTACAGTCAAAGGTCGTAAAGCCGCCACCGATCACGACCACCTCATCCCCTTCTTTCACAGGTACCGGCTTACCCTCAACCTTATCATAGAGGAACTTAATAGCATTGACCACGCCCTCAGCATCTTCACCGGGCACGCGCATCAACTTACTGGTCCAGCAGCCGATAGCGATATAGACAGCATCAAAACCCAGGGCAAACAAATCATCGATCGTGAAGTCACGACCCAGTTTCACATTGGACTGCAGGTCTACCCCAAGCTGCCAGACATGCTCTATCTCACGATCCATCAGATCCTTAGGCAAGCGGTACTCAGGGATACCATAGCGGAGCATACCACCAGGCTGAGGCTGCATATCGAACACCTTACAATAATGACCTCGTAAGGCTAGATAGTAGGCGCAAGAAAGCCCAGCCGGGCCAGCACCAATGATGGCAACCTTCTTACCTGTCGGGGCATCTTGCACGTAGGGAAGAGGCGCATCTAGCAGACAGGTTTCGGCGGCATGCCCATGCATACGACAGATGGCAATCTCTTCATCCACCAGCGTACGACGACAGGCCTTCTGACAGGGAGCCGGACAGGTCAGGCCCAGAATAAAAGGGAAAGGTAGCACCTCTTTAACCAGGCGAGCCGCTTCCTTCATCGCACCCTGAGCAATTAATTCCAGATACCCGGGAATATCGATATGGGTCGGACAATCAACCTGGCAAGGCGGCTGACAATAGGCATTGTGATCTGAGAGCATCATCTCAAGATTGGTGCGGCGTAGATGGAACAATTCATCAGAAGTGGTCGTTACGACCATATGGGGGGAAACGGGGGTGTTACAAGAGGGCAGGGGTCGCTCAATACCTTCGATATGCACCAGGCACATGCGGCAGGCCGAGGTAGGCTCCAGCTTCTCGTCATTGCACAAATTCGGGATATCCGTAATCCCGTTGTCAATGGCCACGCTCAAAATCGTTTGACCCTCATACGCCTTTAGCATCTTACCATCGATGCTAACTGTAAAACTGGGATGTCCCAGTTCATTGCGCGTTATAGGGACAGTTGGTTCTGGAGGCGTGAAAGAGAACGTATCGCGAGTGACGATCGTCATAATACTGCCTCTTTTTCGTAGTTCCCAAACAGCGGAAAAAACTTCATTTCAAAGTATGTAATACAACATACCTATGTTTATGTTACCTCAAAAAGTCTAAAACATCCAAGGGTAAAACGACTTTTTCAGTAATCTCAAATATGTGTCATATTTTGCAACCGCTTAAAGAGACAACATAATATTTCCATCAAAAAGCCGGACCCCGTACGAGGTCCGGCTTTCCTGTATTTTGAACTGCTGCGCGATTAGTCGCGGATCGAGCGAGCAGGCAATGGACGCACCAGCGGGCTCATGACCGGCAGGTCCTTCTTGCCACGCGGCAAGCGCTGTCGCACCAGGTAGTTGGGCGCGTTGGCCAGATCGTTCTTCTCCAGCGTCACATCCTCGCCAAAGCGATTGAAGAAGGAGAGCTCGAAGTTCGGGGTCTCACCCAGTGCTCCGTGCGGGCACACCTCCACACAGTCACCGCAGAAGATACAGCGATCCAGGGCGAAAGAGTAGCGCGCCAGGTTGCGCTCGGCCATCATCAGCGAGCCCGTCGGACACACCTGGACGCAGGCGCCACAGGAGACACAGTCCGTGTCGTGCAGGCTGACATTGAAGGGCGTCGAGACAATCGTATCGAAGCCTTTGCCAAACATGCCATAGCAGTCCGGTCCAATCACGTCGTGGCAGACACGTACACACTGCGTACAGTTGATGCACTTGTTGGGATCGCGCAGGATAAAGCTGTGCGAGAGATCGGTCTCGTAGTCATGGTAGTCGCTGGGCTCCCCATCGTGGAAGCGGTTGTCGGCCAGACCATGCTCGATGCTATAACGCTGCAGATCACACTGTCCAGCGGCCGGACAGGCGCACTGCAGACAGCGGGCTGCTTCGCGCTGAGCCTGCTCCTGCAAGTAGCCCATCTCAATCAAGGCGAAGCTCCTCTCGCGCTTGTCGTAGGGCAGCATCGGCATCTTGACCTTGGGTTCGACCGGCTTGTAGGGTACGATGTCGAACAGGTCAGGACGGCGCTCTTCCAGCTCCAGGCGACGAGCCACCTCGTTCATATCCTCCCCCATCAGATAGGAGTGGATTGAGCGAGCATTCAGTTTACCCTGGGCCACGCCTTCAATAATCGTCTTGGCACCCATCTGGCAGTCACCGCCGGCGAAGACGCCTTTGCGATCCGTCATGAAGTTGTGGGGATTAGTCTGAATGGTTTTCCATTTGGTCCACTTGATCCCAGAAGCCTCGTCGAGCACTTTGGTATCAACTGCCTGACCGATGGCCGGGATCACGGTATTACAATTCAGAACAAATTCTGAGCCAGGAACCGGAACCGGACGGCGGCGGCCGCTGGCATCAGGCTCGCCCAGCTTGTTGCGCTGGAACTCAACACCAGTGACATGACCATTTTCAGAGATAACACGGGTCTGGCTGACATACAGCTGCAGATGTGTACCTTCAGCCTCACCATCCTCAACCTCTTCGGTTGTGGCGCCCATCTCAGTACGACCACGGCGATACATCGTATGCACCTTGGCACCCAGGCGCAGGGAGGTACGGGTACAGTCGAAAGCGGTAAAACCACCACCAATGACGATAACCTCGTCACCCTCTTTCACAGGTACCGGCTTACCTTCAACCTTCTCACCCAGATAGCGAATGGCGTTAACCACACCTTCAGCATCTTCACCGGGTACACGCAAATCATTACTGGTCCAACAACCGATGGCCAGGTAGACGGCATCAAAACCCTGGGCAAACAGATCATCGATCGTGAAGTCACGACCCAGTTTCACGTTCGCCTGGAAGTCGATACCCATATCCCACAACTGCTGGAACTCACGGTCCATCATATCCTTGGGCAAGCGATACTCAGGGATACCATAGCGGAGCATACCACCAGCCTGCGGCTGCATATCGAACACCTTACAATAGTGTCCGCGCAAAGACAGATAATAAGCGGCGGTCAAGCCCGACGGTCCACCACCGACAACCGCAACTTTCTTGCCAGTTGGGGGATCCTGCACATACGGCAGAGGCGCATCTAGCAGACAGGTTTCGGCGGCATGCCCATGCATACGACAGATGGCAATCTCTTCATCCACCAGCGTACGGCGGCAGGCCTTCTGACAAGGAGCCGGACAGGTCAGGCCCAGGATAAACGGAAATGGCAGCACCTCTTTAACCAGGCGAGCCGCTTCCTTCATCGAGCCCTGAGCGATCAGTTCCAAATAGCCAGGAATGTCGATGTGGGTCGGGCAATCGACCTGGCAGGGTGGCTGACAATAGGCATTGTGATCTGAGAGCATCATCTCAAGATTGGTGCGGCGTAGATGGAACAGCTCATCAGAGTTCGTCGAAACCACCATGCCTGGCTCAGCCGGTGTGTTACAGGAAGGCAGAGGACGCTCCACACCTTCAACGTGCACCACACACATACGACAAGCAGAGGTTGGCTCTAACTTCTCGTCGTTACACAAATTCGGGATATCCAGAATCCCATTATCAATCGCCACACTCAGGATGGTCTGGCCCTGGTAAGCTTGCATTGTCTTACCATCAATGGTCAACGTAAAACTGGGATGTCCCACTTCATTACGAACCATTGGAGGCTGCGCTGCCTGAATTGCTGGTGAGAAATTATCTCGGATTGATATAGCCATGTACTATTCCTCTTCCAAAGGTCCTAGGATCTAACTACGGCAGAACGTGCTTCGTCACGAAACGATGAGCACGAACCGGAACGCATGTACCGGTGGGGCAACGCAGTTCCTGAATATGCATCGTAAAATGCTCAGGCCAATAGCGCTTGGCGGTTTTTAGTGGATTCGTTGCCTGTACACCAAAACCACAGAGCGAGCCATTAGGTACATAATCTGCAAATTCATCCAGCACATCGAGATCCCCATTCACACCGAGATCGCTCACAATCCCTTCGAGGATACCCTCAATACGCTTGACTCCCAGGCGACAGGGAACACATTTACCACAAGATTCTTTGCTGAGATAGCTGCTACGCTCCATCGCCCATGAAACCATACAGGTATTGACGGGTAGCAGTTCGATGATGCCAGAACCAACGATTGCGCCCGCCTCTTCCAGCGGATCAAAATCGTAGGGTGTATCCAGCGAAGCGAGCGGCAAGGCGCCCCCTTCAGCTCCACCAACCACAATCGCACGTACATCACTTTCAGAAGGATTTAATCCGGCGTGGGCCAGAATGTCGCGCAATGTGGCACCAAATGGAACTTCAACCACTTTGGGCTCGCCGGCCGGCGATGCATAGACGGTCAAAACTTTTGTGCCACCAGTTGTAGCGGAACCAACACTGGCAAATGCGGCAGCACCTTCTCGGATAATATAGGGCACATTAGCCAATGTCTCAACCGAATTAATCGCGGTTGGCTTGTCCCACAATCCATACTGGGCCGGGAAAGGAGGACGCTGCTCGGGCATACCGCGACGGCCCTTGATCAATGCCATCTGTACGGTCTCTTCACCACCCATGAAACCCATCTCTGCGCCGAGCACTGTAATATTACAAGAAAAATCAGTGTTGAGAATATCTCGCCCGACAAGATTGGCCTCGACGGCCTCTTGCACAGCTTGCTGAACAGCAGCATTGGCTGCGGCTGCGCTACTACGTGTGAAAAGATACGCCTCGGTTGCGCCTACTGCATATGCAGCCAGCAGGATACCTTCGATAGCCTGATGAGGATTATGCTCCAGCAAAGAGCGTACGGCCAGCGAGCGGCTATCGGCATCGTATGCGTTACAAATAACATATTTCTGGTCATCTTCCGATTGCCGTGTAATGCGCCATTTTTCACCGGTTAAGCGACCAGCGCCCCCGCGACCACGCAATTTTGCATCAATGACCTGCTGGTTTACCTGCTCTGGGGTCAGTCCACGCAGAGCTTTCTCCAAAGCAGCATAGCCGCCGCTAGTACGATACGCATCTAAAGAACGTACGTCAGCATCGGCAGCTCGCCGCAAGAGACGATAAGATTGTTCAAAATTAGGCATCTGGCTGCCTCACATGATTAATATTACCCCAGACACCGCGCTTGCTCGCAGCCAATCCACGCGCTGGTTGGTCATCACGTGTAATGCCTTTAACAGCTGGTGCGGGTTTAAACTTCGGACTCATAGTTGCGATACCGAAGATATCGCTCAGATCAACGCCGCGCGCCTGGACAATGCGCTTGGCCGCTTGTAGTGGAAAATACCCATAGATATCCATCACTGCATCCAGGAGACCCGGCAGGGCACCAGCCTCTTGTGACCAGGTTGCCAGCAGAGTATCTACCTTGCTCAAATCAATCTCTGGTTCCAGGTGATCCTTAACTGGCATAGCCACACAGGGCGTCACAGGCTTATTAAAGTAATCCACCGCATATTCAGAAATACGCGATTTATAGAAGCCTGCATGAGACGAACCAGTGGCGGGCGCCAGTTTACGCGGGGTGAACTTTTCAGCTCCCTCGCGGATGTATGACCTAAACCAGGGGCGGTCTTTCCACTCATTTAGAGGCTCATACTCGATCGTGATAGCACGAGGAGGACAAGCTTTCTCACAGAGGAGGCAAGATTCACACTTCAAATTGAACTCAGTCTTCAAGCCATCCTGCGCGATCAATTGAATCAAACCACGGCTGCGCGGTGGCAGTTTTGGCTTCTCATAAGGATAGAGTCGTGTCACCTTTGGCCGAAACATATGGCTAAAGGTTAGACCCATACCTTCCAGGATACCACGCATACACTATACCTCGATTTCCTTCTCGCCGCGCACTTTCAAACCTTGTTTGGCAATTTTCTCACGTAACTTCAGAATACCTTCGATCAATGCTTCTGGCCGAGGAGGACATCCAGGCACATACACGTCTACTGGCACAATGGTGTCAACTCCCTGAACAGTATAATAGCTATCATAGAACTCGCCACCAGAGTTGGCACACTGCCCCATACTCAGGACCCATTTTGGCTCGGGCATCTGCTCCCAGAGAAGACGAAGGCGCGGACCCATCTTCACCGAAACAGTTCCGGCTACGATCATAAGATCAGCCTGACGAGGACTAGAGCGAAAGACTTCTGAGCCGAAGCGCGAGAGGTCGTATTGACCGGCTGAGGCCGAAGCCATCATTTCGATCGCGCAGCAGGCCAATCCATAACCCAATGGCCACACAGATTTCGATCGTGCCCAGTTCTGCGCCCATTGCAACATTTCAGCCACGCTCGTAAGCTGAACTGGAAGTTCCTGGTCTCCTGGGACATATTCATGGGGTCCGGAGGCCATCGATATTGGAATTGGTTTGCGACGACCTGCTGTCTTCCCATTCTCATTTATTTCGCTGCTCATATAAATTTACTCCTAGGCAATGGTTCAGCAGCACCTATTGCTTGGTTTGGATAGTTGTAGGATTCTGTATAAAGACGGGGGCGATGTATATACACTCCATCTGCGACCTATTATAGCACGTTTCGCCCAGCCGTGCTATAAACACCCTTGCCGGGGAAGCCTCGCCTGCCATCCCCTTTTGCGCCATACTTTGTGCTGTCCGTGTACAACTCAACTGCCCCTTGTCAGACAACTAAACGCTTTGGTAAACTGTGGAGTATGACTTATTTTGAAGCGCTTTGTTGATTCAGTCGCAGAAACACGTCACTTTATAAGACGTACAGCCTCCATGATATGGATACGCCCCGAACAAATCAGCCGCTTCAAAAGATTCTATCAGTATCTGCCTTACAACTAGTATAGTAGAAAGAGATAGTAAAGATGGATCTGACATCTCTAAATGTCGCGATTGTCGGCTGCGGTAATATCGCCGGAGCTTATGCAAAGACATTACAACCCTATCCACAGATTAAATTATTGGGTGCTACCGATATTGATCTGGCACGAGCCGAAGCATATGTTGCCGCCCATGGGGGTAAAGTCTATCCTTCACTCGAAGCCATCCTGGAAGACGAGGAAGTAGAGTTAGTAATTAATCTGACTATTCACCATGCGCATGCCGAGGTAATCACGAAATGTCTCAACGCAGGCAAGGACGTTTATAGTGAGAAACCACTCGCGCTGACATCGGAAGATGCATTGCGCCTGGTAAAACTGGCAGAGGAAAAAGGGCGCCGCTTGAGTAGTGCACCGATCACGATTATGGGCGAGGCCCAGCAAACCGCGTGGAAAACCATTCGCGATGGACACCTGGGTACAGTTCGGCTGGCTTATGCTGAAGTCAACTGGGGCCGTATCGAATCCTGGCATCCCTCGCCGGGTCCATTCTATGAAGTGGGGCCACTCTTTGATGTTGGCGTTTATCCTTTGACTATTCTTACGACCATCTTTGGACCAGCACGCTACATCACAGCATTTGGCAAAGTACTCTACCCGGATCGTGTCACGAAAGAAGGAGTGGCATTCCATATTTCTACACCTGATTTCGCGGTGGCCGCCATCGAATTCGAAAACGGAGCGGTAGCGCGTCTGACAACGAACTTCTATGTCGGCCATCACAGCAAGCAACGCGGTATTGAATTCCATGGAGACAAAGGCTCTCTCTACTTAAGTGATTGGCAAAACTTCCATGCCGCGGTAGAATTCACAGAATTTGGCGGTCAGTACGAACCAGTACCTTACGTGAAAGAGCCATATCATGGTACAGAGTGGAGCCGTGGTGTAATAGACCTGGCCGAGGCCATTCATCAGCAGCGACCACAACGTATCACGGGCGCCCAGGCGGCTCACGTTGTCGACGTTTTGTGTGGCATCCAGACATCTTTCCGCGAGGGAAAACCTGTCACACTGACATCAAGCTTTAAGCAGCCAGAGCCAATGGATTGGGCACGCTAAACAAATATCGTCTATTCAGTCTTCGCTTCCCTGCCAGAAGGACGTTGTCCCCTTCTGGCAGGGATCGCCATTACCAACACAAACTATTAAGAAAGGCGAGCCAGCATGGGAAACTACACAATTACAGTTTTACCTGGCGATGGGATCGGGCCAGAGGTCACAAATGAGGCCATTAATGTATTGAATGCGGTAGCCAGCCGCTTTGGTCACACGTTCACCTACCATAAACGTCTGGTTGGTGTAGCCGCGATTGAGGCCGAAGGAGATGCCATCTCAGATGCCTCTCTAGAGGTATGTCTGCAGAGTGATGCTATCTTATTTGGTGCCGTAGGTGGGTTAGCCAGCTATGATGGTCGCCACAAAGTCAAACCAGAACAGGCGCTCTTTAAACTGCGCAAGGGTCTGCAATTCTTTGCTAATCTGCGGCCTGTGAAACCCCTCAATAGCTTACTCAGTGCCTCTCCCATCAAATCCGAGGTATTGCGCGGTACCGATCTACTAGTCGTGCGCGAATTAACGGGTGGACTCTACTATGGACACCTGGAGCCACCTGTCCCTGGCAAACCAAGCGAGATACGTCAGACGGAACAAGGCGCGGTCGCCATTGATACGCTATTGTATAGCGATGCAGAAATCGAGCGCATCTTGCGTGTAGCTTTCGAGGCCGCCCGCGATCGCAAGAAAAAAGTGACCTCCGTAGATAAAGCCAATGTGCTTAGCTCCTCCGTGCTCTGGCGCCAGGTCGCCAACCGGGTTGCCGCCGATTATCCCGATGTCACCTTTGAACATCTGCTGGTTGATGCCTGCGCCATGCACCTGATCCGCAAACCCACCAACTTCGATGTCATCGTCACCGAAAATCTCTTTGGCGATATCCTGACCGATGAGGCCTCCATGCTGGCCGGTTCTATGGGTATGCTCCCCTCTGCCAGCCTTGGCACACGCAAAACAGCGCACGGCCGTCTGGGACTATACGAACCAATCCATGGGTCCGCGCCAGATATCACCGGACAAGGCAAGGCCAATCCGATCGCGGCAATTCTTTCTGCGGCTATGTTACTGCAATATTCGCTGGGATTAAAAAGCGAGGCAGCCGCCATCGAGGCCGCGGTCGAGCAGGTCATTCAAGAAGGCTATCGTACCGAGGATCTGCGTGAAGAAGGAGCGAAAGTTCTTAACACACAGGAAATGGGACAAAAAATCGCAGCTGCTCTGGCCCACTAGATTTCAGGCCGGAACAACTGCTTAAGACAGATTAACCCATCATAGGTTTGGGACAATGACCCAGAGCTTTTAGCTTTTCCCGGGTCATTGCCACTTTTTGGAGCAGCTCTTCAGGAGAGCTCTCTTCACCTTCTGCTGGCGAGCTTTGAGGCGCTGCGGCGTCACTTTCTGCATGCGTCTGACCCAGCTGCTCCAACTGAGCTTCCAGCCGGGCCAGTTCATACATAATCAATTGACGCTGGATATACCAGCGGGTTACCGCTCGTTCAACACCCATAAGCTACCTGCATTCTATCTACTTAACGAGCAATCGCGCCATAGACCAGTGAGCTAATTGTGTTGAGCAATTCCTCATCCTGGTATGGTTTGACGACATAGGCGCTCGCGCCCAGTGACATAGCACGCTGCTGGTGCTTGGCAGCCGCACGAGAAGTCAGAACAACCAGCGGCAGGGTTCGATACTGCTCCTGAGCTCGAACCGTTGAGATCAGCTCGTAACCATCCATACGCGGCATCTCAATATCGAGCAGAACAGCAGCTGGCGTCTCAAGTGAGATCATTTCCAGAGCTTCGACGCCATCGCGGGCCATCTGCACCATCCATCCATGCTGCTTGAGCATGTTACTGACGACGCGACGCACGCTCGGACTATCGTCCACCACCAGAATATGCTTGCCCCGCTCAGGAACTGGTGCTGCTGCCACAGGTCGAGGCGGCAAGCTTTGCTGTTTGTTCGACACATCCACGCGCTGTTTCACCTGTCCCGCAGGAGCGGCGGCATCGCGCCTTGTCAGCGAGGTGTTGATCTTTGAGGAAAGCAGCGAGTTCAACTCCAACACCAGGACAACGTGTCCATTACCAAGAACTGTGCCACCAGCGATACCATGAACTTCACGCAAGTGTGGTCCCAGGTTCTTCATCACAATATCAAATTTACCGCGAATCTCATCAACGACCAGTGCGACCCGATGACCACCGGCATTCACCAGCAATAACTGGGCCTTGTCTTCTATCGATGCAGCGGTTGACAAAGACAGATATTGGGCCAGCATATGCAATGGATAGAGATCATTACGCACCGCGACAGCCGGTTGGCCACCAGAATTCACGCGCTTAAAGTTGTCCAGGCGCCCGATAGATTCTACGTGAACCGTTGGAATGGCAAACTGTTGACCGTTAACGCGAACCATCATGGCGCTTTGGATCGCCAGGCTGGTGGGGAAGGTCATGGTAAAAGCTGTGCCCAGGCCAGGCGCTGTCTCCACAACCAGCGTACCGCGTAGACGCGAAACACTGTCACGTACCACATCCAGGCCAACGCCACGTCCGCTCTCTTCACTCAGAACTTCAGCAGTGGAAAAACCAGGGCGGAAGATCAAAGCCACCACATCGTCCTCACTGATCGGCTGATCCGACCGGATCAGGCCACGCGCAATCGCCGTCTGGCGCACATGTTCACGGTCAAGGCCATTGCCGTCATCGCGCACAGTAATCATGATCTGATTACCTTCATACGACGCCGACAGCTTGATCTGTCCAGTTGGAGACTTGCCACGCTGGATGCGTACATCCGGGGTCTCAATCGCGTGGTTCACCGCATTACGCACCAGGTGCAACAATGGACCGGCAATCTCTTCGTACACTGTACGATCAACCTCGGTCGTCTCACCTTCCAGTACAAAATCGATTTCTTTGCCCTGCTTGAGCGCTACCGCACGAGCAGCACGATACAGGCGAGGAGCCATAGTTGACAGCGGCACCAGGCGGACCTTCATCAAGCGATCCTGGAAAGTTGTATTCAGGCGATTCTCGCGCGCAAATACACCTTCACATTCACGGATAATGGTATCCATTTCAGTACTCAGTGTCGCCATATCCGAGATACCTTCATTCAAACCACGTGCCAGCTGATGGAACTCTGTGTAGCGGTCAAGTTCCAGTTCATCGAACTCAGATAGATGGTCAGGTATGGCAACATTATTTCCATCCTGTCCACTCTGATTTTTCGGGGCAGGCAAACCAACCGCCGCATTGGGTCCAAGCAGAAGATTTGGCGTGCCGCGGGCAATGCTCTGATCACCTTCACCTGGCATTACCTGCACTGAGCGACCACTCGGCAGGGTAGCCGCTTCAAAACGGCTATCCAATTTCTGACCCACATCGTTCAAGCGGTTACTACTCACGCCCACATCCGATACAAGGCTAACCAGGCGTTGGATACGTTCTTCCAGTACACTACGATTAACCAGCATCTCACCAAAGAGATTGACCAGCTCATCCAGCTTTTGCAAGCGGACGCGAACGCTCAAATCGCCACGAGTGCGTGGAGTCAGTCCATCAACTGCTTGTTCACCGGCCACCACATTGGACGTCTGAGGAACATCATTGCTGTGATCATCGTCATCCAGATCTTCTTCTATCATCTGATTCGAGGAACTACGCTCGCCCAATAGTTCTACGTAGCGCTTATGTAGTTCACGAACCTTGATATCCGCGATAGCAGAATCATTGCCAGTAATCAGCAACTCCAAAGCTTCAGCGGTATCCAGGATCAAGCTGACAACCGTTGGCGAGATCCCCATCGTGCCTTCCATGATCAGATCCAGCAGGTCCTCGGAGACATGGCTTAGATCGGCGATCGTTTTAAAGCCCATCATACCTGCGGCACCCTTAAGCGTATGGGTCGCACGGCGAATACCCTGAATGAGATCGCGATTAGACGGATTCTTTTCAAGAGCCGCTACGTGCATGCCAATAGCCTGTAGATGCTCTTCAGCCTCCAGACGGAAGATCTCCGCCGCCTCTTCGCCAAAATCATTAGCGCTAAAAGAACTGGCAGAGGTAGATTTTCCGGTTGCTTCAGTCACAGGCATGGATACAGCAGGAGGTTTAGGCAATGACAGTGACTCGGGACCAGCCGGGGCCACATTGGATGGCGGAATGGTGGTCTTTAACCTATGTATATCACTTTCAGGATCTGCAGGCTTTCCAGATAGTCGCGTAGCCAGTGGTAGAGCGTTCTCGCCACCGGTTCGCATAATCTGATTCAGGAACTCCTGACGTACCTGAATTTCAATCTCACTACGCAAGCGAGCCTCAAGCTCTTTGACTGCCTCGGAAGTCAAGTCGGTAGAACCTGATGACGCACGCTCTTGCAAGAGTCGCATCTCTGCGTATTCCTGTCGTACTTCGTTACGTATCTGCTGCTCTAACTCGGCCCGCTCACGCGCAGAAGCCGCGGCCTGTGCCTCATATTCGCTGCGCATCTCCTCGCGCAACTGTGCTTCGATTTCAGCACGCAGTGCGGCAGGACCACCCTGGCGCTCAAACGTTACACGCTCACGCAATGCATTAGTATCTTGATCCACCAGGACGTTCCATGGGCTCCAACCACCCTCCTGGCTAGATTGATAAGTACCGCGCTCATTCAACTGCTCAAAGGCCGTGCCAAAGGATTGAATAGAAGCGTGCAATTGTTGTAGCGTAGAGGTTAGCTGTTCATTTGTTAGCTCAACCCCGCCAGTAATCTTTTGAATAAGGTCCAAAACCTTTTTCAGCTTGGAGTTTGCTACCCACATCACTGAAAGAGGTAAATAGCGACGAACCTGCTCAGGACTATTACGCAGGTTCAATCCCATTGCTTTACCAGCCCATTCTTCCATGCGATCGAGTGCATCTTTCGAGCCATTTAAGAAGCCCTTAAATTCACTGCGTTGCGCTTCGATAACACCCATCGCGTCACGCAACTGAGCAACTGCACTCCTTAACGAGGCGGCCTGACCCTCCAGAGTTTGCGCCTCTTGCTGCATATCTCCATACGCGTCCGGTACAATCGACCTTTGTTCCTGGTCATGCTCACTCGGCATCAGTGGCGCGGCCGGCTGTGGCTCAACATTAGCGGGCACGTTATTCGGCTGAGCGGGGACCGCTGGCGACATAAACCACTGCTCGTCCCACTGAGAAGATTTCGCAGGGGCAACTGGTGGTGGCTCAACTGGCGGTGGAGCAACAGGTTCAGGTGGGCGCCGTGTAGAAGCCATCAGGGCCTCAAAAGCACTGGTTGGCGTCGGGTCCTGAAAAATACTGAATTCAGACTGTGGCAATGCAGGCGTATTGGTAACCTCTGGCTGGGGCGGAGTTGCAGGGACAGGTGACATGGAAGAGGTATTATCAAAACGCGTCACCAACTCTGGTTCCTCAGGCCAGCCCATATCTTCACCCGAGGACACAGGCTGGGTACGGAAAGAAGCCAGCACCTCATCAAACGATGGCATCGATGAAGACAATGCAGGTTGAGATGGAGGCAACTCAAAAGCTGGTGCAGGCGAAAGAGAGGCTGACGAAGCAGAAGCTGGAGCAGTATAGGTCGAATGCATCTCAGCACCACCAGTTGTTGGAGGTGCAACTGCAGCATCTACTTGAGCACGATAGCGAGCGTAGTCGGCATCATCCTCCGCAATCACTGCTTCTTCATCAATGCCACCGCGGATACCCTCCAGGAGTTGACGCAAACGGCCCAGTGAACGCTCCAACAAACCCCGCGAGAGGTCGTCCAACGTAATTAAGCCATCTAATGCATCACCCAGGATGTCTTCCATGCCATGAGCCACATGAGCCAGGCCAGGAAAGTCCATCATGGAAGCGGAACCGCCAATGGTGTGAGTGCGGCGGTAAGTTTCTTCGAGGGCATCCATGTCGCCAGGTGACTGTGCCAGTCGCCCGAGATTCGTCTCGATTTCTGGCAAATAGCTATTCACCTCTTCGATAAACGAGTCGAGGACGGATAGTTTATCAAATGTGTTCGACATGTTGCGCGTACTCACTTAACTATTCTGGTGTTATCTTTCTCGATCTCTCCATCTAAGCTTTGTCAGACGGGGACCAATATGAGAAAGATAACACCTTACTTCTATAAGCCCGCTTTCTCTTTTTCGCTCACACGATAGCAGGCTTATATGAACAATTACTGATTCTGGTCGTGGATTCCACTTTGCCAGCGCGGACGTGAATTGCTGGCCTGACCGGGCTGCTGCTGTGGCAGCTGGTACGGAGGCGGAAGCAATCCGGAATTAGGTACCTGCTGCGCGAAACCAGAATTTACGTTCTGGGGAAAGGCCGAGCCAGCATTACCACTACCCTGACTGCCATATTGTGGCACACCAAAGCTCTGATCCATTCCCTGCTGCTGGCTATCAAAATCACCCAGATTACCAAAATCTAACTGGTTACCACCAAAGAATTGCTGGTTGTTATTGATACCAAAGTTGCCGGATGCTGGAATCTGTGATGGCATACCTGCTGACGAGAAAGCGGCTGGATTGCCGAAGTCTGGTTGTCCATTCCCAGAGAATTGTCCAGAGCGCGTCCCCAATGAGACTAATGAACCAGTGTTACCAGGCTCGGGTAGCGGCGGGAAGTTCCCTGAGAAATTCTGACTCCAGCCACTATCAGATCCGACACCAGGCAAAGAGCCAAATGGCTGGTCGCCTCGATCTTGTGACTCAGTTGTTGATGTCATATTAGAAAACGAGCCAAGCATGTCATTTGTACGATCGGGCAGACGGAAGGTTGAAACTGAAGCACGCAACTGTTCAGAAAGTTCAGCCAGGTAACTTACGCTGACCGCAGCTTCCTGCGTACCGGCATCAGTCTGGCGGGTGATTTCAGAAATGCGGCCCATGGCTACAGCCACCGCTTCAGAGACCGAGGTCTGTTCGTTAGCGGCGCGAGCAATATTTTCAATCATTTGAGCTTGTCGTTCTACTGCGCTGTAAATAGAGTTCAGTGAGCGACCAGCATCATCAGCCAGTTGAGATCCTTTGACCACTTCCTGGGTGCTATCTTCCATAGCAACCACAGCTTCATATGTATCACCCTGGATACTTTTTACCAGGGTTGCAATACGTTTGGTTGACTCGGTCGAACGTTCTGCAAGCAGGCGGATTTCGTCGGCAACAACGGCAAAACCACGGCCATGCTCACCCGCCATAGCGGATTGAATGGCAGCGTTCAAAGCCAGCAAGTTCGTTTGGTCGGCGATGTCTTCAATGATACGTACGATTTCACCAATTTCGTTTGAGCGCTCACCGAGACGCTTAATTTTCTTCGAGGTTTCCTGTACGTTCTCACGAATGAGCATCATTCCTTCAATCGTCTGACGCACAGCTTGCTGACCATTAGTGGCACTGCGCAGCGCTTCTTGGGCCACATCCACGCTCAACTGGGCATTACGGGCCACGTTTTGAATAAAGACGGCCAACGCTTCTACAGCCTCAGTAGTCTGGGCAATCTGTTTCACCTGTGTCTCAGAGGCTTGAGCCAGTTCAGCCGAACGATCCAGAATACGGCGGGTAGCATTGGTAACCTGTACAGCCGTTGACTGTACACGACCCACAACCTTTGCCAGCTCTTCAATCATATAGTTGAATGAGTCGGCCAGCACACCCAGGGTGTCCGGGGTCACTTCAGCCTGGACGCGCAGATCACCGTCACCAACCGCGCTTACCTCTTGCAGCAGTTTTTCGATCTGTGCCTGTAGGGCCGCCGCATCATTTCCAGCCGGTCCCATTGAAATGTTGGGGGTAGAGCCCTGACTATCCAGGATAGCATTCAATGAGCTCGACAGTTGAGCCAGCTCGCTATCGCCATTGACCGCCGCACGCACCGAACGATCGCCACTCATAAAATCGCGGCAGATCTCGGCCAGTCCTAATAAACGACTCTTTACACTATTTTGGACATAAAGATTTGAGGCAATACCAATAATAAGAACAACAATGGCGCCGATACCGGCAATAATACCAACTGTTGAATTAGAACTAAAAGACAAAATAGCAGTAACAACTAACAATAATACAGGGACAACGACGGAACCAAGTAGCCCTAGTGTAAAGGGCCCACTGAGCGCCGAACCACTTTTATTTTGATCAGGATTCATCCGCCAGACCTCCATTGATAAAAATATATCTATCTCAATTCAGGTGACCTACGATAGGCCCCGCACTATTATCATTAGGCCTTATAGCGCTGCATTTTTTCGGAGAAAAGAAGGCGAGCCACATCCAGAACAATAATTCCACGATTAGGCAGCGATGCCCCACCCATAGCGTAAGGAGCCGCCCAGGATGGAATAATAGCCTGGCGCACATTTCCATTGATAGTAGTAGCGGGAATCGGTAGCATTTCACTAACACTATCCACCGCCAGACAGATGACCATCTCATTCGTTTGTAGCGATAACAAACGCGTTTGTGGTGTGTAGGCCACCTGCTCTAGACCTAGAAACATTCGCAAGTCTACCACTGAAACGATAGAACCCCGCAGGTTCATCACCCCCCTAACCCAGGAAACGACATTAGGAACCGGCGTTAACTCAACCAGCCGCTCAACGCCTTGCACCAGCTCAGCCTTCACAGCCAGTTCACGATCAGCGAGAGAAAACACCAGATATTGTTCTCCAGTAATGGCAGGAGGCGGCGTTTCTCCACTGGGAGAACCATTCACGCCAAATTGCCCCTGCGCCAGTTGCAACTGCAGAGCTGCAACCGATGGAGACTGCGAGATTAATTGCTGAATTGCAGCAAAGGCTTCACGTTTTTTCTGATCTTCACTGGACACAAAAACTTACTCCATATAGGGCACAAGAAGCGAGAGGCATCCTATGCGACATCTGTGGCAGGGAGAGGAGGAAAGGCATCCTCCCTCAACCTTGAACCCTGCCCGTACGACTACTTAAATAAGGCGTCGCACACTAGCAACTAATTCATCACCATTAAAGGGCTTGGTAAGATAGAGGTCAGCCCCCTGCCGCATTCCCCATGCTTTATCCAACGGGGTATTCTTCGACGTCAGCAAAATGATCGGGATATGCCGGCTCACTTCAGAGCTCTTTAATTTGCGACATACCTGAAATCCATTTTGCTTAGGCAACACAACATCAAGTACAATACACTGTGGACGTTCTTTAAATACTTTTTCGACTGCCTCATCACCATCAATCGCGGTCACAACATCAAAACCGCTATTACGCAATGGCGTGACAATCATTGTTAGTTCTGTCCAACTGTCATCCACAACAAGTATTTTCTGCCCAGGCATCCGATTCTAACCTTTCCTAACGAGCAAACCAAGCAATGGGAATTTAGCCTACCCTCCAACCCTGCCGACCAAAGATGCTGAGCATCACCGGTACTGATATTGGAGATTAGCCGCGATAGCGTAAGCGAGGGCGTGTCCCTTCTTGTTGAACAGGTACACGTTCTTGCCAGTTCGCAAGGTGTTTTTTGACTGTTTGTACAAGTTCGGCTGAGTCAAATGGTTTAGTAAGATACTCTGTTGACCCGGCTAAACGGCCGCGCATCTTGTCAAACAAGCCATCCTTCCCACTGAGCATAATAATGGGAATTTGTCGAAACTGCAAGTGTTTGCGTATTATCTGGCAAATTTGGTACCCATCCATCCGTGGAAGTTGGATGTCAAGCAAAATAAGGGCTGGCATCTCATCGGCGACCGAAGTCAACGCGCTCAGACCATCTCCTACCGTCACCACTTTAATGTGTTCTCTCTGTAGAGTCATCTGCACAATTTTGCGTACAGTAGGACTATCGTCCACAACAAGTACTGTTGGCTCAGCCATTAAATTGACCTCCTTCGCGTATCAGGCGACCACATTTCCCCATTGTTGTCGGCGGGGTTCTGCCAATTTTGTACAATTCCAAGTGATGAGGGTTGGATAGCATCTCGACCTCGCGAGTTCTGGGTGTTGCGATGCGCCCGGTAAATCTGGTATTGCTGAACCTCGTGATCAATCTCTGATAAGAAGATTCGCCATGCCACATTCAGTTGGCGCCCGATATGTGAGTTTCCAACCTCGTCGCGCAATAGTTCGGTAAAGACCATACGTAAAAAGGCAACCAGGCCTTGTACCGCTTCCCAGTAAAACTCTTCTAGCTGCTCACCCTTCACAACTTTGTTGAGCGTCAGTATATCATTACAGTCGAGTTGGCCATAGTGAAATGTCGCTGTTTCCAGAAGCGGAAATTGCTGTTGTGATAAGGCCTGCAATTGTGGCACAAAACGGCGTTCAAGATAACGGGCAATTTCCATGGAAGGGATTTTGCCTCGCCCTCGCAAGCTACGCGCATATAAGCCATGGTGCACAAGGAGACCATTGATACACTCGGACAGAGTTGTAATTAAACCCAGGAGATGTTGGGCTGGACTGGAAGATTGACGCTGCTGTGCTAATAAGTACTGGCATTTGATAATGATATTTGAGAGGTCACCCTGCAGTTCAGTTTCCAGAGCGGTATCTACCACTTCGATCAAATTTAACTCTAACAGCCGGGCCATAATGCGAGCAATCCGTGCTTCGGGCATCATTAGAGCCAGTGCGACCGCCTGAAGGGTTAGTTCTCCATTGGAGAGGCACAGGACTTCAATGCCCTCCTGGTTAAGACCCAGGTTGCGCACATCGTTGCTGACCTCAGGCTGCCAGCGGGCCACAGTGGTACGGGTAAGTTGGGTTACACCTTCAGCGGTGACTTCTTCCCATTCGTCCGCCTGGCGCAATGCTTCCAACAAGACGGAGTCCACATCCAGTGGTTGCATTTTGCTCTCCATCGGGATAACCTGGCGGTGAAAGGCAAAGCGACCATTTACCCAGCGCAAGGCGTGACTGATCGATTGCGTGACCAGAAATTCGAGACGGCGCTGCATCTCGTTGGCAGCCATCCAGCCACGCTCAACCAGAAGCGCGAGCGACATCTGCATATCTCCGCGTGCCAGCTCTCGAATATATTGTGCACGTGGTGGATCTAATTTATTGAGCAAACAGAGCATTCCCAGCACATCAGGCGGAGGCACTCCATCTTCATGTAAACCTACAATTTGCCCTTTACGCAAGCTGATTGAAAGCGTCTCTGGTCCCGAAGACACAAATAACTTTCCAGTTTTTCCACTCAGGGCAAGCATTTTTAAAATGGATTGGAGACCCAGAGTTTGTAAGTCTCCATCCATGATACGGTCTTGCTGCTCCATTCTTCTCCCAGTTCCTTTACCAGACTAGCTTGCAGAGATAGGTAAGATATTGATTGTGCAAGCGGTCTTGTCACAGGTCCTCTGTAGATATCCATCCATGGCACTACAACGCCTGTCTATAAGCAGAATGCGCATGCCCATTTTCAAGTATGCCAGGGCATCCGCACTTGCTTTATGTGTTATATGAGTGGCTCGGAAAACATCCAGGTACGTTGACATGCATTCTTTATGCAATAATGCAAAATATATTTACTATGCACAACGAACCAGCAAACAGCGAACGTATCACGAGAGTCCTATTCATCCCTATAATAAATAGTTTCGTTACGACGCGGTGCGGATGTCATCCTACATTATTGCTCCAAATCCTCCCCCAGCGTAAAAGCACTGTTACCTTTCAACCGCGCTTCCTGACAGAGCCAACACATACAACACGGGCAACAGTTGCGTTTTTTAACCACAAACACATATCTATTTTTATTTTCTGTATGATACAAAGGGAGACCTTTTTATTCGATTATTGTGAAGAAATTTCCCTCTTAGCGCCGCAGGTAAAAGGTTGTCCTCGTCCTCCCCACACGTACTATCTCAATGTCATCCCAGGTTCATACGATAATATCTCAAGTATTATTCACCGTACCGGCGTTTAGCATCTCATGGTTAACTGTTCACCGGCCATAGCATACTAAAAATCCCGATTTTCCACCACCCCCCCACATGCCTCGTTGTCTGCCATCATCATACATCGAATCGCTGTATAATGCCAGAACTTATTATGGTATACAGTAACACAAAAAGGAATGTTTTTACCAGCTAGATCCATGTTTGCAGGCTAAAAGACCTGCATACTAAAAGTGTACTGCTAAATCTGTCAGGTCGCTATAAAAAAAACACAAGATGGCATTAAAATTATATTAAAGATTCTAATTTTCTCCTTGAGATCTGAATACATACCCAATACCCGGCTCAGTAACGATATACTTTGGTCGCGATGGCTCGGGCTCAACTTTCAGCCGAAGCTGGCGCACATAGACACGTAAATAATCGGCTTCTTCACCATACTCGGGTCCCCAGACTGCACGTAGGAGCGCGCGGTGCGTCATTACTTTGCCGGCATATAACATGAGTTGGCGCAGCAATTCAAACTCGGTCGGCGTCAGGCGAACCTCTTGTGAGCCTGCTCGCACTTGTCGCCGCACAACATCCATATAAAGATAGCTGTCCTCGCTGGTCAGTATCTCTGGCTCTCGCTCATTGGTCGCCTCTTTCGTACCGGCTCTCCTGAGACAAGCTCGGACACGCGCCTGGAGTTCATCATTGCTAAATGGCTTGGTCAGATAGTCGTCTGCCCCATAATCCAGGGCCTTGATTTTCTGCTTTTCCTCTGCTACTGCTGAGAGCACAATGATTGGTGTCTGCGTAAACTGGCGCACCTGGACACACACATCAACACCGTCAATACCACCTGGTAAACAAATATCCAGCAAAACCAGGTCGGGCTGATGAAGCTTCACCATTTCGACGGCCTGCTTCCCGCTTTCTGCGACCAGCACTTCATAACCACCTACCGTCAAATTGCGGCGCAGGATGCGCTGAATTGGCGGCTCATCGTCAACGACCAGTATACGTTTCCCTTTCACCCTCATAGCGGTTCCTCCATACAGGTATCCAAGCCTGCAGCAATGCCTTCCCCCACAACGCCGTTTGCCCAGACTAGCCATCCATGCCCGAGTTTATATCACTTCCGGCAGGTTCAGCTAGCAACTTTTCGTCTCTATGTATAACAGTCTGTGGATGGATCGGCAAAAGGAAGGTAAAACAAGTCCCCTCACCGTTTGCCGCCTCCGCCCAGATATGTCCTTGATGGGCTTCTACGATACCTTTACAGGTAGCCAGGGCAAGCCCATTGCCATAAAACGATGCATGGCTTTGAAATGATGTGAAAATTCGCTCACGCTCATGCTCAGGTACTGTGATCCCCTGATCAATTACGCGCACACGCAATTCTTCTTTCTCATCCTGCACCACATCAATAAGAAGAGAAATAGTCTTATAATCTGAACTGTGCCGTGCTGCATTTTCGATCAGATTATAAAATACTTGCCCTAAACGGGCGTGATCTACATATACCAGTGGTAAGGGCGATTGAAGCTGCATTTGGAGCTGTCGATGTCCCAGGGCGCGCTGTAATTTTGTAATGGTTGTATACAAGATTTCTGAGACGTCACACCATTCCAGTTTTAGTTCCATGGCTCCCATTTCCATGCGCGAAAGCTCTATCAGCGCATTTACTAGCATGGTGAGATGATCGGCTTCACTATCAATGTCTACCAGCATCTCATTACGATCCTCTTCGTTCCACACCAGGTCGGCCTGTAAGAGACCAGTAACAGCAGCTTTGATGGTTGTCAGAGGTGTACGCAGGTCATGCGAAAAAGCTGATAGCAGTGCGGAGCGATTTTTTTCTTCACGCACCTGCTCGGTTACATCTTGCACCTGGAAAGCAATTGCTTCCAGTTGTCTCGACTGCGTGTAAAGAGGATAACAATTAAACTGATAGTGATGATCGCTGGCAGCAGCATCCTGTCGTGTAGCGCTCCCCTCCATTTCTGACTGTGGCTGCGCCACTACCTCAAGTGGCTCTTCAGCTAGTATACAGCGAAATGCTTGCCGATAGATACTTTCCTGCGTAAAGTCTTGTAGATAGGCGCGAACCTCATCGACGTTGCGTATCCGTGGCAACAAACGGGCAAATACTTCCTCAATCGATGGTCCCACCGACCGGCCCTGCACAACAGAGGAAACAAGCATCTGCATTTGCGGATAGTAATCTGTGGCGATAGTTTCTAAATTCCATTCGCACCATTGGCGGGCCGCAGGATTCATATACAGGCAATATCCATCCAGGTCTACGACAAACCAGGGATCTCGTACCCAGTTGGTTGACTGCTTCAGATGGATAATCAAGCGATTGAGTTCGCCAATCATCGCAGCGCGCGTCAGGGCCGATTCAGATGTCTGTGCTAACAGGTCCTGTGTTTCAACATTCGCGGGGCCAGGCTGGAACGGCGATGATTCGAATAAGAGCGCGGCCGGAAGCAGTGGCTCAGTTTCTAGTGAAGTGGTAAATGGGTCGATCGCCTGCTTGTTCTCAATCGCATAGCGAATGTTGTGCAGGTTACGTTCACTCCGAGTTAAGAGCTGCTCGCTAATCCAGCGCATCAACTGACTGAAATTTAAGCCAAATGTGCGCTGAGCATGAGCGCGAATCTCTTTGAAAAGCCTGAGCTCCTCGCTGAGTTGTTCGTCCGTGGCGCCAGCATCATAGCCTGGCTGCAACAAATCAAACTGTTCGATGGCCGATTGAAATTGTCTGCGTTGATTAATAGAAGTTAACAGCATGTCGTTGTGGATGGCTACAGTAGCTTGATTGGCAAAGAGCGCCAGGATGTCGTTCTTGAGTGGTGTGAAGCCTCCCGCTTCAGTCGAACAAAGAACCAGAGCACCATAGACAGCTGAGCCGGTAGCCAATGGATAGCAATAGAGCGAATGGAGCCCAAGTTCACTGGCCAGCACCTGGCTCTCTGGATAGTGCTCATCGGTGGCAATATCTTGTGAGCTCAATGGCTGGCGCCGTTTGAGTGTTTGCCAGAAAATATTCTTTTCGCTCATGATATTTTGTTGCTGCAGAATACTTTCTAGCGGCTTCGGGGCTACCTCAGCTTGAGCTTCTAAATGCAAGGTATTGGTTTGGCGGTTGAGCAATATAATAAAAGAGGAAACGCTGAGAGCTTTGGATACCCCGGCAACAATGTGTTGCAGAACGGTGGAGAGCTCCATTTTAGAGGTTAGCGCCTGGCTCACATCCTTCAAAGCCTGCCGCTGGCGATCCTGGATCGCCGCATTACCGCCTAATTGGACGCTTTCAATCGCTGCCGCGAGCATTTTGACGACGGCATCCACCAGGCGTTGCAGATGTTGGTCAGCATAGGTGTGCAGGGCCGTACTGCCCAGTTCCAGGGTACCCAGAACGCGATTTTCGACCATCAGTGGCGCAATCAGGGTTGAGCGCAGCTGATGATAGCTACTCAAAACATCTCCGCTGGAAGAAGGCGAACCATCCAGTCCCTCTGGATAATCACGTACCTGTAAGGCTGGTCGCCGCAATACCTGTTCTAGCATGGAGTCGGTAAGCGGATGCTGATGAAGGCGCGCTTTCCAGTCTCCGCTTTCGTCTCGCTGACACACCGTTACACGTACGGCCTGGCGATCATGGCGTAACAATACTACACCGAACACATCAAAAGGCACCGCCAATTCCAGCTCTGCCGCCAGGACGGTATAATCAGGCTTGGCGCCACGCACGCTAAAGACAATGCGGGCCACGCGCTCGATAATTGCAGACTCTTCAAGAGCAGAGGTGTAAGTTCTCGCTTTCATTGCTTCCTGCTAGATTTCGCTGACACCCTCATCATCTTCGGCGTTGATGAGATCCCTTCCCTTAAAAAGGCGAGAGACATATCAGGTGTACTGAATACGTTTTTCGCCGCACGTAACCGGCAATACGCAAAGAACGCTATAATTATGCACTAACTAACATCTTCACACTTTTTTTGCGCTCCACAAACAAGTACAACCCAAATATACTACAAATCCCTATCTACCTGCAAAATGCCTGTTTGCTATCGCCACAAAGTATACCACATCCGTGCCAGTGCGGGTCAATGCCTGAGAACTTAGTTCAGACTATTTTATAAAGATGCTCTTCCGGGTAGATTGCGTCAGACCGCCTGACACCAAGGTTTATCTACATTTACCTGCTTCTAGTTTATATTTTTTTTTCTATTTAATTAATGTACTTTTGATCTGATTGTGTTAAAAATAAGATCTATAGTTTGTGATACTCTATCTAAAACACCTCATCTACTTTAAGGAATAAAGAGAGGATAGTATGCCTGATCTTCGCGTTGGTCCACTCGTGCGTGCTGTCAGTCCGGACAGTATCGTTATCTGGGCCGAATTAACGGCAGCTGAGACTGTCACACTGCGCGTTTATACAAACGGGATAGCAGATGCGCCTCAAACCGTCAGTCAGAGATCAACTATGGTTGGTGGTCACCACTATGTGGCACTGGAGCTACGACATTTACAGGCGGCAACCTGGTATACTTATCAGCTCATTGGAGCATCCAGCGGAGAAGAGCTTGTACAGATAGCAGCACTGCCTGTAGCACAATGTTTTCGCACCCTGGCAACGCCATCCTCCGCGCTGGCAAGTCCTCTGCGCATCGCCTATGGCTCCTGTCGCAAAGCGGAAGCCAATCAACCCGATGCCTTGAGTGCTCTAGGACACTGGCTGGGCGAGCATTTTGAGCAGCGCGAGACCGCGTGGCCACACCTGCTTCTATTGATCGGCGATCAGATCTACGCCGACGAGCCCTCGGCCAGTCTGCGACAGACTTCACCACACCTGGGCGTTGAGGCGACCAGCTATGAAGATTTTTGCCATTTTTATCACTACGCCTGGTCGGCCGATAGCGGCGTACGCCAGGCGCTGGCTACGCTTCCCACATATATGATCTTCGATGACCATGAGATTACCAATAACTGGAACTCGATGCCAACCTGGCGCTCCACGGCTATCCAGGCGGGGCGAGAACAGATGATGATTGATGGTCTGGTGGCTTACTGGATCTATCAAGGTTGGGGCAACCTGATACAACATACAACGCAACATCCGTTGTTGACGATTATGCAGCAGGCCGCCGAGAGTGGAGAGGATGCGCTTGAGCAGCTCCGCGATTATGTACGTAGAGATCTTTATGGCGAGGTGGGATTGCGCTGGCATTATGAAATATCATCGACTCCTCCCATTTTTGTTGCCAATGCGCGCACTGAAAGAACGGCCACTATGACGGAGAAGGAGGAGGATATATTAGCTCCGACCCGCATCATCAGTCGCAAGCAGACCACTGATCTACAAAACTGGTATGCCAGCGACCAGAGTACCCTGGCGATCCTGGTCTCGTCTGTACCAGTACTGCTGCCGCCTGCTATTGGTTGGCTCGAGTATCTGACGGGACAACGTTTCTGGCTGACTAAAAACAATCGTTTGAGCCAACTGGGCCTGCAATTGGCACGCGTGCAGCAACGCATTGCTATACGAGCCGGCTTTGATCACTGGCCGCTTTATCCTGTATCTTGGCAAGATCTGCTGCGACTCTTTCAACAGCCTAAAGATGCGTTAATTCTCTCGGGCGATGTGCATTTTTCGTATGCGCTCGCCGCCAGATTAATGCATCGGCCAGATACCGACACCTATCTCTACCAGTTTGTCTCCACGCCGTTGCAGAACGAGCTAAGCCCGTCAGACCAGCGTAAGATAAAGTTACAGGCGTGGATCTCCCGCTGGAGCTATGGAGGGCTCAAGCAGCGCATCTTACCGTTGGCCGCGATTGATAACACGGTCCACATTGACCGCAATCTGTTGTTTGAAAACACGCTGGCGATCGTTACGCTGCAAGCCGATAGCAGGGGACGCTATATACCACAACAAGACTATCTGGGCTGTATTAATGGTCAGCTGAAAAAAATTGCTTCTACCACTCTACCAGCAGCGCGAAAGTAAATAACAATTCTGGCAGATGCATAGGGATCAGCTTCCTTATGGGAAGCACCTTTCGCTGGTGCAAGCCATCAGAGGTGCGGAAGTAATTTCCTGGCGCATTCTGATGGCCGCTACGATAACGGGCTATTTTGTATAGCCCGTCAGCTCTACATATCCCTCACCAGCCACAGGCTGTCCCTTGTGCTGTCCGTCAATACTTACCGCACCTTCCCAGTAGGTATTGCCGGTCGAATTTTTTACTACCAGCTCCTGATTCTTCAAAAGCGGTTTGATAGTCAAGGTCGTTTGCAAGCGA
The DNA here is from genome assembly GCF_016587435.1 of Dictyobacter formicarum. The sequence goes on from NZ_BNJJ01000005.1 coordinate 221,700, forward strand.
GGATCCTGAACATCGATGCGCCAGCCTGATGGATAGGTAATGCCCGTCGTCGGGCTGGTCCATTTAGCCAGGACGGTCGATTTCAATGACTGCTCGGGCAGCATATAGGCTTTACCGTCAGTATCGGTGTAACCGATATAAGTGGAAATAGTTTTTCCACTGGCATCGCGAATAAAGTAGAGCATGATCTCTGTCTTGTTGTTCAGCTGGATGCTATACCAGTCCCAGCCGCCGCCACCCAGGGTGAGGAAATTTCCCCACTGATGATCCATCCAGGCCGTACCGGTAACTTTTAAAGACTGGTTGTGATCAAGCAGTGTGCCAGCAACCTGCATGCGCGTACGCGAATAGTAGTAGGAGAAGCCACCAAGTCCATAGGTGATCAGACCGTTCCCGTTATGCAGAGTCGGCGCTTTAAGGCCGGTCAGGTTGAGATCAATGGCGTAATTTTGCATTGAAGCCACCAGGTGGTCCTTGCCGTTCAGACCCTGGACAGACCAGTCGCCAACGTGCGTGTTAATACCCTGCGTTGATAGTCCATCAGAAGGAGAAGCCGCGAACTGAGTTATGCGCTGCTGATCATAATGGAACTCCCTACGAGTAATATCACTGATAGCAAAATGGGCAGGATAAACCGCTGGCAGATTGCTGCGTAAGGCCTGGAAAAATACCAGTTCGAACCCATAAGTATGCTGCTTGCCAGCCACATCGGTCGCTTGCATATGGCCTGTGTAGTACCACCATTCGGTTAGATCGTTATGCGCCCCCTCATCGCGCGGAAACCGAATAGGGGGCAGTTCCGTTTTCGTTGGCTGCTGGCTAACCTGAGGCAACGTCGCGGAGGTTGTGGTCAGGCCAGGAAAGGCACAGGATGAGAGTACCAGTGCGAGCAGCAAACTCACTCCCAACAGCCAGGCTGATTTGTAACGCAACCATTGCCTCATCGCTTGCCTCCTACCTGTATATTCGTTTGATCGGATGCCGTATGTTCATTGCCAGCATCAGCCGGTCCCAGGTACTCGGCCAGGGCGGGCGAATGGCTCTGGACGCCAGCAAAGGGGAGCCACCAGTTCCAGTTACCCAGCAGACGCATGGTGGCGGGAACCAGCAGACCACGCACCAGCGTAGCATCGATCACTACGGCCAGAGCCATGCCCAGTCCCAGGGCTTTGACCAGAATCATATCGGCGGTCGCAAAACAGGCGCTCACCACAATCACGATCACCGCCGCACTCGTAATAATACCGCCGCTGCGCTGCAATCCCAGCGCCACCGCCTGCTTATTATCGCCCGTTTGCCAGAACACCTCTTGAATACGTGACAACAAAAAGACCTCGTAGTCCATCGAGAGGCCAAAAATTGAGCAGAAAAGCAGGATCGGGCTGGACGCCTCAACAAATCCCAGGGGGGTAAAACCCAGTATCTGGTGTAAGAAACCATCCTGGAAAATCAGCACCAGGGCGCCGTAGCTGGCCAGGATAGATAAGGTATTCATCACGATCGCTTTTAAGGGCAGCAGGAGCGACCGGAATAGTAAGAGCAGCACGATATAGGTGGTAATGGAGATAACTAAAACGGCGATCGGAAAATCCGTATATAGCGACCTGACATAATCGATATTGCCGGCCGTGCCGCCATCCACCAGCACAGAAATGCCATGACCAGGATCGGTGTTGCGGATCGTCTGCACCAACGCCTGCGAATTTGGATCGACCATGCCATATTTACTGACTACTTCCACTAGCAACGTATCCCCCGAAACAGATGCCTTCAGGAAGGCGCCCAGGTAAGGATCAGCGATAAGTTGAGGATGTGAGTAAAGTAATTGGTATTGTTCCAGCGTGAAGCGTGGATCGGCGCTCACAATACTATCTACCCGATCTACACGCGGGTCGGCCTCAATGCGCTTGACGTAATAATAAAGATTTTTGATATTCTCAGGAGTCAAAGCATTGCCACTGGTATGCACAGCCATCAGGATAGGAGTGGTTTCGCGCTGATTGAAGCGCTGCACCAGTAGATCATAGGCGGCTCGTGATGGCACATACGATGGTAAGATTGAGGCGTCAGGAGCGGAAAAACGGACCCCCAGAAAAGGTGCTCCGAAGCTAAGCAAGAGTAACAGAACCGGGAAGAAGACGCGTAGCGGATAGTGCATCACAAAATGCGACAACCGATACCAGAAACCATGCTGCGGGTCCAATTCTATGTCCGCTCCAACTGGATGCCGCTTGAAGCGGGGCAGACGCACTGGCAGAGCATTAACCTTCAAACCTAGTATCGATAGGAGCGCTGGCAACAGGGTAATGGCCGCCATGACAGCCAGAACCACCACCAGGATGCCACCCAGGCCCACCGAATGCAGCATGTTAATATGGAAGAAGGTCAGACCAAATAGGCCAATCGAAACAGTCAGGCCTGAAAATGTGACTGCGCGGCCCGCTGTGGCCACGGTCACCGCCACAGCCTCCTCAATAGTCCGTCCATGCAGCAGTTCTTCCCTGAAACGACTCACCATAAACAGTGAATAATCTACGCCCAACCCCAAACCAAACAGTGTGGTGATGTTGAGCACAAAGATAGAAAGAGGAGTGATGTGCCCCAGTGCAAAGATTAAAGCCAGGGATACGACCACGGCAAAGCCGCCAACCAGGGCTGGCAATGCCGACGCAACCACTGAACGAAACACAAATAGCAAAGCAATAATAGCAAATGGGAAGGCCAACAGTTCAGCTCGCCGCAGGTCATTTTCGCTGACGCTCTGAATATCTTCATAGAAAACGGGTCCGCCACCAATACTACTCTTTAAATCCGGTACTTTCTGTAAGCGCCGCTCTAACTCTGGCAACAGTTTGGCCGCCGTGTTCGCATCCGGTTTCATCTGAATGTTGACATAAGCAGCATGACGATCCTGAGAAACCTGGCGTGGATTATCTAAATAGCTGGTTACCTGGGCAACCTCGGACCAACCACGGATATTGGCCAGGGCGTGCTCGGATTGCTGAATAAATTGTGGATCTTCAACCGTATAATGGGAGCTGGTAAAAATAATTTGTACGATCGTTTCATTGACATGCAACTTTTGCACCAGCGTATCAATCGCCCTTTGGGACTCTGAGTCAGGACTCTCAAAGCCTCCAGATTGCAATACTTGATTTGCGCGAGGAGCAAAGGGAAGCGCAAGCACCGCGGCAAGTATCCATAACCCAACAATCAACCAGCGATGGCGGGTGGCAAATTTGCCCAAACGGTAGAACATAATGTGACCTTTCTCTAGCATAATGCAGTGGGCAACAAACTTTTCTCATTCTGTTGTATGACGACCCTTTGTGCCCGGTGGGGTAATCCTCTCATGCAGGAAATCAATGCCTTCACGTGAAGACTAGCCAGACTTCACCAGGTTGAGCTACATATTCAACGCTCTATTTTATTCTGGCTCGCTGTATTTACTGTCTGCTTATCAAACGTTTTATACCCGATGGATTGTCAGACTAAATGCAACACCCATAAATATCATAAAACAGGTAAACAAGCTGCCAACAGAGGTCCAAAACGATAAAGAAGAGGCTAAGGTCGACTATAGGAGCCGGTTGTTGTATAATGAGGGCATCACCCACTAGCTGTGTATTAACACATCCCTTTTCCTGGTATTGAGATTTTTGACGGGCAATTTTTATCTTACCAGGTAAAAGAAAAAAGAACCTGCTCTGCAGTGTTCCTGCTGCGTAAAAAATAGATAATAGTATCATCGTAACAATGCGGCAGATAGACGTCCTTTATCCAAAAGGAGTTTTTAGTATGGCTAAAGCAGCCTCAGCAAAAAAAGCGACCACACAAACTAACCAGGTGCCAATTAAGATCATCTCGGTCAACCGACAGGCATATCACGATTATGAAGTAGAGCGAACCCTGGAAGTTGGCATTTCACTCGTTGGAACCGAGATTAAATCAATTCGAGATGGCAAAGTACAGCTGCGCGGTTCCTATGCGATGGCACGCAAAGATGAGATCTGGTTAGAAAATGCCAATATCGCGGTCTACGATCATGGGAATCGCTACAATCACGATCCGATGCGCACGCGTAAACTGTTGCTCCATCGTCGTGAAATCGACCAGTTGCTGGCCAGGGTCGCGACCAAAGGCCTGACGCTGGTACCCTTAAAGCTCTACCTCAAAGGGGGTCGCGCAAAAATAGAATTAGGGTTGTGTCGTGGTAAAAAACTCTATGACAAGCGCGCAACTATCGCCAAGCGCGATGCACAGCGCGATATAGAACGTATTGTGAAAGGTAGATAAGTACGTTATGACAATTACAGGTCTCCATCATGCGCAAATTACGATTCCACGCGGAGCCGAGGAGCAAGGTCGGCAATATTATTGCCACCTGCTCGGGCTGCCAGAGATAGAAAAGCCGGACTCGCTGAAGGGTCGTGGCGGCTTCTGGCTACAGGTCGGTGATCGTCAGGTCCATGTTGGAACAGAAGATGGAGTGGAGCGCACCAGCACAAAAGCGCACCTGGCGTATCATGTTAGCGATATCGCTAGCTGGAAACAAAAACTGCAGGCGCATGGCTTTCAGATCTTAGACGGGGTGTCGATTCCAGGCTTTGAGCGTTTTGAAACACGCGATCCCTTTGGCAATCGCCTGGAGTTTATTCAATCCCTGACATAAGTCGATGAACTGCTACCATATTTCTTGTCTTTGCCAAACAGCCAGAACAGAGAGAGCAGGGCCACCAGGGCCAATAATACGGTGAGATAGATCAGCCCGTCGAAGCCAAAGCGATGGGCAAACATGCCACCAAGACCGTTTCCCAGTATCTGCCCCAGGCCCAGAAAGATGGAATAGAGACCCATGACCATGCCTCGATCTTTAGCGGCCTCTTCTGAAATATCTGCCAGGTAAGCCAGAGCGGCAGGAGCAAAACTGGTTTCAGCGAAAATGCCTATCAGCAATAATGGCAGCCAGACATAGATCATGCCTGTATTACTAGCTCCACGATGATTGATGCCAAATAAGGCGATACAGGCCAGGTAAACCCCTATAATCGAGGTAAACATCAGGCGCAGGCGCGCAACCTTTTGCAGGAAGAAAGCCCAGAATAACAAGCTCAGGCTGAAGAAGAGTACAACCCCACCCAGCACCAGACTCAACAGGCGTCCTCCTCCAGGTCCACTCATGCTGCCCATCAACAATTGATGTGGATAGCGCACGGGGGTCGACAGGATAAACGTCAGTTGCGAGCTCAGCCAGATACCTACCAGGGCGCTGATGCACAGCCAGGCTGGTAGAAAGGCCAGCAAACGCGGCATCCGCAATATCACTATGTAGCGCTTCGCGGTCTCAACGACTTTCTCCTGGCTCACGATCTGGCGGGCTGGCGGCGACAACCACATACACCAGATTACTAGCAAGTAACTAGCAGCCAGAAAGACAAAGGATAGACGCCCGAACCAAAACCAGAGCAAACCTCCCATCACGGTTCCAACTGCGATACCGCCACTGGTTACCAGTTCATACAGGCTCATGACGCGTACGCGTCGGCTTTGATTATGCACCGTCAGATCGGCCAGATAGCCAAGTACTGCTGGAACGGTAATAGCTCCGGACAGGCCTGCCAATACTTGCAGGCTCAATAAATAGGGCAGTGGCTGGTGGGTAGGAGTAAAAAAGAGCAGGCCTGCTTGCAGCAGACCAAACACAGGTCCTAACACCAAAAATTTGCGCCGTCCCCAGCGATCACTCAACCCACCCATAAAAGGCGCCAGCGTAAGTTCAGAAATATAGAAAGCTACTGGCAGTAGGCCAACTTGCACGCTGGTAATCTGATGGGCCGAGCTTGCCGCAATGTGCGCGAGCAAGAGTCCCAGTACAATAGTTCCAGCGCCAGAATTCGCGCGCAGGATAAAAGTTCCAACTAATAAAGGTGTCACCGTTTGTCGGCGGCCCATAACCCCTCGCTTAATTTTATTATTCACCCGGAAGACGGTCAGCATTGTGCGAGCGAGTCTTCCGATAGCTATATAACGTTACCAGAGCAATAATAGCTCCAGAAATAATCAGGCCAATTGCCACAATTAGTAATACAAAAAGCAATATACGCATATTATCCTCATTGGTGGCATTCATGTAAGTTATAGCAGTAATTATCGATACAACTGTCATAACAATCTCTTCGTCTTCCCCCTCGGTGGTGATGCCTTTTCAGTTCCCATCAATGGTAGAACTATGTACTAGGACTATGCAGAGCACGGAAAGGTAACAATATCACAGGATAAGCACAACATTTACAAAAAAAACACGCCAGCAGCGCTGCCCTGGCGTGTCGCTAACATAATTTTATCCATTTTTACTATCCTGTGGCGCAAGGCAGCAATACAGCTGGCACTTCTGCCTGGAGTCTCCTCCCGAATGTTTTGACATAAACACTATATTTCGAAGCCCTGTAGGTATCGCGCGCTCCCTGCCCCCGTGTAACCACGCTCTGCTCATCAGCATTGAGCGCTACCTGGAGGGTTAACAAGCCAGCATTGGTTGAGAGCAAAGGATCGGCAATATGTTCCAGAGCGAACTGCATACGCAAGAACTGTTGCTGCAAACAATAGCCTTCGTGCTGCATAATTTCACGCAACAACTCATTTGCGCTACTCACGGTAATATGAATTTGAATCTGGCATCGCATCATCAACTCGCGAGTTAGCTGGCGGATGCGCTCTTCTCCCAAGCGGATCAAAAGTGTTTCGACACCACGGCCCTGATACTCAGGATGGATGGCCATCTCAAAAGCATAGATTGGCGCTAACGACTCATTGCTTTTCCGCTGTACATCGGCATAGCCAACCACCTGCTGCTGCCGTGTTACAATCATCCAGGCGTCACGCGCCAGTTGAAAACAACTATCTTGCCAGCGCTCCTTTAGCTCAGCCTCTAGCTGCTCTTCAGACCTGACGGCCTCATCCTGGTATAAGCTCTGCAAGTGTGCGACCTCAGCACTATCTTGCAGGCGCGGGGCACGTGCAGACAATTGATGTAAACGTATAATCACAACAGTGCTCCATTCATCATCAGCAATCGAGCTGGTTAGATGGAGACAAAAGATAGGCAAGTCAAGTCTGGATATCTTATTCTTCAAGCGTAAGCGTACCTGGTTCCTTGCCTACCCGTAGCTCCTTCTCGTACTGGGTCGATCGCTGTACAACGTGCATCCCGGCACGTTCATATAAGCGCGTCGCGCCCGTCAGACTCTGTGCATCCACCGACAGGTAAACCGTATGTATGTCGCGACGAAAAAATTCACTAAAAGAATGCTGTAAAAGCGCCAGGGCCAATCCCTGACGACGCCATGGACGGCGCACACCCAGCACATGCACCCAGCCGCCATCTTCCTCATCGGCGCAGAGAGCGATCCCGGCAATCTCATCGCCATCCATAGCCAGAAACCAGAGCGCAAGATCAAATTTTTCGCGCTGCGTGGTCCAGTATTGCCACTGCTCAAAGCTCTGGCTCATAAAGCCCCAGTGATCCCGAAAGATATCTTCATCGGCTTCATAAACAACATGCATCATATCTGGAGTCGGATTGATGATGCGGATATGTTCAGGCCATTGCGGGGCCGCTGGCACCGCTGACAATTCGATTCCCATATCCCAGAAATTGCGAATTGGCTGAAAATCATGCTGTTCCAGCAGCTTTTTCCAGGCAAGATTCTTATTATTACAAAACCCACGCATGGTGACGCGTACATCAGGAGCGGCCAGTGGAATCCTCTCTCGCGCCCACTGCTCGGCCTTGTCCAGTAGCAGTTCGCCAATACCACAGTCGAGGTACTGTGGATGCACACTACAGCGCACAAAGTTGCGTGCATGCTGCACATGTTCCATCACCGCGTAGCCAATCGCCTGCTCTTCCTGGTTCAGCACCAGCCAGCCGCCGCTGGTCAGATCGACATTCGGCGACCCAAGCATCCGACGCATATCGTCCAGCGTAATGTCGACTTTGCCCAGCCAATGGAGCTCGCTGGCCACGGCGAGCTGGTACACTTTTTCTGCATCATCTAGAGTCAACTGACAAACCGTAAAGGTGTCAGGAATATTCATCATCACAAATGTTATCCATTCCCTTGGATGGTGGAAGCTCCAGCACATTGGCGCAAGCGCTTCCACCTGATAAATCAACCTCAAAAACTATTAGCCGTTGCGCTTCAATCTTCCTGTGCGTTTGGCGTAGCGTTCAGCCATGCGGAAGATCAGCATACCTACAGGGATACTCACCGTGCCTGTGATCAGCAGCGGCCAGACGTTGCCCCAGATCTCGGGCGACCAGATCGGTTTGCCTGTCAGTAATCCGAAGCGCAAGCCGTTCAACACATAGGTCGCTGGCGAGAGCCAGGATAGTGGCTGCATCCAGGCCGGCAGAACGCTAATTGGATAGTAGACGCCCGAAACCAGCAGGATCACGGCGCGCACAATAAAGGACATCTGCATACCTTTTTCGGTATACAGCAGCGGCAACACCGAGGTTGCGATCCCAAAGCCGATAAACGAGATGCTACCCAGGAGCAACATAAACACGACCGTCAGATAGTTGGCATGGCTGAGGTCGAGATGGAAAAAGAAGACCACCACGATCAACTGCAGGGCCGTGAAAAGCAGACCGTGCGCAATGGCATACCAGCAGCTACCAATCATATGCGTAAAACGCGAGATGGGAGCCATAAAGGTATGCTCAATCGTCCCTTCCCAGCGCTCAATATTGATGACATCAGTTACTCCATCAAAGGTGACACTCAAATAGGTCCAGACCGATGTACCAATCAACAGGTAGAGAATCATATAGTTTACCTGAGACGGCTTCAGGTCAGGCGTAGCTTGAGCAATGAACGTTATGCTGAGAGCATTCACAACGTTATAAAAGAGCCAGACAACCTCCCAGGCCCAGTAGCGCTTGGTCAGGTTCCAGTTGCGTTCAAAAAACGCATAACTGGCACGCGCCTGATGGATCATCGAAGACATAGTAAAAATCTCCCCTTAATTATTCTCTTCTTCTTCACGCTGGGCCTCATACACCTCGAAGGCCTTTTCCCAACTTCCATAGCGCTCCACGTCTTCTTCTGTGATCAGATGGGTAGCGGTGTAGTGCATAAACACTTCATTCATCGACACCAACTCTGTTTTGCCGTGAAGATCGGACACAGTACGCTTCAGTGCCTCTGTTTCACCTGAGGCGACGATACGTCCCTTATCAATAATGGCCACGCGATCACACAGGGCCTCAGCCTCATCCATATCATGGGTCGTGATCAAGATGGTCGCGTCATGCACATCACGCAGCTCATTAACAAAGTTCTGCACATCGATCTTTGAGCGCGGATCGAGTCCGGTCGTTGGCTCGTCCAGCAATAACAGGATTGGCGATGTCAGAAATGCCCGTGCGATAGCTACTTTCTGCTGCATACCGCGAGACATGTTCTCCAACGGCGCATCGATGCGATCAGGTTTGATGCCCAGCCGCGTCAGAATCTCGCGAATGCGTTTGCGTGCCTCTGCTCCATTCATGTTATAGAGCCGAGCTGCATAGAGCAGGTTTTCCATCGGCGAGAGCTTCTTGAAAAACGATGCCTCCACACTCACACGATTGATCAGGCGTTGCACCGTATATTCGTCTTTGACCACATCATAGCCAAAGATGCGCACCGAGCCTTCATCGGGAATCAACAGCGTTGAGAGAATACGGATTAAGGTAGATTTACCTGAACCGTTAGCGCCCAAAATACCGACGATCTCACGACGTTTAACTGTTAAATTGACATTATCGACCGCACGCACTTCGTTTTTCTGTTTATTTTCCAGTGCTTTTTTCCGTGAACGATCCCATAAAGGACGTGATTTTTTAAAAACCTTTGACACTCCATCGATGACGACCGCGTCATTGGTCGGATCAATGGTAATATTTTTTAACAATGGCATAGCTGTAAGATCAGTGATAGCCAAGAGTTTTCTCCTTTGGAATAACCAAACCTATCAGAACTCTCTTCAGTCTAGATCAACACCGAAATCTCTACATCGAACATTCGAACAGGCTGTATCTGTCCAACCAGACAGTGACAAATTCCATACTTCTACCATTACATTCCCAGGCACATGCCTCAAAACGACATACCATCCTCCATTCATCAGCAAAACGATAATTCAAGCCCTCAGAAAAAAACGCAATAAAAAACCGTGGACTGGAAGTTGCTTCACCAGTGCCCACGGTTGGAGGGTTGCTCTTACATTTGACGCGCCTTTTATATTATGTCAGGCGGTCTCCTCCGGGAGATGGGCACACTGGTCCCCTGGGCCACACCGATGAGGCGCACAAAGACCGCAAGGCCTGAGGCGTACACGCCCGTGGCGGCACCGAGCACAGCATGGGTATCGTGATCAAAAATAGCAGCGCGCTCGCGCAGCAATACATGAGACAGTACACGATTATTCAACATGCCGGCCATCTCCTTTCATAAAAATCGGCTAAAAAGGCAGAAAAAAATATCTCACCATATGTGTGAGGTATTGGGGATTACGCATGTAATCCCCACTGCTTCCAAGTATACGGAATATACTTGTGCTATGTCAAGAGAATATCACAACAATTTTTATTTTTGTAAATGATAAGTTATTATTACTTCTGTTTCAGATAGAACTTTAGTTTCCCCTGCTGAATCACCTGCACCAGTTCAACGTGCCGCTGGAGGGCTTCTTCTGGATCACTAAAGATATATTCACAGAGAGGTAAACGCACCAGTGTATGGTAGCCACCTTGTTGAGGATAGATGGTGGTTACATAATCACGGCCAAGATTGCGGTCCGCAAAAGTAGCGACAACATACTGCTTGTGGTCAGGGGCAATCGCGATATGGCGTGCCAGGTCCAGCGTTTGGAGGCGCACAGGAGGAGCACCCGCTATATCTAAATCCCGTTTCTCAGGGATTTCCAATGGAACGAGAGTTTGCTCCGGATTTATTACTTTATTCTCAGACATGGAATCCTCCTACCAAATTATAAGCTTGAAAAAGTGCAGCCCACAGTTAAGATGACAGGAGGCCGCAATCTATAGTGTACGAGAATGTATCCTGTAGGTCAAGCAGTCTATGCTAAAATTCTAGCCGCAGTTTTTTGCGCTTTTGTCGCCTCTTCTGCAGGCGTTTGTATTGTCTGGCAATAGCGTCGGGCACACGGCGCAGGAACCGAGGATGCCGGGCGACGTAAAAGAACAGGCGCACCCTCAAACGTTTCCACATGGCTGGCAACTCGTTGTTTTCTCCCGATAGCTGTGGATGCTCTGCACTACCAGGCTCAGCCCAACGCTCACGAACAAAGATGTTCCCCAGGCGCTCCAGGGCCTGCACATCTTCTTTTGAAGTCAGTACCGAACCCGCCAGGCTGTGCAGGTATTCATATGGCGTCTGCGAGGATTGGTGTTGAAATCCCGCCCACTCGGCCAGGGTACAGATGCGGCCATACATCTGGGTCGCCACACTATAGCGGCTGAAAAGACGCCGCCACCAGAGCAGAAAGATTATCATTCCCAGCACGATTACTATGAGTATACTCCACAGGGCGATACGCAGTTGAGCTTGAAATGTATCCTGCGGCTGATTGATGCTTGATCCACCACTTCCACTATCAGCGGGATTATCAATATTGCGCCCTCGATGAGCTTTATTGGCGGCCGAAGGTAAAGTAACATTATTGCCGCCAGGAAGAGGAGCGCTGGCGGTATATTGATCAGGCAGGGGGCGATCAAACGTTTTAAAGCTGGCCGAAGGCTCAAAGTTAATCCAGCCATAGCCCGCGAAGTATACCTGTGTCCAGCTATGGGCATCCACTCCACGAATAGTGTATTGTCCATTTTCATATGTGCCCGCGGCATACCCGGCTACCTCACGAGCCGGAATACCCAACGAGCGAGCCATTAAAGTCATTGCCGTCGAAAAGTAGTTGCAATAGCCATCGTGATTTTTGTTGTCAAAGAGAAACCAGAGGACGGGATCAACGCCGGCCCGTGGATGGATATCGGTATTATACGTATAGTGCTGGCGCAGATAGGATTCCAGGGCCACAACCTTATCATACATGGTCCTGGCCTTTGCCTGGGTGACTATTTTTTGCGCCAGTTCTTGAATACGCTTATCCTTCTGTAGATAGCCAGGGACTTGAGTAAAATCTTTTACCGTTTGGGGATTAAAGTAGTCCACTGGAGGCTGCGCGTCTGGTGCCTGATTAGGATTAAAGCTGGGCGCATCGGCGGGCATAGGAATCTCGCGCAACGATGCGACATCAGCCGACGAGGCAGTAGAGATCACGGTGTAGTGCGTACCAGCTGTCAAACTGGTATTGTTATCCCCTAGCCAGGCAATAATACCACCACTACCATCCAGCACGTTCGCTGGTAAGGACATTTGCACAATATCTGAGGCTCCAACCAGGTATGGTTGCTGCTCATCGGGGGCTGCAACTACATCGATGGTTTGTTTGACATTGTGGATCTTTTGAGTGCTGGTCACTAACGTGGTATTGGCTGCAATATGATACTTCTGATCAGTATAGACGATCGACCATCCATGCTCATAGGTATCGTAAGTAACCAGGGTCAGGTATTGAGGTTGAACATCATCGATCTTAACTTTAAACACAACATCGCGTGTCAAATTAGGATTGCCACCGAGCACCAGGGTATCTTTAAAATTGCCATGGTTGGCGGCCACATTATCATTGGTATTCAAAGAATTAAAGACCGTGGCGAATTGTCCTAACGGGCCACTGGGGGTCCAGATCTGTGCCAGGTGCGACTCTTCATAAGAGCTAGGGAGAAGCCAGGAAAGCACAAGGATACTTATAGTGATAAAAATGCCCGTCTGCATCACATCCCAGCTAAGATCATCTGAGTAGCGCAGACCTTTGCGTTGCCAGCCATGAATGGCCTGGTGGAGGTTAAAGCGTAATAAAAGGATCAGAGCGGCCAGTAAGAATATTACAAGCAGAATTATATAAGGTGCAATGACATTATTTAAGTTGAACACAAGGACGATGGCATTGAGAATAACCATCAACCAGGGGAGATGCCAACGGTACAGACACAGCATGCTATAATACGCCAGCATAAAACAACCGAAGACAATAAATAAAAAAGGGATAGAATTATCGATAGTAAAATTACCACTGAAGATCAGGCTACATCCATGCAGCAGTCCCTGCCAACTAGCAGCGAAACTATCATCATAGAATAATTTTGTCATCTGCCAGTAGGCAAAAGCAAAACTCAGCAACGTAATCGAGGTATAGACCAGAACTGGCGCAAAGCGCTGCTGCTTGGCCGACCAGAGTCCAAATAGTAAGGCCACAAAAGTGGTAAAGGTCAGCACGCTCAGATTATCCACCCAGTTAGCGGCCTGAATACACCAGGTAACACAGTAAACCATTAAAGCCAGCAAGAAGAGAGAAAACCAGCCCTCTTCGAAGTAGTATGAGAATCCCCTGTTACTAACCAACTCATCAACGCCACCCCGGCGTTTATGGGGTGGATCGGTAATAAGTTTGGAGAGCCGTTCCATCGCCGCATTGCGCATTACGTTTACCTCTGTTGTAGTGCACGCACATCAGTACCCGTTTCTAAAATCTGAGTAATAGGTTCGCCGCATTTGATGCGCATGACCGGTATACCTGAGCCTTCCAGTAAAGCCAGTGTATCTTCATCCGGTGGCAGTGCTTCAAACGAGGCTGCATCCAATCCAATAACGGCGGTCTGTACTCCACGCAGTTTCAAATGGCGCAAACTTTCATGCCAATCGCGTGAATGGGACGGTGTAATCACGATAGCCACAGCGTTCCGTCCAAAGTGAAAGGCATCCATCGCCAGCGCTTCTTTAAGTTCTGGACCGTTACCCACCGTAACGACGGCCAGCAATTCCAGTGCGCGTTCGATCTGGCGGTCACCTCGATCCAGCGAAAGCATTTCTCTGCGTTCACCGTTGACAATCATGCCCAGCGAAAAATCCTGCTGCAAGAGATATGTGGCCAGGGTAGCGGCAATAGTTACGCCGTACTCCTCGGTAGATTCATTGCCCTCACCAGCCTGGACCGAGGCATGGAGATCCAAAAAGATCCAGGCGTCAACAGCCGGGTCCAGGTCAAACTCTTTGACCATCAGCTTGTTATAGTGCGCACTGGAACGCCAATGAATGCGACTCAGTGCATCACCGCTAACATATTCGCGAATGGTTGTTGGAGTGGTCGTTGTTTGTAGTGCGCGGCGAGAGCTCTTTCCACGCCCGGGCAAACCACCGGTAAACAGGGCAAAGTTAGACAATGGATAGACGCGTGGCAAGACCAGCACTTCCTGTGAAGGGGCCAACACTACACGCCGGCGAAACAGCCCGAAGGGATCTCCACTCATTGCCATAACAGGCCCTAGTTGGAAACGTCCGCGTTGCTGGCATACACTCCGTGCCCGCCACGTGGCCCGCTTGCGTCCTCCCATGCTGGCTACATAACCAGCCCAATGCCCTGGCAGGGTCGAGCCATCAGCGATCTGCACCCACAACTTAGGGAAGGAACTAAGATTGTCGAGCATCAAGCGCTCATCGAAGTATTCCCCCACCTGGACGCGTCCAGCTACGGCGGTACGGCGAAATACCATACTGCGCAAACTGAAACGTGTCCAGATCCAGGATAGAATGAATAGGACCAGTAATACGTAGGTCAGGACATAGAGAACCTTCCAGGCACTACTAATGGCAAAAAAGGCCAGCACAAGAATCAGTAAGAATACCTGCCAGGGACGCATAGTTAGCGCCCCCTTCCACCACCAACCCACGCGTTTGGCACCGGCACCGATTGTAATATCTCATCCAGGAGATGCGCCGGAGTCACAGAACGTACGCGCGCAGCAGGTGTAACAATAATACGGTGTGCCAATGTCGGCTTGACCAGCAGTTTGATGTCATCAGGAATCACATAGCCACGACCCCGAATAGCGGCCAGCGCCTGCGCGGCCCGGAACAGGGCCAGCGATCCGCGTGGGCTCACGCCCAGGTAAATATTCTGATGGTTACGGGTCGCGTTGGCAATGGCAACAATATATTCTCGAATCGACGGATCAACATGTATACTACGTACCTGCTGTTGAATCAAGATCAGTTCATCGGCCGTCATAATCTGGGCCAGATCCTCGAGTGGATGATGATGTTGGTGACTATCCAGAATGTTTATTTCGTCCTCAGCCCGTGGATAGCCGAGCTTGATGCTCATCATAAAACGATCTAACTGTGCTTCGGGCAAAGGGAATGTGCCCTCATATTCAATAGGGTTTTGCGTGGCCATCACCATGAAGGGTTGGGGCAAATGATAGGTCACGCCATCAACCGTAACCTGAGCTTCTTCCATAGCCTCTAGCAGAGCTGATTGAGTCTTGGGAGTTGCACGATTGACCTCATCCGCCAGTACAATCTGTGACATGATCGGTCCAGGACGGAACTCAAAGTTGCTGGATTTCTGATTATAAATAGACACACCAGTTACATCGCTGGGTAACAGGTCGGGAGTAAACTGGATACGTTTGAAAGAGCATCCAATCGAACGAGCAATGGCTTTCGTAAGCACAGTTTTACCCACACCAGGCACATCTTC
The DNA here is from genome assembly GCF_016587435.1 of Dictyobacter formicarum. The sequence goes on from NZ_BNJJ01000005.1 coordinate 237,366, forward strand.
AATCAAAATATGCCCATGGCAAATCACCGCGATCAAGCTGAAAGCAACGGGCTCGGCTTTGCCAACAATGACCCGCTCAACATTGCCGATCACACGCTGTACAGCGGTTGCAAGGTCTTGTACTGACTGCATTAATCACTCCACAAGAGGTTTTATTGAGACTGACGCATCGATAGCTATCTGGTCCTTTGAAATGTGATAGACGGAAAGTGGTGTATATTATGGTATCACTTACGACCGCAATGGCACAATGAAAGTCTTGAATTTACTGTATAAAAAACCATGTACGAACGTTCCTAAATAATACGATACGCCATATGTTTTTGTTGCACCATTTCGTATAATTATACGTCTATCCTCAGCCCTATATCTCAAGTATAGCAAAAGTCTCCTTACTCTTTCTGGGAAAGGGACTATCCTCAGAGGCGAGTCTATGCTATGATGGGAGTTATGAGCCAGAACAATCCGAACCCAAAAGATGAATTTTACGCAGTGGTAGTCGGACTTGTACAGGGCGTAGGCTTTCGTTATTTCGTTATCGAAAAAGCACTTCCCCTGGGGTTACATGGGTACGTCCGCAATGATAGCAATGGCGACGTTGAAGTAGTCGCTCAGGGGACGCGCCCCGCTCTCGAACGGCTGCTGACCCTGTTGCGGCAGGGCCCCTCGGCAGCTCAGGTGCAAGATGTACGCGTAACCTGGAGAGAACCCACGGAACATTTAAGCGGCTTCCACGTCCGATGGTAGCAAGCAGGTTATATAGATAGAAGAGGACACAGTATGATTGATCGCGAGACGGTACAAAATGTAGCCAAACTCGCCAGATTGGGGCTGAGCGAGGAGGAGGTTGACATCTTTGGTAATCAACTTTCTGCCATTCTAGATCACATCCATATTTTGCAAGAAGCGGATGTGAGCGGCGTTTCCCCAACAGCACATGCGTCGCGCCTCACCAATATCATGCGTGAGGATGTTCCACAACCATCCTATCCACCCGAGGTGTTGCTGGCAAATGCTCCTGATCAGGATGAGAACTGCCTGAAGGTCAATGCGGTACTGGAGGAGGCATAGGATCGATGACAGAATTATATAAGTTAAGCATTTCTGAAGCTGGCGCGCTCTTACGCCAGCGTAAAATTTCTGCGGTCGAATTGACGCAGGCCCACCTGGATCGTATCCGTGAGATTGAGCCGAAAGTTAAGGCGTTTACCCTGGTTACGGATGAGCTGGCCCTGCAGCAGGCACGTGAGGCGGATAAACGCCTCGCCAGTGGCGAAAACCTTCACCCCCTGACGGGTATTCCGCTGGCCATTAAAGATGTGATCTGCACCAAAGATATTACCACTACTTGTGGCTCACGGATGCTGGAAAATTTTAAACCGCCCTTCGACGCCACGGTGATGGAACGCTTGAATACCACCGGCTTTGTCATGGTGGGTAAGACAAACATGGATGAGTTTGCCATGGGTTCGTCAACCGAGCATTCAGCTTTTTTCCCGACCAATAACCCCTGGGATTTAGAGCGCGCGCCCGGTGGCAGTAGCGGCGGCTCGGCGGCGGCGGTGGCTGCCGGCATGGCTATGGGCTCGTACGGTAGTGATACCGGCGGCTCGATCCGCCAGCCAGGCTCACTCTGTAACCTGGTGGGACTCAAGCCAACCTATGGGCGCGTCTCGCGCTTTGGCCTGGTCGCCTTTGCCTCTTCGCTGGACCAGATTGGTCCTTTTGCGCGCAATGCTCGTGATGCGGCGATTCTGCTGCAAGCTATTGCCGGTCACGATCACCGCGATAGCACTAGCTCACCCGAACCGGTACAGGATTATGAGAGCGCACTTTCTGGTAGCATCAAAGGGCTGCGCATAGGCGTTCCAGACGAATACTGGGTTGAGGGCACACAGCCCGCGGTCGTTGAGACGGTCAAAGCCAATATCGAGCGCCTGCGCGAAATGGGTGCCGAAATCAGCCCGGTCTCCTTGCCGCATACAAAATACGGCGTCGCCGCTTACTATATCATCGCACCAGCCGAGGCCAGCTCAAATCTTGCCCGCTATGATGGCGTGAAATATGGTTACTCGTATCGCGACACCAGCGACATGTGGGAAGCGATGGAGAAAACGCGCGAGTATGGCTTCGGTGCTGAGGTGAAGCGCCGCATCATGCTAGGAACGTACGCCCTCTCGGCCGGCTATTACGATGCGTACTATAAGCGCGCCGAGAAGGTACGCACCTTGATCAAGCAGGACTTTGATAAGGCCTTCGAGAAATTTGATGCCCTGGTCAGTCCAGCCTCACCAACGGTGGCCTTCAAAATCGGTGAGATATCTGATCCCTATCAGATGTATCTGCAAGACGTCTTCACGATTCCAGCCAACCTGGCCGGTATCTGCGGCGTCTCTATTCCAGGCGGATTCAGCGAAAATCTCCCGGTCGGCCTGCAGTTGCTTGGCAATGTCTTCAAAGAAGATGTGATCCTACGCATCGCTGATGCCTTTGAGCAGGTAACCGATTATCATACCCGCTGGCCCAACAACTTATAATTACCAGTTCGAGCGCTCTGCCTTCCCTTTACATTTCTACACATGAGGAGGTCAGAGCGCTTCTTTAATTAAAAACGAATAGGCATTAATGTGTAATGAAACGCCGCCGTATCGCGCTATTGCTATTTTTTATAGCCATCGTGCTACTTATATTGGTACCCGTCATTGCATTTACCCCTCTCGGGACCACATTGCAGAGCAGCACACCATTCGCAGATTCGCCCACACCGACTCCACATCCGCTCGCTTCGCCTACACCAATCCCGACCGCGATACCCATTCTGACAGCCAGGGGAACGGCTCCCGCTACCAATGCAACGGCCGAACTGTTGCTTGACACCGATACCGGCAACGTCCTCTATGAAAAAAATGGTGAGAAGCCACTATTGATGGCCAGCACCACAAAAATCATGACGGCCCTGATCGCCATCCAGACGGCCGATCTCGAACAGCCGATACATGTGCATCAGGACGCGATAGATCGAGTGGTGGTAGACGATGGGAGCAGCGCCGGGCTAGAAGTGGGAGATGTCGTGCCGCTCAAGGAGATGCTCTATGCACTGATGCTGCCTTCAGGGAATGACGCGGCCTATGCGATTGCCGATGAACTGGGCGGAGGGGATCGAGATGTGTTTGTCAATCACATGAACCTCTTCGCGCAGCGCCTGCACCTGTTTCAAACCCATTACAGTAGTCCTGATGGACTGACGGCGGACAGCAATACGCACTACACGACCGCTTATGACCTGGCCAGGTTAAGCCGCTACGCCATGAGTATTCCATTGTTTGCGGCCATCGTCCATACCCAGACGTATGCTGCCCACGTGGGCGGTAGGACGCTGGTCTGGACCAATACCAATAAACTGCTGGGGAATTATGCGGGGGCAACTGGCATTAAAACCGGGCATACCTTTGGCGCTGGCTACTGCCTGGTGTTCGCCGCTACCAACCATCAACATCACTTGATCGGCGTCATACTCAATAGTCCAGACGAAACGCAGCGCAATATCGATGCCGCTGCGCTGCTGGATTGGGGGTTCCACCTGCCCATGCTGCCTCCCCAAGAATAAATATGAATGAGCGGGCACCATACATAGTGTCCACTCATTCATTATCGGTGTCCACTCATTCATTATCGGATGCTATAAAAAAGCATGGCCATTATTTTTTGCTGAAAGCAGCATCGAAGGCCACATTGGAGGGAGCAAAGTCGGAGCGGCGCACAAAGGCCAGTGCATCCTGCGCCCCATACTCGCGATCCATACCAGAATCTTCCCACTCGATCGAGAGGGGTCCCTGATAACCGATACGGTTCAAGGTACGAATGATCGACTCGAAATCAACATCGCCATGTCCGGGCGAGACAAAATCCCAACCGCGCTCGGCCTCGCCAAAGTTTAGATGAGAGGCCAGGATGCTGCGGCGACCATTCAGATGACGCTTGGAGTCTTTGACGTGCACGTGATAGATGCGATCAGCGAACTCAGCCAGGAAGGTTGCCGAATCCAGGAACTGAGGCACCAGGTGGCTGGGATCAAAGTTGATGCCAAAACCCGGACGATTATTGATCGCGTCCAACGTCTTACGCGTTGTCACGAAGTCGTAGGCGATTTCGGTTGGGTGAACCTCTAATGCAAACTTGACACCCTCTTGATCAAAAACGTCGATAATTGGATTCCAACGGTTGGCAAAATCTGCATAACCGCGCTCAATCTCAGCAAAATCGTTGGGTGGGAAAGAATAGAGCATATGCCAGACACTTGAGCCGGTAAAACCAGTGACGCGATCGACACCAAATTTAGCAGCGGCGCGCGCGATATCTTTCATACGCTCAGCAGCGCGTTTGCGAACACCTTCGGGCTCTCCATCGCCCCATACCGCCTGCGGCAAAATGTTTTTATGCCGTGGATCAATAGGATCACAGGTCGCCTGACCAATCAGATGAGCACCAACAGCATAAACTTTCAAATTGTATTTGTCTAAAATAGCGCGCAACGACTCGGCATAACCAGGCTCGTTAAGGATACGAACCTCGTCAAAATGCTGGCCGGAAGTCGCCAATTCAAGACCATCAAAACCCCAGCGGCTCGCTTTGGCAGCTAATTCTTCCAAAGGTAGGTCGCCCCATTGGCCAGTAAAAAGTGTGACAGGTCGTGCCATTACGTCCCCCTTACAAGTTTTTCATTAAGCGCCCCATCGATCAGTCTGCATATACGCTTGTTAAGCGGCTGCGCTGTTCGTTGGGAAACCACACCATCGTTTGTACTTGAGTATACCACATGCGAAAAAAACATTTGGGAACGCCACTGTTTCCCTTTCGCTCGGTACTCTGTCGATAGCTACTAGTAAGGTCGCTACAAACATGATAAAATAACCACACTTACAAGTATCATATATTTTGAATAGAGTATGCTGCATGCGTTACGCGATCTTTACCGATATTCACGCGAATTTAGAAGCACTAGAAGCAGTGCTCGCAAAAATTGATGAAATAGCTCAAGAGGAACCAATTGATGAAATCTGGTTTTTAGGAGACCTGGTAGGCTATGGTCCCAATCCAAATGAGTGCATCAAAAAATTACGCGAGCGCACTGATGTTATTATTGCTGGCAATCACGACTGGGCTGCGGTTGGAAAACTGGATCTCGACGATTTCAGTGAAGCTGCACGCATCTCTGCCGAATGGACGGCCGCACAACTCACGGAAGAGAATCGCGCGTTCCTGGCCAATTTGCCAGAACGTATTCAGAAGGATGAGTGCCTGCTGGTCCATGGTAGTCCTTACGGCCCACTCTGGGAGTATCTGACGTCGGAAGTACTGGCGGAAAGAAGTTTTCAGCATTTTAATAACCGCTACTGCTTTGTTGGACATACTCATGTGCCGGTCATTTTCCAGCAACCAGACACAGTTGCCAACACCCCAACCAGCCCATTAGCAGCAGATGAGGTGTTGGGAGCCCTGGACGATGAGGATGTGGCAAAGATAGAATCGGCTGATGGAGCAACCCCTTCTGACACATTAGAGGAACAGAACAATGAGACAACCACTGTGGGGGTCGCGCGGCAGCAGTCTCAAGCCACTCAGTCCTCAGATAAAACTGAGAGTGCCCATACAGAAACCGAACAGATTCAAAATCTGGTAGCCGATGCAGCCGATGCAATCGCTGATCTGCAACATCAGATTGCTGATGATGCACCCGAAGCCAACCCTGATACTCCTTCTGAGCTGAAAGAGATCATTATCCATCAGGAGGCCAGCAACAATCTGAATGATGAGGAAACGGCGATGGATGACGAGGAAAATGAGGCAGCAGCAGATGACAACATCTCCTCGGAAGAAACCATTCAGGATGCTGAAGATCTCATTAATCAGGAAATTGAAGAGCTCTTAACCCTGCTAGGACTCAGCCAGAGCATGATTGAAGTTACCAATGAGATGCTGGTGCCACCGGAGGGTTTCTGGCAGGCTCCTGAAAACTATCGAGCCATTGTCAATCCCGGCGGTGTTGGTCAGCCACGCGATGGGGATCCACGTGCTGCTTTTATGATTTATGATACCAATGGTGGCTTCACTTTTTATCGCATACCCTATTCATTTGAGAAAACGCAGGAAAAGATTGAGAAGGCGAAATTACCACAATATCTGGCCACACGCCTTGCTTATGGTCGCTAATCAGGAAATCCAATGAAATTAGTTATTGGCCTGGGTAATCCGGGCGCCCAATATGAAAAAACACGCCACAACGTGGGCTTCCACGTTGTGGATTTGCTTGCTAATATCCATGCGCTACGCTGGGAACGCCAGGGCCGGGCCATGATTGCCAGCGGCGTAATCGGACACGAAAAAGTGGTGCTAGTTAAACCAACCACCTATATGAACAATAGTGGTGAGGCCGTCGGTGAATTGGTACGCTGGTTTAAACTTGAGCCCGATGATATCCTGGTCATCTATGATGAGCTGGATCTGCCGATCGGTCATATCCGTCTACGCGCCCGCGGTAGTTCTGGTGGTCATAATGGCATCAATAGCTTGATCAGCCACCTGCATACCAATCAGTTTCCGCGCCTGCGTGTGGGCATTGGCCGACCCACCAATAAACATATCGACACTGTCAATTATGTCCTGGGAGTACCGGGAAGCACTGAACAAATCGAGATGGAAATTGCCGAGCGCAAGGCAGCCGATGCAGTACCTCTCTATCTGGAAAAAGGTCTGGATGCCACAATGAATCTAATCAATGTGGACCCGGAAGCACAGCAAAAAGCCGAAGAGAAACGACGCCTCAAACAGGAGCGCCGTGAACAGGAAAAGAAGCGTAAAGCAGAAGAGTTAGCGCGGCAAGCTTCAGCCGCAAAGCCAGAAAACAATCCCACAGACAATCTGGCCACCTCAGACTAACTAACACCACCTGACGCGCCTGCAACTGTATTTTGAGTGCCGAAGGCACGAACTATCAGGGGCCGAAGGCACGAAAAGCATACTCTTGCATGATCTGCAGATATGATCTACAATTGAACAGAAGTTCTTACTGAGCTCTTGTTGATTGGAGAGAAGAATGTATCATCCAAGCACACGACTGCTAACGATCCTGGATCTCCTACAGATGCACCCCTATTTGAGTGGAGAAGAGTTGGCGCGCCGCCTGGAAGTTGAGCCCAGAACTGTGCGTCGCTACATCGGGATGCTGCAGGATATGGGAATGCCAATTGAGGGGAACCGGGGACCAGGTGGAGGCTATCGATTACGTTCGGGATTTAAATTGCCTCCACTTTTGTTTACAGAAGAAGAAGCTACTGCAGTCATGTTGGGATTATTGGGAGCATCCTGGCTGGAAATCGATCTCTCAGCTGTCGCGGTGGAAGGGGCATTGGCCAAAGTTTATCGGATATTGCCGGCTAAAGGCCGTGAGCGTCTGCAAGCTATCTCAACCAATATGATGCTTTCTCCTCAACAAAAGGATACGCGCCCCGATTCATCTCTACTGGTTCGCTTGAGCGAAGCTGCACACGCTCATCTGCGTACGACGATCGATTATAGTTCTCATCATAATCAATCCTCTACACGCACGATTGAGCCTTATGGGGTCGCGGGATGGAAAGGCCATTGGTATGTGGTGGGCTACTGCACGCTGCGCCAATCGTATCGTATGTTTCGACTGGATCGCATACACCAGGTTCAGATCCATACGGAAACGTTTGTTCCCGCCAAAGATTTTGATTATCAGGATTATATTCTTAAACACCTCGTGACCATCCCTGAAAAATGGTTAATTGAGGTAGAATTTCAAGAAGAATTCTATCTGGTACAGCATAAAATCCCTTCGGCGCATGGCAAATTAATCCCAACTCCCACAGGAGTACTTTTTCAAAGCCATCACGTCGATTTGCCGTCGATGGCTCGCTACTTGATGAATCTCAACCTGCCATTTGTGATCCATCAACCGCCAGAGTTACGCACCGCCCTGCTACAACTGGCCGAGGACATGATTCGCATCGCGACTGCAGGTCGAGAAAATGTGTCCGTAGAGCCTTAAAACAGGTAACACGCTTAGAATTATGCTTATAATAAAAATAAGCCCAAAATCTTTTGCTGTATTTGATACGACAGAGCTTTAAATCATTCTATAATAAGACAAAAGAGGCAAAGCATACCGTCTTGTCTAGACGAGAGCCTGGTCAGTACGGTATGATAACTAAAGTATGGAATAAGGGCAAGGCGAATGACACCCCCACTGCAGGCTCGGAGGGGGTGCTGTTTGTACTGTCTATTGCTGGAGGATGACGTGACATTACAGGGTTTATTAACAATATTGATACAGCGACCAGAGTTTCGCCGTTTACATGAAAAACTACAAAATACTGAGGGAATTCCTGCACTCACTGGCATCACAGAGGCTGCACGCCCCTATATCGCTGCCAGTCTGGCAGTTTCGTTGAAGCAACCCATGTTGATTGTGGCAGGCAACGAGGCAGAGGCGAATCAAATGACCGAGGTGCTCAAGGCTTTCGTTCCCAATCCCAGCGATGTCTTTTGTCTACCAGACCGTAATGCCCTTCCCTACGAGCGCTTAATCGGTGACGCCCTGACCACACAACGTCGCATGCAGGCGTTAATTGCCATGGTTGAACGAGAACGCACCCCTATTGTCATCTGTTCGGCGCGTGCACTTACCCAGCTGGTTATCCCTCCGCAAGAGCTCTCAGCCGCCCTTTTCCGTTTACAAACGGGACAGGAAACAGATCTAAACATGTTGATCGAGCACCTCTACAACCTTGGCTATGAGCCTGTAGCTGAAGTAGAGGAACCAGGCCAGTTTAGTCATCGCGGTGGTATTATCGATTTGTTTCCACCTACCCTGCTCCGACCGGTACGCGTCGAATTTTTTGGTGACGAAATTGAATCGATCCGCACCTTCGATCAGGAAACGCAACGCTCACTGAATACCATTGAATCATGTATTGTTGGTCCAGCGCGTGAGGCGCTGCCCGGTCGGGGAAACGTGGCGGTCAAAGAACTCTCCCAACTGGATAGTCACACCCTGCATAAAGATGCCGAGGAGCGTTGGAAACACGACATTGAGTTGCTGGGGCAGCAACGTTCTTTTGAGGACATAGCCTTTTATCTCTCTTACTTGCACAGTCCAGCCAGTATCCTGGATTATCTACCACGTCATGGCCTGTTAATCATTGATAATCCTGCCAGCGTTCAAAATCATATCCAGGAATTGGATCTGCAGGCACAGGAGATGAAGGAGCAAAATGAGAAAGAGCACGAAAATCCAGCTCGCTTGCGCAACGCCAGCCAGGATTGGAAACAGCTGGAACCCCAGCTTCAGCAGCGGCGTCAACTGCGTTTTGCGGACATCCTCTCTACTGCCGAGAGTGAATTTGATATGCGCCAGCAGGGCGGCACAGAAAATTTGATACCTCCTTGCAGCAGCGCCAATTCGTATGGTGGTCGACTACGAGCCTTTGTGCAGGATTGTCGTAAAGCACTGGATAATCGTGATCGTGTGATCATTGTAACCATGCAGGCTCGACGCATGGCAGAAGTATTGAGTGACGAAACCATCCTGCAGAATCATACCATTGATGTAAGTCCGGGCACCAATATCAATCAGCTACCAGAAGCTGGCACACTGACTTTGATACAGGGACAATTAACCGAGGGCTGGCAATCGCGCTCATTGGCCCTGCATGTTTACACCGATACAGAGATTTTTGGCTGGTCGAAACGACGCAACGTCCAGCGCCGCAAGCCGGTTACTCCAGCCTCATTCCTGGCAGAGGTCAACCCAGGCGACTATGTTGTCCACCAGGAACACGGCATTGGACGCTTCGAGGGCCTGGTTAAGATGAATCTAACAGGTGTCGAGCGCGAGTATCTATTGATACATTACGCAGGAACCGACAAGCTGTATATCCCAACCGATCAGCTAGACCGTATTACACGCTATATAGGGATGGGTGACTCGGTCCCGGCTTTGAGTAAGCTGGGTACCACCGAATGGACGCGCGCTAAATCCAAGGTTAAAGAGAACGTGCAGGATGTCGCCCGTGAACTGCTTCGCCTCTATAGTGTGCGCGAAGCTGCTCAAGGGCATTCATTCCCACCGGATACAGAACAGCCATGGCTACAAGAATTGGAGGATGGCTTTCCGTATCAAGAGACACCCGACCAGCAGCGGGCAATCGATGAAGTTAAGGCAGACATGGAACTGCCACGTCCTATGGATCGATTGGTTTGTGGCGATGTGGGGTATGGCAAGACTGAGGTTGCGCTACGAGCAGCCTTCAAGTGTGTGCTCGATCAGCGCCAGGTGGCCATCCTTGTTCCAACCACGGTACTGGCCCTGCAGCACTATAACAACTTCAGGGAACGCCTCAAAGCCTATCCCGTACGTGTAGAACTGCTCAGCCGTTTCCGTTCGGAAAAAGAGCAAAAGCAGATACTGGAAGACCTGGCATTGGGCAAAGTAGACATTATTATCGGCACCCATCGCCTGTTGCAGAAAGACGTGGTCTTCTTAAATCTAGGCTTGCTCGTCGTCGATGAAGAACAGCGTTTTGGCGTCATCCATAAAGAGCGCCTGAAACAATTGCGAGCTGAAATTGATGTATTGACGATGACCGCCACGCCTATTCCACGTACACTACACATGTCGCTAGTCAATCTACGCGACATGAGCATTATTGAGACGCCGCCCCAGGAAAGACTGCCAATTCGTACCACGATCCGTGAATATGATGATACGCTAATCCGAGAAGCCATCCTGCGTGAGATCGACCGCGGTGGGCAGGTCTTTTTTGTGCATAATCGCGTCCAGGGCATACAGGTACTGGCCCAGAAGCTTCAACGTCTGATCCCGGAAGCGCGTATCATCGTTGGCCATGGGCAGATGAATGAAGAACAACTTGAACGCGTCATGGTTGGTTTCTCAAATGGCGATTATGATGTACTGATCTCCACTACTATCATTGAGAACGGGCTGGATATTCCGAATGCCAATACCATCATTGTCAATAATGCCGCCTTCTTCGGCCTCTCGCAGCTTTATCAGTTACGTGGGCGGGTTGGACGCGCCACACAGCAGGCCTACGCGTACTTCTTCTATGGCAAAAATGCCAGGCTGACGCCGGTGCAAGAAAAACGTCTGCGCGCCATTTTCGAAGCAACCGAGCTGGGCGCCGGCTTCCGTATCGCCATGAAAGATCTGGAGATCCGCGGAGCAGGTAGCTTACTGGGTGCAGAGCAGTCAGGCTTCATGAATTCGGTAGGCTTTGACCTCTACTGTAAACTGCTGTCGGACGCCGTCCAGGAGCTACAGGGTAAGCAAGCGGAGATAGGTATACCCTCGACCTCGGTCGATCTCCCGATCGATGCTTACCTGCCCGATGAATATATTGGTGATCGCACGCTCAAAGTCAACTTCTATCAACGCCTCGCCAATCTCAAAGGCGCCGAGCAGGTAGAGGCCATGGCCGCGGAAATGACCGACCGCTTTGGACCGCTGCCTGAACAGGCCCATAACCTGCTCGAGCTGGTCAACTTAAAGGTTGAGGCTGCCCAGCTGGGATATGAAGCCATCGCAATCAAAGACAATGAATTGATATTAACGGTGAAGCGCAACGTGGTTCCCAACCGTATCCTCCTCTACCGCCACTTCCGCAACGAGGCGCGTGTACAGCAGGGGATCATTCGTATCCCACGCCGCCTGCTCGGTCCCACCTGGATGAAACAGTTAAAAGAGCTCTTGCCCATGATCACTGCTTCAGCCTCATCAACCGCATCTTGACTATAAGCAAACGATAACAGAAAGCCTCTCTCTATCTCACTACAGCCAGTATGAGGAAGAGAGAGGCTTTCTGGCATTGTTTATTGGCGACGAGTGTGCATCAGGTGGAACATAAGAGCCTGTTTATAGTCCAAAACGCTTACCAGCCCGGTTTTAATAACCTGGTTAGCCAGGTTCAACAGCGTTGAAACGACCTGCAGGCGTGTCTCATCCAAACGAGATTGCTGGCGCAGCATTTCCAGTAATTGGGTAGGACTCTGGTTAGATATTTCGAGGCCCGCTGAAATGGCCTCGACCCGTAACCAGATCACAAGCTGGTGGCGCATCTGCTCGAAAATTGCCAGATCATCTTCACTCACAGTCATCACTTCACGGTTACCATGAGAAGTTGCTGCAGCCAGAGGGTTGTTAGGGGCAAGCGGGAAATTGCCTGCTGCTGGTCGTGCTGCGGTAGATGCCGCCGCGTTCGCCGTCTGGTTAGAAACTGCCGGTGCTGGCGTGGTCTCACCTAATGGTGAGGTCGGAGGACGAGCACCATTGTCCGCAGCCGACCTGGTGGACCGGGAGGCGGGCGTGGGCGATGCGGCTGGGGCAGGCGGAGTCTGTGCACTACGATTAACGGGTGCAGCACTCTTGCTATCATAAAGCTGGGAAAGCGAATCTAATTTGCGCGGTGCAGCCTGGGGAGGTACCGTCTCAGCGGGTCGAGCCGTCTTATTGGCGGAAGGTGGCATAGTAGCAGGCATGGACGCGGTTGGAGCGGTTGGTTGTGTTTGCCGCTGCGGAGCCACAGGTTTCTTATTAGCAGCTGGTGTTTCAGCTTCACTCTTCTTTGGCTGCTGCACAGGAGGATGACTCGTCGAGCTAGGCGTGATAGTGGGTGCAGATGTACTACGACGAGCAGTTCCACTGGCTGTATATTGATTGGGAGAACTGGCGCCCACGCCAACCGGCGTAGCGACTGGCTGAGCTGCAGCAGGCGCAGACGCTGGACGGGCCTCGCCACGTATATCCTGCATCTGTTGCTGCAGCAACATGGTCGCACCCACAACCTGTTCCCATGTTGGCTCTGCGCGCCCACTAATGCTGGGAGCACTCCAAGAAACAACCGGGCGCGGACTCCCAAACGGAGGATTGCCAGGCGCGGGCTTCTGTCCCGTCAGGTGATTGCGTAGATTTTGCGTCACAGTTGCCGCGCATGAGCTAATTAATAAGCGGATATCCGACATTCTACGTCGACCCTGGCTACCAAAGAAATTGCGATTGCGTTGTACAAACTGTATAAAAAGCCGCTCTATCTGATGCTGAAACTCCGTAGACATCAGATCAACACGACTCCAGGCAGTAAAATCGACAGAGCTGAGGTAGAGCCACACTTCCTGGCGCTTCGTACGGTCAACCGGACGCATTTGCAATGACTCAGTGCGATGATCAAAAAAACGTGGATAGCAGAAATTAGCGATCAGCGTCTCAGCTAATTCAGCTTTTAAGCGCGCGATTTCCGCAGGCGGGAGTTGACCTAAATAAATGCCCATCCTACATCCTCTTTCATTCTACTGCGGGCATGCCATAGAGAATTGGTGATGCCGCTCACTATTACATTAGTCGACAATTGTTATTGGCATCAACTGCAGCGTATTCGTACTTTGATTAGTAGTAACTGTACGCGGTGCATTCAAAATCTGCAACGGCAGCCGAGCTTGTACATCCATTATTGTACTCGATGTTTGTACTTGTGGTAAAAGGGCAATGGACATCTGTGCTAGCCCATTTGGAATACCACTCTTTTGTAGATTAAACGTGCGACTCGCAAGCCGCACAATTGATCCTACTTTCCAGATCTGCGTAGGGCACCATGCGAGTTCAGGCATATCCATACTCGCAATATATTCCTGGCCATTGCTTCCTTTCAGCAGAGTAACTACTTGCAATGGTTGCTTACTGGCCTGCTCCACGCGCCAATAGGTTGTCAGCGTTCCATAGCCATTCGTGCGGCTAAATGGACTACTGGCCCCAACCTCAAAGCCTGCCAGGTGCATAGCTTCACCACCAGGCTGCTTAAAATCGACCTGCAATGAATTCTTAACCTCTTGAGGCGAAACATAAATATTTGAACAGAAGCTTGTGGGCAGATCGAATAACCAGGACGCTGGATCGGATGATTGTCCGGTACCTGCGGTCGGTAGGGTATGCGGAGCCGGCAGGCCGCGCTTCAACAACATATACCCATCTTGCGCAGCCAGCACACCGTAGTTGCCACTGGCCAGTACTTTCTTTGCCTCTCGCGTATATGCTTGAGCATCGAAATACGGATAAATATCTCCTGTTACATCTAACAAAACGTAATCAGCCAGCTTATCCGCAGACTGGTTATTCAAATATTGTGGATCCGCTGCATACGGAAACATATAGATACTCGTGCGATGGCTCAGATGCGGCACCAATTTTGTCTGCGCAGACACAGAGGCATCGGCCGGGATCATATCCATAAAATGCTGGGCCAGATCCATATGCGCGCTAGTCTGTGGCCACTGAAAGCCAATCGAGAATGGAAGTTGGCCATGGAAATAGTAGTCTGAACGCACAGCGCTAAAGATGACACCGACCAATAATACCCAGGTCAAAACCCGAGGTAAAAAACGTCCTATATGTGAGCTGCCCTGCGCCAGAACGACTCCCCGTTTCGCCAACGCGGACAGAGCATGGCGCGTCAGCCAGCGCGCAACTACGAGCGACTCAATCGTAGCAAATATAATCACCGGTACAACTTCAGCATTATAATGGAACAAACCACTATATTGCTGGGGATTCGAGCTTAGCAGGTTAATTGCCAGCGATGGAATCGCCAATATCAGAACCCAGGGAGCCAGCATTGGCAGATAGAATATACCGCCACCATGAGGTCTGGGAATATAGCCCGACGGTGCCAGGACAGCGTGAATATACGCCAGATGGTGATACTCAAAGACGTACGTGTGCAGGAAAGACAGCGGATGCAAGAAGGCATCCTTCACCAGTGAGCTGCTACCCGCGCTCCCACCATAACGCGCAATCAGCAATGGATGACCGGTCGGACTAAAATAGGGCATAATCTCTTTTGTAGCAACCACAAACCAGACCAGTCCAAGCAGCGTCAGGGCGAAGCCGCTCTTCCAACGACGCTGCAAGATCACCGACCAGAGGCCAATCGTCATCACGACCAGCGGGATATCCTCTTTACACGCCATCGACAAAATAGCAAAGACAAAAAGCCAGAGCGTCTGACGTGTATACATGAAATAGAGCATAAACAACAACAAGGAGGCCGTCAGAGTCACCGCGTGAAAATCAGATGTCGTCGCCTGCAATTGAGCTGGATAAATTAAGTAGAGCAGCGCAAAGGCTCCTGCCAGCCACTCGTTGCGTAGGCGCAGACGAGCCAGCCAGTATGCAGGATAGGCTCCCAGCGCAACAATAATCGTCTGAATAATAAAGAGGATGCGCGGATCAGACCAGATATAATAGAGCAAGGAAATAGGAAATAAGATGGGTTCAAAATGGATCGCAAAACGCACGTACCCATTTGGGGATACGCAATTGGTATCGCTTAAAATATTACAAATAGTATCGTGCAACAGATTACCATGGGCCGTATTCCAGATCGACTGATCCATGATACCAAAGTCTTCGGCATTGGTCTGAAAGGCCATGTGCCGTCCGCCCATGTACAAGATGTAAAAGGCACAAAAGCAGATTACAGCCAGAGTTATCAGGCCCGTCACTACCCAGAATTTGCGTGTGCGTGGCAACGCCTCTGGAGCAGGATAAGCACACCACTGATCGCGCACATAGGTCAGACGCTTACGCCAGATTTCTTTATCCACAGGCTATACCTCTTTCTATAGTTATAGGTACCACCTGTTTGGTCAGAGAAGTAGTCCTACTGCAGATCCTCCACATCGCTCGATGCATCTGCTCAAGCAGTTTGATCGGTTGTCCATGCCATGTCAACGGATTTAACAAAAAACGGGACAGCTCTACACGCCGGCGTCTGTTCACTATAACTATATAGGCAGGCAAATTCAAGCTCAAGAACAGAAGCCATATTGTTATTCCAGATGCATATAGAAGCTGTCCATCCTGGCAATACACGTGCCGCACCACCTCAACGGGTAGCCACATTCGGCATACCCGCTTGCTCATAACCAGAAAGAGCATCCCCTGCATTAAACAAGTTCCTGCCTGACGCTATATTCTTCATCGCGTTGGAAAGCATAGTGGCGGATCATCTCACTCTGTAAGCCAGCCAGAAAGAACTGCACACCAAAGATCATCAGGAGAATACCAACAAACAACATTGGCTGCTGATGGATCGGCTCATGGATCCAGAAGTAGCTGCGCAAAACAATAAAGAGATCGACCAGCACACCTAGCACAAAAGACCAGAAGCCAAGTGGGGCAAACAAACGCAGTGGTCGGCGCAGGAACGTGGTCAGGAACAGAATATTCATCAGGTCAATTAGACCCTGAGCAAAACGCTTGGCCCCAAACTTAGAGACGCCAAACTGGCGCGGATGGTGGGTTACCTTAATTTCTGCCACGCGGAAACCGCGAGACTGCGCAATGACTGGAATAAAGCGATGGAAGTCTCCGTACAACTTCAGATGTGGATCTTCAATCACTTCACGGCGATAAGCTTTAAACCCACAATTGATATCATGAAGATGGACACCGGTCAGTTTATTCACCATCCCATTGAAGATGCGTGATGGGAAGGTTTTCGAGATAGGATCTAAGCGAGGAAATTTCCAACCAGTAACCAGGTCATAGCCCTCATCCAGTTTCTCCAGATAGCGTGGGATCTCCTGCGGATCATCCTGCAAATCGCCATCCATAGTAAAGATAATATCACCGCGCGCACGCTCAAAGCCAGCGACCAGCCCGGGAGTCTTACCAAAATTACGGCGGAAGCGTACAACACGCACAATGCCAGGATTCTCCTCGTGAAGAGCTTTCAGAACTTCAAATGTTTTATCAGTACTACCATCATCTACAAAAATAATTTCATACGATTTACCAAGTTGATTAATTTGCGCCTGAATTCTCTCAAAAAGGATACGAATGCTCTCCTGCTCGTTCATCAAAGGAACCACAATCGTTATATCGATATGTTTCGATGACAATTCAGGAGTAGCCAGCTCAGACGCGTGTTCATTTATTGCAATTTCAGATTGCTGCATAGCCTCAGATTCTCCACTCACAACCGAGATTCAACCCGCCCTATGGCTGGTATTCGGGGCTCATTATAGCATACCCTCGAGTACGAGCTATAGGGTATGGTACCATTGCTCTTTCTGTTAATACAAACGGATAACATTTAAGGGCAGACACACTAAAGCATCAATCCATTACTTAATGTGGATATCGTTTGCAGCTATGCGTAATTAAAGATTAGAGTTGGGCAAAAAGATCAGGCCGATCAGTCGTCAACGAATCTACGCCATCAGTCGCCAGCTGCCGCAAATCCTCCAGATCATCGACCGTCCACAGTCCCAGTTTAAAACCATTTTGATGCATAATGGAAAGTACTTCAGGAGTGTACAGCCGCCGATCGAGGTGAACCCAGTTACAGCCGGCCAGGGTTATCTGCTTGCACAACTTCGCCAAACCAGGATCCTCAGCCATCGACCAGACCTGGTTACTCACCAGCGCCCCGGTCAACAGACCGGGTTCCAACCGACGCAGTTTTGACAAAGCCACCCAATCGAACGAAATAATCAGCACACTATCCACCATTCTGGCCGCCTGAACCTCGCGCGCCACCATCTCAGCGAGACGTGGATAGCGACCAAAGTTACCATCGCGCTCACTAAACTTGATCTCGATACACACCTTCATTCGATTGCGCGCCAGCGCCAGCACCTCACGCAGAGTTGGCATCTGTTCCTCCTGAGGCCAAACACCAGGAAAATGAGCAGCCGTATTCAAAGAGCGCAGATAAGAAAAATCCAGATCCAACAGATTTCCCTCACCATCGGTCAAACGATCAACCGTTGCATCATGAAACACCACCATCTGACCATCTCGACTCATCTGCACATCCAACTCAATCATATCAACCGGCATTGTTAAAGCATTGCGAAAAGCAGCCAGCGTATTTTCAGGTGCCAGACAAGAACCGCCACGATGAGCAATACGCACCAACGAATGTTGAAACATGACCATAAACAGACCCCCGCTCGCTAAACTTCTAAACAATTAAAAAGTCATCATCACGCAAAATAATTATACAAAGGCAAAATCCATCATGGCAACAACGAAAGAAGCCCAGAGATAGACGTCCACTACAAGACACATCGTGTCATCCAGCCGCCTCAATACAAGCCAAAAATATAGCTATCAACTATTGCTATTTGTCAACTATTATGGTATACTATTGAGTACATCAATCGTGTGCCTGCCTTAATTGAGCAAGCATATGGAAAGGTTTTTCATCTGGGGATGTCGGGTTTCGACAGGCAGTCAGATTGAAGAATTGCAGGCCGAGGTGTCGGTACGCACTCTCGTTAAACAACCGACAAAACAATAGTTGCCAAACCAGCAACAAACAACTTCGCCCTCGCTGCCTAAGAAGTAGCGACGCGACGTCTGCCCGACTTTTTCTCGTGGGGTCGGTTCCAGGCGTCATACACACGAGATGCGATAACGGCCACCGCCTTCTAACCGTTATCAAAGACTAGAAGGCCAGCGCTCAGGTATCCAGTCGATGGGAGACCAGAGCGTACAAGCAAAACATCGACTAAGCCTGTAGTACATTCCTCGGTAGGTCTGTTTGGACGGGGAGTTCAACTCTCCCCCATCTCCACCACGAAAAGAGGCTAGAAGCAAGGGTATAAATCCGCTTCTAGCCTCTCTTTATGCCTTCTCTATTTGCGCCCTTAATACGGCAGCAAAAGAAGAATGTAGCAACGAGCATAAAATGCTTTTTTAGGTTATGCAATTTCTTTTTCAAGATGGAGGAAAGCATGCGTTTTGCCACCGAAGAGGGAGACATGCTCACACATGGACAAGTTGTCTATGTTTCACAAGATTACGCCTTGAATTTTGTCCCACGATAATACAGTAATTACAGTGTACTGATCAGAGATGTAGAGTTGGGCTTTGGTTGGTTTCATAACGATATCAAGCTCGCTAATCAAGTTGAAGGATACTGCGGCACGCCAACCAAATGGCACAAGCGCCAACTCTCTGCTCCTGAATTCCACCCAGGAAGATTACTCTTACTTGATGAGAACATGGATGACGGCGATATAGTAAGGCTCGAAGGCTCTGACTCGTGGGATATTTCCTATGATCCAGCTACCTCTTGGGTTTGTTTCGGAGAAACAAGTACTCAAAAAGACGATATCGCTGTCGAGTTCGCGACTAACTGTGGAGTTATTCTCCGGCGCAACCAATTGAAAGCGCTTTGGGTAAGGCCCATCTTTCAGTGAATAATAAAGCATATAGCAACATCATTTTTTAGATGCCATCCCGCATGTTGTGTAAAGGCGCCGAACATTTCTCTGGTGAATCTCCTCACCTGACGTAACAAAAAGAGAAGCTTCTCACTGCAAGTTTACGCTCCACGATCAATGTTTTCAGATTGATCGTGGAGCGTAAACTTGCGACTGAGGAACGGCATAAGTGAGGAACGGCATAAGAAAGAGCGTTGGCTCCTGACAGATATATCAATGATGCCCTAAGACTCGCGCCAGGCATCAAGGCGCCAGGGTGCTTGCCCGAACAGCCGCCACGCTCCAGCTAAAAATACGAGAGCGAACACCAGCAAACCTGGAGCAAGCAGAAACGCTCCGCGCACCAGATCATCCACTCCATCAATAAGTTGAATAAAGGCAATCAGTACCATGAAGCTAGCTAGCATTCGACGAGATCTTACCGCAAGGAGAAAAAGCACCATAACGGCAAGCGCCAGACTTCGTGCAAACATATAGTCAGCATAGACCCGTGCCGCTTCTGTCATAGAGCCCCCGCTCGTGAGCAGTGTAGGATTTACCTTACTGATCACCGCACCGATGATGCTCAAAAGAGCCCCAAGTACAACGACGATAGAGACCCAGAGAGGAAAACGCGTGACCGATCGAGGGGTTTGGAGATCGTCCGCCCGTGATGATGCTGTAGGGTTGGTCATAGTGACACTCCTTATGTATCAAACACCCCGTTTCATCAGGCATTACGCCTTTCTCTATTTTATCACTCTTACAGAAGATTTATCTGGAAGTATTGAGCTGCATGCATCTGAGCGTGCTACCCAAGAAAGTCGGCAAACACAGAAGAGGGGACTTTTATACAACAATCGGGATAACGCCCCTTTTTATGGTTCATCCTCACCCCCTTCTACATCGTCTAATTGGCCCTCTTCAACTGGATTGCCTAGGAGCTTAAAGGCATCGTCCCATTTCTCAATAACTTCTTGTTGCATTGATGGCAAAATATGCGAATAAAGATCCATTGTGATCGTGATAGAGCTATGCCCTAAAAGCTCCTGGACCACTTTCGGATGGACATTCATAGACAACAAGATGATTGCTGCACTATGCCGTAAATCGTGGATATGCATATGAGGAAAACCAGCTGCTGCCAGCGCCTTCTTGAAGACTCTCAGTAAGTAGTTGGGATTAAAATAGTCACCCTGCAATCCACAAAATACAAGGTTTTTATCAATCCATTTACCCCCGCTTTATAGCGTTCTTCCGTCTGCTTAGAACGATGACTATTCAGCATTCCTACCACAAAAGGCGCGAGTATAATTTTTCGTCGTCCTTTTGCCGTTTTGGCCTCTGTTTCTACATACCCTCACGTGACCAAGAGATTGTCAAAGGTCTTAAACTACAATGGCATTCTTCTATGCCTGAGCATGCTGCATACGATACTCAGGGAAGGCTTCTCCACCTCGATCTGTGCAGGCGAAATGTCTTTGCATTCCCACAAATCTGGCAGTTTACCTCTCTGCAAGAGCTTAAGTTGCAATGTGTTAATGATCCCAGCAATCAGTTCACCACGTTACCCCCTGAAATTGGACAGCTCTCTCATCTGCAACGACTTGATCTGAGTTGTAATGGGCTGATAACCTTGCCACGGGAAATCGGACGGCTCTCTCATCTACGAAAGCTTGATCTGTCCAGCAATCAGTTTGCTCTATTTCCGCTAGAAGTCCTGCAGTTCTCTCATCTACAAGAGCTTTTTCTACACGCAAATCCACTGACCGATGTATCCCCTGAAATTGGAAAGTTTTCGCAGCTGCGAAAACTTTCTCTGTCAGGCGAGTTCACCACGCTTCCTCCAGAAATCTGGCAACTCGCTCACCTAGAAGAGCTTTCTCTGTTGGGTACCCAGCTTACCACATTGCCCCCTGAAATCGGGCAGCTTTCCAACTTGCGTCGGTTGTCGTGCAACAAGCTTACCTCTTTGCCCCCTGAAATTGGGAGCCTTGCCAATCTGCAAGTGCTTGAGCTAGGCCATTGTCAACTTTCTTCTTTGCCTTCGGAAATCGGGCACCTGGCTCACTTGCGAAAGCTTGATTTGTGGCGCAACCGACTCACCATTTTACCGCCCGAAATTGGACAGCTGACGCATCTGCAAGAGCTGAGGCTATCTGGCAACCGACTCACCGTTTTACCGCCCGAGATTGGACAGCTTTCACAACTACAAAGGCTTGAACTGGAAGTCAATCAGCTCACCACATTGCCTCCAGAGATCGGGCAGCTTTCCAACTTGCAAAGGCTTTATCTGTTCGGTAATCAGCTCACTGCTTTACCCCCCGAAGTCGGGCAGATTCCCCATCTGCAAGAGTTCTATCAGCTCTATCTCGACGGCATGTTTGCTCTGGACGAGCTCTTTGTTGGATGACAGAAACAGTAGTGCTATTTGAAGTAGAGCTGCATAACTGGTAAAACCAATCACGTGATGATACTGACGAGCTGGCACTACAACAGACATAGAGAGTATCTCCTTTCACTCACCTCTGCCAACTCACTGCGAATTGGCAGGACTAATGGAAAGAAAATGGAAAGAAAATATTTCTTGCTATTCATGTTTTTTTGGTAACTCAATCGCATTTGTAACTTGGCAATATATTTTTATAATCTAAATAGATCATAAAGATATAGCGTGTAAGAAAGGTCGCAGGACATGAAGTCAACAAAGAACATGCTTTTAGGGATTGTGATTGCTTTAATAGGTTTAGGTTTGGCCCAACCGGGAAATAACAGCCTTGTGTTTAGAACCTTCATATTTATAGAGCCGGCCGTTTTCACTACCTACTTACCACTTCTCTCCACTATCCTCATTTTTATAGGTGCTATTGTTGGGATCGCTGGCTACATGCAAGGAAACCAAGAATAACCTTCTGTACAATAAAACAAGCCCTTCTCGCTTCTGCTAGAAGGGCCAACCATACATTTCAGTCCATTCTATGAATACTCATACATCGAGCTTTTTTGGTTCCAAACCAAAAAACTCACAGACACTTGCTACATCATACGCAGACTCATAGCAAGCAATGACATCAGCTATAGCATTCTGTAAATCACTAATGGGAGCATTCATACAGTCTATTAACTCCTAAAGATATTGATTGGCTAAGGGGAAATTAATATAAGCAAATTATAAACACACTAACATCCTTCAGCAAGTTACAATTGATGAAGGAACCAGAAATGGAGCTCTACTTTGTATAAGAGTTAAAATAACCCTGCACCTTTTCATCACGCTCTATCAGGGAGTATAATAGCAAGAACAGGCAGACAAATCATGGAGGAGCGATGCCAGTAAAGATCAGGAGGCTTAAGGCTATCCTCTCAAAGGCAGGCTTTTATTCACGATCGGCGAAGGGAAGCCATACAAAATGGGTACACCCACAATTTCCTGATGTGTATTTAATACTATCTGGTAAAGACGAAAACGACGCCAAACGGTATCAGATCGAAGATGTACAAGAAGCTCTAAGAAAGGTAGGCAAAGAATATGAACCCTAACCACTATTCAATGCTCATCCAGTGGGACCCACGCGACAATATCTATGTTGTTACCATTCCAGAGCTCGCAGGATGCCGTACCCATGGTAACACCTATGATGAAGCTATTAAAAACGCACTAGAAGTTATCGAATTGTGGATCGAGGATGCACAAAAAGCAGGTGAACCTATTCCACAACCAACCTTTGCCGCCTAGCTTGCTCGGGCACCTCCTCCATACCTTGTCATTAATGGCTTGCCATTTAGAACATTCACTACAAAACAGGCGCAGACCTGGGAGCAAAACAGCCCAACAGAAGTAGATAGGGATAGACAAAATTCAACAGGAAAACCTTGTAAATCAGCATGAGAAGCCTGTCAATGAAGGCGGCAAGCCAGACCAAAATAAGCTCTTGCAAACTTCAACTCTCCCCCATCTCCACCACTCAGGCCACTTGTGAAGCCAATTCACAAGTGGCTTTCTTTTATCGTCTTCCACTTGAGTATCTTCCGGTATTGTTTTTGGGGCGCAACGTCCTTTGCCAACCGCTCAGTGAGGGTCTGGAACCATTTTCCAGCAGGTAGTGTGCGAGAAAAAAATATTTAGTCGGCTTTGCAAATAGGAACGAGTTAAAAATGATTCTACGGCATTGAGAAGGGGCATGTGACCACTCGAAACGCTTAAAAACAAAACGCTGTCGCATTTTTCCTGCGCAAAGTAAAGTTAGCGTCACTCCATGATAATACCCATCTTACCCAATTACGAGATCAAATTGCGCTGTCTCAGATGATTAACCGTTCTCTGCGAGGTGAACAGAATGCATAAGATGATAAAAAAGGCGATAACAGCGGAAGAACTGACACGGCTGAGATTGAAGCCTCCATGCTCATGGGCCTTGGTGAGAAGATCACCTACCGTCGCGCCGAGTGGTCGTGTCAGAATGAAGGCCATCCAGAAAAGCCATGTTCGAGATATTTTTGTCGCTCTACCTCTTGTAAAGTAGTAGACTGCTGCAACCAGTACCAGCGCAGCGCTAAAAACGATTGCTCCTCCTTCGTATCCGAGCCCAGAAGCATCGGCTAGAAAATCGCCAAGGGCTGTTCCCAGTGTATTTGAGAAGAGAATTGTTACCCAATAAAAGATTTCAACCCTGGGCGATGTGACGTGATCAACAGACACGGAGCCAAGCGAGATACGCCATAGTCCCAAGAGAGCAATTAGTAGAGTGAAAAGGAGTAATGAACCTCCGACATAGCCGATGCCAAGCGAGCGATCCGCATAATCGGCTATTGTCGTCCCAGCCGTAGTGGTTGCAACGATCACAGCCCAGTATAAAAATGGATGGAAGCGTTTTGCTCTGACTTGAGCGGCAACAGTAACAAGAAAAAATGCGAAAAAAATGGCGGTGGCTAGAGCATAGCCCAGGTTCATTGTCATAGATACGGCATCTCCACCTGTTTCGCCCAATGTCGTCGCTGCGATCTTGATAAGCCAGAAAGCCAAAGTAAGCGCAGGGACTTTACTCATACTAGTGTCAAGGGTTTTATGCATACCAGGTTTCTCCTTACAAATGATTGATGTGATGCCCTTTCATCACCAGGTTCGTTTTTCAAGCGTGAAACACATCAAAATAGGTTGCCTAGAACAGTTATTAGTATGTTGGTCACGCATTATTTTCATCATGCTACCAATAAATTCTGGTCATTATCGTGTTAGCAGTCGCTTAACGCTCGATCTGTTTCGGCATCAATTTGTTGATGACACAGACGATGGACCAGTACTAGATTGCTGTAGGTACCTTTTCGTCCTCGAGAGGGAGACAGACAACAATGAGCTTGAGTATCCTCTCCGTTGAAGAACGACTCAAAACATGGTAAGTCTGGAAATATTCACTTTACGCCTTGCAAGTGACCTCGTGTCGCACATTTTCGGACCCCTTTTGTAACTAGAAAGCGTCTGTGATATCTGAAAAAGAAAACATAATGCAGTTTCGCATGTTGATACCACTATTTCTATTATAAAACTATAAAGAAATAATTATTTCTCCTGTATAAAAGTGTCTGTTATATTTTTAATAAGAGAACCGAGATAATTGTTGAGTGTAGTAGTTCAACTTTCCCCCATCTCCACCACTCAAGTCGCTTGTGAACTGGTTTCACAAGCGGCTTTATTTTGTCGTCATTAATATAAGGACGGAAACAAAAAATCAACTAACTTCGTGATTCGCGCAGGGCGTTCCCATTCTGGCAACGATGCAAGGGTACCTGCTTTGGCCAGTTCATTGATATACCTATGGAACGAAAACATTTTGAAAAGGAGAACAAGTCTCTGGCAAATATTCAAAGGCTTTCAATACATAGTACTCTTTTGCCAGCATCTATCCTTAAAAGACTGAAGTACATAGAAAGGTCTGTATAATTAAACTGCACATTAGATGGAAGAAATGAGCAGTGTTTTTTTGAGGACGCACATCTGAGGAGCATATTTAGCAATCCCCAGACCGGCCATCTATCTATACGATGTACCGTATCCTTTCCATTCTGCCAGACTTTATCTACGGTGTTTTGACAGCTACAGAGGCATTTTTATAGCATTGCCTCTACTTAAACTGCTAATATGCAATCGGCGATAAGAGTTATGAGGAAATTGTATGCGGGTAGCATTCATTCAGGGAGAACATTTCATTGGCCAAACACTTGGCCCTTATAAATTAGAGCGTCTCGTCGGGCAAGGACAATGGAATGCTGTCTACCAAGCTCAACAGCAAACGCAAAGCCGTAGCGTCCTTTTGACACTTTTTTTCCTCCCAGAGACGTACTCAGTAAGCGCACGCAAACGTTTTATAGAGCGGCTTTATCGAGAAGGGGCTATACTTGTCAAGTTAAACCATCCACATATTTTGCCGTTGCTTGATGTAGGCGACCACGATGGCTATACATATGCAGTTACACCCTTGATTGCAGGTCATTCTCTTGCCCACTTATTAAATCATCAAGGCTATTTCTCTCCCGAACAGGCGCTAGAGGTGGTGAAACCGCTGGCGGAAGCCCTGAACTATGCCCATGAAACAGGTGTGACTCATGGCGCGCTAAGCGCTGCCAATGTGATTTTCGACGCAGACAAACAGGTACGCCTAGTGCGCTTTGGATTCAACCGGCTCGGTGGAATACAGGGTATTGAAATGGCTTCCTCTCCTTATCCACATCTCTTAAGTATCGCGAGTACGCCACTGACTGGACTCGAATATTTTGCGCCAGAGGTTATCCAGGGCGCTCTGGCTAATCCACTCGCCGATATCTATGCTACCGGCTTGCTTCTTTTTGAGCTTTTAACCGGCAAGCTTCCTTTCAAAAAGGTAAATTCACTGGATGATGTACAGCAACAGATACAGTTTGATGTACCTGCTCCCTCCAGTCTGCGACCAGATATATCTCCATATATCGATCTTGTAATACAACAAGCAACAAAGCGTGATCCCACTCAACGCATCCAAACAGCTGATCAGCTGGCCAGAGCATTTGAGAAGGCACTTTACACCCCTATCACTCATTCTACGCTACAGTCAGGCCAACAAACCGTAGCTCAAAATAATGGTAGTATGCTTGATTGGCTAAATCAGGAACTATCCATGCAGACGGATGCTTCGGCGTCCGCAGCATTCGCCGAAGGGATCACTGCCAGCTCGATTAAGATACCACGACTTCAACGAACTGCTAAGCCAGCTAAGAGCCGTCGTCAGGTATTAGCATTACTGGCTACTGGTGGCGTAGCTACCGCGGCAGTATTGGGACTTGGCAGCGTAGGGATGGCCTATGTATTTCGTCCTCAACCATCACCATCTTCATCGGTGACAAATGTAAAGAACCCTGCTGCCATCACACCTGCAATCAGCAATACGCCAGGGCCAACAAAAGTAGTTAAAAAAGACGATACGCCTACTTCGCAAACCATTCCTCAGGCACAACCAACAACTGCTCCACCCCAGGTAGCGCAAACACCAGTGCCTACCGCCCCTCCCACACCAGCACATACTGGTACAGTGATTGGCTCAACCAGCATGGCCACCAATACAGCTATGGATTTCACCAATCCTGCAAATGGAGATGCCAGCACACTGATTCATCTACCAGACGACAATTTTGTAGCCTATGAAACTGCATGTACGCATAAAAGAGTGCCAGTGTATTATGATAGCGGCTCACATACATTAGTATGTCCTGCCCATGGTGCCATATTCGATCCTGCCCAGGGAGGCAAAGCCATCCAGGGCCCTGCCACAAGGCCTTTAAGAACTGTCACTATTCACATCAATGCAGATGGCACGATCACAACGGGCTAACATTTCCACAAAGAAGTGCCAGACAGCCCTGGATTTAGTGCTTCTTCATTGAGAGCAAAAAAGTTTGCTCAAAACAATATACAAACACTCACTGTAACTAACCCCCATGGACAACTTTTTCATTACTAACTTTTGTGTAGAAGGAAATTGCCGGACGCTCGCCTGGCAATTTCCTTCTACACACATAAGCGAGTGTCTGAGGCTCACACCTATCGGGATCGTCGCGCTCATCCGCACGCAGACACTGACGTGCCCATATTTCTTGTGGATCATCGGCAGTGTCCTCTTCGGCTATGTCTACCGGAACAACATGCAACTTGCCGACCCATCTAGAAGTACAAACCAGCCACCATTTCAGCCTATCATCTATACTCTTGACCTTCTTTTTCCTGTCGCCAACCTCAAACTGCGTGACGTTTGGATAGCAACAGGTGCCGTACAGTGGTGGAGTATGATCTTCATCATTAGCTGACTACAACACTGACTACAACCCGGCAACAACAAACTACGATGGTTACCCTTTTTGAAAGACAGCCTGTTAGTTCATGGGATGTCTATTTTGTATCAACAGATGCGCTTGTTGATGCCGAACATGCATCTTTTTTGCCACATGTTCTAGTGGATGACAACACTGATCTACTTGTTTAAGGAAGTTTTGTTTGCAGCCGATAATTATATGATGATGCGGTAAGCACAACATCGTGATCTTAAACTAACAGATAGGGTGAACTTCATGGACTTGAATACCATTAAAGAAGTGAAACGGCCTGGATCAGTTGATACTGTTATCTGGCGCGATGGATGTGCGTGGCTTGCTGGGGGCACCTGGCTGTTCTCGGAACCACAATTGAACGTTGACACTCTGATTGACCTCGAAACACTCCACTGGCCTGCGCTGCATGCATCAGAAGGTGGACTCGATATCGCTGCGACCTGTTCAATCGCCGAACTGGACCGATTTGTAGCTCCTCCGCAATGGTTGGCAGCACCGCTCATAGGTGAGTGCTGCCGTTCTCTGCTGGCCTCGTTTAAAATTTGGAACACGGCAACAGTTGGAGGCAACATCTGTATGTCGCTGCCAGCAGGTCCAATGATTTCATTGACGGTTGCACTTGAGGGTGTATATACATTATGGCCGCGCGGGGCACTACCGCGACAGATTCTGGCCGCCGATTTCGTCACCGGAAACCACGCGAATGTACTGCAGCCCGGGGAGTTGCTTCGTAGCATCCACCTTCCTACGACAGCACTCACAAGGCGGTTCGCGTTCCGCCGTTTGTCATTAACGCACCTCGGGCGCTCGGCTGTACTTCTCATTGGTACACAAAACATACACGAAGGTGATTTGCTGATCACTGTGACGGCGGCAACCACTCAACCAGTGCAGTTGCGTTTTGCGCAGATGCCGACTGCTGATGAGTTGCGTCATTGCATTGACGTGACTATTCCCGACTCCCTCTACTTTGATGATGTACATGGGTCACCTGCCTACCGGCGTCATCTCACCTACTACTATGCTGAACAAATCCGCTCCGAACTGGCGCTGAAAGGGGCTGAGTCATGAACTACACTGTCAATACCAGAAGGTTCTCTGCTGAGCCGAGACCAGGCCAATGCTTAAGAACCTTTTTGCGTGAACGCGGCTTCTTCGGTGTCAAAAAAGGATGTGACGCGGGTGACTGCGGCGCGTGTACCGTCTGGCTTGACGGTGTGCCTGTGCATAGCTGCCTCATTCCTGCCTTTCGCGCCGCCAACCACCAGATTACGACAATTGAGGGATTGAAACAAGACGGTATGTTGCACCCAATACAGCAAGCCTTTCTTGATGCTCAGGCCTTTCAATGTGGCTTTTGTACAGCTGGTATGATCATGACGGCGGCATCGCTTAACGATGAGAAACGGGCGAATCTCCCCAGCGCTCTCAAGGGTAATTTGTGTCGATGCACTGGCTACCGTAGCATTGACGATGCCATTGGCAATATCGTTTCCACTGATGAAGATGTCGCTGGCACAGCTTGCGGCAGGAACCTGAGGAACCCATTCGGCGAAGCAATAGTCACAGGAAGTGCCCGCTACACGCTCGATATTGCCATGGATGGAATACTCCATTTAAAAGTATTGCGCTCTCCGCATCCATATGCTCGCATTCGCTCCATTGATCGCAGCAAGGCTATGGCTGTTCCTGGCGTCGTCGACATCTTTACCTGGGAGGATGTTGCCCCTCGGCTTTACAGTACAGCTACCCATGAAGACCACCTGGTCGATCCAGATGATACATACGTTCTTGACAATGTCGTCCGCTTTGTGGGGCAACGGATTGCAGCCGTTGTTGCCAGGAGCGTCAGTGCTGCCGAAGAGGCATGCCGTCTGCTCGATGTCGAATACGAGCTTCTTCCCGCAGTCTTCGAGCCTGAAGAGGCGATGAATCTAGGGGCACCCATCCTTCACGATACCAGCAACAAGTCTGGTCGCAACATTTACGTCGATATTCACGGTGAGGTGGGGTGTGTAGAGGCAGGATTCAAGGAAGCTGACGCGATTCATGAGATGACGTACTCCACTTCCAGAGTCCAGCATGTCCATCTCGAAACGCATGGCTGTATCACGTGGAAGGGTGACGACGGACGTCTTCACGTACGCACCAGTACGCAAGCGCCGTTCATCGTCAAAGGCAAACTCTGCCATATATTCAGGCTCTCCTCGCGTAACCTCCATGTTTTTGCCGAGCGCGTCGGTGGGGGGTTCGGAGGGAAACAGGAGATGCTTACAGAAGATTTGTGCGTCCTCGCCACGCTGAAAACCGGGCAACCTGTCATGTGGGAGTTTACTCGCGAGGAACAGTTTATCGGTGCGACTACGCGTCATCCGATGACGACCCATGTCAAGCTTGGTGCCAGGCGCGATGGAACGTTGACTGCAATACAAGTCCACGTTGTTTCCAATACAGGCGCTTACGGCGGTCATGCCAGTGAAACGCTCGCTGCCGCTCTCAACAACCCTCTCACCGTCTACCGATGCCCCAACAAGAAAGCTGATGGGTATGCGGTCTATACTAATATGGTTCCGGCAGGAGGGTTCCGCGGATATGGTTCGTCGCAGACAACCTTCGCTATAGAATGTGCCATCGATGATCTGGCACGATTACTCGGTATCAGCCCGTTCGAGATCCGCCGCAAGAACATGATCCAGCCAGGCGATTGGATAGAATCGGTCTGGAAGGACCCCCAGGATGTTACTTTTGGCAGTTATGGCCTTGATCAATGTCTTGACCGGGTCGAAACTGCTCTGACAAGTGGGCAGGGCTCAACCAGGCCAGAGGGAAAGGAATGGGTCGAGGGGACAGGTATTGCTCTGGCGATGCTGGAAAGCGGTCCCCCCACTGAACACCGATCAGGTGCGGAGATGAAACTCCTGCCCGATGGCAGCTATCATCTCGCGGTGGGATCGATAGAGATGGGGAATGGATCGACTACCTCGCACTGCCAGATTGCCGCTGCAATTCTCGGCACACGGGTGGAGCGTATTACTATCATTAATGGCGATACAGACCAAACCCCTTACGACACTGGTACTTTTGCCAGTACGGGCACGGTCATCGCTGGGAAGGCAGTTGCACTGGCAGCAGAGGCATTACGCGACAATATCATTGAATTTGCGGCTCATTTTACACAAATGGCATCATCTGCCTGCCGTCTTGAAAATGATTTCGTCATTTGTGGAGAACGGCAAATCCCACTGAAGGAACTCTATACCGCTGGTATTGGCGTAGACCACCGCTTCGAGTCCAAGCGCAAAGCTTATTTGTCGCCGCGCTCGGTCGCTTTCAATGTTCACGGCGTCAGAGTCGCTGTGAACCGTATTACCGGGCAGATCGAAGTATTGCAAAGTGTGCAGGCCGCGGATGTTGGGAGGCTGATCAATCCGATGCAATGCCGGGGCCAGATCGAAGGTGCAATTGCGATGGGTTTCGGTTGGGCGCTCTACGAAAAGATGGTGTACGACGGCAACGGTACCATGGTGAACCCGACCTTGCGCAACTACCGGATACCGACCTTTGCCGACATTCCCCACAGCGAAGTGTACTTTGCGGATACATACGATACCATTGGCCCGCTCGGCGCTAAGTCACAGGGAGAATGCTCGATCAATCCTGTCGCTCCGGCGATTGCCAATGCCGTTGCCAATGCGACTGGCATCCGCTTTCCTGACTTGCCACTGACGCCCGAGCGCATTTTCGAGCGGCTCTGTTCCCAGCCATGAGCGTTTTTTATCGAGCTTCAAGCATAAGAAAGGAGTGAGCAGATGACAACTCTGCTTGCCAGGAACGCTACGATCGTAGTCACGATGGATGGCGAGCGCCGGGAGTTGCAAAACGCCGGATTATTCGCTCGGGATGGCTTCATCGAGCAAGTGGCACCCACAGACCAGCTACCGACTTCGGCTGATATGGTGCTTGATCTGCGTGGACAGATCATGTTGCCTGGATTAGTTAACTGCCATCACCACCTGGACCAGGTTTTGGCCAGAAACGTGCCCGCGGCCCAGAACATCAATCTCTTCCGCTGGTTGAACGTTCTCTATTCTATCTGGAGTCAGCGTACCCCCGAGGCATCCCGTACGACGACAATTATCGGCCTCGCCGAGCTTGCCCGCTCAGGTTGTACAACCGCCTTCGACCATACGTATGTTTTCCAGAACGGCTGTAAACTTGACGATCAGATCCATGCCGCCAGGGAACTGGGAGTTCGTTTTGTGGCTGCACGCGGAAGTATGTCGCTTGGTGCGTCAAAGGGAGGTCTCCCACCCGATAATTGCGTCGAAACAGAGGAAGCCATTCTAGCCGATTCTCTCAGGCTCATTCAACAATACCACAATCCTGACCCTGGATCGATGTTGCAGATTGTGCTGGCACCTTGCTCTCCGTTCAGTGTCACCGCGGATCTCATGCGCGAATCTGCCTCCCTGGCCAGAGAGCGTGGTGTTCGGCTGCATACACATCTCTGCGAGACGTTAGACGAAGAGCGCTACACACTCGAGCATTTTCAAATGCGTCCTGTTGCGTATCTGGAAACTCTGGGCTGGATAGCCAACGATGTATGGTACGCACATGCAGTACATGTTAACGACAACGAAATTGCCCTTTTCGCTCAGAGAGGTACAGGAGTGTGCCACTGTCCATCATCAAATATGCGACTTGCTTCAGGTATTGCTCCCATCAAGAAGTATCTGGAACATGGAGTGAAGGTTGGCATTGGAGTTGATGGCTCTTCAAGCAATGACGCCTCCAATATGCTCATCGAAATACGGGAGGCTATGTTACTCGCCAGACTTAAGATGGGACTCTGGCCGCCTGAGGGACCGATGACTCTCCTTTCGACATCTGACCCGCTGAGAGATAGGGAATGGATGACAGCGCGCGAGGTGTTGGAGATCGCTACTCGCGGGGGCGCGCAGGTGCTCGGACGATCTGATATCGGATCATTGGAGCCAGGCAAGTGTGCGGACTTCTTTACTCTTGATCTCAATACCATTGACTACGCAGGAGCTCTGAGTGATCCTGTTGCTGCGGTCGTATTTTGTGCGCCACAACGTGCTCACTATACAGTTGTGGGCGGTCGTCTTATTGTTGATCGGGGTGAGATTGCGACGCTTAATATCGTACCTGTGATTGAGGAGCATAACCGCCATGCCGCAAGACTTGTCGCTGGGCAAGCTCCGATATAATGTTCTCGTTATGATAAACGTGAGAACACAAACAGCAATACTGCATAGATGACCAGAATAAGTGCGGTTCCGCCCCAGGTAATGGTTCTTGTGAGCAAAGATGCATGCTTTAGCGGATCGAGCCACCAACTGAACAACTTGCTCAGGTATGGGACTAAAATCCAGCCAAGCATTGCGGTACTGAAGACATTGCCGATGAACAATGCCAGCCAGAAAGGCATTCCCCGATGAATCAATAACGGCGTTTGCACAAAAATGGAGAACAGGAAGACCGTAGGATACAGTGCCAATAACACCAGCATATTCACTTTCCAGGAGGGCAGTGAACTTTGCAGTTGCCTGTCTGCGAACCTGAACCAGGCTTCAAATCCGACGCCTACTTTCCGCAAGTGAGTATCAAGGCTGAAGGCTTCTGCTTCCTGAAGCATTTGTTTCCGCTCCTCAGAGTTGAGCCAGGCTTCGAGATGGGCATCAGAATCAAAGCGCAGAATGGTCACCCAATCTTCCTGAACACCTGGAATAGGCGGTTCAAACTTGTAGCCTTGAAAACCCTCGAACCGGCCTTGCACCGCAGAGATCCTCCTGTGCCAACGCAGAAAGGCCCCTTGCTGACCTGGTTTGAGCCGTGTCGAGATGATTGCAGACACAGGAGAGAATGAACCTGATGGCTCATCCTCTGTAAAGAGATGAATGTCGGTTGGTCCGATCAGGAATGGTTGAATCGTGTCAAGTAAATGCTGCCGCTCCGTAGATTGGAGCCATGTACGCGCCGCGTCAACGGTCTGAAAGCGCTGAATAATCACCCAGTCAGTCTGTAAAGGAGGGTTTGGAGGGATGACTGTATGGTCGAGATAGCCAGAAAACAGGGCAATGGTATCATTCACTTGCTGCTGCCAGCGAGTAAAATCATCAATATGATCTGGCACAACGCTGGTGTGGGTAACGAGCGTGGCGATGGGTGCGCTCATAGGCGGAAAATGCTCCCCCTAAAATTTATCTATGAAAAATGTCGTATTTTTATGGCTCCTGACTTAAATATATAAAATGCTGCAAGTGGTATATTTATAATGGTCTCCGAAAACTGGCTCTTTATCTTCTTTTTATTATGGGAGGCATGCTTACCTCCCATTCTCTTTATAGGGAACTGATAAATAATTGTGGTTACTTGGCAAGTTTAGAGGAAGCTATCGACGATGTCAATGATTTGTTAGGTATCCAACCCGAAAACAATCTAGCTAAACAATTACTTATACAATTACAAGATCGCGTCAAGATACTTTCCCCATGTAGCAACGATGTAACAACACCGATCGCAAATAAACAGGAGAAAATGAGAATGCCCTGGTTGGAAGGCCCTGTTCCATAGGCCGGGTACACTTTTGGGGTAAAATAGGGTAGATCAGAGGATATGTATGGGTTTTCTGGTGCAAGCAGAAGAAATGGAGGAACTGGACAATGACGGGAACGGAGCATTCCAGGCCGAACATCGGCTTTATTGGCCTGGGGCATATGGGAAGTCATATGGTCCCCAGGCTGCTACGTGCTGGCTATCACCTGACGGTCTATGATCGCACAGCGGAGAGGGCACGGGCAATGGGCCAACTTGGGGCACTGGTGGCCGAGACACCCAGAGATCTGGCTGCCAGCTGTGAAGTCATCATCTCCTGTGTCACGAATGACAGCGCTCTGGAAGCAGTCATGCTGGCGCCAGATGGCGCGCTGGCAGGAGCGCATGCCTCGTCAGTGATCATCGATATGAGCACCGTTGCCCCGCAGACATCGCGTCATCTTTTCCAAGCCGCACGAGCAAAGGGAGTGTCGATGATCGACGCGGCCGTCTCTGGCAGCGTGCCTCAAGTCGAACAGGGAAGCCTGGTCATCTTTGTTGGTGGCGAGCGGGAGGCGTATGAGCGCTGCAAACCCATCCTTGATGTGCTGGGAAAGCAGAGCATCTATCTGGGCTCAAGCGGAAAAGGGACGACCATGAAACTGGTGGTCAATATGCTACTGGGCCTGGGCAGACAGGCTCTGGCGGAAGCGCTCGTGCTCGGAGAAAAGGCCGGGCTTGAAAGAGAACAACTCATCGATGTCCTCAAGCAGACAGCGGTTGTCTCTCCTCGTCAACAAGCCGATCTGGAGCACGCGCGGCAGCGGGAGTATCCAGCCGATTTTGCCCTGGCCTTGATGTACAAGGACTTTCAGCTCATGCTCGATGAGGCCTTTGAGGTATCCGCGCCTCTGCCAATGACGGCGGTAGCGCAGCAAATAGCCGCGGCTGCGATGCCAGGCTATGGCGAAAAAGATGCTTCAGCCATCATTCAGTTTATGGAAGCCTTCGCTGGTATTTCTTAAGACGGGGCTCATGCAGCGTCTCTTTCAGGCTCTGCATGAAGGAGACGCCTCACCAGGTCAATCCCAGGACTCTACAGGGGAAATTGACCACAACTCATCGCCAGGTGCCTGGCGCTACAACCCAATACCCATCGAGCAGACAGAATCGTCTCATATCAGACGGCGTGTGAAATCAGCACAGGAGAAGGAGCATATAGATAAGTTCACAGCATTTTGATAGCAATACACCGCAGACAGCCGGAATGCGGCGCATCTCAGCGCTTTCCAAGCAATTAGCTGATACCAAAGGAGTATGGGTTGATGTCACAGATGTACAGGCACACGTCGGAACTGGCAAAATACCATCATGGTAATCAGGAAACGGTCATCTACGTTGTTACGGGGAACATTCAGATAATCTGGGGCGATACTTAGAGTTCCAGGCTGACGCCACGGCGGGCAATTTCATTAAGGAGACAGCTATGCTTTCTTTCACGTCATTGACAGGAAGCTTCGTCCAAGGGAACGGGCCATCTCTCTCCAGTATCATTATCCTTATCCTGGGGTTACTGGTGACCATGGTGGTCCTCGCCATCATTGCTCCTCGGCTGCGCATTCCGTATCCTATTTTGCTGGTACTGGGCGGGCTGCTCATAGGCTTTGTCCCGGGGCTTCCTCGGTTCACTTCAAACCCGGGCATTGTGTTCCTGCTGTTTCTCCCGCCGTTGCTCTACTCATCCGCATGGCTGACTTCGTGGCGCGATTTTCGTGCCAATCTGCGTCCGATCTCGCTGCTGGCTCTCGGTCTCGTCCTCCTGACCACCGTCGTGGTAGCCGTCGTGGCACATGGGCTCATTCCCGGGCTTCCCTGGGCAGTCGCCTTCGTGCTCGGCGCCATCGTCTCGCCAACCGATACGGTGGCCGCGACCGCCATTACCCAGCGACTCGGCATCCCCCAACGAATCGTGACCATTTTAGAGGGGGAGAGTCTGGTCAATGATGCGACGAGTCTGGTCGCCTATCGGTTCGCGGTGGCCGCCGTAGTTTCAGGCGTCTTCTCGCCTTTCGACGCGGGCGTGCAGTTTGTGGTGGTGAGCGTCGGAGGGATCGCCCTTGGTCTGGTGGCAGGGTGGAGCCTCAGTTACGTCTCTCGCTGGCTGAACAATCCGCCCCTGGAAATCACGGTCACGCTGGTGACCCCATTTGCCGTCTATCTGCTAGGCCAGGAGGTGTTGCAGGTGTCAGGGGTTCTGGCAACAGTGACGACGGGCCTCTATTTGACGTGGCGTGCCCCCACCTTCTTCTCCTCTGGGACCCGTCTTCAGACGTACGCCGTGTGGGAGACACTCATTTTTCTGTTGAACGGCCTCTTGTTCATTCTGATGGGTCTGCAACTGCCCGCCATCCTTGCTGTCCTTAACAGCACCACTGTACCATATTCGCACATCCCCCTGGTCTGGCACGCCGTCCTGATCAGTCTCACCGTTATCCTTGTCCGTCTTGTTTGGGTATTTCTTCAAACCCTCCTACCGCGCATGATCAGCCATCGCCTGCGCGAACGTGATCCCTATCCTGGCTGGCGTTTCGTGGTGCTGATTGGCTGGACCGGGATGCGTGGCGCCCTTTCGTTAGCCGCCGCGCTAGCCTTACCAGAGGTGACCACAAAGGGGGCTGTATTTCCGGGGCGGGAACTCGTTATCTACCTGACCTTCAGCGTCATTCTCGCCACTCTGGTTGCACAAGGACTGAGTCTCCCGCTGCTGATTCGAGGACTTGGTTTACATGATGATGGGGCGAGCGAACGGCAAGAAATGCAGGCGCGACTGATCGCAGCACAGGCTGCGCTCGCTCGTCTGGACGAACTCGCCAGCCAGGATGAGGTCTCGCAGGAGGTAGTCCAGCACCTGCGCACGTACTATGAAATACGGGTCCGCAGCCTCACCAAACGCTTCAAGCAAGCAGAGGGCGAGCCTGGCGAGGATCTCGCGATAACCCATCAACAGCTACAACGAGAGATTCTTCAAGTCGAGCGCAGTGCGGTGATCGGATTGCGAAACCGGGGGGAGATCAACGATGAGGTACTCCGTCGCATCGAGCGAGAACTCGATCTAGAGGAACAACGGTTAGCAGGAGAAGCGGGCAAGGCGTGAGGCACAGCTGCCGCGCATGCTGATCTCCCGCATACGGTGTCTCTGGAAATGAACAGCTCTCTCAATAACCACATGGATTCCAAAGGCTTTGCCGCAGTCAGGCCTTTGGTGCATGCTCACCCCGTCGCCTTCAATATCATATGCTGCCTCTTCGTTCGCAATTGTTTCAGCAATATCATATTGAAGACCTTTCTTTTCCTCATATTTTTTGCAACACAACCGTATTTGGATCAACAAACAGGCAGGATTTTCATCTACTAAACTACATAACTTTGTTCAGTTGCATCGAAACTTGAGCACTAAATATTAATGTTGATTTAATAAAGTCAGTTAAGTATACTGTGATCAAATGCATAAAAGGGGGTGTTGGATTGTATTCCGTGTCCGAACGGGTTTTTGAAACGCGCTGTCTGAGTTCTTTGTCAAAAGTGTTTGCAGATGAGGAGCTACTGGATGAATCTTTTTCGAAAGCCTCTGCTTTACGTGAGGAAACGTATTCGTTTCAGGTCGCATTTCGCTCTAACCAACTAATCAAACGTATTCGTGTCAGTGTGCACGCAGGTGAACTTGGCGATGTATTAGTCAGGAAGGTTGGTCTAGTCCCATCGGAACTTCCCTGCTACCATGACCACGATAACGATATTTTAAGGACAATGCCCGGACTTTATCCAGATCCGTTGTATCCAATTGACGACAATAGTGGAGTCGTCGCATTTCCAAACCAGTGGAGAGCGATCTGGGTCACGATAAAGATCAGTAGAGAACAACCTGCAGGCAGTTACCCTGTTGAAGTATTGTTTAATGCTGAATTCGGAGAACTTCTAGGACAAGAAATCTTTACTTTAGAGGTAATTGGGGCTTGTCTGCCCGAGCAAAAGCTCATCCATACCGAGTGGTTTTACGCGGATTGCCTGGCAACATGGTATGACGTTAAAGTCTTCAGTGAAGAACACTGGAAGTGGATCGAAACTTATGTAGAAAATGCCGCTAATCATGGAATCAATATGATATTAACACCAATTTTCACACCAGCTTTGGAAACGGAAATTGGACATGAGCGGCCTACAGTTCAGCTAATTGATGTAAAGAAGGAGGGAGATCAATACAGTTTTGACTTTCATAAACTGGATAGATGGATCGAACTATGTCAATGCAAGGGCATTCATTACTTTGAATTTGCGCACTTGTTTACACAGTGGGGCGCCAAACATGCACCGAAGATTATAGCGGAGGAGAACGGTGAGTCGAAGCAAATCTTCGGTTGGGATACTGACGCGTTGGGGACTGACTATCGTAATTTTCTTGCGCAGTTTCTACCTGCATTGACACATTATTTAGAAAACCATCAGTTGCAGAGTAATGTCTATTTTCACATATCTGATGAACCAGACAAAATGGACCTGGATCATTATAAAACAGTAAGTCAATTCGTGAGATCATTTATTTTGGATTACCCAGTCATTGATGCGCTCTCGGACTATGAGTTTTATCAGATCGGAACGGTCACAAACCCTGTGCCGTCAAATGACCATATCAATTATTTCCTCGAACAACAGGTGAAGGACCTGTGGACTTATTACTGCTGTGGACAATACAAAGGAGTTTCGAATCGTTTTTTTCAATATGCCTTCCATGCGAAACAGAATTATCGGGACACAGTTATACAAGTTTAATATAAAGGGTTTTTTGCACTGGGGTTATAACCACTGGTACTCGCAGAAGTCCATCAGTAAAATCAATCCTTTTATAAATACAGATGCCGATAATGCCTTTCCGTCAGGAGATGCATTCCTCGTGTATCCTGGAGAAAATGGCCCAATAGACTCAATTCGCCTTGAAGTGTTTTATGAAGCACTACAGGATCAAAGAGCGTTCCAATTAGTGGAAACGATCATAGGAAAGGACCAAACTATAGAGTTATTGGAAAAAGATATAGAAAAACCCATCACCTTCAATGAATATCCCCGAGATCTAACCTGGCTTTTGTCGATGAGGGAGAAGTTGAACCAGTGCATTCAACTGAACCTTCATACAAAATAAAGCTGATTTATTAAAGCAGGTTACTTATAATCAAGATAATATTCATTTTCCCTTGTAAATATTGAAGTGAGGCACAGTTCATCAAATTTACAGGGGACATTAAAGGAGTATGTACATTATGCTTTGTCACAATGAATATTCCAAGTATTTATTATGCCATACTCTTGTACCTTCTGGACCTATTCCAACAGTAGGCGATCCAGAAGGAATTTATCCTTATGAGAGTTACTGTGAAACATCTAAAAGGCCGTCATTTAAGAATTTCAGATTTATATCTATAGAAAACGATTATTTAAGAGTGGAAATATGCCCTGATCTAGGGGGAAAAGTTCATTCTATTTTTCATAAAAGATCACAAAGAGAAATTTTATTTCAGCCAGGTTCAATTCGGCCTACCAGGATCCTCCCACGGTTGGCGTTTATCAGTGGAGGAATTGAAACCAGTTTTCCTATTTCACATACTCCGGTACAGTTGGAAACTGTCTATTATATCGTTAAACAAATTGCCAATCGACTGTATGTATGGTGTGGAGAGCAGGAATTACGCTATGGCATGCAGTGGACAGTAGAGTATTCCTTAGGAGAATTCGATACCTTTTTAACCCAACGGACTCTTTTCTTTAATCCTACTTCGCAGCCTCATCCCTGGATGGCATGGTCCAATGCCGCTCTTCCAGCTTATGCCGATACCCAATTTCATTTTCCAAGCGGAAAAGTGCTCTATCATGGCAACGAAGTAAAACATATCGAATGGGCAAAGGATGGCCCCAGAACCATGAAAGAGATCGATCGAATGGCTGGTTACTTCTGGGAGAGTGCCGAGTGCAACGCGTTCGGGGTATTTAATCCCAATCAGGGTTGCGGATTATACCACATTGCTGATCCATCTGAGGTTCCGGGAATTAAACTCTGGGTTTATGGTACCGGGAAGCATGAAAAATGGGCGCACTTATCAGCGGTTGAAAGAAGAACCTATGTGGAGATTCAGGCAGGTCCGATTAAGGATCAGTC
The DNA here is from genome assembly GCF_016587435.1 of Dictyobacter formicarum. Next base: position 277,789 of record NZ_BNJJ01000005.1, read on the forward strand.
GATCATGCATTCGTTGCAGCCCAACGAGCGACATTTACACACTGAGTTTTGGATTCCGAGTTCTCAATGTTTAGAAATTAACAAGATAACGACACCGTCTGTTGAACTTGTTAGTGACAACCAGATCCCGTTGTTTGAGTGGGTAGAGCGCTCGAAAACAAGAGTATGGTTGCAACTCCTTCAGGCTTATCGAGATAATACACCAGAGAGGATTCCTATCCCTCCGGAATGGCATAGTAACGAATGGCCTCCGTCGGGAATAGGCGAGCTTGGGGAAGTGATTCAGTGGGCGATATCTTTGTCCAAATCAGAATCGCAGGAATTATGGAAATATTATCTTGCAGTCTGGTACGCAGGATGCGGATACAAAGATGCGGCTTTATCTATGCTTAGTAAGACTCATTCCGACTGGGCGCGTGTCTTTGAAGGAAGGTTATTGCGTTACTGGTATAACGATGTAGAAAGGGCTGCAAAGTCCTTATCGAACATCAAATCGCACGAAATGGCACTTCATCCCCAAATAATGATAGAAAGAGATATTGCTCTATCGCTTTTAAAGGATAAATCTCTGTCCGAACGCGGAAAATGGTTGAACCAGGTAAATTCACTTCAAGATGACGGTTTGACAGAACGAATGATTTCCTACTTACTGGATGCTGGAAACGTTCATGAAGCTAAGAAACTTCTTGAATCGACAGACTTCGAGCCAATTCATCAAAGATATGTACGCACTGAGTTGTGGGGAAAAATTCAAGATCACTTGAATCAACATGGGACGCCACCACCGGAAAACATTGGAGAAGACGATTTGGCGCAATTTGGTAGGTATAGATCTTATTAGGCAAATGAGCCTTGCACTATTATTTATTGCACCCTGGGTTATCGGATTCCTGGCATTCAGTTTGTATCCGATTGCCTGGAATTGAAAACTGTTAGACTGGGAAGACTAGTATCACATGAAATATCAAGTTATAAGCGCAAATGAATGGATATATCCGGACAGCCAGGTGGAAGAGAACGGCAATCGGCATATTCATCTGTCGACTGCCCGGGGGAGTTATGTCGCTTGCCAGATTCTTTTCAACTCAGTCAGCCCGGAGTCGTCCATTAGCTGGGAATATACAAATGCTGTAAGCGGGCGATACGGTGAATGGCAGCCTGAAATCTATCAGTTAATCGATGTGTTCGTTGAAGAAAATACTGGTCCCGTCGGTTTTGTCGTAAAAGCGGGAGAATCTGCGGAAGGATATACTTCCAGACTTGCGCCATTTCGTGTATATGACGCCATGAAGCCATTAACAGAGAATACCCGCACCCGTTCTGATACAGAAGGTTTGTATATTTGTTGGAAGATAGAGACGGATACTGCTTCCGGCATATATACTGGTGAAATGACCATTACGATTGGGGAAGAAAAGTGTACTGTTTTTGTAAGTATTGAAGTTTTTTCGGCAACGGTTCCAGAGAAGGAGACGCTTTCGGTTAGTAACTGGTTTATTCTTTCGCATATGGCTGACAGGCACAATCTTGAGCGATGGTCTGAAGAGCACTGGGCGATGATACGCCGATATGGCGAACTGATGCGGCGAGCGCGGCAGACTCATTTTTGGGTGACAATGGAAACGATCGATGTCGAACAAAAGGACGATGGCACTTACCATTTTTGTTTCGATAAGACCGAGCGTCTTATCCGGTTGTTTCTTGAGCTTGGATTTACCCATATCGAAGGCGGTATGGTAGCCGTACGGAGACAATTTACCGATTCGGAATTTGTCGTTCGAATTCATGATCAAACCTTGAGAGCAATTTCTTCTGAAGGGTATTCATATATATCCCAATACTTGACGGCCTGGCGAAAGTTTCTGGATAAGCACGGTTGGCTGAATATCATCGTTCAGCACGTTGCCGACGAACCAACTGAAAATTGTGCAGAAGAATACCGCATATTATCGGGAATAGTCAGAAAGTTTATGCCCGGCGTGCCGCTGATCGAGGCAGTGGAAATTTTCGATTTGGAAGGCGCAGTCGATATTTGGATTCCAAAAAACTATTATTATGAGACGCATCGGCACCAATTTGAAAAAGTAAGGGCGCTTGGTGACAAGCTGTGGTTTTATACGTGCTGCTTACCAGGTGGATATTATATGAACCGATTATTAGATATGCCATTGCTCAGAACCAGATACCTGCACTGGGGAAATTATATATACAATCTCGAGGGATTTTTGCATTGGGGATTTAATTACTATTTGGGGGATCAAGACCCATTTGATCATGCTTCTCCGGTGTTGGCCGATCTTAGCGATTCAAGGCTTCCACCTGGAGATACCCATATCGCATACCCAGGAACGGAAGGACCGTGGGGAAGCGTGCGTCTTGAAGCAATGAGGGCAGGAATCGAGGACTATGAGTTGTTGACGCTGCTGGCTCATAAAGACAAAGCTTTGGCCGATGAAATTGCGGCTTCCTGTATGACCAGCTTCAAAGAGTGCAATGAGGATTCGGCTCATTTTGAACGTGCTCATAGCCGACTGCTGCAATCGGTATCCGATTATGTTAGGGGCGGAAATTTTAATGAAATGCAGGAGTGAAACCCATATACGTCAAACAGCTGCAAATCAATACAGAAGAATTTGTTTCCATTCTCTGCGCCAATATACATTGATCTCTTAGAGATATTCGTATACACTTTTTTTATAAAAAGCTGCTTCTTATAATCTTCTTTTTGTATGGAGAGGTTTTAATGTTAATTGTACGCACTTGCATATTGCCGCAAACAGGTTCACGCCATCAAGGCCACGCAGTAATGGCCATGGTGGTGAACGCGGTGGCCTGGTCGCCTGATGGTAGCCACGTGGCCTCCGCTGGCGTTGATCGCACGATCCAGGTCTGGCAGGCCGTCTAGCACGACATCTCGCCAGACAACCACCATCATATCACCATTGTTCGCCGCTGCTTTCTCTCTCATATAAAGAAATGCATCACTACTCCTCTTTTTATCGATAACCCCTTCTCGACAAGAGCTTCGCTTTATCCATTTTCTCTATATAGGAAATATGGGTATATGGATGGGTATACATTTACAACTATGAATTTATAACTTATCCTTTCAGTAATTGAAGTGCTATATTTTTTGTCGCTATTTACAGAAATGATCGCGCTTTAATTTAAGCGATATTTCTCTGGTATTCACGATAAATGTCGCATCCTTTCTACCATTTCTTATTTCGTACAAAAAGGAGTAGAACGCATGGTGCGCAGAAAGGGATTTTATTGTCTCTTTGCCCTTGCATTAAGCATTGCAGTTGGGCTCACCGCTATTTTGCCTGTCACCTACGCTAGTGCAGCCTCGTATTCCAGATTCAGATCATCGTCGAGTAATGTCCTCTGGGGGGTTGATTCCGTGAGCTTCATCACGCCATCATTCCTCAAACAGATTAAAGGGAGCTATGGTACTCCTCAGTTTATTGGTCGCTATCTCGATGCAAGAGCCTTCTCGCCAATGAATGCGTCTGAAGCCTCATACATCCACAGTCAGGGTATTCGCATTTTGCCTATTCAGTCTGATTTTGGTAGTGATGTTGGCCACGGTAATGGAGTATCCCATGCCAATGATGCTCTTGCGAAAGCGCATGCCCTGGGAATTCCGAAGGGAACCATCATCATCGACGATATAGAGAGCAATTCGGCTGTAGACGCTGGCTTCATTGAAGGCTGGTACTCAACCATTTCCCACGCGGGCTACGCCGTTGGGTATTACGAGAACCCGTATTCAGGCAGCAGCCATTTCAATAGCGCTTTTTGTGCAGCCGTGGGCAAAAACCCGGCTATTGGCAATTCTATTTTGCATTCTACTGAGCCGTCTACCGGTCGAACGGGAAGGAACAAAGCTCCCTCGTTCGCACCAGCAGGGGTGTCTTGTGGTGGTCATACCACCGGTCATGCGGTCATCTGGCAATATGGTCTTGCGGTCGGAGGTTCGGTCAATGTAGACACCGACGAAGCTCAGTCTTCGGTTTCGTTCTGGTAAATACATTGAAGTAATTGTATTTACTTTGTGGATGGACAATCTGCAATTGTTTGCAAAGAGGAAGGTGTAAATTTTTTTATTGCATGGGCGAAATTTTGAAGAAATTTGAGTGTTCAGAAAGGTTGAGCCCATAGCAATTGGGGTTAATTGATCCAAGCGGCTGGCGTAATGCAGGGTTACCAAACAAACAGTCAAGGCGTAATGAAGAGAGGACTATCGTCACCAATAGTAATTTCTCAACAATAGTTCCTCATTTCATTGCACTCATGGGTAAGATAAGCTCGCTCTAAACTAGAATAGGAGGCAAATGAGATATGGCACTGACAGTTATCCTTGAATTGCCCGGCGTTACGCAACAACAATATGATCAGGTCATTGACCGTGTCAGCCCTGATCGAAAATCCCCGCAAGGTCAGATCTTGCACGTTGCCGGTCCGATCGAAGGGGGATGGTGCGTTGTGGACGTCTGGGAATCACAAGAAGCCCTCGACCAGTTCCTTCAACAGAAGCTGATCCAAGCGATGCAAGAGACAGGTATGCCGCCCCCTCAGCAGAAGGTAATTCCCGTCTATAATATGATTGAGAGAGCAAAATAAATCATTAAGCTTGCCCAATCTACCACACATTCATCCCTTCAAGTTCATGCTCAATGGTTTACAGATAATTCCATTAGAGAGAAGGGATGAATGTGTAGACCTTTAGCTCAATCTTTCTGAGAATTGCTGTAGCGATAGTTTGTTGATTTGGGAATTTTGCTCGATTGAGGGCAGCCGTCTGTGTTGCCTCTGACCTTATAGAGCTAGGTGTCATCGGCCATCTGAAAATGAGCGAGGATACGGCATTTCCCGAGTCTACAAACTACCGGTAGAAGCGAGCATCAGCCTGAATACAATGCCACAACTCACAAACTCTCTCAGTGACCAAAAGGAAAAGCGCAGCTCGAGAGAGCCGCGCTTTCCAATCGTGTTGAAGGTGTTTCTATGAGCGATCAATGGGACGACCAAACTAATGACATGTAATTGTTCCTCCTGGTGCTTCAAACAGTAAACACATAACTCTTCTTTCTCGTTACTTCCGTTGTGGAATCAGTGCGAAACGTTTTGGGAGGAGCAGGTTGAGTCTAATTGACTGGATCAGCGTGATACGCATGCGTCGATAGATGTGTAACTGCTCTTCTTTGGATACCTCTTTGCCTGGAACATCTTCAACCGACCACAATTGACGCCGACCGGCGTTGGGAATATACGGTCATTGGTCAGCTGCGCCACTACAAAGCACAACACCTTCATCCCAGGAACGATCGACTGTTGGTTCGGCCATTTGAGGAACAGCAAGCAACGGGATATGAACTTCATCAAGGACCTGACGAACCATCTCAATCGCTCCATCTTGGAAAGATGCAGGAGCAATCCATATATCCCATTGTTCACGCTCATAGGCAGTAAGCAGACTTGCAGCAATCAATTCACGAACGGAACGATGTGCACACAGAAAAAGGATACGTTTTTGTAACTCACTCATCGAATAGACTCCCATGTTGATTAAAATCATATGTGATGACCTTTAATAGTATCTCTTTACACACCAGTATATCTGAACGAAACTGCTCAGGTCTTCATTTGTGTTTGACTGCTTAGCACCTACGATGCTAAGTATATTTTTCTGTTACCTCTCCCCTGCCTGGACGTCTCCTTTACAGAGAATTTGCCATTCTTCTATTCAAGAAATACGAGGTAGTAAAGAAGAGTTCTGAGCAGGTAATGAGGAAGATATGAAGTATGACGATTTTATAGAAGAAGTACGAAAGCACGCTCATCTCTCTTCAAAGGAAGAAGCAGTGCGCGCAACAGTAAGGTTGTAAATGTTATAAAGCGTCATAAGCGCAGTGTTCTATCCTTTGGGATAGTTGCTTCAATGCATTCCTCATCTATTGTTACATCGTTCAACGGTCCATACTCCCTGGGAGTAGAGTACCTGGTGAGATCGACAACTGATTTGTTCGCTTCCTTTGAGGATTGCGATATATGATGAAGCTGATCTCAACTGTGATTCTGCTGGGTAGAAGTAATAGTTACGGTAGTTAAGAACTTCATAGGTGCCATCAACAGTTATGACCGATGAATGTTGCTGAAAATCTTGGGCATCTATATGAAAGAAATAGAGGAGATAGACGTAATTAAGTGGAATCCAATCAGACACATAGATGGGTTCGCCGGGCGCTGTTTGCTCTTTGGTGGTAAGGAGAACCTGATCCAGCCCATCGTTAAACATATAGCTAATGTAACTATTGTAGTTTGTAAAATAATCGCTACAAAAAAGCCCACTATAGCTTAGTGTAATAGCCAGGACGACTATCAGGAAGAGTCTTTTAGTTTTCCTATGCCTGATATCGCTATACATTCCACCGATCCCGATTGCGCTTAGAGCTACTAGCGGCACAAAGATAGCATTGCCGTGATTGATATTGAGAGGCACAAGAAAGAAAAGGGGCAAAGTCGCGATCAGCCAGATGACGAAGATGGTGGCATCGCCATGTTTTTTGAGGCTGTAATAGACACCTAAAGCTGCGCCTGGAAGTGCTACCAGGCCGAGTGGTTGAAACCAATCCAGATTATTCCAAATCGCGTCGTCGCGAAAACCGCTGGTAAGGAAACGTATATTGGTGGTCAACAGATTGTGACCATCGTTGATCTGATTTATGCGGTTACCGATAAGTAAAGGAATGGTGAATGGTAAGTGAGTAATGAATGTAGGGGTATAATGCAATATATTGTTATCCAATATGAACAATAAGTATGGGGCTGTGAGAAGCAGGAATATCCCCAGACTGAGCAAAAAGCCTGTTTTATAAGTGAGAATTGTTTTATGGTGGATGAGAAAATAGAGTCCTGCTATCTCTGGGATAATCAGGATACCCACACCATAAGCATAGCAGGAAAGTGCCAGGAATATAAGTGAAAAAGGGAGAAGCGCCTTTCTAGCGGAGGAGGTATAACAGTAAACCAGGGAAGCCACGCTGATCAGGAGAAAAAAAGGGAGTAGATTTGCTTCCAGGCCCCATCTTGACAACATAATATGCCATGGCGTGATGCTAAGCAGAAGCATTGCCAGAAGTCCAGTGCGAGCATTAAAGAGTTTTTTAACGAGAAGATAAAGCACGATCAATGTCAGGACACTCAACAGAGTGGGCAAAAATCTGGCTCCAAAAGTATTTAGTCCAAATAATTTGATAAAGGGAATATTGAGATACGATTGTAGTACACTTTGACCTGATCCCCATGACGGAAAATAAACAGGAAATTTGTTGCCCCAGCGATCGGTACCCCTTGTTAATAAAGCGTACGATTCATAGGCAGCGCTTGCTTCGTCTTGATTGATTCCAGTTGGAAGCGATGTGAATTGAGCAAAGCGTAGTATGCTGGCTATTATGAGTATGCACCAAAAGAGTATCTGCGTATGTATCTTGTTAGTGCGTTTATAGAGGAAGATCCAAAAGGTTATTTTTGTGACATTTTCTGTTTGAGATAGCTCTGTCTTGATCTCTGTGATTGTTTTGTGTATTTGCATCATTCACCACCACATCCTACTTTGAAATTGTTATCAGGATCCTATAGCTATGGAAGCTTGATCTCTCAACATCTTCCTTTCTTAATCAGTATAAAGGAGCGCTACAAATAGGAAATGGGAACCCATTCTGACAACCTTGCGCAAACGAAAGGGAACCAGAGCCTTCTGTCGCCATTCTCGATAGCCAATCGATCAAGGCCGCTCCTGCTGAAAAGCTCAGCTTACAGCCTTACTTCATTTGTCAAGCTAATGGATAAAATCTAACTAATTAGGTGAATTGCAGTTTAAGAATATAAAGCAGGAATAGAGGTTATTTTTCTGCATAGGCAATATAAGGTTTACATAAATCTTATGCTGAAAAGGTGATTTCAAATATTTGCATTATAGGTTTTTTTTCTTAATATAAAATACATTTAATACAAAATTTTTGTATTGTATCAAAGTTGAGGCCAATATCTTTCACTACTGAGCAAAGATATTCTCAACTACTACGTGGAAAGTGTTTGTAGTGTCTTATGAAAGTGATGATTCTGCATTAAATGTGCCGCATGTGATAAGGATAAAATTGGAATACATGCCTCACTGGTTATGCATGAAATCATGGGTGCTGAAAGAAATATGCAGCATAGAGAAGCATTTCAGTATGACCCGCACGGCATTTCTACTGTTACTTTATCTACATCCGAAGCTATTAGCATTGTCATTCCTACGTTAAATGAGGCAGAGAATATTGGTCATCTTTTAACTCGCCTGCATCAAGCACTGACTGAAGCTGCAATTTCTTACGAAGTGATTGTAGTAGATGATCATTCTAATGATGATACAGTTGCCGTTGCCCGTGCTATTGCAAAAGAGAAAAATTTACCCGTCCAAATTTTGACGAAAAAAGGTCTCCCCGGCAAATCATATTCGCTTATCGAAGGTTTTGCTGCCGCACGATTCGCTATGCTAGCAATGATCGATGGCGATTTGCAATATCCTCCTGAGGCCTTACCATTGATGGTACAGGCAAGCAGACATGCGGACATAGTAATTGCGGATAGACGTGCTACATATCATGAGGCTGATCGTATGCGTGGTCGATTAAGCCAGATTTTCACCTATCTTATTACTATGCTCTTTGCTATTGACACTGACATACAATCTGGATTGAAGGTATTTAGACGAGCGATTTATGACAATGGAGCAAGATCGTGCTCAGGAAAGTGGAATCTGGATCTTTATTTAGTTACTCATGCGGTGTTGCATGGACATACGCTTGCAAATGTGCCTATAGAATTCCAGGAGCGTCAAGCTGGCGAGAGCAAAGTACATCCTCTAAAGGTTGGGCTGGAACTACTATGGACTGCGCTACAGCTAAAAATGGACAGAATTGCCAGTGTCATTTTAAAAGAAAGTGTATTCCGTCCGGAAAGGTACAAGCGACCTACGAAGAAAAATCTGAAAGGAGTTCGCTGATTGTAGCTTGCAAAGTTCACGAAATTGCTAAAGTGGTTCATCCATGCAGATACCTCAATAGACTATTATTTGACAGCAGCTAACGACATTGGTTATAAAAATAAAAAAAGATAAGGAATTAGAAATGGATAACAGCGGGATTATTACCACTTTATTAGGGGGTATGCTAGCAATCGTTGGTGGTTTTTGTGCAACTTTATTTGCGCAATACATGAGTGAAATAATAGAGAGAAAGAAGATAAAAAGGAATAAAGCTCAAGAGCTATACGTAATGATAACAGAAACGGAAAATAATTTTATTAGTAGTCTTTACGTGATGCATGCTTACATAGATAAAGGTATGAATTTAGAAAAAGCAATCGAAGTAGGCGTGAATGGGACGAACAACATATATAGCAGTGCAAATAAAATTAGTTCAATAAGCAATATCTACATTGAAGAGTTATCGGAAGAAGCAGAAACGTATGCTGATATGGTAAAAAAATCGTATATAGGAGTATTAGATAAAATACTAAAAAAGGAAAGCGTCGAAAATATATATTTAGAAATGACCGACGCTTTTACATCAATCACTTTACCAGGAAAAGAATTAAAATTGTCAGTAAAAAAAATAATCAATAATAAACAAGGAGGATAAAACTTATCGTTTGGGATAGAACTCCACACCAGCAGGACAGTAAGGCAACAATCAGCGATGTGAGTGCGTTGAGCTAGCTCTGTGGAAATGACGTCCGCATAAAAGCTAGCCATGCAGGGATCTTCTCTGCTGAGATGTCTGGCCAGAGAGTCTGGCAGCGCCTGAGCAATTGAGCAGCCACCACTGCCATCACTTCTAACCCTTTGACTTCTCGCGTTGCTTCTTCCCATCTGCTCAGAGCGACCACCATCGCCTCACGCCTGCTCCAATTGTCCGCCCATGGCGCATTGTGTTCGATGAGGCGCAAAGGCATCCAGGAAAGCAGTGCCATAGCTCGATAGGTGCAGAGAATGCCCCAGGCAGTTTGATAGATCTCATCGCACTCCGCTGCTGGACAAGCGGGGGCCAACGCTGCGCGCAGATGATGGCTCATCAGATGAACACAGGCTCTGGGAAGCGGACAGAGGATATTCCACCCGGTCAGATCATAAAGCGCATGACGATAGCCAGCATATTCAAAATCGATCAGATAGATCTGACTCCCGCTGAGATAATTATTGGTCGGTGCTGGATCTCCATGCGTCAACGCGAGAAACGCACCTGGCAGGGCGAAGGTGTCAGCGATACGAATGCACGCCTGCTCAAATCCTGCAGGAGGCAGATACGAAAGCTCATGACACCAGCGCTCGACTTTTTTACAGCCTTCTAGCCATCGCTCGGCCTCTTGATAGCGCGATGAAACTGTCGCAAGAGAGAGGTCCTCGCACAGACGCTCAAACTGACGCTCTTTTCCCATCGTGGTCGCATGTAGCGTACCCATCTGGCGAGCCAAAGCGCACAACACACTGGTCGCACGTGACGAATCATGCACGTGCAAGAGGTGGTCAATACTGCCCTCTTCCCCAAGATCTTCCATAACAAACAGCAGGTGCTCTGCATCTCCCCCAAATAGACGAGGGGCAACAGAATGCTCATCAGCCATCTGAGAAAGAAAGGCCAGGCTGGCCCAATCGGTCAAACCACGAACAGGATCAAGAGGGTCCTTGATCGATTTCACGATAATACTGGGAGGGAAGGTTCCCTCGCTTTGAACCCGACAACGGAACACTTGATTGCGACCTCGGTCACTGACAAGGGCGGGCTGTTCAAGATGAAATGCTCCTTCCCAAGTGCGCCGCAGGACAGTCGTGGCGCGAAGGGCGATGATCTGCCTTTCGATTTCTGAAGGCATCAAGGTATGCTCCTCTTCGTCTATTCTGCTTTCTTTTCATTTGATCAGCATTTATCAAATAGGGCTGAAGTCAAGAAATCCACCGTTCTGACGGTGGAATTTACAATGTGAGGGTGACCTCTTTACAAGAGGTCGGGAAATAGGGCCACATCAGGAGCGGCATCGCTTGGATGACGAACCCAGTGCTCACATTCCACTCTATTTACCATGACGTTCACATAACGCAAAGTTAAAACACGCGGCAGAATTCTTTTATTTTGTTCCCCTGAAAAGCTTGCAAAGAAAATTATATCAGCGCATTATTATGGAGAACATAGAAATGGGCTGTATCGTAACAGAGTATGGGCGGACAATTTATATTGATATGCATATGCCAGGAGAAGGATGCTCACTATGTCACGCCATCTATACCAGAGGTCGGCTACGGCCGTTATCCGCGTATTCCTATCCGGTCTGTTGCTCGTGCTGGCTGCATGTACATCAACGGCCACGACGGGTCATTCCCATATAGGGATAACTCCGACGGCGAAAGTTGCTCAGTCGCCAGTTCCACGTCCTACGCCTACTCCGAGGAACCGTGCCGCACCGTCTAGTTATACAGCGCAGGTTATCCTGCAGGGTCAGGGGCACCCGGACGATCTGGCTCTGGATAGGCAGGGGCGTCTGCTCTTCAGCGACGATACCAGTGGGACAATCAACCGCGTCAATAGTAACGGCTCGGTGACGGTCCTGCTACGCGATCCCGCAGGACCGGAAGGGATAGTGGTGCTGGCCGATGGCACTATCCTGTTCGGCGAGCAGAATACGAACCGTATCATGAAGCTGGCTCCTGGCGCCCAGACAGCTACGGTCGTCCGCGCACTCCCCGGACACGATAGCCTGGCTACCTGCAAACATGGTGTCGACGGCATCGCCTTCGATCCCGGCACAAATACACTCATTGTGCCGGATAGTCCAATTGGGAACGTCTATCGTATGAGCCTGGATGGCAAAACGTTGCGCTTGCTGGCAACGGGCATCGCACGACCGGTAGGTGCCAGCGTTGATAGCAATGGCGATATCTTTGTTGCCGATGAGTGTGGCGGTGCAATCTGGAAGATCACTCCATCCGGCACAGTAACACGCATCGGCGGTTTCGCTATGCCGGACGATGTGATACCCGATGGCAATGGTAATCTGCTCGTTGTCGATCTGGCTCAAGCGGTGCACGCATTCATCCGCTTTAACCCGAGCACTGGCAAGAAAGAGATCCTGGATAGCCGGCGCTATATTGAACCCCAGGGCATTCTCAGCGATAGCAGCGGCCACATCTATGTCTCAGATGATGCGGCCAATGTGATCGTCAAATATACGCCAGTCTCCTGACAGATCGACAACGTCACCTTGCATTTGGCTTCCCGATCACCGCTCCCAGGATAGCTGCACCAAATCCAAACACAAGAGCCAGAAATAGATCTACCATCAAAGAAATCCCGTAGTCAACCAGTGTCAGGGGTATGACCGATGCCGTCTCAAGAGGTAGATATATGAAGAAGCTGATAATTAATGTGCATATATCCGCAAAGAGAAAGCAGAGCAGAGCCCACAAACAGGCAAGCATGGCCGTCTCTAATTTGCCGGTACGCCGACTGGCAAACAGCCCCATACAGAAATAGACAGGCGCGTTGAGCAGAGCCACCAATAAGCTGGTAATAATGTTCGCGAGGCTGAAATAAATCCCTGGGATAGTCTGGGGAAACGTCTTGTAAACCGCATCGCTAATACCTGGTATCAGAAAAAGAAGGAATATCAGGATAGTGATAACAGCTATAATAGCACCCGCGATAAACCCATATTTGAGTGTGATATGGCCTTCTGCACGCGCTTTTTGCTGGTAATTCACCTGCGGTGGATACGGAGAACCAGGTGGAGAGACATAAGGTGGAGGTGGCACGTCTTGCATTCTTTAAAACTCCTCTATAAAATTAGAATCAACAATAGCGTCAGACATAGTATAAACGATTTTAAATATATATTCACTCTAATTAAGACGGGATAAAAGTTAACTTGATATTTGAGGATGGGAATGGTCAAAAGGAAACTCGATAAGGTGTTAATTGTCGATGTCGAGGCCACCTGCTGGGAAAATGGGATCCCCGAGGGGCAGGAAAATGAGATTATTGAAATTGGCCTCTGCCTGCTTGATGTCGCTTCCTGGCAGTCACAGGACAAGCGCAGCATCATTGTGCGCCCCGAGCATTCTACAATCAGTCCGTTCTGCACACAATTGACAGGCATCACGCAGGAACAGGTCGACCAGGGTATCTCCTTCTCCGAGGCGTGCACACTGCTCAAGGCCGAGTATGGTTCACAGGAGCGGGTCTGGGCCAGCTATGGAGAGGCAGATCGCCTGTATTTTGAGCGGCAATGCCAGTCTCGTCGGATTGCTTATCCCTTCGCACCCAGGCATATTAATATCAAGGCGCTGTTTGCGCTCTGGCACGGCCTGCCAAAAGAGGTGGGGATGTCTACAGCCTTGCATATCGCAGGTTTGCCCCTTGAGGGAACACATCACCATGGAGATGACGATGCCTGGAATATCGCAGCACTCTTTAGCGCTATGATGAAACATGGCAGAAATCACGCTGAGCATTAGGTTTTCAAAGGTTATTCTACACATCTGTGCTTCTTTTTTCATTGTCCTCTAACGAACATCATGCTTACTAGCAGCGTGTTCAATATTTTAATAAGAAAAGTAATATAAGCAAAATCCATGGCAAAAGGGAAGACATTCGGCGCTTTTTTTGTTATAACTAAAATAGAAAACGTTATCTTTTTTCCGGGGGAGATCAAGGCATGCACGATGAGCGCAAACAAGTAGTTTATGGGCGGTTTGAAACGGCGACACAGGGCGAAATGCAAGTAGCAAGAGTAGAGAGTTCAACAGTAGAGAGTTCAACAGTATCCAGGCCCGTTACCCACCCACCGGAACAGATATACCCGGCGGTGAATAAGTGGGCAGTGCTTATTTTAGCCGCTTCAAGCGGTTTTTTAACGACGTTGGATAGTTCGATTGTAAATATTGGCTTGCCCGCCATCTCGAATACCTTCCATGTGGGAGTAAGCGGGGAAATTGAGTGGATCATCATTGGCTACCTAGTTGTGATTGCAGCTGTTTTATTGACCTTCGGTCGACTGGCAGATTTGATCGGGCGCAAGCCAATCTTTTTAATCGGTCTGGTCGTTTTTATCGCAGGCTCGGCTTTATGTGGTATGGCTCCATCCCTCCTGATGCTGATTCTGGCCCGCATCTTTCAGGGGGTGGGGGGGCAATGATATTTGCGGTCAATATAGCCATGATTACCAGCACTTTTCCTAACAATGAGCGAGGACTGGCGCTAGGATTAAATGCTGTAGTGGTGTCTCTGGGCGTCAGCGCGGGGCCAACTATTGGGGGTCTGATCACTCAATATTTGACCTGGCGTTGGATCTTCTATGTGAATGTTGCGCCGGGCTTGCTGGTTTTATGCGCCGCCTTTTATGTCTATCATGAGTTGCGCCCGGCCAAAGGACGGAGCAGTCGTTTTGATCCTGTGGGAGCCACCCTGCTGGCCATTGGTCTCTCTACACTAACATTGGGGCTCTCCTTTGGCCAGGAATGGGGCTGGTTATCGGTAGGATTGATGATTACAATAGCCATTAGCATCGTAACACTCGGTCTTGCCGTCTATGTCGAGGGCCGCATACCTCACCCCATTTTGGATTTACATCTGATCCGCAATCGCACATTTGCCTTTGCAAATATAACTTTTATGCTCTGTATGATGGCCCTGTTTGCACCGGGATTTCTGATGCCGTTTTATTTTGAGCAGCTGCGGCACTTCACAACTGAGCAAACCGGCCTGATGTTGACGCCGTTGCCCCTCACAATGGCCATTCTGGCTCCCCTGAGTGGCGCACTGGCCGATCGCATTGGTTCACGCTGGCTGTCACCGATTGGGCTGGCTATAGTGTGCTTTGGACTCTTCTTGCTCTCTGAAGTAAGCGCCCAAAGCTCTATGTGGGATATTATCTGGCGGCTCCTTGTCATTGGTATTGGCCAGGGTATCTTTCAGTCTCCTAATACGCGCACTATGATGGGTGCCGCGCCTCGCTCGGCACAGGGCGAGGCGTCTGGCCTGCTGGCCACTGGGCGTGTTATTGGTCAGGCACTGAGTGTGGCTATGATGGGTACCATCTTTGCCAGCTTCGGTGGCTCTATGGCAGGAAATATCCTTGCCAGCCATACGCATCAGCTATCCCCAGCAAAAATTTCTTCGCTGCAGCAGATGTTTATGGGCGGCTTCCATGCGGCATTGATGGGCTGCGCCGCATTTGCAGCTCTGGGCATCTTTACCGCACTCGCACGTGGCAAAGGGACAGCAGCGGAGTCAGTCAGATAAGTTGTATAGAATAATGCGGCTGGCTTGCTTCGGCAAACCAGCAGCGTTTTCTCCTGCTGACGCTTTCAATCTATAGTTGTTCATGTGAAGCCCATAACCCATAGTCAAAAATATTGTCTTTTAAGTGAAAGTAGGCTATACTCTAATGGTCTTACAGTTGCTCTCGCGAACCATGTCCTCTTAACGAAGCAGCATTCTCAGCCGATTCTTCCCATGGATGCTGTGATATTACAGGTATTCGCGTATCACAAAGTGGCAAGGTGTAATCAATGTTTGTGCATGCTGCTCACTTACGGCCATCTCAGCTACCTCTCAGTAGTTGCAAGCAAGCTGATCTGTGATTAGGAGACGTAGCGGCGATTCAAGTAGCTACGCTCACACGATTGAAGGGGATCACATTCCTTTGCATGGAAACGTCATTGTTTAAACACACAGCGAAGGTGTCTTTCGACGATTTCTAGATATACGTTTATTTCCACTTGCCCATATACTTTTCTACTGAATGTTCAGCCACCTGATAATGGGGGAGAAACGCAAGCTTGAACATTCTACGTTAGCTCAATACAGCACTCTGCCACGGGTCACAACATAGTAACCCATTACAGAAATATTCACTACAGCTACTGTATACGTAGATGGGCGCAACCGCCTGGCAGGCGGATACAACAATACAATCTAAACCCTTTAATGGGATTCTCAGCGGAGGCATTTCATCATGAAAAATCGTTACTATGTACAACCTTTAACCGAACAGGTCTACCTGATACGTGAACGTGTATCCCCCAGTGGCGGTCCAGGCCCCAATGATCCTATTGTGCGTTCATTTAGCGTGCGTCACGATGCCTATATGTATGCCACCAAGATGAATACAGGAGCAGTAGAACCACAATCACCAACCGACAAACATCGTCCAGCATAGTCACAGTAAACGCTCAATAAGTGCTTATTCTGTCCATGACAGAGGGTAGATAAGTTATTTAAACCGCCATTGGCCGCTTTTTCATTGCCAGGTCTTCGCGGCCCCCATGCAAATGTGTACGTGGTAAAAATGTTGGGTGACTGCGGTCCCCCAACATTTTTACCACGTACACATCTAAACCAGCGCCCCAAGCGCGAGGCGCACTTGAAATCATACCGTCACTCGCAGAAATCCATCCTCACATTGATCTTCTGATTACATCTTCTGATTACATCTTTTGGTTGAAGCAAAGTGCTGGTTCGTTTGATATGTTCTCATTATTACTCATTAACGCATCATAGTTTTTATTCTTCCACATCCTGGCCGGGATGCATACAGTGGGCTGGAGAGAGGGGAAAAATTTAATGTCCTCTTTGTCTGATTACAATATTGTGCCAAAAGGTGACCAAACATCTAACGCAGCATGGACCAGGCGTTTCCTGATCGCATTAACGATTGTCGCCTGGATGATTATTATCATCTGTATCGGATTGATTGTAAGTAAGATCCTGGGGGCGCTCATCACATTGGGTATTTCGGCTTTGATTGCCTATGTTATCTATCCACTGGTCAAATTACTGGAACGTTTTATTCCCAGACCGCTCGCCATTCTCATTGTCTACCTGGGGGTGCTGTTGCTGCTGCTCTTGCTCATCTATTTTGTGATCCTGACGGCTATAGGTCAGCTGGCTGCATTGATAGTGTCCATCCAGAAAAGCTTGCCAGATCTATTGGAACGCCTTCAGCCATACGTCAATCAATTGAGCAACATCAACATTTCGCCCAGCCAAATACTGTCTTCTGGTGAGCAGGTACTTAATTATGTTTTATCGGCGGTAGGTAACGTTGTTCCGGTGGTCAATAGTATTTTTTTATTGGCCATCAATATTATTATTGTTACCTCTTTGAGTGTTTACTTTTTATTGGAGGGCAACAAGACAATTACCTGGCTGCGCGAAAAAACACCGCTACGCTCGCGTAGAAAAATCAACTTCTTTCTGGATACATTGCATAATACCATGGGGGGCTTTATACGGGGGCAAATTACGTTGGCTGCGGTCATTAGCACGATTATGTGGATTGGCTATAGCATTATAGGCGTGCCCTACGCCATGTTAATTGCGATCATCATTTTTGTCTTCGAGTTTATTCCTCAAATTGGCTCATACATTTCTATCAGCATTGCCATCCTGTTAACCCTGGCAACTAAGGGCTGGCAGACCAGTCTGATCGTTCTCGCCTTCTCAGGCATCGTGCAGGGTGGGCTGGATGGACAGGTACTGGCTCCCCGCATCCTGGGGCATGCAGTGGGGATTCACCCGATTATCTCAATCGGGGCTTTACTGATTGGAGCAGACCTCTTTGGCCTGATGGGAGCGCTTTTTGCTGCGCCAATCGCGGGCGCGCTGCAGATTTTTGTACTGGCCTACTGGCGTTCCTGGGTTAAACAGCATCCTGAAGAATTCCCAGAAAATTTGGGTACCGACCTGCAGGGCACTCCGACCAGCACATCGGGGCCTTCTCCTTGAGATGACATCTATCATCGCTGCCAGTATATCTGGACAAATAATCAATTTCTTGTATGATTGATATATGATTGATAACAGTAACTGCTTTGTGCTCCGGTACATAAGCACATATATATGTTTAGCAGTAGTAATTACCTGATGGAAAGGAGCATCGTGGCCTCTCATGTTGCGCAATTGGCGTCGGCGCTACACGCGATTTCCGTTCTCGCCATTCAGCAGTCCCCACAGCCACTGCGCGTTGCTGTGATTGGCTCACGCACGTTTGCCCCTCTATCGCTGGTGACTTCGTTGATAGCTCACCTGCCAGCCAGCTGCGTGGTGGTGGCAAGCAATACAGGCGCGGTTGATCAACATACGCTGACCACCGCACGCCGCTATGGCTACAATGTTGAAGAACATCCACTTGATGAGAAGATGCTAGAAGAAAATGCGGCCCGCGAAAATAATAACGCACTGGTACAAACGGTCTCAATCGTCGTCGCGTTTTGGGATGGTATCAGCCAGGGCACCCACAGTGCCATTGCAGCAGCACGCCAGGCCGGTATTCCCGTTTTTATCATTGCTCCGCCTCCCCCACCCAATACTCCTATCCAGAATACCTTGTTTTAATACGCGCGAGCAGGCTAGCGCGATCCCCTTGTCACTATTTAACGGCGCAGAAAAACCGGCAGAAGTATGAAGATCGCGAAAACCAGTAAGCCTCCTAAAATCAGGCTAACAGCTGCAGCGGAATTTTTAGCCTGACCAGTAACTAGCAGATAGCTCCCCGCAGCAAAACCCAAAAATCCAAGTGCGCCCATACGGATTTGAAAACGGCTAAGCCCTCACCTCCGTCGATAGACTGGTCGTTGTGGTGCCCTTCCCTGGTTATAAGGATAGCCTGGCAGAAACAGGACTAATATCTTGCGCTGAAAAAGGGGCCCTATTCCGGATGGATAGGTACCCCTTTTTTTAATAGCTTGATTCAGGTATTTGTTTATGATCGACGAGGAGGCTGGGATTGCGTTGGTTGCTGCGGCTGCTGGAATTGCGCATTGTTGGCTGGCTGATTCCAGGAAGGCTGCTGTGGCTGCTGGAATTGCGCGTTGTTGGCTGGCTGATTCCAGGAAGGCTGCTGTGGCTGCTGGAATTGCGCGTTGTTGGCTGGCTGATTCCAGGAAGGCTGCTGCTGAAACTGTGGGTTGTTGGCTGGCTGGTTCATTTCAGCGGCGGCCGCGGCTGCATGTTCAAGGCGTGCGCGGCGATCATTGCGCAGGTGGCGCCAGACATACAATACGATCAAGGCAACGATGGCGGCGATGATGACATACTCGAAGCTCTTATAATAAGGTTCGATGGTCGCCATATTGCCATTCAGAACAACGCCAGCGTAGGCCAGCAATATACACCAGGGGAAGGAGCCAATAAAGGAGTAGATACAGAACTTGGTAAAGGACATCTTGGTGATACCCGCTGGCAGCGAGATGTAGGTGCGAACCACCGGTAATAAGCGCGAGAAAAATGCAGTAGGGCTACCCCAGCGCTGGAAAAAACGATCTGCGATATCGGCATCATGCTGTGAGATCAATACGTAGCGCCCATACTTTAACATCAGGGGGCGGCCACCTTTGTAACCGATCCAATAAGCGATAGCTGAACCGAGCAAACACCCAACCGCGCCAGCCAGGCCCAGCAAAATAATCCCTACAGGAGTATTCACGCCCGGGAGAATTTTGTGCTGTGCTAATAAGAGGCCTGCCACCGGCATAACAATTTCACTGGGTAGAGGAATACAACAGCTTTCAATTGCCATCGCCAGTACAATACCTAGCAGGCCAGTCGAGATATACAGATTGGTAATAAAAGTTGTTAAGAGATCCGTGATATGGGCCACGTCTGCCTCCTTCGTAGAGCTTGCAATTTTGCCTCATACTAGCACATTTTATTGAAAGAGGCCAGGACCGTCAGTACCCAAAAAAGGGGGAGAATCGTCTACTCTTCATCATGCCTGCTGGCTAGATTGCGCGAGGAGCGGCGCGTCGTTGGCGGTTCTAATTGCTGTGCCAGCTCATCTTTTAAAGCATCATCCTCATACATATACGGTGCACGCCGTTGTAGCGGTTTTTTCAGATCAGAGCTCACAAAATCTTGCTGAAACACGTCGGTTTCAGGATCCCTATACTGGTACTTTTGGGCACTTAAATCTTCATTTTCCGAAAATACCCGAGAAGGACTATTGGGTGATAGATTGGCGTCGACGATACGTCGCCCACGCGATGAATACTGGTATGATGGCTCGGTATCCTGGAACTGCCTGGTGTTCTGGCGGTAGCCATGCGAACTGGGTGGCTTACGGCTAGAGCGCTGGTCGGGTCGGTTGTTCGTCAATGAGGAAGATGGACGACGCGAGCGGTACCCCTGGTAATCATCTTGCGCTGCCTCTTCTGAGCGCTGCGAAGCCTCCTGCCGCGCAATACGCAAAGCCTGCGATTGAAACTTGCTGCGTGTCATATCAGTTTGATAGCCAGGGAAACCAGTATTCGGTAAACGACGTGTCGTATGCCGACGACTGGGACTCTCTATATCGCGCGGCGCTAACTGACGAGGCGTGGGTCTACCACGCTGCGTCGAAGAGGGTCGATACGCAGGATAAGCATCAGAAGCAGAGTTGCGCGAGGATGGCGGCGGCAATTCTCTTCTGGTCGGAGCTGGCAGGTAGCGGCGCTCATCTACATATTCTTCTTCTTCACCCCATATTCCACGCTTCCGGGGAATATACTCATCTTCTTCCTCGATCAAGATCGTTCTGGCCAAGCGCTCGGGCACTTGTCGATATTCATACATGACTGACCGGGACGCTTCTTTATACTCTTCATCTTGTAATCGAGCACGCTCCTGCTCTTCATGACGACGAGCGAGAAACGAAAAAAGCGTTAAAGAGATAGGAATACTTAACAGTAGTGCAGCCAGGCCACCTATTAAACCACCTAAAACCCAGGAATTGAGGGTGTTTGCATACCAGAGAACAACCGCAGCCCCCGCAATAAGTACAAGCGCCGCAGCAACAGCCTTTAACAAAGGCTCGCTTCCTTTCTGAGCTTTCACAAAAGTCCGAGGCTCACAACATAACAAATCCCTACTATCATACTAGTAGAAGTATAGCAGAATAGATGGAAGAGTACAAGAGTATAGGTCATTCAGGAGATGTTTAACAGATAATAACAGGCGTAAGTGTACATAAAAGTGCATTCTATACCTGTTGGAGGGTAAAACAGACAGAGACGGGAGAAAGATCGGGTCTACCAGGTGGCAGCAATATGCTCACCGTTGATCTTTTATTCCCGTCTATTATGAAAAAACGCGCACACTAAGGCTGGCAATGGGGAATGATCAGTTCTGCAGCTGAGCTGTCAGTTGCTCAGGCAGCACTGATGCACTGGCGAAAGATCGCTATGACTTTGCCTTGAATCTGCCATTCGCGATCCCAAACACTCTTTGGGATCAAAATGGGATCCAGTTCTGAGTTCGCAGGCTGCAGGCGAACCCGATCATGATCCTTCTCCTGGAAGAAACGCTTTAAAGTAGCGCTTCCGCTGACCCCTTCTTGCATATGAACTGCCACAACGATATCCCCATTCTGACAGGTCTCCTGGCGCTTAATCACCACGTAGTCTCCGTCACAAATGTGGTCTTCAATCATGGAACGCCCACGCACAACCAGAGCATACGAATTCTCGGTATCCGTAAAATTATGGCCCACATCGACTGAATCGGTGGCCCCTTCGAATATATCCAGGGGCTCTCCAGCTGCGATTGTGCCCATGACAGGGATACCTTCGTGAGTCTGCTTGGTCAATTTGATACCACGACTCTTCTTCGCCTGACGAGAGATCAAGCCTTTCTTTTCCAGCATGGTGAGATGATAATCAACGTGGCCAGTACTGGCAATATTAAGTTC
Organism: Dictyobacter formicarum; assembly: GCF_016587435.1. The sequence continues at coordinate 299,557 of NZ_BNJJ01000005.1, forward strand.
GCGGCCAATCTCGCGATTTGTGGGGGGCATCCCCTCGGATTTCATGTAATTTACAATGAAATCATACATGCGGCGCTGTATTTCGCTGGCTTGCTCCAACGACATAGTATGGTCTCCTGCCTTTCTGAACACCTCAGCTAACTTCCCCACACAGCCAAAAACTAGAACGACTATTCCAGATGATAATACCACAACAGCATAGTCAATACAAGCTTTTTTTGAACGGATTTTTCAAACAGACATTCTTATCGATCCTGGGACTTGGCAGTGACTGCTGGTTTTGTTATACTCCATTGCAAAGGGACATTGAGATACGCTAAGCTGTAAAAAGCATTTGGAAAACGCCGCTTGATTACGGCTCGCTCCGCCGCCACAGCTTATCCGTTGGATTGCTCAGTTTTCCAGGCTGGTGGTAGCTTCCCAGGCGGCTGCGCTCATCCAAATGAATGGCATGTTATCAAAAGATGCGCGATGATTTGCGTCCTATACTTTCCTAGGTGTACAATAGATGCATTGGGTATTCGACGGATCCACGCACGAAAGAGAGAGTCAGAAAAACTATGGTAGAGATGACAGTTGAGAGCGTGCGCATAAATCTGGCTACGCAGCAGCGAGTGGTCATCTTAAAAGCAACGAAGCAAGAGCGCTATCTCTTCATCTGGATAGCGTATGCGGAGGCATATGCTATCGCCGTCGAGCTGCAAGGAACCACCTCGCCGCGACCGCTAACACATGATCTCCTTAAAAACGTCATTGAAGAGCTTAACGCGAAAATTGTAAGCATTGTAATCTCTGATTTGATCGATGAAATCTACTATGCGCGTATTGTTCTCGATGTAGATGGTCGACACGTAGAGATCGATTCTCGACCCAGCGATGCAATTGCGCTAGCCGTACGGGCCAAAACCCCCATCTATGTTGAGGAAAGTGTACTGGAGCGTGCCGGCGTTGTTCCTGAACAGAATGAAGAGCCACAACCCCCAACCTTACGGTCTGAAATGAAGCATGAAGATGAGGAGGAGGAGGAAGAGGAAAACCTGGACGCCTATCGTGACTTCATTAATAGTCTGGATGTTCTGGACGAATTCGGTAAAGATTAGTTAGTTCTACCCGCTGTTTTGCTCGCGCTGCTATCCTGGCCGAAAGGCTTATCTATGTTTATGTGCGCATGGACAATCATCTTTAAGATATGGACCAGGATGCGCGAACAGAAGCCGTATAGCACAACTGCCAGTAGCGTATAGGGCTCGATACGAGTAAAAAGAACCTGATGCAATGGGGGAAGTAGTATCTGAAATGGTAGCAGCATAATATCACTGCTCCTATATACCACCTCCACCCATCCACCATCTGGTGCGAGATTCCATACTTTGCATACAAAACGCATAAGTAGTAGGAATTGTATGCCCACAAAACATAAGCCAGCCTCCAGGGGAAGCAAACGCAGCGGGAGGGCACCCATACGTTGCGGCATCTCCCACCTCCATCCCGCATACGCGGGCTCTCTTTCTTGTTGCCCTGGCCGAAAAGGAACTGCATTGTCCGATGAAGCAGTCGGCACTGGATAAAAGGTGTGTCTGGTTGCATGAGGGGCAGGGATGGTATCGTAGTTTTGCGGAGTCGAATTTACGGTGGGGAACGCCGGGTCAGGGAACACATTATGCGGCACCGGTTCTGTCGGTTGATCATGCTCATCTATCTTCGCCTGTTTCTTCTTCAACGTCCAGATTCCCATACGATTTCAACTCCTCAATCTCTTTAGCCTGCATGAACGTAGCATATGCTGCTCACCCTTATGCCATGCAGGCATAAGGGTGTTGAGGCACCAGGGATGGTCAGGCAGGATACCTTCTGAGTATATCTGTATACGTTTCACGTCGTTCCATGATCTCTATTCGTTTTTCATCAACTATAATTACGGCTGGGCGAGGAACAAGGTTGTAATTGCTGGCCATAGGCAGACTATACGCACCTGCGGTCGGTAGGCAGATTAAATCTCCTTCCTGCAACTCAGGTAGGTCAATCTGCTCAATCAGCATATCCCCTGACTCACAATAACGACCGGAGAGACAATAGGTTTGCGCGGCCGGTTCTAATAAGTGTTCAGGAGCCAGAGCTGTATATTGGGAACCATAGAGGGCTGGTCGAATATTATCGCCCATGCCACCATCAACAAAGATGTAATTCACGCCTCCAGGCGTAGCTTTAGTGGCTCCAATACGGTATACGGCCAGCCCGGCGCGCGCAACAATCGAGCGACCAGGCTCCAGGATCAGGGTTGGCATGGGCGCGGGCAATTTCGGCTGCAACGCTTCGACAGTACGTTGCAAGGCCTGAGCCAGCAGCGCAATCGAAGGCATCTGCAATGCATCAACCGTTTCAATCCCCCAGCCACCACCAGGACTGATCTCTTCCGGCCACCAACGCGTTTCCTGATAAACCTCGCAGGCTAAAGACAGCAGGCGTTCCACACACTCTTCATAAGGACGTGTCTCGCGTAGTAGCGTCCCGCTATGGGCGTGAATGCCTGCCAGGTCCAACTGATCATCTTGCAGGATCCGCAGCAGAGCAGCCCTGGCGTCACCAGAAACCAGCGGAAAACCAAACTTGGCGGCCGCGTGGCCGGTCTGCAAATATTTATGTGTATCGGTATCAATATCAGGCGCCACCCGTACCAGCACAGCTGGTCGCGTAGCCGTCTCCTGCGCAATACGCGTCAAACGCTCCAGCTCACTCCAGTTATCCAAAACTATACGCCCCACACCCATTTTCAGCGCCATGCGCAGCTCAGCCTCCGACTTATTATTGCCATGAAAGGAGACGCGCTCCATGGGGAAAGAGGCATGCCGGGCAACCTGTAATTCACCACCAGAAACTACATCCAGCCCTAGATCCTGTTCCATACATAGCTGCGCCAGCACAGGAGAAATGTAAGCCTTGGAGGCATAGAGAATGCGCACGGCCGATGCGGTATAATCAGTTGAAAAAGCCTGTCTATAACGTGTGCACGCATTAATAATTGTCGCTCGATCAAAAATATACAGAGGGGTATCATATAGGTGTGCCAGTTCGCTCAACTTTCTCCCTGCAATCAATAATTCACCTTGAGCAGAAATAGTAGCCGTATCAGGGAGCAGGCCAGTAGCGAGTAGATGCGATGACATAAAAGGTAACCTTTCATACAAGGGCCATGATAAGAAAATTAGCATGCTATCCAGTACAGTTATGCTATGTTACAATAGATCGGAGATGTAGTAAAGAAGTTGAAGGAGAACCAGTCTTCGTATGACACAGATTGACAACCGTACGGAGGGGCAACTACAGCCGGAGCCAACCCAGGTTCCTCGGCTGCGTTTCGCACCTAGCCCTACCGGGTTTCTACATATTGGTGCATTTCGTACCGCCCTCTTTAGCTGGCTTTTTGCCCGCCATAGTGGCGGCAAGTTTATCCTACGCATTGAAGACACAGACCTGGCACGCACTGTAGAAGGAGCGGTTGAAGATTTCACCAATGGTCTGAAATGGTTAGGTATGGATATTGATGAGGGTCCTATTATCGGTGGCCCCTATGGCCCATACTACCAGGTGCAGAGAAAGGCTCTCTATCAACAGTATGCCAGCCAGTTAATTGAGTCGGGGCACGCTTATCGTTGCTACTGCACGCCTGAGCGCCTGGATGAGATGCGCAAGGAACAGGTTGCGAATAAGTTACCGCCACGCTACGACCGGCGTTGCCGCTATCTGACAGCGGAAGAGCGCGCGGCACACGAAGCAGCGAGCGACGCCTGGACAGTGCGCTTTGCGATGCCACTGGAGGGCGAGACTGTCGTGCATGATATGCTGCACGGCGATATGGTGTTTAAGAATAGCGATCTAGACGATACCGTCATTCTGAAATCAAATGGGCTGGCTCCTTATCACCTGGCCCACCTGGTTGATGATCATTTGATGGGCATTACCCATGTGCTGCGCGGTGAGGAGTGGATCTCCAGCGCACCACGCCATGTACAAATCTATCAGGCTCTTGGCTGGGAGCCGCCTCTGTTCTATCATTTGCCCAATGTGCTGGGTAAGGATAAGAAGAAGTTGAGCAAACGACGCAACGCTCCTTCATGGTCTGATTATAAGCGGGAAGGCTATCTACCAGAGGCCGTCTTTAACTTTCTGGCCCTGCTCGGCTGGGCCTATGATGATCAGACCGAACTTTTTACCAGAGAAGAGCTGATCAAGGTCTTTACATTGGAAAAAATCGGTATCTCATCAGGTATCTATGATCCGGAAAAGCTGCTCTGGATGAATGGCGTCTATATTCGCAAGCTCAGCTTACAAGAGTTAGTGGAGCGTACGCTTCCTTACATGGAGCGTCCCGAGGCCGATGGTGGATTGCCCGACAGTGTACAGCGCCCATTGGATCGCGACTATACGACACGCGTGCTGGCACTGGAGCATGAGCGCCTGAAAACATTGGGCGAAGCCCCATACGTTGTGTCTTTCTTCTATGAGAAAGAGATTGACTATGGACTGGACATTTTAATCCAGAAAAAAATGGATGCCGCCAATACTCGTGATGCTCTGTTGCATGCGCGCGAACTCTTGAATAGCCTGGATAGCTGGGAGCATACCGTGCTGGAGGCTCAGTTGCGCGAACTGGTCGCCAAACTGGGACTCAAAGCAGGCCAGCTCTTTGGAGCGATCCGTACCGCTGTCAGTGGACGTACAGCGACTCCACCATTATTCGAGATGATGGAGGTCCTGGGACGCGATGTCTGTATGAAGCGCATCGATCAGGCGATCGCCAAACTGGAGCAGCACAGTTAAACAGGAACACGACTAAATAGGGCACCCGCAATAGGTGCCCTGCCTTCTTTACAACATGGGTTCTCACAAGATTTGAGGGAACCAGAAATGTGTGAAGGGGTTCCAGACAGGGGATAAGGAGACGCGTTTCCTCTCCATGCCTGAAGGCAGGGGTCCACGCGATTGAAAAAGATGATTAACAAAGATTATATTCTCCGCCTGGCAGAACAGATCGGCTATGAACTCTCGATCTTGATCGGGCTGCGTAAACGTAATCGCTATCAAGATGAATTGCTTACCATCGATAATCTGTTGCTAAAATATACCGGCCTGACTTCGCGCTTCATCAATTCACTGTCGGATGAGCTATTGTTGCAAAGTCTATCTCCCCTCGGCAAAATGAATGTCGACACAGGTCTGTGGATCGCATCGCTGCTCAAAGAGGAAGGCGCAGCCTATGAAGGACTGGGCAACAGTAATGAAAGCTATTATCGCTATACGAAATCCCTCTATCTACTCCTCGAACTGCTCCATCAAGAACATGTGGGCACTGACTCAACACTGTACGACGATGCAGATGAGTTGATTCAAAAACTCACTGATTACGCCTTACCTGCGCACATCCAACAAAAACTGTTTCGCTACTATGAACAGAGAGGCATGTATGGGCGAGCAGAAAATATACTCTTCGATCTGCTAGAGCAATATCCCTCGGCAAAAGTGCTGCAGGAGGGGCATGAGTTCTATCAACGTCTGCAGAAGAAAAGTAGCATTGACCTCCAACTGGGCGATTTTTCGCACGAGGAGGTACAGGAAGGAATCGAGCAGCTACAACGGTTTAACTAATTAATCTACTATAGGCAGGCTTTAGAGCTATCCCCTGGACAAATAACGCTCCTATTGTTTACACTAACTTAACATCTATTAACAATCCCTTAAATAAAACCCAGCAAGAAAGTTAGTGTACATAATGGCAACAACCCAGGCAAATACTGTTTTTTTACCCAGAAGAGGTAAGCGTGTGTCGTCAGAAAAGTCTTCACAGCTGGTCTACTCTACTGTAGCCAGCACGTGGCGCTGGATGTGGCCAGACATCCTTATGCGTATCATTCCTATGGGTCTGGTGCCACTTGGCTATATCACCATTTTCCACCTGCCTTTCAGTTTCCTGGGACTAACCCTGACTAATGTGCCGCTACACCTCTTAATCGGACTCCTGGTGGGTACTGGTATGGCGGCGTTTGCGGCTACTTATCGTATGTTTATTGTTGGTCGCTGGTTCCGCAAACCGACGGCAAGTGATCAATGCATTCAAACGCTTTTTTACCTCTTTATCAACGGGCCAGTTGAAGAACTTTTCTTTCGAGGCTTTATACTGGCAGCGGTTGTCCAGTGGACCCATTCGCTCTTTCTGGGCTGGCTGGTAAGTACGGCCGTCTATACTCTTTACCATCGCCTGGGCAAATGGAACTGGCGCAGCGTTGGTGGTGTTGGACTGGCTGGTCTGGTCTTTAGCCTGGTCTATCTTTTCTTGCCTGGCCCACACTCTCTGCTGGCGGTAACGATTGTTCATGGCTTTACTACCAGTGGATTTCTTAGCTGGGGAGATGAACTACTCTATCAGAGATGGAAGCGTCTTCAGGCAAAAACTCCTTAAAACGGTAATATACATAATCAATCTGTGACGAATTTGAGCACCAAAACGTATTGGTTGTAGGAATAAACATTCAAAGCCATCCATACCATCAGATGAGCTATGGAACGCTCAAGCAAGTAGACAATGATCATGGTGGCTTTTACAGTTGACTACGCAAACATTGTCCTGAATCAACACAAGGAGTACAGGAAACCATCATCGTTTATGGGTGCGTGAAGCGTACGCAAAAACAAGTAGGAGCAAGCTAGCAAAGGCGCTTAATCCATTGTGCTATGCCTGTTACCAACCCGTGTACGATTCGTCTACCCATTAGGTACAAATATCTATGAAAAGATATTATCTATGTCTGGAGGTTCTCATTGAAAATTCTAGTTACAGGTGGCGCAGGTTTTATTGGCTCCAATCTCTGTGAACGCTTACTTGATGAGGGACATACTGTTCTCTGTGTTGATAATTTCATAACAGGTTCCATCGACAATATTCAAGCATTCATTGATCATCCTCGTTTCACATTTTTACAGCATGATGTGACGCAACCATTTGAGAGCGATGCAGAGGTGATATTCCACCTGGCCAGCCCTGCCAGTCCAGTTGGATACCTGGAACATCCTATCGAGACTATTCTGGTCAATAGCGTTGGCACCCATCGGATGCTGGAGTTAGCGCGCAAAAATAATGCTCGCTTCCTGATTTCTTCAACGTCAGAAATCTATGGTGATCCCCTGGTCCATCCACAAAGTGAGGAGTACTGGGGCAATGTCAATTCCATCGGGCCACGAGCTTGCTACGATGAGAGCAAGCGCCTGGGTGAAACATTGGTTATGGAATACTATCGGCAGTATCAAATCAATGTTCGCATTGTGCGTATCTTCAATACCTATGGCCCCAATAGTGCCCTTGAAGATGGCCGCATGATTCCAAATTTCATCACACAGGCACTAAAAAATGAGCCCATCACGATCTATGGAGATGGCAATAAAACGCGTAGCATCACATATGTCAGCGACCTGGTTGAGGGTTTGATGCGCGCGATGTTCAGTCCTAATACGACCGGCGAAGTGTTTAATCTGGGAAGCTCTGAGGAACACACAGTGCTAGAATATGCTCAGATGATTATCCGTCTCTGCAACTCTTCCTCTGAAATTCTCTTTGAGACCAGCCGTGTCGATGATCCCGAGCGCCGCCGTGCGAATACAACCAAAGCACAGCAAATCCTGGGCTGGGAGCGTAAAGTTAGCATGGAAGATGGGTTGCGCCAGACAATCGAATGGTTCAGCAAACGGATCGGTCAGTATTCAACTATTTCCTAATGCATGTCCCTGGTTTGGCTGATATAGCCAGAAATGCGGTTGCGATATGAATTTTTTCGGAGTTGGAACAATAGAGATGGAGGCCGGGTGTGGCGTCAGGCAACCATATCACGCCAACCTGAAATATCAACGTTTTTTGTCGCTCACAGACCAGGATGCATTACTTTGGTATTTATTTACTTATCTATCCTCTTACATGTACAGCATAGACATTCGTATTATACGTCCTCTCCAGGTACAGGTGCCATCACTGGCGCCTGTACGGCGCTCACTGTTCTTTCTCCGCTGCTATGTGGAAAGAGGTATGCTTCTCATCAACTCTCAAGGTGAGAGAGGGCCAGAAGGTCAAAAGCCGTTTTTTAGGCAGCGCAGTATACTGGGTAGAGATAGTGCATATACTCCCCTACCTCGTCTTTGCGTTGTCTGATGTGCGCCTGTACGGTGGATGTAATGCGTATCTGTAAAGTCCAATAATGTGGAGGATGTCTTGGCTCGTGATAATGATGAGGCCCGGCACATAAGCCAGGTTGCCATAGATGGGGAACATACAACGCAGTCAACGCATGGAAGTTCAGTGGAAGATGCATCTCACCTTAAACAGTCCACCAGCGAGACTGAGGGCAGCCAGAATACGGATGAGGTTAGCCGCGATCAACTCGCGCTAGGCAAACGCCTCTTGAACTGGCGAACGCTGGTCCCACTGGCATTTGTTATCGTTGCTCTGGTCATTGTTGCCCTCAAAGCAAATATCAACCCTCAGAAAACCTGGGCAGCTATGAAGCATGCCAATTTCTTCTTCTTCCTGTGTGCTTTCAGCATTTATTATCTCTCCTTTGGCTTGCGAGCATGGCGCTGGAAATTTCTGCTTGAGAATGTCGGCTTTAAGCCTGAAAATGGCATTCATTTACCGCGCTTAAAAAAATTGGTGGAGATCGTCTATATCTCGTTCTTTGCCAATGTAGTTGTGCCAGCTAAATTAGGGGACCTCTACCGCGCATACCTGCTACGCCAGGAAATCAACGTCTCAACAACCCGCAGTTTCGGTACCGTACTGGCAGAGCGGCTCCTGGACTTGATTGTCCTGCTCCTGTTGTTTATTCCTGCTATCCTGATTAGCCTGCACCAGAATATGCCGCCCCAGCTTGCCCTGGGTATGAAGATTCTTCTGGCAGCGGTGGTCGTTGGTGTCATCGGGTTATTCATCTTGCGCCATGTCCGTGAGCCTATCGCTAAACTGGTTCCAGGGCGCTTTCGTGAGCAATATTATCATTTTCAAGAGGGGACGCTCGGGTCATTCCGACGCTTACCTCGGCTGGCTATGCTTACCATGGGTGTATGGAGCTGCGAGGCCCTGCGCTTCTTCTTCATCGCCCTGGCATTGCATCTGATCGATGGCGATCTCACTCATATTCTGACTGCCTCGGCATTTATCGGACTAGGAGAAGCTCTCCTGACGGTTGTTCCGGCCACAGGAGGAGGTGTGGGCCTGGTCGAAGGGGGAATGGCGGCAATGATCGCCCTGTTCTACAAAGGGGCAGACCTGGTCAACCAGACGGCCGCGGCAATTTTACTCGATCGCATTATTACCCTGTTTAGTATCCTGGCACTCGGCTTTATTGTTTTTGTCATTGCCTTTGGTAAAAAAGCTACGCGCCAGACGAAATGAGCAGGCAGGCTGAGAAATTTCATAAGGTAGGGGTTGATAACTGCCAGGCAGGCAAAAAAGATCGCGACCTGGAGTCGGCAACATCTTGACACAATGGAGTGCCTACACTATAATTTTTGCGCAGGTCTACAAAGTAGTTATGGGAATTCAGATGCAATTCATCCCTACTTTAAACCAGGCCATGAGAGGGGGGATCTGGTGACTGAAGTCAAAATCGGTAGTAACGAGATGTTTGAGACGGCGCTGAAGCGCTTCAACCGTAAAATTCAGCAGGATGGCATCCTGGCTGAGGCACGCCGCCGCGAGCATTATGAAAAACCGAGCATAAAACGCAAAAGAAAAGAAGCTGCACGACAACGTAAAGCCGCTCGCAGAAGTTAGTATGAGCGATACAGCCTTACGGATACAATAATGCAGTAAGTTTTTGTTTGAGAGACATGCTGAGAATGCCATTGCTTCTCGGCTGTGTCTCTCATAAGACTTATCTCTGGTAAGCTTTCAAGCTTCTCTTTTTACTCAATAGAGTATCTTCAATACCCTCAAATACGAGCAATTCCCTATTTTTGAGGATTTTTTCATGCATGAACATCCGGCCATCGAGTTATATTTTAATCTCAGCGATGAAGCACAAAACGCACAGGTAGAACAGGTTATCGCCGCGATTGATCTGGATAGTGTCGTCAGCTATACATTGCAAGCCGCCGCCATCACACAGCCAGTCATGCTCACCTTGCTGATTTCAGATGATGCTGGCATTCAGGAAATGAACAGGCAGTATCGCGAACAGGATAAAGCAACCGATGTGCTGTCGTTTCCACTGTTAGAACAACCCATCGTCCAGGCGCCAGCCGAGCAATTATGGGCACCACAAGAGGCTGAAGGTGCTAAGGAACCATCCTCTACCCCAACCTTTGTGACGCCCCCTGGTATGGTAACTAACCTCGGCGATATTGTGATCTCCTGGCCTACCATGCAACGCCAAGCACAAGAGGCCGGTCACGAAGAGACCACCGAGTTCATTTACCTGTTCTCCCACGGTGTACTACACTTGATTGGCTATGACGATCATACAGAAGCTGGTTACCAGGCAATGGTGGCTATTCAACAGGCAGTGCTGCAAAAATTGGGGCAAAAGGCATACCGCTCATGAAACAGCCAAAGCAAGCACCCAGAGCACCATTACATAAGCATACCTCAAGGAATGAGTTTAGCAAGTTTCTGGCAGGTTTTGGCTTTGCTTTTCAAGGACTCTGGTATGCTATTCGCACACAGCGCAATGTGCGCGTGCATCTGGCGATGGCGATCCTGGCAATTCTGCTGGGCGTGTTTCTCCATATTTCTGCCGTTGAATTTGCCCTGGTCTTTATCGCCATTAGCGGAGTCTTTATTGCTGAGATGATGAACACCGCTATAGAGCTCTGCGTCGATCTGGCTTCACCCAATTACCATCCCCTGGCGAAGGTCGCTAAGGATGTGGCGGCAGGTGCCGTATTAGTGAACGCCATTCTATCAATCATTATTGCCCTCTTCATCTTCGGGCCACATCTATGGGCTCTGCTCTTCCATACGCTATAAATAGCGTCCTATACCTGTTCCTTCTCGGCCACAAGATGATGAAGACAGGCAACAAGAATAGAAAGATGTTTTTTTTATCTATGTCTTTTCTTGCAAATCCACTTACCGTCATTATGCTGTGGATCGTAGTTATTATTCTCTTCGCGCTGTTCATTGTAATCCGCATTGCGCGAACGCCTCAAGAGCGCCGAGGACAGATAACGCTGGAAATCATTCCTACCGTGCTAGGCTTTGTGGTTCTCATGGTGTTGATTTTATTTTTTCCGGGCATCTTTGCCTATGTGCGAGGATTGATCGTACACAAACCCTGAAGATAATGCTTCAATAAAAGAGGGCCAGCAGTCAGCTGGCTCTCTTTTATTGAATATATGCATCTCTATAGCATCATGCATAAATGTCCTTCGATCACGCCTCGCGCCTGCGGCGCTCGCTTCTGTTTGTGTAGTGAAATTGCCGGGCAGGTACACCCGCCCGGCAATTTCACTACACAAACAGATAATGAAAAAGTTACACATGACGTTGTATAGATATTTAACAGGAGCAATTCTTACTTGACACGCTCAACGTATTGACCGGTGCGGGTATCAATACGGATGCGGTCACCAGGATTAACGAACAGGGGAACGTTGACCACTGCGCCGCTCTCCAGAGTGGCGGGTTTGGTGACGTTGTTAGCCGTGTCACCGCGTACACCTGGCTCAGCGCTCTCGACGGTCAGTTCCAGGAAGTTTGGCAACTGCACGGCAATGATGTTCTCTCCGTCCACCAGCATCTCAACTTCATCTTGTTCTTTCAGAAATCTGATAGCATCGCCCAGCATCTCTTTTGGGATAGGCTGCTGATCAAAGGTCTCAGTGTTCATAAAGACATAATCGTCGCCATCAATATACAGGAATTGCCAGTTTTGATGTTCAACACGTACCTCATCAACCTCTTCACCGGCCCGGAAACGCTGCTCGATCACGCGACCATTTTTGAGATTTTTTAAGCGTGTGCGTACAAAAGCACGCCAGTTACCTGGACTGACATGATGGAATTCAGTAATCGTCCAGAGATCGTTGTTGTAACGAATAACCATGCCATTACGAAAATCGGTAGTAGTTGCATTAGCCAAGGGAGTAATCTCCTCTCTTCATTCTTTACTATTGTTCTTTATACAAGAGCTATGCAGCAACATTCTCAAAGAGAACGCTGGAAACATCCGGCTCTATCTTGCATACGAAGATTATGCCCGCTCCGACACAAAAATACTGGCTGGTTGACCAAGCACCACAAAGACAACTTTTTTCTGGGTTCTCCATCCATGCTCCTGGATGATGCGATCCCATAAGCGGTCCTCACTGGTTAGCGAAACCATTAAACCACCAGGGGCCAGCACGCGGTCAAACTCACGTATCAATGCAGTATACAACGCTTCGTTATCTTCACGTGTGCCAATTTGCTTACCAAAGGGTAGATTGGTAATGATACGTGTCACACTGGAGGCTTCGAGGGGAAGCGTGCGCGCATCCCAGCGTTTCCAGCTAATGTCAACGTCGGCTGCCCGGGCGTTGCGCCGCGCCAGATTAACCGCCTGATCGCGTATGTCGCCACCCAGCGCTTGCTTTACCGGACCCAACAACGCGCGCTCGATCAGAATCGTACCAGCCCCACAGAGGGGGTCCAGGACGATATCGTCGTCGGTAGGCTGAGATAGCCAGCTCATAGAGGCGGCAACGGTGGGTCGTAGGGAAGCAGGAAGGTGCTCGCGCTTGTATGGTCGATGGCGCATTGTAGCATCACTGAGCCGCACACCAATCAGAACGTCACCTCCACCTAACCAGAGCCAGATCTCTAGGTCAGCATCATCTTCAACCAGGCGCATACTACGGGGCATGCTTTTACGCAACGCATCGGTTACCGCCTGGCCCGCGTCAACACGACGAAAATCGTAGGAACCGACCATCTGGCTCACGACACGCCATGTACTAGGACGCGCCCCGTGATGCCCACGGCGCCAGCTCGCCACGGCGCTGCTGAGATCAGCATTTAAGGTTGCGCTATGCAAAACACGCAATGCATCGGGTCCACGTCGCAAGCCCTTAATATGAGCAAGGGCGGCAAAAACATCCTCGGTAGTATGTAAGTCTAGCAGATTTTCAGGTAATGCCGAGGTCCGAAAGAGCGCGATACCACGCATAAATTTTACAAGTGTGGACTCAGGTATAGTGGCGCGAATCTCGCTAAAAGCCAGTGTTTCTAGTCCTGGCATAGTCATTGCATAGAAAAGATCTGACATGTATCCTAATTTTCTTCCAACCATGACGCCTTCAGTGCGTATAGGCGGGGCCGTACTCTGATAAAAACGCAGCTGAATTGCAGACAATACGCAATATTTATGTGCGCAACATAGAGGTGCATACCTCAATCATTCGAGAGGGAATAAGAGAGTAAAGGAACTCAACCACACTTTTTGGGATTTCCTTCTGTTGCCCATCAGCGTGTCATGATATCATAGACGCTCTGATCTCGCAATCCCTGCCACTTAACGCGCAGCTAGCAGTGGAAAGCTATCTCTTCTCATGTACAGGCTAACAGGGACCTTTACATGAGAAGGTCAGTCACCACGGCAATTTCCTGGGGATATTTGGCCAGGCGCTTCTTTTTGAGATTTTCACGTAAGATCCAGTTAACATCGGTATCATTCCATAAGGCGCACTCACGCATAAACGCAAAGCCTTTTGCGGGCAGCGCGGCAGCGACAACGCTCAGAGTATAACCCAGCGTGCGTCGTAAAATGCGAAAATCTTCACATTTGCGCTCTGTAGCAGGCACATGTGAGATGTGCTCTAATACTGTGCGCTGCAACTGTAAGGCGCCTTCGATCAGCTCGGGAACATAGAGCAGTCGTGGCTCGGCAATGGCAGCGACCGCGGCCCGCTGCTGCAAAAAACTATCACTGATTGCCAGTTGAGAGAGATACGGCATGATTGTCTGGGCGTCGGCGCTTAAAAGATGTTGAAAGGCTGTCGCTACGGCCTCTCTGACACGCCAGGAAGGGCTACAGGCATAATGGCTGAGCATGTCAACCACTTGCTCGCGCCACTCACTGCGCACAGCTGCGCAGGCGCCAGCCGCCACCACGCCACAAAGTATAACGAACTCGGACGGCGTATCATCAGCAATCAGCATCCGATTGCTATTGGAAAATGCGTATATGAGGGACAGAACGTTATCAGGATGCTTCGTGCTGGCCGAGGCCAATAAATAGGCGAAGTCATTGGCCAATTCAAGATTGGCCCGGGGGCCAGGGAGACGGCTATGCTCACGCAAATAAAACTCAAGCGGGCGATGATGCCCGGTAATAGCTCTCTCAACCAGAGAAGATAATGTATCATGCATATCAATTATCCTTGCATCAAAAAACAACAACGGCTCTGGTTTGACTATTTCCGACTGCGCTATGCAACACCTTTAGAAGTATGTTTGTCCTGCGCATATTCCAACCTCCCAGTTCACTTTCCACCACCACGCTACATCCAGCGAGGGTCAGGACATTTCTACACTCATCATTTTACCATACATCTAATAATTTTAGATTTGTTTCCTGACATAAAACTCTTCCTTAACATTGACGTGAACGTTAATGAGATGAGATAATAAACTGTTACCAGTTAGCAGTATTGTTAAGGTTATGCCGATGCTTTTCCAGGTCATGACTTGATGATATTTCAAGATGGGCGAGGGAATATAAGCAATAAAACTCAAAGCATTCCTAATCAATTCCTGACAGCAACATAAAAGAGAGTCGACACATATGACACATTCCGATGATGACGAGGAAGATCAAAACACAACAACGCAGAATTACTATTCAATTGAGCAGGTAGCAACTCGTGCCCAGTTGACGAAACGTACGTTGCGCTACTATGAAGAGATGGGGTTACTGCCTCAGGCTGAGCGTACTGAAGGTAATTATCGGCGCTATACTGAAGAAGATTTACAACGTATAATTTACATCAAGTCACTACGCGAGCTGATGGGTCTTTCGCTCGGGGAAATTCGCAAGTTTTTACAGGCCGAAGATGAACGCGAGCAGGAGAGAACAGCCTTTCGCCAGGGCGCAGATATACAGCAAAAATTGGTCCACCTGGATCGATCCGATGAGATTATCCGTGAGCAACTGACCCTGATTGAGCAAAAAATGAATGGCCTCAAAAGTATGCAGCAACAGTTATTCGAGCGCATGGAAAAGCATGCACTCAAGCGGCAAGCGTTACAAGAGCGAGATTTTTAGCGCACTGCTTTATGTGACACCAAAGCACCAGCGTGATAAAATAATAAGCAAAATTCTAAAATCAAAAGAGAAAAGTACAAAAGCGCCTATGAGTAACTGGCTCATCTATCCGCTAACGATTGCTGACCAGCAACAACACATTGAGCATAGTGAGCAACTTTTGAGCAATGTCCAATCTGGTGATCCTGCCACAATCTATTGGTCTCTGGCCCAGCCCGCCGGATTGGTACTCGGGTTTTCCCAGAAGGAAAGCATTCTTAATCCAGCTGCCAGGGCAGCTGGATCATTTCCTGTCTATCACCGGCGCGCCGGGGGGACCGCGGTGCTGGTCGGGCCAACATTGCTCAGCTTAGATGTGGTGTTACCAGCCGATCATCCTCTCCATTTACCCGATCTGGTAGAGTCTTATCGCTGGTTCGGCGAATCCTGGGTAGCCACACTGGCCCAACTGGGGGCTCACACGCGCATGGTTACGCCAGCCGAGGCCCATGCCCAGCGTGCGCTGCGCAGACAGTCAGAGACACGGGAATATGAGATGTTGATGAATCGTGCCTGCTATGGCTCTCTCTCTCCCTATGAGGTCGTGGTTGGTCAACGCAAAGTCGTTGGCTTTGATATGATTCGCAGAAGAGCCGGCAGCCTGCTTCAGGCAGGTGTACTCTTGCAATGGGATAGCCAGCTGCTAGCATATTTATTGGGCCACACACCAACAGAACAGAAACTCCTACAAAAAGGTCTACTTGACCGGGCTGTGGGATTAGATACTCTACTCGGGCGTGTTATTACATGTGACGAGGTGATCAGCACCTTTGAGCGTGTTCTCATTAATGATGAACGCCAGCGCCTGATGGTTGATCCTTTATCCTCTTTTTAAATGCAATGAAAGGTTTGTTTATACAATGGGAGATCGAACTGCTCAGGGCGCAGTCGAAATGTTGACTGAGCCTGATTACGAGGCTATGGTAATTGGGGCACATCCGGACGATAATGATTTTGGTACGGCAGCTACCTGTGCTCTCTGGGCCAGCCAGGGGAAAAAGATTGTCTGGGTCGTCATGACCGATGGCACAGAAGGTAGCGAAATTCCTAGCCAGAGCGATGAAGAGTTGATGCTGCTGCGCGAGCAGGAGCAGCGAGCCGCCGCCGAGGTCTATGGCATTAAGGCGGTCGAGTTCCTGCGCAATCGCGATGGACATCTGGTCAATACAGAAGATGCGCGCCACAATGTGGTCAGGTTGATTCGAAAATATCGCCCCCGCGTCATCTTTACCCATGATCCAACATCTCATATCATGGCTCCAGATCCAGACGAGAAACCAGATGCGACCGGCTATCTCAACCATCCCGATCACCGGGCGACTGGTAATATCGTGGTAGATTCCATTTTTCCTTTCGCGGGCAATCCTCGCTCGTTCCGTGAGCTGCTGGCGGAAGGACTGCAGCCCTATCGTGTACATGAAGTATATTTCTTCGGTACCACTCAGACAAACACCTATGTGGATGTCACCGAGAGCATCGATAAAAAGGGTCAGGGCCTGATGTGCCACGCGTCTCAGTTTAATCCCGAGGATAACCAACGCATGGCTGAGCGCATGCGCGAGCGTGCCGCCTCGGTTGCTAAAGAGGCAAAAGAGAAAAAAGGGTTGGAGATGCGCTATGCCGAATCCTTCCGCCGCATGAAACTACATATTCCACCCGCACCTAAAGAGGAGGTCGCAGTGCCTGCCGGCAGCGAGGAATAAGTCATAGGTTTTTTTACAGGGTGTCAGACGCCCACGTCTATCGTGGTCTCTCTGCCTCACACTACGCTCCTGCGGAGCTCAAAAGAGGTTTTTATATTGATGCGAAACGCGCGCTGTGCGCGCGTTTCGCATCAATATAAAAAAAGAGATTGGGGGCGTCAGCACCCCCCGGCTGGTGCATAACGTGATTCCCATGATCATGGGGAAACTGAGCCCCCGCTTTCGGGCGGGTGCACACGCCCCCCAGGCTGGTGGCTTATCGCACCTACGGTGCGAGCTACTACTATTTCTTGGGGGTCACTACTACAGCGAAACCATCCCAGAGAGATAAGAACTTTGTCCGCGACATTGTCGTCTGGTTGAGGATCGAGGAATCTGCCAGATAGACCTGGTCGCCCTGACCACCACGCAAGACCAGAATGTGACCACCAGGTACGCGCGAAGGCGGAAAACTGACAATCACGGGACGCCCCTGGTTGGCGATCTTTACCACTTCATCCAGGGAGGGATTATTCAAATGGACAGCATTGAAGCCGAACCTGTCAACAGTGATATCAATACCACTGGACTGTAATAACCCTTGCTCTGGCGTGATCTGGTGGAGATTGGATTCAACTTTTAAGATATCAGTGACGCGAAAATGATTGCCACTGTAAGCATTGATCACTTCGGTCATGGATGCGGCTGAACAGGCAGACGCTGCCCAACGATCAAACTCGCTTTGCGACTGATACTGGTCGACCGACATCTGGTTGAGCCGTACCAGCGCCTTGGATGCCCCCACCACACCCACAAACAACGGCTGAGAGGGATTGTTGGCGGGCTTCGAAACAGTTTTGGGGGCTGCTGGTGCCGGGAGGTCAGACGTGATTACGGTCCAGAAGGATGGGACGGTACTGGAAGGTGCGAACAAGAGCGGCTGCAATGCAATCATACCAGCACCGAAGAGCGCAATCAGAATTAAGCAGATGCCTAACCAGGGAGTTGCTTCACCTCGCCGGGGCTGGATTAATTGTTTTACATTGAATAAAGCTAAAATCTGGGTCCATCCACCTGCCACTGGAGCAACAGGCTCAACTATTTCATAGGCCCCATAATTCATTTGCACGCGTGGTTGCTGTAAACGTGTTACACGCTGTGTCCGCGCTGGTTTCTGCACCTTGCGCATGCTGGCCGCTCTTCCATAAGCCTGGCCGCTCGTACCGCGACGATTCATCCGTGCCCGCGCTGCTTCCCGGGAAGCATATGAGGAGGCCTCGCGTTGCTGTTCGACGGCACTGGATCGCGGTGAAAGGAATAATCCTGCAACTACTAGCGTAAGAGCAATAGCCAACAGCATAAGCAGGACAATAATCATTAACAACTCCCCTATAGCATAATGTTTGACATAAGAATGTTTCTGCTTCCCTACGGTGATAGGAAGCAACGCGCCCCCATGCGGGCATCCGCATCTTTTTTATTTAGTGGTGAAATTGCGCAACGCGCAATTTCACCACTAAATAAAACTAACCTCTTTTTGAGCGCCGCAGGTGCGAACCGTCATAGGTGCTGACGAGCATGTCGGGGACATGCTCTCCTCCTCCTCGCCTCAGCTTGAAGGCACGAAGCGTATGGCGTTCAGACACTTTTTCAGAGCATGTAATACAATTTGGCGACCATGAACATAGTGAAGATACTACTGAATAAACGTCGTATTCACTATTTCCAACGTGTCTAAATATACTACTCTATATGACATTTGCTTTACTTTCAACATTCGTAATTAGAGGCATGTGATAACCTCAACTATTAAGCCTGAAGCCGCTTCACTCCTAGCTTTAAATCGATGTAAAGCTCTATTATTATAACATACAAAACGCGTATATGCTATCAAGATTACAGCGAAATGCAGCAATCTACATTAAAAAATATTAATATCATACTCAATATTTGCCGGGCGGAACATGGTGATAACGGACAACAATAGTACTACATCTCACATTGATGAGAAGTCAAAAAAAGGAGACAACGATGCTGACTTAACAGTAGCCAGAGATCATGATATGATGATCCAGATAGGTTCTATTCTGGTAGGCGAGTATGCAAACGAGCTACATCCACAAACCATATCGAGGGATAAAACTATCAGTGCATCAAACGATGAGAGAAGAGAGGGACAACTATGTACGTGTACTATATTTTGCGCGGGACCGCAAACAAGCAGGCAGTTGAATTTGAAGGCGATATAGATGACGAGCAATTTCCCAATGTAGATCGTACCGAGGGTCCAGATGTGGTTAACGCGGTAGTTCAAAAGCTGGCTGCTGAGGGCACACATGGTGAATGGACCGAGTGCGATTTGACCAATGAATACTATGATCGCGACGATACCTATGTATTTTTCAATAAAAAATGGATACGCCGCTCAGATATTCCATTGACCAATACTCGCTGAGGATATTTCGGCCTCGGAAAACATAGTGAAACAAGCGCACAACAAGAAAGGCTATCGCTATGGCCGTACTCGCAGGCTGGTTAACTGGCGAACAGGTGCCGCAGGAGATAATTGAGCAGACGCTAACGGCGATGGGCGAAGTACTGGCACATCACGGTGGTACGCCAGCCCGCTCTATCTATCCTGGCGCGGGCTTGATCGCCTTTGCTGATACAGCCTACGCGCAACAGCAATCAAAGGAGCCCCCGGTGCTGGATTGGGTGCCCGACCGGCGTACTCTTGTCTATCGGCGTCCACTCTCAGGTGTTCACCCACTTTTTTATATTGAAAACTGGCCGGCCGAGGGCAATTTACTCTTCGCCAGCGAGATAAAAGCCCTCTTTGCAGTGGGAGTTCCCAGGCGTTTGCACGTGGCGGCTCTGGATGCGCTCTGGCACTATGGCTCGATTCCAGCTCCATGGACCGCTCTTAAAGATATCCACGTGGTGCCTGCCGGTTCCATTCTGCGCTGGCAGCACGCCAAAACTGTTGTCAATGCGGCCGGAGATTTCTCGCTTGAGGCGGCCCGTTCTTCTACTGACGCCCTGGAACAACTGGATGCCTTGCTCAATCAGATCAGTCACGACCATTTACCCCCACACGAACAGGTAGTGGCTCTGCTCAGCGGGAGTCGCGCTTCATCGCTGGCTGCGGCCTTGAGCGCTCGGCAAAAAGGCCAGGGCTTTGCCAGTGCTGTTCTGAGCACCAGCGAAACTTTGACGACGAAAGGATGGAAAGAGGTACAAGCTGTTGCTGATACGTATGATCTACCATTGCTGGCAATTACCGCGGTAGATCAACCCACCTACTGGCAGGCTGCAGTACTGGGCCTGGAAGCACCTTGCTGCGATAGTCGTCCCCTGGCCATCCACCAATTGTTGCATACGATTATGGCTGAAACAGGTGCCCGCGTCGCCATCAGTGGACTGGGAGCACAAACCCTGCTGGGATTGAGCGCCAGCCAGCTCGCAATCGGTTCGGCTGACAATCTGCTGGCCAGCTATCGCCAGCGACAAAATCCACACCAGGCGCTGGCTGTAGAGCAGTTATGGTCTCCATCCACCAGACAGTTGCTGCAGACCACTGAAGGCTGGGAAGATACGCTGCATGCTCGTAAGTTACAACGGCGGGCACAGCAATATCCAGATAGCCGTCAGGGTCTCTATTATTTAGACCTGCACCTGCGGCTGGCAAATGAGCTGGTTTACCCCTTTTATCAACTTGCCATCCAGGAACGCATGGCGATCCGCTCACCCTATCTTAATGCTCATATCATCACATCCCTGATCTCTATCTCGCCCCTGCTCAGCGACGATCCCGAGACCCCAAACGCGCTGGATAGCCTGCTCCAACGCTATATGCCTGGCTTATCCAGCACGCCTAACGTGCTGCCCCTGACCATCCCGACTACATCTATTGCTCACGACAATGAGCTGTTCGAGCTTACGCTTGCTCCAGCAGCCATCCAGCGGCGAGGCATCTTTGATCTGGAGGCAGTGCAAGATCTACAGCGGCGTGCCGCCAAAGACCCAGCCGTCATCCGGGCGCTAATCTTTGTCTTCACTACCCAGCTGTTCTGCCACCTCTTTGGCATCGAAGAACAGGCATAAAAAGTAATCATTCTGCCAAAGCTCAGGCGCTCCAGCACCTGTTCGCAAAGGCGCGAAATGATTAGTGATCTACTCCTTCGATCTCGGATGCAGCCTGGGCATCGCCATGATCAGCCGCCCAGCGCAGGGCTTCACCGGCCAGGTAAAGCGACCCCGTTGCGCAGATCAAGTCCGCAGTATCAGCCAGGTCTGTGGCCAGGTCCAGCGCCTGCTCACAGGTCTCGGCCAGGCGAACAGACACGCCGGGGGCATATTGCTGCAATAAGGCCTGCAATTCCTCGGGTCGCATGGCACGCGGATTATTCGCATGGGTCAGGATGATTGTATCTACATCTGTCAGCTCTTGTAGCATGTGCGAGATGTCTTTATCTTTATTCACGCCCAGCACGATTAGCAGGCGATGTGGATCAAAGGTGGTGCGCAGGGCACGCAGCAACTTGTGCATAGAATCGGCATTATGTGCTCCATCTACCACGATGGTTGGCTCACGTCCCACAATCTGTATGCGCGCGGGCCAGTGAACGGCAGCCAGTCCTGTACGCAGAGCTTGCTCATCCCATTCGATTCCTTGCTTACGCAACTCTTCGAGGGTCGCGACTGCCACTGTAGCATTTTCTACCTGATATGCCCCAAGCAACGGCGTCGTCAGGTTGGTATAACTACCGGTGGGTGTCTGTATTGAGAAGCGTTGCCCATCTTCGCGCTGCTCATGGATTTGATAGCGATAATCAAGCGGCGGAACCTGGCCAGCCACTACCTCAGCCTGGGCTGGATCTTCTCCCGTGGCTCCAATTCGTACGATACGCGCATTACGCTGGCGGGCGATGGCTGTAATCGCCACCAGCGCTTCGGGAGACTGCGCGGAAGTAACAACCAGTCCATTGGGTTTGATGATGCCTGCTTTCTCAGTGGCAATTTTGGTCAGAGTGTCACCCAGGACACTCATATGATCATAGCTGATAGAGGTAATTACCGAGACTAGAGGTTGCGTCACATTGGTGGCGTCCAGGCGTCCTCCCAAGCCAACTTCAACCACGGCATGCTGGACATGCTGACGCGCAAAATATAATAAGGCCAGGGCTGTGCCAATCTCATAGGTAATAAAAGGGCCATACTGCTGGCTGGCTTGCACCTTCTCAACCGCGGCCTGGATCTCGGGTACCAGATCTGCCAGTTCTTGCTCACCAATTAAATGGCCGTTGGTCTGCGAGCGCTCACGAAAGGTATGCAGGTCCGGCTGCGTATAGAGGCCGGTACGCAGGCCCGCTTCGCGCAAGACACGCTCAATGTAAGCCGCCGTTGATCCTTTTCCCTTTGTGCCTGCAATCAGTGTATTACTATATTGCAAATGGGGATTACCCAGCTGCTTTAATAGTTCAACCTCGCGCAAAATATTTTCATTGCGATCTCTAGTATATTTGCCGCTACGCTCATAATCAGTAAAACTATAAATATATTCTAGTGCTTCTTTATAATTCACTATAATGCTCCGTTCTATGCATCCGGTTGCTGAAATGTGCCGCGCACAATAGCATCGCTCATTTTCACGACCCGCATCATCTCGCGCACGTCATGCACACGCACGATATCGGCTCCTTGCGCAATGCCCAGCGCCACCGTTGCTGCGGTTCCTTCCAGGCGTTCTTCAGGAGGCAAATCACCTAACACCTTTCCAATCGTGGATTTCCGCGATGTCCCCAGCAATAGCGGTCGGCCTAATAGGCGTAACTCACCTAGGCGTCGCAATAAGGTCAGATTTTCCAGGGCGGTGGTGCCAAAACCAATGCCGGGATCGATGATGATATGCTCCCAGGGAATACCAGCTGCTAAGGCCCGATCGATGGCGGCGGACAAAAAGCGCGTTACGTCGCTGACAATCTCGTGCTTTTGATAGCCACGCATATTGGCCATGAGCACCACGGGAACGCCGTAAGAGCGGGCAACCTCTGCCATGGAAGGATCGTGCTTGAGTCCCCAGATGTCATTGATCAGGTTGGCGCCCGCCTCCAGGGCCCTGGATGCCACTTCAGCTTTGTAGGTGTCGATCGAAATAATAACTTGCGCGGGCAGGTGCGCTCGCAGCGCCTGAATCACCGGTACCACGCGCTCGATTTCCTGCTCTATGGTCACGGTGGCAGCATTGGGGCGTGTCGACTCCCCACCGACATCTATAAATAGGGCACCTTCCGCTACAAAGTGTTCGGCCTGAGCGGTGGCGCGCTCGATCCAATCATCGCTCGTTCGCAAGCCATCACCGGAAAAAGAGTCCGGAGTCGCGTTGATAATACCCATCACATAGGTCTGCTGGCCCCATGTAATACTATGGTCGGCCCATTGTGTTGGAGGAAAAGTAACAGCCGTTGATAAAGACATCTGTGAAACCATCCTTTTATTGCGCCAAGAGAACTTTTATCATCATACTCTGTCATATAATTCAAAGGCAAGACTCTCTCAACGCTTGCCTGTATACGATACATAAAGATATGAGGGAGCTACTGGTGACCAACCAACAACATCCATAGGTCTTTCAGGTCGGTTGACAACGAGTTAGCTATCTGATTCGTTATATCACACAGATCACTCGATGCTATACTTACCTATAAGCGCACATTTAAGCATCTTATTGTACAGATATCGATCACGACCAACACGTGATCGCACAATAGCGACATGGAAGAAGAAAATCATGCCAAAAAGCAGTGAGGCCAAACAGTATCAGCGCAGTGTGAGCGCCGCTCGCCGTTGTCATGAATGTAGTGAAGAGGCGCTCGGACGTTGTCCTGATTGCCATATGTGCTTCTGCCAGGAGCATTTTCCGAAACAGCAGCATTCTCCCTGTGCTGAAAAGCAAATGAAGTTGTCACAAACACAGGTCTGCTATGTCTGTGGCACACAGGTTTATCCTGATCAGTGGTCCCTATCTAAAACCACCCACTACGTGGACCAATCCACCTGTCGCGGCTGTGGTCGCTACATTTGTGACGACCTGCATACCCAGAGCAAAGATGAGGATGTTATTATCTCACGCGAGGGGCTACGCGGACATCGCTATCAATATATTAATCGTTACTGCGATATGTGCTCACCGCTCAGTCGCGTTGGAGGCATCAGAGGAATAGCCCGTGGAGTGGTGGTCGTTGGCACTATAGCTGCCGCGGTGTTCTTCTATTTGCATCCGTAAATACAATTCTCATTGCAGATTTTGAGGAGAGAAAGGGGACGAGGGCGCATAGCGGATACGCGCTATACCATCTCGTATCATCATATTCATGGTCTTATCGACAACTCTACAATCTATGTTGCTCCGGCATCAGCATTCGATTGACACCGCATTGCGGACAACGCTGGACAAGGTCGCCTCGGGGTCCAGGGTAGCGGCTCTGGACACCTACTATGGGCAAATGCGCTATCATCTGGGCTGGGTGGATACCCGGCTGCACCCCACCAGAAGCAATCCAGGCAAGCTCTTGCGGCCAACCCTGCTCTTACTGGCTTATGAAGCTGCTGGAGCCTGGGGATTGACAGATGGTGCGGACGTAACCGACAATAGCTATTTGCGACGTGCGCTGGCTGCCGCGGTCTCAGTTGAGCTAACCCATAATTTTACGCTCATTCACGATGATATCGAAGATGGCGATACTGAGCGCCGCCATCGTCCCACAATGTGGACGATCTGGGGAGTTCCTCAGGCTATCAATACCGGCGATGGCATGTTTGGACTGGCACGCTTTACCCTGTGGGGCGTGCTGGAAAACGGCGTGGAAGGTGATATCGCGGCCCGCCTGGGAGCCGTGCTGGATCGCACAATCTTGGAGGTTGCAGAAGGACAATACCTGGATATTAGCTTTGAGCGGCGCCAGGATATTTCGGCCTCTATGTATATCGATATGATCAGCCGCAAGACCGCGGCCTTGATGCGCTGTTCAGCTGAAATGGGGGCGATGCTCGGGACACGCGATGCGGGCACAATCCAACGCCTGGCCAGCTTTGGTCAGGCCATTGGCGTAGCGTTCCAGGTGCGCGACGATCTATTGGGTGTCTGGGCTTCGGCAGCAGAGCTGGGAAAAACGCGGGCCGGCGATGTCTATCGTCGCAAGAAGAGCTTGCCAATTCTGCATGCCCTGGAACAGGCTAATCCACAGGACCTTCAGACGCTGCAGGATATTTATCAACAAGAGTCACCGGTCAGCGATGAGCAGGTGGAACAAGTGCTGGCAATTTTCGAGCGCACGCAGACTCGGGCCTATTGCCAGGCTTTCTTGCAACAGCAATGCGACGCCGCCTATGAGGCCTTAAACGCTGTCCCCCACATCAATAGCGTGGTCACTACACGCGCGCTTGGAGATATGCGCGCCATGGTGCAATTTATCGAAGCCGCTACGCATTAAACTTCTTGGAATTGTGGTGATGTCGTGTATTTTGAGGCCCTTACAATAGCTATTCACCAGAATTTCACACGACATCCCACAATATAACCTGGTTGCCAGTTGCTGTGGCCAGTTGCTTGCTGGTAGGCGCCCAGGTAATACTATGAACAGTGTTCGTCAGTTTCTTCTGGAAGATCTGCTTCATCCCCTGGTTGACCTGGAACAAAGTGAGTGTACCATCATGGGTGCCGACCGCCAGAAAACGTGCATCAGGAGACCAGGAAATAGATCGGATGGGGAATTCAGATAGGTGCAGGCGCTGCGGAACGTCCCGGCATATTTGCCCGTTATTGCCGCATATCAGGGCATGCCAGATGCGCACAATACCATCATCTCCACCAACAGCCAATTGGACTCCATCAGGCGCAAAGGCCAGTGCGCGCATCGGCTTTGGAACATCGAAGTAATAGCCATGGATATCCTGGCCCAGCGTTGCATTCCAGACACGTACAACGCCCCCTTGCGAGGCTGTGGCTATCGTTTTGCCGTCAGCGCTCCACGAGACGGCCTCAATGGCAGCAGTGTGGCCCAGATAGGTCAGAAGCGCATTGTACTGATTGCCATCCCAGACGACTGCTCGCTTATCGTCACCCACCGAAACTACGCGCATCCCATTCTGGGTCGCCCACGCCAGCCCATTAACTATCTGCGCATGTCGATGGGTTGAACGAGCCAGGCGATTACCGTTAGCGGCATCCCAGAAAGCTACCTGTGTGTTGGCACCGGTCACCAGGCGTGTGCTATCTGGCGACCAGGCCAGAGCTTTGACTGCGGCGGGATGCTGAATATCACGCTGCACATTGCCCTGCATATCCCAGATAAAAACATGGGTGTCATCCGAACAACTGGCTAACAGGTTCTCCGTTGGTGCCCAGCTAACAGTGCGGACAATTTGCTGATGTCTGGTAAAGGTCAGGCGTGCTTTCAGGGTTGTGTTATGAACGGCGGGGGTTTTGGATATGGATGGTGTATGCGGTATAACGTGAGCGGCTGTGTTCTTTTGGGCAAGCCCTATATTTAACCAGCCGCGATATGCCGCATAGCCAACCCCGATGCCACCCACTCCGCATAGAGTTCCAAAGGCAGCTAGAAATACACGCCTGGATACCTTGCCAGGTTTCTTGCTATCTGTCTCTGGTCCAGCATCTGGCTGTTTGCGCCCAAGAGGAGGCAATAGAGTATCGTCGGCCAGAGTCTCAGATGTATGCAGTGCGGGGTCAGGCAGCGGTTTCGACTCCAGTTGAGATGAAATTGGAGCAATAGGCACAGGCATACCTTCAGTGATCGAAGAATCTAGCATCAAACGCATGCCAGGAAGAATACCAGAAGCGGTCAAGGTTTTCTCTGGTGCAAGAATACGACCACTGGAGGCATGACGCAAAGTATAGACAAGAGGCTTCCCAAACAGGTCATACAACGGTAATTGTAAAGTTACTACCAATTTAGGAAGCAGCATAGCAACTGGAACATCCATTGCTACTATTACAGGACGTGCTGCGCCAAAAGTACCTTCCTCTATGAGAATCTCAGATTTCTGCATCTATATACCCCAATCCATCTTTCGCTGTCTATAGTGTATCATGGAATCTTTGCCTTTTTCACCCCTGTAAGCAAAAAAGGCTAGTGAGAATTCAAGCAAACATAAGACCTCTCAATCATGGGAAAGATGAAGCAAACGCGCATAAATAATGAACAGCTTCTGTGGTATGATAGAGATACACATTTTCGAATGTATTTAATCAGGAGAGATGGCATGAGTGACCGGGTTCAACGGGTGTTTATCTGTGCAATGCTTTTCCTCGGCAGCACATTGATAGCAATCAGCAATCCAGTACATGCGCATAGCGCCGTGACGCAGCAATCGACAAACGCGGCAATACCAGTGGTAGAGCCCGATTATATTTACAATCAGCTCTATACCATGGCCACCAGCTTTCAACATCGTGAATCTGGCTACGATAAACAACTCCCGGTTAGCATCAACGGACACGATGAGTTCGCGAACTATTGGTCACAGGAAATACTGCGCAACCTTCAGGGTTTTGGAGCCGCTACCTATCACGATAATTTTCCGCTGCGTGGCTGGCGCTCACGGCCCAGCACAACGCCAGCGACCAATGTCGAGGTTACTGTGCCCGGCGCCATCCATCCTGAGCAAGTCATCATTATTGGTTGCCACTACGATGGTATGGCTACCTCCACCCAATCCGCCAACGATGATGCCAGCGGCTGCGCAATCGAGCTAGGCATTGCGAGAGCCTTGGGGACTTACTGGCAGCAACAGCATGTCGCGCCCCAGCGCACCTTGCGCTTTGTCTTGTTCGATACCGAAGAACAGGGCCTCTACGGCTCCTATCACTATGTCAATGCAACAGTCAATGGAGATCTCAAAAATATCGTGGCCATGTTTAATGAAGAACAAAATGGTATTGCTTATCCTCTACGTTACCTGGGGCAACTGCAAAATGCCTTGATGCCATTCTATATTGAGCTCTCACCTGTCACCGGTCCGCAAAGCGCTCAAATTAAACAATTCAGAGCGTTGATGGCCACAGCAGTGCCAGCCGTTTTTCAACAAATGCGCACGCTAGGCGTACAGACCCTGAGCTATCATGACAAGAATAAGAATGATGTGCTGCAACCGATCTTTACGCCCAATCAGATGAACAATGTAAAACAGGAAGATGATAAGATAGGCTCTAGCGACCAGGTACCCTTCACCCAGGCTGGCATTCCTTGCGCCACCTTTGTAGGAAACTCAACGTATTACAAATACAATGCTCCGGCGGGCTCTTATCCTTATGATCAACCCACAGATACGATTCAATTAATGAACACCTTTGCTTCGGGCAACTCGACGAAATCCGCCGCATTGACGCTGGCCCTGTCTCTCCCGGCCATGCTTACAACATGGATGCTCCAGCAACCATCCATGTTGGGAGAGACAGCCAGTAATGGATATCCTTTAACGACTATTGGCGATATCAGCAGGCTCCAGACCGGAGGCAACCTGCTCTTCTCGGCCCAGACGGCCCGGTCACTCAAACAAGAGAGCGCTCCCACTTATCACTGGGACTTTGGCGATGGCCAGAGCGCCAGCGGCATGACTGTCCACCATACCTACACCAGCGATGGCAACTACACACTTACGCTGACCGTCACATCTCACGCAGCTGTGCAGCGTATAACCAAGGGGCTTATAGTGAGCACCCATAATCCAACCTATCCCAATCAGTATGATCATTTTTATGCAACAGGCATTCCTCCCAGGAACGCAACGGTGACACTACCCGCACCAGATGAAACGCTATCCGATAAAGTACAGCTTGCGCCACATGCACTCTGGACGGCCACTCTTACCTCTGGACCAACAGGTGCGGAGAAAGCGCATCTGCAACAGGCAACAACTGCCCCCTTGTCATCCAACAAAAAAGAGTCTATGATACCTGAGCCCTTCCACTTCTTGATAATTGTATTGGTGCTTTTGCTAATTCCTGGTATCATTGGTAGCGTCCTCTTGCGCAAACGCAGGCAACCAGATTGAGAGGTATGGATAAAATACACAGTAAAGCTTGACGACGCTACTCATAATAGACGTAGGTTGACTAGATGGTCACGCAAAAAAAACCGAAAAAAAGAACGCAAACAACTTGACCCTAAGCCGGAGATCTACTGTATGACAAAACCAATTTATGTAATGGGACATAAAAATTCCGATATGGATTCTGTCGCTTCTGCCTATGCATATGCGCATTTATTGCGCGCACAAGGAGAAGATGAGGCAATTCCAGTACGCCATGGAGACCTGAAGCCTGAGATTCGCTTTGTCCTCGATCGCTTCCATGTGGAAGCACCTGAGGCGATTGAAGATGTATACTTGCAAGTACGTGACGTTATGCGCCGCGGCATTATTTCTGTGTATGTTGATCAACCAGTGTTTGAAGCCGGACAACTACTGCAGGAACATAATCGAGGCTCCATGCCGGTTGTCGATCAAGATAATTATGTTAAAGGCATGATTGCACACGATGACCTGGCCAAATTGTTCTTTAATGATCTGGATCCTTTATCCCTCAATCGCATCCCTTTGATTCGCGATAATCTGGTGCGTGTGCTTAAAGGCCGTATACTGGTCGAGGGGCGCCGCGAATTGGGCAATCGTGTCCTGGTGGGGGCCATGGAAGCCGAGACGATGGTCGATTATATTGAGCCCGGATGCCTGGTCATTATTGGCGACCGTGAAAATGCTCAGATCAGGGCTATTGAGGCCGGGGCGGCCGCGCTGGTGATTACTGGCGATCTGCTGGTCTCCGAGCGCACGCTGGCTGCAGCTCGTCAGCATGGCGTCATGGTTATCAGTACCGCCCACCATACGTTTACGACGATTCGCCTTATCAACCTGAGCATTAAGACTCAAGAGATTATGAACCGCGAGTTTGCGTTTTGCCATCCCGACGATCATATGAGCGATATCCAGCCAACACTGATACGCTTGCGCTCTATGCCTGTGGTAGATAATCAAGGTAAGCTGATGGGCTATATCTCACGCACAGATTTGATTAAAGCCCGTCCGAAGCGCGTCTACCTGGTAGACCATAATGAGCAGTCACAGGCGGTAGATGGGATCGAAGAAGCTGAATTGCTAGGTATTATCGACCATCACCGTATCGCTGATGTGCACACGAGTAAGCCAATCTTTTTCCGCGCTGAGCCGGTTGGTTGTACGGGTACCATCATTACAGGTCTCTATCATGAGGCCGATGTCGAGATACCAAAAGATGTGGCGGGCTTATTATTAGCTGGCCTGCTCTACGATACATTGATCCTGCGTTCACCTACCTGCACCGTGCGCGATGAGCGCGTCGCCGCTGAATTGGCCGCGATCGCGGGCGAAGATATCGAAGAGTATGGACAGGCAATCTTTGCCGCCGCTGCTCAGGATCTGGCCGAGAAGCCTGCGGAGGCCTTGATTACCTCCGACTTCAAAGAATTTACGGTCCGCGATCATAAGTTTGCCGTTGGTACGGTCGAAACCGCCAGTCCGGCTAGCATTGAGTCACGCATGGCTGAGCTGAAAGAAACCATGAAGCGTATCGCACAAGAGCGAGGATACGTTTCATTCCTCTTTATGATCGTTGACATCATTAATATGCGCTGCCATCTACTGATCTCTGGTGTTGAACAAGCTGTCGCCGAAGCTTTCAATCGGCTTCTTGAGCCCGATGGTGGTTCTATTATCGTTGAGGGTCTGGTGTCGCGCAAGAAACAAGTAGTGCCACAGCTTCCACGCATTGAAGCCTTACTCACGGAAACAACTAACGTACGGTAATTAGCTTATAAAGCTTGTGCTCTTGCCATGTGACATTTGCTATGTTACACTATGATACGACTTGGATACTCCTTGTTAGGTAGAAGTAACTATTGCAAAATTTTAACAAACGCTCCGCAGTACGCAGTATGTTCATTTTTGTAGTTAAAATTCAATAGTGTGCTTCTACCATGGTTCGGTCACGATGTACCTGCTATCAATGTTGATAAGCAAACCAGCTTCTTATCTTATTATAAGGAGGACATTTTTGTCGTGAGCAACTATATCTGGGTTCCAATCGTAGTGGGAGTTCTTGCTGTAGCGTTTGCTGGCTACCTGGCCAGCTATGTATTGCGCAAAGATACCGGCACTCCTGCCATGCAAAAGGTTGCAGACGCTATTTTTAAAGGGGCAATGGCGTTTCTCAACCGACAGTATCGTACTATCGCTCTCCTTTCAGTAGTGGCAGCGGTGGTGGTTGCAGGGGTACTCTATCTACTTAGTAATGGAAGCGAAGCCGCAAAAGTTGACCTTGCCTGGCGCACGGCTATCGCCTTCCTGATTGGCGCGCTATGTTCAGGAATTGCCGGCTACATTGGCATGTATGTTGCGGTAAAATCTAATAGTCGCACGGCCAGTGCAGCGACACGTAGTCTGGGCGAAGCCTTGATGGTTTCGCTACGTGGAGGGGCGGTATCTGGTTTTCTGGTGGTGGCCCTCTCACTACTGGGTGTTTCCCTCATCTTTCTGCTCTATAGTATCGGTAACAGCATCGATAAGGTTCCTTCCCTGATTGTTGGCTTCGGTTTTGGGGCAAGCTTCGTCGCGCTTTTCGCGCAGCTTGGTGGTGGAATCTATACGAAGGCGGCCGATGTAGGAGCTGACCTGGTAGGTAAAGTCGAAGCAGGTATTCCAGAGGACGATCCGCGCAATCCAGCCGTTATCGCCGATCTGGTGGGCGATAACGTCGGTGACTGTGCCGGTCGTGGTGCCGACCTCTTCGAGTCTACAGCCGCCGAAAATATTGGCGCGATGATTCTGGGTGTTGCGCTCTACCTGGCCACCAAAAATCCTGGCTGGATTCTCTTCCCGCTGGTGGTGCGCGCCTTTGGTTTGATTGCCTCCGCCATTGGTCTCCTCTATGTCAGGCCATCGGTCGTGATCGAGCCGGACAAAGCGGCCGGTCGCGACCCGGGCGAGATCGCCATGAAACAGCTCAACATTGGCTACTACATCACCTGCGCCCTTTCGGTGATTGGGGTCTTTCTGGTGAGCTACCTGATGCTCGGTGGGGAGTCACTACATAGCGTCAGCCTGCCCGCCTGGGCCTGGTTTGGTCTGTCTGGCACAGTGGGTATCCTTCTCAGTATTGCTTTCGTTTATATTACTCAGTATTACACCGCTGGCACCTGGCGACCGGTACGCGAAATCGCCAGTGCTACGCTGACTGGACCAGCCACAACTATCATTACTGGTATCGCGGTTGGTTTTGAATGTACCGCATTACCAGTGCTGGCCATCGCCGCTGCCCTGGGACTCTCCTTTTTCTTTGGCAGTCAGGTAACCATTCCTGTCAGTTCCTCCATTAATCCAGGCGTGATCAACGTTGGTGGCATCTTCGGAACTGCGGTGGCTACGATGGGTATGCTGATGAGTTGTGCCTACATTCTGGCTATGGATACCTTCGGGCCCATTACCGATAACGCCGGTGGCATTACGGAAATGAGTGGCGAAGCAGAGTCCGTGCGCGATATCACTGATGCCCTGGATGGCGTTGGCAATACAACCAAGGCTCTGACCAAAGGCTATGGCATTGGCTCGGCCGCCCTGGCTGCCTTCCTGCTCTTCAGCGCTTACCTGGATGTGCTTTACGCCTACAAGAAAACACCAGATGTGTATCGCGTTGACCTGGCCAATATTCTGGTTTTCATTGCGGCCCTGATCGGGCTGACCTTGATCTTCTTCTTCAGCTCCCTGGCTATCCGTGCTGTAGGAGAGGCGGCCAAGCGCATGATCGAAGAGGTGCGACGACAGTTCCGTGAGAATCCCAAGATTATGGCCGAACGGGTTGAAGATAGGGTCGATCCTGATTATGCTCGTTGTGTCGATATCAGTACTCGCGGTGCGCTACGGGCCATGGTTCTTCCTGGTGTCGTGGCTGTCTTTACACCTGTCCTGATTGGTGTCATTCTGGGACCACAGGCGGAAGCGGGCTTGCTGATGGTAGGCACGATGGGTGGTATTGTGCTGGCCCTGGTACTCAATAATGGTGGTGGCGCCTGGGATAATGCGAAAAAATATATCGAAGCCGGCTATCTGCGTGTCAGTGCAGACGGCGAGATGGTGGATCGCAATGATGCCAATGGCGTGATTTTGGGCAAGAAGAGTGAACCGCATAAAGCTAGCGTTGTTGGCGATACCGTCGGCGATCCTTTTAAGGATACGGCCGGCCCTTCGCTGCACGTGCTGATCAAGCTTTTAAGCACCATCACCCTGGTGCTTGCGCCATTGTTTATTGCTCTCCATCCTTAGTTATTCCATGCGTAACTAACTAGCAAGGCGTTCCTGACACCCGAAAAAGGAATCAGGAACGCTTTTTGTGTGCGCTTCTTTTGGTGCGCAAAGTACTATAATATTCCACTTTCTCCATCCATCCTGGCATATAACATATTGAAGAAGTATATAAAAAATGAGGAGGAATGATGGAGCATTCATCATCACGCCAGCGAGTCTATGCATTCCAGTGGCTATGTGCGTGTCTTCTACTCTGCCTGACATTGGCAGCTTGCAGCAATTCACAGACAATCACGATCAGCAGCACCGCAACCCAGATGCCTTCAGCGGCGACCGATATAAGCATAAGCACTTCCGGTGCAGAAAACCAGGGAGTCAACCTGTATATCGAACCAAGTGCAGGCGAACAGGTCATCACAGGAGCGATCGATGGTGCAAAAAAATCGGTATGGGTAGAAATGTATCTCCTGACAGACAAAAAAGTTATTAATGCGCTGGAAAATGCCGCCTATCGTCAGGTGGATGTGCGCGTCATGCTAGAAACGCATCCTTATGGTAATGGTTCCTCTTCTCCCACACAGACAATGGAGAAGTTACGGGCAGCCGGCATTAAAACGCAGGCTACCAGTCCTGATTTCGCCTTAACCCATGAAAAGGGCATGGTTATCGACGGTCAGACAGCCTATATTATGACCAGCAATTTTACCAATGCGGCCCTTGGTAACAGCAAATATACACTCAATCGCGAGTACGGCATTATTGATAGCAATGCACAGGATGTCAGGACTATACAGGATATCTTTACCGCTGACTGGAATCGCCAGCCGGCCACAATCAATAATCCACGCCTGGTTGTCAGTCCGGTTAACTCGCTTGGCACATTTCTCTCACTCATCCATAATGCCAAAAAATCTATTGCCATCGAAGCGGAAGAAATGCAGGATAGCCAGGTGGAACAGGCACTGACTGCTGCCTCCCACCTTGGCGTTCAGATTCGCGTTATCCTTCCTGCCTCATCCTCTAGCGATAACAATCGTGAGGGTATCACTACCATCAAACAGGGCGGCATACAGGTGAAGCAAGATCAGCGCTTGTATATGCATGCGAAAATCATTATAGTTGATCAGCTAAAAGCTTTTGTGGGCTCCGAAAATATCTCAGCTGCCTCGCTTGAAAAGAACCGCGAGCTTGGCATCA
Organism: Dictyobacter formicarum; assembly: GCF_016587435.1. The sequence goes on from NZ_BNJJ01000005.1 coordinate 334,109, forward strand.
TCGTTACAGATAATTCAGTCATCAATGCTTTAAACCAGACATTTCAAACAGACTGGCTGGCTTCTCAACCAGCGTGATGGGCACGCAGATAAACGAACAAACAGCGATCAGTAACGCTGTTAAGACAATCGCTATTGATGGACATGATCTTATAGATCGTGGTAGGATAACATCCAGCAACCAGGATATCGGCTAGGATTAGTCTGATAAACAACGTCACACAATGTTTACCTGTTTTGAGGGCGAAAAGCGCTCCAATATTCTTAAAAAGAAACGCAAAGGAGTTTTAGCATGGTTACTGAGGTCGCTTTTTTTAATGCGCTACCAGGCAAAGAGGAAGAGCTAGGTCAGGGTATTATTCAGGGCATCGAGTTTATTCGACAACATCCAGAATGCATTTCAGCCAATGCTACCCGCTGCCTTGAAAAGCCTGGTCGCTATATGCTATCCGTTGTCTGGTCTTCACTTGAAGCCCACGTCAATGATTTCCGCAATAGTGCTTTGTTCGCGCAGTGGCGCGCTCCCATTGAGGGTTTATTTGAAGAAAAACCAGAAGTTTTCCACTATCAGGCGTACTAAAAAGAATTACACAGAGAGAGAAAGTACGTAACAAAAGCTTTTGGCAGGAGAGAAGAGTATGTCAGATGTCCATGATGGGCGAATAGAGAGCGAGCAGCTAGAAAATACTGCACATCCGTCGGAACAATTGGGGGACAAGAACGCGGAGGAGCAATTAGAAACTCGCGTAGCTGAACTGCGGCATCAAATCGAAGAGGCGAATTACCAATATTACGTCAATGACAATCCAGTGTTGACAGATGCCGAGTACGACCAGTTAATGCTTGAACTCCAACGTATCGAACGTGAAAATCCTGAATTACAAACACCTGATTCCCCTACGCAACGTGTGGGTGCGGGTCCGATCCAGGATGTTCCCCAACATGTACATCCAGTACCTATGCTCAGCCTGGCAAATGCTCGCAGTGAAAAGGAGCTTCAGGATTGGCAACGTCGCGCACAAAATATTTTGCCCAATGCAACGTTTAGTTATGTCTGTGAGCTAAAGATCGACGGACTGGCAATGGCACTGACATATGAAAAGGGACGCCTGGTGACCGGTGCTTCTCGTGGCGATGGCCTGGTTGGTGAGGATTGGACACCCAATGTGCGTACCATCCGTACCGTTGCCCATAAACTGCGAGGCAAACATGTGCCTTCTAAAGTTGAGGTGCGTGGCGAAATCTATATGCCGATCAAGAGCTTTGAACAGCTCAATGAAGAGATGAGCGATACTCGTTTATTTGCGAACCCCCGCAATGCTGCAGCGGGTTCGCTGCGTCAGAAAGATTCACGCATCACGGCAACCCGCAATCTGAGTTTCTTCGGCTATCAGATCGGTTACGTCAACGGTATGCGCATCAATAGTCATTGGGAAACGCTGCAACTGCTTAAAGAATGGGGATTTCCAGTCAACCCACATGTTCAGCTGGCACATAATCTCGATGAGGTGATGGCGTTTTGCAATAAATGGGAAAAAGAGCGCTTTAATCTGCCTTACGAGATTGATGGGGTGGTTATTAAGATCAATGACCTGGCTCACCAGGAGGAGTTAGGCTCTGTAGCCCGGGATCCGCGCTGGGCTATCGCCTTTAAATATCCACCCATTCAGGTTGCTACGAAACTATTGGATATCCGCGTAAATGTTGGTCGTACTGGCTCGCTTAATCCGTGGGCTGTGCTGGAGCCGGTTAATATTCGCGGCGTGACGGTCTCGCGGGCCTCGCTACACAATGAGGGCGATATCCAGCGCAAGGATCTACGGATCGGCGACTGGGTGCTGGTCCAACGCGCTGGTGAGGTGATTCCCCAGGTTGTCAAACCGGTCGTGGAACGACGCACCGGACAAGAACAGGTCTACCATTTGCCGGAGCGCTGTCCATTCTGTGATACACCGATTATCCGTATTCCAGATCAGGCCATGGCATATTGTCCCAATAAAGAGTGCCCAGAACGCATTCTGCAAAGCGTGATCCACTTTGTATCCAAAGGAGCGATGGATATTGAGTCGATCGGCGAGAAGATGGCTGAGCAGCTTGTCAACGCCGGCTACATCAAAACCCTCTCGGACTTCTATCATCTGACAGAAGAACAACTGCTGGCATTGGGGGGTGTGAAAAAGAAGAGCGCAGATAATATGCTCAAGGCTATTGAAGCCAGCAAAAAAAGGCCGTTCTGGCGTGTCCTCTTCGGCCTGAATATTCGCTATATCGGTGAAAAATCGGCCCAGTTACTGGCCAATGCCTTTGGCAACATCGATGCTTTAAAGCAGGCCAGCGCCGAAGAGATCATTAAAGTGCCCGGGGTTGGCCCTGAGATCGGGCAGAGCGTCTATAGCTGGTTGCAAGATAGTGATAATCTAGCCCTGATCGAGAGGCTACGTGAGGCGGGTCTCACGCTGGAAGAGAAACGTGTCGAGCACACAGGTCCTCTGGCGGGCCAATCGTTCTTGCTCACCGGACGCCTGCATACGATGGCTCGTGGGTCAGCCGAAGAAGCTATTATGCAACTGGGTGGCAAGATCGCGACCGGTGTGAGTAAGTCGCTCAGTCATCTGATTGTGGGAGAAGATCCGGGCTCCAAACTGGCGAAAGCTCAAAAAGCTGGTGTGCCGATTCATGATGAAGAGTGGCTGGTCAATTTGCTTAAAGAGCATACTGAAGCTTGAGCGCTGCAACGCTGTGGGGATGATGAACTTGCCATCATCCCTTCTTTTTTTGGGCTCCTGCTGCTAAATTATGCCGGTAACACGCGCGACTGGGATAAGAGATGCTGTGCGCCCTGGTCTATGCCTACAATATAGGTTCCCTGGAAGTTCTTCATCACGGTTGCGCCTGTATCGTCCACCTCGGTTGCCACAAAATGCACACTGACCTTGTAGCTGCCATTATCTCCCGCTGCTACATCGGTAATAGTTACATCATCATGACTGGTGTGAGCAAAACCGCTGACAAATTGATCATATGAGTTCTTATCCCGGTAGTCCTTTGCCCAGTGGTCATAGGCGCCTTTGTAATTGCGTTGATTAATATCGTCAAAATAACTCTGTACAAAAGCCCTTGCGGTATCAGCGGTGACCACAACTGGCGTGGGTGTGGCGGTTGGCTCGGGTGTAGATGGAGTCGTAGGTACAGCAGTTGGCCTGACTTGTTGAGTAGGAGTTGGTTGATTGGCCTGCCCGAATGAGCCTTCGATAATACGGGGACCAAAGATCACACCGACAACACACAATGCCACAATAACAACGATGGCCAGTAACCAGCCCTTCCAGGCCGAAGATTTACGTGGTTCTACATATTGAGAAAACGCAGTATCTGCTTCTTGCAAGTCATAGTGCGGGGACAGCCCCTGGGAGTACGAGTGGGCATTGACAGCAGGATAAGAAGATCCTCCATACGGTGTCTGTCCAGAGCCAACCGGCTGGGTATATGGAATCTGCCCTTGAGGAGCATTTGATGGATAAGAGATGGAAGTGTTTGGCATGTCGCCATAAGGCGTGTTGGGCGCGTAGCCAGCCTGTGATGCATCAACTGGAGAATAGTTGGGCGCAGACGGATGAGAATTGGCAGGAGGATAACTACTATGCGGATGAAACGCTTCTGGCGAAGAGATGGGATGCGAGACGTGGACCGGCGATTCGGTATACAGTCCTTGCGCTATAGCGTTGGAGACACCAATGGCCTGGCGCACAGCTGCGACCATCTCACGCGCGGATTGATAGCGGGCAGCAGGATCTTTGGCAATGGCTTTCTGTACTACGGCATTGAGAGCCAGTGAAATGCCAGGATTCAACTGCAACAGCGACGGTGGTTGTTCGTTAATGTGCATAGCTGCAATAAACAGTGGTGAACCACCTTGAAAAGGTAGCCGGCCAGTCAGCATCTGAAACAGGACGATGCCTAACTCGTAGAGGTCGGCACGATAGTCAACGTTGTGTCCCTGGACCATTTCCGGCGCCATATATTCAACCGAACCAAGAAACTGTCCAACGGCCGTCAAAGAAGGATCAGACAGGTTACTCACACTGCTGTCTCGTGTGATGCGCGCGATACCAAAATCAACTAACACCAGGCGGCCATCCGCGTGAAAGAGCATATTGCCCGGCTTAATGTCACGATGCACAATATTATGTTCATGAGCGTACTGCAGAGCCGAGCCCGCTTGCTCGATATACTTAAATGCTTCTAAAGGAGACAGTCGGCCTTGTTTTTCTAGCAAAGTACGCAAACTGCCGCCTTTAAGATAGGGCATTACGAGATAGGCCAATCCATCTTGCTCCGCATACTCATAGATTGGTAGAATGTTCACATGATCGAGCTGAGCAATAACATTGGCCTCACGACGAAAACGCGCTAGGAATTCCTGGTGCGCCTCAGAATATATGCCTGCTCCCGATCTTAAAACCTTGACCGCGACATCACGTACGGGGCGCGTCTGGTGAGCAAGATAGACCACTCCCATCCCACCAGAGCCAATTACTTGCTCCAGGACACAGGTTCCAAGTTGTTTCCCGATGAGGTGATCATTACTTTCCATGAAAAAATATCCACTTCTTTGATTTTTATGTATGCTTGAGCAAACATTTAGCTACTACACTCACTAACCATACACCCCTCATCTGCATAGACGTGGTATCCAACCACTATTTGCTTGCCACTTACAACATCTGCGCCATGTCATCTGATATACTAGCAGCCGTTCATTCATCACCAGACTCCACATTGCCCTAATTATATAGGAGCCTTGATGAAACGACGCCAATAATTGCTTTTCATATCTGAAAGTACACGAGGGCTTCTTCTTCTATAAACGAGAAAGTGTTTGCGAATGTATCAAATAGGCACCATCCTGACGCACTATGGCTACTACTTCCGCAACCAATCTATAAGCGATGGACCAGGCTAGCTGACACAATATGTCCCTGCCTGGTCCATCACTGTTCACATACTACTGGATCAAACGTATTTCATTTCTACGTAATGGGCACGTAAGGCATTGACCTGCTGTTTGACATTTTTACCGCGTACGCTCTCATGAATCAGTTGCGCCAGCTCGCCCATGGCCCGCTCATCCATACCAAAGCGCGTCATCTCGGATACGCCAATGCGCAGGCCCGAGGGATTCCGTGGGTCGGCGTCTCCTGGGAGCATATTATAGTTAAGGATAATATCGCTCTCTTCTAGCCGCTTTGCGACTGCGACTCCGCCGCCCCATTGGGCTACATTGACGGCAATCATGTGGCTCTGAGTATAGCCAAACTCACGGGCTTCCACTGGCGTGCCCAACTCATCCAGGCTACGACCCAGCGCCTGCGCATTGCGCACAATCTGGGCCGCATATTCACGTCCATAGCGCTGCATCTCACGTGTGGCCACCAGTAAGGCAGGCAGTGTATGCAAATGATGGTTGCTCGATGAGCCCGGAAAAACGCCCCGATCGGCGGGTTGCCAGTATTTTTTGATCGCGGCGGCATCTTTCAGATTTGATAAGATGATACCGCGTTGAGGACCGGGAAAAGTTTTATGCGTGCTTCCGGTCATCCAGGTCGCACCTTCCTGTAATGGTGATTGAAACTGCCCACCAGCGATTAAGCCCAGCACATGCGCACCATCATAAAGGACCGGAATATCTTTGGTTTTACAGAAAGCTGCAATTTCTGAGACTGGCTCGGGAAATAAAAACAGGCTCTTTCCCAGGATTACTAGTTGTGGATTAAGCTGATCAATCAGTTCGATGGTTTTCTCGGCATCTACGTGATAGCGATCTTCAGTCAAAGGCAGGTAATGGAGGTTAATCGAGTGTTCTCCACCAACTTTGAGCGATTGACCGCGACTTTGAATGCGCCGTCCAAACACACCTACCGCGCCGTGGCTGATATGTCCGCCCGCATCGGTTGAATTGGCAATAACAGTATCTCCACCGCGCAAAATGCTCAGGGCCAGGGCGGTATTGGCCGCATTCCCACTGATCGGGCGCACATCCGCTTGCCTGGCGCCAAAGAGCGTCAGAAGCTCCTGCTCGGCCATGCTCTCAATTTGATCGATGTAGCGCGTTCCCTGATAATAGCGATTCACCTGCTCGCCCTCGTTGGGATGGCCTTCTGCGTAGCGACCCATAAAATCAGAGGTTTGTACACGCCGCACTGCCTCGCTTGGAGTGTTCTCGCTGGCAATTAAATTGATTGTCTGCGTCTGACGCCATGTATCCTGCTGCTGAATAATAGCTTCGATGTCATGTATGTCAATAGTCATCTACAAAGCTCCCTTCCGCTAACCGCGTCGAACAAATATGTTTTCAGTATAGCACAACGTTTTTATGAACAAATACCTGCGCAGACGGTAACAATTATCCGCCAGGCAAGCATTAAATATATACAGGCGATACGCCGATGACATTGAAAAGAGAGCATCGATGCGGTTCTCATCAGTAGAGTCGTATATGCCCATAAAATAATCTATGCAGCAAATAAACAAAAACGCATAAAATAATGATGAAAACACCGCAATGTTGTGATTTGATGTGCTGTTGAACATGTTGCATAATTTTGATATACTAGGTCTACACCTACGAAATGAGAAGGGATAAGTGCATAACTTTTTCTCTGTACCGCAAACAGCCATTCGCGTGGCCGCGTCGCACCGATGGTCTACGACAGATCCCTCGGCACTAGTCTGATCCAGACCATTGCTGCGTAGAAACTCAGGAGGATTGGGTTTTATGAAGGTTTATCGGGCGGAACACATTCGCAACGTAGCGCTCATTTCTCACGTTGGAGCTGGCAAAACCTCCCTCATCGATGCTGCATTATATGATAGTGGTGCAGTAACCCGTCATGGAAAAGTAGATGAAGGCACATCTGTTGTTGACTATGATCCTGAAGAACTGAAACGACGTATGTCTTTGCAGGTTAAAGCCTTGCCAGTTGAATGGAAAGATCACAAAATCAATTTTATTGACACTCCCGGCTATCCCGATTTCGTTGGAGAGGTGAAGGCAGGCCTACGTGTGGCCGATGCAGCATTGGTGGTGGTAACCGCAGAAAAAGGTGTTGAAGTAGGAACCGAACTTACCTGGCAATATGCTGATGAACGCAACCTTCCCCGTATCGTCCTGGTCAATAAACTCGATCGCGAGAATACTTCATTTGAGCAAGCACTGACTTCATTGCGCAATCAATTTGGCTCCAAAATTGTTCCTCTACAACTCCCTATCGGCGAACAGGCAACCTTTAAGGGCGTGGTTGATCTGGTGACGCGCAAAGGTTATACATTTGAGGGCGGCAATAGCGTACAGGAGATTTCTGTTCCATCTCAACTCGATGAGCAGATCACCATGTATCGCGATCAGTTACTCGAGGCAGCCGTGGAGAGCGACGATACCATCATGGAAAAGTTTTTGGATGGTGAGACGCTCAGTGATGAAGAGATCAATGCCGTCATTAAGCAGGGGACTCATACCGGCACGATTATTCCGGTTTTATGTGGCTCGGCCGGCAAAAATATTGGCATTCAGACGCTGCTGGACACTATTGTGAATTACTTACCCAGTCCACTAGATGTCGTAGCGGAAGATGTGGCAGCATTTGGCGACAATATATCTGCTTTTATCTTTAAGACCACCAACGCGCAGGTAGGCACGATATCTTCCTTCCGCGTTTTCAGTGGGACGCTCAAATCAGATATGCACCTCACCAATGTAGAAACCAGGGCCGATGAACGTATGAGCCAGTTGATTATTCAACATGGTAAGACTCAGGAGCCAGCCACGGAGATTCCTACGGGCGATTTTGGGGCGGTCGCCAAGTTGTCAAATAGCCATACTGGCGATACGCTAACAAATAGTAAAGAGGCCACACAACCCCTCGATCCCATTATGTTTCCGCTCCCTTGCTATACTGTCGCGATTGTGCCGCATAGCCAGGCCGACCTGGATAAGATGAGTAATGCCCTGGCGCGTATCGTTGAAGAGGATCGTACCATCCGCGTCTCGCGCGATCCTGAGACGGCCGAAGTGCTGCTTTCAGGCATGGGCGAAACGCATATTCAAATCCTGGTCGAGAGCATAAAACGCAAATACTCGGTTGATCTGCAGACCCACGATCAACGCATCTCGTATCGCGAAACGATTCGTAAGAAAGTGCGCGCGAACGGACGCCATAAGCGCCAGAGTGGTGGACATGGACAGTTTGGTGATGTGTGGCTGGAGATCGAGCCATTGTCACGCGATAGTGAGCAGTCCTTTGTATTCGAGGATAAAATTGTGGGTGGCGTTGTGCCGGGACAATTTATCCCTGGCGTAGAAAAGGGCATTCGCGAATCGCTCAAGCGCGGCTTTATTTCAGGACACCCTATGGTGTATGTCAAGGTAGCACTGGTTGATGGTAAATATCATCCGGTGGACTCCTCGGCTCAATCTTTCGAGGTCGCCGCCTCCCTGGGTATGCAGGAGGGGGTGCCACAGGCCAATCCTGTGCTCCTGGAACCGATCATGAATGTGACTGTTGATATTCCAGAGCAAAATATGGGCGATGTCATGAGTGATATCAATACCAAGCGTGGCCATGTCATGGGTATGGAGTCGCTGGAAAATGGTATGCAGCGTATCACGGCCGCTGTTCCGCAGGCGGAAATGCTGCATTACGCCACCGATCTGCGCTCCATTACACAGGGGCGTGGCAGTTTTACGATGGAGTTCACCCAGTATGCGGAGGTGCCGGCGAACGTCCAACAAGAAATCATTAAGAAATACGAAGAAGCCGCCCACAAATAATATGCTTTAAGGGCAACAAAGGTGCCTTCTCCAGGCTGGAGAAGGCACTTTTTTATCTTGAACCCATCAGATGCTGACGCATGCTACGAGCATTGAACACATAAAATGCCAGGGCAAACAGGATCAGCAGACAGGCCACAGCACATACACCATTCCACCTGGCCATGCTCCAACCGACGGTACCCAGAATAGAGCCGATGGAGCCACCCACAAAGTAGATAAACATGTATACAGTATTCAAACGATTGCGGGCTGCAGGCTGTAAGCTATAGACGCGAGCCTGGCTGGAAATCTGGTTGGATTGCGTGCCCAGGTCGAGCAGAATAGTGCCGACAACCAGACCAAACAGCCACTGACCGGTCAGCCACATCAGCACGAACGAAACCAGGATAATGACCAGACCCATACCATTGGCCAGCCGTGGGTCCCGGCGATCGGCAAACTTGCCGACAAACGAGGCCGCCAATGCGCCAGCAACTCCCACCAATCCAAACAGTCCGGCCACCTCACTACCAAAGTGATAGGGTGGGGTTTCCAGGAAGAATGATAGTGACACCCAGAAGACGCTAAATGCGGCAAAGGCCAACGCTCCAAACAGCATCGTTTCGCGTAAAACTGGCTCGTCCCGCACCAGCCCCCATAATGAACGCAGCAACTGCGGATAGCTCATTGAGTCTTTCTTAACCCGATCATCAGGCAGAAGGATACGCATAGCTACGGCCAGCAAGATCATCATAGCGGCCGCAATCCAATACATTGCCCGCCACCCCAGGTAGGTAGCGACGATGCCGCTCACAGTACGCGCCAGCAAAATACCAATTAACAGGCCACTCATAACAGTACCGACAACCTGGCCACGAGCCTTAGCAGGCGCCAGATGCGCCGAATAGGGAATAATCAATTGCGGCACCACCGTCGTCACACCAACCAGGAAGCTGGCGATCCCTACCATTACAATTGATGAGGCGCTGGCCATCCCGATCAAGGCCAGGGTAACAGCGATCAACGTACCCACAATCAATGTGCGCTGATTATATTTGTCTCCCAGAGGAATAATAAATAACAGACCGCAGGCATAACCAATCTGACTCAGTGTAGCAATAATTCCCATCTGGTTGGCAGAAACGGCGAATTCATGGCCCATGTTCGCCAGTAGCGGCTGGATATAATATAAGTTCGCGACCGAGATAGCACATGCGACAGACATAATCAATACTAATCGTCTATCCACCGTGGCAGATTCATCCAGCCGCTCCTCAACAACCTCAAGTTTTGCAGCCTCAAGCAGCTCTTTATCCAATCAATAATTCCTTCCTCACTGTGCAACATCCATCAATGTCTCTATAACAAAGAGAAGCCACCATTTTATTGCATGCTTCATGCATAAAATGGTGGTGCAGGGTGTGTGTTTTGTGCCTGCGGCCCCTGACGCTACGCGCCTGTGGCGCTCACAAGCGAGAGGAGGTCATGCTGCAAAATTGGGTGCTCAGCACCCAATTTTGCAGCATGACCTCCTCTCGCTGATGTTTTTTTAAGACTCCAGATTCAGCCAGCGTACTTCCTCGGGGGTCAGTTCCACTGTCAGAGCGGGCAGCGAGGTGCGCGTCTCCGAGAGTTGGCGTGGGCCGATCAGAGGGAAGGTCGGAAATGGCTGATTTAAAACATAGGCCAGAGCAATATTAATGGGGAGCACCCCGCGCTCTTTGGCCATTTGATTCACGCGCTCCAGACGTTTGAAGTTGTCTTCGCTGTACCAGCAGCGTACTAACTCTGCATCTGAATGATCATCAGGGTGGGCTCGACCGGTAAAGAAGCCGCGGGCCTGGCTCGACCAGGGCATAATAGGCATCTGCGTCTTCTCTAACCAGGCACGTGACTTGGGATCGGAGGCTGCGATACAGCCAGCCCAGACCGGATCAACCATGCGTGCCAGGCTAAAGTTGTTGCTCATGGCCGAAAAACCACTCATGCCATGGGCGGCCGCCCAATCGTTGGCTTCCTGCAGACGTTCAATCGACCAGTTAGAAGCGCCAAATATACGCATGCGTCCAGCGTTCTTGTGCTCGTTGAGAACGGTGATGAACTCGCCCACAGGAATGTCAGTGTTGTCACGATGCATCATGTAGATATCTACATAATCGGTCTGCAAGCGATCCAGGCTCTGCATGAATTGAGAGGAGAGAGCCTGAGGATTACAGTGGGGTGTATGTGCACCTTTATCCAGTATTACCACCTGCTCACGCAGGCCACGATTTTTGATCCATTGACCCAGAATCTTTTCACACAGGCCGCCACCATAGATATAGGCGCTGTCGAAACAGTTGCCACCCTGTTCGATGAAATCATCGAACATGACTGATGAATGTGGCCAGTTGGCCTGATTATCCACACCCATCACCAAACGTGAAATAGGCTTCTCTACGCCAGCAATATGGCCATACTTCATGATATTCTGTGGGCGCACGGTCAAAGGGCGTTTATGGATTGGGAGATGCTGGTCTGGCCCCTGTGGCTGCTCGGATGGATAGCTCAAGCCCAGCGCGGCGCGCCATTGATCCAGCGTGCGCATATTGCCTAGCGTATCTTCCCAGCTCATGGTAGGTGATTGGCGCTCCGCCAGGTGCGCCGCGACCGTATCGGCTTCCAACCCATAGAGGTCCTCGGTCTCAAAACTATGCTCGGTCACCTCGCCATTATGTTTCACAATGATCTTTGAGGTCTGGCCGGCACGTGGATTCCAGGGAGGTGGTATGGTGATTGAGCCTTCAGAACCATAAATGCGTATCTCGTTCTCGGCATTGACGCGCACACCTGTCAGCAACTGAGCGACGATGCCACCAGGAAAGGCCAGCGAGGCCACGGTATATTCATCGACATGGCTGGCTTCACCGATATGGCCGGTAGCGGTAACCTTCGTTGGCTCGACAAATGGTTTGCCGTTGGCTGCACCAGCCACCAGGCGGGCCAGAGAGGTACAGTAGCCACCAACATCCAGAATACCACCGCCACCCAGTTCATTCTTCAACAGGCGGCCTTCCAGATTATTGCCGGCATTGAAGGCAAAGCTTGCCTGGATAACGCGCACTTCTCCGATGGCCCCTCCGCGAATCAGCTCGACCAGTTTGGCAATTTGTGGATGACAGCGATACATATACGCTTCCATCAAGAAAACATCATTGCGCACTGCGGCTTCCACGATTGCCATAGCATCAGCATGATTGAGGGCAATTGGCTTTTCACATAAAATATGCTTGCCGGCTTCAGCAGCCTTAATCGCCCATTCAGCGTGCATTGGATGAGGAGTAGAAATATAGACGGCTTGCACATCATCATCGGCAAGTAGATCATTATAGCTACTATAACGCCGTGGTACATTCCACTTATCGCCAAAACGATCGGCGGCTTCCTGGGTCCGGCTTCCGACAGCCAGAAGCTTTCCTGTCTTAGAATTTGCTAGACCTCTCGCAAAGATACCTGCAATGTTCCCAGCTCCAAGGATACCCCAGGTTAGCGTTTGACTCATGATAATCCTCCAAACCACTGTGAAACCTGATAATCAATGTGTCAATTTCGTCATACCTGTAGCGAAACAATATGATCAGCACATGCATATGTTACAATCTGCGCCAATGCCAGTTACACCTTAGTATGATCCAGTCAAACAGGCAAAAATGCAGGAGCAACTTTGATCTATGCATTTTACTTTCTCTACCCATTCCGAATGAAGTATTCGGTTTTTGACTTATTCTGGAGGTTATACCACGAAATCAGTCCGTGCGTCAAATCATGTGTAGCCAAAAATACACTTTATTTCTGGCGTTGTGAGCGAGAAGGGAATTTCTGAGGCTTACTCTTATGCTGCGCTGGACGCTTTGGCCCTCCATTTTTTTGACCTCGCGTCTTTTGTGGCCCTTTACGGGAAGAAGTTTCTTTGCCAAAGATGGCCTGGGCCTCATCGCTGTGGCCATGCCCTATCAACCATTCCTTCGCTTGAGGGTGTAAATCTTTTAAGGTCTGACTGCCTGCGATCATCATCCACATCGCAAACTCAGGATCGGCTGGTGCCTCCTCGCTCCAATGGCCTTCCGAAATTAAAAAATCTCTCACCTTATTGACATCTAATGTCCGCAACACTGTATCCAGCTGTTGCCGAAATTTATGATAGTCGGTCATTTTTTTATCTACTCACTTTCGCGTTAGGTATGCTGCGGCCTGACCCTGCACCAAACAGCGTATGCAGGATACCAACTGTCTATAATACAGAGAAAGCAAGGTCAGCACTGACTGTTAAGTCTGACCCCGGATATGTATTACTTCCTCTGCGCCTGGATGGTTCTGCTTTAGTTTAACATAGTAAGATCATCATCGGGCCGTTTAAAAAGTAACTGGCGCATAAATGGTACCTCACGCCGTAACACAGCTATCTCTTCGTCCAGGCGCTGGTGGGTCGAGGTGAGCTCTAGATAATGCTGCTTCTTGGTATCTTCGATTTCCAAAAAGTAGGCAATAAAGTGTGATAGATCTTCGGGCACTTCAGGCAGGTTCGCATGCAGATCGCTCTCCTCTGGTGTATCCAGTAACATACTCAAGTAGGTATCAAACAGGCTACGGGCCTGCTGGGCCATGTGCGTCAATGCCTCTTCGGGCTCGAGCTTATCTTCATAAACCTCTACCAGTCCCGATAGATAGGACTTTTCACGGCTCTGACTGAGAATACGAAAACGCCTGATACCCACTGCCATTAAGTCATAACAACCATCTTCTAGTGGTCGCAGGTTATGAATTTCAGCCAGAGTACCAATTTCATAAGGCTCTTCCCGCATAAACTTGCTGCCAGCTTTTACCAGCACCACGCCAAAGGGTTTATTTTCTTTCTGGCAATCCATCACCATCTCTCGATAACGTGGCTCGAAAATATGCAATGGCAGGACCGTGCCAGGGAAGAGCACGACATTTAATGGGAATAGCGGCAATTCAATTGCGTCTGTAGACATATCAGGAATCCTCCAAGGTGAAGAAACCGACACCTCTTGGTTTATGATACGCACAGATAGTCCCTTAGCCAAAATCAGACTCATCTTGTGCTATATGACTTATCGTACCTTGAGACGCCGCTGGCATGTGTTATGGGGCAAATTATGCATGCAAATGAACCCTAATCAGAAGGAACTACAAACCCCATCTATCATTATCAAGATAATTAATATACTGTATACATTATATTTTGGGAGTTCTGCAAGTGCATTTCACGCATATTAATCACAACAAGCTACCAGCAATCCAATGGCATATAGCATTATTCCAACGGCATTGAACAAGGAAATTCAGCTCCCCCGTCTGTATCACCTAAAAAAAATCCGAAGAGTCTTGTGTGCGACTCTTCGGAATGCCTCAGCATATACCATCGGCTATTGGACTAATTCTTTGACCATACGCTGTACACGGGCGCCATCAGCGTGCCCTTTGGTCTCTTTCGCTGCCAGAGGCATAACCTTGCGGAACTCTTTGCCGTTTGCCTCTATCAGGCGTGTGATAATCGCCCGCAGTTCCTCGTCGCTTAACTGAGAAGATTGCAGGTATGACTGTAAAATCTCCATCTCACGCTGCTCTTTTTCAGCCAGGTCGGTACGCCCACCCTGTTTGTAGAGAGGAATGGCCTGGTTGCGTTTCTTCACTTCTTGCTCGAGAACTTTCATACAGTCGGCCTCGGTCAGGGGCTGTCCATATTCTGCATGTTTGCGATCGGTACGTGCCACCTCAAGGTTATGGATCGCGCCCAACGCCATACGTAATGTATCCAGGCGAGTTTGATCGCGATTACGCTGCGCCTCACGGATGTCTGTTTTTAACTGTTGCTCAATAGGGAAATCCTGCCGTGCTTCCGCCATCTGTCGTACTCCTACATTGCTAATATACTAAGTTTATGCGCCTCTTAGTATACTACGAAGGAGTGAAAAAAGCACCTGTGAGTTGTCTCCCATTCCGCCTGGACACAACATGACAGCCCCCGGCAGGTGCCGGGGGCTGTCATGTTGTGTCCAGGCGAAACTGGCTATGCGGCTTTACTTCGACGGCCTGAAATGAAGCCACCAATACCCATAATGAGCCCAAAGATCACCAGCAGCAGTCCCCACCACAAGTTGATATTGATATTTGCACTCTGTGCATAATTGACGTTGCCAACCAGGCCGTAGATGACAAGGATCAGGCCAATGGCGCCAATCGTCGCGCCAATCGTCAAGGCAATAGACATTCGGTGCGTCTGCGTACCCCCATCCGGGGTCTGCACTTTCTCTCGCTGCACCTCTTCTTGTTGTTGACTCATAGTATTATCACCCTCTTGCTTCCTAGAAGAATATGATATTCAGGACAACGAAGATGGCCAGGGCCGCGCCCGCCAGCACCATTGGTCGTTTATACCAGACAGTCTCAACAACATCCGCCTTTGGCGTCATGCTATAGACCAATCCTTTTAATTCTTCATCTGGTTTTCGTTCGGTAAAGAACGAGACGATAATGGTGACTACGAAACAAACCGCCCAGGCAATCAATGCACGCCACATGCTGGAACCTTCGGAGCTACCCAGCGAAAAGAGATGCATATACTGCTCGCCGATCCAGAGCGCAATCGAAGCAAGGGTACCAATCAGCAAGCCGACAAATCCACCCCAGGGTGTCGTGCGCTTCCAGAACATGCCCAGCAGGAACGTAGCAAGCAGGGGCGCATTGAAGATGGAGAAGAGTGCTTGCACGTAGTCCATAATACTGGTGAAGCTGGCCGCGATATACGCTGTAGCAACGCTCAACAGAATACCAACTACGGTCACGACGCGCCCCATCCACAGATAGTGGTTGTCGCTGCCGTCGCGTTTAAAGTAGGCGCGGTAGATGTCATACGTCCAAACAGTATTAAAGGCGGTTACGTTACCGGCCATACCTGACATAAACGATGCCAGGAGCGCGGTCAGGCCCAGACCAAGAATACCATTGGGGAAGTAGCGAGCCATCGCGATCGGAATGGCCATATTATACGAGTTCTGGAATGTGCCTCCTTTACCCAGGTTGGGCAGAACCGAAATGATCACCAGACCAGGAATAATAGCCAAAAACGGGAAAAACAGTTTTGGGAACGCGGCAATCAGCGGGGTGCGCTCAGCCGCTGCTTCATCCTCAGCGGCCAGCGCGCGCTGTACCACCAGGAAGTCGGTACACCAATAGCCAAAGCTTAGAACGAAGCCCAGACCCAGCACAATACCGATAAAGTTGACGCCAAAAGGATTGCCATTCGAGGCGGTGTTCGCCCACAGGTGGAAGAACTGAGGATTGTTTACTTTGGCCTGCAAACCTGACCAACCACCAACACTGGTCAACCCGATAATCGTCAATGGTAAAAGTCCGGCCACAATCAGGAAGAATTGCAGTGTCTCGTTGTAAATCGAGGATGTCAGTCCACCCAGGATGATATAAAGCATGATGAATAAAGCAGCCACCCAGATACACGTATTTAGCGACCAGCCCAACAGGAGATTGAAGACAAGTGCGGCTGCATACATGTTGATGCCACTGGTCAACAGGGTCAGAATAGCAAATGAGATAGCGTTGAAGCCACGTGTGGCCTCGTTATAACGCAATTTCAAGAATCCAGGAACCGAGTGTGCCTTACTACCATAATAGAATGGCATCATAAAAATAGCTACAAATAACATAGCCGGGATAGCGCCAATCCAGTAAAAGTGCGCCTGCAAAAAACCATACTGGGCCGCATTAGCGCCCATACCAAGGATTTCTAGCGCACCCAGGTTAGCTCCAACAAAAGCTAATCCAGTCACCCAGCTAGGTAGTGAACGCCCTGAAAGGAAAAAATCTTCCGATGATTTCATCCGCCTTCTCAGCGCAAAGCCAATACCAAGCGTTACGAGGAAGTAGACCGCAATAATGAGGTAGTCTATCCAGTTCGCATTAGCAATGACTTTGGCAGATACCGCTGTCAAAGTAAGCATGAGAGATCTCCCTTAGTTAGCAACTCTATAAGTAAAGATTATCCTCTCTAACAGGAAAAGATAGACCTGAAATAAAGAAGTAATCTTCACCTATATTGATGGGGCCAAAATTCGACAAAAAGAAGCAGAGATTAGTTTTATATCTCTACCTTCACAGGAATACTTGTTTTAGTCACGAAACAGATCCATAAATCGCTTCAGCTAAAAGTGACATAATGAGTAAAGGAAAGACACCTGTTGATACACGAGAAAGGAGCAAGGCGGATGAGCAAGCCACAATTTCGCGGCGAGGTGCGAGCACCAGATTTTCCTACCAATCTGGATTGGATCAATAGTGATCATCCATTGAGTATGACTGAACTACGCGGTCAGATGGTAATACTTCATTTCTGGACTTTTTGCTGCGTCAATTGTATGCATGCGCTGGCCCAATTGCGCATCATAGCCGCCGCTTTTCCCGATACGCTGACCGTAATCAGTGTGCATTCGCCCAAATTCCCTCGCGAGCAATTTACAAATAGTGTACGCGATGCGGTTTTACGTTATGGCATCGAGCATCCTGTGGTTAATGATCGCAGCATGTACCTCTGGCAGCAATACGCCGTACGCGCCTGGCCGAGCCTGGTATTTATCGATCCAGAGGGTCGCGTAATTCAACGCCGCGAGGGCGAGATTGAGCCCACGCAGGCCATTGCTCTCATCAAGCCAATGCTTGAAGAATTCGAGGCTCGTGGCCTGCTCTCCCACCAACCACTACGCTTCACTCACGAAGTGGCAACTCAATCGCTACTAGCCTTTCCAGGCAAAATCGCCGTCGATAGCGCGGCCGATCGTCTGGTGATCAGCGACTCGGCCCATCATCGGATCATTGAGACCGGTCTGGATGGTCACATACGCCAGGTTATCGGCACGGGCAACATGGGCAGAGCAGATGGCGGCTTTGATCAAGCACAATTCAATCGTCCTCAGGGTGTCCACCTGGTAGGTAATCTGCTCTATGTGGCCGATACCGACAATCATTTAATCCGCAAAGTTGACCTGACTATAAGACATGTGGCCACTATCGCGGGCACTGGAGAGCAATATGGCTTGAGTCGCACACCAGCCAGTGGGCCCGCCCATAGCATTGCACTCAATTCTCCCTGGGATCTCCAATGGCGACACGATGCCCCTGACGACCGCGATGATCTCTTTATCGCTATGGCGGGCAATCACCAGATCGCAGTTCTCCACCTGAACGAGGAAAAGATAGAACCTTTTGCGGGCAGAGGACCAGAAGGGATCGGAGACGGTCCTTACCAGGAAGCTTTTTTCGCTCAGCCTAATAGCCTGGCCCTGGCTGAAAACATCCTGTACGTGGCAGATAGCGAAACGAGCGCAGTGCGCGCCATTGATTTAAGCGCATCCAAACAGGTGCATACCCTGGTTGGACAGGGACTCTTTGTCTTCGGAGATCAGGATGGTATAGGCGACGAGGTGCTCTTGCAGCATGTTCAGGCGCTCTGTGTCTGGCAACAGCAAATTTATCTGGCAGATACATACAACAATCGCATTAAAATCCTTAACCCTGCCACAAGACAGGTAAGAATGTTGGCGGGAACTGGCACAGCTGGCCTAAAAAATGGTACATTCAAAGAGGCACAGTTTAATGAGCCCGCTGGCATTGCCGCCGCTAATGGAAAACTTTATGTAGCCGACACGAATAACTCGGTTATCCGCGTTCTGGACCTGGACACACAGACTGTGTCCACGCTACACATTCACTCGTAGTCCAGGCACTACTCTCCAGCGGCCACGCGGCAATTACAGTCAGACACATTCTCCTAAACAGAAGAGAGATAAAGCGAGGGTAAAATCCTCTATTGGAGAATGCGTTGTAATTCGATAATAAGGGGGCATATTTCGATTTGCCACCAGAAAGTCGCACAGCCAAGCATCTGACGCATAAAATGCTTTCATCTCTCTCATGCTATGAGATACAATGGAATATATGATCGTTTACTCATGACAGTGAAGTGTTTATAAGGAGCTTCCCATGACAACCGTATTTGAAAATGCTATCACCCACGCGCAAAAATCATTTGTGAATGAACCCTTCACTGATTTTTCACAAGAATCCAATCGACATGCTCAGGAGTCCGCGCTTGAGCAGGTGAAGAATGAATTAGGGCGCGCTTATCCTTTAATTATTGGTGACAAAAAAATATATAGCGAACAAACCTTTAACTCGGTCAATCCTGGCCAGCCAGAGCAGGTTATCGGAACTTTCTCAGCTGCTACCCGGGAACAGACCAACGAGGCTATCCAGGCCGCAGCCACCGCTTTCGAGAGCTGGAAACGCGTGCCTGCCTCTGAACGAGCTGGTTATCTATTTGCGGCCGCGGACCTGATGCGTCAACGCCGCTTTTTGATCAACGCCTGGATGATCTATGAGGTTGGGAAAAGCTGGGTTGAGGCCGATGTCGAAACGGCTGAAGCCATCGATTTTCTCGAGTTCTATGGGCGTGAAATGCTCAGGTTAGCCGATAAGCAGCCAATCACCCCTTTTCCTGGTGAGGAGAATGAGCTAGTCTATATCCCGCTGGGTGTAGCTGCCGTCATTCCCCCCTGGAACTTTCCCAATGCCATTATGACCGGCATGACCAGTGCTGCCTTCGTATCAGGCAATACTGTGGTCCTGAAACCAGCCAGTACCGCTCCGGCCATCGCGTACCAGTTCCTACAAATCCTGGAAGAGGTCGGGCTACCCGCTGGAGTGGTCAACTATCTGACAGGTTCAGGCTCAACCATTGGAGATACCCTGGTCGATAGTCCACAGGTACGCTTTGTCTCCTTCACAGGCTCACGAGAGGTAGGCACGCATATCTACGAACGGGCCTCAAAGGTACATCCAGGGCAGCGCTGGCTCAAACGCTCCATTCTCGAAATGGGTGGTAAAGACGCCATTATCGTCGACGAAACCGCCGATCTCGAGGATGCAGCCACCAACATTGTCTTCTCCGCCTTTGGTTTCCAGGGACAGAAGTGTTCAGCGGGCTCACGCGCAATTATAGTCGACGCCGTTTATGACGACGTATTACAAAAGGTAGTTGAAAAAGCGAAAAAGCTAACGCTCGGAGATGTCACTCAGGCTGGGACATACATGGGTGCAGTTGTCGACGCCAATGCGAAGAAAAAAATCCTCGAATACATCGAGATTGGGAAAAACGAAGGCCAACTAGTCCTTGGTGGAGGAGAACAGGGACCAGGCTACTTTGTGGAACCAACCATTTTCGCCGATGTAGGCCCGCATGCGCGCATCGCGCAGGAAGAAATCTTTGGTCCAGTGCTAGCCGTAATTAAAGCAAATGACTTTGATCAGGCACTTGCGATCGCCAACGATACTGAATATGGCCTGACTGGCTCGCTCTATT
The DNA here is from genome assembly GCF_016587435.1 of Dictyobacter formicarum. The sequence goes on from NZ_BNJJ01000005.1 coordinate 354,348, forward strand.
CTACCAATGCCGAGCATATTGCTCGTGCCAAAGAAGAGTATCATGTCGGCAACCTTTACTTTAATCGCAAATGCACAGGCGCGTTAGTAGGTGTACATCCGTTTGGTGGCTTTAATATGTCAGGTACTGATTCTAAAGCTGGCGGACGGGACTACCTGCTTCTCTTTACACAGGCCAAAGCCATCTCAGTAAAGAAATAAAACGAAGGAGCAGCTCTTGGCAACCGTTAGTAAACACAGTCCAGGTCTCTGGCATATCTCCCTGCCTTTTCAAGGAGAATCCGAGGTCATTGGGACATATGTCCTGGCCGGGCAAGATGAGGTCACACTCATAGATCCCGGTCCAGAAACAACGATTGAATCTCTGCTGGCCTCCTTACAGGAAGCAGAGTTTAATCCTCAGGCGATTACCCACATCCTCCTGACCCATATTCATCTGGATCATGCCGGGGGCGTGGGGACATTGCTGCACCACATGCCTGATGCCAAAGTCCTTGTGTATAGCAAGGGAGCCCCACACCTGAAAGATCCGACGAAACTGATTACCAGTGCCAGTCGGGTCTATAAAGAGCGTATGCAAGAGCTTTGGGGCAAGGTTGAGGCGGTACCCACCGAGAATATACAAACCATCGATGGTGGGGATGTACTGAATGTCGCTGGTCGTCGGTTAGAGGTGCACTATACACCCGGACATGCCAGCCACCATGTCGTTTTCTATGATGTACATGCTGGAGAGCTGTTCGCAGGCGATGCCGCAGGTGTACACTTGCCCGGCATCGATTATGTGCGACCACCAACCCCGCCACCCGATGTAGATATCGAAACCTGGTCAACTACTATCGATCTGCTCAAAAAGCTGCGTCCAGATGTGCTCTACCTGGCACATTTCGGACCGGTACGCAACACAATCCCTTACCTGGAAAGATTGCGTGCGCAACTCTTCGCCTGGGGTGATATTGTGCTGGAGGCAATGCAGGAGGGGAAAAACGAAGAAGAAATCATTCAGATTCTCATCGACAAAACGACACCCGAGCTTAAACGTAAGGGAGCAGATGATAAGGCATTCAAACGCTTCGACCTGGCCACCAATTATCCCATGACTGTCCAGGGCTATATACGCTACTGGCGGAAAAAACACCCTGAAAAGTTCTAGTTAGTATACCTGCCTGACAGGAATAATGACAGCAAGAATGCACCCCTTCGGGAACGCATGCTTGCTGTTGTCATACCTTCAACTCTACGGCACTCATCTGTTGTTTATCTCATTGGCGCAAAGGGGCATCCAGAATATTACACATCCTTATACTTAATTCCAGCTAGCCAGGGAAAACACAGAGGGTACCACAGGCCTCACACCAGCCTGAGAGCTTGCCATCATCTAATGCGTGAACATTGGACAGACGGCGAGCACAGCGACATACATGGCCGTGCACACGCGCAGGATTGCCAAAAACCAGCGTGTACGGTGGCACATCTCTGGTGACAACAGATCCCGCTCCGATCAAAGCGAATTCGCCAATCGTGACTCCACAGACAATCACCGAGCCAGCTCCCAGCGAAGCTCCATATTTGACCAGCGTAGGTGTCACCTCCCAATCCTCGGCACTCTTCAATTGACCGTCAGGTGTGATCGCCCGTGGGAACATATCGTTGGTAAAACATACATGCGGACCAATAAAAACGCCATCTTCGATCGTGACTCCCTCGAAGAGCGAAACGTGGTTCTGAATTTTAACGCGCGAACCAATAGAGACATGCGATTCAACATAGACCCCCTTGCCGATGTTGCACTGTTCTCCAATGCGGGACTGGGAACGCACGTGTGCCTGGCGCCAGATGCGGGTGCCAGCGCCAACCTGCGCTCCTTCCTCTACTTCGGCCTGAGGATGAACATAAAATGATGTTGCTTGCATTATTTTCCTTTTACGCGACGAGCATTGGTAAAATTATTACGAATGAAGGGCAGCCAGCGCAAACGGGAAATAAAACCCCATAGTCCTGCCGCCTCAGCCGCCACGACCAACCAGTGCTGGTCAATATCTGCTTCAATACGGCACAAGCGATATGGATCGCTGGTCGGCGTGTTAATACCATAGGTAGTGGTAACGGCCCAATCATAGCCAGCATCTTTGACTGCCTGGACCACAGCGTCGCTGATATGCTGGGCCTGCCCGACAGGATAGGCAAAACTACGCACAGGGTGCCCAAGCTTATTTTTCAGTACCCGACGACATTCGGTTACTTCATAGCGCATTTCAGCCGTGTCAGTAATATAAGAAAGAATTGGATGATGCATGGTATGGGCACCGAAAGTAATCCAACCACTTTTATCCATCTCCAGCGCCTGCTCCCAGGTAACCGAAAGCAGATCTTCATCCCGATCCTGCTTATCAGCCTTGGACGATACATCCAGCGCTGCTCTGGCCTCGGACAAAAAGTTCTCGCGCTGAGCTACCGAGGTTGCAAAACGAGCATGGTCATCGATAAATTGAGCCAGAACCGGCCGGGCCCCCTCTTGCTCTAGATTGAAATGTTTCTTATCCAGGGTAAACTCGCGGGCACGTGCCCGGCGAGCCATGCTCTGGCCTTCAAACCACCAGAAGCGCTGATGGGTTTCGATATAGCCCGGAACAAGATAAATAGTTAAAGGAATATAATAATCGCGGGCCACATTCATGGCATAGGTATAATTGTCAGTATAACCATCATCTAAGCTAATAACGAGTGGTGTACGTCGATCATTTTGATACTTAGGATCTTTCTGTCCGCTGTAGAGTTCTTCCAGTGCGGCGTCTAATGACATAATACGATAGTGACGACGCAGATACCGCAGGTGTTGTAAAAAGTTGCCACCCACCGAAGAGTGGTAGGTTAAGATGGCGACTCGCCGTCCCGCTCGCTGCGTCCACCGGCGAGCCAGAGCAATCAGGCCGCTGTAATAGAAGAAGCCAGCCAGCATTATCAGAATTCGTCTACTCATCCTAACTTCCTTTGACACTACTTCCATCGACCACATATGAGTTATCTCGCTTGTGTGAGATAACTCATGCTAGCAATCTGGGTAGATGAGGTTTAGCGCGAACGCACCACCTGTTTGGCAATAGCGCCGGAAGCTCGGCGAGCAGCAGCATCAGCTCCCACAACGAAGCGATAGAAAGGACCGAAGCTACGTGCAGACGAGAAGCCAACAAAGTAGAGACCTGGTACGCTGGTCTCAAAATGGCTGTTCAGGACTGGTGAGCCACGATGGGTCTGCAATGAATCCTTAATGTTCTCGTCCAGCATCGGCAATGCTTTCACGTCTGGGCGATAACCGGTACCAAGGATAACATGATCATAGACCTCTTCCTGACCATTGGCCAGCGTCAGCTTTACTTTTCCGTCTACTTCCTCAATCTTTGCGATAGATGTATTCTCGCGCAGATCGACCTGTCCAATGATGCGCGGCCTCAACCAGTGCGATCCAGCCGGTCCATGTGTATTGTCGACGATGTCATCGCGGCGAGCGCGGGACGCGCTATGCAGGGAGTAAGGATACTTCTCCTGAATCAAGTTGGACCAGCCATAGCCCATACCAGCCTTTGGAGCTCGCAGATTGCGCACCCAGGCTGGGTATTTCGTGTTCTGAAGGGTGAGCCAGCGCACTTTACGACGCACGAATACGGATACTTTGGTACCCTGCTCATTCAATAGCGCCGCCGTCTCCAGGGCTCCCTGGCCGCCACCAATAACCGCGACTCTCTTGTTTTTGAATGACTCCAGCGTAGCATGGTCAGCCTGGTGCGAAACCAGGTGCTTGGGCATATGCGCATAATCTTCTGGAGAATAGATATAGTAGTGTAGTCCAGGAGCAACAACTACTACTTTGCTCGTCACTACACGTCCATCTTCCAGGGTCACGCGATAGTGATCATCGACACGTTCGATGTTACTGATATATGTTTCATCGACATCAGGTACAGCATGTTTCTGGAACCAATTGACATAATCCAGGAAAGTTTCGCGCGGCATCGGATCAACCGGAGTTTTGCCGTGCGCCTCATAATAGCGGGCAATCGCATATTTCCCCTGTGGATCTGAAAGGCTGGAAGCCCACCAGAAGGAACGCAGCAACATGCCATCAGGCATATGATTGCGCCAGAAATAATTCACTTTTCCAAAGGTAGCTACTTTGAGCCCATGACCCATTAAATGGGCAGACACAGAGAGACCATAAGGGCCGGCGCCCATAACGACCACATCATATTGAGTAGAAGGTGTAGAAGCCTGATTCTTTTTAGCGTTTAAAGAGACACTCACGATAAATTCCTCCAGAGAGTTATTTACTCAATTTGCGTACGGAACGATAAGAAAAATCCTTTGCCGCACTCCAAACAGGTTTTAGGTCCTTCAAATCAACATAATCATAACCAGTAGGCATAAAAAAACTTGAACAAAATTGTAAAATAGTCTGAGCCGGTGACGGCACGCCTGGTCGGCCACGCTGGGCCAGGGCCTCAGCAGTTGTAACGATGTCGCCTTCCAGAAAACGCATCCACCCTCCGGTTTGATAACCATCAACAGGCTCGATAGCTTCTCCCGCTGCCCATTGATAGAGCAGATAGGGAAAATCAATGCCAGAACGTACCGCAACTTCGACGGAGGCCGAGAGCCGGGGATTAATTTCCATCAGGTATGGTTTTCCAGCTTCGTCACGGCGAAACTCTACTTCAGAATAGCCTTCCAGTTCAATTTCCCGCACCAGTCTCTCTGACTGCTGCCCGATATCATCTGGAATAGCGATACTCTGTCGTAAGACCGAAGTACCACCCAGTGGTGGCTGGGTGCGCTTAGCCCACTGGGCAAAGCGTGCATAGAAGGTGCCCTGTCCATAAAGCAGGCTGACCGCTTCCCGGCGACCAGTCAGGAACTGCTGAAACAGGGTACTACCACCAAATTGGGTTAACTTTTCGACAGCCTGATACGCTTCATCCGGCGTTGTTACCAACTCACAAATCAAGCGCACTCCTTGTTGTTCTCCCCATAACCAGGTTTCGATTGGTTTGACGACGGCAGGCAAACCAATCTCACGTATGGCTTCCTTGACCTCACTGGTAGAAGAGACTGTCACGCCTTTGGGAATGTCCAGACCTAACCGCTCAGCAATTGACAGGGTGAGATCCTTGTTAATCGCCACTTCCAGAGCAGGCTCCCTGGCCAGAGCAATACGTGTGTATTTTTCAATCTCCTCCCGGTGCTCGCGAATAACCGCTAGCGTACCATCTGAAGAGGTCAACAATACCCGCGCACCCATATAGGCCAATATCTGGTGCAGATAGGCCAGATAGGGCTCCACCTGTTGATCATAGGCCGGTGCCACATAGGCGCGCTCACACCAACGCGACGCGAACGTAGGGATAGCGCGAGACCTTCTAGATGGCTGCGCAGTCTCAAGAGCGGCTACATGCATCCCTCGTTTTCCTAGCGAACGCACTGCCACCAAAGATTGACGCAAATTGGCATCTAATACCAGTGCGTCATACGTCGGCGACCGCGTCACAAGGTCTTCGGCATATTGTGACTGCGGAATAGCTGCCTTCCGACCTTTCGCGTCATTATTTTTTAAAGAGTTTGGCATACTTTTTCCTGATTCGAGATACGATACCCAGCAGTCCAACAAGTTCGGCTGCCATGACCATCCAATTCACTTCGGTATCGCCAGGCATACGGCCTAGCAATAAGGGATTTGACTCGCTGGTATTGAGCGTTTCCAGGGTCGTTACCGCCCAGGTAAAACCTGCTGCCTTAACAGCCTCAATTCCTTGCTCACCAATGTGTTGCATTTTCCCAACGGGATAGGCAAACAAGCGAACCGAATGGCCCAGATTCTCTTCTAGAAGCTGGCGTGAAGCCTGCACTTCGTGCAATATTTCCGCTGGATCTGATAAATAAGCCAGAATAGGATGATTGACTGTATGAGCACCGTAAGAAACCAGTCCGCTGGCTTCCATTTCGCGAATCTGTTCCCAGGTCATCGGTAAATCAGTATCGTTGGGAGTCAGATCGCGACATGGCAGTGCTAGCTGCAAAGCCAATTGCACATCTGAGAGAAATTGCTCTCGCTCAGCAATTGACGTCGCGTGCCGTGCTCGTCCATCAATGATATCGATTAATGCCTGGCGTTCGTGCGGTACCGACAGGTGATAGGTGCAGCCATCAAAGCACACCTGCTCACACTTGAGCAGGCTAATCAATTTGCTGGCCGCTAACCACCAGAAGTAGCGGCCACTTTCGACATAACCAGGAATTAAAAAGATCGTTATCGGTACTTGATAGCGCTGCGCCAGTCGAAATCCTTCGGTGTAGTTATCAATATAACCATCATCAAAGGTTAAAACGAGCAGACGACGGCGATCACGTTTACTAGCAACGCTTTTTTGTGTTCTTTTTATAAAAAGCTCTTCCAGAGCCTCCTCTAAATGTACAATGCGATAGTGACGCTGCAGGTAACGCATGTGCGCCTCCAGGCCACCGTCCGCATTATGATAGTTAAGAATAAGCAACCGTTGGTCAAACCGCTCATTGATCCGCAAAGCCAGATAAGTAATACCCAGGTAGTAAAACATTGCCGCAATTACTACGCGCATGCGTTCGTACATAATAAACCCCTCACACCCTTAATACTTCTGGCAGCAATTGTGTTGCACGCATCACACCTATCTATGGTGAGCTACATAGCGTGCAGCTCCGACAGCCACTCGCTTTCCAGCAGCTTTCGCACCCACAACAAAACGATACAATGGACCAAAGGCACGCACAGAACTGAGACCAATAAAAAACAATCCCGGGACGCTACTTTCAAACCAGTGACTTAAAATCGGAATATGCTGGTCTTCTCGGATCTGGGATAACAGAGATGGGTCGATCATCGAAAGGTTCTTTACCGTGACCTCGTAACCGGTACCAAGCAGCAGATGGTCAACCTGAATTCGCTGTCCATCCGAAAGCAATACATCCAGTTTGCCGTCTCGTTCTTTAAGCTCTTTGATTGCCGTGCGCTCATGTACTTTGACCTTATCTTCGCCCATTACCCGCTCACGCAGCCAGTGGGAAGCCGCAGCCTGGTAATGCGATTTAATAAAGCGGTCTTTGCGATCCTGCGAGAAGAGATAGAATAGATATGGCATATATTCCAATACCCAGTTTTCCCAGCCAGGAGCAATACCGGCCGACGGAGCCTGAATTTTTTCCCACAATGTGCGCTCATCGTGGCGATCTCGTGGCAACCAGTTAATTGAACGACGAACGACCAGGTGCACATCAGCGGCTTCTCCATCCTCCAGGAGCAACGCAGAATATTCAACAGCGCTTTGCCCACCTCCCAGAACCATGATATTTTTACCTTTAAACTGACTATAATCACCATGATCGAAGGCATGGGAGACCAGCTCTTTAGGGAAACCGCTAAATTCCTGCGGCCGTCGACTGAAATAATACACTCCAATCGCCATCACCACCGATGTTGCCTGCACCTCACGCCCATCTTCCAGGGTTACGATAAAACGTTCATTTTGCCGTTTAATTGAAGTTACATAGGTCTCATCCACATTAGGTACAGCATTTTTTTGGAACCAGAAAGCATAATCTAAAAAGAGTTTCATCGGAACAGGATAAGGATTTTTTATATTCCTCATCTTTAAGTAACGCGCAAAACTATACTTTTTTTGTGGATCAGAAAGACTTGTCGCCCACCAGTGAGAGCGCAAGTACATTCCCGCAGGCATATGCCTGGTCCACAACTCCATTGGCTTGCCAAAGACAGCTACATTTAATCCTTTGCCGATCAAATGAGCAGCCGTAGTAAGACCATAAGGGCCGGCCCCAACAACAATCACATCGTATTGCGCGACCGGTGTCAACTGCTGAGATTCTTGTAAGTCAGACACAACACTCATAAGGAACTCCTTTTGATACGTGACAACCTTTTGGCAATAGCCCCTCCTACCCACTCAAACGTGAATTCCGTTGATGCTTTTATAGCAGGGGTCAAATCATTCCAATCCACGTAGTCATAATTCATAGGTTGAAAAAAAGAGAGGGTAAAACCTAGTACAGCCTGGCCTGGTGGGGTTATGCCGGGACGCCCACGTTTCTGTAGAGCTTCAATCGTCGTCATAATATCCCCTTTAAGGTAGCGCATCCAGCCCCCTACGCGATACGAACGAACCTTATCGATCTTTTCGCCATTTGCCCATTGATAGAGCAGATGAGGAAAATCAACGCCAGAACGTACGGCAATTTCTACCGACGCTGATAAACGAGGATTGATCTCCATAAGATAGGGGATGCCTGCCTGGTCGCGCCGAAATTCGACCTCGGAATAGCCCTCCAGGTCGATTTCACGGATCAACCGCTCAGACTGAGCGCCAATGTCTTGCGGCACAGCAATGCTCTGGCGTAGGACCGAGGTTCCGCCTAGTTGGGGCTCGGTACGCCTGGCCCATTGAGCAAAACTGGCATGCACCTCTCGGTTCGCATACATAATGCTTACCGCCTCACGCCGACCAGTTAAGAACTGCTGAAACAGGATGGTACCACCCAGTTGAGTCAATTCTTCCACAGCTCGGCGCGCTTCATCTGCTGTAGTTACCAGTCGAGAAGCAAAGCGGGCACCGCCCCCTTGCTGCTCATCCCATAACCAGGACTCAACTGGCTTGATAACAGCTGGTAAGCCAATCTCTTTGACAGCAGCTGACACTTCATCTACGGAGCTGATCGTTGCGCCACGCGGGATACCCAATCCCAGTTGTCTGGCGACATCCAGTGTTAGCTCCTTGTTGATGGCAATCCCCATCGCAGGATCACGTGCCAGAGCAATCTTTACGTGCTTTTCCAGCCGCTCCCGATGCTGGCGCAAGAGAGCTACTGTACTATCAGAAGATGCGATGGCGACGCGAGCACCGCTACGCTCTAACCATTGTTCGAGGAAGTTAAGATAGGCCGCAGTTCCAGCACTACTGGGACAGACAATACCTTGCTGGCACCAACGTGAAGAAAACGCCGGAACCTGGTTCTCTGCCTCCAGAGCTGCCACCTTCAATCCACGTTTACCCAATGAGCGTATCGACACCAGTGACTGACGCAAGGCCGCGTCCAACACCACTGCATCGTATATTTTCGGCTTGCCTCCACCATTATTGACAGATTGCTCATTTAGAGTAGATTGAGTAGCGCCAATGCTATCTACATCAGATGAATGACGTAACACGCAACACCTCAAAGATAAAAAGATATTTATTGCTCTATATATCTGCTTTTTCGTTAATAAAAGGTTTCCATAGTGGTGCGAATATACTCCAGATACCCGAGGTTTCTGCAGCAATTAAGAGCCAGTGGCGCCGCACATCTACCAGAACACGTTCCAGACGATAGGGGTCGCTCTGTGGCGTTGCAATCCCTTTTGTAGTTGTTACAGCCCAACAATATTCCGCCTCACGCACTGCCTTGAGGGCCTCCGTTCCAATATGTTCGGTGCGGCCGATAGGATAGGCAAAAGTTCGGATAGGCTTGCCCAGCCGCTCCTGCAACACCTGACGGCAGGTGGCGATTTCATAGCGCACCTCCGCTGGATCTGATAAACAGGCTAATACCGGATGATGCATGGTGTGAGCTCCAAAGGAGACAAAACCACTTTTCTGCATTTTCAGTACTTCCCCCCACGACAGGGGAATATTAACATCTTTTACCTCTTCTTCGCAAGTATTTGGTGCTATTATAGCTAAATCGTGCCTCACCTGCGTCAAAAACTGCTCTCGTTCTGCCACCGAGCGGGCGATGCGCAAACGAGCATCAATTGATTGGGCCAGAGCTTTCTGTGACTCGGGCTGCTGCAAATGATATGTCTGACCATCAAGGATAAATTCATCGAGTTGAGTCTGCTTCACCAGGCGCTCACCTTCACCCCACCAGAAATAATCTCCACTATCGATATAGCTGGGGATCAAAAAAATGGTAATAGGTACCTGCAGTTCAACGGCCGCTTGAAAAGCATGGGTATAATTATCGTGATAGCCATCATCAAACGTTATCACGACCGGTGTACGTTGCTTACTCGACTTTCTGGCAGGCGGCTGTGGAGCATATAGTTCCTCCAAGGCCTCTTCCAGATGCAGAATTCGATAATGTCGATTCAAATATTGCATATGCCGCCGGATATCACCCAGGCTCGCACGATGGTAATTTAAGATAAGCAAACGCGGCCCCCGCCGACGCATACGCCAGCGACTGAGCTTCACCAGGCCAGAATAGTAGAAAAATGCCGCAACCAGTAAACGTGCTGCTCTACGCATAAACCCCTTTTCCCTCACAGTCAATTACCAGATAGTATGGATGCTTCCCTCGTCTAGCCAGCAAAAAGTTGCCACCATTTGTCTGCTGAGACAGTCCCCGTCCCTCGCTTAAAAACTATTGGGATTATGCTTCACAATCAGTGCTGCCATCACGTTAGCCATCAAGGATTGCATTTCCGGAACGGCAGTGCTTTTGTCTCCACATTTTGGATCAACATGTGCCCGATAGTTGTCCAGGGTTGTTTCCCAATATATTGATCCGGTAGCAAAGACCAGAGCACCTGAGGGAGCAATATAGTAAGATGAATTGCTGACATCAGTCTGCTTAGTTTCGCTGCTGACTGTGGGTGATGCGCTAATAATATGCAAATTCTTTGGTGTGGTACTACTATAGGATGGATTGTCTGGTGTGCCATTAGGATCAAGATGTGCTCGATCCCATTCATAACCAACAACTCCACAGCCGTAATCCTGGTTAGGCTGTAAGTTAGTGCCCTTGAGCAATGGCAATGAGGCAGCCTGAGGCGCTACACGCCAGGGAAAACCATTTTGATCGTGGGTAAGGTTAGAGAATAAAACCCCTACCACGGCATTCTCGGGCCGACCTACCACAGGATCGCGCCACATACTGGTAACGACGGAATTATCTTTACCATACATTGGATCGCGCGCAAGGTCCTGGTTGGCGGTCTGAACCTTGTAAGAGACAATGGTACGGTTGGCACCACCAGCAGAATCAGGCTCAAAACGCATTTGCCAGTAGATAGCATTGGCCCCCATAAAGGCTAAACCAATCCCTTTGTTACGCGCATTCTCTATTGTTGTGCGCATACTCTTCGTCCAGTATTCATCATGGCCTAGAGAGATATAAGCTTTATGTTTATCCAATAGATGGGGATTCGTCTGCATATCAATGTCACTTGCGTATGAAACGTCGTAGTTGTGCTGCTCCATCCACCGCACTGTCTGCACAATAAATACCAGCACCTGACTGGCACCATTTTCGATATCATAGGGTTTATCCATGGAAACTTTGACAGCTCTCTTGGCAACCGCCGTTCCCAGGAACGCATCATCAGCATCATACAGGCTGGAACCGCCCCAATCATTATAGGCAGCATACGTAGTATCCGGCGTAACAGCGATGTATGGCGAGGTTGTTGACCCCAACACATCAAAAGGGGCGTAGGACTGCTTACCATTGGCATCAGTAAATTTCGCCAGATAAATCCCGGTAGTCCAATCTTTGGGAATATGCAAGGTATATGATGGCTTCCAGTGCGTCTCAACCAGGCCGCTATCCTTTGCCAATGTGCAGGTAGTACAGTTTACGAGATGACTACCAACGCTATCGTAGTATCCCTGGGCCTGTCCAGAAAGATTGGGAACTGAAGTCATCAAGCGCCCACCCAGGCCGCTGTACCATCCCAGTCGAAAAATATCAATACGATAAGAAGTCTGAGCCACCTGAGTGCTGATATAAAAAGTTAGAGACTTCCCTGGTTTGACAGAAGTCGCGCTCACGTACCCCTGGATTTGCGTGGTAGCTTCACTGCCTGGAGGAATCTTCCACGATGTCGTACCAGTCAATGCATTTTCACGCGTTATAGCATTATCTGAGCCCGAAGAGGCATTATCACGGCCATAGTTGAGCGTAGGCGATTGATCATTCGAGCCAACCATTAAAGATGGCGACAAGAAATAAAAACTGATCAGAGCTCCTGCAATAATAAAGATAGTCACAATCGTGACAACAGACTTGAACCTCATGCAGGATCCTCCGCATTCATTCTTTTAAGCATAGATTTATTTCTTTACAATAATACAATACAAGTAAGAGATTATTCTCCACTAGAATATAGCATTAGAAAATGATGGAGCAATGAATAATACGTTACCCCTTACAAAAATACCATAGATGTTGTGAAAAATAGATGTTCATATCGGTAGAGAATCAGTGAATCATCTGGCAAAAGTGTAGAGAAATTCATGAGATAACTTCCACCGTGGTGATTATTTAACCACGAAATACATTCAAACGTAGGAATATTTTCCTCATGGTTACATTATCTGATTGTTATCTACTATACTGTGCAAAGTATGAAATTTATGCAAAAAGTACGATATGCGGAAATGGATGCCCTGAGTGTCGTTACTATATATTGACGGCTTACTCTGGTAGCGTTATCCAGGTGATGAGTGCATAAAAATACAGTAGGGCTCATCAAATATACGAGTAAAAACCCTTACTCCCTTGCAATAGCATAAATAGTTTTATTTAGTCTCGTCCCTAAAAATAGGAGGAAACAAACATAAACCTCATGGGGTCATTATCTCAACAAAGGAGTGCTATTTTCAACGTCTTCTCAACACGAGCGACAACCTGATTCTCATCTATAGAAGGTAAGCTTTTAAGAAGAACATTGGTAAAATCAACCTTTATGTTGTTGATGTATCATAGGCAAATTTATTCATTAGTACTACACAATAGACATTTTTATGGTAATCTGACATTGTCATTTATAGATGACTAAAAAATCTGGTAAGGACGGTATTTCAATGCGGAGTACGCTAAGTCGCTATATACTACTCGCAAAACGTTGGGCATGGGTCATAATACTTGGTATGGTTATTTGTGGCGGTACAACCTACCTCGTCACCAAACTGCTGATGCAACCCGTCTATGAAGCACAAACACGCCTCCTGATTACGCTGGCGGGTACGTCACAAAACGATAGTACGACAGCGGCTATTGCTCAGCAACCAACCTATACTCAGTTGATCACCAACCCCAATGTCCTTAGTCCTGTGGCTGCCAAACACAATATGACACTTAAACAATTGAGCAGCATGGTCAAAACACAGCCTGGCACTAACACTCCTATTATTGATATTCTGGTTGATAGCACTGATCCACAGCTGGCAGCACAACTCTCCAGAGAGGTCGCACGCAGCTTCACCGATTATGCCAATACCCGTCTGGGTAGTCAGGCAAACTTTAATATCATTGACCCGGTAGTTCCAACGGACCCGGTTAGACCACGTCCTTCACAGGATTCACTGATTGGTGCTCTGGTTGGCCTGGGTCTGGCACTGGCCATTATTGTTATATTTGAATGGATAGATGATCGTCTAACCGCTCCTGAAGAGGTCAATAAATTACTGGGTATTGATGCACTAACAATCATCCCTGAGCTTTCCCGCAAACAGCGTTCACGCAATGCAGAAGAGACTCCAGAGTTGGCTGAGGGATGCCGCATTCTATGCGCCAATCTGAATATGGCACAGATGCTTCGTCCATTTAAATTAGTAATGGTAACCAGCTCAATGGCCGGCGAGGGTAAAAGCACGATCGCTGCTAATATGGCTTCATTCCTGGCTATGTCTGGCAAACGAGTGCTGCTTGTAGATGCCGATCTACGCCATCCTGTGCTGGACCAACACTTTCAGCTGGCGAATCAAAAGGGGCTCTCAAATGCTTTCCTGGAGATGTGGGCCCAGATTGAAACGGAGCTAGATGGACAGCCAACTGAGATTCCTTCACTGCGTGTCTTGACCGCTGGCGTGCTCCCATCCAATCCATCAGAGTTGCTGCAGTCCCAACTGGCCAGTCAACTCTTCAATCATTTCCGCAATACACCCAAATTTGACTATATCATTTTCGATACTCCACCTCTGCTTCCGATTGCCGATGCTCAAATTATGGCGGCATATATGCAAGTAACGATTTTGGTCGTTGATGCCTCACGCACACCACGCAAAGCAATGCTACGGGCGAAGCAAGCGCTCGCTCGAACAGGTACACGTATTCTGGGTGTGGCGCTCAATAAAAGCTACTGGCCTGAATATGGTGAGGTGCATGATTATCTGAGCAATATTCAATCGCGCCCACGGGCTGATATTGCTATGGCTATGCCGCCCCATACACCTGTTATCAATCACGCTATTGATGCCACCAATACCGCTATTCTCCCTTCTACTAACAATAAACGTTAATGAACCGGGATAATAATCAGCAGGCAGGTAGCATAATAGCGGCAGAAACATTTGGCCTGACATGGCTGCTGGTCAAGCATTTGGCCAGCTTACCATGTCAGGTATAAAAGCAACATACAGCATATATACGTCAATTTTATCTTTTTTGTAAATTTCTGTGTTTTTTGAAAAAATGTTTGAGCATATAAAAGGAAAACAAAGGTTAATGAAAAATCAACTCCTGGAGAAGATCTCCTCGCGCTCATTACGAGTTGCTATTATTGGACTTGGTTATGTGGGGCTGCCGCTAGCCGTGACTTTCGCCGAGGCCGGTTTTCAGGTTACGGGCATCGATGTTGATCAGAAAAAAGTCGATCTGGCCAATGAAGGGCAAAGCTATATCTCAGATATTGAGAGCGATAATCTACAACGCCTGGTCGCTGCAGGTACATTAAAATTCACTACCGATTTTGGTGCCCTCGATGAGGTTGACGCCATCAGTATCTGCGTCCCTACTCCGCTACGCAAAACGCGGGAACCAGATGTCTCCTATATTATTTCAGCGACCCAACAGGTACGTACCCATCTGCACGAGGGGCAGCTCATCATCCTGGAAAGCACAACCTATCCAGGCACAACAGATGAGGTGTTGCTCCCAGAGTTAGAGAACTCAGGATTAAAGGTGGGTGAAGACTTTTTCCTGGCATTCTCGCCCGAGCGCATTGACCCGGGCAATCCTAAATTCGGTACTAAAAATACACCCAAGGTGGTTGGTGGTATCACACCCTCATGCACCGAACTAGCCCAGGCTTACTATAGGGCAGCTATTGAACAGATTGTGCCAGTCACTTCGGCCCGCGTAGCTGAGATGACCAAGCTGCTTGAGAATACGTTCCGTGCCGTCAATATCGGCCTGGTCAATGAGATCGCTATTATGTGCGAAAAATTAAATATCAATGTATGGGAAGTTATTGATGCAGCAGCGACCAAACCGTTTGGCTTTATGCGCTTTCAACCCGGTCCTGGCCTGGGAGGCCACTGCATACCGGTCGATCCGCATTACCTTTCATGGAAACTAAAGACGCTGGACTACAATGCACGCTTCATCGAGCTGGCAGCTGAGATCAATAGTAGCATGCCACACTATGTGGTAAACAAGGTTATGTCCGCACTCAATGAACAGCGTCGTAGCCTGAATGGCGCAACCGTTCTGGTACTGGGTATCGCCTATAAACGCAATGTCAGCGATGTTCGCGAGTCTCCAGCCCTGGATATTATTCAGGAGTTGATTTCACATAAAGCGGTTGTGCTCTATAACGATAATTATGTCCCCTCTCTGGCGCTTCAGGGCCGCACGCTGCATTCACAACTTGTGAGTAGTGGTTTAATGCAGGCCGCGGATTGTATTGTGCTGGTGACTGACCACGACTATTATGATGTCGCTTCTATAGTTGAGGAGTCACGCTCTATCGTCGATACACGCAATATGACCAGAGGATTTCAAGACGCCAAAATATTCAGACTTTAGACCCATAAACATCACTGATAGAACGGTTAATAAACATGTCTCAATCTTTGGGCAACGGCAGAAATGATAGTCAACCATTGCTGAGCACGACAAGTGCTCGGCTGGTGGCGGTCAAAATAAAATCTGCCAATAAAAATATTTTCCGGGCTCTGCTCAGTCTGGCCTCGGCCAACTTGCTGATTCGCGTTATGGGTCTCCTGAATCAGATAGTGGTAACTGCCAAGTTTGGGCAAGATCAACATATGGATGCTTACTATGTGGCATCCCTTATTCCGACGACTCTTGCGCCGATGCTGGCCAGTGCGCTGGAGGCTTCGGTCATCCCTGCCTACTCACGGCTGCGCACTAAGGGAACGCGTGAACAGGCCTCCAAACTCTTTAGCACGCTGCTCAATCTGCTGATCGTGCTCTCCATCGTACTCACCTGCGCCATGCTCCTCTTCAAAAGAGAGTTGATATTAGGCCTGGCGAGTGGCACGATCACAGTAAGTCCAGGAACCGTGTTGATAGCGCAGGACCTGGCCCCCTTTATCTTTCCGGTGCTGGGACTGATGACACTCAATAGCTTTATGGAGTGTCTGCTCAATGCAGAAGGCAAGTTTGGCTGGCCGGCCTATGCAGGTATGCTGACTCCCCTGACCACAGCCAGTGTAGTTCTAGTTGGCGGCAATAACTTCGGTGTATTGATGCTTTGTATTGGCACGCTGATAGGACAGGTACTGCAACTGGGAGTCATTATTTACCGCGCCCATAAATCACAAATTGTCTACCGGCCCATGATAGATTTAAAACTGCCGGAACTGAAACCAATAATGGCTGCGGCCTGGCCGGCCCTCTTTGGCGGCTTGATCAGCATGGCAAGCCCAATTGTGGATACCATCTTTGGTGCATATCAGAGCGCAGGCACCATTGCAGCACTGAATAACGCGCTCAAGCTCAATGGCGTGCCCACGGGTGTTCTGTTCGCGGCCGTCGGTCGGGCAGCCTTGCCGTATCTGGCCAGCCAGGCCGCCATTAAGGATATGCGAGCCTTCAAAGGAACGCTACGGCTCTATCTATGGATCGTGGGCATAGCTACGCTGGCCCTGACCTTTGTCATGACGTTTGGGGCCCGGATAATCATCGCGATCATCTTTGAGCATGGCCATTTTACGGCGCACGATGCCGATACGACCGCCTGGATTCTAGCTGGCTTATCGATTGGTATGTTCCCAACCGCCATCGGCTTCATTGTGTCGCGTGCATTCAGCGCCCTGGGCAAAACGCGTGTCTTGATGGGGGTTAGCGTCTTTAGCGTCTTTGCTAATGCCGCTTTTGATGCCATCTTTGGCCGCCTATGGGGAGGCTTTGGTATCGCGTTTGGCACCTCCCTCTACTACTTCTGCACGATGATCATTTTGCTCGTTACCCTACGCATGATGATTGGAAAATTGAATCTGCTGACCCCACCCAAAGAGTTATTGGATATGATCTGGAAGGTGGGAATGGGACAGTACTATATTAAGTGGGTCAACTGGAAGGAAGGCGGTATGAGGGATTTTGGCCTGACATATGCTTTCCGCAAAAGGGCAATGCAAGTAATTTTCGCATTATCCATTTTTGCAGCCGGGGCCGCTGGCGCTGTGCAGAATGCCACCCTCACAGTACGTATAGCCTTTGGGTCTCTGGCGGTTTTCGCCCTCTTGCGTTATCAATACCTGCTAGTCCTGGCCTGGGCCTGTATCAATGTATTCATTGGTTCGGCTTTGCCATTGTTTAATGGTAATAATCTACTTTCGGGTCTAACGCTGCCGACACTCTTGCTGCTCTTTTATGTTCCAACCAAAGAGGCCTTCAAGCGTCTACCAGCGCTTCCATTCTGGTTATTCTACTTCATCTGGATTCTGCTGGGTATGGGCATTTCGCCGATCCCATTATCAGAATTTATGACCATCTGGACCACTGAGCTGGATTTCTTTGCTGTTAGTGTGCTGGTTGTGCTGGTGATTGATTCGCGCCAGAAGTTGATTGGCTTTATCGATGCGATGATTGCGCCCGCCATCTTTATCGCGCTCTATGGACTATATGGCTTTACGATCCACCAGCATGGTGTGGTCGATCCAACCACGGGCTACTTCCGTATTAGCTCGATTTTCTATGATACGCCACCAACATTGGGTCTCTATCTGTCAGTGCTCATTCCCATTACCATCTATCGTATCTTTACCATGCGTAGCTTCCTCAAGATATGCGGAGGCATCGCTGTATTGCTCTTATTAATGCTAGCACTGGGACTTACTTTTAATCGAGGCACGTTGCTCGCCGTAGCTGTCGGGTTGGTAGTTACTGTACTATTCCTGCCTTCCAATAAGATGCGCGGCATCGCTATAGGTGCGGGTACTGCTATCATGGGCCTGGTCTTTCTAGGCACGTCTCTGGCTAACATCCCTCTTCTGAGCCGCTTTTCCAATAGCGATATTTCATCGCTTAATGGCCGTACCTATCTGTGGCAGGCATTGATCAATCACTTTGATCCAGCTCAGCTTCTGGGATATGGCTTGAAGTCTTCAGATGTTTTGTTGACCCAACTACAGGTTGGTTTCGGCGGCGGCGTCATCGCCACTGCTGCACACAACATCTATCTGGAATCTATGTTTGAGCATGGCATCATAGGCCTGATACTTATGTCGTTCGGCTTTATCGCCTTTGGCTGGTGCCTGCTAAAAAAATACTTTACGGGCAAAAGCTTCGAGCAAAAACTGTTACTGGCGATTGCCTTCGGTACGCTGGTGAGCATTGTTATCCAGGGATATGAGTCCAACGACATCTGGAACCAGGGAGTGGGTATCTATTTCTTCATTCTGATGGCCCTACCATTTTGTCGCTATTGGGATAAAGAACAACAATCAAGCAGAACTTCTGAGGTAGATGCACAGGAACAGGATGACCAGGAGAATGCAGAAGGCGCTCAGACAGAGCAAGAAGAGCTTACCATGGCCTGAAGAAGCAAAATAGCAATGCGTTTTACTCGGATCAGAAAAAACGCTGGCGGAACAATAGCATGTAAGGAGAGGCTTCGTGGAAAATAATCCGCAGGATCAGCTGCGTATTTGTATGGTCGCTTTCTTGTATGCACCAATTATTGGCGGGGCGGAAACACGCGCAGCCAAACAGGCTCATCGCCTGCTTGAATTGGGTCATAAAGTTGTCATTGTAACATTACAACATGAAAAATCCTGGAAAAAATCTGAATTAGTAGATGGCGTTCGGGTTATCCGCATCGGTGGATCTTTTAATCGACGTGGCAGGTTAAGAGTAGGTCGGCTCGGGCATCTGCCGATAGACTTACTGATGTTCTTGCAGTTGTGGCGCATGCGTCATCATTATGACATTTTGCATACAATTCAACTCTCGCCCCTATCGGGTGTGGCAGCGTTGATGGGTAAACTGACGGGAAAGCCAGTTATTGTCAGTATTCCCAGCACAGGACCCGGTAAAAAGCCGAAACCAGAAGAGGCCATCATGATGGTGGACACGCTGGCCGGTAAGCTGAGCGACACTAGCTTTTTGAAGGTAGACTATGCCGATGTGGTGGTGGGCGATATGCAACATATGAGAAAAACTGCTATTGGTGGTGGGCTAATCCTGAATTTCTTGAAAAAATCTGATGCTTTTTACCAAATTCTTAGCACGCGCAGCTTTGGCTATATGACATCCAATGGCTTTCGCAGCAATAAAATTGTCCATATTCCTAATGGTATCGAAATTGAAAAATTTAATCCTGCCCCCGAACTACGACCGGATCCCAATAGACCTGAGCGCGATATTCTATGTGTGGCGCGCCTGCAATATCCCAAAGGTGTAGATGTATTGCTCCATGCCTGGAAACGTATGCTTGACGAGCCAGTTGCCTGGCGAGCCGACCTGAAGCCACGTTTGCTAATCGCCGGCACAGGACAGTCGGAAGAGCAGCTAAAACGCCTGGCGAGAGAATTGAATGTGGAGGAGAGTGTTGTCTTCCTGGGAGCGCGGAAAGATGTGGTTGACTTGCTGCACAGGTGCTGGGGCTTTGTGTTGCCATCGCGCTGGGAAGGTATGCCCAATGCCTTGCTGGAGGCGATGAGTTGCGCAGTTCCGTGTATTGCAACCAATGTCAGCGGCAGTGAGGATATTGTAGTGGATGGCGTTAATGCGTTGCTGATCGAACCTGAACAACCAGCCGAGCTGGCAACGGCACTGCAACGTTTAATATCTGATAGTGATCTGGCCCGGCGCTTAGCAGCGGCAGGACGAGAAACCGTTATATGCAATTATCAAATGACTCATATTGCTGATCAATTTATAGATTTCTATCGTCAAACACTTCATAAGGAGTCCCGAACCCCTTCTAAGGTTCTTGATGGCGTGGGAGAAATATGATTATGGAACGTAAACCACGTATATGTATTGCAATTACTACATTTTATCCCTATGTCGGTGGCGCGGAAACTCAGACCCTGGCTCAGTGTCAGCGCCTGGTTGAGTCGGGCTACCAAACGCAAGTTATTACTTTTCGTCATAAACATATCTGGCCGCTCACCGATACGCTAAAGGGTGTTCCTGTGAGGCGTATCGCCGGTTCGCTGCTAGGTAAACGCGATAGATTGCCACGCATAGTTCAGCGCCTACTCTATTTCCTGGCCATGTTTATTATGGCCAGAACTATCTGGCGCGAGCGTAACAACTTTGATGTTTTACAGGTCTGTCAGTTCAGCCTGTTGGTATTGCCACTCTCCATTGTCTGCTATTTCGCAAAAAAACCAATGACCATTATTGTCATCAGCGCGGGCGCAGAGAAGCCAACCAAGACCAATGAGTCCGCAAAGTTACTGGCGGGTTCTCTTGATCCTACTCTTCCCTGGCTACAGGTGGATGGAAAAACCTGGATTGATGGCGATCTTTACGGCCTCCAGGCAGCCGGTCGGGGAGCTGTAAACCTCACCCGCAGCTTGCTCAAACGTATCCATGCCGTCGTCATTGTGCTCAGCAAACGCTCGGAGCGCTATTTAAAAGATAACGGCTTTGATGATCTAGATACCCAGCTTATTCCTAATGGCGTTGATACAGCACGTTTTCATCCTGATCCCCAGATCCCAGTTACCGCAGAGCGGGCCAGGACGGTGGTTTGTGTCTCAAAAGCACGCTGGGAAAAAGGATTGGATGTGCTGCTACAGGCCTGGCACCTGGTTCATGCACAACAACCCGAGGCACGTCTGGTGATTGTGGGTAGCGGCCCTGTGTTACCCCAGTTAGAACAACTGGCGGCCGCGCTGGGCATCACGGAAAGCGTGAAGTTTGCCGGACTGCAAAGCGATGTACCAGGACAGTTACAGCGCGGCTTGATCGGCATTCTACCTTCACGCTGGGAAGGTATGCCCAATGCCTTGCTAGAGGCCATGGGCAGTGGTCTGGCCTGTATCGCTACACGAGTCAGTGGTAGCGAGGATGTCATTGAGCATGGCGTTAATGGTCTGCTGGTTGAAAGTGAAGATTATACAGCGATGTCACAGGCCCTGTTAACGTTACTGCAGGATCCTCAACTGGCTCAGCAGTATGGAGCGGCTGCCAGCGCACTTATTCAACGCTCGTACACGCTTGAACATGTGTTAAGCCTCTATACATCAATTTATCAGCGCCTGACAGCACATAGCGAGCAACCAACTGATGATTTTGTACCGTCAGAAAGCTGCTCGGTTACTCCATAATACCTGAAAGGATATACTTTCCATGTGTGGAATAGCGGGATTCGTAAATGTGCCATGTGGATATGAGCATGCGGAACAGCTTATCGATGACATGTGCCAAATCATCCGCCATCGCGGCCCCGACGATCAAGGAACATGGGTTGGCAATGGCATAGATAATGGAACGTGCGCGGCGCTGGGTATGCGCCGCCTCTCCATTATTGATCTGGCTGGCAGCCATCAGCCAATTTTTAACGAAGATCAGAGTATGATGATCGTTTTCAATGGCGAAATCTACAATTACCAGGAACTTCAACAGAACCTACGGGCCCGTGGTCATCAGTTCCGCACCAATGGAGATACGGAGACCATCCTGCACGCCTATGAAGAGTATGGCGATGACTGTGTTAATTTTCTGCGCGGAATGTTTACATTCGCGATCTGGGATATCAAACGGCAGCGTCTCTTCGCGGCCCGGGATCGCTTTGGTAAGAAGCCCCTCAATTACTACTGGGACGGTCAACAGCTTATCTTTGGTTCAGAGATTAAATCGATCCTGGAAGCGGGCGTCCCACGCGAGGTCAATCCTCTGGCCCTGGATGAATATCTGGTCTATCGCTATGTACCTTCCCCACTGACGATGTTCAAGAATATTATGAAGGTGCCAGCAGCCCATATTCTTATTTATGAGAATGGGAGGATCAGTACGAAACGTTACTGGGACATCTCCTTTGCCCATACCTGCAACGATGATGAGGCCACTGCCATTGAGCACACACGCAGCTTATTAGAAGAGGCCACGCGTATTCGCCTGATGAGTGAAGTTCCCCTTGGCGCTTTCTTAAGCGGCGGGTTGGACTCAAGCGTGGTTGTTGGCATAATGAGCAAATTGATGTCCCAGCCGGTTAAGACCTTTTCAATTGGTTTTGAAGAGGATTCTTTCAATGAGCTTCCTCATGCACGCAAGGTGGCGCAGCATTTTGGTACCGACCATCATGAATTCTTTGTCAAATATGATCTGGTGTCGATTCTGCCACAGCTGGTCTGGGACTATGATGAGCCCTTCGCAGATTCGTCTATGCTGCCAACCTACTACGTTTCTAAGCTGGCCCGGGAACATGTGACCGTGTCATTGAGTGGCGATGGCGGTGATGAAATCTTTGGAGGCTATGAGCAATACAGGCGCGAGTATCAGATTTATCAGATTCCACGCCTCCTGCGCGGTACTATGGCACGAGCCTCCTACCTCTTGCCCAACAATGTACGCGGCAAAAAACGCCTGCAAACCTGGTTACGCGACTATGGTACGCGCAGCATTGAAGCTGCCATGCTGTTTCCCGATTACACCAGAAGCGCCCTCTATAGCAAGGATTTTTATCATCTGGTGCAGGGGCACATGCCATTTGAACGCCATCTGGGCCTCTACCACTCAGTTCAGCATCTTAATCCGACCGCCCGCATGCAGTATGTTGATACTTTGACCTACCTCACAGATGATATTCTCGTCAAAGTTGACAAGGCCAGCATGTTTAATTCACTGGAGACACGGGCTCCCCTACTCGACCATCATCTGGCAGAATATGTCGCATCCTTAAATCCTTCACTACGCATCAACAATGGTCGCATTCGTGACGGCCATGGCAAGTACTTATTAAAGAAAATGGCCAGTGAACTGCTGCCGCCTGAGATTCTGGAACGGCCCAAACGTGGCTTTGCGGTCCCCATCCATACCTGGTTCCGCAAAGATGTGCAGAGCTATGCCCATGATGTGCTCAATTCGAGCCAGGCGAAGGGACGCAATATCTTTAGTCAGGAGATGCTGCACAATCTGCTCAGCACCGATGGAGGCCATCCCCTGACCAATCACAGTGAGGTCCTCTGGTCGCTATTATGTCTGGAATTATGGTACCAAACTTTTATAGATGAGCCGGGTCGAACAACGGCAAAAATTACAACTTCTTCTTATACAATCAAAAAATAATGAGTGAGAAAAGGGAGCGTTTATGTGCGGCATTTGTGGAATTTATAACTCACACAGCGGCGAACCGGTTTCCCCGCAATTAATAGATTCTATGACACGCTTAATAGCTCACCGAGGGCCAGACGATAGTGGCGCTCACATCGATGGTCCACTCGGTCTAGGCTTTGCTCGCCTGAGCATTATCGACCTTAGCGGCGGCCATCAGCCTATGTGCAATGAAACAGGTGATATCTGGATCGTCTTTAATGGTGAAATCTGGAATTATAAAGAACTACGGAAAACACTACAAGAAAAAGGCCATGTCTTTCAAACCAATAGCGATACTGAGACCATTGTGCATGCTTATGAAGAATATGGCGTTGATTGCGTTGAGCGCTTGCATGGTATGTTTGGCTTTGCGATCTGGGATGGGCCGCGTCGGCGCCTCTTGCTGGCACGCGATAAAGCTGGCAAAAAGCCCCTGTACTATACTTGCCTGAATGGGGATGTCGTCTTTGGCTCAGAGATTAAGGCCATCCTGGGACATCCACGGGTAAAGCGGGAAGTAGATGTACAGGCGATGGCCGATTTTCTCAGTGTTCGCTATGTCCCAGCCCCAGCTACTCTCTTCAAAAACATTACCAAGGTCAAACCGGGACATTGGGTGCTCTTTGAAAATGAGACGATGCGGGAAGAGTGCTATTGGGATTTCAAATTTAAAGAAACAGAGAAACGCCCGATCCCCGAGTATCTGGAAGGCATTAAACAGCATGTTCACCGGGCCGTTGAGGAGCGCATGATGGCCGATGTGCCGGTTGGCGCCATGCTTAGCGGTGGAGTCGATTCGAGCATTATTTCCGGCATCATGAGCACGCTTACCCCGCATAAGGTCAAGACCTTTTCGGTCGGCTTCGATCATCCCGAATACAGTGAGCTCCCTTATGCGCGCATGGTAGCCAATCACTTTGGTACCGATCATCATGAGCTGGTCGTCAATTCTTCAGACCTCACACAGTATTGGCCATTGCTGACCTGGCATCGCGACGAGCCAGTTAGTGAGCCATCTGATCTGGGTGTTTATCTGGTGTCGAAACTGGCCCGCCAGCATGTCACGGTCGTACTCTCAGGAGAGGGAGCTGATGAGCTTTTTGCCGGCTATCCCAAATACGTGGTGGACTGGATGGCGCGCTACTACCACATTCTGCCAGCGTCGCTACGCGATCAAGTGATCCAACCACTATTAGAGCGCTTACCCTATAGTATGCGTAAGCTTAAGACGGCGGCCCGCAATATCTCTCAACCAGCACCACAACGCTGGATGAACTGGTTTGGCATCTTCAATGGTCCATTAAAAGAACAGTTGCTGGCCGATGAGACGAAAATGGCCATCAACCTGGATGCCAGTCGTGAGTTCCGACACTGGCTCCAAAAGAATCCGCAGCGTGACAACCTCTCTTCGATGTTGTACCTGGACACAAAAATCTGGCTCCCGGACAATCTACTGATGAAGGGCGATAAGATGACGATGGCGGCCTCGCTGGAGTCACGAATTCCAATGTTGGACTATAAACTGATCGAATATGCGGCCAACATTCCATCCGGGGTGAAGATCAGGTCGCTCAAAACCAAGTATCTATTAAAACAGGCCTTTGCAGATTTCTTGCCGGCGCCTATTCTGACGCGCAAAAAAATGGGGTTTAATGTGCCAACCGGGATCTGGTTCCGTGAGGGTCAGCGCGACCTGATTAGCAAACTCTTGCTTTCAGATCGCATCCGCAGTCGTGGCTACTTCAATGATACATATATCGAGAAGATGGTTCAGGATCATTTGAGTGGTAAGACCAATTATCAAGCTCAAATCTTCACACTGGCCAGTCTGGAACTCTGGTTCCGCGTCTTTATTGATACGCCCAGTCTGACTAAGCCCGAGGGTTCCGTCTCAGAACTGCTGGCGGAAGAGCCATATGCATCTATTGTATAGCCGAAGGCGCGAACTTCATGTCTTCCAGATATGCTCTAAATAGCAATAACGAAATTCATAAAATAAAAAATAAAGAATTGATTTAGCGCTCTACTATCCGGAAAGGATCTACAACAGAATGCCTAAGAAAACAGTTACTCCCTTCCGTGTCCTGATGGTTACCGGCATCTACCCGACGGATGAAAAGCCCCATGCAGGCACCTTCGTGAAAAGCCAGGTTGACTCGCTGATCGAAGCGGGTCTGGAAGTTGATGTTCTCCATCCCAGGGTTGGTATTCCTTCACCACTGCGCTATGCCTCAGCCTTGTTCCAGATCTGGCGGGCCGCCCTGAGTGGGCGCTATAACGTGATCAATGGTCAGTATGGATTGTGGTGCGTTATCTGCCGCCTCCAATGGGGTATTCCCGTGGTGGCCGCCTACCTGGGCGATGATATTCTGGGAACCGTAACTGCACAAGGTGGCCATAGCTTTAAAGGTAACTTTGTAGCTATGCTGAGCCGTCAGCTCTGTTACTGGGTCGAAGCGGTTATCGTGAAGTCGGAGCAAATGAAAAGAAGGGCGCGCGGACCCCAACAAAAAATCTACGTCATCCCTGATGGTGTCAACTTCTCGCAGTTCCATCCTGTGCCACGTTCAGAGATACGTGCAGAGCTAGGCTGGGACCAGAACAAATATTATGTGCTCTTTAGCAATAATCCTAAGATCCCGGTGAAGAATTATGCGCTGGCTAAAGCAGCCGTTGACCGTGTATGCGATAAGGGCGTTGATATTGAGCTGGTGGTGGCCACTGGCCTGCCACATGAAATGGTGGTGAAGTATATGAATGCCAGCAATGCTCTGATCCTATCATCACATGCCGAGGGCTCGCCCAATGTGGTGAGAGAAGCCATGGCCTGCAACGTTCCAGTGGTAAGCACCGATGTCGGCGATGTGCGCGACGTTATTGGGCATACAAAGGGCTGCACCGTTTGCACTCCCAATAACGTTGAGGAGATGGCCGCCGGTATTGAAGTAGCTCTGGCACACACTGAGCGCACTACCGGACGTGCCGACACCCAGCACCTGGATGGGAAAGTGATTGCCCAACGGATCATCGATGTCTATGAGAAAGCCACCGGTCTGAAAATTCCCCGCAATACGACAGCAGCAGAAATACCGGTAAAGGAGACCGCTTATGCCCAGGAATAAGAAAGTGCTTCTCCTGGTAGAAAATCTTTCGGTTCCTGCTGATCCACGTGTCTGGCGCGAGGCCCAAACCTTGCGCCAGCACGGCTACCAGGTCAGTATTATCTGCCCACGTGGTGAGACACGCGATACCGAAAGCTATGTCTACCTGGACGGCATCTCTATCTATCGCTATACCCTTGATACTACCATACACAAATCAATCGATTATATGCGTGAATATGCGGTCGCCATGCTCAACACGCTGCGCTTGAGCTTTAAGATCTGGCGGCGGCACGGCTTTGATGTCATTCATGCTGCTAATCCACCAGATACTTTTTTCATGATTGGACTGCTCTATCGCATGCTGGGGAAAAAGTTTATTTTCGATCAGCACGATCTGGCACCGGAAATGTTTGCCATTAAGTTTCAGGGGCGTATGAAATTGATTCAACGCTGCCTGCAGTTGTGCGAGACGCTCTCATACAAAACTGCCAATCTGGTGATCACGACCAATGAGTCGCAGAAACGCAACGCCCTCAAACGTGGTGGTTGCGCTCCTGAGAAGGTTGTGGTAGTACGCAACGGACCAGACGATACACGCTTTACCGTGCTTACGCCCGAGCCTGAATTGAAGCGAGGACGTCCCTACCTGCTGGCCTATATCGGGGTAATGGCCTCACAGGATGGGGTGGATTATGTGCTTTACGCCCTCAACGAGTTGATCAATAAACGTGGACGTCAGGATATCGGACTGGTTCTGATGGGCGACGGCGATCAATTAACACTGTTAAAAAATCTGACCGAAGATTTGCAGTTGACGGATTATGTCCATTTTGCGGGCTGGGTGGGTAAACACGATCTCTTGCGCTACCTCAGCGTCGCAGACATTGGGCTATGCCCTGATCCCAGCAATCAGCTCAACGATCACAGTACGATGCTCAAGACGATGGAATATATGGCTATGGGGCTGCCAGTGGTGGCCTTTGATCTGCTGGAGACGCGCTACTCGGCGCAGGAGGCGGCACTCTATGCCACCGCGAATCGCGTCGAGGATTTCGCAGATAAGATCGAGATCTTGCTGGCGGATGCCGCCCTGCGGCAAAAAATGGGGAATTATGGTCGCCAGCGCATCGAAGAGGAGCTTAGCTGGAACCAGACCTCAAAACATCTCATATCTGCCTACCAACAGCTCTTTGCGCAGGACAACACGGCAAATGTGGAGCAAGTCCGCAAAACCAGCGCAGAACAGGTTGTCACTGAAACGGGATCGGTTGCCGATAACATTTCTGTATCAACAACCGAATAAGGCCCAATAGATATACTGATCGTTTAATACATGGACGTCTAAATACCAGAGTTTACCTCTGTGTATTCACAAATAGCGATATTCATGTTATGACAGCAGCTCATTTTACAATATAACACATACTATAGCTATTAAACAGGCGTTTTAACCTGATTCGGGTGTATTCTGGTAAAGTAGTAATTGTTATAAGCTTAATTTATGCGAAGAAAGGGGTTGTGCACAGTCTATTCTTACTATTAGATAGGTACTAGTGTCACATACATTATTATGAGTTCAGCACGCTATTTAGTTACTGGTGGAGCAGGATTTATCGGCTCGCACATTACCGCGACGCTCCTGAAACAGGGTGAAAATGTTCGCATTTTAGATAATTTTGCTACTGGCCGTGAAAGCAATTTAAAAGCATTTGAAGGGCTAGCCGGAACCGTCGAGGTAGTACGCGCCGACATTCGCGATCTCGAGGCAGTCGCACAGGCGGCACAGGGAGTGGAGGTTGTTTTTCACCAGGCCGCACTGGCTTCTGTCCCCCGCTCAATTGCCGATCCTGTAAGTTCACTGGAAGTCAATGTCAACGGCACACAAAATGTGCTGATAGCAGCCAGGGATGCTGGTGTGCGCCGGGTCGTTTTTGCCAGCTCATCATCAGTCTATGGCAATACGCCAACCTTACCCAAGCATGAGGGCATGCCCACCTCGCCCATGTCACCGTATGCAGTACATAAGCTGACCGGAGAGCTACTCTGTTCTGTCTTTCACAGCATCTATGGCCTGGAAACAGTAGCGTTGCGTTACTTCAACGTCTTTGGTCCACGCCAGGATCCCAAATCTGAATATGCAGCCGTTATTCCCCGCTTCCTGACTGCCTTGCTCAACCAGGAACAGCCAATCGTCTTTGGTGACGGAGAACAGACGCGTGACTTCACTTTTGTCGCCAACGTGGTCCAGGCTAATCTCAAAGCAGCTACCGCACCTGACGCGGTAGGACAGGCCATGAATATTGGCTGCGGCGAGCGTATCTCTCTCAATGAGGTCTTGCGCATTGCCAGCGAGTTGCTGGAAACCAGCCCGGATATCTCCTATCGCGATCCTCGTCCGGGAGATGTTAAAGATAGTCTGGCCGACATTAGCAAAGCACAGCGCCTACTCGGCTACGATCCTACCATCAAGTTTACCGAAGGCTTATCTCAGACATTGGAGTCTCTGCGCGTGGGTTTATCCAGATAATCAAGGCGCATCAGATACCAAAAAGGATGAGCGTTCTCAACAATAGTAAGAGAACGCTCATCCTTTTTGGTTAGACAGCCCTGCTGGACTATTGCACGGCCACAGCAGTATTGATAGCCTCTTGCTTCTCCAATGCCGCCTGCGCAGCCTCTAGAACGCGTACAACTGCCAGACCAACCTCGCCATTGGCTCGCGGCTGATTGCCGGTGCGGATCGAATTCACAAAATCTTCGCATTCCAGGCGCAGCGGCTCAACCCAGTCGATATGAGGTATGGTGATTGCTCCGTGGCGATAGGAGACAACTGGATCAGCGTGTACATCCGCGCCCTTATTATAGACCTTGATCATCTCGGAGGGATTGGTGTCATCATAAACAACCATCCTGGCATCGCCAATGACCGTGACGCGGCGAATTTTGCAGGGATGCAACCAGCTGACGTGAACGTGAGCCGTCATTTGATCGGCAAACTCTAAGTCCAGGTGCGCAATGTCACAGATATGCGACTGCAGATGGGCATTCGCCTGCACTTTCACGCGCTCAGGTTCCTTGCCAAATAGATAGAGAAGTATCGATATATCGTGTGGTGCCAGATCCCAGATCACATTAATATCACTGCGGAACAAGCCTAAATTGACGCGCTCGGCCTCAACGCAATAGATCCTTCCAAGATCTCCGTTTTGCACCAGCTTGCGTAGCTCGTTAACAGCTGGACTGTATTCAAAGGTATGGCCAACCATAAGGATTAGATTGCGCTGGTGGGCCAACTCTACTAATTCCTCGGCTTCCGCAACACTGGCAGTAAGCGGTTTCTCGACCAGAACATGCTTATCATGGAGCAACGCTTCTTTCGCCAGGCGGTAGTGAGCACGCACAGGTGCCGCAATCACCACCCCATCAACGTCCGAATTTAATATATCATGAAAATCGGTGGTGGTTTTAATCCAGGGTTGATTTACAGCGATAGACGTCAGGCGACTCTGGTCAAGATCAGCTACCATGGTCACCGATACCTGAGAAAGGCCATCCAGGTTACGAGCAATCTTTGGCCCCCAATATCCCCAACCAACTAGACCAAAACGTAGATCTGTTCTCATTTATATATTCCTTATAATGCCCTACTTTATGAAGCTCTACATTGAAATACTAAAACATACAAGGACAATACCCATTGGCAATACCGCTCCCACACACTCTGGATGGAACAATGCATTTATACTGTTGGGGTTCAGGCAGAATGTGAAGCCAGGGAACCAACGTATTTCTTTACACTATCAATTACATGCTGCAATTGCTTCTCGGTAAGTTCCGGATACATAGGCAAAGAAACAATCCGTGATGCCAGAGCTTCGGTAACTGGTAAAAGGCCTGGTTTGTAACCATATTGGGCACACGCAGGCTGCAAGTGTAACGGAGTAGGATAATGAATGTTGGTACCGATTCCTTCCTGCTGCAGGAAAAGTCGGAAACGATCACGATCAGGCACCTGGATAACGTAATAGCAATAGACATGGGTGCCCCAGGAGCGCACAACCGGTACGGCATCAACGACACCGCGAAGTTGCTCGTTATACGCCTGCGCATGGGCCTGGCGCGCCGCATTCCAGCGCTCTAAGTGCGGCATCTTAATCAATAATACCGCCGCCTGTAGCTCATCTAAACGACCGTTAGCACCCATGACTTCATGTAAATAGCGCACTCGCGAGCCATGATCGCGATACATGCGCATCTTCTCTGCCAGTTCAGCATCGTTGGTTGTGCAGATGCCAGCTTCACCAAATGCACCTAAATTCTTGCTGTAGTACAGACTAAAACAACCAATATCACCAAACGAACCAACGCGCTGACCCCGATAGGTGGCACCGTGGGCCTGTGAAGCGTCCTCAATCACGCGCAACCCATGGGCACGCGCAAAATCCATTACTGGCTGCATTTCTACTGCATGCCCATAGAGATGGACAGGGATAATAGCCCTCGTGCGCGGCGTCAATACCTGTTCAAGCTGCTGCCAGTTCATCAAATATGTCTCAGGATCAATATCTACGAAAACAGGGATGGCTCCAACCGCGGCGATCGCCTCCACTGTAGCAATAAAGGTATTAGCAACAGTAATAACTTCATCACCAGCACCAATATCACATGCCCGCAATGCCAGTTCTAACGCATGGGTACCCGAAGCATTGCCAACACCAAATTGACACCCACAATACGTCGCGAACTCTTGCTCAAATGCTCGCTGCCGAGGCCCTATGAACAACTGCATTCCTTCAAGGACTTCTTCAAAAGCAGCCATAATTTCAGGCTTTAATGCCAGATATTGAGCATGTAAATCCACCAGAGGTACATTTTCAGATGACACTATTTTTGATCACTCCTTAATCATAAACCCAAAATGCTTATTATAAAGGACCTTCTATAGATCTTTCATACGGATTTATTTTTATATTCTGATATAACATCATGCACAACTTGCACCAAAGTACGACACATTCCACCCAGGCGTCTGCGGATCCTGCCCCTCGATTCAGCCAATTGTACACAGTGTTATTTAGAGCATGTCTGAAAGCCATAGGGTTCGCGCCTTCAAGCTGAGGCAAGCTCAGCACCTATGACGCTACTCGCCTGCGCCGCTCAATAGATCTTTTCTGTGTTGGTGCAACCTGTGCGCAAAGCGCACAGGTTGCACCAACACAGAACACAGGCTCGGGTGCGTATGCACCCGCCCGTACGGGGGCACCTGGCTTCTCATGGTGATGGATTTCAGACACATTCTTACATAAACCCCTATTAATAATGTAGCAAACATAGGTGATTATTGGATAGCTATAAAGGTGTAAGATAGGTTAAACTATGGCTAATCAGTAAAGAATATACAACCATAGGTAAATCGTGAAATAAGTGGGGGCTTACGTTTTTATCACCTATTTCCAAACTCTTTACCATATCTCCATAAAAATACTCACCGATTGTACACCTGAGTCATATAATATTGAAATCAGAATTAACAGAGCAAGGTGAACATACAAAGTTTTACCTCATGTCTGCACTTTGGGGGAGGCTACAATGATTGTTCAATCGGCGCCCGTCCGAACGATCAGCATCAATACGGGCTACTTGAGAGCAAAGCGTGCACTTGATATTGCTTTTACACTTCTCATCGCACCCTTTGTACTGCTGGTCGGTATTGTTGTTGCAATCTGTATCAAATTGAACTCCGAAGGCCCTATTTTTTTTCGCCAGAAACGGATCGGGCAAAACGGGGTCGAATTCGAAATGCTTAAGTTTCGATCTATGTATGTAAACAGCGACCAGATGGCTCATCGCGAAAAAATTCTGCAATACATGAATGGCCAAAAACTCAACGAAGACTCTACTGGCAAAATGATGTACAAAGATGTTCAAGATCCACGTATTACTAAAATAGGCCGCTTTATCCGTAAAACCAGCCTGGATGAGTTGCCCCAGTTTTGGAATGTGCTGATAGGTCAAATGTCTCTGGTTGGTCCTCGACCTCCACTGCCCTATGAGGTAGAACTTTATACATCACATGAATGGTTGCGCATGATTGGCAGACCGGGGCTGACCGGCACCTGGCAGGTCTTTGGGCGCTCACGTGTAACGTTTCAGAATATGGTTGAGATGGATATTGAATACCTCAAAAAACAATCGATATGGCTCGATTTGAAGCTTATCTTTCTCACAGTTCCAGTAATGATCTTTGCACGCGGTGGTGCTTAATACATTATAATATGCCTATTCATTTATCTCTCTGATACAGTTTCATACTTGGAGAAGTAAGAAACTGTATCATTGTATGTAGAGAAGGCTGCACAGAGCCATCCACAATCTGCACACGCTCAGCATAACGATATCTACCCCAGCGTTTCTCTCTCTCCGCACGCACCAGACGCTGCAACAGCAAACGCATAAGGCATGAATCAATGGTAACAGGAAAAACATGGCAGCCGGTCAAATCAGCAATCAGTGGAAGAATATATAAACTCTTCTGGTCAGTGAACGCGACAGTTATAGATCCCTTTGATTTTCCTATCACGATACACTGGTAACGCAATATCATATGCAGAGGCAATAGAGAAGAATATCTTAAAGGCACCCGGCGTAAGGGTGCCAGACGCGGCAGAGGCAACATTGCTTCGGCCACATTGTATATTTGTTCACAATTTTTTCTTTCTCTTGGATAGTACATATCTTCTCTCTATACATTAGAATATTCAGCTCTAAGTATAGGACCACACACGTGTATAAGCGATGGAGAAGCAACTCAAATCGGGGTGATATTAAAAGGAGAGGAGTGGAGATTTGAACACTCCTTTTACAAGGAATATACGAGCTTGTTATAGGAAATTAGAGCTTGTGAGTATGCTCGCATTTTCGCACCTGCGGTGCGCCCAAGTAATTCCAGGTGTTATGCAATCCATACGCTGTAATACATGGATTGCACAACACCTAAAAAAGTTTGAGGGCGTGGCCCCAGGGTTGGCGAGCGACCAGAGGGCCAACGTGGCAGAGTTTGTGACTCTCTTAACTGTGCAGGAGCAAAACATATTTACACAGAAACCATCCGCAGAGGGCGAACCGTATCATCCTCGGCTGAACGACGGATCAAGGTGTAGCCAACGCCAGGCACCGTTAGAATATAGTGAGGGTGACCTGGATCTGGTTCTATCTTCTGACGCAGATGGCGGATATGCGCTTTGATCAAACAGGCATCTCCATCACCATCATACCCCCATACATGGGTCACGATCTGATTAGCTGTGCAGACATCATTAGCATTGATAGCTAGCAAGTGTAACATTTTACTTTCGGTAGGAGTAAGGCGACAGGTCTTACCGTTTACAGTTACTTCATTGTGTAGAGAGTCAACGCAAATCGGGCCCACATGGATGAGCGAAGATGGTCGACGCTCCAGGGTGCCTCGTGAGCGACGGCTGACTGCTCGAATACGAGCCAGCAACTGCGATGGAAAGAATGGTTTCCGCAAATAGTCATCCGCTCCTGACTCCAGGCAACGCACTTCATCATGCACATCTTTCCCATCTGTAACTACTAATGTCAATGCATCATGCTTGGTACGTAGATCCCGGCACAGAGCCAGCATGTCCACGTCCTTAAGAGCGGTATCCATAATCACCAGGTCTGGTCGCTGCTCTAACCATTCCATTCGAGCACGCTCGGCTGTATAGGCACGGTAGACTTCATAGCCTAACGTTTTTAGCCAACTTGTAAGCATCTCAACCAAATCACGATCACTATCGATGATCAGTAATTTCATTGTCTCCTCCCAACGCTATGGTCGCCGTCCGTCATCACGCATGTACAAAATCGAAAGTTTCAAAAAGTAAGAATTTTTACATAGGTTAATATTTTATTGTAAATGATGGTTTGAAACCATTTTTCTAACAAATAAACGCCGTTCGCATGAAGATTTATGACATGCGTATAATTGTTTCTTTATTGCCATCGCGCAAATCAATGATAATACTACGTAGCCTTATAAACGAGGGATGCACTATAAGTACATAGGAGTCGATAAAACGCTTGCTTATAAATAAACAAGCTATTGATGCCTAAGCTGTTCAGGCATATTTATCCCGGTAAAGCAACAAGAAAACCGCTATTAATGTAGACTCAGCTTATCGTCTGATAAATACTATACCTTATGCACCTATAAATTGCAATGTGCCAATATGGTAATGCGTCACAATTTGTAGAGTACACATACATAGATAAGCTTTCTCAACTCCTGATTGCAGAACTCTTTGTACAAGACATAGCTTTTTTTACAGGCTCAAATTTTGCTGGCGCAATTTTAGCCTGCAGCTGCAGACATCTGTGGAGATACTGTAAGTCAGTATGGGCAAGGTGAGGATAGAGGAAATCTAAGGGCTGCCCTCATACTATCGTCATTATTTATGCGTAGCCAGAACTGGCGTCCTTCGGCAGTGAAAGGTAGAGAAATGTCTACGCATAATATTTTTTACCATCTATTTAGAGCATCAGGCGGTAAATAACAGACCAATGGCAATCCCTAGCAATCCCCCTACGAAAACCTGAATTGGCGTATGCCCAATTAATTCACGCAGGCGCTTCTCTGCCGCCATAGGGCTGCCCTGAAAGGCTTCTTCGATCATTTGATTAAGGATACGCGCTTGAATGCTGACGGCGCGGCGCACACCAGCAGCGTCGTACATTACAATACTGGCCAGCACAAGCGCAATCGCAAACTCAGGAGATGCGATTCCTACCTGCCGACCAACGGCTGTGGCTAGCCCGGTAACAAGGGCCGAGTGTGAACTGGGCATACCACCAGAAGAAACCAGCCGACTCAGGGCCAATTTACGTTGCTTGAATAATTCCAGCACGGTTTTGCTCACCTGCGCAACTCCCCAGGCAAGAAAAGCCGCCAGCAGCACGCGATTATCCAGAAGCGAGCCATTATTTATCATACGTTTTCACTACTCCCTTTTCTATAAATCAAGGGGTGAAAGAGAGGGAGTATCAGTACTCTCATCCACACTGAGCTGCTGCACGGAGAGTTCAGCCTGCTGCAAAAGCTCATTGCAATACTGTGCCAGTTGCATACCATCCTGATACCGCTGCAATGCCTGATCAAGTGGCATTTTTCCTTCTTGTAGAGCAGCAATAGCAGCTTCGAGCCGCTCAAAAGCTTCTTCAAATGACAGCGTTTCCATCTTATCACCTATCAAATCTTTTCTACTGAATCCCGAACCTGTGCCGCTATCTGTCCATCCTGAACCTGGATAGTTAATGTATCGCCCACCTGCACCTGCTGGGTACTGGTTACTACCGCATGGTCGCGTTGCTGCCGTACCACTGCATAACCACGAGCAATGGTTAATAGTGGACTTAAAGAGTGCAGTTGCAGGCTTACTCCTCGCAGCCGTTCGACACGCAGGGAGATGATATGCCGCATATAGGTCTGGAGGCGCTCAGTACATTCATCGAGTTGCTGACGGCGTTGCGCAATTGTGCCCTCAGGGCTAACACGTTGTAATTCGCGCAGAGCCTGCGCGACCTGTACATTGCAATCTTCAATCCGCTCTATGATTAACGCGGTCAGCAATTGTTGTTTCTCTTGAAGTTCGATCTGCCAGTCCGTAATATCAGGCACAGCGGCTGCGGCTGCAGCCGTCGGTGTGGAAGCCCGGAAATCAGCCACAAAATCCGCAATCGTAAAATCGGTTTCGTGGCCGACGCCACTGATGACCGGGATGCGGGAGCGAGCAATTGCGCGCGCGACGATTTCTTCGTTAAACGCCCATAGCTCCTCAATCGAGCCACCGCCTCGCCCAACGATGATCACTTCGGCTTCGCCGTGCTCGTTAAGCAGATCCAGGGCCATAGCAATAGATGCAGGAGCTTCAGCCCCCTGCACCTGGGCGGGTGCAAGAATAACTTGCGCTAAAGGATAGCGATTGCGCAATGTACGTAGCATATCGCGCAAAGCAGCCGCCTGTAGAGAGGTTACGATACCAATCGTAGCTGGCTGCTCTGGCAATGGACGCTTGCGCTCACTATCAAATAAGCCTTCGGCCTCCAGCCGCGCTTTCAATTGCTCAAATTTACGAAAGAGTGCTCCTTCACCCAACGACATGACTGCATTGACATAAAATTGCAGCTTGCCATCGCGCTCATAGAACGCTATACGGCCATTGACTGCCAGAGCCATCCCATCTCGCAAAGAGGGTGCCGCTGTACGCAAGCGTGCTTGCTTAAAGAAAACACAGGATAACTGGGCCTCGCCCTCTTTTAAGGTAAAATAACAGTGTCCGGATGGATAAGTTTTACAATTCGAGACTTCACCGTGCACCCAAATATTTTGTAAGATGTCGTTAGTATCCAGCAGCTCTTTTAGATACAATGAAAGGGCGGAGACACTGATTGCCGACGGGGCTCCGAGCGAGTCTTGAAAGAGCATAAAGCTTATGCCTCCTCTGAGCTATCAATCACAAATAATTGCTGCCCATATTCGACGGCCTGACCATCCTGAACCAGAATTTCGGTGACGCTACCAGCAATGGTGCTTTCTACCTCATTGATAACATTTAATGATTGAATAGTGCCAACCAGTTGACCTGGCTTAACGCGATCACTAACGGCAACCAGTGGATTCCCTTTGGGCTTACCCCAGGAGTGGAAGATACCTACCAGTGGCGCGTTGATTGTATGCCTGGGCTCAGCAGCGGCTTTTTCTGGCTGGATCGAATCGCTTTCGTCAGATGAGACAACGGCGTAGGCAGTAGCTTCGCTACCGGTCTGCGCTTTCGCTTTCCGCAGCACGAGCTGCATCCCTTCCATGGGCCGCTTGACTTCAATTTCGGAGACATCGCTCGCGTCCAGTAATTGTACCAGGCGCTTTAGATGTTCGATGCTAACCCGGGGGGCTTCGGCGGCGTCTTCACGTGCGATGGTTTCGACTTCATAAGGATTCTTGTGGTCCATAGAACGACTCCATATATGCTAGCTGGCGTTGATAAAAATTTTCTTCAATTCCTGCCAATGGCGGGAAGGTGGGCAGATAGGAACCAGCCGCTTGAGCATGGTATACTGCGCTTGATCGCGACGTGCCCTCACCTTCCTGCTCCCTATAGTCTCCTGCTAGGCGCGTTCAACGTAGGCGCCGGTAGTGGTATTGACACGAATCAGGTCATCCGTTGAGATAAACAGCGGTACCTGTACCACCAGGCCAGTCTCTGTGGTTGCAGGCTTGGTACCACCGGTGGCGGTATCACCTTTAAAGCCTGGCTCGGTGTAGGTCACGCGCAATACGATTTTCTCAGGGAGCTCTACAGAGATTGGCTCTTCTTCAAAGCGAATGATGTCCAGCTCCAGGTTGTCAATCAGGTAATCTTTGGCATCGCCTAACTGCGCCTCGGTCAGAACAATATCGTCATAGGTGCTGGTATCCATAAAATGATACTGATCACCTTCCTGATATTGATAGGTCACATTTGAACGATCCAGGTAAATGCGTTTAAATTTATCGCCAGCGTCACAGGTGCGATCTACCGTTGCACCGGTACGCAGATTACGCAGTTTCATACGTACAATAGCGCCGCCGCGACCAATTTTCACGTGCTGCCATTCCAGGATGGAACAGAGCTGCCCTTCAAATTCAATCGTGATGCCTTTTTTCAAATCACCAGTTGAAATCATGAATACAAATCTCCTTTAGCGCGGAATCACCAGTTCAGTCGGTGACTGCGTTAATACTTCAACACCATCATCTTTAATCAACACACAATCTTCGACACGCGTACCAGTCCACCCGGGAATATAGACACCTGGCTCAACCGTGACGACCGAGCCTGCTGGTAATTTGACATCTTCGGGGGCACGTTGTGAAAGAGAGGGATTCTCATGAATCTCGAGACCAACACCATGGCCTGTGCTGTGAATGTAATATTCGGCCAGGCCAGCTTCTACCAGAACATTGCGCGCCAGTGCATCGGCTTCACGGCCAGAGAGACCCGCATGTAAGCCTTGCTCGCACGTTCTCATTGAGCGCAGCACGGTCTCATAAATCTCTTTCATGCGCGGTTCAGCTGGCTCGCCCAGGCAAATAGTTCGAGTCATATCAGCACAATAACCTTTATAGCGAGCACCCATATCAATCGTAATCAACTCGCCACGCTGAATCTGGCGCTGACCAGGAATAGCATGAGGCATAGAACCATTGGGGCCGGAAGCGACAATTGAGTTAAATGCGGTGCCATCTGCACCCAGTTCCACCATTTTACGCGAGATTTCCCATTCGACATCTTTCTCGGTCATACCTGGCTGAATCCACTGGCACAGATGAGCGAAGGTCTCGTCGGTAATGGCGATCGCGCGTTTCAGCAATTCTAGCTCGTGTGGTTGCTTGATGTAGCGCAAGCGATTGACGATGGTTTCTTCAAATGGATGCAGACTGAATATCCCTTCACCGGCCTGGCGCAGCAACTCAAAATCGGCATAACGCACCGCGGTAGATTCAAACCCAATCTTTTGCCAGCCATGCTCTTGAGCCAGAGAAGCAATCGACTGCGCGTAGTTGCGACTGGGGGGAATCACCACATGCCAACCTGCAGCTTCACGTGCGGCAACCTCACCATATAGTGGATTGGTCAGCAAGATCTGCTGCTGTGCGCTGACAATGACAGAACCAGCCCCTTCCTCATCGTTCAACCAACCGCTCAAATAAGAAGCGCTCTGTGGTTGCGTCACATAAAAAGCATCCAGGTTCTGCTCAGCAATCCACGCCCGAAATTGTTGTATGCTCTCTTGACCCATAGCCAATCTCTTTCTATTACTCGCTTACCAATGCTGTCAAGGCTTCCAATGCCAGGACATAGCCTCGCCATCCCAGGCCGGCTATTTGTCCACGGCAAATAGGAGCAATCACTGAATGATGCCGAAACTCTTCGCGTGCATAGACATTGCTTAAGTGAACCTCGATCGTTGGCAGTTTTGCGTCGGCAATAGCATCGCGTAGCGCGATCGAATAATGGGTAAATGCACCTGGATTGATTACAATGCCGGCGGCCTGCTCGCGCTGCTGCTGGATGTAATCGATCAGGGCGCCCTCATGATTAGATTGGAAACAGGCAACGCTGACACCCAAAGCGGTGGCACGCTGGCGTACAGCATCATGAATATGCTCCAGGGTCATCGTACCATAAATTTCGGGTTCTCGGGTACCCAGCATATTAAGGTTCGGCCCACTTAAAATGAGGAAATTCAGCATCTATCCCTACTTTTCTCCCATAAATGTCGCAATGATGTGTTCTACCGACTCATCCGGTAACGGCGTGATCACGACTTCACCGATCTGTTTGGGCATAATCCAACGCACTTGCTTACCAACAACCTTCTTATCTAGCTGCATGGCTGCCAGAATATCGCGCCCATACACTGAGCCGCGATAGGTGATCGGTAATCCCAGGGCTGCTAGCAGCCGATTTTGCCGCAGGACATCCTGCTCACCAAAGAGGCCAGCCTCGCGGGCGAGCATCGCCGCCACCACCATGCCCAGCGAAACGGCTTCGCCATGCAGCCATTCGCCATAGCCGGAAACGTTTTCCAGTGCATGACCAAAGGTATGGCCATAGTTCAAAATGGCGCGTCGGCCCTGCTCTCGCTCATCTTCTTCTATTATCATAACTTTCAAGTCGATACAGCGTGCAATGATCTGGCAGAGCAACGCCACAGGTGGCCTGGAGAAATCTCGCAATGTGTCTGCGTGCGCCTCTAGTAAGGCGAACAACTCAGCGTCAAGTATGATACCATACTTTACAATTTCTGCCCATCCCTCTGTACGCGAACGCTCTGGCAGGGAAAGGAGCGTGGCCGGATCGGCTAAAACCAGGCGGGGGTGATAAAAAGCGCCGATCAGGTTTTTGCCACGGGGATGATTGATGCCCGTTTTGCCACCAATGGCGGAGTCTACCTGCGCGAGTAATGAGGTGGGAACTTGAATCAAGGGCACGCCGCGCAAATAGGTGGCGGCAGCATATCCTACCAGGTCTCCGACGACGCCACCGCCGAGTGCTACCAGCGCTTCGCGGCGCTCGGCATGCTGTTCCAGTAGCCAGTCATAGATGGCGGAGAGTTGCTGCTGCGATTTGCTTCCCTCTCCAGCAGGTATCGTATACACGTGTGGTTCAAAGCCTGCCGCGGTCAATTGTGGCAGCAGTGCAGGGATATATATATCGTGGATGTTGCTATCAGTGACGATAAATACGCGTGGGGGCAGTTGCAATTGTTTAAGGTAGGTCCCCAGCCGCTGCAATCCACCCCACTCAACCACCGTGTCATAACCTGTGCCCACATGAACATGGCGCACAATTGGAGCTACCTGCTCCTGGGACGTTAGATCTTCAAGCATAACTATAATCTCCCCGGCCACCTGCTTCACCTGTTTGCCTTGCGTCAGGCAGGTAAGCTCAGCCTCTCGATACCAGGCTTCACGGGCCGCCAGCATCCTTTGTAAATTGGCAAGAGGATCTGCACCAGATAGAAGAGGTCGTATTTCCAGAGTCTGACCTTGTTGTTGCTCTCTGCGATGTTGTGCCTGCAGACGAGCCAGAGATTCTTGCGGGTCAACATGCAGAAAAACGCGCACACCATGCCGAGCCATCAGCGCGCGATTCTCTGGTCGTACAACAATGCCACCACCGGTAACGATGATGGCATCATCTGGTTGTTGCACTGCGTGAGCCAGCATACGGGCTTCGAGTGTGCGAAAATATTCCTCACCATGTCGAGCAAAAATTGCCGGAATGCGCTCTCCATACTCCTGTTCAATGAGCGCGTCGACATCTAGTAAGGGACGTCCTAACCGTTGCGCCAGTAGACGCCCGACCGTACTCTTTCCGCTTCCAGACAGCCCTATCAAAAATACGTGTCGCATAGTGGTTTTATTGTACCACGATTTTATCCTTAATAGAGCTCTTCGTTGCGAATATTTGTGGTCAACGAGTTAACCATGCTGAAAACGGTCGTATCAACCGACTGCACGTGTTCTTGAACGGGAACTCCTTCGCGTAAGAAAGACTGAATACGATTGTCGTAGACGGTAAACTCTCGTCCAAACGAGAACACGTATTGCTCGAGTTGTCCACTCTGGCGATTGAGCACCAGAATGGTATCGTTGGAGGCACATGACGTACCCTGCGTGCAATTGGCCCGATTGGTAAAGGCGCCTACGAGAATCTGCCAGCGCTGATCCCAGGTCTTGACTAGATATTGATGGGCAATATCTAGCTTCTGATCAAAGGCCACGAAGGTACTCTGGGCGCTCTGAGAGTCGTAGAGCATGACACTCAAAGTCGGTAGACCAAAATGACCTACATATAGTACCTGATGGGCTCCAACATGCGATTGTAGCTTTTGTTGAGAAAGCTGCAACTGTGCATCAAAGGCCAGCAACTGGATGTCGCCGCTACCTGGATCATACAGGAGCAGTTGAGAACGGCCCGAGTTGATGAAATCGCCGCTATAGACAACCCAGTTTCCGTCCAGATTATGCTGTTCATGATAGTCACGCACCCCCAGATTCTGATCGAAATCCATGATGCGGTCCTCACCCATCGTGCGATCATACAGGAATATGCCATCCTGCTGCGCGTTGACAAAACGGCCAACATAGACTTCCCAGCTGGAATGCCAGAGGGTATAGCTTTGCTGCTGATGAATACTCAGATCTGAATTGAAATCCATTAGCCTGACATTGGCTGAGCGACCCTGCTTTTCCCACTCCGCCAGCTGGCTCCCGCTTAAATCTCCACCCTTATCAGGAGGAGTGTCGGCCATAATATTTGTTGGCATAACATAACTGTATTGCACGGTCTGCTGCGCGGCGGGAGTAACGCTCGGTCTGGCAGTGGCCGCCGGAGTAGCAGCCTGGGTTGGTGCTGGCGTGGACACTGGCGTTGCTGCTGGCGCCGGCGTTGGCGTTGCCGTCGGAGACACCGCTGCAGCAGGTGTTGGTGTTGCCGTTGGTGTTGGTGTCGGCGTTGCCGTCGGCTTTGGTGTCGGCGTCACCGTCGACTTTGGTGTTACCGTTGCCGTTGGCTTTGGTGTCGGCGTCACCGTCGGCGTCGACTTCACCGTTGGTGTCGCTTTAACGGTTGGTGTCGACTTCACAATTGGCGTCGACTTCACGACTGGTCCATTTGTCGGTACGGTTGAGCCAGGACCAGGCAGCGAAGGATCAACTGGATTGGTGGCAGAAGGATCGGGAGCATTTGGGTCAACCACTGGCGTGGTGCTTGAAAAGCGCTTATACATAAAGAGGCCGCTGCTCTTGCCATTAAAGCGTCCAACCGAAATTTCCCAGCCTGGTCCAATATTGGGAAGTGTCACATGCTTCTTGATGTGAAAGTTGGCGTCCAGACTCAACAGCTGTATAGTGCCAGCCACGCGGTCATAGAGCAAAATCTCAGAGGCTTTGGCGCCAGAGAAATTCCCCACGTGAATATCCAGAGTCGAACCCCAGGTGCCAGCAGGCGTGGTGGCATCACCCAGATCCACCAGTGGCGAAGAGGCCTCCGGCACATGCAGCAATTCATCATTCGACGGGATATCGTCTACACGCGGCCGCACTTTTTGCGCTGGCAATCGCTGCTGATTCAACTTATAGATCTGTATACTCCCCCGCTGCCGATTGTAGAGCAGCAATGTACTGGAATCTGTACCGGTAAAGTCTGCGTTAAATTCCTGGTCAGAGGAAGCCGGCGCAAGACCCAACGCGATACGATCACTGGTATAGGTCGATTGTTGCTGCTGCATATCGCTATTACTGGCTACACCATTGACATTGGCAGAAGAGGTATTGGTAGTAGAGGAGGTATTCAAAGCACTATTGGCCTGGTTAATGGCTGCGGCCGGGTCCCCAAAGCTTCCTATGCCTGGGAGTTGCGCGAAAAGCTTACTATCAACTTTGCTCGGGAAATAGATAAAACGTAGCTGTCCATTCTGATAGCGCGGCTGATTAATCACATTTACACTATAGTTATCATCAGCATACATATACCTGACATCGCCGAAATTTTGATATGTAACGCCAAAAGTAGAATTATCAGCACTCACTGATGTAACAAAAGCCACGTGTCCCGCCGGACTGGAGGCCCACGTACCATCAGCTACAGGAAAAACAGCAATCGAAGCAACACGCGGTGTGGTACCAACCGTAAGACCCGAACGAGCCGCGTCAG
Organism: Dictyobacter formicarum; assembly: GCF_016587435.1. Next base: position 398,259 of record NZ_BNJJ01000005.1, read on the forward strand.
TAGCCCACTCAGCGGCATTGCCCCAGTTTACTGGCAAGTCGTAACCTAGCAAATGCCATTGTTCCCAGGCCCACCAGACACAATTACCGCCCAGAGGATAAGGACCGGGACAGAGCATATAGGGATTACCGTCAGGAGAAAAATAGGAGCTACTACACGAATCAACAGTGCTTTGAACATGTGCCTGTGCGCTCACGGGAGGAGCAGCTGTAAATGGTGCAAACTCTACAAGAATAACCAGACAAAGCAGAAATATACCAACAATTTTTACCCACTTACGGCTATCACGGTGACCGCCAGGCCCACGTGTTACCTTCAGCATCCGTCCTTGGGCTGAAAAAAGCATACAGGACACACCTTCCTAAGAAAAGTAGGGACGGTAAAAGGCCATGTGGTCGCTACCCTCGAAAATGCGTATGCGGATATATCGAATCGAGGCTGGCACAAAATAAAAACTACATCTTTATAGATGCATACTGATATATCCGACACAAAGGCAATAGATTTTTTTATTGAGAATAAGCAAATAGAGGTTCTCGACACACGAAAAATTATAACATCGTATTCATATAGAATCAAGCCACTCCGGTTTATTTTAGTACTTACGTAACCTATTAAGTTATAAACATGCCTTTTAGCATAGTATCTTGCATCCTCATAGCCCCTGGCTCCCTCAAAAAGAGCCTGGAAAGCGCTTGACAATATGCAAGATCAATGCTATTATTGTCTGCGTTAAGGGCGATTAGCTCAGTTGGTTAGAGCGCTACGTTGACATCGTAGAGGTCACAGATTCGAGTTCTGTATCGCCCACTCAGAATAACTGGTGTTTAACTATCGGGAATTCATAGTATGGTCGATTAGCTCAGTTGGTTAGAGCGCTACGTTGACATCGTAGAGGTCACAGATTCGAGTTCTGTATCGACCACCGACAAAAAGAGGGCCTCCTGCTACACAGGTAAGCAGGAGGCCCTCTTTTTGCTGATAACAATATCGGGGAGGATTCTGACACCCCTATTGTCATAGGGGTGTCAGAATCGCTACTTATTTCATAGTAGCTTTCTGGGCATCAAAATCATGGGCATGTGCACCACCGGTAAAGAGAACCAGCAATGGTACAAACTTGGAGACGATAGGTGAACCCCAACCGGTTGCAGCATCCCAACCTTTTTTGGCATCATATCCCTGAATAGTCACCGGGTTGCCATTGGCATCGGCGAAGGTGTAAGAATTGTTGCCAGAAGTGATGTCATGGAAGGTTGCAGAGTAGATGCTATTAACACGGCCAAAGATCAAGTACAGCATAGGGTTGATCAAGCCAACTTTTTTATTGCCGAGCTGATCCGCCAGAGCAATAATGCCAGCCCACTGTGGGGAACCAGCACTGGTACCACCGAAAATGAAGACTGATCCAGCAGGAGCCCCACTATCAGAGGTGACGACCAACACGCCGCCGTTGATGGCTGCGTTGTAGGCCACATCTGGCTCACCGCGCTCATTAGTCGGGTTATTCGCCAATCCATACTGATAGAATGGCTTGGCATACACTTTGCTGAAACCACCACCACCAGCAGCACCGAAATCGGGCTCGTTCCAGACAACCTCGCTCTGATAGGCTCCGGTAGTGGCATCAGCTACCAGCTGGGTACCACCAACGCTTGAGACAAAAGGATCATTGGCAGGTGAAGAAGCCGACAGAATGTAGGAGCTACCATCACAGGTGGGCTGCGCCGCACCCTGGTCACCGGCAGATGCAAACAAGGTGATGTTCTTCTTGCTGGCAGCCTCGAAAGCACGATGCCATTTCTGCGCGGTTGCCGCATCCAGGCAACTCTCAGCTTCACCAAAGCTCATCGAAACGACATCGCCCAGGTTGTTATCAATAGCGTACTGCAATGAGGCAACCAGGTCATTGTCGTCGCTGCTCTTAGCTAACACCAAATCGATGGTAGCATCAGGAGCAACTGCATGAGACCACTCTACGTCCAACGCGATCTCACCAGCCCAACCCTCCTGCAAAGCGCTGCCATCAAATGGGGTCAGCGAACCTTGTCCAGGAATAATATTGAGAGTAGGATCGTTCAGGCCAAAATTCTGGTCAAAAGAATGAAGATCATTTTGGATATGGGGAGCACTATAAGCATCTAGAATAACAATTGTACGACCTTTTCCAGTAATTCCTTTGTCTAATAGTGGTTGAATACTATAAGCATTACGAATCTGTTTGGGACCATAACAACGCACAGCGGCAGTATTTGACTGGCATCTAAAGGTCTTATCCTGAATAGCACCAGCATAAATATGATGGGGGTTAACCACCGCCAGAGGATTAACATGGCTCGATGCATGCGCGCCAGCGGTTTGAGTGGCCGCACCAGTCGCCAGAAGAGCTAGTAATAGCGCAAAAGCGAATGTTGCATAAAGCATACGAGGAGCGACTATACGTCTTTGCATCATAAGATACCCTCCGATTTAATTCATAGAGTTAGAAGTGCCTATTATAAAGAGTCGCTTTCTAAGTATAGAAGAGATTAAATAAATTTTCCAGCTCCTTGAATAGAAGGATATTGAAGAAATTGGTCATACAATAAATGCCTTATTGTAAATAAAGGCATAAAGGGAGTGAATATTTGAACATGCAGATACGCTCTGGAACATTTTGAGCAATGACATTAGAAAAAAATAACTATATAATCTGCATAGACTATACGTTACGTGTGTGCACAAAAAGTACTATTTCCAGCCCTTATCTAACCAGCTTCTTTTGACAAACGTATACTTACTTTTTACCAGGTTAAACCTGATGGGGAAAGTAATTGCGGATAATATAGAGAAAGATACACATAAAAAGAGCAGAGGCTCTATCAGATCAGATTGGATCTGATAGAGCCTCTGCTCTTTTTATGTGTATTATATATATCAGAGGCGTGGTAAGATTGGCAGATTCATGCCTTCATCACGAGTGCGGTGAGTGCCGGCCACATCTTTAATGCCGCCCTCTGGATAGACGACCTTTGCCTCCGCCTCAGGCAACAAGCTAGCAACCTCTTTCAGGACCGCATCCAGAAATTGATCCTCGGGCACGGTTTTGATCACCTGCCCCTTGCGGAAGATCACACCCTTACCTTTACCGCCAGCCAGGCCCACATCAGCGTCACGTGACTCTCCAGGGCCATTGACGACACAACCCATGACTGCCACTTGAATCGGAGTCTGTACTTTAGAGAGGCGCTTTTCGACTTCATTGGCGACACTGATAACATCAATCTCAACACGTCCACAGGAGGGGCAGGAGACGAAGGTGACGCCACGGTTGCGCAGCTCTAACGAGCGCAGGATCTCAAAGGCGACGGGAATCTCTTCCTCTGGCTCTGCACTCAAACTAACGCGAATAGTATCACCGATGCCTTCGGCCAGCAGAATGCCTAGTCCAACCGAAGATTTAACGGCTCCGGTCACCAGGGTGCCCGCTTCAGTAATACCCAGATGAATGGGATAGTCCGAGCGCTGCGAGAAGCGACGATAGGCTTCAATGGCCGTCAGTACAGTCGATGACTTCAATGAGACATCGAGGTTATGATAATCCAGCTCCTCACACCAACCGATATACTCCAGCGCGCGTGTGACCATACGCTCGGCCAACTGCTCACGCTCCTGACGGCGAGCCTCAGCGGGATCGGTGCGCTCAAGCGTCCCATCATCGCGCAGGCGAACCTGCACGCGCTGCATCTGTGCTACTTTGTCCAGAGCATCTATCGAGCCCGAGTTCACACCGATACGCATGGCAACATCGCGCTCTTTAGCCGCCAGTACAATTTTCTCCAGCGATTTGCGGCCCTGCAACAAATTGCCAGGATTAATGCGGACCTTATCAATGCCCTGGCGAATCGCTTCTAACGCCAGTTCCGGGTTATAGTGGATATCAGCAACCAATGGAATATTGATACGCTTCTTAATTTCGCTCAAAACCACAGCGTCTTCCATCTCAGGCACTGCGACACGCACCAACTCACATCCTACATCCTGCAAGCGTTGTATCTGCGCCACGGTAGACTCTACGTCGCGTGTATAGGTAGTGGTCATTGATTGAACGATAATTGGGGCGTCTCCACCAATTGCTACATTACCTACATGTATTTGTCGTGTTTTTTTTCGCATAATTGAAAGCAAACTCCATTTTAGCCGTTCCAATGCATAAGATCACTCACGGTGACCACAATCATAAGAACTAATAGTAAGGCAAAACCAACCAGATTAATAAGTCCCTCGCGCTCCGGTTTCAAGCGTTTTCCACCACGCAATATCTCTACCAATACCAGGAAGACGCGTCCACCATCCAGAGCGGGGAAAGGTAAAATGTTAAAAATCGCTAAATTCAAACTTAATGCAGCCGTTAGACTTAATATAGGCCACCAGCCAACAACAGGGGTCTGCTCTGCCACACTTTGCGTGACCTGAGCGATACCAACAGGGCCCGAGAACTGTGGCTGAATTGCGCCAATAATCATTTTTCCAATTATGGACAGGTATTGATGAATAAAATCAAAGGTATGGGCGATACCTCTAAAAGGGGCCTCCCAGAGAGGATAATGCATGGTTAAGACTTTTGCTCCCACGCCCATATAGCCCTGGCCTTGCGGCGGATGGGTGCGTGCATTGACGATCACCTCCTGGGTACCACCCTGCTGGCCACGACGAATGGTCAAATGAATGGGTATGTGATCATTTTTCCCCTTATCGGCGTTAATAATTTGCGTCACCGCCGTCGACATGGCGTTAAAATCTTTTACCGCCTTCCCATTCACAGCTACCACAGTATCATCTGTCCTTAAACCAGCTACGGCCGCAGGCGAATTCGCTTGCACTGTTCCAATCACTGCCGTTGGCGTGGGCATTGGCTCACCCAGACCATAGGCGATAGTAAACAAAGCAATGCCAAGCAGGAAATTCATGAAAACACCGGCACAGAGCACAATGATGCGTTTACCTGCCGTTTTAGCGGCGAAGCTCCCTTCGTCATAGCGCCCATTCTCATCAACAGCGTCTCCATTCTCACCCACCATACGTACATAACCGCCAAGGGGCAAAAGGTTCAATGAATACAGCGTGCGCGTAGGCGGAGCCGTAGGCACGTCACTGGCATTGCCAAAGGGATTTTGGATATTGCTGGTATCCATCACCGAGCTACCACGGCCGAACCACAAGACCTCCCAGCCGCCGCGCTCACGCTTGCGAAAGCCAACGATGTTAGGGGGGAATCCCATCGCGAATTCGTCAACTCGAATACCAGCCCACTTTGCCGCAATAAAATGTCCTAGCTCGTGTACAAACACGAGCAATCCCAACACAGGAACAACAGCAAGTATATACCAGCTCATCCCCTTTTCCTTTTCTCAAGACTCATCTTTATTCATACCATCTGACGATGCTTGCCCTATCAACTAACGGCGGTCTGCAGTCCTTCAATCACTAAACCTGTGCACGCTTTTTCCATAACTCACGCACGGTGCGACGCGCCCACGCGCAAGCCTCAAGGGTCGCAGCAACATCTGGCTGTTCAATTGATTGATGGCGCTCTAAGACAGTCTCAATTATTTGGGCAATCTCCAGATAGCCAATTTTGCCAGTCAAGAATAATTCGACGGCTTCTTCATCGGCACCTACCAGGGCACAGGGATAAGTTCCACCACGCTTGCCAGCTTCAACTGCAAGTCGGAAACAGGGGAAGCGCGTCAGTTCCAGGTCCTCAAAATGCAACACGCCTACATCAGCCCAGCGCAGTTCACGAATAAAATCCGTGTCGGCGGATGCCAGGCGGTTGGGATACCCCAGGGCATTCATTATAGGGAGGTGCATGCTTGGCAAACTGGCTTGCATTTTGATAGAGCCGTCAACAAACTCGACCATCGAGTGAATGATACTTTCTGGATGCACCACTACTTCCATCTTCTCATATGGTACACCAAAGAACCAATGAGACTCAATAACTTCCAGCGCCTTGTTCATTAAGGTTGCACTATCAATGGTGATCTTGGGCCCCATACTCCAGGTGGGATGGGCCAGGGCCTGCTTGACCGTAACCGTTTTGAGCTCCTCTAGAGGAGTAGCTCGGAAGGGCCCGCCCGATGCGGTTAAGAGGAGCCGATGAATGTCTTTTTGCTCTTCTCCCCGTAAACACTGCCAGATGGCACTATGCTCACTATCAATAGGATAAATAGGCACACCAACCCGTTGGGCAGCCTGGGTTACAAGGTGACCTGCCATGACTAGAGTTTCTTTGTTGGCAAGCGCGATTGTCTTGCCAGCTCCGATTGCTGCCAGCGTGGGCATCAGGCCAACCAGGCCGGAGGTAGCGGCAACCAGGATATCGGCATCAGCATGGGTGGCAACGGCCAGCAGGCCCTGTTCGCCGAGCAAGGCCTGCGGCAACAGGCGCCGGGCTTTTGCCTCAACCTCAGGAGCATCAGCATAACAGGTAACCAGCTCAGGCTGAAACTCCTGCACTTGCTGTGCCAGCAAATCAACGTTGCTGCGCGCAGCCATAGCGACGATACGAAATTGTTCGGGAAAACGCCGCACGACATCGAGGGTTTGCCGCCCGATAGATCCTGTGCTTCCTAGTAAAGCAATACGTTTAGGGAACGTTGTCATGAGAACTCAACCTATGATATATATTTGCTTACTTACATTCTGTAAGTAATGTCTCAGTTTAGTCTTTCATCCAGATTATAGCATGTATGAGCCAGGATTTTGCGTTTTGAACAATCTGGCTATTGGCTAAAAAGGTTTTTTTGTGTTTTACCGCCATCAGGCAACACTACCAAAACCAGAGAGGCGGCCGCGCCTCAAAAATCTCTCGAGGGAAGATAACCCTCGTCCTTCACAGAATGCGATATTTGTAGTGCGCCACACACTTTTCTGGTGTGAGGACGAGATATGAAGCGGGCTATCCGGGCTATCTGGGCTATCTAAAAAATAGTGAGAAGACGTAGACCACAAAAACGGCGAAGAGCAGGCTATCAATACGATCTAGCATGCCACCATGGCCTGGCATAATCTGGCCGCTATCTTTGACGTGCATCTGACGTTTAATCAGAGACTCGGCCAGGTCTCCCAAGGTGGCTGCGGCTCCTATCAGTAATCCCAGCACAATAGCAAAATACCAGGGTACACCTAAGGGGACAACAGTGAAAAGCAGACTGGCAATAATAGAGAGCACCAGTCCACCGGCGACACCCTCCCACGTTTTAGCAGGACTGATATGAGGAGCCATTTTGTGACGCCCCAGGTAGCGTCCTGAGAAGAAGGCTGCTCCATCAAAGCCCCAGACGCCCAGAAGGGTGATCAGGAGCCACCAGACGCCTCGGGGCAGGGTGACCCACCAGCCTTGCATAGGGTGCAGCACACCTACTTCATAACCACGCAGTAATAAGAAATAGCTCATCGACCAGCCCAGATACATGGGCACGGCCAATGTCAATGCCCAGTCCATCAGGGTGCCCTCCAATTGCTTACGCGCAAAGAGCCAGCAAAAGGAAAGAACAACCGAGGCCCCCAGACCTATCTGCAGTATCATTAACTGTCGGGACGGAAACATAGCCGAACTCAGGAAAAGCACACTGAGCGCGTAGCTCATCACTGTCAATGGGTGATAACCGGCTTTGCGTAACATCGTGTGCAGCTCAATTGTCCCCATTACAACAACCGCCAGGCATGCCAGAAAGGCCCACCAGCCACCAAACCAGACAAAGAGGAGAACAACAGGCATCATAATACCTGCGGTCAACCAGCGTTGGCCTACAGATGTATTCGCTTTTTTCTCGGGCTCAGTTATACCCGCATTACTATTCTGCTTACTTGTGCCTTGCAAACAATTTACTCCTCAGTCAAGCTATAGGTTATTCTAACATACACAGAAAATAACATGTTTCCAGATGCGATCGCATTATTTACAATCCCTTGGTAATACAGTAATCTGCGTAGAATTGACCTTCGGCAGCTCCATCCATGCGAGCGCTGCTCGACCAGGATTCCCTATGTACCTGCGCATAGGTATTATGCATGTAGCGCCAAAACAATGCAAAAAAATAGAATACGTAGAGCAGTTCCTGGTTAGTGGTCTCTACGTATTCTATCACCGTTCCTTACTTGGAGGGAACGTCTAAACGACCAAAACGGCGCTGGCGCTGATTATAACTTTCCAGGGCCGCCATCAAATCTTCATGCCCAAAATCAGGCCAGAGTGTTGAGGTAGCATAATATTCGCTGTAGGCAGATTGCCAGAGCAAGAAATTGCTCACCCGCATCTCGCCAGCGGTACGAATTACCAGATCAGGATCGGGCAAGTCGCGGGTATATAAATAAGAACTAATCAATTCTTCATTGATCGTCTCAGGGTCACGTCCATCGGCGATAATCTGCCTGACTGCGTCCACCAGCTCAGCACGTCCTCCATAATTAAAGCAAACATTCAAGCCAATGCGTGTATTATCCTTTGTCAATTCAATTGACTCATGCACAGCCTGCTGAATGTCAGGAGACAGATCATACAATCGACCAAGATGGCGCAAACGAACCCCATCACGGTGGAGTTTTTCTAAATCCGAGCGAATGGTCTCCCAGAAGAGACGCATCAAACCGTCAACTTCATGCTGTGGGCGTCCCCAATTCTCGGTAGAAAACGCATACACACTGAGCATTTCAATATTTTCGTCTGCAGCACACTCGACGACCCGTCGGAGTGCGGTTACGCCCGCTTTGTGTCCTGCCAGACGCGGCAAATGCCGCTTGTTGGCCCAGCGCCCATTGCCATCCATAATGATGGCAATGTGGCGGACTGGCTGTTTCTGCGGCTCAGATGCGATAAGGGACGTCTGCGCTAAATTCTTCTCTTTTCCTTTTATGGATGAAAAGAGTTGTTGCATCTTGGTCAAAGTTAGACCTCCAGGATCTCCAGTTCCTTTGATTTTCCGATCTTATCCATCTCGTCAATGTAGCGATCGGTGAGCTTCTGCAGTTTATCGGTACTGCGCTTCAGCTCATCTTCGGAAACTTCTTTTTTCTTTTCACGGTCGCGCATCTTATCCTGTACATCACGGCGAATGTTGCGGATAGCGACCTTATGCTCATCAGATTTCTTATGTAGAGTCTTTACCAGGTCACGACGGCGCTCCTCACTCATGGGAGGAATGACCAGGCGAATGACTTGCCCATCATTGTTCGGGTTAATACCCAGATCCGATTTCTGAATCGCTTTCTCGATATCAACCAACATGTGTTTGTCCCAGGGTTGAATAACCAGGAGACGAGCCTCTGGTACAGAGACCGAAGCCACCTGATTAATAGGCGTTGGTGCGCCATAGTAGTCAATCGTAATGCGATCAATTAAAGCAGCGCTCGCCCGACCGGCACGAATAGCATTGAGGTCCTGTTTCAAGGCCTCAATGGCCTTTTGCATCCGTCGTTCTGCATCCCCAAGTAAATCTGCTGTCATTGCATACTCCCTTTGTTCTAGGTACAATATGCACCTCAAAAACGGGACGTGACGAGAGGTGTGGTGCAGTAAGCTTACTACACTCCTAGACCGGTTCTTTCACGTCAGTAGAGACCAGTGTACCACACTTTTCTCCATGCATAATGGCTTCCAGTGCTCCAGGTTGGTGCAGGTTGAAAACCATGATCGGCATGTTGTTATCTTTACATAATGACAATGCGGTACTATCCATAACTTTTAAACCCATGTTCAACGCCTGCATATAACTCAGATCGGAGAACCGGCGAGCTTGCGGGTTACGCATCGGGTCATCGTCATAGATCCCATCCACTTTGGTCGCTTTGAGCAGCACTTGCGCATTTAACTCGACAGCGCGCAATGCAGCAGCCGTATCGGTGGTAAAGAACGGATTTCCACTACCAGCCGCCAGGATCACCACACGCCCCTTTTCCAGGTGGCGTACCGCGCGGCGACGGATGAATGGTTCGGCCACCGGAGGCATTTCAATCGCGGTCTGAACCCGTGTGCTAATGCCGATTTTTTCCATTGCATCCTGCATTACCAGTGAGTTCATGACTGTTGCTAACATACCAACATAGTCTGCAGTACCACGATCAATACCGGTCGCGGCAGCATCTACACCGCGCCACATATTACCGCCTCCAATAACCATGGCGATCTCAACACCCAGATCATGGACACGCTTGACCTCGCCGGCAATCCGCCGTACTGTCTCGGCATCAATTCCTGATCCCTGAGCTCCAAGCGCTTCACCACTCAGCTTGAGTAGAATACGCCGATATTTTGTCTCGACTGACATCTTTACCGTTCTCCCTTGTGCGCGACCGTGAGGGACGCCTCTTCGTTTGTTATTACAATCCACATAGGATATTCCTTCTCTCTCACTGTGACGGAGAAGGAATATCCATCCGAGCTAGGCCCGAAGGAGGGTAGTCCGGAAAAAACTACTCACCCAAAGCAAAGCGGCTAAAACGGCGGACAATGATGTTCTCGCCGGTTTCAGCAATCACTTTACGCACAAGGTCACCGATCGTTACTGACTCATCTTTTACCCAGGGCTGCATCATCAGAACCTGAGCGCTGAACTCTTTTTTGAGTTTGCCACTGAAGACTTCTTCGCGGCGAGCCTCAGGGACACGAGCCATCGAAGGGTCTTCAGCGAATTTCTGGCGCGCGGCCTCAATAACTTCAGCCGGGACATCTTCGTAATTGATATACTGGGGAGCAACGCCCACAATCTGCAGAGCCAGGTCGTTAGCCAGGTTGCGGAAGCTTTCGCTACGGGCTACGAAGTCCGTGCTACAGTTGAGCTCTATCAACACACCAACACGATTGTTGTGGTGTACATACGAGAAGACACCACCCTCTTTGGTCTCACGACCAGCGGTTACCATCTTTTCAGCTTTTTTGTCACGGCGTGCTTCCAGATATTTGACTGCGTCATCCCAGGATTTCGCTTCGGATAGAGCGTTTTTACAATCCGCAAATGTCGCACCAGTCTCTTCACGCAACTTTTTTACGTCTGTAGCTGCGAATTCCATAACGTTGGTTTCTCCTCAATCTTTATGTATGATACTCAGATCTAAATAGCAGTACAACAACTGCCGTCCATCTTTTTTGGCTCTGAGTGCTTGACAAATGGAAAATGTAGTGATCACACGCTCAAATCGCGTGTCAAAAAGCATAATATATTACACAAAAAGGCGGGAGTCAGAGGCGCTTATGCCCCTTTTCTCCCACCGAAACAATCTGTTTGGTTTTGACTAATGAGCCTCTTTAGAAACCAGTTCTGGCTCAACAGCAGGGGTAGCAATCTCGGCTTCAGGTGCCTCAGCAACCGGTGCGGCCTCAGGCTCTGCGGCTGGCGCTGCAGCAGCCTCTACTGGTGCTTCAGTTTCACCGGTCTCGACGTCTTTCTGCTGGGCTTCGAGTTCACGACGGCCCTCGACAGCAGCATCGGCAATTTTTGCACAGAGCAGGCGAACCGCACGAATGGCGTCGTCGTTAGCAGGGATCGGGTAATCCATCTCATCGGGATCACAGTTGGTGTCTGCCAGAGCGATGACAGGAATTTCCAGGCGACGAGCTTCCATCACTGCAGTGCGCTCTTTACGGGTGTCGATGATAAAGATAGCACTTGGTAAGCGGCGCATATCTTTGATGCCGCCCAGGATACGCTCCAGGCGCAGGATCTCGTCCTGCATGTGCTGGACCTCTTTTTTGGGCAGGCGCTCAAAATCGCCGCGGTCGCGGCGCTCTTCAAGACTACGCAGATAGGTGATACGAGACTGAATGGTTTTGAAGTTGGTTAACATACCACCAAGCCAGCGCTGATTGACATAGAACATTCCGCAGCGCTTGGCCTCTTCAGCCACTGCTTCCTGGGCCTGTTTCTTGGTGCCAACAAAGAGCAAAGTTCCACCATTAGCAACCAGTTGCTCAACGAACTTGTAGGCGTCGTTAAGGCGAGTTACCGTTTGCTGGAGGTCGATGATATGAATGCCGTTGCGGTCCATAAAGATAAACTGCTGCATCTTAGGATTCCAACGACGTGTCTGGTGGCCAAAATGAACACCAGCTTCCAACAACTGTTTCATGGAAATGATATTAGCCAAAAACGGACCTCCCTTGATCCTCCGCTCTCACTTTACGGCGCCAGGGTCCCCTAAGGTATATTTGCTTACTCCAAACCTCAGTAGAAGTTATGGACCCCAGGGTCAGCGCTATTTCAGAGAGCGTGTGTATTTATTGTGTTTTTTTCAGCAGGCGAACAGCTCTCGCCCACTTTGCCAGTGAAGTATAGCACAGAGCTTCTATGGACGCAAGAAATTTGACCGCATCTCCTCGTGAACGCAAAAATAGAGTATACTATGAAAAGATGCATCTTGTTTTTTCATTATGTATCTTTATATCTCATAAGAGAATAGGGTAAAAAATGGGAGTGTGGATGATGCGCAGAAAAATATATTATTACCGAGTACGTTTAATTGCGGATGCCTTACCATCTTGCTCTTGTATTTCTTTTCTTGCCCGCATGCCTACTCCTGATCCTCCCCCCCTTTTTCACCGCGCTCCTGCCGCCAGAGGGCTACCACGCAAAATTCTACTCCTAAAAATAGGTGAACACCGTCCGCTTCTTGAATTCGAGCGTATAGTATAAAGTGAGAGTACACATTTCTAGCTAATTGGTAATGTGACGCTCATACCATTTTCAGGGGTTGCAGAAGTAGAAAGGGATTGAAAACAGATGGTAAAAGTTCTGATCGTTGATGACCATTCGTTGATGCGTCGCGCGGTACGCGAAGTAATTGAAAAAGAGCAAGAAATGTGTGTGGTGGCCGAGGCCTGTAACGGGCACGAGGCCGAAATACAGGCGGCTGAAACACAGCCCGATGTTATTCTCATGGATGTAGATATGCCTGACTGCACAGGCTTTGAGGCGACTGAGCGTGTGCTGGCCTGTTCTCCCCATTCACGTGTGGTGATTTTTACCTCCTCTCATCAGGAACAGTTACTCTTTCAGGCGATCCAAAAAGGGGCCATGGGCTATATTACCAAGGATATAGAGCCTGATGCTTTGATCCATGCTATTCGCTGTGCCGCTCGCAATGATCTCTGTATTCCTGGTGCCTTCGCGACTCAGGTACTTACCTACCTGCGCTCCTCCTGGAAAACCCATGCTGGTTACGGCGGTATGTTATCTTCCTCCATCTCTTATCGCACTCCACGCCGTACCGCCCATGTGACAATTACAGGCGAGTCCGGTTTAAGCGACACTGGTAGCAATTTGCCACGCCCATTGACTGAACGTGAAAAGCAAATTCTCGATCTGATGCGCAAGGGCCGCAAAAATCGCGAGATCGCCCTGGAACTATCGATTGCAGAGTCTACTGTGCATAAACACGTGCAGAATATCTTTGAGAAATTGCACGCACGTAATCGCACCGAGGCAATCTATTTGACCAGTGTTGAAGGCTAAGTATCATCAAACGCATATGTTACAATGGATAGTGTTCATCATAGAAAAGAAGAGATGTCACTATCATATAGGACAATATACGTGCGAGAAAAACGAACGAGCCACTCCGGAATGGTGCGCCTCCAATCAGATCAGGTGGAGGATAAAACCTCATTCCTGGCTCAGGTAGCCATTTTTCAACATTTCAGTGCACAGGATCTCAGCGCGATCGAACAGAGTATCACTTCATTACCTTGCTCGCCGGGGCGCATTCTCTACCGTCCCGGTGATGTCAGTAATGCGCTCTTCTTTGTGAAAAGTGGGCGCATCCAGCTCTACCATCTTTCTACCGATGGCAGGAAATTAATTACGGCGACGCTGGAAACGGGCGCATGCTTCGGAGAACAAGTACTCTGCACTCCCAATATCTCTACCAGCTTCGCCGAAGCGATCGACGCAGCCACCCTCTACCTGCTTAATAAAACTGATATCGAGCAACTGCTACAGCATAATACAGCAGTCGCTGGTGCGCTACTGCAACTGATGGGCCAACGCCTGACCGGGCTTGAGGATCAGTTGATTAATACGACCTTCAAAAGCGTTACCGCGCGCCTGGCAGAGCTCTTGCTCCAGCTCGCTACAGTTCAGGGTAAGGAGTTCAATGGACTGGCCGTCAATGGTTTCAGCCATGAAGACCTGGCCGATCGCCTGGGTGTGTACCGCGAAACGGTCAGTACGGCACTACGTGAATTAAAAGATGTGCGCGCCATTCAGTTGGGGAGAAAACATATTGCTATCCGCCAGCCTGATTTGTTACGGCAATTGGCCCAGACAAATAGCAAGTCAGGACTACATCGACGAGAGCATTGATGGTTATCAAAGCACAGCATGTCAAAAAAATTTATCGCAGTGGGCAGCTGCGAATTGAGGCTTTAAGTGATATTTCACTGGAAATAGCGCAGGGAGAGATGGTCGCGGTAATGGGACCCAGCGGCTGTGGGAAAACAACCCTGCTTAATTGCTTATCAGGATTAGATACGATCGATGAGGGCGATATCTACATCCGGGGCGATAATCTACGCGATCTCAGCGAACGGGAGCGCACAGCCTATCGCGCACAGCATATGGGTTTTATCTTTCAAGATTTCAATTTATTGCCGGTACTCTCAGCGGTAGAAAACGTGGAGTTACCATTGCTGGTCACACGCGTTCCCAGTCAAAAAGCCAGGCGACGCGCACTGGAGATGCTCGATATCGTTGATCTGAGTGATCGCGCACGCCATCGGCCCGCAGAGCTATCTGGAGGCCAGCGTCAACGTGTCACGATAGCGCGCGCCCTGGTGAACAATCCTGCCCTGGTCTGGGCCGATGAACCAACGGGCAATCTGGATAGCACGACCGCGAGCGATATTATGAATTTGCTGCTCCAGCTCAATCGGGAGCAACAACAGACGTTTGTGATCGTCACCCATGCACATGATATCGGTGAGCAGGTGCACCGCATTATCTCGATGCGCGACGGCAAAATCGTCTAAGAAAGAGTGCACTGGTATGTCCAGATTTCTCTCTTAAGAAATCTGGACATACCATCCCTTCTTTATTTTGCCAGGGTGCGATTTGTGGTGTTCAACTGGGCACGTACAACGTCTTTAATGTGTGCTGAAGAAAGGCCATAAAGCTCTTTCAGGATGGTCAAAGCTCCATGCTCCACAAATTTATCTGGTAGGCCGATAACCCGTACATCAACTTTATTGAGCCCTTGCCGCTCCAACAGTTCCAGGACGGCGCTGCCAAAACCACCGGAAGCCACATGATCTTCGATCGTAATCAGGCGGCGCGTCGCTTTCGCCAGGCGCAAAATCATCTCTTCATCAAGAGGTTTTGCCCAGCGTGCATTAACAACAGCGACATGGATGCCTTCGTCAGCCAGTTCTTTGGCCGCTAGCTCAGCCTGCGCCACAGTCGCGCCATAGGCCAGTAGCACCGTCTCCTGATGCTCGGCTGCTTCCAGAGTCTCAGGACTCAATAGTTCGGCCTTACCAACTTCTAGCATCTGGAAATCGTTGGTCATTGGCACACCCAATCCCTTACCACGTGGATAACGCAGAGCAACCGGACCATCCAGGTAGATTGCGGTATAGAGCATGTGCCGGAGCTCTTCTTCGTCCTTCGGTGCCATGACTTTCATGCCGGGAATCATACGCGAGAAGGCAATGTCAAACACCCCATGCTGCGTCTGCCCGTCTTCACCCACCAGGCCAGCACGATCCATGGCAAACACGACATGCAGATTTTGTACGGCGATATCGTGGATGACCTGGTCAATCGCACGCTGCATGAAGGTCGAATAAATGGCTGCAACGGGAGTAAGACCGCCAACGGCTAAGCCACCAGCAAACGTTACCCCATGCTGCTCAGCAATACCAACGTCAAAGTAGCGCTCAGGAAAACGCTGACGTAGCTTCTTCAGGCCGGTGCCCTCTTCCATCGCTGCGGTGATACCAACCACCTTGGGATCTTTCTCGGCGATTGCTACCAGGGCATTAGCAAACACTTCGGTATACGATGGGGGATCGCCAGCGTTTTTCTTGATGATGCCGGTCGTATAATCATAAGCGCCCGGGCCATGCCACTTGGTGGAGTCACCCTCAGCTACTTCCCAGCCTTTGCCTTTCTTGGTCACCATCTGCACAATAATCGGGCCTTCAACCTTTTTCACATTCTCGAATACATCGAGCATAGTTGCCAGATCATGACCATCGAAGGGACCAAAGAACTTGAAGCCTAGTTCTTCAAAAATCGCGCCACTCTTACTATGCATCATAAATTGTTTAAAACTGGTTTCAGCACGTCCAGCGGCCTCACGAGCTCTGTCTCCCACAACTGGCAAGCGCTCAATCGACCCCTTGGCCATATCGCGTAAGCGCTGATAACTTGGCGAGGTCTGCATGCGACGCACATTTCCAAGATATT
>NZ_BNJJ01000006.1 GCF_016587435.1 Dictyobacter formicarum
GAGTGCCGCACCTGCAACCAAAGGCGATCAATGTCGCAGGCTCTGGCTTCTAATACTGAGGATGAGAAAAACTATATTCCGACGTGTAGCGGCCGCAGTCCGCACCTGCGCCGCTATGCAAAGAAGCAGTGCAACCACCCGGCCAAGACCACGCTGCTCTCGGCCTCCAACACCTGGTTCCCGCTCGGCTATACCTCGCTCTCGATCCCCGAGGGCGAAGACCAGCTGGCGCAGCTGATTGAGCACAACTGGAGCATCCTGCAGGCGGCCAGCAGCATCGAGCTGCTCAAAAACTTTATGTTCATCCCCCAGATCCAACAACAACTGGGCAGCTACAGCCTGGAGACGATCTGGCAAGGTATCGAGAAGAAGAATCAGGATAGCTCTGATGCCATCGTGCGCCCCAAAGACCTCAAGCTGCCCGAGTGGCGCGTCCTGATCGATCCAGTCAACGCGCCGCATACCGATGACTTTGAGATCATGCCCACCGAGACACCCGCCGGCTATGAGCAGGTGATCCAGCAGGTCGTGCTGGTCGAACGGCTGCGCGAAGTGATGGCCCTCACCGGCTTTACGCGCATCGAATCGCTCAGCGACTTCGCCGAAGAAGAGGAGCTGCCCAAAGACCACATCATGCAGCTCTCGCGGCGCTCCCCCGAGTGGCTACCGGCCACCGAAGTGCGCGGCGAAGGTATCTTCATCCAGTTCCGCGAAGAGGCCATTCAGGAGTGGCTCAACCGGCTGGCGATCCAGGAGCACAATGAAACCTTCTTCGAGGCCCATAAACGCTGGCGCGAGGCCCGGCAGATACCCGACAGCACGGCCAACTATCCCGACCTGCGCTACGTGCTGCTCCACAGCTTCGCCCACGCCCTGATCAGGCAACTGACCCTGCACTGTGGCTATGCTGCCGCCAGCATTCGCGAGCGCATCTACTCGCAGGACGCCGATGACGAAAGGGGTCCGATGGCCGGCATCCTGCTCTACACCGCCGCCTCCGACAGCGAAGGCACGCTGGGCGGGCTCGTCAGCCAGGGCAAAGAGATGGGCTACCACATCGGCGGCGTCCTCGACGACATGGAATACTGCGCCTCCGATCCACTGTGCGCCGAGCACGTCACCCTTGAGGACAACACCCTGCACGGAGCCGCCTGCCACGCCTGCATGTTCATCCCCGAAACCTCGTGTGAGAAAGGCAACCGCTACCTCGACCGCTCCGTCATCATCAACACCGTCGAGCGCGACAACCTGGCCTTCTTCAAGAAGATTACCGAAAGTAGAAAAGAAGATAACGCATGGTAAAAACATTATCTGAAATCGTCGCAGCATATTTAGCTGATCATAAATATCTTGAGCACAGAAAGCAAAGGGCCAGCACGCGCAATGCCAGCCTTCCAGAATTACAGGCAACAGTACAAAGCTTTGTGCAGGCAGAGATATCATTGAAAACACTGCTGCCACAGCTTAATAACATCCTCCACAACCATGAATATTGGGGAGCCCTCGGCTTCGGGTTTATGATGGAGCTCAATAAATTTAGCAAATACCATAATGAGACCAATAATAATGCTGAAATCCATTTCCGCAACAGCCTGAAAGGACTCACCGGCGCTACGCTGGGTCAGCATATAGAAGCATTCTATAACTTCTTACTACAAGAAAGGGAGCGACTACGCAGGGAAGGGAAAAGTAGTGGCATGATTGTCCCGCCATCCCGTAGCGCCTTTATTATGTCGCTCTTTGCGCGCTGGCTGGATCCAGCCCATCCAACCTGCATCTATTATGAAAGTCAGCGTAAAGGTATATATATACTGGTCCAGGCCAGATTAGTGTCGCAATTACCACAATCCATGCTCAGTACCAATACTATTGAAGTAAAAAAAGCGGACGAGCATCGAAAAGTAGTCTCATTACTGGATGAACTCGGCCAGCAAGCACCACAGCTCAAGCAATTTGAGTATTGGGATGAAGCCTTTTTGCTCTGGGTCGCCGATCAATTTACAACCCTGACCTCTGATACGCCGACCCTGGTCATCAATGATCCTGATAATAGCGATCGCTTGAGCGGAAAAACAGGTCAGCTGGGAGTCGTGAAAGATCCACCTGGGCTCTATACAACGTCGGTGCATCAGACCGATACGGCCAGCAGCGCAGCGACAACGGCAGAGACGCTGCTGATCGACCATCTCCCTTTAAAGCCAACGCCAGAGCCATTACTGACCCAACTGATCCAGCAGGTCCAGCAACACATATTAGTCGATGAAAAGATCGTCAGGCGCATCTACTATGCGCTGCTGGCCGGCCACGTGATCCTGACCGGACCTCCCGGGACCGGCAAGACAGAGCTGGCGCGCATCATTCCCGAGCTGCTCTGGCAAAGTCAGGCCAACCCGGACGAGGGCGGCAGCGCCGCTGATCTGGACGCGACAGCCAGCGCTACCTATGTGACGGAGACCGCCTACACCACGCGCCTGGTAACGGCGACCGATGATTGGAGCGCGCGCACCCTGATCAGTGGCATCATGCCACAAAGCCAGAACGGCATCCTCAATTACAGTATCCAGCTTGGGCATCTGACCTCCACCATCCTCAACAACTGGTCATTCCAGGGCGAGCGTTTTGAGGAATGGAGCGCCTTGAGCCTGCTGCGCACACGCCTGAAAACGCATAGCGGACTCGATCGCAACAGAATCGCCACCTTCCGGGGTCAGTGGCTGGTCATCGACGAGTTCAATCGCGCGCCTATCGATCTCGCCCTTGGCGACGCGCTCACGGCCCTGGGAGGCAACGACGTGCTGCGCGTCGCCATCGAAAACGGCAGCGCCGAGCTGCCCATTCCCCAGGACTTCCGCATCATCGGCACATTGAACAGCTTCGATCGCAACTATCTCAATCAGATCAGCGAAGCCTTGAAGCGGCGCTTCTCCTTCGTCGAGATCCTGCCGCCAACGCGGGCCCAGCGCAAAGCCGAGCAAGGCATCGTGCTCTACAAAGCGCTGACAAAGGTCGCGCATCTCAGCGACAGCATTGAAGCGCGCGCTGAGAGCATCAACTGGAACAACCTCTCGGTCAGCGTCGAGCCCGATGGTAGCTATTCTATCGTGTGGGATGATGAGCAGAGCGCGTTTCGCGCGGCCTTCGAGGCGGCGTGGCGCGTCTTCGAGGTAATTCGTATCTATCGCCAGCTGGGCACGGCGCAGGCCATCAGCCTGGTACGCCACATGCTGATCGCGGGTGTGCTGCAAGGCCACAGCACGCGAGAGCAATGGATTGGACAGGCGCTGGACGCGGCCCTGTGCGATACGATCGCCGATCAGCTCCAGGTCTTGCTGCCCGACGAGATTGAGGCCCTGCTGCTGTATCTGACCACGCCAGCGGATAGCTTTCCAGCAGCATACAGCCAGCTGCTGGACAGGCTCAATAGTATGCCGCAGCGCCTCTATGGACAACTGCTTTCGCTGGCCGGTATTTATGATGAAGCAGGGCAACAGGTATTAACCGATACCCGGGTCGAGCAGATCTCCAACCAGGACCGGCCCGAGATGCCGGCAACCATCCTGGCCGAGCTATTCCATTTCCAATTCGAGACCGACCCATTGCCGCAATTCACGCGCCGCCTGCGCTCATTTAAAGCCGAACGAGGCCTGTAACCCGAACGAGAAAAAGGAGGTATGTCATGATTGTGAGGGATGAGCTCGGACCGGTGGGCCTGGTTGATCATTGGTCGCAACTGTTGCAGCGCCGGGTCATGCGCCTGCTCTTGCAGCACGATACGACGCTCTTTCGCCAGCAATTTCGCCTTTTTTCGGCTGCCAGCCAGCTGCCGCAGATGCCGTTGCTTCAGCAATACGATCACTACATTAAGCTCCAGTTCTTTAGCAATGAGTTGCTGGATGACATTTTGCCGCGCATCCGGCGTCAGTTGAGTTTGAAGACGACCCATAAGCACTTGCTTGAGGAGGCTCCGACCAGAGGGAATGTGGACTGGACGCGGACCCTGGCCCGTGCACAGCAACAGTGGCCGGGGCAGCCTCCCATGCAGTTGTTGACTCAGGTACGCCAGCGCGATATGGAGACGCCCGAAAACGTGCTGGCGGTGGCGATCACGCTCCAGCTACGACAGGAGCTCCAGCGCGCCATGAATATCCATTTTGAGGACGAAGAGCTCAACAGTCTGGAGCGGCAATTCTTTAGCAGCGCCGACGAGCGGGCACAACGCGAGCTAGCCAGTAGCTATGCTCGTCAGCTCAAGGAGCAGGCCCGCCACGTCGCCATCCCCACGCTGGTCCAGCAGGTCTCCAGCAGCCTCAAGCCAGGCCCCAGCGCGTACCGTGATCTCATTCACTGGTGGCGGCGCTTCTCGCGAGTACTCATCGGTCGCGCTACTAGCGAACAGGCCCTGGCGCTGAGCCCGGCGCGCTCCGATGAAAAGACGACCGCCTGGCTCTACGAACTGTGGATCGCGCTGGAACTCATCCACCTGCTCCACGCCGAGGGAGCCATACAGCCCCAGGACATGACGATCGCCACCGACCTGTTGCAGTGCACCTTCACCTGGCAGGGGCGCCGCTTCCGCCTGCTCTACAACCGCCAGCTGGACACCTCGACCAGCTACGAGCCCACCTGGGAGCACGCGCCCGCGTCGCGCCCCGACTACAGCATCGAGCGCGCCGAGCCGCTCGTCGTCAAATACCGAGGAGAGACTATCTGGCGCGAGCCCCCAGTCATCCTTGACGCCAAGTACTACCTCAACGGCAGCGACCCCACCAACACGCACGGCCCAATCAAGAAGATGCTGGGCGACATGGCCCTGCTGGAGGCGCATACCGGCGCCCTCTTCTTCCCGCGCCTGCCTGAACCCGTGGAAGGACAACAGATCACGCGCACCATCCGGCAGAAAAAGGGACCCTACCGCCCAGCGGCCAGCGAGCGCCAGATCCACCTCTACCACATCGAGCCCACGCTCCCCATTCCCCATCTCCAGCAACGGCTGCGTGCCATCCTCGACATGGCCACCGAACAGCTCCCCGAGCGCGCCCAACCAGTCTGCCAGGGAACCTTCCTCACGCTCGGCACCCGCAACGCCGCCGGAACCAGGCCCACTCCGCGCACCCTGCTCTGTCCCAAGGCCCACATCGGCCCCGATGTCTTCGACATCGTCAACGCCAACACTGACTGCCTGCGCAACCCGCGCGTCTGTCACGTCATCAACCAGCCCATCGACCCACCTACCCTCATAGAAGGGCACACTCCGCCGTGAGTCCTTCTCCATCCTCTTTGTGTGCGCAAATACGGCAGAGGAGACTATTGAAGAGATGGCATAACAGGGGATGTCCGGCATATGCCCTTGTTTAATCGCTACATATGAATAACATTTAAGAAAGATGAAAGGTTTAAAAAACATATGAAAATGTATACATTGATCGGTACTGATGGGAAACCATATCAAAGCGAGCAGAAGGGGACGTTTGGGGGCTATCGACCAGGGAGAATATATGGTCGCTTCGATTGTCCGAGCGCGAATAATGCCATCGCCAAGGGTCAGTATGTTCAGCATCGCGTCTTTTTCGCCGATGAGCTCACGGCCATCACGGCAGGCTATCGACCCTGCGCCAGGTGCATGAAAGATCGCTACCCCCTCTGGAAACAGGCTGAGGGCCAGGCGGCGGGAGATAGGAAGCGGGCGCTGGAAATCTACCGTTCGCTCTGTGGGTATTGATGCTTCTCATGAGTTGAGGGAAAAGTGGACCATGGTCTACACAGAGAAACGTTGCTGGGTCTGCAATGCGGTAATCACCTGGGGGCAGAGCGACACCGCCTGTAAGGTGCGGTGTCGCAACCGGCTCTATGCCGAAAGCTATCGCATCGAGCGCCATAAAGAGGAGTCCTATCGCAAGAACCGCCCCTGCCGCCTGAAGCTCGGCGAGTGGGCCGAAACCTTACGCCACTACAAATGGCGCTGCGCTTTTTGCAAAGGCCCCTTTGAGAGCCTGGACCATTTTGTCCCCGTGAGCCAGGGTGGCGCGACCTGGGTCGGCAACGTCGTGCCCGCCTGCCTCCAGTGCCAGATCTCCAAAGGCAACCTGCTCCCCCACAAAGTAGAGGTCATCCCCCAGGAGGTCATGGAACGCATCGCCCGTTACCTCCAGAGGCGCGCCCAGAGCAGTCTCAAACAAACACAGTAGAAAGCCTCCATGCAACTTCCAGAAAAAACAAAACAAATTGGATATGAATTTGTATAGATCACTTTAAACTGCGTTCTATAGTAGTGAAGACGATTCGTAGTTATCTTTTGAGATAGGAGTGTGAGCGATGCGAGAACCGGCATTTAATACGATCGCTTTGATGCTCACTGTCTACGTTGCTGCTCTTGTATGGGGCATTCAGCATGTTTGCGACCGGTATACGCCAAATCTTCTGGTGACCTTTTTCCGCCGCGCCGCTCTGTTACCTCTTATTACACTAGTAATTTTGCTCAGTATTGCAGGCAGCCTCTTATTTCCGTGGACTCCACCTATCTTCGCATCTATACCTTCTTGGATAGGTGATGTACTCTCTTCAGCCCTTTTGTTAGTTTCGATTGTGGTAACCATTGCTGCAGTTTACTGGATGATGCAGAGCCTGGCTAAGGGAACACCGATCATTGCTTGGTTCCGAAAAAGAAAAGGTCAAATCACGACTCTTGAAGACATCCTGCTGAACGCGATCCACCATAATGACGTACGACTCACCCATGAAGTGCTGGACGCCACATTACATGGACAGCCAGAAAACCGACAGGCAATGATAAAGTGGTTGGAAGATCACAGTACGTTGCTCTCGATAAATTGGGTAGCTAAAGAACTCATCGGAACTATCCTCGCTCCTCCTTTGGATCACGAAGCGGCTCACATATACTATGATTTTCTGGGTATAATCCTATCGGAGGCTTTGGATAAGGAGGAATTTGCTCATGCTCAATTTATCCTCGATGCGTTCTGTGATGCTTTAGATAAGGCGCAGCCCTGGACGGAAGCTCATATGAATCTACTCACTCACACGGGTTTTATACTTTGGAAAATCGGAGATCCAGATGCATCAATGCGTCGAACCACCAAGATTCCTGAACAGTTGAAAAATCTCCAGTGGTGGTTTTACAGCCGAGTACACAGAATCTGGCATCGTGTGCTGCATTTGAAGAATACTGACGCCGTCAATTGCTTTGTATTAGCACTCTGTGAATTGATTCGTGACACTACAGATACAAAAGACCTATGTGAATTTTTTCTAAGCCTGGTATATGATGTGCTAGATGATGCATATCCAGAGCATCTGCTTAATGGGGAGACACTCAAGGATTTGGTCAATGAACTTGGTCATCTGAGACTCGAACTGCCTGATGCGAATGATGAAGAGATACAAAAAGAAATAGACTCGTATATGCTTGCCGCGCTGGCAATCCTCGTCGAATTGGGTGAAACAGAGGATGCGTTGCGCCATACCGCAGGTAATGGTTATCTGCGACGCAGAATCATAAAGGAAAAGTGGTTAAGAACATCTAGGTTCAAGAGCGACCCAGACTATTTTTATTGGCTCTCCCCATCAAGCTATACTGCTGCTCGACAAGTATTAGGGTTGCCAGGGCTATCCAGAAAGCAAATTACTGAGCTTACCGATCAGAAGAAAATAGTAACACCAATTACAATCTCTATTGACAAGGAGGGAAGCTTTTTTAACTAAAAGCCTCTACAAGTCATTTACCGGCAGATTTAGTGACTAACCATCCCATTCATTAGGTATTACAATTTTGTGTGGAGAGGCCAAGTGTTGATTTTTTTAAAGAGCTTCAACAATAGAGAAAAAGCGATTATCATCTGGTTTTGTATCTTGTTGGTTTGGAGCTTAAGCCATAAGAGCGTGCGCGGCAGCATCAAAGGGCCAGTTGTAACTATCGTCAAGATCTTGTTTTCCTTAAAAATTGGCATACCTCTGCTCCTTATGGGTGGGTATGTGATCCTCATCGTATTCTTATTCTCCAGGCTTAACCTATGGGATGTATCACTGCTCAAAGATACGCTGCTATGGTTCTTTGGTAGCGCCTGCATTATGTTTGGTAACACCAGTAAAGCTGGGCAAGATAGCAAATACTTTAAGAACGCCATTGTAGAAACCGTGAAGTTCAGCGTGTTCATAGAGTTTGTTGTCAACCTCTATGTGTTTAATATCTTTATCGAGCTGATCTTAGTGCCGATTCTCTCTTTCATTGGTGTAATGCTCGTCATTCCAGGTGAAGGGGTTGGGTACACCCGTGCAAAAAAACTGCTCAATGGTCTGTTGATTATCGTTGGTCTGGGAATGCTTATCTATGCGCTCATTCATATCTTCGGTGATTTTCAGCATTTCGCAACCGTTGAGAACATCCAAGAATTCCTGCTGCCGATAGTATTAACCTTTGCGTTTCTACCCTTCATGTACTGCTTAACGCTATGGGCCAGATACGAGCAACTTTTCACCAGCGTAGACATGTGGGGACACAACAAAGCGCTGGCCGGATACATCAAGTGGAAGCTTTTTGGGAAGTATTTGCTCAATCTCAACAAATTGAACCGCGTCTTTAAACAATGCTCGGTTGATCTTATAGCTGCAAAAGATAAGCAAGAAGTTACGACTATCCTGGGGCGATTCAAAAATAAGCAAATGCTCGAGCAGCAATAAATATTTGCCACTTAGTCTAATGAGAGGCGTTATAATCACGTCAATTTTGTAAACGAAGGTTTTTACGTATCAGCCTTTAGCGCCGCTGAGCGGGCTTGCTACGATGGTTCAAATAGGATATATACCTGCATTTAGTGCACCCCAAACCAGAAAGACATAATTAACTATGCCAATAAATAATCGTGATCGTAAATTGCTTTGGGCACGTGCTGGTGGAGCATGCTCTCTCTGTAAATGTCACCTTACCGCAGATGCCAAAGGCGGAGGCAGAGACGTAGTGCTTGGAGAAGAAGCCCACATTGTAAGCGAGGAACCAAATGGCCCACGGTTCCGTCCGATGCCCAAAAGCGAGGTTGACACCTATACCAACCTCATTCTCTTGTGCCCAGCAGATCATAAGATAGTCGATGAACAGATTAACTACTACACTGAGCAACACTTGCTGGAGCTAAAGCGTACGCATGAGCAATGGGTGAAAGAAAAAATCTCTCCAGCGACACCGGCGATTAAAATCCGCGATCCAGAGGCAGACAAACCAATCATGCTCCAACGCATTGATACCGGCAAAGAACTCATGAATATTCTAGCGGGTACTCTTGCACTACATCAGAACAATCCTGAACCTCGCTCCAGCGAAGAGGCGGGACGCATTGGCTCATTCTTCCAGAATACGACTGACTCTAGGGACGTATGGGACGATCTTGAACCAAGCGGACACATACAAGCAGAGTTTTGGTTAAACGAAGAGATCACTCAACTGCATAAGGCAGGCTTCGTGGTGTACGGTGCACGAAGAAACCATATTGTCGAGGGAGGTGTTAAAGACCCCAAACCTTGGCCAGTAGCGTATTTGGTCATTTACAGAAGTGATGATGAAGATATAAAAGGCAACCCTACAGAGAAGTCAGTGTGAGAATGCATAATGAATAACAGTTACAACGATCAAGAACTTGCAGCCCAGCTCCAGTTAGATTTGACTGAGGGCGAATCCTGGCACATAGAGTTTAAAGAGTATGACCATGCACGTTTGAACGATAAAATAGCAGACTCATGGAAAGATGACCTTTCAGATGAACTGGCAGCCTTTGGTTCTATTGGCGGAAAAATTTATATAGGCATTAGTGACGATGGCACAGTAAAAGGGATTGGCGGCTCGCACCAAATATGGCAAGAGAAGCTATTTGAACGGGCAATGGGCAGAGTAAAACCAAAGGTCAAGTGGAAATCCTATTACTTCACTGACCCTACCACCGGATCAAATCTTATCCGAATTGACGTATTTCAAGATGAACCGGTGTACTACATCATGAAGCGTCCCTACATCCGTGAAGGTACGACCTCGCGACCTGCAGAACCAGAGGAAGTAAAAGCTCTCTTCAGGGAGTATTTTACAAACCGTGAGCCAAGTTTACCCACAGAGGATGCAAACAATGAGGCATCCGCGCTGGTCTCGTGGGTCACTGATGTGCTGATGAATATTCTGAGCAGCCTGAATTTATACGAGCAAAAGAGTGTAGACCCTCGTTTGGAACAGCTAAAAATAGAGTTGGAAAGGCACCGTGAGCTTATTAATGCCAACCTTAATAAAGTCAAAAGAGCATTTGGTGAACAATCGGAATATTACCAAGCGCTAGAAACCATATCCGGGGAAATTCTGGCTGCTTTGAATGTTCGGCTCTTTGCGGATGGTGGTAAGAGTTGGTCAGAATGGCTCGGCTATCTCAAAAAGGTCTACGATACAACTAGTGAATTGCTATCTACCGTTAAGGCGAACGTGTCTATAGCAATAAGTGGTCTTAATGAGCAAGAAGGAGATGTCAGAGATGCAACCGTTCGCTGGCTCCACTCGATTGACGACTTCAACATAAATAAGTTCACCTATGAAGCGAGCCAATATGTGCATATACTTCTACGCTTACATTTCTTGCTTTGGCTTAGTAATGAACAACAAAAAGCAAGCCATTATAAAGAAATTACTGATGAGATCGAAAGGCTAAGTTGGGCAAGGAGTAACGTTGATTATTGGGCTATTAGAGAAGCTATCCCTGATCTGATACGAAAGTTGAGCACAACTTCATAAATTTGCAACAAAGCCTGTAAGAGCCGTTATAAGGCACTTATTTTTAAAATCGCATCGCGCGCCTGTAGGAAGGGTTCTAGCGAGCAATTTATACAATTGTTCCCTGCTCTTCCTGCTTGCATAGCTAGGCAAACAGTTTATACCGATCCTTCTCTATTTCTTGAGCAGCAACAATATATCGCTCGACGTTCTTTCCCGCCCAGGCGTGCTTATATACTAAATTCTCTATCCCATTGCCAATCCGACTAAGCACTGCTTCGACATTCTTGCGTACCGCATACAGCTTCTTGAGAAAATCCAGGGTGCGTTCCCAGGCATCGACTGAAACATACTTTAGCGAACCAGTTAGCCAAGTTATTTTTCGAGAGAGCAATGTTTGCAAACCCTAACAGGTCACCAATGCTACCACCCTCGCCTTCCTCAGAGCAAACCACCAATGTCCCGAATAGACAACTCTCTGGAACGGCAACTACCACCCACACCGACAACTCCATGCAAACCTTCACTTTAAGGTTCGAAGACTGGTGTACCAACGCCATCAGTTCGCTGCCCAATAGGAGTAGTGTTGCCGTCACCATGCCTTATCGCAACGGAACGGGAGGAACAGGACTCACACCAACCAACTACATGTTCTATATGAGCACCACCCTGCAAGCAGGCTAAACCATTCAAAGCGTGACACTCCTGACCACGACAGGCTCGGGTGCCATCCACGTCTTGCCATTAGCGCTAAATGGAGGAGAAAAACGCCATTCATCAGGTTCAGGAAGTCCTCAAGTCCATTCCTTGAGAACTTCCTGAGCTTCGTTGGCGGCTTATACACAGGTATTGGTTGTCTAGTTGTCCTCTAGTTAGTTTTTTCATGGATGACATGGTTCAACGTCGCGAGAATCATCTCCGGAGGAACGCGATTCTTTGGAGGATAGAGCAGTGGTTCATACAGGACATGGACTTTATATTTTCGGAGTAAGCGCAGACTTCTCTTGAAGGCTGGATTGGTATCCAACCCGCCACCCGTTTTAAAACAGGGAACGGCCACGATGGGTTTATTCAAACCCGTATACTCGCTGAGCAAACCCACAGCCAGCGTATCGCTAATCCCTAGCGCCCATTTATTGATGGTGTTAAAGGTGGCAGGAAACACGATAATAGCGTCTGCTCGCGGGAGTACGTCTGGCTCTTCCGGATTTTTGTATTCACTCCGCACAGGATATCCCGTGAGTTGTTCAAGTGCAGGCATATCAATAAAATTTCTGCCAGAGGGCGTCGTAATGACACACACGATCCATCCCGCTGATTGAGCACATCGTACCAGATCCAGGGTCAGAAACCCCGAAGAGCTGCCACAGGCAATCACATAGAGCACACGAGCGGAGGGCTGATCAGATGTATTCATAGCGCTCCTTGAAACTGGATAGAGGGCAAGACACTTTCTATGTGCGCATCCAAGTTTTTCACATGGGTGGTATCCTTCCGTCGTTCTAACTGATGGCGATGCGCGAGGACGCGTTGAAAGACTCGCGCAGATCGCGTTTGCTCAATGATCGTCAGAGCCTGTTCAGCATGCTTGCACGCTGCTTCCACTTCATCCATCTGAACAAACGTTGTTGCCAAGTCAACAAGCGTGATCGATTTCTTATGGATACGCTTTTCATCCATAGATGCGAGCCGTTCATTCAAAAATCTTTGTGCTTTGCGCGGCTCTTGCAGGCGTACATAACACGCCCCCTTATACCCAAGCAGGTGAGATTGCGTGAATGGGGAATACGATGGGTCAGCAAAGGTGTAGGAAACCTCACCAGATTGTCCTCGCTCTATCAATCGTTCGGATTGGTGTAACGCCCGCCGACAGCCGTCTTCATTTTTCAGACGCGCCTGTACTTCAGCCTCGACTGCCCACAACCAGGCAGTCACCACATCGGCAGCAGTGCCTGCTGCTTGAGTTCGGGCTTCTTGCAATAGCGGGAGTGCGTTCTCGGCATCGCCTCCATAGAGAGGAATAAAACTCTTTCGGCCAAGGATAACAGCGTGGAGCACCGCATGGTTGCATTCTTCCGATGCCTTCAACGCGACATCATAATAGCGCTCAGCTTCGGCATTGTTTCCCGCATTAAATAAAATATCACCGATAAGCTGGCTGGTTTCGGCTGCGAGCCGGCACAACAAATGATTGGCATGTGCTGGAGGAGAAGACTCCAACAGCTGCGTAATGATTTCTAAGTGTCTGGATACATCCTGTAAAAGGAGCGTCGACTTTTGGGAGCGAATAAACCGTTGCCGATTATTTTTGGTGATCAACTCAAGATGCGCCAGCAGTGACAAATCGATCCCTGTGGGTTTCTTCAACGCTCTAACCAACCTCGCAAGGATATCTGTGTCAGGTATGAGAGAAGAAGCGACAGTCGCTCCCAATGCCTGCTGCATAAATTGCCGTCGTCGTACATCCAAGTGTCTACCCTCTTCTAACTCTCTCACTGCAGTCATGATACCGTGTGAAACAGCCTGTGAGATAAATGGAAGTACACCTTGCGTGTCAACATCTGGCATCAAAAGCGAACGCTCAGTGCATGCAGAGGGTATATTTTCTTGTTTGTTAGCATCAATGAACCCTAATTCTTCTGCCGAGAGGTCAAAAAGAGTGCACAGCTTTGCCTGATAGTATGGACTCGGACATCTCTCTCCTGTTTCCCAGCGACTGATCATGTCCTTACTAGTATCAATTTCCAGTCCGACCTTTTTCTGGGACCAGCCGCGCATCTCTCGCTGCATGCGGAGTTTTCCGTTCGGCTTCTTCTCCTTTGCTGCATGCATGATCCATGCTCCTCCTCACAATGTGAATTTCACCATGAATTATAACATAGAACATACTATCTTATAAGTGGCATCTTTTGTCATAAAAACGACATATGATCCAGGCTTCAGTCAAGGTACCCTTATTCCCAAGCAATCTAGTGAGAAAGAGAAGGCTATGAAAAGTGAAGTTGCGAGATTACTGCGTCAAATTGAGAGGAAATGCGAAATCCTCCAGTTCATGATGACTGATTTTCGGATGGCAGGAGCACACAACATCATCAGCCATAAATTTGAGGCTGCCGCAGAAAAGCAAGCTACACTTCTCCGTCAGTTTCTTTTTCCTGATGATCATCAGGGACCATTTCTATCAGATCGCCAATTTCAACTTCTAATGCCTGTGCGACTCTTCCTAATGTGTCCGTTGTCGCAGGATCTAATGGATTCCTAAAATATCTCTTGATCGTTCTAAAACTCACATCAGCTTTTCTTGAGAGGCTCGACATATTATATCCCTTAGCCAGGGCAAGTTCCTTTACCTTCAATCGCGGTTTCATATGTGCTCCCGTAGTTTTTGATCATTGTATTCTGGGGATTAGGTTGACGAAATTACGCGCGTAATGTTAAACTCATGGTACTGAACATAGGATACTGAACATATATGTACAATCTAAATTGCTTAATAAGCACACGATACATAGCAGATAGAAAAACGAGCCTAGAGATCTCTGTTTCTCGTGGTAGTCATCAGCTATTCAATAAACGATCGCAAGAAGCACATACCAACAAGATCTTGGCTCGAGTATGTTCAAGAAGGAGAGTAAAATGCGAACGTAAAAACCGTCGACGCGACCATCCTCTAACACAACACGCCTATTATAGACTCCATACATATCAACTGCATTTCTTATAAGGATGAAATGTAGACAGGATGTTATGTCCATTTTCACCTGACCATAGATATATTCAGGTGAGAGCAGTATCTGTCAGGGGAAACAGTATGCAGCACTACTCTAGCGACGTTGCTCGTTTGCTAGCGTGTATCCAGGACGAATATGTGGCCGCCACGCGCGGCCTCTCAGGGATCGCCACCGGAACCGCGCAGCACCAGTTCATAAATGCAAAGATGGAGCGGATGGAACGGCTTCATCAGGAATTGCGCACCCATGTCGGTGAACACGCCATAGCACTTCTCGCACAAACGCTGGATGCAGCCCCAGTTGATGCCCCCGTTCCTCTTGAGGAAGACGCGCCTCGGCCAGGATGATGTACGCCACCCATGAGCAGGATTCGCGCTCATCGTTGACCCACCCGTACACCTGTCTTGAACATGCTTGAAACGCCACCGTAGCTTGCAGAAAAGGATAAGAATCATGCCTATCTTTTCGTTCTTGACCAAAGAGAAACCGACCCACCAATCCAATTGCCCATCAGTTCCTACCTGTCCGGTCTCCTTTATGCGAGGCCGTCGTCATCGTGTAGATGTTCCCTATGCCTTGCCCAAGGATGAACGCGAGGAGGAACGTATTAATTTTCAACACTACACGCTCCACAAACTCCTGGGCGGACACTATCACGCTCCCATCGAACCAACGGTCGAGCGGATTCTGGATGTTGGAACAGGGACAGGCAAATGGGCTCATGACATCGCACGCCACTTTCCCCAGGCCCAGGTCTATGGTCTGGATCTTGAACAGCCTCTGGGTACGGGCCTGCCTCCACCCAGCAACTATCATTTCGTCCAAGGAAATATCCTACATCCTCTACCCTTTCCTGGCAATCAGTTTGATTTTATTCATCAACGGCTCCTCGTCAGCGCGATCCCATCGGTCCGCTGGCCAGCCGTGCTGCAAGAGCTTGTTCGTGTCACGAAACCAGGAGGCTATATCGAGTTAGCCGAAGCGGGCAATAACTATCAACGGGTGGGAGCATCCATGCATACCTTCCTGCAGTGGGGGCAGGTCGCCAGCATCAGGAAAGGCATTGATGTGAGCCTGATGCCATATCTGGGCGACTTGCTCGCCCACGTGAGCATGCACCGCATCCGAACCAAAACGTTCCAGCTTCCCGTGGGCTCCTGGGGCGGCAAAGAAGGAGATCTGTATGCCAGAGATCTGTATGCCGCCTTCCAGGGGCTCAAAAACTTTTACTGCTCCGTTGGGGAGGTCAACCCCGACGACTTCGATGCCATCCTGACAGACCTTCCCCAGGAATGGGAGTTCTGCCATACCACACACGATTTCTATATCGCCTATGGGCAAAAATAGCAGTCATGGATACATGTCGCGTCGACGAAAAAAACAGGAGAACCAATGATGGAGCACACAAAAAACAAAACAACGCTGGAGCAGTTGCGGATGCTCCAGCCATTTGATATTCCTACACTGGCGCAGCACGCAGGAGTTGGAACCGCCATCGTCTATCATGCGCTCCTGCGCAAACCCATTCATAAAGAGCATGCGGAACAGATTCTTGATGCACTCTCATATGACACAGGTCAGCGGCTTTCTCTTGACCAGGTGGATATCATCACCTGGGACGACTATCAGTTTCTCTGGATTATCCGAGCAAGTCCTGCCGAGCCTCACCAAACTCCAGAACCAGAGCAGGCCCACCTGCTCGATGAATACTGCTTTGTGTATGCACGCGACCAACGTCATGCATCTCAACTGGCACGTCACTGGCTCGACCAGCGACTCCATCTCACCCAGCACTTCTTCACGCCATGCCCCGAAGGCTTCACCGTTGGTGACATCACGGTTCCCGATCATCTCACCGCCCACTAAAAAACACCAACTCTGAACGTTCTGGCTCGGCTCGTGTCTCTACAGCATTCAAATCGAAAGATATGTACTAAATAATAGAAAAGCCAGAACGTTCCATCAGCAGTGCCATAATCACTTTTTCACACCTACTATAGGATTTTCACAGATCAATAGTGTCATTAGAGTGATGATGAGCAGTCAGAGAAGAGTTTTGATAGCCAAGCCTCGCTCACTTGCCTATAATAGCGATAGAAGAAACGCTCCTTTGCTATCTATCACATAACCAAGGCATAATAAACATGTTCCCAGCCTGATACCACTAAAAGGGAAAATCACCATCCTCTCCAACTAATTTGTGTCTTTCATCATCTGGGCCTGTTGGTATTAATCTCATTTTCAAGCAAAACAGATGGAGGTAGCGCTCACATTCAGCCTCTTGCAAACCAAAGTGCTTTTCAAGCGCAGAAATCACCGAGGATCTTGTGGGATGAGTACGATTCCAACATACATCCCTCGACGCATTTGAGAGAGAAGCGTTTGTTTGTTCTTGAAGGTGCCCAAGAATCAGTAAAACAAGGAGTTTTGTTCTCATATCATCGTCGATATCGAGGTCAGTGAGAACATCCAAGGCATGATGTTTCCCTAATATATAAGCAAGTAAGCAGAGGTAATCATCAAATAACTCAACATCACCAGGCGGCAATCTCTGTTCAATGGACTGCTGGTACATCCTGCACGCATACCTGAGAGCTTGCCTTACTATCACAACAACGCGCGGATCCCGCCACTGACCAAAAACGTGCACAACACAACCATATTTATCCAGAATCCAAAAGTGATCTAAAGAAGCAAATTGCTCAGAAAGAAGATCAACTTGTAAGAGCTGAGACAGCACCGAAAAAGCAAGTTCACGATGATTATCCCACAAACTCCAAGCGCTCATAAACCGCTCTTCCAGTGAGCCATGGTGTAAGTAGAATCTGAGAAGAGGAAGTGCTTCCTCACTCTCGGTATATCCAATTGCAGCAAGCGCAATACGCTTCTCTCTCTCATCCTGTGTCTGAACAACGATGCGCTGCAATGTTGGAACAGTCAACCTCCCCCAACGAGAAACCCAATGGCGAAACGATCGTTCGAGCTCATCATCCCCAGATGGACCAATTGTGTCGGCTCTGAATGCGAGCTCCATATATTCTCGTTCACTACGCATGACATATAACTCTCCCCTAGCAAGATCAGAGTACGCTTCATTCCTACAGGTTTAATCATAGCAATAAAGTATACGCTTCGTGTTGCAGTCATTTCTAGATATGCCACCAGAATAAAATAGCAACAAAATATGAAGATGGGTGAGATATCATAAGCTCAATCAAGAAAAACATATGATGGGAACAAATCAGCATGCATACCTAACCACCTCCATGCACATTAGGAGTCCAATTTACGTTTCATGCCCAGGATCAGCCGCGTTGTGCATCACATGGGTCGCAAGCAACCAGACACTATCAGGCTCACACGCAATCATCTGAGATAATGATTCAACACGACATCCGTGCGCTCATGGCCCAGAGCACGCGAGACCTGATGCGTTGCCGTAATGTCGTAGTCCGTCGGTTGGAGTCGTTTGCCTGCGGGTGGTAACGTGCGATCCGGGGCATGCGACAGGTAGCGTTGCTGTGCTGACGCGCGCCGATAGCTCTGGACATCCATGGCCTTCGGAATGTGCTCAAAGACGTGCTCATCCGGGTCTCTTCCCTGAACCAGGGCCTTGATCGCATCTGCGTAGTCAGCAAGAACCGGCACCGTTCTGGCTTTGCCGCCTTTCCCATTTCTGACAAAAACCTCGATCGCGCCGGACTCTGTGCAGCACACCTCCTTGACGAGAAGATCACGCAGTTCGGCGCGCCGCAATCCGGTGGCGCGCGCAAACAGGATCAGGTCAGGCCAACGCGTCGGCTGAAAGTGCGCGTCTTGCTTGACCGGTCCACGTGAACGTGTAATGCTTTTTTGGGCGCGTGATGGGAGCACTACCTCAGATGCCAGCTGGTGATTGCCGAACACCTTGCGCAATGCCGATCGCTGCGTCGCCAGCGTATAGGGACTCTTCTGGGCCGTGATCTGCTCTCTCAGGTAACAGCAGACCAGTTCATCGAGTCGCTCATAGAGCTGCGCCAGGCGCTTAATACCGTGGTTGGCTCGGGCCC
Source organism: Dictyobacter formicarum (assembly GCF_016587435.1). The sequence continues at coordinate 18,534 of NZ_BNJJ01000006.1, forward strand.
AATTGACAAACGCAAAGGTCTGCTGCTGATAGGTCTTGCGCGTCCCATAGGAATAGATCTGCTCCGTCACCACTGGCCAACATAGTTCAGGCACGCGTCGGCGCAGCTCTTGCTTGGCCTGATAGCGACTCTGACCGATCGCCATCAAACTATCCAGGAGCAACTGCGTTTCATAGATGATGCTGGGTCGACTTCCCATCGGCTCGACTCCTTCTTTCACAACAATAGTTAACCTACAGCGCCAGGTACACGGTTTCGCACCACGAGGACAATCATCAGGGTAAGGAATTCTGCGAGGTCTTGCCATCACTCAGGTGCCGTATGCGGGTGCCCCGAAACACTTCATCTGGTAGCGAAGCTGTTTATATCCACAAAAATTGAGGAACATCTCTCCTCTCCTGAGCGGTAGAGAAGCACAGCGAGATCAATGCTACAGGAAAACGCACGACAGGAAACGATCGAAAAAGGTTGGAGGTGGAACTGATCCGGTGCACCCTGGCCCTCACACACCTGTATGTGAAGAGATGCATCGTGTTGTCAGTACAGCAGCCTCCTGGTCCCTGTTTCTCTGCCAAAGCTAGCTCAACACACTCTTTTCTCTGCGCACGACACAGACAAAAGCAGGAGCGAATTGCGCACAAAGGTGGACGGGAAACTCCACATCGTACAGCTGTAGCAGTTGTACAGCTTGCTCCTATGTATGGCCTACTCCACAAGAGAAGGAGTAATAAGCCAGATAGTTACACTGAGAGCGTATCAAACCTGGTGGGAGAGGAGAGGGGCAGGAGAACGGTAGAAAGAGGCAAAGGCGAAAGATCCTAACGGGTAAGAGAGGCCGCGCGTCACAACATCGTTGTCGTGTACGCGGGCAATCTCTTTGGCCCTTCCTCCTACATATTGGGCAAGGTGGGCGCCCAATTCCACTATTTCTGCCCGTTTATTTCCCTGCCAGTTGGGTCACAACCGGCGCAAAGGCGCGCATATACTCGGCGCGGATAACAAGATAGGAGACACCCAGGCGCTCACGCCAGAGTTGGATACGCTCGACCATTTGTTCGGTGGTTCCGAGCATGACGTACGGATTGGCAAGCACCTGCTCAACTGTGGCATCAGTCAGTTCTCTTTCGCGGATATAGTGTTCCGCAGCCTCCTGCTGATTGTGTGCCAGGGCGAAGCCAGAGATAAGCATATTCAACTCGATGGACGAAAAACGCTCGCCCGCGGCCTCGCGAATCCACCCGACTTTTTCGGCCAGGGTATCCTCAATATTTTCTGTGGCATCAACGGTGCCATTATCATTCACTTTGATGTGCAGACCAATACTATTGGCTTCGCGTGCGGCCAGGCTCAGAAGTTTTTTGCCACCACCACCCATGACGATCGGCGGATGAGGACGCTGAATGGGTTTTGGCGTCACGTTGAGATCGGTCACGCTATAGTGTTTGCCAGTGAAATTGACGGGTTCATCGCTGAAGCTTTGTTTCAGAACCTGTAAGGATTCTTCCAGGCGTTCAATGCGGAGTCCGGCACGTTCAAAGGGCACACCAACCTGGTCGTATTCCGGTCGATTCCAGCCCGCTCCAATGCCCAGTTCAAAACGTCCACCGGAGAGCATATCCAGCGCCGCCACCTCTTTGGCGAGAAGGACCGGGTGACGAAGATCGTTGTTATAGACTAGTGTACCAATTCTCAGGTTTTTTGTCGCGTCTGCGGCTGCCATGAGGGAGGCCACAGGGAAAAACTCACTGGTAAAGTGATCTGGCTGCAAGAGGGTAGAGTAGCCCAGATCTTCGGCCTCTCGTGCCTGTGTGATCCATTCTTCACGGGTAGGGGCTCCATCGGTAATGATGCCAAAGCGAAACGGTCGTACGTGTGGCATGTATCTTCTCCTGATTCCTTTGATACGGCTACGTTCACCGACAATGTTGTCGGCCTGTTCAAATTTTGTCATACATCATAGCTATTTGCCAGAACAGTCGCTATCTCATGTTCCGCCTCGATATGGTGAAAAAGAAGTCTCGCCAAGGTATGTGCAGTGCCAGTTTTGTATTCATCTCTGTAGGAAGCAGATTCTTGATCCTTTTTGGCATGCATCATGGCGCTAAACCGCCATGTATGAAGTTAGAGGACAACTATCTGTGTCGTCGTAGATAGCAGCTGGCATAACCATGCAGATAAAAAAAACGCATACACTTTTCTTCTTCACAAGCGAAAAAAGGAGGCCATTGGGGATTATATTTCTCACGATGATGCTCGTCAGCCCGTTTTTCTCAATCCTCAACCAGGCTGTACCGATTTGTTCGGTACATCGTACGCCTTTTCGTGGACAAATACAGGATATCTATGTCCCCAGGCAAAATGTACACATGGAACGTGTACAAGTACACCATTTCCATGGACCAGTCCAGCAAAAAGCTAAACATCATTCTATCTTGTTGTTGTTTGCTGAAGAAAACAACGTGTAACCACTGTGGGTATCAGCTGCGCTCTCACAAACAACGCTCACCTTCAAATCAACCTTGTGAGATGCCGGGCATGAACATCTTTCTCTCTCAAGAAGTTTGGGAAAGCGATGAACTAATATCCCATACAGACTGCGTCAGATCACTCGCGGCATGATAACGTTGTGCAATCTGTGTTTGCGTCTCGTAATGCAGTGCAGCGAGCACCTGTTGCTGCGCTTGCAGGGCTCGGTGAGCTGCCGATCCCTCCCATATGACAGTGCATAACAGCGGCCAGACCGCCTGCATCGCCTCTGCACTATCCCTCAGCGAGAGAATACTCTCACGAGCACGCTCTTTCATCAGTGCTGCCTGATCTGTAAGCACCTCTAACTCTTGCCAGGTCAACTGCGTCCCTCCTAACGCCTGGGTTGCCTTCTCAATCACGTCTGGTCGTTGCCACTGAGAGGCGCACTGCCAGAGGAGGACAAAACCACGTCGGTTGGTTGGACAACGACACAGGAAGGCACAGACCATCCCAATCGTGTTCCATAATCCAATTGTGATCTGCAAACGGGCTTGCGCGAGATTGGAAGCTTCCAGCGCCACATCAGCCTGATGGTACGCTTCCTGAGCCTGGCCGAAACAGGTAACAAGCCTCTTTCGCTGAAATCGTTGCAGACACAGATGAGGCGTGAGGCGGGCTTGCACGTTCGCAAGCAGGTGAAGAGAATCAGAGAGCACGATTCCTTCACAGAGGTTAAATGGAAGGGCTGGTTGTGCCAAGACCCAATCCAGGTCGTCGAATGTGCTTTGCGCGAGGGGATAGATTTCTATGGTGTAAGGGCTGACAACTCGCTCCTCAAACCATGTCGGATCAGGATCGTCAGGAGTAACTATACACAGATCGATGTCGCTCCCAGGCAAGAGTTTTCCGTGTTGGGCAACCGATCCCTCGATGAATGCACCAACGAGAGGACGGCCTTGCTCTTGCCACCAATGGAGTGTGGAGTGCGTGATCTGCCAAATCTCTGTTGTCTCCAGATTCCAGCGCCTGAATTGCTTGTTCATACGACAAGTGTACCTGATGAACGCTGAATCTGGCAAGGAAGTCTTTGATTCCTCCTTTGTTTAGGATTGGCCTTTACAGAATGCCACATCTAGAAGATGAAGCTTTTTTTCTGGTTGGTTAAACAAGTGCGGCTGTGGTGGTTCTTCACTACAGCCGCACTTGTGTGAAGGCAGAGAGCAGCAGGAACGTAGAATGGCTCAGTGAAGGAGCACTACTCTGCGTACGATTGGAGTTTTGCCGCCATCTGTTCCAGACACGAGATCGTCAGATGATCCGTGGTGCCCAGATACTGTTTGTAGTCCTGCTGATGGATTGTGCGATAGGCATACCAGGTCCGCTTTGGCCCCTGATCATATCCTCGGCACGCACTCAAACGCCCAGACTTCCCGATAAAACGAAAGGATGAGAGGGAAGCTAACCAGGCAAACCACTCAGGAGAATCCGGAGCAAGCGGCAGTTCTCCTTGCTGCGGGCACACGATCACATAGGTGTCGGCTGCCCCGTATTCGATCAGAGGCAGGACCCGGCGGCGTCGGCTTTCAGCAGGAAGAGGAGTCCAGCTGCGATGACATCCTGCATCAGGTGTGCCATCCACGCTCACCTTCTGGCAGGCTGCTTGCCCATCCTCCTGCTGGACAGGAGCTGGAAACGTGACCGGAGGAGGAAGATGACGCAGTTGAACAAGCTGTTGTTGCAACGCAGCCACTTGTGCTTCCAAATGAGCCATCTGCTTGAGCCGTGCGACCTCCTCTGGGAAGGGAAGGGGCTCGCTCACAGATGATGTGTCAGTTCGGTTTGACTTGAGGGCGCGACTGTGCAGGGCAGCCAGATGCTGGACTTGCTCCATGCTTAGGCATTTGACACGCCGGTCTGCGGGATGAATCTGCAGTGACATATTGGCTTGTCGTAGCCAGTTTCGTAACGTCTTAGGATCAATGCTGAGCATTTCACAGCACGTCAACAACGGAAAGGTTGTCATCATCAGTTCTCCTTTCAGGCGAGAAAACAGCACTGGGAAGATTCCCTGAGAAATCCCGGGGAAAAATCCCTGAGAAGATTCCCTGGGATTTTTCCCCAGAATCGACAGCGGATACAGATGCGCACACGAACCAGGAACGGGAGTGAGCAAGAGGACAGGAGGCTTACCCTGCCTTGAGACGCCGTCTGGTATGATAATAGCTTGCTCGACTCTGGTGGCATCTTCGCCACCAGGACCAAGCGAGCAGCAAAGGGACATTGTGAGGAGCAGGCCAGATCAGTTGCGCAAGCAGGTGACACACCTCAGGTCTCGTCAATGGATGTTGGGAGATCTCTTGTTGCGGGTTATCCAGCCCTGCTGCCCTGGTCGTTTGATCCTGTGCACACAGACCCGTCAAAAAGGCAAGAGCAAGCATCACGAGCGTGATATGTCGATACCAGGCGGTCCAGGTGCGTACCTCATACTGATCAAGCCCTAGATCTTTGCCTGTTTGAAAATCCTCTTCGATCCCCCACCTTGCTCCAATGACGTTCACCATCACGGGAAGGGGTGTTCCCTCTGGTCCGAAGACAACGTAATACCTTTGGTCGGTGGAGTCGGTCGGATGGCGGCGAATGAGCAACCAGTGCTCCTGATCCTCCTCACATCGATACAGTATGGGCAAAACGACCCAGTCGAACCAACGTGGCCCTTTGGTTCCTTCACCCATCGAGAGGCACTGCCAATCGTGTGCGTGCAGAAAGCGCGTCTGGGCTTGTGCCACCGTCATGCGCTGGCGTCCCTGTGGGGTCATGATTTCTACAGGTTCATCGCACGTCACCGCCAGCACATAGTTGTAGTGATGGAGAAAGAGCCAGGTGCGCAGATCCTGATTACTTCCATAGACTGTATCAGCGACTACCCAGGCAACGGGGATCTGCGTCTGGTCAACCCGCTCAAGCATCCGTCTGGCTAACTCACATTTGGTCTGGAAATGAGTCGTTTCCGGAATCCCCGCTTCACGGCAGCGTTCAGGATCCTCGAACCAGCATTTGGGAATGTAGAGCTCACGATCCAGTAAGGTGTGTCCTTGCGCCCCAATGTAGGAGACAAAAACGCCGACCTGGCAGTTCTGGAGCCGTTTGGCTGTCCCACAATACTGACGCTTGACTCCTACGGACTTGCGTCCTCGTTTGGGAAAGCTGGTCTCGTCAATGGCCAGGATCGCTCGAACGTCACCGAAGCGTTCCAGGACATAGGCACGCAGATCGTCGCGTACCAGATTGGCATCCCAAACGGTGCTGGTCAGCAAACGCTGCATCCCATCAGGACGCGCTTCCCTGGCATGCTCGGCAATCTGCCAGCCATTTTTGCGCGGGATCTCGCTGAGCAGACCGTGCAGATAGGCAAGCACGCGAAGACAGGGTTCAGGCCGGGCAAAACGAGGAGCAATGCGGGTATGTACGTGCTCTAATTCCTGGTTCCATTGCACGACATCTGTCAGTGTGGTCCTGGTTGACTGTGGTATGGTATGGTCAGACGGCTTCATGTTTCTCTCCTTTCAGATGGAGTCTTCTGCGTTTGGGATTGGCCCTTACAGAATGTCACATCTGGAAATTGAGAGCGATGAAGCTTTTTTTCTGGCCTATCTCGTCTCTTCCGGTTGGGTTAACAAGTGCGGCTGTAGTGGTCTCCCTACCTGCCCCTACCCTACACCACCCTCCCCCTTCGCTCCCCCGGTACATGAGGTAGAGTAGAAACACAAAATGTCCTGATTTATTCAGTACAGACGGTGGTATTTGACACATATATACACATTTACGTACAACGAAAATAGTGAGGGCACACCAGAGCACCGATTTCATCACGCACTTCAATGAGTGCAGATGATGTGAGAAAGGATGCACACATGCAATCGTCTACCTATCCACGCTACTATGCAGGCTTTGAGGTTGGGTCTGGCATCTCTGGCCTCAAAGTTATCCCAGGTGACGGTCTTCCCATGGGCCAGGATCTTGTCACGCTTCCAAGCTTTCTCGCCGATGGAGACATTTCACTCCTGCTCAAAAGTGGGGATACTGATGCCACACTCTCCTCGGTCCTCCAACCAGGTGATTATGTCCTGTCCTGGCAGGATCGGACCTACTTTCTCGGCAACCTGCTTGCTCACGGCACCTACCGTGACAATGCCTTCAATGATGAACGACGCTATTGGTCAGATCATGCGCAGATGTTGCTCCTCTGTCTGGCCTGTATCCTTATTCCCGAACGCTGCTTTGAACTTCGCCTGGTCACAGCGCTCCCAGTCAGTCTCTATAATCGGGAACGGCGGCAACTCGTTCGTCATGCTCTTTCGCAAACGTACCACGTTACCTTTAATGGGCGGGAACGAGAGATCATTGTCCGGTGTGGATATGTCGCCATGGAAGGACAAGGCATTCTCATCCATCATGGGGATGAAACGAGTGAGCAGGCAGTTATCGATATCGGTGAACGGACAACCGACCTGATCGCAGCTTCTGGGCAGCGCCTGATCGGGCGTCTCTGTAAAGGTGATCAATTTGGGGTAGGACAGCTGGTAGAAGATCTCCAACAGATGGGATTAGAACATCGTCGCAAAATCACCACCGAGAAAGCGCATGCCCTCCTGCAGGCATATGCACATCAGCAGCCGTACCCTCCCATCAGGATAGCCAGTGGACATCTGACCACCGAGCATATCACGGCCACGATTGAACAGTCCATCCAACGACTGGCACGACCACTCTCGTCATTTCTTGCCGGAGCCTGGAATGTTGAAGAGGCTCCACCAGGATCACAATTCGATACCATGTATCTTGGTGGCGGTGGTGCGTACTACTTCGAAAAGATTGTTCGCGCAATCCTCCAGGACTGTCACATCATCACTATTCCAGATCCACAAGATGCAAACATCTGTGGCTATGCAGATCTTGCACAGGTCCTTGATGAAGATCGCTGGGAGATGCATTAAATGCGAAATTCAGATGAGGTATATTGGAGTACCAGCCTGCCCAGAGATCATGAGGCGCTACACGCACTTGATGCCTATCGTTACGAATGGGGAGGGCTTAGCCGAGCCGAAGCGACCCGTCGTTTATTGATCGAATGGCACAAACTGCGGCAAGGCCAGCCCATTGCTGCCTGGATACCAACCGTCTCACCGCAACAGCACACGACAAACGTTGACTATAAGCAGCAGATAGCTGGAATGGCGTACGCTTACAAAACATCGAACTCGGTTGCACGAGCAGCCAACCGTGTGCTCGATGATTGAACAATACGGAAAAGCCCAACCTGCGAGATCTCGAACGAAAATCTGGCCGTCTTACGCCACATCAGATTGAATCTCTTGCGCCAAGAGAAGTCCTCCCGTGTTGGCGTCTATGCCAAGCGGCTTAAAGCCGGCTGGAACCACTCCTATCTTCTGCGCGTTCTTGATGGGGTTCATTAGATGCGCTTGCCCTGGGAAAGCACTCTGGACAAGTGCATCTAAATGGGAAGCAATAAAAGAAGCCCTAAAAGTTTACAGAGCAATGAGAGGAATAAACTATACGGATTATGGGGTTCTATTACCTGAAAGGTGATCACGCCTTTCAACCAAAGTAATGTCGAGAGGTTATTTGCATGGCCGATTTGAATAATCCCAAAGTTCAGAAGATCCTCAACTCGAAAGCGTTCGCGCATCTTGCAACAATTGGCGCTAAGGGAGAGCCAAATTCATCAGTGATGTGGTTTTTGTGGGATGAGGAATACATCAAGTTTACCCATACCACTGAACGTCAGAAATACCAGAATATCAAGCGTGATCCGCGTGTGGCTATCACGATTACTGACCCCGATGACCCGTACACGTATGCCGAGTTTCGTGGGGTGGTTGATAAGGTCGAGGAAGATCCCACTGGAGCCTTTTACAATACCCTGGCAGAAAAGTATGGCTCCTCCTCGCGCTATCGTGGCGATCCGCGTGTGGTTTTGTGCGTAAAGGTTGACCGCATCCTGGGGTACGTGTAGGCGGTACTGCCCCCTCGTGTCTGCGACTTCTGCAACTGGCTGGTTGTAGAAGTCGCAGGCACGAGCTTTTTTAGATGCAATTGCCCTGCCCCTGGGAAAGCTGAATTCTTGCAAGTTCATGGAACTTCTGGTAGAGTTTTCATGAACATCACTGAAGCTCCCCGCGCTAAAGCGGCGGGGGTTCCAGGGGAGAGGCCCACGCTTCCCGCCGCGCATGCGATCGCAGCACGGCGGGTTCTAGTGGGGGTTCCCCTGGACTTTGGGGCAGACGCGCTCCGGCTCTAGGAATGCCAAAGCTTCGGGGCAAGACCTGCCCCTCTTTCGCACGTTGCATGAGACACTCGTGTGCTGCCCGCAGGCGCGCCTCCGCACCCTCCCAATACGGCTGGTATCGGGCACACGAGGGAGTAGGATCGACTGGATCGAGATAGGCCGCGAGAAAGGCCGAATACAGGTCGCGCTGGACCGGACCTACACCGCAGGGGCAATGATGCCAGCGCTGAGAGAGCGGCTTCTTGACCTTGCGGCCACAGCCGTGGCACCATTGGCTCAGCGCTGTTGTGCGTGTGGGAACCTCCACCAGGATGCCGCCCGTGCTTGCAACGGTGCGTCTCAACTGATCCACAAACATCCCTGGGGCTCGCAATCCCACGCTTTTGCCATACTGACGTTGCCACGCCTTGTAGGAGATCTTTTCGATGATGATCGTGTCGCCCTGCGCGCACACCTGGTGCACGAGCCGTCCGTGCAGGCTCTTGCGGTGGGCCGCCAGTTTGCGCTCTTTGGCCGCCTTGCGCCGCCGCGTGGCCTGGTAGCGTTTGCTCTGCTTCCAGCGTCGCTGCCTAGCGCCTTGCTTCTTGATGCGTCCCTGCTCGTCATAGTGCTCCGGATTGCCGGCGCGCCGCTGCCGCTCCATCTGCCGCTGCAAGCGGCGCATGGCGCGCGCATCGGGCGCTAGTTCCGCGCAGAAGACCTGCAGGCTTGCCTCCCCCTGTTGGGGCACCAGCGCCAGAGTCGAGGGTCCCAGATCGCCGCCCACGATGCCCTGGCCGATGGGGTGTTTGGGCTTGTGATGGGGCGTCCCCTCCAGGGCAAGTTGGACAACGTAGCGATATCCCTGCGCATCGGCTCCGGCAGCCCTGGGGCTGCTGGCGGGACGTTGGACGAGGCGGGCGTACTTGATGCGGTGCCGCAGCCCGTAGGCCACCACCTCATCCTCCCAATCGATGAGAGCAGGCAGCTGATCCCGATTCCAGAGCAGATGCCCAGTGTTCCCCTCCTCGGGTAGCTGCAGGACAAAGCGCAGGCCGGTGTCGTTGCGCTTGTTCTCGATGCTGGAGAAGCCGCGTCCTCGGCTCTTAAAGCGCACGCGCCTGGCCTGACCCAGACAAACACGATTGAGGGCGTGGTAGGCGCGGGTGGCTAGGGTTTGGGCCAGCACCGCCTCGATGTGCTCAGCAATCCAACCGACGCGCAGCCCTTTGACGGCCTCATGCAGGGCGGCCTCCGTGAAGCCATGAGCTTTGCGCACCGTGGAGAAGGCAGCTGCGCGTTCGGTCTTGTGGGTGCGCGGCAGGGCGCGGGCCTGGTGCCAGGCGGGGTCGGCCCGTAGGCGTCGGAGCCGCTTCTGTCCCTCGGAGAGGATGGCATTGTAGAGTTGGCGGGCCGCTTCCAGGTGGGCACGCAGGCGAGCGGCTTGCCCGGCATCGACAACCAGCGGCAATTCGAGCAGGAAGGTCGGGGTCGCTGGCCGTTTCTGCTGCTTTCGCGAGTCAGTCGTTATTTTCTTCATCCTCATTCCTTCTCCATCGCCATACCTGTGCCAATCGAATGACCGCTATTCTATCAGAATGTGGAGAAGAACGCAAGTTCTAGAGAAGAAATCCCTTCGTTTGTTTCCTCACGTTCCAGCCATGATGGCGATTCATTCCCGCCATAAATGGACGGGGCTTTCTCGCCATATTCTCTGTAAACAAAAGGGGGGCCTGATGGCAGAGCAATCTCAGCCAATCCCAACAGACGACTTCCCATGCTTCCAAAGAATTTTGACTTTTCTTGCGCATTGTGGCCTGACTTCCTACGGATTGAGATTCCCCTGGTTTGACGAAAAACGCTACCTGTTCTATCCATTCACAAATCGGTACAATCAATCTCATGGTGGATGGTTTGAGGCAAGCGACGAGACAATCCTTCAGCAACACGAGCACGCTTCTGAGAATGCAAATATTTCCGTTGGGAAAGTGTTCGCGGATGCGATAGATTATAATTTGGAATTAGATCATGGATATTACAGGCTACGCTACGCACTGGTTTCAACGGGACGACAACAACTTATTTGTGATCTGCTTGCAGAGAAAGGAATTACCCAATACGAGCTAATTGACGAGGTAAGCGAGGGGCGTGATCTCCCACCATATCAAAATTTCACTGAAATCGAAAATTGTAGTGGAATGGTAGTCACACTTACGGCAGTCTATGGCTTCTGGTTAGGTTGGGCAAATGGTCGTCACACACTTGGTGAGGAGCGCATGCTCCAGATCGATGGGAAAGAGCGTAGTTTTTGGTATGAATGCCCACCACTACCCCATGACGACTATCTTGGCCTGGAGGTAGTGGTGGAAGGAGCACGTCAAAGATTGCATTTGCGCAGGCGCATTGACTCCTCTACATCAGGGGGAAAAAGCGAGATGTGGGAATTGCGTGAAGAGATGGCAAATCAATTTGCTGATTGAAGATCAAGTTTTTCAACAGATACAGACAGATCGACCCCCTCCAGGTGATGCCGATCATTGTAGCGCTCGAGCAGAAAGTTGGGCTGCCACCCCTCTTCTCGTGCAAATACCTGCCAATGCGTGATCGCGGTAAAGTCCGTATTAATGTCAGCGCGTTGCAGATGGTGGATCGTCATGCCAAAGAAGTACGTGAAGCTGGCCTGGACAATGCCGCCATGACAGACCAGTACCATCGTCTTCCCCGCGTATTCGTGCATCACGCGCTGGAGTGCTGAGGTGGCACGCAGATTGAATTCCACCCAGTTCTCGCCAGTGGGCAGCCAGCGAAAATACGGACGCTGCTCGCGTGGCACTTCTTTCCACATGGTAAGAAATTGCTCCTCACTCAAGCTGCCATCCTCATTGCGCCACTCTTCAAATGCGGGATCTGACACCACAGGCAGACCCAGCGCGGGCGCGATGATTTCGGCCGTGTGCTGTGCGCGCGGCAGCGTGCTGCTGATCAACACATCCGCCTGGATCTCACCGGTCGCAGCCAGGCGATCGCGCAACAACTCGGCTTGCTTCACCCCGAGTGGCGAGAGGCCGTGGTCAACCAGTTTGCCATGAGCTTCCCCAATATAGTCGCCGTGGCGGATGAGATAGAGATGGGTCATGAACTGTTCCTTCCTTTCAACATCGGTCTGGAGAAAAGAGACCTGCTTCAGAGTAACGTACGTGAATGGAGGAGATTTGTCAACGGATCGTCTCTCCATCGTCACACGAAAAGCGACACCAGCTTCTCTCCGACAAGCGGCGAGGCGCAGCACAGGACTCGCTTGCGCAGGGTTTGAAAGCTTGCCTGACTATACGATTGCCGCTTGATGAGCTTCAATCGATGGGCATGGCCTTCGACAGCCCTTTGCGGCCATTCGAGCATGAAGCCCGCTTTCACGACCTCGTAATCGCGTTTTAATCCCAGGGTGAAGTTCTTGAGTGCTGCGGCCAACTACTTCTCCAGCATTGATATATTCAAGACGGTGCTACCATAGCGTTGCAAGAGGGGCAGGACAGGGGCAGCGATGGTAAGAAGGGAGGGGCAGGGGCACCATAACTATAGCCGCACTTGTAGACATAGAGCGACTTCCGTCAGTACCCATGCTCTACTGCTGTCAGGTCAGATCAGGCACATCGGCTGATCTTTCTCAAGTAAGAAGCAGGTCGAAGATGTGAGCAAGATCCAAGAAGTTTTTTTCTTGCTCCGCCAATAGAATAGATAGACGTACAATGTGCAAGAACATCTCCGCTCTCCATCAGTCATGCCGAATGCAAGAGGGAGAGAAACGGAAGAAAACACCGATGAACACACGTGATCGGCACCAAAATTCGCCAGATAGTGAAGGAATGCGGTTATGAGAAAAGTTATTGTCCTCGAATTCGTTACCCTTGATGGTGTCATACAAGCCGGAGGCGCGCCAGAGGAAGATACCAGTGGTGGCTTTGCGTATGGCGGATGGCAAGCCCCATATTCCGACGATGTTATTGGGTCCGTCATGAATACGCAGATGAGTATGCCGTTTGATCTGTTGCTAGGGCGCAAAACCTTTGAAATCTGGGAACCCTACTGGCCGAAGCACACCGACATATGGCCGGGCGCCAGTACAGCGACCAAATACGTTGCCTCGAATACTATGACTTCTAGCGAATGGCAGCCCTCCGTGTTTTTAGGCGGAGACCTTGCGGAAAAAGTCAGCCAACTCAAGCAGCAGGAAGGGCCGGATTTGCACGTGTACGGAAGTGCCAATCTCGTTCAGACGCTCATGAAGCATGATTTGGTCGATGCGTTCTGGCTCAAGATCTACCCGCTGACGTTGGGCAGTGGAAAACGGTTGTTTGTCGATGGCACCATTCCAGCGGCGTTCAAGGTGACGGATAGCCAGGTCTCCCCAAGTGGCATCATTATCGTGAATTACAAGCGCGCAGGAGCGGTTACAACCGGCACGTTGTCAGGAAGCTGACATCCCTGAGGTCACGCGGAGATGCAGACGCTCAGTGTCAAGTACCCCACGCCTAAAAGGCGTGGGCTTGCAGATGGAGTGACTTCTGCTCGTCTTCTGCAAGCCCGGACTTGACCAGCCCCAGCCAGGGGGAGCAATCCCTATCGGGCTACGATATCGGGAGTGTTCAAGAACGTACCTTTGGATGCTTGCCAGTCCCAAGCTCTATAACCACTGAGTTAATCAGCCAGACGGGGTTCGAGGCAGTGCTCAGCGGATATGCAGCCCGGTATCATCGGCGAGGCAAACTTGACTTTGTGCGGAAAAGGGTGCCAGCCATCTCTGGTCAGGAGGTGAAACCGCATATTTCTCCTCCTCCCCTTCGGGGGCATTCTTGAAGAACTGCATTGAAAAAAGGAGGCGTGCTTCCTCCCCTGCCTGAAGTCAGGGGTATCCGCACGATTGAAAATCATGAAGCATATCCTGGCACTGTTTCACGCTCCCAGGCTGTGATCGAGGGCAATCGGGTAACATGATGCTGTGAAGCATCCTTTGGCAGCAATTCTGCATTGCATAGCATATCGTGGCAGTGCGTCGAGAGAATGCTGCCTGCTTTCTCGCTCACTTTTCCTCGCTTCCCTTGCCACAATACGCTGCACAGTGTCAATATATGCTTCACAGGTTCATGATACCCTCCTCGTCTCAGTCTTCAACTCGCGTTCCGATGGTCTTTGGACTCGGATGGATCGTGACGATTCTTAAGCTCTCCGAGCCCGCCTTGCTGAACTTGTGAGGCACATTGGCTGGCCCGATCACGACGTTTCCAGCAGCGACTTCTACCGTACTTTCACCCACCGTAAACATGGCGCGACCCTCCAGAACGATAAAAATCTCGTCATACGGGTGGTAGTGCAGTTTGGGTCCTTCATCAGGGGGGAGCTGCATCCAGAAAAACGAAATAGGTATACCTCCATAGTCCTTTCCTTGAAACAGGTAGCCATTCTGAAGCTGCTCTTTAGAAAGAATAGTTGCCATAGGTTCTTTCTCCTTTGCTTTCTCTTTTTCTGTTCAGTCTTTTTGAATCTCGTTGCACACAAATGCCATGAACTATTTCTCCTCCTACACTTCCTATCCTCAAAGATTCTTTAAAACCAGATCATTCTTGCCAGGTGATTTTTTTGACGACCGGCTTGCCATCCTGAAAAGCCGGCCCTTCAATACCGCTACTCCAGGAAACCTTCGGCGTAATCACAATATAGGTGCCAGGCCCCCGAAATCCCTCCTCAAGTTGCAGAATCTCGGCCTCTCCATGAAGCTTGATCGAGCGTGGCTCCAGGGGATCGAGTGAGCGTAGTTCATCAATAAGTAACGACACCTTGCTCTGTCCAGCGGCGATATGTTTATACTTGCGGGTGCGTTCGAGAAAATACCCGCCAATATAGAAGCGCCCGTTCTCAAAAGCGAATCCGACCGCATCCGCATCAGGCTGACCAGTGACGGCTACCGTTGCCAGTCTGGCGAGTGGTTGTGTACGCAAAAACGCGAGCTCTTGTTCTGAAAACATCTTTTTCCTCTTTCTTTCACTGTTTCTCTGTGAAGAGTTCTTGACAAAGGTCTTTAGCAAAATTGATGCTCTACCCTTTATACACGAAGGCAATGATGAGGCCTACGATGAGGGCCAGAGCAATCACCATCCCCGAACCAAGCCAATCCAGTTTCAAGACCATCATGATAACCACGCCCAACGCAACTAGGCCCGGGAAATGAATACAGCAGAGACTGGCAAAACCAGATCAATCACGCGGCTGAGTGTGAGCCATTCATGGACCTGGGTGGTCGTCTTCGCCGCCTGTAAGCGAGCCACGACGGCTAACTCCAGGCTAATAGCGATAAACAGGCCAACCACATCCACAATGTGCAGCAAAAGTGTCAAAGGATAGAGTATCAAGATATCTATCTACTCGCTCTATAGTGTTGTTTACCTTTGTTTGTTTTGTGGCCTTTGGTAAGTAAAATGTAAATTACACCCAGGTCCGTCACATCCGTAGCGAACTTAGAGAGAGGCTACGTGTTGGAAAGAGGAGGTAGGACAACGGTATCCGCCTCATGTTTCCAGGCCAGCAGCATGTCTTGAACTGCCCGTTCGAATAATTGTGTTGCCTGCGCCTGCCCGCCGCGAATGCGATCTGCCAGCGTGAGAGCAACCAGCCCATGAGCGATCCCCCAGAGGATATTCACCTGATCGGCCAGGTGCTCTGTTGACCAGCCATGAGAATCAAGCACTTCTTTGACAGTCAGTACCACCACATCCTCTATTTGTAGTCCCTCTTTCTCGGGCTCGGAGATGCTGAACGTGACGCCGTCCAGACCATACATCAGGCGGTAGAGTTCAGGATAGCGCCAGGCGAATCCGAAATAGCCATGAGCAATGAGCCGCATCGCCTCCTCTGGATCATGAGCCTATGCTCGGGCTCGCTTCAGGTCTGCCTCCAGCAGGCGAAAACCCTCATGCACAAGCTCTAAGAGAAGCACATCTTTGTTTTCAAAATAGTCATAAATGGCGGCATGACTGTACTCAATGCGATCGGCGATCTTGCGCATCGTCACATTACTCCACCCTTCGGCCAGAGCGATTGCGCGCGCCGCCTCCAACATACTCTGCCTGAGCTCTTGCTGATCTCGCAGTCGTCGTTCTTTCCTTCCTATAAATTTACCTTTGTTATTTTTAGTTACCAATGGTTACTAATAAAATAACAGAAAAAGAAGGGGGTGTCAAGCCTTTTTCAGGGCAGTTGCGATGACGAGATCATTGACAAGGTGTCATGGAGGAAGCCAGGTCAGGAGCGACGGTGCCTGGAAGCTGCCTCACGCAAAAATACTTGCCGCACCCCTCTTTGGATGGCAGGATACGTATACATGTGACCTGCCATCCATTTTTTATGATGAAACAGCTATAACGAAATAGGGCTGAGGGCTGAACATCTTCTTCGCCCTGGATAGTAACCATAAAGAGGGCCTATTGTATAAATTTTCTTCCTACTCCTCCACTCCCCCTACCTCCACCTGCCTCCTGCACCAGTGCTACCAGATCCAAGACAGTATGATCGGAAGAGATCGCGTTCCTCAATAGAGGAGCAAACATCCTGAAAGATACGATACGATCATCATAGCCACGAAAGGATCACATCCATGCAGCAGGAAGATGAACAACAGGAGATCCAGCCACTACTCCTTACTATTCCACAGGCAGCTCGGAGTCTCGGCATCTCTCGCGCCAAGCTCTATGTGCTGCTTGCACAGCAGCAAGGGCCTCCAGTCATTCGCTTTGGGAGAGCCGTACGCATCTCCATCGACTCTCTTCAGAAGTGGATTAAAGAACAGGAAAACGCATCTCTGTAAGTGTCCTATTTTCTGGAAACCTGGCTTCAGGATACTGCGCAGCCACACTTGCGTCCAGGAATATATATTCTCTATCAGCATCGGCCCAGCAACCCAGTAGAAGTAATAGCTCCCTGTTTTTAGACTATACGAATAGAGACACTTGAATGTAATTACCTACCGCTCATTTTTTCTCCAAAGGTACGCCTCTTCTTTAATGAGAAAGCTCAATATGATACGATACAGGTGTCTGCTAGATGGATAGTCGGGCACTTGATAACAAAGGAGTGCCCCTATGGTTGCAAAACGCGGACGAGGTGAAGGGTCCATTTATAAGAGAAAAGATGGCCGCTGGACTGCAGAGATCTCCGTTGAAGGCGGAAAGAGTAAGTTCCTCTACGGGAAAACGCGGAAGGAAGTCCAGGAAAAGCTGAAGGTTGCCCTGTATGAGCAGCAAAAAGGCATGCTCGTCACGGGTCCACAGCAAAAGGTCGGACAGTTTCTCACCCACTGGCTAGAGGACGTGCACAAGCAGAGCATCCGCTCTCGAACGTATGAGCGATATGAGGAAATTGTACGGCTTCATCTGGTGCCAGGAATCGGACATCACCAACTCCAAAAGCTCTCGCCGCAGCATATCCAATCATTTTACAAGAAGAAACTGGAGGAGGGTCTTTCGAACACCACTGTCATTAGCTTTCACAATGTCCTGCACAAAGCCCTGGAAACCGCCGTCCGCTGGAATTTGATCGGACGCAATACGTGCGACCTCGTGTCGCCACCCAGGCGGAAGCGCTTTGAGATTCAGCCGCTCACGATGCAGCAGATCCACCAGTTCCTGGCAGTGGCCCACGGACACCGTCAGGAGGCGCTTTTCATTCTCGCACTGGCGACGGGCATGCGCCGGGGAGAGCTCCTCGGGCTCAAGTGGCAGGACATCGACATGAACAGGGGCGTGCTGCAGGTGCGCCGCATCCTTTCGAGGATCCCGAGCAAGCTTCCGGGCAAGGGATTCGAGGAGGCCGAACCTAAAACGGAGAAGGGGCGCAGGAGCATCGTCCTCCCACCCTTCACCATCGAGGTACTGAAGCAGCACCGGATCAGGCAGTTGGAGGCAAAGCTCAAAGCAGGCCTGGACTGGCAGGATCACGATTACGTGTTCTGCACGTCGATCGGGACGCACCTCAACCCGACGCGGGACGTCCTCGCGGTGCTCAAGTCCCTGCTGGCCGAGGCCGCGTTGCCCGATATCCGCTTCCACGATCTCCGGCACAGCTCGGCGACGATGCTCCTCGGCATGAAGGTGCACCCAAAGATCGTCCAGGAGATCCTGGGGCACAGCCAGATTAGCATCACGATGGATATCTATTCGCACGTGCTCCCGACGATGCAAGAGGAGGCGATGAACAAGCTCAATGACGCGCTACAGCAGTAAACGAGGTTCCCTGTCAGCTCTCCTGTCAGGAGCCCATCAAGAAAACAAGAGGAAATGCGTAAAGCCAGCTGTAGAGCCAGTTGGGACGGGCAAAAAGCACGAACAGGGTTCGAATCTCTCCACCGGCACCCCCTTTTTATAGGATGACCCCTCAGGCCGTATGTACAGCCGCCTGAGGGGTTTTTATATTTCGGCTAAATCGCCAAAATGTAGCAACCCTGTAGCAACTCATTGGAAATTGCTACATTACAGAGTGATATGCCGAAAAAAGAAGGAAAATTTTAGCAACTGCCGTAAGATTTGCCATAAAACAAGGTCCCAGGTGAATCGCTCGTCAACCCTGCTCGTCGCCAGGGGTTTTAGATGAGGGGAAAGTTGCGCAATACCTGCTGGAGTCGGATGACCTGGCGCGGGATAAATTCTGCAATCGTCAATCCAACAACATCAGCAACGGCACTCACGTCTGCGACGAGTCGTCGCACTTCGTTGCTCGCCAGGCCGTCAGGCTCTCCCCCAAGACCAAAGACGATCTCGTTGCTATCTACGACATCGACATCGAAATGGATGGCAACACGCGAGCACCCTGATGCCTTGAGCCAATCGAGAAGCGGCTGACTGGAATGGTGAAGATCGTCAGGACGAAACGATTTAATCCCCCAACGAGCTATGTTGGGAAAATCATCTTCGGCCCATGAATGCAGGCCGACAAGAGCCACTCGACCTGGATCAAAGGTGGCAGGCAGAAGGCGAAGCACATCCGGATCTCCATGACCAGTAAGAACTGCAACTGCCATAGCATGGTATCCGGGGTAGTGACTGGTGGGAGTACCGACGTCAGGATGCGAATCGATCCAGAGCACCGCAAGATCGTCGCCATAGCGTTTGGCCAGCCAGGAGAAGGGCGCCACGCTCACCGAACACTCGCCGCCAAGTGTGAGGATACGCTGAGGGCTGTAGCGGTCTATCACCTCCAATGCTGTGGCCAGTTGCGCGACCACTGCCTCCTTCGCTTCGATCCCATCCTGCTTACCTAGACCACGATCGTCAGAAGAGACCGGAACGAAAGCGGTCGGTCCATTGTGCGCTGGCAGCACCGCATTGAGAACGGCAGACCCTACTGCATAGCCTCTACGAGCGTCCTCAAAGGGAACCTCCGAGAAAAACTTGTGAACGGATTCTACGCCTGCACCTTGCCACTGCGGCCAGACTAGACGCAGCGTCGGCGCATTCTTATTGTCGGTGGTTGAGGGGTTTGTTGTGTTCCTCATTCTGATTTCCTCCGTATATCTCATGCACGTTGAACAATGCATATCGCTCGAATATATCAGTTTACCTCGCACATAACAAGCATTCTCGCATGACTTTTTGATCAGCCGCAACGGCTATTTATTTTCCCGAGGAAGCCTCGTCCTCTCCTTTCTTCTCATCAATCAATGCATCCAGTCTACTCATAGCATCCTTTTGCATATTAGGAAGCACATGAGAATAAATATCCATCGTGATACTAATGTTGCTATGGCCTAAAACTTCCTGCACCACCTTTGGATGGATACCAGCGCTCAAAAGCAGAGTAGCAGAACTATGGCGAAGATCGTGGAAACGCACATCTGGTAAACCAGCCTCTTTCAAAAGCGCCTTAAATGGATCCAGAATATCGCGTGTTGGGTTGACATGCGTACCGATCGAGGTACAAAACACATAGCCGTTTTCTTGCCAGGCGGAGCCGACTTTCAGCTTTGCCTCCAGCTGGCGTATACGATGTTGCTTCAAAGCCTCAATAGCAAAGGGCGCGATCACAATACTACGCCGGCTCTTTTTTGTTTTTGTGTCAGCCTCCACGTATCCTTGCCCTTCCATCTTGCTAGGTACACGTGAAAGCGTACGCTTTACCTGGAGCGTCCCAGCAACAAGATCAATATCCTGCCACTTGAGACCCATCAACTCACCTCGCCTCAACCCTGTTGCTACAGCGAGACACAAAAGCCCTTCTATATCACGTCCCCTGGCCACGCTTAACAACTTCTGTATCTCTTCAAGAGAAAGCACCTTTACTTCAAATCGTTCTCTACGAGGGGGCGAGACTAATTTGCATACATTCCTCGCGACCAGGTTCCACTTTACAGCGCTCTGCAAAGCTTTATGTAGAACGTTATGAATAGTTGTCACAGTAGTAGGAGAAAGCCCGCTATTCAACTTCAGTTCATAAAAGGCCTGTAGCTGAAGAAACTCCGCCAAGGCCTGCTGTGAGGTAGGGATTAGCACACCTTGCTGCTGCTCATGACGAAACTGTACAAGCTTCTCGGTAACCTCTTTTTTTGTCTTGCCATAGAAGACTTTTTGGCCACCCTTATCCAGGGAGATGCTACCAACCCACTTGGACTTGACCGCTTCGATCCTGCCCCCGTTTGATAGAGTCCCCAAAGCTGAGATATACTCTATCACATGAGGAATGAAATCATCATCAAATTCCATGGCGCTCAGGTCTGGCACAACGTCTGGATGTGATCGACGCCAATCGACCCACTTTTTCAAATGAAAAAAAAGATACACATGCTCTTTGTTAGCCACAGTTTCTCCTCCTTGTACTGTTCAGCCTGCGAATAAAGCTCCAATAGGCGGAAGATCCACAAAAATGGAAATACATTATTGACGGGAAACTCACTCATGAGTATAACCTGGGTGCTGGACCAGTGCGCCTTCTGTAGCCAGCCAGAGCGTCCGGCCATCGTGATCGAACGCCAGCGCCTGAACAGGTTCGTCGAGTTCTGACGGTAGGCGCTGTATCAACACGCCGTCCTCAACGCGATAGAGGAAGAGTTTGTTTCCTTGCATAGGGACCACCAGGCTACGGCCATCAGGAGTGAAGACGCCAGGTCCCCAATGTTCCTCTTCGCTGCGGGCACACTATCGTCGTCTGCCAGATACCACCTCGTAAGCCACCAGTTCCATGCCGCATTCACTATAGGAGGATCTGAGAGCGAACACTACGATACGACTATCCGGGCTAAATACTGTGAGACACTCTGTATCCGCGAGATCTCGCTTTGCCCAGGCAATGTGCGTCCGGTCCAGGTCCTCATGCACCAGGGTTAACGCTATGTTTCCGCTCACCACATCCTGCGGAACGAACGTATGGGAGATCTACTCCTCGCGGGCCGGTCGTGCCACAAATCGTTCCGCCGGATCGAGTCGCCAGAGCTTCAGACATCCACCGCCATCAGCAAACGATAATCCGGCCACAAAGGTAGACGTGGGATCAAACGCGAGACCGCTAGTTGCATAGCCACCAGCAAAGTGGCGGCTGATCACCTCGCCCGAGTGCCAGTCGAGGAGAAAAATATGTTCATCATTGTCCAGAACAAGCCAGCGACTATCGAGGGAGCAATCCATGCTCCTAATCGGGCATCCTGTGTTCGGAACGGTAGCAGTTCGGGGGGGCGAGAGATTGTCCCAACGGCGCCATTCGATCACACACGGACTGTGAGGGTGAGAATCTAACGGCCAGGGCTGCTGTAATGCAAAGAATTCACCATCTGGAGTGCGGGTAATCCCACCAAACGTGTGCATCCGGCCACCTGGATCATACAGGTGTTCAAAGAAGATTGCCGGGGCCGTAGAAACCTGAGTCAGCATGGTTGCTGGATTGGTGGTGAGCGACCAGCGGATGAGCGTCGTTCCGCTGGCCGTGATGGCCTCGCGTCGCGTGGGATGAAGATACAAAAGCATAGGATGTTCTCTTTCTATCGAAGATCACATAACCTCAAGAATACTGACCATGTTCACGCCAAAGCAACATCACATTAAACAAATAGTTCTCGGTCCATTTGCACGATGAGCATTCGTCTGCTCGTCAATGCTTGAGATACAATAGATGATATGTGTGTTGTACATAATAAGGTGTCATTAATTTTTGTCACGTTTCTTTTACCTGATCAAGGATACCTATGCTTCACTTTTATGAACGCTACCAACAGGGTCATCATCAAGAGGTCTATGACGCCTTGCTCGCCATGCACGATCGTATTCGCGAGCCATCTCTCTATGAAGATGCGTCGGCTGTCATGCGCTCAATGATGCAACGGGTACGCGTCAATAATGGTCGCCATCTCCCTGGTGGATCCCACTCGCCTTCGCCATATATGATGTTGCCTGCGACACGCGTGATGACTACTCCATCGATCCCCAGGCGTTCTGCGATCCATTGCAATTGGGCCTGCGCATCAAAGCACAGCAGATCCGAGACCGATGCGACAAGAAGCGTCTCTTCAAGCGGATAGAAATGCCCAAAGTAGCCGCTCAAGAGATGAGAATGGTGCAGTTGCGTCTCAAGAGAAACAAACAGAACTATAATCTGTCCAGCTAATGAATTCACAGAGGAACTTCGAAGAGCAGAGATATCTCTTTGAAGTTCCTCAACGCTATGTCGTTACTCAGAGACCCACCTATGCAAAGGGCTGGTCCCAGCGTTCGCGATGAGCGACCTCATGCAATGGCTTCCGCTTCTTCCGGCCTTTGCCGATAGCCTGGGCTGGGTAACCAAACGGAAGAACTGCAAGGATTTCGATCTCGTCAGGAATACCTAAGAGGGGATTAATTTGTTTGAGATTATCGAAACCTACCCAGTTTGAGCCAATGCCTTGTGCCCATGCTGTCAGTATCATGGATTGAATGGCCCGACTCGCATCGGAAATTGCAAATGGGCTGTACTCCATGCCAACAACAATCGCCAGGGGGGCCTGCGCAATATAGGGCCCTGTCCTGGCAAGTGGAGCAAGTTGACTCAGGGTCTCCTTGTTCTCTACGACGATGAAATGCCAGGGTTGCCCGTTCATACTACTCGCGGTCAAGTGCCCCGCTTCGACGATTTGATGAACAATTGGTTCAGGGACCGGCTTATCTTGAAATTGACGGACCGCCAGAGCAGTGCGAACTGCATCAAATACTTCCATGATATGTCTCTTTCTTCGTCTCAATATTGCATCGCTGCTACTCTGGAAAAGTAGTTATGGAGCTCTCCAGTTTATTATGTCTGTACATCGCAGGATGCTGTAAACGCTCTTGCATACATCAAGCAATATGCTTGCAGCAACGTTTGGGATTACGTAATGATGCTGACCCCATATAACTTTAGCATATCACCTTTTTAATCAGCTATGTTGTATGAAAACTATATAGTGCGCCAGAATAACAGAAAAGCAGGCAAATCACAATTACAAAATTTGCCCCCGTTATATGGTATTTGTATATGGTGTTTGGACATCATGGCAGCAGTTTCCATGCTGTTCCACTCCAGATCCATGTCTGGGGCACAGGAGTGGTGCCCATCTTGCTATCACCCTGTGCGGCATAGACTATCACACTCTGTGCAGCATCATTATAGACGGAGGCCCCCTGGAAGGGAGCAGTGGGGGCACCATGGGCGGTGACGCAGACCCATCTCGTTCCATTCCAGGCCCAGGTAGCATCTGAGCTTATAGCACCGAACAAAAGCATTTGTCGAGTGACGCTATCGTATACCAGGTGTACGTTCTGGTCTTGAAAGGGAACGCCTGCGCCATTGTGCTGCTGCCAGTTTGTGCCATCCCATGTCCAGGTCTCAGAAGCAACAGAAGAAACACCTGATCCATCACCAGTGCCCCCATACAGTATGATCTGCTGGCGCACCGCGTCATATGTCATCGCAGCTCCTGCGCGGGGAGCGGGGGACGTCGCTGGATATTGCTGCCTCCAGTTCATGCCATCCCACGTCCAGGTGGTATTTACCATCGTAACCGTTCTTCCAGATGGTACGCCACCGCCGAAGAGAACGATCTCGTGTTGTGCCTCGTCATAGGCCATGCTAGCGCCAACCACTGCTGGCATCGTTGCCGGATACAGTTGTTGCCAGGTCGTGCCATCCCACGACCACATTTCGTTGGCAACCTTCCCTGCACTCTGGACCTGGTATAAGAAGAGGATGACGCGTTGGCTAGCGGCATCATAGACCATCGTTCCCTGAAGCGCCGGAGGCGAGGATGCGGGATGAAGTTGCTTCCAGCCATGACCATTCCAGGCCCATGTCTCGTTTGTCTGTTGTACATCTGCGGCTTCGATGGTGCCACCAAACAGAAGGACCAGGTGATGGAGAGGATCATAGGCCATAGTGCTATCTC
Organism: Dictyobacter formicarum; assembly: GCF_016587435.1. The sequence goes on from NZ_BNJJ01000006.1 coordinate 42,710, forward strand.
TGCGTGGAGGGGTCACTTGAGGAAGAGGCGTTGCATTGGTGATGGTGGATGTAGGTATATGGGTATTCTGGACAGGTGTGGAGTGAGGGGAAGAGGCATTCCGAGGGGATGGCTTCCCGGCATACAGCTGGAAGGCGGCCCAGCTAAGTACAACGATCAACACGATGAGGAGGGCAAGGCTCGTTATGAACAGGGTCCGACCTCTCCCCTGGTTCTCCTCTTCCCATCCTTTTAGCTTGACCCGCTGGGACTCACGAGCCATTACGCGACCACCAAGGGCTCTAACTGGTAGGGATAGTCGCTCTGCCAGTATTCGGTTCCGTTGCTGGCGTTGAGGGCATAAAAAATACTCCGCCCATGCCCATCAATGCTGGCTAGATAGACCACTCCGCTTACCACGACAGGTGGAACGAAAGAGACACTCGGACTACTGCCCAGGCTCTTATGCCAGAGTACGCTACCATTCATACTGTTGAGCGCATAAGCGCCATCGGCATTGATGTAGAGAACATTCCCTGTACTGGCAATCATGGTGGTTCCTCGACCAGCCAATTGATGGACCCAGAGTAAGCCCCCTGTCTGCTTATTCAGAGCGTAAAGATCCTGGGCACCGATATAAATGGTCTCATTCTGTACGACCGCGCCTTGATAGAAGTTCAGGTGATAGTTCCAGAGTACCTTGCCTGAGTCGGCATCCAAGGCATAAAAACTACCAGCATCTGGATTGTCGACCGAACCGAGCGTGCCGACGTAGAGCCGTTGGTCAGAGACAACGAGTGGGCCGCCGATAGGTTCATGCCTATCAGGTGCAGAACGCCAGAGGATTTTGCCATTCCTGGCATCAATGGCATAGACGTAATTCTGAGCATTGGCATAGATGGTATTGCCTACCAGAGCCTGAAGTGAGAGTACCCCATCCGTATCCGGGTTGATGGCAACGCGCCAGAGCGCTTTCCCATCCTGTGCGCGCAACGCATAGGTGCCGCTGTATACAATATTGTCCCTCACGAGGGGAACGGCATGATCTGCAAAGGGGATGTCAACAACTCCACAATCGCTTTGCGCGCTCCAGAGCAGTGAACCACTTTTCCTATTGAAAGCTACGGTATAGGTTCCATTATGACTAATACAAATATAGACAGCATTGTTTGTCACTTTCGGTGTGCCGAATATGGGAGATGGAAATAGCGGACAATGCTCATCTAGTGGGCAATCATATTTTCTGGTTGACTTCACTTGTCGACACCAGCGCACTGCGCCATTACTGGCATTCACCGCGTAGAGATGAGTGGAGGCCGAGACATAGAGAGTTTGTTGTACTCCGCCTGGCGCGTTTCTAGTCACAACGGGTGCTGGTGGCTGGTCCTGACAGCTACTGATTGCCACATCGTTTCCTGGAAGCGTAGAAAGAAGAGAAGACCCTGTGGGAGTGGATGTGGTCGAGATCCCTGCATTTACATAAGAGCTACAACCAATAAGCAAACTGCATAGCGTGAAAAGAGTAGAGATCAAGCAAAGCTTCTGCCAACGATACTGTAACATGGAAAAACCCCTTTATCCGCAAAAAATATGTCTTTATTAAAAGGAGACGTTTTTATATGTATAAATGTTGCTTTCCGCCGGAAGTACTGGACATAGACGACGTGGCCAGAATATGGTGCAGACTGGATAAGAAATGGTTCAAATCGGTCAAAAGGAGGCAGCGTGCAAATTTTATGTTAATAAAGTATGACAAGCTTTAAACACTTGCTTTCTCGCGGGCAATCCTGCAAATGGGAAAAAATGCTGGCTCTAACGGGAACCCCCAAGCTGTTGGGCCAGGTCGAGATGCAAACGCCACAGCTCGTCCATGGGAACAGGGCGCCGGGAACGTTCAGCAATAGAGCCCCCCTCGCAAAAAGAAAAGGAGAGATAGACATCCCCTGGTCAGCAGTGAGAGATGCAAGGTCGTTTTCCCAGCCTGGCCAGCGCATGTTGCCGTAGAATATCTCCAAATCTCCAGACAAGGCCCAGGCCAGCAGCTCAGAGTACGATTTGTTCGTTGTTTCCCATTTGAGAGTATCAGGTGCAAAGTAGAAGGCCGTTCCTGGCTTTCCCGGAAAAGCGCCACCGTTAAGAGCAAAGAATCCGCCAACAGCGTCATGAGCAATGACCAGGCCGCCATCGAGAGTGTAACTCTCAGCGGGACTTCCGTGCGTATTCCAGGATTGCAAATTTCCATGCATTCGCTCATGTCCTGATCCAAGGAAGCGTAACCACCCATGGTCAATGAGGATACCACCAGTTTCAAGCGCAATGGCTCCCATGGGCGAACGTGTCGTCACCTGGAGATGAAGCAGAACTTCTTCCCCTCGAGTTCGCTGGCTACCGAGTACTTCTACCTGGTTGCGAGCGGTAGCGATCAGTTCCTGAACCAGTGGCCAACCAGGATCCTCTGTATTGATAAGTTCTTTTAATGACCGTCTCTGCATCTGCGTCTATCTCCCGATCAATGATATGTACATGAGTTTATCACAAGAGTATATGTCTTGTGAACGTCGTTGACAGAACGAGTAGCGTAAAGCTCAGATAAGAAGTTACAATGGAATAAGCTTGCATTTCATAATTACGGCAGAATAACCAAACAAACCTGATCTGATGATTCAAAAAGAAAGGTGAGGGCCACGCAAATCCCATGAACGAAGCGCACTATATTCAATCCTCGAGCCATTCTGTGATGAACTGTGGGCTTGCATGGATATCTATCTGCCGGAGCAGCCCCTTACCAGAATTAATAAATTTATGCGGTTCGCCTGCTGGCACAATCACAATGCTCCCTGCATTCACCTCAAGTGTGTTTGAACCAACCGTAAAGGTGACCTGGCCTTCCTGTACAATGAAGACCTCTTCATAGGGATGTTTATGAAGCCGTGGACCATGTCCTGGTGGCAATTCGACCCAGATAAAAGACACATGAGTATCTCCATGCTGATAGCCCTGGAACTCATTGGGATCTCCATAATGGGAAAGTTCGTCCTTGTGAAGAAGGGTGTAGTTCATCTCTATTTCCTTTACTTATTTGCTGATAAGCTTCTATTTCTTGAAAGGCATGGTCCTGTCTCATACAAAGACCATCATTCTTACCAAATACTCTTTAGAAGAGAAAGTATAAAGACAAGGTAACAGCAATACACTTGCCCTTGGGACAGTCCACTCTCTGTGCCAAGGGACAGGTTTGGAGATCACCATTTCACACAACAAGAGAGCTTGTTATGGCAGTGCGCCGTTTACAAGCCCTCCGTCAGCAGGTCGCGGTAGACTCCCCGCTGCTCTGGCGGCAACATAGTGGCGATGCGCAACATCATTTCTTGCGTGATGTTGCGCAATCCTTCTTTGCGCGTCAGGCCCGCGGGCAGAACGGGAACATAGGGTTTGCCAAACTGAACGGAGACATAGGGACGCATCCCGCCTCCGGAGCGCAGAATACGCCGCGTGCCACTCAGAGCCACGGGGAGCACTGTCGCCCCGGTGCGCAGGGCAAGCATAGCCCCCCCGTATAGGCCTTCAGCATCTGCTCCTGGCGCGCTACGGTCCCCTCAGGAAAGATGAGCAATGCGCGTTGCTCCTGCAAGTAGGCAAGCGCCTGTTCCAGGGCCACGCGATCACTCTCGCCACGATGTACAGGAATCTGCCCGGTACGACGCACCAGCCAGCCCACAATGGGCCAGGGAAAAATCTCTTTCTTGGCAAAAAACCAGGTACGGCGAGGTAGGAGGCCCGCGACTAAGATGGGATCAATCCAGCTTAGATGATTGGAAACGAGCAAAAGGGGACCATTCACGGGTACATGCTCAGAGCCACGCACGGCGAGGCGGCACACCAGGAATGCCAACAACCGGGCTACTGGACGCAGCGTACTGTAAATGATGCGCCCCATCCACCCACTTCCATATGACGCTGCCTGTTTCATACGCGTACCCACAGGGCTTTCGGCAGGATGGTGGCATCGAAGCTGCTCGCAGACATGGTTTCGCCATCCATCTGGATATTTACGGGCTTGCGACTCTCAATATGTACGGTTCTGGCGTGATAGAAGGTGACTTCCGGCAGATCGCTGTGTTCACCTTTCTGTACGCTTGGTAACAGGTGCAGGGCGAGCAGTAAGGGTATGTAGCGAATGGTACAGATATCGAAGAGGCCATCGGTATGATCGGCCTGGGGATTGATGCGAAATCCGGCCCCATAGGTTGGCCCGGTAGTAATCGCCATGAGGACAAAGCGCTGTTCCTGCTTGTGCCCCTCTCGATCATCGTCCAGGCTGAAATTCAGCCAGGGACAGCGGTGGTAGCCGAAGAGCAACTGACGCAGGGTTGACGTGTAATAGAGAGGCATACCACTCAAGCGCAAATATTTTTTCAGGCTTCCCGCTGCCACCGCGATATCGGCATCCAGCCCCACGCTGAACGAATTGGCGAAATAACGCTCATTTACCCGACCGGCATCCACATCAATCAATCTACCGTTGAAGGCGCGCTCGACCGCGGCCAGGGGATCGTGAGGCAATTTTAGTGTATTCCAGGCGAAATCGCAGCCTGAACCTGCTGGAACGATGCCCAGCGGGACACGCTGGCTCACGCTTAACAGGCCATTGACAACTTCATTCACCGAGCCATCACCGCCAACGATAATCACGGGACGGTTCTGCATAGCAGCCTGCCGGGCACGCTCCCGCGCCTCTCCTTGCGCGCTCGTTTCGATATACTCCGCATGTTCTTGCTCCGCGCGGCTGCGCACAAGCATACGATAGAGGTCTACTTTGCCATGCCGGGCGGCAGGATTGAGGATGACAAGAGGTTGAGCGGACTCCGTTGTCTCCATAAGTGTCTCCTTGGATGGTGGATCTTACAGTGGTGACTAGAAAGATTGAACCCTCAATTACGCAGACAATAGCACGATATATGGCTCAAGGTTTCAGACCATTGCTGTCGGCACGATTGTACCATAACCCAGCAGCCTCTACAATTCCTGGGGGTGTTGTCAAGAGTTGCAAGAGAAGCACTAATAGGGGAGAAACAGGTCTGGTTTTTCTTTTATGTGATTGTGAAAAAAGTGCGTCTGGCGCACTTTTTTCACAATCACATAAAATTGGCTCAGGCGTGCATGCGCTCGCCCGTACGGTGGCGCATGGCTTCCCATGGTCACAGGTTTCAGATACATTCTAATAGCTTTAAACTCCACTGCCAGCCAGTAGCCAGGCTGGATGAACCAGCCATAACACCATCAGCTGCAGTAGGGCTATCCCCAACCATGGACTGAGACGCTGGCCGCCTGGATATGTCTTCTCCATCATCATTAATCCAGTTAACACGGCCATCCACACAATGCTTCCCACTCCTATACTAAACATCACCAGCATCAATGCCCAACAACAGCCCAGGCAGGACATGCCATGGCGTAGCCCCAGATGCCAGGAAGCACCTATACCTTGCCGGTAGTAGCGCATGAAAAAGCTGCGAGGGCTACGGCATTGCTTCAGACAGTGATTCTTAAGCGGGCTGAATTGAAAGCCGCCCGCAATGGCAAAGATTACTGCGCCGATCAGCCAGGAATGTATGTAGAGCCAGAACCAATTGCTGACCAGTCGATGCACCAGCGTGTCTGTCAGCAACGCCGCAAGCGCGAAGGCGGTCCAGACAACTGCATATCCCACCAAAAAAGCTGCCTGTGTGGCCCACCAATACCGTTGACGTCGGCTGGCATGCACAATCATGTAGACAAGGGGCATAATCGATGGCAGCATCATCGCGATGGTCATCACCTGCCAGCAAGTCAGAAACAAGACCAGGGCTATAGGCCACGAGAGATGGCTCTGAGTAAGCAGGTAGTTATGATTGATCAGGAAAGTCTGCTTCGTGAGAGCTGCCAGCAACACTACCGTCCAGGCTGCAATGACCAGAATCCAGGGCCAGATAACAGGTGCCCGGCTGCTCGCAGAAGGTCGAGCATCTTTCTGGTATATCAACTTCATTGTGCGCATCGGACATCCCTCTCATTGAGAAATGCTGGTACAGCATACAACAAATGTGAGGATGCTACGGAGAGAGGCGCGAGAGGTATGTGACCCTCTCGCCTTTCTCCCATACAGAAACGCGTGTATTCCTCCTCACCTGAAAACTATATCCAGATGTCGGAGGTGCAGTCACCACCAGGATACCGCATCTCGTGGGCTCGTGCCGGGCCAGCGGGTTCTTTGCCGAAATCAACGTAGAATTTATTGTTGATCTTCAAGCCACCTTTTTCTGTATCGCAATCTATTTGCAGGAGATACGACCCTGCTTTGGCGATCTCGGGATAGAACTGGTTATCCCACGAACTGTAGAGCGAGTTGGTAATGTACAGCCGCTTGCCATCAAGACTGAGCTGAAGCATCTGTGGACCACCGTTGAGCTTATGATCTTGAACGCTGGCAGCTTTTCCAGACAGGCCACCGCACCAAACTTGCCCGGTAAGTTTCGGATGGGAAGGATCGCTGATATCGTACTGGCGAATATCGCCATGGAGCCAGTTCGAGAGGTAGAGATACCTGTCGTCCATCGAGACCAGGAAATCGGTGATCAGCGCTGGTACTGGAATGGGCCAACCTTCTAGTTCAATTGAAGGGACATCAATGACCTTTTCAAGTTGCCACTTTTCATTGGGCTTATGCCAGTGCCACATGTTGCTACTGAGCGTCGCTCCGACGAACCCATGTGTGCTATCAGGGTTATGGTGGAAGCGTACCTCAAGCGGAATCATGCCTTCTTCGCCCAGATCGACACTCTGGACAATGTCATGCTTGTCCCAATTCCAGAAGTACAGGTGGTGACCGTATTTGTCCGCAGCCACATCTTCCAGATTGAAGCCTTTCGTAAACGTAGCAGGCGCAGCCCATCCACTGCTCACCATCACATTGTGACGTGGCTGATACCAGTAGTCATAGTTGAAGCGCATGCCGTCAGCGTTATGTTCCCAACGGCCGGCAATATTGAACTGCTCGTCGAGCAGAAGGAAACCGCCAGGACCATTGCTCTCACTATCACCGAGCATCGAGATCATAATGTTACCCTCGGCAAGACAGTGAACGGTGTGGGGAGCAGTGAGGTTCGTCTTCTGCTTGATCTCTTCGGGTTCGATCACTTTATGCAGTTTTGGTGCCCGTTCATCAGAGACATCCAGGATGTGAATGCGGCTGGAAAACATCCCCGGAACGACAAGAAAGCCGCGCGATTTGCGTTCGTCTGCGTGGCATGAGCTACAAGCATTCCAGCCAAAATGATGCAATTCGTCACCGACGTTGGGCATCGGTGTACGATGAATCACCTGGGAGTAGGTGGGAGATGTGGGATCAACATCGATTGTGGCCAGGTAATCGGGCTCCTCGATCCCTGTTCCTACGTAAAGTGCGACGCTGTAAAGTACTTTTTCGGGGGTAGCCTTTATTGCCTCTTCGGGTGAAGCGTAGCCTGGCCCAGATTTGGAATGAGGTTCATGATGCATTATATGTTCCTTTTCCATAGCTGTACAGAGCTCATTTCTGAACAACAGTGATGATGTTTGATGCTATCAATCATCTCTACAGTCGTGGCTGAAGTTACAGGCTGGTGCAAAAAGGACTGCTACGAGCTACAATACGTTCGACAACGCTAAGAACTGTCGCGTAAGGAAGGTTCAATGATCGGGGATTTCTGCTTTGTCATTCCACATCATACACCCGCTATCAATACAGGAGATGAAACGACAATGTTCGTCATTTGGTACGTTTCAAGGGTACCTATTCAGACTGAAAATCCTGCGCAACCGCCAATACCACCATCTGATTATGTTCTGACGATGGTCATTACTATTACGCCTCCAACGATTTATATGTTTTTAATGAGATAAAATGGAAAAATTTCCAGTATGATGGGAACGAAGGGCCTTCATGGAAAAGGCAATCTAGCGACTTTTGAGGCGTCTAAGCTCGGTAATTGTGACGATGGAGGAAAGTTCTGGCATTCCCTAAACTCTGTTGAAATCCCTGATGCGCTTGTTCTCGCAGAAGCTGATGCCCAGGAAACAATCCAGGTGTTTGCAGATCGGCCTCGCGTTGTACTGCTGATGACAATGCCGATATGCGCGGATATCTGCAACGATTATTACAAGGCCATTATGATCTCTTTATGCAAGCACCAGCATCGGTCGTCATTTTACGGGGTCCCATCTATGAAATTGAGCTTGCCAATCCAATCACCCGCAAACTCTGGGGCAAAATCGACGAAGCTCACACTACGCTCCTTCGGAGCTCAAAACCGTTTTAATGCGTGGTGCAGCAGATGCACATTAGTGCATCTGCTGCACCACGCATTAAAAAGAGAGTGGGGACGCCTGCGTTCCCCAGGCCAAGGAGCGCTCTGATTCCCAGTATGTTGGGAATCAGAGCCTTTCTAATATCTTAAATAAAGAAAAAGGGCACTGACTCATCCTTTTATACCTGTGGAGATGGCTGAGCGGAGGAACCACCTCTGCAACAGGATGAAGGCAATCAAGACGGGGACCGTACTCATGCTTGCAAAGGCCATGATATCACCCCAGTGCTGAGGAGCCTGATTGAAGAAAGCACGCATGCCAACCATGAGTGGGCGATAGGTGTAGCCACGCGTGGCCAGCAAAGGCCACAGAAAGTCGTCCAGGTGGGTCAGGGACAGCCAGATAGCAACGGTGGCGAAGGCTGGGCGCGAGAGTGGCAGGATGATCTGCCAGTACATGCGTAAACGGCTCGCACCATCGACGCGCGCCGCCTCCTCGAAATCTCTGGGGATGTCCATGAAGGACTGATAAAACAGGAAGATGGAGAAAGCATCGGCAATGAAGGGGACGATCTGCACCTGGTAGCTGTCTACCCAGGTGGTCATGCCACCAAACCAGGGTACCTGGTTGACCAGCAGCAGCAGCGGTACAGCCACCGACTCAAATGGAATAGTAATCAGTACTACAACCAGAACTAGAATGATTTTATGGCCCGTGAAAGAGATGCGTGCCAGGGCATAGGCGATCAGACTGTTGACGATGAGGCCTGACACGACAATACAGATGACGATGAACAGGGTATTAAGCAGGTAGAGGGCGAAAGGAGTGCGCTGAAATACGTCGCTGTAGTTCTGCAGGGAAAGACTACCATAGGGGATAACAGCCCGGATGGTACCCATGTCCTGTAGAATCTGGGTCTCGCTAGCCTTCAATGAAGAGACGACCATAAATATCAGCGGGAAGAGAAAAAAGAGCGCCAGCAAGATCATCACGAGATAGTTCAACACCCGCCAGACAGCCCTGCGACCGGAGGAGAACAGCAATGCATAGGATGTCCTGCGAGGCAGCGAGGCAAGAACGGCCTTCTTGTGCGTGGTCGATGCCATATTCACACCTCTTTCGCTTCAGTCAGCAGAACGCTGCGTAGGATAAGAACGATCCTCATGATGACCAGAAAAAAGATGACGACCGCAATAGCTGAGGCGTACCCGACGCGCAAATCACGAATACTCTGATGTACCATGTACCACACTACTGTAACGGTTGCATTCGCCGGACCACCCTGGGTCAAGACCTCTATCTGCGTGTAGAGCTTAAATGCCTGCACGGTGGTCGCGATCACAACAAAAAACGTTGTATTGCTCAACTGGGGGAAGGTGATGTGCCAGAACTGCTGCCAACGGCCCGCACCATCGACGCGTGCCGTCTCGTAGAGCGACTCAGGAATAGTCAGTAAACCGGCCAGATAGACAATCATCTGGAAGCCGACGCCCTGCCAGATGGTCAACAGCATAATCGCGGGCAGAGCCAGGTTGCCATCGTTGAGCCAGGTATAGGGACCAAGGTATCCAAAACTGACCGTTTTGATAAACGCATTCATCAAACCCTGTCCCGGATTGTAGAGAAACGCCCATACCACCGAAACAACCACCAGCGGCGTGACTACCGGGCTGAAATAGATCAAGCGGAAGATGGTCACGCCACGCAGTTTCTGATTGATCAGCAGCGCGAGAAAGAGCGCCAGGCCGGTCTGGACCGGAACGACGACCCAGCCAAAGAGGGAATTATTGAATAAAGCCCGATGGAGTGTGTCATCTTGCAACAGCTGCAGATAGTTGCGCCAGCCAACGAACTGTGTAGGCAATGGGCCGGCTACCAGACGTTGATTGGTAAACGAGAAGCCGAGCGCCATCACAAAAGGAACGATCAGAAAGGTCAGCAACAGAAACAGGGCAGGAGCGCTAAAGGCCCAGCCTACTAACTGATCCCTACGCCGCCAGTAAGAGGTTCTGGCAGTCCTACGCCCGATGGAGCGGATCGTTCTATTCATCAACTTTCTCCCGTCCTATAGGATGGAGCCGTACTGGCTTTCTGACCAGCACGGGCCGCCGTCTTCAGGATGTTCCTAGGATAGCCCTGGTTGTCCTGAATGTCCTGATCGATGGTGCGCACTGCCTCATCCAGCTGCTGCTTCACGTCGATACCGGCGGCAATATTTGTTATCGTCTGGGCGAAGGCGGAAGTAATAGCGGGATAAGCCGGTGTAATAGGACGAGGCACAGCTCTGCTCGTCTGAAGCTGTGCGACGAATACATGCAGGACACCGTTGGGAGCGTACAACCTGGAATGGGCGATCACCGATTTGCGGGCTGGTACCGCGCCATTGGCCGAAGTCATACGAGCGATCTGCGAGGGTGACAGCATGAATTGCAGCACTTCCCAGGCCGCCGCAGGGGTCTGGCAAGAAGAGGTGATGCCCCAGTTCCATGACCCCATGCTGGTCTTCGCTCCCTTGCCCAGGTCCGGCGCGGGCAGCACCAGCAGATTATCGCCCAACGCCTGATGATACTCTGGGTAAAGCCAATGACCGCTCCAACTCAGCGCCGACGTGCCTGTGGTAAACCCGGTATCGCTCACCGGCCAGGGATTGCTGTACCCCTGTCTGAAGAGATTCTGAAACCATGTCAGCGCCGCTATGGAGTTGGGGCCATTGAGTACTCCATCCGCCGATCGATAGGTGGCACGGTTAATGAGATCACCCCCGAAGGACTCAACAAAAGGAGAGAAGCCGTAGGTGAACCACTCGCCGTCGCCATAGCCGGTATTCATATGTAGGTCTAGTGGGTAGAGCACTCCTGGTACACTCTTCAGCCTTGCCAGGATGTCATTGAGCTCACGCAACGTCCAGGGATGGTCGATGGTCGGGATACGGACACCTGCTTCATTGAGGTACTGCCTGTTGGCGTAAAAGCCCAAACCGGAATCAAACTGGCCCAGACTGTAGAGGTGATGATTGTAGGTTCCCTGCTGGATGATCGAGGGCAGAAAATCGGCCCTCATCGCCGGAGATACATACCTGTCAAGCGGCCTGAGATAGCCGGACCAGGCGTAGTTATAGAGCGTTGGACCATCAAAGTCGAGCAGGCAGGGTAGGCTACGAGCCATGGCAGCAATATTCACCAGATCGGTATAGTTCCCCTCTGGCAATTGCACCTCCTCAACCCGTATGTCTGGGTGAAGATCGCCGAACTCCCTGAGAGTCGCGTCGAGAGCTTCACGTTCTGGCCCCTGACCCGCATGGAAAAAGAGCTTGATCACGGTAGGTTGGTGACCTGAAGCCGTCGGAGAGACCAGATCGCAAGCCACCAATAGCATACTGAGTATTATGGCCAGAAGAAGAGAAAACCGTCTCCCATCTTTTCCGTATCTCCTGGAGTCGTGTGCCCTCATCTCTGCCTCCTTGTCTGGTTAGCAGTTCTCCTTTCTGTTGATCCTCCTTTTTAAAAGTATACAGAAGAGAGGGACGAGAATCCAGTGATTAGATTGCTCGTATAAAGGCCCGGAGCAATAAGAGTGTGTCTGAATGCCATGCTTTTCGCGCCTGCGGCCCCTGACGCTACGCGCCTGCGGCGCTCACAAGGTCTTTTATTTGTTGGTGCAGCATGATCGCAAAACGATCATGCTGCACCAACAAATAGAAAAGGCACGGACGCGCATGCGCGCCCGTGCGGGGGCACCTGGCTTCCCATGGTCACAGGTTTCAGGCACATTCTAATTACGCGCGACGCTGATGGAGATAGGATCACATTGACTTACTTTTATTTATATGTCATTGTGTGTAGTATATTACACTATATTTGCCATGAGTTTACAAATAAGTCATCATTGTTTTAATTCTTCCAAACTCCTGTGTATATACCTCTTATGTAGTTTTGTGTAGATGTCCGATTTCAATCAACTCGCGATGAGAAGCATGCCAGGGATTGTTACAAACTACGTCATACCTGAATCCACAAGTAACACAACAGAGGAAGGAGCGCCAGTCATGAATGATGACAACCAGACAAAAGCTATAAAGCTTTCTGAAAAATTTGTCGATTTCATTGATCTGACCGACGAAAACCTGGAAGAAGTCGCTATTATGGAGTTTGGCATTCAAGGTGGTCAGTGCGGTTGCGGTGATTGCGGTTGCGGTGGCGGTTGCGGTGGTGGTTGCGGTGGGGGCTGCGGTGGTGGTTGCGGTGGGGGTTGCGGTGGGGGCTGCGGTGGTGGGGGCTGCGGTGGTAGCTACCCGTTCCGCTGCGCTGCCTGTGGCTGTGGGTGATGCAGTAGGTTTTGCGGTGATGCCTGTAATAGTGTTTATAGCCCGGGTCATGGCAGTGACGGATACCGATTACCCTTTTAAGGGTTTACATGCTATTGATGAATAGCCATTATTGTCAGTGGTACATGTCAGCTGTGACGTGACAAATAACGTCGCCAGTTGGCAAGCGCGCATATCAAAAGTACCTGGTATATGTCACTTATTAGGAGCTGGCAACAGCTTAAGAAATCTATATAGGGGAGTTGCGGCAGTGCTTCTATGACCTGCTAAATTGTTACTCTATGTGACAGCAGCAAGGTAGGTTTTACCAACCAAAAAGTTTCAACATAGAGCTTGAGCGTAGCAACTCCCTTAGCCTCAACGGCGCGCGGCCTTGAACACACGTCGCAGCACGAGGGTGGTAGTGTCATGGGGTACTGGAGGTATCATCAGCGCCTTGCTCCTCTTCCGATGTAGCTAACAGGTAGGTTTCTAATGAGTCGAATTGGGCTTCCCAGAGTCGCCGGTAGTGCTCAAGCCAGGCGGCCGCCTCACGCATGGGACCGGCAGCGAGGCGAAAGCGGTGCGTTCGTCCGTCCTTCCTGTGCAGGATAAGATCAGCATTTTCTAGCACGCGCAGATGCTTGGAGATCGCCGGCACCGAGATTGAGAATGGCTGCGCCAGCTCCGTTCCAGAAGCCTCACCGTACGCCAGACGCTCTAAGATGGCTCGACGTGTGGGATCGGCGAGCGCAAAAAAGATGGTATTGAGTCGTTCTGATGAATCGTTAACCATGCAGTTAATTATACAAAAGGCGTAGATCGTTGTCAAAGCTGGTATAGATGGTCGGCAATAGATATTTTTGCCGGCCAATTTTGCGCTATATATCATACAATTATGTATCGTTTTGTCGATTTGAGCATAGTAATGTATCGTTTTGATGCCATTTCTCCTACTGGTATAGATATGTAGTCTTCCATTTATCTATAAATTTGTATATAATGTACACATAACTGTCGTTTTAGCAGCATTTCTTTGTAGAATCCAGAGAGGTAGTATATGACCTTATTTAGAGAGGGCATGAGAAAGATCTCTGCCTTCATGCTGGCCTGTACCGTCGTAGCGCTGATTATGTTGCCGGGTACGTCATCTGCAGGGGCGGCGACAAATACGGCGCAGGAGGGGAATTGTCCTACAACGCCGCAGGAAACACAATATCCCAAGCGCCAGTTGCGTGGAGCGTGGATCGCCACTGTCACGAACATCGACTGGCCCTCGCAACCGGGTCTCTCCATTGATACGCAGAAGCAACAGTTCATCAGCGAGCTTGACCAGTTGCAGGCGCTGCATATGAACGCAGTCTTCGTGCAGGTCAGACCAACGATGGATGCTTTTTATCCTTCAAAGTATGTACCCTGGTCGCAGTACCTGACAGGTGTGCAGGGTAAAGATCCAGGTTATGATCCGCTGGCGTTTATGCTCGCCGAAACGCATAAGCGCAACATGGAATTTCATGCCTGGTTCAATCCGTATCGCGTCAGCCTGCAAACAGATGTAACTAAGCTGGCACCCAACAATCCGGCACGCCTGCATCCCGACTGGGTTGTGAAGTATGGTAGCGGCCTCTATTTTGATCCAGGCATTCCGGCAGCCAGAGAATTTATCGTTCAGAGTATTCTGGAAGCTGTGCGCAACTATGATATTGATGGTGTGCACTTCGACGATTATTTCTATCCCTATCCCATCGCCGGCCAGGACTTTCCGGATAACGCTACCTATCAGCAATATGGTGCGGCAACATTCGCCAATAAAGCTGACTGGCGCCGCAACAATATCAGCAAACTCATTCACGAACTTTCAGAGCAAATCAAAGATATAAAACCTTATGTAAAGTTTGGCGTGAGCCCCTTTGGTGTCTGGCGCAATCAGTCAGATGATCCAACGGGTTCCGCCACCACAGCCGGTGCCACCGATTATGATAGCCTTTACGCCGATACACGTACATGGATTAAGAACAACTGGCTGGATTATATCGCGCCACAAATATACTGGAACATTGGCTTTGCTCCGGCGGCATATGATATCCTTGTTCCCTGGTGGGTCAACGAAGTAAAGGGAAGTAATGTCGATCTCTATATCGGGCAGGCGGCCTACAAAATCAATGCTAATAACGCGGTGTGGGCCAATCCAGAGGAGATGCCGAACCAGCTGAAATTGAATCTCCAATACAGCCAGGTGAAGGGAAGCATCTTCTTCAGCATGAAAGAGATCACAGCCAATCCACTGGGTTTCACGGATCGACTGAAGAACGATATCTATCGCTATCCTGCGTTGGTGCCCACCATGCCGTGGCTGGGTGGCCATGCGCCAGAACCGGTGAATCTCAAGCAAACTGATCAACAGGCGAATGGCGTACAGTTGACCTGGTTCACCCCTCGTAACAGTAACGCGACGTATTACGCCGTGTATCGCTTTGATGGACGTGTAGAGCACAACACATGTGACTTCAACAATGCGCAGTACATGCTGGCGACCGTACATCGGACGGCCGACGACGCTACCACGCAAACGTTTGTCGATACCACCGCTCAGGCCGGGCAGACGTATACATACTATGTTACGGCGCTCGATCGCTTGCACAACGAAAGTAATCCGGGCCACGGTCAAACGATCGTGCTGGCAAGCCAGCAGTAGTCAGCCAGCTATGCCTAGTAGCCTGTGAAAAATAACGGCATCTTCCCTGGAGGATGCCGTCGTTTGATGACTGTTGATGACTGTTAAAGATTAGGATAAAATGATAGCTGCCGATAGCCGGGATACGGCGCATGGGCATCATGCAGCATTACCACAGGAGTAATCCAGATTGCAGTGAAACCTATATCCTTGATGTAATTGATAATCCCTAAAAGCCACCACTATGCCAGGCAGTGGCATCAGATATGTTGATATTGAGGCTATATTGCATAGCTCAAGGGGAAGAACGGACCGAATGAGGGCACGAAAATGGATCATCTCCGGCGAGGAAAAAGCATGATACCAAAAGTGGCTATGCGTGAAATAAACAAGCAACCAGATTCGTTGTTGTTAGTGGTACCCCAAAACAATACCTCTGCAGAAAATTATGTCCCTGACTCACGAGGATCGCCGCTTTTGGCGCCCGCAGGTCACTGTGGTGGTTGAGTTTTTCCAGGCTGTAAAGCCTTTTATGGGAGTTGACATTCATAGTCTCGATGAGACTAACGAGGGACCGTTAGTGGAATAATCAGTCAGTGTATGAGAGGAATGGACTCCTACGGCTCTAAACACAATATGAAATAACAGGAATTTGTGATGTCCATAAATCAGTTACAAGAACAATCAGAAAAAATGTTTCACGACCATGATCTAGTGCTCTGGCGCTCTCGCTCTGCACTGCGCCTACTGCCCGTTCCGGGTGTTGTTGTGCGCGAGGAAGCGGATAAGATAGTTATTCGAGCTCGAGTGGATGATAGACTGCAAGAATTCGCGGTCTCCCCTGATGAGCTGGTTGCGCGCTAACGCTAGCGCTTCATGATTGGTAGAATTGTAGGTGCGCCCCTCGTGGGCGCATTTTTGATGCTCACCGAGCTAGAAGGGCAAAAAAATCCCAGTGTAGCTCGTGCATTCCACCCGGCTCGATCTCAACCAGAGCCGCCGCAAAGTTCGAGGAGTCTACAATGCGCACCGTTCCTCCATTGGTCTTGATCGGCTCCTGGGCCAGCAGATGATACGCGAACGAATGCGGAGGTGGTCCCTGCAGAAAGGTGATTCATGTGTATGTTGCAGAAGATATACCGCGGTATATCTTCTGCAACATACACAAAAAGGTCGCTTTATTAAAGCATTTACTTTAATTTAGAATATACATCAATAGAGAATGCCACGCCCAAATAAAAGCTATTGGCTCGTTCATAAAGCATAGGATATACTATGAAGTATGTGTCGGAGTGTTTGCCACTAGTATTTATGCCAGGAGTTCTACGGTTGGAAACACTACAAAAGCCTTTTGCAGAGGCGGCTGTGCGCTTTTTAAATGGGCCTCTAACTGGAAAGGTCTTCTTTTTTCAGAAACCCGTTGTGACGCTTGGCCGCGAGAAGCAGAACGATATTATCGTGCCTGACCTCGGCATTTCCAGATACCATGTGCGCATGAGCTGGCTTGGTGATGCATGGAGGGTTGAAAATATTTCGCAAGGAAATATGCTTGCGCTCAATGAGCAGCAAGCAACCCAGGCTCAACTACACCATAACGATGTGATAAAACTGAGTTCAACGGTCAGCTTTGTTTTTCTTTTACGCTACCCTGAAACACAGCAAGTTCCATCGGCGGCCAGTACCCCCAATGCAAACTATCCCGTGCCGCCAGCACCTATCTCTCAAGTGCCTCAACCGTCCTCCAGTCAGCCATCGCTAAAGCAGACAGAGATCGCTTCTAGTAATAATAAATCGCAATGGCCGGGTCTCGCTCAGATCCCCAATGCGCCCGATTCGACAGTAATGGCGCACATCTCCACCGGTAACGTTCCTTCTTTGCTGATCAGCAGCAATACCAGGAGCGAGCGCCAGGTGGCATACCTGACACAACAGGTTAGCAATATTGGACGCGACATTTCTAATGAGATCATCATTGATACCCCCATTGTCTCGTCCTGGCACGCGCAGATTGTGCGCGAAGAGGATAAGCTATTTTTAGTTCATCCTCATCCCAGGCGCGGGAAAACGTTAAACGGATTATGGTATCAAGGCCAGCATATTCGGGGAGATCAAGTGTTTCGGCACCAATTACAGGCGGGCGATATTTTCCGTATTGGCGATGAACACGGCACCCTGGTAACGTTAACATACGACGCGGGGACAGAAGCGCCAGCAGAAAATTTGCCGGCGATGGCGCCGATCGTTTTGCAAGAAAATACGCTAACGATTGGGCGCACGCCTGATAATATGGTCGTGCTCAATCATCCACAGGTATCGGCGCACCACGCTATTGTGGAAAAAGTCACCGGTGGTTACAGACTGCTTGACCAGAACAGTACCAATCACGTTTATATCAATGGCGAGCAAGTATCGCATAAGCTGCTGCGCACTGGCGACGAGATCCGCATCGGTCCCTATCGATTGACCTACACCGGGACTGAACTGCGGCCTTATGATGAAAGCAACCATATTCGGATTGAGGCGCTGCATCTGAAAAAAGCCGGCAATAATAATGTTATCTTGCTCAATGACATTTCGCTGGTGATTCCGCCGCGCAAATTTGTGGCGCTGGTTGGTGGTTCAGGGGCGGGCAAGTCAACCTTGATGGATGCGCTGAACGGGTTACGCCCGGCACAAGAGGGCGTGGTGCTCTATAACGAGGTTGATTACTATCGTAACCTGGCCGCCTTCAATACACAGCTGGGATATGTGCCTCAGGATGATATTGTGCACCGCGACCTGACCGTTGAGCGTGCACTCTATTATGCGGCGAAACTGCGCTTGCCGGGTGATTTCACCAAAGAACAGATTGCCTGGCGCATCAACGAAGTGCTTGAAGATGTAGAAATGACGGAGCGCCGTCATCTGCTAGTCAGCAAACTCTCTGGCGGTCAGCGCAAACGCGTCTCAATCGCGCTTGAGCTGCTGGCCAATCCAGGCGTCTTCTTCCTCGATGAACCGACTTCGGGTCTGGATCCGGGCCTGGATCGCAAGATGATGGCGCTACTACGCCGCCTCGCCGATCGTGGACGGACTATTGTGCTGGTGACGCATGCGACAAATAATATCAATACCTGCGATTATGTCTGTTTTCTGGCGCAAGGTGGACGGCTCGCCTACTTTGGACCGCCAAATGAGGCCAAAACCTTCTTTGAGAAGACGGACTTCAGTGAGATCTATAGTGCACTGGAGCCGACGCGGGATCAGCCAGATATTCCACAAAAGGCGGAAGAGCGCTTTCTCAACTCGGCAGATTATCAGCGCTATATAGTTGAACCACTGCGTGAGCAGAAGGTTCAGTCACAACCGGAAGGGACAACCGCGCAGACGCCTCCCAGGAAGAAACAGCGTTCGAAACGCCGCGGTCAGGGATGGACTCAATTTATGCTACTCTCGGCGCGCTATCTGGAATTACTCAGAAATGACGTTGGCAATCTGTTCATTCTGCTGCTACAGGCTCCTGTTATTGCGATCATGCTAGTACTCATGGTACGCTTCGAAGTAGGCGCCGGCGTTTTTGACGCCAACAAATTAACACAATGCCGGACGCAGATTCTAACCTCATCCGGTCCGCTGGCTCTCCCCCAGGCACAGCGCACAGAATTGATTGATTGTCAGCAGGTCTTGCACTTTTTGAATACGGATGCCAATGCGAAGCTCTTTGTCCAGCAAAAAGGCAGCGTGGCTCAGGCCCTGCAATCATTTCTGATCCAGGGACCCGGTACCGACGCGCAAAAAGTACTGTTTATTATGGCCTTTGCCACGGTCCTCTTTGGTTGTATCAATGGGGCACGAGAAATCGTGAAGGAAGCCGCTATCTACCGACGCGAGCGCACTGTCAATCTGGGCATCCTGCCTTACATGTTCTCCAAAATCGTCGTGCTGGGTCTGCTATGTCTCTTTCAGAGCGCCATTCTGACCCTGGTGGTTGAGATCGGAGAACCATTGCGGCAAGGCGTCTTCCTCTCACCCATACTGGAGACTTATATCACGCTCTGCCTGACATCCCTGGCCGGTTTGATGATTGGCCTGACGATCTCGGCGATCGCTCCAAACAATGATCGAGCCATCAGCCTGGTACCAATTATCCTGCTGCCGCAGGTCATCTTTTCAGGAGCAATTATCCCGCTAAAAGACTGGGTCACACAAATCATAGCCACCATCTTTCCTACGCGCTGGGCCATGGCCGCGCTAGGATCATCAATCGGGTTGCACGCCGACACGACGGGTGGAGACAAACTCTTTGGAGATGACCCGACCTATCACAGTACCCTCTACTCAATTTATAGCCAGACCGATGCGCTCCATCGCCTGGTACTATCATGGGTTGGCCTGGGATTGATTACGATATTACTCACTATCGCGATCGGCATTTTCCTCAAACGGAAAGATGCTCGAACCTGACGCTGATCGGCCCGCCAGCGCGCTTCAGTCCATCGTGCCGCGAGCCACAAAAAGCTTATGGCTCAGCTTCCTAAGCCGGTTAGATAGGAGCAATAGCTAGACATCGATGCCGATCTCTGTTAAGATGCACAATATGGAATTAGATAATGTGGATAATGCGTTATTCACATTATCTATTAATTTTTACCTATAAATTGACCAAACGCTATCATTCGCTTTTGCTCACATGGGCGATGGTATTTCACTAAAACGGTATTTCACCGAGACGAAAGGATCGATCATTTCATGAATGTACCTCCTCAGCCTCCATTGGGAGAGGAACCAGAAAAAGTGTCAGAACTCCAGTCTGCCAGGAAAACACCTGATCAACCAACGCCCACATCTGAAACAGTTTCACACGGGGATGTGGCAGAGCAACCTGTCTCAGAAGAAGAGACAGCTTCACATGAGAATGTAACAGAACAGCCTGTCACATCTTCCGAGGCTGCTGCGCATGAGGATGTGGCAGAACAGCCAACTATCGATGCCAGCGCCGATGATGAGGTGACTCCACAGCCAGTGGCATTTTCTGAGTCGCCAGCCGCTGTCGAGGAATCCACTGAAGACACAATTATAGCCAACGAGGCTACAGAAGATGAAGGCGAGGATCTAGAGGAAGACGATGCGGCCGCTCAACCAGCGCACTCAGGCGTCTTTGTGAAAAAGAGTGTGCTGGTTGGTGCGATCAGCGCGGTAGTGTTGGTAGCCCTGCTGATGGCGCTGCTGTTTTTTGTCAATCGCCCCAAAGATCCACCCACCGATTGGATCTCAAGTTTGACACCACCAGCCGGCTCGGGCAGCGCCAGCAAAATACTGTACTACCTGCACTGGACCAACGAGAATGGTGAATTGAAGGGTCAGCTACAATTGTCGGCCTTCGCCAATGGCGCGCCACAATCCCTGACAGCGCCGGCCAGTGGTCTCTATGATCGCGATAACCATATCATCTATGTGGTAATTACGATTAATGGCCAGGCCAGCACACTGATGGGTAAAATCAACGACAACAACGACACCCTGACCTTAAACCAGGTTGGGGCTCCGAGCCAGGCCAGCCAGCTGGTATTCCATACTAGTAGCGCAGATGATTATAAACAGGCCACTAAGAAGTTAGTACCAGCCAAAAAGTAGTGGCGGCGCGCACCATCTTATGCGCGCTCGCCATCGGATTTCTTTTTAAGAACCACTATCTTCTAGTTAAGATAGTGGTTGATTCCCCATATGTCGGGAAGCAGAGCACCCCTGGCTGGGGGACACAAGCGTCCCCAACCTTTTTTCATTGCTGCAGCAGCAATGAAAGGGCTTCATCATCTGGACCATAGGGACTATTGAGCAGGAAGATATCGTTTCCTGATCATAGGATAGTCTCGCGCCCATGAACCCGCATCTCAAAGAAATCACAGAATACGGCTATACCTGTATAGCTAATTTTGTGATTGCACTGAGAGATGCAGCTATCTCCTGTGACATGCTTGTGATGAATTGGTATTACAGTGTGAATAATGCAGATAGGGTAAAGAATTCTTCTGTTTTCTCCTGGCGATGAAGGCAGGACCCGTATCTCGTCTACGAAAAAAACGTTCACAATGTCATAAAGCTTGAGAAGGAGCTTCAACATGTTTACGCGCATACTGGTTCCTCTTGATGGATCTCCAGCTACAGAGCACGCGCTTCCCATCGCGGCCCGGCTCGCCCGTACCGCTCAGGGATCATTAATACTCGTCCATGCCATCACGCTGGGTACCGATTTCAATGGAAAATCTACTCTGAAAAAGGATGCCTTACACGGCCTGATTGAAGCTGAAAAACAAAAAGCCCTCGACTATCTTACTAATATCGCCGCCATGCCACTGTTAAACGAGATTGATGTGGAGATTGAGATCTGCTGGGGCCAGGTCGCGCCGTCGCTGATTGAGCAGGTAAAGCAGCATAACTGCGACCTGATCCTCTTGAGTCGCAAACACCATACAGGACTGAAATATCTGCTGCCAGGAAGCGTGGCCGAGCGCGTAGCTATACATGCACCGGTGCCAGTTTTTCTGATACACGAACACGGGCCGCTGCCGGTCATTCCATACGTACCAGCAGGACAACCTATCTGCGTGCTGATGGGCATCGACGATCTCGCTCAGGCCAGTACTGTCGTAAAGAGTTCCTTATCCCTCGTAGCAGGACTGGCAGCCACAACTCAACCAATCATTCGCCTGGCACGAGTCATCTCACCATACGCGGCAGAGCAACAGTCAGCTCCGCAGGGCAGCATGCTCGATCTTATGAACATCGTGAAAGAGCAGCAACTGAAACACGTGCACGAGTTTCAGGACATTGATGAGGCATCGATGGAAGTCGTTGCCAGCGCCTGTATGAGCGAGTCAACGCTGGTTGAGACCGACTATGCACATGCGCTCCTTAAAGAGGCTGGCAGCTACAACAGCAACGAGCACGAGCAGCATTTCCATCTGCTGGCCATCTCGTCGCGCTTTGGAAAGTATCAGCAAAGCTTACATCTGGAGAACCATATCGTGGAACGGATCACCCACGAAACGCAGCTGCCCGTATTGGTTGTGCCACCAATAGCGGCGATGGAGATCCCCCTGCAATGGCGCAGGCTTCCCACCTTTAGGAATGAAACACGACACGTAGGTGCGCCCCTTGTGAGTGGAAGGCAAAAGCGCTCGCAAGGGGCGCACCTACGATTTGCTTTTTATGTGTTTTCTACGTTTAATCGGCACTCTGGGCAGCATCAGTCTTTGATTGGCCCACACCTGCACCGTAGAGGAAACAATTGGTCCAATGCCCATTGCCCAGGTCAGTACGGCCAGGAAAACGTTCTTTACAGACCGGCATCGCATGCGGACAACGAGGATGGAAACGACATCCAGTTGGTGGCGTAATCAGACTCGGAATTTCACCCCGTGCAGTCAACTCCGTGCTCTGAGCGCCCGCATGGATACGATCGGGATCGGGAGCGGCCGAAAGCAATAGTTGTGTATACGGATGTTTGGGTTCTTGAATAATCTCATCACTGGGTCCGCCCTCGACTGTCTGCCCGGCATACATCACCAGCGTGTCCTCGGCAAAATAGCGCGCGCTAGCGATATCGTGCGTAATGAAAAGAAAGGCCAGGCCCTCCTCATCTTTGAGCCGTAACAAAAGATTGAGGATATCAAGGCGAATAGAAACATCCAGCATCGAAACCGGTTCATCCGCAAGCAGGACCTCTGGACGCACGGCAAGCGCACGAGCGATAGCCACACGCTGACGCTGGCCACCACTGAGTTGGTGAGGATATTTTTCGATAAACTGTTCAGCAGGACTGAGGCTGACGCGCCGTAGTAAGGCCAGCACCTGTTCGGTAATTTCACGCTCGGTGCGTGCATGATCAAAAATCTTCAACGGTCGAGCCAGGTGATAGCGAATATTATGGACAGGATTGAGTGAGCTAAATGGATCCTGGAAGATCAACTGCACATGGCGGCGATATTTACGCAGGGCAGACGCGCTCTTCGACAGCTTGATTGGTTCACCTCGGAAACTAATGGCACCAGAGGTTGGATTATAAATGCGGGCAAGCATACGCGCAACCGTTGTTTTACCACTCCCACTTTCACCTACCAGAGCCGTCGCGCGTCCAGGTCGCAGAGCAACCGACGCATCTTCAACGGCATGAACAGCCAGCGAAGGGCCAAAGAACTTGCCCCGCACAGGAAACTCTTTGCGTAGATTGCTAGCCTCCAGCACAGGAGCGGGCAGTTCCAGGTTGGTCTGATCATCAGCATAGCGAGAAGTGCTCATTACACCAGACTCCTTTCAGCCAGCGCCTCATAGCCTTTCGCAAAGTCCTGCGCGCTGGGTATTGCACGTGAATATTTCGGATCGTAGAGATGACAGGCAACAAGCTGGTCCGCATTATCATTCGTGGCCGGACGTAACTCAGGCACAACCGAATGACACGCATCAAAGACCATCGGACAGCGTTCTGCAAACGGACAGCCACCAGAATCCATGCGCAGATCGGGCGGTGAACCGGGGATACCAACCATTTTACGGCGTGGACCATGCAAGGTCGGAAAAGAATTGAGCAAACCATAACTGTAGGGATGACGAGGATGCTTGTACACATCCGCGCTGGTTGCCTTTTCGATCATCGTCCCAGCATACATGATAGCGAGCCGATCTGAGAGCTCAAGCAGCAAAGAGAGATCATGTGTAATGAAGATCAGCGCGGTATTAAACTCTTTACAGAGATTACTGATAAGTTCAAGAATTTCTCGCTGCACCACAACATCGAGTGCCGTCGTCGGCTCATCCATAATAATGACTTCAGGATTGAGTGCCAGCGCAATCGCAATGACCGCTCGCTGACGCATACCACCGCTTAACTCATGAGGATAGCTACGGATACGGTCACGTGCGATACCAACAAGCTCAAGCAACTCTAACGCGCGCTTCCGGCATGCATCAGATCCCATATCAGGGCGATGGGCTTTAATAGCATCAATAATCTGTGTGCCAACCGTCATCACCGGATTCAGAGCATTCATCGCACTCTGAAAGACCACCGACAACTCATTCCAACGAAATTCACGAAGCTGCGATGGTGTCAGACTCAAGACGTCAATGACATCCTCCTGCGGACTATTCCTGCCCCGCCTGCTATCAACCATACTCCCTTTCCGTTCGGCATGCGGGCGTGGATAATAGAGGACTTCGCCCCCGGTAATCTCAGCAGGTGGACGCAACAGGCGTGCAATCGCAAACGCTAATGTTGATTTGCCACAGCCACTTTCCCCGGCCAATCCAAGGATCTCACCACGCTTCAACGTAAGGTTGACGTCACGTACAGCGTGCACAGTTCCATTGGCCGCATAGTAATCGACACAGACATTTCTGACATCAAGCAGAAGATCAGAGTTGATACGTTCAGCCATTAAGCCACCACTTTCTTCGCTTTGCTGCCTTTCGGTTTTGCCTCTTTGCGTAAGCGTGGATTCGCAATTTCATCGACACCAAAATTGATCAATGAAAGCGCGGTACCGACCAGAGCAATACACAACGTTGGTGGAATAAACCACCAGTAAGCACCCTGCAGGATCGCATCATTATTATTGACCCAGTACAACATCGCCCCCCAACTCAAACTTGTCACGCTGCCCAATCCTAGAAATTGCAAACCTGCAGCAGCAAGAATGACATAGACCACCGTTCCGATAAAACCAGACATCACGATAGCGATTTCATTGGGCAAAATCTCAGCAAAAATGATGTGCAAGGTCCCTTCGCCACTCGATTGCGCCGCCTGGACAAAATCGCGGCTGCGCATCGACATCGTCTGCGCACGAATCACACGCGCATTCCACGACCAACTGGTTATTGTCAGCACAAACGCAACCGTTAAATCACCCTTTGGGAAAAACGCGGCCAGCACAATAGCCAGTGGCAAACCAGGGATAACCAGAAAAACGTTGATAAAGATAGAAAGAATATCATCAACCGTTCCACCACAGTAACCTGCCACCAGGCCAACAGACGTTGAAAAGGCCGTAATCAATAAAGCGGTCAGAAATCCCCAGAATATGGACGAACGTGTACTGACAATCGTCTGGGTAAAAACATTCTGCCCCGTCTGTGTCGTACCAAACAAAAATTGCGCAGACGGCGGCGCCAGAGTCGGTCCAGCATTCAAGGTGTTTGGATCTTGATGGATAAAGAGTGGGCCAAAAATAGCCACCAGGATAAAGAAGACAAGGATCAGAACGCCAATGCCCACTTTCCGATTCAGCGTCACCATCCGCCAGAGATCACGCATGCGTCCACTCACCGCGGGTGGTGCACTCGTTCCCGGCAAACCCGAAGCAGCGGTCCCAACACTGACAACGCCACTGGTAGAGCCAACGTTCGTTAACCCGGTTTCTAGCTGGGAATTGTTGGCGTCAGGTCTCGTAGAACTCATTGGTCTTACCCCCTTTCTTGGCGGACGCGTGGATCAAGCACAACATATGTCAGGTCAACCAGGAAATTGGCCAGCAACACCGCAACCGTAATCACCAGAAAAATACCTTGCATCAACGCGTAGTCCGAGTTCTGCACAGCCTGGAAGAGCGCGTACCCGATACCCGGATACGAAAAAATGATCTCCAGAAACAATTGGCCAGCCACAACTCCACCCAGGGCGATCGCAAAGCCTGTAATACTGGGCAAAATCGCATTGCGCGCTGCATAATTCATCATGACACGCCGATTAACCAGTCCCTTGGCCTGCGCCATCAACACATAGTCCTCCGCCAGCGTGGTAATCATCGAATTGCGCATCCCAAGCATCCAACCGGCAATGCTAGCCACCACAAACGTGATCGCTGGTAGCACAGCATGCTGAATGACGCTGGCAATGAATTCAGGTGACCCATCAGGCGAAAGGAAACGATCATACCCACCATTCAAAGGGAACAGGTTGAGCGTAAAGCCAAAGATATACAGCATGATAAGCGCCATACAGAAGTATGGAATCGCGCTGATGAATGTCATCAATGGTGGCAGTAAACTATCCAGGAATGAGTTTCGCCGCCAGGCAATAATAATGCCGAGCAACGTGCCCAGGCCAAAACTAATAATCAACGAAATAGTCACAAGTACCAATGTCCAGGGGAGCTCCTGTCCAATAGCTTCTGCCACAGGAGTGGGATAATACGTAATGGAGAGTCCCAGATTCCCATGAAGCAGACTATTCAGGTACTGTAAGTATTGCACCCATAACGGATCATTGGTTACGCCAAACTGTAGCTGAAGAGCATGTAACGCTTCAGGTCTGATACGACCTTGAAAACGGGCAATAAAGATCTGTGCTGGATCGCCCGGTGCCAGGCGCGGAATAAAGAAATTGAGGGTAATCGATCCCCACAACGCAATCAGATAAAAGCCGATGCGGCGTAACAGGTGACGCATCCATGAACTCCTTACTAGTAAACCAGAACAGCAAATTGAAGTTACAGTAGAGAGTCCCTATGAAAACAGTATGCATAGGAACTCTCACTGCAAAAACTAGTACGCGATAAGGAGGATTTACTGTACTGGTGTCAGATGCAACACCACCTGCTCAGCATCAGGATACTGCCAGGGGGGTGGCACTGCGTAAGGATTGTCCACTGAAGGCCAACCAGTAAAGTTCTTTGTGCTATATTCATTCCAGGCGGCACCATTGACCAGGGTAACTACCGGTACCTGCTCGACCATGATCTTCTCAAGTCCCTGAATGGCTTGCTTCTGTGCATTCAGATCGGTGGTTGTCGCATACTGATCCAGGAGTTTCTCGGTCGCCGGGTCCATCCAACGCTCAAAATTTGAAGCCGCCTGCTGTCCAATAGGAGCTGACTTTGCTTTACTCAGCATACTGTTAAAGCTATAGAATGGTGTCGGGCCAGCGCCGAAGCTACCAATACTCATATCGAAGCTACCCATATTTAACGCATTAATATAGGAAGCATATGAGAGGGCGCTCACGTTGGTCTGGATACCAATAGCCTTCAATTGACTATTGATCATTTGACACATCGTGACCCAGTCGCTCCAACCAGTAACCACATTGAGATTGAAGGAAAGCTTCTTGCCATCAGGGCCAACATAGATTCCATCAGAACCTTTCTTGTAACCCGCGCTTTCCATCAGTTTTGTCGCCTCGGCGACGTTAGGAGCCTGCCAGGTAGTATTCTGGTAATCAGATGCGAGATAATCCTTCTGCGCCGGAAGCAGCAAACCGGTTGGACTGCCAACAGCTTCAAAGTTACTCTCCGCAACTTTGGACATCTGATCCCGGTCTAGCGCAATACTGATCGCTTTACGAACATTGACATTATTGAACGGAGCCTTTGTCAGATTCATAATCAGCGAAACAGCATTGTTGGGTGGGAACCAGTATTTGTTATGGGCTGGATCGCGGTCGACATATCCCTTTTGCAAATTCGGGGTGTACAGACTGACCCAGTCGAGAACACCTTTGTCCATATCCAGCTCAAGAGACTGGTTGGAGTTGTACGAAGGATAGCGCAGCTCATCGACCTTTGGCAATCCAGACTGCCAGTAACTTGTATTCTTTGTGTAGTCGATCAGCTGAGAGGAGAAATTCTTCAATACAAACGGACCAGTGCCAACAGGATTAGGATTGGTATACTTGGTTGGATCACCAACATTCTGCCATAGGTGCTCGGGCACAATATATGTTGTGCCACCAACATTCCACAGAATGGGGGTATATACCTTTTTCATGTTGATAACAACAGTGTGATCATCTGGAGTAGTGACGCTATTAAAGTAATTCCAGAGGCCATTGCTATCAGCAGCTGGATATTTTTTGAGGAGATTGAGCGTAAAAGCAACGTCAGCAGAGCTGAACGGTTTTCCATCTGACCATTTGACATTCTGACGAAGAGTAAAGGTCAGAGTCTTATTATCACTGGAAAACTTATAATCTGTTGCCAACCATGGTGTAACTTTATTGCTAAAACCATTGACATACAACAGGGTCTCGTACACCATTCCCTGCGTGCCTGGATTAGCATTAGGCGCATATGGTCCAAAGTTCCTGGTAAAATCGCCGTTTGGCCCTGTCTGAATAGTCAAATAATTGTTGTGCGAAGAGCTCTGAGAAGTGCCATTACCACCACCACCACAGGCAGCCAATGCAGCACCAAGAATGAGTAAGAGCGAGAATAGCCACGCCTTTGTCCCACCCTTCCTCTTATACGACGTTGTCAGAGATTGCGGTGTCATTCAAACCTCCTGGATATAAAGAAACATTAGGAATCCTTTTCAGCATAGAAAATAGTATCAGAGGAGCTTTCCTCTCCGGTTCCTCCTTTCAATCGATCTTACTCCTGTTAATGGCACAACGAAAACAGCATAGCAATCGAAACTCCTGGATAGAGGGCCGCATAGAAAAAATACGCAGCGTTCCTACAATGCCAGGGAGCCGATTATACCGATGAGATCGAAGATCTTTGTTGCATACCACAAGAGGCACGTACAACAAGGCTAGTCGCCAGTTGGATACGTAAAGGGGGAGCACTTGATGGCTCATGAATGTCAGAACTGGATAGGCGCGTAAAGTCCCTGGCAAAGGCAGGTCTCACGTTGAGGCGTTGCTGATCTGACTGCTCTATTATTGAGAGCAGCAATTCGATTCCACGCTGGCCCATCTCTTGAAAAGGTTGTTTGACGGTTGTCAAGGATGGTCTCACCAGAGCCGAAGAGGAGATCGAATCAAAACCAACCAGCGCCAGATCACCAGGCACGTCAATACCATGCTCTTCCGCAAACGCCAGAACACCAAAAGCCATCAGGTCGTTACCAGCAAAAATAGCAGTTGGCCGTTGATCTTCGGGCAGAGAGAAGAACGCTTGAGTAGCCTCTCGTCCGGATGGCGTTTCAAATGCGCCTTCAATGACGAGCGCAGGATCAACCGGAATGCCGTGCTCTTGCAAAGCCCGACAATATCCCTCGTAACGATCACGTGAGCAAACGTACTTCATGGGTCCCTGAATATGCGCAATACGGCGATGACCGAGTGCCAGCAAATGCTTCACAGCATCATATGCGCCGCACTGGTTATCGGCACCAACCCAGGGCACCAGAGGAGGATCACCCTGATCATCAATTAAAACGACGGGGAAACCATGTTGATGTAAACGAAGCACAAACTTTGACGATTGCCCTGGCAAAACCGCTAACAGACCTGCAACAAGATTGGTTGATAAGATATGGTCAATGACATCGCCCTCACCATTTTCGCGTGTTTTGTCATTTAGACTATAAAGCACAAGTTCATAAGCGGAATTGCCTATCGTTTCAGCAATGCCACAAACGATATCGGGAATCATAGGCCAGGTAAAAGAGGGAACAAGTACACCAAGCAAGTGGCTACGCCCCCCGGCTAAACCAGTAGCAGTAGCACTCGGCACAAACCCTTCTTCTTTGACAATACGGAGAATACGTTCACGTGTATTGGGGTCTACGTCAGGCTTGCTGTTGAGAACACGCGACACGGTGGTTTTAGATACGCCCGCCAGGCGAGCAATATCATCAATAGTACGCTTCCTTGCCATAAATAACGTATCCTTATGGATGGCAACGATGCCAATCCTGCTCACGCTGCTTCCTGTGAGAAATTACAGGAAGCAGAGATAGTTATGAATATTAAAACTTTGTCAGACCAAAGCGGTTTCGTAATCGATTACGGTATCGATTACATTTAATTATACTGATGAATAATAAAAAATCAAGGGCTTCTGTCAACAAGATTGGTTTTTGAGAGTATTTCTTTTACTACCTGTAAGAGACCGCCTCAGAATTACAAATACTTCTCAAAGCGTTGCCTGGCGACACAACAAGATCACAGACGCGGGCCTCTAGCGGGATGAAGCAGGCTGATGGCGCTACGAAACTTTGGGGTGGGCCGCAAACTGATAGCCAACGCCAATTTTGGTATGGATGTAGGCTGGATGGGAGGGATCTGGCTCGACCTTTCGGCGCAGCCGATTAATGCTAACCTGGAGCATATGGCTTTCCCCCATATATTCTGGCCCCCAGATATGCTCCAGTAAGAGATCCTGGGTTAATATACGGCCTGCATTCTGCATCAGGTAGGCCAGGATACGATACTCGGTCGGGGTCAGGATCACCTCTTCGCCTCGCACCGTCACCAGGCGCTGCTCAAAATCGATATCGATATCACCAATAGTGAGCTTCGACCGGGCTGCCTGCATCTGCTCCAGCGCTACAAATTGCGAGCGCCGCAGCACGGCACGCACACGGGCGACAAGTTCCTCAATACTGAACGGCTTGGTCAAATAATCATCGGCCCCCAGATTTAAGCCCCTGACTTTATCGCTATCACGGCCACGCGCCGTGATAATGATGATAGGAAGCTGCGAAAACTCTCGTATTTTCTGGCAGGCCGTAAAACCATCCATATGCGGCATCATCACATCCAGCAACACCAGGTCCGGGGGATTCGCTTCGATCATTGCCAGCGCCTCTTCCCCATCGTGGGCATTCAGAACATGGAAGCCTTCCAGCTCCAGAGTGCGCGTCACCAGGCGCAAGAGCTGCGGATCGTCATCGGCCACAAGAATAGTATATTTCTTGATCGTCATTGTGGTACTCTCCCTCCCATATCCACCTTGAACACAGCAACAGAGCCAGAACAGGCTCTTGCCAGATTGTTATTTTGCTTCTATGATAATGGATAGTTCATGATAGTTCAAATAAGTTCACACTGCTTCAAATCAAAGAAAACCTATAAGGAAACTGGGGTGACCGGTGCATCCATACGAGACGCATACACCTCTCAGCGAACGCGAACGTTTTGCCGCTTTAAATCGAATCGGCGCAGCCTTGCTCAGTGAGCATAATGAGCAAAAATTGTTGCAGTTGATCGCGCAAACTGCCGCTGACGTAATTGGTGCTCATTTCTCTGCCTTCTCTTTGCGACCCACTGATGAACAAGGAGAACTACTAGGGCCTTCTGAAGGCCATCTTTTTCACCTGGCGGCCGTAGTGGGGGTAACCGAGGAGCAACAAGCATTATTCCAACGCTTGCCATTGGGCGGAGAAGGTCTGCTGGCGCCCATATTCCGTTATGGGGTCCCTGTGCGCGTCGGAGATGTGCTAAAACAATTAGCGGCAGGCTACGAATATACAGAGACACAAAAAAAAGCCGAAGCCCAACAATTAGCGTTGGCTTATGCTCACGGTTACCTATCATCTGAGGAGCTACGGGCTATCGGTATGCCGGAAGGTCATCCTCTGGTGCGTAGTTTTCTGGGAGTTCCGCTGTTAGATCATGCAGGAAATGTTCATGGAGGATTGTTACTGGGACACAGAGAACCGGACCGTTTTCAAGCCGAGGATGAAGAGTTACTGGTCGGCCTGGCCAATCAGGCGGCCATTGCCATTGAGAATGCGCGCCTCTATCAGGCTATCCATACACGAGCTCAGGAACTGGATGCGATCTTTCAGAGCATTCAGGATGGGGTGACACTGCTCGATCCACAACAGCGTATCGTGCGCGAAAATAAGCAGGCCTACCTGTTGCGCACCCGGCTAGAGCAATCTCCACAGGGACAACAATCGCTGGAGGAATTGCTGTATGCTCCCGCGCGCCACGCCCTGACCGGCTATGAAAAACAGGATATCTCCGTCACCATCATCAATGAGTGCGATGAAAAATTCGAGTATATCGTCAACGCATCCGCTTTATATCAGCAAGCACCCGCGACGCCGAATAATAACGCGGGCGCGACACCATCTATCAGTGGTGCCGTCATCGTCTGGCACGATGTCACTGAGGTACGCGCACTTTTGCGAGAAAAGCACGATTACGCCGAAATCGAAGCGCGCCGCTCGTTATTGCAGCGAATTCTGGACGAATTGCCAACCGGCGTTTACCTGGTACATGGCCACGATGCCCGCCTGGTCCTCGCCAACCAGACCGCCACCACCCTATGGGGCGCCACCTGGTTACAGGAACAGTCCATGCTAGATTTCTTGCAGCAGCATCACATCCAGATCTTTCGCAACGATGGGCGTATCCTGCCAGTGGAAGAGCTAGCCACTTTACGGGCGGTCCAACGCGGAGAAACTATCTATCAACGTCAGGAAATCATTCGCCATGCCGATGGATCTTCACAACCCGTACTCGTGAATGCGATTACATTGAACATCAAAACAGCTCCGCTCAGCCTGCCAATTGTCCAGCAAAATGAACATGATCCGGTCGCGATCGTGGTACATCAAGATGTCTCAGCCCTGAAAGAGGCTGAGAACCTGAAGGATGACTTTATTAGCATTGCGGCCCACGAACTACGCAATCCGCTAGCCGCGCTCCAGGGCTTCATCGAGCTGTTCCAGGCCCAGTTGGCGCGGCAACAAAAACAGCTCCTGACGCAGGAACAGCAGGAGTCGCTGCAACATATCGATCAAGCCACCCAACGACTGGTAACGCTCACCAACGATCTATTGGATGTCACGCGCCTGCAAGCGGGACGCCTGGAATTAGTGCAAGAAGTGACAGATCTGGTCTCACTGGTTAAACGCGTCACCCAGCGCTATCAAATCATAGCGCCCCGCCACCAGCTTATCGTCACCACACAGGTGCCATTTTTAATTGTCTCTATTGATGTCATGCGCACCGAACAGGTACTCACCAACCTGCTCAGTAACGCGATAAAATATAGTCCTTGTGGTGGGCAAATCCAGATCACGCTGGAAAAACAAAAAGCAAGCCACCAGGCGCTCTTAAAGATCAAAGATACGGGTATTGGCATCCCGGCTTACCAGCAAGCACAGATTTTTGGGCGCTTCACCCGCGCCGCGAACGCACAAGCTCATGGCATTTATGGTACGGGGCTGGGATTGTATCTCAGTCGAGAGCTGGTTGAGCGCCAGGGCGGCAACATCTGGTTTCAATCCCAGGAAGGGCAGGGCACCACCTTCTTCATTACTCTGCCATTGATCGCCTCGTCGATCGAGAACGATATCCTTGAGGAAAATACCGGGATATAGCTACTCTCTCAGTGACTATATCCCATCATTCTCGGCGTCGGTTTTTTCCTTTTTTAAAAAAACTGCTTCATATGCCCTGAAGCCTCTTTGGAAACAATAAAAGCAAAAAAAGAATTACTGTGCTGCCGATGCCCGCTGATTTAGTGCTTAGAATACGTCTGTCGCATCACCGGACGATCTCACCCGAGTAGTAGCTCATCACAATCCAATCACAAATCAGAGCAGAACCTGCTTGTTCTCGAACCGCTGACAAATTTATAGATGTGCAGCAGGAAGCAATTCCCGGCTATAACACTCGCTCTGATACTTCATGAATTGTGATCTCAATGAGAGACAAGACCTGAGCATGAGAGCATTTTGAGAGGTCATTGCACTATGGTAAACATAGAAATTCCGAGACATTCTTGATAGGAACGACGATGCCGAGTGTGGTAGTTTCGTGCCACAACGAATAGCATACATGTGAATCCGGGGAGAACTTCAATGCACCTGCATGACAGCAGAGGAGCAAGTATTATGTTTAAACGCATCCTTCTTCCGCTCGACGGCTCGCATAATGCCGAACGCGCAATTCCGATCGCCCTGCGACTGGCACGTGCCTACTCAGGTACCATTACTTTGCTGCGTGTGGTTAATCCAAACTGGCCTTCCCCAACGCAAACCAGCTTTGCGCAGGAACTGCCGGCCCATGCCAGATTTGAGGCGGAACACTATCTGGTCAATTTGGCGAAAAAAGACGAATTCCAGGGCATACAGACAGAAATCCAGGTGCCCATGGGCAATGAAACAGCGACGATCCTGGTAAATGCGAGACCGCAGAAAACAGATATTATCCTGCTCAATTCCCATGGGTACACCGGCATTTCACGCTGGATGATGGGAAGCGTAGCCGAAAAAGTAACCAGGTATGCTGAAGTGCCGGTCCTGCTATTGCGTACTCAGAGCGCCCTGCCACTCGGCCCTCATCCAGATCCAACGCAGCCGCTGCGCATACTTGTGCCGCTCGATGGCTCAAACTATGCCGCCGCCGCGCTTGAGCCTGCGGCCGAACTCGTTTATGCGCTGGCAGCGTCCACGAAGAACGCTATACACCTGGTGCAGACTATCGACAATACCAACGCACTACCTACCGCCAGGAACTACCTCCAGGCCATAGCGACTAGAATCAAGCAAGGCGAGGTAGCTCCTTTTATCGCGCGCCAGCAGATTCCTGTTACCTGGTCGGTCGCTGTCAGCAAAGACGCCGCCGACGCGATTATTCGCGTGGCGGAGAATGGCGAGGACGCGGAAAACAGTGGCGTCTTCGGAGCCTGCGACATGGTCGCCATGTCAACCCATGGCATGAGCGGATATCCCCTCTGGTCACTGGGCAGCACCACCGAGCGCGTACGCATTGGGACACGCTTGCCAATGTTGATTGTTCGCCCCGCGGCCATAGTTGAACAGGAAATGCATTATCGCTATGCAGAACCAGAGGCAGCCGTCAGCGAAACCCCATAACTGCCTGCAGCGAGGTCGTTAAAGCGGACAAGATGGTTATGCAAAGGAGAATACGCCTTGTTTAAACACATTCTGGTGCCACTGGATGGTTCACAGCGGTCGGAGCAAGCTCTTGCACTGGCGGCGCACATCGCGCGTGCCAACCACAGCAGCATTCACCTGCTACGCAGCATAGAACTCATGAGCATTTATAGTATGCAAACCATCGGCATGATGGAGCGCGTTCAGCGACTTGAGGAGCAAGGAGCAAAAAATTACCTGGATCGTATAAAACGTTCAGTATTATTGGAGCAAATTCCTACCATGACAAGTGTTTATGTTGGCGATGCATCATCGGCCATCCTCGAAGCCGTGGCCCGGCACAATATTGACCTTGTGGTTCTATGTAGCCATGGGTATACAGGTCTTAAACATTGGGTACTGGGCAGCGTGGCACAGAAAATTGCTCGCGCCTGCCCCGTACCCGTCCTGATCCAAAGAACAGAGCAACCACTGCCCTTCGCAATGGACGCTGAAGGACAACCAATCTTTCGCGTCTGTATTGCCCTCGACGGTTCAGAACAGGCTGAAGCCGTCATTGATCCGGCGATGGCGATCGCAACCGCCTGTGCATCAGGACATCGCGCGGAGATCCACCTGCTCCGTATCATCGAACCAGTAAATCAATCTGATGAAGATGCCTTCGAAGAAATCTATCATCTCAATCTCCAGGAACTCATTCGCCAGCAGGCACAGGAATATCTGCAGGGTGTAGTGAAGCGCCTGGAGCCAACGGCAAAGGCCTATGAGAATATCGAAATCATCGGCAACCTGAAAAGTGGCGCCGATATTGCGCAGGAGATCATCCAGTACGCAGAAAACGGAGGCACCAGCCAGTATCCTACCTGCCAGCTATTAGCGATGACCACTCATGGTCGCAATAACATCGATCGCTGGATATTCGGGAGTATCGCCGAACGAGTGCTCAATCGGACCAAACTTCCGTTGCTCATCATGCGACCTCCGCAGCAAGCCGCGCCCGGCAGAGCACAACAAGTCATGTAGAAATTCATTCACCAACTCGTAGGTGCGCCCCCCATGGGCGCTTTTACCTTACCTACCCGAAAAAGAAAGGTATGCACCGGGTGAAATCGCTCCCTCTCACCTCTTTTGGTACGTTTTTGAGCGAGAAGTGAGGAAGCTCCCGCAAGGGGCGCACCTACGATTTGGTTGGCACATAGAGGTGAAGTTGTGACCAACCACAAAGGAGAACGCACACAGGTAACAGCATCCGACATAGCACAAAGCTCCATCTCATCATTAGAGCCACCACCGTCTGTAAAGAGCGAACAGGCATCCTGGTATGCACGGTGCTGGTCTCATGTAAAGCGCTATCCAATTCCGGCAGTCGCCCTCTTCCTGTTGTTCGTTAGCCTGCTCTTCTGGTTAGCACGACGTAGCGATCTGGCCAACTGGACCCTGCTGGGCATTATTATCTGGGGCGGCATCCCTTTGCTGTGGGAAACGATCAGTCGGCTCTGGCACAGAGAGTTCAGCATAGATGTGATCGCGGCCATCGCTATCATTGGTTCACTTTTACTACATGAATACCTGGCGGGCGCCATTATAGTTCTGATGCTATCGGGAGGTGAGGCGCTGGAGGCCTTTGCGCTACGGCGCGCCCGCAGCTCGCTTTCGGCACTGGCCGAACGGGCGCCACGTACCACCCATATCTGGCAGGATAACCAGTTGAAAGATGTCACAGTAGAGACGATCGAACCAGGCATGACAGTGGTTATTAAGCCGGGAGAACTGGTGCCGGTCGATGGCATCATCGTGCAGGGCACATCAAACGTCAGCCAGGCCGATATAACCGGCGAGCCCATGCCGGTCCGTAAACAACCAGGCATGGGTCTGCTGTCTGGCAGCATCAACCTGGACGGCATCCTGGAAGTACGGGCCAGCAAACCCAGTACGGAAAGTAAATATGCTCAGATTGTCAGGCTGGTGTCTGAGGCACAGGAGCAAAAGGCGCCGATTCATCGCCTGGCCGACCGCTACAGCATTGTCTTTACACTGCTCACGCTCATACTCGCCAGTGCAGCCTGGATCACGTCTGGCAATCAGGTATACGCGCTGGCTGTCCTGGTGGTTGCCACACCCTGCCCCCTGATCCTGGCCACGCCGATCGCCATTATGTCAGGTATCAACATCGCGGCGCGCAATGGCATTATCGTCAAGAGCGGCTCAGCCATTGAGCAACTGGGGGAAGTCAAGATGGCGGTATTCGATAAAACCGGTACGCTAACACTGGGCATGCCAAAGGTCTCCACAATCCTTCTGGACCCCGACGATCAGCAGGGAAACCCGTATACGGAAGCAGAGATTCTGGCCTATACGGCCTCGGTTGAACAACTCTCGACCCATATCCTGGCTACTGCCGTCGTTACCGCGAGCCAGGAACGGCATATTCCCCTGTACACAACCAGCAACTTTGAGGAAACTTTTGGCAAGGGAGTTTGCGCCACCGTCATCAGCAACGCGCCTGCGGGAGAAATACCACAAACAGATAGCAAACAGCAGATCTCGGTCGCCGTGGGCAATCGTACATTTATGCGCATGATGAATATTCCACTACCAACATATTTTCTAGAGGAGAGAGAGCGCAGACGGGCACTGGGCCAGATTTGCAGCTTCGTCGCGATCAATGGGCAGATCAAGGCGCTCATCGTGATGGAAGATGTGCCTCGTCCGGAGATCCACCAGCTCTGTCCCGCGCTCAAACACGAAGGCATTGAACAGACCATCCTGCTGACTGGCGATAGCGAAACGGTGGCCCAACAGATCGGACAGCTGGCCAGCATAGATCGCGTCATCTCACAGTGCCTACCCGAAGACAAAGTACGTGTGGTGCAGGATTTAGAGAACAAAGGGCACAAAGCCTTGATGGTCGGTGATGGCATCAATGATGCTCCAGCCCTGGCAACGGCAACCGTAGGGATGGCACTGGGAACGCAGGGACTCACCGCGGCCGCCAGTGCCGCCGATACTGTCTTGCTCTCAACCAACATCCTGCGCGTAGATACCGCAGTTTTCCTGGGCCGTCGTGTCATGCGCATCGCCAGGCAAGGTATCTGGATCGGCATGGGCTTGAGTGGCCTGGCCATGATCTTCGCCGCATTGGGCTATATTCCACCCGCCGCCGGAGCAATCCTGCAGGAAGGGATTGATGTACTCGTAATCTTCAACGCGCTGCGTGTCAACGCCATTCGTATGCGAAAAAACAATTAAGTATTGCCGTGCGGGGAGGTTGGAAACTACCGCAAGGGACGCACCTACGAAGCTTTACACAGGAAGCAGGCATTGTGATGGTTTTGAGAGGTCAGCCAATCTACAGTGACATGTTCGAGATATCAAAGTTTTACTGTTTCTGTAGAAGCAAATAGCCATAAATATCCGGGAACAGCTCTTCCCTGATCTGACAGAAGGAGAAGCGCGATGTTTCAAAAAATCTTAGTGCCGTTGGACGGATCAGAACGTGCAAAGATGGCACTGCCCGTTGCGGCACGCATAGCCAGATCCACGGGAGCATCCCTGCTCCTGGTACACGTTGTCTATCCGCCCATTGAATATACTCGCTATCCACATGTACTGGCGACTCCCATGGAGCTCGATACCCAGTTTGCCGAAGCGGAGACTGAGCTGGCCCGTAGCAATTTACGCCAGATTGCTATGTCTGATCTCCTGGCTGGCATCGAGATCGAAATACAGACCATCATCTCAACTAATGTTGCTCAAACGATTCTTGAGCTGGGCACAAAGGCCCAGGTGGATCTGATCATCCTCTGTAGCCATGGCTATACAGGCCTGAAGCGCTGGGCCCTGGGTAGCGTGGCATATAAGCTGACACGTAGCAGTCCCATTCCGCTCCTGGTGCTGCATGAAAACCAGGAAAGTCGCACTCGCATCTATACAACACGGCCACAGCCATTGCATGTGATGGTCGCGCTGGATGGCTCCTTGCTTTCTGAAGCTGCCCTGGAGCCAGCCATACAGCTGGGCGTTGCCCTGTCTGTACCCGAGTCAACCACACTCCACCTGGTTGAGGTACTCCCATTTCCAGCCAGACGTGGTCATATTACGCCAACCCATCACGCCATCGAAGAGGCGCAAAAACGCATCATAGCCGATACACAGCTTTACCTGGAAGAGGTAAAAAAGAAGCTCATGAGCAGCAGCCTGGCCTACCATAATCTGCAGATCACAACCTCCGTGCTGATCCATGAGGATGTCGCAGGGACCCTGATGGAGGTAGCAAAAAACCCGGCCACGCAGGCCGCAAGCATACCCGATACGGATCACATCGACATGATTGCTATGACAACTCATGGGCGCAGTGGACTGGAACATTGGGCACTTGGCAGTATCACCGAGCGGGTCCTTGATACAACCAGCCAGCCACTACTGATCGTGCATGCCAATGTCGAACAGCCCGCACCAGGCTAAACGGAGATAGGTAGGTATACGTACAAAAATGGAAGGAAAATGTTATGCCGATCCATCGTTCCACTAACAAGATTGCTGAGCAAGAGTCGGAGCATGCGTTTGCACATATGCTCCATGCGCTCCTCAAGCGGCAGGCCTTTCCTTTTGTTTATGAGACGGGAGAAGATCCATACCTGATTCAGACGCACGCTTCGGCGGTCATTATCACACCTGACTATGTGTATAAGCTGAAAAAACCACGTGATTTTGGCTTCTTTGACTACTCAACCATTGACCAGCGCCGCCACTTTTGCCAGCTAGAAGTACAACTGAATAGCGCGCTGGCACCCGGCGTCTACCTGGGTGTAGCCCCGGCCATTGAGAAGCCAAATGGGACGCTCTGCTTTGGAGACACGTATCCTCCCGCCAGCGAGCCCACCCCTGGCCATCTCCCCAATGCATCAGGAACGATTATTGACTACGCGGTTGTCATGCGTCGTCTGCCCGAAAGCGCCACGCTGCATGCGTTATTGGAGGCGGGCAAGGTCACACCCGAGCTGATGGGGGAGATAGCCCATGTGGTAGCACAATTTCATAGCCACACGCCAACCAATGACTACATTTCGAAAGCTGGCAGTATCCAGGTAATTCGTGAGAACTGGGGCGAGAATTTCCGGCAGATGCGTCCATATTGCGGGCGCACCATTTCACGCAAGACCTATACGGCCCTGCAGCATTATATCTATCAATGCTTAAAACATGACAAAGAACTGTTTCGACAGCGCTTCATGCATGATTATATCCGGGATTGTCACGGCGATCTGCGACTCCAACACATCTATGTGCTACCCGAGGAATACCAGGCCACGCTACCACGCATCATATTGCTGGACCGTATCGAGTTCAACGAGCGCATCCGCTATGGCGATGTAGCCAGTGAGGTCGCATTCCTGTACATGGAACTAGATTTTGCCTGGCGTCCCGACCTGGCACATATCTTCCTGACACGCTATATAGCGGAGACCGGAGATGCATCACTGATCAAGCTGCTCCCATTCTATGCCTGCTATCGGGCCTGCGTACGCGGCAAGGTCATCTCGTTCCTGCTGGACGATTCAGAGGTTGGTCCAGAGCAGCGTACAAAAGCGCAACTGGAAGCCAGCGAGCTATTCAAGCAGGCGCTACGCTATACCAGGTGTTCATCCCAGCCACACCTGATCATCGTTGGTGGCGTCATGGGAAGTGGTAAAAGCACTATCGCCCGGCAACTTCAGGATGAATACGCCTATGCGCTACTCTCAACCGATAGCATCCGTAAACAGCTGACCCATCTGCCGCCAGACCAACCACAGGCGGAACAGTTTGGCGCCGGCATTTATGATCCTTCCTGGACCAGGCAGACATACGCGGCACTGAACGAGCGGGCGCAGGCCTATCTTCAGCAGGGCTACTCGGTGATTGTGGATGGTACCTACTCGCGTCGCGCCGATCGCCAGGAGATCGCGCAAGCAGCGGTTCAGCACGGAGCCAGCGTTATTTTCATTGAATGTATCTGTCCACGCGAGGTCACGTTACAACGCCTTGACCAGCGCTGGCGCAGCCGCATCGCTGGCGAGCCAGCCTTAGCAGGCGCGACCAACGCCTCCGATGGGCGCCCCGAGCTCTACGATACGCAGGTGGCACACTGGGAAGCGTTCGATTCCGGGCAGGAGCCCATGATCAGACATATTGCCTTATCTACCACCGGCTCCCAGCAAACCAACATGGAAGCACTACAGCACAGACTTCATCCCCTGCTGACAAATATGCCCGAGGGGAAAAACAGCACCTTAAAGGCGGAATATCTTAACAACGTATCACAGTCATCCTTGCATATATAAGTCCTAAACATTCTTTGTTGGTAGGAGAGGAGAGAAAAATGAATGCTCAAACCAGTATGCTCCACTTCAACAAAATTCTCGTCCCGCTGGATGGCTCACCGCTAGCGGAGGAAGCAATCGCACTGGCGGCACAGATCGCACACGGCAGCAAAGCTGAGTTGCTGCTGCTGCGCGTTGTTCCTCCATCCAGTTGCGTTCCACTCTATCCAGTCACACCGATGGATCTCACAGAGCCCATGGAGGAAACCGCCTTTACAAACGCGCGTACCTACATGGAGGAGGTGATCCCGCGCGCGCATATCGATACGCTCAAAGTGCAAACAGATGTTTTGCTGGGAGGGGCGGCCAATACAATCGTCGATTATGCCCTGCAGCAAGGCGTGGGCCTGATCGTGATGCGCAGCCATGGAGAAACCGGCCTTACCCGCTGGATCATGGGCAGTACAGCGCAACAACTAGTGCGCAACAGTCCGGTTCCGGTACTCGTGATGAACAGACCACAGAATCAGCCGCTGCGCTTCCAGCACACGCCACGGGTCCTGATCGCCCTTGACGGCTCTCCCCTGGCAGAAGAAGCGATTGCCCCAGCCGCACTACTGAGCTCGGCCCTGGCACATCCTGGCAATGGTGCCATCCATCTGACACGGGTCGTTCAGCACCTGAAGCCGCATGGACGTCAAACGAAGGAACAGATAGTGCACATCAACAAAGAATATCG
Source organism: Dictyobacter formicarum (assembly GCF_016587435.1). The sequence continues at coordinate 84,589 of NZ_BNJJ01000006.1, forward strand.
AGCGGAGGCCGAAGATTACCTTAAACGCATCAAACAACGCATAGATGCAGGATTCCTGATGCCGCTCAAGCTGGCGATTACGACTTCGGTGGTGACCTATACGGATATCGAGGATATTACCAGGCGTATCATCGAAGAAAGCTTATGTATTGGAGACGCGCCGGGATTTACAGGTTGCGACATCATCGCCATGAGCACGCATGGACGTCACGGTTTCCAGCATCTGCTGCTGGGTAGTTTTACGGAAGAAGTGTTTGATGCCGCCCAGAGGCCTCTCCTGGTCGTCCATGCCTCAAGAACAAAAGAGATTCGACAAGCCGAGGACACAGCACAACGGCAAACAAGCGATGTGCCAATCATATAACAAACACAATGACTACCAACCAGCCTCAACGTATGGCGTCTCAACCGCCATGCCAATCATTTCTTGTTTAGCGCACAGGAAATGATTGGCATAGCATACAAGAAATGATAGAACAAGGCATATACTGCTGCTCTATCGTGGTGGATAAACCAGGGAACCCACTGCAAAAATGTGAAAAGAGAAAGGCGATGTTCAAGCACATTCTTGTTCCTCTGGATGGGTCAGCGCGGGCAGAGCAAGCCTTGCCAGTGGCCGCTCGTATTGCACGTGCAAATCACAGCACGCTGGTATTGATTGAATCTATCGATCCTATCGATGAGATGGGATTGTCAACCCTTCCTCGCGAACATTTGCTCCTGGATATAGAGAAATTGTATCTGCATAACATTGCACGCAGTCCAGAATTAGCAGGCATAGAGATTATCACGCTGGCCCGTATCGGTATACCTGCTGAACAAATTCTGCTGGCAATTAATACCCACCCAATAGATCTGATTGTAATATGTAGTCATGGCCGGACCGGCTTGAAACGCTGGGCGATGGGTAGCGTCGCCCAGAAAATCTCGCGCTACAGTCGGGCGCCGGTACTCGTGCTGCAAGAAGATGACCAGCTGCGACAACAGCTGCGTGCGCCTCATCCTTCAACTGTACGCATCATGGTCGCCCTGGACGGCTCTGAGCTGGCCGAAACGGCCATCGTGCCGGCAGCACATCTCAGCATGGCGCTCTCCGCGCCAGTTACGGGAGCGATCCAATTAACCTATGTCATACACCTGCCATCATCATTTGAATATGGACAAGAAGATAGTGTCTCCAGAGCACTCAGGAAAGAAACACCTCCAGCGCAGGCCTATTTACAAACAGTCGAGCGACAGGTGAGGGAGGGCGTGTTCGGCCCGCTCCACCTGGACATCAGCACCGTCCTGGCGCACGATCTAGATGTGGCCGGTAAGTTACTCAAAATAGCTGAATGCAGTGAAGAGCCAGCCAGCCACGATCGCTGTCAGCTGATCGCCTTAACAACGCATGGGCACAGAGGTCTACAACGCTGGATCACAGGTAGTGTCACCGAACGCATCCTATCCAGGACGGAAATATCTTTACTGGTTGTCAGGCCACCACAACATAAGCAGCCGAGCATATAAAACTATGCGCTGGCTCAACCATCCTCAACGATGCGCCCGCCTGGTAGCTGTGCACAGCCAGGAGAATGGCATCCCATCCATTCTTTTGTGATGGTTTTGAGACATGCTCGCACATCACGAGATATCAGTGAGAGATATGCGGGCTATGTTTCTAACCAGGAAAGTTGATAGCAGACGAAAAGAGAACCTGGACAACAGGAAGCTTTTGAACATCCAGAAGGAGAAAGTTATCATGAAGCCGGAAGAGATCACATCCACATGTAACGAATACTATGATCTGATTAGCGTCCTCTACCATATGCTTGAAGGAGCCTGGAAATATGATAATTTCCGTAAGGATGCGGAGAGAGCCGGTGATCAGCAGCTGGCACAATTCTTCCACGAAGCACAGCTAGAGGAATGCAAAAGAGCGGCACGGGCCAAGGAACTATTGCGAGAACGCATTGGCATAGCGGTTCCCCATTAGTGTACCCTCATCAAAAACCAGGAAAACGCTGTATACCGAGCCGCAGCGCTTTTCTGGTCAATAACGCCGCACAGGCGTGAGTAGTTGTGCCATCAAAAACAGCTCCCGAGGAGGTTTAGCAATGCAGTGCAAAGAAAAAATGGAAACGTATCTCCACGAAAATCAGGTTCCATTTCAGGAGCAGCGGCACGCGCGTACGTTTAGCGCCCTGACAATAGCGGAGTGCGAACACATATCTAGCAAGAAAACAGCCAAAACAGTCATCATACAGATTGATGGAAAGATGATGTGCTTTGTCTTACCAGCTGCATACTACGTTGATCTGGATAAAGTACGCGCCATCATGGGCACTAAAGATGTACGGCTGGCCCACGAAGATGAGTTTGAGCTATCCTTTCCCGACTGTGAGTTAGGCACCATGCCTCCCTTTGGCAATCTCTATGGCATACCGGTCTATGTAGACACAAGCCTGACGGCCGAAGATTCCATGACGTTCCCAGTTGGCACCTATACAGATACCATGAGCATCCAGTATGCCGATTTTGATCGTCTGGTACATCCACACGTCGCCATATTCGCCCGGTCTCACGTAGATATGTAGGTGCGCCTTTGCGGGCGCTTGCTCGCTTCTCACTCGAAACCGCTCCCCAATTGTTTTTCGGGAGCGGTTTGATTCGATGCATAACGTTATTATCGTTTGTTTTTCGTGCGGGAAGAGCAAAATTGCCCGCAAGGGGCGAACCTACGGGGCACTTGCCTGGTCCAGGCCCAGACTGCGCCTGATCTCCACAAATCGCATAATGTTCTCTCGGCTGATGGATCCTAACAGATGGCCTTCCGACACTACCGGTAGCTGGTTCAGGTTCCGACCCACCATCAGTGTCAGCACATCGTTGAGATTTTGTGTCGCGTTAACCGTGTGCAGACGAGTCAATGGCACCATCACAAAGCCGACCGGCGTTTGCGCCCATTGTTCACGTGGAACATGGCGGATATCGCTGAGCGCAATCAAACCAGCTAGCAGGTCTCCTTGCAGCACAAAAGCGCTGCGCCAACCATAAGGCAACAAAAAGTCATCCACCAGTTTTTGCAAGGAAATGTTGGCAGGCACAGTAGCAGGATTATGATTCATGACATCATTCACGTGAACACCTTTGAACATACCTTCCAGCATGCTCCGCGCATTGGCCGCGGTCGCCCCGCTCAGCAAGAACCAGCCAATAAAACCAATCCATAAACCGTCCAGAACGAAACCACGGAAGAAAATCCAGAGACCCATAAAGATAAAGAAGTACGCAATAAATTGCCCTACGCCGGTAGCAACACGCGTGGCGGATCGTACATTGCCACGTATCTTCCAGATAATCGAGTGCAACACCCGACCGCCATCCAGCGGAAAACCCGGAATAAGATTAAAGACGCCCAGTAAAAAATTGGCAATTGCCAGATACTCAAAGGTAGCGCTCAGGGGAGAACCGTTGTGACCAATAGCCAGCACCAGCAACCAGGCCAGGCCACTCAACCCCAGGCTCGTCAGAGGCCCTACCAGCGCCATCTGAAACTCGATACCTGGTGCCGGCGGCTCCTGTTCAATGTTAGAAACACCACCGAAGATAAACAGAGTAATGCTTTTCACCTGCAAGCCACGTGCACGCGCCACCAGGGCATGTGCCAGTTCGTGCAAGAAAACCGAGAGAAAAAGCAACAACGTTGCCAGTACACTGACACTCCAATAGGCCGTAACAGACCAGCCAGGATAGCGCACAGCAAACCATCCTGTCGCCAGAGACCAGCTCAGAAGTACCGCGATAATCAGCCAGCTTACATGAAAAGCAATGTCGATGCCAGCAATTTTTCCAATACGCAAAGAACCTGGCATAATAGAGCGCTCCCTTCTCTTTACAGGAGGGAGCGCTCAAGCACTCCCTCGCCGAAGAATCTTTCTACCTCTAGCTCATCCCTGCGCATTCCATCTATATACTCATAAAAAAAATACCTCTTGTCTCTCTCATTTTTTTCTCAAATAGCCAATCACCCTCTCAGAGAGATCACAGAAGTTACGGAGCACGCGCAGCTAGTTAGAAATGAAAGATATACAAAGAGGATTTATTATCCCTATGACCGCCATGCCGCCAGACTTTGTGATGTATTTGAGATAAACACAGGCCGCCTGGTGATACATTTGTGCCGACATAAGACTATATGTAAGGAATAGCAACGCATCCCACTGTTTCAATGCATATCTTTGTGTTGCGCTGAAACAGTCATTCACGTCTCAATATCAGCCCGAGACAACGTCCATATCGAAGTGGATGAGGAGGATAAAATATGCTGTCAAGCGATATAAAAGCCAGACATGCATTCCTGGAAAATAAGCTGCAGGATTTGCAAAAACGGATCGAAGAATTGCGCGCCAAAGCACATATCGAATTTGCAGAAGAAGATATTGAAGAAGCAGCAGCCCGTGTTGCGGATACAGAGCTTGACGAAGCTATGCTCGATGAAGATTTGAAATTGTTGCAAAATATTAAAAGCGCGCTCAAGCGCATCGACGAAGGCACATATGGGCTCTGCCGAGTCTGTGGACAACCTATTCCGGCCAGGCGTCTGGAAGTGCTACCCTGGGCAGAACTGTGCATAAAAGACCAACAAGAAAGCGAAAAGTTACAGTATAATCAGGTTGCTCTTAATTGATACGCGCTCAGATCGAGAAAACAGGACAAGCGGATGTGCTTACTTTTGTGATCTATCTGTGACCCCGATGCACTCCTTGTGACGCGAATGAAATATTCCGGTACTACATTGGAAACAAGTAAAGGAATACAGACGGCCTAAACAGCTCAGCTGTGTACTACTTTACCGCTACAACCGAGTTACTAATCCGCAACAGAACATAACGTTTCGTATCACAGTCCAACGGATAAAGACGTTCACTAGCTGCTTCATTGATAACTGTTGAAGGTAGAAAAGGAGCTATACGATGTTAGCACCCCGTGATCCATTAGAAGCCCTGATGCCACTTCGTGAGGCGATGAGCCGTTTGTTTGAGGAAAGCTTTGTCACGCCACGCTTTGAGATGCTTACCATGAGGACGATTCCGCTAGATGTTTATGAAACAGATGACAAAAAGCAATACGTGATCGAGGCTTCTATTGCCGGTTTCAAACCTGAAGAGATTGAGGTCACGGCCGAAGATAATGTTATTAGCATTCACGCGAGCAAGAAAGAACAAAAAGAGCCAAAAGAAAAAGAGAGCTATATCAGGCGAGAACGCCATGTCAGCGAAGTAGAGCGCACAGTCGCATTGCCAACCCACATCAATCCAGACAAGATTCAGGCCTCTTATGAACATGGGGTACTGACGCTAAAGGTTCCTAAGATGGAGGAAGCCAAACCCAAACATGTACCAATCAAGGTAAAAGAGACCACAGTAGCGCAGTAAAATATACACAATCGCGCACGCTAGTCTGATGCAGCGACTGGAAAAAGCGCTAGCTTTTTCCAGTCGTGAGTAGCATAGCAATCATAGGGCTACCCAACCACTAATTTCTGGCAGGGAGGTAAGGAACATACACGTTCCGAAAGCGAGGCTCCCCATGTTTAAGCGTATTCTTGTTCCGCTGGATGGATCAGTTCGTGCTGAACAAGCATTGCCACTCGCTACCCATATTGCCCGCACATATAATAGCATCATTGTGTTGACCAGGATTGTCGATATCTTCGAAACGGTTGGCGCCTCTTCAATACAGGCAGCGGCATTGGCCAATGAGATCCGAGAGATTCAAGAAAAAGAAGCACAAGAGTACCTACAGCGCATACGTGGTGCCAGAGAACTGGAGCAGCCAGGCACGGTCATTGAAATCCATACAGGCGATGTCGCGACCACGCTATTGGAAATGATTGCCCGAGGGTCTATTGACCTGGTAGTTATGTCAAGTCACGGTTACACAGGCTATAAACAATGGGTGCTGGGTAGTGTGGCGCAAAAGATGGTGCACGATAGTCCCGCCCCGATACTGATACAGCGCGAAAGCTATGCATTCCCCTGCGGAACAGGCAGCGACAACATCAGGCTCTGTGTTGCACTCGATGGTTCAGAATTGGCGGAAACCATTATTCGACCCACGCTCTATCTTGCGGCTGCCTGCGCAGACGTGGGGAAGCGGGAAGTACACCTGCTACGCGTCGTTAAAGCCATTGATGCAGACCGGGTGGAGATATTCCGCAAGATCCATAAGCTCGATATTCAGCAGTTCCTCTACAACGAGGCCACCAGTTACCTGAAAGAGATCAGTGAGCGCTTGAACGAAGGGGCTGCGGCACAATTGGGTGTGCATGTCACCTGGTCGGTTAGTATGGGAAGCGATATTGCCCAGACCATCATACGCGAGGTTGAAGGGGAAATACCTGTACAACACATGCCATTCCCATATGCCTTGCTCGCTCTGGCAACCCATGGCAGAAGCGGCATAGCTCGCTGGGCAGCAGGTAACGTGGCGGAACGCATCTTCAACAACACCAAGTTGCCCCTGCTGGTCGTCCATCCACCCAAAAAACAATAAAGTAGCATAGCAAAGCTTTCGAGCGATAAAACACCGAACCTCTCTTAATCAGGAGGTTCGGTGTTTTGTCGTTTGGCAGGAATATAACGATATACCGCTAACGTTATTATAAACGGATTCCAATGCTGTAAGCAGCGGACCATATTTCTTAACGCATGAAACGCGTTCAGATCCGCTTAAAGCTGGTGGTTGATTACTACCAGAAAAAACCAACAACATGGGTAATCCCGATAAAATACAACTACCTGACTGTAGCACATTCAGTGCTACAGCATATAAGGAGAGTTATGGCAAATACGAATAACTGGAATAGTCAAGTTATCAACGAGTTCCGCACCAATAGTGGTAAAGTAGGTGGTCCATTCGAGAATGCAACCTTGCTGCTGCTGACCTCCACAGGCGCAAAAAGCGGCCAGCCACGCACAACACCCCTGGTCTACCTGCCTGACGGCGAGCGCATGATTATCTTCGCTTCCAAAGCTGGCGCCCCGACCAATCCCGATTGGTATCACAACCTGAAGGCTAATCCAGAGGCAACCGTCGAGGTTGGCACAGAGACATTCAAAGTAAAAGCCATCGAGGTCGCTGGCGAGGAGCGCGATCGCCTGTACAATACTCAGGCCCGTCTGGCACCTAACTTCGCCGAATACCAGCAAAAAACTACCCGTCTGATCCCCGTAGTCGCCTTAGAGCGTATTTAGCGGTAAATCTCAAAAAAAAGAAGGTGCGATGCAGAAGATGTGCCATGGCACATCTTCTGCATCGCACCTTCTTTTTTAATACAATCTTCAAAGTTAGAAAAATCAAAAAAAAGATGATTGACAGAACATAATGGGCCGGATATAATTAGGTTACCAAATTAATTAGCAGCAAAATTATTTGTAAACCCACCTAAAGGAGGGCGCAAATGCCCATACAGGATGAGGCGAAGGCACAGAGGCTTTTGCGCGCCTTTATGCAATTTGATAAAGCAGAATGGCATCAAAGCTATATCGAAGGATGCAAGCCCAGTGAAATAAAGTTGCTGTTATGTATTAAAAGACACGTGAAACTGACGTCTCATAAGATGAAGGTATCAGAGATCAGTAAGATACTCCATGTTACATCTCCGACTGTAACCCAGCTGCTCAAAGGCCTGGAGGCCTATGGGTTAATTGAGAGAGAAATTGATCCGTTAGATAGGCGTGCTGTAGGCATTACGCTGACAGACAAGGGTGAGTTGGTGGCAACCAGGGCCGCAGAGGCTTTTTTTGCGTCCATTAATGGCTTGATTGACTACCTGGGCGAAGAGCAAAGCGACCAGCTCGCAGAACTTTTAACGAAAGTATATATATACTTCAACGAACGAGAAGCTGATAGGCGGGCTGCCTGTCGGCACGGAGACAAGGAAGCATGATCAAATTATTCAGGTTTTTAAAGCCGTATCGATGGTATGTGGCGATAATTCTGGTCCTGGTCTTTTTACAATCCCTTTCCGACCTCTATCTGCCCACATTGATGGCGGATATCGTGGATACAGGAATTGTCAAGGGAGATACCAATTATATCTTGCGTGTTGGTAGTTTTATGCTGTTGATCGCGATCGGTGGAGCACTGTGTACAGTCGTATCCAGCTACTTCTCAGCTAAGACCGCGATCGGCTTTGGTCAGATCGTACGCGCAAAAATCTTCAATCGCGTGGAGCAATTCTCGCTACACGAGTTTGATAAGGTTGGCACCGCATCCTTAATTACGCGCACCACCAATGACACCACTCAGGTCCAACAGGTGTTGATTATCATGCTGCGTATGATGATCAGCGCGCCAATGATGTGTATCGGTGGCATCATCATGGCATTGGCCCAGGATGTGCAGCTATCGTGGGTGTTTGTGGCTTCTATACCTATTATCATTATCGCGATCCTGATCATCACCGGTCGAGCCATTCCGCTCTTCAAAATCATGCAGATCAAGATCGACAAGCTCAACCTGGTGCTGGATGAGGGTCTAACCGGCGTGCGCGTGATCCGTTCGTTCGATCGCACTGAACATGAGATACGGCGCTTTGACATCGCCAACCTGGATCTCACCGATACCGCGATTAAAGTTAACCGCACCATCGCGGCCCTGATGCCAATTATGATGCTGCTCTTGAACTTCACCACGATCGCCATTTTCTGGTTCGGCAGTATTCGCATCAACAATGGAGACATGCAGGTAGGCTCGCTAATCGCCTTCCTCCAATATGCGATGCAGATTATGTTCTCACTGATCATGGTTTCGATGATGTTCGTGATGTTGCCGCGCGCTTCGGCTTCAGCGGAACGCATCAATGAAGTGCTGGAAATCGAGCCCGAGATCGTGGACGCTCCCAACACCAAACTGGCGCAGGGCAAGCGTGGCTACGTCGAATTCCGTCATGTCACCTTCAGCTATCCTGGTGCCGAACAACCGGCGGTATGTGATCTCTCCTTCCAGGCCAATCCGGGTGAGGTGACTGCGATCATCGGTGGCACTGGCGCCGGCAAATCCACGCTGGTCGGCCTGATGCCCCGCTTCTACGATATCGACGAAGGTAGCATCCTGATTGATGGCATGGATATACGCGAGATGTCACAGGAGCACCTGCGCTCTAAAATTGGTTTTGTGCCGCAAAAGGCCGTACTCTTCTCTGGCACCATCAAAGACAATATTCGCTATGGCAAAGAGAATGCGACAGATGATGAAATCGAGCATGCCGCGCGCATCGCGCAGGCGACCGAATTCATCTCCGGCATGAAAGATGGCTTTGATTCGGTCATCGCCCAGGGTGGCACCAATGTTTCTGGTGGTCAGAAGCAGCGCCTCTCGATTGCGCGCGCCCTGGTCAGAAAGCCCGAGATCTATATCTTTGACGATAGCTTCTCGGCCCTCGACTTTAAAACTGATGCCAGGTTGCGTGCGGCACTCAAGGATGAGACCCGTACCTCAACTGTGTTCATTGTGGCTCAGCGTGTGAGCACCGTGATGGACGCCGATCGCATTATCGTATTGGATGAGGGGAAAATTGTCGGCATTGGCAATCATCGCGAACTCATGAATACCAGCACGGTATATCGTGAAATCGTATCCTCGCAGCTCTCGATGGAGGAAATCGCATGAGCGAAACACGCAGACGGCCTCAACCACAGGGGGGTATGGGCATGGGACCTGGTGGTCGACCCGGCATGGGCATAGGTATGCCCGTCGAGAAGGCCAAAGATTTTAAGGGGACCCTCAAACGACTGACCGGCTATTTGATGCCGCATAAATTTCTGCTGGCAGCAGTCTTTGTAGCTGCCATTATCAGTACGGTATTTAATATCGTCAGTCCAAAAATTCTGGGACAGGCAACCACCAAGTTGTTCGAAGGTCTGATCGCCAAGTACCGGGGAGTACCGGGTGCTGGGGTCGATTTCGGCGCCATCGAGCAGATTCTGATAACGCTGGCGATTCTCTATATCATCAGCTCAGTCTTCAACTATATCCAGCAATATATCATGGCCAGCGTGGCGCAGAAGACAGTGTACGATCTGCGTAAACAGGTTGACGAAAAACTGTCTCGCCTGCCCCTGAAATTCTTTGACTCCCGCACGCATGGCGAAATCCTGAGCCGGGCCGTCAATGATATGGATAATATCAGTAGCACCTTGCAGCAAAGCCTGACGCAGTTGATCACCTCGCTGGTAACCATTATCGGTGTCATCGTGATGATGCTGACGATCAGCCCGTTGCTCACCCTGGTAACCCTGATCACGATTCCTCTCAGCCTGGTCGTAACCATCGGTGTGGCCAAGCGCTCTCAGAAACACTTTGTGGGGCAGCAGCGCGCATTGGGCGAGTTGAATGGTCACGTAGAAGAAATGTATACCGGCCACAAGATCGTGAAGGCCTTCGGTTTCGAGCGGCGCTCGATCGGCGAATTTGACACCTTAAATAAGAAGCTCTATGAATCCGGATGGCGAGCACAATTCATTTCCGGTACTATCATGCCTTTGATGATGTTTATCGGCAACCTGGGATATGTGTTTGTCAGCGTCATCGGTGGCCTGCTGGTCACTCAGAAGGCCATCCAGCTCGGCGATATTCAGGCTTTTATTCAGTATTCGCGCCAGTTCTCGATGCCGATCACGCAGCTGGCCAATATCGCCAACATCATTCAATCGACCATCGCTTCGGCCGAGCGCGTCTTTGAATTGCTGGATGAGCAAGAAGAGGTACCCGAGGCAGTCGAGGCCAAAGTTATCGCCGAGCCTGAGGGTGCGGTGGCCTTCGATCATGTCCAGTTCGGCTACAAAGCTGATGTGCCTTTGATTGAAGACATGAACATTGATGTCAAACCCGGTCAAACGATCGCCATTGTCGGCCCGACCGGCGCGGGCAAAACGACACTGGTCAATCTGCTGATGCGCTTCTATGAGCTCAACGGTGGCCGTATCCTGGTTGATGGTATTGACATCACCGAAATACGACGCGGCAACCTGCGCAGCATGTTTGGTATGGTGCTACAGGATACCTGGCTCTTCAACGGCACGATCCGCGATAATATCGCCTATGGTCGTGAGGGCGCAACGGAACAGGAAATCATTCAGGCCGCCAAGGCGGCGCACGCGGACCACTTTATCCGCACGCTCCCTGACAGCTACAATACCATCTTGAATGAAGAGGCAACCAATATCTCGCAGGGTCAGAAACAATTGCTGACCATCGCCCGTGCGATCCTGGCCAATCCTTCCATCTTGATCCTGGACGAGGCTACCAGTAGCGTCGATACCAGAACCGAGATCTATATCCAGAAAGCCATGAGCGAACTGATGCAAGGCCGCACCAGCTTTGTGATCGCCCACCGGCTCTCAACCATTCGGGATGCCGACCTGATCCTGGTGATGAACCACGGCAGCATCATCGAACAGGGCACGCACGAAGAACTGCTGGCCAGTAAGGGCTTCTATGCCGACCTGTATAACAGTCAGTTCACCGGTGGCACACCAGATACCGTCGCCCAACAACATGAGGAGGCTTCTCAAGCCGCCAGATAAAAAAAAGAACCGGGCATGCATCCTTTGTGCATGCCCGGTTCTTTTTTTTATCTGGCGGCATATCTGAACGCCGTCGGTTCGCGCCTGCAGCCCCTGACGAGAGCGCCCTGGCGCTCTCAGATATTTTATGTGTTGTTGCAACTTTTTGCGCTTTGCGCAAAAAGTTGCAACAACACATAAAATGCGACAACACATAAAATCAATAATTCGGGTGCGCATGCACGCGCCCGTGCGGGGGCGCTCAACTTCCGCGTTAAATGCAATCTTACATTCCGGAAAAGCGGGATGGCCGCTTTTCCAGAAAAGCCTGCATCCCTTCATGGTGATCCTGGCTCTGGCCTGCACGATCCTGCATTTCGGCTTCGTAGTCCAGCATCTCTTCCAACGTGGCGCTGCCGCTGCGGCACAGGAGCTGCTTGGTTAAGCCAAGGGCCAGCGTTGGACCCTGCGCGAGCTCTAAAGCAAAGGCACGCGCCTGCTCCTGGAAAGTGTCGACCGGGAAAATGCGGTCGACGATGCCCAGTTCAAACGCCTCTTCAGCCGTAACACGGGGGGAAAAGGTCAGTAGATCGAAGGCTTTGTTCCAGCCAACGATGCGCGGCAAAAAGTAACTCATGCCGCTATCGGGCACCAGTCCAATGCGGCTGAAGGCGGGAGTAAAAAAGGCGCTTTCGGAGGCCAGGCGTAGATCGCAGGCCAGGGTCAGCGAGAAGCCAGCGCCAGCGGCCGCTCCATTGATGGCGGCCAGCACAGGTTTTTCCAGATGCTGTAACAGCTTGATGACACGATTATAGTGGCGCAAATGATCCTTAAAGGATTCCTGGCGCACCTGGACCTCTTTGAGATCCTGTCCAACCGAAAAGGCTCGGCCAGCGCCGGTCAATAAGATGGCACGAACAGCTGGGTCTTGCGCCTTCTCAAGGGCGTGCCCTAATTCTACCAATAGCTCAGTCGTGATGGCGTTGAGTGCATCAGGCCGATTTAAAGTCAGTGTCAGTAAGCCTGCTTCCTGGTGTTGTGTGATAACCATAATAAACCCCTCCAGAGGAACATGTTGGCAGCGCGCCAGGCGCTATGACAAACGTTCAATGATCGTGGCGATACCCTGACCGACACCAATACACATACAGGCCAGTCCATAACGACCTTCGCGGCGGCGTAGCTCGTGCAGCAAGGTGGTGAGGATGCGCGCCCCCGATGCGCCCAGTGGATGTCCCAGGGCGATCGCGCCACCATTCACATTGAGTTTGTCTACTGGAATCTCTAGCTCACGCATACATTGTAAAGATTGCGCGGCAAACGCTTCGTTCAGCTCAACGAGATCCATGTCGGTCATGCGCAGGCCAGCACGCTGCAGGGCTTTGCGCGCGGCTGGAATAGGTCCCAGGCCCATGTAGGCGGGGTCTACGCCAGCGACGGCCGTGGTGACAATGCGCGCCAGTGGCTGGAGTCCATGTGACCGAGCATAAGTCTGGGAAGACAGCACCAGGGCGGCGGCACCGTCATTAATGCCAGCGGAGTTCCCCGCGGTCACCGTTCCGCCGTCTTTCTTAAAGGCCGGCTTGAGCTTGTTGAGCGCTGCCATCGAGGTATCAGCCCGTGGATGCTCATCGCGCTCTACCGTGAGAGGCTCGCCTTTTTTTTGAGGCACTACAACATTTACGAGCTCGGCGGCAAAGCGGCCCTCGGTCATCGCGGCGACGGCGCGCTGCTGGCTGCGCAGCGCAAACTCATCCTGTTCGGAGCGAGCAATATGATGCTTGCTGGCCACGTTTTCAGCCGTCTCGCCCATGCTATAAGGATAATACATTTCGGCCAGGCGCGGATTAATGAAGCGCCAGCCGATGGTGGTGTCATACATGGTCAGGTTGCCACGGGGGAAAGCGGTCTCTGCCTTGCCCATCACAAAAGGGGCCCGGCTCATGCTTTCAACGCCACCGGCCACAAATAGTTCACCCTGTTCGCTCCAGATAGCCTGGGACGCATCATTGACCGCCTGCAGACCAGAGCCACACAGCCGATTGACGGTCTGGCCAGCGACCGTAACCGGCAGGCCAGCCAGCAATAGCGACATACGAGCAACGTTACGATTATCCTCACCAGCCTGGTTGGCGCAACCAAGCACCACATCCTCAATTTCCTCGGCAGAAATATTGGCCCGCGCGATGGCTTCACGGATGACAAGGGCTCCGAGATCATCGGGGCGCACATCTTTGAGGACCCCATTGTAGCGTCCAATCGGGGTGCGTACAGCCGAAAGAATGACGGCCTCCTGCAACATATACTGCTCCTTCCCGCATCATTGTGGGTGTTCTTCAGCTATTATATCATGGCTTTTTCAGCGCTTAGATCGGTTTAAATTGTTCAAATGGCTGGTGGCATTGCTGACAATAGGCAATGGCACGACAGGGTGTGGGGCCAAAGGGATTTTCCAGCACGGTTTGCCGGGAGCCGCAATGGGGACAGGTCAGGGCCTGCTGCGTCAACATCGGCAACAGGGGACCACGCCCGACGTGCGGCGGCGGGGCAATCCCAACCTTGTTGAGCTTCTGCCTGGCCGACTCGCTCAACATATCACTGGTCCAGGGCTGCTGCATAGTAACCGCGACCTCGACATGCGACGCCAGGGAGAGCAACCGTTCTGTGATTGATGCTTGAATCTGGCTCAAGGCAGGACAGCCAGAAAAGGTCGGTGTAATCACGATGCGAATCGACGAGCTGACGACATCAATGTCGATGCGCCGGATAATACCCATGTCTACCACTGAGATCGCGGGCAACTCAGGATCTGGCACCGTCTGTAAGGCATCCCATATCTGCTGCTCGCTAAGCGAGCCATCGCTTGTGTGTGCAATTATCTCGGACATGCAGATCTCTTCCTTCCGGGGCTACCAACTCGCCTGTGGGTCCATGCGCGAAACCATCGTCATCTGATCCCAGAGGTCGGCAAAATCGGCACTATGCTGTCCCTGGCGACCACCCAGTTGCGCGGCGATGGTAGGATGATACACGGCCGCCGAACTTTCCTCGGACGATGCTCCTTTTGTGATCGGGAGCGGAAGCTGCAGGCGCTCAAATACTGGTACGATGCTGCTCAGCCAGCGCTGCTCCAGAGTAGCGGAGGGGACAGGCAAAATGCCAGCCGCCAGCAAAATATCTTCGTTCTGAAATGGTTCAAATAAACCCAGGGCATCCGGCCAGAGTTGCTGCAGAGCCTCGGTGAGCATTTGATAGGCAGTGGGGGTACCGGTTGCCAGGCGATTCAACCAGACGCTACTATGCATCTGGTGATACACCTCTTCGCGCTGTATCTTGCCAATGGCTTCTACCAGCGGCAGATAGGTTGATGTGGTCAGGCTGGCCAGGCGCACCTGATCGGCGGTTTCGTAGAAGAAACGTCGGGCACAGGTAAAGGCCCAGTTACCACGGCGGCGCTCAACCAGCTGCACCTGCCGATACTCGGTGAGCGTGCGATTATAAGCAACTTGATCGGGGACCGATCCGGTCAGGGCCGCCACTTCCTGGTAGAAAAGCCGGGCATGGCCAATCTCATCCTGGGCGATCGAACTACATGCCACATCCTCCTCCAGCATTGGGGCCACGCCTGTCCACTCGGAGTCCCAATAGCCCAGGATAAACTCATCATCAGCCAGGGATAACAAGAAATTGCTCAAAGGCTGCTGCAGGTCGGGTGGTACCATAGATGCATCAGTAAATTCCATTAACGCGGCCTCTCTTCTTGCGCCCTGACACGCTGGCGGGCAATCTGTAATTTTTCGCGAATATCATAGCCATCCAGCCGCCGATACGAGCGATCGATCGGAGGCTGCAACAAATCGGGATTATCCAGCACTGTGATAGCAGTGAGCGGACAGAGCCAGAGGCGCAGATAGGCCCCGGCGCTGTCCTGAAGCAGGGCTAACGCCTGCGCCTGTGCCTCCTGTTGATTGCTAGCAGTCAGGTTTTGGAGCCAGATCAGCGGTCGCCCTGCTTGCTTCTGAGCGAAAACCACAAACGACGCCACCTGCTCAGCGGTCGAAGCTGGCTGAGCGTCCATCGGCGTAGCCGGATCATAACATATCTCAAGCAAGCTGGAGCGAGGAATAATCCACAGCTTCTGGCTTTCCTGTCTGCGCCCATAAAACTCTCTGGCGTAATGGATGGCCAGCTCGTTGTCAGAGGCCCGCAGATTGCCGCCGTGACGAGGGATGGTCTCGCGGGGCGCCTGTTGGAAAATCTCAAAGACCTCGCCCTCATCAACAGTATTTGTAAGTGTAGCTAGCGAAACATTTCCTGTGTTATCCGTCATTGGAGTCCACCCTGTCCTTGCTATGCAATACTGGTTGCCCTGGCCATGGCCTGCTGACGGTGCATCACGTCGCGCACCCACTGACCATCCTCGTAGGAGAGGCGGCGAAAACCGATGCGCTCAGATGAAGCCGGACCCTGGTTACGAGCGATCGCGCGCAATTCATCCCAGCGGGGCTCACTATAGAGCCAGCGCCCCTGCTCCGCATCATAGCGCAATTCAGGATCTGGGATCACCAGGCCCACCTCGCGCAGGCGCGGTACCTGGATATTTAAGAATTCCTGCCGCAGGTCCTCGTTAGTCTTCGCTTTGATCCGCCATTGCAGGTCTTTATCTTTCTCGGCGGGGGTGTCGGGTCCGTGGAAGACCATCAGCGCCGGCCACCAGCGATCCAGAGCCTCCTGGACCATCGCACGCTGAGCATCAGTGCCGTTCATCATGGTAATAACCATGTCGCGGCCATGCATCATGTGGAAGGATTCTTCCCAGCAAATCTTTTGCATGGTGCGCGCATAGGGAGCATAGCTACTATCGCGCAGCGCGTGCTGCGAGACGATAGCTGCGGCATCTACCAGCCAGGCGATGATGCCTACATCAGCCCAGGATTTAGTGGCATAGTGGAAGGTGTTATGGAACTTGCCTTTGCCTGCAATCAGATCATCCAGGCAGGCGCTACGCGGCTTCCCTAAATCTTCGACCAGGCGATATAGTAGTTCGGCATGCCCTACCTCATCCTGGATCTTCGCGGTCAGGGCCAGTTTACGATGAATAGTGGGGGCGCGCATAATCCAATCGCGCTCAGGAAGGGCTCCCATAAGCTCAGAATTTGCGTGCATCTCAATAAAGCGGATCAACGACTGTCGATAGCCGTCTGGCATCCAGTCGGTCGCTTCAACTTTGCCACCTGCCGCAAGATAGGTGCGAAATTCTGCTACCCGTGCATCTTCATGTTCCTGAGTCATGGTCGCTACCTCTCTTCCCCAGCTCTCTGTCAACAGAGTCATACTGGTATATTTTCTATAATATTTGATATTATTTTTTACCGCCTGGTAAAAATATAAAAGAGAATGAGGTAAAAGTCAATGCACGAGGCGACCTTATTTTACCGGTCGGTAAAATAAGGTCGCCTCGTGCATTGACTTGAAAATGGGGGCATTGCCCATGCAAGACGGGCGGGGAAGGTGAGGGGAGGTTGTATGCAAAAAGAAAAGCGATTCGTAGGTGCGCCTACGGGGAGAGGAGGCCGTTTTCGATGAGGGTGATGAACATGGTGGCGATTTGTTGGGGAGTGTAGCGGCCGGCGGGTTGGTACCAGTGGGAGAGCCAGTGACACATGCCCAGTAGACCGAAGGTGACGATTTTGGAGTCGAAACCAGGTTTGAAGGTTTGTTGAGCAATGCCTTCCTGGATGATTTGCTCGAAGTAGCGTTCATAGTCTTTTTCGCGCAGGGCTATCTCTCTGGCGAAGGGGCCAGTGAGGTGGGCTTGCTCGCGATAAAAGACTGTGACGGCCGGCGAGGTGTTGGCGGTGATGGCGATGTGATGCTCGATCGCTTGATGGAGTTTCTCGCGCGGCGTCAGATCGGATTCGACGATGCGGCGTAGCGGCTCTTCGGCTATATTGAGGACGGTCAAATAGACGAGGCGCAGGATTTCTTCTTTGTTTTTGACATGATAGTAGAGGGCAACTTTGGTTACGCCCAGCGCGTCGGCGATATCATTTAAGCTGGTCGCGCCAAATCCTCGTTGCGCAAAGAGTTCGGCTGCCGTCTCTACGATTACCTTCTGCGTCAAACGTGTTCTTTTGTTAGCTTCGTTCTCACTATCTTTTTTACGCGCTTTTGGATGCGGGATTGGTCCAGATTGATTCTGTTTCATATGTAGTGTTTCCCATCATTTGTTGTCGAGAGCAGGATACCTATATCTTACCATAGAGTAAGTTGCGTATGGATAAGCATTGACTTTTAGCAGGACGTTAGATATATTTTTACCATGTGGTAAAAATGTTAGGAGGAGTTGGCGACATGGTCGAACATGCAACAGAGAAAGAGCAAACCGCATTTTTACAGCAGCAGTCAATGAAGATGCTAATCGGAGGCCAATGGGTTGAGGCGGCCAGTGGAAAGACATTCGATACGATCAATCCTTCCACAGGGCAGGTCTTAGCCAGGGTAGCCGAGGGCGAGGCTGAAGATATAGACAGGGCGGTCGCAGCGGCGCGACGGGCTTTTGAACAGGGAGCCTGGCCTAAACTATCGCCCGCCAAACGTGCCCATCTTCTTTTGAAGCTGGCTGATTTAATTGAGCGCAATGCCGAAGAACTGGCAGAGCTGGAAACTCTGGATAACGGGAAGCCTATCAAGTATTCGCGGGCAGCCGATGTGCCGCTGACGGTCGAGCACTTCCGCTATTTCGCGGGTTGGGCCACCAAAATCGAGGGCGAAACGATCCCTGTCTCGGTTCCCAATATGCTTACCTATACCTTGCGCGAGCCGCTGGGCGTAGTGGGGCAAATCATTCCCTGGAATTTCCCTCTGCAAATGGCAGCCTGGAAACTGGCTCCAGCCCTGGCCTGCGGCAATACCTTGGTCTTGAAACCGGCCGAACAAACACCACTGACAGCCCTGCGCCTCGGCGAGCTGATCTGTGAGGCTGGCTTCCCGGAGGGCGTGGTCAATATCGTGCCCGGCTTTGGTGAGACGGCAGGTGCAGCCCTGGCGGCTCATCCGGACGTGGACAAGATCGCTTTTACCGGCTCGACCGAAGTCGGCAAAAAGATTGTCCAGGCCAGCGCGGGCAACCTGAAAAAAGTAACGTTGGAATTAGGTGGCAAATCACCTAATATTATTTTCCCCGACGCTGATCTTAAATACGCAGTGCGTGGGGCGCTGAACGCCATTTTCTTCAATCAAGGCGAGGTCTGTACGGCTGGTAGCCGACTGTTTGTGCATAAATCGGTCTATGATGAGGTGCTCGGCAACCTGACCAGCATGAGCAGTAAAATGAAGCTGGGCCCTGGCATCGATCCCGGCACCGATATGGGACCTGTCGTCTCGCAGCAACAACTGGAGCGCGTCACGAACTATATCGCTACGGGCAAACAAGAAGGGGCACGCGTCACTACCGGTGGCAACCGGGTAGGCAACGACCTGGCGGCAGGTTACTTTGTGCAGCCAACCGTCTTCGACCAGGTGTCAGACCAGATGACCATTGCGCGCGAAGAGATCTTTGGTCCGGTCGTGGTAGCCATGCCTTTTGAAGAGGTGGAAGAAATAGCTGCCCGCGCCAATCAGTCGGCCTATGGCCTGGCCGCCGGCGTATGGACCAACGATATCAAAAAGGCGCATAAGATGGTCGCCGCTCTCAAAGCAGGCGTCGTCTGGGTCAATACCTATAATCAGTTTGATGCCGCGGCTCCCTTTGGGGGCTATAAACAGAGTGGCTATGGTCGCGAAATGGGTCATGCAGTGCTGGATGCCTACACACAGGTAAAAACAGCCTGGATCAATTTACGCTAACACTATATGGTAAGGTAAGGGCCACTGCTTCGGCGGTGGCAAGCGCAATAAGGAGAAAGTTGACAATGGCAGTCACGATGATCGCGCTCTATAAGGAACCAGCAGACCGTGAGAAGTTCGAGAAACATTACTTTGATACCCATATTCCCCTGGTCAAAAAGATACCCGGCCTGCAAAAGGTCGAGGTCAGCCGCTTCACTGGCAAGGATGCTCCCTACTATCTGATGGCGACCCTATACTTTAATAATAAAGAAGAACGTAAGGCTGGTCTGAGCTCACCCGAAGGCCAGGCAACGAACGCCGATCTCGTTAATTTCGCGACACCAGACAGCGTCACAATCGCGTTTACAGAGATCATTTAGCTATCCTGAGTCTCATCTATCATAGTTACATAGCAGTCTATGCAGTCAGACAGGCGCGGACATGTTCAGCAGCAACAAGGTAACCCCTCCTCAGGTAAAGCCCAACGCTCAGAGCGAATATGCCTGCACCTGCCGCAACGGAGCGGCGCCCTGACGACAACTACAATGATTAGTAAGTACGAGAAGAGACATGACAAGTACACTTCATGAGCATGATATTCGGCCACCGGAGCCAACTAGCGTGCTGGCTCCAGATGGCTCGCTGCAACCGGGTATGCAAATCGAAGAGCCGGCGGAACTGTTACTCGATATGTATCGCTGGATGAGCTTTGGACGCCTCTTTGATACACGGTTGATTAACCTGCAGAGGCAAGGACGACTCTGCACCTATGCACCTGTCGCGGGTCAGGAAGCGGCCCAGGTTGGGAGCGCGCTGGCGCTCAAGCAGGATGATTGGTTGTTTGGTTCTTATCGAGACGGCCTGGCCTGTATTGTGCATGGCCTGCCAGCCGAACATATTCCCCTCTTCTTCCGTGGTCATCCTAAGGCCGGTATGGTTCCCCCTGGCGTCAATGTGTTTGGACAGCAGATTGGTATCGCCGAGCAGATTCCACACGCCGTTGGCGTCGCCTGGGGAATGAAGCTACGCCGGACCAAAACGGCCACTCTGACATTATTTGGAGACGGTGCCACCTCGGAGGGTGCCTTCCACGAAGGTATGAACTTCGCCGCTGTTTTTAAGGCGCCCGTTGTATTGATCAGTCAGAATAATGGCTGGGCTATTTCAGTTCCTCGCTCAAGACAAACAGCCAGCGAAACCATCGCTCAGAAAGCTGTCGCCTACGGCATGCCAGGCAAGCTGGTAGATGGCAATGATGTACTGGTCATGTATCGCGAGACACGAGCGGCACTCGAGAGGGCACGCAACGGGGAAGGTCCAACATTCATAGAAGCCGTCACTTACCGCTTTGGTCCCCACTCCACCGCGGATGATCCGCAACGCTATCAGCCAGCCGGTGAACTGACCGAATGGAAAGACCAGCGCGATCCCATTACACGCCTGCGTATCTGCCTCGAACATCAACAGTTGTGGAACGAAAGTAAGCAGAGCGCCCTGGAAGAAGAGCTGCGCGAATATATTGCACGCAGCGTCACCGCCGCCCTGACCGAACCCATTCCTGCACCAGAAAGCATGTTTGAGCAGGTCTACGCGGAACCAACGCCCATTCTGGAACAACAGCGCCAGGAAATGCTGGAGTCGCTCAGGCAATCCCAGAAAGGAGTCACCTTCCCATGACTCAGCGTAACCTGATTGAGGCCATTAATGATGCTCTGAATGTAGCCATGGGTGAGGATGAGCGGGTCATGGTCATGGGTGAAGATGTCGGGCGCAATGGCGGCGTTTTTCGAGCCACGGATGGCTTGATCGAGCGCTTCGGCGAGGAGCGCGTGGTAGACACACCACTGGCAGAAGCCGGTATTATCGGTACCGCCATTGGCCTGGCAACCTATGGACTACTGCCAGTGGCCGAGATTCAATTTCTGGGCTTCTCCATGCAATCCTTTGCTCAGCTCCTGTTACAGGCAGCCCGTATTCGCGCCCGCTCACGCGGACGCTTCAACTGTCCATTAGTCGTGCGCGCCCCCTTTGGTGGTGGTGTGCGGGCTTTTGAGCTGCACGGCGACGCCCTGGAGGCCCACTTCGTCCATGCTCCGGGCCTGAAAGTCGTGGCTCCGGCCACTCCCTACGACGCCAAAGGCATGTTGCTGGCAGCTGTCAATGATCCAGATCCAATCGTTTTTCTAGAACCCCTGCGCGGCTACCGGGCCGGACGCCAGGAAGTTCCCGATGGTCACTATACCGTCCCGCTGGGAAAGGCCGCCATCGCACGCGAAGGGACAGATATCACAATTGTAGCCTGGAGCGCCATGGTCGCTACCTCACTGGAGGCAGCGGAATTGCTAGCAGACGAAGGAATCTCGGCCGAGGTCATCGATCTACGCACCCTTTCGCCATTCGATAGCGAGACGATTATCCGCTCGGTCGAAAAAACAGGACGGGCCATCGTCGTCCACGAGGCGCCAAAGTCGGCCGGCGTAGGTGCAGAGATCGTCGCTACCATTAACGAGAAGGCGCTCTTCTGGTTGGAGGCGCCGGTCATGCGCGTCACCGGCTATGATGTAGTCTCGCCAGTTATTTTAGAGGATTATCACGTGCCCAGCGCCACCCGCATTATCCAGGCAGCGAGAGCCTCGATGACGATATAACACCGCCTGTTTGACCAATGCACTCGCGCGCTGGTCAACAACGGGCTCTTGAGGAGACATGTATGACAGTGCAATTTCACCTTCCAGACCTGGGAGAAGGAATCACTGAAGCAGAAATAGTTCAATGGTTCGTCAAACCTGGGGATCGCGTGGCGCAGGATCAAGCCATTGTAGCCGTGCAGACAGACAAGGCGGTCGTTGAGCTACCATCGCCGGTAGCAGGCACGGTAGTCGAACTGGCAGCCAAAGAAGGTGAGGTCGTAGCGGTAAAAACCGTCCTGCTGACAATAGAGGAGACAGCGGAGAAGCGGCCTGCCATCCAGGCTATATCCGCCGCCCCGGCCAGCGCAGTGACGCACCAGACCATCCTGCCCGCCATCAAAACCAATCTGAGCAATGGCATCCATAAAGACACGGCTCCAGCGAAATATCCCCAGCGCGTCCTGGCAACGCCAGTGGCGCGGCGGATGGCCAAAGAGTTTGGCATTGACATCGCCACTATCAGCGGCTCGGGCCATGCGGGTCGGGTGCGCACGGAAGATGTGCAGCAGGTAATCGCACGCATGAAGGCCCCGGCAGAGCCGAAGATGCAGCCAGCGGCCCCAAAACAGGTGTCCACAGCGCCTGCCAGCCTGCCTGCTACGCCAGCACCACAAACAACCGGCGGTCCTGAACAACAGCCGGAGGAGCGCATTCCCCTGCGTGGATTACGCCGACGCATCGCCGAGAACATGGTGCGCTCGGTCAGCACGATTCCCCAGGTTTCTTCGCTGATTGAGGTGGATGCGACGGGCCTGGTCGCGCTACGGCAAAGCCTGCTGCCACTGGCCGAATCAGAGGGCATCAAACTTTCCTATTTACCTCTGATTATCAAGGCCCTGGTGCATACGTTGCAGCAATATCCGGCGATCAATGCCACCATCGATGATAGCACGCAGGAGATTGTGCTCAAACGCTACTATCATATTGGTATTGCCACCGCGACCAGCGATGGACTGCTAGTACCTGTGCTGCGCCACGCGGACAAGTTGACGCTGCTGGAGATCGCACGCGAGATAGGACGACTGGCCGAGGCCGGTCGTGATCAAAAACTGAAACTGGAGGAACTACGCGGCAGCACGTTTACCATCAGCAACTATGGCACCGTAGGGGGCTTCTTCACTACGCCCATCATCAATCCAGGCGAAGCTGGCATTCTGGGTCTGGGCCGCATTACCAAGCGTCCCTGGGTGGTGGATGAGCGCATCGAGGTACGCCCGGTACTACCACTTTCCTTTACCGCCGACCATCGCTTGATCGATGGTGAACTGGCCATGCGCTTTCTGAATACCCTGATCGAGTTACTCGAACAGCCACAGCGCCTGCTGCTACATATGCGTTAGCACCAGCCAGCTTAACAAGTAAAGGAAAAGGAAACGATGCAGCCTATTCCGCTCGACCAGCAAGCGGTGTTTGAGATCACCGTGACAGACCAGATGACGGTACAGTTCGAAGAACTGGGCGCCGTCCATCCCGTCTACGCGACCTATTGGATGACGAAACATATGGAGCTGGTGAGCCGTAAGTTGCTGCTACCATTTTTAGAGCAGAACGAAGAAGCGATTGGTCACGAGGTAGTCGTGCGCCATATCGCTTCGGCCCTACCAGGCATGCGTGTCCGGCTCACAGCCCATCATCTCAGGACCGAAAAAAATCGCATCTATATCCATTGCCAGGTCTACAACGAACTGTCTGACCTGATCGGCGAGGGTCAGACCACGCAGGTAGTATTGGCGCGCGAAAAGCTTGACAGCAACTTTCACCTCCTGCAAACACGCTGGCAGCAATTTCAGCAGGCGCCATCCGGACCGGCCATCCCAGGACAACACGCAAACAACGCCTGACGTGTCCCATTTAGAAGGCCCAATACGTTTAAGATAAGGAGATTGTGTAGGTTCGGGCCTTGCGCCCGATTTGTGTAGGTTCGGGCCTTGCGCCCGATTTTTCGAAAACATTCCCGATCAGAGGTGATTTCCAGGATGAAAAGCCATCATAACACAACAACGCCTGACACGCATCCCCATGTCGTCATTATCGGCGCTGGCTTTGGTGGCTTGCAGGCAGCTCTCGCCCTGGGCAAGAAACAGCCAGCATTACAGATGACAGTGATCGACCGCACCAACCACCATCTCTTCCAGCCCTTGCTCTACCAGGTGGCGACGGCGGCCCTCTCGCCCGCAGACATCAGCACACCGATCCGCCATGTCCTGCGCAAGCAAAAAAATACAGTCGTCATCATGTCTGAAGTAACGGGCATCGACGTAGAGCAGAAGCGCGTCATTATGCACCACGGCAGCATCACTTACGACTATTTAATTGTCGCCACCGGCGCCCACGAAAATTACTTCGGCCACATAGAAAGCTGGAAACCATTAGCGCCCGGCTTAAAAAATCTGGAAGATGCGCAGGAGGTTCGCCGCAAGCTACTGGTGGCGTTTGAACAAGCAGAAATCGAAACCGATCCAGAGCGCATCCAGCAATTACTGACCTTTGCCGTCGTTGGAGGAGGTCCGACCGGCGTCGAACTGGCAGGCGCCATCGCCGAACTGGCCTTCAAAACTCTCATCCCTGAGTTTCGCCACATTGATCCCACAATGATTCATATCCTTTTGATCGAGGCCTTGCCGCAGATCCTCGGCGCCTTTCCGGCAGAGCTTTCTAACAAAGCCAAACGTGAACTACAAAAACTGGGAGTAGATCTGCGCCTCAACACGCCTGTGGAGGAGATTACCACGGATGGAGTGATTGCCAGAGACGAATGGATCCCTGCTAGCACGGTTATCTGGACAGCGGGGGTACAGGCTTCGGAGGCGGGCAAGTGGCTAAACACAGAGACCGACCGGGCTGGACGTGTAAAGGTATTGCCAGATCTGACGTTGCCCGCACATCCAGAAATATTTGTGCTGGGAGATACAGCCACCCTTATGCAGGATGGGAAACCGCTACCGGGTGTTGCGCCGGTAGCCATGCAGCAAGGAAGGTATGTGGCCTCCGTTATCGAGCAGAGGCTTGCTAACCAGCAGCCCGGCGCACCATTTCGCTATCATGACAAAGGCTACATGGCAACGGTGGGACGTGCCTTTGCGATCGTACGTATAGGCAAAATCCGCTCCGCAGGCTTCCTGGCCTGGTTGCTCTGGCTGACGGTCCATATTATCTATCTGATTGGCTATGAAAATCGTCTGATCGTTCTGTTGCAGTGGAGCTGGTCATATCTGAGCTTCCAGCGCCGGGTCAGGATCATTACACGCTCAGCCTGGCTAGCGCTGTCTCGCAAAAAGAAGGCTGAGTCGGGCAAACACGGTGGCCCCAGATAGCACAGGGGCTAGCGTAAACGTTGAGACTGGCTGCTGGTTGGTCCTTTGGGCAACTGACGCTGGATGGCCTGGTGGCGTTGCGCCAGGTCGTTCTTTTCCTCCTCAACCAGCTCTAACTCATTGCGCAAACGATTGCGCTCTTTGGTCAATTGCTCAACCATAGCTTTGAGACTTTCCTTCTCACGCTGTATCTTCTTGAGCTCGTCTTCATGCTCGCCCTGCTTATCATTGAACTTCACCAGGTCCTCCTCCAGGTTGCTGATGCGCTTCTGCTGCTCGGCCAATTTCATGGTAGAGGCCAGCAACTCCTTCTTAAAGGTTTCGCGCTGGTGATCAATATCTTGCTGCAGCTTGAGTAGCTGTGGCTCATAGCGCCAGCCAAGCAGTACGTTGGCAACTTCCCGTAGGGCACCTTCATCCGACTTATCCTCACGCAATTCCTGCAACTTACGCGCGTCCCACTGTCCAGTGACCAGTAGACCACCCAGGGCACGCAAGGCGACCGCCAGCTCTTCGGGATATGGCGACCCGGGACGACGATTAGCAATACCATAACGATCGATATTATAGACATAATCCTTGACATCTTCGGGCGCAATGGTCATGCTCAACACCGAGGCAATCTCGGCGCGCAGGGCGGCAGGAGAGTCTGGATCATCGAATACCTCTAGCAGCAAATGCTGTGTCTTTGAACCGAGCAATAAGAACAGGTAGACCAGCTGACGAGGCTGCAGGGGATTATCAATCAGAGCCTGCACCATATGATCGATAATGGCTTGCTCTCCTAGCAGCAGCAGCAACGCCATCACGCGCAGATTAGTTTCCTGGATAGTGCTGGTCTGGACAAATTCAATCAGCTCAGGTACCATCACATGCTCTTGATACTGCAGTTTGGCTTCTTCATGGATACGTGCCAGTAGCAGGGAGACAGCCATCGCGATATCGTCGCGATCATCACTTACCAGCAGGGAGACCAGCTCATCCTTAATCACTTCTGGCGGCATACCACGGAACACAGCCATAGCAGCTTCACGCCGAACCGGATTGTTGCGATCGCTCTGTGCAGTCCAGATAAAGGAGAGGGCAGGCACACCGATCTCACTGAGAATAAACTGGGCCGAGCGGGCCACGGCCGGATCGGGATTGACGATCAGTTCTCCCACACGCGAGACGACCGGGCCGCCATTTCTGATCAAGGCAATTTCCGCCCCCTGGCGACGCTCATCATTGAAGAGCGCCCGCACCAGCTGATTCAGGACGTTCTCCTGGCGCGCAGGTTTGCGGGCCAGGCGCACAAAGGCCTCAGCCACATCTTCGATCAGGCGCGCGTCCTCCAGGCCATCTAACAGGGCGGGCATACTCACATCCACCAGCGTCTCGGTGAGCAGCTCTAGCAGCGCCTCACGGGCATATGGTGGCAGGGCTGGATGGAAAAGCCGAACCACTTCAAGTAAGGCGCGCTGCTGCTCCTGGCCCTGTCGCTGGCGCACAAGGGAGACGATCACGCGCTGCGCAGCCTCACGGGCAGTGACACGCTGATCGTTTAAGCCAGTCACCAGTGGTCTGAGCACGGCCAGGCCATAGCGCGGCAGCAGATCGGCCACCAGCGGGCCACGCTCATGCTCGCCAAGCAGGCTGACCAGTGGTGGTACCGCCTCCTGGGTATACTTCAACAACAAAGCGCTGGCCACACTACGCCTGGGCGGCTGATATAGCGCATCCAGCAGAGCAGGCACAACGGCCTGGCCAGGCATCTGCTCCAAAGTCAGATGCACATATTCACGCACCGACTCATCGCGATGAAGCAGGTGATTTACCAGAATAGGGGCCGCATCCTTACCCTTATCGCGCAAAACGAGCGCCACCTGCTCAGCTTGAGCAATACTACGCCGCTGCTCTAACACGCTGATCAACTGTTCGCCCGGGAACGGCTCCATCATTATCAACGCCCGGCGCACACGCTGAGCAACGACCGTTTCATTGGGAGTATCCATGGCTTCCACCAGACCTGGAAACGCCACCATACCCAGCTGACTCAAGGCTTGAATGGCCGCCTCATAGACCATAGTGTTGCTCATGGAGAGCAGATTCAGCAAAGGAGTAACCACGCGCACATCTGAAAACTGACAGAGGGCCCGGATAATGGCAATGATCACCAGTTGCTCAAGCCGGGGTTGATCGAGCAGATGAATCAAGGCAGGAATAGCCCGTGCATCGCGCAGGTGCTCTAAGATCTGCACCAGGAAGCGAGTGCGCCCCGAAACAGCTGTCGAGAGGGCCTCAACAACAGGATCGACCACACTCTCGCCAATCGCCTCCAGAATAGTAGAGGCGCGTTCAGCGATAACATCATCGGCATCGGTCAGGATGCGCTCAATCAGGCCAGGAATACTCTCAGGAGCATAGACCTGCAAAGCGTGGGATACCTGCTGCCGCACCGACTGCTGGGGGTCCGCTAGTAAGCGCAGCAGGGAATCAAGCGCACGGAAATCGCGCGCCTCACTTAAGATCTGCACCACGCGTACGCGCACCACGTCGGACGGATTGTTCAAACGCTCAATCAAGCGCGGGACAGCGGCCGAACCGATTTCCTGTAATGCCTGTATCATGTTCTGGACTGCGTGGGCATCCTGCGACGACAGGTAGCCGAGCAGCGCATCAATCGCTTTCTCCCAGCGTCGCTCGCGGCTACCACCAGGCAGCGCACCACTTTTACCCTGTTTGACAATAAACTCACGCGCCACCTGCTGGGTCTCTGGCTCAGCCTGATAATTTGACGACAACATGGGCACCGCATGCTCAAGAATACTCTGATACTGCATCAGCGTCACCTGATAGCGCGTCCCATCCTGATCATCCAGGAAACGATCAAGAATAGTCAGTAATGCCTGGTGAACACGGGCCTGGAAAGGTCCAGGATTGCGATTCTCTAATTCCAGCAAGGCACGGTTTAAAATGAGCTGGGGACCCAGGCGAATCAAAGCATTGGTAGCGCGCTGAGCAATAAACAGGTCGCTATCGCGAAGCCGCTCGATCAGTGGCTCAACGGCGCTGCTCTCATTAGTCCAGCCTAGCGTATTAACGGCCGCCGCCCGCAGGCGCAACGAGCGTTCAGGAGCAGGCAGGCTCAAATCAGCAGCCTGTAGCACCACCTGTTCGCCAAAGCGTCCCAGCACACGCACAATACGCTTCACCTGCTGCTCATATG
The DNA here is from genome assembly GCF_016587435.1 of Dictyobacter formicarum. Next base: position 113,183 of record NZ_BNJJ01000006.1, read on the forward strand.
CCATATCATCCACAGCATCCTGCAACTGGGTAAAGAGCAGATCTGGCACCACAGTACGATCCAGCAGCGTCAACAGGTCATCGACGCCATCAGCCGTAATCAACGGCAGCAGGGAACGGTAGACCTCCTGTCCTCCCTCTTCCGCGCACTGGGTAAAGATCAGGGCCAGCTCCTCACGAGCAGCTTTATTGCGCACAGCCACTGAGAGGGACTCTTCAATCCCCGGAGGCAGCACCACCCGATGTTGTATCTCAGCCTGCGGTGGGGTCCACAGCACACCAACACAGACCAGTCCCAGCGTCAGAGCCTGCAGCACATACGCTTTATTGCTCAAGCCCAGCATGCCAAAACACTCAGCCAGTTCCAGGGGATTATCCAGCAAGCCAGCCCAGATAGCGACCGGTTCGCTCCAACGTCCAACGTCCTCCAGCAACTCCTCGCGAATCTGTAAAGAAGGTAACGGACGTGGAGCACAGGCGGCAAAATATTCAGCCACCAGGTACTCAGCAATCAACTCGTGGCGAAAGCTCAAAACGCCATCCGAACTAATCTCGATCAAGCCAGCGCTTTGCGCAAACTGGATCAGGAGGGAGAGATCATCGTACGGCTCGGCCTGAGGCTGCTCATCAAGCACAAAGGGTCCCCGTGCGGGATGTTCATCCAGCCAGAATTTGAGATCATCGCGCACCTCATCAAAATTATGCGCGGTACGGGTCGAGTTAGAGCTTCCCAGCGGGATGACGGATAGCTGAATCGCATTGCGATCATGGGCCCAGCGGGCCGCGCAGGCGACCTCGCTCAAGAAACGCATCACATCATGCGCCGTCGGCGCGCCACTGCCCCACTTTTCAATTTCTTGCTCCAGCAGTTGCTGCACAGACTCGCGTAGCAGTCGTCCACGCGTATCCACCTGCTTGCCGCGTTCCACCCCGATCTTATCGATGATGCCCATCAGGGTGAATAACATCATTGGATTGGTGCAGTGGTAGCGCAAACGGCTACGGTCGATCACCGTCATGATCTGGTCGGCGCTATGTTGCCACTGTACATTCGACTTATCGATGTAACGGGAAACAAATTCCTCCACCTGCTCAGGTAGTAGAGGATAGACCAGCACACGGGCCGCGTGCCCCTCCTCAACGAGGCGAGAAAACTCAGCTTGCTCGCGATAATCCACCTCGCGGCAGGTCATTACCAGGCGGTTCTGGTCCTGGCTCATCACCTCGGCCAGTTCGCGACTTACATGCGCGAGATAGCTGCTATCAACCTCATTGAGGCCATCGCACAATAAGAGCAGCCGCCCCTGCGCAAACAACGCAGGCAGATAGGAGCGTAAAAAACGCATCCCAGGCAAATCATTTTGCGTAATGTAAGAAAGCAGCGAAACAGAGGGATGATCGGCGTGCTCGTCCTCCACCACATCAACGGGTTGAGAAACATCGGGTTGCTGCTGCTTCAAAAACAAACTATAGTTTTTCATCGGCACATAGACGGGAATCCATCCCTTGCTAAACGCCAGGCCCAGCGTCTTCTGCGTCGAAATATACTGATAGACGCGCAGGGCCATAGTTTTACCAGCGCCTGGCACGCCCAGAATCAATAAATGCGAGTGTTGATTCTCGACCAATTGCAGAATAGACATCTGCTCATTACGCTGCACCGCTCCGCTTTGATCCTGGACCTGGTTAAGCTCACTCGTCTGGCGTATATTCGTCAAGGTCGTCAATGGTGTATATAAATCATAGTACTTTTTCTGGGCCTCATGTACCGCGCGCAGGTAACGCACAATAGCCAGGGGTCTGGCCAACAATAAGGCCAGGCCGGTAAAAATACAGAGTTCCGGTAGGGCAATAATAAGAATAAAAGGTAATTTAGTAAGCAAATGGAAAGGAAAAAGTATCCCAAAAACAAGAAGTAAAGTCAGCAGACAGGTTACACCTAACCCGACAAGAAAACAGAGAAGCACACGACGAGGTGCGGTAGAAGTTTGTCGCCCTCCACTTGTGCCCAGGGAAATAGTATTTTGTATTTGTTTCATTTAAGATACCCCGGATCTCTTTTTATATGCATAATAAAAACAGTATATCGCAGTCGATCCATCTCAACAAGCAATAGGGTGATATGTCTTTTTTAAAGAGTCGAATGGTTGGCCTGACTGGCCTTTTTGTGTGATATGTGTTTTACTTTTAAAGGTTGCAGCAACCTTATTGATGATTATAAATTTAAATATCATCGATGTAGTATGCACAATACTATAGGCTCTCGCGATTTTTTCTGTCCTTTATACGCAACTAAGACAGTGATTTTCTTTAAGGGGGGTCTTGTATGGCGACCAATACCGATGAGCGTAACGAAGCGTCCGCGCCAATGCCGCAGCATAGTCAGAGCACATCAAGCACATGGAAACGCCATGGTAGAATAAAATCATTCTGTATCATCTGCGTACTGGTGCTGCTGGTCTGGCAGGCCATTGACCTTGGGCAATCACAATTCATCGGGTCCCAGGGCTGGGCCAGCGTACTGTATTCCCCTAACTCAACAACCAGCACAGCGAAAGATGCACAGGGCATCCTCTCCGGCCTAAACCACCATGCGCTCAATCAAGCCCATTCCGTGAAGCAAGCAGAGCTAACGCCACAGGCATATATTAATCTCATTACAAGCAAATTATCGTTGGATCAGAAGCTAGGCCAGATGATGATGGTGCAATTTGTAGGGGCCAGCTATACACAACCGCTCTCAACCATGCTCAATCAATACCAGGTAGGCTCGGTCCTACTCTTCTCCGCCAACGGCAATATCATCGACAAAACACAGTTCAAGGCTCTGATCCAGGAGATTCACCGTAGCGCGACCAATCTACCCATCAGCCTGGCCATTGATCAAGAAGGAGGGACGGTGGATCGCTTACAACAACTGGATGGGTCGCGTCCCTCAGCCGCTGCGCTGGGAGCCAGCAATAATCTGCAAAAAGTCAAGGCAGCCGGACGGCAGGATGCACAGGATCTCTCTTCCTATGGCATTACGCTCAATCTGGCCCCGGTAGTAGACGTTGATAACTCGGTCTATTCAGAGATGCATCGAGATATGCGCACCTTTGGAACCACGCCAGCCACTGTCTCGCGTATGGCGGAAGCCTATCTAGAAGGGCTACAGCAGAGCCATAAAGTCGTGGGCACGCTCAAACATTTCCCTGGACTGGGAGACGCGACGGCCGATCCCCATGTCGGGCTACCGAGCATTCAACGCTCAAGAAACGAACTGGAAACAATCGATTGGGCACCCTATCGCAACCTGATTCAGCAGAGTCAGGCGCACGCCATTATGGTCACCCACGAAATCGTGCCCGCCATCGATAGCAGCCAACCCTCCTCCCTCTCACCTAAACTGGTGACGGGAATCTTGCGCAATGAAATGGGCTTTCAGGGGGTCATTATGACAGATAGTTTAACCATGGCAGGGGTCACAGCCTACTACACACCCGATCAGGCAGCAGCCCTGGCAATTGAGGCGGGCTCAGATATCATCATGGGCGCTTCAAGTCCTGGAGAGGTAGTGCAAATGCTCAATGGCATCAAACAGGCACTAAACAGTGGAGCGATCCAATTATCACGCATCGACGCATCGGTACGTCGCATATTATTGATGAAATATCAAATGGGACTATTGTCCATTCCTGGCAGCAAATAGAAAGGACGCCAATGCTTCATCTTCATCTAATACAACAGAAGGCCCAGAACTACCGCAACCTGAATTATCGCAAACTGGCTCTCTACGCCACGGTGGTACTGGAAACGTTGCTGGTCGCCAGCGCCCTGGTGCCGGCACAGCTCTGGACACGCCTGATCCCACATTCGGCCAACGCGGCCCTTAACGGTCCTTATCCTGCCAGCATCGCACCCATCATTACGTTATTGCTGTACTTACTGCCAGGCGTAATTGGCTTTAGCTGTCAACACTGGCAAAAGGCGCTCCTGCTCGCCACCATACCAGCCTGGCTGGGTCTGGGAATTTTTCTGGTGGCTGCTACATTTAAAGTAGGCGCCTTTTACATGATGGCAACCGACCATATTACGGCCAACGTCAGCTTACTAGAGCTCTTCGCGGGACTAGGAGCTATTGGCTGGTTAGCGAGGTTTTTGTTTAAAATAAGTTAAAATACAAACTATGCAGAAATTGCCTTTACGGCCATTGCGCTTGGTGGGCCTTGCCCAGCGATCCAAAGAAGATGCAGTTGAGGTGAAGGGAATAGATGGAAGGGGCCGGCACACTGTAGAGTTGGTCGAGAACTCTGCAGAAGATATGCAAAGGCAACGTGTGACCTCTAAAAAGCGTCTTGACCTGGAAAATTCAACTACTATGACACAACATACATCCGATGACAAACCGTCGCCAGGAGATAGTGAAGCCCGGCGATTATTGAAACGCGCCCCTAATAGTTATTTAATTAATCAGATTTATAATCTCTGGTTCTTTTTCTCTTCCTTTCTCTTTACGGTGCTGATTACGCATGCGGTCACCACAGGTGACTACGGCGTTTATGCCATTATACAAACTTTTATCAATACGATTATCTACCTGGTAGCTCTAGGCATTGAAGACGCGACTGTCACCTTTGTGCCACGACTCCTATCAGAGTTTGGGATGGGAGTAGCCAGCCAGCTAGCCAGATATCTACTGGCATTGCGCCTGATCATCCTCTTTGTTACGATCGCACTGATCATCTTTGGCCTTCCACTGCTAGCCACAGGACTTGCGCTCATCCCCATCACTGGCAGCGCAGCTATCGCCCACAATTTGCAGAATCCACTACTAAGCAGATCTAGTATTCCAATCGCGCTCTACGTCTTTGGCTCCGGCATTGGCAATCTCTTCAGTGCTTTCTCTGCGGCCCAGATGCGCATGCATATCGTACTCATCATTGGAAGTATTGCGCAGGGCGCCTTATTGCTGGCGGGATTTGTCCTGCTCACAATAGGTTGGGGAATAGAGGGCATTCTATGGCTACAGGCGCTGGTGGCGTTGCTGAATGCGCTGGCCTTCGTCTGCTGGCTGGCGCCATTCTTATTGAAGGGCGCTCCACATCACAGGCTGCCACTTAAAAATATCTGGCAGGTCAGCATTTCAGCCTGGTTAACCAACCTGGCCACAGGTGCGCTCTTCAAACAGGTCTCTATTATTCTACTGGGCGTCTTCCTGATCTCGGTAGAAAACATCGGCTACTTCAACCTCTCATTCCAGCTAGCGGATGCCGCCAACCTGCTGCTGGTCTCTGGATTAACGGGAGTGGGTGGATCAGCCCTGGCAGCGGCTTTTACCGGTCAGAATCACCAGCGGTTGGGGCAGACCTGGCAGGCATTGATTAAAGTCGAAACGCTGCTCGCCGCGCCAGTGCTGGTCTTCTGCCTCTTTAACGCAGCCAACATCCCCACCATCCTGTACGGCAGCAAGTTTGATCCGGTTGGGCCACTGCTGACAATTTTCCTCTTCTTCAACCTGCTGGTGCGCATCCTTGGCACCACCATTCATCAGTCCGGTCTCTATGTGCTTGGCAAGCCCAGGCAGGTCGTTACCAGTCACTGGCTGAGCATCTTGATTGTCATTGGTGTCGGCATCATCTGTATTCCCATATTTGGGGCAGCTGGTGCCTTGATAGCAGATGGATTAGCAAAAACCACAACAGGCATCCTGTTACTGATATTTATCGCCCCGCATATTCCAACCACCCAGCGACGCGAGGTCCTGGTCTTCACCGGCCGCTTTATGCTGGCTCTGACGCTGGCAGCCCTCCCCTGCCTACTCTGGCATCCCAAAGATCGTATATTACTTGGGATTTCAGGTTGTCTCTTTATTATTTTGTGCCTGGGGCTGCTATGGTGGATCAAACCCCTGACGCAGCCAGATATAGAGCTGCTTAGAGGAATGAATCCGCGCATGGCCAGCTATCTAAAGTATTTCAGCCGCTCCAGGCCATAATGAAACGAGACAAGCGGAACCAGGCATGCAAGCAAGAATGATATGAGAAAGGAAAACGCGAAGCAATGAGCTACTTCATCCCGGAAGCACTCGATCCAACGCTGGTCGTCCAGGCCTACGCTCAGGGTATTTTTCCTATGGCAGATGATGAGGGAAAGATCAACTGGTACGCGCCAGATCCGCGCGCGATTCTGGAACATCGGAATCTGCATATTTCACATTCATTGCGGGCCACCATCCGTAAGCAGATCTACACTATTCGCACGGATACCGCCTTTGAGGGGGTAATGCGTTGCTGTGGGCAGCGTGAGGACACCTGGATCAATGAAGAATTCATCAAAACGTATACCTATCTGCACCAGCATGGGCTAGCTCATAGTATCGAGGCCTGGCAAAACGGCAAGCTGGTAGGAGGTCTGTATGGAATTGCCCTGGGAGGCGCCTTCATGGGAGAAAGCATGTTTTCCCGCGCCAGGGATGCCTCTAAAGTTTGCCTGGTAGCCCTGACAGAGCACTTACAGGAGCATGGCTACGTCCTGCACGATACCCAGTTTACCACGCCACACCTGATCACGCTGGGCGTCACCGAAATACCGCGCAGGGATTATGAACGACGATTGCGGCAGGCGCTGCAACTACACTGCAACTGGTAAATACAGCCACCACCTGGACGGAAAAGATGCAACCGGGCGGATTAAATGGTCTCTATCTCGACATTATCTTCGTCTTCATCGTACTCCATAGCCTCCTCTAAGCGGCGCTGGTCAGCGGCCCGGGTCTTCTGCTCTATCTGACCCATCCAACTAATAAATAGCGGCGACAGCACCACCAGGTCAACCAGGCCAGGCAGCAACAGCAGGGCCCCGGCCGCAGCCTGATCACCAAAAGCATTGATCCCGGTCTGCGCAGGAATGTGATAGTGGTAGAGCGCTACCCCGCTGTAGACAAGGATAAACGCAAAGATGTCCAGTGGCTGCCCATCTAAAATCACGTATAGCATCTGCAAGGGATAGCCGTGCTTCTTGAGCTCAGACAAAGAACCAATGATCGGCCACCAGTTGAGCAATGAGGCCAGAAAAATAGACAGCATCATAGTATTGTAGAGCGCGACGTTGGGTGTGGCGGCATTGTAGATTTTAGGGGCATGCCAGAGCAAAAAGATAGCGTTGAAAACCACCGAAGCTACAATCGGGTTGGTCAAAAAGCGTATAACCGTACTGACCACAGGAATCTCTAACACTGGCCGCAAAATAACTGCCGAGCAACCACCCAGCAGCAGCGGAGCACAGAAGGTGGTCAATACCACAACCTCGGCCATATGGACCAGAAATAACTGCGTGCGACCAATAGTGTGGACCGGCGAGAAGAAGAGAACCGCGAACAGGAGCAGGCCAATGACAAATGAAGCGATACGGATCTTACTGACGGTAGGTGCCTGTGGATCTTCCTGATGCATACGAAAAACCTGGCGCAAGCGCAACAGATAGAGTAGCGCCAGCACAACAAAACAGAGCAAACCACCTGGACTCCAGGACCAGGCAAGCGATAGGCCAGTCAACATAGAAAGACTCCACGAATATTCTTGGATACCAACAAAAATAACTCTGTTATGTAGTATAGAGCAGGAACGTCGAACGTGCAAATATCTCAGAGCTACCTGGAATGAAGATCCACAGCTATTTGATATAATGCAAGTAAATTAATCAATATACAAGAAGAAAGGGATTGCTACCATGCACATTCTAATTGCACCCCAGTCCCTGAAGGGTAGCCTGACTGCTGCTGAAACAGGAGCGGCCATCGCCCAGGGAGTTCAGGCAGTCTTCCCGGAAGCTAAACTGACTATTATTCCTATCGCTGACGGCGGCGAAGGAACAGTGCAGGCCCTGATCGATGCCACCCATGGACAGATCCATACACAGACGGTCACCGGTCCTCTGGAAGAGCCCGTAGAGGCATTTTATGGCGTGACGGGAGATGGCCAGACGGCCGTCATTGAGATGGCAGCCAGTTCAGGTTTGCCACTGGTAGCGCCCGAACAGCGCAATCCATTGATCGCGACCACACATGGCGTTGGAGAACTGATCAGGGCCGCCCTGGATCAAGGGAGCCGCCATTTTATCCTTGGCATTGGCGGTAGCGCCACCAATGATGGAGGCGCAGGCATGGCTCAGGCGCTCGGCGTCGCGTTCCTGGACGCCGAAGGTAAGTCTCTACCACCCGGAGGGTCCGCCCTGGCCAGACTAGCGCAAATCGACACCAGCAAACTAGACCCGCGCATCAAAGAATGCAGCTTCGACGTCGCCTGTGACGTTACCAATCCGTTGTGTGGTCCCACTGGAGCCTCCGCCATCTATGGTCCCCAGAAAGGGGCAACGCCAGACATGGTGGCAGACCTGGATGCCGCCCTCGCCCACTACGCACACATTATTCAACACGATCTCAAAAAAGATGTAGCCAATACGCCTGGCGCAGGAGCCGCCGGCGGACTGGGCGCCGGCATGCTGGCCTTTCTGAATGCCACCCTGCGACCAGGTGCCCAGATTATGTTAGAAGCATTGCGCGTCGATGAATATATGAAGGATGCCGACCTGGTCATTACGGCCGAGGGTCAGCTTGATGAGCAAACAGCCTATGGGAAAAGTGTGGGCGCCATTGCCAGGCTAGCCAAAGCTCATCAGCTACCCGTGCTGGCCCTGGCAGGAGGCTTAGAAACGAACTATACAAGTATTTACGACCTCGGGATTGATGCGATTATAGTATTACCCTCTGGACCGATGTCGTTAGTCTATGCAATGAAACATGCCTCACTATTGACGAGTCAGGCAACTGAGCGAGCGATGAAGCTCTTTCTCATGGGAAGGCAATTCAAAGGCTAAAGTTTAAAAAAAACTGTTATTCCTTACTCCCATGGAACGTTGATTCTATTAACCACGGGTATTCGTTTTGTAAAAACTTCTTTTATGAAAACTTTGTTCGTCCAAATGTTCGTAGCCTAAGAAATAATCCCAGTCAGGAATACGTTGTATATGGAGAGAGGCATTCATGTACCTACGTACCATGCAGCTTGCTATAAGTCTCCAGTTATAGCCCAATATATTGTCGTTTGCTCAGTTCTATGTTAAAAGGAGCCTGCCATTATGCAAGAACATTCTATAGTTAAAGGTGCTGATTTTCAAAATTTATTGGGCCTAGGATTTTCAGAAATCGAAGCTGCACAGCTAGTTTATATGAAAGAACATGTCACCGAGCAAGTCGAATATCGCGAGATAATGCAGGAAAGCCGTCGTTTGGATTTTATCCGCTGGTTGATTGAGCATGATCGCATCAAGAAGTAGTTTTTCAGTATGAGAAGAAGGTCTGGGAGGGTTTGAGGAAGCCATAAGCCGAATTTTGTGCCCTCCCAGGCTTACGCCTGAGCGGGCGGTAATCATCTATCTAGGACGATGGTTGCCCACCGCCTCAAGCGACCAACCCGAAGGTTAACAGGCGAGCAACCTGCCTGATCAAAGATCAGTCCCTTCTGCTTAGTCTTGCTCCAGATGGGGTTTGCCCAGCCAGCCAGTCACCTGGCTGCTGGTGAGCTCTTACCTCACCATTTCACCCTTACCCGAGCATAAACCCGGGCGGTATGTTTCTGTTGCACTTTCCTTGAGGTCACCCTCACTGGCCGTTAGCCAGCATCCTGCTCTGTGGAGTTCGGACTTTCCTCGGATCAAACAATCCGCGATTACCTGTCTTCCTCAAACCCATAGCATAGAGTATCATATCTAAAGAGAACAGTCTAGTTGCCAGATTGTCATCTTCTCTTTCCTGGCTGAACAGGAATCGAATACGTTCTATTCACGCTTATACAGCCGAATATTCCTACATAGTAGCGTTGCGGTTCCACCCAAAACGCGTTACAATGACGGCGACAAACGAAACAGACATAGACCTTATGGAAAGTTGTTTATCTTTAAATAAAAGTTCCGCTTGAATTTCTCTATTCAGCCAGACGTTAGAATTTAAAAAACACTGAAACACTATGTTCATATAAATAAACGACTGAGAATATCTCAAGCACTGGTACTCCGGCACCTCTGGTCAATACTTGCGGCGCTGGACGGACCCCCAAATAAGGTGCTGGACACACCAGAGTGGCCAGTCTAACAGTAGAGGTATATTAATGCACGAACAACTAGAAGAGATTTTAGGGGTAAAATTTCAGGATGCCAATCTCTTGAGATTAGCTCTGACCCACCGCTCATACATTTATGAAACACCAGGGGTAGGGCAAAGCTCAAATGAGCGCCTGGAGTTTTTGGGCGATTCGATTCTTGCTTTGATCAGTGCGGACTTCCTCTATCGCACCTTCCCCAATTTAAGCGAGGGTGAATTAACTGATGTCCGCGCAGTACTGGTGAGGACAGAAACGCTGGCCAACTTTGCTCGCGAGATTAATCTAGGCAATTTTTTGTTGATGGGTAAAGGGGAGCAACATAGCGGTGGCGGACAGCGCGTGCAGGCCTCTGCCTTTGAAGCGGTGCTGGGCGCAATCTACCTGGATCAAGGCCTGGAGGTGGTACGACAATTTCTGTTGCCACGCCTGGACCCACTGGCACATACCATTGTAACCAAACGTCTATTTAAGGATAATAAATCGCTATTCCAGGAATTGGCGCAGGCCCACGAAGGGATTACGCCTTCTTATCGCCTGGTGAGCCAGGAAGGGCCATCGCACAATCGGGAATTCACAGTAGAAGTCATGTTAGGAGATCGTGTAGCTGGCCGCGGCCAGGGTCGCAACAAACAAACGGCAGAGCAAGAAGCGGCTCGTGGCGCGCTTGTGAGCCGTGGCTGGATTTAATAACATATATAAAAAGCATTTGGACGTGCTCCTGCTTAAGGGCATCAGTTGGCTTCTCAAGCGGCTGCGCTCATCCAGATGAGATGAACGGCGTAACATTATAATTCTGAGGCGCGAACAGGGGATAGGTAGGGTACGTGTATGCGATTGGAACAAACGCCAAGAACCGACCAGAACGTCAGAATAAGTGCTCGGCTCGTCACATCGAGTACGATACTCCATCTTTCATCAGATGAGCTTGAGCGCACTATAAATCAGGAACAAACGGAAAATCCTGCACTTCAGGTAACGGAACAGCGCATCTGCCAGTTCTGCTCAACACCTTTATATGGGCCAACCTGTACAGTCTGTAGCCGCATCACTCAGCAGACACCACAGCTGACATTTACGCCCGAAACACCCCGTCAAACCATAACTTCCGACGGCCCATGGGGACAACAACTCTTCTTCTACGATAGCGATAATTACGGTTTTACTGAGGCCGATAATGATGATGCCTATGATCCGATGGCCCGTATTCCAACCAGTGAGACGCTGGTAGAAAATCTGCTGCACCAGTTAGAGGCGCTGATCTCGCCCGAAGACGCCTCGATCGCCGAACAACTGGTGGGAAATCTGGACAGCCGGGGCTATCTAGAAATAAGCCCACAAGAGATTGCTCAACATCTACAGGTGCCATTAGAACGCGTAACATATGTGCTTAGTCAGCTACAGACCCTGGAGCCGGTGGGCATCGGAGCCCGCGATCTACGTGAGTGCCTGCTGCTGCAACTGGCGGCCCTGGGCGAGCAGCAGCCTCCCTATCCACTGGCCTATACGCTCATCGATCGCTACCTCGAACAACTGGGGCACAACCAATTCGCGGACGTTGCCCGCAAGCTAAAGGTTCCCGAAGCAGAGGTGCGGCGCGCAAGTGATTACATTGGCACCATGCTACATCCTTTCCCTGGCTATATCTATAACTCAGTCAACAATGATACCCCGCTGGGCAGCAGCACCTCATATATCCATCCCGACGTCATCATCCGCAAAGGAGAAAATGGCTTTGAGATCGAGCTAATGGAAGAGAAGCGTTACAATTTCCGCATCGAGACACACTATCCAGGTCACAGCGACCAGGCGGCCAGTGAAAACAATACCGATGTACAAAAATATATGTACCAGAATCGCGACCGGGCCAAATTTTTTGTGGAGTGCATTTATCGTCGCTGGCGAACCTTAAGGCGCGTAGCAGAGATCGTCGTCAGTCGTCAACAAGAATTTCTCGAAAAAGGCATTCGCTATCTCTATCCATTAACCCGAGCCGAAGTTGCCTCCATCCTGCATCTCGATGAAGGCACTGTGAGCAGGGCAACAGCCAACAAATATGCCCTGCTGCCCAATGGCAGATTGATCCCAATTGCCTACTTCTTCGATGGCTCATTACGCATCAAAGACATGTTACGCGAGCTCATGCAGTCTGAAGATCCACGCCAGAGGCTAAGCGATGAAGAACTGGCGCATATCCTGACCGCGCGCGGTATCCCGCTGGCCCGCAGAACCATTGCGAAATACCGCGAAGAAATGGGCATCGGCTCATCGCGTGAGCGCGGCTGACGTGTCAGCGCTTACTCTATGCTTTGAGCAGGGCCAGCGCCTTATCTGGCTCAATATAGATCGTGTGCTCACGCTCATAGATCACCATGCCGGGTCCACCACCCTTCATATGGCGAACATGCCGTTGCAAGGTATAATCAACGGGCGCGCTGGTCGTTCCCCGCGCTTCACTATAATAGGCCGCCAGGCTGGCAGCCTGATCAATCGTGCTGCGTGGAATCTCTCGTCCGGCCGCTTTGATAATCACATGGGCACCGGCAACGCCGCGAGCATGTAGCCACATATCGTTGGAGGTAGCCTGGCGGAACGTCACTTCCTCATTCTGCCGACTATTTTTGCCAACCAGCAAGGTAAAACCTTCACGGCTCTGAAAATGCAGGGGCACGCCACCGCCAGAAGCGGTGGGTTTCCCTTTAGCCGCCTTGCCCCCCTTGCCTTTCTTAGCCGCTTTGAGGGCCTTCTTATCCACCAGGGCCTTACCACGGATATACCCCGCTGCCTGCACCTCATTCTTAACATGCGCGATCTCAGAGGCATTCTCGGCCAGCTTGAGGTCGGCAAAGAACTGCTCCAGGGTCGCCAGCTCAGTATTGTTCTGCTCGATCTGGCCTGGCACCAGTTCAAGTGCCCGGCGCAACTTATGATATTTATTGAAGTAGCGATTCGCGTTCCCCACAGCATCGAAGCGTGGATCCAGCGGCACCGTCACCTTCTGCGTGTCTCCTGTGGAAGCCTGGTCGAAGTAATTCTCCAGCACCACGCTGGTTGGACCCTGCTCCACCTCCTGCTGATAGGCCAGGAGCAACTCGCCAAACAAACGATACCGAGCGGCCTCGGCTGAATTGTCCATCTCTTTCTGTAACAACTCAGCTTTGCGCCTGCAGCGCTCAATATTGGTTTGCAGAATCTTGCGCAACGGAGCTCGCAGGGTATCCACGGCATCGCGCCACTCGGAGCGAGCGAAGTATTCATCCAGCAAGACATTGATTGAGGGTGACTCGCGCACACGCGAATCTGGCAGGGCAGAGTACTGTTCAAGCACATAAGGAGCAAAGGCCAGAGGCACATAGCGCTCCTCGCCCGCGACCGCGAACGCCTGCTGTTGTTCGTCAGCTGTCAGGCTGCGCTCAATCAGATGGGGATGCCAACGATGGCTATCATAAGCGGCCGTCAGGTCGTTGACATTCCAGGCCAGCTCTTCCCAGACCGCCTGATCGGCCTGCGCAACCGGTGTTTCAGTATTCTCGGTGGCGCGAAACACCGCTTCACGGGCCAGCAAAGGACTACAGCCGAGCACGTGATGGGATAGCAATTGCCAGAGTTTCGGCTGTTCGGGAGCCCGCTTACGCTTTTTAACCGGCACCTGAGTCTCCTCCGGGATTGTCTCGTCAGCGGCACAGATAGCCAGCTGTGCCGCCGTCACGCTGGTCGGCTCCAGGCGCGGCAACTGCTGGCCTGCCAGTGTACGCTGCTGAGGTGGTGGCGGCACATACGGCAGGCCGGCCGCCACCTCACGATAGCGATTGACATCCGAGCCAACACGCTTCAGACTCCCCAGAATCATCCCCCGCTCATCGCAAAAAATAATATTGCTGAGCCGTCCCATCGCCTCAATAATAAGGCGAAAACGCACACGCTCCTCGCTATCAGGACTCTTGCGATAGCCAGCTATAATCTCCAGCACACGCTCCCAGCGCGGCTGCTCGATCGACTCAATACGTGCTCCCTCCAGATGCTTGCGCAACAGCATCACAAAAGCTGGCGGCTCACTGGCAATTCTTTGCGGCTTCAAAGCCGTAATATGGGCACGAACAAATTGTGGATGGGCGGAAAGATAGACCCAACGATTTTGTCCTCCCTGGCCCTCGGTGCCCGGTGCATAACATTGCAGAGCCACCGCGTGCTCGGTCGGCTGAATAATCGTATCGATACGTGCCCCTACCAGCAATTTCCGCCACTCATCTGCGACGGTAGCAAGAGTTATAGCATCTATATACATAGTAACTTCCGATCTATTTCCGCTCCCGCCTCCAGCGGGAGGAAAGGGGAGGATATCAGGGGGACACCCCCTGACCCCCGGCATGGGCTGCTGCCCCTGCACCCCGCTTTCTTCGCTCCGGTTTAGGTTTCCCCTGCCTCCCGCTGGGAGGAGAGGGGAGGATATCAGGGGGGCACCCCTTGCTTACAGGTATAGGTTTTTTGGATTCACGCCAGGAAAGCGGGGATGCAAGGGGCTTGCCGCCCCTTGACTGGGGGTTTGGCGAGCATGCCGGGGGCATGATCAAGCTGTGCCCCCAACTCTTCCCCTCCCCGTGCCGCCCGCAGGGCGGCATCAGGGGCCTCAGGGGCTACGCCCCTGAAAAACCTACACCTGTAAGGGCACCCCCTGACCCCCGGCATGGGCTTGCTGCCCCTGCACCCCGCTTTTGGCGGGGAAAGAAGGAATTTCTGGGGTTTTCCCCAGGCTCCAGGCAAGGGCTGCCGCCTCTGCATTCCACTTTCTTCTCTGAGGCAAACGACTTTCGAGATACCCAACCGTGTTGTACAATAGTAGTGCAAGCACGCATAGACTCAACATTAGGAGGCCGGGTGGCTTTTCTTTGTCATTGTGCTCGCAAATACAAATTAAAGTATAACAAAGAGATGTTCGTTCGTACACCAATCCTCTTTCTATTTGAGCAACTGCAGGAAGAAAAGCATGCAACTTGAGACTCAATCGCTATTGTCACAATCAAAGCAAGCGGCCACCAAAAAGCCAGGATTGCTCTTTGTCCTTTCGGCCCCCTCGGGCACCGGTAAGGACAGCGTAATCAACGCCCTGAAAGAAAAGGGAGCTGATTTTCACGTGGTTGCTTCGGTCACAACCCGCGCGCCACGCCCTGGTGAAAGCGAGGGCAATCCTTATCATTTTGTCAGTCATGAACAATTCAAAGACATGATTGCACAGAACAAACTCATTGAGTACGCGCAGGTGCATGGTAACTGGTATGGGCAACCCATCCAACAAATCGTCGATAATTTGGAAAAAGGACGCGATGTCCTGCTCAAAATTGATGTACAGGGCGCAGCGACAGTGCGACAAAGGGTACCAGGAGCGATCTATATTTTCCTCGTTCCCGGCTCCATTGACGAACTTGTCGAGCGCCTGATCAATCGCCAAACCGAGACAGAGGAAGAGCGCCAGCGCCGACTTATCGACGCACAACACGAGCTCGCACAGCAAGAACACTATGATTACACCATTGTGAACCGCCAGGGGCGACTCTCCGAGGCCGTTGAACAATTGCAAGCAATTATGCAAGCAGAACATTGCCGCACTCGCCCGCGGTACGTACAAATATAAAAACAAAGGATTTTTGCGATGCAACCAGAAGAGGAACGTTTTGAACCTTCGCGCACAATTGAGCGCAATTTAGGAATGGAACTCATTCGCGTAACCGAGGCAGCCGCCTTAAGCGCCGGTCGTTGGATGGGTAAAGGCAATAAAGAGATGGTCGACCAGGCAGCTGTGGACGCCATGCGTCATGCGGTCGATGGAGTAGATATGCACGGTGTAGTGGTGATTGGTGAAGGTGAGAAAGACGAAGCCCCGATGCTTTATATCGGTGAAGAGATCGGCAATGGCAGCAAGCCAGATGTAGACGTGGCCGTAGATCCCGTTGACGGAACGCGCCTGCTGGCATTGGGGTTGCCGGGAGCCCTGGCGGTCATCGCCACGGCCGAGCGCGGCAGCATGTATTCGGCCCCTCCGGGAGTCTATTACATGGAAAAGATTGCCGTCGGGCCAGCGATGAAAAACGTCATCGACATCAATGCTCCAATCGCAGTCAACCTGGATCGCATCGCACGCACACGCCAATCGCGCCTCGACGATCTGACCGCTGTCATCCTTGATCGTCCTCGTCACCAGGATATCATTCGCCAAGTTCGAGAGGCCGGCGCCCGTATTCGCCTGATCACCGACGGTGACGTGGCCGCCGCTATCCTGGCCGCAATGGAAGACTATCGTGGTATCGACATCATGCTGGGTATTGGTGGAGCGCCAGAAGCAGTGCTGGCCGCCGCCGCATTGAAGTGTCTGGGCGGCGAGATCCAGTGTAAAATCTGGCCACGCACAGAAGAAGAACGCCAGCGCTTCAAAGCCGACGGCATCGATATGGACAGGGTGTACCGCACAGACGATCTGGTAAGCGGCAACGATGTCAGTTTCGCAGCCACAGGCATTACCAGCGGAGAACTGCTCGACGGCGTTCAATACTTTGGTTGGGGTGCTCGCACATCATCCATCATGATGCGCTCACACTCAGGTACCGTTCGCTACATTCAGGCTCGCCACAAATGGCGCAAAGGGGTAGTGCAGCATTAAATTATGCTGGCGCAGCCAGCGTGGGTGGGGGCGCTGACGCTCACCCCTATTCTTGTTCTTTCAGGTGAGCGTGTCTGAATGTCTTGCTTTTCGCGCCTTCAAGCTGAGGCAAGGAGATGATGCCCCCGGCATCCTCGTCAGCACCTATGACGCTACGCGCCTTCGGCGCTCAAAAGGTCTTTTTTATTCGTTGGTGCAGCCATTCGCGCAAAGCGCGAATGGCTGCACCAACGAATAAAAAATGGCCCGGGCGCGCATGTGCCTGCCCATACGGAGGCGCTTTGCTTCCCATGGCGATAGACTTCAGACGCTTTCAAAAAGAGTGTCAGATTCCCATAGCATCCGCATGCACGGTGCATGGGTTTGCGCACTTCCCGTGCTCAGGATGTCCCTTTATTGTTGGTGCAGCAGGTGCGCGAATGCGCACCTGCTGCACCAACAATAAAAAAGAGAGGGGGGGACGCCTTCGTTCCCCAGACCCAGGGGTGCTCTGATTCTCAGTCTGTTGGGAGTCTGACACTCTCTAAATAAAGGGTACGGGCATGTCAGCGCCCATACACACATGCACACATGTCTACATAGTGTGTGAGCGGTCCCTGTTTATGGGCCGCTCACACACTATGTAGACACTCAATAACCGCGTCAGCAACCTGAGACGTGCCAACGGCAGTAGGATCATCGGGGCGCGGCTTTAAATCATAGGTTACTGATTTCCCTTCGGCCAATACCTGCATCAAAGCCCTCTCTAAACGATCAGCGGCTTCTCTCTCTTCCAGATGGCGCAGCATCATCACTCCGGAAAACATCATCGCCATTGGATTTACCTTATTCTGACCAGCATATTTAGGCGCACTACCATGCACTGGCTCAAAAACAGCGTAATTATTGCCAATATTAGCGCCCGGAGCCACACCCAGGCCGCCAATTAAACCTGCAGATAAATCAGAGATAATATCGCCATAGAGGTTAGGAAGGACCAGCACATCATATTGTTCGGGCTTCTGCACCAGTTGCATGCACATATTGTCAACAATGCGGTCCTCATATTGAATATCTGAATATTCTTTGGCCACTTCATGAGCTGTAGACAGAAAGAGCCCATCGGAGAGACGCATAATATTAGCCTTATGTACAGCGGTCACTTTACGGCGCTTATTGGCCCGTGCGTACTCGAAAGCGAACTTCACAATGCGCCTGGTAGCAGCAATGGAAATATACTTGACACTCATGGCTGAATCAGGATCGATATGATGCCCCGTAGTGCGGCCAATGAATTCTATCAACTCCTCATATTCAGGGGTACCACGTTGAAATTCAATACCAGCATAGAGGTCTTCAGTATTTTCGCGTACAATTACCAGATCAATATTTTCGTAGCGAGAACGAAGTCCTTGATACGTCTTGGCAGGGCGCAAGTTCGCATAGAGATCAAGCTTTTTACGCAACGTCACATTGGCGCTACGTTGACCTTTCCCCACTGGAGTCGTAATGGGTCCCTTGATCCCTACTTTTGTGCGTTTGATCGACTCTATCACCTCCTCTGGCAAAACAGTCCCTTGTTTTGCCAGAGTTTCCACTCCTGCCGGCTGCACATCCCAACTAAACTGTACGCCAGTTGCTTCCAGCACACGACAGGTCGCCTCAGCAATTTCTGGCCCAGTTCCATCGCCGGGGATCAGCGTCACTGCATGCGGCATGTAATCCTCCATAATAAGCAGAACTCCCCTTTTTTGGGATTTGGGAGAGAGTAAATTATTTTTCGATTATATCACAACTTTCTCTAATCGTTCTGCTTTTATCATTACCTGGTAGCCTTCGTTCTCCCCGCTGCTGTACTTGTGGCCTTTACGGTCTCTGTCGACCGGCGTGCTGGCGTCTTTGCTGTGCTCTTACTGGTCGTCGCACGTTTGGTAGTTTTCTTCGCAGCAGCCACTTTTTCGGTGCCGTTATCAGAAACCTCGGGCGCTTTCTTACGCGTGGTCGTCGCACGCTTGGTAGTCGTAGCCTTCTTAGCCGCCGTTGTTTTCTTCGCGGCAGTGGCCGTCGTTTTCTTACGGCCCGTGCCAGCAGGAGTCACGGGACCACCATCCGGGACCGGTGTTTCCTCATTGCCGCTCTGTACCAAAACCACCTCGTTATAACAAACCGGCTCCTGGCTGCCTTTTGGAACCACCATCAAGCCACCACAATTAGGGCACAGATCGGGCACTGGGCGCTCCCAGATAGCGAAATTGCAGGTTGGATAGTTATTACAGCCATAGAAGATGCGCTTCTTCTGGCGCGTCTTACGCTCAACCAGGTCGCCACCGCACTGAGGGCAGAGCGCACCGGTCTTATTGACCACCGAGCGACGATAGCTACACTCAGGGAAACCAGAGCAAGAGATGAAGCGACCAAAGCGACCCGTCCTGATAACCAGGTTACGGCCACACTCGGGACACAGCTCATCAGTCTCTTCCAGAGGCTTCTGCACCCGGTTCATTTCCGCCTCAGCTTTTTCCATCGCCGACTTAAAATCGCCGTAGAAAGTGCTCAGAAACTCAATCCAGGAGCGCTTACCATCTTCAACATCGTCCAGCTTGCGCTCCATATCAGCGGTAAAGCCAGTATCCACAATATCTGGAAAATGCTTATTCATCACTTCATTGATGGTCTCGCCCAGCCAGGTCGGCACGAAGCGCCGCTGCTCCTGATCTACATAGCCACGATCCTGGATCGTGCTAATAATCGGCACATAGGTACTTGGACGACCAATGCCCAGTTCTTCCAGCTCTTTAATCAAACTGGCCTCAGAAAAACGTGGTGGTGGCTGCGTAAAGTGCTGATCCGGCTTCAAACTATGGCAATTCAAGGTTTCATTGACCTTCATCACCGGTAGCAATTTTTCATCTTCTTCACGGAACCAGACGGCATAGAAGCCTGGAAACTTCAGGTTCGAGCCAGTGGCGCGAAAAACATATTGCCTGGCCACGATATCAGCACGCACCGTATCAAAAACAGCTGCCGTCATAAAGCTGGCCACAAAACGACGCCAGATCAAATTGTACAGCTTGAACTGGTCAGGGGACAGGTGAGACTTCACGATCTGTGGCGTCAAAGACACATCGGTGGGGCGAATAGCTTCGTGCGCATCTTGTGTCGACGCCTTCGATTTACCGACACGGCCCTGACCCACATAGGGATCGCCAAAGGCATGGGCGATATGTCCTTTGACCTTTTCTTGCGCCTCATCAGAGATACGCGTCGAGTCGGTACGCATATAGGTAATCAAACCCTGATGCCCACGCTCACCCAACTCCATACCTTCGTACAACTGTTGAGCCAGGCTCATCGTCTTCTTCGGCTTAAAGTACAGCCGCAAAGACGCATCCTGCTGCAAAGTACTGGTCGTATAAGGCAGCGGCGGCTGGCGGCGCTGCTCGCGCTCATCATATTTCAAGACACTGTAGGTCGCATCCTGCAAATCCTTCAGGATAGCATCCGCCTCTTCTTTAGAAGAAATCTTAATACGGCCTTTATTTGTCTTCGCCAGCTTCACATCATTTGATCCATTTGACCCATTAACCTCAGCCGCCGACTCCTCCCCATCACTGGCAGACTCTTCGCCATTCAGAGCATCGACATCATTGAGCCGAGAAATCAAGGTCGCCTCAAAGCGCTCCTTTTGTTTCTGCTTACTCAGGGTCGCGACAATACTCCAATATTCCTCAGGCACAAAGGCGCGAATCTCCGCCTCGCGATCGCAAATCACGCGCAGAGCAACCGACTGCACACGTCCCGCGCTTGTGCCCGATTGAATACGCCGCCAGAGCAGAGGACTAATTTTATAACCAACCAGGCGATCGAGTACACGACGCGCCTGCTGAGCATTAAAGAGGTCTTCATTGATCTGCCGAGGTTTGCGGATCGCATCCTGGACCGCACGTTTCGTAATTTCATTAAACACAGCGCGGCGAGGATTCTGCAATTCCAGGATATTTTTAAGTGACCAGGCAATAAATTCACCTTCACGATCGGGGTCAGGAGCCAGGTACACTTCGTCAGCACGTTTGGACGCAGCTTTCAGCTCGTCGATCAACTTATCTTTTTTCTCGATAATCTCATATTTAGGAGCAAAATCTTTGCGAGTATTAACACCTAGCCCTTTTTTGGGCAAATCAATGATATGGCCCATGGACGCACGGACCTCAAAATCACGACCAAGAAACTTCTCAATTGTTTTTGCTTTGGCCGGTGACTCGACAATTACCAATTTTTTCGCCATGGAGTTGTTACCTGACCTTCGTTACTGAACAAAACCCGCATATTTTTATGAGTGTTCGTCTTAAAGGATAGAATAGCATATCTTGACAAGTAGCTATTCTATCCTACATTACATCTAATCAAACGCTTTATCTGTAGCTCTTTACCAAACCTCCCAACGTATCCACAACTTATTTTTGGCATATCGCCAGGAACAATGTGCCAGAACCCTGCTTAGAACACGACGTGCGGGTTCTCATCCCGGGCAAGGTGAAGGCTGCATCAAAAATTTCTTTTGAAGCATACCATACATGGCAAGAGTTCATTTTTTATTAGCATATATATCATTATCATAACTTTGACAAGGGGTACCAGTTCTCACGCCGCCTCCTACGGCGTCTGGGAAGGCTGAGGTTGGTAAGGAACCCATGAAGCCCCTGGCATCCTCGTTCGTCATGCGATCAGTATGCTCGCCAGCCTGGAAGCGCTGACGCCCCCACTCTTTTTTATTCAGTGGTGGAAGTGCGCCGTGCGCACTTCCACCACTGAATAAAAAAGTTTTTTTCTGAGCGCCGAAAGGCGCGTAGCGTCAGGGGCCGCAGGCACAAAACGCAGGCTTTCACACACGCTTTGAGCGCTTTTCAGGATATTTTAAACATCCCTGCAATATCCCAAATATCTCATTATTGTAATTTTAGAGCAGTCAGGGTGTAGCTAGCACAAAAATACAAAACTAACTGATGAGTCTATCTTTACCATACACTTGACCCCACCAGGCTTGCATGCTATGCTGCATTCATCTACTATAGAGGATAGAAGCAGAAGCGCCGATGCGGAGGAATAGCATGCGAAAAGAACAACCATCTCAGCCAATCTCGTCCGAAAGCGATCAGCCACCACGAGAAAGCTTGATGGAGACCGCGTCACTTCCCCCACCAGATAAAGGGATTACGAGGAAGCCGCGTCCCATGCGACGCCAGCGTGCAGTGCGCGCAGGTGTCGCAGTGATGGCAGGGCGCACCGCCGGTGCCATCAGCCGCCGCCTTCATATTGGAGGCGGTACCAGTATCGTGGGCGTTGTCGCGCAACGCGTCTACCCTGATATCGTAGAACACCTGGCTACCGAGCTTGAGCATGGCAGTGTCATGATTACGGGAACGAATGGCAAGACCACCACCAGCAGTTTCATCGCAGCCATTTTGCGCGATGACGGCTTACGCGTCTGGCGCAACCGGGAGGGCTCCAACCTGGTTGGAGGCGTCGCCAGTTCGCTAGTGATTCGCGCCCAACCTAATGGACATCTACGTCGGGCCGGCCAGGCGATCTCTATTTTAGAAGTAGATGAGGCAGCCTTACCACAAATTGTGCGCTCAATTCCTCCCCGGGTGATTGTCTTCACTAACCTGTTCCGCGACCAGTTAGATCGCTACGGAGAAGTTGATAGTGTCGTCAGCAAATGGAAACAGGCCATTGCCCTGCTGCCAGCAACCACAACTCTGGTATTGAATGCTGACGACCCAACCATTGCTCAGTTAGGCGATGGTTTCGCGGGTCGCTGCCTCTACTATGGTATTGAAACAGCACTTGAGAGGGAAGAAGACGAAACCAAAGCTGATCATCACCAGGTCATAGACGCCCGCGTCTGTTCCAATTGTGGACACGATTACGAATACGATTTGCATTTTTACAGTCATATGGGGCATTATCATTGCCCCCAGTGCGGCAAAAAACGACCTCAGCCAGACGTGCGTGTTACCCACGTCCAGGTCGATACCTTTGATCGCATCCGACTGCAGATCCAGGTAGCTGACCAGCAGCGGGAATTAATCGTGCCCTTGCCAGGACTCTACAACATCTATAACGCGCTGGCTGCCAGCGCTGCTTCCCTGGCACTGGACACCCCCTGGGAACCCATTATCAGCGGCATCGAGCAATCCAAGCCCGTATTCGGACGCGGCGAACGCATCCAGGCCGATGGCAAAACCATGCGCCTGCTACTGGCCAAAAATCCTACAGGCTTCAATGAAGTGCTCCGTACACTCTTCAGCGACGGCACAACACGTCATATACTCTTCATCCTCAATGATAACATCGCTGATGGACAAGATATTTCCTGGATCTGGGATGTCGATTTTGAACGAGCACTTGGGCAGACTCAGACGCTGGTCATCAGTGGCACACGCGCTCTGGACCTAGCGCTGCGCCTCAAATATGCCGGCATCAACGAACAAACTATGACCATTATCCCAGCCACCCGCTTAAAGGCCCAGAAAAATACTCAAACGACCCGTTCCAGGCACCTGAAAAAGAACCAGATAATAAACAAAGAAGAAGGGCAACTACCAGAAGCAATCAATGAACGCCTCTATGGGATCAAAAATGCCTTAAACAGTGCATTACAACAAACCCCTGTGGGCGAAACTCTCTTCGTAGTACCGACGTATACAGGGTTACTGGAAGTACATCGTGAATTAGAACAGCGCGGTTTTACCCCACATTATTGGGAAGGAAGAGATGCTTAAAAGTATGGCACAATATCGAATACAGCCGCTCACACTCACACTGGGCCATTTATATCCAGATCAATTAAACTTGTATGGAGATAGAGGCAACATTTTAACCCTGCGCCGACGTTGTCAGCTACGGGGCATTGAACTACGCGTTGTGGGTCTGGGAGTAGGGGATGCACTGGCACCAGATGAATATGATATGCTATTTATTGGCGGCGGTCAGGATAAAGAGCAGGCCCCCGTCGCGCAAGACCTATATGAAATGAAAGGCATCGGCTTATGGGCTGCCATCGAAGACGACATGCCCGTTCTGGCGGTCTGCGGAGGATTCCAACTGCTCGCCCACTATTACCGTCCCGCCGAGGGTCCCGATATGCGTGGCCTGGGTGTTTTCGATGCCTGGACCGAGCATAAAGGTTCGCAGGTGGCCCGCTGTATTGGCAATATCGCCCTGCGTTGGAATGGACAGACACTTGTAGGCTTTGAAAACCACGGCGGCCGCACATACTTAGG
This sequence comes from Dictyobacter formicarum, assembly GCF_016587435.1. The sequence continues at coordinate 137,235 of NZ_BNJJ01000006.1, forward strand.
TACAGCCAAACCCCTGGGAACAGTACTTAAAGGTCACGGAAACAATGCCGAGGACCAGACCGAAGGTGCCATTTACCGCAATGCCTATGGAACCTATCTCCATGGCTCATTATTACCAAAAAATCCTCATTTTGCTGATTACTTAATCGAGCTAGCCCTGCAACGTAAATATGGGTATCAAGCCGATACAGAACCTCAATTACTCAATGGAAATCGTACTAGTACGACCTCTGAAAATGGTTCAACTGTGTTAGAATTACAAAAAACAAATTTGTCACCATTACTTACGCCATTGGAAGATTCGTTAGAATGGGAGGCACACGCCTCTATACTTGAACGACTAGGATTGTATAGTGAGGCTGCGGCAGTATTGCGCACCCACAAACGTTAACACGCCGGTTTAACTGATGGGGAATATGCTATGAGTTTTGATCGGTCAATGGCTCGCTGCTCATTCTGTGGTCGTCACTCTTCAGATGTACGACGCATGATCGCTGGCCCTGGAGCCGCCTACATCTGCGACGATTGTTTGCAACTGTGTAACGATATTCTCCGTGACCCAACGCCCTTTTCAACCGCGGCGTTGGAGCTGGCATCACGTCCTCCGGTGGTCGTTGCGGCACCATCACTGGGAACCGAGCGGAATGAAAACACAGCTGCACGCGAACCTTTGCGTACAGTCACCTTAGAAATCGAACAAAAACAACAAGGGATGACCCTGATCCTACATCGCATTCTCTATTATCAAGATTTCTTTGAGCTACAATACCTATGGATTCGACCACCGTTTACGGCCGGCTTCGCCTTTGTGCCGCGTATCATTTTTTTCCTTAAAGACAACACAGGCACCCAATGGACCGGCGATCGCGGTGGCATGATCCTGGCTCGCCCCGATCTGGCCAGCGGACCGAATAACGCCGTCTACCAGGGCACCGCCCGTTTCCGCCCCTCGCCGTCATCTGAAGCACGTACATTGACCATTCGTGCCGCCGATCCACTAGGTCAATTCGAGCCACTCCCCGCACAACCCTGGCAGTTTGAAATCACGCTTGCATAAACATTCTGTATTTAGTGGTGCAAGAAGTGAGCGATGAACACTTCTTGCACCACTAAATACATTTTTTGAGAGTGTGTCTGAAAGCCAGATGTTTCGCGCCTGCGGCCCCCTGACGCTACGCGCCTTCGGCGCTCAAAAGGTTTTTTATGGTTGGCGCAGCAGGTGCGCGAACCATAAAAAGAGTGGGGGGACGCCTGCGTTCCCCAGGCCCAAGGGCGCTCTGATTCCCATTGTCATGGACTTCAGGCACTTTCTGAGAGAGTGTCGAAGGCGCGTCAGGGGCTGCAGGCACGAAGCGCATGGTTTCACAAACGCACCGTGGCCCTCTACCATATACGGTAGAGGGCCACAGCACTAACCAGCTTTCAGCGAGTAACGAGTCATCCCTTTTATTCTTGCGCTGGCACCAGCAATCCGTACCCGCCAGTGTCCAGCTTATACATCACGTTCACGCTATTGGTTTCTTCATTAAAGAAAGGATAGAACGAGTTCCCACTTTTCTCCATTTGCTCAATTACTTCATTATCAGTCATAGGCTTCGTGGGCAAACGGCGAATTTCCAATACTTTGGACCAGATCTCCTCATTATGCTCATCCTCCATCGTTGGGGAAGGCACCTCGGTATCTTCGTATTCATCCAAAGACGAAAGCACGCCCGAACGAGAGAGAGAAAGAATTTTAATAGGGGTGGCATGCTGCCGTCGCTTGGTCTGCCGATCTTTCTGACGACCAAGTTGCGCGACAACTTTATCGAGAACTATATCGAGGGCGGCACTGGCACTTAAGGCACTTACCTCACTATGAATAGCATGTGAGTTGCCAGTCAGTGCAAGGTGAACACTGTAACGATCGCTAGCACTACGCGTCTGTTCTTCCGCAACGGTTACTTCGACGCGCGCTTCATCATTAAGCCAGCGTGCAAGGCGCTGCACCTTGCGCTCGATCCGCTGACGTAATTGTGGTGTGACCTGCATCTGTTTGCTTTTGATAATAACTTGCATAGTTCGCTCTCTTTCCAATCCAACAACACAACGTAACGAACAAAGCAATGACTCGTCGCTGCAAAAGCGGGTACAGACACCATTATATCACCATGCCAAAAGCGTCGGCGGGCGCCCGGCGCCGGTAGAGCTCACTGGTAAACAAAATACCTTTTATAAGCATCACAATGCCATCACAATACGGAAAATCTGACTCAAACATCAATAGTGAGCAAACCAAAAGCAAGAAGATGGTAGGAGTCGTTTTGCCAGTACGCAAAAAGTGATCCATGATGCCGTTTTCTACATATGAAAAATGTGTTATACAAAAATACATTTGTACAAATGAAACATGCCAAAATATTAACAATGTTTAATTTTTTGTTGCATTAAATTCACCAAACGTTCATACAATGATGGTATTATATCAGTAGATTTTAAGGCCACTTCGACATGTATAGATGTGTGGAAGGGTACGTCAGGTACCCCACGTCTCTGCGGCGGGGGCTTGTATCAGGGGATGATTTCTGCCCGTCCGATGCAAGCCTGGACCTGACCAGACCCAGCCAGAGCGTTCTTCGGAAGGCTATCGGGCTACGATATCGGCAGTGTTGAAGAACGTACCCTGGAATGCGTGCCAGTCCCAGGCTCTATAACTTCTCAGTTAACCAGTCAGACGGGGTTCGAGGCAGTACTGAGGAGGTATGCAGACCGATATCCCCGTCGAGGCAAACATCACCCGCGTAAGCGGCGAGGTTTGTCCGTTCCCATCAAAAACGGACGCCCGCCTGGACAACACACGAGGAGAGATAGGAAGAAGGAGGCGTGCTCCTCCCCATGCCTGAAGGCAGGGGTTTCCGCACGATAAAAAAGATGACAGAGATACCTAGCAATCAACATATTACTTATCAGTTACAGTATCGTAAGTGTGGGAAGGCATCATGCAGCACATGCCGCAACGGGCAGGGGCACGGGCCTTATTGGTATGCTTACTGGCGTCAGGGCTCACGTTTGCGTTCCGGATATATAGGAAAAGTACGTCCTCCTCATCAGCAAAAGCACCCGGTTCCCATAGCAGCGGAATCCAGGACGTCAGCGTCGTCGGCTATCAAGTCTGAGGAATACGCAACGGCCACTGCATCTGCCGCGCTCGTGTAAAGATAAAAAACTGCCTCCAAGCGACTATATATGATAGAATATTCCTAACTTATATTCAGAACAAGGATTTGGGCACAGGATGAAATGTCCTTTTTGTGGAGGCACAGAGTCACGAGTCAAAGATTCCCGAGATATTGGAGACGCAATTCACAGGCGTCGAGAATGCGAACATTGCAAAGGTCGTTTTAGCACCTATGAGCGGGTCGAAAAATTTTCCTTGATGGTCATTAAACAAGACCAGAGACGCGAAGCATTTGATCGCCAGAAACTCTATGTTGGCATTCGCAAAGCCTGTGAGAAGCGTCCTTTGCCAGCGGGAGAAATCGAAAAAGCAGTTGAAGAAATCGAGCAAGAACTCTACCGCTTTGGCAAGCAAGAGATACCCAGCAATGTCATTGGAGAGCTCGTCATGGAACATTTACGACGGATGGATAAGATCGCCTACATTCGCTTTGCCAGTGTCTATCGATCTTTCGGAGATGTTGAGACGATGTTTGAAGAGATCCAAAAGCTGCTCAATCGAGAAAAACCAGACTCTAATAGCCTCAATCAATTCATAGAGCGTCATGACGCGGAGACTTATTCTCCAGACGATATATAGACAGAAAAGTGGGCCCGCGTCAGGATAACAAAAGAGTATCCCAATCAGAAAATCATTTGTGCTGGAATACTCTTCTTTTTTCTACCTGAATTATTATTCTGCGTGCGTATTTTCAGCTTTGCGTAAGCGGCGGCTCAAAACGGCCAGCAGTTTCAGAGCGACATCGGGATGATTGCGCAAAAAGGTGCGGAACTCCCAGACAGGAAGCAGCAAGGCAGTTACATTATCAACGGCAGTGGCTGTAGCCGAGCGAGGTAAATCATCCAGCAGCGACATCTCACCCAACACGTTTCCAGCGTTCAGGGTGCCCAAATCTTCCTCATGCCCTGCCTCTCTGGATTTCGTGATACGCACATTTCCGCTTGTAATGATGTAGAGACCAACCCCACTATCGCCTTGAGCAATGAGAGTTGCACCGGCATTGTACGAGCGTTCCTGGCAACTTTTCGCAAGGGCCTGAAGTTCTTTTTTATCTAAGGCGGAGAAAAGATCTACACGTGCAAGAGCGTCTTCATACATAATAAGAACTGCCTTTCAAAAATACTAACATTCGGCTGTCCCGTGAGTATTTTACTCAATAATAGAGCTGAGAATCCCAGCAAAAACAGCGGCTAACGTAAAAGCATATGCATATAGCTATTGCTATAACATTCTCCGCCATTATAGCACCCTCAAGCTCTCCTGTCTTTATTTTTTTGCAAGCAATCAGAGTTTCCTTCAGAGTTTTTTGACTTTCGAAAGTCACGGAATATACAATGAAGCAAGTACTTGATGCAATCAAAACATGAACACTCAACCAGGTATGGGTGTGAGGAATATATCTTTATGACTACATCAGAAAATGAAAAAAAAGAAAAAGATCGTCAGCAAGCAGAAAAACGCTTGCAGGCAGGCTTTACAGCCTACAACGATGGTAAATTAGACCAGGCGACTGAAGCCTTCGGGGATGCAGAGGTCCGTTTTCGCCTGAGTGGAGACTTCAAGCAAGCCGGCGATTGCCGGGCGATGATTGCCGATATTCAGGAACAGAATAACGCACTGGAGCAGGCGGTTAATAGCTATCAACGCGCACTCAAACATTATCAGGAGGCCGATCGTCCCTTATTAATGGCTTCCAGCGCACTCTCTATGGGGCATATAGAGCGACGCCTGGCCCACCTGGACCGAGCGCAGGATGCCTACCAGAATGCGCAACAGATCTATCGCAAGCAGCAAAATAGCAAGGGTCTGGGCAATGTGGAATTAGCGCTGGGGCACATTGAGCTGCAGCGTGCCAACATGAGTTATGCAACTGAACATTATCAGGATGCGATTCGCTATTTCAAAGAGGCGAATGAGACGACCAATGAGGCCGATGCCAGCCGTAGCCTGGCCGACATTCAGCGCTTACGCCGCCAGTTTAACGAGGCTGAGACGGCTTATAAACGGGCGCTAGAGATCTACCAGCGAACCGGCGATAACTATGGGATCGTAGATGCCCAGGTGGGGCTGGGTCGTATTTATATCGATCAGGAGCGCCTGGACGAGGCGACAGCCGTGCTGGCCGACGCCCTCAATCTGGCAGGCCTGATCGAATATGAATTAGGGCAGGCCGATGCCAATCTTGGTCTGGCCGAGATCAATTTCATCCAGTCTCAGGTTGATCAGGCACTGATCGCCGCCCAATCCGCGCTGCAAACCTATACCAACCAGCACAACGCCCTGGGCACAGCCAGCGCGGGCCGCGTATTAGGCGAAATTAATCTGCGCCGTGGCCAGCTCTCCTACTCCAGCTCGATCATGGAGCGCTCCCTGCGCACCTTCCAGGCTACCGCCTATCGTCTGGGGCAGGCAGAAACGACCGTAGGACTGGGATTAGTGCAATATCGTAGAGGTTTTTTGAACCGTGCGAGCAAGACCCTGGAAGATGGACTCAAGCAGGCCCATGCACTCGACAATCCAATAGTCGAAAATCGAGCCCTGCTAGGACTGGCCCATGTACATAAGCAGCAAGGCGAGCTGAGCAAGGCAAAAAATATCTTCACTGACGCCCATGACCTGGCCGAAAAAACAGACAGCACCATCGGCATTCCGGCCCTGGCAGCAGCAAAAATAGGTCTGGCACGCCTGGCTATTTTAAGCGGCGACATGAAGGGGGCCGAGAGCCATCTAGAGGCAGCAGAGGCAGCAACCACCAACAACGTGCAGGCCAGGCAGCTGCTGCCCGAGATTCTGGCGGTACGAGCACAATTGCGCCTGGCTGAAGGAGATTTTACCGAAGCCGAGGCACTATATAGCAGTGCCCACAATCAGGCCGAAGCCCTCCAACAGCCAGAAGTGGCCGTAGAATCCTTACTGGGACAGGCCCAGGCGCGGCTATCACGAGGAGAACTGGAGTCCGCGCTCAATACCTTCTACGAAACTGGCCGCCAGTTCCAGTTGCTCGAGAACACCGATGGCGACGGGCTGGCCGTACTTGGTGTCGCCCAGGTCCACATCGGGCAGCAACAATGGGATGAAGCACTGGAAAACTGTGAAGCAGCACTGGTGCGCTTCAAGCAGACCGACGATCAGACTAACGAGGCCGATGCCCTGCTGACACGTGGACTCACATATCGCTCACAAGAAGAGCTGGACAACGCCCTCAACGACTTCGAACAGGCTCTGCGCCACTATCACCAGCAACGGCGCCCATTAGGAGTAGCCGACACGCGCTTTGCACGCGGCTCCATCTTCTTATTACGCAAAGATTTCGAGCGCGCCCGCGACGAGCAGAGCAAAGCCATCATCCAGGTCGAGCGCGTCATGAATAGCATCAATGCGCCACAGAGATGGGGCACATTCCTGCGCCAATATGCCGAGCAGTATGCAGGAACGGCCGTCACCGACTTACGCCAGCACAATGATACCCAGGCGCGTACACTACTACAGAACTTTGTACACATCGCCGGAGCAAAGGAGGTCACAGCATATCTACAAGCCTATGAGGAAGCGATTCCAGTGGGAGGAGACGAATTATCGGCCGAAGACATCCAGATCAACACCGATCTCGTCAAACGCCTGGCTCTGCTGCGTCGTAGTTTATAATAAGGCAGAAATATTGCTATCGATGATATACTAGAAGGCGTGTCGAGTGCCCCCAAAGGGCTAAAATAATAGAAACACATTCCTTCTAAGGAGAACACAGGTAACAGCGAGAAAACCTGTGAAAAACAAATACAACCAGGCCAGGGCGAGTTCACAGAGCTCGCCTTCGACCCTGAAATTTGAAGGGACACTTCGTTATGGGTATACAATTCTTACGTGGGAATCCACAAGCTCCTAAAGGGCATGCTATTTTCATAGCAAGAAGTAGAAGCAACTCACGGATTGTCTATAGTACCTATTGTCTCGTACCGCCAATACCCATGTCGATCGCGAAGTACCTACCTCCACTCTTTGCCGCCCAGATTCCCTCGGAAGAATTACAGGGCGCAGAGAGTATCGCTGGCATGCCCATTCCCCCCATGCTAGAAGAAGGAATGAGCCTTGAGCAACTGGAAGCGCTGGCCGAACGCCGCGCAGACGATCTCTGCGATATTGGTTCTACATCGTCCGAAGAGGTAGAGCGCATGCAGATGGCTACCATGTGTAGCCAGGAATATGCTCAACTATATGCCAACTATATTTCTCAGGCAGAGCAGATAAGCCGAAAGCCTGCAGAGGCGGCAATTCCTGAAGCAACTCCAATTGATGAACTGGATACGGAAGAGCTCTTATTGCAAACATTATCTGAACGGCAGAAATTGGCAGAGGTAGGGAAACTGGTCGGTATGGCACGCTATGCACTGGAAGGGCAGGACAAAGCACTCCTCCAGGATACGCAACGGCGTATAGAGCGTCTGGCCCGTCTGTTACCAGACAAATATCGCGGCTCAGAGATCGTGAAAGCCGCGACCTCTCCCACCGAACGTGGGGCTAAATTGGCGGAACTTTATTTAAGCCGCGCGTACAAGTTATTAGATGAAGAATACGCAGAAATTCCCGGCATAGAAAATGCTATTCGCGAACTAAAAGAATAGTATCTGCTATTAGAAGCAAACTATGCATATTCTTATAAATACGTACTTACATATGTAGGAGTCATATATGGCTGCAGTAGAACTGAGAGTGGACCTCTCAACGCTGATTGATGCGGTAGTCAGTGAAGATAACGCACGCATTATTTCTAGCGCCCGAAGCTTATTAGAACAAGAACGTAACGCCGATGTATTACTTGGTCGTATCGGTATGATGGCCACCAAGGGTGATCCAGAAGGTCATGTCAGTATTACACTCGCGGCGGCAGCAATGCTGGCGCGTTTTCTTCGCGCACGTCCAGCGCCATTAGATACTGAAGTTCCACCACAGATACGCACCCTGCCGCTGTTTATGCGCGCGCTGATTACCGCCGCACCAGCAATTCGCAATGGTCAAAACGTCACATACGAGAAGCCGCAACCGCTCTTCCCAAGTGCGTTTCTCGATCAGGACAAAAGCGTCAACCAGGTCATGAATGAAGCCATTCAGAAAAATGACCCCCTGCTGGCCGAGCGCATCTTGCTCGGATTGTATGGAACAGGTGCCGATTACCGCACGCTACAGGTACGCGCCTACGAGGCGGTCTCAACCACCTTCGCCAATGGCGGCCATCCCTTGATGTATACTGCACGCGGCTTCCAGTTGCTGGATGCGGTCGAATGGGGTGAGTATGTGCCTGAGTTACTGCATTGGCTGGCCCCACACCTCCCCATTCAGCCCAACAAACCTGAAGCAACCTGGATTCAGACCGTGCGCGAATTTACCTCGGACACCAAAAAACACAGTCTGGCCAGCGTGCGCACACGTCTATCGGCCCCTAAAAACGCGAATGCGCTGCCACTGCAGCAAGTTCTGCTCAGTAACGCAGAGACCGCCGAGGTCTGCCAGAAGGTCTACGACGCCATCATTCCGGGTGAAGCATCTCCACGTGCGGTCGCTTCAATCGTCGCGCTCGCTGCCGCAGAGATCATCCAAAAAGTAGGCGACGGAGATCGCGACCTCTTCATTCGCGTCTCACATGGTTTGCTGTTTGCCTCAGCGGTCCGCAATGTTTTCAGCCAGGTACAGGATGAAGAAGTGTATAATCTGATCTTTACCTCCGCCGCCTATATCAATGCCCTCTATAAAGAAGTGACAGCACAGGCACAGGAAGTGGCCAAACCGGCTGCAGCCGCCACAACTACCGCGACCGGCGGTGGCTTGATCGCTATCAGTCAATTGGAAACCCTGGAGGTCCAATTAAAAGAGAAAGATCTACGTGGGGCCCTCCATACAGCTCAGCGCTATCTGAACTTAGGACATGATGCGCGAGCCCTCTTTGGAACGATCAGCCTGGTCGCCGCCTTGAACGACACAACGATCGACCAGGGCCATTCATTGCAGATCGTACAGGCCGCGGGCGAAGAATTCATCAACTGGCCCAAGGAATTGGCCAGCACCAACATCGAGAACTACCTGCATATTGCTCTGCGTGCCGCCGCACTGGGCAAACGCGACTCGCTCGTTTCACAGCTGTCGTAGAGAGTGTCTGCCTCCCAGTGCACTGGGAAGCAAAGCGCCCCCTTACGGGCGGGCGCATACGCCCGCATTTTATTATATATTGTAGAAAATGTGCTTCGCACATTTTCTACAATATATAATAAAACTTCTTGAGCACCGAAGGTGCGAAAACGCATGCGCAGCAAGCACGCTCTAAGTCAAGCGCGACTACTCCTCATCATCATGACATAGATCAACGATTATTTCTGCCGCACTGAAAGAGAAGGCTTCAAATGCCGATAAAAAATACAGACTATCACAAACGCAGGCAAAATCCTCTCTACGCTCTTTTACTGGTTGCCAGCCTGATCCCTCTTGTCTTATCGGCCTGTAGTAATCCATTTGGAGGGGGCAATGACACGACTACCAGACAACCAACAAAGGCACCACACAACCAACAAACCTATACCGCGCCCCTGGTAGGCGTGACTGACTTTGATACGCTGGATCCCGCCCTGGCCCATGATCCCTCCTCAATACAAGCCATTCAAATGCTGTATACAGGACTGGTCCAGAGCGACGATAAACTACAGGTGCATCCCCAGCTTGCCCAATCCTGGCACCAGGAAAGCGATGGCGTCACCTGGACCTTTAAGTTAAGACCGCACCTGACCTTTAGCGACGGCACGCCCCTTACCTCGGCAGATGTCGCATATAGTCTCAATCGCGCCCTCCAGCCGGCAACCAAATCGACGGTCGCGCCTATTTATTTGCGCCTGATCAAGGATTCCGATCAACTACTGGCAGGACGCGTCTCAACTTTATTGAACGATAGCATCCTGACGCCAGATGCGCAGACTGTAGTCATTGTCACCAACAAACAGTCTGCCTACTTCCTCTCCATGCTTACCTATCCCTGTTCTTATGTAGTGGAAAAGAAACTGATTGACAAATATCAGACCGGCTTTACAGACCATTTAAATGAAGGTGGTGGCGCTGGTCCATTTAAGGTAGCGACCTATACTCACCGCTCGCGCATCGATTTTGTGCCCAACAGCCACTACTATAACCAGACACCACAGCTACAAAAGGTTTCCTACATCTTCTATCATACCGCCCAGGAAGCCTACCAGGCTTACACGAATAACCAGCTAGACATGACAGGAGTGCCGTTAAACACCCTGGTCAACGATAAGAAGCGCAAAGATTATCACCAGGTACCCCAGCTCTGGATCAACTACTATACCATGAACTATCTGACCAAACCGTTTGATAATATTCACATTCGGCAGGCCTTTGCGCTGGCCATCGATAAAACGGCCATCGCCAGAAATGTCTGGCAGGACACCGTGATAGCCACCAATCATATCGTGCCTGTCGGTATGCCTGGTAACAACACGCATATTACCGGGCCCGATGGAACAGACAGCTTGAAAGGGAATCCTCAAAAGGCCCAGGCTCTATTACAGCAAGGATTGCAAGAGGAAAAGATCAATTCGGTTACCGCGCTACCACCTATTCAGCTGACGTATATTTCAGGTGTAGATGGTTTTGATCAAGAAGTAAAAGCCATGATCCAGGACTGGCAGAAAGTCCTCAAAATTCAGGTCACAGCAAGTCCTGTAGACTATAATACGTTGCTCGATAAAGTTACTGGTGCCACCGGTAATGCCAATGGTATTCAAATGTGGGGCCTGGCCTGGGTTGGCGAATATCCCGATCCTCAGGATTGGCTATCACAGCAATTTGCGAAGGGCGCGGTCAATAATAATTTTAACTATGGCCAGAACACCAGTACTACCGCGGCACAGCAGCAATTGGTACAGCAGCAACTGGCAGATGCAGACATGAATCGCAATGCCAACGAACGGTTCCAAAGCTATCAGCAAGCCGAACAGCAGCTCATCAATGATGTCGCCTGGCTACCAATGGAGCAGGTAACCGAAAACTTTTTACGCAATCCCAACATCATTGGCATCAATGATAACGCCCAGAACAGCATCCCACCCGATGACTGGGCCAACATTTATCGCGTTCAATAATGCCGCCAAGCAACGCTAAATGCACCTTACGCCATCTGCCAGCAAGCTCTTGCAGATGGTGTTACACAAAATGCCTGGTTATGCTGGCCAGGCATTTTTATCAATAGAAAAAAGAAATACTCGCCACGCAACGAGCTCATTGTGATTTCCCTTTATGCAAGATACAAACTCTTTTCACTTTCTCTATTTAAATCAGTCAATTCATGTGAGATTTAGTCAAAGCCTGACGTAATTACTATATAAAGACCAATAAACACAGATATCTCACCATTGAGATAGCCGTTTATCTTTATGCTGGCTCCCCCAATGGCACTGTGAATGGTTAATGAATGCATGATCATGGAAATATAGCTTTTCAAAAGTAGAATGAAAAGAATTCCATGAGAAATGAAGAAGGCGTCTCGCATTTACCATCAAACACAATTTATCTACTACAACTATGCGTGATGGACAAAGCGAAACAGCACCTTCCCAATCAATTATCTTGATTCCTTTATGTAACAAGGAGAAGTCTTCATGCGATCGACAAAGAAATCGGCCTTAGGGGTCATTGCAACAATGCTGATCCTGATGGCAACTGTGCTGAGCGCCTGCGGTGGCAGCGGGTCACCACTCCCCGGGACCGGCAACAACACGGGTGGCAAAGCACCGGCTGACAAGCAGGTATTTAACTGGCCACTTGCTGGTATCGCAGACATCAAAACGTTCGACCCTGCGATGGCCACCACCCAGACATCCTTACAGGCCATTGGTATGGTCTTCACCGGACTTGTCACTCTGGATAACGACCAGAAAGTCGTTCCCGAATTGGCCGATTCCTGGTCAGCTTCCGATGGTGGCAAAACCTGGACCTTTAAGCTAAAACCCAATCTGAAGTTCAGTGACGGCACACCGGTAACATCAGCTGACGTTGCATACAGCCTGAATCGTGCATTACTGCCTGACCTTGGTTCTCCTGCTTCTCCTAGCTACTTGAACCTGATTAAAGACTCAGACAAAATGCTGGCTGGCAAAATCAAAACCATCATTGGTGACAGCGTACTGACTCCTGATCCCAACACCGTTGTCATTAAGATCACCCAGCCTGCTGGCTACTTCCTGTCAACCCTGACCTACTCGACCGCATATGTGGTAGAGAAAAAGCTGATTGACAAATACGGCAACAAAAACTTCACCGACCACCTGACAGAGGGCGGCGGCACAGGTCCTTTCAAAGTCCAGGAGTATACTCACGGCAAGCGCATTGTCTTCGTACCTAATGACAACTATGTCAAAGCCAAACCAACCATCAAAGTTGTCAGCACCTTCTACAAAGATGCCACAACCACCTACGAGGCCTACAAAAATGGCCAGGTTGACCAGGCCGCTGTTCCAACCGACTTCTTGAACGAAGTACAGAGCAGCAAAGAGTACCACAAGATACCGGTTCTCTCCATCTTCTACTATGGTTTGAACTTCATGGCCAAGCCTTTCGACAACCTCAACATCCGTAAGGCCTTCGCACTGGCCCTGAACAAAGACGAGATGATGAAGGTCGTCTTTAAAAACGTTGATGTCCCAACCAATCACATTGTGCCAAGCGGCATGCCTGGCTACAATGAGAACCTCAAAGGTCCGGACGGCACAACCAGCACAGCCGGTAACCCAACCCTTGCCAAACAGTTATTTGACAAAGGCTTGAAAGAAGATGGCTATGCCAATGTCGCCGCCCTGCCCAAGATCAAATTCCAGTACGCAAGCGGTAGCGCTGACACCGACAAAGAGATCGCCGTCGCTGTCCAGCAGTGGAAAGACGTTCTGGGCGTAACCGTTCAGGCTGTTCCCACCGACTTTGAAACCTTGAGTGCTTCGCTGCCGAAGACCGTTGGCAACGCTAGCGTGCAGATGTTCGAGAGTGGCTGGGGCGCTGACTATCCTGATCCTCAGGACTTCTTGACCCTTCAGTTCGCCCCTGGTTCTCCCAACAATCAGACAAACTGGGGTCAGAATAAAACAACTGACTCTGCTATCCAGGTCCAGGTTCAGAAGGCTCTGGCTGCCGCTGACACTGAGCAGGATACCACAAAACGCATACAGGCTTACAACGACGCTGAGCAGACTCTGGTCAACGAAGTTGTCTGGTTGCCAATCTTCCAGCTGGCTCGTTCCCGCGTGCTGAAAAGCTACGTTGTGGGTCGTACCTTCAATGCTGGCGACTCAACCCCTCCATTCGAGTGGGCTAAAGTCTATATTGCCAACCACTAAGCAAGCAGTACTGCTGTGGTAGGGCAGGCAAAGCCATAGCAATCATGCTCCGCCACAGTAGTCAGGGATAATGAATGGGAAACTATTCATTATCCCTGATCTTATGGTCGCACAGTGTCGTGAAATAGCAGTGTAGCTAAGACATATGCAGAGTTTGTTGTAGGGTATACATACTTAGCATCAGGGCCTGGCCAACTGAATGTAGCATAGCCAATTACCTTGACAATAATAACGCCCTCACATAAAATAGCAAAAATTAGCTCATGTATCAATCATCTGTTGTCAACATATTCCAATGGATATCTACCGAAAGGTGCCTTCGCGTGGATAAGCCCACCAGGCAGCAGTATCATGTATACACGAGCGACCGTCCCTTACATTCTCCGTTATGGAGACTACGAGAAACATTTGGCGTGCAAAAACAAAAGTATTGTAACTCAATCCAGTATTCACTGAAGTTTATTGTTAGCTACATTGCATTCGTTTCATGTGCACGACCATTGTTACCCTCCAAGTGTTTGACAAGGGAGTAGAAGGTTCAAGATGGCTCAATTTCTTCTTAAAAGGCTTATTGGCCTTGTCTTTGTGCTCTTGGGCGTGACATTCATCACGTTCATCATTGGGTACGCCGCACCAGGTGATCCAATCCAAGAAATGATGGGAAACCACTTTAATTTAGCTCAGTACCTACGCCTCAAACACCAATATGGTCTCGACTTACCCTTGCTGCAGCAATATTTCAACTACATCGTCCGGCTCTTACATGGTGACCTCGGGACATCCTTCCAGACAGAAAATCGCCCGGTCTGGGATATCCTGAAGGATGGAGTGCCTACGTCGCTTGAGCTTGGTATGTGGGGCTTACTGGTCCAGGTCCTCATTGGTATTCCGCTGGGCATTCTGGCAGCCCTCAAGTCGGGTACCTGGATCGACACCATCAGCATGGGTCTGGCGATTTTCCTGTTCTCGGTACCTTCCTTCATTCTGGCATCGCTCTTCCAGGTAGCCATTGTCTATCTCCACAACTCAGTTGGACTCAGCTGGCCGGTGGCAGGTTGGGGCAATGCCTGGCAGTACACACCATCAGATATTCAGTTTAAACTTGGCCCCATCATTATCTATGCAGCGATCGGCCTGGCGTATTTTGCTCGTCTTACTCGCACCAGCACATTAGAAGTGCTGCGCCAGGACTACATCCGCACCGCTCGCGCCAAAGGCCTCAAAGAGCGCGTCGTCGTTTACCGCCACGCCATGCGCAATGCATTGATCCCAATCATCACAGTCCTGGGAGTCACCCTCGGCTTCCTGGTCACCGGTGCCTTCTTTACTGAGAATGTCTTTAATATCAATGGAATTGGCTATATCACTATCCAATCCATCACCACGCGCGACTATCCAGTCATTCAAGCGACGACAGTGCTCCTGGCCACTGGAGTGGTATTAGGCAATCTCATCTCTGATTTGCTCTATACAGCCGTAGATCCACGCATTAAAGTTTCATAGGAGAAAAAATGGACACACATGATCACAAACCAGAAACAGGTGCGCCCGGATTTATTGCTCCCAGCTCCAATGTGGCTCAGCCCGAATGGGAATTAAACACCCTACCTGGCCATCCTGAAGACCAGGTAGAATCCATTCCCGAAGAAGCCATCATTGCGGAAACGGCTCCGGTCAATCTGAAGGCACAGAAATCACGGACACCATTTCAAGAGTCCCTCAGACGCTTTCGCCGTGACAAGCGTGCCATGATCAGCCTGGGCATTATTATCTTTATGGTAGTAGTGGCCGTGCTTGGACCCCCTATTTATCAACACATTGGTGGCCCCTATAAAGGACCATTCAGTTCTAAAATCATCGGCCCAGATGTTTATCATACCTATGATCACCAGGAGCTGGACCGGACCCATGAGTTGCCCTCGGCGCAATATTGGCTGGGTACCGATGGCATTGGACGTGATTTGTTGGCACGCCTGATGCAGGGTATGCTGATCTCGATTGTGCTGGCGATCGTCGTTGAAATTGTGGACATTACGCTGGGTATTAGCATCGGTGTGCTGGCCGGTTACTATGGCGGCTGGATCGACCAATTTCTGGCCCGCCTGGCAGATCTCCTGTTCGCCTTCCCGGGTCTGCTCTTTGTCATCCTGATCGCTGGTATTCTGGGTAGCTGGGCCGACGATAATCTTTCTAAGATTCCGGTTGTAGGGCCCAACGGAAACGCTCGTCTGCTGCTCGTCTCAATGGCGCTGGCGTTTACGGCCTGGCCGTTAATGGCCCGCTACGTGCGCGGTCAAACGCTGCAGTTACGCGAACAACAATTTATTGAGGCCGCCAAAACCTCGGGAACCAAGGACTTCACCATCCTGACCCGCCACATCGTTCCCAACCTGTTCAGTATCGTTATGGTTGCTTCAACCCTGAACATCTCGGGCACCATTGTGGGCGAAGCAGGCATCAGCTACCTTGGTCTCGGCGTACAACCGCCCGGGTCCAGTATTGGCCTGATGATCGCGCAGGCCTCACAATCCCTGACGGCCTATCCATGGGAACTTTTAGTCCCATCCTTGACACTTGTCATCATCGTGCTATCATTCTCATTTATAGGTGATGGATTGCGCGACGCTTTTGATCCTCATTCAAAAGACTAAAGAGTAAGTGGAGATAGATATATGGCAGCAAACTTGCTGGAAGTCAATAATTTAAAAACCTACTTCTACACGAGAGGAGGAGTGGTCAAAGCTGTTGACGATGTTTCGTTTATTATGAAACCCGGCCAAACCCTGGGTGTAGTAGGCGAAAGCGGTAGCGGCAAAAGCGTTACTGCCCTGTCAGTTATGCGCTTGATCGCAACCCCTCCTGGGAAAATCGCTGGCGGCGAGATCCTCTTCAACGGGGAAAATATTTTGGATAAGAGCCGGGATGAGCTGACCGAATTGCGCGGTAGCAAAATTTCCATGATCTTCCAGGATCCCATGACCTCGCTGAATCCGGTCTTTACTGTCGGCTATCAGATCGCCGAGACAGTAAAGCGGCACCGCAAAGATGTCAGCAACGATCAGGCATGGCGCCGCGCCGTCGAAATGCTTGACCTGGTGCGCATCCCGGATGCCAAGAGGCGTGCGAAAAACTATCCCCACGAATTTAGTGGCGGTATGCGCCAACGCGTGATGATCGCTATTGCCCTGGCCTGTAATCCGCAGCTGTTGATCGCGGACGAACCAACGACCGCGCTCGACGTGACCATTCAGGCTCAGGTACTTGAGCTGATGAAGGGTCTATCGCAGGAGTTTGGGACCGCCGTCATGATGATCACCCACGACCTGGGCGTAGTCGCCGGTACATGTCAGTATGTAAATGTTATGTATGCTGGCCATATCGTAGAATCAGCCCCGGTCAAACAAATATTTGAGACGCCCGCCCATCCCTATACCGTAGGGCTTCTGCAATCAATCCCGCGCGTCGACGACGTCCGTGGTGCACGGCTTACCCCGATCGCTGGTCAGCCCCCTGACATGATCAACGTCCCCCAGGGGTGTCCATACGCCGCGCGTTGTCCCAAAGTACAGGCTCGCTGTCGTCAAGAGCGACCAGAGCTCCAGCTCGTTGGTCGTGGCGATCAAACTGCAGCATGCTTCTATCCAAATTAGTACAAGAGGTAAACTATGGCACAAGAAGTTCAGACGCCCCAGGCGACAGGAACCACACTCGTTGATGTCAAAGGACTCAAGGTCCACTTTCCGGTCAAAGGTGGCCTTCTCGGGCGCACAGTGGCTCAGGTAAAGGCGGTTGACGGTGTCGACCTCTTTATCCGCCGCGGCGAGACATTAGGACTGGTAGGTGAAAGTGGTTGTGGCAAATCAACCACTGGCCGCGCTATCCTCCAATTGCTCAAGCCAACCGCAGGCTCGGTCAAATTGAATGGCGTGGAGCTGACCAAACTCTCACCTAACGAGATTCGTCGCAAGCGCGCAGATATGCAGATGGTGTTCCAGGATCCTTATAGCTCGCTGGACCCACGCTACACGATTGGTCAGATTATTTCAGAGCCGCTAGAAAACTTTAATCGTGGCAACTCCAAAGCGATTCAAGAGGAAGTGGCCCACTTGATGGAGACGGTGGGCCTGAATCCTTTCTATGTCAACCGCTTTGCCCATGAGTTTAGCGGTGGTCAGCGTCAACGTATCGGTATTGCGCGCGCCCTGGCTCTACATCCATCATTTGTGGTTGCCGACGAACCCGTTTCGGCCCTGGACGTCTCGATCCAGGCGCAGGTTTTGAACCTCTTGCAGGACCTGCAAGGAAAATTCGGCCTGACCTATCTGTTTGTAGCCCATAACCTCTCGGTGGTCAAACACATCAGCGACCGCGTCGCTGTGATGTATCTGGGCCGTGTGGTTGAGCTGGCAAAGAGCGAGAGCCTGTATGAGACGCCTTTGCACCCATACACCCAGGCCCTACTGTCAGCAATTCCTGTGCCTGATCCTGAGGTAGAGCTGCGCCGCAAGCGCATCATCCTTGAAGGTGATGTTCCCAGCCCGGTCAATCCACCCAGTGGCTGTAATTTCCATCCTCGCTGCTGGAAAGCGCAGGCAATCTGTCGCGAAGTCATTCCACCACTGGAAGAGAAGCAGTCCAACCATTACGCAGCCTGCCACTTCCCTGGTTAGTTGCTGAATAGAGGAACAAAAGCAAGAATAAAGCGTCTAGACGGTGGTACGCCGCTCTAGACGCTTTATTCTTGCCAACAATCTGATACGGGCTATCAGGTGATGCGTATCAAACGGTTTCACGACATAGTCGTCCGTTCCCGCCTGAAAACCCTCCACCTTATCTTGCAAAGTGGCCATAGAGGTCAACAACATAATCGGAAGTTGCTGAAGTGAGGGATTGCTGCGCACGTAGCGACATAGATCTAAGCCACTCTCCCGCCCTATCACCACCTCTGAGATCACAATATCAGGCTGAGATAAAGAGAGGCATCGTCTAGCCTCAGAAACAGATCCGACGCACTGTACAGTAAATTCGCCACCCAGCGCTTGCTTCATTCTATCATGTATATGTGGATCATTATCCACAAAAAGAATATGTAACCTACGCAATGCCTGTAGCTCACACGCGCGCTAGCGCTTTCATATAAATAAATAACAGAAAAAAAGAAACTTATATTGTTGTGGATGCCAGGCCACAAAGTTATCAATGTGTATTTTGATCAATTTAAACATAGAAACGTATTATGCCCCGGCAGACCTGATCTTTGCGCAAACTGCTGGCTCACGTCCTTAAAGATCAGCACAAGTCGCCATGGTTGACCAGCTAGTCACGCTCTGTCTGTGATTGAGCCAGGGAATCAGTGCGACGCTGGCGTTCGGCAGGAGTCAGGCGAAGCACATGCTCAATTGCTGCGTTCAGAGCGGTTGGCTTAAAAGGCTTTGTAAGATACTCATCTGCGCCCGAGAGCAAGCCAGTCATCTGATCTTCTTCGCGGGTCATGGCACTTAAAATGATCAAAGGAACATTTGCGGTACGTGGGTCGCCACGCAAACAGCGCACTAATTGATACCCATCCATTCTAGGCATTTTGACATCAATAATTACGCAGTCAGGTTGCTCGGCGAAAACACGCTCAAGCCCCTGAACTCCGTCGTATGCAACAACAACCTGGTACGAGCCCTGGAGATTCACCGCATATTTGATGAGCTCCACGATGGTAGGGTTGTCGTCGATAACCAATACTTTCTTGATTGCATTCACGCTGCTCATATGGCCGCCCCTCGCAAAGAGTCGCACAATGTACTGGTTACAGATTTCCAGAAAACGAGTATCACACTTCACGCATTGTAACACAGTTATGCGCTGCTGCCAACTTTCACCATATTCTGTCCTACAAAGAAAGTATTAGTCGTAATTTCCTGGCGTGTGGCTAGTGGTGCGGTATACACAAGGGCTCACCAGTAATTGCTCAATAAAGTTGTGCCGTTAAAGAGACGCTGGAAAGTGTCGCCTGCGGGTTAATTGCGGGTCGTGCTACAATACAATAGATGGCTATCTGTATATGGAGAAGGGGGATACGCGATGCTTGATCGCTATTCGCGACAAACCTTGTTTGGTCCGATTGGGAAAGCAGGACAGGAACGGTTAAAAGAAGCGAAAGTTACAATTATTGGTTGTGGGGCGTTAGGAACGACTCTGGCCAATAACCTCTGCCGTGCCGGCGTGGGACATCTGGTAATCGCTGATCGCGATTATATTGAACTGAACAATTTACAGCGACAAATCCTTTTTGATGAAGATGATGTAGCACAACATATTCCGAAGGCGATCGCCGCCAGGCAGCGACTGGCTCGGATTAATAGCGAGGTTGAAGTTGAGGCACTGGTGGATGATATTACCGCCGATGGCATTGAGTCCCTGGTACTAGAGTCAGATTTACTACTGGATGCGACCGATAATTTCGAGACGCGCTACATCATTAATGATGCCTGCGTCAAGCATCAAAAACCCTGGATCTATAGCGGTGTCATCGCGGCCTATGGCGTGACGATGAATATCCTGCCCGGACAGACAGCATGCTTGCGCTGCGCGTTTCCTGAGCTTCCCCCTCCCGGTAGCACGCCTACTTGCGATACGGCCGGTGTATTAAACGGTATTGTAGGAGCGATCACAGGCATTGCTTCAACCGAGGCCTTAAAGATCCTGCTCAATAGTGATAAGACCAGCCACGACATGACCTGGCTTGATCTATGGGAGAATACCTTTGAGCGCATCGAGCTGCCCCGGCAGCCAGATTGTCCAAGCTGTGGAGAGCATCACTTTACTTTTCTGGAGGCGCGCGGTCAGGCCAGCACCAGCCTGTGTGGACGCAACGCTGTACAGGTACGCAATACGATGCATGAACAACAACAGCCATTGAATTTTGCCGCGCTGGCCGAACGCCTGCAAGCCATTGGCACCGTCAACTATAATGCTTACTTGCTACGTTTTCAGGTCGACGGCTATGAATTGACCGTTTTTCCAGACGCACGAGCAATCATTAAAGGGACGGATGATGAACAGGTAGCTCGCTCAGTCTATGCGCGTTATATAGGAATGTAGAGGGGAATGCGCGGGAGTACAAGGACCATACGCAAAAATAGTGCTTGTACTCCCTGGTCACACTTGTTATAATAACCCGTGGTTCATCTCCTGTTTTTCTCTGTCACCGTCAATGAGATACGCAGAAGGTTGAATAAAACCTCCCCGCACACAATACAATCCTTCAAGCAAAAAGGGAGACATATATTACGATGAATGAACATATACTTGTCTGCGTAGCGTGGCCGTACGCAAAAACCTCGACCCACGTCGGGCAGGTAGCCGGCGCATACCTACCCGCAGATACCTTTGCGCGCTATCACCGTATGGCAGGGAACCAGGTGTTGATGGTTTCGGGCAGTGATGAGCACGGTACCCCGATACTCGTCGAATCCGAGCGTCTGGGGATTACGCCACGCGAATTTGTGGCCAACTATCACCAGCAGATTTGTGAGGTCTGGGATCAACTGGGCATGTCGTGGGATCTCTATACCGAGACCGGAACAGCCAACCATTATCGCATTACGCAAGATTTCTTTCTGACACTCTACGAAAAAGGCTATATCTTTAAAGACAGCATGCAGTCCGCTTACTGTCCAACCGATCGCCGCTTCTTGCCTGATCGCTATGTAGAGGGAACCTGCCCACTCTGCGGCTATACCGAGGCCCGTGGTGATCAGTGTGATAATTGTGGGCATACGTTGGATCCAGTGGACCTCATTGACGCGAAGTGTCGTCTGTGCGGCAGCAAACAGAGCAAGTTAGAGATGCGCATGACCGAGCACTTCTTCCTGGATCTGCCTAAACTACAAGAGCCGCTGTTAGCATGGCTATCAGAAGGCAAAGAGCACTGGCGCCCTAATACCCTGGCGTTCGCTATGAACTGGTTGAAGGAAGGGCTGCGTGCGCGTGCCATCACCCGCGACCTGGACTGGGGCGTGCCGATCCCGCTGGAAGGCTACGAAGATAAGCGCATCTATGTCTGGTTTGATGCCGTGATTGGCTACTTCTCCGCATCCGTTGAATGGGCCGAGAAGCGCGGTACGCCCGAAGCCTGGAAAAACTGGTGGATACCAGGCCTGTCCGAATCAGAAGTCAAGCCTTACTACTTTATTGGAAAAGACAATATTCCATTCCATACCATTATCTGGCCAGCGATGTTACTGGGCTATGGCAACCGCATTCTACCGTTTGATGTACCCGCCAATGAGTTTATGACTATGAGTGGCGCCAAAGCATCCAGTAGCCGTGGCAATGTGATCTGGACCAAAGATGTGCTGGAGAAGTACGGCGCCGATATGTTGCGCTATTATCTCTCGGCCACCGCTCCAGAAGGACGCGACACCGATTTCACCTTTGATGAGATGATACGCCGCAATAATGATGAGCTGGTCGCAACCTACGGCAATGTCGTGCATCGCACGCTGACATTCCTGCAAAGTAAATTTGGCGGGGTTATTCCTCAGCCACTGCCACTGCGAGACGCGGACAAGGAGATCCTGGCCGAGCTTGAGCATGGCTTTGCGCAGGTAGGCAAGTATATCTCCCAGTGCCATTTTAAAGAGGGTTTAAACGCGGCCATGATCGTGGCACGCGCAGCCAACCGTTATCTGGATGAGCAAGCGCCCTGGAAGCAGATCAAAGTAGATCGGGAAGCCGCCGGCACTACCATTTATGTCATGTTGCAGGTCATCAGTGGCCTACGCCTGCTCTTCTGTCCCTATCTGCCATTCTCGTCGCAAAAGCTGCATGGCTACCTTGGCTTTGAGGGCGATGTCAGCGCGCAGCCCTGGCAGCCTGTAGAGATTCCTGCAGGAACCACGCTACCAAAACCTGCTCCTCTCTTCCCCAAAATAGAAGAACCAATTGCGGCCGAAAAGTAGTCTGCGATGCAGCAGTGGGACGTGCTGGCGCGTCCCACTACTGCTTTTATAAAGCATGCGCTTTGTGCCTTCGGCCCCTGACGCTACGCGCCTTCGGCGCTCAAAAGAGGTTTTTATGTTAGTGCAGAAAGTGCGCTATGCGCACTTTCTGCACTAACATAAAAAGAGGGTGGGGGCGCTGACGCCCCCAGGCGGACGCGAATGAGCCCGCAAGCTAGGCTTCAGGAGTAGATAAGAGGCGTTTGCCCATAAAGATCGCTACCTCATGGGAGAGATCGCCGGGGGGATAGAAGTGACGATTGATGCTCCAAATCTCCAGCCCATTGCGCAAATAAAATTGCACGGCAGGGTAATTGGTATTTTGGGTCTCAATCACAATGGCCCAGCATTTTTGTTTACGCGCCCAATCAGAGGCACAGCTGAGCAATAGAGAACCAATGCCATAGCGTTGAAACTGGCGGCCCACAATCAGATTCTGAATGCGAGCCACCGAACTATGATCCTCAACTGTCAAAAAAATGCCACCAGCCACCTTACCATCAGCCAGGGCGACAAAGCCTCCTTCCGTCAGGCGTAGCAGAGCCTTTATCTTTCCCAGCGAATTCTCACTGCCATGAAAATTCTTGTAGAGCGGTGGATCAACAGCCGTCTCTACCAGTTCAAAGGCAAAGGCCACCCTACCATCCTCATTCCCATTCACATGATTATGAAGGAGCTGGTTACGCACCCCTAGTGTATAAATGCGATCCGTTTCAAAATCGAAATCGAGTTCATGCAGAGCAAAAGCATCACTGACATGCACAGCACGCACTTCAATGTGATCCATGCAACTCCCTGCTTTCTTCGCCTCTATCTGCCAGCTTTAGCAGCACACGCAACGAAAAAACATGCACTTACTGTTTAGAGTTGATAGCGTAGCCCGTGGAAATCGCTCCCAGAGCCGCAGCCCCCGCGACACCCGAGAAATCGCCCAGTTTCGCGCGCATAATTGGTGTTTTCTTAGCCGGAACCGAAAGCGCCACCTTGCGAGCGCGCGCCACGGCGGTCTCAAACAGCAAATCGACAGCTTCAATCACGCCACCACCCAGAATAATGCTGTCGGGATTATAGAAATTCATCACCGAGGCAATACCATAGCCCAGGTAGTTGGCGGCGTCAGACACAATCTCCATCACCAACTCATCCCTGCGCTCGATGGCGTTGGCGATAATGCCAGAGCGGATAATGGTCTCGCCCTCTTTTAGTTGTACCAGGGCCTCATCAGCCAGAATCGAGCGGCGACCATGGTGAATCTCAGCCAGAATAGCTTTGGTAATCGCTGTGCGGGACGCATATGCCTCCAGGCAGCCACGTGAACCACAGCCACAGATACGGCCACCCGCCTGGATGGTTATATGACCAACCTCACCGGCGGTACCGGTCAAACCTGTATACATACGACCATGTTGCACAATGCCGGAACCAATGCCGGTGCCAACAAAGATACACACAAAGTTATCGTAGTCACGGCCAGAACCATACAGGCACTCGCCCATAGCGGCCACCTCTACATCGTTACCGACGAATACAGGCAAGCCAAAGCGCTCATTTAAAATAGTTCCCAGTGGCATGTTGCGCACACCAAGATTAGGTGCATCCAACACCACACCTGCCTTACGATCAATTTGACCGGCCGCTCCCACACCAATAGCCAGCAATTCGGCATCCTCGGGAAGCTTGGCCGCAGTCATAGCAGCGGTCGCCAGTTCAATGGTGCGCTGAGAGACAAAACCCTGGCCACGCTCGGCGCGCGTACGCTTGCGTGCGGAAGCCACAACGCTCCCATCAGAAAGATCAATCACAGCAGCGAGGGTCTTCGTGCCCCCCAGATCAATTCCCAGTGCATAAGATTTTGTCTTTGGCATACGATCTCACTTTCTAAACGGCAGGCTTAATCCTGGTTGGACATCCAGATCCATTCCGTGATGTTCACCCAAACTCAAGTGGAAAAAGGCTGCGCTCGCAATCATTGCGGCATTATCAGTACAAAAATCGATAGGAGGATAGCTCAGGCGAATGCCGAGCGGCTGTAGTTCCTGGAGCATACGAGTCCGCAAGCTGAGATTGGCAGCCACGCCGCCCGCCAGAATAACCTGCTTGACCTGATATTCTTGAGCGGCCATACGCGTCTTGACAGCCAGAACATCGACAATAGCCTCCTGAAAACCAGCCGCCAATAAAGCTATATCAGGGGCTCCCGTTTGCGCTGCCTGTTCCCCCATACGAGTATAACGTGTGTACTGGGTAGAAGGCTTCCCATCCTCGTGTTCGTGGGCAGCATCCGTCGCCCCTTCGGCCAGATGCAACATTGCCGTCTTAACACCACTAAAGCTAAAGTCATAGGTGCCACGCAGCCACGCTCGTGGTAAGCGATAGACATTGCGTGCTTTCTTCACAGATTTCTTCTGTTGCGCATATGCATCTTCCGCCTGCTGGGCCATGCGCTGGATGGCAGGACCGCCGGGATAACCCAGACCCAAAACACGCGCAACCTTATCTAAAGCTTCTCCAGCTGCATCATCGCGCGTCCGCCCCAGTAACTCGTAATCGCCATGGTCGCGCACCAGCACAATCTCGCTATGCGCTCCCGAAATAACCAGGCAGATCAAAGGGAACAAAGGATCACCAGACTGATACCTCCACTCCTCCTGTGGAATAGGAGCAGCAATAGCCGCATCAACCTGTGGACGCAGCCAGTTAGCATAGAGATGGGCCTCCAGGTGATTTATGCCCAGAAATGGCAGCTCGCGGGCCAGCGCCAGCGTCTTACCAACCGTCAAACCGACCAGCAAAGAGCCAGCCAGTCCCGGACCATAGGTAGCCGCGATCGCGTCAACGTCCTCCCATGAACACGACGCTTGCGCCAGAGCAGTCTCCACCACAGGAATGATCGCCGCAATCTGTTGACGAGAAGCGACCTCGGGCACCACACCACCATAGCGATTATGGATCTCAATTTGCGAAGCCACCACATTGGAAAGCAAATAACGGCCATCCCGCACAAGTGCAGCCCCGGTTTCATCACATGAGCTTTCAATACCAAGTACAAGCATAGATTACATCCCCGGCTATGCAGCCGTTACCAAGAGACAAAACACACCACCCAAAGCAATTACTTCGCCTCTAACTTTTGCAATAACGCCGCCTTCATTTCTAAAAACTTTTGTTTATAGCTAGCAGAGTTGATCTCATCGGTCCACATAATTAAAGCGTCTTCCTGATTATCGCTATAATAACGGTGGCGCACACCAGCTTCACGAAAACCATATTTGCGGTATAGATTCTGGGCGATATGATTCGAAACACGAACCTCCAGCGTAACCCACTTTGCCCCTATATTATATGAAATATCAATCAAGCTCACTAATAACAATTCGCCCAGACCCTGCCCACGCGCGGCTGGATGCATCGCAATGGTGGTGATATGCGCCTCATCAACCATCAGCCACAGGCCGGCGAAGCCCATAATTGAGGCCAGGCTCGGTGCCGGTGAAGTAACAGCGGGCCTGCTGGGTAAGAGTGAAAGCGGAAAAGGACGCGTCTTTCGCAACTTCTCCGGCTCAGCAGGGACCGCACTCTGCTCTTCAAGGATATGCTTATCGCGTAACACGATGTAGTGCGCCCAGCGATTATCTTGTAGTTCCTTGCGGTAGGCGCTCGGAGGCCACGTCGATGGGTAAGCCAGACGCTCAATCTCAATAACGCGAGGCACGTCCGACATCGTCATTCTATCAATGGCGTAACGCACCCTGTTCCCTTTCTGTTGTATCATGATCGGTTGATCGTAGGAGCGAGCCGCCAAGCAAAGGCTGCTTGCGGGTACTCTTCGTAATGGATGGACGCCGTAAATAGAGAGGTTCCAGCACAAGTGGATCATCTTCTTGCCCGTCCTGCAGACGTTGCCAGGCCAGTTGAGCCAGCACAGAAGCATATCTCGTCGATTGAATTGGATCTCTCAACACACCTTGCTCCGCCATCCCCTGATGCAAAGCCTGTCGAGAAGCGGCCTTCATTTCACCACAAAAAAGCACTGGCGCAGATAGCGCAACCGGCCAGTTAGACAACTGTGTATGAAGGAAATCCATCAGCGCTTGCGGCGTACCTAAAAGATAATCGCCAACCTGCTGCAAGCGATAGCTCACCTCACCATCCGGATTCCTGGTCTCAGTGGAAAAATAACAGCCAGCATACAATTCAGAGCGGCCAGCTTCCAACACCGAACAGATCGGTCCACGCCAGAGTTGCTGTTGGGCAGCAAGCACATCCAGCGTGCCGATGCCAAGCAAGGGTTTCTGTAACGAAAATGCCAGAGCTTTGGCCGAGGACAGTGCCACACGCACACCGTTGAAAGAACCGGGTCCTAACGCCACCCCAATCGCATCAAGTTGTTGCAAAGAGATCTGCCGTTGCGCCATGATGCGCTGAATGCGATCCAACAAATCTACACTATGGTTATTCTCTGAGAACCAGGTATATTCACTCAACAACTCGTTTTCTGAGCACAAAGCGACACTCGCATAGCGAGTCGAAGTATCAAGAGCGAGTAATAGCATACATATTCTTCTGAAACTGCCGGAGCAGTTCGCAATAGCGCGGACCCGATGCCACAAACAGCAGGCGGCGCTTCGTTTCATCGACAGAGCTCAGGCGAATATCCAATCGTTCCGCAGGCCACAGCTCCTCAGCGTTGCCCGCCCACTCGACCACACATACACCTGAGCCATAAAAGTAATCTTCAAAGCCGAGATCAACAATCTCATCAGGATCTTCCAGTCGATAAAGATCAAAATGGTAGAGGGTCAGAGCTTTATTGCCCTGTGATGCCGACATGCCCTGATACTCTTTCAGCAACGTAAACGTCGGGCTATTCACCACGGTCGTTACCTGCATACCTCTAGCCAGGCCCTGCGTAAAAGTCGTCTTGCCTGCCCCAAGCTGCCCATCCAACAAAATCAGGTCACCCGGCTGCAACAACGCGCCCAGGGCCGCGCCTAAACGCTGAGTCTGAGATGCCCGTTGACTGATCACCTCCAGAGAACAGATCCCATCCTGCGCTGGCATACCTGCGTCACGCCCCTCATCACGCACTGGAAGCCTCCCTACAAATGCTGATTGGTGCCGCATCTACGACACCCAGATACCTACTCCCATTCAACAAGTTCAAATAAAGCAAAAATGTCAGATTCCCTGACCACAAAGAGGGAATAGTGAGTAACATTATAGCATACAAGGAACTTTGATGGGGATAATCTGCCCTGCTTGTGGAAGGGCAGATTATCCCCTGTTTTTTTATTCAGGTGATGGATGCTCCTTGCATCCTCACCCGGTGGAGGTGATTAGCGGAGCTTGGCGCCGCAGCTGCGACAGTAGAGAGCGTTAGCGCGCAAGGGATTCCCACATTGAGGGCAGCGCTGGCCCTGAGTATCAAAGGCTGGATTGGGCGCCGACTGTGGTTGACCATAGCTGGCGTTGTTGGCATTGGGCGGGGCCTGAGTGCTTGATGATGTGGGAGGCGCATAGTTCATGGTGGGACCAGGCGCGAACTGGTCAGCCGGATAGGTCTCGTTTTTGGCTTCTTGCAGTTGCGTCTCACGTGAGCGCAGATCATGATCCAGCTCAAAAATGCTGGCACAGAGACGTGAGAGTTGTGAATCGGTGAGTGATCCCTGTTGATAGAGATTCATTGCCACCTGGCCAAGCTCTTCCATCAAATGCTGCCGCTGCTCCAGCAGTTTATCGATCTCGCTCTGCTTATTACGCACACGCAGCTGTTTTTGAGCCTCCCAGCTCGTACGACTTACAGCCGAATTGACAAAATTTTTGGCTGACGACAGAAAATCACTCATTGTTTCTTTGCCTCCATATTATTCAATTGGGTGGTGTATTCCTATTGCTATAGAAATTATGCAGTAAATGCGTGCTGGTAGACACGAATTTCTTCCAGTTGTCCGGTCACACTAAGCTGGACGGCCACAACGTCCACACGCCACGAACGCTCCAGGTCAGCATTTGTGATAAACAAATAATATTGACCTACCTGTATAATCTTTTGTTGCTTACGCTGGTCGACCGCCTCTTCGGGTAAACCATGGGAAAGCCCACGACGAGTTTTGACTTCGATAAATACCAGGTCAGAACCATGTTCAGCCACCAGATCTATCTCGCCATAGCGGCAACGAAAGTTGCGCTCCAGAATAACGTAGCCCGACTGCTGCAAACGCTCGGCCGCCAGGCGTTCACCGGTGCGACCCAGTCCCTGACGAGCCGCTTTTCCAGATGTGCCAGTACGCTGCTCCTTCACCTCAACCACCCACCCTTCTGTATCTATGTACGCATTGTAAGCCGCTGTGTTGTACAAACATCGGCCATCCAGATATATGCTCCGGTTCTGGGCATTCGTCCCTTGCGCGTGTAATTTGTTGGTTTAGAAGTGCCAGACTGGAAAACAGAGGCGCAACAAATGTAGTGCTTATTTTAGCATAAATACTCGCCAATGCAAAAAGCACAGGTTTTCATAGCGCCTACCGGGAATATGATATTATTGGTATGTTCCTAATACAGACAATAACAGATGTGGCCGCAAAAAGCAGCAGAATATCTGGCATATAGAGCAAGCAAGGGGTCCAGATGCAACCCTCTCGACGCTCTATACCTATTCGTGTTAAAATAGGCCCGACAGCTATTCACAACTAAAAAGCAACAGGTAATTTATGCACAGCGCATATTTTATACAGAGAATCGTCTGATTAGACTAGGGGAGCAACGATATGTCAGGACATTCAAAGTGGGCACAAATTCGCCGCTCAAAAGGCGTCAATGACGCACGCCGAGGCCAATTGTTCACTCGGCTAGGACGCGAGATCGTTGTAGCGGTACGTGAAGGGAACAGCGGTGACCCGAACGCCAACTTCCGCTTGCGCATAGCAGTACAACGTGCACGTGATGCCAATATGCCGATGGATAATATTGATCGCACTATCAAGCGCGCTCTGGGTGGTACTGAAGGCAACAACCTGGAAGAGATCACATACGAAGGATATGGTCCTGGTGGTACGGCAATCCTCGTACAGACGCTGACCGAGAATCGCAACCGAACCGTCGCCGAGGTACGCAACGCCTTTAACCGCAATGCTGGCAATATGGGTGAAAATGGCTGTGTCGACTGGCTCTTTGAAAATAAAGGGGTCATCGAAGTTGAGCTAAATGGTAAGGATGCGGACGAGCTTTCGCTGGAAGCCATTGATTTTGGTGCAGACGACGTCGAACCAGCTCATCCAGGTGACGAGGTACTGGTCATTTATACCGACCCCGCTCACGATGTGCTTGAAAAAGTGCAACACGCACTTGAAGAGCACCACTACAAGGTCCTCAAGGCCGAAAGTACGCTGGTCCCAAAGACCCGCATCGAGTTAAGCGAAGAAAAAACAGCGCACCAGGCTATTCGCTTGATCGAGAAACTGGAAGATCTAGACGACGTCCAGAACGTCTACACCAACGCAGATTTCCCGGAAGCATTCGCGGCTTCATACAACGCATAACTGTTTGCGCGTCAGTCGCTAATGCCAGAAGGGAGTGTGGCAGATGGAAAAAGATCTCATGCCGCCTCCGCCTTCAGATGCGCGTATCGCGCTCGGCATTGATCCAGGTACAGCAATCGTTGGCTATGCAGTTGTGATGGCGAGGGGCAGTGAGCTGAGCATGCTAGCATGCGATGCGATCACGACCCCCGCCAAAATGCCATTGGCCCAGCGTTTGCAAATTATTTATGAGGGCCTGAGCAAGCTCATTGTAACCTACAAACCGCAAGAAGCGGCGATGGAGGAGCTTTTCTTCGCGAAGAACACGCGCACTGCGATGACGGTAGGCCAGGCGCGTGGGGTTGCGATGCTTGCCCTTGCCAATGGTGGTCTCTCCGTAGCTGAATATACCCCTAAGCAGGTAAAACAAGCCGTTACCGGTTATGGGGGAGCCGATAAGAACCAAGTAGGAGAGATGGTACGTATATTGCTCAAGTTAACAGCAATACCCAAACCAGATGACGCCGCTGATGCTGCTGCGGTCGCCATTTGCCATTTGAACACAGCTACCTATGCGGCCAATCTCTTACACTACCATCGTTCTTAGGTGCGCCCCTTGCAGGCTTGCCGAAACACAACAAGAAACACGAATCGTAGGTGCGCCCACTTGCGGGCGCTTCAACTGCGCGCGAAGCAGAAGCTTCTTGCCATCAATAAAAACAAAAGAGGTACAGTTGGGGAGATGATTACCAGCATTCACGGCACCCTTGAAGCCACGGGTATCGATTACGCACTTATACGGGTAGGGGGATTTGGGATACGGGTTTTCGTGCCATCTTCCACGCAACAGCGCCTGAAGGAACCAGGAATGGAAGTATCGCTGGCCACCCATTTTCATATGCGTGAGGATGGCATCTCACTGTATGGCTTCTTGACGGATGCGGATCGAGATGCCTTTGAGCAGTTAATTGGCGTCAGCGGAGTTGGTCCCAGGGTCGCGCTGGCCATTCTCTCGGTCATGGATGCATCTGCTTTCTACCAGGCCATCGCCGATGAGGACCAGCAACGTCTGGGTCTGGCAAAAGGGGTAGGAAAGAAGCTGGCGGCCCACCTGATTCTTGAGCTCAAGGGCAAATTGCCATCTCTGGCTGCTCTAACCGGTAATGGCGCCACGCCCGCGGCTGGCAATATTAAAGCCGAGGCGCTCGAAGCCTTGATGGGTTTAGGCTATACCAATGCCGAGGCTCAGGCTGCCCTGGCCAAGTTGCCTCAGGATCGCCCGATGTCCTTAGAAGAACAGGTGACCTTTGCGCTGCGCTCGTTTTCTCGCTAAACGCGTGGTTGAAATGCATGCGCTTTGTGCCTTCAGCCCCTGACGCTACGCACCTGCGGTGCGTAGCGTCAGGGGCCGAAGGCGCGAACCCTCTGGCTTTCAGACATGCTATTAAGGAGTGTTGCCAGAAATGCTCGATGCGCATTTCTGGCAACACTCCTTAATAGTTTTTATTTTTTGGGTTTCAGGTGATCCCAGCTGTGGGCATGTAAGGGTTCTGTGTGTCCGTTGGAATGTGCTAGCGTTAAGCCGGCGGACAAGGGTTGGATCTCGCCAATTACGGTTAGCGGTGTCCCACATTGCTCCTGGAGGGCGGTACGTACTTCGTCTAGAGATGGGAGCTGCAGGGTGAAAAGTAATTCGTAGTCCTCGCCGCCATGCAAAGCCCAGTCCAGTGGATCATGCTGTAGAGCCTGCGCTACATGCGATAATGGCGTAGAAAGAGGGATAGTCGCCAGGTCCACACGTGCCCCGCAGCCGCTACGCTCGCATAGATGTGTGAGATCACCACTCAAACCATCGCTGATATCCAGCATCGCCGTGATCTGTCCCGCCTTAAAGCTAGCAAGCAACTGACCTTCGTGGACACGGGGCAAAGGCGCTGTATGCCGTCCACGTAGCGCCTGCAGATCATGCGGCAACACAGCATCAGTAGCTGGACGCAAGAAAGTCTGTAGACCGGCCGCAGAGTCCCCTAAAGAGCCGGTAACGCATATAAGGTCGCCCACACGGGCTCCACTACGCAAAATAGCATGTCCACGCGCAACGGTACCCAGCAGCGTAATATCAATGACCAGTTGTTGGGCAGCACCAGTGCCAGCAATATTGCCACCAACGATAGTCGTGTCAAAGCGCTGCGCCTCCGCCCGCAATCCAGCATAGATACCATCCAGTACATCGACGGACAGATGAGGAGGCAGCAGCAAAGAAACCAGCGCATAACGAGGCGTTCCACCCATAGCTGCAATGTCGCTCAAATTGATCGCCAGCGCCTTACGTCCAATATGCTCTGGAGAGGAGGTCTGCAGCGTAAAATGGACCCCCTCGACCTGGCAATCGCAGGTAGCCAGTAAAAGATCGCCGCTTCCCAGATCCAACAGAGCGCAATCATCGCCAATCCCAACATCACCGGCGGCACGGGTAGCCAGGCCAGCCGTCAGGCGTGCAATGAGTTCAAACTCGCCAAGGGCTGAAATATCCATATATCATCCTCTACCTGGTACAAATTTGATGTTGTACACATATACACGTTCTCTATCACAGCGGAAATATTTATCCACAAGTTCTCATTGTCCACACAGCCAGGTTAAAAAGCATAGGCAATAATCCTATTGCACCATGCCAATCGCTATGCTATTCTAGTCTGCGTTCTAACGCTCATGCGAAAAGTTGAGGCATTACCTTGCAGCACAGTACGGAGTTATTAGTTGTCACGCTGGCTCATGTCCTTCCCGGCAAAGATACAGAAGCGCGGGCGCACATACGCTCGATTGCGGACACGTTGCGCAGCGCTCCAGGACTCATCTCCACACGCCTGTATCGCGGTCGCGGCAATGGCATCGTTTATCTGCTCCTGACCACGTGGGAAGATGAACAAAGCTGGCTAAAAGCTCAGGAACGCCACACCCCAAAGAAGTTACTATTAACAGCCACCAATCTGCTGGTCTCACAACCAGAACAATGGCTGCTCTACTATCTCTGGGGCTATAGCCGCCCGACCGCCCCGGCACAGCTTGCCTCAGTCCATATCATGACCATTGAGCCACAAAAGATTGAGCAGGTCCAGAAACAATGGCTGGCGGGTTTATACCAACCAGAGCTACAGACAAACCTGACATTTGCCTTCTTTGCCCGAGGCATCAATGATACGCCGACCGCACACAAGATGGCTGCCGTTACGCATGCCACTACTTATCAAGAAATATTCGCGCAGCAAAGCTCACTACTCTTTGTTTTTTTTAGCTGGGCCAACGAAATGGAGCGTGAAGACTTCTATGCGCAGGAAATCTATCAACAGGTAAAAAAAATAGTCGAGCGCACGGCTCCCATCAATGTGCTCTCTCTGGAAATGCTGTAAGCAAGCGAAAAAGGTATCCTGGAGCAAGCGTGGCCTACTCTGGGATACCTTGATATCAATCGTCGTGTGTGCGCCAATCAGTCAACCGACGTCTCTGCTACCGGGCGATCATAATATTTTTTCAACTCGGCCTTCAGAAATTCTCGGTCTGACCACATCGCACTCGTCAAGGTATGATACTCGCCATCACAAACTGGCGCGGCAGGAGCACACTTACGATGCGGGTGCAGGCGAAACAGAATGGAGCTACCGCGCACCTCAATCCACATATGGCGTCGCGTAGAATGCGTTCCCCAACGAAAAAGCACCAGCGAATCATACTCTTCAAAGTGTCCTCGACCTTTAAGGAGATTCCTGTTAATGCTTTGTAACATCTCAGCTAAACCGCTCTCACGCAACACGTGCTTGGCATTCTCACGAACAGAGAGACGCTGCGCTTCGCGCTCTTGCTCATCTAATACATCATCATGGATCTCGGACGAGAGGTCCTGATATTCATGGCTAGTAGACATGGTAACCTTCCGGCAAATAGCAATAAAAAACAGATAACATACTCAGCATAGCACAGAGAAGCAAGGGATCACAGCACGACAACCGCATCGCCCTGAAAATGGAGTGCGCATCTATTTAAACTTTGCCAGCACATCCTCTTCGGAAAAGTGAAAAAGGTCCCGTCCAACGTTTCCGACCAGGTTAAAGGTCGCCGGTGTATGCGACACCTGAGTGGGAATGCCCCATTGTGGAGAAACGCGCGAAACGTTATTGGAGGATTGTTTAGCCAGGCGCTTGGCTTCAGCCGTCAGAGTGCTCACCTCTTTCATAGAATGCGAACACTTTATCTGATCGCTGACCACACCGATAGAAAGAGAAACCAGCGGAAACTGATAAGGGCGTCCGGCCCGATCAACGCCGTTAATCGAACCACGCTCAATATCTTCAGGATGATAAAAGGTCATACTCTCTTGTTTATAGCGCGCCAGGATATGGCGGCACAGTAATTTCTCGCGGTCCGGGGTAGTTACAATCACAAAATCATCCCCACCTACATGCCCCACAAAATCGTCTGCATTGCCATACTCATACACGACACGTTGACAGATATGGCCAACCAGTAGAATCATATCATTGCCGGCAACAAAACCATAAGCGTCGTTAAATGCTTTAAAATTATCAAGATCGAGATAGAGAACACTCCAGGGGTCGGAGCCACGCAGTTTATAATCGATGGCCCGCTCAAGTTGTAAGCCACCAGGGAGGCGAGTAAGAGGTGAAAGCGTCGTTTGCTGCATACGCCGCAATTGTCGGCGAATATGGGCCAGCAGTTCATCCGAGCAACATGGTTTGGTAATATAGCTATCAACACCCAGCTCATAAGCACGGACCTTATCAACCAGAGATGTATATGCACTCATCATAATGATGGGAATATGCATACACTTGGGATGGTCACGTAACTGTTGAATGACCTGATAGCCATCGATACCCGGAAGTTCCACATCCAGAATGGTCAGGCTTGGCATCTCACGCATGGCAAACTGTACAGCATCTTCGCCGTTTCCAACCATAACAGCTTGATATCCCTCGTCCCCAAAATGCTCCCTGACTAATTGTGTGATGACTCCTTCACCTTCGACGACTAGAATGCTGGACATATATGCTCCTACCTCTACATTTCACTATATACACCGTGTATACCTTAGAAAGCTCACTTTTTCTTTTTAGTACGGATACAGTGATCCGTGCGCATAAAGTTTTCTGTGAGTCAAAATACGATTGTTCTACCCGTTAGCTATAGGTACACCACCGTAGCGCAGTAAACTCTTTATGTGAAGTACATTAAAAAATACATAATGTTTTTATTGTGCCATCAGTGTATAAGTAACATAAAATACGCTTTATGCGTATCAAATGACAAAGTCACCTCCTGATATGAACCCATCGAATGGGAGAGTGGGGGCATTGAGCCAAACAGCGAAGACAGTGTAGCGCAATGCCTGGCATAGGCAAAAAGAGATAACCAACTGTCTTCTAGTGTACATATCGTACTTACAGTACCAAAAGTAAGTATACATATGTCATAGTTAGTATAACATCCTTCGGGCTACATGCAAAGGTTTTGTCAAACAAATCGAAGCAATTCGTTACAAATTGCCAAAATCTCACAACATTGTGACTTTTGGGGGCAAACATACTATTCATCGTCCCCACCAGAACCCCAATGAAGCGTCAAATGACTGAATTTAGCGAAAACTGGTAAAAACTTATAAAATCAGGTACCATCTCCCTACCAGCCATAGTGCCTGACTGATACATGTTTACGAACATCTCTATTAATAGAGACGATCAATGACCACTTTACATGAGATAAATTCTCAACCAATTACCACGAAATTTTTTTACACTCTCTAGTATTTTATGTGTGTGAACAAGTACCTCTACCGCGAATCACACAAGAATGTTGACGCATGAGTCTGACTGAGATAATATTTAGATATAAGGCATACGATAAAAAGCAATCAGCAGTCTGTACACCTTCGTCCATCTGATGAAATGGCTTAAACACAACAAAAGGATAAGCGATGACCTTATCAGTACAAACGGAACGTCCCATTACATTTCACAGCAAAGGCCAACCGGCCTTTCTACTTGAAGGAGTCGTGCATACTCCTCTCAAAGCAGAGCAGGCACCTATCGTTATTATCTGTCATCCCCAACCAGCCAGTAGCGATATGAATGACAGCTTGAACATTGCACTGGCCCAACACCTGGCAGAAGAAGGCATGATCGTGCTCCGTTTCAATTTTCGCGGCGTCGGCCGTAGCCAGGGCCAGCAAACAGATGGACGACTCGAACCACTTGATTTAGCCGGAGCCATTGATACGGCGCTGACATTTCCAGGTATCAATCCAGCCAAGCTCTGCGTAATCGGGCATGGTTTTGGCGCCTATACAACAATGCTCTATGCCCCCTTCGACATGCGCGTGCGTACCATTGTGGCGATTAGCTTGCCGCTTTTCCGTGCCGGCAGTGGCTTTCCACGCCAGTTTGAACGACCAAAATTATTTGTCACCGGCGAGTTCGACGAGATTTGTCCTCTCTATAAACTAGAGCCATTTGTCGAACAGCAGACCGGCCCCAAGGGCATTAAGGTCATCGTCGGAGCCAGGCATTTAATGCGCGGATATGAACAGCCAGCCGTGCAGGCTATTTCTAAATATATCAAAACATGGGCAAGTATGCCTGGGGTCTAAAAGAGATTCGCAAGTGATGTATATATTAGAAGTTGGGAGAAGAGGAAAATAATGAATCCAGCCAACCCCATCATTGTCCAGAGCGATCGTAGCATTTTATTAGAAGTTGACCATCCTCTGCATGAAGAAGCACGTGATGCTCTGGCACAATTCGCCGAACTTGAAAAATCGCCAGAACATATTCATACCTATCGCTTAACGCCACTGTCGCTCTGGAATGCCGCGGCCGGGGGTATGGATGCGGCCACCATTGTGGACCAGCTAACAACCTATAGCAAATATCCATTGCCCGGCAATATTACAACCGAAATTCAGACCTATATTCATCGCTATGGACGCGTAAAATTGTTACGCGAAGGTGACGATCTCCTATTGTATTCGGATGATTATGCCTTGATGACTGAAATCGTCAATCATAAAAAGATGCAACCCTATATCCAGCAGCAAATCAACCGCAATACACTGCAGATTGATAGTGCCAGGCGTGGGCATGTCAAGCAGGCGCTGATTCATATTGGTTTTCCAGCCGAGGACCTGGCGGGCTATACCGAAGGCTCACCCCTCCCATTAAAATTGCGCGCATTGACGCAGCAGGGCAAACAATTTGAGCCACGCCACTATCAACAGGCGGCGGTATCAGCCTTTCACGCGGGGGGAGCTCCCAGTGGAGGTAGCGGCGTGGTTGTCCTGCCCTGCGGAGCCGGAAAGACCATCGTCGGCATTACCACTATCGCCACCTTACAACGAGCTACCTTGATTCTAACCCCCAATACCGTCGCGGTACGCCAATGGATACATGAAATTCTAGACAAGACCGATCTCCCTCCCGAAATGGTTGGCGAATATACTGGCGAACGCAAAGAGATCGCCCCCATCACGGTCAGCACCTATCAAATTTTGACGTATCGGCGTAACGAGGCAGGCGACACAAGCGACATAGGTCCAGCCACCTATCCCCACTTCTCTCTCTTCACTAATTATGACTGGGGACTCATCATCTATGATGAGGTTCACCTGTTACCAGCGCCAGTCTTCCGCTTTACGGCAGAGATCCAGGCCCGCCGTCGCCTGGGACTAACGGCCACGCTGGTGCGGGAAGATGGCTGCGAAGCGGACGTCTTCAGTTTGATTGGTCCCAAAAAATATGATGTGCCGTGGCGAGAGTTAGAACAACAAGGATGGATCGCCACCGCCGAATGCCATGAAATCCGCGTGGGCTTTCCCGATGAGGACGATCAGCTCAATTACGCCATGGCCGAGACACGCGAGAAGTATCGCATTGCCGCTGAAAATCCTGCGAAAATGGAGATTGTACGCCACCTGATAGCCCGGCATTCAGATGACCAGGTGCTGATCATTGGTCAGTATCTGGATCAGCTCAAACTGTTAGCCGCAGAGCTACAGGCCCCTATACTCACCGGGCGGACCGCCACGGCTCAGCGTGAAAAGCTCTATGAGCAATTTCGGCGCGGCGAAATTAAACGGCTGGTCGTCAGCAAGGTCGCTAACTTTGCCATCGATCTACCGGACGCCAACGTCGCTATCCAGGTATCGGGCACCTTTGGTTCACGCCAGGAAGAAGCTCAACGCCTGGGGCGCATCCTGCGTCCAAAAAGTGATGGTGGAAGTGCCTACTTTTATTCGATCATCACCCGCGATACGCGCGACCAGGATTTTTCCGCTAATCGCCAGTTATTTTTGACCGAACAGGGTTATCGCTACCTCATTGAAGACGCCGAAGAACTCTTGACAGCACAGCCATAATGAAAGCACCACTACCATTTTTTATAGTGGCAGTGGTAGCTGCGCTTTGCTTGACATACGCCTGTACAGGGTGATAATTTGAGAAGCAAAAGTGTAATTTATTACTGACTACAAGAGGATAGCATGGCAGATAACTATAATGAGGTAACATCAGACACTTTTGCTGAAAAGGTACTGCAAGCGTCCCAACTGGTGGTCGTCAATTTCTCGGCAGAACAAAGCAATGCCTGCAAGATACAAGAGCCAGAAATCGAAGCGATCAGTAAAGTATATCAAGGCCGCGTAACCTTTACCAGACTAGATGTCAAGGGACAGGATGATTTGACCAGACAATGGAAGATCGAGGGAATCCCCACGCTAGTTTTCTTTAAAAACGGGCATGAGGTTTATCGCATCACTGGTATCATGATGCGCGATAAACTGCGCCGCCTGATCGAAGGAGTCTTGCTAGCAGAGTAAGCTGGCCTATTTTTTACTGCCGTTATTGTTAGGAGTTGTATTTTGTCGCACATTTATCCTATCCGCCTCCGTTCATCACTGCACGAAACCATCTGGGGTGGACGCCGCTTAGAACATGATCATTGGAAAACGCTACCAGTAGATGACAGTTTAATTGGAGAGTCGTGGGAGACAGAAGTCAGTAACCTGATCCAGAATGGACCGTACGAAGGCCAGAGGCTGGGAACGGTGGTCGCTGAACTGGGCACCGCTCTGTTAGGAGAACAGGCCACAGCTATCTTTGGTCAACGTTTCCCCCTCCTGGCTAAATTTATTGATGCCAATGCCCAGCTATCTGTACAGGTCCATCCCGATGATCGTTATGCCTCTGAATTTGAGGGTGGTAAACTGGGCAAAACCGAGTTCTGGTATATTTTAAGCGCGGAGCCGGGCGCAACCATCATCCATGGCTTTAAAGCTGCGACCGATCCCACCGCGGTCAGAAAAGCGATTGAAGAGGTTCAGCTCGAAGAACTGATGCAGGCCGAACCAGTGGAGGCGGGAGACGTCGTGTTCGTACCAGCCGGAACGGTACATGCGATTGGCAGCGGTATCCTGCTCTACGAATTACAGGAATACTCTGACGTCACCTACCGTATGTATGACTACGGTCGTCTCACGGCCGCAGGCACGCCGCGAGAGTTACATATCGACCGCTCCTTAGATGTCTCCCGCTATGAGGCCTCGCAGCAGATCAAAATGCGTCCTGTATCCATTGCAGCAACACCAGAGTACGAAGAGCGCTGCCTGGTAGCCTGTAAGTATTTCCTGACGCGAGAAATTACCTTTAAAGGTGGAGTACGGCAGGGCACAACGGAGGATAGTTGTATCATTCTAACATCCCTGGGGGCCAAAGTAAGTGTTGCCTATGGTGACCAGTTCGCGCAAACGGAGACGCTCAGTCGCGGTCAGACATTGGTGCTGCCCGCCGCTCTGGGTGCGTATCGTATCGAAGGAGAAGGATCGCTCCTCTTCTCATATGTGCCTGATCCCAATGATGAAGCCTGGCAAGCATGGAAAGCAGCCAATCCCGAGAGTGCTCTCTAGAGCACTCTCCCTTCTAGACTATTGCTCGCGGCGACGCTTCTGCCTCTCCTCATCCAGGTCAGTAATTGTGCCCTCAACCACACGCCCTTCTCGTTCGGCCCGGTTGTTTCCCATGAGCGGCGAATAGGCCTGGCGCAAAAAATCTGCCTGCTGCTGCTGCATACGCTTCATTTCTGAGACGGCCTGGGAGATGCCGGTACTGACCTTGATCACAATCAAGGCCCCATACAACGCAGCCCAGACGATCAATCCCACAAATAGGGTAAACACCCCGCTGACGATGCCATTAAAAACGCCACCAACGACTCCATTGCTATACGTTTCATAGATCATCATCAAGATAATGGGAATCCAGAAAAACTGCACGAACAACTGCAAGAGCCAGTATAAAAACCACCAGACAGCTTTAACTGGATCCGAGGGCATGTTCCAGGATGGGACCTTAAATCGAAAACTCTTGATCTTGTTCACGTCAAACCCTCTTTAATCCATAGAAATTTATGTAATCTATTGTAGCAGCCCGGCAAGATAATTTATTGCTTTTGGCTGCACTATTTTGGTGGATGTATTGTACTGCTGAAATGTGTCCAACAGGAGTGGGAAGGCACCCATAAAATTATACGTGAGGACTGTTGGCAAGGTTGTAAACGCGGTCACCTGCATGCGCGCTGGTGATTGCGTAGTGTCAGTCAGAGGTGCGATAAGCTGATCACCCGAACGAATAGAGCTGAGCGAGCAGGTAAGCGCCCTCTGCGCAGCATTACCAAACGTATAATTATAGCTGGTACGATAGGCCGCCGCAGTCGAACGTAGCAATGTCCAGCGCGTAACCAGCACTTTTTCCTGGCCGTTCTTAAATGAATGTGCATCCATGAACTCCAACTCTGACGTTGCATGAGCATTGCCGCCGACCGATGGAGATAGAGGATTCAACACATACAGGTGAAACGGCGGGCCACCAGGATGCGGCGCAGTCGCCTCCGACGTTGCAGCTGTGTAGCTATTGATCAGATTTAAAAGATGGCTACGAGGCGTCGTCAAAAGCACGGCTGCGCCATACTGAGCGCTAGGCCAGGACAGGCAGGTATCCGCTACCACCGTGGTCGGAGTCTTTGTCTGTGTCGCCAGATAGAGAAAAGCCGACTGTGTCGCCGTATCAGCGCTAACATAAATATGATTGAGGTGGCGCTGCTGAGCCAGTGCATCTGCCTGCTGTAACGCTGTCTGTAACGATATCAGGGTATTATAGTACTGACCCCCCAGGCATAATCAACATAGCGCCCGTACGCAGAGTCATACACATAGCCAAACGAGATCAAACACTGAGCCACCACCAGCAAAACACCCATCACCAGTACCGCGATACGTGCTACCTGTAGCCTGGCAGAGCGCTTATGCAACCAATTCAATGTGGCGGCGAGAAAGAAGCCGGCCAGTATAAAGGGCCCTGGCATAAACATAATGAAATAGTGAAGGCGCAACACAATATCATGGTGAGTCAGATATAGTAATGGAATGATCTGCCAGATCAGCAGCAACAGCAAGCCACAGCGAAACGGCGACTGGCGCAGAGCAATCCACCAGTGTCCCAGGCCAGCAATAAAAGATCGCCTGGTCGCGACAGATGCTTTGTCGCTCCGTTCCCTGATCACAAGCACCAGGGCGAGACAGGCCCCACCGAGCAGTAGTAGACTCATCACTGACTTGATCAATGAAAAAGCCAGAGCATAGGGACCAAACAGCGACAAGCCACTGGTGATAGGTTCGGGCAGGGGCCCCAGCAATTGCTGGTAGAAGTAGAACGCCTGTCCATCAATCAGCGCCACTTTACTAGTTGTATGCAGGATCGTATTGATATCCAGAAAATTGGACTGAAATAACCAGTAGATATAAGAAGAGTAAATAAAGAGTAGCCCAGCCAGCCCTAAAGCAATATCATACCAGCGGAACGTGGAGCGCGGAGCCAGCGCCAGAGCGGCCAGCAGAGGCACGATCAGTATAATAGTGGAAGCATGGAACTGGATCAGCAAGCCAAACAGGACCAGGGATGGAAATAACCAGAGCACACGGCGGGCGACGACGCCTCGGAATAAAAACCAGAAGAACAGTGGAACGAATAGCAACAGCATATTCTGATTCCACATAAAGCGTGCATAGAAAACCGGCACAAAAGCTGTCGCATACAAAAGTGCCGCCCACGTACCAGCCAGGCGGCCATAATAACGACGTGTAAATATGTAGGTAAGCAAAACCGCAACGATAGCCAGCAGAGCAGTCAGGACCGCTCCCCCAACGGGATCTGGACTGAACGTCGCCGGCACCATCAAAGCATAAATAATAGCGGGAGGATTGAATATTCCAATCGAGGCTACATTACTGGTTGCCACCAGGTGCCCATGGCTCACTGCATTGTGAGCCATAGCAAAGATATCGGCCTGATCACCATCGAACTCAGTAGTATTGATACAATAAAGGCGCAAGAATGCCGCCAACAGGAGAATCGGATAAATCTCCCATGAACTGAGCAGTTTCCTTAATGGTAGTTGGAAAGATGTAGGTAACTTAGCAGAAACTTCTTTCTGCGTATCATGTTCCATTATGACAAGACACTCCTGACAGCTTCAATAGTAGCTTTCACTGAGGAACCACTAACGTGCTGAGGAATACCAGTCTTACTATCTTTCAACAAATTGCCAGTTAAGATACCAACTACCTGTTCATCGCGCTTGATTACGCCACGGGCAACTAATTTGCGCACGCCGGCCAGAGTAGCGGCCGAAGCCGGCTCGCAGCCAATACCTGCGCGATCAATTACCGCTTTAGCGGCAAGAATTTCCTCATCTGTAACCTGCTCAACCAGGCCATCGCACTCTTCAATCACACGGCGAGCACGGGCATAGCTGACAGGATTTCCAATTCGAATAGCGGTTGCTACAGTATCAGCCTGGACCGTTTCACGCCTGGCAAAACCCTGCGCAAAACTCTTATAGAAAGGATTTGCTCCCGCCGCCTGAATAGAGGCAATGCGCGGAACATGGCTGATCAACGACAGATTATAGGCCTGGCGAAAAGCCTTTCCAATCGCCGAGGTATTCCCCAGGTTGCCGGCCGGTAGAACCAGCCAGTCCGGCGCCTGCCAGTCCAGCTGTTGCAAAATCTCAAGGCCGATCGCCTTTTGCCCCTCCACGCGAAAAGGATTCAGGGAGTTCAGCAGATAGATGCCCAGTTCATTACACACTTGCTCAACCAGGCGCATAGCATCATCAAAATCGCCCTCGATTTG
The DNA here is from genome assembly GCF_016587435.1 of Dictyobacter formicarum. Next base: position 180,600 of record NZ_BNJJ01000006.1, read on the forward strand.
CACGGTTCGGGCGCCATAGGCCAGTGATTGAGCTAGCTTACCACCAGAGACATTGCCTGCTGGCAAAAAGACGATCCCCTCCAGGCCAGCCTGGGCCGCGTACGAAGCCAGAGAGGCAGAGGTATTACCCGTTGAGGCACAGGCAACGGCCCTTGCGCCCAACAGATTAGCCATCGTGACCCCGACGGTCATACCGCGATCCTTAAAACTGCCCGTTGGATTTTCGCCCTCGTGCTTCAAGAAGAAGCGCTCCAGGCCCGCATACGCGCCAATCTGGCGATGACCGATGCGGCCAACGCTGCAATTCTCTATCCCAACAGGATACAGACTGGTGTTTCCTTCGGGCCGAGTAACCACAAAACGTTCAGGGGCCGGCAAAATCAGTTCGCGATAGCGCCAGACACCACTGCCATCGAGCAACATCTTATCGGAACTAATCGACCAGATCGGAGGATTAGCGGCACGCTCATCAAATAACTGACGCCAGGAAGAGCCGGCGGAAGGAGTTCCACCATCCAACTCCGCGTCAAAGCCATAGAGCATCGAATCAACATCCGAATCTGAATGTGTTGGCTGCTGAGGTAGCTTGAACTCAGTCTCAACATCCAATACACCACCACAATCACAGCGATAGCGTGGCGGTTGACCCATCTCTAAAGCAGGGTAAAGAGCAGAACACTCGACACACCGCAAAGAGGTTGAAGACAAAGCTTCAACCGCATCGGGAGCAAGAGTAGTAAGCGAACGATGTTGATTATCGTCCGCTTCCCGGTCTGGCTGGAGACCAGTAGAATTGATCGCCATAACGCGCACTGACTTCCTTTCGTATGCGACTACGAGGTGTATTAAGAACCCGTGCCCCATTCTGATCCGCACGTAAAATCATGCCTGTTCCTTCCACGCCAGCGGCGCGTGCAGTATTTTGCATCGCACGCAAGATATCATGGAAGTGTGAACTGGCAAGTGCGATAAGGGATGAACCGCCTCCAGAAAGGCATGCACCATGTGCTCCCGCAGCAACAGCAGCCTTGATGATATCAGGCATGGCAGGGAAAAGTACCTGGCGATAGGGCTGATGAAGTCGATCTTGCATAGCTTCCCCGATCAACTCATAGCTCCCCGTTTGTAACGCGGTTAATAGCAAAGCAACACGTCCTGTATTAAAAGTCACATCTGCCTTAGGATAATTCGCCGGCAATAACTTACGGCCCGCGACGGTATCCATAGGGAATGAAGGAGTAAAGATGACCGCCCTGAGAGAATTGGGAAATTTAGTCTTAATGGCGTGAATTTTTCCTTCAACATGCGTAGTCGCAACCAGCCCACCAAGCAGTGCTGGAGCTACGTTGTCCGGATGGTTGCCTGCCTCAGCCTCAACAGCCATTTCCAGTAATTCTTCCTTCGGGACAGCCAGGCCAAGCGTGCGTACCCATTCATTGGCCGCCATCAGGCCGCCCACGACTGCGGTAGCACTACTCCCGAGACCACATCCATGAGGGATGTTGATTGTCATACGGATACGGACGGAAGGGATAGGTACCTGCAAGCGTTTGAGGAGCAGCACAAAAGTCTGGAAGAACATATTGTCCGGTCCAGTAGATAGGCCTTCTCCAAGCGCTCCAAGCACCTCAATATGTGGATGATCAGGATCACTTCCCCACTCTTCAACCTCAAATCGATTGTAGATCTGTAATGCCAAACCCAGGCTATCAAAGCCGGGTCCCAGGTTAGCGGATGTTGCTGGGGTTAAGACTGTAACCGAAACAGGTAATACCAGTGCCATCGCCGGCTACCTGCCTTTCTGATGATGAATGCATGGTTCATCCTTTCTTTCGCTAGCTTATTCTATCATGTTCTGCAATGTTCAAGCTATCTTGAAGACAAAAGTAATTGATGGGGTTAAAGCAACCCTCAAATCACCAAAAACAAGAAACGTCGTAGGTGCGGGCGAGCATGCCGGGGGCATGATCTTGCCCCCGCTTCCTTCCTCGCCGCTTGAAAAAGCATCAATACAGCGATTTTAGAGTGGTTTGATCCGATGCAGAGCATCGTTCTTATTTCTCTTTTTCGAGCAGGAAGGGCAAAAGCGAGGGCATGATCAAGCCCCCAGCATACTCGCCCGCACCTACGTGATGTGTCCGCTGACGTCTTTTTGAGTTAGACGGCGGCGGGCGTTTCCTGTCCGCTCTCGACGATGTAAGCCAGATCGGCATCGGTAATGTACTTTTTCTGGTCGGCCAGAGCCACAAAACGGCCATAGGCGGATTGCAGTTGCTCGGCACTGAGCTTGTAACCAAGTTGGCGTAGGCGAGCATCGAGTCCGTGACGACCAGAGTGTTTGCCCAGGATCAGGTTGGTATCGTTCCAGCCGACAGATTGCGGCGTCATGATTTCATAGGTCATACGGTTCTTCAGCATACCATCCTGATGGATGCCCGCCTCATGCGCAAAGGCATTCATGCCAACAATGGCTTTGTTGGGCTGGACCAGGATACCTGTGAGCTGGCTTACGAGCTGGCTGGTAGAGAGCAGCTCGTGCGCATTGATACGCGTATCTACTGAGCCAAATGTGTCGGGACGGGTGCGCAAAGCCATGACCACTTCTTCTAAAGCAGTGTTGCCCGCGCGCTCGCCCAGGCCATTGACAGTGACCTCAACCTGGCGCGCCCCACCTTTGATGGCGGCCAGCGTATTAGCGGTGGCCATGCCCAGATCATCGTGGCAATGGGCACTGAGGGTCACTTGCTCCATCCCAGGCACGCGTTCACGCAGCATATGGAAAAGCTCCTCATATTCGTGCGGGAAGGTATAGCCAACGGTATCGGGAACGTTCACCGTTGTAGCGCCTGCCTGGATGGCGGCTGCAAGGACCTGGCACAGGTAATCACGATCACTGCGTGTCGCATCCTCGGCCGAAAACTCAACGGTCGGGCAGAGGCTGCGCGCATAAGAGACCATGGCGCGTACACGCTCCAGAGCCTCTTCCCGGCTGATACAAAGTTTATGTTGAAGATGGATATCGGAGGTAGCAAGGAACACATGGATAACAGGCGCTTCAGCGTCACGAATAGCTTCCCAGGCCGCATCGATGTCGCTCTTATGAGCACGCGCAAGAGCAGCTATCGACACGCCGCGCACCAGGCGAGCAATGGCTTTGACTGCCGCAAGATCGCCAGGAGAAGCTGCAGGAAAACCCGCTTCAATAATATCAACATTCAAACGAGCAAGTTGTTGAGCAACTTGAAGTTTTTCAGCCGTGGTCAAAGTTGCGCCAGGAGACTGTTCGCCATCGCGCAGAGTTGTATCAAAAATTTTAACTACTGCAGGATCTTCCATGGTTTGTTCCCTCCTTATAACCATGTTCCAGATGAGGCCCGTTGGCCTCATCCGTTATTTTGTTGACTCAGCTTTTTCTGATTTCTTGGAGTTCAGCCAGGGCATCATCGCACGCAGTTCATGGCCGACCTTTTCAATCTGATGGGCGGCATGGGCGCGACGCATAGCCTGGAAGCCAGGACGGCCTGCCTGATTTTCGAGAATGAAGTTCTTGGCAAAGGTACCATTCTGAATCTCGCGCAGGATCTGGCGCATCTCGGCCCGAGTCTCGTCGTTGACGATACGAGGGCCAGTTACATAGTCCCCATATTCAGCGGTATTGCTGATGGAGTAGCGCATATAGCTGATACCACCCTGATACATCAGATCCACAATCAGCTTCATCTCATGCAAGCACTCGAAGTAGGCTACTTCTGGCTGGTAGCCAGCGTTAACCAGCGTTTCAAATCCGGCCTGGATCAAAGCAGAGACGCCGCCACAGAGTACGGCCTGCTCGCCAAACAGGTCTGTTTCGGTCTCTTCGGCAAAGGTTGTGCGCAGCACACCCGCGCGGGTGCAACCAATACCGCGAGCATATGAGAGGGTCAGGGCTTCAGCCTGGCCTGTAGCATCCTGGAAGACGGCCCAAAGCGCTGGGACGCCCGCGCCTTCCTCGAACACACGGCGCACCATGTGGCCAGGGCTCTTAGGAGCTACCATGGCAACATCAATATCAGCCGGTGGCACAATCTGTGAGAAGTGCAGGCTAAAACCGTGGGCAACCATCAACATTTTGCCGGGGGCCAGGCCAGGACGAATGTCGCGCTCGAAGACCTCGCGGTGGATCTCATCAGGAATCAAAATCATGATGACGTCGGCCTGCTGAGCGGCATCAGCCGGCGTCAAGACGCGCAGGCCATTGGCCTCGGCCTTGGCACGGCTCTTACTGCCTGTGGGGAGACCAACTACCACATCACAACCGTTGTCCCTGAGGTTCAACGCGTGCGCATGGCCCTGGCTACCATAGCCGATGATGGCAATACGCTTCTGCTGAATAAGATCTAAGTTTGCGTCCGAATCATAGTAAATATTTGGCATGAGTACTTTTACTCCTTAAAATGTAGTAGATTCACAATCACAAGGCCCCTACGATGGGGCCGGGACCCACTGCTAGTTTGTAGCGACGTTGCGCGCGATCGCGACGGAGCCCGAGCGGGCAACGTCGCGTATACCATACTTTTGGAACGTCGCCAGAGCCTCAGCGATCTTTGCCGCGTCGCCAGTCACTTCCAAAGTAACCGCCTCGGGGATCGCATCGATGACGACGGCACCAAATGGCTGGCTGGCAGCGATGATCGTATTACTATCAGCTGTCGCTGTCTCAACCTGGATCAATGCCATCTCACGAGTAATGGCCTGCTCGGAGCTAATATTAGTCACATGCTGCACATCAATCACCTTGCGGATCTGGGCCACCAGGTGATCCATCACAACTTCAGCGTCCTTCACCTGAGCCGTAACACGGAACACCTCATTCTGAGTATCGGGTGCGATCGACAGAGACTGCAGCATTGAGCGACGCCGGCGCAGCACGCCAACCACTCGATCAATGGCTCCCGGCCGATCATGGACAAGAATGATCAGAGTATGGATTTTCTCGGTTCCCTGTGGAGCATTTGAATGATGCGCCCTGGGTGTAGTCGTAGCACTATTACTCATGTTTAGGGTTCTCCTGTGCCGTTTCCTCAATCATATCAGTGATTGCCTTACCAGGAGCAACCATGGGATACACGTTCGCTTCCGGCTCAATAATAAATTCAACAACCACGCTGCCCTCTGTCTCCATGGCTTCGCGAATAGCGGGCTCAACATCCTCACGGCGCTTCACCCGAATGCCCTTCAAACCATAAGCATCGGCCAGTTTCACATGATCCGGTCCACTCATTGGTGTCTCAGAATAGTTGCGAGAGTGGAAAAACTGCTGCCACTGGCGTACCATACCCAGGTAGCCATTATTCATAATCGCAACTTTGACCGCGACCCCCTCTTGCTGCAAGGTGGCCAGTTCCTGAATATTCATCTGGATACCGCCATCACCAGCAACAGCCCAGACAGGAGCATCGGGCACCCCCATTTTGACGCCCATTGCAGCCGGCAATGCAAAACCCATTGTCCCCAGCCCGCCAGAAGTAATATGGCTGTTCTGCCTGGTCCACTGATAGAAGCGAGCGGTCCACATCTGATGCTGACCCACATCGGAGACCACAATGGCCTCGCCATCAGTCACCTTGTGAATAGCACTTAGAATGTTGATAGGATCGGGAAGCTCTTCGTCGCGTATGACCTGCCTACCACGCTCATCGTCAGCCGCTTCCCAGGAACGGATCTCCTGCAACCAGTCGCGATGATCACCAGCCTCGATCGCCTCGGTCAGAGCCGCCAGAGCCACACGGGCATCGGCTACCATCGGTACCTCAGCCACCTTCACTTTGTGCATTTCTGAAGCATCGACGTCAATATGAATGAGCTGAGCATGAGGCGCAAACTTCGTGACATCGCCGGTAACGCGATCATCAAAACGCAGGCCAACACCAATGATCAGATCAGCGGCACCAATCGCGTGATTGGTATGGGCCGGACCATGCATGCCGGGCATACCGATATGCAGAGGATGATTATCGGAGAAAGCGCTCAAGCCCAGCAGAGTAGTGATGACTGGTATAGATGCCTTCTCAGCAAACGCTTTCAACTCGGCATATGCGTTTGACAGGATGACACCATGTCCCGCCATGATTACTGGCCGCTTTGAGCGAGCAATCAACTCAGCGGCCCGGGACAAGAGATACTCAGATGGAGGCTCGCACTGAGCCGCGACCGTATTCAGATATTCGTCCGAGGTCATATGCTCAGATGGGCGATAGGCGGTTCTGGCGAATTGCACATCCTTTGGCACATCGACCAGCACAGGACCAGGGCGGCCGCTGCGGGCGATGCGAAAGGCTTCGTGCATGACAGGAGCCAGTTCCTCAACGTTACGCACCAGAAAATTATGCTTGGTGATTGGCTGTGTCACACCCAGTATATCTGTCTCCTGAAAAGCATCACGACCAATAAAGCTGCGCGCTACCTGGCCGGTAATCGCAATCATCGGCACAGAATCCATAAACGCGGTCGCCAGTCCCGTTACCAGATTGGTCGCCCCTGGACCGCTGGTAGCCACACAAACGCCCACCTTACCAGTTGCGCGAGCGTAGCCATCGGCGGCATGCGACGCCGCCTGCTCATGGCGAACAAGGACATGATGCAGAGCTGGATAAGACGTAATCGCATCATAGAACGGCATAATGGCGCCACCCGGATAACCATACATTAAATCGACGCCTTCGCGGATCAATGTCTCACAAATGATCTCACTGCCGGTTAATTCACGAACTTCATCCTCATGTTGAGCAACCTGATAAGTTGTACCCTTCTTCTGAATATCCTTTGCAGCGATTGCCATAATTCCTCCTGAAAATTTTAACTATAAAAAGGACCTCCCATGCTGGGAGGTCCTCGTCAGGATACCTTCATTGGATTGGGGTGGCGTCTTTGCTCCCGTTTAATCTCCCTGTGCACTTCTTGTGGCCATCTGAATGATTCGCCCTACCAGACTCTCAAGCCCTATGAGTCCGGTAAGGCCCATAAGGAGGAGGCTAATAATGACCACAAGCCCTATAACAAGGGAAACGGAAATTAATAAGGGAATAAGCACAAACAAAGAAACCGACGTGATTACGTCGGTTTTCAAGATATTAGTTGTTGCGTTTGCGCTTGCAGCCGCACCACATGCCCACATACTCTGTGCAGGCATAGAAAAGGGCATATGTCGAGAGGGACGTTGATTAGCATTCATCGCCATCTCCATTCCATATGACATTGCCATCGTTTTTCTCTCCTGTTTTCAACAAAACATGTGGTACAAATCTAATATAATTTTTGAAGCAATTTGTGTATTTACAGATACACCATTAGCAACTTTGCCAGAGCATTCTGCAATATCTCTTTGTGTTTTCGAGGATACATCACCTGGTAAATAGTTGTCAAGCCAATTGGAGCCATTCTTCGTATATTTGGAGAAAGCATACACGTACTAATGTCAGGTTATGTATGTTTATCACATACAATTTCTGGTTAATCGCTTGCTTATAAAGCGATTTCTATGTTATACTAGATGGACATAGCTCCAAATAGGAATAACAAATTTTTATTCTTTCTCTCTCGCTATATTCTCCATACTTTTCCTTTACAGTGTATCAAACTCCCATTCTTACTGGGGAAGCAAAGCCCCCCTTTCGGGCGTCCGCATGCGCGGCCGAGCCAGTTTTTATATGATTTTGTGAAAAAGTGCGCTTGGCGCACTTTTTCACAAAATCATATAAAAACCTTTTGAGCGCCGAAGGCGCGTAGTGTCAGGGGCCGCAGGCGCGAAAAGCATGCATTCAGACACGGTCTTAGGAACAAAGCGAACAATCAAACGTTTTCAGGCGTCGAGGTAGAAAGTTTATTTTTTTGATAAGGTGTATTCCTGGAGGCAGGTGTAGGTTGCTCCGGCGCGCGAGAGCTCACTTTTCATAACGCGAATATAGGTGGCGGCGTAAGCATGGGTTGACACGGCTTTGTGGTAGGGGGCAAGGATTTTTTGGAGAGCGGCCTGCTCGGTTGGATTGAGGGGTGCTTTAGCACGAGCCAGCGTCAGATGGGGCGAAAAGGGACGTGATTCCTCGGCAAAGCCTCGCTGGACCAGTTCCCTTTGCAACAGTCTATACAGACGCTTGAGCGAGCCTGAGGATTCTTCAATACCCATCCATAAAACGCGCGGCTGGCGGGGCGAGCCAAAGATGCCAGGCTTCGTCAAACTATAGGAAAACGAATGAGCGCGCAGGGCAGCCAGCTGCGCAGCCTCATAGGCTAGAACCAGCTGCTCGGCATCTAATTCGCCCAAAAATGCCAGCGTGAGGTGTATGCTGCGCGGATCAACCCAGCGCAGCCCAGGAAGCACAGGCGCCATCTGCTGGATGAATCCATTCAGATGGCGCCGCATATGTTCATCCATCTCAAGAGCGATGAACGTTCTGGTCATGCTGCGAATAACATCCTATCCAATTCCTCGCCGTCAATTGTCTCTACGCGGATCAGGTGCTCAGAGATAAGCGTTAGTTTCTCCTGTTTCTCACGCAGGATCGACAAGGCGGTGGCATAAGCCTGATCAATAAGGACCGAGATTTCCTTATCGATGCGAGCAGCCATTTCGGCACTCATCATGTTATTGCCGTCAGCGTCAGCTTTTACCGCGACGTTGCCCAGCGGGGACATACCAAACTCACACACCATGCGGCGAGCAATATTGGTAACATACTCGATATCCTGACTGGCGCCGGTTGTGATGTCTCCGAAGATAATCTCTTCAGCTGCACGTCCACCCATGGCTCCCGCCATCTTTGATAGCAGTTCAGAGCGACGCATCAGATAGCGATCCTCAGAAGGTGACTGCACCGTAATACCCAGAGCCTTGCCACGAGCAATCGCAGAAACTTTCTGCACAGGATCGGCGTTAGGCATTGAGCGCATCACGATCGCATGTCCGACTTCGTGATAGGCAATAATGGCCTTCTCAGCTTCCGTAATCATCCGACTCTTGCGCTCAGGTCCAGCCATCACGCGTAAGATCGCCTCTTCCAGATCGTCTTTCCCAATCTTTGGCAGATCCTTACGTGCGGCGAGCAAAGCGGCCTCATTCAAGAGGTTAGCCAGGTCGGCGCCCGAGAAGCCAGCGGTCTGGCGAGCCAGTTCAGTCAGGGTGACGCCCTCTTCAAAAGGTTTGCCCGCAGCGTGTACCTCAAGGATCGCCAGGCGACCACGAATATCAGGATTATCCAACGTTACAGTGCGATCGAAGCGCCCTGGGCGCAACAATGCGGGATCTAATACATCTGGACGGTTGGTGGCGGCAATCACCACAACATTGGTGTGCTTATCGAAACCATCCATCTCGACCAGCAATTGATTTAACGTTTGCTCGCGCTCGTCGTTACCACCATTCCCAGAATTGGTACGCTGGCGGCCAACGGCGTCAATCTCGTCAATGAATATAATACACGGCGAATGGTCTTTGGCTTCTTTAAAGAGATCACGGACACGAGCCGCGCCAACACCCACAAACATCTCCACAAATTCCGAGCCGCTCACGCTATAGAAAGAGACACCAGCCTCACCAGCAACAGCGCGAGAGATCAATGTCTTACCAGTGCCTGGAGCACCAACCAGCAAAACGCCTTTCGGGGTACGCGCCCCGATAGAAGTAAAGCGCTCAGGCTGTTTCAAGAACTCCACAATCTCTTGTAACTCAACTTTTGCTTCTTCGACACCGGCCACATCTTTAAACAATACAGATGGACGAGACTCAGAAAAACGCCTGGCTTTCGAGCGAACAAAAGGCAATGCCTGGCCGCCCAGACCACTGCGACGTAAAAAAACAAAGGTCAGGCCGACCACAAGCAAAGCAAGCAATAGCCCCGTTACCCCCTGCAACCACTGACCCTGTTGATTGTTATCAATATTGACTTCTACACCATCTCGTCGAAATATTTCGGTGACCGACTGACCTTCTTCTTTAACCGCATGGTACTGCTGGCCTGTTACGCTGGTCGCTGTGACATCATTTCCATTGAGAACAACCGATTTCAAATAGTGCTGATCCGCCATATTCAAAACATTGCTAATCGGCTTCTCCTGTACTGCCGCTCCATTTAACGAAACAGTAACATACTTTGCTCCAACAATTCCCAGGAGAAGTAGACCCATCACAATCAAAGCAATGGGAAGACTATAGCGAGCAACAAAGCTGCGCTTGCGTGTTGTCTTGGGATTAGAGTTACGTGTATCTGATTTAGGTATTTCTCTGTTTTCCTTTGGAGGCATTTCCATGCGCTAACATTAGACCCTTCTATAATTTTCTTTTGATGTACTAACTACCATGCCTACTATTTTAATTTGCCACTATGCCTATATCAATTTGTCTCGTGGCGTGTTTTTACTCTTCATAGTGATACTTGAGGCTAGTATATCGCATAAGAAAAAGTTTAGCAAGATAAGTATATGCTTAGAACGCTTAGAAAAATTAGAATTAGTACTAAGGTATGTCGTAGCGCAAGGCGCGCCAACTGATTTTCAGCTTATATATACCTGCTTCTGATCTATGAAAATAGTACCATCGATGATGTAGATCAGCTTTTACAACTGCTGACTTTTACAACCGTTGAAAAGAGAATCCAACAGTCCTGATAGTTCAGCAAATGTGCCGACAACAGTCATTGCACACGTAATAATGTCAGGGAGCTATAAGTAAAAAAACATTTACTATAACTTACCTACAAACGTGGTACAATACATTCACAATAGAGAAGCGGAAACCGAACAAATATGGCGTAGTAAGCCATACAGACCAGCAATACCTGCTTTTTTTCAGACGTATAGTATCATTTGCTTCGCTAGAAGAGGATATAACTATGCAAGAACAAGCGAATGAACGCACCAGGACACCAGACCTGCTATCTGCAATGATGGAGATTGGCTCTAAAGTCCAACCATTCAGCAAGGAAAGCCGGGAAAAAGCTCCCCGCATTCGGGACGCCAAAGTAGTACATAGCGTCTGCCCATATTGCGCCGTTGGCTGTGGCCTCAACGTCTATGTCAAAAACGGACAGGTAATCGACATCGAGGGCAATCCCGATAGCTTCATCAACCACGGAACCCTCTGCCCCAAGGGGTCCGCAACATTCCAATACACAGTAAATCCAAGCCGCCTGACGCAGGTACTCTATCGTGCTCCTTATAGTGACCACTGGGAAGTAAAATCCCAGGATTGGGCCATGGAACAGATCGCGCAACGCGTGAAAAAAGTACGCGACGAAACGTTTGTTGAGCGCCTGGAAGATGGGCGCGAAGTTAATCATACGCTGGCTATGGCCGCACTGGGTGGCGCAACGCTGGACGTTGAAGAGAATTATGTAATCAAGAAGCTCTTCAATGCCGGGCTCGGTATCGTATCCATTGAGAACCAGGCCCGTATATGACACAGTTCTACAGTGCCCGGTCTGGGTACAACGGTAGGACGTGGCGGGGCCACAACATTTCCACAGGATCTCGTGAATAGCGATTGCATCCTGATCATGGGCAGCAACATGGCTGAAGCCCATCCAGTCGCTTTTGCCAACGTGGTAAAGGCTAAGGAGCGTGGTGCCAAAATCATCCATGTCGATCCTCACTACTCGCGCACATCGGCACTGGCCAATCTTTATGTGCCAACACGCGCGGGATCAGATATTGTATTTCTGGGCGCCATCATCCGTTATCTGCTCGAAAACAACGCATACTTCCACGATTATGTCGTCAACTACACCAATGCAGCCATGCTGGTGCGGGAAGAATTCAAAGATACAGAGGAGCTCGATGGGCTTTTCTCAGGCTATGACCAGGAAACGCAGACCTATGATGATCAGAGCAGCTGGGATTACCAGAGGGACGACAATGGCAAACCCCTGACCGATCCGACGCTGCAACATCCACGCTGTGTCTTCCAGATCATGCGCCGGCACTACGCACGCTACACGCCGGAAATGGTTGAGACGGAATGTGGTGTCCCAGCGAACATGTGGCTCAGTGTCGTGCAGACGCTGGTAGAGAACTCTGGCCGCGAACGCACAGGAGCATTGTGCTACGCCGTAGGCTGGACGCAACAATCCAAAGGTGTGCAGATTATTCGCGCGGGCGCCATCATCCAGCTTTTGCTCGGTAATATCGGGCGACCTGGTGGTGGAGTCATGGCCTTACGCGGGCACGCGTCCATCCAGGGCTCAACCGACGTACCAACCCTGTATGATCTGCTGGCCGGCTACATGCCCCAACCCGCCGAGATGATCACACACAAACCGGAGGCTCAGCACAATCCAACAGCAACCACCCAGGGTGAACGCAAAGATAAACACGTACATAAGCGCACCCAACAGACGCTTGAGGAGTACATCAACACCGTAGGCATGAAGCTAGGCTGGTGGTCTAATCTACCTTCGTACATTGTCAGCCTGCTCAAAGCCTGGTATGGGGACAACGCCACCAAAGAGAATGATTGGGGCTATCACTGGCTACCAAAAATCATTGGAGACCATTCCCATATCAACACCAGTTACGACATGCTCGACGGCAAGGTCAAAGGCTACTTCCTGCTCGGACAAAACCCGGCAGCGGGCAGCACGAATTCGCGTATGCAGCGCAAGGCCCTGGCTCAGCTCGACTGGATGGTGGTACGCGACCTGTATGAAGTGGAATCGGCCGCCTTCTGGTACAAGGGTCCAGACCATAAAGACCCCAGCCAGATCAAGACGGAGATCTTCCTGATGCCGGCCGCAGCCTCAACCGAAAAAGAGGGTAGCTTTACCAATACCCAGCGCCTGGTCCAATGGCGTGATAAAGCTGTTGATCCACCCGGCGATGCACGCTCAGATCTCTGGTTTATCTATGAGCTAGGGAAACGTCTCAAAGCACTCTATGCTGACAGTACCGATCCAAAAGATCAGCCAATTCAGGCCTTGACCTGGGACTACGAGATGGCCGAGCCCGAGCCAGGTTCACACCTGACGGATGAGCCAGATGCCGAACTGGTGTTGAAAGAGATCAACGGTTTCTACGCCAGTCAGAAAAACGACGATGGCGCGCTTAAAACCTATACTATCCACAATGCACCCCATGTGCCTGCCTTCACTGCCCTCAAGGCAGATGGCAGCACGGCCTGTGGCTCATGGATCTATAGTGGCATATATCCGGAGCCAGGCAAAAACCTGGCCGCGTCACGTATCAGCGATGGCAATATCAATTCCCAATGGGGATTTGCCTGGCCGGCTAATCGCCGCATCCTCTATAACAGGGCCTCGGCAGATCCACAGGGGAAACCATGGTCTGAGAGCAAGAAGTACATCTGGTGGGACGAAGAGCAGAAAAAGTGGACCGGCAAAGACGTGCCCGATTTTCCAGTCAACAAAGCGCCTGATTATCAACCCGCGCCCGATGCCATCGGCATGGACGCCATCTCAGGCGTCGATCCATTTATCATGAAGCCCGATGGCAAAGGCTGGCTCTATGCGCCGGTTGGCTTAAAGGATGGGCCTTTACCCACCCACTATGAAGCGGCTGAATCGCCGGTCCATAACGCGCTCTACGCGCAACAGAGCAATCCGGCCGCGAAATACCATAAGCAGCGCAAGGACAACCCGTTAGCGGCGATCGACGATCCCAATTATCCCATTGTGATCACCACCTATCGCCTGACGGAGCACCATGTCAGTGGTCCCATGACGCGCTGGATGCCGTGGCTCAATACACTACAGCCCTCGTTGTTCGCAGAGATCAGCCCCGAGCTGGCGGCCGAAAAGCGCATCAAGCACAGCGAATGGATGGTGCTGAGTACGCCCCGAGGTGAAATTGAGGCGAAGGCGATGGTCACCCGACGCATGCGTCCACTACAGATTCGCGGCCGCATGGTCCACCAGATTGGACTTCCTTTTCACTGGGGATTCCAGGGGAAGAGCACAGGCAGCATCACCAACGATCTGACCCACTCCGTCCTTGAACCAAACGTAAGTATTGAAGAAGCGAAAGCTTTCACCTGTAATGTGCGTCCTGGACGCCTTTCATAACGAGAGGGAAGACAGGAAATGATAAAAGAGCGTGGGCGAGACACCATCTCGTCCATTTCCAGCGAGGTTAAGCAGTTGCCGCAGCTGCTTAACCTGCTCAAAAAAGAGCCGCCACTACCTGAGCAGCCAACCATGGGATTTTTTACCGATACCAGTCTCTGTATCGGCTGTAAAGCCTGTGAGATAGCCTGCAAGCAGTGGAATCAGTTGCCTGCAACGACGCCAAACTGGACCGGCACCAGCTATGATAATACGCAACAACTGGGAGCTACCACCTGGCGCCATGTGCAATTTATTGAGCAAATTGAACGCCGTAAGCCTTCGTCCGCCGCGACACCAGCTCCGGGAGGTAAACTGCCGGAACTATCCCTATTTCAGCCCGCCGAGGCATCACAGGACGTGATACCAGCCACACCACCCGGTACTGCGCTGCCATTTTTTAGCAGCGACCGCTGGCTGATGCATAGCGATGTTTGCAAACACTGCGCCAACGCCCCCTGTCAGGAGGCCTGTCCCACCGGCGCCATTATTCGGACCGAATTTGATACGGTCTATGTCCAGCAGGATATCTGCAATGGTTGTGGTTACTGTGTCGTTGCCTGCCCATTTGGAGTCATTGCCCGCGATAGCGAGGGCGATGGACAGGCACATAAATGCACGCTCTGTTACGATCGGCTCAAGGACGGTATGACACCTGCCTGCGCTAAAGCCTGTCCCACCAACTCAATTCAATTTGGTGAAGTGGCGACGCTAAAGCAACAAGCCCGGGAACGTGTAGGGGAGCTAAAGAAACATGGCGTGGATACGGCACACCTCTATGGTGCGGACGATATGATTCTGGAAGGTGGCTTAAATTCATTCTTTTTGTTGCTCGATGAGCCAGAAATATATAACCTACCAGCCAACCCATCCCGTCCGAGCACTCATGTGCTTCCCACGTCATTGGGAACCATTATCGCAGCGATCCTGATGGGCCTGATGAGTATCTTCTTCTTCAAAAAAGAATAGGACAGGGAGTACTATGGATAGTATACGAACTTCGGAGAACGAGGCGCTACGCATACAGCAACAGCCAACCAATGGAAAGCCCGCTGGCATCCCAGCCATAATACAGCAACCAGGGTTACTGACAACCCTGGCACGCCTGAGTACTGGCTATCAGCCCGAGCCGGACCGCGAACTACAGGAAAAAACCTATTATGATTATCCAGTCCTCAAAGCCCCAGTCTGGAGCTGGGAAATCATCTGGTACTTCTTCATGGGAGGACTGGCTGGTGGCTGCTATGTGCTGGCTACCATTGCCTCACTCTTTGGCTCTAAAGAGGATCGCGTGGTGGCACGCGTTGGCTACTACGTCTCTTTGCTCGCGCTACTGCCATGTCCCCCTTGCTAATTAAGGATCTGGGCCGTCCCGAAAAATTCTTGAACATGTTGCGCGTCTTCAAGTTCAAATCGCCAATGTCGATGGGCGTCTGGGGGCTACTGGGCTTCTCGTTATTTAGTGGAATCACCGCAGTAATCCAGGCAGCCAAAGACAACATACTGGGAAACTGGTGGGGAGCACGTTTGCTGGCTCGCCTGCCCCAGAAATTGCTGGCCGTGCCCGGTAGCTTCTTCGCTGTCTTCCTTGGTGGCTACACCGGAGTGCTACTCGCTTCAACCAGCGTGCCTGTCTGGTCACGCAGCAGAATGCTCGGGGCACTATTCGTCTCATCAGCCTTTTCAACCAGTACCGCGTTGATTTCATTCATCTTGCGCATCATTGGCGCACCCGTCAAAACCCTGCACAAGCTAGAGCGCATCGAATGGATGAACATCCTGATCGAAATGGTAAGCCTGTTCGCCTACCTGCGCACATCCGGACGAGCCGCCAAAGCGCTGGTCGGGACAGAGCCAACGGAACAGGGTCCCACCTTCTGGCGCGTCATGGTTGGTGGAGGGCTGGTCTTACCCTGGCTAGTACAGACCTTTTTGCTCACCAAAAAACAGACGCACTCAAGCTCACGCAAAAAGCGCGGTGGCATCGGGATGCTCGTCTCGGCCCTGGTATTGATTGGAGGATACTTCCTGCGTCGTACCGTAGTCAAAGCAGGCCACGTCTCCAGCGCAGACGCGCGCACCACCCTATGGAACGCCAGACGTTAATAAAATCGTCGTAGATGCGCCCCCTCTCACGGGCGCTGACGCGCCCGCACCCTCTGTAATTTGTAATGATTGGCGCAGAACGTGCGCCAATCATTACAACTGTTTTGAGCAAAGAAAATATCAGCGGCAAAAGTTAGATGAGAGCGGGACCAATTGGTTGGTCCCGCTCTCATCTAACTTTCTTCTGCCTATCTCGTACATGTTGATGCATCCAAAGTGATGTAGCAAGCAATCCCCTATATCATCATGGGGAAAAGAGAGGATATATATGGAGGAGCCACGTACTACTCCCAATACAAACATACATAATTCCGACGCAACAGCACAGGTGACAGCCAGGCTTGACGGACAGGCACCCAAGCATACAACAGCCAAACTAGCCAATGGCAATGCAGGCGATACAACAACCGGGGCCAACGGATCAGCAACAGAAGCAACCACAACAGCCAAAGATCCAGGCACTGAACGCCTGCAACTCGTCGTCGTCGAAGGATTCCAGGTTGGGCGTGGCGCCGCGCGTATCGATCCCAGTGATATGGCGCGTCTCGGCTGCCAGGCAGGCGACATCGTCATGATTGAAGGGGCACGCACCACCGCCGCCAAAGTTGTGCCCAGCGCAATCGTGGACCGTGGTCAGCAAGCGATTCAGATGGATAGCCAGGTACGGCAGAATAGCGCCTCTGGACTCGGCGAGCATGTCCGCGTCCACAAAGCCAAAGTCAGCACGGCCGAAAAAATCACCATCCTGCCATTGAGCAGCGGCGCCCCCATCCAGGAAAGCGACCTGCAATACATCACTCGCTACCTGGTTGGTTTGCCCGTAACGATTGGCGATCTACTACGTGTTGGCACCCCGGGCACCGCACCACGCGAATTTCTCATCATCGGCACAAATCCAGCTACGCCAGCCTACACCTTACAGACCAGGAAAACCGGCGAGCTCCCAATCGTGGAAACGCCCAGCCAGACCAGTGAAGTTGAAGCAGTCATGGTACAACCAGGCACCATCGTGCGTGCCCAGGCCCGTGGCGCCAACAATGGCGCGTCCCATCATGTCGGTTACGAAGACATCGGTGGACTGGGAAAAGAACTGCAACGTATTCGTGAAATGCTGGAGCTCCCACTAAAATATCCCGCCGTCTTTGATCGCCTGGGTGTCGAGCCACCAAAGGGTGTCTTGCTCTATGGACCTCCAGGAACAGGTAAAACTCTAATCGCGCGCGTAGTAGCCACCGAGACAAAGGCCACCTTTTTTATCATCAATGGTCCCGAAATTATTAATAAGTTTTACGGTGAGAGCGAATCGCGCCTGCGCTCAGTCTTTCAGGAGGCCCAACGTAAAGCCCCCAGTGTCATCTTTATTGATGAAATAGACGCGCTGGCACCAAAACGTGCCGAAACAGGTGGAGAAGTCGAGCGCCGCATTGTAGGACAATTGCTGGCTTTGATGGATGGTCTGGAGTCGCGCGGCCAGGTGGTAATTATTGGTGCCACCAACCAGCCCAACGCACTGGATCCGGCCATTCGCCGACCCGGCCGCTTCGACCGTGAGATCGCCCTGCGCGTTCCCGATATGCACGGCCGCATGGAAATCCTCCAGATTCACAGTCGCGATGCGGCCCTGGCCAACGATGTCGACATCCAACGGCTGGCCCAATTGACGCCTGGTTTTGTTGGTGCCGACCTGGAAGCGCTATGTCGCGAAGCCGCCATGATCGCACTTCGACGCGTGCTACCCTACATTGACTATCAGCGTGGCTATATACCATATGAAACGCTGGTCAACCTGAACATTACCATGGCCGATTTTCAGGCAGCCCTGCGTGAAATCGAACCATCAACCACCCGTGAAGTCTATGTCGAAGTCAGCGATACATCCTGGGACGACATTGGAGGCCTGGAATATACGAAAAACATGCTCACGGAAAGCGTTGAGTGGCCTTTACGCTACCCCGAGATTTATTCTAATGCGAAAGTTGAACCGCCACGCGGCGTCATTCTCTCGGGCCCTCCAGGATCTGGTAAGACACTGATTGCTCGTGCATTGGCCAACCAATGTGAAGCCAGCTTCATCTCAATTAAAGGGCCTGAGCTGCTCTCAAAGTGGGTTGGCGAATCAGAAAAGGGTATCCGTGAAGTCTTCCGACGCGCCAAGCAGGCCGCCCCATGTATCGTCTTTTTTGACGAGTTAGACGCACTGGCCCCCCGACGCGGTGGTGGCAACGACGGCAATGTCGGAGACCGCGTCATCGCCCAGTTGCTCACCGAAATGGACGGCATTGAGGGACGTGAAGGCGTTATCGTGCTAGCGGCCACCAACCGTCCAGACATGATAGATCCTGCCTTGCTGCGGCCTGGGCGCTTTGACCTGGCCGTTGAACTGCAATATCCAGATGAAGAAGAGAGGCGTGCCATCTTCGCTGTCCACCTGCGCGGACGTCCCGTCGCACCAGAAGTGACCATCGAAGAACTGGCCCGTATCACACCTGGACGTAGTGGAGCTGATATCGAAGCTATCTGTCGCCGCGCCGCCCTGTTTGCACTGCGCGAATGGATCGCGCCCCGGCTAAGCCTGGGACAGGTCTCCGTCATACCAGTACTAGAAGCTCCTGATAGCAGCAACAACGACGCCGGCGCAACAACCACTGACGAGACAACAGCAACCACTGAGCAGGAAGGGCAAACGAGTACGCCGCCCAAACGCTTTTCAATTCGTCCCGAGCATTTCGCGCGCGCAATTGATGAGCAACAGGAACGCTACTCAATTCAAGAAGCAGCCGAAGAAGAACGCCAACGCCAGAAACGAGGCCGCCAACGTCTCATCGACATGGCCGCCGACTACAATACCAAAGAGAAACCGCCCCTGCGCGGCTTCCGCCTCTGGCTGGCACGCATCTTCGGATTAGTGCAATAAAACAAATATAGCAGTACATAAAAGCCCGGCTTTGTCTAAAGCCGGGCTTTTATACTGAAAACCATACGGTTCGCGCCTTCGGCCCTTGACGCTACGCGCTTACAGCGCTCAAAATGTATTTCATGGTTGGTGCAGCAGGCGCGAATGCGCACCTGCTGCACCAACCATGAAATAGAGATTGGGGACGCCCGCGTTCCCCAGGCCCAGGGGCGCATGCGCCCGCCCGCACGGGGGTGCTTTGCTTCCCCATCATAATGGGAATCCTTTATCAAAGGGTCAGGTAAAAGCTGCATAAAAAAGCACAAGCACAAAATACTCCGACAAGCTTTGTTGAAGCTTTTAATAATACCTGTTAACTCTACCAAAAAAGCGATACACGCTTGCATACAATACGCGTAAAATGATAGAGCCGCATGTATATATAAAACTTGGTTCTTATGTGGGTACTATACACTTACAATATATAGGTGACTATGCTATAATAAACAACGGAGAACATTACCAGCAAGTGAAGGGAGGGACCAGTGTTACCCATACATGACAACTCCTCTTCCGTCTCCCGTGAACAAGTTACAGAGGCGTACCTGAAAGTCATTGGGTTGATTGATGAGCGAGTCGCTCCCTACTTAGGGAGAGCAACCACTCGTGTTCTCGTACAGGGTGCCGCCAAACGCATCCAGGGCAATTATCCATTTCTTAGCTGTTTAGTTAATCGTCCTTATACCGATATTATCCCATCAGTTATCCATGAACAACTTGGTGGCATTGCTGCATGTGAACTCATAGAGGGACTTAATGCTTTATTAGATGAGTGCTTCGCAGGATTGCGTGAACTTACCGGTGATCTAATCGTTCCACCCCTTCATGACGAAGTAGCACATCAATTAAAACATTTGCAGTAAGGGGGCCACATGGAGAGCAGTGTACAATCTGACTTACAAGCCGCAGATATCTCACGTCGCTCTCCACATGTGCAGAGCGCTGACCGCTTAAGCGCGCTTAAGCAGGAAATGGAATATCTCAATACGATCGGGAAGCAGTTTGTGGCTGCCTTTGATCGCTTCCAGGTTCATCGTGCTCTGCTGGCAGCCCTGCAAGACCTCTACAGTTTCTCAGCCTGTTGCATTCTTCTGACAGGTGATCCTTTTGACCTTTTCATTATTCCTTGTTATCCACTTAATGGGTCATTTTTAGAAGCAATGATGCAGCGTATTGCCAATGCCGCCAATGCGCTTAACTTTCCAACTGTCACCCCTGAGCAGCTGGCACGCTCCGCCTACTTTGATGCTCCAGACGAACTGGCGCAACGCCGTGGGCAGGGCGAGATATCTAGCACCACCATTGGTTCCGGCTTGAATATACCCCTTACCGTAGAGAACCGCATCATCGGTATGCTCAGCCTCTTTGACGAGAAGCCAGGCACCTTTGATGCCGATCTTTTGCAGCTAACTACTATGATCGCCGATTACGCGGCGGTCGCACTGGATAATGTACGTCTACGAGAGCGCGAAAATGCCCTCTGGCGCGAAGCTGAATTGGAGCGCATGCGCCTGGAATTGATTATCGGGAGCATGGCTGAAGGCTTGCTTATTACGGATGCCAAAGGTGCGATCACCTCGCTCAATACCTCGGCAGAACAACTGCTAGCCCAGGCCCAAACAGAGTTCACTCCGGGTGTGCCACTGCGCCAACTGGCTGAAACCAGTACGGTTCCCTGGCTGCCACGCCTGGCCGACATTATTCAACAGGCACTAAGAGGGCATACCGTTAAAAATCAGGAACTAGTAGCCGGTCAGGAAGACGCACGCGTTCCGCTGACGCTGAACATCAGCGCGGCCCCGCTCCACGATGCCAGCGAGTTCTCCAACCGACCGGTCGGCGTAGTAGCAGTGGTCAATGATGTTACGTCGAGCAAGCAGGTAGAAAAACTAAAAGATGATTTCGTCTCCGTGGTCTCACACGAACTACGCACCCCGCTGACCGCCATCAAGGGATACACCCAACACCTGGTACGCAGAGTGGAACGGCGCCTGCGCAAAATACGCTCCAGTACCGAAGGGGCCGATAAAGACGTAGCAGAAAGTCAGGACCTGCGCAGTCTGAGCATCATTCAGAGCCAAACCGAACACCTGGAACGCCTGGTAAACGACCTGCTAGACCTCTCACAGGTCCAATGGGGACAGATTCATCTTCACTACGAAACCTTTGATCTGCCAACCGTCCTGGTGGACCTCGTACGTTCCGTACAGGCCAGCGCGGAGCAGCACAGCCTGATCCTTGAAACAACGGATACTGAAGCCAGAGTAGTAGCTGACCGTGCCCGCATCGAACAGGTCATCGGCAATATCCTGGATAATGCAGTCAAGTATTCACCCCATGGCGGACAGGTAATCGTACGTCTGTATAAGCAGCCACTCATGTATCATATCAGCATCAAAGACCAGGGAATCGGCGTTAATCCGGAGCATTTTGAGCACATCTTTGAGCGCTTCTATCGCATTCACAATACCTCCAGTCAGCACTATGCAGGTATTGGGCTGGGGCTCTACGTAGCAAAAGCGATTATTGATCGCCATGGCGGGCATATCTGGCTAGAAAATAATCAGGGGACTGGCTGCACCTTCCACGTAACCCTACCGATGGTTCCACCTCCCAACCAGCAACCAGAAGTGGCACCCACAGACAATACAGCTTTATAGCGAGAGCATCTGCAACAGTTCAGAAGGATTCGACCCAAAATGGGTACGCAAGTAGGAGTGCCCAAACGAGGTGAAGTGTATCTGCGACCAGTTGGAACGCAAGAATTGCATCGTACGCAGAACGCGCGCCTCTCCCCAGAGTGGATAGCGTAAATCTCGTAACGCATTCACCAGGTCAGCCGCACTGGTCAACACAACTCCACAGACAATCATGATGAACTTCATCAGATAATGGTGAGGGAATATAATCGGGCTCAGAGACGTAAAGAGGCCAATCCAAAGTACACTACCAGAGACAACGGCTGGCACCAATACATCAAGCCAGAGGGAGAGGAGAGAAGGTTCACGTAGAACCATCAAGGTGAGTCCAAAGGGGCCAACGGCCCAGCCCAGCAGTGGTTCATGTCGCCATAGCAACACCATCACATGGGTCAACTCACAGAGGACAATCCAAAGCACCAGGAACATTACTAATCCTAAAACGTTAGTAATATGGATACTATCTAAAAAACCTGGCATGCAAAATTCCTCCACAGCAGCAACTGGCTTCCTGAGAACACCTTTTATTACTCTTATTATAAAGCAACAATTCATTATCACGCAATTGTACGGCCAAAATAGACAGAGATTTTCCAATTACCTTTTTTTGCCGCCTGCGGCGGCAGCCGGACGGAAGAGATTTTAAGGGAACAGATCATGCTCCCAGCATACTCGCCCCACATCCCAGCAGAAGGGCTGCCGTTCCCCTGCGCCTCTTGCTCCAACATTGGAAAACCTGCTGAGGGATGGGTGGGATGATGAATTAGCGCCAACCTCCTTCTCCAACGAGAGGAACAAAGACGCAACGCCCAAGCGAACTGGCTTGCATCCCCTGCTGTGTGCGCTGAATCACCTGCAGATCTTGTTGAGAATGATCTCCAACCGGCACCACCATTAAGCCGCCCATGGTCAGTTGCTCTATCAGTTGAGAAGGCACGTGCGGAGCGGCGGCAGTAACCAGGATGCGATCATAGGGGGCGTATTCGGCCCAGCCAATAGAACCATCGCCGACCAGGAGTGAAACGTTGGCACAGCCAAGTTGATCCAGGCGAGAAGCTGCTCGATCAGATAGCTGAGGATAGCGCTCGACACTATACACATACCGGCATAGCTGCGCAAGGATAGCGGTCTGATAGCCCGAGCCAGTGCCAATCTCCAACACATTCTCGGTCCCGACCAATTGCAGCGCTTGAGTCATGAGAGCCACCATTAATGGCTGTGAAATCGTTTGCCCCAGATCCAGAGGCAAAGCTTGATTTGCATAGGCCATCCTCTGGAAAGGTGAATCTACAAACAATTCACGCGGTATTGTGGCTATAGCCTGCAGCACACGCTCATTTTGAATACCGTCTTGTTGCAACTGATCTATCAATTGTTGACGCTGAATAGAAAAATCTTTTGTCATACGCATTCAATAAATATCTGCTAATTGTGTGAGATTTAATAAATTGATGGAACTAATCAACAACTACAACGGGGGAGAAATCGTAATAGTATTGAGATGTGGAAACATGTTCTTCAGGAGAATAGGGTGGGCGCTACTGGGTTCGAACCAGTGGCCTCTTCGGTGTGAACGAAGCGCTCTCCCACTGAGCTAAGCGCCCTACTTGCTGACGGAGATAAATATAGCATCAGTGCTTCAGATTGTCAAGCACTTTAATTAAGATATTTCCGCCGTCTATATCTTTGATGAAGCCAGCACTTTAGCGTCTCACATTGTAGACAGAGATTTCCATTCTCACACAACTGAAGGAGATACATCATGACGTTTATCATAACCCTCATCATACTGGCATTGATTCTACTCTTTTTCGTGCTTCCGGGTTTTCGCGTTGTCCAGCAGTATGAACGCGGCGTAATCTTTATTCTGGGAGGACTCAAGGGGGCCAAGGGGCCGGGCATATTCTGGGTTCCACCAATGATCACGCGCATGGTTAAAGTGGATTTACGTATCGTTACGATGCAGGTGCCTCCGCAGGAAATTATCACACGCGATAACGTTACCATCCGTGTGACGGCCGTGGTATATTTCTATGTAGTGAATCCTGAGGCATCGGTAACCAATGTGGTGAACTTTATCGATGCCACCATGCAGATTGGTCAGACAACCCTGCGTAATGTGCTGGGTCAGTCGGATCTGGACGAACTGCTGGCGCACCGCGATCGCATCAATCAAAGCCTGCAGACCATCATCGATGAATACACAGAGCGCTGGGGTGTCAAAGTTACAGCGGTTGAAGTCAAAGATATTGAATTGCCAGCTACCATGCAGCGTGCAATGGCCAAGCAGGCAGAGGCCGAGCGCGAGAAACGCGCCAAAATCATTCATGCTGAAGGTGAGCTGCAGGCATCCACGCAACTGGCACAGGCTGCCAGCGTAATTGGTTCACAGCCCAGCGCGCTACAACTGCGCTATCTACAAACGCTCACAGAAATCGCCGTTGAGAAAAACTCAACCATCATCTTCCCACTACCAATGGATATCATCGAGCCATTGATAAAATCCATTCCCAAAGCGGCGGAAGGGGCCCATGAGCGACCATCTGTACGTCCGGTAGCAGAACAGCCTGCGCGCGAGGTACCAATCAATGCCTATGTAGACCAAACAACGAATCGTCCACCAAGACAATAAGGAAAGGCTAAGTGTGGTCCTGCACGCTCACATCTTTACAATCAAGTAGAAAAAAACACAGCTTGAGAATGGGTGGGTTACATAACCCACCCACTCAGCATAGATAAAAGAGAGACTCATGAAGAAATTAGTTGCCAAATGGGTTGTGAGCGTAATCGTGCTACCCGCTATCGTCATGTTCTTACAAAAACGCATTTTCCAGCAAATCGATAAACACCTCTAAAAACACCAGCAATTGTTATGAACAGTGGTCCACCATATGGTATACTGAGGGACGTAGTTCTAATACACGTTCGTCAGGAGATACCATATGGATGAACAGACCTTAAGCTCCACGACGGAGCCAGAAAAGACAATAGCACAAGCAACTGCGGCCTCAGCGGAGAGAGCGAGCAGCGAACACCGACAGGCCTATGGTACAGCGAAGACTGAAAACTTACGCGACTCAGGAATCTGGCGTGTTCTGCTTCCGGCGGTCGTCATTGCCTGCTGCGCAGCCTTACTGATTATCCCCCTGGTGATTTTAATTCCACTACTCTACAATTCTATTCACGCCATTGGCACCAACAACGTCACAGAAGCGCAGCTGGTCTGGGTGTGGATCACCATGATTATAATAGAGTTAGGCCTATTTTTTATCATCTCGCGTGGCATCATCAAAATTTTCCTGACGCAGGCAGGCAATTATCAGCGCTAGCCCGATATCGGCAAAAAAATATTTAAGTGGACCTCTTGCCAGCTGGCAGGGGTCCATTTTTTCGAGCGAGAAGGGTAAAAGCGTCCACAAAGGGACACACCTACTGTCCTCATGTCCATTTATTGGTAAGACATAAGTCCCTCAGCATCACGCTGTGATAGCCATATCCGGCTAATCAGCACGAGAGCCCAAAATGTGATCGAAAATAGCTTGACAATTATGCCCCTGCCAAGTACACTCATTAGCAGTTGGTAGGTGTTCAATAGTCGGCATATAGTAGATATGAGATCACAATTATTTTTTGGAGGTGAGTTCTATGCAAAATAGACAGATAATCGCAGAAAAATGTGAGCGAATTGCGAGAACTCATCCGACCACACACAAGAATGCATAATCGATGCGCAAAGCTGTTGTGACTCGAATCAGACCGAGCACCCACTCTTATCCTCAGCATTCCTCACAATGCAGCAACATTCCTCATGTTGGTAAAATAAATACTTCATTGATAGAGAAAGTAGTATGTTACACCCGACGGGCATATTCTATCGAATTGCAGTATTACATCCATCAAATCGACAGCATTATTTTAGCTGTCTAGGAGAAGTCTCAGGTGTTTAATCCAGCATTTATGGATACTCTAGCACAGGTAAATTCCTACCTCAAAGGAGAGGAGGTGAGAGCATGAGAGGAAAACTACGTGATAAAAACTCCATAAATAAACGCGACACGTTCCGCCGTGGCGCAGAAGGAGAGACGCGTCGCCCATATAAACGCGATACACGCACAATGCACTGGATCGACCAGAACCTCGAGGACGAGGATGAGTATTATGGAGACGAGGATGAGGTCGAGGAAGAGGACGAAGCGGCAGAGCTCAACAGAGTCATAAAAAAACCCATCACCAGAAAGTAAAGCTGGCTGGTTCAGAGACATTGAGGAGGGGCCACACTATTTCCCTTGCTCGATGTCTCTTTTTAATGTATTACAGATATGCCTGCTATGCCTTTAGCAAAGAGAAGAGTGTGCTCGGCAAGACAAATTCATACTCTTTTCCCAGTTGCTCCATCACTTGTTTGACAAGCGACGGCGTCATAGTCCAGGCAATCAAGTAAACGCTCAGGAAGAGGGGACGCCGACGAAACAGCAGAGACGCGAGCCGAATCAGTTTGACGGTACGCTCAACGCTATCAGTAAAGCCTAGATGATGATAGATAGTCAGCTCGCCGACCTGCTGCCAGCGCGCAATCTTCCCCGTAAAGCCCGCACCGCTGAAAACATTCTTCACTCCATATGGAACCAGTTCCCGGGCGAACAGATGTTGCACATGGCGATCAGTCAATTGCATACCCTTAAAACTAAAGGCCGCCACCACTGGCAGCCCGGTGCGATACACTGCATCCACATCCAACACATCGAGCGTGTTCATATCCAGGGCGCGCATCAGCGTACCGGTCTGCTGCAAAAATGGCTTCAGCAGATGCCTGGGCCAGCGAGACGGATAAATATAGCCCAGGCCACTGGGTCCAGCCAGCAGCTCATCAAACTCCGTAGCGCTGCGTGTATAATAGGAGGCTAGCGCTGGCGCAGCCTGTGAGAGCAGCGGAGGAAACGTCCACCCCAATGGCACCGTGCCCCGCGCGGGATCCTGCCAGATAGTGCGCAGGCGATGCTGGCAATATTGCAGGTTATCCCCATCGCTCATGGTAAAGGACACGTAGATCTTTTTGTGGCGCCCGGTCCGCTTCACCGCTGCCGGTGGTCGGGGTATCTGCGCAACCGGCAAAGCTATCCATACTTCCAGGTTCAACACATAATCAGATGCCACCACCGCCATACCAGCGGCTGAGGCCATAGCTACGGCACTTTGCTCATGAATCACCCATCCAAGGTGCACAGATCCAGGCGCATAGAATGTCAGCAACTGACGCAACAAACTGCGTTCAGAGCTCTTGTTCTCACCAGCCACAGGCAGATATTGGCGCGAATCCAGCCAATAGACAAAAGCACGGCTGGCGACCAGGAAAGAGCGCAAGCCACAAAAGGCCGCTGGATCTAAGCCAGCCAGCACATACTGGGAGCAGCGTGGCAGCAAGTGTTGCCGCGCCCATTGATACGCCTGCAAACGCGTCCGCCAGCCATACGTACGCAAATCATCCAGCACAGGTAAAGCGCAGACCGCCAGCAACTGTTCAGCCAATGCAGGGGACGCGATGATAGCATCTTGCAATCCGGCCATAGTGGTCGCTACGTTAATGGTATCAGGCAGTGCAGGATCATAAATAAGTAGTCCATTGAAGGCAGACAGATGTGTTGTCAGCAGATCAGAGAGCGCGGCCGAGCCCTGTAGAGGACTGCTCACCTGCGGGACAGCAGCGAAAACGTTCTCAAGCCAGAAAGCATCATCAGCGCTGGTAATCAAATATACCTGCCCTTGAGAACGGTTGATAATGCCAGCCGCCACCGTGGCAGTAATATACTCATCACGAGAAGCACCACGTAAATCATAAATAGTAAGCCGGGTCGGCGCCTGAAATGGCGGTAAATAACGCCTATCGAACCATTGAAATCCAGTCACATCGCTGTCCTCCAAAAATTATCCTTATCTCAGTCAAAGCTTGACCTTCCTGTGAAACAAAGGTATGCTACAATATACAAGCAAACTAGCATATGCAAACCGGTCACTCTAATACCAGCATACTTGCAGTCCTATAGAATTTTCTGCTACTCATAGTCGAGTTTATACAGAAAGGACGCCTGGCATGTCGAATAAATTGTTTGCTCCCGAACTTTTTCGCCCACCAATGGATTTTCCCGACATCTCTTACGACCAGCTGCTGCGCAAAGCCGCCGAGAACAATCCCGATCGTATTGCCATTATTTACCACAATCTCAGTTTCACCTACCGAGAGACCGTCTCCATGGTAAATAGTATCGCTAATGGTTTGTACGAATTAGGACTGCGTAAAGGCGACCATATTTGTCTATTTACTGCCAACCGGCCAGAGTATACCATCACTTTTATCGCGGCTGCCTCGATTGGCGTAGTAGTAAGCCCGATGAATCCCTCTTACAAAGAACGTGAAGTCAGCTATCAGCTATCCAACTCTGAGGCTAAAGCAATCCTTATCCAGAGTGAACTGGTTCCCACGTTGAGTCTGGCCCTCAGCCAGAAAGAATTTCCCAATTTACAGCACATCATTGTCACTGGCACGCGCAAACCAGAAACGCTCCCCAATGCCATTCCATTTAGCCAGCTACTACGCCAATCCTCTCCTAAAGCGCCACCCCACGTTGATATCGTTGGAGATGACTTACTGGCCCTACCCTATTCATCTGGCACCACGGGTCTGCCCAAAGGGACCATGCTGACGCATCGTAACCTGGTAAGCAATAACCTACAATTTACGAACGCGCAGGGCATCGACCCATCGGACGCAGCTCTGCTCTTTCTTCCCTTCTATCATATTTACGGAGTCATGCTCACCGGCAGCTTCCTGGCCTGCGGTGGCACACAGATCATGATGGAGCGTTTTGACTTGCTCGAATCATTGGAGTTGTGCGAAAAGCATAAGGTGACCTATTATTTTGCCGTCCCTCCTATCATTCTGGGACTAGCCAACGCCCCGATAGATCTGGGCAAAATGAAGAGCGTCAAATTTATCTTCTCAGGCGCCGCCCCCATGCCGACAGATCCGGCCAGAAGGCTGCAAGAGAAAATCCCAGGGTGCGTAATGCAGGGTTATGGCCTGACAGAAGCATCTCCGCTGACTCATTCACAACCACGAGATACATCCCTGATACGGCTGGATAGTGTTGGTTTACCCACTCATAATACCGAGTGCAAAATCGTAGACATAGAAACCGGGACACGTGAGTTGCCCCAGGGCGAGCAAGGAGAGCTCATTATTCGTGGTCCACAGGTCATGAAGGGCTACTGGCATGCACCTGAAGCGACGGCACAGGCTCTACGAGATGGCTGGTTATATACAGGAGATGTGGCCTACGTCGATGAGGATGGTTATACCTATATCGTGGATCGCAAGAAAGAAATGATTAAATACAATGGCTTCGGCGTGGCGCCTGCCGAGATCGAAGCCTTGCTGCTTGAACATCCCGCTATCCTGGATACAGCAGTCATCGGCGTACCTGATGACGAGGCTGGCGAGCTGATCAAAGGCATCGTGGTAAAGAAGCCGGGCAAGTCCATTACCGAGGAAGAAGTATTAAACTTTGCCAATGGCAAACTGGCTGGCTATAAACAGTTGCACTTTGTCGAGTTTATCGATGCCATCCCCAAGACAGCATCGGGTAAGATTCTACGCCGCGAGCTACAGGAACGTGAAAAGGCGCGGTTGCGAGGTCAGTAATGGGCGGCACAGGCGCTCCCATTACTGACCTCGCCTGGACCCATGTCTGAAAGCCAGAGGGTTCGCGCCTGCGGCCCCTGACGCTACGCGCCTTCGGCGCTCATATGTCTTATATATATTGATGCACCATGTGTGCAAAGCACACATGGTGCATCAATATATATTAACTGCTCGGGTGCGCATGCACCCGCCCGTATGCAGGCGCTTTGCTTCCCGGTGTGATGGACCTCAAACACTTTATGAATAAGAGGGCAAATAAAATGTTGTGCATATGTGCTTTGCACATATGCACAACATTTTATTTTAGAGTCCGCCCACAAATAAGCCGCGCGCCATGATCTCTCCTGCTAAGGAACAGACCACGACCAGATAGAGCATACCGGTAGCGGATTGGAAGGAACGATCGCGAATTAGTTTCCAGGCCAGCCCTCCCAGGACAAGAGGCATAATGTAACCGACCAGCACACGAATCCAGCTAATCGCTTCAGAACTCAATGGAGGAGGCGTAACGGGAGCATCCGCTGGCTTCACCTGATTGGATGGTACTGGTGTAGCGGGAGCAGTTATCACGGGTGTATTGGTATGGGTCTTATTAGCATACGTTGAGTTCGGCCCACTAATAGCAAAAAAGATCACCTGTGCCGCAACGGCTACCAGAACCAGAGTAGTCGAAAACTGTAAAGGCCGCTCAGACAACGCAGGAGTCACCAGGTACCAGTGCCCAAGCCACATAGCTGTCAACACACCACCCAGAGCAAAAGATGCCGCAAAGAAGCCTGCAACGGTAAAGAAACCGCCTACGCTCCCGGCGGCCAGAGGACGATAAATCATCGCCATCACAAAAAGGGTGATAAGTCCAGCAACCACAGTAGCAACACCACTGGTCAGGCGCAGGGCGCGAATAGCTGTCTTCTTTCGTGGCGCCTCCGGCAGCGCTTCGCCGTCTTTAGCTATCGCTTTATCCTGTACACCAGCAGTTTTATCCAGCAAGAGAAAAAAACTATAAGGAATAAGCAAAAGGAAGAAAAGCAACAATGGGAGAGCCTGATAGCCGGTCCAGGCCTTATCCAGTTGAGGGTAGGTATTGAGTAGTTCTGGCGTCGCAAAGCTCTGCTGGAGCCAGTACGTTAAGCCGGCCAGCACAAGATAAATCAGGGCATACGAAACCAGGAAACCACGCTTGACCTCGTTACGCCAATCAAGAAAAACCAGGACGCTTACCGCGCCAATTGAGACCTCGGTCATGACAATGAAGAGAACTAACGGTAACGTTTGTAGCATGATATCTTTTTATCCTTTGAGTGCGTCAATCAGTGTCTGGGGCATGAAATCTTCCACGACCATTCAGATTATAGCGCTGTCCATAGCTATCGGCAACTTTTTATGACGGCCCCGCCATGACACGCGGCTCTATTTCAGGACCATTTTACGGCCACACAAACTTGAATGAGAACAGGACTATTTGCCTGCGCTCATGGCTAACTGCTGCTCAGGCACGCCTAAAGCATACTCGGTCTTGCAAAAAGAAAGGACAAGAGCGTCTACCATATGAGATATTATCGATCCCTATATTATCAGGAAATGTTTCCCACCCTCAAGGGAAGTTGTACAAAATCAGACACACTTACCCGGTGTACACCACTATATCTGGAACATCAGCAGATAATAGAAGTTAAAAGAAAGCAAATAATGCTAGAAAAAAGCAGAAAAATCATCTCGCTTATATTGACAGGGACATGCTATTCATCTAAACTGAAAAGAGCACATGCTCGCCTGAAATCTTCCGTTACACTATGACAATTACTGAGAGAAAGAGTATGCCGTCTTGCCCAAATCCTCGCTGCCAGGCTGTTTACGCACTCGGAACAACGCAATGTAGCAATCCATATTGTAAATGTTTATTGCCAGAGGCCCTGGTTGCAGGGCGGTACCGTATTGAGACATTGATCGGCATTGGTGGTATGGGTGCGGTCTATCGGGCCAGCGATACCTTTGAAGGTCTACAAATTGCACTGAAAGTGTTGACTCTGTCTTCAAATACGATGGATGTTGATACAGCCATTGAGCGCTTCCGGCGTGAAGCACGTTATGCCCATCAGCTACATCATCCCAACATTGTGTCGGTCTTGAACTTTGGGCAAGACGGTCCCTTGCTCTACATTGCCATGGATTTGATTACTGGTGGTACGCTGAAAGGACTACTGAAGCCGGAGCATCCACTCCCTATAGAACTGGCTCAACGCTACATCAATGAATTAGCTTCCGCGCTCGATGCGATTCATCAACATCCACAGCAGATCATTCATCGCGATATCAAGCCATCGAATCTATTGATCCATCAGGACGATCAAAGGCTGATGGTAGCGGACTTCGGCATTGCCCGGGCCATGCAACAAGAGAAACCGCTGACGCAGCGCGGGTGGGCACTGGGAACCGAACACTATACGGCCCCCGAACAGGAGCAGGGCAAGGCCGAACCGGCCAGCGACATCTATGCCATGGGGGTCGTAGCCTATCAAATGTTCACCGGTCTGCTCCCATTCCAGGCCGTCATCAAAAATCACGCGCCCGGACTGCCAAATCCCAGCAGTTTAAATGCTACGTTGCCGCCGGATGCAGACGCGGTCATCATGAAAGCGATCGCCACCGATCCTGGCAAGCGTTACACCAGTGGGAAAGCATTTGCAGATGCGCTCAATGATGTATTGGCCCAGCCAGGCATCTGGTCCGAGCCTACCATCGCCATTGATAACGCAGAATCAACATTGATCGCGACCAACGAAGACAACATCATTGTGCGCATGATCATTCCTGAAAACCCCTGCGGCAAGTGTGGGCGCGAGAATCGCCATATCTCTCGCTTCTGCCGCCATTGCGGCCACAGCCTGAGCGATACATCACCGCTTGTTCATGAAGTCTGCCAGGTTGGTTACCTGAGCGATATTGGTCACCAGGCGCAAAACAACGAAGATACCCTGCTCGTTGTGCAGGGGTTATGTATCAATCTGACGCCACCACCACGTCCCTTCGGTCTATTTGCCGTCGCCGATGGATTGCGGGGAGCCAAAGGGATACAGACGAAGGGGCACGAGGCCAGTCGCCTGGCCGCTGAGACACTGGCCGACATTCTATTGCCGCTCCTCAGCACGCCTATCACCTATTCCGCACAACATAGCTATCACACTCCGGCCAGCAGTAAACAATCAGGCAATCACACCCCTCACCAACCATCTCCACCCAATGAGGCCATCCTGGAGCAGTGGATACGCGACGCGGTCAGGCAAGCCAACCAGGTCATCTATCATTGTAATGCTGACTATGATGCCACCATGGCCAGCACTTTAACCATGGCCCTGATGTATAAGCGGCACCTGTATGTTGCCAATGTCGGAGATAGCCGGGCCTACCACTATACGCCGCATAAAAGTCTGCGATGCCTCACCCGAGATCACACTATTGCCGCCAGCCTGGTAGATGCAAACCTGCTCGATCCCGATGATGTGGCCAGAAGCCCTAAACGCAACCATCACTATCGTTACCTTGGCCAGAACTATACAGTCCAGATCGATATTTTTCAATGCGAGGTTGACCCCGATGATGTGATCTTGCTCTGTACCGATGGGCTCTGGCACATGCTGCCAGATGAGCGCATTCGCGAAATCATGGATACGGTAGAAGATCCACAAAAACTAGCTGTTATGCTAGTAGAAGCCGCCAACACCGCCGGGGGCGAAGGGAATATTAGTGCTATTGCCATTCGTGTGCAGTAGTGCTGCACACGAATGGCAATAGCACGTACGTGTGTTTGTGGACGGGCGCATTCGCGCCCGAGCCCTGTTTTTTTGATTTGTAGAAAAATGTGCTGTGGCACATTTTTCTACAAATCAAACATGGTTTATGTGTGGGGACGTGAATATGCACGTGTTGTGTGGTGGGCAGAGCGTCTGCGCACTTTTTGCGTGTGGGGGGACGTGAACATGTACGTGTTGTGCAGTGGGGCCGGGCGTCTGTACACATGTATGCGCCGAGAACATGGAGCGGGGCAGGCAAGCGCTTTACTGTTCAATTGGTGGGAGAGCGGCGCAGGGGAGGATGAGGGTGAAGGTGGATCCCTGGCCAGGTGTGCTCCTCACCTCAATAGCTCCTTTATGAGCGCGCACGACCCATTCTACGATTGAGAGGCCCAGTCCGGTGCCACCAACGGCTTTGGAACGGGCGGGATCAGCGCGGTAGAAGCGCTCGAAAATGTGCTCGATGTCTTTAGCGTCAATGCCTATACCGGTATCTGATACATGTAAATAAGCGTGGGCGTCGTGCACTTCTACGGATAAGGTGATTTCGCCACCAGCGTTGCTGTAATTCAGGGCATTATCAACCAGGCTCATAATCACCTGTATTAAGCGCGCTGCATCTCCTAGAACGGTTGCAGGCATCAAGGTCTGGGTATGCAAAGCAATCTGGCGCTCCTGAGCTAGAACCTCAAGGCTATCAACCACGTCGAATGCCAGTAGATCCAGGCGCACAGGCTCGCAGTCTAGATGAATCTGTCCTTCGTCGGCCCGGGCCAATACCAGCAGGTCATTAATTAAATGTCCAAGGTGCTCAGACTCTGCATTGACCTCGGTCAATACATTCTTGTACTCTTCAGTATTAGCGGACTGCGATAGGGCGACCTCGGTCATATTGCGTATGACTGCCACCGGGGTACGCAATTCATGCGAGGCATCAGCCACCAGGCGACGTTGCTGGACAAAGGCTCGCTCCAGGCGCGCGATCATTTGATTAAAAATAATGGATAGGTCGCGCACCTCATCTTTGGCAGCCGGGACCAGTACACGCTGATTTAAGTCGTTCGCGTTAATCTCTCCTGCTGTTCTGGCCAGGCGCTGAATCGAGCGAAAGGCCCGACCCGATAACCAGTAGCTACCCATAGAGCACATCGCCAGCGAAAATAACATCAACAGAAAGAGCACCAGTACAATACGATCTAACGAGCGGTTCAATGTTTCCAGCGATTGACCCACCTGGACCACACCGATGATGGTATCACCATCCACCAGCATCGTGCTATAGACGCGGATCGATTGATTACTCGTGTCATTCATTGTGTCACGCCAGGGCTTCCCCGCCAGTGGCTGTGACACGCTGGCCCATGGTAATACCAGCTCACTGGCAGCCCCAGAGGAATAAATCTCATGACCAGCCTTATCTAAGACGCGCACCAGTACAAGTTCATGACGAGAGGAACGAGGGTAATCTGCATGTCCGGATGAATTACTCTCGGAATCATTATAAGAGTTATATGAATCGATCAAAGCAGCAGGGGCATCCAACTCTGGTATTTCTTGAGACATATCATCGACATAGAGTTTGCCATTATCCACGCCCACCCCTTCGGCCACATGCTGAGCACGCTGCTGGAGGGTAGAATCGAAACTATTGAAGAGAATTTGTTGGAGGGTAGAATAGAACGCCAGGCAGAAGACCAGCATGAGGAGCACTGAGACAATCGTATACCAGAGTGTCAATTGCATACGCAAGCCAGGTGGTGATAGATGACGCAAATGCCTGATCATACCGGTGGTTCCTTTAGTTGATAACCCGCGCCACGGACTGTAAAGATTACGTCTGGCTCGTTCTGATCGCACAACTTACGGCGTAGATAACGTATGTACACATCAATAACGTTTGACAGATGCTCTGTGTCGCTATCCCATACATGCTCAGCAATCATCGTACGACTTAAAACCTGATGCGGATGACGCATAAAGAATTCAAGTAAAGCATACTCCTTACTACCTAATATAATCAAGCGGTCACCCCTATAGACCTCGTGGGTACGGGTGTCAAGAGTGATGTCCATAAAACGCAATACTGGAGTTTTGGTGGGACCCTTACGTCTGAGAAGCGCGCGCACACGGGCTTCTAGTTCACTAAAGGCGAAAGGCTTGACCAGGTAATCGTCGGCTCCCAGATCCAGACCTTTGACACGATGGTCCACTTCACCCAGGGCCGTCAGCAGGAGTATAGGCATGGTCCGCTTCTTCTCGCGCAAGCGTCTACACACTTCAAAGCCATTCAGGCCGGGCAACAAGATGTCCAGCACAACGAGATCATATGCTGTAGCCAGCGCGGCCAGCAACGCATCTTCTCCATTGGCCATCAAATCAACGGCGTAATGATTGCCTTCCAGGCCTTTTTTCAAGCTAGGACCCAACCGGGGATCGTCCTCGACCACTAGAATTCTCATGAGGCTTCTCTCATCTATTATACATATAAAAATGCAGTGCATTGATTACTGTTCTACGACTCCAGTAGAAAACAGGCAATCAATGCAACGAACATTAGTCTAAAATGATTTCATTAGAATAAGATGAAATCAGCGGGTAGAATCGCGCACAAGTAGCCAGCAACGCAGAATCTCAGCCACGCTCCACGCCTGTGCAAAACAGCCACCATTACTAAATGGCGGCTCTGGCTCGGCCAGTTCGCTGATAGTTCCCAGGCAGGTTGACCAGAGTTGTTGCGCAAATGGTTTCAATAGCGGCAACAGTGTGGCGGGATCATTGTGTGCCTGTAAATGCACGTCCACATAGGGTCCTAGCAACCACTGCCAGACGGCTCCCTGATGATATGCGCTATCGCGCTGTTTCTGATCGCCAGCGAAATGTCCTTGATAGGCTGGATCATCTGGACTTAGCGAACGTAAGCCGACCGGGGTCAACAAATGCTCTGTTACCTGCTGGAGCATACTGGTCACCTGCTGCTCTGATAACAAATCATGGGTCAGAGAGGCGGCAAAAAGTTGATTTGGTCGCAGCGCAGGATCGTTGCGACCCGCGACGCCCTCAACATCAACGACATCATAGAGATAGCCACCTTCAGCATACCAGAAGCGCCTGGCAAAGTGCTGGCGCACCAGCGCACGCAACTGCCCGTATTGAGCGGCATCGGTCGAGAGTCGCACTGCCCAGGTCTCCATAGCAGTCAGCGCATAGTACCAGAGGGCATTAATCTCGACAGGTTTACCAAAGCGCGGCGTCACCACCCAATCGCCCACCTTGGCATCCATCCAGGTCAACTGCATACCAGGAGCACCAGCCTGGAGCAAACCATCAGTCGCATCCATCTTGATGCCATAATCAGTACCTGTAACGTGCCATTGAATGATTTCACACAGCGTCGGGAATAATTCCTTG
Source organism: Dictyobacter formicarum (assembly GCF_016587435.1). Next base: position 217,337 of record NZ_BNJJ01000006.1, read on the forward strand.
ATGAGAGACCAATCCCCGGTCGTTGTGAAATAGTAATCCAGTGCTCGGAACATCCACAACGTGGCATCGGCGGTATTATAGGCGGGCTCACGCCCATCGTCGGGAAAACGATTAGGGATCAGGCCATTATGCACAAAGGAGGCAAAAGCCTTTAACAGGCCGCGCGCCTCGCTATAGCGTCCAGTACAAAGCAGGAGGCCTGGCAAAGAGATCATGCTATCGCGTCCCCAATCGGTAAACCAGGGATAGCCAGCAATAATGGTCTTACGATCAGGCGACAGGCGCAACGCCTGGGGAGCCTCTGATAAGTGCGCATAATCGGGACGGGCCACGATAAACTGATCGGCCGCCAGAACCAGGCGGGCAAAGAGCGGGTCCCGTTCTGGCAAATGATTGCCCGAGCGCTCCGCCACCGCAAGGATCTGCTGCACCCGTCGTCGATGGCGCATCAGAGCCTGCGTCACCAGCGTTTCATGGCGCTGACCGCCATAGCCCCAGGAGCAGGTCGTCTCGGTTTCAGCCGTGAGCACCATCGTCGTATGCATACCAGGCACCAGCGTCAAACGAAATGTGCCTGGCTGATACACATCTTCCTGACCAGGCAAGCCTCGTTTCTGGTCCTGACGGTGCCAGATATGCCAGTACCAGACTCCCCCAGGCGTAAAAGTTGCGGATGGGTCGGCGATGATATGATAGGCAGGGGCCCCTGCGTAAGCGCGTATACGGCAGCGATGGCCTTGATCTTCGACCAGAAAACGCCAATCGGCAGCTCCAGTCGTCACACTATGATAATCGCGCGAAAGACAAAACGGTGCCACATCCAGCGTCAGAACCACTGGATCATCCTCATCACCGCTCTTCTCTCCCTCCTCATCAAAGGATCCATGCAGCACATACTGAACATAGGTAGTATTCTGTCCATATTCCATCCAAATGCGCTTTTCCAGGGTCAACGTCTCGGTCAGCGCATAAGAGAAACAAACGATATCTCCATCCAAGGAAACTGACTGTAAAGCTCGATAGCCTTCGGGAGCAATCGTTCCCTGCGCATACTCATTCACACCAAGCTCAATTCTTTCCCCGGTATGAAGGGTAGCTATTTCATCAAACTTCGCCACCAGCACAGTACGCTTGACAGGCGGTTGAAGGGAGGCCACGAGCAGACCATGATAACAACGCGTTGTAGCCCCGACAAGAGAACCCGACGCATAACCACCCAGGCCATTAGTAACCAACCACTCACGGTCAAGTGCAGCTTGAACATCGCCACAGATCTCTGAACCTACCTGAATGTGCCAGGGATTGGCTTGCGTATGATCGAATAGAGATGCATCTTGCTTCAGGATCATAACCCATATCCTCTTATCATTGACGACACACTATTTCTAACAATATATGGAAAGACGAGATACATTCCACACAGATTGGCTGCCATAAGAACACGCTGTTAAATCTTTTATATGCAATTATATCCCATACGATAAAGGAGGCACCTGCTATGAGGTGCCAATTCAACGCTCTTTTTTATTTTGTCTGCAAGGCTGCCTGCATACGCTGCAAGGCTTCACGTATACGTTCCTCTTGTTCAGTCATCGAGATGCGCACATAGCCCTCACCAGCCGAGCCAAAATTTGTGCCTGGCGTAAGAAAGACGCCGGTTTGATCAAAGAGCCAGTTCGTAAAATCGCGCGATGTGTATCCCTGAGGCACATGGGCCCAGACATACAAGCCGGCACGGGTTTTCTCTGCGCGCATGCCAAGTGCATTACAGCCGTCAATCAAAAGATCCCGTCTGCGCTGATAAATCGTGTTCCGTTCGGCTAACCAGGATGGTGGCAGGCGCAGCGCTTCAATAGCAGCATATTGAACCGGTCGAAAGATACCACTATCAATGTTGCTCTTTAAACGACCGACCGCATCTACCAGTTCAGGATTGCCCACCAGCATTCCAATACGAAAACCAGCCATATTATAAGTTTTGCTTAATGAATGCAATTCAACCGCCACATCGCGCGCACCTGGTATTTGTAATATACTCATCGGGCGAAAATCGTCAAAATAGACCTCGGCGTAGGCCATATCATGGATGATTACGATGTCATGTCGCTGCGCAAAATCTATCACCCGCTCAAAAAAGGCTTGATCTGCGCAGGCCGCGGTAGGATTGTTAGGATAATTGAGCCAGAGCAGGCGAGCCCGCGACAGTACAGATGCCGGGATACTATCTACATCTGGCAGATAATGCTGCTCTTCGCGCAACGGCAGCAGATATGGTTCGGCACCCAGCGTGGTGGTTCCTGAAATATAGACAGGATAGTAAGGATCAGGCACTAACGCGATATCGCCAGGATTTAGCGCCGCAGTTGCCGCATAGGCCAGACCTTCCTTGGATCCCAATAAAGGCAAGATATCCTGTTCAGGGGTCAATTTGACCCCGAAGCGGTTCTCAAACCATTCGGCGATAGCTTCATGCAGGACACGCATACCGCGATACTCTGGATAGCGATGATTCTCAGTATCCTTCATTGAAGCGCACAGGCGCTCAACCACGGCAGGGGGTGCAGGTAGATCGGGATCACCCATAGAAAGCGATATAACGTCAACGCCAGCCTCCTGCCGCTCAAAAATTTTTTGCTTGGCATTGGCAAAATGATAGGGGGGTAAACTATTAATCAGGTTCGACAGTCGCACGAGCAAAACTCCTCATCCTAGATACTATAACAGTGTATATGACATTCCCACTGTCTTCTTCTTATGTTATACCATGTTCTTTAATCATGCGAGCAGGACTATGAAAAAAACAGGAACACCATGGGCTGGCGTCCCTGTTTCGCTGCGGTTGATGCGGGCTGGTAGCGTCGTTTAGTCCATGGGTTCGGCTTCGTACCAGTTTTTGCCCATCTTCATTTCTACGGTAATCGGCACATCCAGGGTGGCCACCCCCTCCATCATTGAGCGGATCAATTTGCGGGCGCGCTCAAGCTCTTCAATCGGAACCTCAAAGACTAGCTCATCATGCACCTGGAGAATCATACGCGTCTTCATCTGCTTCTCTTTAAGAGCATGGTGCAGGCGAATCATAGCAATCTTAATCAGGTCCGCATTGGTACCCTGGATAGGCATGTTGATCGCCTCACGTTCCAGAGCCTGGCGCTCTGTATGCGAGAGGGCTTGCATATCAGGGAAGAAACGCTTACGTCCATAGAGGGTATTAACGTAGCCCTGCGCCCTTGCCTGCTGCAATGTGCTATCCACATAGACTTTCACGTTGGGGAAGATCTCGTGGTAGTGCTTGATAAACTCGGCCGCTTCAGAGGTAGACATACCTGTCACATTAGCCAGGCCATAAGCGGACTGTCCATATAACACGGCATAGACCACCGTCTTGGCCAGGCGGCGTTGATTTTTGGTCACATTTTCGACGGGTACAGAAAATAGGGTCGAGGCCGTAATGGTATGGATGTCTTCTTTATTGCTAAAAGCTTCAACCAGGCGCGGCTCGTGCGTAATATGGGCCAGGATACGCAGTTCAAACTGTGAGTAGTCGGCGGTCAATAACACATAGCTGGGATCAGCAATAAACGCCCGCCGGATCTGGCGACCAAGCTCGGTACGCACAGGAATATTTTGCAGATTCGGGTTACTGGATGAGAGGCGACCGCTGGAGGCAATCGTCTGGTTGAACGATGTATGGACGCGCCCACTATGAGGATCCATCAGGGTTAGCAAGCCATCAATATAGGTTGATTTGAGCTTGCTCAGCAGGCGATATTCAAGCAGATAATCCACGACTGCATGTTTGCCGCGCAAGCTTTCGATCACATCGGCATTGACCGAATAACCGGTCTTGGTCTTCTTACCGGTCGGCAACTGTAGCTCGACAAACAGGACATCCGCCAGTTGCCTGGTTGAGTTGATATTAAAGTGATGACCGACCTGTTCATAGATGGCTGTCTCCATCTCAGTCAGCTGATCCTCAAGTGTCTTGCCAAACTCGCGCAGGAATGGCTCATCGAGGGCCACACCATACAACTCCATCTGCATCAGCACATTGATCAGTGGCAGCTCGATACGCTGATACATATCCATCAGCCCGTGCTGCTGCAACTCTTCCTGGATAGGTTCGACCAGGCGCAGAGTCATATCAGCGTCGGCCCCCGCATAATCGGCGGCCTTGCGAATGGGAACCTGAGACATACTGATCATTTTACTACCCGTACCAATCAACTCACTGATCGGGGTCATCACAATACCCAGGCGCTGGAAAGCCTGATCTTTGAGCCCCACGCCACGTCGTCCGGGCTCGGCCAGGTAGGCACCTAGCATACTATCGAAGGCCAGGCCCTTCACATCAATACCATAGCGTAGGAAGATGGCTAGATCATACTTGGCATTGTGCATATATTTCACCACATGCTCGTTTTCCAACACTGGCTTCAGCTTTTCCAGCACATATGCACGCGGCAGTTGCGTCTCGGGCTCCTGTCCATCCGGGGTTTTGGTATGGCCGACGGGCACATAGTAAGCCTCGCCCGGCGCCATCGAAAGAGAGATCCCCACCAGATCTGCATGGCGCGGCTCATCAGAAGAGGTTTCCGTATCAATGGCAAAGCGTCCCGCATCAACCAGACTTTTAAGCAGGACCCGCAATCCCTCTTCATTATTCACAATCAGCGTGTTTGTCCGTTTGGCACCCTCGCGATCAGCAAACAGCGAGCTCGTAGGGCTCGGCATGCCGGGAAGGCGGAGCTTATGGACCACCTCTTCGTGTGGTACCTCTACCTCAAATAAGCTCAACTGAGCGGGCTCTTCTCTGGCAGCGACCGCCACAGAACCCGTCTGACCTACAACAGCCTCACTGGCATGAGTCTGCGCAGCTAATGGAACTAGCACATCCGCCTCAACCGCTGTTTCGTCGCCCGGTGGTAAAGGCGGCAGCAGTATGGGCACCACGCCCATGGGAGCAGCCAGCCTGGGATCTTCGCCAACCTGCTCTGCCTCCTCTGCGCCAGGCAACTCCTCAGAAACGGAGGTTTCCGCTAAAGCGGTGGCGGAGCCGCGAGATTCTGAGACAGTTACCCCTAGCTGCTGAAAGAGCGAGAGCGCACGCTCAATCAAGCTACGGAACTCTAGCTGGCGGAAAAGCGTAATTACCTTTTCCCCGTCAACGTCGGTCATCCGGCACGCTTCTAGATCTAGCTGTACAGGTGCATCCAACACAATGGTTGCCAGAAACTTGCTCTGCCGGGCCTGCTCGGTGGCAGCACCAATTAATTTCTGCTCTTTAGGTTTTAAGCTATCCAGGTGCGCCAGAATCCCCTCCAAGTCACCATACTCACCAATCAAGCGACTGGCCGTCTTCTCGCCGATTCCAGGTACGCCAGGAATATTATCCGATTTATCGCCAACCAGCCCCTTAAAATCAGGCAGCTTCAGCGGCTCAAAGCCATAACGAACCTGTACTTCGTGTTCATTATATTCAGTGACATCTGTAATACCGCGCTTGGCAACCTTCACAACGACACGCTCATTGACCAGCTGGAGGGTATCCATATCACCGGTATAAATAGTGGTATCCACACCCTGTTTATTGGCCTGCACCGACAGGGTACCCAGGATATCGTCCGCCTCAAAGCCATCTTTTTCGTATATCTTGATTCCGAAAGATTCCACCACTTCTCGAATGCGCGCAAACTGTGGTTTCATATTATCAGGTAGGGCCGGACGATGAGCTTTATAAGGAGTATATTCCAGGTGGCGGAAGGTAGGAGCCGCACGATCAAAGGTCACAGCAATATAATCGGGCCGCTCCTCCAGCAATGCCTTCATCAACATCGAAGTAAAGCCAAAGGTAGCATTGACCGGCTCCCCGGAGCTGGTCGAAAGATCCTCAGGCACCGCATGGAACGCGCGGTGAATAATAGCATGCCCATCTATTAAGACTAATTTTTTACGTTTCATCTCCGTGACCATTCTTTCTCAATCCATCTATTCTCTATCATCTAATTCCAATTTGCATTGTCAAACGCGGTAATGAGATGGCATGCTCCAACTAACCGGCTACGCAATTGCGTCGATGTTGCCCGGTCTTTCCTGGTATATGCCAGGGAAGAAATAAGGAACCATGTATCCTCAATTGTACACTTTTTATCTATAGAAGCTGTACCGTTTTCGCCAGGTGGCATTTGCCCTTGCTGTATTTTAATATGTTTAAGCCGAGATGTATAGTATAGTTAACTGGCAGGCGGTGTTGTAGATGGCTCATATCTTAATAGATGAGCAAAGGCGCACAAACGAAAATTTGGGCCAACTCCAGATAGATGCACTTCCTGTGACATGAGCAGTCTTTATGATGTCATAAAGACTGCTCATAGATATAAAAACAAAGGGGATTATATGCCGCAGAGTAATATTGTTATGGACAAGCACAGATCCGGTGTAGGAGAGAAGAAGATGGCAGAGGAGAAAAAAGAGGAGTTGTTAACCGTGCGAGAGGTGGCTCGTCGCTTACGGGTCGACGATACCACGGTACGTCGCTGGATCAAAAGTGGAGCGCTTGAAGCGATTACACTTCCACATCGAGGAAAGCGCCAGGCATACCGGGTTAAACGCTCAACACTAGACGTGCTTCTCGATGGAGCTTTACCGAGTGCCTGATGCTTTCATCTTCTCATCTACCCTGTGCTAAAAGCTAATCGCACCATATGCCAACTCGTTTCAACCCGTAGCTATCCGTGCTTACTCATTACGGCCAGTCTTACAATCAGTGGCTACGGGTTTTTTATACATATTCGATTAAAACGGTATACCTCTATATGCTAATCAGCAATGGCAGATGCGCAAACGCCAATAGGGCAAGCACATACACTTAAAGGAGAGAGGTAGAGAGAGAGACTCCTCTCGTCACTGTGCGCTGCGCGTCCGCGCTTCAGCAGTTTGTATCATGCCTGCAAACTTCAAAGGAAGTGTAGACAAAGAAACAGCCAGTCGCACATCAGCCTCTCAAGCGCATCGCATCCCATAGACAAAAAACAATAGAAAAATACATGGAGAGGCCCAGTATGAAAATAGCTATCACCGGTGGAGCGGGCTTCGTAGGAAGCCATCTAGCAAAAGCATATTTGGACGCAGGGCACGACGTTTTTGTCATTGACAGTCTTGCGACAGGTTCACGACACGCAATTGATCCACGCGCACGTTTCTATCAGGAGGATGTCCGTGATAGAAAATTGCAGCACCTATTGCAATGTGAGCGCCCAGATATTGTTAGCCACCACGCAACTCAGCAGCACGAACCAGGAACGGCTGATCATACCCTGACGGACGCAGACGTCCACGTGAGAGGATTAATCAATGTTCTGGATAGCTGTGTCAGTGCCTCGGTCAAACGCATCGTCTTTGCCTCTGGCGGCAACAGCATGTATGGGCCAGTCGACGCCAGCCAATTGCCGATTAATGAAGAAAGCGCACTCTACCCCCGAAGTGTGCAGGATATCAGTAAAGTAGCGGGCGAATGGTATGTCCGCTATTATACCCAGCAATATGGGCTCACCCATACCATCTTTCGCTATGCCGACATTTATGGGGAGAGTGACAGCATCTATGCGCACCATCCACTGAGCTACTTTATTCGTATGCTTATGGAGCAAAAACGTGCCATTATCTATGGTACTGGAAATGAATTACAAGATCACATCTTTATTGATGATATCATCCAGGCTAATTTGCTCATGCTAAAAAATCCTATGCGTGCAGAAAACACAACCATGCATATCAGCTCAGGACATGGGTATTCGCTCAACCAGCTCTATCATATGGCAGCAATGGTTGAGGAAAGTGATATCGAACCCATCTACCTTGGCAGTCCATACTTGAAAAGCCCTTCTATTATACTGGACAATACACGCGCCCGGCATATCCTGGGCTGGCAACCGCATACCAGCTTATCAGAAGGGGTACGCCTGGCAGTTGCCCATATGCTACCGCAAAAAGAGGTACAGCCCCAACTCGCCAGGGTGCACACATCCCCGATCATGCTGGCAGCCGAAGTCACACTTACAAGAGCGTAAACAAAAAGAGGCTGGCTGAGAATCCTCAACCAGTCTCTTTTTTATGCACGATCTGTGCATGCAGAATCATTGTTGCAGTCCACTGACAACACGAGCATATTTTTCTGCCAGAGCCTGCGCCTGCTCATTGGATACAGATTCAGCAAACACATGGAAGAACGGGCTATCTGCATCTGGCAGGACCAGCACCCACTCTTTACCCAGGTCGATCTTGATACCATCGATCGGCTTGGCACGTCGTTCCCGATACTGCTCACTGAGAATGCGCATTACTTTGCCTTTGTGCTCCCAGGGACAAGTGACACGAGCGCTGCTCATGTAATAAGCAGGCAGGTCGTCCACCACCTCGGAAAGGCGCATATTAAAGGAGGCCAGCAATTCCAGCAGCTTAGCGATCGCCAGCATACCATCAAAGGCCGGATGGAGTTCAGGGAAAGCAAACCGTCCACTACCATCGCCCACCAGCACGACCCCTTCGCGGCCAGCAGCCGTCATCAGGGCGTGGGGCAGAACCTTAGTATGCTGGATATTGCCCTCATAGCGCTCGGCAATATGCAGCAACGCGCTGGGCGCGGTAACCGGAGCAGCCACAGTACCATTGCGATGACGACGCAGGAACAAACTGGTCATTACAGACAAGATCTTCATACCATCCAGAATACGACCTCGATCATCCACCACCGAGATCCGCTCGCCACTGGGATCGATACGAATACCCATATCCGTATTCAGGGCCGAGCTAATGGTAGCCAGGCGCTGCATATCTTTGTTCAACTCATCGGGCGTACGTGAGGGATTCCCCTCTTCCACCCCAGAATTAAGCACAATAACCTCGCAGCCCAGGTTATCGAGAATGCTTGACAGCATATCAACGGTGCTACCATGAGCATAGTCAACCACCAGTTGGAACTTACGTTTGCGCACCACCTCGTGGTCTACGACCTTGTTAAAGCCCTCCAGATAGTGTCCAACCACATCAGTATTGCTTAAAACCTCGATCGCACCAATCTCATCAAGGTAGACACGGCGGAAATCTTCACGGAAGTACAAATTTTCAATCTTACGCTCGGTTGTTTTATTGATATCAAGGCCATTTTGATCAAAAATTTTAATTTCCACCACACGCTGGTCAACCGGAGACATGCTGACATGAACGCCACCAACCGCCTCGGTCGTGCGAATAAAGTAGCGCGCCACCGGCACTGGTACCTGATTAATATCATGTACATTGATACCCGCTGATGGCAAGCCGGCATTGATGCCACGCTTGATCATACGTGAAGTACGATGGGTATCACGATTTAAGCAAACCACCGAGCCTTTAGGAAGGATGCCTCCATAGGCCGCGCCCAGCTTGGTCGCGAACTCAGGGGTCAGATCCACATTCACCAACCCGGTCACACCATAGCGGCTAAAAAGACCCCGACGACCTTGTGATCCCCAGATAATACTGGTATTGACCACCGCGCCAGCTTCAATCTCTTTATCGGGCCAAATCTTTACATTTGGCTGAATGATCGCGCCATCTTGTATAATTGAGTTATCGCCGATCACCGACCCCTCAAACATCACAGCTTTACTCTTGATATTCGAGGACGAACCAACGATAGCGCCACGCAGCTCCGCGCGATCTCCGATATATGAATTATTCCAAACGATACTGCGATCCACCTGAGCTCGTTCGTCGACGATCGAATAGCTGCCAATCATGCTCGGGCCATGGATAATAGCGCCTGCGCGCACCTTACAATCGCGACCCAGGTAGACCGGACCATAAAGCTGGGCATCCTCATGAATTTCCGCGCCCTCTTCACACCAGATATTGTTACCAATATGTTTGGCAGGAATATCTAGATTGACGTTATGCTGCAGCATATCGGCATTGGCGCGCATATACTCACTCAAGTTACCCACATCACACCAGTAGCCCTCCGGGGCCACATAGCCATAGATCGGATCACCCTGCTTCAACATCATCGGGAAAAGTTCCTGGCTGAAGTCAAACTGCTTCTCGCGCTCAAAATAGGAGAACACCTTGGGGTCGAGCACGTAAATGCCAGTATTAATAGTATCACTAAACACTTCTCCCCAGCTCGGCTTCTCCAGGAATTGCGTGATATGACCATCCTCGTTGGTAATAATAACGCCGTATTCCAAAGGATTGTGAACATGGGCCAGCAGAAGGGTAGCGAGTGATTTCTTCTCGTTATGGTATTTAATCAGTTCAGTCAAATCATAATCAGTAAGGGCATCCCCACTAATTACGAGGAAAGGCTCAGTCAATTGATCTTCAGCATTCTTCACACTACCGGCTGTACCCAGAGGCACATCTTCCCGGGAGTAGGTAATGCGCATTCCTAGTTGTGACCCATTGCCAAAGTAGTCTTCAATGTTGCTTGCCAGATACTGAACCGTGACGACGACCTCGGTGATGCCATGGCGCTTCAACAGGTTCAGTATGTGTTCCATCACAGGTTTACCTACGATCGGAACCATTGGCTTTGGCCGTCGAATCGTCAATGGTCGTAGCCTCGACCCTTCCCCTCCGGCCATTACAACCGCTTTCATAGAGGCCTCCCTTGTATCAGGGTAACTTGCCTAGTCACCCGGCTGTTATAGGAAGTATAAGGACGGCGTAGCAATGCCACGCCGTCCCATCTGCTCCGCTAGTTTCATTGTACAACATCCGCGAAGAGCGTCGCAAGATCACTTTTCACGCTATTATCAGACCCTACTACCACTCACTAAACCGCCCATGTTCTACAAGCCAACGTACAAAACGATGGTGGTTTGTCTCTTCAGTTGCCTTGCGTTCTTCATACTCCTGCTGAAGTTGAATGAGTCGTTGCGCTTCCTCTACAGTAAAACCCTCATCCAGGAGGGCATCGATGAGCAGATCGGTATATTGCTGCATAAAAAGTCCTCCTTCCTTCGCTTCTACTACTTTACCAACCAGCTATGCAAAGCACCGAACGTTTTATCCGACCAACGGTGTCTACCAATAGTACAGTCTCTAACGTTGAGCACGAATTACCAGGATGAACGCTCATCCAGGTTCGATGATCGATCAGTCAGACAAAAAGCGTGAAGTGCTAGTGCAAAAATTGGTCGGAACACAGACAGCTATCTTTTTTCGGAATGAGTTCAGATGAACTACCACAATTGGAATAAAGTGAAAACGGATAGCGCTGTTTATGCAGTTGCAAGTTCAAGTACTCATAGTCATCACGATTGTCACCGCTAACTAGATCCAAAATGCTCACTAGTAAGCAGACGCATTAATCGGCATAAATGGACCAAAACCACGAGGAAAAAATGCCGATTGCGCTACTCTGAAAACAGTTCAACAGTGATACAATGACGGCATGGAGTGCAAACGTAACAGAACACAATCTTCTTACAACACTAGCCTCTTATCTGTTACTTACACTAGTATAGCACAAGGTCGTTTTACTGTGCTACTGTCCTGGGACACTAGGAAAAACGGTACCATTGTGTCTCATTCGAGCTATATGGCGCGCCTGGAATAGTCATCACCTGACGGGAAAAATCTTCAATAATAAAGCAAACGAGCAAAAAAACGAGGCTTTTTCACACGATCTTCACATAATATGGTAGAGCATGAAGGCTCATGACAAGCCAGTTGTGCGTATCAACCTCCGCAATGCTCCGAATGAGTTTTAAGATAAAGCTTGACAACAGTTAAATCCCGATGGTACAATATCGTCATCGAAAGGAGGTGGTGTGTAATGATTGATTGTATTAGCTGCACAGGCAGCAGTGTTAAATCTCACACCTTCCAGACGAGAGGAATGGGCTGCTAGCGAGCTCGCCGTCTCGCACACCCGGCTTCAAAGCCTGGTGAGGGTCAAAAGAACACATACTGGCAGGTAGTGTATTCAACCTGTCTGTGCAGCACCCCCCAGAGCATTGGCGAAAAGATTGATTTGCCCCTGCTCTGGGATTTTTGTAGATCCAGGCGAACTCATCAAAACAATGGGCACGCAAAAGCGCTTTTATTCTAGTGACTCTCGCACACCTTATGTTAAAAGCGGATCGATACATAAGTACAACCAAACTACTGCTCTATACTAAATAGAGCTTAATTAGTGCGTGCTATCTTCCAAATTACACTATCCTGATGCTCTTTGGGAATAAGTTACATAGATAGAAGTGGTAGAGCTTGGACGATTTTGAAACCACCAGATCCAAATCATTGAATGTCGAGCATATCCGACATCATTTGGAAACCGAGTTACTCGGCACCGGCAAACATATTGTATATGCACCAACAGTAGATTCAACAAACTCTTTGGCTATGAAACTGGCCCGGGAAGGGTCAGAGGAAGGGGTAGTAGTACTTACCGATAGTCAAACAGCCGGCAAGGGCAGGCAGGGGCGGCGCTGGGTGGATATAGCTGGCTTGAATGTGTTGTCATCTACGGTGCTTCGGCCATTATTCCCACCATATCAGCTGGTAATGATCGCTTCACTCGCAGTTGTCGATACTATTGCTGATATCTGTAATATTCAGGCAACGATCAAATGGCCCAATGATATTTTGATTGGTGAACGCAAAGTCGCAGGTATTCTCATCGAAACCAGTCATGATCATACCGGCCAACTCGTTGCTATCCTGGGCATAGGCGTAAATGTCAACGGGCATATTTCACATTTCGTCACGGAACAACCCACACTACAGGCCGAACCAGGGCTTTTAAAAATAGCCACCACTCTTGAGGAAGCAAGTGGTCATGTAGTGAGCCGTGAAATGTTTATTGCTCGCTTGCTATATCAGATTGAAACACGCTATCTGGCACTACAGCAAGAAGCTCAAGCCTATGTAAATGGTCCCATCTCTCGCTTGATACGAGAGCAATGGCGCAATCAACTTTCGACCCTGGGTCGTACTGTACAGGTACACCAGGGATCAAAGCTACTCAGCGGCGTGGCTGAGGACGTGAATGATCAGGGAGAGCTGTTACTCCGCAGTCATTCTGGTGAATGTATTAGTATCACCTGGGGAGATATTGAATAACCAACCCACTATCACCCTCTTCTCAGGATACTGGAGAGATGTACAAGATAAGTCGGAGGACCCCCTCCTTCATACAAAACGAGAGGATGCAAAACATGGAGTCACAAGGAATATTCCTCACTAATGACGGATTACAGCGTGCAGCTCATCAACTCGAATTTTTACGCACCGTCAAGCGTGCTGAAATTGCTCAGTATCTTCATGACGCAAAAGAATCTGGCGATGTCATCGATAATGCTGCCTATGAAGAGGCCAAAAGCCAGTATGCTCAACTTGAAGGTCGCATTCTAGAACTAGAAGAGATGCTGGCTCGCGCGCAACTCATTGATGATGTGCATAGTGACATCGTTTCTCTCGGCTCAGTTGTCCACCTGGAAACCAGCAATGGTCGCACTTATTGTTACAAACTGGTTGGCGCATTCGAAGCGGAGCCCAGCGCAGGCCGTATTTCTAACGAATCACCTGTCGGCAAGGCATTACTTGGACATAAAGCCGGTGACCTGGTCATTGTTTCAACCCCCGGTGGTGTCAAAGAGTACACCATCACCTCCATCGAATAGCGCACCATAGCGGCGCCCGCTAAACCACCAGACGCGACCTGCTGGTAATTTTGTGATTACCAGCAGGTCAATTTTTATTACAGCGCATTTGAAAACCGTAGATTTCGCTTCTTCGGAGTCAAGCTGAGGCAAGGAGAAGGAGATCATGCCCCCGGCATGCTCGTAATGTCCCCGACATCCTCGTCAGCACCTATGATGCTACGCACCTGCTGTGCATCAGCATAGAAAAAGGGTGCGCCCGCGCATGCGGGCTTTGATCCCCATGCCCACGGGGATAAGACACATATTTTGTTGTCTGCTACCCATACAAAGAAAACAATGCTACAATGAATCAGCCTGCGCCGGCAACACAAGCTCTTGCATCTATGCAAAATACATTTTAAGAAGGTTAGTGCTTACGATGGCTGAAGAACGAGACATACGAATCCAACACTTACAAGCCTTACGAGACCTGGGTATCAATCCTTATCCTAATTCGGTTGAGCGCACGCATACTATTGGCGATGTACTCAAAGACTTTGATATGCATACCGGCCCTGAAGGCTCATATACGCTGGTTGGACGAGTGCGTTTACTGCGCGAAATGGGGAAGGCATCATTCGCTCAGATTGAGGATGGAACTGGCCGCATCCAGGTGTATATCCGCATTAACGATGTAGGGACAGATACCTATCAACTCCTTAAGTTTCTGGATCTGGGAGACTTCATTCAGGTGAATGGCTTCCTGTTCTATACACGCACCGGCGAAAAAACTTTACATGTAAAGTCACTACGCATCCTCTCCAAAGGGCTACGTCCTCTGCCAGAAAAATATCATGGCCTGGAAGATAGAGATACACGGCAGCGCAAGCGCTATCTGGACCTGATTGCCAACGGAGAGGAGATCAAGAACATCTTTATCACGCGTAGCCGGTTGATTACAGCCATGCGCCAGTTCCTTGATCGTGAGCATTTCATCGAGGTCGAGACGCCCATTCTACAACCTATCTATGGCGGGGCCAATGCCCGACCATTTATTACTCATCATAATACACTGGATCGAGACCTGTTTCTGCGCATCGCTATCGAACTCTATCATAAACGCCTGCTTGTTGGTGGTTTTGAGCGTGTCTATGAGATTGGCCGCAACTTTCGCAATGAAGGCATCGATCGCAGCCATAATCCAGAGTTCACCATGATCGAGTTCTACATGGCCTATGCCGATTATAACGACACCATGGCACTGGTCGAAAATATGCTGGCCTTTATCGCCCAGCAGGTTAAAGGATCGACCCGCATTACATACCAGGGAACCGAGATCGATCTTGCTCCCCCCTGGAAGCGCTACCCCTTGTTGGAAGCTATCCATCAGTTTACCGGCATCGACGTGCGAAAATATCCAGATCGCGATAGCCTGGCTGCGGAAATGAAGGCCAGAAATTTTGAAGTAGATCCCAGACTAGGTTATGGACGGCTCATTGATGATCTAAAGAGCGCCATGTTCCGCCAGGGGCATCCAGAGCTGCGGCAGGCCCTCTTCCTGGTTGACTATCCTGAAGATGTTTCGCCCCTGACCAAACAGCATCGCACACTGCCTGGATTGGTGGAACGCTTTCAACCTTTCATTGGCGGGCTGGAATGCGGCAACGCTTATACAGAACTCAACGATCCGTTAGATCAGCGGGCACGCTTTGAGGATCAAGCTCGCCAGCGGGCGCAGGGAGACGATGAAGCCCAGGTATTGGATGAAGATTTCCTGGAAGCCCTGGAAGTAGG
This sequence comes from Dictyobacter formicarum, assembly GCF_016587435.1. The sequence goes on from NZ_BNJJ01000006.1 coordinate 232,759, forward strand.
CATGCCCCCCACCAGCGGCGTCGGCATGGGCATCGACCGCCTGGCCATGTTACTGTCCGACCAGGAATCGATTCGCGATGTCATCCTCTTCCCTACCATGCGCAAAACAGCCGAAGAACAAAGCTAAAAGGCAAAAATATGGTTAACAGGCGTGCACAAGTACGCCTGTTAACCATATTTTTCCGCTTTCTACTCCCCTCACTGCATCTTTTATTTAGAAAATATAGTGAGGAAAACCGTTGCCAGGCAATATCATACAACGATCCTACCAACAATTGTTGGATATCCTCTTTCCGCCACAGTGCGCGCAGTGTAAAGTCAGTGGAGCGATACTCTGTCCGCGCTGCATCGCGTCCATCTCCTGGTTCACACCACCACTGTGTCATATCTGTGGGCTACCAGGCGCGGGCACTACGCTGTGTGCTCGTTGCCAGCATCAGCCACTACAGCTCAGCGGCGTACGGGCTCCTGGTAGCTACCAGGAGCCTCTCCGCTCCTGTATTCGCGCCTTGAAATATCAGGGAAACAGACGCCTGAGCGAACCACTGGGACAACTGCTAGCCCAGGCCTATCATAAGTACGCTATGCGTGCAGATTTAGTGATTCCAGTGCCACTCCACCAGGAGAAACTACAACAGCGTGGCTATAATCAATCTCAACTATTAGCAGAATCCTGTGCTCGCCAACTACAATTACCACTCTCCACCACCCTGATACACCGCATCCATAGCGCACCCGCCCAGGTAACATTAACAGCTCAGCAGCGGCGCAAAAATCTACAAGGAGCCTTCCGCTGTACCCAGAATCATACAACCCAATCATTACTTAACCGTAGAATTCTTATCATAGATGATGTATGTACCACAGGAGCAACGCTGGAAGCCTGTGCAGCTCCGCTCTTTGCAGCTGGAGCAAGAGCCGTCTGGGGCCTGGTACTGGCACGTCCCCTGAGCGGCGTTCCAACCAGTACCGGAAAGCGATAGTGCCTCCTTTGTAGATCGATTCTTTTTTGATACATACCCTTATCCTCTCTTGAGGATAAAAGAAGCTGTTTAAAGCAGCGTATACACATATAAGCATAATAGCCAGAAGGACAGCCGTACTTCCTTGCTATAATACCCTTCAAGGTGGCAAAATTTACTATACTACACATGGATGATTGATTTATACAAGCATTTGTTGAGCTAAACATAGTGTCATACGCAACGACTTTTTTTATAATGTTCTGCAAGAGATTTAAGACCAGGTGTGTTATAATAGGACACACACGAGTACTAAATGCAATGCCAGCTAGCATAGATACCAATAGCACAGCTCTCACTGGTATTACTTGTGCACACTCATTCTTAGAGAGGAGCCCCCATGTTAACTAATGGAAAATGGCTCAGAACGAGCGTTTTCTGGCTCCTGATCTTGCCAATCGCCGTTCTGATCATTGTTTTTATCTTCCGACCACAAAGCTACGTAAAGTCGGTGCCTGCCTCAACCATCCTGAGCCATGTAAAGGAAGATGTTGGGAAAAAGCAACTTGACACACTCACAGTGAATAACGGAACACTCACTCTGGTCAGGGGTCAAACAGCGAATGCTCCACAGGAAGCAGCAACCATTGACAGCAACTTTGATATCACGCGAGTGCTCAAAGAGAACAATATCGACTATGCCAATCCAGAGGTTCTCAAGCTGCAGTTTGAGTCTCCAAGCCCTATCTGGGGATGGCTTGGTACTATCGCAGGCTTTATACCTTTTATCTTACTGGGCGTAATCTTACTTCTGATGTTCCGCCAGGCCCAGGGAAGCAATAGTCAAGCAATGTCGTTTGGCAAGAGTCGCGCACGTATCTTTATGGGCAATAAGCCTTCGGTCACCTTTGCCGATGTGGCCGGCGTTGAAGAGGCCAAACAAGAGCTACAAGAAATCGTCGAATTTTTGAAATTCCCCGAGAAATTCGCAGCGCTGGGAGCACGCATTCCCAAAGGATTACTGCTGGTTGGACCACCTGGAACCGGTAAAACACTGATCTCACGGGCTGTAGCTGGTGAAGCTGGCGTACCGTTTTTTAATATTAGCGGATCCGAGTTTGTTGAGATGTTTGTCGGCGTAGGCGCCAGCCGTGTTCGCGATCTTTTTGAGCAAGCGAAGCGCAATAGCCCCTGTATCGTCTTCGTTGATGAGATTGACGCCGTGGGACGCCAGCGCGGTGCAGGTCTGGGAGGCTCGCATGACGAGCGCGAGCAAACGCTCAATCAGATTCTGGTCGAGATGGATGGCTTTGATACCAATACGAATGTGATCGTGATCGCCGCCACCAACCGTCCAGATGTACTGGATCCGGCGCTGTTACGGCCAGGACGCTTCGATCGGCAGGTGGTACTGGACCGTCCAGATATTCGTGGGCGCATCGCCATCCTGCAGGTCCATGCGAAAGGCAAACCACTGGAGCCAGATGTGTCCCTGGACGTGCTGGCCAAACAGACGCCCGGCTTTTCCGGTGCGGACGTAGCGAACCTCTTAAATGAGGCCGCTATTCTGGCCGCTCGCCGCAATAGACGCAAAATTGGAATGAGCGAGCTCGAAGAAGCAATTGACCGCGTGGTAGCTGGTCCGGCGCGTAAGAGCCGCATCATCAGTGAGCGCGAAAAATCCATTACGGCCTACCATGAGGTTGGACATGCCCTGGTGGCGCGCATGCTGCGCAATACCGATCCGGTCCACAAGGTGTCCATCGTAGCACGTGGACAGGCAGGTGGCTTCACCATGCTGCTACCAACAGAGGACCGCTACCTGTGGAGCAAACCCCAATTCGAGGATATGCTGGCCTATGCCCTGGGAGGCCATGTGGCCGAGCTGATTATCTTCGGCGAAGTAACCACTGGCGCCTCCAATGACATTGAACGCGTCACCAAAATTGCGCGCTCAATGGTTACCGAATATGGTATGAGCAGTCGTATCGGTCCGATGGCGCTCGGCCATAAAGATGAACTGGTGTTCCTGGGACGCGACTTTGGTGAACAGCGCAATTATAGCGAGCAGACGGCCCGCGAAATTGATGAAGAGATTCACCGCATCATTCAGGAAGCCTTTGATAAAGCCTACGGCATTTTGATGCAGAATAAGAGTCGCCTGATTATGATCAGCGAACGCTTGATTAAAGAGGAGACGCTCGAAGGACCTATCTTTGAGTCCCTGTTCAATCAACCGATGGCTGAGGATATGCAGGATGAGGCCCAGGTGATTGAGACCAGCATCTATGATGGCTATCACGCCAATAATAGTGAGAACAAAGGATTACCTCAACCAAAGTCGCCCTATCCCTTACCATCACAGTTACAGCCACCGTATGGCAACGAGACAAATGCCTCACACTAAAACAGAAATCTGCAATGAGCAAATTTCATTCCTATGGCCATAGGAGTGCGATGACCCGCTAGCCTGGGGGCGCTGATGCCTTACAGGTGTAGGTTTTTCAGGGGCGTAGCCCCTGAGACCCCTGATGCCGCCCTGCGGGCGGCACGGAGAGGGAGGAGGAGTTGGGGGCACAGCCCCCAATCCCCCAGTCAAGGGGCTCGCCGCCCCTTGCATCCCCGCTTTTCCGGCGCGAATTCAAAAAACCTATACCTGTAAGGGCGCTGACGCCCCCACTCTTTTTTAGTGTGTTGTGTAGTGCAAAAAATGCGCAATTGCGCATTTTTTGCACTACACAACACACTAAAAATTTTGAGCGTCGCAGACGCGAATCGTCAAGAGCCGAAGGCGCGAAAAATCCACCTCAAATAGCTCCCTGAAAGCCAACAATTCTGGTACAATCTTCTCGGTAATCTCATAAACATTGAAGCAGCTACGTCTGGCAATAGTAGCTGTATTTATTTATACATACAAGTGAAAATAGACAGAAAGGGAACGCGCTCATGGTCAATATGGGCATGGGAGAACTGGTAGAAATTATCCTACCGGTCCATGATATGAATCAGCAGGTTGCATTCTATCACGAGATGCTGGGGCTTCATGTCTATGAGCCAGAGGGCGTGCAAGATTATCGAGATTTCTATGATGTGAAGTTGTATACAGGTACCTGTATGCTGGTCTTGCATGCAACCAGGGGAGAAGAGAACACGAGCGAGAAAGCGCCGAAACTCGTCTTTCGCGTGCCCGACCTACGCCGGAGCCGCGCACTATTGCTGGAGCAGCATATCGAGGTCAGCGAGATTCGCTCACCTGAGATTGGACAGTTAATCTGCGATGGCAAAGACCCTGAGGGCAATATTTTTTCGCTGGAAAGCAATGATGAAAGTGCGCAGACCCCGATTTCGATTACGTCACAACCCGGGCGGGCTCCTACCTATGTTTCTATTAACTCACACCGTGGCCGTAGTATTACATTATTGCGCGATAATAAAATACTGATTGCAGCAGAGGTGCTGGCCATCATCCTCCTCAACATTGCCAGCACATCTTTCAATCTGGTCAGTTTTATGACCATCTTTCTGGTCATCATGGCCCTGCTCTGGCTGCGTGGCAGTAGCTGGAGCCAGATGGGACTACGCACTCCACGCCACTGGCGTTCCACCATTCTTTATGGCCTGATCGGTGGGCTGGTCCTGTTTGCGCTCAGCACCCTGGTGGTGGGGCCAATCATTAGCTCCATCATTCATGTTGCACCGGATACACAAATCTTCAATAGCGTAAAGGGCAATCCTCCCGAATTATTTACCACGCTCATCAGTATCTGGAGCACAGTAGCCTTTGGAGAAGAGCTGATCTATCGTGGCTATCTTTTTAATCGCATCGCCGATTTATTTGAAGGAAGCAGTGGAGGTTGGACCATCGCGCTCTTCGGGCAAGCTATCATCTTTGGATCGGCACACGCCTATCAAGGTCTGGCTGGCGTACTGCTAACAGGCAGTTATGGCTTTCTATCCGGGCTACTCTACCTGCTCTATAAGCGCAATCTCTGGCCATGCGTCATCGCCCATGGATTGGTCGATACCATCTCTATCATACTCACCTTTCTGGGCTGGGGCTAGCGACACAGCTGATCTGTGATTGATAGGCCCCCAGGGGGTTGTATGCATAGATCACCTCATAGTACAATGAAAAGAGGAAAGAGTTCCAGGGACTTCGTTCCCTTCGCAAATAACATACATCTGGGAACCGGGTTTTTTGCTGGAACTTTTTTTAATTACCTGGGGTGTTCTGTTCTTCTATGCTCACTAAACATGCATGTATGTCAGCATTTTCTTAAACACGTTCATCTATTTAAAAGCCGAGCAATCTATACAGAATACCAGTTATCAACAACATTTTGGATGAAGAGGAGCGGTCTATGACAACAACTGAGCTGAACCAACGCGACTGGGTCTCCCTTGAGCAAAAATATTACCAGGGAACATTTAAACGCCACCCTATCACGCTCGTACGCGGCGAAGGCACACGGGTATGGGATAGCGAAGGCAAGAGCTATCTCGATTTTGTGGCAGGTATCGCGGTCAATGTTCTGGGCCATTGTCATCCTGCTGTTGTCGAGGCGGTTCAGCAACAGGTGACGCAACTTGTGCACGTCTCCAACCTCTACTATAATGTGCGTCAGATTGAATTGGCCGAATTGCTTGGCATCCAGAGCGATGGGATGCGTTCGTTCTTTTCAAACAGCGGCGCAGAGGCTAACGAAGGTGCCATTAAACTTGCGCGCAAATATGGTCGCCTGCATCGCAATGGCGCTTACGAGATCATCAGCATGGAGAATAGTTTCCATGGTCGTACCATGGCAACTACCGCAGCAACCGGCCAGGCCTCTTACCAGGCGACCTGGGCACCCCTGCCCGATGGCTTTAAGCAGGTTCCATTTAATGATCTAGAAGCGGTTAAGCAGGCTACCAGCGACAAAACCGCTGCCATCCTCGTTGAGGCAGTCCAGGGAGAAGGGGGCATCTGGCCAGCAAGCAAGGAGTTTATGCAAGGTCTGCGCGACTGGTGTGATGAGCAGAATCTGGTGCTCATCTGTGACGAGATTCAGGCTGGCTCCGGACGCACCGGCAAATTCTTTAGCTGGCAGCATTATGTGCGCCCAGATATTGTGACCATGGCCAAAGGGCTGGCCGGCGGAGTGCCGATAGGTGCCATGTTGACGGGTCCACGCACAGACATATTTGTGCCGGGCGATCATGGTACGACCTTCGGCGGTAATCCCATTGCTTGTGCCGCAGGCATTGCCACCATCAAAACGATCACCGAACAGAATCTCCTCGACAATGCCACCAAGATGGGTGAGTATTGGAAAGAGAAGCTGGAACAGCTCAGCGCGAAGTATCACTTCATCGACAGCCCCAGAGGTATCGGCCTGATGCGAGCAGTGAACGTCAAGCACGGCCTGGGGCCTGTGATTGTCCAGAAAGCCATGGAGCACGGACTCCTCCTCAATAGTACCAATCCTCAGACGCTGCGTATGATTCCACCCCTGATTTTGAGTGTCGCAGATGTCGATGAGGCCACCGAACTGCTCGATGCCACTCTGGCAGAAGTAGCCGAATTGCCTGCCGCCCAGGCCTAAAAGTAATAGTACCCAAACGATAAAAGGCCAGGCCGCAACAGCGGCCTGGCCTTTTATCGTTTGATTCTACCTTAAAATTACCGAGCGTTTCTTTGACATAGAATCGCACCTAATGACCAGCAATGTTATGTGTGGTTTCGCTGCGCATAGTGATGCGTTCAATAGCTTCACAGGCAACGTCTTTAACCATGCGGCACTGCCAATCCGGTTTATCAACCGCAACAGGGGTATTATCACTCTGCAGCAAAGCAAGCAAGGGCACAGCCTGTACGGCGCCAAGAAATCCCAGCGCTTCGGCCGCATTTGCCCGTACAGCACCGCTTTCATCATTAAGCTTGTCTGACAAAGGAACAATGGCGCGTTTGTCGCCACACTTACCCAGCGCTTCCGCTCCCATTGCCCTTACACTGGGATGGACGTCGGACAGCGCACGAATCAACGGCGGAATGACACGACTGTCGGCAATATCGGCCAGGGCAAGGGCAACGTGTCCACGCACATAGTAGTTATCATCGTCTAGCCGAGCCAGTAAAGGCTGCAACACACGTATATCGCCAAAACGGCCTAAAGCGGTGGCCGCTGACGCGCGAACATAATAAGAAAGTCCTTGACTGGTATCAGACAACCAGGGAAGCAACACCGCTAGCAGACAGGAAATATGCTGAGCATATCGGCAGCCTAGCATTCCCAGGGCTTTAATAATGTATGAGCGCAGAAAACTATCCGTGGTGGTGGTCAGCGCTTCCTTTAACGGCTCGATGACTCGCTCATCACCCAGATGGCCCAGGGCAACAATAGATTCCTGGCGCACACGTTTCTCATCGTCGTGCAGAGCCCGTTGCAATAGTGGTTCAATCGCCTGCTCATCATTTAGAGCGCCCAACGCCTCAATAATCTCGATGCGCTCGTAATATAAGGAATCCGGCAACAACGTCAACAATGGCCCGATCGCGCTACTATCGCCTAACAATGCAAGGGCGTGGATGGCTTCAATCCGTACACGCTCCTTTTTATCATTAAGGGCCAGGATGAGTGGCGTGACTGCGCGATAATCACAGAGCAGCCCGAGGGCTTCCGCCGCCTTGCTGCGCGCATCTGTATATTCATCGTGCAACATCAAGATTAAAGGCTCTACCGCCCGGTAATCGCCAAGCTTTCCCAGCGCTTCGGCAGCCTGGGCGCGTACATATTGATCTTCATCCCTGGTTGCAATCAGCAGCGCAACCACGGCACGCTTATCGCCAAGCTCGCCCAATGCTTCCGCCGCACAATAGCGCAGATCCACCGATTTACTAGCCAGAGCTGCTAGCAGCGGCTCCAGGGCAACGCTCCCAAACGCAGCCAGAACCGTGGCTGCGGTCAGGCTGATCTCACCCACCTCATCTTCAAACAAAGCGATCAGTGGCTTGATCGCCCGCTCATCTTTAAGCTCTGCCAGAGCGTAGATCGTCTCCAGACGACGCTGCTGCTGCGGGTGATAAAGTCTGATTAATAAGTCTGGCAAAGCATCATCAGTATGGGTCGATACAGCAAGCTCATTAGAATCAGTGTCACTATTGAGGGCTGTTGCCAAAGACTCTATTGCACGCTCACATTCGTTATCCCTTCGCTCCCCACGCATAGGAATCTGCACAACATCATCCTCACTATTTAGATCAGTTATAAACTGATCTAACGAATGCTCTATATCTATCATAATAATCCTTAACGGTCTCTATACATTGTAAATATGTGGGTTTATGCTGTTACAATACTTACTTACAAAGGAAAGTTATGATACAACATATTCCACTAACAATACGTTATCTGACCTCTCACCCCTCACAAACTGATCCAAAAATCTAAAAAAATAAACTCTAGAATTTATAATTTCACCCCTTGACTCTCTTCCACAGACTGTTATACTAATATGTATGGAAGGTGTCAGGTAATGATCATCTTTCAACTCACATAAACCCTTATTCTTCTGGCAACTGGCGATAGAGTGGAATAACCACGAGGAAGCCAGGAGAACTAAACACAACAGTCGCTCGCCTGGGCTGGATATATGAAGAAACGTCCGCAGACGTTTCTGGAATATTGACAGTAAAGGAGTAACGACGATGTCCACAAACGCTCCCGAACAATCCCTGCTGATTCGCTATCTGAACAGCCTGCATGACCAGACTCCCAACTCAGCCGCGGCAGCTTTTTATGCCTCCCTTGACCAGATCAATAGCGTTTCGCCCACGATCGCTGCAAGTATTATTCACGAGTTGCAGGATCAGCGCAGCAATTTGAAGATGATTGCCAGCGAAAATTATAGCTCGCTCGCCACGCAGTTGACGATGGGAAACCTGTTAACTGATAAATATGCGGAGGGGTATCCCAGCCATCGGTTCTATGCCGGCTGCGATAATGTGGATGCCATCGAGTCCGAGGCAGCACAGCTGGCACAGCAACTCTTTGGTGCTGATTACGCCTATGTGCAGCCACATTCCGGTGCTGATGCTAACCTGGTGGCGTTCCTGGCCATCCTCTCCGCCAAAGCCCAGAAACCGGTACTGGCCGAGCTAGGTCAGGAAGATCCATCCAAGCTATCGCGCGAGGATTGGAACAAGGTGCGCGCGGCGGTTCACAACCAGCGCTTACTTTCTCTGGATTATTATTCTGGTGGCCATCTCACCCACGGCTATCGTCATAATATCTCCAGCCATCTCTTCGATGTCTATACCTATTCAGTCGATCCGCAAAGCGGCCTGATTGATCTGGATCAACTGCGCAAGCAGCTGCATGAAGTCAGACCTTTGATCCTACTGGCCGGCTATAGCGCCTATCCGCGCAAGCTGAATTTTGCCCGTATGCGTGAGCTGGCAGACGAAGTCGGAGCCGTGCTGATGGTGGATATGGCCCACTTTGCTGGCCTGGTAGCCGGTAAGGTTTTTACCGGCGATTTCGATCCGATTCCGCACGCGCACGTGGTTACTTCAACCACCCATAAAACCCTGCGTGGACCACGCGGCGGCCTGGTGCTGTGCAAAGAGGAGTTCGCCGAGTGGGTCAACAAAGGCTGTCCATCCATGCTAGGTGGTCCGCTGCCACATGTGATGGCGGCCAAGGCTATTGCGTTCCGCGAAGCTTCAAAACCTGAATTCCAGACTTATGCCCACAAAATTGTTGAGAACTCGCAAGCGCTGGCCGAGGCCTGTGTGAAAGAGGGTCTTAATGTGTTGACCGGTGGCACCGATAATCACCTGCTACTGATCGATGTGGCCAAAACCTTTGGCCTGACCGGTCGCCAGGCCGAGTCGGTGCTGCGCGAGTGCAACATTACCTTGAACCGTAATTCGCTCCCCTTTGACGCCAATGGACCCTGGTATACCAGCGGCCTACGCATCGGGACACCGGCAACCACCACCCTTGGCATGGGACCAGCGGAGATGCGAGAGATTGCTAGTATCATCAAACTGGTTCTCGGCAATGTCACAGCTGCCAAAACTGCCAGCGGCAAAAAGAGCCTGACCAAATATATTCTGGATGAACAGATCCTGGCAGAAGCTCGGCAACGCGTGCAGAACTTGCTGGCCCGCCACCAGCTCTATCCAGAGCTAAATCTCGATCTCATCCAGGTAGAAGTAGCTACGGCTACCACCCACTAAGCAACTAATAATCTGGCTACCCGCTTATCGTCAAAGTTAAGCGGTAGCCGACCGTGCAGACACATAACAAACGCCCCATAGCAACAGAGGAAACACAAAGCAATCATGACAAATAACGAATTGAGCTTACGATATGGCTGTAATCCACACCAGAAGCCAGCGCGCGTCTTTACTAAAAACGGTGAGCTACCATTTACCGTTTTGAATGGCGCACCGGGCTATATCAATCTGCTAGATGCGCTTAACTCCTGGCAGCTGGTAAAGGAGCTAAAGACAGTACTGCAATTGCCAGCCGCGGCCTCCTTCAAACATGTGAGCCCTGCGGGGGCAGCGGTTGGCCTGCCTTTGAGCGACAAGCTGAAAAAAGCATACGATGTGGATGATCTGGAGCTTTCGCCACTGGCCAGCGCCTATGCCCGTGCGCGTGGAGCCGATCGCCTCTCATCCTTCGGTGACTGGGCCGCGCTCAGCGATGTAGTGGATGTACCGACCGCGCGCCTGCTGAACCGCGAGGTCTCTGATGGTGTGATCGCCCCCGGCTATGAACCAGAAGCCCTGGAGCTCCTGCGCAAAAAGCAGAAGGGACGCTATATTGTGCTGCAGATAGATCCAAACTATGAGCCAGCCGAGTTTGAGCAGCGTGAGGTCTTTGGCGTCACCTTCGAGCAAAAACGCAATACCAGCCTGGCTAGCCCAGAATGGTTCACCAATATCCCCACCAGAAACAAAGAGCTGACCGCAGAGGCCAGTCGTGACCTGTTGATCTCGTTGATCGCGCTCAAATATACCCAATCAAACTCGGTCTGCTTCGCGGTAGATGGACAATGCATTGGTATCGGAGCAGGACAGCAGTCGCGCATCCAGTGTACCCGCCTGGCAGCCTCGAAGGCCGCCATCTGGTATCTGCGCCTGCATCCACGTATCGCCGAATTGCGCTGGAAAGCGGGCATTAAACGCCAGGATCGTGTTAATGCCATCGATCTCTACTTGCGCGACGACGTGACGCCGATTGAGCTTGAGCAGTGGAAAGAGAACTTCGAAGAGGTGCCACAGCGCCTGACCGCTGAGGAGAAACAGGAATGGTTAAAGACCCTCAGCGGCGTGGCCCTGGGATCAGACGCCTTCTTCCCGTTCCGCGATAGTATCGATTGCGGAGCCATGTATGGCGTGAAATATATTGCTCAGCCTGGTGGCTCACTGCGCGACGACAACGTCATCGAGGCATGCGACGACTATGACATGGTCATGGCTTTCACCGGCGTGCGCCTCTTCCACCACTAAACCGTCCCTATACTGTTACTGCGCCAGGCAGATAGCAATAAAATAAAGAGCCAGCAAATCTACAAATAGCCGATCCGCTGGCTCGCTCGCTAAGCAAACATTCTTCATTGCTTGAGGAACACCTGCGTTTCTTTGCGGCGTTACCAGATCCAGGCGGTTTCGTCAGTTCGCTGCTGCACCTGATCACCAACCAGAAAGTGTGGGGTGATCAGGAGAAACAGCCACGCAGGCCATCAAATGATCAGCATCATACTTTTTCGGGATACGAGGGAGCAGTTTCTTCGGTACCAATCACGATTTCTTTAGTGACGGGAGTGGTCCCCACCGTCCGACCTAATAGGAAGGTGATCAGGCAGAGCAGCACCACAAAGCACAGGCCGATACGCAGGCCAAAGCCATCAGCAAGAAAACCGATCATTGGCGGCCCGACCAGAAATCCAACATAGCCACAGGTTGAGACGGTAGCGAGCGCGGTCTCTGCCGGTCCGCTGGAGCTCCGGCCGGCGGCACTCAAGACTAACGGGAATAATACGGCCAACCCTAAGCCGACCAGGCCCAGGCCGACGATCACAACCGGCGTCCAGGGAAAGAGCAATCCCAGACCAAGTCCGATAGCCGCCAGCAGGCCACCCAGACAGACCAGGGCGGCTGGTCCAAAGCGGACGGCAAATACGTCACCGACACCACGACCGATGGCCATACACAACGAGAAGACGGCAAAACCAGCCGCAGCCAGGCCAGCACCCGAATGGGCCGTACCGGTGAGATAGATGGCACTCCAATCTGACATGGCGCCTTCGCTGATCAGGGCACAAAAAGCGATCGCGCCCAGGGCCAGCAAGGTGCGCGATGGTCGCACGAACAGGGGAGCTTTTTTCTTGGGTCCGGCCTCTTCTTCACCCTGTTTCTTCACTGGGGATGAGGATAGCAGAAAACGCGAAGCGATCAGCACCGAGATCATGGCCAGCAGAGCAATCACGCCAAAATGAAGCAGGGGCTCGACATTGTAGGAAGCAAAAATACCACCCACAAACGCTCCGGCCAGGGCCCCTACACTAAAACAGGCGTGAAAAGAATTGAAGATTGGCTTCCCATACTGCTGTTCAACAGCGGCACCTTGCAGGTTCATAGTGACATCCATCGCGCCATTAAAGCCACCCTGGAAGACAAGCGCAGCACTCAACGCGATCAGATTGGGGGCCGCGGCCAGCAGCGGCAATGTAATACACAGGCCAATGGCGGATAGCGTCGTGATTAAGGCACTACCGAAGCGTATCGAGATGCGCCCCGCGACATTCATGGCCACCAGAGCACCAATGGCGGCCCCAAGCAGAGCAATGCCCAGTTGACCAGGGGGCAACTGCAGTCTGGCCTGGACAGCCGGGATACGTGCCGCCCAGGTAGCAAGCATAGTCCCATTACTAAAAAAAAGCGCGATGACAGCTGCACGTGCAATAACCACCCTGCGCCTATCTACCTGTTCATAATTTGAAATCATAGCAACCTTTCATCAAAATTTTATGCATTAAGCTCAAAATTATACAGCAGCTAACCAATAAGCCAGCGTCAAATTATAACCTTTCTTCTATATTACCCGCATAAAAGCGCAAAATCAAGCTTCATCGATGCGTCTTTTTGCGCTATTCCACCCTTAACTTACGCGAATATGCGCCTCGACAACCACCATATATACGCGGACGCTGGTCCACCACGAAATGCGCAGGTGCGCCTCTTTCTGGCACTTTTGCTCTCCGCGCTCGAAAAAGAACCAATAAGTGTATGATGGCTCGCTTTTCGGGTGTGTTTTCGAGCGAGAAGCAAGCAAGCAAGCAAGCGCCCGCAAGGGGCGCACCTACGATAAACGTGTTACGCTTTGAAGAGAGCATGCTGGCGCGAGCGCTGCTGCTGCTTCATGCGTTCCTCTTCGTATTCCTGTATGCTAACATCCAGGCCACGCTCTGCCAGTATTTTCTGGGTCAAATCAAATGGAAAGCCAAAAGTATCATACAACTTAAATGCTTCTGGACCCGGCAGCGTGTGCAGGCCAGATTGAGTCAGGCGCTGGCATGACTCTTCCAGATAGCGCAGTCCACGGCTCAGGGTCCGCTGAAAGCGTTTTTCTTCGGTGGTCAGGATAGTGCTAATGTCGTCAGTTGCCTGTCGCAGCTCAGGGTATTGCTCGCCAAGGATGTCAATGCTCACCTGCGCAACAGGAGCGAGAAACGGTTGCTCCAGGCCCAGGGTACGCCCCAGGTACGCCGCGCGCCGGATCAGGCGACGCAAGACATAGTCGCGACCATTATTGCCAGGCACAATATGATCCGCGATCAAAAACGCCATTGCCCGACTATGATCCGCAATCGCATTGTACACTGAGCTATGTTGCAGATAGTGCGCGCGATCTTGCCTGTTAAGCTCTAGCAGGCGCTGCAAAATGGGCATAAACAGATCAGTCTCATAACTGTTCTGAACCCCCTGCAGCGCCATCGTAAGGCGTTCCAGGCCCATTCCAGTATCCACAGAGAAGGCTGACAAAGGCGTTAGCGTTCCCTGCTCATCGCGATTATACTGCATAAACACCAGGTTCCAAATCTCCATATAATCATCATCAGAAGAGTTCACTCCTTCGGGACGCTGCTTACTCGGATCGGAACCGCGATAATAGTGGATCTCCGAACTAGGGCCACAGGGTCCGATCTCACCCATAGACCAGAAGTTATCCTCATCACCAAAGGACAGGATGCGCTCACGTTGCACACCCACTTCTTCCCAGATGCGCGCCGACTCCTCATCCTCATGATAAACGGTAACCCAGAGGCGTTCGACAGGCAGATGAAACACCTGCGTCAAGAGTTCCCACGCATAGTGGATCGCCTCTTGCTTGAAGTAATCCCCAAACGAGAAGTTGCCCAGCATCTCAAAAAAGGTATGGTGGCGTGGAGAGACACCTACGCTCTCTAAATCATTATGCTTACCCGAAACACGCAAACATTTCTGGCTGCTACATGCCCTCACATATGGCCGCTGTTCCTGACCAAGAAACACATTTTTAAAAGGCACCATCCCCGCATTCACAAACAGCAGGCTTTTGTCAGACGACAAGACAAGTGGACTGCTAGACAGGTATGTGTGCTGTTTCTGCTGAAAGTAGTCCAGAAATGTGCGCCGAATTTCATTACTGTGCATTGTTTTCTCCTTGCTTCACCAACGATAGAAACGTCTACAACTCTACTCGCGCTCACATTGAACGTGAGCGAGCCAACTACAACGATACATTGGCGTCAGAAAAGAGAGACAAACAAAAAGCCCGCCCCGAGTTTATAGCTCAGGGCGGGCTGATAGTTCTTGTATCAAAACCCGTGGTACCACCTGTTTTGGAAGCCACGTTGTATATGCGATTTCCCTCTCATCAGACACGGAATGCATCACACACTCATTCAAATGAATAGCATGTTAAAGAAAAATGTATTCGATGTCCTGCCCCTGGATAACGGAGGGCTACCGGCCAGAATTACTTACAACCTGGGTTGTGTTCGTCCCGCATCGCGATCCCATTAATAGAGGATCAGAGGGGGGCATTCCATGAGCTTGCTGAGATATCGGACTCTCACCGCCTCCGACTCGCTGACACTCAGAGCAGCATGTACTCGTCCCTCGTAACGATTTCTAAGTATTATACAGATAGTATATCGCACCTACAAAAATGTGTCAAGGATATCAAACGGTAAAACGGTAGAATTGCTCAGAACATGTCTTCATCTTCATTATCATCCAAATCAAAGTTTGTTTGTCCTTTGTGTTATTTGGGCTTGAGGATGTAGCCGGCGATTTCATAGCCGCGGCCCGGACGTTCCTTGTCGGGTAGGTCGGTAAGCCATTCCCATTGGG
This sequence comes from Dictyobacter formicarum, assembly GCF_016587435.1. The sequence continues at coordinate 248,113 of NZ_BNJJ01000006.1, forward strand.
CTTCTTCGACGACTTCGAAGACGTCGCGGATCAGGTCTGGCAAGGTACGTGGTACCAGCGGGATGGTGCGACGATGGGTGGCGTCGTGGTCGGTGCCGTAGACGTCAAAGGCGAAGCCACGAATGTCGGTCAGCAGGACAGCCACGCCACCCAGGTCGAGCAGTTCGCGTATATAGTGGAGGTGCGCATTGATGACGCGGACTCGAAAAGCCTGGGCCGCATCCTGATAGCGGCGATGGCGCTCCTGATCCATCAGCAGCTCGGGGGCGGTCTGTTGGATACGGTCCAGAATATCTAACAATGGATAGCTGAATAACTGTGTGAGAACGATCGAGCTGACAACGAGACCAAAGTCGCCCGAGCGCAGAGTATGGATCACAGGTGGATCGGGAATAGGACACTGCTCAAGGCATTTTGCGGCGGCATCGAAGAAAACCTGACTGCCTTGAGCGGCCAGGGCCTTCCAATCCTCACGGTGCAGCAAGCGCGTAAGGTTGGTACTCACGCCGCCACTGATATCGCATTGTACGAAACGGACGCGCTTGCGCAGCGAGGCGGTCAACAACTCATCCCGACCGAGCTGCATGGAATTAAGGTCCAGATCGGCCAGCACAACCTCTTCGGAGGAGCGACCAATATCTGAGAGGGGTACCTCGGTACAGGCGCCAGCGCCCAGCACCAGGCTGCTACGAGAGGTACTTCCCTCCCGCAGCATCAGGCCACGCGAAACAAAGGAGGCGCAATTTTTGAGATGCTGCGGCGCATGCTGGCGAAACCATTCGCGCCGCTCCTTGCCTTGCATCTGGCTATTATAAGAAGTAAGTGTATCGATACGCACGATTTGCTATTTCCCAATATATTTTGGAGGCCGTTTCTGCATAAAAGCCTGAACACCCTCACGATGATCGGCAGTATTAATTGCCTTGGATTGAAATTCACCTTCTAATTGTAGCACGACCGCCAGATCTTTATCCTGCGAGGCATGGAATAGCTGCTTGATCAAGCCATAGGTCCGTGTCGGACCATTAGCCAGGCGCCGGGCAAGCGTGGCAACGGTCTCTTCTAATTCGGACAGAGGCACGCACTTATTGACCAGGCCAATGCGCTCGGCCTCGACTCCGTTGATCTCTTCAGCCAGCAGCGCCAGCTCCAGAGCTTTAGCCGAGCCAAGTAAGCGAGTCAGGAAATAGGCTCCCCCACCATCGGGTACCAGTCCAATGCGCGCAAAAGCCTCCGAGAGACGGGCATCATCGGCCGCGATGCGCAGGTCGCAGGCCAGGGCGATATTGAGAGATATACCAGTGGCCACTCCATGAATAGCGGCAATCACAGGCTGTGGGAGTTGCTGCAGACCCACAACCAGGCGATGATAAGCATGGAGATGTTCTTGAGCCACCTGAGAGCTTTCAGCGGTCCGCTCTTGAGCAAACAGGGAAAGATCCTGACCGGAACCAAAGGCACGACCCGCGCCAGTCAACACTACACACCGGATCTCCTCATCCCTGGCAGCCACCTCCACGATCTCAATCAGTTCTTGCACCATCAGATCATTGAAGGCATTCAGGACCGCGGGACGATTCATCGTAATCGTCAGCACACCGGCCTCGCGTTGAGCCAGCACATGTTGAAAATCGCTACGCATAACATAACCTCTTCCTTGAGTAGCAATGAAGTGTGCGATCTCATTGCGGCCGAAGTATAGGGAGAAAGGCGTACTGAACTTACGGCTTGATCATTGGTGTGTCCAGCATCAGCACTTCGAGGGCCACCCGCGCATTCACATTTTGATCCAGGGACTCCTGAGTCTGCAGGATTGCACGAACCATACGCTCGGCCTCGGTTGTCCCGACCTTCGCTGAATGTGCCTTCAGTAAGTCACGCATGTCAACGTTAATGGTGAGGTCAAGGCAATCATTTGCTGCCAATACCATATCACGCCACCACAACAACCACAACTCAAGCGTATGCCGTAGCTTCTCAGCATCGGTGCCCAGGCGCTGCACAAAATCAAAGCGCTGCACCTTCGTCACGGTTGGCAGTTTGGTCAACACTTCCAGCTGAGCCTTGCGCTCATCCAGCAGATCTTCATCCTCGACAGCCTGCACAGCCCAACCCAGACGGCCCGCGGCCAGCGCAGAGATCAAAGTAGCATCCTCCTCATCCACCTCCCATTGCTGCTGCAGCGCTTGCTTGATTTGCTGAGAAGTCAACAACTGCATCACCACCAATTGAACGCGCGAGAGAATAGTAGGCAGAAGTAGTCCGGCATCTGGAACGGTAAGTAGCAAGACCACATCCTTCTCTGGCTCCTCAAGCGTCTTTAAAATACAATTGGCCGCCTGCGTATTCATATCCTGAGCATTCTCAATAATGAAGATATTGCGCCGCCCCTCCAAAGTACGACGTGCGGCATCCGATTGCAGAGCGCGCACCTGCTCAATCAGGATAGCCTGCTTGTCAGCAGCTCTGGTGATGATATGTACATCGGGATGGTTCCCATGTAGTACTTTTCGGCAAGAGAGGCAGGAGTTACATGGCTCCGAAGGAGATATGTGCGGATCGGGACCACCAGTACACAACAACGCCTGGGCGAAACGCAGGGCCAGCAAGTTTTTACCAATGCGGGGCGGACCAGAGAATAAATAGGCATGACGCACCTGCTGTGCCGTTAAGGTCCGGCGCAGGAGATCCACAGCATGTTCGTGGCCAACAATATTCCAACCTGGTGCTTGTATCTGATGGCTTCCCATGCCCCCATAGTAACAAAATTACTCCTCAATAGCAAGTGATACTCCCACTCGCGAGCACAAAAACAGCGCCTAAAAAGCTGAGAAAATGCTTGGTATTCTTTCGCCACATAATATGTTCCTGATAAAAGATGCACAAGTCGCATCGATATCAAGGGAAATATGATATACTGTCTCCTATAGTGCTCGTTTTAGCGAGCTTTGAAAATCTTGCAGACAGCACATTTCAATACCACAAGAGTGCAGGTCAACTCTTTGCGATAAGCTTTCATGAGAAGTTCGTAGTTCAAGGATTGTATAGAACAACCTCTCAAACCGGGCGCATAGTTCAAGAGCGAGAGGATAAAAATAGATGAAACTGATCAAAAAGCCATGCCAGAAAGTGCAGGTATTGCCTTGAGAGCAGGCAGAGATATGATTATAGAATGTATAGCTATGCTGCCACCCAGCCAGAGTATGCAGAGCTTGCATAGCTGGTCGAATACTTCTTTCACCAACCGCAGACAAAAATGCTTTATCCTTTTCTAGGAGCTGCATAATTCATTATTAAGAAATGTCTACTATCTCATAGCATATTTCGTTACGCTTTGTTATGCTAACAAAGCACCTGTACGCTCCCTTAGAAGTATGTAAAAAATCTGCATTATATAAGGCCGATGTAACCGATGGATACCTCTATACGTTTCTACAATGCGAATAGCAAATTGAGTTCATCAAGTGATGAACAGCAAAGCCATTCGACTATTCCTATACCAGAGGATGAAGATGGTGTGGGGGAGACTAACCTCGAAACAATTGAAGTTTCGAGGGAACAATCTCAACCGGAAGAACAGACACCACCAGAGCAGGTAAATGTCGCTGATTTTGAGGCAATTTTTACGCGTTTTCAGGTACCAATCACCAACTTCATTTATCACTTGATAGGCAATAGAGAACAGGCTCATGATCTTGCTCAAGATGTATTCGTAAAAGCCTACAAAGCACTTTTAGGAGGAACGGTCGTCCAGCCCGGGGCATTATCGGCATGGCTGTATCGGATAGCGGCCAACACGACAACGGATTCCCTGCGGCGTCGACGTCTGATTTCCTGGCTACCACTTTCATTGTTTAATGAGGATCGAGGGATTGGGGCGGGCATGGTATCAGATTCCGGAGGGAATTCGGGAGATGGTTTTAACAACAATGAAGAACATACTGTTGAGGTGCGTTCCAGTTCAGTTAGCTCGATGTATGAACGCAATGGCTACAATGGCGGGCGCTTTGAAAGTCGGGTAGCAGATCGAGAAATTGTTGAGCGAATTTTTCAACAATTGCCACAAAAATATTCAGTGTGCCTCTGGCTTTACGAAAATGACGGTTTATCTTGCGCGGAAATTGCAGAAGTACTAAGTATCAGTCCTTCTGCAGTGAAGATGCGTTTAATGCGGGCAAGAGAACGTTTTATTGGATTGTATCAAAAAGAGGTCGGTGAAGATTGAACTGTCGTCAAGCGCGGGCATTGCTCGCCATATATCGTGAACAAAAACAAGATCCGACGAATACGGCTGAATTAGAAGATCATCTGGCGCATTGTGCAAACTGCAAAGACGCATACGCTCAATACCAGCTAGTTGGAGAGCGCATACGTTCTATGCCAGCAATCGAACCAGAACCAGATGCCCATCGCAAGCTGATGCAGGCGTTGGCAGCTGAGCATGTATGTTTCCTGCAGCGCACTCCAGCTTCAGCAACTTCAACACCGACACCAGTATTCCTGGCACCTTATCTTAAAGATCTTGCCCAACAAACAACACAGGCTGATTCGCTAGCTGCGTTTTCGACCGCAGATACGGGCCCGCTTCCGGTGCTTCAAGTCACACGACCACGCCGATTGCGCTCAACCCAGCATATTGCTATTATTGGGCTGGCAGCCTCTTTCCTGGTCGTTGTCATGCTAGGCGGCCTGATGTCGCTGTTATTCCTGGCCAACCAGGGACAACAAGGGGTACAACTCCCATCCAACCAGGTCAGTATCTCACGCCAAGAAGTAGCCCAGGCCGATACAACCACAACATTGACCCAAACCAGCTATGCGCATGTCGCCAGTACCGTGGCCAGCAATAATGCCATTTATTACTCGGCTTATAATGAGAATGGCTCAAACTGGATGCTGGAGAAGTTCAACACCACAGGCGATGCCAATGCAAGCCATGAAAGCTTTCCCTTGCTGGCCACACCGAGTACGCGGCCCCTGCTTATCCTGGGCAGCAGCAAGGACTGGTTGCTGTGGTTACAAATGGAGACGCCAAAGCATCCCACCGGCAAACAGTCACACATGCGAGCCGCCCACCTGGACAACCAGCCAGGAAAATTGACAGGCGCCTGGAGTCTTAAAGCGCTCTATGTAGGCCAGAATCCCAATGCGCAGAATCAGCCAGCCCAGCAGGCTAGCACGACAGACTTCGCCAAACCATTGACCCTGCATACAGATACCTTTAATAGCTCGACCGTCGCTGATTGGGTAAACTCACCAATTCAAGGGGTCAGTTTCTATACGGGCCACGCACTGGTAGCTCTGATTGATAGCAAGGGAACCTCGCACCTGCTTAACTACCAGTTCACACAAAATACGCTGAATAAGACTACCGAACTGACCAGAGCACAGGGTCAGCATGTACTGGCCTCGCCCGCGGCTACCAGCAATGGCAATAGCATCTACTGGGCAGATGAGTGGCAAACGCCAGATAATGGACTCAATAGCAATATCTGGACCCAACAGATGGTGGAAGCGGCCCCGACTAAAACGGGACGCTGGATTGATCATCTCGAGACCCAGACCTATCTGTATCGCGACGATCACGCTTCGTTCCGTCCACAGATAGTGAATGATACGCTCTTCTTCTTGAGTACGAATGGTAACGCAACAGCTGGTGCCACCGCCACCGCCACTCCTACGGCGGGAGTAACACCAACAGCGGTGAGCACGGTAACGCCCACCACAACGGCGCAGGCGAACGCCACGCCCACCCAGCAGGATATTTCAAAACTGCTGGGCAGTCCTACTGAGATTGATCCGACCGTGATTACGCCGCAGATCGATGCTGCTACCTCTGGCAAGCTACTGGCCTTCACAGCCAACGGAGCCGTCCCGGTCACCACCAACATCAGTGACAATGAGGTTCTCACAGGGCTACAGAGTGGCGAATCATTCTTGATCTGGCAGAACAGTAGTACAAAAGACTTCAAGATGTACGATACAAGGGCCAAAGTAATGGTCAATGGGATCAACACGATTGACCGGGGCAACACTGCACTGGTATCGGTAAATGACACGACGGTGATCTGGACCAAATACCTGGCGCCCGACCCCAACAATGCATCATCGGAGTCAAACGTAACGTTCACAACGCTCAAATGGCCTAAATAATCATAACGACAATGTCGCACACAAAGGCAGGCGGCCCAACCGCGTATAGCGCGGTTTGGGCCGCCTGCTTCTTTTTTATAAGCCGACCTATCTAACAGCCAAGCTGTTTGGCAATCAGCATACGTTGTACCTCGCTGGTACCCTCACCAATCTCATTAATCTTGACACTGCGCCAGTAACGCGAGACAGGATACTCATCCATATATCCGTAGCCCCCGTGGATCTGTACCGCCTGATCAGCGGCGCGCTTGGCAGTCTCAGAAGCAAACAGCTTGGCCATTGAGGCTTCGCGCGTATAGGGCTTCCCTTGCATATGCAGCCAGGCAGCTTTGTAATACATCAGGCGGGCCAGCTCTATCTCCATATCCATATCGGCCAGTTTGAACTGGATGGCCTGGAACTTACTGATTGGCTGGCCAAACTGCTTGCGCTGCTGGGCATAGCTCAGAGCCTCATCCAGACAGGCCTGGGCCAGTCCGACAGAGAGAGCGGCAATAGCAACCCTGCCAGCATCCAGGATGAGCAGAAACTGCTTAAAACCGTCACCAGGCCGTCCCAGGATGTTCCCTTCTGGCACCTGGCAGTCCTCAAAAGCCAGCGGACGTGTATCCGAAGCTTTCCAGCCCATTTTTTTATAGGCCTTGCCAATCACGTAGCCTGGAGTATCCCTGGGCACAATAATATTAGAGATCTCCGGGCGCCCCTTTGCCGTACGACCAGTCACAGCAGTAATCGTCACGCCGCCAGTCATATCGGTGCCGGCATTGGTAATAAAGGCCTTAGAGCCATTGATATGCCAGCAGCCATCTTGCAGCACGGCACGCGTCCGCGTACCGCCAGAATCCGAGCCCGCCTCCGGCTCAGTCAACCCGAACGCCCACAATTGCTCACCGCGAGCCAGGGGAACCAGATATTGCTCTTTCTGCTGTTGTGATCCAAAGAGAAAAAATGGCGTTGCGCCCAAAGAAGTATGAGCTTCCATTGTGATCCCAACGGAAACGTCTCCGCGTGAGATCTCCTCAATAGCCAGACAATACGAAAGAAAATCTGCCCCGGCCCCGCCATATTCTTCTGGGAATGGCAAGCCTAATAAACCCAACTCGCCCATCTGACGAACCAGCGCATAAGGGAATGAACCAGTGGCATCTATTTCTTCAGCAATGGGCTTGATTTCTTGTTCAGCAAATTCCCTGCATGTCTGACGAATGGCCATCTGCTCTTCATTGAGTGAAAAGTCCATATCGAGGGTGATCCTTTCTGCACTATGCATATAAGTTGTGATGAGTACAAGCAATCTGTACCTCACACATTATAGTAGATAAAGACCAGAAATAGCGAGAGGCAAAAATGGTTGGGGTAATACGACAAAAAAATCCTCCATCCTTTCAAGCAAAAGATGGAGGAAGAGCGATCGGTCACGCAAGATTACTGCGAGACAACCTCATTGGTTTCCAGACTGGCGCCCACGCCTTTGCGCAGCATGGGTACTTTATCCAGTGCTTCCCATGGCAGGTCAATATCGGTACGGCCGAAGTGACCAAAGGCAGCGGTCGGCTGATAGATAGGACGACGCAGGTCCAGAGCCTGGATAATGCCCGCCGGGCGCAGATCAAAGTGCTCATTGATCAGGCGCACAATCTCTTCATCCGAGACTTTTCCGGTCCCAAAGGTCTCGACGAACAGTGAGAGCGGACGCGCCACGCCGATGGCATAGGCAATCTGCAATTCCACGCGATCAGCCAGGCCAGCAGCCACAATATTTTTCGCGATATGGCGAGCAGCATAAGCGGCTGAACGGTCAACCTTGGTTGCATCTTTACCGCTGAAGGCACCGCCACCATGGCGAGCCATACCACCATAGGTGTCAACAATAATCTTACGGCCAGTCAGACCGGCATCACCCATTGGGCCACCGGTGACAAAGCGGCCAGTAGGATTGACATAGAACTTGGTATCCTCATCCAGCAGGTGCGCAGGAATAACGGGTTTAATAATATACTCAATCACATCCTGGCGAATCTGTTCTCGATCCACGTAATCAGCGTGCTGGGTGGAGACCACAATCGTATCGACACGGGTAGGCATGCCATGCTCATACTGCACAGTGACCTGAGCCTTACCATCGGGGCGTAAATATGTCATTGGACCCTGGCCGCTCCAGGATTTACGGCGCACCTGTGACAACTGGCGCGTCAATTTGTGGGCCAGGCTGATTGGCATCGGCATCAGTTCAGGGGTCTCATTACAGGCAAAACCAATCATCATACCCTGGTCGCCGGCACCAATACGCTCCAATTCATCATCGCTTAACTGCACAACCTTGTCGCCTCTGGTCTCCAGCGATTTGCTGACACCCATATCGATATCGGGCGATTGCTTACCAATGGAAGTCGTAACGCCACAGGTGCGATAGTCAAAACCATAGTCGGCATTGATATAACCAACCTGCTCAATCGTCTGGCGCACTACCGCCGACATATCAATCCAGGCTGAAGTTGAAATTTCACCAGCAACCAGAACCAGGCCTGTCGTTGTAGCCGTCTCACAGGCCACGCGAGCCATAGGATCCTGTACCAGAATCGCATCCAGAATCGCATCAGAAATTTGATCACATAGTTTATCTGGATGACCTTCAGTCACCGACTCGCTAGTAAAAAATGTTTTAGGGTTGCGCATGAAACTTGTCATGAGCTATTCCTTTCTCGAAAAAATTTGGTGACACATGCATATGTATGGCCATATTTGTTACTTTTATTCTATGCTGAAGGTGAAATGAGAATTGTCTGTGGGGCTCAGGCATAAAAAAACCCCTTTTCTCAGGGGTGTGGCTTTTGCACATTCCCCTCATCTTGCGGCATAGCATAGACCGCCGGAATTGGCACCCTTCTTGTTAGAAACAAGCGGGTTGCCGGGCTTCATCGGGCCGTTTCCCTCCACCTCTCTTGATGAGAGTGATTACACTCATGTATTTATTTGTCCATGTAGCAGGTGATTTTTTAGCTACCTATGCGCTTGTCATCACCTATGATTGTACGCTATAGATCTACCAGATGTCAATTCTCATTGACATTGATCGACATAATGTGATCACAAATAAACAACGACAAACGCGACATGTGACAATATAACGCTACCAATTCGCTATGAGCATGCACGTATGCATGGATAGGTATCATTGGCGTAATGAGAAAGAGAAGCGAAGGATAGCAAGCTGGCAATATAGTGTCACGCTAACTTGCTATCCATGACCACAGGAAATACGGCTTAGGTGCCAGACTCCCATGAGTTGAGGTACTTCTCTTGCTCATCCGTCAGCGTGTCAAATTTGATGCCCATGGCATGCAGTTTGAGACGAGCGATCTCTTTGTCGAGCTCCTGTGGCAAGGTGTATACCTGGGGCTTCAGCTCTTTGGCATGATTGAGCATGAACTCTGAGCCCAATGCCTGGTTGGCGAAGCTCATATCCATCACGCTAGCAGGATGGCCTTCGGCGGCAGACAAGTTGACCAGGCGACCCTCAGCCAGCAGGTGCACGCGGCGACCATCGGCATAAGTGTACTCGTCGACAAAGTCGCGGACACGCCGTTTGCTCGTGGCCAGCTTCTCCAGAGCCGGGATGTTGATCTCGTCATTGAAGTGGCCGGAATTGGCAATCAAGACGCCGTCTTTCATTTTTTCCATATGAGCCTGGTCGATCACGTTGATGTCGCCGGTAACGGTAATGAAGACATCACCCAGAGCGGCAGCTTCTATACCAGGCATGACGCGATAGCCATCCATGACGGCCTCTAAGGCGCGGGTTGGATCGACTTCACAGACGATCACGTTAGCGCCATGACCATGGGCACGTGAAGCAACGCCACGGCCACACCAGCCATAGCCAAAGACCACAATAGTACGGCCAGCGAGCAGAACATTGGTTGAGCGAATAATCGCATCCAATGTGCTCTGACCTGTTCCATAGCGATTATCAAATAAATGCTTGGTATCAGAATCATTCACAGCCAGGACAGGGAAGCGCAGGACGCCTTGCTTCTCCATGCTGTGCAGGCGGATCACGCCGGTGGTGGTCTCTTCCATGCCACCAATGATGGCGGGAATCAAATCTGTACGTGTGGTGTGCAGAGTTGAAACCAGGTCACACCCATCATCCATCGTCATCTGAGGATTGTGGTCGAGCACAGAATTAATATGGCTGTAGTAGGTTTTCTCATCCTCACCTTTGATGGCATAGGTAGGAATACCATACTCGCTCACCAGGGCAGCGGCCACGTCATCCTGGGTAGAAAGAGGATTCGAGGCGCACAACACCAGGTCAGCACCACCGGCTTTCAAGGTGATGGCCAGGTTAGCGGTCTCAGTTGTGATATGCAAACAGCCCGACATACGCACACCTTTGAGTGGCTGCTCCTTAGCAAAGCGCTCACGAATGAGGCGCAGTACAGGCATATCCTTAGCGGCCCACTCAATACGGTCTTTACCGCGAGGAGCCAGAGAGAGATCTTTTACATCTCCACGTGTTGAAGTAGTCATGTATTTTATAACATTCCTTCCGTACTGACGTACGATTGTAATAGCAATGGAAAACGTTCTGGTGGGAACGTTCTAAATTATTCTACAACATTTCTCAAAACGCAACTATTGCTTACAAAAAGCTGCTGCGACATGAAAAAATATATGGTAATGCATCATAGTGATGCCAACAAATAACTAGTGAGCTCCGTCAGGAGTCCAGGTTGGATCAAAATGAGAGTAGCGAACCAGCTCACTATAGCGCTGCGCAATGTCATCCAGAGATAAAGTGGTTAAACCACCAATGCCGAAATCTGCACAGGCGAAAGAGCCGATAATATTCCCATGCACGACCGCGCGCTTCAGGTCGTCGACAGAGAAGCGCCCGGAAGCATCCGTCTGAACGGTTGAGAGGTAGCCAAGGAAGCCTCCCGCAAAAGAGTCTCCGGCGCCGGTTGGATCAACTACTTCTTCCAGCGGATATGAAGGTGCGCTAAAATAAGTGCCGTCGGCACCAAAAAGCAAGGCTCCATAGCTGCCCAGTTTTACTACCACATATTTTAAACCCTGTGTAAAGAAGTGCCGCACGCCCGACAAAATACTGGACTGATTAGTATATTGCCGAACCTCTTCCTCGCTCATCAAGAGCACATCTACCTGCTTGATTACCTCGGTCAACTTATCACGCGAGGTATTGATCCACAGTTCCATGGTATCCAGAACAGTGAACTGGGCATTGGGCATCTGCTGAAGCACCTCCATTTGCAGTTCCGGCTGAATATTGGCCAGGAAAACCAGTGGGCTCTGTGTATAAGCCTCTGGCACGACTGGATGGAAATCTCCAAAGACCCCTAGTTGGGTATCGAGGGTATCACGAGCATTCATATCCATGTGATAGCGCCCATGCCAGTGGAAAGTCTTACCTTCCTGAATCTGGAGACCATCGAGGTTAACCGAGCGGTTACGCCAGAAGTCAAGATGCTCACGAGGAAAGTCACTCCCTACAATCCCCACCAGATTTACCTGATCATAAATAGATGCGGCAGTAGCGAAATAGGATGCTGCTCCTCCCAGGACACTGTCCATCCTGGTAAAAGGAGTTTCTACTGTATCCAGGGCCACTGAGCCCACAACAAGAATAGGCAAGATTCGCCTCCATAAAAATTGTCTTGTACAATGAGAGAGATTTTTCTCTCAAAAAGTTTCATTAAATGGCACTAATTTTCCGAGGTGCTGTAAAAAGCATTTGGCAACGCCGTCTGGACGCGGCTAGCTCCGCTCATCCAGATGAATGGAATGGCTTAAATCGGGGTGGCATCGCTTAAATGCTCAATAACACCATCCAGAAAAGCCAGTGTATTGTTGAATTTGTTTCGGGCCATGTTACGGGCCGGGGTGGTATTTAATGATTGGTACAGCTCAATAAAACGCTCTTCGACATGGCGCAAAATCGCAGCCAGCACCTCACCGGTGACCGCTCGGTTTGGATAGCGAGCCCCGAACTCGATGAGTGAAGTAACCACGGCCAATCCACTTAAGCGGCCCAGTTTATCCGCATCATAGAGAATATGACCCTCAGTCACCGTTTCAGTGCGTTGATCAGGTGCAACTACCGTGGTATGAGTCAAAATAGCCTGCTCTACGCGTTGCACCTGCTCTTCAGGTGCATCAAGCTTGCGCAGAAACTCAACTGCCATCTCAGCTGATTTAACCTGGTGATCCAGGAAACCATGGGTCACAGTTGAAATGTCATGAAGATAGCCAGCAATAATCAATGCATCAGTATCGATGGCAACGGCCTGGTCTTCCTGCGCCTCTAATTCAAGAGCCAGCAATTTGCAATTCGCGACCACAGCGCTCACATAGCGAAAGCCTTCGCCACCCATAACTCCTTCTGCGTATTGGGCTGCAGCTTGCACGACATCTGTATCCATTCCTAATTTTACCTTCCGTAAAAGCTAGTGTTCCGTATTCATCCCCCTCAGATTTTCACGATACGGAGGTCGCACGATCCCTTTTTCTGTAATAATAGCAGCTATATAGGGATGAGGCGTGACATCAAAAGCGGGGTTAGCCACCGTGACACCAGCGGGAGCGATCGGGGTCCCATACAATGTCGTTACTTCCTCAGACCTCCGTTGCTCTATGGGAATCTGATCTCCTGAGGGGAGTGAGAGGTCAATCGTAGAGCAAGGAGCCACCACATACAGCGGAATCTGGTGAGCATGGGCCAGTACAGCCAGGCTATAGGTGCCAATTTTGTTAGCGACATCGCCGTTAGCAGTGATGCGGTCGGCTCCCACAAAAATAGCGCGAATATCGCCCTGGCGCATAAAATGGCCCGCCATGTTATCAGTAATCAGCGTCAGCGGAACGCCTTCTTGCTGCAACTCCCACGCCGTCAAGCGTGCTCCCTGAAGGATAGGACGCGTTTCATCAACCAGGACATGCAGGTGCTTGCCGCTGCGTGCCGCCACATATATCGGGGCCAGCGCGGTCCCGATGCCTGTTGTGGCCAGGGCACCAGCATTACAATGTGTCAATAATGTATCGCCATCAGCAATCAATTCGGCCCCATAGACGCCCATCTGCCAGCAAGCCTGTGCATCTTCAGCGGCAATTGCTTGCGCCTCTTCTTTCAATAGGGTCACTAGTTGCCGGGTCGACCGGGCCTCTAAGCAGACACGCTGCATACGCTCGGTTGCCCAGAATAAATTCACTGCCGTGGGTCGAGTACGGCATAGGAGTTGGGCAACCTCATACACGTGCTCATTAAGCTCAGCTAGTGTGAGCTCTTGCTGGCTTGCCTGACGCTCAGCCAACAGTCGCGCGGCGGCCAGAGCAATGCCAAAGGCGGCCGTGACGCCAATAGCCGGTGCACCTCTTACTCTCAAACTGGCGATCGCTTCGGCCACCTGCTGTTCATGCTGAAGGTGCAGAGTAACAATCTGTTGCGGTAAAAGAGATTGATCCAGTATGCCAACCTGCACACGATCAGGTGGATCTTCCTCCCACCACACTGTCCGCACCTGCGAATGAAACAAATTGTCATTCATGGGATTGGAGCTCCTCTAAATCTTACCATGCACTCGTTGGATGGTAAGACGTTTTGGGCATAATCCCCCGATATGTAACGAAGGGGTAACGCAAACCGCGCTTTATGCACCCAATAGTACTAACCCATAAGTGAATGATTGCGGTAAATCCTCCAGAGTATGCTACCATGATAAACGATACAACACTCAACAGCAAGTATGCATGACTACTTTATCATGTTACTGATAGCGTTAGTTGTCCGTTCCACTAGACAGAAGGAAAAAGCGTTTCCGTCGCGCCAGGGGTGCACTCGCTCGTGTGAAGTGCCTGCCCACCATACTATATGGCCTGGAGATCGCTACTAATCCTCTTGCATGGAACGGACAAGAGAACACAGTAGCTATCGAAGGGATTGTAGCGCATGGTCCGGGTGGAAGCCAAGGAAAACTCCTGGTCTTTTGAACAAATTTACGACGAATACAAAACACCTATTTACAACTATGTCTATCATTTGGTAGGGGATCGTGAGCAGGCCGATGACCTGACACAGGATACCTTTCTGAAGGCTTTTCGTGCTCTGCCAAAAATGGATGCGAACTTAAAATTGTCGGCCTGGCTTTATCGTATTGCTACTAATACAGCATATGATGCCTTACGTCGTCGCAAGCTGATTGCCTGGTTACCCTGGCAAGATCTCGACCACGAACCAGCGGACGTTGAGAGTGCAGATCCACAAGAGATATATGGCACCACTGAAATGGTTCGTGCAGCACTGCGCCGCATGCCTCAGCAGTATAGGGCAGCACTGTTATTATATACTCAGGAGGGTTTCTCCTATAGCGAAATTGCCCATACCCTGAACATTGCTGAGAGCGGCGTCAAAATGTATCTTTCGCGTGCACGTCAGTCGTTTCGAGAGCATTATCGGTCCCTGGAACAAGGAGGAGGCACTAAATGAACTGTGAGCAGGTCAGGGATTTGCTCAGTGCTTACCTTGACGATCAGCTCACAGCAGATGAGCGCCAGAGGGTGAGCGCCCATCTGCCTTCTTGTCCACAATGTGCTGGCATCCTGGCTGATTATCGCCGTTTTGATGCCCTGCTGGCCCAACTACCACGGGTCACTCCTACGCCTGATCTGCGTAACAGGATACTGGCTACAACTGGTCCATTCATCAGCGACGGTCAGCAAAAGTCTCCTGATGCGCATAGCCATTCGCTACATTATACTCCATTGTTCTTGCCGATACGGAATTTTTTTCCTAAACAACAAACAATAGATAACACACAAACGCTCTCAAAATCATCCTCCTTCCCCCAGCCTTCTCAACCGCTGCTCAACCACTATCCCAGGCGCAACACCTTTGGTCTGCAACTAACCCTCATTTTGATCCTTGTCCTTCTAACCTATGGTATCCGGCTATTCTTTGTTCATTACAGCTGGCAAAAACGCTCTTAGCTAAAAAGGGCTACTACCATATTTCCCGATCCTCAACAAAAAGGGGCTGATAACATGACATGGATCTGACCGCCCTTACCCTTGAACCGCAAATGGACGGCTCTTACCTTGTTTTAGGTGTACCGACAACGGGGAATGACCCAGAGTTTGCCGAACTCATATACAGGTATGACACACTTGTGAGGGTTGATAAGCAAAGTATGCGTGGTCTCTCTCGCCCGTGTTGTCGATGCCTTGCGTGGTGTTCCTGGCCAAGAACACGTTCTGCAACTGGAACGCGCAGGCCAGCGCGTCGTGGTGAGTGTTCCAGTTGCACGCATACTATAGAGGTCGCAGAGAGAAAGGGGAAAGGGACTATCTAGAGAGGGTGTCAATGTACAAGATGTCGATTGCATTCTACCCTATCTCCGCAGAATTTACGTGGAGGCATTTAGGCAAAGGCGCAGTTCTTGTTTCTGTTCTCTCAGCAATTGGAGCGGTCATAGTTGCTGTACTGATTTATCACGAAAAAGTAACCAGCTACCAGCTGATCGGACCCGTACTAGGTATCGCTGCAATATTAATGAGTAGCTGCGGCTAAGGCAGCTTCATAAAACTCATGGTGTAATTTTACCCACGAGACCTTTAAAGCTTCTGATGGGGCAAAAAGAGCACATCCTTGTGATTCCTCTGTTGGAACAAACTCATCCATCGACACTACTTGGGACCAATAAAATATCTGATAACTATCAGGGTAGGGGTAACGATATCCTTCAGGTTTAGGACAAAGGTGCCGTAAACGTTGATACCCAAGCAGGTGCAACGGCCCTAATGTTGCCCCTGTTTCTTCATACACTTCTCGGCGAGCAGCCTCTTCAGCAAGTTCACCAGGCTCAACATGACCTCCAGGAATGTCCCATCCACGATCAATCAAGTTCGTCAGCAGGAGACGATCGCCGGAAAAAGCTAAGGCAAAAGCTGTCGATATCGCCTCACTTGGAGGGAGATGAGAGGAAAGGACAAGCCAACCTTCATTTGGTTTAGGTAGCCATACAATATCTTTCTCGATACGAAGAATTTTTTCAGCTTTCTGCATTTTTACTCCATAAATCTATAAAGGTAGTTATTTCAACAAAAGGTAATATAACATATAAAAGCAACGAATGTCTAACATTGTCAGCAATATCAAAAAGTACTCAGTGAACATACACCACTTCTTATGTAGTTCAAATCCTCCCATCGCCAAATCACCCATTTACCAGTTGATTGAAATTATAATCTTTGCCACATAAATTGCATTTATCTCAACCAGATAGCATATACGCAAAAAATACCTGGATTATTTACTCCAGGTGCTTTTTATAACCATAGAAAAAATGATAAAATGTATATAATGTACAGTTCTTAGATACTGAAATTAAAGCAAGAAAAAATGTCCAATGTAATACATAAAGTAATCGTAAAGAATCCGCAAAGTGGCTTTAAACCTGTTTACTTTGAATAAGATTATACGTTATAATACATAGGCTTAGGATGGATGGCGGGATGTGCGTAGGCAAGCAGACCCACCTCGACGAGCAGCTTGTAGCGGACATCTAAGATTTACGTGCAACCTTTTCCCCATGGGGTTCGCACGCGCACCTCCTGGAGTTTCGCGTCGCGCCAGAAGCAGACGCGTTGTAAGGGGAAGACGAGCTGGCACCCCGTCCTCCCCTTGCTTTTACCATGGGTAGGAAGGGTCACATGCAATTCACAGTACGATCACTGGGTGGAAAACTGATAATAGTTGCAACGTTGACTCTTTTGCTTTGTATGCTCCTCTTTTCAATCGTTTCCTGGGGTATGTTCAGGTTCTATTCAGAATATCAAGCCAGGAGAGACGCACAATCACATCTTTCTCATATACAGGTCGCCTATCAGGAACATACCAGGTCTTTCATACAAACTGTCAATAAGATAACACAGGATAAACAATTTACTGCAACGCTCGCACGCTCTTCAGCAGCGAACGGCAGTAGCGCTGTCCGTACCCTGCTTGATCAATACGCGACCAGTAATTCTCTGTATTCGCTAGATATTTTTGATAAGAATGGTCATGAACTAACTCCCGCCGCACTTCCATTGACCAGCGCGCAACAACAACGTATGATAGGGGCCAGCCAGGGACAAACAATACTACTGCTCCAGCCGCTGGCCCAGGCCTCTCCCACTACAGCATCCAGACCACAGTGGCTGCTTTTATTAGCTCTTCCTACACCGACATATCCCGGAGGAGTCATGGTGGCCGCGCAGGCCATCAATAGTCAGTTTATGCAAGATCTCAGCCAGCAGGCCGATACCAAACTATTAACCTGTGTGCAGAACCAGTTTATGGGTGCGACCGAATTAGATCTGCTACAGGCTACCACGCTGCAAAATATATCGCAGCAAGAACTTTGCCAGAGCGAAGAGCCACGGATAGTGAAGAGTAACCGGTCATACCTGGTACAGGGTCACAGCATGCACCTGGCCCAACAGGTAGCCGGTACGCCCGACCTGACACTGACCACAATTGAGCCACTCTATAACCTCAACATCCATCCCAGGCGGTCAGCGCTATTGATCGTGGGTACAGGTCTGGTTGTATTTTCACTGGGCATCATTCTCTTCTCCTTTTTTACCAGTGTCTTACTAATCCGACCGCTCCGCCGCCTGCAGACTCATGCCCAGATTCTGGTAGCCCAGAACACGGGTGTGCAGATGGAGTTGCCGAGTGCCAACGAACTGTCAATGCTGGCCCATTCTTATCAGCTATTAAACGAATCGCTCTACAATGAGAGCCAGGCCTTGATCGACCAGACGCATAACCTGCTGGTAATGAGTGACGCCCTGATGTCCACATTAAACCTGGAGCAACTGCTGAACGAGTTTGTATCGCGCATGGGTCATATCATGCAGGTAAAGCACGTGGCATTGCTGCTCTATGGACGCGAAAGTATCGCACCCTGGGCGGTAGCGCAGTGGTCGGAGACGCCTGAGAAGCCACCGCAACTGGAGGCGTCAGTCCCCAAAAACACGGTCACAGTTTATACTGATCCAAATAACGATATCACCATGGCCGTGACCAGCAAAATGGCTGCCATCCCTAATCCACATTCGCTGACACCCAGCGCGAAACGCGCCGCCATCCGCGCCAGCGCGCCAGTTACAGAGAGCACCATCAAACAGTCGCGCATCCCCAATCACGCCCTGCGTGAACTGGATATGACGTTGGCGCGCATGGCGATACATCGGCAAAAGATCGTCTACGGCGAAGACATCACTACTATTTATCAGAAAAAACAGGAGCACTGGGCCCGTCTGGCATTAGAAGCCGGCTATTGCTCTGCCATTGCGGTACCGCTGCTCTTGCAGGACCAGGCAATTGGTGCATTTATACTTTATACTGAAGAGTCACACCCGATCAGCAATCGCGATACCTTCTTACTCAGTACAGCCGCATTGCAAACATCGATGGCCATTGAAAATGCGCTCTTATTTGCAGAAGTCAAGGATAAGAATGCAGCCCTTGAACGCGCTAACCATTTGAAATCTCAGTTTCTGGCCAATGTAACCCATGAGCTACGCACGCCACTGCATAGTATCATAAGCTATGGCGCACTCATCCTGGAAGGATTTGTGGATGGGTCGCTCACAACGGAACAGGAACAACACATCCAATTTATGGTAAACCGAGCCGAGGATCTCTCGCACCTGGTCGACGATATGCTGGATCTCTCAAAAATCGAAGCCGACCGTATCGAGATAAAATCTGAACCACTTGAGCTAGCAACCAGCCTGTCCGAGGTGGTTGAACAATTGAAGCCACTGGCCAACAATAAAGAGCTCTATCTACGTCTGGAAATCGACAACGGCTTACCGCAGGTTGCGGCCGATGAGCATCGCTTGCGCCAGGTGGTCATTAATCTGGTTTCAAATGCCATCAAATTTACTGAAAAAGGGGGCGTAACCATTCACTGCCACCACTTGAAACAGCAGGGTATGATGCAAATCGCGGTAACAGACACCGGGATCGGTATTTCGCCCGCAGTTCTGGGCTACATCTTTGAAGCATTTCGCCAGGCCGATGGCAGCACAACCAGGCGTTTCGGTGGTACAGGGCTTGGCCTCACTATCGCGAAAAAACTCATTGAATTGCAAGGCGGTGAAATCGCGGTGGAAAGTGTACCAGGAGAAGGGTCTACATTTTCGTTCACATTGCCAGTTGCGGACCCGCTTGAAGTGAAAATCACATGAGAGAAACTATGAATAATACATCAACGCATAATATACATCAGCCAACCATTATGGTAATTGAAAACGAGGTGTCCAATCGACTCTTGATTGAGCGTGTCTTATCCACACGCGGCTATCGCTGTATCTCAGCCTCCAACGGACGAGACGCATTAGAAATGTTAGATCGGGAGCGCGTCGACCTGGTATTAACCGATCTCTCAATGCCTGTACTGGACGGCTATCAAACCACACAACTCATCCGCGCTCGTCCTGGCATGCAAAATGTGCCTATTGTAGCGGTAACGGCGTTCGCTCTCAACGATGAAGGTGAAGCTGCTAAACAAATCGGCTGCACAGAATATCTCACCAAACCGTTTAAACCACGTCAGCTTCTGGAAGTGGTTGAGCGTCTACTCCATCAATCCGCCTAAAGCGGACTTGTTCTCTCGCTGAACGATGTGCCATACTGAAGAGGGATCACATACAGTATTGCTAATCGATCAGGCTTAGCCGCGCTCGTCAGCCAGAGCAACCCCTGTCGGCAACCTGATCGATGAGTATATTTTCATGCTAAAAACTGGTATGGTATCGCAATATCAACTGCTATAGCATGTCCGAAGGAGAATTTACGCATGGATATCAATCTGACAACACAAGAAATAACGAAAATTGCTTGTGATGCCTTGATTGTCACTGCGGCGCGCCAAACGTCTGACTCGGGTATAGAGTTATCGGCGTCGGCGGCCGCAGCCGATACAGTCCTCGCAGGGCTCATTGCCGAGCGTAGCGCAGATGGAGAATTTAAGGGTGCAGTCGGAGAGTTACTCACCTTGCATCCCGGCGACAAGTTTGCTGCCAAACGGGTTGTAGTAGTGGGTCTGGGGTTGCTAGACAAGATTGATAATCAGTCGGTACGCAAGGCCACCGCCATTGCTGCTCGCCATTTGCAAAAAACGGGTGCGCAGAAGATTGCGGTAGCCGGGGGGCTGGCAACCAACAACATTAGCGTCGAAGAGGAGGCTCAGGCCGCCATCGAAGGCGTTCTGTTAGGGCTATATACGTTCCGTGCCTACCAGAGCAAAGAGAACACTAATAGCGTCAACCAGGTCATCCTTGCAGCGTCCAAAGGACAAAAAGCTGAGTTCGAGCAGGCGCTCCACCAGGCACAGGTCCTGGCTGAGGCCACAAACTTTGCCCGCAGCCTGATCAATGAGCCTCCCTGTGTTCTGACACCAGTTGAGCTGGCCAACCGAGCCAGCGCCATGGCAAAAGAAGTTGGTCTGGAATGCGAGATCTTTGAAAAAGAAAAGATCCAGGAGCTGGAGATGGGTGGTCTGCTGGCGGTTTCCAAAGGTAGCGCCAATCCACCGCGCTTCATCATTCTGCGCTATCGTGGTGGCTCTGCTAACGACAAAGGCATGGCACTGGTGGGCAAGGGTATCACATTTGATACCGGTGGTATCTCCCTCAAACCAAGCGCCAATATGGACGCCATGAAAGGCGACATGGGTGGTGCCGCCGCTGTTCTGGGCGCGATGCAAGCCATTGGCCGTCTCAAGCCCGCCATCAATGTCACAGCCCTGGTGCCAACCTGCGACAACATGCCCAGCGGCAGCTCATACGTGCCAGGCGATATTGTGCGCATCATGAATGGTAAGACCATTGAAATCGTCAACACCGATGCAGAAGGCCGCCTGATTCTGGCCGATGCCCTCTCCCTGGCAGCCCAGGAAGGTTTATCCCCCATTCTCGATCTGGCAACGCTGACCGGCGCTATGGTGGTAGCCCTGGGACATACCATGACCGGGTTCTTCAGCAATGATGACCAGCTGACCCAATCCATCATCGCAGCTGGCCGCGCCGCCGGCGAAAAATACTGGCCGATGCCTCTAGACGAGGAATATGGCGAGTCAATTAAAAGCGAGATCGCGGACATCAAACAGACCGGTGGTCGCGAGGCGGGCGCAGTCACAGCTGCAAAAATCCTGGAGCATTTCGTTGGCACAGCCAAATGGGCTCACCTCGATATCGCCGGCACCAGCTATGTTGATAGCGCGAAAGCTTATCAAGAAAAAGGTGGCACTGGCGTAGGTGTGCGCACATTGGCTGAACTGGCACTGCAGTTAGCCAAAAAATAAGGTTTTTTTGTATCTCAGGAGCTGAGAGTCGAAGGCTGCGGCCTCACACCCTCAGCTCCTTACATCCCCACCTCACAGGGTACGGACTTAAAACTGGAAGATTTTCTTTCTCCTACTAGGCAGTAAAACGATTGCGCACCAGCAGGCGACTGGTTCCTTCCTGGACAGAAATCTGCTTGACCGCGATGGCGACGCGATTATCCGCGTTTAAGGCATTCCAATAGGTATCCAGCACTGCCTCGGCCTTGCCAGCACACGGCAACAACAATGGATCGCCGCTAAAGCTTGGCAATGGATTGCCATCTCCACGATAGGTGGTCAACCCCATACCAAACCCACGAGGCAATTTCCCAGGATGATAGGTAAAGCGATCGGTATTGGCGGGATTGGCCTGGCTGGCTTTCAATATACTTAACGTCACCGTGCCAGGAAAGGTCTGCAGGTCTAACATACCACTGATGCGAGGTGTATAGTGAGGAGCATCAGGCTCACGCTCTCTCTTTTCGAGTGCCGCATCAAACGAGCTACCAGCCAGCAGTGCACCATAAATGGTCCGCGTCTGGTCACCATTGCTCACCAGATAGATGCCGGGAAGCTCAAGCATAGCATCATAGATCAATAACTCAGGATTATCCATCTGACGCGTATCAATCGGCTCGGTGCGCAGCTTATTGCCCACAGCCACAAATTTGCGATTGCGGCTCGAAGCGCTCCGCCCCATAATCCAATAAATCATCAACCAGGCATCTTCTACGGAAGAGCGGCCAATTACCAGGCCCCTTCCCGGATAAGGATTTGCCTTTAGCAGTTCAAAATTCGCCGCTGCCAGCGCATTAGCATCCATTGTGTCTGTTGTCTCCCTTTTATATTGTTGTGCCCCGGTCTCCACCAGGTGTTTACTTATAGTAAATGGGACCCTAAATGGAGTATACAGTAAAATCAGCTGGCCGTAAAATAAATAGTTGCTGCTACTGCTAGCCCCAGTAGTATATGTAGCCTATCTATTATTTATACTCGACCATTAGTCTCTTTTTCAAAGCAGCTCGAGCCGCAAAGTACCCACACATACCATGTACGCCCCCCCGGGAGGCGTAGATGAGGAACAGATAAAGATGTCAGAGGCAGGAGTTGTATAGGGATCAAGGCGTAGGGTCGGGCGCGTAAACAGTTGCCAAATATCCTGCACGCCACCATTAATATCTCCCCCAATATAGTTGGGATTATAGCGCTCCAGTGCGGCCGGGTCCGCCACATAGCGGGCCAGTATACGCTCACGAAAGCCCGGCGCAAAACGCTCTATCTGCGCCTCAATGCGCTCAGTCATATCGAAAGTTGAGCCATTGGGAACATGACAATAGGCCCAGACAGTGTGTTTGCCCTGTGGAGCGCGACTCGCGTCGACCAGGCTTTGCTGGGCCACCAGTACATAGGGTCGCTCCGCAGGCACACCACGCCATACCTGTCTCTCAGACTCGGCTATCTCAGCGAAGGATCCCCCCAGATGAACGGTACCAGCCCGCAGGCACTCTTGAGATTTCCATGGGATAGCACCATCTAGCGCCAGGTCAATTTTAAAGGAGCCGGGTCCGTAGCGATAGCGCTGCAAACGTTGTTTATAGTTATCGGGTAAGCGATCACCGGCCAGAGCTAATAGCTGGCGCGGCGTAACATCAAAAAGATACGCCCTGGCCGCAGGCAGCTCATCAATATGGTGCACATCGCAACCCGTCTTAATCTCACCTCCCAGAGAGCGAAGATAGCTGGCCAACGCATCCACGATACGTTGAGAGCCACCACGTGGCACAGGCCAGCCCACGGCATGGCCGGCGGTGGCCAGCAAGATGCCAGCCGCAGCACTGGTCATTTGCTCCAGCGGCAGCATCGAATGGGCACAGATTCCTGCCAGCAGCGTGGGCGCGCGCGTCCCTTTAAACACCGATTGCGTCAACAGCCGCGCCGAAGAAAGCGCTGCCATGCCAAAGGGGACGAGCGCCAGGGGATGTAACAGGGGCTTTAGACGCAACGGACCCAGAAAGGCATCCACAATGAGCGGCCAATGCTCAACATATGGGCGCATCAGATTTCGGTAGGCTTGAGCATCCACGCCAAGGGTAGCGGCCGTCGCATCCACAGAACCCTGCAATAACATAACCGAACCATCATCCAGCGGATGGGCCAGGGGGATTTCAGGTTGTAGCCACTCCAGACCAAACTGCTCCAACGGTAAGGACTGAAAAAACGGCGAAGCAATACCCAGCGGATGTACGGCCGAGCATACGTCATGCACAAAGCCCGGCAATGTCAGTTCCTTAGAACGCGATCCGCCACCAATGGTCTCTTTTGCTTCTACGACCAGCACGTGCTGTCCTGCCCGCGCAAGCGCCACCGCTGCCGCCAGGCCATTTGGACCAGCACCAACCACTAACGCATCATACATATATCGCTTACTCATACCTTAAATCTATTTCTACTGGACGCATAACTTTAAGATCCTTCAAAAAGTTATACAAAACTATCTACCTATACTGTACTAGAGATAGCAACATAGCGCCACATCGGGTAGCAAAACCAGACATCTAATGGCATGATAAACGAGAAGCCGGCCTTGTTACGAGCATGCCCCTCATTTTTGCATTCTAAAGTAGCTTAAAAAGCCAAATGAACACTTTAACATATAATGTGAACTATGATTGACTATCATCAATTTATATGGTTTACTATTACAGATTAATGATGCATTTAAAATAATTGCATCATCTCGATTTCCTGCTTTATTTTTATATGCAAGTCACATGAGCAATTTATTGTCTTTATTTCCATCGTAAAGGAATACACATGCCTCCAATTATTACTGTGACTAATCTCTCCAAAGAATATCGCACAGTTAAAAGGCACTCTGGCATTGGTGGATCAATCCGCACCCTTTTTACCAGGGAATATGTCACAACACAAGCCGTTGATGATGTCAATTTAACTATTCAACGTGGTGAACTGATCGGCTATATCGGTCAGAATGGCGCGGGCAAATCAACAACCTTTAAGATGCTTACCGGCGTACTGCTGCCAACAACTGGTCACATTGAGGTAGATGGACTGATACCGTTTAAACAGCGCCAGAAACTGGCCTATCGGATTGGTTCGGTCTTTGGGCAGCGCTCACAATTATGGTGGGATCTGCCCCTGAAGGAATCGATGGAGATCCTAAAAACTATCTATCGTATTCCAACTGAGATCTATAAGCAGAACCTGGCTGAGTTCGATGAGATTCTAGGTCTGGGTGAGTTACTGGAAAAACCGGTACGACAGCTCTCTCTCGGGCAAAGGATGCGTAGCGAATTGGCGGCGGCCTTTCTCCATAATCCTGAGATTGCCTTTCTGGATGAGCCATTGCTGGGACTGGATGTGGTGGCTAAAGAGCACGTACGGCAATTTATTAGTGAGAGTAATCGCCGACGCGGGATCACCATTGTGCTTGCCTCTAACGATATGGCGGATGTAGAGCGGCTCTGCCAGCGCATGCTCCTGATCGATAAAGGGCATCTGCTGTATGATGGAACGGTTGACGCGATTAAACATGAATATGCCCCTTATCGCACCTTGATTGTACATACAGCTGAAACCTATACCGACGCCTGGGTAGAGAACGCAGAATTAGTAGAAAGTGAGGGAACACAGCTCAAATTCCGTTTTCTCCGTAGTATTAATCCACAGCAATTGATTGCAAATCTGAGCACACGGTATGAGATTACAGATCTCTTAATCGAAGAGCCAACGCTGGAAGACGTTATTCGTGGCATGTATGAAGAAACAAATAAACAACGTAAAGAGCAGGGACGTTAAATGTTACAGGGCTATCTTAAGTTAGCAATGGTCGAAATACAGACCATGCTTGCCTACCGTACTGCCACCATTATCTGGTGCATCGGTGCATTGCTACGTATCTATCTTCTCAATATCTTCTGGTCAGCTATTTATGGCGGTCAGAGCATGGTTGATGGTGTAACGCTGCCGGCTATCGTTACCTATGCCACCCTCAGCATTATGCAGCAGAACTTTATCATTGCGAATGATATCAGCTGGCGCATTCAAGAACGTATTCGCGAGGGGAACATTATTATAGATTTGCTCCGCCCCTATGGCTACTTACGATCGCTCCTTGCAATGGGCGTAGGCAACCTTGCCTTTACTATTCCGGTTGCGGGCGTAACGATACTGGTCGCAGCCCTCTTTGGGAACTTAATCCTTCCCGCTTCACCAGTAGCCGCTGTAGTCTATCTTATCAGTCTGCTGCTGGGCTTTCTGCTCAGTTTCCTTTTCTCTTGTCTGATCGGTTTCACAGCATTCTGGACCTTTGAACTGTCAGGTATCAACTGGTTGATGGATATGGTCATCAGCTTTCTTTCAGGCGTAATTGTTCCGCTCTGGTTTCTTCCTCCTGTAGTGCAACAGATCTCGGATTTTCTCCCTTTTCAAGGTATTGGTTATCTTCCACTCTCCATTTATATTGGCAGAATTACGGGAAACGAGATGTGGCTTGCGCTCATTAAACAACTCTGTTGGGTCAGTATTCTCACACTACTGGTCGTCTTCGTCTGGCGACTGGCACAGAAAAAACTTATTGTGCAGAGAGGCTAAAAAAGATGCATTGGCTACAAACCATGAAGCGTATGCTTATTGCCAGTCTCAAAATACATATGGAGTACCGGCTGAATTTTATCCTATTTATCATCTGCGCCGCAATGACCAATCTCTTGAGCCTCTGCTTTATCTGGGTGGTCTTGCTACGCTTTCACCATATCGGCAATTGGTCCCTACAGGAGGTCTTCTTTCTCTTTAGTGTGCGCCTGATTGGGCATGGACTACATATGATCTTCTTCTACAATATAGATCGCATCTCATACTTTGTCCGCAGTGGTGAATTCGATAGATTCTTACTGCGCCCATTAAATCCGCTCTTTCAATTGATCATCTGGCGCTACAATCCCGCGAGTATTGGCGATATGGTCACCGGAGTGGTGAGCTTAATCGTTGCCAGCTCACTGCTACATATTCATTGGACGATAGTCTCGACCGTCATGTTAATCCTGGTTGCAATCGGTGGCTGTTTAATTGAAGCTGGCCTCTTTTTGATCGTTCATTCCCTCTCGTTCTGGTTAACTGATGCCCAGCGCTTTAGCTTCATGGTCCGTACCTTCAATGACTACTTTACAATTTATCCGCTCACTATCTACAACACTGGGCTACAGGTTATCCTGACCTTTATCATTCCAGTCGCTTTCATTGGCTATTATCCCGCTACCCTCTTCTTAAATCGGACAGGAGAGGTGCCCTTTACCTCCCTGTTAGCATACGGAACACCAGTAGTGGGCATTGGAATATTTATCCTGGCCTACTGCATATGGAAACTAGGTTTGCGCTATTATCAAAGCACTGGCTCCTAACAGGTGTTTTTTTGCTACCTATAAACAGGCTCTTATTCCCTTTAAGTGGGCCTGCTTGTTTCATGATATCTCTGCTTTCTAATAGACTGCCATGAAAAGATGAAGGTATTATTCGGTCATTAGTGTATTTGCGAATAAAACAATAGAATGTGTGATATATTAGAGTGCATGAGAACTTTCATGACCATGCAATCTTTGAATAAAACTTTATAGAAGGAAATTTCTATGGAAGAACCAAAGAGCGACCAAATTGAAAGTACAGGACCAGGACTCCCTGCCATTCAGCCACATCTGCCATCAATTCCTTCCTTCACTGAGGATGATGTGAGAAATTATATCAAATCCCATTCTGTTGCTTCTATGCGCATTGGAATTCAGGGGGAGCCTATTGTTTCACAGATTCAGTTCTTGACAAATCTGGAAGTAAATAATTTTTTCCATGGGGCCAATCCTGGTTTACTCGATAACCAAATTGTCTGCTTGGTAAAATTGGAAGGGGACTTTCGTTTTTATCCACCTGCCTTGGGAGGACGGGCAGTAAGCCAAATTCCACGAGATCATATCTATCAAGTCTACGATGCAAGAACAGGGAATTTACTTATGGTAAATACGTAAGAATCGATGTTTGTCACTTACTCATTTAATGGATTGTTTCTGATCATAAGTGGACTCTCGGACCACTCCAGAAGCAACCAGGAAAGAGATTGGATTGCCTATGGGAACAGATATTGATGGTTGGATCGAATATAGAGACGCTGACATTGATAGTGCCGTATGGTTTCCGGCCATGAAAATTGGAGTCGTATATCTTGGAAGAGATTATGATACCTTCGGCTATTTTTTGGCATAAGGAAGTGGTGGAACCATCAACTGGACTATCAACCCCTTGCTGCCGGAAGAGGATTACCAGAAGATATCTCTTCTCAAGCAAAAAATGATGCAGCTGGACAGGATATCCGCTCACAGGCAGGTCGCGAAGCTGACGATGGTAATGACTATGAACGTGGATTGCTATGGTACCACACGAGGTACAAACGGCAGTAGATTCTGTTGAGCTGATCACGACAGTGACGGTTTCATCCACACGGATCTGCTCAATCTTCATATGGAGCTGTTCTGGAAAAATGATCATGGAGGGTCTTCAGGTCTTCTACAAATGGCGATGAGGAACAAAAATCTTCTTTCCTTCTATTTTACCACATATTCTCTTCACATAACTTGACGGAGAACCCAAAATTGGCACCAAACAGACTAGATTTTACTCATCATCATTAAACAAGACTGGACAGTAATACTTTCTCTTACAAGCTCAATTATCCTGCTAACAAAGATACAGCAAACCGCTTATTATTTGTGCTATACTCAAAGTATGAAAATTAGAGTTCGCTATTTTGCTTCACTGCGTGAGATTGTAGGTCAAAGCGAAGAGTGGCTAACTGTGGCTGACACCGCAAATGTGGCTGATGTACGGGCATTCTTACTTGAACGTGATCCACGACTACAACCTATTATGGACCGTTCGGTCAATGCAGTCAATCATCGCTATGTATCCCATGAGACACTCCTCCATGAAGGAGATGAACTCGTCTTTATTCCGCCCACAGGAGGAGGCTGCTAGTGGAGCCCATCATTCAATTGACACGAGAGCCGCTCAATCGAGACGCGCTGGTAGCTGCGGTCAGCCATCCCAGTGTTGGCGGGATCGTCGTCTTCGAGGGAGTTGTCCGTGACAATGCCCGTGGAAAACAGGTGCGCTACCTGGAATATGATGTCTACGAAGAAATGGCACAACAGCAGATTGCCACCATCATCGCCGAAGCCCGGCAGCGCTGGCCTATCGAACGAGTCGCGATAGCCCATCGCTTTGGCCGCCTGGAAATTGGTGAGGCCAGCGTCATCATAGCCGTCGCCACGCCTCACCGCGGCGAGGCCTTTGAGGCCTGCCGCTATCTGATCGATACGCTCAAAAGCACCGTCCCCATATGGAAGAAAGAAGTGGCCACCAATGGAGAAGAATGGGTAGAGGGCTAAATAAAAAAGCGCTCTATCTACCCTCAATGCATGTCTACTCACAATGAGTTCATTAAGAAGCTATAGCCTACACACTTTTATGGTATACTTGTAAGTAAGCGAGTATAGTTCCTGATTAAGTGCGTTTCCTTGCACGAGCTAACCAACGATCTGGGGCAGATCCAGGTTTTCCCGGAGGTCGTTAATGAACTTATTCGAAAAACAATCCCGCCTGAATCAGTTTTTTGCGCAGAACCCCGTTAATGCAGCCTATCTCGCTGGCTCGCTCTCTAATCGCGCCACATTTGGCCAGCTCAGTGATGTTGATATCGCGGTACTGTTAATGGATCAAATTAAGGCTGATCAATTTCTGGATTATCAGCTGTACTTCCTTAGTGAATTGACCAAGCGCCTGGAATCCGATACGATCGACGTGGTCATCTTAAACCAGGCCTCTCTGCTGCTAAAATTACAGGTCATCAGATATGGTCAGATCCTGTTTAGCCGGAACGAGAAGCAGCGTGTAACCTTTGAGACCCGGGCCGTGATGGATTATCTCGACTTTAAGAAGCTTGATGATATCCAGAATCAGGCGCTGGAGCGCCGCCTGTATGGACATATGCTGCCCATCGATAAAGAGCTGGTCCAACATTCCTTGCAACAGTTGCGCATGGCCGTAACCGTCCTGCAGGAACTGAGCCAGCACCCGCGCGCAACGTTCACCGCCGACTACCATCTTTATGCGCTGGCAGAACGCTATCTCCAACTGGCCATTGAAGCTTGTCTGTCAACCTGTGGCACATTGATCGCTAGTTTTGGCCTGCGGCGGCCAGACAGTTTTCACGATTTCCTCAGTATTGTTGCGGCCCAGCAGATCATCTCACGCCCCCTATCCTATCGTCTGGAAGTGCTGATCAATTTGCGGGATGCGCTGGTGCACGAGCCGGATAAGCTCAATCATGATCTGCTATATGACTATATACAACACAACATCAGGGATTTTCTGGAGTTCGCCGACGTCATCGAACAGAAACAGGCATAGCTAACGAACGGGGCACAAAAAACTGGTACCTCATATTCGAGATACCAGTTAGGTCTGTTGCAAAGTGAATATCAGCAGCTACTCTGAAACCGAGCGCAAAGCATTGGCCTGACTCATAGCCTGAGCAGCCTCATCAGCACGACCGGTTTCCTCATAGATTTGCGCCATAGTTTCGTAAGCCAGAATCATAGAAGGATCCATTGAGATCGCCTGCTGCACTGTATCCAGGGCTTCATCATAACGCTTTACTTCACGCAATGTATCGGCCAGATCATTGTAGTAATCAGCGTTCAAAGGATCACTCTCGATGGCGTTCTGATAATTCTCAATAGCCTCAGGATAGCGGCCTAGAGCATCATATGCCGTTGCCAGCTGGTAATACCCCTCTGGATCTTCTTCAGAGCGTTCTAGTAGCTTCTCAGCCGTTTGTATGGCCTCTTCGTAGCGTCCCAGAGAATTGTACGTCTCAGCCAGGCCAGCATAGGCTGCAGCCAGATCATCTAACTGCAGTTCGCTACGATCAGCACTCTCAACCAGCCCCTGATAGACAGCCAGTGCATCGTCGTAGCGCTCCATCTCTAGATAGGTTTCAGCCATACTAAAGCGCGTCGAGATACGCTGGGAATCAAGCTGTGAGGCACGGTTATAGGCCTCAATCGCCTCATCATTATTCCCCTGAATCGACCGCCAGGTACCCAGATGCTCCCAGGCCTCTGCATCGTCTGGATCAATAGTAACAATCTGGCGATAGATCTCAGCAGCCTGATCACGCTCACCCATCTGTTCATAGATAGCGGCCAGCGCATCGTAGCCAACACGTCCCTCTGGATCAAGAGTTAGAATTTGATTGGCAGTCGAAAGAGCATCATCGTAGCGGCGCATATCCAGATAAATGCTCGACAATTCAGCATAGCGAGCCGGATCGGTGGGATTCTCATCGATTTTATGCTCCTGCTCCATCACACGGCGCCACTGGTCATTGACACGCTCGCGCACATCGAGCAGATTATTGCTGGCGGACGCGTTTTCTGGATTGAGCATCAACGTCTGACGATAGGCTTGAATGGCATCCTGATACAAATTCTGGGTGCGGTAAGCATCGCCGACACTCAAATAGAGCTCATCATTTTCTGGATCCAGCTCAATCGCCTGCTGGAAAGTTTCCAGCGACTCCTCATACAAACCCAGCTCGCCATAGAGGTTCCCCAGGTTGATATAAGCATCGATCAACTGCGGATCCAGATCGATGGCACGCCGATAACCAGCGATCGCCGTCTCGACATCCCCCAGGTATTGTTGAGCCAGCGCCAGATTGTAGCGAGCGCGAGCATTATCAGGACTGGCCTCAACCGCCTGCGCAAACGCCTCTGCCGCGGCCTCATAATCACCTGACTGGGCAGCGGTATTGCCCCGATCAGTCCAGGACTGCTCATCACGCGCCATATCGCTGCGCTTCACAAAATGCATGGGCACACTATTATTCGTTGTATTCGTATTAGGTTCATCTTGCATGTTACTCATACATGGCCTACTTTCCTCTATACTACACATTGTACTGTTTGCAGGAATAATGGTAAATCCTTGCGTAGTATAGCACGCCTCGCCCTTTCTTTGCTTTCCACTAAAGAGAAACAAATATCAACACCGCTACACTACGCTCTAAGAGACAATGAACGCGCCTTTAAGAGTGCCGGGCAAGGCAAACTTATCTTAAAGACGCGAAACATTCCGTGTTTCTACTTTGTAACACGCAAGGTTAAACGAAATTCATACAAACTTGCGGGGAAGAAAGATTCTGTATACTCGATAGGTGCTCCCGTCTCATCGAAGGCGGTGCAGAACAGGCGCAATCCTGATTCATTTTTCGAAACACGCAATAACTCGGACTCACGCTCAGAAGCACTATCAGCCTTAATCGATTGTTCAGCAATATAAGGTTGCAACCCTTCAGAGGCCATCAGGTTATAGAGTGATCCATCAGCCGTTTCTTTCGCGCGCTGATAAACACCAGCGGCACGTGGATAGGGCAGATAATCAACTTCATAGGCGATCAGCTGATCATCAGCAGTGCGCAAGCGTTCCAGACGAATCACCTGTTCCTCGTCGGTCAACCGGAGCTGTTCGCGTACTGTTTGCGATCCACGAACTAATTCACTGACAAATAGCATTCCACCCGGCCGCTTCCCTCGACGACGTAATTCTTCAGAAAGGCTTGTTAGTTCACTGATGGTTTGTTGCTGTACACGCGGCTCACAGACGAATGTACCACGCCCATGCTGGCGATACAAAAGGCCTTCATGAACAAGTTCGGTGAGAGCCTGTCGTACGGTTGCGCGGCTCACATGGTACTGCGTTACCAACTCTGGTTCAGATGGTATAGCGGTATGAGGAGCGAGGTGCCCCGCACGAATCTGCTGCTTCAGCACTTCTTTTAATTGATAGTAAAGCGGTAGAGGATTTGAGCGCTCTAAAATTGGCATATACGGTTCCCCTTATGTCCATACAACAAATTTTTGGATATGTAACATTATGGGAAGAATATATCACAAAACGAGAAGAGAGTCGAGGGGTTAATAGAATAAATTTGAATAAACATGAAATATGACCTGGTAAATTCAAAGACATACCAGGCCATATTTTAATGTTTAGGCGACTTGAATACCGTTTTCGGCTAAAACGCGATCGATTTCATTTTTCAAGCGGCTAGGATTGGGGCCAACAAGGCGGCCGATAGCCTGGCCATCTTTAAAGATCAGCAGGGTCGGAATAGCCTGAATTCCGAGACGTGAGGGGGTCAAACCATGCTCATCAATGTCCATTTTAGCGAATTGCAGCTTGCCCTGGTATTCGGTGCTTAAGCGCTCAAACACAGGAGCAATGTTGCGACAAGGACCACACCAGGCAGCCCAGAAATCAACAATAGTAGGGGTAGAGGATTTCAGAACTTTTGCCTCAAAATCCTGGTCGCCTACATGAAACAGATTCGCATTCTCCATAGATACTTCTCACTCACTTTCCAATTAATTTATCCTGATCTCTAACATCAGGTACAAGTGATACTTGTTATTTTTACTTCACTACAGAAGAGAACACTCTCGGAAACAGGTTTATTCCGTCCAGTCTCCTTCTGCTAAAAAAGCATTTCCTCAGGACGCAAAACCGCGCTCTAACGCCGGTCGTCGCGCATGATCGAGAGGATCTGCAAGATGTAGAGGAACAGGTTCAACACAGTGATAAAAATCGAGACGGTCAAACCAATCGCATTCGGCAAGGTATCGGCCATATATTTGGCACGCTGAACATAGAACAGCACATACCCTGAAAAGATTGCGACTCCAAAGAAGGATATCACAAGTGCAAACAGAGTACTATGGAAAAAAATGCCTATTAGCCCTGTCACAATTAGGAGGATAACCCCAAAAAAGAGGTAGTCTCCCAGACGTGAAAAATCGCGCTTCGTGGTCCAGGCATACAATCCCAGGCCAAGTGAGGTCAAGGCCGTAATCACAAACGCCTGACCAAGGATATTACCCAGGCCGGCACTCACATAGATGCTAACCAGCGGCCCTAGAGCCAGGCCCTCTAGAAACGTAAAGAGATAGAGCAGGAAAAGGTTAATGCCGGGTTTTTGAATCAGAAAATTCAAAGCGATCAGCACAACAAAGCCAGCAATCGCCACGACCCAATAGCTGTGATAGGTAAGGCCCATCGAAAAACCGACCAGCGTACCCAGCGTCGCAAAAATGAACGAAAACGCCAGCAGACCCATTACCTTGCCGATCAAACCACTGGGGGAAACAGCACCCGGGTAGCCATAAGGCAGCGTTTGATACTGATAGCGAGAACCAAACGGACTATCTCCCCGGTTGCGGTTATTATAAGGATTATTCCCGTAGGGATAATTATTGCGCGGATTAGGATTAAACATAGTGAACCTCAGTCTGAAACACCAGTCAACTGACCAAATACGCTCTGCAAAAGATGCCACTTCTGGCAGAGTCTCTTTCTTGACATATATACGTGCGACTTCAAGTCATGGTTACAGGTAGCGCGAGCAACGATTTAGCCTCTGATAAGAGGCAACGCTACTGTGGTTACTTCCACTCCCCATCATCCCCACCCATTCGACTTACTGTGGACTATTCAGCCATACAAGTAAAACAACACGACAAAGAGAGGCTGCCCATCTCCTGATATCATGGAGGCACTATGGCTGGCTGACCTCAAATATAACCTCACAGGCACAAGAACACATTAGCGCTCTTGCCCATATCATTCATTGCCCATACGCAGCAGGAGCAATCATGCAATCGTAAAACGATTACATGACACTCCATACGCCACAAATCTCACAAAACGCGATCCCTACCTCACCAAAGGTTTTGCTACGCGTGTTCCAACGGTCGTACACAATCGCCAGGGAGCCACAGCTCCAACAACGGGCACGACCACCGGCTTTACTTTCATTGGCGAGTTTTTGCAGTAACGCGCTACGAGCTTCATCCGAGCCCGTGTAACCCGGGTTGTAAGCCAGGTGTAGCAGGTTACCTAGTGGCAAACTGATTTCATGGGAAGGCGCCTGCAACGGTGCCGCACTGGCGGGTGGCTGTACCGGCGCGGGTGCTGGCATCTGCGGCGGACGACGGAACAATTCGCCACGCGAGGTACGTCGCCCCCCCTCGATTGACGGCGTATAATCATGGCGCTCATGCCGTTCAGCACGATCGACACGTACAGGCCGCTCTGCCCGCGGGGGCGTTGGAGGCACCTCGGTGCTCTCAGTGCGCTGCTCATTGTTCAACACAGGTGTTGCGGGCGGTTGAGCCGCCGCAAAGGATGGCGGATAAGCAGGCGCGGGTGCATTTTCTGGACGAGCAGGAGCCGTCGCACTGGCTGATGCCTGCCCCTCTTCCTCTTTTGAGGACTCAGGCGCACGCTTGGTAGTTTCGTTATCAACCACTTGTTCTGTTGGTTGTTCAGCAACAAGATTTGTCTGTTCTGGTTGCTCAGGTGGATTAGCACGTCTTCGTCGGGTAATTGGCATAAGAGGTTCACTCCATAAGAAAAGAAGTTATGTGCGTGCAAAGTAAAGCGCAGCACATGTATTATATCACATTGTGAAAAAGAAAAAATCCTCAGAAAAACAAAGGGGTAAGTCTCCATTCCCACAACCAGGACAAGCGAAGACTTACCCCTCGTAAAAATTTTCAGGATAAACTTTCGTTAGATCTCTACCCCGGATTATTGACCTGTAAAGAAATCGGCATTGATCTTGATATAACTCTTCCACTCTTCTGGAACCGCCGATTCCTCAAAGATTGCCGTCACTGGACAAGCTGGCTCGCATGCTCCACAATCGATACACTCATCAGGATTGATATAGAGTTGCTCAGTCGTTTCAAACTCAGGCTCATTCGATGATGGGTGAATGCAATCTACCGGGCAAACATCAACGCAGGATGCATCTTTAACGCCAATACATGGCTGGGTAATTACATAGGTCATAGTTCTAAACATCCTCCTCTTGGCATACTATGATCTGTCCAGATACATAGTAGCAAAGTTCTGTTTTAAGCCAACTTCAGTATAGAGGGTTGTACAAGTGATGTCAATTGCCTTACAACCCTGCTTCTACTATAGTTCAATACCAGCCAAAAGGCTCATTTGAGAGTTTCAACGTAAAGCTCTGAAAAGGTAACTTCCTCGCCCTGATTCTCCACATAGAGCCCGATCTGCCCGGTTTTTACCTCTTTGGTGGAAGGATCGGCAATTGGCTTGTCCAGCAAAGGCACACCATTGATTGTGAATAAAAAGGTATTTCCATGGGTCTCTATCGTGATGGTATTACTCTTGCCAACGCCACTGCTAATCGCCGAGCTTCTACTGCTTTTGATGGTGCGCCAGGGATGCTGCTTATCTTCACTGGAGAAACGCAAGAAGGCATATTGCTGATTATCGCGTGGAGAAATTTCAAAAAGATAGAAAAACGACTGATCCGGAGCAACACGGAAAATAACGCCATGAAAATCGGGTCCCCCTTTCTTGCTGGCCATCTCAAGCATGGTTACCGATAGCTTGAAATCCTGCACCTGATAATCCTCAAAGGGAGCGGGCATCGCATTGTTCACCTGCGTATTGATAATATGATAGCGGTGATCCTGATCAAAAAAAGCATTTGTGCCCTGGGGCCAGTTGCTAATCAACGTAAAAGGATTCGTTGGCATGGGAGCTTCAGTCGGGGTAGCCGTAGATTTTACAGCCACTGGCGCTGGCGTGGAATGCTTATTCATAAACGTCACGCCAAAACCAGTGGTCACAATGATAATAATCAGCGCCGTCAGAATAAACAACATGCGCTTGAACCGCGCCACCGACCATTCTCTGGCCCACGTAGACTTTACACGAACAATAGGCCTGGGAGTCGCCAGGGATGGCTGCGGACCTGTAAAGTCCTTTTCATCATCAAGAAAAGCCAGTTCTGGTGGACGCGCCATAGCCGAGCGTGCCTCACTGGCAGCCACCGCTGCCGCGAAGGCGCGGCTTAACTCTTGTCCCGTTTGAAAGCGATCATCAGGGTCTTTAGCCAGAGCCTTACGCACCACGCGATCCAATAATGGCGTAATATCAGCCCTGATCAATGCCAGAGATGGAGGGGGCTCATGGACATGTAACAAGGCCAGCGCGATGGTTGAATCAGCGCGAAAAGGGAGTCGCTTGGACAGGACAAAAAAGAGGGTAACTCCTAGCGAATAGATATCTGAGCGACCATCCAGGTGACGTCCGAGTGCCTGCTCGGGTGAAATATAATCTGGTGTACCCAGTACCGCCTCGGAATGTTTAGCGTCTGTTTGTGCGGAGTCTGCTTCGGAATGTGCAACGCGAGCAATACCAAAATCTGATAAGATGACGTGCCCATCACTATCTAGTAATATATTGGCAGGCTTAACATCACAATGAACGCAGCCATGCATATGGGCAAAATCTAATGCGGCCGCCAGTTGCTCCAGGTACCACTGAGCTTCTTTCAAGGAAAGGGGTCCCCGCCGCGCCATATATTCCGCCAGTGTGCCCCCTGGCATATACGGCATCACAATATATGGCAGACCATCCTGCTCACCGTACGAGTAAATGGGCAGAATATTCGCATGCTCCAATTTACTTACCGCTTCAGCTTCGCGCAAGAAGCGACGATAAAAATCTCGCTGCATACGTATATCCATACCAGCCCGCGGTAAAAATACTTTGACCGCTACCTTGCGCTCGGGGTTCTGCTGTTGCGCAAGAAACACAGCACTCGAGCCACCATACCCAAGTAACTTTTCTAGCACGCACGAGCCTAACATCTTCCCAATGAGATGTTGTCCCCTATTTGCAGCCACGCTGAAGCTCCTCTCTTGCTCCCTTTTGAGATAATGTGCAACAAATGGAATGCATTGATTCACTATAGTACATGTAGGAGCTATAACCAATTTTAATCATGGCCTGTGTCTACTGTCAACTTTCTATACACATATCCACAAATATTCTGTATTGCCGGTGCCACCTGTAGAAATCAGAGCGTGTCTGACTCCCACGCCCATCGTGGTCTCTCCGCCTCATGCTACGCTCCTACGGAGCTCAAAAGGATTTTTTATGTTGGTGCAAAAAGTGCGCTGCGAGCACTTTTTGCACCAACATAAAAAAAGAAATTGGGGGCGTCAGCGCTATCCAGACTGGCGCATAACATGAATCCCATAATTATGGGATTCAGACAATCCTCATGAACTATAGCACAAACTGTCCATTACGCATGATAACGCGCCCATCTACCTCAATCGTGCAATTTGTAGGAATCACATCCACATGTACCTTTGAATCCCAATCGGCACCAGTAAATTCTGGATAGGGATTACCAAAGGCGACATGTAAGCCTGGCAACTTTTCATCTTGTAACAAATTGCCCACCAGGCGCTTGAGACTGGTTAAGGTACCAATGGCAAACTCACCGGCGCGATTGCCATTGGGCGCAGAGAAAAGGTAATCACGCACTTCTTGCGCCAGAGCC
Source organism: Dictyobacter formicarum (assembly GCF_016587435.1). Next base: position 286,180 of record NZ_BNJJ01000006.1, read on the forward strand.
TGGTTATCGCTGTTGATCGCGGTAATGTAGCCATCTTTGACGGTAATTACCAGCGGCTGCTCCAGCACACCGTATTTCTCAGAGAAGAAGTCGCCCAGTACGTCGCAAACCAGCACCCCATCAACGGTGGCAGGAGCGGTATAGACCTCGCCTTCAGGAAGATTGCCCCATGCTCCTTGCTTATCATAGCGACCATGACAGGGAACCCATTTCCACCCAGGATGGAAGGTGGCCGTTACATCGCTACCTTTTTCAGATGTGACATGAATCGTGCGCGCGTTTTTCACTAAATCATAGATGCGGTTGGTGATGGTATAGACCTCATCGTAATCTGCACACATGCCATCGGTCATCAAGGTGTCATCAATTCCGATCATATGGCCATGGCGCACCTTGAGTTCATTGACCAGGAAGGGCAATAAAGGAATACGGAAGGCAATTTCACCGGGCTGCGCAGTCGCGATATAGTATGAAACGGTCGGGCGAGCGGCCAGGAAATCGTTGCGCAATGCATCAGGGAAAGCGGTCAAAGGGCGCTCACCATAATGCTCAAGGAAACGGACGGTCACATCGGCGTGTCGGGCCAGCGCAGCCGCAGCCACGCGCTGGGCAATATGCTGCCGCGCGAAATCGGTTAGTATAAACACCCGATCCCGCTCGGTTACAGCCATGCAACGCAAAGCGTTCTCCGCCCCCAGCTGCATTCGCTCGTTAAAGGTTAAGGCTTCAAGATCCTTGTTATATGATTGGTGTGTTTTATCTGTCATCGGATGCATACTCCTCTATTTATATATTGCGGCAACCGTTACCAGTATAAGTATAGGTGGTAGATAGAAACAAGGTGCGTACAGATACGAAGGCTCCTCCACTCTACATAACACCCATGCCATTAAAAATCCGCGTATGGTTTATAAATACAATCGCATATACGAGCTTTATACAGCAAAAGTAACATTGATCGAGGCCAGCAATACTTTTGTCCAGAGCCCAGGCCAATACATCCTGGGGATGCTAAAAATACAGAGGCCGACGTAGTAAAGGCTCTTTTGAGGAGCGATTACTCCTATAAAATTGTTTTCAACTTCTGGCATATGTTATACTTGAGCAGTATTTCATAACGATGGGCCAGGCCCAGTAAGCCTTAATCACCTTCACTAGCAAGGAGAGCTTCATGACAAATAGCTTTAGCATCCTCCAGGTGGCTGAATACCTGAAACGATTGGGACTAAAAATTTCACAGGTCGATCGTTCTCAGAATACAATCGAGCTGGCATTCCATGACGAACATGGCCAGTGGCAGATGATTGTAGGTATTCACCATAGTGGAAATGCCAGTAAGCTGATGCTCATTGTGCCGCAGATTGGTATCGTCACCGAGCAGAAACGTCTGGAGTGTCTCGAGGCATTACTTGCTGTCAACTATCGCATCGCGCTGGGAAAATTTGGTATTGATCTTGCGGATGGAGAGGTACGCCTGGAAGAAAGTATCCCTCTGGCGGATAAGGGCATTCCGTTTGAGCAGTTTCGCCTGGCATTTAGTGCTCTGATGCAAACTGTCTCAATCTATCATAATTTACTTCCTCGCATTATCTACAGGCGCCAATCCGCTCAGGAAGCGCTGCAAGACTGTGAAAATGAGTTCTTTGCACAGGCGCCTGACAATATTGAAGTGACCTTACCAGCTATACAGACGCAAGTAACCGAGGCAATATCTAGCGATGAAACGCTGCCGATAGAAGAACCTGAACTGGATGTGAACGAAGTGCTTGAAGAAGTTGCACGTCTCTTAAGCAGGCCTCAAGAATAGAGTCAGTCCACATTTTCCTTTCCCCCATAAGCAAAATTACAGGAGAGCTCGTGGTTCGTCAGACGACTTTGCGCCAACCACGGGCTCTCTTTCAACGATCCATTGCCGCATCATTTGTTATACAGTGGTTATCGTGCCATCACCATTGACATTGATCTTGACGGCTGGCAATGGGGTATCAGCCGGCCCTTGCACAACCTGTCCATTTTTGGCGGGATCAAAGATGGCTCCATGCGCGGGGCACACTAGCATCTTGGTGACTGGATCATAGTTGACCTTAACCCCTTCATGGGTACAGGCCTTCTCATAGGCCGCAAACGTGCCACCGACCAGATGCACCAGCAAGCTTGCCTGGTTGTCAGCTGGATTAGTAAAACTGATCGCGCTGTTGACGGGCTGATTTTGTGACCCAACAACAGTGCCTGTATGCCCGGGCATAGCCGGCTTTTGAGGAGTCGTTTTCTGATTATTAGCAGGCGGATTGTTCGGCTTCTGGCCGGTGCTAGCAAGCTTCTGAGTGGTTGACCGTGACGACTGCGTCGTTTTGGTGGTTGTCGTCTGCAGCGGAATCGGGGCTGCCCCCAGTTTACCAAGGTTGAAAACCACTCCAATGCCAGCGGCAGCGACACCACCCCCGGCCAGCATAGCAATCACACGGCGGCGCTTGACCTTGCGCGCGGGCTGAGCCAGAGACCCAGTCGAATTACGCTTCTTCTTCTGGCCTTGCAAAGGCGCTGGTGCATCCAGGCCCCAATCTAAGCTATCAGCCATACCAGCAGCAGTAGGCTCCGCTGGAGCTGGTGTCCTGTCCATAGCCTGATTTGAGAATGTTTGCGGGGCTGCTTGCAGTGGGCCCGCTGGAGACCACCATTCATAAGCCTTCATCAATTCAGCATCTGATGCATGGGTGCCCGATAACGTCACACTATGGCCAGGCAACTGTACAATATCATCTTGATTGGGCAACTGCACAATATCTTCAGCGACCTGCTGGCGTTTCACATCTGCGAGCGGAGTTTTCTCCTGAGGCGCGATTGGCGGCAGCGTTGGTTGCACTAGAGCATTCGCCGGTCCCATATCAACTGCCTTCTTGCTCTTTGCGGTTCTCTGAGGGAACGTATTATGCCGATCGGACGAAGAGAGCAATCCTGTTTTAGCTGGCTGCACCGCGGGCATACGGTTGGTGACAATGGGCGGCACTAATTGCCAGCTACCAGTTGCAGAACCATTGCCTAAAGGGCGTTGTAGGGCGCTGACCGACGCGCTAGCGACCTGCTTCATATGCACGGCAGGCAACGTCTGGGTCGCACCAATAGAAGCCTGAGTAAAAGCCTCACCTAACTCGCGTACGCTCTGGAAGCGGGCATCTGGATCACGAGCCAGGGCTTGACTGACCACAGACGCCAGGGCAACTGGCACCTCGGGGCAGAGTTTGCGTAACGCTGTTAATGTCTGTTTCGTATGCATTTGAGCCACTTCAAGTGGATTGTTGCCGGTAAATGGAGGCTTGCCACTCAGCAACTCATACAAAATACAACCCAGCGCATAAATATCTGAACGCTGATCCACCGATTGTCCCTGGACAATTTCTGGCGCCACGTATTCAGGGGCCGCCAGAAATGTTTCGGCGATACTAAAGAGATGGCCATACTGCATTGGAGCCGGATCAACGCCGGCGCGCTGCAAAATATGCATCAACCCAAAGCCAGCCACTTGAATATTTTCATCATCGTAAATAACGATATTTGAAGGCTTTAAAGTTCCATGGATAAAACCTTTTCCATGGGCGTACTCCAGGCCATCCACAATCTGATCAAGAATAGTGGTTAAAAATGTATGCTCACAACGTCCCTGATGCCTGATAATATCTGCCAGAGAACCATTGGTGGTATACGGCGTAATCAGGTACGGATAGCCCAGTATCTCACCATGCTCGTAGACAGGCAAAATATGTGGATGATGCAACGAGGTGATTAAGGCCGCTTCCTTATGAAAGCGCTGCAGAAAAAAAGCTCGCGCCTCGTTCGAAAAATGGGTAGGCAGAGGGTAGAGTGCCAACGCATCAACGCGTTGCGCTCCTTGATGCCGTGCTAAATACACGATATTTAAACGTCCTTTACCGACCAGTCGTTCTATCCGATACCGCCCTAGAACATGGCCAACCAGTTGATCCTCTGATAGTGTTTGCATTCAACTCTCTCCAAATACAAGCTACGCACAGCAAACGACATACATTTCACATCAGCGCTCAGTTACAAATAAAGCTGGCACAGGAAATTTATGCGTTACACCATCGTAACCGACTCCTCTATATAATTACAGCTCTCCTATATCAGAATAGCTAGCCGAAGAACCAGAACCGATGATGAGATAAAATCGATTTTTTTCTCATCCACACAGATGAATTTACACGTTGTATCAAAGTGAGTCAATTTGATGAGCGTAAACTAGGACTTGTGGATACAAAAGGTTTCAGTTATCTTAACCGGCCCGGGTAGTCCCACCATCCTAACTCGCCCTGTTCAAAAATGATACAATGAGCACAGATTAACCTTTACCAGCAATCAAGGAAAGAAAACTAAAAGCCTGTTTTGTGTCAGGCTTTTTAATAGAATATATTCCACCAACTTTGGCAGTTTATGACCATTAAGATGGGGAAGAAAAGGGATTGGAGAACTATTCTATGGCAGATGTTCAACCACTACGTGGATTTCGATATGTACAAGAAAAAGTTGGTGATCTGGTACAAACCGTTACACCGCCATTCGATGTAATCACTCCAGAGGCCCAGGCACGTTACTACCAGAACAATCCATATAACATCATTCGTCTGGAACTGGGACAAACCTATCCAACTGATAGCGGACTGAACAACGTCTACACACGAGCTGCCAGGACGCTGGCTGAGTGGCGCCTGGATGAGGTCCTGCAACAAGAAGCGCAGGCTTGCTATTATCTCTATCAACAGCGCTTTACCTATGGTGGGCAAAACTATACTCGCACCAGCCTGCTGGCACGGGTACGCCTGGAACCATGGGATGCACAGGTGATCCTGCCGCACGAATACACACGCAACAAAGATAAAGAAGATCGTCTGCAACTGTTACGCGCTTGCTCAACCAACTTCAGTCCCATCATGTGCATGTACGATGATCCGCAGGGCCGGATACGTCGGCTGCTTGCAACGTATACCGAACACCCAGAGGTTCAATTCATCGATGAGAATGGGGAAGAACACCTTTTGCAGCCTATTTCTGATCCCGAGCATATGAGATTGCTGCAAGATTTCTTTGCCCCACGCCAGCTCTATATTGCGGATGGTCACCACCGCTACACAACGGCGTTGAATTACCGGGATGAATTATACCAGCAGAGAGGTGGCCTGCATCCGCAGGATGGAGCGAACTTCATGTTGATGGCGCTGATCAATGTTGATGATCCGGGTATGCTGGTATTACCTACTCATCGTGTGTTATTCGATCTTACAGCAGAGCAATTACACAAACTCACAGAAGAGCAACTTACGCGCTATTTCTCCGTACAAAAAGTAGCGGCAGCTAGCGACGAAGCGCTGCTGGCGGAACTAGCGCGGGCGGGAAGTCAGCAACCAGCATTGATAATTAAGACCGCAGAACAGGCACTGCTGCTCACCATCAATGAGCAAGGTCAGCAATTGATGAAGGAGAGTGGCCACTCTGAAGCCTGGAATTCCCTGGATGTAGCCATGGTGCAGCATGTGATACTGGAAACGCTACTCCATATCACAGCAGAAGATGTGGCTGCGGGCAAGCACATTCGCTATATGCATGATACACAGCACGCCCTGCAAGCGTTAAGCAATAAGGATGCACAGGCCATCATTTTACTCAATGGTATTCCTTTTCGCCAGGTACGAGACGTGGCGCTGGCAGATGATCGTATGCCACAGAAATCTACGTACCTCTATCCAAAGCTCATCACCGGACTGGTGATAAATCCTTTATGGTAAGGAGCAGATACAACATGATTATCATCGTCGGCGCCGGTCTAGCAGGCTTAACGTGCGCCAAAGTGCTAGCGGAGGCCGGGCAAGAAGTACTCGTTTTGGAGGCTGCGGACCAGGTTGGAGGACGTATAAGAACCGATTACCATGAAGACGGCTATCGCCTGGATCGTGGTTTCCAGGTCTTATTCACCGCGTATGATGCTGCTACACGTCATCTCAATTACACTACTTTGAAGCAGCGAAAGTTCAATCCCGGTGCCATTCTGGTAAAAAATGGAAAACAATATGAGATTACTGATCCGTTACGAGAGCCAACCCATACGTTCTCAAGCATGATCAATCCTCTCATTTCGGCCGCAGATAAATTGCGTACGCTCAAGCTGCGCCTGCAATTGCAGAGAACGTCAACCGAGGATATCTTCGCGGGAACACAACAGAAAGACGGACAGGACCAGTCAACCGAGGCCTATTTGCGCCAGCAAGGATTTTCGGATAAGATCATCGATAACTTTTTCCGGCCTTTCTATGGTGGAATTTTTCTGGATCGATCGCTACAGACCAGCGCCCGCATGTTTCAGTTCACGTTTAAAATGCTGGCTACTGGCGATATCATCATTCCAGCCGAAGGCATCCAGCGCATTCCTGAACAGCTCGCAGCCACTTTGCCCAGAGGATCAGTACGTTGCAATGCGCGCGTGGAAGAGATCTTGCTTAGAGACGGCCAGACCCAGGGTGTACGCCTAGTCAATGGGGAAGAGATCAAGGCCGACACTGTTGTTGTGGCAACCTCGAGTCCGGTTGCGGAAAAATTTACCCGGAAAACGTTGCCCGATCAACCTGTCAGTGCTGTCTGTCTTTATTTCGCGGGTGACGAGCGTCTGTACCATCAGCGTAAGATTTTGTTGAACGCAGATCCACACGCTTATGTAAATAACGCTGTGCTGCTCAGCAATATCGCTCCAACCTATGCACCACCGCGCAAACATCTCCTCTCTGTAACGATCCTGGGAAATCCAGCTGAGGATGACGAGAGTATGGCTGAGCGTAGTAGAGCCGAAATTGCTGGTTGGTTTCCCAACCATGATCTCAGCCACTGGCAACTACTGGCAGTGTATCGCCTGCCCTTCGCCCAATTTCTACAGGCGCCGGGTATCTATGATACTCTACCAGACAATCAAACCGATGTCAGGGGACTCTATCTTGCGGGAGAATATACACAATCGAGCAGCATTCAAGGAGCAATGCATAGCGGTGAACTGACGGCCAAAGCGCTATTAAAAACTCAGCAGTTAGTACCGAGCCAGGCCTGATCCAGCAAGCAAGCACAAATACCAGCCCTAGCGGGCTCAAACTTCTCCTTTAGCAGAAAGTTTGAGCCCTTTTTAGTCCTGTTGAAAAAACTCAACCGGGAAGGAGCTAAGGCTACCACTGCGCAGCGACTCAACCATCAAACGCAGCGGCCCCTGTTCGATAGATACATGCAACAGCGTATTTGGGAAGACCTGCTCGTGCAAGGCAACATGTGAATCTGGAGCCAGCAGGGCAGCGGTTGCTCGCAAAACAGGCACAGACTCTGCCTGCCCGACTTGCTGCAACAAAGCCGCCTGTCGAAGTAAACGTGTAGCATAGGTGGCACGCCATTTATCATCGATCAATTCATCAAGAGCACTGCTCACTAACTCTTCGAGCAAACTCCGTTCTTCTTGCACCTTCAATTTACTTTTGCGCCGCCCATTGGTAGAGGACGAAAAGACATTCTGGGCAGTCCAGTAGCGGCTAATGAAAGGTTCAATACGCTCAATAGGCTCATATAACCAGGAAGCAAATTCTTTTAAGCGATAGAGATCATTGGCACGACGGGCCAGGGCAATGGTCTCGGAATTCAACTCCAGCGGCTCTAAGCACGTAGCCGGAAGATTAACCAGGGCTTTTTTGTCCCGTAAGCCCGCTTCAGTTAACGGACGCCAGATGGAGTAAGCGATTGGCAACTTTGTACGGGTGCGCTTGTTCAGAGCCCTCGCTTCCATAATCACGGCGCGCGCATATTCAAATGAAACCGTAAAGCTGCTGAAACCCTGTTCATCCAGATCCTCAACCAGGTTGTCCCACTGCTCGGCATCCATTTCATCCAACCCATAGCAATCCTTGATGCCTTTTTGATCCTGGTACAAAACATTGACGCCCTTGATCAAACCATCCGGGCGCCGCCATGAAAGCATGATCAATTGTGTACCAGAACCATCAATCGAGCTGACGCGCGCCTGATAAGGAGGATATTGTTGCTGACGGGCCTCCATCATGGCGGCATCTTCTGAACCAAGCATAGACTGCATAGTCAGGCGCCCGAGCACGGTTCGGGCCTGCTGTTTAAGTTGCCGATTAGAACTGGTAGCTATTACATAATTTAAAGCGGGTATCGTCTGATTAATGGCAATGGGGCCGAGTTGCTCCAAAGCATCAATCACAGCCATCACAACCTTACCCGTCTGATTCTCCAGCAAAGGTACCAGTAGATTAGCTGCCCGAGGATCGTTGCTATTCCCCAGCCAGTTGATAAACGCAAAACGGCGCTCAACTGGCATCGAAACCACATCCTCAAGGATGGTCTCGACCCCCATTTCGTTTTGGCCTACTAGTTCAAGCAGCCTCATCTGCATCTGACGAATCGCCCCCGCTGGATCATTCAGGTATTCAATGATACCATCATCGGCCAGCTCTGATCCTAATTCCTTTAGGATAGGAGAAAGAGAAAGCTTTGCCAGATCACTTACGGTAGGATCAGTTACAAAATCCTCAAGTCCCTCCAGATCAAAATCTGTCGCTAACTCTGATAGAATACGCAACGCCGCAGCCTGAGCCAGGGCATCATTACTTCTCAGCAGATGCAACACTTTTTCCCGCGCCCCCTCAGCCCATTCTTCATCCAGGCGATCGAGGTAATGGGACATTGTATCAGGATCAATATCTTCACGCCGACTTATTGCCAGTAAAATACTGTCCACACTCTCTTGAGGAGACCCCTTGCGTCCTCTTGGCATAAGCGTTCGCTCTCCTTTTGTGGGAGTAATAAGCCACCCTTCCTGGGCGAGCACTAATGCAAGAAATTGTATCACGTTGGCCCCAAGGCGTCGAGATTACTCCCCACATATGTATAGAGATCATGGAACGAATGTGATTACCAGACAATAATTTTATTCAGGTCTCGCTATGCCCTATGACAAAAACGCTCTGACCATCCTACTTGCTTCAGGAAGCCTGGCACCACTCATGCATAAAAAGAACGTGTATGATCTAGTAAATCTTACTGACAACGGCCCACCATATAAAAAATATCCGATCTTATCGCTTATAATTAAGCACACAGTAAAAACAACTCTATACATGCTTATCAGGAGTACTTCAGGCCGGAAACCATGCCCGGGTAAGTCATGATAAGCATGTATAGAAGAAAGCCTGCTTCTTTGCTAGCAGATAACAAACAATACTACTATTTTGCAAAGGCCTTAAATGAAGCGATACTGGCTACCGCACTATTCTGGACCAGCATGCGCAAGCCACAGAAACCACGCTTAAACGTATTATCAGTAGCCGTTACGAGCCAGTGAGAAGGTTCAGGGCTACCAGTGGACCAGGCACGGGCGCGCAGTACATTGCCATCCACCTGGAAGCGCAGATTATACATATGGTGGGCACGGGCAGGAAACATATAATGGCCTAAGATAGTTGTGCGACCATAGAGCTTCTTCTGCACAACCAGCTGCTCGCCATCAATATAAGCTTTGTACCAGTTATTGCCATCCGACCAGCGCAACACGGCACCGATGTTCGTATCTTTAAAGGCACTGATACTGCCCGAAAAAACAACCTCGGCATCCGCAACGGCCGGCCCCAGAACAGCAGAATAGTTGGTACCTCCATGTGAAACGATACCGTGCTGCTCATTAATAGAAAATGTGTGTATCATATTAGCGTCACCACCCCAGGCATGTCCATCAGAAGCCCGACCCCAGAACGGATGATCATGATGTTGGAAAGTATCCTGTGCAATCAAACGCGTCGGCATTGGTGGAAGATGATCGCCAGAACCCGATCCATCAGTCCCGGTCGGTGGCACATGTACGGGAGGTACACCTCCATTGCCTGCAGGCGAACTTGTGGGTGTGCCAGTCTGATTTACCGGCGGAGTGCTTGTTGGAGTGTGACCCGGCTCTAGCACAGGAGGAGATACCGTTGGCAAAGGATCATTGATAGGCACAGGCGGTTGTGATGATGCCGGCACGATACGCCCCAGATTATTGCCAAACTCTTCTGTGAACCAGACGGTGTTTTGCGCATCGACATTTACCCCATCATGAATATGGCTATTGGCGGTTGGCGAATTGTAGATGGTAAAAGCACCGCTACCAGTACTCGGAAATGAGCCAACCATGTTTTGGAGCGAATCGGCAAACCAGACCAAACCGTTACGATCGACGCTGATACCCGAAGTATGTACACCGCATACCTGGCAAGGGCGTGGATACACATATTCAGACACACCGTTATTTGTTCCAGGCCGAGCAGCACTGACCTGTAAACGTCCAATGGCACCGGCGAAACCTTCGGACCACCAGATATTCCCTGTTGGATCGACCGCGATCAAATGCGGTGTCAGACCACTGGCAGGTGCTACCCGAACCTTATACTCCTGCAATTGACCATGTGCTGTATATTCCCCAATCAAACCGACCGCATCATTATTTTCCGTAAACCAGACGTTATCTGCCGCATCCACCGCGATACCATAGGGGACGCTATTTATAGCTGGCGTAGCAATCTCAACAAATTTCTGGGTCTGTGGATCAAATGATCCGATTTTATTACTATAGTGTTCAGTAAACCAGATTTTTCCCTGAGCGTCTACGGCAAGGTCCCACGGACCAGCGCCAGCGGTGGGCACCTGCCACTGTTGATACAAACCGGTCTGTGGATGCAATACACCAAGAGCATTGGCCATTGGCATAGCAAACCAGACATTTCCCTGAGCATCTACGGCCAGAAAGAAGGCTTGAGCATAATTAACAGGCAGCGTATATGAGCGCAATAACGCCTGCGTCTTTGCATCGTATACATTGATCTTTCCTGGCGGTACTGTCGTACTACAGGTTGGAGTAGGATCACAACCTGGCAATGCTACCCATACATGCCCGGCCTGGTCAAATGCGGTTCCCCAGGGATTCGTACCTACCTGCACAGAAAAATCTGTCACAGCCGGAGCAGCTGCTTGCGCAGGAAGAATATATGAAATACTCATCAGCACTACACTAATCAATGCTACCATGATCGACACAGTTCCATATATCCATGTCTTTCGGCTTCCCATTTATCACCTCTCTACCCACATGTATGTATAAGTTTCTATTTAAGCATAAGGGTCCATTACTCCTGCTAATGCGGCATAACAGGAAAGCAAGCGTAGCGATACATTTGTATGTCACATAACTGTACTTAATTATCAATGACAGCAATCTCACACGCCAAGGTCCAATCGTATCAATGCAGTGATACCAAAGCATAAAAAAAGAGTCGGCACATGTTTTTCACACTACGCCCGACTCTTTTTGCATCTACCGCAAACTTTAATGAATCGCCAGATAGCCCAGACTTGAGAGGACAAACAAGATGAACAGCACGGTCAACCCGATCAATAAGATGGTCCCAAACAGCCAGATGAGGAATTCTAAGCGTCCCGGCTGGATCAACCACCAGCGTATGCTCTCAATGGGATGCAAAAAAGGCGCTTTTGGTCGGCGTTGCTCCAGAGGCGATGAAAGCAAAGGTGGAACGGTATCGATATCAGCAACATGATGCTCGTGCAAGCGAGCCACAATAGAGTAATCACGCTTCCGAGTTTGCTGGGCGCCTTTTCGCTGCTGAATTGTTGCGGTTCTAGAAATAGCAGGCCTGGCAATCAGATTTGTATCGGTAACGGCTAGCGTCAACGAGGTGAGGCTGCTCTCAGCAGCATAATGCGGTGTCTCAAATTGCCAGATGGTCTCAGACTGCGGTACCGTTGGAATACGTGTAATATCTTCTTGCTCCAGCGCAGCCGACCAGCGCGGATAGCGTGGACGAACTTTAACTATCGAGGCAGGATACGCGGAGGCACGAGCCGGAATAGCAGGCAACGACGGGGATCGGCGAGCCGGACTATATTCTCCTACTAAAAAATGACCACCATATGCATGCATTTCTTTATTTGCCGGATAGACAGACTTCACCATATCCATTGCTTCCTATTAAGGTTAGAGGAAAAACAGACTTCAGATAGAATTTGCTCTTCTTTCCCATACTATCCACCCCATCATGCAAATAAACGGCCCGCCCAACTTTTTTCGCTCGTTTTGCACTATAACGAAGATCGGCCACAACGATTCACGCACGCCAGGCTAGCCATCTATAGAGTGAGGAAAAATACGCAGCAACTGGAAAAAATTTCCAGTTCTCCGGACGGAAAAACGCTGCTACCAGCGAGGCGTTGGCTTTGATTTAGCCCCAGAAGCCTTATGGTGAGCACATACATCCCTACACCTCTATATTGGCACATATCTTGCACAAGTAATATATAGGGGGAATAAATCCATAAAATTTTTGGGGATTTTAAGAGTCTAAAGTTTTCTTAAAAATATACGGATCTGTCAGATACTCCCACTCTAGAAGGCGGGGGCTTGTCAACAGGGGTAATGTCTGCCCGGCTGTGACCAGGCCCGGGCAACCGGTGGGGTCTGACCGTTCCCACCAAAGATGGTCTCCCGCAAGGGATCACACACGCGAGACGAGCACAAGAGGAGAAGGCGTCTTTCTTTCCTCCCCGGTTTCAAAATACGGGGCTGCCAGAAAGGGCCGCTTGTGGTAGATGACGATCCAGTCATCACAAATCTCCGGTTACCAAATTGTGGGATGGGATTTGAGGTATAAGGAGGAGTAGGTATATGGTAGCCATAACCAATCCAATGCAAGCATTTGAGATAGATGCGGTAGAATTCCAGCAATATATCAACGCCGGAAGAGCGGAAATCTCAACACATCACATAGAAAGGGGGACTGCAACTCATTCAAAAACTATCACTCAAAAAAAAGGGCGCAGAGCCACACATACACATGATGAGGACCCGGCATATTATACAACTATACTAAATGAAGAGCGCCAATCGCCTGCAACAGTTAGCAAAAGAGAAAGCACAAATAGAAAAGGAAAAAAATCTTCTACCTATGTAGAATTACGCTATGAGGAAACAGAGGATTACCTGGAAGAGGAGGATGAAGAGGAAGAGGAGACAGATGGCGCAGATCTGGAAGCAGAGAACGCTATCAGGCAATACCTTGCTGAGATCGGTCGCTATCCACTACTGTCAGCCGATCAAGAAATGCACCTGGCACGGCGTGTTATTACTGGTGATATAAAAGCCCAACAGCAACTGGTGGAAGCGAATCTCCGCCTCGTTGTCAGTATTGCTAAACGTTACAATAATCATGGAGTTTCATTGCTTGATTTAATACAAGAGGGAAATCTGGGCCTGATAAGAGCCGCACAAAAGTTTGATCCGGTACGTGGTTTTCGCTTTAGCACATACGCAACCTGGTGGATCCGGCAGGCCATCAGTCGTGCCGTGGCGGAACATACGCGTACTATTCATATTCCTGTACACGTAGTTGAGCTCATTTATAAGATGAAAAGAATTACACGTCAACTCTACCAGGATCTCGGACGTGATCCTTTTCCAGAAGAAATTGCACACGCTATCCATCTCTCTAAAGAAAAAGTGGTTGAGCTTCAGAGCATGGCTGAAGCCCCGATCTCATTAGATGCGCCTCTAAGCGATGATGAACAGTACCACCTGGCCGATATCATCGAGGATCCACATGCGGCTGCCCCCGCAGATATCGTCACGCACCAGGTATTACGCGATCACATTTCACATGCGCTGGAAACACTGAGCCAGCGAGAAAGACAGGTTATAGAATTGCGCTATGGATTGCAGGATGGCTACTGCCATACGCTAGAAGAGCTTAGCACTTACTTCAAGCTGACCCGCGAACGTATCCGCCAGATTGAAGTAAAAGCTTTGCGTGCTCTTCGCCAACCTGTTCAAGTTCATTTATTGCGAGATTTCGCCTAGGAGAAAAACACGAAAGCAGTTGTATACTTCTTTCACTAATCAACATTTCAAGAAAAGCACCTACAATTTGAGGATCATATTGATGACCAACACAATTTACTAATTCCTGACATGCACTCAATATAGGCAGCGGCTCTCCGTATACTCTGTATGAAACCATAGCATCGTAGGAATCAACTACAGTGAGGATACGAGCTAAATAAGGGATAGCATTACCGCTCAAACCAAACGGATAGCCGCTGCCATCCCATGCTTCATGATGCGCGACAATAATCGGAGCAACATGCTCAAAGAGCTCACCAATTCCTTCTAATATCGCCCACCCTATCTGGGGATGCAGCCGTACCAGGGTCCACTCATCTTCATTCAGTGGGCCTCGCTTTTGCAATACCTCAGGTGGAATCGCCACCTTACCAATATCGTGTAGAAGCGCCGAGAACCGCAAAATAATCAGAACATTATCGGGCAGTTGTAACTGCCTTCCTACCGCTTCCGCCGGGTGCACCAGGCGCCGGGTATGCATACAGGTCTCTTGATCACACCATAATGAAAGCGTATCAGCAATAGCAGCCTCAATAGCGTACAGTCGGTAAGCTCGATTCTCCATTGAAGTAGCTTCAAAAATTCTGGGAGTGGGCATATGTCCATACCGTTCCAGCGTATGAGCAAGTGCCTGACGCAGAAAGTCCTTACAGCGCAAAGTAGCCGTGCCATTGATGAGCATAATATTACTCCTTCTCCAGGTGAGCGGCTAAACGTGCAGTAACCTATTACTAATATTATGTCAAAAATACGCTCTTGTTACACAATAAAACACTTTGATACGGAGAAGGACAGCAAAGTAGGTAAAAGACCAGTATGGAGCACATAGAGATCGAACCATTTTTCAAAGCTAAGCATGTGTAGAGGTTACAGATCTATCTATCAAGAATTGACATATAATAGTACATTTTTCTGACCGCTTGACGACATAGATCGAGTCCATCTACACTTGACTCGATCTATGATTTATCAACAAAAAAGCTCCTTATCACTCTACTCCTTCATAAGGACACCAGAGAGGAGAGGCAAGCTCAATAGATCAGGAACAAATCTGCCGGGGTGAACCAAATATGAAGAAAAAAGTCCTGACAAGATGTAAAGCGGCAATAATTTATGGGATTTTCAGCCTTTTTATAGGCATGAACATAATCATTGTGACAGCCCATGCGCATGCAGCCCCAACCGATATGCTATCTACACCGACATCGACTCTCACTACCGTTGGAAACACCCTTACCCCGATGCCCACCGACACACCCGTGCCAACGCCCACCGATACACCCGTGCCAACGCCCACTGATACACCCGTGCCGGCGCCTACTGATACACCCGCGCCGGCGCCTACAGTGCAACCAACCCAGAAGCCCGTCTCGACAGCCATTCCAACTGTGCCAATACAAAATCTACCACCAGCAAATGGTGGCGGCATTTTTCCAGCTACAACCCCTACTCCAACGCCCAAAGCAACCGCCAAAGCAACCGCCACTCCTACCATGTCGGCAGTGGTCACACCTACAGCAACTACTGTAGCCAATACGGCCAATGTCAGTGATCAAGGCAAACAAGAGGGTAGTGGTATTGGCACAGCTATTATTCCAGTTGCCATCGGTTCCGTTTTGCTGTTGCTGATTGGTGGCCTGACATGCTTTCTATTCTTACGCAAACCAAGTTCAAAGCAACTCGCATACGCCAGAGCATCTCTACGAGCAAACGCGCAACCTTCCCGGCTTAACCAGAAAGGTCCAAATGCAGCGTTTGCCATTCCGCATGTTGAGCAACAGGCAGCGTTTGCTGCATCGATGCCTGACGTTTTACCAGTACAACCCGCCAGTCCAACTATCCAGGTGCCTGCGAGTTCAAATAGAGCTGTGATGCTCACACCACCACCATCGTTTGCCAGTGGACCGCAACAACAGACAATTGAGATGCCCACCGGCCCACAGCAGGCTCTATTACCCACTACACCACCTGCATTTATCAATGGACCGCAACAGACGATCGCACAACTGTCAGCAGGCGAGAACAAGACATATACACCCAGTAACTTAAAACCAATTACGACCTCGCTCCCCAGACAGATTCCGGGATCAACCCAGGAAAACCCCATCAGCACAAGCGATATGAGTCCTTTACCGATGGATAACTTTGATCTATCGCAAATCTTGCCCCAGGATAAGGAAAGCATTGACAGCAACTGGTCAGCTCCCGCACGAGCGCACTCGCCTCTGGCGTTTTCGCCGCTCATCGCGCCTAATATCCAGGATGATCCAGTTCTGGAAACAATTATGCGCCAGGCCCAGATGGGTTTATATGCACTTCCCAATCCAGAAACAACAGATAAAAAGGATATTTGAAAAGCATGCGCTTCGTGCCTTCAGCGCTCAATATGTCTTTTATTCATTGGTGCAGCATGAGCGCCTTGCGCTCATGCTGCACCAATGAATAAAAGGGCTCGGGCGAGCATATGCCCGTCCGCAAGGGAACAGCATGCTCCCCATGATGGGAGCCACCTACTCACTTTAGATAAAAAAAGTACTCCATGACTATCACATTTGGATTTTCCGACAAATGTGAGTACGATAAGAATAAGAAAAAAAGAAATTATGCCCGGTGATTAAGTGGAAGAGGGTGTTATGACAGTGCGCATCTATGGTTTCAACTGGGAAACATATGCTCAACGTGTGATGCCTGCTTTTAAGCTCTGGCTAACGCAAGGAGATGAGTCCCTGATATATCCACTCTATATACGGACACGCTGTTTCCGTGAAGAACAATTTCTTCCACCAGCTATGCAGGCACTACGTACCTGGTCACGAGCACGAGCCTTTGTCCAACAATTGCCACAGGGATCACATACGCGACGAGAATATGAGGTGCTCTGTAGCGCGGAAACATTTACTGAGCTCAGCGATAGCTATGTGCATAAGCATCCACCTCAGTTGTACCAGAATACCGATGCCCTGCGCGCGGTCTGGGGAGCCACGGTAGCAGAATATTGTCTATCCTGCTTTCTTTTTCCTCACCTTCAAGCTCAAACTCAAGCTGTACCCGAGCTACATAAACCCCAAGAGACAGACTTAAGCCATGGCGATATCTTTTCGCTGTTACAATCAGCGGGCTTCCATGAACTGGCGCAGCAAATACACTATCAATCGCTGACTGAAAAGGGTGAGGACATTGACGTGTTATCTGAAGAGGATGATGAAGAGGATGATGCGCCTGAAATTCATGGTACAGAGATTGGACGTCATCCGGCTACTTTGCATCTACGTGGGTGGTTGGCCACCTTTTCAGTACGAGCGATGGCCCTCTTTGAATTGCTGGCATGCGGTCGACGCCGTTTGCCTTTTGGCTATCGAGCAGGTGAACCCTATGAAGATTTTGTAGGGTATCTTACTCCAGATGAAGTCTGGCAGTTCTCGCGCTGCTTGCGCCACGTTCAGGCGCCGGGCGCAGACGAAGCGCAAGCCAACTATGAGCTCTTTTTCCAGCCTTCCACTGAAGCTGCACGAACATTTCACATGATCGATGAGGTCCTTCCCGAGCACGCCGATAGTTTGTTGGCTATCACGCATAAGGCTGCTCAACATGGCCTTGGCCTGCTATGCAGCAACTAATAAAAACAAATCATGGCCTGGTATGTGATGCTTCGCATGTTCATGCACAAAAACTCAATTGACAATTGGAACTAAATACCGTAGGATTAACATAAACCGTAGAGTTATTTGAGGCGCCATTCGAGGCCGATGGTGTCGTTGAGCTAAGACGATATCTTCGCATGTATGGAAATAAGTAGAGAAAGGCATGTTCTGCCGCTCTTTCACTGCATACGCTCCCGTTTCACTCAAAGACTCCACGGAAATATACTGTACTGGCTAGTTTTCCATGAACACCGCAAAGGAGCATACATATGGTAACTCGCCCTGTCGGCAAGAAACGTCGCTGGCCATTGCTTCTCTTAATCATCCCCTTTATTTTCTTGCTTATACCGGCCTTCTACAACTCGCTGCAGCCACCACTGCTAGGCATGCCTTTTTTCTACTGGTATCAGATGCTCTGGATCATCATCACGTCTATCATTACCGCCTTTGTCTATTTCATCGGCGCGTAAAATCAATCGACCGCTGAAGGATAGATCACATGTAGCACCTGCAAGGAAGGGAGCATGCGTTTATGAAATTTGACGCAACCGCCGTCGCCGTTTTTATTTTCTTTTTCATTGTCGTGACGGTCCTGGGTTTTGTCGCTGCGCGCTGGCGGCGCGGAGACCTGGATCTCTTGCACGAATGGGGACTAGCAGGTCGGCGTTTCGGCACAGTTATTACCTGGTTTTTGCTGGGTGGAGACCTGTATACCGCATATACATTTATCGCCATCCCGGCCGCCATGTACGGCGCTGGCGCCGTTTCAGGCTTTTTTGCCGTTCCCTACACCGTACTTGTTTATCCGCTCGTTTTTATTCTTATGCCCAGGTTCTGGGCGGTCTGTAAGCAGCGCGGCTATGTCACCGCATCTGATTTTGTAAGGGACCGCTTCGACAGCCGAGGGCTGGCACTGGCCATTGCCTTTACAGGCATCCTGGCCACCATGCCATATATTGCTTTGCAAATGTATGGTATCCAGATCTCCCTGGCCGCGATGGGCATCCCCATCACTCTACCGATCCTGGGTTTCCAGGTGGATATTCCGTTATTGATCGCCTTTGTGATTCTGGCTGCCTACACCTACACCAGCGGACTGCGCGCACCAGCGATGATCGCACTGGTCAAAGACATGATGATATTTGTCGTCCTCTTTGCTGTAATTATCATTGTCCCAACGCACTTCCACGGCTTTGGTCCCATTTTCGATGCCGCGCACCAGAAGGCTCTGGCTAATCCAAAAACATTCTCGGATATTATCCCTGCCAATCAGGCCATAGCCTATTCCACGCTGGCGCTCGGCTCAGCACTGGCGCTTTTCCTCTATCCCCATTCGCTAACCGGTGTACTCAGCAGTAATAGCACCAAAGTTGTCAAACGCAATGCTGCTTTGCTGCCCATTTATTCGTTGATGCTGGGCTTCCTGGCCATCCTGGGATATATGGCAATCGCGGCAAAGATCAAACCATTTGGTGGCTTCGGCAATAATAGCGCCGTGCCAGCCTTGATTAATGCGATCTTTCCTTCCTGGTTTGCGGGCTTCACGTTTGCTGCCCTCTCGATTGGTGCCCTGGTGCCAGCAGCTGTCATGTCCATTGCAGCCGCCAACCTGTTTACGCGTAACATTTACAAAGAATATTTCCGGCCAGCGGCCTCCGATCGAGAAGAGTCGCAAGCGGCTAAAATTGCTTCATTTGTGCTGAAATTTGGTGCATTGATCTTTATTGTTGCCATCAATCCGGCCCAGGTTGTCTACTTCCAATTATTGGGTGGCATCTGGATCTTGCAAACATTGCCCTCAGTCTTCCTGGGACTCTACACCCATTGGTTTAATCGCTGGGCCCTGCTGATCGGCTGGGCCGCGGCTATGATTGCGGGTACCACAATGTTTATCATGGCGGGCAACAAACCCACCATGGCCGTCTTTGGTATTCCCATCTATATCGCGGTCGCAGTACTCATACTCAATCTGTTGCTGGCGCTCATTCTAACGCCAGTCTTCGACGCTGTTGGGTTAAGAAATGGCAATGATCGTACGCAACCATCTGACTATGAGGAAGAGGCTGCACCAACAGAAGCACAAGAGCTCGGACAGGAGGCACTGAGCTAGCTTATACTTTTGCAGTTACGGGGATATCTTCGCACACGTAAGGTATCCCTGTTTTTTTGGCTTGCACAATATGCTACCATAACAGGAAACAACTGTTATAGCGAAAAAGGAAAATGCAACAGGATGGATTTTGACGAAGAGCTTTCTCAGCAGCCAGAAGAGATTGGGAGCGACGATTTGCTCTCTGACGATAATTTACGTCTACCTGAAGACGCCAACCCATTAGTGCGTTTGCATGCTGTACGCGCCTGGCTGAAGCGCCGAGAGGGCGAAACCCATATCGATATGGGCAATGCGGCACTGGCACTGCAGGAATTACAATCAAACGCCGGGACAACGCCTCTGCGGCGCCGAGCTTACCAGGAACAGATGGAACGGCTACAAAGCGCTCAGAACGCCTTTCAGAAGGCACAGGAGTCCCTGGCAACGTACGAAGAGGCGGAAAGCATGCTGGAGGAGTGTGTCAATCATACAACCGTTGGTGAACGGCTCCTGGTAGAATACTATCTGGAAATTGATAACCTGATACAGACCAGTCTGCAAGAAAGCAATCGGGAACAAACGCCGCGCATCGATGCGCTCTTCGAGGTCCAGAGTCGCATTGAGCGCGTCGGTGCCACCTATGAAGAAGACTGAGAAAGTGTCAGCCTAGAATCTCACGCACCCTGGCAGCCAGTTCATCCAGATCAAACGGCTTTTGGAGGAATGCAAAACTTTTATCCAGCACGAAGTTCTGGCTAATCTGGTTCGCCTGGTAGCCGCTGATAAAGAGGAATTTCGTGTGCTCGCTCAACAAATGGATGTTGTCATAAAGCTCTTTGCCCTTCATTTTGGGCGTGACGAGATCTGAAACGACCAGGGAAAAGATTGCGTTATGGGTTTCAAAAAGCTTGAGTCCTTCAGCGCCATCGGCAGCACTGACAACGGTATAGCCATATTCTGTTAGCGCCTCTTCCATCAGGCAACGTAGATCGGGATCATCCTCCACCACCAGAATTGTCTCGTCGTCGCCGCGCACCGGCGCCTGATTGCGCGCATATCCATCTTTAATCCGAGCTCGGCCGCAGGAAGCTCGATAGTTGGCAGATAGATGGAGAAGAGTGTGCCTTGTCCCTCCTCGCTCTCGACTCCGATATATCCATGATGCTGACCAATAATACCATGCACCATGGATAAACCCAGACCAGTTCCTTTGCCAATCTCTTTGGTGGTGAAAAAAGGTTCAAAGATATGCGATTGTGTCTGCTCATCCATGCCTAGGAAAAATAATGATAGCGGGAGGTGGCGTTGTCGCGCCACCTCCCTGCAATATATGGCGCTTTTATTTTAAAGTTGTGGTAAAAAGTTCTGTGAGTTATAAGAACCGCCCAGTACATCTTTGGAGGAGGCCCCCATCCAGCGATCCAGAACGGTAGCATAGACGGAACGGAAATCCACTGTATACTTCAAGTTGCCAACCTGGTCCAGATTTTTGAGGTCAGGAGGTTCGCCATAGATGCCTTTGTGAATCGCATTGCCCAGCACGAAAAGAGGTGCCGCCGTGCCATGGTCGGTACCCTGGCTGCCATTCTCTTCTACCCGCCGCCCAAACTCTGACCAGGTCATGACCACTACGTTGTCTGCTTTACCATGTTTTTCCAGGTCGGTATAGAATGCGGCAAGCCCCTCGGCTAACGTCTTTAACAGAGTCTCATGGGTCGCAGTCTGATTGGCGTGGGTATCAAATCCACCCAGCGTCACATATCCTACCCGCAAGCCGAGCCCCTGCACGATGGCTTCGGCCAGCGTTTTCAGGCCGGTCGCAAAAGGACCCTGGGGATAGGTAACAGTCGGCTGATAGGTAGCTGCAGCCTGTAGCAACTGGCGTCCTCCCTCGTGGGCATTGAGCGCGGTGGTATCTAAGAGCGCGGCATAAGGTGATGAGCGCGGATAGGTATTATAGAGCTTTAAAAGCGCCTGCAGGCGCGCATTTCCTCCATCGGGCTCGGTCGGGTCCGCATTGAGACGGTAGGTCTGGGAACTGGTCAGCGTCGGTACCGGTGTGGTAATTGAAGAGAGCGCCTGCGCCGTCTGTGTGCCAATATCCATCGCCTGAAATGGGTGGCCATCTTTATCCACCAGGCCGGCCACCAGTTTTCCCAACCAGCCCTCGCGGCCATTACCACTCAGGTCCAGCGTCTGCCAGATATCCATTGCTTGAAAGTGAGATAGACTCTGATTGGGATAGCCTACACCCTCAACAATGGCGAGATGGCCTTGATCCCAGAGATTTTTGAGTGGGGCCAGATTGGGATGCAGGCCCAAACGATCATCCAGATGTAAAACCTTGTCTTCGGCAAGTCCTAATGTGGGGCGCATCTTATGATATGTTGCATCAGTATAGGGCACAACGGTATTCAAACCATCGTTGCCACCAGCCATCTGGACCACAATCAATGTATGGTCATTGCCGGCCATAGCAGTACGGGCATGATCCAGCTGGAGCGCTCTGGCAGAGGCAACTCCACGACTAAAAATCGCCGGCATCACCATACCAGCAGAGACAACCAGCATCCCATCCTTGAGCATAGCTCGACGCGAAAGTTTCATATCCTTCTTCCTTCCTGACCCGGGCAGATAGCTTGCCGTCAGGTTGCATTTCTACATGTGTGCCTGTCTATGCACGCTAATTTAGCTGGTATTCGGGGGATGCCAGCATCAGATATAGTGTTCCCCGCACCTTACTGACCGGATAGCTTTTCCCCCCACTCAATGTGATATGTCCTTTACGTGAGCGTGGATCAGGGGTATTGAAGTATTCAACCAGCTGGGTCTTGCGTTCATTCTCCAGCGTGCCATCCAGCAAGAAACTGGCAAAATGGTCAACAAACTTCTCAGGTGTATCGATATGATGGGTATCTACGATAGATTGAAAATCAAGAGGCTTGTAGACAGTGGTGCGAGTGCGACCACCGGCGATCAGCAAGTTGATATAGTTGAGGCGCGACATCCAGGTTCCACCATTCAGCCAGAGAGAACTAACTTTATCGCCCGGCCAGCCCGCTACATTGGGAGGCCCAAACAGGGTCTGCCCCAACAAATACAGCAGGTTGGGCAGTTCCGCCCCGTTGGTCTTAGCTTCGAGCGCCCGGTACGAGCCGATCAGAAACTCGGTGGGCGACTTGACCCGCGCTCGATAGGCTTTGGGCGAGTTAAATTGTGGCGAGAGCAGGAGCGTCTTCATGACCGCCTGAATGCTATGATTGCTCTTGACATAGGTATCCACCAGGGGCTTCAGATCATCGTTACTCGGATTCTCGTAAGCAAAAAAGGTAAAGAGTTTCCGACACAGGAACCAGGGAGTGGCCGGGTGA
Organism: Dictyobacter formicarum; assembly: GCF_016587435.1. Next base: position 309,277 of record NZ_BNJJ01000006.1, read on the forward strand.
TTGGTCAGAATCCGAATAATATCCTTATAATCGAAGTTCCCTTTTTGACCCAGAAAAACCAGTTCACGCGTTGTATGGTCAGCCGGATAGTACTGTGCCTTCAATGCCGCGCCGCGCACATGCCAACCAGTCAGCGCAGCTGCCCCTTCAAACACATCTTGCTGCGAATAATGACCCAGTCCAAGCGTAAACAATTCCATTAATTCGCGTGCAAAATTTTCGTTGGGCGCATTCTTGCGACTTTTGGTCAGGTCCAGGTAGAAAAGCATGGCCGGATCGCTGGTAATGCCCAGTAGCAGGTTGTCGAAGGTGTCAAAAGCATGGTCGCGCAAAAAATTGTTCTGCACAATCATGCGCATATAAGCCTTTGGCCCGCCAATCTTCTGATAGTTGCTGGTCAGGACCCCATGCCAGAAGAGGGTCATCTTCTCCTGTAACGGTCGCTGGGTACCAGCCATACGCAACAGCCACCAGCGCTGCTGATTCTGTGGCTTCATCAAATCTAACTGCGCGTCTGCCAGCTGCTGCTCCAAAGGCTGGTCAGAGATCTGCTGATAATTCAGCAGGCGCTCCACTGCCCCTTGATATCCCAAGGGAGTGTATAAAGCCAGGTCGGCCAGGGTCACGCCAAAACCTGTGCGGCGTAAAAGATGGCCTATCTGCGCATTTGCGCCAGCGGAACCAGCAGGCTGCGAATTGGCGGTTGTATTCTGTTGCGATTGCTGCCACTCGGCCAGCGCAACACCGCCAATAGCGACAGCAGCGCCTGCTCCAGCCAGACCCGAAAAGAGCGCACGACGAGAGAGACGCTTCGGTGCAGGCGAGGCCGCCATGATTCCTGGCACAGAGGCCGTGGATGCTGGTGGTGGCCCTGGCAAGTTCTCATTCAGGCCTGGATCAGCCCCCTTCCACGGTTCAGTGGGCTGTTCGTGCACGTCCATGTTTAACGCCTCCTCTATACGTTTGTAAGCGATTCGTTATGACTAGAATCATAGATACTTCTATTCTAGAAATATATATAGCTGTATAAATTTGTACCATCTGCGAAAATTGTAACAGAAAGAGTTCAAGGAAATCTCAAGAGAAACTAATAAATTGCTCTTTTTTTTGGCTTCTCATTTTTCGCTGAGAGAGTGTCAGACTCCCAACAGACTGAGAATCAGAGCACCCCTGGGCCTGGGGAACGCAGGCGTCCCCAATCTCTTTTTTTATATTGGTGCAAAAAGTGCGCTGTGCGCACTTTTTGCACCAATATAAAAACTGACGATGAATATGGGACTCCGATATTCATTGATACTTTTAAGCGCGTAGTGAGTTTTACAAAATAGGAGATGTTGCATATAGAGCAACATCATGTGGATAGAGGAGGGGTGAATTATGCCACAGCTCGCACCAGAGCGCAAAAAAACGACTTTTATAGCTTTTTGTCTCATCAGTATCGCTGTCGTCATTATTGTAGTTTCGCTTGGCGTCTGGACTTTCCAGTATGGTCCGCTGGCCAGGCGCTTGAACAGCCAACCGACAGCCATTAGCATTTCACCATTATCACATTCAAATACAACAATATCTCCGCTGCTCTTTGGTACCAATATGGCCTTGTTCGATAGCAATGATCTCTTATTGAGTTCAGAGAATGCGCGCATACGCGTGCAGAGCTTGCATCCAGGGATTATTCGTATGCCGGTTCGGTCCAGCCTGAGCGAAGAGATCGAAATGCGAGCGGCACGAACAATAAGAGAGCTAAGAGCAGTACCGCTGATCAATCTGCGCGGCGCGGTTGACACATTTGTGCTGGCTGATGATACACGCATCGTTCAAGATATGCAACAGGTTTTTAAAGGTAGTAACGTGTATTATGAATACGGCAATGAAGAGGACCTGCAGGGAGTGACGGCTGAAAAGTATACAGCCTCCTGGAATCAGATTATTCCACAGTTGAAACGCCTGGCCCCGCAGGCCCATTTTATTGGCCCCGCCAACTTTCAATACAATGAGTCCTATCTCAAGGCGTTTCTACAGCATGCCCGGCCCACGCCTGATGAGGTTAGCTGGCACGAATATACCTGTAACGTTGGACAAGCGCCGGCCACCTGCATAGCAAACATTGCACACTGGACTAGCCATATCACCAGAGCGCGCACCATGATGCAGCAGGTGAGTGGGCACGCCCTACCCATCATGATCACTGAATGGAACTATGCTGCAGATGCTACTGCCAACGATGGAAAAAATAATAATCCAGATTTTATACAAAACTGGACAAAGCTGGCACTGCAGACATTGGCGGCCAATCGCATCTTCGCGGCCATGCAATATTCCTGCACCAACACAGCGGTACCTCTGGTTACGAATAACGCGACACTGAGTATGCAGGGAGAAAGCTTTCAGGCTCAATATCAGCAGATGATCATCGAGCAGCATGTCCCAGCGGCGCTAAGCAGCTAACAACGGCCGTTTAGCAGGTGAGCAGGCGCACCACATCCAGCAGATCACGCACGTGAAATGGCTTGATGATGACCTGTTCTACTCCCAGTTTCACGACATCGGAAGCATCAATGTTAGCGGTAATCACTACCACAGAAGGGCGGGGAAAAGAAGAAGAATAGAGCTCTCGATATTCCTGTAAGCGAGCCAGGAACGTAGCGCCATCCATACCGGGCATAGCCAGGTCTAACAAAATCACGGAGGGATAGCGGCCTTCACGGGCCGCATTATGCATCCAATCCAGGGCCTCCTGGCCTTCGGCAGCCTCGGCAGGCTCATAACCATCTAATTCCAGGGCCCAGGAGACCATGTCGCGAATAGCAGGGTTATCATCCACTACCAGTACCACAGGTAGGCGCTGCTCATGCTGAAGCGATGGCTGTAACATGCTACCCTCTCTATTAGAACAAAGGAGTCACCAATTCGAGCTGATTCATATTGTGTTTTAAAGAACTTATAAGGCGCTACGCAGAAAGTCTTGCAGCACCATTTGAAATGCCTCGGGTTGTTCTAGATTTGAGAGATGACCCGCATGGGGAATGACCCCAAAGCGGGCTCCCGCAATCTGACCGGCATATTCGCGCGCCTCCGAGGGCGGTGTCAGGGCATCATACTCGCCAACCAGCACCAGTGTGGGACAGTTGATCGTGCTTAGTAAATCAGTGGCATCGCTACGCAGGGCCATTCCACGCGAAGCGGCGGCAATGCCCAGTGGATTGGCGGCCGTGATCATCTGTCGCACATGTGTTTCCACTTCGGGATGATGTGCACGTGTATAATCTGAAATGAGGCGAGGCAACTGCAAATCAGCAACGGCGTCTGTTCCCTGCTGTTCAGCCAGCTGAGCCAGCTTTTCGCGGTTGGCGCGCGCCTCCTCTGTATCCGCACCGGGGCGGGTGTCGGCCAGAATCAAGCCACCCACCCGTTGTGGATATTTACGCAAGAAAGCGAAAGCAACATAACCACCCATCGAGAGGCCGCAGAGCACCGCCTGCTGCATCCCCAGGTGATCCATCAGGCCAGCCAGATCATCGGCGAACATTTCCATGGTCGAGAGGTTACCATACAGGCTACTTTCGCCGAAGCCACGCCAGTCTGGTGCAACCAGGCGATAGCGTTGTTCGGCCAGCAGGACAGTAATCTGTTTGTCCCACATGTGCCGGTTAAGCGGAAATGCATGCAGGAAGATAAGCGGAATCCCAATGCCATGATCTTCATACGCCAACTCAACGGAGTTGATGCTTGCTTTCGATGCCATGGCTACTCCTTCGTTGCACCATCAGCCTGTTCGTGAGCATGATACGAGCTACGCACAAAGGGTCCTGATTCTACGTGGCGGAAGCCCATCTTTTTGCCTTCGGCCTTCAATTCAGCAAACTCTTCCAGTGGCACATAACGCTGAATAGGCAGGTGCTGGAACGATGGGCGCAGATACTGACCAATGGTGAGAATGTCTATATCATATTCACGCATATCACACATAACTTCAATGATCTCATCCCAGGTTTCACCCAGGCCAAGCATAAAGCCAGACTTGGTGCGCGTCCCAGGATACATTTCTTTCGCCATTTTCAGCACCTGCAATGAGCGCAAATAGACAGCCTGGGGACGTACACGCTTATATAGCCGGGGAATAGTCTCAACGTTGTGATTAAAAATATCAGGTTTCGCATCCATTACAACGCGTAGCGCGTCGGCCGAACCCTTAAAATCAGGGGTCAACACCTCAACTTTACAGTCGGGATTCAAGCGGCGGATCCAGCGGATCGTCGAGGCAAAGACTGCGGCCCCGCCATCTTTCAACTCATCGCGATTAACCGAGGTCACAACCGCATGGCGTAATCCCATCTCCTTCGCCGCCTCAGCTACACGCTTTGGCTCTTCCCAGTCCAATCCCAATGGACGCCCCGTCTCAACTGCGCAAAAACCACAGCTACGGGTACAGACACGCCCCAGAATCATAAAGGTCGCGGTTTTATGTCCCCAACACTCGCCGATATTTGGGCAGCGAGCCTCTTCACAGACAGTATGCAGCGACTGACCACGCATCAGTTGCTTTAGTTGTTGGTAGTTTTCTCCCTTGGGAGCTCGTACGCGTAGCCATTCAGGGCGGCGCTCTGGGATAATGGTCGTCATGGAAATTTCCCTTGCTCTAGTTCTGCAACTGGTCGGCATCTTGTCTGCTCATAAACAAACCGCAGGCAAGATGCCATTTACTCTATTGTAGGTACGTCCAGCCGGGCGTACTAATATACATCGATGTCGCGTCCATAGCTTTGCAGCTTGGTGCGTACTGCTTGCAAGAAACCACCTGCTCCCGCTCCATCCAGAATGCGATGGTCAAATGACATCGATATAAACATCATCGAACGCACAGCGATTGCGTCATCTTCAATTACCACTGGCCGTTTCACGACAGCATCCATACTAAGAATTGCCGCATGTGGTTGATTAATAATGGGCATAGATATAATTGTACCAAATACGCCAGGATTATTCACTACAAAGGTGCTGTTCTGCATATCCTGAACGGTTAGTTTGTTGGCACGGGCACGCTGGGCCAGAGCGTTCACCTGCCTGGCAAGCGCAGCCAGCGTGTACTGGTCGGCGTCATAAATCGTCGGAACGACCAGTCCGGTATCGGTCGAGACGGCCATACCGAGGTTGATGTGACGCTTGATAATAATTTTGTCATCGGGCGTCCAGGTAGAGTTGATGATCGGGAACTTGCGAATGCCCTCACAGACGGCCTTCATCACGAAGGGCACAAAGCTGATACCATAACCTTCACGGCGCTTGAACTCTTCTTTGTTTTTGGCCAGCCATTTGGCAATATTGGTCATATCAACTTCAACTACGGTAGTAGCGTGCGGCGAGGTCCGTTTGCTGCGTACCATATGCTCGGCGATCGCCAGACGCATACGGCTGGGTGAAATCACCTCGTCGCCAGCCTCGGTTAATTCCGCCGCCGTGGGCTGAGGCGCCTCCATACGGACAGGCTGCTGAGCAACGGGCGCAGACACAGCCGAGGCAGCCGGCGTATAGGAAGTGGCAGGAGTCGCCACCTTTTGCCTCTGGGCCACAAAAGCCAGAATATCCTCTTTGCGCACACGACCACCGGCACCGGTCCCGGCAATATCATTCAGATTGATGCCATGTTCCTGAGCCAGGCGGCGAGCCAGCGGAGAAATACGCTGACGCTCCTCGTCTTCTCGCTGCACCTTCTCCTGAACATCATTACCGTGGGCTGCAGCAGGTTGTGAATCTGGCAGTGGAGTAGCGGCCTCGCTGACACTCTTCACCGGAGCGGCATCAGGGCCCGCAGTACTACTGCTGCTGCCAGCAGCCACATCAGCGCTCTCTTCAATCACGGCAATATCGGTCCCTACAGGCACAGTCTCATCGACCTGAACCAGGATCTTTACCAGGCGACCAGCCACTGGTGAGGGCAGTTCAGCATTAATTTTATCGGTAATCACCTCGGCGATCGCTTCATCACGCTCGATCATATCGCCGACTTGTTTTAACCAGGAGCCAATGGTCCCCTCCGCCACCGATTCACCCAGGCGTGGCATTTTTACTGGTGTTGGCATAAGTACACCCTTTCATCCCCTCTATTACAAGAAATATTTGGTATCTCAATGAAATAGCCGATCATAAATACGACCTCTAATTAGTAAGCGGCCAGTTCTCTGGCAGCCGAAAGTATCTTTTCAGCATTGGGCAAGTAAGCAGCCTCTAATGCCGGCGCATACGGGAAAGGAGCATCCGGGGCTGCTACCCGCGTAATGGGACCATCCAGATACTCAAACAGTTCCTGCGCCAGGATAGCCGAGAGCTCAGCACCGATCCCCCCTGTGAGGGTATCTTCATGAACAATAAGGACCTTATTGGTGCGCTTCACCGATGCCATAATCGCTTCACGGTCCAATGGTGCCAGGCTACGTAAATCCAGGACCTCAACTTCCAGATCATCATCCTCTTCCAGCGTTTGAGCGGCTTTCAAACACTGATGAACCATCGCGCCATAGGTAAGTATCGTCATGTCCTCACCTTCGCGGCGCACAATCGCTTTCCCCAACGGCACAACGTAATCCTCGGTCGGCAATTCTTCGCGCAGTTCGGGTAGACGATAGAGCAATTTATGCTCTAAATAGAGAACGGGATTATTGTCACGAATGGCGGATTTCAGCATTCCTTTCGCATCATAGGTTGTTGAGGGGACAACAACTTTGATACCCGGCGCATGAAAAAACCAGGCTTCGGGACTAGAGGAATGGAAAGGACCGCCTTTTGTTCCACCACCGGCGGGTCCACGCACCACCATCGGAACCGGCATACCCACACGCCAATACATTTTCGAAGCCATATTGATAATCTGGTCAAAGCCACACGTAATAAAATCGATGAACTGCATTTCAGCAATGGGACGCATGCCCATCAATGCAGAACCAACGGCAGATCCAATAATAGCAGCCTCGGACATAGGGGTATCAATCACGCGGTCGGCGCCGAACTCTGCAAGCAGCCCGGCACTGACTTTGAAAGCCCCACCGTATGAACCCACATCCTCTCCCAAGAGGAATACGGCTTCATCACGCAACATCTCTTCTCGGATGGCCTGGCTAATGGCCTCTAAGTAGGTTACTTTTCTATCACTCATCGTCGTCCAGCGGCCTCCTCTGCCTTGTGCACGATGTGAAACGGCTGACCTGTACGGCTGTCGTGCGCGTTGATATACTGAATATCCTGCGCACCTGGCTCACCAACCATTGCTATCGGTCCATCCGGGGCATATACATATTGCGCGACCGTTGTTTCATCTGGCGCGGGACTCTGCTCGGCAAATTGCACCGCATCATCTACCACAGCTTTGATCTGCGCATCCATTTCGCTACGCGCGGCTTCCGTTAAGATTTCTTCCTGGAATAAATAGTGCTCGAAGCGCTGAATAGGATCTTTCTTTAACCACTCGGCACGTAGATCGTCGGGGACGTAATCGGCTTTATCCGCCTCTGAGTGCCCACGCACCCTGAAAGTTTTACACTCTACCAGTACCGGACCCCGACCGCTACGGGCATGGGCAACGGCTTGCCCAACGGCCTCTATAACGGCCAAAATATCGTTGCCATCGACGCTTTGACCGGGCATACCATAGGCGAGAGCACGGTCGGAAAGATTTTGAATAGCAAACTGTTTGAAGGTAGGTGTCGAATAGGCATAACCATTATTCTCAACCACAAAGACCACTGGCAACTTTTGCACCGCGGCAAAGTTCAGAGCCTCGTGAAATGATCCTGTATTGGTTGCTCCATCTCCACAAGAGGCTAATACTACCGTTGAACGTTTTCGCATCTTCATAGTCAATGCAACACCACATGCCACGGGAAGAGATTCTCCGAGCATGCTAATCATGGGGACGATGCCCTGGTGCATATCACCAATATGCATTTGACCATCACGACCTAAGGTGGGGGAGTTGCCGCGAGCTAGCCACTGGCACATGATACTGCGAGGAGAAACTCCCCGCACAATGTGCATACCTAGATCTCTATGCTGCGGAACAATGCAGTCCCCATCGTGAAGCGTCATTGCTGCCCCGACGGTTGTGGCCTCGTGCCCTTGTGCCGTGTAAACGCCGCCTACGATACGTCCCTGTAAAAACAACGTACGAATGCGGTCTTCCATAGCACGGGTGAGGCGCATAAAACGATAGATCTGTAGCAGGTTGGCCCGCTCCAGTTCCATAATCACCCATCCTTTTCTGTATTAAGGTGCGCTTGCGCTCATGCTAACATGCGCTAAGAAGAGGTGTCAAGGCTGCTCTTCTTCGATGCAGTCACACCTTGAACTCATTTGTTAATCACATTGTATACTCTACCACATGATGAGGGTCGTTTATATATTATGTACTATAATCGGTTCGATTCTTTATAACTTGAGGCTTCTGCCAGGAGAATATCCTGGCGCAAGCGCTGAATGCGTTGTCGATAGGCATCTTCAGGTTGAACATAGCCAAGTTTGGGCTTATCACCCATACTGACATGCCACTTGCGAAAGGCCAGACCGATTTCCGTCTGGTATAAAGCTTTCACGCGCATCCACTGTTTAAAGCCCTGCCGCCATAAGATGTTGCGCTCAATGCGGGTGCGCAAAAATGAGTGCTGCAACATGGCATATTCATCTACTGTCACGATACCACTGCTTACTTCAGAGGCCAGGAACTCGCGAATGATCGCGGCTTCATGGGCTAATGATTTAATCAGGCAATAGATAATCACCATCTGAGCAATAAACGGCAATATGTAATCGCCGATACTGGCAAAAAGCGAAAACATAACAATATTTGAATTATCCGGCGAGGACAGCACCAGCGAGTTGGCGAAAAAGTTGATGAAGTCAAACGCGGTATGTAAGCCAACGGCAATAAAATAGCCGATGAACGGGATCACAATATGCTTCCAGCGTATACGTGTATGACGCATATAGCCCAGGGCGATGCCCAGGCAGATCGTAAAGGTTGAGTGGCTCAGCCATCCCAGCACGATGCGCCCGATCAATAAGAAGAGAAAAGCTTTAGGATTGCCGGCGAAATAAAAAATATTTTCAACCATAGCAAAGCCAGCGCCGATCAGGGCCCCATAGACAATACCATCGGTGACATTATCAAATTCGTCACGCAGGACGAAAAAGAGCAGCAGGAGGCCAAGTCCTTTGACAGTTTCTTCGGTGATGCCAGCATTGAGGGCTGAGAACAGCGCATGCAAGGCCTTGCCAGCCTGCGGTCCCAGAATCGCGCCACGCCAACCATCGATACTACCTTCGATAAAGGTAGTCGGAGGAATAGCGATAATAGCCCCCCAGAGAAAGGCGGCCAGGCGCAAAAACCATGGCTCGCGCTCATAGCGATCAATGAAATTGACCAGCAGGTTAATGCCTAGTGCGGCCACAATAGGAATGGTCAGCACCGATAAGATATTGACGGGACTTTCCTGCACCAGCGAGACGATCCCTAATAAATTGTTTAAAATAATGGCGGTCAGCGCGCTCAGCAACAGGACAAGCAAGATAAGACCACCAATGGTCCAGCGCAACGTTTTTTTTATGGTCCTGGGCAAGGCAAATTGGAGTGTAATGCTGCTTCCTAGCAACTTGCCTTCCTCGGCCCAGGCACTCGCATCCATTTCCATGGCAGTCTGTCGATCCTCTTCCCAGGTAGAGGTTTCCGGGGAGAGAGTACGCGCCGTGTGCATTTTTCCATTTGTCGCAGGTGGCTTTTTCACGGGTGGTAACAGCGGCAGACGCGAGAAAATATCAGGATGAGGTACGACAGGGACCTCCGCAGTATCAGCGGCGTCCTGAGGAGATGCAGGAAGCAGTGGCACGCCAACCTCGTCTTCATCACCCATTGGAATAGGCATATCTTGATCACCTTTAGGCGCAATCAGTTGCAGCATGGTATTTCCCAACACCAGAAAGTCCTGGGATTGGAGTAGATGCTGCGCCCCTGCGGCAACCGTATGGCCATTGACATACAAAATATTTTGTTCCGTCACATTGTGAATAGACCAGCTGCCCCCGTTAAAAATCAGGCGCGCATGTTCACGGGATACGCTGGGGTCCATCAAAATCAAATCATTGCTCAATGATCTCCCGATAGTTGTCTCGCGAGACGTCAACACATATACCAGACGCTCTTCAGGAAACAAGCCCGGGGATGTATATCCGGGTGCCTGGTAGGATCCGCAGGCAAAAGCACGCGCACCACACGCAGCACACCATAGTTTTGACTTCCACTCATGGAACGTACCCAACGAACAAGGGCCAACCAGCCGCTTGTTGTTACCCTCTTTCTCGTAGTTTCCCTGGTTATGGTTATAGATGAATCATCTATCGGTTCTAATTAAATTTACCACCCCATCCCGTCTACTTACCTTTAATGATTACCTTGAGCCAGATCTCTGCTAACTGAGCATATCCTTACTATACATGGGACAATAGGGAATGACAAGTTATCTCTACATTACGCTGCGTGTCTTTCCAGTGCTTTCTCGGACACCGGGGAGATAGGAGAAGCTGAGGTTGGATGCATAGGTAGACAGAGGTGATACTATAAGGCAGAGATCGCAGATGGAAAGCTATTTATCTGTACCTATAATATATTCTATTATTCATGAGCAGGGATGTGTATTCGGTGAGCAGGTATGACAAAACAGGAACTGACCCAGGAAATGTGGGTCTTGCAGGCATTGCAACAAAGCTGCCAGCTATTTAAAGAATATAATCAGCCGGTCTATCTGGTAGGAGGCTCAATCCGCAATCTCCTCCTGCAAAAACCCTGTGTGGATTGGGATATTGCGACATCTGGTAATACTCCTGACCTGGCTCGCCGCCTGGCGGATCGTCTGGGCGGCTTCTATGCGCATATGCATGAAAAGGCCAGCCGCGTCATTGTCAAACATGGACAGCAAGATTTGATGCTGGATATTTCACCGCTTCAAGGTGCCGATATTCAGGAAGATCTTTCAAGACGTGACTTTACCATCAATGCGCTGGCAGCTCCCTTTGCAGAGGTACTCGCAATCATTTCACAATCTGCATCACCAGCCAGGACACATGCCGCCCTGTCTGAGGTGATAATAGATCCCCATCAGGGATTACAAGATCTCGCTACGCGTACGCTGCGTGTAACCACTGAGACGAGCTTTCAGAAGGATCCGCTGCGTCTGTTGCGCGCGATGCGCTTTTCACAACAATACCAGTTGACCATAGAGCCTGATACGGCGCGCTACATAGCGCGCGATGCCTATCTATTGCCTCAGGTAGCCCATGAACGCATTCATGAAGAGCTATACACATTGCTGCGACCTGCAGGTACATATGAACACCTGCTCTTTCTAGATACCCATCACCTGCTCACAACGCTGATACCAGAGTTAGAACCGGCACGTGGCATGGCCCAGCCCAGCCTGCACCACTGGGACGTCTTTGGGCATTCGCTAGCCGCGGTAGCAATGCTGGAGAAACTGGGTTCGCTTTTACAGCAATCGCCGGAAGAGGTGCAGCGTTCAGAGCTCAATATGGGAGAACAAAACGATCTGCTGGAGCTGCAAAAACTGTTACAAGAAGCCGAGCAGCAGCATGTTTTCTCGTTTGCCCAATTACTGTCGCCACCACTGAAGTTAGCGGCGCTATTACATGATATAGGCAAGCCAATCACCCGGGCGGTGGATAAAGAAGGCAATATTACATTCTACCACCATCCCCAGGCAGGCGTGCCAGTGGCACAGCAGATTACGCAGCGCCTGGGCGTTAGTACCCATGACAAAAGGCTCATTCAGCAAGTGGTTGCGCACCATATGCGGCCGGGGCAGTTAAGCAATACAACCATAACCCCCAGAGCTATTCGACGCTATTTCGTCGACATGGGACCCAATGGTATCTACGTAGCCCTGGTCTCGCTGGCCGATCACCTGGCCATGAGAGGGCCCGATCCCTTGACTATCCATTGGCAACGCCATCTGGCCACGGTACGCACTCTCCTGACACGCTATATTCGTGAGCGAGAGCAGGTCTTACCACCACGACTGATCCAGTCTGAAGAGCTCATACGGCGCTTCCAGCTGCAACCAGGTCCATTGATAGGCCAGATCCTGGAAGCCATTGCAGAAGCTCAAGCAGAAGGCGAGGTTCATTCTAAAGAAGAAGTGCTCTGGTTCACGGAGGAAAAGCTCCAACAAATACGGGCTAACAGTGAGAAATAAGAACATTCATACTACAAACATAGTTGACAATACACGCCCTATGGCGTACCATTACTGAGGCTAAACATGTAAGGGCGGCACATCGTGTTCGCCCTCGCTTGCCAATTGGAGAGATGTTAGTGAAGACGATTGCGATTTTCTACCAGGGACGTAAGCAAGCTTCGTCCAAATTCGCAGCCAAACTTGTACAGACCCTGCAGAAGCAAGGTCATACTGTCCGTGCTATTGATATCCATCAAGAAGGTCTTGAGTCAGATCCTGCCTATGATCAACGTTCATTCAAAGATTTTGACCTGATACTGGTCCTGGGGGGTGATGGTACGATCGTACACGCAGCTCGTATGTGCGCAAGTACGGGCACACCGATTGTCGGTGTAAACTTTGGACGGGTTGGCTTTCTTACAGAAATGGAACCAGACGATATAGCAACCGATCTTGGCTACTATCTCAACGGCGATAGCTCCGTCTGGGTAGATGAACGCGCAATGCTTCAAGCAGTCCTTGAGCAAGATGGTCAGCGTGAGGAGTTCCTGGCGCTGAACGATATTGTGATCGCTCGTGGCACCTGGCCACGGGTCGTACAGGTCTGCGTCTGGGTAGATGATTACTACTATAATACGAGTTATGCAGACGGCATCATTATTTCAACCGCCACAGGCTCCACAGCTTATAATATGGCGGTTGGAGGGCCTCTACTCCATCCGCAGGTGCAAAGTATGGTCCTGACGCCGATTGCAGCCCACCTCGCATCTGATCGATCGCTCATTATCCAGCCAGAAGCAACCATTAAACTACAGATTTTTACCGGCTCACAAAATGGTGTTTTCTCGGCCGATGGTCAACTAAACCGAGAGATCAAAGATGGCGCGATCATCACGGTCCGCAAGAGCCAGTATACAACCAGGTTTCTCAGGCGCCGACCGCCAACTTACTTTTACCAAATTATCAACGCGAAGCTAAGAAACGATAACCTGACTGCTAACAAAACCAATCAAGATAATTGAGTTAACGATTAAATCATGCTAATTGAGTTAACGATTAAAGATTTCGCCATTATTGACCGCCTGCAGATTCGCCTGAACCGTAATTTTAACGTATTCACTGGCGAGACAGGCGCGGGTAAGTCAATCATCATTGATGCAGTCAATGCATTACTTGGTGGGAAAATTGGTGCCGAGTTCGTCCGCGCTGGTTGTGAACGCGCGACTGTCGAGGGGGTATTCTCAGTCGAGGCACTACCACAGCTTCCCACCGATTGGCTTCCATTGGAAGAAGACGCAGAGGTCACTGAGCCAGATGGTTCGCCTCTGCTAACCTTGATTGAGCAGGCCGAACAGCGAGCTGCTACCAACGGGGCCGCTCAGAGTGCTGATGCTCTTGTGGCATTGGCCGCGCTCCTGCGCGAGTACGACCTCTACCCTGAAGATGGTCAACTGATCCTGACCCGTGATATTTTCCGTTCCGGACGTACTGTTGCCCGTATCAATGGGCGTGCGCTTTCACTTCCTATTTTGCAGCAAGTCGCTAGCTGGCTGGTAGATATCCATGGGCAAAGCGAAAACATCAGCCTGCTGCGACCAGATCAACATATTAATTTCCTCGATCGCTATGCCGAGACGTTGCCAATCCGTGAACAACTGGCCGAAAAAGTCACTGAATGGCGCAATGCGCGCAAGAAGCTTGTAGCCCTGCAACAGAATATCCGCGAGCAGGAACGGCGGGCAGAATTTCTGCGCTTTGAAATTGAGGAAATCGAGAAGGCCAACCTGCGTGCTGGAGAAGTAGAGGAATTGGAAGAGGAGCGCAAGATCCTCAACAATGCCGAACGCTTACGTGAACTATGCTCACATATTTATGGCTCCATCCAGGGTTCAGATCTGGGAGGAGATGGCTTCCAGGCGGCCCTCGACCAGATTCGCCAGGCCCAGCGCTCGTTAAACGAACTGGTGCGCCTGGATAAGTCCATGGAGGAATACGAGGAAGCGCTGGCAGGGGCCATCTATCAGCTTGAGGACGTGGCGACTTCCATCAGTAGCTATGAGGCAGATATCGAGGATGATCCCAATCGGCTGGCTGAGGTTGAAGAACGCCTGGATTTGATTACCAAATTGAAACGCAAATATGGTGATACCATCGAGGAAATCTTGCAGCGCATGGCCGACGACCAGGCTGAACTTGAGACCATCGATAATCGCGATGAGTTGATATTAAAGTTGAAACGACAGGATGACCAGTTCCGCAAGGAAATCGGTGCCCTGGCCCAAACACTGTCAGAGCAGCGTTCAGCGGCCGCCCAATCACTCTCCCTTGCCATGGAAGAGCAGCTCAATGATCTGAATATGCGCCGCGCCCGTTTCCAGGTCGAAATTGTCCAGATGCCCGATAGACAGGGCGTCCCAATCACCCTCAATGGTCAGGAGGAACAATACTATGCCTGCGATATCAGTGGCGTTGACCGGGTCCAGTTCCTGATCGCACCGAATCCGGGTGAGCCATTTAAGCCGCTCACAAAAATCGCCTCTGGCGGTGAGACCTCGCGCTTAATGCTGGCACTGAAAACCATTCTGGCGGACGCTGATGCGACACCAACCCTGATTTTTGATGAAATTGACGCCGGTATCAGTGGACGTAGCGGCCAGGTGGTAGGAGAAAAACTCTGGCAGTTGACGAGCAATCACCAGATCATCTGCGTCACCCACCTGCCACAAATTGCAGCGTTTGCCGACACTCATTACAATGTGAATAAGCAAATCTTCGATAACCGCACCATGACGATTGTTAATGAGCTGCGCCCCGAACAACGGGTACGTGAGATCGCGCATATCATGGGTGGCAATGTCACCGATATAGCGATGAAGAGCGCCGAAGAGATGCTGGGACGTTCCGACATGTGGAAGGACAACTGGCGGCGACAACAAACCAGTCCAGAAAAAGCTAGAGAGTCAATCGAACGCTAGTCAAGCGCGAGCAGTGCTAAAGGATCTATTATGCCATCAGTAGCCATTCTAGGTGCTGGAATGAGCGGGCTGGCCGCAGCTCACTCGTTCCAGGATGCTGGATATACAGTAACGCTGTTTGAGAAAAGTCGTGGTGTCGGAGGACGCGCAGCCACCCGCAAGCGCGCGGGCTTTATTTATGATCATGGTGCCCAGTATATTAAAGAGGGTACACCAACCAGCCTGGAATGGGTTACTGAGCGATTTCGAACGCCCGACCTGATCGATATCGAGAAACCTGTCTGGACGTTTGATAGACAGGGACAAATCCAGCCAGGGGACGAAAAGCAGAATGCCGAACAAAAATTGAATTATCGCGGTGGCCTGACTACGTTACCTAAAAAGATGGCGCAGGGGCTATCGATCCAGTTTGAGACACGCATTATCAACGTACAACAGGAAACGTCTGGCTGGCGGCTCTATGACAGCGCAGGTTATAACTACGCGGGCTTTGATTTCCTCTTTATCACGCTGCCCGCGCCTCAGGCGACAAAGCTCATTCAGGCCAGCCAGCTCGAAACGACGCTGCAACAAACTATCGTGCAGCAGCTCACACCAGCCAGCTATAATCCTCTGCTCTCAATTATGCTGGGTTATCAGCCACAGCCACAGACACGTCCTTATTATGCCCTGGTCAATACAGATAAAAAACATCCTATTTCCTGGCTGGCCTGGGAACACGAGAAAGCGCCCGAACGAGTTCCACCCCAATCAGGCATGTTGATTGCGCAGATGGCACCAGATTATAGCACAACCCATATGGAAACTTCCGAGGAAGAGTGCATCCAACATGTAGGACAACTAGTGGCTCAATTAATCCAGGAAGAGCTGCCGACGCCAATCTTCACCGATATCCAGCGCTGGCGCTATGCCTTACCGGCCCAAAAAGTGGATGGCGACCAGTTGAATGCCCAGACGCTACCGCAGCGGCTAGCCTTTAGCGGCGACGCCTTTGTCGGTGGACGGCTACACTTGGCGCTAGAGCATGGTATAATGATAGCTCAGCGGCTCATCAGCCAGCAATAACCGCCAAAGAGATAGTGGAGATCGTCTATGTTTCCTACGTTGCCCCAGGCCATTCAAGACGAACTGGCACAGCTTGTTCAACGCTATGGTCAACCCATTGTACAATCTGCTGAACTACATATTCATGAGAGCTTCGATCCTTTAAGTAAAAGGGACCGCTACGGCGAAGTCTGCATGGTCATCCGACGCAAAAATGGTCGGCTACTCACCATGATTAAATCTTTTTATCCCCAGGGGGCCTATCGATTACCCACCGGGGGCATCAACCACGGCGAATATATCTTTGATGCGCTGCTACGCGAGACGCAGGAAGAAACCGGCCTGCAAGTCGAGGTCAGGCGCTTTCTGGCCGTCGCCACCTATCACCTGGACAATACGCACCGGGCCCCGGCTTTCTATACTTTCGCTTTCTTGCTAGACGAATTGGGGGGCACCCTCAGTGTAGAAGATGAAGATGAACAGGTAGCCGATTTTCGCGAGATCTCACCAGAGGAACTAGAACCATTAGCAGAACATCTTGAACACCTCGGTGCACAGTATAGCGAAGAGATAGAGGGACGTTGGATTTACTGGGGACGCTTCCGCGCAGTCATTCACCGTCTCGTCTGGCAAGCGCTCAAATAAGCAGGGTGCAAGCGGCGAGCAAGAAATCGGCCGCAAAGGCCGAACCTACGAGGGCACGTCATCGTGTGGCGAGGCAAATCGGCCGCAAGGGCCGAACCTATGATAGCCCACCATCAGCCAAACTGTACTGTTTATCGGCACAAATAACACATGTATGTTATAATTTGAAACATATAGCAGACGGCGTCTGTTTGTCTGACTCGAATTTATCAAGGGATCAAAATCCATGAGCAAAAAGTATACCAGCACAATTTTATTGTTTGCTGTTTTTATTGGTTTTTTTATCTGGGGCGCTTTTATGCTCCGGGATACACTTACAGCATCAACCAGAGATGGCGAAAGTATCGTTTATGCGATCATGATTCTTGGCTGTTCCCTTGCAGCACTTGTCGCTATTTTGAGGTTGCCAAGAAAACGGCATTCATAAGCAGTAAACTGCTAGATACCAGGATAAAACATATATGACAGATCAATTACCAACAAAGACGTTGGTCATCCGCATCGCCACACCCGAAGATATCGTCCACATCGATCATCTCGACAGCTTCAGTGCATCTCCTACGCGCAACATTCATCGCGAGATGCAAAAGTACTTTGGCTCGGTTGACCCTTCGACGCATGAGCACACCATCATTTTTCTGGTGGAAGTAGAAGGTGTGGTAGTGGGAAAAGCAGAATTAATGATCCCTCCCCACGACGCGGTGCAAGCTATTGGCTATGTGAAGCGAGTTATCATTCATCCCGATCACCGCGGCAAAGGTTACGCCCGTAACGTCATCGAGCATATTATTGCTTATGGACGAACAGAGCAAAAGTTGCATGCCATTGATCTACACGTCTGGGATCAAAATACTTCCGCGATCCGTCTCTATGAAAATCTGGGATTCGAACTACAACATCGGGAGTTGTATTACCGTTTATCACTATAAATTGATACGTAAACGGGTATAAAGATCAAGGAAAGCTCAATATTTTCTCAAGATCTATAACTGGCTACTACAAGTTGTGACGGATTTCTGCTTACCATCGTTCTAAGATATGGACCGAGAGAACACGTCTACAAATATGATAATAGTTGGACGTGATGTTATGCTCTTTTTCTCGGTACTTCGATGGGAGGTAAAAGTGCAGCGCCCCAAACTCATCATTTAGTCGTGCACTGTATGAGTAAATACCCCAATGTTTCTAAATTTGCACGTGTTACGCATGGGGCAAAGCGCGAGGATATGGTACAGCGATCTGTAGTAGAACAGACCACTCACTTAAAAAATAATAAACAACTTTTTCAATACAGATGGATGCAACACTTTTTTTCTGAAGACACATCGTATACACAGCGTCCCATCGTAGAACTGCAACGACGAGCTACCTGGATCGCTGTCGCTATCCTGTTTCAAGCCGCAAATGAAATTCCTCATGTAGCAGATGTCAGTGCGTTGATTCCCTTTTTCTTGCTACTGGGCAGTTTCTGGGCTCTGTGGATGGCGTTGCGTCCTGCCCCCAAACAGTCAGAGGAGGGAAAACCTGGATGTAAGCAAGCACGTACCTGGCAACGGGTAGTGCTGATTCTAACGTTCCTGGTGACTATCGCTGGCATGTTCCAATTTGGGCGCGGTCTCGTCGATTGCTTTTCAGCGCCCCAATTCTCAAACGATGGTACTTCACTGGATACGAATGCCGCCATCTTACTGGTACAGGGACGCAATCCCTACAGTGACTCCAATATCCCTGAGCTTTTTCGGCGCTTTGATATCAATGCGAACTGGACAACACCCTTACGGCAAGGGCAATTCGTGGATCGCCTGGATTATCCAAGCATGTCAGAATTGCAATCCATTTTAAATACCTCGCTGAAATCTGGTAGTGTCCCCGAGTTCGAGGCCAAAGTAAGCTATCCAGCGCTCTCATTTCTGACTCTGGTGCCCTTCGCACTATTTCAGAATTACAACGTATTGCCGCTTTATATGCTCTCCTACCTGCTAATTGTCATTCTAGCCTGGCGGGCAGTGAAAGCTGAACTACGGCCATGGGTGCTCTTATTGGCCATTGCTAATGTCCCCATGTGGGCCTCTACGATCGGTGGCAATCTGGACATTTTCTATACGTTGCTCCTGATTGTTTCCTGGCTTAAGCGCGACCAACGCTGGATATCGGCCATCTTCTTTGGACTGGCCCTGGCTACCAAGCAAATTGCCTGGTACTTTGTGCCATTCTATCTGATTATGGCGCTCCAACATTATGGTTGGAAAGATGCGTGTTCCCGCCTGGCGATCGCCGGTGGCATTGGCCTGGCGATCAACCTGCCATTTATCATGTGGGACTATCAGTCCTGGTTTGCGGGAGTGATGGCTCCGATTGCTGATCCTATGTTCCCGATGGGAGTTGGCCTGATCAGCTTGAGCACCTCTCATCTACTGCCCTACTTCTCTACCTGGGTCTATACGGCCCTTGAGCTGGGTGGCATGCTCTTGACTATTGCCTGGTACTGGCGCATCTGCCGTAGCCGTCCCGAGGCGGCGATGCTACTGGCTGTGTTACCACTTTTCCTGGCCTGGCGCAGTCTATCATCGTACTTCTACTGTGTTGCCTTTCCGATGTTCATCCTGTTCTCAGCGCAGATGAAACCTGCAACACAATACGCCTTTGACTATCTGCGCGCACGTAAACAAACCAGCCAGCTGCACTCAACCGCGCAGGTGTAGAATTTGAGAATTTGAGAATTTGAGAATAGAAGTCTGCCGACAACACAATATGCTTGCTCTGGAGCATATAAACGAATAAAACTGGCATATGCCGGGACAGAAGATATTCGTTAGCTGGAAGCTCCTGAGAGAGGCTTGATCAATGTTGATAGGTCTCTCTCAGGAGCTTCCTTCTATGATTACGCTTTTATTAAGTGTTCACCCTTCTCGACTCTTATCCTGCTTCGTGGTACAATCGACAGGATAGAGAGTCGTAGTGAGGAGTAAAGAGCAACCATGACCGCAAAAAAGAATGCCGATGTTCAGCTTTCGCCTGAAGAGGCTGACCAGGTTGAAAGCATACATACAAATTATCCAACCATCGCCACACAACTACATGAAAGTCAAGATCAAGCCCAGGTAGAGGCTGCGCTCAAGGAGATTTTTGCCCTATCGGAAGCTGCGCAGCTTGCTCTGATAAAATCCCTGGCAAAAACGAATCGGGCTGATGCCGCTGATATCCTGGTTGCCATCAATGCGGTTAGTACCCACAAAGAGGTGCGCAAAGAGGCACGCCGCGGACTACTGCGCCTGGAAGGGTCAAAAGTCACCCCTCATTGGACTGCCCCGGTCGTCCAGGCACCAGCGGTTCAAATGAGCGTTTCCAATCCACCTCGCTTCTGGAAAGGCTTTGCCACACAATCACGTGAACAGGGTGAGGTACAGGTAACACTGTGCTGGGAAGAGGGATATGAGTACGGCGAAGCTCGTATCGTAAGCTTTCTGCTGGATTTCTGGAATGATGGCGTCAAAGACTTCTTTTATGAGACCGGCACCAAGCGCCATGTAGATGAGCACATCAAGAGCATACAAAAATTGGCTTCCGAGGTGGAACTGGTCCCTTGCTCATTGGGTGAGGCGAAGCAGCTGATCGAAGAAGCGCTGGAGATCAATGCCTGGCGTCAAACTCAGCCACATCCCGATTATCGGGCACAGCTGCCATTGTTAAATAAGCTGATTTTCCAGGCACCTGAGACTGGAACCGACACAGGTCAAACCCTGATTACACCTGAGATGGAACCGCAAGAGGTGGCGGTCAACTTTATTGGAGCCTGGTCATTCGGCGATTACGGGCTGGCCTATGATCTTCTCGCCACGAACAGTCCGGTACGCGATAACCTGACGCGTGATGAATGGATTCAGCAGCATCGCGCCTGGTTCGACGAGGCGCATCCAACCCGTATGGAGCTAAACTTTGTTCATGAACGTGAGCAACAGCAGAATGCCATCTGGCTCCCAAACGCTGCCGCCAGTCAGCGGGCCACCACCACCAAACAACTGGAAGTGGGCTGGTCCCTTGAACTGGTGGAGACACCTCTCAGCGGCACCATCAAGGAAATGCCCATGGGCACTGCCGTCAACAAAGAAACCGGGCGCCACTGGTTCTGGAATAACTACACGTTAACTAAAGAGAATAACACGTGGCGCATCCAACAGATCAAAGATGAAGGGGTCGCCTTACAGGGTGTGGCGGTCGACCAGTTGCAAAAGCGCATTAAAGAGTATGAGGATGTCATCGAGCAGGGGATCAAGCAGCAAGAGAAGGACCCTGAAGCCTTTATGGAGGAGATGTCGTGGCGTCTGGGCCAGATGCTGCATTTTCACGATGCGCTGATCGCCCAATTGCCACTGGATTATAATGCTAATGAGGACGCTTATGGTTGCTCGGTCCTCACTGGCAATCCTGAGCGTATGATGGTTTATTTAGAACGACTAATACAGCGCTTTCCAAACAGGAAGGCCGATACGCTACGCCGCCTGGGGGCCACTCTGGCTGAACTGGCCTTTAAATTTGATCGCCCAGAGCTTAAGGAGCGTCACCAGCACCTGTTGCAACGAGCAGAAGAAAATCTTCGTGAATCGGTGGTTGTAGATGACAGCGCCACCAGCCATTCCTTGCTGGGCGAGTTGCTAATGAGCCTGAAGCGCAATGAGGATGCCCGGGAAGAATTCAGGAAAAGTCTGGAACTGCTGTCTAAAGGTAGCAAGGATCCAAATCTAGAAGCCTCGATTGAGGCCGGGTTGGGCAATGTAGCTATGCGGTTACAACAGACTGAAGAAGCAATACCACACTATCAACGAGTAGCTGAAATACAGCCGCAATATCCTGGCGTCTGGTTTAGCCTGGGCTTTGCCAATCGCTTGCTTGGTCGACTGGATGAGGCCGAACCGTATTACCAAAGGGCCTTAGCAGAAGATTCGACCGATATTCGCATCTATAGTGAACTCACAGCGATCTATATACAGCGCTCTGATTCCAACAAAGCCCAGATGTTGTTAGAGGGGGCACTACGTCAATATCCAGAAACGGCTTACCTGCATGCATTACTGGCCTCTGTATTGGCAGAAAAAGGCGACCGGCGCCAGGCACAAAGGCATCTCGAAGAAGCTGAACGCATTGACCCTGAATCAGACTTCATTCCAGCTGTGCGCCAACAAATTGCCAATACGCGTAAACGCGTGTAGCGTCATGCCTGATCAAGAGTAAGGAAAGGACAATAATTCATTATGACTGACCAGGATAACCAGAAGATAGTGCCAGAGGGAGAAGCAGCACTATTGCAGCAGTTCCAACACATTGCGCAAGCATTAAATGCCAGCGAAGATCTGGCTGAAGCAAAAGCGATTCTGGAGCCTATTACGAGCCAACCAGAAAACGTCCAGATCTCCCTTCTTAAGACGCTGGGCACCATGAAATCCACTGATGCCGCGGATATCATCCAGGCCATCAACGCTTTGAGTGATAATAAAGAGATACGTAAGGAGGCGCGGCGGCGCCTGATCCAACTCGAAAATGAAGA
Source organism: Dictyobacter formicarum (assembly GCF_016587435.1). Next base: position 331,713 of record NZ_BNJJ01000006.1, read on the forward strand.
CATTTACGCCGAATGGACCATACCAGCTGGCCCGACGTTAAGCGGGACCATTGAGAGCTTTACCAAAAGCGATGAGCCCTCCGAAGATGCCATCCTTTCTGAACTACAATCTCTCTTTGGACAGGCGGAGGGTTTGATGGGAGTGCCTGAACACCTGGATACGGTAACCGAATTCCTGCAGGAATGGGGCAACCAGAACTACGAGGAAGTGTTTACCTACCTCTCAGAAGAAAGTCCCTTGCGCGAAGGACTCTCTGCAAAGGATTGGGTGGAGCGACGCGAATCCTGGGCCAGGACGGTACATCCCCATGATCTACAGATTTCTTTTATCCATCCCGTTGAGGATGAGCTGGGACCCGATATCGCCCAGGTAGATGTGGGCTGGTCCATCCGGTTTACCCCACAACGCACGCTCGCTGTACCAGAATGTGCACAACCTACCATTTCTTTTAAAGATACTGGTCGAGGCTGGTTCTGGATGCGCTATACCGTGGTCTTTGAAGATGAGGAGTGGCGCATACACGATCTGACCAACGAGGCTGCTAAATTAAACGAGCTATCGGTGGAGGAAATCCAGCAAGGTATCGATGAGCTCACCAGAGAGATTGAGGAGAAAAGCCAGGAGATTGATGAAGAAGTAGAGGAGATGGAAGAGGAAGTAGAGGAGGAGGATGAGGAGGAATTTGAAGACGAAGACGAGGACATGGATGAGGAGGAGGATATGGAGTTCCTGGCTCATACGCTTGGCAATATGAGCTCTCTCATTCGCCTGGTCGTCCAGCTACTTCATCATTATGATGCGCTCATTGCGAAAAACCCACAAGAAAATGTGGAGAGCTTAAAAGAGGCCTTCGATCTGGCAGGCGGTATCGCAGATATTGAGCGCGCTGCCTATTATGCGCAACAGCTCGCCACCCACGCACCAGAAGAGCGTGGCGAAGCGCTTCGCAACCTCGCCTATAGCTATCATTCATTGGCAGCCCTGTTCCATAACAATGATAACCATGAGGAAGAGGAGCGCTTCGATGCATTGGTTGAGCCAACTATTCGTGAAGCGTTGCAGGTGTCAGATACCCCGGCCAACCATATTCTGCTGGCCACGATTCTCATTCAACATGAAGAGAAGCTGGAAGAAGCTGAGTCCCATCTGCGCCAGGCCCAGAAGGGTCCTCTGACGCAAGATGATGCAATAGATATCGCGATGGGACTGGCCGAAATAGCGATGCAGCACGAAGACAACGAGCAGGCCCTGAAGCACTTCCAGGATCTCTCTCGTTTGACGCCAGACGATGCTCAGGTCTGGTACCGGATTGGTTATCTGCAACATCAATTAGAGCACTTCAAAGAGGCCCGCGAAGCGTTGCAACAAAGCATTCAGCTAGAACCAGAGCTAACCGAGGCATATACCGAATTGGCTAGCATTTACCTGATGCAGGGAAATGCGAAGAAGGCGCTTGAGGTGGCCCGCGAGGGTCTGGAGAACAATCCCGATACCGCTGACATGTATGCTACAATGGCGCTGATTTATATGCAAAGCGGCGACTTCCGCAGTGCTGATAGGTATCTCACCAAAGGTGAAAACCTGGATAGCGACGATGAGTTTTTGCAAGAGGCCCGCCAGCGCTACAATGCAGAATACAAACAGCATCACGGCCAACAAGGCCAGAAAAAATCCAAAAGTCGTAAAGCAAAGAAGAAATGACACAGATACAAGAAGAACGCATTATTACCTATTATACCGTCGAGCTGGGCGCGCTCTCACGTGATGGGCATGCGACAGCCGAAATTAGCGAACAAAATGAAGCAGGCGAGGTACATACTCGCCTGCTTCAAGTACCAGCGGGTCTTCCCGGCGAACGTGTGACAATCGCTGTCGAAGCGCCGCCAACTCCAAGGGCCGGTCGGAAACGCCGCCACTGGAAACAGCGGCCCCCGCGGGTCTGGATTACCGAGCTCCATGAGACGTCTCCCTTGCGTATCCAGACACCCTGTCCGGTCTTTGGAACCTGCGGTGGCTGCCAGCTCCAACATATGCACTATGCGGCTCAGCTAGAGTGGAAGCGTGAGGTAGTGCGCCAGTTATTACATGAGGTAGGCCAGTTCGCCAATCCTCCGCTACTGGATACCGTGGCATGTAATGATCCCTGGCACTATCGCAATCATATGCGTTTCTCCGTAAATCGCGAAGGACAGGCAGGCTTGACGGCGCGCGGCTCACATCGTGTGCTGCCACTTGCCGCATGTCCCATTGCCCATGAGCAGATCAATCGGGCCCTGAACGTGGTCAATCAACACATCAATCCGCGCCCACAGGTATTGATTCGTTGCGCTACCGCTAACAACCAGATGCTCATCCAGCCAGCCCAGAATGAAGAAGTCCGCCAGCAGCTGGCAGAACAGGGCATTGCGATCCAGGACGAAACCATGGAAGAGGTATTGGGTGGACAAACATTTCGCATTCGCCCCAGCTCGTTCTTCCAGACCAATACAGCCCAGGCCGAGAAGATGGCCCGCATGGTATTGGATGGTTTGCTGACCGATCAACCAGCGGAAAAATTTCGCCAGATGACGGTGGTCGACGCCTATTGTGGTGTAGGGACATTTGCCGCTCTGCTGGCCCCCCACGTGGGCAGAGTCATCGCCATCGAGGAGTCTGCCAGCGCCATTAAAGACGCCCAATGGAATATGCGTAACGTCGAACATGTAGAGATTATCAAGGGCAAAGTAGAGGATATGTTGCCGGGACTCTCAGCGCAGATCGATGGCTTCGTCATTGATCCGCCACGCGCCGGTTGCCAATCAACTGTGTTAGATGCATTGATCCAGAATCCGGTGGCACGCATTGTGTATGTCTCATGCGATCCAGCGACCCTGGCCCGGGACCTCAATATACTGTGCAATGTGAGCCAGACCTATCGCCTGCGCTCGGTTCAGCCGCTAGATATGTTCCCACAAACCGCCCACATCGAAAATGTAGCCGTATTGGAGCGAATAACGTTATGACGACGACTCAGTTGCCTTTATTGCTGGCCTCTGCCTCGCCCAGGCGGCGGCAGATCCTGGCTACCCTTGGACTCCCTTATACTGTCAGTGTCGCTCCCGGCGATGAAGATGGCGCCCAGGCGCATTACCAGGGACCGGTTGATGGGCTGGGTGAATGGACGGCCGCCTACAAGGCGTTGATGATGTTTTCCCGACCAGAAACGGCCAATCATCTGGTGATCACGGCCGATACCACTGTGATCCTGGATGACCAGGAGCTGGGCAAACCACGCGATCCAGACCATGCTCGCAGTTTGCTGCGCTCGCTGCGCGGACGCTGGCATCGCGTTGTCACCGGTATCGTGGTTAGTGCAATGGTTGATGGTCGGCTGCGCATGCATGGCGACAGTTGCAGTACACCGGTGCTGATGCGCCCGTATACAGATGAGGAGATCGATGCCTATATTGCTACTGGCGATCCGATGGATAAGGCCGGGGCATATGGTATTCAAAATGCCAGCTTCCAGCCTACCGAACGTATTGATGGTTGCTACTATAATGTGGTCGGTCTGCCCCTGTGCACACTGGTACGCCTGCTGGCAACGTTCGATGTTCATCCTGTCCATACCGGCTGTGCCAACACGGCCTGCCCCTGGTCGGAGCAATGTCACATTCACTAATGCCTGAGATTGTACGAGGCCGCTACGCGCCCAGTCCTACCGGTACGCTGCATATGGGCAACCTGCGTACCGCCCTACTGGCCTGGCTCTTCGCCCGTAGCGTATCGGGAGAGTTTATCCTGCGTATTGAAGACCTGGATCAGCCACGCATGAAACCACATGCCACGAAACAGATGATCCAGGATCTGCAATGGCTAGGATTGGACTGGGATGAAGGGCCTGAAGGTGGTCCCTATGCTCCGTATATCCAGAGTGAGCGACTAGAAATTTATCAAAACTATCTTCAACAGCTACAAGCCGCGGGGCTCGTCTACCCCTGTTATTGCAGCCGGGCAGAGATTCAACAGGCAGCCGCTCACTTGCCTCCAGGAATCGATGGAGGTGCGCGCTATCCAGGCACCTGTCGCCAGCTGAGCGACAAACAGCGCCGCCAGTATGAACGCCAGGGACGCCACCCTGCGCTACGCCTGCGCGTCGCCGATGAGCTAACGATCACCTTTACTGATCTGCTGCTGGGTTCACAGCAACAACAGGTACAACAGGCGGTCGGTGATTTTATCCTGCGCCGGGCGGACGGGATCTTTGCCTATCAGCTGGCGGTCGTAGTAGATGATGCCCTCATGCATCTCAACCAGATCGTGCGAGGAGCCGATCTCCTCTCTTCAACTGCGCGCCAGATCGTCCTCTATCAACTGCTCGGCTTTCCCATTCCCACCTTCGCCCATGTCCCACTCATCCATAACAGCCAGGGACAAAAACTCTCCAAGCGCATACAGAGTGAAGGTCTGGTCCCTTTGCAGGTAAGCAATTATACAGCCGCGGAAGTCGTTGGCTTGCTCGCTCATAGTTGTGGCTTGCGCGATACTCCAACAGAAATCACCGCGGCGCAACTGGCCGATCACTATCGCCAGCAACCCGTAACGCTGTTATGTGATCAGTTACGCACTGGGTCCTGCACATAACCGCTAGCTCGTTCCTGGTAAGGCTGTATCAGCATGCACTCCATGCTGCTCCTCAGGCCGAATCACGAACTCGGCCCTCATGATTTGCTTGTAGACACGGCCCTCACGCCAGAAAGCGGATAAATCAAACAGAAAAAAATCGACCGGTCGCCACAAAATCACCCAGAAGGCTACATTGAAGCCATCGCTCAAAAACGTGCCGAGAAAGGTTGGGAGCGCATTGACATTACTGAGCAAAAACAGGCCACCGGCCAGAAATAAAATACCAATAATCAGTGCCCGCAAAGCATCCTGCTTCAACATACTGACAGAATTGTTATTTCGCCAAATCTGGAAAGCACAATAGCGCTGCACGGCTGCCTGGGTCTTGCGCTCCAGGTCTGCTTCAATATGCTGTGCCGGTAAAAAGATGATCACGCGCGTACGCATCTTCCTCCAGAGGCCGGACAACTGGCATCTGCTCTTAACAATTTCAATGGCCGGCACAAAACGAACCGTTTCTACAAAAGGATCTGGCTGGGGTAGAATAAATAAGTCCTGAATCGAATTTAGGTGCAGTATAATTTCATCGACCTTCTCGCGCACAATCGCCTTTATCCTCTATCCATGAATTAGAGTATCACTCTTGCTCTCTATTGTACTGAACCGGCCTGACAGCTTATCAGGATATATCGTTGCAGGTAACAAACGGCAAGCATAAATGCTTCCTAAAAGAATCTGCTGTTGCTTGACTTACACGTGTAAGTCAAGTATAGTTTAGGTAAAAGAACTGGTTGTGGAAGGAACAATGACTGAAAAAGGACCTCGGCGCGTGACGAGTATCGATGTGGCACGGGCAAGTGGCGTCTCGCGGGCAACGGTCAGCTATGTGCTCAATAACGATCCACGTCAAAGTATTCCTCCTGAAACTCGCGAGCGCGTACTGAAAGCGGTTGAAGAACTGGGATACAGTCCTTTTAGTCCGGCGCGCATACTAAGTAAAGGCCATAGCGACCTGATATTAGCGGTGCTCCCTTTTGAACAGGTTGATCCAAATCTGGCACGTACATTAAAGGAGATAGGGACAAAGCTAGCTGTTCACGGTTTCACACTGATCTGGCATGTGGGCGAGCAAAGTATGACAGGAAAGGCTCATCCGGCCTTTAATTTGACGCCAGCTGCGATCATCTCGTATGTCGATGCGAACGATCTCACAGCAGCAACATTTCTGCAGCAATTCAATGTTCCAGTGATTGCGACCATGACCAGCGAGATCAATCGACAGCTTGTCGGAAAGACGCAGGTAACTCATCTTGTCCAGAGGGGTATACGCCGCATCATTTTTGCTGCTCCTGAACGGCAAGATGTGCAATGGCTGGCGCAGGGTCGGCAGGAAGGCGTACGCCTGGAATGTGAGAAATACGGTCTGGAACCGCCACTTGTGCAGGCTATACCACTGGCTCGCGCAGTTGCGCAAACCGTCATACAGGAATTATTGACCAGGGTTGCCGGACCAGCAGGGATTTGTTGCTATAACGACGAGGTAGCCTTTGCTGTACTGGCGGCCTTAACTGATCTGGGCGTCAAAGTTCCTGAGACGGTAGCTGTCATTGGTTGCGATGACATTCCCCTGGCCCAATTCAGTCAGCCACCACTGACCACTATTCGCTTTGACAATAACCAATCAATGGATGTGCTGGTTGACAACATTCTGGCCGCCATCCATGGACAGGCACTCACACCTATGCCTGCCGATCAACTTTCTATTATCGCTCGTGCTTCAGCATGAAGTTATATAATCTCTGGTAATTTAGTTTAGTGCCTCTGGTAATTTAGTTTAGTGCAACCTGAGAGAGTCAGGGAAGGGAAAAGCATGTCTGGTATTGCTCGTTCAAAAATACATCTCGCAGATAAATGGTTGGTTGCCATTGCCGTCTCTCTCGGAATGCTTATGAGCCTGATGGATGCAACGATCGTCAATGTGGCGATTCCGAAAATGCAGCACGATTTTGGAGCCAACATCCATGATGTGCAGTGGGTGGTGACAATTTATATGATCACACAGGCCGCGGTCATCCCGACCGCGCCGTATCTGGCCGCTAAATTTGGCAGTAAACGCGCCTATGTATGGACGCTGACGGCTTTTCTCCTCGGCTCCATGCTATGTGGATTTGCCTGGAACCTGCCCTCTTTGATTTTCTTTCGCCTGATACAGGGTATCGGCGGCGGAACTCTCTTGCCACTGGTGATGACCTTACAATATCAGGCCTTTGCGCCCCAGGAACGAGGAGTGGCGGCCAGCGTGATCGGTATTCCGATGCAGTTTGCCCCGGTCATCGGGCCTGCACTGGGCGGCTACCTGGTAAGCTCTTATGGCTGGCAATGGGCCTTCTTTATCAATATCCCATTGGGCATTATCGCCATCACAGTGGCGCAAAAAGTGCTCCGCCACACGCCCTCGCAACTGCGCACGCACTTCGATCTGCCTGGCTTTCTTACGGCAGTTATTGGTAGCGTGACTCTGCTCTATGCTATCTCAGCCATTACCAGCGGCGATGGTAGCCTCAAAAATATCTTACTGTTCCTGGTTGGCATAGTCGTCATCTTGATATTTATCTTGATCGAACTACGCACGTTGAAGCGTGGACAGCTACCACTGCTCAATTTACGACGCTTTCGTGATCGTACATTTGCATTTAGCGTACTCACACTGATCTTCAGCAGCTTCATTATGTTTGGCCTGCTCTTCCTCATTCCTATCTATCTACAAAACCTACACCATGAAACTGCCCTTAACGCTGGCCTGATCCAGATGGCACAGGCGCTGGCAGTGATCGCGATCCTGCCCATAGCCGGAAAACTCTCGGACAGGCTTGGTCCACGCTCAGTGGTTATTGCTGGCTTGATCATACTGATCGGAGCAGCAGCGCTCATGATGACGCTGGCCCTGCAAACGCCGATCTGGATTATCATTGGCATCCTGATCTTGCTTGGCTGCTCCTTCGGCCTGGGCCAGCAGACTCCGGTGGCCGCGATGTCGCGGATAGATAAAGAAGAGCATCAAGAGGTCTCCAATGGGTCAACCTTGATCACGGTGCTGCGTGCCGTGGCGGCTCCAATGGGCGTGGCAATACTCTCCAGCATCGTACAGGCGCGCAGCCAATACTATATGACCAGCCTGGCTGCGCAGGGTGTCAGCGGCGCACAATTGCAGCAGCAAAGCTCCCTGCTCGCCATGCACCAGAGCTTCCTGGTCGCCGCCGTAATAGCACTGCTGGCCATGCTAGCCATGTTTTTCGTGCCCAGCAGAACCAAAATTCAGCAAGAACAGGCCGAGCCCGCCTCGATGATTGAGGCATAAAATAAAATGAGCACAGCCGGAGTTACTCATCAGAGGACTGCTCCTCAGCGAAGGCATTCTGGATATATTGCGCATAGGGATGAGGAGTATTTAGTATATAGCGCATAGTTCCAATATAGAATACGAAAAGCAACACAAGCGCAGGAAAAAGAAAGACGATCGCTACAACATATCCAATAATATCAAAAATAATGCCCAAATTACTCCACTGAAAAAATACCGAAGGACGGGATGCAGAAGTTATAGATAGAAATGCAAAAGGGAAAACAAGCGATAATCCTTTTAAAAAATGTCTATTTGATTGCCAAGCAACTTTTTCGCCATTTTTACGAGCGGCACGCAGTTCTTTGACGCCTTCAAAGATGAGTGGGCCTCCCAATAAAAGCATCAGAATGCCGTAGCCAATAAACATCAGAAAAAACAGCAGACCAATCTGGTGGAGGATTGAGGCTGCAATCACCACTAAAAGGCTACAGAGCATAACCAGGTATAAAATACGGGCTCCTGGATCTTTTAATGACATTACCAAACCTCTCTAACACCATATTATGGATGAGTTATAAACAGTATATCTCATGGGCAGGGAAATTGAATAGCGTGTAAATATAGATATGAGACTTATTTTTGGTACAGTACTCTTTTTTGGCTATTGATTAACAGATACTGCCGCTTTAACAGCAAGCCCAAACGCATCGGGCAGTAGAATGCCGCGAGCCAACTCACCAGCATCAAGCCAGAATGATCGTGTCACCACTGTACCATCGGCGAGATGAAAAGCAATGAAATAGCGCTGATTGCCTCCCTGACTGTTTTGATTGACGGAAGCTTGCAAAACGAGGTTAATCAACGTTGCAACTTGCTTCGGATCTTTGATAGCGCCCAATTCAGTTACACCGTCCTGGTTACTCACAATTCCTATATACTGCACTTTTCCGCCAATGTCGAGGAGATCCTTCCCTTTCCTGGCATAGGGATTGGTATCGGCCTCGTAGAGCGTGATGCCTGTGCTTTCCTGGGCAGCAAGCCGGAAAGTGGGATTGTAACCTTTCACCGCATATATTTTGGTTCCAGAGTTAAGGAAGGCTGCGTCTCCATTTTTACTGTGATATCCAGGATCTTGCACATTGCCTTCGAGTTTGAATTGCACGGTCGTGAACACTGGCCCGAGGTCGTGCGTTGTTAATGACCGTCCTGGTTTTAAGGAAACAGCGACATAGGTAATCCCGCCGAATTTGATGAAGTTTACCCAGTCAATAACGGCATTCGAAGTGGCCGGAGAGACAGATTGGGATGAGAGAAACGCACAACTCACCAGTCCAGGAAAAAACAGCAGAACAACAAAAAGTGTTGGAAGAATAGAGTGCTTTCCGCTCAAATTATTCCTCATATGTACTTCCTTTGCATGATAAGCTAGCATAAACATTTACGTATCTACTACAGAAAGAGATGTTAAGGGAAAACTAATTGTTCCATATCAAGAGGAACTATGTGTTGAAGGTTCTTATACAGTACTATCTGGTGAGGTAGGTTAGCACAGGTAGTTCTGGCACTCAGTACTAAACGCACCCAGACGGGCCGCAAGAAAATAGATATGATATAATGCGGCCAGGAACAGATCGCTGAGCTCATATTTTTCCAGAAGTTATTAAGAGGGTTGGTTTTCGTGTTGTGTATGATGCTTGTATTAAATAGTTTTGCAGTAACAACTGACGTTGCACAACAAATGAGTTTTGCCTTTCAGGTTGGCATTGGCATTGCGACTATTCTCGCTGCTTTCGGCTTAGGTCTTTTGCTCAGGCGCCTGCTTGTGCGCCGCTTGCATAAGACCGTACTGGACAACTGGATCATCCAGACGCTCGGTATCCTGATTATTATCGTTCCTACGCTGCTTGGCGTTACAGGCGCACTGGCTATTTTTAATGCATCGCTTGTTCTCACCACCCTGACCGAGAATTTCTTTCCTAATCCACACCTGGCCATCGGAACCGCCTGGAGCCTGGTCGAAACCATACTCATCCTGGTGCTGGGCAATGGCGTAGCCAGAACTGTACGCGGAATGATGACACGCAGCCTGGGCGCCAGCCGGGTTGACATCAATATGCGCACCTTCTTTGCGCGCATCCTCTATATTGTAATCCTCTCTATTACCGGCTTCTTCATCCTGACAGTCTGGAATGTTCCTATTGGTATCCCGGTGGCGGTGTTGAGTGCCTTCACCGTAACGATCACTGTGGCGTTCCAGGATATCTTGAAAAACCTGGTGGCCGGCTTCTACATCCTGGTAGAGCGACCGTTTTATATCGGGGACCAGATCAATGTTACCTCAGGTATGATCACGTACGTCGGTAAAGTAGAGGATATTCAGTTGCGCGCCACACGGCTGCGCCTGACCAGCGGCGAAGAGGTAAGCGTCCCCAACCTCTTCATCTTCAGTAACGCGGTCATTAACAACACCCACTTTGGCGAGAGACGCTCACTCCTGGTACTCACGATGCCACAGGAGGACTTTGATCGCGATGAGACCACTAGTAAAATCTTGCTGCTCCTCAAAGGATATCAGGAAGTGCTGCCCAAGCCTGATCCGATCGTGATGGTCAACAATTATGAGGATAGTAAGGTCTCGCTACAGATACGCTTCTGGGTCGCTACCGGCCAGGTGATCGATATCTCAAACGTCGTTTATGAACTGCATAATCTCTTTGCTAACGCCGACATTAGCGTCAGAGAGCCACTCTAAGATCTATCCGAAATGTCCCCTATATGGTAAAATCCGGGAAAGAAAAAAATGGTAATAAGCATAAGGGAGAGCAGCAACGAGTGAGTACGCGATCAATTGGTTTAATGGGAGGGACATTCGATCCGATTCACCACGCCCATTTGATTGTGGCAGAAGAGGTACGCTATGCTCTTAATCTAACCGAGATGGTTTTTATTCCTGCCGGGGAGCCTCCCCATAAAGTCGGCCGTATCACAGCACCGGTGCAGGATCGCGTGGCCATGGTTGAACTTGCAGTGGCTTCAAATCCTCACTTCAGCGTTTCGCGCGTTGAGGTCGATCGTCCTGGCCCTTCCTACCTGGTGGATACGTTGCGCTTGCTCAAAAAGCAATGGGGAAAAGATACCGAGCTGTTCTTCGTGATTGGCTGGGATAGCCTGGAAGACTTCCCCACCTGGTATAAGCCGACAGAGATTTTGGAGCAGTTGACGCGCCTGGTGGTGGTACATCGTCCAGGCTATAAAGAGGACGAGGAATATAACCAGCAGTTGGAGGCCCGCTTACCCGGCCTGCTGCAAAAAATGTGCCCGGTGGCGGTTCCACAACTGGACATCTCTTCCACCGACCTGCGGCAACGTATCGTGGAAAACAGGCCCATAAAGTACCAGACGCCAGCCGAGGTCGAAGCATATATCCAGGAACACCAACTCTATCGATACCATACAGAAAGCTAAATATTCATGCAACCAATGCAATTTGAGATAGGAGATCGCTTACGTCTCCGCAAAAAACATCCCTGCGGCTGCTTTGATTGGGAAGTTGTCCGTCTGGGAGCAGATATCGGACTGCGCTGCGAAAAATGTAACCGCCGTATCCTCTTGCCGCGTTCAGAGGTAGAGCGCCGCGTCAAACAGGTACTCCCTCGCCTGGCGCCTGCTGAAACTGATTCTTTTGATGAAGAATAACGCGCAAAGAAACAGCGCAATGCTCCATCACGCCCCTTGCATCTTCTTGCCAGATCCCTGTATACTCAGCGATAGGTATAAAAAGGAATTATTTCGTATGATGTACAAGGATATGGCATAATGGCAATAGCCCAATCGAACAAAGGTTTTCTCACTCTTCTCAAGAAGAGGAACTTCCTGCGGCTCTGGCTGGCTCAGCTTATCTCCATGACCATTTTCAACGCGACGAACTACGCTTTGATTATGTTGATCAACAGCATTGTCCCTCATTCCACCATTATGATCGGCCTGGCGATTATCTGTTTTAGCGTGCCCGCGGTACTCTTTGGGGCACCGGCCGGCGTCTTTGTGGACCGCCTGGATAAGCGGCGCGTGCTCTGGGCCAGTAACTGCTTGCGGGCAATCGTCACGCTGGTGTTTGCCCTGGTGCTCCTGGCCAATCGGAGCAGCGTACTCATTCCCATCTATCTGTTAACCTTCATCGTATCGGCCATCGGCCAGTTTTTTTCGCCGGCTGAAGGTTCGGCCATTCCGATGCTTGTGGATGAGGATGAATTAATGCCAGCGCTCTCGCTGTTTAATATCACCTTCATGCTCTCGCAGGCGATTGGCTATGTATTGCTGGCCCCGCTTGCTATCGCTTTGCTGCCCACATTCAAATTGTTCAACGTTCCCATCGATGCGTTCATCCAGCTCTACGCTATTATTACCATTCTCTATTTGATCTGCGCTGCCTTGATCGTGTCGATCCCACAATCTAGCTTCTCGCACAAGGGCAATACGCAAGCTGAGCCTGTTCCCGACCTGGCCGCCCAGACCATCAGCATTGTGCACAACGTTCAAAACGAGATGAAGGAGGGCTGGAACTTTATTCATAAAAGGAACTCCCTGCTGCTGGCGGTCGTGCAACTCTCGTTTGTGGGTATTTTAATTCTGGTAATTGGCCAGATCGCGACGCCAATTGTAACCGATCTGCTTAATCTAAACGCTAATTTGATGGCTCTGGTTTTTGCACCGGCTGGCGTCGGATTGGTACTTGGCTCCCTCTTTATGCCCAGGATTGCACGGCGCCTGGGCAAATTGCGTACGATCTTGATTGGGAATATTGGCCTGACCATAGCCACTGTGCTTCTGCCACTCTCAACTGTTTTTGCGCGCTGGTTGGAGCCCCAGCACTGGAATACCGATCCCTGGCTACTCGTTGCCATGGGAGGCTGCATGTTTATTGCCGGTGTCGCGCTTGACTTCGTGAATATTCCAGCCCAGACCGCGATGCAGGAACTGACTCCGGAGTGGATCAAAGGCCGCGTGCTGGCTTTGCAGCTTGTGCTGTATAATGCATGCTCGATCCCTGTGATCTTGCTTATTGGAGTACTTTCCGACACATCGTTGCACATTGATCGTGTGCTATATTTACTCTCGGCCAGCATACTGGTTTTCGGCATCTGGAGTGTTTACTACGAGCGAAAGTATCCGACAGTGCCAGCAGAACAGAGTGATCAGCAGGCGGAAAATGAAGAAATGCACCTGGCGGCATCATCCCACAGAGGCAATATTGATTGAGGCAAAAAATGCGTATACAATATCCGTAGAGATAAAGCGAACAGAAGTGAGGATTGGAGAGAAATGACACCAGAGACCAAACTTATGGAACAGATTGCTCCATATCAACCCTGGCTCATTATTGCCGGAGTTTTTGTTCTCTTTATCTTGTTGCGTATCACGCGCAAAGCACTACGCCGGCGCGTGGATGAATTTGGTTATCGAACATTGCGAGAAAAAGGCCTGCTGATCTGGTTCTGGCTGAACGCGCCAGGCGTCATCGTGCATGAGCTAAGTCATGCGCTGGTCGTTCTGCTCTTCGCGCCATTTGGGTTTCGCATTACCAGCGTGACCCTTTTCCGTATCAGACCGATGGCGCAGCGCGTTGGGGGAGGACGTGTAGTACGGCGCAACGGACCGCAATCGCTGCAATTGGGAGAGGTACAGTATGTGCGTCCGCAGGGCCGTTTCATGAGCTATGTCGGCGACGGCTTTAGCGGAGTGGCCCCCCTATTTGGAGGCATCGCGGCCTTTATGTTCCTCTACTGGGTCGCTACCGGCTATACAATCTGGGATATCCCATTCGATGTCACCCATCAACAATGGCAGATCATTCGATCAGGCTGGCCCCTCTGGACCCTGATCTTTGCCCCCTATCTGATCCTTTCCGTGACCTCCGAATTATGGCCCAGTCACCAGGACTGGCATGGAGCCCGCTGGTTCGTGCTCACACTGGCAGCGCTCGCGGCTATTTTTGTTGCAGCCATCTGGTACGTACAGCGCTTCGAAGACCTGCTAGCGGTAGCCACGTTTGTATCCTCGCGCATCGATTTCGCTCTGACAGTCCTGCTGGCTCTGGATCTCGTCTTCCTGGTCATTGCTGAAGGCCTGGTGCGCCTGGTGCGCTACTGATGCCTTGATACCATACATGTCCCAATGAAAAAGGCCTCTCTGTTGAGGCCTTTTTCATTGGGGAATAATAAAAAGTTCAACAAACTGAAAAGCTACCAGTCAAATTTATTGATCAAGAAGTTACGGCTATAATGCAGCAGGATCGGGCTTCCGTGGGGGCAGACAGCAGGAGCGGATACAGTAGCAAGATTTTTGAGCAAGGTGCGCTGCTCACCCGGGCCCAATTCTCGACCACGCTTGAGCGCGGAGCGGCAGGCGAGTCCGATTAAGAGATGATCCTCCCAGTCAGTGCTATCTTCTGTGGCCAGCTCTGCCAGCTCTTGTAGATGAGCAGCTAGCTGCTCGCTACCTTCACTGGCCGGAACCGAACGGATCAAAAAGCTACGCCCCCCAAAGCGTTCGCACTCGATGCCCAGGCCTCGCAGCATGGGCAGGCGCTGTTCCAGCAATTCAGCCTCATAGCGCTTCATCTCGATAATCACAGGCTCCAATAACAGATGAGAATGGACCTCCTCATCTTCGGCTCGGACACCACTATAGGTGCTGCGCAGGTGCTCGTAGATGATACGCTCGTGGGCCCGGTGTTGATCTATCAGATAGAGGCTACCATCGGGAGCCTCAGCCAGGATCACGGCCTGCTGCAACTGGGCAAGGGGCTGCAGGCTGACAATCACCTCTGCCGTTCCTGGTTCAGCAACTTCGGCACGATAGCCGTCGGCGGTCTCAGCGACATGCAACCCACGACGCCGGGGACCGGGTAAACGTCGCTGCGTTGCTAGAACGGGTCCAGGAAATTGGACGGACTCCGGCACTACCGGGCTCCGCTCCAATAAACCTTTGACGGTCTGGGTAATAGCATCTTTGATCTTTGCCTCTTGTAGGAGGTGAACCTCTATCTTGGCAGGATGGATATTGACATCCACCTCATCAGGTGGCACTTCTAAGGCCAGCACCAACAAAGGATGCTTCCCTTTAGGCAATAAGCTGCGATAGCCCTGCTCCAACGCTTCTTGCAAGACGCGGGACTGCACCCAGCGTCCATTGATAAACAGGGTCATATATTGACGACTACTTTGCGCCAGCACACGATTGCCCATGTAGCCCCGCAACCAGTAGTGCTCCCCATCGCTGACATCGATCTCCTGTAGCATCTCCTCCAATGAGATATGATAGAGCTCGGTCAGGGTAGTGGCCAGATTGCCACTGCCGCTGGTCTGGACAGCGGTATGCTCATCCAGCGCCAGATAGAAACGAACAGAAGGATAGCCAACCGCGTAGCGGCGGACCAGTTGGACAATATGGCCATTTTCGGTGCGGGCCGCCCTGGTATAGTTGAGGCGCGCCGGCACATTATAAAATAGATCGGTGACGGTCACGGTCGTACCATGCGGGCGCGCGCGTCGACCACGTTCCTGTAATTGACCGCCACGCCAGGTAAACCAGAAAGCGGGCTGCTCCTCTCCCTCCTCCTGCTCAGTCTCCCAGGCGCGACTCTGGATAGTCACTTCAGCGATGGTTGCAATGCTGGCCAGAGCCTCACCACGAAAGCCAAGCGTATGTAGACGCTCCAGGTCTTCAAAGGTCGTTAGCTTGCTGGTGGTATGGCGCTCACAGACCGCCGCCAGCTCCTCCGCTGGAATTCCATACCCATCATCACTGACGCGGATCAGGCGCAGTCCTCCCCCGCGCACCTCGATACGAATGTCCTGCGCGCCCGCATCCAATGCGTTCTCGACCAGTTCTTTGACGACAGAAACCGGTCGCTCAATCACTTCGCCGGCGGCGATGCGCTCGGCAACAGCGGGCGGCAGTTCATGCAGAGGTGTGCGCACAAACTCTGGTCGTTGGATCATAAAATCAAATAGCTGGCTCATCAACGCAATACATTCTTCTTCTTCTGTAAGAAAAATAACAGATTCAAGGCATCCATCGGTGTAATAGCCTGGACATCGATATCGTCAAGCGACGGTACGTGCTCGCCTCGCTCCACCGCTTCGGCGATCCTACGGGCAGTCTCGGTCTGCCAGTGTAAAGCAGACGTTGGTTCCGCTTGACGTTGCTCGGTCTGGTGGTGATAGAAGCCATTGGACTCGGCCACGCGGGCCGTCTGCGATGCGGAGATCCGCGCTGGTAGCGTCATAGTTGCCTGGTTGGTTTCAAGTTGCGACAGAACCGTTTCGGCGCGCTGTACGATCGAGGGTGGCATACCAGCCAGTTTAGCGACATGCACGCCAAAGCTACGCTCAGCACAACCAGGTACCACGCGGTGCAGAAAGACGATGCCATTGGGGTCATCTTCGTTGATAGCGACCGTATAGACGTGCAGGTGCCCTAATTCTCTGGCCAGGGCCGCCAGCTCGTGATAGTGGGTCGCAAACAAGGTGCGCGCCTTCACCTCATCGTGGAGATGTTCCACCACAGCACGCGCAATAGCCAGGCCATCATAGGTGCTGGTGCCGCGACCAATCTCGTCCAGGATAATCAAGCTATGGTTGGTGGCATGGTGCAGGATGGTCGCAGTCTCTTCCATTTCCACCATAAACGTACTTTTGCCCGAAGCAATATCATCTTCAGCACCCACACGGGTAAAGATACGATCCACCAGGCCAATCTGAGCCTTGCGAGCAGGCACAAAGCTGCCAATTTGAGCCAGCAGCGTAATCAAAGCCACCTGGCGTAGATAGGTCGATTTACCGGCCATGTTCGGACCCGTCAGTAGCAAGATGCGCTCAGCCGTCGCCGCCTCCAGATTGGTATCGTTCGGGATAAAAACATCCCCGTCGAGCGTATATTCAACCACTGGATGGCGGCCACCTACGATCTGCAGGCGCTGTCCCTGCTCCAATACTGGTCGTACATATCCTTGATGCGCCGCCACCTCAGCCAGGCACAACAACACATCGATGCGGGCCACGGCAGCCGCGCTGGTCATCAACTGAGGATAATAGACCGCGATCTGGCGCAAAACGTCAGCATAAATACTGCGCTCCATCTCCTCGATGCGCTCAACCGCGCTAAGAATCAGCGCCTCATGCTCCTTCAATTCAGGCGTAATAAAGCGTTCGGCATTGACGAGCGTCTGCTTACGCATATAATCAGAAGGCACCAGCTTAAGGTTAGCATTACTAACTTCGATATAGTAGCCAAAAACCTTATTGAAACCCACTTTGAGGGCCTTTATCCCCGTGCGCTGGCGTTCGCGCGCCTCCAAAGAAATCATCCAGCGGCGCGAGTCTCGAATCGAATTAAACAGCTCATCCAGCTCAGCGTGATAGCCGGGGCGAATCAAGCGCCCGTCATCACCCTCCTCACCTTCCTCATCGGGGCGAAGCAGGGCATGGTTGATCAGTCCGCGCACCTGGGGACACGGATCAAGGTCGTCAGCGATCTCTAGTAGTAGCTCAGACTCGCAGCTCTGCAACAGATCGCGCAGGGTCGGCAGCTCGGCCAGGTAATCACGTAAACCCAGCACCTCATTGCGCACGGCAGTTCCCTGCCTGATCCTGCCAGAGACGCGTTCCAGATCGCCCAGTTCCTGCAGCGACATGGTAAAGCGTGTACGAATAGCCGGACTTTCATAGAGCTCTTCGATACTCTTCAGTCGGCCATTCAATATGCTCAGATCCAGCAACGGCTGCGTAATCGTTCGCCGCAGCAGGCGCGCCCCCATCGGCGTGATCGTACGATCCAGCACAGCCAGCAAGCTCCCCTGCAGAGTACCGCTGCGTGTCCCCTGCAACAACTCAAGATTGCGCTGGGTATGCGCATCCAGTACCATAAACTGGTCTGTGCTATAAGAATGCAAGGCGGTCAACAACGAGAGCAGCGAGCCATTCATCTTTTCCAGGTATGCCACGATAGCGCCCGCTGCCGCAATAGCCTGTGGCTGCCCCTCGCACCCATAGGACTCCAATGACTGTACGCCAAATTGTCGACATAAACGCTGATAGGCGGCTTCTTCTTGATAAAAATAGGGAGGGCAATGGGTGATAGTAACGTTATCGGCAGGGAATTGATACTCCTCTTTATGCGCGCCCTCAATCAGCAAACACTCAACCGGAGCCAGGCGCTGTAGCTCGGCATCCAGGGCCACCGGCAACTCATCAGGAGAAAACCAGGTAACCATAAATTCACCGGTACTGACATCCACGGCGGCCAGCGCGGTCTGTGTTCTTCCTGTAGCAATCGCGACTAAATAGTTGTTCTGGCGCACTGGCAACAGATTAGGTTCGGACAACGTACCAGCGGTCAGGATACGCGTGACCGCCCGCTCTACCACATCTCGCCCCTTAACGACCTCCCCAACCTGCTCACAGACAACCACTTTATAGCCTCGGTGTATTAATTTGCCCACATAATTTTCCAGGGCATGTTTGGGGATACCAGCTAGCGGAACACGCTCTTTGCCTCTGCTATAGGTGCGTGTCGTACGCACAATCTGCAGTTCACGCGCAGTAATATAAGCGTCTTCATCAAAAGTTTCAAAAAAATCTCCTACCTGATACATTAAGATTGCATCGGGAAACTGTTTTTTGAATTCTAGATATTGTTTGCGAGCAGGACTCAGGGTCGCCATGAATTACACACCTCGACATAACACAGAATAATATCGGGTCGCATTGAACATCCGTACATTACCGTATTCTCTGCTTTTCTTACCTGGCTTCTCAGGCAGATTCGTGGGCTATTTCCTACCTTGTGCTTAGAGTATCTATTTATTTCTTCTGGTCCGGTTTTTCGGTATTCTCTATAGAGCAAGAGCAGAGGTTTCGTACAAGTGTTCAATGATGAGTGAGTTCTATTATAACACATAATAATGCTGTTACGCTCTAGGATTGAAGCGCTTTCGTCCATTTTTGCTGCGTTTATGACAAAAAAATAGGAGGTTTTTCTCTTTGTTATTTTGGGTGTCTCTTGTGTGTTTTATATCGCGAATTGATGTCTGAGGGATTAGATGGGGCATAGAGGACTCGTATCTCCGACGCACGGTTTAGGAAATAGAAATGTGTATAAAGTGTCTCCACAGGCTGATTTATATTTTTGAACAAGCCGTACAGTTTAGGTGCTGGCGGTTTTTTATTTGTCTAATCTTTATATAGAATGGCTTGGCAAGCAGCTTTAGCCATTAAAGCAATCCTCTTAAATTTCATTCTTCCACACTCGGTTATAACTTTGTAATGTTTAATAAGTATGGTGGTACCAGGATTCCGGGGCCATTATACGTCCTTGCACATCCTGGCCTTCTTTGTTACGGCTACCGACAAGCTACTCATACTCTCGTGCGAACTGGCTGGCAAATCAGTCATCGCTCCACTGACCCCGTTGTTTTATTCTTCCTTCTTTATCTAAATCAGATAGTGCGTTACGAGCATCCACATTATCATAGTATGATGAGCATATTCCATTTGCTACCTCCTCATCCAAACCAAATTTTTCGTTCATAATTCTATTCAAATGTCTCCTATATTTATTTTCGTACATTAATGGTTCTATTGCATCAGTTCCATACCATTGGTACATCCCAACTTCTGAATCGTAACAACCTACAGCCATGTTTGCATAAAATAAATCCCTATAGGATTCCCTTAATTCCATACCTGCTATTGCTCCGAATACCCCTCTAAATCCTAATTCATAGCAAATAGAATCCTCAAAATAATGTGCATATGATTGTACATACGTCATATAATACTCTGCTTCTATTTGTTGTATTAATGCTTTTCTCAACGATGGGGCAACTTCTATAGTTGGCACATCCCTTAATGCGAGAATCACCCAATATCTTCGTACATCAAACCAAAGTAAATCATCGATTGGAAGAGGCATGGGATTATCTTTAGAAGGCAAAAATTCAGTAAGCATGTGACATAATACGCTGTGATGCTGGAGCATACCAATATCTTTTAAACAGAAAGTTGCACACCATCGCTCTTTTGGCGAGGAGCTCTCTAAAAAAGGGGCCAAAACAGTTTGAGTATGTTCATAGCCACTCCAAGCGATAACACAGATAGCAACACATTTGTCATCAATACTGCCATGAAACAGAATATGTAAGCACGTTTCAATAGAGCAATTCCTCCAACATTGATAGAATTGATGCAAATCATATTCCCATCCATTCAAATAGCAGAAACAAAAAGCTCTTTCAACAGCATCATATTGTATTGTTGCATACGTACCATATTCTAAAGGTAAGCGATTTTGTGATACGTAATCTTGACTTGGTACATGCATTTCACTATTCTCCTTATAGAAATAGGTTTTTATCACCTATCTACATCTAAAGAATCTTGTAATAACTGTTTTGCACTTTGTATGGTTTCCCAGGTGCCAGCAAGATGATAAATAAAAAGGTCTCAATGAAAATGAGACTTTTGCGGTAATTAGGAAAGCCTGTAACGTCTACTTTTGGGTGGCAAAATTTTGATAGGCCTCTCTATAAGATTGCGTGATTGGTGCTCCAGACTCTTTCATGTCGAGGACGAACACTCTGGTGTCTTCTCGCGAGAAGATGATCTCACTAAAACCAAAGTGCTGCAGCAATCTGACCCCGCTGCGGGTAGCTCCTACTGATATAATCCTCTCGACGATTATTCCTCTTCTGCCCAGGTCAACTATGGCATCCATAAAATGAGAAATGAGCTTTGCGCCATATTTGCTTCTGAGATCTTTATGAAGCTCAATCCTGCTCTAAACGCTCCTCTCAGGCGGTTTTATGGTAGCTACACCTCTACTCCGACATTTGTTCTGCTTGGTTTTTCTATAGATTTTAATTGGTTTATTCGAACGTCTCTTCCAAGCTAGCCTCAAAACGCCTACACTTGAGTTCTTCGTAATAGTCATTATAACTACTCTCATAAGAACTTACTTTGAAGAATACATTCTCGTTTTGCCAATGTCTGATTGACTCAATTTTTATTGGAAAAGGCTGAAAACTGCTCGGGCGGAGATTGAAGAAATCTACGCCATAGAAGGAGAGATGGAGAAATGGTTTCTCTACTTCATTTTCATCATCAGCACGGAACCATAACTGTAGAAGCAGTTCTTGTTCAAAAATCTCGTAAGAATACTGCTCGCGATAATCCATTCTAATAAGAAGAGGAAATCGATGTGGTTGTAAAGCTTTAAAAAGTTCTATCGCCTGGTCATGCGGATGCATCAGTATTTCCTTTCTCAAACCACGTCACTGTGTCTAGGCTTCTGCTTTGACATTAGTTTTACTTGTTTTTTAACTCTGCTTGTGCTCGATATCGTTATAGTGTTTCTAGCTTTTTCTTTCCATGTACTGAGTGCATTTTTGTACTCTATGAGCATACTATAGAATAAAGACGAGAAAACGGATAGAAAGGACGGTTTTTTTCAAAACTTTTTTTCGCATCTAGCGTACTTCTTATTAGTGTACATTATCAACACATACGAAAGACTTATCTACTATTTCTTCGCCTACAGTAAGGACCCTCCTATGAGGTTCGATTCCATCATATACTGGAAGGAATAATATATAAAATGACAGACATTACCGCCCCCACTACGGCTGTCACGGTTTATGCGGACCGCGCGTTAGTGACGCGCAAAGGCAAGATTACACTTGAAGCCGGTGAGCACGAGATCCGCGTCAATAATTTGCCTCAATTTTTGCGGGACTCGCTGCGTGCCTCTGGCCATGGTCCCCAGGGGACGCGTATTCTTAATGTTGATATTACCACCGCCTTCTATCCTCGGCCACCTGAAGAAGATCTGGCCCGCATTCAAACGGAACTTGAGACGCTACAACATCAGAAGAAACTGCTACAGGCCAGGCAGGATGCGTTGACAGATCGACGCCAATGGCTACGCGCGCTCGGCGAGCAATCCAAAGATTTTGCGCGTGGCCTGGCCCAGGGCCAGATGAAGCCACAGGATTGCTCAGACTTCTTTAGTTTTATGTCTTCCCAGGCCGCTCAGGATGCCGAGGCCGCGCTACAGCTACAAACACAGATAGAACAGGTCCAATTCCAGATCGACGCCAAGCAGCGCGAGTATTATCAACGCCAGGGCGACGAAATCACTGCCGATCGCCAGGCGGCTCTGATCACGGTTGAACTGGCAACCGCTGGCGAACTAGAGCTAGAGATCTCTTACCTGGTGCGCAATGCCTCCTGGTATCCACAGTACGATATTCGCGTCCATGTTGATGGACAACAACCCAGGGGCACAGTCGAGCTCACCTATATTGGCATGGTGCAACAATCTACCGGTGAAAGCTGGGACCAGGTAGAGCTTGCGCTGTCAACGGCGCGCCCCAGTCAGGCAGCGATCCTACCAGAATTACAACCCTGGTATCTCAAAGAATACAATCCACCACCACCACGTCCCATGGCCGTAGCCGCGGCGGCTCCCATGTCTCCTATGTATGGTAAACACCCTACAGGCATGATGCAGTCGCGTATGGCGGCGCCAGGCGGTGGCTTTACACTGGAAGAGGAAGAACTGGAGCCACCGGCGCCACCACCTGTCGAGGCAGAGATCGCGACCGCAACGGTCGAACGCAGTGGGACCGCGCTGGTCTTCCGTGTTGGTCGCTCGGTTGATATTCCTTCTGACAATTCGCCACACAAAACCACTATAGCCCGCGATGATCTGCCCTGCGACTTTGACTACGTCAGCGCGCCAGCACTGGAAACCAGCGCCCATATGCGCGCGACTGTCATCAATTCAACCGAGCGCATTCTGCTGGAGGGCCAGGCCAGCATTTTCCTGGATGCCGAGTATGTTGGCACCACTAAACTGGACTTTACAGCGGCGCGCGAAGAGTTCAAAATCTTCCTGGGCATCGATGATAGCCTGAAGATCAAGCGTGAGCCCATCGAGCGTTCAGTTGATAAAGGAAACCTGCTGCAAGGCGATATCCGGCGTAGTACGTATGCCTATCGCATTAGCGTCCATAACTATGCAACGGCGTCCCGGAAAGTGGTAATTAAAGACCACATACCGGTGCCGCAACATGAGCGCATCAAGGTCAGGGTACAAAGCATCACGCCCCAGCCGGTTGAACGCACCAAGCTTGAACTACTTACCTGGGAACAGGTCCTACCGGCTAACGGAGCATACAGCATTGAGTATCGCTTTACAGTTGAGCATCCGCAGGGTCTACGCGTCGTCGGCCTGCCATAAGACGTCGATCAAACACGCTGTTCTGATTGGACGGCTCGAATAAAGTCAGCCAGTACATCATACGCCGTAACCGCCGGGCCCAGGGGTCCGGCGGGACCATTATCTGGCACATCCAATGTAATCGTCAGACCAGGCAGCACATCGAGCTCAAAATGAGCCAGCATCGAGCCGCCTGTTACCGCAGCCAGAGGATCGTGTGCTGGCAGGGGAAGCGGTTTGACGAAAGCCTTGATGCCATCCTCATTCTTCTCTATCTGTGCCACCAGTTTATAAGGCGTACCGGCGGCTCGCGCAGCCTGTACTTGCGCCGCATCCAGGTGGCGAATCCCTTCAACCTCAATCTGCTCCAGAGGGATTGGAGCATCCATTAATACCGTCGCAATAGCGCTCACCTTAACAGCCGCATCCCAACCATCGATGTCAGCGGAAGGATCAGTCTCAGCGATCCCTAATTCCTGTGCGGTCTGCACCGCATGCTCAAAGCTCTTGCCACGCTCTATCTCTGCAATAATGACATTACTGGTGGAATTTAGCAGGCCACGGAAACGAACGATATTAGCGGCGGGCAGACTGCTGGCAAAGAGCGAAAAAATAGGGGCACCACCCATCACGGTAGCCTCAAACAGGAAACGTCGCTGCTGGCGCTGCGCCAGTTCCTGCAATTCGTGGTAGCCATGCACCACGGTCCCTTTATTGGCGGTAATTGCATGAGCCCCATGTTCCAGCGCGGCACGAATATGCTCAATGGCTGGCTGTCCGCTCTCGACGTTTAACGAGGTCAACTCAAACAATGCATCTGCCTTACCGGCAGCCAACCAATCCCGAACATTGTTGCCTGCCTCAACGGTTTGTATGTGTTCAAATTGCTCGGCCAGCAAAGCTGAGACATCCAGCCCTTCGGGATTAGCCAACCAGCCCAGGCGCCGCGTCGCCACGCCGGTAAGGCGCCAATCGATATGATAGCGCTCGCGCAGCTCAACCGTCTTTTCCTGTAACAGGCGCAGCAGCGCACGCCCCACATTGCCAAAGCCAAGCAAACAAAGATTATATGTCTTCATGACAGCTCCTATTGGAAATATTGATAATGTTTGCGTTTATTTTAACATAGCAATCGATGCATGATGCTTTATAAACACCAAAAATACGTATCTGCATCTTCTCAAAGAGCACAGGTACGTTTACACCAGAGAAAGCGAGAAAGAAAAAATATGAATGGACCTCGTCACGTCATGGATGTTAAACCAGGCTATCGTGGACGCGCCTTTACCTCCGACCTCAGCGGGCAGGAGTTCTGGCTGGTTGTCGATAAAGGCTTCCAACCCTTGGGATTGGTGGTCGGCAACTGTATCTATTCAATGGGAGCTGTTCGTAACTGGCTGGTCGGCTTCAAAGGCAATTTTCAGGGCGAGCTAAAAGAATATTCGGAGCTGATGTACCAGGCACGTGAATTAGCCATCAGCCGCATGCAATTTGAGGCCGACCAATTGGGCGCCGATGGTGTGATCGGTGTCGATATCAACGTTGATTTTATGCACAACAACGAATGGATGGAAGTCACAGCCATCGGCACCGCCGTACGCTATGTGGGTTCCGGACCCAATTTGCCTCCCACCAACCAGGGCCGCGTTGTCATCCCAACCAATTAACCTCACACCCGTGCAACTGGAGGTGCGGCCTTCAATGGCCGCTTCCTCTTATTATTTCTCCTTTTTTTCGTTATCCTTCCAAATAAGCTCTTGCATATTATGTAAAGCACAGCTTGCTTGTTTTCTTTGGCTATACGAATAGATGGTGGTCGATGTTGTAGGGATTGAGTGAAAATTGGCTGGTTTCATGGCGGGGCTGGTCTGTTACAATATCAAGAAAAAGTGAGGAGTGGGCTATGCCTTTGTTTGATGTTGAGCGGGCACGTCAGGATACGCCAGGAAGCCAGCATATTCTGCATCTGAATAACGCGGGTTCGTCGTTGATGCCGCAGCCTGTTTTGGATGCGACGATTGCTCATTTGCAGTTGGAATCACAGATCGGTGGCTATGAGGCGGTGGAGCGGCAGCAGGAGGTGCTGGAGCATGCTTATGATGCCGCTGCTACGCTGATTAATTGCACGCGTGATGAGATTGCTTTTGTTGAGAATGCTACCCGCGCCTGGGATGCTGCGTTCTATTCGTTGCCATTTAAAGCGGGAGATCGTATTTTAACTTCGATGGCGGAATATGCCAGTAACTATATTCCTTATCTGCAAGTGGCCCGCAAAACCGGCGCCGTGGTTGAGGCTATTCCAGATGATGCTTATGGCCAGGTTTCGGTTGAGGCGCTGCGCAATATGCTGGATGAACGAGTCAAGCTGATCTCGATCACCCACGTGCCGACCAGTGGAGGACTGGTCAATCCCATTGCTGAAATTGGTAAGGTCGCACGCGAGGCGGGCATCCTTTACCTGGTTGATGCCTGTCAGTCGGTGGGACAGATGCCGATTGACGTGCAGAAGATCGGCTGCGACATGCTTTCTACCACGGGCCGCAAGTATCTGCGTGGTCCGCGTGGCACCGGGTTCCTGTATGTGCGGCGCGAGTTAATCGAGCAGATAGAACCAGTCTTCCTCGATCTCCATTCGGCGTCGTGGGTAAGCCGGGACAGTTATGAAGTCCGCTCCGATGCGCGCCGCTTTGAGACCTGGGAGACCAATTATGCGGGTAAGATCGGTTTGACGCGGGCCATCGATTACGCGCTTGATTGGGGTATAGACAACATCTGGCGACGCATTAAGGAGCTTGGATATAATTTGCGCACACAACTCAGTCCCATTCCAGGCGTCATTGTACGCGATCGCGGCATTACACAGTGTGGGATCGTGACCTTTACGGTTGAGGGAGTTGAACCAGGAGAGATCAAACAGCAGTTGGCTAAACAGCAGATCAATGTATCGGTCGCCGTACGTAACTCGACGCTGCTAGACATGGAGACGCGCGGCCTGACAACAATGGTGCGCGCATCTGTTCACTACTATAATACGCAGGAAGAGCTCACGCGCTTCAGTACGGCGATCGCCCAATTAGCTGATTTCTAAAATTAGCTGACTTCTAATAAGAGGGCTGTCCGTGAATGGGTAGCCCTCTCATCAGTGTCAAATTAAGGCTTCGTAGGGTTTGAAGCGAATGAATTTATCATAGAGCATGGCATCATCTAGCTGCACACCCTGCATGGTTTGCTCGATCAAAAACTGACAGACCTTATCAAGATCATTGGTTTGCTGGAAGACCTCTATCTGGCGATCGGCGCCGGTTCCACGTGGATCATCCAATAAGGTGCGAATATAATCCATTTCGCGGCGACTGCCCAGCTCATCAACCACATCATCAACGAAGGCAAGGAGTTCGCGGATGGAGTCGCGCATGCTGAGGCGGCGACGCGCCCTGAAATCCGCCACCTCGGCGTCCAGTCCATAGCGCATAGCGCGCCACTTGTTCTCATCAATATAGTCGCGCGCGAGGATGGGGACCCCTTTGCCGCTCTCATCCATTTGTGTAAGTTTGGCAACCAGGGCCTGACAGAGCGCGGACAGGGCCAGCGTATCTTCAATAGTTGCTGGCATATCGCTGATGCGGAACTCGATGGTATCAAAAAATGGATGGGGGCGAATGTCCCACCAGATCTTTTTGCCATTGTCGATGCATTCCATTTCAACCAGGTCGTTGACAAAGCGATCAAAGTGCTCGCGATCGCGAAAGACATCCGGCATACCGCTGCGCGGGAAACGCTTCCAGACAACGGAGCGATAGGATTTAATGCCAGTCATACGCCCGTTCCAGAAGGGCGAGTTAGACGAGAGCGCCAGAATATGGGGCAGCCAGGTGCGCACCTGGTTCATAATCTTAATGGACCGCTCTTTAGAGTCCACGGAGACATGAACGTGCAGGCCAAAAATCAAGATTGAACGGGCCACATCCTGATATTCCTCTTCCAGCTCTGCATAGCGTTCGTGAGGGGTCGGTTTCTGCTCATGCCAGGAAGAACTAGGATGTGTGCCAGCGCTCACCAGCGCCAGGTGCTCTTTTTGTAGAATACGTGCCAGTAACGCGCGCGAGGTATACAATTCCATGCGGGCCGCGCCGATATCAGGTAAAATAGGCGAGACAAATTCCAGCACAGATTGTAACATCTCCGGCTTGATTTGCTCTTCAAAGACAGGAGCCCCTTTATCAAGAATACTCTGGGCACGCGAGGCAAGCTTGCTGGTCCTTACATCGACCAACTGAAACTCCTCCTCAATCCCGAGCATAAAACGTTGTGCCATATGCCAACACCTCCATCAAAATCCTGTACCCGATAATAAAATCGTTACTCTACTCTACTACTAACGATCTCGATGACAGTTGAGTTCCAGGCTCTCAGAAGCTACTCAATAGAATATATACAAAATCTATAGAATATATACAAAGTCTATCAAAAATATGACCTCTGCACATACATAGACCTCACTATTGCTTCGCAGCTCATGTTATAATACACCATGACACCTATACACCGAGGAGAGATTTACTATGCGCTTAGAAGGAAAAACTATCGGGTATTTTGTCGCCCAGGAAGTAGAGGACCTGGAGTTCTGGGTGCCGGTGATGCGTCTACGCGAAGAAGGTGCTCGTGTTATTGTCATTGGTCTGAATAAAGAAACGGTCCATGGTAAACATGGTCTGGAAATGACGCCTGACGTGAGTATTGATGATGCTCCAACCGCCAGAGAGTTAGATGGACTGGTGATACCAGGTGGCTGGGCTCCGGATAAGTTGCGTAGAAGTCAGAAAATACTTCAGCTGGTCCGTGATATGCATAACGAGCAGAAAATTATCGCAACGATTTGCCACGGCGGCTGGGTTCCTATCTCTGCAGGAATTATACGAGGATGTAAAGCAACCGGCTCGACTGGCATCAAAGATGATATCACGAATGCAGGTGGCATCTGGATAGATCAAGCGGCCTTCCGTGAAGGTCATTTTGTCTGGGGCCGTGTGGTGGAAGACATTCCAGCCTTCTGTCGCGAACTTGTTGCCGCACTGGCAGAAAAATAAGTGTCATCCCAAATAGCAATCATATCAGGCAGCAAACTATCTCCATATAATTTATTCAAGGGTGACGCCTGATGCCATCAAAAACATGACTCTATGAATGTATCATACTAGCTTATTCCAGTAGTTCGGAGGAAATATGAGCCGATTTCTCGATACACTGGCCCAACGTATTTTGATCTATGATGGAGCGATGGGCACAAATATTCAACGCTATCAACTTACCGCCGAAGACTATGGTGGCGAAGCCACCGAAGGTTGTAATGAATACCTTGTGCTGACCAGGCCCAATGTCATCGAGGAAATCCATACGGGCTTTATGGAGGCGGGCTGTGACGTCATTGAAACGGATTCTTTTACCGCCAGTCGCTTGAAACTGGATGAATATGGATTAGGACACCTGACCCATGAAATCAACCTGGCAGCGGCACAGCTGGCGCGCAAAGTAGCGGATCGCTTTAGCACTCCCGAGCAACCTCGCTTTGTAGCTGGCTCAGTCGGTCCTACCGGCATGCTTCCCTCCTCTGACGATCCTCTGTTGAGCAATATCACCTATCAGCAACTGGCGTCTATCTTCCGGGAACAGGGAAAGAGCCTGCTGGAGGGCGGGGTGGATGTCCTCTTGATTGAAACCAGTCAGGATATCCTGGAGGTGCGGGCGGCGATTACCGGTTTGCGCCAGGCTATGCAGGATACAGGTCGCCAGGTGCCCATTCAGGCCCAGGTGTCGCTGGATACCAGCGGCCGCATGCTCCTGGGAACGGACATAGCGGCGGTTATGACGACACTGGTCGCCTTGCGCGTGGATATCGTTGGACTCAACTGCTCGACAGGTCCTGAACATATGCGCGAGCCTGTACGCTTTCTGGCCGAAAACTGTCCGTTACCCATCTCTACTATCCCCAATGCTGGTATCCCTCTGAACGTCAATGGCCAGGCCGTCTATCCAATGGAGCCCGAGCCAATGGCCCAGGCGCTCAAAGAATTTGTCACGGAGTTTGGCGTCAATATTATCGGCGGCTGTTGCGGCAGCAGCCATGAGCATCTGCAGGCTATCGTCAAAGCCTGTCGCAATGCGCCACGCCAGCCACGACCGATTGCCGACAACAATATCGTGCAGAAAAACTTCCAGCAGATCATTCCTCCCTTCCTCTCCAGTGGTATTCGCGCCGTCTCGATGCAGCAAGATCCCGCGCCCCTGCTTGTGGGAGAGCGCGTCAACTCAACCGGAAGCCGCAAAGCCAAACAGGCGCTGCTGGCCGACGATTATGATACCTTGCTGGCGATTGGTCGCGAGCAGGTCGAGGGCGGCGCCCACGTGCTGGATGTGCAGGTTGCCCTGACCGAGCGCACCGATGAAGATGTACAAATGGCCACCCTGGTCAAGAAGCTCTCGATGGGCAGCGAGGCTCCGCTGGTCATCGATAGTACCGAAGCCAGTGTTATCAAAGCCGCGCTGGAGATCGCTCCGGGGCGCGTCCTGATTAATTCAATTAATATGGAGATGGGACGCCAGCGTATTGAAAGTGTGCTCCCGCTGGCTCTGGAGCATGGCTCAGCGGTGATTGCACTGACCATTGATGAGAACGGTATGGGCAAGACCACCGAGCGCAAAGTCGAGATCGCGCATAAGATCTATGATATCTGCGTCAATGAATACGGTCTCTCCCCGAACGCGCTGGTCTTTGATACCTTGACGTTCCCAATTACGACCGGCCAGGAAGAGCTACAGACAGCGGCCATTGAGACCCTGGAAGCCATCAAGCGTATCAAAGCTGAGCTGCCAGGCGTGATGACGATCCTGGGCGTCAGCAATGGTTCCTTTGGCTTAAAAATGCATGCGCGCGCGGTCCTCAATAGCGTCTTCCTCTATCATGCGGTGAAGGCCGGCCTGGATATGGCGATCGTTAATCCTTCCCATATCAAACCGTATGCGGAGATCGATGATGAGCAGCGCCAGTTGGCGGACGATCTGATCTTTAACCGACCCGATGCGCTGCCGCGCTACATTAACTACTTTGAACAGCATGGTCCACAGAAAAGCGACGACAACGACAAGGTTGATCCCACCGAGGGCATGGAGGTGGCCGAGCGCATCCACTGGCAGATCCTGCATCGCCGCAAAGAGGGCATTGAGCCATTGATCGACCAGGTAGTGGCCGAGCGCGCCAACAGCATGGAGGTCAATAACAACGACGCGGCCGTCAACGTGTTGAATACGGTGCTCCTGCCCGCTATGAAGGATGTGGGAGATCGCTTTGGAGCTGGCGAACTGATTCTGCCGTTTGTACTGCAATCGGCTGAGGTGATGAAGCGTGCGGTGGCCCACCTGGAAAATTACCTGGAAAAACAGGAAGGCTACACCAAAGGCAAGGTCGTGCTGGCCACAGTCTATGGCGATGTGCATGATATCGGTAAAAATCTGGTCAACACCATTCTCAGTAATAATGGCTATACCGTTTATGACCTGGGCAAACAGGTGCCGTTGAATACAATCCTGGAAAAGGCTATTGAGGTCAAGGCCGATGCGATTGGCCTCTCGGCTCTGCTGGTCAGTACCTCGAAGCAGATGCCGCTGTGCGTCAAAGAACTGCATAAGCGCAATCTGTCCTTCCCGGTCATCATCGGCGGCGCAGCCATCAACCGTTCCTTTGGACGACGTATCCTCTTTGTGGATGAGCAGAAGGCGGACTCCGTACCCACACCATACGAGCCGGGCGTCTTCTATGCCCGCGATGCCTTTGAGGGGCTGGATATCGTGGATAAGCTGACCAATCCTCCGGCGGAACGGGAGCAGTTTGTACAGCGTATCCAACGCGAGGCGCTGAACGAACGCCAGAAGAAAAATGCCAGGGGCGCCGAAACGGAGCCGGTAGAGCAGGAAGTGGTAACCACGCCATCCAGCAGTGTGCGGCCTGCACTCTCAATTCCGACGCCGCCATTCTGGGGACCGCGCATCCTGGAGCGCATTGGACTGGAAGATATCGCAGCCTGTATGGACTACAAGACGCTTTATCGACTCCATTGGGGCGGCAAAGCCCATGGTGAGGAATTCACTCGCCTGGTAAAGCAGGACTTTGAGCCGCGGCTTGAGCGCATGCTGCGCGAGGCACGCCAGCAGCGCTACCTCCAACCCAAAGTAGTCTATGGCTATTATCCCTGCCAATCCAGTGGCAATGAACTACTTGTGTATGATCCAGTACAGTTCCAGCAGGATGGCCAGTTACGCGAAGTGACGCGCTTTGTCTTCCGCCGCCAGACCGAGCATGACCGCCTCTGCATGGCAGACTACTTCGCGTCGGTGGAGAGCGGCAAGGTCGATGTGCTCCCCTTACAGGTAGTCACTATGGGACACGAGGCCAGCAACACCATTCAGGCGCTACAGGATACGGGTCAGTATTCAGAGGCCTACTTCTTGCATGGACTGGCTGTCGAGATGGCGGAGGGACTGGCTGAATATACCAATCGCGTGGTACGCCAGGAGCTTGGCCTGACGGATGAGGCCCGTGGCCGTCGCTATAGCTGGGGCTATCCTGCCATTCCAGACCTGACCGATCACGAAAAGCTCTTTAAGCTGCTTCCCGTCGAGCAAAGCATCGGCGTCACTCTGACGGAGGCCCACCAGTTGGTCCCTGAGCAGTCAACAGCCGCGATGATCACCCACCACCAGCAAGCGGTATACTTCGCTATCCGCGTGCAAAATGAGGAGGCGGTCGGCGTCTAAACAACAGGAAACATGACCTTGTAGGTGCGTTTTCGAGCTTGTGCGGCAAAAGCGCCCGCCAGGGGGCGCACCTACGTTGGCGTGGTTGAATTTATGTGATATAATATTGGCGAAATAATTCAAGAAAACCTGATATGTTGGAGAGATTTGTGAACATTAGAATGCACAATTGCACCTGTCTATGCGTTCATAGAGGCAGCATCACACAGTAGCTCAGCCCTCTATGAACGTATTGGCGTGTCCTCCAACAGCCATTAGTATTAGCTTCCCCCCACACGTCTTCCGTCTGAGCTGCTACCTCGTAAGATACCAGACTGATACAATAGAGCACATACGCACGCACACAAGCACAATAACTCAGCTTATAGAGGAGATTTGCTCATGTCAACGATAGCAAGCAAACCAGTTTACCTGTACAATACATTGACGCGCACCAAGGAACTGTTCAAGCCGTTACACGCCCCTAAAGTAGGGATTTATAACTGCGGACCCACCGTTTATAAAGATATTCACATCGGCAATCTACGTTCATTTACCACCACCGACTGGCTACGCCGTATACTTGAGTACAATGGCTACGACGTCACGCTGGTCCGTAACATCACCGATGTTGGTCACCTGCATGAGGATGACGACGCCCGTGGTGGCGAAGATAAGCTAGAGCATGAGGCGCGCACCACCGGTCGCTCGGCCTATGAGATTGCCGCTCACTATACACAGCAATACATACGTGATAGCGATGAGATGAATATCCTGCCACCGCATATAGTGCCAAAGGCCACCGACCATATCCCTGAAATGATTGAGATGACGAACAAGCTGATCGAAAAGGATCTGGCCTACGTCAGCGATGGCAATGTGTATTACGCGGTCAGCCGCTTTCAAAACTATGGCGCACTGTCCGGAAACACAGTCGAAAATCTGCGCGCCGGTGGCCATGGACGTGCGCAGATGGAGGTGGCCGAAGATAAACAGAATTCAGAGGATTTTGCGCTCTGGAAGCATGGCGACGCCACGCGACAGATGAACTGGGAGAGTCCCTGGGGCGTTGGTTTTCCAGGCTGGCACATTGAATGCTCTGCCATGGCCACCAAATACCTGGGCGAACAATTTGATATCCATACCGGCGGCATCGACCTGGTCTTTCCCCACCATGAAGACGAAATCGCTCAGAGTCAGGGTGCGACCGACAAGCAGCCCGTCCAGTACTGGGTACACAATGAGTTCCTGGACTTCGGCAACAGCAAGATGTCGCGCTCGGTTGGCAACGTCTTGCTCTTGAGCACATTGAAAGAGCGCAACATCGAGCCGATGGCGTATCGCTACCTGCTCTTAACGGCGCACTATCGCTCGAAACTCAATTTTACCGATGATTCAATCAATGCCGCCCAGAACGCCTTGAATAATCTACGCGCGGATATTGCTGATCTTCCTGTGACCGATGCGCCAGCTGTCTGGTCAGAAGAGGCGCAGCGTACACGCGAGGCGTTCCATGAAGCAATTAATAATGATATGGACCTGCCAGTGGCAATCAGTATCACCCGTGAGGCAGCACGCACCAACAAAATCGCGCCCGCCGAACGGCGCCACCTGATACTGGATTTTGATCGGGTGCTGGGTCTGCAACTGGATAAAGTGGCACCAAAGGCTCCCGTAACCATCAGCGATCAGGCGCAAGAACTGGTACGCCAGCGGGACGCCGCGCGGGCCGCACGCAACTGGAAAGAGTCGGATCGCCTGCGTGATCAACTGAAAAGTATGGGCTTTGAAGTGCGCGATACCCCACAGGGCACGCAATTGGTGTAATATATTCAAAAAACGCTGGAGGTGCGGGCGAGCATGCTCGCCCGCACCTCCAGCACACCGCCGTGGTATGTTTCCAATAGAAGGAGGACAATCTATGGCATCCTGGTGGCGCAAAAACCTGAACAAAACCGGCGAACTGGGCGGTTTTGTCAACGGTTTCTATTCACTCTTGACCCATCGTCGACTCCCCTCAACCAGTGGCACCATTCAAATCACAGGACTACATGACCCGGTTGAAATCATTACGGATCAATATGGTGTTCCCCATATCTACGCCAGCAACGATGATGATCTCTATTTCGCGCAAGGCTATATTCACGCCCAGGAACGCCTCTGGCAGATGGACTTGCACCGGCGACTGGGATCTGGTCGCCTCTCCGAGATATTTGGAGATGTCACCCTGGAGACTGATCGCTTTTGCCGCCGCCTGGGCATGCATCGGGCCGCGGCCGCCGAT
Organism: Dictyobacter formicarum; assembly: GCF_016587435.1. The sequence continues at coordinate 366,015 of NZ_BNJJ01000006.1, forward strand.
GTAGCGTCCCTGCCAGAACAGGACCTGCGCATCCTGGAAGCCTATGCCAGCGGTGTCAACAGCTTTATCAGACGTAATCAAAACAAATTGCCAGTAGAGTTTCGCCTGCTCAATTATCGGCCCGAACCCTGGAAGCCAGCCGATACGCTCCAATGGGGCAAAGTGCAGGGCTGGACGCTGGGCGGCAACTGGGAAACTGAACTGATTCGCGCGCGCATCGTCGAGAAGGTAGGAATAGAGTGTGCGGCACAACTAGAGCCGGGCTATGACCCCCAACATCCGCTGATTCTGCCGCCAGGCGTTTCTTATCAGGGCATTAATCTGGGCCTGCTAGAACAATACCAGCAAATTCAGACCTTGAGCGGCTTTAGCGTGATGGGAGGCAGCAATAACTGGGTGGTGGATGGCAGCATGACCGAGAGCGGCGCTCCCTTGCTCTGCAATGATCCGCACCTGGGACAGGCCGCGCCGTCGATCTGGTTTGAGTGCCACCTGATCTCAAAAGAGCTGGACGTCACCGGAGTCACCTTCCCTGGCGCCCCCGGCGTCATCATCGGGCATAATCAACAGATTGCCTGGGGCGTCACCAACGCGGTATCAGATGTACAGGATCTGTATGTGGAGAAGTTCAATCCAGAGAATCCACGTCAGTATGAGTTTGCAGGTCAGTGGGAAGAGGCAGAGGTCATACGGGAAGAGATCACGATCAAAGGACAGGATATGCCTGTCATTGAAGAGGTACGAATTACGCGCCATGGACCGATTATTACCCATATTCCCGCCATCTCACAACCTCAAAGCAGCAAGGGGCAAACCAATGAGCTACCGCTGGCATTGCGCTGGACTGGCCTGGAATCCAGTACCCTGGTGTCTGCTATCCGAAACCTGAACCGTGCCAGCGACTGGCAGGAGTTTCATAGCGCATTACGCGACTGGGATGTGCCAGCGCAAAACTTTGTGTATGCCGATCGGGCAGGCAATATCGGCTATGTCATGGCCGGCTATATTCCCATTCGAGCCCAGGGACAGGCACTGGTGCCGGTGCCTGGCTGGACAGGAGAGTACGAGTGGACCAGCAGGGTTGCCTTTGAAGAACTACCCCAGACCTATAACCCGGAACAACATTTTTTGATCACCGCCAATAACCGTGTCATCGATGATGATTATCCTTACTATATCACTCACGAATGGTTGAACGGCTATCGAGCTCAGCGCATCCAACAAATGCTAACCGAGAAACAAAAAATCACCGTTGAAGATATGTCCACCATTCAAAATGATTATTATTGCCTCCCGGCCATCGAGGTCGTGCCCTATATACTTCAGCTGGAGGCCGATACGGCGCTCAAGCGTGCGGCCCATGAAATTTTACAGACCTGGGATTATCAGCTCAGCCTCCACAGCATCGGGGCCAGTCTCTATACCACCTTTATACGCAAGTTGGAGCGCCTGGTGCTGGATGCGCTGCTGGGCAATGACGAAATCCTCATCCAGCAATATCTGGGTAAAAGCCTGAACGCGCTGGGTACATTCAACGGTTATGCTGGTCGCAACAGGCCATTGCTCCTGCGCCTTCTGCGCGAGCAGCCCGCCAGCTGGTTTGATAACTCGGTCATTCCCAATGGGCCCAAAACGTGGTCGATCGCGCTGGAGCGCGCCTTTGAGGCAACATTAGAAGATTTGAAAGAGAGACTCGGTAGCAATATTCTGCGCTGGCAGTATGGAGCCATCCATAAAATAAAGTACACACACCCCTTGGGCGCGGTGAAGGCGTTAGAGGGATTCTTCAATCGTGGTCCCTTCTCTGTTGGTGGCGATAGCGATACCGTTAATGTCGGCTCCTCCATCATCACCGATCCGGAGAATGTGATGGTAGTGCCTTCTTACCGCCAGATTATTGATTTAGATCAGTTATCGCGATCGCGTTCAATTCACGCACCAGGTCAATCCGGGTTGCCCGGCAGTAAACACTATGATGACTTTATTGCCCTCTGGCGGACGGGAGAGACACATCCTATGCTCTATCTTCGAAAAGAGATCGAAGAGCATACAGAAGGAACACTGCATTTAAATCCCAAAAAGTTGTAAGGGAAAACACTAAACAAAATTTACAAATCCGTGATAGTTTCTTGAAATTTCGAGCGTATACTGTTGTCATGTGAAATGCTAGAGTGAGTCACAGGCTCTACGTCACTTGATACGAGGCTTGTCCGCATGTGCAAGCCTCATCATTTTTTTGGCTCCGCATCTCTTTCCTTCCCAATAAAACTTCGCCCGTCTTTAATCACATTATCATGTTGGCATTTTATAAACAAAAGGTGTAGATTTTCAGAGTGTGTCTGAAGTCTATCACGATGGGAAGCAAACCGCCCCCGTACGGGCGGGCGCCTGCGCGCCCGCACCTGTTTTAATGAGTGGTGCAGAAAATGTGTTGTGCACATTTTCTGCACCACTCATTAAAACAGGTTTGAGCTCCGAAGGAGCGTAGTGTTAGGGGCCGAAGGCGCAAAAAGTCTGACTTTCAGACACTCTCTCAGAGCGACAGGGCTATTGTCAATACACATACATAAAAGAGGGATATAACATTCATATGCAAGAGAAAAGACTCTCCATAGCTCCATCTCCTGGTTGGATATTGTTACCATTACGGCTATTTCTTGGCATTACATTCATTTATGCGGGCATACAAAAGCTGGCTGACCCACAGTTCTTTGATCCTCAGAAAGCTGGCTATATTGGCAAGCAGCTGGCGGGATATGCGACGGCATCGCCGTTGAAAGATTTTTTGCTGCATGTAGCGGTTCCGCATGCCCAGTTCTTCGGTTTTCTGGTCGCTTTCGGAGAGGTTGCTATGGGGGCTGGCGCATTGCTTGGCCTGCTGATGCGCCCGGCTGCCTTCTTTGGCGCGCTACTCAGCCTGGTCTTTTTTCTCTCAGCCACCTGGCGTGTCTATCCCTACTTCTTTGGCTCTGATATCGTTTTTGTCTTCGCCTGGTTAACCCTCTTGCTCAATGGCCCTTCCCATACAGGCCTGCCTACCATTGACGAAAGCCTATTCGCACCCGTATTACGGACCGCCAATTCACAGCAGCGGTCTCCGGCACTCACCCGGCTGGCAATGCTTATAATAGGCATCAGGCCGCTGGCAGAACCGGTTACACCGGCCCGGAACACGCCACAGCATCAGGGTCCCAGGCGAGCCACCATTCAACAGACAAGAAGTACACGCCGTGGTTTTCTGATGGGACTGGTTACAGGTGGCATAGGTGCTTTCGGGCTGGCAGCCGTCGCCATGGCCGCGCGTATTTTAAACACTCAGACACAGGCAGCTTCCCCTATTACACAGCAGCCAACGGCCATTGCGACACAGCCACCCACGCCTTCCCAGGGTGACGATGGCAATCAGGCCACGCCAACGCCAGCATCCACGGATGCCCCAGCAGGAAACAAAATCGCCCAGGTCAATGCGGTACCGAACAATAGCAGTGTGCCATTTACTATCAACAGTAGCGGTGAGGCCGGTATGCTGATTCGCCTGCCCAGTGGTAAATTTGTAGCCTATGATCTACGTTGCACCCACGCAGGCTGCCAGGTAGATTATGATCCACAACAGCACCTCCTCGTCTGCCCATGCCATGGCGCCGAATTTGACCCGGCCCAGCAGGCCAATCCCGTTATGGGTCCAGCTGAAACCCCATTAACCCCGGTGACCATCCATATCGATAGCACCACCGGCACTATAACGCAGGTATAGCGACCTGAAACTAATACTGCTCCACTGGCTATTCTAGCCTATAGAGGCATACATATCCCGTTGCAGCAGCTATAATAAGAGAGATTAGTCAATGCTTTTCACGTGGCTAATCTCTCTTTTTTGGGGGCAATACACATATATTCTGGTCAGTTCGGTAAAAAGCCTCTTTTTCTCTTGACAATAACATAGCATCTAGCTATACTTTCTATAGCAAATAGTTATGAGGTAAGCATGAATCTAGCGGAGAAGATTAAACATTTACGTGAAGTAGAAGGCGAATTGAGAGGGTTTAATCGCCCGATGACGCAAATGGAAGTCGTTAAAACAATGCATCAAGAGTTGGGGGTCAGCATAAGTCAGGCCTATCTATCCCAACTCGAGAGCTCAAAGCGACTGCATCTGACGGCATCGAGCCGGGATCTCCTGGCGCGCTTTTTTAAAGTTCATCCAGGCTATCTTGTGAGCGATCCGCCGGATTATAGCACTGACCTACTCACCGAGGTCGGTCAGGAAAGTGACCGTCTGGGGACATGGTTGATAGCCAATGCAGCTGAATGGCGCCGCGAACCAGTATTGAGTGAGCTATTACAATTGCTCGCCGAAGTTGAAGAGCCAAGACGCTACCTGGCGGTCTTTCGTACATTTATGGAGCTCTCAATTGAAGAGCTGGAAGCAATTATCGATGCCCTGGATATGCAAGAGGAAGCCGAATAAAGCCGATTGTATTTTCTATCTTTTACCCCGTCTATATATATGGGGTAACGCTTGATAGTGAATGCCCCCGGCAAAGGGTTCAAGCATACAATGTGGAGACTTTGATGAGAGTTTTATCACACATTGCCTGTTTAGCAATGTGCCAGCCAAAAACAAGAAGGAGAGGCAATGGCTCCGCGACAATTTGAGCTCCATAGCCAGCATGGCTATGATCAACATTGGCATGGACGACATCCACTCCTGCAACGTCATCCAGTGCTAGTCTCACTTTGCTTAATCAGTAGCGCATTGCTACTCGCTATGGTTAGTTATTTCGCCGACACGCTATTTCCTGTCCTGGCATTTATCGGGGCGTCACCAACACTCCCTTGCCTCTTATTGGCATGGGTATTAGGGACATGCGGTATACTCACCAGCATCATCAACATCATTGAACATGTTGAGCAGCGAAGAGCATACGTCATAGTATCTCCAAATCTAAAGGAGCAGCGCTATGATCGCAACTGATCAGCTTTCACTATTGTTTATTGGCTGTTTTCTACTTGGCATCCTTTACCTGCTCGTCACAGCACTGTTCGGTAACCTGGGCCATCATGGACAAGGCGCCGGTCACCATGCCCATCATTTCCATATTGAAGGACATTCACATGCAGGTCACCACGGTGCCCATCATACCTCTGATGGAAACAAAGAGGGAAACAATTTCTCACTTTTTAGTATTCTCAATCCAACCAGTATTGTACTTTTTTTGATCGGCTTTGGCTTCTTTGGCTATACCTTTCATACGACCACCAACTTTCGCATGTCAATCGTCCTGGGGCTCGCCTGCGTAAGCGGGGTAATTGTGGCCATCCTGTTACTCATGATGTTTTCGCGTATGCTGGGCGGCAGCGAAGCAGCTACCGTACAGGATGTGTCCGACCGTACAGGTCTGCTTGGCAAGGTCAGCATTACCATTCAGGAAAACGGACTGGGAGAAATCCTATACATTTCTCCTGGCGGTATGCGTAAGAGTATTCCGGCACGCAGCATCGATAATCGTCGTTTGGAACGCGACCAGGAAGTGGTGGTTGTCAATTACCAGCATGGTATCGCTGAGGTTGATACCTGGGACCACTTTGTGAACCAGGAGGATTCAGCGAGTCTGCTACAACCCGAAGCCGATGATATGGCCACACTACGCGCACTCCTTGAGGAACCCAATAAAAATGACTCTGAATACATTATGCGTAATAACACGAAAAAGGAGTAAATTATTATGAGTCTGTTAGCTCTTATTGGCATTGGTATAGTTGCCTTTTTGCTCATCGTGATCATCTTCGTGCGCGTATGGGGTGCCCTGTTACGGAAAGTTGGCCCCAACCAGGCACTGATAGTTTATGGGCAGGGTGGCACGCATGTGATTACAGGAGGAGCCAAACTGGTTATTCCTCTGTTCAATCGCGCGCAAGAGTTCTCTCTGGAATTGATGTCCTTTGATGTCGCACCACGCCAGGCCCTCTACACCACCCAGGGTGTAGCCGTCAATGTAGAGGCCGTCACCCAGATTAAAGTGCGCTCAGATGACGAGAGCATTCGTACCGCGGCTGAACAGTTCCTGAGCAAATCGCAGGAGGATCGCGAGAATCTGATCCGCCTGGTAATGGAAGGCCATCTACGTGGGATCGTCGGTCAGTTGACCGTTGAGGATCTGGTGAAAGATCCTGAGAGCGTCGGCGGAAAAATGCTGCGTACCGTCACACCTGATATGCAAAAAATGGGATTGGAAGTTATCTCCTTCACCATTAAAGATGTCCGTGACGAAAACGATTATATCGCCAACATGGGTCGTCCACAGATTGCACAGATCCGTAAGCAGGCCGATATCGCTGCGGCTCTGGCTCAACGCGATACGCAGATTCAGCAGGCCAATGCCTCTCGTGAGGCCGCCGTTGCTCGTGCCCTGGCCGATCAAGAGCGTGTAAAAGCCGAAGCCGAATCGCTGGCATTGCAGGCAGAGTCTCAGAGAAACCTCGCTCTGAAAAAGGCCTCCTTCGATGCTGAAATCAAGAAACAACAGGCAAGCGCCGACAAAGCCTATGATATTCAATCCAATGTGACGCAGCAGCAGGTCGTGGCCGAGGCTGTGCGTGTTACCGAGGTTGAGAAAAACGCCCAGATCAAAGTGCAACAGGCTGAAATCCAGCGCCGTGAACTGGAACTGCAAGCAACCATCCAAAAAGCTGCCGAGGCCGAGCGCCGCCGTATTGAGACGGTCGCTGAAGCTGAGAGACAGCGCCTGATCCTGGAAGCGCAAGGTCAGGCGGATGCATCTAAGGCTCGCGGTCTTGGTGAGGCGGACGCTAACCGCGCCCGCGGTCTTGCCGATGCCGAAGTTATTCGTGCCCGTGGTCTCGCTGAAGCTGAAGTTATCCGTGCGAAAGGTGAAGCCGAAGCGGACGCGATGAAAGTCAAAGCGGCCGCGTTCCATGAATACAACCAGGCTGCGGTACTGGATAAACTACTCACCGGTATGCCAGAGATCGTTCGCGCGATTGCTGAGCCACTGGGCAAAGTTGATAAGGTCACCATTGTCTCTACTGGCAGTGATAGCAGTCACAACGGTGTTGGTGCCAGTCGCTTAACTGGTGATATCATGAATATGGTAGCTCAGGTGCCTGCCCTCTTCGAGTTGCTGAGCGGTACCCGCATTGGTGACCTGATGAGCAATGTGCCTGCGCTCCGTCACGAAGATAACGTCAACGAGACAGATGCGAATGCTCGTGCTAATGGTACCGGCGCAGTTGAGTCTGCCCGTAGCAAAAATTAGTACCATCTATAGTGACACCGAATATTGGAACGGCGGTAAACCGCTCAGTTGATTGAATAACAGGACCAGGGGGCGCATGTTAGCAACATGCACCTCCCGGCTCTCCTGAAATATAAAATTAAGGTTTTTGAACATCATCGGAAAAGCGGGGATGCAAGGGGTGGCGAGAAATCGGCCGCAAGGGCCGAACCTACGACGGGTGGGCGTTTTCGTGCGGCGAGGCAAATCGGCCGCAAGGGCCGAACCTACGACAATATGATTAATGGAGAGAGCCTATGAATCTGTTGGAACGTGTACTTACTTTGCTCGGGGCCAATCTTGATGTGGTAGCAGAAAAGGCTGATGACCCGGAAAAATCCCTGCGGCAACTGCAGCTAGATATGCGTAATCAGCTGGTGCAAGTGAAAACTGAGGTTGCCAAGGCTATTGCAGAGGGGCATGTTCTGCAAAAACGGATTCAGGCACGCAAGACTGAGGTTGATAGCTGGTTGAAAAAGGCGGAGCAGGCGGTGCAACATGGAAACGATGCGCTGGCACGCCAGGCTCTGATACAATACAATGAGCAGAATAAAATTGTCCAGCGCTACCAGCAGCAAAAGAAGGAGCAGGAGCAGTTTGTAGCCACGCTGCGTGGCGTGCTGCGCAAACTAGATGAAAAGATAGCCGAGGTGGACACAACCATTGAATTACTAGCAACCCGCAAACGCAATGCATTGATTCAACAACGCGTCTATGAGGCTCTCCAGAAGACAGGTAAAGCAAACCCGCGAGCGAATCGTAAGGCCAGAGATGCTCAGCTGGATAGCGAGGCGCGGACCATGGCAATGGCAGAGCTTGAGAAGCGCGATCTCAGCGCTCAGCTAGCCGCGTTGAGTGCCGAACAAACAATTGAGCAACAACTCGATAGCCTGAAAAATAAACAGCAGGCTGGCTCACAAACTAATGCCAGTGAACAACGTCCACCCCGTACTGGTCCTCTGACAACATCATCAAACACAGAGCTATCGACCAGAAAACGTATCCGCATCCAACCGAAAAATCCGCTCTCGCCTACCGATGAGCCTTCGACCGAGCGAGATATGGACCTGAACTACCTGAAAAAGCTCCTCGAAACCTCGCAGAACTCGGACGCGTAAGCGGGGCCATGATTGGGCGCTACGAGGTCGGCCTTCTTCACCCACACGGATAATCTGGCCCTGGTGCATCCTTAACTCCCCCCTTCGAAAAAAGATTACCTTTGCTAATTTTGTCGTATCCTATATATAATCATGTGATTTGCAAAGGTTATACACTTGTTGGATAAAAGGATTTCATAGGAGGCACGAAATGACGGACAGTCAGTTATCCCTGGAGGACGTCGCACGTTATCCACGCCCGGGCATGGGCGCACCAAACGGCATAGCATTCACCCCCGACAGCCAGAAGGTGACCTATCGGCAGGGTGTCGCAGGTTCGCTGGCTCAAGAGCTATGGAGCTATGATCTGAACAATGGGAAACGGCGACAGCTCACGGATCTGACCGGTGGCACGGTACGTGCCACCGGTCAGATCTCCCTCGAGGAGGAGTTGCGACGCGAACGTAGCCGGCAACGCGAATCAGGCGTCACCAGTTACCAATTCGCCCGGGCAACGGATGGGACGTCACTGGTCCTGCTGATCCCATTTGATGGGCGGCTCTATATCGCGCACGGCGAGCAAGGCTTGACCCCATTAGCAAACAGTGAAGGGGCGATTGACACGCAACTCAGCCCGGATGGGTCACATGTGGCTTTCGTGCGCTCCGGTGAACTCCATGTTATCACGACTGATGGATCTGGACAACTACGAACGCTTACCAGCGGCGCAACGGATGGCGTGACCAATGGCCTGGCGGAATATATCGCACAGGAGGAGATGGGACGCTCAGAGGGTTATTGGTGGAGTCCGGATGGTGCACGCCTGGCGTTTGTGCGCGCCGATAGCCGCCATATTCCCCGCTATCCTATCGTGCATCAGGGAACGGAACAAGTAGCCGTGGAGGAGCACCGCTATCCCTTCGCAGGCACACGGAATGTAGTCGTGCAACTGGGCATTGTGGCAGTGGACGGACGCCCGGAGGATGTCACCTGGATGGACCTGGGTACAAATGACGATATCTACCTGACACGCGTGGCCTGGAGACCCGATGGCACGCTGACGGCGTTGATCCAGTCACGCGATCAGTGTGCGCAGCGGCTGGTGACCTTCGATCCCCAGAGTGGCGCGGCAACGACACTGATCGAGGAGCAAGAGCAACCCTGGCTCAATCTTCACAATGACCTGCGCTTCCTCCGCTCGGGTGAATTTCTCTGGTCAAGCGAACGGACAGGCTTTCGCCATCTTTCACTCCATGATCGCAATGGACGTGAGATACGGACACTGACCGAGGGACAGTGGATGGTGACCGGCCAGGTGGCAGTTGATGAGGATCGGCGCATCGTCTATTTCCAGGGCACTGGCGAGGGACCATTGGAACGGCACCTCTATGCTGTCTCGCTTGATGGCGGACCCCTGCGGCGCCTGACTCAGGAGTCGGGCTGGCACGACGCGGTCATCTCGCCTGATCGCCGCTTTTTCGTCGATACCTGGCAAAGTCCTCAGCAACCGCCTCGCCTGACACTACGCAGCCTGGCAGATGGGAAGGAACGGAATGTGCTGTTTGAGAACAAGGGAACCACGCCCGCTTCGCTCGGACTTTGCGTGCCTGAGATCACCAGCTTCCATACGAGCGATGGCACGTTGCTCTACGCGGCAATTTATGCATCAGAGCAAACACGCACCGCCGGTCAACCACGACCGCTGGTGGTGTCCGTCTATGGAGGTCCTCACGCGCAGACAGTTACCAGTACCTGGTCCCTCACCGTAGACCTGCGCGCTCAATACCTGGCACAACAGGGCTTCGTCGTGTTGAAAGTCGATAACCGGGGCAGCGCGAATCGTGGCCTGGCCTTTGAGGCTGCGATCGCGCGCAACCTGGGGCAGCTCGAAGTTGACGATCAAGCGGAAGGGGTACGCTTCCTGAGTAGCCGACCCTATGTCGATAGCAAGCGGGTAGGCATCTATGGTTGGAGCTATGGTGGCTATATGACCTGCAGGGCGCTATTGCGGGCATCGGAGGTGTTCAAAGCAGGCATTGCTGGCGCACCGGTCACCTTCTGGGAGGGATACGACACCCACTATACCGAGCGCTACATGGGGCAACCAGGCACCAATGCCACAGGCTACACAACCAGTTCGGTGTTACCTTACGCCGAAAAGCTGGCAGGCAAATTATTGTTGGTGCACGGCCTGGTGGACGAAAATGTGCATGCCCGTCATACTATGCGGCTAGCTGAAGCCCTGGCTACAGTTGCAGGGGACTACGAACTGATGATATTCCCGGAAGCGCGGCACATGCCACGCAATCCCGCGCACCTTAAGTATCAGGAACAGCGGCTGGTGGAGTTTTTGCATCGTCACCTGTCGACTGATCATTGAGGCAACGTCTTTGCCACTTTAAGCGAAAGGTTTTCGGCAAAACCTCAGGCGGCCCCTTGGCGGGTGTGGGCGAGAACGCGAGGGGCATAATTTGTCCCCACAAATATCCCCACGCCCCGCTCCCTTTGGGAGCGCGACGGCCCAGGTTTAGTTAGGAAAAAGAAACACAAACACAATAATAATGGCCAGAGCAATTATCATGCCAATGATAAAGGAATATCCTTTGTTGGGGGCTGCTTCTTTTTTTTCGATCTGCTTCTCACTCATGGGAAATGTCTTTCTCGCTTTGCATCTATTGTAGAGCTGTGCTAATGGTCTCTTCTACGTTGGTCATTAATTGGATACACTGCGTGGGGTCAGCCTCACGGGTGGTGATTAAAACCTGAAAAATTCGCTGATCTGTGCCAACCATATGCATGAAGATCTGTCTTCCCGCACTGGTCACTACAGTATGCTCGTATTCCCCTCCCTCATCCTGCTCATTGACAGCCAGCAGAGCACTCTTTTGGATCGCACTAAAGTGGCGACAGAGGCTGGAGACATCCATGTCGTCAACAGCTACCTGGGCAATAGGTTGTCCCTCAATTGTGGCTACGGCGGCAGCAATAAAGCCAGGCACAGAATAGCCTAGCGTTTGGAGGGCCGAAACCAGGGAAGCATAATTACGCCTGGCCGCCTGTTGAGTTCGTAGCATACTCGAAGATAGTTGTTGTCTTCCTTCGTCTGCGGCGTTAAAAGCAAAGGCATCGCTATTGGATGCTCGCTGCGTCATACTCTGATTCTGATAGGATGACGCAGCTGGCCTATTGAGAGGAGCCGATGTCGTATGCCCGATAGAATCCCACACGCTCCTGGACGGACGCAATACTTCAGTCTCCTGAAAACTACCGCGCTGTTCAGGCGCAAGTTGATCGGTGGTTGCCGCTAGAGTCTGATCAGCCGACCACTCCTCTGCTGGCGCAGCCATATCCGGTGTGGCAGGTATTGGATACGCAGCAGACGACGATGTATCGGCCGCAGGCTGAGGAATAGCGCGCTGCGAAGAGGTTGGCTGATTCGTCAACCAGCCAGGAAGCTCGCTATTCTGATCAGGAACAGGCACAGACGCAGCCTGGTCACGCGAGCGATCGCTCATTTTCTGGAGCATATCCATCAACTCTTGCCCGTTCAAGGCCATCGTAGGGGCAGACGTGGCGTCATTGAGTTGAGCGGCACTGGCCTGCTCGGGGCCCACGCGGGGCATGCGTCCCGTGTTTTCCCACCATTCTTTGTCTGGCGGCACCTCAGGCGCTGCGGCTGCTGTATCTCTCCATTGGTCTTCGCTGGCCTGTAAAGCAGGTGTGTAAGAGGAGGATTCAGTCAGAACCATAAATGGGGTATCATCTATGTCGGCAAAAGAAGTAGGGGCCGGCTGAACTCTCTCAATCTCACCACTATATTGCTGGCGATTAGCATACTTTGTCCGGTATTGCAAGGCCTGAAAAATTAGACGCGACAGAGGCTGCGTCACATTAGAAGCAATCTGATCATTCCAGGGCTGGTGGATCACGGTGCCATTTTTATGGGCGGCCAGAGCAAAAAAGGCTTCTTCCGCGCGCAGCACTCCATATTCAGCCCAGATCAATTCGCCATTCTGAAAACGCAGAATGCCGCGCTCCTCTAGCCCGGTATTCACCAATAAGGTAATACTTTTTCGGCTCATGTTGACCATCTGGATCACGTCTAACAGATCAAATGAATCCAGGCTGGCTGAAAAACCTGTTGGTTGGAGCAGTCGACGCAACTCTTCTTTTAGCAATCGAATATCTAATGGCTTCTCAAAATAGCTTACCGCGCCACTCTCCAGGGCCTGCATGCGCGACATGGCAGAGTCGACTTCTCCCAGCATAATCATACGTATGTTGGGACGATAGGCGCGCAGCCATTGAAGCAACTCAAAACCCTCGGCGCCGGGCGTCTTCACATCACAAATGACGATCTCATACTCTTCCGACCAGAGAGCACGCACTGCATCCGCTTCACTCATCACGCTCTGCACAACGTAGCCATCCTTGCGCAGAGAGTTGACTAAATTCTGGTTCAGAGCATCATCACTCGCAACCACAATAATGCGCCAGACATCAGACATCATTACTACCACCTGAAACAGATTCGGCTGTTCCACCCCCATCAACGTAGACCGAGACACCAGCTCCTGCATCGAACAGCCAAAGAAAAAGCCTCAGTCTTTATCGTTGCTCGGCCTTCTGAGATAATTCCTACCGGCAGGTAGACAGCGCTACGCTCACCCATGTTCTCTTTTGCTCATTCTTAACCGTAACGGGAAAACGCATCGCAGGCCGGGTAATCTCAAGTCGCCCGGCTGTAAATAACAGCAATGTTGCGTAGCAGGTATGAGAAAAGCCCGCGCTCTTTTTCACTATTCCTGGTAAGAAGGAGAGTCTGGGCAAAATAGTAGTATGCTTTTAGTAGCATAGCTCTGGTCCCATGCCTTTATATTTGTCGCTTTGTATATGATTATAGCCCGAACGACAGATTCTCAACAAACGCGTAAAGGAATTCGCTCATCCTTCCTGTAAAGGAGCAGGACTTTTCCGATTAATTTCTTTAATTACTTGAAGAGTGTATCACGACGTCGTAGGGATGGCAAGATAAGTAGGATCAGGTACCACGCAACTCAGGAAGCACATTTGTAGCCTCTTTATAGAACGTGCTATACTCGACACAGCAAGCGGTACCCTGCCGCGAAAAGGCTATTATTAGTACATTCGTTGTACTACAATTCGCGCAATCAGGGGCACCAGAACTGAACAATGAAGGAGCAAGTTTGGTCATGACATCACCTATGAGTCCACAAAATACATGGAAACAATTAGCTGGTAACGCAGCCGCCGAGCTGATACAGGAAGGAATGGTGGTAGGGCTGGGGACTGGCTCGACGGCGGCCTATCTGGTGCAGGCCATGGCGCAGCGGATCCAGCAGGGCCTACAAATCAAGGGAGCGGTGGCCAGTTCACTGGCCACGTATGATCTGGCGAACAGCCTGCATATTCCTATGACGGACCTGGATGAGCATCCAGAACTGGATATTTATATCGATGGCGCAGATGAAATTGATCCTCAATTCCGCCTGATCAAAGGTGCCGGTGGAGCGCTTTTGCGCGAGAAAATTCTGGCTTCAGCCGCACGGCGTTTTGTGGTCATTGCTGATTCGTCCAAGAAGGTTACGCAGTTAGGGCATATCTATCCACTGCCAGTAGAGGTTGTGCCGCTGGCAAAGACACCGATCACATTACAGTTAACCCGGCTGGGAGCGGAGGTTAAGATCAGGCAGCATAACAATATTCCCTTTATTACTGATAATCATAATTATATTCTGGACTGCACATTCCCCCAGGGCATTAGCGATCCGGCACAGTTAGACGCCCAGATCCATAGCATCGTTGGGGTCGTTGAAACCGGCCTCTTCATTAATATGGTCAGCCAGGTCATTATTGGTGGTCCAGAAGGCGTACAGATTTTTTCACGATAACTCACACAACATCACAATCACAGGAGTCCCGCAACTATGCACATAGTCCGCACCGTTCAAGCAATGAGGCATGAACATGAGCAGTGGACAGGTTCCGTTGGCTTCGTACCAACCATGGGCTATCTTCATGAAGGTCATCTCTCGCTGGTTCAGCGCGCACGCGCCGAGAACAAACATGTGGTGGTCAGCATCTTTGTCAATCCAACGCAATTTGGTCAGCATGAGGACCTTAGCAGCTATCCACGCAACATCGAGCACGATCTCCAACTGCTCACAGCCCTGGGGGTCGATGTGGTCTTTCTTCCTGGCGTGGCGGAGATGTATCCCTCGGGATTTACCACCTATGTGACGCCCGAGGGCGCGCTGGTCGACCAGGGGGAGGGAGCCTTGCGCCCAGGGCATTTCCGAGGCGTCGCCACTGTTGTTCTCAAATTATTTCTGATTGTACAACCGAACAAGGTCTATTTTGGCCAAAAAGACGCCCAGCAGGTTGCGGTAATCAACCGCATGATCGCTGATCTCAATCTTCCGCTTACCCTACAGGTATTACCCACTATCCGTGAAGCCGATGGACTCGCCATGAGCAGCCGCAATAGCTATCTTACTGGTGCAGAGCGAGCCTGCGCGTCAGTGCTCTATCGTGCCCTCAAAGCCGCTCAGGCAGCCTTTGAGAACCAGCACCAAACACACGCACAGACCATTATCCAGGCAGCCCGGGACGTGGTTAACAGCGAACCGGGCGCCCGGCTCGATTATATCGAAATTCGTGATTACAACACCTTTCTTCCGCTGGAGACACTGAGCCCGCCCGCCCTCTTGCTGATTGCTGTGCGAATTGGAAAAACGCGCCTGATCGATAATTTTGTGCTGCATGCCGATGGAACATGGGATACAGGCAAGCCAGGCAATCAGGCATTCTGAACCGATACACGAACCCATAAATCAAGAGAAAGAACAACCATGCGCGATAAAGTTACAGTTCCTGCCATTAAAGCTCGCAAACATACAACGAAGCTGACGATGGTCACTGCTTATGATGCGCCAATGGCCCGCATTGTAGACGAGGCCGGGATAGATATGATCCTGGTTGGCGATTCCGTCGCCACTACCGTGCTGGGCAGGCCGGATACACTTTCAGCCACCATTGAGATTATGATCCACCACAGTGCCGCCGTAGCCCAGGCTCAACCACGCTCTTTGATTGTAACGGATATGCCCTGGCTCAGCTACCATATTTCGACAGAGGAAACGATTCGCAACGCCGGTCGCCTGGTGCGTGAAGGAAAAGCCGAGGCAGTCAAACTGGAGGGTGGTCGCAAACGCCTGCCAATGATTGAAGCCTTGCTGGCCGCTGAAATTCCTGTAATGGGCCACCTTGGCCTGACCCCCCAATCCGTGCATGCCATGGGTGGCTATCGGGTACAGGGCAAAGAGCTAGAAGGCGCGCGAGAATTGCTAAAAGATGCCATGGCGCTGGCTGAGGCAGGTGTATTTGCGCTGGTCCTGGAAGGGATACCCGATGTGCTGGCACAAATCATTACGCAAGAGATTGCCATCCCGACCATTGGCATTGGTGCCGGGCCGCATTGCGACGGGCAAGTCCTGGTCTTTCATGATATCCTTGGTCTGACGACCAATCACCTGCCCAAGTTTGTGCGCCAGTATGCACAGCTTGCAGAGATCGCCACCCAGGCGTTAAAACAATATAGTGCGGATGTGCAGGCGGGCACGTTTCCCGCTGATAGCGAAACCTATCATACCCATAAAGAGGTCGCCCGGACCCTGAAAAGCCAGTTTATAGATCAGCCAACAGATCCAGAGGTCTGAGCTTTCGACAGTTACCGTCTGACGATACGTAGAGAAGAATGGAAACAGGTATGGCAACGATTTTATATGATGCGGATGCAGATATAGAGCTTATTCGTCATAAGCAGGTGGCGATCATTGGGTATGGTAGTCAGGGGCACGCACACGCTCTGAATCTACGCGATAGCGGCTGCAGTGTACTGGTAGGCCTGCCAGCTGTCAGTAAAAGTCGAGAAAAAGCTCAAAAGGATGGCTGGTCGCCACTCCTTCCGCATGAAGCCGCGGCACAGGCAGAGGTCATTATGCTGCTGGTGCCGGATCAATATCAGGGCCAGGTCTATGCGCAGAGCATTAAACCAGGCCTTGCTCCAGGCAACCTGCTCCTGATAGCCCATGGCTTTAGCCTGCAATATGGACAGATTGTACCGGAAGAAAATATCGATGTGGCCATGGTAGCGCCCAATGGGCCGGGCGCGCAGTTACGATACATGTATAGCGTCGGATCAGGTATCCCCGCCCTCTGGACGGTTTACCAGGATGTCACCGGGCAGGCACGCGAGCTGACATTATCCTATGCCCGGGCCCTGGGCTGTACACGAGCAGGCGTCATTCAAACGACGCTCGCAGAAGAGACCGAGACCGATCTGTTCGCGGAACAGGTTGTGCTGTGCGGGGGACTCACATCGCTAATAAGAACAGCGTTTGAGACGCTGGTAGAGGCAGGCTATCAGCCTGAAGTGGCCTATACCTGCTGTCTGCAAGAAGTTAAACTCATCGCAGACCTCTTATACAAAGGAGGCATTCACTTTATGCATAACTCGATCAGTGATACTGCCGAATTTGGTGACTATCTGACGGGTCCGCGAATTATTGATGAGCATACACGGGGCAACATGCGCCAGGCGCTTAAAGCCATACAAAATGGTAGCTTTGCCCGCGACTGGATTCTAGAAAACCAGGCTGGCCAACCAATGCTGAAAGCCTGGCGACGAAAAGATGCGGCGCATCCAATCGAAACGGTAGGAGCACAATTGCGGCAACTATTGCCATAGTATTTCTCAGGATTATCTGTTATCCTATATCAAGCATGCACAGGAAATACTACCTTTATTTGCGCCAGGCTGGCGCCGATGAATAAAGCAACAGGAGGATGCACAGCCCGGTGCTATAATCTCTTCCTCTGCTACCAGCCTTTGGCTCTTCTGTGATGTGAAGCGGAGAACATACAAGTGTACCAGATTATATGCAACAAAACATCCTTTTAAAACGTCTAATGTACTAGCAGTAACATACAATCTAGCATAAAACATACCCTGGAGATTTTCCACCTTTCGCTCTATTGAGAAGATATATGTTTTCAAATGGGCTAAAGCACGTTTCTTACTAACTCTATGCGACGTGATACTGTGATTACCATTCATAAGAGAGGCTCAGGGATATGCTCATTTTACACATGCGGCCTCAACGCATTGTACGAAATACGTTATATA
This sequence comes from Dictyobacter formicarum, assembly GCF_016587435.1. The sequence goes on from NZ_BNJJ01000006.1 coordinate 383,615, forward strand.
TTGCTGGTTACCTTGCTTTATTTCTCTTTTTTGCGCTTTTTTCCCCATCGGCACTCGCCTATCAACAACATAGCGTGGCCAGCGGCCCCACCATTACTAATGCAAGTATGGGATTCGAGGGCCTTTATCGGGATGGCAACTGGGTGCCCATACAAGTCAACCTGAGCAATACGGGCGGCGATTTTACGGGCAAAGTATCGATTACAATTCCCACCACACCACTAAATGGACCTAATGCAACCATCAGTACAAATAGCTATCAAGAAGCAATCAATCTTCCACCGGGCTCAAAAAAGCAAATCTCTATACCAGTACCGCTAAATTTAAATGCGCAGGGTGCGAATGCAGAGGTCTCGGTAAATTTATTGGATGCAAGTGGTCATATCGTTTCCCACAAGGGGCTAGCGTCTAATACTACTAGCAATCTGACTCTGGTTGGCATCTTATCTGATACACCAAATAACTTTGGGCAACTAAACCTGGCTCTCTCAAACCTGTTTACTACAGCCGGACAAACGAAGAATCTGACGGTGGCCGCCATGCCTAAACAGGCCGCGATACTCAAAAATTTCGATGTTATCGTGGTGGATAATTTCACTACGGGCTCTTTAAGCCAGGAACAACTGGCGGCACTGCAGAACTGGGTTTATCAAGGAGGAAATCTTATTGTAACCGGTGGGCCTGAGTGGAAACGTACCCTGAGTGCCTTTCCTGCGAGTTTGTTGCCGGTCACCATCAATGGAACTGGCAACATCCCTGCCAACAAACACCTCCTGCCGGTTAATACGCTGACACCAGGTGACCAGGCTAGTAACGATATGCTCAAAGCAGCGGTCCCGATCAGCACGGCCCAACCGACGCAGAATACAACTACGCTTCTCTCATCAGATCGCACGCCGGTAATCGTACAAAAAGTACAGGGACAGGGTACCGTCTATTATCTGGCCTATGATCCAACTATCGAGCCCCTGGCCAGCTGGCAAAATACCCATCAGCTCTGGTCAAACCTCCTGTTACGCTCTTTAGGAGATCGCGTCCTAATGAGTACAGGCGCCGCGGGAAATACTATTACGCCAGTGTCAAATAACAATGGGGCCTTTTCAACGCTGGTTTCGCTGCTGCAAACTTTCTTCCCGAATGCTTATCCTTCTATCTGGCTCATCTTGATCCTTCTTTTGAGCTACATCCTCATTCTGGGTCCGTTACGCCTGCTATTAATACGTGCCTTTAAACGGCGCGACTGGAGCTGGCGCATCGTACTGGCGACCATCGCCGTCTTTACATTGCTGAGCTATGGACTGGCCCTGCAGCAAAAGGGATCGGCCATTATCAATAGTAGTATTACGCTCATCCAACTCAATACACCCGATAAAACTGGCTCTAGCGGCCATGCTACCACCTTTCTAGGTGTGTTTGTCCCCAGCCAGGGAGATTTCCAGGTCCATGTACCCGGGGCTAGTCTGGTACAGCCGGCCGATCCAAATGGCTATGTTGATCCTGCCTATCGTGGAACTTCAAATAACCAGCAATCGATCTATACAGTCGGTAGTAACGGTACCGATATCGACTTACAGGGCGTTGATATCTGGACCACACGCTCGCTGGTAGCCCAACGAGATATGCATACCTCGGGTGGCATTACTTCACAACTGCAGCTACAACGGAATATCCTGAGCGGCACAGTCACCAGCACGCTCCCTTATACACTAACCGATGCATTTGTGGTCATGGGTAATAGCTATGTGTCGCTGGGTGAAATCAAACCGAACAGCACAACCCGCATTCAACTGAATCTGGGGAGCAACACCCCCAATAGCCCCTCCAATAACCTGACGATTGCAGACCAGATCGCCAACAGTCGCGGCATGATCACCAATCCCAACGGGGGCTATTACTCTTATAACAGCAACAACAACCAGGTCAAAGACACGCCACACCGCCATGTGCTCATGCTGGAAGCGCTCAGTGGAGGCTACTGCGACAACAATAATTGCTACCACCAGAACTTACAAATGGTCAATAATAATGGTGTAATCACTAAACGTTTTGTGGTAGGCAATAATGTGAGCGACCGCGATCCGCTTTTGTTATCGGGCGCCCCCGCGACAATTATTGGCTGGGCCAATGATTCGTCCGCCATTAATGGAAACATTACGGTCAACGGACAAACGCCCAATGGTTCACAGGAAACCATGGTGCAGGCACCGCTGGATGTCAATTTCACAGGTACAATTCAGCTTCCATCGGGGGTCATTAATAGTCAGATAGTCCATATTCAGCAGAGTGCCCCCGGCAATATTCAGGAGCCGGCATTAGGTACCTATACGATGACGACTGGAAATATGACGCTGGAATATACCCTTCCCAATATATCCAAATTGGAGAATAGTTCTCTGACATTCACATCGTCGCTATCGCCAACAAAATCTGTTGGCCAGACTATTGGCGCAACAACGAATATCAATCATCTACAGTCTTATCTCTATAATTGGCAGACAGGTAACTGGGACAGCGTATCCTTCAGTGAATTTACCTGCACAGTCAAATCTGCGCAGTCCTATATCGGGCCGGGGGGACGCATATTGCTGCATTTAAGCAATCATGATACCAATGCAGTCTTTGATAAACCAGTCCTAACCCTACAAGGAACGGTCGCACATTAGAGAGGGGCAGCTATGCAGAATATGGTGTTACCATCTACGATATCAGAAGTAACGGAACCGATCATAAAGATTCAAAACGTCTCGAAACGTTATCATAATACACATGCGTTACGCGATATCAGCCTGGAGATACCGCGTGGCACCATCTATGGATTAATTGGACCTAATGGAGCAGGTAAAACCACACTGCTCCGCATTCTTGCGGCCCTGCTCACCCCTACCTCAGGAGGGGTCTGGATCGAAGAACAGGAGGTGACACGCTCTCCCTCCATTATTCAACGCAAAGTTGGCTATATGCCGGACTTCTTTGGCGTCTATCCAGATTTGACCTCAGCAGAATACCTGGAGTTCTATGCTGGCATTCATGGCGTTCCACGACAAAAACGCGCAGGCATCGTGACGGATCTTTTAGAGTTGGTCGAGCTCTCGTCAAAGCGCGAAGCCATGGTCGAGACACTATCGCGCGGCATGAAACAAAGGCTCTGCCTGGCCCGCGCGCTCGTCCATGATCCAGATATACTGCTGCTCGACGAGCCAGCTTCGGGTCTGGACCCACGGGCACGCGTTGAACTGCGCGAACTGGTGCGCACCCTCCAGAGCATGGGCAAAACAATTTTGATCAGCTCACATATTCTACTTGAGCTGGCGGAAATGTGTACAGATATCGCCATTATCCAAAACGGACAGATGGTGATCGCGGGAGATGTTGAAAAAGTCACACACCAGCTGGGTGGCGCACGTCAAATAGAGATCCGGCTGCTAGACAACACACGGATCACCGACATTGTCGCGCACATGGAAAATGTTGCGGATATTCACAATATCACGACCAACGAAGACAAATTGATTCAAGCAGAATTTAGCGGTGATGATGAGACGCTCCATCATATCCTGGCGGCGCTCATCGCTCAGGGTTATCCGGTTGTCTCTTTTGCTCCTCGTTCGGGCGGTGGGCGGCTCGAAGAAGTTTTCTTGAACATTACCGAAAGGAGCAACCAGGCATGACCTTTATGGCACTATTAATCAAAGAAATGCGCCTGCGCATGAGGCGCGAACGCACGATCTGGTTGATTGTCATCTACATTTTATTACTCGGCCTGCTGGGCTGGTTGGATATTAGTATCAGTAGCAATAATGCGATCTACGGTGGGAACTGGGCCAACATCGGGATTGGACTCTATAGTATGCTGCTCATAGTTCAACTCTTCCTGATCATCTTTATCACGCCAGCCTTTACAGCGACCACCGTCAACGGCGAAAAGGAGCGCCAGACTTTTGATCTGTTGCTCTGTTCACGCCTATCTTCGACATCGCTCATTACGGGCAAGTTACTGGCGGGACTGCTCAACGCATTAATACTGATCGCAGCCTCTATCCCTATCTTTAGCCTGGTCTTTTTCTTTGGTGGTGTTTCACCACTACAGGCCCTGGCAGCACTGCTGGTATTTATCTTGACCGCGATCCTGACCGCCAGCCTGGGTATCTTCTGTTCGACCCTGGTGGCGCGACCGGCCATCTCAACCGCGCTCTCCTATGTCGCGCTCTTGCTCTGGCTGGGCTTACCGGTCCTCTTCGCCATCATGATACCCTCCAACTCAAGCAGAATGCCGTCTTATATGATGTGGCATCCGGTCATGGCACTGCTCAGCACATTCAATTATGGTGGACTCACCAACAATAATATGTATGCCTTTGGTCCATTCAATCTTGCTCTCTGGCAAACGTATAGTATTTTCAACTTCATCGCCACCCTCGTTTTCATCAGCTTGAGTCTGTGGCTGGTGAAACCGCAGGCCTGGCAGCGTTTACGGCTACGTACCCGCAACAACAATATCGGGACACCAGGAAACGAAACAAAAGCGTCGGCGACAGCGTAATGAAATAGAAATGCAGGTGTACATAGATGAATACAGACATCCGTCCACCTTATGAGACGAGAGAAAGGGTGTAGTATGGCAACCTTTATACCGTCACATACCCAGACGAGCAGCCGGGAAACGCCAGCGCAGACCAGTCTCAACACTGCACTGCGACCCTGGCGTAGACGCATCTGGACTCAAAGGATTCTCTTCTGGGGCATCCGAGGCTTACTAATCGGTTTATTCCTGGCCTGCCTGGTATTGCTGATTTCCCGGTTGCTCCCCTGGGCCTCAGCCCCCTATTGGGCACTGGGTGTCGGTATCGCCTTACCGGTCCTGGGTATTGCCCTGGCGCTATGGTTTCGGCCAACGAATACCAGTACAGCCCATATGGTCGATGAGCGGCTGTCTCTCCACGACCGCGTGGGAACCGCATGGGAGCTACGCGATCAGACATCGGTGCTGGCAAAATTACAGCGGCGCGACGCCCTGAAACAACTAGGGGCCAATACGCCAGCAAAAAGTATTGCACTGCGCCTGCAAAGAGCCACGACCATCACCCTGGTCGTGCTATTGCTCTTATTGGTACCCTTAGTATTGGCTCCCAATCCTATGACAGCCGTCCTAAAACAACAGGCCGCATTACAAGCGCAAATCGCCAAACAGGTTGCCAACGTCGAAAAGATCAGGCAAATAACCGCTCAGCAGCCAGCAATCTCTAAAGATGAGAAGCAAAAAATTGATCAGATCCTGCGCGACCTGGAAACCAAATTACAGCAGGCAAAAAATCCAAACGACGCCCAGCAGGCACTCTCAGAAGCACAGGCCAAACTGGATCAGTTACGTGATCCGCAGTCCAGCAACAGAACTCAGGCTCGCTCCGCCGCAGGCGACACACTCAAAAATAGCTCTAACGCCAACACGCGAGCCACCGGGCAAGCACTAAGCAATAGCGATAATAAAAGCCTGGCCCAATCGCTCCAAAATCTCGCCAATCAGGCCAGTAAAGCATCGCCTGATCAACGCAAACAGCTAGCGCAAGACCTGGAAAAAGCTGCCAATCAGGCCAACAAAGATCCTAACCTGAGTTCCGCCTTGCACCAGTTAGCCAAATCTATAGCAGACGGCAGTAGTAGCGAAATCTCAGATGCCGCCAAGGCTGTAGAAGCAGCCAGCAGCCAGACGACCGCCAACCAGGCCGGTGAGAACGCAATCAACCAGGCCTCGCAGAGTCTGCAGGACGCCGCCAATAACCTGGCATCGGCAACAGACAATACCACAGGGCAGGCACAACAGGGGCAAGGTCAGAATCAACAGGGGCAAAACCAGGGGCAAAATCAGCAGGGTCAGGGCCAGGGTCAGAATCAAGGACAAGGCCAGGGTCAGGGACAAAACCAGGGGCAAGGTCAAGGTCAGGGTCAGCAAGGTCAAGGTCAAGGGCAGCAGGGGCAAGGTCAGGGTCAGGGTCAAGGGCAGAACCAGGGAGGGTCCGGTGGTAACGGCACAAATGGCTCGGGCCCACATAAAGATGAGTCTGTATATATTCAGGGCCAAAACGGCCAGGGCTCAAGCACTCAGAGCACAGATAATAACACCAGTGTAGTTCAGCCTGGCTCAAAGGTTCCCTATTCGCAGGTGATTGAACAGTATAATCAGAAAGCCCACGACGCTATTGATAATAGCAATGTCGCACCGAACGAGAAGGATCTGGTCCATGATTACTTCAACACATTAGAAGGGCAACAGTAAAATTATGGCAAACGCAAGTGATAGCACTTTCAATCCATACGATGATACGCAATTTCAGCCTCAACCGCAAACCTTTGAGGTTGCGACAAAGGAGCCCACAATAACTTCCGCTGAACCCAGTGAAGAGAATATCGAGCAATTCATCGCGGTAACCAATAAACTGGAACAGGAACTATGCCGCATCGTCGTAGGGCAAGAGCATGTCATTCGAGAACTGCTGCTGGCCATGCTGGCCGGAGGGCACGTCTTGCTTGAAGGTGTGCCCGGTCTCGGCAAAACCTTGCTGGTACGCACACTATCAGATGCCTTGTCGCTCAAGTTTGCACGCATCCAATTCACACCCGACCTGATGCCCGCTGATATCGTGGGTACGAATATTGTCTCAGAGCAAGGCGATAGCGCCGCGGGCGGCAAACGCGCCTTTTCATTCCAGCCAGGCCCCATTTTTGCCAATATTGTGCTGGCCGATGAAATCAACCGCGCCACCCCGAAGACCCAATCCGCCTTGCTGGAAGGGATGCAGGAACGGACCGTCAGTGTGGGCGATCGTACGCGTCCATTGCCCCAGCCATTCTTTGTGCTGGCCACGCAAAATCCATTAGAAATGGAAGGGACCTATCCCCTGCCAGAGGCGCAGCTCGATCGTTTTATGCTGAAGATTATGGTCAATTTTCCTAAGGCAGAAGATCTCATGCGCATCATCGATACCACCATCGGCACAGAGACATTGCAGGCCCAGAAAGTAACTTCGGGCGAGGAACTGATACGCATGATTGCAATTGCCAGGGCGGTGCCAATCGCGACTCATGTCAAAGAATACGCGGTACGTATGCTGCTGGGCACCCACCCCGATCAGGAAGGGGCACCAGAAAAAGTGCGTCAGTATGTACGTTACGGCGGCAGCCCGCGTGGCTTGCAGGCGTTGATTATGACGGGCAAAGTACGGGCATTGCTGGAAGGTCGCTACAATGTCTCGCTTGAAGACATCAAAGCGGTGGCCTACGCAGCTCTACGCCATCGTATTGTTCTTAACTTCGATGGCCTGGCCGACAATATTACGACCGAGCAGTTAATCGAAGCCATTATCGCTGAGCTAGATGCAGATTAATAGAAGAAAGACTACCCATGCCTGATACTGAGAAAGTGCGTTTTCCGCTGGATGCCAGTGTGCTCCAGCGCCTGGATAATATCTCGCTGCTCACGCGCCGTCCGATGGCCACGGGAAGACAGGGACGCCGACGATCGCCACTAGCTGGATCATCAATGGAGTTCGCCGACTATCGACGCTATGCGCCCGGTGACGATTTCCGCCGCATCGACTGGCGGGCTTTTGCGCGCCTGGAACGGCTCTTCCTGCGTGTCTTTGAGGCCGAGGAGAACATTACCGTCACCATTCTGCTCGATTGCTCGGATTCTATGCATCAAGGAACGCCAGAGAAAGCAGAACTGGCCGTTGCGGTAGCCGCGGCACTGGCCTATATCGCCCTCAAATGTGAGGATAACGTGATCCTGGGATCCCTGACGGATCGCCTGGTAGCATATCGACGCATCAGTGGCGGAAAAAATGCCATCTGGAGCGCAGGTGAGTTCCTGCAGCGTCTGCCCCGCTCGGGGACAACTGATCTCAATCGAGCGCTCTACGATATTGGGCGCGTGGTCACTACTCCCGGACTGACCATTGTTATCTCGGATTTCTTGACACCCCAGGGCTATCAAACCGGGGTGCGGGCAATCCGCCAGTTGCGGCAGGAAGTGGCTTTACTGCAAATACTTTCTCCCGATGAACTGGACCCACAGATACAAGGGGACTGGAGGTTACGCGATAGCGAAGGCACACAGAGCGTTGAGGTCAGCGCCTCTTCGCATATTCTACAGGCGTACCGGGACCGTCTGACCCGTTTCACAGAAGAACTGGCAGCCTTCGCGCATACCCATATGGGCACATACACACTGATTGCCAGCGATACCGATATTGTGGATGTCGTGCAGCGCCTATTGCGACAAGTAGAACTGGTTCGATAACCATAGAAAGATTGTGTCATGAGCATACTTGTTCCTGCTGCCCTTGCCTTTAGCGCCATCATACCAATTATCCTGCTGCTCTATTTTATGCGCCCCAGGCGCCAGGAAAAGATAGTTGGTAGCACGCTTTTATGGCAGCAGGCAATGCAAGATCTGCAGGCAAGTCGTCCATGGCAACGCCTACGCATCACGCCACTTCTGCTCTTACAGCTCCTGGCGGCAATCATTATCGTCCTGGTCCTGGTACGCCCGGCTATTTTTATGAGCAGTCCAATCAGCGGCAATACCATTGTTATCTTGCAGGCTTCTGCCAGTATGCAGGCCACCGATGTAGCTCCTAGCCGCTTTGAAAGGGCTAAAGATACCATCAGCAGCTTTATCGATGCCCTTGGACCAAACGATCACCTCTCGCTGATCTCTATGGCGCGTACACCCCAGGTCTTGATCGCGAACTCGCAGGATAAAACGCAGTTAACGAATGCCCTGCAACATGCGCGCGTAACCAACCAGGATGCCGATCTGCAGCAGGCCATCTCCCTGGCAGGCTCGCTGGCGGCAGGACAGGAGAACGCACAGGTACTGGTAATTGGGGATGGCCACGTCATGAATAGCAATCAAACGCTGGACTCGTCCTTTCCGGTCCGCTATATGTCGATTGGCAGTGACGCGCCAAATGTTGCATTGATGGCCCTCTCCTCGCGCTCATTGCAAGGCAACTTAATCGCCTTTGCCCAGATCAGCAATTATAGCCATGATAAGCGCTCTATCCCAGTTGAGCTTTATGCCGATGGACGACTCTTCAGCGTCAAAACTGTGACGTTGAATGCAGGAGCCAGTGGAGCGATTGAATGGGGCCCCTTGCCGGCGCGCACAAATCTGCTGCACGCTCGCCTGCTCTCGCAAGATGCGATGACCACCGATCACGAAGCCTGGACCCTGGTGGGTAGTTCTATTCGTGGCCGTGTGCTGCTGGTTACCAAAGGCAACATGTATCTGCAAACAGCCCTGCGTCTGCAATCCAATGTCACGCTATACACTATTGATCCAGCTAAATATGCTGCCAATATAGGCACATATGATCTGACGATCTTTGATGGTTATACACCGCCAAAAGAGCCAGCAGGCAACATCTTATACGTCAATCCGCCCACGCATAATTACTCCTTTGGCTCATCCGGTCCGATTACAGCAGTCACACATATCAGCACCGGCAATGATCCACAAAACCTGTTAAGCAATGTCGACCTGAGCAGTATTCATACCATGCACGATAGCCATCAGCTCAAACCATCGCTCTGGGCCCAGCCCATTATCAATACGCCCGAGACCCCGCTGCTGCTAGCGGGTGAAAGTAACAACCGCCGTATCGCGGTTTTTGGTTTTGATCTGCACGAAACCGATCTACCGCTACAACCATCCTTCCCGATCCTGATATATAATCTGATCAACTGGTTTTTGCCCTCACCGGTAGCCGGCAATGGACAGGTGATCCCAGGCGCGGCAGTGAATATACAGACCTGGCCGGGCGCAGACCAGGTCACAGTCACAGGACCAGATCAGCAGACCGTTACGGTGGGACCACCTTTTCCCGTAACGCCCTATGCACGTACCAATCCGGTCGGCATCTACCAGGTCAGTCAGCGCGTCCACGGGCATGTCCTCAACGGTATCTTTACCGTCAACCTGTTCAATCCCAATCAATCGCAACTGGCCCCGGCCAAAAGCATTCCAGTCGCCCATAGCACCAATGTGACCAACAATAAAAACACCATCTCGCGCCAGCTACGAGAGATATGGCCATGGATCGCCGCGTTTCTCTTATTGATACTCTGTGCTGAGTGGTGGCTCTTTAGCCGCAACTACCAGCCGCAACAAAGCGGCAATCAGTCAGCGAGTAAGACGCCGCGCACAACCATGCGTGGCAAGCCCAATCAGCGGAGCGCCCGCTATCCGTGGCTTGCCTCCATACAGGAACAGGTGCAGGCAAGCTGGAATCGCACCCAGCGCCAGAGCAAGAAATTCAGGAAACGCCTGCGCACAAAGTTGAAGAAATCAACGAAAGGGGAGCGCCGTGTTAACATTTGAGCAACCACTGCTACTCTTGCTCTTAATACCCATCGGAATCCTGGTCTATTTGACCTGGAAACGCATGTCGCTTCCTTATCCCAGGCAGCAACGTATATTGATCCTGGCAACACGTCTGCTAATCTTCAGCTGTATTATCCTGGCCCTGGCAGGAACAGCCTGGGCGATGCCGGTCTCGCGCCAGGCCACCATCTTTGTCGGCGATATCTCGGCCAGCACGGGTCCACAGCGCACCTTTATCGAGCAGTGGATTGGCTCAGCAGTGAGGCATAAACACGCCGACGACCAGGTTGGTATCGTTGCCGTTGGACGCAACGCCCTGGTAGAGCAATCGATACAATCACAGATTGTAGATTTCTCTCATTTTGAGTCAACGCCGGACACCAACTATACCGATCTGGCCGCTGGACTGCGCCTGGCGGCGGCCATTCTGCCCTCCAACAGCCAGCGCCATATCATACTGCTCAGCGATGGTCAGCAAAATCTTGAAGACGCGCAACAGGAAGCTCAGCTCTTACAGCAGCAAGGCATTCGACTGGATATCGTGGCGTTGCCGACCGTCAATACTGATGATGTCAGGGTGGATAGCTTTGATGCTCCAACCAACCTGCATACTGGCGAACATTTTAAACTGCACGCCAGAATCTATAGCACTGTTGCCCAACAGGGCACGGCACGTATCTACCTGGACTCAACAGTCATCTCGCAACAAAAAGTAACCCTATCCGCAGGCGAACAAGACCTTAGTATTGATATGCAGGCTCCGACGGTCGGTTTTCATACCTTCCGCATTACGCTGGAAGCTCCTAAAGACTCGATTACGCAGAACGATGAGGCGGCCGCCTTTGTCAATGTGCAGGGACCACCCAAAATTCTGGTTATCGAAGGTCAGCCCGGTAGCGGACATAACATCGTGGCGGCCCTGCAGGCGACCCACATTAATGTGACGGTTGCTACCCCCAACGATGTACCCACCACGCTAGATGGGCTGGTGCCCTATAGCAGCGTTATCCTGGCCGATGTGCCAGCCATCGCTCTGGGCAACACACGGATGCAGATCCTGCAGGCCTTTGTACGTGATCTCGGGCATGGACTGGTGGTGAGTGGTGGTCAGAACAGCTATGGTGTTGGAGGCTATACAGATACGCCCTTAGAGCAGGTGCTGCCGGTAAGCATGGATATTCCACAACATAAAGAGACGCCTTCAATCGCGGTCGTACTGATCGTAGAGAGCCTGGAAGAGCAGGTGCAGATCAACATCTCAAAAGAGGCCGCCAAAGGAGTGGTGGGACTTCTCACGCCACGCGACCAGGTAGGAATATCGGCTGGCTATGGTACCCTGAGCATTAAAATGCAGCATGTGACCAACAAAAAATCGATCAATAAGGCTATCGACAACATTAATCCGGTCGATCCACCCAGCTATAATCCTGATTTCGCCAATGCGGAACAGGAATTACTGCATACGGATGCCAAAATTAAGCACATCATTTTACTGGGCGATGGGGATGCCTACGACAACTATGCGCCACAGGTGACCAAACTGGCCAATGAAAATATTACCGTCTCGACGGTTGAAACAAATGCCTTGAGCAATGAAGACCTGGCAACCATGCAAAATATTGCTCAATGGGGCAAAGGTCGCTTCTATCGCGCCGACAATCCCAGCATTATTCCCCAAATTCTACTGAAAGAGACGCAGAGGGCCGCACGGCGCTCTTTAATCAATGAGAGCTTCAATCCGGCCGTAGTCGGCAACCATCCAATCCTGACCGGGATCACCGGCCTGCCAACTCTGAACGGCTATGTGGCCACCACGCCCAAGCCGGCCGCCCAGATGGTGCTGGTAAGTCACCTGGATGATCCGGTGCTGGCGGTCTGGCAATACGGCCTGGGGCGCGTGGCGGCCTGGACCAGCGATTCCTTAGGCCTGTGGACCAAGAACTGGTTAAGCTGGAACGATGCCTCTAAGTGGTGGGCCAACCTTGTCACCTGGACCCTGCCAGCCGCCAATGATGGGGGCATGAGCATTAACGGCAAGGTCACCAATGGGCAGGGACAGCTAACGGTCGACTTGCCGCCAGGCACAACAGCCGAGGGCGGTCAACAGCAGGTCCAGGCCCATATCATTGGACCCGACCTCTCGCAGCAAAATATCAATCTACAGCCAACCGCTCCTGAGCGCTGGGAAGGCAGTTTTCCGGCTGAACAGGTGGGAGCCTATCTGTTGCAGGTAACCTGGCAGGGAGCTAACAAGAAGGAGAGTCGCCTGACCGCCACAACAGGCATGGTGGTCCCCTATTCGCCCGAATATCATAACCAGGGAACGGATACACGCTTCTTACAACTGTTGGCCCAGACCGGTGGAGGCATACTCCTCAATCCCAATGATACAGAATCAGCCTTTACCCAGAATCTGATGCCAACCTCAGCCTCAATTCCTATTGCATTCTGGCTGTTGATATTAGCCGCTCTACTCCTGCCGGTGGATATTGCCGCCCGACGTCTGGCCAACTTTGACTTTATCGTTGAAGGATACCACTGGCTCAGGACACACGCCCAAACGGGGGCCAGAGCACAACCAGCTACAGCTAACCGTAACGTACCTGGTGAGAAGCCCAGCGTGGCATCCCTGAGCTCTATTCGGGCCAAACGTGAAAGTCAGCGTGCCCGGATCAAGCCTCCGGTCGCGCCCCAAGCTAATCAAGCAGGCGTATCGCCACCACAGAGGGCACAATCGCCGGTTAAAGCGGCGCCCGACGCAACCTCAACGACAAGCAGGTCGCAGCCTCAGCCGACTGAACCCAAACAATCGGTGTCGGCCAGTTCATCAACCGCATCTCGCCTGGTAGAGGCCAAACGGAAACGAGAACAAGAAAAGGAATAGTCTGACAGACAGGCAAAATAGGAACAATTATGTCAAGAAACGTGATACACTTCCTGTTAAGGAGGTACAGCAGATGCTGTTGAATGATTTACGCACTCAAGTGGCGCACTATGCCAGGAAAATGTATGAGAGTCAGCTGGTGCGCGCGACTCAGGGCAATCTCAGTGCCCGTGATCCAGAAAGCGGGCTGATCTGCATCACACCCAGCGGAGCAGATTATCAGTTGCTAACCGCCGAGGATATTGCTGTGGTTGATGAGCGGGGTAATATCATAGAAGGCAGGTGGAAACCTTCGGTCGAGATGCCGCTCCACACCTATATTTTAAGTCAGCGCCGGGATATCAATTGTGTGATGCATACGCATGCACTCTATACCTCGGCCTTTGGCGTTGTCTATCAACCGTTGCCGATGATTTTACAGGAATCGGCTTCCTGCCTGGGAGGCGAGGTGCCGATTGTGCCCTATCAAGAATCGGGGACGCAAGCTTTTGCCGAACTGGTGGCACAGACGCTGGGAGATGGTCCGGCCGTTATCTGGGGCAACCACGGGGCGATGGTGGTGGGCGTTAATCTGGCACTGACCTTCTCAATCGCTCATGCGCTAGAAGATACCGCTCGCATCTATTGTCTCGCCAGGCAACTAGGCACGCCCGTACCGTTGCCGGCCGAAGAGGTAGCCAGACTGCATGCCAATTGGAAGCAGGGATATGGCCAGACAGCCATCGACACTCCATTGACAGCAAGCTAAACCATTGGTATACACTAATATACCAGTATCGTTCCCGCCAGGGCCAGATAGAGGATAGTAGTTATGCAACAGAACATCGTACGCATCCAGAATGAGGTAGGCCTTCATGCTCGACCAGCCGCTCAATTTGTGAAGTTAGCCAAGCAATTTAACAGTAAAATTAGCGTTGCCTACAACGGGAAAACTGTGGATGCCAAAAGTCTGGTCCGTGTGCTCAGTGTCGGCGCCGGAAAAGACGCAGAAATTGAGATCACAGCCGAGGGCGAGGATGAACAAAAGGCGATAACAGCACTGGCAGGATTGATTCAAAACAATTTTGCAGAAGTATAAAAGAATCTCCCTCCTTCCGGAGAAGGAGGGAGAGAAGCGTTGCGAGGGCGAGCATGCCGGGGGCACAGCTAGCGCCTATTCTGGTTGCGTAGAGCTGTACTCTTCCACACCTCAACTCCTCCTTACAAGAGTATCTCTTCTATGTCTGCAGAGCTTTCAGCGGCCAGCACGCGTTCCACAATCTCCCGAGCCTGCGCCATGGTAGTGTTGCGAATGACCCGCTTCACCGCATTGAATGAGCCCGCCTCCATACTCAGTTCATTAATGCCCAGGCCTAATAAAAAAGCACTGGCGCGTGGATCGCCGGCCATTTCGCCACACATGCCCACCCAGCGCTGCAGCTTACGGGCGCTCCGCACGATGTGTGCAATAGTACGCATGACAGCGGGATGGAAGGGGCGCTGCAACTCCGCTAAGCCGGCGTTCATGCGATCGCTGGTCAGGGTATACTGGGCCAGGTCGTTGGTGCCAATACTAAAGAAATCCGCTTCCCTGGCCAGTTGATCTATCAGCCAGACCGAGGAGGGCGTCTCCAACATAATTCCCAGGCGTAAACGGGGTAGAACAGGCGCTGTAAGTTTACCTTCCTGCAGCAGTTGCGCCTCCGTCTCAGCAATGAAGGTCCGGGCCTGGCGCAGCTCGCGCAGATCACAGATCATGGGCAACATAATCCAGAGCGACGCTACAGCGGGCCGAGCAGCCAGCAACAAAGCACGTATCTGCGTACGAAAGAGAGATTGATAGCGTGGATCCAGGCACAGGCGAATGCCACGCAGGCCCAGGAATGGATTGTCCTCTTTTGGCAACGAGAGATAGGGAACGCTTTTATCGCCGCCGATATCCAGGGTGCGCACAATAACCGTCTGGCCAGCAAACTCCTGCAGGACCGTATTGTAAGCTTCCAGCTGCTCTTCCTCCGATGGAGCCGCCTGACGGTCTAGAAAGAGAAACTCGGTTCGAAATAGACCAATGCCACCGGCGCCCGCCGCTACTGCTGGTCCGGCATCGCGTAGCCGTCCAATATTAGCAGCAATCTCGATAGTCGTACCATCAGGTGTAGTAGCGCTCAGCTCGCGCATCTCCTTGAGCTGTTCCTGCTGCTGCCGATAACTGGTCAGCTCCTGCTCATAGCGTTGTATGGTAGCGATGTCTGGCTCGATAATCACTTCGCCATTGCGCGCATCCAGTACCAGCGTAGCATGCTCAGACTGAGAGACAGTAGACATCCTGGCAAGCAAACCTTGCGCACCCACGATGGCAGGAATCCCCAGCTGGCGCGAAAGGATAGCGGTATGCGAGGTTGGTCCTCCCTGCTCTGTCACCAGGCCCAGCACAAACTGAGGGTCCAGCCCGGCCGTATCTGAGGGCAACAGGTCGCGCGCCACGACGATCACAGGCTCCTTCAGATAGCGTAATTGCGCTGTAGGACGACCCTGTAGATGATTGAGGATGCGGGTACGGATGTCCAGCACATCGGCGGCACGGGCACGAAAATACTCATCTTCCATTTCCGCAAACATCTGAGCTATTTCATCGGTTGTCTCGGCCAGAGCCCAGGCCACGTTCATATGCTCATCATCAATGCGCTGGTGCGTCCCCTCCAGCAAAGTATCGTCTTCAAACAACAGTAGATGAGCACCAAAAATCGCCGCTTCCTCGTCACCTAAACGAGCCTGCACCTGATCGCGCAACAGGGTCACTTCTGCAATAGAAGCCTCGATAGCCTGTTGCAAACGGGCTTTCTCACCCTCAGCGGCATCTGGTGTTATATGATTTTTCGGAACCACCGGCGGCGTAGGATCAGAGACGACCCACGAGCCAATAGCAATTCCAGCGGTGACTGGAATACCCTTTACAATCGAAGACATAACCAAACCTCAACGTTTCTTGCGTCACCCTTCCAAAATCAAAGCCCGACAGCCGTCAATGGTAGTATAATCTCACATTATAAAATACATAAAACAAACATTCCGGCGAGGAGTAATACATGTATAATGAAGCATTCTGGCACTTACTAACAACTCTGGTCGAGACCAGCACCATCAAAATCGACCGCCCCAAAGGCTCGGCTCACCCCCGTTACCCGGACTTCATCTATCCATTGGACTACGGATACCTCAGTGGCACAATCTCTGGTGATGGCAATGGTATCGATGTCTGGCTGGGCAGCCTGCCAGAAAGGCACATCAGTGCTATCCTTATCACTGTTGACCTCACTAAACGGGATAGCGAGATAAAACTACTTATAGGTTGTACGCCACAAGAACAACAGGCCATTCTGGCAATACATAACAGATGGCCCGCTACACAATCAGCTTTACTGGTCGAGCACTAGAGTCTTCACTCGATAGGAATGGCCAAGCCACTGGCACCAGGCTGAGACATCACAGCATCTGGATAATAGCGCTTGATGATATCCATACCCAGCCTGGCTCGACGTACGCGCTCACGCGAAAGAGCCAGCGCAGTGGATGCCAGATGGGTGCCCGCGGGATAGATATTGGGCGCATTGCGCAGGCCAAATTTGATATAGACAGGCGCAGCAATCCTGATCAGTTCAGGAATATCATACAAGCGCACAAAACCGCCCAGATCATCTGGTGCCTCGACATAAATATCCAATGGGATATCTACCGCCTGCCGAATAGCAGCTATCTGTGGCAAGCTCAGATCGGTTGGAATATTGAAGGTATCGGCCCCAAGTTTTTCGAGCAAGCGAATAGATGTGGGATTGGCCGACGCCATCATCACGCTGATCTTAAACTGCATATCAGCGGGTAACAGGCCTTGCTGGCGCATTTCATTGGCCACCCAGAGAGCGCCATCATCAGCCAACAACACACTGCGAATGCCCAGATCGGCCGCCCGCCGCACATCTTCCAGACAATGCACCAGTTGATCCTGGCCACGGAGACGAGGCGCCACGGTCTTGCCACCACTGGCAACGGCCATAGCACCAATATCCCAGGCAGCATTGGGACGAGCAAAGAGGCTCACCTCCATCTGCTGAGATCTAGCCAGGCGTGCCATCTCCAGTATTTCGGCGTCGGTCATTAACATCACACCACTGCCCTGAGAGACGCGATGGATAGTCAGCTCATAGCGTTCGGCCTCCTCAATGATGGCAGCTAACGCGGGCCCACTTTCGGTGCTGGGAATCTCGATCCGATACTGGGCGCCATCTGGGAAACGCTTCGTACTGGTTGGGAGATCATAGGCATCACCAGCGGGTAAACCCAGGCTGGTCAGGAAACGGCGAGTCTCTTCCATCAGGTTCTAATCCTTTCACATTCACAAAGATGCATTTACTCATGAATCATTATAACCTTTATGGCCCGGCTATGACGTAAAATGATGGCATCCAGTGCATCTTCATATTCTTCCAGCGAAAAACGATGGGAAATGAGTTCCGCTAATTGCAGTGAACCGTTGAGGAATAGCTGGGCCGCATAGGTCCAGGCGGCTGTGCTGGCACCAAAGACACCATAAACACTGATCTGATTTAAGACAAAAAGATCAGTGGTAAAGCTTAAAGGAGCAATCGAGGCTTCAAGGCCAGTCAGTAATACCGACCCACCGCGCTTAACCACTGAGAGCGCCTCTTCAATCGCCTGTACGTGTCCGGTACCCTCAAACACCAGATCGGCACCGTGTCCACCTGACAAAGCCTGAATAAGGGATTGCGTGTCTTCGCGGCTCATATTTACAGTGTGGGTCGCTCCATAGTCTTCTGCCAGTTGCAGCCGCTCGGCGCGAAAGCCAAGTACCGCTATTACCGCTGGACTATACAGCCGCGCTACCTGTACCGCAAGCAGGCTGGATGGTCCATCCCCAAGAATAACGACCACATCGCCTGGCCGTGGTTGGGTGCGTAAAAAGGCGTGCGCCACCACAGCTGCGGGACCCAGCAGGGCTGCCTCCTCCAGTGAAGCACTCTCAGGCAACACATGCAGCTGGCGAGCAGATACCACTACATACTCTGCCAGCCCACCAGGACGAGTAAAGCCAAGCTCATTGTAGCCAGACTCACAGAGGTTTGTCTTACCCTCACGACAGTTACGGCAGATCCCACAGGCATAAATACTCTCAACCACCACTTTAGCGCCGGGTGCGACATTGGACACGCCTTCACCCACTGCCACCACCTCACCCGACAGCTCATGGCCAGGGATAACGGGATAGCGGAAAAAACCTTTTGCACGCTTGCCCTGAAAAAGCTCCACATCACTTTCACCGATGCCAACCGCACATGAGTGCACCAGCACTTCACCAGGTCCGATAGCTGGTCGATCTAGCTCAGTCACATGAGCCTCACCAGGTTCGGTAATAATCACAGCCTTCATAAGCTCAAGCTAGCCTTTCCACCACATATATAACACTACCATCAAGTAGCATGCAAACATTCGAACTACCATTATTATATATCGCTCGTACCTACGAGGCCTACATGTAGCGAAACACAATGAAGAAAACAAAGCCAGTGGAGCGACGCAGCTGCTATCGTGTCGCTCCACTGGCTCTTCTCAATTGTTTGAGGCCACACCGCGTAAGGAAGGGGGCAGACTACAATCTGGCGTTCTTAAAGCGCTGCCAGAGCCGATTGGCGAGTTGAGCCGAGTCTCGCTTCAATCCGTAGCGGGCCATGTATTTACACACGTTGTCAATATCGCGCGTCAGTAGGGACAAAGCATGGGAATTAAAACGTGGATCAACAGCCTGGGGGAAATCAATAATGGTAACCTTTCCTTGCCAGTACAGGATGTTGTAGGCCGACAGGTCGCCGTGGATGACATTATGAGATAACCAGAGTTGGATATTATCCATCAACAACTCAAAGACAGGATAAACCTCGTCCGGATCCAGGGTGACATTCTGAAGTGCAAAGGCCGGCTGCTGCTCTTCTCCCAGGTATTCCATCAGCAAGGCATTACTATTCTGGGCCAGCGGCTTTGGTACCGTTGCGCCGGCGGTATGCAGGCGCGTCAGCGTCTCAAACTCGTGCCCAACCCACATACTGAACTGCATCTCACGACCAGCCGCAGATTTATTTTTGACGGCCCGACGCGCACGCTGGTCCATAATGGTGCGTCCTTCCTGGTAGACAGTATCATTTTTAAAGCCGCGATTATTACGCGAGCGATACACTTTAGCAGCCAGGTAGGGCACATTCCGAGATGGATGGGCCCGGCAACAATAGACGGTGGCCTCTTTGCCGCTCTTTACCACATGCAAGATGTCAGTAATCCAGGCATCCGCAAAAAAACTAT
>NZ_BNJJ01000007.1 GCF_016587435.1 Dictyobacter formicarum
TGCTCATAACGGTGAAATGGACAATCAAGGTAGGTCCCGGTATTGGTCACCATTTCAATCTTGCCGATCTGAAACTCAGTCCCCGGCGCATACTGCTTGCGCGACTCTTCGCGGCTCAGGTAATCACAGATCAGCGGCGCGGGCAATCCCTTGTAGGTGATCAATCCCTGCTCGATGGTATGGCTCAAATCGACCAGGCGCGGGCCAGCGGCAGGCAGGGGCACGCTGCTCTGACGTTTATGCAGTTCCTCCAGAATAAACTTATTGGAAATAGAGACACGACCAACCATCAGCAGGCGCATATCTTTGACGATCGCATCGGCCAGTTCCTGATCAGAAATATCGTCTCCCTCGATATCTAATCGGAATCCCTGTCCCTGCACGCTGCCACCGTTAGTAAACTCGATTACAAAATCGAACTGAACGCGTTTATCCATCAGAACCTTCCTATCACTGAATAACATGAGAACGTTTATGAGCGCTAAATTCATTTTGGTAGTATATTACAAGAGCTAATCGCGGTCTGTAAATAGGCAAAAGCTCCCTCCGCCTGTCTGAACGAGCGCAGCCGCCTGTGAAGCCAGCCGGGCCCTGGAGGCTCGGGATGATAAACATGGTGAAGAGCAAGTCGCATATAGGAGGTTTCCCCATGGAGATAGGAACGCGGCAATAGACATTTGGCGTGGGATAAATGCCTATTGCCTGTTGTGGCGCAGATGCGTCAATGCCAGCCGTACAAGCGTGGCATCGGGCTAGTCGGCGAGGCGATAGCGGGGGGAGAAACCAATAGACCGCAAAATAAGGGGAAAATTAAAGATTTTCACACAAATTTCACACAACTGCTCAGATGTTCACATGATTCTCACTCGTAATCAGGTAAGCTGTACATAGAGAAAGTTAGCACATCATCTGGATGTACTTTCTTTTCTGCATCGCACCAGCGGCAATCTCAGTCTGAAAACACACGCTGCGTTGCAGGAAGTGTTCTGCCCGGTTGGTTGAAAGGTATGGTAGCTAGCGGAAGCAGGATGCCCGTCATGCACGACCAAAGCGCTGCGAACGATCCGTCGGATAGCAGCCAGACAAATGGGATGGAGAGATCGCCTGCTGATGAGCGGTCACAGCCATCGCGTTTCTCGGATACTGTTATGCCCAACCAGCAACGAGATGGGGGGGCCAAACGCACATATCACATCCTGGTGGTCGAAGATGATCCAACACTCGCCACACTGGAAACTGATACATTAACAGCACAAGGTTATACTGTCGTTACCGTACATAGTGGTGAGCTTGCGATCACTACTCTCCATCACGCGATACCCGATCTCGTAGTGCTCGATCTTGAACTCACAGGAGAAATTCATGGCTGGGATGTATTGCAAGCATTGCGCTCACTGGCAACCATCCCTGTTCTCATTACTTCGAGTTCAGTCACCCATGCACGCTTGTATATGCGCGAAAGTGGAGAGACGCGCCTGACTTTGGATCATTTACCAAAGCCGTACTCTTTACAGGCGCTTCTGAAGCGCATTCAACGCATGCTGCCAATCTCACCTGCTCACTAGTTCTTCTTAGTACCAAAGGAGGCTCATATGGACCGCTACGAAGATCGTGAAATTCTACGTAAGGGTGGATTTGCTGAAAATGAGGTTGTTCAACTGAGCAAGCTTCGTAAAGACTACAGCGAACGGGAGAAAAGGCAGGCCCAGATCGTTAAACGCCGCATGGAATTCATTCGCTGGCTGGTCTCAACCGGAAAACTTTCCGATCAAATTGCCTAGTTGTTATGCGCCACAGCACTATAACTTGAAACTCAGGTGTTTAGATGCGCTCTGTGAATAGAAGTGGTACGGCGACAATCGTTCCGGTTGTCGCTTTTTTGTGGCCTGTCTTCCAGTTCTTCCACCTATCCTCATGCCTCAGTTCTGCAAAAGTGCTGTCTACCTCACCTTACCTCACTCACTCACCCACAAAACGAAACTGCTAGGATGGATCATTATCATCGTGCCGGACAATCAGGCCTTCCTGATCTTTGAAGGAGGTCTCGCACTGGAGCTTCTGCATCTGTGGATAAGGAGGCAGTTTCGACACTGCTCCCATAATGCGCGCCACCATATCGGCAGGCGGATCGAAATGTTCTAATTTAGAGAATAGGCGATCAACGTCTGCGAAATTATCATCGTCGTCGCTCTGAAAACGAACAGGTGAAACGTTCTGCATGTGCAATCCCCCGTTTATCATTCGTATCGCTCATAATTATATTACGGATAACTGGAAAAGGCGGTTTCAGTTTTTTCTAAGTTTTCTTATCTAATTCTTGGCTAAAATCACTGTTTCTCAGCAAATTATAAGCTAAGCAACTCACCAGGAAGAGTAAAAAAGCGGCAAGCTATTGCTAGCTCACCGCTGCCTGAAAATACGATCAAAATGCTGGCACCATCGCGCAACACACTTGCTGATCGTATGGCAGATACTAGTGTATACAGAAACTATCAGACGGTGTACGGGATATTAGCACTACAGCGTTGCACTAAGATGAAGCACACTACGAATTGACATTTTCTGACGTGTGTTAACAGACCATTTTGTGACCGCAGGGCTGTCATCTTTTATATACTTGATATTTTTTAGTCTTTCAAGGTGGATTAGTGGTGTGAAGCCGCCAGTAGTCTGCCAGCAGGTTTTTTTCGGCCACGACAAAAGTACCATGGCTATTTGTGAAGTGTGAAAAAACGTGCATATGCATATTTTTCACACTTCACAATACTTAATGATCATACAAGTAGATATTTTTGTGGATATACGTTTGCTAAGTTTAGATAAGTTTGTTATATTTAAATGCTCTGCTTAAAATTGCTAAGGTTTGACCTGAATTGAAGGAGATCTCTCTCATTATGCTGTCCCAACGACTTGGTATCCCCCAACACAAAGGGACGAAAAGCTTTTTACTCATCTTATTTATAGATGCACTAGGGACGGGCTTATTTGCGCCTTTCTCGCTCCTGTATTTCCATGTCATTGCCGCGTTGCCACTCACTGAAGTGGGTGTGGCGCTGAGTATCGCGACCATCTTCACTGTACCGATTGTGCCGCTTACCGGTACGCTGGTGGATCGCTTTGGTGCCAGGCGGCTGGTGATCTTTGCGCAATTGCTGCAAGGTATAGGCTTTCTAGGCTATCTATTGGTCAGCAATATGCCGCTACTGATCATCATGGCTATCTTTGTCAACATTGGACAACGCGTCTTCTGGTCATCTTACTTTTCGCTGGCAACCGAGCTGGCGGGGATAGGCGAAAGGGACCGCTGGTTCGGCCTGCTCGGCACCTCACAAACTGTCGGCTTGGGGATTGGCACGGCGCTGACCGGCGTGCTCATCTCAGCGCTTGGAACTATGGGATATTATGGCGTCACTGCGGTGAACGCGCTCAGTTTCTTCCTGGCTGCCGGATTGCTCTATTTCTATGTACCGGTAGAGCAGCACAAGAGCAGCGCGCACAAGGAAACGCAGAGAAGCTACAGGCTTGTGCTCAAAGACCGCCCATTTTTAGCGCTGATCGCCACCAACATTGCCTTCGCGCTCTGTTTAAGTCTGTGTGGATTAGGCCTACCGGTATACGCTACTGACGCCCTGCATATCCCGATATGGGTGGCTGGAGTAGCACTGGCACTCAACATGGCTGTTATTGCGTTTCTGCAAACATTTCTCATTCGTCATCTGCGATCGTTGCGCCGCACACGCACGATCATCATTGCCGGGCTCCTCCTGGGCCTATGGTGCCTGCTCTACATCCTGGCCCTCCCCCTACCACGCGTATTCGTCATTCCATACATCATCGTTGTCACCTGCGTGCAAGGGTTGGCGGAAGCTATTCATGCCCCCACCTCCAACGCCCTGGCGGCCGAAGCCAGCCCAGAAGCACTGCGCGGTCGCTACCTGGCGGCCTTCCAGCTCTCCTGGGCGATTGCTATCATCCTGGCCCCAACCATGTTTACAGTGCTCTTCAGCCTCCAACCGGCCCTGCCCTGGGCTATCGCGGCCGTGCTCATCCTGATAGCCAGTCTGTGTACCTTTTTCATTGAACCACATCTGCCAGCAGAGGCGATACGCACGCCAAAACAGATCGAGAGCTAACACTATTGGCATTGAGTTTCATCTTGCTCTTGACAAAAATATTAGGGTGCCCTAATATCTTAGTAGCCAGGTCGGATATTAGGGTTGCCTAATATCCGGGCATAGCAAATTTTTTTTGCACGGGAGGCATACGAAGCGCACTCCCCAGATTATGACCAGAGAGGATTTTACGTTGTGAAGAAGACGCTCTCTTCAACGATAGCACGCCCCGCTCTTCTTGTAGGACGAATAGCACTGATAGTTGGTGCGATAGTGGTAGCCGCAATATTGGTATGGCAAGGTATCACGGCAAATGGAAATCCAAATCCAACCGCCGCCCATATTACCCCCCAGGCAGCGATTGTGAATACAGGAATTCTCGTTTTCCGTGAAGGCCTGGAGTGTATTTTGGTATTGATGGCAATTACAGCCAGTATGATGGGAAAAAACCAGGGCTATCGGAAACCGATTGCCATTGGTTCGGCAATGGGCTTTGGGGTCGTGTTGCTAACGTGGTTCGCGGTGGTGGGTATTTTAAGCACACTTTCCAACAATCTACCGGCCCTGGATATCCAGGCGGCAACTGGATTGCTGGCCGTCATTGTGCTGATGGTCATTATGAACTGGTTCTTCCATAAAATTTACTGGACGGGCTGGATCTCTATGCACAATAAGCGCAAAAAAGCGTTGCTCAATCAGAAAAATGAAGAAGGACATTCACAATCTCGTCTGATGTCTGGCCTTATCTTGCTCGGCTTTGCCTCGGTCTATCGTGAAGGCTTCGAGGTCGTACTGTTCTTGCAAACCTTGCGGCTACAGGTTGGCTCGCTCATTGTCTTGTATGGTGTATTGGTCGGACTGGCCCTGACAGGGATTGTAGGCGCGCTCACCTTCGTATTGCACCATAGACTCCCCTACAAGAAGATGCTGGTGCTGACAGGTGTGATGCTGGGTGCCGTGATGCTGGTGATGGTCGGTGAGCAGGCACAGGAAATGCAGCTCGCCCACTGGATTTCAACCACGCCGGTCAACCTGCCGATTCCTGGCTGGATGGGCCTGTGGTTTGCCGTCTTCCCAACGGTCGAAACCCTGGTCGCGCAAGTCCTGGCAGCCATCGTCGTCATTGGTTCCTACTTCCTGGCTCGCTACCAGGTAGTCCTGTTACCGCGCAAACGTGGAGAGAAGCCCGCAGAGCGTCCGGAAGCTCCTCCCGCCCCGGTAGCAGAAACCAGTAACGCCACAGCCTAATCGGTCCGGGTCATAATAAAAGACCTTACAAAAAAGAGGAAGAGCGGTATATATCGCTCTTCCTCTTTTTTAGTGCTAGAGAGACTTTTGCATATATGTAACCATCTCGGAAAAGATTCTTTTATTGCCATGTTTGTCGATATGCTCCCATTGAATTTCAAATTCACCACGTCCCCAATCAACATATCCCAGCTTTTCATACAGCCGTTTTGCCCCGGGATTATCCGTACTTCCAACCTCTAATCCGATATGGGTGCATCTTTTTTCTGCGGCTAATCGCTCAGCTTCCTGAATCAACGCCGTTGCGACACCACGGCGTTGAAATTCACTTTTTGTTGCTCCTGCTTGCAGGAAGGCACGGGAAGTAATATCGAGGTAGCGGGTCACTTGTGCATCATAAGGGCCACTCCAGTAAAGTAAGAAATGTCCCACTGGAGTATAGTTATGCCAGGCGATCAGATAGACGCCTGCGCCACTTTTTTGGACCTCAAAG
Organism: Dictyobacter formicarum; assembly: GCF_016587435.1. The sequence goes on from NZ_BNJJ01000007.1 coordinate 5,854, forward strand.
CGCTTATAATGGTATTTTGAGAGACTATCTGGATCAAATGCTTGCTCAAGGATATCTAATTGTGCTTCTTCCACTGGCTTGATCGTTATTTGCAATGTATCCCTCATTTTGTTTCCTGCTTCTTCACCTGGAATTGATAGCTCAATCATACCACAAGCCAGAACAGACGAAAATCCTGTTGAAGAATGAAACTTCGCTTTGATAATTGATGTTTTGCCCGACCGCAAAGCCGAAACAGCGGCCACATAGATGGCACATCACCCCGAAATTGAACTGGTAGTCGATATCGTGGAGGCGCGACGGCGCGGATCGCGTTTTTGCGTTCACAACAAATCAATAATGTCTTACATAAGAATTAGAGAAGATTCTTGACATAAGACACCTACATTGTGATAAAACAGAACACCTCTTTATTAACTTTTAAATACGGAAAAAAACTTTTGATCTGTCTTACCAAGGATGCCGTTAAATAAACTTTGAATAAACTTTAAATGAATAACTATATTTATACTTATAAACATTAGTAGTGACTAAAATCACACTAATCTTATTTGCCCCCCTTAAAAAAGAGGAGTAGCCCAACAATGAAACGATCCTATTTTATCGTTGTAACCACGTTGGCCTTAGCAATCGCAGTAGTGACCAGCCTTGCTAGCTCTATCAGCTCTGCTAGTGCTGCAAGCACAAGCGATGTCCTTCACTCCATCCACAGCATGAAGGTAAAAAACGCCTGTCGCACTAATTGCGCGGGAACCAATAACCTCAGCTACCATGGCGGCACAGGCGGTGTGGGCGTCGAAACCGGAGCGGACAAGGTATATTTGATCTACTGGGGATCACAGTGGAACAACAACGATCCCTCTGGCGAAGCAGCCATCCAACAGAAATTCTTCAACGGCGTCGGTGGCTCAAAATGGAACAATTCGGTGACTCAATACTGTGAAGGCGTCGCCACCGGCACAGTTACCTGTGGTTCCTCCGGCACTCATGCCACAAACCCTTCCGGCGTGCTCGCTGGTGTCTGGTATGATAATGCATCCTCGGCTCCTTCCAAGCCTTCTCAGTCACAACTTGCCAGCGAAGCAGTCAAGGCAGCGGCACACTTCGGCAACACAACTTCGTCTTCAAATACAACGGTTCAGTATGTGATCAACACCTCGACGGGCCATAACGCAAGTGGTTTCGGGACACAATACTGCGCCTGGCACAGTTCGACGAGCTCGAGCTACGGCAACATTGCCTATACCAACATGCCCTACATTACTGACGCAGGCGCGAGTTGCGGCGCCAACTTCGTGAACTCGGGTAGCGCGGGCTTGACCGACGGCATCACCATTGTCGGTGGTCATGAGTTCGCCGAGACCGAAACCGATATTTTCCCCAGTTCTGGCTGGGTCGATGGTAGCGGGAGCGAGAACGGAGACAAATGCGCCTGGATCAGCTCTGGCCAGGGCGCGTCTGCCAACATCACTCTGAGCACCGGCACCTTCCCTGTCCAGTCCCTCTGGAGCAATGCGTTCAATAACAACACTGGTGGGTGCGTCCTTTCCTACTAACTCTACCTTGTGTTGCACGAGGGGATCGCCAGGATTGGCGATCCCCTTTTCTTTAGGCAATCCTAAAAGCTGCCTCATCATCCACGGGCCTACATAGGCACAACCACATCACCTTCATCACCACACCCCGAAAAGTGAAGCCCATCTGACTTCGCCGCAACTCCCGTACACGTATAGGTCCTGGCCGCCGAAAGCTTCGCTGGCACAATAGCGTGCTGCATAGTATCGGTAACGGAACAGCTCTGGCCGCTGGTACGAATACTGAACGTATGAACGGCCACCGTATCGACAGACGTGCGGGTAAATCCAAGCGTTGCCGGTTGACACTTTTGATAGGCCTGCCAGAAACACGCTTCAGCCTGTTTAGCCATGGCCGCATTCAGTGGAAGACCCCGAGGACTCGTTTGTACGCTGCCGCACTTGCTCACTTGCCGGGTTGGTGTTGGATTCGGAGCCCCCTCTACCATAGAACCACACGCTGCTAATGCCACAGCAACCAGAACACAGAAGAATAGCATGGCCGCCACGGCACTCTGAGTAGTCCAGCAACTCTGCCGAAAGTAGCGTTGTAATCTGTGCACCATTTCTTGTAACTCCTGTTGAAGGCTCTTTTCGTATCTCCCAAAACCTCTGCACCAACTGCATCTACTACAGAAGACGATACCCAATCTGAAAAAGTTCCCGACGTAGAAGGACTCCTGAGGAATCCCTCGGGTTCCACGGCGTAAGCGCTCACAGTCTGGCTGAAAGGATTGTCCTGAGGACGCAAGAAGTGCAAGGCTCCCAACAGGAGCGTAAAGGCCGCAAAACACCCGATGCTGATGAGTCCGACGCACTTGGCCAGGGTTCTGTTCGGCTGGTTCATGAGCGCATCCTTTCGGTCGGGTGAGCTTGCTCATCCCAGTCAATCTGGTAGTGATACAACCATGCTTCAGCTTCGGGATGAACCAGGTATTTGAAGACCAGCGGCATGAGCAGATCCTGTATGCCGCGCACCATAGGACCGGCAACCTTGGTCATATTGGCTCTTCTCGCAAGTTTCGCAACTTTCTCTACCCGTGGACGGCGAGTGGCTTCGTACATGGACAGGGCGTGTTGCGTATCCGGGACGTCCCGCAGGGCTTTGGCGAGCGTGATGCTGTCTTCAAGCGCGAGCGACGCGCTCTGTCCCGAGGTCGGGGACGCCGCGTGCGCGGCGTCCCCGACGAGCACCATTGCATCACGATGCCAGCAGGGCACCTGCGGCAGCATATTCAGCAGCGAGGGAGTGAAGCCATGCTCTTCTGCAGTGGAGCGAATGATTTCGACCGCAGGGGTGGCATCCTGGGCGAACAGGTCAAGCAGCCGCTGTTTCCACTCCTGTCGGGAGACAGAAACCAATCGCTGCTCTTCCATTTCATTAGCGTACAGGGAAGAGGGGATGTTCGCAAACCAGTAGATCTCGCCGCTGGGACTGGCGATCCATCCGAAAAACGCCCGTTTGCCTAAAATGAAGGTAAAGGTATCTGACGATGCGTTGATGTTGGGAACACGCTGAGCGCTCACCCATCCACCAGTTCCAATCAACCCCACCAGTTGCGGCGTGGGGGCACCCGCATCAATCACCTGGCGCACGCGTGAGTGGATGCCATCAGCTCCCACCAGCAGATCGCCGCTGGCCGTCGTGCCATCCTCAAAGTGCACCGTGACCCCCTCCGGAGTGGTCTGGCAGCTTCGGAATCGCTTTCCCATCTCCAAGGGAATGCCTCGGCGAACCGCTTCGTCGCAGAGCGCCGAGGCAAGCTGGCCGCGCTCAAGCGCAATGCCCTCTGCATTGCTGCCCATTTCCCCGAGACGTTTGCCGCTTCCACTGTAGATGCCCATCCGCGACACCCAAAAGCCGCGCTCCATGACCGTCTCAAAAGTATCAAGGGTCCGTAACGCATAAACGCCATTCCTGGCGACCGTCAGAAACGCGCCTTTATTCTCTTCTGCATGTGGGCGTGCCTCATAGATGGTGGATCCTATGCCCACTCGCTGGAGCGCCAGAGCGACTGCTGGGCCGGCTATGCCTCCTCCGATAATCAGCGCGCGCTTGCCTATGGGGTTCGTCATCTGCTTTCTCCTATGGTATACTCTCCATAGCTCAAAACATGAGCAAGTGAAATCGTGGCTATCTCATTTTTTCATTATCTCAAAAATTGAGATAAAAAGACTATACCCGAAAGGATCAGCAATGTCAAGTGGTTCAGAAGAGCGCACCGCTCTCATTGAATCCCTGTCCCTGGCGATGCGCAAGGTCATTGTCGAAACCGTTCTCTTGTTCGATACGTTGGCAGAGCGGATCGGGGTCAACGCGACCGATATGCAATGTTTGAATATTCTGGATTATGAGGGACCAGTCCCAGCTGGACGGCTCGCTGAGTTGACCGGCTTGACCACAGGAGCGATTACCGCAGCCATCGATCGACTTGAACGAGCGGGCTATGTCCAACGCGTGCGCGATCCTCATGATCGCCGTCGCGTCGTGATTCAGCCCACACCACAGGAAGGTCAAGAGGTGTTTGGGGCAATAGACCAGACCTGGAAGGATTTGTGCTCGCGCTTTAGCGACCAGGAGCTGACGGTCATTCTCTCTTTCATGAACACCCTCTACCAGATGAACCGTGGCACCGTCGCGCATGTGCGTAAAGATGACGCTCGCTCTTCTACGTAACGCCTGAACAGCACGTGTGGCAGGGGGCAAGCGTCTTTGTGTCCACTCCTACCCTCTCCGTTTGAGGAGAGCAGAGCGTCTCAACCGTTTTGCGAATTACTCGACCGGTTCTCAAGGCAGTGTCAGAGCCAGGTTATTCGTCAAACAACAGAAAAAAACTAGCGCGTATTTCTGGCACAAGAAATTCATCGAAACAAAAGGAGGGTTGAACATGCACGATCCGGGAATGACCATAGCGAGAGGGAATATCTCCACGGATGTGAGCCACATAACCCACAAGGTTATCACTGAGTATAGTCGCATCGGAGATTTGGCGTTTGGCTACGGGCAGGGATCGGTGTTCGCCGGGTTCTCTCGAGATTCAGACCTCGACATTAATCTCGTATGGGAGCGTGCCTGCCCACCACAACTCTCGGAGCGTCCAGTGGCTCTTTTATGCGACTCAGAACGTGAACCGGTCCAGTTTGATGAAGCGTCCCTGGCGCTCGACAAATTATGGGTGGATGGTCGTCAAGTCGATGTGGTCCATCACACAGGGAAAACGTTCAACAATTGGCTTGAGCAGATCCGTCATGGCGATGGCTGGCTATTCCATGACCTGCAGGGCAAACTTCTGCGAGACGCCTACATTACCTGGTTCGCTGCCGAACACCATTATTGCCCACACATGAAGCGGCTGCATAGTTGGATTGAGCGCTTCAACATGAATGCGCAGATTTCCGAGATGGAACAAAAGATATGGGAAGTACCCAACCTGGCACCAAAACTTCAGCTCGTTGTCACGATGGTGGAGAACATTCTCCAGGTGAATCCATAGGTTCGGAGCTTGCCTCCGATTATCTCTCCACCGATGGGAATAATTGGGAGCATGGTCATGTATCCGATTATTGTCCTCGGCGAAGATAATAATCGGAGGCAAGCTCCGAACCTATTTTGCCACCCGCGTTACCAATGAGGTGTGAAGGCGGTCGAGCGGATCAGGCGGTTAAGGAACTGTTTGGAGACGCGCTGGTCCACGCGGTCCCCGATGCGGGCCACAAGCACGTTGGCAGGCTCCATGCTGACATTGGGTTCGGTAGTAGCATATTCCACAAAGCCCTGCGTGCCAAAGAGATGTTTGATCAGCTCGCGGTAGCGAAATGTGGAGATGCCCAACCCTTCGGCGTCCCAGTGCCAGGAGAGGCCAATGGCGAAGAAGATCATATCCTCTTTGGCATCGAGCTCCAGAGCAAAGGCCAGCAGCTCGCGCGCGATCCCCAGGCCGCGCCAGTCCGAGCTCACCTCGATAGCTACCTCGTAGAGATTTTCGACCCCTTCCCACCATTCATCGGCCGGCGCAATCGTAACCTGGCCGATGATCTCGCCAGCCGGAGTATGGGCTACTGTCAGGGCACAATCAGGACTGCGGGCAATATCCAGCAGCAACTGGTGCTCACGTTCAGGCATGCGAGCAAACGAGCTGAGTCCACGATCAGGGCGCAGGCGCTCGATCAACGAAGGTGGACTAAAGTCGCGCAGCAGGATCGGGCCGCGCATGGTCTGCAGCGTGCGAATACGCGATGGCGTCGAGGAGCGATTGAGGTGCAGCAGATCAAACAGGTCCGAGAGCGGCGAGCGATGGCGCGCAATCGGAAACGCCTGGCGGATCGAAGAAGGGATCAGCAAGTGGCGCACCATACCTACGGTCTGCCGGTTGGTATAGTTGATCTCCCAGCGCCGAGGCTGGGGAGGAAACAGCTCGGCCCGATCATTGAAGGTGGTTGGAAACTCCTCCTGGCTGGCCTCTTTGCCCATGATCTGCTGACCTTGCTGCTCACGCTCCAAAGCGGCCTGCCAGACAGGCTTCCAGCGCTCCAGCCACTCCTGCGGCAACTGCTCAGGGACCTCTTGGTCGGACATTTCGGCCCAGAGCTTGCTCCAGGCGCGCGGCACCACGCTGTAGAGGGCGTAGCCACCGCCGCCAAGGGCCACCCAGCGCCCATTACAGTAAGTATGGGCCAGTTGGTGAGCCAGCTTGATTTGCGCACCAATGCCCCGCATGGTCAGATTGAGATGCGTCAATGGGTCCCAGGCATGCGTGTCGCAGCCATGCTCGGTCACGATCACATCAGGCGCAAAGGCCGTCACCAATTGTGGCAGCAGGGGGTCAATGGTCTCGATATAGCTATCATCCTCGGTAAACGGCTCCAGGGGCACATTGATCGAGTAGCCACGACCACTACCGTTGCCCATCTCAAGCACATCGCCGCTACCAGGGAAAAGGTAGCGCCCCGTTTCATGAATAGAGATCGTCATGACGCGCGGATCATCATAAAAGGCTCGCTGCACGCCATCTCCATGATGAGCATCAAAATCGATATAGAGGATTTTGGCCTCGCTGGCCTGCAGGACATGCGCGATGGCGACCGCCGCATCATTATAGACGCAGAAGCCTGAGGCCCGATCAGACCAGGCGTGGTGCAGTCCACCCTGGGGGTGAAAAACGTGCAGGGGCCGCTCCTCTTCTGAAGCAAATGTGCCCCCTTCAGGCAGGCCCATGACCGCGCTGAGCGCTACCAGCGAGCCGCCGGTAATCACCGCCGAAACCTCATGCATCTGCGGCACCGCTGGCGTATCGCTATCCCCAAAACCGTAGCGTTGCGCCAGTTCGCTCCGCTGCTCTTCCTCTTCAGGCGTCATGGTTGAGGACACCGGCTCACTGAGACGCTGGACGGCCGCGATATAGGCAGGATCATGGATCAGGCTTAGCTCCTCGATCGAGGCTGGTCGCAGATTCATACGCGTGCGCTCATCACCAGCATCCCATAACTCGCTACAGCCCAGCAGATCGACTAGCGCCCGCAGCCGACCAGGATTCAGGGGGTGTTGCTCGCCAAAGTCATAGTTCAATTCCAGAGGATCGAATATGAGACGAGCCCGATGATTGGGAATCGAAGGATGTTGCTCAGTCATATCTCAATTGCCTCTCTGCTTACTTACCTGGACGCCAGCAAGGGACTGCCAAACGAGTATTGGATGCCTTCTGTTTTCAAGCGCAGTAGTAAAGGGGTCGGATTGATCGTACCCAGGCGCACGGTGGCAACGGACACCTTTCCATTGCTCTGCGGCGCCGCCAGCGCGCTGCGGATGTGTACATGTAGCTCCGCCGCCAGCAAGAGTGTGCGTGCCAGAGGCGTCATATCACCATGTGGCAGCGCAATATCTAGCTGCATGCCTGGTTCAAACGCCCCCATCGCCCGCGAGAGCGCGATCAACAGATCACTACGGGTCAGCAGGCCCACCAGAATGGTCCGCGTCTCACCATCCACCAGTTTATATTCCACCACCGGTAAACAATTCAAACCACGCTCAACCAGCAACTGGGCCGCCGCCGCCACGCTGGCCGTCGGAGTCACACGAATAGCCGCGCTATGCATAACCTCCACCACGCGCCGCTCCTGCCAGGGCTGCTTGCGCTGATCCTCACCCTCGGCCACCGCCACCGCCAGATCAATATCCTGCGCATACAGCAGGCCCTCACAGGTCAACAGCGCCACCCGCATCCCCTCGCCATTAGTTTGATAAATACGACGCGTCACCGGCAAATGATGAATGCCATACTGGCGAAACAGATTGGCAGCGTGAGCCAGCGTATCATCAGGCTCAACCGTCGTTAATTTTGTAGACATAATTTCTTGGACAATCACGACGCACCTCCCAGAAAGCATCATTGCACCTGGTTACTCGCAAAACAATCGCCGACGCCACTTGCCGAAAATTGGGTGCAAAGCCCAAAACATTCCATTTTATGCCAATGAGACACAAACGCGCCAAGAAAAGATTTCTTGGTGCTTTTGCCCATACATTGTGTTCCTAAATGATGTATTGGACACAAGGCCCGAACATACGGGACGATTAATTGTATCATAGCACATGATGCTCATGAATCGCTTTCTGACAATCCATGAGCATGTGGTTCGGGCCTTGCGCCCGATTTCCGAACCTATATTCCATCTGGCACGTATAAATTTGTGTAATATCGATACGACAAATTTATTCTATTGTATTAAAGGGGATTGTTATGAGTATGCTAGAGAGCGAAGATCCAACCACGCAACGGCCACAGGCCGTAAAGCATGATGATGAACCTGCGACTCAGCTTCCATCCCAGACTTCTCAGCATGCAGACGCAGCCGCGTCACCAACGCCACCCGATCAGCAGGAACCGGCCAAACAGCAGGCTGAACCGGCTCCGATAGAGCCCAGCACCGAGCCGGCTGAACAACAGGCCCAGGCTTCTCCAACAGCAACCAGCGCCGAGTCGGCCGACACTCCATCAGAGCCGGTCGAGCCTGCCAGCCAGCCGGAACCGGCATTTCCAGGCACGTCGGCCAATACGATCCAGGTGCCAATTGAGCAAACGCCTTCACAGACGACACAGTCTGCCCCGCTGCCGGCGGCTATTCCAGTTGTGCCTCCGATGGATGTCGAGGACCTGCTATCACTCAAGATCGCTTCCGATCCACAGATTTCACCAGACGGCAGCTTGATTGCTTATACCATCCTGGAAAGTGATGCCGGGGCAAACACGACGCGGAGCACCATCTGGCTGGCCGAAATCGCGGGTGGCAAGGCGGTGGTGCCACGTAAATTGAGCAGCGGCACATACCATGACATCACGCCCCGTTGGGCGCCTGATGGACAGAGCCTGGCCTTCCTGAGCGATCGCTCGGGCATACCTCAGATCTATTTGCTCACCTTAAACGGTGGCGAAGCCCAGCAGGTCAGCGACCTGGATCAAGGGATTACCGAATATAGCTGGCATCCCAATGGGCAGATTTTGCTGGCCCACAGCGCCTGGAAGCCACAGGACGACCAGCCCGAGGCCTCCTCTGAGAACTTCCTGCACATCTACACACGCCTGGGGAGCCGCTGGGACGGCAAGGGCTATAGCAATGGTCGTCACCAGCAACTCTGGCTCATCCCGCTCAGCGGCAATCCTATGCGCATCACCTCTGAGCCGGTCGATCTCGTGCAGTCCTGCTGGTCGCCCGATGGACAGGAAGTCGTCTTCTGCGCCAACCGCCGGGCTGATCCAGATCTAAGCGTGAGCATGGCGCTGTGGGTGCTGACGCTCTCAAACGGGCATATGCGCCGCCTGACGCCCGAAGAGGGTCTGGCCCAGATGCCCTCGTGGTCGCCCGATGGTCACCAGATAGCCTATCTCTACACGCCAGACCAGACCGAGGCGGGCAATATCATGCCCTGGATCGTCGATGCTCGAGGAGAAACGCCACGGTTGGCGGTCCCGGGTGCAGACGCGTTCACCTGCCAATCCTGGATTATTGATGAGCTACGTAATGAATACCTGACACCTCCTCAATGGTATCCTGATAGCCAGGCCCTGCTCGTACCGGTGCAAGAACATGGTCAGCTCCATCTTTATCGCCTCAATCTCAATCAGCAAACGAGCGAGCGCCTGACCAATGGCAATGGACGCTACATCAGTCCTCAACTCAGCAAGAATGGTCGGACGATCGCGATGGTGCGCGCCGACTGGTTCACGCCCGGCGATATCTGGTGCATGGATAGCACGGGCAAGCAGCCACGCAAGCTGACCCGCGTCAACGACGCCATCCTGCAAAGCCATCGTCTGACGCGCCCTAAACGCATCACCTGGCGAAGCTTCGACGGACTGGAGATCGAGGGCTGGCTCTACCTGCCACAGCTACCCGAAAACGTCAAAGCGCCACTAATCGTGTGCCCGCATGGTGGTCCCTCGTTGGCCTGGGGCGATAGCTACGTCCACGAATTCCAGGTCCTGGCGGGACGCGGCTATGCCGTGCTGGCACCCAACATCCGTGGTAGCGCGGGCTACGGCGAAGACTTCGCCCGCCGCGTCCTCAACGACTGGGGCGGCGATGACTTCAAGGACCTGATGGCGGGCGTCGACCACGTTATCGCCACTGAACCAATCAACGGCGAACGGCTCGGCATCGGTGGCCTCAGCTATGGCGGCTACATGACCAACTGGAGTATCAGCCAGACCACGCGCTTCAAGGCCGCGGTGAGCCGCAACGGCATCAGCTATATTCCCAGCGCCGCCCTGCTCTCCGACCAGACTATCTGGTTCAACCTCTCCATGGAAACGTGGGCACGCCAACACGAACGCTCCGCGCTTACCCATGCCGAGGCCATCCAGACGCCGCTCCTGCTGCTGCACGCCGAGGACGACCAGCGCTGTCCCTTCAGCGAGTCGAACCAGCTCTTCGTTGCGCTCCGCAAGCGCAAACAGCCCGTCGAGCTGATCGGCTACCGTGACACCAGCCACCTGATGGACTGGCCCGGCATCGGCACGCCCCAGCAACGCATCGACCGCCTGCGCCGCACCATCCAATGGTATGAGCGCTTCATTTAAACTATACCCACCTGCGCGCGCCCGGCGGAAATTTCCGCCGGGCTCTCACAAATTTACACAAAAATGTGCACAAATAGATCGGATGCAAGGCCCAATACATTTCATTTATGAAAGAACATCGAAGAACCAAACGCAACAAGAAAAGCGGGAAATCCCAAATGAATTCATAGAAAAAACCGCCTGCATCCATATAGATACAAATACAGATGCAGGCGGTTTGCACTTTGAGTTGAGTATAGTGCGGATGATGGTTCAAGCAGTGAAGAGTTGAACCATACAGTAGACAGCGGCTACGACCAGGCAGATGCAATAGAGGCCGGTCACAACTTGCGAAATCCTATTGGTGCCAATCGCATACCTTGGGCGCAGGCTGAACATGGCCAGGCGGGCCGTGATCAACATCACACCAATAAGTAAAAGAAAATCAATAATCTTAATGACAATATTCGCATTAAAGACTGCCAGCATAACAATAATCCCCCCAAAAGAGAGGATCGCCCCAAGAATATCGGCTGCCGCAATCGCCATAAACAACCCTTCATCATAGGATCGTGCAAGCAACATTGGCGTTGTCTTCAACATAATGTATAGTCCAGCGAAATATCCAACTATACTGAATAAGACCCATAGAACATTCGACATGTATTTTTAATCCCCAAATTTTTTCTGAGCACGCATTCTTTCTTGCTGCCCATGCAAGGTACATCCAACGTATCGACACAAATCTGATGCAGCGTCTGCGTTACCTGCATCGCCATTATACCATGCCATTAAAATGGATTGGAAACACAAACCTTTCATGGCTAGCTATAAAAGGCATCTGGAAACGCCGCGCACTATGGTGGATATTTTGGCCTGCATATGCTACAGTGTGCGCAGATGAAAACGCAAGCAAGGGGTGTTCCGAGCAGATGGCTGAACTGGTTTGGAAGGGAAAGAAGGCGCCGACATACAATCCTGCTGAGGTGGCGTTGAGCGTGGATGCTTGCTATGGTCTGGGCGATGAGCGACCAGCAAAACCGCCTGAGGGCTGGTATAATCGCTTGATCTATGCCGATAAAGGGCTGGTACTGCCGACACTACTGCCAGAATTTAGTGGCCGCGTCAATTTGATCTATATTGATCCCCCTTTCATGACGGGGCGCACATTTAAAGCCGGAGCGCAAATTCTCACCGCTGGCGGCATTTCCTATCAAGATATCTGGAACAATGACCTGGATGTATATCTGCAATGGCTCTACGAGACGTTTTACTACCTCCATCAATTGCTGGCTGAGAACGGTAGCCTCTATGTCCATCTCGATTGGCGGGCCACCCATTATGCACGGATTATGCTGGACGAAATCTTTCAGGCTGGCTCACGGAACAAAGGGGCCGGGCTCAAAAATGAGATCATCTGGCACTACCAATCGGGCGGACGAGCAACAAAGTCCTTTGCCCGCAAGCACGACACGATCCTTCTCTACACAAAATCGCGCCACTACCCGTTTCATGCCGAGCGCGTAGGCCAGATCCGAGGCAGCGAGAAACGCAACCACATGCGAAAAAGCATCGGACCCGACGGCCATCCGGTCTGGACGATCCGTACCGCCGGCAAGATATATACCTATACTGAAAACAGCGTGATGTCGCGGGACGACGTGTGGAGCGACATCAGCCACCTTCATCAAAAAGATCCCGAGCGCACGGGCTACGCGACCCAGAAGCCGGCCGCATTACTGGAACGTCTCCTACTGGCTTCGTCGGAAGAAAATGACCTGGTACTGGATTGTTTTTGTGGTAGCGGCGTTACGCCCGTGGTTTCAGAACAGCTTGGTAGACGCTGGCTGGCCTGCGACCAGAGTGAGGTAGCCATTTCGGTCACGCTGACACGACTTTTGCGCCAAAGTCGCCGCAACGTTTTTGCACTGCAAAGCGTTAAGGGGGTAGAATAAAAACGATTGCAACGGATGCAATAGTTGAAATGTGGCACACAGAGAGCCAATGCAGGCAGATCTTGCACGTACCGCATAAGTACTGATATGATACAGTAGTCACCCCTTTTGGAATGTATCACAAGAGATAGGCGAAAACAGCAATGCTAGAACTTCTAGAACAACTCTTTCGACAGGTCAGAGCTTACACGCAGGCAGAACGTTATGATCGCAAGCAGGTCTACGCTCGGTCGTCCAAGCACACGACGATGCAGTTTGACAGAGATGCTGAAGATTTGATCATCAATGGTCTCTCCACGAGCGGCCTGGGGTTTGAAATTATTACCGAGGAACGTCCAACCTTCGCGACATCCGAACATCCTCAATATCGCATTGTGGTGGACCCCATCGATGGCTCAACCAACGTTGAGCGAGGGATTATGGTTGCCGCGGTCGCCCTGGCCGTGCTTCCCATCGATGCCCCGGTTATCCCAGAAAATGTACAATGGGCCCTGGTCGGCGAGTTGTTTACCGGCACCGTCTTCGAAGCGCAGAAGGGCGGCGGCGCATTTCGCAATGGTCGTCGTTGTCAGGTGAGTACAACCAGCAACATCAAGGATTGTGTGGCAGGACTCAACCTCGATGGTCGCAATGGCGATACGCTGCGTTCCTTGCTGACCGAAAATCCACGCCTGGGTATTGTGCGGCGCACCGGCAGTTCGGCCATGGATAGCGTCTATGTCGCCAGCGGCACCTTCGATGCGTATATAGATATTGGAGATGATATTACGGGTGAGTCGTTCCTGGCTTCAGCCAGCATTGTTTTAGAAGCAGGTGGTATCGTTACGGACCATGAGGGCAAGCCGCTGCGCCCGATCACCTCGCTCAACGACAAATTCTCTCTGATACTGGCCGGCAATAAAAAGCTGCACCAGAGCATCCTGGCCAAGATTCAAAAGGGATGACTGGCATCATTGAACTGAATATTTGACAGACATAGCGAAAGGTATAGTAATATATATTGAGTAGGAACAAATAAGGCAAGGATATGTAATTATTCATAGCAAGAAATGCGTGTCATAAAAACGCTTGCCGCCATTTATGATCAAAAGGACTTTTACCTATGCATACGACACGGAGCACATCCACCTCTTCTATGCAGCGTACAGTGCTGTCGTATCTGCTGTGTGGTCTGACACTCTGCCTGATTCTGAGTGGGTGCCAGGTGCCCGGTTTCACGAACAATAATAGCACGAACAACAATACACCTACGGTCCCGGCGCCGACCCCAACGCCGGCGGTCAGCGCCAGCTTGAAGAGCCAGGGAACGATGGAGCTGCAGACGATGCAGCAATGGATCAATACGATGAAGCAGTATGGTGGTCAGGTCGATAGCTACCAGCAACAATATAACAGCGACCAGCAGGCATTGCAGAATGCGCATAGCGCCAGCACGTATCAGGTCGCACTGGATACGACGCGCAACCACGTCAACGATCTCAAATTGGCAGCCATTAAGCAAGAGCAGCAAACTACACAGCAACAGCTGCGGCAAATGGTATCCAGCTGGGAAAATAGCCATCCCCATCACGATTCATTTAACAACAAAACATATAAAATGGGCTTTGAATACGACGACAATACTGGCATTGGCACCTGGATCAAAGATGATCGATCCACCGCCAAAACATTTTCCGACTACCAGCAAATCGTCGAAAACACCAATATGTATATCACCAACCTCAAAGCCATGATGGACAACGCCAACGACAAAACGCCATATAACCAGCCGCACCAGACCGATCTGAAGCTACTCCAGACGTATAACAAGGCTGATCGGCTGGCCCTGGTCGTCTCGCTGAGCGAGCAAACGATGCGCGTCTATGACCATAGCAAGCTGATCAAAACTCTGCTGGTAACAACCGGCCAGCCCGACAAACCCACACCGCCGGGAAGCTGGTGGGTCGAGAGCCACCAGACGCATGTCACCTTTAAATCCATCGCCCCCAAAGGCAATCCCTTCTGGTTTCCCGATACCCCCATCAACTTTGCCATGCAATATCACAGCGACGGCTACTATATTCATGACAGCTGGTGGCGCGCCGAATATGGTCCCAATACGCAATTCCCACACCAGGATACCACCGGCGACACGGGCGCGGACGTAGGCTCCCATGGCTGCGTCAACCTCTCGAAAAGCGATGCACAATGGGTGTATGATCATGTCCAGCTCTTTACGGGCGTCATTATTTATTAAGGAGAAACAGAAAGGAAAAAAACAGCACGGCCTTTCGGACCAGATCGTCTGGTCACATAACTTACATCATAGCAACCAATCTGACTGAAGCTTTTGCGCGTAACAATGCAATGAAATTTTTCGTACAAAGAAGGTATGATCAATTATGCAAGAGTTTGATATACAGTTTGTATGCAGTGAATGGGAGCATATCAGAAGGCGCATCAAAACTGTCCATAATGGGAGCAAGGTCGCTGCCCTGCTTGGAGGATGTTGCCCGATAGATGTAGATAAAAACTGCGTTCCCCCACTGTTAATTATCCGTGCTTCGGCATACTATCAATATCGTAATCTGCTACCATTTGTAGAGGAAGACGTAGTCAGCTGGGCCATCGAGATGACACTGGGAATAGCATGCCAGGTCCAGCTATTACCTCCACTGGATGTCGTGCCACGCGTGCAGCCTCCACTGAATGTTGAGCTACGCGTGCAGCCGCCGCTGGTAGCCGTATCGCCAGCCGGGCAAGACTCACCGCTGACGCAACCCCTGGTGAAAACGCGCACCATCCGGCGCCAGAACTGGTTCGAGCCGCTCAAGCTGGAACGCATTCAAGCCGATTGGATGCAGATCAAGCAGCTCATCAGCGAGGAAGACAAAGACGGAGAAATCGCGGAGGCGCTGTCTGCTTGCCAGCCAATCGCGCTGGAAATGGATGAATATCCTCCAACGCTGGTCCTACAGGCCATCAATGCAGCCGCCCAGGCAACGCTAACCAGACATGCCACTGATGGCAGCCTGATGCTGGCCCTGCTCAACGAGATCGGCCACGTCTGCCGCATGAAAATCCTGGCGCCCGGCTCATCCTTGCCATCGTAACCTTCGCCAGAACAAACACAACAAGAAAAGCGACCCCCCATAGGTTCGAGGCTTGCCCTCGATTGCCCCACCGTTTGTGGGGCCCTGTGTCCTCGCCGCCTGGTTCCTCGTGGGAAGACACCCTGGCCCACGCGGTGCCCAAAAGCGGACCTTCCTTTTGGGCACCGCGTGGGGCAACGTGATGGTAAAAGCGGAGCCACGTCGTAGGGATACAGGGCCGCCACGCTGCGGCGGGCGGCAAGCGGCCGTTGAAGGCCGCACCTACGTGTCGTGTTTCTCCTCTGAAAATGATCATTTTCATGCCGCGTGGTGTCGCCAGTCGAAATCATAAAAAGGATAAGGCGATCCATCCTCTTCATAGCGCTGGGCCTGGAAGGCTTCCAGGACAGTTCCGATGTTGACGGACGCCCGCAACATGCCAAGGGGAAGGAAGACCTCCTGGCGCAGGAAGTCAGCATAGCTCTTGCCTGAAAGACGCGCAATCACCTCGCCGAGGATGCCATAGCCCAGGTTGGAATACTGATAGTGTTCCCCGGGAGCGTTCACCTGGTGGCCATAGCGCCGGATCGTCTCGTCCATTGACGGCGGCAGATACGGTTCATCTTGATAGAAAAACTGATAGTGCAGCGGCAGGCCCGAGGTATGGTTGGTCACGCGGTGCACCGTCGCCTCTTCGGCGCTGCCCACATGGGCCTGCAGCTTGCTATCTCCCAGATACTCATTGATGGGACGATCGAGGTCGAGCAGCCCGCGCTCCTTCAGAATCATCAGCCCGGTAGCCGTGGTAGGCTTGGAGATCGAAGCCAGCGAATACATCGTATGGGGCGTCGCTGGAATGCGGCGCTCGCGATCGGCCCAGCCAAAACCTTCTTCCCACAGAATGGTCGATCCCTGCGCCACGGCGACGGTGAGGGAGGGTATGCTACGTTCCACCAGCCCCCGCTCGATTCGTTCTCGGATGGCCTCAAACCGCTTCTGTTCTGACGATGTTTCAAGCATATCTTTCCCTCCTTATTCAATGAAGCGATCGCAGGGATCACCTGCGAATCACTTTTGTCTGTCGATTTCAGCAAAGATGTATTGCCTCTTGCATATCTCCTGCCATCAAGGAAAAACGTTCAGAGCGGCCTCGGCAACCAGCAGCGATGGGTCGGACTGGTACGTGTGCAGGCGAGCGATTAACTCAGGAGTCCAATTGCTGGAGTAACGCGTTTCGCGAGCCTGGGCGATCAGGGCAGCCAGCGCCACACGCCGGAGCCGCTCATCAGGGTGCTCAGCCAGAGCATCCTGCACGGCTTGTAGGTCGTCCGTTGTCATTGTGCGTGGATAGGTAGCATTGAGCAAATCGCAGGCATCCATCAAGGCATCGGCATGCAGCTGGTTGGTCTCAGCTAGATGCTTGAGTAACTCAATGATATCAGCCATTGGTAGCAGTTTAAATGCATTACACAGGCGTACTTTACCGGTGGCAGGGTATTCTGCCAGAACAGCAAACAGAGCTAGAGCCAGCTTACGCTTACTTTTCAGCTTCCTCTCCGAGATATTCAGGAAGTTGCGATATTTAGTTGAACGCCACAGTGAGAAGCAAGGGAGCAGCTCAAACATGCGGCGCCGATCCATGTAGAGGATGCGCAGGCTCTCCTGCAACTGAGGGATATCCCGATCAGTACAGATAGCCATGAACGCGGTAATCGCGGCTTCCACTTCAGCGGTCGACTGAGAAAGCATCGCATTCAACAACGTGGGCGTCAGGATGCGTTGCGTATCGCGCAGCGACAACTGCGCAATATTTTGCAACAATTCCAGACGAGCCTCCTGCCCTGAATGTTGCAACACAGTATGGAGAAGGCGCAGCAGTTGTTGCAATTCCTGAGGGGTGAGTTGCTCAGGCGAGATATGACCTATCTTGAAAGCCATACTACTGCTGGCTGAGCTAGCGGCAAGTTGCAGAATTTCCCAGGTCTGGGGTCGGTCCAGATGATTCCAGAGCGCCCGGATGCCTGCGGCACGTAAATCGGGATGGCGCTCGCTTTGCGTTTGCAGATCTAATAGATACTGATAGGCTGCGTCCAGAGATAATTTCCCGATCAAAAATATAATCTCTTTTTGCACCATCAATTGCGGAAATGTATATGACGTCAACAGATAGAAGGCCGCCTCTTCTGGCATGCGCCGCAGGGCACGCCACAATGCTCTCAAAGTAGAGCGTAACATGGCGGTCGATTCATTTTTTTCCGCCTGTCCACGTAAAAGTGAAAAAATGGCCTCAGCTGCCAGAGTATTATCAACCATTGCCAGCGCATTAATGGCGTTCAACTGCTGATTATAGCTATGCGTATCCTGACTAAGTCGCAGCAGGCGTTCTGGCGCGATAGGCGGTAAGGCAGCTAATTGCAAACATGTCTTTTTGAGGAGTTTACGATCACGCCCACTCGCTATATCCTGTTCCAGGTGCCCGGCATAGCGCTCTTGCTGAGATTGTGTCAGAGTAAGTGGAAAATCCACAAACAGGAGAAAACTGATCTCTTCAAGACTGAAACGCCCCTGTATCGTGGTTCGCTCCAGAAAAGGGGCCAGCAGGTCCTGGCGATAGCGCTGAAGATATTGTTCTACCTCTGAGACCAGAATCCAGCTGGGATCTTGCTGCACCAGCGCAGGAATCAGATTGTTCGAGAGTTCTGGCTGCCACTTGACAAGTAAACTCAAGATACTCTGGGCATCAGCGGTTGTCTGTGCCTTCTGTAAAGATTGAACAAGTAGCTGCGCCAATTCTGGAAAGTTACGGAACTGTCTACCAAAGGCCTCTGCACAAGCAACCAGGGCCTCGCTTTTATCCCGCTGCCGCCAATCAGTCAACGTTGGTAGAAAAATCGGAGCAATGCTACGAATAAGCTCGGGGCGGAGTTGCTCTTCGAGCGGCGGGACATCATAAAAATATGCAGGCAGCGGAAAGGTATCACGCACCTGTAAGATAGTGACCATCTGCTCAGCGGCCCATTGCGTATGCCAGGGAACGAGACGAATCAATAAATACATCAATTGCCATAATGTATGATTCGAGAGGTCGATTGCATCTAAGCTTGCATGCAACAATTCGGCCAACGCCGGTAGATGCGCTGTCTGCCAGGTGCTGGGAGGCAGAGAATTAAGGCCCTCAAACATAGATAGGCGAGCGGGGTCGGGCTCATTGCGATGCTCCAGAAACAATGCCAGCAGATCATCTAGTCTCTCGCGCTGATAGACTACCGAGCGAGCCAGCGTTTCTAATGCCTGGGCACGCCGCTTCACATCTGAATGCCGCAACTCATAATCCAGCTTCTCACACGCCTCAGCCCATGGCAGCAACTGCGCATACTCGCGACGTACCTCCAGTTGACGTAACGCAAGATCAGTACGAGACCAGATACGCCGTGCCTCCTGCTCACGCTGCTGACGAGACAGGAGCGTAAGAATCTCGAATGGGACCAATCCCTGGGTCGTCACATGCTGAAGCTGCGCCTCAAAGACTTCGACGCGCTGCCGGGGCGGCAAGATTTCCAACCACGCGACAAGCTGGTCATCTGTGCTATATTGCTGGGCGAGTATGTGCAAACGTTCAAGCGTGAGGCGCCGATGAACCTTGTACTTATACAGATCAATGCTAGCATGCACGGACAGCAACAGGTCAAACAGTTCATTGGGACGCTGACGCCAGAGCTCAACCAATTGAAGTTGGAACAACAGATCCGCCAGTAGAGGGGAACGCAATAATGCCAGCAAAGCATCCGGGAGCACACGAGCCAGGATAGGAATAACAGCATTCAGGTGGTCAACGAATAGCTCTTCCTGTTCAGCCAGGTTTTCCAGACGTTGCTGGAGGGCGGTCAATGCCAGATCCGGCTGCCAGCGTGCCAGGCGCCGCCATTGAGCGCGATTAAAACGTTGAGAGAGCTGGGGCAGATATTGCGCCACCAGTTCAGGCGAGCCGAACGAGAGTAAGCTGACAAGTGATTTATCCGCCTGACCAGCTAGCTGATGCAAGAAAAGATCGATTGGCTCCTGCAAATCATAGCGCCGCAAAAAACGTATCAGCGAGGCCCGCAACTCGCGCGGCACAATCTGTAATGCCTGCCGCTGCTGCTCCTGATTACAGGTTAAAGCCACCAGCTTCACGGCCAATTGACGAATACAGGCCGATGGATCTGATAGTGACGCGAAAACGAGATCGCCATTACGGCTACCGTAGCAAGCCTGCAGGGCCAGGAAACGCTCATAAAAAGGGCCGGTGGCCATCTCTGCCAGCGCCTGATCTAGCTGGGGATCAGCTAAAGCAAGTCGGCCGAAATCAACCATCCGACGAGAACGCTGCGCAAAGGTAAGAACTTCGACTTCCTGGAGAAGTTGTGCTTTATTCATGCAGAAAAGTGCGCCCTATATTATTTGGCACGGGCAACATGCACATGTTAGAGGGTTTCAAGAGGGTAATTCGGCTATTTCATCTACTACCAACCGATTATAATTGATGCAATTACGTCTGTCAACTCTTTTATAATATAAAGGGACCACTTCGAAAAACGATATCAAGAATCTTGCCATCCTGGATCTGACAATGAAAGGTGAAAATGCAATGACGGACGCGCATCACACCCGTAATGCAAGCAGGCTTATCGCATTCGCAGAGCAGGCGACCGCGATTCTGCACAAGAACGAACGCGTGCGCATTCTCTGGCTCACTGGCAGTCTGGCAAAAGGAACGGCAGACGGGCAGAGCGACGTGGACCTGCGCACAGCTGTGCGCGCAGAGGATTTCGCGACGATCGAGCAGTGGTGGCCAGACTTGCTCGACCAGATCGCTCCAACCGTCTGGAAGCATCGCTGGCCAGGATCAACCGACGAAGCTATCCTCGGCGCGATTACGACCGACTATGTACGCTTTGATGTGGTGGTTCAGTCGATGCAGGATAGGAAGCCGCGCACGTATGAAGCGGCACGGCTGTTATTCGATAAGGATGATCAGGCAAAACACTTTCTCCTGACGCAACCCCCACCTCCTCATGACCCCTCTACGCGCCTGACGCCTCTGGTAGAAGAGTTTATCCGCCTCGTGGGCATGTTGCCCATCGTGGTCGAACGCGATGATGTACCCATAGGCATGGAGGGGCAACTGGCCCTCCATAGCATGCTCATAAGCTTGCTGCTGCTGGAGAACGGGATTGATCGTATGTCCAGCGGCAAACGGCATGTTGCCGCACATCTCAACGACGAGCAGCGAGCTCTGCTGGCACAGATACCAGCCCTGGCTCCAACCATAGAGTCCATTACTGAAGGGATCCGGGCCTATGCTCGACTGTTTCTGCCACGAGCGCGACGCTTAATGGAAAGCTACGGGCAACCCTATCCAGAAGCATTCGAAGCGGCAACCATCCGCCATCTGCGGGAGACGCTTGGCTTGAACCTATAGGTAACCTCGTGACACCACACGTCGGCCCTGGCGCCCGGCTCATCTTTGCCACCGTAACCCTCGCCAGAACAAACGCAACAAGAAAAGCGAAAACCCATAGGTTCGAGGCTTGCCCTCGATTGCCCCACCGTTTGTGGGGCCCTGTGTCCTTGCCGCTCGGTATCTCGTAGGATGACACCTTCCCCCACGTGGTGCCCAAAAGCGGCCTTTGCTTTTGGGCACCACGTGGGGGAAGGCGATGGTGAAGAGCGGAGCCACGTCGTAGGGATACAGGGCCGCCACGCTGCGGCGGGCGGCAATCGAGGGCAAGCCTCGAACCTATGGGTTTCCTCTTTTCTTGTGCCGTTTGGTTCTCTTCTGCTTAAATGAAATACAACTGAACATTAATGGACTGTGGTCAATCGCTCGCTTCGCGTGGATGCGGGCTGGGCGCAGACGCGGCGGGCACGAACAGCCAGCGATGGTTCAGCCCACCAGCCTGTGCGCCTGGGATGAGCGCTGCGGGTCACCAAGCCCTGCAATCCCTGGCAGGTACGTTCGCGTCCCAACCAGCGTACAACCTGGGCATCGGCCAGCAAGGCCAGGCGATATTTGTGCCAGCCAGCCAGCACGAGAGAGCTTAATAGCACAATGAGAGCCAGCCAGAACGGCCAGGAGAATACTTGCTTCCAGGCCAGCCAGAACGAGGTCAGGCTGGCAATGACAACCAGGAGGCCCAGTAGACGGGAAATGATAAGTTGTCCGGGCTTCAGGTAGCAGAGGTAACGTGCCAGCCCACTGGCCAGCAAGACATCCAGTTCGTCCTGCTCCAGCATGCGTTCAAAACCCCGGCTGAATGTAATATGGATAGCGGAAGGCCACAAGAGCGAGACACCGATGGTCGGCAGCAGCCTGCGTCGGCGTAGATGATAGCGTAAACGAGGAGAAATCCAACCCTGAACATGTGCCTCCGCAGCCACATTACGCAGTGCTTCCTGCAGGTAAAACGGCACCAGGCGTATGGGGCGCCGGGCGCGCCTCAGCCAGCTCGGACCATCCAGGCGCACACGCCGCCGCCGCGTCAGCTGCTCCTGTACATCCATCCAGGCCGCAGAAGACAAAGGCTGCTCCTTGAGGGGAGGACCATAATAGTCTGTGAGCAGTTGCTCCAGGTCTCCAGCCCGCTGCTGTTTGGGCGACTTGTCAAAAGATTTATGCGTCACAGGCTGCTTCCTCCTCTTGAATCTTCTAATAAATAGTGTCGCAGTTGCTCACGGGCACGATTTAAGCGCGACTTGACGGTCCCAATCGGCCAATCCAGCACACTGGCAATATCGCTCTCGGTCAGGTCGGCTCCGTAGCGCAAAGCGACCACGCGGCGCTGCTCAGCGCTCAAGCGGGCCAGCGCCTGGCGCACCTCCTCGCGCTGTGCCACCAGTTCTTGCAGATCGCGCTGCTCCTCGCCATACACCACGCCCGCGAGCGCTTCCTGCTCCAGCACATCATGAAGAGATAGTGGATGCAAATGCAGGCGCTGCTTCTCCATCACATCCAGGGCATGACGATAGAGTATGCGCATCAGCCAGGGACGAAACGGACTACCAGCTTGAAAGCGAGGCAAACCGCGCCAGGCCAGCAAAAACGCGCCCTGAGTAATCTCCTCAGCCAGGGGTCGCTGATGACACATCCTGAGGGCCGCCGCCATGGCCAGGGCGTGATGCAATTCCCATAACTGCTGGAACGCCCACTGGTCTCCATGGCGTGCCCGCTCGACAAGGTCAGCTTCGCAGATAGACACACCGTCCCTCCCTTCTAACAAATACATACGGGAGGAGCACGCCAAAAGGTTCCGCCTGATCAGCTATCCTCAACATCCGTCTGCAAGTTAGCTTTGAGCGCCCCTCATCGCGGCGATCATTTTCAGCGCCTGCTTACTCTAATATCTAGCACCCAAAAAATCCTATTTTAGCGTTTCTTAACAAGAAAAAGAAATGATCCTGTCTCTAATATTGACTGAAATATATTATAACGCAGAAAAATAAGTCATCAGAAAAGCGTTTTTTAATAGGTAAGGAGATCTAATATGCGGAAGAAATCTTTCTTTCGGCCATTCCTATGGATGGCGTGCCTACTCCCACTATTGCTTCTCACAGCCTGTACGAGCCAGCCGACGCTAGACACCAGCGAGCCACCCACAATACCAACAATTGGCAAGACACCTGCGGCACACACCCCTTCTTTCCCCGAAGGGAAGGTACTCTTCACCTATAAAGGCCATCAGCAGCGGGGTTCTGATGGTCGCATGCGACATGTGACAGAGATACAGTGGTCACCCGATGGCAAACGCATTGCCTCCAGCGATGGGGTAACACTCGACATCTGGGATGCCTTGACCGGTGAGCACGCCTTCAGGGTCCCGTTGAAGTCAATTGGCCGCTTCACCTGGTCGCCTGATAACAGATATATCGCGACAACGGAAAGTAAAACGGATTCCAGTATTCAGATCTGGGATACAACCACGAACAAAATAAAACTTGTCCTGGCAGGAAAGGTCAATCCGCTTGTTGCTCCCGTCTGGTCCCCTGACGGCAAATATATCGCTGCCAGCGATCTCACACGCAAAACGGTACAGATCTGGAACCCGGCAAGCGGCAAGATCCTTTTCAATCTGGCCTCACCTGTTTCAAGCATACAACTCCTGGCCTGGGCGCCTGATAGCCAGCGCCTCGCAAAAGCTACCTGGAACAACATCCAGATTTTGAGCATCCCTTCCGGGAAAGTTCTGGCAACCAATCCTCTGCCTTTAACCTCAGCAATCGCGGCTTCCTGGTCGCCCGATGGCAAACAACTCACCACTACCACCAATTCCCCAGGCCGAAAACCAGCAATCGCCATCTGGTCTAGTGCCACGGGTAAGCTTGTTTCCATGTATACCGGCTATGATTTGTGGCCCTCGCTGGTGCAATTCTCACCCGATGGGAAACGCCTGCTGGTTGTTGACGGCTATGTCAATCCGCAGGTACAAATAAGAGATGTGGCAACCGGCAATTTCATTTTCTCTTATACAGGGGTGGTGCACGGGCTAGTCTCAACAGCGGCCTGGTCTCCTGATGGCAAATACATCACATCCAGCGATGAAAATACGATCCAGGTCTGGAGCGCCACGCCCGGACGTGAAATGCTCACCTACCTGGGTCTGTCATCGCTGGACGGCAATGGTGACTATGGGGTAGCGGCGCTGGCATACGCGCCCAACGGCCAGTATATCGTCGCATCTGGTGACGACAAAAAGAAGACAATCCAGGTCTGGAGCGCCAAAAATGGGGCGCATATCCTGACGCGCTCCGGAGTGGCAAGAAGCCTGGCCTGGTCCCCGAACAGTGCCTTGATCGCCTCGGCTCAAACGGATAATACAATCTACATCTGGAACGCGCTAACGGGGCAGCAATTACTGGCGTATAAGGGCCACCAGACGATCATCCAAAAAGTAAGCTGGTCGCCCGATGGAAAAAGCCTGGTATCCGCCGACATCGACGGCCATATCCAGATCTGGGACGCCAGCACCGGCCACCTCCGCACCAGCCTGACCGATCCGCGGCGCGATCTGTTTGCTCTAGCACTTTCTCCTGATGGGCACTTTCTGGTTGAAGGCGGCAGTTCCTTGAACGTCTGGAATCTTGCGACAGGAAAAATCGTCTATACCTACAAAGGGCAGAGCACGCTCATTTACGCTGCCTCCTGGTCACCCGACAGCAAGCGTATCGCCTCGGCAAGTTATGATCAGACCGTCCAGGTCTGGGACGCGACAACTGGCGGACATCCACTCACCTATCGCAATCACCATGAGAAAGTGTTTCTGGTCGCCTGGTCTCCTGATGGCAAATACCTTGTCTCAGCTAGCAGTGACCTGCCCAGGCGCAGCATCCAGGTCTGGAACGCCAGCACGGGCAAAACCGTTGTTACCTACGACGGAGTATTATCAAATGTGTCAGCGCTAGACTGGGCCCCTGACAGCACAGCGATTGCATTGGGAGGCTTACAAACGCAAGATATAAACATTGTCCAGCTCTGGCATCCTTTCTGAGCAAGCTCAGAAAAAACCCAGGGGACGGTTACGTTCACAAAGACGCATTTGATGGGTACGCAGATGCTCACCTTGTCTGTTGCTCTATTCGTGGTGTAATCTGAACGCATCTTCACCAATGTGAAAGCATGTGTGCAGGATGAGGATGGTGAGTATGGTCGCGCCAGCGAAGATGAGTCATAGGGGCAGGCAGCAGATGGTGGTACATGCAGCGTCCTTCAAGCGTCCGGCGCTGTTCCACATAGAGAAAGATGAGGCAGGAGGATGGAGGGCTATCTGGCAACCCGGAGCATTGCGCAACAGCTAGGTGTCAAGTTTGAAACGGTACGTCGCTGGGTGCGGCAGAGAAAACTTCCCGCTTTGCCGCTCGGAGGCGCGGGCTCTCGCATCAGCGAGACGGCGTATGAGGCGTCTTCTCACCAACAATCTGATGCTATCGTCCCATCCTTCACGGGCCCACCTTTCCTGCCGCTACAGGAACTATCGGAGGCTGAGAAGCACCTCGCCCACATGGCCGCCATCATCGATTCCTCGCAAGATGCTATTATCGGAAAAACGCTCGATGGCATCATCACGAGCTGGAATGCCAGCGCAAGTCGCCTCTACGGCTATACGGAGGCTGAAATACTGGGCCGCCCGATTACCCTGATCATCCCCGAGGAACGACACGCCGAGTATACACACATTATGGAACGATTACGTCGGGGCGAACGTGTCGAAGCTCTGGATACCATGCGTCAGCACAAGGACGGCACACGTTGTCCGGTCTCGATCACCATCTCACCCGTGCATAATACCAAAGGCGAGCTCATCGGAGCTGCCATCACCGCTCGCGATATCAGCGAGCGCGTGCAGATGGAAGCGGCCCTGCACACGAGCGAAGAGCGTTTCCGGGCCACCTTTGAACAGGCGGCGGTGGGCATAGCGCATGTTGCCCCGGATGGGCGCTTTCTCGCGGTCAATCAGCGGCTCTGCGATATGGTCGGCTATACTCGTGAGGAACTCCTCGCGCGCACCTTTCAAGACATCACCTTCCCCGACGACCTGGAGATCGATCTCGCCTACGTGGGCCAGTTGCTCTCGGGCAAGCGGCAGACCTACACGATGGAAAAACGCTACGTATGCCGCGATGGGTCGCTGATCTGGATCGATTTGACAGTCTCATTGGTACGCGATGAGCATGGCATCCCTCGGTACTTCATTTCTGTGATCGAAGATATTGATGAACGCAAGCACTTAGAAACGATCCTTGAACGTGAGCAGCAAGTGCTCCAGCAGATCACGGACAATATTCCGGATGTGATTGAGCGGTTTGACCGCTCCTTTCGGCGCCTCTACGTCAACCCCGCTATAACGGTCGCCACTGGCAAGCTGCCTGAAGAGATGATCGGCAAAACGAATGAGGAACTGGGCATGCCAGAGGAGGCATTGGCTCTCTGGAACACTGCGCTCAGGAGGGTGGTAGAGACAGGAGAAACAGGCAACCTGGAATTTTCCATTCCCTCTGCAACAGGTCCGCGCTTCTATCAGTCACATCTGGTTCCTGAACGCAATGCTCAGGGAGAAATTACTTCGATTCTCTCCGTTGCCCGCGACATGACAGATCTCAAGCAGACGCAAGCGGCGCTGGCTCAGAGTGAAGCACGAGCGCGCCGCTTCGTCGATTCTAATATTATCGGCGTGGTCATCGCCGACATGAACGGGATCATTGAGGCCAACGACGCCTTTCTGAACCTGATCGGCGCGACCCATGAGGACCTGGAAGTCGGGAAGGTTGACTGGCGGGCGGTGACGCCGCCAGAATACCTGCCGCGTGATGATCTTGGCTTGCAAGAGTTGCGCGAACGCGGGGTCTGTACGCCCTTTGAGAAAGAGTATGTGCGCTCGGATGGCAGTCGGGTCGCGGTTCTTATCGGGGCGGCCGCCGTACAAATAGAACCTCTACAATGGGTCTGCTTCATCCTTGACATCACTGAGCGCAAGCGCCAGGAGCAGCGCCTCCAGCAGGCATTGGATGCACTGCTCCTGGTCGCAGCGGCCCTGGTTATCCGCAAGGAGCCCACTGGCGCACTACAACACGATACTGCTCCATACACGGCGACCGCTCGACGTGTCCTGGTCCCCATTTGCCAGGTGCTTTCCTGTCAGGGAGCAATCCTGACGAAATTCTTCCCGGCCAGTGATATGATCGATATGCTCGTCACCGTTGGTTTTGACAGCTCTACCGAGCAGACCATATTTGGCCGTCTGCGGGGACAGTCCCTCTCCAGCCGGTTTGAAGACGAGACGCTTGTCGCGCGGTTGCATCGAGGAGAGGTGGTGACCCTTGACTTGACTCAAGAGCCCTACTCCCAGCGTCAACCTCGGCCGGACCTGCATACAGCTGTCGTCATCCCCGTCCGGTTAGGAGAGGAACTGGTCGGGCTCCTCACGCTGTATCTCCAGGCCGGGCGAGCCAGCTACACACAATGGGAATATACGCTTGCCGTTGCGATGGCAAAGCTGGCGGCATTGCTCATTGAGCGGGAACGCTTGTTCACTGAGCGTAAGGAGGCGGAGATGCAGGCGCGGACTGCACAAGAGGTCACGCGGCAGATGGACGATTTCATCGGGATCGTGAGCCATGAACTCAAGACTCCCCTTACGGCAATCAAGGGCAATCTACAGCTGGTCACGCGACAACTGCAGCGGTTGCAAGCGCAGGTGTCAGCACCGGAAGAAGAAAACGCGAAGACGACGGCCACAGCTCTGATGCTCTTGAGTCGAGCAACGGGACAGTTGAGCATGCAGACCCGTATGGTGAATGACCTGCTCGATGTCTCACGCCTGCGGACTGAGCGGCTGGAGTTGCAAGTGGACCGGTGTGATCTGATACGGATCGTGCAGGAGGTGGTGGAAGACCAGCGCGTCCTTGCTCCGACTCGTCACATCGAGCTGCACGCCACGGTTCAGGATATACCAGTCTATGCCGATGCCGGGCGCGTAGGACAGGTCCTGACCAACTATCTCAACAACGCTCTCAAATATTCGAAGGCAAGCTACCCGGTGGACATCCACGTGAGCCTGGAGGGTGCGATGGCGCGTGTTGCCGTACAGGATCACGGACCGGGTCTCTCTCCAGAACAGCAGCAGCACATCTGGGAGCGCTTTTATCGGGTCCCCGACATCAAGGTGATGAGTGGCTCAGGCGTCGGACTCGGACTTGGGCTGCATATCAGCAAACAACTCATTGAGCGCCAGAGTGGCCAGGTTGGTGTGGAGAGCGTGCCGGGAGCAGGCTCGACCTTCTGGTTTACGCTCCCACGCGTTCAGTCGTAGAAGAAGCACTGGCTGTTTTCAGGTCCTCTGCGCTCCCGACTCCCCTCTTCCCTGAAACAAAAAAATTATTCTGACGTGTCGAGAGGTAGATGGCCTGATAGCAGAAGAGCCAGGAAAGGAAAGGAAAGGATGAGAAGCTGCATACTTTGTAACAAACGCAACGTCGTTCGGGGAAGTATCATAGCGGTGCTGTTACTCACCCTGTTCACGATGATGAGTTTTACCGCATTGGCTCATGATCAAAATAGACACGTCACGAGCTCCCCTACAGTTACATCTCCTTCTGGAACAGCAGATTTAAGATGGGATCCACGGAATAGGGTGATTACCGCGACCCTTCATCTCAGAGGATTACAACCACGAAGTAATCACGCCGCGCATATCCATACCGGTTCTTGCGCATCAATGGGAAAAATTCTTTATCCATTCAAAAATGCCGTTGCTGATGCAGCAGGAAATGCGACATCAGTAGCTACCGTTAAGAATGTGACTGGCGGCATATCAGCAAAGGGCTGGAACGTCGTGGTTCACCGTGGATCCACTGCCCAAACGGGTGATCTTCTTTGTGGAGATGTTGTCAATTCAAAGAGGACAACATCGGTATCCGTGCCATTGCGAGCAGTCCCCGCAATGCATCAGAAAGGGGCCTAGCATCGCTAACTTTTCGCTGGAGTCGGGGATAGTAGCCAGGAAGATACAGGATGTCAACCTGCAAGTGGCGGCAAGCGACTCTGAATATTGGGTGGAAGGTTTGCCTTTCCATCGTACCAACATTCAGAGTCGCTTGCCTTTATCAGGCTGTTACTGTCTGTTCAACGTTGTAACGCATCACTCTAATAGGAAGGAAAGGAAGATGTTATGAACCAGGAGGGAGTACAGATTCCACTGGAACAGATAGATGCCTATCGCTTGCGTATTATGTCATCGATGCCACTGAAACTACTGTTAGTGGGCGACGTCATGCTCGGACGGCTCGTCAATGATATCCTCAAAGGTATATCTCCTGCTTATCCATGGGGAGATACACTGCCACTTTTCCAGGATGCCAACGTGCGCTTATGCAATCTCGAATGTGCTATCTCTGCTAGAGGAAAGCCCTGGTCCGCCACGCCGAAAGTATTTCACTTCCGAACAGACGCTAAAAATGTAGCCGTACTCAACGCAGCACACATCAATGCGGTCTCACTGGCAAACAATCATATCCTTGATTTTGAGTATGAAGGGCTATTTGATACACTACACTATTTGAAGCATGCTGGCATTCATACCGTCGGAGCAGGTGCAACGCTAGGTGAGGCATCTAAGCCTGTCATATGGGAAGAGCAAGAGAGAAAACTGGGACTGATCGCCTGTACGGACAACGAGCCAGACTGGGCCGCATCCGAGACAGATCCAGGCGTCTGGTATGTGCCAACGCGGATAGGGGATAGCCGGGCGCAGCACCTGTTCGAAATCGTGCAACGAGCCAGGGCGGACGTAGAGTGCCTGATCGTCTCTATACACTGGGGACCCAACTGGGGCTACGAACCCCCTCCTGAACATCAACCGTTTGCTCATGCGTTAATTGACCATGGGGCTGATATCGTCTTTGGACATTCCTGCCATGTTGTGCGCGGCATTGAGGTGTACAAGAACAGGCCCATCATCTATTGCGCTGGCAATTTCATCGATGATTATGCTGTTGATGAGGTTGAGCGGAATGATCAAAGTTTCATATTTCTGATCGAACTGAATGGGACGACGATTTCACGTGTGTTCTTGTATCCGACGGTAATCGACAATTTTCAAGCCAGACGAGCAAAGAATAATGAGCGCACGGCAATCGTAACCAAGATGCAGCAACTATGTACACAACTGAATACAGTAGCAAGATGGAATGAGCAAGAAGAGCGTCTGGAGGTGGAGATCAGTACAATGCCAGGCACAGATAATGTTGACCTTGTTTAGAATGGGAAGCTCTGCTTTTAATACACATGATGTGTTTTGCCTTGCCATCTTTGGTACAATATGAGGACCGCTGCGAACACAGTCTATCATCGCCCACACGGGGACGATATCGGTTGAAGGAGCAAAACACGCTATGTTTTATATTGGCTGCCCGATGTGGGGATATAAAGAGTGGCTCGGAAATTTCTTCCCCGCCCGTACGCCCGCGAACGATTTTCTGCGTCTCTACAGTCAAAAACTCACGACCGTCGAGGGAAACACTATTTTTTACGCGCTACCGTCAGCGGAAACCGTGGCGCGCTGGTCGCAGGAGACGCCAGCCAGCTTCCGCTTTTGCCCTAAAGTGTTGCGCAGCATCAGCCACGAGGGGCAACTCTCACAGCAGAAAAGTGAGACGCTGGCCTTTATCGAACGCATGCGGGGCTTTGGGGAGCGTCTGGGACCCATCTTTCTGCAACTGCCGCCCTCCTTTGGTCCCGCTCAGATCGATCAGTTGCAGGCGTGGCTGGACTTCTGGCCCGAGGAGGTGCGCCTGGCCGTCGAGGTGCGCCACCCAGACTTCTACCAGGAGCCACACGTCGGCACGCTGGACGAGCTGCTGCGCTCCCACAATGTTGCGCGCGTCATCATGGATACGCGCCCGATCCGCACCGGCACGCCCAAGGAGCAGAAGGAGCTGCAGGCCCGCGAGCGCAAGCCCCACCTGCCTGTTCACATCACCACCACCACCGATTTCGCCTTTGTCCGCTACATCGGCCACCCCAGGATAGAGGTCAACGAGCCATTCCTCGATCACTGGGCCCAGCAGCTCGCCGACTGGTACAAGCAGGGCTTAACCGTCTACGCCTTCTGCCACTGTCCCTACGAGGTGCACTCGCCGGAGATCTGCTACCAGCTCTACCAGCGCGTGCGCGCCCTCATCTCCCTGCCCCCTCTCGCATGGCAACCCGAAGAGCCTGACTCAGGCCCGGAACAGATGCGCCTCTTCTAAGAGCTTGTAAGCTTCAGGTGGCCGATCGAGCACAGGCCATCCTGCTTGCCGTGCAAGCAGGATTAGGATCGTTAAGGAACAGAGCACTAAGCGATGGCTTGGACAGCTCGTAGCCAATGCTGGGCCATCAACGCATGCCCGGCTTCAGAGGGATGAACTCCATCGGCAGCCCAGAAGGCCGCATCCCACTGCGTAGCGGCCTCGGCAAAAATAGTATCAAAGGGAATCAAAAGAGCGCCGTACTCCTGAGCCAGCTTATGGACAACGGCAATTTTGGGATCCAAATCGGCTCTCCAGTCTTTGCGATCAGGAGGAACTGGCAAAGCGAAGGGTTCACAGAGGATCAGGCGGGCATCAAGTTTAGCTTTCACACTATCCAGTAATTGGCGATAATTGGCCTCATATGCTTCGACAGGAGTTCTATCATTCTGATCAAAAGCGCGCCAGGTATCATTTATGCCAATCAATATGGAAACCCACGTAGGATGCAGATCCAGGCAGTCTTTCTGCCAGCGCAGGGTGAGATCGATGGTTCGATGACCGCTGATGCCACGATTGAGAAAGTGAACCGCTCGCGCCGGATAGAGTGCCTGAAACCAGGCGGCAGCCATCAACGCATATCCTGATCCAAGATGATAAGGATTGTTATAATCGCGCCCCGCGTCAGTCACACTATCGCCCTGAAAAAGAACGGTATCGCCCTGTTTTAACAATGGTTCCATATATACCTCATTTCGCTTCATTACAATACAATGTTACTGGTAAGATCAGCCTTTCCAAATATGCTACCCAAAGTCAGCAGGCTTCTTCCAGTCTTCATGCATAATAGACCCGACAAACAAAGATTTGTTGAGTTCCGGACGAACAAACCAGATCAGAAATGTCTTCTCCTCCCGAGCACGATCCGTGCCTGCTTACCAGATATACGGGATGAAGCGATATTTGACCTGTGCCATATAGGCATCGTACCCTGGCAATTCCTCTCGCAATACACGTTCCTCCAGGATGGCTCGCACCGCCATCCCAGCGATCAGGACCAGGGCGAACAGTAAGCCGTACCACGATCCGAGCAGCAGGGGCGTTCCGAGAAAGAGGAGGAGCGCACCGGCATAGAGCGGATGGCGCACATAGTGATA
This sequence comes from Dictyobacter formicarum, assembly GCF_016587435.1. The sequence continues at coordinate 38,423 of NZ_BNJJ01000007.1, forward strand.
GGGGCCGGTGGAGATCACCGTTTGTCCCCGTTCTTCCTGAATACGCACCGTTGGTGAGAGGAACGCGTTTTCCCGAAAGGTCAGGATCATGAGAGGAAACGAGGCTATCAGGGCAATAGTACCTATGATCTGGAGGAAAAGAGGCACGTGCGACCAGTGAAATCGCACCGCGTCCAGTGGCATCAGAATGGCCCAGGCAAGACAGAGCAGGTAGAACAAAGGCATGAGCACCCTGTCCCAGGTTTTTTGATTTGGTTGGGAGAGACTGAAACGCTCTTGCAGCAAGCCAGGGCTGGATGTGAACAGCATCCCGATGTTCACCAGAGTGTAGCCTGCTAACAGGATCAAGAAGATCCAACCAGCAGGCCACAGAAGCGTGCCTGCCGGAAGAAACAGAACCAGAGCAATAAACAGAAAGCTCATTACGGTCAATACAAGTGTTTTGATCAAAAGAGTCATAAGTCACCTCTTTCCATCAGGCTGTGGGTCACGACACAACGGTATCTCCAGACATCCATCCGCTTGAGGCACAGATCGTGCCTCTCGGTAATCGTCTCCATCAACACATCAAAGGATGGTCTGTTCAATCTGACGCATCCGCGCATTACATTCTAATAACAGGCTTTACAAAGCCTTCAGGTTTCTCATACGAGGCCGTGAACGCTTCCTGAATTGCATCAAGCTCATAATAGTGAGTGGTAAGCTCATCCAGACAGAGCTGATGGGACGTAAGAGCGCTGCCTTCATAGAGAATTCCTTTCTACTATATGATCCTGAATCCGCGTGGTCCCTCTCTACTATATTTTACAATCATTACCGTCTGCGGGTGTAAACTACAGTAAGAAACTGGCCCATGGGGCTAGAACGCGATTTTGAATGTAGACCTCTTACGATAGCCTCACACGATCATCATCCTCAATGAAGCTCTCTCTATGCAGATATAGAAAGCGCTTAAGCCATGTATAATCGGATGAACAGGCGGTGCTTTGTGTCTTTATGTTCTTCATGATCTTAAAGGCACAAAGCTCTGGCAATCTCTCCGTTTTTCCACCTCAGTTTTCACACATCAGTTAATGTTACCCAATAAGTGTGGTTACTACATAAGCAAAAACGGCACCAAGTACTGTGAGCATCAGCGTGAAGATACTGCTTTTCTCCTTATGGGCTTCAGGGAGGACGTGAGATGCACCTATATACAGGAGAAATCCGGCCAGGAAACCAAGATATAAGGGCATCTGTCCCTCGGGGATCTTGATCAATAACGTTGATGCAGCGCCAAGAATAGGAGCCACAGCGACCAGAAGGAGCAAGCGAATAGCCTGGAGCCTGGTAAGTTTGTTCAGCAAGAGCAATGTCATCGTATTGAGGCCGTCACCAATATCGTGCAGAATGACAGCGAACGCCACCAGAAATCCTAGCGTAGGACTTACCTGGAAACTGGCGCCAATTTCGATCCCTTCTAAAAAGCTATGGCCCGCAAATGCCAGTGCGGAGGCCACACCAATCACAGGATGGTGATGAGAGACAACTTCTTTACGATTTTGACGAGCATTCAGAAGAAGAAACAGCTTCTCAAGAAGATAAAAGAAGAGGAAGCCCGCGACAAGCATTGCAAAGGCGGTCACCTTCACGAAGTGGGGTATCCCTTCCATCAGCTCGTGCGCCGCATAGGCGCGTATTCGATTCTTTTCGGAGAAAGGGGAGGTTGAGAGCAAATGACCTCTGGGGCGGTGGCTTACCTGGCGGGAAACCTCAAGGGGACAATAGCATGCCACAAAGCCGGGCTTGCCTGAAGGCGTTTACGGCAAGGCCCGATTGCCCCGCGCATCATGGTGAAGCTGAATTGCCGAACCTAGCCTACCAGCGGCGGTAAGGAACGCTCGTTGTTGGAGATAGCGCCTGTTGCAACGTTCCCGAAATACACACCAGTTGAGCAGGGGTGTGAAATACACTGGGATGGATGAGACCAGTGGAACGCTCTCTTCGGGAAGCGATGGGAAATGATCCCATTTAAGGAGGCGAAAGGGCACCTAAAATGCGCTAGAACGTCGAATACGTGAGAATGCGGGATACTCCTCCCTGTGCAAGCAGAAGGAGTACAGAGCCATCGTAGTACTCGTGGAAGTTACGCCCCACCAAGGAGCGCCAGAAAGTGGCGTACAGGGGAAAGGGTGGCAGGGAGTACAGAAGAAGAGGGGATGTTGACGCGTGATGCGCCGATAAACAGTCCTCAGAGACTTCTGGAAACTGGAGAGCCCGTTGCATCGAAAGGTGCCCGGCGGGTTCGGGAAGGGGCCATCGGAAAAGGGCCGCGTTTAGCGGTACCTCGCTGGTGGCCTACTTCATAAACATTGCAGGTAAAAGATCAAAACAGACGACTCCAATCAGTACTCCTGCGGTAAATCCCATGATGAGATGCAGTTTTTCGCGGAAACGGAGCGCAAAAATGCCACCAAAGCAGGTAGAAAAGAACGTAACAAATGAAAGAAGGATCGCATTCATGTGTTTCTCCCTTACACCATTTCCTCAATTTCTCTCGAGCAAACCCCAACATGAACAAAGAGATGCACTTCCTTGTGTATACATAAGAGCAAAAATGCGTTTTTTAAGCAGCAAAAGCTATTTTCCCTAATACTATCCTACATAGTACCATCAATGATAGTAAAGCAAACATCGTTGATAGATACATAGCTGGAAAGTACCAACCATACTGCGGTCGTTGGGATAGAGATAGAGGGAAAACGCAAGCATCATAGCATTTTATCTCTGGGCAGCCAGAACAAACTCCCGGATACTTCTACTATTCTCATCTCCTATGGTAAAATATGTATAACAACAGCAAAAAAGAAAAAAATCGCGTAAGAACCACACGATGGGGAACACGACATCCCTTTTTTGTGGAACGTTTCTTTCTTACATAGCATTCATCTATGCCAGTCATCACGATAATAAGGCAGTGGGCAGAGGAGGCAGGGCAGTGCATACGTTGATTGGGGGAGCAATTTTTCTTTTGCTCATACTTGGAAGTAGCGTCACCCTCAAAAACCTGAACAATATTTCTCAGTGGTCACAACGACGCAATCTTCAACTGCTGGTTCTTGCTCTCCCCTTGCTCCCGCTAGGATTTGGCCTTTTCTGTCTGTATCATTTCTTGGAGCACCTCTGCCTTGCTGGAGATCCGCCATGGGATGAACTGCTGGAAAGTGTGCTGCCGCTCATCACCGCTGCACTGATGATAGGCGCACTTATCACAACACTGGTCCGCTTCTTTTTGATGCGTCGCTTCATTTCCCACTATCGCCAACGTGCTACTGCGGACATCCAACAGCGTGTTGATCGGCTTGTCCGGGGGCGATACACCACACCTATTCAGGTGTTTCTTCTTCCTGTTCAGCATCCAATTGCTTTTACCTGTGGTTTCTTCCGACCTATGATATTTCTTTCACCCTGGATGATCCACCATCTCGATACCCACGAGTTGGATGCAGTGTTGGCGCATGAAGTCGAACATGTGATACGGCGAGATTATGGTATCCTGTTCGTGGCCACCTTTTTACGCGATGCATTCTTGTACCTTCCGACCAGCCATATGGGCTATCATCAACTACAACAGGATAAAGAACTGGCCTGTGATGAGCAAGCCGCTTTCACTACCCGGCGTCCGTTGACTCTGGCCAGCGCATTAACCAAAGTGTGGCTGCATGGAGTGGGCGAAGAGCAGCATGTATCCACGGGACTGGCGCAATCACTGTTACCACACCATACCACCATGAAATATCGTGTCGAGCGGCTTCTTGAGGCCGCACCTCCCATTCCATCCCAGACCAGGAACTGGTACCGCTGGAACATCTGTGGGATTGGCATGCTCTTACTCATCCAGATCCTCTTCTTTTTTGTCGGGATGAAATTGATCGGCTGTGATCCTGCCATGACCATCATGCATCTCCTCCAACGATGAAGCAGTCGTCTGCAAAAGCAACACTGATAATGTATGGATGATCACACAGAAAAAGATGAATACATCAGCAGGGAGATGCTATTTTTCTGCTTAAGATGTAAGAATGTGTCTAAAGCCTATCGCCATGGGAAGCAAAGCGCCCCCGTACGGGCGGGCGCATCCACGCCCGCACCCGTTGTAATTGGTGGTGCAGAAAATGTGCATAGCACATTTTCTGCACCACCAATTACAACCATTTTGAGCACCGAAGGTGCGAATCGTCAGGAGCCGAAGGCGCGAAAAGAGGGCATTCAGACACACTCTAAAACATTGCGGAGAAGAGTCGTTAAGAAGATCAGTGAAGGTTTTTTTCTGAAAAAGAGACAGAGATCCCAGTCTACTCTGCCTCTTCCTGGCGTCGTCGACGCGCGATTTCCTCATACAATCGGCGAGCTTGTTGAGCCGCCTGGGGATCTTGGATGGCATGAATACTATCGAGCATCTCTCCAGAAAAACTGACAAAGAGATCTTCAAGAATACGCCCCACGAAGTGTGAGATAAATTCCTGCTGCGTATAATTCGGATAATACACATATGCCTGATCCTGCTTTTCCACACGCAACAGTTTTTTCTTCGCCAGACGCGTCATCGTGCTCATGACGGTTGTATACGCAATGCGCCGTCGCTCATAGAGCGCTTCAAAAATATCCCGCACAATGGTCCCTTCATGAGCGGGCCGAGCCCAGATGAGTTCCATAATTTCGGCTTCCAAATCACCCAAAACTTTGCGAATGCCAGGACGATCAGGGCGAAAGGTACTCAAATCTATCTCTGCGTCCATACTCATCTCCTTATCACAATGTCAGTGGTATCCATGCACAGGCGAAGAGGATAGCGCATTGTTCACACGACGCCATATCAATACTCTCTTCCCATGGATAGTTCTCGTCCCATACATGTGCGTATTCTACCATAGAGCGCGCGGAGAGCATAGTACAAACTCGGAATATCAACCCTTATGTTATTTCTGGCTGTTTTGTTCTTTCACAAAAGAAGCATAAACCCAATAATGGGGTGAAAGTAACAAAGGGTGTGACTGGATTATTCCGCTTTGTGGTTCAGACAGAAACATCATAATAAGCTTTTGGTACTCATTATGGGAGTACCACACAACCTGGAGATCTACTGTAACTACGCTCCTGCCCACAACGTAATGTCAGAGGATAGCATACTCAAGGTACGCCACAACTGGTACGATGTGCTTAGTACTATTGACAATAGTATACTTCCTCTCTATACTGTAGCACTGAACGAAGGCACGTCAAAATGACCCAAGGACCTGTTACGGTGTCCGTTCTACCTACGCTTGTATGCAAGTCAGAAAGAGAGAAATACACTCATGAAACGACATACCTGGGGACTGCTCATCGGGAGTCTTCTTGTCATCATCATACTTGCGTCTTGTGGCGCTCCCACTTCATCAGCCAAACAAGATCTTCCCAGTACGAAGAAACAAGACTATAGGGGATTGGTGATGGCAGCCCCGACTACAGCCCCAACGATGAAGACAGGTAGTGATCCCATGACCGATAGTCTCAAGGACCTCACAGGCAAAGCATTTGAAGTGAAGTTTATGCAAGAGATGATTGTTCATCATCAAGCTGCTGTAGATATGGCAAAATTGGTCCCGACCCATACCAAACGTCCTGAACTGAACACGCTCGCCACCAACATTATCACCGCGCAAACCAAAGAGATTGGTCAAATGACCACCTGGTTAGACCAATGGTATAAAGAAAAGCCTGTGACAGATGCGATGAGCGTGCCTGGAATGATGGATATGATGGGCGGTATGGATCAGCTCAAGGCTGCGAAAGATGCTGATTTCGACAAGCAGTTCACCACGATGATGATTCAACATCATCAGCAGGGCGTCAACATGGCCAATCTCATTCCTTCAAAAACGCAGCGGCCAGAATTAACACAGCTTGGTCAAAATATTATCAAAACACAGAGCGCAGAAATCCAGGAAATGAAAAACTGGCAGCAAGCATGGTTTAAAGCATAACATGCGTCCCTTGTTCTCGCTCAGGAGAAACAAGTCCTCCACGTGCCAGTTCCTAGCTTGCTTGAGCGCTCCTGGTTTGATCAAGGGCTGCCCGTAACCCCCGCGCCAGTTTGGCCGCCGCATCGTTAGCCCAGAAATGCAGGTAGAACAGGCGTGGGTTTTCGGTGAGCATATGGCCATGGACAGCCGTGACCTCGATGCCATGTGCCCGTAGAGCCTTTATCACCGGGTTGACCTCCTGGGCGAGCAAGACAAAATCACCTGTAATGACTGCATTTCCCAGCCCGGTTGGCTGAAAGTTGATCGCTGTCGCTGTGCCCATTGCAGGTGGAATGTCCATACCATCAACACTGATCTTTTCTGCGCGTGGGATACTGTACTGATAGATGCCAGCATTGGCCTTGCCATGATATTTCAGAATGGCATCCAGCTGCCTGGTATCGAGATCAATCGGCTGCGGTTGACTGGGGGAGGCGGGCGCGGCCAACGGCGTTTTGGTTTGCGTCAGGGCCGCATGGATTCCTCTCGCAAGCTGAGCCGGGTCCCCTTGCCCCTCAATGTGCAGATACATGATACGTGGTGTCTCACCTAACAGGTGATTGTGTAAGGCGGTTTGCTGGATGCCCTCCTGTTGAAGCCTGGTCATGACCCCGTTGGCCTCATCTTCTGTGAGCACCAGGTCTCCCATCACCATCGCGCCTGATCCCATCGGAAGAAACTCGATATGAGTTCCCAGAGCCAGGCCCGATTTAAGAGAGACAGTGCCAATCCGTACGGCGAGGTCAGTTCGTGGGAAACTATATTTGTAAACCCCTCCTGGCTGCATGGCGCCTGCCTTGCCCATGGCCTGATCAACTTGCTTCCAATTGATCGGTGGAGACGGTGTGCTTGCCGTACCTCGTACAGATGCCTGGCTCGTTGTTGCTGCTCCTGCACAGGCACTCAGGAGCAACAGAACAAGGATGCCACTACAGGTCAGCATGCTGACCATGAACCAGGGACGTCGCTGCTTTCGTTGTTTGCTCATCATTCACTCTCCCTCTCTTCGACATCAAAATCCCTTCCGCGTGAACTCGTTAGCGAGATGGCTGCTCCATCCTTGTCTTTTCGGCTGTCTCGCCATACAATGTAACCACGGTTATTATAATCCATAACGCAAGTTATGTTCCGTCGTTTTTGATCATGCATAGAGGATCCTATGCACAACTTTTCACCGCCAGGAGGCATGCTGATGAAAGCACCGCAAGCACGGACGTGGGTACTGCTCGTCTACAAGGTTCCGCGTGAACCCACCTCTCATCGTGCCTATGTCTGGCGGAAATTGAAACGGCTGGGAGCCCTGCTCGTGCATGATGCCGTGTGGGTCTTACCTGCCACGCCGTGGACGCAGGAACAGCTGCAATGGTTGGCGGTGGAGATTCTTGAGTTAGGGGGGGATGCGCATGTGTGGGTATCACATGAGTTGTTGGTAGGACAAGAGGAAGCCTTGATTCAGCAGTTTCAGCAGCGGGTGGATACGGTGTACCAGGAGATCCTGCATGCTCTGAAACAAGAGGATGTCGACCTGATCGCCCTTTCACGCAAATACCAACAAGTTAAAATGCAAGACTACTTTCAGTCAGAACAAGGGGAGCTGGTTCGCACGCAGCTCTTGTCAGCACGAGGAGGACGTGACGTATGAAGTGGGTAACCTGGGAACAGGTGGGCGTTGACCGTATGGCCTGCGCCTGGCTGATCCAGAAATACATTGATCCACAGCCCGAGTTTGTGTTCGTGCCTGTGGGAAAGACGCCGCTGCCTGAAGGAGCGGAACCTTTCGATATCCCAGGGATGCGTCTGTCCCACCATCGGGGACATTGTACGTTTTACACCATGCTCAAAGAATATGATCTAGCTGATCCCATACTGCACCGCATTGCTCGCATTGTTGATGAAGCTGATGTGGTCCAGGAGGTGATGGTAGAGCCGGTTGCGCCGGGTTTGGATCTGCTCACGCGGGGGATCCGCTTAATCAGCCCCGACGATCACATTGCCCTGGAACGCGGGCGGCTCATCTACGATGCGCTCTATGCGCAATTGGCGCGAGGCGAGCAAACGTGATGCAGAACTCGGACGCGGCGGGATTCGAGAAAGGACGGAAAACATGTGCGCTTCTGATGTTGGAAGACGGGGAAGATGGAGACACCACAGCGGGTGGATAGCTCTGCTGCTCATCGTGTTTCTGGTGGTTGAATGCGGAGCAAGCCAACCCACCACGAAATTCCAGCCGATGGGTAGAAACATTACCCCAGGGCAAACCACGCAGTGGATGTTCGATACCGATCCCGTGGGAGGACTGCCTGCGGGAGCCACCGCATTGAGCGGCACCTGGGCGGTGCGTGCGGAAACCGATGCACCCAGTCCGCCGAACGTTCTCTGCCAGACAGGGACAGCGGAGTTTCCAGCTCTCTTGCTCAGCAACAGTGTGTACACAGATAGCGTGATCACAACGCGTTTCAAACCAATCTCTGGTCAAACTGACCAGGCTGCGGGGATCATCTTTCGCATCCAGGATAAGGACAACTACTACATCTTGCGGGCAAACGCGCTGGAAGGGAATGTGAACGTGTTTATCTACCAGGCTGGACAACGGAGCCTGCTCAAAGAAGGAACGGCGAAAGTGGTCACGGGACAGTGGCAGGAGTTGCGCGGGGAGGTAAAGGGCTCACATATGCGGGGATTTTTGAATGGAACGCTGGTCGTAGAGACAACTGATACCACCTACAAAGCCGGGAAGGTCGGCTTGTGGACCAAATCCGACTCGGTAACCTGCTTTGACAATGTGCAGGTGAAAGCTGCCTAAGGAGGTGTAGATGATGTCAACATTTCCTCTCTGGCATATTGCCCTGACCGCAGGGATTGGATCTATCATGGCTCTCCTGCTGCTCGTGATCGGTCGCCGATGGTTCAAGATAGAGGCACTTTACGAGATGATCATGCTTGCCATCGTCGTTGGCTTTTCCATTTTTGTATGGCGATCAGTGGGGAATACGGCTGTGCTGAATCTTGATCTCATTCCGGCAGTCAGCCCGAACGATGTGCTCTGCCCGGTCGTGACCTACGTCTTGCTTGGGCTGTACACCACGTTCCAGGAAGATCGCGATCCACGTCGATGCGCGCAGGCGTGTGCGGTCCTGACCCTGCTGTCTTTTGCCGTCAACGTGATCACGATTTGAAAGGAGCACAGCGATCATGAAGTGGATTACGCGTGAACGAGTCAAAGTGGACCGCGTGGCCTGTCCCTGGCTCATCAAAAAGTTTGTGGATCCGGACGCCGAGTTTCTCTTTGTTCCACCAGATCAGGTGATGGAGACCGCCGCACAGGCAGGGGCGATTCCTTACGATGTGAAAGGTGTGGAACTGGGACATCATGGCAAGGAATGCTCGTTTGAGGCCATTCTCAAGACCTATACTTTGACAAACGATCTGGCCCTGGTCTTGCTCGGCAAGATCGTCAATGGCGCGGATACCGACAATACCCTCTGGAACCAACCTGAAAGCGCGGGGCTCAAGGCGATCGCTGAAGGCTTCCGGCACCTGGGCTTCAAAGACGATAACGCCCAGAATGCGGCAGAATGGATTGTCTATGATGCGCTGTATGCCTATTGTCGGGAAATGATCCGCCAGGGCAAACCCAATGGAGAGTTCAAGTAATCACGTCACTCCCATGCAACGACAACCACAGAACCAGGATGAAGAAGGAACCAGGATGAACACAGAAGATGAGGCTGCGAGAGTGGATCCCGGAACAGATCACAAGCCAGGAGAGGCAACGGGAAAACGACATCAACGAGATGCTCGGCTCATCGTCCTCATGCGTGGGCTCCGCTCATTTTCCTATGGGCTCATTGCCGTGCTGCTGAGTGTGGCACTCAGTCAGGCCGGGTTTTCTCCCGCTGAAATCGGCCTGCTGATTACTGTGTCTCTGATCGGTGACTTTGTGGGAACCTACCTGATCGCGCTCGTGGCGGATCGCTGGGGACGGCGCCGAACGCTATCCATCCTGGCTCTCCTTATGGCCGCAACCGGCCTGATTTTCGGATTAGTCAATCTCTACGCGATCCTCCTTGCTGCTGCGTTTTTCGGGACCCTTGGAACCTCTGCATCCGAAACGGCTCCTTTTCTGCCCATTGAACAGGCAATGTTACCCCAGACCTGCGCGCCCAGGCAGCGTACTGCCCTCTTTGCCCACTACAACCTGGTCGCAACGTTTGCCGGAGCCCTGGGGGCGCTCGCTGCAGGCCTACCTGATCTGCTGACGCACGTAGCCATACCATCAGCGACAGGTATTCGTCTCTGCTTTGGAATCTATGCGCTGGCGGCACTCATCGTAGCCATGTTTGCTTCCCGGCTCTCAGTGGTGGTCGAGGCTCCACAACGAGCCATCGTCCAAAAGGAAACTATGTGGCAACACGTGCTCCCCCAGCTTGGACAGCAGCGCAGGCGTGTCTTCCTGCTCTCTGGACTCTTCAGCATTGATGCGCTCTCCGGTGGATTAGTGGTCCAGAGTTTGTTCGTGTTGTTCTTTCACCTGCGCTTCGGCGTCCCGCTCTCGCTGCTGGCAGTACTCTTCTTTGCAGCCAATCTCTTCTCCGCCCTCTCATTTCTGGCAGCCGCCCCACTCGCACGGCGGATCGGGTTACTCAATACGATGGTGTTCACCCATCTACCATCAAATCTGTTGTTGGCCCTGGTTGCACTCATGCCAACCTTCCCGCTGGCCGCCACCCTGTTACTGCTCCGGCAAATGCTCTCACAGATGGATGTCCCTACCCGTCAAGCCTATACCATGGCCCTGGTGGCTCCAGAAGCACGCACGGCAACGGCGAGTGTCACCTCTTTAGCACGCAGTGGTGGCTCCGCAATCAGCCCGGTGGTGTCTGGCCTGCTCTTGCAGGGGCCCGGATTGGCATTGGGTCTTCCCCTCATGCTGGCTGGGGCGATCAAAATTGGGTATGATCTCTCACTGTGGGCCATTTTCCGTCATGTGCCAGTAGAAGACACGCAAGAAGCATCCATCGATCCCACCGCACACATGGATGCTTCTTCAAAGAAAAAAGGCAACGCGTGAGGAATACATTCATCGGCACATCAATTTGTAGCAACGTAGTGTTGCACTTTTTAAGCAGGCGCTACCATAGTAGAGTTAGGTGTAGACAAAAGCAGGTGGCAACTGCTGTGTTTGATCTCCTTCTATCCTGCATGATACTCTGAAAGAGAGAACAATTAGCAGGAAACGACGCTGCTTCTCGGGGCATTCCTTAAGCACGGGCATTCAGAACCAGGAAACTTTTTCGTTTCATCCTGAGATCACCCTCTCCTGTAAAGTTTAATAAGCGTTATCAGATCTGAACCTGTTTTTTCACAGAGAAGAAAACCTATGGATGCAAAGCTTCACCATCCTCTTGCGCAACAAACCGATGATCTGAAGGCCTCGCCAGCACGGTTGCGTGCACTCACCCAGGAGATGTTCGATGTCTTTTGGATGCTGACCACAACAGGAGAGCTGCAATCAACGGATACTCGCTGGCATGCCTTTCCAGAACTACAAGACCATCAGGGCAGGAGATGGCTTGCAACCTTTCATCCGCTCGATCATCAACGAGTGAATGAAACATTCACAGAAAGCGTGACTAGCGGACAACCCCATGAACTGACATGCCGTCTTCTTCAGAGCGATCACACCTATACCCTGACTCGCCTGCGCTTTATCCCGGTGCACGATGCCTCTGGCACGCTCGATGAAATCCTTGCCTGCGGTACGCATCTTCATCAACAGGAACAAGCGAAAGACATGGGTGAGGCAGAGGTGCAGCTTGCTCTCCAGGCTTCTGGCGTCGGCACCTGGAACTGGAATCTTCTCACTGGTGAGTTAGTCTGGGACGACCAGAAACGGGCCCTCTTTGGCCTCCTACCCGGGACACCCATCAGCTATGAGTGTTTTCTGGGCGCATTACACCCTGATGATCGTGAGCTTACGCACCAGATCAATATGCAGGCACTCGCTGAGCAACAAGAATATAAGAAGGATTATCGGGTCATCTGGCCTGATGGGAGCGTGCACTGGCTGACCGACCGAGCACGCATCAGCCGCGATGAGACCGGAAAGCCAATCCAGGTCATCGGTGCAACCATCGATATTACTGAACGGAAACAGCGAGAAGCACAGCTTCAACAAGCCAACAACCAGGTGAACACCATTCTCGACAGCATCACTGATGCGTTTCTCTCCCTCGATGCACAGTGGCGCTACCGCTATGTGAATCGACGTTTAGAAACGTACCTTGGGATGACGCAAGAAGAGGTGCTGGGGAAATGCATGTGGGAAGTCGTCCCGGCACTCCTTGGTACCCCATTTGAAGACCACTACCGTGCAGCGATGCAGAGCGGACACACAACGCATTTCGAGGCCTTCCATCCCGCGTGCGGGAACTGGTTCGAGGTCCATGTTTACCCTCAACTAGATGGGCTCTCCATCTACATGCACGACATCAGCGAGCGCAAACAAGCGGAAGAAGCGCTGCGCGAGAGCGAAGCCCGCTTCCAGCGGCTGCGCGAATCGAATATTATCGGCATGATCACCACCGATGAACAGGGAAACGTCCTCGAAGCCAACGACGCCTTTCTTGCGCTGCTGGGCTACACACGAGCAGAACTCGAGGCGGAGCAGATCACGTGGAGCACCATCACATCTCAGCAGACACAGCAACGAGACGGTGAGGCCTTCGAGGAAGCCCTGCAAACCGGGGTTGCACGTCCCTATGAAAAAGAATATGTGGCCAAAGATGGGAGGCGCATCCCGGTACTCATTGGTCGTGCTCTCTTCCGCCGGGAAGGAGTGCCACCACGATTTCTGTGCTTCGTGCTCGATCTGACCGCGCGGAAAGAAATGGAACGACAAAAAGATATTTTTCTGGGGATCACCGGACATGAACTACGGACCCCACTGGCCGCCCTGAAAGGCACGCTGCAATTGATCAGCCGACGTCTCAATCGGTTCATCAAGCGAACAGATCAAGTCACGCCCGAAACGACCTCTTTTTTGGCAGACATCCAGGAACACCTGCTTGAAGGGGTGCGGCAAGTTGATATCCAAACCCGTTTAGTGAATGATCTCCTCGACATTTCACGCATCACCACCGGCACGCTCACACTGTCACTCCGACGCTGCAACCTGGTTTCCATTGTCCGTGAAACCATAGAGGATCTCCGGATCGTCGCCCCTCATCGGCAACTCTTGTTCGAAACACCAGAGAACGCGTCAGTCACAATCATGGTCGATCCCACTCGAATTCAACAGGTCGTCACGAATTATCTGGCCAATGCCCTGCGCTATTCGCCTGCAGATCAACCAATTAGCGCAGGAGTACGTGTGCAAAACCACATGGCCCACGTCTGGGTACGAGATCATGGGCCCGGCCTGTCGAAAGAAGCCCAAAAGAAAATCTGGCAACGCTTTCACCAGATCAAGGAGGTTCCCATACAAAGCGGCTCAGAGAAAGGATTGGGGCTGGGTCTCTATCTGTGTCAAACCCTCATTGAACAACACCACGGAACGGTAGATGTTGAGAGTGCTCCTGGAAAAGGAGCCACATTCTGGTTCCGTCTTCCCTTAGCTTAGGAAGCCTTTGGAGACTGTTTTCTCCCTGCATGCATGTGCCTATGCACAGCATCGCCTGATTCTGTTTCAACCCAGTAGTTCAATCTAATTGATTTGACTTATCTTCCAGCAACAAGTGTTCACTATTTTGAGCGGTTTTTCGGTTTCATAATCATTGAAAGAAGAACTCGATCAGACCAGTGTAACAAGCATACCGCTTATGATACTCAATCGTTAGCACAAAAGAAAGTGGGAGAATTGATTGAAATCAACATTCCCGAACGGCGGCTCGCTATTGTGGGCGTGAAAGGTCAGCACCTTCCCGAAGATCAAATACAAAGCATTCTTGCAGATCGGCACCGTCACTGGACGCCACCGGAGCCACGCCACAGCCACGGCATATCGGCCAGTGAAGCTTGTTAGTTGTCAACAGGCTTCACTCATTTCTCGCGTTGATACCATATAACAAAAGTTATATGGTACTACGGTGCCCAACTGTCAGAATGACGCTAGTTCTGCGAACACTGCATCCCATTGCTGCGCTTGTAGTACACCAGCGCTTTCTGCAGAAACGCTTTTTCCTCCTTACTAAAGTGATACATTGGGAACGGCTTCTCCTCCAGGGGAAGCTCCTCATAGTTCTTCCACCATTGTTTCACACCTGCCTCGACATCCGCATCACCCCGAGTCAATTGCTTGATCAGTTCACTGTGCTGCTTCGCCAGAGCCTGGCCTTCCACACTGGTTGGATCTTTCCTCTCCGCAACCAGCCTCCTCAGTTCCGCGAACACTGCATCCCATTGCTGACTTGCACGTTGCTGATCCTCCTCGGTCCAGTTCTCTCCCCATACTGCCAGTTTCTGCGCTGTTTCAGGGCTGTACGATTTCTGAGAGATTTCAGCCAACTTCTGTTGTTGTTCCTCAGTGAGATATTTCTTCACCCACGCTTTATCCTGTTCCGTATGCATCACCTGGATCACATCGATAAGAATTGATTCCCAATCTCTCTGGTTCCTTTTTAACAATCCTTCAGCTTTCTCGATGACCCGAAGGACCGCATCCAGTTGGTTGCGCTTCTCCCGCAGCATCGCCTTCTGCATCACCAGTGCCTTTTGTAAATGTTCTGGATTCTTTTGCAGACACACTTTGATCTCTTGGAGAGAGAAACCCAGAAGTTTCAACGCTAGAATCTGCTGCAAACTCCACAGATCCTCATCTGAGTACAGTCGGTGTCCTGCCTCGGTATACTCAGAGGGGGAGAGCAGACCCACTTTGTCATAAAAACGTAAGGTCCGTGCTGTTACTGCAGCCTTCTGCGCAAATTGACTGGTCGTATAGTGTTTGCGATCCACGCGTTTTCTCCTTTCATTCGAAAGTATACGGTATGACGTAGCGTCATACGCAATTCTCTGGACGGCCAGTAGGATCATTGGGTGAGCATTGCATGTGGAGATGGATGAGCCATCGCGCCATTGCCAGACATCGTTTCCCCATCCCGAAAGCCCTGCTCACAGACAGAGAGAAGTCGAACCCACAAAGCGTGAAATGGGCTTGCATATGACGTTACGTCATGGGTTAGACTCTTCCCAGTAACTCTTATCGCTGGTTTGTTGACTCGGAAAATCGCACGCAATTGCGAGTGAACATCCTGAACAATATGAGTTCAGTTGACTACTTTTTGATGGGCTTAAAATGAGCCAGAATCTGGAGTCAACAAACCAGCGTTATGTCGCGAAAGCTCGAAAGGAATACCAGATGAAATTGCAGATCATAGATGTCGAGTCTATCTATCGGCGTTTGCTTAACAGTGCCAGCGCGCAGGAACGCGAGGCCATGTATCGACAGGAACTGCTGGCCCCCTTTGAAGGCATGATGCGTATTTATGGCGGGGGCGACGATCCCCTGGCTTGGGCGAAAATGTGGACCCTCTATACGCCAGAAGATTTCGACGGCGAGCAGCGTCCCATCATAGAAGAGATGGTCAGGCGTTTGACCGATGATGGGGCATGGCAGAGGCCCGCGGCTGCACTTGAACAAGGCGTGGCTGCATTCGCCCCCTACGCTGATCGCATTGCGCTGGACAACATCAGCTGTGCTGTCGTTCTCACGAAGCATAATAGCAATATGCCCGGTCGAGGCTATGCGGGATTTGGCTGTCCAGGCTTCCTTATGGTCACGCTCAGCCTGATCGACGAATATACGCTGCCCCGCGTAGGGCCTGCATTGGCTCATGAGCTCAACCACAATGTTCGTTTCAAGCTCTTCCCCTTTCATCCTATGAGCATCACGCTCGCCGATTACATCATCGCAGAAGGACTGGCAGAATCTTTTGCCGCCGAACTCTTTGGTGAGGAACTGGTCGGCTACTTTGTCACCGATTTCAACGAGGAGGAACTGGTCACAGCCCGGCACGTGATCAGTGGAGTGCTCGATGTGAGCGGATTCAATGCTGTGCGTGGCTATATCTTTGGCGATACGATTGCCGCCTCTTCGGGGTTGCCAAAGGTTGGAGTACCCGATTTCGCAGGATACGCCATTGGCTATCACGTCGTCCAGCACTATCTTCAGCGCACAGGTCAATCCGTCGTTGATGCCACCTTCCTCCCCTCACAAGAGATTATTGCGGAGTCCGGTTTTTTCGAGTAGAAAGCGAGAAGGGCGCAGATTGAAGAAACAGGGAGGACACCTGAAGGACTCGGGATGACCAGGCATTTTCTGTCCATTGACCAAAAGGAAGATTAATCACTTGAGTATGAATGGACCCGACTACAATGGGCATTGTAATCGGGTCCATTCATACTCAAGGGTCGTGGTGTCAACTCAGCGAACTCATTGGCCTTCTATCAGTTATATGGTACGTCGTATTCTTTCGTCAAAAAAACACTGAGTTGAATGATCCTGCGTGGTTGCAGTTTATTGGCGACTTCGGGGTGAGGACACTTGAGGATGCTCGTGTCTATCTTTTAGAAAGTACCCTTGCTATGTATGCCCGCATGGGCTTTGGTCTCTATCTGACCGAGTTGAAGGAGAGCGCGGTCCCAATTGGAGTGTGTGGGCTGATCAAACGGGACTTTTTAGAGGATGTAGATATTGGTTTTGCTTTTTTGCCAGACTTCAGGAAACAAGGATATGCTTATGAGGCAGCTGCGGCTATCCTGGCGTATGGGAAAGAAACGTTCGGCCTCAAGCGTATTGTGGCGATTACCTCTCTCGATAATCAAGCCTCGGGACGGTTGCTGGAAAAGTTGGGGTTGCACTTTGAGCGTGTCATTTCGTTTCCCCCTGATGGTGAAGATGTCAAGTTGTTCGCAGCTCATCTCTAAGGGAGCCAGGACATCGTGGGAAATTGCAACTGAGGCAAAAATAAACATACATTTTCCAGATTGAAGATTAGATTTTTGCTGTGGTAAATCGGCAGCGCGCAACCCCGCTCTGTTCGCACTGCTCAGCAACTGGCATGCAAATAAGTTCGGTGAGCAGCGCTTGCGCCAGTTTGCAAACCTCTGGGTGGTTGGGAACAATGGCGGCCAGGGGACAACTGTATCCCTGGATGATGTAGCTTTCATCATCCTCTTCAAGTTCTGCTAACCCACCCAACTCATTCAGAAGAGCAACTGCATCTTGTAGCCGCGCGCGCAGCTCGCCCGGAGCAATATTCCACTGCGTGGCGAGACGCCGCCCTGTCTCCTGCATGACTTCTTCCACCTTCTCGGTGGGCATGCAAGATGAGAGAACAGCCAACAACTGTTGCAGCACCGACGCGTACGCTTTTGGAAAAAGCTGCTCGGCCTCAGAGGTCAAAGCATACACCAGCGCGGGCTTGCCGCTGCCACGACGTGCACCAGACTGGCGCACCAGGCCATCGCGTTCAAGCGTCGCTAGATGCGCGCGTACCGCGTTATCCGTCAGGTCGAGGTCCTGAGCAAGTTCATCGACCGTATGACTGGAGCGACGGAGTAGCAGAACGATGCGTCCGCGGGTGCTCGCAAAAAAGTGGTGATTCAAGGGCAAAATGGACATCTTTTCCTCCTCTGCAACTTCTATTATATCAGGAGCAGCCTATCTTAGTCAAGAAAGTCAAATAAATCATTGACTTTCTTGACTAACCATGGTATAAAAACAGAGAAAAGGCATATCTCTTTGAATTGTGTGTGTAAACTGAGTCGTGCAAAGAAGAAATGATGTAACCACTACAGAAGGAGAAGAAACCATGTCCGATACACCTCAACCGTTGTCCGAAACTCCAGCCACTTCAGCGCCTCCTCCTTTCGCGGAGCGCTTCAGTGATGGTCTCCAGAGCATCCTACAAAAAATGCTCGGCACACAACGCCAATCGCCAAGGCGGATAAAAAGTTTTCTCAATGGTACCTGGCTGGGACATCCTTTGCACCCGGTTCTTACCGATGTGCCGATTGCTGCCTGGGCATTAACTGCTGTTTTCGATATCATCTGGCTCATCTCTCATGCCACCTGGGCGGCCTCTGGAGCTTTCGTCACTCTCATCGTGGGCTTGCTTGCTGCCCTGGCGGCGGCGGTTACTGGCCTGACCGATTGGAGCGATACCTATGGCACAGAGCGACGTATAGGTCTCAACCATGCCCTTTTTAATGTCCTCGCACTGCTTCTCTATCTTCTCTCCTTTGTACTCCGTCTTCTCGCAGGTCCAGGCGATACAATTGCTGCGACGATCCTGGGTTTGCTGGGCCTGGTAAGCGTTTTCTACGCGGGCTATCTAGGAGGCGAGATGGTTTTTAGCAAGGGCACCGGTGTCAACCATACGGCATGGGAAGCGGGGGGAGAGGACTACGAAGTTGTCATGGCAGCGGCTGATGTGCAGGAGCAAACCTTGTACCGGGTCACTGTTGCTGGAGTTCCGGTGGTCCTGCTGCGGCAGGGTGAGCGATACTCCGCCATTTCTGCGACCTGTCCACACGCTGGAGGTCCCCTGGACGAGGGAACACTCGTTGGCAATACGGTCGAGTGTCCCTGGCATGGCTCGCGCTTCTGCATGTCGGATGGACGTGTGCTGACAGGGCCCGCCGTCGTCAATGCGCCACGTTACGATGTGCGTGTCACAAATGGGCAGGTTGCGCTCAAACGCCTTGAGGAGCACTAAGGAAAGAAAACGTGGCAGCCAAAATTCGCCACGATTTTCTCGTAAAAGGAGGAAATGAATTGTTTGAACGAGAGAGGTACGATGGGGAAGTGTCGGACATTGATCAGGCCATGGAACTGCGCCAGCGCGAGCTTTCGCGAGAGCAGATGCAGCGCTTTGAGGGCTACATTAGCGAAATCTTCGGAGCTTTTGGTATGGACCTCCATACGCCCTCGACCGAAGAGACACCGAGACGTTTTCTTCAGGCGCTGTTTGAGGCAACTGAGGGGTACGATGGTGATCCGAAACTCCTCACGGTGTTTGACACCGAGTGTCGTGGCGAACCGGATTGTCGGCTGGGTCAGGTAATCGAGGGACCCATCCCATTTTATGCGTTGTGTGAGCATCACGCGCTGCCTTTTTTCGGTCATGCCTATGTGGGTTACATTCCACATGAACATATTATCGGCATCTCCAAACTAACGCGCCTGGTCCGGCTGTTTGCCAAACGCTTCGCGGTGCAGGAGCGCCTGGGTGAGCAGATCGTCAACACCTTCGAGACGATGCTTGCACCACATGGAGTGGCTGTCTATCTTGAGGCTCATCATCTCTGTGTCGCGATGCGTGGTGTGCGCGATACCAGCCCACTCACACATACGATGTTCTGGCGTGGGGAATATGCAAAAAACGATGCGCTGCGGGCTGAGTTTTTGCTCATATGCCAGGGAAAATCGAAGGAGAATTAAAACGCAACAGAAGCGGCAATGAAATTGATGGGTTTGCAGGCGGTATCCTTTTGATGCTACGTTGCAGTTTTGGGGAACGGGCGCGCCCGGGCACGGGGTCTCCTGTCCGCTCCAAGCCGGGGCAAGCCCGGCACCTACGGAAGCGCGCATGCATGTGAAAGGAAACTCATTGATGAAAATTGCCCTGAAAGCACCTGTCGGGCGTCATCCTGGCTTTGTGTTGGTCTCCTATGCCTTCGCAGTAACTATGATGGGTACGACGTTGCCCACGCCGCTCTATCCGATTTACCAGCAAGGGATTGGCTTTTCGAGCTTGTTGGTAACGGTGATCTTCGCGACCTATGCAGTTGGGGTGATAGCGGCGTTGCTCCTGTTTGGTCAGCTTTCAGACGAGATTGGGCGTCGTTGGGTACTTCTGGCTGGCCTGCTGCTATCGGCAGCCAGTGCGCTAGCCTTCCTGTTCGCAGGTGACCTGACCCTTCTGTTCGTGGGTCGTATGCTCTCCGGCTTGTCGGCAGGAATATTTACAGGCACCGCGACGGCCGCGCTCGTGGATCTCGCTCCACAGGAGGAACAACGCAAGGCAACATTGATCGCCGCTGGCGTAAATATGGGCGGCCTGGGTCTTGGACCACTACTCTCCGGAGTGCTCGCGCAGTATGCAGTGCAGCCGTTGCGGCTCGTGTTCATTATCAACCTCATTCTGCTCGTCCTTGCTATCGCAGGTATTTTGATGATACCTGAGCCGGTCGAGGTCAAGACAAATGTTCGGTTACGGCTGCAACGCTTGCGCGTACCCGCCCAAGTGCGAGCTACGTTTATCCACGCGGCGATCCCCGGGTTTGTAGGGTTTGCTGTGCTCGGCCTCTTCACAGCGGTGGCACCTGAGTTCTTGAACCAAACGCTCCACATCCCCAACCACGCGCTCACGGGACTGGTCGTGTTCGCTGTGTTCGCCTCCTCCACCGTTGGCCAGCTTCTCCTTGAGCGTTTCCCCCAGCGCCTCACGCTCCCCGCGGGGTGTATCGGGCTTATTATCGGGTTGGTGCTGGTCGCCAGCGGGCTACAAGCGCACTCGTTGGCACTCCTCGTCACTGGAGCTGTGGTTGCTGGTCTCGGACAGGGCCTGAGTTTCCGTGCCGGGTTAGCTGAGATCAATGCCCGGAGCCCTTCCACGCAACGCGGCGAGATCGCATCGAGCTTCTTCGTCGTCCTCTACGTCGCAATCTCCATCCCGATCATCGGCGTGGGCATGGCTGCACAGATATTTGGATTGCAGGTGGCAGGTATCGCGTTCAGCGCCATCATGGCCATACTGGCGCTTATCGCGCTGATCATCCTGGTCACCCGCCCAGATGCACAAAGCTAACGGATCTATAACGGCTTCTTTATTGCTAACATTCTCATCCATTCAGTCGGTTACATAAACTACCTCGAAACAGTAATGTCCCATCACGGTCGCAATGTTGTCGAAGGTGTAAGCGAATTTCTTACGATCTGGCCAATCGCTATGGCCGAAACCCGGATAATCCGGGGCAATCAGGTGATAGCAGTCGGACAGACGCGACAAAAGCGGCTCATACATCCGCGAAGAGGATGGTAGTCCATGAAGCAAAAGCAGGGTAGGGGCGTCTTTCGGCCCGGCCTCCCGGTAGAAAATGGACAGGCCATCGACCTGCACGGTGCGATAATACACAGGGTTTTTCATAGGTTTCTCCTTTTTATTTTCGTGAGTCAGAACCCGACCCGCAGCCAGCAGTGCAAGGAAAAGCACTGCAGCGATGAGAGGGATTGCTCTTTGTGGACTAAGTGATTGAGGTCAGCACGCTGCCCAGCAGGAACAGCAGCGCGACAAGCAGCAGCGCGATATGCATACCAGCAAGAAACGCGCTCCTCTCACTCAAAGAACCAAGTATTGAGCCTAAGATCGCAACGCCGAGCACACCTCCCAGTTGACGGCTCGCATTCAGCAGTGCTGAAGTGACACCCACCTGGCTCCGGGGAACAGCATTAAGAACAGCCGTTGTCATAGCAGGGACCGTCATACCACAGCCGAGGCCAATGGCGATTTCTCCGGCCGTCAGCAAAAGGATAGCACCGCCAGTTTCACCCAACAGGAGCAAGAGTGTACCAAGATAGCTTGCCGCCAGTCCCCCGATCATTGGTCGGCGCGTGCCCAGGCGTGCAGTGATCCTTCCTGAGATCAAAGCTGTACTTCCTGTTGCAACGGTGATCGGCAGCAGCGCAACACCCGCCAGGGCTGCCGGGTAGTGATAGATATCCTGAAAGAACAAAGAAAGGACAAACAGGATACCATACAGGCCGAAGTTGAGGATGCACCCAACCAGTATTGGCACGCTAAAGGCTGTCGATGAGAAGAAGTGCAGGGGAAGCATAGGCGTGCTGTGTCTCGTTTCGATGAGCAAGAAGCCGCCAGATGCTCCTATGCACAGCAGAAACAGGCCGACGATCTGAGGAGAGATCCATCCCTGGCTTCGCCCCTCGATGAGTGCATAGGTCAGCGTGGCAAGGGCAACGATCACGCATGCCTGTCCCCACAGATCGCGTTTCTGCGCTGTTGTACGTGGCGTCTCGCTGACAAAACGCATGGTGAGAGCAAGAGCGAGAAGACCAAGAGGCACGTTCAGCAGAAATATGCTGCGCCACCCCAGCATTTCAACAAGCGCCCCACCGATAACAGGACCTCCTGCCAATCCGATGCCTGAACTTCCTGCCCAGATACCGACTGCCCTGGCTCGTTTACCAGGGTTTTGAAAACCGTGAGTGATCAAAGCGAGAGAGCTCGGAACCAGCAGAGCGGGTCCCACTCCCTGAAGCACCCGCGCCGCTATCAAGATATTGAGCGAGGGAGCAAGGCTACAGAGGAGCGATGCTCCTGTAAACAGCAGGTAACCCGTAAGAAATGAGCGCTTATGTCCAAGTCGATCCCCGAGCGTGCCCGCGCTGAGCAGCAAGCTCGCAAAGATCAGGGTATAGCCGTTGACCACCCATTGCAATCCCTCAAGCGAGCCATGCAGATCGTGCTGCATAGCCGGGAGCGCCACATTGACGACTGATGTATCGAGAATAACCATGAAGAACCCGAAACAGATGGCAGTCAACCCAAGAGCATGAAGAGCCCCATTCTCTGAAGGGACCGGCGTGGTCTGTCGTTCTGTTAGCATACTTTTGTTGCAACCTTTTGATGTTCTTTATGCGTCTTCCGTTTTGAAGAAGCGCTTCTGCCATTACTCTAGCACGAACGTAGCGGGGCATTCGCCCATATTCTTGCGGGAGAGCCACATATTCTTGCTCAGTGCGCATCTAGCCTCTCACGATACTTTCCCGAACCGTTTCGATCACCATTTGCCTGCATGTGCACCTCCATCAACGTGGATAATTTCTCCGGTTACAAAGGTTGCTGCGTCCAAGTACATAATCGCATCTACGATTTCAGATGCCTGCCCCATACGTGCGATCGGATGCATGTTTCTGAGGAAATCATAATCATCGTTTTTGTGCAGAGGGGTTTCAATGTTGCCTGGCGCAACAGCATTGAAGCGAATACCTTCACTCGCATACTCAATGGCCAGCGCTTTTGTCACCGCGTTTAAGCCACCTTTGGTTATAAGAGGAATGGATGCTGGAACGCCTGCGACAGGATGATCGGCCAGCGTGGTTGTGATATTTACAATATGCCCTTCATGCTGTTTTTGCATCTGATCAACGGCATATTGCGTCACAAAGAAGAAGCCAAGCAGGTTCGTCCTGACCAGGCGCTCAAAATCCTGAATGGTATAGTCCGTAAAGGGTTTCGGGATAAAGATCCCGGCGTTATTCACGAGCAGATCAACCCCGCCAAACCGTTGGACGGCTGTTTTTACCACTTTTTTGGCGGTTTCCTGGTCGGCAATATCACCGTCAACGAGGGCGAGACGATCAGAAGCGGTCAGTGTGCCCGCACTTGTAAGAGTGCGCGAGTTGGCGACGACCTGATATCCCCGGGCAAGTAAGGTATTCGTAAGTTCAAGGCCGATCCCCGATGAAGCTCCGGTCACAATAGCGGTTTTTTGCTCAGGCATTGTTGTTTCCTTCTTTCAAGCTATATAGCGATGGTTGCAGATGGAAAGCAGTGCGTCCCTGTTTCCATCTGCCCCCTACACGTTTCTATTGCTATCAAAGTACCCCAGAGAGAAAATACAATCGCCTATGTTCTTGCGCAATTTGGATAGAATCTTGCGCCGCACACGCAAGATTCGAGCCTTGCGCCCATATAGGCAAAAGCACCAAGGAAAAAAGACACGATGCGTCGGTGCCTGGCGTCGCTTGACCAAAAGAGCAAATTATACGATCCTACTCTACCATCATGGCTGAGCGTAAAGTGAGCTCTTCTTCTTTGCTCAGATCATGGACCCGGCGCGAGCGGATAAAAGCTCCGGCTAGCACGCCAACCAGAGCCACAACGACGCTCAGCCAGAAGGCATCCTGAAGCGCCTGCATCATTGCCTGGTTCTCGATGAGGCGCATAGCGCCACTGCCGCTATGATTGCGTAACGCTTGCTTGATGAGTTCGCTGGCATGTGTCTTCGCCTGCGATTGTATCAATGTAGCCAGAATTGCAATACCCAATGAGGTAGAAACAAAGCGGACGACAGTGTAAAGCGAAGAGGCTTGCGCAAACTGATGAGGACGCATATCCTGCAAGGCCGAGGCGTTTAAGGGTTGAATAATCAGCCCCAATGCCACTCCACGCAGGAGGTAGAGCACGATGAGCCACCAGAATGATGTCGAAAGCTGTAGATTTGCGCACTGCCATAGGGTGAAGGTCATAATGAGTAGTCCTGGGATGACGACTGGCCGTGCCCCAAAGCGATCAACCAGTCGTCCCCCAAGCAGGGCCATGCAGATTGAGGCAAATGCTTGCGGGAGCAGCAGCAAACCGGATTGAAGAGCGCTCAGTCCACGCAGGTTTTGCAAGTAGATCGGGAACAGGAAGAGTCCGCCAAAGAAAACGAAGGTGATCAGTGCGCTGGCAAGGTTGCTGAAGAGAAACGGACCGTTGGCAAAGAGCCGTAGATCGAGCAGGACGGTACGGCTTCGCCTGGCGCGCCAGAGTTCGGTCACCACAAAAGCGCTCAGCAACAGCAGACTGACAACCAGCAAGCCCACGATCTTCTGGGCCCCCCATCCATCTGTGCTGGCATCGGACAGCGCGTAGAGTAATGCTGTCAGACCGGAAGCGGCCAGCAAAAAGCCAGCGAGATCAAAACGTGTCTGTGTCTCCGAACGGATCTCACGCAAGAGCCAGATCCCCAGAATAATACCGATGATACCCAGTGGAACATTGATAAAGAAGATATAAGGCCAGTCTGAATAGGTAACCAGGTAGCCGCCGAGGGTTGGCCCGATGGCCGGGGCCAGCAACGCCGCCACGCCCAGCGCCGCCGAGGCAATACCGCGCTGCTGTGGTGGAAACTCGCGATAGACCAACGTGATCGCGACAGGATAGAGGAATGCCCCTCCCACTCCTTGTAGGATGCGGAAAATGATGAGGGTTGGCAAGCTCCAGGCCAATCCGCAGAGCGCGGAACCGATGGTGAAAATGCCGAGTGCCAGCAGATAGAAGCGCTTGCCACCTATGCGATCAACAAAAAAGGCCGTGGTCGGTGTCATCACTCCTTGCGTTAAGATGTAGGCCGTAATGGACCACTGCACTATGTTCAACGGCGCATGAAAGGCCGTTTGCAGACGTGGTAAGGCAATATTGATAATAGTCTGGTCCAGAATGGTCATAAAGGCCCCAAAGACAACGACCAGAATAACAATCCATTTATAGGGAAGCCCCTGTCGTGATGTTGATGCCTGGGTGGGAAAAGTCATAATCCTCTCACTCTCCGGAATTGCTGGTAGAGCACATTTATTACAATATGGGATACATTCAGATGTCACACCTCAACGTGTATTCATTCAATTGGAACGTAGTATAGCCAACCTATTCTAACCTGTCAAGTTGTTTTGATGGTAAATTATAGATATTTTAGCGCTTTATTTTTCCCTATGAACATGCTATACTGGTGACAAACAATGGTGATAACCATCTTAAAAAAATAAGAGGCAACAACTATGATCCCTGAACCACTCAGGCTCCTGCAAGAATGTATTAACACACGCTTTGGAAGGCGTGCAGATGAATGGAGCAATCCAGAACAACTTCGTGCCTGGTTGCTGCAACGGCACTGGTTGACCGAAGAACAAGTTGTGACCCAGAGTGACTATCACCGCATGATCGAAGTGCGAGAAGCCATACGGGGGCTCTTATATATGAATACCGAGGATGGAGTAGAGGCAATCCATATCGACGCGCTCAATCATCTTAGCCAGCGTGCGCCATTACAGCTCTCATTCCAGCAAGATGGACAGGCTAACCTTACATCCGAACTCGCCGGTGTTGATGGAGTGATTGCGAAATTGTTTGGGATTGTCTTCACCGCCATGGCGAATGGAAGTTGGAGCCGGCTCAAAGTGTGTCACAACGATAGATGTCAACGCGTGTTCTACGATGTATCGAAGAATCGCTCAGGAACATGGTGTTCGATGAAAATATGCGGAAGTCGTGCCAAAGCCCGCGCGTATCAACAACGTCACCAGAAGAAGGAAGTCGTATAGGCTCTCTGTTCATTGATCAACGACTGTTTCACAAGGGAATGCTTATCATCCACACAGTAAACCAGACTATTGAATAGGAGGGAAATTTGAAGATGAAAGCAATTCGATTGAATCAATATGGTGACCCGGCAAAGGTTCTTAGCATGCAAGAGGTTCCGATACCGGAACCTGGCACTGGGGAAGTACGCATACGTATTCTTGCCAGCCCCATCAATCCATCTGACCTCTTGTTTGTACGAGGACACTACGCGGGCGTTCAGCCGAGTTTTCCTTCCCCGGCGGGATTTGAAGGTGTTGGTATTGTTGATGCTCTTGGGCCACAGGTGCAAAACTTTGTCCCTGGACAGCGTGTCATAGCCCTTAATACTAAGACGGGCGGCAATTGGGCCGAGTATGCCGTTCTGCCCAGCGACTTTTTAATTCCGGTTCCAGATGATATATCCGATGAGCAGGCAGCCTCCTTTTTCATTAACCCGGCATCAGCCATTATCATGGTTCGTCGCCTTCTAGCGGTCCCTAGAGGCGAATGGCTGCTCCAATCAGCTGCCGGTTCCGAAATAGGGCGTATGATCATCAAGCTCGCCAGGCGCGATGGCATCCGCACCATCAATGTTGTCCGTCGTCGTGAAGCGGCAGAAGAACTGAAACAATTGGGAGCCGACGCCGTCATCGTGTCCACAGAAGGACCCATTGATGAACAGGTGCGAAAGATCGTTGGGCCTGAGGGTGTCAAATATGCCATTGATCCGGTGGTTGGGGAAACAGGAACACAGATATATCAATCCCTCGGAGATGACGGCAGGATGCTGGTCTATGGCTCCTTGACCGGCGAACCAATCCGCGTTGGTGCTGATCCACGCTTCATTCTGGCAGGTCGCCGCATTTTAGAAGTCTTCTGGCTTGGCTATTGGTTCCCGAGGCTTGACGCTGCAGCGAAACAGGATCTGTTCAATGAAATCGTTGAGCTCATGCGCGAAGGAATCCTGAAGACCTCAGCAGCGTTGAAATTCCCCCTTCATGACGTTGCTGCTGCGGTCAGACAAGCTGAAGAGAAAGGCAAACAGGGGAAGGTATTGCTCGTACCCGGGACATAAATGTTCATCGAGTAACAGAGAAAGAACAATATGCCGCTATTTCCTCCGGTGATCAGCGCCGTCTTGTTCTTCAATTTCATGACAAATCTCCTTTATACCCTTTCTGTTGTCTCTCTCATGAGAGAGGTAATCACTTGCGCGCTGTCGTTGGAATGATCATTCCAACATCAATGCAAAAAAATCAGTGAAACACGGATAATGCCGTCCGCACAATGTCCTGGAGTGTCTCACGACCGGCATTGGTACGTGCAAGTACACGAATGCTCACCAGTGTTCCCAGCAGGAAACGGGCCAGTTGATGAGGGTCACGTTTCCAGTCAAGCTCACCTGTAGTCTGTGCTTTGATAAGAATGGCATAGAACGCCTCCTCAATATCCGCGTAAGCCGCCTGTACTTTTTGAGAAACGTCTGGATCATGGGGAGCCATTTCTAAGGATGCATTCACCAGAAAACATCCACGATGCGCCGGGTCGCTCAGCAAGATGTCAATATACTCCTGGAAAACGCGCTCCAGCACCTCTTGCAGTGTTCCTCCTTGATCCAACAAGGCGCTGCTTTGTACTCTGGCAGAGAGAATATAACGATCGAGGGCAGCAAGATACAACGAGTGTTTGTCGCCAAAGGTATCGTAGAGGCTCCCGCGTCCAATGCCGGTACACTGGACGAGGTCCTCGATCGATATCCCCTCGTATCCTCGCTCCCAAAATGCGTTCATAGCTTTTTCCAGAACCTGCTGTGGATGAAATGCTTTCTTCCCTGCCATAAGACGGTCTTCTGCTCCTCCTTGTGAAGGAATATACACCATGTTGGAATGAAAAGTCAAGGATGGATCTTCACCTGGTTCCCGCGCCGTCAGAATCCGCTCCTCGTGGAACCACTGTTCCGGTTAGCATCCGCATGTTGAGAGTGTCTAATGAGTATGGTCATCACCAACGGTCAGCGTGCGTTTTCACACTTCTGATGCTCCGGGGTCACGTTAGTGTTGATGCAGAAGGTACGCGAATGCGCACCTTCTGCATCAACACTAAAAAGGACGTGGGGACGCCTGCGTTCCCCAGATCTTAGGGCGCGTGCTGAAAACCACCGCGTGGTAATTCAATCTTCGCGGGCCCTGTCTCTAGTAAACGCGACAACATCCCATACCAGGCAACCAATCCCGAGACAATCGCGATCCATCCTCCAATTAATGAGAGCACAGGAACGCTTATCAATGATCCAAGGGTTACACCAAGAGACGCGAGAAACAACAAACCTAAAACGCTTAACCAGACCGGATTTGTTCTTACAGCCGTCACAATATAGAGAGCGTTAAAAACCGTCCATGTGAGGAATAGGAATCCCACCGCAACGTTAAGATTGCCCCCAAGGTAAGCGGCAATACCAAACGTTGGAGCGACCAGCGCGCCTAATGAAATGAGAAACACGCCATAGGATTCAAAGAACGTTCCCATTTCAGGATTCTCCCGGGCCGACTCGTTCATGCCACCCAGAAACAAAGCAAGGCCTCCAAAAAAAGCGACAACTGCGAGTAATCCAATGCCAACAACAAAAGGACGAATCAGAAAACCGGCAAAAACAGCACCCCAAATGATCGTCGTAAATGCAAAAGCTTGCATATTAGGGATGGCCAGTCGCGCGTCGCGTGTGGCAACATCAGTAGCACGGGTTTCCTGATCATGAGGCATTGCATATTGGGACATTTCATCTACTCCTTTCGTTTGTTCCTTCTAGCAAACTTCAGCTTGCATCTACACTAAACACCGCAATAGGGAAATAATTGCTACGATTATTTAGCCTGAATTTAACTCTATCTATAATTATTATACACACCTTAAGTTAAATATTGGTAAAAAAATTTTTCTTTTTCTATATATTATTATCGAAATTCTCGCCGTCAGGCAACCAGGACGATAGAGAAATGTCCCTCATTCTCTGCTTTAGCGTTTGTGGTCAGGTCATGAAAAAGTCAACCAATTTCATGATATCAGGCGTAAATTTCATAACGTATTATGTCTCACACCTGGTAAGTATAACCACAGAACTTCGTGGGAAAAACAATAGAACAGGTAACTATGTTCTAAAAAGAAATCTTCCTTTTTAAGTTTTTTCAATAAAAATTGACTTAATGAAAAATCTGGAAAATTATTGACATATTTCATGAAATACTCTATATTTTAATAAGTGTAGTTGTTTTTCACAGTGTAGTGGAGTCAATGCAGATGGACCAGCGAGTGGCGCATTCTGTAACAATAAAAGATGTGGCGCAAAGTGCCGGGGTGTCGATAGGCACCGTTTCACGCGTGCTTAATCGTTATGAAAATGTAAGTGAAGACCTGAAGCAACGTGTGCTTAAGGCTGCGGCAGAATTGGGATATTCCAAGACAAATGCACCGCATCTTCCTTCGCGTAATGGAGATGGCAAACTTAAAGAAATTGGGTTTCTCCACACATCCATTAATCCAGAAGCGTCACTTCATCCTTTCTGGGCTCATATTTTACATGGAGCCGAAAGCGAGGCTAGTGCCTCTGGATCTCGTGTGACATACCGCAATATTCAACCATTCTGCGGAACACCAAACACATTACAAAGTAAACTCTATGAAATGCACCTGGATGGTATTCTCCTGGTCGGTCCAATTGAACCTGATATCATTCATACCCTTCAGACTGCTCATATCCCCATGGTACTGGTTGATAATTGCCTTTCTGATCAATCTATTGATGCTGTACTCTCCAATAATTTTGAAGGAGCTCAACAAGCTGTTACGTATTTGATCGAACAAGGTCATCAACGTATCGCGTTCATCGGGGGCCCGCTTGTTCCCGGACAACGACTTCGCAACAAGGTCTATACCATCGAGAGGCGCGCTGCTGGCTATCGCAATGCCCTTTATCACGCAGGTCTTCCGCTTGATGATACGCTCCTGGAGGAAAGTAACCTTACGCCAGAAGGAGGTTACGAGGCCTGCAAACGCTTATTCGATCGACAGGTATCCTTCAGCGCTATCTTTTGTGCAAACGATCCCGTTGCAATGGGGGCAATGAAGGCTATTTTTTATGCTGGCAAACGTGCACCCGAAGATATTTCCATCGTTGGCTACGATGACCTTATGGCAGAACATTTAACTCCGGCATTAACCACGGTACGCGTAAATAAAGAGGCTATGGGGGCTGCGGCAATCCGTGCCTTGCTAGCACGCATGAAAGATCCTCAAGCTGAAACAATCACCATTACCGTTCGCACTGAATTGATCAAACGCGATTCGGTACTACCCTACACACGCGAGCAGGTTAATAGCCATTTTATATAGCTTTTGGATCAGAGAATTTTTGCGAAGAAAGGAGGGAATACAAAATAACGAGAGCTGCATCTCTAACCTGTATCTTATTATTTTGTTGCACAGGAGTGGGAATGTGCAAGTCACAATACATTTGACGGACTCAGCTTGAGACATTGCGCTGTTATTCCAACGCAGTTGTTGGCATTATTTACACAATGGAGGATTTTATGTCCCTTCAACGCATGAGCCATTCTAAGCTTCTCCTCGCTAGTTTTTTGTGTTTTCTTTTTATCCTGCCGGGTCTGGCAGCCTGCGGTAAACAGCCAGGACAAACAGGTTCATCCGGTCAGACAACCCTCAAACTTATCATGCATACAAATGCACCAGCAGTCCAGGCTATCAAGGATCTTGATAATGCCTTCCATCAGAAATATCCCGATATTACGGTCAGTGTGACAACCGCTAACAGTAATGATTTTTCTACCCTGCAAACAACGCGACTGAGCGCCAAAGATGTAGATATTGTTGAAGAGCCCATGGCGCTGGTTGGTGCACCAGCCAGTTACATGCCTTCCACAGCTGAAAAACCATCCTGGCAACAGCAAATCGATGCAGGTGATTACGTTGATCTTACAGGGCAACCATTCCTGAAAAACTTTTACCAGAGCGCGCTTCAGAATGCCGACACCTATAAGGGCAAAGTATGGGGCGTTCCCTCCGGAGCCGTTGCCTATACCGGCATTTTCTACAGTAAAGACGTTTTTCAAAAATATCATTTGCAGATTCCCACGACCTGGAATCAGTTGGTAAGCCTTTGCCAGACCCTTCAGTCCCATGGAGTTACACCATTCACGATTGGTCAGAAGGATAGCTGGCCTGCCGGTCTACCAACATCGGCATTGACAATGTCGCTTAATTCGAATCTACAAACACTGGATCAAGGACTCTGGACTGGTAAGATCAAATATACAGATCCCAAAGAGGTTGAAGTGCTGAAACGAGCACAAGTTCTTTGGGGCTATACTGAGAAAGGCTTTGGGGGTATCGACTATTCAACAATCACTGCACGTTTCGCTGCAGGCAAAGCCGCGATGCTACCTGATGGAACATGGCAAGCGCCATCTATCCAGCAAGCTGATCCTAATTTCCAGTTCGGTTACTTCCCTCTTCCAGGCAGTGATAACGCCAGTGATAACGATTTCCTGGGTGGTAAATACGACCTCTCCTGGGGAATTGCCTCCAGCTCATCCCATAAGGATGCTGCTATGAAGTGGTTAGCATTTTATTCTGACCCGGCAAATTACAGCAAATTCATTAATGCGGTTGGCTTTATCCCGACGCAACCAAACGTCACAACAACTCCTTTCTTGCAGTCAATTTCTCAATGGACAACAGATAAATTTCGCCTGGCCAACGATCAGGTGATGCATCCAAAAGCGCAGGCTGGTAAATACGCGACCTTCGCCACCATGTACCTGTCACCACTTGGATCATTCCACGATCCGGTTGCACTGGCTCAACAAGAGCAAAAAGACTGGGATGCGGCTAAGCAATAGGTGAGATAGATCTCACAGAGTGTCTTGATGCCCAGGATCCTGGGCATCACGTTATGCGCCAGCCTGGGGGCGCTGACGCCTTACAGGTGTAGGTTTTTCAGGGGCGTAGCCCCTGAGACCCCTGATGCCGCCCTGCGGGCGGCACGGAGAGGGAGGAGGAGTTGGGGGCACAGCCCCCAATCCCCCAGTCAAGGGGCTCGCCGCCCCTTGCATCCCCGCTTTTCCGGCGCGAATCCAAAAAACCTATACCTGTAAGGGCGCAGGCGTCCCCAATCTCTTTTTACACCAATATAAAAAACCTCTTTTGAGCACCGCAGGAGTCATTTCAGTGTTGGTGCAACAGGTGCGCGGATGCGCACCTGTTGCACCAACACTGAAAAAGAGGGTGGGGACGCCTGCGTTCCCCAGACCCCGGGACACACATCTGTGAATGATGAGTTATAGGTAGGGCCAGATGGTCAGGTTATCTGGCCCTTCTTGCGAAACTACAGGATGGAGTTATTACCTTGAAAGAAGTGACTGCATACAATCCATTTGGCGGAAAACGTGCCTGGTGGGTCCCCTATCCTGGGATGATACCTGGTCTTGTGCTTTTCGTACTGTTCGCCCTGGCACCTTCTATCGCCACAGTGTTTTTGTCATTTACCGACATTTCTGGCGTAGCGAACGGTTCCTGGCACTTTATTGGCTTTCAAAATTATATAGAATACTTCACATCGGGTGCTCTACGTGACAACATTGATGCACTCCAGCGAACGATCATCTTCTGTCTGTCGGTGACTTTTATCCAGAATGCTATTTCTCTTGGTCTGGCCATTCTGCTCAACATGAAACTTCGTGGCCGTAATTTTTATCGGTCCATTATTTTCATGCCGGTTATTCTGGGTGTTACCGTCATTGGCTTGATCTGGTCATTAATTTTTGATCCTGCAAACGGGCCGGTTGCTGCGCTCCTGGCCCATTTTGGACAGAGTTCAGCCTTCTTCGGTTCTAATAGTGTTGCCTTCCCTCTGGTAATTGGTGTACAAATCTGGTCCGCTATGGGTTATTCGATGGTGATTTTCCTGGCGGGACTACAAGCAATTCCATTAGAACTGCATGAAGCAGCCACTGTTGATGGAGCGACATCCTGGCAGAATTTTCGTCACATAACCTATCCTCTGCTGGCTTCCAGTGTCACTGTAAATATGCTGTTAGGGATTATCGGTTCGTTACAAACCTACCAGATTATGTATGTTTTGACACATGGAAACTTTAATACGTCCGTTCTGAGCTATCAGATTTTCGTGATTGGCTTTAGTGGATCCATGCGGCAAGGATATGCTTCGGCGCTGGCAATGTTGCAGTTCATCCTGGTGGCAATTGTCGCACTCGCAGCGTTGGTATACTTACGACGGAAAGAGGTGCAAATATGAAAAAATTTGATGAGGCTGCTCAGGCACCGGCCCTGGTCGCGACACCAAATGAAATGGCGCAATCACCCCTATCTACCCAACATCGTCCATCGCGAGGGCCTTCCAAATTTCGCCCCAGCGTGATAATAAGCTACGTCCTGGTTCTGCTGACAGTTGTTCTTTATCTGTTCCCAATTCTCTACCTGGTCAATATCTCATTAAAAACACCAATTGGCTTTATTCAGGACCCGATTGGCATCACGAAAACGTTTCACTGGCAGAATTTTGTCGATGCGTGGCAAAAAGGAGACTTCGGCACCGGTCTCTATAATAGTTTGCTCTATACGATCGTATCGAGTATCATCTCAACGGTGCTCTCATTGTTCCTGGCCTTTCCCATTGCTCGTGCATACATTAAATATAGCAATTTCTGGTATGTGCTCTTCGTCATTTCACTCTTTTTGCCTTCGGCATTGATTCCCCAGTTCCAATTAATTGTGAACATGGGTTTGTATGACACTCAGATTGGCTACATCTTGTTGCAATCAGGAGCCGTCGGGCTGGGCCCATTTCTTATCATTGGCTACTTACGCTCTATACCCAAAGAGCTTGATGAGGCAGCCGCGGTTGATGGTTGTGGCTACTATCGTTACCTCTGGTCAGTTATCACACCGCTGGTCATGCCTGTACTGGTGACAACATTCTTACTCCATGCGATTGCAGTTTGGAATGACATCATTGGCCCCACTATCTACCTCGCCGATGAACAGCTCCACCCGATTACACTGGGATTGTTTGCCTTTTATGGGCAATATGGGAATGAATGGGCTGAACTCTCCGCAGCGACCTTAATCGTTGCGTTCCCGCTCATTTTGCTCTACTTCTCGTTGCAACGGTACTTCATTGAAGGGGCTCTTGGCGGTGCATTTAAGAGTTAAGTGAGGGATTACACGTCATCACAAAAATGCTTTATCAGATCGTGAATACCCACTCGCAAACTATACGACTACGTGAAAGGAACTTTTTCTAAACATGCGTACCTACAATTTACAGCAACTGCCCTGGACCCTCACCGGTTGGAGTCCCTTTGAATGGCGTTTGCCGCGTTCGGGAGATATTGCCACCGGGCATGATGCGCAGATTCCTCCTATCAGAGCCAGTGTGCCAGGATCAGTCCAGAAGGCATTGTTAGAGGCCAGCATAATTCCAGATTGGAACGTTGGCCTCCAGGCACGCGAATGCGAGTGGATGGAAAATCGACATTGGGTCTTTACGACACACATTCCATCTCAATGGCTGACTGGTAAACACGTGCGCTTACGTGCTCTTGGATTGGACCATGCTGGTTGGGTTATCGTTAATGGACAGGAAGTCGCAACTTTCTCCAATGCCTTTGTTCCACATATATTTGATCTGAGCGAGCACATTACTGCTTGCGCGGCTGCCGGAGATGATGTCACCCTGCACATTGTCTTTGACTGCCCTGCACGTTGGCTGGGCCAATTTGGTTATACTTCGCAAATGACCAGCTGGGAGCCGCGTTTCAACTATACCTGGGATTGGACATCCAGAATGGTCCAGATCGCCGTCTGGGACGACTTACTGCTTGAAGTGGTCGATGATTATGAGATTATTTCTTTTCAATGCCAGACTCAGGTAAACAGTGCGCATGCATTCGAAAAGCTCAGCGGAGAAGGATTGCTCCAGATACAGGGGGAGGCCCGGGGGAGCGAAGAAGCTCATATAGAGATATTCCTTACTCAACTGCTAGAGGAGGGCAAGGAGGCTGACAACGCACTTGTGCGGCAGGGGCGTTATAGTCTGCGCGAATTTGCTACCGGAATTACGTGGTCCGATCTGAATGTCGAGTACTGGTGGCCCAACGGATCTGGCAAACAACCTCTCTATGAGATGAAAGTTGAACTTCGTGATGCAGATGGTGATTTGCAGGCGCAGACGACCAGGCGTATTGGCTTTAAAGCGGTAACCTGGCAAGCCTGTGAGGGTGCGCCGCAAGAGGCTGATCCATGGATTTGTGTTGTCAACGGCAATCCCATCTTCCTACAGGGAGTCAACTGGACCCCTATCCGCACAAATTTCGCTGATGTTGCAGTTGATGAATATCAACTACGGCTTGAACGATATTGTGACATGGGGTGTAATCTCTTGCGCGTCTGGGGGGGAGCATACCTGGAAAAGACGTGCTTCTATGATCTCTGTGATGAGCTTGGACTGCTCGTCTGGCAGGAATTACCGCTCTCATCCTCTGGAGTTGAGAATCGTCCGCCAGAGGACCCGGCCAGCGTACAAATATTGAGTACAATTGCTCGATCCTATATTGAACGTCGCCGGCATCACGTATCATTGTTACTCTGGTCTGGCGGCAACGAAATACAGGAATATCCTGGTAGCGGGCGTCCCATTAGCACGACAACTTCGGCCCTGATGGCCACATTACAACAGATCGTCGCGACATCAGATCCTGGAAGGCGCTTTCTGCCCTCGTCTCCGAGCGGCCCACGGTTTGACGCCAGAGAGGATGAGATGGGGCAAGGCCTGCACTGGGATATTCATGGTCCCTGGACCGCTAGTGGCGATCTGTTGCAAGAGTGGACTCGCTACTGGCAAAAGGACGACGCACTGCTCCGTTCAGAGGTTGGAGCCCCGGGAGCCAGTTCAACTGGCATGATTATGACGTACGCAGGTAAAGAGGAAGTAATGCCCGCAAACTGGGATAATGCACTCTGGCGGCGCACTGGATGGTGGATTGAGTGGCCACGTTTCCTTGAAGAGCATGACCGCGAACCCTATGACCTGGATGAATATGTCCAGTGGAGCCAGCAACGCCAGGCCGAGGCGCTCTCGATCGTGGCTCGTGCTTGTAAAAGTCGTTTCCCACGCTGTGGCGGATTGCTCATATGGATGGGGCATGATGCCTTTCCCTGTACCGCGAATACGTCGCTGTTTGACTTCCATGGCGAGCCAAAACTAGCGGCCAGGGCACTGCGCGAGATTTTTCATGCTGATGCGCCCCTCTGAGGTGTACCCGTAGGCGGACAATACATTTCATGTATCTGGCTTTTCGCCTCGAAGATCGCATTCGGTAGGGAACGTGACGTGCGAGGAGGTATAAATCGGACGCAAGGTCCGAACCTATGGGTTTCGTGTGCGTTGGTGGATTCGCGGTTCCATTATCACATTGGGCCGAACGAGACATGGGCCATCGAAACGCATCAAGAAAAGGGATGTCCATAGGTTCGGACCTCGCGTCCGATTTTCCCACCGCCATATGAAAACGGGGGTGATTCAAGGTCACGTTTCACATCACGAACCATCAGCTCAGGAGTCATTTCAGTGTTGGTGTGTCGGAACAAGGAGTATGTCCTAAAAAATGTCCCAAATGCTTCAGGACACTTTTAAGGACATGCTCAGAAGACGGTGGGACACGTGAGCTGGTACAGTTGAGAATAAGCAATGGGGGTAAACGTCATTCCCCCGATCTTGCGTACATGTTATTCTCGACGAGCCTTTTAAAGGAGGGACTGTCTCATGTCGTCAACTACTTCGTACCGCCTGAGTGGAGTAGCTCTGCTCGTTGGCAGCCTGCTCTCGATTGCCTACTACCTCTCTGAAGCTTTCGTCCCTGGCAATGATCTGGCATCACTTACCAGCCCACTGGTCTTTATTGGCAGTATCATTGGATTTATCGGGGCGGTGCTCACGCTACTTGGCTTACCGGGGATTTATCTCCGTCAAAGGCAGCAAGCAGGCATTATAGGCTTGCTTGGCTTCCTGTTCCTCTGGTATGTCACGCTATTCCAGGGAGTGATCATTCCATTCACGAATATAACTTTTATTCCACTACTTACCTCCCATCTTGTAGGGCCTGCAGTAGTACTGACTCCCCCCTCAACATGGATTCCATTCAATATCTTGAGCATGGTCAGCGAAGTGCTGGGCATTCTCTTGCTGGCCATTGCCACGCTACGCGCCAGGGTTTTCCCGCGCTGGACTGCCTGGTTGTTGATTGCGACACTGGTCATAGGCATTGTCAGTTTCGTCCCGTTCATCCCTCAAGCCCTATCCAATCTTGTTGCCATCATCGCAAGTATAGCGATTGCTGGTTTTGGCTATGCTCTGCTTCAGCCAGAGCGCCAGGAAGGCACACAGTTCATGTTAGGAAACATAAAAAAAGAAGCCCATGCCTGAAGCAACCGGGGCTACCTATCTATACAGGTAGCCCCTTTTTCAGCTAGAATAGAAGAGTATAAACATAGACTAAAGGTTCTTTACGTAGAACGCAGCTTCGAATAAGAAAAGGAAGCTTTTCATCGAAAGGGAAAGCTCCATGAGTCGAGCGAAGGCGCAGCAACAGAGCATTAGCATCACAATTATCCGCATTATCTGGTTGGCGCTGGTGCTTCCCAGCGTAAGCCTCTTTATCGCAGCGCTCCCGATCTACTTTGTGCGACTACAACAACCATGTGTTGACAGCACTACATGTAACATCCCCTTTGCTTTGACTGCCAAAGGGATGAAAGCGATGAGCATGCTTGGTTTCTCCGAGTACGGGTATGCTGCTTTTGTTACCATTTTCTGGGCGATCATTTTCATGATATGGAGTGGTATGGGCCTGCTCATCTTCCTACGCAAATCCGACGATAGGATGGCCCTGCTGACCGCCTTTTTGCTCGTGATGTTTAATATGGGCACATCCACCCTGGTGCTGCCACTCGTTTACCCCGCGCTCACGTTTCCAATCATGCTCATAAGTCTGCCTGGGCAAATCGCCCTTGGTTTATTCTTTCTACTCTTTCCCAATGGACGACTGATACCGCGCTGGATTGGATTGCTTGTGCCACTTACCGTCTTCCAGGCAATCGCATTTGTTGCGCCTCCCTCCTCACCATTCAACGTAAATAGTTTACCGGAATGGTTCAATGGCCTGATTGCACTTAGCGTCTATGGCGGTATTATCATTGCGCAAATCTATCGCTACCGAAAGGCGTCCAATGCTATCGAACGTCAGCAGACGAAGTGGGTAGCCTTTGGTATCATCATTGTAGCAGCAGGTTTTGTGCTCTTTGGCCTCCTTTTCGGCGTCTTGTTCCCAGAGGTCAATCGGCCTGATAGCCCATATTCCCTGCTGCAAATTGCTTATCCACTCCTGTTACTTGTGCTTCCTATCACCATTGGCTTCGCCGTTCTGCGCTATCGGTTGTGGGACATCGACCTCATCATCAATCGCACACTGGTCTATGGGCTGCTGACCGCGTTTGTGATCGGCATGTATGTCCTCGTGGTTGGCTACCTGGGGGCGTTGCTGCGCACAAATGGAAA
The DNA here is from genome assembly GCF_016587435.1 of Dictyobacter formicarum. The sequence continues at coordinate 77,239 of NZ_BNJJ01000007.1, forward strand.
CCTGGGAATCTCGCTCATAGCCACGGGCATCGTAGCTGTACTTTTCCAGCCCCTGCGTAACCTCCTGCAGCGTAGCATCAACCGGCTGCTGTACGGATTGAGAGACGAACCATATGTGGTCCTGGCTGGTCTTGGTCAGCGCTTAAAGGCAACGCTCGATCCTGATGCTGTGCTAGCTACGATTGTGGAGACAGTCAGGGAAGCACTCAAGCTTTCATATGCAGCCATTGAAGTCAAAGAAGGTGCAGCGTTTGTGCTAGCTGCCTCTTCCGGTCCCCCTCTCGTCAAAGAGATGCCGCAACTGCCATTGATTCATCAAGGGGAAGTGGTGGGGACATTGATAATCGCGCCACGTAGGCGCGATGAGACGCTTACACCCGCCGACCTGCGCCTATTAGATGATTTGACGCACCAGATCGGCAGTGCCGTCCACACAATACGCTTAACTAGCGAATTACAGGCTCTCACTCAGGATTTAAAGCGCTCACGCGAACATTTGATCACGGCACGGGAAGAGGAGCGGCGTCGATTGCGGCGTGATCTGCACGATGGATTGGGACCGATGTTGAGTGCCATCATGCTTAAGGTTGGTCTGGTGCGTACCCTCTATCAACGTGATGCGAAGGTAACCGATAAATTACTGAAGCAGATAGAAACGGAGATCGAGTCGGTAATTGATGATATTCGTCGCCTCGTTTACAACCTGCGCCCCCCGAAGCTAGATGAACTGGGCCTCATCGATGCAGTGCGTGAATATGTAGATCTGCTCGGTGCGGAAGAGTACGCAGACAGTGTCGCGCTCAAGATCACGGTAGAGGCTCCCGAAGCGCTGCCAGCTCTTCCAGCGGCAGTGGAGGTCGCAGCCTATCGTATTGTACAAGAGGCCATGACGAATGTGATCCGCCACGCCCATGCTCAAACATGCTGTGTGCATTTTCTGGCGCAGGAAACGCTACAGATCGAGATATGTGATGATGGCAAAGGCATTGAAGAAGTCGAGCGCATCAGAGGGCTTGGCCTGACCTCAATGCGTGAGCGAGCCGAGGAACTTGGTGGCACATTGTCAATCAAGAAAATCAGGTCAGGAGGAACTCAGGTCACGGCGTGTCTGCCGCTGCCTGCTGTGGTAGAAGTCGACGCACGGGAGTAAAGGAGGAATGCGACATGGAGCCTGTTACAGTACTCATAGCTGATGATCACCAATTCTTTCGCGATGGGGTGCATGCTTTGCTGGACGCACAGCTGGATATGGAATGCGTGGGAGAGGCCGCTAACGGCAAAGAGGCTGTGCGCATGACCATTGAGACGCAGCCAGATGTGGTTCTGATGGACGTGCAAATGCCGGACATGAGCGGGGTGGAGGCCACGCGCCAGATCATGAACAACAGTCCGCATATTCGCGTGCTTATGGTGACGATGTTCGAGGATGATTCGCTGGTATTCGCGGCCATGCGAGCAGGTGCGCGCGGCTACCTACTCAAAGGAGCCAGGCATGAAGACATGGTGCGCGCTATTCGCGCTGTCAGCAGCGGTGATGCTATTTTTAGCCCGGCGATTGCCGCCAAACTGGTTAACTATTTTGCGGCCCTACAGCCGAGTCGCCCCACTACAGTCTTTCCCGAACTCAGCAGCCGCGAGCGCGAGATCCTCGCGCTTCTAGCCCAGGGCCTCAAAAATATGGAAATTGCTGAACGCCTGGTTATCAGCCCGAAATCCGTGCGCAATTATGTTTCCAACATTATCAGCAAGCTCCAGGTTGCTGATCGTACACAGGCCATTCTGCGGGCGAAGGAAGCCGGCTGGGGAAGATAAGATCTGCCCCAAACGAGCATGGCCCACCGCTGATACGCCCTTTGAGCAAGCGTGTTCGTAGGTGCGTCCGCAAGGGGCAATACTTTTCACAGAAGCGGGAAACAAAGCGATCGAGAGGGTGTTATGCTGATGGTTCATGATGTGAAACGTGACCTTGAATCGCCCCCGTTTTCATATGTCGGTGGGAAAATCGGACGCAAGGTCCGAACCTATGGTCATCCTTTTTCGTGAAGCGTTTCGATGGCCCATGTCTCGTTCGACACCATGTGATTCACGAGATCCATAGGTTCGGACCTTGCGTCCGATTTCACCCTCCTCGCACGTAATGTTCCCTACCGGATGCGATCTTCGAGGCGAAAAGCCGGACACATGAGATGTATTGCCCCTTGCGGGCCTCCCTGCATGAAAAAGCGACAATAATGATATTATTCATCGCATAAATCTACTCCAAATTGCTTTTTTTATGCATTTTCGAGCGGCGTGGACAAGTAAGCGCTCACAAGGGACGCATCGACAGCGAACTCACACGGCCCAATTTTCCACACGATCGGCTCCTTATATCGTTTTATCTCGTTACATCAATAATCCCTGTAGAACAAATTTGTGATATTTGATACGCGAATGATACGAAGTTGCTATCTTATTCTCAGGAAAAAACCACTAAACTAGAACAAGAGCAAAACAGTAAAGCATGGTTTTCTTCATTCAGTCTCATATGCGAATAAGGAGCAACAAAATGGCGCAGACGCAATCTTCAACAGTGGCCCCACAAAAAGTTTATAAGCCGACCAGCACATCGCAGATGATGAGCCTGCTTATTCCGGTACTCGGTCTTGGCATGGGAGTGATGCTCCTTATATCGGCTTTGAGCACACCTCATCTCGATACAGCGACGCGCGCAGTGCTGCTTGTTGGGGCAGGCATCATAGCACTGCTCGGTATACTGGTCTTCCTTGGCTTTCGGCGCGTGCATCTGGTAACCTCTTCACAGGGCGTGGTGCTGTATGGCCTTGGTTATAAGGTGTACACTCCCTGGAGCAACATCAAAGAGCTAGGCACTGACTGGTATGGTGGCAACAATTTGTATGGTACTCGTTTTTATCGGTCAGGAAAATCATCTGAAGGCTTCCTTTTTTATAAGCCTGCTGTTTTCGGGATTTCGATTGAGGAAGGTATGCGGCGAAACGTCGCTGTTATTCAAGGGTGGGCCTTGCTGGCTGTCCAGTTGAGCCGCTATGCCAATATGCTTCCGTTGACAGGGTTTCTGAACGATGACACACGTCAGGAATTGATCGACGACGCAAAAAAGTATGCACTTAAAACATTTCAGGCAACAAAACAAAAGTAAGATGAGCGCTTGTCTGCGCATAAAGACGCTTCATACAAAAAAATTTCGATATGATGATGTGCAGTGAACCACAACTGAGCACGGCCCATCGCACATCATCTTGCCGTTATATGGTGCTTTGCAAGAGCCATTTTAGTTCTTTAGAAAGTGCCCGGGTATATAACGCTTTGACGAGGATATTGCGCACAGGATACAACTGAGGATTGTTGACCTGTGAAAGTTGACCGATGCGTCGAGATTGCCTGGCTACGCGCGAGGTGCGCGGCTTGCGTCGTGCTTCATAGGCGTGCAAGGCCGTTGGAATATCGGCGCTGGCCTGTATGCATTGCGCAAGAACGGGTGCATCCTCAATAGCCTGGCAGCCGCCCTGTCCCATATTAGGAGACATGGCGTGTGCCGCATCACCAACCAGGACTACTCGACCCTGACTCCAGTGCGCAAGTGGAGCGATATCATAGACATCGTTACGAAGGATGCGGGACCTATCTGTTGCCTCCAGGATGGGCTCAATGGGATCATGCCATCCCCGGAAAAGTTCCTGCACCTCCTGCTTGCGTTCCGCCGATGACTGATCCTTGCCCTGTCCTTCAGGTGTGGTGTATGCCGCAAACCAATACATGCGCCCATTTCTGAGTGGAATGAGGCCGATCCTGCGTCCCACTCCCCATGTCTCGCTTGAGATCCCCAATGGGATATAGCGTGCGTCCACCTCGGCAATGCCACGCCATGACGTATAGCCTGTATAATGAATGTTCGGAATCCCAAAGAGCTGTCCCCGAACAACCGAGCGGATACCATCCGCGCCAACGAGCAGGTCGCCATCAGCCGTACGTCCATCGGCAAACTGCGCATGTACGCCGTTTTCATCTTGTGAAAAACCGGTGCAACGCGCCCCAAGCTCCACTGGTATAGAGGCATCGCGCAGGGCATTAAATAACGCACCCTGCAGATCTGCCCGATGCATCAGCCGCATAGGACTACCCGCAATAGCATCTACCTCGATCTGTGAGAGTAACGCTCCCCGCCAGGTGCGAATCGTGCGATAATGCGCCGGCATACCAATTTCGGGAATGACATTGGTCAGTCCGAGTTCCTGGAGAACGCGGATGGCATTGGGCCAGATTGTCAATCCGGCACCTACCTCCTGTATCGCCTGGGATCGCTCAAAGACAGTTACTTGTTGACCAGTACGATGCAGAGCGAGCGCAACCGCAAGGCCACTAATACCGCCGCCAATAATCAGTATTTTCATGAGAATATCTCTCCAGCATTTAGAAGCTAATGATATTGGAAGTGTACAGTTCTTTCAGGATCTGCGCGATATCGTCACGCGACAAATGAGGCAAAAGCTCGTAGATACGTTCTACTGTATTGACACCGTTGACGAGTGCATAGACTATCCTATGTTGGCGAGGCATTGTCGCCAGTGTGTCTGCGGTTAGATTCTGCTTGCGATAGGGAATTTGCGCTCGACCCCGAGGACCAGACGGGGACATACCTTCACGTGACCCGGGATAAGACTGCCCAGACGATTGATATGAGGGAGAAGCAGGAGAATATGGAGCAGGTGCATTTGATAAGGTTGACTGCTCAAGTGGTTGCTGTACAAATGTCCATTTAATTCTTTGCTGGGCGTAAAAGCGCAACAGTGTATTAATATTACGCTCGTTACCAGCCAGGATTTGTTGTCTATTCGCCCCTACTAAGGTCCATGCATAAATATGGCCAGCTTTCACCCCTATGGTCAGGTGGCCCGCGGGCAGATTTTCCTTACCCCTGATCGAGGCAGCTGGCAAGTCACCCTCAATTTGTCCTGTTTGTCCTAGTGATTGAAGAACTCCCATCATTGTCGCTAGATCTAGATAATACTCAGCCACTTTCGTCTTCTCTCTTATCTCACCTTATTTTTTGTGTATCTCATTGCCTCTTTTCCTTCGGCAAATTGCCAACGGTACAGATTACGTGTACATCAACCATACAACATATGGCGCAATGGAAACGCAATCTATACCGAATTATCAGATCATGATTTTAACGAACACGTTGTATGGGTAGGATTAAGCCCGCCGCAATCACACTGGAGAACGCAGCAATCAGGAACAACAACGAAAAGTTGTTGTGGGAAAGATTGAGAATGAATGCTCCAATAATCGGGCTGACAATGAGCGGCAAGAAAATTGCCGTATTGATAATCGCCAGGTCTTTGCCATTGTCCGTTGTGGTTGGCAGGACACGGATAGCCAGAGCCATGTCAACAGCAAGGTAGATACCAAAGCCACAGCCAAAGAACACAGCGGTAAACAGCATCACAGTCCACACATGTACCAGCGCGATGATAACAAGGCTGACTGCCATGAGCAACGCCCCAAAGATCACAAATGGTTTGATGCGCCCAGAAGCTTTCCCTGAAATACTGCCCACAAGAAGTGATGCGACCAGCAGGCTAGCGGTCGAAATCAATTGGAAATTGGCGACCCCGGTGGCTGCCAGGGGAGCGGTAAAATGCAAGACACCGCGCAAATAGAAAAGGGTGTATGCACCGAGGATCTGGAAACTTAAAAATACCAGGCAGCGCGAAATAAGTGTATAGACGAAGTCGCCTGATTTGAGCGGCCGCACAAAACCGGCGAGAAAGGGTCCCAGCTGAAACGCAGGTGCGCCTGCCTGGCGGACACGAGGCCGGTCGCGAAATACGAGCAGGAACAAGGCAATAAAAAGAACCGAAAGAATGATCAGAACTGTATAGCCTTGAGCTGGCACATGCGTGTTGGTGAGTCGGGAGACTGCAAGCAACCCGAGTACACCACCCACGATAGGAGCCATGCCATTCAAAGCACTGAAAAAGGCTCGCTTTTGGGATGGAACCTGATCAGGAATGATGGCCGCAACCGTCGAGAGCACAGTATCGACGCCAATCTGGGCAATAATCTCACCCAGGAGCAAAACTGGAATGCTCGCGGCAAAGGCCATGATGGATAAACCTGCAACGCCAGCAAGAAGACCAAACACGATCCACACGCGGCGTGGTCCCCATTTTGCCACACTACGATCACTGAGCGCACCTGTAAAAGGAGAAACAATCAGGCCAGCAAACGCGCCAATCGAGGCAACCACAGCAAAGGATGTATTGGTCGTGGTGGGTGCCAGCATACTGACTTGCAGTGGTAGGAGAAGCTGTTTAATCGCAATACTGGAAAGTCCACCAACAGTGCTTGCCAGAGCAAAGACAACACGAAACATCCATCCCAGGTTTGTGTATGTTACAGCGGTATCGGTAGTGCTTACAGCTTCGGCGACCAGCGCATCCCGAACATTCTGGGTGCTCTGGGCCTCCGGCTCATCCTGTGATGCTGTAGCGCTTTCAGGTGCTCCATCATCGACATCGGATGTCGGGTTGAGTGCACTAGATATGGTATCAGAATTGTGGAGATGTGATCCGTCATCTTTCGAGGTTGTACTGATGCTCGAAAGAGCCTCGGTAGCCTTGCCTTCATTAGGCGTCATACTTTTCCCTGCCTCCAAAAAATACATTATGAGATCGACTACTCTACGCGCAGGAACAAACGAGAATGAAGATACACCCTTTTCTATACAGCACTCTTCGCAAATAAACACATCAAATAAATTGTAACTCTATTTACGGAGAAGAAAACTAGTATATCTCCAAAGAAACCTTCTAATCTCCCAGATAGTATAACATCAAATATTATAATCGTACTATACCGTTGTATATACCTTTCCTAAAAAGTATAATTCCTGTTAACATAGGAGAGTTATGTACGTGTTTCGTTCTCAAAGGAGTCACATCCAATATGATGAGTCCAAATTATTCATTTACTGAGCCCGCATATATACAGGCGGGGGAGGAAAAGCCGCGAGGATTCAATAAATTGCTCGCTCCCTGGTATCGCTATACTGCACCACCTGCAGTCAGCTCGGGGGCGAGCTTCGAACAGCGCGAACTCGTACGACGGGGGCGCCTGGCCAGTACTATCCTGCTTGTTCTTTGCTTTATTCTTATCTTCCTGGTTGGTCCAATCGGTTTTCTGGGTCCTAATCACCAGATCTTGTTTGTTGCCCTTGGTATTCTAGTACTTATAGTTGTTTGCGCTCCCCTTAATCGAAAGGGGTATGTAAATGCTGTTGGTTTGATCATTTCGCTATCAGTAAATCTAGGTATTTTTTCTAGTATTCTGCGCAGCCCAGGCGGACTGGCTCCTGACACAATCGCGATATTTGATATGCTTGTTTTCTCTGAAGTATTTGTCGTATCGCTTCTTCCTGTAAACTGGGTGATACCAGATGCACTGATGAATATCATTTTTTCGTACGTTGTGTTGACGTATTGGCCTCGTACCCCATTGCTGGCAGAAGCCATGAAAGGTGGGGGATATTTTATCATTGTCTCACGACCCATTCAGATCCATCTCATTGTGACCGTGGTCCTCTATCTATGGGTGGTGAGCGCAACCCGTGCGATTCAACGCGCGGATCGTGCAGAAGAGATCGCCAAACTGCAACATGACATTGCAGCGCAAGAGCATATCATCGCTGATGAAAAGAGGGCGCTTGACGCAAGCATTCAGGAAATTATGATGGTCCATTCTGCCGCGAGTAATGGTAGTCTATCGGCACGCGTTTCCTTACAAGAAGGGGCTCCTTTATGGCCAGTCGCTGTTTCATTGAACAACTTGCTATCCCGTTTACAACGACTGCAGCATAATGAGGAAGAGTTGCAGAAATTGGCTCCACGTCTGCGACAGGCGACACAGATTGATCATGAATATAAACATTTGCAAGCAGCCGTTATGCAGCTTGCGGATGCCATACATGAGTCAAACGTGGGGCTCAAACCAGTGCAGGTCACAAACAATGGGACCGCGGCCGATGCTATTGTGATGGAATTACTGGGTAAATATGTGCTTTCTCTGCCTCCCAGGCTGAGAGAACCTATCGTTTCTACTATCCAGCGTGAACGAATGCAGGCACCATGGGAATAATCTCCACCCGCAGGGGATATATGTTTACCTCCTTGCGGTTATCGCTGCCTGCGGCAGCAAACATGTTAGAGCATGTCTGAAAGTCATAGGGGGTCGCGCCTTCGGCCCCTGACGCTACGCGCCTACGGCGCTCAATAGATCTTTTATGTGTTGGTGCAACCTGTGCGCAAAGCGCACAGGTTGCACCAACACATAAAAATGGCAGAAATCCCTGCCCTCCTCCTTCATACCCCTGCTTCTCGTCCGAACACCATTATTACTGTAGTGCTTATATGCTTGCAAAAAGTCACATTACATAACCTGTGGTATAGATCACCTTACATATGTGATATGTATCATGGCAGCTCATCTTTGTTCAGGGTAGACTAAGCACATAAGAGAAAGAGGTCGAGACCTCCACAGAGTGAAGGATCGACGCAAGAGAAACAAACAAACAGCGAAACAGCAAAGACACAAACGAGAACACACAGAAAGGGAAACAATCATGAAATTCTTCCGCTCCTCCAACAACCGTGACGACGTTCGGACCCGTGAAGTTGAGCTCAACGAGCAAGAGTTAAGCGCCGTTTCCGGTGGCTGCGGCTATGACTACGACGACTGCGACCATGATGATGACGACTGCTACGATTATGATTGCCATCATCACCATCATCACCATCATCATCACCACCACCATTGCTACTAATTTATTCAGAGACCAATCAATAGAATACGAACCAACCTGGGCATGGTCTGACGGGTAGCTGAGAGGAATCGAGGCTATAAAAAGGAAGTTCTCCGTCAGGCCATGTCATTTATATATATACTTCGCAATCCTTGATTAGCGGAAAGTAATCTCGTATGATTTTTTGTCTCCCAGCATCCAATTCATATTCTCTCTTCTTGACACATTTCCCTTTGGGCAAAAAAATGAGCGGCGGTTTGGAGTCACCAGAGAGATTGCTTTTCTGGCACAAACGGCGGATACTACAATGCAAAGAACATTCGATAACAAATGCATGGTAACGAGGAAGATTGATGAAAATTTTGCGTCCATCAGTGATGGCGGCACGCGAGTGGTTCAAGGAGCGCGATCCCGAGGAGTGGCGGCGCATTCGGAAACAAGCCCTGGAGCGCGATCACTATACATGTGTCTACTGCGCCTTGAGCTGCCGCCGCTTTATGCAGGTCAACCATATCGGGGCCGAGGACGACCATCGCCTGGAGAATCTGGAAACGGTCTGTCCAGCCTGCCATAGTGTGATGCACCTGGGAATCAATGCAATGCAGGGCGTGATCACGCTCTTTGAATGCAAACCAAAGGTGACAAATATGGCTGAAATCGTGCGAGCGACACGCTCGATGGTCAATGAAGGATATGACTGGGACGAGATCGAGATCCACACTTATGGCCGCTTTCGAAGAACGGCTGGACGAATATATGAAAAGGAAGGCTCGTTGGAGATAGCCAACCAGCTGGTCAGCTCCATCCAGGCGCCCGTCTTTCGAGCTTACTTGCCTGAGGGGCTGGCCATAGTTTTTCATGAACAGGGCGCCTGGAATAACTTTCCAGAGCGCACCTGGAAGTGGCAGTGTATCGCCGGCAGTCGCTATCGCAAAGAGCCGCAGGCTTAAGCAAAGAAGCGCTCCAGGCGCTGAGCTACAATCTCAGGAGCCTCAAGGGGCAACCAGTGTCCATTCTCGGGAAAGTGCTCAACGTTGCTGGTACCAAAGCTCTCCGCGTAGTCCGGCGTGATAAAAGGATCTTTGTCGCCCCATAGAACCAGCGTCGGCACGCGCGCGGTCAGCTCATGCAGGCGCTCTTCCCAGCCAATAAAATCTTTGGGATCAATCGAGCGGTAGAGCTTGAGCATCATGCGGCGCGTCCGTGGCTTGCTCAGCGAGAGCTCATATGAGGAGCGCACATAGTCGGGACTGACCAGCGGCGCGTTCTGCCGCATCATCTTCTCCTGCGACGCCAGACTTACCGCAGCCATACCGAGATCACCCAGCACAGGAGTACGCAGCAGGCGAGCAGCACCATGCCACTGGTAGCGCGAAGAAAAGTTCGAGCCACCCACAATTGCCAGGTGCGCAACTTTCTGCGGATGGGCCGCCGCCCAGGCCAGTCCATAGGTGGCACCAAAATCCATCACCACCAGGTTAAGCGGCGTGGCAATCGCGTACCGCTCAATCAGCTGATCCACAAAACGGGACATATAGTCCAGCGAAGCCTGGAAATCAGCCGGCACAGCTGAACGACCAAATCCGGGCAGATCCGGCGCATAGCAATGATAGTGATCCTGCAGGCGCTCAATAATTCCATTCCACATCTCACCCGTGTCGGGGGCACCATGCAAAAACAACGTGGGCGCGCCCTGCCCCCGTTCGCTCATATGGATAGCAACATCCTGTGTTTGTAGTGCCATCGCAATGCTCCTTTATGTTTTGCACTCATATGACTTCCAGTCATATACCTACAAAGAGTATAATGTGGAAGGAGCAAGTTTGTCAAGAAAGAATATGACATGATATCATGATGCTCAATCATTTTTAACAGGGCAGGAAAGAGTGAAAATATATGGATCGACCGGAAGCCTATCCAATCACGTATGGAGTACTAGGGCTGCTTGCTTACTGGGGACCTCTATCTGGCTATGACCTGAAACACCTGTTTGATCATGTGCTCTCAGCCATGTGGTCAGCGGCTCACAGCCAGATCTATAATGAGCTAAAGCGCATGAAGGCACTGGGATGGGTAGAGATGGAGCGCGAGGAGCAAGAGGCGCGCCCCGATCGCAAGGTATATTCTATTACGCCAGCCGGGCAGGCGGCGCTGGAGGCCTGGCAGCAGCAGCCACCAGCAGTCTTGCAGTTGCGCGACGAGCTCTTGCTTAAGATGATCTTCGGATCGTTCGCGCCGCCCGCCGCCATCGCCGATAATATTCGCGCAGGCATTGCCATGCATGAGCAACGCCTGCTTCAATACAGGCAAAGTACCCAGTATCTACCGGTGCGCGACCAGCCACGCCAGGCCAGCGGCCGGCCCAATCCTTACGCCAGCCAGGAAGAAGAGGACATCTATTTCCGCCTGGTTTCACGCTTCGCCATTGATTTTGAGCAGACCTATCTGAAATGGCTCTATGAGGCCCTGGAGGTTATAGAAGAGCATAGGGAGCGCTGAGGCTTATCAAATAGGGAGAACATGACATCGCCTCTTGAACATTTTTCATGCGTGAGCGAAAAATCGGGCGCAAGGCCCGAACCTATGGGCGTCATCATCCTTTGTGCGTTTCGATGGCCCATGCGATGGAACCTTCACAAAACATGATCCCAATAGGTTCGGGCCTTGCGCCCGATTTGCCCCACCGTTTGTGGGGCCCTGTGTCCTTGCCGCATAGTCCCTCGTGACATCACACCTCTGCCCACGCGGTGCCCAAAAGGAAGGTCCGCGTTTGGGCACCGCGTGCGGCGACGTGATGGTGAAAAGCAGAGTCGCGTCGTAGGGACACAGGGCCCCACAAACGGTGGGGCAATCGAGGGCAAGCCTCGAACCTATGGGGTTCCGCTTTTCTTGTTGCGTTTGGTTCTTCGATGTTCTCATAAATGAGATGTATTGGCCCGTGCGGGGCGCCTGTCTTCCCGTAGGAATGAGCTTCAGATGCTTTCTTGGACCTTTTATTCCAGTAAGAGATAGGGATTCCAGACGACTTCCCATAAATGATCATCGGGATCTTGAAAATAGCCGGAATAGCCGCCCCAAAACGTGTCCTGGGCAGGCTTGACAATCTTTGCGCCCGCCCTTTTTACCTGTTCCATCACCACATCAACTTCTTCTTTACTGCTGACGTTATGTCCAATGGTAAACTCGGTAGGACTGTGGGCCATTTTGGAAAGGTTCGTGTCGTGAGCGATGTCGGTTCGAGCCCAGATAGCAAGCCTCAAGCCAGGTTGCAGATCAAAAAAGGCAACAGCTCCATGTTCAAATTCTGTCCCGATGATGCCTTGTGTTGGGAAGCCCAGGCCGTCTCGATAGAAGGTGAGCGACTTTTCCAGATCATCTACGCCTAATGTCAGGACTGTAATACGTGGTTTCATAGAGGTAGTATTCCTTTCTACGTGATGATCGCCAGGTCAGCCTACTGGCCTGGTCACCATCGCCTGAGTGAGAATTTCCTGATTTTATCGAGTGATAATCGCTGCATCGCGCCAGAGGTAGCCTGTATGCTTACCATCCAGGGGCAGCGGGACCACCTGCTGCTCGTTCAGCAGATCCTCAAAGGCCGCGTTCAGGGTGGCTAGCGGCAGCTTGAGATCCTTCGCTAGCTGAGCTGGATTGACGTAGACGGCCTGCGGCACATAGCTATGCAGGAAGGCGCGCAGGGCGTCCTGCTGAGTCAGGCGCTCGGCGCTGGCAACGTGCTCCGCGTAACGCTGGCTCACCAGGGTGTGGTACATGGTATGGTCATCGCCCAGGAAAACCTTGGCCAGCAGCATCTGCGACTCCAGTTCTTCGACTGCCTTGAGATAGAGGTTGCGCGAGGCGGTTCCTCGTGGGAAGCCCGCTTGTTCGCGCAGTTCACTGGTGGGCATCGGTGCCGCGACCGCCTCCAGCGTCTCGACGATGCGATACGCATGCGCAGAGAGCTGACCCGCATGGTAAAGCTCGTGAGGACTCCGCAGCTCACCACACAGGCGCAACATGGTGGGAAACAACGACCAGGAGATCCAGGTTGGCCGCCGCCGAATCAAGACAGAGTAGTAGGCGACCGCCTGGCGGCCCAGCGTCCAACGCCAGGTATATATCTCGCCGCTGGGCGTATCCCAGGCCGAATCCGTTTTGGCGTCGGGGTCCCCCACATAGGCTGAAAAGAGATTAGGGAACTCCGGAGAGGCGGGATAAAGCGTGACGATACCCATGCGCTCAATAAAGTCTGGTGCCTGCTCGCTTCCTGATAAATGGCCTGCGGACGTCTGGCGCCAGTTGTGCAGACGCTGCTGTACATAGGAGGATTCAACCATCATAACAACTCCCTTCAACTCAACGATGACGGGCAGTTCACTGCTGCCGATAAATAGAGTTTACAGGAGTGATGGTGACAACCTTATGTCACTATTATGAATAGCGTTGAGCAATAGCCAGCGCTGCCTGGCACAACTGGCTTTTCAGCGCATCAGGAGCCAGCACTTCGGCATCGGGACCCAGGCTAAGCAGGGTACGCAGCAACCAGGGATATTCAGCAGGTGGGCAGCGAAAGCGTAACATAGCACCATCGTCCTCCGCAGGCTGAATGGCATCGCCTAGATGGGGATCGCGCTCCATGATCATCACACCATAGGCAGTCAGGCGAATGCACACTTCTGGGAGCGATGGATGCCCATAGGGGAGCGACTGAGGGACTGGCGCATCATGCGCCTCGGTCGGAGCAGGCGCGCTGGTAGGACTCACGCTGATAAAACGGTCCACGCGATAGGTACGTTCCTCCTGCCGCTCGTGCGAATACGCCCGGCAATACCAGAAGCCGCCAGACGAATAGAGGCGCTGCGGCCTCAACGTCTGCCGGGAAAGACGTTGTCCTGAACGATACTCAACCGCCAGCCACTCTCCCTCGCGAGCACTGGCGATCAGCTGCTCGATAAATGGCGTAGCATAGTGGCGCGTCGGCACCTCAAGCTGAATAGTTTGCAGCAGATGCTCGGCCTCGACCGAATGCTGAGCAGGTATCACAGCCGCCATCTTGGCCAGCAAAGACTCACGCTCCTGCTTGAAAGGGGTATCAGCCAGTTGCACAACGCTACTGAGGGCCAGGCGCAGCAGAAAAGTCTCACTGGCCGTCAGTTGCAGCGGAGACAGCGAGTAGTCGGGCATCAAAGTATAGCCGCCCAGCGGCCCGCTAGTAGTTATGATAGGAATCCCCATCTCGCACAACGACTCGATATCGCGAAACACGGTGCGCCTGGAAACCTCAAAACGCTGCGCCAGCTCGCGGGCAGTCCGTCGGCCGCCCTGCAACAACAGAACAATAGCAGTCAGACGATCAATGCGATTCATATGCCCGCTCCCCTCCTTCTCTCCCCCAAAATAGGTTCGGGGCTTGCCCCCGATTGCCGCCCGCCGCAGCGTGGCGGCCCTGTGCCCAAAAGCGAAGGTTCGCTTTTGGGCACCGCGTGGGCCGAGGCGTGATGTCACGAGGTACCGAGCGGTGAGGACACAGGGCCCCACAAACGGTGGGGCAAATCGGAGGCAAGCTCCGAACCTATGGGGTTTCATTATATGCCGAGGGCTTTCTTGCCGGCTTCGATGACTTCGATGATGCGATCCACGTCGTAGATGGCGCCTCGCCAGACGCCGCCGCTGGCTGCCTGCAGCGCGGCCCACAGCCGGGTGTCGTCCGGCAATTGGGGATCAGGGGCCAGATCGGGATGGGGCTGGCGCTCCTTGAGCAGGATCGCCCCCTCCTCAGGGGTGAAGGTGCGGACGCCATCACCAATCACGTTGAGCTCACCATGCAGGTTCTCGCGGTCCAGCGTAATCTGGATGATGTCGCCATCGCGCACTTTGCCGATGGGTCCCCCGGTCAAGGCTTCTGGTCCAACCAGGCCGATGCAGGCCCCCGTTGAGACACCCGAGAAGCGAGCATCAGTCACCAGAGCCACATGCTTGCCAAAGGGCAGATGCTTGAGCGCAGCGGTCAATTGATAGGTCTCTTCCATACCAGTCCCGGCGGGTCCACGCCCCATCAATACTACAATGTCGCCGGACTGAATAGCGCCGTCTTTAATGGCAGCCATGGCTTTACGCTCGCTGGTAAAGACACGGGCGGGCCCGGTATGGCGGTAGACGCCATCCTCATCCACGACACTGGAATCGATCGCCGTGGCTTTGATGACAGAGCCCTCAGGGGCGATATTGCCCACCGGAAACATGACGGTCGAGGTCACACCGCGCTCCCGGGCAACCTCTGGTGTCATAATGACATCGTCTGGCTGTATGGCATCAGCCTCCAGCAGGCGCGCACGCACTTTCTGGCGGCGCTCCGACTGCTCCCACCAGTTGAGCACATGGTCCAGTGTGTGGCCGGTGCAGGTTTTGACGCTGGTATCGAGCAGGCCGTGGCGCCTCAAATGGAGCATGACTTCAGGCACGCCGCCGGCCAGGAAGACGCGCACCGTCGGATGGTCCACAGGTCCATTGGGCAGCACGCTAACCAGGCGTGGCACCAGACGATTGATTTCCTGCCAATCAGAGATGGTCGGGATGCGCAGTCCAGCGGAATATGCGATAGCGGGAATGTGCAGCAAGAGGTTGGTAGAACCCCCAAAGGCGGCATGCACCACCATCGCGTTACGTATAGAGGCGTCGGTCAGGATGTCTTGCATGCCCATGCCCAGTTGCACCTGGTGCAGCAATGCGCGGGCGGATTGGGTGGCCAGGGCCTCCCAGATTGGCTCGCCGGATGGCGCCAGAGCGGAGTGAGGAATGGCCATGCCGAGCGCTTCGGCCACCACCTGGGCCGTCGCGGCCGTACCCAGGAACTGGCAGCCACCGCCGGGTGTGGCGCAGGCCCGACAGCCAAGCTGCGCCGCGTCCTCGAGCGAGATCTCGCCATGCACATAGCGCACCCCAATCGTTTGAATCTTCCCGGCATCCTCTCCATGCTCTGGCGGCAAGGTTACGCCTCCAGGAACCAGGATGCCCGGCAGCCGACGCAACGAGGCCAGGGCCATCATAGTCGCGGGCAGCCCCTTGTCACAGGTCGCCACACCCAGCACAGCCTTACGCGTAGGCAGTGAGCGAATCAGACGCCGCATCACCATGGAAGCATCGTTACGATACGGCAGCGAATCAAACATACCCGGCGTCCCCTGGCTCCGGCCATCGCACGGATCGCTCACATACGCAGCATAGGGGACCGCTCCCGCGTGCTTAAACTCGCTCGCGGCGGCCCGCATCAAGCGTCCAACTTCCCAGTGCCCGGTGTGATATCCCAGGGCAATCGGGCTACCATCCTCGGCCCGAATGCCACCCTGAGTGCTCAGCATCAAAATATGTTTATTTGCTACTTTCGCAGGCTCCCAGCCCATTCCAACATTCTGTGTCAACCCAAATAAATCGCCACTGGCCCACTCGCGCAACATTTTGGGTGTAAGAGGAAGTTCGCCCTGCGGACCCCGCGCATGCGTTGGGATTGTATATAGCTCTGGCTCCTGTGCCTGCAACAGCGTTGACAATACATCAAATTCTTCCATCGTCTCTCGCCTTCTTCAAACCATACACGACATCATCGAATACAAAAAGTATACCTGTCAAATAAGTCGTTATCAATGTTTACAGTATTGCAAACATTGATAACGACTTATTTGACTATTCCAATCACTTGTTATACAGGAAAAATAGGTATATATACTAATAGACATGTATAACTCCTGTCGTTTATACTTTGTTCGTTACATGTTCTTCAACAGAAGCAGCTCGTAGAATATTTTTCGTAGCGTAGTCGGGGATGTAAAGTTGAGTTCTGGACAAAGCGAAAGGAAGATTGCTATGTCTTACCAGCAACGTTTTCTGGTTGAGGATGTGACGTGCGAGAAATGCGATGCGCGAGTGCGCAGTGCGCTACTATCGCTACCGGGAGCTGAACAGGTGGAGTTGACACGCGTCCCGCGCGATAGGGCTGCGGTGGTGTTGACCAGCAGCGAGGTCATTCCTGCCGCGCAGATAGAGAGCGCGATCGTCCAACAATCCGCTGGTACAGATCATCATTATCAGGTCGTTTGGAACGAACAGACATGATGGGCCTGATACCAATGCGAGACATCCATCCAGCAGGTCAGGCCGGGCAAGATACGAGTAGACAGGCATCGTGGCGTGCATTTATATTGCCCTGGCTGCTGCTGGCCGGAAGCTGGGGATTACTCGGGTTGGCATTCTTGACGGGTAGGAATAGCTGGCTGGATCACGATTATCTCATCAGATCCAGCCACTGGCCCTGGCTGCTATCCTTGCTCGTTTTTCTGACTGGCTGGCAAGTAATGCTGTTAGCGATGATGCTCCCCGCCTTGTTCCGTCAGTTGCTCTCGCTGGCCCATCATCTTTCACGCTACTGGTCCACGCAGGCTCTTTTTATCGCTGGTTATGCAGCTAGCTGGACCATGTTTGCCTGCGCAGCTTTTGTAGGCGACACGCTGCTGCATAACCTCGTAAATCAGTGGCGATGGCTCTATCTACATCCACTATGGATCACGGCGCTTCTCTTCTTATTGGCTGGTATCTTCCAGTGGAGTCCGATCAAATGGCACTGCCTGCTGCACACGCGCTGCTATGAACAGAACACCACGGTTCCCCCCTGGCGACGGGGATATCGCTATGGCTTGTGGTGTGTGAGCAGCAACTGGGCACTAATGCTGCTCATGGTTGGCGTCGGGATGCGTAATCTGCTGGCACTGGCAATACTAGCGCTAGTCATGTGGCTGGAACGCGAATTACCGCAGGGTAAAATGCTCAGTTGCTGCGCCGGCAGCGCTTGTCTGCTGTACGCATTGCTCATTTTATCGCTGCCGTTATTTTAATGCGCTCCCATTTTAATGCGCTCCCATAGGGAAGGGGATCATTCGTCGAGGAGAAAATCGGGCGCAAGGCCCGAACCTATTATTATCATGTTTTTTGAAGGTTCCATCATATGACCATCGAAACGCATCAAAAATAATGATGTCGGTTGGAGGACAAAGTTATCCACCACAAGAGATTCATTGGCTACGGTTTGAAGCGTAACCGTAAGCGTATGCTTTCCGCTGGATAAAGAGAGAGGGCTTCCGAGCTGGATAAGAGTCAGATAATCACTATCCGGTGATTGAGGAACCTGTACTGCGCTGACAGAATGGCCATCTACACCTATCTGCAGCGTAATCACACCTGATACCGTGTGTTTCTTGACCAACGCAGCGGAGAGAATGTATTCACCCTGGTGTGCAACATCGATCTCTTGTTTAAGCTGATCATTATTGGACATCTGCACGATCTGTCCACTGTATAAGGCATCACCAGTCCAGCTGCTTGCAGGCGTAATAACCTGTGGATGACCCGCAGCCACCGTGAACGATTCTGCTTCATAGATGCTGGCTGTGTGCCGCTCTACGGCTTTAGCATTCACCATATTCAGGGCGGCGGCGTTTTGATGGATCGCTTGCAAAGCCATTAAGGCTTCAATGGTCGATTCGGCACCCGAATTCAGATTGACTTTTCCGGTTGTACCGTCTAAACCGTCATAGCCGCGACCGTTTGCGGGGTCATACATCGCAAAATGGGCGTCATTGTTCCCTGTAAACCAGGAGGCGGCGAGACCGGCATACTGCGCATATTTTTGCTCGTGGTCAGAAAGCCTTGATAAAACATCTATTTTTCACTGAGCAGATCTGTAGCGGGAGAAACAGAGACGCCGAACCAGTATTTATTAAGCGTCTCAACGACCTCCAGCAGTTGCTTCATATTCATAGGCTTTAATATATAACTGTTGGCGCCCAGTTGAAAGCTCACATCGATATCTTTGGGGTCCTCAGAGGAAGTCCAGATAATTACCGGAATCCTGCGCAGGTCAGGATCGCTCTTTACTGCCTGCAAGACATCGCGGCCATCCACAGAGATCAAATTCAGGTCCAACAGGATCAAGGCCGGGCGTGGAGACGTCTCGGGGCGGGCAAACTCTTGCCGATGATAGAGATAATCTAACGCCTCATCCCCATCGATACAACGTGTAATAGGAATTGACAACGACAGCTTTTTCATTGCCCAAAGCACAACTTCAAAGTCATCATCATTATCTTCAATAAACAAAAGCGGGCTTTCGACATCTGTCATCATTGTTATCCTTTTATACACATCCCTCCACCAAGAAATGTGCTACTCGCGTGCAAGAGGAAGCGTAAACCAGAAAGTTGACCCCTGGCCAGGCTCACTCTCAATCCCCACCTGTCCAGCATGTTGCTGAATAATATTCTGGCAAATATAGAGCCCCAGGCCCAGACCCCCTGATCCACTGTGTACCTGTCGATCAGTCGTCTGGTAAAAACGCTCCCAGATACGGCGCTGATCCTCAGGCGTCAATCCAGGCCCTTGATCCTTCACAGCTACACGGACCTGGTGATCTTGCACAACCAGGCGAACCTCAATCGGCTTATCTTCAGCAGAATATTTGATGGCATTTGTTAGATAATTAGTTAACACCTGCCCCACCCGATCAATATCCACTACCACTGGCACCATATCCTCTTGCGGCAAGCGTATATTTATAATACGGGACTGGGCAAGAGAAAGTTGATCGGCAACCACCCTTTGTACTAGATCGATCAGATTACAGAATTGCACCTTGAGTTCTAGCTTTTGTTCTAAAATACGCGAAACATCCAGTAAATCATTTACCAGTCGAGTTTCAACAGATACCTGGCGTTCAGCCCGCTCAACCAACTCCTGAATGCGTGCCGCTACATCGGACACAGCTATTGTATCGTTATCCAGAAGTTTCAACTGGCGTCGGATAAGCTGCAGGCTCGCCTTCATGGTAGCCAGTGGATTACGCAGTTCATGATTGGTCATGCCCAGGAAGGCATCCATCTGCTGCCGCGCCTGCTCGCTGGCGACTTCAGCCTTCCGAGCTGCAGAGCGCTGATCGATCAATTTTTCCCTCTCAAACACTAATGAGGCCAGCTTCCCGATGGCCGTAATCAAACTAAACTCTTCCGGTTGCGAGAAGTGATGCTCAGCGGTACCATAGTCGAGCGAGAGAAATCCTACTAATTGGCCACACAAACGGATAGGCGCGCCCAGCACTTGCTCTACGCCAAAGGTGGGTACATCGCTGGAGGGCGCATTGGCCAGGGTGAACAATACAGGCTCGCCGCGCTGCAAACGAACCAGATCGGGAGCATGAATATAAGTGGATAAAGAAATAGATGGTGTCGTTTCCCAGAATTTCTGGCGCAGTTCGGGAGACATGCCTACACTTGCAATCGGCCGAATTAAGTTGGTTTCAGGATCAAGATCTATCATTGTAGCCATCTGACAACCCAGCAGATTACAGGTCAGATGAAGCAGCTCTTCGGCGGTCTCACGCCTGGAGGCATGGGCGGAATATTCATCGGATATCGGCAGGCGAACCAGCACCTCGGACATAGACAGCAGGGTCTCCAGCGCTTTGCTGGTACGCCATTGCTGATTGCGGCGCGCTGTTACATCGCGGCAGACCAGCACGGCCCCCATCAATTTATTCAGCGTATCATAGATAGGAGCGCCACTCACGCTGAGGACGATCCGACGACCGGTCAGTGTCGTAATCCATATATCCTCAACCGTTGTTCCTCGCAATATCTCTCCTCGCAAAATGCGACACGGGGGCAGCTCATCCAAAGTCAGCAAACGGCCCTGGGCATTCATGACCTGCATCGTCCGAAAACGCTCGGACAGCTGCTGCACGGTGTACTCAGGATGTTGATCAAAACCCAATAAAGCCCCGGCCGCCTCATTATACTGAATCAAGCGACCTTCGTGATCATACATGATAACCGCATCAGCAATCGAATCAAAAGTAGCAGAGAGACGCCGCTCTATCTGCAATTTCTGTAATTCCACCTGCTTGCGTTGAGTAATATCGCGCACGATACCATAGACACGAAGCACAGGCACATCACCATGCTGGCAATCCACAATCGGATGACAGGTATCCTGCAGCCAGCGCACCTCGCCGCTGCGCGTAATCACGCGCCACTCGCGTGTATCCTGCCGCCCCTGGCGCATCGCCTCGATGCGGAGCTCAAACATCCACCGATCATCGGGATGCTGCAAATACTCCCACCCACGCTGATCAAATTCTTCAGGAGCAAAGCCTGTAACATATGTAAAAGCATCAGTCGTCCACTCACGTTGAATTGAGCCGTCCGGCAGCAAGCGATACATATATGCATAATCTGATGTGAGATGTAAAAGAACGCGGCCGCGCTCCTCCCGCTCATGTGCATGCTGCAACTCAGCCTCAAGCTGCTGCACACGCTCTTTCAGATATTTCTTCTCTTGATCCTGATCTGTCACTTGATCCATCCCGCAAGTCTATCCTCACTGGCTTAACAAAATCTACTGCTAATCCGCTATCCCAGGCGACACAACCAACCCGATCAATTACACCCGGGCCCCGGCATCTATCAACACATCCCTATTATAGCAGATGCTGAGATTGCCCATGCTTCTCAGGGCCAATAGTTCTAATCAGGCCGGCAAAAAAAACAGTGGATCTCGTGGTGTCGCCGCCGTTACCGCCGCGATCGCTGCAGGTAAAGTTTAAGCGCGTCCCTGTATCGTTGGTGATCAGGCAACCATACAAAGTACCCGTTATGATAATAGTGACGCTGGTGATGGCAATAATCGTCACCAGCGCTACTGCTACATCCAGATGGCTTCACTCTTCATGAGTAACTTTCGCCTCACAGAAACGTGCCATTGTATGGAAGGACATTTGCAATACTTGAACCGTTCACGCTGAACCAGAAAGGAAGACTGAAATGAAACAGCTTCATTGTAGCACTGCTGATCAGCCAGATGAGTATGTTGAATTGAACGAGCAGGAACTGGCAAATGTATCTGGTGGCCGCAGCATCGGCCAGTGGCTAGAGGATGATAAGCCAAAGAGCCGCTGCTATTATGACAAAAAAACCCACCGCCGTTATTGTTATGACCGTCATGGTCGCAGATATGAGAGTAAGTGAACATGATAGTCACAATTAAATCCAGATGTTCATTCTAAATGTACAGCTTCATTACGTTCTTTTGAGTGCTTCTCACAGACATCAGGCCTGGAGAAGCACTCATTCTTGTATAGGTACAAGCAAATAGAGAACATTGAGTGATCTTGATTTCATTCGAATAAATAGATACTATTTATGTTATAAATAAAATAAGCTTATTAGTATCTGCTTTTGAGATAAATCCAGCTAGATACAATAAAAGAGGGCAAGCATGGACAAGCAGCAGGCAACAGGCTCCTGGCCGGCCCTGGCATGGAAGACGGCCGCTCCACACATCTTGAGTGCTGACATTGAACGTTTAAAACAACTAGACGAATACGCTCAGCAGACACCGGCATTGCTTAGCATTATAATTGTACGTTCGGGCATCATTATTTTTGAGGAATACTATCACGGCTGGGGGCCGCATCATTACCATAATGTCAACTCCGTGACGAAAAGCGTAACTTCAGCATTGGTTGGAATCGCACTACAACAGGGATTTTTACATAGTATCGATCAACCCCTGCTCACATTCTTCCCCGAATATCATGCCAGCCAGCCAGATCCCAGCAAAGAGGAGATCACGCTCCGCCACCTTTTGAGCATGACCAGCGGCTTTGCGCTGGCGCCAGGTGGCATTGAGACGTTCCTGGAAGATACCTCATCCGTGGAAAAGATGCTGGATCGCCCGCTAGAATATGAGCCGGGCACACACTATAACTATGATGATATCGGGGCACACCTGGTAGCCCTGGTACTGACACGCTGCACAGGTATGCCCTTGCACGAGTTTGCCAGGCACTACCTGTTTGATCCTCTGGGAATCTGGCAAGATGACGAGCACGAACGTGATCCCTGGAAAAGTGGCCAGGCAAAAGTTGAAACGCCTCATCCCTATGGTAAATGGTCAGCCCAACAAGCGGGATTATGGAGTAATGATGTCCGAGGCAATCAAATCGGCAGCTTCGGCCTGCAGCTCACCACACGCGAAATGGCCAGGTTAGGCTACCTCTATCTCAACCAGGGCATCTGGAATGAGCAACGTATCTTATCCATAGACTATATCCAGGAATCCTGGCGAGCACATAGCATGACCAGGCGTGGCGAAAAGTATGGCTTATGCTGGTTTCTGCCTGAATATCATGGAAAGCAAACCAACTGCGCAGTTGGTTATGGAGGCCAGCTCATCGGAGTTATTCCTGAAATCGACATCGTCGTTGCCTCCACCTGTGCTCCTGCACCAGAGCCTGTAGCCAGCAGATTGATCCTCGACGACTTTGTGATCCCGGCCATACAAATCAAGCCAAACATTGATCCAATCTTGTGAGCACAACCGACCTCTTCCCTCGCCGCCGCTGGCGGCGAGTGGAACAGTCAGGTAGATGAATGGTCTAATGCCACATCTCCGGATCAACCTCACGACTTTGTTGGGGTAGTAGAGATAGGGGATAATTGGTTGTTGCCCTGGGTTCTACAGGAGGCAACAGCGGAGGAGCAGACATAACCTGAGGCATTCTGGTCGCCAGTGTATCCACGACCGAACGCTTGATAGAGGCGCTCTTCATCAAATGGATGGTACGGATCTGCTGATAAATACGTACATATTTCTCTACCATGACGCGAGCAGAAAAATTCTGTTCCACGTGGTCACGTACCAGCTCCCGGTCAAGCTTATCAATCTGGCCCAGGGCACGCTTCATCTCTTTAAGGTCATTCACCAGGTAACCGCTTTTATCATGCGCTACCACCTCTGGGGCCGCACCGCGCGCGAAAGAAATGACCGGGCAGCCGACAGCCATAGCTTCAATCATGACCATCCCAAAGGGCTCTTCCCACTCAATAGGATTCAGGAAGACACGGGCACGACTGAGTAGATCGATTTTTTCTCTGGTATTGACCGGACCGATATATTTGATGTCATAACCGTTCAACTGCGGCTTAATAACCTTCTCATAATAATGAACCGAGGTTTGAATGTGCCGATCGATCGTGCCGGCCAGAATCAGCGGCATATTGATAGCTTTCGCCAGCTTGATCGCGTGGTGAGCTCCCTTTTCTGGCACAAAACGTCCCAGCCAGACCAGGTAATTCTCTGGCTGCTTGACCGTTGGCTTAAATTGCTGCATTGGCAAACCATGATGAACCACACCAGCAAAGTTCAGCGGCAATTTGACCTCCGCACGTGCATTCTCACTGATCGCGATCAATGGCACTTGCCTCATCCACTCCAAAAAATATACATCAGCATCGCCAGTCCAGTTCTGGACACGGTCAAATGGGAAACGGCTATGCAGTGTCGACACATGTGGGGCACCCAATTGCTGGGTCAATGGAAAGGCATACATATCGGCGCTAGAGGAGAGATGGGTGTGCACTATATCGAAATGGTGCTCTTTAATATATTCAATGGCCTTATATGTGTGATAGAAAGCTTTGAGATGAGCCTGCCAGGGAACCCCGGCATCGATTAATGAATGAGGAAAAAATGAGATCAGTTTTGCGGATGTACGGGCATCACCCGGGGCAAACAAAGTGACGTCGTGCCCTTGAGCTACCTGCTCCTCGACTATATTATATATAACATTCTCGGTACCACCATAATTCTTTGGTGGAATAGAAATCCAGGGCGGTGCTATATGTGCTATTTTCATGCTAAACCCTTCACTCTAACTTTTTACCCCGCATCGCACTTCGATTGACAAACTATGTGGACCATTCCACATAGGTACACGATTTGCGAGGAAAAAAAGTTACATACTATTAAACCAGAGACTACGCAAAAAAAATATGTCGTACTTGCTATAAACTATAGCGATGCTATAATAATTGCTGAGTGTAGACATACATTTTACCCACATACGATACTGTTATACAAATAATCACCTAAGATGACAAAAAACACTATAAGCAAATAAAGCTGCTTATAGCTGTTAAATCACAGCACAATACAGCCAAAACTCATCAATTAAAGCGAGGTCCGCAAGTTACTACACTAGCAATGCATCAGGGCATCTGCCTTCAAAGACAAGAAGCGGCAGACGTATGAAAGAGGGCAAAAATGGTGCTTCCCACAACGTTATAGATTCAATCTGGGTCTATCATACCGTTCATCGCTATATACAGTATACACTATAAATACCATTTTTGTCCAAAAAACGCGAAAAGCATAAAAGATAAAACGCAAATAAACATAAGAAATGTACTTGATCGCCGCGGTAGTACAGGATTGGTCTTCAATTCGCGTGCTTCATGAGCATAAGCATCAAGCGAACCTGCAGCAATACATGGGGCGTGAGGGGACAATATATTATCTTCGGCAAGCAGGTAGAATTTATGTAGTTGGATACCGCACATGATATACTACAAAGGTATGTGCTTACAAACCTTTACATACAAAAAATGGAGCAAGAATAGATGTTTCTTACTGCGACTGATGGCACAAAGATTGCCTATGATATACAGGGTGAGGGACCACTCCTCATCCTGCTACAGGGATTTGACGAGGCGAGGCAGATCTGGCACGAACTCGGCTATGTCGAGCGTCTGCGCCAGCATTTCCGCGTGGTTACGATGGATCGCCGAGGCATTGGCGAGAGTGATAAGCCAACCCAATCCAGCGCTTATCGTTTGGAGCAGATGTTCGCAGATATTTTTGCAGTAGCCGACACCTGTGAGGCCGAAAAGTTTCTGGTCTGGGGCCACTCTTTTGGCGCGTCGCTCGCCCTGCTACTTGCCTCACGCTCATCGCGCGTTAGCCGCGCCATCGCAGCGGGCAGCTTCTTTGGTCGCATCTATTTTGAAGAGCGTATCAACCAGATCATTTCGGAGCTGAACATACTCTACAAAGCCCAGCGAGAAGGAACCCTCAAGCAGTTGGGGATGGACAATGAAGACATACGCTGGGTAGAGGAACGTTCGCTACCCGCGCTGATGGCTTGCTGGCAAGCTACGGTCTCCTGGCCGGTAGTCCAGCCACGCGAGATTCGTTGTCCACTTTATGTCTATGCTGGTTCAGATGATCGGCGCATCACCCAACCACTGCTGGCGCGGCAGGAAGAGATCGATGCCGAAGGCATTATCCTACGCATTTTTGACCATCTCGACCACCCCCAGGAAATCAGCGAAATTGAGGTCGTCTACCCGGCCGCCGAAGCCTTCTTACGCAAAACAACGGAGGAATAACAGTTCTGCAGGAAGCGCGCATTGCGCGCTTCCTGCAACAACACCGTTGTATGTGATTGTGAAAAAGTGCGCCAGGCGCACTTTTTCACAATCACATACAACATTTTGAGCTCCGAAGGAGCGTAGTGTGAGGGGCCGAAGGCGCGTACCGTCTGGCATTCAGACACTATCTAACACGCTCTAAGCGTATTAGCCATAGTATTCAGGCGCTTTGGTGAGTTTGGGCCATTGCTGATCATCGTGACCAAAGATAACCAGAGCCACATGCTCGCGCTGCACCACGTCAAGCAGCTTGCGCGTACTGGCTATGGCCTGCTCGCCATCCAGATCCAGCGGTCCAATCTGGCGGTCTGATCGAAAGGCATCCTGCCTGGCAACAGCATCAATAGTCAGCAACACCGGACCCGTTTCAGGTAGACGCACAAGGACCGACTGATGGCCGGGCACGTGTCCACCGGTAGCGATCAACTCAAGACCTGGCAAGAGTGTGGTATCGCCATCAACGAGACGATAGCGCTCGGCTGGCAGGTCCCAGTGAGCACGATGGGATGCAAAACGCGGATGCCCCCCGCGAGCTACTTCGTAGTGCTCGCGCTGCACTACCAGCTGCGCGTTGGGAAAATCTTCATGATGTCCACAATGGTCCAGGTCAAAATGGGTGCAAACAAGAATATCTATATCGCCTGGCTGTAAACCAAGTAGCGCCAGTTGCTCAACAACATTCTTCCCCATCACCGGCTCAGGTCGACCCGGAGTGGTCTGAAAATGAGCCGGCAGGCCGCTATCGATCAATATATTCTTCTCGCTGGTCTGTACCAGATAGCAAGGGATTGGCACATTCATAGGAGCAAGGGCCGCAACCTGCATCAAGTAAAGTCGCAGTGGAGTAGTTTCGTCGGCTGTCATCAACAATCCTTTCTTGCTAAATCAACACATGCTTCCAATTTTATACGTTGGTGCAGCATTCGCGCAAAAGCGCGAATGCTGCACCAACGTATAGAAGACTTTTGAGCGCTGTAAGCGCGTAGCGTCAGGAGCCGAAGGCGCGAAACGTCTGGTTTTCAGACACTCGCTAAGAAAAATTGTATAACGAAATCGTGCTCAACGCTAGCAAGGTATCGGTAAAAAATATAGGTATATACATAAAAACATATAAAACGAGCCCCTGGCTGTGGTGCCCCTGCCGGCACCACAACTTCTGCATACAAAAAAGAGTGGGGTGTCAATGGCCCCACTCTTTCTGTTCATCATTTTGGCATATAGCGGTAGAGAACGTAGTTGTCTATTTCGTAGCGCTTGTATTTACCAGGTGGCTGTTTCGCCATTCTTTTATCCAGCCAGTCAAGACAATCATATTCTGTCGTAGTCAGATTGGGATCTTTGGGACACATCCAGGACGCCTCTTTATCTTGATGGACGATAGTATAGAATGGTGGATAACGGTTGTGCGAGGGGTTGAGATGGTGATTGATAACACCACAAATGATGTTTTCCTTGCTCGCAAAGACCAGGCTATAACAGCTCCAGTAATCCGTGTACAGGTGTTTCACCCCGAGATGTTCCAGTTGCGCAACCAGATCGGTGCGTTGCGCATCGGAGACCTGCGCCTTTGGAACCTCGCTAAAAGCGATCACGGTGCCTGTGACCAGGATAACTGCCACAGCAGCCAGGATGACGCGGCTACTGTAGGAGCGGACGCGCTGCCAGAATGCTTGCGAATGCAGTTTGCTGGCGGCACTCCATAAAGGATCAATCAAAGCAGGCAGGATGATCAGCAGACCGATGAGGTAGCGAGCATGATAACCTGGCTGGTTAAAGGGTCCGGTACTACGGATAAAGACTGCAATGACGCCAATCGCGGCGCCGACCATCAGTAATTGCGAGATCCGGCTCACCAACAATCGATGGCGCTCCTCCTCAGTGAACGTTTGCTTGTCTCGAATAAAACGCTGTAAGAGCAGGAGGGTAAAAATCAGAGCCGTCAAGATCAGCAAGAGATAGCCGCCCCCCCAGGCCGTCTGAACAATACCACATTGCAAGGTGCGGGGAGTATTATCTCCCAGGAAGGGATATTCGATCACCGGACAAAATGGGAAGCCGGTTGCCGTCGGGATGGTCACCTGCACGGTCTCTACTATATTATGCCAGAGCCCCACCGTAGCCAGCGGGTCTTCGCCCGAGCCATGCGCCAGATTGAAGAGAGTCACAAAAGGATTCAAGCCTCGGCCCATGCTAAACCAGAGCGATGGGAAGAGGCCAATGAGGACGCCAACACCAGCCAGTAGCCAGCCGCCCCAGATAAGCAATTCGCGCCAGCAAAAAACGAGTATCAGCATGCCGGCCATGGCCAGAAACGGCAACACAATCATATCGCTCCACATACCCAGACCGGCGACCACGCCAAACGCGCCATACATTGGAAGACGCAGGAGCCGCACACGGGCCGAAACGCGGCGTCGATAGGTCAGCGCCAGCCACACCGCGATCAGGAAAGCAAGAGAGCCAAAGAGCAGAGTTTGTGAGGAACCACCAGTAGCAATAGTCTGGCGCGTCAAATAAGGGATCGATCCTACGCTCAACAGACCCAGCGTGACCAGGGCCAGCTTCTTGGAAAAGAGCAGGCTGGTCAACCAGTACATACAGACAAAAAAGAGGCCGACCATCAGTACGACCCCCAGGCGCAGCGCCATCAGCGAAGGGCCACCAAAAAGATGGAAAAACAGGGCACCCAGGTATGCCTCAATGTCCCCCATATAATCTTGCCCATAAAAAATCGTGGGGTGCTCGCCATGATAAGCGATGTTATAGGCCATGGTAGCCATAACGCCTTCATCGCCATTCGTGGGCGGCCAGTGCAAAGCCAACAAAATAACCCGCAAGCCGACCGCGAACGCAATAATCGCGGCGGCTGCCATCCCATAGGTATTCTTTTTTATATACTTCAAAATATGCACACCAGGCAAGGGTGCCTCCTCAATTGAAATAAAGTAAAGGCATACGTCGCTGCTTATTCTGACATGTAAACAAACAACAAATTATAAGTATCAGGCGTTCTCATTTTACTCATCTACAAAATGAGCGTCAATAAATTAGTATATTTCGTAGTGAAATATACCATAGCACAAGAAAAAGCATGCCTATCCCCATTACTATACCAGATTGAAAATTGTCATTGTTATTTTTATCCGGAC
Organism: Dictyobacter formicarum; assembly: GCF_016587435.1. Next base: position 106,521 of record NZ_BNJJ01000007.1, read on the forward strand.
CTTAGGGGACAGAACTAGGGTCTTGTCCGTATGGACGGCTCTCCACCTTTGGCAGTATGCTGTGCCGAGATCATACATATATTTTAGGTGTTCTAATGGCACGTATTAGGTGTTCTAATGGCACGTATTTTTGCTATTTATGTGATGGTGGAAAAAGTGCGCCTGGCGCACTTTTTCCACCATCACATAAAAGGGGCTCGGGCGTGCATGCACCCGCCCGTACGGGGGTGCTTTGCTTCCCATTAGTGATGGGGTTCAGACACATTGTCAGCAATACGGCGTATTGTCAGGAGCTCAAATCCGACTTACAATGTCAGTAGCTCAAATTCAGTTCAAGCTATAGCGGGGTAATATGCGCATCAGACCTTTTTTCTGGCTCATTCTGGGGATTGCCTGTGTATGCGTGACAATACTGGCTTTTCTCTATCAACCATATGTCCCGGTGTCGTTACAGGTTCAGATGGAGCAGAAACAATTTATGGCCAGCGGCCCATCCACGCTGAAATTGCAGCTGACCGATCCAGATGGGCTGCCAATTGATGAGGCCCTGGTCATTCCCAGCGCACGCATGACGAATATGGATATGACCGCCCTCCATAATCGTGTCGTGCCGCGCGGCCATGGCGTCTACGAGGTCAACCTGGACCTGTATATGGCTGGTCCCTGGTCGATCACGATTCAAACACAGGCCCGAGGCTTTAAGCCACAACAGCAAACTTTGCAGGTCAACGTGATTTGATGCCACCGCCACGAATTCAGATCGCACACGCATGCTCGACAAACCAGGCAGAAACATGACAGCTAAACATAGCCGCCTTTGACCTGGTCGTCGTTCTGATTTATAGTAACAACGGGTTCAGCATATTAAGCGCAACAACAAGCATACAGGTAAGATGCACTCTTGTAGAGTGGATGGATACATTGGAAGGGATGTGTTTCAGGTGAGCAAAGTTGTCCATAATTTGACTGGCTGGCTGAAAAACTGGCATCTCTCACTATTCGAGAAGGTTATTCTCGTGAACAGTTTGATGCTGTTAGTAGAGGCGCTGGCCGCTCTCTGGGTTACCAGCCATCAGCTAGAGGTGCATCACTACCTGATCGATACGATTTTTATCGTGCTGGCCACCCTCTTTACATTGTTCGCCAATATCATGCTGTTGCGCGCCAGTTTTCGACCTCTCTTTGCGCTCATCAATACTATCAGGGCCGTGGGCGCGGGTCAGACGCAAGAGCGGGCCAGGGTTTCGGCCTCTACCTGGGAGATTAACGAGCTGGCACAGTCATTTAATAGTATGATGGATCGCCTGGAGGCGGCCAGGCGTGAACGCACACAGGTCATTTTGCAGGCACAGGAGCATGAGCGGCGGCGCATCGGCATGGAGCTGCACGATGAAACCGGCCAGAACCTGACCGCCTTACTGATCCACGCCGAGGTCTTGCACCAGCATTTCCAGGATCTCTCAGCCGCCGGCCTGACGGAGAAGACGCGCGACCAATTGGATAGCGAACTGCAACAGCTCAATCACCTGACTCAATTATCGCTCGAAAATGTGCGTGTGCTGGCCCAGCAACTGCGACCAAGCGTGCTGGATGATCTGGGCTTGCTGGCAGCTTTTCGCTGGCTAGGCGAAGACAGCGCTCAACGGCTGCGCCTTCAGGTCGAGCTGGATCTACAACAGATCGAACCTATTATCAAAGACCTTCCTGCCAGCTACGAGACCGCCCTCTTCCGTATCGCCCAGGAAAGCCTGACCAACGTAGCACGCCATGCCCATGCCCAGAATGTGCTGATCTCCCTACTACTGAAGCAGCAGCATATCTACTTAACCATCCAGGATGACGGCACCGGCTATCAAGCAGGTCTAAAGAAGGCGGGCACAGGCATTCTGGGCATGAGGGAACGAGCCACCTCGCTGGGGGGCACATTGAATATTATCAGTCATAGTCAGCAGGGAACAACCGTGCAGGCAGTGCTGCCGTGGCCAGCGCCGCGACACACGATAGCCAGCATAGAAGAGGATAAAGGATAACAGCGCTATGTCAGAAGAGAACGCAGCCCGGGAGAAGATTCGCATCCTCCTGGCCGATGACCACGATCTGCTACGACACGGCCTCAAGCTGCTCTTCGAGGCCCAACCAGACATGCTGGTCGTCGGCGAAGCCCGCAACGGAAGGGAGGCCATCGAGCAGGTAAGCGAGCAAAAGCCTGATGTCGTGGTGATGGATATCAGCATGGCCGAAATGGACGGACTGGAGGCCTGCCAGCGTATCCGCAAGCTCCACCCTGACATCCAGGTGCTCATCCTCACCATGCACGAGAGTGAAGAATATTTCTTGCAGGCGCTCCGCATTGGAGCCGCCGGCTACCTGGTCAAGAAGGCCGCCCCGACAGAGTTGAGCACAGCTGTGCGCACACTGGCGCAGGGGGGAGCCTACCTCTATCCCGGTCTGGCCAAAGCTTTGATTCGAGCCTATGTTTCTACCCATGACTATCCCCAGACCAGACTAAGTAGCCTGAAAACGGCCACGAAAGAGAAAAATGCCTCACTGGGCCACGCGCTCGACGTGTTAACGCCGCGCGAGGTCGAGGTATTAACATATGTGGCTGAAGGCAAGACCAACCAGGAGATCGCCGATATGCTGGTACTCAGCATCAAGACGGTTCAGGCCCACCGCGCCAATGTCATGGATAAGCTGGGGTTGCACGACATCACGCAGCTGGTGCGCTTCGCGATCCATCATGGCTTGATTCCAGCCGAACCCTATCTTTGAAAGTATTTTGCAGTCAAGGATGATTTTATATGCAGATCAAACATCACAACGACCATCATCGTACCGCCTATCATTTCCAGGCGCCTTCCAACTGGATGAACGATCCCAATGGGTTAGTGCAATGGAAGGGCAATTATCACCTCTTCTACCAGTATCACCCACATGGTCCCCTGCCTGGCAAGATCCATTGGGGACACGCCATGAGCTCGGACCTGCTGCACTGGACCCATCTGCCCATAGCCCTGTCGCCCACCGATGGTGGACCCGATGAGGATGGCTGCTGGTCTGGCTGTATGGTAAACGACCATGGCACCCCTACCATCATTTACAGTGGCAATGCGCATGGTCGCCAGCTCCCATGTATCGCCACCAGCGCGGATGATGATCTACTTACCTGGCAAAAATATACGGGAAACCCCGTACTGCCTGACTGGCCGGCTGAATTGGATATCGTTGAGTTTCGCGACCACTGCGTCTGGCAGGAAAGTGAGATGTGGTACCAGGTTATTGGCTCAGGCATCAAAGGGGTTGGAGGGACCGCCCTGCTCTATCGCTCACCGGATCTGCTGCAATGGGAATACCTGCAGCCTTTGTGCGTCGGCAACAAAGCCGAAAGCGGCACCATGTGGGAATGTCCCGATTTCTTCCCGCTCGGGGATAAACACGTCCTGACCGTCTCATCGATTCCCGATGGCCTGGTCTACTATTTTATTGGCACCTATCAAAACTTTACTTTCACGCCAGAAAGCCAGGGAGTCCTGGATGGTAGCCGGCACTTCTATGCCCCGCAGTCTATCCGCGATGACCAGGGGCGCCGCTTAATGTTTGGCTGGCTACGGGAGGGACGTGACGATACAGACTTGCAGCTAGCCGGTTGGGCCGGCGCCATGTCCCTGCCGCGCATCCTCTCACTACAGCCAGGTGCCACACTCGGCATCGAGCCAGCCCCCGAGATCGCACAGCTACGTCGCGATCATCACGCGGTCGAGCCCCGAACGATTACAGGCCACCAGACCGTGATCGAGCAGTTGTTCACCAACGCCCTGGAAATCATGCTGGATATTGACAGCCAGGCGGCAACCAGTTGTGGGCTAGCCCTTCAGGATAGCGCATATCCCGAGGAGAGTATCTACATCAGCCTGCAAGGGTCCGGGCTGAGCATCGAGGCGAAAAACGGCAGCGCGAAGCTGGAGCGTGAGCAATATCCTCTCACACCCGGCCGCCATACGCTACACATCTTCCTCGACGGCTCGGTCCTGGAAATATTCATCGATGCCAGCGCCTGCCTGACCGAGCGCTTCTATCATTCGGCCCCTCGACAACTCAACCTGAGCCTCTTCGCCAATGGCGGAGAAGCCACACTCCACCAGTTGGACGTCTGGGAGATGGCTTCGATCTGGCGATAGATACCATACCGTTCGCAAAAACACCATTCTTTTAGAATATGTCTGAAGCCCATAGGGATGGGTTTCAGACCCATTCTAATACTCGCGACTACTCGCGACGCTGATGGAGACAGAATCACATTGACTTACTTTTATTTATATGCCATTGTGTATAGTATGTTACACTATATATGCCATGAGTTTACAAATAAGTCATCCTTGTTTCCATTCTTCCAAACTCCTGTGTCTATATTTCTTATGTAGTTTATTGTGTAGATGTCCACTTCCAACCAACACGCGATGAGAAGCAGGCCAGGGATGGTGACAAACTGCGTCACACCTGAATCCACAAGGAACACAACAGAGGAAGGGGCACCAATCATGAATGATGACAGCCAGGCAAAAGCTCTAAAGCTTTCTGAAAAATTTGTCGATTTCATCGATCTGACCGACGAAAACCTGGAAGAGGTCGCTATTCTGGAGTTTGGCATTCAAGGCGGTGTGGACTGCGCTAACTGCGGTGGGGGTGGGGGCTGCGCTAACTGCAGTGGGGGTGGGGGCTGCGCTAACTGCGGTGGGGGTTGCCGTCGAGGTGGGGGTTGCGGTTGCGGTTGCGGTTGCGCTTGCAGTGGTGGGAGCTGCAGTGGTTGCGGTTGCGGTTGCGGTTGCATTGATTATGGTGGGGGTTGCGGTGGTGGTGGGAATTGCGGGCGTTGCAGTGGTTGCGCGTGCGGCTGCCCTAGTGCCTGCCCTAGCTGCGGTAGGAGTAGGTGATGGAGTAGGTTTGGCGGTGATGCCTGTAGTAGCGTTTATAGCCCGGGTCAGGGCAGTGACGGATGACCGACTACTCTTTTAAGAGAGAGTCTTACTCCCATCATGATGGGAGTAAGACTCTCTCTTAAAAACTCGGGCGCGTATGCGCCCGCCCGTACGGGGGTGCTGTGTTTCCCATAGGGATGGGCTTCAGACCCATTCTAATACGCGCGACGCTGATGGAGGCAGAATCACATTGACTTACTTTTATTTATATGCCATTGTGTATAGTATAATATTACACTATATATGCCATGAATTTACAAATAAGTCATCATTGTTTTCATTCTTCCAAACTCCTGTGTCTATATTTCTTATGTAGTTTATTGTGTAGATGTCCACTTCCAACCAACACGCGATGAGAAGCATGCCAGGGATGGTGACAAACTACGTCATACCCGAATCCACAAGGAACACAACAGAGGAAGGGGCGCCAGTCATGAATGATGACAACCAAACAAAAGCTGTAAAGCTTTCTGAAAAATTTGTCGATTTCATCGATCTGACCGACAAAAACCTGGAAGAAGTCGCTATTCTGGAGTTTGGCATTCAAGGCGGTGCCATTAGCAAACAGAACTTTGACTGCGCTTGTGTCTGCGGTGCTTACTGCGAGGGGAACCGCTGCGGTGCTTACTGCACGGGAAGCTGCGCTGCTTACTGCGGTGATTACTGCAGTGCTTACTGCACGGGAAGCTGCGGTGCTTACTGCGGTGAGCCCTGCAGTAGGGGCTGCGGTGGGGGCTGCGGTTGCGGTGGGTGTGGCAGGAGGAGGCGTAGGTGATGTAATAGGTTTTGCGCGGTTCCTGTAGTAGCGTTTATAGCCCGGCTCATGACAGTGACGGATGACCGACTACTCTTTTCAGAGAGTGTCTTACTCCCTTCGAGAAGGGAGTAAGACACTATTTTATTTGTTGGTGCAACACGGTCGTTGTGCGACCCCGTGTTGCACCAACAAATAAAACACCTTCTCCTCCTTGCCTCAGCTTGAAGGCGCGAACCCGATGGCTTTCGGGTATGCTCTTAGCATACTTATTTGCAAATAAGCAAGATTCGAGAAATTTTTGGCTGCGCAGCGTGTTATCATACACAAACGGACATGCATGGATTCTCTTCATGTCCGCGAAAAGGAGCAAGCGCGCTGACTGGCAAAGACGCGTTGAGCACGGCATGCCTCCGCTAGTTCTGATGAAGAAAGGAAGTAGCTCAATATTCAAAGATATAAAGGCGTAAGCATGCCCTGTGTGCAGAGAACATAGCCTGTACGGCTTATTGCTTTTTATACTAAATCTCCTAAACAGTTACGTTGTGCTGGTAGATATATAAATACGCAGAATGGAATATATATAGATGGCATCGTCAGATCCAACAAAAATATCTGAAATACGAGAAGAGTTGCTAGGAGATGCAATAGCAATTAGTTCTCCACCCATCAAGAAAAGACGCGTCTCGAAGGCCCTGGCCTTTCTCCCGGCCAGCCTGGCTTTGATTATGACTGGCTTTGGTATCATCGTGCCAGTGTTTCCACAGCGTCTGGAGGCGCTAGGACTGGGAGCTGAAACACTGGCCTTAATGGAGGGAGCCTTCGGGCTAGGAACGTTCCTTTTCAGCACACCGCTTGGAGTACTGGCCAATCGTTTTGGTCGTAAGCCAATGGTCTTGTTTGCGCTGATCGGTTTCGTAGTTACCAACCTGCTACTGGCCTATGTTAATACGGCGCCGCTGTTCATTATTATCCGCTTCATGGAAGGCACCTTTGTAGCAGGCTTCATGCCGGCCTCCATGGCCATGGTCGGCGATGCGATTCCGCTGGATAGGCAGGGACGCTGGATAGGCTTTATGACTACGGCTCAGGCCGGTGGTCTGGCACTGGGACCCGCGATTGGCGGCGTGCTCTATCAATCCTGGGGCTTTAGAAGTCCTTTCTTGCTCTCGGCAGGCTGTGCCCTGATCGCGTCGCTGCTAGCCCTGACCTTGCTGCCAGAAACGCTACCGGAACAGGTACGTCTGGAGGCGCAAGCGAACAGGGACAATAAACGGAAAGGCATCAAGCGGCAGGATGCGAACACGCCGAGACTTACGAGCCTGGCATTGCTCTTTGCGCCATTGCTGCTGCTGGACCTGGGGTCAATGTTTGTCTATCCCTTTTCGCTGCCCCAATATCCCTTCTTTTTCAAAGATACGCTTCACTATAGTCCAGCCCAGTATGGCTTGATTATCAGCGCTTACGGCCTGGCCGTGGCCCTGTTCCCGCTGGTTCTAGGACGCCTCAGCGATAAGGGGTCGAAAAGATTGCTCGTGACACTTGGCTGTCTGCTGAGCGCGGCACTCAATCTAGGTATGCTCTTTTTGCATCAATATGCACTCCTGATCGTAACGGCCGCCATCACAGGTATCGGCAGTGCGCTCTTAATGCCGGCGCTAGGAACCGTCTACCTGCATGCGACCAGTGATCAGAATCGCGCCCAGGTCATGGGCATACGCAGCACAGCCATCTCGCTGGCGCTGCTCATCGCGCCCCTGGCCCAGGCCGCTGCCGCGCCCTGGATCACCCCGCAGATCACCTTCGCGATTGCCGCTGGACTATCGATCGTCATGGGCTTCTTCGCCATTTACGCGGTCCAGGTTGCGCGCCACCAGGCGCCGCTGGATGAAGACAATCACGTGCCAGACACCATCGCTCAACAGTCGTAGTCTGGCAACTTCTTCAACTCTTGCAACTGCTCGCGCTGGCCACGCGCGAGCAGTTTGCGCATACGGGCATGCGCCTCTTTAGTCACTTTGACAGAGCTCCTCTTATCATATTAGTCGCAGGAGAAATTACTTATGGTTGTCTGGAACAAAGAAAAGAAGTCTGGAACCCTCATCGTAACCGGGGCAAGCCGTGGTATTGGAGCTGCTGTGGCCAAACTAGCCGGTGCACATGGGGTCCCAGTTGCAGTAAACTTTACCAGCGGAGAAGACGCTGCCCGGGAAGTCGTTTCTCAGATCGTTGCCGCTGGCGGTCAGGCCATCGCCATTCAAGGAGATGTCGCTCGAGAAGAGGATGTTATGCGCCTCTTTGAAACGGCCGAGCAAGAGTTGGGACCAATTCAAGGGCTCGTAAACAATGCGGGAATCACAGGTGGCTTTGCTCGTGTCGAGCAGGTACAAGCAGAGGCCATCACACGAATGCTTGCAGTCAACGTCGTCGGGACGATTTTATGCGCACGAGAAGCCGTGCGGAGAATGTCCCTGCGCCATGGTGGAACGGGTGGAGCGATTGTCAATATTTCCTCGCTTGCGGCGCGCACTGGTGGCGCGGGTGAATGGGTTCATTACGCGGCTTCCAAAGGTGCGATTGATAGCTTCACCATCGGCCTGGCGCGCGAGGTTGCCCATGAAGGCATTCGTGTCAATGCCGTCGCACCCGGACTTATTGAAACCGACCTACATGCCACAAATGGCGCGCCTGATCGTCCGGCAAGGATGGCGCCGTCCATTCCTATGCAGCGAGCGGGCACAGCGAACGAAGTGGCAGAGGGAGTGATATGGCTGCTGTCTCCGGCAGCTTCCTACACCACAGGGACCATCCTGGAGATCGGCGGAGGGCGATAACAATAGAAGCGAAAGGGCGGCAGGGCCACTCTGACCTGCCGCTCCTTTCGCTTCTGTAGAATCGGGACGCTTACATCAATTACGATTGCGGGGTGGCGCAATCATAAAGCTGGTTGCCTCCCTGGTTATTAGAGCTGCTCGATTGCCATGAGCTAGCGGCTACGACGCTACAATGGCTGGTCACCCAGGTGGTAGCCTGATTCTGACGACCAAAGCCACCCGCTCCATTAAAGAACTGGCGGAACTGCTCCGGCAGCTGATTGATATTAAACTGACCACCACGCGTCGATCCAAGCCAGAAGTAGCGCACGGTCCCGTTGTGGATCAAGTTCTGTAGATCGCTGGTGGTCAGGATAGGATCGCCGCCACTGAAACCGCCAAGAGCCATCACCGGCTTGTTGGTGGACAGAATAATCGAGTCGGCAGTATTAGAGCTCGAAGTGGCGACCAGGAACTTTGTGTTGCCCTGGTGAGCCTCAAGGTATGAGATCAAGGCCGGATCCGCGTTACCACCCCCTCCAAAACCACCCTGAAACGCATTGGCCAGATTATTGCGGGCCGTGCGTGCGGCAGCATTGTTACCGGCCGCACCCAGGAAGGCAAGATCAACCTGGGCATTGGGTCCAGCAATCGGGAAAGATGACTCGGTGTTGCGCAATACCGAGTAGCCAGACCAGATGGTGGGTGCAATCAATAGAGCGAGCAGGCCAATAGCAACCGCGCTGCCCGCGATGCGCGGAACCGATAGGCCGAGGTTCAGACGAGGCTGCAGACGCACCAGGACCAGGATGCCTATGCCTAGAACGGCCAGTACACCGATGATAGGGCTTAACCACCGGGCCCAGGAGGGGTAGCTGGCCAGCATATACAGCTGCACCACCGCCGTCAGTCCCAGCGCGATCGGTAACAGCCAGCCGCTCCAACTGCGGCCACGATAAGCATGCCACATTACAACCACCCCGATACCAACCATGGCGCTCAATCCAGGCGACATCTCGGTCATATAATATTGATGGAAAGAGCCATCCACCGAAAAGAAGATCGCCATCGCCAGCAGCCACATTCCCCAGAGCACCAGGGCCAGCTGCTGATGATCAACCTGGAAGCGCCAGCGACGCTGTACAGCCAGGGCCACCATCGCCACCAGAGCGAGCGGCAGCAACCAGCCAATCTGCCCACCTAGTGTGGTCCCAAAGAGGCGGAAAGGACCGGCCGCGCCCGTTTGAAACCCACCTGCCCCACCTCTCTGGAACTGGCGAGCGGCATTACCGTTGCCACCACCGGCGCCATTTCCGCCAAAGCCATTACCACCACCAGCACCATTATTACCAGAACCGGTACCACCATTGTTGTTACCGCCGCCCGGAAAAGGAGTCTGCTGAGCGGTCGTACTATTCTGGCCGCTTCCGGTCGTATTGCGGCGTTGCGTATTGGGATTAAAGTCGCCATTGCGATTACGGCCACCGAAACTGTTATTGCCACCAATACGCAAGCGGTTCAGACCATTGTAGCCAAATGCCAGGCTCAGCTCCGAATTATTCTGAGTCGAGCCAACATAGGGACGCTGCGCAGCCGGCGTCAGGTCCACCGCAAGGGCCCAGGAGAGCGAGAGTAACAGCACCACCAGCAAAGCCAGCGCCAGGTGCCAGATGCGCGTCCAGAGTGGACGCGGCGCACACAGCAGATAGGTCAGTCCCAGTGCCGGCACCACCAGGTACGCCTCGGCCATCTTGACATTGAAGCCAATACCAACAAAAACAGCGCTCAACACCAGCCAGCGCAGCTTACCGCTTTCAGCGGCATGGATCAGCGCCCAGGCCGCCAGCAACAGAGCCAGAGCCAGCGTGCCATCGATCGTATTATTGCGATTGGTCACCACGCTGATTGGCGTTACGGCCAGAGCCAGTCCGGCCAGCAGGCCCGCGACCGCCCCAAAGTGGCGCTTCACCAATGCATAGAGCAGCCAGACCGCCAGCACACCGCACAATGCCTGCGGCAAGAAAATGCTGAACGGCGTAAAGCCAAAGATCTTAGCACTGAGCGTCTGTAGCCAGAAACCCAGCGGCGGCTTATCGATCGTCACAAAGCCAGCTGGATCGAAGGAAACAAAAAAGAAATTATGCCAGCTATCCGCCATACTGCGCACGCCCGCGGCATAATAAGTGTTACCATAGCCATTCTGGCCGAGTTGAAAAAAATCCATAAACACAGAGAGCAATAAAACCGCCGCCAGCGCGATACGGTTCCAGAGATGTGGCATCCCTGTTTTGCTCTGAGGCGACATCATATCTATTGGCGATACTGTTGAAGCATCAGCGATATCTGCCATGGCCTATCTATCTCCTTAAATTGGGGAATCCCTTCGCGTTTTTTCCTTTTAGGATGTGGGTTATCCAGTGTAATGCAGCATATATATGGAAGACAGCATACATGGAAGGAGGAGCGAATTCCTTTTATGAGCCAAGTATAGAGGAAAAATCTCAATAAAGGTACAGGCAATTGTAAATAAAATTTAAAATCTGCGCCCTTCCAATGAAAATCCCATCTATCACTATATAAAATCCATAACAATTTTTCGCAGTCTTTCATTGAAGCAGCTGCTACTGGCATATATCATTCATCTATTATTTTTGCTGCCGGGTCTTCCAGTATAACAGAAAATGAGCACAGGCACATCGTTCGAATGAACGGTGTATCCCGTTAGCCGGAATGATACAATCGGTACTTATGGATGATAGTATGTTCAAATTATTGCGAAAGGGCTGAACAAAAACGATGATACATATCGGGCTGATCGGTGAATTTAAACCAGAGGTGGAGTCTCACATTGCAATTCCCCAGGCGCTTGAGCTCGCTTCGCGTGATCTGGACGCTCCGTTCGAGGCAACGTGGATCGCAACCACGCAACTAGAACAGGAAGCCGCGCAAACGCTGGCTCGCTATAACGCGCTCTGGTTTGTTCCTAACACTCCCTACGCCAGTATGGATGGAGCGCTCCAGGCGATCAGATATGCGCGAGAGCAGCATATTCCTACCCTGGGAACGTGTGGTGGCTGCCAATATATGATCATTGAATATGCCAGGAACGTTCTGGGGCTGCTTGAGGCAGATAATGCTGAAGTGAATCCAGATGCTCCCATGCAACTGATTATCCCGCTGGCCTGCTCGCGTACCGCGCTGATCACGACCAGTGTGCTAACGCCAGGCTCGCACGTTGCGACTATTTACGGAACGAATGAAGTTACGGAACAATATGGTACCTGTAATTATGGTCCTAACGCACAATTCTGGCCAGCACTTGAGCAAGGTGGAATGCATGTAACCGGAGTGGATCACGATGGGGACGCGCGCATCGTCGAGATCGAGCAGCATCCCTTCTTTATTGGGACGCTCTTTCAACCGGAGCGCTCTGCGTTTCGCCAGCTAGTTCACCCGCTGCTCAAAGCATTCCTTCAGGCAGCCAGGACAGAATAAAGGCGCCAGCCACTCCGAAACCGCCAACATTGGGATATGGCTTGCGGGCGGCCTGGACGGGGCAGGAAGAAGGTTTTAGTGCGATTCTTATTCAGGCCAGAGCTGCTCCTCTTTGGGCTATTCCCTTTCCGAACCCGTTGGAAGAGGCAAGGCGACAAAGAAGATCGTACCTTTTTCCTCCGAAGACTCTACCCAGATGTGCCCACTATGCTGCATAACAATTTCTTTACAAATGGCAAGTCCCAGCCCCCATCCGGGTACCGCAGAGGATCGCGCTTCAGGGCTGCGATAGAATGGTTCAAAAAGCGTCTTCTGCTGTTCTTTGGAAAGCACAGGACTCTCATTGTAAACCGCAAGGATGACCTCTCCTGGTCTCTGGCTTATCTCCACGCGTATAGGCGTATTCGCAGGGGAATATTTGAGGGCATTGGTGACCAGATTGCTCACGACCTGAGAGAACCGTCCATGGTCAACTTGCACGACCACAGGATCAGCAGGCAGCCGCAGATCAATCGAACGATCTATTTGCGGTTGTTGTTCTTCGATAACTTGCTGACACAGACAAGGCAGATCGCAGGGAGCCAGACGTACTGGTATCTTCCCTGAACGCAACGTATTGATATCAAGCAAATCATTTATCAGGTTCGTGAGCTGCTGGATTTGTCTATCCACCTCGTCCAGAGAGCCACGCATAGGAAGCCGTACGCTTTGCCTCTTCAAGCGGCGCTGGAGCAATTGTATAGACCCCTGAATACGGGTGACTGGCGTCCTCAGTTCGTGGGAGGCCATCGAAAGAAACTGATCCTTGACTCGATCTGCTTGTTGGAGTCGGGCATTGCTCTCAGCCAATTCCTCAGCATGTTGAGACGCTGCCTGACTGGCATGGAGAAGCCGTTGCCGGTAGTTTTTCTGGACAATGACCAGAGTCATGACGATAAGTTGGATGAAAATAAACGGCGCAAATGAAACAATATCGGGCCAGAGGAAAAAATCAATAACTCCTAAAGGAGGGACAATCCAGTAATCTACAGCAAGTACCTCAAGAAGCAAAGCCAGGAGTGCCGGGCCGATGCCCCAGAACCACCCAATCAGAAGCGTTGCAATGACAAACGGCGGCTCAACAAAAAAATCGTGAATACCCAAAGATCGCTCAGAGATTGGAATCAAAAATGCAGCAGCGGCAAAGAGAATAGCAAAAGGATAGCCAAGCAAAGGAGAATGCCACCACAGGTAATGGTGGTCTGTTTGGAGATGCTTTTGTTGTTTCTCATTGACCTTCATTGCCTACCTCAGAAAGGATAGGCTTCTTGCCAACTTGTTTCATTGCCTCATCCGTGTTGAAAGAACCCTCTTAACTACACGAATGAAAAGAAGCGGATGTTTCCATGAAGAGAATAGACAAATATCATCTGTCTGGTCAACATGCCCTTTTATTACTAGTTCTTACACAATCCCGGTAAATGATGAGCTACTATTTCTCACTTCTCGCATTTTTCGAGCTCAGATCTAGATGGTCTGTTCCTCTCAGACCTTCATAGCAGTCCTCGCGTGCGCGCCTGTGCCACGGCTTGTAGCCGATTACGTACATTCAGCTTTTGACATACATGCCGGACATGCGCTTTCACGGTGCTCACTGCTACCACCAGCGCATCCGCAATCTCTTGATTCGAGAGGCCAGCCGCCAGCAGGTGCAACACCTCAACTTCCCGCTCACTTAATCCCGCCTTATTCTTTTCCACAGGATCGCTTTTTTCAAAGGCTTCTAGCAATCTTCGCGCATATCCCCGGCCACTACCAGCGATCTCTATCTGCTCCAGCATGTTCTGTAGTGGCGTTCCGATATCAAGAAACATACGCAACCATCCCTGCTGTTGCGCTATCGACAACGTCTCGCTCATGATCTGAGCGGCCTGCTGTTGCATTCGCATCCCATAGAGGGCTATGGCCTGCAATGTCTGCGCGGCGAGCAGAATGTTGATATGTTTCCACGCACGCACGTCGTCGATCAGCGGAACCAGTAGTGTGGCAGCGGCATGGTGTTGTTTTTCTGCCAACCAGAAACGTGCCAGCAGCAAGCGTTCAATGGCCTGCTCTAGTGGCGGGACCTGTTCGGTTCCTGCCGTAACATCGATACCAATAGCGCACAGTGCTCGTTGTGCCGCGACATTGTCTCCCTGTTGCAAGGCCAGGTGGATGGTGCTGGCAGCGATATATTCCCGCAACCAGGGAACTCTGCCCATCGTCGCAATCTGATTAGCCTTATGCACTTCCTGCCACCCTCGCTCGATCTCCCCCTTAACGGCGAAGATATGAGCCAGGATACAGGAACCCGATAGGATGACTTTAATTTCTCCGCTATGCTCCCCCAACTGCACTCCCAACAGGGCATGGCGCAAAGCTGTATCCACTTCGTTGCGTTCGTAGTAAAGCTCCGCCAATCCAATATGAATGACGCCCGTAGCTGGCACGCGCGCCCACTCACCATGCGCTCCTGAGTTGTGTAGAGCCTGACGCAGGATAGCTTCGGCCTCACTCAGCCTCCCCTGCTTGATACATATCTGAGCCAGGTAGCGGCTGGCAAACATAGCGGTACGCAGGTTTCCCAGAGCCAGACTGATGTGTAGCGCCTCCGAGAGCTGGCGGTAGCATTCATCCAGATTCTTATGCAGTCCTCCCACCGAAAAGGAGACGTCCGCGCGCAGCAGGGCCCGCTCCTGGGGCAATTCCTGCAACGCTGCCTGTCCTAAGAGGATAACCTGTGAAACGTCATTGTGAAAGGCGGCGATGCGGGCGCGCAAGGCGGCGATATCGCCGCGTGAGATCCGCGTATCAGGCGCTGCCAGTCGGCTTTCGATGGTTGTTACTAACGCTTCTACTCGCTTGATGTTTTCTTGTCCACTCAAGAGGAGCGCCCAGGCGTAGAGCAATTGCAGGTAGGAGTTCTCCACGCAGATGGCTTCCGGTAACTGCCGCATCCACGCCAGCAATCGTCCTACCTCTCCCCTCTTCCATATAATCTCTTCTCCAATCCGCTCAATGAGGTAGCCGGCTTCCTGAACATCGCGGGCAGCCAGTGCATACTCGATGGCTTCCTCATACATTCCCTGCTGCTCATACCATGTAGCCGCCCGCCGCTGGATGGCTGCGCTTACTTCTGGACTGCTCTGAGTGAGCTTTTCTTGCAGATATTCCGCAAAGAGAGCATGATAGCGATAGCTGCCCTGCCGTTCGTCTAGAGAGATGAGAAAGACGTTCTCACGCTCCAACGCCATGAGAATCTTTCTGACTTCGCACTCGTCTTTCTGCAAGACAGCCGCGCAGAGTTCCATGGTCCAGACCGCAAGCGGCGCCGTGGAAAGTAAAAAGTGCTGTATCTCTTGCGGTTGCCGGACAAAAACCTCTTCAGCAAAATAATTGAAGAGGGTACGCTGGTTCCCACCAAACTGCGTCAGCACAGCCTTCGTTTCCTGCTGGTCTTGCAACGCTCGCCCGACAAGATACAGACCCGCGATCCAACCTTCGGTGCGCTGTTCCAGCAATTCTTGCTCATCACCAGAGAGGGTGATGCCGACCATGTTTGCCAGAAAGCGCTCAATCTCCGCGCCTGTCAGCCTGAGATCGCTGGCGCGCACTTCGCACAGCTCGCCATACATCCTCTCTCTTGCCAGTGCCCAGGGGGGTTCGCTCCGGCTGGAAACGATAAGATGCAGGTCAGGAGGCAAATGTGCCAGCAGATATGCCATGCCTTCGTGAATGTGGGAATCGGAGATCAAGTGATAGTCATCAATAATGAGTATGTTGCGGTGTCGCCCAGTCAGAACAACAGTCAGCAAGTTTTCGATGGACATATGTGGCGTCGAAGAGATAGGGGCAGCCGCGTTGTCGCTGCCATTATTTTTCCGTAGGGCACGCCAGAGCACGCTCCAATAACGGACCGGATCATTGTCCCGTTCGTCGAGCGAAACCCAGCCAATGGATTGCGCTTTGCCTCGTTGACGTTGGCACCGTTCGTACCACATGCTTAGCAGGACGGTTTTTCCAAAACCCGCCGGGGCAGTTACCAGAGTGAGTTTGACGCGCAGGCTCTCATCCAGTCGATCCAGTAAGTCTACACGTTCAAGCAATTTGGAGCCACGCTGGGACAGTGATGGCGGTGCCAATCTGGCTGTCTTGAGCAAGCTGGTGTGGAAAGCATGCTTATCCATGCCCGCTTTCTGTTGCGTCAGGCGTGAGGCCACATCACGCAGTCGCTCAGCGGTCAGGTTTTCGCTGCGACCGAGGTATGTCTTGCTCAGTTTGCCTTCTCTGCTCCGATACGCGATCCAGTAAAGTCCACCGCGTTTCTTCTGTTCTTTGCGTGCGGTAAACGAGCCAGCTTCGTGGGTAAAGAAAAACGAGGTATTTTCTTCTGCGGACAGCCAGGAATACCATTGTCGCGATCCTATACGCACGGGCGCCCGATTATCCGTGGGTACAATCAGGAATTCCGACTCTACTCGTGGTGTCTTACCTGCCATCGTTCCTACCATCCATAACGAAATTTTGTTCTACCAGAGTAGGATAGCCGTTCTTCATCATTTTTGTCAATGGGCATTATTCCCAATGTTCGTCAGTTCTGCTACAAATGATCGAAACTACTGTTTCGCATCTCAGACACACGTTTGTGATATGGGACACGGAACAGTAATCTCGACTCAGGTTGCATTGAAGATAGATGCAGGTCGGTATTGATTAGAAAGTCGACTTGAGCAAAGTATCTATCTGCTGCATCTGTTGTTGGCTCAATGCACCCAGGCGCAGCGCGGCGGCATTCTCTTCTACCTGGGCGACCGTTTTAAAGCCGGGGATGGGAAGCGCCTGGTTGCTACGTGCCCAGATCCAGCCAAGCGCACCCTGCGTCAGCGTGCGTCCATCTGAACTCAGAATGTCTCGCAATACCTCGACCCTGGCGACCCACTCCTGCATCCTGCCAGCTTTAAAGTACTCCCACCAGGGTGTGTGCCGCCGCACATCATTGGCTGCCAGCGCATTCTCATCTTGATACTTGCCAGTCAGCATGCCCATCGCCAGTGGCGTACGGCATATCACAGCCAGGTTTTCAGCTTCGCAGTACGCGATCAGCTCATCGTTGCCGCCAAAAACGTTGAGCTGCTGCTGCACAGCAGTATAATGCGGCGCCCGGGCGAAGGATCGTGCTACCTCTACATCATCGGTGCTCGGGCCATAATAGCGGATCTTACCTGCACTGACCAGTTCTTCCAGCGTAGCAAGTACATCCTCAGTCTCTGTCATCGTCTCGGGTGTACTATGCATTTCATACAGGTCGATATAGTCGGTGTTCAGGCGCTTCAGGCTGGCCTCACAGGCGCTACGAATGTACTCTGGAGTAAGATTACGACCTGCGCCCTGCCGCGTCTGCTCGTCAAACACATTACCAAACTTGGTCGCGATGACCACCGCGTTTCTTCTGCCCGCCAGCGCTTGTCCCAGGATACGTTCACTATGGCCGCACCCATAGACATCAGCGGTATCAAAAAAGGTGATGCCTAGTTCAAGCGCACGTTGAATAGCATGCATCGACTCCGCATCATCCACATTACCCCAGCCCGCCGGCCTCCCATCAATCGTAAACTCACCTCCGATGGCCCAACATCCCAGACCCAGTGCACTGACTGATAATTTACTTTTGCCCAATGTACGTTTTAGTGTCTGCGTCATTCTCTTCTTCCTTTTTTAGCTTGCCTGCTCTCGCTTCTCTTCAGGCGTGCTCTTATCTTACCTGCCTTTCTGTCCGCGCACATCCTGCTAAAGTAGAATATCCTGGTCGTATTGCTCGCACAGCACAGAGGAGGGGCTACCACGCGATTGCGGTAGCCTCTCCTCTGTGTTTTTCGTGTCAAACTTACCCAACAACATGCCCTATCGTTAATCTTTAGAATCGGATTAATTCGAGAGATGACCCAGCAGCATACTTATGGGTCAGCGTAGCTAGCCAAAAATTTCTTGATAAAAGGCATCTCTGCCTAGATTATTCAGGGCGTCGATTTTTCTTTTCTCGAAAAAATCGCTGACGTTGCCGCGCTCAAAATACCAGACGCAATCGAACATGATACTCAATTTGAAGACATCGAACAGGTACTGTTTTTCGTCGGGACTCAACGGTCGATAGCTGTTATATTCCAGGACGGTTTCCCTGGCCGCGCTGAAATCAAAAATATTGTCACCCGGCTTGAAATCAGACCAGCTATCCCAATCAAAGGCAGGGATAAAAGGATTGATCAACGTGGCAAGGTCATAGGTAAGAAAAGTGTAGTTGGCATCGTCAAAGTCGATCAGGGCGGCAAAGTTGCCGTCCTTGAAGAGAATGTTCGAGAAGTGGAAATCACAGTGGCAGATGCCCCTGGGCAGCGATGCCGGCAACTGAAGTTGCGACAATGTATGCTCAAACCACGCCAGTTTCTCTCGCGCATTGGTGGTGTCAATCCTTTGCGCCGCCTGTCGGGCTAATTTGCGGCCACAATCAATATCATAGTTCCAGCGATCATCTTTGTTGACAGGCTGGTAATCCCTGGTGATATTCTGTAATTGAGCAACCTCTTGAATGAATTGCCTTTTCTGCATCTCATCTGGATATTCGAGATGCTGCCCCTCAATAAATTCAAAGATAATATATGGCTTCTCGCGATAGATACCGACCGCTTCCCCCTGCCTATTCAGCAATAAAGCGGGACAGGGATATTGTTGGCCCTTCAAGTATTGAATGAGATGGCTCTCGAATAAAACGGAGCCGATGGAACGATTTTCATAATACCTGAACACAAACCTACCTTGCGTTGTCTGCAGAAAGAAATTTGTTTGTACGCTTCCATGCGAGATAGGTGTGAAGCCCTGATATTCTCCTAAATTATAATATGAGAGTATTTCTCTAAATTCTTGTGCTGAAAAAGTTGTTTTTACTGCCATAGCAGCCATTTTACCAGACATAGGAGAGAGCGCAAGAGATTTTTCGTTATTTCATCTCATCTATAAATTATTCAATGCGGAAGTAGTATCGATGATATGGCAAAAGAAGTAGATGCACAAATAACATAAAGGAGGGTCGCACCGACCCCCCTTTATTGTTTCCCCAGAGTGAAGGATCCCTAAAGAACGAAAGGATCCGCCGGACTCCGTGTTTACGGATGCCATCAATAAAACGTTCCCCCCGAAACGTTTCACCGAGCATACAGGCTGTTCGCTAGAATGCCCTCACAGCAAGACTGCCGGCCAGCAGACTTGACTGCAGATGCTCTATGGCTGAGAAGACAAGATCTGTGCCTATGCACCAAACAAGCAGATCTGTCCACATGCCCTGGTTCTAAGCGAAACAAGCACGGTACCATGCCCACGCTACACGCGAACTATGAGCCCCTCCAGACCGCATTCCCGGTAGCGCTTTTCCCCATACATGATGGTACAAGAGATCAAATAAGATGTAGTTGACAATATGTTGAGATGCTGTAGAGATTTTTTTATTCCAATGATTATGAGGTTGAGAAAAACACATGCTGCTAATTCAGGGATGAAAACGGTAGTCCCGGTGATAGCTATATATCGCCGCCAGACCTATCTCAGCCGCGCGGTCCGCCTCCTGGTGGAGATGTTGACCTATCAGGGGAGAGAACGATAAATATTAACGATGCTCTCCCCCTTTATTGCTAGAGGAAAAGAGGAATGGTGGTGACGAGGATGACAAGGCTGAGCGCCAGGTAATCCAGGCGGCTGAGAGGCTGTTCGTACAGCAGGGTGCGTGGTCCATCGCTCTGATAGCCCCGGGCATCCAGGGCGGTGGCCAGTTCAGAGGCGCGGCGCAAAACACCCTGCACCAGCGGCACAAAGAACATGGCGAGGCTCTGAAAGCGTTCGCGCGCAGTTCCATGGGTGATATCAGCTCCCCGCGCGACCTGGGCCTTCATGAGCTGATCAGCTTCTTCGAGCAAGGTGGGAATGAAACGCAAGGATAGCAGGAGCATGAGAGCGAAATCATCAACGGGTAATTTCAGGCGACGTAGTGGAGAGAGCAGCAGGGTCAGGCCCTCAATTAACGCCACGGGACGTGTCGTCATGGTCAGCAGGGTAGATGAGATAAAGAGCACGCAGAAGGCTACAAAGGTGACGATCGTTAGCCAGGCTCCCTGTTGGGTAATAATAAGCGGTCCAACCGACATGGGACGGCTGGCGGCAAAACCATTGGTCAGCCAGAAAAACAGCAAGGAACCGAGCACGGCCAGTAGCGCCAGCCTACGGATGAAGCGCAGCCAGAAATGGCGCTGACACCAGCCACGCAATGGTGGCAGCAAGGTCAGCACAAAGAACGCCAGCACAACAGTACCCAGCCACAGTACGTCCTGACTCAGGCTAGCATAGCTGGGCCGCCATGGTCCCAGGCTCCAGATCACCGGACTATCGCTAGACGCGCCAAAAATCGAGATGAACAGGCTCGAAAAAACGATCAGCACCAGAAACCAGAGGCGTTTCCCGAAGTCCCGCAGCGCAATGCCAGAGGCAAGCAAACCAACAAACATCAGCCCAAGCGCCACAATATAAGAAATAAAATGCCATTGTCGATGGTTCGCAATCAGCAACGTCCCAATCAACCAGAAAATCATCAGCAGCTTGGTACGTGCTTGCAATCGATGGATGACACTAGTGCCAGGATAAAAGATACCCAGAGAAATTTTTTCCAACATAGCTGTATCGCGTATCCTTGTATATGTTCATTATCAGCCAGTATATCATTTCAAGCCAGCACACAAAACCAAAATGATCGGTGCTGTGTGCAAACTTGCCGCTTTTGATGTTTATCACTATCGATTTTTGCTTTTAGAACGTATACTGTATAGAGGTGCGCTAGATATCTTGAGATAGAGGAGGAGCTTTTGCTATGGCAGAAACACAGTCGCAACGGGTAAAGCGCATTAGTCAACATCTGGATGAAGCCAGAACAAGCCTGGAACAAGATCTGGCTGCGAGCAACGATGTTACGTTGAAGCGAATCGAGGTTGACGCGGCAACCGTCGTTACACTGTCGCTGGTCTCCGAACTGCTACCAGAACAGATACAAAAACAAGTGACAGAATTTATCTCGCTACATGAACAGGTCTGGAACACGGACGCGCCAGTGGTAGTCGGCCATACGCCACGCAAACCACTGGGCGAGCGTCTCTTTCATCGCTTCGCTTTTTTTTCGGCACACGCCGCTAAACAAGGATGATGCAATCGCGTCCTGCGCAGTCATCACAGCAAAGGCGGCGGCATTGTCAGGCTTGGTGTTGAAGCCATGATGGAAGATCCGCCAGCGATGGCAGGATCGCCTCTGGCTGAACATGTGCCAGCAAGGGGGAATCAGCCCGGTGCTTGCCGGTACAGACCAGCACCCCACGTAGACCTGCCTTCTGAGCCCCTCCAACGTCGTTCTCAATATCATCACCGACCATAACGGTCTCGTCGGCCTCGCAACCAATGGCACGCAATGCCTGCTCAAAAAAGTCCGCCGTGGGCTTGCCAAGCACAACCGCCTCTTTCCCACTGGCAATCTCCAGCGCTCTCACAAACGGCCCACTATCCAATTGCAGGCCATGCTGTGTTTTCCAGTACATATTCTTATGCAAGGCCAGCAAGGGGGCCCCAGCCATCAAGCAACGAAAGGCCTCATTCATCGCCTCGTACGTCAAAAGCTCTTCCGCGCCACCAATTACCACCACCTCAGCGTCGTGCTCCACCAGTTCAATGCCCGTGAAGTCCACCGCTGTATCTCCCTTGGTTAACAACCAGCAACGCTTACCCGGAAAATGCTGCCGAATATACTGAGCCGCCGCCACCGGAGCCGTAACCATCCGCTGCTCAGACACCGGCAGGCCAATCTGTTGCAGACGGCGAGCCAGGGCGGCCCGCGCCATCGTCGTCGTATTGCTAACAAAACAGGTCGCATAGCCCTGCTGCTCCAACCAGGTCAGGGCCTCGGCAGCCCCTGGCAACGGCTGCATGCTCACATGCAACACACCATCGATATCCAGCAAAACACCACGTATCGGCCGCATACATCGTCCTTTCGATTGAAGCTTGCCAAACATTAGCTATCAGCGCGTACCAGCCGCTTCTTCAGCCTCATCAGAGCTCACCTGGCGCAGATCCTCCGGTCGCTCCAGCAGATCCAGATACAGAATACCATCTAGATGATCAATCTCATGCTGCAAAGCCCAGGCGAAGTAGCCCTGAGCGTCAATACGCATGGGCTTGCCTCGCACATCCTGACCCTTGACCACCACGCGAGCCGCGCGCCGCACATTGACGCCATAGTAGCCAGGGATGCTCAAACAGCCATCCAGGCCGACTTGCTCACCTTCAGCTTTAATAATCTCAGGATTTGCCATGGCCACTTTATAGTGCTTATCGGTATCGGGATCGTTCAACTCGACCACAAAGAAGCGGATCGATAGAGCAATCTGCGGAGCAGCCAATCCCGCACCATTGTTCGCATGCATCGTCTCAAACATATCCTGGGCCAGCTTTGGCAACGAAGCATCAAAACGATGGATCTTTTTGGCCTTCTGCCGCAGCAAAGGATTACCATAAAAAATCAGATCACGTACCGCCATAGTGCACTACTCCTCCACAAAAACTCACATAAGCAAGGCCGCCGGGGCAGTATCCGCCCGGCTCGCCTCGACTTCTGGCTCCCAGGTCAATAAATCATCAATAGTTACGGGTAAAAAACGACTAAAATAGGAGAGAAGCCGATCAATTGTCGCGTAATCAATACGCTGGCTACGCCCGGTATGAAGCGCGACCAGCACACTTTGCGAGACGCCGCTTTCCTGGGCCAGGCGCCGCAGGCTAAGAGCAGCTTGCCCATGCTGCGCTCGTTCCAGATTTAGTTGAGCAAGCAAGATACGAAGACGGCATGAGACGGTCATGAACTCTTTTTCTCCTTATTTAGGCCACACCATCGGTTGTGGCTTGCTTATTTTATAATTACTGCACTGGCATGTCAATGCAATTCTATCACTTTCCACAACATTGCAATGGTATGCAACTCCATACATAGCCAGAACAATCGTTCATGGCCTGGTCTATATTAAGAGTACTTAGCGCCTGATTATATACAGATATGTGTCATAATGTTGTATAATACAAATGTTCGAATAATCGAACGATGCTATTGCATGCTCACTAGCTGCAACCTCCGGTCGTTGGCTGACGTAGCCGGTGCGTTCCAGTTCGTTCGCACTGCTATGTGGCCTGCCACCGCAGGAAAGAACAGTGTACGAGCAGCAATCATTTTCAGGTCGACTGACTCTAGCGACGAGGTTGATCTGCCTCAGCTTCCGGGCAAACAACCTGGAAGCTGCTTTTCTGTCTGTGCGTCTGCAAAAAGTCGAAGGCCTCATCAACAGTGGATATTTCGACAGGCAGCGCAATCCCCTGGCGGCGCAAATGGGCCAGCAGCTCATGGAGAGGAGGCACAGCCAGATCCCAGTCCCGTAGCTGCTCGCTGCGGGCAAACACCTGGCGCGGAGCTCCCTGCATGACCAGCCGACCATGATGGAGGACATACAGCCAGTTGGCCATGCTCGCTACCTCGGACATGTCGTGCGAAACCAGGACAATTGTCACTCCCTGCTCTATACGCACCTTCTGCAGATAGGAATAGAATTCCGCGCGTCCCTCGCCGTCGAGGCCCACCGTTGGCTCATCCAGAATTAAGATACGCGGAGACATCGCCAGCACGCCTGCCAGGGCGACGCGTCGCCGCTGCCCACCACTCAGGGCAAACGGTGAACGGTGGCCATATTCTTCATGCGGCAAGCCCACGCTCTGCAAAGCCCCTTTCACGCGAGCGCGGATCTCGTGCCGTCCCAGCTTCATCCGCTGCGGGCCAAAAGCGACATCAGCATAGACCGTTTGTCCAAACAGCTGAGATTCGGGAAACTGAAATAGCATCCCCACGCGCTGCCGGAGCGCCCGCAGGTTTGTATGGCGATCTCCGACATCGACGCCATCTACGCGTACAGAGCCAGAGGAGGGACGTAACAGGCCATTAAAGTGTTGCACCAGCGTCGATTTCCCCGAGCCATTAAAGCCTATCAGCGCCACACAATCCCCACGCATAATCTCCAGGCTGACATCGTCCAGCGCCCTCTTCTCAACAGGGGCAGCCTTGTAGATATGGGTGAGGTGTTCAACCTGGATAATGGCATCACGCATTGGCAATCTCCCGTGCAATTTCTTCGTTCGTCACCGCCTCAGGTGCAAGGCAGAAGCCAGCCTGGCGCAAGCGCGCGACCAGCGACAGAGGATCAGGTATAATCAACTTAAGGGCACGCAACCGTTCCAGGTCCGCAAAGATCTGCCCCGGAGTTCCTTCATCAAGCACACGGCCCTGTTCCATCACCACAATCCGCTGGGCGTATACGGCCTCCTCCAAAAGGTGAGTCACCTGAACAATCGTCAGGCCCAGATCGCGATGAAGCGTGGCAAACAACCTGGCCAGTTCCTGCCGCGAAAAAGGATCCAGCATCGAAGTAGCTTCGTCGGCAATGATGCAATGCGGCTGTAGAGCCAGGATGCCAGCAATCGCCAGGCGCTGACGTTGTCCCCCGGACAGTTGATGGGGAGGCAACTGCCGCAGATGAGCAATACCAACCGCTTCCAGGGCGGTAGATACCCGCGCGCGAATCTCGGAGGCGGAATATCCACGCACAGTCAGTCCCCAGGCCACATCATCCTCCACCACCGTCGCGATCAACTGATTGTCTGGATGCTGAAAAATCATACCCACCCATTCACGAATCGTGCGTTGCTTGGACGTATCGCGAGTATCCATACCCGCAACCAGCACACGGCCATGATCCGGCACCAGGAGCGCGTTACAATGGCGCGCCAGCGTCGACTTGCCACTGCCATTGTGTCCCAGAATAACCACATACTCGCCCGCCTGGATCTGCAAATTGATCCCCTGTAAGGCGGGCTCGTGTTGCAACGCCTGCTCACCGCTCCCCTTGGGCCGCTGGACAGGATAGGTATATGTCACCTGCTGGACATCAATCAAAGGGGAAGTGCTCATGCTTTGCTCCATCGTCGTCCCCGTGCCTTTCTTTTTAAGATAAATGTTATCACGCGGCGGCGCGAACGATGAACCCAGCGACCAACCTTGCCCTCCAGCAAAGGACGTATATCATAACCAAGCAGGCGCACAAACGAATTAGCCACGGCATAGATGATCAAGAGCGCCGGAATAAAGAAGCAGAACAAAACAACATAGAAAGTTATCATCCAATGAGCAAAACCCCATTGGGCGACCGCCACCACCAGAGGATAGAGATGCTGCTGCCAGAACGCACCCAGCCATAAGCGTTGAGCTACCAGCGCCATAATGGGCAGGATTGTCTGATAGGCGCGGTGCATACTGCGCACATACGTATCGAACGGCACGCCTGTCAGCCAGGCCACGCCAATAATAAGCACGAATAAGTAGAGCGACCCACACAGCGCCCCCAGCAACACAATCAGTAGATGTGGCAAGCGATACTTCATCGTCAGGCCCAGGAAAAGGCCCGCCAATCCTTCAGTTACCAACGAGGTAGCACCATGAGGACCAATCAGGATACAGAGTAAACAAATGGCCACCATAATCCCCATTACCGCGACATACAGACCCCGTCGCAGCACGAGCACCGTGAAAACCACAAAATTCAGAAACACAAAAAAGCCCGCACCAACTGGTAAAAAGGCCACCATAAATTGAAAAGCCACAGCAATATCAGCGAGCAGCGCGCCTTCTGCGATCTCGATCGCACGTAAATTCCTAAACATTCAACCTCTTCGCTGCACCTACATTTACACAATTAACATTAATATTATTCTATACGGCCCGACGATAATAAAAACAACCGGGAAAGCTAATCAGCACATTCTTCACTATCCAATACCTTATTTTACAGCGTGGAGTCCATTCAGGCACGCACTCACGTACCACCCCAGGCGCACTCATAACCACAGCCAGTGGCAACC
Source organism: Dictyobacter formicarum (assembly GCF_016587435.1). The sequence goes on from NZ_BNJJ01000007.1 coordinate 132,611, forward strand.
GTACCCAAAGGCCGCTCATCAACACCAATACAAAGATCTCATAGCTGCATACAGGCCGCCACCTACTCCTTCCTGGTAGAATAATGATACTTATTTTCTTCTACATGCAAAACATATGTATAAGAAGTATAGCGATAACGGCAGGCCTTGTCTAAAATAGCATGGAAACCCACATCACTTAAATGGGGTTGACCTTCCAGGCGCTCAAACAGCACGCGCATCCGTCGATCGACATAAAATTCCCACACATTGTCCAGCGCCATATAACGATGTATTTTAAGAGACTTGCTATAGGGATTCGCGACAAAAAGGCGAATCTTCCTGACCACAATGGAACGTTCGGTATAGTTAAGCCCATCCAGAGCGTGCACAAAGCGTTCGGTACATGGGATTATCAAAGGCACCTGCAACCTCCTTCAAAACCCGTTCTACTCCCATACCTCTACGATACCTTTATGCCACCCAAAAACGGAAGTTGCAAATGCCGAATATACAACCAAAATAGAGTATTATTTCGAAATGGAAAGAAAAATTTGTAGGGAGCGCAATCAATAAAAGAAAGGGAGCATAACAACCAGACAGTCGGTCAGAGAAGTAGCCCCGAGCGCTCAGAATAATGGCGTTGATAGGTCCGCCAGAGTGGACTAAAGCCCATACGGGGCCAGAACTGGCTGGATAGCGGGTTGGCTGGATTAAACCACAAAATATAGCCATCTAGCTGCAGATGGGCAAAACATTCAAAGCTAGCCTGGAGCAACAGGCGGCCAATACCCTGACCACGAAAGGCTTGCCGTACACCCACATTGTTAATGTGTCCATAGCGACCACGGGGCATAAAATGAGGCTCACTTTCATCTTCAGCTTCAATCGTGTACAGATCATTTTCTGACATTGCCACTATTTGTGCATCCCACTCAATCACCACCACAATCGGCGCCCCCTTCTCAACACTCTTTCCCGACCAGAATAACTCCAGGCGATCCCGGAAAGCGCACTCCACCGAAGAGTTCATGCGCACAAAAGGTGTATAAGGCTCATGGAAAAGAAGTTCCTCGGTAAACAAAGCGAGCAGCGCCTCCTCATCCTCTGGACGGGCAAGGCGCGCATGAACAGAGGATGGAAAAGAACGAGGAGCAAGCGTAGCCGGAACCGGTTGATAGGCCAGTTCGCTGTCAAGCAGGAAGCCTTGCTTGCGCAATAGCAAGGCCATCCAGGGATCGCAGCAGGGCCAACGCATCATCTCGCCGTATACCTGTTGCTCGCTCCACAAGCGTGTCAAAGCAGAAAAAAGAGCAGTCGCCACACGAAAAGCATTGGGGTCAGCCGGATCAGGCAGAGCCAGCGACTTCACCAGGCCATTGCGCGCAGCAAAAAAAGCCCGCAACCCATCTTTAGGGTGTAGCTGCCAGACCTTTGGATGAACATAACCACAGACACGCTCCTGCGCATCCAACGCCACTACAGGCGGTAACTGCATCTTACGATGTCTCTGCAGCATCTCTGTCACCTGCTCAACCGAGCGCACAGCACGCAAGCGGGGATCGAGTCTGTACCAGCGACACTCCTGTGCGCGCACCAGTTCTACAATCGCAGGTATGTGCTCATCAGTTACAGGCGTTACTGATATATGCTGACCATCCATACGAATTTCTCCTACCAACAAATATCACCTAAGTAAATGAATGCACTACTTCTTTGTATTATTGTACACATTTTGCACGGTATATAAAATAGTGCAATAGGAGATACGGGTAGTCAAAGTAATTTTTCCTACTATCCTTCAATAGGAGCAACAAAAAAAGCTATAGATTGCTTTCCTGGTTGTATATAGTATCAGACTGAACGTGAAGACTGTGATAAGCAAGCGTAATCGGTATATCAGTCGTGAAAGCTTCCTGATATGATATCCTCCCTTTGCTGGTATAATAAGATTTACTCGCAAGATTGGAAGGATACCGAGCGCATCGAGAGAGTAAGAATTCTGCTTGATGCTTTTTATGAAAGGATGAGGAACCGACATGGATTTTGAGCCGCTGTCTCCCGCTACAACAACCGATGGACCAGATATCGATCTGTATCACATGCTTGGGGGAAGGGATGCGTGCCAGGGACTTGCTGTTGCCTTTTATGCTCAAGTGAAAGGTGATCCAATCCTCCGTTCGATCTACTCTTCCAGCCTCAAATCCAACTTCAAATGCCCTACTGAGATGCTTGCTGCCTTTCTCACTCAGTTTTTTGGTGGACCATGCGAATATACCCCACGCCGTTGGTCGTTGAGTTTGCGAGAAACCCACCTGCGGTTCCACATCGGATACCAGGAGAGAGAGGCCTGGCTGAACGCGATGGATCGAGCAGTTGAGGAAGTGCAGATCGAGGAGCCTGCCCGCAGCGCCTTACGTTGGTTCTTCGCAGAATCATCCGCCTTTCTCATCAACCAGCCCTTTGAGGCAGCAAATGAGACCTCTCCATCTTTGGAACCGTTCATCAGCGACCAGAAGCACCTGGAGATCTCCAGAGTGCACCTGGAGATCGCACAACGATGGCAGGAACAACGAGCGCTTGAAGATTTGATCGCCGCCGTTCGCCGCGAAGATGCCGATGCTGTTCTGACAGGATTGGAAACCCCGGCCGTTCAAACCTGCTTCACGAGAGACCGGGCTGCATTTCTGAGCTTCCTGGCGATACTGAGCAGCAGCAGCCAGCCTGCTTTGCTGGATTATATGCGCCAGGTGCTGGTCAGGGCTCCTGAACTGGTGAAGGAGCGTTACGCCACTGATCGCACGCTTTTACACGAGGTGGTCAGTCAGGGAAGCCCCATCATAGTGGAACTCTTGCTCCAACTGGGAGCTGATCCAAACGCAAGAGACCAGTTGGGACGCACTCCGTTGTATTTCGTTGGCAATGCGCTTCATGGAGCCCATGGCGCAGATGTCGTACGAGCTCTCGTCCGAGGGGGAGCGCACGTCAACGCTCAGGAAAAACTGAAGCATTGCACTGCGCTACATATGGCAGCGCGACGGGGAAATGTTAGGGTTGCGGAAGCGCTACTGGATGGTGGGGCAGGAAGCGAGGTGCAAGATAAGCTGGGCGATACTCCTTTGCATCGTGCGGTCAAATGTGGGAAAACCGAGATGGTGGTCTTTCTCCTCTCACGGGGAGCTGACGCTCATGCCAAAGGAAAAGGAGGATTAGCTCCGTGGCAGGTTGCACGAGGAAGCCGCATGAAACATCTCCTCTCTTCTCATTCGGATTAAAGCAAACCAGGAGGATCGGCCACATAAAAAAGGAGCCAGCATGGATGTGGAGTACATCTCATCTACAGAGCAGCGGACTCTATCTACCAGGTATCTGACAGGTAGAGCGCTGCTCCAGCTCGCTTTTCCTCCTTGTAACTATGGTTCAGGCACGATAATAGCCATGCTCAAGTCTTTCCGCGGCGCCCTGTGCGAAAACTTCGGGAGGCGGAACGGCCACATCAAAGGAGTCAGACAGCCGATTCATAATCTGGAAGATGGCGCTACTATACAAAGCATCCCGGATCGCCTGCTCGCTAATACCAGCCGCCAGCAAACTTTGCATATCCGCCGCTACAATCTCGGCCGGTCGCAAGGTATATTTTTCCAGAAAACCCAGCATTGCCCGCAATTTCTCATCAATCGGAGCGGTCCGCCAATCCGCAATCACCGCGCTCACAAGCCCGGCATCTAAAGCCGTAGACGCAACTGCGCCATGGGAACCCAGTCAGAAGGGACAGCGATTCAGCGACGAGGTAAAGGCAGCAAAGAGCTCACGCTCACCCACAGACCAATAGGAGGGTCCGCGTAGTACAGCCTGGGTCAGGATAGACATGGGGGTGCCGAAAAACTCTGATCGGTAGGTAAGTACACGCCGAATATCAGAAACGCTCTCACCCTGTAAACATTCCTCAAGACAATGTAATCTCATTCAACTGCCTCCTGCAAAGCATTCAAACCACGTTCAAGGCGCGCCCGAGCGGTCCCCATAGTCACGCTAAGCGTAATTTCAAACAGCGCATCGTCAGAATAACCGGCCTTTTGCAAGGACAAGATATCCTCATCCAGCACTTTGTAGGCATGAAAGGTGACATTGCGCACATACGCGACTAATTCCGGTGGCACATTCAGTGGATCAGCCGAGGCATCCAGGCTCAAGCGTTGAGCATAGTCTCTAACTTGCTCACGCAACGCCGTGGAAGTCACGCCCGGTCGCGTAGCCACCGCATCAAGCATCGCTTCCATTTTTAGAGCATGCCGATCATCCATTCCGCTTCTTCCTTTCGTGAATGTATATGTTATATAGAATAATTTCACTTTACCAGGCATTTCAACGGGTAGAGCGTAAAGAGCACATATAGACAATGGAGTTACAAAATTAGCATTTATGCACAATCAATGCTTTTATCTCCAGATGCGCATGTATATATTATAATGAATTGATGAGAGAAACACTAGAAAAAATCATCGAGAGGACTGCTACATCGGTCAACGAAAGTAAGCTGAGAAGAAGGCAATATAATATAGAATTATTCCGTTTTGCGGGATCACTATTTAGCAGGGGACCAGGTAGAGCGTTCTTCCCTGAAGAGGAGGTAATTTATGGCATTCTTAGGCATCGACCTGGGAACAAGCTCGGTAAAGGCGATCATTCTGGATGAGCAAGGTCAGACGCTGGGTACCAGTAAGGTAGACTATGCGGTGCGATCTCCTCAAAGTAGATGGGCCGAGAGTGATCCAGCTGACTGGTGGCGGGCAACGGTTGAGGTGGTGCGAGAAGTGCGCACGAAGGTGCCGCAGGCCAGGATTCAGGCGCTGGGCCTGTCGGGTCAGATGCACGGCGTGGTTCCAACCGATCAGCAAGGGCAACCTGTACGGGCCGCTATGCTGTGGGCGGATAGCCGGGCCGAGGGCGAATTATACCACTACTTCGAGCTTGGTGGTGATATAAATAGGCGCCTGGCCAATCCACTGTTGCCGGGCATGGCGGGACCGCTGCTATGCTGGCTGGCCCGGCACGAAAACGCAAACTACCAGGCGATGCGCTGGGCCTTGCAACCAAAGGATTGGCTACGCTGGCAATTAACCGGTCAGGCGGCCGCCGATCCCAGTGATGCTTCTGGAACCCTGTTGTATGATCTATCTCAAAATCGCTGGGACGAAGAGGTCATCGCAGGACTCGGTTTGAACCGAGCGCTCTTCCCCTCTATTATTCCTGCTGGCGCTCAGGCAGGCACACTGACGCAGAAAGCCGCCACAGAGCTTGAGCTGCCGGCCGGGCTGCCAATCGCCACTGGCGCTGCCGATACGGCCGCAGCGGCCCTGGGGACCGGCCTGCTATCACCCGGCGTCACCCAACTTACGCTTGGCACTGGAGCCCAGATCATCCAACTGCGCTCCGACTTCCGACCAGACGACAGCTTACGCACCCATTTCTACCGGGCGGCCGATGGAAGCAACTGGTATAGCATGGCGGCCGTGCAGAACGCGGGATTGGTATTGGATTGGGTCAGACAGACGCTTAATGCCAGCTGGGAAGAGATGTATGCCAGCGCCGCAACCGTAGCACCGGGAGCAGAAGGACTGATCTTTCTGCCTGACCTGACCAGGGAACGAGCTCATCAGCCAGCGAACCATCACGGCGGGGCCTTCCTGCGCCTGCGCCTGCACCACCAGCGAGCGCATATGTTGCACGCCGCCCTCGAAGGCGTGGCCTTTGGTGTCCGCCTGGCGCTTGAGGCACTACCAGGCGCGCAAGAGAGCAGCAGTTTACGCCTGGCCGGTGGCGGCAGCGTCCATCCCGCCTGGCGCCAGATGCTAGCAGACATCCTCAACCGCGAACTATTACTGGTCGACACCAGTTCAGCCTCAGCGCGTGGAGCCGCCTTGCTGGCAGGCATAGCCAGTGGCCACTGGTCCGATGCCCGGGCCACCGCCGCAGTCGCCCCCGGCATCCATAGCAACGGCGTCCCTCAACCCGAGCGGGCCAGAGCCTACCAGGAAAGCTACCAGCAATTTCTCAAACATGCCCTGACCAACCTGTGAATATCAAAGCAAAAAGGAAATGTTGTAGAAATTTCCTGATCGGAATAAAAAGCTGGAATAATAAAGATAGCGGAGAAAATAAGAACAAATGTACATCCAAAAAGGGCATTAACTTGTTCTCTGCGATTGAACCTGCTATAGTACAGATCGAAACTTTTCGGCAAAACTGTAAAAAAAATACTTAGAGAAGCGAGTTGTTGAATGTCCTCTCAGGCAACAAGACCAAAGACAAAAACACGAATAAGCGCCACACCGTCGTTCAGCGCCAACCCCCAGCAAGCGGACGCGATTGCCCATACCGACGGGCCCGCAGCCTTTATTGCGGCGGCAGGTACCGGCAAAACGTCGATTCTTGTACAGCGTCTGGTCCGGTTGGTGGCAGATGAGGGGGTCACACCTGAGTCTATTCTCTGTGTCACATTCACGCGTGCCGCCGCCGACGAGATGGAGAAGCGCGCCTCCAAAGCGCTGCGCGCTCGCGGCATGACCGTGAAGGAGATCAAGCCACTGCGCGTAGTGACCTTCCACGGCCTGGGACACCAGATGTTACGCGAGAAGCTTGAACTCACACCGCAACAATTAAACCAGAAACTGATCAGTGGCGATCCGCGCCAGTGGTTAGCTGAAGATATTATCCGGCCCTGGCGCAGCAATCGCAGCCGTGGCATGAACTGGGATGTCGAGATTACCGATGCGTTAGCCGCCATCGATCGCGCCAAAGAAGCCATGGTCCAGCCTGAGAGCTCCGTTGACTTCTTCCGCACAGATATGAGCATCGGTGTGGAACTGGCCGCCCGCTATCAAGATTTTTTCATCAATTATGAGCAGACCAAAAAGAAAGAAAAGCTTTACGATCTCTCGGACCTGATTTATATACCACTCAACTTGCTGGAAGGCAGTCCCAAATACCGTAAATCCTGGCAGGGTCGCTACCAGTACCTGCAGGTAGATGAGACGCAGGACACCAATCCATCGCAATATAAGCTGATCCAGTACCTGGCAGCCCCTAAGCAGAACGTGGTGGTGGTGGGAGATCCCGACCAGGCCATTTACCAGTTTCGCGGCGCCAGTCCAGAGGCCTCGATCCTTTCGTTCAAGACCATGTACCCGAAAGGAAAAATCTATCGCATCGAGCATAACTATCGCTCGACGCCCCAGATCCTTGAAGCGGCCAACAAGCTGATCAGCCATAACGACATCACGCCGGGCTTCGAGAAAATGTTGCGCTCGACTCAGCCCGATGGCGCACCCGTCTGGGTGACAGCCTATGAGGATCAAGAGATGGAGGCCGAGGGGATCGCTGAGCGCATCGATCGTCTGCAGCGCACGTGGAAAGAGCACCAGGAGGGGCTGTCGTATAAAGATATCTTTGTGCTCTCACGTACGAACCACCACCTGGCCTCGCTGGAAATCGCCCTGGCACGCAAGCGTATTCCCTATCGAGCAGCCGGCGGCTCGTCCTTCTTCAAACGCAAAACCACGCGCGACATCCTGGCATACCTCGCATTGATCGATGGCGTACGTGTTCACCAGGACTTTCTAGCCTCGCGCAACAGTCCCGAGCCGCAAAGATGGGATGACGTCTTTACTCCGGTACACTGCGGCGAACAGAATACGGCCTTCCGCATCGTGGCCAATATTCCATCGCGAGAATTCTTTGCCAGCACCGGCAAGACCTCGCACCGCTTTAATGCCAGCTTCTATGGAACCCTGACCGCTCATGCCAGCGGACGCCCGCTGCTCCAGTACTGCGAAGAACATGCCTACACCATCCCTAAAGAGCACCAGTTGGGCGTCAAAGATCTGGTCGCCCTGATCAAGCGTCTGTGGTCAAAATCCAATAATAATCCGGCCGAAGCCATCAAACACATTCGCCAGTTCGCCTACGATGTCCATCTGCGCCACTATGATAGCAAGCATAGAGAGAATACAGAAGAAGAGGCCGAGGCACCAACACATCACGAAGAAGTGAAGCTCGAAGCCCGCTACGACGAGCTCGAAGAGCTGATTCAGATTGCCCAGAAGCATCATACAATCCGCCACTTCCTCCAGGCCATGACCCGGCTCAAAGAACAGGCTGAAGACAACAATAAGAATAAGCGCGACTGCGTCAGCCTGATGACCATCCACAAATCCAAGGGGCTGGAGAGCCCGGTGGTCTTTGTCATGGGCATGACCGAGGGCATCTTCCCACACCGCCGCTCGTACACCCTGGCAGAGGATGGGCCGATCTCCATAACCGGCATGGCCGAAGAGCGGCGCCTGGCCTATGTAGCTTTTACGCGCGCACAAAAGCAACTCTTCCTGAGTTCGCTACTGCGCTATCGCGGCACCGACGCCGTCGCCTCCCGCTTTATCGACGAAGCCGGACTAACTCCCACCAACGAAGACGGAGAACTCAATCCCTATCTCTTCAAACACGATGGCACGCCGCGCAAGCTGAGTCCACTGGTAGAAACGCCAACGCTCTTCTAGCCACGCCTGCTAGCAACCAGCCATACAATCGAATATACGCGCATAGCCGCCCGAGAAGAGTGCGGTGTGCTGCAGGCGGATCAAAACAGCGTAGAAGTCACGGAGGCTTCCTGTCCGACCCAAGTGCAGCAATTAAAACTGTGGTGAATACGTTTTACTACGTTTTGAAAGGCAGGTCATCATGCTAACCATCAACATCGATATAGCCCGTCGCTTCATCCTCGGCAAGCAGGGCTTGTGGCCCGGGCGGCGCTGGCGAGGCATCGAGGGAACCGAGCAGACCATGCGCGCGATGGAGTACTTGCAACTCGACCCGCTGAACATCATCGCTCGCAGCCACGACATCAAGCTGCACAGCCGCGTGCTCGATTACACGCCTGGCATGTGGGAGGACGTGACATATCAGCAGCGCAAATTCTTCGATTGGGGTAACTGGCTAGCCGTCCGAGCGATGGACGAACTGCCGTATTGGCGCGTGGTCATGCGCCGCGAGCGCGATAGTGGCTCGCGGCTCCGCGCCATAGCCCGCGACCACGCTGATGCCATCGTCGAAATGCGAGCCGTCTTGCACGAACGTGGCATCGTGGGCAACCGCGACTTTGCCATGGCAACACGCACACGAACGCAAAATTATCGCGGCCGCAAGGACAGCGCGCTCGCCTTGTATTATCTGTGGTGCACTGGTGAAGTGATGACACACCATCGCGACCGTTTTGAGCGCGCATATGCACTGACCGAAACGGTCGCGCCCGCGCATCTTATTCGCGAGAGCGACGAAGACGAGACTGATCGCTTCTTACTCAAAAAGGACATCAGCTTTAGCGGCCTGTCATTGTATGGACTACGCACCTATCGCAACGTATTAGAGAAGGCCCTCACAGATGAAAACCGCGCACCGGATCAGAATGAACCCCGCGCCTGAACACGTGGCGTATCTCAAACGCGCTTGTGGCACCAGACGTTTCATTTACAACTGGGGACGCGAACAGTGGGAGAAGCAGTATCAGGCGTATAAACAGGAGCAGGAAGCGGTTCCCGAAGCGCAGCGCGTGCTCAAAACGCCCAATGCCTTCGCCCTCAAGAAGCAGTTCAATGCGATGCGGCATGAAGCCTATCCCTGGACCGGTGAGGTCACCAAGTGCGTGGTGGAAGGGGCCTTCGATGATCTGGGCAAAGCCTATGCGAACTTCTTTGCTGGCCGGGCGGAGTATCCCCGATTCAAGAAAAAGGGAACATCGCACGAATCCTTTTATCTCTCCAACGACAAATTCACCGTTGGCAGTCACTGGATCTCGATCCCAGGGTTGGGGCGTTTCATTCTGGACCAACGCCAAACCAAGAAGGATCGAGGCAAGCTCCTGCGCCCACTCGGGACGGTCAATCTGGCAGAAAAGCTGCGCTTTGTCGAAGAGAGGAAAGCAACCAAGCCTACGAAAAAGCGAAACCAACGCCAACACGTCCTCTGTGAATCCCTGAAGATCCTGGGGGCAACCGTCTCGTGTGAAGCAGGTCATCGGCTATTACACGTTGCCGATTTTGTGGGGCGACCGGCTCGTCGCGCGGTTCGACAGCAAACTCGACCGGACGACCAACACATGTGTCATCCTGGGCTTGTGGCTGGAGGATGAGGCTCTCGGCAACAATGAGGCATTTGCGGAGGCATTGGCTTGTGGGTTTGCGCGATTCGTTCGGTTTCTCGGCGCGAGCAAGCTGGATGCAACGGCAATTCGCGAGCCGCTGCTACGCCGACGCGCATACTCTTCATAAGGAAACGAATTCAAGCTAGAGCAATGCATATAAATGCTGAGCGATTTCCCCCACCTCAGAAGCAGGATACCCATTTTGGGCTGCTCTGTCCGGAAGATCTGGGCTCACTACTGATTGTAGAAGAAACGAACAGATTAATCAGGCTGTCTGCTACTATCTATAACCACTACATATCTAAACAATAACAATTTTTTATGAGTAAAAGATACATTGAAAAGGTGGCGTTCATAGTTAAAATTTCTATTGATGACAAACTTCATCAAGAAAATCAACAAAAAACATTGACTTCTAATTCGAACTCATGTAAGCTCTAAACAATATCGTAACAGTGGTTTCATATTTACGGGCTTTTGTGGCAAATAGCAACCATGAATGTAAACATAGTTACATTTATCAAGCGCAACTATGGCAGTTCAAAAGTGAGAACATCCGATCTCGTGAGTGTATAGAATATTTCCTGCTATGAGAATGGGCTCATATATCGAAGCTGGATGGGAAGGTATTCTGTTTGCGACCGGCAACCTCTGGCAATGCTAGAGAGAGGACTTATCAAGGCGGGCTTGAGCCATGATATCCGGGCATTCATACACCTACTCTGAATTAGGGACGAAGGAGCAGTATTTTTATGAAGGCATCATCGCATCGCTTCCCACGCATGCTGGCATGTATATTACTCTTGTCGCTGGCCCTGGCAGCCTGTGGCGGTGACAGCAATGCCTCTGGCTCAACAAATGGCGGGAGTAGCTCACCAGTGACTGTTCATCTGGGTTATTTTCCCAATATCACCCACGCCGTCGCCCTGGTCGGGGTAGCTCGCGGGACATTTGCGACGGCGCTCGGCAACAATACCCTGGACGCATCTAAAACATTCAATGCTGGTCCCGCATTGATGGAGGCTCTGAGCGCTGGCGATATCGACATCGGCTACGTGGGACCCAATCCCGCGATCAATACGTATGTCAAGAGCCATGGCGATGCCTTGCGCATCATCGCTGGCGCGTCGAGCGGCGGCGCATCATTCATCGTACGTCCAGGCGCTAACATTAAGACCGCCAACGACCTCAAAGGCAAGAAGCTGGCCACGCCACAGAAAGGTGGCACGCAGGACATCGCGCTGCGCCACTATCTGCAGATACACAACCTGAAGAGCACGGATGACGGCGGAGACATCCAGATACTGCCCACCGATAACGCCAACATCCTCAACGAGTTCAAACAGGGACAGATCGATGGCGCCTGGGTACCAGAACCATGGGCATCACGCCTGGTCAACGAAGCACAGGGCACCATCTTTGTGGATGAGCGCAGCACCTGGCCCAACAACAAGTTCATCACAACCCTGGTAGTCGTGCGCAAAGACTTCCTGGACCAGCATCCCGACATCGTGCAGAAGTTTCTACAGGCCCATGTGGAGACAGTACAATACATCAACAATAACCTGCCTGCGGCCGAGAAAATCGCCAATGAGCAGTTGAAAAAGCTGACCGGAAAAGCGCTGTCAAACTCAGCGGTTGATGGGTCGTTCAAGCGGCTAGACATCACATATGATCCACTGGCCTCAACCCTGTTTAAATCGGCGGACAACGCCTATGCTCTGGGCTTCCTGGGCACAACCAAACCCGATCTCTCAGGGATCTTCTCCCTCGATCAATTGAACAGCGTACTCAGCAGCAAGGGACTACAGAAAGTTACAGCCTCATAAGGAGAGACCGCATGAGCCAATCAACAGTCCATATACGAAGTTCTATTGGATCAGGCAGTGGGGACGGCTTGTCCCCGCTCGCTGGTGGCAACTCATTACGGATCGAAGGTGTGAGCAAGACGTTCGTGGATGGCGAACGGGTAGTGGAAGCATTACACCCTGTTGATCTTGCCATCCAACCAGGCGAGTTCGTCTGCTTTCTGGGGCCCAGCGGCTGCGGCAAATCCACCTTATTGAGCATCATTGCTGGTCTGGAGCAAGCAAGTAGTGGCGCCATTTTCGCCAACCATAAAGAGGTTCAGGGACCCGGCACCGACCGTATCCTGCTCTTCCAGGAGGCGGCGCTCTTTCCCTGGCTGGATGTGCAGCAGAATGTCGAATTTGGACTGCGCCAGGCGCGTATTCCCCGCAAGCAACGCGCAGAGATCGCCCGGCACTATCTCAACATGGTCAACCTCAACGGCTTTGAGCATAGCTATCCGCACCAGCTCTCAGGCGGCATGCGCCAGCGCGCCGCCATCGCCCGGGCGCTGGCCATCGATCCAGAAATCCTGTTGATGGATGAGCCCTTTGGCGCTCTGGATGCCTTTACGCGCGACAAGCTACACGCCCAGGTTGAAGCCATCTGGCGCGAGACCCGTAAAACGGTCCTTTTTGTCACGCACAATGTACGCGAAGCGGTCGCACTGGGAGATCGCGTGATTGTCTTTGCGCCACGCCCCGGACGCATTGTCCGCGACTTTCCAATACACCTGCCACGGCCACGCAGCCTGGAAGATCACCAACTGGTAGACAAAGCCGCAGAGATCCTGGAGGTACTGCGCAACGAGATGCAGAAACAAGAACAGGAGGAAGAATTTGGCAGCCTCATCCATTAATATCAGCAAGAAACGCAGCGTCAACATAAGATGGGTCGGCAAACTGCTACGGCAACTGATCTTCTTCGCCCTTCTACTCCTGCTCTGGCAAGGATTGGCCACCGCCCATATCTGGAAAGACTATTTATTCCCGGGACCACTGACCGTCCTGGATAGCTTGAAGGGGCTGGCTCAGGACGGCTCTCTATTAACCGCCATCCTGGTCAGCCTGCGCCGCCTGGCTATGGGCTACGGCCTCTCGCTGGTGCTAGGATTGCTCTTAGGCTTGCTGATCAGCAGCAACCGCTACATCGAAGAGACGCTGGGCTCGCTGGTGTTGGGATTACAGGCACTACCAAGCGTGTGCTGGATTCCGCTGGCCTTGCTCTGGTTTGGTCTGCATGAGCAGGCGATGATCTTTGTCGTCGTGATGGGCGCGCTCTTCTCGATTACACTGGGTGTGGACGCGGGCATCAAAAATACACCACCGGTCTACATTAAAGCGGCCCGCAACATGGGCTCGCGCGGCATCGCCCTCTCAACACAGGTTATCTTGCCCGCCGCCCTGCCATCAATTCTGACCGGACTCAAACAAGGCTGGACCTTCGCCTGGCGCTCGCTGATGGCAGCCGAGCTGCTCTACACCACCGTCAGCCTGGGCGCCCTGCTCGAAAGCGGGCGTGACCTCGGCGATGTCGGCCAGCTCTTCGCCATCATGCTCGTCATCGTCATCATTGGCGTAGCCATCGATAGCCTGATATTTGGGCCCCTTGAAAAGATGGTGCGTAAACGCTGGGGATTCGCTCGCTAGCCGGGGAGCATGGACGCCCCCAGGCTCGCGAGCCATCGCATCCCGGTGGGAATAGGAATGAGACGCACTCATAAGACTTTGAAGTCAGGAACCGAACTTAGTTGACGAACGAGTGGCAAGCTGGCGTGCCAGCGCCTGCATATCAGGATAGTGCTCACGCAGGTGCAATGTCATGCGACGTAGAACCTTGGCCGCGGTCCACTCCTCTGCGCCATGAACATAGATATGGGCACGCTGCTCGGGCGTCAAATCACGCAACAGCATCTCATAATCCATCGCATTCTCAACAAAGGTCCTGAGCAGATCAGCTTCAGCAATAGTAGAGGCGGCTGGCTGCGGCTGCTCGCTCAAACAGGCGATATAATACGCCTCAAGCTTCAGTACATGCTGAAGCTGTTGTGTCAGCGACCGCGCGCCGGGTGTGGGCGAAACACTCCTGAGCTCAAGGGGTATCGCATCATAGATATCGATCAGCTGCGCCCGCGCGGTAGCCGCCACATTCAGAGCATTATCAATCTCTTGATCGGTAGGAGCGGGCCGATCGGCCTCAAAACGCGGCCCTGCCTTCACCCCACGCAGATACTCTTTGGGCACCGCATTAAATGATGTGATTTCCTCCTCAAAAAAGAAGATATCATTCTTCTTTAACCAGCGTAGATAATCAGAGACCGCCTGTGGGGACTGCTGCACAGCTTGTTGGGGAGTCGATGCCTTCGAAAAACAACCCGGCAAAGCACGAAAAGAAACGATACTCTCACCGGACCACTCTTCAATCAATGCATGAAATTCCATATTCGTGCGCTCCTATCGTAAAACTATAGCTACCAGATAGCCATGTACATACACTTACAATCAAAGGAAAAAGCCACCAGAATACTCTTGATAAGTATCCTCAAGATGGACTAGTGCTCAAAGGAAACAGGAATGAGAAAAAGGCCTGGGCCGCCCGGGATAATTGCTTCTCTGGCCGCTGGATAAAACTAAGTTCAGGCTGCAACTCCATATCGGATAGAGGCACCTGTACCAGGTCGCCACTGGCCAGTTCGCGCTGGACGGTTAAAAATGAGACCACCGCTGCCCCGACACCATTCATAACCATTTGCTTGATCGCTTCGTTGTCAGTCAGGGTCAATAGCGGATTGAGAGTGATATCACGACAGTTCAATTCGCGCTCCAGCATATCGCGCACCCCGCTGCCAGACTCGCGTACCACCAGAGCATTATTTCCCAGGTCAGTCGCGCTCACTTTATCGACATTGCACCAGGGATGCTGGGGAGAAACCACCAGTATCAAGGTGTCGCGCGTAAAGAAGCGTACATTCAAACTTTCGGGCAGTTGCTCCACCTCGCCCTCAACGATACCGAAATCCAGCGACCAGTCCAGGATATGTTCAATGATCTCCTGTGAATTTAAAATAGAAATATTGAGAGCGATCTGTGGATACAACGCACGGAAACGTGCCACGATCGCTGGCAGCAAATAGACGCCAGCCGTTGTATTGGCTGCCAGCTTGATCTCGCCACGATGAATATCGCGCAAAGCAGCCAGCGCATCGTCCATCTCGCGCTCAAGAGAAAACATCCGGCGAGCGTAGGTCTGCAGTACGCGGCCAGCGTGAGTCAGCACAATCCGACGCCCCTGGCGCTCCACCAGCTCCAGATGAGCCTCCTGCTCCAGACTCTGAATGATCTTGGTCACCGCCGGTTGCGTCAGGTGCAGCTCCTCAGAAGCCCGCGTAATATGCTCAAGCTCCGCAACTTTCAAGAAAACACGTAAATTCTGCAGATTCATATTGTTATCCCATCGCACAGAACGACACTGGTGCCTGCGACAACACACAGCGCTCTCTTAGTCTCTGCATCATACCAGAAAGTGTCCATCTTCTCCTAGTGTTAACGCAACTAGAGATTAAATTTTCAGATCCACCTATTGCATTTAGATCTGAAAAAAATATGATAAATACATCATATTTTATAAACAGTTTGCCTTTTTATAGAACCGATCAAGAATAGAGCAAAAGTACCATTCAACATCATTCTACACAATGTATCAGGAGAAAACGATACGATCCAAATATGCAGTAGACGTTTCCGCTCCTGAAATGCTATCATTTTAATAAAATACGTTTTAGTTTCCCGTATGACTCACGCTTTGCAAGCATTTTTCTGCCCCTTACCTCTTTGCTTGCAAGAAATGTCACTCTAAGCAAGAATGCTGAACAACTAAATATTACAGGCACTCTCAGAACAAATTTTTTGAACGTCTTTTCGTGGTTTAAAGAGACACTGGATGAACTGCTGCAACTGGACCTGGAAAACGTGAAGGCTCTGGCTGCGAGGGCAGAATTGCTGGTTCTTTTGCAGAACCAACAAACATAAAACCACAGATTGTCCTATTAGAAGATCACAACATCTGGCGCATCCGAACCGTCCTATACGCAGTTACCCCCGCGTTGCCATGGATAAGACTGGCTATCATGGCAACCGCTTCAGGCTTGATCACGCACGGCTTGAGCGGCAAATTGCCGCTCAAGCCTGAAGTTCGGCCCAGGCATTTCTGAAAATGGTGCTCTCTTGCATACACACTAGCGATCGACCAGAGAACGAGTCAGGGTGACAATGGTGACGAAGGTGCGATAGAGGTCGAGCAAGTTGGTGCCAACCACGTTCACGGTCCGGGGAGCTACACGCTCGACACCGCGAATCCAGCAAGCCATTTCGGCCATATCAGCGACCAGAAAGGTGATTTCCAGCGTGACGGGCAGGGTAAAGCCGGGCAGTTGCATAGCTGATAGTTGTTCAACCGCGCGCCGGGCACCTGCTTGCAGCAGCTCGCAGGCAACCTCGGGATGCAAGTGCGAAGCGGCAAAACGGCCCAGCGACTGCTTGACAACGATCTTTTCCGCCTGCGGGGCGATCGTGGCAGCCTCGCGAGCCGTAGCCTCATCACCGCTGACAAAAATAATCGGCACCTTGTAATGAGCAGCCACCAGCGCATTGATGCCCGACTCGCCAACGATCTCCCCATTAATACGCACCTCCCAGATCGCGCCGGGATTGTACGTATGCGAAAGAATGGCGTGCTCAGCACCAATCGAGCCGTGATAACTGACAAAACAGATGCCATCAAAGCTAGCGTCCAGGCCCTCCATCATATACATCGGCTTATGCTTGCCAGTAATCAGCGTGGCGCGTCCCAGCAAGTCCTGTGGATGCAGATTACGCATGGCATGGTGAGCATCATTAACCACAAAGTTAGACGCGCCGGCCTCCAGTGCGCCCCTGATCACCGCGTTCACCTCATTGGTCAGCAGGCGTCGCCCCTGTTCGTATTCAGCATTACCCTCGATAATCTGCTCCCAGGCGACAATCCCACTGGTACCTTCAAAATCGGTAGAAAGAAAGAGCTTCATAGTGCCATATACCCTCATAAAAATATGTGCAATACCTGTAAACTATATCCTCAATTGTAGCATCTAGCTAAAAATCACGATGATACATGTTGAATCCAAGCAAGAAGAACTCCATCCTGGTACGTAATTATTTCTACACAGGGCTACTCTTCCACCAACTTCTTCAAGCCCGCCAATATGCTATTTTCGTCCTCTTCAGCTGATCTCTGTGACTCAACCTGTTCTTGCGACACCTGCTCGCGTGGATCGTCTTGAATAATAGTCAGCGTCGTCTGGCCATTGACCTCATCTAATATGTAGGTCATGGTGAAATAGTTCTCCGGCTTATCCTCCATACCTGGATGAGGAAATTTTCGGTCCTCAAATTTCTCCCTTGTCATTTCATAGAATCTCAATGATCGGGAAAGAATTTAGCTTATTTATTTGAGAAGTATGTTCTGCCCTTCCATCAACTTTCTGCAGCTTGCAACCAGGACGGAAGGGACCTCAGCCCACACCGGTCTGTCGATGCGCGAGAGGGATGGCGAATCGGGCACAGCTGAAGTTGGACCCGGTTCGCTCAGGCGCACAAGCTGTAGACCGGCATCAGTGAGCGCGTTAACATAGGTTGAGAGCGTGCGATGGTAGGCGCCAACTTTACCAGGAGGTCCTGGCCGGGCATCTGAGCGCCAATAACCCTCCGAAAAATACCTGCCAATGATCCGTATGGTTCCCTCCGGTGTCTCCATCTCTCCTGACTGTGAGGTGTGGAAGCAGGGATGGAGGATGGAGAAGGCGAACCATCCTCCAGGCCGAAGAATACGCGCGACACTGTGCAGTGTTGGGGCAAGATCTGGAATATCCATCAAGGCCATCGAACACACAACGCCATCGAACATGCCAAGCATCTTGTCATCGAGACTCCGAGCGTCAGCTTGCACATAATCGATTCCACGTGGCTCGGTCTTCTCATGGTGACGCGCGATAGCAAGTAACTTGCTCGAGAGATCAACCCCAACGACGCGTGCACCAAGGTCCACCAGGTAGCGTGCCACTCGACCCTGCCCACAGGCGAGATCACAGATACGTTGTCCCGAGACCTCGCCTATAAGCGCTTCTATGGCTGAAAAGAAGCGATCCTCGCGCATCGAGTGAGCGCCAATCCATTGATCATACCATTCGGCAATGTCATCATACGTCTTCATGGGCATTCTCCACCTTCTGATCCTGTTTTGCTCGCATTCACAACAGATTCTAGAATATCACAAAAGGGATCATCATTGGCAGAAATGCACTCAAGGTCAGGATTTATCGGAGCGAGGAAGTCGCAAGAGATTCTTGTACCCGATCCAGCCATTCGCTCATAAGGGCGTCGAACAATTGGTTCTGCTCAATCTGAGCGTTATGACCGGCGCGATCAAGCACGGCGAAGCTCGCATGCGGATAGCTCTCCAGCAAGCGCCAGGCATCCTGATAGCCCACAGAATCGTCCTGACGACCTGTAAAGATAAGGGCTGGTCTGGTAAAAGGCTGAGGGAGCTGATCGACATTAAAGGTATAACTATAATTTTGTCGAATCTTCTGCAAAAAGGCGCTATCAGCAATTTTGAGGCCAGGAAGAATCTCGTCACGAAAACGTTCCCAGTTATACTTATTCTGCACAACCGCCATTGCGCTAAATTCTTCCGCCTCGGTGGGATCAAGCGAGGCCAGTAATTGTGGATCTTCAACCAGAACGGTGTGTGGTGGCAACTCGCGCCGGGCCGGATCAGCAATAACAGCAGGGCAGATCAAGGCCAGGCCGTCTACTTGCTCAGATTTACGCAACACAACACCCCGGCTCAGATAACCACCATAAGATTCGCCAACCAGCAGGAAACGCTGGCCCGGAATCACCTGGTCAATGAAATCGAGTACTAAATCGAGCATATCATCGGTGCTATTAATCCGCTCCACGCCAGGCGTGCGCCCCATTCCAGGCAGATCGAGGTAAATACGCTGCCAGCCTGATCGATTGGCAAATAGCGGCTCCATGCAACCTGTCATCAAGCGATGATCAGGTGTATAACCATGAATTAAAATAACAGGGAATCCCTCGCCATAAACTTCATAATAGACCGGGACATCTCGAACCATACATTCCATGTGTTAGAAATACTTTCTTACGAAAATAAACAATATACTACAGATAGAACAATTGCTAATCGCGACTTTCTGCAAGCATAAAGTAAAAAACATATCAACCTGAATTTATAACAGCAAAGGATGAGTTTTTTATTCCACTTGCAGTACCATCGAAAATGCTTGCGCTTGGAACACACAAGAAATATATATAAGAGGATATTTATTACTATCGAATCATAAATCTTGCTACGCCTTTTATCTGATGCCAGCGGGATTTGCTACATATCAGTTGACGAGTCAAAGTAGTAGCAAATCCTGCTGGCAATGTGCACCTCACCCTGAGCTAGCTGTTGCGATCAGGCACTCTGAGGCAGGGCCAACTCAATGCGCAGCTGTGATAATAGCTCTGCATCTGAATCAGGCGCAGTTATAAACTGGATGGTCCGGGCACGGGTAACGTTCTGAAGGTCGCTGCAAGCGGCCTGCAGGATGGGCAAACCGGCGGCACCGGTCGTGATACGGAGCGACTCCAAAGTCCCACCAACAGAGATGCCCAGTTCAGCCTTCTGGCGACGAACTGAACGCAGAATCTCAAGCAAGAGCTTCCCGGTCTGCTCCGCCTCCGGATTGACCCAATCAGCGGGCGCAGTAGGCCAGGCAGCGGTATGGATCGAGGCGGCCCCGTCCCACTGCTGGAAAAGTCCCAGATAGAGCTCTTCTGTGATAAAAGGCAGGTAGGGAGCCAATAACTTGAGAACGCCCAGCAGGGCATGATAGAGCGTCCATTGCGCAGCCCGGCGCTCATCCCCTTCCTCTTTATACAGGCGCGACTTGACCAGTTCCAGGTAGTTATCACAGAGATCCGACCAGAAGAAGCGCTCGACTTCCATACGTGCAGCCGCGTAATCGCCCTGCTCAAACTCTCTGGTAGCAAATGTGATCGTCTGCGCCAGACGAGAGAGCAGCCAGCGATCGGTCGGCAGCATCCCCGACGGTAAGGTTGTCAGCGCAGAAGCATCCAGGTCCTGCAGGCGGCTTTCAGCGAAACGGCAAGCATTCCATAGCTTGGTAACCAGGCGGCGACCGGTCGCGATCGACTCGGGACTAAACGGCGTATCCTGCCCCGGCTTGACCGAGGTCGCCCAGTAGCGCAGGGCATCGGCCGATTCCTGCTCGATGACCGCCTGGGGGTCGAGCGACCCATTGCCTTTGGACTTTGAGACTTTGGTGCGCTCGCTCGACAGGCCATGACCGGAGAGCATAATCTCCTGCCAGGGGGCCGCATCGCAGTGATAGAGCGCCTTGACGATGGTATAGAAAGCCCAGGTGCGAATAATATCGTGCCCCTGTGGGCGCAGGCTAGCCGGAAAATGCTGCCGGAACCAGGCTGGATCATCCAGCCAGCGCCCAATAATCAAAGGCGAACACGACGAGGTAGCCCAGGTATCCATGACATCCATCTCGGGCTCAAAATCCGTAGCACCGCAGCGACAGGCGCGGCCGGGACTGGTCTGGCGAGGATCGATCGGCAGATCCTCCTGTCGGGCCAGCAACAACTCTCCACAGGCCCGGCAGGTCCAGGCCGGGAAGGGGACGCCCAGAAAGCGCTGGCGCGAGATGCACCAGTCCCACTGCAGGTTCTCAACCCAATGCTCGTAGCGAATGCGCATGTACTCAGGGTTCCAGCGGATCTGGCGACCGATCTCGATCAGGCGCTCCTTCTGATCCAGGACGCGAATGAACCACTGCCGCGTCTGCAGGTACTCGACCGGGGTACCGCAGCGCTCGTGAACACCAATCGTATGCTCGATCGTTTCTTGCCGCAAGATCAGGCCCTGCTCGGCCAGGTTCTGCAGAACGAGCTTACGAGCAGCCGCCGTGGGCAGGCCGGCCAGCGGACCGGCCAGAGCCGTCATGCGCCCGGCACGATCGATGGCCGCCCGCAGCGGCAACTGATGGGTACGCCACCAGCGAACATCGGTCGAGTCACCGAAGGTGCAGCACATGACCGCGCCGCTCCCCTTCGATGGATCAACCAGCTCATCGGCCAGAATAGGAACCTCGATCAGCACCTGCTGCGAAAAAGCTGCGCTGGCGATGCGCGCCGATGATCCCAGCAGGTGCGCATAGCGTTGATCCTGGGGATGAACGAAGATGGCGACGCAGGCGGGCAACAGCTCAGGTCGCGTCGTAGCAATCGGTAACGTCTGGCCGTCTGGCAGTTGGAACGCGAACGTCGTAAACAGCGTCGGCAGCGTCTTATCATCCTGTTCGGCCTGCGCGATCGCCGTCTGACAATCGGGACACCAGAGCGTTGGCGCAACCTGATCATAGGCGCGACCAGCCTGATAGAGCTGGATAAACGAGGCCTGCGAGGTGCGCTGCGCCTCAGGAGACAGGGTCGAGTAGCGATAATTCCAATCGACGCTCAAGCTCAAACGACGCAACAGAGACTCAAAGTGATCTTCGGTCTCCTGTGTCAGTCGCCAGCACTGCGCCAGGAACTCGGCACGATCCATCTCGGTCGCCTTGCGCTTGATCGTCTTCTCAACGAAACGCTCGGTTGGCAGACCATTATCATCAAAACCCATGGGATACAGGACGCGGCGGCCGCGCATGCGCTGGAAGCGCGCAATGACATCGGTCTGGGTATAGGAGAAGCAGTGTCCGATGTGGAGGTCTCCCGAAACGGTAGGGGGAGGCGTATCGATGGTATAGATCGGACCTGATCCAGTTGGATCAAAGGCATAGGTATCGGCATCCGCCCACAGGCGGGCCAGGCGAGGTTCAGCATCACGAAACTGATAACGGTTGGGCAGCATATGGTAGTACTCCTTTATTGTACTAACAAAAAACGTTGCCACATCTCAAGGACGAGGGCAACGCAGCTCGTGGTACCACCTTGTTTTGACAACCGACTCGCCCAACCCGGCCATAGTCAGTTATCCTCAAACAGCGCTAACGGGCATTCCCGGAATATCTTAACGCTGACCATCCCTGCAGAACAGCAAGCATAATCAGTTCAGATACTCGACTTCCGAGCCACGTTCAAGAGACGTAATCGAAGGAGGCTCGCACCCGGTGACCTCCACTCTCTGGCGAATCGTTTCTCTCTACTCCGCTCGTTCAGTGTCTTTACATTTTTATTGTTAATGTTAATGATAACAAGTTAGAACCTTTGTTGTCAACCTATTTATTTGATCTGCACCATTCAGCCACGTTTGCACTCTATCTCACCAGGCGCTTATGACACATCCCAATATCCTACAAGCGGAAGCCATATAATGTGCTGGAAAAGTTACCCATCCCACTCGTAGCGTGAGGCAGCAGCCATTGCATATTCTCGGAGATAGATGATTTTGTCATTGCTAAACCGTGCAATCGATGCGCCCTCAAAGCCACCACGATTTCCAGCATAAGTGCATTCAAAGACCCATTCGAAGAAACAAGACTCATCCCCGGCAAAAAAAGATGTGACATCCCAGTGATCGACGATGTTGCCCGGAGCGCACCAGGAGTCAATCCATCGACCAACCATTTCTTTTCCTCTATAAGTGGGCCCATAAGATTCTATAATCACACATGCCGGATCAAGCGTGCTCAGAATCTGCTCGCGATCTTTTAATTTCCAACCTTCAATGTAAGTCAGAATTAGCTGATTAAGAGATAAATCATTCATAGAATCCCCTCAAAATAGATGTTCTTGAAAGAAAGTGCCAGGTTTTCCACAGCATTCTATGCTGGCAGACAGAACGCCTTCGATAAGCCATAACAATTCCTTATGCTCATCCTAACGAGGCTGTCAACTAGCAGCAGAGAATTTTGGTCAGGATCCTGAATAGTCATGAAGATGCCCCACGGCTGCTGCTCAGGCTCAGAAGTGGTCACCACTCCCTTGGCTTTAAGATCGGCATGCAAATAGTCCATATCCTCATATCATAGGTAAAATTTCTTATCAATGTCAATCAATCTGCTTTTGTCTAACAAAGCCTTTGGGATCTTGCGAATAGGCATCCAGTTCTGGATCTTCCTTCTCCTCTACGAAATCATCAATCACCTCGAAATTCGACCCTAACTCCTGGCGAACGGCATTCAGGAGCTCTCTAGCAGCGTAGTTAAAGCGCTCGCACTCTTCTTGTCGCCAGGGACCAGGATCAGGGGGATAATCCCAATTGAGGGCTTGATCATGCCATGCCATGAGTTCGTTAGTCCGCTCGATGGTTTGCTCTGAGAGAGGCAACATCTCTGGAAAAATAGCATATCCGAAACGTCCTCGTGCCTCATCATTGGCGCTCCAAAAGCACTCTCCAAGCCATTCGAACCGGTAGCGGATAACATATTGTGGTCCAGAATTCATCAATTTTCCTTTTTCTTGGCATAAAAAAAATCTCTTTTAATGGAATATTTTCTATTAATCCTATAGATCTTCCTCTTCTATCTCAAAAATTATAACATTCGCTCTATAGAAGAATTGAGATGTTGGGAAACAGCTTTTCTCGACATTACGTGGATTTGCTTGTAACGCATAAGCAAAGTGCTATACAATGAACGAATAATAAATGGGATAGATAAAAGAAGGATTATATTTTGTTGAATGGTTTGTGATATTTAAGGCTGCTCCCTATGGATCTCGCCCTCGACAAAGAGATCAGGGCAGGTCATTGTGATGCAACCTCCTTTGTTATTAGAGGCGATAGAGTTATGACGAAACAGCGAGAAAGCCCCCGCCCAACTCCGTCACCGGAGTTATTCGACTTTGTCCAGGCCAGCTATGGCGTGGAGTTCACTGAATCACCCATGGATCTAGGCGGCTCTCGCAACCTGAACCTGTTGGTCAGTGCGAAAGAGAAACGGTACGTTGTCCGCGTCTATCGTTCCTGGGTCACAGCCCACAGGGTGGCCGATATTCAGCGCGTTCACCGCCTGCTCTCTTCTGGAGGTATCCCTTCCCCCGTGGTGGTCCCCACCCTGGCTGGCACCTCCTGGACGTTTCACAAAGGCTGTCTTCTCGAGATGGAAGAGTATGTCGAAAGCGACGCCTACATGGACTCGTGGGAACGTCTTGCTGTTGGTCTTCCCCTGCTCGGGCGAACGCATAGCTTCCTCAAAAAAGCAGAGGTGAGCTGGGCAGGCAAGCGCCCTCCGATCGCCAATCATATCTCGTCCGAAGAAGCCCTGGCCTGGACTATGAGAGCCGTCCGTCGTATTGAGCACTGGGGGCCAACAGCACAAGAAGCACGCTTCGCTTCCGCAGCCCAGGATTTAGCCCATCGTTTGCGTGTCCTTGAGAAGGGTCTGGTGACCCATCTGCCCCACCAACTGGTTCATGGAGACTTCTGGGATAATAACGTCTTCTTCCACAACGGCAAGGTCGTGCTCATTACGGATCTGGATTTTATGGGCGAACGAGCACGGATTGATGACATCGCTCTGACGCTGTACTATACTAATTCCACCTTTTCGGAAGACCCCCTCTCAGATGAGCGGATCCAACGCCTTCGTGACCTGCTCGAGGCGTACGCTTCTGGCCTGGATGAACCCCTGACAGCCGTGGAACGTCTGGCGCTCCCGCTTGCCATTGCACGCACCCCCTTGTTTATGATGCGCTATCTAGCCCTCATGGAAGCAAAGGAAGCCGCGGCCAAACCGATTGCTGAGACGCTGCCTGATCTTGAGTGGGCACTCCAGATCCTGACTGATCTTAATCATTGGCAGCAAAGGTTGACCTAAGGAGGCGGGGGCAGATTGAAATAGACACCAGTATATTTGAAGCCAATCGCTTGATATAAATTGATCAGTTTCGTGGCTTCTTCTTCCCAGGTGAGGCCATGCGCAATGGCTGCCAGCGCGTTGGCGTGCATGGTCTGCCAGAGATCGCGATCGGCCAGCAGCGTGTTAATAGCCTGCCCGACACTGGCAGGCGTGAGCTCATCGAGAACGTGGCCGACATGGTAGCGATGAATCATATCGGAGATAGCATCCAGGCGCGCCGAGAGAATCGGCAGGCCCGCCATCAGATATTCAAAGAATTTGTTGGGCAGGCAATAACGAATGCTCAATGAATGGGTGGGCGGCAACAGCAGCAGCCCCAGATCAGCTGACGAGGTCCAATCCAGTAGTTCAGCATAGGGTACCGCTGGAAGCAATTTGATGCGCTCGCCAAGCTGCTCACGCTGAATAAGCGCCGCCAACTCAAGCGCAGTCGCATCATAGCCATCCCCAAGCAAGACAATGGTGATATCAGGTGCCAGATATGGAACGGCCCGCACCAGCAGGTCCAATCCACGATCAGCCTGGAGATTGCCCTGATATAAAGCAATGCGCATGTGCGCGGGCAGGCCCAGCTTTTGCTGTAAGCGTGTATTCCTGATGGATTCGTGGTGAGGAGGAATATGGCGCAGGAGCAACACCCGGGCTGTCCCATAGAGCCTGCTCAGCACCGGCACATAGCGTGGCGATCCGGTGATATAGCTATCGCATGAGCGCGACAGCCAGCGGATACAGTGTATAGCCAGCCAGCGCAGGCGCGGCCAGCGCTGAATAGCCGGACCAAACATAGTCAGCTCAGGCGTATCAAAGATAAGCCCTTTCTTACGTAGTCGCGCCACCAGGTACGTAGCGAGAAAAGCGTGCTCCACATGGGCATGATAGATATCCGCCCGCACACCGAGCAAGCGTACAAAACAGCGGATCATCAGGACGCAGAATTTCACCAGAAACCACGGCTTAAAGTGCGCAGGAACAAACCATCCGGGCGCACAGACATGCTGGATATAAATGCCATCCACCCATTCAGCAGTCAGTTGCTGATCGCAGCGAGCAATCACATCCACGATGGTTACCTGATAACCCGCCGCCCGCAAGGCTCGAGCATCATTCATCACCCGATAATTAGAGCGAGCAGGTCCCAGCAGATGCATACAGACCCTCCCCCAGGAACGAAGCGCCATACCTTATCCTTTCTTCCTCACACAGAGGATGCGTCTCAGTAGAGACGTATCAGTGCTTATCCTTCCTGGCACTCACCAGGCTCAACAGCCACAGCGAGAGCGCATAGCAGCCAATCAAGCCGCAGGTGAATAGCCAGTGGAAGAACGGCTGCTGCAGAGGAAGCAACCATTGATACAGGGCATAATAGAATCCGCCCACCAGCAATCCAAGGGCGCATACATCGAGGTCAAGTGGGGTGGGATAGAGGCGCTGATTGACCAGGTAAGCCAGCAATGCCAGGATAACGTATGCCAGCAGGGTTGAACCAGCTGCCCCCATGACCCCAAAAACCGGAATAAAGAGACAATTGCCACCCAGATTGACGAGTGCAGCCAGCGGAAGCAATATCACATTAAAGCGCAACCTGCCTCGCAAAGTGATACCCAGGTTGAAGAATTCAAAAAGCCCGAAGAACAGGTTGGAAAGCGCAATCAAAGGGACTATCGGCGCGGCCAGTGTATATGGCGATGGAAAAAACAGGTGCAAGATATCGTTAGCCAGCAAGGAAACCCCAAAGACCATCAATAGCAGGACGAGGCAATACCAGCGAAAAATCAGGCGAAACAGCTCCGGAGCACGCGACTTGCGAGCAACAACGTGAAGCGCAGAATACCAGGCCAGCGAGAAGGGCGCGATCACCAGCGGACCAATAATATTGCCCAGTGTATAGGCGATTGAGTAGCTAGCCGCCTGGGGAAGCGTCCCAAATGCCAGCAGGAAATAGCGATCCGAAAGCTGGAGCACCCAGACGGAGAACAATCCGGGCAGCGTTGATAACCCATAGGCCAGCAATTGAGAGGCAAACGACCAACTGACGTGCCACTGCATACGGTAGTTAAGCAGAGGCAACGAACAAAGCAGCACGCCAGCATACCCCCCACAGGCCGCTACCAGGACACCGGAATTACCCCATTGCCAGGCGCCAACTAGCAGAAGCGTAAGTCCCAGATTGAGCAGCAAGTTAAGAAGTGAGAGCGCAACGAATGCCAGCGCCCGCCCCTGCGCACGCAGCCAGGTAAAAGCAGGAAACGTCATATTCTGTAGTAACAGAAGCAGCGCAGCCAGGCGAAATAGCATTTCTCCGTCAACACTGTGTAACAGCAGGCGAGAAAGCCAGGGAGCCAGAATGGCCAGTAGAGCGGCAACACACAGGGAAAAGGATACCAACAGCATGATCAGGGTCGTAAACAAGGCATGGCGCTCACGCGAACCTGAAACGTTTTGATGATACAGGCGCACAAAGGATGATCCCAGGCCCAGTTGTGCCAGAGGTCCCACCAAAGCCAGCGTAGTGTTCAGCAGCGTCAGGACACCATAGTCCAGCGCCGAAAGGTTGCGTGTCAGAAAAGGCGTTAGCAGTAGTGAGAAGAGAGGCGACAAACACGAGGCGATAGCATAGATACCCGAGTCGCGCAAGAACATACGCAGAAGAAACGGGCGCGCCTCGCTGGCATCCAATGGCGCAGGCATATGCTTCAGCTGCTCAAGGTCTTTAACAGCAGGGATCAGCCAGGTCGGCTGCTGCTCAATGATAAAGCCAGCGGCCGACAGGTCAGGGATAACCAGATCTATAGTCGCGGGTATATCATGAGCCTGAGACACAGTAAACTCTGGTGCGGCCTCAGCGAATAAGGCAGTCGGATCTTTCAAAAGCATAGCACGCCGTCGCAGGCCATCACGTCGCGACCGCTGTGGTTCTAGATATGCCCTATTCTCTTGAGGCAATAGTGAATTATGCATCGACATGTCTCGCCTCCCGCTCCACTGGCTGGTCAATATTTCGTGCAGGTAGCGCACCCAACAGAGGTGAAGCCACCGCGCCCAGCACTAACCAGCCCATTGGAGCCAGCGCAAAATGGGTCCAGCCATTAATACTGATACTATTGATGCTCAACGTCATACTGGCAGCAATGCCCGCCCCAAGCAGTGGCCGCTCGTCTAAAGCTGCCCGACGCCAATTATTCCAGGACTGCCCGAACGCGTTCAGAAGCAACAACATAAACACAGCCAGAACCGGCAATCCGGCCATGGAAGCCCATTCCAGGTAGGAATCATGCGGGTGAGAGAGCAAGACAAACTGCTCAGGAACGCGATAGGCATTGGAAGTAATCAGGTAGGCTTGATGACCAAGGCCCACCCCAAGCCAGGGATAGGCCTGGATTACGCGTAACGCGGTATGCCAGGCCGCCACACGGAGCGAGAGCTCATTGTCAGCACCGGCATGTCGCAGTTGTAGGGCAAGCTGGCCAGGAAAGAACCAGGCTAACGAAACAAGCGAGCAAGCAGCAATCAACAAGATGCTCAGACGATAGCGCGTATGACCAACCAGGTAGAGGAACACTCCCAGGCCAAACAGAAAAGCCAGCCAGGACCCGGTACTGTATGTACACATCAGAGCTAGCACAAGCAAGGACAGCGCCAATGCCCAGCACAACTTCTGCCACCACCGTCGGCTGGTCACCAATAGTCCCAGAGGGAGGAAGGCAAGCATAGCAAAGAAAGCTCCATTCCAATTTGGGTCGATAAAAAAAGAGCCAGCCCGGTGCGTATCACTATCTAAGAGTTGGTAGTAGGCCACATCTGTACGCGACAGGAAATCATCCACCCGTGACGACGCGAACAGAATCGTACCAGTCATACTCTGGAAGAGGGTGTGCAAGGCCAGCAAAACGGCCAGCAAAGTGAAAAGCTGGAAGAAGCGCCGCAAGCTGGCCACATCATGGCCTACCAGCAATCCCAGCCAGTACATTAGCAACGCACCCAGAATATCACTGGGATAAAAAGAGGCGGCATCATAGAGCATCAGTGAACCGCCGCGAAACGCCGGATAGAGCGTCAACACCAGAAAGATGCTCCAGAGTCCAACTCCGCGCGGTCGCGTCCAGGGATGCTGCGCGGACCGCAACAGATAGCACAGCAGCAAGAAGACAATGGCGAGTATAGGGACAACGAGATGAAAACCCAGATACCAATCCAGGTAGAGGTGGAGCGCAACCAGCAAGACAACCATGAGCGCATCCAGGCGCAACGCTCCCACGATCCCCAGCAAAAGAGCGCCCATAACGGCAGCAAAAGCCAGGGGACCCAGCCAGACCAATAATCCTCCAATGATTGGCATTCCCCCCACTAAACCGAGCAACAACTTCGCTGAACCACACTGATAGACAGCGACAACATAGAACCGCCCCACACGACTACTCATCCAACCTCCAATAAACCATCCATGAATATACACAGCCAGAAACAAACAGCACCACCAGCCACATACTTGAGCAATCACGCAGCCAGGCACAGACTAACGCATCGGCATTGGATGGTGCTGGTGGACCGCAGTAGAAACGGCCGAGGCTTCCCGCATCTGTCCAGTAGGACGATAGCGAGCGTGGAGCGAATAAGGGAACTGGCTGCCACGGCTAGGATATTTATTCACCACGCAGCCAACGACGCGCGAGCCCGCCTGCAAAAAACGTGACCGCATCTGGCGTAATTGTGGCTTACGAACATGATTAAGATCGGCAACCACAATGGTTCCATCTACTTTTGTCGACAACACAATCGACTCCGAGAGGCCCAGCAGAGGAGAAGTATCAAAAATAATTACCTCTGCGTCACAGCTATGGAGAGCCTGCAAAAAACGGTTCATTGCCCGGGATTCCAGTAATTCCGCTGGATTTGGTGGCAAAGGACCAGAAGACATCACGCGCAGGTTGGGCGTACTGGTGGGGTGAATATAGGCATCCAATGAAATCGAACGGGGATCGACAACAGAGTGGAATATACGCTGCGGGTGAGCCTGAAAATCAGGCATACTGCAGGCGAGAATGGCATTGCTCAATCCAGGCTTATCAGCAGGAAGATCAAATTTTTCATGCAGGGTAGGGCATAACAGATCAGCATCGATCAACAAGGTATTCTTACCGGCCAGAGCCATGAAAATAGCCAGGTTGGCCGCAACCGTACTCTTCCCCTCTCGAGGAAGGGCGCTGGTAACCATCAGATAGCGTAAAGGCTTATCCACGCCAGCAAAGCCAATGCTCGAACGTAAAATCCGATAGGCCTCCCCGTTCGCAGTATGGTCCCCAGGATAGATCGATGCTCCCTTGGTGTTATGTTCCAACCAGGTGAGTGCCAGAACAGGCCAGGACAGAAACTGCTGCAACTCTTCGCTAGAATGCACATGTTGATCCACATGGGCCAGCAGCAAGATCAAAGAGAAGCCCAACAAGAGGCCAACGATCGAGCCAGCGGCGGTATTCAACGCGATATCTGGTTGAATCGGTGCAGACGCGGCCTGCGCAGGCTGCACAATCAGCAGAAAACCACTGCGCTGAGCCTCAGATAACTTCTGTTGAACCAGGGCTGACTGCCACTGGTTATAATGCTGCTCCAGGGTTGTCAATTGTTCGGAAAAATTGTCAGCCTGGCCTTTAGCGGCAGCAGAGGCACGCTGACTCTTCACCACATTGATCTGCCGCAGCGTAGTAGTAATCTCTTGCTGCAATTGCTGCTGGGATGCCTGATTCTCCTGTTGCCGTGCACGCTCCTGGTGACGAATAAAAGTCCGGGCCAGATCATTAGCCAGGCGAGCAGCGCGGCGCGCATCAGTATCCAGAACCGTAAGCTCAAACAGTTGCGTATTGAGCTTGACACTGGAAGAAACCATCTTGCTCAGCTGAGCAGCCGTCAAACCAGCATAGTGGCTGGCAACCTCCTGCACAACTGGATCGCTAACCGCCAGTTGCGATTCGGTCTGCACTAATTGATTGCTCGCCAGTAGATCATTGATATCACTTTGATTATTGCCTGAATGGATAGCAACCTGCAGCAACACGCTAGAGCGATACACCGGTGTCATAAACAGACTGACCACTAACGCCCCGGAACTCACCAACAGCAGACAGAGCAACAGCAACGGCCAGCGACGCACGAAAATGATCCAATATTGTCCAAACGTCATCACACCCCCCTCTTGTAGTAAGCTCCAGCCATGAGCTAGCGACCGGAGCACCACAGCACCTCGACAACAGTTTGCAGCAGAATAGACACATCCAACGTAAACGATTGATGCTGAATATAATAGAGATCATATTGTAGCTTCACAGCTGCATCCTCATATGAACTGGCATAGGGCATCTTGACCTGAGCCCAACCAGTCAGGCCTGGCTTGGCCGTCAAGCGACAATGAAACACAGGAAGCGCCTGTTCCAATTGAGACACGAACATGGGGCGCTCGGGGCGAGGTCCAATCAAACTCATCTCCCCACGCAGAATATTCAGCACCTGCGGTAACTCATCCAGATGGGTGGCACGCAAGATGCGACCAACGCGCGTCACACGGCTATCGTGCAGGCTGGCCCAGGCCTCTCCATAAAGTTCAGCATTCACGCGCATCGAGCGAAATTTCAACATACGAAAACAGCGCCCATAATGTCCCATTCGTTCCTGGCAATAAAAAACCGGGCCTGGCGAATCCAAACAGATAAAAAGGGCAAACAGTGGTAGCAAACACAGCAACAAAGTCAACCCAACCACACCAAAGCAGAGATCCAGGGCACGACGCCAGCACTGATAAGCCAGAGGCATCCGATAACGATAGACCTGCTTCACCAGCTTCCATACGTCAGAGTCCTGCAGCAGAAAACACTTTCCGGCCATGCACTCGTAGAAATCCGCCAGAGAAAAAATCTGCACTCCTTGAGCCTGCGCCTCCATTAAAACTGGATAGAAAACCAGATCCCCATAGCACTCGGGCGACACCACCAGCAGATCCACCAGACCAGACGCGATCAGATCGCGCAGGATGACGCTACCACCCAGTACTGGCCAGGAAAACCGATCATGATCGGCACATATATACTCATCAACGTAGCCGAGGATAGTTAACCCGCATTTCTCCGACCGGCAAAGCTCATTTAGCACCGCATCAGACACAGTACTGGCACCCACAACTACTGTCAGTGGTTGAAACAGAAAAAGTTTCAGCAGTGAAGCATAGCAGGCGCGCCAGAGACCAAAGATGGGCAAAAGGATAAAAGCGAAGGGCAGCAAAATCGACAGGCTGGCGAAGACATCACCTTGAAAAAAGAGGCTTAAAAACAGCAACCAGCATGCCAGCATCGCACCCAACACGCAAAAGATAGCCAGTGCCCCTCGACGATACGAGAGCATATAAAGCTGAGCATAAGGACGTACGTGGTGCAGGGCAACCAACCAGGCCAGGCATCCCTGCGCCTCCCAGAAAAACGGATTCCAGGCAAACGATGCCGGATTATGAACTATAGGAAATTGAGGGCGATCAATGGAAACCAGAAACAATGCATACGACAATGTAAACAAGAAGATCAACGTGTCGCCCCCGACCAGAAGCCAGCGCCAATACCTGGCGGTCCAGCGTCGTTTACGTGGCAGCAGAAGATCATACAAAGGCTTAAAAAGAGAAACAGCCATTCACAACCTCCCGAAAAAACTGTGTTTTACGCGCTCACCTAAACGATACTTTTAAGCATACCAAAAACGGAAATCTGGCTTGTGAGTTTTTCGTGAGGTTTACGTGAAACTTTCCAACAAAGCAAGACGTGAAAATAGATAAATCATAGAGCAGAGAAAGAGGAGACATATGGCAGAGTTTACTCAACAAAATGTGCATAAACATATGACGGTCTATTCGTCAGACAACAAGAAACTAGGTCATGTAGGCGAAGCTTATGAAGACTCGTTTGTAGTACATAAAGGTTTTATCTTTACAAAAGACCGCTATATTCCCTACAGCGCGATTCAGCAGATAGAAGGCGATACAATCCACCTCCAATTAACCGCTGATGAAGCACAGGAAAAAGAATGGACCAAACGGCCGGATTATGAGGATCATCTAGGAGATCCAACCCAGCTATTTTATGATCGTGGACACGGAGTGCATGATCCATTTGACGAAGAAAAACCCGATCGTCCCTAAGCATAGTCCTCTATCGCACCCTACGGCGGCGGCATCTGTTCCCACTCAATCAGTAAAATTCTCTACCCATCGCAAGGCCAACCGATGTCGCTCCAGGGCCTTTGCTTCCATTCTGTGAGTAGATTGAAGCATAGCAATACACAAAGCATGTTTAGAAATAAAGCTATGTTAACTCAACTTTCTATCAATAAATCACTCGATACGCGAAAAGACACATGTAGGCAAACAGAATATACAGTCAGAACCTGAGACTATTTAAGGTGATCACCTGATGTTACTTAAACATGGGATTCTCTAAAATAAAGCTAAAGATAGTACAGAATGATGGACACGTACGCGCGACACAGAAACATGCAACAAACCATGTGTACAGCGCTGCCTGTGAGTATAAACCACGAGGCCATACGGAGTCCGACGCTGATTTTGTCGGTAAGTTTCCTCCTGAAGGGAGCGTGGAATTATGGCGATTGAAAACCCTGTCAGAGAAGACCAGAGGAACATGCGTACCACAACAGTAGAACAAATCACCCGGTCTCCCCGACCCAGACGCAAGGCTGGTAAAAGCCCGTCTCAGCCAGTGACCGAGCGCAATACAGAGCCTCTTGGCGAGATAGATCTGGTATTGGATGAGGAAGAGACCGTGAATGAACTACTCGAAGATGATGAGATAGAGGGTAGGGAAGCAGGTGTTCTAGAAGAGATCTCTCCTCGCCGTAGAGAAGGTGGGATCACCGGGACAAAGAGTGCCTCCGGGTCTGAAGATGCTTTTCAGAGCTACCTACGCGATATCCGTCGTCACGGTCTGATTACGCATGAAGAAGAGATAGAGCTAGCACGCCGTGCCGCGGCCGGCGATACGGATGCGCGCCGCACTTTGATTGAATCCAACCTGCGCCTGGTTATCGCGATCGCCCGGCGCTACACCAGTACTGGAGTGCCCCTGGTTGACTTAATCCAGGAAGGCAACATGGGGCTGATGCGTGCCGCGGAAAAATTTGATTACGAACGTGGCTGCCACTTTGGCACATATGCGACCTGGTGGATTCGCCAGGCAGTAAGCCGTGCCGCTGGCGAGCAATCCCGCATGATTCACCTGCCAGAGCATGTCGCAACCCGATTACGCAAAGTACGTCGTGTGGCTGCCCAGCTCTCGCAAGAAAATGGTCTGGACCCGCTGCCAGAAGATATCGCGGCAGCCTGTAATATAGATGTCAATGAAGTCGCGGACCTGCTTGGTGTCATCGAGCAGCCTGTCTCGCTGGATGCTCCTGTGGATGAAGAGGCCCGCTATTCCCTGGCTGATACGCTGGAAGATTGCACTACGCCAGCACCGGCGGATACCGCATCACAGCATCTACTGGGTGAAGAACTCCATCGAGCACTCGCTTTTCTCACACCTCGCGAACGTGCCGTAATCACATTACGCTACGGTATTGGAGATGGGAGAAGTCGCACACTACTAGAGGTAGGCAAAGAGCTCGGCATATCGCGCGAGCGCGTGCGCCAGCTAGAGGTGGTCGCTCTGATGAAACTGCGGGGCATGAGCGCCAGCATTTCTCTGCGCGAATGCGTCTGACATACTCACCTTATGGGAACCTATTGTAAGGTTCCCTTTTTGTCGCCTGACATCATTCCTCACAATTTCCTCACAACGTGCGCAGTACTAGATTGCTCGACGCTCAGCGCCGCGTTATGATATACTAGCCCGCGATCACAAGAAGTATTCCAGCATCTTGTATACTCTCGTACAAACCTGCTCACTACACTCACGGGGGAATTGTCAGGAACCCCACGCGCATAAATGCGAGGGCTTGTGAAAGCAAGCCCGTACCTGACCAGACTCAGTTATGTATGTAACTACGTTACGAGCGAAATAGGTACGTTGGGGTGCTTTCCAGCCTCAACCTCTACGGCACAGCATTAAACAGGTGTATAGGGTTAAGCCAGTGTGTTGTGCGATAAACCGCTTGATAACATTGTCGAGGAACACATCACCCTAGCGATAGGAGGCTCTGAAAAGAGCAAGGAGGTATCTTTATCTTTGTCCAAAGTATTCATTGTTGATACCAATCGCAAACCATTAAACCCGGTGCATCCTGGTTACGCACGTCTCTTGTTAAAACAAGGAAAGGCAGCAGTCTACAGAAGGTATCCGTTTACATTGATTTTAAAACGGGAGGTAGAACAGCCGCATGTGCAACCGCTCAGAATCAAGCTTGATCCGGGCTCAAAAACGACTGGTATTGCGATTGTCAATGATGCTAGTAGAGAAGTGGTATTCGCGGCGGAGCTCACCCATCGCGGACAGGTGATCAAGGCCAGCCTGGACGATCGACGCTCCGTTCGCCGGAGCCGGAGGCAGCGCAAGACCCGCTATCGAAAGGCCCGCTGGCAGAATCGCCGCATCAAGAAGGGGTGGCTCCCACCATCGCTTCGCAGTCGTATTGAGAACATCCTCACCTGGGTTCGTCGCCTTGCCCTGCTCTGTTCCGTGACCGCTCTCAGCATGGAGCTGGTCCGTTTCGACATGCAGCTCATGGAGAACCCGAACATTTCTGGCGTGGAATATCAGCAGGGCACGTTGATGGGCTATGAAGTCCGCGAGTACCTGCTAGAGAAATGGGAACGGCGGTGCGCCTATTGTGGGGCAACAGATGTTCCCCTGCAAATCGAACACATTCATCCACGTACGAAGGGAGGAACGAATCGGATAAGCAATCTCACCCTCGCCTGTGAACGCTGTAATCAGGAGAAAGGGGCACAAGACATCACCGATTTTCTCAAGAAGAAACCCGATGTGCTGGCACGTATCCTCAAGCAGGCACGGCAACCTCTCAAGGATGCCGCAGCCGTGAACACCACGCGTTGGGCGCTCTTGGATCGACTGAAAGCAACGGGGTTGCCCGTTGAAACCGGCTCGGGTGGACTCACCAAGTTCAATCGGTCACAGCGCAAGATTCCCAAAACCCATTGGAGTGACGCCGCATGTGTTGGAAAAAGCACACCGGAGGTGCTCAAGATGAAAGGCATGATTCCCCTGCTCATCAAAGCCACCGGACATGGGAGACGACAGATGTGTGTCACAGATGCCTACGGTTTTCCCAAGCAACACAAACAACGACAGGGCTCATTCCAGGGCTATCGAACCGGAGATATGGTAAAGGCGATCACCCCGAAAGGGACGTTTCAAGGGCGTATTGCCATCCGTTATCGCCCGTCTTTCCGGCTGGGAAAAGGAGACATTCATCCTAAATATATGCGCCGTCTCCACCGAGTTGACGGCTATGAGTATGCTCAAGAAAGGAGTGCGTGATGCTCCTCCCCATGGGGAAACCGAGAGGTACCCGCATCACGCGAATTTTATGATGGGTACCAGGCTAGATCTCACAACTGGAGACAACACACCTCAAGCATCGGGTCCAACGCCAGCGTCAACCTCAACGCGCCGTACTCCTACGTTCGATATACTTTTCCTCATTGGGCTGGTTATTGTAGCGTTTATACCGCGCCTGATCCTGGCACGCCAATTGGATGTCGTAACCGATGAGGTTGTTTATATTTTAGGTGGCAAGGTCTATTTGCCACTCATTACGCATGCGAACATCACCTCAAGCCAATGGGTAACTTTCAACTATGAGCATCCACCATTGGTCAAAATGTTGATGGGTTTCTCACTGGCTTTCAATAACATTCTGGGACATCCATTGAGCGAGTTGCTGGCTGGACGACTGCCCAGCATAGTGATGGGAACATTGCTGGTGGCTGCGGTTTACTGGCTCGGGCGCGCGCCCTTTGGCCGCACCATCGCGCTGATCGCGGCGCTAAGCCTGGCCGTCAGCCCATGGCTGGTATATTTCAGCGCACTCGCCTACCTGGATATGACCATGACAACGTTTGTGACGATCGCCTTCTTAACTCTCTGGCATGCGATTCGTCGTCCCTGGCTCTTCCCGATCCTTGCCCTTCTTGTCGGACTGGGAGCAGCCAGTAAATATACTGCAGTCCTGGTCATACCTGGCATTGTTTTATTTACCGCCTATTACTATTTCCTGTTACGTCCAACCATGCCAGCCGAACAGCGGCCCGTCCTGCCCTGGAAATGGTGGTTGATAGCGATCCTGATCGCACCGGCCGCCTTCTTGATTGCCGACCCGGCCATCTGGCTCAATCCAATTGGACGCCTTGTCCATAGCTTTACTTTTGAGTGGAACCACTCTGCCAATGGACACCCAACCTTCATTGCCGGACAATACTACACTCATGTACCCCACTGGTCCATCATCTACATCATTTTCACCAAAATGAGCGCGTTTCTCACTATACCGGCCGCACTCTTCGTCATAGTGGCACTCGTGCAGCTGGTAC
This sequence comes from Dictyobacter formicarum, assembly GCF_016587435.1. The sequence continues at coordinate 170,105 of NZ_BNJJ01000007.1, forward strand.
GTTTTCATCTGCGCAACATTCAGATGGAGACCACTAAAGCCGCCAGCGATGCCTACCTGGTCATCTGGCTGCTCAGTGTCCTGGGTATGTTCAGTGTGCTCAACATTGTAGTCGGTACCCATTACCACCTGCCGCTGGCTCCATCGGTGGCCATTGCAGGTGTCAGCGGGCTGGCAATGATTATTGGTGCCATTGTCCGGTTAGTAAGCAGAAAACAGACCACACAGGCAGAAACCGCCGCTGGCCGCCCAGCCATCAGCAAACCTGCCATCATTATTCCGGCAATCATCCTGGCGCTCCTTGCCATTGGACCCCACCTGCTCGGATTAACTACAGTCTACGGGACCGAGGGTTATACAAATGAGTTTTTCCAGAACGATGAAAACGCGACCATGCAGGTAGCATATCCTGGCTATCGCGAGGCGCTGCAATGGCTAGAAGATAATCATCACAGTAACACTAGCGTCGGGCTCATCTCAATTCCAGGCACACTCAATGGCTATAGCCCTGCCGCCAACTGGTTCCACTATAATACGGATATAGCCCAGCACTTTCAATTGAAAGAGGCCCACCCGCAAGATAGTAGTTATGCCAGTTATCAATACCTGGTCTGGCCCAAGCACCTGGTGCAGCGCGGCTATCCCTTACCAGCCGGAGCCAGTGTGATTCATACCATCACAGGAGGCAATACGATCTATTGCTATATCCTGGAGGTCAAGCAATAACTTATGGAACAGCGCCCAACACGAGATATACTCTGGCTCTTCGCAGGCACCCGGCTCCTTTTGGTGGCTATTACCTATATCGCCTACATCTTGCTGACGGCTGAAAAGTATTCAGATACGCCAGTCAATGTGGCGGCCCTATTCAGTACATGGAACCACTGGGATGCGGCCAACTATGCACACATTGCACAGTATGGCTATCAGACGATCGATAATCTGGCCTTCTTTCCTTTGCTGCCATTATTGATCGCTGGCGGCGCCCGCCTGCTGGGTGGAGGAGACTGGAGCTATATCTTTGTGGGTATGTTCATCAGCAATCTTGCGCTGCTAGGCACCCTCTTTATCATCTACTCCCTGGCAGTTGATCTAGTCGGTCACGAGCTTTCGCAGCGCACCTTGCTCTACCTATGCATCTTTCCCACCGCCTTTTTCTTTTTCGCCGCCTACAACGAATCACTCTACCTGCTCTTTGCGGCAGGAACATTCCTGGCGCTGAAGCGACAAAAGTGGTGGCTGGCCGGCCTACTCGGCATGCTGGCAGCGCTCACGCGCTCGGTCGGGATCTTATTGGTCGTGCCGTATCTCTATGAACTGTGGGAGCAACGATCCTATATCCTGACAAGGCGCAGCACATTGGTTATAAGTCTGGCAGCACTCATGTTGATCCCACTAGGGACACTCCTCTATGCTGGCTATAACTGGTATGCCTTTGGCAATCCGCTAGCCTTTGTCAGCGTGCAAGCCATCTGGTCGCGCCACACCACCTGGCCCTGGATGGGCCTCTTCCAGGCCTTCTGGGCGCTCTTCTTCTATCACCAGCAAGGATTTGGCTCCTCGAACCAGGCACACTTGCTACTGGATCTCAGCGCCACCCTGGGCTTTATCGCCCTGGTTGTGATCGGCTGGCGCAAGCTACCAAAAAGCTATAGCCTCTGGATGGCCGTTTTCTTGCTATATATCCTGCTTAATCCAGCCCAGAAGCCGGATATACTACTGTCAAATCAACGTTTTGTGCTGGAAATGTTTCCAGCTTTTATCACATTAGCAATCCTGAGCAAGCGCTCGCCTCGCTTGCATTATGCCCTACTGCTACTCTTTCCTACCCTGCAGGCGGTGCTTGGAATTGCCTTTATCATGAACCGATGGGTAGTTTAAACACTGACATGCAAGGCAGCAAGTCAGTTTGACATTGTAGGGGTAGCTTTTTAAAATAGCGAGAAATACTGAATGCTCATACTGGAAAAAGGCTTTAATTAAAGATGAAACGTGCTCCAACCCGCGATATACTCTGGCTCTTTCTGGGCAGCCGCCTGCTGCTGGTCCTTGTCACTTACTTTGGCTACATTTTGCTCACGCAGGAAAAGTATTCGGGGGCACCGGTCGCTTTTAGCACGTTCTTAAACAACTGGAACCAGTGGGATGCGACGCGCTATATCCACATTGCCCAGGTGGGATATCAATCCCCATATGACCTGGCCTTCTTCCCGCTGTTCCCGCTACTGATTGCCATTCCCGGCCACCTCCTGGGGGACTGGAGCTATCTCGCTCTGGGCATGCTGATCAGTAATGTTGCCTTGCTAGGCGCGCTCTTCATCCTCTACCAGATTGCCACGGATGCTGGTGGGGAGCAGGTTGCACGTCGCACGATACTCTATCTGTGCATCTTTCCCACCGCCTTTTTCTTTTTCGCCGCCTATAACGAGTCCCTCTTTTTGCTGCTCAGCAGCGCGACATTACTCGCACTGCGACGTCAGCGCTGGTGGTTGGCTGGCGTTCTCGGCCTGCTGGCGGCCTTGACGCGTAGCGCTGGTGTCATGTTAGCCGCGCCATACCTTTACGAGCTCTGGCAGGCCCGAGAAAGCGTTTTAAGCAGCAAAGGCAAATTACTTGCCAGCGCGCTACCGATCGTACTGATTCCCCTGGGCCTGGCGCTCTATTGCCTCTATTGCTGGAAACTGACCGGGAATTTCCTGGCCTTTGCCGCGGTCCAGTCGCACTGGGGACGCCAGACGAGCTGGCCCTGGCAAGGCTTCATTCAGACCATCTTCGAGCTCTTCTGGCATCAGCCCTTTGGCTCATTCAACCAGGTACATATCCTCATCGATGCCGCCGCAACTGTGACATTCATCATCCTGGCTATCATCGGGCGCAAAAAGCTGCGCCCAACATATACGCTCTGGATTGCCCTGCTTCTATTAAGCATCCTCATTTCATCCAGCATCGGGCAGCGAGATCCGTTTATTTCCAATCGACGCTTTATCCTGGAAATGTTTCCGGCCTTTATCACCCTGGCCATGATCAGCATAACGCGCCCACGCCTCCATAAGGCTTTGCTCTGGATCTTTCCAGCACTGCTAGCAACCTTCAGCCTGCTCTTCGTAATGGGCAAATGGATGGTTTAATCACCGGAATAAGCAAAGAAAAAGTGGATGGTCCACAATACAACAAAGAGGGAGAAGCAGTCGGCAAAAACCGCTTCTCCCTCTTTGTGCTATAGCTAATTATGATCTCTGCGTAGTAGCAACCGGCGGGGTTGCATCAAGGACCGGCGCCGGCTGCTCATCCACAAAAACGGGCGTCTGTGAACGATTATAGGTCGCGATATGCAGGACAGCCAGCACAAAAGCTGCAAGCAAGAAATTGCGCGCCGTGGTCGCGGGAAAGAACGGCAGCAAGTAGGGGACCTTTTCGATGTTACGCGTCATGATATAGATATAGGGGTAAATCCAGGTCGTTAACAGTCCAATCAACCCCCAACAAATCACCCACCAGCGTCTATCTTCACCAACGTAGGCCACCAGAGGAACCACCCAGATCAGGTACTGTGGGCTGAAGACCTTACCTGTCACCATCACCACCAGCAACGTTAACAGGCTTGCTGTGGCCAGGTCGATCTTGCCACGCCATTGCAGCCAGAAAACATAGAGAATGCCTACCAGTTCTGCCAGCGTTGCCAGCAACGACATCACTCTGGCACCAGAGGCCAAAATATTCAGAGAACCAAACGTATAGACGTACTGAGCTGGCTTCGAAAGGATCAGATTGATAATCCACAGCAGCGAAGCGGGCAGCGACTCCACCTGAATCGGGCGCGTTGAAAAATAGCTGAATGGAGAGAGCGTACCCTCAACACTTAACATCAATGAGATACCCATCACAACCACGCAGGCAACCACAAATATACCCAGCGGAATCAGGCGTCGCCACGATTTCCAGGGGAGAGTTGAATCCTTCTGCTGGGCAATCAGGAACGGCACCAATAAGACGACAGGGTAAAACTTATAGAGCACTGCCAGTGCCAGAAGGACAAACGCCCAGTTCCAATGCTTCTTCATGCCGCAAATAACAGCAAAGAGGGTTAAAGCGGATGGGATGATGTCAAAGCGACCAGCCATGGTTCCCCAACCACCCACAACCAGCAGGAAAGCATACACCAGCGCCGCGCGACGAGAACGCCATTTGAGCAAGACAAGATAGACCAGGGCAGCCACCACCAGCATCCAAAACGCAAAGGCAATCTGGAAAAAATGCATTGGTACCAGCAACGAAAGGGTAAATGGTATCAATGTCAACATTGGATACTCATAGGGAAGAGCATGAAATGGCTGGCTAGAAGATTGGGCATCAACAAACTGAACCAGGCCAGCAGGCAGTCCCAGATCCGTCATCTTTTTCACCAATTCGTTATGCGGAAGCGGAATAAGTTGCTTGCTCGGTTTGGTCAGAAATTTGCACTGGCCTGGAGGCAAATCTTTCAAAGCGGACGTGCCATGCCAGAAAGCCCGCGTATAACATTGATATTTTGCTGCATCCGTATTGGTTGCAAAGATTTGCCAGGAAGCGCCATAATACAACAATCCTGCCATGACAAAGATCACAACAATATCTAAGATCGAAATACGTTTTTTATTTATGTTGGATGCGATCATCATTCGGACCTACTCTATAATTTTACGCTCATTGCCAGAAATAAAAATAGGACATGCTTTTAAAAAGCATACGCCTGGATCAGTACAACCTGATCATGCACCAGGACGCTTATTTTTTCAGTTGCGAGCATATCAGTCACCAGTATAAAGATAGAAGTGTTGCCATGTCAATTAAACCTGACTGTTGTCGTTGATAACCTGATAAAGCGTAAACATGGTCAAACGTATACGTTTTCGTATGGGGCACAGTACTAGTAACAGGAGGAAAATAACATGCGAAAACTTCTATTTTTAATCAGCACTTATCTATTTAGTAAATCAACAATAACACTTGCCAGTTTCGATATTCTACAGCTCCTGCAAAATTTCTTACACACCCTTGGCTACCCAGCAGTGGTATTATTTGTGATGATTGAGAGCTCAGGTATTCCACTTCCAGGCGAAACGATGCTGCTGCTCGCCTCATTCTATGCGGCCGTCTACCATGATCTGTCGCTACCCATCGTGATTGCCTGCGCCGCTACAGGAGCCATCCTCGGCGATAACATTGGCTATGGAGTTGGACGCACTGGAGGAAAAGCTTTTGTGGAACGCTATGGGCACTACCTTTTTCTCAGGCCAGAAAAACTCCGGCGGGCAGAACAGTTCTTTAGCAAACATGGCGACAAAACTGTCTTCTTCGGCCGCTTTGTCGCCATCTTGCGCGCCTTCGCGGCCTTTCTGGCTGGAGTCAACAAAATGCGCTGGCCAACATTTCTCGTCTATAATGCTGCTGGTGGCATCATCTGGGCCATTACTTACGGGCTGATTGGCTATTATGCGGGCCGCATCTTCCACGATAACTTTGGGCAGGTCGAGCGCCTAGCAGGCAGGATCAGTTGGATTCTAGCTGCAGTTATTATTATTGGCGCAATTATCGCGTTTATAATCTACAAAAAGCGGAAAAATAATGAGCAGCAATCCAACAGCCAGTAGATATAAAACTAAATTATTCAATACTGCAATAAAAAAGCACAACTATTCCTCTGTGCAGCTACACTGAAACAGGTCGATATGGTACAATAACACGCATATGTAACATATTTTTGAGTCACATGAGGGTGGAGCATGCACACACTGGAAGAAGGTCAAAAGTTTGAACGCTATCGCATTGTACGCCCCTCAGGTAGCGGGGCAACTGGTAGCAGTTACGAAGCCGAGGATACCCGCCATCAGCGCACGGTGTTCCTCAAAATTATTCATCCCTGGACGCTGCTTCCAGATGCGGCCCGACGCCAATTCTTTCGCGAGATGCAAACCATTGGCAGCCTATCCCACCCACCACTGGCCCCGATTCTCAATTATGGAGAATGGCATGGACAGCTCTTTGTTGCTCGCATCTACACCAGATACGGATCACTGATCAACGAACAGGGCCGCACCTGGTTCCGTCCCCCAATGGACATTCAAAATGTGGTCACCTATACGACCCAGATCGCCAATGCACTGACAAATATACACAATATTGGTTACGCACATGGGTCTCTCACCCTTTCAAATATACTTATCAATCAGGAGCCCACTATTTCCAGGGACAGCCCCTTTTTGATTGCCGATGCCGCCCTGGGCACTTTTGTACGTAAAATGGGACAACCACCAGTGACCTTCTTCCCGATGACAGTGGCGCCTGAACAATTTGCAGGACAGACAACGCCGGCCAGCGATCAATATGCCCTGGCTGTGCTACTCTATTTATGGCTAGCCGGGCGACCCCCATTTCTAGGTACACCAGAGGAGATTCGTACTCAGAAAAGCCAGGGTATAATTCCATCCCTGCTACCGTTCAACGCCAACATCACCTATGAATTAGAAAACATCATACGGCGCGCCCTCAGTGCCAGTCCTGGCCATCGCTTCGCCAGTATCAATACATTCGTCCAAGCGCTGCAAAAGGTCCTGTACGTCGGTAGCGCACAAGCGCGCTCATTCAAACACAAGAGCGACGCACTGGTCAGAGCCAAGCAAAAGCCAGTTCAGCCCAACACCGAACCAATACCGCGCATTGAGCCAGACACTCCTCAGCCCATTCATGATCCAGCGCCACCGACGCCAGCGCCGGTACGCGAACCCAACCCTGAGGAGCCACTACGCAAAGATCCAGGCAAAACCACGCCTGATCCATTGCCATCGGAACCCTTACCGGCCGAACCAGATATCGCCCAGCCAGTTCCAGATGCTACACCATTTACACCTCCCGAGATAGAGCCTGGCAAGCCAGCTCAGCCTAAGCCCAAACCTGCACCAGATCCCCGAAAAGAAGATCTGATCAATACAGAGCCGCTACAAGCTGTGATCAAGCCAGCAGCAACAACTACTGATACCTATCTGGTGATCACGCCTCCACTTACCCACGAACATGTCATCTATCCCCTTATCCAGCCAGAAACTACCCTCGGCCATGCAGGTTCCAGTGATGTACTGCTAGACCATGATGAGAGTACGTCGAGACACCACGCCATAATCCGCGCAGAAAATAGGCAATACTGGATACATGATTGCAGCAGCGCCAGCGGAGTATTTGTCAACGGACAAAAGTTAATCCCTGAACAGGGGCAGCTCCTGGATAACGGCGACGAAATTGCGATTGGCAAATATGCACTTATTTTTTATAGTAACCAGCCGGCATCTCACCTCATCCAACAAAAAGAACAGGTCCTCTCCTAAGAGATGCAGAACTTAAAATACGCGAAAAGGTGTATGTAACTATACGCCTTTTCGCGTATTTTTGTACGAAACGGTATATAACATCTTGACACATATAAAATATTCAATTAAACTGCTTTTTGATGAAACACCCGACACAAATTATATGATAAGCAGTTGATCTTCTATAGCAGCATAAGGTGGGTTGAGGAAAGGTGGGACAGGTGAATATGCTTATTAGTGGTGGATTTTTCGGCATAGCAATTATTGCTCTGGTGGGTCTGATTTTCCTGGTACGTCATGAGATGGCCAGCACTAAAGCTCGTAACACTGCTAACCCGGACAACATAGACATCCAACATATACGTAGCGCAGTAGCCCCGCAGGTAGTTGAACCCAAAGAGCAGGAAAAGAGACGCACTTCAATCAACACAATACCACTCCCGACAGTTGACGTCCCCAACGAAACGGCACATACGAACACAAGCGGCCAGATTCCCATAGTGCAGGCACCTATGTCCAATCAGCGGATAAACACAGGTGGTCAGGTCGCTGTGGAACAATTGGTTCGTGAAAATGAGCCTGCATGGCTTTATGAACAGATCAGAGCGATGGAAATCGACGTTGAAATTCTCACTCGACAAACCAGGGATTTTGTGAGGCACATTGATGCTTTGAAGCTTATCCTGATCCAACTCGAACAGAAACAGGCAGAGGCCAGTGTCAGCATCGATCGAGGGAAAGAAGAAGATATAAGCTAAGTAGTCTGGCAGGCATTGGCTACAGAAAAGTATGGTCCAAAGAACGCTGTTGGCTTAGGCGCTGATTGGCAGAGAAGGGGCCAGTGTCACCTGATTGTGCAAGCGGACACCAGCAAATCCCTTCTGTTGTGCTGTCATTCAAGACCTTGATTAGTTCATGACAACGTGGCCCGGGCCTGCGGCCGCACGACAGATGTCAATGCTGGCCTGGCGGCCTGTGCGTTCAGGATACTGTTGCTCAACAGCCTGGCGTAAGCTATCAACCGCATCGCCACGCACCAGATTGATCGTGCAGCCGCCGAAGCCTCCACCCATCATGCGAGCACCAAGCACGCCAGGAACTTCACGGGCAATATCTACCAGAGCATCTAATTCGGCACAGCTCACCTCGTACTCGTCGCGCAGACCTGCGTGACCGATCCAAAGGATCTGTCCCGCCTCTTCAATCCGACCCGCCTCCAGCAACGTCACCACCTGCAACACACGCTCATTCTCAGCAATCACATAGCCAGCACGCTTCTGCAGCAGCGCGGGCAACTGGTTTTTATAGCGATCAAACTGCTCTGGCGAGATATCGCGCAATTCTTTAATCGAGCGAGTCTGAGCATTCTCGGGCTCATCGCGCAAGATCAAATCACGCAGGCGCCGGGTAGCCTCCTCACACTGCTGGCGACGCTCGTTATAAGCGGAAGAAGCCAGTTCGCGACGCACACTCGTATCAATGACCACCACCGACACATTGGAGTCTTCAAATGGTAGATAGCGATAGTCCAGCGAACGGCAGTCCAGCAGCACCGCCTTACGCGGCTGTCCCAGACATGACGCAGCCTGGTCGAGGATACCACACATCACTCCCGAAGCGATCTGCTCCGCGCGCTGACACAGGCCAGCGGTCTCGATAGGAGTCAGAGTGGCATCTTTTTCACCGATCGAGAAAGCGTGATCAGAGAAGAGAGCATAGGCTTCAGCCGAGGCGATCTCCAGCGCCGCCGAAGAGCTCATACCGCCGCCCAGGGGCACATCACCACTGACCACCGCATCAAAGCCTTTCAATACGACATCAACACGTACTAATTCAGCGGCCACCCCCAGTACATAGCGGGCCCAGCCAGGCAAATCTGCCCGTTGCTCCTCAAAGGTCTCAGGTAAACCAGCCAGCGAAAACTGAGCATACTCCTTAAAATGGGTCGACCAGAGACGCACCGTTTGGTCCTGGCGCGTACGACCGGCAAACGCCGACACCCGATCAACCGCCAGCGGCAAGACAAAGCCGCCATTATAGTCCGTATGTTCACCAATCAGGTTCACACGGCCAGGCGCCCAGGCCGCACCCAGAGGGCCAGCATAGGCGATTTCATCATGAAAAACCTGAGGGAATTGCTCAAGAGCCTCTTTCACCGGAGGCAACAACTTCGTTGAATCCATGGCCTGCTACTTTCCTTTTACTTGTTCAATGGCCGCACGCAACTCCTGAGCCTTTTGCGCAGGAGCCGAGTCATTGGCCCACAGGCCCCACACAGATTCAGAAGAGGCGGCATATTTGAGCTTACCCGGGGCGCGTCCAATCGCGAGAATCTCAACATGGAAATGGAAACGCTCATCGGCCAGCTGATGCAGGCCTAACAGGTAAGGCATAGGAGCCATTTTACCATCATCAAGAGCATTATAGCCACGAATAACCTGTAACATCAACTCGGCCAGATCGCGCAACTCATCGTCTTCCATCAGGCCAATATTTGCCACATGGCGGCGCGGATAGAGATGGGTCTCATAAGGATAGCGTACATAGGGAGGCAAGAAAGCCTGCCAGGTTGTGTTAGCGGTAACTTGCTGCTCTCCATCGCTCAATTCCTCACGCACACGACAGAAAGGGCACCCACTACCGGATTCATAATCCAGAACGACCGTCTCTAGCTCGCGCTCAAGGATGGAAGGAATCACCGAAACACCATAGGCCTGACCATGAGGATGGTTCTGAGTCTGGCCAATTGAGGCACCGCTATTCTCAAAAATCATAACGGTCGGGTAGCGTGAAGACATATCACGGTACAACTCGCGCCACAGTTTGGTGACCTCAAATACCTCATCAACCGTCAACTGGGTAAAAGTACGATTATGGTCACGGTTATAAATAACTACCTGCGCCTCACCAACAGGTGGCTTCAACGGTGGAAAATCATTGGGATGCAGCCAGACCTGCGTATCCGGGCCAACGCGGCCGCTGGTAATATCTGCGCAAAAAGGGCACTCATTGGTCCCTTCACGGCGATTCATACGATGGGCAGCATTCACAAGATATTGTCTCAGAATAGGATTCCAGATAAGTGGAGTAGTATATTCCTGCATAAAGCAATCCCTACCTATTAATGATGATGATGAGGATGATGACTAACCTGGCTACCCAACAGCACACAACGTCCCTGCCGAGCCAACGCAGCGAGCAATTCCCCTTTATCAATGGGCTGCTCATCGGCGTTTACGGTCAAAAGCCATTCATCCCAGGTGGCTTTATCCGTAAAGAGGGCCCAGGCCACCGGAGCAACCTGCCCTTTTGTAACGCGTATTAAGTCCTGAGCATGGGAAAAACCAGGCTCCAGTTCTACGAGAGCTGGCAAAGCAGGATCTTCTAACGCTGCAAACGTTCGAACCGAGCATATGGCACCGTTAAGCACTTCACAAATACATCCCAACCAGAGCGTTTCTTGCTCTTGAGCAGCGTCAACCTGCCAGACTCCCAGCATCAAAGAGCAGTGAGACGGCAACTTCTGTAGAAAGGCGTTAATGGATGCTTTATTCCAGCCATGCCATGAGTAAGAGTCGTCCTGTTGTTCTATTCGCAGTGCAATATCCAGGAATGGACGCATAGCATTCCATAAAGGGGATGTAGCATCGACAACAACAAATTCTTCAGCAAACACGCTTTATGCTCCTCTATAAAAAACGCAAATTGCATGCAAAAGAGGGCTGATATTCTATCAATAAGGAATACATGACACCTGACCGAGCTCCTCTATAAAAAAACATATCGATTTTCAATAAACAAGGAGCCACATTGTGAAGGCCTCTTTTTCGCTTGCAATCTAAAGTATACAATACCTGGCAGTCTCATGCATATACGTGACGGGTCAGGGAAATATCAGGTTGCCTGACTCTGCCTCCAATCTTCCTTCACCAATAAACCGAAATGGAAATCTGAGACGTTTACTTAAAGTAAAGGATAGATAATTTAGAGGAGGAGCGGTATGGGGGAAAGGCCGTGGTACGAAACGTTCTTCAATGAGGATTATGTTCGTCTCTACACACCATTTCTGTCACCAGCAAGGACCAGACAGGATGTGACAAACATCATCAAGCTGCTCAATCTCCAACCTGGCAATAGTGTTCTGGATCTTTGCTGCGGCTATGGTCGACACACGCTGGAGTTAGCACGCTATGGTTGCCAGGTAATCGGACAGGATTTAAGCCCGCGTCTGCTAGAGCAGGCTCGCACCACTGCTGAAGAACAAAAGCTACAGGTTCGCTGGCTGCAAAGCGACATGCGCACAATCCCGTTTGAAAATGAATTTGATGGCATCATCAATATGTTTACCTCCTTTGGGTACTTTGACAACGACGACGAAGACCTGAAAGTCCTACAGCAGATCGCCAGAGCCCTGAAACCGGGGGGATTGTTCCTGCTCGAAACTATCCAGCAGGCCCGCGTAATACGCACCAGCGCCCCCCACAGCATCATTCGCTACCCAGATGGCCTGATCGTACTTGAAGAGCGCCATGTAGACCTCCTTACCAGTCATAACAACGTTCGCATCAGCCTGCTCCATCCCGATGGTAGACGCACCGAACACCACCAATCTATTCGCGTCTACACACTCACCGAGCTAGTCAAAATGCTACGCGCGGCAGGCCTTGAGTTGACAACGTATTATGGCGGACTCGATGGCAGCGCACTAACTATTGAAAGCAGATTGGTACTGATCAGCCAGAAACCATAACAGGCTCTACATTGGTAGAAAGCCAGTAGAGACCTCATCTGCTGGCTTCGCAGGCCGCATAGCCTGAAGTCACAAAGTTTAAGCCTTCAATGGAAAAGCTCTAATTCTATAGACTCAAGGTCTCAAAATGCGCTATAATGAGCAAAGCTACCAGAAATTTTTTAGATACTCCGTCAAATTATGCGGAGGGCATAATGGGTCAAATCTGAGCCTACACGTGCCGCGAGCACCGTTCATAATGGTACATATATGGGACAGTCTCTATGATGCATAAACGGTAGAACTTACCATACGTGGGATTAGCCTTGCTCGACAATTGAGGTAGTAGTATTTATCATACCAAACTTATTTTATCATTATAAATGCATAAGGAAGGTACATAACCGTGCCCTGGTGTAGATTTTTTATTCCGAAGATTGCTGCGCCTGGAGTGAAGCCAGGCGATCCTGACTTAAATGAACATATCTCGTATGCAAAATGCGTCAAAGGCCATGTGTTGCGCGACGCCAGCGAGTGGGTTCAATGTGAAAACTTACCAGCAGCCGATGCAAAATGCTGGCAAGAGGGCGGCGATACACTCTTTACCTTGACTGTTCGCAAGCGAAAAGAGGATAGGGAAGTATCCTCAAACGTTCAGAGCCAGGAAGAGCCTAAGACGCACGCGAGCAAGTCCTGAGGTTTCATGGGTAAACACATATCGTCCTCGATAGCTCCTTCCCAACTGGCACCAGATCATATCGCACAGGTGCAAAGCACGTTACTCTCATGGTATGACCAGGAGCAGCGCGATTTGCCCTGGCGCGTAACCAATGATCCGTACGCGATACTGGTTTCTGAAGTCATGCTCCAGCAAACACAGGTTGATCGCGTTTTGCCGAAATACCAGCAGTTCCTGACGGCGTTTCCTACACTGTCCGACCTGGCAGCAGCATCCACTGCTGATGTCATTGCAGTCTGGGTGCCGCTAGGATACAACCGGCGTGCTGTGAGTTTACAGTCAATTGCACGGCAAGTGCTAGCTGAATACGATGGGCGCATCCCTGATACCATTGATGAGCTGCTTAAGCTTAAAGGAGTTGGCCGCTATACAGCCGGGGCCATTGCCTGTTTTGCCTACCATAAGCAGGTAGCCACCGTTGACACCAATATTCGCCGTGTATTGCACCGCGTGTTTCTTGGTCTGGAGCATCCAGATCCTAAGGCCAACAATGCTCAGATGCTCGCGCTCGCCGAACAGGTACTCCCAGCGGGACATGCCTACAACTGGAACCAGGCACTGATGGATATGGGAGCCACCATATGTACCAGCGGCAATCCTTTGTGTGGGGACTGCCCCCTGCAGCAACAGTGCGCAGCCTATGCCGAAATGAGCCAGTACAGCCTCTTCCCTTCAGGGACGGTGCTACGTCAACTACGCAAAGTGGCAGAGAAAAAAACAGGGTATCAGGCCCAACCTTTTACCAGTACCAACCGCTATTTTCGAGGGCGCATCGTCGACTTACTCCGCTCGGCACCGGCTCGTCAACGTATTTCTCTAGCAACCCTGGGGCCACAAATCAAGCCAGAGTTCTGCGAACAGGATCATGCCTGGTTACAGAAAATCATTGAAGGGCTGGTCAGGGATGGCTTATTAGATGCTAATGAGGAAGGTGTGCGTTTACCTTAAGGGGCTTAACTTGTCCAAATCGTGTATACTTAGGCTGTATTTTTCTTGTCTGCCTAAAAAACCATTTTTATGGAGGAGATAAAGCGTTGCGACTCACAAGCACAAACGATATAACCAGACACTATCGACATATTTTCCTGGCTCCACATCTGGATGATGTCGTCTACTCATGTGGTGGTACCCTGGGAGTCCAGGTCAGTTCCGGCCTGCGCCCATTGATCATTACAGCCTTTGCGGGTGGACCTAAGCCCGACCAGCAACTTAGCTCTCTGGCACTGCAGGTTATTCGCGATTGGGGAGCCAGCGATGCCCAGGGCGCGATTCGCGTCATGGAGGAGCGTCGCAAAGAAGATAGCACGGCCCTCGACTACTTACAGGCCGACTACCTGTGGCTGGACAATCCAGAGGCCATCTATCGCGGCAACCCGGGCTACTACACCAGCAAAGAGCAGTTGATGGGCGGCGAAGTGCATCCTTCAGACCGGGTGCTGGATAACGAACTGGGCAAAATGCTGGTCGAGCTGCATGACCGCTTGCCTGATACGATCTGGTATGCCCCACTGGGCGTCGGTCACCATATTGACCATCAGATCGTTTGTTCAGCGGCCGACCGCCTGGTCCAGCGCGGAGCCAAAGTTTATTTCTATGAAGACTTCCCCTATGTGCAGCGTGAGCCCGGCGCACTGGAGAAACGGCTGCAGGAACTCAGCGGAGAATTCGGGTATGCGCTGGTCGAGGTCTCAGAAATGATGCCTTTGAAATTAGAGGCGGCCGATATGTATCGCTCGCAGATCGACTCAAACTTTGGCAATCGGGAAGCCATGCATAAGCTAATTGATAGCTATGCCAAAAATATCCGACCGGTCGAGACCATCCGGCTGGAGCGCTATTGGATTACCCGCTAACAATTGATCGAGAGAGGTAGAGAGCAACGGAAGTTTTTTTCTAGCTTGCCACACAGGGAAGCTATGCTCTCTCCGCTTTTCGATTATAATAATACTAACTGCCAACAGGGCACACACGCACTCAACACCGATCGAGCTAGCCGATCAGAATACACAACCAAACGATAAGCTAGTGCCCCGTCACACAGACGGACCACAACAACACTAACCTGGGCGGATGAGGTAAAAGTAGGAGTGAGGATCAATGAAGGGGTTAGAAGGCTCAAAATTAGGGCGATATGAACTACGGTTCCGAGTGGCCCAGGGTGGAATGTCCGAAGTCTATCTCGGCTATGATCGCCGCGTCAAACGCTATGTAGCCGTCAAAGTATTATATGGCAGCGATGAACCATTTGTACGCCGCTTTGAACGCGAGGCGCGAGCAGTGGGAGCCCTCTCACACGACCATATCTTGCCTCTCTACGACTTTGGAGAACAACGACCCTGGTATTATTTAGTGATGCCTTTCGTAGAAGGTGGAACGCTACGCGACTATTTGCATAAACGTGAGCGCTTAACGCTAGAAGAGGCAGGCAGTTTTCTGGAGCAGATCGCCTCAGCGCTCCAACACGCCCATGAACACGGCGTAGTTCATCGCGACGTCAAGCCATCAAATATTTTACTCAGGCTGGATGGACATGCATACCTGGTGGATTTCGGCCTGGCGAAAGCCAAGATCGAAGCAGAATTCCAGACCCATTCAGGAGCCATGGTTGGCACACCTGAATATATGGCCCCCGAACAATCCGATGGGCACAACGATTTCCGCAGCGACATTTACTCCCTCGGCATCATTCTCTATCAGATGCTAACCGGCCGTGTCCCCTTCATGGCCGACTCTCCCGTCGGCGTGACGCTCAAGCATATTCAGACCCCGCCCTTGCCACCCAGCCAGCTGAACAGCGAGATCCCGGAAGCCATTGAGGAGGTTATGCTCAAAGCGCTCGCCAAGGCGCCCGAAGATCGTTTCCAGGAGGCTCAGGCCTTTGCCCTGGCCTATAAGATGGCGCTCATCCAGAAACGTACGCGCGACCTGGGAGAAGAGGCGCTGGCCTGCGTTTTCAGCGGGGAATATGAGGTCGCGTACGAGCAGGGCACGCAGCAGCACACGGACAATACCATGGCTGCCATAGAGCAGATCACAACCCAGCTCAGCATTCCATCAACCAAGCCACAGCTTTTCCCCCTGGAAAGGGACAAATCTTCATTTATTCCCTATACATCAGAGATGTTCAAGAAAAAAAAGCGCATCAGCCCGGTGCATACCGTCGTGCTGGCTCTGATCCTGGTCTTATGTATTACCCTGCCATTGTTGCTTATGTGGGAAACGCGGCCAGCGCCTAAACCCGTGCTGCGTCCCACTCCACGACCAACCATCCAGTTCAAGGCAACGGAGACGGAACGCGCCCATCTAAACATACAAGCAACCCTGGCCGCCCAGGCGCGCATTCAGGCCAGTACTGGCATTACCGGTGCCATCGGAGCAGGCAGAATTCTCTACTACAATGATATGAACCAGAAGAGTAGTGGCTGGATCAACGATGGCAGCCAATGTTATTTCACAGCGCAAGGCTATCACGTTCATACCGGCCTGGCCCACGCCGTCGCCTGGTGCTATTCTAATCAACAAAGTTTTGCCAACGCCGTCATGTCCGTACAGGTCAAAATGCTCTACGGAGACTTTTGTGGACTGGTCTTCCGCTTGAATCCGTATAGCAAGACCTTTTATGTGCTGGAAATCAATAGCTACGGCAGCTATCGCCTTCAACGAGCGATGGGCAATGATCCCGCCCACTGGCTAACCCTGATCGATTGGACCTATACCGGCACCATCCAGGCGGCCTATGGATCGTTCAATACGATCATGGTCGTAGCATCTAAAGCACGCTTCCAGATTTACATGAATCGGCAATTGATCGTTTCAACTTTTACGGATACTACTTACAGTACCGGTCTGCTGGGTTTCCTGGTAGGTGGAGATAGTCGCTATGGCACAGAGGCAGTTTTCAGGCACCTGGCCGTCTTCCAGAAATAGGTGCCTGGTCAGTGGAGAGCCCCAACGAGCTTGCAATGTAGGATATCCCTCCTAAAACCGCAACGAACAGGGGAAGATATTCGTCTCAACTACATAAGGAAAAAACAAGCTTTAAAGAGAGGTCATTGGCAAGCATGGGTTCTGAGAGCAACGTCCCAAAGGCAGCTGGAGATGCGTCTACCCACCCGAAGCATAGTGTCTACCTGGCGCTAGGTTCCAATCTAGGTGATAGGCAGGCGCAGCTTAAAGAGGCCCTCCAGAAATTACGCCAGGTGGTGGATATCCAACTGGTGTCCTCCGTCTACGAAACGGAGCCGGTGGGATATCTGGATCAGCCGCGCTTCTTCAATATTGTTTGCCAGGGGTATACCAATCTGGCAGCACAGGAACTGTTGCAATGGGCCAAAGATATTGAACGCCAGCTCGGTCGACAGACCGTGATACGCAATGGTCCACGACCGGTAGACATTGACATTCTCTTATATGACACACTGGTATACACAGGAGATAACCTGATTATTCCCCACCCGCGCATGCATGAACGCGCATTTGTGCTTGTGCCGCTGGTTGAAATTGCTCCCGAAGTGCGAGATCCGCTCAGTGGCAAAACCGCGCAAGAGCTTTTACAGGGAATTACTCAGGATGGAGTCATTGGGACGTCTGTCCTATTGTAAATGTTGCCCGACACCTGGGCAGAGGGGAGGAGCCGGCAGCAATAGATCACAGATGGGCAATCTGGCTGGGTCATTTGCCTCTTAACAAGAGGTGGTCGATCATGCTATAATGCGGATACGACAATTGATACAATTTCTTACGGATAATTTACAGCACATCGTCTGAGATGTGTACTACATAGGAAGCACTCGTGGAGGAAGTTCTGTTAGATATCGACCAGCAAGCAAAGGCAGCCGCGGATATCGCATCTGATAAAAAAGCATCTGACGTTCTCTTACTTGATATTAGAGACGTGAGCGTCATTGCTGACTACTTCGTTATCTGTAGCGCTCATAACACTCGTCAGATCCAGGCCATCGCCGATACCATTGATGAAGATTTAGGAAAACAGGGAGCTGTGCTCCTTCATCGCGAAGGAGACCCAGAATCCGGCTGGGTGCTTCTCGACTTTGGTGGCATTATCGTACATATCTTCGGGCCAAAGGAGCGCGAATATTATCGACTTGAACGCCTTTGGAGTGAAGCAAAAACAGTTGTGTACCTACAATAATAGTTATATTTAGAAAAGGTGGCGACGATGACATTTTTTCGTAATCGTTTGTTTCTCGAAGGGATTGCGCTAGGTGGCATTTGTGGCATTATCATTGGTTCCGTAATCGCTTTCACCATCGGTGAGAGCAGCGTTGAAGCCGTGCGCCGCGCCATGGAGGATAAATTCCCGAGCAAACGTGAAGTGCCTTTCAAATATCTCTCGCAATAATACGCTATTGCTTCGGGTATACTTACAAAGAGCGCTTCTAAAAATTTAAATACATACAAATTGGTCACGTTCTCAATAGTTCATAAAACAATCTGGCATGATGCGATAAAGCTCATTCTGGTTGAATGACGTGGTATAAATGCAATGGTTATGATGGGGGGTGGAGTTGTGCGGCTGTTAATCATTACTTGTTTTACCTGTCTGCTTTTGGGCGTGGCCTCTTTTGTTGCCATTTTGTTGCCGTGCCAGCAGGCGGTGCGCGCCCAGGATTGCGAGCCAGGCGCTCTGGCGACAACGCCTCAGGCCACACCATCTGCGTTGCCGACACAAGGATCTATCGTCATAAATGAAGTCCTGCTCGTACCACTGACGGCACCACTATACTGTACCCCGACGGCAGGCATCTCTGATACAACAAATGCCCCACGCATTGAACTCTATAATACATCAGCGCAGTCAATACAATTACCTCATGGCGGCATCGATAGCGGCCCGAATACAACCGTTTATAATTTTATGCTGGATACCATTCCAGCCCACAGCTTCATCGTTATATTCCTACCCACCAATCAGGCTACAGAAATCAGCCAGCATGCGATGATTCGCCTGACAGGCAGTGGTATCGTGCTAGACCAGGTCGCGCTTCCCGTGCTGCCTGCAGGCAATTCTTACGCTCGCACCACTGATGGTGGCTCGCTCTGGCATGTCACCCAGAATCCCACACCTGGTATCAGCAATGTGCCACCGCCACAGGCAACGGCGACGGCCGCCAACAAGAAACCGACGGCCACACCAAAGGTGCGCCATACCACACCAACCGCCAGAGCAAAATCATCCGGCCGCACCCGAGGGCATACGACTGATCCAGCCACTGGCCAGACAACTGATCCAGCGCAAGATACAGCAAAAGCACAAGTCCCCAACAAATATATACAGGCTAACTGGAAAGATGTGCACGTCCCCACGCCAGCAAGCCATACTGGTATAATAGATATATCGCCTGCTTCCGCGCCAACCGGTACGCAACAATCGGATAGTGGAAATGTACTACAAAAGATTATTCTTTCCGTCTTACTTCTCGCTCTCGCTTTAGTATTATGGCAGTGTCGCCGTCTCTTCCGCAGACCGTAATACGTAACTGTATATAGGTAAGTAGATAGTAGCTATCAGCGTTGCTATCACAAATAGAGAAAAACTCATATAGTGTCGCCATTGTCTGGCACAAATACATCGGGTGAGACAAATTGATGATGTCACAAAATTACCTGGAGAACAATTTAACTCCTCCTGGCCATCATGCAAAGATCGCCATTATTGGGGGTGGGAGCTTGCATTGTGCTGGCTTCATACAAAACTTAATTCAACATCCCAACACGTTGCGTGGCTGCCAGATTACGTTGATGGATATTGATGAGGAGCGACTTAACCTGGCATACACGCTCGCCAAGAAGTTGCTTCAGCAGGCGAGCATCGACATACAGATCGAGAAAACTACCAGCCAGGAAGAGGCCATTGAGGATGCCAGTTTTGTACTGATCACTTTCCGCACAGGAGGGCTTCGGGCTCGTGTGATTGATGAAAAGTTACCCCTGCGCCATAATTTAATTGGACAGGATACCGTTGGGGCTGGCGGCTTCTTCTATGCCTTACGAACAGCGCCCGTTATCGCCGGGATCGCAGCCGAAATCGAAAAACTGGCGCCCAAAGCCTTCCTGCTAAACTATACCAGCCCTAGCAATATTGTAACCGAGGCCATCTCACACTCCAGCGGTATCCGCGTCATCGGCATGGAGGATCATCCTTATCCAGAAACGGAGCGCATCCTGAGATGTGCGGACCTCAACGCAGGAAGCAAAAAACACATTCACCCGCGTAAAATCGGACTCAGCCATGGCAATTGGACCACGGCGATATGGTGCGACGGGGAAGATATCTTACCCGAAGCAATTCAGTGGTATGAAGACTTCTCACAGAATAATCCTGAAATGACCGCGGAGAATTATCCATCTATACTCCTGGCCAGACTGGCAACGCATTATAGAGCCATCCCA
Source organism: Dictyobacter formicarum (assembly GCF_016587435.1). The sequence continues at coordinate 190,325 of NZ_BNJJ01000007.1, forward strand.
TCCTACTACATGCACTATTACTATTATCCCGAAATCGTCCTTGAGTATCAGCACCAACGGACGCACACACCAACAGAAGAATTGATTGCTCGGCTACCTCAATTGATTGAGGCCTACAAAAGCGAAGCATTCAAGAGCTATCCCGATGTCTCACAAATCTCCAATTTCCCTGGTGATCTAGGACTGAGCAGCCGAGCGCTCTCTGTCATGCGCTCAATCCTGGATGATACTGGAGAGGAGTGGGTGCTGAACGTGCCCAATAATGGGTCGATCAACTTTCTGGCTGATGACCGGGTTGTCGAGCTACCCTGCCGCGTCGATGCTCGTGGCGCGACGCCTCTCACGCAGAAAGATGGTGGATTGAGCATCGATCAACGCGGGCTGATCGCTGCCCTGGCCGAGTATGAAGGCGCTACCGCGCGTGTAGCCCTCTGGGGCAACCGCAAGGAGGCCATCAAAGCACTGGCCGCCAATCCCCTTGTGTGGTCTTATAGCAAGGCGGAAAAAGTCTATGACGACCTGGCGGCGGCCCACAAACAATATCTGCCGCAACGCTTGCTGAAGTAAGTATTTTTGTAAAGCTGCGAACGCTATAATAATTGACAGGATGAATGGAATAGAGCAGGCAATCTTGTCCATCGTAATAGCGATGGGCCAGCCTGAAGAGTGATCAAAAGGAACGCAACAACACACAAACATAGCTGCTACGCTAATATCTCGGCTGTTCATAAAGAAACGCCTGATCCTTCACTTTTCTAGATGTGCATGGTATCATCTGCATATTAGAAATGTTGTTCATCATTGTTGAATACGTTTGCAATAAACACAATCGTGATAGCCATCGATGGCTACAGATGTGCCGCCACAATGTTCCTTTTATGCCAGACATCGTGCTGTCTGGCAGTGGCGGTATATAGACGAGGATGATAGGCCAAAGGAAGGTAGAGACGATGAGCATTGTAGAACAACCATCCATAATAAGCGTCGAACCGCTCTATGCAAGGATGTCCGATACAACGAAAGCCGCAATAGTACAGGAACTCCAGAAGATATTGGGTAAGGCATATGTGCTCCATACGCCTTATGATGTGGCCTTATATGAGTATGATGCTTCAATCGAGCGCGCGCGACCGGATATCGTCGTTTTGCCCTCTAATAATCAAGAAGTCGCAGCGATTGTCAAAATAGCCAGCCGTTATCATGTACCCGTTGTGCCACGAGGCGCTGGAACAGGACTCAGCGGAGGCGCGATTCCAGTCTATGGCGGTATCGTGATTGTCTTTGCGCGCATGAGCCATATCCTGTCAGTAGACTATGAAAACCTGCGCGCCGTCGTCGAGCCGGGCGTAGTCAATATCCACCTCAGCCAGGCGCTCAATCCCTATGGTTACGCCTATGTTCCCGATCCCAGCAGTCAGCGATCCTGCACCATCGGAGGAAACGTCGGCGAAAATGCTGGCGGTCCTCATACCTTGATATATGGCGTCACAACCAATCATGTCGTAGGATTGGAGATTGTCACGCCCGAAGGAGAAATCGTCGAGATTGGCGGCGAGACCAGTGATCTACCAGGCTATGACCTCACCGGGCTGCTGATCGGCTCCGAGGGAACTCTTTGTATCGTCACGAAGATCATTGTGCGCATTGTGCCAGTGGCGGAAGCGGTCAAGACGATGGTTGCCGTCTTCGATGTGATGGAAGATGCTTCCAATACTGTTTCTGAGATTATTGCCTCAGGGGTCATTCCAGCGGCCATCGAGATGATGGACCAGATGATCCTGCAAGCCGTCGAAGCAGACACGCATGCAGGCTATCCGATGGATGCGGCAGCGGTCCTCTTGATGGAAACAGAGGGGCTGCGCGAGAGCGTTGAGGATCAGTTAGCGCAGATCGTAGCCATCTGCGAAAAGAATCACGCACGCGTGATACGCATCGCAGCCGACGAAGCGGAACGCCAGCTCCTCTGGGCGGGGCGCAAGAATGCCTTTGGCGCCGTTGGACGCATCAGCCCCGAATTTTATGTGCAAGATGGAGTGGTGCCACGCACCCAGCTCCCGTATGTATTGAGCTGTATCAGCGATATTTGCCAGCGCTATAACCTGAAAGTGGGTAATGTATTTCATGCTGGAGATGGGAACCTGCACCCGCTTATCCTCTTCGATAGCCAGATTCCTGGCGAGGTTGAACGGGTCCGGATGGCGGGCCACGAAATTCTCGCCATCTGCGCGGCGGTTGGCGGCTCGATCACCGGTGAGCACGGGGTCGGCATCGAAAAACAAGCTGAAATGGCCTTAATCTTCAGCGAAACAGATCTGCGCATCATGCAGCAGGTACGGGCCGCATGGAATCCCCAGCAACTCTTTAATCCAGGCAAACTCTTCCCATTACCAGGACGGTGCGCGGAGCTGCAACAGCTATAACAAACAGCGTAACTGGAAGAAGCGCCTTGAAACTTATGGGGGAGGATATATCATGGTAGAAATAGCGCCATTTGTGCCACTAATTCAGCAGCAATTTCCGTATACGCCGATGATATTTGATCCAGCGCAATTGCTTGACTATGCGGTTGATGATCGTTTACCCGGACTCCTCGTTCAGCCACAGAGTGTTGAGGAAGCAGCGCAGGTCATTCGCTTTCTCAACGAACAGCATCTACACGTGCTCCCACGCGGGAATGGTACGCATATGAATACTGGCGATCGGCCCGATCATATCGATGTACTACTTGAAACGACGGCACTCAACCAGCTACTGGAACATGAGGTTCCCGATTTGACCTGCCAGGTTGAAGCTGGCATTACATTGGGGGAGCTACAGGCCGCGCTCAAAGCAAAGGGGCAGCGATTGGCTATGGATCCACCCGATGGGGATGCGATGACGATTGGAGGGATGCTGGCCACCAATGTCAGCGGACCCAAACGGTTGCGCTACGGAACGGCCCGCGACCAGGTGATCGGACTACGCGTGATTCAGTCCGACGGCGAAATCAGCCGTAGCGGAGGTAAAGTCGTCAAAAATGTGGCTGGCTATGATCTCAATAAACTCTATATTGGCTCATTTGGGACCCTTGGTATTATTGTCGAAGCAAACTTCAAACTCAGTCCGCTGCCACAAGCGGAGCGCACACTGCTCTTTACCTTCGAGCGCAGTGAAGATGCCATGCAGATGACGCAAGCCTTACTTAAATCGCCGCTGACACCCAGCGCCATTGAGCTCATTGCGTTACATGGACCCAAAGATGCCTCACCATTCTTCGATTTTCCGATCCCAGAACAGGGCTACACATTGGCAGTCGACTACGAAAATAGTACAATAGCCATTGCACGCCAGATTGACGAAACACGTAAGATCGCACAGACCCACCGGGCTCTTCTATGTGAAGACCTGGAAGGGCGTGCACAAGATCACTTCTGGCAGATGGTAAGCCTGCAAATGCTGAGCGCTCTAACCTGTAAAATCAGTGTTCCGATTACGCAGCTAGCGGCCACGCTTCGTCACATCGAAGAAACATGCCAGAGCCAGGATTTGATCGCTAACATCGTCGCCCATGCAGGCAATGGCATCCTCTACGTTGAGTTAGGTCCTCATGAAGCAGACACTCGCGTGATCGATGCGATTACCGAAATACGTCGTTATGCGCAAACAAACAAAGGGAGTCTGGTACTGGAGCGATGCCCGACACGTCTAAAACAACGCCTGAGTGTATGGGGAGATCCCCGAGCAGATTTCTATCTGATGCAACGGCTCAAACAGCAATTTGATCCAACAGGGTTATTTGTAACAGGGAGATATTTAGGAAAATTGTGAATACAACTGAAAATTTATGCCTGGTGACTGCACAAGCAGAATTTACCGATGCAGCACTGGCTGAGCTACAGGCGCTGGATCCGAGCCTGAGCATGGAAGAAGAAATCGCGCCCGGAATTCTACTCTGTCGCGCCCAGGACGCGGCACGGTTTATGGCTATCGCCAGTCAAACTCATCCAACGTTTACACGCCACATCGCTCCGGTGCAGACTATCGTGCCGCTGGAAAATAGCGAGAACGACCTGGGTGAGATAGCCCTGGCAATCGTTCAATTACCCGGCTTTGCCCAGTTGGAGCGTGGCGTCCATTTCGCGGTGCAGACGCGCTTGATCCAGACCGATAAAAGCAAGGGAGAGCGCGCTTATAGTGGCGGGCAGATCAATAAGGCGCTGGCTGAGGCTCTGGCCGAGGAGACCGCGGCGATCGAAGATGTCAAAAAGCCACAGGTAGTCATTTCACTCCTCGCCACCATGGACAAAGGCTATCTCGGCATTTCGACGGTTGAAGAGAATCTCAGCGCGTGGCCCGGCGGAGCCCGCCACTACGCCCAGACAGACGAGCAGATTAGTCGCGCGGAGTTCAAGCTACTTGAAGCACTAGAGGTGTTTGGTGTTATACTACCAACACAGGGAAAAGCGCTGGACCTCGGAGCGGCACCCGGTGGCTGGACACGGCTGCTACTGGATGAGGGACTAGAAGTTGTCGCCGTTGACCCAGCAAAGCTAGATCCACGCCTGGTCGGACGCCAGGGTCTGGAGCACTATCGTGGCTATGCCGAAGATTATCTGGAGGACGCGGTTCAGCGCCGCCAGCACTATGATCTGATTGTAAACGACATGCGCATGGACGCCAGGGAGGCGGCACGGCTGATCAGTAAGGCCGCGGCCTGCTTAGATCCGGAAGAGGGTTTGATGATCAGTGTCTTCAAGCTCCCCCATGCCACACTTGCCGTTGATCCTTTTGTCAATCTCAAAGAAGCACTGAACATACTCAAGAGAAGTTATGCGGTCGTTCAGGCCCACCAGCTGTTCCATAATCGACAGGAAGTCACTGTAGTTGCGGCCCAACCGCTACCTCAAGCGAGAGCGCAGCAGCATTCTAGCAGGCCATCGCAGACGAGAAACCAGCCGCCGCAGCGAGCAGCAGCATTCCAGTCGCGAGGACCTCGGGCGCGGCCAGCGCACACGCGGGGACCACAGCAGCGCATGTTTCAGCCACGTGGACCGCAACCAGCTGGCAATGAGCGTGATCGCGGTCCTCAACTGGGGAGGCCGTTCCGGCCAGGAGGTCCACAGCCGACCCGAACAGAGCAGTCAGGTGGCCCGCGCAGACCGCGAACGTTCCAGCCGCGGGGAACGCAACCAACTGGCAATGAGCGCGCGCGGGGACCTCAATCGCGACCCTATCAGCCGCGAGGTCCACAGCAACGCAGGCCATATCAATCTGGCCCGCCGCGACCGGAACGTCACGAACATTAATAAAAAGCAATAGCAATGAAGGTAGGTAACACATGAGCCTGGAGTATACACAGTCAAGAACAGTGCAGTTCATTCCACCGAGCGAGGGCCCGCTACGGCAACACACGCATACCTATGATCTGATGCGTCAATGTATCCACTGTGGATTTTGTCTGCCTACCTGTCCGACCTACTCCGTACTGGGGGTCGAGATGGATTCGCCCCGGGGGCGCATTTATCAAATGCAAGCGGTCGCTGACGGCAAGCTGGATATATCAGACGACTTTATTGAGCACATGTATTGCTGCGTTGGTTGCCGAGCCTGCGAAACAGCGTGTCCATCGGGTGTGCAGTTCGGGAAACTTATCGAAGCGGCACGCGAGCAAATTCAGCTCAGCACCGACAAAGTGGCGGCCCAGGAGGGTCCCGACGCCCACGCGAAGGCTGAGTATAGCGAAACCGTCACGCCAACGACCAGCAGAGCCAAAACCAGCGTGTCTGCCACGCTCTTACGACGTTTCTTCTTTGACGTCATGCTACCCTCGCGTACAACGCTCTCACTCGTATTTGGAGGCCTCAAGCTCTATCAGCGCAGCGGCCTGCAAACCGTCGTGCATAAAACAGGTCTACTGGACGCGGCCAATAACCTGCCCACGCCGTTTAAAGGCAAGCTCAAAATCCCCGAAGAATTGATGCATAACGCCGGAGGAGCCATCATTCCCGCTCTGCTACCCGAAGTCACGCCGGCCATCGGCGAGCAGCGCTACCGCGTTGGCGTCATCAGCGGCTGTATCATGGACCAGGTTTTCCATGACATCAACGAGGCCACTATTCGCGTGCTAGCCGCCAACGGCTGCGAGGTAATCACGCCACGCCAGCAGGGCTGCTGCGGCGCGCTACATGTGCACGGTGGAGAAGCGGAGAAAGGGCGCGCGCTGGCCAGACACAACATCGACACCTTTGCACTCTACAATTGCGACGCCATCATCATCAACTCGGCTGGCTGCGGCTCAACGCTCAAAGAGTATAATCACCTGCTACGCGATGACCCCAATTATGCCCAGAAAGCGCAGGAGTTCAGCGCCAAAGTCAAGGATATCAGCGAATTTCTGACCAGCATTCAACCAGTACAACAGATGGGCGAGGTCCACCACACCGTCGCCTACCATGACGCCTGTCACCTGCTGCATGGGCAAAAGATCAAACAGCAGCCACGCCAGTTGCTCAAAAGCATCCCCGGCCTCAAGCTGGTCGATCTAAAAGAGTCAGATTGGTGCTGTGGCAGCGCAGGCATCTACAACCTGACCAATCAGGATATGGGACACGAACTGCTGGAGCGCAAAATGAACAACGTGGAGGCCACGGGTGCGCAGATCATCGCCACCGGCAATCCCGGCTGCATGATGCAGATCGCTATGGGCATGCGCCAGCGCGGCCTACCCATGCAAGTCATGCACCCGGTCCAATTACTGGATGCTGCTTATGAAGCAGGCGGGGTATATAAGAAAACCAGCAACGATAGCGTCACCAAACAAACACCCAAGCCAGTGACGGCGCTCATAGCCGGGTTTGCCTTCCTGCTCGCCCTCCTCATGCTCAAAGGTCGTCGGCGCAAGTAACAGAACAAGTCGACAGAAGTCGGGATCATCGATCAAGCTCACGGCGCAGTACATTGCGCCGTGAGCTTGTTTAAACACAAACATCTTGAAAGGGCCAAAGAATTTTCTATACGCATACATTGTATGGAGAACGATTATTTGCTCAGGTTTAAGACATATGGGCTAGAGTAATAAGCCTATAAAGGCAATGCTGCATATTCAGATGCATATTTGATGGTATTATACCTGGAAGCCATTAGATAGAAATATCTCAATAAATAAGGAAAAGTTACCGCCCATGATCTGCGCAGGCTCATCGTCTGGCTCCCAGCCTTGATAATCACATCCCTATCTGGGAGTGATCATTTGAGTTGCCGAATGTACTCGGCGAGATAGGGAGCAAAATGGTTTTCGACACGTTCTGTCATTTCTTCGCGAGAGCGACTCCCATCGACTTCATAGATGGGAAGGTGCAAAGCTTCTGCTTGCTGCTTGACATAACGTGCCAACTGGCAGTCGCGGGCGATAATATTGCGCCTCATTTGTTCGGGATTGCTGCCCTCGTCGTAGGCACCATCCCGTTTCTGGCGCCGAGCCTGTTCAGCCCATCTCTGCCGCCTGCCTTGCTCGCAGAAGGTATCTGTAGGGACCAGCCAGATAGCCTGATGTGGACTGGAGAGATAGGGAGCAACGCATTCGGGGAAAAAGTTCCCCTCCGCAACAATCAAATTGTCCTTTGGCAACATCTGGAGGTCTTCAAGCACCAACTGAAAATCGCGGCTCCAGGACGTGGTCGCTTCCTGCACCAGCATGTCGACCGACCGATCTACCCAGCGCTGATTCATACTCATCTGTAAAAATGCCTGGGCCTCAGTATCTCCAGTTGCGATCCGTCGAGTAAAATGATTCCTCGCCCAGGCATCCAGGTGATAATCAAGGAAGACGTAGATTTGAGCGATCGCGTGACTGATCGTGGATTTCCCAGAGCAAGGAGAGCCCCCAATCCATAACACATGTGAGAGGCTTTGTGCGGAAGCAGGTTGCATAGACATGTTTTCCCTCCAGAGAAACGAACTGTCTTGAACAGCACAAAAACAAATCTATGCGAAGGATACTCCCACTCAGATGAAAAAACATCGGCCATTTGCACGATGTGCTGTGGTTGACGCTTGTAGTACAATATAGGAAAGAACGCTACTTCCTCAATATCAGGCATTTATGGCTACCGAGAAATCTGCTCAAAACGGGTCCTTGCCCGATCTGCAATTAGATGAGGCTATTTTTAGCGCTCCATCCCCTGCACCCATCTACATAGAAGGAGATCACATCTATTGAACAATGACATTCCCCACCGTTCATGGCAAGTTCTCTTGCTCGGAGGCCCTTCTGGCGTCGGAAAGACCAGCGTCAGTTATCGACTGGCCCATCACTTCGGGATTGGGATCACGGAAGTTGATGATTTCCAGGTCATTCTCGAACACATGACGACGCCCGCAGAGCAACCTGTTCTACATTATTGGCAAACCCATCCCGAAGCAGGGAACCTGCCGGCAGAGAGCACGAAAGCCTCCTGAAATGCCGTCAATGGGTGGGCCATATCCGCAGGAGGAGTCCAGGCAGTGTTCAAGCTCGCAGGCGTAGAAAAAACGTTTTCCTCATCGGATGAAAGAGACAAATCCTATTCCTTTCTATCTGGCAAGCCGCCAGGCCACAAAGAAAATTGCGCCAATATGCAAAGGCATCTTTTGTAGATCATGCAGCAAAATATCTCAATTGGTATCTTTATAATATAATATATTTAATTAAAGACCAAAATAGCGCTCGATCTGCTTTTGAAGAGATGCTTCAATGAAGCATGAAAATACCCTGACGATGTTTAAGGGAGAAATTGTATGGATTATAGACCTGATCAGAAGCAACATGATCAGTCGGATATTGAATTTGAGATCACCGATATAGATACAGAGGAGGCGGGGCATCAATCTGCCAGACCATCAAGGTTTGAGCCAATGTTTACTTCTCTTGCCAATCATGCTCACCATTGGTCTGTGTTAGCGATTTTCGCAGGATGCGTTATTATTGGTGTCCTGCTCTTTCCCGATGTTGCATCTTTTGTAAAACCAATGGTTCCCGCCCCAGCGACAACAATTCCCACAGTGAAACCCGATCAGAAACCCGATCAGTTTGCTGTGGCGGCTGGTAGGGATAATGTTACGTTTGTAATGAGAGAGCAAACTGATGCTCAATCAATCCCTAGAGCAAACATCAATGTAACTGCTTATGACACGCAGAGTGGTACTCTTCTCTGGCATACGCCACAATCTCCATCGCCCGCGATTACCTATGGGTTGGCGGTCAATCTCGATAGTCAAGAGTCTGATATCTATGCTCTACATTCAGATAACCTGATTTCTCTGCTCGCGCCTCGTACCGGTAAAGTTCTCCAGAACTATAAGCTACCTACAGCTAAGATTAAGCCCTTTGCTATTGAACAAGATGATATGCTCCTTTTTCCAGATTCAGATAACACATTTTATGCTGCCAAAGATGGTCAGCCGTTATGGCTTAATGCTGGATTGGGAAGTTTATTGGCGATTGAGCAAGGAGTTGTGTATACCTATAATTTCACGCAGCATTGCTATTATGCCATAGATGAGAGGAGTGGAGCTCGTCTCTGGTCATATGTAGTGCCACACTCAATTCAATCATATTCGCAGACTGTTCCACCACTGGCAATAGAAAACAAGACAGTCTATGTGCAAACGATCGATAACAAAGTGCTGGCTATTCAATTGCAAGGTCATGTCTTGTGGTCCCATACATTTAATGGTCCTGTCAGCCTGAAATCAGATACTCATCATCTGTATGCAGTCGATCAATCGGCCAATACAATAGAGGCCTTTAATCTTCAAACAGGGAATATAGAACGGACATATACCAATGAGGCAGGTGCTGTGAGTATCAAAGATATTCAGAATAACATGTTGTACATCCAGACTGATGAAGGAATGAGAGCGGTCAATGCAGATACAGGAAAAATAGTCTGGCAAAAGGCAATAAATGTCAGCCAACCAGTCTGGGAAGCAAATGGTATTCTGTATGTCTTCCTTTTGAACAGTACAGATGCTATGCAGGCAATCAATGAAAAAGATGGCACATTGCTCTGGTCAGGAATAATCAAGGACCTGATAGTTTCGCGTGACACCAGAGTGTTAGATCTGTTGTCCTATGATAACCGTACCATATCAGTGCTGCGTTTGAGCGATGGAAAAATACTCTGGAGCAAGCATACGGGTCAGGCGATCGGGACAATAAAGGAGCGGACATAGTAAGTTTCATCAAGAGGATCAGGTAAAATCATGGATGATACGATACAATTGCAGCAAGCGATTGAGCAACTTTATACTATCTTTGCACTCTATAAGACCTCGAATAAGATGGCTGCCTGTCCCCACTGCGTGACGCAGGCCGAGATCAACGATCTGACGCGGGTACCGCTACGCCTTCTGACGGCTGAGCAGCTGTGGCGCTATACGTTTAAAGCCATGAGCACCTGGGGTGATGAGAGAGACTTTCGGCACTTCCTTCCTCGCATCCTGGAGCTGTCCGCGTTCAATCCAGGCAGCTATGAATTAGAACTGGACATGGTCTGCCGGCAACTGGATCATGGCAAATGGTCTGACTGGCCAGAGGAAGAACAGCAGGCTATCCTCCAGTATTTCGTCATACAATGGAGGCTGTTGCTCTCTTCCTTTACAGAGGAGACCAGGTACCGGGTCATCAATTATGTCAATGCACTGGGTTTTATGGCGCTGGATATAACGCCATTTCTGTCCTACTGGCGGCAGGAGCGCTCCCTATCAGCCACACGTCACCTGGTAGCCTTCATCGACGAACATAAAGATGAGATACCATTTCAGCATCGCTTGAAATATTGGTATGGATATCAATCGATTGCGCAACACATTATCGCCTGGCTGCTCGAAACGGAGACGAGGCTGCGATTAGAAGATGATTTTTTTCGCTATGCTGATGAAGCATTTGCGGATGAACTGGCACAGTCCATTGATGCATTATACTGGTGGCAGAAGATATATTAAGCTATGGCGATAAATACTGGAGGAAATGGACATGGATATACAAACAGTCGGTATTCTGAGTCCGGGCGATATGGGACATGCGATTGGGACCGTTCTCAAGCAGGCGGGATTGCGCGTGATCAGTTGCTTGCAAGATCGGAGCACGCGGACGCGGGAATTGGCCAGAAAGGCTGGAATCGTTGATGTAGAGACCGATGAAGCGCTGGTACGGGAAGCTGATATCGTGCTGTCCGTGCTGGTGCCTGCGCAGGCAGTGGCGACCGCCGGGCGCATAGCGAAAGCGGTACGTGCGACAGGCTCCAGGCCGCTTTTTGCCGACTGCAACGCGATCTCTCCACGCACGATGCAGGCCATCAACCAACTGGTCACGGACGCTGAAGCAGACATAGTCGATATCGGTATTATCGGCGGCCCGCCTCGCAGCAAAGATGCGGGAACCAGGCTATATGCTTCGGGGCCACGCGCAGCCGAGGTGGCAGCACTCAACAACTACGGCCTGAACATTCGTGTCCTGGGAGATCAAATCGGGCAGGCTTCAGGATTAAAGATGTGCTATGCTTCCCTCACCAAGGGACTAACGGCCCTGGCCACCGAAGCCCTGACCGCCGGGCAGGCGCTGGGTATTGGTGAAGCATTAACAAGCGAGCTTCAACAGAGCCAGGCAACCTTACTAAGTATGATTGAGCGCCAGATATCTGGCATGCCGCCCAAAGCCTATCGCTGGGTCGGAGAGATGGAAGAGATCGCTCAAACCTTTGGGGATCTCGGCCTGCCGCCTCAGATGCTACAAGGAGCCGCCAACGTCTATCATCTGGTGGAGCAGACCGAACTGGGATCAGAGATACCAGAGCAGCGCCGCCTCGGCACCACCCGCGACGAGGTGACAACCATCCTGAATACCAGTCTGGGACACTTGAAAGGAGACGGCAAAAAATAAGGACTGTTAAGAGCCAGGCACGTGAATTGGATTATGCTATGTGGAGGTAAACAAAAAAGACCTTACTTCTGCCAAGTAAGATCTCTCTGGTTCTGCACAACTGCATACGATCTATCCTCAATTTTGCCGAGCCAGCAGTCAGCCGAGGCTGAAGCAGAGAGCTCGCATTCCTGAGCCACGATGAAGATACAATGGTGAAACAAGCCGTACGATCATTAGGGCGACTTCGCTCCGCCTGTTACCAGGTGTCCACGTGTCGTCTATTTACCAGGTCGTCTTCCTGGGATCTTGATTCTCCGCAGAGAATGGGAGAACTCGTCTTGGGTGCGGCTTCGCGCTTAGATGCTTTCAGCGCTTATCCCTTCTCGACATAGCTATCCAGCTCTGGCCCGGGCAGGCCAACTGGCACACCAGCGGTCGAGCCATCTCGGTCCTCTCGTACTGGAGATGACGCCCCTCAATTCTCCTATGCCCACGACGGATAGAGACCGAACTGTCTCGCGACGTTCTGAACCCAGCTCGCGTGCCGCTTTCATGGGCGAACAGCCCAACCCTTGGGACCTACTCCAGCCCCAGGATGCGACGAGCCGACATCGAGGTGCCAAACCTTGCCGTCGATGTGAACTCTTGGGCAAGATAAGCCTGTTATCCCCGGGGTAGCTTTTATCCGTTGAGCCACACTCCTTCCACTCGGGAATGTGGGATCACTAAGCCCGACTTTCGTCCCTGCTCGACCTGTCCGTCTTGCAGTCAAGCTCCCTTGTGCCTTTACACTCTCATGGGTGATGTCCATCCACCCTGAGGGAACCTTTGGGCGCCTCCGTTACTCTTTGGGAGGCGACCGCCCCAGTCAAACTACCCGCCTGATCCTGTCCACGTCCCGGCTCACGGTGACGTGTGAGAAACAAAACACACCGAGAGTGGTATTTCACTGCTGTCTCCCCTACCCCCACAAGGATAGGTTCTCCGACTCCCACCTATGCTACGCACGCTCTGCCTCGTTTCCGGGTCAAGGTGTAGTAAAGCTCCACGGGGTCTTTTTGTCCTGTCGTGGGTAACCCGTATCTTCACGGGTACTTCAATTTCGCCGAGTCCTCTGTCGAGACAGTGCTCAACTCGTTACTCCTTTCGTGCGGGTCGGAACTTACCCGACAAGGAATTTCGCTACCTTAGGACCGTTATAGTTACGGCCGCCGTTCACCGGGGCTTAGATTCGCAGCTACGCACACCGCTCCTCGTAACCTTCCGGCACTGGGCAGGAGTCAGCCCCTATACTTCCGCTTGCGCGTTCGCAGAGACCTGTGTTTTTGGTAAACAGTCGGTTGAGCCAATTTCTTGCAACCCCCTCACCCCCAGGCAAGCCTGAAAGCTACTAGGGCACCCCTTCTTCCGAAGGTACGGGGTCAATTTGCCGAGTTCCTTAACAGAGGGTCGCTCGATCACCTGGGGAGTGTTCCCCCTGCCTACCTGTGTCGGTGTGCGGTACGGGCGGAGACAACTCTGGCGAGAGGCTTTTCTTGGCGGCCTAGGGGCCGATGACTTCCGCGGACTTGTCGTCCGCTCGCTGCACGTGTCATGCACAGGAAACCGGGATTTGCCTCGGCTTCGCACTTCAGCGCACAGACCCATCCTGTCCAATCGATGGGCTCACCTTCCTTACCGCGTCCCCCCATTGCTCCTAACGAGCATCTCCGGTGCAGGAATCTCTGACCTGCTTTCCATCGCCTACGACTGTGACGTCCTCGGCTTAGGACCCGACTCACCCTGGGACGATTGACGGTGCCCAGGAACCCTCAGGCATTCGGTGTGTCTGGTTATCACAGACATGACGCTACTCATTCCGGCATTCTCACTTCTGTTCGCTCCACCAGTCCTCGCGGTCTGGCTTCTCTGCCCAACAGAATGCTCCCCTACCAACCTGGTTGTTCACCAGGTTCCATGGCTTCGGTACCATACTTGAGCCTCGATACGTTGTCGGTGCCACGACACTCGACCAGTGAGCTATTACGCACTCTTTAAATGGTGGCTGCTTCTAAGCCAACATCCTGGCTGTTTGGGCGTTGTGACCCCCTTTGACACTAAGCATGGATTTGGAGACCTTAGCCGATGGTCTGGGCTGTTTCCCTTTTGACGACGAAGCTTAGCCCCCGCCGTCTCACTTGCATGCATGCTGTCCTGGCATTCGCAGTTTGCTTGGGTTTGGTAACCTGCACGAGGCCCCTAGCCCATTCAGAGCTCTACCTCCAGGATAGTACAACATACAGCTGTACCTCAATACATTTCGGGGAGAACCAGCTATCTCCGTGTTCGATTGGAATTTCTCCCCTATCCACAAGTCATCCCCCAGTTTTGCAACACTGGTGGGTGCGAGCCTCGACGGACTGTCACATCCGCTTCACTCTGCTCATGGATAGCTCACACGGTTTCGGGTCGCATCGCCGCAACATTTCGCCCTCTTCAGACTCGGTTGCCCTGGGGCTCCCCAGCTTTAGCGCTGGTTAACCAGGCTACGACGATGCACTCGCCGGATCATTCTACAAAAGGCACGCCATCAGCCCTTGGTCCCGCGACGGGACAGTGGCCTCTGACTGCTGGTGAGTACGTGGTTTCAGGGTCTCTTTCATCCCCCTCTCGGGGTGCTTTTCACCTTTCCCTCACGGTACTTGTTCGCTATCGGTCGCTAAAGATGTGTAGCCTTGGAGGGTGGTCCCCCCAGCTTCCCACAAGATTGCACGTGTCTCGTGGTACTCAGGATCCTGACCCACACCAATAAACCGTCCTCTACGAGACTCTCACTCGCTCTGGTCACGCTTTCCAACGTGTTCAAGTAGTTCATCGGTGCTTGCTGTCAGTCCTACAACCCCAATCGTCCCGAAGGATGATTGGTTTGGGCTCCTCCCGGTTCGCTCGCCACTACTACGGGAATCTCGGTTGATTTCTGTTCGTCGAGTTACTGAGATGTTTCAGTTCACCCACTGCCCCCCGTCACTGCCTATGTGTTCAGCAGGCGGTCTCCAGACATCACTCTGGAGGAGTTGCCTCATTCGGATTCTCGGGGTTCATCGCTTGTATGCAGCTCCCCCCGAACGTTTCGCCGGTCTCCGCGTCCTTCTTCGGTCTTTAGCGCCAAGGCATCCACCTCGTACTCTGTGTAGCTTGTTCTCTTCGTTTCTTCATCATGTATGTGAATGCTTGTTCGTGTCGTTGGTTGGATGACTCCAACCAGACGACCCTCTGCTTCAACTCTGGCTGACCTTCTTGGCTCAGCAAAATTGAAGATAGATCGTATTCAATTGTTCAGGGTGCACTGTTGGCCATCATGCTCCCATGAGAGCAGACGCTGTACCCCAACAGCTCAAGAGTGGAAACCAGCTTCGCTTCTGGCAACACAGCGACCGTGTCCTGTTCGACCTGGAAGTGGGATGAGACTCTGTTGTCATGGTATCCATGACCCCCATCCAAGCTCCCTAGAAAGGAGGTGATCCAGCCGCACCTTCCGGTACGGCTACCTTGTTACGACTTCACCCCAATCACTGACCCCACCCTCGACGCTTGCCCCCCCGAAGGGTTAGCCCAGCGGCTTCAGGTGTTGCCAACTTTCGTGGTGTGACGGGCGGTGTGTACAAGACCCGGGAACGTATTCACCGTAGTGTGCTGACCTACGGTTACTAGCAACTCCAACTTCATGGAGGCGGGTTGCAGCCTCCAATCTGAACTGAGGCCAGGTTTGACGAGATTAGCTCCCCTCGCGGGTTGGCCACTCTTTGTCCTGACCATTGTAGCGTGTGTGTCGCCCAAGGCGTAAGGGCCGTGCTGACTTGACGTCATCCCCGCCTTCCTCCATTTTGAAATGGCAGTTTCGTTAGAGAAGTTCAACTAACGACAGGGGTTGCGCTCGTTGCGGGACTTAACCCAACATCTCACGACACGAGCTGACGACAGCCATGCAGCACCTGTGAACCCGCTCCGAAGAGACAGCCCGTTACGGCTGGTGCAAGTTCATGTCAAGCCTTGGTAAGGTTCTTCGCGTTGCATCGAATTAAACCACACGCTCCGCTGCTTGTGCGGGTCCCCGTCAATTCCTTTGAGTTTTAATCTTGCGACCGTACTCCCCAGGCGGACCACTTACTGTGTTAACTGCGACACTGAAGGGGTCGATACCCCCAACGTCTAGTGGTCATCGTTTACGGCTAGGACTACCAGGGTATCTAATCCTGTTCGCTCCCCTAGCTTTCGCACCTGAGCGTCAGGTGCTTCCCAGGACACTGCCTTCGCCATTGGTGTTCCTCCGGATATCTACGCATTTCACCACTCCACCCGGAATTCCGTGTCCCTCTGAAGCCCTCAAGTCAGACAGTTTCCATCGTCCTTCGTCAGTTGAGCCGACGACTGTCACCACAGACTTATCTGACCGCCTGCGTGCGCTTTACGCCCAGTAACTCCGGACAACGCTTGCCTCCTACGTATTACCGCGGCTGCTGGCACGTAGTTAGCCGAGGCTGATTCCTCTGGTACCGTCCGTTCTCGTCCCAGAGAAAAGCAGTTTACAACCCGAAGGCCGTCATCCTGCACGCGGCGTTGCTCGTTCAGGGTTGCCCCCATTGACGAAAATTCCTCACTGCTGCCCCCCGTAGGAGTCTGGGCCGTTCTCAATCCCAGTGTGGCTGATCGTCCTCTCAGACCAGCTATCGATCGTCGCCTTGGTAGGCCATTACTCCACCAACCAACTAATCGAGCGCAGGCTCATCTCCCGGCGCCGTTTCCGGCTTTGCTCGTTGCCGAGCGTATGCGGTATTGTCGGCGATTTCTCGCCGGTATTCCTCACCCGGAGGCAGATAACCCACGTGTTGCTCACCCGTCCGCCACTCCCTTATTGCTAAGGGCGTTCGACTTGCATGTGTTAGGCACGCCGCCAGCGTTTATCCTGAGCCAGGATCAAACTCGCCATCCAGTTGTTTTTTTATAAACACATATCTCTGCAAGATATGTGAAACAGCATGGTAAGTTGCGATCATGGCCAAGTTACATAACATTGGCATGTTTCGCAGATTCTATGGTCACCATCGCAGGGGAACTGCGCTGGGACCGAATTGACAGGAACTGGTTACTTGTATTGTTGTTCCAGTTGCTGTTCTGCTTTCCACTCTTCAGTTGTCAAGGTACACAATCGACGAAACCAGCGTTTCATCATCAGACAAGCGTTTGTTCTTTTTGCGTTCGCTTGTCTCGTGTGCTGTAGTATCGCATATCCATTGTGCTTTGTCAAGCGGTTTTCCGACCACTTTTTGCTCGGCTCCGAAAATTCGTTATGCTCCCGGTCGCCGTGGCAACCATCGGCCAAAAAGGCCTGAAACGTCCGCAGACGCAGATCTGCGTTGGGTCGTTCATGGGGGAAACATCTGATCCCAGAGGAGCTACCTTACCGTAGCACAACTGATGCAAACGGACAGGAGCACCCACGCTCGCTGAGGCGGGTGATTGTCGCTTTTTTGACAGCTCGATGATTATGCCATAACTACCACGACCTGTCAAGCTTTTTTCAGACGTATTTTAATTCGATCGCAAAATTCGTCTTCTTCTGGCTCCATGTGAAAATTTGGGAAGAGCATCATTCAAATTGTTGCCAAAAAGGAAGAGCAACAAAAGAAACGAAACCCATAGGTTCGGAGCTTGCCTCCGATTGGAGCCGATAGGCGACCCCGGTATCTCCGTGACATCGCTAGCTATTGCATACCGTTGCCCGGGCACAGGTACCCCCGTGATCAAGGAGCGGCGACGTCACCCCAGGCACGTTGGCCAAAGGAATCGCAGGGGCACCCTCTCTGGTCGAGGGGATGCCGGTGAGGAGCCGAACCGGCCAGACACCGGGGTCGCCTATCGGCTCCAATCGGAGGCAAGCTCCGAACCTATGAGGACGTTTTCGTGTGGGAGGGGCGTGGTCGATGCCCCTTCACGTGGTCGAGCTGGCAACAATGTGAATGATGCCCACTTAGAAAAAAGGGGTTGACACAACAATAACACTGTAGTATTATTCCCTCTGTCAGAAAAACCACTCGCATGTGCAGGCGAGCTGGTGACTGTAGAGAAGAGGGCACACCCGTTCCCATCCCGAACACGGAAGTTAAGCTCTTCATCCCCGATGATACTGCGTGGGCAACTGCGTGGGAAAATAGGAAGTCGCCGTCTCACCTGCCCACACAGGTGGTTTTTTGTTTGCATTCCATAAAAGATAGGCACCAGCTACTGCGGGTGCCTATCTTTTATGGAATGCAAGAAACTTATTGCTCAAGCAAGGTTGCATTCAGGCGGATGTCGGTGGCGGCCAGGGCTTTGGATACCGGGCAATTTTTCTTGGCCTCTTCCGCGATACGCTGGAAGGTGGCCTGATCAATACCAGGTACTACCGCTTCAGTGACAAGCTCAATGGGATTAATGGCAAAACCGCCCTCGACCGGATTAAAATGCACATTAGCT
Source organism: Dictyobacter formicarum (assembly GCF_016587435.1). The sequence continues at coordinate 208,698 of NZ_BNJJ01000007.1, forward strand.
GTAGTGTGGACGCGCGTTGGCACGTGACCTGCACCAGCCAGGCTGGCCGATAAAGCCATCGAGTAGCAACCGGCATGGGCAGCCGCGATCAGTTCCTCGGGATTGGTGCCGCCGAAACCATCGCCCATACGGGAACGGAACGAATACTGACCTTCAAATGCACCACTGCCAAGTCTCATTTTTCCCTGGCCGCTTTTTAAATCACCATTCCATTCAGCATCTGCTTTACGAATCGCCATAATACACTCCTTTTCGAACCAACTATATAAAAGCCAGATCCCGACGGCCGCATTGCGGCCCGCGTGGTCTCCAGCCCATAGCTTGACTCAGCGCACTATACCAGTAGAAGCGCGCTCAATATAATCATAACACGTTTCGCAGCAAGAAAGCCGTGACATTCCAGGCAAGAGTTTTTAGGAACGATGTTCCGTATGCAGCATTTCTAGTACTTCACTCTCTTCCGGACTGGTGGCCACATAATCTGGATCAGCCGGTTCGATATGCCAGATAACCCCTTTGAGGATGACATAGTGCCATTTAAGGTTGGGGCTATTATTGAAGTCAGCTGGCGTAGCAGTCTTGAGTAGATCCAATACATCTTCGGGCACTTTATCACGAATATCCAGGGCGCCGCTTTGAACCTGTTCTATGTAGCGCGGAATCAACCCTTCGGGATCTTCACGATAGATAACGCGATGGAGATTACTCAGGTTACTTAAACCGGCCTCGCGGTGTTCCGGTATCTCCAGGTCATTTATGATACGCCGCCGCAGGGCTTCAAAAAAGCTATATTGCACCAATCCGCTGCAAATAAAGCGCAGTACAGACTCGGCTGAATCCGACTTCTCATCCCACTTTTTAAAAAAGTTTGCGACGCCAGCGGCCGCATCGGCTACTTGAGGAACCACACCGAGATGGCGGCGAGCTGCGCGGGCTGCGTAGAGGGCAGCCAGCTCATAGACGGTTTTATGATCGTATAAACCATTGATCTGGTCAATTGCTATGCCACGTACATGTCGGAGATAGCCGATACCATAGATATCCTCGGGATCGCGCGGATCATGCCGCGATTGCTCATAAGGATTTTCGACGTACCAGTCCAGGACAGGGCGTTTAATGCCCACGGTAAATTCATCGAAGGGGATCACTTCGTTACGCCAGCTGGCGAGATGGATGCCCTTAGTTTTGGCTTCTACTAAAAATGTGTTGTTAAAGCCCTGACGCGGATCACTGATGAGGTATAAAAATGTCTATTCTGAGCGAATCAGGCACCCTAACAGCGACCCGTATTGAAAATGTGCTAGCTATTTTTAGCCATTTACCAGTATTTATCTGACTCCCTTGCTATAATGAGCAAACTGGTCATATATAAATATATGAGTGTGATGGCAACAAAAACCGTGGTGAGCACGATTTGATTGTGACAGGTTGAATACGAAATAGCAATATCTCACATACTCATGCTCACACCATCGATGAGCAAGTCGGCACCGGTCAGAGGAAGGAAAGGCATGCAAGGAGCGTATACACATCTCCTGGTGGGAAATACTGTTTTAGATCGCTATATAATTGAAGAGCAGCTTGGCCAGGGTGGCTTTGGAGCTGTCTACAAAGTTAGAGATCAACAAGAGGTTGATAAAGTATTTGCCCTGAAAGAAGTAGCCATCACCAATCAAGCCGAACACGATCTCTTCACGTTCGAATCTGAGGTGCTCAAGCGGCTGCGGCATTCAGCGTTGCCGCGCATTTATTATTCATTTGAGAATACCTCGACCTCGCGCGCTTATATGCTCATGGACTATATAGAAGGTCCCAATCTGGAACAACTACGCCAGCAGCGTACAATGAAACGTTTTTCGGCCGTGGAGGCGATTACAATTCTAACACCTATTGCACAGGCTATCCATTATTTACATATGCAGCAGCCACCCATTGTGCATCGGGATATTAAACCGGCCAACATTATTTATCCGATTGCTGGTAGCGGGGCAATACTGGTCGATTTTGGCATCGCCAAGGTTTATGAGCAGGATGCTACCACCAGCGTGATGCGTATGTGCTCGCCCGGTTATGGTGCGCCGGAACAATATGTGGGCGGCACCAATCCACACACCGATATTTATGGTCTGGCAGCTACGCTCTATGCTCTTATCAGTGGTGAAGTACCGGTGGAGGCAATTTCTCGGCTGACCCAGATTGGAGGCAAGCAACGTGATCCGCTCAAGCCGCTGACTGAACTGGTTCCCGGTGTGCCGGCCCAGGTAGCCAGCGCCATCCAGCAGGCAATGGCGCTAAATAGCGCGGAACGCTTTGACTCGATTGAACAGTTCTGGCAGGCCCTGAATGCCCCTGCGACCAGATATTCCTCGCCTGCGCTGGTATTGGGCGCAGCTTCAGCGGTGGGTACAGGTCCATTAGACAAAACTACGGCTTTGGTCAGACCCCAGGCTCCAGCGCCAGATACTATGGTGCAGGGCGCAACGGCTCCCAGGAAATCTTCTAAGCGTATACCGATCCTGGCGGGCCTGGCACTGCTTGTAGTTGTTATTGGCGTGCTAATAGGCAGTGGATTGAGCTTGCTGTCCGCCTCTAAAGCCCACAGTCATGCGGCCTCGACCCCGACCGCTTTATCAACGATACCAACAACTACGAATGTTTATCCCCATCTGCATCCCTACTATATAGGAAAAATATCGTCGGTCAGCAATGACTCGACTACGAGTGGACTTATCCTGTCAAAAATTCAGCAGACCGGGGCGACCATTAAAGGCACGATCAATATCAGGGCCATCAGAAAAGCAGGTCCTTTTGATGGCGCGGTAACAACTGATAATGGTATTCATTTTATAGTGACAGGCAAGGAAGTGCTCCGTTTTCAGGGCACGATTAGAGCCAGTGGCGCCCTGGCGGGCACCTATTGCCATCGCGTAGATGCAACCACCTGCACCTTTATGGGTACATGGGAAGCGGCGCCCACCAAAACGGAGCTCAATCAACCAGGGACTGATTCACAGAATGCGAACCAATCGTCAGATGGAAACAATTAAAACAGACGGCATTTCCCGACGCTGGCAACACAATATATAGCATGCGTTGCCAGCTATTCTTTTTTATCTTTCCTGGCTTTCAGTATTACCAGCTCGAGCTCTTCCATTTGCCGCCTGGAAATCCAGTGAGCTCGTGTATGCGTTTATTTACATCTACAAACACAACCTGCTTTGTGCCTGTGGAGGACCATCCAATTCCAACCAGGCCACTATCACTGGCCAGCGGCGTAACGGCCTGCTGGGTAAGGTCGTTCGACTGCCAGCGGTCGAAAGGTGGAAGGGCCAGTTCCTGGATATGCTTATTCTCATCTACATAGACCAGTACACGCATATTACCCTGCACCCAATCGTAGGCGGACAACGATTTGCCAGCGGCCAGCGGGCGATTAGTCAACGTGGTTAAATTGCTGACGGCCCAGATGGTTGAGGTTGACTTAGAGAGCTCCTGAATGTTGTTGTGGCTATCAATATAATCGATATGTATACTACCGGCGATACGCCATTCGTAGGCTACGATGACATTTCCATTGGCCAGCGGCGCCCCATAGTATTGCGTTAGATCACTATCCTGCCATTTTCCATCTGCGGTGGAACTCAGTTCCTGCAAATGCTGATTCTTATCTATATATGCAATATGATTGCTACCATCTTTTGACCAGGTAAATGCTGAGAGTGCAATACCATTAGCGAGCGGAGCTCTGGTGGATTTTGTAATGTCGGTCGTTTGCCACTGCACGCCATCCGTACTTGTAAGCAACTGGATATGCTTCTGCTGATCGATATATACAATGTGTTGCGAACCGTCCGCTACTGCGGTATAGCCAACCAGGGTGACGCCATTGGCCAGCGGCGCGTGGGCTCGCTGGGTGACATCCAATACCTGCCAGTGTTCGTCTGCGCCTGCCCAGAGAATATGAATATGGCCCAGCACATCGATAAACGCTACCTGCTGCCGATCGCCTTGATCCCAACTGTAATTTGTCAGCGCCTTTCCATTGCTAATCGCGGAATGGGTCGCCAGGGTGAGATCATTTTGCTGCCAGCTAATACCATTTTTGCTACTCAATTGCTGGATATGACTATTTTCATCGATATAGACAGTCTGGGTAGAGCCGGAGCTGATCTGCTGAGATGCAGCGACAGCTCCGCCCTGGACGGGCAACAATTGCAGGGTAGGCGCGGCGAGAATTTGGGCCCGCGCACGAGGTGAAGCCTGTACGGTAAGCGCAGGTTTGTTGCCACTGGCATGGCTCGGATTCAATCCCAGGAAATAGAATGCTCCCCCACCACCGAGTAACAGAATAATTGTTGCCGCCAGCGGTAATGCCACGCGCTTCGACCGTGCACGTCGCCGTTGCGTTGTGATTGCCCATGGTCGTTGTGTCATAAATACAGGAGCCTCTTTCTTGCGAGATTTTTTTTCTTTATATTTATAAGTGACAACGCGGATGCGATCAGGTATAAAGAGTATCGGACTATCTTCCTGGGATTGTGAAGCCTGCGCGTTAGATGAAGAAGCATTGTCTTTCGGTTCCATTTATATTCTCCCCTGACAAAGTACGTTCTTCGTATCATCCATTTTTAATGCATTATAGTAAGCGGGAGTTGTATATGTACAAAAAACACCTCGCAACCTTCCACCGCCCCAAAGCATGCAATGACACCATTAAACAACGATGAAAAATGATACGGTCTAATCCATATGATTGAAGCAATAATAATATACATCCTCACATAACAATATTACAATATATTTTTGCTGAAAATCCTATTTTTTTATTAGTTTTTTAGTGCGCGGCTAAATTTACTTAGATTTAGGGTCAATATGCAAAGAGTGGAATACATAAATGTATGGGGTTTCTACTTAGATTTTTCATCACTCTGCTAGCAGCATATGTTATACTCCACAAAAGATATTTAACTCACTGCTCCACGGTAAAGGACAACCATCGTTTTATGACTACAGAGATTCAAAAACAGGGATATATCCGACATGATACCGTAGTGGCGCCAACGGAACAGATCCGCGTCGCATGGCATGGTGTGTATGGCATAACGCTGTTGCGCGGCGTACTGGCTCATGAGGCTGGTCAGGCGGTTATGCATTTACTTCAAGAATTGCAGGCTGCCGAGCCAGATCCGGTTGCAACGGCTGAGGCATATAGCGTAGCTTTTTATCAATTGCTGGCAACACTTCATCACGATGGGGGCTCATACGTTGAGGATGCCTGGCAGGCCTATCTGATTCATCGGTTGATCGATGATAGCAATCTTTGGAGTGCCGCAGTGGAAGCGCGAGGGAGTCACCATATCTCGCCGACCCTACGCGCCCAGGCGCAGCGCGACCTGCGTGCCTTGCAGCGCCTCTTTCAGCTGGATGCCCGGTTCATCTGGGAACAAACACGCGCGGTTGTGACACCGGCCATGCCTGCGCTGGGTGAGGCCTGGGTGCCATGGCAGCAGCTCCAGCCTCCAACTGAAGTTGATCAACATCATGCGCGCCGCAATTTAATACAGGAGATCGCGGCCTGCCCCAACTGGGAAGAACTGGTTGGACCGCTGGAACAATATTGGTCCCGCTATGGCACTGGCGCGCTCGCACGCTATCATGTGTTGCGCTGGGAAGGCCACGCTAAAGAACTTATCGGCATACAGCATCCCGATCCGATTCAATTAAGTGGACTAATCGGACATGAGCGGCAGCAACCTCGTATCGTGGCCAATGTAGAGCGTTTCCTGTCTGGCCTGCCCGCGCATAATATGCTCTTATATGGACCTCCCGGGACCGGCAAATCTTCTACCATTAAGGCCATCGCAAATACGTATGCCGATCAAGGCCTGTGCCTGGTGGAGGTGGGGAAGGAATATATCAGTGATCTACCACAGATTGTAGCTATACTGCGTGGTCGAGCTCCCCATTACCTGCTTTTTATCGATGACCTTTCTTTTGAGGAGCACGATACGACCTATAAGATCCTGAAAGTATTGCTAGAAGGGACAGCTGAGACGCGACCGGCGAATGTGCTGATTTGCGCCACCTCAAATCGTATGAATCTGGTCAAAGAAAACTTTAGTGAGCGTGGCAAACCAACCGAGGATGTCAACTGGCGCGACACCATGGATGAGAAGCAGTCCCTGGCCCATCGCTTTGGTCTGCGCGTCAGCTTCATTACGCCTGATCAGAAGCAGTATCTACACATTGTACGCTCACTGGTGCAACAACGTGAACTGGTGATCGACGAAGAGGAACTTCAGGCACGTGCATTATTATGGGAACGACAACATGCTGGCCGCTCGGGCCGCAATGCACGTCAATTTGTCGATGATATTGAGGCCGAACTAAAATATCAACAAACAACGTAAAAAGGATAGAAACAATGAGTCAACTACCAGCATTGACGGTGGGTATCCTTATTTTTGATGAGGTTGAAGTTTTAGATTTTTGTGGTCCCTTTGAAGTTTTCTCGGTCGCACGTCCGGCTGGCCAGCATAGCGATGCGCAGCAACTTTTCCGTGCTGTCACCATCGCGGAGACGGACGAGATCGTCACCTGCCGGGGCGGCCTGCTGGTCAAACCACACTCCACGATCGCACAGCATCCCCCGCTGGATATCCTGGTCGTTCCAGGTGGACAGGGGACGCGCAAGGAGATGCACAACCAGCGCCTGGTCGACTGGATCAAGCAGCAGGATCAGCGCACGCAGTTGACGACCAGCGTCTGCACGAGAGCGTTTCTGCTCGCCGAGGGCGGCCTGCTCAACGAGCAGCGCGCCACCACCCACTGGCGCAGTATCCAGTGGATGCGCGACACCTATCCCCAGATCTCGATGCTCGCTGATGCTCGCGTGGTTGATGAGGGGCATATTATCACTTCAGCTGGCATTTCAGCCGGCATCGACATGAGCCTACATGTGGTGGAACGCCTGCATGGGCGCGAGACAGCCGAGTGGACGGCGCGCCGCATGGAATATGACTGGCGCGGCTAAAATGAACAACACATTTAGTTGACAGCAAAAAACAGGTATGCTATCTTAGATACCAGATCACATTGAACAATATATATTAGTATTGAGAATAAAGAAAGGAAGTATATGGCTGGTGCGACGGCGAAGTTCACCCGTGGGTGGAACTTTTATACGCGTGGAAGCATTGTTAAAGCGCTTCGTGTCGCCCAGGGCCATACCATGCCTTTTTTGGGATCAGATTTTGACACGAAGCCTGATCTAACGTAGTCGAACATCAAACCGACGAGCCGTGGGTGATACATATCGATCACGCCCACGGCTTTTTGCTGTCCATTTCTCAGCTACAAGAGGCCGCCGGGCAGCGGATACATATGCATCGCTCGCGGCTTTTTATATGCCGTCTCACAAAAGACAGCTGAGAATGGATTTTTCGACCAATGATATCTGATACACGTAAAAACAACACCGATGCGCCGCCATCGCTCTGGCGCAATCCCAACTATCTCCTCCTGCAGGGCGGCCAGATCGTCTCCTATGCCGGGAACCAGCAACAATTTATCGCGCTGCCGCTGCTGGTGCTGGCCCTGACGAACTCGACCCTGCAGACGGGCATTGTCCTCGGCCTGAACACCATCTCCTTCCTCGTGGTAAGCCCATTAGCGGGCGCGCTCGTAGATCGGTGGGATCGCAAGCGGACCATGCTGGTCTGCGATGCGGGACGCATGCTACTCACGCTGACCATACCGCTGACCTTCTGGCTTCACGCCTTAACCATGCTGCAAATCTACCTTGTGGTGGCCAGCGCGGGCGTGCTAGGAACCATCTTCAGCGTCGCCAATACGGCCGCGCTGCCTAATGTGGTCACGCGCGATCAGCTACCGGTCGCGCTGTCGCAATCGCAGGCCGCCTACACCTGCATACGTACTTTTGGCGCGCTACTGGGCGGTGCCCTCTATAGCATAGGGAAGGTTTTTCCCTTCCTGGCCAACGCCGTCTCCTTTGGCGCCTCCGCGCTCTCGCTGAGCTTCATTCGTGGCAACTTCCAGGGCGAACAGAAAGGTCCGCCACAATCCCTGGCGAAGACGATCAGCGAGGGGGTCTCCTGGCTCTGGCAGCAGCCACTGATACGCTTCCTTACCATCATCAACGGGGCCGACAGCTTGCGCTATGGTGCAGGCTACCTGGTGATTGTGGTTCTGGCTCAGCAGGTGCACACCTCAAGTAGCGGCATCGGCTTCATCTTCACCGGAGCAGCCATCGGAGCGCTCCTCGGCAACCTGGCCAGCAACTGGATACGGCGGCGCTTCTCCTTCGGGAAGATCGCCATCAGCATGCTCTGGCTCGAAGCCCTGATGTTTCCGCTCTACGCAGTCGCGCCCAACGCAGTCGCCATGTTCTTCATCGCTGCCGCCGAAGAACTGGTGGCCCCGATCTACAACATCTCTCTCGACACCTATCGGCTCATGGCCACGCCCGATGCCATGCGCGGCCGCATGAGCAGTACCGTCCAGATGATCATCCAGGGCGCCCAATCAATCGGCGCCATCGCCAGTGGTCTGCTCATCCAAACACTCGGCGCACAGCGGAGCGCCCTCCTGCTGGGTGCCTGGCTCATCATGCTGGCCATAGCCACCACCCTCAATCGCCGCGTCCGCCACGCCACCCTGCCCGCCAACCATTAAAAGAAACGCGAAGAAAGAAGTCGCCGCGCGCCCGAGCGTGCGGCGATCACCGCGTGCTCCAGGATGCCTGGGTGCTCAAGGCGATCAACCCTTCGTGGTGATGTCGCGCCCTTCTCCCTGAATTCAGCGGTATGCGGCCCACATAACATCTCCCCACCGAAAAATCATGCATTAAGCTGATAGCCAATCTGAAGAGCATGACAAAATAGTCCCATAGGCACAAAAGATGCACCTGCTTGATGCGGCTCAACCGTCCTGGTATATATAAGAAAGATCGACATGCTTCCAGACAAGCAAGCACATAGACAGGCAGAAACAGGAAAGAGCAATGACAACGACATCGATTATTCCGAGCATCCACCTGACCAGCGTCTACAACCTGCTCATCGACACCTATGGTGAAATGCACAACGACCCTGACTATGATCCCCTGGGTGGACTGGTCGGCACAATCCTCTCACAGCACACCTCCGACATCAACTCGGACAGAGCCTACCACCAGATCATCAAGACATTCCCGACCTGGGAAGAGGTACGCGACGTACCCACCCACCTGGTAGCCGAGGCCATCCGCTCCGGCGGCCTCGCCAACATCAAAGCGCAGCGCATCCAGGACGTCCTCAACACCCTGACCACCCAGCAAAAAGAGAGCGGCGGCAACAAACCCCTCACGGAATATCTCTACGACGAAATCGAAAAGCGCACGCCAGAAGAGGCCTGGCGCTACCTCCGCACGCTCCCCGGCGTTGGACCAAAAACCGCAGCCTGCGTCATGCTCTTCGATATGAATCGATCCATCATGCCCGTCGACACCCATGTCCATCGTGTCAGCAAGCGGCTAGGCCTGATCGGCCCCAAGGTGAACGCCGAGCAGGCCCACACCGTGTTTGCGAAGATCGCGCCACCCGACTGGGTCTACGGCCTGCACGTCGGCCTGATCCGCCACGGGCGACAGATCTGCCACGCCCAGCGGCCGAAGTGCGGGGAGTGTCCGCTCTACGCGCAGTGCGCCTACGTCGGCAGCGTCAACCCGCAAGAGACAGGGATATCTTAAAAAGAGGACTTAACAGAAAATAATCCTAAGCTTGTAGTCCATGATTGGTCTGCGCAAAGGCCTGAATCGCCTCTTGAAGATTGTGATGTTCGTTGAGCGGAACGGTGTGATCACCATCGCGGTACTGAAGTTGGTCTAATTGATGGGCCAGATCTAACCCTCAACTGCCTTCTTTCTCAGCAGCGACTCAGGACGTCAATGATAATAACTGAAGAAAAAGATATTACTGTTCCTTGCTGCCGAAATAAGTTTTTGTTATGATAAATGCAGGCACATCATTGCATCATTTTTCATGGCATGGAGGTCTGCATGATCTTCTAAGGAGTTAAAGACGATGGGGAATGATTTCCACCTGAACAACAAAGTGATTCCACAAATCAAACGGGTGTTTGGTCATGGACGCCTCGCTATCCTGGGGACTCTTTTCTTCTTGGGAATTGTTGCGGCAGTTCTCGCATTTATGACAGCTTTTTTCATTATAAATTTGCTCAATGTTGCCTTCTGGTCAGAGGAGTTTTCTTTTTTTGTCGGGTTCTCCGCACTTCTCCTTGGTCCCTGTTTGTGGTAAAGCTTCATCATTAAACCACGCCGCCTAACAGTGAAACAGGGTATAAAGGTAGGCGTGCTAGGTAGCCTACTTGCTCATCCGTTGGCCTGGCTGTTAGCTATCCTCCCCAGTATTCAATCGATGTATTTCCCATACTACCTGGAGACAGCTATTTTTTTGTCTGTTGCTAGCATCATCCTAGCCGGATGGTTGACCGCACTTATCGGAGGAGTAGCAGGAGCGGTTGTAGCTCAGCTTCAAATAAATTGTCGATGTCAGCAACGCTGGTATTCGGCGAACTAATGATATACATGCACGCCTCAATCAGCTACGCCATAACTTCATAACCCATCGCAAGAAACTGTTGTTCTAGGTTTGAGTATATCCATAATATACTCCTTCTCTCCATGATTACTCACACTACAACTTGATCGTGTATTTGCTGATATGCCTATCCTACTTCATTCACACGTGTTGGCTAAAGTAGAAAATAGCGTATACAATAAAATATAAGCATGCGTAACATCAGTAGAAGAAAGAAATAGCAGGCAATGCAATCGCTCTTGCAGGAAACTCTGCAACCAGCAACAACTGCTTTGTTGAAGGCTATCGACGCCAGCTTGAATAGCAATACAATGCTCTTCAAGGTTCGTTCAGAGCAGATCATTACGACCAGCAATGCTCAGGAAATCCTCAATCTGTTCTTGCATAGTCCCTTATTTCGTGACATGTTTCTCGAAGTTGATCAACTCCGTGGGCTGCTATCCTATTCAACATGGGATTTTATCGATGGGGAGCCTGTTCAGCTATTTCCGTCAGGGAACCCGCTGCTAGAACCATTGCAATTGATACTGACTCCAATGAACGAGCAGAGCTTCGCTGAACGACTCCATTGGATGCTCACAAGCGCAGAAAGTCCCTACCAGAAACAGGTCAGCGAGCAACGCGCCCAGGAGATCCTCCGAGACTTCTTCTGGGAAGTGTTTACGCCCCAAAGCTGGCCGATTGAGCAGCCGCTTGCCCAACAATTCTGGCATGGGCATCCCTGGTCGTTTTGTGCTGTCGCTCCCAACTTTTTACCCTCAACCGGCTATTATTATGCCTCTGAAGAGTATGAGCTTCCCGACTTTGCCTATTTTGATGGAGGAAAGAGAGATACGTGTACCTTTTTTTACAGCAAGGATATCTTCTATCTCCTGCTCACCAATGGGAGTCCGTAGTGGCCTGATTCACACAATTCCATTATTATTTCACCAGCTACAATGTTACATAAGTATTGGCAGACATCCACTTTTATGATATCTGCACAGAGTTGATGAGCTCACTTATGAGTCGGTGACTCTCTCAAACACAAAAACAAATAAAGAAGAACAGATATGTTTGATGGACTGAACGCACTTCCCTGGCTCGATTTAAAACATGCTTACGGATCAGCTGAAGAAGTGCCGATGTGGCTTCGTCAGCTGATCTCTCCCTATGATTACATCAGAGAGGAAGCCATGGGCTGCCTCAACAGCTCAATTTGCCACCAGGGCTGGATCTGCCCAGCAACGGCTTACACAGTACCCTATCTGATTGAATTGCTTCGGGAACCAGCAGTTCCAGGAAAAGTGGAAATCTTGAGATTACTCACATGGATAGTTGTCGCCAATCCCGATCTCTCTGAAGAGAGGTGGCGCAAGAACGCCAAAGTGCCTCAATGGAATGTTCCGGAACACATCCCTTTCAAAGATGCTCGCGAGGAGGTCAGGCGCGGCCTGTCGACCTACCTCGCGTTGCTCGATGCTCCTGATCTGGAAATACGCATGCAGGCGGCAAAGATTTTGCGATATGTGGCAACACTGACGCCAGATTTACGGGCGCATCTCGTTACGCGACTCAGACAGGAATCTGAACGAAAGGCCCGTGCCAATCTGGTCCTCCTCCTGGGAGCCCTGTCATCCCCTGAAACTGAAGCCCTGGCTTTCTTCTCCAACCTTGTGCAGACAGATAAAGATGAACTCATCGTTTTCTGCGCCGCACTTGTACTAATACAACTGGCGAAAGACAAAACACCACCGGAGATTGTTCAACTCCTTGCACATGTCTTGCTTCAGCCATCTGAACGCCTGGATGTTTACCAGGAGGTTACCATGCAGGGAAGCAATCAGTTGGCGAGCGGCAGCACTTGGGCTTGGACATCTTCGGCCAGAACTGCTTCAACCGTTCGTACCAGCACTGCAAGAGAAACTTCTTCAGGATGAGCAATTACGAGCCATGACGCTGGCTGAAATGCTACTGTTCATTGTATTTTCCAGCCAACAGCCAGCAGATCAACAACAGTGGACGCTGGCAGAACTCACACCACAGCAGATCACCGTACTCTCCCTCATCAGCGAGCGGGCCGACCTTTGGGACGCTGATTTCGTTCCAGATTTACCGCATTTACTGAGAAAATATGGTTTACCAGATGACAGGCAGAAGGTAGTACACTTTCTCAACCGCGAACTGCCCACCTCAGTGCCACAAACATATCCATCTGACTTTCTCGATGCCAATGATTACACCCGCTACGATAGCTTTTACGATTATCTGCGAAAGGTCTTTAAAAAGCACCTTCCCGAAGTGTACCCTGAAATGCGTGTACGTAGTATTCGTCAGATGAGTGAGATACTGAAAGACGATCTAGATCTACTGATGGTCAACGATGAAATCATGTTTCGTCTTCCTGATAGTCCAGCGGCCGTTGCCGCTCTGGAACAAGAGTATGCGCTCCTTCGGAGCCTGCAGGGACACGTTCCTCTTCCCATTCCCAATCCTGTGTATAAAACCCCGCCAGACGGTGAGCTTGGCCGCATCTTTATGGGTTACCCCAGACTTCCAGGCAAACCACTCTACAAAGAGATGTTAGAAAGCATCGATAGCGACCAGACAGTAGAGATGCTTGTTTCCCAGATCTTCTCCTTCCTCTATACGCTTCATCATATACCGCCGGCAGACCTTGCACATATCAGGCTGCCGATACTTCATGAGCGCAAACGCTATGAAGTGCTCTATACGCGAGTGCACATGGAGCTCTTTCCGCAACTTGAGCCAGACATGAGGAGCCAGATCGCCAACCAGTTTGAGCAATTCCTCGATACCCCGCAAAATTTCTCACTGGAACCGGCCCTGATCCATGGCAGCTTTGGGCCACAGAGAATTCTCTATCATGCGCAGGATCATTCCATCGGTGGCATCATTGGTTTCACACAAGCGGGGCTTGGAGATCCCGCATATGACCTCGCGATGTTGTTTGGACCGCACGGCTATGATAAAAACCTCGTACAGGGTATTGAGCACGTTTATCCAGACTTCTCACTTCTACGGGAACGTATACAATTCTATGTGAATGCCTCTATTCTGCAAGAAATATTTGCTCAACTCGATCAGCAAAACATGAAAAATATCGTTTCGAAACGAGAGCTTCTCTCTTACATGACTTTCTCTGATACAAAGAGCGCTACCTGAAAAGACATTTCTACTACATTATGCTAAACCAGCCTATGGAGGGCATTGACGATATCGTGGAGACGATGTGAAGAACCCCCAACTGGAGGTGTGTGTAGATACCCATGTCCATCGTGTCAGCAAGCGGCTAGGCCTGATCGGCCCCAAGGTGAACGCCGACCAGGCCCACGCTGTCTTCGCCAAGATAGCGCCACCCGACTGGGTCTACGGCCTGCACGTCAGTTTGATCCGCCACGGCCGACAGATCTGCCACGCCCAACGGCCAAAGTGCGGCGAGTGTCCGCTCTACTCGCAGTGCGCCTACGTTGGCAGCGTGAACCCACAGGAGACTGGCGTTTCTTAAAGTATTAGAGAAAGTTTGTTGATCCAGCATGATCAGGGACAATAACTCTGGCGTTGAAGCAGTTGAGGACGATGTGGTATCCTTTTTCTGGAGACAGGCAGAGTTCCCTCCTTTTTGGGTTTTACAGCTAATGATACTGGTAGTGTCATCATTGTGAGTTATGGAAGCGTACTTACCAGTATGTTGCCTCTTGTTTTATCAAATATTCAGATTGATTTTGCCCGCACTAATCCATTGGAAAATTGCTCATATGTTGTTGTGAATGTTACACAACCTTCGTTATGGCATCCAATCGTTGCTTCTGTTTATCAGCGAGGGGAAGGTATATATGTCAGGTAACCAGGAGGTTCAGCCGTATTCGCTCTTTGACACGCCGATTCTGCCCTACATTCGGGAAAGTGATTTTGCTGTGCGCCGACCGTGGCGTGTGCCCGCACGGCGTTTGTTGGACTACTTATGGATCTATATTCAAACAGGGCACTGTACCATACAGGTCAATGGCATCAACTATGAGTTTGTGCCGGGCGATTTCTGCCTGATTCAACCCAACGATTGCGTTGTCCTGGAAGGAATGACCGATACCATTACGCCTTTTGCCCATATGGACATCTTTTATCATCCTGAGCGTGAGAAGAGCTTTCCGACGCGACCGGGCCAGGTTGATCTCAAGCCTTATCGCCACCTTTTACAGCCTCGTCTGAATGACTATCGTGGCATCTCACTTCCCGTGAAGCTCCAGACTGCTCAGCCGACAACGTTTCGGGATACATTTTTGCGGATGGTTGGCCTGTGGCAGCAACGAGATGCCATTAGCCAGTTGGAAGCACAACAGGCCGCAACGGACCTGGTTATTGCATTACTCAAAGATCAACAATGGCCCAGGGAAACCTCCTTTCAGGAACCGCAATCACTGAATTGGATAACTTCCTATCTCTCATTTCATCTGAACGAGCCAGTATCTGTTTCTGATATGGCCCGGCATGCCCATCTCTCTCCATCGCATTTTTCCGTGCTCTTTCGTGCTCGCTTTGGCACGTCCCCCCACCACTATTTGTTGCGCCTGCGTGTCCAGCATGCCCAGGATCTGCTGCTCCACACACATCTCTCGTTACAACAGATTGCCTCGTATTGTGGTTTTGCCTCTGTGCATCACTTTGCGAAAGCCTTTAAGAAGGTGACGGGGTATACGCCTGGCAGCCAACGTGCGCGCTCCAGCGGGAAACACTCCGAGGATGACCCTTATACACAAACCCTTTGATATCCGTTTCTTGTGAGAAGATCGTCGTTTTTGACAAAAATCCCTCATGCCGTGGCAATAGATTGATCCCTTTTTACCTGTATATTTGGAAGCGAAAGTACCGTTGCTTCTTGTACTGTCTGCTTCATGCAATATGATAAGGAGATCAAAGACTATGATACCCCTCCTGGACACGCTTGGTATTCCTCCCCTGGCTGGATTATGTACCTACGATGAGGCATGTCGCCCTGGCTACTCGGTTGATGAGACAGTTGCGCTTCTCAAGCGTTACAACTATGTAAAGACAAGCCTGAATGAGTTCTTTGCCACGCATATTGCCCATACCCCCGAATGGGAAGTTAAGTGTGGATTTAGCCTGCATCTCTGGTTGGAGGCCGAACACAGTGCTTTGCTGCGCAAACGTGTCACGGAGATGCGTGAACCTCCTCATTATCTGGATACAGTCCCCGATGAAAGGCTGCAGGCCTTCTTTGCGGAACTGATACGATCGCATACGACGCTTGAACTCCTGGTTGGGGTGTACGCGGTTGTGAAGCCAGCGATGATTGCGGCCCTCAAGCAGCACCTTGACCGGGCGAATCCACTCATCGATCATCCTACCAGTCGTCAGCTTCGCGTCATACTTGGTGAGGAAGAAGAGATGGTTGCCTGGGGCAGACAGGCTATTGCGGCGTTGACCCGGACGCCAGAAGACGTCCAGGTAGCGAATGCCTGGGAAAAGCACCTATCCTGGTACCTGGCCACCGCCGGTGGTATCGCCGGAGATCAGCCCGCCCCTGAAAGTCTCCCGCCAACTCCGCGTTCTGATGGATCACCCTATCAGGCAGACTGGATTCCACAACGGGATCAGCGTTTTGTCGATCCCTTCAATCACGCCGCCAAAATCGATGAGTATTATCAAGATGAGACCCTACCTCCCGATGAGCGCGTATGTGCTTTGCTCTATAAACGGTTACGCGAGATAGACGTTCCTGAATGGATGGGGCCGATTATCGCACGGACTCGTGGTAAAGCCTGGGAGTATTATCATGATATGAGTCGGCAACTCTGGGACGAGGCGCGGCATGCCATGATGGGATCGGTCGGCTTATACGCGAAAGGCGTGCCTTTTTATCGTTATCCCATCGATATCAAATCCTCGTGCTCTCTCAATAGAGATTATGAACCGATTGAAGCCCATATTATTCTCTGGGGCATTGAACAAAGTTTGATGCCGCGCGAGACCGGGAAGCGCTGGGAATGGGAGATCGCTACTGCGGCCAACGATGTGCTGTCAACGCGCTTCCAGGATTATGATTGGGCTGATGAAGTCCTGCACGCCCAGATTGGTCGCAAGTGGTTACTTCCTCACTTTGAGAACAGAAATGCCTTGCTTGCTGCCTGGGAAGAACTGATGAAGCGCTGGAATACCTCACTGGACGAGCTCGCTGTACTATCGGAGCAGAAAGAGTGGTGGCCTGATTTTATAGCGGAGGTACGTCAACACCAGGGAACAGAACTGGCTGAAAGATATTGAAGATGCCTTCGCAATCATCGCTCTCCCAGGCTGGGTTATAGAGGGTGGAGCTATGATTTGGAATGATCCCATTCTCGATCATGCTGACTATATCGTCTTGCTTGAGGTTCCCTGGAGAACGGCTGCCTATCGCATTGTGCGTCGTCACATCATCAAAAGCCTGCGGGGCATCAATCCCTATCCAGGGATCAGGTCACTCATCTCGTTCTTGAGGAATAGCCGCCGGTACTATTTAAATCAGTGTCGCCCTGATCTTGTAGAAACGATGAACCGATGCCTTGAAGAGCAAAGAACGATCCCAGCGTTGCTTGACCCTGAACAATTGCTTACGCGTTGTGAGACGTATGGAATAGAGATTATCCAGGCACCTACAGCAACGTTTAGGCGTCAGTATCTCGAAAAATACAAGCAGAAACTCATTGTTGTGAGAAATAACGCTGATCGAGCACGCCTGCTTAATTTACTGGCACAGCAGCGCTAACAGACAGCTGTAAATCCCAACATTATTCGGCTCCCTCGATATGCTAGAGCTTTCACACAAAGTGCGGGAGAGCCGTTCAATGCTGGGATTTACACCTTCGTAATTTCTAGCTTAAGCTTCACTATTGTACTGTGGTAATAGTATGGGGTTGATATGAAACCCGGTTTCATTAATGTGGATGAAATAAGGTAACATCGGCCCGGCTCTGGCGCGTCTTCAACATGAGGCGAATTTGAAAGCAAGAAGCAGAGTGTGGAACATGTGGACGAGTGCTACACTGTGATCATATTAGGACGTGTTGATTTGAAAGGAAAGCGGATGGATACAGAAGCCAAAAGAGCTCAAAAAGCATCAGCAATCGAAAAAGATCCGCGATGGGCATCAGTTGTTGCACGCAATCCTCAAGCCGATGGCACATTTTATTATTCGGTCACAACCACCGGGGTGTACTGCCGACCTTCCTGTGCCGCGCGTCTGGCGAGACCAGAGCATGTGCAATTTCATGCAACCTGCGCAGATGCCGAAAAGGCAGGATTTCGTCCTTGCAAACGGTGTCAGCCGAACCAGGCTGCACTTGCGGAACAGCATGCTGCGATCGTTGCGAAAGCCTGCCATCTCATTGCTGAATCGGAGGAAGCACCAGATCTTGCAGCCCTGGCAAACCATGCGGGGATGAGCCGATATCACTTCCATCGCGTCTTCAAGACCATCACAGGGCTGACCCCACACAACTACGTGATCGCCAATCGTATGCAGAAGGTTCGCAAGAAACTGGGCAGCAGCGACACCGTCACCGAAGCCATGTATGAAGCGGGGTACAACTCAAGTGGTCGCTTTTATGAAACAATCCATGAGATTTTAGGGATGGCTCCTTCGCATTTTCGCGCTGGTGGCGCTCAAATAGACATCCGTTTTGCCATCGGGGAATGCTCTCTGGGGTCCATTCTTATCGCCAGAAGCGATCGGGGGGTGTGTGCCATTCTGTTGGGAGATGATCCCGAAGTGCTGATCCGTGACCTCCAGGATACATTCCCTCGTGCCAATCTGATCGGGTTAGACGAGCATTTCGAGCAATTAGTTTCCCAGGTCGTGAGCTTTATCGAAGATCCAGCCATCGGGCTACATTTGCCACTAGATATCCAGGGCACGGCCTTCCAGCAGCGTGTCTGGCAAGCCTTGCGACAGATCCCCGCTGGCGAAACGGCAAGTTATACCGAGATCGCCAGACGCATCGGTGCCCCCAATGCGGTTCGGGCTGTCGCGCAAGCCTGTAGTGCGAATAAGCTTGCCGTCGCCATTCCCTGTCATCGGGTGGTGAAAAACGATGGTTCGTTGTCCGGCTATCGCTGGGGCGTCGAGCGTAAACGGGCGCTCTTACAGAAAGAGGAACGATACGTATGAAGACACAACCATTCAATACAGCAGAAGAGCGTGTACAGGCCCTCGATTGGGAGCAAATCAAACGTGCTCTCAATACTGAGGGCAGCGCGATTCTCAGCCAATTACTGTCTACCGAGGAATGTCAACGACTAGCCATGCTCTATCCACAGAACGAACCGTTTCGCAGCCACATTGTTATGGCACGTCATGGCTTCGGGCGTGGTGAGTATAAGTACTTTGCGTATCCGCTACCCGACGTCATCACGGACTTGCGCACGGCTCTCTATGCACGCCTTGCTCCAATTGCCAATGGCTGGAACGCCAGTCTCCGCAGTGATATTCGTTATCCGGACGAGCACACGGACTTCCTGGCGCGCTGCCATACAGCCGGGCAACACAAACCAACGCCGCTGCTCTTACAATATACATCGGGTGATTACAACTGCCTACACCAGGATCTCTACGGAGAACATGTTTTCCCTATTCAGGTAACCATCCTGCTCTCCGCGCCTGGTCAAGACTTCACAGGTGGCGAATTTGTGCTGACCGAGCAGCGTCCGCGTATGCAGACGCGCGCAGAGGTTGTGTCACTCCAGCAAGGTGATGCTTTAGCTTTCGCGGTTCATACCCGTCCCGTGCAGGGAACCCGCAGGATCTATCGGGTCAATATGCGCCACGGAGTAAGCCAGCTGCGTTCTGGTCAGCGACACACGGTGGGGATCATCTTTCACGACGCGAAGTAGGATGCAACAGTCCGACCACGAGGAAAATCTGAACCATGGATAAACAACAGCTTCTGAAAAAACTTGAACGGGAATGGACGGCGTTCAATGAGTCCTACACAGACCTGTCAGATTCACAACTTACCGAGCCTGGCGTCGTGGGCGATTGGTCAGTGAAAGATATCCTTGCTCATGTGAGCACGTGGGAAGAGGAGGCGCTAAAGTATCTGCCGCTCATTATCACAGGGAGTAGGCCGCCACGATACATCCAGTTTGGAGGTATTGATGCCTTCAATGCACGGATGACGGAACAAAAACGGGACCTTACCCTCTCCGATATCCTGAAGAAACGGGACGAAACGCATCACCAGCTCATCGACTACATTCAAGAGATACCCGAAGAACACTTCACACGAGAGACGCGCTTCCGACATCGCCTCCGGCTCGATACCTATGGTCATTATCCCCAACATGCCAGAGCAATACGGGAATGGCGAGCTCAGCAGTCGAAAGAATAAAAATCCAGAACCACGAGATAATACGCGAGGTCGAAGCGAACCTCTTATCTGAAGATGGGCAAGGTAAACCAGAAGGTGGAGCCCTCTCCAGGTGTGCTCTCTACCCCTACTTCCCCCAGGTGCTCGGCGATGAGGATCTGGCAGATATACAGGCCCAGACCCAACCCTTTCCCCGAACCACTCTGGACAGGGATACCTTTCACCTGGTGAAAACGCTGCCAGACCTCTTGCTGCGCTTCCGCTGAGAGGCCCGGCCCCTCGTCATTCACCCAGACGCGGGCCACATCTCCCTCGTCTGTCATCCCGATATGCACAGGCTGGTCTGTTGCAAAAATAAACCGCGACAAGAAACAAGAACAAGCCCACGTAGGTGCCTGGCTTGCCCAGGCTTGCCACGCAGCGGCCCCATACCCGGGTGCGCATGTTGCACCACACACGTGAGTGTTTCCAGAGAAGGATGAATCAATGGATGACAAGCTCTTGCGTTGGTGCAGCGTTCGCAGGGAAAGATATCATCTTTTGTGGAACCTGCGCGCCCGGGCACGGGGCCGCTGCGCAGCAAGCGCCCGCAAGGGGCGCACCTACGTGGGCTTGTTCTTGTTTCTTGTCACGTTGGCTTTTTGCAACAATATGACGGGCACCTCCCGCAGATCCGCCACGGACGCCAGACAGGAAGACTCCTAGTCGCTGCACATGTGCTCGTTTCTCATGATTATGGAGGCCACACAACTGCGGCACGCTCCACAATCGGCCTACCAATGACCACCAGAACGTGCAATCTATCATGTTGCGGTCGACATCTGGCTTTTTTGAAAAGAGATGACAAAACATGTCATTTTCTAGAACGTCTTTCGCCCTGAATTAGTATATAACTGGCAGGAACTGCCCATGCCGCCTATCATCACACATAAACAAATGAAGGAATTCAGCCTCTCCTCGACGATTTGGGGAACTCAGCCGGTTGATCCCCAAGATCACCCAGCGGATGCTCACCATTCAAATGTCGTAATTACATGAGCGGAGCTTTGACATTCATGTGGTCGATTAGATATACTAAAGTAAAAATCGTGGATTTAGCTCCTTTTGTATGAGAAATGAAATAATATGTCTTGTGCCTACCTGGTAGCCACGCTCATTTGATTGGAAACTAGCCTATGACTGCAGAAGCAATGAATAGTATTAATATTTTCTACTGTTACGCATCTGAAGACAAAGATTTGCAAAATGAACTCAATAAGCATCTCAGGCCGTTGATACGGCAGTATCGACTTAAAATTCGCGAAGGGAGTGATATTAGCCCTGGTGCAGAGTGGGAAAAAGAGATTCAAGCAATGATTGATACAGCGCATGTTATCTTATTACTCGTTAGCCCAGATTCTATATCATCAGCTTATATTTACGAAAGAGAGATACCACGTGCCATAGAGAGACACAAAGCTGGAGATGCCTATGTCATCCCGGTTATCCTGCGCCCTGTCGATTGGCAAGAAGCCATGTTCAGCAATCTCCCAGTTTTGCCTAAAGATGCCAGGCCTGTGATCACGTGGCCCAATCGTGATGAAGCATTTCTGGACATTGCAAAGGGCATCCGCAAAGTAATTGATAAAATAAAGGCTAAGCAGGCAAGATCCTTACTAGCTATAGAGGATCAAGTGCCTCCACCATCCGTTAGAGAGAGGATTCTTCAGATTCTCTATGAGAAACGCTCTGATCCAACGTTCGATGGAGAAGATTTGGCTCATCTCATAGGTAAACAATGGCATGAAATCCAGTCCGATGTGGCCGATTTGGAAGATAAAGGCTATATCGTTACAAGACAGAGCCAAATAATGACACGGATCTTTCATAGACCGCGTATTACCGCAGCGGGAGTTCATTTTTTTGAAAGCGGAATGTACCCTTTTTTGTAGGTAAACTGAAGTTTTCGTGACCTATCCTGGCTTGACCACCATCAAATGTGATTCTGTCTATTTTTTTATTATCCAACTTTAAGTCGTTCAGGAGATAGTCCAATGGAAAAAGCCGACTTTGAAGAGTTTATTTTAGCACATATGCCTTCGTTCATCGCGGTCAATTACCAACGCCTGCTCGAGACACAAGAACCACAGGAACAAGTCACGTTGCAATTACATATCTACAACCTTGGGCTTCACATCTTAACCATCAATCTCGTGAGTCAATATCTTTTTCGCGACCGCGATCTGGTGAGAGATGCTTATTTAGACAAGCTCCTGGAGCAAAAATTTTCTCACTTAACTTCTGATACCTGGGAAAAGATTTTCTTTGCCACCTTGCGAGCCTACAAAGACAATCGCGATCTTATCTTCATGCCAGAGCTGTATGATTTCTACTGGGATACCTCAACTTACCCCCATAGAGAGCAAACTGAAGTAAAAGCGTCCTTCAAACGGCTGACCAGAGCAACCCAGGATCTCCTGTTGGAACATCCGTCGCAAGACAGCGCCTACTGGCAAATGTTAGCCCAAGAGTTACATGGACACCTGCGTAAAATCCTGAAGGCTCTCTCCTTCATTGGCCAATATGACTTCATCCTTGTGCTTGCTCAGGATGAACAGTCCTATACCTTCGAATTGCACAAAGGCATACAGGTTCTGAAGAGTCAAAGACCGTTGCCTCAACACACAGCTCTGACCAATGGGCAGTTCTACTTACGAGCAGCCACAGAAGAGTTTCTCTCCCTCCATCCGTTACTGGCCTTTTGGGACGATACCATCGAATCAATAAATATAGGAGTATTTGATCGCTGGATTGAGCGTCGATTAAAATATTTACTGCCTGCCCCAGCTCAAAGCCACTTCGACGAGAAGTATTTCAAGGATTTTGTTTATTTGATACTGGACGCCATAGAAAACACCAGGCAAGAACGTCAAAAAGCTGACAAGCTGACATGGGAAGATTTGCACGACATTTGCGAGAAGATTACCACTGGACGGATGGCAACCGTACAAAGCAAGTATCATCACAAACTCTATCTTCAACGTGACACAGTCCAACAACACATAAAGGCCTTCTTAGCAGATCCGAAGAAACGCGGTTTTGTCCTGGTCGGCAAGTCGGGGGTAGGTAAGAGCAACTTTCTGCTTGCTTTAGCCGAGGAACTACAACAAGTACGACAGGATGTCTGTGTGCTCATGTATGATGGGGCTAACCTGCCTGTGACCTCTTCCACACTCACGGACATTATCAGTCAGGATTTTAGTGATTACTTCCAGCAACCTATACCACAGATCTGGCAGGAGATCTCTAAGATCGATGGTATCAGTGATCGACAGGTCATTTTGTGTGTGGATGCCGTGAATGAGAATCCAGACGCCGCAAAATTGTTGCGCCAACTCGATGAACTTGTCCAAAAAAACTCCAGGCAGTGGCTCAAGGTTGTGTTGAGTTCTCGTCCTGAGACCTGGAAGGAGATCAAGCGGGGAGTAAAACTCGCCGAGGCACTCTATTATCGAGAGCCAGGCAATGGAACAGCGGTCGTGGGATTAGAATCGTTCAGTTATTCCGCACAGATGGACCCATTTACCCCGCAGGAACTCTCTGAGGTCTACAGCAAGTATGAACGGGAATTCGATCTTAAAACGCCATATCGAGTATTATCGCATCAATTACGGGAAGCATTGCGAGATCCGCTGCAGTTGCAATTACTCGCAAAGACTTACCGGGAACAAGCTATCCCTGAGCATGTGACCGTTTCCACCCTGATCGAGCAATATATACATACCGTCCTGGACAGGAAGGAGCAGCGGTTTTTAGAACAACAGTTGGTCTCACTAATGGTGAGAGAGAACTACTACAGTAATGCGATCACCGAGGCCGAGCTTGATGCGGCTGGTGGTGCTCTCTATGAAATGATCTACAATGACCAATTGAATCAGTCGTTTCGTACCTTGTTGGACGCCGACATTCTTGTGCTTCAGGAGCAGGGACGTGAACAAAAAATCGCATTCAAATACGAACGGTTCTATGAGTACTTCGCGGGTAAGAGACTCGCGAGCCTTAGTGAAACCCAGACTGATCGATACTCCTTTTTCCTGAAGTTGATTGATGAGATAAACGGCAAGAAAGAGACCACCAACAAACCATTTCTGTGGGGGGCGGTCAGAAATGCGCTGATAGAAGAGGCCAGGAAGTCAGACGTTGAGATATTTGTGAAGCTGTGCCACACAACAGAGCAACATGTAAAAGAAATAATGGTCAATGTACTCATTATCCTCGGGACTGGTGATCCCGAGCGGGTTGAAGATATTCTGAGGTACCTGCTCCCTCAGGAAGAGAAAACTGGCGAGATACAGAAAATTCGACAGATGGTAAGCAAGTCTACGGAGGGAGCCGATCTCCGAACACGCAATGCTCGAAAAATCGCCATCGAGGTTGCAAGCCAGTTGAAGTTGGGCTGGGTTCTGCAAACTGCAGCCCTACAAGCGGATTCAACTGTGAGAGCGGTGGCTGTGCGCTATAGTTACTACCTCTGGCAGCGCGATCAAGACGCAGGATTTGAGATCATTGAATACCTGGCGAAGAAGGCCATTACTGGTTTGCTTCCACATTTGATAGCTTGTGAGTCAGTGGTTGTCCTGTCGGTAGTCATCTTCTTCGACCACTACCAGAATGCAATGGTTCTCAGCAGATTACACGACATCTGGCATGCGATGATTGCCAGATTGTTTCGGATTCACGAGAACAGTAGTCCATGGAAGAACGTTACCCGAAACTTCATCCGCGAGCAGATTATCTCCTTCGCCATTACTGTTGCTTTCCGCCTGATTCGTGAGTTGCCCACCTACAATATGGTGAGCTATCCAGCCCTTGAGTCCTTTTTTAAGCTTGAGGTAGAAACAAAGGCCCTTTATAGAAATCTGATTCACTACCTGGATATCGATGGGGACTATGCCAGGGAGCAGATGGAGCAGGATTACCTTGCCGCGCTTAAGATTGACAATGTCCTGGTAATTCTGACTGTCACCCTGGGGCTTACAGCACATGCCTGCGCTGCCCCTCATAACTTTTTGCCTTTTCTCAAACAGCTCTTTGAAGCTGCGAAAAGCGATGTTGCATCCTACCCTTATGTGGCTATGATTAATCATGTGGCTCCCGATGTTTTAGATCGCGATCCAACGAATGATGAAATGTTTGACTTTTTCGTGTATACCACTGAGGTCGCCCGAGAATGCTACATGCGCCATCCTGAAAAGCACCATAGTCGTAGTGCTGAAGCTCCACAAATACTATCTACAGCACCTTATATCCTCCATCAGTATAGAAGAACAGGAACAGTCAGAACCGCCTGGCTAGAAGCCCCCATTCTAGCAGCGCTTTCCCAGCGCAATCTCAAATACTTTGAGATCATGCTTACCACGGATTTACCGTATGTAGGAATTGATAGGCAGGAACCACAAGCAGCCTTGGAGGCCTTGGAGGTGTTTTTCAAGA
This sequence comes from Dictyobacter formicarum, assembly GCF_016587435.1. The sequence goes on from NZ_BNJJ01000007.1 coordinate 234,151, forward strand.
GCGGGGATGTTCAGATCGATCATATGATTCAAGTGTTTTTGTCTCGCTTGCATATCTACTATCCCGATGCAGTGGATGAGTTCCTGGAGGTGCAAGGAGCTTCAGAGGAGTTTTGCTTGCAGGTGCGCACACATGAGCCCAGCGAAAAGGTTGGTGACCTGATTGCACAAAAACCCTGGTTTTTCGCACGTGATGGTTTATTGTTGAGTCCATCGGGGCTGCGGTTGCAATTCTTAGATCTTTTTGAGAAAGCTGCTGAATGCAAAGATGCACGAACGTGGATAGAGTATATGTTTCGTGAGTTAATAAATATGGTTTATGGGAGCCAAATCTTACGCCAATCGAAATGAGAAGATGGGCAGCTTTATCCGCCGCCAAACGGTGTTGCCACAGCGCTAAAGAACTGAAAGAAGGCACGAGAACGAGCCTGGCAAGAGACGACAGCGGGAGGGAAAAGACGTGTTCCACTCCCTGTCTCTCTCATACGAGATATTGTGCAGAAAATATGCCATAATCAAGAAGGAGAACACAAATACAGGAATCATTATTAGAAGGATGTACTTCCATTAGCAACTGAAAAGCCTGGTGCCGCTACGGAAAACTGCCACTGACTCACCAGCCCTGAACACATTGGAAGATTCAAAAAGCTCTGCGTAAACGGCTGCCAGCTAAAATTCCCTGTTCCAGTAAACTCTCCATCTACAGGCACAAAATTGCTACACGTATAATAGTAGCGAAAGTTCCCCAGAGCTGCTGCCGGTGCTTCGACATTCACCAGCGGACCAATCCATTGCAACGAAATCAAACGATCCACTGGAACCTTTGGCGCAACGACAATATGTAGAGCAGGCACATGACCACCAAGAGGATCAAAACTGGTATAGATGTTCTGATTATCTTGCTTGTTTTTGACAAGGTGTATAAATCTTACAGCAAACGCTAACGTCATCGATCCACTCATCGTCAAAGGGAAATCCTGGAGTATAGAAACCGTTTGCCCAGGCTTCAAAGATGACATCATGGGAGGACAACTCATAAAGGCATTGTTGGACGGAATAAGATACTGAGGCTTACTTCCACCCGTAATAGCCACGCCAAGAGCACCAGTACATGGAGCGTTCGCAAGAACCCCCTGTACCTCAACACTCGTCTTGTTATGATTGGTTAATGTTAAACGCGCTTCAAGCAATTCGCTCAGGAAATAGGGGCCCGGTATAATTTGCATAGACTCCTCTATACCATTTTTCTGCGCAGTAATGGTTGTTGCTGGGCCTACGGCACCGATCGCCGCTGAAGTACCCAGTGTACTGGCCGGCGATGAGGAATGATAAAAAAAGAGCCAGGTACTGCTAAAAAGAAGAATTATTATAAGCAAAGTTATCCATAGTCGAAGGGGCATTACATTGCGCACACGTAGAAATGCTCTCTGCACATGCTGAAATACTGTTTTAAGCATCACCTCTGCTTCTCACTTTCGAGATTGTTTAAAGGACATTGAAATTTTACGATGCCCTCCTCACTACATGATATTTAAAATGATGCATAGCAACTCTGGAATAATACAATAAATTGACGAATTTCACAACAAATACAGAATTTTAATACATTTCGTAGCCACCACAATAAGAACAGAAGAGGTGGCAACCACCATTGGAGAAAACCCTCAAAAATGTTCCCGATCGAATCGGGAACCTCTCCCTATGACAACGAGAAAGCTCACCAGTTATGCTCCAGAAAGATTGGATTAGCCTGGCTCGGTTTTGAGGCGTGGTTGCACGCCCAGATGGCTCAGTACAGCGAGGACAGATTCCAGCTGCGACATATGCCCTGTTCGATAGGAACAGAGGTTAGCCTACGATGAGGTATGGATGGGAGTGGAGAGCGGTGATGCTGAACGAAAGGCAATTTGCATCTGCGTGCGATGAGCAAGCAAGAGGAGCCCTACGAAGCTAAGCGGGCTGGTTGCGAAGAGCGAAATGGTGCCTCCAAAAATAAGATAGATGAATAATAACCTCTACTTGCTCAAAAGTCAAGCCTGCCGCCTTATTTCATCTCTTAAACAGAACAATTAAACCTAATGCTCTTGAATAGTTACAAAAATGTTTTTCCTCTAGTATTGCATTTTACAATTCTATACTGTAAAATCATATAAGGGTGGATTGTATTGAAGTAGCAAAAAACATGCAAGGATTTATATTATGGAATCTTCCCGCATATTGTGCCATGTGTGTAAGGCGCCAAATACTCTCCATGATGAGTTTTGTTGTTCTTGTGGGGCTGCCCTATCACAGCAACATGATACTGATGATGATATTTATGCAGCCAAAAATGCATTCATATCTCATTCCGGTGCGGCAGATGAGCCTGTGGCTGGAATGCTTTTAAAGGGGCGTTACCGCATTCGCCAGACCATTGGACAGGGAGGCATGGGATCAGTCTACCGTGCAGAAGACACGCACCTCGGGAACCGGCTGGTAGCAATCAAAGAATTAATCTATACTGAACTATCTGCACAGGAAATGCACACTTCAGCAGAACAGTTTCAGCGTGAGGCCCATCTGTTAGCTGGTCTACAACACCCTAATCTTCCAAATATCTATGACTATTTTGAAGAAAATAGCCGTTGGTATCTGGTTATGAGTTTTATTGCAGGCGAGACATTGGAGTCTTATCAGCAAAAGGCTACACATGGACAATTGCCAGTGCGTGAAGTGATTGGGATTGGGATTGAGCTCTGCAAGGTGCTGGAATATTTGCACTCACACCATCCCCCGATTATCTTTCGCGATCTGAAACCTGCCAATATCATGCGTACTAGCAGTGGGCAACTCTACCTCATTGACTTTGGTATCGCACGCCACTTCAAACCTGATCAATCGCGTGATACCGTGAGCTATGGCTCAGCAGGATTTGCTCCCCCCGAACAATATGGAAGGGCTCAGACAACACCGCGCTCTGATATCTACAGTCTGGGTGCCACATTATATACGTTGCTCTCTGGCTATGATCCTTCCCTCTCTCCATTTCGTTTACCTCCATTGGAAACGTTGGTATCAGATGTGCCTCCTGCGTTAGTACAGCTCATTACTCAGATGCTGGAAATGCAAGAGGAGAAGCGCCCTGCAAATGTTGAGGCGGTACGGCAGATGTTGCAAGGAATCGACACACGGGTTGAACTTCCGATTGCGCCGCCATCTCCGTGGGCTTCACGCCAGCCGATTGCGCCGCCATCTCCGTGGGCTTCACGCCAGCCGATTGCTGAATACGTCCCAGTTGGAGCGCATGGACAACAACAGATGCTGATGCCAGCCTCGACCCAGGCACCAGTGAAGTCGACAGGAAATGGCTTTTTAAAGGCTTTGGGTTTTCTAGGCACCCTGGTCAGCTACGGACTACTAGGCTTTGGCATTCTAGGTTCATTTATGATATTCACAGCTTCTCCTAATTATGCTTTCTTTGCCACTGAACTATGGGTTTTGGCTTTTTTCATCATAGTAGGATGGATCTTGTTGCGCGTATCATTGTGGCCATTTCGTAAGCCAACGAAGCGTGATGCACCTGTTTCTTTTTGGCGTCATGCAGGTACCGAAGGTGGGATTTTCCTGGGTGGAGCTATGGTGCTAGCCGGAGTCGTATGTACGTTCTTTTTAATATATACATACTACCTCGTAAATCATAGAGGTGATGTGTATAGTGCCGGAGTTGGTGGCAGCGTACTCTATGCGACGAGTGGTCTGTATATTCTATTAAATTCCAGGCTCAAGCCACCTCGAATTGACTTCTCTTCTCAACGCCAGAAGGCTATCGCGCTCACAGGAAGCCTGATCGGTGCCAGTTTTGGGGTACCTGGCTTGTTGATGACGTTGTCCTTTGCGGGAGGAACGATGGTTCCTGGCGTTATTCTGCTAGTAATAGGGGTATTTTTGACTTTTATTACGCGCTTGCGCACAAAGTAAGGGCTATCGCAGAATATGCAGCCCTAAAGTTTTGCTATCACAGTTACCTGACCTGGATGTATAAAGTCCCAGTCGTGTGACTGTGATAGATAACTCTAAGCTTGCTATGATTGTTCACCGACATTCCAGTACTGCCTATCAAAGCCCTGCATGAGTGGTGAGGTGCTATCCTCGGGGGTGACCACCAGGAGGGCGCGCATGGCACGTGTCATGCCGACAAACATGGTGCGGCGTTCAAGTGAGAGATATTCTTCGCGTTCCTCATCACTGGGTGTGTGTGGCATCGTTGTATGCCAGGTGCTCTCCAGGAAACCGGCCAGGGCGACAATAGGAAATTCCAGGCCTTTGGCTGAGCGCAGGGTGATGACTTTGATGCAGGAGCGTTTGAGGTCGAGCTCCTGGCCAGTCATAAAGGTGGCATCCAGACCTTGCCGAGTGAAATCTTCGGCAATGGCGCGGCCGGACTTGATGGTGGGACACAGGACGGCGCAGGCTCCCGAGCTCATGCGGTAGGCGCTGCGAGCCTGCCGGAAGAAACTGACGAGCAGTTGTAATTGCTGACGTTGATCCTGGATGCGGCGCATGATGGGCTGGGGACCATTATTGACGTAGAGGCGCTCTTCGGTATCTGTATCTAACGCTCCTTCGGCAAGATAGTTCTGGGCCGCCTCGCCGATTTCACGTGTTGAGCGGTAGTTGGCGTGCAAAATAGCCGTACGGCCCTGGAATTTGAGATCCTGGTGAACGTCGCTCCAGTTGAAGCCGCTACCGTAGATAGATTGGTTGGCGTCGGCGGTCACGAAGATACGGTTGGACTGTTTGCAGAGATGAACGAGGAGCCGAAGGGAGCTAGGGTCGAGGTCCTGGGCTTCGTCGATGATGACGGCATCATAGAACTGCGTATAGGCTCCCTGCGCAACATAGGCCTCGGCCATTGCTCTGGCCTGGCGCCAGGTGATTTTGCCCTGTTGGGCTAGACTCTGCTGCAAGGTCTCGAAGATGCTCCAGACGGCGCGGCGCTGGATACCTCTGAGGGGAAGCTTACGGCCCGGTCTGGCTGCGGTGAGATAATCTTTGAGCGTGTGGAGCTGCCGGGCTACGATCACCTGGTTGATCTCCTGGAGCAGATAGTCCAGGCTCATCTGCTCAATCGTTTGCTTCTGGCTCTGTTTCTGCTGCTCGCTGCCATCAAAGCGCGTCTTCTGGATAGCATGCTGCAGCAGGGTATTCATTTCGCTGTCATTCATAATATGCGGAGTCCTGCCAGCGTGGCTCAAGAGCTTGATGGCGACTCTATCGGCGGTCTGGACATCGACGAAGCGTATGTCTGTACCCAGCAGTTGCTCGAGCAGTTGGAGAGAAGAGTTGATGAGAGCATTGGTGTAGGTGGTGAAGAGGATGCGAATATCGTCGCGTCCCTGTTTGCGTAGCTCGGCAATAATCGAGCGCACACGATAGAGAGCGATGGTGCTCTTTCCCGTTCCTGGCAGGCCTTTGAGAAGCGTCGGGCCGCTAGCCTTCATACCCCAGTTGACATATTTTTCTTGTTCCGGCGAGAGTTTCAGCAGAAAGCTGATTAACTCACCTTCTTTGAAGCGCAATAGATCGTCAAGATGCTGGACATGGAGGTCTGGCTGCTGCATCACCTGCTGGAGGGGACGTGGGAACATATATTCCAGCAATTTATCAAGCACAGCCGAGGGGACGTCAGGACAATCGAGCAGATCGTCTTCGGTTTGCAGATGAACCAGGCGCGGAAAATACTCTCCTGGTATCTGTAAGCGGGTGAGCAATTCTTCTGTGATAGGTTGGGGAAGGCGTTTGGCGGTAGGCTCGTTTGTGTATGGTGCTTCCCAGCCAGGGATGCCTGGTTGAGCAAGGCGCAGTTCTGGTACCAGGCCACCTAAAAACTCTGCGTCAATCTCTTCGTCATAGGTATCGTCATCTCGTCGCCGTAGCGCCAGCAAACTGACATGAGGCTTTTCAAAGGTATAGAAGATACGATAATGTCCACTACGGATACGATGCAGGCGTGGATGGAGATGCTTCAATTGCTTTTTCACTTTGGCATCCGGCGTGGGATCTTGTTCAAGGAGCTTGATCTTTTCGTGAATCTGCTGGACCTCTTTGTGTGGAAGGGCCATCCATTCATCTCTGAAACTGGGCTTCATAGTTGTATACCAGCCACTATCCATAGCATGTACCTCTTCATTATGTATTCGTTTTTGAAGCGCTCATGTCTCTGACGTGAGGAGGAGAAAGTAGATATGAGCAAGAATGAGCTGCTGATACCGTATTTTATCCGAAAAAGATAAATTTTGCAATGTATGGTATCTATAAATGCCGCTGGCAATTTTTAATTATGGAAGAGGATAACTCGTAAGAAATGCGTAGAGCATAGCTGGCTTTCTAGTGGTTTTGCAAGGGAACAGTGGAAAAGATAGCTGGACTATTAGCAACCAGACTTTTTTTGTATCTTCCTTGTTTTTCGTTCTTGAAAGAATTTAGTAAATTGCGGTGCTTTTTCGTCCTGCAACGAAATTTAGAAATTTTAAGGTTTTCTATTGACAAAGATGCATTAAAGCTCTAAAATGGCGGTGCACTACATACGTAATTATAGGTAGTTCCTGAACAATATCTTTTCACTCCTGAGTTTATTTCTTGTGCTTCGTGCATAGAAAGAACACCCGATCATGCCCAGTAAAACTATATTTCAATTTCGCGACCAGCTTATTCAGGATTATGCCTCTTATATTGATAGCTTTATCCAGATACGTGATACTACCATCAAGACCTTTGTGGAAGGGAAACTGCGTGAGGGGGTGCTCTGGCCGGAGCCATTGATTCAGCTTAACCCGCTTTTTGATCCAGGGGAGCCGATTGATGAGCTGGTGGCCCAGGGGATCTTGCATCGCGAATGCGCGCGCATCTTTCGCAATGGGAAATCTGCCTCTAACGATCTCGGGTCGCCACTACGGTTGCACCGCCACCAGTCCGAGGCTATTCGAGTCGCCCAGCAAGGAGCCAGCTACGTCCTGACTACCGGCACTGGCTCCGGTAAAAGTCTCTCTTATATCATCCCTATTGTTGATCATGTCTTGCGCCATGGCAGTGGTAAAGGGATCAAGGCCATTGTGGTCTATCCCATGAACGCGCTGGCCAATAGCCAGTTGAAGGAGCTTGAGAAGTTTCTTCAGTATGGCTATCAACATGGTAGGAGTCCAGTTACGTTCGCGCGCTATACCGGGCAGGAGTCCGATGAGGACCGTCAGCGGATCATTGCCCAACCACCTGATATTTTGCTGACCAACTATGTGATGCTGGAGCTCATTCTGACCCGTTCGGTTGAGCGTCCGCTTATTTCTTTCCCTACCTTGCAATTTCTGGTGCTGGACGAGCTCCATACCTATCGTGGCCGCCAGGGTTCCGATGTGGCGCTGCTGGTCCGGCGCGTGCGGGATCGCCTGGCGGCTGGCGAATTGCAGTGTATTGGCACGTCGGCGACCCTGGCCGGGGCTGGTCGTTATGAGGAACAACAGGCTGAGGTGGCGCGTATGGCTACGCAAATCTTTGGTACCCGGGTCAAAGCTGAGCATATCATCGGTGAGACACTGGTGCCTACGACCCGTGTAGCCGAGCGGGATGAGCAGTTTCAGCGCCGCTTAACGGAGCGTGTCCTCGATAGCTCCTATCAACCTGCAAAAGACTACCAGAGCTTTATCCAGGATCCGCTTTCGATCTGGATCGAGAGCACGTTTGGGATTACCGAGCGCGGCGGTCGCTATGTGCGCACGGTTCCGAAAAGTATTGAGGGCGAGCGCGGAGCGGCTATCGAACTCAGTAACCTTACAGGAGCACCGGTTGAGCGCTGTATTGAGGCCATTCAACAGACGCTGCTGGCAGGCTATGAGTGCGAGCCACATCCTGAAACCGGACGCCCTCCGTTTGCCTTTCGCTTGCATCAATTTATCAGCAAAGGGGATACGCTCTATGCCTCGCTGGAGGCGAAACGCCATCTGACGCTGCAGCGCCAGCAGTTCGTGCCGGGTACACGTGAGCAGATGCATGTGCTCCTCCCGCTGGTCTTTTGCCGGGAGTGTGGACAGGAATATTACTGCGTTCGCATCCGCGATAAACACTTTGTGCCCCGCGCCCTCAATGATCAGGTGGATGATGAGAGCCAGGTCGGCTTTCTCTACTATAGCCCTGAGCATCCCTGGCCGCAGGATGGCGAATCGCTTATGGAGCGACTGCCCGACGGCTGGATTGAAGAAGTCAGATCTGGCGTGCGCGTGCGCAGCAGCCGCCGGAAAGATCTGCCGCTGGCGCTGCGCGTGCGCCCCGATGGAACCTTTAAAGAGAGCAGCGATACCTCGCCCGATGGTGAGGAGCTGGCCTGCCATTTTGTGCCCGCGCCGTTCCGCTTCTGCCTGCATTGTGGCGTCACCTATGGCTCGCGCCAGTCGGATGATTTCGCGAAGCTGGCCTCGCTCAGTTCAGAGGGACGCAGTACGGCGACGACGATTCTGAGCCTTTCGGCTATCCGGCGCTTGCGCGAGGACCCGCAGCGAGCGATGCCCGCCAAGATGCTCAGCTTTACCGATAATCGGCAGGATGCGTCGCTGCAGGCGGGCCACTTCAACGATTTTATTGAGGTGGGCGTGCTGCGCGCCGCGCTCTATCACGCGGTGCAGCAACGCGGAAGCGAAGGTCTGCAGCATGATGAGCTGACCCAGATGGTCTTTACCTCCCTCGCGCTGCCGCTCGATCGCTATGCCAGCGACCCGGCCGTGAAATACCAGGCCTTAAATGATACCAAACAGGCCTTACGGCAGGTGCTTGGCTATCACCTCTATCGCGATCTCAAGCGCGGCTGGCGCATTACGTCGCCGAATCTTGAGCAGTGCGGTCTCCTCAAGATTCAGTATCGCTCGCTTGAGGATGTCTGCCAGGATGAAGAGGTGTGGAGCAAGTGTCATGGAGCCCTGAGCATGGCTTCGCCGCAGACGCGCGCCAAAGTGGGCAAGGTCTTACTCGATTATATGCGCCGGGAGCTGGCGATTAAGGTCGATTATCTGGACCAGGAATTTCAGGAGCGGATACAGCAGAGAAGCAATCAGTTCCTGGTCACGCCCTGGGCCCTTGATGAGAATGAAACCAAGGTCCATGCCTCGATCCTCTTTCCGCGTCCAGCTGGACACAAAGATTATGGTGGCAATGTCTTCCTGTCGGCGCGTGGTGGCTTTGGCCAGTATCTCCGTCGCCAGACGACCTTCCATGAGTTTAAAGAGAAGCTGCGCCTGGAAGATACGGATCAAATCATCTGTCATTTGCTGGAAGGGTTGCGCGTGGCTGGCCTGGTCGAGCGTGTGATTGAGCCACGCTCCAAGGATGATGTGCCGGGCTACCAGTTGCCCGCCTCGGCGATGATCTGGCTGGCTGGCGATGGGACGCAGGCGTTTCATGATCCGATCCGCGTCCCCCGCGCATCGAGCGCGGGACATGGTACCAATCCGTTCTTCGTGGAGTTCTATCGCGCGACGGCGACGAATCTCGAGAACCTGCGCGCCTATGAGCATACGGCCCAGGTCCCCTACGATTTGCGTGTGCAGCGCGAGGAGGACTTCCGGGAAAATAAGATCCCCATCCTCTATTGTTCACCCACGATGGAGCTTGGCGTGGATATCGCGGAGCTGAATGTAGTCAATATGCGCAATATTCCGCCAACGCCCGCCAATTACGCGCAGCGCAGTGGTCGCGCCGGCCGCAGTGGTCAGCCCGCGCTGGTCTTTACCTATTGTTCGACGGGTAGCCCCCATGATCAGTATTTCTTTAAGCGTCCCGAGAACATGGTCGCCGGGGCGGTGACGCCTCCGCGCCTTGATCTGGCGAACGAGGACCTGGTGCGCGCCCACATCCATGCTATCTGGCTCACCGAGACAGGATTGAGCCTGGGACGCTCGCTCAAAGATCTCCTCGATGTCTCGGGGGAAGAGCCGACGCTTGAGCTTCAGGACTGGGTACGCGATAGTATCGAGGATCTTTCGGCGAAGAAGCGTGCGCGCAGGCGGGCCGCGCATGTGCTGCTGATGCTGCGCAATGAGCTGAGTGGCTCGGGATGGTACACAGAGGATGAATGGTTGGAGCGCGTGCTCGACCAGGTGGCAAAGCAGTTTGATGATAGCTGCAAGCGCTGGCGCACCCTCTATCGGGCGGCGCTCGATCAGGCCAGGCAGCAGAGCGCGATTATGCTGGATGCCTCGCGCAGTCAGGCCGATAAGGACCAGGCGAAGCGGCTGCGAGCTGAGGCCGAGTCACAACTGGCGCTGCTGACCGATATCTCGAGCCTGGAACAATCGGACTTTTATAGCTACCGCTATTTCGCGACCGAGGGCTTTTTGCCGGGCTACAACTTTCCGCGCTTGCCGCTGTCGGCCTATATTCCCGGACGACGCGTGCGCCAGCAGGCACGCGATGAGTATCTCTCGCGCTCGCGCTTCCTGGCTATCTCCGAGTTTGGTCCGCGCGCGATTGTCTATCACGAAGGTTCACGCTACCTGATCAATCGCGTCATTCTCTCCCTGGATGATAGCGAGAAGCTCACCACGAGCGGTGTGAAACAGTGCGAGCACTGTGGCTATCTGCATCCGTTGCAAGATGGCGTGGGCGTAGATGTCTGTGAGCAGTGCGGCGCGCAGCTCCCCATCCCGCTGCGCAATCTCTTCCGCCTGCAAAACGTCGCCACCCAGCGGCGCGAGAAGATTAATTCCGATGAAGAGGAGCGCGTACGCCTGGGCTATGAGATCCGTACCGCGGTACGCTTCTCGCAGCACGAGGGACAGTCTTCGGTGCGCGTTGGTCTGGCGATGCCTGCCGCGGATGCGGCCAGCGGTGATGAGGCGGCCGAGGCACTGGCAAAGCTGACCTATAACCATTCGGCCCGGCTCTGGCGCATCAATCTTGGCTGGGTGCGACGCAAGAATAAGGAGCAGCATGGTTTCGTGCTGGACATGGAGCGGGGCTACTGGGCCAAGAGCGAGCAGGCGGTTGACGAGCCTGATGATCCGCTGTCGCCGCGTACGGCCCGCGTGATCCCGTATGTGGAGGATAGCCGGAACTGTCTGCTCTTTGAGCCGACACTGCCGCAAAGTCTCAAGGTGATGGCCTCGCTGCAGTCAGCGCTCAAGAGCGCCATTCAGATACGCTATCAGCTCGAAGATAACGAGCTGGCCGCCGAACCGCTGCCACACGAGATGATCCGGCGCTCCATCCTCTTCTACGAGTCGGCAGAGGGTGGCGCGGGCGTGCTTCAGCGCTTGCTTGAGGAGCCGGGCGCAATGCGTGAGGTGGCGCGGGAGGCTCTGCGGCTCTGCCACTTCGATCCCGATACGGGCGAGGATCTGCGGCGCGCACCCCGCGCACAGGAGGATTGCGAGGCCGCCTGCTATGATTGCCTGCTGTCCTACTACAACCAGCGTGATCATCTGCTGCTTGATCGCTTTGAGATTCGACCGTTCCTTATCCAGCTGGCTCAGGGCCAGGTGGCGATCTCGCCAACGGGGAATGTGCGCTCGGAACATCTGGAGCAGTTGTTGCGCCAGGCCGGTTCTGACCTGGAACGGGAGTGGTTGCACTTCCTGAATGATCGGGGCTGCCGCCTGCCCTCACATGCGCAGCAGCTCGTTGAGTCCTGCGGCACGAGGCCGGACTTCCTCTACGATAGCGAGGGGGTGGCGATCTATATCGATGGGCCGCACCATCTGTATCCCGAGCGCCGGGCGCGCGATACGATGGTGACCGAGTGCCTGGAGGATCTGGGCTATTTCGTTATTCGCTTTGGACATCAGCAGGATTGGGCGGCGATTGTCGCGCAGTATCCACATATCTTTGGGAGGCCGGAATGAACTTCGCGGTTGGGTCATTGGTTAAAGCACGCGGACGAGAGTGGGTCGTGCTGCCGGAATCGAGTGAAGAGGTGCTGCTCTTGCGTCCGCTGGGGGGCACCGAGGATGAGGTCACGGGTATTTCTCGCCATCTGGAGACGGTGGTTGAAGCATCATTCATGCCTCCCGATCCTGACCTTTTGGGCGATTATCGGTCCTGCCGCCTCTTGCGCGATGCGGTACGCCTGGGCTTTCGTTCAAGCGCCGGTCCGTTCCGTTCGTTTGCCCACCTGGCGGTCGAGCCACGCCCCTATCAGCTGGTGCCGCTCCTGATGGCGCTGAAGCAGGAGCCGGTGCGCCTGTTGATCGCGGATGACGTTGGTATCGGGAAAACCGTGGAGTCGTGCCTGATCGCGCGCGAGTTGTTGGACCGTGGCGAGATCTCGCGCCTGGCGATCCTGTGCCCGCCGCACCTGGCGGAGCAGTGGCAGGCCGAGCTGAGCGAGAAGTTCCATATCGATGCCAAACTGGTGCTCTCCAGTACAGTTTCGCAGCTGGAACGCGACTGCCGCCTGGGACAATCGCTCTTTGATCGCTATCCCTTTGTGATTGTCTCCATCGATTTTATTAAATCTGATCGGCGACGCGATGAGTTTCTGCGTACCTGTCCCGAGTTCGTGATTGTGGATGAGGCCCATACCTGTACCGAGGCTGGCGAAGGGCGCGGTGGACGCCACCAGCGCCATCAATTGGTCGCCAGCATCGCCGCTGATGCGCAGCGTCACCTGATCCTGGTGACGGCAACGCCCCATAGTGGCAACGAGAGCGCGTTCCGCTCGCTGCTGATCCTGCTCGACAAGGATTTCGCGCGTTTGCCGGAGGATCTGAGCGGGCGCGAACATGAGCAGGCCCGCCGTCAGCTGGCGGCCTATTTTGTGCAGCGCCGCCGCGCCGATATCCGGGCCTACCTGCACGCGGATACGCCGTTCCCAACCAGGCTGGAACAGGAACAGAGCTATAAGCTCTCGCCGGAATATCGGCGGCTGGTGGAGAAGGTGATGCGCTTCGCACGCGAGACGGTAATTGATCCAAACGATAGCAGCAAGCACCGCCAGCGGGTGCGCTGGTGGTCGGTGCTGGCACTGCTGCGCTCCATCGCGTCCAGTCCCGCCGCCGCAGCCGCGACGCTGCGCAGCCGGGCCGCCACCGCCGATACGGAGACGGAAGAGGAGGCCAATAGCATCGGACGCCATACGCTGCTGGACCTGATGGATAATGAGGCGACGGAGGGCGTGGACCTGGTGCCGGGCAGCGATTTTGAGCAGGAGCAGAGCAGCGAGACACGCGTGCGCCGCCGCTTGCAGGAGATGGCCCGCGAGGCCGAGGCGCTCAAAGGGGCAAAGGACGAGAAGTTGCAGCAGGCAATTAAGATGGTCGGGAGCATGCTCAAGGATGGCTTTCAGCCGATCGTCTTTTGCCGCTTTATCCCGACCGCCGAGTATGTGGCGCAGGCGCTGCGCGAGCGCTTGCCGAAAGGCGTGCAGGTGGAGGCGGTGACTGGCCTGCTGCCTCCGGTGGAGCGCGAGAATCGCATCGCAGAGCTCTCCGAATATTCACAGCGCGTGCTGGTGTGTACGGACTGCCTGAGCGAGGGCGTGAACTTGCAGGAACACTTTAACGCGGTCATCCACTATGATCTGTCCTGGAATCCGACGCGCCATGAGCAGCGGGAGGGACGCGTGGACCGCTTTGGTCAGCCCTCTAAACAGGTGCGCGTGGTGACGTACTACGATGGCTCGGCGGACTCGATTGATCGCATTGTGCTGGATGTGCTGATCCGCAAGCATCGCCAGATTCGCACTTCGCTCGGTATTTCTGTTCCGGTCCCGGCCAATAGCGAGCAGGTGATTGAGTCTATTTTTGAAGATAAGATTCTGCGCGGTCGCGAGAACCTGATTGAGGGCGATCAGATGGCGCTCCCAGGGATGGAAGATCCACGCGAGAAGGAGCTTTCCCGGCAGTGGACCGATGCTTCGGAGCGAGAGAAGCGCTCGCGCAGTATGTTCTCGCAGGAGACGATCAAGGTGGATGAGGTGGCCCGCGAGCTGGATGCGATGCGCTCGGCGATTGGCTCGACGGTCGATGTGGCGACCTTTACGCGGGATACCTTGCTGGCATATGGCGCCTCCGTCAGCCAGAATAGCAAGGGAGTCACGCTGCTTGATCTCAAAGAGACGCCCCGTGCCCTGCGCGATACGCTCTCGGTCCATAAATCCAGCTTGAGGGCGCGCTTCGAGTTGCCGGTGAGCGATGACGAGATCTACCTCAATCGTACGCATCCCTTTATTGAAGGCCTGGCCACCTATGTGATGGATGCCGCCCTTGATCCTGAAGGGGATAGCGTGGCGCGGCGCTGTGGGGTGATCCGCACCAGCCGCGTCGCCAGGCGTACGACCCTGCTGCTGACACGCATGCGCTTCCACATTGTGACGCGGCAGGCTGGCGAGGAGCGTATCCTGCTGGCCGAGGATTGCCAGATCCTGGCGTTTAGCGGCGCACCGCAGAACGCCACCTGGATCGATGATCAGACATGTATCAACGAACTGGTCGAGGCGAAGCCGGAGGCCAATACCCTGCCTGAGCAGGCCCGCAACCTGCTGCGCCAGGTGATCGAGAATATCCCGCTGCTCCAGCCGCACCTGCAGGAGGCCGCCGCGATCCGTGGCAATGAGCTGCGTGAAGCGCATCGGCGCGTACGCAGCGCCTCGCAGATGCGTGGTGTGCGCTACGAGGTGAAATCCGAATTCGCCCCTGATGTCCTGGGCATCTATGTCTATCTGCCAAAACTGTGATCTCAGCTGATCTTTATTTAGAGAGGAACACCAAGGATGGTCGCTTACCGCAAACGCCAACAAGCCATCTTCGCCACTGTGCATACCGAAGGGGCAAATCTGCCCATGGACCTGCTACAGCGCATCGCGCAGAATGACGCCCAGATCGCCGGCCTGACCCCGGAAGCCTATCATCTGAGCGCGGAGAAACTCAACGAGGCCATCAACCGCTCCTGGATTCGTGTCCTGAACGCGTGGAATACCTTTAAGGCCATGCGGGCCAGACTGCCTGAACATGATGCCGGAACCACTTTGACCCGCGAACGCTGGCTGCTTCCCCTCTTCAGTGAGTTGGGCTATGGTCGCCTGCTCACGGCGAAGGCCGTCGAGATCAATGGCAAGAGCTACGCTATCTCCCATAGCTGGCAACATACCCCGATTCACCTGGTAAGCTACAAGGTCGATCTCGACCATATGACCAGGACCTCATCGGGAGCGCCGCGCAGCAGTCCCCATAGCCTGCTGCAAGAGTTCCTTAATCGTTCCGATGAGCACCTGTGGGGCATCGTCTCCAATGGCTTGAAGCTGCGCATCCTGCGCGATAATGTCAGCCTGACGCGCCAGGCCTATGTGGAGTTTGACCTTGAGTCGATGATGAATGGCGAGGTCTACTCCGATTTCGTGCTGCTCTGGTTGCTCTGCCATGAGTCGCGCGTCGAGGCCGAGCGCCCTGAGGAGTGCTGGCTGGAGAAGTGGTCGCGCACGGCGCAGGAGCAGGGGACACGCGCCCTGGAACAGCTGCGCGTCGGCGTCGAAAGTGCGATCCGCGACCTGGGCAGCGGCTTCCTGGCGCATGCCGCCAACCGCCAGTTGCTTGAGAAGCTGCGCAGCGGCCAGCTCGAAGCCCAGGACTACTATCGCCAGATCCTGCGCCTCGTCTACCGCCTGATCGTGTTCTTTGTGGCCGAGGACCGCGAGATCCTCTTCCATCCCGACGCGCCCACGGCGAGGCGTGAGCTCTATACCCGCTACTACTCGACCACGCGCCTGCGCTACCTGGCCGAGCAGCATATCGGCACGCGCCACACCGACCTCTTTCAAGGACTGCGCCTGGTGATGGACAAGCTGGGAGATCCCGCAGGCTGCCAGGAGCTTGGCCTGCCCGCGCTGAACGGCTTCCTGTTCTCGCGTGACGCCACAAGCGACCTCAACGACTGCGAGCTCGCCAACTACGCCCTGCTGGCGGCCATTCGCTCGCTGGCCTATACCTCCAGTGGTCAGACGCGCCGCGTGGTCGACTACAAAAACCTGGGCTCCGAAGAACTGGGCAGCGTCTATGAATCCCTGCTCGAACTGCATCCCATCCTGCACATCGAGAGCGCCAAATTTGAGCTGGACAGCGCCAGCGGCAATGAGCGCAAGACCACCGGCAGCTACTACACGCCGACCAGCCTCATCAACTGCCTGCTCGACTCCGCCCTTGATCCGGTGCTGGATGAAGCCGCCAACAAAGCCTCGAAGGAGGAAGCCGAAGCGGCCATCCTCAATCTCAAGATCTGCGATCCCGCCTGTGGCAGCGGCCACTTCCTGGTTGCCGCCGCCCACCGCATCGCCAAGCGCCTGGCGGCCGTGCGCACCGGAGAAGAGGAGCCCGCGCCAGAAGCGCGCCGCCATGCCCTGCGCGACGTCGTCAGCAAATGCATCTACGGCGTCGATATCAACCCCATGTCGGTCGAGCTCTGTAAAGTCAGCCTGTGGATGGAGGCCATCGAGCCGGGCAAGCCGCTCTCCTTCCTCGACGCCCACATCCAGTGCGGCAACAGCCTGCTCGGCACCACCCCCGCCCTGCTCAAGAGAGGGATACCTAATGAAGCGTTTGAGCCAATCGAGGGCGACGATAAAAAGGTGTGTAGCGACTTCAAAAAACTGAACAAGCGTTTTCATGAAGGGAATAGGACACTCAGAAGTGGAGAAGGGAGTGTATTTGGTTATCATCATATGCTCAGTACAGACATGGCACAACTAGATATGATGCAGGAAAATACTGTTGAACAAATCCACAACAAACAAAATCGCTATGATAAATATCAAAAATCCAATGAGTACATACACAGCAAATTGTGGGCCGATGCGTGGTGCGCGGCTTTTGTCTGGAAAAAGATCAAAGGTTATCAATACCCTTTCACTGAAGATGATTTCCGAGCGCTTGAAGAGAGCATCGATAATATCGACAATAGTAAATATGAGGAGATACAACGCCTAACTGAACAATACCAGTTTTTTCACTGGCACTTGGCATTCCCTGATGTATTCCGCATACCAACGGTGGATCAGGAGCCGGAAAACGTACAAACTGGTTGGTCCGGTGGCTTCGATGTCGTGTTGGGGAATCCACCATGGGAACATGCAGAATTGAAAGAGCAAGAATGGTTTGCAATACATAAACCTGAGATAGCCAATGCGGTGGGATCAGGGCGCAAACATCAAATAGCAGCTCTAGCCACAACTGACCCTGAGCTATTTGCAGCTTATCTCAATGCAAAACGCAAACAAAACGCTTTGAGTCACTTTATACGCAATTCAAATTACTATCCATTGTGTGGCCGCGGACGCATTAATACATATGCCATTTTTGCCGAAATCATGCGCAACGTTATGGGATCACGTGGAAAAGTGGGCTGTATTGTGCCGTCTGGAATTGCGACAGATGAACCAACAAAATTATTCATCCGAGATTTGATGGAAACGCGATCTCTTGCCTCGCTTTATGATTTCGAGAATAGAGAGGCGATTTTTCCAGGGGTTCATCGCAGCTATAAGTTCTGCTTGTTCACATTGACCGGTCCAAGTTGCCCAGCAATGAAAGGAGCGAAGTTTATTTTTTTCGCGCAGCGAGTCGAAGACCTACAAGAGGAAGAGCGCCGCATCACATTAAGTGTCAACGATATTAGGCTGTTCAATCCCAATACGCGTACCTGTCCAATTTTTCGCACCCAACGTGATCTAGCACTAACAAAAGCGATATATGAGCGAGTACCGGTGCTGATTAAAGATGGACCACCAATGGAAAATCCATGGAACATTTCTGTAAATAGAATGTTTGATATGACAGCTGCCTCACGCCTGTTCTACACGCATCAGTCATTGGAGACGGCCGGATGGCAGCTCATAGGCAACGTTTATTATAAAGAAGATGAACAATACCTGCCACTCTATGAAGGTAAGATGATCTGGCACTTTGACCATCGTTTTAGCACATATAATAACGCATCAGAAGATTTTGGTGATCTCAACCTAGCGCAGCACCAAAATCCTCATGAATTGCTTATTCCACGCTACTGGGTTCATGAATCTCACTTATCCAATTTTGCCAAAGATGGGCGCAAAGCATTGCTGGCTTTTCGGGATATAGCTCGTTCTACCGATGCCCGCACCGCTATATTTAGTATTATTCCTGCTATGCCTTGTGGTAATAGCCTTCCTATTGCATTGATTGATGCTAAATATATTCGTGAAATAACCTTTTTAGCAGCTTCCACTTCATCTTTTGTGTTTGATTATGTTACTCGTCAGAAAATTGGCGGAACGCATATGAATTCCTTTATCCTTCATCAGCTTCCTGCCCTACCCCCAAACAGCTACACAGCAGTCTGTGAGTGGGATGCAGAAGGTTCGATAGGTGATTGGATATTCCCCTACGCCCTCGAACTTATCTACACTGCTTGGGATCTTGAAGCCTTCGCAAAAGATTGTGGTTATGCCGGACCGCCATTCAGATGGGATGAAGAACGGCGTTTCCTTTTGCGATGCGAACTGGATGCAGCGTATTTTCACCTCTATGCCATTGCGCGGGGCGATGTGGACTATATCATGGATACCTTCCCCATTGTGAAACGCAAAGATGAGAAGCAGTATGGAGAATACCGCACGAAGAGCGTGATCCTGGAGATCTATGACAGGATGCAGCGGGCAATGGAGAGCGGCGAGCCATATGAGACGCTGCTGGTGCCGGGTCCGGCTGATCCGGCGGTTGCTCATCCTCCACGCACGGTAGAGGGGATCATTGGTGAACCAGCATAGCAAATGATGTGCGGGGTTTCTTTTGTCTGATCACTAAATAAAATAACATCTAAAGATATGAAGGGTTTTAAACATGAAAATGTATACATTGATTGGTGCTGATGGGAAGCCATATCAGAGTGAGCAGAAGGGTACATTTGGGGGTAATAAAGCAGGGAGAATATATGGCGGCTTCGATTGTCCAGACGCGAATCGTGCCATCGCCAAGGGTCAGTATGTCCAGCATCGCGTCTTTTTCGCCGATGAGCTAACGGCTATCCTGGCAGGCTATCGGCCCTGTGCCAGATGTATGAAAGAACGCTACCCCCTCTGGAAGCAGGCTACAAGTCAGGCACCAGGAGATAGGAAGCATGCACTACAAATCTATCGTTCGCTGTGTGGGTATTGATGCGCGCGCACAAGTCACTTTCCGCACGCCAACTATACGAAAATGATCTCGTTGGCTGGATGTTTCTCATGGCTTGAGGAAAAAGGGCATCATGGTCTATACAGAGAAGCGCTGCTGGGTCTGCAATGCGGTGATTACCTGGGGTCAGAGCGACACTGCCTGTAAAGTGCAGTGTCGCAGCCTGCTCTATGCCGAAAGCTATCGCATCGAGCGCCATAAAGAGGAGTCCTATCGCAAGAACCGTCCCTGCCGCCTGCAACTCGGCGAGTGGGCCGAAACCTTACGCCACTATAAATGGCGCTGCGCCTTCTGCAAAGGTCCTTTTGAGAGCCTGGACCATTTTGTCCCTGTGAGCCAGGGTGGCGCGACCAGGGTCGGAAACGTCGTTCCCGCCTGCCTCCAATGCCAGATCGCCAAAGGCGGCCTGCTCCCCGAAGAGGTAGAGGCCATCCCCCGAGACGTCATAGAACGCATCGCCCGTTACCTCCAGAGGCGAGCCATGCCACAGACAGGCAAAAGCCTTCCAGTTTCAAGAAAGAGTTAACCATGATATTGGTATACACTAAAGGGATATCGGAAAACACTCAAACCACTTTACTCAAACCACTTTACAGGAGGCTGGACCGACTCTCAAGGACGATTTCAAGATTCTACGCAGGGATATTGGTAAACCCAATGAACGCTATGCCATCAAGCTAACCGATCAGGGGATACAAAAAGCCATCGAATTGCAGCAAGTACTGGAAAGCAAAGGTATTGAAAACGTTCACTCAATCTGTGAACAGCTATAGACAAACACGACCACGTATGTTAGAATAGTGGCATGAAATTGATCGATTATGCAAGGCTCCAAGGCATCAGCTATCGTACGGCATGACGATGGTACAAGGCAGGCAAAATTGCTGGCCAACAGATGGACACCGGCACTATTCTGGTGACAGAACCATTGCCAGTGAAGGAGCGACCTGCCACATCCAAAGTCGCGGTGTATACGCGGGTTTCCTCATCGGAAAACAAGTCGAACCTGGACAGCCAAGCGGAACGGTTGGTTGCCTACTGTACCATGCGTGGCTATCAGGTGAGTCAAGTCGTCAAAGAAATTGGCTCTGGCGTCAATGACAATCGACCCAAGTTTCTGGCACTGCTGGCTGATCCAAGCATCGGACGTATTGTGATTGAACACCAAGATCGTGGCACGCGTTTCGGTTTTCGCTACATCGAGACATTGCTGAAAGCCTATGGGCGGGAGATTGAAGTGGTCAATCAAGCGGAGAACGGAACCGAAGACGTGCTCGCTGATCTCACCAGCATCATTTACTCATTCTGCGCCAGGTTGTATGGGCAGCGCCGAGCGAAACACAAAACGGAACAGATTGTTCAGAAATTGAAGCAGGGAAGCGATGAAGAAGCGCAAGAAACGAGCCAAGAAGGGTGAACCGCAAACCATAACGAAAGCGGTCACGCATATCGGGCTGGAAGCGGCCAATCCAGGGAAGCTCATCGCCCTGGATCAGCTTGCCGAGGTGTATCTCGAGTTGACTCAGCAGTATGTCACCCTGTTTTGTACCGATGAGGTGCCGAACGGCTTTCGGGCTCCTTGCTTTCTCACATCTCTCTCCGAGCGGTGGCATCGCAATGCGATCCAACAGGCGGCAGGCGTCGCCAAATCATGGCGGAGCAATCGGGCCAATGCCTATCAAGACTCCCTCGACGCGCTTGCGGATTACCAGGAACAAAAAGCAGACGGCACACTTGAAGAAAACGCCAAAGAACCGGAGTGGCGGGAGTGGAATGTTCCAGTCTTGCGGAAGGTGTGCATTCAAGCGAATGGCAATGTTGTCAAACTCGAAGAGGCCACCGATACCGCCTTCGACTACTGGCTCAAGGTTTCAACTCTCGACAAAGGCAATCCGCTGCTCATTCCGGTGAAGCTCGCTGGCTACCACAAAGAGCAGTTCACTGATCCCGAAACGGGCAAACGTCGCACGATCAACAGCAGCGTGACGCTGAACAAACGCAACGGGACGTGGTGGGTAACGCTGTCGTACGATGAGACGGTCGCGGCCCAGATCGATGCTGATGCACCTGTGATCGGCGTGGATGTGGGGATCGCCAACTTCATCACCACCTCAGATGGGAAGCAGTACGGATCATTCAATGGGCGTCTGAGGGAGCGCCAGAAGCGGGACCGGGAGAAACGCCGCCGGAAGGCCAAGCTCAGGAAGTGCCTGGAAAAGAAGGGCATGGCGAAGGAAAAGCGCCCATCAACGTCGAGCGCGACGGGGCAGCGGCTCATTCGTCATGTGCGACAAGAGATCAACCGAGCCGTCAACCTCTGCTTTAGCGAGCATGAGGGCTGCCAATTTGCCTACGAACAGCTTTCCGTGGCTTCCATGCGCTTCAAAGCCCGCGCTATGAATGCCTACATGCGCGCATCGAATCTTGCGCATATTCCCGCGCAAATCGAGTGGAATGCCACCAAACGCGGGGTCGCCGCAACGAAGGTCAAGAGCGCCTATTCTTCGCAAGAGTGCCACGTGTGCCATTACGCGGACCGCAAAAACAGACCGAATCAGCAGACGTTCTGCTGTCGGGTGTGCGGTCACACGGCCCACGCGGACACCAACGCCTCACAGAATATTGCGTCGCGGCTCGGCGATCAGCAATTACGCGCGTGCCAGAACCAAAAGGAAATCAAAGCCCTGCTCTTGAGCAGACATGAGCAGTGGAAGCAGAAATTCAGGTTCCTCGTAGTGGAACCTCCCGTCCAGTTGGATCTTTGGGCGTGCTCAGAGATGTCAACGGACGTAGGTTAAGGCTGGCGATGTGGGCATGGAATACCTGTCCATAAAGTTAGCAACTATTATGGCACATATCTCAGTGTGATGAGATTGCAGCCTTTCTCCACGACGCATACAATAGCCTTATAATAGGTGTTCTTTTTCTCAGCTTGCAGAGCAATTGAGCATTCCTGAAAGGAGCTCTGAGGTGGGTAAAAGCTCACGACATGTCACACCACACAAACAGGAACGGGATGGGATGCCTGCAGGGAAGTCGATTCCTCACTCCCGCTCTTTGAGGATCACACCCCACGACCAGATGCAACTTCACCAGTTGAAAGCCGTCTGGGAGTCTTTCCCAGAGGGTCTCATTGCGTGTGATCGCAACCAGAGGATTGTGCGGATTAATGCCGCTGCTTGCAAGCTCTTTGAAGTGGCTTCCGAGGCCCAATGTCAAGGAAAAGACTACCAGCAATTTCTCAAACACTACATCCATTCTGATGAGCCTTCACCATTCAGTCCCTCGGGGCAATGGCTGATGAACTTCTTCCTTGCTGGGAAAGGAGGAACCAGCCCGCCAGAACAAACGCTTCTGCTGGATCTCCCTTCCGGGCGCAAGATCTCAGTCTCTGTCCGCTCCTTTCCCGTGGTTGATCAAGAGCGCGACATAAAAGAAACCGTCTTTGTCTTCCAGGAGCTCACTCATTGTTCTCAGGCAATCTCCCACCTCCAACGTGTCCACGAGTCGATGTTGGATCTGCTCACCGCGATCGCGCAGATTCCTGAGCAGATGGATTACACCTTGCCAGAAGAGACCTTCCTCCTCTCGCCGCCGGTGCTCTTCGTGGCCCAACAGGTTGTGGATGTCGTCCGGTCTGTCCTGGATTGTCGCCGGGTGAGTATGCTCGCGCCCAGTCATCGAACGGGCCATCTGTATTTTGTCGCGGGAAGTGGCTATACCGCTAAACAAGAACAGCACTGGCGAGACATTGGGGGACGCTTCCATCCCCTAGAAGCGCTTGACGACGCCGCACTCGCTCGCCTCGGCGCCAACCAGGAGGTGGTGCTTACGACTGATCAGTTGCGCACCATTGAACGTTTCGGGAAACAACTGCCTTTTCCTGGGTATCCTCGCTCTGCATTTCCTGGCTCCGAGGCCTTTCTGTTCATTCCTCTGTTTCTGGAGCAGCAGCAGGTTGGCGTGCTGATGGTCATCAAAGCGAGTTCGGAGGGAACGTACACGCCAGAGGAGATCACGCTCGTCAAAGCAGTCACAGCGCAGACCATGCTGCTCATTGAGGGGATCCACTGTTTCTACGCGCAGGAAGGGAAAAAGAACAGAGCACTTGCCCAGCAAGAAGTGAGTCGCCTGGCTGGCGACTTTCTGACCCTGGCCACCCATGAACTGCGCACCCCACTGACGGGGATCCTGGGCAATCTGCAATTAGCACAGCGCCGATTGCGGGCCTTCAAAGGGCAGCTCGCTCGTCCGTCTGTTCAGGTCCGCGAACCCCTTGCCCATGTTCAGCAACCCCTGGCAGCCGCCTCGCAGAGTGCCCAGCTTCAGCAGCGGACGATCAATGACTTGATCGATGATGCGCGTATCCAGAGCAATACGCTCCCATTTTCCCTGAACCCTGAGGATCTGGGCACCCTGCTCAGAGAGGTGGTGGCCGAGCAGCAACACGCCGCACCAGAGCGCACCATCGTACTGGATGCTCCTTCTGCAGAACAAAGGGTACCCATCCTCGCCGATGCCGGGCGGATCAAGCACGTTCTCAACACCTACCTGACGAATGCGCTCACCTATTCTCCCCCAGGAAAACCTGTGGTGGTGCAGTTAAGCGTTGCGGAAGCACTCGCCCATGTCTCCGTCCATAACGAGGGCGCAGGCATTGCGAGAGAAGAGCTCGATCATATCTGGGAACGCTTCTATCGTGCCAAAGGCAGCGCTGTCCAGAATGAACTGGATCTGAGCTGTGGATTGCCCCTCTATTTGTGCCGGGTGTTCATTGAACGGCATCAGGGGAGCGTTGGGGTACAGAGTGCTCCTGACCAGGGAGCCACGTTCTGGTTTATCGTGCCCATCACACCGTCTCTGGGAGCGTGACACAAAAGCTCCCCATTTACCAGCTCTACAAGGAGTAGAGCAGATGGGAAGCCGTTTCTCCAGATGCTGCATGGTCCCTTCCTATGTTTCGCGCTGATTTTTCGGGTTCGCCTCAAAGCAGCATCACAAACCCATGATAGCTTCGGTCGCACCAGGCCCGGAGGCATTTCCTTGACAATAAGCTCATGTTCCAGCTATATTCTGAAGGAAGAACCTGACGAAAAGGAATAGATAATGACAACCAGACCTCTTGTTGATCCTGAGCTTGCAGCTATACTTGATCAGATCCCCACCGTAGAGCTGACTGAAGAAATCGTAAAGCAGGTGCGGGCGATGGAGCGGACAACGAGCTCTCAACAGCTTCCGAACCTCCCCACATTCCCCGACATTGAGGTGACTGAGCGCTTTGTGCCCGGTCCAGAAGGGGCACCCGAGGTGCGGGTACTGGTCTACCGACCGATCACGGTGGAGGGGCCAAGATCTAGCTTGCTCTGGATGCACGGGGGCGGATATATTATGGGGACTCCTGAGAATGAAGATCTCCTGGTAAAGAGCATGGTGTCAGCCATTGGATGTGTGGCTGTTTCGGTCGACTACCGCCTGGCTCCTGAGACACGCCATCCTGGTCCAGTTGAGGATTGTTACGCCGCTTTGAAGTGGCTGCATACGCATGCGAGCGAACTCGGAGTCGATCCGACTCGCATCGCGACTGGGGGGAGTAGCGCAGGAGGGGGATTGGCCGCTGCACTTGGGTTGCTCGCTCGTGATCGGGGAGAGATTCCCCTGGCGTTCCAACTCCTGATCGCTCCCATGCTCGATGATCGCACCTGTACGTTGGCAGAACCTCATCCATATACTGGAGAATTCATATGGAGACGGGAAAACAACCGCTTTGGCTGGACCTCCCTGTTAGGTCAGGAACCAGGCTTGCCAGATGTTTCGCCATATGCGGCAGCGGCACGCGCTGAGCATTTAGAGGGCCTCCCTCCCACCTTCATCAATGTCGGTGCCCTGGATCTGTTTTTGGAAGAAGATCTGGAGTATGCTCGTCACCTCACGCGAGCAGGGGTGCCAACGGAGTTCCATATCTATCCTGGGGCCTACCACGGCTTCAGAATGGTCGCTGACGCACAGGTGACACAGACCGCCGCCCGAGATCAGCTTGCAGCTTTGAAACGCGCCCTTGGTGATCCTAACCACTAACATGGATGTTGTTCATGCTTGCGTATCTCAAAACAGAACCGAGAGGTGAAGGATGTTCTCGAATCCTTCGCCTCTTAAAGCAAATCATCCAGGGAGGGAGTGCAACATTCAACAGTAGAAATCAGAGCCGCACGTTTTTCTGTGCGGCTCCAGGTTCCTATCGGAATGATGTGGTCTCTTTCTTTAGAGGGTGCGAAGAATCTGATGTGCAACAATGTAGCCCGATCCACCATTAATTCCATGTCCTGGCCACGTTGCTGCTCCCAGCATAAAGAGATTCGGTACTGAAGTAGCATGCCCGGGCTGACCAGGCAAAGGATTGAAGAGATAGCTTTGGGCAAGGTCGTGTGCGCCACCGTATGGGTCACCGGGTCCCTGATTCGGGCTAAACCGCGCCAATGTGTCGGGAGTAATCACAGTATGGCCGATGATCGCACTGGGAATATTCGGAATATGCCTGCTCACAAGGTCGATCACTCGCTCCGTAAAACGTTCTGTGAGATCTGGAGTCCACGTTCCATTACCTACCTCGATCAAACCGGCAGCATCACCGTCAGGGTGACATGGAACCTCGAGAACCTGGATGCGCATGATAGCCTTGCCTTCGGGAGCGCGTGATGGATCGAGGTTGGTCGGGTAGTCGACTGTAAATGTCGGCTTCGCTGGAAGTAATCCCGCCATGCTCTGAGCGATAGCAAGGGTACATCCATTGAGCCCATCAGTCAAGTGTGGCTGTCCGACACGGTTGAAGCGCTCATCTGGCCAGCGGGGAGGTTCACTGAGTGCGAGGTGAATCTGCACACAGCCACGTCCATACCTGTATTGTTTCGCCTGCGTACGCAAAGAGGCATCAACATCCGACTCCGCCAGCAGCGAGAGGTAGAGTTGATCAGGATTGGTCGATGCGACGATGGCCTGTCTGGCTTGAAACTCTTCGTGGTTAGAGGTCCGTACTTTCGAGGCTCGTCCCTGTTCCACAATGATACGGCTGACCTGTGTATTAGTGCGAATCACACCCCCTTGATCTACCACCAATTGCGCTAGCGCGCGCGCGAGCATTTCGCTACCACCTTCGGGTATTGGCATTCCAGCTCCCATCACTGCCAGGATAGCGAGTTTGACCCAGATACCACTTCCAATCTCGTCGGGAGTATGACCCAGGTGCATCACCCACGGCGCCAACATTGCACGCAATACGGGTGACTGGAAGGAATCGACGACCGTTCGCGCCGTATCAAACAACGAAGCTGCGAAAGATGAATAGCCAGGGCGATCTCCATCATGCACCAACCGTGCAATAATCTCCTTCGCCTCAGAAGAGGTAAGATCTAAGCTAAGCAGAGCGAAAACATCATTCATATAGGGGTTCAGCGAGTCCAAAAGGCGAATGAGGGTTGCCCCATCACCAGGAGCGAGCCGTTCAGCTTCTGCAACAAACGCCTCCAAAGCACATGGAAAGACAGCGGTCTGACCATCTTCCATCGAGACACCCGTCGGCAGATCGGTATTTAAATATCGTAGCCCTCTCTCTGCCAACGCACCTCCAAGATCAGCATAGGCAGGGCCAGTGAGAAAGAGTGGGTGAGCAGCTGAATACACATCGTGTTTAAACCCGGGAAGAGTCAACTCATCCGTGCGAACCAGGCCGCCTGGACGGTCGTTTTGCTCAAGTATCAGGACACTGCGCCCTGATCGGGTCAGATAGGCAGCAGCAACGAGAGCATTGTGACCGCTACCAATAAGAATAACATCGTATGTTTCCATCGTTTCCTTTCCCTTATCCTGGCTATAATGCTACCGAAAAGCCCGGTGAACAACCTCACCAATACCCCGGTGAACAACTTCACAGGTAGCGACACCCCTAACTCCTATTTCTAGGATACATAAAATCATATGTGCCGATGTAAGGAACACATTATGAAAAATGCACAAAAGATCAGCAAAACAATCCTGGACACTCCGTTGTTACTTACATGTTTTTACTGATTTTAGATGGTTACATGGCAAAAAAGATATTTTGTCCGGTGCAGTGACAGTAAAGGGAAACGAGCGAAAGTGAGTATTATAATCGAAAAAAATGCGTTCAAATGGCGCTATTTCCAGTTATACAGTATTCTTTTGCATATGAGAGCATATTTATATAATTTCTTCGCATATGCGAACTAAGAACAGCGTAACTAAAGTATAGCGTATCTTGGTGATAAAAACAATCTCTGATGTATCTTAAGTATAAATATATTGATATTAACGTCTAATTCTGCTATTATTCTTATTAAATCATATAATCATCAAGTCTGGCAGTGAAGCCTGGACCCTGGTTTCTCTCATTCGAATACTCATGACCGAAGCCGTCTTATTAGAAGATTGTGACTTGCACTATGAAAGTTTTGTGGTTATCGAGAATCTCGGGCTGGAAATCGCCCATACGCTTCCGTCCAATCGTGCGTGCTTTGCAGCTTGTCATCCAGACTGCTCCTGGGGAGTTCTGGAGCATGACGGTGTTCAACCTTGCCGTTGGAGCCGGGCCTGCGGTGCTGCTCTGGCTCGGGAAAGTCGTGATTGATCAGATCGCTTCCTTTGGTCGAACCACATCGCTGGATTGGGGGCTGCTCACCGGGAACCATGCGCCGTTGATGTGGAGCATGGTTGGCTTTGTGGTGATCAATCTCATCCTTGACAGTGTTGAGACGTTTGGCAGCTTTCAGCTCTCCTCGCTGCGTGATCAACTGAACGCGAGCAGCCAGCAACTCCTCTTCACGAAGGTTTCCAGCTTTACTGGTGTTGAGATCTTCGAGAGCCCACAGCTCCTCAATCTGATTACACTGGCTGAGAACAGCATCCCAAAACTTCAGTACCTTGCCATCGTGGTCTACAACCTGATGACAGGTGCCTTTGTCCTGGTTCCGACGATCATCCTGTCCGCGTCTCTGGCCTGGTGGGTCCCCTTGCTCATCTTCGTGGTTTCGATTCCCTCGGTGTATGTCCAACTGGACTACGAAACGCGCCAATGGAGTGTGGAGTCGGCGCAAGCAACAACGGTACGCAAAATGAATGCGCATGCCGAAGTCCTGATCAAACCCGCGTTCGCCAAGGATCTGCGCATGTATGGTCTGGCTCCCTACTTTCTGCAAAGCTGGCGAACGCTGTTCATGGCCGCCTTCGCTGAGATGCGCGCGCTTCGTCGTCAGGGGACTACCAGGACGCTCTTCTGGTCCCTGCTGAGTGGTATTGGGACAGGGCTGCCCTATCTCTTCGTCGTGCTTGAAGCGCTCCAGGGCCACTTAACCATAGGTGATGTTGCCCTCTATGCCGGACTCGTCTTTCAGGTACGTCGCAGCCTGTATATGTTGATTACCAACACCACGCAACTTCAGCAGATCTCGCTGGGGGCAAATGCGTTCTTCGAACTGCTTGACTACGAAGACACGGGGAACGCGAACGTAGCTCGTGAGAGTGAGGAAGAAAGGAGCGACAAGGTCGAGGGCGCACCTGGTATTGAGTTAATTGATGTCTCATTCACCTACCCAGGAGCTGTTCAGCCAGCACTACGCGAGATCAATCTGAGCATCGCGCCTGGCGAAACGCTGGTCATTGTCGGCGAAAACGGCGCGGGAAAGACGACCCTGGCAAAACTGCTGTGCCGGCTCTACCGGCCTTCGGCGGGGAAGATTCTCTGGAATAGCAATGACTATAGTTCCATGGATATCCATGCATTTCGCCAGAATGTAGCGGTTGTGTTCCAGGATTTTGCCCGTTTCCCTGCCACACTCAGAGAGAACATCGGGTTCGGCAGGCTCAGCGCATTATCAGATGACGAAGCAGTGCTTTCTGCAGCTGGAAAAGGAGGACTGCGTGACCTGATTACGGGTCTGCCTCGGCACCTGGAAACGCCACTGAGTAAACAACTGGACGATGGGGTGGAACTATCGGGCGGTCAGTGGCAACGCGTAGCGATCGCACGAGCACTGATGCGCCCTACAGCGCAGTTCGTCATCCTGGACGAGCCCACTGCCGCACTTGACCCACACACCGAGTATGAAGCCCTGGAAGTATTTCGCAATATGGCACAGGAGAAGACGGCGCTCATCGTCAGTCATCGGCTCGCCCTGGCACGAATCGCGACCAAGATCATTGTGATGGAGCGCGGTCAGATCGTCGAGCAAGGAACGCACGACGAATTGATGAAGGCCGGTCAAAGGTATTGGTCGATGTTCACTCGCCAGGCTTCTAGCTACCTTGAGTCAAACGCATCGGCCGAGTAAAAAAAGGGGAGTTGGGAAACAATGGAAACAAGAATGATCGTGAGTATGATCTAGACATGTTCTAGATATTGTTGTAGTATTTAGCATGCAAACACTTTATCAGCATAGTCTACCAGTTTAAGGCTGTAGTAAGAGATGGTCTGGGAGGTCTTAAGCATGGAGGAACTGAGTCCTATTCAGGATGTGGATGAAATCCCGGTTATGCAGAGAGCATCTTTGCTGCGAGCTCAAGAGCTATATCAAAACGATCCTTTACTCGTTCTGCTGAAAGACAGGCTGGCGTTGAACTCGTTTATGCTACTTGCGATCGGTATTGTCGTTGGCTCAGTGTTTTTCTATGGTCTCTATATACTTCCAGGAACCGGTCATGGACTGGCAAATCAACCTCTGTTTGCTGTCTTAGAAATAGCAACCGCCACCCTACTTTTGATTGCTTATCTCTGGTTGCCGGAGATAGTAGCGACCCTTTTTCATACACTCTGGAGCACGGGGGTATTGAAAGAGCCTGTCAGCGGAGAAGATGCGACAACTTTTTACGCCCACTTCTGCAAAGAGCTGCAGAAGTGGATGAATCAGCCTGTATGGCCTATTGGCGCCGCTGTCTTTATTATTATCTATCTCTTGAATCGCTTCATTGTTAGCGGTCCACCATTTCTGAACTATGTTCCATTCTGGTTGCAATTAACAACAGCAGTGATTGATGGCCTGATTGCATATACAGCCGTCCTCAGCATCATCCGTCTTCTGATTGCATTGATTGCCATGAATAGAATTTTCCATCTGTTCACCATCTATATCAACCCCCTGCATCCCGATGATGTTGGTGGCTTAGGCATTATGGGAAGTATTGTATGGCTCAGTGTCTGTATTATGCTAGCCACAACCCTCTCCTTCCTGCAAACCATTGAGCTATTAACGCATCGCAGCATATTTTCTTCGACGCTGGATCTGCTGGTACTGATAGTTGTTTATATCGTCGTTACCCCCGTCGTCATTTTAGGCTGGTTGGTTACGCCACATGGAGTAATGGTAAAAGCCCGGGATGCAGTCCTCAAGCCATTAGTAGACGAGTTTGCAGCCATTCTGGATCATCCCCAACAGCTAACGAAAGAAGATGTTACCAGCATTTTAGCCGACAATGATCGTCTTTCCGCCATCAAGCGGCGTTATGACCTGATTATCGATATGTTTCCAATCTGGCCGATAGAAGTCAAGCAGATCCGCAGGATCATTGCCACCCTGACCTTACCTGCCCTGCTCTCAGTGATTCCGAACATCATTGATTTTGTTAACCTCATCCTGAAGCGAATGTAGCTCACATCAACATGATGCCTGATTTAGCAATACAAATTCATTACAATAAGCAGAGGAAATGAGTTAGCAGAAAGAGGATTTTTTGATAAAATTCTCTTATCGCATCACATAATGGAACGACGGTATCTTCTCTGAAAAGGATTTTCAAAAGATGGAGATTTCAAAGCAGCCCGAAGGCATCAATGTCGATGCCGTTACCAGGCCAGTTCAGCGTCCACTCTCCTTCCTGGGTATGGTAAACCTGAATCTCTTCTGGTTCGCGAACCAGTTCCACTGGCAGGCATTGCTGGCCGTGGTTATCCCCAGTATGGTCGCCAAGTTCCTTGATCCCGCACAAAAGAGCATCAACCTTGCCCTGGTGGTGAACTGGGGGACGCTGGTTGCCGTCGTTGTGAATCCGCTGGTCGGTGCGATCTCCGACTACGCCGGATTCCGCCTGGGTCGGCGCCGTCCATTTATGTTGATCGGGACCGTCCTCAATGTCGTGGTTCTGCTCATTTTTGCTTTCTCGCCGACGATCTTTCCGCCGGGTCTGCTGCTCGTGGCCTTCGCCCTGTTGTTTTTACTGCTGCAATTTAGCAACAATTTTGCCAATTCTCCCTGGAGCGCTATTATTGCCGACAATGTGCAGCCTCAGCAGCGCGGTCTTGCCTCGGGCTTCAACGGTCTGTTCAACTTGCTGGGAACGGTCGTGGGGTCGATTGTAGCTGGCGTGATCATCAACAAGAACGATCCTTTACCCCTGTACCGCAACCAGGTCGTGCAGATCTTTCTGTTGATCGCACTGGTACAGAGTATTGTGGTCATCTATACCATCCTGACCGTGAAGGAGACGCCTTTGCCCGTCAGTGGACGTCCACCCTTCAATCTACGGCCATTTCTGCGCAACTTCTTCTTCAAGCCCACCACCTATCCCAACCTCTCCTGGGTCCTGCTGGCACGCTTTCTGGTCATGATGGGCATCTGGAGCGTCTACTATTTTCTGCAATACTATTTTGACGATGTGTTAGGTGGACGCGCCGTCAAAACCATCTTTTTCAACAACTCCTTCTCAGGAGAATTTTTCAACGGCACCCTCTTCCAACCAGCGGTATTGCTGCTGGCGTTGCCAATGTCGCTACTGGCTGGCTGGGCCTCGGACCACTGGGGGCGCAAGAAACTGGTCTACCTATCGAGCGCAATGATGACACTGGTCTGTTTTATTTTCATTGGTTTTCAGAATCAGTATGCCGCCCTGCTGGCTGGAGCCTGTTTTGGTATTGGTTATGGTGCCTATACCAGCGTTGACTGGGCACTCACGACTGATGTATTGCCACTCACCGATGAAGCTGGCAAGTTCATGGGCATCTGGTCCGCCGTGGGTATTCTGCCCCAGGTAGTAGGCATCACCATCGGTGGCGTCATCCTGCAACTGCTGCGCACCATCCCCAATCATTTCGGCTACACCTCACTTTTCGTGTTCACCGTCATCTACCTGGTACTGGGCACCCTGGCCATTCAACGCGTGCGAGGTATACGCTGAACAGGACCCGAGCTTGAACCACTTTTGTAGAGGCTCCAAAAACTTGGATGAACACATAAGTTGCTCGTAGATAATGTAAGAACGCTGCTTGCTCTGGTCGGCTTACTGCTGATTCTCGACAAAGGCTACGAGGCGGCAGAAAGCCGCTTCACCACCATTAAACTTCCAGGGAAAGCAGCCGATCCATATACGTTGGTCGAGTACTTCATCGATCATCCCACCGGCATTCTCTACATGGAAAACGCCATGAGGGAACATATCATAGTGCATGAGTTGCAAATCGTCGTCGGGCCAGATCTCTTCAAGTGGTTTGCCCAGTTTCTGCGCGCACTTGGCTGCAAGGTCCGGGCGCACTTTGCGGATGACGGTATTCATGGGATGATCCATTGAGCCCGCGTCGATGGCGAACCAGGAGATCTTGCGCTCTAATACCCAGTTGACAAACTCGCGTGTTGGTCCGGGATGCTTGATAAAGTAGCGTGTTTCATCTGGTTGTGTTTCACCATACCAGTTACTGGGATAGTATTTGTGATAGCCAGTGTGTACGACAACGATATCGTTGGGCTGAATGCGCTGTCCCGTTTTGCGCTCCCACTGCTCAAAATGGGCCGAGGTATAAATATCGTAGTCGCCGATACCCAGGGCTTCAAGATCCACGACGACTGCCGGACCTACCAGCTTATCCAGGGGAATGCTGCCAATGTCTTGCCCATTTGTTATAAAGTGTAGTGGTGCGTCAAGGTGTGTCCCAACGTGAAGCGTTGATGAAATATGCTGACCACCGACCTTGTCAAAGGCGACCCGTTTGATCCATTTAATCGTTGGTCCTTCGTAGGTTGCAAAGCCTGGTGTATGCATATCCCAGTTTTGTGAGAGATCAAGCACGCGCATGTTACTCAGATCAGTCTGCTTCATCTCGTGCCCTCCTTTGGCATGGCGCTTACGCGCATGGAAGCGTTTTTGAATAGTGTAGCTTTCAGTATATGTGATATACTTTTTATTATATCATCTCTTGCATTCTCATGCTTTCCTTATGATACAATTTATGCATGTATAAGCATTTAGATCATGTCTAAAAAACATAGGGGGGTCGCGCCTTCAAGCTGCGGCAAGGAGGAGGAGGAGATCATGCCCCCGGCATGCTCGTCAGCACCTATTTGGCGGCTTTGTATGCTAGATGTAGTAGTTAAGAGGAGGCAAGCCCTTGATTCTTTCCACATCACTTACGGCGACAGCAGCTGCACTTCGTAGTGGTCAGTTGGATCCGTTTGCGTATATTGATACTATCTGCGAGCGGCTCGATACTGTTGATCCACAGTTGCACGCGTTCCTTCCTGAGAAGGACCGCCGTGGTCGTTTACAAGCTGAAGTAGCCGCTTTACAAAAGCGTTTTCCTGATCCCTTGAACCGTCCTGCGCTTTACTGCATTCCTGTTGGGATCAAAGATACCTTTCGTGTCGATGGTTTTCCTACCAGGGCAGGATCGCAGTTACCGGCGGAATTATTCGCGGGTGCCGAAGCCTCATCTGTAGGTATGCTCAGAGCGGCCGGGGCCTGTATTCTTGGCAAGACTGTTACTACAGAATTTGCCTATTTTGAGCCGGGGGAAACACGCAATCCTCATAACGTTAACCATACTCCTGGTGGCTCCAGTAGCGGTTCGGTTGCAGCGGTGGCTGCAGGACTTTGTCCACTGGCGTTGGGAACCCAGGTCATTGGCTCGACTATTCGTCCGGCTGCTTTTTGTGGCATTGTTGGTTTTAAGCCAACCTATGGCCGTATTCCTACTGATGGCCTGGTACAATGTGCTCACTCTGTGGAACATGTGGGGTACTTTACGCAAGATGTCGCGGGATGTTCCTTTGTAGCACCACTACTCTGCCGTGATTGGCGCAGTGAGTACAGCGGCCAGGTTGAACCTTTACCTGTTCTGGGTGTCCCTGATGGACCCTATCTTGCTCAGGCCTCCGCTGAAGCCCTGGCTGCCTTCGAAGATCAACTCACACTCCTGAAAAAGGCAGGCTATAGAGTACGTCGTATACCTGTTTTCCCTGATATCGAGCGGATCAATCGTCTTCATATGCGTATGGTGTTCGCTGAAATGGCCCGGGCACATGCTCCATGGTTCGCGCGCTACGAAACGCTCTATCGACCGCGTACGCTAGCCGCGATTCGTGAAGGACAGACGGTGAGTGAGGAAGAACTTGCGCAGGGACGTGAGGGTCGCGCTACGTTGCGCGCGGTTTTAGAAGCTCTTATGCAAGAGGCGGGCATTGATCTATGGGTCTGTCCGGCAACGCAGGGTCCGGCACCCGAGGGATTAGAATCGACCGGTAGCCCGCTTATGAACCTTCCCTGGACCTATGCCGGATTACCCGCGATTACCGTTCCAGCCGGGCTGGCGGCGAATAAGTTGCCTCTCGGTTTGCAGTGCGTGGGCGCGTCTATGGCGGATGAGCAGCTGCTTGCATGGGTTGCCCCCATGGCGGATATACTCGCTAGCCATTGCAGTATCCTCTAAGTGGTGAGAAAACACGAGGAGTGCAAAGCATGAAACCACCGCATTTTCAGTATTGCGCGCCAGGTGTGCTGGATGAGGCGCTGGGATTGTTGGCCCAATGTGGCACGGATGCGAAGGTGCTAGCGGGTGGACAGAGCCTGATCCCGCTCTTGAATATGCGCCTGTCCGCCCCACTTTACCTGGTCGATATCAACCGCGTTGCCGCGCTGGATTACATTGCGGCCGGGGAGAGCTATCTATCGGTCGGGGCCATTGTGCGTCAACGCAGCGTTGAGCAATCAACAGTAGTGCGGCAGCGGCATCCGCTCCTGATAGAGGTAATAGAACATATCGGGCATATGCAGATCCGTAATCGTGGCACCCTTGCGGGCAGTATTGCCCATGCCGATCCTGCCGCGGAGTTGCCAGCGCTGCTTAGCTGTCTGGATGGTGAGGTTGTGGCACGTAGTAGCTCTGGTGAGCGTGTCATCAAAGCCGGGCAGTTTTTTACCGATTATCTCACGACTGCATTGGACGCCCAGGAGATAGTCACGGAAATTCGTTTCCCCTGGCTTCTTCCGCAGGCTGGCTGGGCCTGTATTGAGTTCTCGCGCCGTGCTGGCGACTATGCGCTTGCGGGAGCTATTGCTGTCGTGATTCCTACTCCCAAGGGAACATGTCTGTCGGCACGCATCAGCTATTTTGGTATCTCCACTACCCCTGTGCGCGGATATGAGATTGAGCATATGCTTGCAGGTACATCACTTGATGACGCAGTATTGCAAGCTGCCGCACATGCGGCAGAGCGCCTGGTCGATGACAAATTCCGTGATATCCATGCTACGTCTACGTATCGTCGCGCTCTAACGGCAGAGGCGACCAAACGGGCCCTGAGCACCGCC
The DNA here is from genome assembly GCF_016587435.1 of Dictyobacter formicarum. The sequence continues at coordinate 269,882 of NZ_BNJJ01000007.1, forward strand.
TGGCAACGCTGCACGTAGGTTTGACCGCCGTGGGTCAATATATTTCATTTATGCAAATGGGAGACAAACCCATCATGAAAAAAGGACCCCTAATAGGTGCTGGGCTTGCCCCAGCTTGCCCCACCGTTTGTGGGGCCCCGTATCCCAGAGATTATGCCCTCGTGGGAGGATACCTCGGCCCACGCGGTGCCCAAAAGGAACCTTCGCTTTTGGGTACCGTGTCACGCCACGAGCGGCCGAACGACGAGGGCACAGGGCCGCCACGCTGCGGCGGGCGGCAAGCTGGGGCAAGCCCAGCACCTATTAGGGGTCCTCACCATGTCTAAGGAGCTTGTCTATGGTTATGATCAAACAAACACCCATGCCTGCCTTATGTGATACGTGCTCGCTGAGCTTGACCGTGAATGGCCAGCGCTATGAACGGTGTGTACCCGCGCGCTTACTCCTCTCGGATTTCCTGCGTCACGAACTGCACCTCACTGGTACTCATGTCGGATGTGAGCATGGTGTCTGTGGCTGCTGTACAATTCTCCTCAATGGTGAGCCCGTCCGTTCCTGCCTGATGCTGGCGGTGCAGGTCGATGGGATGGATCTCACTACTATTGAAGGCTTCTCCGGGCCAGAAGAGCCATTGCATCCCATTCAACAGGCGTTCCGTGAGAAGCATGCTCTACAATGCGGTTTTTGTACACCTGGCATCATTGTCTCAGTGCACGCGCTGTTGCGTGAGCATCCCATGCCTACAGAGGAAGAGATTCGGCACGGCCTCTCCGGGAACCTCTGTCGCTGTACCGGATATCAGAATATCGTTGCGGCAGTCAAATGCGCGGCCGTGTATCTGGCTGAGCAAAGCCCAATACATTCATTTAACGAAAATAACGAGCGAAAGCAACACGAAAGACGAAACACGTAGGTGCGACCGCAAGGGTCGCACCTACGAATTCCTCTTTTCTTGTTGATCCCTTTGGTTTGTCCTATTCATAAATAAGCAGAATAAAAGGAAGGAAGGGGAAACATGGCTACGCGCTGGTTTGGCGCTTCTGTTCAACGTAATGAAGATCCCCGTCTTCTCCGTGGGCAGGGCGTCTATGTCGATGATATTGACTTGCCGGAGATGCTTCATGCGGCGGTTTTACGCAGCCCTTACGCGCGAGCAAAGATTGTGCGTATCGATGCGAAGGCAGCCAGCAGTTTTCCAGGCGTGCACCTGGTTCTTACCGCCGCTGACCTGGGTGATGTGCTGGAGCCATCGCCACTGCTGATACCGCATCAAGCGCTGACGCAGCCCCGTACACAGCTTCCCCTGGCTCTTCACGAGGTACGTTATGTGGGAGAAGCGGTCGCTTTTATTGTGGCGGATAGCCGCTATGTTGCCGAGGATGCTCTAGAGTTGATCGATGTAGAGTATGAGCCGTTGCCCGCTGTTCATAGCCTGGCGATAGCATCCGCTCCGGATGCCCCACTCGTGCACGAAGGCGTCCAGGGCAATGTAGCGGCCCACCTGGTACAAAGCGTTGGCAATCCTGATGAGGTGCTGGCCAATGCCCCCCATGTCATACGCGAGCAGTTCCAAATGGAACGGGGTGCGGCCATGCCGATGGAGTGTCGCGGTATCGTTGCTCGCTGGGATCGCTATGAACAGATGCTTACCTGCTGGATATCTACGCAAGCTCCCATCCCGATTCGCAATGGCCTGTCTGCAATCTTCCACCTGCCAGAGCACAAAGTACGGGTTATTGCCCCTGATGTTGGTGGTGGGTTTGGCGCAAAAATTATGCTCTTCTATCCTGAGGAGATCCTGGCTCCATTTGCCACTATGCGCCTGGGCAGGCCCGTCAAGTGGATTGAGGATAGGCGAGAGAACTTTATCTCGACCAACCAGGAACGCGGTCAGCTGCACGAGGTGGAATACGCCTTCGATGACCAGGGATTGCTGCTCGCTGTGCGCGACGTATTTCTACACGATACGGGAGCCTATACCCCCTACGGTATTATCGTGCCCATTATTACCGCCTGTTCATTGCCAGGTCCCTATCGACTCAAACACTATGCCAGCGATTGCCGGGTCTTATATACCAACAAAGTCCCGGTGAGCCCATATCGTGGAGCTGGTCGTCCCCATGCTGTTTTTGTGATGGAGCGTATCATGGATCGGATCGCCCTTGAATTGCAGATGGATCGCCTGGAGGTACGCTCACGCAATTTTATTCGCCCCCATGAGTTTCCCTGGGACGTTGGCCTTGTTTACCAGGATGGCGGACCAACACGCTATGATAGTGGGAACTACCAGGCCGCCCTTGATAAACTCAAGGTTTTACTCGATTATGACACCTTTGCGACGCGACAGGCACAGGCCCGGTCGCAGGGGTGCTACCTGGGACTTGGGATCGGCTATTACGTTGAGGGAACGTCGATTGGTCCTTACGAAGGGGCCCACGTACGTGTCGAGACCGATGGTCATGTCTTTGTTTCTACTGGAGTTACGTCACAGGGACAGGCCCACCAGACGGTTTTCGCGCAGATCGTAGCTGAGCAACTTGGGGTTGAGCCGCAAGATGTCCTGGTAACGACGGGAGACTCGCAGGCTTTCTACTGGGGTGTAGGAACCTTTGCCAGTCGTGCCGCCACGGTCGCTGGTTCGGCGGTACACCTGGCAGCTGTCAAAGTGCGTGAAAAAGTGAAGGCGCTGGCTGCTGATCTGTTTGAAGCGTCATCGGAGGATATAGAACTGGCTGCAGGCAAGGTGTTTGTCAGGGGAGCGCCTCAGCGATCTCTGACATTGGGACAGCTGGCCATTAAAGCCAATCCGTTGCGCTATACGTATGGTGAAAACGCACGCGCGCTGGCCGCGATGAACCTGGCTGCCGCACGACCTGGAGCCGCCCTACCGCCAGAACGTGGCGCGCCTGGACTGGAAGCCGATGGATTTTACAGTCCACCTCATGGAAGCTTTGCTAGCGGTGTGCATGGGGCTATCATTGAGGTCGATCTGCCCACCGGTATGGTCTCGTTTGTGAAGTACGTAGCGGTTCACGATTGCGGACGACTGATCAATCCGCTGATAGTGGAAGGACAGGTACATGGTGGCGTAGCGCAAGGAATAGGCGGAGCCTTTTTTGAGCGTCTGGTCTATGATGAGACGGCGCAGTTGCTCAGCTCTACCTTTATGGATTATCTCATCCCAACTGCTGCCGAGATCCCTGATATCACCGTTGAGCATATCGAGACACCATCACCGCTCAATCCACTGGGCATGAAGGGGGTCGGTGAAGCTGGCGTCATTCCTGTAGCTGCCCTCTTTGCGTCGGCACTCGATGACGCGCTTTCACCATGGCATATACGCATCCGCGAGATGCCTTTGCACCCATGCCGCTTACATGAAATCTTACAATAGGTTCGGAGCTTGCCTCCGATTATCTCTCTGCCATTGAGAATAATTGGGAGCATGGTCATGTATCCGATTATTGTCCTCGGCGAAGAATAATAATCGGAGGCAAGCTCCGAACCTATGTCTGTTACACTTTTCCCCATCACCATACGTGTTGATGGCAGGGGGTATATCTCTTACACAACAGACCGTATAAAGATTTTATGCAACACAGAAGTGGGGTGCTTAAGGAGAAACCTCTTGTTGCTGATTAAGACAAAAGCAGATTTGTCATCGTGCTTGAGCAAAGTCTGCTGGATTCTTCCCTTGATCGTTCTGCTCGTCGGGCCTATCACCACTAGTGCCAGCGCCGCGACGCGTTCAACTTCCATCGCAACTGCTTCATCAGAGTCAGGGGATATACCTGGTTTCAGCAGATTTGTTGGTTCCTGGTATGCTCATGGGGCAGGCCTGGCTGTTCATGCGGACGGTCAGGCGCACTTTAAAGCGCGCGTTTACACCTGGTGTGGTCCTGGTGTGAAGCCACCGTGTGATTCGTTTCAGGGAGATACCATTGTCAACGGCTACACAGAAGATCTCCTGTTTTCCCGCGTATCCGGTAATGTCGCGTATGGAACCATTACCGCTGGGAATGTGGGGCCCGTTGGTTCAAGTGTGACGATGACACTCATACCGGGAAACCAGTTGCTCTTTTCTGCAGGAAAAGGTATGGGCAATCATCTTTGTGGTCCACAGGCGCCCGTAGGGGCGTGCGGCGCGTAGCTCTTTCGCGCCAAGAGAAGCGCCCCCGTACGGGGGCGCTGTAAGCGCATAGCGTCAGGAGTCGCAGGCGCGAAATGTCTGGCTTTCAGACACACTCTGAGACGAGAGGGCAGGCGGGCAGAGAAACCACAAACGGGGTACAGGGCGCATTATACTGTTGGAAGCGCGAATGTGCCGCCGCCCGCTTTGCGCATCGCCTCCATCCCCTCGTTCATGGTAAAGAGCCGGGTCACCTCATTCACCTTCATGATGCCCGATGCCTTCACGGCCAGGTTGACTGCAGACGCCGTAATATCATCAGGCACCTCGAAAAGCGCTATGCCATCGTACGCCCCCAGGGCGTAATACAGACTGAGCAGTCTGCCACCCAGGCTCTGCACCAGCTCCTGGCTGGGAATGCTGCGGTCCTGTGGCTTCTTAATCATTGTTGCCCAGGCCTCAGGCGTGTACGTAAATTGCACCATATACGTTGCCATTGGAGATGTTTCCCTTCTGTATTCTCACCAGGGTTGTCTCCCTGGATGATCAAGCAAATCTGTAATGAGGGAAGAATAACTATTCACATCTTCAGTATAAGTGCGTGTACAAACTGCCGGGCGCTGCGTTTTTCTAGGGGCTCTCGTTTGTATCAGCGATGCGGTAGTCCTGCGTGGCAAAATGAGCAAGATCCTCGAGCAATACACGCAGCGGATGAAACATGTGGGCCTGGTCGGTCCGAAAGTGAACGTGGACCAGGCCCAGACCGTTTTCGCCAGGACTACGCTGCCAGACCGGATCTATGGCTTGCATGTTGGCTTGATCATGTGGCGAAAATTGTGGTATCCCGCCTTAGACTTTCTCCAGGCTTGCGACGCCTTGCAGTACTGCTGCCATCGGTTTGGTGAGGGGAGCACTGTGTATATAGCAACATGGGTTGTGGAGGTCGCGAGTGGGATGCCAGAGGAGTATTCCTCCCTGCGTCGTTCGCAGAGGCGTTAAAATATCTTCAGGCGTAGAGATGAGGAGGTGACGTTGTGCCTGATGACAAAAATGCTCCCAGCACCAGGCAGTGGTGGTAGTAATAGTATACGTTCCCTCCGCCTGCTTCCGCGCGACGCAGGCGGCTGCAAGCTGGGTAATCCGCTGTTCGCTAACGTTAGTCCACCTGGATGCCCGATCAATTGCCTCAATAATGTCAAAATAGTGATCAATTTCACAGCAGGCCGGATATCCGCATTCCAGGCAGGGCTGCGCTGGTTCATGATGGCGCTGCCATGGACGGTAATGGGCCTCAACTAAAACAGTGTTCATGCTTACGTATCCTTTCATATTCGCCTGGACAGCGTTGTCCAGAGAACATGTTCCTGAGTTTCCCCGTGTGGGATAAGAGCAAAAATAAAGAAGAAAGGAGTGACGCCAGGCTGCATCTTCTTGAATCTGGAAGATAAATAGCAGATTTAGCCGACATGAATGTGTTCTAAAAATACATTGCTAATGCAATTTTACATTCTACGCCAGGTTACAAAATTTTCTGATTCAAATTGAATTTCTACCTCCTTATACCTTTTTAAGCTAAAAGCAAATTTTTATCTTTTTGCATTAATAAATATAACATAGTAATTTTGGATATTCAATGTTCTATAAATTTTTATTAGCTCTTCAATAGTTTTAAAACCACTGAAGAGCTAATAAAAATTTATGCATGTTATGCGCAAAGCAACAAAATTCATAGCGTAAGGCCCTTGACAATGCTTCGCTACGATGATAGGCTATCAACGTGACGTTAACGTAACATTTGGGAGCGAGCGATGAATGACCGCATGCGCATAGGTGATTTGACGGAACGAGCCGGGGTAACACCTCGCACCGTTCGATACTACGAGAGCATTGGCCTGATACCACCAGGTGAGCGTGAAGGCCACGGTCAGCATTACTACACTGAAGAGACAATTGCCCGCCTGCAGAAAATTGATCAGTTAAAGAAGCTTGGACTCAGCCTGGATGAAATACATGACGTTATTGACCTCTACTTCATTGACCCAAGTGGCATACAACCAAAACAGAAAGTCCTCGCCATCCTGCGCCAACATCTCGCTGAGGCGGACCAGAAGATCGGTGCGCTACAGCAATTTCGTGCCGACTTACAGACCAATATCGAACGCTTCGAGCGCTGGATTGAGGAAAAAGAACATCAGTAGGCTTTTTTTTATCCCAAACATGACGTTAACGTTATGTTTGAGAGCAAATCATTCAGGAGGATTGATACACATGAGTGAAATGATCGGATTTATCGGACTCGGCCATCTGGGTCTGCCAATGGCTACCAATCTTCTCAATGCTGGATATGCGCTCCGGGTGTACAACCGCACTGCGAGCAAAGCGGAATCTCTGGTTGCTCAGGGCGCGCAACTGGCAAGCCGACCGGTGGACGCGGTGATGAGCGGGGGGATTGTCGCAACCATTGTGTGGGATGACGCGGCCCTGGAAAGCGTCGTCATGAGCGATGGTTTTTTAGAGAAACTGGGGCCAGGCGGTATCCATCTTTCGATGAGCACAGTGTTGCCTGAAGCAGCAAAGAAGCTCGCAGCCATCCATGCTCAACATGGCAGTGTCTATATTGAGGCTCCCATCTTTGGCAGACCCGAGGCAGCGGTCGCCCGGAATCTCTGGATTCCCATTGCAGGTCCACACCAGGCCAAAGAACGCGTCCGACCGCTTCTTCAGGCGATGGGGGGACAGGGCATCTTCGATTTTGGCGAAGAGGTCGGCGCGGCTACGCTTGTCAAACTCGTTGGAAACTTCCTGATTGTTTCAGCAGGACACTCTATGAGAGAAGCACTCTTGATGGCCAGGAACAACGGAGTCGATCCAAAAGCAGTGATCGATATGCTGACACAAACGTTATTTCCCGCACCAATCTATCAGAGTTATGGCAAGAGGATTGCCGAAATAACTGCGCCTTTCACCCAGAATGCGATACCGCTGAAGGATATCGGCCTCTTCAAAAAGACAGCGCAACAGGTGGAGTCACCCACACCCATCGCAAGCCTTTTGGACGATCTCTTGAGGGGCGATGAAGAAAGAATGCATTGATGGGATAATGTATTGTATTATATACGCATATAAATATGTGAGCGCGGGCATTTATTCCTTTGCATTCTTTCACTTTCTTTCACGATGCACATTGTCACGCAATGATTCGTGAGGAATTCGGCATCACGCTTTTGCCTCGCATGATGCTCCCGAAAAAAACGAGAGGGAGTGGTCGCACATCCACTTGATCAACCGCACCATTTGCAGAGAGGATCAAATCCATAATTGGCGCTCTCTTTCGAGATTGATACGAAGAAGCACTACAACCGGAAAGGAGGCAATAATGGCAGAGAACGAAAAGCCGCACATTGGCTTTATTGGGGTGGGCGTTATGGGCCAGCCGATGGCAAGCAATCTGTTGAAAGCTGGCTATTCCTGTACCGTGTACGATGTGAACCCAAAGCCTGTTGCTGCACTGGTCGCTGAAGGGGCAAGCTCAGCAGAAAGTGCGCAAGCAGTGGCCGCTGCAAGCGACATCTTGATTACGATGGTTGTCAATGATGCGCAATTCTCCGCCCTTCTCTTCGAGCCTGGACAGGCTATCCTGGCATTGAAAGAGGGTGCTATCGTGATGGGCATGAGCACCATGAGCGTCAGCATGGTGCAGAGCGCGGCGGCACGCTTGCAAGAACATGGGATTTTGTATCTGGATGCTCCTGTGAGTGGAGGAGAAGTGGGAGCGATCAACGCTACGCTGAGCATCATGGTCGGAGGACCAACCGAAATCGTGGAGCGATGCCAACCAGTCTTACAGACAATGGGATCGAATGTGTATCATGTGGGACAAAAGGTCGGTGATGGTCAAGCGGTCAAGATGATTAATCAGTTGATGGTCTGTGTGCATAATGCTATTGCCGCTGAGGCCCTGGTATTTGGTGAACGCGCCGGATTAGACAGGACTATGCTCTATGAGATCATCACCAAAAGCGCAGGCAACAGCTGGATCTTTACTGATCGCGGACAGCGCATGGTTTCCGAGCAGTTCACTCCACCCAAGAGCGCGCTCAAGATCCTCGTCAAGGATCTCGGTTTTGTGATGGATACCGCCAACGACATGGGCCATCCCCTGCTGCTTGGCAGCGTTGCGCATCAACTATACAAAATGGCCCACGCAAGAGGATGGGACAACCTGGATGATTCCATCCTCATCAGACTTATGGAAGAAATTACAAGCAAGCAATAGGAAGGGCACACCATGCAGGAGAGATTTACGAACAAGGTTGCGCTGGTCACAGGAGCAGGTTCGCAGCGTGGCATTGGACGTGCTACGGCGTTAGCACTGGCTAAAGAGGGGGCAAGCGTCGTGATTACTGATGTGGTCGCTGACAACGTCCGTCAGGTCACGGAGGAACTGCAGGCGATAGGACCAGCGATAGGGGAAGTGGCCGATGTGCGCGATAAGAACGCAATGCAACGAGTTGTCCAGTCTCTCACTGATCGCTTTGGCGGCCTGGATATTCTCATCAATGTTGCGGGTCTTACGCGTCCTACATCGTTTCTCGATATTACTGAAGAAGAGTACGATCTGGTGACTGGCGTGAATCTGAAAGGAACATTTCTGGCCACACAGGTAGCCGTCCCTGCCATGCTCCAACGTGGTGGTGGAGCGATCGTCTCGCTCTCGTCCGTCTCTGGTCAGCGTGGCGGCGGCGTATTCGGCTCGTCACACTACAGTGCCGCTAAAGCAGGGATTATGGGCTTTACGAAAGCCATCGCACGCGAATTGACTCCGCGTGGCATTCGCGTCAATTGCGTTGCGCCCTCTATGGTCGATACTGACATCACAGGTGGATTGCTCACGGAGGAGCGCAAGGCTGAACTGGGCAGAGGAACACTGATGGGGCGTATCGCCACTGTCGATGATATCGTGAAATGTATTCTCTTCCTGGCTTCTGACGAAAGCTCTTATCTTACAGGGGTGACGCTCGACATCAACGGCGGCATGCACCTGCATTGAGGCATACAGTTATGTTGACACTCGCCGAATTAACAGCCCACTTGCCACCACAGCCCGACGAAGCCGTGTTCTTCCCGCATATTCAGCGTCTGAAGGCTGAGAGCAAACGCGTGCTTGTCGTCATTGATGATGATCCAACGGGGACGCAGACGGTTTCCGATGTGGAACTGCTTACTACCTGGAACGAGTCACTCCTCGCAGAGACATTAGAGCGTGAGCAGCGACTCTTTTATCTCCTGACGAACTCGCGCAGCCTGCCCGAACAAGCAGCGGCAGATCTGAATGAGACGACCGCGCGTCAACTGATGGCAGCTTCACGGCGCACTGGTAGAGCATTCGTCGTTGCCAGCCGTAGTGATTCTACATTGCGTGGGCATTATCCAGCTGAACTCTTCGCGCTTGAGCGTGGCGTTGGCAGGGCATACGATGGTCATCTCATCGTGCCAGCCTTTTTTGAGGGGGGACGCTATACCATCAACGATACGCACTACGTTGCCACTCCGACGGCATCCTCCGAAACGCTTCAGCCAGCGCACGAAACGCCCTATGCGCAGGATAGCGCCTTTGGCTACAACACAGCGTATTTACCAGCGTGGATTGAGGAGAAGAGCAAAGGATATTGGCAAGCGCAGCAGGTAGTCAGTCTCGATCTGAAGCTGATCAGAGAAGGTGGGCCAGAGGCAGTAGCGGCCCGGCTACGCACCGTCAGGGGAGGATTGCCAATCGTGGTGAATGCCGTCGGCTATGGCGATCTAGCGGTGGTCGTTGCGGGCGTGTTGCAGGCGGAAGCAGAGGGAAAGCATTTCGCCTATCGCACAGCAGCCAGCTTTGTACGCTTGCGCGGGGCCGTTGCCGCGCGCTCATTATTGCAGCCGCGCGAGATTGTTGGAGCATCACCCTCGACAAACGGCGGCCTGGTCATCGTCGGCTCTTATGTGCCTGCAAGCACAAAGCAGTTAGAGGCTTTACTCACTCTGCCATCTGTACAAGGAGTAGAACTCCCCGTTGAGCAGGTCATCCGGAGCGAAGAGGAAGCACATGCGATCAGCATCGCTCTCGGTCAGCGCGTTGATACGCTTTTACAGGCTGGCGTGACTCCCGTCGTCTTTACCAGTCGCGCATTACTGACAGGAGCAGACAGTGCTGATTTTCTCGCGCTGGGGCGGCGTATCTCGCAAGCGTTAACCGAGGTGGTGCAAGCCGTGCAACATCAGCCGCGTTTCATTGTCGCTAAAGGCGGCATTACCAGTCATGATGTGGCCCAACACGGCCTGGGAGCGGAGCGCGCCCACGTGCTCGGGCAAATCTTCCCTGGCATTCCCGTCTGGCGGTTAAAAAAGGGACCTCATGCGCGCTTCGCGGATGTCCCTTATGTCGTCTTTCCTGGCAATGTTGGCGGTCCCGACATCCTCAAAGATATAGTACAGGCATTATCAGTGTAAGGAAAATGAAGAAGCCATGCTAGCAAACACACTGGAATTAGTGAGTGAGGCTCGCCGGCGCGGCGTCGCTGTAGGGGCCTTCAATACCTACAGCATAGAATTGACACAAGCGATCTTGCAAGCCGCCGAGCACTTAAATCAGCCTGTGATTCTCCAGCTTGGTGTTGCGTCAGTGAAAACGGGTGGAGAGCCGCTCGTCAGAGCAACAGTGGTCGCGGCGCAAAGGGCACACGTTCCTGTCGCTGTTCACCTGGACCATTGCGCAGATTTAGGCATGATCGAACAATGCTTCTCCTGGGGATGTTCTTCCGCTCTGGCTGATGGTTCACATCTCTCTTTTGCTGAGAATGTTGCTTTGACGCGACAGGCCGTCGCCCTGGCCTCATCTTACCATGCAACGATTGAGGCGGAACTGGGCTACCTGGCAGGGACAGAGGATGGCGTCACCGTCGAAGCGGTTAAGGCTTCGCTCACGCAGCCAGAGCAGGCTCGCGCATTTGTCGCTGCAACGGGCGCCTCGATGCTCGCCGTTGCGATTGGCAACGTGCATGGTTTTACCCCCAATCCGCCACCACTCGATTTTGAGCGATTATCCCAGATCGCATCCCAGGTCGATATTCCCCTGATTTTGCATGGAGCGAGCGGACTGGGCAAAGAGAATGTCCAGCGTGCAATCTCCCTGGGTGTCGCAAAGATCAACGTCAATACCGAAGTGCGTACGGCGTTTCTCTCTGCCATTGCCACCTGGGGGCTGCGCGTTGGCCCAACGCCAGATGTACGACGATCAGGCCAGGATTGGCTCGACCTCATGCGTGAGGCAATAGCAGCAGCGCAGATGGTGGTTACAGAGCATATGCAGACGGTTGCCATGATGCCATAGCGTACGGTGCAGCATTATCTCTCCTTCAGACTCCACCCTGCTCAAGTGGAACTTGTGGCAGTGTCGACATGAGTCATCCTGAATTTTTGAAACAAAAGTGTCAAAAACCAGGGTGCAGGGGCGGAGCGCCCTGCCGGGGGTCGGGTGTGTCCCCCGAAAAACCTCTTTCCATCCTTTTTGCGCGCCGCCTGCAGCGGCGCGCGGGAGAAGAAGAGCCTTTTATTGCTTACGGATCTGGTTGATGGTGTCAAACTCCTCCTGTGTCAGTTTGATAGTCGCGCCCATCACATTTTCTTCAAGGTGTTTCACCGAGGATGTTCCTGGGATCGGGAGCATGGTGCTGGAGCGCTGGAGGAGCCAGGCGACTGCGATCTGACTGGGTGTAGCATTATGCCGTCTGGCAATCTCGTCGAGCTGTCCGCCCGGGCGAGCAAGCTCTCCAGTTGCCAGAGGGAACCAGGGGATAAAGCCAATACCCTGGCGTGCGCAGATATCAATCATCGTCTCGGACTGCTCGGGCGTCATATTTTCAGATGCACGATCCACCAGATTATAGCGATTCTGAACGGTGACGATAGGCACGATCTTTTGTGCTTGTGCAAGCTGCTCAATCGTGACATTCGAGAGCCCGACATGGCGAATCTTTCCTTCTGCTTTCATCTTCGCGAACTCGCCAACGGAGTCCTCGAAAGGAACCTTAGTATCCGGGCGGTGAAATTGATAGATGTCAATGCGATCCAGACGCAATCGGCGCAGGCTACCCTCCAGGGCTTCACGCAGATGCTGGGGGCGTCCGTCTGGTACCCACTGACCTGGACCTGGGCGTAAAAGACCACCTTTGGTGGCAATGACAAGACCTTTCGGATAGGGATAGAGGGCCTCTGCAATGAGGCTCTCACTCACCTCGGGTCCATAGGAGTCAGCAGTATCGATCAAGTTGATACCCAGTTCAAGGGTGCGGCGCAAGACTGAGATGGCTTCTTGTTTGTTGGGTGGTGGTCCCCAGATACCTTCACCGGTGACGCGCATTGCGCCAAACCCCAGGCGATAGACATTCAGGTCTCCACCAATGGTAAGCATCCCACTAGCTTCCTCGGGTCGTTGAGTTTTCTGTTGCATTGTTGTTTCCTCTTTCTCTCATTCGTTCATGCTATTTCAAGCAATTACAGGGCATCTCATGTTTCGGCATATTTCTCTTGTTTCACACTCAAGCTTCTTTCAAGAAGTTGCTACTGCCGGGCCTTGTTCGTAGCCTTTAGCACCTGGTGTTTGAATTTTGCCACTGAACTGACGATAGGCGAAGATGAAGTAGATGATCGCAAGGAGCATACCAATGCTCCACCAGACGAGTCCCACGATCAAACCATATTGGGAGGCTGAGGCATTTTGGATCGTCAGGCTATTGGCTGGATTGACAGCTGGTAGCACATAAGGATAGAGGCCAAAGGCTGAGCTGGCGAGCATGCCTAGAATGAAAGCCCCCGATGAGAACAGAGCCGGCAAATCGTGCTGCAGAACATTAAAGTAGATCGCGCCGATGAGCCCGGCTAGCCCAATCAGCGGGAAAATGGCTCCCCAGGGACGAGCCATAAAGCTAGCGAGAATATGTGGTTGCACGGAGAATGTTGCCAGCGTGCCGAGCACTGTAAGTACAACGGTAGCGGCCCATGCCATTCTGGCTATGCGCCGGGCACGAGCCTGGAGCTCCATCTCGGTTTTCACGGCGATGTAGTTAGCTCCATGCAGGGTAAGTGTGGTTAGAGCCATCAACCCGATCAGAATAGTGTACCAGTCCAGGATACCGGGATTTGCGCTAAATGGGTTGAAATCGGTCCATAGTGCCTCGAAGAAGTAGCCAGTTTTGTCCAGGGGAGCACCACGGATGATATTCCCCAGAGCGGCCCCATAGAAGATGGAGAGCAGCGTGCTGCCGATGAAGAACAAACCGTCCCAAAAGGTTACCCAGATATGGCTGGGAATGCGCGAACGCAGCTCAATAGAGACACCTCGCACTATCAGCAGCCAGAGTACCATAATCAATGATAAATAGAAACCACTGAAACTGGAAGCATAGAGCAGTGGGAATGCGAAGAATAATGTCCCACCGGCGGCGATAATCCAGACCTCATTGCCATCCCACACCGGGCCTATAGCTTCTATGATCAAGTGGCGTTCATCATCATTTTTGGCTGCAATCAGGTGGATAACACCAGCACCGAGGTCGAAGCCATCTAGCAAAACATATACAATGAGCATGAAAGCAACCAGAATAAACCACAGTGTTTGTAATGTTTGCATCTTGCTCCTCCTCTAGTCGTAACCTTCAACTACAACTTCTTCGGCATATTTTGGTTGGGGTGTGGGACCACGCAGCAGCACTTCGTAGAGCACGAGAACGACATAAAGTATGCCCAGCAGCAGATACATTCCTACAAACCCGATAAGCGTAAAGAGGATGTTACCTGATGAGAGTGTAAATGATGAACCCTGAGCAACGGGTAACAGGCCGAAGGCAATCCAGGGTTGGCGGCCAAGTTCGGTTGTGAACCAGCCAGCCGTATTAGCGATGAAGGGAAAAGGTATTAACAGCATGAGGATCCAGAGCATCCAGCGTGTGCGAAAGAGCTGTTGCTTCCGCAGTAAGAGGATAAACGCAAGACCCATAAAGGCAATAAAAAAGGTTCCCAGGCCGACCATGATGTGATAGCTATAGTACAGCAGATCAATAGTATCCGGGCGTTGGTCAACCGGAAATGCGTTAAGACCCTTCACCTCGGCTGACCAGCGCCGATAGGTCAGGAAACTGAGCACTTTGGGAACAACGATAGGGTTGTCTAGTCGCCCATGTATCGCATCGGGTTGTCCGATGATAACGATACCTGCTCCTTTCTCCGTCTGGAACAGGCCCTCCATAGCGGCAAGTTTGGTAGGCTGATAGTTCGCTACTTGCAGCCCCTCCATGTCGCCGCTGGGATAAAGCTGAAAAAGGCTGGCAATCAGCCCGGTGATCACCCCCAGCGTGACGAATAGGCGGGCATAGTCGTCATGTCGTCTTGCTAACAGATAGTAGGCTCCTGTGCCAGCCATGGCAAAGGCGCCGGTGATGACTGCGCCGCTCATTGTATGCATATACTGCGCAAGGATCCAGGGGTTGAAGATTACTGCCCAGTAGTTGGAGAGACGCAGCCGACCGTTGGCTACCGCATAGCCAACGGGATGTTGCATCCAGGCACTCGAAGCGATAATAAAGAAGCCAGAGAGCCATGTTCCTAGCCATACCATGAAGGTCGAGACCCAGTGCATCTTTTGTCCGAAACGCTCCTCACCAAACAGGAACAAGCCCACGAATGCTGACTCGAGAAAGAAAGCATACGTGCCTTCCATGGTCAGCGTCTGCGCGATAATATCTCCAGCGTAGGCGGAGAAGCGTGCCCAGTTCGTGCCGAACTGGAACTCCATAGGGAGGCCAGTCACGACACCTACTATAAAAGTAATGGCAAAAATTCGCCCCCAGAAGTGTACGGCGTCGTTGTAGCGCTCATCTTTTTTGAGCAAATAAAGCGTTTTGAGTATCAGCAGCAGCAGAGCCAGGCCCATCGTGAGCTGCGGAAAAAGATAGTGAAACGATATCGTGAAAGCAAATTGTAAACGCGATAGGATTGTTGATGCGTCCATATCCTACACCTCAAAGAACATGAGGATGACAGTTGCACGTTTTTTCCAACGAAATCTGCTTCTCTCACGGCATAAAGTATACGTTACATCTATTGTGTTGTCAAGTATTTATACTACCACATCAATTATTTATTGAAAACAAAAAGAATTTCTATATAGAAATATGGAGAGGAAAGTACCGCTGGTGAGACCCTGAAACTCGGTCATGGTTTCAGGCCACTTCTACATTTGCGGATGTGAACTCTTGAGTTACCCGGAAAACCCAAAGAAGAGGCATCAGGTTTTCGTCCCAGGCCCCAAATTGTGTAGAATCGGACGCACAGGATCTCTACAAAAACGGGTCAAGCTCACGCGTCTTTTTAAGCTAGCGTGATCTCACAATGGTGTGAGATCACGCTAGCTCCACGCCCATTACGCAACGCGCTCCAGGGAAAACACCGGATGGCGTTGTGCCGCACGCTCAAACTCCTCACGTGAAGAGTTCGCAGTAACTTCAAAGTACTTTGCCAGGAAGGGAGGGATGCCATCCTCAAAAACTCTTTTGAGAACAGAACCCGCCTCACTGGCCGGCAGCTCTATCGCACGGATCGTCTCCGAACGGTATCCGCGTTTGATGACGGCCTCTCCCGCTGCCCGCAGATTGCGCACCCAATCTACGACTCCATATGGAGTAATCACATAGCGTTTCTCGTCCTTTTCAACGATTGCTATTGGTGTGGTACGTGGCAACCCGCTTTTGCGTCCACGCACTGTGAGCAGATACATTGCTCCTATTTTGAATCCTGCACGTAGCAGGGTTATGATCAGAACATTGAACAGACGTACCCAGAACGGGACTTTCGATGCTTTTTTAGCCATATCTTTCTTCTTTCTTAGCTTTTGGCAGGCTCTTTGAACGCCTCTTGCAGCATAAACTTCATCATATTGGGCTTCACTGAAAACGTTGCCACCGCTATACACTTGCGCGTATACTGGTCAGTGGTGAGTTGTTTGAGCATGCAGTCGGCCAGATCTGCCCTGGAGGTAAATTGTCCGCGTATATGATCTTCAGCCACCTGATAGTCAGTGACAGCGTCCGTCTCAAAGAGACCAGAGGGCCGAACCACCGTCCAATCCAGTTCGCTATTCATCAACAGCGTCTCCATCTTTTTCATATCCGCATACGTTGTCTTCCCAATAGTAGATATAACGATCGGTTGCAGAACTTTGTCAAAGATAAAACCACCCCCGGTATCGTGATTAGTGCCAGCAGCGCTTGAGGTCACACAGACGGCGCGCCGAACACCGGCATGGTTCATGGCCTGCACAATATTGGACATGCCACGCGAGTAGATGCTAATTGGTTCGCGACTAAATGGGACACCGAGAGTAGAGAGAACGGCATCATGTCCCGCAACCGCTTGTTCAACCAACGCGAGATCAAACACGTCTCCACCCAGCACGTTCAGGTTGGCATCTCGCAGTGGGAAGGCTTCCGGGTGACGCGTGACTGCCGTCACCGTATGTCCTGCTTCCAGGGCTTGCTTCGTCAAAATTCTACCTGTCGCGCCATTTGCTCCAAAAATTACAATATTCATAATATTTTCCTCTTTTTTTATCATTGATTATTTCATGTAAGCGAGAAGAAACACGAAACCCGTAAATGCTGGCGAGGATGTCGGGGACATCATCTCCTTGCCCTAGCTTGCCGCCCGCCCATAGGTTCGGGGCTTGCCCCCGATTGGCGGCCCTGTGTTATGATCATGCCCCCGGCATGCTCGTCATGCCCCCGGCATGCTCGTTCGTCGTTCGGCCGCTCGTAGCGTGACACGGTACCCAAAAGCGAAGGTTCCTTTTGGGCACCGCGTGGGCCGAGGTGATGGGCAAGAAGGGACCTCAACGCTGGGATACAGAGCCCCACAAACGGTGGGGCAAGCGCCCGCGAGGGGCGCAAGCTACGATTCGTGTTTCTTTTTCTTGGTGCGTTTGTCTCCCATTTGCATAAATGAAATATATTCCTTACAAAGAAAGAGGGTTGAGGGGTTCTGTTTAGGACAGCTTTCTTATCTCAATTTGCCCATGCCAGATCTCTTGTACAAACGCAGGGATTGACAACTGTCGTTTTTATAATTAAATTATTAATTATCGATTAAACTTTTGTTTAATCATCGTTGCTTTCCCTGAGCCCCTCATTGAGAGAAGAGACACATATGCGAGATGAAATTACCCTTGAGACACCGGAGCAAATACGAGCGCTGGCTCACCCATTGCGGCAGCGTATCATTCATGCGCTCACTGATGCGCCTTATACCAACAAGCAGCTGGCGACGAGGTTCAATGTTTCTCCGCCACGTCTGTATTTTCATGTGCGCGAGCTGCTAGCCGCTGGCCTCATTGAAATTGTCTCAGAGCAACCAAAGGGTGGCGTAATCGAGAAATATTACCGTGCGGTGGCTCGAGTCATGCGTCTAGGAACCCAGACCCGGCAAGCTGCCAACGAAGAGGACCTGCTGGCGAAGTCGCTTGAGGTGGTACGCCAGGAATTCATGCAGGCAAATGCGTACTTTGATAATCATTTTCCTCAGCTCTCTTTTGCTCACGAGCCCGTACGCATTTCGACAGAGCGTCTGGAGCGCATCCAGGGCCATCTGGCAGCTATTCATGAGGAGATGTATCAAGCAATGCAAGATCCTCAGCGCGAAACACGCGAGCATTTTGTTGCGATTAGCTATCTTTTGCACACCTTACCCACGATAACCGAGGATGCTGTCCCACTTCCAGGAGTTAAGGAATGAAGCTTCGCGCGATCAAACGTGTTTTTCTTCCCCTCAGCTACCGTAATTTCAGGTTGCTCTGGATTGGTCAGGCCATTTCTGCACTTGGCAATCCCTTCCAGAGCGTCGCGCTGATATGGCTCATTTTGCAGCGCAATGGTTCGCCACTTGATCTGACGCTACTGTTGATGGCCCTCAGCGTTCCTCAGGCACTGGTGACCCTGGTTGGTGGCGTGATTACCGATAGGCTTGATGCACGGACAGTTATATTCTGGTCCGATACCACCCGGATGGTCATTTCTGGCGCGATTGCGCTCCTCGCCTTCGTGGGAGTATTACCGCTATGGCTACTGGGCCTGCTCCTCATTGTGTACAGCATCGCCAGTGGTATTTTTAATCCGGCGGCTGGAAGCATTACTCCTCATTTGCTACCAAGAGAGGCCCTCGATGGTGGCAATGCATTGATGCAGTTACTTACACAGATTGGAACATTCCTGGGAGCGGTGCCCGCGGGAATCATCGTGGCCCGCAGTAGCCCTATGGTTGCATTCGCCTTGAATGCGATCTCATTTGCTTTTGCGGTATTTGTGACATGGCTCATGACACCACTGGATCGCGTGGAAAAGAGCAGTTCATCATCAGTCTTTCAGGATGCCCTGCAGGGCTTTATCTACCTTGGCAGCACGCCATGGCTGGTCTCACTCCTGCTCATTGATGCCTGTGCAGCCATCGCGGCCATTGGACCAATAGCTATTGGCCTGCCGCTTCTCGCGAAAGACGTCCTGCATGTCGGGGCAACCGGATATAGCTTCCTGATCTGGAGCTTTGCTTGTGGTTCGATCATAGGAATGCTCGTGCCGCTATTTGGTGGCCCGCGCCATCGTCGAGGACGCTTCTTCTGTTTGCTACAGCTCGTAGAAGGGCCGCTCCTGGCTGGAGTGGCCTTTTCCCCTTTGCTTATCGCCATGTTCTGCCTGATGGGAGTTGCTTTTCTGAATGGCATTCTTGTCGTGCTCTTTCTTTCACTCATCCAGGAGCATGTGAGCAGAGGCCTTCTAGGCAGGGTGATGAGCTTTTTCATGTTAGCAAGCATCGGCTTCGTGCCGTTTTCGCAGTCTATCTCAGGTTACATTGCCGCTAGAGCTGGAGTTCAGAACCTGTTTATCACGGCAGGCCTTTTGACAACGCTCAGCGCGTTCTTTGGATTGCTCATCCCATCTCTACGCACTCTGGATTAAAAGCGGAAGAGGGCATTGGTTGGAGGAGCATTGCGTATGCTTCATGCATAAAGAGGAAATTACTATTTTTTGGTGGAAAGGAAATCCGGATCATGTTACACGGAGCAAAAATTTACCTGCGACCACTTCGCCAGGACGATCTGCGCACCATTGCAGGCTGGATAAATAATAGTGCGTTTCTGTCCGAATTTAACTTCTTTGGCCTGCGCCAGGAGGCGCAGATGGAGAAGCGTTTCCTGGAGGATGGGCTCATAGGGGCACAGAATGGGAGACTGCTTGTCGTGGCCAGCGATAGTGACCAGGTCGTGGGTGATATCAATTATCACCAAAGGCGTTATGGTCCCAATGATGGAAGTACCACCTATAATATAGGCATTTCTCTCTCTCCGGAGCATCGCAACAAGGGCTATGGTGTCGAGGCACAGCGACTGCTGGCTGAATATCTCTTTGCGGTCTATCCCATCATGCGTGTTGAAGCCATGACGGATATCACGAATATTCCCGAGCAACGAGCACTGGAGAAGGCCGGTTTTACGCGCGAAGGCGTGCTGCGCAAGGCGCAGTGGCGCAACGGCGACTGGCACGATATCGTCGTTTATAGCAAGCTTCGCGGCGAATAAAGTTATCTTCCAGGAAACTGAAGAAGATATCTCCACAGATACAGCCAATATTGAGGGCCGCCACCAAAAGGATATTTTACCAGCTTTTTTGTTGCCAGGCAGGTAGCAGGTCTACCTGTCACGGTGTAGCTTAAAGAAGAAGGGCTGCTCCATCCCTTTGTAGTCCATTATGCCCAGGAGCGTATCGTGGTCGATGAGGCGAAACGTGTCGCAGATTGGTAGATTGTCGTAGATCATAGTGGCGCTGACTTTCCCACGATACTCTACCATGCGTACGCGCGCTTTCGCCTGGCTGGTCTGCAAGAGGAAACGTGCCATCAACAAGACCTGGCGGCCCAACTTGTTGCGTAGAAAGCGCCATTTGAGCCCGATAGATAGGGGGAGCCGTTGAGGATCAAGCGCAAAGAGCCGCCCCTGGCGATCAGTAAATAGGAGAGGATGCACATGGTCGCTATCGATAAACTCTTTACCATACCAGCCACATGCCTCCAGCAGCCCATCCATCGGATGATGGGTAGAGATCTCGCTTCCATGCCACCTGCCCATCATGGTATTGATGTCAACACACGGAAGCTCATCGCACAGCACCAGAGCCTCTTGCAGGCTCATATGATCCTGGGAAGCGCTCGCTCGCAGTAAATCTGTTTGCCTGGCATCCGACATCGGCGCTCCCCTTTCGCACGATAAGAAAAATCGAGAGCACGGATATCTGGTGCAAAATGTGCGCACTACGCACATTTTGCACCAGATAAAAATCATTACGCAAAATCTGCATCAAGTACAATACGATATCTCGCCTCACCAGCTCTCAGACGATCGAGTGCTTTGTTCACATCCTTCATCTTAAAATGTTCAACCTGGGGTGAAATATTGTGTAAGGCTGAGAAATCTAACATTTCCGCGATAGCAACCGGTGAGCCTGCTGGTGATCCTGAAACACTCTTCTGAGCACCAATCAGATCAAAAACAGTGATCGGCACTGGCTCGGGTACTACCCCTACAAAGTGCAAGCGCCCCTGAGGAGCCAATGCAGCTATCCATATCGGCCAATCAAGCGACACATTTGCAGTTACAATTAGGAGATCAAACGAATTAGCAAGGGCGCGCACTGCTTCTGGATCGCGACTGGAGACAACATGATGTGCTCCAAAAGATTTTGCTTCGTCATATTTTGCCAGGCTCGAAGAAAACGCAGTTACCTCGCACCCCCACGCCGAAGCAAATTTGAGTGCCATATGCCCCAGACCACCAATTCCAACCACGCCCACATGTTGAGTCGGTCGGATACCAAAGATATAGAGTGGAAAGAAAACGGTAATACCACCACATAAGAGTGGACCAGCTGAGCTTGCATCAACACCTTCGGGTATTGGAATTACCCAATCCCACTGTCCGCGTACGCGCTCGGCAAATCCTCCATAATGCCCCACAATCGTTGGTAAAGCTTCAGGACACAAATGCTGGTTGCCCGAAAGACATTGACGACAATGCATACAGCTCGCCGCTGTCCACCCCAACCCAACACGTTGTCCCATACTCAGACCTTTACCTTTAGCATGCTCTCCAAGTGCGACCACTCTGCCAATCACTTCATGCCCCGGCACAAGTGGATAAGATGAAATTCCCCAATCGTTATCCAGAATTGACAGATCGGAATGGCATAGTCCACAATTCTCAACCTGAATCTCAACCTCATCTGGACCGAGTTCACCGGCATCATATTCATAAGGAACGAGTGCTTGCTTTGGCTCTTGAGCGGCCCACGCACGTATCTTTGACATCTCTTTCTCCTCTCACACATCGACATGTAGTGGAAACATCAAAAATCTTCGTCCATTTCTATCCGCAACAGGCCAGGTCCATTGCCTTTCAACTCCGAGGAGAATCTATTCATCTTCATGAAGAATGTAGCACCGCTATAAACCGCCCCTTCAAATCTCCCTCCAAAGTTATCCGGACTACTTCCGTTGAATAACGTTGCCACTCCATTCTGTCATCGTAAAAAGATCCTTGTCAAAAATTGTAGCCTTGCCCAATGCCAGCCAATCCAGCTTCTGTGGGGATTGGCTGGCATTGGATCGCAAAATAGCGCTTCTATATCAACACTATTTTCCTTCACAGGTACACTAAAAATAGTGAATTAACGCTCTATAAAGATAAAAATCTCCGCTGGAGAGGTTAGAAGGGAAGGCATATATGGCTTTATTGGAGGATACTCCTTTGGAGAGACAAGAAGAGGGACGAAGCACGAGCAAGATGGTGCTTTCATCTCGTTCCATTGCTCGCCGGGCTTTTTTCACGAAAAGTTTGACAATCGGGGCGAGCGTGATAGGACTGCACCTGTTAGATGGACACTTACATGACGCTGCGGCTGCTACAGCTACCCGGCAACCATCACGGACTACTAATAAGGATAAAGCTCTGAGAACGACGCGGTTGCAGGCCTGTGGCAGGGCTACCGATGGCAGGCTTTACCACACCATTCGCTTCCCCAGTGGTTCCTGGCAATCTTCCTTTGGCATTATTAATGACCAGGAAAGTAATGGCCGCTTCCTGCGCTTCATCGATGTGGATTGCGCAGGAATTGTTGATAGTCTACATGTCACTGCTCTGGAGAGAAGTGGCATCATCTGGCATACTATCCGTTTCCCCAATGGGACCTGGGAGGGCGCCTTCGGCAATGTCAATGACCAGGAGAGCAATGGGAGTGCCTTGCGTTTTACTAACGTGAGTTGTGCAGGCACGGCAAGCAATACATTGCATGTCACGGCCCTGACCAGATTCGGAGCCATCTGGCACACCATTCGCTTCTCCAATGGCTCCTGGCAATCTTCCTTTGGCAATGTCAATGACCAGGAGAGTAATGGCAACGCACTCTCCTTCACGGATGTCGATTGCGCGACCATTGGTGAAAATCTACATGTGTGCGCTATTGATAGAAATGGCATCCTCTGGCATACCATCCGCTTCGCCAACGGCACCTGGCAATCCTTCTTTGGCAATGTCAATGATCAGGAAAGCAACGGCAAAACTCTGCGCTTCACATCTGTAGGATGTGCTTCTATTGGCGGTGACCTGCATGTGACGGCAACCGATCGGAACGGGGTCCTCTGGCATACCATCCGCTTCTCTAATGGCACCTGGCAATCTTCCTTTGGCAATGTCAATGATCAGGAGAGAAACGGCAGAACCTTACGCTTCACAGATGTTGATTGCGCCAATGTTGCGGACACGCTCCACGTGACGGCTATTGATAAGGGAAATGTTCTCTGGCACACCATCCGCTTCTCCAATGGCACCTGGACACCCTACTTTGGCAACGTTAACGACCAGGAGAACAATGGTAAAACTCTGCGCTTCACGGATGTCGGTGCAGCTGGAGCTGTATAAGCGCCAGATATACGTTCCAAGGGAGATAATTCAATTTAGACCGCAATACCTCTAAATACAGAAAAGGCAGATAAGCACTGAGCCTTTGCTTTTCTGCCTTTTTTTGGTTAGAAGGCACATGATTGGCCTGGAAGCATGCTATGATTAGATAAAGTTGCATTCAAAAATTATAGGTGCCGAAAGGAAAATCGCACATGAATCCGGAATATAGCGATCGCTTCTATTGGATACGTTCTCTCAGCCGGATCGCTGAACCAGTTCTCACGAACATGGCCGCTCGTACATTAAAAGAGCGTATGCCTGTAGAGGCCAGGGATGCG
The DNA here is from genome assembly GCF_016587435.1 of Dictyobacter formicarum. Next base: position 293,379 of record NZ_BNJJ01000007.1, read on the forward strand.
AAACGCGCCAGGTTCAGTCATCTTGAAGCCATCGGCAGGCTACTGGCTGGCATTGCGCCCTGGTTGGAAAAAGTTCATGATAACGAACAGGAAGAACAGTTGCGCCAGCGTTACGCTCACCTGGCTCGGCAGGCACTTGATGCTGCAACCGATCCTTCTTCACCCGATTATTGCAATTTTGACTACTCGATGCAACCCATCGTCGATGCGGCCTTCCTGGCCCAGGCCTTGCTACGTGCTCCCACTGAACTATGGATAAAACTTGAGTCTCCAGTCAAACGCAATATCGTGCAAGCACTAAAATTGACGCGCAGCCGCAAACCATATCCCAATAATTGGTTGTTATTTAGCGCGATAATCGAAACCGCCCTCTATCACGCGGGCGAGAGCGGCTATGATCCCATGCGCATTGATTACGCATTAAAGCAACACGAACAATGGTATCTCGGCGATGGCACCTATGGCGATGGTCCTCCGTTTCATGCCGATTACTATAATAGCTTTGTCATCCATCCTATGCTTATAGATATAATTGAGTATGTTGGATCGCTGCACTCCGATTGGGAAGCTCTACGCAAGCCAATTCTACAACGTGCTCGCCGCTACGCCGTCATTCAAGAGCGCATGATCTCGCCCGAGGGCACCTATCCGGTGATCGGTCGCTCTATCACGTATCGCTTTGGTGCTTTCCACTTGCTGGCACAGATTGCCCTGCGGCAAGAGCTCGACCCAACGCTGCAACCAGCCCAGGTACGCTGCGCGTTGACGGCCGTTATCAAACGCGTTCTGGAGATGCCTGGCACGTTCGATGAGCAAGGCTGGCTCACCATCGGTCTCAGTGGTCATCAGCCAGAACTGGGTGAACCCTATATTTCGACGGGCAGTCTTTATCTATGCGCAACGGTTTTCTTGCCGCTGGGCCTGCCTGCGGATAACACTTTCTGGCAGGGCCAGGCCCTCTGGACAGCCCAAAAAGCCTGGGGCGGCACCAGCACGCCGATTGATCACGCATTATAGCTGCTTACCTATAAAATTCTAACAGCAGTTAGGAAGGCTTTCTCTTCAGGTTGTCAAGCGACGTGGATGCGCACCACAGAACATAGAAGGAGGTCCCTGCAACAAATGTGCCATGAGGACCTCCAGGATAAATGGATTGCTACCCCACCAGCGATGAGTAGCTCTTACTTTCATAGACCTTTTACGGTTGTATGCATCAAATAGACGCTATAGGGACCAAACATCGACATGGTGAAAAAGACATCGGGCCCATTGTTCCAGAGAGGAGTAATGTAAGGAGCATAGAGCTGTGGATATTGCTGGCCAGTAACGACTACCTGCTCCGGGCTCCAGGGTCCAGTCAGACTATCAGCGGTGCGCAAGACGACCCTGTACTGGGGATCGTTTAAATACATCATTATCCACTTTTTGTAGTAGGAATTCCAGCGCACGGAGAGTTCTCCGACAGGAGCAGGAACAATCGTTACCGCCGCCGCAGGATTATTAGCCAGCCAGGAGCTGCCATTCCAATATTGATAAGCCGTCTTATCGAGTATCGCCTGCGGACGCACACGAGCAAGTTGGATACCTCCATATCTCCCACCTGGAATTCCAAAGAAATAGAGATACTCCTCGTGTTCTACAATCGCTACCTGTCCGAAATTACTGTCTCCGGGCCAGGTGACATTCATATCTTTGGTCCAATTCTGGCCCTCATCATCCGAGTAAGCCAGGCCCGAATAGTTCAAAGTCCAATGACCCGGTGCTCCCCACTCACGAACGGACATATAATGTAAAAACATACGATCGACCACCGATACACCGTATGTCGGGATGACCGTATTTTCATCTCCCGGTATTTTTTTTGAAGAAAGCAATTCTTTGGCATGTCCAGGCCTATCAGTGATCATTCCGCTGAAGGACAGCCCGTTCCATGGTGACATCGGCCGGTCTATCCAGGCCATGGTATTACTTCGCCAGTCGCCATGGGGTTGGGAGAAAAAGGGATCTGCGGCAGGCCCGCCGAAGCCATCTCCAAATACCATGTACATCTTATCGTGATGCATAAACATATGGCCTAAGTCCGCACCATAGAGCCCCCATAGAGTATCTGTATGATTGATTGATCCTGGACCGTTCTCTCTCGCAATCTGATAGGTAGCGTCACTACTTTTAGCGAGTGGCTGAGTCGTTGAAGTGACGTTGGCCTGGAATTGGGTGCTTGCTAAGGCAGGCTTTGTAAGCATCATCAGTCCCGATCCTGCCACAACCGCAGCCGTTCCTTTCACCAATAGCTGCCGTCTCGTTACTTCATTCTTTCCGTTTGGAGCAACCTGCTGACCAGCATTCTTCTTTTCTGCCATTTAAGTAGATTCCTTTCCACAGATACGGTTTGTTTGAAAATGTTTTTTTAATACAAAGCTGTAGGCGTTTTTTTACGCTGCGAATCCGTGTAAACGTTTTCACAAACTGGCGATGGAGACTAAAAATAAGTATAGACGGATATTGATGCATATGTCAAGGAAAGTGAGATGTATTGGTCACAAAAGCCGATTTTTCTCTCGACAACGATAACGTTGCTAAGTGTAGTATAAACAGATTTGGCTCTTTTATTGACAGATCACTAATACGTTTTTATACTATGAAATAGGAACCGGGCATTTTGCTTGTTATTAGTATGATCATATTTTTATGTGAAAGATTCATGATCATAGTATTGTTATTGTTCTTTGTTCATCCATACATAAAAAAGTATGTTTGAACCTATATGTTGGAGGTTTTGCACGGATGCAAAAATGTCCACAATCTTCGTATTTCAAGTATTTCGTATTGCTTCCATTACTTCTTTGTTTGTTATTTACTACCGCTATGGGTGTGGCCAGTCCCAGCGCTCATGCGGCTACGGCAGCCACCACGGCAAGCAGCACCGTCAATGACGCTGTTGCGCAGGCATCTCAGGAGTTTGGTGTACCGGCTGAGTTGCTGAAAGCGCTCTGCTACATGGAGGGTCGTCTCAGCAACCACAATGGAAAGCCGAGCCTGGATAATGGCTTTGGCTGTATGCACCTGATCCAGAATAAGCGCGCCGATACGCTGACCTTAGCCGCTCAGAAGCTGGGTGTGTCGACCAATCAGTTGAAAAACGACATCGCCTTGAATATTCGCGGTGGCGCCGCGGTTCTGAAGGATGAGTCGATTCAGCTTTCCCCCACTCATACCGCTCCAACGAAGCTGGCTGATTGGTATGGAGAGGTCGCGCAGTATAGCCATTCTATGGTGCGCTCAACGGCCATTATGTATGCAGATGCTTTATACAAGTTGCTCAATAGTGGTTTTAGCGCGCAGACGGACACAGGAGAGACTGTGACGGTTGCTCCACAAAATGTGCAGCCCAATACTGCAACGGCGGGTCCGGTAAAGACTCCTTCACCTGCCGCTGGCTGCACAAATGATGGAAATGTAGACTATCCCGGAGCGATTGATTGTATTGTCGATCCAAATACCTTCGACTGCAATATCGTGGCTGCCGTTGATCCTTGCACCTATGAAAGTGCTGATCGACCGAATGACCTGACAGTGAATTACGTGGTCATCCATGACACCGAGGAATCACTGGAAGGTACCATGAATGTGTTCCAGAACCCCAATAGCGGCGTCAGCATTCATTATGTGGTGGATACCGATGGCACGGTCTATCAATTTTTGCACGATAAAGATGTTGGTTATCAGGTTGGCAACTATTGGTACAATCAGCATTCTATCGGCATTGAGCATATCGGCTGGGATGCAACCGGCTTCCAGTGGTACAATGCGGCTCAATACCTGGGTTCAGCGAAGCTCACGGCATACCTGTTGAATAAATTCAACATTCCCCTGGATCATGAACATGTGGTTTCGCATGGTACGGTTCCTTCGCCTTTTGTGGGCACCAACCACGTTGATCCAGGTCCCTACTGGCTCTGGACCTACTATCTGAATCTCATTCACAAGCAGGGCGTCCCCTTTGCTGATGGACCAACCGATAAGCATATCATCACACTGAACCCGAGTACGTCTGTTCACCCGCTTGGCAACAAAGGAACTGAGACCCCGGCCAATTTCAATTTCTTCTACCTGTACCAGGGTCCCAGTACTCAATCTGGCCTGATTCCACAACTAGGGAGTCCAAGCGATATAACCGATGAAACGAACAACGTCGAAACCAACATGAACTACTATTACCTTGCCAAAGTGAAAGATCCAGCCGGCACTGGCAATATGATGTACGAAATCTGGTATGGTGAGTCGGACCAGGCGCATAGCAAACCATCCAGCCTCGTGCAGCATGCTCACCTGGCCTGGCTGGCGGTCCCGCCCGACGCAGTGGTACCAGGACAGGGTACAGCAGTGACCCTGACGTCAACTAACGGTAAGGATATTCCGATCTATGGAAAGCCAGCTACTGGCGCAACCGCGATCGGATATGCACCGAACAATTCCATCTTTGTGTCTGTCATCACAACGAATGAGGACGGCACCAGCAACCTCTGGTATGAGATCAACTATAATCATCGCGAAGCCTGGGTACCTGCCAGCTCTGTAACGACTGTCCAGGGAACGGGCGGGCAATAAATAATGCTTTTCCGGTGTTTTACAATACATACGCAATAGCGTATGTATTGTAAAACACCGGAAATTCTTTAAATTACGGCCTCCTGAGAAGCGTTAGCTCATTGCTACTGGATCGTACACCTCTACCTCGCCTACTACAAGAACGGCACCGCCAGTGGCGAAATTTGATAAATCACTCGCCGCGGCCCGGCCTTCTGGTGATTGCAATGCAAATTGCAGCGCTTCCATATTTTCAAAATACAGGTTGGCAATCAGGTAATAGCGTGGTTGTTCCTGCGGAGAGAGCGCTGTCGACCTGGCACTCGTATAGCCTTTGAGCGCTGGAATCTTTTTTGCCAGCGAAACATGCGTCCCCTGATAATGGCGATCAAAGGCTTCTGGATTCTGCGGGTGGTCGTAAAGTACAGTCAATTGAATCACAGAGTTTCCTCCTTGAAGAAAGATCGTTTCCTCACCCGAATATGTTAATAGAGCAGGCATAAGAAAAAAAGAAGTGTGTCTTTTTTCTTATGCTCTACTAAAGTGGGCACGCAGTTTCCAAGTTTCCCCCCTGGATGTGCTCACAACACCAGTCTAGCTTATTATGGCTGTGATAACATCGTTAGAACTGAGTAATTATTATTCATGTGTGATGAGAAACCACCCAGGAGTAATAGTTATTTCTAACTATATGATGATGAGGAAGAGTGGGGATGCCGTAAACAATGAGTAGCAAGCAGGTTAAGTTGGCCATATATCTGAAGGCGATTCGGCCTCGCCTCACAGCAGTTGATGTTCTATGGCGTACCTGGTCGCTGCGCTACGCGTGGTGACCCCTAGCTTGCTGTAGATCGAGCGCACATGCGAATTGACTGTGACCAGGCTAATCACAAGCTGCTCGCCAATTTGAGCGCTGGTCAGGCCCTGAGCCAGCAGGCGCAGCACGTCCAGCTCGCGTGGGGTGAGCCTGTCGGAAGATGCAGGAGAAGACTTGACCGCCTTCACAGGAGGCTTGATTGCGGCGTGCGCAGGAGGGGGCGATAACACGGGTTCCTGATCGGCAAGAACTTGTTCCAGCGGCAGGGTTCGTCCTGTCGCCCAGAGGGCGGAGAACATCTGCTCAGAGAGCGCAGCGCGGACATTGGCAATCGAGCGCTCATAATCGGGACGCCAGGCAGCTGGTAGGGGCGTTCCTCTGGTTTCGCGGAGAGATTCCGCCACCCCCCAGAGTCGGACCGCCCATGCAGGATTGCCCTGGGACACCACAACCTCGGCGAGTCCTTCCAGACTGAAGGCGAGAATCTGTGGAGTTGCCATATGTCTCGCAGCCTCCAGGCTCTCCTCATGGAGCGCTCGTGCTCGAGCGATGTTTCCCTGGCGCGCGACTACTCTTCCACAAAGGGAGAGTGACTCGGCCAGATTATCCTGTGATGGCATCCAGTTCGATGCTATCTCTTTCAAAATGGCAATGCTCTCTGCGAGCAGGTCGTGCGCTCTATCCAAATCTCCTTGCAGCAACGCCAGTTGTCCCTGGAGCGAGAGCGTAATACCAATAATGCGCTTGACACCATTCTCGCGGTCAAGTGTAAGTTTCTCTGCCAGGAAGTCCCAGGCGCGGGTATACTCTCCCAGATTAAGGGCCGCCGTTGCCAGAATTTCCAGAATGGGGGAAATCCGGATGCTATCTCCTGTCGCTCTGAAGAACGACAGGCTCTCCTCGGCAAGCATACTGGCGCGTGCATACTCCCCCTGAAGATTAGCGATCGAGGCGAGACGATGGAGGGTGAACGCAACGCCACCTGACACGGGCAAAGAGCCTATTTGCGAGGGACCTCTTTCTCCCCGATCTTCCAGCTCCCGAAAAAGGGCCAGGCTCTCCTCTAAGATCTGCTGCGCCCTGGCATACTCACCCTGGTACATGGTCGCAATGCCAATATTGCTGAGCGCCCAGGCACTGCCCAGTACGCCGCCCATCTCCTGGAATAGCGCCAGGCTGCTTTGCCAGAGTTCCACCGCATGGGAAAAGTTGCCCTGGTTGCTGACCAATATGCCCAGCGTTTGCAATGCCCAGCCCCGAGTATCGCACAGCACGTCCCCAAGAGCAGCGAGTCCCCGCTCCAGAAACATGCGCCCTTCACGCGGATGGTCGCGCGTCCACCAGAACCAGAACAGATCATTGCACAGGCGCAGGGCTTGCTCCGCCTCGCCTTGCGCGAGCAACCAGTTCAGGACGGCACGCAGGTTATCCTGTTCTTGCTCCAATTGATCGAGCCATTTTCCCTTTTCAGGGCTACTGATATCTGCCCCGGCTTCGCGTGCCAGCTCCTGGTAGTAAAAAGCATGACTCTGACGGATAATCTCTAACTGCCCACTTGCTTTCAAGCATTCCAGGCCATATTCACGAATCGTCTCAAGCAAAGCGAGACGCGATTCATCCGTTGGCCGTTCCACCCGATACAGCAGGCTCTTCTCCAGGAGCGAATCCACGCCATCCAGGATCGATCCTACCGCATCCTGGTCATCCCGCTGTAGCGCGCCGCACACTTGCTCTGCGGCCTCCAGTGTAAAACCACCCACAAAGATGGAGAGGTATCTGAAGAGGCACTGCTCATGGCTAGCCAACAGATCATAGCTCCACTGCAAAGTGCTGCGCAACGTCTGCTGCCTCGCCGGCAGCGTCACGGCTCCCCTGGTGAGCAGCACCAGACGTTGTGAGAGCCGCGCCAGCAGTGCCTGTGGCGGCAGCACTCTGCTGCGCGCGGCCGCCAGCTCAATCGCCAGCGGCAAGCCATCCAGGCGCACACAAATTTCCGCGATGACAGGTGCGTTGGTGGCGGTCAGCCGGAAATCGGGTTGCAGCGCCTGTGCCCGTTGCAGAAACAGCGCGACCGCGGCCTGTTGAGCGAGCACATCCTGCGCAGGAAGCTGCTGAAGATCAGGGAGGGCCAGCGGCTGGACCGAAAATACACGCTCGCCATCCAGGTGCAGGAGGGCGCGGCTGGTGGTCAGGATTTTGAGGCGCGGGCAGGCAGCCAGAAGTTCCGCCAGCCGCGGTCCTGCCGCCACGACCTGCTCCAGATTATCCAGCAACAGCAGCAGGTGCCGGTCCCGCAGCGCGGCGATGAGGAGATCAAGGATGGATTGCTCTCCTGCCTCTTTCACTTCAAGCTGTCGCGCTATAGTGGACAGGACCAGCTGGGCATCGCTGATGGGGGCCAGCGAGACAAAACAGACACCATCTTCAAAGGAAGCACACAGGCGGCTGGCGATCTCGAGGCCAAGGCGAGTTTTCCCAACGCCACCCGGCCCCGCCAATGTCAGGATACGTATATCTGGCCGCTGGATTAAGGTACACACATGTTCCACATCTTGCTCGCGCCCCAGCAGCGGCGTGAGAAAGGCCGGTGCGTTCCCGCGCATTACTGGTGTGGGCAAAGGATATTCTGTCTTCCCACTACTCCCCAGAGAAGGAATTTCCTCAGTGATGGGAAGAGGAAAGAGAGACGCGGGCGTGGTGTGGAGCGTGCCCTGAACAGCCTGCTCTAAGGCCATCGCCAGGTCTTGTACGCTGGCGAAGCGCTGCCCTGGCTCCTTGGCCAGCGCTCGCAACACCACCTCCTCGACGGCGGGGGAAAGATCGGGCAACAACGTGCGCAAGGAAGGAGGAGGCGTCAACGAATGCTGCATAGCGATCTCGATAGGCAAGCCCTGAAATGGCAGCGTGCCAGTGAGCCATTCGTAGAGGACGACACCCAGTGCATACTGGTCACTGGCTGGCTGCGGCAAACCTTGTAATTGTTCGGGCGCCAGGTAGGATAAGGTACCTGCTCCAGAGGCAACACTGGCCTGTGTACTATAGAGATGTATGGGTGGCGCAAAGACCGCCAGGCCAAAATCGCTGAGCAGGACCTCTCCCTGTGGACCCAATAAGAGGTTCTCAGGCTTGACATCGCGGTGGACGAGGCCCTCGTTGTGGATATACTGCAAGGCCGAGGCCACCTGCCTGACAACGCGCAAAATCGTATCGAGAGGAAGCCGGGCCCCTCTTGGACATATGGTGCGTAATGTACCACCTTGAGCGTATTCAAGCACCAGATACGCAATGCCAGCCTCAACAGCAAAATCGAGGACGCGTACGATATGCGGATGTTTGAGATGCGCCAGGATACGTGCTTCTTGCAAAAAAGCGGCGCTTTGCTCCTCAGTAAAAGACGTACGCACCACCTTGATTGCGGCATCTTTTTTAAGGTGGATCTGTTCCCCCAGATAAACGTCTGCAAATCCACCACCACCCAACCGGCGAAGCACACGATAATTGCCCAATTGGTGACCTACCAGATCGATCATGCCACCCCCTATGGTTATACGCGATCGGTCATCTATCTGACACTAGAAATTTCACATCATTAGACAAACGACAAAATTCACAACTTTTACGCCATCGAGTATTGATGGGCAAAGGAGCAAAGAAGCAAACGCAACAAGAAAAGCGGACCTTCGCTTTTGGGCACCATATCACACCACGAGCGGCCGAACGACGAGGGCACAGGGCCGCCACGCTGCGGCGGGCGGCAAGCGGCCATTGAAGGCCGCACCTACGGGAATTCCGCTTTTCTTGTTGCGTTTGGTTCTTCGATGTTCTCATAAATGAAATGTATTACCCGCAAGGGCGAACATAGGGGTTTTTCCGTCGTTAGATTTGCGCGCCCATGAGGTTGCCGCTTTCGTAGCGGCGGAGGCCAGCGCTGAAGAGGGCGATGGCGCCCAGCGTGAAGGCTGAGACCGCTCCCAACAGTATACCCAGTAGCGGCCATGAGAAATGGCGCAGTAGCTGCAGCGGCACAAACGAGATGAAGCCCGCTGGCAACACAGTAAAAAGTAGCACACGTACCACGTTGTTGAAGATGTCCATCGGATACGTGCTGAACGAGATCAGGGCGCCAAATAGCTGCTGAGACATACCTTCGGTGTTGCCAAGGAAGAAGGCCAGCGATCCAAGCAGCACCTGGAATGAGGTATAGATGAGTGCGGCAAGCGGCACCAGTATGATGAAGAGAGCAATATGGCCCGGATCCGGGTGCACCAGGAGCAGGTAGGCGCCAACGGCAAAGATGATGTCACCCCAGGCCGCTGGATCGGTCGCCGCGATACACACGTGCAGCAGGGCGTAGCGAGGCATTCCCAGGTAGGCATCCAGGCCACCGTTCATAATCAGTGTGGGAATCTGGCGCGCATTGCCGAAGATGGCCACACTCACACCGAAACCACAGGCTGAGACCGCCCATAAGATGACGATATCGGTGCTCTTCCAGCCGTTGACCAGCGGGAATTGTTGGAAGTAGTTCCACCAGAAAAAGAGCCAGAGCGAGTCGTTGGCGGCCATGGAAATGACCTGCACGATAAAGGCGGAACGATATTCGAGCGCGGACTGCGTGTTCGCGACTACGTAGGCCAGAATGAGCCGGATTTCTGATGTGAGGAGCTTGAGCCAGGTCATAATGCGTTCCATCCTACCCTCCATTGATATTGACGCGACGTACGGCGGCATAGTAGATGGTCAGCATAATCATGGTGCCAACCAGCAGTGTCAGACCTTGTTGTATGAGCAATGTGCCCAGGCGCGCAGCCTCGAAATGGACCAGCGTGCGCGAGGGTCCATAGAGGATGGCACTGAACGGCAAGGCTTGCGCGATGCTGCGCAGTGGCTGCGGAAAGATTTCAAGCGGGGCCAGCACGCCTCCCAGCACCAGCGTGAGCCGACTGAAAATTAGTGAGAACGATTGGGTCTCCTCGCTCCAGAACGCCAGCAAGCCGATGCTAAAATGCATCACGAAATCGATGCTGAGGGCGATCAAGGCGACCAGCGGCCAGACCAGCAGTCCCTGCCAGGTAAAATGTGGTACGCCAGCCATGATGAGCGCAAGCAGCGCGCCGATCAGTGCATTCATCAACAGGCGCACCAGGCGCTCGCCCAGGTAGTGTGCATAGTTGTAGAGCACATAACTGGCCGGGCGTCCCAGCAGATAGGCCAGCTGCCCGGAACGGACCTCCTGATCGATGCGCCTGGTAAGCGCCGGGAGGCTCAGAGCGATGGCCTCGGCGGCCACGAGGTACCAGATCATGTCGGCGATGCTAAAGCCACTGAGGACATGCGTCCTGCGCAGGGTAAAGGTTGTTTTCCACAATTGGGTCAGCACGAAGACCAATACGACCAGCAGTAATGCGCGGAAGAACACCTCTATGATGTAGGCCAGGTTGTTCAGGATACTCACACGCAAAATGGCCAGGTATTTTAACGTAGAGAGGCGAGCGCGCCTCGCCAGGCGTGCTACGATTCTCGCGCCGGGTGCCATTCCTATCTCTGTCTGCATAGACCTGTTCATCCTTTCATCAGCTTGTCTACCTGTTCAGCCAGCGAGCCGACATTTTCGACTGCGGCCAGCGACTGGCTATTATTGCCCTGGCTGCCATAGATGGAGGCGATAATGGTCTCCATCGGAGGGTCCGAGATCGTCATATCCAGAATATGCTGCCGCTGCATAATGGACGCGACCACCGGCTCCAGGGGACAGCGTAGCGTATCGACGGCCAGCCGCAAGCTGTGTCCCTGCGCCTGGAGCACCCGTATGCCTTCCCGCTTCAGATCAGGGTCGGACAACTGCTGCTCCCCTGCCTCATTTGTGAGCAGCGCCTCGACCGTACCGGCCAGTTGTAGATCGATCGTCTTCTCCTTGAGGTAGTCGCGTTTCAGGGTCGCCACCGACTCATCGAGAATGACCTCGCCGTGATTGATAACGATCACCCGGCGGCAGACCTGCTCGACATCGCCAGCATCATGGGATGTCAGCAGAACGGTGACTCCCTCTTCGACATTCAACTGCGCGATGAGATCACGGATGCGCTGTTTGGCGATCACATCCAGGCCAATCGTCGGCTCATCCAGAAAGACGATGCGCGGCTTATGCAGAAAGGTAGCAGCCAGTTCGCAGCGCATGCGCTCCCCCAGACTCAATTTACGGGCTGGCGTGCGGATGTAGTCCGCGATATCGAAGACCTCGATGAGGAAGTCACGCCGCTTGCGATACTCTCTCATATCCAGCTCATAGATGCGCGCCAGCAGATTGAAGGTATCCTGTGGCGGGAGGTGATACCAGAGCTGTGATTTCTGTCCAAACACGCTGGCGATATGGTAGGCCAGCTGGCGCCGCTGTTGCCAGGGTGTAAAGCCGAGCACGCGCACGCTACCAGCCGTGGGATAGAGGATGCCAGTCAGCATCTTAATGGTCGTACTCTTTCCAGCTCCGTTTGGTCCGATAAAGGCCAGCACCTCACCAGCATCGAGAGTGAAGCTCATGTTTTTTACGGCCTCGCGCGTGCGGTACCGTGGTAGCACAAACGAGCGCATACTCTCAGCGATGCCAGAGGAACGCTCCCGGCTCCGAAAGGTCTTGGCTAAATATTCCACCTCAACGATTGACATACGCATACCACTCCTTTGTCTGGAAAACCTGTCCCGCACCGTTTAGCAAAACAAGGCAAGCTGGAGAAGCAAAAAAGGGAGAGGCTCGGGTGTGTCACCCGAGCCTCTCCCTTTATCTCAACCTGTCTGCTGACAGATGCTGTGTCATGATAAGTTTATGTTTGTGTAGAAGGAATGAGAGGACAGCGACACCCGACCTGTGGATATTCCATACGAGGAATATAACAGGGAATGGAGGCAAACATGGTAGTGGTAAGAAACCAGACTGCTTTTGCCTGTACGGTGCTCATCGCGTTCCTTCCATCCTAAAATGATATTTCCAGTATAAACCCTTGGATAGCAGAAGCATATCTACCTAAAAGCAGATACCGTATGTACACATTGTAGCGGTAAAGGTTGTGCTTTGTCAAGTAGGAAAAGCCACCCCATAATAGGTTCGGAGCTTGCCTCCGATTGGAGCCCTCCGCAGGAGCGGCGACCCCGGTATCCGGCCAGTTCGGTCCCTCACCGTCATCCCCTCGACCAGAGAGGGTGCCCTCGCGATTCCCTTGACCAACGTGCCTGGAGTAACGTCGCTGCTCCTTGATCACGGGGGTACCCATGCCCGGGCAACGGTATGCAATAGCCAGCGATGTCGCGAGGACACCGGGGTCGCCTGTCGGCTCCAATCGGAGGCAAGCTCCGAACCTATGAGGGCGTTTTCGTGGGTGGGGGACATGGTCGATGGGATGGCACGATGGGCGTTTTCGTGGTAAGGGAGCGGTATCGACGCTGCTCTTGTCCTCTTCGCACAGCACCTTGCCGCTTCCGGTTGATTTTTGCCGCAAGTGTAACGTATTACCTCTTGCAGGTATCTGCTTGTTTGTCGCTCGAATATGATTTTGTGGGATGGCGGCGCTCCGTAACATTCTCCAATTTAGCGCTCCAGGTATTTCGCGTCAAGTAATCAGAGTGTCGTCAGCCAGTGCTGGACTTCGCTGGTTCGGTAGTGCTCCTCCATAGCGTGCAGCAAGGCGAGGCTCTCTGCTCCATAGCGGCGGGCCAGTTCCAGATCGTTGAGAGCGGCGGCGACGCGGGACTGCCCATAGCGGGCCAGCGCTGCGTACTCCTGCGAATCTGGTGTGCTCAATAGATACATCTCGTCAAACGCGGCCTGGGCCTCCGCCAGGCGCTGCTGCTGCAGGTAGAACTCGCCCCATTCATAGAGAGTGCCGGCCTGTAGCCAGGGGGATGCGATGGCACGCGCTTTCGTCAGCGCTTCCTGGAGATACATTTCTGCCTTTGCCACATCACCACCCTGCTTACACATCAGCCGTCCCAGGTTGCTTAGTATGCCGATCAGATATTCGGGGTGCCCAAGCTGGCGAGCCAGCGTCAGTCCCTGGAGCAGGGCTTCCTGTGCCTGAGCGTATTTTTCCTGCTCCAGGGCGGCCACTCCCAGGTGCGAATAGAGAAGACATTGCGCGGGCAGGTAGTTGATCTGCACAGCCAGCGCCAGGGCTTCCTGTCCCAGCACATCGGCCTCGGCAAAGCGACCACGCATCAAAGCGATCTGGCTGAGGTTTACCAGTAGCGGGCAGATCTGTTCAGGCTTGCCTATCTGGCGCGCCAGCGTTAATCCTTCCTGCAGAAAGAGCTCCGCCTGGGCGATTTTTCCCTGATCACCAGCAACGGCACCGGAGCTGCGCAGGACGAGGGACTGCAGTTCCTCATATCCAGGCTGACGGGCCAGGGCCAGTGCTTGCCGCAGGTGCTCCTCTGCTTCGCGATATGCCCCTTGATAACTCTCGACACAGCCCAGCATACGCAGCAATTGGCTCATGAGCGCCGGGGTATCCTGAGTGCTGATCAGCGTCAACCCTTCCTGGAGATAGTCATAGGCCTGGCGATACTCGCCCTGGTTCATCTTGATCTCGCCAAGGTGATATAGTGCGAAGCCCAATCCCTGCTGATCCTGCAGTGTCGTGGCCGCCTGGCGCACACGTTCCAGCAAGTTGATTGCTTCTTCATAGGCGCCGCGCACAGAGAGAAAGGTGGCGAAGATATTGCCGGTAGCCACCAGGTCGGACGGCTGCCCATGTTCTGCAGCCAGGCGCAGAGCAGTCAGCACGTTGCTGTTTTCCAGTTCCAGGCGTGGATAGTCTTGCTCATTGGCATGCACGTAGTCGGTCATATAGTGTATCAGCCGCTCAATGGGGGCAGGATCGCTACGCTGGAAACTGGCGTAGTCGGCAATGGTCTGGTGCAGCGCATAGCGATCTGGAGCGTAGCTTTCGAGCAATCCCACATCGCTCAGGGTATCCAGTACATCGCCGGAGCAGAGACACACGGCCAGGGCCGCCTCTTCGCTGAAAGTGTTCGGCTTGGCAGGAAAGACGGAGAGCGCATACAGGGCACGCCGGGCCGTCTCGTCTAGCTGCTGGTCGCTGACGGCGATCAGGGTGTGCAGAGAAATGGCGGGGACATCGGCCAGGCTCGGGGAGCGCTGAGAAATAGGCTGGGCTTCCTGCAAGTGCAGGCGCATCTCCGCTGTGCGCAAACGCTCGATGGCCTGGCGAATGCGGCGCGGCTGCCTGTTATATGTTTGAACGCGCAAAAAATTACCCGTCAGCAGCAGGGCCAGTGGTAAACCACCAACCAGGTGGGTGATCTCTCTGGCAGTCGCCTGCTCGTTTTGTACCACCAGCGGGACCAGTCGTTCCAGCAGAAGCATGCTATCGGCACTGGATAACTCGGGTACCGCCAGGGCTCCATCAGCCGCTGCGTGGGAGGCCAGTTGCGGGAAGCGCGTGGTGGCCAGGTAAGCACAGCTATTGCCCCCGACCTTGAAGGCGACCACATCTTCCAGCTTCCAGACATCATCGATAATGATCAACATTCGTCGCGCGCCGATGGCTGTACGTATGGCCTGGGTCCAGGCGCTGATCGTGGTCAGGCGCGCAGCCTCTATGGAGGAAATACCGAGCAGCGTACCCCAGCGGCTCAGAATGCCTGGCACATCCGATTTTTTGCCCACGGCAGCCCAGAGGATACCGTCGTGAAAGAAGTTCCGCATCTCTTCATCGTGCGCTAGAGCGGTGGCCACGGCCGTTTTGCCTACGCCGGGCAGGCCGCTCAAGGCCATGATGGTTGAAGGAGCGCCGGAGCTTAAGCCGGACTTGAGGCTGTCAAGCAGTTCCTGACGGCCGACCAGGTCATGAACGGGGCCCGGTAGCGGTGGAATCGTCGGATCTTCGATGGCTTTGCCAGCGTTAGCCGGAAGGACGCTCGGTGCGCCGAGCTGAACTTCCTGTATCTCCTCACGCGCCTGCTCGGGAGACTCAGTCTGGGACAAGAACCCTAGCTCTCTGGCGTTTTTGCCAAACAGCGCGCACAGCTTCTCACGATAGTAGGGACTAGGAAGCATTTTGCCATGTTCCCAGCGACTGAGGTAGTAGCGATCCGCACCGATCTGCTCCGCCACATACTGCTGCGACCAGCCGCGCAGCTCACGCTCCGCTTTTAAACGAGATGACGGCCCTTTCAACTGTGAACTCATAGCGCTTCCTTCCACTAACAAGAGCTCTGGCGGGGCTTTTTTCTCAATACGCCAACTATGACACGCTTTTGCTACCAGTTTGATACATTGATGCTATTTTAACACATTCCTTGTTTCAGGCATACTAGGAACATCGAAATGAAAACAGGAAGTTAGTGAGAATAACAATCGCCTGGCCTGATATAGCGGGGACCTGGTAGATCATATGAAAAACAAAGATTTTATATGGGAAACGTGTCGTTACGCAGAAGGAGGGGGGAGAAAGCCAATGGATGCGCAAACGTTCTTTTTGCTGCAGTATGACGTTGTGCGTATGCTGGCTGATGAACTACTGCTGGTTGGTATCGACGATGACCAGCTCCGGTATGCTCCTGGCGCGAACCACCATTCGCTAATCTGGCTGCTGTGGCATATTACGCGTTGGGAAGACGTGGCCATAACAATGCTAGGGCACGGTCTTCCCCAGGTGCTGCTGGACAAGAACTGGGTGGAGCGTCTGGGATGCGAGCGGCGCGACATGGGAGGCTTGATGACGGTAGAGGAATGTCAGGCCTTCAATGCCACGATAGATCCTGTAGAGGTACGCGCCTACAGACAGGATGTAGAGCTGCGTACCCGCCTGGTCGTCGAGTCGCTGCGCAGCGAGGAGCTCGACGACATGGTGCCGGAAAACCACTTCCAGCAGGTGCTGGCCACCGGTGTGCTGGGAGGCCACAATGCTATCTGGTTGGAGCGCTTCCTGCAGCATAGATCCAGGGGCTGGTGGCTTTCATCCATCATCTGGCATCAGAGTGCTTATTTACTGGGAGAGGCGGCCTTCGTACGGCACCAGACCGGGCTACCATCCCATCCATTTCCTTTCAATATGGGTTGACCGAAAACAAGCAAAACATATTCTATGGCCTTCTCAATAAATCAAATCAGACAGGAAAGGACGATCCTATGCAACAGGTATCCAACCGTATCTGTCCCGCTTGCGGGACGAATCTCGCACCTAATCAAGCATTTTGTAGTAATTGTGGCAGGCGCTACGATGCTCCACCACAGGCCGCCGAAGGAGCGCAGGGCCAGTATGGAGGCAATGCCAACACTCCTCCACCCCCCTATGCTGCTCCCCAGGTACCTTATAATAACGCGCCACCCTTCCCCACTCCGGGCAACATGGGAGGCATCCCCAATCGGCCACCGCGCGGTAAAGGTAGTCCTGTTATCGGGATCGTCAGTGTGCTGGTCGTGCTGGCTGTGGTCGCTGGTGGCGTATTCTTCTTCGTTCTCCCACGTTTGAATGGAAAGAACAACAGCACCTCTTCAAGCCCGACGACGTCATCACACCCCACACCGACTGTGCCAACGCTGAACATTCAGCCATACACGTACAAGGGTCATTCCTCGGTAGTGTGGCAGGTAAAATGGTCCCCGGATGGCAAGCAGCTGGCCTCTTCTGGCGGACTCGGTGACGACTCGGCACAGGTATGGGATGCGATAACCGGCAAAAACGTGATGACCTTTACCAGCTACACGGTAATGAATGCGGTGGCCTGGTCTCCCGATAGCAAATACATTGCCTGTGGTGGTAACAGCGATGATATTGATGTGATTAAAGTTGATGGAAAGCAACGCATCTCGATCTATAAAGGGCATAAAGATGCGATCCTTTCGATCGCCTGGTCACCGGATGGCAAATACATTGCCTCGGCCAGCTATGACAAAACCGTACAGGTGTGGGATGCCATGACTGGCGAGCATGTACTCACCTATTCAGGCCATAGCAATACAGTAACGAGCGTGGCATGGTCACCGGATGGCAAGAAACTGGCTTCGAGCAGCTTTGATGGAACCGTACAGGTGTGGGATGCGACCACCGGTAAACAACTGACAACCTTTAAAGGACACAGCTATCGTGTGTACACCCTGGCCTGGTCGCCCGATGGGACTAAGATTGTCTCCGGCGGCGATGATCAGATGGCATTTGTCTGGAATGCCAGCACCGGGAAGAAATTGCTGATGACCGGTGGGGAAAACGGCAGCATATCTGGTGTGGCGTGGTCGCCCGATGGTAAGCACATCGCCACAGCCAGCGATGATAAAACTGCACAGGTGTGGGATGCAACAACAGGTGCCCATGTCTTTACCTACAGCAAGCACCACGATTATGTCTACTCCGTCACCTGGTCTCCAGACAGCCAGTATATTGCCTCGGCCAGCGCCGATCATACCGTACAAGTCTGGCAACCCCGTTAAGCGTAGGTGCGTCCCTTGCGGACGCTTCAAATCTCGCCACACGTCAATGTTCGTTTGTAGGTGCGCCCCTTGCGGGCGCTTCCAACCTCGCTCCACGTCAACGTTCGTTCGTAGGTGGGTAAACAATTTTTTAGCAGCAGGCGCGTTTATACATTGCCGGCTTTGCAACATACAAATTTCCATCGCCCCATTACTGCGTCTTGAAATGATTTTCCAGGCGCTTCTATATAAAGCAATGAATGTGAAGTATAGCATTATATGGATACATATATCCAGCATAAGGCTATGCAGCATGTCAGGAATGAAGGGCAAGGATAACCCTGCCCCGGCCCTTTGTCGAGAGGGTTTATTCCAAGTAAAGGTATGAGGAAAAATGTCTCAACACAATCAAGTGGACAAGCAGATCATTGACAAAGCAATGCGCGATGCGTCCTTCCGCCAGCGTCTGCTCAACGATCCAAAGCGGGCATTGAAAGAAGCCTTTGGCATTGATGTCCCGGCTGGCACAAATATTCATGTCCATGAGGAATCAGCTCATGATATTCACCTCACCATACCAGCGGCTCAGCCGAAAGGCGGGCGCGAACTGTCCGAAGCCGAGCTCACATCAGCAGTCGGTGGCATGTACAAATCTGATCCAGATGGTATCAGCAAATGTTGCACCTGTGGGGCAAGCACGGCTCAGACGTTCAAATCATTTCAAAAAGGTTGTGGCTGTATATAATGCGATCAAATGGGCTCATACATTAGAGCCTCGGGAGGTTATTGTGTTTTGTTGGATTTGCAAGATACGACCTCTGGTATTGAAAGATGTGAGACTATGACGAACAAGCATTCTCTGGAAGCCCGTATTACTGCCCGCGCAGTGAACGACGCTACGTTCCGCCGCAATCTTCTGCATGATCCGAAAGCCACCATTGAGCGTGAATTTGCGGTCACCTTCCCGGCTAACGCCGTTGTGCGGGTCGAGCAGGGCAGCAATAATACCGTACGTGTCATACTTCCCGCCAGTGGACCCACCGAGGTTGAGTTGGACGAGGCACAGCTATCAAACATCAACGGTGGTAGCGGCAATGCCGGCCAGATCGGCGGCGGCGACGTTTTTGGTCCGCGCCCTGGCTATAGAGATCTGTAGTTGTTTGTAGTTCTCATACACGAGAGAGTTAGAAGTCGTGGGGCTAATGCCCCACGGCGTATCACGAGGGAAAGCCCATGCAAACACTGTCCCCGACGCAATTTGTGCTTCGCACGATCGTTGCAGCCGCCAGCTCGCTTGAAGAGCGGCTGCACGGCAATTTTATCCCTGAAGACCGTGTGGAGAACGTTGAAGTGATAGATGAGCGCCTCAATCGGTGGTGCCAGGTCATAGCCGGAGGGAACTGGGAGAAGTTCAAGCAGCGCCTGGAGTGGGATAATCTTGATATCGCACGGGTCCAACAGATACTTGGCAGTGTCCAGTTCCCCGAAAATGCAGAGCTTCCTGCGTGGGCGCATACTCTGGAGGACGTCTTACAGTTTGCCTCTACAAATTCGCCAGCAAGCTACCAGCAGCTGCGCCTGGCCGCCAAACGCTGTCTGGTAGCTGACGTTCCCATCGCCTTTGAAGAACTGCTGCTGCCGTTTATTCTCAATGCCCGCCAGCGCCTGCAAGCGCAGGCAGGTGACGCCTACAGCCTGCTTAACGACACAGCACATGGAGCACTGGAACGGGGCCTGCTACAAGACCTCTCATTCTGCTCAATTCGGACCTTCCATCTCGAATTTTCGATTCAGCGCGCCCAGCGATCCTCTCCACTGAGCCGTTTCCTACTGGATCTGCAGGAAGACGACTCGCAGGAGCTCTACCATGAATTTATCGAACAGATGCTGTCCGAGCGCCTGCTTCCCTTCTTTCAAAACTACCCTGTTCTGGGCCGCATTCTGGCTGTGATCACAGATTTCTGGGTCGAAGCCAATACAGAGTTTCTGCAGCGGCTAGCGACTGACTGGAAACTCATTGAGCAAACGTTTGCCAGCAGCCCGCTACAGCAGATCATAGGCATCAAGGCTGGCCTCTCCGATCCTCACAAGGGGCGACGCAGCGTGCTGGCCCTGACATTCGATCACGGATTGAAGCTTGTTTATAAACCGAAGCACCTGGGGATAGAAGCAGCCTTCAACCAGTTGTTGCAATGGTGTAACGCCAAAGATCTCCCACTCGCATTCAAAGTGCTGACCGTAGTGGATCGGGGCGATTATGGCTGGACAGAGTATGTTGAAAAGCTGCGCTGCAAGAATGAGGAAGCATGCCAGCACTACTTTCAGCGCGCCGGTATGCTGCTGTGCCTGGTCTATACACTGGTCGGCACCGACTGCCATCATGAAAATATGATTGTACACGGTGAATATCCTGTATTGATTGACGCTGAAGCGCTGATGCAGCATCAGGCCCGGGTCGAGAACGCGGACGATGGAGCACAGGCGCAATTGCTGGCGCACGAAATGATGATCGAGTCAGTCCTGCATACAGGTATGTTGCCCAGCTGGCAGATCGACGGTGACGACAAACAGGTGTACGACATCAGCGGTCTACGCGGCCCTGATGAGTTGCTCTATGAAACCAATGATCTACGCTGGGAATATGTCAATACTGACCGTATGACACTGAAAGCTCAAACCGTCACCGCCGGTCCATCGGCTGAGTATCTCGCGCAAGAAGGTGTCAGCCTGCAGGTGGGAGAGCACATTACGGATGTGCTCAAAGGTTTTGAGCAATGCTATCATTTTCTGCTCCAGCAACGCGAGGCGCTTCTCACTCCGGGTAGTCCATTGTATGATCTCAAGGGGCAGCGCCTGCGCCTGATCTATCGCAACACGCAGGTTTACGGGACCCTGACGCACCAGTTGCTGGAGCCACAGTATCTACATAATGGGGCCGACCGCAGCATCCAGATGGATTCACTAGCGCTTGCCGTCCTTCCGGCCGCGGATGCGCCCCAGGAGGAACACAAGCGCTCACGCTGGTGGCCCGTTCTGGCCAGCGAGAAGCAACAGCTGCAGCAGATAGATATTCCCTTCTTCGCTACCTCGGCTGACGGCACCGACCTGTTGCTGCCCGATGGAGAACACATAGAAGCCTGCTTCCGCGAACCATCCTTTGAGCTGGTCGTTGCCAGGCTACAAGCGCTCGATGAGGACGATCTTGAGCGTCAGATTGGTTTTATCGCGGGCTCGCTCTATGCCCTGGTGGCCCGCGATCCGCTTCCTACCGCCAGCGATATCGATATCACCAGCCAGGCAATGATTGAGGTGGATGGCGATGCGAAAAAAGAGCATTTTATTGCACAGGCCCTGTATCTGGCCAGGGAGATCGAGCACCACGCCATCCGGGCGAGTGATGGCAGCGTCTCCTGGATTGTGCCTCAGTATATGTTCAGCTTCCAACGTTACCAGTTACAGATGATCGCGAGTGACCTCTATTCGGGGTCCTGTGGCGTCGCCCTTTTCCTGGCGGCGGTAGAAAAAGTGACTGGTGGTGCCGGTTATCGTGACCTGGCTATGGGTGCCCTGAAACTTATCCGCAAGACGCTGCGTACGCATGGTGAAGGATTGCTGAGGAATCTGGGCATCGGGGCAGCCTCTGGCCTGAGCTCGATTATCTATAGCTTGATGCACATCAGCCAATGGCTGGATGAACCAGCGTTGCTGCAAGAGGCCAGGCAAGCAGTGGACCTGATCACCTTCGAACGCATCGCGATAGACGACGCGCTGGATACCTTTGCCGGCGCAGCCGGAGCGCTCCTGGTACTGCTGGACCTCTACCAGCTCGCACCTGATCCAGAACTGCTGCAAAAGGCCATCGCCTGCGGACAGCGGCTACTGGCAACACGCACGATCAGTCCGGGGGGATACAAAGCCTGGACCGGATTCAATGGGAAGCACCTGACCGGCTTCTCCCATGGTACTGCTGGCATTACCTATGCGCTACTGCGCCTGTACAGCATCACAGGGGACAGCGACTACCGGGCAGCAGCCAGCGAGGGCATTGCCTATGAAGATAGCGTCTTCATACCACAGATCAATAACTGGCCCGATCTGCGTTCAGATGAGCCACTGGAGTACCGCGTTGCCTGGTGTCATGGCGCTCCCGGCATTGGCCTGGCCCGCATCGGAGGACTGGCCGCGCTCGATAACGAACAGGTACGCAACGACATCGAGATCGCCTTGCGCAGGACGCTGGACGAAGGTGTACAGAACCTCGATCACCTCTGTTGTGGCAACCTGGGGCGCATCGATATTCTCTCAACAGCAGCTCACAGGTTGCACAGACCCGATCTAGCTCTGGCCGCCGAACAGGCTATGTGGCAGATTGTAATGAGAGCGGAAGGCATCGGCCGCTTCTCCCTTGATCCATTACTGCCTCGGCAGGTAAACAACTTCGGTTTTTTTCAAGGGACCGCTGGGCTGGGCTATTCTCTCCTCCGCATGGCAGCTCCCACACAACTCCCCTGTGTGTTGCTATGGGAATAGCTTGAGCGACGAAAAAACGGAGTCGTTTTTTCGTCGCTCACCAACCTGGGGGCGCTGACGCCCCCATTCTCTTTTTATGGTTTGTTGCAGAACGTGCGCAGATGCGCACGTTCTGCAACAAACCATAAAACATTTTGAGCGCCGCAGGCGCGAAATCTCATGACGAGAGCTAGCGAAGGCCATGGAAAGTGTAGCGCTTCCTTAAATGATACCAGAGGAAATTTTAAGCCATGTCTTATGTAATTTTTTCAGGATTGCAAAAATTCATTCAACTTCTGATGGTATTAACCAGGACATTTTCATATAAAATCAAAAGATATAGTATGAAAAGCAAAAGGAACATCTAGGAGTATCCACTTCATAAAAGTGTTTATTTCCTAAATATCTATTCATATTGTATTAAGAAATATCAAGTTGTCTCGCGGATCTTACAAACATAGAAGTTTTATTCTACTAAAAATGGTTATAAGGAAATACATAAGACAAAAAATTTCCTTATAGTCTTGCGAAGTTCTAATTTTAAACCCTTCCCTGACCCTTTCTCGTAGTAAGAAGTCTTATACTATTTGTTACCAACTGGCTGTTATTTTTACTTTTTTTGCCAGAATATTATGTAATTTAAGGTGAAGCGATTGCTAAGCCGTTAATTATATACTTAAGGTTAAAGATGGCAGTAATGGAGTGCCAACCATCTTATTTACAATTTTTAATTATGTCCGCCATTAGAGAAACGTTTCTTTCGCCTTAAAAAAGGAGTTTATTTGTGCAGAAACGAATAATGCGGTTTTTCTCTCTGACGGTATTTGTGCTGTTGTTGTCAGCGTTGTCGCAAGCAAGCGCTTTTGCGGCTACCGCACAGGGAACCAGTTCAACTGGCATTAACCCTTATTCTCCAGCTTATCAACACAGCTATCGTCACGGCGTTGTTCCTACTATTTCTCAGAACAACAAAATGAAGTCCTACAGCCAGATGCACCCAGCCGTCACTGGTAACACTCTTGGCTATGGTGGCGGCATCGATGGCATCGGTGTCACTAGTGGTCATGAAAAAGTCTATCTGATTTTCTATGGTACTCAGTGGGGTACACAGAGCACTGATAGCAATGGTAACCTGACCTTCTCCAATGATCCTAAAAGTGGCGCACCTTTGCTACAACAGATGTTCAAAGGCCTGGGCACAGGTAACGAGCTGTGGTCCGGTGTCATGACCCAGTATTGTGATGGTTCTGGTGTCGCAACTGGCGCAAGCAGCTGCCCCTCAGGCGCCGCACACGTTGGTTATCCCACAAATGGCGCACTCTCTGGTGTCTGGTATGACAATTCCGCTGCTTCTCCAAGTGCTGCCAGTGGTCACCAGCTTGCTGTCGAAGCCATTAACGCAGCTGCACACTTCAACAACACAACAGCAGCTTCTAACCGCTATGCCCAGTATGTCGTCCTGTCTCCTACAGGTGCCAATCCAGATAACTACAAAACTGGTGGCTTCTGTGCATGGCATGACTATAATGGTGACACCACATTGAGCGGTGGCGCTGCAAGCTCCCCATATGGGGATATCGCCTTCACCAATATGCCATATGTGATGGACCAGGGGACCAGTTGCGGCCAGAACTTCGTGAACCCCAATGGTACCGATGATGGCTATACCATGGTTGAAGGCCACGAGTATGCTGAAACCATCACCGACCAGAATCCTGCCGGTGGTTGGACCGCCTCCAGTGGTCAGGAAAATGCCGACGAGTGCGCATGGATCAGCACTGGCCAGGGTGCTTCCGCCAACGTCACCATGGGCAATGGTACCTACGCCATGCAGTCCACATGGTCCAACGACACCAATCGCTGTGATATCTCGCACTCAATCATTGGTGGTGGCTCTGGCGGTAACGACTTCTCCATCAGCGCCAATCCTAGCAGCCTGTCAATCGCACCAGGCAGCAATGGCACATCAACCATCAGCACAGCAGTTACCAGTGGTTCAGCTGGTACCGTTAGCCTGACAGCATCCGTTTCACCTTCCGGCCCAACAGCTTCTCTGTCCCCAACCTCCGTTACAGCTGGTAACTCTTCGACCCTGACCGTTTCGGTCGGCTCAACAGTTGCTTCTGGTACATACACCGTAACCGTCAGTGGTACTGAAGGCAGTGCTAACCACAGCACATCGGTAACCGTAACTGTTGGTTCAGGCGGCGGCGGTAGCAACATTATCACCAATGGTGGATTTGAGAGCGGATCTAGCTCCTGGACGCAAAGCTCCACAGGCGGCTACCAGATTGTTGATCCCAGCAACCCACATACCGGCAGCTATAGCGCCTACCTCTGCGGATACAATTATTGTACCGACACAATCTATCAAACCGTTACTATTCCATCTACAGCAACCAAGGTGGTACTGAGCTATTGGACGTACATCAGCACCAGTGAAAGTGGTAGCACGTGTTACGACTACTTCTACGCACGTCTGCGCACAAGCACTGGCTCGGTCATCTCAACGCCACAACAGCAGTGTAACGCGAATACCCATGGTTGGACAAAATACAGCTTTGATGTAACATCAGCCCTGTCAAGCTACAAAGGCCAGCAGGTTCAGGTGTACTTCGCTGGTACCACCGATTCTTCGCTCGTCACGAACTTCTATGTGGATGATGTCGCATTGACTGTCAGCTAGTATTCACAGGAAAACAATTTCAGGCACTCACTGATCGGGATGGCACAAATGCCATCCCGGTTTGTTTTTTTTCTCTAGTAGCTTTACCTGGCGAGCAGTACCTGGCAGATGCGCAGGTATTATTGCGCGGGCGTAGCTGTGAAATCGAGGTCCCAGATTTCGATGGTGCGAATCGCCTCAAATCCGACAGAGCGGTAGAGGGATACGGGCGCGACGGAGCCACCATCCACACCGAGGGTAACGGAGCCCGCTCCCTGGGCAGTGAGGTAGTTCAAAGCTATCGTCAGCAACATGCGTCCCAGGCCCCGGCTACGCTGGGAGGGATCGACGGTAAGATTGGAGATCCAGGCAGAGGGGTGACCATCAGGATTACGCGCCTCGCGGTCAAATAGCGCATGAACCGTTCCCAGGATACGGGTGTCGTCGGCTTGATCAACAGCCACAAAGAAGTTATCCAGCTTACCATTGAGATCGGAGAGCAGCGCCTCCATGGTAATGGGATGATAGTTCCAGGTGTTGGCCCAGGCACGATTGAGAGCCGCCAGCGCTGACGACTCCTCACCCGCGCGCAAGGAACGAACCCGAATGCCTTCGATGTCTTGAACAGAGAGAGGAGGAGACGAAGCGGGGCGTAGCATCATATATATCGGTCGCAATAGCGAGAAACCTCGTTGCTGCACAGCTGTTCCAGCCCAGCTAGTGTTGCCGGAAGTCACGATGCGCAGCCGTGTCTTCTGTTTTGACTCCACGATTAAGAGGACATGATCCACCATCAACAGCGCCAGAACAGGCTGCCGAAATGCGGGCAGCAGAGCCAGCCGGGCCTGCGCCACTTCTTCATCCTGAGTGCTATGGATAGCGACTACGCCCACGGGCTCTTCATCCTGCAGCAAGAGCCAGCTTTCGGTGGCCCAGTCGCTAAGCGACCACCAGCCATCATCTGGTTTAAAAGCTGCCTCGTCGGCATCTTGAGATGCGGCCCAGATGCGCTCGAGGGTTGCAATATCGCTCTCCGTCGCCACATGCACTATTTGCACGCCAGCATACTCAAGTTTTGTTGCTGACGATGTCGACAGCTTTACGTTATCCTCGATATCCTTCGATGCGCCATCCATTTTATGTATTGCTCCTGTATAGTAATTTCCACAATAGCTTTTTTTGCACAATATCACCATTGGAAATGATAGGATATTTGAATCTTATATATGCAGTTTTCTGTATCTTTTAACACGTATCCTGCGGGGCCGGGTATAGGAATCTTATCACAGGTATAAAGGAAATACAAAATCACGCACCATGCCACATCGAAAATAAAACACGATCGTGCGCATCATAATTGGGAGCAATGATCGGCAATGTCCTGGGCTGCTCTTTGAAGCCGGACGCGCAACTCATCCGGTGCCAGAACTTTCGCATCGGTGCCCAGGCCCAATAACACACCTACCAGCCAATCGTAATCGGCTGGCCGCAGATGCAGGCTGAGCAAGCCTTCGCCACCTGCTTCTGGTTGGAGGCAGGACGCCAGGTGCTGGACGCGTTCCAGCTTCATGACGCCGCGCGCCGTCAGGTGGATGCGTATCTCTGGAAAGGAAGGGTGGGTATGGCGAATCGGCGCGGGCGGACGCTCCACCTGTGGTGGCGACGCGGCCGCGCGCACATCCAGAAAGCGATCAACACGATACACGCGAGTCTCGGCGCGCTCAAGCGAATACGCCTCACAATACCATAGACCGGCTGAGGTGCGCAGGTGCAGCGGCAACAGCGTCTGTTGCGACGTCCCTTTCTCAGAGCGATAATCCACCACCACCCAGCGCTCCTGATTGGCACATTCCAGCAAGTACTCAAGAAACGGCGTCTGGTAAGACCGAGACGGCACATCGAGCGACAGGGTCTGCGTAAATAGGTCAAGATGCGCACGCTCACGCCGGGGCAAGAGGGTCTGCACCTTGGCCAGCAAAGTCTCACGCTCCCGATTGAAGGGAGTCTCGCCCAATTGAGAGAGACTGCTCAGAGCCATGCGCAGCAGGAGCGCTTCGTGCAAAGTCAGGGCCAGCGGCTGCAACGAATAATCCGGCGGCAAGTTGTAGCCACCAGTGACTCCCAGATCGGCCGCAATCGGAATGCCCATCTCGCACAGAGCATCGATATCACGCTGAATCGTGCGCCGGGACACCTCAAAATGCTGAGCAATCTCGCCAGCGCTACGCTTCCCTCCCTGCAACAACAAAAGAATAGCCATCAAACGGTCAATACGATTCATCGCGTCTCTAACTTTCTATCCGCTAACAGCTCACCCAAATAAAGATGGGTCGATCTTATTATTGCATTCGTTGATTGGGTGAGCAATGGTTAGCTCACCCGCATGAGTTGCAAGTTGAAATTTACCATCAGCAAAACAAAGAGGAGCGCCAGCACAAAAAGGAGCGCCTGGACCACCAGCCATGGGATACTTATTTTTACGGACGCCCGTAAAGGATCGAAATGTATGCTTTGATTGGTTACTATTATATTCATACTTACCAGTTTCCACCTTTCTTACCTTACGATTCCCTTCGCCGGTTGGCGAAGAAAGACAGACATAAATGCGATGATCGACTAGCAGTAGCCAAGAGCCTTCCAGAAACGCATGACTTTTCGCTAGCCAACGGCGCTTGTAGTCACCGGACAGAGTGGTCCAACGGTTATGGTTTCAAATGGACTCTTGTCCGAACTGAAAACGGCATATTCGAGGCGTTCGGTCACGCCATCATTGGCGTACCAGAGCAGATCATATGTTCCCTGGCTGACGTTATTAAAGGTAAAATTGCCATTTCTGCAGCACATACAATTTTTCAGGTAGAGATACATGTTCGACAATATAGCAATCATAGAGTTGAGATGAAGATTGCTGTCGAAGAATGCGATAGTTGCCAATAGAATCGCCACTGTTTTTCATTGAAAGTTTCCTCTTTTTCTCTGCCAGGCAATCTCCCAAATGATGACAAAGCACCGGCTCGATGCGCCCTAACAATAGCAGAAGCTGGTATCCAGAGGAATGACAAATCGTTGCGTTTCTGATGACAAATCGTTGATAAATACATGACAATGCACAAAAACACATGCCAGACACGCCCGAGAGGTCAAAAAATCGCATTGGCACATACATGAAAAACATCAATATACGCATAAAGTCCTATTCATGGGAAGAAAACGATCTTATCTGGAAGCCGAAAACTTTACAAAAACAGAGGAGGTGAAGTATATTAATAATGAAAAATGCGACATGTGTATCATTATGTCGTTCTTCAAAGCTATATCAACAAGGATGTTTATACAGGAAAAATACGACAACTACGTACAAAGGAGAACTGCTGATGACGGAAAACAAACAGGAGGACTCATTAACCACAAGTGAGATGCCGAATAGTCAGCAGAAAAACGGCATGAAGCCGGCCACACCATCCACACGCTCAAATCAGTTGCTGCGCCAGGCTCGCAGGACGCGTACCTGGTCTCAGGGGGATCTCGCAGAACGCATCGGCGTCGCCAAAGAGACGATCAGTCGCTGGGAAAACGGGGTGTCTCGTCCACAGCCTCAGCAGTTAAGCCGGCTCTGCGAAACCTTTCAAATGACGCCCGACAAGCTGGGGTATGCGCTCGATCAGGTTGAGGAAAACGCTTCCCCCACCGAAGAGGCATCACATCCCCTACCCGCCGCCATAGCAGAAGATACTACTCGACAACCAGAGGTCGCTACTGGCGAGCGGCGTACACTGCCGAGCAGGCGCGTACTTGTGATTGGAGGCATCGCCCTGGGCGCGCTCGCGCTCACTGGTGGCACACTCGCCTGGTTCACGCAAAGCAATCAACTGGCTACCTCGCCGCGCCACACACAGGGTAATCAATCGGCTCCCTCGCCGCGCCACTGGCCTACCGCAAAGTACGATCTCCATCACCGCTCACAACTGGTTCGCGTGGCGCAATATATGCTCCAGGCACGTCAATACGACCTCGGCCCGGCTGGCGTGGATGGCGCCTTTGGTCCGGTGACTCAGTTCGCGGTTAAAGCCTTTCAGAAAGATCAGCACCTGCCAGAAAGCGGTGTCGTCGATGGCAATACCTGGGACCGGCTGATCATACCTGCGGATACAACGAGCCGTGGCAGCCAGGTTACGGCCCTGCAAGAATGCCTGCAACCGCTCAACCTGGTACCAAAAAAATTATCCGTCGACGGAGATGTTGGTCCACAAACTATCGGGGCCATCCGCCGCTTTCGGCAAAAACAACATCTCCCCATGAAAGATGTTGCCGATCTGAATCTCTGGTGCCTGCTCGTTGGCGGCACAATATCAAAATAGATAAGCGGAGCGAACCCCGTAGGTACGGCATTCGCGGCCCGTTTGCCGCCCGCCACAAACGGTGGGGCAAATCGGGCGCAAGGCCCGAACCTATGGGGTTTTCCGCTTTTCTTGTTGTGTTTGGTTCTTCGATGTTCTCATAAATGAAATGTATTGCCTACCAGGGGCTCACCTACCTTTGCAGGAAGTCGAGGATTTCCTGCATGCGCTGGTAGGTCTGGCTTACCCTTGCATGGTTGTGCTGACGATAGAGTTCGAGGCGGGCTCCACCGAAGTTCATGCCATAGTAGACGTGGAGACGGAATTGCGCGCTCGGATCAGAAGGCTCCGCTCCGGTGGCGTATGTTTGCCAGAATGCCTGGGTGCCTGCCACAACTTTGGGGTCGGGGCTTTCAGTAGCTTTTATATGCAGGAGGAACATCGTCCAATCGGCCAGGGGATCGCCCCACCAGCAGCGGTCAGAGTCGAGCACGGCGCAGATAGCTGGCACCTGATGTTCTCCGCCGCGCTTGACCAGCAGGTTGAAGGTCCAGAGGTCACCGTGCAGCAGGCGGGGCTGGCGGACTTCGTCGAGCAGGTCTTGATGAGCCAGCACCAGATCGAGCAAGGCACACATATCGGCGGCATCCAGCTGGACAGCCTCGATATCTCTGATAGAGTTTTCAAGGCTATGAATCACCTGCGCGCTCCACGTGTCAAACGTCCGACCTATCAGGGGCTGGCCAAACGTTTCACCTTCAATGCCATGAATAATGCTAGCGATCTCGGCCATCTGACGATAGAGGGCCAGATCTTCCTCCAGTGTCAATTCGTTTTCGATATCTGACCAAAGCTCGCCCTCCATACAGGTTTGAAACATATAATCGCGCTTGATCAGCTGCTGCGTAAAATCGATCATCAGCGTTTTGGGCATCAGCGGCGCGATCGGGGCCAGAAATGGCTGCACATATTGCTCGTTGCGCATCAAGTTGATCTCATGCTGCGCCAGGTGTGGACCATGCGCCGGAGAGACGCGCAGGATCACCGGCGCCATATCCGCGAGCACAACCCGATAGGTATTGTTGTGTCCACCCCCACCCAGTTCCTTGACAGAGATAAGCGCCCGATCCTCCCCAAACGCTCGCTGGCACATCGCCTGGATATGCTCTAAAGAAACCGGCTGCTGAAACGCGTCGAGGGCACGCTCAATCATCGTATATTCGACCACAGGAAAACTCCTTTTCTGCGATTGTCCATATCAAAACAGTAGTGATCCTCACGAAAGGAAAAGCGAAGCAAGGGCCTGTGGACGTCGTTGAATGCAGTTAACAGGAAGATGATGAGCGGTAGTGCCCACAAAACAGAGCCACAGGCCTGCATCACACCTGCGGTCTATGAATATAAGAAGGATTCAACTTGAGGCATCGGCCTGATGGCCAGTAGAGGCACTATCCGACAGAAGAGCTTAAATCCTGGTAGATGCTAGCAGCCCACCCATGCACTCATAAGCGGGAGGTGTGATGTTATATTGTTACGTACTGCGTGTATATTTCCCATAAAGCACCTCCTATGAGCGCAGAGCCGCCCGGCCATTCAAGCATCTTAACGCATTAAATCTCCCCTATTATAACAGAGCCGATGAAAAAAAGACAATGCCTCATAATCGCTCCATCGCCAGGCCAGGCTCCTCACCTACAAAGATGGTATAATGGGTTGAGTTAATAGCGCAGAAAAAAAGGTATCCACCACCTCCAGAGATGAGCCTGCCTGATCCAGTTTTGTTTGAAGGATCATGGACGAATATACAACCATCCTATATCCGGCAGGATCGTCCAAGCCGCATGCGCGGCAAAATGATTGAAACGTCCGGCAAACTCAAACGTCTTCGCAAAAGACGTGAGGCACGCAGGTACAGAGCTTATCAAAGAGAAAATAAACAATAATGGCTTGGAGAGCGCCTGGTTTGATTTCAAGTCAGGCGCTCAACACATGTCCAAAAAATGAGATCTGTTAGATCAGGAGCGCTCTTACAGCCGCTCGAGAGATAGATGTCATACATATGAAGGGGCTCCAAGAGCAAGCGAGATCTGGCGGGCGTGCTCGGAAACGAGGGTCCCGATGTGGGCAAGCTGTTCGTCTGAGATGCGGTAAGTGGGGCCGATGACGTTGATGGCTCCAACGATGGTGCTGGACTGGTCATAAATGGGAGCGGCGGCCGACGAGACGTCGGGCTCGACGGCGTCGCGGCGGGCAACATAGCCGTTGCGGTCAACGCGGCCCTGGATGGCAGTTCCGATAGCGGTGTTGCTGACCGGCACAGTTCTACCTAACCACATACCGGCCTGGACCGCCTGGCGGCTGGACACCTGGTCGACATAGAGCACGCTGCTCTCGCCCAACAGCACACCCAGGTGGGCGCTCTCGCCAGTCTCTTCGGCCAGCTGGCGCAGGTGCGGGCGGGCAATCTCGTACAGAGACATATCCTGCAGCGCGGCCAGGCCAAGCTGCATAACCTGCGGTCCCAGGCGATAGAGGCGGTCGGGTCCACGGCGAATAAACTCGTAGCGCTCCAGAACCCTGAGCAGTCGCGTTGCGGTGGCCGGCGACAGATTCGTCATCTTCGCCAGTTCGGTCAGGGATAAACCATCACCGTGCGTTTGAAAACAGATGAGGAGATGAAGAACTCTTTCGACCGGACCTACGGCCTGGGTCATGTCCAGGGCTTCTTTCAATGTGCACTCCTTGTTGGTTTGTTGGTTGGCATGCCGGGGACGCCTACAGAAGATTACACCATTGATGTCGATAGTGTAATACTATTTAACGGCACAATTTGATAGCACAATTTAATTTAGCACGATTTTCACTGAGTGAAAAAGAAGATCTCAGCCCCGGCAATATAGCATATATAATCAACCAGCGTCAAGGAAGCGCCCCCGTAGGTTCGGAGCATTTACGTGCGTCGAGAGAGAAATCGGAGGCAAGCTCCGAACCTATGGGAGCGCGATGTCTACGATCTTGACAGGGGATTTCTCTTCGTGTTACATTTTCATTATATGATAAGTACTTTCACTCAATGAAAATCATTCGTTCAGACAGGCAGCTACAATATTCTTGCGTGGAGTTGTTCTATGAAGGGTCTTGCCCCTGATTATGTCTATACGCCTCAAGGTTTGATGCCCAATCAGGTTGTGCAGATCTCCGATGAGGGTATGATTCTGGCGATCGCCGATCGAGAGAGCGACGTGGAGGTGACGGAGTCGCTGCCAGGCATGGCTCTGCTGCCAGGTTTTGTCAATACGCATAGCCATGCCTTTCAGCGGGCGTTACGTGGGCATACGCAGCGCCGACTTTCGGCCCATGATACGTTCTGGACCTGGCGCAATGCGATGTATGCGCAGGCACAGCGTCTGACCCCCGAGTTGATCTACGAGCAGAGCCGGCAGGTTTACCGCGAGATGCTGGCGGCCGGCTATACGAGCGTCGGCGAATTCCACTATATCCATCATCAGCCCGATGGCCAACCTTATGCGCAGCCCAATGTGCTATCGGAGGCGGTAGTACAAGCCGGACGCGACGCGGGCATCCGCGTGGTATTGTTGTTGACGGCCTATGCGCAGGGCAATTTTAAGCAACCGCCCTCCGCCGAGCAGCGCCGCTTCTGTGATAGCTCGCTCTCCGCGTATCTTGAGCGGGCCGAGGCACTGCGCGCTACTGGCATTCCCTTCGGGGTCGCTCCTCACTCGGTGCGCGCCGTTCCTGCCGATTGGCTCGAGGCCATCGCTGCCTATAGTCGGCAACACCACATTCCGTTTCATATCCATGCCGATGAGCAGCAGGCCGAGATCGAGCAGTGCCTGGAGGCCGAGGGCTGTACGCCGATCGAGTTGCTACAGCACAGCGGGGCCCTGGGTCCTCTGACGACGGTCGTGCATGCCACGCATGCCAATGCCCACGAGATCACTCTGCTGGCCCGCGCAGGCACCACCGTCTGTGTCTGTCCTACCACCGAGGGCGATCTGGGCGATGGCATCGCTCCCTATGCCGAGCTGGTCCAGGCCGACATTCCTCTCGCCATCGGCTCGGATAGCAATACTCGCCTCGATCCCTTTGAAGAGCTGCGCTGGGCCGAATATTCGGCTCGCATGCGCTATCAACGCCGGCGTGTGCTGATCCCAGATGAGATGGGCGCGCCCGGTCCCCTGCTGTTTTCGTATGGCACCCAGGTCGGTGCGCAGGCGCTGGGATTGCAGACCGGCCTGATCGCTCCCGGGCTGGCGGCCGATTTTATTGCGATCGATCTCAAGGTGCCCGCGCTGGCTGGCTGGACGCCCGAGGATCTATTGGACGTTCTCTGCTTCGGGACCTCCGCAAGCCAGGTCATCAAGCAAACATGGGTACAGGGCCAGAAGGTCTGGTCGGCCTGAACATAGAGAGTTTGAGCTTTATTTCACCAGTGAAAGGAAACTGGAACATGGTACAGAAAACGCAAATTCGCGCGCCGCGCGGGACGACCATTAGCTGTAAGGGCTGGCAGCAAGAGGCGGCCATGCGCATGTTGATGAATAACCTGGACCCCGATGTGGCGGAGCGGCCAGAGGATCTGGTGGTCTATGGTGGTTCGGGCCGGGCCGCTCGTTCGTGGGAGGCCTATGAGGCGATTGTGCGCTCGTTGCGACAGTTGGAGGACGATGAGACGCTACTGGTGCAGTCGGGCAAGCCGGTCGGAATTATGCGTACACATGCGAATGCGCCGCGCGTCCTGATCGCGAACTCGAATCTGGTACCGCACTGGGCCAACTGGGATGAGTTCCGGCGCCTGGAAGCGATGGGCCTGACGATGTATGGGCAGATGACGGCTGGCTCCTGGATCTATATTGGTTCACAGGGTATTGTGCAGGGTACCTTCGAGACGTTTGCGGAGGCGGCCCGCCAGCATTTCGGCTCGACTCTGAAGGGGAAGTTTGTGCTGACCGCCGGCCTGGGAGGCATGGGTGGCGCCCAGCCGCTGGCCGTGACCATGAATGAGGGCGTCTGCCTGGCCGTTGAGGTTGATGAGTCGCATATCCAGCGCCGCGTGGCGACCGGTTATTGTGATACGATCGCCCGCACACTGGACGAGGCGCTGGCGCAGGTACGGGAAGCCTGCGCAGATGGTCGGCCGCTCTCCATTGGCCTGATTGGCAATGCCGCTGAGATCTATCCCGAGCTGGTCCGGCGCAATATTATTCCGGACATGGTGACCGATCAGACCTCGGCCCACGATGCCCTCAATGGCTATATTCCTGCCGGACTCACACTGGAAGCAGCAGAACATCTGCGCAAACACGATCCAGAAGCTTATATCCAGCGCGCCAAAGCCTCGATGGTGATCCATGTACGAGCAATGCTGGACATGCAGAAACGTGGCGCCGTTGTGTTTGACTATGGCAATAACCTGCGCGGCCAGGCACTGGAGGCAGGTGAAACGCATGCCCTGGACTTCCCGGGCTTTGTACCGGCCTATATCCGCTCGCTCTTCTGTCGCGGCAAGGGTCCGTTCCGCTGGGTGGCGCTCTCGGGCGATCCGGAAGATATCTATCGCACCGATGAAGCACTGCTAGAGATGTTCCCTGAAGACGAGCACCTGAAGCGCTGGCTGACCCTGGCGCGACAGAAGATCCAGTTCCAGGGATTGCCTGCCCGCATCTGCTGGCTGGGATATGGCGAGCGAGACAAGGCGGGACTGGCCTTCAATGAGCTGGTGGCGAAAGGGATCGTCAAAGCCCCGATTGTGATTGGACGCGATCACCTGGATAGTGGCTCGGTGGCCTCACCGTACCGCGAGACCGAGGGCATGAAGGATGGGAGCGATGCCATCGCTGACTGGCCGCTGCTCAATGCCCTGGTCAATACCGCGTCGGGCGCCACCTGGGTCTCGCTACACCATGGCGGCGGCGTCGGCATCGGCTATTCGATGCACGCCGGACAGGTCACAGTGGCGGATGGCACGCCAGAGGCGGCGGCACGGCTCGCCCGCGTCCTCAGCAATGATCCTGGCATGGGCGTCATTCGACACGTCGATGCGGGTTATGAAGAAGCCTTGACATACGCGCAACAATATAATGTGAAAATTCCGATGCTCTGAAAAATCGGGGGCAAGCCCCGAACCTATAAGGCGAATACACCTTCCCGAAAGTGATGGGGGAGTCTGACACATTGTCAGAAAGGACGTTTCATTGAGCGTAGATTATCTTTCAGAAATGCCCACGCGGGTAATTATTAGTGGACAAGCATTGAGTTTTGCCGATATCGTGGCGGTCGCCAGGCAGCATGCGCCGGTCACTATCAGTGATGAGGCGCTGGAGAAAATCAGGGCCGCCCGCATGGTCATCGATCGGCTGGCCGTGGATGACAGCAAGAAGGTCTACGGCATCACTACGGGCTTTGGACACCTGAGCAAGATGCGTATCTCCTCCGATCAACAGGTCGAGCTACAATACAATCTGATTCGCAGCCATGCGGCAGGCGTCGGCGAACCACTCTCAGAAGAGGTGACGCGCGCTATGATGGTGTTGCTGGCCGCCAGCCTGGCCCGGGGCCACTCCGGCGTGCATGCCGAAATTGTGCTGACGCTGGCGGACATGCTCAACGCGGGTATCTGTCCGCTGATTCCCTCGCGCGGCTCGGTGGGTGCCAGTGGCGACCTGGCTCCATTGTCCCATCTCGCCTTGACCCTGATCGGCGAGGGCGAAGCTATCTATCAAGGCCAAAAGTTGAGCGGAGCCCAGGCACTGGAGCAGGCGGGGCTCAAACCGATCAGCCTGCATACAAAAGAGGGGCTGGCGCTGATCAATGGCACGCATCTGATGGAGGCCATCGCGGTCCTGGCTATCGTCGATGCCCAGGTAGCGGTGCGCAGCGCCGAGGTAGCCTGCGCCATGAGCCTGGAAGGTCTGCTGGGAAGCCATGTGCCGCTGGACCCACGCATCCATCAGCGCCGGGGACAGGCGGGACAGATCGTGAGCGCGACCCGGCTCAGGCAGCTGGTGCGCGATAGCGCGCTGAATGCTAGCCACCAGAACTGCGCGCGCGTGCAGGATCCTTATACGCTGCGCTGCGCCCCACAGGTCATCGGAGCTGTGCGCGACGCCATCGAATATTGCGCCACCATCTTTGAGCGCGAATTGCACGCTGTGACCGATAATCCACTTATTTTCCCTGATGAAGGCGATGTACTCAGCGGCGGCAACTTCCATGGGCAACCACTGGCCCTGGCTCTGGACATGCTGGCCATTGCCCTGGCCCAGCTGGCCAGCTTCTCCGAGCGCCGCGTCTACAACGTCATTGGCCCGCACGACTGGGAAGAAAAGGGGGCTGAGACCACTCTCTTCCTCACGCCGCATCCCGGCCTGCACTCGGGTCTGATGATCGCCCAGTATGTGGCCGCCTCGCTGGTCAACGAGATCAAGGTCCTGGCCCATCCGGCCAGCATCGATTCGATTCCAACTTCGGCCGGCATGGAAGACTTTGTCAGCATGGGCGTCACCAGCGCCCACAAGCTGCGCCGCGTCATCGAGCAGACCCAGCAGGTGCTGGCGATTGAGCTGCTTTGCGCGGCCCAGTTGCTCGATTTCCGCCTGCCTCTCCTGCCTGGCTCTGGGGTGCAGCAGGCCAGGGAGCTGGTGCGCGCCCATGTCGCGACCCTGAAAGAGGATCGCGTGCTCTCCCAAGATATCGAGGCGCTCGTCCAGCTCACTCAATCCGGCCAGGTGGCCGAAATCGAATAGAAGAGACCATGTGGAGGTGCCTGCCCGTCAAAGCCAGGCACCTCGCATCTGCCAGTTTATCAAAGGGGATACGCAAAGTGGAACAACAGCAGCGACAGGTCAGAGCCATAGTGCGCAATATTGGGCAACTGGTCAGCGTGGCACAAGCTCCCATTGCCGGCGCCAGTGGGCCGTTACAGGTATTGACGAACACAGCCATCATCGTCGATGACGAGGGCAATATCAGCTGGATCGGACCCGATCAGGATGTCGATGAACAGCTTGCCAGCTCTGAGCCGCAGCAAGTCAATATTGTGGATGCTTATGGCTGTGTGATCACGCCTGGCTTTGTGGACTCGCATACACACCTGGTATTTGCTGGCGACCGGGCCGAAGAGTTTCATCTGCGCCGCCAGGGCATCAGCTACGGTGAGCTGCTGAGGCAGGGGCGCGGCATTTTGACGACCATGAACGCGACGCGCAATGCCAGCTCAGAGGTGCTGCTGGACCTGGCGGTCGAGCGCCTGGCTGCGGTGCGCGCCCACGGCACAACGACCGTCGAGATCAAAACCGGCTATGGCCTGAACGTGGAGGCAGAAGAGCGTTGCCTGCGTATCATCAACGATCTGAACAGTAGCCCTTCCCTCCCTCATGAGCACATCCGAGTGGTGCCGACCTTTCTGGGCGCCCATAGCGTGCCCCCCGAGTACCGCACACAGCGCGCGGCCTATGTCGACCTGGTGGTCGAAGAGATGTTGCCGACCTTTGCCGAAATGGCCCGCTTCTGCGATGTCTACTGCGAGCGCGAAGCCTTCTCTGTGGCTGAGTGCCGGCGTATCCTGACGCGTGCCAAAGAGCTAGGCTACCAGCTCAAGGTCCATGCCGACCAGCTCAGTCCCTCGGGCGGCAGCCAACTGGCCGCCGAACTGGGAGCCGTCTCGGCCGATCACCTGGATTATGCCAGCGACGCCGACCTGGATGCTATGCGCGCGGCCGGGGTGATCGCCACCTTGCTACCCGGCTGCTCTTATACCCTGCGCAGCCCCTATCCTTCCGCCCGCCGCCTGCGCGACCATGGACTCACGGTCGCCCTGGCCACCGATTATAATCCCGGCACCTCATACAGCGAAAACATGCAGATGATGCTTGGCCTGGCCATGTCCGCCATGGGGATGAGCCTGGAAGAGGCGTTGAGCGCCGCCACCATCAACGGCGCTCGCGCCCTGGCGCTTCAGGACCAGATTGGCAGCCTGGAAATCGGCAAGCGCTGCGAGCTAGCGCTGTGGTCGATTCACGACTATCACGAGATCGGCTACCACTTTGGCACCAATCTCGTTCAATCCATCCTGGTCCTCTAGTCCTCGACCAGGATGGATCCAGAATACATCTTTATTGGTCCATGAAGGTGGTGTAGACCTGCTCAAGGATACCCGGGCTCAACTTTGAGCGTACTATGCGGACGAAGAATTGCTCGAAGGTCTCCCCATGGGCATTGTACTGCTCCTGCTACATGGCCACATAGATGCAGGCGGCGAAAACATGCAGCCCCTCATCCTCCATAAGCCAGCGTTCACGCGCCTTGCACAGAAGCTAAATTGTTCATCCGAAAGCATATGGTCCCCCTTTGCCGCTCATTATATACATGTTGCACGAGAGAGCCAGAATACGACACTTTTCTTGCGGCAATTCTATTTTTTTAATCCATTGTATAAATATGTTTCTCACAAAGATACTTGCTAATGACATTTTTGATAGACTATGTCATCTTATCCCAACCGTATCTCGAATAGATATAATTATAGCTAATCTTTACCTTTTACCCCTATTTTCCTTGATTTATACATATGAATTAACTTATATTATGATAAGCACAACAATAAATTGCTTGTAAAGGATATACACCAAAACATATGAAACGTCCTTCTTTTTTTACTCTGGTCGCTATCTTATCTCTTCTTTCACTACTTATAGTTGCTTGTGGAAATCCAATCGCAGAAACTCAGGCCTCAACTACACCGGCCTCGACGAAAACTACGTTCGCAAACCGCATGGACCAAAGCATAACAAATGTTGATCGCGTACCGTCTCCAACGGCGACCGCGGCAGCCCAGAACGTTCCCGATCCAACACCAACCGTGGATCCAATGAAAACCCTGACTATATCCTGGAATGCAATGCCTTCAACTATCTATACAGTTGGTGTTGCCAACGTGCGCAGCATCCCCTTTACCGGCGGCTATATTATTAAAACTGTAGCGGCTGCGCAGGCCTTGACGGTTTATGGAACGGTCAATGGGGAGAATTTTGAGCAATGGACCTCTCTGGTATCGCGTCTCAGATCAAACCAGTACGCCCCAATATATCTATAGTGAACTGGTCAGCACCACTAAACCTGTACCAGTAGTAACAACAGGACCCACCACTACCCCGGGAAAAGTTATTAAGGTTAATCTAACCGCGCAAAATATCTCGGCCTATGAAAATGGTACGCTGGTACATCAAAATCTGATCACCAGCGGGCAACCGGGTCTGCTAACGCCAACTGGTACATTCCAGATTATCAGTAAATTGCATCCAGCCACCTTCTACTCTCCCTGGCCCAAAGGCTCGCCCTACTATTATGATCCACTGCACATCAACTACGCCTTAGGTTTCCAGGGCACACTACTCTTCCTGCACGACGCCACCTGGCGCGGAAGCGACTTTGGACCCGGCACCAATGTGCCGCATACCGTCAATGGTACCCAGATGACCGGCTCCCATGGCTGCGTCGAAATGTCCGTCGACAATGCCCTCTGGTTCTACAACTGGGCCCCCATCGGAACACCTCTGGTTATCTCCTATTGATATACGAGGCATACCCCTTGCGGGCGTTTCAATCTTTGCCGTGCGTTGCCGAACGGGAAGCAAGGAAGCGCCCGCAAGGGCATTGACTCCAACTAATTCAGGGGTGACTTGAAAATGACAAAAAAAACGAGGATAATACTTGTAAAACACTTTCTCTCCACAGAAAGGATCATCCTCGTTATGTCCCATGATACATCATTGCAGCACCTCTTGCCACCCCCTGATCAGACCAAGGAACTGCTCGGCCAGTTCCTGCACGATGCCGCCTGTGATCTAGCTGCGTCCTCGACGGCCTTGAAGAAACGGGGACGCCCTTTCCAGGTGTCCTGGCTGTTGTTGAGTCTGGGGTGTTTGTGGTGTTTGCTGCGGGGCTGGACTTCCCAATTGGACCTCTGGCGTCTGATCAGCGGGTTCGGTCTGGGCCCTTTCGCTCCGGTAGCGGTCGTGGATCAAGCCATCTACAATCGCTTGCAGGAGAAAGGCTCCTGGATGATGCAGCAGTTGTGTGCTCAGATGACCCAGTGGTTGGGGACACGCATGATCCCCTACGAGGACCGCTCGCTCGCTTCCTTTGCCTCTGAGGTGCTGGCCTTGGATGAGTCGACCCTGGATGCCTTGAAGCGTTGGGTCCCTGATCTGCAAGGGCTTCCCGCCGGCCATTCGCAGTTGCTGGCCGGACGCTTGAGTTGTTTGTTTGACATCCGGCGTCAACAATGGAAACGCATTGATCTGCTGCCCAACGCGGTGGCCAATTGTCAGGCCCATGCCAAAGAGATGGTCAAAAGTGTGCGCAAGGGAGCCTTGCTGCTCTTTGATCTGGGATACTACAACTATGCCTGGTTTGATAGCTTGACCAACGCGGGCATCTGGTGGGTCAGTCGGGTGCGCAGCAATGGCAGTTGGAGCATGGAACATATCCTGGTGCAGCGCGATGGCTATTTCGAAGCGCTGGTGTTCATGGGCAAATATCGCTCCGATCGCTGTCAACATCTGGTGCGCCTGGTGCGCTATCGCTATCGGGGCATCTGGTACACCTACATCTGTAATATCTGGGATCCTCGGATGCTCAGTGGCGCCGATATTGTCCGCTTGTACGCGCGGAGATGGGACATAGAGCTGGGCTTCCGGGTGTTGAAAGACTATTTGCAGATGCGCTTCATGATCAGCTCGAAGCCGGAGGTGCTGGGAGCCCAAATCTGGGGCAGTGTGCTGCTGGCGCAACTGCTGCATGCCTTGCATGTGCGTGTCGCGGCTGAGGCCGGGGTCGATCTCTTTGACGTGTCTCTGGAGCTCTTGATCCGCTATCTGCCCACCTGCCTGGCGCACGGCATCGATATCGGGCAGGTGATCCAAGAGAAGGGACGAGCGCTGGGGTTCGTCCGTCCCAGCACCCGAACCCGACACGAGTTGCCGCACATCAGCTGGCACGAGGTGACCTGGCCGCCAGTGGATCTGCAATGGATGCAGAAGCCACGCTATGCCGTTGATGCCGACCCCAATCGTCGGGGGTCCTCCTCCAAAAAGAAGAAGGAATGAATTAGTTGGAGTCAATGCCGCAAGGGGCGCACCTACGACGGCGACGAGGCCGGGACCCTGTCTATGGGAGGATGCGTGAGGTAGGGATGCAGGCGGGCGCGCGCTGAGAGCTCAAAGTTATCATAAGCCAGGGCCATCGAGGCAATGGCAGCCGCCGCATTGGTCAGGATACGCTCCGTCACAACGTTGATACTGGTAATTTCAACCACCGAATACATAATAGAGATATCCATCGCTCCCACAAATGGTCGCACATCGCCCGAAGCCAGCGAGGAAACCAGCAACTTTGGCACTCCCAGAGGCAAGGCCTTCATGGCGCTGGTCGCCAGCCTGGATCCTCCACCGCCACCAATGGCCATGATGCCGTGCAGGCGTCCACGAGCAAATAGCTCGACGGCCATAGCAGTCGCGCCTTTCGCCATCATTTTGATGGCTGTGGTCTGATCGGCATGTTCGAGTTGAGCAATATCGATATGAGCAGCTCGCGCAACCGCCTCCCTGGAAATATCGGGCTGGATCTGTGGCACTCCTTTGCTGCCAGCATCCATCAAAACAACTTTACATTGAGCAGCCTGGATACAATCGCGTACATAGGCATACTCCAGTCCCCTGGTATCCAATGTTCCAAGCAGTACAACTGTCGTCATCTGCACACTTCCTTATAAAGAATAAGGATCAACATGGCCGCGAGCTCCTGATCACCGCCAGTTCCATAACTGGCCCGGGTACCACGTTATAAGCTCGCAGGCCCAGTGATCATGACATGACAATGACAATAATGCGTTAAACTAGCAACAGCTCTACTCAGTAATCGCCCAGGAACAACCTGTCTGAAAAACGCTGTGGCAGCCTATCTCTTCGTTTCCAACGAGAATACGCGCAGGATGCGACAGCCCTTAAAAAATATCCAACATAGTAAGTATATACCATATATACAAGGCGTATGACCAGTGACTTTCGCGAGCATGAAAGTAAAAATCGGGTTTTTTATCAAGCTTTTTTTAGAGAGTATCTGAAAGCCATGCGGTTCGCGCCTGCGGCCCCTGACGATTCGCACCTTCGGTGCTCAAAACAGTTGTAATTGGTGGTGCATAGTGTGCGCGTTGCGCACACTATGCACCACCAATTACAAAGGATATGGCCCTCGCGGGCGCTGACGCGCGAAGGCCACACCTACGAGTGTTCTCTTTTCTGACTGCTTTTTCGAGCTGGAAGGACGCTGGGCACGCGCTATCAGGGTTGCGTATCCAGGTCGCGCAGGACGGTTTGGAGGTCGTTGAGGAGATATGAGATAGCCTGGATCAGGGGTTCCTGGGGTTGTTGGGATTGCAGCGTGGCCAGGCGCTGGCGGGCGGCCTGCACAAAGGCGTTATAAAACCAGAGTTTTTCGGTTTTGCCGGTGCTAAAGGCTGCGTAGGCCTGCGCACCATCGAGCTGCACCTGCTTGCGCAGGTCACGCGCGTTGTGGAGCTTGTCCGCGCACTTGATCAAGAGGGCATAGAGAGAGGCCGAATGTACCTGCTGTAAATAACCTTCCTTGCGCTCACGCCAGGGTGCCTTGATAGGGCCGCCCGTGCCGGGCTCGGTGCATTCCTCGACCAGAAGCAGCACCTCATCCCCCAGTTGCTCCTGGATCAACGCACGCGTCCCGGCACCTTGATCTTCAATAGCATCGTGCAACAAGGCTGCCGCGACAGCAGCATCAGGAGCACCATTGGACATCACCATGCCCGCTACTTCCATGAGGTGTCCCAAATAAGGAGTATTAGGGACCAGCGAGGCTTTACGCGTCTGCGTTGCGTGCAACTCTGCGGCCAGTAAAAAGGCGCGCGTCACCAGTGTATCCATCGGCATCGATTCCCTTCTGATCGCTATGCATACTATATACACACATCATTGCATATATCATCGCAGCCAGCCAGCCGATTAGAAAAAGGGGCGAAATGTATAGAGCATATATTCGCCAATTTTCCAGTAGAATGGGCGCCTGG
Source organism: Dictyobacter formicarum (assembly GCF_016587435.1). The sequence goes on from NZ_BNJJ01000007.1 coordinate 336,834, forward strand.
CCCATTGTTTTAGTGTGAGCTCGCGGGCACGCGAGGTGTCGTATTCAAAGATCTTCTCCATCTCTCTGGCCACATCTTCGTCATAAAATTCTATGTTGACCTCGAAGTTGCCCATCATACTCAGGCGATCCACGTTGGCGGCGCCGACCGTGGACCACTCGCCGTCAGCGGTGGCTGTCTTTGCATGTATCATAGCATCCGAGTACAGCAATAAGCGAATACCGTGCTTCAGGCACTGGGTATAAAAGCCATGTGAAAGCCAGTCGGCAACGATATGGTTGGAGACCGCCGGAATCAGAATGCGCACATCGATCCCACGCTGGACCGCTTTGATCAGGGCATGCAAAATAGTATCTTCGCTCCTGGCATAGAGTTCAGGGCACACAACTCCCACTATTAATAAGAAGTATCGACGCGGCGCATACATTTGTCACACTTCCACAGATGAATTTGCCATCCGGCTTCTTTCGGCTTCTTTAAAAAATGATTTTTCCCAACCAACAACGATGGTAAAAAGCGCCCCTGCTTTATCCACATTTCAGATTGCTTTTTTATCGACATACATAAATAGATGATCTTCTTCGCGGCATATATTTATTTTAAACCGATCAGTTTACTGATAGTGGATAGCTTCACAGTGTAATTGTGAAGCGCTAGATTGTTAGTCTACTTGCTTTCGGCTAAACTACTCACATAAGATACTTCTCCATTGAGAATATCGCCTTCAGTACATGAACAACTTAATAGCATAGCGCATCACTTCAAGATTAGTTTTCAATCTGATGGCAAGATCTCCATCGGGCTCTCCTCTTATGATAAAGGAAAGCATTTACACTTATAGTGTCAGATACAGCGCTATCAAAACACAACATTAAACATATTGTGTAGAACATCACACTGTAACTGTGAGCCGTCAGATTGCAGCAAGCGACCATTGAATGTAGACTACCTGCATATGCTACTTCCCACTTCGGAAGTACGCAATACGCAACAGCAACAATGCTTAAACAGAAAGGTATAGCCCATGATGAACAAGAAAAATATGCCATTAACACCAGAAGCCATCGCCACTGAGCAACAGAGTATGGTTGAATTGAACGAGCAGGATCTTGAGAATGTCAGCGGGGGATGGGGAGACTTCGATGAAGGCTTCGGTTTTGGCCAGAGCCAATCGTTTGAAAAGACCGTTATTATCAAGCGCCGTGCGTCTGCGTCTCGCTACGGTTATTCCGACTTTGATGGCGGTTGGTAGTCGTCTGATATCGGAAGTACGCAATACGCAACAGCAACAATGCTTAAACAGAAAGGTATAGCCCATGATGAACAAGAAAAATATGCCATTAACACCAGAAGCCATCGCCACTGAGCAACAGAGTATGATTGAATTGAACGAGCAGGATCTTGAGAATGTCAGCGGGGGATGGGGAGGCTTCGATGAAGGCTTCGGTTTTGGCCAAAGCCAATCGTTTGAAAAGACCGTTATTATCAAGCGCCGTGTGTCTGCGTCTCGCTACGGTTATGGCGACTTTGATGGCGGTTGGTAGTTGTCTGATACACGAAGTCCGTCTTTGCCACAAACATAGACACTTTTCAGCTCCAGGTGAGCAAGTTCAATACATGTGAAACAGTTCAGATGAAAGGAACACAACGATGACTCTCAGCAAAATTCTCTCTTCACTAGGTGTACGCAGCGAGCAGCCCCTTAACCCTGTAGCGCCAACCCAAACTGCGATCGAGCTCAACGAAACGGATCTGGGTTCAATCATTGGTGGTTACCGCAAACGCCACGGCCATCACCATGGCAAACGCCATCACCATCGCCGCCACCATGGCCATCACCATCATGACTATGACGACTGTGACGACTGCGACTATGGCGACGATGACGACTGCGATGACTGCTACTAAAGGCTAAATGCAGATCGGAAACGACTTCAACGAAGCGACAATACTGATAGTGTTACCATCCAATAATGCGTTCCATGTAACTTCGTAACGATCAGGTGTATGGAGATTTCTTTGACAGGGAAGTCTCCATACACCTTTCATTATTTATACGCATAAAAAATTTCTACAGCAGGTGCCGGAGAACGCAAACCAGGTATCTGAATAGTTGCTGATAATCACAATAAAAATTCAGGCCTATATATACCTTCTATATATAAAGAAAGGAATGTTGCGATGTCGCCTCAACGTCGCCCTATCTTCCGACAAAGGGCCCTACAGCACTACATCCAAAAGAGAGAGAAAGATATCCTACCGCGTTTTGCGTCGCCACTTTTATTGCTCTGGCTCTGGCTCTTTTTACTCCAGCTCACCCTGATCGGCCTGCTAATCTTCACTGTTCCATTACCAGCCTATACAACCATTCCTGGTATTATCCTACCGGCCACGGCGAACAGCCAGCGCCAGGCAACGATTGCGCTCTTTCTACCGCAACAGGTCAAGCAAACGCTGCGGGTGGGCGAGACGCTACAGGTCAAACTCAACGCCAAAGAGGCCCCTCTGCCCGCCAGAATAACCACGATCGCGCCCGCGAACAGTCAACCAGCGGATCTGAAAAAGCAGTTTGCGTTAACGGATGATGCCATTGCTGCACTGGGCACGCCGGTCAGAGTCATCCAGGCCACCATAACGACGTCCCCGGCAACGCCCGCGCAGGAGAACAGTGCGATCACAGCCCGTATACAGGTTGCCCCCCAACCGCTCCTCTCGTTTTAGCACACTCTGTCTGGAGGTAACTATATAATGAACAACACACAGGAGAAAACAGCCATGGCATCAGTTTCTATGCCGCTAGAGGAGCGTCGAAGGTTAGCCCAACTGGCCGAGCTTGGCCGTATCAGTCGCCATTCGTCGGCCCTGGTGAAAGATACAGTGGAGCAGCGTGAACAGACCATTGCGAGAAACAGTCGCGAGCTAGCGGCCCAGCCTATGCCGCCTGTACAGCCACCCACCAGTGCGCGGCAGCCTGCGCCTATCGTGGGATTGCTGCAGGCGCTCTGGCTGGCAATCTTTGAGATGTACCATACATTGTTTCGGCGTCGGGTCCCGGTGCTGCTACAGATGAGCGTCGTCGAGTGCGGAGCAGCCTGCCTGGCCATGATCCTGTGCTATCATGGTCGTAAAACCACCATTTCGGAGATCAGCAATCAGGCTGGCGTTGGTCGCGATGGCCTCTCGGCGCTGGAAATCGTGAAAACCGCGCGCAAATATGGTTTGCGCGTCAGGCCCATCTCGCTCCAGGACAACGATTTTCGCGCGGTCTCCCTACCAGCCATTATTCACTGGCAATTCAACCACTTCGTGATCGTCGAACGCTGGGGTCCGCGAAAAGTCGATATCGTCGATCCAGCCTCGGGGCGTAAGCGCATCCCCATCGAAGAATTTGAGGATAATTTTACTGGCGTGGTAATTATGCTGGAACCGGGCACACAATTTGTGCGCCACACCACCGCCTCACGGATCAGCCTATACAACTACGCTAAACTATATGTGAAGCGCGCCCCCATTATCCTGCTACAAATCTGTGCCGCAACCATCCTCTTGCAGAGCTTTGGCCTGGCATTGCCGGTGGCCACCAGCTTTGTTATCGACTCAGTAATCCCACACGAACAGAGCAACCTGCTGCCCCTGTTAGGCGCAGCAGCCGTCATCGTACTGGCCGCCGAGTTCGTCACATCGCTCCTGCGCAATATCCTGCTGACCTACCTGCAAGCTCGTATCGATCTCACGATGCTGCCCAATTTCTTTGAGCACATGCTATCGCTTCCCCATAGCTTCTTCCAAAAGCGTACCAGCGGCGATATCCTGGCCCGCATCAATAGCAACGCCACGATCCGCGATATTATCAGCAATCAATTGATCTCGACTTTTCTGGATAGCTGCACCATCATCATCTCACTGGTCATATTATTCTGGTACTCATCCACATTTGGATTCTGCGTACTGGCAATCGGGCTGCTCCAGGTAATGCTGTTGCTCTGTACCAAACATAAGGTACGCGCACTCTCCCGGCAGGATCTGGAGAACGCGGGCAAATTGCAAGGTTATGTGGGCGAGATGCTCACCGGCATCGGCACCTTAAAGGCCGCGGGGGCGGAACATCGCGCCTTCGAGCAGTGGTCGAATCTCTTCGTCAATCAGCTCAACATCTCTATCCGCCGCAACTACTTCACCTCGACCGTCTCGACCTGCCTGGTTAGTTTACAGGCCCTGGCCCCGCTGGCGCTGCTCTGGCTGGGTGCCCAGCTGGTAATGAGCCACCATTTGCAGGTTGGCGCGATGGTCGGACTAAGCACGCTGGGTGCCTACGTGCTGTCGCCACTCTCGTCGCTGGTGCGCAGCGCCCAGCAGGTCCAGCTGGTCCATTCGCACCTCGAACGTATCGCCGACGTACTCGATGCCCAGCCAGAACAAAACATCCAGACGGTACAGCAGCCGCCACGCTTAAGCGGCCGCGTTAGCCTCGATCATGTAAACTTTCAATACGACTCGAACTCGCCACACATACTCAAAGACATTTCACTGCACATCCAACCCCGCCAGAAAATCGCCATCGTGGGTCGCACCGGCTCTGGAAAGAGTACCCTGGGCAAGCTCTTGCTGGGACTCCTCATCCCGAGCCAGGGAGAAATCAACTACGATGGTATCCCGCTGCGCTTCCTGAATTATCAGGCCGTGCGAGCACAGTTTGGCGTGGTAATGCAGGATGCCAGCGTGTTCAGCGGGACGATCCGCCAGAATATTGCCTTTAACGCTCCCGATATCAGTATTGAAGCGGTGATCCAGGCTGCCCGGCTAGCTGACCTGCACGAAGATATCATGAAGATGCCCATGGGCTATGAGACGTTTGTATCCGAGGGGGGCAGCGCCTTATCGGGTGGACAACGCCAGCGCCTGGCGATCGCCCGGGCCCTGGCCAGTCAGCCATCAATCCTGCTGCTTGATGAGGCCACCAGCGCGCTCGACGTGGTCACCGAGCAGCATGTCGAGCAAAACCTGCGCGCCCTGCCCTGCACCCAGATCATCATTGCCCACCGCCTGAGCACCATTCGCAACGCCGACTGCATCCTGGTCCTCGACGACGGCGTCCTGATCGAGCAGGGCACCCACCAGCAACTCTTACAGAGAAACAGCTACTACGCACACCTGATCCAAAACCAGCTTGCCAGCGGCGAGGTCAAAGCCAGCTAACGGCAATTATACGTTATAGACACATTATCGCGCATAAATACAAAAATTGCACACAAGGAACAAGAAACAAGAAATCGTAGGTTCGGGCGCAAGGCCTGGACCTACGGGCAGGGCGGCAAGCGGCCGGTGAAGGCCGCACCTACGAATTCTTGTTTCTTCTCGCTTAAATAAAATGTATTGGCCCTTGTGGGCCATTTTTTTCACGCATGATAACATTGCTAATCATACGTGATTTTCGAGATCAAAAACAACAACGTGCATATAATAAGAAAGCCCTACCTATGAGGTAAAAACTTGACGTTCTTGCGCCATTTCTTTACAATTGAGCCAGCAAATTAGAGCATGCGAGCTGACAAGCGCGAAAAAAAGGAGCAAGGATGGCCGATCGCATCGGGCAGCGACTAGGGAACTATACGATAGTACAACTCCTGGGCCAGGGCGGCTTTGCCGAGGTTTATCTCGGAGAGCATCTCTACCTGAAGTCACAGGCTGCCATTAAGATCCTACAGGCACGACTTTCTGGTTCGGATGATACAGATAGTTTCTTAAAAGAAGCACAGACGATTGCACGTTTATCGCACCCCAATATTGTGCGTGTGCTGGATTTCGGTATTGATGGTGAGACCCCCTACCTGGTCATGGATTATGCTCCCAATGGGACGCTGCGCCAGCGGCATGCGCGGGGTGTTGCGCTGCCTCTCACGACCATCATTCCTTACGTTACCCAGGTAGCGGATGCACTGCAATACGCCCATGATGAGCATATTATTCACCGGGACGTCAAGCCAGAAAATATGCTGCTAGGAAGGCGCAATGAGGTCCTGCTGAGCGATTTCGGCATCGCACTGGTGGCTCAGAGTTCGCGCTACCAGGGAACACAGGATGTCATCGGCACGGTCGCGTATATGTCGCCCGAGCAGATTCAGGGCAAGCCCCGACCGGCCAGCGACCAGTATTCGCTGGCCGTTGTTGCCTATGAATGGCTCACCGGTGATCGCCCATTCCGTGGCTCGTTCACTGAAATGTGTACCCAGCATATGTTCGCGGCACCACCACCCCTCAGAGAAAAGTTGGGGCAGGTCTCCCCTGAAGTTGAACGCGTGGTGATGCAGGCCCTGGATAAGGATCCCAAAAAACGCTTTGAGAATATCAAAGCCTTTGCCAGCGCGCTGTCGCAGGCAGGACAATCCTATCAGACAGAGTTGATGTCAGGCTCCGGAACGTCAAGTCCGTACAGCACGGTCGCGATGCAGTCGGATACAAATGTACCACCACAGACGCCGAACATTAGTGGAGTTTCGCCAGCACCCTTTACGGCCATGGCATCGCAGCCCTTCAATCCATCGAGCGGCAGCCAGCCCAACCTTACCCATGGCGCACAACAAATGGGCACGCAGCAGAACAACCGACCAGCACCGACCGGACAAGAGAGCACCAGCAACCAATCGGGGAATCAGGGGCAAGCGCCCACGATGCATTCATCTCTGACAGAGGCCCAGACCAACAGGCAGGCGCAACATAATCCCAATAGCGCCTATCCACAGCAGCAACAGCAGCCTGGTCAGCAGAAAATGGTTCTGCCAGCAACCAATACGCCTCAGGGTGGGCCGAATAATGGACCGCGCCCGCCATTTCAGAGCAATCCACAGCAATACCAGCAGCAGCGGCCACCGCAGCAGCCGTATCCACCAATGCAGCGTCCGCAGCAGCAGCAACCATATCATCCTGGCTATAACAATGGACAGCAGCAGGGATATCAACAGCACAACGGCCCGCAGCCATACCGACCGGAACCACCCGCACAGCAGCAACAACACCGTCCCCAGTCATCCTATAGCGGCGCCTCCCATCATGATTATGATGAGCCCGACGAGCGTTCACATGCAGACATGCCCAGGGAGTCGTTGGAAGATTGGCTGGGGCCGCTGAATGCCTGGAAATGGCCGCTACTGGCCACCGTCGTCGGCATTATCCTGTTCTGTTTCCTGCATAGCTTCAAGCCAATAATCTACGGCAGAAGCATCCCGATCCTGCTCGTCTTGCCGCTGTTCTTTGGAGCCGCCTTTGGTCCTATTGTGGGGATACTGGTAGGCGCCGGCGGAGCCATGATTGCCGACTTCATGTATCGGGGCAACGACACGCTGACGGCCACCTTATTTCACAACGCCAACTTTGGACCACAATATCACGCCTGGTGGTTCCCGGTGGCCTTCTACGGCATAACCGGCCTGCTAACCGGGCTCACCATGCTGCGCCGCAGGAAGTTCCCCAGCATAGGCTCATCGATACGGGCCAGCCTGCTGGCAGTCATTGGCCTGGCCGCTGTCATCAGCTTCATCCTATACAATGCCAAAGAATGGCGCCTCTTCCCAGAGATCGGCCTGATCGTCCTGATCAACATCGCCATCAGCCTGATCATCCTGGTAGTCTACAGCATCATGGGTCGCCTGATCGACCCCGCCTGATATGTGCGCCCGTCGCGGGCGCTTGATGCTGTAACAATAAACGCGACAACCATCGTAGGTGCGGCCCTCTGTGGCCGCTTGTTGCCCCGTTTGAGCGACCTCGTTGTGAGCATGCCGGGGGCATGCTCATCCTCGCCGCTCAGCAGAAGCGACCGCAAGGGTCGCACCTTACGCATATCGCCGACCAGATCAAAAACCTCAAAGCACGGTTCCCTTACGTAAGTTTGGAAGTTCAAGGGAACTGGCTCACATTTGGTGATCCAGAGGGTGCAGAATCTCAACATTTCCATCTAGGATGTGACGGTAATCGTCGCTTTCATGTAGGAATGAATACTACAGTGATAAGCATAGGTCCCTGCTGTATTGAAGGTCATCATGAAGGTCTGGTTCTGCGTCAAATTAGATGAGGCAGTGAAGGCATTTTTGTCACTGGTCACGGTGTGCGGCGCGTCTGAAGTATTGGTCCAGACCACCTGTGCCCCCTTAGGAATGGTGATCGAGGCAGGGTCGAACGAATATTTGTCATCCTTCTCGACGATCTTCACCTGCACAACTTTCGCCGGCGTCTTAGAAGCTGCCATCGTGGACGTCGGGGTGGCCGTTGGCTGTGTACTACTGCCCCCACTGCCACTACTACTACTCCCACTTCTGTCACAGGCAGTCATCAGAAGCACTGTTGCGACAACAAGGATTCCAATGAGCGCACGAAAGGAACAGAGGTGTCGTTGAAAAAAAAGCACCATGGTTCTCCTCTTTTCATTTCTTGTTTCCATCATCTTCTTCTTTTGATCGAAGAAAGGCAACTAAAGATAACTACGGGCAATGGTTACAGGAGCCTGTGGCACTCAGAAACCACGCGGTGCCCAAAGGCGCACCTACAACCATGCCCATCCCAACGCGTATTGATAGGTGCCGCTATCCTGTGGAACCGCCGTGAGCGTTCCGCCCGCTTTTGGCTCTCCATAGACAATCTCAGGGGTGGTTCCTGTTGCTGATGGCCAGTTAGAAACGGCAAACATGCTACCATCAGCAGAAGTAGTAACAGACCCGTTGCCAATGTGGTTCGGATATGCTTTCCAGTCGGCCTGCGCGCTGGCAAGCTGTGTCGCGCCACTGCCGTCGGCTTTCACCAGCCACAATTCAAGAGTGCTCGCCGAAGGATTACTGGCCACTACCAGCAGATTTGCTTTGTCTACCTGACTGAAGTTACCTAAAAGCAGTTGCGACTGGTGAAAGATCGTTTGCGGCGCTTTCCAGTCGGCCGAAAGACGTTCGATCGCCGTCATCCCGGCCAGGCCGCTACTACATGTGGTTGCTCCTGCCGAACAGGCTGGCGCCAGCAGATAGACGTTTGATCCATCAGCAAGACCCAGTACATACGGCTGTGTGCTGACCAGCGGCAACGCGCTGAGTGCCTGGTGCGCGCCATTGTTGACATCAAGCAGGTAGGTATGGAAGGGGTTTGAACCAAACACATCCGACAGGTATAGTTGTGTTGGTGAAGCCCAGAACGCAGGACGTGGATTGTATCCAGGAGGGGTATTCTGTTGAGGGATATCTACCGCGTCCAGATACTGCCCGGTTGTTGTGTTGATCAGGTGGATCGTGTCGGCTGAACTGGGAGCTTGAATAGGATCATCAAAGGCGATCCATTTTTTATCGGGCGACCAGGTCAGTTTTGCCGTCACACCACAATAGAGTGTCTGCAGCCCCTGTCCATCGACGCGCACCATGCGCAATTCAACCATTGCGCCCCCGGCAGACTTCGTAGCATCGTACAACTCAAACAATACCCATTGTCCATCAGCTGAAAGGATGCTATCCCTGATCGCATACGTGCCAGGAGCATTGAAGATCTCGTGGCTCTCATGCGAAACAGTATCATAACGCATGATGCGATTCGAGCTAGCCGCGTTATTAACATCCTGAGCAATATAAACGATCTGCGGATGTGGACCCTGTGCCAGGGGAGCCGTAACCATAGCCCGCGCTGTGTTGGGGGCGGGACAATCTGTCTGGGTCGCCGGCACTGGTTGCGTGACGCTCATAGCAGTTGCTGACGGCGTTGGAGTAGCAGGCGAAGTCGGCGACGGAGTCGGGGTCGCGACAGGAACAGCATGGTGCGGTGGCTGTGGATTATTATTATTCTTGCTACCCACCAATAGTGTCTTCAAGCTAAAGAAGCTACCAGCAATAATAGCCACCACAAGTACCGCTACCAGTGTGGCCCATAGAGATGTGTGTGTTTTCCGTTGCCCATAATTTTGTTGCATTACAGGTATCCTTTTTTGGGAATAAGTACTATTATCATTTACATTTTTTAAGCCATAATCTTTTTTGCTATTGCGTTGATCTCGCACACCTTTCCTCTGTGCGATTTCTGTATCCATAACGTCTAGAACATCAAAAAGCGGACGGATAGGTGCGACATTTTCGTTATGCTGGCTATTTTCTGCTGGCAGCAATTGAAACGCGGTAGATTGCAAAGCTGACGGCTGGTCGAGTCGTGCCAGTACAGCATCGGCCAGAGAAGTTGAAGATGTTGCTTCTGGCGCTCCATCCTTCACAGTCGCCATCAAACGACAAATATGTTCAATCTCAGCAATATCCTGCTGGCAAAACAGGCACTCCCGTACATGCAGTTCAACACGGAATCTCATGTGCTCGCTGATCTCTGCGGAAACGTAATCTCCCAGAAGAGCATTGGCCTCATCGTGGGTTAAAGCCTGCATTTCACTCATTAGCACACCTCCATATCCAACAGCCTGTACGCCTTACGCAAAGCTATCAACGCACGTGAAACCCGCTTCCGCACAGCCTCGCTACTCATTCCAAGACGGGCCGCAATCTCGCCATAGCGCTCGCCGCTAACATAATGCAGTACCAGGCAGGCCGCATCCTCCTCTGCCAGAGTACTGAGCGCGACACGTAACAATTCTCGCGCAATCGAACCGTCCTCAAACGAGGACTGCTGACCGCTATGCGCAAATGTAGCCGCACTATTCCCGGGTCGGCCATTAGCTGTACTGTGCACGCGCCTGCGCACATCTTGTTTGCGCAGCAATGAGAGTGCGCGATTCGTGGCAATACGGTAGAGCCACGGTGCCAGCAATTGCGTCCCATTTCCCGAGCGGCCAGGCCGCACCTCATCTGATACATCACTGGCATAATCTGAAGGCTTCCAATGCGGAAGGGTTTGATAGACAACGATAAATGTTTCTTGCGCGATGTCACGAGCATTCTCCCTATCGCCCGCAAGCATCTGTGTCAGATAGGCAATGAGCCGGCCCTCATAAAAAACAACCAGATAGCGAAAAGCCTCTGCATCTCCATGAGCGGCCCGTTCAATCAATGCAAGCTCTCCATCCCTATCTGATATTTGTTGCTCCATACAATTTGGTCGCTCCTTCTTGTCTTCATGTGAGCAAAATATCTCATCTCCATAACGCCTCATCCATAAAAAACCGGACACAAATACCCCGGCATCTTCCCTCCCCGCACGCGCGGTAAGGTTATATGCTGGCAGGCGTTGCGCGTTGGGGGGATAACTCTTCACGCTAAATGGTATCGCTCATCAAGGGAAAATCGGGCGCAAGGCCCGAACCTATTGTCATCGTTTATATTAGAGACGATATCACTCATCAAGGGAAAAGCGGACGCAAGGCCCGAACCTACGAGTGGGTGGCGGGCGCTTTCTTCCTGGTTGTTTTTTTGGCGGGGCTTTTGGTCGCGGCTTTGGCGCTCTTGACGCGAGTTGAGGCTTTTTTGATGGGAGCTTTGGCTACCTTTTCGCTCTTGACGCGAGCCGGAGCTTTTTTGGCGGAGGGGCTCTTGCGCTTGGATTTTTCGCTCTTCGCACGTGCAGGAGCTTTTTTGGTGATGGAGCTCCTGGTCGCGGCTTTTTTGCTCCTGGTGCGGGCGAGAGTTTTTTTGGCGGGGGCGGTTTTGCTGGTGGTGCGGCGCTTGCGGGGCGCGGGCGCGGGTACGAGGTCGGCCAGGGTGGCTTCGCCGTTCATGGGGACGGTCTCTTCGTAGAAGACGCTGTCGTCGATGGAGGTCTTTTTGGCCGTTCTGGGGGTGCCGGGCGCGTGCAGGATCAGGCGCTTTCCGTGCTGTGGGGCCGCGACAGGGGCCGGCCAGTCAGGTGAGGCTGAGTCGGCGTGCTGGTGGGCCTCAAGCGCGTCTACAAAGGCGGCCACATCCTTAAAACGGTCTGTGTATTTTTTCTCCATGCCGCGTAAGATAGCCTGCTCGATATGCTGGGGCAAACCCTTAGATAGCTGCGAGGGCGGCACTGGCGTTTCATGGAGCTGCTTCTGCTTCATGGTAGCGAAATCATCGCCCTCAAAGGGACGCCTGCCAGTCACCATTTCATAGGTCATGCAGGCCAGAGCATATTGATCGCTCTCATAGCGCACCTTGCCCTGGAACTGCTCAGGCGCCATATACGATGGGGTGCCACCGATACTTACGCCCGGCGCCTTCACCGATTTCAGCACACGCGCAATGTCAAAATCCGCAATCAAAGCCTCGTTATCGACATTAAATAAGATATTCTCCGGCTTCAAATCGCAGTGCACAACATTGTGCGCGTGGGCGAATTGCAGGCCATCTCCAATCTGACGCAGCACCGTCAGCGCCTGTGCTAAAGGCAAGGGATGCCCATGAAGCTGGCGCAGGCGATCGCGCAGCGAGCCCTCGGAGGCATACTCCTTGACAATATAGGGAGCGCCCTCGTAAGTGCCAAAGTCGATCAGGGATAAAATATGGGGATGGCGCAGTTGCGCCAGAATCTGGGCCTCCTGATAGAGCACATCATGCTCTGCTCCCGGGTCCACAAAGGTTGTGTGCAAAATTTTGAGAGCCACCGGGCGTTGCGACAAAAAACTGTGGACTGCTTTATAGACATAGGCGTAGGCGCCCTGCGCAATTTCATCCACAATGCGATAATTGCCAACCTTCTGACCAATATGGAGCTGCATATAAACACCTCTATTCGTTTTTTCTTAGAATCAAGCTGAGGCAAGCTCAGCACCTATGACGCAAGCGCAATGAATACAAAGGCACATTATAGCACGTCTCATCTCCACTTGTAGAGCATTTACCTGTCTATCAGACAACATATGCACACCTGCACTTCTGACCACAAGTATTTGCTGTATAGAAGGAGAAAAAAGTTGGTGGCAAGAACAAGGTAAATTGACAGGTTATAGAAATTTTGTTAAAGTGCGAAAAGATTGGACGCTTCATTTTTTGTTAATTAGCCTTTTATCAGTAGCGAGAAAACAGATGACCTTAGAATCACCTTCCATCATTGATGTGGCAAAAAAAGCGGGAGTCTCCGTTGCAACTGCCAGCCGGGTCATGAGCGGTTCGACCTATCCTGTGAGCGACGGCACACGTGAAAAAGTATTGATCGCCGCCAAAGAATTGCACTACGTTCCCAACTCGCTGGCACGTAGCCTTAAGGCACAGCGCAGCAAGCTGATCGCGGTGCTGGTAGGTGATAACGCTGACCCCTATTTTGCGCAGGTGGCGCGTGGGGTTGAAGAGGTCGCTAATGCCCACGGCTATCTCACTATTATCTGCAATACTGAGCGCGACCCTGACCGCGAGCTCTCTTATCTACAGACGCTGCAAGACTATCGCGCCGATGGCATTATTTTTACCGGTAGCGGCTCCGACGAAACCAGTGTCCCGGAGCAACTCGAAATCGACGCCATGGTCGAAAAGATCCAGCGCCGTGGAGCGGCCATTGTTATCTTATCTCCCCATAGCATTCAAGCGCCCTCGATCCAGCCCGACAATCTCGGCGGCGCGTACGAACTGACCAGCTATCTGATCTCGCTGGGGCATAAGCGCATCGCGTTTGTGACCGGACCCGGCAATGTGACGGTCGCCAATCAGCGCCTGCATGGTTATCGCCAGGCACTGACGGACTCGGGCATCACACCTGATGACACGCTGCTGCTCCCGGGAAACTTTACCCAGGCCGGCGGCGAGCGCGCGGCCGGTATGCTGGACCAATTTCCACGCGAGAAACGACCGACCGCCGTTTTCGCCTGCAACGACGAGACCGCCTTTGGCCTGATGTATGGTCTACGTCAGCGTGGCTGGCGCCTGCCCGAGGACATATCCATCTGCGGCTTCGGCAATTTGCCCATGGCGCGTATGGTAACGCCGTCCCTGACCACGGTCAACATCGCCCTGCGCGAACTGGGGCGCGCCGGAGCACAGAAGATCCTGACCTTATTGCAACACCAGGAAACTCCCACCCAGGAAACGTTCCCGACCACTGTCGTGAAGCGCGCATCCACCATCCCACTCGAACACACCGCCGGCGTCCAACAATAAACAACTGGAAAGCCGGCCAGAAACGTGGTATATGTGGAAAGCAATAACATAAAACCCGACCATTGTCGGCGATATATGGGGAGGAACCATTATGTTGATCGAGGCATACCTGGCCTATAGCCTGATTCCCCTTTTCTACATACTTCTGGGAATTCTGGTTTACCTGGTGTTGAAATATAGCCACGCACCTGAAGAGACACAACAGAGCGTGGTTAATAATCCGCCTGCCGCAGCCCAGCAGGCAGATGCAGACAAACACCAGGCATAGCGACGTATCCATCCATTCGTAGGAGTGCTAGCCGTCGTCAAGTTGCTCACTAGCCGCAGGCGTATGGGCTGCATCTTTGTGATGTCGGCCAAACTGCTCTGGATGGGTGCGCCGCCACTCAAGCCAGAATGTGATTAAGAGGGCCTGCAGCACGCCCGCGATTGGCGAAGCCAGCAAGGCACCCCAGATGCCAAAGATCTGCGAGCCGGCAATCACGGCGGTAATCGAAACAATCGGATGGAGGCCGACCGCCTCTCCGACGATGCGCGGGCCAATGATGTCGCCCTCAAGGATATGCACCACGATAAAGTAGATCAGCACGCCCAGCGCGATCCAGATGCCCTGCGTCAGAGCAATCAAAATGCAGATCGCCCCCGAGATGAGGGTGCCAAGGATGGGGATGAATTCCAGGATGAAGGCCAGCACGCCCAGCAGCAGGGCATAAGGCACATGGAATAGCGCCATACCAATGCCCACCAGTAGTCCGATCAGCGTAGCCAGGATCAGTTGTCCACGAATATAGCCGCCCACGATACGCTGCAAGGTATCGACCAGAAAATTCGGCCGTATTTTATCGGGAAGATTGTGGCGGCACCAGCGGTTTATGCGATGGCCGTCGATCAGGAAATAGATGGTGATGACCGCCACCACTACCGTATCGAGCAACACATCCAGAATACTGGTAATCAGTGGTAAGGCACTGCTGGCCAGACTTTCCCCACGCGAAATCAGTTGCTGGCGCGCCATCGCAATCTGCTGCTGCGTAATACCGATGGACTGCAAAAAGGTCTCTAGCGGAGAAGAGGTGCCGCCGCGCGGAGTCAAGACATAGGCCAGTGAACGCGACAACGAGGAAAACTGGTGCAGGGCGGTAATGGTCACAAAGTAGAACAGCAGGCTCAAACAGGCCAGGGTAATCAAGCAGATGCTCACAATCGCAAATGGACGTGGAATAAACTTTTGCAACCACTTTACGCCCGGCGTCAGCGCATAGGCCAGCAGGGCCGCGATAATCAACAGCAGCAGCGCCCGTATAACATGCGCCGCACCCCATAGAACAACCGCAATCACCCCGATCCAGGCCAGTATCGCAAGAGGGATATCCCGCCGCCTCTTCCATTTCGTATCTGTTTCACCAACAGGCGCATCCTGCGGCAGATGTCTTGGTGTCGACATAAGCATATCCCTTCCAGGCAAAAACAACCTGGATAACGAGTACGACTTCTAGCGTATGCATACTATACACTATGGATTATGGATACTGACAGCTCATGCAAATCGGAGGCAAGCTCCGAACCTATTGGGGTCATCATCCGTTGTGCGTTTCGATGGCCCATGCAAATCGGAGGCATGAACATTGACAAATGAAGAGGGAGGATGCAGACCGGTGTAGCGGAGCAGGTCAGGGCCGAGATGTGATGCCATGAGGGGCCGAACGGTGAGGGAACTATGGGGTGTCGTGTTATGGGTATTTTTTCATATGCCCAAACCAATCGATCGGATTTGAACATGAACGATAAACACGAAACCCATAGGTTCGGACCTTGCGTCCGATTATTATCCTTCCCCGGAGGACAATAATCGGATACATGACCATGCCTCCGATTGTCGTTCCTCGGCGGAGAAATAATCGGACGCAAGGTCCGAACCTATGGGCATCATCATCCGTTGCGCGTTTCGATGGCCCATGCATGCACCGGGCGGTGTACATGATTCCAATAGGTTCGGACGAGCATGCCGGGAGCATGACGAGCATGTCGGGGACATGATCTCCTCCTCGCCTCCGATTGCACGAAACCCAGACTTTCACACATGACCCTGGCAGATATGAAACTTTGCTTCAATAAGCTATACTGAAGATGTTTGCAGAGAACAAATTACACATTGATTGAAAGGTAGAATCTGAGCATGTATATTGATCTACGCAGCGATACCGTTACCCAGCCAACGGCCGCAATGCGCGAGGCCATGTATCAGGCCGAGGTGGGCGACGACGTTTATAGTGAAGATCCCACAATCAATCGTTTACAGGAACTGGCCGCGACCATCACCGGCAAAGAGGCCGCGCTCTTCGTGCCCAGCGGTACCATGGGCAACGCCATCGCTCTCCTGACACATGCTGGCCGAGGACAGGCGGTTATTGTCGGCGATCAATCGCATATCTATCGCTACGAGGCCGGGGGCGCCTCTACCCTCGGTGGCTCCCCTATGTATACCGTACCAACCCATCCAGATGGCATGCTCGATCTGGACGCGGTCACCCATGGCATCGCGGATGAGAGCGATGAACATACAGCGGCCACGGCCCTGATCTGTATTGAGAATTCGCATAACCGCTGCGGTGGTACCGTGATCGGTGTAGAGCAGATAGAAGCGATTAGCGCGCTGGCCCACACCCATGGTGTCGCGGTACATATGGATGGTGCGCGTATATTCAACGCGGCGACCGCGCTAAATATACCGGTCAGTACGCTGGTGAGCAGCGTCGATTCGCTGATGTTCTGTCTATCCAAGGGACTAAGCGCGCCGGTTGGCTCTCTACTGGTGGGAGAAACAGCCTTCATTCGCCGGGCACGCCGGGTACGCAAAGTACTGGGTGGAGGTATGCGGCAGGCCGGAGTACTGGCGGCCGCGGGCATCGTGGCCCTGGAACAGATGGTAGAACGCCTGGCAGAAGATCATGAGAACTGCGAACGCCTGGCTTATGGCCTGGCGGACATCCCGCACATCCAGATTCAGCCCGATCAGGTGGTCACAAACATCCTGCTCTTCTCGCTCCACCACGGAGAGCAGCCGTTCTCAGACAGCGAGATCGCGCTCTTCCTCAACAAAGCACGCGAGCAGGGTATATTGCTAGGCCGCATGGGCGAGAGGAATATTCGCGCGGTCACACATGCGGGCATCGAAGCCGCGCACATCGACCAGGCCCTGATCGGCATCAGACAGGCCATCCAGGAAATTTACCCATCTTAACAGCACTACATAAGGATCACACCAGCAGCAATACAGGCAGGTCAGCATCGCTGCGCTTGCTTGTTGCCGCTGGTTCATCGCATAATCCATATCTATCACCGCAGAGTATAGAAGCAAGCAAAGCAGGCCAGCACTAGTGTGACGTGGCATTAGTGGCGAATAATGCCAGCACCAGCAGTCCACTGACCACAAGCACAAAAATAATACGTAAGATCCAGCGAGAAATCCCCAGGCGCGAATGCCCACGTGTACTCATATCAGTCAATCCTCCATCGTCTCAGTAGTTATTTCGAGCCCCAATGCACTCTAGATAGTTTTACCTACACTACCCTCTTTTCACTAGCTACAACGATGTGGAGATTGAATGCTAACAGCTAATACTTTTCATGACCTTTTCTTCCTACACTCATCACATTCGCACATGGCGCGCAACTTTTCGTATGTATAGATACCTGTCTTATGGCCATCCTCCCAAACCGGAGTCAAACCATAGCGCCCAACCGGCTCTATATTGATCAAGGTTGTCTCTTCACGGCTCAGGTTTTTTTTGCTAGCCAGCACGCCTGGCTGTCCACCTTCACCGGCGCACCAGGCGCAGGGGCAGGCCCAGCGCAGTCGCTCCCAATCATGGACGCTCTCGTGCTCATCGGTCCAGGATAGATAAAGCGTGCGCTTCTCCTCATCCAGGAAAAAGGATGTAGGGGAAGGGTGATTATATTGCGACATAGAAGGCTCCTCTAGTGAATGTTGCCATCTGGCAATGAATTTTTCTCGCAGAGCGTGTTTCATTCCTCTGGCCATCCCATCGCTATGGGATAGCGCGCCAGCCTGGGGGCGCTGACGCCCCCACTCTTTTTATTCAGTGGTGCAAGCGGTGCGCCGTGCGCACCGCTTGCACCACTGAATAAAATTTTGTGAGCACCGCAGGTGCGAAGTGTCAGGTGCCGAAGGCACGTAACGCAGGCTTTTTAAACACGCTTGCAGCGCTATTATATCTCTTTCTGTCTGCACTGGTCTACACAGGCAATAGCAATTCAATGCAGCATGCATGCCAGAACAGCCTGGCGGCTTTATTACATCCAGGCATGCGGATTAATCATTATACACACAAGACATGAATTAAAATGCAATCTAGTTCAACTCTTTTAGTTACTCTTATACACCTATCCACGTTGTACGAAATAGAACACGTTGGGGGTGTGAAGGATGAGCGAAATTATTATACCTGGCAGTATTATTTGCGGCTGGCTAATTATTATTTGCCTGGCTATCTCTATAGCCAGGTCTCAAAGACGAGGTATCGAGCGGCTACACAATCAGTTACAGGCCTGGGAAAAAGCTCAGGGGGTGCGCAGAAAGCGCTGGGAGGAACGTCTAGAAAAAGATATGATCGCTATGGAGCAGCGCCTGGTTGCCCATATCGATCGCTTACACTTCGAGGAACGCAAACGGACCATACAGCCCACGGAGCGCGTCACGTATGAGCTCGCGCACCTGCCACGCCTTGAGGATACGCCACTTCCTCCAAGGATGCCAACAGAGACAACAGGTCCGGACATACATCAGCTGCCACGCAGCTTTCAAGGCGCCAAGCTCGCAAGCTATGATCTCTCGTATCGCTATCTGCGCTATGCAGATCTGCGCAACGCCGATCTGTCGCATGCCAATCTCTTCATGGCAGACCTGACTGGTGCCTGTCTGAGGGATGCCAAACTCACGCAGGCTGACCTGTCGGCGGCCAACTTCACGCACGCAGATCTCACGAACGCCGACCTGACTGGAGCCAACCTGCTGGTCACCGACCTGTATGACACTCTTCTAGCGGGTGCCTCACTGTTACAAACGCGCAACCTTACCAACGAACAGGTGCGCGGAGCCATTGTCGACCGCAACACCCAACTAGACCCGGGCATCGACATCACGCTACCGCGTATCCCACGCACCTCGCTCCAATAACCCGGAAGCTCGCGCCCTCGGAGGCGCGAACTTCCGAAAAATAAGCAAAGTCTTCGATCATATATAATAAATAACGTTACACTCGTCAATGTATCAAATCGGGCATGATTCATAAAACCACCAGGAAGTACGAACGTCGTAGGTGCGGGCCTCAGCGCCCGCTTGCCGCCCGCCGCAGCGTGGCGGCCCTGTGTCCGTATGACCGATCTCCGCTTTTTCCCATCACCTTGGCCCACGCGGTGCCCAAAAGCGAAGGGTCCTTTTGGGCACCGCGTGGGCCAAGGTGATGAGCAAGAGAGCTGCCCTGTCATAAGGATACAGGGCCCCACAAACGGTGGGGCAAATCGGGCGCAAGGCCCGAACCTATGAACGCTTTTCTTCTTGCGTTTGGTTCTTCGATGTTCTCATACATGATGTATTGCCCGCAAGGGCGCACGTGCTGGTTGCTTGTTCTTTTGCCATGCCGGAGGGATATTTGGTATTGTCTGGAGCAACTATGCTATACTACAACAAGCCAGATAGCATAAAAAACTATTTCGATTGAAGGAACAAATGTATGTCACATGAACATCCTCTTCCACTTACAGGTAAAGTTGCTCTGATTACAGGAAGCAGCCAGGGTATCGGTCGCGCTATCGCCCAGAGATTGGCGCAGGCGGGCGCAGATATAGTCATCAATTATCGCGGTAACGCTGAGGCGGCTGCGGAAGCAAAAGCCAGTATTGAGGAACTGGGGAGGCGATGTATAGCCGTCCAGGCTGATGTCAGCAAGGAAGATGATGTAACCCGGCTCTTTACAGAAGCGACCAGTGCTCTCGGACCAGTCACGATTCTAGTCAATAACGCAGGCACTACACGCGACAAGCTAATCCTGCAGATGTCATTGGCCGATTTTGAGTATGTGATGAATACGAATTTGCGCTCAGCTTTCCTGTGTACCAAAGCTGCCCTGCGCGGCATGATGAAAGCACGCTGGGGCCGCATCGTGAACATCGCATCGGTCGCGGGCCTGATGGGGCCGGCCGGGCAGGCCAACTATGGTGCCTCCAAGGCCGCCATTATTTCTTTGACCTTGAGTACGGCCCGTGAGATGGCGAGTCGAAACGTGACAGCCAATGCGCTGGCCCCGGGATTTATTCCAACGGAATTAACATCCATTGTCACCGAGCCACAGCGCAAATATATGCTGGACAATACACCCCTGGGCCGCTTCGGCACAACCGATGAAGTGGCTGCCGCCGCCGCATTCCTTTGTTCACCAGAAGCATGCTATATTACCGGACAGGTACTCAGTGTCGACGGTGGTATGTCTATGCATATGTAGGAAGTAAATGTTGCTCGAACAAATTTCACCATGTCAGTGAAACAAGTTGCCACTAAAATTGATCTAATCTTTAACAAACAGTTTGGTTAAGGAGGCTTCATTTATTATGGGACTTATTGAAACTGATGAGACGAATCTATATACGTTCGAGCCGTTTGCAGCCCATGCATTCTATACGGAGGTGAACCGCGCACTGGTTAAGCAGACGCTTGCCCATCTCAAGCCACAGACGGAAGGTGAAACGCTAACGATTGTGGATATGGCATGTGGAACCGGCGCGGTCACTCGTCTCATCGCCGAAGAGTTGGTAAAACAGGGTCGAGTAAGCAATATTAAACTGGTGGGCGTCGACCCATCGGCGGAGGCGTTACGCCGTGCGCAGAAGGGTATGGAGGAATCACAACTCCCCATTTCAGCGCAATTCATCCAGGGTGAATCCGAAGATTTGCCACGCATCGTCCAAAATGTTGACGCCGCATTCTTCTGCAATGCCATCCACCTGGTACCAGATAAATTGGCGGCCTTCAAACAGGTATCCTCTATCCTTGCGCCCCAGGGCATTTTTGGCTGCAATAGCGCCTTTTATGAGGGCACCTATGTGCCAGGCACAGAGCGCTTCTACCGTCTGTGGACCCGGCGCGCAGTGGGTTGGCTGAAAAAAGAGCATCCAGAGGCTCGTCTATCACGCGAGGCCAAAGCGATGGCGATGCAATGGTTGACCAGAGATGAGTATATCCAGGATCTCAAGCAGAGCGGTTTTGCCAGCGTTGAAACGGAGCAAAATGATGCCGTTATCTCGTTGGATGGCTGGCGCGACCTGGGTCAATACTGGCTCTTCATCGAAGGCGCCCTGCCAGGCGTGGCGCTACCCCTGGCCGCCAAAGCCCTCGAAGTCGCGGTCTATCAGGCTGGCGAAGAACTCGGGCTCACCGAAATTCCCCGCACCTGGCTGCAAATGGTCGCCATTAAAAGATAACAACGATACATGCATATGGTGTGCTACAATGGGCAATGGGAATCTTTATCTACACGAAAGATTCCCATGATCCATTTTTTCCTATTTAACCGCTAGCAATGCACACTATCGCTAGAACAGGAGCATATGCATGCAATGGGCCGCTGTTTCAGGAGCCTTTCTCGCTTCTGCCGTTGAATTTGTAGAGGCCTTTACCATCGTTCTGGTGGTTGGCGTCACCATTAACTGGCGCAGTTCCCTGCTGGGAGCCTTTGCCGCCGCCGCTACCCTCGCCCTCATTATCGCCACCTTTGGCGTCGCCCTCATCAACTTTGTTCCACTCGGAATCCTACGCCTGGTCATCGGAGTATTGCTGATCCTCTTCGGCCTGAAGTGGCTCAAGAAAGCCATCCTGCGTTACAGCGGACTCAAAGCGCTGCACGATGAAGAGGCCATCTTTGAAGAGACGATGGCCGAGGTCCGGGCGCGGGGTGAGGCCGTTTCGCCGCGCGTCCATCCCTTTGGCCTGGCGCTTTCCTATAAAGCTGTGCTGCTAGAAGGGCTGGAGGTCGCCTTCATCGTGATCACCTTCGGCAGTAGCGCGGTCACTCCTACCTGCACCCAGGCATGCGGTATCAATCTAGCGGCTCTCGGAGCCACGCTGGCCGGCATCCTGGTCATCTTACTCGGCGCCCTGGTACGCGCCCCGCTCACCAGGATTCCCGAAAACACGCTCAAGTTTGTAGTTGGCATCATGCTCACCACGTTTGGCACCTTCTGGACCGGTGAGGGGTTGGGCGTTGAATGGCTCTTCTCAGACGCCTTCCTGATCATCCTGGCCGCCCTCTACCTGCTCACGACGCTAGCCCTGATTGCCTGGCTCAAACAATCCAAACAGCAGCGCGCAGCCTCGACATCCACGGTCCCACCAGTACTAGAGCGCAAGTAGGAAAAGGAAGGATACACATGAATGTCATCAAAGCCATCTACAATTTCATTGCCGGCGACATGGTCATCCTCGTCGGCGTCCTGATCCTGCTGGCTGTGCTGCTGCTGATCAACAATGTGGCGGCCCTCGCGCCGATCCGCGTCATCACAGGCCCCGTGTTGATCATCGCCCTGCTAGCAATCCTGGTCGCCACCCTGCTACGCGAAATCAAACCGAAACCATAAGGCCAAAGGGGTGTGTCACAAGCCATTCAAACCAGGAGAAGTGCGCATGCTTTTTTTCGAGCCGCATTCTTCTCCTGGCGGTTAATTACGCCATGAGAGTTTTTTTATAGTAATATAACTTTTTTCTGTTGACGTTATAGTTGTTAATTGGTATCATGATCTTAATTGGGTGCTTTTCATAGCAATTTCAGCGATTAAGGTAAAAATATGCAAGAAGCACGGACGTGGCGCGAATTATTAGGAAAAATTATCAGTGATCCTAAAGAAAAACAACATTTAATAGAGACACTGAACGTTACTTCTATCACATTTACGCGCTGGGTCAGTGGTGAGTCTGATCCCCGTCCTCAGAACCTACGCCAGCTCATTAATGCGTTACCACAGCGCTACCAGGAGCAAATGCGCCAGCTGATCAAAGAGGAAAAGGGCGTAGCAGAAATTATAGCCGCACCGCAAGAAGTTTCTCTGAAAACCATTCCCTCTGAATTTTATGCTCGTGTCCTGGTGGCACGAGCATCCATAGCTGAGAATTTACGCTTCTGGTCAACCTCTCACCTCATATTGCAGCAGGCGATAGGGCAACTTGACCCGGAACGCCGTGGTATGTCAATCTGGGTAGTGCGCTGTATGCCACCATCTGGACCATACAAGAAGGTGCGCAGCCTGCGTGAAAGCGTAGGGCTGGGAACGCCCCCCTGGGTCGGCAACCTCGAACAGACTGCGATGTTCCTGGGCGCCGAGTCCCTGGCCGGCAATGTGGTTACGCTCTGCCGACCTGGCATTATTCAGAATCTGGATAAAGAACATAATCTGATGCCAGCTTCGCGCGTCGAGTATGAGAAAAGCGCGGCCATCTATCCTATCCTGTACGCAGGAAGGATCGCCGGCGTCTTGCTCGTATCTAGCACCCAGATTGACTATTTCCTATCTCAGGCGCGCACCGACCTGGTTCAACAGTATGCGGACCTGGTAGCCCTGGCCTTTGAACCACAAGATTTCTATGCGCCAGAGGATATTGCGCTCTGTGTGATGCCTTCCCACAGGCAGCAGAAAGAATATTTCTCAAGGTTTCGCCAGATGGTGGCAGAAACCATGCTGCGAGCCGCGACAAAGAATCAGCCGGTCAATAACCAGCAAGCAGATATGCTGGTCTGGAAGAGGTTAGAGGAAGAACTCTTACAGATACCTGCACGTAACGTTGTACATATCAATTTAGAAACCAACAACTACAATTAAACGTGGAAATAGACAGAGGACAAAGCGACGCGACAGACAACTTTTAGCGATAACTTCGAACAGGGCATCCATCCCCACTGGATACAAACCTGCATCGGCACTGGTTCGCTTCAGCTTGAAGCGTCTACGCTACAGATGGTGCTACCAGAGAATCCTGCCGGCCACTATGCTGATGCCCAGATTGACGATTATGGGCAACTACCCCGCGCACAATTTCCCTGGCGCCCACCCCTGCGGATGGAGGTGCGGGCCCGCGCGTCCCATCCCGCGGCCGACGCAACGACGGGAACACAGGACATGACGGTTTTGCGCGGCACGGCGGGCTTCGGCTTCTGGAATTATCCTTTCTCGGTGCGAGGTGATATCCTTATGCTACCGGAGGCGGTCTGGTTCTTTTATGCCGCCCCACCCTCGAATATGGCCCTGGTCCCTGGCGTGCCCGGCTGGGGCTGGAAGGCCCAGGTCATCCATAGTATGCGCCCCGGCGCCTTGCTGGCAACGCTGCCCACCGCACTGGCTACCGGCTGGGGTCGCCTGAGCCAGAACAGCGCACCCGCGGCCCGCTGGCTGCAAAAACTGAGCGGCGCCCAGGAAGCGCTGATACAGACCGATATAATGGCCTGGCACACCTATAGCCTGGAATGGTGGGCGAACGAAGCTCTGTTCTGGGTCGATGGCAACCAGATTTTACGCGCGCCACAGCCTCCCACGCGTCCCCTTGGCTTTGTCGCCTGGCTCGACAACCAGTACGCGGTCGCCACGCCGCGAGGAGTGCTCCGCTTCGGCGCCACCCCAACCGCTACCCAATGGCTGGCCATCGACAACATCCAGATCCAGCCCCTCTAAGAGAGCCAAACAGAGCAAAACAATCCTTGACTGTTGTTTTCCTGCGCGCAATTACTGCTGTGCTTGCACTATCGGCCCGACATCCTGCACAATGGGAGAACTTATCATAAAGAAGGAGAAAAGTTCATGAGCACCATTCCCTTAGCACTCACCGGACAGGTGGCGCTGGTAACCGGGGCCAGTAGCGGGCTCGGGCGCGCAACAGCTCAAGCGCTCGCCCAGGCAGGAGCAGATATCGTCCTCCTGGCACGCGGAGCCAACGACCTGAAGCAAGTCGGCGCGGAAATTGAGTCTGTGGGGCGCCGGGCGCTCCCATTGCCAGGAGATCTAGCTGACGAAGATTACATTCTGAACGCAGTGCAACGCACCATCTCTACCTTCGGGCACATTGATGTTCTGGTCAATGCAGCGGGATTCGATGTTCCAGGAGCGGTGACCGATCTTCCCACAAGCGATTGGGACTATGTGGTAGACGTGAATCTGCGTGCGCCCTTCCTGTTAGCAAAGGCTGTTTTCCCACACATGCGCCAGGCGAGACATGGGACCATCATCAACGTTTCTTCTGTGGCTGGTAAACGTGGCTGGGCCAATGCTGCGGCTTACTGTGCCTCCAAATTTGGCTTGACTGGTTTGACCCAGTCACTTGCTGCCGAAGGCAAAGCCCATGGAATTCGTGCGTGTATCCTCTATCCTGGAGGAATGGCAACCAATTGGGGTGCCTGGGGAGCAAACGCTCGGCAGGCCAGGCCAGAGAATACACGGCCAGTGACAAAAGCCTTACCCTCGACAGAGGTAGCCGACCTGATTGTCTGGATGGCGGCCGCACCGGGAGAACTGGTTCTCAACGAAGTTGTCGTTAGCCCACTGGAAGAACAAGGATGGCCGTAACCAGGAAGGCAACAGCTACAGGGTATCTTCATTGCATCAGAGTACTTTAAGGAGCGGTGAAAAACTCGATCAGAGCGGGGGCCATGGCTTCGGCGCTGACGTCATGCGTCTGACCTTCAAGGGTGCGGTACTGAGCGTTGGGGATGGCACTCGCGAGGGCCTGGGCTGTGTCGCGCATCCATGCCATGCCAGCGCCGCCGGCCATCACAAGTGTGGGGATGGCGACGGAGTTGGCCTGCTTGCTCGGCAGCATACCATCTCCCAGGATGGTAGTGTCGTAGATCAGCGTGGGGGCGATCCCCTCCATCAGCGGCCACATCGGTGAGTTGCGCATCTGGCCGATAGCTTCGGCGGGCATCCCAACCTGCGTCATAAAGAACTCAACCATATCGCCTCGACGACCTTCCGCGTGCAATCGTTTAAACTGCTTCAAGTTCTCTTCTGGCTGGCCGCGCACACTCTCATCAAGGTTGAATGGCGGCTCATACAATGCCAACTTCTTGATGGAGAGTCCGCTGGCCGCGGCAGCCAGGGACAGGGCCGCGCCTGAGGAAATACCATAGACAAAGGCCGATCCGCCAGCCTCTTGAATGAGAGCATCTAAATCTTCGATCTCGCGCTCAACCGCATAGGGGGCCGTATCGCCGCTCTCGCCCCGGCCACGGCGATCATAGGCAAATACCGTGAAGTGCGGTGCAAGCTTCGCCACCAGTGGTCCCATTGGCCCGAACGCTCGATAGCACATAGCGCCATCGACCAGGATGAGCGGCGCTCCTTCACCAGAGCGATCATAGGCGATTGTAGCGCCGTCTTTGGAATGTACTTTACCCATGTTCAGGTTCCTCCTCATACCTATCCTGTAGTTTGAGTATCGACTATCCATAAGTACAATCAGTATACAGCTTCGGATCAGAAAAAACTTCTTCAATCTTGCTCTAATAAATAAATACAGACATCTTCTGAAAAAAAGGAAAAGACATACAGGCGGTTGACCACGGGTTATTGATGTGTTATGATGACAGCGTCAAAAGGCAGGACCGGTTAGGTAGCCCGGTCGCCCTCATGTAACTCATTGAGGGTAACTGTCCCCGCGCAGCAGCGCCCGGACCCACGACAATAACGGCAGATGAAGTGCATCTGCTGACTTGTTGAGGTCCGATGCTTGCAAGTGGGAATATTTCCGTACGGCGAGGAAAATCGGCCGCAAGGGCCGAACCTACCGTGGGGATGATGCGATGCGTCATCACATCGGACCTCCAATCTCAGGAGGTTCTTATGCAACTCAACCACATCAATCTCTGTGTCAACGACCTTACCGCAGCACGCAACTTCTTCCAAACATGCTTCGATTTTCAGCTCCAGGAGCAAAAAGGTGACGCAGTCGCCGTCATGAACGATGGGCATGGATTTCTGCTTGTCCTGAGCAACACGCAAGCATTTAAAAGTGAGGCACAGCCCTACCCAGAGAATTTTCATCTCGGATTTATCCTGGAAACAAGCGATCAGGTAGATCAGGCGTACAATCGCCTGGCTGCCGCTGAGCTTCAACTTCCACAAAGACCGAGAAAAATTAGAGGCAGCTACGGCTTCTACTTCACCGCCCTCAATGATATCCTCTTCGAGGTCAGCTGCCCTCTATAACCTCTTTTGGGTTGATGGAAGTGGGGTGGTTCCGCTTCCATCAACCGGAAATATTCGCGCCTGCGGCCCTGACGCTACGCACCTGCGGTGCTCAAACGGTTTTATTCAAGCAGTGGTGCAAAAAACGCGTGCTGAGCACGCGTTTTTTGCACCACTGCTTGAATAAAAAAGGGCGTCCGCGCATGCGGACGCCCGAGCGCGGGCGCGCAGGTTTCCCACCCACATGGATGTATAACAGACTGTAATAAAAAAGGATGAGATGCATACGTATGCATCCCACCCAAAGGTAGAGCCTGGCTCTATTCTTTATCGGCCAGGGGCAGAACTTCGTCGATAATACCGTATTCAACCGCTTCTTCGGCGCTCATGAAGTAGTCGCGCTCGGTATCGCGTCGGATACGCTCTAGGGGTTGTCCGGTGTGTTTCTGAATGATGCCATTGATGACATCACGGGTGTACAGAATTTCTCGGGCGTGGATGTCGATGTCGGTCGCCTGACCACCGATGCCACCCTGAATCAAGGGCTGGTGCATATGGATGCGAGCATTCGGCAGAGAGCGGCGCCGACCTTTGTCTCCAGCCAGCAGCAGGATGGTGCCAAAGCTGGCTGCATAACCAACGCAGGTCGTGGCAATCGGGCAGGGCAGCGAGCGCATCGTGTCATAAATGGCCAGTCCGGCCGAGATGACACCTCCGGGCGAGCTGATGTACAGGTTGATCTCACGCTCCGAACTCTCAGCCGCCAGGAATAGGAGCTGCGCAACGATCAGATTGGCCATGGTATCCTCAACGGTCCCGTTGACCATGATGATCCGTTCCTTCAGTAAACGGGAATAGATGTCATAGGCGCGCTCACCGCGTCCGGTATTTTCTAAAACGGTCGGGACCAGTACACTGGAAGCCATCATATATATTCTCC
This sequence comes from Dictyobacter formicarum, assembly GCF_016587435.1. The sequence continues at coordinate 365,028 of NZ_BNJJ01000007.1, forward strand.
TTCTAAAAGCTGGCAACGCTTTTTAAGCATTCAAGTTTTGGCGTACAAAGTAGTAGTAGACACGGGAACCGCTGCCTGAGACGCGCTCATCCAGCACGTTAACCAGGATCCAGCCATCTTTCCCCAGCTCGTTCAACTGCTCGGCATTGACCAGTGCATCCTCTCGGGTATCAATGGTGAGCAGATGATATTCCCACTGCGCCTGCTTGACTGGCGCAACCTCATAAATGGTAGGAATTGGTAAGGACGAACGGACTTCAGGACCTGCTAACTGCGGTGCAAACGGTTGTGGTGAAAAAAACATGATCCTTTTTCCTCTTTTCTCTGGCACTATTTCTTCGCAATCACGCTTAATCAATTTTTTTCATCTAAAAAGTAAAGACCTGTAGCATTGCTTTACTTAACTTGAATATAGCAGGCTAATAGCCTATACTGATAGGGGATAGCTATGCTTTTAGCATAGGTATATTTTTGAGCAATGCTCTCAGCATAGGTAAAAAACATACAGTGAGCGCTTAAATAGATACAATACTAATAAACTACTACGCTATACAATGAGGTGGTAAACCATGGCTGATTTACAAGAAACTCTCGGGCGTGTCGTACGCCAGGAACGCCAGTATCGCAATCTGACGATTAAAGAGCTGGGAGAAAAAGCTGGCCTCTCAGAAATTTATGTGGGAGAAATTGAGCGTGGACAGAAGTATCCGTCAGCCAAGGTGCTGGAAAGCCTGGCCCGGGCCCTGGGATTGGATATCGCGGAGTTGCTGGAGTTGATGGCGGAAGCCATTCGCAGCGAGCGTGAACCCGAGTATACACGCGTGATTGGCTTTACTGTGCCTACGACCAGTGGTCAGCCGCGGCGCACGGTCATCAAGCGGATCGTCAATCTGCTGGATGAAGGTGAGATTGAGAGCGTGACCAACTTCGGTGCCTTCTTGCTCTCCAGGCACCTAACACCTCAATAATACACCACTTCGTAGATGCGCCCGCAAGGGGCAATAACATTTCATGTATCTGGCTTTTCGCCTCGAAGATCGCACCCCGTAGGGAACGTTACGTGCGAGGAGGAAGAAATCGGACGCAAGGTCCGAACCTATGGACATCCCTTTTCGTGATGCGTTTCGATGGCCCATGTCTCGTTGGGCACCATGTGATTCACGAGATCCATAGGTTCGGACCTTGCGTCCGATTTTCCCACCGACCCATGAAAACGGGGGCGATGCAACGTCATGTTTCACATCATTGCCCATCAACATAACAACCTCTCGATCGCTTTGTTTCCCGCTTCTGTGAAAAGTATTGCCCGCAAGGGGCATCTACGACGGTTAAGCGGTAGCCGTTCGGGCATGTTTTTTCTCGCGCCATTTGGCCAGCATGGTGGTTGTCCAGCGATAGAGGAAGATGAAGAAGAACAGGTAGATGGTCCCTTCAAGATAGCCTCCCATGACGTCAGTAAACCAGTGATCGCCTTCCAGGATACGTGAATAACCGATCATCAGAATGTCATAAACCGCGTAGATCTGAAAGGGCAAGAGGAACCAGCGATAGCGCCATTCACGTACCGGTTTAGTAAAGCTCAGGTAGAGCAAGAAGCCATAGTAGGCCACGTCATGTTCAGTATGGCCCGAAGGATAGGTCGGGAACGGAACGATTGGTGTCATAACCTGAATATGGTCGGTATGTGGATTTGGTCGCGGTCGGCCCACCAGCTCGTCGGCCAGCACGTTCAAGCCAGCCGAGCTCATTACAGTAATGACCAGGAAGATCGCCGCTTGTAACCAGGTCAGAGGCGATTTGCCGCGCAGACGAGTAATCAAGGCCATAACCAACATGAATGCCAGCCAGAGTCCTAAGGCCACTTCAGAAGAAACAGGATTATTCAAGATACTGGGGAATATGAAGATGGCCTCGACAAAGCCTGGCACGCGAAAGCCCTGAACGGTATGGGTCACAATCAGGTCAATGGGATACGGTTTGGGATGTCCATGCATAATAAAGCAGGAGATGATGAACACGATAAATCCAATGAACCAGGCAGCAAACTGGATGACATAACGCCCCCTCGCGTTCTGTCGATCTTCACCGCCAGCGGTTCGCTGTGCCGTTGGCCGCTGTATGCCCTGGGGATTAGCAGTTGTAGGCATTGTCATCCTCGTTATGTTTAATATGATGAATAAGTATCTGCATAGAGTACGGACTGCTAAGCTTAAATGGATACAGTGTACTACACGAAAAACCGCATGGCTATACATACAAGAGGCATCAGGCCTGAATAAGCTCGTGACCGGCCTGCTCCAACGCGTCCACGGCCTGTGCAAGCTGTGGCTCTTTGACCAGGATGTAGTCGGTATCAAAGGTAGAAACGGCAAAAATCGACACCTGTGCCTGCGCCAGCGTACTCGATAGGGAGGCCAGGATGCCCACCAGCGCGAAATCCAAAGGTCCTACCACTTTGATGGCTCGCCAGTTTCGTTCGCAGCGCACCTCTTCCGGGACAGAATCAGCCACACAGACCAGCGACAGCTCATCCTCGGTCGAGGTAATCGAAAAAAAGCCGGTTCGCCGCACGGCCCAGGCGGGTATCGCCTCCTCAGGCGCCAGCCGACACACAGCCAGTTCCAGCGACAACAAAACCAGGCGCATAACTATATATCCTTCCTCATGGTGCTAATAATGTCCACATCCATACCTTGCGCCATATTTTTTCATGCGTGAATAAATAAATCGGGCGCAATTCACGAACCTATTGATCAATGCACGATAACGTCCCCAGCAATAAATCGGGCGCAAGGCCCGAACCTATTGGCCTCAATTAGAGGCGGGGGTCGACGGGTTCGCTTTCGAGGGCGAGGACGCCGAAGACGCATTCATGGACGCGTCTGAGGGGTTCGCCGCATACAAAGCGTTCCAGTGCTTCGATGCCGAGGGCGAATTCGCGCATGGCGAGCGAACGTTTGGCGCCGAGGCCGCGCGAGCGCAGGCGGTTCAGGTTTTCCGGCACGTCATACTCCAGCCCGTAGATGATGCGCAGGTACTCGGGTCCACGGCATTTGACGGCCGGTTGCAGGATGCCGCGTGGGCCTGAAGCGATAAACTCAAAGGGTTTGACGACCATGCCCTCTCCACCCTGTGACGTGAGTTGCTTCCACCAGGCGATGCCCTGCTCGACGCTAACTGGCTCGTTGACATCGACGATACGGTAAGGGGTTGCCAGCAGCAATTGTTGATCGGCGCGACAGATTTCGGCCAGCGTCTCCATGTGCCAGACGTGATTCTTGTCTATGTGGACGGTTCCCTGCGTGGCCAGGATATGGAAAGGGGCCAGCTTGAGATCGTCCAGGCCATTGACGGGCCAGCAATACTGGCGATAGGCATTGACATAGCGCTCGGCCAGCTTCTGTTTCTGCTGATAGGTGGCAAGCAGCGAATCAACTTCTATTCCATGTTCTCCGGCCTGCTCAAGTGCGGCAAGGGCGTGTCCCAGGGAAGTACGTGACGCGGCACCAACGGCAGAATATTGCTTCAAGACCAGCGACTGCGCTTTCACAGACCAGGGCAACAGCTCGCAATCCAGGCAGACCCAATCTGTCTGGTGACGCTCCCAGAAGCCGGTCGCTGTCAGGGCCTTTTGTACGCGCTGCAGCAGAGCTGCCTCAAGCTGGTCGTTATCAAAGAAACGCCGGCCAGTGCGGGTGTAGCAGATGCCGATGCCTTCGTCGATCACGCCAAAGCGCTGACGGGCAGCCTGCTCGTCCCGGCAGACCACGACGATGGCCCGCGAACCCATGTGCTTCTCTTCGCATACCACCTTCTCGATGCCCTGACGGCGATAATAGGCGAAGGCCTCCTCTGGATATTCCAGAAAGCCAGGCTGCTGGCTGGTTTCACTGGGCGACATGGTTGGCGGCAGATAGATCAACCACTTGGGATTAGCCGCGAAGCGACTCATGACCTCCAGGGCAGCGATTGCATTCTCCTCACGGATCGTCAATTTAGACTGCAAACGCGTTTCCAACAGGCGCTTACCGCTCACGTCCTGCACATCCAACAGATCATCGTGCTGCTGCTGCAGCGACAGCTCGGGCGCCGCTACGGTTGTCAGTGGACGCACCGGCTCACAATAGGTGCGCAGGGCTGCCACTGATATCAGCTGCTTTTCAGGATATTGCAAGGCAGTCAACCGACCACCGAAAACGCAGCCAGTGTCAATGTTGATGGTGTTATTCAACCAGGTAGGCTCAGGCACCGGCGTATGGCCATAGACCACCATGGATCGACCGCGATAATCGGCGGCCCAGTTATAACGGATCGGCAAGCCAAACTCGTCCGTTTCACCGGTGGTCTCGCCATAAAGAGTAAATTCGCGCACTGCCCGTGAGCCACGTCCCTGCATAGCCGCCGGCAGACCAGCGTGGGCCACTACCAGATTGCCATCATCCAGCACATAATGGCTGATCATCTTATCGATAAACTCCAGCACGCGCTGCTTAAAGGCCGGAGCTTCCTGCTCCAGTTGCTGCAAGGTTTCAACGATGCCGTGTTTTAACGATACATCTTTCCCTCTAAGCTTGCGTAGCAGCTTGACATCGTGGTTACCGGGCACGCAAAAGGCGCTTCCAGCCTCCACCATATCCATCACCAGCCGCAAGACGGCAGGCGTCGCTGGCCCGCGATCGACAAGGTCGCCCAGGAAGATAACCTTGCGCCCGGCAGGATGCGTCACCTGGAAGCGTGGATCCTGCCCACCCTGCTGATCCACCACATAGCCAAGCTTCTGCAACAATAAATGCAGTTCATCGAAGCAGCCATGCACATCGCCAATGATATCAAACGGACCATGTTCGTGCTTCAGATTATTCCAGAGCCGCTGCCGCTCAATCTCTACCTCCTCTACCTGCTGTGGCGATGAGAGGATCACGGTCTGCGGAAACCCCTCGTTTTTCAGGGTACGTAGCGATTTGCGCATCTGGGCCGATTGCAGGCGGATAACATGAGGACCAAACTGCCGATCGGGCCGCTCGCGATTGCGCTCATGGCATACACTTTCCGGCAAGTTGAAGACAATCGTAGACACCAGGCAGTGATATTGCCTGGCCAGGGTCAGCAGAGCCTTGCGTGCCTCCGGCTGCACATTGGTAGCATCGATAACAGTCAATCTACCGGCCGCCAGGCGTTTGGCGGCAATAAAATGCAGCACCTCAAAGGCATCATTGGTCGCCGACTGGTCGTTCTCATCGTCGGAAACCAGGCCACGGCAGTAGTCGGACGACAGGATCTCGGTCGGCTTAAAGTGGGTACGAGCAAACGTTGATTTGCCAGAACCGGATGGGCCAATCAACACAACCAGTGAAAATTCTGGAATAGTAATCTTCATCTATACAACCTCGGACCTATCTAAGGATTCGTGACGCGAGAAGATGCCCATTTGCGAGGGGGCACCCACCTCGGCATCCTCGGGTCCAATGGGAGAGAGCTGCACCTGATAGCCAAAACGCTCGGCAAGCTGCTGAGACCAGTCCTGAAACTGTGCGCGTGTCCACTCAAAGCGGTGATCCTGGTGGCGGAACTTGCCCGCATCCAGGGTCTCGTATTTGACGTTATATTCGGCGTTGGGTGTGGTAATCACTACCGTTTGGGGATGAGCGAACTCGAACAGCACACGCTCAAACGCACGCAGTCGGGGCTGATCCATGTGCTCAATCACCTCGATCACGAAGGCCGCATCATAGCCCTCCAGACGCTGATCGCGGTAGGTCAGGGCTCCATGCACCAGCGTAATGCGCTCGCGCTGCCGCGACGGCATACGCTCCAGATGCAAACGTTTCTGGGCCAGCTCCAGAGCACGGTAGGAGACATCCAGCCCCAGAATATGCTCAAAGCTCTTCTCCTGCAGCAACTTTTTAAGCAAGCGACCCTCGCCACATCCCAGGTCAAGCACGCGCTTAGCTCCGCGCTGCCTGACCACCTCAAGCGCGGCCAGCAAGCGCTGCTCATGCAAACGAACGGACTTCTCCTTCTTCTGCTTCTGCGCAGCTTCAACGGGGGCGGCAGGCGGAAACTGTGCTTCCGTAGTCTTGCTCTCTTCACTCGCCTGCTCGTCCACGGCCTCTATCTCACTGGCCTCATCATCGTTCTGCTCTTCCTCGGGCACCAGGCGCTCCAGGGCATCGCGCGTCAGACTCTGCTTGTGGCGCAGATAGTTATAGGCGATCCTCCGACGCTCAGGATGCTTCTCCAGCCAGCCCTGCCCACGCATCAACAACTTGTTGACCTCATCATCACCGATCCAATAGTGCTTGCTGTTATCCAGCACAGGGATCAGCACATAGAGATGGGTCAATAGCTCGCTCAACCGGCATTCGGCGCTCAGCGTCACCGTAAAATAGGGGCTCAGACCCCATTCGGGGTGAAGCTCATCCAGGAGATGCTGCACTACCTCCACGGTATAGCCCAGCGGCTCAAACAGCCGTCGCAACCAGGCCTCTCCCCCAAGGCAAGGGACCACGGCGATCTGCGCCTGCAGCGGTAGCGAGGTCGTCACCAGTTCGGGCCGCTGCTTACAGCGTCCATTGAGGGCCGTACCGAACACATCAGCCAGGGCCACGCTGAGGAATGACGAAGCCACATAGGGACGATCATTGACATATTGGTCCAGAGAACTGGCATTGCCCTTGCCACGCACAAGCTGGACAGCATCAACATCTAAGAGAAGAGCAGCCGTACAGCGCTGCTCGGTAGCTTCAGGATAAAAGACATGGGCCTGGCCAAAATTTAAATCAAACGTCTGTAGCCGTGCTGGATTCTTATGCAGCAGGTAGCCAAGCTCAGTCGCAGGCTGGTAGGTAGTTGAAATCGTCAATAACATAGGCAGGTATCCTTACCCATTTCTCATAATGTCGCATAGCCCATCCATTTTACACCAAAAAGCCAATGCGGGAAACATATACGATATGCATCATTCCATCACGCATAGGTTCGGGGCTTGCCCCCGATTACCCCTCCACCAATGGGAATAATCGGGAGCATGGGCATGTATCCGATAATTGCCCTCCGGGGAAGGAGAATAATCGGGGGCATGGACATGTATCCGATTATTGCCCTCCGGGGAAGGAGAATAATCGGGGGCAAGCCCCGAACCTATGGCATGATGGAACGGTGGTTAAATGAGGGGGCCGGCGTCGCCGATGAGGTGGAAGGCGGCCCAGAAGTAGGGGTGGATGCGGTAGGCGAGGGTCGAGGAGGCGCGGGCGCGGGCGATAAAGACGCGCTGGGCGTAGGCGAGGGCAGTGGCTTTGCTGGCTCCTCCTAAGAGGGCCTGGTAGAAGTGGGCCATCAGGTCAGCGCTGCTGGCATCGTCGACTTTCCAGAGGGTGGGCAGGAGCGAGGCGGCTCCGGCGTAGAGGAAACCACGGCCGAGGCCGATGACTTCGTCGACGCCGCCGACGACGGCGCGACCGGTTTCGCAGGCGCTCAGGACCAGGAGCGAGCAGTGCGCGAGGTTGAGGTTGAAGACTTCGATAGTGCTGAGCTGCCGATCGGCCAGCTGGATATGAGAGAAATTAGGGGCATCCAGTCGGAAGAGTCCGTGAGCTGCAATGTGGATAATGGGGCTGAGCGGCCCACGCTGCCAGAGCAGGGCTGTCGTGGCCTCTCGGTTGAGCGCGCAAGGCACCTGTAGCTGCCGAGCCGCCGTTTGCGCCTCCTGGATCGCGTACTCCAGGCGTCCACTATCCGAGAGTCCCATGACCAGCGATTGTTGGAGAGGGATATGGCGCTCCAGCACCGATTGTCCACGGCGGCGGCAAATATCCATCAACATGACAGAAGGCAGGTAAGAGATTTCGGCCTTCTCGATCACAAATTGCTGTCCATCATACAGGCAATGAAATGGGATGTAGTGCAGCATACCGTATGGAACGATCGTCAGGTGGCGACAGCCACGCAGGAGGTCCTCAATGGGCGTTAAGAGCAGCTCATAGAAGCGCTTGAGCAGGCCCAGGCTATTGCTCTGCAGGCTTAAAAAGGCCTGGGCCTGGTCGGCGGTGTTGGCCGCCCGGCCTGAGAGGTCCAGGTTGGTGCGCCAGAGAGAATAGAGCCTCTCGAGCTGAACCACGGCATCCGGAACGCTGCGCACGGTAACACCAGCGGTGGTCAGGTGAAAAATGTAGAGATCCTGGTCCGAGAGGTAATATTCGAGCAGATGCGCGCCAGGCGCCAGCTTCTTGCCCAGCGTGGCAACACCTGGATGAGTCCAGTTGGCACGCGGACGAGAGACAAGCGAGCCAGCTGAGCGCAACTGAATCTGCTCAAATAATTGCTCAATGCGCCGCTCGCGTTTCTGCATCTCCTGCCGGGCCGTGCCGGGATCCACCGCGCGAATACGCATCACGGCCGTATCGCTCAAATTGGACTCGTCTTCAGTATGATAGACAATCGAGCTAAACCAGGCATGCTCCTCGCGCGCCTTGACCAGGGCGTCCAGAATATCCTCGTTCATGCGATCATCGGGTCGTACACGAATATCGATGTTGTGGCGCAGGTAATCGCCCAGCACGCGTGATTTTGCTTTCTCAACATAAGTCATGGCCTGCTCAACCTGGCCACGACGCAGGGCCAGGATAATAGCGCGCTGATAAATATCGCGCTTATTCTCCAGGAAGCTGGTACGTTCATCCAATACCAGGCGACTCTGTACATCATCAATGCCCTGAATGGCCTGATCATAGTAATCGGCGGCCCCATCCAGATCCTCGCGGCGCTCGGCCAGTTGTCCCAGTAGATCAAAGCAGCGGTATTGTAGCTCCAGCAGGCCCTGGCCCTGCGCGACATCCAGCGCCTGGGCACAGAGTTCCTGGGCGGTCAGGATATCGCCCCGGGCATCGGCGATACGGCCCTGCAGCAAGATCGCCTGCGCCAGGCGCGGCAGGTCTTCCTGCTCAGCAAAAATGTCCGCCACATGCTCAACTTCGCGCGCACTGGCCTCGACCTGCTGGTCGGCAAAATAGAGTTCGGCGCGCTGCAAACGGGCCAGGAGTGCCAGGCGATGGAAACCACCCTCTTCTAGCAAGCGGCTAGCCTCACGCAGCATCTCTTCGGAGGCGCGCATATCGTCCAGCAAGATGGCGGCGGCCGCCTTATGCATCAGGGAGCGAGCCAGATTGTGGCGTTGCGCAGGCGAGGAACGAAAGTACTCGATGGTCTCGCTGGCCAGGTCATAGGCTTCATGGGCACGATTAAGGCGCACCAGGCATAGACACATCTGCTGCGCCACCTCATAGGCGGCAAACACAATCTTGTGGCGCTGAAAGCGTTCACGACTCTGGTTGTAGAGCAGCAGCGCCTGGCTATAGTGGCCCTGGGCCGCATAGATATCCGCGATATTCAATTCTTCGCGAGCCACCGAGATCTCTTCACGCGCACCATAGCGGTCAAAGGTGGCGCGGGCCTGCTCATGCAGGGCCACGGCCTCCCGGAACTTTCCCTGCGCCGCCAGGGTCAGCGCCTTATTGCCCTGGGCGCGGGCCAGATAGAGATCAACATTATCACCATGCAACACATACGTTTCGATGGCGCGATCAAACAGGTGCAAGGCCTGCTCATAGCGGCCAAGCTCAAAATGAATGATCGCCGCATTCGCATCGATCTGGCCGGCCCGCAACAGCTTGCCATGGCGCATAAAGATCGTGCGCGCCTTCTCAGCATCCTGGATCGCTTCGGTGGTCCGATTCAGGCCAAGGCCGGCATTGATGCGCCCAAAGCGGGTCCTGGCCCAGCTCACCTCATCGCCAATCGACAGAAACTCCTCACCGGCGGTATCAAAAAACGGCAATGACTCTTCGTTGCGGCCCTGACGGCGCAGGGCGTCCCCGCGCGCCATCAATCCCAGGGCATGGTAGTAGGTACTTTTCGTGAAGTCGCCGATCAATATCAGATAGCCCGATAGCGTCAGGGAGCGCTCCACGTCGTCATTCCAGCTCCGATCGGCCTCTTTCTTGAGCGCATATACCAGGCGATCAAGGGCTGGCGTACTGAAAAAGGGCAGGTGGGCCAGCAGCAACTGCCGCCCCTGCTCTTCACTCATGCCGACCAGAGCCGCCACGAGATCTTGAGGAGTCATCGTATTATCAACTTTATCTAGCGCGCCTCTTGTACTGGAAGCTGATCGATCACTACGATACCCTCAGGCAACTGCAATTCAATGGTATACGTAGTAGGCTGCAAGGCGGGAAATACGACGTTGCCTAACTCATCAATGTGCTGCGTCTGGATTACTCCATTAGCGGTCATCAGTTGTGCTGGCGTACCCTGCAAGGCATCAATGGCCTTACCCTGGCGCGTGACCAGGCCAATCAATTGCAAGGCACCTCGCTGCCTGGGACTGTTTTCAAGCTGCAAAGATATAGTGACGTCCTCGGCCTGATAGTTACGCGGCCACGCAAGGTCTGGCTGCCCCAGGCTACGCTGGTAAGCGAATCCAGGCTGGGGAGGCAGCAGCAACGCAGCGATACGCCGCACCCCATCCAATGTCTGCTCACGCACCTGCCCTAGAGTACGCTTAATGTCCTGCAGCGGCTGCTGCGCATTATGAGACGCCACCGGACTGACGACGCGGCCAATGGCAACGGGCAGCGGATCAGCGGCCAGAAAGTTAGTAAGCGTCACCATTTCAGCCGAACAGAGCACACACATCCGCAGATGCGCCTGAATGGCGACGGCATGCTCACCATTCATCAATCCTAGAGCGAAATCGCCCAGGACCTGATTGGATGGGCAATCCCAGCGGTAAAGCTTCTGGCTCAGTCGACGTTCCACATGACGATAGCTTGCCAGCTGAGACGAACATTTTTGACAGCGCGCAAGGTGCTCTACAACTGCGGATCGCACTTTTTCGCCCTCAAGGTAGGCAATGAGCTCCTCATTGCTGATAGCACCCGGTTCACTACACTCCATGAGCGTTTCCTCTACATCAACAAATGCTACAGGTTCAGCACATTTCTCCCTCCCCCAGCGGGATCGTCCATATATAGGTAGAACGGTAGAGATCGCATAAGCGCATACAATACAGATACTCCAATGCTCCCTACAAAGCTGAAAACCCGGAAGAAGACCTTGTGTCTGCTACTTCATCAAAATAAACGAGCCTGATTGTGCTTTTCGGACCCATTGTTGTAGAGTTCTCATCATATCTGGTACAATGGGCTGAAACGGCTAGCGGCGGAAAAGGGCCTGAAGGCGTCGATTACGGCGTAATCGCTCCAGGACATTGCGCTTAATCCGGTACACATCATCAACGGACGTAAAATATCGTGGATGCTGCATACTAATTTCACCTGGCTTCATGCCATGAACGTAGGCCTCATATATCAGTATACGCTCATCTTCGCTACGCACTTCTTCCAGGATAATCTTCCAGAGATCTTGCGCCGAGAGATTGGCAATCACATCCTCGGCCGGATCATCGCTAGCTGGCTCATGCTCGATGGACTCCAATGTATCTTCGTACTGACGTGCCTGGCGCACTCGCACCTCATCGGCCACTACACTATGAACACACATCTTCATATATTTTAATATAGCCGCCAATGATTCAAAATTGCCAATCTTGAGCGGAGTCAGCGCCTGCGCAAATTTAGCAAAAGCAGCATTAACCAGGGGCGCTCCACCATCCTGCCCCAGAATAGTAGCGACACTCTGATGCTGCGTCACCCAGGTAAGAACCAGGGGCGCATACTGCTGATAGATACAGGCCCATGCCCCCTCATCCCGCTTGATAATAGCGCGACGAAATAACTCAAGACAAAAACGCTCATTGGAAACGTTCTGCTTTAGAAACTTATTGGTCTCCTCTGAGCAACGGCGAGCCAATTCGTTAATTGAAAGTAGCTCGGTTTGTGGTGCGCTGTCACCTGATCCTCTCATCTCAGGCTGAGATCCAGGCGATTGAGAGAGGTTGTGAGACTCCATCTAAACTCCCTGCTTCCAGACTACTACATATTTTGCGGCTACCAACTGCTGCACGCGTTCAGGAACACAGTATTGGGCAAATACGGTTACATGTTCCTGGTGGATCACCAATACACCTCGACAATGTTTTCATTTATTATCGCACGTTTGAGGGTCTATATCCATACAATGATGATACATCAGGATAAGCAAAAACTGGCAGTGCAGGATATATGACCTAAGACTTAAAATACCCAGTAAATAAAGGATAATAGTACCGTTTATTAGGTGATTCAGCTCATTGAAACGAAAAAATTATCACAATCTTCGTTCTTTATGCTATGCTTGTATAATCTGCAATAGAGAAAATCTTAAGGGTTTAACCTGCTTAGAGACGGAGCAAGACGCTCATGGCATCACGACGCGGTATCGCGACTGACCAATTAATGAATGTAATTCAAGTTCTCCAACTTGGGCGTAAAACGGGACAACTTTCTATCGAGCGTGGCGAGGAGCCACATAGAGAGTGGGGAGAAATCACTTTCGTACAGGGCCGTATCATCTCAGCTCAAAGCGGGCAACTTGAAGGCCAGACAGCCATGGATTGGCTCCAAACCTGGGGACCGTGTCGCTTTATCTTTGTTAACGATATAGATAGAGGCACGGGCCCAATGATGAATCTTCAATCGTCATCATCAGCCACCAATCCATCATTACCAGCAATGTATTCATCAATACCCATCACACCGCTGAATGATTCCCGACAACGTCATAGCACAGGACCCATGCCAGCCTTGCCAGTTACGCCAATGCCAATGCCCTCTATCCAGGCCAGCCACAGTGGACCCCAACGTACCTGTACACCTGAAGAAGGCATGAGACGCCTGGCCCAGGCCAACCTTTCACGTCATCACCGTCAATTGTACCTGCTCATCGACGGTAACCGATCTGTCATGGAGCTTATTCGCTTGACAGGTCGTCAACCCGGAGAAGTTCAGCAGCTTCTGTATGACCTGGAACGCATTGGAATTATTCGCTAACCTCAATATCAACAAAGGACACAACAAAGAATGGCTCAAAAAGATATACAAGCACACCGGCGAGGATGGTTCCCATTGCCTCTACGCATCTCAATCGGCTATGTTTTCGCTGCGATCATCCCCCTGCTACTGGTAGTGGTGTTCATCAAAGTGCAGACACAGCCTACGTTGATCAATCAAGCCAACGACACTATGACCAGTGACGCGCAAACACGTGTGCAGTTGATTGATAATTATTTTCGTGAACGCACACTAGACGCCATGGCACTCACCCAGGTACCCAGTGTTCAACAATTTATGGCACTTTCCCCTGCTGATACCCCGATAGCAATATATAAAGACGGATTATTGCACTCTACGTTTGCCTTACAAGCAGGGTTGAGCCGCAGTAAGGACTATAGTTACTGGGCACTCTTTAATGCACAGGGGCACTTAATTCAATCCTATCCGACAGGAACGCCCCAAAGAGGCAATGCGTATATTACGCCCGAGCAACTAAAGAGCATTAAAGCAGGCAAAACCTTTATTTCGCCAGTTTACTATGATCCCAAAACAAATGTCGCGACCGTTGATATTTATGCTCCTATTTTTACACTACCAGTACCGAATACCAAACCGCAAGTCCTGGGTTTTATGCGCGCAACGCTGAAGATGGACTACATCTGGAAAGAGGTTGTGCAAAAGGACGCCAATGTCCATGGTAAGAATAGCTACGCCTTTATCGTCGATGAGAATGGTGTGCGCATCGCCGATACCGATCCCAACAGGCTGTTCACCAGCATCAAGCCGCTAAGTTCGACCGCCCAGCAGCAAATCCTAAACCAGCAGCGCTATGGCAATAAATCACAAATACAAGCTCCCTATGATCCAGCGCTGGGCAACCACACTGGTAACAACCGCGGCGCATCAGAAATCTTTAACGCCCGGCCACAGGGTCAACAAGAGGACTTTGAAGTGGTGCGCCAGGCAACCACCAGCGTCCCCTGGCAATATTTTGTGCTCAGCCCGGTCAGTAGTGTCACCAGTATCGCAAATCAGCAGATGAGCAATATTTTCTGGCTCGCCGGACTGGCGGCCCTGGTCGTCGCTATTGGCGGTTTCTTCGCAGGTATCGGCATCTCGCGCCCGATCATGCGTGCCGTAGAAAGCCTGCGCGGCAATAGCCAGGCGCTGAACATCCTGGCCCAAAGCCAGCAAGATGCCGCCGGTGAGCAAGTCTGGGTGGTAGATTCTTCGCAGGTAGGATTGCAGTCGGTGCAATACTATACCGAGGCCGCCAAAGTAGCCTCAGAAAAGCTCAACAGCACTACACAGTTGCTCAGACAACACGGAAACCAGTTAACACCTGCGCAGGTGGAGCAGGTCATGGAGGACATTATGCGCTCGGCCAGCTACCTGGTCAATGCCCTGGAATACCAACATTCCAGCAACCAGAAACTGGCGACCGCCCTCAAAGTGGCCACCCAGGTAACCGAACAGTTGCAGACCGGCGCATCCTCCGCCACCGATGCCGCCGAACAGCTCGAACGGGTGGTACAGGAGCTACGCTCTGTCGTCGGACGCTAAACCGTCCTTGCGCAGAAAAGGCACCCGGAAAAAGGGGTATTTCTTTTTCCGGGTGTTTTTTTCAAATTACGCATTTTCAAAACACCTTCCTCCACGCGGTGCCCAAAAGCGGCCTTCGCTTTTGGGCACCGCGTGGAGGAAGGTGTCATTCCACAAGATACAAAGCGCCTGGATACAGGGCCGCCGCTCTGCGGAGGGCGGCAAGCGGCCGCAGAGGGCCGCACCTACGTTATCCTCCGGAGGGGTTAAACGCCCGCAAGGGGTTACTCCCCGTAGGGGACCCAGATGTTTTTGACCTGGGTAGCTTCACGCAGGAACTCTTCACCCTCGCCCTGGATGCGATCAAGCCAGTTGCGGCTGCGACCGTAGTTGACCCAGGTGCGCTTCATATTACTGGTCGAGGCTAGCTCAACGGCTTTCGAACCTTCAGCCGTGCCAAAGTACCACATGGAGTTTACGTCGTGGTGCTCGGCCAGGACCTTGCTGAGGGTTTCACGCTCGCCGGTGACGATATTGATGACGCCCGCCGGGACATCCGAGGTTTCAAAAATTTGATAACAATCGGTGGCGCTGAATGGCGCGCGCGGCGAAGGGATGGCTACCACGGTATTGCCCATGGCGATCGCCGGAGCGACCAGCGAGATGAAGCCCAGCAGCGGATAATCGTCTGGACAAGCCATACCAATAACGCCGATAGCCTCTTTCATGGCCAGCACGGCTCCGCGCAGCGGCGGTAGGTGCACGCTCCCCTCGAACTTATCGGTCCAGGCCGCATAGCTGAAGAGGCGCGACAGGCTGGTCTGTACCTCGTTGAGCGCATCAGCATATGTGCGACCGGTCTGGTCGACAATGCGCCGCGCGAACTCGCTTTCACGCGCGCCCAGGTTCTCAGCAATATAGTAAAGGATCTGAGCGCGATTATGCGCGGAAGTAGCGCTCCACCCACTGGCTTTGTGTGCGGCCTCAACGGCATTACGAATATCTTTACGATTGCCTTCACCGACCTCACCCAGCACACGACCCGCAGCCCCGGTAATCGTCAGGCTATAGCCAGAGTCCGGGCGTGCCTGCTTGCCGCCAATGAATAGCTTGGGGGTGCGATCAATAGGAGGAAAACCATAGCCAACATGCGAGTCAGTCGTGTTGAATTCCTCTAGTTCATCCGTATGCACCGCAGCGCTACCATTAGCGGTCGCCTGCTGCTCTTCGGCCTGTGCTACAGCCTTTGCGCTGCTGGAGCGACCATGGTGGACATTGAGCCAGGCAGGCTTCACATACTCATAGAGGCCCTCTTTCCCGCCTTCACGACCATACCCGCTCTCGCGATAGCCACCAAAACCACAGGCCGCATCGAATTGATTAGTGCAATTCACCCAGACACTTCCCGCTTTCACTTTAGGAGCGATATCCAGGGCCAGATTAATGTTGTCGCTCCAGATACTGGCGGCCAGACCGTAACGGGTATTGTTGGCAATCTCAACCGCTTCTGCGGGCGTTCTGAAGGTGAGGGTTACCAGCACCGGCCCAAAGATTTCCACCTGCGCCAGGGTAGAGGCAGGCGCCACATTGGTAAACAGTGTGGGAGGGAAGAACGAGCCCTCGGTCGGACAGGCAGTGGACGGCTGCCACATCTGGGCACCCTCTTTCACGCCAATATCAACCAGGTGCTGAATCTCCTCACGTTGTCCAGGCGAAACAATCGCCCCGATATCCATGGCCTTATCCAGTGGATCTCCGATGCGCAGATTCTCCATGCGAGCACGCAATTTATTGATCAGGCGCTCAGCAATATTCTCCTGCACCAGCAATCGCGAGCCGGCGCAGCATACCTGGCCCTGGTTAAACCAGATAGCGTCCACCACACCCTCGACAACGCTATCCAGATCGGCATCGTCAAAGACAATGAAAGGCGATTTGCCGCCCAGTTCAAGCGAGAGCTTCTTGCCGCTGCCAGCCGTCGCCTTACGAATGCTGCGGCCAACATCGGTCGAACCGGTAAACGCGATCTTATCGATATCGGGATGGTTGACCAGGGCATCCCCGGCCTTAGAGGCCTCACCGGTCACGATGTTCACCACACCGGCCGGCAGCCCGACCTCCTGCATGATCTCGGCGAACTTCAAAGCGGTCAGCGAAGTATAGCGGGCCGGCTTCAAGACCACGGTATTGCCCATCGCCAGGGCGGGCGCGATCTTCCAGGCCAGCATCAAGAGCGGAAAATTCCAGGGGATGATCTGCCCCACCACGCCAACCGGCTGATAACCAGATAATTCCGTCTCCATCAACTGGGCCCAACCGGCGTGATAATAAAAGTGCCGGGCCACCAGAGGAATGTCGATATCGCGCGTCTCACGAATGGTCTTCCCATTATCCAGCGACTCCAACACCGCCAGCAGGCGAGCATGCTTCTGAATATGGCGCGCGATAGCATATAAATAGCGAGCACGAACGTGTCCCGGAGTTTTGCTCCATGAGGGAAACGCCTTGCGGGCAGCGGCCACAGCTTTATCCACATCGGCTTTATCGGCGGCGGCGACCTTCGTGATGCCCTTACCAGTGGCGGGATTACTGCTCTCAAAATATGTCTCTTTAGCAGGCGCGGTCCACTGATTATTGATGAACAACTGGAACGGCTGATGCTCTTTTATCCAGGCCAGTGCAAGGGAAGATGCTTCTGGTGCCGGACCGTAGTCCATCGTCTCAAAAATTTCCATAATACTCATAATGTCACCTTCCAGACTAAACCATAGGATTTTCATAGGCGGCGGCATACTGGCCGCTCACGAAGTGTGCCAGCTGGCGCTCGATGTCGGACAGCAGGCCGCTGGCGCCAAAGCGGAACAGCGTATTATTCAGCCACTCGTTGCCGAGCTCTTCTTTGATCAGGGCCAGCCAATCCAGCGAAGACCTGGCAGCGCGAATGCCACCGGCCGGCTTAAAACCTACCTTATAGCCCGTCTGCTCATAGTAATCGCGAATGGCACGCACCATGACCAGGCCAACCGGAAGGGTAGCATTCACCGGCTCTTTACCGGTCGAAGTCTTAATGAAGTCAGCGCCAGCCATCATACAGACCAGGCTGGCCATACCGACATTGCGCAGGGTCGCCAGCTCGTGGGTTGCCAGAATCGTTTTCAGGTGGGCCTCTCCACAGGCCTCACGAAAAGCCTTGACCTCGTCATATAACGCCTGCCAGTTGCCGGTCAGCACATGATGGCGCGAAATCACAATATCGATTTCGCGGGCGCCCGCCGCCACCGAAGCCGCAATCTCTTGCAACTTCTGCTCAAACGCATTCAGGCCAGCAGGAAAACCGGTCGAAACCGCAGCGACAGGAATATCGCTGCCACGCAGGGCATCAACAGCCGTCGATACAAACTGATGATAGACGCAGACCGCTCCGACGTGCAAACTCTCGAAGCCCAGCGCCTGTAGAATCTCCGGACGCACCGGCTGGAGCGCCTTCGCGCACAGGCGTCGCACATTGCCAGGGGTATCGTCGCCTGACAACGTCGTCAGATCCAGGCAGGTAATCGCCCGCAACAGCCAGGCAGCCTGCCATTCTTTTTTAACGGTGCGGCGCGCCGGCAACGTAGCGGCCCGCCGTTCGATAGCACTGCGATTAATGTGTACGCGACCGACCCACCCCATATCCAGGGGCATCCCTGGATTACGCACCAGGGTGTCGGCCGTAGCTGGCTGTGCGTCAGCTACTGACTCCGTACGCGCTTTAGTCGTGGTCATGGATTTTTCCTTTGACGGTACAATGAAAGACGTCATTTCTTCAACGAAACGATAAGAGGTTAAACTAGTGGCAAGCATCAACCAGGGCAGCCCACGAGGCTGCTTGAGTCGCCAGGGTACGCAATGTAGTTAAAGTGCTGGTTGTCTCACGGACACCGATGAGTTGTTCATCTTCACTGGTCACAGATTCTCCGAGAGAACGGCGCATATTGAAAAGCAGCCAGCCGAGCCAGGTGCCCATACAAGCATGGATAGCACTCTGGCCGGAGCCCTCTATCCTTCCTCCTGCGCCGCAATAGGCTGCCAGCAAAGCCGAAAAACGCTCCTCGCCCGCCTGGCCTGTGAGCAATCCACTCCAGGTCAGGGCAGCCCCCACCAGTTCCATAGTGGGATTCACCAGTCCGGCCGCCTCCCAATCGATCAACCAGGGGGTTGCTGGATCGCTCCAGACGACATTGGAAGGATCACAATGGGCATGGCTCACCAGCATGTGCTGGCTCAGCAATGTGCCGGCCTCTTCATAGGCACGGGTCCATTCGAGCAGGCGCGGCAAGACCGAGCGCACCTGATTAGCCCAGGGAAGATTTAAATCGGAGGCTTGAAACGTCAAGATATCCCAGTCCTCATCTTCAAAATGCGTCCACTCAAAGGGACGCACCTCCGAGACCTGCAGGTGCAGGGCATGCATCCGTGCCAGCAGGGTCCCGATCTGGCGGACCTGCTCAAGCGTCACGGATTCCGCCGGCAAGACGGAGCCATCAATCCATCTATATACAAGCAACGTCATATCATCTAGCTCATAGATGACATCTCCTGCACCATGCGCCAGCGCCGCCACGGCCGGGATGCCTCGCTCCGCCATAGCACTCGCGATATGTTCAGATAAACGATAGGCATGTTGAACGCCCGGCTTCTGTAAAAGCGCCGCATTTAACTGCTTTAACGCGAACGTGCCGCCGGTAGTCTTGAGCCGCCACACACGATGCAACAAACCACCCGTCACCGCCTGAGGCTCCTCCAGCGGCTCTCCCAATCCTGCCATAGTGCATAGATGTACGACTTGCGTAGTATTCATCGAAATAAAACCTGATCCCTATTATGTTGCTGCCAGTAGCGCAGAAGGCCGCTCAATTGGATGAGCGCCATGAGCGCGCTACAAATATACAAACCCAACACAATTCTATCATAAGCAATCCATATTGTGGATGGGATGGCAAAGTCACAGGGAACGAAGAGCTATATGCTATCCATGTAGCAGTAACTATGCTAAACTGCACCATACACATGACATCAATCATTACCAGCAGGAATTGAAAGGTTGTTTGGAGTGAGCGAAATTCAAGCCTCATTAGAGTGGGAATCAATCCTCAAAGCTGTTCTCGACATAGATGTACGGGCCGCGCTGCCGGGTCTGGACAAGACCGGAGTCATCGCCTATACCGATGGAGCCTGTATTAAAAATCCCGGTGGCCCGGCCGGCTGGAGCGCCTTGCTATGGGCGGCCGCCGACGCCAGCGACGGGCAGCTTCCACAACAGTCTCCGTGTGTAGAGTGCTACGGGCACATTCCCAAATCGCCCACCACCACCAACAACCGGGCCGAGATCTCGGCGGTCCTGGCCGTACTTTCGATCGCGCCACCGCTACTTCCACTCACCATCTACAGCGATAGCGAGTATACCATCAAAGTCGCCACCGGCGTCTACCAGATGAAAGCCAACCCGGACCTCTGGGAGATCTACCGCAAAATGCTCAGCTATCGCAAGGCCAAACCCAAATTTATCTGGGTACGTGGACACGCCGGACATGAACAGAACGAACGGGCAGACTACCTGGCCGGACTGGGCACCTGGAATAACAACAAGGATGCCTTCGAGCGCTGGCAGAACTCACAGACGCCCGAAGCGCGCAGCGGACTCTCAACAGCCCAGATCAACACCATACGCAAGCAAGTCCAACAACTCCAGGCATATATAGATACTATCGACCCCAATAGCTCACGCGTCAGCCTACAAGAACGCAAATTTGTAGCCGACATGACCAAACGCCTGCGCAAAAACAACTTCGTGCCATCCGAGAAACAGAGCAGCTGGCTCCAAAAGCTGGTCGTCAAATATCGCCTCTAAAACAAAGCAACAATAAAAGCGATTACATAGGTTCGGAGCTTGCCTCCGATTATCCCTCCGCCAATGAGCATAATCGGGAGCATGGTCATGTATCCGATGATCCCCCCGCCAATGAGCATAATCGGGAGCATAATCATGTATCCGATGATCCCCCCGCCAATGAGCATAATCGGGAGCATAATCATGTATCCGATTATTATCCTTCGCCGAGGACAATAATCGGAGGCAAGCTCCGAACCTATGCAATTACCGTGATTGTTTCTTTTGTGTAATGGAACGACTATAAAACGCTGGACGGGGTGGGCGGTTGTGATTTTGTTCACACAATATTTGTAATTATTTACATTGTTTAACACCGCAACAACACATATAATGTGGATGCATAGGAAAGAGGTGAGGGCGTAATGGTGGGGTGATTACATCTATGCATGCAATTTTTATTATATGTGGAGGTTTCTCTATCTTATGTCGTTTCATCGAAAATCACGTTTTCGAATAAAGTGTCTATTCATGTGTTTATGTTGTATTTGTTTATTGGCCCTCACTGGCTGTGATATGGGCAATACGACATCTAATAATGCAACACCAACACCAACACCAACATCAAATCTGCAATACCAGACACTCAAACTGGATATTCCCCAGCAGGCGCTTACAGCCCCGATTACTGGTCCTCTATCAGATAACCAGATATTGCATGTGGGGGTCACCTTTAAGATTGATCCTAATACAATCAAGAAGTTTGATAACAAGGGATCGGATAGTAGTAGTACACAGAACAGCGGTGATCTGGCGAAGAACCTGGGAATCAGTGAACAGGCATATCAGCAATTTAAGCACTACTTTGGGATCAAAGATGCGACCGTCAATCTGAATAAGACGCGTACATGGATGACGATCGATATAAAAGCTGGCTCGCTGGCTACGCTGATGCAGACCAAATTTGTCACGCACAAGCTCAATAATCGCAGCTTTTATACCCCAGACCCCAATCAGATGCCGAAAGTACCGGTGCAGATAGCGGGCGCCATTCTGGCAGTGAGTGGCCTGGATAACTATAGTCATCCAGCACGGCCAGGAGGTTTTTTTACTCCGGCCTCAAGCCATCATACACAGAGCACTGCGGATGTTGATTGTAGTCCGCTAACCAATAAGGCCGGCTGGACTACGCCTACCCTCCTGCCCTCTGATTATATTCAGTCCTATGGCCTGGCACCTTTCCAGAAAAAAGGCTGGTATGGCCAGGGGCAAAAGGTGCTGCTGGTCGAGCCATACGATACCTATATTCGGAATGACGTAAATGCCTTCTTTAACTGTGTCAATTTTAAAGGCACATTGAAAACTGTCACACTGGATGGAACTCCTCAGGTACCCACAGGTTTTTTTGATGAGTCTACGCTTGATCTTGATGTGATTGCCAGTGTAGCCCCCTATGCTCAGATCGTTGATTACCAGGGAGACGCCGGGGGAGCTTATCAACGTGGTGGGGATGATTTTGTTGTGATCAATGACCTGCTTCAGCAAATCATTGATGATTATCGCAATGATACCCATTCAGGGGCCGTGATCAGTATGAGCTTTGGGGGACCTGAATCAGAGATTACGCAAAATGATCTGGCTATGATTAATCAGAGTTTGCAGATCCTGACTGAAGATGAGCATATGAGCATTTTTGTCGCCTCCGGCGATTGTGCTGCCTTCGGAACTGGAAGCTATGGTCAGCTTGGAGTGAGTTTCCCGGCCAGCGACCCGTGGGTAGTTGCCACGGGAGGCACTATGCTCAAAACCGAAGCGAATGGCCAGCGTGCCAGTGAGATCGCATGGTCGGATAGCACTGCCGATCATAGTACTTGCAACAACTCATGGGGATCTGGTGGTGGCGTTAGCACTGCCTTCAAGGCACCAGACTGGCAACAACAGAGCACCTCTTCCATTTCTGGACTACAAAATCAGTATTCCACTGGCTATCGTCAGTTGCCCGATCTCGCTGCGGCTGCTACCAATAATGTATGTTATATGCAAAACCGATGGGGGGCGTGCGATGGTACCAGTGCAGCTACTCCGCTGGTCGCATCTGGGATGGCGGTCTTAAATGGTGCATTCAAGTACAACTTTAAGCACTTTTTCTTCGGTCCCTCTGGATGGTATGCCGCACAGGCTAAGGAGGCAAAATATCATCCTTTCTACAATATTACGAAAGGGGATAATATCTACTATCGAGCTACCCCTGGCTGGAATTATCCAACCGGTCTGGGTACGCCCAATTTCTTAGGTTTCTACCAGAGTCTGCAGCAGTTTCTTCCGCATAAGTAGGTTCGGCCCTCGCGGCCGATTTCCCGCTTGCCGCATAGGAACTACTTATGCGGACGGGCGCGCATGCGCGCCCGTCCAGTTTTTTATTGTGTGTTGTGACGTGCGCTGGGCGCACGTCACAACACACAATAAAAAATGTTTTGAGCGCCATCTGGAAAGATGAAAGAAAGCTAGTGATCTTCCTGATGGTCCTTCACCATTTCCAGCACCACGGCTAGCGCAACCATAAAAGATGCATCCACTCCCGGCGCGACATCGACGGCGTAGCATTCATGGAACAGCGAAAACTCGCGGCCCACCTGGCCCAGAAGGTTGCCAGCACTATCATTGACCGTAAAATTCCAGGCCCAGACATTACCATTGATATGGAAGACCATACCATTATCACCCTGAACCTTGAAACGCTCGCCAAAAAGATGAAACTGCTCATGCACATTCGCCCAATGCTCACCATTGCGGTAAATGTCATAGCTCGGTCGGAAAGAGATCAGCTTTTGCTTGATATGGACCAGTTCCTGGCCGGTATAGTGATCCCGCACCACCAGATTATCACCCATATGGAAAATTTTGCCATGGATATCAAAGACATCATTGCCAGCATCATCCCGCACCGTAAAGTTATCGGTCAGACCCCAGGCATGTTCTCTCAGATGATAGCGCATAGGCTTGAACACCTTTCAACCTATAGATCTGAGAAGCGCATATGTGTGCCGGGACAACAAACTTCTCAGACACAGTCGATCATACAAACGATGAATAGAGGTGCACCGTAAGCCTAAGGCAACACCAGGCGCCTGGCCTGCACCACATTGCGTTTACTACACTTCCCATCGACAATCACCACAGCGCCCTCTGCCAGTTCCCGCATAGCAGCCTCCAGGTTAGAGACACGGCGGCCCTCGTGGTCAAAGATCGTTGTCTTCTCAGTCACAACCACCGCTCCTGGCTCAGCTTCACCCGAGCGCTTCTGGACCGCGCCGGCAATCACATACGTATTGGGGCGAGAAGCACAGGGAGCTTTGCCGAAGATGGCCACCTTGCGTCCCTGGGAGGCCAGCGCATCCATCACATCTGGCAGTTCCTTGCTCAACTCTTTCACATGCTCCTGCTCCTGCTCAGATTTATCATCTTTGGAGTGTAGCTCCGACTCGGCCAGCGTCTCTACCGCAGTCGTATGCTTCTGAGAAGAGGTCTCCATGGGCTTACCATCTTCGTGGCGATGGCGCTGGAAGAGGCCATGCTTGAGCCTCTGGCCAGTCTCAGATTCCTCCTGCTCATGATAGGCGCCATTCTCTTTATTGGAAGGATGATATGCATGCTCGAACAGCTCTTCATCATACGCCAGAGGAATAGCGACGGGAAGAGCTTGAGGCAACGTATCGATCTGATAGGTAATAAAGATCTTATCTAGTTCCTCTTTATTCAAATGTGCCAATTTTTCATAATCGCTGGAGCTCAGATAGTCTTTGAGTTTGACTGCACTGCCATCTACCTGCAAGGGAGCGCTGGCCGGAACCTTGATACGCAAATGGGAACCTTTAAAGTACTCGGCCGTAGTATTGTCCGGCTTCTGGCGCAGCAGCAACGACGACAGTTGTTGCAAGGTAGTCAATGGATTGCCGGCCGTAATCACACAGACATCGATAGCCCCATCATCCACATAGGCGTCTGGAGTGATACGCTCAACTTTAGCGTAGCGGCGCGTATTGCCCAGCACAATCTGGACCGCCTCACCCCGCCAGAGCGAATCGCTGTCCTGGCCGGCCTGAATCTCAACCGGAAAAGGATGCTGCTCCGGCAACTCTTTGGCGGCCGACAGCCCGACAGCGAAGGGTCCAATCTGGTATTTTAATGGCTTCGAGACACCACTCATGATAGCCGCATCCAGACCGATACCTGCCATCAACAAAAAATGGTGACGCACCTTCCCGCTCTCCTGCGAAGCCTTCTTACCAGCCTTAGCAGGAACAATCGAAGGCTTATCGTCGCCCGGAAAAGAGATCGAGCGCACCGAGATACGACCCACGTCAACGTTGCGCGTCTCGCTATTGATGAGGGTCAAAGCCGCTTTAACAGGATCGGTTGGCACACCGATTTCGCCCGCCCACACATTAGCGGTACCCCCGGGGATCAATCCGACAGTTGGCCGCTTACCCTTCACGCTCATTACACCATTGACAGCCTGATTGAGCGTCCCATCACCACCATAAACAATCACCAGATCACTCTTCTTCTCCAGCGTAGCCTCACGCGCCAACACCATTATATGCTTGCCATACTCTTTTAAAGCAATTTCTGTTTTGTAGCCACCAGCCGACAGGACAGCCAGAATATCCGACAATTTGGCCGCATTCTCACCCGCCCGGGGATTAATAAGGAAAGAAGCAGTTTTACCAGGCATAAGCATACCACCTCGCAGATATATAAAATGTTAACTAATTCTCATAGAACACGAGGGAATCAGTAGTTCAGTTTCAAACATAGGATATTTGTGCGCCAGGCTTGCTTTATTTCCATTGCCATCGGGGTGTCAGCGCCCACTCTTTTTATATGTGTTATTGCAGGAAGCGCGCGTTGCGCGCTTCCTGCAATAACACATATAAAAAGAGTGGGCGCTGAAGGCGCGCAGCGTTAGGGGCCGCAGGCATGAAATGAAAGGAGCGCAGGAGAGCGGATGGGCTCTCCTGCGCTTTGGTTTGGCGTGTGTCGTGAATAGTGTTATTTGACCAATGTTCTGACAGCCTGGGCGATGTCGTGGGCGCTGATACCCGCGGCTTCGAGCAGCTCAGCAGGTTTACCAGAGCTTGGCATGGACTGTACGGCCAGTTTGACGATCTGAGGCATGGGGACTTCGGCCTGCGAGAACGCTTCCAGCACTGCTTCACCCAGACCACCTTCGGGCCAGTGGTCTTCAACCGTGATGATCTTGCCACCAGCTTCTTCAGCCGCGGCCAGCAACGTTTCATCGTCGATGGGCTTCACCGAGTAGGCGTCAATGACGCGGATACGGATGCCCTCGCTCTTGAGCTGATCGTATGCCTGCAGGGCTTCGTGCAGCGTAATACCTGCCGCCACCACGGTCGCCAGATCTTTGTCAGACTGGCGCACGACCTTACTGCCACCAATCGGGAAAGTCTCGTCAGGACCATAGATGACGGGCGTTTTTCCACGCGTCGTACGGATATAGGAAATTCCACCGTGATCGGCCATGGCCGCCACCAGTTGAGCGGTCTGGTTGGGATCACATGGATAGAGTACTGTACTATTATAGACCGTCCGCATCATAGCCAGGTCCTCTAAGCCCATCTGCGATGGCCCGTCTTCACCAATCGAGACACCAGCATGCGAGCCGGAGAGACGAATATTAGCCTGCGATACTGCAGCCATGCGGATAAAGTCATAGGCACGCGACAGGAAGGCCGCGAAAGTCGAGGCGAAGGGGATCATATCCCGGACCTGAGAGCCGACAGCAAAAGCCACCATCTGCTGCTCCGCGATATATTGCTCGAAGTAGCGATCCGGATAGGCCTTGGCGAACTCGTTGGCGTAGGTGGAGTTGCTGACCTCGCCATCCATCGCGATCACCCTGGGATTGGCTGCGCCGAGCGCGACCAGCGCATCTCCGTAGGCTTTACGTGTCGCCTCAGACGATTTGAGCTCGTAGCGTGGCAATTCGAGGGGCTTCTTCTCTCCCAGCGGCGCAGGTTGGGCGGGGGCTGGCTTCTGCACAGGGTAGACCATGCTGCGCGCAGCGGGCTTCAGCTCGTCAATGGCCTGCTCAGCCTGCTCGGGGGTCAAAGGCTTTCCATGCCAGCCATCTTTATCGGCCAGGAAGGAGACGCCCTTACCCTTGATGGTTTTGGCGATAATAAGAGTCGGACGATCAGTGACCTTAGCAGCCTGGCGATAGGCCTCATCGATCTCCTCGTAGTTATGGCCGTCAATGATGATATCGTGCCAACCAAAGCCACGAGCACGGGCCGCATAGGCCTCCATATTCCAGCCCAACTCGGTCTCACCGCGCTGACCCAGACGGTTACAGTCGAGAATCGCCACTAGATTATTTAATTTGTAATGCTCGGCCAGGTGGAAGGCCTCATAGTTGGAGCCCTCAGCCAACTCGCTATCACCCAACAAGACCCAGACCTTATAGGGAAGCTTATCCAGGTACTTGCCAACAGCAGCAATGCCCACCGAGATCGGCAGGCCCTGTCCAAGGGAGCCGGTCGCCACATCCACCCACGGAAGCTCAGGAGCAGGATGGCCCGCCAGGCGGCTACCAAACTTACGTAGCGTCAACAGTTCTTCATCGGTAATCGCTCCCGCCGCCTTAAACATCGAATACAGCAGAGGCGCCGCATGTCCTTTAGACAAAATGAAATGATCGTTGGCAGGATTTTTCGGATCATCGTAGTCATAATGCAGATGGCTCAACATCAAAACCGACATCAGATCTGCCGCTGACATCGACGAGGTGGGGTGTCCAGAACCTGCTGCGGTCGTAGAACGAATACTATCAACACGTAATTGTTGGGCAAGATTTGTCCATTGTTTCACCTGGGAAGTAGTTTCTGCAGTTGTCATAAGTACTCCTCACTATACGAGTATTGTACACTTATATCCCCGTTTTCTTGCGTTCGCAGGTAGCTGGGGCAAGCCTTTGTTGCTTGCCCAATGCAAAAAGCCGAAAATATTAACTACCACCTGACACGGCGGCTCCGCTCATCCAAATGAACGTCATCCAAATGAACGGTCTCACGTTTATTATAAAACATGGTAAACGTTTTAAACATTCAACGCCGCTCGCTGGTAGCTAAGCTGGACGGATGAATAGTGTGACGCCATCGCCTGCATAAGGCCACCACAACATTTTTTAACACGAATTGGCGCGGACGAATAGTTTCAGAACGCATGCTTCACAGAGAGGAAGGAGGAAGAAGAGAAAGAAGAAATATCATGATATGAGACATACACGAGCTTCTAAAAAGAAGGAAAGATGTATGTCTCATTATTGGGCGTGTATAACCAGCTTAGCGATTGGCTTTGGGTGCCAGGGCCCAGAACAGCAAACCGGCCATGACAAAGAACAGCACCAGCATAAATGCCATGACGGGGTCGACAGCACCGGTTACCGGAAACTGAAAAATGGCTGCTAAGAACAAATAGAGCAACCACAGTCCACCCAGTATCGGGAAAACATATAACCAGTTAAAACGCGCACGAGGGTTCGGTTCACGAACAACGACTTCATAGTCTGAATTAAGTGGCTCCATACCATACCTTTCCTTCGAGACCGCAGAGAGCATATTACTATGCTGTTTATTGCAGGCGGCCGTGAGACACATCTCTTCTAAATAAAGATCAGAAATATGCCGGGTCGAGCAAATCTTATGATAATATCTATCAATAGGTCGTTTTAACAAACGACCTATTGAAATTCAAGTCATATTATAGTCGTTCGCTTCCAACAGCGCAACTTCCCCACACCATCCCTTTCGGATGCATAAAAAAGACCTTAGCGTCCAAAACTGCAAAAGTCTAGATTGGTGGAGTCACAAGCATCGGAACAAGCAGGCGAGAGGATGTCTTCTAAAAAGGAAATAGTGGGAAGGGAGTAACGTTTATTGAAGTGGCGACGCAACTCAAACGCATTGATCTGGTACGTAGAGCCATCTGAGGCAGCAGTAAGTCGGCCTTCGGCAATGGCACTACAAACATCAGCAAGAGTCGGGATGTGGTCGGACATAAATTTCCTCCCCTACAAATATACTGCGACTGCGGCGTGTTACACAATCAACGCAACAACAGTAGAAACACAAGGTACCAGTTACAGACACGGCTAAAAGCACTAATTCGTTTCACTGTGTCATTTCTAGAATAAGGGCCAGGAGATGCGATCCTCAACGGTCTCCATCGGGCGCACATCACTCTTTGCGTGCTGCAACGAATCCCGTTGCTTCCACCCCTTATTCGTACAGATGGTACATTTTGTCTGGTTATTCAATCTCCTTTTGATTGGGATCATCTACTACTGCCTCATCATCCAACAACCCTTTCATAGGATCAATATACATCACATGTCTGATCAGGTCAATCTGTTTAATGACCTCTTTGACGGCTGGTATCAAAAATTGCTGCCCTTGCGGTCCTTTAATGACATAGACATCATTGCCGCCGGTGGTCCAGATATCAGTAATCACGCCGACTTCCTTCCCGCTCAGGCGTAGTACGCGCAGGCCCATAATGTCATGTTGGTAGTACGCATCGGGAGGAAGTTTGGCCAGTTCAGCGAGAGGAATCACAATATCGCGGTTGCGCAATTTTTCGGCCGCGTTCGCATCATCGATACCCTTAAATTTGAGCAGCAGCATCTCGCCCTTGTAGGGGCGTACCCCCGCAATGGAAAGGCTGTGATGATCGGGCATCAGGTAGACGGTCTCCAGCGAAACAAAGCGATCGGGCACATCGCTGAGTGGAAACACCTTAACCTCTCCCCGAATACCAAAAGGGGCCACTATTTTTCCGATAGTAGCCCATTCTGTCGTGTTTTTCATTAGCACGTAGCTCTATTTCTGTCTGACCAGCCTGAGAAAGCTCCAGCACGCCACACCTGGCCGGCACGTACGCTCATACAATTTGCATGGCAAGGCTACCCAGGTATGTGCCGGGCAAATAAGCCTGTGCTGCCGCTGGCACACAATAATAATTTATTGGATCTCAAGTGAGGTATGACGACCTTCGCGTGTGCCGCCTGCGCGCAACAGTGTACGCATCGCTTTGGCAACGCGTCCCTGACGACCAATCACTTTACCAAAGTCATCGGCCCCCACATGCAACTCTAGCACGAGCGCGTTACGGTCATTGCGAACTTCACGCACCTGAACGGCTGAAGGATCATCCACCAATGACTGAGCTACATACTCAATCAATTTTCGCATATAGTATCCTTACTTCAGATACAACTTAGCCTGTGCCGATAGAAATGTACTTACTCAGCAGCAGCAGGAGCAGCTTTAGCAGCGGCTTTCTCTTGTGTGAAACGGTCAAGGATGCCAGCGCGCTTGAGGAGCAGAGCAACGGACTCTGTGGGTTGCGCACCGTTTTTCAACCAGCTGAGAGCTTTTTCCTCGTTGATGTTGATGGCGGAGGGCTCGACAAGTGGGTTGTACCAACCGATATTTTCGATAATGCGGCCATCACGAGGAGAGCGTGCATCAGCGACCACAACACGATAGCTAGGGGCTTTCTTCATCCCCGTACGTTTTAAACGAATTTTGACAGTCATGCTTTATTAATTCCACCTCTGCCCCACACAAAGGGGGCTGTATTTTCAGCAGCGCCACGTTTCATAGCACCTAATAGTGCCCCTAAATTACGGCTTGATTAGAATAGCACGGTGCAACGGAATTGTCAATGTTAAGTGTTGAGTGCCTGCTTTTCGCGCCTGCGGCCCCTGACGCTTCGCGCCTACGGCGCTCACAATTTATATAAGATGAGGTGCAAGCGGTGCGCCCGGCGCACCGCTTGCACCTCATCTTAACAAGAGAAAGCAATAATTTTGTGATGGGATAAGGGTCGCCTGTGATGGATACGAGAGTGGATAGGTGTATGCTAGCTAGTGGGAAATGAAATGCGCGGAACACGTCCAATTGCGTTTTATTGAAGCATACAAAGATCAAATGGTGGTGCATATTGCCGCATGGATATATTGTCCAGCCATGCTGCATGTTATAATGCTGATATAACGGCTGAAATGTTCGAGGACGAACACTCACACAACACGCAATGCTTACGCGGTTGATCAGGCATGCGCACCTATTCGTCCCTGGATATTTTGTGTTTATTTATTCGAAACAGGGATACGTGGGGAGCGGTCTCCATCC
>NZ_BNJJ01000008.1 GCF_016587435.1 Dictyobacter formicarum
CTGATCCGCTTGATTGAGCCGCAGGCTAGACGCGAAAGAGTCATTGTCAAGCGGAATATCAATGGAGGTGGACCAGGAGAGGTGTGAAAATCACACTCACGAGCTTTCCAGTCCAACATGTTCGCCGCTCTTTCGCACCCTCTACTCTAGCGGTCTGCGTGGCTCGCGTCATCGTGGAACTTCCCTTGTAGAAATGTCTGTGGAGGCTGCACATTTTACGGTAGTAATTTCCGGGAGGGCAGAGAGCGCAATTGATGGTATACTATGGAATCTGAAGAGGTTCCATCAACAAGGAAGGAGATGTTGTCTCATGAAGAACAAATTTCTGATGAAGGAACCGTTGCGCTGGTTTCTCCTGCTCTGGGTAGCAACGGCAGTGATCGGATCGCTTCTGGGCAGTAATGTGCAGGATAGCCCGACTAACAGCCATTTTATTGGCGATGGTGTGCCGCAGACGATCCGTAGCGGCGTGTACTTTGTGGCGCTTTCTCCCCTTCCCGCAGATTCCCTGAACTCGTCTTCTCTTCCTAAATTGCAAAAATTGCAAAGCGGTGTTGTCGTCGCGTCCACACTGCCCCTCTCATCCGTCCTCCTCTTCCTGCTGCTTGTGGCGCTTTATAGCTTCTTGCTCTGGAGAGGACTTTCTGGTCGGGTGCAGCCCCGGTTCCTCTGGCTGTATTTCTTGTTCCAGGGTCTGTTCGTTGTAGCAATGCAGTGGGTGGTGGAGCAGCCAAATCTGGCGCTGAATTGCTACCTGGTGCTGACGCTGTGTGCAGTAGCTATGTTCAAACGCGCTGTCCCGGCGCTCCTGATTGGCACGAGCTACCTGCTGCTGTTTTTTGTCTCGCTCAGCATCCCCCCCTCTTACGACGTTCCCCTTGGGATGAACCTGGCAGCTCTCTGGCTCAGTTTCTGGAGCTTCTCCGATTTGACGACGATTGTCTTTTTCGTGCTTGGATACCTGATGTTATATCTACAGCAATCAAGCGCTCAAAGAGAACTCGAACAGGCTCATCTGGAATTACAAGGAGCGTATAGCAGGCTTGCTGTCTCGTCCAGACAAATCGAAACACTGACCTTGCTGACCGAACGCCAGCGTATAGCACGCGAACTGCATGATACCCTGGCCCAGGGAATAGCCGGGATGATTATGCAATTGGAGGTCACCTCTGCTCAGATGCATCGCAAGAACTATCAGCAGGCACAACAGGTACTCAGCCAAGCGCTCTTCTACGCGCGTACAACCCTGCAGGATGCGCGTCATGCCATTACGGATCTGCGTTCCAAAACCCCTCGTGTGGATCAGTTTGTCGAGTCCGTTCAGGGAGAGATCGCACATTTTTTCCAGATGACTGGCATCGTGTGTCATGCCCACCTGGATGATTTGATCCATACACCTACTCACGCTTGCGAACATATCCTGCGCGTCATCGGCGAAGGGTTAAGCAATGTGGCACGCCATGCTCAGGCCCGGCAGGTGAGCGTAGAAGTAAGGGTCGTGGAAAGATGGCTCTCGATCCTGGTGCACGACGATGGTCAGGGCTTTGATCCTGCCAACCAGGCTCTCTACACCGGTCATTATGGATTGCTGGGACTGCAAGAGCGAGCCAACCTGGTAGAGGGGACCTTGTCGGTGAGCAGTTCAGATGGAAAAGGAACGACACTTGAGTTCCGTAACCCTCTTGCCGCATCAGGTGATCCAGTCCCATCTCGCACAGAGGCGAGTCAAACCTCTCCGAGTACCCAGGAGCATACGTATGCCTGAGAAGATCCGCGTGGTCATCGCCGACGATCATCCGATTGTTCGCACTGGCCTGCGCTTGATGCTTGGCATGGAAGAAGGGATTGAGTTGGTAGGCGAAGCCGCTGATGGAAGCGCTGCGATTCAGTTGATCAGCTCGCTGCAACCCGATGTGGTCTTGATGGATTTGCGCATGCCTGTTATGGATGGGTTAGAAGCCATTGAGCGGATACGTGCTCAATGGCCACAGATCGCCATCATCGTGCTGACCACCTACGATGAAGACGATCTGATGTTGCGTAGCCTTCGGGCGGGCGCACGTGGCTACTTGCTTAAAGAAAGCAGTCTTGAGACGGTCTTGCAAGCGATTGAGAGCGCAGCTCATGGGAATATGCTGCTGCAGCCGGAACTGATGAAACGCCTCCTGGACCATGCAACGCAGAAGAGATCAGCTCCATCAGCTGCACACGAGAACAGCGACTTCCAACTGACGGCACGGGAGCGGGAGGTATTGGCCGGGATCGCTTCTGGCGAGCGGAGTAAAGAGGTTGGTGCTCGCCTGGGGATTACACGTCGCACGGTCGAGTCCTATTTGAATAGCATCTACACCAAACTGAATGTCGATTCGCGGGCAGCGGCGGTCGCCATTGCTATCGAGCACGGTCTGCTTCCCAGGCGAAGGGAAGAGACCTGATCTATGATTGGCGATGTATGCATCAGGCTACTGCACGGCTTTATCATTACAAACGCCACCTTGCTTCCCACCCTCACTTACAACTGTAGTACTAGCAGATGGTCGAATTATTTTATTCATGGTCACGCAGTCGCCTGTTGCCGCTCCTCAGAGCAAACAAGCGCTGACGAGTTTGACAGCGTTGTACATCGAGTGCTAGCATGACCGCGGTGTTTGAAGTTCCTTGTAAGTTTATAAGCACATCCTGGCAAGAAAGGATTTAATAGATGCAAACGCATCAATTTGGCAAGACAGGCATGCAGATCACGCGAATTGGCCTGGGAACCTGGGCTATTGGTGGCGGTCAATGGGAATTTGCTTGGGGACCACAGGATGACCGGGAGTCCATAGATACGATCCACCGTGCGCTGGATCTGGGCATCAACTGGATCGATACCGCCGCTGTGTATGGACTGGGCCACTCCGAACAGATCGTTGGTCAGGCTATTAAAGGTCGTGAGAGGCCATATATCTTTACTAAGTGCTCCATGATCTGGGATGAGAACAGAAAAATAAGCCATAGTCTCAAAGCTGACTCGATTCGCCGAGAAGCCGAAAACAGCTTGAAACGTCTCGACATCGACGTTATCGATCTCTATCAAATCCACTGGCCCGACCCTGAGACTGATATTGAGGAGGGCTGGAGCACACTCGCCGCGCTGAAGAAGGAGGGCAAAGTACGCCACATTGGCGTCTCGAACTTCAATGTTGAGCAGATGCGTCGTGCTGAGAAGATCGCGCCCGTTGAGACACTTCAGCCACCCTACTCGCTGATTGATCGAGGTATTGAGGAGGGAATCCTGCCCTATTGTCAGCAGAATAACATCGGCGTCATTGTCTACTCACCAATGGCCTCTGGCCTGCTAACTGGTCGTATGACGCCTGAACGCATTGCGCATCTGCCTGATGATGACTGGCGGAAAAGGAATCCGGAATATCAAGAACCGCGTCTGTCACGCAACCTGATGCTGGTAGAGCTGCTCGCAGACATTGGTAAGCAGCACAACATCACGACGGGCGTCGTCGCTATTGCCTGGACACTGCATAATCCAGCCGTCACGGCTGCTATTGTTGGTGCGCGCCGCCCCAGCCAGATTGAAGAACTGGCCCCAGCAGCGGATTTCCGCCTGAGTGATAGCGAGTTCGCACGGATCGAGAAGTTTCTGGCAGAGCATCCGTAATGTGTCAATTTTTAGATTCGATTCGGATGCTGGTTTCGAGGCAGTGGAAACCGAGGAGATGCGGCAGGAGCGTCTCTCTGCTTTCCCGGGAGCAGGTATCGTGTGTGCGAAGCTCAGCTCAAAGGAGAACAGGGCATGTCTCAATCGACATTGACATCGAAACCTGTGGAGCCTCTACCGGAGCGAACGCGGCGGCCCTTGTCTCCCGGACCATCGTGGCATAAGGCACTGCGGAATTCCGTCTGATCTGTTCCAGCAGATGAGTGGTCTGACCTTGAGCATTGTAGGCAAGGCGCTCTTTGGCGCTGACATGCTCGCGTACAAGAAGCGTACCTTCCGGGTTCTAAAGCAGCTTTTATCAATACACGAGAGAAAGAGAGCGCTTAAAAGCGAGCCTCTATGGGATGCTTTCATTGTTACTGCTGTTCACCGCTGCTATTGTCAGTAACATTGAAAGCGCCCAGCAGACGCTCAACCTTGTTTTAATGAGAAGGATTACGTGTGCGCATTACTTCACCAAAAACCTTCCTTTTTCCTCTCTGTCGTTGACTCTCCTCACGTGGATACGTCTGAGTGGAAAGCAAAGGAGACACAAATGGTGGCGCTGAGAGAAGCGCCACCGTCTTTGATAGTGCACTCGATACCGCCGACGACATGCTGAAAACTCACTTCTGTTATCGCCTGATCCCCTGTGACGCATCATCGTGCTGCTCAAGGCACTAGCGGGCCTGTTGACTCAGTTCCGACCAGGCTTTTGCCAGTTCGTCTCTCCTGGGTTTATATACCTCTTCATAAAAACGGCGCTGTGATGCTAACGTCGCTTTGTCCGTCTGCTCGATGATCTGTACAGCCTGTTGCCATGCCTCTGGAAACGCTTGGCCGAAGCGTTGTTCGACTTGCCAGCCAAAGTCATCTGGCTCCAGGATCTCTTCTCCCATCACATACCGTTTCTTTCCGTCAATCTCTACATAATAGGCGACTTCATTACCAAGGGTATCTTGCTGGATGGTTTTGTTGGTCTTCTTTACCGGGGTTTCCTTTAACCTCCGCGGTTCTCCCGGATGATTCTTGTCTTTTCCACCAGTAAACCCTCTTTTCGCGGCAGCGTAAAAGATCGCCCGGTTGAGGCCGAAGCTTTCCGCCTCGTCAAGTGGATACCCCAGGACTCTTGCCCGGGCCGCTTGTAAGAGTGCCATCACCTGAAATCTGCCGACCGTCATAACGCCTCCCAAGGAAATGTATCGCCGCTTCCCGCAATGGAACAGACAATCAAGCGTCACCGGGGCGAGGGGCAGCGCAGCCCGCTCCGTGCATACCTGGCAGTGATCCTCTCGCCAAGACGCATGCTGTACCTGGCTGGTTCTGTCAATTTCTCGATGGCAGCCCATATGCTTGGCATCAGCTAGTCTCCTCCCCTTTTTTCATGCTCATGTGCCTCGCCAGTTGACGCGCCTCTTGTAAGAACGAAAGGTGTTGCGATGTATCAGTCGACAAGCGTAAGGTGGCTTCAGCGCTTCCTCCGACGGGCTTTGCCGCGCCGTCAAGAATTTGGGCGACAAAACGCATTGGGCGCGATGCCTGAGGCACATTGAGCATTTTAAAAAAAGGTACATCGGCGATAAAAAGGGCAAGCGGCGGTTCAATGAGTTCAAAGGCCATGGCCAGACCGATTCCCCCATAATACCCAATGGTGTGAGGCCAATCGATCTCGACAGGGCCAATCCGGCTTGTCAATCCCCGATCTTCTTCGGACATAAACCATGCTCCTGAATGCAGGACCTTTCAACGGGTTTCGATCATCGCACTTCTTCTCTTTCCACTGCGTCCCGCTCTGGATTCCATGTGTACCCGCTGGCAGGCCATACCACTGGGTGGCACCCTCAATGTCGTGTGGCTTGATCGGGTATCTCGTTCTGACCAAGGCGCACCTCGTCGCTCCTTCTACCACACTACATCTGGCAAACAACGATAACGGAGTGCTTCGGCCCTGATCCAGCGCAAGAAGCGTTCGCTGAGCGGGTTTATTGGTGTGCGTGTTGGAACGTCGTGTTCGTCCATGAGTTCCTCCTATAGTGATTACGTAAGAGAACGCAGGGAAGTGTCTGCACTATACCCTCTTTTCCATCGCTCGACCGAGTATGTGGAAAGCGTGGGAGCATCAGATTGCCCACACTCGCCTTCAGTTGGAGTTGCTGAATATCATCAAAGATCAGATGGAGTCGGCACTGATCATCACTTCTTCCAGTACTGAGCCAAAGTTCTAACGACAACACATATTTATTGCTGGAGGTATCAATCCATCTCTCCTGTTGTCGGAGATCAAATCGATCAAGCCGATCAAAAGATGTTGGATTAAGAGAAATGAAGCTTCTTCTCGAAGAGAAGGACCGTAAGCCCATTGATGGTCTCTGTTTTCTCAAGTTGTGTGAAGCCATTTTTTCGGTAGAGACGTTGAGCAGCTATCTGGAGGGTCGTGGTATCTAGCTGAAGCGTTTGATAGCCTAACGCAACGGCGCGGGCCTCTAAATGCGATAGAATCATCTGCCCGAGTCCACGTTTTTGAAAGCCAGGATGTACCCTCATGCGCTTAATTTCGCTTCGTGTCTCCGATATTCTTCTGATTGCTCCCATGGCAACAATACGATCCTCGATCTCACCAACGAGAAATTCACCCTGGTTATCGAGATATACCTGCTCAATCTGAAAAAGATCAGCATCCCAATGGCCGTCTTCCAAATCGGCTCCAGTACCGTGTAGTGCTGCCTTGTGAAGGGCCCAGACTGCATCCTGGTCAATCTGCTGATATTGTCGAATGTTCACGAACGCTCCTCCCTACGCTATGAAAAAAGACGGCTAGTCCCTTTAGCTTATATGGATCTGTTTGTTTTGGCAAGTCTGTGCTCATCGATGATACCTGCGTTATTTTGTTGCTCATCGGGAGATTAGCCCTTGCGCTTGTTATGGTGCTTACTGTCATCAAAACGCAAGGCTGCTCATTTCGAGCAGCCTTGCACTGGTAAGCGATAGTTTGTTCTGTGTTGTTTTAGATTACGGTGTAACGGTCAGCGTTGTTGACCCGCTGATCATGTCCGACGTACAGGTGATAGTGACGGTTCCTGCCTGGTGAGCCGTTACTTTACCACTATTGCTGTCAATGCTGGCAATGTGTGGATCCGAGCTGGTCCAGTAGTGTGAGGCTGGATCGCTAATCGGCAACTGGAGCGGTGCCAGGTCGTCGCCATTTGGTTCGGTACCTAGCGCGGTCAGCTGCAGTGTTGTTCCCTTTGCGAGCGTTGACGATGGGGCCGTCACGTCGATCTTGTTGAGCAGAGGCATGACAGAAAACTGCACATGACCATCAGGCAAGACGTGGAAGAGTACATAGTTGTAGAAGCCACCCTGGTCCGCTGGCGCATAGGCTGGTACGCCAACGTCGGCAATAACGAAATTGGGTAGACCATGAACGTCATCGTTTCCATACTGGTCGAGCAAGTTCTCAGAGAAGCCACGAGCATGGCCGAGGAGCATGATGACGTGGACGTTCGGATGAGAATTCTGATAGCGTTCAGCTAACAATTCGTACATCTGAGCCTCGTAGCTGTCCGAAAACTGGCTGGTCTTGACCGGGTGTGGATCGTATGCCGGAACGTGTGTTGTGATGAAAACTACCGACGATGTATTGGCGTTCAACTGGTTGATCAGCCACTGATATTGTTCCTCATTTGGTACCTGGAAGTTATTTGAGGCCAGAATTCCAATGTGTGCACTATCCAGGACCATAAAGTTAGCTTGTCCGGCGGTATAAGCGTAGTGTGTTGGTCCAAATACCGACGTGTAGTTTTTCGTTTCGGGATCGGCTCCCTGCGTGATTTCGTGGTTTCCGACCGCCTCGTGGTACGGAACCCCAAAGCCGTCCAGCATGGATTTGAGGTATTGGAGATTCGGTGTCGTTCCTGCATCAACCATGTCACCCTGAGTTTGTATTGCCGAAGGCTGTGCTTGCGTTGGAAGGAGTTTGAACTGTTGTCCGACCTGTTTCAGTGCCACACTTCCCGTCGAATTAGGATCGTTGGCGTGGACGTGCGCATCGTCCAGGCTGGCAATAGTTGTCCCACCATTCTTAAAATCAGCCGGATTTTCGGTGTACTGTAGCCAGGATGGATTCGCAGGGATCGGCTGGTACACATATGGCTTGGGCGGACGTGGTGAGTAAAGCGCCTGGAAGTCGCTGACATAGATATCGCCAGTCATCGTTGTCGCCGGATTGATAATTACCAGTCCCAGGTAATTGAAGCGGAGTGGATATGATTGACCAGCCGGGAGCTGAGCGGTAACGAACTGCCAGCCATCGAAAGTCATCGCCGCCGGGTAGAATTTGATGGTCTGGTTATCGGATCCGAAGAGACCCAGCGTAAAGGTCAACGTTCCAGGATTCAGTGGTTTGCCGGAACCTTTGGCAAGGTCCGCATTTCCTTTGACCCACATACCAATCGAGGTTGGTGCTTGATTATTACTCAATGTGGGAACCTGAATTTCGTTGAGATCATTGGGATAGGCGTTAAAATCCAGAACGTGTTGTCCGCCAGCGAAGGTGTAATGGAGATCGAGCGAACCACTATCATCTGGCACATGTTTCTCTGTTGTGCTTAATGAGATGCTGCCCGTCGCGGTCGTTTGAGGTCCTGGGCTTGGTACGGTTCTGGGATAATTGCTCATGTACTTGTCGGTAACGCTCCAGTTGTTTACGTCGGTCAGAGGCGCAATATTTTTGGCTATCTGACCAACTGCGATGCTGGAAGAAGCGCTGACTCCACCAATAGTGGCTGTCACTTTACCCAGAGCAGTCGTTGTATCAGAAGCAGTGAAGAGGCCGGCCTGATCGATGCTGCCCATGGAAGATGGATCAACGCTCCACTGTACGGCATTGGTTGGAATGGGAACGTTTGCGCCGTTGGCGGCTGTGCCTGTGACCTGTAGCTGCTGGGTTTGCTTGTTGGCAAGATCGGCGCTATTCGGCGAAACGGTGAGCGACGCCAGGTGATCTACGATATCCAATGGTTCTGTAGAGTGGGCCTCGCCCGATTGGATCGTTAGAATGCCATGTCCTGTACCCTCTGCCGTGATGGTGCCATTGCTAACGCTGGCCAGTTTGGCGGGGGAAACGCTTACTTCGACGGGTGTGGAGGCCGGATTCCCCTGAGCATCGAGAGCGTAGCTTGATAATGGAATGGTCGTGTTGGTAAGCATCGTCAAGGGTTGGCCGTTATTCACGACCGCTTTTGTCGCAGGAGCAGGGGCACTTTCGGTGCTATAAACGAAAAGGCCATTAGCGACCGGGCGCTCGTGTCCATCGGATGGAGTATTCATGACCGAGACTTGCTGCTGGCCTGGAAGACGAGCGACCATGTCAGAAGAGCCACCGCTATCGAACATGATGGCCTGGTACGCGCCATGAGCGATCAGATAACCGGCCATTTCGGGCTGGGTGACGCCACGGCTTTTATAAGGTCCGGACTGATGACCATCGATAACAACCATGAAGGCATGATTACCATCTTTTGTAATACCAAGAGCAGTAACTGGGTTTTGAGCGTTCTTTTCGCCGGGCGCTATATTCTGAGGATCGTCGAAATATGCTCCATCTTTTACGAGGATTGTGCCTCCTCCGACAGCATTTACCAGATTATTATCGGGTGAGATCTGCTCAGAAAGGGTGATTTTATCACCAGTGTGAACGCTAGAAGAGAGCCAGCTGGCAGAGCTACCGCTAGCGACCAGGGCATCTTCGCCGCTAAGCGCAGGCAATGAATTGCTGTTCGTTTGTATTGATTGGACCGTATAGGTGTCATTGGTGCCATTAACTGCCTTAAGGAGAGCGACAGTATTTCCACTCAAGGTAAGCGAGCTCCCTAAGTCTGGTGTAAAGAAGGCCAGATGATCACCTTTGGTATCGCTATAGCGGTTGATTGAGCTCAGCGCATGACTGGAGCTACCGTCTGTGACTGCGCCGGAAAAGTTTTCATCAGCGATGTTAAGTTTACCAGAAGGTGTGATGCCCAGTACTGCGTATGAGGCGGGACTCTGGATGATACGATGATTGATCTCTACCATACCAACTGGATCACCTGTCCCATAGATCTCAAAGAAATCGGCATTGATGCCCGCTACTGCGTGGGTACGATTTGCCATCGAGCTTATCGGCTCGTCCTGGCTGAAAAGAGTATCGTGTGCCTGGACAACTCCAAGGCGCACATTGGGATTTGAGAGGTCGATATTGAGCTGGCTGGTCTGCTCCGGGCCACCGACCGTCTGCAACACATCGCCGGAAACGGTCACTCCGCTGGTTACCTGCTGTTGTTGGAGCGTGCTATGTTCATCTACAACAACAGGCCAGTTGGGAGGAGTTGAAGGCAGCCAGGATGTATCAGTGCTGTGTTGTGTTTGAGCCTGGTGCGAACTATGTACTGTGTGTGTTTGAGCATAAACAGAATTATTACTCAGAAGTGTGAAAAGAAGTAAAGTCAGAGCCACATTGATAATAATGTGTTTTTTCCAACCAGTTTGCCTTGATGCATTTTCAAGACGATGTCTTCCCTGAAACATACAAGATTTCCTTATTAGAAAAATACTACGAAATAAACGGTAAAAATAGATGCTCTTACCAGTGCATGCCTGATTGATAGGTGCGTGTCGATTGACCACTATTGTCTAGTATACATCTTTTTTATTAAGCAGAGGTTATCTATCCTTGAATCAAGTTAATAACAAATTATTGTTTTTGGCATAATCGACCATACCTGTTCAAGATCTGGAATATGTATTGTTGCATTCGGTCTTTGCGGAAAAATAAAGGATTTTGAACAGCTTCCAAAAATCTCGTCTGTAAACACCAAGGATTTCCGGGTTTGGGGTGTATAATAGATGCCTCGCCACCCATATTCCAACCCTCAAACGATATTTTCCGCTCATACGCTCAATGAAGCATCATTGTATACCTTTTACCTTTCTAATAGATGTTTTAGAAGCTTTTTGTGCCAAAATGGGTTTGGCTGGCGTGGCGCGCTCTTGTTTGTCTATTCGCTTCAAGGAGGAAAACCGTGCTGCCTACCATCCAACCAGTCACACTTGCTGCAACTGGAAACTTCAAGCGCCTTATCCAGACCTTTCGTCCCTACTGGGGGCGTGTGTTTCTGATCACTGTCATGATCCTGATAAACGCTATTCTTGGTACTGCAGTCGTTCCCGAAGTCACGAAGATGATCATTGATCAGGCGTTCCCACACAAAGATCTTGTTCTGCTGGCCTGGTTGGTGCTTGCGCTGATCGCTCTGCCGATAGTGACTGGCTTGGTCAGCATTGCTCTGGATTACGTGAGGGTCACCCTGGCTCAGTATGTCATGCACGACATGCGCACTGGCCTGTATACTCATCTTCAAGTCGTTGCTCTGCGTTTTTATACCATGGAGCGCACCGGTGAGATCATCTCGCGTCTGGCCAACGATGTTAATGGCGTGAGTGATGTGCTCAGCAATGCTCTGAGCGGGACGCTTTCCAACTCCATCGTTATGCTTACAACGCTAGTCGTGATGTTGAGCTTAAATGTGCCACTGACCCTTCTTTCCCTCGGTCTGACGCCGATCTTTGTCTTTCTTGCTCTGCGAGTTAGTAGGGTTGTGCGAGACGCGAGCAAAGAGACGCAGCAGATGTTGGCCGATGTCGTGTCTGTACTTGAGGAGACGCTCAATGTCAGTGGCGCACTCCTTGTGAAGAGCTTCGGCAGGCAACGAGCTGAAACGACCCGTTTTAGCGCGACAAGTGAACGGCTGGTGGCCGTACAGGTCCGCCAGACGATGATCGGGCGCTGGTTTCTCTTGAGCTTCCACATCTTTTTCAACATTGCCCCAGCCCTGGTCTACTATGTGGGAGGATTTCAGGTCATTGGTGGTCGCCTCAGCCTTGGTTCACTGGTTGCCTTTATCGCGCTGCAAAGCCAGTTCTTTCCAACGCTGCGCCATGTGCTCAGTATTCCTCTCGACATTCAATCAGCGCTCGCCCTCTTCGAGCGCCTTTTTGCATACCTTGATCTTCCCATCGAGATCGCCGACCGCGCTGATGCCAGGACGCTTGAGCATGTCAGCGGACATCTTCGCTTTCGTCATGTGCGCTTCCGTTATCAACCGGAGCGACCGACGCTGATGGATATAGATTTCGCGGTTCGACCAGGACAACTCGTTGCTCTGGTTGGTCCGAGTGGCGCAGGCAAAACCACGACGGCTTACCTGGTGCCCAGGTTCTACGATGTGGAGCAAGGAGCGGTAGAGATCGATGGTCATGATGTGCGCTCCGTGATGCAGGAGAGCCTGCTCCAGCATATCGGTATCGTGACACAGGAAACGTATTTGCTCAATGCTACGATGCGCGCGAATATTGCTTATGGACGGCCTGAGGCTTCTGACGAGGAGGTGATCGCTGCCGCGCAGGCCGCTCAGATCCATGAGCGCATTCTACAACTGCCCAATGGCTACGAGACAGTGGTTGGCCCACGCGGTTATCTGCTTTCAGGCGGCGAGAAGCAGCGCGTTGCCATCGCCCGTGTCTTGCTCAAAAATCCGCGCATCTTGATTTTGGACGAGGCGACCAGCGCCCTTGATACACGCTCCGAGCGTCTGATTCAAACAGCTCTGATGGAGCTTCAGAAAGGGCGCACGACGCTGGCGATTGCTCACCGCCTCTCGACGATCCTCGCCGCCGACCTGATTCTAGTAATGAACGCGGGACGCATCGTCGAGCGCGGAACACACGCTGAACTGCTCCAGCAAGGCGGTCTTTATTCCCAATTCTACGAGGAGCAGTTGAAATCGTGCTAAGATATACAGTCGGAGATTTTCCAGTAGTACGATCACTGCTCTTCTGGTCTCAATATGCTCATTTTGGTTTTACCCGTTTCTTACTCGGTGCTCAGGAGAGCTCTTACGATTTTTATACCAGTAATGGTTACGTTCCAGAACTCTATTTTACGGTAGAAATCAGCGTAGAGCCAGAGCGCTTTGAGGCATATTTGATCCAGGAATTACACCACTATCCACTGATCTGGAAGCAACATGATCAGTACGGTAGCCATGCCATTATCAAAACGCCGTTCCCTGATCTGGAACTTCTTCATCGCGTTGAGCGGACTCTGCCTACGTGTAAGGCACAATATCTCTTTTTCAAAGATGTATCGGTAAAAGGGGAGACGATGGAGGCGTCTCAGTCGTCGATCGCCTGGTAGGCTAACGTCCAGAAATAGACGTTCGGTGGGCTGGGGGACGTCCAGGCACACTGAGTCATGAGGATGATAACCATCTCCTCTCTAGGGTCGGAATACCAGGAGGTGCCCATGCCACCATCCCAACCGTACCGGCCAGGCACCGATGCGATGTCATCGCGTCTGGTGACCACAGAGACACCGAATCCCCAGCCGTGGCTATCAAAGAAGCCTGGAACCAGGCTGGATACCGCTTTCTGCTTGGGCGTTAACTGGTCGGTCGTCATGGTCTCGACCGAAAGCCTCGACAGGATGCGCTTGTTGCCGTATTTGCCCTGTGATAACATCATCTGACCGAAGGCCAGGTAGTCGTCGATGGTCGAAACCAGTCCTCCAGCCCCCGACGGGAAAGCAGGCGCGTGGCTCCATTGGCTATCGGCGGCCTCGTCATACACGACGAGCTTTCCACTTGCGGGATCAGGCCAGTAACTAGTCGCCAGCCGGTCGAGCGAGGCTGCCGACACGCTGAATCCGGTGTCCTTCATGCCCAACGGCTCGAAGATGCGTTCGCGCAAGAATGTTTCAAGCGGCTGACCCGAGGCACGCGCAATCAGCACGCCCAG
This sequence comes from Dictyobacter formicarum, assembly GCF_016587435.1. The sequence goes on from NZ_BNJJ01000008.1 coordinate 13,526, forward strand.
CACGTCAGACCCTGTGTTGTACATCCACTGCTCACCTGGTTGATGCATAAGCGGGAGCCGCCCCAGGCGGCGCATCCACTCATCGGGAGCAGGCACCATCGATGGACTCGGCGGTCCCATGCCAATCTGCTGCTCGTTCGCAGCCTGCATAATCGGATAGGCGTCTGGCGATGCCATGATCTGTCCGAAGCCCATGCAGAAGGTGAGCAGGTCACGCACCGTGATCGATCGGTTCGCCGGGACCGTCTCGTCGAGCGGCCCATTGAGCCGCTTCAGCACCTTGCGCTCAGCCAGTTCGGGCAGCCACCGATCCACAGGCTCGTCCAGACGCACCTTGCATTCCTCCACCAGGATCATCGTTGCCGCAGCCGTGATGGGCTTGGTCATGGAGGAAACACGAAAGATGGTGTCGCGCCTCATCGGGGCGCTTGCGCCAAACGCCATCGTGCCGATCGCATCAACATGCACCTCTCCTCTCCGACTGACAAGCGTAATGAGACCAGATACTTCGCCGCGCTCGACATAGCCAGACATGAAATCGTGCATGCGAGCGAGCCGCGTCTTGGACAATCCTGCTGTGTTCATCACCTGTTCCCTCCGTGTGTCTGATTTGTATAGAAAATTCTGCCGAGGGCTCGATCTACCTCAAAAGAAAGTGTAGCACACCAATGGCTCATGGTCTTCTTCAATCTTGCTCTTTATAACTCTCCAATAACTTCCGTTTTTATGCACATGTTGTCATTCCCTTTCTCGTCCCCCTATTATTAGTAGGAGCCGCCCCTGTTTAACAAAAATGGCTATATAACCGCTTTCCTCTCTCGCCAGCAGAATGGTACTTTGTGGATGAAAGCTAGTCAGCAGATGCAAAGCACTATGTGCTGCTATCAATGCTACTGGATTTTCTCCCTATTGAGATGATATAGAGGAATACTTATGGATGAGGCAAATATGACTCTGCGCGTTGAAGCCAGGATGGTCGGGAAGCGCAAACCGCTGGGCGCTCCCTGGCAGGTGACGCTCCCTTCCAACTTGCTGCACCCCGACGAGGATGGCGGACAGGTTTTTCGGTTGCGCGACCTGATCGCTGAGTTGGTGCGTGTGGAAGTGCAGGCTTTTCGGCTTCGCCAGGAAGAACGCCGCGTGCTTAACATTTTAAGTGCTCAGGAGATTGACGACGCTGCCAGAACAGGCAAGGTTAGTATGGGAGGCGAAAAAGAGCTCGTGCCTGTTGAGGTTGATGAGTATGAGGCAGTTCAGGTTGCGCTACAAGGTTTTGTCGATGGCATCTACCTGGTCTTTCTTGATGGTCAGCCACAACGTGAGCTGGATGGCCCGGTCCAGTTGCATCAAGAAAGCTCCCTGCTCTTTATTCGTCTTGTGGCCCTGGTAGGAGGTTAAAAATAGGATGGTTTTTGCACGCGAAGATATTCAGGAGAAACTGAAATCAGAAGAGACAACGAATTGGCTGGAGCTCTCTTTAGCTGCCATTGAGAACGAGTTACCGGCTCCCTTGCGTCCCCCCGCCTATGCGTTGATCAACTGCGATGAACATGGGAAAGATCTGAACCAGATTGATGATTATACAGAGAGGCTGAGCCAGCTCAAAGAGTTGGAAAAGCAGATCGCTCGTCTGGCTGATCTGAGTTCCCGTGAGCGGCATGCGATTTTCACTGCGCTAGTGCCACGCCTGGCCACGCATCTGGAAGCGGCGTGGCAACTGATCGGACAACTACCATACCAGTTTGACTTCTACCGACGTGCCTTTCGCGCGCCTGCTCAGATCCAGGCGTACCGCGAGAAACGCCTGATCTGGCTCAAAAACATCATGCTGCACCTGGCGCGCTATCGTGAGAAAGATCTGGCCTGGTTTGCGGCCTGGGCGGCGTACCTTGTTCCGTATGATACACAGCCCTTTGGCATCCTCTTCGCAGCTGCCATTGACGCGGGCGGTCCTGAGGGTGAGGATGTTTTTCAGATACTGCTGACCTGTGCGCGCGGCGAACATGAGACCGGTAGGATGGGTCGGCATGTGACTACCGGCCTGCTCGTTGCTGGACGTCAGGAGGGCTGGGAGTGTATTGAACGCCTGCTGCTGGCGGCTCAACGTGAGGAAGGCCTGCGCCAGGTGATTCTGGAGACGGTGGACGAGGCTCATCCTCAGGCATTTCGACGCATGATTACACTGATCCTTGAGCATGACCTGCTGCGTTTTAGCGCGACGGTGCGCGCCGCTAACGTCTGGCTGGGTTTTGACAGGGATGTTTCGGATGTTGAGGACCTGCGCTGTGCTCTCAGCGCGCTTGTATCATTGCTTGATGAGCCAGACGTGCGCCAAAAAGCGCTCGATCAGGGCAATCCACAGGAGGTGTATCTGGCTCTGTGGGCGACCGCATTTATTGATACTGATAAGGCCATTGTGGCGGCCCTGCCTATTCTTACCGATGACATGCCCGAGCGTCGCCTGGCCGCCGTTCACCTGCTGGGCCTGCTGAAGTTGCCCGAGGCGTGGGAGAAGCTCTTCTACTGTCTCGCTGATCCCGATCTACGCGTCGCGCTCCATGCCTATGCCCATATGGACACATATACAATGGGGCAGCAGATCCGGAGCGAATGCTTTGAGCGCGTCCAGGCCTTACTGAAACGCATGGAGGGCAAAGACCAGTGCATCCAGAGCGGCATCTGGCCGTGGCTGATAATCCAGGTCAATGTTGCCAGCATGCTGAGCACCCTGCTTGACTGTCTGAGTGAGCGCGACCCCAGGTGCCTCATCCCCTACATGCCCGCAATGGACTCTCGTGATCGCATAAACCTGGCGAAGAGATTAGCGGCTTTACCCACCTGGGATGAGAAGGTGCGCGACGCGCTGTACCAGCTGCTCGGGGACCGCACACGTTGGGTGAGCTCTGAGATGCTAAAACTGATTGCAGGCCATCCACTAGATGAGGCTGATACACGGGTGATAGAGCAGTTGCTAACCCGCAAAAGCGTCGACCTGCGGCGTGGCCTGATTGAATTGCTGCTTAAAGGTGACGACGAAGCTGTAATAGCCAGTGCCAGCCGGCTGCTGGCGCAAACGCATGCCCTGCAGCGCCAGGCAGGGCTGGATCTGCTCAATGGTCTGGTGGCAGACAAACGCCAGATTGAGCGAGCAACAGCTATGGCCCGCGCTTACGCTGCGGAGCGCGCGAGCCTTACTCCTGTGGAGAGCGTACTTCTGGAAACCATCTTCGCGGCCAGTCGCACGGAAGAAACATACACGCGTGAGAATGTGCTGGGCCTGATCAAACCCGAGCAGCGTACGCCGATCATTCCACCACGCAAACTGAGCGTGACCATCGACACGCCAGCCGCGCGCGCCTGCCTGCGCGCCCTTGACGCGCTAATTGAGGAGCACAGCAAAACTCCTATCCAGGTGAAAACCTGGCGCGGCCACGAGGAAATGCTCTTAGGCAATATAAATCAATATTATTATCTGCCTCGACCTGATCTGAACCTGAATGCAGCTGATGACGAGAGTGAGCACCTCCCGCTGGCTGAGATCTGGCTCACATGGGAAAGAGAGCGGCCCGCCTCTATGCGCGATGAAGATGGCCTGGAGCTTGTTCGGGCCGCTCTTTTCCTACGTAGAACCCGGGCTGCTCCGACTCCGCGAATCATTGATGATAACGACAATCGCCGATCGCCGTATATGGGCCTTTTCTTGCGCCAGGAGTCCGCTTCTCTATTGGAGAAGAAGAGCGAGGCCGCTGAACTAGAACCTATCTTCCTGCGCTATCATCTGTTGATAAGCTGGCTATTCGGCTGGCTGCGCCGCCACTCGGGAATATCAAATCTGACCCTGAGCTTCTTGCTTGATACCGCAGAAACCGCGCTGGCCCACGTTGATGTTGCCAAATTGCAGAAGCAGGAAAAAGACCCCGAGTGGCAGAGACTTTATATCAGGCGTCAAGAATCTTTCGATGGAGGACTGACGCTTCTTCAGGAGTATTACACCTGGTATGGGCAAACATGGGAAGAGGAATATGTCAAGCGCTACTGGCAGCTCTTGCATTGGCTGGACGAGCCCGCGCCTGGTCTGGAGCGGAGCAGGCCTTCACTCGATACGTTGATGCATGCCTACGCCATCGGTGCGGCGAGCAAGGTCGATATTCTGGATCAGTTGGGGGGACCAAATAAGGATACGCATCATACCGATCTGCGCACCCTTTCGACGCGCACACCACCTGTACAGATAGAAAGATATCCGATTCTAAGCACCGCCGTCGCTGAGCTGCGTGCGCGGATTCTGGATGTCGAGTTGGGGCGCGGAGAGATGCCTACTCTGGCGACTGAACTGGCCCTCGCGCTGTGTTACAGTGGCGGGACGGCTCTCTTCGTGCGCCTGATAGCTCTGCTTGAGCCCACCGAGCTCGCGCGTGGCTATGGCAGTAGAAACGAGAGCAAAGGAGGTACATGGAGTCATCTGCTGCGGATTAGTGCGCCTGATCCCGAAGAAACCCTGGAGGAGTTTGCGCGCCAGGTGCGCGAGGCGAATCTAACAACCGAGCGCCTGATCGCGGTCTCACTCTATGCACCTCAATGGGCGTCACACGTTGAATATGTGTTCGGTTGGCCGAACTTTGCCGATGCTATCTGGTGGATCTATGCGCATACCAAAGGGAGCAACTGGAGTGTCGGTGACGACATTCGCAAGATGTGGCAAACCCAGGTTGCCGAACGCACAATGGTCAGTGCCGACGAACTGATCAACGGAGCGGTCGATGTCACCTGGTTCCAGACCAGCTATCATGGTCTCGGCGCGCAGCGCTGGGAACAAATCTACGCCGCCGCGAAATATGCTTCCGATGGCACTGGCCATGGGCGGGCGCGCCTCTACGCGGACACGATGGCTGGTAAAATAGATGCATCAACCCTGCGCCAGCGTGTGTTTGAGAAACGCTCGCAAGACGTGGTACGCGCGCTGGGGCTGGTGCCTCTGCCAGAGGACCGCGCGGAACGCGAGGCGGAAATCGCCGAGCGCTACCAGACTTTCCAGGAATTCAAACGCACGGGTCGGAAATTTGGCGCGCAGCGCAGGGCCAGTGAGGGAACCGCCATCCGTATCGGCATGGAAAATCTAGCGCGCACAGCTGGTTTTGCTGATCCCTTGCGCCTGCAATGGGCGATGGAGGCGCAGAGTATGACCGACCTGCGCAACGGAGCATTGAGCGTCACGGTTGAGGATGTCACGGTGACGTTGGAGCTTGATCCCATCTCGGCAGAACCAGCTTTAAGCGTGTTCGGGAAGAAAGGCAAGACGCTCAAGAGCCTGCCCGCGCGCTTGAAGAAGCACGAGGAGGTCGCGCATTTGCTTGATCGCAAACGCGAAATCGAACGGCAGATCTCACGTATGCGCGCCACGCTGGAAGCTTCGATGTGTCGCGGCGAGCACTTCAACGCATACGAAATCCTCGATCTGCTGGCTCATCCCGTGCTCTCACGCCTGCTGCAACAGCTCATCATTGTGCGCGACACGGACAGCACAGTCATGGGTTATCCGCTTCGTTCCGAAGGCGATCGCGGGCCGCAACTCAGCCTGCGCGATTATGCTGGCAGCGTCAGCGTGATCGAATCCGCCGCCACGGATCTGCGCCTGGCACATCCACACGACCTGTGGCTGGTAAAAACATGGCATGCATGGCAGCACGAGTGCTTCACTGTAGGGCGCACCCAGCCATTCAAGCAGGTTTTCCGCGAACTCTATGTCTGTACCAGCAACGAAACGCGACACGGCGATGATGCGCTTTCCCAGCGCTACCACGGCCACCAGGTTCAGCCGCGCCAGGCGCACGCTTTATTGGGACAGCGCGGCTGGATTGTTGACTATGAAGAGGGGGTCAGGCGCACCTTCCACGCTGAGAAGCTGACCGCCATTGTCTCTTTCATCCATGGTGTTTACACGCCCAGTGAAGTTGAAGGACTGACCGTCGGGGATGTCTTCTTTCACCAGCGCGACAGCTACAAACCCATCGCGCTGGCCAGTGTCCCGCCGCACGTTTTCAGTGAAACCATGCGCGACCTGGATCTGATGGTCAGCGTTGCCCACAGTGGGGGAGTGGATCCAGAGGCCAGCGCCTCAACCGTTGAAATGCGCAGTGCCCTGGCCAGCGAAACCTGCACGCTGCTTGGTATCGAGAACGTCACGTTCAAGGGTTCCCACGCCCTGATCGCTGGCGCGCTTGGCCATTACAGCGTCCACCTCGGCAGCGCTGTCGTCCATCGTCAGCCAGGCGGAGCGCTCTGCATCATCCCCGTGCATGCCCAACATCGCGGGCGCATCTTTCTCCCATTTGCCGACAACGATCCCAAAACAGCGGAAGTGATCACCAAAATCATCACCCTGGCCCGCGACCACGAAATCAAAGACCCCAGCATCCTGGAACAGATTTTGTGAGCGTAACATTCCTTATGGATGTAGCAACGGAGTCGAGCTCCGTTGCTACATGGCGAGTGAAGCGCTACTGGTTTAGCCACTTTTTTCATTTGTGAATGTCTTGCATTGATAGTGCAAGAATATTTATACTACTTTATTAGTGGATGTCTTGCCAGGCAAGACACTAAAGCGGCCCAGTCGATATAAAAGTGGATTACAAAGGCGTCAATCCACCGGTTGTGATTTCCGGTTGTGGGCCGCTTCTGTTATAAATGTTCCATGGGCAGTGTTACGGAGCCACTATACATCTATGCATCTTGTACGATATTCGCTCCACATGGAAGGAAGACCACATTACTTATGACTATTATTTCCGATTTTCACAACCATATCTCTTATACCTCTGCCCAGGCAATGGTGGAGTCCGCTCGACAAAGAGGGCTAAGAATATTTGGAATCTCTGAGCATATTTCTCAAACGCTGGAAGGTCGTCCTGTGCTGGCGCATATGCCTCAGGAAGGAGTCATCCTGCCGATGGAGGAGTATCGTCAGCAGGTACTGTATGCGGGCCAGGCCGAACATTTTGACGTTCGATTGGGACTTGAAGTTGACTTCTACCCGGGCAAGAATGAGGAGATACAGGCGGCATTGCGTGACTATGCATGGGATTTTCTCATTGGTTCCATCCATGATGTTGATGCATTGCATTTTGATCGGATGGAAGGGGATATCGGCCGTGAGCAGGGTGAAGCGCTCTGGCTGCGCTACTTCGAATTATTACGCGAAGCGGTGAACAGCGGATTCTTCCAGGTAGTGAGCCATCCAGTGCGGATGCGGACGACCAATCCTTATCTGCCACCTACTTTTGATGAAGAACTTGAGCGTCTGGCTGCTGAGGCAGCACATTGTAATGTTGCATTAGAACTCAACGGCTTTGATGTACTGACCTATCCCGATGCTGTCCAGCGTTTGATCCGGGCCTGTGCCCTTCAAGGCACTGCCATCAGCTGTGGCTCCGACGCTCATTATCCAGCAGAAGTAGCCCAGGCACACGCGAAGTTTGAGAGTATCCTACGTGAGGCGAATATACGGGGGATTCGTATCTGGAAGCGACAGCAACCAGAAGAATATGCTATCTAAAGCCTGCGCGCATAGTCCTTACTCTATCGTGATGGGATGCTGGTCCGTGAAGGTGCGGCAGTCTCTTCATGATCCTTTATCAATCAGTGAAAGAAGAGTTATGCCCATGAGAGACGTTGTATCGTATTTACAGGAACATTATGATATCAAGGTTTTGGGAGATATTACCTGGAGTCATGCAGTGAATAGCCAGCAGCGACTGCAAGATGTATTGAATGACCCGCAAGTAATGATGCTCGAAGTTGATGTAATTCTTTCTTCCAGCGGTGAGGTTGTTCTGGCTCATCCACCAGCTCAGGATAGTGATCTTCGTTTTGACACATTTATCAACATTATGATTGGCTCCAGGCAAGGTATTAAACTGGATATGAAAGATCCGGAAGTTCTCATTCCTTGCCTGACATTGCTGAGGGACAGCGGCTTACAGCAGCCGGTTTTGCTCAATGCAGGTGTTGTGCCAGGAAATGACGGATATCCTCCTAAATTTAGCACCAGGGGCTTTTTCGCAGCCTGTAAAAAGTTCTATCCTCGGGGTATTCTGTCCCCTGATTGGACCAATGAGTATACCCCACTGAGTGGAGAGAACATCGACGCGATGCTCGGTGCCTGTGAAGATTTTGAACAGGTGACGTTTCCTGTCAATGCAAGAATGCTGCCATTTTCCTGGCCCCATCTGACAAGGCTTTTGCAGCATGATGGATACTCATTAACTATTTGGGATGGCAAACCGGTGGATAAGTATTTACGTCTCTGGCTTCAGGAGAATACAGATCCGGCAAAGGTCTGTTACGATTGTGTGGATGAAAACGGTAAACCCCTAAGCTGGTGGAATAATGCGATCTAGCGACTAAATCCCTTTGTGGGTAGTTTGCATTAAAAGCGCAAGAACATTTATACTACTCTATTAGTGGATGTCTTGCCGGGCAAGACACTAGAGCGGCCCGGTCGAGTTGAAAGTGGATTACAAAGGCGTCTTCCGCCGGTAGAAAATTCCAGTCCAGGGCCGCTTCCTTATTCATACGCCATTTCAATCATAGAAGTGTTGGAGATTTCTCAAGAAGAGAAACCTCATCCCAGATCTGGGCTTCAATATAACGTTCTGGCCCTTTTTTTCCGTCTGCGTTCCAGTTCTGAGGAAAGTCGTACTGTTTGATTATCTCAAGGATTTCACTTAGTGTATATACCTGTCCACGATATGGCCTTCCATCCTGGTAGCGCATAGCAGGAAAAGAATCGCCATATGTGAAGCTGATAGAAAGAGGATGAAATGCATCAATTGCTATTTTGACTGCTCTGCCATCCCTGTACCATCCTTGTAGCCATGGGCATTCTCCAACAATCATGTATTGGGGCACTAAACGCTGCGGCATTCCTCCTTTTTCAAGAAAGAGCCTTCGTAGCTGCTGCTCAAGCTCACGGCGCGTCGTTAGATAATCAGCCTTTCGTTGGGCCGCAAATGTTTTGTTCTCCTGGCGAAGACGCGCCGATATTTTCTCAGCATCCTCTTGACTGAGATCTGAAAGGGTGCGAAACGGGCCTACAGAGGCTTCATAATAGTGGTAGAGGAAGAGCGATGATAGAGTTGTCTGCGCCAAATTCTTCTGCAAGATAAAGCTTCCTTCTGTTATGCGTCGCGTATTACTTAATATACGTAAAGAGCTATTGCTCCAGGTGTTCAGAGAGAAAGGCAAGCGTAGCCTTGATAATTTCTCGCGTGCGCGCATCATCATTGAAAATATCGAAGCCATGCTCGCCCTGGGGATGATTTATGAAGGTGATGGGAATATTTCGCTATTCTTTGACATGCTCGACAGACTTTGCTTGTGAACCCCCATGCACAAGGAGAACCGCTGGGCGAGAAGTATGAGATGGCATATCGAGCGGATAGTACACATCCATTTTCAAGCTTTCTTCGTTGACCGTCTTGTAGAGAATATCTTTGCGAACTGAAACCTGCTCCATGTGAGGATGCTGATAGACGACTCGCATCCGATTGATTTCGTTGAGGTCTCGCATATGTTTGCTGGCCCTTCCTTAATAAATAAATACTCTGGATGAAGAACAATGTCTTTCCTAACGCCGAGTATACTGGATTATACATTGAAAAACATCAGTCTTTGGGGCGATGCGTATTGCTTGACAGAAGGTGTATAATAGGCGCAATCTTCATAACCTCCCTTTGCAAACCAATATCAGCGAACTTTTCAACCCACTGTCTGTCATACCTTTCCCCATCACCATACGTGTTGATGGCAGGGGGTATGTCTCTTACACAACAGACCGTATAAAGGTTTTATGCAGCACAGAAGTGGGGTGCTTTATGATTACAGGACGTGACATAACAAAAGGAATCACTATTGAGGTTGAGGGAGAGCCTTATACAGTTGTCGATTGGCGGAACGTCACCAGGGCACAAGTTGATCCAACCGTCAGGGCAAAGTTGCGCCACATACGTACCCATGATCTGGTTGAACGAACCCTGGAAGCCCATTTCAAATATAAAGTCATTCCGATCGAGCGCCTTGCGGTCGTCTTCACCTATTGGGATGGTGAATTGTATCACTTCGTGGATATCGGCTCCGATAATCCCGACGATCCCGATGAATTTATGCTCCCCCTGGAAATGCTGGGTAAAGCTGGCAAATTTATTGTCGATGACTTGAATCTCGACATGCTTGTGCTTAACAGCGAACCGGTTGGTGTTGATTTACCGCCATCAATCATCATGCGCGTAAAGAGCATTGAGATGGTTGGGCACTACTGGCGCGCCATAATGGAGGGACCCGCGAGACTTGAAACTGGCCTGGTCGTAATGGTCCCCACCATTGTCTCCCCGAGTGACCTCATCCGCGTCAACACTGATGGCGGAGAATATATAGAACGCGTCTAAGCAGGCTTACTTTTACTTCACTCCAGGGTTCAGGCGACCTGACCAGGTTGCTCGAACCCTTTTTTGCAGACATGAATCCCTGTATAACGCAATGTGCAAATTCTTTAGAGAGTTGTTTAGGTTTTTTTCTGAGAACACCTCATGAACTTTTTCTTTGGCAAGGAAACTTGCACATGACGTTAGCTGGCCAGTATCTCCCCTGTCAAAATGATTGTTCTTCTGTTACAGAATATGGTATGATCTTAGGGATTTTCTGAAAAGAAGCTTCTAAAAGTGCAGCAGGAAGTGCTCTCTCTGGCTTGTTTATATTCGTAGGAGAGAAGGAACAGTGCAGCCTGATTTCTGGAAATTTTGGATCGGCCAGACTATTTCTAACTTTGGGAGTTCCTTTACTGCTTTTGCCTGGCCGTTACTGGTCTATAAGCTTACTGGTTCAGCGCTCAATCTTGCGTTTTCTAGCGTCTCAACGACTCTTCCCTGGCTCCTCTTTGGCTTTTTCCTTGGTGCTTATGTCGATCGTAGCAACCGCAAGCAACTTATGACCCTGACAGATTTTGCTAATGCCCTGGTTATTGCTTCTATTCCACTATTGGCATGGCTCCATCAGTTGGTAATCTGGCAGATCTATCTTGTTGGCTTCCTTGGTTCAACCCTGTCTATCTGTTTTCTGCTGGCACAATCTGCTGCCCTTCCCAGTTTGGTGACGCGTGAGCAGCTTGCAACCGCAAATGGACGCATACAGGCTGCGACCTCCGCGGCTCGGGTGTTAGGGCCACTTATTGCAGGAGCCATTGTGGCAATCATGCCTCTTTCTGCGCTTCTGTTCTTCGATGCTCTTTCCTTTCTCCTTTCCGCTGGATTGTTGCTGCTGATTAGAACAAGTTTCAATAGCACCACGCAACGAAAAGCCACGAGTTTTCGTTCAGATATGCGTGAAGGTCTTAGCTACGTGCTTCAACAACCAGTCATTCGCTCGATTGCAATCATTGCTGCACTATTTAATCTAGTCGGGATCACTCTCGGAGCTCAGTTAGTTGTCTTTGCCAGGCAACATCTTCTAGCGAGCGATACACAGATTGGATTCCTTTTCTCGGCAGGAAGCCTCGGCGTGATTGTCTGCTCGTTGCTCGCGGGTACTATGCGCAAATATTGGTCATTCGGAGCTATCGCGTTGGGGACAACCATGATCAATGGCTTGCTCATTCTGGTACTAGCCATGATTCCCTGGTATTGGCTAGCTTTACCACTCTGGGCACTCAGTTCGGGAATGATCATCCTTTTCAATATTACCGTTGTAAGCTTGAGACAAGCACTTGTCCCCAACCATCTTCTTGGTCGAGTTGCTGGCGTCATCAATGTGATAGGGCAGGCAATCAGCCCACTGGGAACGGTACTGGGTGGATGGCTTATTGTGCTCACTAATCAAGTAGCCTGGGTTTATGGCGCTATCGGTGTTATTATCTGTGGTATTGCTGTGGGCTTTTCATTTACCGCACTTGCTCATGCTGAGCGGTATCTTCCTTCCGAAGAATGAGCGAGTATATGTTGAATCTTGAGGTTGACCCAAAGGTGCCAGCATTAGATGAATTGCGCATACGCGTTTGATTCACCATCCAGAAAATTGCCTGCCACTATATCCAATTATGACATAAGGATGTCGCCATTCTCTTGCTATACTCTTCTGGTGTATAGCCCTCATGTGAGAGCAGCAAGGGTGGCAACTTTGCTACCTCAATCAAAAGGAAAGAATATAAAGAGGTTTGTATGCATAAGAGTGGGTTTTCACAGGAACGTTTGGGTCGTCTGAGCAGGGTCTTGCATGGTTATGTTGAGCGCGGAGAGATGGCGGGGATCGTCGCCATTATTCACCGGCACGGGGAGGAGGCCCACGTCGAGACCATTGGCTGGCAGGATAAAGAGGCGCAGATTCCCATCAAGCGTGATACGATCTTTCGTATCGCTTCGATGACCAAACCGATTGTCGCTGCTGCCGTCTTAACGCTGGTTGAAGAGGGCAAGATTCGTCTCTACGATCCTGTGGATGCCTGGCTTCCGGAACTGGCGAATCGGATGGTGATGCGCGATCCACAAGGCTCACCCGACGACGTCTATCCCTCGCCGCGTGCAATTACCCTGCACGATCTGCTGACGTATCGTCTCGGCATCGGGTGGGGAGCATCCAGCCTGAGACCGCGCATCTTTGCCCTGACTGCTGCACCCATAGCGGATGTGCTTCAGATACCGAATAGAGAGCGCCTGGCCCCTGATGCATGGATGGCTCGTCTTGGCGAATTTCCTTTGCTCTATGAGCCAGGAACGCGCTGGCTGTACCAGGTGGCCTCTGATATCCTGGGGGTGCTGATTACCAGGATCACGGGCAAGCCGTTGGAAACATTTTTGCGCGAGTATCTCTTCGAGCCGCTGGGGATGGTGGATACGAGCTTTGTGGTGCCAGCAGAAAAGCGCAGCAGGCTGGCGACGTTCTATGTATCAGCACCTGGAAGAGAACTCGAGATGCGAGATCATCCGCGCAACACTGGCTGGGCTGAGCCTCCGCTTTTCCAGGCGGGAGCAGGCGGTCTCGTTTCCACCGTTGACGATTTTCAACGTTTCGGGCGCATGTTGCTGAACAAAGGGGAACTGGATGGCGTCCGTATTCTCTCGCGTAAGACGGTAGAGGCGATGACGACCGACTATCTCACACCTGAGCAGCACACCCATCCCTTTTCGAATTTTGATCGCTATGATATGGATCCATCGGCTGGGATGTGGGACAACTGGGGTTTTGGCTATGGCGTCGCAGTCAGGACCAGGCGTATCGGACTAGGGCCGGGTGTTGGCTCCTTTTTCTGGCCGGGAGCGTTTGGAACGACATGGATCGCAGATCCGCAAGAGCAGTTGATGGCAACCCTCATGCCTCAAGTCCTGGGTACAAACCCGTTCTACACCCAGCTCAGCGAAGATTTTCTGGCAATGACCTATCAAGCGATCTCTGATTGATGCACGTTCATTATTATAAATTACCTGAAAGAAAAGAATGCTGTAGCAGAGAAGCAAGCGATCACAGCGTTGGTTGCTGGCCGTTTTGCTTCCCTATTTCGCCTTTCCTTCAAGATCTTGTCACAACGTTGCGACGAGATCTTGAAGGGACATGAATGAGCGTTTAAACCCCTGGCAATTTAGGGGCGTTGGGCAAGCGGTGATCTTCATAATGGTCAATGACGTCGATACGCAGCCAGAGCTGAATGCGCTCGTTCTCAAACGCTGTGTCTGGTAGCTCTTTGAGGAAGCGTTCAAAGGTAGTTAGAGTGTCCGCAAATTTCGCCTCAATGGCTTCACCGGTCCATTGTTGGTATTGTTCTACCACCTCTGCATTAAATGCATCCATGTCATCGGTACGCGGAACAGCATGACCGCTGATGATCTGGAACGACCTCTGCATAGACCGCTCCCACCATGCCACGACATGCGCTAACACATCTTGAACACGAGTAAATCCTTGTTTCTGTGCATAGAGAACCTGTTCATCTTCTGATAGCTCATGTAAGTGTGTAAGGTAATGCTTCCATCCCTGCTCAAGTGCTGCCAGGAGATCTTGACGACTGAATTGCTGATTTTCTGATGTCATTGTGTTATTCCTTTCATACATAAAATGCGGTACTTGTTATGAATACCCGTTTGGAGGAAAGTCTATGTCACTTTTTCATGAAGAGTTCAAACAGACGTTCCCTGTCAGCGCGGTTGTTGATGAAGATGACTTTCTCTTTATATCTTTCAAGGTATTCAGCGACAAACTGAGCGCTTGGCGGTATAATGAGCTCCCCGTATGTGGAGACATATGTGCTTACAAACTCTTTCGAAGGTGGATCTGCGATCTCCGTGTGAAGCTCAATGTATTCATGAAGGCTCTTTGCTGAAGGTATCTCCTTATCACATTGATTAAGGCAGTAGCTGCGCGTATCCTTTATAAGTTTGATGAGCGCCTTGATGCCATTGAGGCCTGGATAGTCCTGGGTGCCGCGAAGACTATTCAAGACATGGCGGCGTATCATGCGTTGCGCAAGCACGGGCCAGGGGGCTGTAAGAACAACAATGTAATCGGCATGATAAAGCATGGCTTCCGTAAATATGAGATAGATACCTTCTGTAACCCAGGCTGGTTGCTCCGCAATGTCCACCTCATTCACCTGCTTAAAGTTCACTTTATCCAGATTATAATGAGGGACATGAAATCTGGAAGATATGCACTGTGCGAGCGTTGTCTTTCCACTGCCTGGTCCCCCTAAAATGTGGACTTTTACCACGTTTTTTCTTTCCTCTTCAAATCGTCTATGTTGGTGTCTCGATTGTGATTGTCTGATCATCGCTTTCCGGACCCTTCTTGGTGCGTTTCCTCTGGTGGAGAGGGCACGCAAAGAAGCCCATATAACTTGTAATGGCATTTAAAAGGAACAAATGGTGCAAAAAGAGATCATGAAGAGGTCTTGCTATCACCTTCATAGTAATTGAATGCGCATGTGAGGCGACGCCAAATGGCAGTATAAGCCTGCCAAAGGATGTGGCTAACGAGGGAATATCAGCGACGGGTTCGCTGGAGATTCCATATCAAACACCTCTGTTGCCACGCTTCTCCATACCTCTGGGCACCATTTGCTGCTTGCTTGACAACACAATACGCTGTATCTCTTTTGTGTAGCATTGTGCAAGATAAATCTGGACAACACAACAACGAAGAGGGGAATAATTGAATGATCCCTTCATTGAAGATACATTGTATGTGATCAGGAAGAATAGTGCCTGTTTCATCTACATAAAGTGAAACAGAATGGAGTTAGCGCTGTGCTGGCATAGATGTTAGATCCTCCATAGAAGAAAATAGTTGTTACGCTTTGTAGTATAGCAGGCGAGAAAGAAACCTGTCAATCGAATTTGCTTTTCAAAAGCGCAAATTGCAGTTAAAAGGCTGCCCAAGTAAAATAATCCAAAACGTAATTGCTTGATGAAAATGCACCAAAATGCTATATTAGATTCAATGATTTCTCAGCAGTTTTGCCTCTTAAAAGCGTCCTCTTACTGTTAATGCTCCTGCTTCTGATGAAAGAAAAAAGAAGATGTTTACCATTGATAGAAAGCCAGCACTGCTGAAATGTTTGCAACATGCAATCCTCTATTGGACGATCTTAAGCCTTGCTTTGCTCTTTCTGGTGAGTTGTGGAAACGCAATCAATACATCGGGTTCGCCAGCACCACAGCGCACCCAGGTGAGTGCAACACAAACGGCTCCATCGTTGGCGACCTTTGGTGCTCAACAGTATCAAAAAACAATGCAGGAGAGCGGAAAAACCCTCACCGTAGCAGTCACTTCGCGTTTGTGGTTGGCGTTCAATCAGCAGGAGTATCCCAGACAACAGATACAGATTTCCTGCCAGCCCTCGCAGGCTATTAATAATCACAGCCTCCAGAATGCCGGGCTGCAGCCACCATTCTATCTTGTTGGATACCAGGCGGTTGAACCGGGTACGTGTACCATCAAGAATGGAAAATTTCACCTCACAGTAAAGGTTGTTGCGTCCCAATAAGGGAGTTCAGCAATGGAGAGAGAATACATTGATCTCCGATCTGAGTTGAAAAAATATGCTCTTACAGCACTGGCCGGGCTTGTGCTGTAAGAGCGCCAGGGAGAAAGCACGGCCACTTCCCCCGATCAGTGATTGTTGAACTCGGCCAGGGTTTTCCTGCTAATTTTCGATCTGCACATCCTGATCTTTCAGGTTTATTACCACTGCTGGCCCGCCGGTTGCCTGGTGGTGGCGTTGAGGCGGTTGAACAGGTTGGTGGTGGCGATCATGAGGACGATGGCAGCCAGGCCCTTCTCGTCGAAGTGGCGGGTGGCCTCTTCCCAGATTTCGTCTGGGACCGGGTCCGGACGATCGGCCAGGCGGGTGGCAGCCTCGGTGAGCGCGAGGGCGGCACGTTCGGCGTCGGTGAAGTAGGGGGCCTCGCGCCAGGCCGCCACAGCGAAGAGGCGCTCATCCGTTTCGCCAGCCTTTTTGGCGTTGCGCGCCCCTGAGTCAACGCAGGCGCTGCAGCCATTGATCTGGCTCGCACGCAGGTGGACAAGTTCAAGCGTCTTCGACGGCACGCCACCCTTTCGCGTGGCCTTGAGCAGGGTGAGTATAGAATCCATAGCGTCAGGGAGGATCATTGCCGGGTTGCTCATTCGTGCTTGCATGATAAATCTCCTTCAGGTATCGAGGCTCCGCCAGGATGTTGGGCATCCAGGAAAAGACATCACAAATTTCTTAATGATCGGTTTGATCTTGACGGGATTGCCCATCTGGTGCTTCAACTGGATTCGGGCTTCCTGTCCTATCGGTTGAGTATCGCCCGTCACAACAATGACGGAACCCAGCAAGAGAATGTGACGGATAGATAAAGTTTTTTTCGCGCCTCAACAAAAGAGATTACCTGATAATCTGCTCACCCTTAAGTGCATTTGCCAATAGCTATCTACTTCGAATACAGAGAGGATACTCTCCGAGAGGCGCAATGGCCTTTGGGAGAGTATGCTGTGGTACTGATCACGAGAGCGGTGGGCACCATCGTGCGGTGCGCAGCCGGTGGGCAATCGTGTCCGCCCGGGGTTGCCCAGAGTGGGCCACAGCGGCAATCACGCTTTCGTAGTCATAGGAAACACGGCGATGGATGACTTCCCAGCGGCTACCATTCCATGTTACGAGAGCATAGGCTGCCTGGGGATTCGCATCGAAAGGAAATCCGACAGCACCAATAGAGACCACTTGCTGGTTACCTACGTATCCAGATGAGGCGTAATGCACATGACCATGGAGAATCAGACGAGGATGTGTCTCACCTAGCAAGTCGCTCGCCTCTGCCTCCGAGGTGGGCGTCGCACACCGGGTGTCCAGCGAATTGGGCTCGAGAACTAGAAAAGCAGCGACGTTGGTTGGCGTTGCATGAACAATGAGCAATTCATTTTCGGGTGAAGCATCCTGGGGCGGCATGATCGATTGAGAAAAAGAGAGAGTTTCCAGATAAGCAATTCCTGTTGTCCCAATCTGTTCAGCGGTCCAGTAAGCCAAAGCATTTTCTCTATTTGCCTCCACAACTGCACGATCCGTTTCGCCAAAGAGTGTCGGAACCTGCAAGGTGCGTATGCAGTCCAACGTTTCCTTCGGATGAGGACCATTCATCACGAGATCTCCCGCGATGACAAGCTGATCATAAGATTGGGTTGCCAGATCAGCGAGGACGGCGCGTAGAGCAGCGAGATTACCGTGGATATCGGCGAGGACAGCAACTGTAAATTTTTGGCTCTGTGCATGTTGCAGCATTAAAGATGCTCCTCCTTGAGAACAAAAGCATGTTCGTGTTATTATGTAGGCAATTGTTCTAATATATTGGATTTTTAGGATAACATATGAGAGATGAAAAATCAAGAAAAAATTCTCACATAGTGGAAATGGCGTCAGCCGACCACCTTGGGCTACGCATTCGTCAGCTGCGTAGCACGCGCGGATGGACACTTGAGGAGCTGGCAGAACATTCTGAGGTGAGCCGGGCAATGCTCTCCAAAATTGAGCGAGGAGAAACAAACCCCACATTGGTCGTTGCCGTCAAAATCGCCCTGGCGTTTGACATGACCGCTTCCCAGCTCATTGGTATCGAAGAACGAAGGGAAGCGGTCAAAATGCCAAAGGATCGCCGTCTCTCGTTCCGTGATCCCGAAACGGGATTTGAGCGGCAGGTCTTTCCAGCCCTCGAGGGAAGAGCACTTGAATTTGTGAGGCATGTGATTCCAGAAGGCAGCAACTCAGGGGAATTACCAGCTTTGAAACAAGGGACAGAAAAATATCTACTCATGGAGCAGGGAAAAGTACGAGTGAGAATTGACTCCCAGGAATATCTGCTTGAGGAAGGGGATCTGTTTTATTTTGTCGCCGATGTGCCTCATTATTTTGAGAACGTTGGTGAGGGAGTATGCAGCTATTTTGTGATTAAAATATTGAGTTAATACCAATACTTTGCTGCCCATTTATATCTATTAACAGGCGAATTATGCTCCAAATGGTTATGGAATATTATATAGACGCTTATAAATAGCGCTCAACTGCCTCAAGCTTGTAGAGGCCGGAGTCGTGAATGTACTGGCTGAGGAGTGGTAAATGGCCGGAGCCATAAATTACCAGGACACGGTCCTGGGGAGAAGTGACGATGCGCGTGAGATTGACGAAGATCCTCAGGTTGCGCGCATACCAGCCCTGTACCCAGCCGATCCCTACATACTGTTTTCCCGCGCCGATACGCGCCATCATCAAATAGGCCTGGTGATCACGAGATAAATTGGTTGGGGCGTTGATTTCTAGCAACTGCTCGCGCACAGTCGTTTGGCTCAGACATTCCTGTGCCTGCTCCAGGTGCCGCTGTCCACTTCCCATTAGCTGCTCATAAATCTCTGGTTGATGCTTTTGTGCAAATTCGAAGATGACGTCCATGCCATAGTCATAGCCGATCGCCTCATTCCAGTTAATCGCATAGATCTCTTCATGCTGGCAGGCGGTGGCGATGCGGAAACCGAGCTGATGGTATTCCTCGGCTGAAAGCTGAAAGGTTCCAGCGCGATAGCGGCGATACTGCTCATTGATATCATGAGATTGTTCGGTCGGAATCTCGATGGCTACTTTTGTGGGTTGAAAGCGTTTGAGATTGTCTATGCATATCTGGATCTCACTCTGCCTTTTAGGGGCGAGCATATCATCATGCTGCACATTAAAAACGTCGCGATTGTGATTGGCCCAATGGCTACATCCCAGTAGCAGGATGGTCGGCCGCCCATTATTCAATTCAAGCGGATTCTGGTGAGCCATGTGTACTCTTTCTAGCTCTCGACTAGCGAGGCAGGTAGGTCGCGATCACGACACCGTTGTCCGTCGTCTTTGTGCCGACGAGCCGGAGAGCAGCGAATGCGCCGCCATCGGGGAAGAGGCGGCGTCCTGATCCTAGAACCAGTGGGTGAATCAGGAGCACGTACTCATCGATGAGGTTGCGCCGCATCAGCGATTGGATCAACACACCACTGCCCATGATCAAGAAGTTTTTGTCGGATTCCTGTTTGAGGGTGGACATGGCCTCTGCCGCGTCGCCCTTCAGCAGCGTGGAATTGATCCATGGAAGCGGCTCCTTTAACGTCGTTGAGGCGACGTACTTCTGGGTGTTGTTTAGCATCTCCGTGTAGGGATTATTGGTCTGGTGGGGCCAGAAGGAGTAGAATTGCTCATATGTCCGTCGGCCCAGTAGCAGGGTGTTGGTATAGGACTTACTGTCTCCGGCCTGCGCCATCGCGGCATAGGCCGCCGCCCAGCCACCGTGCTCGAAGCCGCCACGGCGGTCCTCGTCCGGCTTTCCCGGCGCCTGCATAACCCCATCGAGTGTCAGATTTGTGAAGACAACGACTTTACCCATGAATAGTTTCCTGCTTTCTAAAATGTGTTAAAACATACTTAGTTGCTGCATTTGGGCCGGACAGGAAGCCTGCTTGACTTCTACGCTGTTTTGGTCCTCTTGCAGTACACCGCACTCTGGTTGAGTGTGTGGCCCTAGCCGGGCAAGGAACCTTGTCAAGATGTTTACCGCGCTGTTATCGTCGCGGTCCATGACAAGTCCACATTCCAGGCAACGATACGTCCGTTTCCATAACGGCATGGCTTGAAGGTGTCGACACCCGCTGCACATTTTCGACGTATCGCGTTCGTCTACGATTTGAAGATCTTTCCCGTACAACTGACATTTATAGGTGAGCATCGCAATAAACGTGTAGAGTCCCCAATCGTTGAACACCCTACGGTTGAGGCGCTTATTCTTTTCCCGATGCTCTTTCATCACCATTTGTCGTTGAGAAAGATCTCCAACCACCACGGTTCTTTCAACCAGACGGTGGGCGATAAGGCGGGATGCTTTATGCAGGCTATCCCGTTGTTTTCGGCGTTTTTTCTCACTCACCCGCTTATAGACCTTGCTCAGATGCTTATAGCGACGTGACTTCTTCTTACACGTATCTCGCTTGGAGCGTATCTTGTCGAGTTGGCGGTTGTACCACTGCCCTCCCTTGAATCCGCCAACGTGATAGAACGTTCCCTGCTCATTGACCCCTGTTGCCAATGTCTTTATGCCCATATCGAAGGCCACAACCCCAGCAGGTTTGCACGGCTCTTCTTCCCGCTCAGCCACAAAGGAGGCATAGTAGTGACCCCGAGCATCGCGGCTAATGGCCACCTCTTTGAAGTGTTCGGGAGGGGGTTCAGTGAGCTTCGCCTGAATGTTTGGGTGCACCTTTGGACCGTGCTTACCACCACCGCCCGTTGGCAAAATGAGATGGCCGTCCTTCATCTTGATATACATGGCAGGATAGTTCAGCGTAAAGAAGTTGTGTCGGGGGCGCACCCGTGGGAACCCAGGGGTTTCCCCTGCTTGCACACGCCGAAAGAATGCTTTCATGGCTCCATCCAGACGGAAGTACACCTCATGGAGAAGCTTGCTATAAACCTGAATAAGCTCAGGATCGTGTTGCTTGCTCTGCTGAAGGCTTTTCTTTGCTTCGTAGAGGTTCCACTTTTCGCCATTGCGTAACTTCATCACCCACCAGTTGTACAGCCCTCGACACTTGCCTTGCATGAATTCAAGGGTAGTAGCGTCCTGCTCCGAGATGTCAAGCTTAATCTTTGTGCTCAGCAGCATCTTTCAACCCCCGCTTATATGACCGCAACCCGTGGAGCCTTGCCGAGAAAACTGTGGTGATAGCAATCAGATCCTGCACAATTCTTGCTCTGGAGAAAGGGTTTCTCCATTCACAATGACAATTTCGCAGTTGTGCTGCTGGCAAAAAGCTTCAAAGTAGCTGAACCCAAACCGGACCAACCTATCACGATGGGCGATAATCAGACGTTTTACCTGTCCGAGTTCCACCATCTCCATGATCCGGTTGAAGTTTTTTCGCTTGTAATTGAGTCCACTGCCAATATCTTGCATCCACTCATCAACAGCAATTTGGTGGTCTTGACAGTACGTTTCAAGAGCCTTCAGCTGATTGGCAAGATCTGGCTTTTGCGTCACTCCAGACACCCTTGCATACACGATGGTTTGTCCTTTGGCAGCCGCTTTCAGTCCTCGGTATTCAAGGTATTGATCGTGTGTGTAGTAGCGTCGGTTTGATTGAGGGGACCGATAGGCAACAAGCTTCCCCTCTCGATCCCACTTTTGCAACGTCTTTGTTGACTTGCCAATCAATTGCCCAAACTCCTGAATGTTGTATGTGTTCTTCATGCACAATTAAACACAATCGTCAACACTGTTTAATGTCTCCTTGTTTCTATCTCTATCTTGTTCGAGGCGTTATGATGAGTAATTTGATGAATGGCAACCTGCGCCAGGGGGACGTCCTGGCCGTTAACTCCTAGCTACTTAATCATCATAGCATGAAGAACGCGAAAAAACTTCTCGCATCTTGCTCTTCCAAAATCATGAAGATAGGACCTGTTAACAACGTTGTTCGTGGCTCGAGACAGGAACTTGACACCCCGCGCGGTAAACTTGTATACTGAGCCTCTTTCGGCTGGGCCAGTTTGGGGCTTCAGGTCGGCGCCTGGATGCTGACGAAATGGCCGCTTGATAGAAAATCATGATGCAGGACAGGAAGTCTTTGCTAGTTATGGAGACAGGTTATGGATGTAACTCGCAGGTTCGTTGAGAAGGATCAGCTGACGAGCATTGTTGGAGCTGTCTTTGGGTCGGCGCGCCGCCTCAACACAGTGGAGCGGCTGTCGGGTGGTAGTAAAAAGGGGGTGTACCGCCTCACCTTTGACGACGAGTTTACCGCGATTCTCTATGTCTGGAATGAGGAGGAGAACTACTGGCCAACCACGCAAGGTCATGCAGGCTCGGGTCAGGCTGATCCGCTCTCGGATGCCTCCGGCAGCGATCTCTTCGAGGCTAGCCACGCATGCCTCAACGCTATCGGCGTCCGTACGCCACAGGTGTATTTCTTTGACCGGAGCAGAAGTCACTTCCCTGCCGATGTGGCGGTGGTTGAGGACGTGCGTGGGGGCACGTTGGAGGCCCGGCTCGATCACGATCCGCGGAGCGCGGAACCTACCCTGGTTCGTCTCAGTGCTGCCCTGCAGGCTATGCGGCAGCAGCGAGGGCGGCGTCCGGGCAAGGTTGCCCTGGTAGAGGGTCTCGCTGATGTCCAACAGGAGCGGTCGTGTGAGCAGATCGTACTGGATCGTGCGGTTCGGGATCTCGCTGAGGCCGCCACACGGGTTGAGCGCCTGGCACAGGTGCGCGAGCAGCTGGAAGAGAAGATCCATGAGCTGGCTAGCGCTGTGTGCCCGCGTCACGAATACAGCCTCATCCACGGTGAGCTTGGACCGGACCACGTGCTCGTGGACGAGCAAGGCAATCCGGTCATCATTGATATCGAAGGAACTATGTTCTTCGACGTCGAGTGGGAGCATGTCTTCCTACAGCTGCGTTTCGGTGAGCATTACCGATGGTTGCAGGCGAACGACCTTGATGAGCAGCGGCTACAGTTCTACGCACTCGCCATGTACCTGTCGCTGGTAGCCGGTCCCCTGCGGCTGCTGGACGGCGATTTCCCCAATCGCGAAGGCATGATGGGGATTGCGCAGGCCAACATCCAGCATACCCTCACCTTTCTGCAGAGAAACGCTTAGTTGTCATCTGGTTTGGGAGGCTCAGGCGGTGTAGGAGGCTGCGACGGTTGTCGATAATCTCTGCTGTTACGAGAGCGCCGCTGCTGATTATAATATATTTCCTTGGACATTTCCGAAGGCATGGGCGCCCGAAACATCTGCCCGGCAAGGTCTTCTAACGATGATTGTTCCGCCGCAACCTCCGAACTGCTGCTGGCATACATGCTCATGGAATGAATAGCCACGTTCAGAGCGTTCTGAGCTCCGAGGTAATCTCCGCGATGGCTGCTGGCCACGGCTTCGCGGCGGGCTCGATCGGCTTCGTGTTGGGCAACCAGCTTCATGACCTGCGGGTCGCGTGCCTCACCTGCACAGGCGTCCTGGCTGGCATAAGAGAAACGGATTTCCTGCCAATCGCTTGCGTGTTCGGCGTTGTCTGCGCGCCAGAGCACGCGCGCACGGATGATCTGCGGCTCTGCATCTTCGTGCTGGGCGGGAAATGTACAGCGCACTACGATGGGGCGCTCCTCGCTACTTTGCAGATCGCCGATGGAAATGATACGGCGCAACGGATTGTCCCTGGCAGATTTGAGCCAGTAGGGGCTGATCAGGTCAAGCTCCGTTCCCTGCGACGTTTCGACCTCCATGCGCACCTGCAGAGCTGCAACCGAGAGCAGTTCACCGAGTTCTCCCACAAAGGTATTGATGATCTCCTCCGGCGAGCGCAGATGATGGAACTGTCCACCACCAGCGACCGCCATGGGTCCGAGGAGGAGTTCGTTGTAATCGGTGCCGATACCAAAGGTGCTGGTAGAGATAGCGCTCTGCTCGCGCATCGAGGCGGAAGCGCTGGCGATCTGTTCGGGATCGGTCATGCCAACGTTGGCCAGGCCATCAGTGAGTAGGAAGCAGCGCTTCAAAGCCTGTGTTCCAGCCTCAGAGGCTGTGTTGGCCAGACTATTGCAGCCGGTCAGCCAGCCTTGATGCAGGGCGGTAGAGGCGCGCGCTTCCAGCGTAAAGAGCTTCTCTCGGAGTTGGCTTTTAAGCTGCGGGGTTACCTGTGCCGGGGATTGGATAGTCTCGATCTGATTATCAAAGGCGACCAGGGATACCGTATCGCGTGGCGTTAAACGATCCAATACCGAAAACACTGCCTGCTTGGCCGTTTGTAGCTTTGTGCCATGCATTGAACCACTACGATCTAATACCAGGGCCAGTTCCAGCGGAAGACGCTCTGGTTGTACTGCGGCGGCGGCAGTGTGTTGGACGCGTGTGAAGAAGACAATGTAACGACTACTATCGGTAGCATGGATAAGTGATCGTTCCGGGCTCGACGTAAGCTCAACATTCACCGTGGAACGATCCTGTTGATCCTTCCTCTTTTCATAACCCATGAGAAGCTCTCCTTGCTTAAATAATTATTCATTCGTCTCTTTTTTATAGACGTAGGCGGGAAAGGTTTTTCCCTTTTAGATTTCTTCTGAAATTTTCTCAAAGGGCATGAGGCCGCCTGCGCTCTACCTCTGGCATGGTGAACTCGATAAAGATGTACCAGTGGCCGCGGGGCGAGCAATCGCACGTCAGCTTGAGCAATGCAACGCTACTTATTATCCGCATGATGGTCACCTCTCGCTGCTGGTAAATCACGGGGAAGAGATAGTAACAGCGCTCATGCCATATTAAATGCAGCAGGAAAAAGGGAAGTTCTTTGTGCTTCTGGAAGCAGCACAATAATAAAGGCATACTACAATCCAGCTCATTTTTCCGGCTCTATTGATGTGCGCGTTGTAGAAACCGGTTTCTCATGTTATACTATGGAATGTTGTATGCGAAATAGCCTGGAATATCTATTCTAGATTGAAAAGTATCTATTGTGCTGAGAGAGGAAAAGAGCATGTCCAGGCGAAATAGTCTAGAAAGCCTGTTCTGAACTGAAATCCATGGCTGACTTGCTGGTTGACTATCGTGGACTCTCAAGGTGAATATCCAGGTGTTGCTGCAACGAGATAGAGTTGAGTGTCCGGTATGGCGAAGTAGTCGAATGAACAGGCGCGAGAGCCGCATGGTCGCGGCAAATCACAGACGAGGAGATAAGGAGATGAGCAGTTTACGCACTTTCCTGTCCCAATGGCATTGGCAGCCAGAAACATGGAAGACTCGGCGCGTCCACCCTGGCGATGGACGGCTGTGTCGTTCGATCTTTAGCGCCGGGGCCCTGCTGGCCTTCATGTGCGTGATGGCCACCAGCGGCATCGCTGGTGCGCTGGCGACCACCAGTGGTGTCGCATTGGCCGCATCGGAAGTTCCACCCAGCCAATCTAACTTCGGCCCAAATGTCTATATTTTCAATCCAGGCATGCCGCAAAGCGAGATCCAGGCGACGGTCGATGCGGTGGCGAACCAACAGATCTCTAACCAATTTGGAACCCAGCGCTATGCGCTACTGTTCGAGCCCGGCACATATGGGTCCAGTACCAATCCCCTTAACTTTCAGGTCGGCTACTACACGACCGTGGCGGGCCTCGGCCTCTCCCCGAACGACGTCGTTATCAACGGGTCCATTGATGTGCGCAACCAGTGTTTCGGCGCCAACAACTGCATCGCACTCGATAACTTCTGGCGCTCGTTATCGAATTTGAGCATCAACGTGACCACCCCGCACGCCGGTTGCTACAGCGGCGAATTCTGGGCCGTATCGCAGGCCGCGCCGATGCGGCGTGTCCACGTCAACGGGCCCACCACCCTGATGGACTATTGCAGCGGTCCCTCGTACGCGAGTGGCGGCTTCATCGCCGATTCACAGTTCGATGGCAACGTGGTTAACGGCTCGCAGCAGCAGTGGCTGGTCAGAAACAGCAAGCTGAGCGGTTGGAGCAACGGCGTCTGGAACCAGGTGTTTTCTGGCGCCGTGGGAGCGCCCGCCCAGTGTTTCCCCGCGCAGTCGTCATGTGGTGGTGGCCCGTATACCACGCTCGCGACCAGTCCAGTGACGCGAGAGGCGCCATACCTGTACATGGACTCTAATAAGAGCTACAACGTCTTCGTGCCCTCGGTACAGTACAACTCCGTGGGTACAACGTGGGCCAGCGGCGCGACTCCCGGCTTGTCCATCCCAATCGACAAATTCTTTATTGCCCAGCCGACAGACTCCGCCGCGACGATCAACGACGCATTAGATTCCGGCAGAAATCTCATCCTGACTCCGGGCGTCTATCACCTGGAACAGAGCATCAATGTCACGCGTCCCGATACCGTGGTGCTTGGCCTTGGCTTCCCGACTCTGATCCCTGAAAATGGTATCGTACCAATGACAGTTGCCAGCGCGAAAGGGATCTCTCTCTCAGGAATGATCTTCGACGCCGGCACAACGAACTCGCCGGAGTTGCTGCAGGTTGGCAGTGGTCATGCTCGCAGCGACCATGAGGCCTCCGATCCGACCACTCTGCAGGATGTGTTCTTCCGTATCGGCGGCGCGGAACCGGGCAAAGCAACGAGCAGCCTGGTTGTCAATAGCGACAACGTTATCCTCGATGACATCTGGGCCTGGCGTGCCGATCACGGCAACGGCGTTGGTTGGAACGACAACACCGCCGACACTGGCGTCATCGTCAACGGTAACAATGTGACCGCGTACGGCCTTTTTGTCGAGCATTACCAGAAGTACGAGGTGATCTGGAACGGGAATGGTGGCACTGATATCTTCTTCCAGAACGAGATGCCCTACGATCCACCCAGCCAGGCTGTGTGGATGGAAGCCCCCGGGGTTGATGGCTGGGCTGCCTTCAAGGTTGCCAATAGCGTGACCAGCTTCAGCGGATACGGCATGGGCAGCTATAGCTTCTTCAATCAGGGGGTGGACATCTACGCCGCACGCGCATTTGAGGTTCCCACCACCCTTCCAGCGTCAAGCCTCCACGACCTGCTCACGATCTTCCTCTCCACGAGTGGGTCCGGTGGCATCCTGCACGTAATCAACGACGCCGGCGGGTCATCGACCAGAGCCAATCCGGATGTCCCGGTCACTGTCGTGAGCTATCCGTAATGGCCTGACACCTCTTTTGAGTGTTTCTCATCACGTCTTATCAAGCTCCATCTCCATGGATGGAGCTTGATAAGCTACCAACACAGCTTGTTTTACCCTGGTGTCTCAACATTAATAGCGACGACTATGATACTGAATGTGGCCAGGGCACATCCTTCCTTTCCCTCTTCTTTGCACTGCTGGTCTACATGCCTATAACGCTTACCTATTCCTGGTTAGATTTTTTAACATATATTTTTTCCCAAAATGCCAAATAGGTATATTTGAGTTAAAACCAGTTACTATTAATCTAGCAATACGTATTCAACAATAGCAACGTATGTGAGGTCGCATATATTGCGGATTTAGAGAGACACATGCACAATTTATTTAACCATATTCCCAATTTTAACCAGAAGATGTATTTTTTGCATGTATATGTCTCATAAGCATTGGAATAATATTACTATTACAACGTAATGGGAGAATCTTTTCGCTTCTGCAACGTCTAATAAGAGAACATAAACAAAATATGTTTTTTTATAGTCACTCAGTATTTTTGAAGAGAAAAAGGCGCCTTTATATGCAAATTTTTTCTAACAGCGATCACCAATCGCAGTTTAAATTTACACGTAAATCTCAACTATTAAAGCGAGCACAGGAGCAAATTGAACAGCTTGAGTTCCCTGCAAATATTGAAGAACATCTATCAAGGGAATCCCCTAATCCTCCAACAGTTGAGATGCTGGAAACTCCGAACCTTGCCACCCCTCTGATTTATGACGCGGAGACCGCACATTCTCCTGCTCTTCAAGTTCATGACGCGGAGACCGCACATTCTCCTGCTCTTCAAGTTCATGACGTGGAGATCGCATATTCTCCTGATCCTATAAGTGATTCCACGGAGACCACGCGTATGCCAGCCCATCCGATTGAAATCATCAATACGCGGCGCATGCCGAGGGTTGAGGCCCTCTCGCAAAGAAAATTGCATAAGCAACTATCTATAGATGATGAAAAAGTTACCCAGCGTCACCGCAAAGGTACCCACCTCCCTTATCTGAAGAGTGTGATGAGCCGACGACAGAAGGTCGTGTTTTTGATGTTATTAGCCCTTTGGATCGCCTCCCTCGTTTTTTTCTGGACCTGGTGGCTCCAGCCAGCACACGTGGTGACGCAAACGGGGATGCTTATCAACAGCCTGGTCTTACTCTGGTCAACCGTTCTGCCTGGATACTACTTCTTTTTTGTCGCCCGCATGCATGAGCCTGATCCCTCGCTGCCGTTGCCGGATGGACGTGTCGCCATGGTCGTCACCAAAGCGCCATCTGAGCCGTGGGCCATTGTCGAAAAGACGCTCCTGGCCATGAAGGCACAGAACTTTCCCCGTCCATTCGATGTCTGGCTTGCCGATGAAGATCCGTCCGAAGAAGTTCTGCAGTGGTGCATTAAGAACGGTATCTGGGTCTCCTGTCGCAAGAACATGCCGGATTATCAAAATGTGTCATGGCCGCGCAGACAGAAAAGCAAGGAAGGCAATCTGGCGTATTTTTATGATACCTGTGCTTATCGCCACTATGATTTCGTGGCCCAATTGGATGCCGATCATGTGCCAGAGCCAGACTACCTTACCCACATGATGGCGCCGTTCTATGATCCCGCGGTGGGCTATGTGGCTGCACCCAGTATTTGCGACGCCAACGCCTCCTCCTCCTGGGTCTCACGTGCCCGCCTGTATACGGAAGCCGGACTCCACGGGGCCATGCAAGCAGGGCATAGCTATGGCTTTGCTCCTCTGTGCATCGGCAGCCATTATGCCGTACGTACCAGTGCCTTACAAGAGATCGGTGGGCTGGGACCAGAGTTGGCTGAGGATCACTCGACCACGCTGCTCTTTAACGCCTATGGCTGGCGTGGGGCCTTTGCTTTCAAGGCTCTCGCCCATGGAGACGGCGCGGAATGTCTCGCCGATAGCGTCACGCAAGAATTTCAATGGAGCCGCAGTCTCACCAAGCTGCTGTTGACCCTGACCCCGATCTATTGGAAACATTTACGCTTGCGGCTCAAGCTCCAATTCTTTTTCGCGCAGTTATGGTATCCATTATCTTCGGGCAACATGATTGCCATCAGTCTCCTGCCTCTGATCGCGCTGATCACACAAACTGCCTTCGCGAATGTAACGTACCTAGATTTTCTGCTGCATTACGCCGCGACAACCTTCACCTGTCTCTTGATCGTAGGGTGGATTCAGCGTCAGGGATGGTTACGACCGAGCAACGCAAAAATCTTGAGCTGGGAAACCGTTGTTTTCCCCATGGTGACCTGGCCCTGGATGTTCATGGGGGTCGTCATGGCAACGATTAGCGCCATTTTCAAGAAAGAGCTCCCATTTCGCGTCACGCCAAAGGGGCAGGCAAGCATCAAACCCATGCCCAACCGTGTCCTGTTACCATACACGCTCATCACGATGTTCACCTTCGCCTACTCACTCCTGTTTGTGGGTGGGGGAGCGGCCATCTATCACTGGTTTGCCACAGCCAACATCGTATTCTATACGTTTATACTCTGGGTCTGCATCCTGGGTCATCTGTATGACAATCGTGCGTATGGTCTGTGGAAGGTGCTGCTCTGTATCAAAGGATCTTTATGGCAAGTCGCTTGCGCTACTATATTGACAATCATCGATCTGCAGCTCCATTCGATATACATATTTAATCTATTCTTTATCCCTGGCAGATAAAGCGGGTCAACCCTTTCGAGACAATGAACAGCATATAGACAAGGCAAAAAAAACGCTATGAAAGTACTTCGCTTCTCTCGTCTCTGGTATTTCAGTTTGCTGGCACTCCTACTGAGCGCCTGTTCTCCAACAACATCCTGGATGCCATCCAGTTCTCATCCGACCAGTACTGTTCCGGCGGTAACAGAGAAAGGAACAGTGATTAGCGTAAAGGGGACCCAATGGGGCGTCAGCACGTGCTACATCGGCGCGACCGAGGGTAGCAGTGACTTTAATAGTGCCGACTTCACAGATCTTGGCATCAATTCTTATCATGTCTATGGGGGCATGTCGCGCTGGGAGTATCAAGATGACAGTTCGACGTATGGTTGGCCAACCATAGATCAGATCAAGGCCAATCCCGATGTGATCAATTGGTCCTGGTGGGACAATGCCATGACGAATCCGCCCAATGGCAGCGATTACTGGTGGTCATATCAAAACCCTGGTTGGCACGGAAATGCTCGTACATTCTTCAGCACTCTGAAGGCTGATCATATTCGCACGCTGTTAACACTGCGCAACGTCGATAATCTCAACAACCCATCCTGGATCGCCAACCCACCAACCACACAGGCTGATTGGAATGAGTGGTGGGAACATGTCTTTGCCACTGTCTACTGGCTTAATGTGCGCAATGATTATAATGTCAACGACTTTGAAGTACTGAATGAGCCCAACCTGGCCGAACAGGGATGGAAGGGCAACGAGGCCCAATATATCACCTTATTCCACTATACGGCTGATGCCATCAAATATGTCTATCACACGTATTTGCCGGGACGCTCGTATCATATCTATGGAGCAGCGGGCACAACTGGCAATGCCTGGGCTAGAGATCTTCTCCAACAGATTCCTGACGACATCGATACGGTTGACCTTCACGACTATGATTCAAATATTCTCCCTCCCGTGCAAATAGCACACTTGTGGCTCAATGAGACAGGCCACGCAACCGATCCAGTCTGGCTGAGCGAGTGGGGAAGCTACTTGCGAAACAATAAGTACGATACCGCACCGGTGGGTGTCTCAATTATCAACAATCTCATAAGAGGCTCTGAACCTGGCAATAACCATGTCTATGGCAGTAATATTTTCTCTCTCTATGATTATGGCGCTGTTCCCTTTGGGTTGATTAGCAGTGCTGGAACGCGCCGTCTTGATTATTATGCACTCCGCATGGCGATTCGTGCGTTACAGGGATGCCGTCCCACCTATCAGAGTATCGTCAATCACCCTGGTTCTCCCATCCAGGCCATCACAACCAGGAGCACCAATGGGCATCTCTCCTTACTGATTACCAACTCGAATAGCAAGGCCAACCAGCAACTTACGGCGGACCTGTCAGCACTCCTGCGCCAGGGTAGCGGCACAATTCGGCAATTTGATGCACAACACCAGGACCAGGTTGTGGGGCACACACTCGTCCAAAATGGGCGCATGAAGCTGACTGTGCCTGCGCAAGGTGCCCTTCTCGTGGACATCATACCTTCCCGCTAAATCATTGTTAGAAAGACTTTGTATCATCCCAAATTTTAAAGAGAGTCAGGGAAGAGATTGCCAAAACTCGGACGTCCCAGTCACCGTAGTGAGCTATCCGTAACACCTGACACCTCTTTTGAGAATCCCTCATCACGTTTTATCAAGCTTCGTCTCCACGGCCGAAGCTTGATAAGCCCAACAACAGCTGGCTTTGCTTCAGTGTCTCAACATTAATGGCGACGACTATGATGTTGAATGCAGACAGGATATGTCTTTTCTTTTCTTCTTTGTACTGCTGGTCTACAGATCTATAACGCTCTTATATCTCTGGTTAGACTTCTTAGTATATATTTCCCCCAAAATGATGTAGTGACTCCCAATAGGCATATTCAAGCTAAACTTGTTACTATCAATCCCGTAATACGTATTGAATGATAGCAAAATATGTATAACAGCATATATTGCTTAATCCAAGGAGACACATACAAAATTTATCCTTAACTATATAATGCACAAAAACAGGAAGATTTATTTTCTGTAATCTATGACTCTCTGATTTTTGATTAGAGGATGTGATTTTTGTGTCATTTTTTGTCTGTATATGTCTCATATACATTGGATTAATATCAATATTACAAATTAATTGAAGAATCTTTCGCTTCTGCACTCCTGGTAAGAGAAAAACGGAGGTGTTTTTTACAGTCGCGCAAGATTTTTTGAAGAGGAAAAGGTATCTCCATATGCAGATTTTTTCTAGCAGCGCTCGCCAATTGTGGCTCCAATTTATACGAAAACAACAATTATTAAAACAAGTACAGGCACAAACTGAACAGCCTGAGCTTCCTGTAAGTGTTGAAGAGAATCTGACAAAGTCAACCCCTGTTCTTCCAGCTGTTGAACTGGTAGAAACTCTGCATCTCACTGGCCCTCTGATTTATGAAACGGATACCACCCACTCCCTGGTTTCTGTGGTTGATTCCTCCCCAACCACACTCATGCCAGTCTATCCGATTGAAATCATCAATACGCGGCGCATGCCGAGGGTTGAGGCCCTCTCACAAAGAAAATTTCACAAGCGACCGTCTATAGATAGTGGTGAGCAAGTCAACCACAAAGGTACCCACCTCCCTTATCTGAAGAGCGTGATGAGCCGACGACAGAAGGTCGTGTTTTTGATGTTATTAGCCCTTTGGATCGCCTCCCTCGTTTTTTTCTGGACCTGGTGGCTCCAGCCAGCACACGTGGTGACGCAAACGGGTATGCTTATCAACAGCCTGGTCTTACTCTGGTCAACCGTTCTGCCTGGATACTACTTCTTTTTTGTCGCCCGCATGCATGAGCCTGATCCCTCGCTGCCGTTGCCGGACGGACGTGTCGCCATGGTCGTCACCAAAGCGCCATCCGAGCCGTGGGCCATTGTCGAAAAGACGCTCCTGGCCATGAAGGCACAGAACTTTCCCCGTCCATTCGATGTCTGGCTCGCCGATGAAGATCCGTCCGAAGAAGTTCTGCAGTGGTGCATTAAGAATCGCATCTGGGTCTCCTGTCGCAAGAACATGCCGGATTATCAAAATGTGTCATGGCCGCGCAGACAGAAAAGCAAGGAAGGCAATCTGGCGTATTTTTATGATACCTGTGCTTATCGCCACTATGATTTCGTGGCCCAATTGGATGCCGATCATGTGCCAGAGCCAGACTACCTTACCCACATGATGGCGCCGTTCTATGATCCTGCGGTGGGCTACGTGGCTGCACCCAGTATTTGCGACGCCAACGCCGCCTCCTCCTGGGTCTCACGTGCCCGCCTGTATACGGAAGCCGGACTCCACGGGGCCATGCAAGCAGGGCATAGCTATGGCTTTGCTCCTCTGTGCATCGGCAGCCATTATGCCGTACGTACCAGTGCCTTACAAGAGATCGGTGGGCTGGGACCAGAGTTGGCTGAGGATCACTCGACCACGCTGCTCTTTAACGCCTATGGCTGGCGTGGGGCCTTTGCTTTCAAGGCTCTCGCTCATGGAGACGGCGCGGAATGTCTCGCCGATAGCGTCACGCAAGAATTTCAATGGAGCCGCAGTCTCACCAAGCTGCTGTTGACCCTCACACCGATCTATTGGAAACATTTACGCTTGCGGCTCAAGCTCCAATTCTTTTTCGCGCAGTTATGGTATCCATTATCTTCGGGCAACATGATTGCCATCAGTCTCCTGCCTCTGATCGCGCTGATCACACAAACCGCCTTCGCGAATGTAACGTACCCAGATTTTCTGCTGCACTACGCCGCGACAACCTTCACTTGTCTCTTGATCGTAGGGTGGATTCAGCGTCAGGGATGGTTACGACCGAGCAATGCAAAAATCTTGAGCTGGGAAACCGTTGTTTTCCCCATGGTGACCTGGCCCTGGATGTTCATGGGGGTCGTCATGGCAACGATTAGCGCCATTTTCAAGAAAGAGCTCCCATTTCGTGTCACGCCAAAGGGGCAGGCAAGCATCAAACCCATGCCCAACCGTGTCCTGTTACCATACACGCTCATCACGATGTTCACCTTCGCCTACTCACTCCTGTTTGTGGGTGGAGGAGCGGCCATCTATCACTGGTTTGCCACAGCCAACATCGTATTCTATACGTTTATACTCTGGGTCTGCATCCTGGGTCATCTGTATGACAATCGCGCGTATGGTCTGTGGAAGGTGCTGCTCTGTATCAAAGGATCTTTATGGCAAGTCGCTTGCGCTACCCTATTAGCAATACTTGATTTACATCTCCATTCTGTGTACCTCTTTAAGCTATTCTTTATTTCTGGTAGATAAAGCGGGTCAACCCTTACGAGACAATGAACAGCATATAGACAAAGGCAAAAAACGCTATGAAAGTACTTCGCTTCTCTCGTCTCTGGTATTTCAGTTTGCTGGCACTCCTCCTGAGCGCCTGTTCTCCAACAACATCCTGGATGCCATCCAGTTCTCATCCGACCAGTACTGTTCCGGCGGTAACAGAGAAAGGAACAGTGATTAGCGTAAAGGGGACCCAATGGGGCGTCAGCACGTGCTACATCGGCGCGACCGAGGGTAGCAGTGACTTTAATAGTGCCGACTTCATAGATCTTGGCATCAATTCTTATCATGTCTATGGGGGCATGTCGCGCTGGGAGTATCAGGATGACAGTTCGATCTATGGTTGGCCAACTAT
This sequence comes from Dictyobacter formicarum, assembly GCF_016587435.1. The sequence continues at coordinate 48,170 of NZ_BNJJ01000008.1, forward strand.
AGATCAGATCAAGGCCAATCCCGATGTGATCAATTGGTCCTGGTGGGACAATGCCATGACGAATCCGCCCAATGGCAGCGATTACTGGTGGTCATATCAAAACTCTGGTTGGCACGGAAATGCTCGTACATTCTTCAGCACTCTGAAGGCTGATCATATTCGCACGCTGTTAACGCTGCGCAACGTCGATAATAACCACAACCCATCCTGGATCGCCAACCCACCAACCACACAGGCTGATTGGAATGAGTGGTGGGAACATGTCTTTGCCACTGTCTACTGGCTTAATGTGCGCAATGATTATAATGTCAACGACTTTGAAGTACTGAATGAGCCCAACGCAGCCGAACAGGGATGGAAGGGCAACGAGGCCCAATATATCACCTTATTCCACTATACGGCTGATGCCATCAAATATGTCTATCACACGTATTTGCTGGGACGCTCGTATCATATCTATGGAGCAGCAGGCTCAACCGGCAATGCCTGGACTAAAGATCTTCTCCAACAGATCCCTGACGACATCGATACGGTGGATATTCACGACTATGATCCAAATATTCTCCCGGCCGTGCAAAGGGCACACTTGTGGCTCAATGAGACACACCACACAAACTCTTCAGTCTGGCTGAGCGAGTGGGGCAGCTACGCACAAAACAATAAGTACGATACCGCACCGGTGGGTGTCTCAATTATCAACAATCTCATAAGAGGTTCTGAACCTGGCAATAACTATGTCTATGGCAGTAATATTTTCTCACTCTACGATTACGATGCTATTCCGTTTGGGTTGATTAGCAGTGCTGGAACGCGCCGTCTTGATTATTATGCGCTCCGTATGGCGATTCGTGCGTTGCAAGGATGTTGTCCAACTTATCAAAGCACCGTCAATACACCTGGTTCCTCCATCCAGGCTATCACAACCAGGAGCACCGATGGGCATCTCTCTTTGCTGATTACCAACTCGAATAGCAAGGCCAATCAGCAGCTTACGGCGGACCTGTCAGCGCTCCTGCACCAGGGCAGTGGCACAATTCGGCAATTTGATGCACAACACCAGGACCAGGTTGTGGGGTACACACTCGTCCAAAATGGGCGCATGAAGCTGACTGTGCCTGCGCAAGGCGCTCTCCTCGTGGACATCATACCTTCCTACTAAATCTTTTTCCTGAAGAACCTTACTCATTCCGAATTTTGAGGAAGAGCCGGGCAGGTATGGCTTGCGCGGTAAATATATTATAGGTGATGAAAAATATTGTAAGGAAAGAGGCATGTTTATTTCCGGACAATTCCTTCTCGCCAGGCAAAGATTGCAGCCTGTGTGCGGTCGGCTAAATGTAGCTTGCTTAAAATGTTATTGACATGGCTTTTGACGGTTCCTTCACTGATCACCAGGTGTTCCGCGATCATGGCATTGTTGAGCCCGTTGGCAATTAAGCGCAGCACCTCCATCTCGCGTTCACTGAGTTCGTGAAATGGATTGATTTCCGCCCGGCGTTTTCCCTGCAATTCCTGGACCACGCGCGATGCGATACGTGGATGAAGTATCGCCTCCCCTCGGGCGGCTCTATGGATTGCGTTGACGATCTCTTCTCCTGGAGATTCTTTAAGTAAATAGGAAAGCGCGCCGGCGCGGATGGCAGGGAAAATGTATTCATCCTGCACATAAGAGGTCAGGACTACAATGTGTATCTGGGGGCTTATCTGTTTAACGCGTTGCGTCGTCTCAACCCCGTCTAAGCCCGGCATCGCGAGATCAAGGAGGAGCACATCCGGCATCAAATTTTTGACCAATTGAATGGCCTCTTCACCTGAACTGGCCTCACCAACTACGCGTATATCAGATTGTGTGGCTAGAAAAGCCTGTATACCCTGCCGGACTACCACATGATCATCGACAATACCTACCCGAATTATCTCGGTCATTGTTCCTCCTTCTGAACTGCTACTGGAATGTGTACTTTGATTGACGTTCCACACGCTGTACTTTCAATGGCGAACAGACCATAAATAGCCTCAATGCGCTCACGCATACTTTGTAGTCCTATACTATGCTTCTTCGCATGGACAGTAGAAGAGTTAAAACCATGTCCATCATCTGTTATGTTGAGTGTAATTGCGCCAGGAGTGGCTAACAGTTCGAGGGATACATTATGAGCCTCACTATGTCGGGCGATATTTGAGAGAGCTTCCTGGGTGACGCGAAAGATAGCCTGTTCAATTGCGGAAGTGAGGGGAGGAATCTGCTCTGTATGCACTGATAGCATAATAGCTGTACGCTGTGACCAGGCATGACAGAACTCTTCCAGCGCCACGATCAGGTTTTTATCAGTTAGCGCAACCGGACGAAGAGCTTCGATGAGTGTAGCCAATTCTTGCTGCGCAAGCACCGCTAACTTTTCCGCCTCAATAAGATGGTGATACGAGGAGGTCGCATCTTTCTGAAAAAGGACGCGTCCCGCTGACAATTGCATCTGTACGGCAAACAAATGTTGCTTTACTGCATCGTGCAAATCCCGTTTCAAGCGCGTGCGTTCCTCAATGATAGCGAGTTTCCCCCGCGTTAGTAGCAACATTTGTAGCTGCTCTGCCATGTTATTGAGATCTTTACTTAATTGTCCCAATTCGTCATGAGCATCGTCATGAATCGCACTCTGGAATTCTCCCTGACTCCATTTCTGGGTTGCCTGAGCAATACGATGCAAGCGGCGCGTAAGATTATGAGAGATAAGCATGCCAGCACCTGTGCCTAACGCGCTGGCTAAGAAAATAAAGTAAAATCCTGCAGGTTGCCAGTAGCTCCACAGTGTAGCGATCAGTTGTTCTGGTGACATGGTATATGTGTTTTGCGGAGCCAGAGAACCATTTACAGCCACAAGAAGACTGACCCTTGTTTGTTTATTACTGCCTTGTACAGGTATGCTAACAAGGGACTCACCTGTTGGAAGGTGATGAATAACCGGGGTGGAAGAACGATTGGGGTTGTTTATCTGACGTAAAGTTTGTTGTGTTGCTCGATAGGTCTGAAGCTTGCTCAGCTTTTGTTGTGTTTGTTGTGTGCATCTTCTGCTACCCAGAGAAATTAATTGTGAGCGCGTACAGGAGATTGATGTCAACAGTCGGCCGTTATGATCAAAGAGAGCCACAAATGTAAGTCGGGGTTCATCCCGGTATATATCATCAAAGAGCGGTAGCGCAAGCGCGTAACGCAGGGATTCTTCATCCGAGTTTACCGATATGTTGTCTATAGAGGTAGATATGCGCGCAGCCCCCTGTTTCTCTAATGCTTGCAGAGGCGATACATTGTCCTGTTGAAAATTCCTCAATAATGGCATCAACGTGATCGCGCACTCAATGGCCAGCGCCGCCACGAGCGTTGCTATCAGATATGTTAGTGTGAGGCGCCAGAAGAGACTGCCAAAGCGCCAATGTATCGCGCGCATGTACATCAAGCTCCTTGCATAATTGTAGCTAAACTGATATGTTGTACTATCATTTTATTATATGGCTCCTTCACTCATGCTACGAGCGAAAGCCGGAGCCATTTATTGCCAGGTATTAGACATGCTATTGATCATTATTCGTAACGCAAAAGTTCTGCAATGCGTAAGCGAGCTGCATGTTGCGCTGGCGTGATACTGGCAAAGGTCGCGATAGCTAGCAGCGCCAACAGCATCAACAGAAAGGCGAAAGGATCGCAGACAAAGTCAATGGGCATAACAAACTGACTAAAGACGCGCAAGAAAGCGTAAGCCAATGGTAATCCTACCATAGCACCAGTTATCCAGGCGATGAGGCTAAGCGAGAGGCCTTGCATCCAGAAGACCTGAGCCACCTGCCAGGAACTAGCACCCATTGCGCGTAACATGCCGATTTCGCGGCGACGCTCCAGAACCGAGGCGGTTAATTCATTAGCCAGTCCGATAATAGCAGTACTACCAACAATAACTGCGACGCCGTAGAGCAAAATGTACGAGACAAACCAGCTGCGCTGGTGACGAGTAATTTCATCCTGTACGAGATAGACATTTACAATACCACCGCCACGTTCTACCGAGCCGCTGGTGGCCATGGTAACGGCGATATTTCCTATCTGCTGCGTGATTTTTTGTGTAGCCACTGCCGAAGGATCGTTTGCTTGTATCAAGACACGTGACGCGGCATCTTTGGCAGCATTTGCAGGGATACCTTGAAACTGATAGAGTGTATTCACTGGAACGATTGCGGCTCCCATTTGTCCTAAACCATTAACGTTCTCATCAATGATACCAATGATGCGCCAGGTTGCAGGCTGGTTATTTGCATTACTTACTACGATATCGTTGCCGACTGCCAGACCCGTCAGCGCCGAAAAATGGCTACTAATGAGAACGACATTGCTATCATCTGGCCGTAACCAGCGCCCTCTAACCACGTGGTAGTGATAGATTTTCGTCTGTGGCTCGATCCCCCATAGAGCCAGGTGTCCCCATGGGGTATTTGCACCTCCCTGTCCATAACGTTCAATGGTATTAATATTCTGAACTTTACTTAGATCTTTGGTAATTTGGCCAAGCGTCATTTGTGGCCCAAGATCGACTTCAACCTCAGCATGAAAGTTTGTAAAGACCGAGCTTACAGTGTGATCAACAGAAGTGGTCAGAGTCTGAACCACTAAGAAACTTGTGCCAGCAATACTGAGCATGAAGATAGTGAACACGACCCGCCAGCGCCTCCGGAAGAAGCCGCGCAGCCCGAGCCACATTGTTTGTGAGATCCAACTGAGCCGCCAGGCAAAACGGGCCAGCACTACACTTCCTCTGCCTGTACTGACGCCATAAGCGGAAAGAGCCTCGCGAATAGTGATGCGAGTTCCATTCCACAGCGGGAGCAGGGCTGCGAGCAATGGTACTCCAAAGCCGACAAGTAAACCGAGAAGTATCAGATTGACCGGCAGCATAAATGGTCCTAAAGCCAGTGGAATAGACGGCGCTAGCATAGAGGCCAGCGTATATCCACCCGCGATACCAAGGATCAAACCCGCAATAGTTGCAAGCGAGCTACAAATAGCCACAAAGCTCAGATAGCTGTGCATGATCTGCCACTGCGTACCCCCCAGCGTTTTCATCGCACCAATGATCGCGGTCTGCTCAGTAATCAAGGTCGTGACTGTATTGAAAATGAGGATAGCACTGATAAATACAGCCAGAATAATCAGAATTGTAAGCAGGGTAAAGATGCCATTAATTTGCTGCAGCGGTACAATAGCTGGCCCTGGAAAAGCAGTAGCGAGAACGCGCACATGTTTGCTAAGTAGTACATCCTGCAGAACTTTAGCGGTCGTGTTAACCTGACTGATATGGTCGACTTTATAGTGAAACATATATTGGCGTGAAGGACGATCTGGCTCATTGCTATTTGTAAGCACATCTAATTGACGCACGCCTGCATCACTCATATAGGCCTGCGCTTTTCCAGAGGTAGCGGGATTGACACCCGCGGTGCGCGCCAGTCCCACCACGCGTAGCCGGGCTTGTCCATGGATAGTATCGATGCTGATTGTATCGCCAATATTGACGGTCGCCAGAGCGATATCGCCATATTCCATCACAATTTCGCCTGCCTGTGGATAACGGCCGCTCACAAGCTCAAATGGAGTTAGAGAGGGGGACTGCCGTGTATTTAAATTGGGATAACTCACAATTTTGATGGGTGTATAACCAGGTGCTTTATTGATGCGCCATAGGGTTGAGATACGCGTCTCGAATTGTACCGCTTTTACGTTGGGCACAGCCTTTAGAATAGGCGTGAGGCTTGTATCTGGCTTATCGACAAGCATCGTAATATCTGGCTGCGTTGCCTGGCTCTCAATGGTATAAGAGTAGGCAGACAAGAGCACATCTTTCGTAAGATTAATGCTGGTCAAGCCAAAGACGCCGACGAGAATGCCGATAATCACCAGCAGTGTGCGACCTTTTCTCATTTTCAGATCAGCCAGAATTTTGTTCATGCTTGCACTCATGAATGCACCTCTCGTCGGGAAGTAATAATAGCATTAGCACCATGTTCGTTGACAATCTGTCCATCTAGTAGATCAATACGCGCAGAAGCCAGCGAGGCAAGTTGAGGATCGTGCGTAACGTAGATGACCGTTTTTCCCTGGTGAGTAAGGTTTGCCAGAGTCGTGAAGACAGAGTTTGCAGTTGCAGAGTCAAGATTGCCGGTGGGTTCATCTGCAATCAATGCTGGCGGATCATTGGCTAAAGCGCGTGCGATGGCTACACGCTGTTGCTGGCCGCCAGATAGTTCAGCAGGTAAGCGATGAGCGAAAGAGCTTAAAGCCACCATATCCAGACACGTCAGGGCGCGCTCACGCCAGTCCTTGCGCCGAAGGCCACCACCCCCACCCAATTCTAGAGCCAGCAAGACATTTTCAAAGGCAGTAAGAGTAGGGATCAATTGAAAAAACTGGAAGATAATGCCCACGTTGCGTCCACGCCAGCGAGCCAGCACATTTTCGCCTTGCGCTTTCAATTCCTGATCAGCAAAAATGACTCGCCCTTCTGTTGGCCGATCAATGCCAGTAAGCATATTTAATAGCGTAGACTTACCACTCCCAGATGGCCCATTAATAGCAAAGAGACTCTGAGTGGGCACAGTAAAAGTGATGTCATTAAGCAACATTGTTTTTTGCATACGCGTTGTGATGATGCGCGTGAGGTGCTCAACCTGTATTAATGGAGAAGCCGGTACCTGATAATGATCATATGTATGTGCATGAAACATGTAAATCAAATCCTCTCTTAATATATCTAAGCCTGAATAATGGATGGCATAGCATGCGTTTGGCTGGACCGCTATTTTGTATTGCTCAAGTGAGTATAGTTCAATGCAGCAGTAAACTGATCCATCGCAAGTTAGACTCTGCCTCTATCTATGGTTAGATTCTGTTGATAAGGGTGCACATCAAAACCTGGAGGAGGGAAAAATGCTAGAGTTTTTTGGCAAGCGAGGCAACCAGACATGAGTTGCCTCGCTTGTTGCGAAATCAGTGGAAGTAATTGAATTATTTTAGGCCTGATGGACCTCAATGCCTAATTCACGCAGGTGCTGGATCGTCAACGGTGGGGTTTGCTCGTCAGTTACAATAGTGTGTACAGATGTAATGGGGGCGACCACGCCGGTGGCGACCTTATCGAATTTGTTGTGGTCGGCGACCAGAATGACCTGGCGCGCGCATTGAATGATGACGCGATCGGTATTGGTTTCCAGGGGATCGACATTGGTCAGGCCATCTTGAAGGCTGACCGCACGCATGGAGATGATGGCTTTATCGGCGCGCAATTCTTTGAGGGTCTGTTCGACGATATGACCGATCATAGAGAGTTCGGAATGGCGGATGACTCCTCCGGTTATGATTAAGGTAATGTTTTCATTGCCAGCGAGTTGGTGGGCGACGTTGAGCGCATTCGTGATCACCGTCAGGTTCTTTTTATCGTGAAGATGGCGTGCCACCTCAAGGGTTGTGGTGCCCGATCCAAGAAAGATGGTCTCGCCATCCTGGACCAATGAGGCGGCCATCTGCCCGATGCGGCGTTTTTCCTCGATGTTTTCCGTCACACGCTGCAAGATCGGTGGCTCCGTAGTCGTAGAGGTGGCCACGCTCACTCCGCCATGCTCGCGGCGCACCCGGCCGATCGACTCCAGTTTTTTAAGGTCGCGGCGAATCGTAGGCTCGCTTACCCCCAACTGTTCGCTTAATTCTGTCACCCGAATATGCTGACGCTGCTTGAGAATATGCTCAATTTGTTGGAGTCGTTCAGTTGTTAGTGGCATCTCTGTACCCATTTCAATACGCTTCTTTCCACCTGTTATAGTTCTGCTCTCGGAGACTCCACCACTGATTTGAAAACAATTATTATCATGTCTCTATGTGAAGAGCATACAAAGAAATGTTATGTGTCGCCACTTCAATAGCGATCATTGTGTTGATCGTATTTGATTGTGATTATAGGGTAAAGGCCGCGTTATGTCAAGGATGTAATCATGATTTGATCGAATTTGCGCAAAAAGACTTGACAACCAGGAATTTAAATGGTATTTTCGAAAATAAGTGATCAAATGATCGTCCGTATTTGATCGAATTTGATCGATATCTATTTTTGGTTATTGCAATGGAGCAATACTATCCAATTGAGCTACAGGCATACCCAACGGAAAAATTTTTGATGCTGGTATTTGATAGGCCTGCGCTCCATGGTTAAACAGAGACTGTTTGCACTTCACCTTGCGATGACCCCTGATTGATGTGGACCGACTTAACGACAACGATTTAAGCGGCTCCGTTACGACCGAACCTGTGGAAGGTTTGAAGGAGAGAGTATATCATGAAGAAGCTCTTTTCTCTGTGCTGCATTTTTATGCTGTTTGCCGTCGTCCTGACCGCCTGTGATGGAGGTGGCAGTTCGTCATCCTCAACTGCTGACCAGAACGTTACCCTCAAGTATAGTATCTGGGATAAGAACCAGGTACCGGCTCTGCAAACCATCGTCAACAACTTCGAGAAGACCCATCCGAAGATTAAAGTGAGCATTCAAGTTACCCCATTCGCTCAATACTGGACGAAGCTAGAAACAGCCGCCACTGGTGAAAGCCTCGCCGACGTTTTCTGGATGAATGGTCCTAATTTCCAGAAGTATGCCTCGAATAACATCATTGCCCCGATTGATAATCAGATTAATACCGACAAGGTGAACCTGAACAACTACCCACCCGCTCTGGTCAATCTGTATACTTACCAGGACAAGCACTATGCGCTGCCAAAGGACTTTGACACGATTGGTCTGTGGTACAACAAGACCCTTTTTGACGCGGCTGGCGTCAAATATCCCGATAACACGTGGACCTGGCAAACATTGCAGGACGCGGCAAAGAAACTCACGAATCCTACCAAGGGAGTCTGGGGTATTGCTGCCCCCGTGAGCGACCAGGAGGGTTTCTACAATACCATTCCACAGAACGGTGGTTTTGTAATCTCTCCCGACAAGAAAACATCAGGCTTTGACGACCCTGCCACCATGGGTGGTTTAAAGTTCTGGACCGATTTCATTCAGTCGAAGTCATCACCGACGCAGGCACAGATGACCGATACTACTCCCCTCACCATGTTTGAATCGGGCAAAATCGCGATGATGTATGGTGGCTCCTGGGATGCGATCGAGTTTCATTCAAATAGCTACACCAAAGATAAAGTTGCCGTGAGTGTACTACCACAGGGCAAGAAACGCGCAACAGTTATTCACGGACTTGGTAATGTAATCTCTGCAAATACGCAATATCCTCAGCAGGCCTGGGAGTTTGTGAACTATCTGGGCTCTAAAGATGCGGCAGACGTTCAGGCTAAAACAGGAACGGTTATTCCTGCCTATAACGGTACACAGACACAGTGGGTGAACGCATATCCTGAATTCCATCTGCAGTCGTTCATCGATGAATTACCTTACGCGGTGCCCTATCCTATCTCCAAAAATACATCGGCGTGGGTGGATACGCAGAACAAGGTACTGACCCAGGTGTGGGCGGGACAACTCAGTCTGGATACTGGTGCAAAAAAGCTGGCATCGCAAATGAACCAGGAACTCGCCAAAGAGTAGTAAGTTGATAGTGTATAGCTCTGCTCACTGGTACCGTTGCCAGTGAGCGAGCTTATCAATTTATGGAGGTAGCATTTGGAGATGACAAAAATTGGACTGGCAGAGGAGAGGCCAGCGGCCATTGTACCAGAGAAAAGGAAGAGGTTCTCACACAGGATGCAGTGGCGAGATGTGCTCTGGGCCTATGCGATGATCGCCCCGATGATGATCGGTTTGCTGATCTTTTATATCTGGCCAGTTTTTCAGACCATCTTTTTTAGCTTTACTCGATGGGGTGCCTTCGGTAAATATACCGTGACGGGCCTGTCCAATTACCAGGGTATGCTGAGTGATCCAGAGCTAGGTGGTGCATTGCGCAATACACTGATCTATACAGTGTTATCAGTGACCGGAGGCATCATTGTCTCGCTATTTTTTGCAACCCTGCTAAACCAGAAAATCCGTGGCGTCGGCGTCTACCGAACACTCTACTTCCTGCCCGTTGTGACAATTCCGGCCGCGATCGCTATCATCTGGCAATGGCTCTACAACGGCGACTATGGTCTGGTCAACTATCTATTGAGTTTTGCTCATATTCATGGCCTGAGCTGGCTGACAAATCCAGCCACCGCTCTGTACGCCATCATTATTGTAGCCATCTGGGGCGCGGTCGGTAACAATATGGTGCTCTTTCTCGCAGGACTGCAAGGTATTTCCAGTACCTATATAGAAGCCGCAGCTATAGATGGTGCTGGCCCCATCAAAAAGTTCTTCCATATTACCCTGCCACTGCTGTCTCCAACCATTTTCTTTGTGACCGTTACGTCATTGATCAATGCATTTCAGGTCTTTGACTTGATCTTTCTGATGCTGGGACCCAATAGCCCCGCTCTACAGTCTGGTGAGACGGTTGTGTACCTCTATTACCAGCATGCTTTTATCGACAATGACAAGGGGTATGCATCAGCGATCGCGGTATTCTTGTTCGTCATCATTCTGGTGGTGACCCTGATACAGTTCAGATTGCAGAAACGCTGGGTGCATTACGGTTAGTTTCTTCTCCGGAAGGGAGCTCATACGAGGAGTAGTGCAATGATTGGACGTATAAAGCTAGAAAAGAGTGGCAGGAGAGGAAAACCTTTCTGGATTATTCACGTCATTCTGATTGCTGGTGTTTTATTTTTTGTGGTGCCATTTCTCTGGATGGCGTTGACCTCATTAAAGACGCTGGCAGAAGCAACGCACGTGCCATTGATCTTTTTTCCTGCGCAAGCACAATGGAGCAATTATTCTGATGTACTCTCCACGCTGCCCTTTGTGACATTTTACAAAAACACATTTCTGATGGCGCTTGGGCGTACGCTGGGTCAGTTACTCTTCTGTTCCCTGGCGGCCTATGCGTTTGCACGCATTAAGTTCCCCGGTCGCACAGTACTATTTGTATTCATGCTCTCAGTCCTGATGGTGCCCAGCTATGTCTTTCTGGTCCCACAATATCTGATCATGAAAGATTTACACTGGCTGAACTCATTGCAGGCACTGATCGTACCTGGTCTGTTCAGCTCTTTTGGCACATTCTTGTTGCGCCAATTTTTTATGAGCCTGCCCACAGAGCTTGATGAATCCGCCCGTTTAGATGGAGCTAATCATTTGCAGATTTACTGGCATATTATCCTTCCACTAGCGAAGTCGGCTCTCATCGCGCTGGCGATCCTGACCGTTTTATGGTCCTGGAACGACCTGATCTGGCCACTGGTCGTAAATGATTCAACGGATAAGATGACGTTGACCGTTGGTCTGGCCTCGCTGCAAGGAGAACATGGCACGAACTTCCCGGTGATGATGGCCGGAGCGGTGCTGGCATCCTGGCCTATGCTGGTCATGTTTATTATCTTCCAAAAGAGCTTTATTGAGGGAATCGCTATTACTGGTACAAAAGGATAAAATTATAGCATTGGGATATTGCTATTTATAGGAAAGGAAATCTTAATGAAACCGGTCACCTTGCTGATTATTGGCGCTGGTAGTAGAGGAAAGACGTACGCTGGCTATGCCAAAAAACATCCTGACCAGGCGCAGGTTGTGGGTGTGGCGGACCCACGCGATTATTTCCGCACGCACCTGGCCGCCGAGCATCATATCGCGGAGGAAAATGTGGTCGCCGACTGGCAGCAACTGGCTGAACGGCCTAAATTTGCTGACGCGGTCGTGATTGCTACACCGGATGTGCTGCATAAAGATCCTGCCGTTGCCTTCGCCAATAAGGGCTATGACATCCTGCTGGAGAAGCCGCTGGCACCGGACGCAGAGAGTTGTCGCCGCATCGTCGAGGCGGTACAGGTAAACAAGAATATCTTTGCCGTCGGTCACGTGATGCGCTACACAGCCTACACGCAACGTCTGAAAGCCCTGCTATCGTCGGATTTGATTGGCGATATCGTAAGCGTGCAGCACCTGGAACCGGTTGGCTACTGGCACCATGCGCATTCATTTGTGCGTGGTAACTGGGGCAATGAGGCCAGGTCTTCATTCATGCTGCTAGCGAAATCCTGCCACGACATCGATTGGCTGCGCTATATCATCGGCCAGCGCTGTGTGCATGTTTCCTCGTTTGGCTCATTGCTGCACTTTAGGAAAGAGCAGAAGCCAGCCGCCGCAGGCGACGCGAAACGCTGCCTCGACTGCGCCTACGAGAATCAGTGTTCCTATTCCGCGAAGCGCTTTTATCTCAAGCGGTTGCACAAAGGAAGTACGGGCTGGCCATTGGATGTGATCACAACCGATTTTTCTGAAGAGGGTGTGCTAGAAGTGCTACGCAACGGTCCTTATGGGCGCTGCGTCTACGAGTGCGATAACGATGTGGTCGATCACCAGGTGGTCAATTTAGAGTATGAGAATGGCGCGACCGCATCATTTACCATGATTGCCACCAGTGAGACCCGCGATCGTGAGACGATCATCTTCGGCACGCGGGGTGAAATACGCGGTAATGGGCACAAGATCGTGCACTATGATTTCTTGACAGAAGAGACCCGTGAATACGACATCGAACGTGTAGAGGAGGCGAGCGGGCATGGTGGTGGAGACTACATGCTGATGCAGAGCTTTGTGGCGGCCGTTGCCCAGCGTGATCCCAGCAAGATCCTTTCTGGATCAGAAGAATCGTTAGAGACGCACCTGACCGTTTTCGCCGCCGAACAGGCGCGCCGCGCAAAGCGTGGCATCGAGGTCTAGTCGTATCGAGGAAGATATATGCAGCAAGTACAATCTGGCAATGAGCCGCGCGATCCTGAAACAGTGATCGTTGGCGTTGATGTGGGGGGAACCAAGATCGCGGCTGGCATCGTTGATGCGCATGGCCAGGTCGCGGGACGTATCCAGATGCCGACCGATATCCGTGATCCCGAGCATACCTTGCAATCAATTGCCAGCGCGATCAAGACCAGCATCGAGGCGTCCGGGATTACGCCATCGCGCGTCAAAGCTGTCGGCCTGGGCATTCCGGGTATGGTTGATCCAGAGCAGGGGATATGCCTGCTCGCGGTCAACCTGAACTGGCAAAACGTGGCGGTGCAGCGCTGGCTCGAACAGGAGCTTGGCCTGCCGTGTGCGATCGATAACGATGTGAGCGCCGCAACATTGGGAGAGAGCATTTATGGTGCCGGGCAAGGCATGCAGGACATGGTGTATCTCAGTCTGGGCACAGGCGTTGCCGCCAGAGCAATCATTCATGGTCAGCTCTATCGTGGCGCGCACGGTATGGCTGGCGAGATTGGACATCTTGTCGTTATGCCAGATGGTCCGCTGTGCCGTTGCGGTGCTCGTGGTTGCCTGGAAGCGCTAGCCGCCGGACCCGCCCTGGCGCTGGCCGCTCAAACCGCGATCGCGGCAGGGAAAGAGACACAGTTACAAGTCTATCAGCAGCGACATGGGACCATTCGCTCCGAGCATATCTTCGCGGCCGCCGCCGATAATGATGCGTTGGCACTACACATTTTGCGCCAGGCAGGCGAGCACATCGCGTATGGCATCTACCTGCTTACGATGACCTTTGATCCACAACTTGTCGTCATTGGTGGTGGATTAGCCAGTGACCAGAGCCCATTGCTGATCGCAATACGTACCAGGGCTGCGCACCTGCTCGCGCAATCTTCAGCCAGTCGGGCAATGCTCAGTACCGAGGCGATTCAAGTTACCAGCATGCAGCGTGACGCCGCCATTATCGGTGCAGCAGCGCTGGTCGCACGCGCAAATTCGCAACACAAAAGGGAGAAACAATGAGCCTACTTGCACTTATCAATGGTCGCATCGTCTCTGGCGAGCGCCTGATTGATGAGCACATGATGCTAATAGAGAACGACCGGATTGTCGAAATTCGATCCGACCAGACGCCACCCACGGGGGCAACCGTTCTGGACGTACAGGGCCATATCATCGCTCCTGGCTTTATTGATATTCATGTCCATGGCGGTGGAGGCTATGACACGATGGACGCAACGCCAGAGGCATTGCAGGGCATCGCTACCTTTGTCGCCAGTCATGGAGTTACCAGCTTTCTACCGACCACGATAGCCTCCAGTCAGCAGCAGGTGCAAGCTGCCGTAGAGAATGTTGCCAGCTATCAGCAGCGACATCGCGATGTTGATGGCGCGCATATTCTTGGGATGCATCTGGAAGGGCCATATCTCAATACCGCCTATCCAGGTGCGCAGCCGCCCCACCATATTCGTCCTGCTGATCCAGGCGAATATGAAAGACTCTTTGTGCAGGGAAATATTTCCCTGATTAGCCTGGCGCCCGAAATATCCGTCAACCTGGAACTGGTCAAGTATGCCGTCGCGCATGGCGCCCGTGTCGCGGTTGGCCACTCGGCTGCGCAATATGAAGAGGTCATGGAGGCAGTGGCATGTGGCGTGACGCAGGCCTGTCATATCTTCAACGGCATGCGTGGCTTACACCACCGCGAGCCAGGAACAGTCGGTGCCGTCCTCAGTTGCGATGAGATCTATGCGCAAGTCATCGCAGATCTCATTCATGTGCATCCGGCGGTACTCAAGATCCTGATTCGCGCCAAAGGCGTTGCGCGAACCATTTTGATCACCGATGCCATGCGGGCCGCAGGCCTTCCCGACGGTCATTATGACTTAGGGGGCCAGGAGGTTACAGTGTGTGATGGAGCGGTACACCTGGTGCATGGCGATAGCCTGGCCGGAAGCGTCCTGACGATGGACCAGGCGGTGCTTAATGTCATGCAAACAACGCAACTATCCCTGCCACAGGCAGTGTCGATGGCAACCAGCGTGCCAGCGGAATCGCTAGGCTTAGGTCACGAGATCGGCACACTGGCTCCCGGCTATCTTGCGGACCTGGTGGTATTTGATGCGCAGGTCCATGTACTCGCCACGATCGTACACGGTACGCTCACGTACCGCAGTCAAGATTTCCGTGCTTGATATTTATCTTTTTCAAGGAGCTTATTATGAGCAATGAAACGCAATTAACAAATAGTATTTCTGCCGAATATGAATCACATACCCTGCGCGAAATTTTGACACAATCTACTGCATGGAGTGCGGCATTAGAGGTCGTGGCAGCAAAAAAAGAGGCCATACGGGCGCTCTGGAAGGCAAAGCCGTTCTCTGAAGTTCTGGTGACTGGCTGTGGCTCAACCTACTATCTCTCGCAAGCTGTTGCGCCCCTCTTGCAACAACAGCTGGGCGTGCGCGCCCGCGCAGTGCCAGCCTCTGAATTATTATTTTTTCCTGCCACTGTGGTTGCACCTGACAGCAAGCCGTTGTTGTTAGCTATCTCTCGTTCAGGGCATACTACCGAGACGATTCGCGCTACTCAGGCCTTCAAAAAACACCACAACGGGCCGGTGGTCACGATTGGCTGCTATCCCGAGGCAGAGCTGGTGGGATTGAGCGACCTGGCGCTAATTATAGATGACGGACAGGAACAGAGTGTCGTGCAGACGCGCTCTTTCAGCGCCATGCTGGTTGCCGCTCAGGCCGCCACCGCCCTGGCTCACGAGCCACAATTCGAGCGTATGCAAACGCTGCCGACACTGGGTGAGCAACTGATGACGGCACATCACGATCTGGCGCAACGCCTGGGTGAAGACAAGCACATCGAGCGCTTCTATTTCCTGGGGTCTGGCTTGCAATATGGACTGGCCTCTGAAGCGAACTTGAAGATGAAGGAGATGTCGCTCTCAGTTTCTGAAGCCTTTCACTTTATGGAGTTCCGCCACGGCCCAATGTCGATGGTTAACGAGCACACGTTAGTTGTAGGTCTTTTATCAGACCATGCCCGGGACTACGAGCTCACCGTCCTGCGCGAGATGCGGGCCCTGGGCGGTCAGACTCTGGCTCTCGCCGAGCAAGCTGTTCTCACGACCGACGTTGATTTCTCCGTTAGCTTCAATTCTGGCCTATCAGAAGCGAATCGCGGTGTCCTGTATTTGCCGTTCCTACAACTGCTGGGATACTACCGGGCACGAGCAAACGGACAGACACCAGACTCTCCGCATAACCTGACCGCCGTCGTTGTGCTGGACGGGGAGAAATAAACCATGATCGTCACTGTCGTTCCCAATCCAGCTCTGGACAAGACCATGGTGTTGCCGAATTTTACGCTTGGGAAAATACACCGACCAAAAGAAGTGATGACACTGGCTGGAGGAAAAGGCTTTAATTTTGCCAGGGCGCTACGCACACTTGGCGTGCAAACGACAGTCGTTGGTCCCATTGGCGGTCATGCGGGAAAGCAATTGCTGGCACTGGCAGCGCAAGAAGGTCTGAGCGTTGACGCGCAGGAAGTGGAGGCAGAGCTGCGTACCTGCCTGACCATCGTTGATCCCGCAGCTGACAATCGCCTGACAGAGATCTATGAGCAAGGAGCGGCGGTAACTCCCGATGAATGGTATGCGCTTGTGCATCGCGTTGGCTGCCTACTCGCAGAGGCGCAGTTCCTGGTAATTAACGGGAGCTTCCCGCCAGGAACGCCAGCGGACGGTTTGAGCGCGCTACTTCAGCAAGCAAAGATACACGAGGTTCCTGTCTTGTTGGATACGCACGGAGCCCAGCTGCCTGCCGCGCTAACCCTGGAACCAGCCCTGTTAAAGATTAACCAGTTTGAAGCTGCAGAAGCGGCCGGTATTCGTATCGATACTCCGACAGATGCCTTAGAGGCCGCCGTTGTTTTACAGAAACGTGGAGCGCAAGCCGTTGTCATCACGCTCGGGAAAGCTGGTGTGATTGGTCGCTCACAGGCCAATCAGAGTTTTGGTTGGTCCTGCCCCAGCGTCCCCGCTATCTGTAGCACCGGTAGCGGCGATAGCCTGCTGGCAGGCATTGTCGCGGAGCTCGTTCGTGGACAGAGTCTGGAGGAAGCTGCTCGTCTTGGCACCGCGGCGGGAGCCGCCAACACCTTGCAGCTCGGAGCCGGTCGTTTTACACGGCAGCAAATCGTAGACATCCTGCCTGATATTCATAGTCTCACTCTATAAAAAAAGCATTTGGAGTGTTGTAAAAAACATAGCGAAAGAAATTGTCTGGCTTGAAAAAAGAAAGAACGAAAAAGTGGTGCAGATCAGTCGTGGTAAATTTGAGAATATCAAAGCCTGTGCCAATGATAAAGGCATTATTGCCGCCGTGGCCATGGATCAGCGCGGCTCGCTCAAGAAGAGCATCAATACATTAAAAGAAGGATATGGGACAGCGGATACCATCTCGACGTTTAAGCGAAAGGTGGTGCAGGTCCTGACGCGTTACGCGAGCGCGGTTCTGCTTGATCCCGAATACGGTTTATCGGCCCTGCGTGAGCGGGCGCCAGGCTGTGGAGCCCTGCTCTCCTATGAAGTGACAGGCTATGATGAGAAGGCCGTTGGACGCCTCCCACGCCTGCTTCCTCAATGGAGCGCACGGCGTCTGATAGAAGCTGGCACAAATGTCGTCAAGATTTTGCTCTACTATAATCCCTCTGATGAAGCATGGATCAATGATAGCAAGCAAGCATTCGTCGAGCGCGTGGGCGATGAATGCAGAGCCCTGGATATTCCCTTTTTTCTTGAGCCCCTTGCTTATGACAACGTGCATCAGGAGAAGAGCCTCGAGTTTGCACGGCTGAAGCCAGGTTATGTACGCTCCATTATCGAGGAGTTTTCGCGACCCTGTTACGGCATTGATATGCTCAAGGTTGAAGTTCCCATTAACTGTACCTACCTGGCCGGGAGCCTGGCGCACAAAGGTGGGGAAGTAGCTTACGAGCGCGCTGCCGCCATTGAACATTTCCAGGCCGCCGCCGCTGCTGCCAAAATCCCATTTATTTATTTAAGCGGTGGCGTCGATGACGCCGTGTTCCGCGAGACGCTGGAACTGGCCGCGGAAGCCAATGTACCATTTAGTGGCGTCCTGTGTGGCCGGGCCACTTGGAAAGGCGGCATCCCTGTCTTTGTGCAGGATGGCGAGTCCGCGCTGGAGGAGTGGCTGCTTGATCAGGGCGTGCGCAACATCCAGGCTCTGGACGATGTGCTGGCCGTGTGCGCGCAACCTTGGTACACCATCTATGGAGGCATAGATGCTATCGAAGTGATAGATAAATAAATTTAGAATAAAGCAAACCATCAAACGCAGCAAGTAACATGACTCGTAGATGCGTCCCTTGCGGGCGCTTGCTTGTTTTTCCGCTCGCAATCGCACTGAAAAGCGATTGCGAGCGATTTGATTCGATGTATAATATTACCGACCTTTATGGTGGCAGAAAGATACTTTCAGTATAATATTGGACGGTATAAGGGGCACGAATCATGATGAAGAAACACCCTACAACAACCGCACCCATGAGTTCAATTGCGCCAGTGAATGTAGTCGATGCAAAGTTCAAAGCGAATCCATTTCCATTTTATGCACAACTACGCGCCGAGGCGCCTGTCTTTCCGGTGACGCTCCCTACGAAGCAGCGTGCCTGGCTGATTACACGCTATGACGATGTGTTGAATGTATTAAAAGACGAACGTTTTGCCAAAGATCGCCGCAATGCGATGTCGCCTGAGCAACTGAAAAAGATGCCCTGGATCCCACCGATGTTCAAGCCTCTAGAGAGGAATATGCTCGACCTGGATAGTCCAGATCACACACGGCTGCGAGCCCTGGTTCACAAAGCATTTACGCCGCGCCTGGTTGAGCGGATGCGTGACCAGATCCAGACATTAACGGATGAGTTGTTGGATGCGGCCGAGCGTAAGGGCGGCATGGACCTGGTCGCTGACTTCGCACTCCCCCTGCCACTCACCATGATTGGACGCATTTTAGGGGTTCCAGCGGGAGACAATCATAAGTTCCATCGCTGGACAAAGACCTTTCTGGCGGCGGGAGCAAGCATGAATTATATCGTGCTCATTCCTACTGTCATGAGATTTCTGGGATACCTGAAGAAACTCATCAAGGAGCGGCGCATCCATCCCAAAGACGATCTGATCACAGCCCTGGTCCAGGCCAGAGATGGTAGCGATCAACTGAGTGAAGATGAAGTGCTGGGAATGATCTTTCTGCTGCTGGTCGCCGGCCACGAAACAACCGTGAACCTGATAGGTAGCGGCTCACTGGCATTATTAGAACGTCCCGATCAGCTGACAAAACTGCGCAATGAGCCAGCGCTGATCAAACCCGCGATAGAAGAGCTTCTGCGCTTTGTCTGTCCGGTTGAAATGGCCACCGAGCGCTATGCGCGTGAAGAGATCACGATTGCAGGGACAACGATTCCACGCGGCGAGCTGGTGCTGGCAGTAATTGGATCTGCAAATCGTGACGCCAACTACTTTGACAATCCTGATGAACTGGACATTACGCGCAAGAATAACAGGCATCTGGCGTTCGGCCACGGTGTACATTACTGCCTTGGCGCTCCGCTGAGTCGGCTTGAAGGACAAATCGCCATTAATACGCTGGTCCAGTGCATGCCGAACTTACGTCTCAACACGACACCGGATCAAGTACGCTGGCGCAGCAGTTTTATTCTGCGTGGCCTGGAGGCATTGCCAGTGTCATTCTAGAAAATGAGGTGACCCAGCCTCTCCAGGTGATCCTTGCGAAATTTAGGTAGGGAATGTGGGATGACAGGTGCTCTCACACCGAATTGATCAGGTAGCGAGCTTCGTCTGCGAGATCAAGCAAGTAGTAGATCAGGGCGGCTTGATTCTGGAGGCACTCGTCGAGCGAATGTCCTGTTCTGCGTTCCCAGCTTGCATGCCGATCCTCATTAACGATCTGATAGAGCCAGTGGAGGAAGCAACCATATTTGAGGGCCGCAAAGATGGCGAAGGCGTAGCGCACCATACTGCGGTCCCCGCACCATCCGACAGCCTGGAGACCTTCAAGATAGTTCTCAAAAATCACCGTATCAAGTGTGCGCGGATCGCATGGTTCGACCCCAAACAGACCGAAGCTGGGCGCAAAAAGGTCGCCGATATCCGTGGCGATGGTTCCCAGGCCTGGATAGGCCCAGTCAATGGCAATCAACTGATGTTGCCCATCCCCTTGCGGTGCCGCGAAGAGGTTTCCTCGCCAGGCATCCAGGTGGCAGAAGGTTTGCGGGAGCCGTTCAAATACCTCGAGCAATATATTGCGCTCCTCCCATAGTTCCAGGAGGCGGGAAGCAATGGGGAGGGGGAAGGCCGCGCGCAGTAGTGGGTGTTGCCAGGTGGAGGGATCACGAACGATTTTCCACATCCAGCCAGAGTGCTCCAGGAGACCACGCGGAGAGCCAGTTCTCACCAGCCATGGATACGAGGGTAATGATCGACCAGCAAGATAGGCCCCATTCATCTGGCCAAGGCTGCGGGCTGCTCGCGCATACTGCTCCAATGGCCAGCGTGGCCCATAGTGCTCCTTCACATCTTCTAGCCAGAGCCATATCGACTCGTCAGAGTGTTCCAGGCAGTCATAGCAGCGGGGTCCCCTCAATCCTCCAGGCAAATTATCGAGCAGATGTGACTGATAAACGAGGGCTTCGCGCTTCCAATAGAGGACATGTTCCTGCTCACTACCAGCAGGAGCTTTCCCGGCAGGTGTGCGAGAGAGCACTTTCAGGATGAGCGACCACTCCACCTCCCGATCTTGATTCAGCCCGGTTCCGGCCAAACGATATACGCCATTCGTGGCTGATCCGGTCCAGCCAGAAAGCTCGTGGACCTGCCACTTCAGGAGCTTGATCCCTTGACGACCGAGAACCTGGCCCATCAGCACAGTGACTGTCTGCTGGTCGAGAACGGGGAGTCGGAGCTCCTTGCTAGCTTGCTCTCTCATGTTGTCCTCCTGATATAGTTCTTTTTGTCAGGAGAAGCATACCTGGGCAGAGCCAAAAAACACATCGGTCATTTGGACGATGTGCTCCTATGATATAATAGAAGAGGTAGAAATATTATGAGGATGCCGTATCTATCTCATTCTATTTGTTAATGATGAGATAGATACGGCAAGTTTGTCAGTTGACGGTTATTGTGGTGCCCACAATTTCTCGCTGGCAATACTCAACGATTGAACCTGTCAGGGTAACGGTCTCGGCAACGCGTATATCTGCGGCCGAAGCGCCCAGGCTGAAGGTAAAGTCTCCTGGCTCGGTCACAAAACGCATCGATGGATCATAGAAGGCGAGCCGGGACGGATGGACCTTGAAGGTGAGCTGGCGTGTTTGTCCGGGCTCAAGCGAGATACGAGCAAAGCCGAGCAAGAGGTGGTCAGGACGAGCAACGGAGGCCACTCTGTCACAGCAATAGAGCTGAACGACCTCATCGCCTGCGACTTCTCCGGCATTGCCTACTTTTAACGTGATCTCAATGGATGCAGTGGTATCCTTCGACTGGATCTGCAGGTCACTGTAGGCAAACGTGGTGTAGCTCAGGCCATGTCCAAAGGAGAAGAGCGGCGTTGTCGGCGAATCGATGTAATCATCAAAAAACATCGCTCGATTGCCTCCCGCGCGGTACCCAACATGAACCGGAATCTGACCGACTGAGCGTGGCATGCTTACAGGCAGGCGTCCACTGGGATTAACTTTCCCCGTCAGCACATCTGCCAGGCCGTTACCACCTTCTTCACCAGCTGGAAATAGCTGGAGCAAGGCGCTCGCTTGATTGACTACTGAAGCCAGCGTATGAATGCGCCCGCTGAGCACAACTACAACCAGGGGTGTCTTACAGGCCGCCAGGGCAGCAATCAGTTCCTGTTGCACACCAGGCAAGTCGAGATTAGTGGCATCATTGGCTTCACCAGACGTCACTGGCCGCAAGAGTCCACTGCGTCCAGCGACCACGACTACGGCCACATCTGCAGCGCTGACTATCTGGACGGCAGCCTCGAAACCAGATCGATCATCACCCAGCACCTCGCAGCCTTTAGCATAGTCAATCTCAACATCTTTATCCAGGGCCGCACGCAAACCCGCCAGCGGTGTGACATGAGGAGTATAAAATGGGCCCGGCGCATAGTCTCCACTGGCCTGGGGCACAGTGAGACCGGTCGCCTCCGTATTCTGGGGAGCGGCATAGATCAATTCCAAATGAGCCGGATAATGGTAATCGCCCTGCAGGAGCCGCTGATCGTCAGCACCGGGACCGATCACTGCCACCCGTTTAATGGTAGGAGCAAGAGGCAGCACACTATTGTTCTTGAGCAGAATGGTTGATTGCGCGACCGCCTGCCGGGCCAGCGCACGCTGATCAGGAGTTTGAAAGACCGCAGGCGCAGCCCCTGCATCCACATACGGCTGCTCAAAGAGACCCAGCTGGAACTTGAGACGCAATACACGACATACCGCCGTATCAACAACCTCTGGCGCTAAACGGCCCGCCTCAACCTCCGCTTTGAGTGGATCACCATAGCAATTGGTCGTGGGCAGCTCCATATCCAGGCCAGCCAGCAAGGCCAGGCGAGCCGCTTCACCGGGCGTAGCCGCCACCCGATGGTAGTTCATCAACATCTCAACAGAGGCATAGTCCGCAACCACAGGGCCATCGAAGCCCAACTCGGTACGCAATAAATCGGTCAGAATGGCGGGGCTACCAGCACACGGTAGGCCATCTACGGACGCATACGAATTCATGATCGTGGCAATGCCTGTATTTCTCAGCACCGCAGCAAACGGCTCAGCATAGACCTCGCGTAGTTCTCGTGGTCCCAATTGAACTGGACCCCAGTTCCGGCCTCCTTCCGACAGGGCATAGCCAAGGAAATGCTTACCTGTAGCGGCCACCCCATGCGCGAGATCATCGCCCTGCAGACCCTGTACATACGCCGTCCCGATCGTCCCGATCAAAACGGGGTCCTCGCCATACGTCTCTTCTACTCGTCCCCAGCGTGGATCGCGCGCTACATCCAGCACCGGTGCCAGCGCATGCCTGGCACCCACCGCCAGCATCTGAGAACGGATCACCTCCGCCACCTGCTTCACAAGGTCCGGATTCCAGGTCGCAGCCAGGCCAAGTCCCTGTGGAAAAACGGTGGCATCGCGATGACAGAAGCCCCCCGTTGACTCCTCATGAACAATGATCGGAATACCCAGCCGTGTACGCTCAAGCACGACCTTTTGCAGCGCATTCATAAAGGCCGCGCTTTCCTGCGGATGCAGACCAGTAGCGGCGCCAATGCGTGTAATTTGTCCAATGCCATATGGCATCTTCTCCACCGCCACCTCTGGATTAAAGGTACCCGTGCTGATAAACGCCGTACTCCAATAACAGCCCAACTGCGCCAGTTTCTCATCCAGCGTCATCTGAGCCAGCAAATCCTCGACCCGCTGCTCAATAGGAGCCCGCGGGTCGCGATACAAAGGTATTTGCCCCATACTTTGTCATCCTTCTAATCGTACTGAGCGCGAGCATGCGCGCAACGTATCCCATTCCTACTTACTAAAGCCCGCAACCAGACCGCCAAGCAACTGACGACGCCCAAAGATATAAAGGAGGATAATCGGCGTAGCCGAAAGGAAGACAGCGGCCAGAATCGCTGGCACATTCGTCGTGTATTGTCCCTGGAAGCTCCATAATGCCAGAGGCAGGACGCGCACGCTCGCACTCTGGGTTAACACCAGGGGGAAGAGAAAACCATTCCAGACCTGGATGGTTTCGTAAATGACCACCGTGATCAAAGCGGGTCGCGACAATGGCATCACCAGGCTGCGCAAGATGCGGAAATGGCCGGCCCCATCCAGCAACATTGATTCATGCAACTCTTTGGGAATATCGCGGATATAGGTAACGAGCACCAGGACGGACAGCGGAATGCCAAAGGCCACGCTCGGCAAGATCAACGCGAACAAGGTGTCATACAAATGCAGATTGGTAATCATCGCATATATCGGAATAATGGTCGCCTGCAACGGAATCGCCAGTCCGACCAGGAACAGGCTAAACACTCCTTGCGTAAAACCATTGCGAATGCGAGAGATAGCATAGGAAGCAAAGAGCGAGACAATCACAATCAAGAGCACACTGATTACGGTCACAAATGCAGTATTCGCAAAATAGAGACCAAAATCGTTAGAAAGGATATCCCCATAATTGCTTAGGGTTGGATGTGTGGGAGGCAGCCAGGGAGTATCTGTAAAGAAGTCTGCCAGTGGTCGCAGACTGGTCATAAACATATAGAGAACTGGATAGAATGAGATAATGAGCCAGATGACACCAAAAAGGATGGGAACAATCTCCCACATCTGGCCCAAGGAGCGCGAACGCCTCTGCTGTGGTTGCCGCTCAGTCGCAGCTTTCTCAGGAAGTATGCCTACACCCATAGAAGTACCTTACTTTCCAATGTAACAATGTGCTGGTTTACAATCCTTCCAACTGGCTTGACATCTTGGTAAAACCGGTAAAACGCAGCAGTATAAACGAAAGGACGATGCCAAAAAGAGCCAGGAGCACTGCCAGCACGCTTCCATAGCCAACCGACTCATTGGGGAAGGCCGTAATATACATCTGTAGCGGCAAGACACGAGTAGCGTAGCCAGGTCCGCCTCCGGTTGTCACCCAGAAGAGATCGAAATAGGTGAGAGAACCAGTGAAAATCAGCGTGGTAGAAGTAATGATCGTATACTTCAACTGGGGCAGCGTAATCGAGAAGAAATTTTGTATCCGGCCAGCGCCATCGATATTAGCCGCCTCATACAATTCCTTTGGAATCTGACGCGCGCCACCCAGGTAGAGTAAGGCATGAAAAGGAATAAACTGCCAGCAGATAATCGCCATCACGACAAAAAACGCCAGATCCGGGTCGCCCAACCAGCCTCTCGCCAGACCTGGCAGGCCAATCGTCTTTAAAAAAGTATCCAATAAGCCGAAGTTAGGGTCCAGAATCGACACCCAGGTCAGACCAATCGCAACCGCCGAGAAGAGGAGCGGAATAAAATAGACAACGCTAAGAACCGCACGGTACCGCTGTTGTCCCGCCATAAAAACGCCCAGGATCAGGCTCAGCGGTGTCTGGACAATCCAGCTCACAATCATAACCTCGACGGTTAATATCAGCGCATGGCCAGTAACCGAATCCGACAGGAGCGCGATCCAGTTTTTCAGTCCGACCCAGGTAGCCGGCGAAAGGCCATTCCAGTTGGTGAAGCTTAAATAGACCGCGATAAACATCGGCACAATGGCAAAGAGAAGGTAGAACGCCAGCGCTGGCAGAGTCCACAGTACCGCGATCCAACCCGAGCGTCGAGAAACCTTAGAGCTGTTGGATGATGTTTTTGAAACCTTGATTGATGCGCTCATACGCGCCCTCCGATCTACTGAATTTGCATTTCTACCTCTTTTACAGGAGAGGTAGAAATGCAAACAAGGGTGGGGATAGCAACCTGTAAGAGCATACATGCTCGCCGGTCACCCGCCTATGAAGCACTCAAGGTTTTATTCATATTGTCCGAGAACTGCTGAGGAGTAATCTGCTTCAAGAACAACTGATCAAGGTTCGTCAGCAGCACCTGCGCTGGTTGTGGCAGTAATGCCTGGTCCCAGGACAACTGAAAGTGCGGTGAGGTCTGCACCATCTTATAGTTATACTGCAGCCACTCGCCGTTAGGGGCGCTGGCCAGCTGCGACTCAATACCTTGAACCGGAGGCACATCGCCGACGGCAATAAATTGTTTGACCTCTTCATCGCCCAGAACAGCGTCCTTCAGATACGTGATACAGCTCTGCGGCGACTTAGCGGTTTTCGAGATTGAATAGAAGTTGCAGGGATTACCATAAATGTTGGCGGCATTGCCTTTACCACCCTCAACACTTGGGAAGGGGAACCAGCCGAGCTTATCAGATTTGATGAAATCGGGGCTATTCGTCTGGATCACAGGGAAATTCCAGCTTCCTTGCAGCATCATGGCTGCTTTTCCAGTGTAGAGCAACGCCGTATCCTGGTTGGTATCGGCAATGGTTGAAGCATAGGAGGATCCAAATGCCCCCATAGTTACCAACTGCTGAATAGCAGTATTAGCCTTAATGAATGCATCTTGCGACCAGGCATTGGCTTTACCCGCCAGCACCGCATTAAAAGCGTCTGGCCCACCGATGCGATCGGTAAGATACTCCGAATACATCAAGTACGGCCATTTGCTACCTCCGGCCAGCGCTATCGGAATCACATTATTCTTTTTCAATGTGTCGACGGCGTTGAGCAGCTCATTCCAGGTTTGCGGGGCATTCAATTTATATTGCTTGAAAATGTCCTTATTATAAAAGAACAGAACTGGCTGCACGCCGCTGGTTGGGACACCATAGAGCTTGCCGTTGAAGGTCGCTCCAGCCAGAACTGAAGGGATAATACGGTTCTTCCAGCTGGCATCGGAATTGAAGTCGTTGGTCATGTCATACACATCATTGGCATCGATATAGCTTTTCAGGATGCCACCACCCCAACCAAAGAAAATATCGGGTGGATTATGTGCGCCCATGGCGACCTGGAGTTTTTGCTTGTAGGGATCATTCTGGAAGAAATTGAGGGTTGCGCGAATATTGGAGTGCTTGGTATTAAAATCATTGGTAATCGTCTGAACAACTTTTTGCTCACTACCGGTACGGATATCCCAAATTGTAACGCCGTTCGTGCTACCGCTGCCGCCTCCTGTTGTGGTCGTTGATTGGCTGCTCCCAACACCGAAGCATCCTGCCAGCGATGTTGCCAGCGCTGCGCCACCTGTAACCTCTAGAAAAGTGCGACGTGATATCTTTGTTTGCATTGCTCTGCTTCTCCGGCACCTATGCCTACCAGGTTTGTATGTCATGCCTGGTATTTATAATCAAATAATACCAAATCAAAAATTATCAATGATTGTCGGGCACCATTCCAACGAAAAGCATTCACCACTCTTCGATAGGAAATTGGGAAAAACGCTGCTACCTCTCCTTTCTACGCCAGAAAGACCGATCGATAAAAACGTATGGAGGCTTACCTCTTTGCATCATCTAGAGGTCTGCATGAATCGCGCACGACCAGATGGGTTGTTAGCTCAACACGCATGCTATCTAGCGGCTCTCCATTAATCAAATGCAACAGCATTGTTGTAGCAACCCGCCCCATCTCTCGCAGTGGTTGGCGTATCGTTGTCAGATTAGGAGTGATGATAGACGCTGTTGGAACATCATCGAAGCCAATCACGCTCATGTCGTCGGGAATATTCAAGCCACGGGCACGTAGCGCGCTATAGACGCCGGTTGCCTGCTCATCACAGCCAGCAAAAATAGCTGTAGGAGGCTCTGGCAAATCCAACAATGCGTTGGTCTGCTCATACCCGCTGTCAGGAGAGAAATCCCCCAGACAGATAAAAGCCGGATTTATCTGCAGCCCTGCGGTTTCCAGGGCTGAACGATAGCCCGCGACGCGATCTTGACTACATGGGAGCGTAGTTGGACCGGTAATGACAGCGACCCGGCGATGGCCGAGCGAAATAAGATACTCCGTAGCCGTACGACCACCAAGCCAGTTGGTGGCCCCGACCGACGGCGTATCGGGCCCCAGTTCCCCTCCGTGATCGACAACGACAAAAGGAATATTGTGACGATGCAATGGATCGAAATGTCGCGGTTCACCGTGTGCAAGCACCAGAATAGCTCCATCGGATGGACTCTTCTGGATTTTGCTCATCCAGCGCTGCTCAAGCTCTGTAGAATGATGCGTAGATGAGATCGCCAGGCGAAGGTCTGTGCGAGCGATTACTTCCTCTACGCCGCGCGCGATTTCGAACGAATACATGCTATCAAATCCGGGAAACAGCATGTCGACAATACCGCTGTGCTCCTTCCGTAAAAGCTTCTTCGCGCGGCCCTGGATAAGTCCATGTTCCTCCAGCAATTGTTCCACACGCTTACGAGTTTCGGGTGCTACATCGGGTCGATGATGTAATACACGGGAAACGGTGGGAATAGAAACTCCTGCTTTCGCAGCAATTTCTGCCATAGTGCTACGCTTAGATAAAGATTGCTTCATTATCGGAAAACACCTGTTTCTTTTATCGGAATAATAATAAGTATTCCCGTAAAATTCATGTTTGTCAAGGGGATGAGCTAACAAAGAAATATCGAACATGCATCGTGCTATCTTTTCATTCAAGCATTATGTAACTACAATCATGAGGAATAAACGAAAGGAGTATAGAGATAATCCCTTTCAATTTTACCGATAAACTTATCGGTAAAATTGAAAGGGATTATATTTTTCAGGGTGACCACAGGTGACGGAACTGAGGGATGAACTACCACTCAGTTACTTGCGGGCGGTGAGAGAAAACATCTGTGGCATGTTAGGCTGATCGGGAGGCAGAGACCAATGACCCTCAGAATCGACCATGCCTGCAAAGGGGGGAGCATCATTGATGTAGAGATACTCACGCAAGCTCGTCAAGGTCAGATTACTGTCTAGCACGGCCGTAACGATGTCACCCAGACCCCAGCTAAATTCGTGGTGACGGTTAGGATTGACGAAATCTTGTATGCCTGATACATACTCTCCACCAGGGAGCCCTTGCCCGCCCGCGGCGACATAATCGCCCACCCCATCCTCAAAGCTCAGCGCCTCTCCCCGCGTGGTATAGGGAGACGTTCGCCTTCCGTCCCAGTCAAACATCCGTGAAACGGGATGGCGATCAATCACGATCAGCGATCCTCCTGGACGCAGAATAGCAGCCACCCCTTTAGCCCAGGTTTTGATATCGGAGAGCCAGCAGATTGCTCCATAGGAACAAAATGCCCGGTCGAACCGCTGCTGACTCGCGGCTGTCTCTTGGAACCATTCATAGAGATCGCTACGGACAAACGTGGCAGCGATGCCGGTCTGCTGGGAGAGGGTGCGCGCGAAGTCGATGGCGGTATCGCTGATATCGACGCCCGTTACGATGGCACCCAGGCGAACCAACGAGAGCGTATCTTGTCCGGCATTGCACTGCAAATGGACGACCGAACGTCCACGGATGTCCCCTAGCAGTTCTAGTTCTTCAGGATGTAATGTGGTCCCTCCGTTGCGGAAAAAGGCCACCTGATCGCCCCGGTGACTATTGTGAGCCCGGGTAGCCTCATTCCAGGAACGGCGATTCTCTTCGTGCAGATCTTTCTTTGCGCATGAGGAAACTCCTTTTTAAATACAGGAAAAGCATATCGTATTCTGATGAGAAAAACAAGGCTGTAAAGCATGTGATATTTTTCATGCCTTATTTACCTCTGCGACCCATATGCTATAATGTATCGTGTGGCGATGTGGATGAGGGCTTTTGGAATGTAAACGTAGAGGAGGAGGTTAATCATGAGCTCTAAGTCTCTGGTCGTTCATCTGAAGCGTGCTTATGAGGAGAAGGGGGCGGATGATGGGACGCGTGTATTGGTCGAGCGGCTCTGGCCGCGTGGCATCTCCAAGGAAAAAGCGCAGATAGACCTCTGGTTGAAAGAGGTGGCTCCAAGCAATGATCTGCGCCGCTGGTTTGGGCATGTGCCCGAGCGGTTTGCCGAGTTTCGTCGCCGTTATGAAAAGGAATTAGACTCGGCTGAAGCAAAGGCAGCCCTGGAAAAACTGTATGAACTGGCGCAACAGGGGCCAGTGACGCTCATTTTTGCGGCACACGACGTGCAACATTCGGGCGCCCTGGTTTTGCGCGATGTGCTCCTCCGTCGCAAGCATAGCTAAAACATCTTTCCCTCTAACAAGAAAAAGTCTTCTACCAGTCTTATATATAATTTTGCAAGACATTGTTCGACGATTTTTATACAAATTTTATACCCTTTGGATAGACAAAGCATGTTTTATATGCTAAGCTGAGAAAGATTTCTACTTCCGTATGTCTGATACCGTCTTTCCAGCAACCGCGTTAGCACAATCAATCCAGGAGCCAGTGTCACGCCAGGCCATTGTCGCTAAGAAAGGACAGCTGAATCTGCACGCAGTGCTGGCGCAACTGGTGAATACAATTACCCTGCCCCTGCGTTTACCTGAAATGCTGCAACTACTGACGGAACTGGTCACCCAGGCCTTGGATATAGATCTGTGCATGCGCATACAAAAACTTTGCCCGCTTGATCTAGAGCATATGCCTGATCTCCTTCCTTTGCTCATGGCGCTCAAAAGTTATCGCCTGCGCGCGCACCAATGGCGTTGCGACGAAAGTCTGGATGACTAACTTGCTGATATGCGCAGTTTAGATTTCAGGATGTTTATGCCTGGGCATCTGCATCAATATATAACCAGTCTCCAGGATTGACGAAATTTCAATTCCAAAGGAGCGCGTCTTCAAGCGTGTGCGTGACAGCACATTGCGCACCGGTCGCATCTCTTGATCCCAGACGCCTGCCTCCTGCGCTTCCAGCAAACGCTTGCGACTGCGCGCGATTGCCACATCCGTCACGCGTCCACTATTGAAGCTCGCCAGGAGCACCTCATAGGGACAATAATAAGGATAGGCTTCAAGTAAGGGCAGCAGAACGCAGCTCTCACTGGTTGTAAACTGTTGTTCCATCAACATATACGGACGCTCATCTTTACAAACCAGATGAGAAAGAGTTCCGAGGGTTGTGTTGAGGGCAAGGGTATGGCCTGCTGGTAGTAAGCCTTGCAATGAAAAATGTAAGACCTCTTCACTGTTTTCCTGCAAGTAACTGACGGGTGTCTTCACCTTACGCAGGGAAACTTTTTGCATGGTGGCGCTCCTTGTCTGGCTAACGCAATAGGTTGAGAGGGTAAAAATACGCGCTATTGGTCAGGCTACTATAACAACATGGGCTAACATGCTCTTTCACCACAGATTTTTGTGTTATTCCTCCACTAGTTTTGTAATGGCACCCTGATATTTTTGGATGTCCATCGGACACAATAAAAGTGTCAATAAAAGGAGCCCTGAAGCTCCGTATTCAAAACGATGAGCATTGGAAAAGTCACAAGAACTGCTGAAATATACTTGTAGTATATTGAACGTAACCTGATAAGGATTTTCTCCCAAAAAATGCTGGCACCTAGAAAGCAATAAAATACTGTATATAATAAACATACACGGAATGTATATAAAAAGCAATGGCCTGATGCATAAGTTATCTTTTGTGCGTTTGCAATCTTTGGGTAGGAGGTGTATACTGAGTCAGAACACGACCCCTCCCCTGGGGGTATTGCGAGAAGGGAGAAAAGCATGCAGGCTGACAAGACAGATGTGCTGAAGAGGCTCAACTATATCGATGGACATTTGAATGGTATTCGCAAAATGATTGAAGAGGACAAATATTGTGTTGATATATTGCGACAAACCTATGCAGTGCGTAAAGCCATCGAAAAACTGGAAGCTCTGATTCTCGAGAAACACCTGCAGCATTGTGTGCCGGAGGGCATCAAGAGTGGTAGCGAGCAGGGCGTTATTGATGAGCTTATTCAGTTATACAACCTGGCTGGTAATCGTTAACGCCCTGTTATGCAGATGTTTGTCCTTTTCAATTTTCAATATTGATGTGTCGCGGCTACTTGGTTGTTTCGACACGTTGCCAGATGTCCTGATAGGATCGATGCTTAAGATGTAACTCAGCCCAGACACAGAGCCAGAGGTGTATACGCGCCAGGAAGAGGCACCAGGTCCACCATAGCTCATAGTTGGTTTGTGGATAAGCGAGCGACGAGCGAAAGCCAGCCAACGCCTCGCGTTTTAGTGAGCGCATATGCTCAGGTGGACGTACATACTTTTTGTTATCGGCACGCAGCGGCTGGGGAGTTTGTGCCGCACCCGCACTGCTGCGTACTTTCTGTAGCAACCAATCCCGATAGGTGGTAGGATAGCGCACCGCTACCCGAGCCTTAGGCGCGTAATCGATACTATAGCCTTGCTGCCAGATCAACTGGGAGATAAAAGCATCGTCAGCCAGTGTTTCTAGCGGAAGGGATGAGAGTAATTCACTGCGGGCCGCGTACAGATAGCCTGAACAATCCAGATACTGTTGTTGCTGCGCGCGACGGGTACGTATATAATGTGCACCCGCATCGGTTAGCAGGTGTGACCAATAATCAAGCATGGAGGAACGAGAATTAGCAGAAACTGGTCGACCCGTCACAGCGCCACACTGTGAATTATCGAAAGGAGCCAGCAGAGCTGAAATCGCCCCCTCCCGTATCACGACATCTCCATCTGTGAACACACAGATACGTCCCTGGATTTGAGAGAGCGCCAGATTAAGGGCCGCCGGCTTGCCCTGACCTTGATCAACCAGGCGTTTTACCTGTGGATAGCACTCAGTAAATATCTGCACAACCCTGGCCGTTTCCTCATCCGGACACACCACCAGAATCTCATAAGCCTCTGGCCAATCTTGCTCTAGTAATGCCTTAATGGCGACTCCAACAGTCCTTGGCTCTTTATATGCAGTAAGAATGCCACTGATCATGATTTCCCCCAGACTATGCGGCGAACCTGGAACAGAGTTTACGCTCAGATAGTGCTAAAAAGTTAGCTGATAAATCAACACGCGCTTTACTCTACTTGAGTCTTTTAACCTGGTCAAGCCAATAGGACCTCCTTCCAGGACCTTGAAGCAACCAATAAAAAATACACATAAAGTAAAAATCCCATAGCTTTATTGTTAAGTATTTCACAGTTTTGAACGAAAAACTTCGCTATAGTAACGAGTAACATAAGAATTTAAAAAATCCTCGCCTAGCCCGACTAACAGGAAAAATTATACTAATGATCAATTACATAGGCATATTTGTAACACTGCCTTTATGTTTTTTTACTATATTTTTTTACCAGGGGGAGTAAGAACAGTGAATATTGGAGTTCTGGATGATAATCCGGCCATCCTGGCTTTTTTATCTACGACCCTAAAAATGGATGGGCATATAGTTACTGCTCATAGCACTGGCGTATCTATGCTGGAAGCGATTTTCCCTCCCACTTCTTCGCCATACCCACAAGAAGTGCCATACGATCTGGTTATATTGGATCTCTTTTTGCCAGGCACAATGACTGGCGCGGATGTATTCTTTGCCATTCGTAAGGAATTTGAATCCTGGCAATTGCCAGTCATTATCGTTACGGCGGTGAGCGGGCCTACCCTGGAACAATTCCGGTATATTCTACCTGATGACGTACCCTTGTTACGCAAACCTTTTGTACCACGCACGCTGCGGCAGTTAATCAGCCAGATCACCAACCAGTAATCCTGATTATTGACTGAATGAAGTACATCACGTCATCTTATACGTCGCGGCAGATCCAGGCTCTGAGCTAAAGAGCCTATCCCTAGACAACGGATAGGCTCGATTGTGCATGAAAGCTGTTGCGGGGGATGTGTGTGATTAAAGGTAGTGCTTAAACCAGTCGAGGGTGCGCTGCATATAGTCTAGTACATGTTTTCGTTCGGTCAGCCCATGGCCTTCACGTGGATAGGTTACCAGTTCGGTTGGCACCGTTTGCTCCTGGAGGGCACGATAAAAAGCATACGCCTGATTGACCGGGACGCAGGCATCTTTATCACCATGGACAATTAACGTTGGGGTCTGGACATGGTTGGCATAGGTGATAGGTGAACGTTCGCGATACGTGCTGGCGTTAGTAAGTGGGTTGGCTGGTTTGCCGATCTGACCCAGAAAGCGCATATCCCAATCCTGGATATTGGTTTGTGCATGGAAGCTATGAAAATCACTGATACC
Source organism: Dictyobacter formicarum (assembly GCF_016587435.1). The sequence continues at coordinate 81,930 of NZ_BNJJ01000008.1, forward strand.
CGCACCCATAATGGCGGCCTTGAACAGCCTGGTTTGCGTAACCGCCCATGCCGTCATAAAGCCACCGTAACTCCAGCCCATGATGCCGATACGCTGACCATCGACAAGCTGCCGATTGACGAGGTACTCGACTCCTTTGAGCACATCCTGTAGGTCTTTTCCGCCCATATCGCCAATGACCGCATCGGCGAACGCGACACCCCTACCCATACTGCCACGAATATTGGGCCGGAGCACCACATAGCCAGCGGCAGCCAGAACCTGGGAACGATATGAATCCCAATCACTCTGCCAGACGCCCGAGGGACCACCATGAACATGGACCACAAGCGGCGGTAGAGTTGTGTCACTAGTCTTTTTAGGCCAGGTTACCAGTGCTTCAATCGACCAACCATCAACGCTTTCATAGTGAATTTTCTCCGTGGTGGCCAGTGCCAGCGTTTCTTCCGCGATAGGATTTAACTGTGAGCGGCGATGCCAGGTAATCGTAGGTGTGTGCTGGCTGTCAAGCGGCAGGTCGCCCAGCCAGACGTCATTTGGATGGTCCTCTGAATGAGTAGCCGCCACCTTGCGCAGATCGGGGGTGGCAGAAAGATGGGGCCACCCACGCTCGCCCAACAAAAAGTTATCCGAGACCGTAGTGAATGTGCCGCTGGCCTCTTCGAGCAACGCCACCCGTGCAGTCAGGCCATCCCAGCCAGCGCAAAGTATCCGCTGACCGTCCGGATGCCACTTCAGCCATGTTGGACTCCAATCGACGCCGGGTGTGAGATTGCGGACCTGATTATCGGTCAGAGAATGAACAAAAATGTCGCCCCCGCCACGATCAGGATCGCTCCATTCGCCGGAAACATAAGCCAGGCGTGTCCCATCCGGGGACCATGTAAGCGCAAAGGCCTGGCGCGTCAACTGGCTAACCTGGTGAATCGCGCCACCATGGGCAGCTACCAGACCAATCTGACCACGATACCAATCTGTTTCATTTGGACCCGTCGCATAATACAGGGCAAAATGCTGACTATCGGGCGACCAGGCATAGTGCCAGACTGTCAAGCCATTGGGGGTCACTGGCTCAGCAATGTCATAATCTGGGCGCACCGTCCACAGACGTGTATGGCGTCCTTGATCGGTATACTGGACCAATGGATCCTGTGGTTGAGGATCGCCTTCCACCGAGCAAAATGCAATGTATTTCCCATCTGGCGACCAGGAAACATTACTAATACCATTGGGCAGAGAACAGACCTGGCGCTCATCACCCGTCTGTACATCTTTTAAATAGAGCTGAGCATGATTATTGCCTTTCTCGCTCTCAACCTTTGAAGCAAAGGCAATTGTGCGACCATCCGGAGACCAGGCGGGAGCACTATCTTTGCGCACACCTTTTGTTAATGGTTGAGGATCCCCATTCTCTGCATCCGTTATCCACAGCCGATTCTGGTATTTATCCTGTCCTGGTAACCATTCGCCCAGCAGAAAGGCAATTTTTGTACCATCGGGTGAAATTACTGCATTGGAAGCTGCGCGAACGCTAAAAACAGTTTTAGGCGTAATAGTTTGTTTTTGAACCGATGTTTTCGAAGCTGATTGATGACTACTGTGAGTGATACTCATACGACTCATTTCTCTTTTTTTCATATCCATCTAAGCTGCAGAGATGCTAGCTAGAACCGGCCACAAAAAATAAGGTAGGTGCAGGAGAGCAAGCCTCTCCTTTAAATCCTGGTATACTTAAGTATATCTTCTTCTTTACCATTTGTGTATGCTGATAAAATCTGAAACTCGAGCTGAAAGTTTATGCAGATAAAGAAGACACTTTATAAAAATTTGAACTTTTCATCACATATTCTATACAACTTAGTTCTATACTGATGATGATGCTGCAGAGGAACTTGATAGTACCAGTGAGCATAAATGCCAGTTTTTGTGGACATCTGTATGATACTCTGATCTCTGCGGGAGTATGGCATCCGTACAGCATGGATCGCGCTAACGCTGCATCCTTACTGGTACTTGATATTCTCTTGTTCTGTAAACCTAACTCTCTGCCACCTCTGCAGTATTTTCCCTCTCTACCAAATTCCTTCATTACTGATATTGCATTGAACGTGATCTTGCTGCTATTATTCAGTTTTGAATAGTTAAATGTAAATGATTGGGAATAAACGATGGCGATCCAGCAAACAACGGATGTAATCATTATTGGCGGTGGGGTAATCGGCTGCTCAATTGCTTATTTTTTACGTAAAGCCAATAGAGAGGTTATGCTCTTTGAGCGTGGAGAGATCGGCCAGCAAGCCTCTGGTGCTGCTGCAGGACTACTCGCGCCCCTGGGTCCTATTCCCGGACAAGGAGCCTTTGCCGATCTGCTGCTTGCCAGTTTTCAGCAATTTCCAGCCCTGGTTCCAGAACTAGAAGGCATGAGCGGATTGCAGTTGGGCTATACACAGACCGGCTCCATCCGTGTTGCTCGTAATGCCAGGAGATTGGCGCGTCTCAAGCAACGTTTTGAGACCTGGCAAGCGTTTGATCTCAAGCTCGCCTGGTTAAATGGAGACGAGGCACGACAGCGCGAGCCATGGCTTGCCCCCAATGTATGTGGTGCGATCTATGTGCCGGCAGAAGCGCAAATTAATGCCGCACAACTGGTACAGGCGTACGCGATCGCCGCCGGTAAGCTGGGAGCGCAGCTGCATACACAAACACCTGTTGTCAGATTGCTGCACAATGGGAAAAAAGTTGTGGGTGTAGAAACTTCACAGGGAGGCATCATAACGTGTAAGCACCTGGTGCTAACGGCGGGCGCCTGGTCGGACCAGTTAAGTTCATCGATCGGCATTAACCTTCCTGTCCATCCCCTTAAAGGGCAGATGATCGCTCTACCCATGCTGAAACCGAGCTTGCAGCACATAATCTTTGGCGAATCTATCTACGTTATTCCTAGAAACAACGAAATTCTGGTGGGTGCCACCAAAGAGGAGAAGGGTTTTTCTATTGCCGTAACCCATGCAGAGACTGATCAACTATATAAAAAGGCACTACGACTCATCCCAACCTTATCTACTCAGGATATAGAACGTAGCTGGGCCGGTATCCGTCCCGCAACACCAGATAGCCATCCCATTTTTGGACCGGTGAATGGCTGGGAAAACCTGGTGCTGGCGTGTGGACATAATGGTATTGGTATTCTGCTGAGCCCTTTAACTGGTCGTAGTATTGCCGAATATATTGTCACGGGACGGCTACCAGCCCTCCTGCAGCCATTTCAAGCCACACGTTTTCATAAAGATGATGCCCATAGTTTGACAGAGAAATAAGATCGAATATGACTTTTGGGGTATTACAAAAAGAGATGGCCGAATTGCTTGACAGAATAATACCACTATGGCATAATCAGCGAGCTGTCGAAACGAGACAATCACACTACTCTAAACCTATCGGGATGTGTGCTCCTGTCCCTTCGCATCCGCCACGGTAATGTGGCTCCTCTTCGAGATGGTAATCCCTCTCTCCCGAGTTTCCTTGTATACAGCCAACCCATGGTTTTTATTGCCTTTCTTGGGTTGTTATATTGATCAGGAAAGCGCGGGGCAGCGAGAAAACGAGATTTCGGAGCCAGCCAAAAAGTGGTTGGAAAACCGCTTGACAAAGCACAATGGATATGCGATACTACAGCACACGAGACAAGCGAACGAAAAAAGAACAAACGCTTGTCCACTGGTGAAACAACGGTTTTATCAGCCGGGTACCTTGACAACTGAAGAGTGGAAAGCAGAACAGCAACTGGAACAACAATACAAGTAACCAGTTCCTGTCAATTCGGTCCCAACGCAGTTCCCCTGCGATGGTGACCATAGAATCTGCGAAACAAGCCAATGTTATGTAACTTGGCCATGATCGCAACTTACCATGCTGTTTCACATATCTTGCAGAGATATGTGTCTATAAAAAAACAATTGGATGGCGAGTTTGATCCTGGCTCAGGATAAACGCTGGCGGCGTGCCTAACACATGCAAGTCGAACGCCCTTAGCAATAAGGGAGTGGCGGACGGGTGAGCAACACGTGGGTTATCTGCCTCCGGGTGAGGAATACCGGCGAGAAATCGCCGACAATACCGCATACGCTCGGCAACGAGCAAAGCTCGCAAGAGCGCCCGGAGATGAGCCTGCGCTCGATTAGTTGGTTGGTGGGGTAATGGCCTACCAAGGCGACGATCGATAGCTGGTCTGAGAGGACGATCAGCCACACTGGGATTGAGAACGGCCCAGACTCCTACGGGGGGCAGCAGTGAGGAATTTTCGTCAATGGGGGCAACCCTGAACGAGCAACGCCGCGTGCAGGATGACGGCCTTCGGGTTGTAAACTGCTTTTCTCTGGGACGAGAACGGACGGTACCAGAGGAATCAGCCTCGGCTAACTACGTGCCAGCAGCCGCGGTAATACGTAGGAGGCGAGCGTTGTCCGGAGTTACTGGGCGTAAAGCGCACGCAGGCGGTCAGATTAGTCTGTGGTGACAGTCGTCGGCTCAACTGACGAAGTACGATGGAAACTGTTTGACTTGAGGGCTTCAGAGGGACACGGAATTCCGGGTGGAGTGGTGAAATGCGTAGATATCCGGAGGAACACCAATGGCGAAGGCAGTGTCCTGGGAAGTACCTGACGCTCAGGTGCGAAAGCTAGGGGAGCGAACAGGATTAGATACCCTGGTAGTCCTAGCCGTAAACGATGACCACTAGACGTTGGGGGTATCGACCCCTTCAGTGTCGCAGTTAACACAGTAAGTGGTCCGCCTGGGGAGTACGGTCGCAAGATTAAAACTCAAAGGAATTGACGGGGACCCGCACAAGCAGCGGAGCGTGTGGTTTAATTCGATGCAACGCGAAGAACCTTACCAAGGCTTGACATGAACTTGCACCAGCCGTAACGGGCTGTCTCTTCGGAGCGGGTTCACAGGTGCTGCATGGCTGTCGTCAGCTCGTGTCGTGAGATGTTGGGTTAAGTCCCGCAACGAGCGCAACCCCTGTCGTTAGTTGAACTTCTCTAACGAAACTGCCATTTCAAAATGGAGGAAGGCGGGGATGACGTCAAGTCAGCACGGCCCTTACGCCTTGGGCGACACACACGCTACAATGGTCAGGACAAAGAGTGGCCAACCCGCAAGGGGGAGCTAATCTCGTCAAACCTGGCCTCAGTTCAGATTGGAGGCTGCAACCCGCCTCCATGAAGTTGGAGTTGCTAGTAACCGTAGGTCAGCACACTACGGTGAATACGTTCCCGGGTCTTGTACACACCGCCCGTCACACCACGAAAGTTGGCAACACCTGAAGCCGCTGGGCTAACCCTTCGGGGGGGCAAGCGTCGAGGGTGGGGTCAGTGATTGGGGTGAAGTCGTAACAAGGTAGCCGTACCGGAAGGTGCGGCTGGATCACCTCCTTTCTAGGGAGCTTGGACAAGGGTTGGAAGATACTTCCAACGTACATGATTGTCCCACTTCCAGGTCGAACAGGACACGGTCGCTGTGTTGCCAGAAGCGAAGCTGGTTTCCACTCTTGAGCTGTTGGGGTACAGCGTCTGCTCTCAGGGGAGCATGATGGCCAACAGTGCACCTGAACAACTGAATACGATCTATCTTCAATTTTGCTGAGCCAAGAAGGTCAGCGAGAGTTGAAGCAGAGGGTCGTCTGGTTGGAGTCATCCAACCAACGACACGAACAAGCATTCACATACATGATGAAGAAACGAAGAGAACAAGCTACACAGAGTACGAGGTGGATGCCTTGGCGCTAAAGACCGAAGAAGGACGCGGAGACCGGCGAAACGTTCGGGGGAGCTGCATACAAGCGATGAACCCCGAGAATCCGAATGAGGCAACTCCTCCAGAGTGATGTCTGGAGACCGCCTGCTGAACACATAGGCAGTGACGGGGGGCAGTGGGTGAACTGAAACATCTCAGTAACTCGACGAACAGAAATCAACCGAGATTCCCGTAGTAGTGGCGAGCGAACCGGGAAGAGCCCAAACCAGTGGTTCTTCGGAACCAGTGGGGTTGTAGGACCGACAACAAAGGACCCTGGCTTACTTGAACACGTTGGAAAGCGTGACCAGAGCGAGTGAGAGTCTCGTAGAGGACGAGCGAGGGGACTGGGTCGGGATCCTGAGTACCACGAGACACGTGCAATCTTGTGGGAAGCTGGGGGGACCACCCTCCAAGGCTACACATCTTTAGCGACCGATAGCGAACAAGTACCGTGAGGGAAAGGTGAAAAGCACCCCGAGAGGGGGATGAAAGAGACCCTGAAACCACGTACTCACCAGCAGTCAGAGGCCACTGTTCCGTTGCGGGACCAAGGGCTGATGGCGTGCCTTTTGTAGAATGATCCGGCGAGTGCATCGTCGTAGCCTGGTTAACCAGCGCTAAAGCTGGGGAGCCCCAGGGCAACCGAGTCTGAAGAGGGCGGATGTTGCGGCGATGCGACCCGAAACCGTGTGAGCTATCCATGAGCAGAGTGAAGCGGATGTGACAGTCCGTCGAGGCTCGCACCCACCAGTGTTGCAAAACTGGGGGATGACTTGTGGATAGGGGAGAAATTCCAATCGAACACGGAGATAGCTGGTTCTCCCCGAAATGTATTGAGGTACAGCTGTATGTTGTACTATCCTGGAGGTAGAGCTCTGGATGGGCTAGGGGCCTCGTGCAGGTTACCAAACCCAAGCAAACTGCGAATGCCAGGACAGCATGCATGCAAGTGAGACGGCGGGGGCTAAGCTTCGTCGTCAAAAGGGAAACAGCCCAGACCATCGGCTAAGGTCTCCAAATCCATGCTTAGTGTCAAAGGGGGTCACAACGCCCAAACAGCCAGGATGTTGGCTTAGAAGCAGCCACCATTTAAAGAGTGCGTAATAGCTCACTGGTCGAGTGTCGTGGCACCGACAACGTATCGAGGCTCAAGTATGGTACCGAAGCCATGGAATCCATCGCAAGGTGGATTGGTAGGGGAGCGTTCTGTTGGGCAGAGAAGCCAGACCGCGAGGACTGGTGGAGCGAACAGAAGTGAGAATGCCGGAATGAGTAGCGTCATGTCTGTGATAACCAGACACACCGAATGCCTGAGGGTTCCTGGGCACCGTCAATCGTCCCAGGGTGAGTCGGGTCCTAAGCCGAGGACGTCACAGTCGTAGGCGATGGAAAGCAGGTCAGAGATTCCTGCACCGGAGATGCTCGTTAGGAGCAATGGGGGGACGCGGTAAGGAAGGTGAGCCCATCGATTGGACAGGATGGGTCTGTGCGTTGAAGTGCGAAACCGAGGCAAATCCCGGTTTCCTGTGCATGACACGTGCAGCGAGCGGACGACAAGTCCGCGGAAGTCATCGGCCCCTAGGCCGCCAAGAAAAGCCTCTCGCCAGAGTCGTCTCCGCCCGTACCGCACACCGACACAGGTAGGCAGGGGGAACACTCCCCAGGTGATCGAGCGACCCTCTGTTAAGGAACTCGGCAAATTGACCCCGTACCTTCGGAAGAAGGGGTGCCCTAGTAGCTTTCAGGTTTGCCTGGGGGTGAGGGGGTTGCAAGAAATTGGCTCAACCGACTGTTTACCAAAAACACAGGTCTCTGCGAACGCGCAAGCGGAAGTATAGGGGCTGACTCCTGCCCAGTGCCGGAAGGTTACGAGGAGCGGTGTGCGTAGCTGCGAATCTAAGCCCCGGTGAACGGCGGCCGTAACTATAACGGTCCTAAGGTAGCGAAATTCCTTGTCGGGTAAGTTCCGACCCGCACGAAAGGAGTAACGAGTTGAGCACTGTCTCGACAGAGGACTCGGCGAAATTGAAGTACCCGTGAAGATACGGGTTACCCACGACAGGACAAAAAGACCCCGTGGAGCTTTACTACACCTTGACCCGGAAACGAGGCAGAGCGTGCGTAGCATAGGTGGGAGTCGGAGAACCTACCCTTGTGGGGGTAGGGGAGACAGCAGTGAAATACCACTCTCGGTGTGTTTTGTTTCTCACACGTCACCGTGAGCCGGGACGTGGACAGGATCAGGCGGGTAGTTTGACTGGGGCGGTCGCCTCCCAAAGAGTAACGGAGGCGCCCAAAGGTTCCCTCAGGGTGGATGGACATCACCCATAAGAGTGTAAAGGCACAAGGGAGCTTGACTGCAAGACGGACAGGTCGAGCAGGGACGAAAGTCGGGCTTAGTGATCCCACATTCCCGAGTGGAAGGAGTGTGGCTCAACGGATAAAAGCTACCCCGGGGATAACAGGCTTATCTTGCCCAAGAGTTCACATCGACGGCAAGGTTTGGCACCTCGATGTCGGCTCGTCGCATCCTGGGGCTGGAGTAGGTCCCAAGGGTTGGGCTGTTCGCCCATGAAAGCGGCACGCGAGCTGGGTTCAGAACGTCGCGAGACAGTTCGGTCTCTATCCGTCGTGGGCGAAGGAGAATTGAGGGGCGTCATCTCCAGTACGAGAGGACCGAGATGGCTCGACCGCTGGTGTGCCAGTTGGCCTGCCCGGGCCAGAGCTGGATAGCTATGTCGAGAAGGGATAAGCGCTGAAAGCATCTAAGCGCGAAGCCGCACCCAAGACGAGTTCTCCCATTCTCTGCGGAGAATCAAGATCCCAGGAAGACGACCTGGTAAATAGACGACACGTGGACACCTGGTAACAGGCGGAGCGAAGTCGCCCTAATGATCGTACGGCTTGTTTCACCCATTGTATCTTCATCATGGAGCGCGTGAGTGCCCTCGGCTTCAGCTCGGCTGACTGCTGGCTCGGCAAAATTGAGGATAGATCGTATGCAGTTGTGCAGAACCAGAGAGATCTTACTTGGCAGAAGTAAGGTCTTTTTTGTTTTCCTAATATTCAGAAGCGGCTCAATTTGAGCCACTTCTGGTAATGCCATTATTGTAACGTTCACGGAGCGCCCTTGATTTGATCTGGCCTCTTGGAATACAGGTAGGGCAGTTACAGAAAGATCGGCCATGGGCATGGGGCATATAACGCCAGCCGTGCAACTGTGAGATCGGGCGCACCTTGCTAATCTCTTTCTTCTCAATTTTTCGCGGCACAATAATCTCATATCCCTGCGGATCTTTGACTTGCATGATCATCGCAATCGCCTGACTAAGCGGCACCTGCTGATGAGGATGGTTATAGCGGCCAACGGAAACAATCTCCTTGTTGGTCAGGCGGAAATAGACTGCAATATAGGTGCGTTGCCCATTGCGTTTGAGTTCGCGCAGCCACTGATATGAGATATAGTGATTCTGGAGCATCGGCATACAATATACTCCCCATCTCCCTTTAATCCCAGCCTGTAAGATATACCTGACATTTTTCTCTGATGTTAGATGGACCATCATTGGCATGCAGGTTCCTTCCTTACTATAGCGCTAAATAGCCCTTTACTTAAAAGGTATGGGTGTGATTGTGTTGATGGTTATGGCTTGGCTCATCCTCATGACTATGGTTATGGGGCTGCCCCACATAGGGCACATGAGCATCAATGATGCTGCGCCGCTGGTGCGGAGGGACACGAAATTGTTGCTCAAGCCAGGCAATAATAGTGTCAAGCCCAATTTCTTCCTTGAGATTAGTGAACACAAACGGCCGCTCACCACGTTTGAGGCGAGCATCCCGATCCATAACTTCGAGCGAGGCGCCCACATAGGGAGCCAGGTCGATTTTATTGATAACCAGCAGGTCCGAACGCATAATGCCGGGACCACCTTTACGCGGTATTTTGTCTCCTCCCGATACGTCGATGACATAGATCGCGACATCAACCAGCTCGGGACTAAAAGCGGCCGCCAGGTTATCGCCGCCACTTTCGACAAAGATCAATTCGAGTCCAGGTAGGCTTTCTTCCAGATCGGCAATGGCTTCAAGATTCATCGAGGCATCTTCCCGAATAGCCGCGTGAGGGCAGCCCCCTGTCTCTACGCCGCGCACACGCTCCTGAGGCAGCGTACCCTGGCGCAAAAGAAATTCAGCATCTTCCCGCGTATAGATGTCATTGGTGACAACCGCCAGACTATATCGTGGCCAGAGCCGCCGACTCAAACGATCTACCAGCGCAGTCTTGCCACTGCCAACCGGACCAGCAATACCCACACGAAAGGCCCGCGTAAAATTAGTATCAGTCATGTAGTCCTCTTCTCTTTATCCTGTCAAAAAGTCAGGGAGCGCATCGATTTGACCATCCAGTTTAAAACAAGAAGTAGCGCTGCGCCAGCGGCAGAACCTCGGCCGGTTCGCAGGTCAGTAGTTCGCCATCCGCTCGCACCTCATAGGTTTCTGGATCAACCTCAATATCGGGTGTAGCAGCATTATGAATCATGTTTGCTTTACCGATATGGCGACAATTGTCCACCGCCACCGCCTGCTTTTGTAGTCCAATTTTGCCCGGTAAGCCAGCCTCCAGAGCTGCTTTGGAGACAAAGGTCAGACTGGTCGCAGCCGTTGCCTGACCGAAGGAACCAAACATAGGACGATAGAGTACCGGTTGCGGTGTGGGTATAGACGCGTTGGCATCTCCCATCGCACTCCATGAAATGAAGCCGCCTTTGACAATCATTTCTGGCTTTACCCCAAACATAGCTGGCCTCCAGAGCACAATATCGGCCAGTTTACCCGGCTCAATTGAGCCGATATATCGCGACACTCCGTGTGTGATGGCCGGATTGATTGTATATTTGGCCACATAGCGCTTAACGCGAAAATTATCATTGCGGCTACTATCAGGTGCCAGCGGACCACGTTGTACCTTCATTTTATGTGCAGTTTGCCATGTGCGCGTAATGACTTCTCCAATTCGCCCCATAGCCTGCGAGTCACTGGAGAGCATGCTGAAGACCCCTAGATCGTGCAAAATATCCTCAGCGGCAATGGTTTCGGGTCGGATGCGACTCTCAGCAAAAGCAACATCTTCAGGCACCTGTGGATTAAGGTGGTGGCAGACCATTAACATGTCTAAGTGTTCGGCTAATGTATTTATAGTAAAAGGCATCGTAGGATTGGTCGAGGATGGCAGAATATTCTGATATGAAGCTATGCGGATAATGTCGGGCGCGTGGCCCCCCCGGCCCCTTCGGTATGATAGGTGTGGATCGTCCTCTGGCCGATGGCCTCAATCGTATCCTCTACAAATCCGGCCTCATTAATCGTATCAGTATGAATAGCTACCTGGATATCATATTGGTCCGCGATTTTAAGACAGGCATCAATCGCGGCCGGTGTGGTGCCCCAGTCTTCGTGTAATTTGAGCCCACAGGCTCCTGCAAGCACCTGCTCTTCCAATGGCTCACTTGTTGAGGTATTCCCTTTGCCAAGAAAGCCGAAATTGACAGGCCAATGTTCTGCTGCTTGCAGCATGCGTGCCAGATTCCAGGCTCCTGGCGTACAGGTGGTCGCATTGGTGCCCGTTGCGGGACCCGTACCACCGCCAATCATGGTCGTGATGCCGTTGGACATCGCCTCATAGACCTGTTGTGGAGAAATAAAGTGGATGTGCGAGTCGATTCCACCAGCCGTCACGATCATATTCTCACCAGCAATCACCTCGGTTCCGGAGCCGACCACGAGTTCAGGATCAACGCCGTCCATCGTATCGGGATTGCCGGCTTTTCCGACCTTGACGATGCGTCCATCCCGAATGCCGATATCCCCTTTGACGATGCCCCAGTGGTCGATAATGATCGCGTTGGTGATTACGAGATCCAGGGTGCCAGGAGTTCCCTCGCGGGTGGCGCGACTGCTCTGGCCCATGCCATCGCGGATCACCTTGCCGCCACCGAAGGTGATTTCGTCGCCGTAAACGGTATAATCCTTTTCAATCTCAATCAGTAACTCGGTATCAGCCAGCCGTACGCGATCGCCGGTCGTGGGACCATAGAGATCAGCATACATCTGGCGAGGGATGCGTAAGCTCATACGTGTTGCCCTCTCGTTAATATTTATAATAGCTGAGTGTCTTGCTCATGATTATCCTGCGATCCACAAATATTCCTGTGACGAAGGACGTTTGTGATGTTGCTGGTCACCTTTGTTCGATGAGAGTCTTTCTCTAGTATACCGTGAAAACGAAAGATTGGTATTTGATAGGGAGCATCATGTGGTTGTTTTGTACATACTAAAGGATTCCCATGGTTATGGGTAGTGGCAATATGTTGAATCCTGTCAGGTGTGGCAAGTTTAGCAAGGGCGATATCGATTTTGCTAGCATTGACTTTGGCTGATCAAGGCCAGGTGTTTGCAGATTTGGCAGACATGGGTATCTACCGATATCTCTAGTTGAGGTAAGCCCAGGATACGTGTAAAATGCTATCACTAGGATCTCGCTTCTGATAGAGTTTTACATATATCCTGAGCCTACCTCTAATAGGCCATGACGACAACGAACACGAGAAGCGTTGCGAAAGCTCGTCCAACTGCCAGCATGGTCACAGGAATAAACTCTTCCTCCTCTAGCTGGTGCGGCGGGATCGGCCCAGAGCCAGCCCACCGATGGGCAGGGCGATCAGCCCCAGCACCAACGCCGCGGCACCACCAGCTACTCCGTTGCCAGTGCCGAGACCACCGGTGGCCAGGGCCAAAACCAGCCCGCCATTGACTGCGACGATGAGCCCTAGCACCAGGGCCACGATGGCTCCGCGTCGCCTGGAGGCGGTGCCGAAACGACTGGCGGGACGCCTCAGGGCCCGCCAACCGATGACCAGGGCGATCAGCCCCAGTGTAGCGGCCGTGGTGGCCCAGAGTCGCTGGGGGGTCGGGCCGTAAACCGTGGTGGCGGCTGGATCGGAAAGGTGCGTGGCCATCAGCACGGCCTCCCCGAGCACCCCGAACAGGACGATTGCAGCCAGGAAGGCGAGAATAAAAGTGAAGATTCGTTTCACAGGTTGAGTGTTTTGCATATGATTGATTACCTCTTAATTATTCTTCTAGCGCTTTTCGACTTTCACTGCTTTATCCACAGCATCAAGGCGCTGTTCCCAAAGCTGCATCATGCTCTTTGCCCATTGTTCAACTTCCATGATTGCCTTGGGTGTACATCCCAGCCATGAAACTGGTGCGCGTAGTACCATTCTCCTGGTGGAATGCCTCGCTTGCTTTGTGTTCTCCTCGCGCGCTGCTGTCGAGGCGCGCGAGCTATCGTCCTCCCGGAGACCAGCTTCTCTCTCGACCAGGATCATGATCCTGCTCCCACCAGTTTTATGGCTGGGATGGACACGTATCGCCCGTGAGGCCGAGCGGAAGGTTCCAGCTTCCAGAGCGATACCCCAACCAGGCCCTTGCGCGGGTGCGCCATGAATCTCATGGCGCGTCCTGTGGGTGAGCAAGGTTCCCGGATCTTTCAGAGTCACGAGACGCGTTAAGGGCGAGGTGGGAGGCCCGCTGGCTCAAAGAGTTCAATGAGATTGCCTGAGGAATCTTCAATCCTGATTTGCTGGCCTCCTGGCCCCCTGACGATTTTATCGCGACGGAAGGGGACTCCGGCCTCTTTGAGTGTCTCCATCACGGCTGGCAGATGCTCCACCTCAATGACCAGGCGATTCCAACCGCCAGGGGAGGGACGCTGCCCGTCAGGCAGAGGACGCGCTCCAGAGCTTTGCGGGCCACTGAGCAGCAGATGGAGATCTCCTCGCGTCACGAAGGCCATCGCCGGACTGGCGCTGTGTTCCAATGTAAATCCCAAATGGCGCGTGTAGAAGTCAATGGCTTGATCGACATCCTTAATCATATAGCGAATGCGTGCCATAGCTTGTTCCTTTCCTTCAAAAACAAACCCCTTCGATGGGTCCGATGCTGAAACCTTTCCCCAGTTTGACGAGGCGCGCGGTCCTGCTTGTCCTGCTCTCATATGCTCTTCTCGTTTCCAGCCCGCAGCTGGGTTGAAGGGTGCTTAGCTTGCGGTCTGCTGTCCCGAAACCGTCTCCTGGTGCTCTTGCGAACGCTCGGCGAGCAGCAACCGAATACGCACGTCCAACTGGAGAGCCAACTGATCGAAGACCTGTTGTCGCTCCGCTTCCGATCCTTCTGCCGTGCTAGGATCAGGCAAACTCCAATGAGTCGGCGACGAGTCTCCCCAGGTGGGAAAGCGCTCGCGAACCCGATCACAGAGCGTGATCACGCGATCAAACGACTGACCCACAAACAGCTCCAAGGATTTGGGCACGGACAGGCTCATCTGGATGCCCCGCCGGGCAAGCGTGCGGATCGCCAACGGATGGACCGCCTGGGCAGGATGACTCCCAGCACTCACCGCCTGGACCTGTCCCTGGCCCAGGTGATGCACAAGCGCCTCAGCCATTTGAGAGCGTGCGCTGTTGCTCGTACAGAGAAACAGGAGGCGCGGCGCGGGGAGAGCTATGGACCAATGTGCGCGGCTTCCTGGTGTAATCTCCTCGCCTAGGCTCGGATGCAGGCTCGACGCCGCTTCCAGATAAAACGTATGCATGCGTTCCAGGTTCAGGCTGTAGTAAAACGAGCGCTCATCAGCGGTACTGCGCCGCTCACGAACGAGACCAGCCCGACGTAACTAGTAAGTAGCGCGAATGTTCGACGATTTTTAAGGCGAAACATAGGAAATTGGCGTGAAACATAGGAATCGACCATTGAGAACCTGGAGAAACCACTCCAGAGGCGGATTATCTCGCACCGTTTTTGTAAATTCGGGAGACTAGCGTGCTGCGCATCTCGCGCATTACCAGCACCAGCACCTACAAGGAAGATTCGACATCGAGCATGTCATTCAATCTTTGGCCTCCCTTCGACCAGAAAAAGCGGAAATTTCCCAATCATCAAGCCCGTGAATTTACAAATGACGAGTGCTGTGAGCCGCTTCTGGAGCCATATGTCCAGGCAACCAATGCTCGATTCCCAACATTCGCGCCGAATTCCCACATTTCGGCTCAAAAATTGTCGAACATTCGCGCCATTTACCAGTGTAACAGGCGTAAGTGGTAGGAGACCAGGTTGAGTGGTTGCTCCACCTGTTCAACGAGTTCTGCCACCCGGTAATCACTGCGCACAAGCTGTTGGAGGAGAGTCCAGCGCAGGTCATGTGTCAGCAATTTGAGCACCGCTGGGGCTTGCCGTTCTATTGGTTGCATATCCTTTTTCTCTTAATCTCATTTGAAGCAAACTGGTTTAAGAAAACTATACCCAAGTGAGGGTGAAAAGTCAAGAGGAAGGGCTGTGGCTCGGGTATTTCCCTTCTTGCTTAGCGGGGGTTTTGCCGGGGAAACATGTCGGGACCCGATAAGTAGTAAATTGGGTAACCGTTAACAACCCTCATTGATCTGCGTCGTATCGAAGAAGTTGCGCTTTCGCATCCCCTTTTACGGGGCCTCTTACGCGACTTACCGCCCGCGCATAGTGTCTGGTCGGAAAAACAACGGCAGAACTGGCTTGAGTTGGCGGCAAGCATTTTCGCAGTGCTTTACACAGAAGACTTTGTTGGCGAATAAAAGAAATACTCACGTGAGATAAAATAGAGGAAAAAACAGAACAGAGGAGACTGTCGATGTCAATGTACGCACACGAATTGGGCTCGATCCCTGAAGAAACGGCCCGTGTGGCCCACGCTGCCTGCCGGAAAGGCACGCTGGCGATGCGTTTGCGCGATACACTCAGCGACCTCTATCAGGATAGGCACTTTGCCGCTCTCTATCCAGCCACCGGGCAGCCTGCCTATGAACCGTGGAGAGTAGCTCTCGTCACCGTGCTGCAGTATGCCGAGGGTCTTACCGACCGCCAAGCCGCCAACGCGGTGCGCGAGCGCATCGATTGGAAATATGCCTTAGGCTTAGCGCTTACCGATGCAGGCTTTGATTTCTCCCTCTTATCTGAGTTTCGCACACGTTTGATTGAAAGCCAGCAAGAAACCCTCCTGCTCGATCGGCTCCTGCAGGTCTGTCAAGAACGTGGGTGGCTCAAAGCGGGAGGCAAGCAACGCACCGACTCCACCCATGTGCTCGCGCGTATTCGCTCCCTCTCCAATCTCGAATGTGTGGGAGAAACGCTGCGGGCGACCCTGGAGGAACTGGCTTCACGGGCTCCCGATTGGTTGGTCGAGCACATCACACCGCAGTGGTTTGAACGCTACAGACATCGGGTCGAGAACTATCGCTTACCCAAAGCGGAACAGCAGCGCAAAGCCCTGGCCCAGCAGATTGGGGCCGATGGGGTGCATCTGCTGCAGGCCCTTGAGCAGCCCGACGCTCCTGAGAGGCTCAACGAGCTGGCGTGTGTCCAGATTCTGCGGCAGGTGTGGCAGCAGTAGTATGATCTGGCTGGTGGCAAGGTGACATGGCGTGCAGGACCACAAGAGGGATCGACGAAGGGGATCATTCGTTCTCCCTATGATCAAGAGGCGCGCACCGGCAAAAAGCGGGAAACCACGTGGTTGGGATACAAAGTGCATCTCACCGAAACGTGCGGGTTGCCTGATGATGGGGCCCATCCTCACTTGATTGTCCAGGTGCAGACGACGGTAGCTCCCATTCAGGACATCGACATGACCACGAGCATTCAAGCCGGACTGGCCAAAGCGCATCTCATCCCAGACGAGCAGATTGTGGATACGGGCTATGTCAATGCAGACCTGCTGGTGAGCAGCCAAGCACACGGCATGAAACTGTTGGGTCCCACGATGCCCGATACCAGTTGGCAAGCCAAAGCAGGCAAGGGCTTTGACGTGGGAAGCTTTTCCATTGATTGGGTGCGTGGACAGGCGACGTGCCCTCAAGGACACACCAGTGCTCGCCTGAGCCAGGCAGGTGAACGCATGGAAATGGTCTTCGCGACGGCGACCTGTGCCGACTGTCCGGTGCGCCGGGATTGTACGCGCTCCGTGACGACGGGTCGGGTGCTGCATCTGCGTCCCCAAGGAGCGCATGAAGCTTTGCAAGCGCGACGACAAGAACAAGAGACCTCAGCGTTTCGGCAAGCGTATCAGGCGCGAGCTGGCATTGAGGGAACGATCTCACAAGCGGTGCGAGCCCAGGGGTTACGCCGCTCGCGCTATGATGGCTTGCAAAAGACACAGATCCAACACGTGGCGACTGCTGTTGCCATCAATCTCGTGCGGATCGACGCGATGTTGACGTCGACGCCTCGAGGCAAGACACGTCAATCCCATTTTATGCGTCTTGCCTTACACCCTATTTGGTACACACAAGGAGTGGCCTAACATCGTGTCGATTGGTGGTGCTATTCGCCAACAAAGTCCTGTAAGGCGTGGCCCCCCGGCCCCTTCGGTATGATAGGTGTGGATCGTCCTCTGGCCGATGGCCTCAATCGTATCCTCTACAAATCCGGCCTCATTAATCGTATCAGTATGAATAGCTACCTGGATATCATATTGGTCTGCGATTTTAAGACAGGCATCAATCGCGGCCGGTGTGGTGCCCCAGTCTTCGTGTAATTTGAGCCCACAGGCTCCTGCAAGCACCTGCTCTTCCAATGGCTCACTTGTTGAGGTGTTCCCTTTGCCAAGAAAGCCGAAATTGACAGGCCAATGTTCTGCTGCTTGCAGCATGCGTGCCAGATTCCAGGCTCCTGGCGTACAGGTGGTCGCATTGGTGCCCGTTGCGGGACCCGTACCACCGCCAATCATGGTCGTGATGCCGTTGGACATCGCCTCATAGACCTGTTGTGGAGAAATAAAGTGGATGTGCGAGTCGATTCCACCAGCTGTCACGATCATATTCTCGCCAGCAATCACCTCGGTTCCCGAGCCAACCACGAGTTCAGGGTCAACGCCGTCCATCGTATCAGGATTACCGGCTTTTCCGACCTTGACGATGCGTCCATCCCGAATGCCGATATCCCCTTTGACGATGCCCCAGTGGTCGATAATGATCGCGTTGGTAATTACCAGGTCTAGAGTTCCCTGAGATCTTTCACGGGTAGCGCGACTGCTCTGGCCCATGCCGTCGCGAATAACCTTCCCGCAGCCGAAGGTAATCTCATCGCCGTAAACGGTGTAATCATTTTCAATCTCAATCAGTAACTCGGTATCAGCCAACCGCACGCGATCACCTATTGTAGGGCCATAGAGATCAGCGTACATCCGGCGAGGGATGCGTAAGCTCATACGTGTTTTGACCTCTCGTCAATATCTGTAATAGTAACAGTGCCTTGACTTACCTATGATTGTCTGCGATCACAAACATCCTGTCGTGTTTTGCTTTAGCGCTTTTGCAGGTCAAGTTGTCTATTTACCTTGCCGTTATGCCCATAGACCATGCGTGCGCCTCCAAATGCCACCAGGCTCACTTCCTTTTCTTCTCCCGGCTCAAAGCGTACCGCGGTACCCGAGGCGATATTTAAACGCATGCCATAAGCCTGTTGACGTTCAAATTCCAGGGCCTTGTTTACCTCATAGAAATGATAATGGCTCCCAACCTGTACCGGTCGATCGCCCCGATTTTTCACCAGCAGTGTAGTAGTTTCCCTGCCAGCATTGATTTCTATATCTCCACCTGTTTCATCAAGTAGATACTCACCTGGTTGCATCGCTATCCTCCTCCACAGGGGTAACTATTTGATTGGATCGTGAATCGTTACCAATTTGGTACCATCTGGAAAGGTCGCCTCAACCTGAACTTCATAGATCAGTTCAGGAACACCATCCATCACATCGTCACGCGAAAGAATAGCGCTACCAAAGCTCATGATTTCAGCCACCGTTTTGCCATCGCGCGCTGCTTCCATGATTTCAGCCGTAATGATGGCGATAGCTTCTGGATAATTGAGTTTAAGCCCTCTGGCCTGACGTTTACGTGCCAGTTCGGCCGCTACAAAGATGAGCAGTTTTTCTTGCTCGCGTTGTGTAAGTAACACTGTTATCAACCCTCCTTTTTAATTTTATTGCCTATTTTGTTTCTCATAGGCGAGCACATGAAGCATTAGTTGATCTTGCGGGGTGGAAGCGCATCCCTTCCATAAAGCATTTGTGTAGCTATGCGCCAGAAGCTTAACAAGCCAGCTGGCAGAGCGGTGTTTTGCTTACTGAGCGCGCGTATCACCAGTCCATGGGCGGTCAGGGTGCTGACGCCCCAGCTTATTTCGTCGGGCCGTGTTAGCTGCCCGGCTATATTGCTGAGATCATCTTCAAGCTGCAGCCAGCGTGCCGGGTCCAGGCCAACCTTGCAGATGTAGAAGTTACAGAAATAATTATAGGGACCCAGCCTGGCCAGTGATGAAAGGTTGTGCCGTCGTGGTTCCAGTTTGATATGCTCGATGGCAATTGGCTTATCTTCAACCATGATTTCACATTTCAGCTGGAGTAAATCGTACTCAAAGAGTTCACCGCGAGCTGTGCGACCCGGAGCGATAGTTTCCCAATAGAACAGACCAGCTCCAGGTGCCAGCTGGATGCGCGTCTGCTGTTGATAGCGAGCGCAAGCAAAAGGAATCAATGGATCCGGAACGTATTCTAGTAGTCCGTTTTGGGCCACCTGTATTTGCGTTAGCTGCCTGGCGGGTGGGGACTCTGGAAGACTGCGATAGAGTCGAGTCGCACTGGTTGACGTTAACTGTGCATAGGCAGCGGGACCAATATTGACGTTGATGTTCAACTGGTCACCTGCCAGGACGCCACCTGAAATATTATGCAGATGAACGAGTGCCCCTCCCGTTGGTAGAGGGAAGGCGCGAATGACTTTGAGCGGCGGACTCTGTTCACTATGCTGAAGTCGTGTGCGCTGCGTGGCTTCATCATAGGTAAAGTCAAGGCGCAAATTCCCTTGAACAGCTCTCTTTTGTATTAATGATGTTTGAATGATGGTCCACTCGACTTTCTAGCTCTGGCTCAGATCGTTCTGTGGAGACTGTTGACGCGGCAGTGCGTGTACAGGCTGGTGAAATGAATATATAGTGTGTGCGATGATAGGCCAGCTATAGTTGCCTGGACTCAAACGTTGAGTCTATAAGTACATACTACGCTTAGCTGATAAAGAGCCGCGTTTGAAGCTGTGGATGTCGCATACTGCTGATATCCAACAATGGCGTAAACACATTAAGCTCTGTGGGCTGCTTCGCTTGATCAATGCTGCGCTCCGCGATTTCCAGTAGCGTGGCCTTCAGGCGCCATTGCATTCCGCTAGCTTGATTTTGTCCCAGTGGAAGCAGACGCTGCCCGGCAGAGATTAGATTGGCCAACGACTGCTGAAGGTAGGCCAGTACCGTGGTTGTTTCATCGATTCCCAACGTGGCTCCGACCAGGCCAAAAGCGATGCTGTAGTGAATATCGCTCTGTTGCTGGCGAGCGATCGTTAATGCCTGACGCAGACACGGAGCATCTTCCAGGGTTATAACCAGTTGCAGAAAACGCCGTCCCAGGGTTGTGCTCGCCACGCGGCTCTCGCGGGCAGTTTTGAGCGCGCTCAAGCGATGGTTGAGCGTTAACCATGCATCGGTGACCAGCTCAGCATCTATCCCTGGCAACAAGCGATGACCGAGACGACAGTATGCGCTCTCCAATCCCCCGGTTTCTGCCAGGTAGTGCTGAAAGAAAACTTCCAGCTGTTCTACATTCAGATTATCCTCGATCGTAAGGGTTTCCAGTCCAAAGGAATGGGCAGCTGAACCAATAGGTAAAGCGCTATCAGCTAGTTGCAACAACTTTAAGAATGGCAGGTTATCAATGCGCATAGCACTCCATTGGCTTCTCGAAAAACAATTTTCTCTGGTGAGACGTGGGTAGAAATATGAAACTGCTAGTAGTTTACCTCAGAGGAGCAGAAATTACAATTTTCTAATATGAAGCCTAAGATTGGAATATTATCAGGTTTAGTGCCATAAAGAAAGTATAATGAAAACGGACGTTGTATGGGTTAGAACGTGTTTCCGTTAGAATTTACTTGTTTCCTTCACGAAGCTGAATATTTACGTGGTTAATAGCGTCCGTTTTCACTGCAAGCAATATACTCTATCGTTCCAAAGATGTAAATAATTAAAAATAGTGATTTTTATTATTATGTATTCGCAAGCTTCCATTTTTTGATGCCGTTATATTATCAGTTATGCATGTTCTTGGCATTAGACAAGTTTCTGATCTTGCTTTATACTTGTGCCAGAAATTTTAGCAAAGGATAAAATTGTAGGATGCAAGATCGAGCACGAAGTAGAGCACGACAAATGGCCCAGGAGTTTTCGCAACGCGGCGATAAAACTGGCTGGTTTGAGCCATTTTATGTTGAAGCCAACGGTAATGAGCAGGCTATTCATTGGGCTGACATGATCAGTAATCCTGGCCTGGTTGAGTGGTTGGATCGGCAGCAGATTGATGGTCATGGACATAAAGCATTAGTGGTTGGTTGTGGACTTGGTGATGACGCCGAAGAATTGGCGCGCAGGGGTTTTGACGTTGTGGCGTTTGATATTTCGCCAACCGCCATCTCCTGGTGCCAGCAGCGGTTTCCTGATTCTCCTGTCCACTATGTAGCTATGGATGCCCTGAATGTCCCTTCTTCCTGGCAACATAGTTTTGATTTTATTTTTGAAGCATATACAGTGCAGGTTTTACCCGCCGATCTGCATCCCCGGTTAGCCAGTTCTCTTGCGAACTGCCTGGCGGATGGAGGGAGGCTACTGGTGGTTTGCCGTGGACGTTCCTCCGACGATCATGTAGCAGGCATTACATGGTCGTTGACCAGAGAAAATCTGGATGTATTTACCGCTGCAGGTTTGCGGCAGATACAATTTGAAGATTATTTGGATCATGAAGTGCCACCATCCAGAAGGTTCCGTGTACAATATCAGCGCGAACTCCCTACTAACTAAAGTTCCTGGCGGGCCCATCTTAATTTAGGGCGCGTCTGATTCCCAATATGTTGGGAGTCAGAGCGTCCCTGGACCTGGGGAACGCAGGCGTCCCCAATCTCTTTTTTTATGTTGGTGCAAAACATGCGCACAGCGCATGTTTTGCACCAACATAAAAACCTCTTTTGAGCTCCGCAGGAGCGTAGCGTGAGGCAAAGAGACCACGATGGGCGTGGGAATCAGACACGCTGTTATAAAGAGTTGCCAGCGCGCTGGCAACTCTTTATAAAAAATGTTTGAGCGCCGTAGGCGCGAAAAGTATGGTTTTTCTAAATATAGGCGCCATCAGGCATGGCAATACCATATCAGTATCTGCACGCCTGGTAGTGCCTATATTTTTTTGAGCCTGGCGGGGTAAATTTTTTAACTATTCATTTATATTCTCGTTAGAGCAATTACTTTTTTGCTCAATATATATAATATGTGTATGAAAACAGTTTTTGTGCCTTAGTAATGATATACGTTGATGTTGTCAAAAGTGCAAAAATTGTGTCCTCAAATGTGGAGACGTGGAGGAGGGACGTTAATGAATAATCGGAATAGTAGTGGTAGGGATGATGATGGTTTGTTTTTCAGGCCACAATTAACGGAGAATAGTCCTTTGAAGGTACGTCAACAGAACGGTTGGCGCCAGCGTGTACTACTCTTTGTGGTTGTCATAATTGCGGCTCTGGGCGGTCTCTTGTTTGGTTATGATACGGCAGTCATTTCTGGGGCTATGTTGTTTTTACGGGTGAGTTTTGCTTTAAATGCCTGGATGCAAGAAATTACGGTTAGTATCGCTCTATTAGGCGCGGCCATTGGATCGCTGGGTGGTGGCAAGCTTAGCGATATGCTGGGACGGCGCACGACTCTGCGACTGACTGCTGGTGTGTTTACGCTGGGAACTATATGTACAGCCCTTTCTGTTAACTGGACAATGTTTCTGGTCTTGCGTTTAATCGTAGGCCTGAGTATTGGCGCAACGGCCAGTATTGTCCCTGTCTACATTTCGGAAATTGCGCCTTTTCGCCTGCGTGGCGTGCTGGTGACGTTTAATCAACTGGCATTGACGATTGGGATTGCCCTGGCTTACTGGGTCGACCTGGCGTTTGCAAACGCGCATATGGGATGGCCTCCGATGTACGCGGTTACGGCGATTCCAGGATTGGCGCTACTGATTGGAATGCTCTTTACCCTCGAATCACCGCGCTGGCTGGCTAGTAAGGGTCGTTGGTCCGAATCTGCGTTAGTATTGGAGCGGCTCTGTACTTTTGAGGAAGCGACACAGGAGTGGCAGACGATCCGCTCGTCTTTTGCTGGTAGACCTAATCGTGGCTCGTTTCGTGAACTGCTACGCCCTGGCTTGCGCGTGGCTTTGCTGACCGGCATCGGCCTGGCCATTTTTCAACAGATAGTGGGTATTAATACTGTTATCTATTATGCGCCAACTATCTTTGAATATGCTGGTTTCACCTCTGCCACCAGTGCTATTCTTGCCACCAGTATTATTGGGGTCGTAAATGTGTTGATGACAATTGTTGCTGGCATCCTGATTGATCGCGTGGGAAGACGAGCGCTACTCATTGGCGGTACCATTAGCATGGCCATCACTTTAGTGGTATTAGGAGTAATCTTTGCGATCGGGCCCCAGGAGTCGGGCTACCTCATCTTAATGGCATTATTGGGTTATGTGATTGCGTTTGCCGTCAGTCTGGGCCCGGTGTTCTGGCTGATGTGTGCAGAAATTTTCCCCACTCATCTACGGGCCAGTGGAGCCAGTATCGCTACGTTTGCTAACTGGAGTGCCAATTTGTTGGTTAGTCTAACATTCTTATCACTGATCAACCTGATTGGCAAAAGCTTTACCTTCTGGGTCTATGCTTGTATGAGTATCCTGGCGCTGATTTTCTGCATTCTTTTTGTTCCCGAAACCAGGAATAAGAGTCTGGAACAAATTGAAGCCTACTGGCTCAATGGGCGTAAGTGGGAGAAGAAAGAAGTTGTGGCGGCTGAATCTATCACTAACATGAAGTCGCGCAAATACCTTTGAAGGACATAACATTGGGTGTTGATGTATGCAGTCAATTGTAAGATGGGTATAAAAAGTGATATCCTTTGCATCCCGGCTGACATTCTTGTTTCCGAGAGAGGCCTTGCAAAAGATATCACTATATGTATTACCCTATTTTTTGTTAATCCTCAACTTTTCATTGAGATTACAAATAGAGTTTAAGCTCCCTGGAAAAAATCGGCATTGATTTTGATCCATTGCTTCCACTCAGCAGGTACCGCGGATTCCTCGAAAATGGCGGTGACTGGACAAGCAGGCTCACATGCGCCGCAGTCGATGCATTCGTCCGGGTGGATGTAGAGCTGCTCATTATCATCATAGCCGTCTTCGCCGGGTCCAGGATGGATGCAATCAACTGGACAGACATCCACGCAGGAGGCATCTTTGGTGCCGATACAAGGCTGGGTGATTACGTAGGCCATAGTGAATAATCCTTTCAAGATTAACAATTAGGGAAGAATGAACCCTTCTTCTTATTATTGTACAATTCATGGCTGCTGTAAATGTTATTAGGAAGGTTTTTTTTGGATTCTATTCCTCTCAATTATTTTGATGATCCGTCATCGGCAAAACGTTTGCAGACCGTGCTTCGTGGTATCAACTATAGTTGGTTTCCTTTCATAGAGATATATGTAATAGAGATACATAAAGGGAACCTTTTATATGCATAGATGCTATCTTGTAATAGTGTGACCACTATGGATGCTGCAATTATTTGGGATGAGCGGCTAGCGCTACGACGATGCGGTTGGATGTTTGGCTGCCCTGATGTGTGGCGAGGGAGTGAACAGCGTGGCAACCAGTGTGAGTACCAGCCAGCCCACCACAATAGTTGGTCGGGGCCCATATTTTTCGAGCAGCCAGCCCATTAAGAATTGGCCCAGTGGATTGCTGATGGCCGTAAACATGCGGCAAGCGCTGATGACCCTTCCTCGCAGCTCGTCAGGAATAACCGCCAGGCGATAGCTAAAATATATAACCACTAATGTCGTCAATGCAGTATTTTATGATACACTACATAAATTACCGTTGACTTTTTTCTAGCCAATCGATAGTCCTTGTTATTCCTGAGCATCAATTTTGCCTGCACTTCAGGGATTTCCCCGAAGCATTCCTGATATTTTTCGATTATACTGCTCTCAAATACAGGCAATATTGAGGGGGGGATACCCGAATAATCATAAAACAATTATAATAGGGGCAGTTATAACGGAAGGTTTAGTGTTATGCATTCTACACCATCCTTTAGTGGCAAGGTAGCCACTGATGAGCCAGCGCCTAAACTTACACAGAGTCTTTCCATCGTATTGCCCGCTCATAATGAAGAGCAGGTAATTGCAACGACTGTGACATATATTCTGGAGACTTTGAGTCCCTGGGTAAATGATTTTGAAATAGTGGTGGTCAATGATGGCAGCAAGGACCGCACAGGCGAGATACTTCAAGCTTTGTCGGAGCAAGATCAGCGTGTGCGCGTCATTACCCATCCTGTGAACCAGGGTTATGGTGCGGCCCTTGTCAGCGGATTTAATGCGGCCAATAAAGATTTGACATTCTTTATGGATTCCGATGGGCAATTTGATATTCGCGAAATCAGCTTGTTTTTTCCTTTCATCGACCAGTATGATGCAGTGCTGGGCTATCGCATTGATCGCCAGGATACCTGGATGCGTAAACTGAATGCCTGGGGATGGAAGCAGCTGATTCGTTTGGTCCTGGGTGTTCATGTGCGTGACGTCGATTGCGCCTTTAAAGTTTATCGTACAGCTTTTATTCATCAGAGCAATTTCGAGACGCGGGGCGCGATGATCAATGCCGAGATGCTCTATAAGTTGAAGCGCGCTGGCTACTCTTTTAAAGAAATTGGGGTCCACCATTTGCCCAGGCGTACCGGACAGGCCACAGGAGCCCATCCCAGGGTCATTTTGCGTGCCTTCAGAGAGCTTTTCTATTATGCTCGCAAATGGCGTCTGCAAGAAAAAGAGCGCCGAAGGCGCGTTTAAGAACTATGCTTTTCGTGCCTTCGGCCCCTGACGATACGCGCCTTCGGCGCTCAAAACAATTTTATGTAGTGTTGCAGCCAGTGCGCCCCAGGCGCACTGGCTGCAACACTACATAAAATGGATGGGGGCGTTAGCGCCCCAGGGTGACGAGCCGTTGGCTATACTTCTTTAGGGGTGGGCTCATAATTTTATTTTTACCGTTAATGACGTCCATAATTTATGGATGACTTTTTTTTATGCTCGGCGATATTGCTATGTTAAAATATGCGCGTTATAAGCAATAATGATATCTGGTGAGGAGCTATAAATGGGACTCATTGTAGATAATATTAGTAAATCTTTTGGCCAGTTTCAGGCTGTAAAAAATCTATCTATGGAAGTTAAAGAGGGCGCGTTGTTTGGCTTGCTGGGCTCGAATGGGGCCGGTAAGACGACAACGATGCGCATGGTACTGGATATCTTTCGTCCAGATAGTGGACAGATTACCTGGAATGGCAAGGATGTGCGCGAAATTCCACGCCGCGAATTGGGATATTTACCTGAAGAGCGCGGCCTGTATTCAAAAATGAGCGTTGAAGAGCAATTACTTTTCCTCGCTCAGTTGAATGGTCTGTCTAAAAAAGATGCAAAGAGTGCATTGGATGAGTGGCTGGATCGTTTCCAGATTAATGCTAATCGTAAAAAGAAGATAGAAGATCTCTCTAAAGGTAATCAACAGAAGATTCAATTTCTGGCTACGATCCTTCATAATCCCTCTATTCTGATTATGGATGAACCGTTCAGTGGACTTGATCCGGTGAATGCTATTGTGTTGAAGAATGCCTTTTTAGAGATGCATCGGCGCGGCAAGACGATCATTTTTTCGACCCACCAGTTGGATCAGGTTGAAGAGATGTGTGAGGATATTGTGATCATTAATAAAGGGGAAACGGTGGTAAAAGGGAGCGTGCAGGAGGTGCGGCGTCAACATGGACGCAATATTGTGCGCTTAAAACTAGAAAATGATCCTCAAGCACTCTGGCTGGATAATATGGATGGTGTCCAGGTGACCAAGCGGCGCCAGGATTATATTGAGATGCAGATTCGCTCAGATCTCAATCCGAATGTGATTCTCGAAGCGGCCCTGCGGCATTCTGGTCAGATTAATCGCTTTGAATTAGCCGAACCTTCACTTACCGATATCTTTATTGAGCGCGTCGGTAATATCGCCTTGCCTGATGCTCCTGCCACCGTTGCATAGCTATAAGTTGCATATAAATAGAAGAGGATATATGTCAAATAAAACTGTTATGCCCCCTGTTGACGAGGTTGTGCCAACGGCTCACAAAGCTGAGGTGGTGAGATCCAGCCGTGATTCCCACAGTAATACATGGCGCAATATTGCTCTGATTGCTCGTCGCGAATATAAAAATCGTGTCACCCAGCGTAGTTATATTATTACTACGGCGTTGTTTGTCTTATTCGCCCTGGTTGGCTCCTGTGTTCCTACCGTGATCCAGTTTTTCGCGGCCCGCTCAAATTCTCAGTCCCATGTCACAATTGTCAATAACGCTGGCATCACTGCTGGCCTGAGTGGCGATAGCTTGTTGCAATACTTTAATCGCAGCCTCAACGGGTCTGCCCAAAATGGAATTCAGGGCACGAACCAGGCGTCTGGTCAGCAAAAGGGAACGCCACATTTTGCTTTAAATAGCGGTACTTCTTCTGCATTAGATCAATTGCAAAAGGATGTGAAGGATGGCAAGTTGAATGTCTTGTTGGTGCTGGATCGGGCCGCGAATAAAGATGTGCGCTTCACCTATTATACCGCCACCGCCAGCCTCAGCGATACTGATCTGACCCAGGTGCAAGCTGTTGCCGGGCAATTGAGTGTGCAGGATAAATCGTCCCGCCTGGGTCTGACGCCCGAGCAAACCCAGCATTTGCTGACCCCACCCGATTTCAATGTAGTCTATACCCAGAAAGGCAATGGCAATGACTCGCTGATGACGCTGGCGGGCGGCTATTTTCTGGGTGTGATCGGGACCGTATTGATCTTTATGGCGGTCTACCTCTATGGCATGTGGGTGGCCAATGGCGTGGCCGATGAAAAAGGTAGCCGGATCATGGAGATTCTGGTGAATGCCGCTACGCCTTTTCAGCTCTTGTGGGGCAAAATTCTTGGCATCGGTGCTGCCGGTCTGACCCAGATGGTTTGCCTGGTTGCTACCGGTCTCATTGGCCTGTTGTTGCAAGGACCCCTGAGTACGGCGTTGCAAACCAACGGTTTGCCTGTTAACCTGAGCTTTATCCACGCTTCAACGACACTCTTGTTACTGCTGCTGCTCTACTTTGTGCTGGGGTTCTTGTTGTATTCTACCCTGTTTGCGGCCCTGGGCGCCCTGGTTAAGCGTCAGGATGAGGTACAGAATACAGTTGGACCATTAACAACTATCTTTATGGTTGGTTACATGGCCAGTTTTAT
Organism: Dictyobacter formicarum; assembly: GCF_016587435.1. The sequence continues at coordinate 110,281 of NZ_BNJJ01000008.1, forward strand.
TGGAGGCTCCATCGGGTCAGGGGCTACTTGGTTTAAAGTCATGTCATTCGTTCCCTTCTGGACTCCAACTATGATGATGATGCGTATTGCCACCAATGCTGTCAGCGGCTGGGAAATTGTCCTGAGTATCGGCATTCTGTTGGTGTCTATTGTGATCTGCGCCTGGGCTTCTTCGCGCATTTATCGCATCGGCATTTTGATGTATGGACAAAAACCTGGTTTACGCCAGCTCGCCAGAATGCTACGCTGATTACGAGTTTAGTTCGAATTCTACATCAAGATAAGTATCAAGCAGCAGGAAATGGACCCCTAAGCTAAAGAGTGGGATTTCCTGCTGATTCTTAAATGCGTCGTAGATCCATTTGATCTGCCTGGCTAAGTGGTTGTGTGCGATACTGTTAAAAGGAATTTTTTGTGGCGTATAATGATATTTTATACTTTGCGATAGAACGTAGCGTGTTAATAAGGAGAGCTTTATGACAGATTCTCAGCCAGGCCCTATCCTGCCTGTTCGTACGTTGGGAAAAACAGGTTTAGAGGTACCAGGATTGTGTGTAGGGTGTGCCCCCCTGGGTGATATGCCCGCTACATTTACGTATTCGGTGCCTGAAGAGCGTGCTCTAGAGACGATTCGCGCCATTTTTAAGAGCCCGATTACTTTTATGGATACGGCGGCGTCCTATGGTGATGGTGAGAGCGAGCGTCGTATCGGGATTGTACTGAAAGAGTTGGGTGGTGTGCCGGTTGGATATACATTGGCCACCAAGGCTGATCGTGACCTCCAGACGGGCGATTTTAGTGGCGATCAGATGCGTAGAAGTGTTGAGCGTAGCTTACGATTGCTGGGCTTAGATTGTTTGCCGCTGCTCTACCTGCACGATCCAGAGTACACGACATTCGAAGCTGCTATGGCTCCCAATGGACCCGTTGAGGTATTGCAGCGCTGTAAAGAAGAGGGCTTAATTGAGCATTTAGGTGTAGCTGGTGGCCCGATTGATTTAATGACGCGGTTCGTTGAGACCGATATTTTTGAGGCGGCTATCTCTCATAATCGCTATACTTTGCTCAATACAGAGGCTGATCCGTTCTGGGATGTGTGCCAGCGGCATGGCGTTGGAGCGGTGAACGCGGCTCCTTATGGTAGTGGCATACTGGCCAAGGGACCGCGTGCATATGCACGCTATGAGTACGATGAGGCATCCCGAGAATATGTAGAGAAGGCGATGAAATTTGACGATGCCTGTCAGCGTTATCATGTTCCTCTGGCTGTGGTGGCACTGCAATTCTCCCTGCGTGATTCGCGCATTCACTCGACTGTGATTGGCATGTCACGCCCAGAGCGATTAGATGAGACCGTGAAGCTGGCGCAAACTCCTATTCCAGATGAGTTGTGGCGTGAGATTGAGTCTATCCGTTTGTCTTAGTACCAGGTCTGCATCTTCCTTTTTGAGACTTCGTCTGGCTTGTTATGCATGCTCTCTAGAAAGAAATTAGTATGGTAGATACATCTAGCTATCCAACCCTGATCGGGCATATGGATACGTTGTTACGTTTTTATAACATAGAGCCGCTCCAGCAGCCGACAGTGGCTATGCCGGCCAGTGAGCTTCCATTCGTGCAAGATTTTTTTTCGCGTGGCCAGAATGGCGATATTGATTATCCGCGAGCACTGGAGGGAGGGATGTGTGGGGCCTTCTTTGCCGTTTACGTTCCCACTCCTAAAGCTACCGCCGATTGTTGTTCGACATCCGCGACTCCGGATGTGCCACCGGAGCGTTGGTATGAGCGCTATATCAGGCCCGCCATTGGCTATGAATACGCGCAGCAGGCAACCTGGCAGATCATCTCCTCTCTTTACCGCTTAGAGGCTGGCTCGCAAGGTCGCTTAAAGATTGTGCGCAATACCGCTGAACTTGAAACATGTCTGCAACAAGGGATAATGGCAGCCATCCTGCATATCGAAGGCGCGGAGATGATTGACCCACAACTGGCCACACTGGATGTGCTGTATCAAGCTGGGCTGCGCTCACTTGGTCCTGTCTGGAGTCGCCCAAATATCTTTGGCTATGGTGTACCGCTGGTGGTTGGCCATTCTCCCGATACGGGTCCGGGTCTGACCGATGCCGGTAAAGCTCTGGTGCGAGCCTGTAATCAGTTAGGCGTCATGCTGGACCTCTCTCATCTCAATGAGAAAGGCTTCTGGGATGTTGCTCGTCTCTCGCATACACCACTGGTAGCCACGCATTCCAATGCTTATGCTATCTGTCCATCGGCGCGCAATCTAACCGATAAACAGCTGGATGCTATTAAAGCTTCCGATGGCCTGGTCGGTATTAACTTCAATGTCTATGATGTGCGCTCAGATGGGAAAGGCAACATAGATACCCCGCTGGAGGATCTTATCCGCCATGTTGACTACCTGGTGGAGCATTTAGGGATTGAGCGGGTCGCCATTGGCACCGATTATGATGGCGCAACCATGCCTCGGGATCTTCATGATATTACTGGTTTGCCCAGGCTCTATGCCGCGCTGGCCGCGCATGGCTATGATGAGCGGTCACTGCGCTTGATTGCTTCGGAGAACTGGCTACGTATTTTCCGGCATACCTGGCATTGATGCCTGGCCTGCATGCGTAGTATTGATATTCATAGAATACATCAAATATCAATCGTTTGGTGTGATGAGTTCGCGTAATTGTCTTTCAATGTTGCTTTTGGCTACCGGCGAGAGCAGAGGATCATTGAGCGTTTTTTCGAGTCGCTCTTTTTGCTCTGCTCTAAAACGTAGATTGGCATCGCGCTTCTTTTTTATTTTCATCAGGTTGGCCAAAACCTGATTGTCTAATTCATCAAAATTTTCCATAAAACTACCTCCCCTAAAGTATAGCATGTATGCTTCCTTTCGTGAAAGGAAGCATACATATTGCGGGAAGAAGTATGTGTGCGTGGAGGCGTTACGTTCAGTGTAAAAGGCTGAGCGGTTCTTCGATTAGATCGGCCAGGGTTGCGAGAAATTGTGCGCCACGGGCGCCGTCGATGACTCTGTGATCACAGGAGAGGCTGCAGGTCATCATTGGTTGGACCATGGGTTGCCCATTCACAGCTATCACGCGGTCACTGATGCGGCTTACTGCCAGGATGGCGGCCTGTGGTGGATTGATGATGGCTGTGAAGCCGTCGATGCCATACATGCCCAGGTTGCTGATGGTGAAGGTACCGTGTTGCATATCCTGCGGTCGTAGTTTGCCCGCTTGCGCCTGTGCTACCAATGCTGTGCGTTGCTGCGCAATCTCTTCTACCGATAGCTGATCGGTATGCTGGATGACAGGCACAACCAGTCCGTCGTTGATCGCTACGGCTATGCCGATGTTGATGTCTGCGTTGTAATGGATGCTCTTGTCGCGCCAGCTGGCGTTGATGCGTGGATGTTCCTTTAACGCGGCCGCGACCAGCTTGACCAGCAAATCAGTATAGGTGCATTTTTCCTGTGTACGCTTGAGCAGCTGCTCGCGCCAGGCAATGATGCGGCTCGCATTGATTTCTCGCATGAGAAAAAAATGCGGTACGCTGGTCCAGCTTTGCGTTGTGCGCTCAGCCATGATGCGCCAGATTGTGCTTAACGTGCTCGCGGCGTTATCAGACTGACCATTGTGTTGATTGCTGGCTGTTGGGGTCATTGTAGACGTTGCCGCGGCAGGTACCGATTGCTGTATAGCCATGTGGGTGGCGATATCGGCTGCCAGCACCGCCTGGTCGGGTCCACTGCCAGTCAGGGTCGCGAGGCTGATGCCCTGTTCCCGCGCTAAGCGGCGCGCTTTTGGCGAGGCGGCGAGCAGCCTGGGAGACTCTTGCTGTGGTTGTGTTTTTGAGGCTGTTGCTTGCTGGAGGTATGCCAGCACATCCGTCTTCTCGATGCGTCTGCCGCCGGGCTGGATAAGCCTGAGATCCAGATGGTGCTCGGCCGCCATCCGGGCAGCTAGCGGGCTGATGGCGTGTGTGAATGTAGCAACCTGACTACTGTCAGCCAGGTTGGGAGCAGGTGTGGCTGGTGTAGCGCTGTGGTGATCTGTATTGTCTACGACCGCGTTTGCAGCGCCGGATTTGACCACAGAACCACCGACCTCTTGTTGTGAAGCCTCATCTATAGTCATGATTTGCGCGATAACGTGTCCGACAGGGATATCCTCGTCGGACACGGTAATGCGTTGGACCAGGATACCTGCCGCCGGAGCTTCAAGCTCTACGGTCGCCTTGTCTGTTTCTATCTCTACGACGGAATCACCCATCTGGACCCATTCACCAGATGGTTTGAGCCAGCGCACCACTTTGCCTGTACTCTGAGCCATTCCCAGGGCGGGTAAGATCATATCCTTTGCCATACTTGCTTCTCTATTCTGCACACTAGCGAGCGGTGATCGCTCCAGCATCTGCTACCGGCGTATTCAAATGTGATTGCGTCTCGCGCGTGGTAGCTAGAGGTCCCGTGGCGGTATAGTAGCGTACGCCAGCCACCATTAATTCTTCAGCCGGGAAGCGTGTAATAACCTCGCAACCATCTTTGGTGACTACCAGTTGCTCCTCGATGCGCGCCGCTGACCAGCCGTCGCGAGCGGGCCAGAATGTTTCCAGTGCGAAAACCATGCCCTCTTTGATCTCTTCCGGATGATCCAGCGAGACCAGGCGGCTAAAGATCGGTTTTTCCCAGATTGAGAGGCCGACGCCGTGACCATATTGCAGGGCAAAGGCTGCTTCTTCGTTGGGGAAGCCAAACTCTTGAGCTTTCGGCCATAGTTTCACAATGTCAGCTGTGGTGACGCCTGGCTTGATGGCGTGGATCGCTTGATCTAAAATAGCGCGGCACTTTTTATAGGCATCGACCTGTGCCTGCGATGCACTACCGATGGCAAAGGTACGATAGTAGCAGGTGCGATATCCATTGTAGCTATGCAGAATGTCAAAATAGGCTGGATCACCAGGGCGGAGGGCGCGATCTGTATATACGTGGGGATGAGGACTACATCGCTCACCGGAGATGGCGTTGACGCCCTCGACATGTTCTGAACCCAGGTCGTAGAGCACTTTGCTCACCAGCCCTACGCACTCATTTTCACGCATACCCGGTTTCATGGCGCGATAGAGCTCATCATAAGCGGCATCCACCATCATGCACGCGCTTGATAGCAAGGTGATTTCGTCCTGCGTTTTGATTAAGCGGGCCTGCTGCATTAGCTGCTGGCCATCAACGACCTTGATGCCTTCAGCCTGCAGGGCGAAGAGTACGGGTAGCTCAATGACATCGACGCCCAGCGGCTCATGGAGGAGACCTCGTTCTTCCAGTTCAATGCGAATCTTGCGCGCCACATCTTCAGCCCGGCCAGATTCTGGCGCCATGGCGCCACGCTGGGTTGAGATGCCAGCCCGCGAGCGTTCGCCCAGCCAGGGACTATAAAGCTGATGATGGCGGGCCGCCGAGCCAAAATCCCACATGATGGGCTCGTCATTCTGTGGCAGCAGGCTAAAGCGCGCTAGTTTATCCATTGCCCAGGTACCGATATGGGTGGCGGTGATATAGCGGATGTTATTCATATCAAAGCAGAGCAAGGCGCCCATTTCGGACTTCTGGAGCAAGGCTTTGATGCGTTCCAGACGTTGTGTACGCAGTCGCTCAAAGTTTGTGCGTTCCTCCCAGTCAACACTCATCAAGCCATAGGTTTTGATTGTCATGTTTCAGCTCCTTCTGTTAAATTCCTTGTGGCGACATCACACATGGCCGCAAAGCGTCTTTGCTAGCGTGGTTACCTTCTCGGCGGTCGGCACCGTCAAATCTTCGAGGACCGGCGAAAATGGTACCGGGACATCCATTGCTCCCATACGCTTGACCGGTGCATCTAAATAATAAAATGCGCCGTCGGCAATGATCGCGGCTAACTCGGCTGTGACGCCATAGCGCTCATAGCCTTCATCGATGATTATTGCCCGGCTGGTTTTTTTCGCGGACTCTATCAACGTGGTTTTATCGAGTGGGAACAGGGTGCGTGGATCGATGACCTCTGCGCTCAGACCGAGCGTGGCCAGGGTCTCGGCGGCCTCTAGCGCGATCTGTACCATACTGCTGGTCGCCACCAGCGTAATATCGCTGCCCGCACGCTTGATGTCGGCCACACCAAAGGGAATTGTGTAATCGCCATCTGGGACGTGACCTTTGAGCTGGTACATCATCTTGTCCTCAAAGAAAACCACCGGATTATCGTCGCGAATGGCGGTCTTGAGGAGTCCTTTGGCGTCATACGGAGTTGAGGGTAAAACTACCTTCAGGCCGGGAATGTGGCTGACCCAGGCGTGTAAGCTCTGGCTGTGCTGCGCGGCGGTACGGCGGGTGGCTCCCAGCGTCGTGCGTATCACCAAAGGTACCTTGAGCTTGCCGCCCGACATATAGTGTACTTTGGCAGCCTGGTTGACCAGTTGATCCATGACCAGCGTCATGAAATCACCGAACATAATATCAATGATTGGTCGCATGCCGGTCATGGCGCCCCCAACGCCGATACCCGCGATGCCCGCCTCCGAGATTGGTGAGTCGATGACACGCGCTGTCCCAAACTCATCTACAAGGCCGGAAAGCACTTTAAAGGGCGTCCCCGCCTCGGCCACATCCTCACCCATAATAAACACGAGTGGATCGCGGCGCATCTCCTCGGCCAGAGCATCATGAATCGCCTGGCTGAGCGTAATCTCCTGACCGCTGTGATGTTTTTCCTGTGCTACTGTGCTACTTGACGTAGACATCTTGATCTACCTCTTCTGGCGAAGGATACGGCGCATCCAGTGCGAACTGTACCCCTGACTCTATTTCTAATCGCACCCGTTGCTCAATCTCTGCAATTGTCTCGGGCTCAGCAAGGTGCTGTTCATATAACCAGGAGGAAAGGACGGTGAGCGGATCCCTTTCGGTTCGCCACCAGTTTTCCTCTTCCTTTGAGCGGTAATAAGCACGCTGAATATCGCCAACATGATGCCCATAAAAGCGATAGGTATGGCAGAGTAAGAAGCTGGGTCCCTGACCCTGGCGTGCGCGGATGACCAGGCGCTGCGCGGTCGCATAGACGGCACGAATATCCTGTCCATCTATCTCTTCAGCTTGCACACCAAAGGCGCTGGCTCGCGCAAGCATACTGCCAGCCGTTGTTTCGGCGTTATGGGTATATTCATTGTAGAGGTTATTTTCGCAGACATAGATGACTGGGAGCTGCCAGAGCGAGGCCATATTCATCACCTCGTAGAGCAAGCCCTGTCCCAGTGCACCGTCGCCAAAGAAACAGACCGCTACCTGGTCGGTCTGGCGCATTTTACTGGAAAAGGCTGCTCCGGTGGCTATGCCCGCGCTGCCGCCCACAATCGCGTTGGCCCCCAGATTGCCTGTATCCTGGTCCGCGATATGCATTGAGCCTCCTTTGCCTTTGCAATAGCCGGCAGCCTTGCCGAGTAGTTCGGCATACATACCATCGACGGAGGCGCCTTTAGCCAGACAATGCCCATGTCCACGGTGAGTACTGGTTATATAGTCATCTTTGCGCAATGCCTCACAGATCCCTACCGCGATAGCCTCTTCTCCGGCATACAGATGGGCCAGGCCGGGCATTCTGGCTGTCTGGTAAAGATTGTTGACGTGCTCTTCGAACTCACGAATCTTGTACATTTGCTCGTACATATGCAGCCATTGTTCACTGGTAACAGTGGGCAGGGGTGTCAGCGTCTCTGCCGTGGCAGGCTGCGAATGTGATGTGTCAGGATGGGGCATACCCAAATCTCCCTTAAAGTCAGGTATCGCATACAACGCTCAACATGGTGGAAAAATAATTGATCGCCTTATGATAGAAGGGTAGAATCTTCTTGCTGTAATCTTTGTGCTTTCTCCGCATCTTCACGGACCTGGCGCAGATGGGCTTGCATGCATTGAAGTGCCCGCTCCGTGTCGTGATCTGCGATGGCCTCAATCAATTGTTTGTGATAGACCTGGCCATGGCTGGGCCCATCCTCGACGGTAAATATACGTTTCCGTTGCTCGCTTAATAGGTCCACAATTGAGTCAATCAGCAAGAGAAGCAAGGGATTGTGCGTGGCTTTGGCCAGTATGCGGTGAAACTCATTATCGGCGGCAATATAGCGAGCGGCATCATGTAGTGCGCTATCCATGAATCGACCGCGGCTGTTAGCGCGCCAATTTCTTCCCGGGTGGCGCGTGAGGCGGCGCGAGCCGCAATTTCGGGTTCGAAGATCTCCCGCACTTCAACCAGATTATCCGAGCTGGTCGTTTGATCGACCCGCATCATTAAATCCAGCGACTGCCGCATCGCGCGCGAGGTAGCGTTGATCACGATAGTACCACGCCCAGGACGCATCTCAACCAATCCCTTTTGGGCCAGCGTTTTCATGGCTTCTCGCACAGCGGTGCGGCTGACTTGAAACATCTCACATAGCTCGCGTTCAGTTGGCAGGCGATCTCCGCTATGAAGTTCGCCGCGCAGAATCCGTTGTTCGATCTGCTCAGCGACCTGCTCAAAGACCTTGCTAGATTGGACGCGATTGTACATCGTCGGCATCGTAATTGCTTCTTCCTTACCTCGCACACATAAAGTTGGTGTAATGATCATACCAACTTTATGTGTTTAATAGTAACCAGTTTGTTTCGTCTTGTCAAGAATGTTTTCCGAGATTAGACTTGTTCTACGCCTGAGATGCGGGCGAGCGCCTCAAACATAATGGCATAATCTTCTTCCGCGAGCCCCATTGCGCGTGCCATGGTCAGTGTCTCATTGGCGACGGCCACACTTGTCAGTGGAACGTTCAGCTCGCGACCCAATTCTTGTGCCAGTACGAGGTCTTTCTGCATCATATTTACATTGAACCAGGGATTGGCGGGCTTGTTGATGATAAAAGGTGCCCGGTACTTTAAGGATGGAGAGGCCAGGACGCTATTTAAAAATACTTCCAGGGCCGTTTCGCGTGGAATACCGCCTTTTTCGGCCAGCAGTAAACCCTCGCTGAGCGCCTGAAACTGCACGGCCAGGCTGAGATTGATGGCGATCTTCATCAAGACTGCTTTACCGTTTTCCCCGACATAATTGACCTTGGGGCCAATCGCGAGCAGTATCTCTTTGATTTGCTCAAAGGTTTCTCGATCTCCACCGATCATCAAAGATAAGTTGCCTTGTTCCAGTGTAATGACACTACCTGAGACCGGAACGTCGAGCATTTTTGCTCCCTGGTCAGCTACCTGGGCGGCCAGATTGCGACTGAAGCTCGGACTTACCGTGCTCATATCCACATAGATTTTACCTGGCGCCATGCCAGCAAGGATGCCGTTTGGACCCCCTGTGACGTCTTGTAGCGCGGCAGTGTTTGAAACCATGGTGAAGATGACGTCCGCGGCCTGTACCACACGCAACGGTGAATCCGCCCAGAGCATCCCCTCATCCATTAGCCATTGTGCTTTCGCTTTTGTGCGGTTATAACCAGTAACCGTGTATCCCGCAACCAGTAAACGCTGTGTAATCCTACCTCCCATCTCTCCTAATCCAATAAAACCAATGTTTGTCATAATTCACTCCTCGCATTATGTTTGGAAAGATGAATCAACGAATATCGATTCATCTCGCGCAGTCATTGCGCTGGCTAATAAGCTGCTTAAATAGTACCACCTAGATAAAGACTGCCGATTTCTGGATTATTTAAGATATCCTGGGCACTACCCTCCAGACGTACTTTTCCGCTTTCTAGTACCAGTCCGTGGGTCGCCAGAGCCAGGCCTGCACGCACATTTTGCTCTACCAGTAAGATGGTTTTGCCCAGTTCTTGCATGACTCTGACACTATCAAAAATTTGTTTCAGGGTCTTTGGATCGAGTCCCATCGAGGGCTCGTCAAGCAAGATAAGGGTCGGATCGAGCATCAGGGCGCGCGCAAATTCGATCAAGCGTCGCTGCCCACCGGACAGGTTGACGGCGCGTTCGTTGGCACGCTCTTTGACCAGTGGGTAGAGTTCTTCAATCTCTTGCAGGCGTTTACTGATTCGGGGTGTATCGCGCAAGAGATAGCCGCCCATGCGCACGTTTTCCTTCACCGTCATTTCTGGAAAGAGACTATGCTCTTGAGGCACCTGTACGATGCCGAGTTCCAGAATCTGGCGCGTGGACAGGCCAACCAGCGATCGATCCTTGAAGAGAATCTTTCCCTGACGCGCTTTGAGCAGGCCGCTGACAACCCGTAGCACAGTTGATTTGCCGGCCCCGTTAGGTCCCACAATGCAGGTCGTGGTGCCTTTTTCCAGCGTGAAACTCAAATCCTTTAGAATATCACTTCCGTCATATCCGGCGATGACCTGCTCGCATTGTAAAATCATTGCACTCCCTCCCCTAGATAAGCATCCAGCACGAGCGGATTGTTGCGTACTTCTTCGGGTGATCCCTGAGCGATGATGCTGCCGCGATGCATGACGGCGACGCGCTGGCAGAGACTCATGACAAATTCCATGTTGTGCTCTACAAGCAGAAAGGTCAAACCTCTTTGATGCAGTTCACGAATTCGATCAGCCAGGTATAAGATCATGGTTGGATTGACGCCGCCAGCTGGCTCGTCGAGCAAGATGATCTGCGGGTCCGCAATCAGGATGAAGGCAAATTCCAACAATTTTCGCTGACCATATGAAAGATTACCGGCTGGCAGATCTTTGTGCTGCGCAATGCCGACAAAATTGAGCAACTCCAGGGCTTTCTGCTGCTCGTGTGCCGCGCTCCAACTGCTGAAGAGATGGCCTTTTCCCTGCCGCTGCACTGCGACGTGCATATTCTCTAGCACGGTCAATTTGGGGAAGATACGGGTCAGCTGGAAGGTGCGTCCGATACCCAGTCTAAAAACTTTCTCTGGCGTTGCGCGGGCGATACTCTTGCCCTGGAAACGGATATCTCCGCTATCGATACGCTCATAGCCGGTGATAGTATTGAACAACGTGGTCTTACCAGAACCATTGGGACCAATCAGTCCAGTAATTGAACCGGCTGGAATACTTAAAGAGCAATTTGAGAGCGCCTGAAGGCCGCCAAAGGCTTTGGAGACAGAATCTATGTCAATCACGCTCTGCCGGGTATCGCTATCCATTCTTCTTCTCCTCCAGTGCCAGACCTTCTGTGTTCCTGATTTCTTCTGCCGCGACGGCATCCGGAGCCCAGGTGCGTGTGGCTATAATCTTCAGTACCAGTTTGGTGAGTGAAGGAACGATACCCTCTGGCAAGAGCAGAATTACCGCCAGCAGCAGTCCTCCAAAGAGGATCAGATCGAAGCCAGCCGTACCAAACTCCAGTGTGGCATATTGCTGTAGTGGTTCAACGAGCAATGCTCCCAGTACGGGCCCGGCCAGTGTGCCAACACCACCAAAGAAGGTCATGAGCGCTACTGCTATATCAAAGGTCGGATCAAATGCCTCGGGTGGAAATACTGTGCTGGTGAAATAGGAGATCATGGCTCCGGCTGTGCCAGCAAAGAAGGCAGAGATCATCAAGGCAATCAGCTTATACTTTGTCGTGTTAATACCCAGGCTGCTGGCTCGATCCTCATCTTCGCGAATAGCCAGCAGGCCAAGCCCGAACTTTGAGTGACGGATCAGCCAGGACATGAGTATTGCTGCGATCAACAAAATGAAGGCCATATAGTAAAAAGGAATATTAAAGAAGTCGCCGCTCCAGGAGGGCAGAGGTAAGGTCATTCCGGCGGAGCCATTAGTGAAGCCATGCAGGTTGTAAGCCAGCAATTGCATAATAAACAATGTAGCCACCGTCACAACCACAAAAACATGTCTCCTCGTGCGCAGGATGATCAATCCTATCGGAAGCGCAAAGATGGATGCAATCAAGCCGGCCACCAGCACAAAGGCAAATGGTATATAGTCGCCCTGGATGTTCCACTTCTGGCAGATTAATGCTAGCGAATACGCCCCTATGCCAGAAAAGACCGCATAGCCAAGCGAGATATAGCCACTAAAACCAGAAAAGATATTCCAGCCCGCGGCCGCGACTGCGTAAATGACGGCAAAAAAAGCGACTGAGGTAGCACCCGGATTGGGAAATAGTAGAGGGAAGATAGCCAGTATGACCAGCATGATTAGCAGAACAATTGTTTCGGTCTTTTTCATTGCTTTCGGCCCTCGACTTTTCCAAACAGGCCCTGCGGACGGAAGAGCAAGAGCACGACCAGGAGCACAAAAAAGACTGTGCTGGACCAGACAGGCGACCAGATTACATCTGTAATCGCTCCTACTGCCAGCATAAACAGGGATGCCAGCAAGGCACCGCGTAAACTTCCCATGCCTCCCAGCACGATAATGACCAGCAGGCGCGAAATCAAGTCATACGAGCTGGCGGCATTGAAGGCGTTGATGGCTCCAAATGACATACCGCCAGCCGCCGTCAAGGCCACACCCAGGCCAAAAGTGATGGCCGAAATGCGCTCGACGTCGATCCCAATCAACATGGCTGCCGTACGGTTTTGCATCGCCGCGCGCATGCTATAGCCAAAGCGAGTCTGGTAAATCAAGAAGTAGAGTCCCAGTAAGAGGACAATGCTCATTCCAGCCGAGAAGAGATACATGTACGAGATATAAAAGCCAAAAATGGGAAATGTCGCGTCGACATATGGTGCGCTCAAGCGAACCGTTGTGCCCGTGAAAATAAAATTTAAGATGCCTTCAATTACCAGGGCAACGGCATAGGTGACCAGGAGAGAAAGCATGACGCGGTTCTGCCGAATGCGGCGAATGAAAGCCCATTCAATGCCCAGCCCCAGGAAGAACATGACTGGCACCGTAATCAAGAGACCCAGAAATAGGTCAATGTGGAGATAATGTTCTAGTGCATAACTAAGATATGCGCCAAGAACAACAAAAATACCCTGAGCTATATTGATAATGTCCATAACCCCAAAAATCAATGTTAACCCCGACGCCATCAGGGCGTAGACACTACCGGTTAACAGACCCAGGATAATTGCTTCAGCAAGGAGTGCCATTATATGCAAACCTTTCTATGTGACCGATGGATGTACGAAATGGGTTTAGTGAGTGTGTCGGACGCCATGGCTTCCAGGTGCATGCTGCCAGATGCATCGTTCCTTTGGCGCCCACAAAGAGATACTCCTGTTGGTGCAAAAAGTGCGCTTTGCGCACTTTTTGCACCAACAGAAAAAAAGAGATTGGGCGTCAGCGCCCCCGGCTGGCGAGCCACCTTTTCCCGTAGGGGTTATGATACTAAGACCAGGTTTTTTTCGGATATTCGGGATTGGCCTGAGCCTGGTTAGCTGGATATACGGGTATTAATTTCCCATTCTGCCATTGGAAGAGGAAGGGTTCCGCAACAGTATTTTGACCATCGCTGGCAAATTTTACCGGACCCTGGATAGAGTTGAACGTATCCCCTGAATGCAGCTCCTGAATCAATTTGGTGTTATCGATACTGTGTATTTTCTCTACGGCTTGCTGCAATACCTGACCAACGGCAAATGCTTCTACAGAGTCAGCACTGATCGCGTCGGCGGTTCCTCCAAATTTGGCCGTGTAGGCCTGGGTAAAGGCATCATTCTGATAGGATTTGATACCGGGGAACCAGCCATTGTTTGGCACGAAAACGCCTTCGACTCTGTTTGCGCCACCTAGTGGACCTGTAAACTGGCTACCCTGGTCGGGACCGGCTGTTTCAATGATCGCTTTGGGATTGAAATGCTGCTGAATGAGCGCTTTTGTGAGTGCAACCGAATCGTCCTGACCGGTTGTTCCTAGAATCATGACATCTGGCCTGGTAGCAATGGCTTTTTGCGCGATCGGCGCATAGTCGGTGGTTTCGGCGGGATAGACCGTATAAATAGCTGTTTGGATACCACCTTTTTCTAGTTGTGCTTTTGCCCCATCAACCTGTGGTTGTGTGAAGAAGTCGTCGGCGGTGACATAGGCAATCGATTTGGGGCGTTGAGCCTGGGGCAGTGAAAGCAGATAAAAGACGAAGCTGGTCAAATAGCTTTTGGCCGAGAGCGAAACCGAGAACAAATTACTAAATTTGGCATCAAAAATCGATGGTGCCACGCCAGCACCCTCAATAAATGCGTAATTGTAGCGCTTGGCTACAGGGGCAGCGGCCAGCGTCAGGCTGGACGAATAAGGGCCAAGGACCAGATCATCATGATTGACATTAATCAATTTCTGATAATCACTGATGACCTGTTGCTTATTGCTATTATCATTCAAAATATCGAGTTGGACCTTGCGGTTGAGAAGACCACCATGGCTATTAACATAATCTGCCCAGATCTGATAGCCCTGCTGAAGTGCTTTTCCATCCTGTGAAAAGTCACCCGAGAGGGAAACGGTCAGACCAATCTTAATTGGTCCTTGCGCTGATGGTGTAGCGCTTGATGCATTTGATTGGTCGCAGGCACTTATCACGAAAATGATACATGCCGTAAGGAGAAGAGTTAAGATACTGCTTATCTTTACTCTTCTAAGAACATTTACCATGCTCATTACTCCTGACCTATTAAATACTAAATTTCCGCCAGACGATGTTACCTGAAACTATGCCTTGCATGCACGTTTAAATTGTGCGAAAAATATATCCTTCACAATATTCGCACAAATATAGTAAATCACGTTTTATGTCATCCCAAATACCCTAAATGGCTCAAAAATATAAAATACCCCATAAAAGATGTGATTGCCGATAGATATAAATGCAAAAACGAATGTTCTATACATTTATACTTAAATATGCCCGCCTTTATATGGTAGAACCTTTATGGGTCGAGAATACATAAAACCACCAACTAATCATCGCGCACACTTTAACAGAGTTAGCCAATAATTGCAAGTATAGTTATGCTATATGCCTAGATATATTATAACTAATTAAGCTAGCTTGCTATCTAGATGTGATCGTAAAAATCCCTGAACTCTTATACTTACTTTTTAGCCACATATAGATGGGTTACGTAATTCAACACAGTCTGTCCGCTTATGGTATTATATTCTAAATTTGCAACGTAAATGTCACAAAATAATCTATGTAGTTTATAATGAGACCAAGTTGCCAAATATGGTGCCAGAAACAGCATTTGCCCTATGAATTGTTTTTAATTATGCAAACAAAATAGAAAAGAAAAAATTATCAGTGATATCGCCAGCTATTTTTATATCCAGAGGGAAAGGAACTTAAGAAATGACAAATAGTGTGAGAAATATGCGCATATTCCGGAATATGCGCATATTTCCCCGGCTTCTTATCCTATTTGTAATACTGGTAACTATTTCCAGTATTGCTATTGCATTTTTGGACTATTTTTATTTGCGGGCTTTTGATACTCATGCTCAAGCAGTCAAAACGAGTTTTGCTTCGCAACAAATTGCGACCGAGCAGCAGGTAAATTTGCAGCGCATGAATGCTCTATTACAGGCTCGCTTCGCGCAGATTTTCGCCAGCGATAGTCCGAGACTAAATGGAGACCCATCGTTAGCGGCTTCCGGAGGATTGATCGAGAACGATATTGCGGCCCGTGAGATCGACTTTGATCAAACTTTAAACTCATACAGGCAAAATTACTCCATTGCTGATTCAAGTAATATGAGCGTTGTTCGTAATATTCTACAGAGTAGTGAGGAGAACAGTTACTTGATTACGAATCAGCAGACGGCACTGAATGCTGTTTCGTCGAGGCAGTGGACTGATTACAAGTCTTTACAGGACCAGGTTCTGAATGTACTGAACAGCCCATACCCCGACTACGTAAAAGGATATTCGCTGCTTTATAGAGCCAACGAGCGATTCCTGGATCTGCAAAAAAACTGGAATGTCGTTGTAAATACCTCAACTACCGTTGGCCAGGCCGTGACTGGCCTGGATAATTCAGAGATTATCCCGCTACAAATAGCTACTCTGCTCGCTATCGCAATGACAATTCTTATTATTTTGGCTACCGCTTTTGTTGTGAATATCAGCATCTCTCGCCCTCTCAGACAAATGGCCAGCCTGACTGAACGTATTTATAAAGGAGACACCAGTGAGCGAGCGCCGGTGGAGGGACGCGATGAGATCCAGATAGTTGCCGTCTCTATGAATGCGATGCTGGATAATATTGTTGCATTGATGCGAGATGCGCAATTACGCCATATTTCTTTGCAAAATCAGATCGAAATGTTGGTCAAGGATATCCAGGGTATCGGTGAAGGTGATCTCCGTGTCTATGCCGAGATATCTTCAGAGAGCAGCCTGGAAAAATTAGCTGCTTCATTCAACTATGTAATTGCTGAACTGAGCTCGATCGTGGTCAAATTTAAGACGCTTGCCAATGAGGTAGAAAGAGCTACTATTCAGGCGTACGATGAGATGTTAGAGGTGGTGGATGCCACCGACAAACAAATTCAGCAGATTACAGCTGCTAACGCTCAAGTTGGAGATATGGCCAATGCCAGTCGCCAGATGGCAGAGCGTGCCCATTCCCTCTTACAGATGGGAAATGATGCATATACTACTGCTCAGAATGGCCGGAAGTCGGTCGCTAAGGCTTCTTATGGTATGTCACGCATCAGCTACCATGTGGACTCAGCGGTTACGCGGGTCAAACAGCTCGAGGAGCGTTCGCAAGAGATCGATACCATCGTGAAAGTTATTTCTGGTGTGGCTAACCAGACCAATCGCCTGGCATTGGATGCCGCTATTCAGGCTGCTATGGCTGGCGAAAATGGTAAAGGTTTTAGAGCAGTGGCCGAAGATATTCGCCGCTCAGCTGAAGTGGCCAAGGCACAGGCAACTGTTGTTGAACGTATTGTCAAGCAGGTTATCGAAGATATTCACTCCCTGGCCAGTTCTATGGCGGATACAGAGGAAGAAACGGCTACTGGCCGACAATCTTCCCAAGAGGCCGGCAATGCATTTGATGCTATCTTTGCCGCTATTGAACGACAAGGGCAAGAAATAGAGACCATTAACCGGTTTGCTAAACGGCAATTAGACGTTTCTAACCAGGTTCTGTACGTCATACAAGAGGTTTCGCTCTCAACTCAGCAAAGCAACCAGAGTATTCACACTGAAGCAGAGCGCATGGAAGGCGTGGCACAACTGGCCGAGCGACTGCTGGCCTCAGCTGAAGTGTTCAAATTACGAGAGGACCAGGATATCTTCGCGCAAACAAATATGGCCAATCAAGGTTCCTTCGTGTCCGATGAGCAAAACTTCTACCGCGATCCCATCTCAGCTTCGTTAGCTCCAGATAGAAATATTTCGTTTATTCAGTCTGGTCAGTCTTGATTCCTGTGTTCACTCTTAACCTTCTATCTACTATGCACTATCCAACCAGACAAATATATAGGTAATCTTGCCAGGAACCACAGTGGCGATGGCAGCCACATCAATAAACATTGATGTTTGTCGATAAGAGCATAGAGCGCCTGGAGAGAGCTATCCATCAGGGTAGCTCTCTTCCTGAGATATTCTCATGTGCGCTAATTCCATAGGTAATAATCAAGAATGAGCGCTGCGTAAGGTGCCTCTCATTCTTGATTATGCCTATGAAGATTTATACACCTCTTCAGAGGCTTTTCCTGGGCTGTCTCTGGCGGTACTCGAACAAAGGAGAGACAGAGCGAGGTAGTCATACTTCTAGCATGTCTACCTCGCTTTCAGATCAGAGAACAGATGCTTCTGGCGTCTCCTGCTGAAGAGGTATAAATTTACAAATTGTAATGGAGAAAGACATGTCACAACAGCAAGGGAGAATAGCCGATCACCTGGCGCATGTCATCAGTACTATACAGGCTAATCATATGACGGGAGAATTGCGCGCCAAAAAGGGTGATGACGCCTATGCTGAAATAGGCGCGATATTTTTTTTGGAAGGGCAGGCAGTGAAAGCTCAGGTTGGCGCTCAACAGGGGGCCAGCGCCTTTGACGTGCTTTGCACCTGGAGAAATTGCATCTTTATTTTTGTTCCTCACAGTAGTCCATATCAAACATCACCGCTTTCACCATCAACAGGACCTCAATTGAGTCCCTCTGTATCCTCGACGCCTTCCCAACCACTTTTACCTATACCTGGTAGTGTCAACGAACAACAGACGATACCAATCGTTTCAGTTCCGTTAATTGCAGTTCCACGCGCTACTATGTCGATAGTTAAAGCTATTGGTGTCATAAATAATGCAGGCTTGCCACGCACATATCGTCAAATTTTGCTATTGATCGACGGGCAGCACTCTGTCAATGATATTGTCGCCCTTGCGAACGTTCCACTGGAAGAAGTACTGCAAATACTCAGGGTCCTGGAAAATTTAGCCATTATCAGAATACCTACATAAAATATATTTAAAAAATACTGTCTGATCTCGCGTCTGGAAGGCGCTTTTTTTATTGGTACGATCATTAGACCATGAAACAAAATGTAGCAAAGTGGTGGCAGTCTTAGTCGTGTAGAGGCGGCACTAATAATCGATATTTTAAACCGCCAGTACTCTGCGTCGTTGAGGAACATTCGTAAGTAACATGACTCTGATGTACTTTACCATCAAAGCCCTGTGAGCATGCATCCATACGCATAGAAGTAGAAATATATATCCAGACAGGCTGCTTCAAAGCCACAAAGCAGCCTGCTACATTTTTTCTGCGTGGTGTAGTGCTGTCCGTACTGAGACTTACACAGTCGTACTTGATAATTTGGCCAGAATACGATCAATGTCTGCCTGCAACCGGCTGGGATGTGGACCGGTGATGCGCTCGACAACGTTCCCTTTGTTAAAGACGATCAGCGTCGGAATAGCCTGAATCCCTAGTTTTTTTGCCGCTTCGGGATCATCGTCGATGTTCATTCTAGCAAAGCGCAATTTTCCCTGATATTGATCACTCAGACGCTCAAAAACAGGAGCGATAGCGCGACAAGGACCACACCAGGGTGCCCAGAAATCTATGATGACCGGTTGATCTGGATGGTTGATAAACTTTTGAAACGCCTGATCATTGACGGTATACAGATTAGAATGTATAGCCATGAGATGTCCTCCTGCCTGGATTGTTTTGCCGATATAACCTTTGATATATTCAAGCACCGCGCTCAACAGGAGCTACGACTTGCATGTATTTTCATGGATGAGAGCAATAGGCCTGTCTTAACTTCCTCACCAGTGAGCAGCTAAACATTGACCACATGTCAGATACACCATGCATAAATGCGGGGGCTTGTTCCTATCCTTCCCTGTTATGATTAATATGACGTGTTTTTATTCTGAAAAACTAAAACGTACGCATGTAGGAGGTGCATGAAGTATGGAGAATCGCGCTCATATTCAAATCAATCAGTTGCCTGTGGAAATGGATGTACGGGCTCCTGATATGACAGAGATTCGCTTGCTCGCGAATATGAATAACGGAAGTATGGTACATTGCACATTGCTGCCAGACCAGGTATCGCATGCGGGTGTGCATCAGACGGTTGAAGAAATATGGTATGTGTTGCAGGGCCAGGGAGAGGTGTGGTTGCAGCATAGGAATGAGCAGCGAGAAGAGAAGATCTATCCTGACATCTGCTTTACTATTCCAGTTGGTACGCGGTTTCAGGTGCGCAACACCGGCTCGGCCCCCCTCCGCTGTATTATTGTCACTATGCCACCATGGCCAGGCGCCCAGGAATGGGTGCGTGTGGAAGACCACTGGCCATCTCCATAATGTGGATGTGCTGGCGGCCAATGCGCATACCGGGATGAGTGGTGAGACTGGTATGTTGCCTATTCCATTGCTCCATACGCCAGTGTCCAGAAGTCGGTGAAGACCTTCGGTGGTTCCGGCGAATCCATCATGCGCTGCGTGAAGAGGATGCCGACCATTCCCTCCGCAGGATCGGTGTATGCCGTTGTGCCGAAGCCGCCGGTCCAACCGAATCGGCCTGGAGTGTGGAAGATTTCGTTGCGCCGAATGTCTACCGCCATTCCTAAGCCCCAACTGGAATGCGTGCCAAAAAAGATTTCCGAGCCAGTGCGTTGCTTAGGTGTGAGTTGATCTGAAGTCATCAGCTCCACTGTGGCGCGGGAAAGAATTTGTTTGCGGCCGTGCCGGCCTTTTTTGAGCATCATGCGGCTGAAGGCGAAGTAGTCATCGATCGTCGATACAAGTCCGCCTCCGCCCGATTCGGAGGGTGGCTCAGACCGCCAGGCACTGTTGGCCACGTTGTCAAAAACATCCAGCTTGTTCGTTTGACGATTGAAAAAATAGAACGCGGGCAATCGGTCGATTTTCTCGGGAGGCACGTGGAAAGCGGTATCTTTCATGCCCAGCGGATCGAAGATGCGCTCGCGCATGAACGTGCCGAGGGATTGTCCTGACACGCGTGCGATCAAGGCCCCAAGCACATCGCCGCTCACCTGATACATCCACCGCTCGCCCGGTTGCGCCAACCACGGTAGTGAGCCGAGTTTCTGCAGCCATTCGTCCATGCCAGGCGCTTGCGACGGGAGCATCGGGCCGTCGCCGCCAATGCGATATTCACGGATCAACTTCTGGATTGGATACGTGTCTGGCATGGCCATTACACTGCCGAAGCCCATACGGTAGGTCAGCAGATCGCGAAGCGTGATTGCGCGCAACGCGGGCACCGTGTCATCGAGATCCGAGGAGATGGATTTGAGCACACGACGATTTGCAAGTTCCGGAAGCCACGGCTCGATCGAATCGTCGAGCCGTATCTTGCATTCCTCCACCAGAATCATGGCCGCGACTGCAGTGATGGGCTTCGTGATCGAAGCAATGCGAAAGATTGTGTCGCGCTTCATTGGAGCCGGATCGCCGAACGTCAGGGTGCCGAGCACTTCCACATAAACGTCGTCATGATGACTGACGAGCGCTACGAGCCCGGGCATCTCTTTACGTTCAATGTATCCCGACAACACGTGATGCATTCGTTCGAGTCGCGACTTCGAAAGACCTGTGGTGTTCATATTCAGCTCCTTGCATGAGATTTTCCTGTTTGATTTCGGTACAACGGAGGCGCTTTGACAACCTGCTCACGCAGTTTTTCGAACCCTGGATTTTCCTTCCCTTTGACAAGTAGCAACAGGATACGAAGAGGACCATCGAGCTGAGCGACTGGCTCGGCAAACCATCCAGAGCCTTTTGAAAGCTTGGAGTTTCTCCTTCCAGACAAAGTAGCCGTTTTTTTTGCCTGTTATCTAACAAAGTTAGATTTTTGATTGTCGTTATATCCATTCATATCATACATAAAGGAAAGAGCCGGCAGGGAAGCCCACAGACCTGCGCAATAACGACAGCATTTTTCGCGTGTCGGACCTTGTGAAAAACCATTCTATCGTTATATACGGGAGAACTACCATGAACCTATCAAACGAACTTCATGTCATTTTCGGAACCGGCCCGGTTGGGCTGTCGCTCGCTGAGGAACTGCTTGCCCGAGGCAAACGGGTTCGCCTGGTCAATCGGAGCGGAAAGGGGCAGATCCCAGCTGGGGCAGAACTGGTTGCAGGCGATGCCTCTAGACTCGCCATTGCCCAGGAACTCAGCCGAGGCGCTGCCGTCATTTACAATGCGACCCATGCTCCTTACGAGCAGTGGCCAGAGATTCTCCCTCGTTTGCAGGAGAATATGATTGAGAGCGCTGCCACAGCCGGAGCAAAGTTGGTGGTGATCGATACTCTCTACGTGTATGGAGAAACGCATGGGCAACCCATGACAGAAGCGATGCCCTACGCGGCCACATCACGGAAAGGACGTCTCCGTGCCGAGCTTGCCTGGGGCTATCTGCAAGCCCATCGCACCGGCAAGGTTCGCGTCGTGTTGGGACGAGCCGCCGATTTCTTCGGCCCGCGTGTGCTCAATTCGTCATTGGGCCAGTATGTCTTTCCCGCCGCGCTCTCCGGCCAACCGATCCTGACGCTTGGGAATATTGATCTGCCTCACAGCTACAGTTATATGCCAGATATCGCCAGGAGCCTGGCAGTGTTGGGCGAACGTGAAGAGGCCCTTGGGCAAGACTGGCTGTTGCCAGTGGCCCCTACCGTGTCAACACGCGAAGTCAGCCAGTTGATTGAGCAAGCGCTTGGGCACCCGCTCCAACTCTTCTCGGTCCCTTCCATTGAACAAGCCCGCGAACTGGGCATTTTCGATGAGACCTTTGCCACGGAATATCGCGAACTCTTCTACCAATATACCGAGCCACAAATCGTAGACGCTCATGCGATTGAACACGCATTCGGTCTGCAGGCAACTCCGCTGGATGAGGCCCTGCGTACCACCATCCGTTGGTATCAAGAGAATACGCGCTCTTAAAAAGGAAGCGGCCGGAACAGACGTGGTTTATCGTGTCCCTGGTCGCTGTCTTCACGATCATCGTGTTTCGGATGCCAGCGATGGGTGCTTTATCAGCCATTTTGAACCCATAAATGCCTCTCTACACATGTTAAATGGTATACTTTCCTTTTTGTTGAAGTTCCATCGCACGGACCATCGAAACGCACAAAGGATGAGGACGCCCATAGGTTCGGGCCTTGCGCCCGATTTATTGCTCAACGCATGAAAAATGTTCAAGAGACGATGTCATGTTCCCTTGTGTCCTAAGCTTACGCCTATTGATACCAGTGAGCTTGTAGCTTGAACATTCCAGCGTATAAACCATCGTGGGCTAGCAGCTCACTGTGTGTTCCCTCTTCAACGATTCGCCCGTTTTCCAGGACGATGATGCGATCAGCTAAGCGGGCAGATCCGAGGCGATGGGAGATGAGCAGGGCTGACTTGCCGTGCGAAATGTCGCGGAACTGGCGGTAGACTTCCACTTCAGCGCGAGCATCGAGCGCGGCTGTCGGCTCATCAAGGACCAGCACCGCAGCATTGCGCATATAGGCGCGAGCCAGAGCCAGCTTCTGCCATTGTCCGCCGGAGAGATCCTGCCCGTTCTCGTCATAGGCTTTGCCGAGCGTGGTCTCATACTGCTGGGGCAGGCGCTGAATCATTTCGTCAGCCCCGCTTTTCAGGGCCGCGCTACAGATGGCCGGCTCATTATTGAGCTGTCGTATATCACCAAAGCCGATATTATCGCGAGCGGTAACCTGGTAGCGCATAAAATCCTGAAAAACCATCGCGCATTGTGTGCGCCACGAAGTGAAATTGAGCTCTCGCAGGTTTTTATCGTCCACAAAAATACGTCCTTCTGTTGGCTGGTAGAGACCGAGCAGTAGTTTCGCAAGCGTGCTCTTACCCGCGCCATTCTCGCCGATGAGCGCGATCCGTTCTCCGGGCTGGATGCGCAGGTTGAGTTCGCGCAACACAGGTTGTTCTGTGCCAGGATAGGTGAAGCTCACCTGCTCAAACTGAATGGCGGGGACGTTCGGGGTTTGTTGCGCTTTCGTGTTGATGTTTGGTGATTGTGATGGTTGCACCAGGTCCAGGTACTCGAAGATATCTTTAATATATTGCATGTCCCGGTCAATTATTGTGATATCCCACAAAAAGCTAAAGAGAAACTGCTGGAATTGTATGACAGCGTTGAAGTAGGTCGCGTATGCCCCTAACGAGAAGCTGCCCTCTGCCATCAGCGTCACAACGCCGGAGAGTGTGAGGCCAAGAGTAAGTGTTTGACCACCATCACCGATGATGCTGGTCACGACCAGTTTGCGCTCTTGTTGTAAGCGGTGATCGCGCAAACCGTTAAAGATGTGGCGTCGCAGCTGCAGAAAATGATCCTGTAAATGAAACAGGCGCAGTTCCGCGGCGGCTGGACGAGTGCGCAGCATCTCTTCGAAGTAGTTGAGTCTGCGTTCTTCACCGGTCAGCTTGCGTTCAACGAGGTAGCGCTTCTTATTATGCGGGATGATCAGAGTGAGCGGAATGAGCGTGCCGATGAGGAGTAAGAATGGAAAGAACGGTGAACCGAGCGCGACGTAGAAAAGCAGGCTTACAATCGAAAAGAATGTGGATGGTATGCGTACCATGAATGCCAGCGTGCTAAAGATTCGATTATCTACCCCTTTTTGGGCGCGTTCCAGCTGGTCATAGTAGGCTGCAGACTCAAACTGTCCCAGTGGTAGCTGTCCGGCGTTCGTCAGTAGACATTCCTGAATACGCGCCTTCAGCAGTTCCTGAACACCGTCGCCGATCCAGTGTTCTGTCTGAAGTAGGATATTCCCCGCGATATAGGCCAGCAGCAAGAGCACGAGCCAGACGAGCACTGTCGAAAGGCTCTCCCGGCCACTGATGAAAGAGAGAGCACTATCGATCAGACGGCGTAAAAATATGAGCTGCACGACAGGAGCCACACCGTTGGCGAGCGATACCACAAGCAAGAATATGACTTCTTTGCGTCCCGACTGCCAGAAGAGGAGTAGCAGGCGGGGCAGAGAACCCCAATTCCCTCGTATTGCGCGCAGCATCTTCCCTGGTGTTCTCTGTTTGGTTGATGATGTCTGGCTACTCATGTGCGGTCCCTGCTTTCTCCTGATACCATTCTGCCTGCATCGTGTAGAGCTGGGCATAGGATCCGTTGGACGCTATCAGCTCATCATGGGTGCCCTCTTCAGTAATGGAGCCATGTTGCAGGAAGAGAATACGATCGGCCAGGCGGGCGGAACCGAGGCGATGCGAAATGAGGACAATCGTCTTGCTCCGGGCGACATCACGGAACTGGCGGTAGACCTCGTATTCTGTCCTGGCATCGAGTGCGGAGGCTGGTTCATCCAACAGTAAAAGGTGCGCCTCTCGCAGGTAGGCGCGCGCAATGGCCAGCTTTTGCCACT
Organism: Dictyobacter formicarum; assembly: GCF_016587435.1. The sequence goes on from NZ_BNJJ01000008.1 coordinate 135,091, forward strand.
GGCCGTATGAGAGGTCGTGCCCGCCCTCAAATTCTTTCCCGAGCAAGGTTTGATAGCTCTGAGGCAAATGCTCAATGAATTCTGATGCACGACTCTTTTCAGCTGCCTGTTTGATCGCAGCAAGATCATCTTTCTTGTCCAGCAATCCCAGTCCGATATTCTCCTGAACGCTGAGCGGGTAGCGCATGAAGTCTTGAAAGACTGCGCCAACCTTCGCACGCCAGGAATCCAGTTGCATTTCATGCAGATCGATACCATCAACCAGGATACGTCCGCTATCGGGTTGGTAGAGACCGAGTAATAGTTTCGCGAGTGTGCTCTTGCCTGCGCCATTTTCTCCGACCAGCGCAATACGTTCGCCGGGTTGGATACGCAGGTTGAGATCGTGCAACACAGGGTGCTCCATACCGGGATAGGTGAAGCTGACGTGTTCGAAAAGAATGTCCTGGCTCAGCGATGGAGCGGCAGGACCAGCCTCATGAAACTCCTCGCTTTTCAGATTCAGAAATGCGGGCACGTACTGAATTTCTTTGGTGGAGCGATAGGCATGCTCGAATTGCCATTGGAGATTCCCTGCCAGCGTATTAAATTGTTGCAGACCAAGCAGTAAGGCAATGAAAGAACCAGCTGTAATCTGGTGATGCACAGCGGCATACAGCAGCATGAGCAGGCCAAAGCCCAACAGGCTGTAAGTGAGGATACTCACTCGATTGATAACAAAGAGATAGTGTAAGCGAAGTTTCGCCAGACGTTTCATCAACTCGTCGTTGAGATTACGCCAGCCTGCGATGATATGGTCTTGCAGGCCATAGAGGCGGACCTCTGCCGCCGCGTCGCGTTCGGTGAGCAGGCTACGCCAGTAGGTCAACTGGCGTCTCTGTGGTGTCTGCTCGTAATTCATGGTCATAAATGCTTTGTTCGCCTCAAATCCCCACTTAATGAGCAAGATCTGGCCGAGAATAAGCACGGGTGGGATCAACCAGTTGACCTGACCGAGGAGAAGCAGCACGCTCAGTGCCCCCAGGATACTTTGCAGGACACTTTGTACCTGTTCGCCCCAGAAGCGGCTGAAACGACGAATACCCTCTAATGCTCTCTGGCCGGTATCATGGATATGGGGCTCTTCAAAGCTGGCCAGGGGCAGGCTTACCGCTTTACGATAATAACGACTCAACAAACGGTCACCGACGCGTTCTCGCAACAGAGCTCCTTGGTAGGGTTGCAGTCCCTGGATGAGATTACTAAGCAGCATAATACTAAGCAGGAGGAACAACCAGATCAGCGTTGTATTCAGCCGACCCGATTGCAGGAGCGCAGGCCAGGCGATAAATCCTGATGCTTTGGTTGTATGTCGCACTGTCAAACTATCAATCAGCGCGGAAGTGAGATAAATTTGTAGTGCGGGAAATGAGCCGACGACACAGCCCAGGATGAGCGTTAATGTACAAATTATAGGGGCTGTCGTGAACATCAACTTGATACAAAACCAGAGATCGCGCAAGCTACGGTTGAGCAACTCAAAGGGAAAAAATTTTTTAAGCACTCTGCCTCTATTTCTACTCGCGTGGAGACTCACTAATGTTCGTAAGATAGTGCACATCTATAGATCGACGCTCTACATCATATATAAATAAAACTACCAAGCTGTGGTGGGAAGAAAAACATTCATATAAGGTCATTTGCAAAATTTGAGGTATATCTCAAAGTATAACATAAAATGCATAAAAATGCATATATTTGCTGTGATCAAACATAGCTGTTTTTTTGAGGATATACAGCGAACTGGGATTATTGGGGATGTAGATTAGTGGATGATAGCTTTTATGATAGAGAACTTATCCCATCAACTAGCTAATTCATGGCAGTGTCAGGATCGTTTTACTGCCGATGGCTCCGTTCCAGGACTCGTTGTTCTTTTTTAAGGCACACTCAAATAGTCTCTAAAAAAGTGATCGTTCCTTGTTATCCTGGTTGAACTTAAAAACCCAAAAAGCCAGAAAGCAGGAACGATCACATGATAGTGTAGATAACGACTTTCACCAGCAACAGCACACGGTTGACGCCCCATACATGCATAGTCGAGAGGGTCTGATCAAAGATAAACAATAACCCATCCGGTATCTACCGTTACAGGGTATGTTTCAACATGCGGAACATCTTCTTCCTCAACCCTTACTTCGTAAGTTTTTACATGGTATTTATGAGGATCAAAGATAGATTTACCATTCGTAAGATCAAACTCCCAGCCGTGCCAGGGACAGCGCACAATCTCCCCTTGACGCCCATACAGATACTCTCCGGGAGACGATGGTAATGTCATACCGGTTACTGTTCCAGCGCAAAGAGGCGCTCCCTGATGAGGACAGCTATTTCGAAGGGCATAATACGTACCACCCACGTTGAAAACGCCAATAGAACGCCCCTCTAAAGTGACTATTATACGCTTTCCAGGCGGCAAGTCAGCAGCCGCTCCAATTACGTGCTTTCCCATTACGCTACCTCTTACTTACAATTTGTAGAATTCCCTCGCATTTTCATGAAAAATGCGATTATGCATAGACTCAGGCAATTTTGGAAAGGCACGGAGAGGAGAGTCAAAATCCCAGTGCGGATAGTCGCTTGCAAACATCAGAATATGCTCAGCATCCATCATCTCAAGCATCTGAAGCAAATGCTGATCATTATCTGGTCGTTCCAATGGCTGTGACGAAATACGAACGTGTTCCCTCAGATAGTCACTTGGCCGCCGTTTCAACCAGGGAACTTCATAACGAAGCGCTTTATACTCCTGGTCCAGCCTCCACATGAGAGCAGGCAACCAGGAAACGCCTCCTTCCACCAGCACAATTTTGAAATCCGGAAACCGTTCAAATACGCCTTCGGTTATGAAGCTCACAAGATGCGCCTGAAAGCCAAGAGATAGACAGGTGTGCCATTCAATGTAATGCGTTGGATAACCCGGCGAGGGTTGAATGTTTATTCCCATACCATCAGTACCGGGATGAATTGCAAAAGGCAAACCATGTCTCGCACATGCCTCATAGATAGGATAATATTGTCGCTGACCAAATGGCGCACGGGCACCAGAATCGGTCATCACTTGCACAAAATGGGGATGCCCGGCCCATCGTTCAATTTCTCGCGCAGCGGCCAGTGGATCCTGGTGGGCAATTGTGATAGAACCTTTAAACGTTCCATCCTGGTTATACTTACCAAGCCATGTTTCCGCCAGCCAGTCGTTATATGCAGCTGCAATAGCAGTACCAAAGTCCGGATCAGGGTGCAGATTGCAGAATGCTCTCGGAAGGAGAATAGCATGCTCAATTCCGTATTCATCTAAGAGCTGCTCCTGTAAAAATTCTGGATCTGATCCAGCTGGCCCTCCATTGGGGGGATTGGCATCAAGCCGAGATCCATGCACAGGATTATCATAGAACCCTCGCCCTCCTCCACGATACCTATCTCTCCAGGGCTGCTTCATATAAGCACGAATCTCATCCATAGCTTTGGGATAGGGATGCACATCACAATCGATGATGCTTAATTTGCTTTTTTTGTCCCTAATATCTTGTTTGATTTGCAGGTTCATATCTACCGATCTCCTCATTTCAGAAAATAGCAGTACCACCTAATCAGCTGGAAGATAGCAATGCTTGCGAGGCCCGAACCCAGGCTGGAATATCTCTGCTTGGAGCAGAGTCGATCGGGCGGTGGCGGAGTGCTTCGGCTTCGTGAGTTTGCACACGACGGACGCGTGTTTCATCTCTGGTTGTCATCATTCTTCCTCAGAGGTTCTCCAAAACGAGAAATTGAAGCCTTTTGGCACTTCATGAACATAGAGACATTGTAGCACACGTAGGGATCGACACGAATGTTTCTAATTGATAGGTTATTGCTATGCAGCAAAATATTTCATATATAAATACTGTGCTCACGAGCACAATTTGGCACAACTATTAGCGAAGAATGTGTTTGATTCCTGGCGTGCTGGGAATCAAAGCGCCCTCGGATCTGGGGAACGCAGGTGTCCCCATACGTTTTTTCATGGTTGGTGCTTCTTGTGGCTTTCGGCTACTTTGGCGGTGAAAGAAGTTGTCGCGAAATCGGAGCACCGGTGGTCAACTGGTGTGTTACAATGGGTGGAGTTTACCATAACAGTAAGGAGTATGTTGTGCTTCACCAGATTCGTTGGACGATTCCGAAAATTGCCCAGCGCTTGAAGTTGATCGAGCCGCTGGTATATCGTCGGCGACAGGCATTGCCGCCGTTCCGTTTTCAAGCCTTGACGAGCCCGCAGGAGTCGCCTCCGGTTGGGGTTGAGGTTGATGACCGTGAGTGGAAGACCATTGAGCCCTATTCCTACTGGGGCGAGTGGCGCCAGAACTTTGTATTACGTACGACTTTCCAGTTGCCCACCGAGTGGGGGCAGGATGCGCCGCTCGCGCTGTATTTACCAATTGGTGATGCGGGCGATTTCATCCATCCCGAGGTGCTGGCCTATATCGATGGCGTATCCTATGCCGCCAGCGATCGCTACCACCATGAGTTTCTGCTGCGCCCGCAGTGGCAGGATGGGCAGCAGCACACGCTGGCGATGCATGGCTGGACCGGCCTGGGCGGTGAGAAGGGCACACAGCTGTTGATGAAGCCCTGCGAGATGGTCCAGATCGATCAGCCAACGCGCGATTTTATTGCCACGGCCCGTGTGGCGCTGGGTGCGGCCCAGGTGCTGACCGAGGCGACGCCCGCTCGTGGCAAGCTGCTCTATGCGCTTGATCGTGCCTTTACGATCCTGGATACACGCGAGCCCTTTGGCGAGGCCTTCTATGCCAGCGTGGCTGAGGCGCATGCCGCCCTCAAAGAAGGGGTTGCGCAGGCAGGCGCGCCACTGGATGTGGAGGTGGTGGGGACCGGCCACGCGCATATCGATGTGGCCTGGCTCTGGACGCTGGGGCAGACCCGGCGCAAAGCATCGCGCACCTTCCATACCGTGCAGCGGCTGATGGAGCAGTTCCCCGATTACCACTTTTCGCAGAGCCAGCCGCAGCTCTATGATTACATTCGCCAGGATCATCCCGAGCTGTTTGAGGCGATTAAGCAGCGGGTGGCCGAGGGTCGCTGGGAGGCGACCGGTGGCATGTGGGTTGAAGCTGACTGTAATCTGAGTGGTCCCGAGTCGCTGGCCCGCCAGTTCCTGCTGGGTCGCGCCTTCTTTAAAGAGCACTTCGGTGAGCATGTTGATACGCCAGTGCTCTGGCTGCCCGATGTCTTTGGCTATGCCTGGGCCTTACCGCAGTTGATCAAGCAGGCCGGGCTGGAGTATTTCTTCACCATCAAGATTGGTTGGAGCCAATATAATCGCCTGCCCTATGATAGCTTCTGGTGGCAGGGCATCGATGGCACACGCGTGCTGACCCACTTCAGCCCAACGCCCGAGAAGGGCAGTGCCTTCGCCAGTACCTACAATGCGATGGCAACTCCTGAGGATGTGCTGGGCACCTGGACCAATTTCCGGCAGAAGGATCTGGGCCATGATAATGTGACGCCGCCTGTGCTGACCGCCTTTGGCCATGGCGATGGTGGTGGTGGTCCAACCCGCGAGATGCTGGAGAACCTGCGCGAGATGGCGGCGTTCCCGGGTCTGCCACGCACTCGGCAGGGGCATGTCGATGCCTTCTTCCGCCAGCTGGAAGAGACCTCGGGTGCGCAGTTGCCGACCTGGAATGGCGAGCTCTACCTGGAGTTCCACCGCGGCACCTATACCACGCAGAGCCGTAACAAGCGCGCGAACCGCAAGAGCGAGTTCCTGATGCACGATGCCGAGTTCCTGGCCGCGCAGGCCAGCCTGTTGAACAGCGGCTACAGCTATCCGGTGGACGCTATCCAACGCGCCTGGCAGCTGATCTGTCTCAACCAGTTCCACGATATCATCCCCGGCAGTAGTATCCATGATGTCTATGTGGAGTCGGCCGAGCAATACAAAGAGATCACCGAGCTGGGTACCAGTGTACGCGATGGAGCCTTCCAGGCCATTGCCGAACAGCTTGGCGGCGACGTCTTGCTGGCCAATCCGACCTCCTTTGAGCGCAGCGACCTGGCCTACTGGCCACAGCGGCTTCCGGCGGGTCAGCATCTGCAGGTGAGCCAGACCGGCGAAACGGTTTCCACGCAGACCAGCGAGCAGGGCACCTGGATCGATGCCGGCACAGTGGCGCAATTTGGGATCACTGGTTTGCAATTGGTTGAGGGCGAGCAGAAGGCACCTACGACCGAGCTGACGGTGACCTCGAAGCTGTTAGAGAACAAGTATATCCGCATCGAGCTCAACAGCGACGGCGACATCACTCGCGTCTACGACAAAGTGCGTGAGCGCGAAGTGCTGCCCGAGGGCGCCATCGCCAACCAGTTCCAGGCCTTCGAGGACCGTCCGATGAACTGGGATGCCTGGGATGTCGATATCTACTATGATGACAAGCAGTGGCTGGCAGAGCCTGCTACCTCAATCCGCATCATGGAAGAGGGTCCGTTGCGTGCCACGCTGGAGATCCAGCGCCGCATCCTGCACAGCGACTACACCCAGCGCATCTCGCTGAGCTACAACAGCCCCCGCCTGGATGTCGATACGCACATCGACTGGCGAGAGCGTCACATCCTGCTCAAGGTCGCCTTCCCGGTTGATATCCTGAGTCCTGTGGCTACCTACGAGATCCAGTGGGGCAACGTCCAGCGTCCAACCCATCGCAACACCAGCTGGGACTGGGCTAGATTTGAAACGTGCGCGCAAAAATTCGTTGATCTGAGCGAAGGCGACTATGGAGTGAGCTTGCTCAACGACTGTAAATACGGCCATGACATTAAAGAAAATGTCATCCGCATCAGTCTGTTGCGCAGCCCAACCATGCCTGATCCGGAGGCAGACCAGGGTGAGCACCGCTTTACCTATAGTCTGTTGCCGCACGCTGGCAATTGGGGCGAGGGGACCATCAGCGCCGCCTATGCGCTCAATGATCCCCTGATCGTCTATACGCCAGAGCGTTCGGCCAGTGTGTCTGCCGGCCAGCAGCAGCTCCCGGCCCTGTTCAGCGTGGACAAGCCCAATGTCATCATCGAGACGGTCAAGCGTGCCGAGGATGGCAACGGCATCATTGTGCGCCTGTACGAGAGCCAGCGCCGCCGCGGTCATGTTACGCTCACCACCGGCTTTGAGTTGGCCGACGTCTGGCACACCAACCTGCTGGAAGAGAACGGCGAGCAGCTGCAGAGCCAGGGCGAGCAGGTCACCTTCTCGATCAAACCCTACGAGATCGTCACCTTACGCCTGGTGCGAGCATAAGTCTCACCCAATCTGGCACATACCAAACGTCGAAACGACGCTCCTCCCATGAGGGGGAGCGTCGTTGTGTTTCACCATGAAATAACAAGAGCTTCCATTCCCACCTTTAGGCTTCATAGCCCTCTTCTCATATCTGCCAGATCTCATCAAGAAGCTGGCACTTTCATGTAAAGCGGGAGGAACGGTGCCATTTGAAGCGATGATTACCACCTATCATCGGCAGTTGGAAGCGGAAACGAGGAAACAGCTTCCGTTCGCTCTCCTTCATCAGGTGCTCGATGCTCTTGAATTACAAGCGTGGCTCCTCGTTTGGCCTGACTATTTGATGGACGCGTCACCTCAGTGGCTGGACTCGCTCTTCAATCGCATTGATCTGCTTGCGAGCCGGCTCCATCTCGCCGTGCAGTAAGAGACAACTGAGTGGTTTTTCTCCTGCTTCTCAGTGGTGTTGCTAAAGAGGGGAGATCCTTTTCTTCTTTGAGAAGCGCTATTTTGACATTTGTTATAAAATAAAAGGAGTTTTCTTAAATACATAGAAATAGGATAGAAAGGACACAACTGGATGAGCGATGCATCTGCTGCTAATTCTGTGATGCCAGATATGGAACCGGTTGTTTTTGTGGCCCCGCGCAAAAAATTTATGACGGCTGGCCTGATATTTGTGGGCCTTGCCGTTGTCTCGCTGGCAATAGGTATCCTCCTTGGCTTACAACTCACCGATGGAACTTATTTTATGGTAGCTCTTGTTTTCACGGCCATTTTCGGGGCCATAGGAGTAATGACGGTGGTCACCTCTTTTGATCCTCCTCGCCTTCAGATCGATGCGGCGGGTTTGACAATGTCAGCACGAGGGCGTCAACACCGCATCCTGTGGTCGCAGATAGAGGAGATACGGATTGTTGACTTCTCAGTGATCATTGGCCAAAGATCGCTCAAGAGAGCGTCAGCGGATCAGGTGCCGGTTCATCGGGAGCGACTCTGGCTGGTGGCCTGGCTTCATTCAGGGGTGCCATTGCCAAAAGGGCATCTATATCTTCCCCAATGGTGGGAGGCAATCGGCGGAGTGCGAGTTTGCGACCTTAGCTATATGTATACATCGGTTACTGAGGTAGGCAACGCGGTGGCACGCTTTGCCGGGGAACGCTGGAATGAGTCTCGTGAGCCACGGTAGTGGTGAATAAAATATTTTGACTTCAACTATCTCCCTTCAAAGGCGCCTTTGAGCAATAGTGACCTGATTATTCCAGTGTGAAAAATTTTGTCGAGGTACTACGACGAATTGAGCACAGTATGGGGAGAGGAGAAAAAGAGCGGAGGATGGCTATGATCTCTGTACATGTGGAGGGCGTCAGGCGCAATTTTACGAGCAGCAGCGTGTTTCTGTATAGTGTGTTCCTGGTTGATGACACGGGGCGGCGCCTGCTGGTACTGGGGGTTGAACGTCATGAAGCGCTGCCCATTGTGGCGGTTCTGAACAATATTATCCTACCTCGTCAAGACACCATCAATCTGATGGCCGAGACGCTCAGATTGCTCAACTATACGCTAGAGGAGGTACGCATCGAAAGATATTCGATGCTTCCTCCACTTTACAATCTTTGTGGATGTCGACTACGCTGGCGTAAGGGAGAAGATGTACAGGAGCAGGTGATGCATCTGCGTCCCGGCGATGTGGTGGGGCTCGCTCTGCTCATGAATGCCTCGTTTCTTCTCTCAGATGACGTGTTCCAGCAAATGGGGACCGAACTTCCAGAAGGACAGCCTCTCGAACTTGTGCTGGCCAGATATATGCTCAAGCGTGAAGGAATCACGTTGCCCGAGGGGAAAGAACCGCGCCTGGGCTATAGTAAGACGCCACTGCGCGATGCCCTCGTCAAAGAGGTTCAAGGCTTCCCTTTTAGGAAAAGCGCCGATCTTCCCAGAAGAGGATATGGAGCAGCGCAAAAAGGAGTATCTGACCTTCTTGCTTGGAGAGAGTGCTTATTTCTTAACCTGAGCTGACTACGGATTGCAACGCGTGCAAGAATTCGTACATTTGTGCAAGCGGAAAATTTATGCCTGTGAGGGGCGCAACTCGCCAGAGCCACGCACAATCAGCTGCGTTGGCACAATCGTTTGTTGAACGGGTACATTGCTACCGGCCAGGCGCGCAAATAGTATCTCGCCCGCCCTGGCCCCCATTTCCGCCGGATCATGAGCAATGACTGTTACTGGAACGGGCAACATATCTGCGAGGTCAAAGTCATCAAACCCTACGAATGCTGGTTGAAATGTGTAGGAGCGAAGCGCGCGCAATACTGCAATACTGATGCGATTGCTGGTGGAGAAGATGGCGCTGGGAGGCTGTGGTAGGTTCATCAATGTATGGGTGGCTTGCTGGGCCTGGCGGGCGTCGTCGCAGTTAGAATAGATCAATGTTTCATCACAGGGAATGCCGTGCTCGGCCAGCGTTTCGTAGTAGCCCGCAATGCGCTCGGCTCCGGTATAGACGCGCGGATCACCCTGTATCACAGCAATACGGCGATGCCCATAAGAGAGTAGGTGCTTGATAGCCTGACGTGTTCCCCCACGATTATCAAGCACAATCGTATCGGTTTGCAACTGCATTGGTGGACGGTCAAGAAAGATGAACGGTGTCCCCATACGCAATTCTGCTGATAGATAGGAGTGATCAGATCCAGCAGGAACAATACAGAGTCCCTCCACGCGACGGCTTAGCAGAGCATTAACCAGTTCTCGCTCACGAAGCGCGTTTTCCTCCGAATTGCTGATAATCAACATATAGTTATACTTCTGCGCGACCCTTTCCAGGCCACGAGCAATACTTGAATAAAACGGGTTGGCGATATCTTCAATTATAAGTCCAATTGTTGAGGAGGCCTGCCCCTGGCGTAGGCTGCGCGCAATATCGTTGCGCCTGAAGCCAAGCTGCGCGATCGCCTGGTGTACACGCTCCCGTGTCCTGTCATCTACACGTGGCTCATTATTGACTACGCGCGACACGGTTTTGAGGCTGACTCCGGCAGCATTAGCTACATCTTGCATAGTTGGGCGTGCAAATGGAGGATCGTTAGATTCATTAATAGAGGATGCAGGTGTGGACATGGCCTTATTTCCCTTCGACTTCTGTCATCTTTATACCAGAGTTTTAATTGTTTCTATCATACAATAACATGTAGCTATTAATGAACTCAAACCAGCGTTTGCGCCTTGAAACGTAAAGCAGATGGGTGACCCTTTTCAACATCGGTGCTGAGAAGGGTCCTGCTTTCTTCTCGTGCTGCCAGTCAATTGTCAAAGTACATGAGAAAGGCAGCGTGTAGGGGATGCAATCCTCTGACTGGGTTCCAGGGCTGTGCCCCGGCCCTTCCTCTGCCCGCTGCAGGCGGTTCCCTTTCAATCGAAGACTGGCAAACCACTAGTTTGTATTATGCAGATTGACCATTGGAGCGAAAAATCCAGCGTTGATTTTACAACAAGTGAAAATTATATGAGAAAATATCATTATGCTGCTTTAAGTGTGTAATCTTTGTTTATTGAATGGCGCTCCCCAAAAAGTCATGCACAATAGAGCTGATCAATTGACAGTGAAAACACTGCTATGTATACTTCATCCATAACACCACTTGAATGCGTTGTAAGTGGCAGAAACATTTCGATTTATCATCAATTCTGATGTTAACAAAATTTCTACTGCGCATTTCATTCTCGGTAAAACGCAAAAAAGAATCTGCTACGTCCTACATGTATATACATACGCAACTCCGGTCATATAGACAGGTTATGGGTGGTTTTTGTTGTTTCGCCTGGTAGTTATTTTGTGTGAAGGGAGTAACAATGGTCTTCAGTTCTTATTTCAAGCGTGCCAGTTTGGCTGCGCTCTGTCTTGCTCTGTGTCTGATCGCGTTGTTGATCACAATAGGTCGAGGACGTGCGGCCGCAGGGCCTTTTCCGGTTAAAGTGCTGGTAATTACCATGTTTTCATCTGAGACACAGCCATGGTTGGCACACGAGAGCCTGCCTCTTGATTACAAGACGACCGGTGCTTTTAGCGATATGCATTGTAACAATAATGGTCTCTGTGTTACCACCACTGGTGAAGAGAAAGTCAATGCCGCTGCTAGTATGATGGCGATCTTGCGCGACCCGCAATTTTCGTTCCAGAATACCTATTTTATAACTGCTGGCATTGGTGGTGCGTCTCCTTCCAATAATACATTGGGTTCCGTGGCCTGGGCGAACTGGGTTGTTGACTGGGATCAGGGTCATCATCTCCTGCCTAATACAGCTCCTAATGTGCCTCATGGCTACCTGCAGAATAATAAAGCTGGCACCGGTGCCTTTCAGCTGAATAGTACACTGACCAACACGGCCATGACCATCACTTCTAAATTGCAATTACAAGATAGTCCCCAGGCTCAAGCAGCCCGGCAGAAGTATCCAAATCAGGCCAACCAGCATCCTTCTGTACTTGCATGCGACACGATAGCTGGTGACGATTACTGGGCGGGACAGGAGCTTTCCAATGAGGCTCAGTATATTACAGGTCTGTTGACCAATAATCAAGGCAAATACTGCACAACGGAACAGGAAGATACAGCAGTGGCTGCTGTGCTGCAGCGCACAGGCCATCTGGACCACTACCTGAACCTGCGCGCCGCCAGCAATTTTGATCAGCCAGCGGCCGGTCAATCTGTACAAGATTTGCTCGCGAACTTCCCGGGTTCTAGCATCGCCTTCGCCAATGCTTACCAGGTTGGTTCAACCATGGCCCACTATCTGCTCACGCATCAGGTGTAAAGGCTGGATGCGTCCAGGATAAAGTGAAAACCAGTGCCCCTCTTTTTTATCAGAAGAGGGGCACTGGTTTTTATGTGGGCTCGATAATTTGTCGACCAGATTATGATCTTGTTTATGCGTTAGATCTGGTGACGTTTGTGACGTTGCCCATATCGACCATGCATAAAGGACCAACATTGGCAACATACTTGGGTGATAATGAGAGCTCTGTGTAGATGAACTCGACATGCTCTGAAACACCATCATTAGAGTACCAGAGCAGGTCATAGCTGCCCTTGGGGATACCCTGGAAGACAAAGTTTCCGTTGGGCTGGATGTCGGTTTTGTATGGCGCATTGTCCCATTTGTTGAATATTTCATCCTGTGACATCAAGCCATGCAGACCCTGCACCAGCGCGATTTGTGAAAAGTTGTGCTCAGGTGTGGTATTGACAAAATGACCTTTGACATCCTGTGGAACACTCAGTGCTTGTTGGGCTTTCTGGCCTTCCGGAGTGTCTTTATAATCTTTAGCCAGTTGTTGATAATATGTCACTGAGTCGGTGCAAGAACTGGCACGTGTCGTCACGCCCTGACCCATGATGGCCTTGGCTAGATCTGTATGGATCTGCTTAGATTTGGCTGGATATGGATAGGTTGAGACGATCTTATTGAACGAGTCTACGGCGTCATTATAGTTTTTATTGTGCAGTTGTGACTCGCCCTGCCCCAGGAGGGCCTTGGACATATTTGTACGTGTGTCATTAGCCTCTTTAGCATCTGGAAACGAGGTAAGAATTTTGTTGAAGCTATCGATAGCGGAGCTATAGTTCTTAGACTGCAACTGACTACTGCCTATCTGGTAGTAGGAGGTCGCATCCAGAGGTTGGGCCCGTTGCCGACAGTTATTATCACAATATTGTAGACCCAGAGTGGTATCCAGGAACATGGTTGCGTCGGAATAATTATGAGCTTGCATACTTTGCTGGGCCATCGAAATGCGTGTATCTATGCTGCCTTGCTGTGCGCGTTTTACCTGTTGCACAACATCCGGGTTAGCTGTAGTGTCAGGTTCGGTGTTGCTAAAGTGGTCGATGACATAAGTGAATTGTGTCAGGGCACCATTGTACTGATGCTGTTTGCTGAGATCTAGTCCCCATGAAGTATAGGTACGTGCAAGGTTAGCACCGGTGGGTGGCTGTTCTCCAGCAAAGGTATATTCATTGATGGCCTGTTGCCACTTTTGCTGATTCTCAAAGGATTGACCTTGCCATTCATGTATCGTGCCCTGGGAAGCTCTGGCCCAGCCAGAGAAGATCAAGAGGACCAGCAAGAAGGCTGTAGAGATCAGGCGGCGTGGTTTACTGACTGGAACGATCTGGCGTAGGCGCGTGCGCACAAACCATCCTACTGCGACAAGTACACCAATAATTAGCGCGGCAACGGAGGCCTGTGAGGCTCCTTCAGCCCAGTCGCTTCCTATGATATACAGCACGATCAGTAGCACTATAGTCAGGACAATTCCACCGCTAAACAGCCATAGTGGCAAGGGGGCTGCCTGCTTCTTTGGTTGTCTGGGTTTTGGTTGGTAGCCGACATTAGGTCGTTGCTGATGGTTGGGTGGGGGATAGCCAGGTGCCGACTGATAGTTGGGCCCAGATTGATAGTTGGCCCCCGATTGATAGCTGGGTGGTGGTGGATAACTGGGCGCAGACTGATAGTTGGGTCCAGATTGATAATTGGTTCCCGACTGATAATGGGGTGGTGGCGGATAGCTGGGTCCAGATTGATAATGAGGTGACTGTGGATGGTCTGTAGTTGACTGGTTATCAGGAAGTAATGGGGCACTTGAAATAGTAGGATAACCAGTACGATCAGGTTGACTATCCGCGGTCTTATTAGGCTCTGCATTATCCTTTGAACGAGAAGATGCATTTACCCTCTTTAATTTCTGGGTTGTTTCTTGTGAAGATGACTTCAGCACAGTCTTATCATCCTCCTCCTCATCTGGCTGTGGAAATGGGGATGAATATGTATTGCCTGACTCATTGACTGGTTGATTATGTGTTGTGCTGTCGTCCTCTCCATTAGAGGCTTGCGACAAAGGCTTGTCATTAGAATCCATTCTTGCGTGAGACCTCCATGTGCTTATACAGTTGCTTTAATTTTGATGATACCTACTTCTTCTATGTGTGAATGCCAGAGAAGGTAAAAATGTCAGAAATATTTTTACACTCCCTGAGGGATAAAGACGTGTAGACGAAGCTGAAATTCAATAGATAACTTTGAATATTTTAATAAATTTGAGAAGAAATGTAAACGTGGATATCTGATTTTTTGGGGGTATGACTTGACGATTAGCTCTAGAGCGGGTACACTCTAGTGGTTATAACTGTTTGCATGGCTTGGAACAGGTGATGATTAGAACTGTTCCCTGATAAAAGACGCTAAAGAGCTCTGAGCAATCCTCTGTAGAATAATCTCTTCCTGCACGCCAGTTCTACTTACTTATCAGATAGCAGCATTGCTTCCGTGACCTCGCGGCCTGCTCCTGGTAATCCCTGCCACATTTTATTGTCAGGGAGCTATAGTGCGTCCACAGTTTGACGCTTTGGCCGAAAGGATTTTTGATGCCATCTTTTTCTGCAACTTTTTCCGAATTTACATTGCAACCCGCCACACGTGCGGTGCTAACAGATATGAAAATTACTCAACCCACTCCCATTCAGGCCGGTGCCATTCCAGTGCTGTTGGCTGGAAAAGATCTTGTGGGACAGTCGGCGACCGGTTCCGGTAAAACGCTGGCCTACAGTATTCCCCTGGTGGAAAGACTTTCTAAAGATAAACGCTTCGTACAGGCGCTGGTTCTTGTACCAACCCGTGAGCTGGCCGTTCAGGTTAATACTGTTTTGAGCAAGCTGGCCGCCGCACGGAGGCTCTCGACCGCTTTACTGGTTGGTGGCCGACCTTATAACCCGCAAACATCGGCCCTGCGTTATGGTGCCCAGATAGTCGTTGGCACGCCGGGCCGTGTGAAAGATCATCTGGAGCGAGGCAGTCTGACCCTTACCCGGTTGCGCATCTGTGTGCTGGATGAGGCTGATCAAATGCTGGATAGTGGTTTTGCCCCCGAGATTGAGGAGATCTTAACCACGACTCCCGAAACACGTCAGATGGCACTCTTTTCAGCTACAATGCCCGACTGGGTGGCGAAGATCCAGGAAAAATTCTTGCAAGATCCTGTTAAAGTAGCTATCCAACCGGCCACAGGGGCAGAAAGTACCATCGAGCAGATTGCTTATCAGATACCACAAGACCAGAAGATGGCGGCACTCTGTACTCTCTTGAATTCTACCGGTGGCGAAAGTAGCCTGATCTTTGGGAAAACCAAATATGGCGTTGAGAAGTTAGGTAAGCAGCTCAGCAACCTTGGTTTTGCTGTGGGAACCCTCCACGGTAACAAGAGCCAGCGTGCGCGTGAAGAGGTACTGGCCGCCTTCCGCCATGGGCGGGTACAGACCTTGCTGGCTACCAATGTAGCCGCTCGCGGCCTGGATATTCAGGGTATTTACCAGGTTATTAATTATGAACTGCCCGAGTCCAGTGAATTGTTTACCCATCGTATCGGTCGGACGGGCCGCATGGGGCGCCAGGGCAAGGCGATTACGTTGCTCACCCCATCTGATGTCTCCAAATGGCGACGGATGTCGCGTAACCTCGGTCAGGCCGTCTCGCTAAAGCAGCTGACTATCGCCGATGATGCCATGGTTGCCAAACCGCTTCCCCAACCCGTTATAGTAGCCGCGCCAGAATCTGAGCAGCGTCTTGGGTCACGACCAGCGCGTACTCGCAAGTATGCATCCTCTACTCCAACATATGACAGGAGCGCACGGCCAGATGCTGAGGATAATGCCCCTGCTGAAACGAAGCAACGGACGAAAAAGATCCGTGTCAACACAGCACCTACATGGCAGTCGGAAGAGTTTGTCAGGCCGGAACGTTTTGTTGCCAATAAAGAGAGACATGGTAAACGGACGGCAGGTCAGTCAGCCCGATTCGGTCGCAACAAAGTGAAGCACAACGCCTATGCTTCTTTTGAGACAGAAGCCCAATATCACGGAGATGATAAAAAATCTGGCGCCAGGGCAAGTGGACGCGCGCGCCGCCGCGCCGTCTCCACGGGTCGCTCCAACCATCGCTAACTACGGCTCCCATCGAACTGTACTTTTTGTTGAGAGATAGTGTGCTCCTGGACTTCATATATTCATGATCGCGCGCAATATAGAGCTATGCAGACCATCGATCTGGCAGATCGATGGTCTGACTTTGTCAACTTTAATAGCGTAAGTGCTACTGTTTCTGTGTGATGCTTGTTTTATTGAATGGCGTGTGGTGCTGTAGCTTTATTCTCACTGCGTACAGTATGACCGGCCTGAGCCAGGATCTGAATGGCTAGATTGAGATTTTTCTCCTGGACCAGCACGTGTCCGGTGTCATAAGTAGTAGCGGTAAAGACGCTGAGTTTTGCGTCTGCCAGCGGGGACAGTACCGCGGCCAGGATGCCAGTTGTGCCGGGTGTGAACGGTCCCTCAATTCGCAGGCAGCGCCAGCCTTTGGTGTAAATAACTTCATCCGGTATGTTTTCCTGGGGACGGATGATTGAGAGTTCTTCATCTGTTTTGGTAATGGCTACGAAATTCCCTTTGAGCATGTCGGCTGAAATCTGGGTGGCTGGATCTAAACGGCAGATGGCCAGTATATCTGGTTGAAGCGTAAGAATAAGTCGTTTGTTTGTCATGGTAGCCTGATCCCTCTTCTTCCTCTTCTCATAAGTCAATTCATCTGCTTTGGGCTTCCGCGCTGAAGTTATTTTTTCTTTTGTACTATTGCAGTGTGCCACATTCTAAATTTTTTCTCAATTGATGTTTGTTCTAATTAGAAGGTCAGCAATATAAGGTGGATGTTGAATTGCTATGGAGGAATAGATCAGGCTTAGCCATATATTTCAGCAATTGCATGAGCGGTTGCGGCCACGGCGACCCTGACCTGGGATGGTTCCAGGACCGTCGCGTCGGCCCCTAGTCCGAGTGCGTAGGAGATGGCGTCGTCAAGGGATTCGACATTTACCTGTACGATGGCGCCTCCATCTGCATTTTCCTTCAGGACGTTGACGTCTCCATGGAGGGCGCTGTAGCGAGCATTGGCGGTCACATGGAGTTTTAGAGAAATAGGGGGATGCTGTTTCTCTAATTGTTTGCGTGCTTCGCGCCAGTAAGCATGCAAATCAAAGTCTGGTCTGGGGGTGGTAAGTTCTTCTCGTACATAAACCTGCTCAATGTCACTGACACGCAGCGTATGGAATGACTGACAGCACTGGCAGAAGGCAACCAGGTACCAGCGTCCTGTGCGGATATGGCGCCGGCTGAGCCCTTTAAATACTAATCCATAAGGTTCGATACGGCGCCACAAAACACCGGTGCCTGTGAACTTTGAGCAACTGCTACTGGGATAAAGAATATCTAGTTGATAGGAACCCAGTACAGCGGCCCTTATCGTTTCCAGATGGGTCGGTTCCATTGTTTTATTACACCACGCAGATGTATCAACCAGAATATGGTCGCGTGCCGCCCGTACGTCTGCCTGATATTCTTCGGGTAGTACTGCCTCTAATTTGACCAGGGCTCGATGCAGATCTGTATCACCGGCAAACAGGTTGTAGTTGCCAGAAATATCGGCACTTAAAATCAGCGAAATAGCTTCTTCGCGGGTAAAAATAGCTGATTCTAAGTGATAATCTTCTGGTAAGTAATAGCCTCCCCTGGCCCATATTCCATTGAAACAGGTACGTGCGCGAGAGAAAGAGTAATAATGTCTCGATAAATGGTACGTATTGAGACACCCAAAATGTCGGAGAGTCGCTTCGCCGTCATTTTTCCACGCGCCTGCAGCAATAATGTAATTGCCACAAGTCTTTCAGTCTTTTGCATATCTTTTATTATGTGCTACTGATCCATAAAAAACAAGAGGGGATGAGTTTAAGAATTTGCTGTTTTTTGACGAATATCGTTAGTGAGGAAGGCGCAAAAGATCAGTTATGGGTCGCAGAATAATGTAGCGTAGGGATTGTCCTCTATGCTGTGCAGAACGATGCGCGGCGCATCGTTCTGCACAGCATAATAAAAAGGGGCTCTGGTGCGTCAGCATACCTCTACGAGGGGGACACAATGTCAGTGATCAGGGGAAGCAATTCTCTCCGGAAAAACTAAAAAACTATATGTATGAAGCTAAAGGTACCAGAAACTTTGCTCTAGCAGTGTAGCAAAAAAAGAAAAGAGGATCTTAAAAGAGCAAAAATTGGAAAAATTGCCTATTCCCGGAAATTGATAATAATTTCCGGGAAAATAATAAAACTCAATTACCGAAATTTCCAAAAAAGAAGTGCAATGACTGACAAACGTATGTCAGCCATTTCCTTTTAGACTTTAAGTGATGATACTAACCTGTCACATCCATTGATGTATGTGATTTGTCGTCAGGCGCTACTTGCATGATGTATTTCACGCGTTAGTGGATGAAAGATAGCGTAATAGGTCATCTTTGTTTTTATGGGCATCACCAGAAATGCCCCGACGTGCGATGAGTATGTGTATTGGGTATCCTGCGGATAAGGCGCGTCAAGAAAGGATTTATCTGGAATGCAGGTAACACAGGCCAATCAGCAATCTTCTTCATCTTTAAGTAAGGCTCAAGTACAAGAAAATTGGCGCATTTATATGCGCATTATCAAGTTGTTGCGACCTCACTGGGTTAAGGCAATTGGAACCGTAATCTGTATTGCGCTGGCAACAGGTTTTTCGTTGATGGTGCCCTGGTTGTTGCAGTGGGTCGTTGATGTAGGTATTCGTAGTGGTCGTTTTCAGGATTTGTTGTGGGTCGCGTTGGCGATTCTGGTAACCAGTACATTGCGCGGTCTCTTTTCGTATGGGCAGGGCTATCTTTCTCAGGCCATTTCGTCGCTGGTAGCTTACGATCTGCGCAATATGCTCTATGATCATTTACAGCACCTCAGTTTTTCATTTCATGATGATTCTGAAACGGGTCAGCTGATGTCACGTATGACCGCTGACATTGAAGCTGTACGTAACTTTTTCCCTATGGGACTAATGCGCGCCCTGGTAGCAGTGGCTACTTTTGCTTCTGTGACAGTCTTATTATTGCGACTCGATGTGTATCTGGCTCTTATTACGTTAATTTCAGTACCTATTATGCTAATTCTCTCGGCCCAGGTTGTCAAGCGTTTGCGACCTTTGTGGCTGTCAGTTCAAAATGGTGTGGGCGATCTGAGCACAATTATGCAGGAAAGTCTGAGTGGTGTGCGGGTCGTGAAGTCTTTTGCACGCGAAGAGTTTGAGATTGAGAAATATGGTACGAAGAATCTGGAATTGCGCGAGCTCAATATGAGTGCTATGCGCCTTTCTGCCTGGAATCAGCCTTTGTTAGTTCTTTCACTGAACGTGGTGACGGTACTTGTGCTATGGGTTGGTGGTATCGCTGTCATTAATCGTACGTTGAGCCTGGGTACCCTGGTGGCGGTGACCAACTATATCCTGCTGCTGGGAGCGCCGGTGCGTACATTTGGTTTTATGATTAACTGGTGGGTACGTGGCCTGTCGGGCGGGACGCGTATTTTCAATGTCTTGGATACTCAATCTGATATTACTGATGCGCCGAACGCTAAGGTGCTGGAAAAAGTGGCTGGTCATGTGCGTTGTGAGCATGTTTCATTTGCCTATAGTAATGGTGTGGAAGTTCTACATGATATCACTATTGATGCGCAGCCGGGTCAGACCATCGCTATTCTAGGTCCGACTGGTAGCGGCAAGAGTTCTATGCTGCATTTGTTGCCACGTTTCTATGATACTAAAGAAGGACGTGTGCTGATCGATGGGTCAGATGTGCGTGATGTCACGCTGGCCTCGTTGCGGCGCAATATTGGCCTGGTGTTGCAAGACGTGTTCCTGTTCAATGCTACGATTCGCGAGAATATCGCTTATGGTGTGGTTGGAGCAACCGAGGAGCAGATAGTTGAAGCTGCCAAGGCAGCGCGTATTCATGATTTCATTCTGGCGCTTCCCGATGGCTATGAGACCTGGGTGGGTGAGCGTGGCGTAACATTGTCAGGTGGTCAGAAGCAGCGTGTCGCGATCGCGCGCACACTATTGCTGGATCCAAGCATCCTGGTGTTGGATGATTCTACTTCCAGTGTGGACATGGAGACTGAATATCTGATTCAGCAGGCGCTTGAGGAAGTGATGCGCGGACGTACCACTTTTGTGGTGGCTTCCCGCTTACGTACCATCAAAAATGCTGACCAGATTCTCGTTTTAGAGCGTGGTAAGATTGTTGAGCGTGGTACCCATGCTACATTATTACAGCGTAATGGCCCTTATGCCCGACTCTATGATTTGCAGCTGCGAGAGCAGGAAGAGTTTGAAGCACAGATGCTAGATACTCATTCTGATCTGCAGACGGAGGTATTGCAGTGATTAAGACGAAGGCAAATGAGAAGGCGGCTTCTTACGCTGCCTATAGACGTTCGCATACCTGGATTGAGAACAGCCTGGCCCATTCTGATGAAGACGAGGGCTTGGATTTTGACTGGAAGCTGGTCAGCATGTTTTTTCCCTATATCGGGAAATACAAAACGCCAGCGATCTGGAGCATGGTGCTCATGCTCGTTTATACCTTGCTCAACCTGCTCAATCCGTGGTTAATTGGAGTGGCGATCGATAATTACATTACCCATAGTGACCTGATAGGCCTGGCGATACTGAGTGTTGTCTTCCTGGCCGTCAATGTCGCCATGTGGCAGGCCCAATACTGGCAGGTCTGGTCGATGTCCTGGGCTGGTCAGCAGATCTTGTACTTGCTGAGCGCTGATATGTTTACGCATCTTCAGCGCCTCTCATTGAGCTTCTACGACCATACACAGATTGGTCGCGTCATGTCGCGCTTACAGAGTGACATTGATGTACTGGAAGCGATGCTCAGTTCAGGACTGCTCTCGATGCTGGGCTCGGTGATCTCGTTGGTGGGTATTATCGCCTTGATGTTGATTATGAGCCCACTTCTGGCATTGCTGACCTTTGTGGTTTTGCCCATCATGTTTGTCATCGCGGCCTTCTGGCAGAAACATGCTCAGACCTCTTTCCGTCGCACTCGTGCCTCGATCTCGCTGGTGAACTCGACATTGCAGGAGAATATCTCTGGAATGCGCGTGATCCAGAGCCTGGTGCGTGAGGATCGCAACCGGGCCGAGTTCGATGATCTGAATGCCTATAACCGGGATACCAACCTTGATTCCAGCCGGATTGCGGCGCTGGTGCTGCCTCTGGTTGAGGTTGTGGCGGCTCTGGCTATCTGTCTGGCCGTTGTCTATGGTGGTTACCTGGTCTCGAAGGGCCAGTTGTTGATTGGTACACTGGTCGCCTTCGTGCTATATATTAACCGCTTCTTTGATCCTATTCGTGATCTCAGCCAGCAATATACACAGCTGCAACGTGCAGGCGTGGCGGCTGAGCGCATCTTCCAGATCTTGAGTATGAAGGTTGAGATCAAGGATAAGCCAGATGCTCAGGATCTGCCGGAGATCAAGGGAGATGTCAAGTTCCAGGATGTTGTCTTCGGTTATAATCCTGCGCGTCCGGTGCTGCGAGGTTTGAACTGGGATATTCAATCTGGCCAGACCGTGGCGATTGTGGGCCCGACCGGCGCGGGTAAGAGTACCATCATCAGCCTATTGACGCGCTTCTATGATATCCAGAGCGGATCGATTACTATCGATGGCTATGATCTGCGCGACGTGACGCAGAAATCGTTGCGCCGCCAGGTTGGTGTGGTGCCACAGGAACCATTCCTGTTTACCGGCAGCATTGCGGATAATATTCGCTATGGTCGCCTGGATGCTACGGATGATGAGGTTATGGAGGCAGCCAAAATTGTCGGTGCCCATGAACTGATTATCCAGTTGCCCGATGGCTATAACACGCCTATCCGTGAGCGTGGCCGTAATCTGAGCATGGGACAACGCCAGCTCATCTCGTTCGCCCGTGCATTGTTGGCCGACCCACACATCCTGATCCTGGACGAGGCTACGGCTAATATCGATACCTTTACTGAAGCGATCGTTCAGATGGGACTCAAAAAGCTGCTGCATGGTCGCACTGCCTTTGTGATTGCCCATCGCCTCTCGACGATTAAAGACGCGGACTGCATTGTGGTTCTGCAGGCGGGTCAGATCGTTGAGCAGGGTACTCATAGTGAGCTGTTGCAGCGCGAAGGGGAGTATGCGTCGCTGTATGCGATGGGTTTCCGCCACGCTGCTGCTGCCGCTAGCGCTTAGCGCGTGCTTCTTTTCCCGAGCCATTGGATGGCTCGCCAGCCTGGGGGCGTCAGCGCCCCCACTCTTTTTTATGTATGTTGCATGACGTGCGCTGAGCGCACGTCATGCAACATACATAAAATCTTTTGAGAGCCGAAGGAGCCTGACGGTTCGCGCCTTCGGCTCTCAAAGAATTTTTTTTGCACTACTGAATAAAAACAGAGCTCGGGCGCGCACGCGCCTGTCCTCAAAGGGGGAAACAGGAGCCGGCTCCTGTTTCCCCCTTTGTATTCTTCAGGCTTTCTGTAACGAACACTGAGCTAAAAGCGTGTATGAGATAAGTTCCTTTCAGAGGACCTGTCAGGGGCCTTCTTCAATGCTATTGCGGTTACAGAAGACGTTGTGATGCCGCGAAATTTCCGCGCGTATTCCGCGCAAACGAGCTGGTTCTCCGCGAATTATATAGCTGTCTTTGTGTATTATGTCCTTGTGTTCTGTGATTGAGAACCATGCTCATGTCCTTCTTCATTACTCCTTCCCACGCAAGGAACGCTCCATCTATAAGGATAGTAATCATGACTGGGAATGTGGTTGGTGGGTTGGTTTGGTTTTAATGTGAGCTTGTTCTTTATTGGGCGTGCCCTGATGCTCCACAGGCACGACGCATACTTACATATCAAGGAGTTAATCATTCTATGCGCTCTGGCAAAAAAATCACAACGATGATGCTGCCAACTCTCCTGTGTTTGTTTGGTGTCCTGCTAGCTGCTTGTGGTGGTGGTTCTGTGCCGGGAAGTGGTACTGGTAGCGTTAACAAGACCAAGGCTCCTGACAATCAGCAGGTGTATCGCTGGGCATTTCGTTTGCCTGATATCGCTTCATTTGATCCCGGTATAGCGACTGACAATACCTCGATTCAAGCTATCAATATGGCCTTTACCGGCCTGGTTCAGTTAGATGATCAGCTGAATATTAAGCCTCAGTTGGCCCAGTCCTATGATATCTCTGATAACGGTTTAACCTATACATTCCATCTGCGACCCAATCTGAAGTTCAGCGATGGTACCAAACTGGACGCCAACGATGTTGCTTATAGCATCGACCGCGCTCTATCTCCAGATATCAACAATCAGTCTGGTGTGGCTCTGACCTATTTAGGACTCATTAAAAATGCCCCGGAGCGGACTGAAGGAAAAGTAAAATCTGTTATTGGTACCGGCGTGATTGTAAAAGATCCTGATACCGTTGTGGTGAAGCTGAATAAGGCCACAGCGTACTTCCTGGGCGCTTTGACGTATCCAACCAGTTATGTGGTGGAGAAGAAAGTCATTGATAAGTATGGTAGCAAATGGACAGATCACCTGGCTGATAATGGCGGCCAGGGCGGTGATGGTCCTTTCAAAGTAAAAGAATATAGCCATACGACCGGTATTAAATTCGTTCCGAACGAAAATTATTATGGCAAGAAGCCACAGCTGAAGGAAGTTGATTATCTGCCGTTTAAAGATCGCCAGACCAGCTACAATTCCTATCTGGCCGATCAGGTAGATATCACTGATATTCCTCTGCCACAGTATCGTCAGTCGAAGAGCCGTCCTGATTTCAGTCAGAACGATGCTTTGACCATTTTCTATGTTGGTATGAACTACAAAGTCAAGCCTTTGGATAATATCAACATTCGCCAGGCGATGGCCCTGGCTTTGGGCCGCGATACCATTGTCAAGGCAGCATACCAGGGTGCCTATACCCCAACCTGCCACATCATTCCTAAAGGACAGTTTGGTTATAACCCGGATCTGACCTGCCCGGGTGGTGCGAGTGTTCACGGCAACAAGCAGAAAGCTGTGCAGCTGTTTGAAAAAGGTTTGCAGGAAGAGGGCCTGACACGTCAGACATTCCCTCAAATTACGCTAACCTATCCAAATCAGTCACAGGAAGCTGCTAACGAGGTTGCGACCGAAGTTCAGATGTGGAAGAGCGTTCTGGGTATTAACATCGCTTCAACTGCCATTAGCCAGAACTCCATCTATACTGCTGAGGCACAGACGCAAGGCAAAAATGGTCCATTACAGATGTGGCTGGCTGGCTGGGGGGCTGACTTCCCAGATCCAGAGGACTGGATAACCCTGCAGTTTGGCGCTGGCGCACCAAACAACGCTTATAACTATGGCGACAACAATAGCAGTCATATCGCGGTGCAGAAAGATTTGCAGAATCAAATGCTGGCCGCTGATGTCATGACCGACAAAGCTGCCCGCTTGAAAGCGTACAACAAGATTGAGCAACAGCTGGTAAATGATGTAGCCTGGCTGCCTATCGACCAGCGCCCTGATTCCCGCCTGGTCAAACCATACGTGATTGGGATGAAGTTCTCCGCTGGATCTGTCATTCCTCCAGACGACTGGGCGAATGTCTATATCGCACAGCACTAAACACTGATTGACCCTTCAGGCAAGTCAACAGGAGTAAGGGATAGCGATACCTGTATCGCTATCCCTGCTTGACTAACAGGAGGGCAAGGAGTTTGTATGATTCAATTTCTGTTGAAGAGATTAATAGGCCTGATCTTCGTGGTAATCGGAGTTACCTTTATTACCTTTACAATGGGTTATTTTGCTCCTGATGACCCGATTAAGCAGTTATTGGGGCAGCATTATACTCAAGAGGCTTATCTACAGCTTAAACATGCATATCATCTGGACCTGCCTTTTTTTCAACAATATTATAATTTTTTGATTGGACTATTCCACCTGGACTTTGGCTATTCTTTCCAATCGAAGGGCCGACCAGTGTGGGACATCTTAAAAGATGGTGTCCCCGTTTCAATTGAACTAGGTATCTGGGCCATGGTGGTACAGCTGGCCCTGGGTATTCCTCTGGGTATCTATTCAGCCATCAAGGCTCGCACATGGGTAGACACTACCAATATGGTGGTGATGCTAATTATCTATGCTTTGCCGGCGTTTGTGCTTGCAACCTTTGCTCAGGTTGTTCTAGTCTACCTGGATATCTCTATCCCCGGCTTGAACTGGCCAGTGTCTAACTGGGGCACCCCCTGGCAATATACATGGTCAGACATTCAATATAAGCTGGTGCCGATCCTTATCTATGGCGCCGCTGGCTTCGCATATTATGCTCGCCTGGCTCGCACAAGTATGCTGGAAGTGCTCAGCCAGGACTACATCCGCACCGCCCGTGCCAAAGGTTTGCTTGAACATGCCATTACGTTCCGACATGCATTCCGCAATGCCCTGATTCCGCTTGTCACGGTGGTCAGTGTATCGTTAGGTTTCCTGGTTTCTGGTGCTTTCTTTATTGAGCATGTCTTTAATATTCCCGGCATTGCTGAGACCACCCTGTCTTCAGTCGGTGCCAGCGACTACCCGGTTATCCAGGCAACGACTGTTGTACTTGCTGTCACTGTTGTGCTTGGCAACCTGGTTTCTGACATTTTGTATACCGTTGTCGACCCACGTATTAAGTCAGAATAGGAGGACATGTAGATGATGAAGGATCGCATGGAGCGGGGGCCGAATGTTCCACAATATACCCCGGGCGAGCCATTTAATAATAATTACAGGTTTCAACCAGGGGTGATGGCTCCAGATAATACAGTGAAGCCCATGGAACCAGAGATGGAGCCGATGGCTGCCAGCACTACTGATGGTCCGCAGAAGCCAGACAAGAAGCATGCGACACCTTTCCAGGAGTCATTCCGCCGCTTCCGCCGTGATAAGAAAGCGATGATTAGCCTGGGTGTGATCGTGTTTTTAATCGTGCTGGCAATCGTGGGCCCGCCGATCTATCAGCACATTGGTGGCATCTACAATAGTACGACGAATGGCCCGATCGGACCTGATCAATATCACAATTTTGGACATGCTGAAGTTGACCGCGTGACCGAGGGGCCATCTGCTCAATACTGGTTGGGAACTGATGCCCTGGGACGCGACATCCTGGCCCGCATTATGCAGGGCGTGCTGATTTCAATTTCAGTCGCGGTACTGGTTGAGGTGGTTGACATTGTGCTGGGTATTCTAGTGGGCGTGCTGGCTGGCTATTATGGTGGCTGGATCGACTTCTTTCTGGCGCGCTTTACCGATATCATGTTTGCTTTTCCGGGATTGCTCTTCTTGATTCTGATTTCTGGTATTATGGGTCCATGGGCTGATAAAAATCTCAACCATATACCTGTCATTGGGGCTAACGGGAATGCTCGCCTGCTCCTGGTTTCACTGGCCCTGGCCTTTACTATCTGGCCTCTGATGGCTCGCTATGTGCGTGGTCAGACCTTGCAGTTGAAGCAGCAACAATATGTTGAGGCCGCCAAAACTCTGGGTAGCTCGAATCTCCAGATTATCCTGCGTCACATCGTTCCTAACCTGTTTAGTATTGTTGTGATCGCCTCGACCCTGAACATTTCAAATACTATTATCGCTGAGGCCGGTATTAGCTTCCTTGGCCTGGGTGTACAACCTCCCGGTTCAAGTATTGGTCTGATGGTCTCTGAAGGCTCACAATACATTCGCACCAATCCCTGGGTCGCGATTGTCCCTTGTACTATCCTGGCGATCATCGTGCTGGCCTTCTCATTCCTTGGTGATGGTGTACGCGATGCTTTTGATCCACGCGCCAAAGACTAGCAGATATTACTAATACGCAAAAAGGGATTTGCTTTATGGGCAAATCCCTTTTTGGTGTCTGGGTCTACCCTTTGCGGACGGGCACATGAGTGCCCACACAGTATTTAGTATGTGGTGCAGAAAAATGTGCTCGACACGTTCTGCACCACATACCAAATACTGCTCTCTTCCTTTGAGGGCTGAGATGTGATAGAGTAGGAATGTATGGTCGGGACTATGATTGGATGATGGTTGCCGCTAAGTGTGTATATTTACCAATAGAGGGTGGAGCTGGTTGTTCGTGAGGGACGCACCTCTTTTTTTCTAGCACCCCAGGAAACTACAAAGCGGATGATGCTGTATTAATATCTATTTTAAATCGCAAAAGTATTTATGTGTATATGGGCGGTGAATGTCTTGAAAACGTCGATGGATGCAATTCAGTTTGGTAAGTGGATGAGTGAGAGGCGGCGCAAGCGTGGCTGGTCAAGCCAGCGGGCACTGGTAGAAACAATACGGCAGGATCACTTCTTAAAAGATGTGCGTATTTCTGAAGATTTTCTGGCTCGCCTGGAAGCTGGTCGCCTGGCATATCCATTTAGAGGATACGTGCGCTGGCAGGTGCTGGCATTGGCGTGGCTATTGTGCTCAACTCCACGCGAGGTGCAAGCTTATCTGCAGGCGGCTTCCCTGAAAGATTTGAGTGCGGAGGAACATGAATGGGTACAGCAGTTGTATGCTCATGTTTCCAGGCAAGCTGTGGCTGCCATTGAACTGTTGCCCGTTCGTCCCCAGCGACTGGTAGGTCAAGAGACGCTGGTGCAGGAGGTATTAAACCAGCTGTGCACATTGGAGCATGGCGTTTGCGCTCTGACAGGTATGCCTGGTGTGGGAAAGAGCGCGCTGGCCTCAGAAGTTTTGCATCGCCTGGTCGCGGATGGTTATTCACGCATCTTTCATCATGGTATTATTACTATCTCCTGTAAAGGTCGGCGTGGCACCCAGGGTTTGTTATCTTTGTTGCATGAGGTTATTAGCATCCTGTTGCCCGCTCAGGAACAGCGGCCCCTGGAGCAATCAGATTCCTCCCTGGCCTTCTGGCTGGATCGCATGGAGACACATCTGGCGAGTGTGATTGACCGGGTGCGTGTGCTATTGATGGATAAGAGCATCCTTTTTCTGCTGGATGATCTGGATGCACAATTTCCTTTGCGAACCGCACTGGATGCTTTGCTAGGGAGCACCCGGCGCAATACTGTTCACTCAACTGGACAGCGCAGAAGCGTCACGCGTCATGTCGTGCTCACCACCAGTCGCCATATTCCATCGCCGGCACTGGTGAACTATCATCATCATGTACAGCCATTATTACATACTGACGCTTGCGCGCTATTTCATACCCTGACTGCATCAATGACTGCTGCTACGCCATTGAAGTTAGATGAGGAGCAAGAGCAGGCAGTTGGACAGATCTGCCAGACGGTGGGCTATCTGCCTCTGACCATAGAGCTTGTCGCTAACGCTGTGGCAGTTAGAGGCATTCCTCTCGATCTGCTGGCAACCAACGCCGCTTTTGATCCCTTCCATCCATTGCTAGATAATAGTGGAGAGCTTGGAGCGCTTTTTGAACAGGCCTTTAGTAACATTGGCCATGAGCAGCACAAACACTTTGCGTTGCTCTCGTTACTGGGACCACAGGCCTTTAGCCTGGAAGCCGCGGCAGCATTATTTCAGCATGAAAAATGGGGGGAAGAAAGCACGTCATTTGAGCCCATTTCACGCAGTGTATCGGCTCGGACGGGACGAAGTACGACGACGGAACTGGAGCGTCCCTCTGAGCCTGGCAGCCATAGAAATAGTACCCCAGAACTGACGCGGCTAGATAATCCTTATGTGCCTTTTCAGACATTGACCTCAACTGCTTTAGAGCTTGGCTACCTCGTCAATGATTCACTGCTGGAGCGCGTGACTACTGAAGCCGCTGAGTCGCACAATAATCAGCAACAGTATATGTTGCATCCATTGCTCTATGCCTATGCGCGCAATTGCGTCCAGCGCCTACCTGCCAGATATCTCGATTCCATCTGGAGTAACTTTCAAGCCTACATGGCCTGTCTGTACAGATAGGATAGCTGACGTCGCAGAAACAATAATATCTCGTAGGTGCGCCTCTTGCGGGTGCTTCTACCCTTCACACTCGAAAAATAGATAATCACAACAATACGTCCGTAATCGCTTTTCTAGTACGTTTTCGAGTGAGAAGCAAGCAAGAGCCCGCAAAGGGCGCACCTACGGTCAACGATTATTTAGATTGGTTGCTCCTGTGCCGAAATCTCGGGCTCATCTTTTGTATACATAAAGTCGATGCCACGCGCCTCCTGGCCGATAGCCGTCATGATAATTACCGCCAGGAACGCCGCCAAAGAGAAAATTCCCAGCGCGGCCGTATAATTCGGGATTTTCTGTTGCCCCAGATTGACGGCCAGAAGGGCCTGGGCAAAGATGATCTGGGCCGCGAACAGATTCCCTAGCTGATAAGCAAAACCTGGGAAGGTGCCACGCACATCAGTGGGCGAAAGCTCGTTGAGATGGACCGGCACCACGCCCCACGCTCCCTGCACCATAAACTGCAACAGGAAGGCGCCGATCGGCAAGGTGTAGAGCAGACTGACATTGGGAATTTTTAGCCAGCCAGACCACAACGGTATCATGATGATGCCCAGGCAACAGGCAATAATGATGGCCCGGCGCCGTCCCCAGCGCTGCGAATAATAGCCAAACAACGTTCCACCAATGATCGCTCCCACATTAGCAATCGCTGTGATGATGGTAGTCCCGGTGACACCAATTTTAAGTTGAGCTTGTAAGAACGTTGGATAATTATCTTGAGTTCCATGTGATAGGCAGTTGAACGCGGTCATTAAAATGATCACATAGATAAACAGGAATGGACGACTGGTAATCGCTTGCCAGATGCTTTGCCAGGGACTGATACCTGCTCTGCGGTGGCGTTGTTGTTGTCGTTCCCAGACTGGAGATTCGGGCACATTCAATCGAATGTAGACGACCAGTAAGGCTGGTAACACACCGATCACAAACAGTGTACGCCAGTTTGCCAGGGCGGCTGGGAAGAAGCTGAAAACCAGACCATAAACCAGCGCGGCAAGCAGATAACCACACGCATAGCCCTGTTGGAGAATACCCGAGAAAAGGCCTCGTGACTCTGCTGGAAGCGATTCCATGGCCAGTGATGCACCCAGTCCCCATTCACCACCCATGCCGATACCAAACAGGATACGCAGAAAAAGAAATACTGCGTAATTTGGTGAGAAGGCTGTGCATAGTTCGATAATAGAATAAAATAGAATATCGATCATCAAGGGGATACGCCGGCCGTAACGTTCGGCCAGTAAGCCGAAGATAAAGGCACCCACCGGGCGCATCATCAAGGTCAGCGAAAGAGCGAATGCGATCGCGGGTAATCCAACATGAAAATCATCTTTTAGTTTAACCTGTACGAAGGTAAGGAGAAAGAAGTCGAATGCATCCAGTGTCCAGCCCAGAAAGCTGGCGGTAAAGGTGTTGCGCTGTTCTCGTGAGAGCGAAGTAAACAATCTCCACGCCTGCATTAACCAGAGTCCTTTCATCATTGAAATATAGAGTGCTCGTTACTACACTGCTCTGTATATCATAACACAAAAAACGTTTTCTACTTTTCTTTATTGCTGTATAGAGTCATTGGATGGCTGCGCGCACTATGTATTGTGTGTGTGAAGTCTATCATCATGAGAAGCCAGGCGCCCCTGTACGGGTGGGCGCGCATACGCCCGTCCGCATTCGATCAGAGCTCTAGCTATAGTATATTGTTGAAATATTAATTAATAATAGGTATGTACGTTCTAATGTGCTAGAATGAGAATGGACGATTTTTTATCAAGAATGGTGATTTGTTCGGGTTGGGCCTGCTATATTCACGAATAAGACTTTCTTTTCAGCGATCTCTTGGCAGAGGAGGAACTGATTTGCAACGTAAATTGGACTCCACCATTCCATCTCATTTTCAACTACAAGATTTAAATAAGCTACAGGTCCTGCTGGAGGCGATTCCTGATGGTGTAGTCAAAGTTGACACGGCTGGCCGCCTGCAAAGCGCTAATGCGGTTGCTCAGCATTTGCTTGCTCGCATTATCTCAACATCGCCAGAGGATATCCTGAGGCCGGAGCGGGCGACTGCCCTGCGCGCCCGCGATGTCCAGGGGCAATTGTTGACAGCCGAGACGTTTCCAATTGCACATATGTTAGGTGGCGAAACGTTATCTGGTCAGAATGCTCCTATCATTCATTTCCCAACGCGTGATGGACAGGAGTTGTATTTGCAGATGAGTGGAGCTCCTTTGCAGAAGGAACGTACTGAGATAGTGGGTGCCGTGGTGATCCTGCGCGATATGACCGAACATGTGCGACGCCGTCGCTATTTGGAAGAAATGTTGTTGCAAGGAGCGATCGAGCAACGGCGCTTACGCAGGCGTGAGGAGCATGCGCACCGCATTTCTGCCCTGGTTGTGGATTCTGCCTATTCGTACCAGATCCGGGTGGATAGCGAAATTAGACGCATATGGCTAACGGATACGTTTAAGTCTATTACTGGCTATACACCCGAAGAAATCGATGCATTAGGCTGGCTGAATCCGTCACTCTATCATGTGGATGATGCGCCGGCGGTGCAGGCGCGCAGGCAAGCATTATTAGCAGGCGTTTCGGATGTGCAGGAGTGGCGCCTGATCACCAAAAGCGGCGAGGTACGCTGGTTGCGCGACTCCTGTCATCCGATCAAAGACCTGACCAGCGGCGCGTTTCACTTCTATGGGGCCGTCCATGATATTACCAGCCACAAGAAGGCGGAAGAACAGATTCATCATTTGAGCCGGCAACTGTCAACTACCTTTGCGGCTATAACTGACGGCGTCGTAATTTATGATCGCGAGGGACGCATGTTGCAGCAGAATCAGGCGGCTCGCGAGCTGTTAGGCTTTGACCAGGGTGATAACTATAGTCTGCTACCGATGCCAGAACGCTTTCCGATGGTACATATGCACCTGGACCGGCAGCCGCTGAGGCTAGAACAGACGCCATTGTATCGGATTTTGCATGGCGAGATCCTGAAAGGTCCACAGGCTGAAGATAGTTTTATTACGGCCCTGGATGGTCAGCAGCGTTGTCTTAACATTAGTGGTGCCCCGATTCGCAATCTCGCCGATGAAATTATTGGTGGCGTGCTAATATTTCGCGACGTGACGGTCAGGCGGCGGCAAGAGTTGCGTACCCAGCATGCATTGGATACACTATTGGCAATGGCCGAGGCCCTGGCACGCTCGATGGAGCAGCTAAACTTCCCTGATAATATAGCAGATCAGAAAGCTTATATCTCACGACAAGAGGTTGTCCAGCACTTACTCTCGCTTGGTTGTGATCTGCTGGGTGCCCAGGTAGCTTGCATTGTAACAATGGACCAGGGCACTTATCGTTTTGTGCCGGTGGCGGTCACAGGACTTGCGAGCGACCTGGAAGAGCGCTTTTGGAGAGAGACGCCTCATGCGTATTTGCATGATTACTTTCCAGCTGATTTTCGTGAGCAACTTTTAGAGGGTGAACCCGTTTTGCTAGATGTAGCCCGGCTACCAAAGGCGGATATGCCCACCTATGGTATGTCTCAGATGTTGGTTGCACCTTTGCATGTCGGCGAACAGTGCCTGGGCCTGCTGATAATGGATACGCTCTCAGTCACGCAGGAATATCCATTAGCTGAAGCCCTGGCCTTGCTAAAAGTAGTGGGCAAATTAACCGCTCTGGTCATCGAGCGTGAGCGCCTGATACATGAACGTATCATTGCGCAAATTCGTACTGTTGCTGAGTGCGAAGCGAATCGCCAGAAAGACGACTTTTTACGCCTGGCAAGTCACGAGTTACGCACGCCTTTAGCAACCATTAGATCTGGGCTGCAACTCACGCGTCGCAAAATAGGACATTTGCAGGCGGAAATACCTGGCGTTGACCTGCTACAGCAGATCGATGAGGTACTCGATCGCGGAGAGCGCCAGGTTGCGGTTGAAAGTCGGTTAATTAGTGATTTACTAGATGTTTCTCGTATACAAGAGGATCGCCTTGAGTTACAATCTAAGTTGTGTAATCTACTGGATGTAGTACGCAATGTTGTTGCCGATCTCCGTACAAGCAACCCGTTGCGCACCATTCAGATTATTGAGCCCGCTAATGAAGATATGATCCCTGTTGCCGCTGATGTTGAACGTATTGGACAGGTACTCACAAATTATTTAAACAATGCCATCAAATATTCGCCAGTGGATAAAGCGATCAAAGTATGTTTTGAGCTAGATGAAAGGGTTATACGGGTCTCTATTTGTGATGAAGGGCCGGGCCTGGCTCAGGAGGTTCAGCCAAAGGTCTGGGCGCGCTTTTATCAGGTGCCTGATCGCATTGTGTATAGTGGATCATCTGGATTGGGACTGGGACTCTATATTTGTCAAAAGATTATACGCCAGCATAATGGACAGGTTGGCGTTACTAGCTGCCCGGGGCAGGGGGCTACTTTCTGGTTTACCTTACCCCTGGCCCTGAGTTAAAGTATGAGCGACGGAGATTTTCCCGATCACAGAAACGTTAGTAACCAGAGTAGTAGAGCCGTTGTTGTAATGCCATCGGGAGGGAGATCGCACTCATAACGACTCGTGTCAGCTTTTCTGTGTGAATGGGAGCCAGGAGTTTTGCAATATTTGTTTACGGTGCCTTTTTTTTTACGCCATTCTCCATTGCGTGTGCGTATGACTATCTTTCTAAGTTGTTGTGTGGTCGTCTTTATTGTAATTGCGTACGCATTATTTGAGACCTCCAATAATAGAATCGTCACTCTCTGTGCTATACCAGTGATGGTTGCCTGCTGTCTGTTCCGGTTACGGAACGCCAGCCTTTGCACGTTAATTATCCTGCTGGTCTCTGCTGGCTTATTGACCCTGCATATCCATACTCTGCAATGGCCAGTTCCCCTCATTGAAGGTTTCTCGTTTGGAGCTCTGGTGATAGGCATGGAACTTGCTTGCTTCAGTTTTCTGACGGTATCTTTGAATTTATCTGACGCGGCCAGGCAGCAATCACGGCATGCAGAACAACAATTGAACCTGGCTTATGAGCAGCAGCAACAATTAGAAGAATTGCGCGATCAGTTCCTGATGAGCGTCAGCCATGAATTGCGTACGCCACTTACGGAAGTGAGGGGCTATATTAATCTATTGCTGGAATATGGTAATAGGCTTGATGAAGCCACACAGAGTTCCTTTTTGCAGAGCGCATCCTATGGTTGTGACGAGCTGGAATTAATTATTGGTAACGTGCTAAATATGTCTCGTGTAGGAAAAGATTTGAAGCCTATCTGCATGCAAGAATTGCCACTGGCCGCGACTATTGCTGAGATATGCGAGCATGTCTATTTGCAGGATCACTCGTTAGAGCTGAATATTGACGCTGATTTGACCGTGCTGGCCGATCGACAACAATTGCGGCAGGTATTGCGTAACCTGATCTCGAACGCCTGCAAATATTCTCCTGCACATACTTCTGTAGTAGTCTGTGCCAGTCCCTGGGAAGATAACATGGTTCGCTTTTGTGTAAAGGATTATGGCGCAGGCATTGGTGCCGCTGATGTGCCCCACCTTTTCCAGAAGTTTTCACGCCTGAAGCGCGATATTGCCAGTTCGGTGCGTGGTACTGGTCTGGGCCTGTATATCAGCAAGCAATTTGTGGAAGGCATGGGTGGACGTATCTGGGTTGAGAGTGAGGGTGTGCCAGGCAAGGGAAGTAGTTTCTATTTTACGTTGCGTCAGCCCTCTACGACCAGGTAGGTAGATGGAGTACTAGAAAGAATAATTATGTCACAAAATCATTATGAGACCGTAGCGTTGATTCCTGCCTTGCCGACGGTCGTTTATGCGGTTCTGGCAGACTATCGCCGCGGACATATGAGGATTATGCCGAAGCAGTATATACGCCAGTTAGAGGTTGAGTCGGGGGGCCAGGGAGATGGAACGGTTATTCGCTACCGGGTGCGCGCTTATGGCATTGAGCGTGCCGCGCGTGCCATCGTCAGCGAGCCAGAGCCGGGTCGGGTGCTGGTTGAACGGGAAACTACTTCGTCTCTTGTGACTACTTTTGCGGTAACCCCGGCTATGAATGGTGAACAGGCACATGTTCAGATCGCCGCCCACTGGGAGCCTGCCCGTACGTTGTGGGGAAGGTTCCAGCAGGCTTTCTATCCCACCATCTTAAAAAATGTCTTTACGCAAGAGCTCAACGCCCTGGCCAGATATGTTGGTAACATGAGGCGTTCTGATGCCTGACGCTGATTTTCCCTCCGTGTGTGCACCAGGGTGGCTCATGAACGGACATAGCTCCAGCTGAGCATTTTTCCGTCCTTCCATGGCATGACGCCGTGGAAGGGTCTGGGATCGTCGTCAAAGACCATGGGTAAAAATTCATGATCACTGGGCCAGACTGGTAGCGTAGCAATCGCTGAGCGTTCCACCCATTCCAGCGTCCCTTCTTCATTGCCCTGATGGGCCTCGCCATGCCAGCGATCAATAATAAAGATAAATCCGAACCAATCCTGCCCTTGTTTGCCAAAGCCGGGCCAGGAGATAGTGCCGCGCAATAGCATATGATCGACGATTAGTCCCGACTCTTCTTCAATTTCGCGCTTCATACAGGACGTGATATCTTCTTGCGCATTCAATTTTCCGCCCAGCCCATTATATTTGCCATAGTGTATATCATCGGGGCGTTTATTGCGGTGAATCATCAGAACCTGTGATCCATCCGGTGATAGAATATATCCCAGCGTACCTATAATCGATGCCATCTTATCTTTAAAACTCCATTCCTCGACTCAATTTTGCTACTTGCTTTATTTCAGATCGCCTGCACTATCCTCTTTAGCTGCTACAGGCTGTAAACCCAGCAAGGGCAGTAGATCAGCAAATGTATGCACCGTCAGGTCAGCCACCTCGGGCGAAATCTGTTCCGGCCACTGGCGAGGCTCATGGTGAATCCAGACCGTCTTCATGCCTACCTGGTGTGCTCCCCAGATGTCGAACTCGGGATTATCGCCGACAAATAGGATTTCCTGTGTCGGCTTCTGTAAACATTGGGCAGCCGCCAGAAAGATAGCTGGATCAGGTTTTTGTTTCCCAAACTCTTTCGAGATAAAAATGCAGTCAGTGTATGCATCAATTCCCAGCGTCTTAATTTTGCGCTTCTGCTGCTGACCTACGCCGTTAGTAACGATGCCGAAAGGAACCCGTCTTGTGCGCAGTTGCTGCAAGAGAAGCAGAATCTCATTCTCTAATATTATATGATCGATGACATCGCGCTGATAGTCAGCAATTAATTGCTCAATCGATCCTTCTACCGTCGGATAATTGTGCTTGACATAGGTGAAGTACTGTTCGCGTGGCCTGTAGCCGTGGTTGTCCAGATCGACCAGATAATCAACCATCACCCTCATCTCAGCTTGCTGTGATGAATCATGATAGCGCTGTGCAAAATCTCTGGCCCAACCATAAAAGGCTTTGCTACGATGATGAAGGGTGTCATCTAAATCAAATAAGAGCGCGCTCGTTTGTAGTGGAAGTAAGGTTTTTTCTGGTTGTAAGTCTGACAATGTTTTTCTCTCCTGAGGTAGTGCTGTCGCCATGGTTGGGCATATGTCCTATGCCCAACCATGGCACTTATCATAACATACTATTCTATCTTCACCAATTGTTCCTTTACCGCCCCCTTTCGGGCGGGCGCATGCGCGCCCGCGCTCTTTATTATTGGTTGGTGCAACAAGGTCGCACGGCGACCTTGTTGCACCAACCAATGGAAGGCATTTTTTGAGAGTGAGATACATGGAGTGCGTAGCGACCTTGTTACACCAACTAATGGAAGGCATTTTTTGAGAGTGAGATATATGGGGTGCGTAGCGACCTTGTTGCACCAACCAATGGAAGGCATTTTTTGAGAGTGAGATACATGGAGTGCGTAGCGACCTTGTTGCATCAACCAATAATAAAACATTTATGTGGTGTTGCATGAAGTGCGCACTGCGCACTTCATGCAACACCACATAAATGTTTTTGAGCGCCGAAGGCGCGTACAGTCAGAGGCCGAAGGCACGAAAAGCAGGTTTTCACATGCCCTCTATGCAATAGCAATAACAACAGAGCCAGATTCAGAAAAAAGCTTCAAGATATGTTAAAATAATTCAAAATGACCCTTCGTTTGGTTGATGCAGAACTTCTATCTCATTCTGCATATGCTGGATAGTATTCTCGAAGAAAGAGGGCTTCTCTATGACTGTCTCTGTGAGAGCTTATTCTACGTCTGGTGTTACGCATACATCGCTGACCTTCGTTCGGTATAGTGTGCCACACGAGGGGCATGCCTACTACAATGATGACACTATCCTGCTAGACCGGCAACGGGGTCTGGCTGCGGTCTTTGATGGCGTTGGTTCTGGTCCAGGTCAGGTGGCTTCACGCCTGGCTGCACGCGTCATTCGCCGCGCCTGGAAAGAACTGCATGCCGAGTCGCGCATCATCCCTTTTTCGACTCTGTCGAATCCAGAAGGGCTTCTACTAGATATGTTTGAGTCCGCCCACCAGCAGATTATTTTAGAGGGTGAACGCCGTGCCCGGAGTCTGCAAGAATATGCCAGGTATCCTGCAACTACTGCCGCGTTAGCCTTTTTTTCTTATGATGAAGAGAGCCATACATATCATATGTTTTATGCACATGTTGGCGATAGCCGTATTTATCTCTGGCGTCCTGAGCAGGATCTTAAACGTTTGACCAATGATGATGGATATCTAGCTTTAAAAATATTGGATGGCTCAATTACTCCCGAAGATGCATTGCGTATCGATCAGGCTAGTTGTATCAGTGAGCTAAGTCGCCTTGAAAAGAGTTATTTTGATAATCGTAATGGTATTACGCAGGCTTTAGGCCACGAAAAGTCGGTGGAGGTGCATACCGGCCATATAGATATCCAGCCTGGAGACCGGGTACTGCTGTGTTCGGATGGCGTTCACGATAACCTGACCGATCAAACGCTGGCGCTCTTGTTGGAAAAAGAGAAGCCCACAACTGTGGCCAGGAAGATTGTGCAGCGGGCTATCGTTAGCTCGCACCAGAACGTGGCTGAAAATATGCGTGCTAAAAGCGATGATATGAGCGCGGTGGTTATTACATGCGCAACAATCTCTTAACAAACGCGTGATATACTCATATATGTGTATAGACATCGACTATTTGATCGATGTCTATGTTTATGTTTTTCATGTATACTCTTCGAGTGTCTGCTATAAAACACAATTTTTTGCTATCTGATGGTGTGTGGGGAGAATAAATTGGATACTGCGAGCTACAATAGTCAGATTCGACAGTTGCGTATTTTAGCTGAGGCTGCGCTGACTCACTACGAGGTTGGAAGCGCTCGTCTGACGTTGCTCTCTCATGGAGAGCATAGTGTTTTTCGTGTGGCTGCCTATGCCAGGTCAGGTGCTGCTGCTCTCAAACCGACTGAGGGTAGCGGAGGACGCTTTGCCTTGCATCTGTGTCAGAAGGATGGTTTTGACCGAGGCCTGTGGAACTCTGAACTGCAGTGGTTGACTGCTTTAAAGCGTGATACAGATTTGCTGGTGCCGGAACCTATCGCCGCGCGGGATGGTGAACTGATGCCGGAGATACGCATTGAGGACGTCGAGCAGGAATGTGTGTGCTTGCTGTTTAGCTGGATGCCTGGCCGTTCAATAGATTCTGGCCTCTCTCCTACCTTGTTTGAGCGTGTGGGAACATTTCTGGCTCGCTTGCATCAATATGCCAGACAGTTTGTGCCCCCGAGGGTTTTGTGCGTCCGCGCTGGGATTGGCAGCAGGTGTTTGAGGATGAAACGGTGCTGGATCCCGATTTTGCCGCTACGCGCTGTGATGGTTTGATTAGTGGCCGCGAGTACCGTATTTTTTCTGAGATAGCTGAGCGAGCACGTGATGAGTTCTCAATGCTCCCTACCGGTCCTGATGGCTATGGTCTGATTCATGGGAATTTTCGGCAGGACTGCTATCTCTTCTACAAGGGTGAGGTGTGTGCCATCGATTTTCATAAGTGCTGCTGGAGCTACTATATGGCGGATCTCTCGATTACCCTGGCTGGTGTCGCGGGGAGGCCGGATGAAGACATGTTGAGGCACGCATTCTTGCGGGGCTATGAACGTGTGCGTACCCTGCCAGATCACTATGAAGAATGGTTACGCCTCTTTGAGGCTGTGCGCCTGATTGAGCATCTCAATCTTATTTTCCGCTCCGATGATCCTGCTTTACGTGCCAGCGCTCCCTCTCAACTGGCTTTTGTGCTTGACTGGCTGCGTTCATTTGTACATATATCTTTTGCTGGTCATTCTTTTTCGGGTAAAGCATGAGGCTGACCAAGCCGGTCAACCCGCATGCTAATTACCTGTATTATGATATTGAGCCTGGCGCAGGAGCAACGTCCGCTCCCATGGATAAGAAGCTGAGGATCTTACGCCGTATCTCTTCTGGCGTCAATCCATTGGCGATGTCATGTTGCTCTATACTGCCATAGTGGATCGGGAGAACATGGGGGACCCCGATCGCTTCCAGCCGAATGGGAATGTGCTTGAGGGCAGCGCTGATGTCAGCGGACAAGCCACCGCTATAATAAGGCTCAACCAGAATGATGTTTTGGTGTGCATAGTGGCGCAGCGTCTCGCTATCAAATGGAGCGACCGTTGTGCAATAGAGTACTGTGACATCTAGATCTGTCACCGCTGGCAAGACATGTCTGAGGGCGGGCCCTACCGCTATGATGGTGGCCGTCTTACCTTCTTTAACCACAGATAATTTGCCAAATTCAACCGGCTGATCGGTTGGATTTTCTTGTTCGCTGAGGCGATAATAGGTGGGCGACCCATTGGCATAAGCGGCGCGGAAGAGACGATCAAACTCGGCACCTGTGCCCGGGACGACAATTTGCATGCCGGGCAGGCTGCGCAGGATCTGGACATCGCCAGTGCCATGATGGGTCATGCCTTCGGTGCTATAGTCGTAAGAGGCACCAATACTGATAAAGTTACCTTGCAGACCTTGATAACAGAAATCAAGTTTAATTTGCTCAAATGGTCGCTCCACCAGAAATGGCGCAATGGAATGCAAGACCGGGATAAATCCCTCCATGGCGACTCCTGCTCCCGTGCCAATCAAAGTTTGTTCTAAAATGCCCAGATTATGTACGCGCTCTGGATAGCGCTGCTGGATCTGGTCAAAGTAATTGATGCTGATGTCCGCCAGCAAGATCATCAGCCGTGGATCTTGTTCGGCCAGATCTGCGAGGGTGTATTGCATTTGTGTACGCATGGGGATAGCTGTGATGGTCATGGGTCAGGCTCCTTTTCGTTCGGCAATTTCTGCAATGATGACGCTGGGCTGCGAAGTATCTTGCTGGCTCAGGGCTGCGTAGATTTGTTCATGATCACGGCCATTAATGGTGGAAGCATGCCAACCGAAGATCTCAAACCTGGCTGCCATATCTCCGTACTCGATGGAACTGGAATGATTATTGATCACAATGCAGGTTAACTGATTCAGCCGCTTCTGGCCGGCCACCATCACAGCTTCCCATATGCTGCCCTCATTGCATTCAGCATCGCCCACCAGCGTAAAAACACGGCGATCACTATGCTTCGCTTGCAAGGCCAGGGTCACCCCAATGGCCATTGGTAAGCCATGGCCGAGCGAGCCCGTCGACACCTCAATACCGGGCACCTGGTGCCGATCCGGATGGGCACCTAATATCCCATCCCAGCTTTTAAAACGTGACAGTTCAGTGCTGGGGAAGAAGCCTTTGGCGGCCAGGATCGCATATAGCGCAACTGGACCATGACCCTTGCTCAAGATAAAGCGGTCGCGCTCTTCGCTGTGCGGCTGCTGAGGATCATAGCGCAGGATACGGTCATAAAGTACCCACAGTACATCGAGGGTGGAGTGCGCACTGGCATTGTGCTTTTCATCGCCCGTGGCCAGAGTCATCAATTTTTTAATAGCAGTCAAATCTGTCGTCATAGCTTTTGTGTCCTTTATTTGATACTGTGAATGTGCACATAGCTTAAGGCTTTATGCAAAGAGATGCATTGTCCCAACGTTCAGCGTAAACCTGTACCTTTGTACAATGCTTGTTTGCTTATAGATTTGAACGCTATCACCCCTTTGCGGGCGGGGGGGCATGCGCGCCCGAGCTCTTTTTGCACCATTGAAGGGAGAAAATATAGACGTGGATGAAACACATTCAGAGGATAGACAACAACTGGCTGGCTGGCTGGCGCAGCTACAGCAACAGCAGCGCGCTTCGCGCCTGGAGGCGATTGAACAACTGGGTCGGTCAGGGGATGAGCAGGCAATTGCCCCTTTAGCGGCCCTGCTCGAAGACCCTGATCCCGCGCTACGGCTACAAGCTATCCTGGCTTTGCGCCAGATTGATGGCCCCCTGGTGGTGGATGCACTGGCAGGCGCGTTGACCAATACATTGCCCCAGGTGCGCCGGGCGGCCATTGTCGCACTGGGCAAAATTGGTACCGGACAATGCGTTGCTTTGCTGCTGCCCGCCCTACAAGATCCCGATAAACGTGTGCGCAATACCGTTGTACTCACTTTGGGTGAAATGGGTGATGTTCGGGCATTACCGGCCTTATTACAGCTACAAACACATGCCGATCAGACCGTCGATTCAGCCTACCTGACGCATGCAATCCAACGCCTCCGGCCACAATCTCATTAGTTTAATCACGATCGTGACCAGATGGAGCGGTTACTTCTGAGCATGATTCAGGTGGTAGCACTGGCTGCATATCACAGAAATGGCACGCAGCTATATCCAGTAGTTCTTGCTCGATTTCTGGCCACAACTGCTTCTCCGCTTCTAAACGTGTCAGGGGAAGAGCCTGGTTGCTGGCTTCAATGATTAACTGTGTCGCCCTGCTGTTAAATTGGTCCAGTATTGTTTCCTGTACATCAGACGGGGGCATAATGCCTAGCATTATCTGATCAAAGTCATAAAAATCTGTCTCCTCAAAAGAGAGCATGAAGAGATCTGCATACCTACGAATTAATTCCATATGGAGCTCGCTGAAGTGCTGGGGTTTGGGGCTGATCAGTGTCAGGCAGCCAGCAATTTGATTGGCACGGATCAACGGATAGGCAACGACACTTTCGGCCAGTTTGTCATAGTGGATGGGGTACCAGAGCTTTTTGATGAGTTGCTTATGGATGACAAGCTGCCGTTTGATCTGTACCGCATAGCCAATCTGTGACTCTAAGCCGAAGAAACGCATATTATTATCAATTGCGTGCCAGGGAGGATTGCCGCGCCCATCGATGATGCGCAGGCTGCGCACTTTTTTGCCCGCATAGGGCTGAGTACACTGGCAGGCAAAAATGACCACACCATCTTGCCGGGCATCCAGATGAGAGAGCATCTGTTGTAGGACCAGCGAGCGAATCGTGGTGGCCCGTAAATTTTTGCTTAGCTGATTGTACGCTTCAAGTATTCTTGCATAGAAATGTGAAAGAATCTCCCGTGGCATTTCTTCGATGACTGCAATATCGGCTCGAAATTCTGGAAATTCCGTGGAAATCATTTCAATAAGTTTTTCGCGATGGTTTGGCAATGCCTCTAGTAGCGCATAGAGATGTTTCAAGCGCGGATTCGAAGTGCCCGAAGCCCAGCGTATAAGACTAATTTGATTGACACCTAATATACGTGCAATGCGTTGTTTTTCGGTTGGGTCAGCAATGACCGCTTCTAGGAATATACGCCACCCTGACAACTCATGTGTATTACTCAATTACTACTCATCTAACTACTAGCAAGTGTATAATAACCTGTTAGCTATATTACGCCAAAAAAGTAGCTCTCGTCAATAAGTAGTAATACAACTCTAAGTTGCCTGTTTTTTACTCCATCTGTTACTGTTATAATTCCCGTGCCTACGTCTCCTTGCGAATAGGCGTATGTCCACTCTAATATCTACATATGCATTTTGTACTT
Organism: Dictyobacter formicarum; assembly: GCF_016587435.1. Next base: position 178,370 of record NZ_BNJJ01000008.1, read on the forward strand.
GTGGAGCTCAAAAATGTATAGTATGTATTGCAGAACATGCAGTCAGTGCATGTTCTGCAATACATACTATACACCATCTCGGGCGCGTATGCGCCCGTCCGCAAGGGGGAGCTAAGATCACTATAACCATGAGAAGCAGAGACTATGTTACAATGGTTATTAACTTTACTCAAAAAGTTTTTTAATCGCGGGGATGCAAAGGACCGTAGCCTCTTGATCCAGGGGCCCGGGAGGCATATCCTCCCAGCCCTTCCCTTGCCACAGGTGGCGCGAGAAAAGCATCCGAATTGACTGTAGTGAAGATATGAGAGAGAAAATATGAGTTACGAGTCACAACTTCAGCACCTCTTTAATGTAAAAGGTCAGACCGCCGTTATCACTGGTGGTAGCGGCGGACTTGGTAGTGCTATGGCGTATGCATTGGCACAGGCAGGCGTGAACGTAGCCATTTTGAGCCGACACGAGGAGTCGGCGCGTAATGTTGCCGAGAAGATTCAGGCGCAGGGAGGAAGCGCGCTGGGCCTGGCCTGCGATGTGGTGGAGCGTTCCGCCCTTGAACAGGCGTTGGAACAGGTCACACATGCATTTGGCCCCGTCGATATTTTGATTAATGGAGCCGGTGGCAATCAACCGGCCGCCGTTACATCGCCAGAGCTATCATTTTTTGATCTGGATAATGAAGCGATTGACCGCGTCTTTAATCTGAATTTCTCCGGTACATTCAAATGTTGCCAGGTATTTGGACGCGGCATGGCTGAGCGCAAACAAGGCTGTATTATTAATATCGCGTCAATGACCTCATTGAAACCATTGACACGTACTCCTGCTTATAGCGCAGCTAAAGCCGCTGTCGCAAACTTTACGCAGTGGCTGGCCGTACATATGGCCCAGGAATACAGCCCCGCTATTCGAGTAAAGACACAGAGATCCATTTAGTGCGTGTGTCTTTATCAATCTTATGCGCCTGCATAAATTGTAAGTCCAGCCAGGTCATATCTTGCGGATAGCAAAGGTTTGTCCGGGGGCGGTCTTTTAATCCCAGAGCTAAGCCTTTGCGTTTGATGGCCTTCCAGGTTTTCGTCGGCAAAATTTGTAAGATGCGTTCCATATTCCTCGTTTGGTGATACTGCCGTATCAGTTCTTCTTCGGCCTTTGTCCAGGTATCTTGAGCACCATGATAGCGCCACAGATAAATGATGTCATCCTCCCATGCCGGATACGACCAGGTAACTCTTAATATGACCCAATGAGGCGCGGTGAGCGTAATGACGGCTTTTGAGACGAACAGATTGACAAACTCCTTTCGAATCAAGAAGGGTTTTTTCTCCCAGACCTGCTCAAGTTTTTGCAATTCCACTGAAAAACTGGCAAACTGGCGCGTTTGATGTTCTTCATCGGTTTCATGGGACAGGTTGACAAGTTTCTCTTGTAGCTGCCCCTTTAAGCTTTCCAGGGCTGCATATTTGGTGCGTAGCTTTTGGAGAAGCGGTTGGTTCTCCTTTTCTAATTCCTCATAGCGCTTGTCTCTATCAAGGGATGGATTTTCTTGTTGTTCTTTTTGAATTTGTGCGTTGATCATCCGCCTGATTGCAGTTATCTCATCAAGCATTGCCTCTTGCTGACTCTCTGCGTCTAAAAGTTGTGCCTGAAGAGACTTGATTTCCGAGATTTGCCGTTTTTGTTCTTTTTCCAAGAAACGCTGATACTCATCTAGCTCATGGACATGTTTCAGGTGGGCAAAGAAGCACTCGGAAAATGCGGCGTCAACGGTTGTGGCATCAATCTGGCAGTCCCCAACGGCAGTAACTCCTCCTCGCATGCGTGAATAGGAGAGAATATAGTTATATTTCGTTTTCCCATGATGGACATAGACTTTGGCTCCCTCTGCTTCTATGCGGTCTTTTAAGATGCCGCACGTTATCGTTGCCTGGTTGGTTTTTGTCTGGTAGTAGGAAGCTTGCCGCTTTTGGCGCTTGTCATTTTTCTCGCCCTCAATCGTATAATCTGAGAGCCGGTCAAAGGCATACCAGAACAGGTATTCATGCTCTTTATCAAGTAACGGTTCATGGTTATCTTGACTGATTAATTCTCCTTGAACCACCCACCAGCCAAGATAGACAGGGTTGGTAAGAATCGAGCGCACCCCAAAGCGCTTGAGCTTAAAACCTCCCGGAACATGCTTGCGTTTTTTCCAGTGATTGGTATTTCGCTTATCAACAGAAGGCTCAAAATCGGGAAAGACAAAAGGCAGCGCGTCAACTTCCCGGCATAGTGCATTGAGATTGCCAGAAAGCTCATAAAACCGTTCAAACAGATAAAGAATGGCGGCTTTGTGTCCTGGATAGACAGTCAGCTTGCCGTAGGTCGGACTATCTTCGTTGTAGTCAACAATGTAGCCGCTGGGGATGGTACCCTGACCGGCATAAAATCCCTGTCTGGCTTTTCGTAAGCGTGCCTGATGTAAAAGTTTTATATGAGTTGGAATGTACTCAGCTGCAAGTTCTGCCAGAAAACGAAACATCTTTACATGCATAGGATTATTGAAGTTAAATACCATGCCATCAGCTGTTACCAGTAAGCACTGATGTTCTTTGCATTTTGTGGCAAAGACGTTATATTGAACTCCTGTCTCATCGCGAAAGAGGCGGGAGATTTGGTAGACCAGGACTACTTGAACTTCATTATCTTCAATGCGTGCCACAAGCTCTTGTAAACCTGTTCGCTGGTCAATGCGAAGCGTGCCACTGACTCCTAAATCAGCATCAAAAAGATGAATTTTCTGCGGCTGCAAATGGCGCTCTTTGATCCACAGCATAAGATCATCAGTCTGCATCTCGGTACTCTGATTATGTTTGACAATTTGTGCTTGGGTGGACTGCCTGGCATAAATACCCCAGATAGCGTTATGAGGTAGGGTTACATTTAAGCTGTCCATTGGATCTGGCTTATTGATTTTGGATTTAATAATGGACATAAATGCTTCTCCTTTTAAACGTGCTGTACCTTTTACTTACCTTACTATTTTCTCTATCTTTGTCATGCAGAAAAAACTGGCAGATATCAACTCGTATCAAGCAGCGATGCCTGCGTTTAATATTGGCAGAAGAAGCATCTGTCGTTTGTTTGGCAGAGGAAATCTCACTTTCTTCTGAACAGAGTAAACGAATGAACACTTTGCAGATTCGTTCAATATCTTGCGGTGGCAAAGCTGAGGGTACAGAGGTCAAAGCATCATTAGAGCTTTTTCCATCCTGTGGCGATGTTTTGACTTTTTTAGGCATTGTGTGACTCCAATCCCCTAAAAACAGGCTTTTTAAAAGGCAAGTTACAGCATGTCAAAAAGCAGATTGCTCTAACGCATGGATGATACAATGAGGCAAGCGGCCTTTTGTGGTGACTCACCAAAGACGTTTTCAAAAGGGGTATGCTATCTCCTGGCGCAAACAGGAAACATACCCATTTTTTTGTTCCTATATTCAAGTATACTTGACAATACTGCTTGCCCGCTATCTCTACTTTAGAGAATATTGCCAGCTGCTATCATTCGGTTATATGGCTATTGATTGGCTTTTTGCTGTATGGCTTTTTCGATGGTGAGATCACCATAGGTTTGAATACCACGGCTGGATCTATCCCATTTGGGACGGATTAAACCAGACCGACGGAATAATCGATCAATTTGTGCATGATCACCTTTGGTCCAAAAAGACAGCATTAAACAAAGCGCAAAATCAGCTTCGGAGTGACTGGGGTGTCTGGCGTTCTTGCCTTCCCAAAGTGTGGGATCGCCTGCAAAGTAGCGCTGAAAAGTCTGGCCGTTTGCCGCCTTCAGCGCTTTTTGTAGGACGCTCTCATCACTTTGTGTATCTTGGGTATATACGTTATTTGGTTTGGTATCAAATACCAACTTTTGCTGTGGTTCTTTCGTAGCGGTGTGGGGGAAGAGAGAGGTATATATTTCATTCAGTTCACGCTGTTGTTCTGCTATCTCGTTGAGTGAGTCAGCCAGCTGTTGGCCGGTAACGGTTAAATAGCGTTTCTCCTGATACAGTTCTATATTTCCTTTTTTCCGAGATACTCCAGGAAGGGAGCCTTTAAGAAAGATGCGTATTCCTTTTCCTGAGGGTGAGCGCTCTTTGTAGGTGTTTAATTTCTGAAGAATAGTCTGTGCCTCTAAAGTAGATTGCCCGCTCTCAAGGCAGTGGTCAATATCAATGCCAACCAGACCGCTTTCTGGTGTCAGCATAAAGCCAACGCCTGAGTATCTGCCCTCTTCATAGGCTTTCTGTGCTTTTGTAAATGTACTCCAGGTGTTGCGATTGGCAACACTTGCCAGTTTTCCGGTAGCTGCATCAAACGGTGGTTTGGTGATTTCACCGGAAACGATCAAATACTTCCACATAACCCATTGGGGGATTTCTTTAAGGTCTTGAGGGATCTTTGAAAACTGGACTTCTAGAGGAGTGGGTACCTCTCTGTGTTGACGTATATGCCCTTCTTTTTCCATATTACGGAGCCATTTTAATATGTTGGCACTTGCCGTTACTATAATTTTTCTCACATCTTATAGACAAAGGAATGTTTGGAGAAGACTAATAAAATAGGCGCTATGATATAGTGTCTTATGAGTACTATTTAAAAACTTGGCTAGAAGAGCGCATGTCTGAAAGAGATAACCCCATGGGTGAACAATATAGGCCTCATACACAATCCTCAGCGGATCAGCCACAGGATATGCATCATTCTGCCCAAAATAATCCATCTGAACCCAATGAAAAAATAGTTATCCAGAAGGTTAAAAAGCCTGCTAAGCTTGACAAAACAACTTCCGGTGGTGTAGAAACGACTCCACCTGCCAAAACTACTATGGGAATCGAGGGAGAACGCAAAGAGCAGGAACGAGCACCACAACCACCGCAACAGCAGGTGAAGGAGACAATCGATGAAAATGTACCTCAACAAGTCATTTACGAAGTAAAGAAGTTACCTCCAGGTGTAAATGCAGTGCAATTAGATTTCCTCGCTGAAGCTTCTGAAATTAAAGCGTTCAAGTGGCTTAAACCTGAAACTGCCAAGATCATTGCTGAATACTTTACTTCTGAGAGAACGTATAAAGATATTGCGCAAGAATATGGAATAAGTAAACAAGCGGTACGAGATAGGATTAATAGAGGCCTAACTAAACTTCGTTATGTACTTTACAGCGAACGGCCTGAATTAAGATTTGAAGATAAATATCCCATTGAGTTAATAAAAAAAGGTAAAGATAATTTAGAAGTACATAGGTCCGAACGAAGCAGAATGAGAAGCAGTGAATCGCAGAGAAATAGACCTTCCAATCCCCCAACACAAATGGAACAGAATGTAGATATTTTCATTACGAAACCTTCTGTATCAGAGAAGGATTAACACCAGCGCTAACCTTTCCTCTCTACCTCTTTGCTTTACTACTTTGCTTGACATGGGTCCTTTACTTCTCTCCTTGTTTATGCTATATTTTTATTATTATCCTATAGCCATGTAGCGACACATCAGTAGCTTCCGACCTCCTGCTGCTCACATTCCACCCCCCTATAGTGCGTTCCTAGAGCAATGCAACCATCAGCCTTGTATGAAGTGAACCCCACTGTAACTGAGTAACTAAGGACCATGCTTCTTATTTATTCAGCAGTACATGAGGAGTACTTTACAACGTGTCCTCCGATAGTTATGTTGTAAATTCTGCTCAACAGGGGATCAATGACCATTGTTTTCATTGTGTTGGAAGCGATGTAGGCACTTGAACAACGAAATATTCAACAGGAGAAGGGTACGATGAAACAAAAAAAGACTTCCCATCTTCGCGAGGTTTGGCTTGATGAAGCCGTAACGTACTGGCTGGATTATATGGAAGAGAAGGGTTTTCTAAAGAAAGGTCTTCGACGACCTGAAGTGCGCGTATCTCCAGGCCTGCCCTATGGCGGCAAGAAGGCCTATTTAACTGTCGCGGGAGAGTGTTATTCTTCAGCAGTCAGTGATGATCATAAATGCCAGATATTCATTAATCCACGCCTTTCTGACTCTTATGATGTATTAGGCACACTTTTGCACGAACTCCTTCATTCTGTGTTAGGCAGCCAAATTGATCACGGACCGACGTTTGCAAAAGCAGCCAATCATCTTGGATTGATCGGTCCAGCTGCCTATCATGGCAGTGTTACAGGAGAGCTTCAAGAAAAGATGCAGAATTTTATTGCGACTATGGGGCCCTATCCCCACGCCGCCCTGAGAATCGAGTAGATGAGAAAGCATAGGCCCTGTACGCAAGATTAGCTGTCAACGAATCAACCAATCATCCGCTCGTAAGTAGTTCAACCAAAGGAAGGAGGAGTATGGATACACAGTAAACACTGTATGCTCTGTTTGCGCCAGAGAATATAGCAATACGCATCTTGAGTTCGAGTCACCACAAATAACACTGTATTGTTTATCGATTTTTACGATAAGCAGGAAAGGAATAGGTTTTTACATGACAGAGCCACCTCAAATGGAGACAGCAGGAGTTCCTAAAACCTTTACGCCGATCGGAAAAGGTCTAAGCGTCAACCGGGTGTTGCACCAGGAAGACAAAGAGACGAGGGAACGGATTTTAGCACAGATCAAAAAAGAAGGATTTTTCCACGGCGAGAATATGGAAGCATATATGCTTCCAGCCATTGTCTGGCACTTGCCAACCGGTGTCCGGCATCTGGTTGCCAACGAACTGGGGATTCCTAAACAGAAAGTGTTTATTGAGGGATTTGAGATCACCGCAGAATTGCCGGAGAATCCGGGGAAACATTTGCCTGTGTTTTTTGATCTGGACAGCCGGGGATTAAAAGTAGTGCTTGAGCAAGAGAGAACAATTGATCGCTGATTTTTAAGGTCGGGTTAGTTTGAAGGAGGAGTTACATAAGATGGCTAACTCCTCCCCACTAAATACAAGGTGATCTTATGAATAAGGCAGCGCACCATCCTCATCAATACATAACTGTAAAGCGGCTTGCGGTCAATGTAGCCCAGATCCCCAACAGCCTTAAGTCTTTAAATCAGTTCGTGCTCTGGCGCTATCAGTGTGTTAACGATACTGTTAAAAAACTGCCACTTAACCCAAGAAACGCAAAAGCAGCCAGTGTTTTAGATCCTTTTACCTGGGGTAGTTTTCAAGAAGTGCTAAGGGCATATCATAAAGGGCTCTATACCGGAATTGGCCTTGTTTTAACTCACGACCTTAACATCGTTGGTATTGATCTGGATCACTGCAGAAAGGACGATGGAGGCATCACAACTGAGGCTTTAGAGATAGTCAGATTACTTGATAGCTATACGGAAATCTCTCCCAGCGGTAAGGGCTTGCATATTTTACTTGCTGGTAGCTTACCAGGCTTGTTCCATCGGCGGGATCACGTGGAAATGTACTCAGAACACCGCTTCTTTACCTTAACCGGACAGTGGATTCCAGGTACTCCCAGAGACATTCAACCCCGCCAGAGGGAACTCTTTTCCCTGTATCATCGCATATTTGCTCAGCCATCCTTACCCTCCGGCTATCAAAATACAGGTAGTGGTATTAGGTATCCTCAAACACTACGAAGCCTTAATACCTTAGATAATCCCCAGTCTGATAGAGCTGTTCTTACACAGGCGTGTTTGGCTAAAAACGCCAACACGTTTTTGCGCTACTATCAGGGAGATACAACCCTCTGGCAGGGGCCAAAGGCCAGGCATCATAGCCAATCTGAGGCTGATTTCACCCTGGTTTTACTGCTTCTCTACTGGACTTGTGATAACGTTGCCCAGGTAGATAGGCTGTTTCGCCAATCAGGCCTGATGCGGCCTAAATGGGATCGAAGGCTAAATGGAACAGAGACGTATGGTCAAAGGCTGATTAAAGACGCGCTTTTAAAACGGTATGGGAGCACTAACTTAAAGGAGGACTTACCTAATGTCTCACGCTGAATGGATCACTACCGGTATCAACCCGAAGGGAAAAACACCTTCTTTAGAGCCTCCCATTATAGAGGAGGTAAAACAAATAACGCCAATACCTCAAAAACTTGATCCTTTGCTTCTTGGCACTGATTGCACAACCGGTGAGCCAATTACTTTAGAGCAGGAACAACGGCTGTCCGGACTCTATTTAATTGGCAAGACCGGCACCGGCAAAACAACGCTTCTTCTCAACCTTATTCTTCAGGATATCAGGCAAGGAATGGGAGTCTGCTTTTTTGATACACATGGAGACGCCATTAATGCGCTTTTGGCCCGCATCCCTGCTCAAAGGATGCATGATGTGATTTTAATTGATCCGCTTGATAAAACCCATGCCTTTGGCTTAAATTTGCTTGAGTGCCCAGATCCCAACAATAAAGAAGAACAAAGCCGCGTTATATCCTCGGTAACTGAGATCTTTGCCAAATTGTTTACCCAAAGCGGTGATCTTTTAAAAGAAGCTCCTACCATGGCAGAGACGCTGCAAATGACTCTTCCTCTGCTGCTTGCCAGGCATACTCCGCCGCTCACCATTGCCGAACTGCCTCTACTTACCAGACATGCTTGTGTTCAAGAACAATTGCTAACTGCCAATGTGCATCCAATGGTGCAAAGTTTCTGGCGGGATGAGTACCAGGCGTTAAATAAAAAAGATCAACGAGAGCTTACCGCCTCAACCATCAAGCGTGTCCATGATTTTATCATTGATCCGTTTTTGTATGAAATTATCGGACAAAGTAGAACAACTCTTAACTTTAGGCAAATCATGGATAGCGGAAAAATCCTATTGGTCAAACTTTCTCGGGAGCACAAGCTTATTAGCAGTCTTATCGGTAGCGTTATTGTGGCACAGATTGCCAATGCTGCCTTTTCCCGAGCGGATACTCCTTTTGAAAGGCGGGTGCAATTTAACTTGTATGCTGATGAATACCAGTTATTTTGTACGCCAACATTTGCCGAGTTACTTGCGGAGGTAAGAAAGTTTAAAATCGCTACCTGCGTTGCCCATCAGTGGCGCAGTCAGTTGGATCCTTCCAATCAAGGTGCCACTCTTAATGCCGGATCTATTATCATCCTGCAGGTAACCGCAGAGGACGCGGCCGAACTGGCTTCCCTTATTGCCCAAAAACCACCGGATCCTGAAACCAGAAAAGAAGTACGTGAGGCAATCTCTCGCCATCCGCTTGAGAGACTGACCCAGATCATCCATCCGCATGAGGAAATCCATGCCTTTACATCTGACTACCTGTTGTCACTTGTCCACTATAGTCAAACGCTAAAAGAAGATGAACTATGTGAGAACGAAGACTGCACCGCCTGCGCTACCCAATTGCAAGAGGGCAAGTTTCTCTTAGACCAGTTGCTGGTTGATGTGATGACCGGGCGCCTTCTCCCCTCCTCTCCTGTATTAGTTGAGCAAATAAGTGAGATTGTGCTTATGCTAAGAGGGTTTTTGGGAATACAGACAAGTGCCAAGGTTGTACCCACGTATCGTTTGTCACACCGCTGGCCTCAAGGAAACTACAAATCTGAAGTAACAACACATATACCCATAGACATTCAAAAGCACTTTATTGAATCGGTGCCCTTGCCTACTGGAGAAAAGGAGGTAAAAGAATTCCCTCCTGATGATAAGGTGAAGGAATTTATTACGTGCTGTCTTAACTTTCTCTGCCACTTAAAAGACGCATCCTTGGTACCATATAAGCAGGCTATCCCCTTGCCATTAGGCAAAGCCCGAAAGCTTGAGAGTCCTCCCCCTCATGTACACCTTGCTGAAGTAGATATTTTCGGAGAAGAAGAATACTACTTAAATATTATAAAGGTAAAATTACAACAAGCTTTAAGTGAAAAAGATAGTATTCAACAGGCGCGAGCGCAGTTAGATAAAACTGCTGATATCTCATATGCAGAGTATCAACGTTTAAAGCAGGAAGTTCACGACACATTGGTTGCCAATAACTGGCGCTATCACCAAATTTTGGAGAGCGGAGGGGCGGAACCTGTTGAAGGAGCCTATAGGCTCTCACAAAAAATTCGTTTTTTACTTACCGATGTTAACGACCTGCAGGAAGATGGCAGTTACTTTGAACTGGTAGCCTATGCCAAAGGATCAGCGCAGTTTGCCCAACGCTATGATCTCTCCTTAAAAAAGCAGCGCATTGAAAAGCTCGATCTGGAAATAAAAAAGCAGGATGATCAAAGGGGGCATTATCTTTTTCGGCTAAGCCAATTAAAAGAACAAGAGGAAAAGTTACGGAAAAAAGAAACAGAGCTTGAGGCTTTTATAGAGCAAAAACTGAAAGAGACGATTATTAGCGTATCCTTAACGGAAAATGAGTACCTGGCGCTGATGCAAACCTACTTTTCAGAAATGCAGGTTCATCCCCTATGTTACACTCATTTGCGTACCTTTGTGCTCTCCCTTCTACAAGTTATTCATTTGCTCACCCTTGAAGAGCATATTGCCCCCCTTAAGACACAAAGCGGATATGAGGAAAAACCAGGGACAACAAGAACCGTTATGGATATGGTCAATGAAAGGGCGCTTGAGCTCACAGATCTTCCAGCCTTTTGCGGCTGGTGTAAGCTGCCAACTGACATTAATGGTGTCAGGCAAGTTGAAAAGCATAAATTAGTGATCCGTCCCATAGAAAAAGTAGAAAACGAGGCAGAGGTTCTTGCGCATGCAACCACGTTGTTACTCTCCCGCATGCATGATCCATCCTCTGGGCTGTATCAAAAACGGGACATTGTCCGAAAGGAGATTGAGGTACGACAAGCCATGTTCTTTACACCTAAGGTGAACAAAACCAGCCGCACTACTTGGGATGAAGAGGAAACGTAAAGACCCTTAGAAAAATGTAGGAGGGATTATAGCGTTTTCTACGCATGGACTGTTAGGATAGCTCTTTGTATGCCAGACCTGTTTGAAAAGGACAGAGCCCTTATTTTCTTTGCAAAGGAGCAGACCATGGTTGAAAATCAGATGGAGATACCAATGAAGAGTGCAGCTACTGCTCAAAGCCTTAAAAAACGTGGCAAACAGGCACACATGCACTATGAACCAACAGAGCTGGACTATGAAATTTTGACCTATGTGAAGGAGTATTATTTGCTTAGTACCTGGCAGCTGGTCAACCTGCATTATGCCAAGGGCTCAAAGACCCGTGCCAGTACCAAGTTGCAAATCCTCTCAGGCCAAAGCCAGAAAACACCCGCGAAAGTCTATCTTTATCGAGAAGCACTGGAAAGAAAGGCACCTGGCAACCCTACTTTTGTCTATTGTCTGGCCACCTGCGGGCTATCGTACCTTCGCCGCAATGGTTATCCTAACCTAACCCGCCGCTTTCGACCGTGTGAAACCCGGGGGCTTTCCTACTTGCATAAACTGCATTGCTTAAATGTGAATGATATTCTGATTGCTGCCCGCAATCTGTCTAAAGTCTCTCCTGATATTACTCTTGCCCAGTGGCGCCATGATTTTGATCTGCAAAAGATACCGGCTGTTGTTACATTTGCAAGGGACTTAACGACCAGCTACAGTGGGGAAAGTGTGCAGCAGACTGTGAGACTGGTGCCTGACGGGATGCTTGATTTCAGGCTTAGACTCTACGACGCTAAGGTAAATGAATGGCGGCGTGTCATCCTCTTTGAAGTGGATCGGGGAACAGAAACCAATAGTAAAAAGTTTAAGGAAAAAATCCTTGCCTATATCCACTATTGCCTGCCTGAGGGCGGCTTTGAGAAGCGTTATGGCAAGACCAATAAACGCATTGCCTATATTGTTACTCGCGGTGGTGAAAAGCGGCTAATAATGCTTCGCCACTGGTGTGAGGAAGTATTACGAGAGCAACATTTCGAACAGGAGCAGAACTTATTCCGCTTTACCAGTATTTCACAACAGACTGACCAGGATACCGGCAGCATACGAGAAGAGCTGGCAATCTCCCCGACGCTGTTTGTCCAACCGGTCTGGTACAAGCCGTTTGAGGAAGAACCAGATACGCTGCTATGGAAACCATAGGTTCGCCTCAGTGGTGGGTTAAAACAGCGGCAAGGAAAATGAAAATTTTCTCCCCTCCCTTGTTGTAGATTAGCGAAACAAAGTTTATGCATTTTTGCAGAGAGAAGGCACTATAATATACAAGGAATTTGCAGAACGAAACCATATATCAAGCATGACACATATCACTGCTTTTCTCCTTCTTTCTGCTAGAATACGCATCGAAAAGGCAATGCGTCTGTTATCAAACTCGTAACTTGGCTCTTTCTATTCTTGTAGCATAAAGCGTGGATACAAGAAACATTTGGACAGTGTGTTAGTAGGTGCTGTAGATGTTTTGCCTGTATACCGTAAGCGAAACCGAACAATGCCTTAAAGGCAGGAGAATGAACAATGATCCAGTTACGTATCGAGCCTGGACAAGGGATTTCTGTAAAGGGCATGCCAGTTTTACGAAGGCTCAAAAGAAGAAAATATGTGAACGTTGAGTGTCTAACAGGAAATGAGCCGGTTATTAGGATAACTGAGACAACTGCTGTTGGAGGACAAATCGACTGTGTTACTGCGGGAGCGCTCAAAATCTTTTGGTCGCTTCCGGTTGATCCCAAAGAGCAAGATGACGTTCTTTGGGGTGTTCCAGAAGGGAATTCGTTTGAAGCTGATGGAACAACCTTTGCGATGCCTGAAAATACGTTGATGTTGAGCCGGAAAGATTGCGATCCGCAAAAACTGCGGCTAAGCATGGAAAAGCTTCTGTTAGCGATTGAAGATTACCTTCGATATGGCTAAAGCAGCTGATATGGATTTGTTACAACTACACTGGTTAAAAAGCTACTACACAAGTGCGTAGGCCGTTTTTTCCGTGCATGATGCTATTGAGGCTGACTCTTCAAAAGTACAATTTGTACTAAAAAAAGTCAGCCTCTTTCTTGTGAATGAAATGGGAATCTTAAAAATACCACAGAGTATAATGTTTCACTGACCATTAAACAGCATTCTAGACCCCGCCATCTTAACGGATGAAGAATTTCATTATCTTATAAGGCAGCGACCCTTGTACGCCATCTGGTGGCTTTTAAAACAGGATGAAATGATGCTTGTCGGGAGGAAGGATGGTTAGTGTTTCTGGGGATGCAGCTTTCACTAGCCCTGTTGGAATAATCTTTACAACGGTATAGATGTATCGATGGCATGAAGCAACAGGGACCACATCGTCTTGAAATTGTCGAACCTTTTATCACTCGCAATTTCTGCGAAGGTTAAAGCGTTTTTTGTAGATGCTTCCAACTCTTTTAATCGAGGCGCTAATTCAATCTAGATGGAGTTTTGTACGAGACTCAATTCACAGTTTTTGCCTTATTCCTTTTCCTCTGCTAAAATACCTGTTATAAAGGTAGATGACATTGATATAGTAATTTTTTATCTTTTTCATATTGCACTTTGAAATTGTTACGGGAGTACTTTCTTTTTTGGCCTTGCCGGAGAATTCATAAAATCTATGGCTTGTCTGGCAGGAATAAAAGGGATTCTCTGTTATTACAGCAACGGGCTGTAATAAAGAATTTCTTTTTGCCAAAGGAGAAAAATATGCTAGAGATTTTACTCTATCTATTATTGTTTCTAGTGATTGTATCAATTGTACTCGGAAGGTATAGGGTATATACTGGCTATAGACCACTATATACAGAGCCGTGCTATGATCATATTCCACGATCACCGATATATGATTGTCCAAAACATCCAGGTCAGCGTTGGTCACGCCCGCATGTTGGTTTTTCAATACCTGAATGTCCTGTATGTGGAGAAACTTTAGCACTCGACGAAAAAAAACAAACATTTTAGAACATAGAGTTTATTAAACCGCAACAAAGAAATTGCAAACCACCGCAAGGATGCGGATGTTTCTACAATAGCGTAGCAAATCTCCACACTTGTGTTATTTTTGAGGGGCTTACTCTTATTTAGTACAGATGTTGTACTTTCTCAAGTAAGCCCCTTTTTCTTGGAAACGGAGAAATCCTATACGCTCCTGTGGCCGTAAAGAAAAGATGGTAGCTTAATTCCCCTATTATTATGTATGGATAGGGAAAGGGATTACTTCCCAAAGAAGCGCTGAGTAAATGTGGCAATGAAACTAACTTCGATCAATAAACCTATGGTTGCTTCAAGAGCAGCGAGCATTGTTAATGGATGGCCTAAAGTAATTTGATCAAGGCCAGGAAAAAGGCCTCGTCCATGAAACGAGACGAGACTGAGAACAAATGCATTTGGAAATAACTGTGGAAGTTTATCAGGTCCTAATAATTGATATGCCACCGCGAACGTTGTAATGATGAATAGATACCAGAAAAATCCCCGTAGTGGTTTATAACCATAACCTATAAGGATATCAAGGAACAATGAGAAGAGATATCTTCCATAATCAACCTGTATCTTGAGGAAAGCAAATAATGGTTTGGTATCTTGTTGAAAATCAAGAATATCACTCCAGATCATATCCCTAAAATCCCTGATAGTGCCAATAAATTGTTGAGCCCGTTGCTGTACAGCAATATAACAAAACACAACAATAACTAGTATGAATAATGTTCCTTGCTTGAGGTACAATACTGTCCAAGTCAATAGCATTGGAACTAACAGAAAAACTATAATGCTCATTATGCTAGTGATCATAAAAGTGACCATGAGACGAAAATTTACATTTTCTTTGAAAAGATATATGATAAGAGGTATCACTGATAATACCCCTACTATCAGTGATACCAAGTTTATCTCATGGACAAATTTATGATTGCCTAACACTGCAAAAATAAGAGCCAGGGCCAAAAAGACAACCCCCACTGTATTTAATATATATAACCAGTATTTATCTAATATAAATTCCTGATTTTTGAGCTGATTTTGTGGCTGAGACATTAATTTAGATAGCCATGTACCATTCAATTGTGGCTTATTTAGCTGGCTTATCTCTGCGCCTACTTGAAATTTTCGCACTTGTAGTTGGTTTATTTCTGCTCGATAGGCAAAGTAATCTGAAGCTTTATTCAACCCTTGATCTCGTAGCGCGACAGCAAGTTGGTGGTTGGCACTAGCGGCTTCTTGATATGCTTCGAGTGTTTCTTTTTCTTTATTTTTCCCTTGACCTCTCTTTTTTACTTCTTCCGCTTCGGTTTCATCACCCAATTTTAGCGGCCATTTCCTCACTCCTTCAAGGTTAACATCATCCCAATAGATATTGGCAACACGAGTTCTCTCATCCAAAGTAACATGCTGAAGTGAAGTTGCATGATCAAAATATACAGAACGCAGATCTGCACCGTCCAGATGCGCGCCATCAAGCGCTGCTTGTTTTAAAACAGCATCGTTTAGGTGAGCATTCTTTAGGTTCGCTCCACGTAACGAAGCTGCTTGTAAACAGGCTCGCTGGAGATATGCGCCCTCTAGGTTTATTGCTGCGGCATCTTTTTCTTTGTCTCCGGCTGTGTTCCACTCATCTCCTGACAAACCGCCTCGTAACTCTGTTAATGGTAATCTGCGGAGATCTGCTTTTTCTAAGTTCGCACCGCGTAGATCCAGCCCTCTTTTAGATTGCCCTGGACTGAGAGGGCTCCAATTTTCCAATACTTCAATCCATTTTACTTGTTGCTTATCTGATGCCACATCTTTATTGGGCGGCATTATTGGTAATGCGTGTGTTATTAATAGATACTCAACATCTGCCCGATTCATAGATCGATTTCTAAATGGATATAGACCTCGATTAATATCAGATGGAGCAATGCGCCATCCTTCAAGTTCTCTACGGCGAGTATCATTAACCTCCGGCTCTGTACGCCACGGTTGTCCACAAATACACCACCAAGCATGAAAATGTCCAATCCAGACATAAAAATATGCAAGCCAAGCGTCACTTGGTTGCTTCAGTTGTTCTTTTTCCTTCTTTGAAATAATTACATTATAGGTTAGATATGCATCATAAGTCCCATGCCAATGAGTACGCGGGTAATCAATAATCCTGCTGGTTATTGTATTATAAGCATCCCGGGCATCATCAAGGGTCGTCCAAAAATCAACTTCTGCTGCAAAATATCGATTTGTATATTTCCGCCACTCTTCAGAGTAGCTAACCATGTCTGGAAACTTGTTAGGATCAGGCAATGGTTCAGGAAGTAATAACGGATTGCGTACTTGTGGTAATAGGAGTACCTGATGGGTTGGACTAGTATTGAGCATATTTTGCCTTCTTTTAAGCAGTCCCCTGCAATATCTTTCCTTACTCTAGCTTTCCCTTATTTGCTCTTGATTGAGGTATTATTTGACTTCCATGTCACACTAATATCACTGATTGCTAGATTAATATCACGGTTAAATCACAATATATTTACCTGCCGTTGCATAAAATTATTGTTTAAGATTTCACAAATTTATTTCTTCTCAACAATAAGGAAAGATTGCTGGTGCGGATGAGTATAACTATCAACATCATCGGCGTTATTAATAGCTGACATGCTTATTACTCCTTTCAATTCTCCACCTTTTCTTTCTATCTCTTTAAGCATTAAATTGAGATTTTCTTCTGCTTCATTTACCGTTGGACAACGCATTGCACCACGTCCACTAGTTGTTCTTCCCCATTTAAGCATTTGCGGCACCCTATATGCTCTTAAACCACTTTCAAGTTGAATATATTCGCTAAAATTAATATTAACCTCTTTTTCATCATACATACTTCCTCACCTCCTTTGCATTTAAAATGTATTATATATACTAGCATAATAATACAATAAGTTGAATATTCAAACAGCGGAAATCTTGAATATTCTTGTAAAGTCCCTATTAAATTAATATAACTTAATCTTTTCTAAAAGCAATGCAAAACATAGTAACAGCATTACATCAAAGCCATTTTGCCAAAGCAGATCTTCACTTCAAAGTCCAAGCAGCCCGATTTATTTCTCTGAGACATCAGAAAGTAGAGGAAATCCCTGGTTTTTATACCACTCATCATTGTGTTCAGTTTCACAGATATTTTGCAGAAGAAAGGCTCGGTGTTGGCCAAGCCAGTCAACGTTTTGTTGCGTTCGGTGGGCAACTGGAGATCCTCCAGATAGTGACGAAATTCGTCACGTTGGCTTCTCTTGCCGAACAGGTCATCGAAGGATCTGGTGTAAGGCTTCCAAAGGCTCAGGGCAGTTGAAATAGCTCGTCGTTTGGTCATCTCACCTTCCTCCTCTCCCTTTATTCTACTCTCCACCATCCACTGTCAACAAAGTTGCGATAGGATATCATATGATAATCACGAACAACCACTATACACACAAAGACAAATCACAAAGAATAGATGTAATCAAGAAGAGGTACAATGGCGACGACTTTAAGTAGCGCTACCTTATTTTTTTCGTTTGCTATCTATTTCAGGAGAAGTTGTCGGATATTCACCAGTATTTTGAAAATGTCTCAGCTCACTCAATATCTCATCATATTTCTCCATCATAAATTTTTCAGATGGCATCCCTCTATTGCATTTAGCAACCTCATCTTTAAACCGTTCTATTTGTTCTGTAGACTCTCGTATGGAAGGACGTTGACCACAATAATTCTGTTCTAGAAAAGTTACTGTAGCTCCCAGCGCATCTGCATATCCAATATAATCATATCTATTAGTTTTACCCCAATTATCGTAAGAAGCTACTTCCGCATCAATATATTCTCCATGTTAATTACTATAACGCTGATAAAACCATTCTTCAGGTTTTATTTCTTTTTCTTTAGATGAGCTAGAAATAAATTCTTTCATAGTATTATAAATTAAACTAGAGAAATCTTATATATATTAATAGTTCATATTATATCAAAATATTCAATAAATGCAACAGTTAATTTTAATTAATGCATAATGCCAGAGCAGCCAAACTTCACCTCTCTCGATGTTTGCCCAGACTGTGAACAAAAACCACAGAGAAGCCGACGCTGCCAGGTGCAGTATTTCCTGATCGTTGAGGATCTGAGGAGCTCCAGATGACTCGCTCACCTGATTGATACCTGGAGGAAAATCCTTGTTTTTGATGGCAGATATCTGCTAGATTCTTGGTATGAATATGACCAACCCAGAGATCAGTAAATTACTCAGGGATGTCGCTGCCGCCTATGCAATAAAGGATGAAAAAAAGTTCCGGTTTCAGATTATTGCCTATCAAAAGGCTGCAGATAGTATTGACTATACTTCTATCGAATTGCGGGATTTGTATAGGGAGAATAAACTGGCTTCCCTTCCAGGAGTGGGAGCTTCAATTCGCTCACATATTGAGGAGCTTTTTAAGACGGGAAAGGTGGAACACTTTCAAGAGGTGCTGAAAGATATCCCTGCGTCTGTTTTTCCACTGCTTGAGATACCCAGTTTCGGACCGAAGAAAGCGTATCGATTGGTTTCGGAATTTCATCTTATAAATCCAGAAACAGTGATCGCTGACGTCACCGATCTGGCACAAGCAGGAGAGATTGCCAGGCATCAGGGATTTGGTGAGAAATCTCAACAAGATATTTTACAAGCGATTCAAGAGTATAGTCTGGGAAAGACAAAAACGGCGCGCATGGTGTTGCCGTATGCCAATGAACTGGCGGAAAAAATAGTCGCATATCTGAAGAAATGTCCTGCAGCAAAACAGGTCTATCCATTGGGGAGTTTACGAAGACGTGCCTCTACGATCGGAGACGTGGATATCGCTGTCGCGACTACTGATCCTGGGGCTGTATTGAATCATTTTATTGCCTATCCATATAAAACACGTGTGATTGAGAAGGGAGACCGTACTGCTTCTATTCTTCTTTCGTCTGAAAGACAAATTGATTTGATGACTCAGCCTCCGCAAGGCTTTGGGTCACTGCTTCAGCATTTTACAGGCAGCAAGGCACATAATATTCATCTTCGTGAATATGCAATATCAAAAGGTCTATCGTTATCAGAATATGGCATTAAAAAGAAAATTGGCGGAAAAGATATTTTGCAACAGTATGATACTGAAGAAGCGTTTTATAACGCTCTGAGGTTGCAGTGGATCCCACCTGAGATGAGAGAAGATACCGGTGAGATAGAACTGGCTATACAACAGAAAGTCCCCCAATTGGTCGAGCTTCAAGATATGAAAGGTGATTTGCATCTTCACTCAAGTTATCCGATTGAACCGAGCCATGATATGGGACAGGATGCAATGGAAATCATGATAGAGAAAGCGATTGCTTTAAACTATGAATATATCGGCTTTGCCGAACATAACCCGAGTGTCTCCAAACATTCTGCTTCTCAAATCTACGAAATTTTAGAAAACAGGAATAAACAGATTGAGCAATTGAGGCAAAAGTATCAGAAATATCTGCATATCTATGCGCTTCTTGAAGTTGATATTCAACCGAATGGTGACTTGGCGATTGATAATACATCTCTTGAACTTCTGGATGCGGCGCTTGTCTCTGTCCATAGTGCTTTTGATATGGATCAAACGGCAATGACGAAACGAGTTCTGAAGGGCTTAAGCCATCCGAAAGCCAGGATATTGGCACACCCAACCGGCAGACTTTTGAATCAACGTTCCATTTATGATTTGGACTGGGATGTCGTTTTCGATTTCTGCAAGGAGCACAAGAAAGCCCTGGAGATAAATGCCCAGCCGCTTCGTCTTGATTTACCGGATATGCTCGTGAAGGCGGCCGTGAAAAAAGGTGTTCAATTAGTCATAGACACTGATAGTCATGCTGCTTCTCACATGGATTTTATGGAATACGGTGTCGCAGTTGCCCGCAGAGGATGGGCGACCGAACAGAATATTATCAATTCGTTACCATACAAGAGATTTCATGAATGGTTACAGAATAATGAAAGATGAGCGTGAAATCAGCAAAGAAGGGAGCCTCTCTCCCCTTAAGCTTCGCAACGAATGCATCCCGGTGCACAGGGTGTCGGAAGATAGCTTTCTTTTCTAGTACCGAAGTTCTCCTAAGAAAAATCCTATCCTCGTTTATCAGTAGTTCCTACCAATATGAAAATAGAAACTTTAGAGGCTACTTCTGCTGACTATAAAGACCAATCATCTCAGCCTGATCAATCACATGCCCCTTCATCTTCTCTTCAACTAACCGTTTATCCACTTGATCCCGCCGTTCAAAAACGAGTGTAGTATCCAAAGCATATACCTTGAAAAAATACCGATGAGTTCCTGATGGCGGGCAGGGGCCACTATAACTAGGTTTACCGACACTTGTCTTTGCTTCAATACCTCCTTGTGGGACACTCTTTTCATTGACTTGTTTCACTGAGGGCTCAATATTATAAACCACCCAATGCACCCAAGTACCCATAGGAGCATCAGGATCATCCACAATCAATACCAAACTTTTTGCATCTTGAGGAACCCCTACGAATTGAAGCGGGGGATTTATATCTTGTCCGTTACAAGTATACTTTACGGGAATTCTTGTGTTATTGCCAAACGCAATACTGCTGATCTTCATGTTTTTAGTTAATATAGTGGAATTACCATGATTTTCTGTATTCGTTACAAGAATAGGTGACTTTGCAAAACTTACAGTAATAAAAATTACAACCACCACAAAAACCAAAACCCCAATAATCAACAAAACCTTCTTCATAATAATTTCACCTCTTAAGAGATTTATAACTTTTTGCTTGATTAACTCTTTTTATCCCTATAATACTTTATATTATAATCATGATTTTATCGAAGGACTTGATTCTTTCTACTTTATCTTTCTTGACCATAAAACGGCGTTCTAGCCCACTCCGTTTCAGAGGATGAAGGATTCATTATCTTCTCAGGCAGTGCCCCTTGTACGCTGTTAAGTGGCCTTTCTGATAGGGTATAAAAACACTGGTAGGGAGAGTTGTTAGTTTTTTTCAGGATTTGGGGTATCAGTCTTGTCTTCCAGGTTGGTAATGCGCCGCTCATGGCCCTGGATTTTCTTGATCAGGTCTGCTTTTAACTGGGAATTGCCTGCTTCAACCGCTGCCTCTACATCACCTCTGGTAGCTACGAGCTTCAGGGCTGTCTGCATATGCGCCTGCGTTTGCTCAATCGCATCAAGCCGCTTCTCTATCCGCGTGATGGCCGATCCCTGTTGATCCAATTGTTTACGGATTGGCTCTGTTTCTGCCCGGAGAACGTTTTTAAGCTCATTTAATTCATCTTTTGTCATATTATGCCAATAATAGCATATTTATCGTTTGATAGCAATGATCATGATCAAAAAGTATGTGAAGATGAGATCAGATTGTAAAATGCTTGCAGATCAAATGGTTTTCGTATCAGGTGCCTGACCCCTAATCGCCTGGCTTCTAAAAGCGCCATGTCGCTGGCGCTCATGGCAATAATGCTTTTAAGTAAATGCTCATCGTGTTCTTTGAGGATGCGAATAAGCTCTAAGCCTTGCGTTCTTAATAACCCCAAAAGAATGACATCATAGCTTTGCCTTTTAAGCATCAGTTTTTCATACCCGCTTTTAATATCCCCAACAGCTAAAACCTCATAGCCTTCGTTATGCTGTAAATCGTGTTGTAAAAACGTCCGTACATCCTGGGAGTATTCGATGATTAAAATGCTTTTTGACATCATAGCGCCCTCGCTTCGTGGCTGGCTTGAACGAATCTTCACTATAGAAGTTCTAATACACATAGTGAAGAGACGGCGAGGTAAAGGTTGCCGGATAGTTTTTTCTCAAAAAAACCCAAATGTTTGTAAGGCTTTTTTAGGGATTTTGTAAGCTAGCTTACTGGCATATCCTTAAAGAGTGCGGTATGCTCTACTTCTCATGCGAAACCGAGAACAAGAACGACAACCGGGCAATAAAGAGCGTCAGCGTACGTTTTCCTTGCCTGGAAGTCTTGAAGATGAGAAGCATCAGGTAGAGGTAGAAAAAGCTAAGAGCGGTGAGCTTTCTCTGCGGGTAACAAAGGACAAACATCTGATTTTTTCTGTTGCTGTTTCAACTGACGAGGATCTTCTTCTTGCCTTTGCGGATGGCAGACAGGTGATCTTTCCCGCGACCCAACACCCAAGCGTAACAGAGCAACTCCCACCTATGGAAGCTACCAGGCAACCTGAGGCTTCCCCAATTACGCTTGAGGGCTATCCTGTACGCCAGGCACACTTTGATAAAGATAAAAGGGTTTTTAGCCTCACAATTGCTCATCATCCTGATCCTAAGGATCGAAAACAGGTGGCCTATTATGAGCTGATCGCCGAAGGCGAAAAGGCAGCTGAGTGTTTGTCAGTTGGCATTTCGGAAACCAGAATTCCGGTACATGTAACCGGTGATGATTTAACTCATGTGGTCAAAAAGAAGAATGGAGCTGAAAAAATTGTGCATCAAATTAGAGTAGATAGTTTGGAAAAAATCAAAGAACGAAGAGCAGATCGCCCAGACGTCCTGCCTGAGAAAATACGGTTGTATGAGAGTTCATAAGTAGCATTGGCCAAGCCTTTTTACCAACGGATATGCAATAAAAGCATACCTATACCCCCTGCAGTTTTTCCATGATCCACATGCGCGTTAAGGTTGAGGGACTTAACCCTTTGCGTTTGGCAACATCGGTTAATTTCTGCTTTACACCTTTTCCAATTCGCACCACCAGTGTTTCTTCTTTTGGCGCATCAAGCTCAATTCGAATAGCAACATCGCTTAATTCATGCTTAAAATCCAAAAGGCTATGCGTTTCCCAGAAGGTCGCTTCTTCATCTTTGCTCATTTTGGTAAAATCAGGCAGTTTGCTTTTTTGTTTCTTCATATTGATAGATCAGCCTCCTTTCCAATTTATCTGCATCAGAAAACAGTCAGGAACAAATAATAAGAGTATTCCCGCCATGATAATGTTTTTTATCTCACTTTTGCTCCAAATAATCCTTTTTGGATGTAGGTTTTCATCAAGCTTTGATATGGCATATCCAGTTGTGCTGCTTTTTCTTTGGCTCTCTCAATCCACTCCTCAGGCAGCCGGATGGTTGTCTTTTTTGTTTTCCGATTCGATTTTTTGATCACATCCGATAACACGAACCGCTTAAAATCTGCCGGTTCAAGATATTCTGAAAGATCCAGATTTGACCAGAACTCAAATTCTTCTTCTTCATTTTTAAACTTAGGAATTACTAACTCTTTTTTCATATATTGCCACCTCCTTCTTATTTGTTGGCCGTGAAGAAATAGGCCGTATATGTTTCCCCCGTATGGTAAAGGCTATATATAACAATCTCCCTGTTTTCGTTTTACCAATCAGTACATGCCTTAGTTCTTTCTCTGAATGTAGTTTGTCATCATCAATAATTGCGCTCTTATCAAAGAAAGCTTCCTCTGTCTCGTGAGGAGCTACATTATGCTTAATCCAACTTTTTGCCCTATTCCCCTCGTCCCAATCAAATGTAATTTCCTTTGTTTTTTGCTTCATTTGTACATACTTAGTATGTACAAATTATAGTATTTATAGAATTATTGTCAATAGGCAATTAATGATCACTCTCTGATTTGCAGGCTAATTGACGCATGCGACGTCAACGGTTGCTCTGGTTGATAGATCTTCAGTTTGCCGGACAATAGAAATGACTTTCTCACGTGATCAGTCTACTTAAGAATGATTGACTTCTACTATGGGCGCGCGACAGGAGAAACAGAAAGGTCAGACTAACATATGAAGAGCGCGCCCATGAACAGACAACTTCACGGTGATAACCATTTTCCCATCCCTCTCTTCTGTAGGGAAGAACAGGTGAACAATGAACAGCTACTCCTACTGTTGTTGCTCAAGTAGCCCTTCGATCACCGCTCTGGTGAACCTTTCCGCCAATGTCTCAATATACACATAGGCGCTCACCGCTTCGTACCGTTCCCCTGCATTGGTCACCAGATTGTACTTGAGTGACTCCCAGGCAGTCAGAAACGCCTGCAGATTAACCAGGCTGGTGGTAAAGGGCTTTGCCTGCCCCTTAAGCGCAACAAATGAGTCAATACTCTTTAGTTCCTCATCAGTAAGCGGTGTTTCATCGTGATACTGGCACAAATACGCTGCCACATTGGCAAAATATAACCGGCGAAGCGCCGTATAAAACTCGCTGTCCTCTTTGGCTTCAGCGTAAAATGGCCGAAGCAAATGTTTTAACCCTTCGTAGGCATCGGCTAACTCCTGGGGCCTTTTCTTGACAGCTTATCTTTTTGGTATCCGGCTCGTTTGCTTCTTCCACCCTTGGAAAGTCTGATCCTGCTTTACTCCAACCAAGCAAACCCATGTTCTATTGCTTCTCTAACACTTGAACGTTGCTGATCATGTCCGGTGATAGCTTTCGTAGGTAGTCAATATTGATATTGCGAACAGCTTATTGTGGTAGATGGAGAGTCATAGGCGTAAATTTGATGCCATTGGTTTCTTTTTCTTCTGCTGTTTTTTCAAAACCTAATTTTTTATAGATATGGACTGAGTTAGGTGAAGAGTGAACACTAATTGTTTCAAGGTTGGGTACGTATTGTTTACATATCTCTATCGCTCTTTTGAGTAAGTTGTTTGCTATACCTTTTCTCTGATAGTGTGAGGACACAAAAAGCATTGAAACATGCTCATAATTTCTTATTTCAATTACTCCTACTATCCCATTTTCTACTTTAGCGAGCAGAATAAAGTACTTTCTATGTAATCTTTCCTTAATTGCAGGTAATTGGATGTATTTGTAGAACTCTTGTATGCCCTGATCTGTATATGCGGGAGCTACATATTGGTCAAAGACAGACTTTACCAATTTATATACACCCTCTATTTCACTTTCATCTGCTTTAGTGTATGTAATTTCGTTGATTTCCATAAAGTCCTTTTGTTTGAGATTAGATGGTTACCTATTTCCGTCGTGTTAAAAATGCTATATAGATTTAACAGTCAACACATTTGCTAAAAGCTGACCTGTCAACAAACCATACAGTGTTTCAAATACATTTAACCCTTGTTTTTCTGCTGTGTCAATAGGAATATAATTGTGCACTTTTTCGACATCCTCTTCAGGGGTAGCTCCTCTGCTGCTACTTGAGTAGTTGGAAAACCTACTTAAGTAGAGCGCTTAAGCAACTAGTAGTCCTCTTTGTACATCAGGGTGTAGGCTTGCCCATCCTCAATCACCCATACCTTCTTGCCGTTCATAGTGGTTGAGAAGAGTTGATCTTCTTCTTTAAGGGTTGGCATCACGTGGTTTTTCCAATGCACGTACTCATTCCATATCTCCATGAGTGCTGCCCGTGATACCTCGCTGTACAAGTGTGCGGTTGCCACAATCGGTTTGCCGCCAATGAGTTTTCGCCGGTGTTCGCTGAAGATTTCAACCAACACCCCATCCTCTATCGCTTCCTGCAATGTGTACTCAAAGATCACATTATGATCTGTCATATCTGTAGACTTTCTCACCTCGCTTTCTTAAAGGCAGCGGTTGACAACCGGCAGGCTGTCTGTCATTCCTTGCCTCCCCTCTCCCTGCAAGTGATAAACTCTTGCAAGGAGTCGGTAAGACACCTAGACTGGATAGTCAGGCACACCTAAGCGCTCAATGGCAGCACATTTGGGGCAGACCTTTTTTCCATCCAGGTCTTGCAAATCAGCCGGAAAGTGCGGTGTTGCACACATGGCGCAGGGTTTAACTTCTCCAACTGACACAATGTCCAAAGGCACCATCTCATGCATGACTTGATAAACCATAGCTTTGATGGCCTCAATCCGTGCTTCCGAAAGATCCTTGGCATCCACACTGAAATAGAAATTGTGCTCGCGTGGTACTTTAATGTAGTAGCGTTTCATTACCTTTTCACCTCGTCTTTCTCAGGGGTAGTTTCCCTGCTGCTGCATAATAGGTCTTCCCTACTATGCAGTGGGCAGAGAGCCTACAACAGATAGCCTTCATAGACCAGTGTCAGAATGGCAATCCAATAGCGGGTTTTGTATTTAGCCTTTTTCTTGTCGGCCTCCCCTATCGCATCATTCTTACTGACAGTCTCTAGCCTATCAATGATGGCTTGAATGGCTGGAATTATGATATCTGTTTTGATATCTTGCAATGGTTTTGCTTGTAAATTAGAGTTTTTGTAACTCTTTGTGCTTTCTTGATCCATTTTTACTTCACCTCCTCTCCTTATTTTTTGTGCTTTGTCTTCTTATGTATCTCAAGAATTGTAAAAAGAAGGCTGCAACATTTTTTTTGCAGCCTTCTTGAAGCCTGAAAGGCTAAAGTGGAAGGTGAATTTTGCAAGGCCGGAAAGCGAAAGCTTGAAGTGCATTTTAGCCTTGCAAAAGAGGGAACCTTGGTGCCCTGTCCTTGATTGGTTCACTGCTTTAGCGCAAGTCCTTAAGACTTTAACTGATCACTTACTTACGGGGGAATCGTTTCCAGACACTGGTAATAACATACTTTCCGGTTTGTTGATCAGTAAAATATTTCAGGCCGATCACATACCAATGGTTATAATTGCGTTCTTGATAACCCTGGCTGAAAATCTTCCCCGTTTTTTAGCACATCTTGTATGTCGGCCTGTGTGATGCCATAGTCTCTCATCCTCTGACGGGCAAAACGCGAGATGACGAAAGCCGGAGTTGAAGTGGAAGAAAAGATTTGCCTAAGCGCTTCTTGTAGTAAATCTCGTATGACTTTTTTGAGGCTTTTCATAAGCACATCTCCTTTCTGAAGTGTTACCGACTTTAACTGATCGTTAAAAAGTGAAACCTTCACGGTTTCCGCTGCATATGGCGTGCTTATTTTTCACCTTAAAGGCCGTAACGAAGTGAAGGAGGCCGAAAGCGATAAGCTTAGGCCTTGAAAAATATGCGAGACGCCATATGATACCTGCCCAGATCGGCACCAAGAGGAAGAACAGGAAGAGCCATTAAACCCGCAAAAGAAAAGCGGGTGGATATTGATATATGCAAAGGTCTTCTCAAATAGAAACCCTTACAACAAACAAAAAAGGGATCAAGGGGAATTTGATTTTGCAGATGTGATTTGATCAATTTCATAAAAAGCAGATTAAAGTATATGCTAATAGGTCAAAAGATTATTCTATATCACTTAGAGTAAAGGCTATGTATTGTGCATATTGTTAAAATTAAAACGGCATGAATGTAATATAAATAATATTAAGGAAACTAAAGTTGCAAATAAAGAACCAATGTTCTATACTAAGCATGCTTTTTATGTCAGATACAAATGGATTAATACAACAAATTGGAAAGCTCATTGACCAGAAACTGGAAGCAGAGCGAACACACATAGGAAAGCTCATTGACCAGAAACTCGAACCAGTGAACAAGAGATTAGATACAATCGAACAGACACAGGCACATATGTATACGGCTATGAAAGCATTGGCAACCAAACACGATGTTGAGGAAGCCGTTGATGCAGCAAAGGTAGAGTTAAAAGCAGATATTTATACCTTGGAGGCAAAAGTGATTAAGAAAATCCACAGCCATGAGCGGCGCATTACTAATCTGGAAGAGAAGACCGATACACCAAATCCTGAAAAACACTAATTACTCTTCTGGCTCACCCATGTGCTTGCTGCTCTCCCTGATAAACTCTTCATTGTCAAACCAGTATGTTTTATTTCTAAACTATCCCTTCAAACCTTACAACAAACAAAAAGGGGGTCAAGGGGGAATTTTTGTTTGCTGCCTTCCTAAAAGGCCTTATCAAGCGGTCAGGGCATGCTGATGAACGACGAAGCAAAACCTCAGGGGGAACTTGGGGGTTAGACCAATGAAAATAAATCACCACTGCCATGGGGGGTGTCGGCGGCAAAAATGCCTCGCTAATTTTGCCTTTTGATCCATTTTTAGTCCCGATAGGGACGGCCGCCGACACCCCCCATGGCACCTTCCCTGACCGCCTTTGGCCTCATTCGCTTTGTTTTTGAAAGCGACCTTTTCCCCCTTGCCTACCCTTATATGTCTATAGAAGCAGCGGTTCTATAATTAATTCTATAGTGATTTTCTCTTGTAAAGATGAGGTTAGCTGATCAATATTTACAAAATGAGGTTATTTTTTCCACGAAATACACTAACCCCCTTAGTCCCCCTTGGAGGCCTCCCTACTTCGCTGTATTCTCCCGTGTGCTTATCCGTGTTCTTGCTTTTCTTCCCGATGCAAGCATCCGAAAAAAAATTTGTTGACAAGTTCTAGTCGGGTGAGTCTCTCATGCTTTCTCTCCCATTGGAGAGTGCCATATAGTCAACTGCAAGTATCCGGTGAAGTTTCCGGGCCAGCCAGTCCGTTTATTACCCACGAAACTCTGATTTAATCAAAGAAACGGCGGTTGCTGTATCTCGTGGCGATTGGGAAAGAATACATATGATTGGGTACTGTATTGTTTGATCTGGTTGGCATGAACATAAAAAATCTTCATCTGCGTATCTTGGGTCTTTTCTATTGCTTAATATGCAGGAAGTAGGTCAATTATGATCATACGATTGGATTGCCGTCAAGGACTATTTTGCACCATGATACCGTGGTGTCAAGGTATCATAATACCATGGTTGCATGATACCTTGGTATCGTGGTATCACGGTATCATGGTATCGTGATACCAAAGAACAAAAACAGGATAAAAAAGTACACTTTGGGGTGGAATAGCGTTAGGCGTTTAATAGCTTTAGAACTTTGGCAAGGATACTTGCTTCTCCGTTTTTTTGATAATCTCTGATAATATAGTTGGTGGCAATACGAATGATCTCGTTGCCATTGGTGATAATCCCTTGCTGTCCATAGGTAAACTCTATTGTTTTTAATGCCTGTTTTTCCTCCAGCGTGAGCCGTTGCGTTGCCGGTTCTTTGCCGATCTGTTTGACAGATTTTCGCACAGACTCCAGCATCTCATTTTCTCCTTCTGGTATCACGGTATCATGGTATCGTGGTGTCATGGTATCATGGTGTCGCGATACCTTGGTATCGTGGTATCGTGGTATCACGGTACCAGAAGTTCCCTCCTTAAGAGATTGAGGAAGCGCATGATCTGTAATTGGCAATTCCGTCTCTTTCTTGAGAGCAGGGGAGACCTCTTGTTTTTCCTCATTGAGCGATGGCATGTGAACCACCGGTTGCGCCACTTCCTGCCGTCTGGGATGAAAGAAGGATGATTCTTCAAGCTCATTGGTAATTCGTGATACATCTAATTTTTTACTCATATACGAAAAAGTTCTTCAATTAATTTATTGTACGCCTGTGCTGCCGCTGATTTGGCATTAAAAGAAAAGATATCCTGCTGCTGAAAGTGAGCATCGCGAAGATCGGTATTGCGGGGGATTATAGTATTTAGCACCATGCCAGTATAGGTTTGCCTAAGGATTTGTAGCGATGTTTTACTGTTGACCGTTGGATCGCTCATGGTAAAAAGAAATCCGGCCAGCTCCAAATGGGGATTAAAAAATTCTTTGACCTCTCGAATGGTTTTACTGATTTGCACAATTGAATCCAGCTCAAAGTAACCAGGCGACACAACGACCAGTACTTTATCAGAGGCAGTAAATGAATTAATCGTCAGCCAGGAGAGGGTAGGGGGGCAATCAATAAAAATATAGTCATACTGGTTTTTTATCACATCCAGTTCTTTTTTGAGCCGTTCTTCCCGATGGTCAATGGCTGTTGTCAGCTCCACATCTGTATTGGAAAGCAGAATATGAGAAGGGACAATATCAAGGTTAGGAATTTGAGTGTGATGCACAGGCAGGGGACTGCGTTCGAGAATGGTTGCATAAATGGTTTGCTGTTTTTGTATACGGGGATAGTCAGGCAAGATGACTTTGCTGCTATTGGCCTGGGAATCAATATCAACCAGAAGCACTCGTTTGCCTTTTCGTGCTAAGCCTGCTGAAAGAGAAATGCTTGATGAGGTTTTACCTACTCCTCCTTTTTGTGATGCAATTGAGTAAATCATACGTTAAGTTAAACCTAGCAAAAACCCTATCGGGTTATTTTCCTAGCGCTTCTTAAGGGCATATTAAGAAAAGCAAATATTTGGCGATTTGTCAACTGGAAAAATATCAAGCGTTTTATAAAAGAGGGAATAAGGTATCAAAACGCGCGTCTTGAAAAAATTTGAGCCAGCTGGAAAGCATTTCCACTTCTTCGCATGAGGGAAAGAAGCTTCTGTTTTCTTGCCAAGCAACACAGAAGCGTAGCAGACCTGTGTTAGATTTAGTTAAGGATTGAGTAAGAAAATAGGAATTTTTATTAAAATTGTAGTTCTTTTCTTTTTGAGTTGATTTTGTATTAGACAAGGAGCTAACAGTGCAATAGGTAAAAATGAAAGTACCAGTTCAGGTATCTGTTGTGCACAAAGCGGAGTGGACTACTGATGCGGTTTGTTACTTTGTTTCACTTCTAATACGAAACCATAAGAGAACCACCAGAAAAGAAAGAGCCAAAGAAGTGTCACAATAATCGCCAAAAGATTATGATAAATCAGAGCATAAAGCGGATTTGCAGTCGCGAGTAACCACAAGATAAAGACCATACGGAAGATATTTATGAAATAAGTACCAATCAGAGCAAGTAGGATTGTTTCTATTTTAGATGCGATCGTAAAGTTTCCTTGCAGTCCCATAATCAAACTAATTACAACCAACAGCATACTCTGCCAACCAATACAATTCCAGGAAATTTTTGCGAGATTATGATTGATTGCAATGGTACTGTTTCCATAGACAGAGAGCTTGATGGCAAAAAGACGTAAGATATTTGCCACCATTTTAACTTCAAATGGCACCACCCATTCCTGCAAAAAATGATACAAGGGTGAATTTTCAGCAATACGAGTGCCGATCTCATTAAACGTTGTAAGGAACGGAAAAAAAGCTAAAAAAAGAGCCAGACCGGTAAAAAGATATCGTATTTGTTTTTTATTCATAGTAAAGGTTTTTTCCTGCGTCGTTTCTGCTTAAGTTGCACACAATACCGCGAGCACAACGCGTTTTCTGGCTGCAGCCGCCCTTTAGCTCGAAGTAATTCAACGATTTTTGGTAACACTAGGGCAACTGGGAGAAATAATAGTAAAGCTTCAGGAACTGAAATATCGGTCATATCAGCGCTCGGAGTCGTACAAGTTCCATTCGTACAGGTTCCATTTAATGTTTCATAATCAATATGAATTCTGCCCGATCCGCCTGTGCCACCGGTGCCTAAAGCACCGCTTCCGCCGGTGGAACCATTTCCAAAATAACCTCCTCCTCCTCCTCCTGTAGAGCTGCCCCCAGGCCCACCTGTATGCCCATAACTCGTTGCATTTCCTCCTGCTCCTCCGGTGACTCCGGTAGAACTTCCACCACTTCCGCCTGATGCAGTAATGACATTTGTACCTAAATTGAGGGTACTGCCACGAAGGTAAATAGATCCACCAGACCCTCCTCCGCCCGCGGAACCGGCTGCGCCGCCTCCGCCACCAAAGTACGTAACATTTAGTGCTGTATATCCCGAATTCCCATTGGTACCAGTGGTACCGTTATTTGCGATAGTTCCGCCGTTCATGATAATAGTTTGCGAAGCAATATATATTATTCCACCTCCATTACCGCCTGCTGCACCATTTCCACCGTTGGCACCGTTTCCACAACCGCTACCACCACAACCACCGCCGTTTCCCGCGCCACCGGCAGCACCGCCCGCGCCTCCTCCACCTGAAGAGCCCAAATACATAGTTGTCAGATTGGCAACGCCATACGTACTCCCGGCAGTTCCGGCTGATCCTGCGCTACCGGTTCCTCCTATACCACTGGTCGCATTCGCATTATCTCCGTTACCTCCTGTTGCTGAAGCGCCGGCATTACCTGCAGTCCCGACAGTGCCATAGCCGCCACCGCCGCCACCGCCGCAAGAGCCTCCGGCACCACCGCCACCCATGCCTGATGACGCGCCGGCAACACCCGGACCTCCACCAGCACCGCCTCCGCCACCATAACCTAATCCATTTCCTGAATTACCAGCTACGGCTGCTCCACCATTACCGCTCCCGCCAGCGCCGCCGGTAACAGTAGCACCGCCAGTAAATCCTGTACCGGAAATATTTATGCTGCCACCGCTATTAACCTGGACGGTACCTGTGGCTCGAAAAACTAAGATACCACCAACATGCGTTGAGGAATCATAATTGGAAACATACAATCTGCCGCTATTAATAGTCACATTCGTATAGTTTGGAACCCGCACAATCATTGATTCTTCAGTACCTGCAGTATACGTATAAGAATTGGTCAGATTCGAAGTTAAAGTAAAATATTGTGAGGCAATAGCTGATATATGATTAAATTCATATTGACCACGAATCGTGGTATTGGCAGAGAGTATTCGAACAATCATGACTTCATCACCTACGGCAAATCCGCTATTAGAACTATGATATAGCTTGGCCTGTCCAGCATTTGAGGTATTATCCACATAGACAGAAACGCAATCACCATAGGTTGATCGATTGGCTTCAATCGGTGTAGTCTCACAGTTGGTATCAGCATTTATCGTAATCGCGCCATCCGTACCATTACCTGCGTCAGGTATTGCTGCCTGTGCATGTTTAATGGTAGCAGTACCCGGAATATTATAGAGAGTTACGATCACAGCCAGAAAAGTAGCAAGAACAACTTTGCCAGTCCATCTCATACGGTTTTTTCGTGTTCTTGTTTGATATGGATTCGTAGAAAACTCTGTGGCAAAAACCGGGGCTGGCGGTCTCCATAACGGT
Organism: Dictyobacter formicarum; assembly: GCF_016587435.1. The sequence goes on from NZ_BNJJ01000008.1 coordinate 211,134, forward strand.
AATTTTGTTGATTGTATTTGCATAAGTTTAGTATCCGGAATACCAAACAACCCTCTTACAAAGCGTGATATTTTGCCTGGTGCAAAACTATCAGTAATACGCCCTGTCTTAGGAGTTCTAAACCACGGGCCTTCTTCATTTTCCAAAAATCCTTTCACTGCGGCAAAAGCCTGGAAAGGAGCTATGATATATGAAAGGAAGATAAAAGATAAAAGTCCGACATAATCTTTTTCTTCACATTCTTCCATAAAGAGCCCGACCATATTCATCAGAGGCAAGGCAAAAAGATTGGTCAAAACCAAAGACCAGCCCCAGACTTCAGTCCAGAAGGGTAGAGTGACTCTGAAAATTACTTCCGCAGTGAACCAGCAAAGAGTTCCCAAAATAAAGAAAAACGCTTGCAGATAATACGGAGCCAGGTAGAGGAATTCCAGCTTCTCAGAAAGCGTCAAAGGACTTTTTATAAATATTTTGGTTGTTTGTTCATTGTTTGCGGTATTCGGAGTAGTTTCCCATCTGCCAAACATTAACCTTGTAAACATTTTTTTAACATTGTATGAGTGTCCTTCTGCCCAGCGCATTCTTTGTCTGATCAAACGTTTAATGGTTGATGCTGCTTCAGCAGGCGCTTGAATATAGGGAGTATAGATTACTTTGTATCCTCTTTCATAAAGTCTTAAAGTTATTTCAAAGTCCTCGGTAATCGAGGTCTGCCAGCCCATTTCTTTTAGGACATCAGCTCTGATCATATATACTGATCCTGAAATTTGTTTTAATCCCTGATACAGTTCTTCTCCCGATCTTTCAATGACATAAGACCCCGCATACTCGGTTCTTACCCCTCTGGTGATCCAGTTCTCTGATTTATTCAGCACATGCCACTGATATCCTTGCACAGCTGCGATATTGCTTTTACTGGCAGAGGGAGCAAGGCTCCCGCAACTGGCTTTAAAATATTTAAGAAATTGAGTGATACAGTCAGGGTAGGGAATAAAGTCGGCATCATAAACCAGAACATACTCAGTTCTTGGATCCATGATAGTAAGAGCTTTTGCCAAAGCAGCTCCTTTATATCCTTCTCTACTATCGCGGTGGGAGATCTTAACTTTAGGGTGATTCCTCCATTGCTCAATAAGCTGCACTGTTTCATCATTGGAATCATCGGCCACGATCACTTCATAATTTTCATAATTAATTGAAGTTGCTGCCAGTAAAAAGCGGTCAATAACACGTTTCTCATTGTAAGTTGCCACATGGATTGAAACAAAAGGATGGCGCTCCAACGTAATTGACGAGAGATCCGAAGACAGGCTCAAAGAGGTAAACGGAGCATTCTGATCTCTTTTCTCATCATTTCTGGAGAAGGAGAGTAAGACTGCGATAGTAAGGTAGTATTTAATCGAGTAGAGGAGAAACAAAATACCAAAGTTAAAGGCGCTAAAGGCAAAGAACATGCCCACCTTCGCCAAAAATCCCTGGACATGAAACAGGAAATCCAGAGCCAGAGAGCCGCACAGTAGATAGAGGATGGTTCCGAAAATCACCAGAGAAAATTGGCGGGAGAGGAAGAAGAATTTGTCGTATTTTTTTAATATAGCTTGCTGCTCAGGAGTATAATTGAAGGCAGGAGCAGGAGGTATAGTGTCTGTAGTGGTAACAGGTGGAACGGTAGGAGAGAGCGTGATTGAGGTTTTTTCATTAATTGTTGTTTTTGGAAGATTTCGAAATTCGGAACGATATTTCATATATAACATTAAATCCGGATAGAATGAAGATAAGTTCCGACGCTGTTTTTCTTGTGCGGATTGTTCCCATCTTTGTACTGCACTCTGCTGTAATCGACGGCGCCAAATCGTGTCTAAATGTAATCTCTGCAAGATTATAAAAGTGTCTTTATACGATAATTTTAAGTCTCCATGGGCAAGAAAATATTCATAAATATCATTGTTTGGCCAATCAGGGTGTTCATGAACGATGTCTAAAAGTTTTTGAATGTTGGGGTCTGAAAGAAGATTAGTAATGCTAATCGTTTTGAAATTTGCAGAGTCGGACATAGATGCATTATAGCAATTTAAGTGTTGCTTTCGTAGCATAATATATAAAAAATTTATAATATTAAATTAATAGGTTTTATTTATCGATAATTGCTTTTCAGCTTATTTGACTGGAAAAGATAAATTAGCTACAATAAACCATAGTTGCATGTTGAAACAACAGAGAAAAAAGCCCCCCACCACTGCCGTTGGAACAGTCAAGCCAATGACTGTACTTGAAGCAGTAGAAACCCTCAAACAACTGCAATCCATCAATCCGGCTCTGGCGCAAGCCGAGAAGATTCTTTTGCAGTGTGCTGACATAAAAGGTGCGCTTTGTACCATCATCTCGTCCCTGATCGACGAGAAGCTCTACCGTCTCTGCGACTATCCAGGGTGGTTAACGATACAGACTCATTGCGAACAGGGGATGAGGTATGTTCTCGATATCGCTTTCGATATACTTTATTGGAAGAGGCCGTCAGTAGAGGCCGTTGACAGAAATCACCTGTTTGCCGGCATGGCTCCTCGGACCATTAATTTACATTGTATTCGCAAGCATGAAGCGGATGCTCGCGACATATTTCAATTTAATTTTGTCTATGAATGTGTACCGGAGAGTGTCCGTCACGGTAAAAATGCTGTAGCAAGGGGTGATATTCTGCAGATTGCATGGGGTGATAGCAACGGAAGATTAATGGAAGAGGGTATATTTGATCTAGGAACGCCAGATACGTGGGAAGAAGGCGAAATACTCCTTGTCAACGGCCTCAAACAATGCGCAGCCATTGTGGAGACACTGTGGCACAGCATCAGGAAAACAGACAAGCTATAAATAACCTTGAGATAGTCAAAAATGAGGCAAAGTAATTACGGTACAAAACACTAACCATCCTCTCTACCAGATAAAAAAGCATTAGTAAAATTAATGAGAAAATAGGAAAAATAAAGGTGAAAAAACTTTATATGTTTAGCAAGAATTCCAGTTTCCCATGTCAATGACGCTCCAAGCACTATTGGTATATTGGAAGGTAAAGGTATGGCGGGCGGTGTTCTGCGTCACCTCAGGAGACATAACATACGCATATTGATACTGCGCACAGGCAATAAAGCGTGGCTGATCAGTCGGACCAATAAACGACCCATACGTAACACGATCAAAATGCTGAATAACATTTTTTCCACTAAAATCACTTCCATGGGTGTAATAGTAGGCGATAGCATCCTTAGCCTGAGCAAAAGAAGGATACCCTCTAGCAGGTGTTGGTGGAGCAGCACGCTTAGAAAAACCTTTTGTTGTCAGTGGTGGGGAGCTACCTATACGTTGATTACCCATGCTATAAGGTACCTGACCAGTATTGAATCTAAGAATAGTAAGCGATAAAACTGCAATGAGTAGTAAGCTGCCAAGACTTCTTAAGAGAGTACCTGATAAGGTACCTTGTTTAACCTGGGGCTTGTGTGCTGCTCCGCAGGCTTGAGAGGCTGGCAGCTGGGAGCGGTAGGACTGGTTTGGTGTGACGGGCTGCCCACGCTGGCCTGCCAACTTCTGTTGGGTCGCTGGGTGAACAGTTCTTATTCCTCTTCGTGTTGATGGTGGATTTCTCTGCTGGATTACGGTTGGAAAGGGATCAGGAATTCCAAGGCGCATGCGGGCACACCACGGACAAGTTGGTAAGTGATTACTATACCAGTGCTGCTGATTTATCCTACACTGTGTCAGCTGCTGCTCCGCTTCACTTAGGGCCTGATACCATGTCCCAGCACTCGGGCGAAGGCTCGGATTGCGTAACCCCTCCTCAAAGCAATGCTTTAGCAATACTTGCAGCTCCGGTGGAAGAGTTGTGAAAGGGAGAGCACCAAGCGGCGGAGAGATGAGCTGTGCCCCAGTAGCAGTATAGGGGCAATGCCCAGTTCGGATATTCTGCGCTGCTTCTGTTAACGAGGCACCTTTTGCTTTCCGGATGCCTGCGAAGGGGTGGTTTCCCTCCATCAGAAGCTGGAAGATTAAGATTGCCAGGCCAAATGTATCATGGCTTGCCGTTCTATCGATGCTGCCAAAGTCACACTCTTGTAGCTCTGGCGGTGTGTATTCCGGCTTGCCAACCGGACAGCGGAAGGCGCCGCTACCTATCTTCGGTACCTGCATAGAATCGCAGTCCACCAGCGTCACAAGAGCGCGGGTACTCACAAAAATGTTACTTTCATTTAAGTCACCGACCACATATCCCTTTGTATGCAGCGTTTGCAGGATGCCGGCCAGATTTCTGGCGGTTCGTAGCAGATAGCGCCACGTGAAGCCAGGCGCGATCTGCCGCCGCCTTCGCGGGTTATACAGCTGGAAAAGTGGGATACAAGAAATCGGATCGATGGAAGGCATTAGGAAACCGACACAAGTGTTTCGTGCATCAAGCACCCGATCGATAGGCCACGCCAGAGAGATATGACCATGCTGTTGCATTGAGTCAGCCGGAGGGTGGGTGAGCATGGCCAGCAGTTTTGCTCCCTTGTCAGCTGGAGGCTCTTTATAGAGCTTCACGACAAGATCCGCTGCATCAGAACACCGATAGATGGTACCCTGTCCGCCTGAAGCTACCTTCTGTTTGAGTGTAATGCGCTGGCTGTTTCGTTCCCGCCTGAGCAGAGGTGTATATGTCATAGCCAAACCCCCAGCAAAAGCGTCTTATCATCATCCGTCCGGGCACAGATCTGCTCTGACGCTAAAAAAGCAGTGAGATCCGCTTTTAATTCCTTTTCATCGACATCGCGCTGCGACGCAAACGTGAATAGTGGTGTAAAGAACGGTGCATATGGAACCTTGTGGACTAGATCAAGTACTAAAAGCTCTAAGCCATCGGTAAAGAGTGCGATTCCACGTACTCCTGTGTTGGGGATAATTTTGTACTGTGCTCGTTTCAGATACGTTGGCTCGGTGATAAAACTCGTTTGGTTGATGTATTCGCCATGATCCGGCCAGGTTACCGCCTGCAAGGAGTAATCAGGGTATTGAACCACGATTGCTCCATCTCCAACCTGTGTTACCGCGAGCCACTGGGCAGTAATAATGGCAAGCTGCAGGGTCGTTGCAAACTGATAAAGCCATGCTGAGCTCGCATTGGCTGTGTCTTCTGCCAGAGCCTCCTCTGTTTCTTGTAAGCTGCTCTGTGCGGCGGCAGAGATCGTACAGCCTGCCATCACTCTTGCCTGCACTTCTACTGCTACCCGAACCGCCTTAAGCACGTTTTGCAGCAGGGTGTGCCACTGTTGCTCATTTGTGGGTATCCCTTGTTGGTTTAAGGCGACGCTTGCAGCCTGCACAGCGGCTTGGACTGCGCATGTCGCCCCTTCTGCCGCACACGTTGCCGAGCCTGCCCCATCAGCAGTGGCCAAAAGCAGTGTGCCATCTGGCTGCAGCTTAAAAGCATGCTGATCCTCACAGTACCGGCCTTGACGTTGGTGGCGCGTTCCGCTGACTGAGGCGCCTAGGATCCGCCAACCTGATGAAGCGGTGAGGTTTGAATTGACCATCAGCTTCTCCTCATGAGACAGTCTGCCCCCAGTTGTGGCTGGGGGAGAAGCTACAACTGTCCCCACCCACCGATGTCAGCTAACGCTATTTGATCCGCAACTTGCCCACAGGACACCCTTGCCTGGCTGTCGGAGAGCCATTGGAACATGGGACTAAACGATCCCAAGCCTTTTAACATGACCGGCTTGCGCACTGCGATATGAGAGAGAATCTCCATATTTGCAACTGGCGGCACTCCGACTGCAAAAAACGCTATCCCCTTGGCCGCGTCATTGTCCTCGGCATGGATGCGTTTGGCCGCACTCTCCCAGGCATCTGTGGGCTCACCATCAGTGATCAAAAAGACCCAGGGCCGATAGTATAAGCGTCCACACTGCACGTATTGGTTCTTCCGCTCTCGCAAAAGATCAAGCGCCTGATGGATGCCTTTTCCCATGGGTGTATCGCCATCGGCTGTAAGGTACGGCGGCTGAAATTCGCTGGCTTCGACAAAAAACTCATTGGGCATACCAGAGGCTGGTACCAGTTCTGCCTCGCCATGGTGAAACGAGGTGACCTTTACTCCTCCGTTACCAAAGGTTACCAGGGCTATTTCTACTCGGCTTGCTACCAGGTTATCGGTACGAATATCCGCTTGAAAGGTGTGTAAGCCTTCGTTTAAGGCAGCAATCGGTGCTCCATTCATAGACCAAGAGGTATCCACCAGCAGCACACAAGGGCAGCGTGGCTCCGCATTTTCTATTAGTCGCACATCATCAAGACGGTTCATATTCTCCTCCTCGTTGAAAAGTACATGAAAACCAGAACGGAAAACTTATAAGAAAGCTATGTAGAGATATAGTTTGTACACCTATACTTACACAGAGTATAGGACGAGATGTATATCTTGTCAAGTATTCTGTATAGCTTAAGATAGATAAAATATACCTCTACTTGACAAAAGGGCGAGGGGTCGCTATGCTCTTGTCTTATGATACGCATTTATTTAAGCAGGCTCTTAGGTGAGCGCAAAATGAAAATGGCGGAACTTTCGCGCAAGACGGGGATTAGTAAAAATGCGCTGTCGCTTCTCTACTACGAGAAGACGGATAGCATCCGTTTTGAAACGCTTGCGAAACTCTGCGATGCTCTCAACTGCCAGGTGAGTGATCTGTTAGAATACATACCTGAAGACAAGCAAGAATCACCCGAACCGCCAACAAAATAGCAGAGATTCAAATGGACTGGAGATGGTTTGAAACAGCCTCGGCAACGAAAGACATCTTGCGCTATTAAATGGTGCCTTTCATCCATCACCCGTTGTGGCGTACACCCTCCGTCTTTTCCGTCTCCACCATTGGACAAAATAAGGCATAAGAAGGGCTACCGGCAGGAAAAAAATGATATTTTCAATCACCGAAAGCGCCGGGATACTGATATTGGTATCATAGTTATTCGCCGTAGAGCCAAACTAAATAATCTCAGAGTCCCCAAAGCCTAATTATTTTTTTGTTTTTCCTCCAAAACAAATTTATAGGAGAACCACCAATAGAAACTAAGCCAGATCAAAGTGAAGATATTAGAAAAATAATCATGAAAAATGGTTCCGAAAGTTCTGCCGGTCCAGATATATACCAGGATGATAAGCATTAGACGTAAACAATTGATAAGATAAGTTCCCATGATGCCGATTCCCAGCGTTATCATTTTTGAAAGAAAAGTATGATTCCCGGAAAGACCGGAGAATAAGGTTATAAATAATAAAATAAAAGTCTGCCAGCCCACACAATTCCAGGCTAAATAAATTACTTCATTACCACCCTGGGAGGTCTGCCATTGAATAAAGGTAGAGCCAATTTGGAGAGAGCAGCCAAATAAAGATAAAAGGAGACTAATAAGATGAAGTTCATAGGGCACAATCACAGCTTGAATACTGCGGTACCAACCCATGCTCATCACAATACGGGTAAAAAATTCCTGTGACGTAATCCAAAAGGGAAGTATAAGCAGGATAATCACAGCAACGAAAAACAGATTCCTAAAAGTTTTCGTTGAACTTTTGGAATAGTTCATCGTCCATTGCTTTAAATTGTTTTGAGTATTCTTTTTTTGTTCGTTTAGCATACTTTTATTATCATCGCTACTTTTGCACAGAAAAACACCAATTAATGACTTTAATTGTTTTATGGATCATTTTTATTGAAATGCTGTTTTAGTTTTTTTCTTTGTGGTTTGCGTTTAAAATCTGCAGGAGCATATTGTTTAATCTCAAGCAAGGTAAGTGGAGACAAAGCTTCTGCTACTTTTCTTTTTTGCCAAAGCTCCATGATCTTGGGTAAGAAAAAAATCAAGGGAATAAAAAATAACAGGTTTTCCGGAGTTTGCATGCTTGAAATATCGATAAGTAGCCATGAACCATAAATAGATGTATTTCCAGTATTATTAGAAGGATTAAGTGGAAAACCCATATTAGCACAGTTCTGTAACGCGCTACAATTGACAGTCCAGTTCATAGTAGTTGAACTAGAGCTGCCTGCTTTCTCCGAGGAATAAAACCAGGTATTGCCATTCATTCGTAAAGTTTGTCCTGCGCCAGGTGTAGCTGACATGGCGTAGATTATGGCGATTCCATCAATAACCAACTGAGTTGTATTACTGGAAATGGAAAGAGAAGGATTAGCAGTTGTAATATTGCTGGTGCCTGTGGATGTCCCAATCGGTGTTGACTGATCTACATTGTAATAGGTTGATGATCCCCACCAAAGTTGTGTTTGTTGTGTCATAGTAACATTGATTGTATTATTTCCAGAAACAGGATTTGTCAGATACCACATTTCAAATTCTGACGTACCAGCAGCAAGATTGGTTGCGGCATAATAAATGCTGCCTATTCGTGATAAAGCTGTCCCGTTATATAAAATGCTGGAAACCTGTCCAAGAGTACCAATACTAACATTGGTACTAAAGACCCCTACCAGTAATAATCTGTTATTTTGTGAACCAGTGGTATGGTTCCAGGTTCTATTGGTTCCTGTTACTCCAAAGCCAGGATTGGGCAAGGTATAATCGTGCGTAACCGTGGCTAAATATGTATTACTTTTAATTTGAGTATCCAGAGTTTTAGCTGAAGCCGGCATAGTCAGATTGCCGCTTTGCAGCAAAGTAGTACTGGTATTGTTGGTTGAAAGTTCGGATGATGAGATACCTGAAGTATCATTCACATTATATAGTTGGGTATAAGCTGTTCCGGCATCAGATTTTTCATTTGAGGCATAAGAATAAGCAAAAGTAGCGCCTTTCCAATTGTTGGGATCATAAAGTACAGGATAATTTTGGGACGCGTAAGTAGTATTGGCTAACGATAAATTGGTATTAACGATAATCGGTGCCAGCTGTATACTTGTAGCTCCGGAAGAAGAATTAGTATAAAGTACTATTTTGGCATTGGCGATATACCCTGTAGCACTGGTATTCGATGAACGTATTCTTACTTCATATTGGTCAGCGTTTGATTTATCCCAGTTTGTATCAGATGAAATAGCAGCTGATCTGATTCTTGTCCAGGAAGTACTATTGGTACTAATCGAGCTAGCGCTAAGAGGAGCGCTATTGGAGACATTATAAAGTTCGGCAGTAACATTTCCTGGACTGCTGGCTTTAAGGGTCGCTTCAAAGTAAGCAGTGGGACTGGGATTAAATTTCGAATCTGTATATTTATATAATTTGGGACTTGTAAGCACAGTGTTACTGGTTTGCGTGGTATTTTCATTATTTCCAATTTCAATCTGGGTTTCTGTATTTAAAATGGCGTAATCTGTCTGGACGATAAGTAATCTGGCAGCGTTAATAGATCCGCAGTTAGCAGCCGTACTGGCGCAGCTTAATCTAACTGTGTAATTAGTAGTACTGGCTAAATTAGGTAAAGCTCCTAAAGTCAAAGCTGAAGACCGAACCAGCGTATACGATGTATTAACCGTCGTATTAACACTGGCTGAAGTAATGGCGGTTCCATCCTCAGAGTAAAGCGCCGCTGTAACAGCATTACTATTAGAAGCAGCCATAATAACCGCTTCAAAGTAAAAAGTCGGTGTCATATATCCTGAATAATGGGAAGAATCAAAATATATCATACCCAAAGAATTATCAGTAGGCGAGACTGTCGTATTCTGCGCAGCATAATTTTGATCTATGATATTAAGCTGCTGTTCAATCTTAGGATTGACTACCGCATGCGCATTTGGGACAGGCACAAATAGCACAAAGTAATTTAATATAATACTCATAACCAGAAAGGTTACTAATAAACTTATTCCTCTCCATTTTTTCCGCCGGAATTCTGTGTAAGGAGCTTTTAAATACGGATCTGTTTGGAACATAACATTTGCTGCATGCATAAACGCTAATTGATTACGCTGATTCTGAGAAATACCGATACTGGGAAACCGAAACATTTCTTTAATAAATTTATAGAATTTGGCTTGCGTAAAACTGTCAGTAATGCGTCCGGTCTTGGGAGTTCTAAACCAGGGGCCTTCTTCCTTCTCTAAAAAGCCTTTGACCGCAGCAAAAGCCTGGAAAGGAGCGACAATATATGAGAGAAAGATAAAAGAAATCAGTCCCAGATAATCTTTTTCTTCACATTCTTCCATAAACAGTCCCACCATATTCATGAGAGGCAAAGCAAACAAATTGGTAAAGACCAAAGACCAACCCCACATTTCAGTCCAGAAAGGCAGACTTACTTTGAAAATTACTTCAGACATAAACCAGCAGAACATCCCGACAAGAAAGAAAAACGCCTGCAGATAGTAAGGAGCTAGGTAGATGAATTCGAGTTTCTCAGATAGCGTTAAATTTGGAGATGATAAAAGTTTGGAGAACATCTTTTTGACATTGAAAGAATGTCCCTCTGCCCAGCGCATACGTTGCCGGATTAGTCGCTTGATGGTCGCTGCTGCTTCTGCTGGTGCTTGAATATATGGAGTATAGAGAACCTTATAACCCTGCTCGTAGAGCTTGAGGGTCAATTCAAAATCCTCTGTGAGTGAGGTTCCCCAACCAAACTGTTTTAAAATAGCAGCGCGGATCATATATACTGAGCCTGAGATTTGTTTCAGCCCTTGGTACAGTTCTTCTCCTGAGCGCTCAATGACATAAGATCCTGCATATTCGGCTCTGATCCCCCTGGTGATCCAGTTCTCAGATTTATTCAGCACATGCCACTGGTATCCTTGCACAGCAGCAATTGGGTTATTACTGGCAGAAGGTGTCAGACTCCCGCAACTCGCTTTAAAATATTTAAGAAATTGAATGATACAGTCAGGATAGGGAATAAAATCGGCATCATACACAATGACATATTCGGTTCTTGGATCCATGATATTTAGCGCTTGCCCAAGTGCTCCGCCTTTAAAACCTTCTCTATTATTGCGGTGGGAAATTTTGACTCTGGGGTGATTTCCCCATTGCTCTAAAAGTTGTACCGTTTCATCGGTGGAATCATCAGCGATGATTATTTCGAAGTTGTCATACTCAATTGAGGTTGCCGCCAGCAAAAAGCGGTCAATGACGCGTTTCTCATTATAGGCTGCCACATGAATCGAGACAAACGGATGCCTTTCCAAAGTAATTGCTGATAAATCAGATGAAAGACTCAAGGAATTAAACGGAGCATTTTGTTTTTTAACTTCAGCGGCTCTGGAGAAGGAAAGTAAAACAGCGATAGTAAGGTAGTATTTAATAGAGTAGATAAGAAACAAAATACCAAAGTTAAAGGCGCTAAAGGCAAAGAACATGCCGATCCTGGCAAAGAATCCTTGAACTTTGAAGAGAAAATCCAGGCCAAGAGAACCGCATAACAAGTACAGAATGGCACCAAAGATCACTAGAGAGAACCTACTGGAAAGGAAAAAGAACCGATCGTACTGTCTAATTGTTTCCCGTTGAGCGGGAGTATAGTTGAATTGGGGTACGGATATTTGTTGCTGTGGTAATTTCTGGGAAGGAATATACCCAGTTTGATTATAAACTGGTTTTTTCTGTTCTTTATCGGTACTTTGTTGACAAGGGTCAGGAAGAGTTGTAGAGAGCGATAGCCTGACCCTGTTCAAGTTGACGAAGAAGGCTCTGGAGAGCAGGAGGAGGGGGCAGTGACGACCAGCCGTTCCAGTAACGCCGCAACATGATCCAGGGTTCCAACCATGCCCGTACCGCTCGCAGTGCCATAGGCCAGGACACCTGCGGCCTCATGCTTGTGCGCTTGCTGATTTTTTTTCCCCATTTGCCCTCGCTCTGGAGGAACATCCCTCTCAGAGGAGAGATCCGGCTCCGCTGGCGTGAGCAGCTGGTCTGCCGGGCTGGGAACGCAGGGGTGGCTGGCGTGATACCAGCAGAACGAGAAGGCACAGCACACCAGTTGCCAATGTCGTTGGATGGCTTGATCGCTGCGCACCTGGTACTGAGACCAGCCGAGGGCGTGTTTGACGTGTTTGTAGCTTTGCTCGACCCACATGCGCAGCCCATACAGGCGGAGCACCTCTTCCAGGCTGGCGGGCGAGAACGGCATCTCCCTTCCCGGGCGTTCAGTTGGGGCGGGCAGATTGGTGACCAGGTACCAGGTGGAGAGGTCGGGGAGCGTCTTGGGATCGGTGCTCGCCACAATGGCACGCTCTTTCTTGTCAGGGCCATAAGGTCCAGAGACAATCTCCACAGCCCACCACTCCTGCGTACTCCCATCGCGAAAGCGTCTGACGATGCGCACCCACTTCCCCGGTTGCTCAGGGCTTACCCAACCGGCCTCCTGCGCCACGTCCTGCAGCGTCCCTGCCACCTCCTCAGGATGGTACCACGCATGGGAGGGTTTAAGCGCCATGACATACGGCACATTCAACTCGCGCAGCCCGCGTTTCAAGCCGCGATCCTCCCCGTAGAAGTTGTCCGCCACCACCGCACGAAAAAGAATGCCCTCCTGCGTGGCTTGCTTTACCTGTTCGAAGGCGATCTTCAGCTTGGTGCGAAACACCGGATCGTTCTTGCCTTTGGCAAAGCAACCCTCCGGCGTGTATGGCTCCACCTCCAACGGGTAATAGACTCGTTCGTCGGCCCACAGGCTGGTCACGGAAACGACCCCATTCTCGATCTTGCCTCTATTTCCCAGATACTGACGCGCCACATGTGCCGTTTTGTCACCGTCCTTCCGATCACCAGTCTCATCGATGACCAACACTCCCTGCGCATTGGGCGCTGTTGCGGGATCTTCGCGCAGCAGCTTGAGCCGCACCCCCTGCACCTGGCGCGCATCCCAATCCGCTTCGGAGAGAAACCATTGCAACTTTTGGGCACGCGGCAACTGCGCTCCGACCAGTGGCTCGGTGTTCACCAACCCGGTCAGCGTCTTGTTGCGCTCCGAGGGCAACAGCAAGCCTTCCAGATACTGCCGAAACCCTTCCCGCTGGTTGCTCTTTCCAAACAGCTCATCAAAGTGTCTGGCGTAGGTTTCCAGTGGCTCGGGCGCCGTCGGGATAGCTCGTCGTTTTGTCATCTCACATGCCTCCTCTCCCCGCATTTTATCACTCTTGGCCCACTGTCAACAAACTACCGTTATATTGAAAATCACTTTGATAGAACTTATGAAAATTTTTTCGAGCTTTTAAATAAAGTAAGAAATCAGGAAAGGCATTTGCAAGAAATTGTCTCCTAGACTCGTTGGATGTCTCCCATTCATCGATATTTGATAATCGCAATTGTCGCTGCTTGGGGGTGGCCATGTTAAGACGCGCCAGGATCAAAGAAGCTTGCTCATAAGCATGGGTAAGAGTTGCAGTATATCTTCTTGTATTAAGGCTTATCCAGGATACCAGTTCATAAACCTTCCAATCGGGATGTAATTCTGCTGTCGCAAGAAGTTTCTGGACATATTTATTAGAGAGAAGAGTAGTCAGATCAGCAGTACTATAATCGGTAAAATCAGAAATAGGCTCCTGTTTAATGTTTTCATGTTCATCTGTTTCAGGGAGATGAAGCCTTCTCTGACTGGGAGTTGCCAAATTTAACCTTTGAAGAATAACAGAAACTTCTTTATAACTAAAATTTCTTTGTCTTTGGTATCTTCTGCCATGCATTTTATATTTAAAAGAATAATGCGCTGCTACTTCAGAAACAGTCCAGTCAGGATGCTTTAGCGCAAGATGGATTAACCGTTTGACAGAACGATCTAATAGGAGAACTTTAAAGTCTACGGAGGAATAATCTATAGGATTGCCCATACAAACGTATTTATTATATCGGAATAACTCTACAAAATCGAGGTCATTAACAGGTTTTTGTTTTATTATGCCAGATAAGTTTCAATAGAGAGCGGAAAGGATCGTGGTAATTTTCCATTTTATACATAATATATTTATACGTTTTAAATAGGGAGGCTTCCGCTATGGAAAACAAAACAGCTAAAATATGGATATCTATATACTAGCGATTGGTAAAAAACCAAGCGAGGAATGATACATGTATCGATTGAAGTTATCACTCGATTTCTTGAAAAAGCATAAATATTATGCATATACGCTGTTAATATTAGTTATCATTGTAATTCATGGAAGATTCGATAGCTTATTTAAGATAGATACTCTCACTCTTTTTTTGCTTGTACTGCTTTTTATTCTTCCTTACCTTCCTTTAATAAAAACGTGGAAATTTAAATATGGAGAATTTGAAGCAGAGGTTACTACTGAAGAAATTAATGAGATTAAAAGGAAAGTTAATGACATCCCTCAAAAAGCAGAGAAGACAGAGAATGAAGATATAATAAATTTGAAAGATTTTGCGGAGTCAGACCCGCAACTTGCGCTTGCCAAGATGAGAATAGAGCTAGAGAAACAACTTAGATTACTTTTTAATATTTATATGCCTGAAAGTATACAACACAAAAGAAACAGAAGTCTTAGTTTTATTGTGGACAGCCTGACAAAGGACGGCATAATTGAAAAACCGCTGGCATCTGCTTTGAAGGATATCATTGGCGTTGCTAATAGAACCATACATGGAGAAGAAATTTCAACTGAAAACGTATTAAAACTTATTGATCCATATAATACAGCTTTAGGTGAATTAGAATTTGCTGTTATTGAACATGCGCTGAAAACAGTGAAAAAAGAAACTATAGATCAGTCCATAGTTGGAGATTATGCTGAGGCAGAGTATTTATTAACGACAATCACTCCGTCTGTGTCTAATTCTCAAAAAAGTACTTATAAGATGAACCAGGCAGAAATAGATGCCTTTTTGGAAGGCTATAACGAATATGCGGAATTTATTATTGAACTAAGTAAAATCGAGCAAAATAATAAACAAGTGTGAGTTATTCTGCTCCAAACGCAACACTTTGAGTATTCCTGGTTAATATTGTTGCATTAACATAAGCTTTTCTTCCTCGTAACTCCTGATGATCAGCTGGTCATATTTGTTTGCTCCCCACCTGCTGATACAGATTTATATATAAAGGTTTTTGTAAATATTTGCAATCTTATATGAATTTACCGTCATAGAAAGCTTAGATGGCAATTATTTTCCATTGAGGAAATAAGGCTATAAATATTGTTCACATAAATATATCTGATTATATTTTATTATATGGTAATGTAAATAAGCATTTGCAGTTCATAGGAGAAACTGATGGCTGATTGGGATATGTTAATAGCTGAAAGTAAAAAATTAGAAGAAACAGCAAGCCAAATACAGCAAGGAGAAACAATCGGGCTGCCGCAAGAGGCAATAAGACAGCTTTCTTATGATTATCAAGTATGGTTGAGTAAATGTTTATCGGTATTGCCACAAGATCTGAAAGATAAATTTCGTTCAGATTATGAAGGAAGTTTCTTAGTCGCGAAAATCAAAAAGTTCCTAGAATCTGCTACAGAGCCCTTTCCTTTCTATACCAAAGACGAAAACGGGAAACAATTCTTTTCCTATTGGACATATCCATACCAACAGAATTTTTATCCATATATAAACAGTCAACGACAATTATTGTTGGAAGCCAAAGAGCGAGAGCAAAATCAGGCTTTTTCACCAGAGGAAATAGCAGATAATGCCTGGAATAAAACCATACAAAGAATATTTAAGGTGTTTATTGAGAAAGCGGAAAATGCAAAGACAAATCACGAGAAAAAATTAACCTATGAATATTTAGGTATCTTCTTGATAGGAGCCATTGATGGTTTAACAGTTATTGGCCATGACGAGCGAGGAGTGTCTGAAGAAATTGATTTATGGGTCTCTAACGAATCAACCCATCCTTTTTGGCAACGTATACCAGCAGCTTTTATTGTTGAATGTAAAAATTGGGGGGCCCCAATCGGAGTGCCAGAGTTAAGAACATTAAGTGCCATCATGAGTGATAAAAATATACCATTTTCCATTTTGCTGACGAAAAATGGTATAACTGGTGATAGAAACCATGATGCTGGTGATATAATACGCAATGCTTTTAGGGATAAAAAATATATTCTTGTACTTACTCAGGCCGATTTACTAGAGATTGCAAATGGCATGCATCCAACAGAAAAAATTAAGCAGAAATACTTTGATTTGACCATGAGTAGTTAAAATACGCTTGCCTGTTGTTGCATGATTGTTCGTTTTTGCCTCATTTCCAGACGGGAGAACGCAGGTGGAGTACCTCGAAGTGAAGAGTAAGTCTATTCTCAGAGAGCGTACCTGGCTTCGCATAATAATCCATTATGCGAACCAGCTGCTTGACTTCCGCGCTTGTGATCTGCTACAAGTGGTTCAATAGAATCAAAAATTTCACCGATTATATGAACCAATTTTTGCCAAATTTTGTTATTGTGTCCATTAGCGAGAAAGTGTAATGACGCATCATTTTTGTCAATATGCTCGTATGATATAATCCCTCTACCATGCAGCAGTTTACGAAACACAACGTATTTATTCTTCCGCATGCGCAGGAGTATCAGAACCTCTATAGCATTGCTATTACTGATGTGCTAACCTGTCTGAACGCACCGGATAAAAAGGAAGGATTAACCACGGATCATTATACGGCAGAGAAAACATTTGATAAGTACAGCCTCTATATTTATTATTACGTGACGTTGCCATTGAGGAGCAGGGGAGACAGTGATGTCTATGCTGTGGTTGATTTTATTGGCTTTAGCGAGTCCGAAGCATCTTCCCGGCGGAAAAGTCAGCCGGATAACGAACATGGTTCTGTTTGACGATCCCGCGCTGAACAGGTACAGTATCATCGTTTTTTTCTGCGCCCTCTACCAGGCCTCTGCTACAATCATCACTGTCTCTTCTTTATCGCTGGATTCATTTCATCTTAAGATAACGGTACAAGGTTGCCCGGGAGATATGCAAGGTGGTACAAATATCGTCAATGCTATTTGTTTTATCGGCATAGAGTTTTTTGGCCATTGTCACTTTTGACGATGCACTTGTAAGCTGCGGTCTTCCCCCTGACCTGCCCCGTGCTCTGGCAGCTTCCAGTCCGGCAAGTGTGCGTTCTTTAATCAGGTTTCGTTCAAATTCAGCCAAAGCGCCGAAGATGTGAAACACAAGCTGCCCAGTGGCTGTTGTCGTATCAATATTTTCGGTAATGCTTTTGAACGCAATGGTTTGTTCCTGCAGTTTTGTGACGGTTTCGATCAGATGCTTGAGCGATCGGCCTAAGCGGTCCAGCCGCCAGACCACCAGGGTATCGCCTGAGCGAAGATGTGTCAGCGCTTGTGTGAGTCCAGTGCGTTCGGCTTTGGTGCCAGTGATCTTATCGGTATAGATATCCTGTTCCAGACAGCCGGCTTTAAGGAGAGCGTCACGTTGTAAATCGAGGTTTTGTTCGTTCTTGGAGACTCGCGCATAACCGATAAGCATAGCTTTATTCTGCCTGAAGTTTTAGAAGATTGCCAACTGCCCCTGTTTTTTTTGCTCGCGGCGTCGGTAGTGTAAGCCTAACACAGCTTTGTACAACACCCGCGCCAGCAAAAACACCTGGTCAATTTCTTCTGCTTTGGGAACTCGGCCGAGTTCATCATGCAGAGCCACCGCGATCTTCGCTTTTAATAACTTTTTCTTCTGTTCCGGGGTTGTCATGTGTTAAACGTATCAGAAACTCACTCACTTGTCAAGAATGATATTTTGATTTGTGAGACGGTTTTTTAAGACAACCCACTGGTGGTGGTGCCAAGAGGTCAAACAGCGCGTCAACAGCTGCTTTGTGGCTCTGTACTCGGTTTTTAGTACAGCGTGCAAAAGTGGCGCCGCGTGCTTGTCTTATCAAACGACCGTTTTCTGAGACAACTACCGCCAGCCTCCAAAGGAAGTAACAAGAATCAGGTGAACTTATACGGTAACGGTGCAAAATGCGAAAATCATTTTCCAAGTTAGGTATTGATCTTCTGCTCTCTTTACTACTTTAAAGGAGTCGCCGTAGGAGCCACGTCTTGATTATAAACCTCCAGACTTGATGCAATTTTGAGGAAGAGATTTCGATATGCTTTATACACATCAGAAGGGGCTTGACAAAAAATAGTAAAGATTATATTACCGTCTTCAGCTTGAGCGACCTGTTCCATAAAAGACATTTGCTTTCCATTGATCTGGTATTCGTACTCAAATCTCTCTCCAGGGATTTCTTGTACTTCCTTATCCCCATTTTGCATAAATGTTGTCATCTGTATATCGGAAGGAGTTTCGTCTTGTAGCAGGTGATAATGAGGATGTGATCGAGCATCTTTCAGTTCGGCTGAAATTTCATCTTCCATTGACGGGTATGCTACTGCATAGCCTCCAGAGCCCGACACTGTTACTTTTGTATTATTTGGATCAACATATCTGGCGCCATCGCTATTAGTTGGATCATATCGTAACCAGTTAGCAGGATGTTGAAAGTTAAAGCCAAAACGCGGATAGGAATCTGAGATCAGCGCAACATCAACTGATGTTGGTGTTGGATGAAGCCACAGTTTTGAAATATTGCCGGGTATATTTCCAAGGCTTCCTGTGAGATTATCGAAACCTATTATGAGAGCAACCAAGCAAGTGAGTACGACAATTACCGGATTTTTCTTAATTTTTTCAATCATTCGCTCAATTCGGGTCTTATCTTCCTTCTCAGATGAAGCCTTTTGCTCCATAGTTCACCTTCCTTGCTTCCTCAGCTCGCTACTCAGAGCATATCTCTCTAATAAACTCAGCATGCCATAAGAATTAGCCCGCGAATTCTCTGTTCAATGCATATTCTCCATACAAAAGCACATTGCTACTCTGTTACCGCTCCTCTTAAATTCACGTGTTGTGCAACCTTAAAAAACGAACGTTTTTTAAGACAGGATACTATCCCACAGTAGCCAAACCGCCTCTTGACAACGACCAGCCGTTTGTGTACGCTAAATTCGTCATGAACAAAAGAGACTTTATTAAACACCTCGCGAAAACCTATCGCCGCTCTCAGCGCCACTACGACACTGCCATCACGGAAATTTTTGAGGGGCTGCAAGAAAAATTAGCAGCTGGCAAAGAAGTCTCCTTTCTTGGCTTTGGCACGTTTTACACCCGCCAGCACAAAGGCGGCAAAGGCCTCAACTTCAAGACCAAACAACCGGTGGAATATAAAGCGCTGAGACAAGCTGCCTTTCGACCCGGCAGTCTCCTCAAACAAGCGGTCAGACGTAAAAAGGGCTTATTTCGGTAAAGCGTTTCCTCCCCACAGCAAAAAAAGCACAGAAGGTGTGCTCTTTCACAATCTGCTCTTGCTTTCTTTTCAGGATGACCTTTCCGATACGACCGGAAGCCGAAACCTCGCTGCTCTATACGCACCTGACTGAGACCGATGTCAGGGAGCTACTGGAACAGACAAGTTTCTGAAACAGAAATCCGGAAACTATACGATCCTAAAGCCGCCCAAAGCCCTGCACCAGGCAACGCTGGATAATATGGCTCTCGTGCCAGCATCCCTGCTTGTTAATAAAGATAAATACCAGACAATAGCAAACAACCTTCCCAAAGGTGGAGTCCTCATTTGTGAGACACCACAAAAGCCGCGAATCAGCCGACTTCTGTCTCAGGTCGCATTAAATCTTAAGGAAAAGGGACATATGGTTCGTATTCTTACATACTCGCTACTGGTGTAGGTATACCTGCAGCTTCCCTTTCTGATGCCCAGGTTATTATCATAATTAATTTTTGCTAAATCACGTAAAGGCGTTTTATTCTAACAGAAAAGGAGCACGGATAAATTCTATATCTGAAACGTCCTCCACGCTTTTTAATTTTGAGAAAACATCCGACGCATGAATTTGATCTCGTGTCTCTAAAGTCAAGATTAATTCTAATTCAGGATTAGCCCACCTACGCAAAATATGGGTTTGTGTAATATGACGAATATTAGCCTGAGATTTATTAACATTCTCTAGTAAAGCTAAAAGTGAATTAGGTTTATCTTTCATGTTAATTTTGAAAACAGCGGTTCGCCATTCTTGAATCAAGGCTGTCTCGATCATATTGCCAACCTTATCCATATCCACATTACCGCCGGAGAGCACCACAACGACGTTCTTTTCTACAAAAAAGGATTTCTGCTCTGGAAACGAATCAAGGTGTAGAAGCGCGGCAACACCAACAGCACCAGCACCTTCTACTACAAATTTACATCGCTCTTGAAGCAGAAACATAGCACGAATAATCTGCATCTCATCAACTGTAATGATCTGATCTACATACCTGTATTTTCCCAGATATTTGTGCATGATTTCAAATGGAATTTGACCAATTTTTCTCACCTTAATACCATCGGCAATAGTTTCTCCTTGAGAAAGAAGGACAGGCTCCATTTCATTCCATGCTGCTCTAGCCGCGGCACATTGAGCTGCTTGAACGCCAATAACGTTGATTTCTGGCCTCTGTTCTTTGACCGCAATAGCAATACCAGAGATCAATCCACCTCCACCAACTGGAACGAGAATAGTGTCTACATTAGAGCCTGGTTCTAAAATTTTAGAGGCTTGCTCCAATATTTCTAGTCCTATTGTCCCTTGTCCAGCAATCACATAGCGATCATTAAAAGCCTCAATGTACTCTTTATTTTCATCTTTTGCTTGTTTTCTTGCAAACGATGCGGCTTTGTCATATGTATTTCCATGCAACTCAGTTTTAGCACCATAGCTTTCTGTCGCTTTTTGCTTAGCTTTGGGAGCATTTTCCGGCATAAAAATGGTACAGGGTTTGATATTCAATTTTTTTGCGGCAAGAGCAACCCCCTGTGCGTGATTTCCTGCTGATGCAGCGATTATTCCTCTCTCCTTTTGCTCTTCTCTCAAATGAGAAAGTTTGTTAAGCGCACCACGGATTTTAAACGAACCAGTTTTTTGCACATTCTCTGTTTTGAGTAGTACTCTTTTAGCATTACAAGATTCCCTTATAAAATTTGACTCGTCAAGCAATGTTTGATTAATATGATCCTTAATAACTTCTTTTGCTTCGTAGATATCATTCAATGTAGGAGGTATATTACAATTCTGTTCCTGCTCCGCATGGTACTGAGACATCGTAGTTCCTCACTTTTCTTGTTTCCAAAAAGATGAGCACTTTTAGGTTCTCTTTATCTGCTTATTTATCTGTCTATCGCCAGGATAAGTTTTAACCTTTAGCACAACAATTAAGAGAACGAATTTATATCTCATAGGAGGTGTACTATTATCAACAATAAAAGAGCTTATATAGAGATAACTGTACATGAAACTAATAGAATAAATTAGTAGTTGACATTATCCTATAGATGTGCTAGTGTATTCATACGTTATGAAAACACAAAATAAATTAACATCTACTACAACTGACTCTTAATGGGAGGTTGTAGTTTTTGTGGTAAATAGACCTCCCAAGTAGGGAGGTTTTTTGTGGCAAAAATTAATTATGAAAAATATTCTTATGAAACTTATTATGGAAGGAGGTGAAAAATATGAATAAAAAGGAAGATAGACTATTATCCATGATAGAGCTTGAAAAAGGGATGGATCAATTCAAAAGATATATAAATGGAGAATTTGATTCTAGGCAATTTTACAGAAATAAACCAGACTGGGAATTTCATAGACGACCAGGCTATGAGGTTGAGAAGAAAGATGAACCAGACTGGGAATTTCATAGACGGCCCGGTTTTGTATTTGAGAGAGGGCCAGCCAAAAAGTCTGAGAAAAAAGACGGGGAAGTATGACAGATAAAAAGCTCATAAAAACATATTGGTGGCGTAGATTTACGCTACAGTATCTCGCTTTTCAGTTGAGAACTTCTCTAACACAGAGCCACCTTGCCCATCAGGATTTTACAGGGGGTATCAGAGACCGAGCAGAATGATGTGGATCAATATATGCTTTATAGATCACCTGCCTATACTCATCGCATAAAGCAATCGCAAGAGCATAAGGATATTCAGGCAAATCAAAAAGATATCTGGCTATTTTTGGGAAACGCACCCAAAAGGTAAAATAAGCAATTTGCTACGAAAGCAGCCTGTCTCCATATACATCTTCTAGGTAATTTGTCCTAACTTCTCTTTTATCCTGTACATATTGTTGTTAGAATGATATATTCTTCATAATCATTCATATTGATACATAATAAGGTTCTATCAATCATAGAAAAGTGAGTCTCAGGCACAACTAAACTTTAAGAATCAGATATATCGTATTTTCTTCATAAAGCAACAAAATATGAGAAGAGGTTAAATAGAAACCGTGATTCCAGATAATCCAATCTCAACTAAAGACAAAGATTTGCTTCATCGTTATCCATTAGCTAGCCGTATAGCAGGAGTGATAAATCGATTTGAGGGCGATGAAAGCCTAGTTATTGGCATTGAAGGGGAATGGGGATCAGGAAAGACTTCTTTTATTAATATGATTTTAGATGACTTGAGAACACCAAAAATATTATCAATAAAATTCAATCCTTGGAATTTCTCCGATCAAAACGAGCTTATTAAAGATTTTTTTGACTCTCTCATTGATGCTTTAAAAGAAACTGACGAAAGCGATACGAGAGCGCAAAAAATAAAAGGATATGCATCAAAACTTTTAAAGCAAAGTGAAATAACACTTGCACCGGAATTTTCAGCTCTTGGCATTGTAAATTTTAAATTAGGAGATGTCCATAAGTTCGGTGGCGAAGACCCCTTGGAAAAACAAAAGGAAAGTATCAATAAGCTTCTTAAAGAACTTGGCAAGCGAATAGTTATCGTCATTGATGATATTGACCGACTTGATAGCCACGAAACAAGACTCGTTTTTAAGCTGGTGAAAATGACAGCAAACTTTGCAAATACAATTTTTCTGCTTGCCTATGATAAAGGGAAAGTATGTGAGCGGATAAATGAGAAGGGTATCAGAGGAGATGAATATCTCAAGAAAATAATACAGGTTAGCTTCACTTTGCCAAAACCAGATACGCAGGACTTGTTCGATATACTAACCAGCGATATTGAAAAGACAATACAAGAATTTGATGAGAAGCATTGGGATAATGAACGATGGAGGAATCTATTTTATTCTAGCTTTAAAAGCTTTTTTCCAACCATCAGGGATATTAAACGGTACATTAGCAGCATGCAACTCGATCTGGAAATAATAGGTCATGAAGAGGTCAACCCTATCGATTTTCTTGGGATCGAGGTAATTAGAGTATTTGCGCCGGAAGTTTATATGGCTATGGCCGATGAAAAACAGGTGTTTACATCGACAGATAACGTATCCTTTGGACATAACGAGTATAGAAATGAGAGGAAAAGGGTATTTGAACAGATACTTGCAGAAAAATCGCCTCAAGGAACTTCTGATGGACTTGGTAAATTGATTAAGCAACTGTTTCCGCAGGTGAATAGCCTTTATACGAACCACTATTACGGTCATGAGCAACAACAATATTGGAGAAAACAGCTGTATGTATGTGCTACAGATATTTTTGATAAATATTTTTCTCTTTCGATTTCATCAAGCACACTTTCAGAAAAAAAGCTGAAAGATTTGCTGGCAACCATTAACGATAGAGCTGCGTTTACAGAAAACCTGAGAAGATTCCAAGAAGAAGGTAAACATCGGCTCGTTCTCAATAGGTTACTCGACCATCTAAACACCTTGTCCGACCAGCAAAGGGGAAACTTGGTTATCAGTGTTTTTGACTTTTCCGATGGGGTAAAAAACAGGAAACGCGGATTATTGGATTCAGACTCCCAAGCAGAGTATATTGGTTATCAGGTGCTGAAGCAAATTGCACCACATAAGCGAGTAGCATTTTTAACTGAGATTCTGACCTCAACAAAAAGACTTTCTTCTTCGATCCACCTTATCGGATGGGTAAATCATGCAATTGAAAGGCAGGAGAAAAAAGAAGTCATAGAAGAATTATTATTGAATAAAGAAGATACAGACAGACTTAATGAGATTTGTGTTGATAGAATAAAAATTACTGCAAAAGACGGAACGCTTCTCACAGAGAAAAACTTGCTTGACATACTTTATGAATGGAAAGCATGGGGGTCGGAGGCGGAGGTAAAAGAGTACGTTGCTGAGATGATCAAAACAGCTGCCGGACTCCTGGCGCTACTGAGAGGATTTGAATGGGAGGCCATGTCTCAAACTTTCGGTAGTTTTGTTGCTAAAAGCGAGAGAAAAATCAACAAAAGGGCCTTGATGGACTTTACTAATATTGAAGAATTAGATAAAAGGATACATAGGTTAAATGAGAATGAACTTCGTTATGAGGAAAGAACACTAATAAAAATTTATAATGATTCTTCTGCAGACACATTTGGTTGAGATTAAGTTATGCTATTTATCGTCAGTATGCACTTATGTCTGCTCTACTCTCTTAGAGTTGGATTATATTAACCCCAACATTGAAGATTACTAGTTCTGAATGATTGGAAAATTTACAATGCCACGGACCAAATCACAGGTAAAAGGAGATGCCCTTGAAAAGGCTGTCCAGTTAATTGAAACATGTATTTTAGGTGCTAATCCGGCGACAAAAGAGGCAATCGTCACCATTGAGCCAAAGAAAATCGTAGTCATCAATGGCGTAAAGCATGAAATCGACATCTATATTACTATCGACTATGGCAAAGGATATAAAGCGATCTTTATTTTTGAGTGTAAGAACTGGACTAAAAAAGTCGATAAGGATGAAATTATCGTCTTCTCTAAGAAAGTAGAGGTTGTGCGGGCACAAAAAGGCTACTTTATTGCCAAAAGTTTTACTAAAGATGCAGAAGCCCAGGCAAACCAAGATGGAAGGATCGAACTTCTCATCGCAACTGAAGAACTCGATACTTCTACCTCGGTGTTCGCAAACTTTCATATTTTATTAAATACGGATGTAAACTCACAGTCAGAATTTATGCTGCGACCCGACGAAATCTTCAAGCCAGGTATCCTTACTGAGGAAACTTTCGTGCTCTATAACGGTGAACAACTGCTGCTCAAGATATTGAACGAGCGAATAAGGCAAAAACTTATTAATGAGACTATGCAGGCTGTACCAGCTCATGTCATTGTCCCGGACAACTGTTCCTACAAGAGAACAAAGTCATTGATCTTTCAACCCAATGAGCTGATTATTGAAGGCCAGGAATATTTCCGATTAGATATGACGGTAACCTGGAAGACACGCATAATTCGTCCTCCGATTGTCTCCAAATTTGATATCAAAACACGTGGCAGAGTGATAACGTATGACACAGGTAAAATTCCGTCTGTTGGAAACATACAAGTTTCATTTGTAGAGCCTTTTAATGAATGAATGCGTTTGTTGGCCTTGCCATTTTAGAATAGCAAAAGTCGTTGAAGAACCACGTGTTGTGTTAAGAGGATCTCCTTGAGGCCTTCTCCAATTTAACTCAACTGATTATTCTGACTTTTGTCTCCAAAGGCAAATATCAAACGATTACAACGAACCTTTCTTGAGGTGGTGGACTGCTGTGTGCAACTCCACAAAAGCCGCGGATTGCAAAAATACTTTTGCAGGTTGCTCGGTTTCTGCGGGAAAAAGGTCATACTGTACGGATACTGCCATATTCTGTAATGGTATAGATAAAAATGGAACTTGGTTACAGATGCGCTGACTAAATTGCAAAATGTGAGGGGAATATACCAAAAACGCTTTTGAAAAGGATAACATACACATTCACTTGAAAACAGATAGGGTGCTTGATACGAGAGTAAACACGATTATGGTTGCTTCGACCGCCCTCATTTGCTTCTCTTTTGCTGTAAAAACTCGGCTCGCAGCTCCCGCCGAAAGGCTACATCTCTTTGAATCTGTTCAAAGACGGCCTCCAGCTTCTCCTGCGTGTAACGGCTGAGAATTTCTTCTCGCACTTGTTTGTAAATCGGTATGATTTCTGCTGGTAAGCATTTACTCCCAACAATTTCGGTTGCTGCATTGTATTTGATTGCCGCACGCTGCTCGTCAAATGTGGTTATTGAGGTTTGCACTCTTGGGATGGTTTTGCTGAAGTGATCACCAGTAAGGATCTCTTGCACTTGCAGTCGGATCAAGAGCGAGCGCCTTTGGGCTGCGACCTTCGCTAGCCTTTCGATATCAAACCAGCGCCACATTAACTTTTCTTCGCCTGGTGTCATACTGCTCTCCTTTCTTTGAAACGCTGAGGCTGCTCAAAAAGTAGCCATCCTTATATTGTACTATCTTTCCTTACACTGTCTCATATTTGTGAGACGCCACAAAAGCCAGGGATTTTATGAATCATAAAACGGGTCGCAGCACTGCTTGAGGAGAACGGGCATAGTGTGTTTATTTTGCCATCTATTCTACACCTATAATTGCCTGAATATATCAGGCTCTGTATTTTAGAAGGCTGATATCGATAGTAAAGAATATAACCGCGTATCAAGAAAACCAGGAGTGGGACTATGATTTTTTTAATTCTTTTAGCGATACTTTTTTTTATACTTCTCATTCTTTTTACCGTATGGATAAATCACATAGTTACGCTCCAACAAGGCGTTCAACTGAATGAAAACACTCCATCATTAAGACTACCGCAAGCTTTAAGATTACCGAGCGATGTCCCCAGTTCAGCAAAAGCGCCAGCGATATCACCAACTCCCCAAATTCATCAAAAGGAAGATCAGTACTCGGGAGTATTTGATGCTATTCAGCGAGTTTATCAGAAATCCGCTCGAACGATAGCCATAGAACTGATTCAGACGATTGAAAGAAAATTTCGTATTACCTACCCGGTAAGAACATATATTAATCAACCTTCAGAATTAAAAGTTTCTATAAGCGCTGAGGATGGTAAATTACCTGCCCTAACCAAGAAAGAGCAAGAAGCTTCAAATAAAGGTGATATGTTGAAGTTTTTAGCAACTGAAGAAGAACCACTTATTCAAGTTGAGTTGCTGTTTACAAAAGAGGAATTCAGCATAAATATAACCAAACAAGTAAAAAAACTTGAGAAATCTAAATTGATCGAATTTTCCTTTCTGGTAAAACCGCTGAAAGCCGAAGCGTGTATCCTGGCGGTTCGTATTTCCTACCTCCCTCGTATTCCTTTATATCAAGAATTGGAGCAGGTGGAGAGAACACAAGAGCAGATTGAACGGACAGTTGTTGACAAAACTAGCCAATCCCAGAACGGAAAAACTGAAGAGCATGTGGAGCAAGTAACAACAAATTATACTAGAGTAAATGCAGTAGAATTAAAAACAGAGCAGATACAAATTAAAGTAAAGAGTCTTTTTGGTTTAAATACTGCAGAATTAACTTTTTGCAAGACTGCACTCAGCATCATATTGACGTTGATTTTATTGATCATTGCCTATATCACCAAGCATGTAGGCGGAATAGATACTATTGTACTTGGGGTAGCAAGTATTGCATACATATTTGGTATTCCTGCATATGATGGCATCGCAAGCTCTTTTAAGCCAAAGTAGCCTCTGAGATAAGGGTATCACCGAGATTTGTCCGTAAACCAGGCACGAACACATTAATCCGTATGAACACTATACATTCAATGCCCAGCAGGAGATAAAAGGATTAAGGCCACTCCGTCATCCGTAACTTACGATTTTAAAGATCGACGTTTTTTTCTCAATTACTACCGGAAGGCCAAGAAGTGGAGAGTGAGGTGAGGAGATTTTTTAGTGGTCGTATTTCCAGGCGTTTGGACCTTTGTATTCTTGGGAAGCAGGTGATTGGGCGCCGGTGTAGCCTTGGCTGTAGGAAGGGTATTGTTCTTCTATTTTTTTAAGTTCTTCTTCGATTTGGGCTTCGGTGATGGTGTCGTTCGGGTTTCTATCCGAATAAGATAATTGCGGGTTCAGATCTCCACTGTTACTGAGAGTTTGCGGGTCAAATTTGGGTTGGCCTTCAAGGATTTGGGTATCGTTTGAGTATTCGTCTTCTTTCCCAGCGGAGATTTCAGGGGAGAGGTGTTCTGCTTGGGCTTGGGGATTGGAGTCTTTTTTGTTTTCCAGTTCAGAGATGTCTATTGGGATTAAATGCAGCATTCCTTTGAGGCAATTAACGAAGTAATCGAGGTCGGGATGAAATTTTTCTACATATTCTTTCTGATATCTATAATTTAATCCATTAATTTTTAATAATGTAAATTTTCCATGATCACCTTGATTAGGATCAAACGTATATATTGTTTTGGGTTTAAGGCTATGTTTTTCTGAGAATAACGACCTTCCTGACCAAAATTCAATTTGGGGCATATGCATTACATCCCCAAGATCAAGTACTACAGCTGTTGCTCCTGAATAGTATAAATTTGAAAAACTTGTTTTTCTTGCTTTTTGGAGTAAATCATCTAGATCTTTTTTTTCTTCGTCCGATTGCATTCTACTGGAATCAGCAATAATTGGATCACTATATATATTTTTATGTTTATTATTAGCATCAATTACAAATGGAGAAAAATCAAAGTGAGCTGCATCAGGAACATTACTTGAATCTCCAGCAGAATGTTGTACGAGTGCAATTTTAGCTATTTTTCCTGTGTTTTCATATAAGTATACTCTTAATTCTGGCGTATCTACATTGTATGTTTCATAATGAGATA
This sequence comes from Dictyobacter formicarum, assembly GCF_016587435.1. The sequence goes on from NZ_BNJJ01000008.1 coordinate 239,776, forward strand.
TATTTTTTTTGAGATATTGTGTGTATATATCTACTAATAGTTTATTTTCGTTGTTTTTCTCATTATTTTTTTTAGAAGTTCTTTTTCCAATTCGAGTATTAAATTCTACTATATATTGGTCTGGTTCCTGTGGTGTTCCAATCTTTGAAGTTAATATTCTTTTTCGTTTTTTTAGAAATCCAGATTTAGGTTCTCCATATCGTTGTTTATATACATCATAAGCATAGCTTTCCAGTTCTGTGACATATGGGTTTGGTTCTACTTCAGGAGCAGGATCAAGGACTTCATTTATTCTGCTTCTTAAAATATCAATGTTAGTTCCGATTTCTTGTTTTGTATGAGTGATATTTTCAATGCGGGCGGTGCCATGAAGTTTATATACAACAGGTTTTCTTTCGTTAGCTGAAGTACTTTGTATTGGTTGTTTCATCTCTTGTTCTTGCATGCTCATGTTGAGCATATTATACATCAGATCGGCTTATAGTCAAGGGGGTGAGTGAATGATTAAGTGTGGAAGAGCAGATTTTGGGCGGCTTGTAGTTTAGGGGGAGGATTAACAGAGCAGGGGATAGTCAAAAATAGCCGTACTGGGCCATGAAAATACTTTTAGATTGGTTGATGGTTAGTGAATAAACCAAAAGCTCTCTATTCTCCAGTGTCCCATGGAGCTTTATATTCATAATGAATTCTTAGCCTCTGCCGAGCGATCTTACGCAGTTCAGTTGTAAATAAGTCCTTATATTCTGGCTTTAGTATGAGAGCCTCAGCGGAAAGATCCAGCCTTCCGATGTCACAGAGCTTAGTCAGGCCATAAGGGATATCATCAGACTCTATTAAATTTTTGGCAGCTTGCACTGCACCATAATCTTCTATGTATTGCCTAAAAATATGCGCGTTATAGTGATGCTTTTGCAAAGGAATGCTATAGCTATTCCACATATCCTTCTCAAAGCGTGATGTGACTTCTTTAAGGCTTGACATGAATTCTAAACCTCCAAATATATATTATTTTCCAGATAGCAATAATGGTACTTAATGCTTTTACCTTGTGTCAAGACAATGTATAAGGCCTTTAGTAATGGAAGGTCTACATACAGCTTTCCTTCCTGATGCGTATGGAAGTTATAAAACAGGAGTCAATCTCCAGGGATTCTCTGCATCCTTTGTTTCTTGTGCTTTAATAACCGTTTTTCCCTCTTTTTTTAATCCTTCAATTAGCTTTTCATTTTCTTGATTGATGGTTGTATCCGTTGCAGAGAAGGCAACATAGGACACATTCTTTGGTAAATTTCCTGTTGCTTCAGGGTGTGCAACAATATAATCAGCAAGCTTTTCTGCCAGCTCTAAATTTTTTTCTACTTGTTGTTGCTTACTCATAGTGGTGTCATAGTATAGCACATTTATTCAATAAGCGATAATAATACCGTAATAGTAGCGTAATAGAAACACTATTCATCTGTCAACTATCGGTCAGGTTGTTTCGCTTAAAATACGCTGCCCGATGATACCACCAGTTTACCTTGATGTCTTCGATTGCCCATCTGAGTAAACTCTCCGATTGCCCGCTGATATTCAGAGGGGTGACAACGTCTGCTTCTGGATGAGAGATGCTTCCTATGAGGTGACGATGAAAGCCATGCGCATTATCGTAGCGGAGAATCGTTACCCATTTCTGGTTGAGAAATATCTCATACGATACATCGGTGACATCAATAATTTTATATTTGTCGTCTTGTTTGTAGACATACGTAATTCTATCTTCGGGTGACAAGGGGATACCTGCTTTGATTTCTTGTGTAGAAGCTCGTCGTTTTAGCTGTTTGTAATAGTTTCTCTTTGACCTTATTTTCTTCTGTTTTATTCCCATAGTGAAAGCAGCAATGCCCGAAGCATCTGTATCCCGAAGCATTATAGCTGTTCGCGTTTCCTACGACAAGATATTGTTTCACCTGCGTTGCTATAATTGCAGCTGTCACGAAACGCAGACTTGTATTACAATCAGGAAACTATGAGGATGGAAAATACTGCCAGCACTGCTCACGTACAAAAAGATCCAGAAAGAGAGGCACATGAATGACCTGGCTAAGCTGTCTGAGCTTCGAAGGCAGTATACAGACCTGGAAATAAGCCCTGACGCTATACAAGCATTTACTGATCACTACTTGGTTCTCCAGATCGCCCGCAGGCTGACGGACATTGCCGATCATCGTGATGGGATATGTAATATGCTGGAGATAGCAAGAAAGTTTATCGCTCAGAAACTTCAGGAGCCTCATCCGAAACGCTATGAACTCTGTCTGCATGTGCTGTTGTATCAACTTATGACGAGTTTGCTCATCAAAGCACAAGAAAGAAGAGTATCGACCGGACAAGCCGGAGGCATTTATCTGTTTGTATGACGTTGCTAACGGCATTGATAAGGCCCTTATGCTGCTTGTCTGTGTGCAGTATGAACTGCATGGAGCAAGCAATTACCGGCAATGGGCACAGAATACTGACCCCAATCGTTTCTACAAACCACCCGATGTGGATGAATATGTCTGGAGCAAACGAGAGAATTGGGCAAAGCGGGTGGTTCAGGCAATAGACCGCCTTAAGAAAGACCCCTCAGGCTTTTCTCTACTGGATGAGTCGGTGGCAGAAGTCCATGCGTACTATGAAACCAAGCTCAATGGCCGCTTAGTAATTGCGGGCGCTGAAATTGCCCAGAAGATCTATAAAGCACTCTATCCGCTTACGGAAGGTATCTAAATTGGCCTCGTGCCCCCTTGTTCACTAGAGAATATTACTACGACAAGAGCAAAGCGTACGAAATTTCTCCATTACTACTGGAAAGTCAAGCTGTGGTTGTTTAGCCCTGTTTGTTTAATTTCACCCAGTAGTCATATTAGAGCATATTCACCTTGTGAGTAATTGGATTTATATGCACGATATGTTTTTTATTTGAAAGAGCGTACTGCACGATATCACCTGTTCCACCCAATCCCTTTGCTGGAAGACCATCCCAAATAGCAAAAAGCATATCAGAACGCTGTACTACCTGTTTTCCAGCCTCATAAAACGCTGTTTCATTTGCCTTTTCAAAAGGCAGTGTTATCTGCGTAGAAGCGGTGCGTATCAATCCTTGATAGTGCGCAAGATCATTCCTATTCTGAAATGTTGTTTCATAATCATCACTTGGAATGATTGCCATATAAGGAATATTAGCTTTCCTCAAAATTTCTGCAAAGAGTTGATCTGCTCCAATAGCAAGAGATGTTATGCCAAAATCGACATGATATTGGTGGATAAGTTTGTCTACCACATCCCAAAGCCAAGTGATAGTGGCCTCAGATCCCAGATGTTGGTGTCCTGTTATGCCAATTTTCATTTATACTCTTTTCTAAATCTTATTGCTTTTTACGAGCATCCAATACTCTCGACCTCGTGGGGTAAGTTCAACAGTATGTGATCGTCTTGCTGTCCAATAGAAATGTTCGTTTGGGATTGAAGCTTTTAGCAAGCCTGCATTGCGGTATTCTTTAAATAACTGAGAAATAGCAAATTTCTCCTGATTTACAGGTTCATGAAAGTTACCATGTTCATCTTCTGGTTCATATTCCGGATCGAGACGATATTTATAATCTGGATGAGGAAAATGCTTCATGAGTTCATGAAGCTTGAGGCGTTCAATGAGCGGGGCACATTGACGAACCACAGTTACCGTCGTTGTATGAGATTTATATACCGGTCGCTGTTCCCAGGAACCGAAGCGACGTTCAGCATATGCATAGATTGATGGAGCAGTAACCCATCCTAAATGATCGGCAGCGCCTCCATTCAATGCATCAAGTAGAGCACTAGTGAAACGGCCATGTCCATTACCTTCCATGGCTGGCTGAGAAGCACGAGATGCTGCAATGACCGTCATATTCTCACGTACAACAGCAAGAGGGAGGCTGTCCCTTTGAGAATTCAATAACGTTGAATTTCCTATATTACCGCTGTGGCAACAATCCAGAATAATAAAAATGTCATGAGCCACTGAGTTGTCGGCGAGGTTCACTATTTCCTGCATCGGAACACCCCAATCATCTTCCCTGGCATCTGCAGTTACTATATATCCGCCATCTGAGGTTAAAACACCATGTCCAGAGAAATAGAACAGAACGTCACCCCTGAAGTCAGAGAACAATTCTTTGCATGCTTTGCGTAATGCAGCTCGACTAATAGGCTGCCCATTCTCCATAGTATTGACTAAGAGACGACAGTCATAGTTAGGAGTGTTGTCTTCATGCTTCTCAAGTAGAGAGGCTACTGATTTGGCATCAGCACCAGCAGCTTGAAGATCATTTCCAGGTAACAGATAATGATCAATTCCAATAATAAGTGCACGGCGAGGTAGCATATTGTCTATTATTCTTTCTAAGAAGTTGCTTTACAAATCATTCGTTACAACAGCTAGCCGATGGTCTTCTGAGTTATTATGACTTTGATGCTGTAAGCAGTGTCCGTCTGTATGAATACCGTTTTTAGCTTAACGGAGCGATTGGATGACCTTTGCTCCATTATTTTACCTTACCACTGTTTTATCCAGTTCCATACACTGCGCCAATAAGGTTGATCTCGTGTGCCTTTTGATCGACGGATAGATGATCTTTGCTTTGATTTCTGTACTACATGGCTTTTGCTACGTTGGCCCTGGCTTCTCTTTGCTGAAGTACTCTTCGGTAGAACTCTTTTATCACGATGGTCTATTACTACTTTGGGGTACTTGCGTTCTTTCCCTCCTGCATCATTTGGTCTACTGCGGCTGTAACATTAGGCCAAGTCCACTTAATCACACGGTTTGAGGGAAGCCCTGTGGGAAGATTACTGGATCTATTAGCGTCGTCAACATATACACCAAATACAGGGACGTTGTTAGCTTTTGCCATCTTGATTTCTTTTGCAACTCCTGTTGCACTCGCCATATATCTACCCACTAATACAATAACCATGTTGCATCTATTGATTTTATCTTCAATAAGCTTTTCCCATTGACTTTGAGGCAACGCAGATTTGGAAGACCAATCTGCTATTTCCCATGGTGTATCGGGATGTCGCCCCTGGCCGACAAAGAGGTTCCTCCATTTTTCATCGTGGTCAAAATCAAAACTGATGAATGCACGTGGAACAGTCATATTTTGCCTCCTGCTATTGCTATAGCTGCCTATATTTGTTGAGCTTTAACTGTGCTTAAGAAAATATATCACCTCATCCATTCTACGTATATGTACAGGCAGAAAATTAGGACGAATTACCTAGAAAATGTACATGAGTTGATTTCATAACTGGGGTTTTCTGAAAGCGATATAGAAGATTAGTTATATTTTCGAAAATCAATGCTTAGTTGCTGTTTATATGCTTCAAAGGTAATTTTTGCTCTCTGGAAGAGATCTGCTCGTGGAAAGAATACATTTGTACGGTGCAACTCCTTCAATAATATTGACCCTAAGCGGGAAAGAATGATCGAATACTTCTGCTGTGAGCTGGTTAAAAGCGTGGGAGCGAAAAGTGCCGCCAACTGAAAATCCACCCGACACCGGAAGCTTATCCCACTCAATACCCAGAGCTTCTGCAATAACGGTTGAAATAACAGCACCAGCAGCGCCGGAATCAACTAGGGCAAAGGTCGAAAAAGACTGATCCTTGTAAGCAAAAGTAACTGGCACTATGGGGGCCACAATAATTTTGCTTTTAATATCTGGAAGGGGGTTATAAGGAATCGTTATAAAGCAGATAGTTGATTTGTTCCCACAAAGTCACCGTATGCTTCACCTGCTGGGAAATAGTATACTTTCTCCTTGATACCTTTTACCTTTTCCATCACTTCTTTAAGCGATTTTCCTGAAATAACGACCTTACTAAAGTCCGCTGAAATTGCGACCCAGCCGGATTTATACTGTTTTAATAAGCTCACAAAATTAATTTTCTTCATAATATACGAATTAATAAAATATAGTATATTATCTCATATACCCATGAATACGAACAGGGGATCGTAATTGACTTAATTGCTTCTTGCATACTTCCGAAATTTCGTTTAATATTGGAAGTATACCTCCAATATTTATATGATTTACACACGAACAATCCAGTCAGAAATCGAAGCAAACCTGTTTCGAGGGAAAGTTGTTATTATTTATGGCGCTCGCAGAACCGGTAAAACAACTTTAAGCAAGATGTTATTGGAAAAATACTCTGATAGCAGTCGATATATTAACTGTGAACTTTTACAGAATCAACAAGCACTCTCCTCTACGAATAGTGAGCTGTTGAAAGCCTTTTTGGGGACTGCGCGCTTTGTCGTATTAGACGAAGCACAAGAAATCCCCGGGATTGGCAAAATTTTGAAGATTTTGGTAGATACATTCCCACAGTTGCAGATTTTAGCCACTGGATCATCCAGTTTTGATCTTGCCCAAACAATCTCAGAACCACTTACCGGAAGAACGCGACAATATACCTTGTATCCCTTATCGCTTGAGGAAGTCGTGACTGCTCATGACATGGTTATGGCACAAGCACGACTAGAAACCATCCTTCGGATGGGTCTTTATCCCAGCGTTTTTACCAGTAGTGGAGAGGATGAAGCACGGGAAGAATTGCATGATATTGCGAGTAAATACCTTTATAAGGATATTCTCAAATTTAAAGAACTCAAGCGGGCTGATATTGTCGTTAATCTTTTACAAGCCCTGGCTCTTCAGCTTGGGAATGAAGTTTCCTACTTTGAACTTGCGACCTTGCTGAAAGAAAACCACCATACCGTCCGTACTTATATTGAACTGTTAGAACAATGTTTTATTATTTTTCGTCTTCGTTCATTCAGCCGGAATCTCAGAAAAGAAATTGGCACTGCTTTTAAGGTCTATTTTTATGATCTGGGGATTCGCAATATGCTTATTAATAATTTTAACCCGCTTCGTATCCGAACAGACGTCGGAGCACTCTGGGAAAATTTTTGTGTGGTTGAGCGACTTAAGCGAAACCAGAACCATCGTCAATTTCCGAATACTTACTTTTGGCGAACTTACGATCAAAAGGAAATTGATTATTTGGAAGAAACTGGTGGAAAACTTCACGCTTTTGAGTTTAAATGGAGTAGTGGTGCTAAAGTAAAACAACCAGACGAGTTTTTTGCGACATATCCAGGTAGCACGTTTTCATTGATTCATAAAGATAATTGGCCTTCGTTTTTGCTCTCGTAATACTTTGCTATTCATCCACAAAAACCAAAAGCTAATGGTGTTGGTTTTTACTCTATAACTGCTAGTAGCAGCAGCTATATATAAGTAACATCCCCCTAGGTTTATGTATAAGCGGGGTGAGCTTACAGCTTTTTTCTGTCAGTGCTGCCATACTTCCTTCGTATGAGTAGCGCTGACAAAAAACAGCTTGCCAGCTTTCCACATTACTCTCTGGAATATCTCATTGAGCTCCTGGAGAACTTGACCCGTGAATACGGTGAAGTCTGGACTTATCAGGACTTTATCAAACCGCGTGCCTGGCCTGGCAGAGGCACAGCGTTTCGCTCAAGCTATTCGGTAAGTACCAAACGATTCAAGCAGAAGCTGGCTGATTGTCAGAGATTCGGGCTTCTGACTACCACCAATACGCAGCTTTGCCTTTCCAAACTGGCAATAACAATTCTTACCATGCCCACGATGGATGAGTGGACAGCAGCCAAGCAACACAGTGTCTTACGGATTGCGTTATTTAAAACTATGCTTTTGTTTATTTATGCCAGCCGTCGTACGCAGGCTTTTGATCTATACGACCTTGCTCCCTATGCCAGAAAGCACTTCGGCATCAAAATACACGATTTGAATTCCTTTCTCAACACTTTTTTCTTCTCTGCGTATTTTGCCGAACTGCTTACTACCGGACCCAGAGATCCAGATGCTATGCACTCAGAAGAAGCTTGCTTTCTCTATGTTAAGGGTTATCATAACCGGCCGGATACTGCCTTTGAGTGGCTTAAGCCACGAAGAGTAGCGTAACAGTCTTTTAGGAGCCGGAATACTTAATAGCTGCTTGAATATCATCATCCGTAAGATCAGGATATGCTTCTTTGATCTGCGTAAAATCATATCCATGCCCTAGTAAGTTCAAAATTAAAGACACAGGAATCCTCGTTCCTTTGATCACCGGTTTCCCGGCCAGGATGTGTGGATCTACGATGATACGGTTTTGATAGTGTATCTTTTTACCTGCCATAATAAATAAATTATATCAGGTCACCGCTTGGTTGCTTTTGGGCGGTGATATTGTTCTTCAAACAGACTTGAATTAGTAGGGTTTTTGTTTCCAGATCGAGGTGATCACTGGCTTTCCGGAGCGCTTATCTAAATAATAATAAATGCCAATAGCATAGCCGTTATATTTGCAAAGCATCATATTTGGTTTGACTACTTCTCCATGGCGGTAGACATCAGCAGCATCTTCTTCAGTTAACCCCCATTGCCTGGCTTTGGTGTAAAAGTTTCTGGTATAGTAAATACCCCTTGTCCACTGTGCTTTAGTCGGCAGGATTTGCTCTTCGGCAATTTTTAATAATTTAGCAAACTCAGAATATAATCCCATATTTACATCTAATTCTAAAAAAACAATAAAAATATGAATGTTATTTAGCTTACAAAGACAATAACATTCTAAAAAACCGGTGAAAACTTGTTTTTCTTAGCTTTATTTGAAATGACAAAAAACAGGGTGAAATAGGCAAGGAGGAACAGAAAAGCGCTTGTCGCATTGCTTCCGTAATCCTTGTCCTGTGAGGGGCAAAGCCTTTCTTGTAAATAAATAGGGTAGTTCTTGTTTCTTTATGATAGCGATTGACTGAGTAAGATACCATCTCTCTCTCTTTACAGTCTAAGTAGCTTTTTTGCTTAAATAGAAGTATATGAAACGAAAGAAATACAAACCACCAGGAGCGCAAAAAAGAAGGGGGAGTGATTAGAAAACAGCAACATGAGGTACAACTAGCGCTGTTTTCATTCTTCAAACCCATTGCTATCTTTTATACAGCCAAAGTGAAGTAGGGGAGCTGCATCTGCCAGACAGGAGTATCTTTTGACTTTGCTTGGTTCTCAAATTGGGAAATCAGTGTATCAAGCTCTGACTGCCGCTCCGCAATGCTAAGAGGTGTATCAGGAACGTGGCGAAGGGTCAAGCTTAGAGCATGGCCGCTATTTAAAAGGGTGATGGTATTTAGCTGCCTTGCTGCCTCTAACATACTTGCTTTAATCAGCACATGGAGATTATCTGGATCTGCGTATTCGGTATAACTTTGCAGCAGGTTTTTAACCAGCGCATTTTCTATATAATTAATCTTGTGGTTGTCATGAGCACAATGTGCCAGGTGGATAGCTATAAAAGGATCATTATTGGTAAACACAAAACCTATGCCTTGATATCGGCCAGAATTTAGTGCATGAAGTGCTTGCGTATAGGTTCCCCAGGAGTTAGGATCTTGCATTGCTGCCTCTCTGTGTGTTTTGGGGCAGATAAGCACTGTCTTCTTGTGCGTATCAATCCACTGGTGTCTCCAGACGATAAATTGAGGGTAGGGAAGAAGCTCTCTTAGATATCCTTTTTCAAAGCGTTCTTTTAATTCCGAAGCGTAATTTGTATAAAAGTCTGCCTGTTCTTGTCGGTAATGTTCCCAGCTCATAATAAGGAGGGATTATAGAAAAAGGGATTGAAAAAAACTGTAAGCAGGGTTTCACATGGCGCATAGTGTTGCCAACTATAAGGATTTACTGTTTCTAACATATTAGAAAGGGAGCAATTCCGCAGCGCTGACTTTTAATGTTTTGGCGATCTTATATAGGGTTCTTATGGTCGGGTTCCTTTCTCCCCGTTCAATCATCCCAATATAGGTGCGATGCATAGCCAGTTTTGCCGCTAGCTCTTCCTGGCTTAACCCCTGTGCTTTTCTGATGTGTTGCAGCCTGGTTCCGAATTTCTGCAGAACATCTCTGTGTGTTATCTGTTTTCCCATCTTCCTGATGGTAGATACTTAAGAGTATCATTTGCTACATACTCCTTGTATCAATCTATGGTATAATTCAAACCCATGCAACAAAAGGATACAAAAAGGATAATAGAAGACCTGGAACAATCACTCAAGAACTTAATGCTTATGAGCGAACTTCTGACGCTTGAGTGTAGTATGCTTGCGAAATTTTTAAAGGTTCAGATCGATGCTCTTCCGGAATCGCGTAAATCTTAACTTCTATTTAAAGCCATGTTTGGTGAAAGATTGAGGCTTGAATAAAAACTCCTACAGAAAGATCTGGCCTCTGCAGGAGTTTATGGCTAATGTCCAATGAGGTGTTGCTAGGAGAGATGGAATAAGGATCCTTGTTTTATTTCAACCAATTCTGGCATTGTCTCAATTTCCTCATTTTCCGCAGTTTTTGGTAAACCAGGCTCTAATTCTATCTCTGCTGAATCCATAATATCATTATCGGTTCCAGCTGTTTCTGTATCAACAGTTAATGGCTCTGACTCTTCAGTCAGCCAGACTTCAGATATTTTATCCTTGATTTTTTGCTCAAAGATTTCAATCAGTCTCTTATTGGCATTAATGATTTTTTGTTCCTCCTCAATCTGTGCAACGATTTGCTCTTGGATTTCGAGAGGTGGGAGAAATACAGGAACTCTATGTGCATTTTTTCTGTCTAAAGAAGGTACAGCAGCTACATTGTCGCCTAAAGATTTTAGATCGATTGACTCTAAAAGATATTTAATAAATTTACAATTGTTACCATTAAACTCTTTTACAAAAAGCGCTGTATTATGTGGCCAGAAATAATCCGATTCTATCAGATGGACTTTCCCAATAGTACCACTTCTTCCTGTTACTACACCGGGACCCTTCTCTTTTTTTTCATTATGATATCCTATGATACCATTTGAACCAATTACAGGAACATCTCCTTCTTTAAATTGGGTTTTGGGTAGATCATAACCACGTTGCAAGGTGATAATTTCACCTAATTGTTTACTGGGCCATGTTGGATCAACTTTAATTTTTGGTTTCCAGGCGGCGACTACATGCTTAGCTCCGTCAATAATTTTTTGATAGTTTTCGAGCTCTGCAACAATTTCTTGCTGTATCTTCAATGGCGGCAAAGGAATTTGAATTGCATTTAAACTATCTTGATTAAGTTTTGGCTGTGCTGAACCAGTAATATGATTTTCTAAATTCATTGAATTTAATAAAACTTCAACAAATTTTTGCGTTGCCGTATTGGAAAATTTTAAGATATGGGCGTGATTGTTGACCCATGTCTTGCCACTAATTGAAAAAGCAATAGGGGTGTTCCTTGTTAGAAGATTGGCACCATCCTCTGAAACTAATAACAAATCTTCATCAAAAAGATAACCTTCTACATAATCAACTATGCCTGAAGCTCCATAATATGGATATATACCTGCAATTCGATCTGATTTGGTTATTGGCTTCCTTTTGCTATCAAGGTTTTGAGCAATCTTTCCTAATTCTATAAATGGCCATTTGGCATGTCGTTTAAATTGGTTATTTCTATATCTATCTCCAGAAAGGTTATAATCCCCATTTTTTGCAATCTTTGTTTTTTGAACAATTGTTGCTAAGCTTATATTTTCCTCTTGGTTTAAGTAACTTTGAATAGTTATATTTTCTTGTAAATCTCGCGCATATTGGTGCAGGGTACGTAATGTTTGTGGTAAATCATTTTTAGCAATAGGACGCCTCTGTGCTCCCAAGTCAAATCCATCATTCTCTACTTTAACAAATAGAATGCTATCAGTTTTACTTGCTAAATTTTTATCCATAAACAATATACTGGTCTTAACTCCTGAATACGGTTGAAATACTCCGGAAGGTAAAGATACAACTGCCCATAAATACTTCTCAACCAGCATTTTCCGTAAAGCCTTGTAAGATTTGCCAGATTGAAAAATGATCCCTTCTGGGACAATAATGCCAGCTCGTCCGTGATTATTCAGATGTTCAGCGATATAATCGACAAAGAGGATCTCAGACCGACTTGCCGGAATAGAGAAACGTGTGTGTGGGCGAATACCGCCTTTGGGCGACATAAAAGGAGGATTTGCCATGATAATATCAAAGGTTTCATCCCAGCGTTCTTCGCTAGTTAAAGAGTCATACTCATATCCTTGAGGATTTTGAAAACCATGTAGGTACATGTTTACTAAGGAGAGCCGCACCATGTCAGGAGAGATATCATATCCTACAAAATTTGACATGAGCTTTTCTTTATCATCGGGATTTAGTAAGTCACCCGGATACTCTTTGGTATTTTGCCTTAAGATATGCTTATATGAGGAGATTAAAAATCCAGCAGTACCACAGGCAGGGTCTAAGATCGTTTCGTTTTTTTGAGGATCAAGAACCGCGACGATAAAATCAATGATATGGCGAGGTGTTCTAAACTGTCCTGCATCACCTTGAGAACCTAAGATTGAAAGCAAATATTCAAACGCATCACCAAGCTTTTCACTGTGATCGTAAGAAAAGGCATTAATTTGTTTTAGAAATAGGTTTAAGGTCTCAGGATCGCGGTAAGGAAGGAATGCTCCTTTTAAGATGTTGCGAAATAGTTCTGGAAGTTCTGGATTAAGGGGCATTTTTTCAAGCGCCTCAATGTACAAATTGAGGCGCGCAATCCCACCTAAGCGTGAATCAAGCAGTTTGTCCCATGAATACTTAGCATATTCACCAACAAAGAACGATGGATCGCCGCCTAAATCAACTGACTCCTTGTCCATATCATCCATAAACTTATAGATAAGAGCAGTCGTGATTTGTGCTACCTGGGCTTTAGGATCCGGTTCTTTTCCAACGAGAATATCTCGGGCGGTATCTATTCTCCGCTTTGTCTCTTGATTCAACACGCTTCCCGCACTCCTTATTAAGCAAAGTCCTCGGTTTGGACTTTATCATTCACATATTCAATAACCTTATTGCGCCATACCCCTAATGCCTTAAACTCATCGAGAGTAAATTTTGGATTAGTAGCAAAACGGGTAAACTGTCGTTTGGCTACAATATCACGGATTTGGACATCCGTAATGTAGGCTTTGAGGAAATTTCTAATTGCCATTTTATACTGATTTTCAGGATTGTAAAGTCTGATGAACTCTTGGTACTCCTCCTCTAATAATTGGTCTTTTGATTTAAAGGTTTCTTGGCCTTGCATGATATTTTCAATCATTTCCCGAAGAGAGATCTTGCGATCTGCCTGAACCGATTCACGAAGCTTTTCTAGGGTAAAGGGCTCCTCAGGCTTGTCCAAAATGGTGTTTTTGACATATTCTTCAACTGTGCCAACTTCACCCTGCTTGTATTTTTCCTGAACAAAGGGGTCATTTTTAAGTGTAGCTTTAAACTGGCGGAATAATTCGCGATCAACGCGCATACCTTGAAGACCAATGGGTGTGATAGTAAGATTTTTTAATTCATCAGGGAGTGTAACCGTGACTTCATCAATTGTGGGTTCAAGAGTTTCTTCGCCGGATGTTGTAGCTTTGCGGTTCTTCTTAGGCAGCGAAAGCGCCTGGTTATACTCAAAACCTTTTTCAAAAAACTCGCAAACTGCAAAAAAGTCGATCAGCTTGAACGCTTCTTTCTTCTTACTGATTTCGCGTTCCTGTTCTGCTTCTTTGAGCTTATATATAAATGTGTGCTCTCTGGTGCCTCGACCTTTAATCTGAACAAATTCAGTTGGGGAAAAGATTGGTTTCATTAGGCACAAGTTTAGGATATCTTTACAATCGTAGCCTGTTGTCATCATTCCTACTGTGATACAAACACGAGTTTTACTGGTTTTATATCCTTCAAGAAAAGCAGAAGAGGAGCCATTTAAATTGTTATTGGCAAAGTTGGTGGTAAATTGTTGGGCATTTGAGACGTTGGAAGTGATCTGAACCGCAAAATCAGAGTTATACTTCCCTGGATATATTTCGTCAGCAAACTCGTTAAGCATTTGCGTGATCTTTGATGCATGGTTCTGGGTAATACAAAAGATGATGGTTTTCCCGATTTCACCACTGATTGGGTCTTTCAAGGCGTTTTTCAAAAAAGTGGTACAAAACACTTTATTAGTGTTCTCCGAGAAGAAGCGTTTCTCAAAATCTTTTTGATAGAAAACTTTTTCCTCTGTAGCTTCCGCTTCTGTATCATTTTCTGGTACTTGTTCATCATCCTTTGCAACAGCGACTGCAAAACCCTCATCTGAGAGCAATTGGGTTGTGATATCAGTACGGGCATCAACCACAATCGGGCTTACCAGAAAACCGTCTGCCACTCCATCAAGCAGACTATACCGATAAGTTGGTTCCTGATTTTCACAACCAAAGGTAGTATAAGTATCAAGTAGATAGCGCTTTTCCAGTGCTCGGGGGTCTTTAGCACCTAATTCTTTAATATCAATCTCATTGAGATAGTCTTTTGGTGTTGCTGTTAAACCCAGTTTGTAACCATAAAAGTATTCAAACACCGCTCTACCATTTCCAGAAATGGAGCGGTGAGCTTCATCAGAAATGATCAGATCAAAGTCTGTGGGAGTAAACAGTCTTTTGTATTTCTCCTTTTTTGTCAGTGTTTGAACTGTTGAAACAACAATGTCTGCGTCGTCCCAGTCACTCCTGTTTTCTTTATAGATTTTGCAGATGTAGTCATTTGATAGGTAGTAGACAAAATTTTTCTGTGCTTGATCTTCAAGCTCAATGCGATCTACCAGAAAGAGAACGCGTTTTGCCTGGCCGGTTTTGAGAAACAGTTTGATAACCGCAGCAGAGGTTAAGGTTTTACCAGTACCGGTTGCCATCTCAAAGAGATATCGATTCTTTTTCTCTTTGGCTGCATTTTGGAGAGCATACAGAGCATTTAGTTGGTATTTGCGTAAAAACTTAAGCTCATGATCAATAATAAAAGCTTGCCTGGTGGTATCATCTTTCCAGGAAGGATCATTTTGATAGTCTGGCAACTGAGTTAAAACAATGTAGTCTGTGTTGATCGCTTCATTGGCAAGTACCGATGGGTCTGCAATAAGCAGCTTATCCTTTTTTAGTGTTTCAAGGCTCGGAAATGTTCCGATCCGATAGGGATTGCCCTCTTTTATATCCCAAAAATAGTGTTCCCTGCCATTTGAAAGAATGATATAGCGTACATTTCTGGCCTGAGCGTACTCACGTGCTTGTTCCTTGCCATCAAGGGGACTTTTCTCTTCTTTTTTTGCTTCAAGGACAATAAACGGGAAACCTCGCTCATCAAGCAAAAGATAATCAATATAGCCATTTTTTGTTTTTTCAAAATCATTTCCAAATTCATCAATGATTTGCTTGGTTAATTTGACATTTTTTTCTAAAACTACATTTGCTTTGCCTGCCGATGTATCTAATAATCTCCAGCCTGCGTCTTCAAGCAGTTTATTGATTTTAATACGTGCCTGGGCTTCGCTTGGCATAATTTTTAATCCCATTCCTTAAGGATGTTGTACACAGTAGTAATTGCATGTTTTGAAAATTAGATCAGTGAAGTGTTATTTATCTATTTGAAATGGCTTAGTAGAAGAAGGTATACTGATTTCCGTTTACCTACATCTAGTCGTTTTCTACTTCCCCAGCCGTAAAGGTCTAATTGCGTGTACCTAAGTTTACCTATATTTGTTTCTGTTTGCAAGAGATTTAGGCAACAAAACGAGTGTACAGGTAAAAATCCCTTGAGTTGTGTCCTATCGAGTAATTCTTTTTGGTAAAGCACTATGTGGAATTATGGTTAAAGCAGAAAAGGGGAGTGACGCGAAGGGAAAGACGTGCAAGACAAAAAGTACTGTATATATTGTAAATAGTGTATATTATACTCGGATTTTTGGAAATACTACGTAAAGGATTATGACGAAGACCTGGGGAACATATTCTTGTGGTTTTCTTATATCTAATATGCATTTTAGGAGCCCTCGAATGACAAATGTAACTGTTTTTTGTTGTTATGCACGTGAAGATAAAGGCTATTTACAAAAATTAAGGACTCACTTGAAGCCTTTAGAGCGGAAAAATATTATTTCTGTGTCGCATGATCAGGACATTACCGCTGGGAGTGAGTGGGAAGAAACAATTAAGGGATATTTAGACACAGCACAAATCATTCTACTTCTTGTCAGCCCTGATTTTATTGCCTCTGACTATTGTTACAGTGTGGAGATGACGCGTGCACTTGAGAGACATGAACAGGAGCAAGTAATTGTAATTCCAATTATCGCAAGACCAACGACTTGGCAACATACTCCTTTTGCTAAATTACAAGTGCTTCCTCCTGGCGCAAAGCCGATTACAGATAATTCGTGGGTTACACAGGATAAAGCACTAGTTGCTATCACTGATGGCATTTCCCAAATTGCATTAAAACTACAAGGAGCATCAACACAAACTCAAGAGATAGAAGTTCCACTAATGGGACAGAAAGAAGCTGTATACAAGGAGCAAGAAGCGATGACAGAACAGAAAGATACGGACAATTTATCCTCTTTAGAAGAAGAACCTACGCCCAATAGTGCCACAGATGATCAGCCGCATAGAAATGCGGTGCTTGAGCGCAAAGCAGCAAAATTGGATCTAATTCGAGCTAATCTCTCTGCGATGGAAGAGACTATAGATATAGGAACAACCAATGACTTACGTGAGCAATTTGCCAGTGAATTACATAAAACTATCCGGCAAGCTATATTTGAAATACGCAAGCTAACAAAGAATACTATAGTATTTGCGCCTCTCTTAGAAGATTTAGGATCTATTGATGCAATATTACAAAACTTGCGTCAAGCAAAGATTCAAGTGATGATGGCTATTGATGCAATTCCTTCCATCCTGACCAGATCTATATTTAATCAGCAAATGCCAGAGGATTTTTATCAACATCTCTCTTCTTGTCGTGAGTATTTAGAACAAGCTCTTGATGAATGGTAATGCACTATAGATGATCATGGAAAGTGTTTTCATATAGTGATAATTTGATTTTTCAAGTCGGATAAGACCGTACAAAGTCATATTCATGCTACAATATAACCAAGCTTATTTCCTCCAAACACCTATGGGTGAATAAATCGTTTAAGCGCGTCAACAATCGTAGAAATGAATGGAGTAGTAAATGCCTGACTATAAAACACTTTTTAGCATAGAGGGACAAACAGTAGTAATTACCGGTGGAGGCGGAGTCTTGGGTCGGGTGATGGCACAAGCACTGGCAGAAGCAGGTGCCAGGGTGGCTGTGATCAGCTTGCATGAGGCTTCGGCTGCAAAAGTGGTTGAGACGATCCATCAAGCAGGTGGCGAGGCAATTGGCCTAGGCTGTGATGTGATGGATAAAACTGCGCTTGAGGATGCACAAAGAGAAATTTTAAGCAAGTTTTCTTCAATCGATATTTTGATCAATGGAGCTGGCGGTAATCAGCCTGGAGCAACAACTTCACCGGAGCGTTCGTTTTTTGATCTGGATACAAAAGCTGTGTCTTCGGTTTTTGACTTGAATTTTTCAGGCACCTTTCAGACGTGTCAGATTTTCGGCCGCAACATGGTAGAGCAAGGTCATGGTTGCATCGTAAACATTGCTTCCATGAATGCTTTGCGTCCACTTACTAAGATCCCGGCCTATAGCGCAGCCAAATCAGCTATTGCCAATTTCACCCAGTGGCTTTCTGTCCATATGGCACAGGAATATAGCGATCGGATACGCGTTAACGCAATTGCACCCGGATTCTTTTTAACTGAACAAAACCGCTTTCTGCTTACTGATAAAGATACTGGCGCCATGACAAAAAGGGGACAGGCTATTTTAGATCATACTCCCATGGGACGCTTTGGCGTACCGGAGGATCTGATTGGAGCGCTTTTATGGCTTACCAGTCCGGCATCAGCTTTTGTGACCGGAACCGTTATTCCGGTTGATGGGGGATTTTCAGCCTTCAGCGGTGTCTAGTTTAAGGCCCAATCTGCTTCCTATAGCCTGCTGCTACAGACTAGAGATTTTATCTCTCTTCATCGTTTAGATGTTTCTGAAGAAGCATTGTTACTGCCGTATAAAAGTGAGTAAAATCACTACATTTTAGTGAGGGTGAATGCGATCGCACCAGGTTTTTTCCTGACAAATCAGAATCGCTACATGCTTACCGATAAAGAAACGGGAGCATACACCGCACGTGGGGAGACTATTGTGGCACATACGCCGATGCATCGTTTGGGAGAGGCAGAAGATCTGGTTGGCACTCTGCTCTGGCTGGCCAGCCCAGCGGCGGCCTTCGTGACAGGTATTGTGGTGCCTGTCGATGGCGGCTTTTCAGCTTTTGGCGGTGTCTGATAGTCCTCGTGGCACTCGAAGACACACAAAAAGGGGGCCTGAAATGCCCCCTTTGAGGTGGTAATCTCGCCGGTCTGTGCTACACTAAAGGGCTTCTTTTGTGCTTAACATTTTACGAAATAGTACTCGCGTGCCCCCTCGTCCATCATAATTTGTCGTAACTGGTATGCCATTGTGTTCAGCATCTCCAGATTCGATTACAAATCCCATACGTTGATGAAACGCAATAGAGCCGGTATTTTGCGGGGATGTTACACTATGCACTTCTGAACAGCCCCATTCACGCATTAAGGTAAAAAAACGTAGGTAGAGAAGACGTCCAATACCACGGCCACGATAGCGTGGATCAACTCCAACAAAATGAATATACGCCTGATGCGGATAGGTTTGTGAGCGAAAGCCCACCAAAAAACCCACGCGTTCTCCATTATCTTCGATCAGAAAACTACTTTTTTGGAAGTGGATGAAAAAGAGTTTGGGGAGCATGCTGGCCATTGGGCGATTATCCCACCACGCGTCGATCACTTGAATAATCGGCGCATAATCGCTGGCCTCAATAGGACGAATGAGATAACCCATGTGCTGCTTTTTCTCCTTGCTGAGCTGTGTATACCTTATGATCTTTTTTTGCATCAGTAGATCGTTATATTCTATACAATGTTTTATGAGTTCAAAAAGCGTCTAAATGTCAGATGTTTCGCGCCTTCGGCCCCTGACGCTACGCGCCTGCGGCACTCAAAAAATTTTTATAAAGTCGTACCAGACCTGCGCCGGGCGCAGGTCTGGTACGACTTTATAAAAAAACGAATTTATTACTGCTGTAACTGCTTTTCGACTGAGTGCAGCCAGTTGATATGTTGTGGCAGGGCAATTTCTGGCTCCTCAATCTCTGGATGCCAGCGTTTTTCCCACTCGACGGAAATATAACCATCATAGCCATTAGCCTGCAGGCTGGCTAATTGTTCACGCACCGGCACCTCGCCCTCGCCCACCAGTACCAGTTTCCAACCAGATTTTTCTGTATTGTCACGGCGGGCATCTTTCACGTGTACATGTGCCACGCGAGGACCCAGTAACTGCCATACCTCGGCGGCGGATTCTCCCATGCGATAGGGATGATGGCTATCCCAGAGCGCCGCCACTGCCGGGGAATTAATTAAATCCAGTACCTGAGCCGTACGGCGGGCAGAGGCAAAGCCATCGTGGGTTTCTAAGGTAATAGTAACCCCGGCCTGCTCAGCCTGTGAAGCGACCTGCCGTAGTGCTTCCGCTACCCACTGATTTTCTTGCTCAATATTCTCACCTGTGCCGGCGCCTCCAAAGACGCGTAAAATTGGCACCCGCAATTCATGTGCTAATTGAACCCAGACGCGTAGCGTTTCTACGTTTTTGGCCCTTTCCGCCGCATCGCTTATATTAAATGTGCAGGAGGTATCAAAGGCGCAGACCTCAACGCCGCGTGAACGAAAGGTCGCTACTGCTTGCCGGACCTTCTCAGCGTCACGTACAGGATCGATGACTTCATTGTCCAGCAGGCGTAGCTCAACACCGCTATAGCCTAGTCGGACAGCATTGTCTGCGACCTGTTCTGTTGTCCATTGTGGACAGCCAAGGGTACTAAATGCAAATTTCACTGCTTTTTGCCTCTTTCTACATAAAAGAACATTGTAGATAGACAGCATCATCTGCCTCTCTTCCATTATGTCACCAATTCTTTGCAGATGGATAGTAATGGTTTTCTATAGATAGAGATATGCAGAGAGACGCAGGCATTATTTGGCCTGTGATTTTGCTCCTTGTTTCTCTTCCGAATAGATGGCCAGCACTGATGTGAAGGGCATTTGCATGGACTGTGCCGCACCTTTGTCATTGCCGCGTAAATTGATGCGAAAATATATTTCTTTATTCATATTTCCATAAACGCCATCGATAGTGTCCGAAAGCTGATTCCCATTGCGAGGAACCGTAAAGGTAGGAGAATGGCAGAAATCATAATCGGAACAGCCTGGGAAATGCGAGATATCAAGCTTTACGACGGGTGCCAGCTGCGTGCCATCGGTATCGTCGGCTGAGCCAGGATAGATATTAAGGCTTCCTCCGTGTTCATCCATCGCAATCAGATAAAAGTGGCCCTGTGTATCCTGTGTGATACGAACTTTTTGCCCGTAAGAGACATTGGGCATGGCAACATCCTTGACGATCTTGCCATCCTCAATAATGGCCTGGTGTGGTCCATCGTATTCATTGAGATAGAGGATGTGCATCCGACCCGCCGTATCGATATAGCTATCCGTAACATATGTCAGGTCGCGATCATTGGTATTATTGGGGTCTTTAGGCTTAACCTCTTTAACCAGTAACTCATCGAGTTTCGGTTGGCTGGGCGTAACATTATTGGTATGGAAATATTTAACCTCGTTAAAGATCCAGGGATTGCCATCCTGCCCTTGCGGCTGGGGAAGATTGAGATAGTGACGCTGCACATCGCGTGTGGCCACAAAAGAGAGATCATTATTATAACCCGGAAAGAGAAAGGCATAGGTGTAGCGGAGATCCAGGGTATCGTGGTGAAAGGTCCATTTGTTCGTGTCAACATTAAAATAGGTCCAATTGATGATGCCAGGTTTATCCGGTCCGGTCTGGTCGACAACTATGTCGCCGTGATCGTTAACGCCCACACTGCTATATCCTTGCTCACCATCGTCTTGCCATTTACCCGGCAGCCACTCGCTCTTGAAGGTCGCTCCATTATCGGTTGAGTAGATGTGTTGTAATTTCCCCTGCGTTTTAGGCCAGGCGAAGAGGTGTATGCTATCGTTCTTACCCAGAACAATATTGATTGGCTCTGTTCCTGCATTCCCAGACTGGATTTCTTTCCAGTCTCCATTAGGTGCCTTATGCATCAGGTGCCATACCCGATCGTTGAGGTCATCCCCTTGCGAGATATAGGTCATAAAGAGATCGCCTTTGGACGTACGGATAATGCGATCTTTATGCGCACCCCAGCTATTGGGGACATATTGATCTTCAACACTAAAGGCCTGATCGGTAACCTGTTCAAGCTTTATAAGTGTAGGTTTGCCCGGTGTAGACGCTTTGGGTGTAGCAAAAAGATGACCTGAAGTAGTATCTGAAGAGGGTTTTATTCCTAATAAATAAATAGCAAGTACAACAATTACTACCAGAGATAAAACAGATGCGATGAGGATAATTGCAGATTTATGACTTATCTTCAATTGTATCATCTCCTTGTGCGAGATAGAATCTCTTTCTTGCTAATATCATACATCACAATATATAAAAATAATATAAAAACGACAACAATTATGCCCTACGTGCGGACGGAGATCATCCACGCCTGATCTGTGTTTCATTGTGTCTGACGCCTGTCCCCATGGGAAGCAAAGCGCCCCCGTACAGGCGGGCGCATCCGCGCCCGAGCCCTTTTATACGTTGGTGCATCATGAGAGTAAAAAGCTCATGATGCACCAACGTATAAAAGATATTTTAGCGCCGCAGACGCGTAGTGTCAGGAGCCGAAGGCGCGAAGAGCAGGGTTTTCAAACACGCTTATGGGGTTATATAGCGAGCGTCCCTGACCAGATTATCTGGTCAGGGACGCTCAAGTGGCTACTGAAGAGTGGCTTTTTTATGCCTGGGCGGCTGTGTATTCATGGACAAAATCAATCAGACGGCGTACATTTTCGACCGGCGTTCCTGGTAAGATGCCGTGCCCAAGGTTGAAGATATGCCCTGGACGACCTTTGACGCGATCAAGAATCTCTTTCGTGCGCTTCTCGATTTCCGGCCAGGGAGCCAGGAGCGTAACTGGGTCCAGATTACCCTGCACCGCCGTTCCTGGTTTGAGGCTATCCCATGCGGTGTCCAGGTCGATGTGCCAGTCGATGCCGATCACATCGCCACCCGCTTCTTGAATCAGGTTAAGCATGCCACTGGTATTGGTGCCGAAATGGATAATCGGAACGTTGCCCTGCCTGGCGATGTCAATGGCGTGACGGCTATGCGGCAGAATATATTCGCGATAGTCAGCTGGACTGAGGGCACCAACCCAGCTATCGAAGAATTGGAGTGTCTGCGCCCCTGCCCTGGCCTGGGCCAGCAGGTAGTTGCCGATAACTTCGCTCAGTTTCTCCATTAACAGGTGCCAGGTGGAAGCGTCGCTCATCATCAGACCCTTGGTGTGCAGATAGGCCTTGCTGCTGCCTCCCTCGATAGCGTAGGAGGCCAGGGTAAAGGGAGCACCACTAAAGCCAATCAATGGGATACCACGGGGATCCAGTTGCTTGCGCACCTGTTTAATGGCTTCCAGGGTAAACCACAGGCTCTCCGTAGGATCAGGAATGCGCAGGGCCTCAACGTCCGCACGGCTACGAATAGGATTATGGATGACGGGCCCTTCGCCTTTCATAAATTCCAGGTTGAGTCCCATACCTTCCAGTGGCGGGAGAATATCGGCGAATATAATGGCTGCATCTAAATTGTATGCGCGGATGGGTTGCATAGTAACTTCAGCGGCTAACTCTGGCCGCTTGATGATCTCCAGAATAGGATGTTGGGCGCGCAGGGCTCGATATTCTTCCATATAGCGGCCAGCCTGGCGCATTAACCAGACTGGGGTTGCATCTACCGAAAGACGCTGGCAGGCGCGTAAAAAACGGCTCTGGCTGGTTGTGGCGGGCGATGTAGGTTCCGTTGATGGTGTTACGTTCATAGTGATGCTCTATTATCTCCAATTTGCTCTATTGAATGCGGTATTGTCAGGTTCGTCTCTATTGTAAGATGCCTGCGCAGAGGAATCCGTACCCCAGCCAGGATTTTTAGCTGGTTGGTGTTGTGGTGTGGACACTGTAGTTGTGTACAGCATCGACAAGCCGGCGCAAGTAGTCAGGATTAGTTGCGGGATGAACAGCGTGCCCCAGATTGAATATGTGGCCTGGCCGCCGCTGAAGCCGATCGAGGATAGCTGTGCTGCCCTCGCTGACCGTTTCCCAGGGGGCAAGCAAGAGCGTGGGATCAAGGTTACCCATAATGCCATGCTCAGAACCAATCTGTTGCCAGGCTTGATCGATGTCCACACGCCAATCGACCCCTATTACGTCACCTCCGGCCTGGGCCATGGCTGGCAGGAGGCTGGCGTGCCCGGTACCAAAATGGATGCTCTGCGCTCCGGCTTGTTGAATTGCCGCCAGGACGCGCCGCGAATACGGCTGGACGAATTGTATATATGCGCCAGGACCCAGTATCCCTACATTGCTATCAAAGAGCTGAATCGCATCGGCGCCAGCCCTGGCTTCCGCCTGGACATAGCTGACCAGCACATCTGTGATCTTGTTCATCAATGCATGCCAGATGTCTGGGTGTTGATACATCAGCGTTTTTGCTGTGCTGTAATCGCGCGTTGGCACGCCTTCAACCATGTAGAGCGCCAGCGTAAATGGTCCACCAGCAATGCCAATGACCGCCTGTTTCCGGGCCAGCGCCTGTTTAACGATGCGGATGGCCTCCATCACAAAAGGCGTCGCTTCTTCCGCCGCCAGAACGCGCAGTGCATTTACATCCTGCATCGTACGGACAGGATTACGTACAATGGGGCCTCGGGCAGGGTCTAGCTCGGTCTGCAGTCCCATACCGGGGAAGGGAAGGATAATATCTGTATACATTACTGCCGCGTCTACCCCATATTGCGCTATCGGCATCAAAGATACCTGTGAACAGAGCTCGGGCGTACGGGCGATCGTTAAAATATCATAGGATTCTCGTAATGCGCGATATTCAGCCAGGCAATGTCCGGCCTGACGCATAAACCAGACTGGTGTTGTATCTGTCTGCTGTCGCTGGCAGGCTGCGAGAAAGCGTTCCACGCCTGTTTGCGTCGAGACAGATTGAGATGATAACTGCATTCGACTTCCTTAGTTATATCAGAATGTGTCTTATCCCCATTAACATGGGGATCAAAGCCCCCTCACGGGCGTCCGCATGCGCGGCCGCACCTTTTTATTGGTTGGTGCAACACGGTCGCACAGCGACCGTGTTGCACCAACCAATAAAAAGACCTGCTGAGCACCGCAGGTGCGAAGCGTCAGGGGCCGAAGGCGCGAAAAGTATGGCTTTCAGACACACTCTCAAAAAAATATATGTTAAAAGCATTTTACTTTTCATATCATAACGTGCGGACAGTCGGAATGCAACGTGTAAACCTGTATAATTCTCTAGCGTAAGAGAAATCACTGGAGATTTTTCACTTTTTTATTGCTTATTTTTGAGCTGGCCGAAAACAGAGGGATGACTATTGATGACGTGCCAGGCACTAACAGGCCAGAAAACTACTACTGCTTTCCCCACAATCATGTCATTATTTACAGTACCCCAACTGCGTGAATCATCGGTTATGGTGCGATTATCATTTAATACAAAGTAAGAATTGGCTGGCACCTTCCATTCCTTTGATTCAGGGTTAAAGGGTTTCTGCACATATGTTTCATTCAGAAACACACCATTGACTATGATATGGGAGCCAGCGGTCTTTACGTCATCACCAGGCAATCCTATAATGCGCGCCATTACATCGGTATTGGGGTCGGGGGGATAGTGGACGACAACCGCATCACCGCGCTGGGGTTTTCCAAACATGTAGGAGGTTCTATTTACCATTATGTAGGCATTACTACCTATCTCTGGTTGCATGCCAGTGCTTTGCATGTGATAACCGTGGATGATAAAGCGGATAACTACGAATAGTAACAGGGTAATAGCTATTAACTCTATAATTTCACGCGTAAAATGCGATCGTCTCAAAATTTATCTCCAGATGTATATGCTTTATATATACATAACTGTTGCAACAATATGAAGGTAACGGCCTGCGTCGATCGTTAGATGGGGTACTGCTTTGCAAGTGCTGGCCGTGGCTCGGTGCAACTCGTAGGGGTAGTATAGCGCAAGCCATTTGGAATGTTCGAGAATGCTGCATTTTGTAGCCCAAAACTACCAACCTGCAGATGTAAAAAAGGAAAAAACAGCCTTTATGATTAAGGATTGAAGTGGTTTGATATATCAGGCATTAGTCTATCCACAAGTCCTACTATCGCCTCAGTTCTATTGACGCCACAAGTGTACCGTATATACTATTTAGCTGATTACCATTTTTCCCGGATCACGCGATGGTAGATATCAAGGGGGATGAGATGCTGATACCCGTGGAGCACCTTGTCGGCAAAGACATTGGTGAGTATCACCTGACACAGCTTATTGGTCAGGGGACCTTGAGTGCGGTATATCTGGCGAAAAGGCAAGGTGAAGAGCCGCGGGAGGCAATGCTGACGGTTTTTTTGTTGCCCGCCGAGTGTAAGGGGGCGACCAGAGAGCGTTTTATGGCTCGCTTCATGCAGCAAGCTGGTGCGGTAAGTCGTTTGCAACATCCCTACATTGTGCCCACCTACACCTTTGGTGAGCAATATGGCTATCCATACCTGGTTACTCCGTTGATTGAAGGCGAGACGGTTGCTGCGTTTTTGAAGCAACGGCAGCGTTGTGCCCCTGATTTGATGCTGGCCCTGTTACGTCAGATTGCCGATGCCTTAGATTACGCCCACCGCAATAATGTGATCCATGGCACGTTGAAGTCTTCGAACGTTTTGTTGGTACGTCAGGGAGGTCCCGACGGCCTTTACAGCGTGATGGTGGCTGGCTTTGGCCTGGCCCATATGCTAGAGATGCGCGGCATCGGGCAGGTGGCCCATCAGTATCCTGGCTTATTTAGCGTGGCGGGCACATTATTGACCAATCCCATCTATATTGCTCCCGAGGTTGTGCTGGGCGGCAACTTTGATGTTCGGGCCGATGTCTATTCCCTGGGTATTCTGGCCTTTGAAATGCTCTGTGGCTATCCTCCTTTTTCTGATCCTGATCCTTTTGTCGTGCTACAGAAGCATGTAGATGAGCGTATCCCTTCACTGCAGTCGGTAGCGCCCGATGTGCCGGGTGCCCTGGATATTGCTTTGCAGCGCGCGCTTGAGCGTGATCCGTCGCTACGTTTACAGTCAGCGGGTAAACTGGTGACTGCCTTTGAGCGGGTTTTAAATGTGATGGAGGAAGCAACGCGTCCGGCGCCATCACCACCAGGGACTGCCCTGCCGATAAATGTACATCTGGCGCTGGTTGACACCTTACCACCAGGCGATACTGGCGAGTATAAAGTGGCGATGGCGGGTATTACATCAAGTCGAGTTCCCAAAGTCGCACCATCTTTTCCCGGCAATACTTTTAAACTACAAAGTATTCCCCGGCCGACATCACTACCAATGGGACCTACTACCCCAGGTAGCGCTGTGCCTGAGACGAAGGTGCCCCCTATGAATCAGCAGTTTGCCTATTCCGCGTCCCCGCCAGGTTCTCGCGAGCAAGTTGCGCCTGCTCAGATGCGAGCCAACGGTAGTGGTATGGCTGCTAGCAATACATCTGACACGATCACTACAGGACAACAAAAAACAGCTCAGGCGCACCCTGATATGGGACGTCGACGGATCGTGATGGCGGTAAATGGCGTGATTACGGCAGGCGTTTTATTTGGCGGAGGTTTTACCTTGCTGCATTTATTTCAGAATGGGACTCTGCATTTGCCCGGGCAGACGGTGGCGCAACAAGCATCAGTCCCTGGCGCTAAAGCCAGTAACGTTATCAGCACGACGATGCCCCCTAAGAATACAGCGCGTAATTTTACCGATCCTAACACCAAACTCGAAAGTATTTTGATCCACCTGCCCGACGGCCAACTCGTCGCCTACAATCGAGCCTGTACCCATCAACAGGCTCTGGTAAACTATGACTCATTGACCCATAAATTGATCTGCCCTTTGCACCAGGCGCAATTTGATCCTCAGCATATGGGTAAGGTGCTCAAGGGTCCCGCCACAAAGCCGCTCAAAGCGGTGACCGTTCATGTACAGGCCAACGGAACCATCACGACTGGCTAAGGCCTTTCAAGTTTCTCCGTGTTCATAATAATCCACTTTCTAATCAGGTAAGCGGTCCTCTGCTGTCTACAGCCTGCATTCTGAGACGTGTTGAGGGTGTAGGTTTACCAAGCAGACGATGAGGAACGTTTCTATGAATAGAGCGTCGGGATATCTAGGAAAATATGAGCTACAGGTCAGGCTAGGTCGTGGTGGTATGGCTGAAGTGTGGAAAGCCTGGGATCCACAGCTGGCACGTTTTGTCGCCATTAAGATCATGCACTCTGACCTGCGTTCCGCTTCTAGTTTTATGACGCGTTTTGTGCGTGAGGGACAGGCTATCGCTTCTTTACGCCATCCAAATATTGTTCAAATCCATGATCTGCATGTCTCTGATGCTGATGCTGAGAGCTATCAAGCATATATGGTGATGGATTATATCGAAGGGCCAACTCTGGCTGATTATATCCATCGTACGTCTCACCAGCAGCACTTCCCTTCAAACGGTGAAATTGTCCAGCTTTTTGCTTCGATTGCTCAGGCGATTGATTATGCTCATAGTCGGCATATTGTGCATCGTGATGTGAAGCCAGGTAATATTTTGCTCGATGTACATAATGTCCAGCGTAATCCTATGGGTGAACCTATTTTGACTGATTTTGGCATTGTAAAGATGCTCGGGTCGATCACTGTAACTGCGGTAGGTATATCAATGGGCACACCCCTTTATATAGCGCCGGAAGTGGTTCAATCTTTTCCAGCCAATGAATTGAGCGATATTTATTCATTTGGTGTGATGCTCTATGAAATGTGTACAGGAATACCACCATTTCAAGGTGATAGCGCTTATGCGGTCATGATTCAGCATGTACATTCTACACCGAGGATTCCCAGCCAGGTGAGGCCGCAGTTGCCAGCAGCGGTGGATAGCGTTATCCTGCGCAGCCTGGCGAAAGATCCTACTGCACGTTTTCCTACCGCATGTGCTCTGGTAGAGGCGTTAGCCCAGGCTTTTGAGCTTCCAATGCCAGAGCCGTGTTGGGTAACTAATCCTTCTAAGGAGATGATGTCACGTTTGGACTCCGATGAAGCTGTCAGTGAGGGCCGCTCCTCTTTTCAGCCCAGGACCCCTACCGAACAGGAGTTGCCCGCACTCGCTGATGGCAATGGTTCTGTGACATCAACTGTCGAAGATAGGCAGACAGTTGTTTCGGAGCGCCAGACGCCTACGGACTCGCCGATCTATAGTGAAGCGGTGCCACAGGCGAACAAGAATACTGATCTCGGTCATCCTACCGGTACGGCTCCGCGCGTGACTCCCCCTTCGCCGCTTTTACCATCGCCAGGAACCAATCAGCCCCGTAATGCCAGCGCTGTCAAGCTAGCAGGTTATCTCAAACCTGTTTTCAGGCAGCATCCTTTCTTTTATGTATTGCTGGCAATGATCACGATAGTAGTTGTCTCGACTGTAGCAGGTGGCTTCTTTTTACTGCGACAGCGCTCAATAATAGCAGTGGATAGAGCGCATGTAGGGCAACTCGCTTTCCATAGTAGCCAGCAGCTGGATGCTTACGGTGCTCAGGGTTTTAATGATAAGGTTCAACTGCACCTGACCAATTTGTCTGAACCAGCACCCGGTAATCGTTACTACGCCTGGCTACGAGACGATAAAGCAGAGGCTGCCGCTATTTTGCTTGGCACATTAGCCATCGATCAAGGGCAATCCTCATTGGCGTATGTGGATCCCCAGCACCGCGACCTGCTGGCCTCGCGGGATGAGCTGCTGGTAACGGAAGAGGGGGTGCGTACCACGCCCAATACGCCCACGCTGGATAAAAAGCTATGGCGCTATCAGGGTGGTTTTTCACGGACGCGTTCGCCAGAGGATAATTATAGCGAACTAGACCATTTACGACATCTGTTGGCGACCGAGCCCAATCTGGCCAAACTACAACTATCATATGGAGTTGATTACTGGTTTTTGAATAACGTCAAACAACTGCAGGACTCGGCCCAGGTTGTGAATGGGTCGAGCGATTTGACCGTTGTGAGGCAGCAGATCACAGATATTATCTATTTTTTAGATGGAGCATGCGGACCTACGACCACGAAAGGATTGGCAATACCATACTCTCCGGAAAATGAGGCGATTATCCATAATACCAGGGTGGGCCTGCTGGATTGTGCTCAGCAAATCGAGCCACCTGGACACCTGACGCATATGAGTGTGCATTTGAATGGTATTGTCCAATCACCCGGAGTAATGAGCAGCCAGATTAAACGGGCAATCCAGATCAATAAAGATTTGAATCCAATTAAGTCAGCCCTGGTGGCCGTGCGAAAAGATGCACTGCAGTTGGGAAGCATGAACGATGCCCAGTTGGGGACGGCGCAACCGCTGCGCAATGACTTGCTGATAGAGGCGAATCAAGCGGTAAATGGAAGTATCAATCCAGATACCCAGCTGGTCGAGCCTAGTGCCATGCAGATTTGTAATTCCATTGAACTATTAGCAACCTTCGATGTAAAGGCTGTTGGCACCCGCTAAATGGTATGGGGAGGCGCCCAACAAATGTTCTTTATGAGATGAGCATCGAAAGTGCACCAAAGGAATTGATGTTGTTTTGCAACACATAATTTATGTCGTTTGGCAATACATGCGTCACAGCGCATGTATTGCCAAACGACATAAAAAAAGCGTGGGGACGTCAGCGTCCCCAGGACAGCGCAACCGACGATCCCGGCAAAGATATTATGAGAGGGGAGAGAACCTAATCTACTTCCTGGTGACCCTCAATGTAGTAGTCTACAATGTAGATCTTACTTTTTAAGCGTTGCTGCTGCGCCGGATGTAGTAAGCTGGTTCTGGCAATAGAACGATAGCTAGTAATATCCGTTGATGAATCGATTTCTGCGTTTGATTGCGGATGGATCAAGCCATGAAAGGCTTTCTTCAAAGATCGGGCATAGCAACGCGCACCTTTGTGGAGGATAGTCAACGACTCAGGCTGTTCTTCCAGGGTCAATAAGCCTTGCAATGTATCTTTCATTCTCTTTCCCTCCGAGTGTCTTATACTGATCAATGATCACTATCTGCTTGTCTCAAACGTGTTTTTGCTTTGCTAATCAAATATTCTATTTGCGACCACTAAATATGGAAATTAGTTTTTATACGTACCCTTTACTATATTGACGCTATATCGAGTCTAAAGTTGACAAAAACCTCTCACATAGGACTAATGCTTGATTCCGCAGGCTTTTTATTTCTGCTATAGAAGGCACTCTGCTGTACATACGCTCCTGACAGCTCTGCCATTGTTTTTTTTATGCAAACCGGGAAAAAATATAATTCATTTGGAGGATGTCAAAGCATCCATAGCAATGTATATATCAAAGTGAAAAGCAACCATCGAGAGTCGATCATCAACATTGTTTTTTGACATTGATGAAAGGAGAAAGATCATGCTGCAAACCATGGTACGAGATTATCACTGGTCGTTGTTGTTTCGAGGCATTATTGCTATTCTCTTTGGTATTCTGGCGCTTATTTGGCCAGGTAAGACACTGCTCTTGCTGATTATCTTGTTTGGCGCTTACGCGATCGTTGACGGTATTGCGAATATCTTCTCAGCGATACGTGGCAGATCATTGCACAATTGGGGATTATTGCTGGTTGAAGGCATAGTCAGTATCCTGGCTGGTATAGTTGCCTTTGTCTGGCCGGGACTTACCGCGTTGGCGTTTGTTTATGTGATCGCTGCCTGGGCGATTATCACCGGTGTAACAGAAATAGTGGCAGCTTTTTCTTCCCGGATGAATGTCGGAACAGATTGGTTGTTGGTCGTGGCAGGTGTCGCCTCGATCATCTTCGGTGTTTTGATCGCTATTCAGCCGCAAATTGGTCTGCTGACCGTCATCTGGCTAATCGGCATCTATGCTATCATCTTTGGTATATTGTTTCTAGGACGCTATTTTCAATTGCGCTCCCGGGCGCGTCTAATAGCAAATATTCCTGGCTCGGGGACGTAGTTTGAACAAAGCCTATCCCATATTCTGACTATTGACAACTTCACAGGATACAGACATTTTATTTGTCTGTATCCTCTTTTGTTATGAGAGAGGGTAAACATCAATATACCTGCTTCTTTTTTCCTCCAGAATGCAGTTAAAGTTATGAGCCACTGGGACAATGGAAATAGCACATTTTTTGCTCTAAAATGATCGGTGCTGCGTGGGGATGCAAAGATGGAAGCTTTTTTTAAGATTACGACGAGCTATCTGGCCTCGTTAGTTGAGGCCGGGGCTGCTCTTATAATCGCGTGTGCGGCATTGCAGGCGTTCTTATATGCCATCTTCTTATTTTTGCGTCACCTGGCTATTCAGGAAATGGAGGCGGAGCATATTCGGTTGCGCCTGGGACGCTGGTTGGCGCTGTCACTTGAATTTGAGCTTGGCGCCGATATTTTACGTACCGCTATCTCTCCCTCGTGGTCAGAGATTGGGCAGCTGGCGGCCATCGCTACGATTCGTACGCTACTGAACTATTTTTTGCAACTGGAGATCGATCGCGCCTCCCGGCGTTATCCGCGCACTCCCGAACAACCGCCGGGCTGATTAATCTCACGCCCCGGGCTTAGGAGTCTTCTTCCCTGGAGTCCAGGTGGGATGGTTAATGTGCTCGATACATTGCCATCACGCGCTGCAACTCATCCAGCGGTAATGCATGGACGGTCCGGCCCTGCCAGCCCGTCATGGTTTCAGCTGAGGTCAGGGCATTCAAGATCGCTTCCTCGGTGGCTTCTGCTACGGCCTCAAAAAAAGGGTCGAGCCGATCATGTGGCAGCATTTTCAGGTTCAAAGGAGCTTCGGCACCCATTGGAATATCATTCCCGGTGGCAAACGCGAGAAAGAGATCGCCGCTACCATTGTGTCCAACTCCTCCAACTCTGGATAAGCCAACGGTAGCCCTTTTGGCCAGGCGCGTGCACTGTACCGGGAGCAATGGTGCGTCAGTAGCTACCACCACAATAATTGAGCCGCCCTTGGGAGGAACGGTCCAGGGGTCGGCTACCTTGCGATAATCAATCTCTCGCCCGACTGGAACGCCATCTACACGTAGTAGACCACGGCTTCCATAATTGCTTTGTACCAGGACACCAACGGTGTATTGCTCACCAAAGCATGGCACGAGGCGGGAGGAAGTGCCAATACCACCTTTAAACTCGTGGCAGATCATCCCTGTACCGCCTCCCACATTGCCTTCCGCGACGCTGCCACTACTCGCATTTTCCAATGCTTTAAATGTATGTTCTTTTGTGACATGGAATGCTCCAATATCATTGAGCCAGCCATCCCATGTTTCTGCTACCACTGGTAGCGAGCCCAGCCAGGAAGCGGCAATCGAGGGTGGCGTCTGCCACTTCTCTGCCATTTCTAATGGATAGGCGCACATAGCATCCCGCACCACGCCGACAGAATTAGTGCTGGTAATCGCGATCGGCGTATGAATGACCCCGGATTCAGCGATCCAGGGCTGGCCGGTCATTTCTCCACAGCCATTAAAATTGAAGATGCCCGCAAAGGCATGATTGCCCCAGATATCTCCATGGCGTGGGACAATCATTGTGACACCGGTACGAGCTATGCGGCCTTCATCGGAAATAATTGTCTCATGACCAACTAACACTCCTGGTACATCTGTGATGGCATTGTATTGACCTGTCGGCAAGCTGCCGATGGTAATTCCAAGGTCGCGTAAGCGTGCCCTCTGCATATTATATGTGCTCCCTGCTCATGTTATAGTTGTTCTATATTATACTTTTATAATCAAATCTAATAGGCATGAATACCCTTCCCTGTCTTTGAACAAAACATGAAAGGGATTTTCTTGTACTATCATTTATATTTACCAAACATTACCACTAGATTAAATATTGCTGTTAAGAGGCCAACTAATGGAGCAATCTGTGAAATAAGAAAAGTAATGAATACTCGCTGATCAAAAGGCCACCTGGTATAGCCCATTTTATCTGGGTCTTGCTCCTGTATTCTATCTAATGCATCTCTTGCCTCTTGAAGTTGACCAGGGTCGTCATGATAAAGTGCATTCCTTATGCGTTCTTCAAGCGCACTTCGGCGACATTCAAACATGGTTTCGTATTCTTCCCTTTTTTTCTTCATCATTTGGTGGACAGCACCCATGGGGACAAAGAATGCTGCATACGAGGAGAATATACCAAATAACAATGCTGTTGTAGCGCTAATGGCCCAGATACTGGAGTGAGGAAACTGAGTACGATACCAACAGTAGAAACCAAGAACCGTACTCGTAGCCATGATAAGAAGAGCTATTTTGAGTAGAAATGTACCCAGGAACTTGAAACCTCCGCACTTGTCAGAGTGTGCTGGCTGGATTTCCAGTGAAAATTCATGAGTGAACTTACGAATATATAAACCAGTGATGGTTATTGTCCAAATACAACTTACGCCTAGAGCAATAAATAATGAAGGATAAAAAACATCTTTGATAAGACGTCGGCATATTTCTAAAGGGACAGCGACTGAGCCCCATTGAAATATATCTTGTCTTAATACTGGTAGATAATCCAGAACAAAACCATACCAGCCAAAGATAATAATGCTGATTAAAAAAACTCCTGTAATCACTATTGCCTTGGAAACAATGCCCTCTACATATAAAAGAGCACTTTGGTAGTTGGTACGATACTTCTGATAATTACTACCTGGCAATTGCCGAGGAGCAGTGAATGTGTGATTATGCTCCAAACACCTGAAAAGATTGGGAATGTGCTGAGACCATGAATTGTAGGCGGCTAACAAGAGGAATAATCCAATGACAACAGCATGAAAACACCACTCTCGATCCACGTATAGAAATATAGTAGATTGAGCGTAAACACTGGACTCTTGAAAATGTTGGGTGCTCAGAAGCAACCATGCGTCCTTCTTACGTATTCCATAATCTATATCTTTTAAAAACGCAATAAGGTATTGTGCCACGTAAAGCGTGAGCAAAAAAATGTACCAGCGCTGCACACAAAATTTCTCGATTGAACAAGAGAATACAGTGAAAGATCTCCAAAAGTTCTCATCTGTAACATTCCTTATTCGGAATGGTTTTGCTTTCTTGTCATTTTGTACTGGCTGGTCCATACTGACCCCCTCTATGCTTGCTACTAAGCATTGCTCCTTTCCTTGATATAGCCACATTAATCCATAAGAATTGTACTTTAAGCTCAATGTGTTATATATTATTTGATTACATAGTTATTTAGCATAAAATTAGTTATACCTTCTTTCTCCTTGTTACTCTCTTTGTCTACCAGGATAAATGTACCATGTGTTTAAATATACAATAATCAATTATTATTTTAGTGCGCTTTTTTCTCGATTCGTATAATCATCAATATAAGCTCATATTTAAGACATTATTTTTTATATTTATATTATATATGAAAATGGAAGTCAATATGCGATAAAATATCTATAAACAGATGGTAAAAAATATCCTGCTGATGATACCGGGTTTGTAGTAAAACAAGCTCAATGAAGAGGCACACAAAGCTCCCTGCAAAATGCCGTGTGGAATGGGGGTGATCGGATGCTGCTCGCATTCAGTGTGACGAGTGAGCCATTATAGGAGGTGCGAGAGACCCGGTAGGACCACATCTTCCCAACCGGGCCTCGTTAGCGAGGAGAATCTACAAAAAAAGCGGTTTTAAGCGACGCCATGTTTCATGAGCACATGCACTTTGTACCGGTTAAAAGACCAGAATGACGCACCACATTGACATGAATAAGGATTAAGGATTTTGCGAATGATCAACGCCCAAAAACCTATTGCTGACAAGAGCTCGACAAGTTGCAGCCACTGATTTGCCGTCATCTTCTACACCTCCTGGTTGCTAGAACGTGCCATCGCTCCATAAGTATTTCTGTATCATTTAATGGATACTATTGTCAAGCAGGCAACCAGATGCCCATCTCCTGCCGAGGTAGGCAAAATTCTCAATGAGTCATAACCTCTCTGGGGCTTGACATTTTTCACATTTTGTAACTATTGTTCTATGTAACGCAGCGGGCTAAGAATACACATAGGCGAAAACCGGGTCAGGAGGCAAAGCGATGGATAAATTTGACTTGATAACCTTAATGCGGA
Organism: Dictyobacter formicarum; assembly: GCF_016587435.1. The sequence goes on from NZ_BNJJ01000008.1 coordinate 275,312, forward strand.
CAAGTCGGCCACGGCAATGGAATACGTGGCGCAGCGAACACACCGATGTTGGGTTAGATTTGTCGGGCCAGGATTTGAGTGGGGCTCATTTTGGTGAGTTTGACCTCTCGTATATCAATTTCAATGGCACTGATCTGTCCGGGGCTGATATCAACCATGGTAGCCTGAACAGTGCCCAACTGGTGGGCGCTAATTTACGCGGGGCTAACCTGGCTGGGGCTGATTTAGGTGGTACTGACTGTAGGAATGCCTGTTTAGCTGAATGTGATATGCGGGGAGCCGATCTCAGCCATACCAATCTGGAGGATGCTGATTTGAGTGATGCTGATTTAATGGGAGCCTACCTGGAGGAAACTAACATTAGCCCTGCCCAGCTGGCTAAGGCTCGTCCTCGTTTCGATAACCTGTAATTTGTAATGTACTTGCTTTCCGCCGGGACAAGTATTTTTCAATCCGTCCAATTCGTCGTGACACACATACAGCGTGCTTCTCTTAAAGAAGGGTGGCCGTGAACGGAAAGGTTCCACTATCACCCTTCTTCTACTTCTCATAGAAGCCTCTCATGTTTTTATTGACTGCTGGTGGGCTGCATACTTTTAAGATTTCCCGTATACTGGTCTGATTTCTTTTGTAACTGATTGACGACTAGATTAGGCGTCAGGCCAAAGGTGGCGGCCACCACAAAATTGCTGAGAATACTCTTGATACTATAGAGATCATCAAAGCTGATTACTTTGGCAACAATTAAAACACCAATGATGGCGGCTAAACCTGAGAGTAAGGGAACTACGATTAAGCGAGCGGTTCCCAGACCATAATCATCTATATCATTAGCTGTTTGCGATTCCTGGTACAGGCGACCAAAGAGCCCTACCAGAGCACCGATCAGGCCGATAACAATGATACCTATGAGGTGTTGGGGCTTTATATGAATAATAATAGCAACCTGTGTTGCTATATATGTGGTTAACCCTACGAGCATCATGGTACTCATGAGCCGGTTGCGCGTCGTAATTAAGCCGTTCCAATTATTCGTATTAAAGCTGTTAATCATTTCACGGATGAGCTGCAGTATGGCTCGTGCCTGGATTTGTTTGTTCTGTATGTTGTCTGTTGGTGGAATGCTATTGGATGGTTCTTGATCTTTATCGAGAAGAGGGGAAGGAGTAACAGGCTGCACGGGGAGCGCATTAGTCGATGGATGGGATGGTGTTGCTGGCGTTAATGTGTTACTGCCTATATCAGTGGTGCTGACAGATGAATTCAGGGCAGGGGTGAGATACGGGATAGTGCTCTCGGAGATTGCAGACAGCGCTATCCGCAATTTGTTTTCCCACTCATCGTTATTGGCAATATTGGATTGATTCAGGCGCATATTGTCATAGATAGCGTCCTGAAGAACTTTCTCAATGGGTTCAAGCGTAATCAACAATTCTTCAGCCTGGTTCATGAGGTTCCATAGCTTTATATAACCAGTGCCGATGATCCAGGTTGGAGTTTGTTCCATCAGTGCAGCGTAAATCGCATTCCGATAGGATAAGATTAATGTCTGCCGTCTAATAGCCTGATGATCATTGTCTCCTGTAGTTGGTGCTAAGGCCTTAGATGGCTGGTTGTTGATTGATAACGATGTGGCTGTACTTTGTTTGTTGCCGGGAACCTTTTTGAGCCGGTTTAGCAAGTTATATGTTTCCTGTTGCACTGTATCATCAGGAAAGGCTGTGGCAATATAATAATCCAGGTAGTTGAGGCGTTTACACAACGCGTTATAGCTGTTGGCATTGGCGAGATCAACCGCTGTAAAGCGTCGAAAGATGGATGCCAGTATGATCCATAATAAGCATGCGCCCAGGGTTCCAACGCCAAAAGGTAGAAATGTTTCTGACCAGGGAAGCACCTGTATCTGAGACCATGTGACGATAAAAATAATGGCACTTATCAGCGAAGCCGCGATAGGAATAATCGGCAAAAAGTATTGAAACGCTGCCGACCAGCTCGCAGTGTAAGGAGCGTTAATTGTCACTATTTCTAAAAAAATTTCATCTGTGCTCTCCATTATCTCCTCCTTTTAGATGCGTTTTTTTATGAAACGCGAGGAAGAATGGTAATTGGGGCATTAAAAGTACAGGCGGGCACATGCGCGCCCGGGACCTTTTTATATGTTGGTGCAGCATTCGCGCAAAAGCGCGAATGCTGCACCAACATATAAAAAGAACTTTTGAGCGCTGTAAGCGCGTAGTGTCATAGGTGCTGACGAGGATGTCGGGGACATCATCTCCTTGCCTCAGCTTGAAGGCGCGAAACGTCTGGCTTTCGGCCACACTCTTATATACAATATTTTATTATCAGTTAATTCTATCCAGAAAACAATAGAAATAGATTATGAGGTGCTATGGAAGTAAAGGACCAGTATCTACGGCATATCTGTCGCAGCTATCCTGAGTTATCTGTAGATAATATGAAGTTTGTGCAGCATGGACAGAATAATGATGTCCTCATTGTTAATGATGAATTTATTTTTCGTTTTCCAAAGTATCGCGCTGGTTTGCGGCAATTGGAGATCGAGGTAGCTCTCCTACGGTTTCTGCGGAATATTATCATGTTGCCAATACCGCAGATTCTGTTTGATAATCTCTCTGCCCAGACGATTGGCGAGGCGTTTGTCGGTTATCGTATGCTGGCCGGCCAACCATTCTGGCGCCAGACGTTCCTGGCGATTACGGATGAGGAGACATTGGACCGCCTGGCCCGGCAATTAGCCCTCTTCCTGCAGCAACTGCATTCTATCCCTGTGTCGACGTTACCGGCAGATGCCTTGCCACTCTTCAATACATATGCCGAGTGCCTGGATATATACACACGCATGCATGAACGCTGCTTCCCTTTTATGCGGGCTAAGGCCCGGAAGCAGGTGAGCGACCACTTTGAGCGCTTTCTGGCTGAGTCCGATAATTTTTCTTTCGCGCCAGTGCTCAAGCATGGCGACTTTGGGGATAGCAATATTTTATACTCCGCTGAGCAACGGTCGATCAGTGGCGTCATCGATTTTGGTGGCATGGGATTGGGCGATCCGGCCTATGATTTTGCTGGTTTGCTTAGCTGTTATGGGGAGCCTTTTGTGCGCCGCTGTATTACCGTATATCCTGAAGTAGCCCAATTTTGGGGACGCATCACCTTTTATCAGGGTACATTCGCGCTGCTCGAAGCATTGTTTGGTCTGGAAAACAACGATCAGCAGGCTTTCGAGAGCGGTATCGCCGCTTATCGATGATTTGATGCTGACAATCACTATAATTTGAAAGGCATTCACTTGCTATGACCGCTGCTCGCAATACGTTGGAGTTTGCCCGGACCGTATAGACATAATTGTTCAGGTGTTTTATGATAACCCCATCCATAGCTATAAAGGATGAGATAAGAATGATACGCGGCGAAAAAATTTGTTTGCGACCTTTGCGGCGCTCCGATCTGGATCTTCTGCACGAGCATGCCAACGATCCCGAGTTTGAGGGCGAGTATAATAACTTCGGCTTGAAGCGCGATCGGCACTTATTAGCAGCTTTTGAAGAGGATGGTTTGCTGAACTCACAGTTTGCCAACCTGGTTGTTACGACCCCAGATGATCAATTTTTGGGTATAGTAAGTTATCATCCAGCTCGTTATGGACCTGAAGCAAGTATTGCCTATAATATAGGTATCAGCCTGGCACCCGAGCAGCGAGGGAAAGGCTATGGGGGAGAGGCGCAAAAGTTGCTGGCCGACTATCTCTTCAAAACGTATCCGATCATGCGTGTCGAAGCCTCCACAGATGTAACCAATATCGCGGAGCAGCGTGCGTTGGCAGAGGCTGGCTTTACCCGTGAAGCCACAGTGCGCAAGGCACAATGGCGTGGGGGAGCGTGGCATGACTTGCTTATATATAGCAAGCTGCGCGGCGAATAGGCTTCTTGTGGTATACATAGAAATGCTCATTGCGCATTTCTATGTATACCACATTTTTTATGGCTTTGCGGTTCGCTGGCGGATGTAGGGGATGAGCTCGCCAATTAATTCAAAGCGGTCTAGCGGCATGATATAGGCACCCTGAACCAGGGGTCGTAGCTTATCGAACAGTTCTTTGATGATTTCCAGGCCGACGGCCCCACCAGCGTCGCCGGCCTGGCTCAGGCGATTGCGCACTTCCTCCGGAATGACGATTCCCGGCACCTCGTTGTGGAATTTTTCAGCCTGCTGATAGGAGTGCAGGGGCTGTAAACCTATCAGCAGCGGAATCGGAATTTCGCCGTATTGTTCTTTGTACTTGTTGATAAAGTGCAGGAAGGTGCCAGCGTCAAAGACTGGTTGCGTCATAATATATTGCGCCCCACTGGCGATTTTGCGTTGTAGACGCTCTAGCTCTAGATCCAGATCAGTGGCGGCCGGATTAGCGGCGCAGCCAATAAAGAAGGAAGAGGACGCTGCCAGCTTACGTCGATTGCCGTCGAGACCTTTATTTAAGTTGTTCAATATTGAGATGAGGCCGATGCTATCGACATCCCAGATGCCAGTGGAGTTGGGAAAATCGCCATGGCTGGGCGGATCGCCAGTGACGGCCAGGATATTGCGAATATCGGTGGCATGGGCGCCAATCACATCGCTCTGAACGGCCATCAAGTTGCGGTCACGCGGCGTAAAGTGGACGATGGTTTCGATCCCTGCGTTTTGCTGAATCAGGCGGGCGGCCGCTACATTATTCATCCTGACACGAGCCATCGCATTATCGGTGATATTAATGGTATCGGCTCCACTCTCACGGATAAATGTGGCGTTCTGCAGGAAGCGTGTGAATTTAACGCTTCTGGGTGGACTCATTTCAATGCTAATGACAAAGCAACCTTCCTGCAGGCGTGCCGCCAGCTGGGTGGTTGGTCCTTCTTCCGAGCCCTGGGCCGTATTTTCCTGCATGCGTTCACGCAGAGCTTCTAATGTGGTTGTGGTTGGCTGTGTTTCTGCTTCGGGCGCAATTGTTGGGGCCAGCTCACTCAATACCTCATGCATGGCGGCGATGTGCCTGGGAGTCGTGCCACAGCAGCCTCCGATCATGCGCACACCGATACCCAGGAAACGCCGTGTATACTCGGCAAAGTATTCGGGCGTGGCCACATAAATAAAGCGATTTCCCACCCTTCTGGGCAGGCCGGCGTTTGGTTGCACGGCCACAAAGAAATCATCTGTAATGTAGCTGCACATGTTCTTGGCCACATCGAACATACTGGCGGGACCCAGGGCGCAGTTGACGCCAAAGATATTAGCTCCCAGGTCGCGCAACGTGCGGGCCACCGTATGCGCATCTTCACCGCTGGTAATCATGCCATCTTCCCCAAACGTCATCAAGGCGACGACCGGCAGATCAGTAACGCTACGGACTGCCATCAGGGCCTCGCGCATCTCGGCCAGGTCCGACATTGTTTCGATAATCAGCAGATCCACACCGCTTTGTAGCAAGGCCGCGGTTTGCTCGGCAAAGGCAGCACGTGCATCCGCAGGCTGGATGTTGCCGATGGGGGCCAGGGGGCTACCCAGAGGACCAATATTTCCGGCCAGGAAAATTGGTTGTTCGCTCAATTCGCGCACTTCGCGAGCCACTTTGGCGCCAGCCCGGTTGATCTCGACGACCTGGCCCTCCAGGCCATATTCGGCAAGTCGGTAACGATTAGCCCCGAAGGTATTTGTTTCAATAATCTGGGCACCGGCGGTCACATAATCTAGATGAATAGACTTAATGAGCTCAGGATCGGTGAGATTCAGATGCTCAAAACACCGTTCATACGAAATTCCACGCGCATAGAGCTCTGTCCCCATTCCGCCATCACATAATAGTGGACCATTGCGTAATCGCTCTAGAAATGGATTGTTTCTTTGCATTGTTGATCTAACGCTTTCTTAGCAATGGAACATGTGCTGATATCCCAACATTTGGTTATCTGCCGCATCAGATTAATCTCAATATGTAAATAGGCAGGTGCGATCTTTTGCTGTTTACTGCTATTGAGTTTTATTGACAGCAGTATACCACATCTTTGTACAGAAATATGGTTGGTAGTGGTGAATCTCAGCGGTCCAGGCCACATTTTCCTTGTGGCTCCATCTTGTCGGTTGTTGTTTAGATCCTACACAATACATCTTTGTGGCCCTGGCCTGCTATGTGTAGGAAGCCTGCTGAATGCCTATAGGTCGCTTAAATTTCGACGAGTTGGGATGCCGGATGGACAAGCTGTAGGAGCCCTGTTTCGCTTTCAACGCCCGTCACCATAGGCACACAGGTGCTCTTGTTTCTGGCGAGGCAGTATTCCAGGTCTTTCTGCTGACCAGTGGCGAGAAGATCGAGAGAAGATTGTGCTTTTTCGAGCAGAATGGCGGGGGGATAGTTTTCGTACAAGGTAATCGCTCCCCAGGCGCTGTCATGGATTTGGATCTCGGGACACTGGCGTAGCAGTTCCTGTGCCAGGTAGCCTGCACAGGCGGCATCTTCCAGTGCAAAGTAGCCATATTCGGCGGCGCAGAGAATAACGATGTTGCTCTGGCGTTCCTGTGCCAGTTTGAGTGCCTTGCTTGTCACAGCGGTCCCATTATAAAAACAACCCGCCAGGCGGGTGCTTTTTTCAGGACAGGCAAAGAGGGCGCGTGTACCATTGCTGGTAGTGAGCACCAGTTCGAGATTGCTGAGGTTCATGGTTGCGAACTGGGCCGGCGAGTTTCCGCAGTCAAATCCAGGCGGGGTTTTCGTATGGCGCTCTCCACACAAGATACGTCCGGGAACTTTGCGGCCAGAGGACAATGCCTGCTCAAGGGTCTGGGCTGCCAGTACCTGCCTGGCACCTTGCTCAAACATAACAGTCATAGTAGTGGTTGCACGCATTACATCGATGATAATATAAATATCTTCTACAGACGGTTTAACAAAGCCAAGTTCGGCCGGATTAAAATAAATTCTGAGCTGCAAACGGGTTCTCCTCGTATACTTTTCCACATTACATAGGTGAGTCGCTCAAGGTGGGGTCAACCTCCATCTCTACTATACACGATTCTGAGCAGATTGCCATTACAGAAGTTGAGGATAAAACTCCTGCGAATTATGTATATAATGCCCACTGAACGTGTTGTTTTCCCATGGCCATCCCATCCCAGTGGCCATGGGAAGCAAAGCGCCCCCTTGCGGGCGTCCGCATGCGCGGCCGCACTGTTTTTTATTATGTGGTGTAGAATATGCGCGCCACGCACGCATATTCTACACCACATAATAAAAGTGTTTGAGCGCCGTAGGCGCGTAGTGTCAGGGGCCGAAGGCACGAAAAGCAGGGGAGTCAAAATATGATATAGTAAAACCATTCTATCATCTTTGCTATGCTAAATTCAGAGAGTATGTACATATATGCAAAATTCTATCGATAGAAGTCACCATACGCAACGCGCATCAGGTTGTCTCTTTGGGGCCGCTTATGGAGACGCTCTGGGTGCGGATACCGAGTTTCTTTCTGTTGACGAAATTCTCCACCGTTATCCTCCCACCGGACCTCGTGAGCTGGCGCAAAGCTCTCCAGTTCGTGTGACCGATGATACCCAGATGATGCTGGCGGTAGGAGAAGCCTTGCTGACGGCTGCACAACCTTATTCTATCAAGACGCTGGAAGATCCTTTGCGCGATGCTTTTGTAGCCTGGAATGAAAGCTCCGAGAATAATCGTGCTCCTGGCATGACTTGTATCCAGGCTTGCAATTATCTGGCCTGTGGCTTGCCGTGGTATAAGGCCACGATCAGCCAATCTAAAGGCTGCGGTGCCAATATGCGTGTGGCTCCGGTTGGCTTGCTGACTGCTGCCAATAGCGGAGTGACGGCCCAGGGTCGCGCCGCGATTGCGCAATTTCAAGCGGCGCTAACGCATGGCCATCCAACTGGCCTGGCGGCAGCCGATCTCACGGCTCGGGCGATTGCTGAACTGATCGCGGGTACCGATCCGTCCAGTTTGCCCGAGCGCTTGATTGACTATGCACATAGTCAGCGCTCCATCTATCACGCCGACTGGCTGGGTCCACTCTGGCGTCGGCCGGCCATTCAGTCACCTGAAAGCTTTATAGAACGCGGTTGGGATGAATGCCTGGTGGTCCTGGAGCGTCTGCGTCAGGCTGTGCAGACGCCGGATCGCGAAGGTGATCCTTGCCGGATTACCGGAGCTGGTTGGGTCGCTGAAGAAGCCCTGGTCACAGGGCTGTATTGTTTTTTGCTGTATCCTGAAGATCCTGTCTCAGCTATTCAGCGTGCCGCTGTCAGTTCTGGCGATTCCGACTCGATCGCCTGCCTGACGGGTGCGTTTGCGGGTGCGTATCTGGGCATGAGTGCCTGGCCAGCTGCGTGGCAGATGCGCATTGAATATCGCGAGCGGCTGGCTCGTCTGGGCGAAGCCTGGGATAGCTAGCTGTTTGTTATCTCGGGCTCACTTATTTTGCCGCAGCCTCTATCCGGCCAACGATCATTCGAGATCTGGTGACCCCTACATGCCGCCGCGTGAATGGATGACCTGACCGGTAATCCAGTTGGCATCAGGGCTGGTCAGGAACGAGATCAGCCGGGCGGCGTCTTCGGGTTGACCGACCCGCCCCTGTGGCGCTATTCGACTGAGCTGCTGCTTGATTTCTTCTGTCATCCAACCTGTATCGGTGGGACCAGGATCGATAGCGTTGACGGTAATGCGTTTAGGGGCCAGCGCCGCTGCCAGTGAAATGGTAAAGGCCTCAATGGCTCCTTTACTGGCTCCATATGCCAGCTCGTCGGGCATTGGTTGGGCTTGCCCCGAGATAAGATTTACAATATGACCATCCGACGTGCTCTGAAAGCGCCGGGCAAACTCGGCGCTGAGCAGGAGGGTGCCGCGAACATTGACCGCGTAATGGGCATCAAGAATGTCTGCATCCAGTGCCTCATAGCCATCACGAGCTGAATAAGCGGCGTTATTGACCAGTATGGTTGGAGAGCCCAGTTGCTCTTCAACAAAATCCATAATCTCTCTGGCCGCTTGCGGACGCGCCTGGTCGATCCCCAAACTCACACAGCGTACCCCGGTTTTCCAGATAGCCTTTTGCAGAGCCTGTGGCTCGTTTTCGGTTCCGTAGGTAGCGCGATCAAACGCTGTCCAATAGGTAAAAAAGATATCAATCCCTTCTGTTGCCAGTACTTTACAAATAGCGGCACCAATACCGCGTGCGCGGCTGGCACCCGTTACAATCGCAATGCGGCGGGGTTTACTATTCGGATCCATACGATTTCTCCTCGCTCAATGTATTGTTTACCCCACATACTGTAACGTATTACTCTGCTAGATGTATAGCTGGTACACACATAGCATCGTTCTTTCTATATTACCTTCACTGTGGCTCTAGTACCCAATCCCTGCACTTTTTGTTCTTCAATACAGGCAGATAATGCCAGGCTTCTCGAATATGATCAAATATATCTTCTTATTTCGGCTTCATATTTTGCCCAGATTTCGAACTTTAGCCGTGAGCATAGCCGCATTTCTGGCGTTAGTTGCATTATAAATATTATTATGCTCTAAAAATTGCAAAGAAACTTTATATTATATATAATGCCTTCTATTTATTTCGGTTATTATAATAAGGTTTGAGAGGAAATAATGATTTGAAACTTCAAATCATTACTCATTCACACGCACCCCTTGCGAGTTATCAGGTAAGAAAGGAAGTGCTTATGAAGAACAGTAAGACGGCTATGCTGAAATGTGGCGCGGGTATACTGGCATTGGCCTTTACTCTGTCGATCGCTATCCTGGGTAGCCAATCTGCTCTGGCTGCCACAGCATCCCCATCGTGTTCATCCGGCCACATGATTCAGGTTGCTCATAATATGGACCACTGTGGATCGCAGATGTCGTCTGGTATTCACTCAAACTACTATCCGTATCCTACTCCCTGGCCAACGACTTGGTGCCGCGGATTGTATGCACCAGGCTGGTGGTATGGTCCATATGGATATGTCTGGTGTGATGAATATCATATTCCAGGCTGGTGGGACTGGTATCACCATTACTGGCTGCCTCCATTCTATCATTATCATCCTCATCCTGAGGATCATGGTGGCCCCGGCGGCCCCGGTGGCCCAGTAGACCATGGTGGCCCTGGTGGCCCTGGTGTTCCAGGTGGTCCAGGAGATCATGGTGGCCCTGGTGGTACAGGTAGTGCAGGTGGTCCAGGTGGTCCGGGAGACCATGGTGGCCCTGGTGGTACAGGTAGTACAGGAGACCATAGTGCCCCCGGCATCCCTGGACATGGTGGCCCTGGTGGACATTAGAAATGCCTTGTAGTCAAGTGTTTTTCTGTTTAACTAATGTTTTCACCTCATAGTTAAACTTGTCTCTGATTGTACTATTATGAATAACGCGTTTGGAGTCTTGCTTCCTCTCCACCTGCTGGTATTGTGTTTAGCGGTTTTCTATCGTGAATAACCGCAGGTGATACGAGGCCCCCATACGCGTATAGCATATAAGCGGTTGCCGGTAATTCTTTGGTCAAAGAATTACCGGCAACCGCTATTTTTTTGTCGTATGGTATCGGACACGATATATCCTGTTGAAAACTCTTCACAAATGCGGTCATACTGTGGCGCCCCGATCTCATGGGTTATAGTAGAAGTGTGAGCGTATGTTTGCTACTTAATAATCATGATTGGAGAATTTATGACCACCAACCTATATTTAATTCGTCATGGTGAAGCGCTATCTGCTATCCAGGGCACAATTGGTAACAGCGAACTATCTCCACTAGGTATTGTTCAGGCGGAGCATTTGCGCGATCGTCTGGCCGCGACCCATGAAATTGAGGCAGATGTTTTAATGGCTAGCACTTTGCACCGTGCACGCCAGACGGCTCAAATTATTGCGCCTGCGCTGGATTTACCTTTGTTGTTGGATGAGGAAATAGAGGAGATGCGTCCGGGTGGCACCGATGGTATGTCGGTTGAAGAATATCGGACTACATTTGGGAGGGCCGATTTTAAGCAATATCCATTGACGCAGCCAGCTCCAGGTGGAGAGAATTGGGGGGAATTCCAACTGCGCGTAGGTATTGCTCTGGAGCGCATCATACGTACTTATGAGGATAAAACAATTGTGCTGGTGTGCCATGGCGGCATCATTGACAGCTCTTTTATTTATTTTTTTCAATTGAGCTCGTTAGCTGTTCCCCAGGCAGGTTTTAGAACTCGCAATACTTCAATTACCCACTGGCAAAAACGCGGACCCGAGCGGCGCTGGCGGCTGATTCGCTACAACGATGCTTTACATCTGCACGATATTGGTACGCCCGCACGTATTCCCTGGGATCAAATACGCGCTATTCCCGCCTCGGATGAGGAACGCCCTGGTGATCAAGTTCCTACAGAGGAACATCAGTAAATGTGTATGTATAATTTAAGTATCAAACAACTGGAAGCAACAGTTGATTCGTTGCAATAAAGAAAGGTGTGTTATGGTTGCTCTTGTTTTAGAGAAGGCTCATGAGTTGTCGTTGCGCGACATTGACTTGCCAACAAAGCTGGGTCCACAAGATGTGCGTATTGCTATTCACACGGTGGGTATTTGTGGGAGTGATGTGCACTATTATGAGCGTGGAGCAATTGGTCAGTTTGTAGTGCGAGCACCGATGGTGTTAGGCCACGAAGCGTCTGGAACGGTAGTCGAGTGTGGCAGTGAGGTCACCCATCTTAAAGAGGGCGACCGCGTCTGTATGGAACCGGGTATTCCTGATCCCAATAGCAAGGCCAGTCGGCTTGGCATCTATAATCTAGATCCGGCTGTACGTTTCTGGGCAACCCCGCCGGTCCATGGCTGCTTGACTCCATTTGTGGTGCACCCTGCGGCTTTTACCTTTAAGTTGCCTGATACAGTGAGTTTTGCTGAAGGTGCCATGGTTGAGCCGCTGGCGGTTGGCATGCATGCGGCGACCAAGGCCAGGATCAAGCCTGGGGATCTGGCGGTGGTTATGGGTGCGGGTCCGATTGGGATGGTTACAGCCCTGGCCGCGCTGGCTGGTGGTTGCAGCCAGGTCGTAATCACGGATGTGGTGCAGGAGAAGCTGGAATTGGCCCGGAAACTAGGACCCATTGTGCCAGTGAACGTGGCGCAGCAGAGTGTGGTTGAGGTTGTTCAACAGCTGACTGATGGCTGGGGTGCTGACATTGTGTTTGAGGCCAGCGGTAATGCCCGCTCAATGGCCAGCGTCTTTGAACCTCTGTGCCCCGCTGGTCGCGTTGTTTTTATCGGTATGGCAGGCGCTCCCGTGCCGCTTGATATTGTAGCGGCACAGGTAAAAGAGGCCAGCATCGAAACCGTCTTCCGCTATGCCCATGTCTATCCACGTGCTCTGGCTTTGCTTGGAAGCGGCCAGATCAATGTGAAGCCTTTAATCACCGATACTTTCTCTTTCCAGGAAAGTATTGAGGCTTTCCAGTATGCAACGCACATGAAACCAACCTCGGTAAAAGCGCAGATCGTATTGCCTGCCTGACATTGTGTCCGGGAGTGTAGCTAACTGGCTGTTTGCTACACTCCCACTTGAATACTCACTATTGTTTTTTATACCCATCTACTTTGTGATAGACTTTAATGTATATTAATCATGTAGGGAGAGCTTTCTGATGACTACAGCGTATCCTCGAGAATTGCAAATCCAGTTCGATCAACGTGTGCCAATGCGCGATGGGATTACTTTGTCTGCCGACATTTATATGCCTGTCGGTACACTGCAGAAGATTGGTCAGCGCCCGGTTATTTTGTCGCGCACTCCATATATGAAGGCTGAGATTAGCCTGGAGACAGCCAAGTATTTTGTGCGCAACGGTTACATTTTCGTGGCGATGGATGTTCGTGGCCGTGGCGATTCCGATGGTGATTTTGTGCCTTATTTTAATGAGGGACGGGATGGCTATGATGCTGTCGAGTGGTGTGCCAGCCAACCGTGGTCGGATGGTAATGTCGGAACAATTGGAGCCTCGTACGGCGGCCGTATTCAGTGGCTGACGGCGATTGAGCGTCCACCGCATCTTAAAGCGATGGTGGTACTGGTCCCGCCCTCTGATCCCTTTGTTGAAACCCCTACCGGGACTCAGAGCCCGATGCATTTGTGCTGGCTGCACCTGGTCAGCGGCCGTGCCCTCCAATCGATGGAACGGGTAGCGTGGGAGCAAGTCTATCAACATTTGCCACTGCTAACAATGGATGAGAGTGTTGGTCGTAGCATCCCTTCCTGGCGTACAGGAATGCAGCATACGCAACTGGATGACTATTGGGAACCATTATGCTATCAACAGAAATTTGAGCGAATAGATATGCCGGTGTTGCATATTTCTGGCTGGTATGATGATGAGCAGATTGGCACACCCCTGAATTATATCGGCATGACCACGCAAGGCGCCACCGCCGAAGCGCGCGCCAATCAGCGCCTGTTGATGGGTCCCTGGGGCCACAATGTTAATGCGGAGTCAAGAATCGGCGATGTTGATTTTGGTCCTCAAGCGATTATCGATTTGCGTGCAGAACAACTGCACTGGTATGATCGTTATCTCAAAGGTCTGCCCGCTAAATGGGAGGCTCCGGTACGTATTTTTGTGATGGGCAATAACGAGTGGCGCGATGAACAGGAATGGCCGCTGGCGCGCACACAGTGGACGCCCTATTACTTGCATAGCCAGGGGCGTGCTAATAGCCGTTTTGGCAATGGCTCACTATCTCCCTCCAAACCCGCAACCGAACCCGCAGATACCTACCTCTATGATCCCGCGAACGCTGTACCTTTTATTACCGAAGCAACCTCTTCTCAGATTGGTGGGCCCGACGATTATTCATCTTTGCAACGCCGGGATGATATGCTGGTGTATGTTAGTGAGCCGCTGCAAGAAGATGTTGAGGTGACTGGACCCATTAAGGTTGATCTCTATGCATCCTCATCCGCTCCGGATACCGATTTTATGGTCATGTTGATCGATGTCTGGCCCAATGGTTTCCGCCAGCGCCTCTGTGATAGTATGGTGCGAGCCCGTTTCCGCAATGGCATGGATAAGCCTGAGCTGATTAAGCCTGAAGAAATTTATCACTACTCGATTGATTGCTGGAACGTATCCCAGGTCTTTAAGGTTGGCCATCGTATCTGTGTCCAGGTGACTTCCAGCGCCTTTCCCAAATATGATCGCAACCAGAATACTGGAGCGCCTCTGGGCATGACCAGCGAGTTAGCCGTGGCTGAACAGCGCATCTATCATGACGCCGAGCATCCGTCAGCGGTTGTGCTGCCAATTATTCCGCATATGTAGGTCTGGCGCCTGCCGCAGCTCAAGTCCAGATGAATATGAAAAGGGAGAAACCCACATGGGCTTCTCCCTTTTCATGTATGTGTCGTGTTTAGCGACTAATAGACGATGGATGTAACGGTGTCTGCGCCATTGGGATCGGTTGGCGTAGTGAATTTCCACAACCAGGCCGCCTCGTCCAGCGACATGTTGATACAACCGTGGGTCCCTGAGTTGAAGGCTGCTGGTGCATAGTGTGGGAATTGTTTGCCTGGACCGTAATCGTCGGGAGCTCTCCACCAGCTATCGTGATAATAGTACTCGCCGGTATGATACATCATCGCGTAGTTGATTTTGGTATCGGGATAGTAGAAAGGCGAATTCTTATTTTGGTCAAACGCCTTAAAGGTCGCGGGCGACTGCCGATTCGTGACGGTCGTAACTCCAGGAGGGGATGGCTTGTCAGGCATGCCTGAAACTACCAGGGTGGAGTGAACAAGCTTCCCATCTTGATAGACGCGCAAGGCGCCGTTATACAACGATGTAACGATGACTTTGCCTTTTGTAGCATTGAAAGCTTTCATCAAAGCCAGGTCGCTCTGGTGAGGGACATTGTATGGCGTTGTATCAGCCGCATCTGTTTTCATACCATTAAAGAGGGTACGTTGATCCTTTGCTGCATCGATGATAGCTTGAAAATCATCGGCTGTTTGTGCATAAGAGAGTTGTGTATCAAGATCGTATACGGTTCCATTCCAGTAATCGTATGCTTGATCATAAGAATGACCGTCAAAATCATCGTGATACTGGTGAGCATGGCCCCAGTTTTTCGTGTCAGCCATAAGCAGGTTAACATCGTGGGTAGCCTGTAGCTGTAGCAAAGGTACCTGAATGTCCACCATATGTTGATTTAACTGGGCCGAGAATTTGACAAAGTTCCCACTATCCAACAGGGCTTTGTCGCTATCATACTGTTTCTGATACTGGTCCGCATTGCCACCGTAGCTCTTCACCTTATCGATGTCCGCCTGGAATTGCCCCAACTTGAATTGTCCCACATAAGGGACAGCCTGGGTTGAGATTGTATTGGCAGTTTGCGACTGCGCGTTAAGATTTTTGATGATCTGGCGAAAATCATCGGGTGTAGTGGCCTGGCGGAATTGCTTAATGTCCTCTGTTTCTTGCTGATCCAGCGCTGTGGTGTCCAGGTTTGAGCTTTTCAGAGCCTTGACGAGCGCCTGGAACGAGGTCAATTTGTCATTGGCGGTACCTAGCAATCGTAGTGCTTCCGTGGCCTTTTGCGACTTTTGACTGACCTGAATAAACTGTTTAGGCTGCTGGGCCTGATTCATTTCATTCTGAATCTGGGTAAGCGTGCCTGTAAAGTTCTGGGCCTCTACAAAACCCTGCGTTTGCCGCTGTGAAAGAATGGAGGAGAAGTCTTTTAAATCTACAGAAGCCTGGTGTCCATATTGCTGTGTTGTTTGATATTCGAGTCCTCGCACTTGTACTGTTAATAATTGATAATTTTTGTCCATATTTGAATAGTAATCAGTGGCAGGTTGATTGGAGAACAGTGTAACTGGTTCATTTGTGCTGCTGATTTTATGTTCTTGATTCAAAATGGGGCTAAGAAGAGTGTCTGGTACTCCGACGTTTTGAGCGTGAGCTATCGCTTTATCAAGCGCTGCCTTATCCGTTGATGCGTTTTTTTGTGCTTGTGGATTACCACAGGCACTCAGCATCATCAGAAGGAGTATGGCGACACTCATCAGCGACAGTACCTTATATGAGCGCTGTCGACTGGACTGGTAATGAACCATCGTAAGATATGCCTCCTGGACATAAGCTTAAAAGAAGAAAATAGAAATCGGTCATAAAGATAAATTTATATATATCTTTGTATTTATTATAATCGATTTCGATGACAAAAAGTTGCGCTGGTAGGACTAAAATGTCCAAAACAAGAATTAAATTAAATTGTATGCGCAGTTGTTGAGGCTACGGTTCCTCAACAACTGCGCATACAATTTATAGAAGCTCACCCCAGAAGGGAACACTTTTATATTCCTGGCGCCTTTTTTTACTGTAATGCTTACTCTCAACGCTGATGGTATGCAAATCGTGAGCATTAAGTTCTAATAGTTCCGCAAAATCTTTACAAAAGAAATGATAGAGATCAGGGGCATAGATAATAATATTTGAATTATGCCAGGACAAAACAGGATTGCCAGCGATACATGGTTCGGCCAGTAAGAAACGATGCCCATAGATAGGTATCAATCTAGGCGCCTGCGCAATCAATACTTCTATCTGTTGCTTCAGACCATACCTGGTGACCGGTTTGCGGCCCCATCCGGGCTTCCATACATTATTTTGTAGCACCTCATAGGTCAGATCATCGATCAATTGTTGATAGGCATTTTTTATGCTCTCTGCCTCCTGTTGCCAGTTCGGCAAGAGAGAGGAGTCGCAAGGAATAATCTTACGTGTGTCGCCGTCGTATGTCGCAATCGTAATGGGCCTATCGAGGCAGTGTAAAATTTTTAGGAACAGGCGGTAATCGGGTGGAAAGCGGAGGGACCACTGCTTCTCAATTGAGTCTATCTCCCCATCGTTTAATCCCAACCATTTTGTGCCTTTTTGCCAGATACAACTCATGCTATCTTGTGCCAGAAACTGTTCAAAGGTCAATGGTTGATAATCGCGCCATTTTGCTTCAGTTCGATCTCGAATCTGGGTGAGGAATAGCTCATCAAAGTGTGGCATAGATCGTTACCTCTACTAGCTTATATTGGGCTGTTTGCTGCGTATACAAGCCTAATATGCTTGGCCTTTCTTGTCAACAGCAATGTTACCAGCCTCCAGGAATTTGCGATACGTAAGCAAGAAATGCAGGCGCCCTGCAATTAAGTGTGAGGACGGCTAAGTCTTTCCCTAAAGTGTGGCAAGCATGGATTTGCACAAGAAGTGAGATATTTCACAAAAAGCGTGTGAAATATCTCACCGATCCTTTTTTCTAAATCGGCTATATTGATCCATGTAGGAGACGAATGCCAATCGGTGTTGGTTTTTACGAACAAGTAGTTAGATATTGGGATATGGGCATGTGCTTGTAAACGTTGCAAGCACATAAGGAAAGGAAATACTCACATGAAACTTTTAAACATTTTTCGTAACAACCAGCAGACGACTTCAATCTCACATGCTCCCGAAATGGATTTGGATGAGCAGGTGTTAGCTCAGGTGAATGGTGGTCATGGTGGTCATGATTGCTATCGTCGCCATGATTATGACGATTGTCATCGTCGCCATAATGAATGCTATCATGGTTACCATCATGATTATGGTTGCCATCGGTCTCACTGCCACTAATAACTGTTTCGCGCTGCATGTTTTGCCATTGCGCGGCATTTGTTGAGAGGGAAAGATGATCACAGTACTGCTGTAATCGCGCCCATGTCTTTCGCTTTCATTAAAAGCACTAAGACCCATTCGTTCAGGTGGCACTGAACAATGGGTCTTGGCAACATTGCTTTCTCATTATTTCTACTTACACTCGGCTACCTCGGTGGTTGCACCTGGGGATAAAGCGCCTGTGGTTGCTCATCGTAGGAATAGTACGAGGACAGATATTGATAATGCAGAGATGCACTCCCTTCCTCGGTGGGTGTTCTGGCTTGCGGGCTATAATACTCCTGGTAGGAGACATCTTGTTTTTGATCTGGCTGTGTCAGGCGCGGGCGATATGCGTTTATGATCTTTGTTAGCGTTGGTAAGAGTTTGTAAAGTCCCAGTCCAGGCAAAATCCAGAACCATTGGTGGGAGAGACATAATAGCGCCAGTAAGAAGATTCCGCAACTGTATTTTATATGTTTGCGACGCTCTTTAGGATGCGATATCACTACCGCTTTCAAGAGCAGTATGCCTGCCAGCAATAACAGGACCAGGGGCAGCCCTCGCGAGTAGAGCTGGGAGAGATGGAAACAGTTGCTATGAGGACTGCTTCGAGCAAGATTTTTGATAATGTGCTGCGATTGAGGCATAGTGTATCTCCTTAGGCATGTAATGATTCTGACTCTTTTAGCATACCGGGTCTATTGTTATGGCATATTTGATGTCGCCTTTCTTTTAATTGATGAGTTTATATATTGGTGGTGTCCCTGGTACTGTTATCCCTAATCGGCTATTGTCTTTAGATCTAACCTCGTGTTTAACGTCTTATACGTTAGCGCCTATTTCAGAGGGGTCAGGTAGCAGGGGTGGATTGATATTGTTGGGTTGGATTTTCATTCGACCATACATAATAGAGGAATACATAGTAATGAGTACACGCTTTTATCAATCTCCTGGCCTTGATATTGACCGTATGATTCGAGATTTTGAGCATATCTTCATGTCTCAGGGATATCAGGTGCAGCACTTTGGTAATCGAGGGCATATGGTGTTGCAGTTGCGCAAAGGTGGTGATTTGGAGGCTATCCTTGGTATGCAGGCGGCGCTAACGGTCATTTTACGCAGTGCTTCAGGTGGTGTGGTGGCCCTGGTGGGAGAGCATCGTTGGGAAGATAAGGC
Source organism: Dictyobacter formicarum (assembly GCF_016587435.1). The sequence continues at coordinate 294,218 of NZ_BNJJ01000008.1, forward strand.
GGCAGCTGGTCTACTGGGCATGATTTTTTTCTGGCCTTTGCTGTTTACAACTGGCGCCGGTGTATTGCGCCAGGCCAGCCTTGAAGGGCAGCTGTTTGAGGCCCTGGACACGGTTGCTTTACAGCAGCGTCCCGATGTCTGGATGGGACCTGTGCCTCCACATGTGGAGGCGCAAATGCAACAGCAGCAGGGAACAGCGCCAGCAGGACCACCCCCATGGTCTCCTCCTTCGCCTCCTCCTTCGAATGCGGGCTCGCGCTCACAGGCAGAGCCACGTCCAGGAGGGGCTACCGCTAACGCATCAGCCCAAAGAAAGTGTAGCAACTGCCAGAAAATGAACGATGCTGACGATCTCTATTGTTCCTGGTGCGGCACAGCTTTGAAACCTCAAAAAGCCTATTGCCCACGCTGTAAAGCGGAACTAAAGCCTGGTGCGGCTTTTTGCGCTAAGTGCGGTACCTCTATTAAATAGGCCGCCAGCTAGCATCCATTGTTTTGTGCATAGTTGCTTACCCAGAAACCGTAATTGGCAGACCCGCTTCGCCGCCAGGTGCCTGAACAAACCTGTGTTGAAATGGATCTGCCAGTTACTATTTTGGCTGTTTGCAAAATGAACATAAAAATGAGAAACTATTTTGTAACGGTATCGCATAAGCAGGCACTTTTAACGATTGAAGCCTCACCTGCATTTGATCTGGCAGGAAATATGTCGTTTTCTATAGAGTAAGATGTCAATGTGATTCAAGCTGAATCCCGGTTTGGAAGGATAGTTGTTATTATGGATAAATGGATTTTATTGCTAGGTGGCTTTCTTGCTCTGTTGGTGATCATTGTGCTCATCAATTTTATCTACGGAATCTTTGGTGGGGGTCGGCGCCAGGGGCATAAACGGGGGCATGGCTATAATTATCATCAGAACAACAGAGGCCGTGACCGGGACGACGATAGAGACCGAGATCGGGATGATGATGGATATGATAGCTACGGGCGAGATCATGCGCGTGAACGGGAGCACGAACGTGAACGGCGACGCGACCACACGCGTAATCATCGTCATGCCAGCGCATCATCTCATCGCGAACATGCCCGCTAAATATTAGATACGATACGGCATGGGGAGCGAAATTAAATGATCCCGTTTTCCTCCCCTCTCCCTCCCCTTCTTTATTCCTCTGCTTAAAACACGCAAGGACTTTTATCCTATTAAGGCTCATTTTTCGCGTTTTTTCTTTGAGTTACCTTGGAATGATACGTATAATAAAAAGCATGAGGAGCTGCAGGATGGCGCTTCTTAACGCAGTAATACATGTATTATGTTTCTAGCAATATATTACATAATGTGGATGTGCCCATTTGCTGATTGTATTCATTGAAATACAGCCTATACACCACATCGCTAACTGTCAGCCAATGAATCTGCACATGTATCTGCTTGCATAGAACTGGCATCTGTAGCTGGCTGTCTATCGTGGGCAGAGCCACCATTATTTTAAGGATGTACACAGTGCACGTGGTTTTGTAGTGAGTGAGGGGAGGATTTGTGGATATCTTTATGCGACATTCAAGTGATGTTGCGGACCAGGAGACGGTTGATTTACCGGCGATTGTTCAACATGTTGGTCTGGAGCCCGATACCCTATTAGATGTCTCTGCAACTCTATTCATCCCTACCAGTAATACCCCGCGAGAAATTTGTATTGCTACATTGGTCGCATTAACGCCACCTCTGATCGAAGCTTCTCCACCTAGAGAGGAGGTGCTGCCGCATTTTTGTCCGTCCGATAATATCTTAGGCGTAACTGGCAACACCTCTCATCTATATACCATGCAGACGTTACGCCCAACGCAGAACTTGCTGGATACGTTGATTACTATCGAACATCTATGCAAACTTTTTTTGTTGCAAAGGGGTTCACCTCCATTGGAGATTTCTTTGCACTGGCTGGTCTGTTTAGAATTGATGGCCTATGGACATTGCAGTTTTTATTTCGCTTTGCCTGATGATGATGCGGCAGCGTTTAATCGACCTGTCCAAAATGCAGTGTGTATTCCATTTGTAGCCAGTTTGAATAATAGCGAACATTTGATCCTTGTAAGGGGGAAGTAATTAAAAGTAGCATATTGGTCAGGGCACAATCACATTGAGGCATTCGTTGGCGACACGGGCATGGATCGGCGTTTGACCGCGTATCTCCCCATCCAGTGTCGCTTCGGCCTGCTGGCCACGGCAATGGATAGTAATGCCCTGGGCCTGGATATGATGGATGCCTGGAATATGGCTGCGCTCAGCGGAAAACAGTTCTGGGAACTGTTTATACCAACCTGCATAATCAGCTTTTTGAATTGTCGAGCGCCTGAAAAAACGCAGTATCTTATACACCAGATTTGCCAGGTGATCAGCTTCAATAATAACAATGTCTAGTAGCCGATCATGCAGGTTGACGCCAGGCACGCTAGCCCGTAAAGCTCCCCAGAACACTGGCGAATTGACAATGGTTACCTGGGCTACTTTGCTAGAGACATGAACTGTCTTGTTAAGGATTCTGGGTTCTTCCCCTGGTTTGCCGTTAACACCTTGATCATAGATGGCCACACCCTCAAAGTCCAGGTCCACTTCGATCGGCGTATAGCTCTGCAGCGCTTTGGCTACCGCGGCCGCATAGGTCAAATTGCCATACTTTTTGCGCAGCTGCTTATCGGTGGCAAATTTCGCAAATTTGACGTTAATGCCGATGGTTAAGGCATGCACAAAATAGCTTTGGGCGTCGGTTGGAAGAACCGGTTTATGTGGGTCAGAAATATGATGCGGCTCCTGCTCAGCGGGTTGGGCCACACCAATATCGATACTGGTGGCCTTTCCCTGCATAATTGTGGCTGCTGCCTGCTCGATATCCATCGATATACCTAAGGTGCGCGCCACATCATTAGCGGTACCCAATGGTAAGATGCCTAGAGGCAAGCCGCTGGACACAATATGCGATGTGACCCCTCCTACCAGGCCATCTCCACCGGCGGCAATGGCTAGCTGGATGCCTTGTTTTTGCCACACCGGCCCTTGTGGTGGTAAGCCATCAAGCGCGCTGATCGGAAGTACATCGACAAATTCCATCCCTGCCAGACGTAGCCATTCAATGGCCTCACCCAGTTTACTGGATCTGCCAGAACCAGGACTATGAATCACAATAGCTTTTTGTTGCATTGGCACCTTTCTATATGCTCCTGTCAGTCTTTTTGTTCACTCATACGTACGAGGATTCTATATATCAAACGCACAAAGCAAGTGCAAAATAAAGAAGGAGGCGCCGTCTGATCAGACAACATCTCCCTCTCCCAAAGAAAGGGTCATGAATGCTTGAGCTTTTCATAAGATTTTCATATTATTCTCACGAGAGCAAGGTATAGTTGACTCCTTGTTGCTTGATGTGAGATTGGCTGAGCCGGAACACGCAAAAACATGATCGAGGATGTGTAAATGCAGGCTAATGACACCACTGTTACCGCTAATGAGGCGATCCAACCGTTGCGCGCTACTTGTGAGTATCCACCAGATGTGCCTTCCTGGTGGCAGCGCGTACTGCTAGCCTTGATTGTATTGCTGGCTACCTTCTTAAATTTTTATCGCCTGAACTGGATTGGCTACGGTAATTATTATTATGCTGCTGGCGTGAAAAGCATGCTTTTAAGCTGGCATAATTTCTTTTTTGTCTCCCTGGACCCTGGCGGATTTGTGACGATCGATAAGCCGCCGCTGGGTTTCTGGCTGCAAGTGTTAAGCGTCCGTATGTTCGGTTTTTCTGGCGTAAGCCTGTTGCTGCCAGAAGCGCTGGCAGGAGTTATTTCCGTGCTGCTACTTCACCATCTAGTGGCACGGACCTTTGGACAGTGGGCTGGCCTGCTGGCGGCGCTCGCTTTGACTTTGACTCCCCTCAGCATTGTTACCAGCCGCAATAATACCATTGATATGTTACTGGTCTGCTGCACCTTATTTGCTGCCTGGACATTATTGAAGGCTACCGAAACCGGTCACTTACGCTGGCTGCTGGTCTGCGCCTTACTGGTTGGTCTGGGTTTCAATATTAAAATGTTACAAGCCTACCTGGTGTTGCCCGCTTTTGCCATTACATATCTGGTGGGAGCGCCACGGCGCTGGTGGACGCGCCTGTTGCATCTGTTACTGGCAGGCGTGCTGCTCCTGACCGTTTCTTTATCCTGGGTCGCGGTGGTTGATATGACTCCTGCCACTCAGAGACCGTATGTGGGTTCTACCAGCGATAATTCAGAGTTAAGCCTTTCCATGGGATGGAACGGTCTGACTCGCCTGCTGGGACGTATGCCAGCCAGTAATGTTAAGCCTTCAACGGCTACCAAAAAGCCCATCACAGAAACACCAGCCCAACTGGCTCATGCCAGGGAAGCGGAGGCCATTGCGCAGGCTGCCAGTGACATTGGGGCGCCTGATCCTTTGCGCCTGTTCAACCGTCAGTTGGGTGTCCAGGTTAGCTGGCTCTTGCCGTTAGCCTCGCTGGCCATGATCGTGCTGGCCTGGCAGGGACGGATCCAATTTACACAGGAACGCAGGCACCAGTCGCTACTACTCTGGGGGATCTGGTTGCTGACGATGTATGCTTTCTTCTGTGTGGCCGTGTTTTTTCATGTCTACTATATGGTCATGCTTGTTCCTGCTATCTGCGCATTGGCCGGCATCGGCATCGTATTGATGTGGCAGGATTATGTGCGGCCAGGTTGGCGTGGCTGGCTGTTGCCCTGCGCTTTAATGTTGACCTCAGCACTTCAAGGCTGGTTTATTCAATATTATCGTGGTTGGAATGCCTGGCTAGTACCCACTATCATTGGCCTCTGCTTTGCGGCGGCCCTGTTTCTAGCTATTGCGCGCCTGCTTATGCGTCCAGTTTTTGACGTACAGGGCATGCCACGCAGCGGCCGGCTGGCACCTGTAAATCGTTTTTTTATCCTGATGCCAGTGATAACTATTGCCGTGCTGGTTCTTCTGGTTGCGCCTACCGTCTGGAGTGGTTATTCCGTCTTTGTACGGCCAGGTGTGCAAGGCGCGGCAGGTCCCATGGTTCACGTGAGCGCCACAGGCGACGTGACAATCGCCACTCCAGGAGTTCAGAAAGAACCACCAGTTCTGTTGGATGCGGCTTATACGCGCCTGATAGCCTACCTACAGGCTCATCGTCAGCATGCACGTTTTCTGGTGGTCACCCAGACCTCAGGGCCAGCAGATCCTATTATCCTGGCTACCGGTCAGCCGGTGATGGATATTGGGGGATTTGGGGGCGGAGACAAAATTGTTACCAAAGCGCAGTTAATTGGCCTGGTGAATCAGGGCGCGATTCGTTTCTTTTTGTTTTCTAACATCCATCGAATCACGCACCGGGTAGGTGCGCATAAGGTCACGACCATTATTGTTCTGGGTGCGGGTGACAACGTCGATGCCATCAGGTGGGTAGGTACCCATTGCTCCCTTATCTCTAACAAATTGTGGACGCTGCCAAACCCGCATAACTCACTGAACCAGTTCAGTTTGTATAATTGCTCCAACCACACTTAAACACTGTATTTAAATATGTATATACATAAATCCATTAAAAACTTAGCACGTGTAAACTCAAAACCTCTTCCATATGTTGGTGCATTGGCTGCGCATTGCGCAGCCAATGCACCAACATATAAAAAAACAGCGCGGGTGCGTATGCACCCGCCTGTAAGGAGGCGCTCAGCTTCCCAGTACACTGGGAAGCTGACACTTTCTTATCCCCAGCGCTGGCGCAGGCGCGGCAAAATCTCTTTGGCATAGAGCTTTATGAAGCGTGACTGGTCATCTCCGGGATAGTGGAAGATCAGATGGGTGAAGCCAAGTTCGATGTATGGGCGAATCTGCTCGATGTGCTCTTCGGGATCGGACGAGACGAGCCAGCGGCGATGAGCCTGGTCTGCGACGCTTTCGGCGCGCCGCTCCATTTCGCGGGCATCATGAATTTGAACTTTATCTTCAGCAGGCAAGGACAGAGCTGCCCAGATACGCGTATCGGCCAGTGCGTGGTCGCGATCTGTATCAAAGGCAACTTTCACTTCGATGGTGCGCTCGATGTCGTCTGGATTTTTGTTGGTGGCTTTGGCGCCTTCTTCCACGGCTGGCAAGAGTTTATCGCGATAGAGCTCCTCGCCTTTGCCAGATGTGCAGATAAAGCCGTCGCCAGCCCGGCCAGCAAATTTTGCGGCCACAGGACCCCCAGCGCTGATATAGATCGGAATAGGCTGTTGTGGTTTGTCATAAATGGTAGCATTCCGGGTCTTATAGTATTTGCCCTCGAAGTTTACCAGGTCCTCCGTCCAGAGCTGCTTAATCAGCGCGACCGCTTCGCGTAAGCGTGCCAGGCGCTCTTTAGCCTCTGGCCATTCAGCACCGGTGACGGCAACTTCGTTCAAGGATTCACCTGAACCAACGCCAAGGATGACGCGACCTGGATTGAGGACGCCGAGCGTGCCAAACGCCTGGGCTATTACGGCCGGCTCATAGCGGAAGGTTGGTGTGAGTACACTTGTGCCTAGCGTAACACGTGAGGTGCGCTCACCCACGGCTCCCAGCCAGACAAGCGCCTGGGGCGCGTGCCCATTGGTATGGCGCCATGGCTGGAAATGGTCACTGACCCATACGCTATCAAAACCGTTTTGCTCGGCCTCAACTGAAAAATCGATCAGTTGACGTGGTCCAAATTGCTCCGCTGACGCTTTATATCCAAGTTTTAAGGGATGTTTGCCCATGCTATAAATCCTCTCTATGTTCCTGAGTCTTATGAGGAGTTTTATTGTCGTAATAAAGCTTCCTCTTGGGCTACGAAGGAATAGTTGTATAGCGTTTCAAAAATTCTGGTTCTTGCAGCATATCACCTGTGAAAAAATGTCTCAAATAGAGCTGGTAGGCGGCGTAATTCTCTGATCGCTGCTGCTTTGTCGCCTGTCACCAGCAAATATCAATGCTCCAGATGATGCATTTGATTGGTTACTATTATTTACTGGTCATGTCATGCTAAAACGATGAATTATGAAGATTTATTCCCGCTCTGCCGCCTCTGAGTCTGGTTCGCTACACAATGATGTCAGCATCCCAAGACAGAGGGTAGCAGTGTTTACGTGCATCAATATTAATGTCACAATAGCTATCGGGCTAGTGGCGGGAAATGGTGAGATAAAAAAGAGCGTCAGGACGGGCAGGATAGAGATGAGTAATACGATCAGGGCGGTTTTGCTGAAGTTGGCGATTGGATGCCTGGTAAGCTTGACCTGCGCGGCAAACACCAGTACAGCTCCCATAACTCCTAACACGGTCCAGTACGTGATTGGAATAAGATTGAGTGGCGTAAAGGCGGGTGAAATTGAGAAGAGTGCATAGCTGACAGTTCCTATCATGATATTGGTAATCAGTGCCACGACCAGCGTTAGCAGGCCCACAGCGGGCACTCGGCGCAGCGCAATGTGCTCTTCGCTATCGAATCTTGCAGTTGTTGATAGTGGAGTTGATGACATTGTATAACCTCCTCTTTCAACGGATTCTCCTGGCTTTTTGCGCAGGCAGGTATCCCTTTATGCTGTTATGACGTATGCCAGTTTAACAGTGGGTCTCATCAACCTTTCCCATTTGTGATGTGTGGTGGGAAAGACGCCCACCTTCCCACCACACATCACAAGTACCAGGCGCGAGGTGCTAGCGGTGGGTTGGATTTAGAATGGTTTTTATACTGTAATGAGGAGTACAGGGGTATTTCAAGCGGCTGGGAATAAGAAGTGTGCCGATTTCTAACCCCATTTGCTTTTGAGCTATCCATGCACGCATAGTGAGACATGAAAGAGGGACTCATTACATGGATGATCGGATAAGGGATAACTATGCTAATGATGAGCCGGAACTGCCTGAGGTTCAGCAATCGGGAGGACCGAAGGCTGCAGGTTCGCCTGCGCGTAAGCGTGGCATTGCGCGTAAGAATGTCAGTGCCATTGTTGCAGAGTTGATTGGTTGCTTTCTATTTGTATTTGTGGGAGCCGGTTCAATCATGGCCAACACCTGGACGCAGGGCTCAGTTGGCTTGCTGGGTATCGCTATCGCTCATGGTCTGGCGCTAGCTGTGCTGATTACCATCTTTGGCGCAACCTCTGGTGGACATTTTAATCCAGCTGTGACGATTGCTTTTCTGGTGGCGCGGCGCATTAAGTTAGCACTGGGTTTCGGCTATATTGCGGCCCATCTGGTGGGAGCCGCCCTCGCTGCCCTGCTATTGCGTACTATCTTCCCCTCCTTTGTCTGGAAGGCTGCTCAGTTGGGTACGCCCGGTTTATCTAATAGCGTATCCGTTGGGTCTGGCATTGCTGTGGAAGCTTTGATGGCCTTCTTCTTGCTATTAGCCATCTATGGCACTGCGGTCGATACGCGTGCGCCAAAGCTTGGTGGTCTTTTTATTGGATTAACCGTAACTGCCTGTGTTCTCGGTGGCGGTGTTTTAACTGGCGGCGTCATGAATCCAGCGCGTGCCTTTGGGCCCGCCCTGGTCAGCGGTATCTGGACCAATCAAATTGTCTATTGGATCGGTCCGATTGTGGGGGCTGTACTGGGGGCCTGTGTTTATGAGTACCTTATTTTGCCGCGTTCTGAAGAAGAGGAGAAATTCCGCGACCAGAACGCTGATGCCAATGAGAGCGTGGTTCCTCAGCAGGTGAAAGAGCGCAACCTGGCTGCCAATCGCCCTCCGCTGGCCTGAAAAGTGGTATTGGTGTCTCGGTGGATGGGCCTCTATGGATGAGCGGCCCATTCTTTTGCTACAAATATGCACTGTAAAGCTGTGGTTATCGTTAGCTTTAACTTTAGCGTAGCACCAGGAGAAAGGCGATCAAGAGGGAATAGACAGCGATGGTTTCTGCTATTTTAACTGAGAAAACACGCAATACCTATCGTCCGTTCGGCTAAGATCGTGGGCTCCAAAAGGAGTAGTGCATCTCTTCATCTTTTTGATCCAATACCCCTCCAAATGGCTGTCATCCATCCGGCTACTGGTTTTATCGCGCCTGTTTTTGCTACAATAAAAAGTAGCAAAGAAGAGAACTACGTTTAGAGGAGGATCGATGGAGACCCACAAGCAGAACAAGATCCGCCTGCTGATTGCCAACGCTCATGATGTGGTGCTGGAGGGATTATGTAGTATACTGGCGGGCAATCATGAGATTGAACTGGTCGGACTCGCTACCAGCATGCCAGAGACCATACGCCTGGTCGGAGAATGTGAGCCAGATGTATTGCTGATTGATCCCCATATGTCGGAAATGGATGGTTTGCGAGCTATCGAGTTAATGCGTGGAGAATGGCCGCAAATAGCTATTGTTGTTTTGACGGCGCATGACCATGAAGAATATATGCTGCGTCTGCTGCAGGCTGGTGTCTCAGCCTATTTAACACTACAGGTTAAACGGGCGTTGCTGATCCATGTCATCCGCACGGCGGCGCAGGGCCATATCTTTCTGCATCCAGCAACGATTAATCGCCTGTTTACACTGATGTACGCACCCACGGTAGCGGTTGTTCCTGCTAAGGATGAGCCAGTTTTTGAAAAAGAAACTGCTGCGCTAACCGGACGTGAACGAGAAGTGCTGCTGCTGGTAGCTCATGGTGAGCGCAACAAAGAGATCGCTGCCCACTTAGGTATCAGTGAACCAACCGTGAAATCGCACCTGGCCACTATCTACTATAAATTAGGTGTCGATTCGCGGGCATCGGCAGTAGCGACCGCCCTTGAGCGTGGCATCATCACTCTCCAGGGGCGCTTCTTATAGTTCTTCTCCTGAATGCAGCGTTCACAAAAGTGGTGCAGAAAATTTGTGGAGCAAATTTTCTGCACCACATCATCAGGGCTTGGGCGCGCAGCCCTTGAACAACCTATACCTGTAAGGTGTGCTCTCCCTAAAAAATATGCACTTGTTGCAAACCACCTTTTGTTGTATAAGAGGTACAGAGATTTTATTTTGTTTCTTGAATTCCTTGGAAAGAGATATCATTGTGCAAAACCATCCGAACGGCCAAGTAAACGATATAGATAATGAGAAGCTTGAGCAAGGCGAAGAGGAAGAGGTTGCTGAAATTATTCCTCCACGCAAAATCAACTGGCTTCTCTGGACCATAATTATCCTGGTGATTATTGGCTTTGCTATCTTTGGGGTAACAACCCTGCAGCATCATCCCCCTCTGCCATCTAATACCACCGGTTCCTTGTATCATCTGATGGCTTCTGCCGCTATCATCCTGCCTTACTAATACAACGCCATCCATTTGGATGTGCGCAGCTGCCGGGGAAGCCATTGCTTTTCCTGGAAACCAGGCCATTTTAACAGATGAGCTCTGGCGGGCAATTCGCCGCGGGTAAGCTGCATTTCCAAATATTTTTTTACAGCGTGCGTGCTGAAAATATACAAATAAAGTCATCAGTATGTGTGGAGCTTGCAGCCGCATGCTGATGATTTTTTGTATTGCTGATTGGCTGGCGTATGTATAGATAGGGATATATAGCCCATAATAGCTACATGATTTGGTTCTAATAATGCGATATGCGTCTCTTTTGCGACGTATATCTTTGTGAATGGTGCCCGCTTCTCATGAAATCGGATGTGATACGTCAAGTTTATGAGTATATTGATGTGCATGTATCTTTGTAGCGCCTTTCGTGTGCGGGTGTCAGAGTTTTTATCTGTGAGGAATGCTGTGAGTATTATAGCAGTGGCAAGCATAAGACAATCGTTTATCCGCCCTTATGCTTCGGGTGGGGGCCTATATCGGATGTATTAACGAGTTTTGCTTATTTACCTGTCTGGTGAGAGGGGGCATTGCGGTAAAGATGTTTCTCTCGTGTTTAAGTTAGAAGGATAAATATGTGAAGATTCTCGTTACTGGTGGGACCGGTTTCCTGGGCCGGCGCCTGGTTTCAGCGTTGCTGGATCGAGGGCACCAGGTATATATGATGGGTCGCAATTTTTCGCGCGTTCAAGAACTTATGCGAGACGGCGCTATTCCTGTGGCCTGTGATTTGCGCGATCATGAGGCGGTATTAGCTGCTTGCGCTGGAATGAATACAGTGTATCATGTCGCCGCACTGGTAAAGCCATGGGGCAATTGGGCCGATTTCTTTGAGATCAACGTTGATGGTACTGCTGCTGTGCTGGAGGGATGTCGTAAGCATAGTATCCGGCGCTGTATTTATGTATCTACCTCAAGTGTAACCTTTAATGGTCAAAATCAGCACAATATTGCAGAGTCTACTCCTTATGCGCGGTGTTTTTCTTCTCCATATACCCGCTCGAAATATGAGGCCGAGAAACTGGTGAAAGCCGCCAGCGACGTGCGGACGGTTATTATCCGCCCACACATCATTTTTGGTCCCGGTGATCGCTGGTTACCCCGTATGCTGGAATATGCACGTCAGCAACGTCTATATCAGATTGGCAATGGCCGTAATCGCAGCGATGTGACCTACGTGGATAATGTCGTGCATGCCTTGTTGCTGGCCCTCTACGCTCAGAATGTCAATGGTAAAACATATATTATTACCAATGATGAACACGTGGTTTTATGGAACACGTTGCGCGTGATCCTGCAGCGCCTGAAGCTCTCTGAGCCGCTACACATGATTCCTCTGCCCTTTGCGTTAATGCTGGCGACTGCTATGGAGCGGAGAGCCAACTGGATGGGCACTAATCCTATATTGACGCGCTACACCGCTACTATGCTTGCCTGCACCCAGACCTATGACATCAGTGCCGCGCGCAAAGACCTGGCCTATGAACCAGTGGTCTCGGTCTCCGAGGGCATCGATCGCACCCTCGATTCATTGAAGCTACATCGAAGATGGACTATATATTGATGTGTGTTAATTAAATGAAGAGACCGGAGGCGCTCCTGAAGGCTTGCTGCTGGCCTCCGGTCTTTCATGTCTGTTCGCTGGCTAGCTGAAAATTTTGAGGCAAACGGGATGTGGCACCTGCAGGTTTTCTCCCATAGCTGTAAGTTTCCCGGTTTGCTTATCAATAGTATAGCTGACGATATTGTTAGAATCCTGATTAGCTACCAGTAGCATGGCGCCATCAGGGGTCAGCGTGAAATTGCGAGGTCCTTTTCCTTGCGTAGAGACATGTTCGACATACGTCAACTGACCGTTCGCGGGATTGATGGCAAAGACCACTATACTATCGTCTCCCCGATTTGATCCGTAGAGGAAGCGTCCCGATGGATCGATGCGAACTTCGGCAGTGGTATTAACTTTTCCCGTATACCCGGTCGGTAGCGTACTGACGGTCTGCATAGCTGTTAACGTCTGAATCTCTGGATCATACTCAAAGGCAGTGATTGTAGAACTCAATTCATTGATCACATAAGCGTAGTTTTGCTGTGGATGAAAGACAAAATGGCGTGGCCCCGACCCGGGCTGTACCATTGTATCTCCCTGTAAGACGAGCTGTTGAGACGCACGATCTATTTTATAGATGATGATTTTATCCAGACCCAGATCGGGCACAAACACAAATGTGCCGCTGGGATCGATATTGGTGGAGTGAGGATGGGCCGACTCCTGGCGGTCAAGATTGATGCTACTACCATGATGTTGTACCTCATATGCGAGCTCCCCAATCTGTCCATCTTGCTGCAGCGGATAGAGACAAATACTACCACCGACATAATTTGGCAGCACCAGATAATTCTCATGGTCCGCAAGGGCAAGATGGCATGGCGCGGCTCCATTGGTCGATTGCTCATTGAGTCGCGTCAATTCACCTGTATGCGAATCGAGCGCGTAAGCAACGACAGATCCCGGGCGATCACTGGTTTCGCTCACTGCATAGAGGCGCGTCTGATTGGCATTGACAGTTAAAAAAGAAGGATTTAAGATGCCCGATGTACCGTTGATATAAGTCAGTTTCCCGCTCTCGCTATCAAGTCTGTAAACATAAATGCTCTGGGCCTCTTTTTCAGCATATGATCCCACGTAGACTGTTGTCTGACTCATTGTAGATCTACTCCCTCTCTTCTTCATAATATATATAACAATAATAGTTTTGTTTGCTGCCCGCTTACAATGTGCCTGAAGCCCATATGATTCGCGCCTTCAAGCTGAGGCAAGGAGATCATGTCCCCGACATGCTCGTCAGCACCTATGGCACTACGCTCCTGCGGAGCTCAAAAGAAGTTTTATATTGAGTGCAAAATGTGCGCAAAGCGCACATTTTGCACTCAATATAAAAAAAGATTTGGGACGCCTGCGTTCCCCAGGTTCAGGGGCGCTTTGCTCCCCCATAAGGATGGGGGGAGTCTGACACATTGTCATGTTATCTTTGCCCTACAGGCAGCTTGCCTCTTATTCATCAGCACATTATCATTATGGCATGGAATGCACCTATTAGTATATGTATTCCTTTTGTGTAATGCATATGGGATACTCCTTGTATTTTTGTTAAGAAGAAGGTGTAACTGATGGCACTGACTGTTATTGAGCAAAGAGCCCTGGACGCCCTGGATGAGGATGGGTTGATAAAGACTTTCCGTGAGCTTTTGCGTATGCCTGATATAACTGGACAAGAGGCGGAGGCGCAGCATTGGTTGGCGGGGCAGATGCACGCGTTCGGGCTGGACGTCGATATGTGGACCATTGATGTAGCGGAACTGCAGCGCCAGGCGGGTTTTCCCGGTATGGAAGTTGACCGCAGCCAGCATGAGGCCGTGGGACTGGTGGGGACCTGGCAGGGCAACGGTGAGGCCGGTCGGCGGCTGATCTTTAACGGGCATATCGATGTGGTTCCTGAAGGCGATCGCGCGCAGTGGTCCCATGATCCCTGGGGGGCAGAGCGAGAAGGAGACCTTATCTATGGGCGTGGCGCTTGCGATATGAAGGGGGGCTTGATTGCAGCTCTCTACGCGATTAAGGCTATTAAAGACTCTGGCTTGGCGCTGGCCGGCTCGCTGATGCTACAGAGCGTTATTGGTGAGGAAGATGGTGGGCTGGGTACGTTTGCGACCCTGCTGCGTGGGCATACGGGCGATGCGGCGATCGTTTGCGAGCCGACCGAACTTAAACTGATTCCTGCTCAGGCTGGCGCCTTGACCTTCCAGGTGCGCGTAAGCGGTAAGTCTGCCCATGCATGTGTACGCCTGGAAGGGGTCAGTGCAGTAGAGAAATATCTGGATATTCACCGGGTGCTGCTCCAATTAGAGCGAGCGCGCAATAGCAATGTCACCCACCCATTGCTTGGAAAATTCGATTTACCTTATCCATTGAGTGTTGGGCGTGTGCAGGCGGGAAACTGGTCTTCCTCTGTTCCTGATGAGTTGATCTTCGAGGGTCGTATCGGGGTGGCGATGGGCGAGAGTTGCCAGGCGGTGCGCGAACAATTTGAGCGAACCCTGCGGGACCTGGCTGATGCTGATCCCTGGCTTAGAGAGCATCCTTTAGAAATCGAGTGGACTGGTGGTCAGTTTGAGAGTGGCGAAATCCCACAGGACCATCCTCTGGTACAGTGTTGTGACGCCTGTCTACAGGATTTGACCGGTCAGAAGCCTGCTATAGAGGGCATTACCGCTGGTACAGACCTGCGTCAACTGGTTAATCTGGGCGCGATACCCTCTTTATTGCTGGGCCCCGGTGATGTGCGCGTCGCCCATATGCCTGATGAGCACGTCCATATCACAGAGGTGCTGACCGCCGCCAGAGCCTATATTTTGATCGCCCTGCGCTTTTTACAGGCGGCAGTATAGCATCCAACCATAACATCGATGCTTGACATCCTTGTTTTCTCCTCTTATAATGTAACCAGATAGTTACGTAACTATCTGGTTACATCTTTTAATTTTAATAAAGAGGATCGGTATGTCACCTGATAAAAGAAGAGGCGAAGCTACACGCGAGGCGATCCTGATGGCGGCGGAAGCTGTTTTTGCGGAACATGGTTTTAAGGGTGCGCGCGTTGACGCGATCGCGGAGGCCTCGGGCTACAATAAAACCCTCATCTTTCGCTACTTTGGTGATAAACTTGGCCTCTATGTTGCAGTGCTTAAGCGTGCCGACAGCGAAGCAAATGAACTGCTGGCGCACGTGTTTGCCCCTTTTCTGGAGGATGAAGCCGCTCCCTTCCAGGCGCAACAGTTGAGGACGTTTCTTAAAATGATGATTCAAACCCTGTTTGATTATTTCCTCGAGCATCCACGTTTCGTGCGCATGCTGACCTGGGAAATGGCCGAGGGCTGGCGGACCTATGCGCAGATTTCTTCGCAATTCTCGACCGCTGATCGTGATCAGTTCGAGGCGCTCTTTCACCGGGCACGAAGTTCGGGCCTGCTCCGGTCTGATTTTATTCCTGTGTTACAGCTGGCGACCGTTGGGCAGATCTGCCTGACGTATCTCGCCTCTCTCCCTCTGTATCAGGTGCTGCTCCCTCAAGAAGATGTTTCCTCTGTCGAAGGACTGGCACGTGCGCGCGACTACGTCGTTAACTTTGTAGTAGCTGGAATGATGGCTGATCCTGCAGAAACTAAAGCGGGGAAAGGAAGTTGAACTGTATGGCACAGATCTCTTTGAGCGAGGTATTCTCACACAAACACAATCCTTATCCATTCTATGCGCAACTGCGCGAGCAGGGACCCCTCTCTCGCTTTAACTGGATGGGGTCAGACATGTGGTTGTTGACCAGCTATGATAATGCTGCCGTGATTTTGAAGGATCCACGCTTCACGCTGGATCGGCAGAAGGTCGAGCCTCAGAAGGGCGGTCAGAAGCCCGTAGATGAGAAGGCTGCTCCTTACATTCCTCTTGCCTGGAGCAAGCACTTGCTCAATACGGATCCGCCCGACCATACGCGTTTGCGCACCCTGGTGTCGAAAGCTTTTACTCCGCGCATGATCGAGCAGCTGCGCCCGCGCATCCAGCAGCTAATGGATGAACTGCTCGCAGCGGTTCAGCATCAAGGAGAGATGGATCTCGTTGCCGATATTGCTGTTCCGTTGCCAATCGCGGTCATTTCGGAACTGCTAGGTATTCCTGTAGAGGATCGCAAGCCCTTTCGCGCCTGGACACAGATCATCGTCCAGAGTCAGGGTGCCGCTCCCGGCCAGACGACATCCGCACTCGATGCTGAGAAAAAGTTTATTCGCTATATCAAAACATTAATTGCTAGTAAGAGCGTACATCCTGACAACGACTTGACGAGTAGGCTGGTGCAGGCTGAAGAGCAAGGAGATAGCCTGAGTGAGGATGAACTCATTTCGATGATCTTCTTGCTGATTACCGCTGGCCACGAAACGACGGTCAATTTGATTGGCAATGGGATGCTGGCCCTGTTAGAGCATCCTGAGCAGATGCAGCTTCTGCGTGAAGATGCCAGCTTGCTCCCTGGAGCTGTCGAGGAACTGTTGCGCTATACCTCTCCGGTGACGCTGTCCGCGCCACGCTGGGCGACCGAGGATGTTTCCCTGTATGGCCAGCTAATCCGCAAGGGTGAGATGGTACGGTATGCCTTGCTCGCGGCCAATGCAGATCCACAGCAGTTCTCTGATCCTGAAGTATTAAACATTCTACGCCAGGAGAACCAGCATCTGGCCTTTGGCAAGGGGATTCATTTTTGCCTGGGAGCGCCGCTGGCGCGTCTGGAGGGGCAGATTGCGATTGGTACTTTGCTGCGTCGTTTCCCACATTTACGCCTGACGTGCGATCCCGCGCAACTGGCCTGGAAGGAAGGTGGCTCCTTGCGCAACCTTGTTGCCTTGCCAGTGGCGTTCTAGCCAATTGCTATCAAGCCGCAAATGTACTTGCTCAGATAAGTACGTTTGCGGCTTGATATTTATAATATATTAATGCATTTATGTTGCACGCAATTAAATTGTGCATAACTTAATTGTGTGCAACCTTTCAGTGATTTTTCATAACATATGGACACCACCGAAGCATATGTTGCTGCCGTCATCCTTACGCAGGATTGCTCCCGCTCGCCCGGGAGCAATCAGCACGCGTTGCCCATCCTCTAGCTCAAGCTCACCAGCCTGTGAGTTTTCGGAGACGATCAGGGTGAGTTTTCCGTGCTTCAATGCCTGTTGCGCTATCAGATAGGGACTATCTTGCTGTCCGTCGCGACTTTCAACTTCGAGTATTTCTTGATAGATGGCGTGAATAGCCTCTGCGCTATGTGACTGTTCGATCGGGATACCTGACCAGAAAATACGGCCTTTTTCATGGCGATATTCACGCACATAATTATGCGCCTTTTTGACATAGGCAATTTTGTCACCACCATAGCTGAATTGATAGCTCTGCCCATTGCGTCCCTGGAGCTGCTCATAGCGTGAAACCGGTCTGATATCTTGCAGGTCATGATCAAAGTCAGCAATATGGATTGGCATAGAGAGATTGTGTTGATCTTGTCCCAGCACTCCACTTACCAGCAAGGTTGAGCCCCGTTCTACGAAAGTAAGCAAGGCTTGCCAGGCTGGCTCGGACAGATGTTGGACGCCAGGCAGAATAATCGTTTGTGGCTGCTGTTGTTGCCCGACCAGTTCCTCTAACTGCTGTTCGCTGACCATTTGGGGAATAATACCGAGATCATATCCCAGGATACGAATACTTTGTCGGGTTGCCTCAAGCGCCAGGTCAGGGCGTAAGAACCATTGTGAGTAGGGAATAATCACCCACGTGTCAGGTGGCTGCTCAGGTTCGATCACCAGCCCCTTCAGTTCCTGCATCAAGCGTCCCACCTCCTGCATCACCTTTAATTCAGGTTTCGCGCTCCCATCGGGACGTATCAGACCGATGCTATTCTCGTTGTCGCTGACCATATAGGCATTGATATGCCAGAGCCACTGGATCAGGCCAGCGCCTCGTCCGATGAGGCCCGTCACCAGCTTGCGCTCGAGCAAGTTGGCGCACTCCTGCTCGCTGCGCCATGGCCGCATATCGACATCGCGCACCAGCATAACCCCGATCTCCTGAATGATATTGGGGCGGCCAATGTGTTTATCCAACAACATATCGCAGAGCAGGCTATCGTTATTCCACCAGGGATGGGTCGTGCCATAATCGATGGCCGACGCATAGAATTGTGGTGAGATGCGCGAGCAGGCCTCATCCTGACCCACACCAATCAACGTGGTACATCCCGCAGCCCGCATCGCGGTAGAGATCTGTGCTGCCCAGCGAGTGAACATATCCTGTGAAAAGAACGTATAGTCCATCACCTTGAGCATATTGCGTGTCTCGGTGTTACGTGGATCGGTAGCATAATCGGCTGCTACTGGCAACGTGACCTGGTCCCAGCCAGCGAAATCCGCTGGCGTCTGGCGCCAGCGCTGCTGCAGTTCCACTATACTATAGCGTTCAGCCAACCAATCTCGAAAAGCCGCTATTTCATAGCGATCATAATTGGGGAGAGGACGCTGGCTGAAGATAGTTTTGGGATCACCGAAACTTGGCTCATTGATGAGATCCCAGGAAAGCAACTGCACCTGCGCATACCGACGGGCGAGCATGGTTACAAAGTCTTGCTGGCCCTGCACTGAGCGAGGATCTAACCAGGGATTACACCCCATAGGTGCGAACGTAAGCACAATAGTACTTGAACAACGAAAAAAAGAGGCCAAACACGGTCTTTCTCTGGTATCGTTACAAAAACCAAAACGTGACGAAGGAGAAAAACCATGTCAAGCCGACCCCATCATACGCAAAAATGTCTGACAGAGCAATCCCTGGGCCAGATGGATGATGCCCAATGGCAAGAGATCATTGCCCTTTTACCGCCGGACGTCAATGAGCAAGCCTTCATCCATCACGCTTTTACACGCGCCAATGGATTGCGGTGCCCAACCGATTTGCTGCGTGGCATTTTTGCCTATGTGTTTTGCCTGGGTTCTTTCCGTGAGGTCGGAACCTGGTCAGTGAGCACGGGACTCAGTACCAATGGAGCCCGTTCGTGGGCCAAACGGACACGTCAATCCTCCAGTTGGTTGCTTGCGATCGTGCAAACGCTGTTGGTGTCCACTCAGCCAGAGGAGGTACTGGATCTGCCCAAGGACTTCACCGGACGAATCCGTCTGGTAGATGCCACCCATCTCCGCACCTGGAAACGCTCGGGAGAAAGTCGCCGTTTGCACTGCAGTTATGATCTGCTTGGCAAACGGTTAGACCAGGTTCTGTTGACGGATCACCATGTAGGCGAAGGGCTCAAACACTTCCATGGACATCGTGGAGACATCTTTGTCGGTGACAGTGCCTATTGTCGTCGCCAAGCGATCCTCGATCAACTGGATGAAGGGGTCGATGTCGTGACCCGTTTGCATTGGTCCACTATGCCGTTGCTTGAGGCCGACGGCCAGACGCCATTTGATCTCTCTGGCTGGCTGAGCCAATTGGAGCCAACCGGCAAGGGAGAAGCCAGCGTCGTGTTCCAGGTGCGGAAGCGTCAGCAGCCTATGCGCCTGCTGGCGGTTCATCTGAGCCCTGAGGCGGCCAAACGAGCGCACAGCAAGCGCAAGGCCAAGGCACGCAAGAATGGGAGCACCAACCAGGCATTGACGATCCAGATCGCTGATTGGTTGGTGGTGCTCACGTCTCTGCCCGCAGATCATTGGTCAGCAGAGCAGGTGCTGATGCTGTATCGCACGCGCTGGCAGATAGAACTGCTCTTCAAGCGCATCAAGCAACTGGTGCGTTTGCACCGATTGCGCAGTGAACACTTCCAAAGCAATCAAGCGGTCTTGGCTGCCATGATGGTAGGCTGGATCTTACTGGAACAGCAAGTCAGCCAAGTGCGTCGTGCATTGCCAAGCAAGCCGACAAAGCACGCAGCCGGACCAGTGAGTACCTGGGCGATATGTGCTCTGCTCGCTCAAAGCCTACGCACAATGATCGTGGGCACTTGGACGTGGTCGCAGATTCGAGCGTCACTGTCACAGTTGCACCCTGTGCTGATGTATCATCCACAAAACCGCGTACATCAGGAATCAGAGACGGTCACGCAACTGGCCCAGACGCTGTATCTCTCATCCTTATGAGGTCTCTTTCGTTGATTCAATTGTTCATGTACTGCTTACGTTCGCACCTATGGGATTACACCCCTCAAAGAGGGGAGGATAAAAAGAGAAGAAGGTGAAGATAACCTGGATTTGATGTTTACAGGCCGTCATGACGAAGGCATCAAGTGCCCTGAGCGCCGACTCATTGATGCGCCCCGGGTCCGCCGTCATGTCGCGCCAGCCAGTCCAGATGCCTGTACGGATGGTATTGACACCGGCTTGCTTCATTTCCGCGAAGTCGGTGTCCCAGCGGGCTGGATTGGGCTGGGCCAGAAACTTGCGCTGCACTTTACTATCCATATAAGTAGTGCCATAGAGAAGGAAGGGCGTGCCCTGTTGATAAAAATAATCCCGACCGACCTCTAAACGCTGAGTAGCGCTGGCTTCCACCAGGGTCGCATCCCAGTACCAGAAACCTGTTTTCTCATGCCACTCCAGGCCCTGCTCATCTTCGAAGCATACTTCCACTGTGTAGAGCCCCGCATCCTGCAGAGGGCTGGTTAGCTGAAAACTGCACTCCCGCACATACGGGGACCCTGGCAGTTCGGCCTTGAAGGTCTGCGCAACGCTCCTTTGAGGCGTGAAGACCGTGATTTCTGCGTAATGGGTCTGGCGTGAGCGTGAGGAAACGATCAGCGAGGGAGTTTCTCCCAGACGATAGCAGGCCTGCTGTGGCCACACCTGGAGTACAGTTGCTCCACCCGCTGCTTGACGTATACATTTCTGGATATGGGTCGCGATGGATAACCACGCTTCGGGGGCAGCGGGTTTCCAGGGAGAGAGCAGCCAACGCCCGCCTTGAAAACGTCCAGATTGCTGGTCTAGTAGTGAAATCAACGTGGCCAGATGGCCGCTTCCCTGATCAGGAGATTGATGGTCCAGATGGAGCAAAGGCGTTAAGAGAGTATCGAATGGACCTGCCGACCCCATTTCTTCTGGATGATCAGAGACCTGGGTGAGTTTGGGATAAAATGACCAGCATTGACCAGCTTGAGCAGTTGTTAGCAATTGGGTGTGCGATGAGAAAGAGCCTGTGACTGCGGTGGCATTCAAGCGCAAAGCTGTCTCGGGGAGTTGTAGCGCAAAAGATGGCCCCAGATAGAGTTGCTGTGTATACGCCTGTTGCTCAACTTCAACGGTGCCGTTCTCACGCACAGGACGTGTGAATGGCACGCCACCAAATATCGCCATATTTCCGCCGTGCTCAAGAAACTCTATAATCGCGGGCCAGGCGTCTTTGGGAAAATAGGGTCCATGGAATGAAATAAAGAGCTCAGCATTTTCCTGTAGCGCAGTACACAACGCTGCTGCATCCGCAAAACACGCCTCACCAGGGATAAGCTGCACCAGGGTCTCGGGTGAATACCAATCAGGATATGTCGGATCGGAAAAAACAATAATATTCATTTGCCTATAAGTTTGTGTTTGCTCCATAGGAGTTCTCTCTAAATACTAAATATCAGGTAGATGGTAGTATTATCTGCTAAGTTGTAGGTAAACCCAAAGACAAAGCAGGGTTTACCTACCTGGATATTTCATGACTACTTTACATCAGCAATCGCGACACCACTATCGATATAGCGCTGTCCGAGTGCATAGAGCACAACAGGTACTACCAATGCGACCAGTGTCGCCGCCATCAGTTGTGGATCAACTGATTTAAAAGGGTTAGAGAAGAAGAGTAACCCCAGGGGTACGGTACGGTTCGCATCACTACTGAGGTAGATCAATGGCCCCCACGCGTCGCGCCAGCTACTCAAGAACGTAAAAATAGCTACCACAATGATGACCGGCCGTGACTGTGGCAGAATCATGTTCCAGAAGATACGGAAGCTACCACAGCCATCAATACGTGCAGCCTCATCGATGTCGCGTGGCAGACCGATGAAGAATTGCCTGAACAGGAAGATGTTAAAAGCACTGCCAAAGAGCTGCGGCACCATAATTGGCAGATAAGTATCAATCCAGCCGAGATTTCTAAAAATGATGTAGAGCGGGATTGTATACATCTGGGCTGGAATCATCATGGTTGCCAGTAGCAGAATAAAGAGTGGAGTACGCCCACGGAAACGGAAGCGTGCAAAGCCATAAGCGACAATGGCTGATGAAAAAGTTGTAGCTATAACAGCAAAGACGGCCAACCAGACACTATTGAATATATAGTGAGCGAAATTATATTGGGTAAAGACCTCAACATAGTTGGACCACTGCACTGGATTAGGAATCCACTGAATGGGAATGGCAAAATACTGAAACTCATTCTTCAATGAAGAAGAGACCAGCCAGAGAAAAGGCATCAAAATCATCAGGCTAAGTACGATCAGGACAGCGTATGTCCAGATATAACTCAAACGCAGCAATTGTCGGCCTCGTTGTTGTCGTTTCTGATTAAAGGTCCGTGTTGTTGTAGAAGAAGACGGACTTCCAGCCCTCTGTATCGTACTCATAAGCTCGCCTTTCGTCTTTATCCTCCTTATTGAAGAGGGATAACATTGTCTTGTCTCCACCAGGCTTTCCTGTCATATGTTTATTAGTTCTCTTGCTCGCTATAATGACTGAAGCGGATCGACACGAGTACCAACAATGTCAGGATTAATGTGATGGCAAAGACGGTTACCGATAATGCCGAGGCATAGCCATAGTCATTGGAGATGAAAGCACGTCGGTAAATGTAGGTTAGAAACACAGCCAGACTATTATGATAGCCCAGTGGATTGCCGGTACTGACAGTTCCTTGATTGGAAGCAAAGACCAGCGGAGTTTCAAAGACCTGAATGTGCCCGATGAGAGTCAGGATGGTATTGAAGACGATAACTGGTATAAGCAAAGGAACCGTAATCTGCCAGAAGGTAGCCCATTTCCCAGCTCCGTCGATCCTTGCCGCCTCATAGTATGTCTCTGAAATGCCTTTCAATCCGGCCAGGAAGATCAACATGGTGCCTCCGATAAACCAGAAGTTGACCATAATCATAGCCACCACGCTAATCCAGGGACGATTATAATCGCCCAACCAGTTGACGGGTGCGATGTGAAACAGGCTAAGGAATACATTTGCCAGGCCGTTTTGTCCAGAAGCAAAAATGGCTTTAAAGAGTTTCGCGATCGCCACACCTACAAGGAGACTTGGGATATACAGGACCGTACGAAAGAAATGGTTACCGGGGAAACTACGATTGAGCAGTAGTGCCAGTCCCAGGCCGCCAACAATGCTGATTATTGTTGCGCCTGACACGTAGAAGACCATATTTATACAGGCCTGTACAAAGATAGGATCACGCGTCAGGATATCCTGATAGTTTTTGAAACCAATCCAGGTTGGATCATTGAACAGATTGAATTTGGTGAAACTATAGTAGAAGGTCTGGGTAATTGGCCAGAGCCCCAGCAGCAGAAAACCAATCAGCCAGGGACTGATATAGAGATAGCCTTTCAGGGCTTCACTGTGCCACAGTCGCTGGAAGAAATTTGGCCTTTTGAAGGAATTTGAAGATGAGCGACTGGACAGCGTAGGTTGATGTTGTGATGTCGATATCATGGGCCAGTTCACTTTCTAACCGAGCATTTGATTCCCAGCTTGATAGCCTTT
Organism: Dictyobacter formicarum; assembly: GCF_016587435.1. The sequence continues at coordinate 317,905 of NZ_BNJJ01000008.1, forward strand.
TCTTTGCATGCGCTTAAACATGACGGCTCTTAAAATGTCTTCCATTCAGTGGTGCATACAGAGTGCATTGCGCTCTGTATGCACCACTGAATAAAAAAGGCTCGGACGGGCACATGCACGCCCGCACCGCCTCGGTGCAATTTTGCTGCAGGCTATGCAGAGGCGAGGATTGAATTGCCCTGCTGTTCCATTTTGGCTGCGGCCTGTGCAGGCGTTAATTTTCCTGTCATCATGTCGGTGATAATATCGCCGATGGTGGTGGCAAGCTGGTCTTTTGGCGTCATCAAGTTTGGCTGGAAAGACTGGAAGGCTGTTATCATCGTTGGTGCAAATTTCGCTGGCTGGAGATAGGTGCTCATTTCTGCGAAAGCCTTCTTTTCAGCGGGAATATCACTGAATTTGGCGAAGCTGATTTCAGGGTCTGTTTGTGTGGCCCACTTCAGGAATTCCCAGGCCTGCTGCTGGTTTTTACTGTTTTTGTAGATAGCCAGGCTATTTACGCCACCAGTAATGACAGGCTGTTTGATGGTGAAGATCGGTGTAATGCCATAATTGGGGTTTTTGGCCATGTCCGAGAAGAGCCAGGGGCCGACACGGGCGAAGGCGATTTTTCCTGTATCCAAAGCACCAAGGTCGAAGGACCAGGGGCCATTGCTCAGTTCATTGAAGGGTGGGGCCATTTTCTCTGTGAACAGACTCTGGTAATCCGTCAGGCCTTGAATGCCTTCGGGCGTATTGATGGTGACTTTGGTTGGGTTTACTGGATTGTCAAAAGCTTTGCCGCCATTCATGCGCACAAACATGTCGTAATCCAGGATGTCAGTTGGATTGATTGCATACTGTACACCCTTGCCGTTCTGGATCTTTGTCAGCTTTTTGGCCATGGTCTTGAACTCATCGAAGGTCATGGCTTTAACTGGATCGGGGGTTGCGATACCAGCCGCGTCGAGCAGCGCTTTATTATAGCCGAGAACAGAAATTGAGGTACCAATTGGGAGGGCGAAGGTTTTGCCATTCCACTGGCTCAAGCTAATGGTCGTTGGACTTAGCGATTTGGATGCATCGTTATAATCAGAAAACGAGTTCAGGTCAACCAATGCACCACTGTCAAAATAAGAGGGTGCCATACCACTAGACATACCAATGATGTCATATGCGTTACCACCAGCTGTGGTGGTTTTTAATTTATCCCAGTAGTTACCCCAGGGGAGAATTTCAGGCTTTACATGAATATTGGGATGGGCTTTTTCAAAATCTTTAATCCATGCCTTCATGGCATTGTCTTTTGCAGGGGTATTGCTCCACCAGCCGAATGTCAGAGTTACAGGACCCGAGCTGGAATTGCCGCCAGAGTTGCCGCCACAGGCCGCCAGCAGGCTTCCACCCACTCCTGCTGCCATCGCAATTTTTCCGCTTTGCGTGATGAAGCGTCGTCGTGACACTGAGAAATCCATATGAATCACTCCTTCGTGTAAATAAAGATGGACCCGAATGTAGCCAATTACTTAGCAGGACAAAATGTCAAGCGTAGGTATAAACAACAGTGTTGTATAGAAAAGGATGTATCTTTGCAGGAGCAGCGCTTTTGCAAAAAGGAAGCATCCCTGGCCTGGCATAATTATTACGTTTTAGGTAGTGTGCAAATGGTGTTTGCTGGCGTTTATTAATGTTCGATGCGGCGCACGGAATCACGTTCGATGAGTTCGACCTCCAGGACGTTACAAATACTGGTGTCAAAAGGATCGTTTCCCTGTTCAAGTAGCCGCCTGACTGCTATAGCACCCATGGCTTCTTTTTTAACGTGAATGGTTGTTAATGCTGGCGTCAAATGTTCGACTAACACAATATCGTCAAAACCAACGACAGAGATATCTTCGGGCAAACGATATCCGGCCTGCCGTAGCGCCTTCATAGAGCCAATGGCAATTTCATCGTTCGCACAAAAAAGTGCTGTAAATGGCACTTTGCGCGCGAGCAAACGCTGGCAGGCTTGATACCCACCATCGATGCCACAACTGCCACTATCGATTAAGTCGTAGTTTACAGGTAAGCCAGCATCCAATAAGGCTGTACGATATCCGGCGCTGCGCCGTCCGAAGGTGTAAATAGTATCAACTGGTCTTGGGCCAGGGAAGACAGGACCACCAATAAAGGCGATTTGTCGATGGCCATTAGCAATCAAATGGTTTACTGCTGTCCGCGCGCCTTCAAAATTGTCGCTCAACACTGAGTTGACGGAAAGACCGGGAATATAGTTATCGACCAGTATGATAGGTATGTCGAGGCTCTTCAATATCGCTACCGTCTCGCGCTCGGCAGGGCCTACCAGCAAAATACCACCCAGCTTCATCTCTTGAACTGTTGAGTATAACTCCTGAGGTGTTTGAATCAGTTCTTCGATGGACCTGTATGTTACTTTGATATTGGAATGACGAGCCTCTTGTTCAACGCCGTTTAAGATATGTGTCCAGAAAGGATTACTGATGGTGGCGCTACTATCGGCGAGATCTCCATAGAGGAATCCGATCTCTTTAATTGCGCGCATGCCCGTACGTGGTGGTTCCGGGCTGACAATGCGATCATAGCCCAGCTCCGCTGCTGCCTTCAATACCCGATCGCGTATCTCTTCTGAGACGTTGCTGTGGTTATTGAATACGCGCGAGACGGTGCCGACAGAGACATCCGCTTTACGAGCAACATCTTTTACTGTGACCGAGCCAATCACACATTTATTCCTTCCTCATGTGCTAGTGACAGGTGGTCACTGCAATTCCATTTCATTGGTAATTCAATGAAATATACTTTGTTTCACTGATGAAATAATACAGTCATTTAACATGAAAGTCAATATGTTAGCGGCAATAATTAGAGTTTCTTAGCAAATATAGCAATATCTGTCGTCATGATTGATAGCAGTGGAATTATAAAGCGGCGGGCGACCGTAGAATTATATGAATTTTCTTTTATCTAACTATGTCTCGCTCTATTATGTCCTTTTTGAGATCTGTACTGAATATGACTGCTTGATAGTTGAGGCGCAAATAATGCGTATATGTGCTATCTGTTGTTCAGCTAATTTTGTATGGCAAAACATGAAGCAGTCCGGCCACATTATTCGTAGGCCGCCGCTATTCATTGATGAAAATTCATCGTGTTCATTTGAATGAACAATGCCTGCATACGTATATTTGACAAACCTTTCTGAAAAGCATATACTCAACGTATACCCACCCCAGGGGGGTATGGGTATTTAGCTATAATGAAAGGGTAACTCTATGGCTATTGAGGCGGAGAACTCCTTGGATAAAGATATAGAGTCAGGCGCGAAGCCGTCTCTCACTGAGGGACAGGCGGCATTCGCTGTGGAGGGCATGACCTGCGCCTCTTGCGCGATGCGCATTGAGAAGGGCTTGAAGAAACTGTCCGGAGTGCAGGACGCCCAGGTGAATCTGGCCACTGAACGCGGCAGGGTTGTTTACGATCCCGTGCAGGTAACGGTAGAGCAGATGGTGCAAAAAGTAGATGCACTGGGATATAAAGCCATCCCGCTGCCGGTGGTCAACACGCAGACAGTACAGCCCCCTGTCGAAACAGAGCCGCCAGCAACGCCCGCTATCCAGCAGGATGCGAGGCAGCAAGAAGAGGCACGCAGCCAGCGCCGTGCTGCCGAGCTGGTCAGGAAAAGAAACCTGCTCTTGCTTGGTGTTGGACTAACTATCCCGGTGGCTATTCTTAATATGTTCTTTATGAATCGCTTCGCCGGTGAAAACGTGCTCCTCTTTCTCCTGACCACACCTGTCTGGGCATTGGTTGGCTGGGAATTCCATCGTGGTGCGCTCAAGACCTTGCGTCATGGTAGTGCCAATATGGATACTTTGATTTCGCTGGGATCGACGGCTGCTTATCTCCTGAGTATTGTGGCTACGGTGTTGCCGCGCCTGGTGGGCGCTATGACCTTCTATGATACGGCCGCTCTGATCATTACTTTGATTTACCTGGGCAAATATCTGGAGGCGCGCGCCAAAGGGCAGACCAATGAGGCGATTAAAAAATTGATGGGCCTGCAGGCACGTACCGCGCATGTGTTGCGTAATGGGGAAGAGATAGAATTGCCCGTCGAGCAGGTGCAGGTTGGTGATGAGCTGATTGTACGGCCTGGTGAGAAGATTCCGGTGGATGGTCAGGTTATCTCGGGTCTTTCTGCGGTTGATGAGGCGATGATTACCGGTGAAAGTATACCGGTTGAAAAGACTGCTGGAGATAGCATAATTGGCGCGACGGTTAACCAGCGCGGACTGCTGCGTGTACAGGCGACGCGCGTTGGTGCTGATACGATGCTGGCTAATATCATTCGCATGGTTGAGCAGGCCCAGGGTTCAAAGGCGCCTATTCAGCGCCTGGCCGATAAGATCTCAAGTATCTTTGTGCCCGTTGTACTGGTGATCGCAAGCGTAACCTTCATTGCCTGGGCCATCACCGGACACTTTACCGCGGCCACTGCTGCCATGGCTGGCGGTATGGACGTGGCGGCTAGCAATCCCTGGATTACAGCCCTGGTGGCGGCAGTGGCGGTCCTGGTTGTGGCCTGTCCATGTGCGTTGGGGCTGGCGACTCCTACTGCAATTATGGTTGGTACGGGAAAAGGAGCTGAACAGGGGATTTTGATCAAGGGTGGTGAGAGCCTGGAACGCATTCAGGCTGTGGATGCTGTGCTGCTGGATAAAACCGGTACCATTACCCGTGGTAAACCTGAGTTGACCGATGTGGTTGCTCTGCCAGATGGGCAGGTAGATACAATGCTCCGCCTGGCGGCCAGTGCAGAGCAGGGTTCTGAGCATCCGCTGGCAACTGCGCTGATTGAAGGTGCTCAGGCGCGCGGCATTGTTCTGGCCAATCGACCCGAGAACTTTGTGGCCCTGGCCGGACGTGGCTTACAGGCGACTGTAGAAGGACACTCCGTGCTGGTTGGTTCCCGTACCTTGCTGAAGGAACATGGTATCTCTTATGATTCTCTCGCAGGGCAAATGACTCTGGTGGAAGAGCAGGGGAAGACTGCTATGCTGATCGCTATTGATCAGCAGGCTGCTGGCGTAGTTGGCGTCGCTGATACCGTTAAGGATAGTTCGGCTGAAGCGGTGAAGAAGCTTCAGCAGCAAGGATTAAGCGTCTGGATGATTACCGGTGATAATACACTAACCGCGCAGGCCATTGCCGACGAAGTCGGTATTGCTTCTGAACACGTCCTGGCCGAGGTATTGCCTGAAGATAAGGCTCACCAGGTCAAACGTTTACAGGATAAAGGTCTGGTGGTGGCTTTTGCTGGAGATGGCATCAATGATGCTCCGGCCCTGGTCCAGGCCGATGCGGGTATTGCTATGGGTACTGGTACCGACATTGCTATGGAAGCTTCTGATATTACACTGGTCAAAGGAAATTTACAGAGTATTGTGACGGCCTTGAGCCTCTCACGCGCTACCATGCGGACCATCAAGCAAAATCTCTTCTGGGCTTTTGCTTACAATGTGATTCTGATTCCGACCGCGATCCTTTCACCATTGATCCCGTTCTTGAGAGAGCAGGCGCCCATTTTCGCGGCCGCCGCGATGGCGCTCTCCTCGGTCACCGTCGTTAGCAACTCTTTGCGTCTGCGCCGCTTTGGCAAACGCTAAGTAGCCTGGCTCTCTATAAAGAATTCCTGGTATTTTGCCATCCATGCGCCACAGCGCATGGATAGCAAAATACCAAAAGACATATGACTTTTTTCTAAAAAGCTAGCATTTATGTTCTAAAGATGCTATGCTCTCATCAGACGATGAAATATGCAATTTTGAATAGGAAAACGTTGAGGAGGTAGATATGCTATTTCACGAACCAGAAGATATTGAACCTTTTGCCACTCAAAGACATTCACCTCTGCAAGAGTTAGATCAAGAAGCTGAATTGTTTAAGCAGCAGCGTCAGCAATTGGTGGATCAGCGCGCCCTCCTGGACCTTGAATGCAAAGAATTAGAGCAGCGCTTATCCGAATTAGATATTTCCTACACCTTGATCGATGCCCTGTGGAAGCAATTGGATATTCGGGAAGCGATACTGGCTTCGGAATATGAAACCGTGTATAGAACTGGAAAGAGGCCGGGCCATTATCACCCGCGCCAGTAAATGCTCGTATCGGTTGCGCTCTCATTATCTCCTTGCCTGCCTTTGCATTGTAGATGTCGTGCTTATATTAATCTCCTGTTCATTCAAGTAACGCGTAACAAGCAATTATCTCAACTTGCCTTTTTTTAGCTCAAGCTGCTATCATACAAATATTCTGGCGCATATCCATTAGCTGATAGATCCCTTTCTTTGGATGAGTTTAGGCGCCAGGTACGCTCAAAACAAGAGCCTCGAGCGCGTATGCGCCCGTCCACCAGGAGCAGGGTGTTCCAGGCATCACACACTTTTTTACAAAAAGCAAGCGAGAAAGCTCCCGTTTTCAAACGGGGGATGAATCGCCGTTCCTTGATTGGAGCTTGGGGTGGGGAGAATAGTTCGGATCGCGCCAGATCAGGTACGCATCGATCGCTCGTCGTGCCATTTCTGACGCGCTGGTGTTTTCTTCCAGTGCCAACTGCTCGAGCTTTTCTTTCTGGTAGGTCGGTAGATAGAGATTGGTTCGCACCATCTTCTCCATTGCTTTTTCTCTCCTTGACATGCATCATAATTGTGATGTATAATTATCGCACAACACCACAGCAAACGCAAGGAGGCACCTATGTTGACCTACGAATACAAGTGCGCTGGCTCCAGGGCACAATACGCTGCGATTGATGAGGCGATTCGGGTCTGCCAGTTTATTCGCAACAAGTGCCTGCGCTTGTGGATGGATGAACGTGGTATTGGACAGAATGACCTGCAGAAGTATTGCGCAGTCCTTGCCCACACCTACGCCTTTGCCGATCATCTCAATTCCACTGCTCGTCAAGTGGCGGCCGATCGAGCCTGGGCGGCGATTTCCCGTTTCTACGCCAACTGCAAAGCTAAGAAACCCGGCAAGAAAGGTTACCCAAAATTCGCCAGGCACACCCGCAGTGTCGAGTATAAAAAGTCCGGCTGGAAGCTCGAGCCCGATGGGCGCCATATCACCTTCAAGGATGGCTGCGGCATCGGTCAATTACGCCTCATTGGAACGCGAAACATTGAAACCTTCCCCATCACACGGATCACACGGGTCCGTGTGATCAAACGAGCAGACGGCTACTACGTGCAGTTTTGCGTGCAAGCGGATCGGGTAGTGGAACATCTCCCAACCGGAGCGATCGTGGGCATTGATGTAGGCCTGAACGCCTACACCACCGACTCTGACGGCAACACCGTCGGCAACCCCCGCTACCTGCGCAAAGCCGAGAAGCGCTTGAAACACCTGCAGCGTCGGCTTTCGCGCACAAACAAAGGCTCAAAGAACCGTCTCAAGGCCCGCAAGCGGCTGGCCAGGGCGCATCTGAAAGTGCAGAGGCAGCGTGAAGATTTTGCTCGCAAACAGGCAAACGCGCTCGTCACGTCTCACGACCTGATTGCTTATGAAGACTTGAAGATCGCCAACATGGTTCGCAACAGGCATCTGGCCAAAGCAATCAGTGATGCCTCCTGGGGCCGCTTCCTGGCCTGGGTGAGCTATTATGGAACATTGCATGCTATCATGATCATCAAGGTAGCGCCGCGTTTCACCAGTCAGCACTGTTCGCAGTGCAAAACGCTGGTCAAGAAGTCGTTAAGCGTGCGCACCCATGTGTGTCCGACCTGTGGGCTGGTCATGGACCGCGACGAAAATGCGGCGCGCAACATCCTGAAGAAAGCCATCGATGACGGTACTGCCGGGCAGGCAGGAACCAACGTACCGCTGAGTGCGTAAAACGCTTCTGGACACCTGGCCTCTACTTCCTGGTTGCAAGACCATGGGGCAAGCTGGATGGATGAAAGAAGAATCTCCCTGGTTTAGCCGGGAGAGTGTCAAGAAGGGGTAAAAATATGATTGACTTTAGTCTCTCTCCCTCACTGCTCGAGTTGAAAAAGCGCACTGCCAGCTTTGTGCGCGAGCATGTGATTCCTGAGGAGCGTTATTTGAATGAGCATACAGGTTTGCCCGCGGAGAAATTGACCGCGCTTCGGCGTAAGGCCCGCGAGGCGCGCTTGTATGCTCCTCATGTGGATGAAGAGTGGGGAGGCATGGGCTTGAGTATGCGTGAGATGAGCATTGTATTTGAGGAGGCCGGCCATAGCTTATTAGGCCCGCTGGCTCTTAACTGCTCCGCTCCCGATGAAGGTAATATGCATCTTCTGGAAATGGTGGCGACGGAAGAGCAGAAGGAGCGATATCTGCGTCCCCTGGTGGCTGGCGATATCCATTCGTGCTTTGCGATGACTGAGCCTCCTCCTGGTGCCGGCACTGATCCAGCTTCGTTGCGCACTTTTGCTACCCGGCGTGGCTCTGAATGGGTGATCAATGGCAATAAATGGTATATCACCGGTGCGGCTGGCGCGGCCTTTGCTATTTGTATGGCACGTACAGATGATGGCGCGGAGCAGGGTGGGCATCAGCCGCGCGCCAGTATGTTTTTGATTGATGCCGATAATCCAGGCTTTCAAATTGTGCGTGAGATCCCTTCTCTGGATGCTAATTTTGTCGGGGGACATTGTGAAATTGCGCTGCGCGATTGCGTGGTGCCTGAAGAAGCTGTCCTGGGCGCGGTCGGTGAGGGCTTTAGGTATGCACAGATGCGCCTGGCGCCGGCTCGTCTGACCCATTGTATGCGCTGGTTGGGCGTGGCCCAGCGTTCTCTGGATATCGCTGCCCAGTATGCCAATACGCGCGAGAGCTTTGGGCAGACTCTTGGTAAGCATCAGATGGTAGCCGAAATGCTGGCGGATTCCGCAACAGAGATCCACGCGGCTCGTTTGATGATCTGGCATGCGGCCTGGGTGCTGGATACAGGCGGTAAGGCAAAATATGAGACCTCTATGGCCAAGACGTATGTGTCTGAGGTGGTGAACCGCGTGGTAGATCGAGCTTTGCAGATATGCGGTTCGCATGGTGTTTCGATGGATTTACCGCTGGCCCTCTTTTATCGCAGTGTGCGTCCTTTCCGTATTTATGATGGCCCCTCGGAGATCCATCGTAGTGTCATCGCGCGCCAGGTTTTGAAAGAGGCGGCTCTTCTGGCCACAGGTGATGAGGCGGCTCGTGAGGGTCAGGCTTATCCACAGGAAACAGCCGCTTCCAGTGTTGAGCCGAAGCTAGATTATCAGGGAGGCGAACAGTAGATGAGTAACGATCTGGAACGCCGCCTCGTTGATAGTGCCTCTTTACAAGCATATTTGACGCAGGCTCTGCCCCTGGCCGATGCAAGCGCACCTTTACAGATCGAGCGCATCCGAGGTGGCCACTCCAACGAAACCTTCTTTATTGCGTCCGGGACACAAGAGTTCGTCTTGCGTCGGCCTCCGTATGGCCCCTTGTTGCCTACGGCCCATGATGTGGGGCGCGAATATCGCATCTTAAATGCCCTGGCGGATACCACCGTCCCGGTCCCACGGCCTTTGCTCTATTGCGATGATGTGCAGATTATTGGGGCCCCCTTTTATTTGATGGAGCGTATTCCGGGATTGGCGATTCGGGATAAATTGCCGCCGGCTTTTGTCAGCGATGTGCAGGCGCGGGCAGGCATTGGCGAGGCTTTGATTGATGCGCTGGCCGAGTTGCATTTAGTGGATTGGCGGTCCGTAGGTTTAGAGAGTTTTGGTAAGCCTCAGGGCTATCTGGTCCGCCAGCTGCGCCGTTGGACTGGCCAGCTGGATGCCTCGCGTACCAGGGATATTCCTGATTTAGATGCGGTCACCCTCTGGTTGCAGCAACATCTGCCCGAGAGCTCACACGCCACGATTGTGCATGGAGATTACCGTTTGGATAACGCGCTTCTGGCCTCTGAACCGCCTGCGCGCGTGCTGGCCATTGTGGATTGGGAGATGGCCACCCTGGGCGATCCACTGGCGGATGTCGGCTATCTGCTCTCGTTCTGGCGCGAGGCGTCCGATCCTTCTTTTTCGCTTGGAGATGCCTCCTGGGAGATCACAGGACAGCCCGGTTTCTCAACACGGGCCGCCCTGGTGCAGCGCTATATGGAACGTACTCAGCGCAAAGTTGAGCATATCGACTTCTACATCGCGCTGGCGATCTGGAAACTGGCCATCTTGCTGGAAGGCAGCTATAAACGCTATCTCTCTGGCACGACCGATGATCCCTTTTTCCCCATGCTGGAGCGTGGCGTGCCTGCCCTGGCAGCACGAGCCCTCTCCGTCTGTCATGGCGAAATGAATTTCTTGTAATGGTATGCGTGTTTAGGCGTAGAAGTTGCGTACCCAGCGATATTTTTTAAGTTTTTTTACTGTTTCAGCCGGCAAGCCCTTGCCGTCGCTAAGGGTTGTGTTACACTCGACGTTGTGTACTGAGCGCATGCCCGGAATGATGGTGGAGACGGCAGGATTGCTCAAGACATAGCGTAGGGCAATCTCTGCCATCTCATCGATAGCGACGCCCAGATCGGCGGCCATAGCACGTACACGATTGTATACATCGATTTTACGCGTGCCCCGAAAATAGTGGTTGCGAAAATCTTTTGGATCGAAGGTGCTATCCGGGGTGATTTTGCCGGTCAGCCCGCCTTCGTCGAGTGGTACACGTACAATGACCCCAACGTTATGCTTCTGGCATGCCGGGAAAAGCTGGTCTTCAGGACTTTGATCGAATATGTTATAGATAATCTGGACAGTATCAACGACGCCAGCTTCAAGCGCACGAAGCGCATTGTTTGGCTCGTGATCATTAATCGAAATACCGAAGAAGCGGATCTTCCCTTGCTCTTTTAATTGTTGAATTGCTTCAAGCCAGTCGCCTTGCCCAACCCAATCATCATTCCAGACGTGAAATTGTTGGATATCCAGTGTATCGGTGCCGAGGTTGCGCAGGCTTTTCTTGGTGCATTCAATGATATAGTCTTTGGGGAAAACCTCTTGTACCGGTACCCCAGGCTGTGCGGGCCATTGCCGGTTCTTTGGTGGCACTTTAGTAGCAACGTAGATGCGCTTGTCCGCATTTTTGCGTACCACCTGACCTATCAGCTGTTCACTATGTCCCTCACCATATGCCAGTGCTGTATCAATAAAGTTCACACCCAGGTCTATTGCCCTTTGTAGCGCCTTCAGTGACTCTTGATCTTCGGCTCCTACCCACTCAGATTGACCAATTCCCCAGGCTCCATAGCCTATTTCGGAAACCTGTATGTTTGTTCGCCCTAAAGCACGGTAATGCATAGTTTTCACCTTGCCACTAGTAATTTTTACTACCCTCGCGGACCGCCATGTGTTGCGCTATACCAATTATACCAGTGTCTGAAACAATGAATCGACTCAGGGCTCCTCCAAAAACTCTATCTGTGGGTCCCTATTGTCTGCTGCATTGTATACGGTATTGCGCTGTCTATCGTATTGATGGGTATAAGGAGACAAAAGGAGAGTGTTATGGCTGGTGTTCAATTTGGCTGGTCTATGCCTGTGGGAAACGGTGATATAGATCGCAGTGCTTATCTGAGAGCGAATACTACTCTCAATGGTGGGACAATGCAGTCAGGGAGTAACGAAATCTCAACTATCAGGTTGCGGAATTATAACCCTGTTTTATTGCGAATTTCTATATTTGCACGCTATAATTAACATACAAAGTCTCCTCCCCAAAGAAGCAGTTTTCAATGTAAGAATAGAGGGTGTTTATGCATCTTACAACCTTGTTGATGAATTCTAAAGGATAAGATGTTCTCGCCATAAGATCAGATGATTGTTGCCATTGTCATGCAGAGCTGATTTTTGAAGGTGAAGAAATAGGGTGGTTGGAAGGGTGATTCCATACGCAACTAAATGGTATTTCTAACGTGATCTGCATAGCTAACATAAAACGTACAATCGCGTTAAGTATATTTTGTCAAGTGAAGGGTGGGGTAAATGCGAGTCAATAAGCAAGCGAGAACGTCTTCGGCATCACAAATGGTTTTCCCTATGCATGAATTAGGCGTGTCGGCCGGTCAAGGGCTGCGCCGCAAAATATACGAGACGCGCGTCCTGGTGGCCAGCGATGCGCATCTGCCTTATTTTGATCCTTCTTTACTATCAATGATGCGCTCGACGATTCATGAGTGTGGTATTCAGTGCGTATTATGGCTTGGTGATCTATTCGATTGCCATAAGTATAATCATCTAGTGCTTGCTGATCAGCGCCTTATATGGAAGCAAGAGAAACAGGTGATCGTTGATTTGCTCATGCTGATCAATGAAGATCTTGAGAAGGCGGGCGGCTACCAGATGGTTAGCCGTGGCTACCACGATAATTTATGGCTGAATCGTCACCCGGGGACTGAAGATATGCGCAGCCTGATTCGCAATCTGGATCCAGCTATAGCGACCTTGATGCAGCAAGGGCGGATTAGCATTTCGGACTCTGCGACGCTTGAGGGCATTCCTAATGTGCGGGGCGAGATGACCTGGGTCTTTACCCACCCTTTGCATTATGTGCCTACCCCTTTCCAGACTCCTCGTGAGCTTGCTCAACGTGAGCAAAAGCATTGTATCGCTGCACATGCACATCATTTTGATGTGGCCAGAAATGCGGAACAGACCTTCTGGACCGTCGAGGCCGGTGGCATTTTTCGCGATAAGTTTATCAAAGTGGATGCGCGCAATGAAACAGCCTGGCGGCGCAAGAAAAGTGGTTTCTGGGTGATCATGGAGGATGCGCAACCACTGGGTTTTTGTAGCGGGTGCGCATCTTCCACTATGGGAACCTCCTGTTCCTGTGTTCGCTCTATGCAGGATATTCAAACCGCGCGCTAGCGTATCGGCCATCTGGGTTTGATGTCAATGCCTGCACGCTGATAAACCTGAGACGCATGCTTGTTGGCCTGGGCAATGACTTCATCTTCGTTCATCGTGATGAGTTGCCCTCCCTGGACAACAATTTTGCCGTCTACCAGTACGGTGTCAACCTCTCCTCCAGTAGCGGCATAAACCAGGGTAGAAACCGGATTGGGGGATGGAGTGGTGTGCAGGCGGTGCAGGTCCAGTATTACCAGGTCCGCTTTTTTTCCTATTTCTAGCGAGCCTATTTCGTGCTCCAGGCCAAGTGCTTTGGCACCATTGATGGTGGCCATCTCTAATACACTTTCGGCCGGTATCGTGAGAGGATTAACGCTGACCGCTTTATGAATAATTGCCGCGAGCTTCATTTCGCGGATCATATCATAGTCATTATTGCTCGGGCCACCATCGCAGCCCAGGGCGACGTTGACGCCTTGCGCTAAGAGTTGGGGTACTTTGCAAACGCCTGAAGCCAGTTTGCTATTAGAGGAGGGGTTATGGGAGACGTGAGTACCGGTTTCCGCCAGCTTAGCGATATCCGCATCGTTAAGCCAGACCATATGGACCAGGACGGACCTGGGTCCCAACAGGCCGACGCTCTCGGCGTAGAGCACTGGAGAGAGTCCGAATTTCTCTTGCAGGTAGATTTTATCGGCCTCGACCTCGGCCAGGTGCATGGTGATCCCCATATTTTTTTGTCGAGCCAGTTTGCTCATTTCGCGATACAACTCCGAGGTCACGCCTCCGGGGGTGCGTGGACCAAACCAGACATGGATACGCTCATTGGCGGCACCTTGCCATTTGCTATGCATATCCAGCACGCCCAGCAGACTGGTTTCTCGGTCTTCACGCATGCCAGGATGCATCGAGTTATCCTGTGTGGCATAGGTTCCTATATCCATGACGATGCCAGCCAGGCAGGCTCGGATGCCGCTCTCCTGGACGGCTTGGGCAATGCCATCAAAGCCATAACGGTGGGCTAACATCGATTCCAGGAAGGTGGTTGTGCCCGATTTTAGCATTTCAGCAATGCACAGGCGGGCACTGACATAGCCATCTTCCTGGCTATAGTTGCCTTGCAGCACCCAGACCCGCTCGCATAACCACTGAAGCAGTTCCATGTCATCTGCGCAGCCTCGGATCATAGCCTGAGCCAGGTGTACATGGGTGTCAATCAACCCGGGGATAATCAGTTTATTGGCTGCATCCAGTTGTTCTTCATCTGGATAGCGAGCCTGCAGGACAGGAGTTTTATCGATGGCGATAATGCGGTTCTGCTGAATAGCAATCGCACCATCAGTGATAATTTCGCGGCTGGCATTCATGGTTAAAATGGTGGCATGTGTAATAAGCATCCTCTACTCCTGCTGTACTAAAAAACATTTTAACATCCGAGAGAAAGACTCTTTAGAAGATATACATGTATTCTAGCATGAAATGCCAGGCGAACACCAGGTGCAAAAAATAGATATGTGTATATTATACACTTGACGCACCCATGTTGGCTGGATATACTATACACATGAGTAAATGATGTTTGACTATCCAAAAGCAGCTTACTTTTTTGCCTGGCTGAATATGTTCAAACAGATGTTTTAAAAGAATGAGCAATCCTTTTATTGGAAGTGTTTACGCCACTGTCCTTCCAGCTATAGGATTTTTACCGTCGATAGCACCTATATCTTTTTTTATGAAAAGGGACATACATGACGACGGGACCCAAATTTACGCCGCAAGAGATTAATACTCTAAGCCATGATGATTTTGTGCAGGTGTTGAGCTCTGTCTTTGAAGGACCTCCATGGATCGTAGCTGAGGCCTGGTCTTCCCGGCCATTTCTCTCGCTAGACCACTTGCACGCATCCCTGTGCGCTGTGATGTACGCTGCACCAATTGAGCAGCAAGTTGCCCTTATTCGTGCTCATCCCGATTTGGTTGGACGGGCGGCTCTTGCAGGCACTCTCTCTCCCTCTTCTACCAATGAGCAAGCTGCCGCTGGCCTGGATCGACTCACCGCTGCAGAAATAGAGACGTTTTCCCACTATAACCAGGCTTATCGTGAGCGTTTTGGTTTCCCTTTTGTAATCTGCGCGCGTGAAAACAAAAAAGAAAACATTCTGGCGGGCTTTGAGCAACGACTCCATAACTCGCGCAGTCAGGAAATTACGCTTGCTCTGGGCGAAGTGGCCAAAATCTGTCTTTTGCGTCTACGTGATTTGATCCGTTCATAAATTTTCCACATGCCTGGTGATGGGCACCAACACATGGTCCGCACTGGCTAGATAAAGGGTAGGGCTCCATGAGCGCTGGACTTTCTTTCTTTACAAGCTATGGTAAGCTACGCATCCCCGTTTATCGTGTTTATGCACATCCCTTGGAGGGGATCACTCCAATTCCTGAGTCTCGTTTCGCTGGTCGTGAGAATATTCTATTCGCTTATGAGATCGATGTTGATGTGTTGGGAGAGAATTTTTTGCCCGCCTATACCAGGGGCGATAATTCAAATGTGGTGGCGACGGATAGCATGAAAAATTTTGTCTTGCGACAGGCCCTGGAGTTTGCGGGCTCCACCATTGAAGAGTTTTTGGATTTGCTGGGAAGGCGTTTTTTGCAGACGTATGCTCAGATGGAACGTTTGCGTTTAAGCGGTCGCGAGCTCTCTTTTGCACAGGTAACGGTGCCAGGAGGGAAGCGGGGATCATTTGGCGCCAGTCAGGTGCTGTTTAACCGTACCCATAGTGACTATGCGGTAGCGACCCTGGCATTTGAGCGCGATAACAATGGGGCGACCGTTCTGGTTGATCACTATTGCGGCCTGGTGGATATGGAGCTTTTTAAGGTCACGGGCAGCGCATTTTCGCGTTTTGTGCGGGATGAGTATACCACTTTACAAGAACGTGTTGATCGTCCACTGTTTGTTTATCTCGATGTTTACTGGAAATATATCGATGAGCAGGCATTCCTGTCTGCGGACCATAGCCGCTATGTGCCAGCTGAGCAGGTGCACGACCTGCTGCAGGTGGTTTTTCATGAGTTTGTGAGCGAGTCGATTCAGCATCTGGTCCACGAAATGGGCCAACGGCTGCTGGCTCGTTTTCCACAACTGGCGGAGGTCTCTTTCGAAGCCCAAAATCGTACGCGGGATGAGATTGTAGCTTCCAAAACTGATGATAAGGTCAAGGTCTATAGCGATCCTTTCTCTGCATATGGCGTGATCAGGCTTACAGTCAGCCGGCGGGTCTGATGGGAGGGGATGTTGATGGTTGGTCGCCTTACCACACATGTATTAGATACCATGCAGGGCTGTCCGGCGGCTGATGTTCCAATTCAGTTATGGCTGCTTGGTAGAGAGAGTACTCAGCGTACGCTTTTAAAAGCTGTGCGTACGAATCAGGATGGGCGTACGTTTGAGCCTTTGCTGCAAGGTCATGAGTTCGTGGTGGGCCGCTATGAACTGGTGTTTGCTGTGGGAACTTATTTTATCGCCCAGGGCGTTTCACTGGCTGATCCATTATTTCTGGATGAGGTACCCATTCGTTTTGGTATCGCACAGCCTACGGCCCACTACCACGTTCCATTGCTTATTTCTCCCTGGGCATATAGTACGTATCGAGGGAGCTAATGATGATGTCGGATGTAGTTGCACGAACAGTGATGGAGCGCTGTGATATCCTGGCGCGTTATAGCGAGGATACGGATTGCCTGACCCGGCGTTTCGCTACTGTCCCGATGCGGCAGGTCAATGACGTAGTGGCTGCCTGGATGCTTGCTGCTGGCATGACGGTCCACCGGGATCATATCGGCAATATTATTGGTCGTTACGAAGCTCAGGAGGCCGATGCCAGAACGATGCTTTTCGGTTCTCACCTGGATACGGTGTGCGCGGCCGGTAAGTATGATGGCATCTTAGGCGTGCTGGTTCCTCTGGCCTGCGTTGAGCGCCTGCACGAGCAGGGGCGGCGGCTACCTTTCGCCATCGAGATCCTTGGCTTTGCTGACGAAGAAGGTGTGCGCTATCACACCGCCTATCTGGGAAGCCAGGCGGTTGCCGGCACCTTTGATTCTGCCGCTCTGCAGTTTACTGATGACGATGGCATCAGTATGGCTGAAGCTATTCGCCTGTTTGGTGGACAACCTGATCCAGTATTGTTGCAGACTGCACGCTGGCAGCGCGATGGACTGCTTGGCTATTGCGAAGTTCACATTGAGCAAGGGCCGGTTCTGGAGGCGCAAGATCTCCCGGTGGGTGTCGTTTCTTCGATTTCTGGCCAGCATCGCTACATGCTACATTTCTCGGGGCAGGCGGGCCATGCTGGCACTGTCCCGATGAATATGCGTCACGATGCTTTGTGCGCTGCTTCCGAGTATATTTTGAGCGTGGAATCGTTAGCGCGCAAGACAGCTGGCCTGGTAGCTACGGTTGGAAAATTACAGGTTTTACCCGGCGCCAGCAATGTCATTCCGGGCCATGTGTCGGCCAGCCTCGATGTACGCCATCAGGATGATATGGTGCTGGCCAGGGCGTGCGCAGATCTCCGTGAGCAGGCGCTCAAAGTTGGCCTGGAGCGCGGCATCGCTGTGGATTGGCAGCTTGTTCAGCAAGATAAGACGATTTTTTGTGCTCCCCACCTCTCATCATTTGTGGCTCGCGCCATTGAAGCAGAGGGCTTGCCTGTTTATACTCTGGCTAGCGGTGCAGGCCACGATGCGGTGGTCCTGAGCGATCTTACCGATGTTGCGATGTTGTTTGTACGTTGTAAAGGAGGTATCAGTCATCACGCGGACGAATCTGTCAGGACAGAGGATGTGGCCGTTTCTATTCGGGTTGTTGAGCGATTTTTGGATCATTTATGTAGCATGGGAGGCTGAAAACCATGGGAGCTTACGATCTCGTGATTCGTGGTGGAACGCTGGTGACAACCAATGGTGTACACAGCGCTGATGTGGCGATTGCTGATGAACGTATCGTGGCGATTGCGCCTGAACTGAGCGGTAGCGTGCAGGCTGTTATTGATGCGCACAATCTGCATATTTTTCCGGGTGTTATCGATGCCCATGTCCATTTCAATGAGCCGGGCCGGACCGCATGGGAGGGGTTCGCTTCAGGATCCAAAGCTCTAGCGGCAGGCGGGACTACGACTTTTTTTGATATGCCTCTGAATTCTCACCCTCCTACGCTGGATGCGGCGAGCTTTGCCGAGAAACTGGCGGCTGCCCAGGCCTCCTCCTACGTTGATTTTGGACTCTGGGGTGGACTGGTGCCTGGTAATATCGAGCAGTTGGATGAGCTGGCGGCGTGCGGAGTGGTGGGTTTCAAAGCTTTCATGAGCAATAGCGGCATCGAGGATTTTCAGTCGGTGGACGATGCGACGCTTTACCAGGGTATGCAGCGGTCGGCTCAGCTTGGAAAGCTGGTGGCGGTTCACGCGGAAAATGATCAGCTGACGGCTGGACTGGCCCGGCAGGCGCGCACGCAGGGCCGGGTTGGGATACGGGATTACCTGGCTTCGCGACCAGTGGTGGCTGAGCTGGAAGCTATTGAGCGCGCCATTATTTTCGCTGAAGAAACAGGTTGCGCTTTACATATTGTTCATGTCAGTAGTGGACGTGGCGTGCTCCTGGTAGCCAGCGCGCGGACACGCGGAGTGAATGTGAGTTGTGAGACCTGTCCGCATTACCTGGTTTTAACCGAGGAAGATATGGAAGAGTTAGGGGTGGTGGCCAAGTGTGCTCCACCGCTGCGCTCGCTGACCGAGCAGGCCGCTTTGTGGCAGCATTTGTTCTCTGGCACCCTGCCCATGGTTGCTTCTGACCACTCACCGGCACCTTTTGAGATGAAAGAGCGCTCAGACTTTTTTGAGGCCTGGGGTGGTATCTCTGGTTGCCAGTCGTTGCTAGCTCTATTACTAACAGAAGGGTATCACCAGCGCCATCTGCCATTAGAGCTGATCGTGGCTGCTACTTCAGAATATGTTGCGCGCCGCTTCAATCTGCCTGCTTGTAAGGGACAGCTGGAAGTTGGCACTGATGCTGATTTATCGCTGGTAGATTTAACCGATTCATACAGGCTGGAGTCGCATAATCTTTTTTATCAGCATCCGTATAGTCCTTACCTTGGACGTGCTTTTCGCGGTCGCATCGTGCGTACCCTGGTGCGTGGCCAGACAGTTTTTCTGGATGGCAAGATCGTCAGTCCTCCCATTGGTCATCTACTGAAACCTTTTCCGTTTGGCGTGGGTTCTTAGGAATAGAAGTATTTAGAGCGTATTGTATGTGTCAAATTAGAAAGCTGAATGCCTATGTGGCAGACCTATTTGCAGCCTGCGCGGTTAAAAGAAGCTTTAGATCGTATATGGGAATATAAGGAGCAGGCTCGTATTATCGCTGGTGGTACAGATGTATTGGTTGAGTTGCAGCGTGGAGTGAAACCAACCACAACTTTGATCGATGTTAGTAAGTTGCGTGAGCTCAAATATGTGCGTGAGGAGAATAACGAAATCGTCCTGGGGGCGCTGGCTACCCATAACGACGTAATTATGTCTGAGCTCTGTCGCCGCTATGCTGTTCCTCTGGTACAGGCGTGTTGGGAGGTTGGGGCGCCACCTATTCGTACTCGTGCGACTATTGCTGGTAATCTGGCGACGGCCTCGCCCGCCAATGATACTATCGCACCCCTGCTGGCCCTCAATGCGCGGCTCATACTAACCCATCCACATGGTGAACGCAGTGTGCCGCTAGAACAGTTCTATACGGGCGTTCGCCGCACGATTCTCCAACCCGGCGAAATGTTGCGCGAGATTCGCTTCCCTCGCATGTCCAGTCAACAACGCGGCCTCTTTATAAAATTAGGTCTGCGCCGGGCTCAGGCTATTTCGGTCATTAACCTGGCATTGCTGATTACTATGGATGATGAGTATGTCAGTGAGGCTCAAATCACATTAGGTTGCCTGGCTCCCACTGTCATTCATGCTCGGACCAGCGAAGCACTTCTGGCTGGCAAGCGGCTGACACCAGAGCTATGCCGTGAAGCGGCTCAACTGGCCGTCCGCGATGTCAGTCCGATTGGGGATGTGCGCTCATCAGCAGCTTATCGTCTGCAGACCCTGTCGACCCTGCTGGCGGATGGCCTGCAGCGTCTGGCTGCTCCACAGGAATCTGCGACCTGGATGCAGCAGCCTGTCTTGTTGGAAACTCCATGCCCAGAGGAAGGCCGTGCGGCTTTATTGGATGAGCTGATAGAGACAACTATTAATGGACAGGCTTATCAGTGGCGTGGGGCGCATCAAAAGACTCTGCTGAATGCGTTGCGCGAAGATGCTGGTTTAACTGGTACCAAGGAGGGCTGTGCTGAGGGCGAGTGTGGCGCCTGTGCCGTCTGGCTGAATGGACAGGCGGTCATGTCTTGCCTGGTGCCGGCAGCCCAGGCCCATGGAGCTAGGGTGACAACTATTGAAGGTCTGTCGCAGGGTGCACAGCTACACCCTTTGCAACAGGCCTTTATAGATCACGCTGCCGTCCAATGTGGCTATTGTATCCCTGGCATGTTGATGTCTGGCGCCAGGTTGCTGGCGGAATATCCGCAGCCGTCTATGGAACAGATACGTACGGCATTGAGCGGCAATATTTGTCGTTGTACAGGCTACCGCAAAATCTGGGAGGCCATACAGAGCGTGGGCGAACAGCAAGGAGGCATACAGGCATGACTGAATTGATTGGTGCATCCATAGCGCGCCCCGATGCGTTGGGGAAAGTGACTGGAGCCGCCCGCTATCCTGCTGACCTGGTTCGGCCAGATATGTTGCATGCCCAGGTCGTTTTTGCACATCGACCCCATGCTCGCATTCTGGCCATTGAGACCGCGGCGGCCCTGGCGTTTCCCGGTGTTGTTGCTGTTTTGACGGCTCAGGATGTTCCCTATAATGCCTTTGGCTTGATCGAGGCGGACCAGCCAGTTCTTTGTCAAGACGTGGTGCGCTTTGAAGGAGATAAAGTCGCGTTGGTGGTGGCCGAGACCAGACAGGCAGCCAGCGCGGCTGCCCGGCTGGTGGTTGTTAAATATGAGGATCTACCGGCCGTGACTGATCCTCAACTGGCTCTGGCTCCCGATGCCCCACTGGTCCATGAGCAGCGCGGCACCAATCAGCTCTTTCATTTTCCGCTGCGCAAAGGCGATATCGCTCAGGCTCTGGTGGAGGCCGATGCTGTCGTTGAAGAAACCTTTACTACCACCTGGCAAGAACATGCTTTCTTGCAGCCCGAGGCTGGCATTGCCTACATTGATGAACAGGGGCGCCTGGTGTTAGAGACCGCCGGTCAATGGATGCACGAGGATCGGCGCCAGCTCGCGCAGATGCTCCAACTTCCCGAAGAACAGGTTGTGATACGCTATGCTGCTATTGGCGGTGCCTTTGGCGGGCGCGAAGATCTATCTATGCAGCATGTGCTAGCGCTGGCTGCCTGGAAACTACGACGGCCAGTTGCTCTGGTGTGGAGTCGGGAGGAGTCGATGATCGGGCACCATAAGCGTCATCCGGTCACTATCTCCTGTCGCTGGGGTGGCAAGCGCGATGGTACGATTACAGCGGTCGAGGCCACTATTATCGCTGATGGAGGTGCTTACTCCTCAACCAGCATTGAGGTAGTCAAAGATATTGCGCTGTTCGTCAGTGGCTGTTATGAAATCGAGCATATCGCTGTGGATGGCTACGCGGTCTATACCAATAATATTCCCAGCGGCGCCTTCCGTGGTTTTGGCGCTCCACAGGCTCAGTTCGCCAGCGAGCTGATGTTGATGTGGCTGGCTGAAGCATTACAATTAGATCCCGCTGAGGTTCGGCTGCGCAATATTTACCGCGAGGGGAGTATTGAACCTACACAGCAGCCACTGCCAGCTGGCGTCAGTGCTTTACCTGTGCTGGAGCGGTGCCTGGCCGAGGCTCGGAGTCGCTGGGGCTATGGAGAGCCACCGGCCAGCACCATTGGCCATTTGAAACAAGGCATTGGTATCGCTTGCGGCATCAAGAATGTTGGCTATTCCTTTGGTTTTCCTGAGCAGGCGACCGCGACAGTTGAGGTATTTGGTCAGGCGGAACTGGAGCGTGCGCAGGTTCGCGTTGGTGCTGCCGATGTTGGGCAGGGCGCACACCTGATATTGCGCCAGATCGCCGCTGAAACGCTGCAATTACCCCTCGATAAAGTGGACATGATTTGCACCGATAGCAGTGAGTCTCCTAATGCCGGCAGTGCCTCGGCCTCCCGCATGACTTTTATGGGCGGACGTGCGGTAAAGGACGCGGCGCAGGAAGCGCGCAACAAGTGGAGCTATACCGATGATTATCAGGCCCAGGCTACCGTACAGTATCGAGCTCCCCACACAACGGCCATTGATCCAGTGACCTATAGTGGCGTGCCTAACTACTGTTATGGCTATGCAGCCCAGGCTGTCAAAGTCGAGGTTAACACCCTTACCGGACAGGTGCAGGTACTGGGCATTATCAGCGTGCACGATGTGGGGAAAGCCATTAATATGCAGCAGGTGACGGGCCAGATTGAGGGTTGCCTGGCGCAGGCTCTGGGCTATGCCCTGATTGAGAACTTCCAGATGCAGCAGGGTCATGTGCTTACTCCTTACTTCAGTACATACTTGCTGCCAACCGTGCTGGACATGCCAACCGAGATTGTCCCGATTGTCTTAGAACTGGCTGATCCCCATGGACCCTATGGGGCTCGTGGCGTAGCTGAAATGCCTCTAATACCGTTTGCACCGGCGGTAGCTGATGCTATCCATCAAGCGACTGGTGCCTGGTTACATCAATTACCAATGACTCCCGAACGTGTCCTGACAGCCTTGAGCGCTCAGGTAACTGAATAATATACACAAAAGCTTGCTTTATGATATTATATGAATAGGAGTGGTCATTAGATGCATAAGTTGAGAATTGTTGCTGGCCCATTTGAATTTATGGCGCGCATGGAAGATGAATTGGCGCCCAGAACCTGTGCCGCCTTTAACAAGCTTTTACCATTCCAGAACAAGATTATCCAGGCCCGCTGGAGTGGCGAGTCCGCCTGGATTCCATTAGGGAATCTAGACATCGGGTTAGGTTTTGAGAACCATACCAGCCATCCCGGGGCGGGCCAGATCCTGCTCTATCCCGGTGGCTATAGCGAGACCGAGATCCTCTTTCCTTATGGCAGTACCTGTTTTGCCAGCAAAATGGGACAACTGGCGGGCAATCACTTTCTCACGATTACTGAGGGCTCAGAGCAGCTACGCGAGCTTGGACGGCTGGTACTATGGGAAGGGGCTCAGGATATTCTTTTTACGCGGGTTGAGTGAGATAGATGTACGCCTGTCTGTCCTTGCAACCCCCCGGGGCAGAAGAAACGTCTACTGCCCCGGCTGCCATACCCACTGACGCCTGATTTTAAAGCGGCGCAGCACCAAACGAAAACGTCCCTGACCAGCTTGCGTTGCGTTAGATCACGCAAGCTGGCTATCTATCTTTTCACAACTGTTTTCCCTCTTTCTCCGCTGCCAGAGCAGCAGGGCGCAGGCATAGAAGATGATGACCGGGACGAGCAGCATGCGATAGCCGAACAGCATGCTGAAGTATTCCAGGCCACCGCCGATCATGATGCCCAGCAGATTGGAAGCGAAGGCGATATCGGCGGTCTCACTGTCGCGGAACGAGTTGGCGAAGATGATGTTTGCCAGGAAGACGGGCGTGAAGGCCAGGACACTTGCTAGCAGGTAGCGCAAGAGCGGGTTGCTGAGCAGTAGCGCCTCCGGCGGCAAGAGCAGGTTAAGGACAAGGATACCGAAGAGCAATACATAAAACACCGGGATACGCGGGATTTTAAAGCGATGGTTGACCAGCACGGCCAGCAACACGCTGCTGAGAATGGCGAAGAAGACCAGCGAGTTGACTAGCCAGGTGCTGCCGAAGAGCAGCGAGAAGGTGGTCAAACTTTTGACTTCCAGCAGCATGAAGGCAACGCCCAGGAAGAACATGTGCCAGTCGAAGCGGCGCAGCACATGCCTGGGTGCCAGGGTTAGTGTTCCGACGAGGGTAAAGAAGAGTACCATCGCCAGGCCTTCGATATAGAGCCAGGGGAAGCTTCTGCCTTGCAGGTAGAGGAACGGCCAATCATCCGTGGCTGGTGTGCTCATCGACAGAGGATAGTAGCCTTCGCCGAGGACACGCAGCTGCGCGTTATTCGTGTGAGAAAGATTGTGATAATGACCGATCTTTTCGGGTGGCAGCATTGCCAGTCGTGGCCCTGCCATGATGACTGCCGCGCGTCCCCAGCCACCATAGGTCGAGACGAAGGGCTCCTGATTGAATGTGTGTCCTACCATGTCAACCAGCTTCTGGATCAGCCACTGGTCACGGTAGTAGTTATACATCACCAGCACGCCATTACTGCTCAAGCGGGAGCGTGCTGCCGCGATTGCGTCCTGCGTCAACAGGAAGCTTTCCAGGCGTAAGCTTGTGTTGCTGGACGTAAGTGTGAGTGAATCGGGCAGGGCGAAGATAATCAGGTCGTAATGCTCGGTCGTGTTTTGCAGGAAGGTTCGACCATCATTCACGACTGTCTTCACTCGTGGGTTGCTGTAGGGATGGTCAGGGTTGAAGCGCACTCCAAGCTGCAGGATGGTCGGATCGATTTCTACTGCCGTAATGGATTGGACACCATGAGCCAGGGCGGTAGAAACATCAGAGCCACTGCCAGCGCCCAGGATCAGTGCATGGCGGAACGATTTCCCTGGGAAGATCTGGTACACACGTCGGTAGAATGGCTCTTTTTGCTGCCAGGGAATCATCTCCTGGTGGCCCTGGGCATTGTTTACGTCAACTATGTAGCCGCGTGGTTTAACAGGATGGAGCAAGATTTTGTAGTACGGCGACCAGTACGCCCCGGTCTGTAAGTGCCAGGCGACGCCCAGGCTCATCAGCATGAGTACTGCCGTTGGAAGCACTGTCTTACGGCTGCAGAGCAGCAGGAGCGGAACCATCAAGATGGCGAACCAGATGATGGGTGGCAGGGCAAAGTACGACATGGCAGAGAAGAGGGCGATACCAACCAGACTGCCAATGATATCAAAGGTGTATGCGGTGAGTGGCCTGACCAGGCTGATAAGTTGACCAAACATACGGCCTAGTGGGATGAAACAGATGGTAACTAACCCAAAAATGATGGGCAGAACGATGAAATTTTCCGCCGACACACTTTGCGCCTCACCCGCGCCGTAATAGAGCACCTGAGCTGAATTGACGTGCAAGTCGAAGCGATTCTTCGCGACGATAAGAGTCAGGATTAGTAGGAGGAGCGGGAAAGGAGGAAACCAGAACCGCTCGCGGCGCGCAGTCAGGATACCGAGGCCCATGCCCAGAAACGAGGCGAACAGAATGAAGTTGTTGAAGTAGCTGAGGTAACGAATGTGAGATGGAATCCAGCGGATGCAGAGCAGTTCGAAGAAGAGCATCGCGAAAGAGATCAGGAAAATACGCGCACGAGGATCGGTGATGAACAGGCGCCTGGTCTTATCCGTAAGCAGCCCTGACCAGAATATGCTACGGGGGGACGAAATCTCAACAGATTGACCCATCAAAGCCTCCTTTGATCCCAAAAAAAGACGCAACCAGAGAGGGTTTGGTCACCGGATGCAAACATCACTTCTCTATATCCCTATCGTCTTCTCTCAAGAAACGCATACAGATTGGTATACCCGTACAATTTCGGCAGCCTATGCGATGCGATGTATAAGCAGGAAGTGAACAATAGAGTGTGTCCTTTGACATATGAAAGGCAGACGATAACAGGCCCGACGAACGAATTGTATAGGTTCGGGCCTTGCGCCCGATTTATCTCTCAACGCACGAAAACGTTTCCGGAATAGGTTCGGGCCTTGCGCCCGATTTATCTCTCAACGCACGAAAACGTTTCCGGAATAGGTTCGGGCCTTGCGCCCGATTTATTTCTCGACGTACGAAAACGTTTCCGGAATAGGTTCGGGCCTTGCGCCCGATTTATTTCTCGACGTACGAAAACGTTTCCTCGACAAAGAGATGCCCAGGGGAAGCACCTACCGTTTAATTGTGTTTATGCTTCATTTGCTCAGGAGTCGGCTCTGATGATTTGGATGCCCAGTTGCTTGTATGAGGCAAGGCTTTCTTCGTTGGTGGAGGTATCAGTGACGAGGTAGGTCAGGGATGTGATGGGACCGACGATGTAGGGGGCGGCCGTGCCCAGCTTGCTGGCTTCGCTGACGGCTACGACTTCAGCTGCCTGCTCAATCATGGTGCGTTTGGTATAGATCTCTTCCATATCTGGCATGCTAATGCCGATTTCGGGGTGCAGACTGCAGATGCCGAGAAAGCACAGGTCGGCACGAATCTGTTTGAGGGCTTCAATAACCGGGACGCCGATCATGGCCTGGGCGTCTTTTTTCAGCTTGCCGCCCAGCACCTGGACCTCGATATTTGGATGCCGGGCCAGGGTGGCGGCGACCGGGATGCTGTTGGTGATCACGGTGGCTTGCCGGTTTAAGGGGATCTGGTTAGCGATTTCGTGGACGGTGGTGCCGCTATCCATGATGATTACCTGCCCATCGTGAATCAGGTTGGCGGCTGCCCGGGCAATTGTAATTTTTGCGCTATTTATATCTTGCAGGCGTTCTTCATATGAAGAAGAGCGCGCACGCGGTAGCGCGCCACCATGCACGCGCTGCAGGATGCCAGCCTCCGCCAACTCATTTAGATCGCGGCGAATCGTGTCTTCTGATACCTTTAACTGTATGACTAGATCCGTGCCCAGAATCTTCCCTTCGCGCTGTAATCGGTCTGTTATATAACGTTGGCGCTCTTCTTTTAGCATTTCTTCCTCTCCATACCGCAGAAGCCCGCAAGACTATTCCTGTTTATGCATTGTTATGCGGATAATCCAGGTTCCCTTTGCAATTTTATGCGCGTTTAGCGCTGCCGTCAAGCTATGCTGGTTTCAATGAAACTATTGGGTTAACAGAATCTATGCGAGATCGACGTGTGATACCATGCATGGATGCTTTTCTTATCGCCTTATACAGTACTGCCAGTCTGCCAGTCCCCAGGCTTATTTTGGCTGCCCGGAAAGTGATGCCTTGAGATTTTGATAACTTTCTGTGATGAGGACGGTAAAAGGATGGGTGGCGCTCAGGTGCGCGCAGATCTCAAAGGCACGCTGAAAATATTGTTCTGCTTCCTGGTAGCGGCCCATGTCATGATAAAGCAGAGCCAAGTAGCTCAGGTTCATGGCGACATTTGGATGGTTGGGTCCCAGGACCTGTTCGTCGATGGTCAGTGCCCTGCGATATAGCTGTTCAGCTTGCTGAAACTTCTTCTGGTCGCGATACAACTGAGCCACGCTCGTCAGTCTTCTGGCTGTGATGGGATGGTTGGGTCCAAGTACCTGTTCACAGGTGGAGAGGGCGCGCTGAAACAAGGGTTCGGCTAACTCATCTTTGCCTTGCTGATGATAGAGCCTGGCGAGATTGTTGAGGCAGAGCATGGTATCAGGATGATCGTGGCTGGTAGCTTCTCGAATTGCCAGTGCCCGTATGGCTAGCTGCTCGGCTCGCTCGTACTGAGCCTGGTCGCTATAGAGTTCCGCCAGGTAATTCAGATTAATGGCAATCAAGGGATTATTTGGCTCCAGTTTTTTTTCAAGGATGGCCAGGGCTCGTAAATAGAGCTCTTCAGCCTGCGCGTAGCTTTTCTGGTTATGATAGATGCGGGCCAGATAATTCAAGCTCTGGGCGGTATCGGGATCATCGGGACCCAGCATCTGTTCGCGGATAGTTAACGCTCTTTGTGCACACGAGGTTGCTAATGTGTACTCACCCTGGTAGCGATAGAGCCTGGACAAATGATTGAGAGTGTTGGCGTTTCCTGTATGATCAGGACCAAATGTTTGTTGATTGATGCTTAGCGCTCGCTGGTACAGCGGCTCGGCCTGCTTATATTTTCCTTGATCACTATACAGGCGAGCCAGATTGAGCAGGCTGGCGGTAATGTTGTGCATATTGTGCTGTATTGTCATCTCGCTGATTTCCAGCGCACTCTGATAGAGTGGCTCGGCCTGTGCATATTTGGCCTGTTTATGGTAAAGTCTGGCCAGGTTGTTGATGCTGCTAACCGTGCTGCGATGACGAGGGCCCAGTATATGTTTTCTAAGTGTCAGGGCTTTTTGTAGATAGGTTTCAGCTTCAGCATAGGTGGCCTGCTCGGCTAGAAATCGGCCTGTCCAATTGAGTAGGGTTGCTGCTCCCGAAAACTCCATTTGCCAGCGATCAATCAAGCGTATACAGTTTTTCGCATGCGGCAATAACTCAAAGCAGCGTGGCCAGTTACCATAATTGATGCGAGGGATAATACGATTGAATGCTCGAATAGTGCGTTCGGCCCATACGCGTTGTATTTCTGCTTCCATCTCCATCAGGAGCACGGCTTGTACCAGGCGGTGGATGGTCAGGGTCTGATTGGGATTACGCTGAATGAGGGAATAATTGCGCAACTCGGCCAGCGCGTCATTGAGCGCGATAGGATCCTGTCCAAGCTGCTCTAAATCTGGTCCCAGTTGCCTGGCCCCTTTGCTGAAGATAGCCAGTGGAATAGCATCAGGATCTAAAAACGCACATAAGCGGAGGATTTCCAATGCCTTTGGATTTGTGCGTTGGACTTTATCGATCGAAAGTGACCAGGTCGTCGTTACGGGATCTGGATGATCGAGCACATTTTTGCCACGGCGTTTGAGTAATTCGCTGAGCCGCGTTTGATAAAGAGTGAGGTAATCTTGCAATGTGCAGCTGGTTTCTTCGATATATGCGCCGGCCTGATCGAGCGCCAGTGGCAAGCCACCGGTTCTCTGGACAATTTTAAGCGCCAGTTTGCGTTGCGCAGGTGCCGCGTCTTCCAGTGTTTTATCTAAATCAAGCAGGGTGGCGCGTCGTAGTAAAAATAAAGTTCCCTCCTTGCCCGCCATTTGTTCGATTTCTACGCGATGGGCTGCCTTGCCTGTAATTTGTGTGCGCGTGGTCAGGAGAATGTGCCCCTGGGGCGTGGCCGGGAGTATATCACGTACTATTGAAAGATCATCAGCGTTATCCAGCACAAGGAGCCAGCCTTCGTGTGTTTGTAGCCAGCGTTTGACCGCTTGCAATAGTAGTGGTTGATTTTGTTCCTGGCGCTCAGGCAGTTTCAGATATTGGGCAATCTCATCGACACTCGACAGCAAGGCCTCACGTGAATCTGCCTGAGCCCATAAAATAGTAGTATATTCGCTTTGGTAGCGGTAGGCATACTCAATGGCGATCTGTGTTTTGCCGATGCCGCCCAGTCCGCTAATAGCCTGCGTTGTCATGGTCTGGAATGAGGCATGGAGGCGATCCAATACCTCATCGCGACCGGTGAAAAAGAGATTGCGTTCATAGGGCAGGTTATGTAAAAGAAGCTGTCTGCCTGGCGATTGCGGACGCTGTTTATATAATTCATCAATGATTGTGCGTAGCTCGGAGACGACATCCAGAAATGCTTCGTCGTGCTGTTTCCAACTGGTAATAGGCAGGCCGTTGCTCGGCAGGCATTTCAGGTTCTCGAATGCGCTGCCCTGCCAATCACAGGGACGCAGAATAACGGGGATGACGCGCGCCTCATGGTTCTGGTGGCGTTCAATTGCCCGCGCCATCTCGACGCTTGAACAATACTCCGAAGCCAGAAAATCAGCGCTGATCAGCAAAAAAATAATGTCGGCCGTTTCTAAATGCAGCGCGACGGCTTTTTCCCATTCATCCCCGGCACGTATGGCATGATCCTGCCAGCTCGTGATCAGTCCCTGCCGCTTCAAACTGCTGAGGTGTTTCTCCAGTTCTTTAAGCAGCACTTTATCTCTATGGACATAAGAAATAAAGACTTTCAGGGGCCGTGAAGAGCTGGCAGCCATAATGCTATCTCCTTATTTAGGTGTCGTTTGTTAAAGTGCAGTATACCGTTTTTGCTCCTCCAGTGCAAAAAGAGGAAATAAAAAGTACTTTACCCACAATTGTTGATTTACCATCCGGCTGCAATGCCTTCAGCGCGCGGATCTGAGCCGCCTTGCATAACTCCGGTTTCGGGATCAAATACGATGCCCTGGGCATAACCCATGGTGGGAAGCCATGCATCACCTACCTGTATGGTGTGCCCCATCTGGCGTAGTATTTCCAGTGTAGTGGTCGGGAAACGATTTTCTACCAGCAGCGTCTCTTCGATTCCTCCATATTGTGCGCCATGTATCCAGCGTGGCATCTCGATGGCTTGTTGGATATTTAAGCCGAAGCGTGCGCTGGCTGTGTAAACCTGCAGGTGAGTCTGCGCCTGTCCATCGCCTCCCATGGTGCCAAAAACCATCGCTGGTTTGCCATCTTTGAGGGCCAATGAAGGAATCAAGGTATGTAAGGTGCGTTTGTGGGGCGCCAGTGCATTGGCGGCTTGTGGATCAAGCGAGAAGTATGCGCCACGATTTTGCAGGACAATGCCCAATCCATCGACTACCAGGCTGCTGCCAAAGCCCATATAATTGCTCTGGATCAGCGAGACTATGTTACCATCTCGGTCAGCCGCGCAGAGGTAGATAGTGTCTCCTGTAAAGCTGCCGGGCGATGCAAAGTTTTGTGCGTGCTGCAGATCGATCAGTGAGCGGCGCTGATCGAGATAGGCCGGGCTAACCAGTTGTGCCGGATCAACGCGCATGTGCGTGGGATCGGTCAGGTAAGCGGCCCTGTCGGTAAAGGCGATTTTCTTTGCCTCGACAGCTGGATGAACGGTTTGGGGAGCTAGCGGATCACTGCCCAGAGGGAGTTGATCCAGCATGCCGAGCATCTGGAGGGCGGTTACACCCTGGGTATTGGGTGGCATTTCATATATATGTAGGCCCGCAAATGGCACACTGAGTGGTGTCACCCATTCTGCTTGATGGGCGGCTAGATCTTCACGTGTAATCAGGCCCCCTTCGCGCGCAAAGAAGTCAGCAATTTCAGCGGCAATCGCTCCGTTATAAAAACTGGCTGGCCCTTCTTGCGCGATGGTTTTGAGCGTCTGCGCGAGCGTCGGAAAGCGTATGATGCTTCCAATTGGCGGAACGTTACCGTCGGGTAGGAAATGCCGATGCCATGAGGCATGGACTTCGGCCCGTGTACTCATGGTGGTCAAGGCATTGTGTAGTCCTGGTCCAATGGCAAAGCCCTCCTCCGCATAGGCAATTGCAGGCTGTAGGGACGCGGCTAAGCCGAGCCGACCGAAGCGCTGCGAGGCGGCATCCCAGCCACTTACACAGCCTGGCACGGTAATCGTGTGGACGCCGAAGGTTGGCATCGTTTGATAGCCCAATTCCTGATAGCGTTCGATGCTGGCTGCTTTAGCTGAACGGCCGCTCCCGTTTAGGCCATACACATTGCCGCTGGCGGCTTCATATATCATCATAAATGTATCGCCGCCCAGACCACACACAAAGGGATAGACAACCTGCAGCATGGCGTTGGCCGCAATGGCTGCATCTATTGCATTGCCTCCTGACTTCAACATATCCAGACCCGCTTCGGCGGCCAAATAATGTGGTGCGGCAACCACTCCACGTCGAGCGAGCGTAACTGGGCGATGTTGGGGAAATGATCGTATGGTTGCTGAATTGGTCATCAGGATCCTCCTTTTTCCGCTATCCATGGCGTAACTGGTAGCTATAGGATAGGAGTAAATAAATATAGCATTGTTTGGAATTGCTTGATAAGAGTATAACATTGTTTTGTATAGCACATATAGTCTTTGTTTTTATTTGTAGCTTTTTTACTTCAACATTATTATTGATAAAATATATGGCGATCCCGCTCACCTGCATTCAAGTTACCGTCAGCGAAAGCAAGGTGAGAGACAAATTGGACCTTGCGCCCGATTTGTCTCTCGACGCACGAAACATTGCCGTTCCCGATCAAATGGGGTTTTCGAGGCCAGGAGTCATGGAAGAAAACTGCTTGTAGGCACCATGCCAGATGTATCTGAACTCTTCGCTGGTGGAGAGGAGCTCTGGCAGTGTGCCCATGGCCTCAACTTGACCATTTTTAAGGACGATAATGTTGTTTGCTTGTTGTAGCACTGCTTTGCGATGCGAGATGACCAGGCAGGTGTTCTGGTGTTGTGCCAGCAAGCGCTGCCAGAGCAGCTGTTCGGTCTCGACATCAAGTGCGCTGGAGATGTCGTCAAAGACGAAGAGCTCGCTATCCCTTACCAGCATTCTGGCGGCTGCCACGCGTTGCGCCTGGCCTCCCGAGAGTTTCACGCCGCGCGTGCCGATGATACTCTGCAGTCCATGTTCCAGGTGAGCGATATCTGGCTCAAGTACGGCCAGGCGTAGTGCTTGCGGGATATCTACGTGCTCGGGCGGTATCCCTAGCAGGATGTTTTCTTCCAGTGTGTCGCTGAAGAGATGCGGCACCTGGGGCGTATAGGCGCTGTGTGGTGGCACGAAGAAGTTAGCGGGCTCGAGGACCCGTTGACCATTCCAGGTAATTTCACCCTCTTCTTTTGGGAGCAGTCCAAGCAGTGTTTGTACCAGTGTCGTTTTACCAGCCGCGATGCGTCCTGTAATTACCGTGAGTGTGCCACGCTGCACCTGAAAGCTGATATTGGCGATGCCGCGCCCGGTATCGGGATAGTGGTAGGTTAGATTGTTGACGGCGAGTACCGTCAGCCTATCCCTGTCTGCCTTAACTGGAACCTTCAACTCGGGTAAAGGTTGCTTGAGATAGAGGGGATCGTTGTTGAGCAGTATCTCTTCATCGGCTCCTTGCAGCAGCGATACCAGTCGTTGATGCGATACCCTGGCTTGAGTGTATTGTGTGAGCAGCGAAGCAGCGGAAACGATAAATGTCGTAATGGTTCCCAGATACGAAATGAAGATCGCGATATCACCAGGATTGAGGTGACGATAGAGGGCCGCTAGCACGAGGATGAGGCCGGTGCCGATGCCGACCGTGTTGCCAAAGACTGATTGCAAGGCGCTAAAAAAAACGGTGTCTTTCAGTATTTGACGCTGGCGTATGCGACTGAGCCGGCTAAAATAGTCGACTGCCGATGCCTCTGCCCCGGCCACCTGTATTGCTTGCACCGCACTAAAGATCTCGCCGATAGCCCCTGTCAGCAATCCTGTGGCTTCTCGGCTGGCGGCACGCAGTTGCTGTTGTCGTTGCCGCATGGCTTGAGCGATGGCTACCACACAAAAGAGTGGCAGGAAAACGCAGAGGGTAATCAGAACATCGATATGAAGTAAGATAATGGCCGCTGGTATCATAAAGAGAAGCAGGCCTACCATGTCGGCGATTTGTCCGAAGAGCCCATCGATGGCATCGGTGTCGTCCCGAAAGTAGTTGATGGCTTCTCCTGTGGACCCTGGAATTGCTCGCGCCTGGCTTTTGCAGGATATAGCGCAGCAGGTTCCTTTGTAACAATGCTGTGGTATTGAAGATGCAGGTAATGGTCGGCGCGAGCGCGGCAGCCTGAATGGAGGCTCTGAGTATCGCAGCCAGTGCGAGCACACCCAGGAGCAGCCAGGGAAGCATGCTGGCGCGGCTAGCGCTGTGGACCAGTGTATTTAACGCATTAAAAAAGGCTTGCAAGATCAATCCAAATGCCAGCCGTCCTATGACATAGAAACTGATGTTGCCGCATAAAGATCCGTAGTAGGACCAGGAGCGATAGCGGATCAGCCGTCCGATAAACTGATATGTTTTCATGCTGCTTATGCTTCCTTTTCTAGTGCGCTTCATTAGCGCTCTCTGGCTGGCTGGTTACTGCGCTGTCGATTTCCTGGGCTGTATGCAGTAAGCGAGAAAAGTGCGAATCTGGATCTTGTTCCAGTTCCATTCGTGGTCCCCACTCGCGTATGCGACCCTCTTCCAGTAGCAAGATGTCATCGACTCTTTGAATGGTTTTCAAGCGATGAGCGATCACCAGCGCGGTGCGCCCGTTCAACAGCTTATCAACGGCCCGTTCAATCTGGTGCTCGGTGGCTGGATCCAGTCTGGATGAAGCCTCATCCAGAACGACAATGCCTGGATTGGTCAGGAAGACACGCGCGAATGCGAGCAGTTGGGCCTCGCCCGCTGATAATCCTTCGCCGGCTGTCCCCAACATTGTATCCAGGCCATCCGGAAGGGTTGCCAGCCAGTTTGCGAGGTCAACTTCGAGCAGTGCTTTTTTGATCTTCTCATCTGAGATGGCGCTGTTGAAGAGGGTCAGATTGTCTCGAACGGTAGCATGAAAGAGTTGCACCTCTTGTGTCACCATGCCAATGTGCTGGCGCAGCGAACGCAGTTGTAGAGTTGGCAGTGGCTGATCGTTTAGACGTATCTCACCAACTTGAGGATCATAGAGGCGGAAGAGCAGGCGTGACAGCGTACTCTTGCCGCTGCCCGTGCGGCCAACGATGCCCAGTACGCGCCCGGCTGCGAGGTGAAAAGAGAGTTGCTGCAGCACCGGCTCATCTGCCACATAGCCAAAAGTGACAGTATCAAACGTAACGTCGAGTGCGCTACTGGCGTTTATTTCTTGTGTCCCATCAACCAGAGCTGATTGTGTTTCGCGCAACTCTTCTATACGCCTGATACAGGCCTCGGCCTGTTGTAGATCCTGTAGTTGTTGCTGAATCTGCTGGATGGGCTGTGAGAGCTGATCGGTATATGAAAAGATCAGGTAGACGGTTCCGATGCTAATCGTCCCTTGCATCCATAGAGCCGTACCAATGGAGAGAGAGAGGACGCTGCCCAGGACGAAGAGGAGCAGGCTGATAATGCCCATCATGGCTCCTGCCCTGGTTGATTTGCGAAAGATGGGCGACCACGCTCGCAGCAGGAGATAAAAGCGATGAAGCACGTAGCTGGCCGCTCCATTGGCTCGGATATCCTCGGTTCCGACCAGGCGCTCACTGAGGAAACCATACAGGGTTGTGATGGCCTGACGACCCTCTTTCCATAAAGGGACCGCGCGGCGGCGCAATTGCATGAGGATGAGCAGCGCCGCGCCAGAAAAAACTGCCATCGCGAGCCCTTCCCAGGTATTGATGGTAAAGAAAAGGATCAGGATGGCGAGCAACAGCAACAGGCTGGTGAGCAGGTTGAGGACAAATTGTGAAAAGAAATTGGTCAATGCATTGACGTCTCCATCAATGCGCTCGATCATCTCTCCGGCTGTCCGCGTTTTGTGATAGTCCAGGTCCAGCGCGAGGCAATGGGCGACCAGATCGGTGCGCAACTGGTTGGTGGCTGTCCATGCCACATTGGTGTTGAGGTAGGTGTTGGCGATGGAAATACCTTGTTTGGCCAGGGCTACACCTATGAATAAGAGACCCGCTCCAATCAATGAAGCGTTCGCGCCATGATAGACAGCGGTATCAATAAAGTAACGCAATATTTGTGGGTTAAGGAGCTGCAGGCCAATACTGATCAGTAGTGAAACGGCTAACAGCAAGACATTTTTCCATTGCGGCTTGAGGTAGGTGGTTAGTAACAGCAGGTCGCGTTTACGGAAGATGTGCATCGATTCCTCCAGGTGAAGGTGATATGCGACAACATTTAACAACACACATAAGGTGCCAGGCTATTGTACCTGCAGTTGATCCGCTAAAACATCGTCCAAATGAACGATGCGCAGGGGTTGACAATTGTATTATAATAATAATGACAGGAAGTAGGCTGTTTTTGCCCCTTTTATGGCTGGTTTTCTATTATTTGTAGAACGCTCTCCAACTATGTGACACCACTGCAACTTGTTTTCCGTGTATAGGATATCTGCGTTAACCTGGAAGCGCACCCGATAAAAATCATACACATGACTTGCGCATTTGTTGTTGTGCTATTAAATTACGTATTATGGCAATGTAAAGTGTTTATATCATGTTTCATGATGTATTTTCGTGCAAAGGAGCCATAATGACTGTACAGCAGCATGGATGTATCTCGCTTTACCTGTCACACGATCGGCCCTACGTTGAACTTGAGGTACGCACTGATCGTGGTTATGTACGTAAAGCACGGTTTCTGGTAGATACTGGTGGAGGGGCATTAATTCTTACAGAAGCCCTGGTGCGGGATTTAGAGCTCTCTTTTGAGGATGAGTCTGTATGTTGGCTTGGGAAGCATATCTTTCGCCATGTGCGCCCGCCGCGTCTGCTAGTCGGATCCTGTGAGCTTGGGCTGGCCCAGGTATCAGCTTTGATGGCGGTCGGAACATACTCGCTTTTTCCTGGAGAAGAGCTAGATGGCATCTTGCCTGGTTTCTTGCTGTCGCGTTATTGTGTGTTGCTGGATTACTCTATCGGTACCTTTTCTCTTTCTTCTGCCAGCGCCATGTCCACGCGCGGTGAGCCGGTACCTATTTCGCTCCATCCTCATAGCTGTTTACCGCGTGTCGAGGTAACGATTGCCGGTGAGCAGTATGGCTTATTGCTGGACACGGGAGCATCCTGTACCATGCTGTCTGATGCAGTGATAGGCAGATGGATCCAGCAGTTTCCTACCTGGCCACGGGCGTGTTGTGCGGTGGGAACCGCCAACATGGGAGTGCCGGGTGAAGAACACGCAACGATGATGCGTATTCCGCGCCTGACCGTGGGCTCGGTATTACTGAAGAATATTACCGTTGTTTCTCATCCAGGCAGTACGTTTGAAGGTACGTGCTCAGATTATATGACTGCTCCGATTGTTGGTGCCCTGGCTGGCAATGTGCTCAGACAGTTCAGGATCGAGATAGATTATGTGCATGCTATGTCTTATTGGGAATGGAACGATGATGCATATCCATACGATATGGATATGGTGGGTTTGACATTAGCGCTCAATGCTGATAGCTCCTATTATGTAGCCGCGATCTCGGATTGTAACTATGCCTGCGTGCGCCAATCAGTGCGCGTTGGAGATCGCCTGCTGCAGGTCAATGGTCTGAAGATGACAGGCCTCCCGTTGTCGATGGCAGTGGATGCTTTACGTGGTAGCCCGGGACAGCGCCACACACTCTTGCTCGAGCGAGATGGCGAGCTGCGCAGCGTCTCTGTGGCTACGGCACGTATCGTTTAATATGGCCTCTTCATGCATAAGCCTTTGCATTCTTAGCACTCAAAACAGATCTCTGGTAAAGGCTCGGGCGCGGATGAGCACGTCCGCGAAGGTGCGCTGCAATTCCCAATAACCATGGAATATCGCACTTCATCTAGAAAGCTTGCCTGTTATTTGTATAATGAGGAGAAAGCAATCTGATTTGCAGGCGTCTATTTATATTTTTCTCATAGAAGAGTGCGCTCATGCTAACTGACGGTGTAGTTGGAACAAAACCAGGGCTTTCCAGGACAAGGACACGTATATTTTTCGCGCGTATAGGCGCGGCTATCATTGATTTTATCGTTCTTTCATGTCTTCAAATCTGGATCAGTACTATATTTGGAGTTGTGAATCCTGCTTCAGGTGGCGACCAGTATTTGTTTGATGGTGATGGTCTTGGCTCAACCTTTGCCGGGGCCGCCATTATCCATCCTGTCTGGTTGTATCTCATAGCATTTGTGTATTTCTTTGTACAAGAAACACTGTTTGGCACCACCATAGGCAAATTGTTTCTAGGCTTGCACGTTACCGGTATGCATGGCGAGCGCTTAACGTGGCTAGCTTCTTTGCTGCGTAATCTGTTGCGCTTTATTGATATGCTGCCTTTACTGTATATTGTTGGTCTCTTTTCGAGCTGTATGTCTCCAACCTTTCAGCGCATTGGGGATCGCCTGGCGCATACCGTTGTGGTACCAATCAAAGCTACGCCAGCGGCTTCCTACCCGGGTCCAACGGTGTTGAAGCGGTATGCGATCCTCTGCATGATCGTCCTGGTCATGGCCGGTTTCTGCCTCAACTATATGTACTACTATCGACCTCCTCTGGTCATACAAGGCTGGGCTAATATCAATAACTCGTACCAGTTTAATGCTCAGAGCACAATCCCTCCTTGCGGAAAAGTGAGCACCATTTTTGACGATATCGTTGTCAATCGCCCCATTCACTTATTGCAAACCAAAACTCCCATATGGAATGGTGATGCAGTGACTTATCCTATAGTGTATGCGGATAAAGTTACCTGCACGGCGAATGTAACTTTGCACTGGAATGGATTCTTGGATGGATGGTCTGTTTCTAGTGTGCGTATCGACAGCT
Source organism: Dictyobacter formicarum (assembly GCF_016587435.1). Next base: position 356,099 of record NZ_BNJJ01000008.1, read on the forward strand.
AAATATAGCAGTCCCTCTCTTTTTAGTGAGCAATTGATTTCGGCGCAGACGAAAGTAGATGTCTCTTCACCGGTTATTATAGCGTGCTTATCGTAGATTGCTTGCTGTTATTATAATCCTTCTTCAGGAGGTAGTGTCCACGATGAGATTTCTAGAAAAACCGGCTAAGCGAAAGAAAAGCCTTGTTAAATCTGACTTTCGTGGCAGTTTCGAGGACATTGAAGAACATAGCTACGATCTGGCGGCACTTATTTTGCGCCTTTTTGTAGGTGGATTGTTTGTTGGTCATGGTGCGCAAAAGCTGTTTGGATCCTTTGGGGGTTATGGACTGGAGGGAACCGCGGCCTGGTTAGAGTCTCTTGGTTTAAAGCCAGGTAATCCGTGGGCTTTTGGATCTGGCAGTAGCGAGTTTGGCGGCGGGATCCTCACTATGCTTGGTCTAGCACATCCTCTGGGCTCCATTGCTATCATTTCTTCCATGTGTATGGCCATAGCCAAGGGACATTGGGGCAAACCCATCTGGGCCACAGCGGGCGGAGCAGAGTTACCTGCAACAAATCTTGTGATTGCCCTGGCCCTGGCAATAGGCGGACCTGGACGGTGTTCAATGGATAACGCGCTAGATATTGAAGTGCCTGAATGGTTGACCGCTCTGACTATAGTATCCGCAGCTGGAATGACCATCTATGGGATTAGTCGCAAACCGGAACCAACTCCACCAGGCGCACATACATGAGCTTTTGCTCTCTGTGAGCTCAAACCATACGCCAGTCAGTGGTGCAAACCGTGCGCGGTGCACCACTGAAGAAAATATGTGCGGCCACGCATGCGGACCCTTTCTTAGCGGGCTGGTTTAATCGAGTGCCAGATCTGCTGTTCAAACCATTCATACGCGGTGGTCCAGAGGATACGGAATCCAAAATAGCCGAGTGCCAGGCCGCAGAGCGCACTGATCCAGCGAAACATTACCGGGCGAATCCAGCGACGACCCCAACGAATGCCAGCGCTAATTCCGATGCACCAGAGTGCTGCTCCTATAAAGAAGCCCAGGAAGAACACAATAAATTGTATCCCTACAATACCAGAGGCGACGACGCTGCTCCCCATTCCTGACCAGAAAGCCAGTCCAACTGGATTGGCCAGTCCAAAGACTATTCCCGTTGTGAAGTGGCCTTTCTTCGCGTCCTGTGAGGGCGAGGAAGTGGTCTTTCGTCGTGACAGTGCTTCATAGAGGGCTAGCCAGGCCATCCGCAACAGGAAGCAGCCGCCTGCGATACCGAGTACGAGCTGAAGAGCCAGGTAGTGAGCAAAGAAGGTTACTCCAGTCAATGCTAGCAAAGCCCAGAGTGAATCACCAATTAATGAACCTGTTTCAACTAACAGTGTTGTGTGAGCTCCATGAGCGATACCGCGCCGAATAGCTTCCGTATTGACCGCCCCGGGTGCTGCTGCATACGCAATACCTAACCCGATCGCGGTGGTAATAGTACCCCAATCTGTCATAATGTTTCCTTTATTGACTGATTCTAAAGAAATAGAGAGGAATGCCTATATCTTCTTTGTAAAGATACATAAAATTGTTGCCATATGCAACCCGACTATAATTACCTGCTCTACTGCTGAAAAATATATTTTTATGATATGTCAGGCCCAAGATGTAACAAGAATTTACTCAAGTTCTTAGTGATGGGAGAAATTCGATACCAAAGGCTATGTTGAATCGTCACAATAAATGGGCAATTGACTGCTGCTCAACTTATTGTGAGTGTGGGCTGTATCGCCAATAGCTCTTTGAGCTATGCCATGCGTGAGTGCATCTTCCGCTGTTCCTGGGACTAAATGTATGTTTTGTAGTGTGATGTTTAGCACACAGGAGGTCAAAGGAATGAAGCAGCAATTTTCAGGTTTCTGGCATTTGTGTAAGGATACCATTGTCATTCCTATCGCGAAATCGGCCTTGTACTATTTTTGTTTTTTTCTCTTTATGGGTTTCGCTGTTTTCGTCTTTTTGCTGATCTGGGGATCTGCCGTTACAGGATTAGTGTCGGCTCTTTCACATATTCATTCAGTTCCGTGATAGTGGCGCGAGCATTTTCAAAAACGCGCTGACGTACTTTAATTCCACCTGGTGTGATTATTTATGCTGCCTCAACGTGTATACTTTTGTATATACGTTATTTTTTTCTTGATAGAACATGTGGGTTTGAATTGGGACACACTGGTTCCAAGGGAGATGCATATCTATGGCCATGGATCGAGAGACTATCCAGGATGTGGCGATAAAGACGCTCATTGCCAATAATGCAGCTTCGATGCATGATATCGCTGCCGCCGCGGGCATTGGGCGTACAACGCTGCATCGCTATTTTGCGAGCAGGGAAGAGTTGTTGCGTGCTCTCATCGCTAGCGCTTTTGATGATATTGAACAGGTTATGACGGCCAGCCAGATAGGACAGGTCCCGGCCTCACAAGCGCTGGAAAATATGGTGTTGGCTCTGGTCCCGATTGGACATCGTTTCCACTTTTTAATGGGTGCCTGGCCCTTTGATGAAAGTGACGAAGAATTTAAAGTCAGGGAGTTACGTCTGCTGGAGCAGTTTGAATTACTCGTGCAGCGTGGACAGCGCGAAGGCACGTTTCGTTCTGACCTGCCTACTCGCTGGATTATTGATACGATCACCGCGTTGCTATTTATGGCCTGGGAAAGTATTTCCGAGGGCTATACGGCGTCATGTGATGCTTCCAGGCTCGTCCTGACAACGTTGCGCGCAGGTATTGGCACTAAATAGGTTCGGGCCTTGCGCCCGATTTTTTTCTCGACGCCTGAAAATCCCCCTCCCCATAGATTCGGGCCTTGCGCCCGATTTTTTCTCGACCCACGAAAACCGACAATTTATAGCGGAACAGACACAACATGTGGTACATTAAGAGTAATATCCAGGGTTAAATATGTCGAAGAAAGCGAAAATATGCAGCGGCAAGAAATTGAGAAATATTTGCAGGAATTGGGAGATGAATTGGAGCGGCGCGGCTTTCATTCTCCAGTGCGCGTGATGATTGTGGGCGGGGTCGCAATGTTATTGCTGGCTGCGAACCGCGAATCTACCGAGGATGTGGATGTGGTGTTGATGGATATCGAAGGTGATAGCTCGACCAATCCTACGCCTGAAACGAAAGCTTTTAAGTCCGCCGTTAATGTTGTGGCTAAAAAGCATCAAATGAAGCGGACCTGGATCAATGATGATGTGGCCTACTTTATTCGTGATATGGCTCCTAATCCGGGGGCTACACTATGGCATGAGTATAAAAAACTACATGTGTATTTACCATCGAAAGAATATATTCTGGCTCTGAAATTGATGGTCTATCGTCCAAAAGATATGCCTGATATTGAAGCATTGCTCAAGCAACTGCAGATAACGACGCGTGGGCAGGCACAGGATATTGTGGACCGCTTTATACCCGATACCGCCTGGCAGGACCACTATCAGTTTAAGGATACGCTGGACGAACTTTTTTAAACGTATAGGGACTCTTGTATCCTGAATGTAGGATGCTTGATTGTATTGTTTACCGCATGTTCCCAGTGCAAATTTTTTGCTTCGCATGTTACAATACCTATAGGTGATAACAGAAACAAGGTGGCCAATGAAGACATGTACTGAATTGCAGACAATCTCAGTTTCTTATCGAGAGATTTGTGCGGGGGCCGAGCCATGGCTTCCCCTGGGTAATTTTATGAATGATTTTTTCGGAAATTATCCAGATCAAAGACAGGAATTATTGCAAGATCCCATTCAAGAGCCCGCGGAGCCAACTGAAGATGAGCATCGTTGGGCTGTCTTTTGTGCTGCCTCTGTCGAGTATCTGTGCCAGAAATATGATCTTCCCGTACCCGCATGGGTGACTGAACTGGCTTATGCTCCATTGCCTGAGCCCTGGTACCATTCAAAAATGGCTTTTAAACCGGCCGTCCAGGACCGCCTACGGCGTGAGACACCGGTTGCTTTTACCAAATATAACATTTATTGTGGCGGTAGAGTGTTTGCCAATAAATATGAGTTGGCCGCCGAGCTACGCCAGCGCCAATCTGCGTAATTTTCATCATAGCCTGGCTGGTGCCCGGTTGGACTACTTTTAAAGCGCTCTTTTACCATGACAACAGGATACAAAGCTGCAATGGCTTGCCCGTATCCTGTTTTTTGTTGCTCATCGTTCCTGGGGATAGGTATTCTGGTGTTTTTTGTGCCTGTTGGATTGAAAAGAGGCTATTTAGCATTATAATTGTTGTTAGATGTGTTTATGCCAGTCATATGCTTTAAATCTTCCATTGAAAATATTGGGATCTTCTATAGAGGTAGAGCGGGGGCATGGATAATAAACCGCAAGCTATGATACGTCCGGGCGTGGCTGATGATCAGCCAGTCTCCGTTTCCTTGGCGACACAACCGGACCAGGTAGATCGGCAGGATATACCGACCTCTTTGCGTTCATGGCACTCTCTTGTGCTGGTCATTCTGGTCTGCCTCTTCTTTGCGTTGTTGACTTTTTGCGCGCATTTTGTGCATATAAAATTTCCGTATGAAAATCCTCCTTACCCATCGCCCTACAACCCGACCCCGACCTCTGCAGCTCGCGTTTACATTGCACCACAGGTTTATTCGGGGGAACATTTCATTTATCTGGCGAATGGCTGGTTACAGGGCCATCTCTATGTGGATGCGCCGAGCCCTGCTGATGCGAGTGATTACACATTCTGGCATGGACATTGGTATGTGGCGTTCCCACCGTTGCCGGCGGTCTTTTTCCTGCCATTGGTTGCTATCTTTCACTATAGCAATCAATTTGCTATGTCGGTGGGCGTCGAATTGGCCTTTGGCATCGTCAATTGTATGCTCGTGTTTCTGGTATTACGTCGCCTGGTTGAGAAGCGGCTGGTAGAACTCTCTTTCTCTAGTGTGGCCTGGCTGCTTGTTTTTTTCGTATTTGGCACCGAACTACTTTATGTCTCTATGCAAGCGAGTGTCTGGTTTCTGGCTCACGTTATTGCTACTACTTTCCTCTTATTGCATGTACTTGAGCTGCTTGGCAAGCGTCGCGGCTGGCTAGCTGCTTTCTGGCTTGGGCTGGCCGCCCTCTCGCGCAGTACCGCGTTGCTGGCCTTTCCGTGTTATTTGCTGCTGGTTTACCTGGAAGAACGTCGCCACACCTGGTTACTGCTGCGTAAGTGTAGCGCTTTTTGTGCTGTGCTGGCTCTTTTCGTTGGAGGGATGCTTCTCTATAACCTGGCCCGCTTCGGGTCCTGGCTGGATTTTGGCTACATGAGCATGAATGTGAGCCCTCGCGTAGCCGATGGACTGCACCAGTATGGCCAGTTCAACCTGCATTTTTTAGCGACGAATTTTTACTATATGCTGATTCAGCCGCCCCAACTTTTGCCCGGCTGGCCCTTTGTGCTCTTTGATCCAATGGGTACAGGTATTTTCTGGACTATGCCCGCGCTCTATAGTATGGTGCGTACCTTTCTGGTGCGTCCACGCAACTATCTGGCCTGGAGCCTGCTGGCTGGCTGTATTCTACCCTTAATTGCCCTTTTTCTCTATTACAATACAGGCTGGTTTCAGTTTGGCTATCGCTTTTTTGTAGATATCTTGCCGCTGGCCTTTATACTGGCTGTCATGGGCTTTCATGCCAGGCTGCGCTGGTACGAGCAGTGTTTTATCCTGCTCTCAATCGGCATCAATGTTTGGGGATTGTTTGAGTATACTTATTTGTTGTTCTTTCTGCGCTGATTATCTTCTATATTAGCCGAGCCCTCAATATAGAGAAAAGGGCAAGTAGTGAGAACTCAGGCTAACATATAGGACAAGCTGATGTCTTAGCGCAGCAGGTGTTTGATCTCTTTGACGGTTAGTTGCCAGGCTTCCGAGCCTGGATCGATAAGTATAAAGTGGTCGGCACCCGGCAACTCAAGCAGCCGAATATGTTCTCCCGCCGCTCTGGCTTTGTGAGCATATGCCTGGCTAATTTCGATTGGCACACGGTCATCAGCGCTGCCATGTACCAATACTTGAGGAATGCCTGATGGTAGCAGGGCTGCGGGTGAAGCTTCCATATAACGCGCGGGCTGTTCTGTCAGACTGGCCTGGAGTAATTCCTGCACCGCGTTCTGGCCTAGATGTAGCTGCCATGCCTGCTGCAGATCGACGACTCCCGCCAGGCTGACAACTCCCCTCAATCGTAATGGCGTCCTTTCGGTGCGTATAGCACTGTCACGAGGCAGCAGGTGACGGCATGCCAGCCAGCAGGCCAGGTGTCCGCCCGCAGAATGACCCACAGCAACGACGCGTTGCATATCCAGCTTATAGGTTGGAGCCAGTATGCTCAGGTAATCTGTGGCGGCCGCGACATCCAAAAACGTTCCTGGCCAGGCGCCTCCGGGATTGCCTATGCGCCGATATTCGATATTCCAGGCTGCTATGCCCTGCGTTACCAGGTGCTCTGCCAGGCCATGCATTAGCGTTAGATCGTAAGCCTTGCGCCAGAAGCCGCCATGGGTCAGTTGTACTACCGGATGTGGCCCTGGGCTTTCTGGTAAATAAAGTTCGCCATACTGAAACGGATCATTGCCATAGGCCAGTCTATGAAAATAATCGTCCACCCGGCCTTGGTGCTGTTCTAATGATCCACCCATCTGTTTTTCCTTTTACTATATAATTAAGAGACACCTCATTATAAGAGACACCTCATTATATGATCCATACTATATATTCTCAAATTTTATAGCTGGTCACTGTTTTTCTAAGAGAGTATTTGATTCCCGTTGTGATCAGCGTCTTTATGCATGAGCTTTGGCTCTCTGTGAGCTCAAACCATACGCCAGTCAGTGGTGCAAACCGTGCGCATCGCGCACGGTTTGCACCACTGAATAAAAAATGTGCGGCCGTGCATGCGGACGCCCGCAGGGGGGCGCATTGATTCCCATAATCATGGGAATCAAACACTTCTTAGTTCGGCTAGCATAGAAAAAGCTTGATGCGTTTATTAGACGCATCAAGCTTTTTCTATGCTAAACTGATCTCAATATGCCTTATTGTTTACGGCAGCGAGAACTTCTCCTGTGAGAGATAGGGTTGGGCGGCGGCGATGATAGGATCTTCCGCAAAGTGGTGTTGCATGCGATTGTTCAGCAGGGCATCGTCGAGGGCCGCCATGATCATGGCCTGGTCCAGTACCAGGTAGCGGTGTCCAATTTGTCCGGTGGCAGGATTGACGCTGTCATAGAAGCCGTAGCGATCGTAGATGCCCGGATAACACTGCTGTAACTGCTGAATATTGTTGAACGCCGCCTGTGGGGTAACGGTCAAAGCCAGGAATGAGGCATGTGGCGTGATCGCTGTCTCATCATAGGGGCAGCAATTTTTATTAGATGCCATATTGCGCGCCCCGTAGGCGTCATAGTTTCCGGTATCATCGGGTGTGCTGGCCGGGGAGAGTCCCCAGACTGGATAGTTCAGGGTTTGCGTGGCATAGGCTTGTTGAGCCTGGGCATAGAGTTGATCGTTGAGCCCAAAGCTGTGTTGACCCCAGGTGGTTTCAGGAATGACCAGGTTATTCATCAATCCTTCGAACATGCTGCCACCCCAACTGGGGACGAAATTGATGCCGTTAGTTGAGTAGTGGCCCTCAAAGACCGTAAATGGCTTGCCTGATTGGGGATCGTGATATGTGGCATTATAGCCTTGAGGCGTCTGTCCCTGCCAGGTGAAGTCAGCGGGCAACGTACGCCAGGTGCGCCACCAGACATCGCCAGGCATACGGTGGGTTCCGATGCCGATATAGGCCGCAATACGTGTCTCTGCATTGAGTATCCCATAGTGGAAGGTGGCCGGTCCCTGGTCCGCATTGTAACCACCATACATCTGTCCGGCGGTAATGCTCTGGCTTTGATCCCCATTGTCATAGAAGATCCCAAAATCCATCGCGTTGAGCAGCGCCGTGGCTCTAGGCGCCAGCGTCGGAAAGACGTTTCTGGTGACAATTAATCCTGTTGCATACCAGGCATTATCCACGGTTGAGATAAATGCGCCGGTCGCTGGTTTGCCCTCCTGGTCGGTTCCACCGGGACCAGAAATGCGGTGCCCATTGGTGGTGTCGTACCAACTAAAGAGAAAACCATGCCATTTACTGAGCTTTTCGACCTCAGTAAGCAGAGCATTGGCACGTTTAAGTGCGTCGACATGGCTGATAAGGCCAAGATCCTCGGCATTTACGATGCTCCAGAAGGAGACGCCGACATTTGTTGGCGAGGTATAGGTTCCTCTGGCAGGCGCACCATTAAAGCCTATGTTATCCATTGGTAGGTGGGTCGTGGGATCGGCATCGGCATCAAAAAATTGCCAGGTGCGTTGAGCAATAGCGTCGAGCTCTAATTTTTGCGCTTGCGTGAGGGACGCGGACGGATTTGAAGCGGCGGTATGCGCGGGTGCCGCGATTGCTGAGACTGGAGCTACCACAGTGCTCAGGCAAAAAATACAGCATAAAAGGCATCCAATGAGCAAACGTTTGACTTTCAAAGCCATTCTCCTCTGACATTGAGGTTCATCCCGTCAAAATACAGATTGAATGGATTTTTGCATAAAAATCATTCAATATACATCTACAACGACAGGATTGAACTCGCTTGCTTACGTTAATAATTTGAAGCTAGATATATAATAGAAGTTTAGCATAACATAAGAATTATATTAGTGAAAATCAATCAAGTCAAGTCTAGCATATTGATGTGCAAATATTCCTGTAACTGATGAGTGAATTTTCCATTATAAAATAAATTCCCTGCCTAAAACGATGAAGGAGACGGAATGGGCTCGATAGAGAGAATATACCTCTTAAAAATCTAAAAAACGCCCTGGTTCGTAATATATGTACAGGATAAGCTTGTGCTATTATTATTGCTGCTACTCAGCAAGTCAATCTGGCCTTATGAGGTGAAATTTATATGAAAAAAAGCATTCAATATGTGATAAGTATGATTGTGCTGGCTTTCTTGCTGGCAGGTTGTACTGTCTCCGTTGGGAACGGAGGTGTATCTAGCTCTGGTAATGGATCGCACTCAAACGGGAATAGCTCAAATGGAAGTAGCTCAGATAACGGTAATTCGGCGCAGGTGCCCAACATTGGACATCAGACCAAGACCTCTGGTTGCCAGGCCCAGGGGGATTACAGGACAAGCAGTGTACTCCTGGCGCAATTTTTCCCGATGCTACTGCCAGGCAAATTTGCAGATCCGGGTACTCTAAATCTGTACGTAATGTACCCGTAAGCGTCAAAAATCAAGTCTATGCCGAATATGGTATTACCCATCATAGCACAGGCCAATATGAGGTAGATCATCTCATTAGTCTGGAACTGGGGGGTTCTAACGACATTGCCAATCTGTGGCCCGAGGCCGCATCTCCTACGCCCGGTTTCCACCAAAAAGATCAAGTGGAAAACTATCTGCACGATCAGGTATGCAGCGGCAAAATGGATCTGCGCACCGCTCAGACCAAGATCGCGACCGACTGGCTAAGCGTTTATAAGCAAATGGGTGGCTCATCATATTAGACGAGCAGCTCAAATACTCCCAATGAATAGTAGGTGCGCCCCTTGCGGGCGCTTTTGCTGCTCAAAATCGTCTTCTATCGAGAGCAAGCAAACGCCCGCAAGAGGAGCATCTACATATTTTCATCTTTATTGTGCTTTATCTTATCATCTTCGCTTACATGAAATGTGTTGGTCCTGTTTTGATGTCTAATGAGGTAGTGGAATACTTTGTTTGAAGCGGAACAGATTGTTTGGATCGTAGGTGGCTTTGACTTGTTGGAGCCGAGCCAGGTTGGCGCCGTAGTATGCCTGCTGCCAGTTAGATAGGGATGAGTCGATATAATTCTGGTAGGCAGCGCCGGAGGCGTAGCTGCGCATGGCCTGCCAGGTATTGTTTAGCCAGGTGCGGTTCTGCGCGATGACAGTATCTGAGGAACCGACATCCCAGTTGGCATTATATTGGATTGAGAAGAGCATGTTGCGGTGCACGAAAGCCGTGGCGTTCGGAGCCACGCGATTGATCGCGCCCCCATACGCGTCGATGCCTATGCCGCCCGTGCCGGGCGTTGGTGATTTCTGATACTGAGCGATGGCGTTGACCAGCGTGTTGATCGCCTGGGTGGACATTGTTCTGGCGAAGTAGTCTGATTTGGCCGCGTATGTGGTGCGTTGAATTTGTCCCTGAGGATTCTGGCTGGGGAGGCGACATTGGCTGATGGATTTGTTGGAGCAGCCTGCCTCATAGAGCATGGTGTCCAGTAAACCGGCGTTGGAGACGTAGCGTGTGGTGGGGGCTATGCCCAGTCCATTGATCAGGTTTTGTAGTTGCTGGTTGAGCGCATCGGTGCCGCCTACGTAGACGCCGTTGACGCGCACTAGCGGGTCGCCGTTTTTATCTGTGGTGTTGAGTAGCAGGCAATTGGACCATAGTTCGTCGGGTGCGTGAGGGGCCCAGTTTTGCCAGGCGTTGACTACGGCGGTGGCGTCACTCCAATTCCAGCCAAGGGTGAAGATTGACAACGAGTCAACCTTATGGGTCTGGAAGGTGAATGAGGTGACGATACCGAAGTTGCCGCCTCCGCCACCACGCAGGGCCCAGAAGAGGCTGGAGTTTTGATTGGCGTCACAGGTGACAATGCGTCCGTCGGCCAGTACCACCTGCGCTGAAACCAGGTTGTCGCAAGTCAGACCAAACTTGCGCCCGAGTACTCCAACGCCACCACCCAGGGTTAATCCAGCCACACCTACTGTGGGACAAGAGCCAGCTGGAATCACACGTCCTTTTTGCGCTAGCGTAGCATAGACATCAATCAGCTTAGCTCCGCTTCCAATAGTTGCATTTCCACTGCTACTATCTACGCTGATGGTATTCATGCGACTGACATCCAGTAGCAGGCCGGTCGTGGTTGAATAGCCGGCATACGAGTGACCACCGGAGCGAGCGGTCACTGGCAGGTTGAAGCGGCTCACAAAGGCCAGGCAGTTCTGCACATCTTTGGGTGAGGCACAATAGGCTACGCCCGCTGGCTTGATGGCATCAAATTGTGGATCAAAGAGCTGGTGCGCGGTTGCATATTGAGGATTGTTTGGGCGTATCAGTGTGCCTTGCAGGCTTTTGGCCAGCTTAGACCAATCGGCCTCCCCCAACACTGGAGGTTTGGTGGGCGTTGGCTTGACTGTGGGTATCATCGGAGGTGTGTTAGTCGCGTTGGCTTTAGGCTGCGACTGGCAGGCGCCTAATAAGATGGGGAGGCTACCGGCGGCACATAGTGAAAGAAAGCCACGGCGATTTATCTGCGCGTCTTCTAGCCAGTTCTTCTGTTGCGTATGTTCCTTCATTATTTTTCCTTTTGCTGGTCGCAGCATGCAATAAATAGAGTTTGCTGCTCCTGTTATCTATTCATAGAGGCTATGCATTATCTATGCAGCAGCCTGTTCGTGTATTTCTATTGATATATCTATTCAGGCGTGTATGGATAATAGTTTATACCAATTGGTCAGGCTATGAATTGTTTCACACTTACGTTGTGCTAGAAAAAAACGTCTGCTTGCCGGTGCCAACGCCACAGCGCATATAGAACTGCTACGTCAACTATACTGTCCATACTATCACTAATGCTGGCTGATATGCTATGCTCTCGATAGCTTTTTTCCTTTGCACAATGGCAGGGAGTGTGGTGTATAAACATATGGTAAATGGGGAGAATAGAGAAGTATGACCACAGATGATGCTGAACTAACAGCCTTGCGCGAGAACGAAGTGCGCTGTATCCGCGTGCTGGCCGCCTGTCGTCGCTTTGCGGTCAATATTGGTGGCGCGGCGGGCAACTATGCGACCTTTGCACAAAACGAAGAGGTGCTCTTGCAATCTTTCCATGACATTGAGTTGGCCCACGCCAGTTCCGATGGACGCTATGATCAACTCTTTGCGCAGCGCTGTCAACGCGCTGGCCTGACCGCCGCCGATGTGCATATGCTACAAACCCGCTGGCAGGCGTTGAATAACGACGATGATCTCAATGAATAATCGCTATCAAATTGGTCAAAAAGCCGGTTCCAGGATTGCTGTATATGCATAAAAGGTACGATAAAAAAGCTAGCTATTCTGATGCAATCACGTTTAAGGAATCAGCATCAGAATAGCTAGCTTTGTCTATCTTCAGACCAGCTAGCCATTGCCGGGTAGCCTGTCAGCGCTTAGTAGTTGTTGCGGAAGCGATCGTTCTCGTGTGTACCCTCTTTTAAAGAGCGTAGCGAGTAACGCTGATCGCCAACCATGACGAATACACCGCGTCCATCCTGAAGGTCGCTGATCTGGCGATGGAGCTCTGCGTTCTCTGCCTGCAAAGCCTCCATGTGCTGTTTCTGACGAAAAATTTCTTGCGCGAGCTGATCAAATGAATTATTCATGCTTGTCTCCTCCCTCAATTGTTGCCCCTTTATTCCAGAACGCAGCAAGCATTCGGTCTATAACATTCCTGGTACTCTGCTATCTGTACATTACAGCACAAATGTTCTTTCTGTACCTTCTAAATGTATAAATGGAGCAGGCAACAGGTAATTTTTTTTCGCACCATGGGGACGAAATTACCTCACTATTATGACTTTGTATCCTATTTTATAGCAGAACCTGTCATTACCGCTTGCCTGTAAGATTTTTGTCTTATATGCTGCTAGTATTTTTGATCAAATGAGTTGCCAGAGATTGATTGAGCGACATGGAAATACCTCGATCAAGCAATGTTTTCGTGTTATTTATATGCTAGTATGGTTAGTATTATGTGTCATTGAAAAAGGAGAGATCAGACATGATTCATGATAGCCGGAGCAGGCTTGATCCTGTTGCGTTCGATGCCGTTCACTTTGCTGATACATTCTGGGCGCCGCGTATCAAGCTGGTGCGTGAGCAGACGATTCCTTTTCAATATCAGCAGTGTAAGGAGACAGGGCGCATTGATGCCTTACGGCTGGATTGGAAGCCTGGCCAGGAGCCGGTGCCTCATATTTTTTGGGAATCTGATATCGCCAAGTGGCTGGAGGCCGCCAGCTATAGTCTGGCCGTGCATCCAGATCCTGAACTGGATGATCTGGTGGATCAGGTGGTGGCATTACTGGCTGGCGCGCAGCAGCATGATGGCTATCTCAATGTCTATTTTACGGTCGTCGAACCTGGATGCCGCTGGACCGATCTGCGTGATGCACATGAGTTGTATTGCGCTGGTCATTTGATCGAGGCTGGTGTGGCTCACTTTCAGGCAACTGGCAAGCGCCAGTTGTTAGAGGTCGTACAGCGTTATGCCGACCATATCGCGACTGTGTTTGGGCAGGATCCCGGTCAGAAGCGCGGATACTGCGGGCATGAGGAGATCGAACTGGCATTGGTCAAACTGTATCGCGCTACCGGCTCTGAAAAATATTTACGTTTGAGCCAATATTTTGTGGATGAGCGAGGCCGTAAGCCTTTTTACTTTGAGCAGGAGGCTGAAGAGCGCGCTACCCCTGGTTTTTTCTCGACGATGTTTCCTGAGCGCGAGCAGGAGCGGGCAAAGTTTCGTGAGTATAATCAGTCGCATCTGCCGATGCGGGAGCAAACAGAGGTTGTTGGCCATGCGGTGCGAGCGATGTATCTCTACTGTGCTATGGCTGACCTGGCCCGCGAAGTCGGGGATGTGAGTCTGGCGCAGGCCTGTGAACGGCTCTGGCAACATTTGACGACCAAACGTATGTATCTGACGGGCGGCATCGGCTCTTCGCGCGCCAATGAAGGTTTTACCAGCGATTATGATCTGCCCAATGAATCTGCTTATGCTGAAACCTGTGCCGCGGTGGGTCTGGTATTCTGGGCGCATCGTATGCTTCACCTGGATTGTGATGGTCACTATGCCGATGTGCTTGAGCGGGCTCTCTATAACGGAGTGCTGAGCGGCATCTCGCTGGATGGTAAGAGGTTCTTTTATGTCAATCCTCTGGCCAGCGCTGGTGACGCGCACCGCTATGAGTGGTTTGGCTGCGCCTGTTGTCCACCCAATATCGCTCGTTTGCTATCCTCACTGGGACAGTATTTCTATTCTCAGAGCGCTTCCGAGCTGGTAGTGCATCTATATGCCAGCGGACAGGCACAATTGCAGGTGGGTGGTCAGGCGCTGACAGTACAACAAACCACCAGCTATCCCTGGGATGGTGCGGTACGTCTCGTTGCCGAGCAGCTGGCTGAGCCTACTACGTTCAATATCAAACTGCGCATTCCTGGCTGGTGTAGCGAGCCAGCCGTACGTGTGAATGGTGCGGCGGTGAACGTTGCGGCTAGCCTGAAAAAGGGATATGTCAGCATCGAGCGTACCTGGCAGGCGGGCGACGTGATTGAGCTAGAGTTGCCAATGGCTATCAAGCGTGTCTATGCCCACCCTGCTGTGGAGGCCGATCAGGGCTGTGTCGCCTTACAGCGTGGCCCCATCGTCTATTGTCTGGAGGGGGTAGACCATGCCTCTGTTCCGTTGCAGGAACTGGAGCTGCCAGTGAGTCAGCCATTGCAGGCAACTTTCCATCCTGATCTTCTGGATGGTGTGGTGGCTTTACATGGTAGCGCCCTGGCTACTAACCAGGCGGCCTGGGATGGTCAGCTTTATACTAGCCGGCCACCGGATATGCAGGAAACACCGCTGACCGCGATCCCCTATTATGCCTGGGATAATCGCCAGCCGGGCGAGATGCGTGTCTGGATACATGAGCATCGATCATGATTTATTGGTAACAAAAAACATTAAATGCGTAGATGCGAACCTTGCGGTCAATACATGTCATTTAGACGACCAATAAGAAGAGAATGCAACACGAAACATCGCAGGTGCGGGCCTCAGCGCCCGCACCTGCGATGTTTCGTGTTTCCTGGTGGTTTTTCCTCCGTGGAGGGTACGAGAGACGTCTCTCAATGACATGTATTGACCCTTGTGGTCGCTTATAGCCGCATCGCGTTCCTAATAATGAATATAGACGGTTGTCCCGATGGGGGCCCAGCTATACAGCCATGCAGCCTGCGCGGTGGACATGACGACGCAGCCATGTGTTCCGGTCATATCTCCATATTCTGGATCGGTATGGGGAACATTGGTGCCAGGACCAAAGGTACTCCTCCACCAGGCGTCATGCAGGAAGAAGCCCCCTTCTCTGAATTCCAGCGCATAATTGATGTGCGTCGGCTCATAGTAGTAGGGAGAACCCACCGGCCATGGCGAATAGAAGGTGGTAGGACTCAATTTTGTAAAGACGTGGTAGGTACCTGTGGGCGTGGCTAGATCGGGCTGGCCACTGGTGATGGGAAAGCTGTTGTCCATCTGGCCATTGTCGCAGAAGGTGGCCCACTGGGCGCTCAGGTTGACATCCACAGTTTTCCCATCAGTAGTGGCGCAGTTGGCATTATTTTCTCCTGTATTAACAACCGGTGCTGGTTTATTGGTGGTGAGCAGACCACTGTAGATGTATTGTGGTGCGCTGGTTCGATTAGAAACACGATACCAGGTTAAACTATTGCTGACGGTTTCGCCTGCGATTGTTCCATACACCGTTACCTGGGCGCCAGCTTCTAGCGTCGAGACAATCGCACTATTGGTATAAGGAGCGCTGCGTACATTGGTTGCGCTCGTTGTATATTCTGTGATCGGAGCCTTGTTCCACTGCACCGCCGGTGCAATCGGTGCTGGCGTCGGCGTGGGCTGAATTGTCCTGGTGGGCGCTTGTGTGGCCTTGACCGTCGGGGTTGGTTGAGTTGTCACAGTATGAGTGGGCGTCGCCTTTTTGCCGTCCGCATATGGCGCAGAAATGGCAGTGCCTGTGGCCACGGGTTTTGTTGTATTTGAGGTTGCCTGCGCGGCAAAAGGATGTACAACCACGAACAAGGCGGTGCCAATAAGCACCATAATAACAATAGCAGATAGTAAGAAAGTTTTTACATAGTTTTTCATGTGACACCCCATTTCGAATGTATTTATATGGCTCAGTAATAGTATAGCCAACTTTATGGATGAATTAAATGGTGTGCGTCACAATTCTGGCGTGTTGTGTTAAACAAATGAGGATATATGCTGGTTTGCTAAAGGAAAGCGAGGCACCAAACAAGCGAGTAATATCCTTCTCCTCCTCGTGGTGCTGGGGAAGAGGAGCGTATTTCGTGTTGCATTATTCCCCAATTAGCCTGCGTGGCTTTTTTTGCATAGGCTTGTAATGCTTCCTTACCTGCTTCTTACCCAACAGCTTCTCCATCTGCTATACTGTTAGGTAAGAGATCCCTGACATCAACCATGAGAAGGGTAGGCCCTGTGGTTCGCGATACACTTCACCTTTTGCGTTGGATCACACAAACGCAGCGCTATACACTCACTCTGGGCACCCAGACGCTGCCATCCGAGATCACCTCTGGAGACGAGGTCTGGACCCAATGGCTGGCTACTGTCTCATCGTTTGCTTTTGAGAGTCGCTCTGGCATTCACTGCACTATTCGCAAGGAACGACTCCAGCGTGGCGATGCCTACTGGTATGCCTATCGCTCCGTGTCTGGGCGAACGAAGAAGCGTTACCTTGGGCGCTCGGCTGACCTCTCCTTTGCTCGCCTGGAAGAAGTGAGCACGCTCTTTGCGAACGAGGGACAGCATACCCGGCAGTCGCTTCTCGAAGCTCAGGATAGCGAGCCTGCTGTTCGGCAGGCAGCGCCCCCAACTCAGAGTGAGGATCTGGATATCCCGTACGCTACTACCACGGCTCAGCATGCCGAGAAGGGTATCAGGAAACTCCCTGCTCCATCCGCTCTGCCGCTGCTAGAAACCAAGCTGCATCCGCCGCTCCTACCGGCCAAGCTGGTCAAGCGAACCCGCTTGCTCGAACAGCTCGATACGAGCCTGACCCGAAAACTGACAATATTGCAGGCTCCCGCAGGTTCTGGCAAAACGACGCTGGTCAACCAATGGCTGAGTACCCGCTTCCCCAAGGCAAAGAACGGAGCGTCAACAGAGCCAGTTCTAGCCTGGCTCTCACTCGACGCTGGCGACAATGATCCCCTGCGCTTCTGGCGCTATCTCATGACGGCTTGGCTGAAACTCCTGGCACCGAAGCAGGTTGCCTCGGGACAGGCTGCGCTGGCCCTGCTCAGCGCGCTCCATCCTTCGCCTTTCGAGTCACCTGCTCTAGAACTCGCGCTGACGCAGTTACTCAACGCTCTCGCGCGTTCTCCTTTCGAGGGCTTGCTGGTGCTGGACGACTATCATGTGATCAGCGACTCCCGCATTCACGAGCCGCTAGCCTTTCTCATCGACTACCTACCTGCGACGATCCATGTCCTGTTGCTGTCGCGCTCGGAGCCTCCATTGCCACTCCTGCGCTGGCGGGCTAGGGGCGAGGTATACGAGCTGCAGACAGCCGATCTGCGCTTCTCCCTCCAGGAGACAGCGGCTTTTTTCCAGCAGGCTCTGCCGCTCGACCTGTCATCAACAGCTCTCAGTCGGCTTGATAGTAAGCTAGAGGGGTGGGCCGCCGGGTTACGCCTGCTCTCTCTGACACTCTCTCAATGGCAAACCCCGCAGGCCATCGAGCAGGCGCTCCTCTCGCTCGGCGCGCCGAATGATCCTGCTGATCGCTCGCTGCTCGATTACTTTATCAGCGAGATTCTAGAGGCACAGTCCGAGCCAATGCAGCGCTTCCTCCTTCAGACCAGTGTGCTCGGTCGCCTCTGTGCTCCGCTTTGCGCAGCCGTCACCAGGAACGAGAAGAGTGCGGATTTGCTGGAAGCGATCGCACGCGCCGGACTCTTTCTGGAGGCGCTGAAGGGTCCCGGAGGATGGTATCGCTATCACGCGCTCTTTGCGGCGGCGATGCGACAGGAGGCTGGACGGCGGCTCGGCGAAGAGGTCCTGCGCAAGCTCTCCTCGCAGGCCAGCGCGTGGTATGAGCAGGAGGCTTTGCTCACAGAAGCTATCGAGGCAGCATCCCTGGCGCGGGATGTGGAGCGGGTCGTGCGGCTGATCGAGCGGGTGCATGAGCAGAACTTCGACTCGCCACAAACGATGCTGCAGTGGTTGGAACAGCTCCCGGAAGCGGTTTTACGCGAGCATCCAACGCTCTGTTTCCTCTTTGCCACCGAACTCCGCTTTCCTGTGAAACTCTGGTTTGCGACTGAGGCAGCGGTAGCAGCAGAGGCGGCCTCAATCCCTTCTGCAGAACGTGTGCGCATCGAGACGCTGCTCTCGATGGCCGAAGAGGGCTGGCGGCGCCGTGGAGAAGTCTCCTGGATTGGTGCCATCTGGGCGCACCGCGCGCTGAGTGCCCTACTGGATGAAGAACCGTTCTCCTCGGTCGTGCATTTCGCCCGGCAGGCACTCATTTTCCTGCCGCGCAAGGGAGCGCTGGATCCCCGCGTCCAAATGTATCGGTCGTCATGTCTCTTGTTCGTTGGCCAAGAAAAGCTTGACCTTGGTCAGGTAGACGAAGCGCGCGAGATGCTTCTCCAGGCGAAGGCGGATAACCTTCCTCCTGGCAACCGATTTCTCGCCGTTGACATCCTCCTGACGTTGGGCAAGATCTATCTGGCTCAGGGCGAGTTCTCGCTTGCGCAAAAGTATCTTCTCCAGGCTCTCTCAGACGCCCGCGAACTGCATGATGAGAAGGTCATCGTAGAGGCGCAGCTTGAACTGACCATGCTAGAGGAAAAAGCGGAAACTCGCTGGCAAGTTTCGCCGCTCTCCGCACAGGAAGAGCGGGTGCTGCAAGGGCTTTCTGCAGGATTGAGCAACCAGGAGATTGCGAACGAATTGATTATCTCAATCAATACCGTGAAGTACCACGTCAAACACCTTTATCAGAAGTTGGGCGTCAGCAATCGCCTACAAGCCAGCGAGGCAGCGCGCCAACTGCGACTCTCCTCTCCTGCACCTCGCTTGCCCGCTGATTCGCAGCGCAACGAGCCACACTAACCAGCCCCACCTCACACGTTACTCACATCGATTCTCCGCCAACTACCCTCAGCACTACCCGCAAGGATGGGGATTTCGTCTCCTGAAAACGGCTATACTCTCACCAGTTGAGTGGCGAGTAAACGACACCAACAGAGAAACAACAAAAACGAAACACCCTGTTATCTGGCCAGCGAGATGGCTCGAAAAGAAAGAGAAAAGACGAATGGGTATCAACATGTTCACCGCTCTTCTTACACGTAAAAGCACTCAGCAAAAGCTCGCAAAAGCTCTTCTGATTACGACTACCAATGGCATTGACGAAAAACGCTTCATCAAAGTTGGCGGAATTGACCAGTGGATCACGATCCGCGGCGAAGACCGCCACAACCCGGTCCTGTTTTTTATCCATGGCGGTCCTGCGTCACCCTATTCGATCTTCGCCTCACTGTTACACCCGTGGGAGAAGTACTTTACGCTCGTCCAATGGGATCAGCGTGGCGCAGGCAAAACCTTCCGCACAAACGGGAAAGCCGGCACTGGCACCCTCACCTTTGAGCGTCTCGTCCAGGATGGGATCGAGATCGCGGAGTTTTTGCGCAACTATCTTGGCCAACCGATCATTCTTGTGGGTAGCTCCGTAGGCAGCATCACAGGTACCATGATGGTCAAACGACGGCCTGATTTGTTCGCAGCCTATGTAGGTACCGACCAGAATAGCAGTCCAGATGCCAGCGAGCTTTCGTATCAACAGACACGAGAGTGGCTCCGCGCCTTGGGCAACACCAAAGGCGTGAAAGCTGTTGAGCAACTCAGAGAAAGGTCAGACCGGCTGACTCCGAAAGAGTTTACCAAACTGCATCAATGGACAATCAAGGCGAACCCGGCTATTCCGAACATGATCATGGATATTATGCTCCCAGCCATGTTGACCTCGCCCGATCACACGTTCAGTGATCTCATGAACATTTTCAAGGGCATGAACTTTTCGACCGATCAACTGTTTCACGAACTTCTGACGGCTGATCTCCGCAAGCTTGGAATGCGCTTCGAGGTCCCGTTCTTCATCTTCCAGGGCGATACCGATGCGATCACGCCAACGGCCTCGGCGAAAGCCTACTTCGACGAGCTTGAGGCCCCTTACAAGGAGTTTGTCCTGATCAAACAGGCTGGCCATCTCGCGGCTTTTGCTCGACCAGAACAGTTTCTCGACGAACTTCTGCAGCGAGTGCGTCCATTGGTGCTCAACCTGATCATCAGCGAGAAATGATCAACAGCATGCCCTTGTCGCTCATATCGCGCGTATTGAACAGGAACCGTAGGCTGCTCGTTTTCTCAAGATCAAAAAGAGCAACTGACCTTGAGTGTTTGGGATTAACTGGTGAGTCGGGAGAGATAGCAGATAGTGTCAAGAAAGCGTTGTTCCAGGGACATGACATTGATGCTGTCCATATTGCCAAGGAATTAGGTGATGTCCTTTGGTACATTGGACTTGTCATTTGACCGAATTCTTGGTGGCTTTGCCAGATAAAATGCCGACGTTTTTAGCGCCTGGAAGCAGACAGCCTGTGCCGCATAACCTGGCGGAACATCGTAGGAGCATATAATCATGCTTCAGATGTGCTCACTCCTGGCTGTTTCTCGTCATCATGCCAAATGAACTGGCAATCTGGCATGGTATCTGGCAAAGAATCAGGGGAAGAGTTACGGAAGGTGGAACCTTCCGCAAAGGAACTAATGATTTAAACTGAAGTTCGTTGCAGACTAGCTTCAGCTAGATTCTGGGTTCCAACCGCTTGATGTCTTGAGCAAGTAGAGGCAACCCTTCTGTGAAAGAGTGTTCCTTCCCATCGAGCACTCGAACAGTTGCCTGGGGCAGTCGTTCTTGATAGCGTCTAAGAGAAGAAAACGGGACTTCTTCATCAGAACGACTGTGATACAGGAAGAGTTGTCGGATCGGGGGGAGGCGTGAAGCAAAATCATCTGGCACAGCGTACTCAAGCTCCCAATCCTGCTTGCCCCAGTAGGGCGCAGCCACCAGAAACAGCCCGGCAATCGGTTTCTGGTGGGTTCCTTCTGCCAGACATTTGAGCAACATTGAACCACCTAAAGAATGCCCAATGAGCAAGGCATCAGCATCGAGCTTGCCGAACTCTTGCTCAATCTGGTCCCTCCAGGCAAGGTATCTAGGATGGTCAGGATCAGGCATATCTGGAGCCAGGACTTGGTAATCGCTGCCAAGCTGTTGCCGCAGCGATGCAACCAATTTCCCGCTGCCTAAAGGTTTGTGCTGATTGCCTGCACCCTGAATGAGAAGTATTTGTTTTCTCACTCGTTTCCTCCTTTTCACATGATTGCTTTTGTCTTCTTGTACTGTTTCTCGACGAGAGTGCATCTTCCACGCATGACTGCTCTCGCAAAACGGGCCGCTTCGACACGAGCGAGATTGCTTGCAAAATGCAAGAAGACACAGTTGCTTCTTCCAAAACAAGAATGTAAAATCGGAAACACGAGAAGGATCGGATGACCAAATCTTTCATTACTACCTGCTTAAGATATTCAAAGAAGCGCTCACAGCTGCTGGTCTACCTCGTATGCGCGTACACGACCTGAGACATAGCGCTGCAATAATCCTGCTATCCATGAATATCCATCCGAAGGTGGTGCAGGAGCTTTTGGGACATAGCTCTATCAATATCACGATGGACCTTTATTCACATATCCTGCCATCTATGCAACAAGATGTCATAAACAAATTGGATGATGCATTCAAGCTGCTGAGTAACGTGGTGGAAGAAAGCAGTTCTGAAATAAAGAGCGAAGATGAAGAGCTGTAAATGGCATTGCTACACGGTTGCTACATTTTCTACATTGGTCAGGTTTGGCAGTTGGATGTAGATGACGAAAAAGGGAACTAAAAGCCGACGTATAAATCGGCTTTTAGCTTCCTTGTATAGGCAGAAAATACAGGATTAGCGTTTTTTGCCATAGGGATAATGGCGCTTCTTGTCGCCTTCCCAATCTGCGCGCAAGCCAGGTGTGGAGAGGTCCCAATCGGGTCGGACCTTCTGGAAGACGGCGCGTAGATCCTGGCGCAGGTCTTCGGGTGAGGGGCGGCCCCAGAACCAGTAGCCGTTATAGATTTTGTAGATGCGCAGCCCCGGTTCCAGTACCAGCGTATGGGGGATCATGGGGTTGTGGTGGGGATCGGTGTATTCCTGGATCTCCAGATCCTGCTGAATTTTACGTCCGGAGTCCGATAAGAAGGTCCATTGCGCTCCGACGGCGGCTCGGAATTCGTTTGTTTCTAGAATGTTGTCGGTTGAGATTGTTACGATCTGCGTATAAGAGACGGCGATCTTGGGATAGAATTCTGCCAGTTCAAGATGTTGTTGATGATCCTTGGGACAATAGTGTCCGCGCGACAGGATCAAGATCATCGGATCAATGCCCTGTAGCTCGCTTAGGCGACGGCGTGTTTTTGTGTGATCGGTCAACTCATAATCAGGAAACGTTGCGCCGGGAACAATATCTGCTCGCATTTCTCTTTGCTCCTTACTTTCACACGCTCAACGACTTTTGACAAAAAGATCGTTTTTTCTACTACTGGTTGTTCTTCTTTATTGCGTTAGGCCTGCAGGTCGGTGATACGCAGGTGATAACAGATTGTATACTTAGTCTATTCCTGGTTGTGAAAACGTCTATTGTCTTTGTGAATTCGTGTCCGGTGAATGTCAGTCCTGCTAGAATCTGTTACAATATCAGCAAGGTTTCTCTTCGGCAGCTTTTGGAATATCATATCTATAGGAATACGTAATAGTGAGAAAATAACGGAATTGGAGTTGCTCCGCATGGATGTCTCTGCTATATGTGCGACCTGGCCTATTCAGGGCCCCTGCTCTTTGACGCCACTTACTGGTGGCACGAATAACCATGTCTGGCGCGTGGATACGGCGGATGGGCATGCCTATACTTTGCGTGTATCCTCCGGAGAAACACATTTGCCGCGCCTGCGCTATGAGATGACGATACTACAAGCGTTGTCTATCCAGGATCTACCGTTTTTGCTCCCGCTACCTATCCACGCTTACAGTGGTGATCAACTGGTTCCCCTTGAGATCCAGGATGGTACGATCGGCATCGCGACGCTTGCTCCGTTTTTGCCGGGTAGCGTCTCTCGTAAAAGCACCCCTGAGAAGGCCAGCGCTGCCGGCCGTACCCTGGCTATTTTAGATCAGGCTCTGGCTTCGGTTCCTGATCAGTCGACTCCGCAGGAGATCAGCATACTGTTGCCGTTTGGTCGGTTAGAGATGCGCAATCCTCAAGTACCAGATGTGGGGAAAGCTTTGGAGTTATTACCATTGGAGCGTCAGCAGGTGCGAAAGATGCAGGATGTGCTGGAAGATCATCTGGATGGTGTTGAGAAGCTTTACGATAGCTTGCCCCAGCAGTTGCTGCATCGCGACCTGGATACCAGTAATGTACTGCTCGATGAGCAGGAGGGCGTGACGGCGGTACTGGATTTTGAGTTCGCGGCCCGCGATATTCGGGTCCTCGATCTAAGCGTCTCTTTGAGCTGGTGGCCAGTCAGTCGGATGGGAACTGGCGCCGAATGGGAGATTATTGACCCGCTGGGCCGTAGCTATATGGATATGCTGCACCTGGAAGAGGCTGAGCTTAGAGCGATCCCGACCATGATGCGCATGCGCCAGTTTGCCTCGCTACAGCACCGCATCGGTCGCTACCTGTCGGGTCTGGAAGCCGATGCGGCCATACAGGATAATATCGAGTTTGCCCTCTGGCGCCTGGACTGGCTGGCGAGCCAGCAAGAAACCTTAATTGAGCACGCGCTACACTGGCGAGACTGATGTTGTTCTCAGGCTGCTTTATTGCCTTTGGGTCCTACACCTGTTACTGGTGGAACTTCAATTTGTCCACAATTTTGTCAATCACTTTTCTCTCTGCTCTGATGGCGATACCCACCAGGTTCAGGTTCTCTCGTTCGACACTGCGAACAGCATCGCGATTGGCAGCATCATGGGTCGTCGAAAACATCTCTTCTGTATAGAGGGCAGGCTGTGCTCCTCGTGCGAGGGCGCGATCAAGCACCCGCGCTAACGCGGCACTATCAGCTCCATAAATCAACATAGGTTGACCAATAAGTCGCAAGTATCCATTGCCGGATGCGTCTTCGTATGGTTCTCCGATACTTTCCGGATAGGATGCAGCGATCCCGCTTGCCAGGAATGCTGCCACATTCATTTTTTGCCAGGAGGCCAGGTCGTCTCGAATAACCAATGCGATTTTTGTATCAAAGAGCATAAACAAAATCCTTGCTTGAAATCTTTTGTGAAAACGGTCAGGTACATACCGCTCTCATGATGTTTCGTAGTGGTAATCGTTTCTCTCTCAAATCGCTATCAAGTAGCAGGTGGATGCTCTGCCTGCTTCCATCCAGCCACGGCCGTGAGCAGATGCCGCAAAAGCTTCCTCTCTTCAGAAGAGAATTGGTCGAGAAAATCCTGATTCATCTGGTCCATCTCGCGATCAAGCGGAACCTGAAGATTGCGCCCGCGAGCCGTGAGTGCAACCTTATTCACCCGGCGATCGGTTGCATGTGCCTTGCGCTCAATCAGCCCCGCTTGTTCCAGGCGATCAATGAGACCGGTAATCGTCGCGCTATCTAACAAGAGGCGCTCACCTAATTCAGCTCCACTTTGCTGATCGTGTTCCCAGAGAACCTTGAGCAACGCGTACTGTACAGGGGTAACACCATATGGGGCCAGACGCTGTTTGGCCGACTGCGTGACCCGCTGATACGCCTTACCAAGATAAAAGCTCAAACAATCCTCAATCTGATCCATGAATACTCCTGTTGAGAGAAAAATAAAATACACCTTTGTATCAATCAACATGTATACAAGTATAATCTATACAAAATACTTTTACAATAGTTACTTGTATGCAAGCTATTTTGGAAAAGTATGTAGACACTGATCTATTGTGGAGCAGAAAACAGCTTTGGAGTGATTTATTTGCAAAGCTTTTCAGGCTATCCGCATAGACTTCAGCAGACTTTGTCTGTAGGCTTCCAGAATTTTTTCGGCTACCTGCTCCGGTGTTTCGGCTGGCATGATGCTCTGTCGTCGCTCGGCTCTCTGCTACAGAATGGAGCTCAAAACTTCTTTTATTAGTTGGTGCATGCAGGGCTGTGCGCCCTGCATGCACCAACACAGAAAACAGACTCGGCCGCGTATGCGGACGCCCCCTTACGTAGCGAAGCAGCGCTGGAAGGCCTGCAAGAGTTGCGGTGAGCCCCTGAGTTGTAGCTTGCGCCGCAGGATTGCCAGGATGATATTTTGCTTCTTATTGAGTATTTTGAGCCAGGTAGCGCTATCGACTTTGATCGAGAGATTGGCTTCTCCTGTTAGTCCTTTCTGAATGAGCAAAGTTTTGTGTCGAATAATGATGGTCGCCTCCTGCTTTTCCTGACCTGTGAATGTGAAGTGATAGGCCACGTCCATGTCAGCCGCCTTCTCACGTTGGAAGACGAGTGGCAGGCCATTCAGGAAGCTATGAATGGATGGGGTACGCAGGCCATTATGGGCATGTCGAATTGTCTTGTGGGGGAAGCGTCGTTTAACGTGTTCTTCTGCATCTGATCCCGGCGTGACATAGATGATTTCTTCTTTATTCTGTAGCGGCTTTACCACGTCCTGAAGATAGGTTTTGCGGTTCTCTAGAAATGGACCTATGACGTCTTCACCCGCAGGGCACACTGCCATGCAGTAGGCGGCCTTATAATTGGCTTTAAAGGAGAGGCTCTGCCACATTGACGCTGATTCTGCTGGCGTCACTTTTTCACGATATTCTGCTGCGTCCTTGCTGTCGGCTA
Source organism: Dictyobacter formicarum (assembly GCF_016587435.1). The sequence goes on from NZ_BNJJ01000008.1 coordinate 382,016, forward strand.
CTTTTTCGACCCAGTCGGTGAATCCACCCATGAACTCGCGATAGTTATGCGTCATGCAGGCAGAAAAGTCGAAATGCCCATCACTTCCGATAGCTCCTACTGGACAGGCCGCGACGCATAACTTACACTCCAGACAGGGATTGTAGTCAATCGGTTGACTATAGCTATCGATGGTCGCTTCCATCAAAATAGTCTCTAGCAGGATAAAATTGCCGAAGCGAGGATGGATGACGTTGCGGTGGATACCCATGCGACCCATACCGGCGGCTACGGCTACCGGTTTATGGGCAACGACCCAGATTCTACCAGGGTAGCGGTCCATCTCCTGTGGAAAACCTACCGCGGGACAGATGGCTCGAATATTTTTTTGTTCCAGCGCGGCGACAATTTTTCTGGCGACATCTTCTAGATCATGGCTGCTATGGTGAAATTCAACGTTGGCGACTGAGCGTGCTGGTGTACGGATATTCTCCCGGTTCATTCTTCGCACCAGGCTGATGAGTGTACGCGTGTGGGGCAGTGCGGCCAGGATATGCGAACGCTCGTTTTCTAGCTCGGGACGCTCAATTTCAACGAATCCAACATCATCCGCACCCGATTCCAGGCATAGATTCCGTAGCCAGTGCTGATCAACTGACGTCGGTGGACGTTCGTGCGGCTGGCGAGCCTGGAATGCCTGTACCGTGGGATGCTCAGAAAGTGAGGCCATAATCTAGCTCCTTTACGTGTATATACACCTATTTGCTAAAAAAATTATTGCGTAAGCCTTTCAAGTACGGAAAGTTCATCGAGCAGGGCAGCCAGGCGTTCGTCCCCCATCTGTTTGACTATGATCGTTTGAGCCTGCCGCCAGAGTGGTCGGGCGCGTTCCAATGCTTCCTGCCCCGCCGCGGTCAATATAACCTGGCGCGTACGGCGATCTGTACCTGCTTCTACCTGAGCTAACCCCTGCTGTGTTAATAATTTGAGCTCGCGTGTGAGCGTGGTACGATCCATCTTAAGCCAGTCGGCGAGCTGGCTAATGGTCGCTTCTTTCAGACCTGCGATGTTTGAGAGCAGTGTAAACTGAGTTACATGCAGCCCACTGGGAGCCAGCGTCTGTTCATAAAACTGGGTAATCAGCCGATCTGCGCGCCGAATATTCGCGCATGTACAGGCTCGGACATCCAGCATATTTGTTACTTCCATCGCTTCAGCTCCTTGCATTTACGTGTATGTACACTTATCTTAAGCGGCCTTAACCTTTTTGTCAAGGGCGCATAAGTGTTGATCAATTGAGCTGGCTTATTGACCCCCTGGCGTTCTGTGTTTAATATTACGTGTATGTACACTCAATATTGTTCGACTTTCAAATTTGTCCTATCTCCTGGGTGGATTGTTCGCTGAAGGAGGGAAATCATGCGGGAAACACTGGTTTCGGTTTTTTATCGGCAGATACTTTGCTGCTGGCTATGTCTATGGAGGAGTCGCGATTGTATAGCGTTTGGGCCAGCCTTACCATCCCTCAAGGTGCAGGAACTCGGCCCTGGCCTTGCGCCCACGTTTGAGGGAGGGTGAAGGCACATCAGCCGCGGCATGTCCGATGGGAATTACGCCCACTGGCGTGCAATCATCAGGAATATTGAGCAGGTGCTTGAGGCCCGCGTTATTCTCTTTACCTGGAATACCCACAAAAGCGGCTGCCAGCCCCTCATCAACCACCGCCTGTAGCAAGATCATCACCGAGCAGCCAATGTCCATAAACCAGAAAGGAACTGGCCATTCAATTTCCTGTCCCTTATCATCTACTTTGTCTGCCTCCTGATAGCGTTGATGATAGGCGGACTCACTTGTGCAAGGGATTGCCAGTACCGGCGCTTCCGAAATAAAGGGATACTGAAATGTTTCCGCATAATCCTCTTCTGAGCAGAAGCGAGCGATCTCTTTTTTGAGCTCGGGCCGCGTCACTACAACAAAAGATTGTCCCTGCGTAAAGCCTGCGCTAGGAGCACGCTGGACCAGGTCAAAGATGCGGGTGATGACTTCGGCTGGAATGGGATCGTTACTAAAATGGCGCACCATGCGCCGCTTGCGCACTACTTCTGAAAATTCCATGCGCTAAACCTCTTTCTCATGATCGTTTGCTAGCAATTATGTACTTGAATCTTGCTATTACATTTATCTATTGTTAGAGATGTTTAAGAACATATCAACTCTTTGTATCTTAACTGTGCACGTCAATGGGAGTTTGCATGCCAGCATATCATGTAAAGAGGATATGGATTTTAGCATCGAGCATTTAGTAAAACTGGAGAATGCGATGTCAGATCTTGTTTTTATTCCATTGGATGCTGAAGAACATTCTCGTTATCAGGATTGGTTTCATGATCCAGATTTGGCGCGACGGATTAACTATCCCGATACGGTTTGGTTTGATTACGTTAGTACTTCCCCTCATGTTTATACTTGGATGATTTATGCTGACGTGGGTCCGGTGGGGGTTATTCAATTTGAGAAAGATCATACTCGGGCCAGTTTTTCGATTGCTGTCAACCCGCGCCTGCGTGGACAGGGTTATGGAAAGCGTATTATGCGGGCTTTCCTGGCTCGACCTGAGGTCCAGGCGGTGGCTTGTGTGCATGCCGGGGTTGAGTACGATAACCAGCCAAGCATGCGTTGTCTGCAGTCAGCGGGCTTTACCATGCTGAGCCCGGTACCCGACGAACATGGCTTTATAGAATTCGTCTATAACGTTAAAAAAGCGCCAGGAGATGCTTGCCAGTCGGAAGCTCACACCGCCTAGGATAACGACCTGTGCTATTTTATCTGGGCGGTGTGAGTGAGTCTCAGGGATTTCAGGGCGGCCTGTTAAATATGTTCCTGAAAGTAGGCCAGGACGCGCTGCCAGGCATCCTGAGAGGCGGCGGCATCGTAGGTTTTGCCCTGATCGTTGAAAAATGAATGTTTGGTGCCAGGATAAATTTTGATATCATGCTCGACCTGATGTTGGGTGAGGGTCGTATCAAGGCGTTGAGCAGGTTTAGCGGTAAAGTCTTCGCCGGGGTATGAACCGACAACGGGACAACTGCGCGCGACTGCCTCGAGGGGCCTGGGATTCATAGCGTAAAATGGCGCGATCGCTTTGAGGCGGCTGTCGCTACAGGCCCAGGCGATGGCAAAGCTGCCCCCATACAAAAGCCGATCGCTCCCAGGCGCTCGGCATCCACCCTGGGTTGCTGTCCCAGATAGGTAAGCGCCTGTTTAAGGTTACGGATGCTGCCATTATTTAATGGATTAGCCATAATCTGGCCCATGAAGCGAAACATGCAGATGGTTCGATTGCGTCCGCCGAACAGGTCAATGGCAAAGGCTGCGTAGCCCTCATCGGCGAAACGCTGGGCGATGTCCTTGATGTTATCATTGAGCCCAAATATCTCATGGATAACCACTATACCAGGAAACGGACCTTCTCCCTCTGGATAGGCCAGATACCCAGAGAGCTTTTCTGTCCCTACAGAGAGCGCGACTATTTCTTCTGTTGGCACAAGGAACCTCCTCTAAATATACGAAGCTAATGGATCAGCATATATCCAATACAATATCACATGCTGCCATTGTTGTGCATGTTGCCGCAATACGTAGGTTCGGGCCTTGTGCCCGATTTACCCTTCCAGCTCGAAAAATTTAATATGTAATTTCGACGGTGGTGCCGAGATCGGCCCAATTATAGAGCCAGGACATAGTGCTGTATGGAACGTTAACGCAGCCGTGCGATCCCAATTCTGTTCCGTAGCCGGGGATGTAATGGGGTACATTGGAGCCGGGACCATAGTCGTTGCGCCAGAAGGCGTCGTGGATAAAGTAACCTGAACCCAGAAATTCGAGCGCGAATTGGATACGGGTGGGCGGGAAGTAATAGGGTGATCCTTGCGGCCAGATCGAATAAAAGGTGGTTGGGCTTTCCTTATTAATGACTTGAAAGGTGCCGATGGGTGTGTCCAGACCAGGGCGGCCGGTGGTGATGGCGCTGCTGGTGACTTGCTGGCCATCTTGATAAGCGTAGAGCCACTGGTTGGTGACATTAATAATGATGATCTTACCTGTATCCGGTACACTGAGCGTATTGACAGGATTCCAGCTTGACTGTGCGGGTGGAGTCGTGCTGACGAGCTCACTGTATACATATTGTGGCGTACTCTGCTGGTCGGATACGCGATACCAGGTCGTTGTATTGCTTAAAGTGTCTCCTCTGATGGTTCCATAAATGGTCAGTGTCGTGTCTGGCGCCGCTGTGCCAAGCAAGCTGCCGTCGCCATGCGGACTGCTGCGAATATTGGCCCAGCCCGTCGTATAAGCAATAAAGGGTGTGGCCTCCCACGTTACAGCGAAGGCGCGCTCATCTTTTCCCAGCAGACTCAGGTGCGTAATCAGCGCGTGTGTGAGCGTGCTCCGAGCGTTGCTCTCACTGGATTGTATTGCCTCTTCACTGGCACGATTTCGTAGCCTGTCTGTAGATAATAAAGATGAAGTTTTAATTGTATTTGTATGCAAGAGGTGAAGCGGCGTTGGTTGTGCCAATAGTGGAGCGTGGTATTGACGGGCCGCAACCATGCCAGCTATCGAGAGCGCAAAGACGAGCAGGACTCCCCATATTAGTAGTGTTTTAAGTCTTTTTTGCATTGATTGCCCCCTTTGTTATATGTATCGGCTCTCAACGCTCAATGATTTAAACTACAACTTTTATCAAGAATGCTCAGCACTTTAAGGATGTGTCTAATCCTCCTGGTGATGGGAAGCAAAGCGCCTCCTTGCGGGCGGGCGCATGCGCGCCCGAGTTCTTTTTATTTGTTGGTGCAACACGGTCGCACAGCGACCATGTTGCACCAACAAATAAAACACCTTTTGAGCTCCCAAGGAGCGTAGTGTGAGGGGCCGAAGGCGCAAAACGTATAGCTTTCAGACATTCTCCAATCAGAGTAAAGAAAAAGAGAGGTGCTATACACCTGTAAACAGGTCTGGCACCTCTCAATTCTCCACACGATAAACTTGAATAGTCGCTCAGTTATGGGTATGGATTACTTGACTATTCTTTTTTTCTACTAAAAAAATGGAAGTGTAATATGCGTCTCTTTTTATCTATTCCGTCAGTTGTTATTTCATATAGATCAGGCGCCGACCATGTGATGGGAGATAGCAGCTCAACTCTGGATGGCTGGCGCGAATATAATCGATGAAGAAGCCAGGACGACCGACGTTGCCGGCAAACATTTCATAGTGGGTAGGGATAACCGCCTGAATGCCTGCGGCTGCGGCCAGTTCAGCCGCCTCGCGCTCATCCATATTACCAACCAGGTTTTGTTGTTCGCGGAAATAGCTGCGACCATTAATGGGGAGCAAGGCCAGATCGATGGTGAGTGGCTGCAGCTTTTCGACCAGTCCTTCAAACACCAGCGTATCGCCTGGATGATAAACTCGTACACCTGCCAGTTCGACAACATAGCCCAGGTAGCGATACTGGCCATTGCTGATCTCTTGCCCGAAGCTATAGGACACCGGCGGAAAACTTAATCCATGCAAGGCGGGCAGCGGAATGATGCGCGTATCATCAACGGTAATGTCCTCTCCTGGCTGCACTCCTTGCAATTGCTCGGGATCTACACCTGCTGCCAGCACCTGGTCGACAATAGGACTGGGCGCGATAAAGCGTGGTTTGGATGGGTGCCGGGCTAGAATCTTGAGGGTGGGTATATCTAAATGGTCGATATGCTCGTGGGTATAGAGAATCAGGTCAACGGGTGGACACTCTTCTGCTGTGAAGGGAGGCGGCACGACACGGTCCTCCATTGCGGTTAGAAATGGGTCGATCAGAATGGTGGTAGCTGCGCTGCGCAATGCGAAGCTAGCCTGTCCCAACCACCATAAGGCCACTGCACCAGAGGGAATCTGGGTGGAGGTGGCAATCTGATTGGCCGTATTAATAGTATGTTTAGTTTGCATGATTTTGTCCTCTGAGCAAAATAGGCGTGTATCACACACGTGGCATGTGTGAAGATGATAGATGCAGAAACAAGCGTTTAGCTTTGTTCATCATACCATATGGAGATTTGGAACATAGCACGCATTGAAGCGATTTTTTCAGGCTACTATAGCTTTATTTTATGTGGAATAAGTGAACGACCCACCCACAGTATGGGTGGGTCGTTCCAGCTTGAGAAATTGTCTTATGCTGAGCGTTTTGCGGCACTCGGCTGCAGAGGCCGAGGTAGAGGCAGAGGGACAACATGCGAATGGCTAGTTGGAATCAGGACATCGCCATCGTTCTGGCAATTTTGAACATGTAAACCATAGAAATCCCGGTACATGCTACTGCAGACGTAAAAAGCCATCATGTGGCTGCCGGGACCGACGATGGTATAGGGTCGCACTTCATCGGTAATCTGGCAACGGAATCCACGTCTAACCAGGCTGAACTGGTGGATCGTGCCGGTATCTATCCCTGTTTGTTGATAGGTAATGGATTGATCCGGCTGGCACGTTGTATAAGCTCTCCAGAAGCAATCTTCATTCTGATTGGCGTCTGCATTGGTGGGTACAGTGCTCCCTATGCGCGCATAAACTGTCCCACAAGTTGGCTGCCTGGCGGCAGCTGAGGCACTAGGAGTGAATTCAAAGCAGTAGCAGGTTAATGCGCCAGCTACACATAGAATGGCCAGGCTTACTGCCAGAGCCAGTGGAAGTCGCGAAGTTTTTAAATGATTAAGTGTTTTTCTCATAAACTCATCCTTTCAGTTTGCATTCGTTTATACATCTATCCATCAACCACTAAGATCATTACCTGTTTTCATTATACTGATGAAGCAATACAAGAATATGCGATTTTTATATAGAAGAACTCATTTACTTGTGTTTGATCTATTATTTCGTGCTTTTTTTAATGCTGTTAAGAGTACGTCTGACGCCCATCACCTGTCCGGTCTATGAGCTACCATCACTGTGCCCCCGATCTTCACGATAGTGGAAGATGGAGTATTTGCGTATTGCAATCAATCACACTTCAAAGATTTATGAAGTGAAAAGAGATACTTCTCTGATTATATCTATTACTCAAGATATAAAAGTATCTCGGACATCTTTGTCGTGTTTTTTTTAAAGAATAGAAGAGGTATCAAAGAAAACTTGTATGTGGAGCGTCTATATATACGTAAATTACAGCACGTTCCTCTGAGCTAAATGAAAAAATGGCTGAGGACGCGATGCATTCTCTCTGCTCGGACCATCTTTGTGGAAGTATATATGTCAACTTTCAGCTGTAAGGAGGCAATTGATGAAATATTTGACAAAACTCGTGTCCGGAGCACTTCAAATCAGAAACTGGTTACGTCTGATCGGGCCATTCATCGTCATTTGCTTGCTTGGTGTACCTCTGGCGACCACCGTGAGTGCCGACTCAGCACCAACGACGTATTATGCCTGTGTCAACACGAACAGTGGGAAAATCTCCATGACCACAGCCAACGCCACCTGTCCTGGCAATGAACAACTGATCAGTTGGAACAATGTTGGCCCGCAAGGGCCAGTCGGTCCGGTTGGTCCAACTGGACCACAAGGGCCTCAGGGACCACAGGGAGCTACAGGTTTAACCGGGGACGCGGGTCTTCAGGGACCAGTAGGACCAGCTGGCCCTCAGGGTCCTGCTGGACCAGCTGGTCCTACTCAGAAGCTCCAACAAAATGTTGTGTTTAACCGCTGTAATGTGCCCACAGCTGATAGTGGGCTCACGGGGCTTGCAAGATGCACTGTGGATTGCCCAACTGACTATATAGTGAGTGGTGGGGGCTTCACGGTCAGTCCAGCTAATAGCCCCGCTGTAACCTGGGTCGTCTTTGAAAATCGGCCGGAGCAGCCAACGCCCCAATTTCAGGGGTGGGTTGCTTCTATTGCGAATGAGTCTACCCAGACTAGCCTTACTATGTTTGTATATGCTGACTGTATAACGTTGGTGTAGTCCCTCTCGTCTTTGTGGGAAGCGTTGGAGGATTTGACTGATTAGCTCACCGATCAGCCAGTCTGCCAACTGGAAAATTCTGACACACTCTAAGTCGCACAAAAAGACCTGCAAGCAATCTGCCTGCAGGTCTTTTTGTGTTTGATTATACTATTTTAAAGCAATGGTATAGAGGTTAGCGTGTACGAGCTATGATGCCATTATGGGCCTTGATGCGGCCATGGCGCAGGATATCAAATCCATTTTCATAGGCATATAGGCCGAGGTGTTTGACATCCATTAGCTCTCGATAGGCAAAGTTCATGATGTCTGCAAAAAGGGTATAGAAGATTTTGGATTGCAGTTGTGCCCGTGGCGTGGTCATAATGGCATAGCCGCCAGGCTTCAGGAAGCGTCTATGCATATCCAGGGCCAGTGGCTTATATTGATCGGGAAAATGCTCGATCAGACCAATGCTGACAACAATGTCAAATTCTTTACTATATTTGAGATCTCGAATATCACAGACCTCAAAATCAATGTTCATCTCATCTCGATACCAGACTTTAGGGGCGCCGGTCGCTGGATTTTCGCCGAGGAAGGGATAGGACTTGGGGAACTCACCGAAACGGTGGGTGCGACAATAATCATCATAATCTACCAGTACTGCATGTCCACCTGGATACATAGCCATCAACTGCATGGCTTCATAGCCATCTGCAGCTCCCAGAAAGAGGATCTCTGGTTTTTTGACGTCCAGACCCTCAAAAAGGGCACGCTTGCCGCGCGGATCCCAGATGGCATCTTCGATGCGGTGAATCTTGTTCCAGACGCTGGTATGAACGATGTCTTCAACCGCTTCAAAAGCCTCATGCAGCTGGAGCGTGCTCAGGCTCTTTCCTAATGTTCCCAGGGCTTCTTTACGTGCGGCCAGTGCATCCTCATCAAAGAGATTCTGGAACGAGCGATTGAACATCTCCCAGGATGTTTTTGGGGGAAGTTGTTGGTCGTGCTCTTTTTCCCAGCGCAGCTTCTCTTTTGACCAACGTTCAACTCGATATGGGCGCCCGATTTTCTCCCAGGAAAGCTCGCTCCAATCAGAAACCGGGTTGGCTTCGTAAAAGACATCTTTAGTATGGGTTGGTCTGAGATCCATACGATAGGTCGGTAGGAGCCTGGTAGTCCCAATATCTTTCTCTGTATATGGATGAGAGGCTTGAGATGTATGCGAATGTTGATAAACGTCCATTGTAAATCCCTTCAAAAACGGCTTCGCTGCCCTGGCCCTTAAATAGACTGTAGCAATACTCGCCCTATTTGATTGAAGTATGCTTGACTGTCCATCCATTGTCAAGTGGAATGCTTTCTCTTCCTCAGAGAGTACTGGACTCCTATACTTTTCGCGGTCTCTCTGCCTCACACTTCGCTCCTGCGGAGCTCACAAAATGTTTTTCTATTGGTGCAAAAATTGCGCATGACGCAATTTTTGCACCAATAGAAAAAAAGAGATTGGAGGCGTCAGCGCCTCCATCCCTGCTGCATGAGCTTTCGCACCCCCGGCGCTCAAGGAATAATCTACATATCACATTACTTGTGACCATTTCTTCTTCTGCCGTGATCCTTTTGTGATTTGTCTGCATTATGATATGTCTATCGAAAGCAGATAAAACGCTAAAGCATAAAAATATGCCGATTGCTTCATCTTTTTTTATTTACACATAGGAGAGGAAGACATGCTAAATGTGCCTGATAAACCGTCCGTAGAGGAAAGCGTTCCCGCTTCTTCTGTCTCTCAACCTTCTACACCATCTGTGAAGATTACTTATCAACGACCGGCGCCGCGCAAGCGTAGCCAGGCTATTGAATGGTTTTCCTTTGGTTGTATCATGGCCCTGGTTGCTCTATTGAGTTATGGCGTTGGTGCGATGATGACGTTGAATCGTGGCGACTCCTCCAGTTCCAGCAGTTCCAGTAGTTCCAGTACGATGTCTATGTCCGATTCCAGTTCTGATTCATTCAATACCGCCAATGTACCGCTGGCAACCGAAAAGTATGGGGACCAGCCAGCTGCTTATAAAGTCGATGCCGATGGGGCAAAACATTTTACGTTGACCGCCGAACAGGTGATGTGGGAAGTGACCGCAGGCCATCGTGTGCTGGCCTGGACCATTAACGGGACCGTTCCTGGGCCAAAGATCACTGTTAATGCTGGCGACCATGTGCGCATCACTTTTATCAATCATTTCCCGACAGCGACGGCTGTACATTGGCACGGTCTGGAAGTTTCTACTAAAGAGGATGGCGTGCCCGGCCTTGGCCAGAAGCCGATCCAGCCTGGACAGACATATAATTTTGATTTCACTCTTCATGATCAGGATGTGGGTACGCACTGGTATCATAGCCATTATGACGACATGGAGCAGGAGACCAATGGTTTCTATGGCGCATTCATTGTCAATCCGCGTCCCGGTAGCCCTCAGGTTATC
>NZ_BNJJ01000009.1 GCF_016587435.1 Dictyobacter formicarum
GATATCCGCCAAAGCTTTACCCTCTTTCAACAGCGCATCATCAACGAATACGAAGCCATGATTGATGAGTTCGACCTCACCGTCATGGACGCGACCTTACCCATTCCAGAACAACAACGCCAGATGCGTAAACTGGTCACTCCACACCTCGAAGGTGTACGCCGCCTGCGTCCCCCATTGCGGGAGAAGGAACTGGAACATATTGCCCGCCGAGCCGAAGTGTTTCATAGTAACAATAGCAGAGAAACGTTATGATTACACTAGAGGATAAACAGACCATGACAGCATTAGATTTCTACGGTATAGATGCTATCGGCCTGCGCGCCAAAGAAGAGGTTTTGCCGGGACGACTGATTGTCATTGAGGGGACGGATGGTGTGGGCCGCAGCACCCAGATTCAACTCCTGCGACCGTGGCTGGAGAGCAGCGGCTATGCCGTCGTCGACAGCGAAATGACGCGCTCCGAGCTGGCGGGTAGTGGACTCAAAGATGCCAAAGAAGGCAACACCCTTGGTCCAATCACATTGAATCTATTTTACGCCACCGACTTTATCGATCGCTTTGAAAACCAGATCCTGCCCGCTTTACGTGCTGGCTTTATCGTCCTTACCGACCGCTACATCTACTCCCTCATGGCGCGTGCCCTGGTGCGTGGAGCCGATACACACTGGCTGCGCTCCATCTATGGACTCGCCCTCAAGCCCGACGCAATCTTCTATCTGCGCGTTGAACTCGAAGACCTCGTCCCCCGCGTTCTCCAGGGACGTGGCTTTGACTACTGGGAGTCCGGCATGGACATGCGCCTGGGTGATGACCTCTTCGAAAGTTTTGTGCGCTATCAAAAATTGATGCTCACCGAATACGATAAGATGGCCCTCGAATATCACTTTGAGGTCATAGACGCCACACGCGCCACCGAACAGATTGCCACCCAGCTCAAACAAAAAATACTGCCACTACTTCCCAATGGATAAAATAATTACCTCATACCCAAGAATTTTAGAGAATTTTAATCAAATATCACGTCAACCCTTGCTTAAAGTTGCACTAAGATGTTATACTGACACAGGAAAAATTTTGTTATAACCCACAATTGCCAGGTTTCGCATATAACAATTAAGCGGATAGTCTGTGAATAACTATCCCCTGTTGCGGAGGTAGCAATTGTCCGGGCAAAGGAGGTGAGGGACATGGACGCTGGCCCTAGTCATAGTAGGTGTGCCTATCATAAGACTACCAGTGCATACCTGCTTTCAGGACTGTTCTTCTCCTCATCGAGTAAAGTAACTGGATTCCTTCATCTTTGATCCTTTGGGGTAAAACAAGCACCACCCCCTTACTCGATGAGACAGGCATCGCCCCCATAGATGTGACTGATGTCGAGTAAGAATACTCCATTTTTGCCAGTAAGTCCTTACGCTGCTTTGCAGCATCCCCAGAAAATACAGCGCATTCTTCGAAATGCATCACGCAAGCTCAGTTGATTGTATCACCATGCATTTCGCAGACCGCTGTGTGCCATATCCCCAGTCGGATATGGCTAGATGGACTATGCCTGTGTAATCAGTGCGCGCCTGAGCGTAACGATTACATAACGTAACCCTGTTTACTTGCAAAAAAGGTGGTGATACCCATGATTTTTTTAAGTGCATTACTTCATAAAAGCATTTTTGATGCTGATCATCGCCGCATTGGCTCCTTGCGGGATATCTGTGTAACATTAAACGAGACATTTCCGGTGGTAACCGCGCTGGTGGTCCATCCGGCCAGCGGCAGTGAGCGCCTGATTATTCCCTGGTCGCAGGTACAGAGCATTGAAACGACCCCCGTCCAGCTTGCGGTACCCCAGACACAAATTAATACTTATGAACCCAATTCTGTAGAGATTCTATTGAAGCGCGATATCCTGGACAAACAGATTGTAGATACCCAGGGTTTCCGCGTGGTCAAAGTCAATGATTTAAAGCTAGCACAAATCAAAAAAACGGCCCGCCTGGTCGGGGTAGACATTGGATTAAGCGGACTGCTGCGCCGCCTGGGCTGGCAGCCAGCGCTCGATATGCTTGGCCGCATAACGCCACTCCAGCTGGCCGAGCGCACCGTAACCTGGAATTATGTCGAGCCAATTCAAGTGGTCAGCTCGAACACCAGCCAGCTGGCAGCCGTAGGAGCTGGCACCGCCAGTGTAGGAGCTGTAGGTGTTATTCCTCAGGTCCAGTTGAATGTCAGCCACAATAAATTATCCGAGCTCCATCCAGCCGATATCGCTGATATTCTCGAGCAACTGAACCTGGAAGAAGCCGGGGCCGTGTTGGAACGCCTGGATGATGAGACCGCCGCCGACACACTTAATGAAGTTGAGTATCCATTACAATCTGAACTCTTAACTGAACTGGGGCCTGATCGCGCCTCCGATCTATTGGAGCGCCTGGCCCCGGACGACGCCGCCGACATTCTGGCCGATATGCCAGCGATAGAAGCTGAGCGTCTACTCAACCTGATGCCCGCCGATGAATCCCAGCCAATTCGCGATCTGCTGCGCTATGGTGCCGAGACCGCCGGCGGCATCATGACCACGGAAGTACTGGCCCAGCCACTGGAAGCGACCGTCGAAGAGGTATTGATCTACTTACGCCAGCACTCATCGCACCTGGATATGGTCTATTATCTCTATATTGTTGATGAAGAGCAGCATCTGATTGGTGTGGTCTCGTTGCGCCAGATCGTCACTGCCGAACCCCATACTCGTATGGGCGACCTGATGGATCAGGATATCATTAAGGTACAGATTGATACCGATCAGGAAGAAGTGGCACGTATCATTGCCAAATATGACCTGCTCGGTGTGCCCGTGGTAGATGCCGATAACCATCTAAAAGGCATGGTAACCGTAGACGATGTCATCGATGTCATCCACGAAGAGCAGGCCGAAGATGTATCTGAGATTACCGGTACCGATGTAGAAGAGCACGAATCCGATGAGGATTCACGCCGTCGCAGCACTATCAGTCGTTCCTCGTGGTTAATTTTAAATGTGATCGTCGGTTTTTTCATCGCCATGATAATCTCCAGCGCCTTCAAACCGGTGCTGGGGAGTGCCAGCGCGCTGAGCCTGCTGAACGGGACCATGCCAGGTCTGAACCTGCACCTGGCCCTTAGCGGTGTACTCTGCTTGATTCCGATGCTATTACTGACCGCTGGAGCAGCCGGATCACAGGCCCTGGGCATTGCCGGCTGGGAGATGCGCACCAAACGTGGGCGCGACTTCTTCCGCACACTCTGGCGTGAAGTACTCCACGGCACCACAGGAGGAGTCCTGACCACCATCCTGGTCTATATCCTCTCCTGGCTACTCTATCGCTCACTCTTACTGAGTATCGCCGTCAGCCTGAGCTTTGGTTTCACCTTACTGATCGCCGTACTCTGTGGCCTGGCACTGCCGAACGTCTTACAACGCGTGCGTCTGCGTGGCAGCCTGATTGCAGCCCCATTGCTCAATCCAGTCATTGCCATCGCTAGTTTAAGCGTTTTCCTCGCTACGAGCCTGGCACTCATAAATGAATTTATCGGATAATGTCAAATTTGATGGCGAAAAGTATTGACGAACCACTACAAATGATATATATTAACAGTGTTCCAAGCGAACGACCTTCCTCGATAGCTCAATGGTAGAGCAATCGGCTGTTAACCGATGGGTTATAGGTTCGAATCCTATTCGAGGAGCTACTACTGGAGGCCACCAAGCGGTGGCCTTTTTTCGTGTTAACAGAAAGCTTCCTTCCTCGCACTGTTCCAGTGGAGTCGTCAAGCACAATATGTCGCCAGGCAAGGCATAAGGATAAACAATGTTGAATACAGACCGAACCGATATCGATTTTAAAGTGCTCTCCAGGAGCTTGCTGGAAGCCACTCCGCTGCCAACCTTTGTGATTGATCGCAATGGCGAGATCCTCTATTGCAATCAGAGAGGACTTGACCTCTACACTCCCACGCAATGGCAGCCGGGTCTCTACCTGACTCAGGTAATTCGCAATCAGGCAATCATCCAGCTGGTTCAGAATAGTATTGCCAGCAATACACAGCAAAAGGGACAGTTTGAGCAGGGCAATTCAGACATCGCCTGGAAAGTCACCGTCTCTCCCGTGGCCCACCAGGAACACTTCACGGGCAGCGAGTATCGCTACTTTGCGATAGTTATCGAGGACATGACCGAGGCGCGGCACATCGAACGTATTCAGCGCGACTTCATCGCCAATATTTCGCATGAATTGCGCACCCCGTTAACCTCGGTACGCCTGCTGGCCGAAACACTGGAAGATACGATCGACACCGATCCCGAAAAAGCCCAGGAGTTTGTTGAGAAGATAGAAAACGAGGTACACTACCTGAGCGAACTCGTCTCTGAACTCCTGGAACTCTCTCGCATAGAGTCGGGACAGACCTCGATGACCATAGAGCCAATCGGAGCTGAACAGCTGGTACGCGAAGTTATGGCCCGCATGCTCCCACTGGCACAACGCCACCGCGTGCAGCTGATGACAGATATCCATCAAGGCGAGACGCTGGTCGCCGCCGACAGCAAACAAATTACACGCGTACTGGTTAACCTGGTACACAACGCTATCAAGTTTACCCCTTCGGGCGGACAAATCGTGATTGGCACCGCACTACAGAATGACCAGCATGCCCAACGTTTTTTTGTCAAAGACACCGGCGTTGGAATCCGGGCCGAAGAGCTATCCCGCATCTTTGAGCGCTTCTACAAAACCGATCGCGCCAGGGCCAAGGCTGGATATATTGGCCCAGGTGGTGGTGGCACAGGCCTGGGGCTGGCCATTGCGCGCCACGTCGTTGAGACGCATAGTGGTCGCATCGCAGCGCAGAGCACCGTCGGGGAAGGCAGCACCTTCACGTTTACGCTACCAGTCGCCATACCTGGCGATGGGCAGGATATAGACCACAATCCGTAGGTGCGTCCTTTGCGGGCGTCGTAGGTGCACCCCTTGCGGGCGCTTCCATCCTCGCTCCACGATAATGTTGTAGATACGCCCCTTGCGAGCGCTTTGATTCGATGCATATCGTGATTATTGTTTATTTTTTGAGCGCAAAGGCAGTAAAATCGGCCGCAAGGGCCGAACCTATTCAAGCGGCGAAGGCGCTTGATTGCGCGGCGCAAATAATCAAAAGGGCTATACAGGTTTTATAGGTTTTAGTTGAGACCTAATTTCTTAAATGCAGATATAGGAACATAGGATCCGAAAAAATTTAAGACAATCTTTACGAGATTTTCGTTGCTAAATACTTCAACTATATGGTACATTGCCTAGCAGTAACCTCATTAACTGCAAAAAACTGATTAGAATACGTTTTCTTAGTAAGAAGACCTGATACGGCTAGAGTCAGCGTAATATGAGCATCGTGAAGCGCAGTAGGTCGTAATAGCACTTGCTCTTGTGTATTGACATAATGTCAGGTACAATGGGATGGTAGTGGGACGAGAGAGAGAGGACAGTATATGAGCAAACTCGTTATGGTTATCGATGACTCCGCGACAGTCCGAAAAATAGTGGAAACCTGCCTCAGGCGTGAAGGGTTTGATGTCAAGAGTTTTCCCGATGGCGTTGAAGCTATGCGCTGGCTAACTGAGCCGGAAGCACGCATTCCTGACCTGGTTATTTTAGATATAGGGCTACCTAAAATGGATGGCTATGAAGTTGCCCGGCGCCTCAAAACAAAACCCCAATTTAGTAGTACCATCATCGTTATGCTGTCGCGCCGTGATGGTATGATCGATAAACTCAAGGGCCG
Source organism: Dictyobacter formicarum (assembly GCF_016587435.1). The sequence continues at coordinate 5,809 of NZ_BNJJ01000009.1, forward strand.
TCTCGCTGGTGCAAAAGACTACTTAACCAAACCATTCAAAACCCAGGATCTCATTGCCGTCATCGAATCCCATCTGGGCGCACCCGCCCCGAATTAGGAAAAGAAACAGCCGCTATGAGCCAACGTCCAGTTCTGCCATCCGTTACTTTAAGAGGCAGCCATGTCCAGTATCTTGAACAGCTTAGTGATCAAGACTTCTGGAAGTATGCGCAGCAGCTAGCGCAGGCACCTCTGGTACCTACGATGCAGGCTGAAGAATATTTAGAGTGCGTCTTCGAGATAGGCCGGGCACTGATTCCACTGACTGCCTTACGGGAAATACTACCCGCGGCTCGTTATCTTGCTCAATTGCCCGCCTCTCCCCACTGGATGCTGGGAATTACGGCCTGGCGCGGTGAATCTATCGCTGTCATCGACCTGGCTGCATATCTAACACAGCCATCCACCTATCTCTCAAGCCACTCTGTGCTCTTGATCGCTCAGCTAGCTGATATCACCCTGGGCCTGGCCGTAACCATCAGCGACACACCCACATCCTTCACTAACAGACAAGATAAACCTGGCAATGCTATCAAAACAGATGACTGGCACTTGCCCGAGCATAGCGTGCAGAGCACCCATGCCGGTATACCCATATTGCAGATACCAGTTATCATTAGTGATATAGTTCAACAACTTCGTATATCGCATGATTGAAAATCCTTCATTTGATGAGAATGAACTGACAACTGAAGATCTGGCCATCCTGGAAGCTTTCGATGCCATAGAAAGCTGGCCCACTAGTAGCGAAGAAAGCAGTGAAAAAAGCTCTGGCACTGCCAGCGGTGAGCAATATACAAAGGCCGAAGCTGAGGGTGATATGGATGTGGATGCGGAGATGCTCATTATCTTTCTCGAAGAAGCGACAGAAGACATTGCTAAAATGCGCCAGGCAGCCGGGCAGCTCGCGTGGGAAAACCAGCTTTCAGCGGCACGGTTTACAGTCTTTCAGCGGTCAGGCCACAAGCTACGCGGTACCGCCGGGGCAGTTGGTTACCTGATCATGTCCACGGCTGCCGAGCACGTCGAGACCATAGCGGAACAGGTACTGAACCATAATATCAAACCCGCAACTGGCCTGGAGGCGATCACGCAGGCAATCTCTGTCCTGGACGTTTGTCAGAACTACCTGACAGAAGCAGGGCAAGAACCAGATACGCCCGAGCTACTCACCGCGCTCGAGGCAATCTACCAGCGCCTGGGCATCACCATTACTACAGCATCACCCGGAACGGCAGCGCTACAAAAAACTCACCAGGAAGAAATCAGCAGCAAAGCGACGATCCCCCTGGAGCTAGCAGGTACCTTTCAATCTACCGCAGACCAGGCGACCGGACACGCAGATAGTCTATTCGGATCCGACAGCCACTCGGCCGATAGTTATCCGCTTTTCGTACACATCGAGAATCGGCGCTTTGAAAAACTGTTGCGCCATACCGGGCAGCTCATAGAAATGCATGCCGCGTTGGAAAGTGCTCAGCGCGATGTTAAAGCAGCCCTCCAGGCCCAGCAAGCGGCACAAAACCGGCTACAGCAAGTGGAGCAATCCTTAACCAATGTGCTTCAACAAAAACCTGCCACGCAAATACAGGGAGAGGCGACTTCGTCCTCACTGATTGCGCGCATCCTTAGCGATGCCTACCAGGAGAAGCCACGCAGTCGCCGGCATCGCAACCGCCTGCCAATCCAGACGCCCCATACAGAAGCAAACTGGGATGAGCTAGATCTGGAGCACTACACTGAACAGGATCTGCTGTTGCAGGCGTTGCGCGAAGCTATCAATCAACTGGCCATCTGCAGTGCACGTGTCAATACGGCCAATACAGCGCTGCAGATCGTTCAGCAAGAATATATGACACGAGCCGCCGTTGTGCGTGAAGACACCCAGATGATGCGCCTGACCCCACTTTCCACACTGGTCCCACGGCTACAAAAAGTTATCTCCGCGAGTGCCCTGGCACAACAATACAAAGTAGATTTTGAAGTCATCGGCGACACATTAGAGATCGACCAGGAGATTCTGGAAACACTATCTCCATCGTTGCTACACATGCTCCAGACATGTATCTCCGACACCTCTGTGCTTCAAGAAGAGCAGGCCGAGACATATCATGTCTGGCTGCACGTCCACGCCAGAGGTAATAACATCACGATTGAGATCGGCTTCTCCATGCCTGTCATAGGTGGAACGCTAGAAATACTACAAACACCATTACACAGGCTCAATGGCACCATCAACCTCCAGCGCAACACCGCCGGTGGAGTCAGCTTTCATCTTTCAATACCTCGCTCCCACGGCACCGTCCAATGTCTGCTCGTACGCAGTGGAGAGCAGCAATTGGTTGCCCCTATTACTCAAGTACAGCGCATCAGCATCCACGAACAAGAGCAACTGGACCATTGCTATCAGCTCAAAGATTTGCTGGGTTTAACTGAAGATTCAACATCCAACACGTCAGGAACCGAAACACAACCAATCCTGGTTATTCAGTCCTCAAGCAACAAAACAGTGGGTATTCTGGTAGACGAGATTCTAAGCGAACAAGATTTGACGGTCAAGCCGCTCCCCTCCTATTTACGGCGTCCTGGTATCACCGAGTCAGCCATCACCGGTCAGGGGAATACATTGCTGATGCTCGATCTACCGGAACTGATTCGGAACTATCTACAACGATCAATGCCGCGCAATGGTCAGGAAGCGGAGACGGCCAATGGTAGCGATGATCAGCAGAAGAAAAGCGATAGAAAGCCCAGAATTCTGGTAGCAGATGATTCGGCCTATCTCAGGCAGGCGGTACTCCAGACCCTGAAACAAGGCAACTATGAAGTGGCTGAGGCCAGAGATGGCATAGAAGCGATTGAGCAACTGCTAGAAAATACGCCTGATGTCTTTCTGCTTGATATTGAGATGCCGAATCTCAATGGTTACGATGTCTTGAATATTATCCGTGAATATCCTGAATTGGCACATGTCAAAACCATTATGTTGACATCCCGCACATCTGATAAACACATCCAGCGCGCTCGTGAATTAGGGGCGCAGGCTTATTTAGTCAAACCATGTCCACAAACGACCTTGCTCAATACGATTCGAGGTTTCCTGAATGAAAACAAGAGCAAGCATCCCAGGACCAGGTCATAACCACTGGCACCAGTGGTTTCCAGCAATATGTCGATGGTGGCTGGACAGGCAATAAAAAACCTGGCCTTTGCGAGAGAAGGCCAGGTTTTTTATAGTTTAATTTTGCAGGTCAACTAGCGATAAGAAGCCGGGGTGGCCTCGATAGAGCCAGTTTCAATCATAATTTCACGCAATTGCTTGGCATCAATGATCTCATTGGTACGCAATGCCTGCGCGATCCGATCCAGCGTGACATGATGCTCCGTCAAAAGCCTGACAGCGCGCTCGTAAGCTCGCTTGACAATACGATTGACCTCATCATCGATTAAAGTCGCCGTCTTCTCGCTATATTCGCGAGAATTGCTGGCCAGGGCGGTACCTGCAAAAGGATCTTCGCGTTCACTGTATGAAATTGTGCCCAGGCGCTCACTCATACCCCACTTGGTAACCATCTGACGCGCAATCGCCGTGACGCGCTGCAGATCATTTTCGGCACCCGTCGTAATATGTCCGATCGCCACCTGCTCCGCCGCGCGACCACCCAGGGCCGTTACTAACTGAGCCTCCAGGTAATCCTGGGCGTAGTTATAGCGATCATCCAACGGCGTATACTGAGTCACGCCCAGCGCCTGTCCACGCGGCACAATCGTTACTTTCGTAACGGGATCAACATACTCGGTCAGCAGACCAGTAAGGGCGTGGCCGCCTTCATGATAGGCAATCACATTCAAATCTTCATCGCTCAAGATTAATGGACGCTCAGCACCGATCTGAATCTTATCCAGCGATTCCAGGAAACAGTTCTGGGTCACATAATCCAGATTACGACGGGCCGCCAGCAGAGCGGCTTCATTTACTAGATTGGCCAGGTCGGCACCAACCATACCAGTCGTGGAGCGAGCTATCGCCAACAGATCAACATCCTTGGCCAGGGGAACCGTACGCGTATGGATCTTCAAGATCGACAGACGGCCATTCCAGTCGGGACGATCCACCGTCACACGGCGATCAAAACGTCCCGGGCGCAATAGCGCTTTATCCAGGCCATCGGGACGGTTGGTGGCAGCCAGCACAACTACGGCCTGGCGCGCATCGAAACCATCCATCTCAACCAGCAACTGATTCAGGGTCTGCTCACGCTCGTCATTGCTATTGATGCTGGAGCCGCGCTGGCGACCGACCGCGTCAATTTCGTCAATAAAGATGATACTGGGCGAGGCTTTTTTGGCCTGCTCGAACAGGTCGCGCACACGACTGGCGCCAACACCAACCAGCACTTCGACGAATTCGGAGCCACTCATCGAGAAAAAGGGCACCCCTGCCTCGCCGGCCACAGCACGTGCCAGCAACGTTTTACCAGTTCCTGGAGGGCCCACCAGCAACACGCCGCGTGGAATCAAACCACCCAGGCGCTGAAACTTCTGGGGCGTCTTCAGGTATTCAACCACTTCAACCAGGTCATTCTTCGCCTCATCGACACCCGCCACATCCCCAAAAGTGGTGGAAGGACGATCTTCCAGGATCAGCTTTGCTCGACTCTTACCAAAGCTAAAGATGTTTTGCTGGCTCTGAGTCGCACGTCGCATGATCACAAAGAAAATGCCAATTACAAGCAACCATGGCAAGAGATTGATCAGAATGTACAACAGATTATTGTCGGGAACAGGCTTCGCCTGATACGTAACATGGTACTGCTGCAACAACTTGATCAATGTCGGATCGCCATCGGGCAAAGTCATAAAATGGAACTTATTGCTTGTTTTTTGATTGACCGTAATAGCATTTTTGAATTGACCGGTCGCATCCTGGCCCTGGAAGGTAACCGATTCCACATTGCCGCTCTTAATCTGCTGATAGAAAGTGCTGTAAGGCACCTCAATCGTATCGGCCGATATTGTACTGTTATCGGATGTAAACATCCGGAAAAGGTAAAAACCCACGATCAATACGACAGCAATCACAATGACGCGGAAAAGAATCGAAGAGCCATTTCCACCTTCACGCGGACCACCTGGATTATTGTTATTATTACCGTTTCCACCATTATCGGGCCGCCTGGGAGATCGAGGGCCCTGATCATTGGGATTCTGGTACATATATGTAGCCTGAGCATCCATCCGTTCAGACCTGCTTTCTGCATCTGTCAAAGCATCCTGAGAGGATGCTCTTAATAGAGTCCGGGTATTGAACACGTTATAATTTTCTCCATATTACACGCATAACGATCTTTCGTCTACTACTATTGGCCCTGGTTTACCGGTTACTAGCGCCTTTAAACGAGGCTACATAGTGCATCCGTCACATGCAAGCAATAGGAAAACGAAAATTTGAGAGATACGCAATAGATACGTTTCAAAGTAGTGGTGGGTTACACTGTTGGGTCTGGATAACATATTCCAGTTTATCTATCAATCAAAAAGAACCACTGCCATTGGAATTTGACGCAACCCAATCGCTTTTCGTATACGATGTTAGCAGCAAATTTTTACTACCATTTCTCCACACTACCTATCCTGGTAGATATTATACAATTACGCAACCCCATGTGTACTATGTTCCCGATCATCAGCCAACATAAAACTTTCCCGAATGGCGCACCAATCCGGCGAGAAGGGGAGGCGAAGGCAACAAAAAAGTAGGAAGTAGGGGAAGTGACTATAGGGGGATGAACAAGTTGCGTTACCTCCTCAGAACACGATGCGCACGGCGCTCGTGTTCTTAACAAGGAGGAAGCATTCCACAACAAAAACTACGCAATCAATATGATAATGCTATCAGATCAACGTTTAGCGCTCATAGTAGAGAATGCGACCACAGTTTGTACAGGTTTGCAGTTCAGGGCTGATACGCACCTGTTGCATTTCACTAGGCGTTAGAATGACACGGCACCACTGACAGGAGTTTTGATCAACTTTGGAGACGGCGCGCCCCTGTTTAGTGCGCCGCATAGTTTCATAGCGCTTGAGCATGGCTTCCTCGACCTTCGATGAGAGAGATTGACGCTGTCTCTGAAGTTGCTGAAAACGAGCCTCAGCCTGTTCACGGCGCGTCTGGAGGATAGCATTTTCCTGCTTCCAATGCTCTTCTGCCTCCTGCAACGCCACCGCTTTGCGCTGCGCTGTTTCCATTAGCGACTCGGCTGTATCCATGACTTCCAGCAAGCGTTCTTCCTGGCGATTCTGCTGGGCGCGCAAATTCTGGACTTCTTGTTGAAGCATTTGTAGCTCTTTTCCATTCTGGATCGAGCCACTATAGAGACGACGCTCCTGGTTACCAAGGCGCTGACTGGTATCTTCGAGCGACCATTCAGCATCCTTCTGGGCTTGCTGACCAGCGAGCAGTTGTTGCTGTGCAGTGTCACACTCCGCGCGTAATTTTCGTAGTGTGGCACTACCTTGCAAGGAGGTGGAGATCGATTGTTTCTCAGCTGTAACGCGATCCAGTTCCAGATCGATCATCTGTAGCTGATACAGTACCGCTGTCACCTGTGATGTGCTCATGGGTAGAGGGCTCCTCCTTATCAAAGCCAACAATGTGCAAAAAGGATATTCTTATCATTGTACAGTTTTCCCGTATTCACAGCAATAGTTAAGGTGCACACAAGTGCAATTTGTTAACATGTTTTTTGCGGTCCTTTCACATGATGTTCATAGAAGGTCGGTATACTAAAGTCAAATTTCTACCTTTTTTGTAGAGCTGATGCCTTTCTTTTACCTTTTTAGAAGAGTGAAAGGGCGTTGGTTTGCCAATTTAATTATGATATGAGTAGTGTGATTTGCAATAGTGTGTGACAAGGAGTCTGGAATGCAGATTATTCGTTGGCACGGTCAAAGCCCACCAGAGGGACAGGAGATACGTGCGAGGATGCAGCAGCAGGGCTTACGGCCGTATTCCTGGTCCAATAGGCCTGGCGACGTTTACTCTCCACATACCCATAGCTATGAGAAGGTATTGTACTGTATACGAGGCTCAATCCGTTTTATCCTGCCTGATCAATTAGATGCTACTGGAAATGCGGTGTATGTGGATTTAGAACCAGGCGATTGTATGGTGCTGCCAGCCGGGGTACGTCATAGTGCCCAGGTAAGCACCAGGGGCGTGACATGTATGGAGGCAGCCCGCTATACTATACCTCTGGCCGAGAAGAATAATTATGCGGTATAGGCGCTGGCCGTCACATCTTAACGCTGTGTTATCTCGCCCCTCAAGCGAAGCACGAGCGGAAAAACTATATTCCGCATCCGTCAGGATAAGGCAACTCTTCAGGAGAGGGGCAGGCACGCCACAAACGAGGTTTCTTAATAGTCAGGTAGAGCACAACCTTATGCAGTTATTCATACAGCAGTAATTGAAGAGATACGGGGTGTCCTGCTCAAAAAAACACCGCCAGGAAATATCTGTGATATACTCTAAAATCAACACCGCACTCAAACGAATTAAAGCAATGAGGACAAGGAAAGGAACCCATGCACGCACCAGAGCGCCGCGAGGCCATTATTGTTCTCGATTACGGCTCCCAATATAGTCGCTTAATCACACGTCGTATTCGCGAATGCCATGTCTATAGTGAACTTGTTCCCGCAGATACCACCCTGGAACAGCTACAGAAGAATGAGCACCTCGATATTAAAGGCTTTATCTTCTCTGGTGGACCATCCAGCGTGTATGATGCTGATGCCCCTTCATGCGATCCAGCCATTCTCAAAAGCGGGCTGCCGATTCTAGGTATTTGCTATGGAATGCAGTTACTGGCCCAGAATCTGGGCGGTCATGTGGCGCCTTCTAACGGGCTACGCGAATACGGACCAGCTACCGTCGAGGTGCTGGCCGAGGCCGCCACTGATCCCGCTAGCTTCCGTATTTTTGAGGGCATCAGAGTCTCACCACAACAGACCGATAATCTAGAGGCACCTGAGAACCAGACATTGCGCCTGCCGGTTTGGATGAGCCATGGGGATAGCGTAGACAGGCTGCCTGAAGGATTCCGCGTTCTGGCCTGCACAGAGAGCAATCCAGTGGCCGCCATCGGCAGTCCACAGGGCTATATCGGCCTGCAATTTCATCCCGAGGTCACCCATACGCCACAGGGAAAAGACATTATCCGTAACTTCCTCTTCCGCGTCTGCGGCTGTGAGCCAAGCTGGACCCCCGGACACGTCATCGATGAGGCCGTTGAGATGATTCGTCAGCAAGTGGGCAACGAACGCGTCATCTGCGGTCTCTCCGGCGGCGTCGATTCGGCGGTAGCCGCACTGCTCATCCATAAAGCCATCGGCGACCAGCTAACCTGTATCTTTGTAGATACCGGGCTGCTGCGCGCAGGCGAACGTGAGCAGGTAGTGGATACCTTTAGCAACCACATGCATATTCCCCTGGTGGTGGTCGATGCGCGCCAACGCTTCCTGGATCGCCTGGCTAATGTCGTTGACCCAGAGCAGAAGCGCAAAATCATCGGCTCGGAGTTTATCCGTGTCTTTGAAGATGAGGCGGTGCGCCTGGCGGAAGAACAGGGTAACATCGCCTTCCTGGCCCAGGGAACACTGTACCCGGATGTGATCGAGAGCACCAGCCACGATACGGCCAGCACTGCCAAAAGCATCAAGTCGCACCATAATGTGGGTGGCTTGCCAAAAGAGATGAAGCTGAAGCTGGTCGAGCCGTTGCGCATGTTGTTCAAAGATGAAGTGCGCGAGATTGGTGCCGCGCTCGGCCTGCCCGAAGATTGGGTCTGGCGCCATCCATTCCCGGGACCCGGCCTGGCTATTCGTATCATCGGAGCCGTTGATGAGCAGCGCCTCAATGTGCTACGCGCCGCCGATAAGATCGTGATCGAAGAAATCCAGAAGGCGGGCGTCTATCGCCATCTGGGACAGGCCTTTGCCGTGCTAACCCCCATTCAAAGCGTGGGCGTGATGGGCGATTATCGTACCTACGCCAACCTGGTGGCCGTGCGGGCCGTCACCAGCGGCGACTTCATGACCGCCGACTGGGCCAGGCTCTCCCCGGAACTGCTTGGCCGCATCTCCAATCGCCTGGTCAACGAAGTCGCGGAAATCAATCGTGTGGTCTATGACATCACATCAAAGCCACCGGCAACGATCGAATGGGAATAAACAGAGGCGTGTATGTTCGAGTTTGAGATTCTGGCCCGGGGTCTATATCAGCCCGAGGATTTGCACATCTCGTATCAACCTGATCAGTTCCTGCAGTTCACACCAGAGCTGCAGGAATGGATGGAGCAATTCTGGCAGGAAAAATTGCGCCAGGCCCAACAACAACAAAGTCTGCTCTTCGATGCTCCCCTCTATCGGTTCATCGCCGCCCGGCAAGATACAGCACAAACCTTACAATTGACGCTGGGCCAGACCAGTTACAAAGAATATGTTGCCACACGGAGCCAGGACTTCGCGGCAGGAAGAGCACGCAGCGAGCTGGGCAATCCCTTATCCGTGTGCTCGGTCGTCGAAACTGCCGATGGCCATATCCTGCTGGATAAGCGCCAGGGCGTGGATCTCTATGTCGGCCGCTATCATGTGATCGGTGGTTTTTTTGAGCGCGACATCGATATTGACGCAACCCGGCAGCCCGATCCATTTGCCGCCATGCGGCGCGAGATCCGCGAGGAAACAGGCATCCAGGCAAGCGACATCAGCGATCAATTATGCCTGGGACTGGTCTATGACCTGGCCACACCCCATGCCGAGCTCTGTTTTCTCACCCGCCTGCACATTTCATTAGATGAAGTAAGGCAACGCAAGCCCGAGGACAGCGAGATCAAGACCCTCCACACCGTGTACAACAGCCCTGAAAGCCTGGCCCAATTTATACGCCAGCAGCATGGCAACATCTCGGCCACAGGTGAGCCCAACCTGCTTCTATATGGCCAGATACAGTATGGAAACGCCTGGTTCGCATCCATTACCTCATCCATTAGTAATTTGCCATCTCGTAATTAAAGATGTTACAATGAGCTTGTCCCATTGGATGAGACCAGCACTGTCATTCTATTTACTAGCAGTCACCTGATGTCATTAATCAGACATCGAGTCAGCCAGCCAGGATCAGAGGAACGTGACACTATATCAAATAGAAGTACGAGCAGTCGCGGATCGTCATGACGTTCACGCGCACCAGCTCGTTCATGAAATATTACAGCTACCAACAAAACATCTTCCGTCCCTCGCGGAATTATCCGCGGATACCCCACAACCTACTATTCGCACAGCCCAGCTATATCGTATTAAAGGAAACCTTAGTAGCGCGCAAATTGATCAGCTTATACAACAACTGCTAGTTGATCCAGTCGTACAAGAGGCAACCTATACAGTAGAGGGGCAGCACACCAAAAACACAGAGACAGGTCACATTGTCGATGTGTTTTTTCATCCCGGCGTCACTGATACATTGGCGGAAAGCGTGGTTGCCGGCGCACAAATGGTGGGGATCACCGGGCTTGAATATGTCGAAACCGGCCACCGCTATGTGTTGGATGGTCGCCTCAGCGAGGCCGACGCTCACAGCATTGCCCAGGCATTATTATTTAATGCCGTTATTCAACACTATACGCTTGATCCTTTCCAGGGGCAGGCAGCGCCGCAAACGGCCCACGAACTGCCACCGATCACTGCTGCACAAGCGGACGGCCAGACAACCGATGTGGTTAGCACGGATCAAGCGCAGCAAGCGGTACGTACTATTTTTCTATCTAGTATGACCGATGAGCAGCTATTAGAAGTCAGTCGGGCAGGCCTTCTCTCCCTCAATCTGGAAGAGATGCACGCGATTCAACAGTATTATCAGCAACAGGGACGCGAGCCAACCGACGTTGAGCTAGAAACACTGGCCCAGACATGGTCGGAGCACTGTTCCCATAAGACATTTAAAGCATCCATCCAGTACCGCGAGGTAGACGCCCAGGGCAAGACAGTCGAAAGTGAAACCATCGAGGGCCTGCTCAAACGCTATATTGTCAGCGCGACCGACAAGGTCAAACAGGACTGGCTGGTCTCAGCCTTCAGCGATAATGCCGGCATCATTCGGCTGACCGATTCCCAGGATGTGGCCTTTAAAGTCGAGACACATAATCATCCTTCGGCCATCGAGCCTTTTGGTGGCGCCAATACAGGAGTTGGCGGCGTTATTCGCGACGTCGTAGGCGTCTCGGCGCACCCCATCGCCTGTACTGATATTCTGTGCTTCGGGCCGTTGGACACGCCAGCCGATGAGCTACCAGCTGGCATATTAACGCCCAGGCGCATCGCCAGCGGAGTCGTCAACGGCATCCGCGACTACGGCAATAAAATGGGTATCCCGACCGTAAACGGAGCCATCCTCTACCACCCAGGATATACATATAATCCTCTAGTCTTCTGTGGATGTTTGGGTATCCTGCCCCATGGTAGCCATCCAACCAAAGTTGAGCCCGGCGACCTGATCGTCTCGCTGGGAGGGCGCACCGGCCGAGACGGTGTACATGGCGCGACCTTCTCTTCAGGCGAAATGAGCCTGGAGATCAATACACAGGCCGGGACCGCCGTACAGATTGGCGCCCCCATCACCGAGAAAAAGGTTACGGACGTCATTATTCAGGCACGCGACCGCCGCCTGTATCACGCCATCACAGACTGTGGGGCGGGTGGCTTCTCATCCGCCATCGGCGAAATGGGTTCCAAAACGGGGGCCCGCGTAGAGCTCAGCAAAGCGCCCCTCAAATATCAGGGGCTAGCCCCCTGGGAAATCTGGCTCTCCGAGGCCCAGGAACGCATGGTGCTGGCCGTCCCGCCGGCCCACCTCGACGAACTGCTGGAGATATGTGCAATTGAAGAGGTTGAGGCTAGTATCCTGGGTACCTTTACTGGTGACCAGCGCCTGACCTTGACCTACAATGGGCAGGTCGTAGCCGATATGGACATGGAATTCCTCCATGATGGTCTACCGCGAAAGACACTGGATGCGGTATGGAGACTACCCGAAAACAAACCGACAGGCAAAACCAGAATTGGTAGCGAGAGCCCCGTACCTCAGGGTGTGGCTGGATCGTTAGCTCCAACCTTGCTGGCCCTGCTGCGCCATCCCTCGATCGCTTCAAAAGAAGAAGTCGTACGGCGCTATGATCACGAAGTACAGGGCGGCACCGTGCGCAAACCGCTGGTCGGACGTGCGGGCAATGGTCCAGGAGATGCAGCAGTGCTTCAGCCATTGATTGAGGAAGATCCAGGCTCAAAAGCTGGCGTTGTACTCTCAAATGGGGTTAATCCGCTCTATGGCAAGATTGATCCTTATCATATGGCCGTCAATGCTGTAGACGAGGCACTACGCAACCTGACCGCCGTGGGCGGTGACGTCACCCACGCCGCGATCCTCGACAACTTCTGCTGGGGCAATCCCACCGATCCCGAGCAACTAGGTCTACTGGTACGGGCGGTCAAAGGCTGTCACGACGCGGCGGTCGGCTTCGGCACCCCATTTATTTCGGGCAAAGATAGCCTGAACAATGAATACAGGGCTGATGGACAACGCTTCCCGGTCATTCCCACGCTGGTCATTTCAGCGGTCAGCGTTATAAAGGACGTTACTCCGACGGTAGATATGGCCCTGAAGACACCAGGCAACCTGCTCTACCAGGTGGGTGGAACACGCAACGAACTAGCAGGCTCGCATTATGGAGAGTTGATCGACACTGATTCTTTCTCCCAGCTCTTCCCTGTGACCAGAGTTCCCCAGGTCAGGATTGCGCATGCGCGACAAACCATGGCCACACTTGGGGAGGCGATTCGGCGGGGGCTGGTGCGCAGTTGCCATGATCTATCTGAAGGTGGGCTGGCTGTGGCAGCCGCAGAAATGTCGCTGGCCGGAATGCGGGGAGCCACCCTGCACATCAATCGCTTCGGCTTACAGAGTGCGGATGGGCTATCAAGCAGCGCCGTCGCCATCGCCAAACTCTTCAGCGAATCCGCTACGCGCTTCCTGGTAGAAGTGACACCTGAACAGCTAGGAGCCTTTGAGAACTACATGCATGCCAACGGAGTAGAGGAGCTCTACCGTATTGGTAATGTCAGCAACACCTCACGCTTCATCATTCAGAATGGAGAAGAAGAGTTGCTCAATGTCGGCATCGACGAGCTGCAAACATCCTGGAAAGGAGGGCGGGCATAATGGGCGCATTACGTGCATTGGTTTTACGTGCCCCGGGCATCAACTGTGATCGTGAAACAGCCCAGGCCTGTCGGCTAGTCGGCTTTGAAACCGAGCTCCTGCATATCAACCAGCTCATCAAGTCGCCAGAGCAACTGCTAGAGTATCATTTTCTGGCGATCCCGGGTGGTTTTTCGTATGGAGACGACCTGGGAGCCGGAACATTGCTGGCCAAGAAACTGCAACTGCACCTGGGGGAGCAGCTAAAACAATTCGTCACGGAGGGCCGGCCGGTCCTGGGCATTTGTAACGGCTTCCAGGTGCTGGTGCGCCTGGGATTGCTACCCGGCAACCAGGCCAATGGCGCTCCACGGGCCACGCTAACCGAAAACGAACTGGCCCAGTTTGAGTGCCGCTGGATCACCATGGCAGCGCAGAAAAGTCCCTGCGTCTTCACCAAAGGCATTGAGCGCGCCATCGAAATGCCTGTTGCCCATGGTGAAGGACAATTTGTCTTGGCCGGCGATCTTGCCAGCCTGCAAGACAACGGCCAGATACCGCTGGTTTATGTCAGCAGCAGCACTAACCAGGAGGTCAGCTATCCCGACAATCCCAATGGCTCGCTCGGCAACGTGGCCGGAGTCTGTAACATACAGGGTAACGTCTTTGGCTTGATGCCGCATCCCGAGCGCTATGTCAATACTCTGCAGCATCCACAGCGCAGGGGACAGAGCCATGATCTGGGGGATGGACTGCTGATCTTCCAGAATGCCTACGACTATGCGCAGACACTGTTACAGCAGGGGGACACATCAACCCCGCAGGTTAGCAGTCTGCCCCAATCCATCTCGTATGCAGCCAGTGGAGTAGACATCGAAGCCGGTGAAAAAGCGGTACGCATGATGAAAGAGGCGGTGCGCGCCGCGCAGGGTCCTAATGTGCTGGCCGGAGTCGGCGCCTTCGCCGGTGTCTTCAGTGCCAAAGCCTTGCGCAAAATGAACCAGCCGGCGCTGGTCGCTTCAACGGATGGAGTAGGGACCAAAACCCTGCTCGCCTCACAGGCTGGCCGCTATGACACGATTGGTTTTGATATCGTTAATCACTCTATCAACGACCTGCTGGCCCAGGGAGCGAAGCCCCTTTTCTTCATGGACTACCTGGCCGTCAATAAACTTGATCCCGAACAGGTTGCGACCATTGTGCGGGGTGTAGCCAACGCCTGCCATGAAGCGGACTGCGCGCTCCTGGGCGGTGAAACCGCCGAAATGCCCGACGTCTATGTGGCGGGCGCCTTTGACCTGGCTGGAACGATCGTCGGCGTCGTCGAAGAAGATGAAGCCCAGAACGGGGCCACCATCGGCGAAGGAGACGTGATCCTGGGCCTCCCTTCCAATGGACTGCACACCAACGGCTACTCCCTGGCCCGCCGCGTCTTCGCAAACTATCCATTGGATACTATTTTCCCTGAGCTGGGGGAAACGCTGGCAGACGCGCTCCTGCGACCCCATCGCAGTTATCTGCGTGAGATCAGTCTACTGCGAGAGTACCTGGCAGATCGTGGTCGATACATCAAAGGTATAGCGCATATCACCGGTGGAGGTTTCAAAGGAAACATTTCTCGCATCCTTCCGGTTGGTATACAAGCCAACATCGACACGCAAGCCTGGACCGTTCCCGCGCTCTTTCAGTTGATCGCACGCCTGGGCAATATCGAGCCGGAAGAGCTCTATCGAACCTTTAACATGGGCATTGGCATGGTCATTGTTCTAGGGCCCAAAGCGGCGCTTGAAGCACGCAGTTGCCTACCAGAGCTGAAAACCATCGGCACCATCACCAAAGGCGAAGGAGTCTGTCTGAAATTTTAAGCGTTTACAGTGGAGTATGTATATGCCAGGTGACATATACTCCTGGCAGAGTTACGGGGCCGTGCCCCGTAACTCTCATTCATCGTAGTAGGTCAGGGTTTCGAGAAAGGATATCCCAACATGACCAATAGTAACGCTCTCTTTGGTTCCCTGCTAACCGAAGGCAAAACCAAAAAGATTTATGCCTATCCTGACGACGACACCCTGGTCTATATGGTTGGCAAAGATCAGATCACGGCTGGCGATGGTGCGCGCCGCAACGAGATTGCAGGCAAATCACGTTTAAGTACCATTACCACCGCCAATGTTTTTCGCTTGCTCAATGAAAACAATATCGCCACCCACTTCGTCAAAAAGGTCGACGATACCACCCTGCTGGTCAAACGCTGTGATATGCTACCGATAGAGCATGTACAGCGCCGCATCGCCACCGGATCATATCTCAAACGTCATCCGGAGATCACCGAGGGGACGCGCTTTGATCCTGTGCTCATCGAAACCTTCTTAAAGGATGATGCGCGCCACGATCCACAAATCTGGTCCAAAGACATCATCGAAGCAGGACTGGCAAGCGAGGCGGAGATCGCATGGATGGCCCGGGAGGGGCGCCGCGTCTTCGACGTGCTAGAACGCGCCTGGAGCAGTGCCGATGTCATGCTCATCGATCTCAAAATCGAATTTGGCCGTGACCTCCACGGAAACCTCATGGTAGCCGACGTCATTGACAACGACAGCTGGCGCCTCTGGCCCGGTGGTGACAAATCACGTATGCTCGACAAACAAGTTTATCGCAATCTCCAGGATGTCACACCCGCGGCACTGCAAGATATCGCGGACCGCTATGCGTTAGTGGCAGATCTAACAGGGAAGTTAAAGGTCAACTAAGAGAGACCTCAAACTCATATGATTATTGGTTTACATATCTTGCATAAGCAGAATACGAGGAGCCGAGTATGGAGCGACTACACGACGCTTGCGGAATAGTAGGGATCTATATGCCGAAGGGCGACGATAGTCTCGACGTGCGGCGTTACATTACCCTGGCATTGACCGCCTTACAACACCGAGGACAAGAGAGCGCTGGCATGGCCGTTTACGACGACAATGGTCAGATTGCCCACCGGGTTGGAATGGGAAAAGTACGCGAAGTCTTTCAAGATTCAGGCACAAGCCTGCCAGAGACCTATTGTGGCATCGGGCACGTGCGCTATTCCACCACTGGCTCAAGCTGTGTGGAAAATGCGGGCCCATTTGTGGTCGGTGAGCGCAGTGGTCAATACGACACAATTGCGGTGGCCCACAACGGGAATATCGTCAATGGCAATACGTTACGAGAACTCTTTCCCCATGGGATTTTAAGATCAACCACGGAAAGCGAAATCATAGCACTGATGTTACTCTATGCACAGGGCAAGACCTTGCGCGAGCGCATGATAGAGACGTTCCCTGCGCTGCGTGGTTCATACAGCCTGGTGCTGCTGGCTGAAGGTAAACTCTATGCGATGCGCGACCCCTGGGGTATGCGTCCGCTGTGTATTGGCCGCATCGGCAATAGCTGGATCGCCGCCTCTGAATCCTGCGCCCTGGATCGCATGGGGGCCACCTATGTACGCGAAGTAGAACCGGGCGAATTTATCACCTTCGACGAAAATGGTATGCACTCAGAGCTCCTGGTCAAAGCCCAGAAAACCTCTCTCTGTGTCTTTGAACATATCTATTTTTCAGATGCCACCAGCCGTCTCAACGATGCTTATATCTATGATGTGCGCGAGGCTCTGGGACGCGAGCTAGCCAGAGAGCATCCCGTCGAAGCCGACCTGGTTGTGCCCGTACCTGACTCATCGATACCCGCCGCGCTTGGTTATGCCAATGCTTCAGGTATTGCATACAGCCAGGCCATCATCAAGAATCGCTACAGCGATCGCACCTTTATCAAGCCAGACCAGCGTCTGCGCCAGTTAGAGGTAGACCTGAAATTCAACTTTGTGCAGCCCAAAGTTGAAGGCAAACGCCTGGTTATTGTCGATGACTCGATCGTCCGTGGCAACACGATGAAACGCCTGGTCTCCGCGCTACGCAACCGTGGAGTCAAAGAAATTCACCTGCGCTCGAGCGCGCCCCCGCTGCGCCATCCCTGCTACTTTGGCATCGACATTCCACAGGAAGATGAACTGATCGCCGCCGGACGCACCGTCCAGGAAGTAGCTGAATATATCGGGGTTGACAGCTTGGGTTATGTCAGCCTGCCAGGACTGGCAAGAGCTATTCAAACGGCTGAAGCCACCAACCTGCATCCTGATGACAAAGAGGCCATTTCCTTTTTGAACAAAGAATTCTGCTATGGCTGCATGGAAAAACAAGGCTGGCCCTTTGATCCAATCGTGGCTGCCAAACATAGCGCCCAACCGGCCACTTTTTTCCCTCGTGACACGGCGGTAAAAGGACAATAGATCACACAACCGTACGTAGGTGCGCCCCTTGCGGGCGCTTCAAACCTTGCCCCACGGTTTCGAGCGGGAAGGGAGAAAGCGCCCGCAAGGGGCGCACCTACGGTTACGGTTATATGATATTGGAGGTATATTTATGCGCGTATTCGTTATTGGATCAGGGGCGCGAGAGCATGCGCTGGTCTGGAAGCTAGCACAGAGCCCACGTGTCACTAAAATCTATGCGGCCCCGGGCAATCCAGGTATGACTCCCTATGCAGAACGTGTTCCCCTCGGAGTCAACCAGTTGCATGAACTGGCCGCTTTCGCCAAAAACAACTCCATCGACTTCACGATAGTGGGTCCTGAGGCCCCTCTGATCGAGGGCATAGTCGACCTCTTCCGCCGCCGTGGTTTCAACATCTTTGGTCCAGATAAAGCCGGAGCCGCCCTGGAAGGCAGCAAAGCCTTTACCAAAGAATTATTGACGCAGGCAGGCATTCCAACCGCCCAACACCGAACCTTTAACGACTATACAAAGGCCAGGGCCTACCTGGAGCAGCATGGAGCTCCCATTGTTGTCAAAGCGGATGGCAATGCCGCGGGTAAAGGGGCGATAGTCGCCCTCGATATGAACACAGCGCAAGAAGCGCTTAAACAAATGATGGTAGATCACATCTTTGGGGCCGCAGGCAATATTGTAGTGCTCGAAGATTATCTGGAAGGTGACGAAATTGGCGCCACTGCCATCTGTAACGGCAACAGTTTCCTGCCGCTGGCTCTATCCCAGGACCACAAACGAGCCCTGGATAATGATAAAGGGCTGAACACCGGTGGCATGGGCGTTTTTACCCCACTACCATTTGTAGATACAACTACCAGTGAGCGCATCTATCGAGAGGTGATTGCCTCCACCCTCAACGCCATGCAAAACACAGGCGTCAACTTCACTGGCGTCCTCTACTCAAATATCATGCTCACAGCCAGCGGCCCTATGGTCATCGAGCACAACACACGCTTCGGCGATCCAGAAACCCAGGCCTTTATGCTACTCCTGAAAGAGGACATCCTTAACGTGCTCGAATTCGCCTCAGGCCGCCAGGTTAATCCGGACACACTCTGGCATCCAGGCTCAGCCGTTAGCCTGACTCTGGCCTCAGGCGGCTATCCCGGTAGCTACCGCTCCGGCATTCCCATTACCGGCGTAGAGGAGGCCAGCAAGCTCGACCAGGTACAGGTCTTCCACGCTGGAACTGCCCTGAAAGACAATCAGTTGGTTACAGCCGGTGGTCGCGTACTGAGCATCGTGGCGCGCGGCAACAGCCTGCAAGAAGCCGTCGATCGCGCTTATGACGCCGCCAGATATATCTCCTTTGAGGGGATGCACTATCGCAAAGACATCGCCCACCGTGGGCTTGAAGCTATTAAGCATTAATCGAAGCATTAACTGCCATCGAGGAGATAAAGAGGATAACAAGGGATGAGTGGTATTGAACATAGTACACACAGCCAACAGTCAGACGTCAATCCGGCTACCCCCCTGCGCGTAGCCGTGCTTATTTCGGGCAGCGGAAGCAACCTGCAGGCATTAATCGACGCCATCGAGAGCCAACAGTTACCCGGCGTTGAAATTGTGCTGGTTATCAGCAACAAAGCCAATGCCCAGGGACTACAGCGCGCGCTCAAGCACAAGCTACCGGTAGCCTATATTCCCTGGAAGAAGCGCGAAGAAGCGGAACAGCGGATCTCCGCCCTCTTTCAACTCTTCCAGGCCGATCTGATTGTGTTGGCAGGCTGGATGCGCATCTTGAGCGCTGGTTTCATCGCCCAGTTTCCACAGCGCATGATCAATCTGCATCCAGCCTTGCTGCCCGACGACAGCAGTGATAGCTATACCACCAGCGATGGCAGCGTTATCCCGGCCCTGCGTGGCCTTCATGTGGTCGAGCGAGCCATCGAAGCAGGCCTGAAAGTAACCGGGAGCACGGTCCATTATGTCATACCAGCGGTCGATGCCGGCCCGGTCATCTGCCGCGCCGAGGTAGCGATAGACGTCGACGAAACTCCTGACACCCTGCAAGAGAAGCTCAAAAACCAGGAGCACCGCTTGATCGTAGAGGCCGTCCGCGCATATGCTGAGCAGGGCCGCCTCGTCACCTCCTCCTAGAATTCGGACCAGCCGATCAGGTGGAGTTGGTCGGGCTGTTGAGTAGTTTCGATAGTGGTCTCTTTGCCTCTGGGGATTGAGCCGATAACGATGCTGCTAGCGACGCCCGGGCTACTAAAGGTATTATTCAGAACAGCATAACGCTGGTTGTCGTTTGAGAGAATATCGCCGCGAGTATAGCCAAACTGGGGAAAATCACTGGTGCTGCCGCGAGCAGCGGTACTGATCCTCGTCAGAGCGGTACCATCGGTGTGGATAGTCCAGAGTCCATTTTGTTCTTCACCACGAGGATCAAGCGTGAAAGTGCTGGCGAACTTATAGCGCCGATCGCCGATAACAAAGAGGAGGGTAGTGGTAGAGATAGAGCGCACATAAGTGATTGCCTGGTGCGGCAGGCTATAGATAACGTGTGCGCTACCACCCCGCAGTGACTGGATCTGGATACGAGCAGGACCGGTCTGGACGGTACTCTGGCTATCGCTACTCATAGTACACGTACTGGTAATCACAGAGGCATTGTCGGGCGTCACATCCAGATCCAGGCAAGGCTGGTGCGAGGGCATCGCCAGCAGCAGTTTCAGATTATTGGCCTGCCGACTCTGATCCCAACCAACATCCTGCAAGAGATAAAGATTGAAACGGTCGCGCAAAAGGAAAGGACCACCACCGCCGACCCCGGTCAATGATTTCGTCATATAGAGACTATGGTTACCAGCCCACTTGAGAGGCTCATAGCCAGACTGGTCTGCAGGTTGTCGCAACACCAGGCGCAGCGTTCCCTTGCTCAGTTCGATGCTATAAGTGCTAATCCCATTGTAGCGCTGGCTCTCATACAGCCTGCTGACCACTACATAGCGCTGATCGGGCGACATCTGAACATTAGAGATAAAAGGAGCACAATAGAGAGTTTGTAAATATTTACCGTCGATCCGCACTAATTGCACCATCTGCAATCTCTGGTGGTCATTGCGTTTAAGTAGCACCCACTCACCATCTGGCGAAACACGCGCACTGACGGTATAATCGTCCCCGTCCAACTGCACCAATGTACTTTTTTGTCCGTTGGCCAGATCATAACGGACCAACGACTGTCCACCACCCCGCATAAGGGTATAAACGATATAGTGGTGATTCCCTGTAGCGGGCAAGGCAGGCATAAACACAGCCCGCGCACTACCGGTGCCCGGACAACTACTACTGCGGACAGCCTGAACCTGGAGTGGCCGGGCGATAGCGCTAGATTGACAGAGGCAAGCAAGAATCAGCGCACAAACTAAGAATTGCCGGGAACGAAACATCGGCAGTTGCTCCCTGTGAAATAAAAATTTCAGTCATCTTCACCTATGTAAGACATCAAAATACCTTTCTACATTATATACGTATTTCAAAATATTTTTAATAGCTATTATATAAATATATGCACACTATATATGCGCACACATCTTTATTTATATGGAGTTTCTACGAGCGTATCTGAAGCCTATCACCATAGGAAGCAAAGCGCCCCCGTACGGGCAGGCGCATGCGCGCCCGAGCCCTTTTTCCACAATCACATAAAACCTTTTGAGCGCCGAAGGCGCGAACAGCAAGGCATTCAGACACATTCTAAATATATTCTGCGGACCATTTGTAAGCATGCTTAAAGGATAGGCATGGGAAGCGGCCAGAGCAAATTTTAAAGAGTAGCAATTGGCATCAAAAATTGATATGGCCGCGCTTAAACTGACACTATTTTAGCGTGTGAATCGTAAAATCCCTATACACGCTGCCATACGTCAAATGGTATCATGAAATATAAAAACGATAAAATCCATTTTAGGAAATTAAGCAGGGTTCCATTAACCTTGTAAGTGATAACAGCACGACAAGCAGAAAGGAACAACGCAATGACAGCATCTCAAAATCCACTGGTAATAGGCATTTTTCAAGATGAAGCCAAAGCCAAACAGGTCCTGACCGAATTGAATAATGCCGGATTTGCTAAAGATCAACTTGGTTTTGCCAATACCGAGGGCGAAACAGCCAACACCAACTTAGGATCAGAATTAATGAAATTTGGTGTGCCACAGGAACATGCCGGATATTATCACAATGCCTTTCAGGCTGGCCAGAATGTAGTCTCCGTTCGCGCCGATGGCCGCGAACAAGATGCAGCTCGCATTCTCAGCAATTATGGCGCAACGGGCCTCAACAGTGATCCTAATGCCGGCACTGCCATGCCCAATGACGCTTCACAGATGGCGGCATACAACACCTATGTAGATCCATCGCAGAATGCAGCCAATCAGGCACCTGCTTATCCTGCTGGCAACTACAACAATTCCGACTCTGGCATGGCCAACCAGCAGCAATACAACGATCCTAATTACAACAACGCCGGCATGGCCAACCAGCAGACATACAACGATCCTAACTATAACAATAGCGTAAATCAACAGCAGGCATATGCTAACCCCAACTATAATAACCAAAATTATAGTAATGCGGGTATGGCTAATACTGATCAGTCATACAGCAACGATCAGCAGCAGTACAACAACGCTGGCTACGCTAACAATGATCCGAACCAGGGCTTCAATCAGGCGCAGAATTATGATCCAAATGCATTCCAGAACAATACCCAGAATGCAGAACAAGAGCGTCGGGTGGATCGCGAAGAGCGTCGGATGGAGCGTGAAGAGCGCGAAAACAACAACTTCTAGCGCGACAACCGTCGCTAAGCTCGCTCGTATTTTTAATAGCCCGCAGGCTATAAAAAACATGATAAAAGGCAGGCGCGCCACTGTGATTTGACAGTGGCGCGCCTGCCTTTTGTTGGCGACATTATTCTACGTGAACGCCTACACGGTCCAGGAAGCGGCGGCTGATCGCCGCACGATGCTTGATAGGCATACGACCCGGGATACAATGTGAGTCCGAGCCAGTGGTTCCCAACAACTGGTGCTCCTCAACATAGGCGACATAGGTTTTCACCATCTCCTGGCTATGGTAAGGATGATACATTTCAATACCATCAATAGGAATTTCAGCCCGCAACTGATCTAGCAGGGCTGTATCATAAAAGGTAAAGCCGCTCTCACGGCGACCCGGATGGGCAATCAAACAGACGCCACCGCTGCGATGAACCGCCTCAACTGTCTCGGCCATATCGGTGCGCACCGAATAAAAACCGGCCTCCTTCACCTTCTGAATGCCAGCCTGCCAGCTTGGAACATATCCATGTTCACGCAGCAACATAGCATTATCCATCTGATAACGGAGCTTACCACCGTTGGCAGCCAGTAGCTCTTCCTGGCGCGGAAAATCATAGCCCATACGGCGCAGATTTTCATTAATCTCGTAGGTATTCTCCAGCTTGCGCTGCTCTATCCTGGCCGTCAGGGGAGCCAGCTCGTTGTTCTCAGGATCAAAGCCATAGCAGAGCATATCACCCATCCGACCATTGCCAACAGGACCATTCCATTCAGTGCTCATCTCAACGCCGGATAATACAAATAAATTCCGGGCCGCACCCAGCGCTTGTATTTCAGCCACTTTATCAACACGATCGTGGTCAGTCACAGCGATCAGATCGAACTTTTCCTTAGCCAGGAAATCAATCACCTGCTGGGCTGGCCAACGTCCATCACTATAAGTTGTGTGCATATGAAGATCAATAGAATCATCGGGGCGTAATGTTACAGTTGTAGTCAGACGAGGCAAGATTAACTCCTTTTAAAAAGAGATGATAGACAATGGATCAAATCCGGTACTCTTCTTATCTATAATCGTACCACAGATCTGTTTGATGGTAGAAATCAATTTCTTTTCAATCAGGGTTTTCCAGTCCTTTCATTCCCGCCTTATGATTTTTCATTTTTTAAGAAGGCATGAATGATCTCTTCCATTCCCGCCTGCGGCGGGAGGAGGGGGAGAGGTTGTTGGTGGGGACACCCCACTCCCCGGCAGGAGGGGCTGGCCGCCCCTCCTGCACCTCCCCGCTTTATACCTGCTTTATTTGTTAAACATCATTCGGCGGAAGGAGAGAATGGATGAAGCGGGGACGCCCCGAACCCCGGCAGGAGGACTAGCCGTCCTCCTGCACCTCCTGCGATGGGAGGAAAGAGGAGCTTACAGGTAGAGTTTTTTTGTTGTTCCGCTGGCTGATGAGCGGAAACATGACATTATCTCTTGAACCTTTTGGGCGTGGAGTGATAAATCGGGGGCAAGCCCCGATTTACTCCCTTGACGAGCGATACCGTCTCCTCGCAACACCGCCTATCCGGGGTTGAAAGACAATTTATGTTTAATGACCACCGAGGCCGAAGTCGATGGGGATGCCAAGGAGGCTGAGAAGGGCAACCAGTAGAGGTGCCACCAGCAAGGCAGGGAGCATATTGGCGACTTTAACCCTTTTGATGTCAAGGATATTCAGGGCCAGACCAACCAGAATAACGCCGCCTACGGCCGCCAGCTCGATGACGCGCGGCTGCTGCGCCATGCTAAGATGGGGATCAGAGACCAGCAGCGGCTTAACCAGCCCAGCCAGCAGTGAGATGCCGCCTTGCACGATTAAAATGGTCGCACCAGCGAAGAGCGTGCCAATGCCGAAGCTACTGGCAAAAATAATCGCCGAGAAGCCATCCAGAACCGCTTTGATGGCAAGCAGGCGATAATCGCCGGTCAAACCATCATTGATAGAGCCAAGGATCGTGAGTGGTCCGACACAGAATTGTAGACTGGCAATCACAAAGGCTGTAGTAAAGTTCACGCTATGGTGACTATCGGTACGACTGAAACGCTTTTTCAGCCAATCGCCCAGCCAGTTAATTCTTCGATCAATATCTATTAATTCGCCAATGACAGAGCCAATAACCAGGGCCAGCAAAGGGATCAAAGCATTTCTGGTAGAGATACCAGAAGAAATGCCCATCACGACAGTGATCAGGCCGATGGCAGCAATCACAATCGTTTTGACGCGGTCCGGTAAGCGCTCACCAATCAGCAATCCCAGCACACCACCTATCATTACAGTAGTGAAATTAATCAATGTTCCAGTCATAAAAAAACAGTCCTCCAGATATCATGGTCAGGTATTGCGAGCCGCCCACTCTTCAGCGTGGCGAATCCGGCTCACAATTGAGGGATGGCTGGAATTGCTATCCTCATGGGCGAGAATTTCGTTGATATTCGCTAACCGTACCATGGCGCTTTTAAAAGCCTGGTGCAGATCGGTCGTACGCAGGGCGAACTCATCCGCGCGATGTTCCATCATACGGCTATAGCTATTCATAATCGAAGTTGTTACTAACCAGGATAGCACAAACAGACTTAAAAGAAAGGGTACGGTTGTGCTATCAGAGAAGCCATCAAACAGATAGATCGGAATATCTACCAATCCCAGCATTAGCATAGCAATCAGGTAATAAGCAATCACGCGTATACCAGCGCGGGCAAAAAGGCGTTTCCAGATGTCAAAATAGACATGGTGGGCCAGTTCATGGGCCAGAATAACCTCGATCTCATCCAACGAGAAGCGCTCCAGCATCGTATGTACAATACTGATCTGGCGTGTCCAGCCCCAACCAACTACAAAGGCATTAGGAGCCACTTTCGCACCTGGCTTCGTTAGCACATAAATACCCCTCACCGAAGTAGAAAGACGCCGCATCAGATTCTGCAACCGCTGTTTGAGTTCACCATCGACCAGAGGAGTCAAAGTATAAGTGCGGGACAAAATGAATGGTTTACATTGTTCCCAGCCGATGTCCAGCAGTAATTGAAAGCAAACAAAGCCGCACCACCACCATTCCTGCAGCGTCGCATACATCAAATAGATAATCTGTACCAGCACTGCCCACTTTACTACCAATTTTCCCTGAGCGCGGCAATGGCGCAAAAGACAGGTACGCAACGGAAAAGTCGGTAAGCGATGATAGCGTTTAAGACCATAATCAATATAGCTATAGAGGGGTAGATAGATGGCCTCCAGACACAGCATACACAGTAAGTAGCTCAATAAGATTGGCACAGGATACCAGTCGGTAACAGGTTGCCATAGAAACAGCCACATACAATGATGCCACAGGGAAACGAAAAAGCCCACCAGGCTGACGGAATGTACAGGATCAACGCATATGAGAGAACATAGTAGAATAGTAAAAGGAAGCCCTAACAGGCGCACCAGCGTGCCACGAGCCGCACGATAAGAGCACAAGCGTTTTTGCCGTTCAGCATTAATTTGTTGCACAGCAGGACCTTTCCGCAAGAGACTGCAGATGAAACGATCAAAGTGATGATGAACGCAGCTCAGTTCAACAAGAAGTGCTTACCAAAACAACTATAGCATATAAACTAAGCCATATACAGGCAAGCTAGCAGCCAACGAAAGCTCACAGATTCCTCACAGTTATGGGGCACTGGTTATCCCAGCAAGGTGTGCATCTGTGGTACAATAGCGTCGATTCAATCTACCGATACCTGCGACCGACCGACAAATTCAATACTATGCAATTTTATTTTTTATTTTAGATACAACATTGCTGTTATTTCGTGATATGGAGGGTGATGAACGATGTTGGAACAACAAGATCTATTGGCAGGCCTTAATCAGCCACAGCAAGAAGCCGTTACGACAACCGAGGGACCAGTCTTGATTCTGGCCGGGCCCGGTAGCGGCAAGACACGTGTAATCACCCATCGCATCGCTTATCTTGTTCAGGAGGCACAGATTTCGCCCTGGCGCATTCTGGCCGTCACTTTTACCAATAAGGCAGCACGCGAGATGCGCGAGCGCATGGAAAAGCTGGTTGGGGTCAACGAAGCCAAAGAAATGATGATTGGCACCTTCCACGCCATCTGCGCCCGCGTCCTGCGCACCGAAGCCGAGCACCTGGCTCCGCTAGGGCTCTCACGTTCCTTCGTCATCCTGGATACCGATGACCAGAACACCCTGCTCAAAAAAGCCATCAAAGAGCTCAACCTGGACGAAAAGCAATATCGACCGGCCACCATCCAGGCGCTAATCTCGCGAGCCAAAAACGACATGCAGGGTCCCGACCAGATGGCCGAGATGGCCACAAAATATGTTGAAGAGGTAGCCGCCCGCGTTTACAAGGAATATCAAAAAATGATGCGCAAAAATAACAGCGTCGATTTTGATGACCTGATCATGCTGACCGAGCAGCTATGGAGGCGCGAACCAGAAGTCCTCAAGCGCTATCAACGCCGCTGGCACTACATTCACGTCGACGAGTTCCAGGACTGCAATCTTCCCCAGTATAAGCTCATCCGCCTGCTGGGTTACGGCACCGACAGCCACCACGAAGGACTGGGTAATGTCTGTGTGGTGGGCGACGATGACCAGATGATCTACACCTGGCGGGGAGCCAGTGCCGAAAATGTGCTGCGCTTCGAGCGAGACTTCCCCCAGACCAGAATTCTTCTGCTGGAGCAAAACTATCGCTCCACCCAGACCATTCTGGATGCCGCGCAGGGCATCGTCAAACGCAATAGCCTGCGCAAAGATAAGAAGCTCTGGACCGCCCAGGGGAACGGTGAAAAAATTATTGTCCATGAGGCCTACAATGAAGAGCAGGAGGGCCTCTACACCGCCCAGGAGATTGTACGTCTGCTAGCCCGTGGCGAGATCGACAAGCGCGCCGAAGTAGCCGTGATGTACCGCACCAACGCCCAATCTCGTGCCCTAGAAGAACAATTCCTGCGCATGAACATCCCATATAAAGTAATCGGCAGCCGTAAGTTCTATGATCGCAAAGAAATCAAAGACATGCTGGCCTACATGCGCTTGCTAGCCAATCCCAATGATGACCTGAGCCTGCTACGCGTTATCAACGTTCCCAACCGCAAAATCGGGCCCAAAACCGTCGGAGAGCTGCAGCAATGGGCCAACCAGCAGAACAGCTCACTCTATCTAGCCCTAGATAGCATCCAATCTCATCCGACACTGGGCAAGGCCGCCAAAAGCGCGTTAGAAACCTTTCACAAGCTGATCAACGACCTGCGGGGAGCCATTGACGAACTTCACCTGCCCGAGCTGCTGGATCGCATCGCCGAACGCAGTGGCTATGGTCCAGAATTACGCGTCGCCTCCGAAGGAGAAGAACTGGACCGCTGGGGCAACGTACTGGAATTGCGCCGCGTGGCCGAGGACTACTCAGAAATCGAGACCCACGCCGCACTGGAGCTCTTCCTGGAGAACGTAGCCCTGGTCGGAGGCGCCGACACCGTCCAGTCCAGTGAAGATGGCTCGCTCATACAGGAAGAGAACACCGACGCCGTGACGTTAATCACGCTCCATGCCGCCAAAGGACTGGAATATCCCGTCGTCTTTATCGTTGGCATGGATGAGGGCTCGCTGCCCCATTCGCGCTCAATCGACAAACCCGAACAGGTAGAAGAAGAGCGCCGCCTGGCCTATGTCGGCTTCACCCGCGCCATGAAAAAGCTCTACCTGGTCCGGGCGCGCCGCCGCTCATTATTCGGGGAAACGCAATATACCGAACCTTCACGCTTCCTGGCTGATATTCCAACCAGGCTGATCGTCAAACGAGGCGGTGCCGCAGCACAACAAACAACCAGCGGGCAGGACACATATAGAAACCGCCAGCAAGGGCGCAACGCACAGCAGGAGCGCAACTGGGAAGACGATTTTAACCAGGACCCATATGGAGATACAGGTGGCCGTGTCTTTGGACGGGGCAGCAATAGTCCAGCCACACGTAGCTACTCAACGCTCCCATCCGCCCCGAAAAGCAGAGGAAATATGCCAGCGGGAAGCGGTTTCAAAGGCAACGAACCCGCCAAACCACAACCCAAAATACAACGTTTCAAGCCTGGTGATCGCGTACGTCACAACATCTTTGGAGATGGTATCGTCTTGAAAAGCGAGATGGAATCTGGTACAGAATTCGTGGAGGTACAATTTCCAGGCAAGCACGGCAAGAAACGCCTCAGCCTGGACTTCGCCCGCCTGGACAAGCTATCCTAAGTCACTGCATCACTCAGGTAAAACGCATGGAACAACAGCAACCAACCGAACCAACTGAATCGTCATCGCTACTCAACGGCAACCGCGAGCTAGCAGTGCTCTATGCCATCGCGGGCTATTTGAATCGCCAGGTAGATGTACATGATGCCTTGCAAGAGGTACTGGCCCATGTTACCCAGCTCCTCGGCCTGCGTACAGGCTGGGTCTGGCTCTTCGACGACGCGGGTAATCCCACCGTCGCCGCCTCACAACATCTACCACCCTACCTGGCGGATCATCCCGAACGGATGTGTGGTTCATGCCTGTGCCTGGACACATTCATGGGGGGGAGCATGGAAGGGGCCTCAAACATCAATGTGCTCCGCTGTAGCCGCCTCAAAAACGCCGAGCGCGACAGTGATCCCAGCGCCCTGGGGCTGCGCTTCCACTCCAGCGTCCCAATCTATGCCAGTTCAACCCTGCTGGGCGTCATGAATGTAGCCAGTGAAGACTGGCGCGAGCTACGAGCCGATGAACTGCAACTGTTGCATATTATCAGCGATCAAATCGGGCTGGCATTGCAGCGAGCTCGTCTATCAGCTGAACATACGCGGGCAGCCGCGCGGCTGGCCACCACAGAAGAGCGCAACCGCCTGGCACGCGAAATCCACGACACCATGGCCCAGGGGCTGGCCGCCATTGCCCTACAACTGGAGACCGCAGACGCACTGATTCAAACACGACCTGAACGGACGCACGAAGCGATTCAACGCGCCCTCAGCCTGGCACGCCATAATCTGGAAGAAGCGCGCCGCTCAGTCATGGACCTGCGGGCCGCCCCGCTGCAGGAACATACCCTGCCGGAAGCCCTGGCCGCCCTGGCTACCGCTGAGCCGCTCCCTGTTGTACAATACAGCTATACGCCCATGCTACAGTTTCCCGCCCTGCCGGCACGTATTGAAGCAGGCCTCTATCGCATTGCCCAGGAGGCGCTGACCAATGCCCGCAAGCATGCCAACGCCCAGCACATTGACATGCGGCTCATCGCCGAAGAACAATGGATCAGCCTGAGAATTCAAGACGACGGAGACGGCTTCGAGACAACGAATATGCCACAGAACAACGGGCCCAACACAGGACACTTTGGGCTAACAGGAATAGGTGAGCGCGTCCGTATCTTAGGCGGCAGTATCTGTATTTTCAGTGAACCAGGCACAGGCACGTGCATTGAGGTCTCAGTGCCCTACTAGCAGGCAATGTTGCGCGGCCTCCACATTACAGCTGAAAGGCAAAAGAATGATCCGTATCATACTAGCAGATGACCATCCCATCGTCCGAGAAGGCCTCCATACTCTATTGGAAACGCAGCCCGATTTTGAAGTGATCGCCGAATGCGCGAACGGAGATGAAGCCCTGCAAACCACGGCCCGCCTCCAACCAGATATGCTGCTACTGGATCTTGAAATGCCTGGAAAAGACGGAGTAGAGACCATGCGCCAGCTCTCACAGCTAGCCCAGCGACCACGCGTCATTGTCTTCACAGCATTTGACGATGATGAAAGGATCATTCACGCATTACAAGCAGGAGCCGATGGCTATCTACTCAAAGAAGCGCCACGCGACGAAATTTTCAAATCCATTCGCATCACTATGAATGGAGGCTCAATGCTCCAGCCGCTGGTCGCCTCCAAACTGTTACGCCATGTTGGACAACAAAGGACGTCCACCCCACGCCTGACCAACGCCATGCCACCGGTAGAAGAACTGACTGAACGCGAGTTAGAAGTATTGCGCCTGCTCGCCCAGGGCATGCCAAATAAAGAGATCGCCTCCCACCTGATCATCAGCGAGCGCACCGCCAAATTTCATGTCAGCTCAATCATGAGCAAATTAGGAGCCACCAACCGGACAGAGGCAGTTGCCCTGGCGGCCCAAAGAGGACTTATTAACCTGAACGAGTAATTTCCAGGCAAATACGCCTATCCGGTTGAAGAGCATACTAAAATACCATATTCCCCTTAAAAAATCTATACTCAATATTGTAATTACTAGAGCTTAGAGTGCGTCTGAAAGCCAGATGTTTCGCGCCTTCGGCCCCTGACGCTACGCGCCGACAGCGCTCAAAATGTATTTCATGGTTGGTGCAGCAGGTGCGCGAATGCGCACCTGCTGCACCAACCATGAAAAAGAGATTGGGAACGCCTGCGTTCCCCAGGCTCGGGCGCGCATGCGCTCGCCCGTACGGGAGCGCTTTACTTCCCATCGTCATGGACTTCAGACACTTTCTTACCTCAATGCACATTAACCGGACAATAAGAAATTCAGGCTAATTTTTGCAAGAAGTCCTGAACTCCGAAACAACATGATATACAATACCACATAGTCATAAGCGACTAGATCGATAGTTTTCTGTCCCTTACTAATGGAAATATTTGCATTTATTAATGCGGTGTACCATTGTTAACTAAAAAACGCCAGGACAGTTAGAAATGCTAAATTCGCGCTTAACAGCTTTTATCGCGGTAATGCTACTCATTGTCATTGCTTCATTAGTAACCATTGGAATTGTGCAAGGAATAGGAATGTTCATAACGCATGGTCCCGGCCTGGAACAAACTTCGGGAACAATCGTCAGCATAAACCCTGATCACAGTTTTATGCTAAAAACGGCCAATGGTACCCTTGAGCATTTCCAATGTAATGAACGTTGTATGGGAGGAGAATCGCATATGTACCGCCATCTGAAAGAGCACGCACATACCGATGTGTATTTCATGCGTACAGCCAACGGTACATTGATAGCGACAGATGTAGATTAAGGGATAGATGCATTCATTTCGCATTAATTCCGAAAAACAAGCATCATATATTTATCCATGTGTGGTCAGGATGTGAGATTGTGATGAACGATTCAGACAAAAGATATTTATCGGCACAACAGAAGTATAACCCAACCCTCGATCATGGGGAGATTGTGATCATCGGCAATGGTATTGCAGGCCTGACTGCCGCGATCGAAGCGCGCCGTCTCGCTCCCGAGAAACGCATTGTGATCATAACCGACCAGATCCATCCCACAATCAATACACCTGCACTGAAACAATTCGCGGTGGGCAAACTCACGCGCGAGCAACTGCTGGCCTATCCAGCAGGAACCGAACGTACGGAGCGTATCCATGTCGTGACCTCACATGTATCCGAAATACATGCCCAGAGCAAATACATCACACTGAGCGGCAATCGCGGGTTCGGCTATGACTCACTCCTGATCGCCACCGGTAGTTCTCCCCAGGGGCTACCAAAGAACACACCTGGACGCAAATTCGATGGAGTGCTCACACTGCATCGCTTACAAGATTACCTCGACTTGCGGCGACGGCTAGGAGAAATCAACGAGGCAACCGTTATTGGTGGCGGTGCACACGCCATTGAAACCGTCATGGGTCTGCTCTATTGGGGTATTCATGTCCACTGGTTAATTCGTGGCAAGACCTTCATGGGAAAAGTGCTGGACGAATACGCCTCTGAGATCGTGCTGAACAACGTCAGACGGGCGGGTGCGACTGTCTACCTGGAAACCGAAGTCACAGGCATTGTGGGACGTGTAGGGGCCGTAGCGGGGGTAATAACCAGCCATCAAGAAATGCTCCCTTGCCAACTGGTTTTAAGTTGTACAGGTACGCAGGCCGCTACCCAGCTAGCAGCAAATTGTACAGTGCCCATGATGCATAAAAACGGCATCATGGTTGACGACAAACTGCGTACCAGTGTACGCGACATCTACGCCGCCGGAGACGTAGCCGCGCTCAAAAATCCCCAGACCGGCAACTACGAGCCGCGAGCCCAGTGGTATGCAGCCGTCGCCCAGGGCCGCATAGCCGGCTCAATGATGGCCGGGCACAAAGAACTGGCCCTACAACCATTTGGAGTACACTGGCATGCTACTCACCTGGGAGAGCTCTCGATGTTGACGGTTGGCGAACCGCTCAGCAAAGATCCACGCCTGACAACCCTGACCGACACCAGCCAGGGAGGATATCGACGCATAACGATGTTAGATGATCGGCTCGTAGGCTACCTCTCGCTGGGCCATGCCCAACCCGATAGCCTGGCAATCAAGCGCCTGATAGACGAAGGCATCTCGGTCCGTAGCGTGATCAAACCCTTACTCAAGGGTCAATTCGACTCGCGCGCATATCTCTCACATCAGCGCTCAAGGGCCACCAGAAATCTGCTCGAACAAAAACTGCCCACCTTGCTGCGAGGTGAAGAAGTTAACAATGCGCCAGCGAGTTTGCCCAACACCGGTGAGTTGCGCCCATACCCCAAGCCAGGGCAAGTAAAACAACGCATGCCCGAACAGCTGCCGCCACCACACCTTCCACAGACCGGTCCGATACCCCAGCGCGTCATAGAGCAAGCAGCCGGCAGAGCAGCCATGCCGATAATACACAATGAGGATGAAATTAATCCTTTTACCGGCAACTTGCCAGACATCTCGCTAAGCGGTGCAGAAAACCTGGTAGCCATGCCTGAAAACAACGCCGCCCAATCATATATGCGCCAGGCCCGACAACTGATGGATGGTCCCATTACACCGCCAGGTGGACACCAGTTATCGCCAGTCGCACGCGAACCAGAAATACCAGTACAGGCGAGCGAAAAGAAACAACTCCACTATAAACTCTGGGCTTACATCGATCAATCTCAAGATATCGATTAAAGACAAGGCCAGATAGGCTTGAAGGAGCAACCACGAATGCTAAGAATGCTAAAACCGAACGCCATCACCCTTCACAAGACCAGGCCACAGGTGGGGCAGGAGATTCAGGCGTGCATTGGTTGCAACGAATGCCTGCTGGCATGTCCAGCGCTGGCGGAGCCAATCACCATCGATATGCTCAACCGTGAGACCCTCTCAGGGCCCATTTCAGAGTCTGTCGCACGCTTCACGCGTGCCTGCTACCAGTGTGGAGCCTGTGTCGCACCCTGTCCAGTTGGACTGCACAGGGATGCAATGATGCTCTGGCTGAAAGTGCGGCTTCTCAGCACAATGGAAGAAGTGTAATTGGCTAAAGCGGGTATTTATCAGCGTAGAAGAGGGAATAATACATGAAGAGACTAAGTGATGAGAAGGGCTATCCCTGGTTCTTTTTGGATACCAGCCAGCCATGGCTAAACACATGGTTCGTCACCTTAATCCTGATCCTCATCTTTATTTTGAGCCTCTTTGTCTATGCTCACTTTAGCAAAGACCTGTCGCCCGATAGCCTGGCGGGTTATACTTATGGCATTGTCGGCAACAGCTTCATGCTGCTAGCGACTTTTCTCTACACACGCTCCAGGCGCCAGCGCCGGCGCCGCGTAGGTCAACTCAATCAATCCCTGAACTGGCATATTTGCTTTGGCGTATTAGCGATAGTGATACTGCTGCTCCACTCCTTCGGCAATTTCAATCCCCGCACCGGCACTTACGCCCTCGAGGGCATGATTGCCCTGGTAATCAGCGGCTTCATCGGACGAATCATCGACCGCTTTGCGCCAAGGCAGATCACCAAAGAGGTCAAAAAAGCCCTCACCGAACATGGAGACGACCGCATCGAAGATATCTCGCGTAACGTCCAGGAAATAGTAACATATAATACGCAAAATTTACGTACCTTCAGGCCCCAGGGAGCTATCCGCTCAATAGCACCACAAACAGCCCAGGTTGTCACGCCTGATCCGGTCAGTCTTGGAGGTACAGCGCTTCCCAGTTCCTGGGACATTGCCTATATTTCATTAGAAGAGATGCCCCAGGAAGTCAGTCGTAACAGTCAGCAATATCGCTTTGTGCCAGACAAAAAGAGCGCGCTAGCCACACCCGGCGCCCTGATGCCTGGCTATAACGAGCAAATCGAAGAGCTACAGTCAGTACAACGTGCACTGCAGCGCGAACAATTTTACCGAGCCCTGATCCGCTACTGGCGCATCTTCCACGTTCTGCTAGTGCTATTAACCCTCACCCTCACCATCTGGCACCTGGTCTACGCAGGGCAGCTACTCATCCCAACATTTTTCCACCACTAGATCAGTAAAACCAGACCGTACTCTTGCACGTATTACCTATAGAGCGTTTAGCAGGAGGAAAAAGATATGCTACAACAATCGGCAGAACAGCAATATCCTGGCAATCAGCTAGCCAGGAAGCTAGCTCACCCCAAACGATTAGACATTTTCTTGCATGGATTCAAAACAGCCAGGTTGATCAAAGCGTTGATGGTAGACAGAAGGGTGTCCGCCTTTAAAAAAGTACTCTTTGTGGGATCCATCGCAGCAATTGTGGCCATCTTGCTCTTCCCGGACGCAATTAATGAGACCATCTTGAGCGCAGTATTGCCGCTAGTGGGAACGATCCTGGGGGTACCATTGGACGCGGGATTTGACTGGATCGCCTTTACGCTAGTAGCGGTCAACCTGTTACGCTACTTCCCAGCCGAAGTCGTTTCTGAACATTACAGTCGCATTTTTGATAAATAGAAACGCACCAGACAACCGAAAACAATTTATCCAGCCCCCACATCACCTGACCACTAATAAAGCTGCTCCTCAGCAGCCACGGTCGGCGATCCTGGGGGATTGTTCTGTCCTCATTTCGCCAATATCTTCCTGATCGTATCTGTGCGTTAATAGAGAAACAAAGGTAAGCAAAACTCCGCTGTAGCAAATCGCCTCCAACTTATATAGATAAATGTCTATATATCTCTTCCCCCATAACCGCAACAATCAAAACGGGAAAGAGAGAGGTTTGCTCCAGTAATAGAGACCAGATGTAATTTTAATAGTTTTAAAAGGTAATCAGCGTACCTTCAGAGTAGAGAACATTTAATTAATCGGCGCAGTAAATTTATCATTGGCATTTGTCGGCCTGAATTTCTTACCATCGTTGATAAACACAGACACCTGATCTTGATTAGAAAGATGAACGTGAACAATCATATCAGGTTTACCGTCGCCATTCAGATCCTTGAAATCCACCGTCACAGGCGCCAGATCAACACTATCGCTACTCATCAAATTTACAACGTAGCTTATCGACTTACCAGGTCCTGTATCGCCACCCATCATTTCCATAACTACGGCTTGATGATTGTAATTTATCGCGATAAAGTGACTTTTATGCGTCGGACTATCATTGTGGCCAACCACGGCATCAGTTTGATAGGTACGCGGGTAACCATATTTAAAATCATTATAGCGTGCGATACCCCAGGAAAGAGCCGTGCTACCCAGAACCCAGAGAACCAGCATCGCCACCATACCTACACCAGCGGGCAAGAGCCAATGCACACGTCGAGACGGCTTCTCCTTCACCGGCGGCTTCGATGGTCTGGTATTTTTTGCGCCCACATTTCTCGCGCCCGCAGTCGTATACACTTGAGGTGGCTGCATAGGCAGACGCGGCTGCCGGCCGGTATGCCCGGTTGAGCGCATCTGAGGCGGTAAATCCTTCGTCATTCCCTGACGCCTGGCCGGAACCGCAGATGTCCCCAGCTGAGTATTCGGATAACGCGGTGGCTGCGTATTCGTAAAACGCACAACGCTAGAGCTAGAACGTGGTGGATCAATCATCCCTTCATCGAAACGATAGCCATCAGTGTGAGGCGATGTATCGGCACGGCTCATTGGTCGCTGATACACCGAGGGATGGGGGGTCTGACTGCCAGTCATTCCTCTTGCGCGTCTTCGCGACGCGGACTGTTCACCATCGGCGGCCATTGGTAATCCTTTCTCTCTCTGCATGGCTTACTTGCCAACAATACAGGAAGATATTACAGTTTAGCATTAAAACTGTATCGAAAGCTATCATACTATCAGAGTGCTACCAGTGTCAAATATTGCTGTTCCATCGTATAACAAAAATACTCGCAGCATGCCAGATTTTTATCGATGCATACCGATATTCTATCCCTGACGGGATCGTCGATCTCCCCAGCATGGGGTGCTGACGCCTTACAGGTATAGGTTTTTTTAGGGGCGTAGCTCCTGAGACCCCTGATGCCGCCCTGATGATCTTTTACTTTTTAATACGGTATAAAAATACCTCTTGCATTCCCACCTTCGGCGGGAGGAGGGGGAGGAGTGGTCGGGGACACCCCGAACCCCGGCAGGAGGGCCTCGCCGGCCCTCCTGCACCTCCCCGCTTTATACCTGCTTTATTTGTTAAAGATCATGCGGGCGGCACGGAGAGGGGGGAGAAGTTGGGGGCACAGCCCCCAATCCCCCAGCCCCTTGCATCCCCGCTTTCTTAGCACGAATCCAAAAAACCTATACCTGTAGGGGCGCTGACGCCCCCATTCTTTTTGTGTGTTGTTGCAGCACATGAGCATTCGCTCATGTGCTGCAACAACACACAAAACGTTTTGAGCGCCGTAGGCGCGAACCGTCAGGGGTCGAAGACACGAAACGCATGCTTTTCAAACACGCTCACAGCGCAATTTTTGCACCAGATAATAAAAAGGGTTCGGACGCGGATGCGCCCGTTCGCAAAGGGTTGACACAGTCCTGGTAAACTATTCACTTGCACTCCAATTTAATCTACTACCTTTCTTACGTATGGATGACTTTCTGGGTGACAAAAGCAAAGCTTTGCAGACAGAGTATGATGAAAATAGGATTGCATGGCAGACTGGAGAAACACAAATGGATAAAGCAAGCAACACTTCTCCGCCGGATTCAGCCACTGGAACACTGCCAGAGGTGATGTATAGCCTGGCCAGCCTGACCGACCTCTACGAAATGGGATTTGTGCTGGGCAGCGACACAGAGCCTCCTGAGCTGCGTCAGCACATTCTTACGCATATGCGCCGTACAATTCAGGCGGCAGGCGCCTGTCTGCTGCTATATCACGCGGCCCAGCAACACTTTATCGCGGTAGCGCACCAGGGAGAAAAACTCCCCTGCGGCTTACTTTCCACCAGTATTAATGGCCAAGAAATGGAACAGCTCTCGCTGCGCGGTCCCGGATCCACACTCGACACCATCACATTGAATCAGCAAACTCTCTTACTCGTCACCCTCAGCTGTCATAAAACCTTGATCGGGCTGGTGGCGCTCTCGCTTGCTGACAACAACATGCTGTTGGACGCCCGAGGGCTACTCTTAACGTATCAAGGGAATATCGCCGGTCAAATCCTGTATGCGCAGCAGCAAAGGGCAAATGAGCGCCACACAATAATTGAGCAGGAACGCCAGCGCATCGGCCACGACCTGCATGATAGTGTGGTCCAGCAGATCGCGTTTACACTCTACAAATTGGAATTTATACAACGCTTGCTGGAGCAACAGCAATTGCAGGCCGCCAATCAGGAAATCAGGAAGACGGCAACAATACTAGAGGAAAGTTTGCAAGAGCTACGCGCCAGTATCAGCGCCATGCGGCCCATGCAGCTTGAGCAGCATACCATGCAAACAGCGATCACAAACTTACTCAACCAGTATGGCAGCGACAATTCTGGCCTTACTATCCAACAGCATCTCCCGGCCATCCAGAGCATACCAGAGCGGCTAGAAACACCGATCTTTCGTTTTCTCCAAGAGGCGCTGGCAAATATCCATCAGCATGCGCATGCCACTAAAATATGGGTAGAGATGGAAATTCAAAACAAGCTGCTAACAGTAACCATTAAAGATAACGGAACCGGATTTTCTATCCAAAACCTGGGCACAACCACCACACAGGCCGATAGTAAAAACAGCGGCCAGTCAGAAGCACACAATCATAGTCACATGGGACTGCGCACAATGCGTGAACGCGTACAGGAGGCAGGAGGTAGCTGGCAGCTACACAGTCAACCGGGAACGGGAACTACCATTACGGCCAGCTTTCCACTGACCAGCCCAGGCATAGAGCTGACGCAACCAGAAGAGACTGATCCCCCTTTTTCTTGACGCTCCAGATCGCGTTCAGTAGAACGAAGGAGCTTATCACATTATGTGTCACTACATACCAGGAAGTAATGTATTTATTTATGTAGGCTATTGAAATAGAGGAGGCATCATTGTCAGATGTGCGTATAATGAAACTACAAAAAAATACCAATTATAGCCTATCAGCAGTCGCGATTATCTTCTTCGCCGTCGGTCTACGCGTGCTCCTGGTGGCGTTAAATTGGCCTCCCACCAATAGCGACGAAGGAACCATGGCTGTAATGGCCACCAATATCGCCTATCATGGAGAGCGACCGCTGATCTATTATGGACAAGACTACATGGGTGTGATAGAAGCTTACCTGGGGGCGCTCTTTTACCAGATCACCGGTGGACCATCCATCGCAGCATTGCGCCTGGGAGTGATTGTGCTGGTTGGACTTTTCTTTTTTGTCATGTATCTGCTCACCAGCTTTATCTTTAACAGGAAGGTTGCCCTGCTCACCCTGGCACTGCTCAGTGTAGGCTCGATCCCTTACCTGACCCGGCAAACCATCGCCACAGGAGGCTCAGCCGAGACCCTGCTCTTTGGCACTCTCTCCCTGCTACTGGCCACCCGCATCGCCCACGCCTATGATCCTCACGCCTCCCGGCACACCAGGCTCCTGCGCCTGCCTGGCTACGCGGTCTTTGGGCTCATCGTCGGCATCGGCGTCTGGAGTGACATGGTCATGCTCCCCATCCTGGCCTGCGCCACGCTGCTGCTCGTCATCTTCTGTTGGCGCGAATTCTTCGTCTGGGGTGGCTGGCTGGTCGCCATCCTGATGGGACTCATCGGCATCCTACCCTCCATCATCCACGGCAACGAAGTCGGCAAAAACATCATCCAGGTCCTCTTCTCCATGTTCCTGAACAGTCCCTCACAGACAAATCCCGGACTGTGGCACAATGTCGTCGAAACCTTCCAGGTCAGCCTGCCGACTGCCACCGGCTTTCCGTTTTGTCCGGTGCTTGAATATCCTTTTCTGGGAGACAACACACCCAGGACTCTGAGCTGTGGCATCGTACAGTCAAGTTGGAGTATCGGTTACATTGTGATTATACTGGCTTCATGCTGGATGGCACTGATCGCCATACGCGCACTGCGACGACAACGAGCGCAGTTAGATGAGCGCGCCTATCACCGCACACTGGTCCTACACACCACCCACCTGTGCATGGCCATAACCGCCATCCTGATCCTGATCGCCTACATCATCAGCGCGGGTCCCAACGACCAGCCCGGCTATCATGCGCGCTACATCATCAGCCTGATCGTCCTGACGCCAGCCACCATCATCTATCCCCTCTGGACAGCCGCCAGCCAGTGGCAACCGAGCACCATCTGGTCAAGCATCAAAATCTACGGCAGCCGCATCTTGCTGACCACCATGGCCGTCATCCTGGTCATTGGCACGATCATTGCATTTCAAGAGGTACCCAAAGCGCAGGCCGCCAGTCTTAAGCGCCAGAACCTGGCCAACTATCTGATCAAACGGGGGCCACGCGCATCTACACCGACTACTGGACCTGTAATAGCCTGGCCTTCGCCAGTAAAGAGCAAATCTTATGCTCCGTAATCGACTACAATATGGAGGGGACTCATAATCGCGTCAAAGAGTTTCACGAAGCCGTCGAAAAGGATGCCTGGAACGCATCCTGGTTGTGCCCCAAAGACCCCAATCTCACCATGCCTGAATACGGCTGCCTATCCAAAGTCGAAAGCTGGATCAACAGTAAGGCGGCCGGACGCTTCACGCGCTACGAGTTTGACGGCTATGTGCTGTACATGCTCAAACCACAATTTCATCGACCTATCCAGGCAACCAGATAACCATCTAGAAAGATGCGGCTCAGACATCTTCATCAGGTAACAGGCCCTGGCGCAGAGCGAAAATGGCCACCTGGGTTCGATCGCGCAGATGCAGTTTCTGGAAAATAATCGAAAGATAGTTTTTTACGGTCTTTTCAGAATAAGCCAGGCGCTCAGCGATTTCTTTATTGCTCATGCCAGCGGCCAGATAACGAATAATCTCAACCTCTTTTTCCGAGAGTTGAGCCACATGTTGACCGATCGGAGCAGTAGCCTCAGGTTGACGGCGCAGCTCATTAACCAGCACGCCGGTCAGAGAGGGAGAAATAGCCACGCCACCCGCATGAACAGTTCGGATAGCCTGCGCCACCTCGCGAGCCGTAGCGTTTTTTAAGATATAGCCACGCGCTCCATTGCGCATCGCCTCTACGATCTGCTGATTCTGGCGATGCATCGTCAACATAATCACCGCCACAGCGGGAAATTGCTGGGTCACCTGGCGCGTAATCGCAATGCCATCCACTACGGGCAAATTAATATCCATTAGCACCACATCGGGATGCGTCTGGCGAATCTTCTCCAGAGCCGAAAAGCCATCCACCGCCTCACCCACCACCTGAATATCATCTTCCAGAGAAAAAAGCTGGCTCAGCCCCTCGCGGATCAACGCATGATCATCTACAATGAGCACACGTACCTGGGTAGTAGGTTGACTCGTCATAGCATTGTGACTATCAGCAACACCAGTCGCCAGCCGTTGTTCTTCATTATCAGTTAAAAGTGCAGGAGGGAGAGTCATGGACTCTGTAGCCACAATCGTATGCAAGCGATGATCATCGGTATCAGGATAGCGCATAAAAAGACTCCTTTTAACCAGAACAGCCAAACAGCAAAATGATTGTGAAAGCCGCTTACTTACAGATAGAAAACATGCCAGGTTGCTTCATACACTTTCATATTCCCAGTATAGCCCTTGAACAAATGGGAAAATTCATCTCGCGAAGCGACATATAAAATTAGTACATAAATACAGAACTATGGTAGATGGGAACGCATAGTAGCAAGCTGACGAGCGTGCTGACGATCATGTAAAGGTAGCATATTGACTAACTGATAAAACTTACGAGAGCCCCAGGAGGCAAAAACGAAGGGGCGCTCCCAGCTAGTAAGAGGAGCTTGTAAAAGATAGGAAAGGAGCTCGGACCGGCGAGCGAACATCTCGGCCAACACCGTCTCTAAAGAGAGAACAGTATCACCCAACTCCGTCTCAACAGGAAGGAGTTGAATCAAAGTATCGAAATGAGGATTATCTTCAGATTGAATACGCTGCAACTGCTGCAAGGCCACAGCCTCTATCATAGCCAGATGGTGGGCGATCAGCAAAGGAGACTCCCCATCAGCAGTGAGGGAGCGATTCAAATCCTCAGGTTGAAACGCGGCCAACTGGCTCATAAACTCGACACGAGCCATGACCAACCGGCGCCGCACCTTTACAAAAGGACTCTCAATCCCCGCCATATAGCCTCCCCAATATGATTCTATAACATGTCTAGTCTTCCTGTGGCTTTACCAGTCGATCGTACAGACCATCCAATTCATCCTGATTATTAAAGTGGAGTACCAGCTTTCCCTTGCCTTTGGCATTGCATTTCAGATCGACCTTCACCATCAAGGCCTCACGGAAATGTTCCTCCAGACTGGCCAGTTCAGGAGAGCGGGGAGGTATAGAAGTGGCCTGCTCGATAGCTGCCTCCACATCTTCAGCGCCTTTGATACGCGCCGCCAGTTCTTCCGCCTGGCGCACATTCAGACGCAAAGCAATAATCTGCTCCATCGCTTGAATCTGAGCCTCTTCACTCGTAATATTAATCAAAGCGCGCGCATGGCCAGCCGTGAAGTTATCTACTTGATTAACCAGCATCTCGCGTACGCGGGGAGAAAGTTGCAGCAAGCGTAGCGCATTCGTCACTGTCGCCCGATCTTTACCGACCTGCTTTGCCACCGACTCCTGAGTCAGACCAAACTCCTGCACCAATGCCTGATAAGCCAGGGCCTCTTCAATTGGATTGAGATCTGAACGCTGGATATTTTCGATCAGGGCCAGCTCAAGCATCTCCAATGGAGTGACATCCTTAATCACCACCGGAACTTTGGTCAAGCCAGCCAGCTTAGAAGCGCGCCAGCGACGTTCACCAGCGATAATCTGATACTGCACCACCGACGGCGCAGCAGGAGCTGCCGAAGAAGAACCAAACCAATCGTTCTCAGCCTGCGCCGACTGCATCTTATCCGCTCCATCCAGGCGCGTCACCACAATCGGCTGAATCAAACCATGCTCTTTAATGGAATCCCGCAGCTCAAATAACAGAGGATCATCATCACGGAAAGTACGCCGTGGCTGCCGTGGATTGGGGATAATACTATCAATCGGAACAAAAGGCAAAGTATCGGCAGAAATTTTAGCCGGTTGTTGGGCAGACATCACATCGGAAGCGCCAGAAATCAACGCATCCAGACCACGTCCCAGCCCAGATTTTGGTTTAGCCACGAGCCATTACCTCCTCGGCAAGTGCGCGATACGCCAGACCCCCAGGGGAAGTAGGATCGTAATCCATAATCGACTGGCCGAAGCTAGGGGCCTCACTTAGACGAACATTTCGATTAATAATCGTTTGGAAAACTTCTTGGGGAAAATGACTGCGCACCTCGCGCACAATATCAGCGGCCAGCCGCGTACGAGAATCAAACATCGTCAAAATTACGCCAACAATAAAAAGGTTGGCATTCAACTTTGATTTAACGATATTCACAGTATTCAGGAGCTGGCTTAACCCCTCTAGCGCCAGGTATTCGCACTGAATGGGAATAATAATACCATCAGCAGCCACCAGAGCATTAATCGTCAATAGACCAAGAGAGGGAGGACAATCAATAATAACATAGTCGCAACGCTCACGAATCGGCTCCAGGATCTGACGCAAGCGATGCTCGCGAGCCATCGCGCCAACCAACTCAATCTCGGCTGCCGCCAGATCGACTGTGCAGGGAGCCACCACCAGTTCCCGACGTGAAGTTGGAACAATCACATCAAATATA
Organism: Dictyobacter formicarum; assembly: GCF_016587435.1. The sequence continues at coordinate 49,386 of NZ_BNJJ01000009.1, forward strand.
GAAATTTCGTCATTCTCTTGTATAAGCAAATCATAAATCGTATGCGTCCGCTTATTTTTCAAGACGCCAATCCCACTTGAGGCATTGGCCTGTGGGTCCATATCAACAAGCAGTACCCTGCGCCCGGCGGCGGCCAGATACGTAGCCAGGTTGATAGCAGAAGTTGTCTTGCCGACCCCGCCTTTTTGGTTCGTAATTGCGTACACTTTTGACACCGGATGCTACCATACCTTTCCTCTTCCATGCCGAAGACCATAAAGCTCCGCTTCAGGCACATTGTAACAAATGTATCAGCGAGAAGCAACATGACTTATCACAATAGTGTGATTATATTTATTTGAGCGCACAACTGCCTATGTGAGCAAAGGGCGTGTCAGCATAATCAGTCATGTAGATAAAATAATAAAAAGGATAATACAGGCTACAATAAACAATATAATGGAGGGGTAAGAAAGAATTCACAGAATGACAAATAGGGTTCACCTTATAATAGTATGAACCCTTATAGATGCTCAATTTACAATGTTACACGATTGCCACCCGCGGGCATAGTGAAGCGCAGAAAACCACCACCGGCCAGGCGTGTACAAACGACCGCGATTGTATAAAATACAAACAAAAAGACGGCGGTTCGCAGCTCATAGAAAAGGTAGCCAGGTATAGTCAGATGACTGGCACCACTCGCGAACAGGCGTAGTACGACGGGACCCTGTTGTACCTCGAACATCGTTAAGGGCAAGCCGCAAAAAAGGCTAATGACGACATCCAGCCCAAAGCAAATAGCCGCGATGCGTGGCCCCAAAAGCCAGAAGCGCTTACTGAGTCGCTCTCGCTTCGTTGAAGTCATACGGCGTGCCGCCCACACTGGTGGTAGAATATACTGGAATACCAAAAACAGTAAGGGGACCGCGACAAACATCCAATCGGGAAAGAAAGCGGGGGTAATTAGCGCTCCGAGCCTACCGATGGCATAAATAATAACCCCTTCGATGATGCCCCGCCGGTAGCTCACTTTATTGAATAACATAAGACAAACCTGATTTCGTCTTAGGAAAATTGATAGAAGAAAAAGGGATTTGTTGTTGTCCATATGAAAGATTAATGGCAACCACAAGAACCGCCACCGCAACCACAGCCTCCTTCGGCTCCTGGTGCGTCGTCGAATGCATAATCTTCGCCAGCGCCACGGGGAGCTGCGAAAACGGAGAGCAGGCGACGAACTTTTTCGCTATGGCATTTCATACATACAACGTCGTCAGCATGTTTATGGCTGACAAGGAGCTCAAATCTGGTTTTGCAGTCTGAGCAATAGTACTCGAACAATGGCATTAAGGGTTCCTCCTATATATGGAAAGTGCTGTATATCAACAGATATTGTAGTGTCTGGCTTTGACTGCGTCAAGTCAGCTATAATGTGGTCACTTTATAATTCTCTTTTTTTGCCGCCTACGGCGGCGGGGGGAGGAGGGCAAGTTGGGGGCACAGCTTGATCATGCCCCCAGCATGCTCGCCAAACCCCCAGTCAAGGGGCTCGCCGCCCCTTGCATCCCCGCTTTTTGAGGCTGCCTGCGGCGGCGGAGGGAGGGGGAGAGGAAGTGGGTGGGGGAGAAGGGGATAGTTTGCGGATTGAGGTACAATGTGTGCCAGTTATAGATAGATTATTGCTATTAGATAGATTATCAAGGAGAAGGAAGAGGACAATATGGCCCTGACAATAGGAATTATCGGATTGCCACAAAGTGGTAAGACGAGTTTGTTTAATGCCTTGACGCAGGCGGGAGCGCCGATCAGTGGGTATGCCACCAGTACCGTTCAGGCTAATGTGGGAGTGGTTCAAGTTCCAGATACGCGCTTACAGCCGCTGGCCGAAATCTTTCAGCCTAAAAAGGTTACCCCGACCACGGTTGAGTTTGTGGATGTGGCCGGTATGGGACAGGCGGCACAGTCGGGCAAGGATAAAAAGGAAGGCTTGAGCGCTGAATTTCTGGGACACATTCGCAATGCTGATGCACTGGCGGTAGTGCTGCGCAGCTTTACCAACGATAATGTACCCCATATCAATGAGACGATCGATCCCTATCGCGATCTGGAGAGCTTGAATGCGGAGCTGATGATCACCGATCTAGCTTCGGTGGAACGGCGTATAGAACGTACATCGCGGGCCGCCAAATCGGGCGATAAAAAATATCAGCACGAGTTGGAGATTCTGCACCGCTTCCAGGCTGCTTTAGAAGAGTTTAAGCTGGTGAAGGATCTGGAACTGGGACAACAAGAACATGCCCTGCTCAAAGAGTTGTTCTTATTGACAATGAAGCCGCGCATGTATGTGCTGAACGTCAGCGAGGGTGTGCTGGGCGAGGCCAACGAGCTCCTGGACAAGATTAACGCCGGTGAGAGCGTCGATGACGAGAGTCTGAACGCAGAGCTCAAGGGCATCGCGCGCGTGGCCCGACAGGCAAAGAGCGAGGGGTCAGAGGTAGCCGCCGTCTCCGCCAGCCTGGAGGCGGAGCTGTCAGAGTTGCCAGAGGAGGATGCGCAGGAATATCTGGAGTCGCTGGGCCTACCTAAACTGGGCTCTGATCGTGTCATCCAGGTGGGATATCGCCTGCTGAACCTGATCACCTTCCTGACAGCTGGCGAAGACGAAGTTCGCGCGTGGACTGTCACCCAGGGCGCCAAAGCACCAGAAGCGGCTGGCAAGATTCACTCAGATATTGAGCGTGGCTTCATCCGTGCCGAAGTAGTCCATTTTAACGATTTTATGGAGTGTGGCTCATTTGCTGCTGCCACCAAAAAAGGTGTCCTGCGCCTGGAAGGTAAAGAATACGTGATTAAAGACGGCGATATTGCCCACTTCCGCTTCAACGTCGGCAAATGATCAAATCCAGGCCACTAGCTCAGAATGTGTCTGAAAGCCAGGCGGTACGCGCCTTCGGCCCTGACGCTTCGCACCTTCGGTGCTCAAAAGGTTTTATATTCGTTGGTACAAACTGCGCGGCGCGCAGTTTGTACCAACGAATATAAAAGGTAATATTAACCATGTTGCTTGATCAGCTTATCGACCAAATTCCCTATCTCATGCCACAGGTGGTGTTGATAGTCCAGCATGCGTGACTGATTGAGATCAAACTCGCGATTGGATGCATCTTTCTTAGCATTTTCAGCAAACTGCTGGGAAAGGGCGTGCGTCTTATCGCCGCGCCCATGCAAATACACACCCAGCTCACGTAAATCTTTTAAAAGTGCCTGATATTTCTCTTCGTTAGTAGGCATAACGTCTTTACTCCTGAATTTAGCCGGGCCCTCAACAATTTGATGTAAATATTCAATACCCGGTTTTTAAGCTTCGTCAAGTTTTAAAGCATCCGCGAAACGATTGAAGAAATTGAAGATGCCGATGACAGTGGTCAGTTCGACGATTTCGCCATCGTTAAAGTGGAATTGCAGTTCATCCCACAAATCTTCATTCACATCACGGGCGCTTGTAGTTACAATTTCCGCATAACGCAAGGCTACCAGCTCGCGCTCCGTAAACAAGTGTCGATTTTGATCGATATGATAAAGAGCGTCAAGCAGCGCCTCGTCCAATCCCATCTGCCTTGCCAAGGCAGTGTGAGCGTGCTCTCAATAGAAGCATAAATTCACCTGTGACACTCGAATGGCCAATAGCTCCTTGAGCTGTGGCTCAACGGTGCCGCCGCGCATGGCAGCTTCCACCAGCTGCATAGAACTCTGCATTATATCAGGTCGATGCGCCATCGTTTTAAACAGAGTCGTCATGGTAGAACTACCATTGGTTGCATGCTCAGGTAGTTGCACCGAGTCATCAGGTTGAATACGTGGCATACACAACCTCCTCCCCAAAAATACATACTGAATAATATCATTCCTATTCTATGAGACAGACGAAATGCATGCAAGCCAGAACAGGGTAATGGGGGGCAGTCGGTCGGCCTACAAAAATATGTATCAGGAAGCTTGAGAGAGAGGCAGAGTGGGAAAATGGGCGTAAAAAAAAGAAGTCAATCAGCTGACTTCTCTCGAACACTTATATATAATAACATATTTTGGTCCAAAAATCAAGGGCAAAACAGGGTAAGCGTATCATTCAAATTTTTGCAAACGTAGGTTCGGGCCTTGAGCCCGATTTCTCCTCCTGCGCTCGAAACATCCCCTTCTCGGTTCGACCTTTGCGTCAGATTCCTCCCTACCTGACCCCCCTATCCGACCGCAAGGACGGCACGGATGGATGTTGGCGAATGTCATATGTACGTCATGTGTACAGGGAACGGGATCGTATGGGGAAAGGGAAATCGACCGCAAGGGTCGAACCTACAAGTCTCAATTATGATTTCCGTTTGACAGGGGTGCTGGCTCATGTTTACAATGAATAAGCGTGATACAAAGGAGAGCCGAGCAAGTGAATACAGCAGTACAACATACTCAGGAATTAGCAGTTATTACTAGAACCCGGATTGGTATTATCGGAGGTGGGCAGTTAGGATTGATGATCAGTGAAGCGGCGCGTAAACTGGGCTTTGCTTCAGTCGTGGTCCTGGATCCAACGCCTGAATGTCCCGCTTCTACGGTAGCGGAACAGATTATGGGCAGTTTGAAAGATCCAGTTGCATTGCGTCAACTGGCCAAGCGTGCAGATATTTTGACCTATGAAATCGAGCATATCAATACGCAGGCTTTGCAAGATTTGCAGGCTGAGGGCGTAAAAATTTATCCTTCGCCCGAGTTGCTTGCTATTATCCAGAATAAATTTGAGCAGAAGGAATTTTTGGCGCGCCACGGTATATCAGTGGTGCCTTATCGTTCAGTCTCTTCGCCGCATGATATTGAGCAAGCAGCGCAGGAATGGGATTATCCACTTGTTTTGAAAGCTAAAAAAGATGCTTATGATGGACGAGGTAACGCCCGCATCAATGGTCCTGATGATATTGAGAAGGCACGCACAAAATTAGGTGATCGCGAGCTTTATGTTGAGAAATGCCTGGACCTGGATAAAGAGCTCGGTATCATGATTGCTCGCAATGAACGCGGGGAGAGTTCTACCTTTCCAGTTGTCGAGATGATTCACGAGCGCGACATTTGTCTCACAGTGCTGGCGCCCGCTCCGATCTCAGCCACATTACAGGCCGAAGCACAAAAGATGGCCAGCGAGAGCATCGACAGGCTGGAAGGCATCGGCATCTTCGGAGTCGAGATGTTTCTGGACAAGCAAGGCAAGCTCTGGCTGAACGAGATTGCCCCACGACCACATAATTCAGGTCATTACACCATTGAAGCCTGCCAGACGTCCCAATTTGAACAACACCTGCGCGCTATCGCCAATCTTTCACTTCCCTCCACAACCCTACTCTACCCGGCAGCGGTGATGGAAAACATCCTTGGCGAGCGCAATGGATCCGCCAACGTTCAGTGGTCCCGTGATTATGATCATGAGCATGTCTTCCCACACATTTATGGCAAGCGAGAAACCAAAATTGATCGCAAAATGGGCCATATCACCGTTGTCGGCGAAGACCTGGCCACAGTCTATAAGCAAGCGAAGGAGGCGAGGGCAACACTCTCGATATAGCTAAACATCATGTCAGACAACCAACAAGCTATACGCGCAGCGCTCAACCAGGAGTACGGAGTACTGGTCTCTCCCGAAGGCATCGGCTCGGCCGCACGAGGGGAGCCTAAGGTATTAATCACGATGGGAAGTGATTCGGATCTTCCTTTAATGATGAAAGCGGTAGACACGTTACGTAACGAGTTTGGTATTCCCTGCCTGGTGCAGATCAACTCGGTACATCGCGACTTGCGCACAGTGGTCGGGCATATCGATAATCTGCCCGCTTCGGTCCAGGTGATCATTGCGTGCGCAGGTGGAGCGGCCCATCTGCCCGGCAATATCGCTGACCTGCGAGCTGACCTGCCGGTGATTGGCGTTCCGCGCGATCTTGGTGCGCTCAAAGGGATCGATGCCTTGCTCTCTATGGTGCAAATGCCCGAGGGCGCACCTGTCGCGGTCATGGCAATTGGCGATGCGGGCGCCGTGAATGCGGCCATCCATGCGGCTAAAGAGCTGGCAATTGCCGATCCCACCATCAAAGAGCGGCTGCTGGCATATGCCGAAAAGCGTAAACAACGCGTGGCCAAACAAAACCAGACCCTCGAACATAAATTAAAAGGGTATAGCGCGTAGCGCTTTTGGCGGGCGCATGCGCGCCCGCACCTTGTTTTTTGTTGCGGCGCTCGTGGCGAGAGGGAAATCGGGCGCAAGGCCCGAACCTATGGGCGATGCCGTTCCCTATCCGAAAGGATGAGGGTATTTTGGTTGGCTCGACGAGGGGGGTAAACTCTGATATAATGTGAGCGACACGTTGTAGAACACTAGTTTCATATCGGAGATAAATATGGGGGACCGCCTCGTTTCACCCAACATCAGTGAAGAGGAACAACTGATTGAAGGAAGTTTGCGCCCTCGTCACTTGTCTGAATACGTCGGTCAAGAAAAAATCAAAGAAAACCTGAGTATTTTGTTGGAAGCTGCGCGTCGCCGTAATGAATCGGTGGATCACGTGTTGCTGTATGGCCCGCCAGGACTGGGCAAAACGACGCTGTGCAATATTATTGCCGCCGAGATGGGTGTGAATTTGCGCACCACTTCGGGTCCAGCGATCGAACATGCCGGAGATCTGGCTTCAATCCTGACGTCGCTCCAACCGGGCGAGATTTTGTTTATTGATGAGATCCATCGCCTGGCACGCGCGGTAGAAGAGCGTCTCTATTCCGCCATGGAGGATTTTGCGCTGGATGTTATGATTGGTAAAGGTCCTAGCGCCAGGTCACTACGACTCAACCTGCCTCCATTTACCGTGGTAGGGGCAACCACGCGCGTAGGTTCGTTGACCGCCCCACTGCGCGATCGCTTTGGCGCGATCTATCGCATGGAATATTATGATCAGGAGTCACTGAAACAGATCGTGGCCCGGTCGGCGCGCATTTTGAAGGTTGCCTCCGACATGGAAGGCGTGGAGGAGATTGCCAGTCGGGCACGAGGTACCCCTCGTATCGTCAACCGCCTGCTCAAGCGTGTGCGCGACTACGCACAGGTCAAAGCCGATGGCGTGATCACCCGAGAGGTAGCGAAAGCGGCGCTGGACGCAATGGAAGTAGATGAAATCGGCCTGGATCAAACCGACCGTAACATGCTGCTGACCATTATTAACAAGTTTAATGGTGGTCCCGTGGGACTGGATACCCTGGCGGCCAGCACCAGCGAAGATTCAGAGACGATCGAAGATGTCTATGAACCTTATCTACTGCAGTTAGGTTTTATCGCACGCACGCCACGCGGCCGTATTGCCATGAGGGCCGCATATCAACATTTAGGTTTGACAGCACCAGGCGGAGAAAGTGGACAGAGTCTGTGGACAACATCCTGAAGATAAGTGATTTTGATTACGATTTACCATTAGAATTAATCGCGCAGACCCCGATTGAGCCGCGAGATGCCTCGCGGCTCCTCGTTGTGCGGCGCGAGAACAAAACATTCGAACATCGGCATTTTCGAGATCTGGGCGAGTTCTTGCGGCCTGGCGATCTTCTGATCGCTAACCAGAGTCGCGTCATCCCGGCTCGTCTGCTGGGCTATCGGGAGCAGACAAACGGCGTCGCCGAGGTGCTGCTGCTCGCCGAGCGCAACAACCTGGGTCCAGATCACTGGGAAACCCTGGTGCGACCTGGACGCCGCCTGCGCGAGGGAGCTCGTATCCATTTTGGACACCAGGGCCAGCCTCCACGCTTGATTGGCGAAATTAAACAGCGTACCGAGGCTGGTGGACGTATCGTGCATTTCTCGGTTCCCGAGCAGTCGGCCAATAGCAACGATCCCTATCAGCTACTCAATGTGCGCCAACGCATTGATGAGGTTGGCCGTATGCCACTCCCCCCCTACATCCATGAAACGCTGGAAGATCAAGAGCGCTATCAGACGGTCTATGCACGCATTCAGGGTTCGGCGGCTGCACCCACGGCTGGCCTGCATTTTACCCCGGAACTATTAGAACGCTTACGCCAGCAGGGTGTACGTACCAGCTTTGTCACACTGCATGTCGGACTGGATACATTCAGACCAGTTGAGCACGAAAACGTCAGTGAACACAAAATGCACAGCGAAGAAATCGAGCTCGATGCAGACACGGCAGCACTCATTAACGAAACCAGGCAAGCCGGTGGACGCGTCGTAGCAGTGGGTACCACCTCGGTGCGTGTACTTGAAAGCATCGCCAAATTTCACAACGGAGAAATCGCTCCCTACAAAGGCAACACCCGGCTCTTTATCACTCCCGGTACCCCTTTTAAGGTCGTAGATGCCATGATCACCAACTTTCATCTGCCCCGCTCAACATTATTGTTGCTGGTCAGCGCCTTCATGGGAAAAGACCTGATGGAACAGGCCTATCAGGAAGCAATAAAAGAACGTTATCGCTTCTTCAGCTTTGGAGATGCAATGTTATTGCTATAGCTCTATAGCCGACAACAAATCGGGCCAGAAATCGTTACAAAACAACAGCAGAATCGGAAAAAACCGTAAAAAAACTGATGCGGGCCAGTATAAAGTTAGCCACAAGGATGGGAGGACTTTGCGGCACCTATCCTTGACGCTACAATAACACAAATGTCACAATAACTAATGAGAATTCACAGCAATAATTTGAAAAGAGAAGGATTTCCTTTTCTTTCTCTATTTTGTGCCCTACTGGCCTCATTATTATAGTAATATAAAAATATCAGCGATGCTGTCCCCAGGACAGCTCATCCGATTGAGTGGTATACCTTCAAGTAGGAATATAAGGATAAAAATTTATGCGTGACATTACTATTTTCAGTGGCAGTGCTCATCAGGAACTGGCCAAAGAAATCAGTGCATATCTGGGCCTTCAGCTCTCGCCGACTCACATTCAACATTTCAGCAATGACTGCCTCTATGTTCAGATGAATGAAAACTGCCGTGAGAGTGATGTCTACCTGATACAGCCACTGGTAACCCCGGTCCAGGAAAACCTGATGGAACTGTTATTTATGTTAGACGCGGCCCGTGGCGCCTCCGCGGCACGCCTGACAGCAGTTATACCATACTATGCATATGCACGCTCGGACAAAAAAGACGCTCCACGTATTTCGATTGCAGGCCGCCTGGTAGCCGATCTGCTGCAGACAGCCGGAGCCAATCGTGTCATCACAGTGGCCCTGCACGCCCCGCAGGTACATGGCTTCTTCAGTGTCCCCACCGACCACTTAAACGCCCTCAACGTGCTGGCCCAGCACTTCCGCTCTTATAACCTGACCAACGGTATTGTCGTCTCGCCCGATCTCGGCAACGCCAAATCGGCCACCTATTTCTCACGCCTCCTCAATATGCCAGTCGCAGCAGGAAGCAAGAAAAGAGTCAGCGATGACAAGGTCATCATCGACAGCATTGTCGGCGACGTGGGTGGCAAAGACGTCATTATCATTGACGACGAGATCGCCAATGGTGGCACCATCGTTGAAATTCTGCAGCACGTCCGCGAACGTGGAGTCGGCAGAATTTTCGTTGCCTGCACCCATGGCCTCTTCACCGGTAAAGCCATTGAGCGCCTCAAAAATCAGCCCGATATCGAAGAGATTGTCACCACCAATACGGTACCGATACCGGCCGAGAAACGACTACCTAACATGACCATTCTCTCGCTGGCCCCCCTGATCGCCGAAACGATCCGCCGCAACCATAATGGTGAATCGGTCAGCAGCCTGTTTGACACCATCTAACCGTAGGTGCGCCTCTGCACATTTCAAGGCGACAAGGATTAAAGCGCCCGCAAGGGGCGCGCCTATTTTTGGTTAATGGAGACGACGGGTAGCATGCGGCCGGGAGGTGTACGGCGATACTTTTTGAGCATATTGGCACGGGTGCGCTGTCCCACTTCCAGAACGACGCTGGCCACAGTATATGGGTGACAAAGCATATTGGTATAAGCGGCATTGGCTAGAGGACAATAACATTCGCCGGCTTTAATACTACGGCGCAGAGCATCGGCTTTAGCAGTACGCCAGGTAGCGCCAAAATCATAGTCAAAATCCCGTAAATTGCCTATTGATTCAGCGCGGATACAGCAGGTCCACACGTCACCATTGGGGGCAATCTGAGCTGAAGCCACACCAGCCAGGCAAGGAATAACCTGGCGTTGCTCCACCAGCGTACGCTTAACGAGATCATAGTAGCGATCGCGAAAGGCCTGGGTAATGCGCGAAACGCCGACTGGCTGCGATTGGCGCATTCCCTCCTGCACACGCTCAATCGCCGGCTGATACAAACCAATAGAAGGTGTGATACCCGTACCCACAGTATCCAATTCGACGCGCTCCTCAGCGATCTCGCTGATAAACGAATCAGGCTGCAGCTCATTTTTAACAAAATGATAGATATCCTCAAAATCATCGATATTAAAGTTTGAGATCACGGTATGTACGCCCAGGGTAAAATTTTTATAGCTGGCCTTAAGAGCTTTCAAGCCCGCATAAGTACGCATAGCGCGTTCAAAATTGCCGTCAACGCCACGGATCTGATCGTGTTTCTCCCCGATGCCATCCAATGATAGATTAACTATCACCTCTGAAGCAGGAGCAGCCTGCAAAATCTGCTCAATATGCGTGGGAATAATTTTATCCTGGATACCATTGGTGGGAATATTGATAATGCCCGGGCGACAATGGTGATAGGCCGAGGCAACAATAGCGGGCAAATCTTTACGCAACGTCGGCTCGCCGCCGCTGAATGTAAACCAGTAGGGCGCCCGACCCAGGGAGGCAAAGGTGCGATCATATTCATCAAGGGTAAAATCATCGTTGGGACGCTGCCAGACATTACAGGTTTTGCAGCGCGAATTGCAACGGTAGCTGACACTGACCGTCAGATTGATTGGTAACGCCAGTGGCTTTCCCAGCACATACGATGCCTGGAGCCTGGCAACTTTTGGTAAGATCTCAAGCACACTCCATAGATCCTCTCTCCTACCACTTCCGCATGCCTATCGCAAAACAGGGGTAGATATTATAATCAATCATCACCCTGCAAATATAAATCAGAGCAGCGTTCGTCGGTAGGAGCAAAAGTATCAATAGCTATATACTTTCGTATCATAGCTATTAAATGTGCTGGCACATCTCCAATATAAGAGTGTGTCTGAATGCTATACGTTTCGCGCCTTCGGCCCCTCACACTACGCTCCTTCGGAGCTCAAAACTGTTTTAATGAGTAGTGCAGAAAAAAATGTGCTGTGCACATTTTTTTCTGCACTACTCATTAAAACAGTTGCGGGCGCGCATGCGCCCGCCCGTATGGGGGCGCTTTACTTCCCATCGTCATGGATTTTCTGATGCTGTGCTGTACTTTCCACGCTTAACAAATTCTGTTATCCTAAAGAAAGCGTCAACAAAAATTTCCGCTTTTAGCGAGTGTAGAAGAATAGAGTTGGTAGGAGCCACAAAAGCAAACCACCGTAGTACTACTTTTGGGGGACTGAATGATCGACCTGAGTGATCATACACTTAATGAGCGCTTACACCGTCGAACGGCCGAGGGACGCTATGAGATCGGTGAGAGTGAGCTTGTTATAAACATTCGCGCACAAAAGACTGCGGGCAATGATGCTGGAATGCGTTTTCTCTGCGAGGTGTTGCTGCAACGCAGCGCACCGGCCTTTCAGCGTCACACGCAGGGCTTACGTCACCGTCCAGAATTACGGGAAGAAGCGATCGCGAACATGGGTGAGCACCTGTTACGCGAAGCGCAAGATCCGGGAGAAATATTTATCACACAAAATTTTATTCACTATCTACGTTGTCTCTGCGTCGATGAATTTAACCGCGTTCTTCGTCAAGAAGGCCTGGGCTATCGACGTGACGCCGAAGGTCGCCCCGCCGGACGACCACAGCATGTGCCACGCGCACTGATAGAAACGCTGCAACCAGCTCCGGCCGATGATGAAAATCAGTCAGCATCGGATGTTGCAGATCCGCGTGACCAGTATGAAGAAATGCATGCAGAGGATGAAAGCCAGCGTATCTTAACGTATTTACGCGATCCACTGGACCGCCAGATCATGACCTTGCGGGCCATCGAGGGGCTCAAGTGGGACGATATTGCGGGACTATGTAAAAAAACGGAGCGCACGGTACGCCTGCGCTATGAACGGGCGCGTAGCTACCTACGTGAATGTGTGATAAGAGAACAACATCAGCCAGCATATAAATCAGCACTGCAGCAACAATCATAATACCAAGCAAAAGGGAACGGAAAGGAGTACTCAAATGAACACTCCCGAATTAAAACAACTCAAAATGGCCTGGATTGCCGCCAAAGAATCAGGAGATACTCAGGCGCAGATACGTATCCTCCAGGAGTATCCAGCATATCAAGATGAATTGATCGACTTTATCGCTGGTTATCAAGCCACTGGCGGCACAGAAGCAATTGATCAAACCGCAAGCCTGCTGCCATTAACCAGGCGTGCGCTGAACAGCGCGCTTGAGCGCGTTTTTGAGCCCCAGACCGCCTTCGCGACACTGGCCGAACTGCGCAAGAGCCGCAATCTGAACAAAGTAGAGACCGCCAGAGGACTACGCCTCAGTGTAGACGTCTGGAATAAATTCGAAAGCGGAGCCATCGAACTGGTCAGCTTGAGTCAGCGTCAATTAGAGAAACTGGCCCAATTTTTTCAGGTTAGCATCGAACAATTTAGCAACGCACTCGGTGGCAGCCAGCCAGCCCTGACCATGAACCGTCGCCAGACACGTGAAGCGGCGAGCCAGGCGCAGCAAGGTCCCAAGAAGCAGAGCTTTGCCGAAGCTATCGCACGCAGCACAATGTCCAGAGAAGATCAACAGTTCTGGCTAGACTGACCGCAGCAACCAGCAGAGTATGTCCGTTCCTATCTCCCTTTTGTGGCATAACCAATATACGAAACGCCCTTAAACCAACCCGGGGCAAGGGCCACGCGTCCCTCAATCACCTTTGGCATAAAGCCGGTCAGCTCCTGAACCTGTAGCGATTCGCGGCTAATCAGAGACTGGAGCTCAGCTGGCTTAATAAAGGCCTCATAATGATGCAATCCTGGCACCAGACCTTGTTTCTGGAAGAAGCGCTCACCAATCTGGATCAAAACCAGCCGTGCCAGCAACGTCCGATTGATGGTATCGAACACAAAGATACCGCCGGGGGCCAGTACGCGCGCGATTTCATGGATCGTAGCCTGTAAATCGCGCACATGCTCCAGCACATCCAGGCACACAATAACCGAAAAGCTACCATCGGCATAGGGCAGAGACTCGGCATAACCATGATCGAATGAAACATTATGTCCCAGGCGCCCTTGCTGTACATAACGCCGGGCATCGGCCAGCGCACCCTCGACTGGATCGATGCCGGTCGCAACAGCTCCACGGCGCGCCAATTCGCGGCAAATCAAGCCGCCCCCACAGCCAACCTCTAGAATCTCTTGCTGAGCCAGAGCGTTGCGACCAAATACACGCTCAATACGCGACTCAATATAGTTACAACGATCCGAGGTTATACGATAAAGCAAATTGTGTTTCTCGTACCATCCATAGTTAGCAAAGATATCGTTCTGGGAAAATGGACGCGACACCATATGTAATGACCTACTTTCACTGTTTCAGTATATGCGTTACACAACCATTGTAGGAGTTATAGCATAGTAACGTGCCACATTGGTTTTTTTCACACAAAAATCTATGGTTATGGTATACTTTTCTCTACAATGGAACAGAAGATGTTAGATGATCAGGGTGGACGGGAGCAGGTGCATCACAAAGAGTGGGCAGCTGCCATCGAGAGCTTGCTTTTTGTTGCAGGGCGTCCTCTAGAACGGGGCGAGCTACGTAAGTTGCTGACGGTTAATGAAGAGCAACTGACTACTGCTCTTGAGGTGTTAGAACGGGATTTACGCCAGCAAACGCGGGGCATAAGATTGCAATTGCTGGGTGAGCAAATTCAGCTTGTGACAGCGCCAGAGAACGCACGCTATGTGGCTGCGCTGTTAGGGCTTCCTATGACCGCCAAACTAACCTCAGCAGCGTTAGAAACGCTCTCAGTGGTCGCCTATCGACAGCCCTTAACGCGCAACCAGATTGAAGCCATTCGTGGTGTCAATAGCGACCGCGCATTGATGAGTTTACTGCAACATGGGCTGGTAGAAGAGGTGGGTCGAGCGCCGACAGTAGGACGTCCTGCCCTCTTTGCCACGACGGCAGAATTTTTACAACAATTTGGTCTGACATCGCTTGAAGAGTTGCCGGGCTTCACGCTATCGAGGCCAGCTGAAGAACATTCAGATGATCAGGATACTGGCACAGCAACAAATACTCCCCAGTAAAGCAGAGGAAGAGGAACAACTAACCATGCGTATTGGCCGACACATGCCCACCAACTCAAAAATGGTAAAAGCTGCCCAGACAGCGCAACAAATTGGTTGCGAAGCCATCCAAATCTTTGCCAGCAATCCGACCAGCTGGCGACCACCCGCCGACGATCCAAAGCTCTGCGCCGCATTTGCGGAAGCGGCTCGCGCCTGCCAGCTAGATCCAATCGTACTACATGCACCTTACCTGATCAATCTAGGTACCTCTGATGATATCGTCTGGGAAAAATCCATTGCGCTCTTGAGCTGGACCTTACGGCGGGGAGCACTATTAGGGGCCCGCTATGTAGTCTTTCATACTGGCAGCCATCGAGGCACTGGTATAGAAGCAGGCCTGGCCCGTATCGCACGGGGAATTGAACGCATCTTACCTGAGACGCCCGAGGAAGTCATGCTCCTGCTGGAAAATGATGTAGGAGCAGGAAACTCCCTGGGACATAGCTTTGACCATCTCGCCATCGTACTTAATCAACTACCACAGTACCAACACCGACTGGGAGTATGCCTTGACACAGCCCACCTATGGGGAGCTGGCCATGACATCTCAACAGCCGAGGCCGCCCTGCAGGTCCTGAACCAGTGCGATAATACCTTTGGCCTGGAGCGCCTGCAGGTTATTCACCTCAATGATACAGAGAAAGCATTGGGTAGCCATCGCGATGTCCATGCTCGGCTGGGTGAAGGCATCATTGGCCAGGCAGGCCTCAAAACGCTTCTACAAGACCTACGCGTACAGCATAGTGCGATTCTCATGGAGACGCCGATCAAGCTGGACGAAAACAGTAAAGAAGATTGGGAACATGATAGCCGCCAGATCGCCAGAGCCAAAGAGCTAGCTGGCTATCCTCAACCGACGCGGCAGCTCAGCAACGCAGAAATACAGGTACAAGCATAAGCGCAATCCTGACGTGCGGAGCAATGATCTCAGCGTTTATGCGGGGTTGTGTTAGCAGCTTGAACCCCCTGGCCAGTCGTTGAATTAACAACCGGCCCCTGCGTTGAAGCCACACCAGGAGTGGCAGCAACCGGTATTTGAGCTGCCACAGTAGGCATGGGGCCAATTGACGGTTTTGGATCTGGCGCAGGCGTCAAATTCACCTGCGCGGTTGGAGTTAGCATTACCTGAGGAGATGGAACAGGCGCTTGCGTAACCACAGGAGTGGGAGCAGCCGCTATCACCGTTAAGTGTACCGTAATCGTCACTGGAGTCCCGCTCGAAGGTGTTACAGTAGTAGAAGCAGTATAAGCCTGAGCAGCTAAACCACTGGCACTCACCTTAAAAACCAATGTCGAAGTAGTGCTGGCATTCGCCAGGCCCGAAGTCGATCCCAGGCTCAACCAGAGCTGATCAGGAACCGACGCAGTCCAATTCAAAGTTCCCCCACCGCTATTGCTAATCGTCACAGACTGGTTAGTTGGATCGCTGCCTGCAGTTGTGCTAAAAAACAGGTCTGCCTTATCGATACTCATCGCTGGCGGCGCAACCACCGTAATCGTAACAAGAATAGTCACCGTTCCAACGTTCCCACCGGTCAGGCTATTGGTAGCATTGATGATTACATTTGGCCAATAAGGGCCTGCAGGAGCATTGGTAGTATCGATCAGCAGAGCAACATTAGTGGAAGCGCCCGCCGCAAGCTGCTTGCCCGCATTGGCCGACAGCGAAAAATACGCAGGCGTACCACTCGGCAAAGAAGCAGTCCAGTCTAAAGGGGCATCCCCGATATTGCTAATAGCAATCAACTGAGATGACTTACCAGCAGAGGAACTCATATTCAAAGAGCCGGGACCAGCGGTCAGCTTAGGAGTTCCACCCAGGCTTAATGACACCGGTATCGACTGTGGGCTTGCTACAATCGCTATTCCATTATCAAGGGCGGCCAGAGCAACAGCGCCAAGGTACTGCTTTCCTGGAGGTAGATTTGCCGTATTCGGTTTCACAGTAAACGTTGCGGTCTCCCCACTATGAAGGGCGACATGCTGAGGTGAAATGACCAACCAGTCCTGTGAATTTGCCGTCACCCCTCCAGCACTAACATTCACAGTGCCACCATCACAGGTACCAACCACGCCGACCTTAAAGGTCTGCGGGCCCGGTACTGCGCTGCCCAGGGCCGAAAAATTTAAACTAGCGGGTGTAGGAGCCAGTAACGTACAGGGAGGCTGCACCGTCAAATAAACATTGATGTGCTGCTTGCTGACGATTTTCTGACTGCGATCGGTCGCAATCAACGTCACCTGACCTGAATAGGGACCAGCATTCAAACCAGCCAGCTTAACGCTGACCTGTGTCTTAGCCAACTTAGTGGGAGCAATAGAACCACTACCGGGGGTAACCTGTAACCATTTCACGCCATCAGTAGTAGATGGACTAGCCTGCCAGTTCAAATTACTCTTACAAGAGCTACTCGCGGTCATACTCACCACATGGACCGAATTGGCGCTACCAGCGCCACTCGTATTCACCTGATTAGCAGAGCCATAGAACGTTAATGGCAGGGTAGAAACCTGCAACGTACAGGCGGCTCCCACAACAAAGTTGACAGGGATAACCTGCGGATTCTGCGACAGTAAATTACCCGCCGCATCGCGAACAAAGATGCGGATGATGCCCGAATAGGTATTGGGAGTCATCGTATCAAGCACAGTAGCTTGCACCTTGATAGACATAGACTGATAAGCATTCAGCTGACCCGAAGTCTGATTCAGGTGCAACCAGTTACCACCCACCAGCGTGGTCGCCGAAGCCGACCACGAAAGAGCAGCCCCGCCACTATTCTTCAAACTGAGTACCTGCGCAGGCGGACTGGTTCCGCTCGCATTAGCTCCAAAAGAGATAGTAGACAGGCCAACGCTTAATGATGGTGCATTTGACCGACTTACAGCTACGCTCACTAATAATACCTGAGTTCCATAACTGGAGGTAAAAGTGATTGAGCCGGTATGATTGCCCGGATCAAGATTTACAGTACTCGCCACAACCGTCGGGGCCGCGGGCGTCACTCCATGCGCCTGATTGATTGACAACCAGGCTGTATTACTTTTCGCACTCCAGGAAACGGAGCCAGCGCAACTCTGGGTTTGATTTAATGTAATCGCCTGCGAGACATGATCAGTTTTTTGATAGATGCTGGTGAGATTTAGCATGCCTGGAGACACCATCAAGCTACAATTTGGCGTAATGGTTACACTCACATAGACGCTCTGAGGACTATGCAACACAGACGTTGTACCTGTACCAGTAAAGGTGACATGGGCACTATATGTACCGGGCAAGAGCGAGCTCGTATTGACCTTAATGGTAGCAGTCGAGCTACCCGAAGGCTCAACTCGCGTACTAGAAGCCGAGACGTTCAGCCAGGGAACATCGGCGGTCGCCTTCCAATCTAATGGCAGAGCACCAGGATTGCTCACCGTAATCACCTGTGGATCTGGATTAGAGCCACCATCAGTTCCAGTAAAGGATAAGAGCGCAGGAGACAACTGCAACACAGGGCCATGTTCCGCCTGCAACGGCAAAACTTTCATCTTAACCGGAAGCTTGCTATCGCCAGCGCTGGAAGAAAAGAGTACCTGGGCAGTATAATCACCAGGCTGTAGATCCGCGCGATTAACGGCCACCATTACATCCGTAGGTGGCATATTGGCGGACAGCGTTCCCCCCTGAGGACTCAACATCAACCAGGGCTGAGTAGTGGTAGCCTGCCATGTAATCTGGCCAGCGCCACTATTGGATAACGACATCTTCTTCAGCGTATTAGTCGCCTGATCTCCGGCCGAAAAATCCAGCTCATTGTCCGACAAACGCAGATGGGCCGGGCGCAACGGACCAATACTGCCAGTAACCTGAATAGGAGTCGAGATATAGCGATGGGTATGGGCATCTTCTAAGATAATAGTATGTGGACCGCCACCCCAATCTGAACCGATGATCACAGTATCATTAATTGTACCAGTGGCATCAGCATAAATTGCAGAAGCGTTATTCGTATCACTAATCGGAATAGCATTATCGCGGAAGAGCCCGATCAGCGCGTGAGGCGATAATCCACTACCAGAGAGAGATAAAATAGCCCCGACATCGGCACTGCTAGGATTAACCTGCAACGCCGGCCCAGAAGACTGACTGGCCGCGGAAGAATTATGCTTGAATGCTTCCACCATACTCAGCGTGCCACCACCAACCAACAATAAGACCAGCACCAGGCAAACCCAAAAGATAGATTTTGGCCCAAATAATACGCGCGGCAGCGCAAACCAGCTATAAGGCAGGTGCCGCAATACTGGTAAGGATTGCAGGGGCAAAGGAGGACGTGGAGGATATACCGCGACAGGACGACTGGGAGTTTCAACAACTTTTTGCCAGGTCAACCGGCGCGTAGGCTCTGTATCAAAACCATCTGTGGAAGGAGCCACCAGAACCTTTGAGCGAGCAGCCTGTGAACGCTTCTTAGTAAGTGCAGCATTGCCAGCAGAGGAACTCACACGCTCAGCAGGAGTTCTCACGTGAGCAGCACGTAACACCGGAGCGGTACTAGGGCGCATAATCACCTCAGTAGACGCATCAGCATCTATTACCGCCGTATGTGATAAAAAAGCTTCACCACAAAGAGCACAATAGGCAGATGTTTTATCCGGTAACGGTGTATCACAATGTGGACAATGAATTCTATTCAAAGATGGCAGCCCCCCTACTTCACGTTAAAAGGCATACACCCCTATACATGAAGTGTACGGAAGAAGATGAATACTGTCAACTCCACTTTAGCATATAAATCCTTGATACATCAGTATAACGATGCATATGTATCAAATTTGCATATCAACTTCTGGTATGGAAAATAAGCTGATCACGCTGGAAGTAATAGCCCTTACGTACTGAATACAATCTGAAAGAACTACAGGATTGATGTATATTCGTTTTAAACTACGATGGGACGATAACTACGTGCACACGTGCCGGAGGGTATAAAATGGAAGGCCACATTGGTCAGCAACTAGGAAATTACAAATTATTGCGCATGGTAGGGCAGGGTGGCTTCGCCAATGTCTACCTGGGCGAACATATTCATCTACGAACACAAGCAGCTATAAAAGTTCTCCAGGTGCGCCTGGGCGAGAATAACAAACACAATTTCCTCAACGAAGCACGCACCATCGCACACCTGGTCCATCCTTACATAGTTCGCGTCCTAGACTTCGGCATTCAAGACAACACCCCATTCCTGGTCATGGATTATGCTCCAAACGGAACGTTCCGCCAGCGCTTCCTGCAGGGTAAACCACTGCCTGCGGCACCGCTGGTGCCATATATAAAACAGACCGCAGCAGCACTGCAATACGGGCACGATAAAAAACTCATCCATCGCGACGTCAAGCCAGAAAATATGCTCCTTAGCCAAAACGATGAGGTATTGTTGAGTGATTTTGGGCTGGCACTGATAGCATACAACTCAAACTCACGCGCACCGACCGAAACAGCTGGCACGGCCGCTTATATGGCGCCCGAACAATTGCAAGGCAAATCTCGACCAGCCAGTGACCAATATGCGCTCGGCATAATTGCTTATGAATGGCTAACCGGCTTATGCCCATTCCAGGGCTCATTTTTTGAAATCGCTAGCCAGCAAGTGTTGACCCCACCACCGCCAATGCGGGATAGAGCGCCCCACACACCAGCTGAGGTCGAGAAAGTCGTTATACGCGCACTCGAAAAGGATCCACAGAAACGCTTTCCCAATGTGCGTGACTTTGCGCTTGCCCTCGAAGAAGCCTGCCTGGCGAGCAAACAATATTCCTTTAAGTGGCAACAACCGCTGGTCAATAATGATGGCGTCCCCATTGCATCCATACATGGAAATGTAACATCACAGACAGTGACCGGGACCAATCATGCGCAACAAAATAAAACTATAAGAAAAGCATGGAATGAACCAGCAGCACACACAGAAAAGCCATTTGTGAGACCGGATCAGAGCACCACATCGACAAATCTCAAGCGTCCAGCGGGTTTAGGGCAGGCGCCAGCAGCGATCTCTCAACCAGAACGTCTGCGACCGGCTATACAACCAACAGCATTCGCCAACACACCCCCTACCACACCTCCTGTTCACAGCAAAGATTTCGGCGGATCATTTTTAAATATGCGGGCACAGCCAACCCCACCAGCTTCACAGCAGAATCTGCCCACATTCCCAACAAAACAACAATCACCGAGCCAACCAGCACAGTATCAGCCGACGCAACAACATCCGTATTTTTCCCCTAACGAACAGGGACCACATCGAATGATGCAGGATCATTCACTCCAGGACAGCCCATCGCTATTCCCAATTGAACTCTCACCGCGTGGTCAGAACACGTATACAGCAAATATTGGACAGGCCTCACCACACACCGGCCAGGAAAGCCATACCTCAAAGACACAGCTAACGCTTCCGGGGCAATCCGCGCCAACCAACGTAACGCCAGCAGCGCTCCCCAAAGCTCCCCTGGGGGCACGTCCAATTGCCCCGGCAAATCCAGCCTTGATGACTGGCTTGCAACAGTCGCTGCCCAGCGGCATACATGCAACCGAAAAGGCAACGGAGGGACCGGATTCGATCCCCGGCGCACATCAAACACAGCTATCCTGGTCATCTAAACTACAGAAACAGTCAGGTATGCCTTTGAATACAAGGGATGCTCTCAAAACAACCAGTTCAAGAGACGAGCAGATAGCGGCAAAATTTGCCTTTAAAATCAATCGTAGTGATGAAGAAACAGCAAGTGGGAAACCGGGTCGGCTACTGGCGGGCAATATATTGCTTGTCGCCGTCGCCATCATCGTCGTCATCGTCGGGAGCATTGGTATTGCGCTAATCTTAAGCAATAACGCGCCACAGCGGCAGACAAATGCCACTGCTACCAACGTCTCAACGCAGTCCACCGTCACAAGCAACAAAGCCGCGGCAGCCTTAAAGGCCACCCAAACCGCCCAGGTAAAAATAGCAAATGCCAATCCCTATGTCACCAACGGCACAGGCTCACTGATATTGGATGATCCCCTCACCAGCAACCGCAACGCCTGGCAAGAGGGAACCGACTCCACCGGCATCACCGCCGGCACATGCTCATTCACGGATCAAGGCTATAAAATAGTGGCACCAGCTCTTGAACCAACCATGTGCTTCCAAAATAAAGAAACGTATAGCAATTTCACCTACCAGGTCGACATGACATTCACCAATATCGGACAAAGTTTCAGCGGAGCAGGAATCGTCTTCCGTGGCAATATCAACACAAAAGAATATTACTTCTTCGAAATCTATGGCAGCGGCAACTACAGCCTGCAAAAATGTACGACAACCGCAGGCTGCACCAATTCAATGGACGGCTACAAGCTGGGGAAGCCTGCTCTGACTACCTTTAAACAAGGGATCAACGTGACAAACACGCTGGCAGTCGTCGCCGACGGAGGCACTTTTACGCTGTTCATCAATAAAGAGAAAATCAGCACCGTCACAGACCAGATCAGCGCACCATACAGTAGCGGAAACATTGGCGTCATGGCCACAGGTGGTAACGATACAGGCGCAGACTCAACCACCAATACTCCCACCGACGTAATTTTCAGCCACGCCAAAGTATGGAAATAAGAGTTGAGCTCAAGCGCCGCCTGCGGCGGCGCTTGAGGGATAAAAAGTGAGATGTACAGGATGGGCCGACGAGGCCCATCCTGTACATCTCACTTTTTATCCGCTTTTTAGATGGTGGCAAGCCAGGAGCGAGCTGCGCGGACATCTTCATGACTGATGCCGTGGCCGCCATTGAGCCAGTGAACGCGAACATTGGCGCCAGCCCGTTTAAGCAACTGGATCAACTGTTCGGTCTGGGCCATAGGCACAATCGGGTCCATACGTCCAGCGCTCACAAAAACAGCGGTGGTTGCCAGGTCGGGCAACTGCTCCGGTATAAAAGGTACCATCGGGCGCAGCAGGATGGCCCCACGTAGCACGCCAGGAGATGCTAGCAACATACTGGCGGCAATATTAGCGCCATTCGAATAGCCTACCGCAATCACATTAGAGGGATCAAAATGGTAAGCTTCAGCAGCGGCGCGCACAAAAGCGGTCAGCTCTTGCGTTCGCTGACGCAGATCTTCCAGATCAAAAACACCTTCAGCCAGGCGGCGGAAAAAACGCGGCATGCCATTCTCCAGCACATTACCACGCGGGCTCAACAGAGCGGCTCCTGGAAACAACATATTTCCCAGGCTCAACAAGTCCTCCTCATTGCCACCTGTACCATGCAGCAATAACAGGGTAGGAACCTGCTGCTGAGCAGTAGCAGGAGCCGAGGCTGGAATAAAACGATGGACAAAGGTCGTCAAAGATTGGGCAGTAATATTTTCATGGGTGGACATAACTATTTACCCTGTTCACTAGTTGGAAGCGTAATAGCTGGCAAGGCGCGCTCCAGTTCAGCCCGCCGCGACTCCAGCCACTCTGGCAATTTCAAATGGGTACCTAATTCAGCCGGAGCCTCATCGACCGGGAAACCAGGCTGATCGGTAGCGATCTCAAACAACACACCACTCGGCTCGCGGAAGTAGATCGAATGGAAGTAATTGCGATCCAAAATCGGCGTTACATTCAATCCTACCTCAGTAATTTTCTGTCGCCAGGCCACCTGATACTCATCGGTCGCCGTGCGCCAGGCCACATGATGTACAGAACCAACGGCCTCCGCACCACGTCGGCTGCCAGGGACCGCCAACACATCCACCAGGGTAGCCATACCCGAGTCACCTACCGCGTAGCGGCGACGATTGCCCAGCTGCGCCACCTCATGGAAGCCCAGAACATCGGTCAACACCTTAAAAGTAGCCTCCGCATAAGCCACAGAGAGGGTCACGCTATGGAAACCACGGGTGGCGGATTCAGCAGGAATAGGCCCCTCAGTCCAGGCCGAGCCCTGATCGGCACCACGATGCGCCACCAGTTCCAGTGGCAACCCATCAGGATCATTGAACAACAACACCTGATCATCAAAACGAGGAATCGGACCATTAACCGTCACCCCATTACGCGATAGGCGATCCTGCCAGTAAGCCAGCGCAGACTCAGGAATAGAAAACGCAATGGCCGATACCTGCCCGGCCCCCTGGCGTCCTTTAGGATAACCAGGCCAGGAAAAGAAAGTCAGAATGGTACCCGGCCGCCCGATATCATCTCCATAATAGAAATGATATGTATCTGGAGCATCAAAATTAACCGTCTTTTTGACGAAGCGCAAGCCGAGAATGCCGGCGTAAAAATCAACATTGCGCTGTGGGTCATCGGTGATAGCCGTCACGTGATGAATACCCAAAACATGATTTTCCATGTAATTTCTCCTATGGAGCCAGGCTCCACATTGGTAAAGGCGAGTTCTATTTTTAACTATCTAAACAATAGTTACTTTTATTTTGTTAGTAATCAATCTAACATACGTTACAAGTTTTGTCAAGTCAGCAACTTTGCAGATCAGGTCTCTCCTTCCCTCTGCCCCACGCGCTGCCTGCGGTGGGGCAGAGGGAAGGAGAGATTAATTGGGGCACAGCCCCAAACCCCAGTCAGGGCTGTGCCTCTGCACCCCGCTTTGCTGCCTGCGGCAGCAGAGGGAGGAAAGGCAAGAGTGATCGGGGCACAGCCCCAAACCCCAGTCAGGGGCTGTGCCCCTGCACCCTGCTCTGGTTTTTGCTCACCAGGGTTGCGAAATGATGGGTATCTTTGTGGTAGAATACGCACAAGATGAACCTATGGATGAACAAAGACGAACACGATCAAACGCTGACAGGCGCAGCGGAAAACGGCTCTACAGCTGCCATACGTGGCACACGCCGGCTTTCCGATCGCGCCATCTTGTCGTTGCTGCGAAACTGGCTACTCGAAGAGTTTGGGGCCGCCTATTGCCGCTCGCTGGGTGCCAGCCGCATTTTCCGACACTGCTACTGGATAGATGCGTTGGGAGGATATACAGCGAAAAGCCTGAGTGCACTGGCAGAGCAGGTCAATCCACCGTCCAGCAACGGGAAAGGGAAAGGCAAACAGAAAAGCGTAGCCATAGCGTTGCCAGCAGCACTACAGCCCGGCGTAACGCTAGCCCAGACGCTGGCCCAGGAAAGTTGTCCCATCGCTCTGCATAGCCTGCTACTCAGCGCTGGCAGCAGCACGCGCCGCTCACGAGATAACAAAAACGTCGACGACGGCAATGTCTTAGTCAGAGAAAGCAGCATACTTACTACCAGCTGGCTGGATATCGCCAGTAATCTGCTCAAAGAAATCGAACAATCGCCCGCCATATTTCTTTTAAATCCCCTGGGACCAACCACGTTCAGTTACGAAGATCTGGCACCTCTGTACAAACGGACCGGACCAACTGAATTATGTTTCTTGCTGGCGCATAAACAGATCGAGCAACATTTACGAGCCGCAGCCACCCATACAGCGCAGGCCAATGCCCTGACCGCACTACTGCGCAGCGACCGCTGGAAAACGCTGCTCTCTACAGAAGAAACGACCATACAGGGCTTTGCACGCCTGTTCATTACATCGATGCGCAGACACTTCCAGTGGTCACCACAGAGCATTGAGCTACCCATCCAAAACGGACCGGCCAGCGTCACATCCCTCCCTTACACACTGATCTACGCAACCAGGCGCTCAGATGGTCTGCTGATTATGAACGACGCACTCTGCCAGTATCGCCGCCGCACCTATCAACAAAGTTACCAGGGTGTCCTCAGCGAAGATTGGTTCGCCCTGCAGCACCAGAAACGTCTGGATGAAGGGCTGCAATGGCTACGCGAACAGATTCAGCAGCAGGGAACTACCCTGCGCATCCGCCGCTGGCCCGATCTACGGCAACAGCTTATCCTCGACAGCTTCGGGCAATTTACCTGCCAGGAATATGATCACTGTATGCAGCAGTTGATAGCACAACAGGAAGTACGCTGTGTATGGAGACAGGCGCCTGCCGAGGGAAGCGAGCGCGTGCCCGGAAGTGAAGATACCCTGATCTGGCGCTAATACAGAGTAATCAAATCCGGCCAGCTATCGCTGACTTTTTATTACTTGTGGCACTTAAAACCCATCAGCAAAGTAGCATAAAAACCTTCCTTCATTCACTCCAGCAGCGATTTTGTGAAAACAATACCGCTTGCTTTTTTCGATCCACTTACCAATGTTCAACCGTTTCTATTGATTAGGACGCTACTTTAATCGACATAAATCAAGTAATATCGAGTAAGGTCAAAGATAATTGACTTTTGTCGAGCTATCGCGTACAACTAATAGAGAAAGAAGAGAGAAGTATGATTTGACATGCAACTTGCTTATCAAAGGAGAGAGAAAGTGCACATAATTCCTGAGCCAACAGAGCCTGAATACTTTCTTACGAGTTTCCCACGTGATGCTTTTCCCACTTACGACTGGACGGAGCGACCCGCCACGTTACCCGACGATGCCTGGACCACGGAGACAACCCATCGCGACGGTCAGCAGGGAGGCCTACCACTATCCACTGAGCAGAGCTTGAAGATTTATGATATCCTCTGCCGCTTCACCGCCGAC
Organism: Dictyobacter formicarum; assembly: GCF_016587435.1. The sequence continues at coordinate 75,463 of NZ_BNJJ01000009.1, forward strand.
TCAAGGGCCATCAGACAAGCAGAGTTTTTTGTCTATCGAGCCTCGGATCGGGCTGCGCTGGAGGGTGCGCTGGAGCGCTACCACAGCGGTGCTCCCATTGAGCCAACAACCTGGATACGAGCCACGGCCAAAGATGTCGTGCTCATTCAGAGTCTGGGCATTCGAGAGACAGGGATGTTAGCTTCAGCCTCAGACTACCATACATTTCACAAGTTCAAACCAGGAGGCAGAAACCAGGCTGCGCAAACATACCTGGATGCAGTAAAGATGACGTTAGATGCCGGCATTCGTCCTCGGCTCCATCTAGAAGATGCCACGCGCGCCTCGATGGATTTCTTACGTCCTTTTATCCAGAACGTACAGGAGATCAGCGCGTCCTATGGGCCTGAGCTACGCCCGAAATTTCGCGTCTGCGATACCATGGGGCTCGGCCTGCCATTCGAGGAGGTAGCGCTGCCACGCAGCATACCACGCATCTTTCAGGAGATGCACAAGCTCGGCCTACAATCCAGCGATCTTGAATTTCACCCGCACAACGATACCTGGCTCGTCGTTGCGAATTGTCTGGCAGCAGTGCGCGCTGGTTGTAGTGTTATCAACGGCACATCACTTGGAAAAGGTGAAAGAACCGGCAATGCGCCGCTCGAAGCCGTCTTACTACACCTGATTGGCATGGGATATTATCGCGAGAAGCAGCCGCAATTCCCGGCTCTGAATGAACTTGTACGGCTGTATGATGAAATGAATGAGCCAATCCCCCCTAAATATCCACTCTACGGCCGCGATGCACATCGCACCAGAGCTGGAGTGCACGCCGACGGACTCAACAAATTCTGGTGGATGTACGCTCCCTTCAACGTGCCCGAGCTACTTGATAGGCCGCTGGAGGTCTCACTCACTAAAGAAAGTGGCCTGGCCGGACTGATTTTCCTGGTACGCCAGCATACAGGACGCGAGTTGCCCAAAGACGACACACAGCTGCAAAAAGCTTATGCCTGGCTCTTACAAGAATTTGATGCAGGTCGTCAGACCAGCGTCGAATGGGAAGAGATTGCACCCATAATCGATCTGGCTTAACGTGTCAATGTGAGGGTGAAAGCACAAGAAAAAAGGAGCAGTAATGGCAGGGGAAATTCCATAGTCACGTTCGAGATGTTTAGAAAATGCTTCACCTTGTACGAGAACGCCATCGACATCGAGTAGCAATACTTGAATCATACAAACGAACTCCTGAAACGCACATTAAGAAAACAGCATGCCTCGCTCCACTGCCATGGCAAAAGCTTTTGCCATGGCAGTGGAGCGAGGCATATTGATTAAACGGCTTTAGTTTTTTTGTCAACGTTATTTTCGGCGGGAATACCCTCATCGGGCAGAGGAGTCAAGGCTTCATCCAGGGGATGGGTCAGGCGGCGTTGAATGGCCGCGATCTCATTCGCAAAGATGCGCCGCACAATGGCAACCGTACTGGCATAGGTAGAATCCATACCAAAGTAGGAAAGGCTACCAGCGCCAAGGTTTTTGCCGCGTGTATATGGAGTATCTGAAGCATAGTGTAATATACCCAGATCATATGGCAGACTCAACAAATTGATATTATCGCTGGTGGGGTAGCGGGTCAGATACTGATCCTCATAAATCGCATTCAGATAAGGGCCGCCCTCCATCTCAACAACGGTGTAGTTAGATTGGTAGTAGAAATCCAGGTACTGGCGATTTTGCAGGTAGGTGCCCTTGGCGGAAACAGCCTTTTGATTATCCAGCACAGAGCCATAAATTAAGTAAGGCTGAACCTCGTTAGCGCGGAACATATTATCAAACCAGTAGGTATTCTGGCTATGCTCATCCATAATCACGTTGGAAATCATCACATCACCAATGCTCCCATTGAGGGTAGCAGCCTTACCCAGCACATAGATACCACAGATCTGAGAGAGATTTTCCATAATCTCACGCATCATACGATAAGCCGCCATACCTAGAGGATAATCGATATTCAGAATGACCGCATCACTCTTTTTGAGGATATCCAGGCCAGACATACGACTACGAGGATCAAGCTCGGCAGGGAGCAACTTGGACAACTCGAAGACCTGAGCATCAATCTCCAGGCCATGACGAGCCCCGACATGCCAGATACCACGATCCTGCGCCTCCTGCAGTCGCGTACGGGCAGCATCGCGACCAGCAGAGGTATTAAGCCACTCACGGGTAGCAAAGTAAAGGAAATTCTGCCAGTTACCCGGCACCGTCCCATCCTGGATCTTCAGACATTCCTCGGCCAGATAAGGATCAGCTCCGCTGCGTGCGAACTCAGACAACGCCTTCTCATGGCGCAGCGAAAAACCCGAAAGCAGATTAATCAAGCTATGGGTATTACTAGAAACAAAGTAGACCGGGCGATCGGGCAATCCCAGGGTATCCAGCAGACTCCTGACCGGCGCCCACCACTTGCGCGTAGCCTTCACATATCCAACGTGCGAGCCACCCAGCATCCGCAGATTAAAGCTCTTCTTTTGAGAGCCAATCTCGTGCAGTTTCTCCCACAAATGCTCGCCCCAGATCACCTGCAGGCGCTGCCAATCATCCTCAGCAATATGCAAGCGCTGGCGCAGAACCTTACTGATCTCAGCAAAAACCGGTGACCCTGGATCCACCTGGGTCTCCAAAAGCTGCATAGTAGTGGGGTCTTCCTTCAATAGATAATATATTTTGTTCCACTCAATCTGGAAAGCCACCAGCACGGGAACAATATCATCTGTATCGCTGACACTGGCAACATAGGCGGCCAATGTTTTCTTGCCATTATAGAACCACTTACGGCGTCGCGCAGAAGCCGTCACAGCCTGCCATTTATTTACATGAAAGCCCTGCTGAAGAAAAACCTCTTCAGACTGACCCAATAACACTAGCTCACACTGATTAATCACATCGGGTAAACGCAATACGCTATAGATAAACGCCGACATATCTGGATAAGGCCTACGAGCATCGGGATGGAGGCTTGAATCAATATTATAATGTGCCTGTATCAAGGCCTTTAGATTAATCTCACCAGAGCTCCGCAGCAGCGTATTATAGGTTCGAATGTAAAGCTCAACATCGCGTTTGCCGGCTGCATGATATTTCTCACCATGTTCAAAGCTAGGAGTCAGAGTGGTGGCCTGCCGATTCTGCTCGCTCAGCACCTCATCGTCCATCCGCTGATCGCCAGCTGTTTCATCACGAGGAACGTGCTTCAAAGGATGGATATCATTACTATGTTGATCATCAGGCTTCCGTTTATATGGCATAAATGTGCTCCTCTTCTCTGAGGCAGGAGGTTAACGTACCGTCAATATGTTTCATCTATTATAACGCGTACACCAACACAATGGGGAGAAAAGAGAAAGTTACACGACTAATTGCTTAGGTTTTTGTAACACAACAATATATTGGTGGGCAATATTGGGAATATAAGCGAAAGGATAACCATAGGGACGCAAACGAGTGCCCGCCTGGTACCAGATAATCTCCCCTTTGGGCACAAAACCATGTAGCTTGGCGCGACGCGCTAAATCTACATGTGTAAACATATACTCGCCATGTTGATAGGCGTTACGCACGATAATCACCATATATTTCTGTGGCTTAAGCAAAGTGTAGCAGTGAGAAAACACCTGCTCCATAGCATCCAGATAAGCCTCATAGGTAGTGAGATTCGCCAGATCGGATGGATCGGTCGAGCGCATATCATAATCGGTACGCCGATTAGAATAAGTCGAGGCATAGCGCCCATTCACCATCGTCTGCTCCAGGTGAATATTATAGGGGGGATCGGTCACAATAAAATCAAAGGAGGCAGGCTCAAGCGTAGTTAGTACCTGCAAACAATCGCCACAGATGAGCGTCTGTGGCAAGAGCGCCCCCTGGCTCTCAGCCAGGATAAGCCGATAAATATCGACCCATTTCGGGTTAATTTCGATTCCCAGAGCCTGGCGCGCTTTGCGACAGATGGAGGCGCCGATCAGTGTACCACCAACACCAGCAAAAGGATCAAGCACCTTCCCACCAGGTTTCGTAAAAAACTCAATCAACTGGCACATCAACTGAGGAGGCTTGTTGGCACCATGAGCTTTACGATGCTGATGTCCATATTCGGAAGGGTACGCAGTTGTGATAATACTTTTTGTAAAATAGAGCCACTCAGCTCCAGTCAATTCATTCAAAGTGTTACGCATCGAAATATCATCATTTTCCATGGTACCACTCCCAATAAAAAGCTACTAATGCCAGCAGGCATTGACCCCGGATATACCTACCTATGCATTGATAAACGCAAATCATCGCGCCAAAACGGGCTATTTTAGCGTACACTATTGAGAGGAGGTATTACTAAAATGTTGGGTGTCCCCATGCCTGACATTTCCCCCTAGTAATATCTCCATCTTTTGCTTTTGGCGACTACTGTGGAATAGTAATTATAATGCTTATACGTTGCTCGGCTACAATTAGCGGCATTTTTGTGGAAAGGGATGGTTCCCATAATGATGGGAACCACAGTGCCGTTCTTACGGACGGGCGCATGCGCGCTCGTCCGCGCTCCTCGTGAGATTTCGCGCCTGCGGCCCCTGACGCTACGCGCCTTCGGCGCCCAAAAGGTTTTTTATTCGTTGGATGCAGCATTCGCGCAAGCGCGAATGCTGCATCCAACGAATAAAAAGGGCTTTATTTAGTGTTGCATGAATTGCACTATAGTGCAATTCATGCAACACTAAATAAGAATATGGGGGCGTCAGCGCCTCCACGTTGGAGGGCGAGGCCATGCCGGTGAGAATAATGATCGAATAGAAGAAAGCTTTGAATAGCTTTTTATTTGTTGCTGGTGAGGTTAAGTGTTGCCATGGACTGACCAGAGAGATATGCCTGCATAGCACCTGCTTCACCATGTATGGGCTCAACACTACCATTGTCATTGCTATCGACACCACTCAACGCATGATCAGCCAGGCTCATAATCTCGACCGCTTTGTTGTGATCATTGGGATGCGCAAGCAGGTCCTGAGCATCTTGATGTAAAGTTGAAAACCAGTTTGAGAGGTTTTCACTGGAAAAGATAACTTGCTGCGCGTATTTCCTGATGTTATCTGTAGAATCGGTCTGCGTGGCGGCCAGCGATGCATGAGCGCCCACGGTACTGACATAACCGTTGTTATTTTGTCCCAATAAACCATAATTGATTGAGAGCTGAGGCACATGGGCTGAGGAGCATGTATGAGATTTAACAGTTGGTTTTGCTGGCGACTGACCATCCAGTAAAACGAGCATATTCTGGGCCAGGCATTGGATGGCGGTTTTATCATTGGTTGTACGCAATTGCTGGGACTGATCATAGAGCTGACGAGTCTGGGCCAGCAGGCCGGGCAATAAGGCTATTTTATCAGGCGTCTCAGGATATGAGACCAACAAATGATTGATATGCATCCCGGCCATGGGTGGAAAGTGCGCGCTGAGCAAAACTCGTCCACTTGGGAGCGTGGCCTGCGTTGTCTCTACCGTCACCTGCAGCGTATTACCCAGAGCCAGGATATTGCCATCCGGCTGGCTAAAGTTCACAGCATAGGTATCCCCTGCCTTTGCCAGCGTACCCAGTGGCTGAATATGTAACTCGTGTTCATTGACCAGCCAGGCCTCATAATGGGAGCCGTTTGCCAGCGGTTGCAGGCCATGCACGCTCAGAGACACACTATTAATACCCGACCGGGCATTAGAAGTATCATGAAAAGTGGCTACACCACTGATGCGGGGAAGCGGCATAGAAGTAGCGGTAGTAAAAGGTTGATGGGAAGGGATATGCTTGTTCTGCCAAAGCGCAAAGATACCAGCCGCAATACCAACTCCCAGAATGGCAAGAATGACCGCAATAAAGACGAGATTACGACCAGTAGAGGGCGCCCCCGCCTTTTGAGCGGGACGATGCAGGGATGGTCCTCCCGTAAACGGCAGCGGAGCCGGTGAGGGAGTTGAGCCAGAAACTTTACTGGCTGGCAAAGGCGTCAATGGATACTCAGGAACAACAAAAGATTGGTGCTCCTGTTCCTCAGCAACGCTCGCACCATCATCCGACCACTGCTCCGCTGATTGTGATTGAACAGACTCTTCAACTTCTGATCGGCATAAATGAACAGGAGGTAGCGGCGAACCACAATGTCCACAAAAAACAGCATCCGACTCAATCGGCGCCTGACAACCGGGGCACAACATTAATACTTTTTCCTTTAACCAGACACTACTCTACAACTACAAACCCTACGCGACAGTGTGCCACGCGAGATAGCAACATGTGCTATCAAATAATTACCCTCTATATTAATCAATACAACGTTTTTATTCAGCAATCCTTATTACATGCAGTACGTTTGTCAGCAATTCCATGATACTATGATAGGAAATTATGACCAGAGCAAGGGAAGCCAGCAGAATATGTAGGGTTCGCCATGATTGAATAACGCGTCTAGCACGTTTTTGCCGGAATAGTGAGCGCTCCAGTTTGGCATGCTCCAGCAGAGTAGGCTGGACACGCTGCCAATCTGCTCGCTCATGAGGAGCTAGGTCTGAGTCTGGATAGATCGTGCGTCCCTGGGACTCCAAAGCTTCAGCGCAAGCACGTTTAAACTCATCTGATTTACCGGCACTATAGCGTCCAACCGTATACTTCAATGTGCGCAGATGCTCCTCGATCGAACGCTCGATCCCGATGCCATTAGAACTGGCCTCACGCGCTATCACCCTGGTCTGCCATACATCTAATAAGCGGCCAAAGACACCACTGACAACCAGAAAGATCAAGGCGAAAAGCGCACTGGTCGCCCAGTAAGTTTCCGTCAGACAGCTCAAATTACGGCAATAGTCATGGGTGATACGCACATAATTTTCATGGAGGACCGCAATCAAAATAGTAATCACACCCAGCCAGGTATGCATCCATAACCAGTTTTGTACTTTACCGGGCAAGCCACGCACAAAGCGGCGACGCAACGAATAGCTAGCGGTTCCCAGAACCAGCACATAGGCAATGATCCCAAAGAGGCGCAGTGGATCTGCAAATGGCTCAGGATCATCCTGTGTACGGAGCGCATAATAATACCAAGCGAGAAGGGCAACGTAGAACAATGCACTAATTGCCAACCAGAACCAGCGGGCTCGAGAAGTGGGAGACTTCCATAAACGCCGCAAGCCGCGAGGTTGAGATACCTGTGGTTGTTTTGTAGTCACCGACATACATTTTTCCTTTCCTGGGCTCGCCGCCCCTTGCATCCCACTTTTCCGAAGACGATCCAAAACCTATATCCAGAACCTATAATAGATCAGCGGGCTTTGCGACTCAGGATGTCTTCGGTTGAGCCAAAGAAGGTGACTGGGTTCACTCGAATGGCCGCGCCTGTTGGACATGCCTGTACACAGGCTTGATTGTTGTAGCCTGCACAGAGATCGCATTTGATAGCAATTTTCTTGCGTAGATTCTCAAGGCCATTATTAGCGAAAGGTTGCAATGGGCCGGGCTCAGCAGGAGTCTGGGCCATGGGTAACATTTTGCGACCCCGCTCTTTACCAAAGCCTTTGCTGAAAAAGCGACTGAAACGCTGCCAACTGGGAGGCTGGGCTTCATCCCCATCTTCGGTCAGAGAGACAATTGAAATATTATCGTAAGGACAGCGCTCAGCACAGATACCACACCCAATGCAACTTTCAGTAATATAGACCTCGCCGCTCGGCTTACGCGCAATCCCAGCCCGGCTACAAAGCATACATACGGGGTCCTGACACTGGCGGCAGGCCGTCACAATACTCATATTGCCAACGACCATGCCCTCACGATTCATACGGGACTGGCCATGGCGACGCTCGCAGGCCTCTTCACATTCGTTACAATGAATGCACTTGTCGAGGTCGATTACCAGTACCTCGGTGCCCTCGACAACTCCGTCGCTCACCAGTGCATGCAGGCCTGAGCGAGCTTCAGCATCTGAAGAGGTGTTCACCAATGCCTGCTCTAACTGCATTCGATCAAAAGGCTCGAACACCGCACTATGGGCGGCGGTATTGGCCTCCTGGTACAATCTCACGCGTTCCTGAATACGCTCTTTAAACGCCGGATAGCGCGTCAATAGCGACTTTAATTGCGCACGCGTAATCTCGGCAACGGTCACACGTGTAATCGCCGTCACCGTCACCGCGCGTCGATCGCCCAGCATATCCAGTCCACCAACGAAATAGTCGCCGCGTTGACGATAAGCGATAATACGCTCTGGATGCTGGGGGCGCCCCGTTTTGCGGGCAACCTTCACAAAGCCATCCAACAGTAAATGGAAGGTCTCACGCACAGGCTGCGCTTTCCGCTCTTCACTAAAAAGCTGTTCATCGCGCTCAAAGCGTCGAATGGTCGCCTGCGTAGCCAACGCACGCATATCTTCAGTTGCAATACCCGCAAATAGTTCCAGGTGCGCGAGCATGTTCTCAACCGCCCGTGCGCTACTCAATTGCACAAAGAAATCCTGGACCGCCGGAACAACTTCCATCAGGCGCTGCATAACCTGCTCAGGAACCTTAAGAACAATGGTGCGATCCTGGGCGGCCCGTACCGTCACACTGCGCTGCTGGCCGGTCAGCATCCCCTGTTCACCTATATATTCGCCACGGCGCAAAACCGCCAATGGCAGAGACTTCTGATCGGTTCCCTGGGAAAAGACCTCACATTGACCATCCAGGATAAAGAAAATATCGCGTCCAAAGTCACCCTCGCGCATCAACTCGGTGCCAGCGGACAAGGTTTGCATCTCCGAGGTGGCCACAAAATGGAGCAAATAGTTATCTGGTACCAGTTGCGCATCACGAAATATAGTCTGTTCGCGCAAGCAACGCAATACCAGTGAAACATCCCAACCAGCAGGTAAGTGTCTCATGGCTTTAGATAAATCAACCTGACCATCCCAGGAAATACCCAGGCGCTGCTTGAGTGAGAGCATCAGGAGGTCGCGGTGGTTGTCGACCGGGCAGACGGGGACGCATGAACCACACATGACGCATTCGTCGGTAAAGCGTGCGACTATGGGAGTGATCTCTTCTGAGTTGGTGGCGTGGTTGAGGTCAGCGATGGTGACCTGGCTTGATAGGGGTACTGGACATGCACGCATACAACGATCACACCCAATACACATGTCTATTTCAAAGTTGATTTCTTCTGCGGTCAGCGTGTGCATATCTGTGCGATGGGTCATCCCGACTTTGAAGGGTTTTTGGGTTGTTTGTATTTGCATGTTGTTGTTGTTTCTTTCCTTTTATTCAAAGGGGCGGTATTTGTCTGGTGCTGCCTGCGGCAGCACCAGACAAAAGAAAAGTGACGGGGGCACAGCCCCCGCGCCCCCAGTCAGAGGGCTGCCGCCCTCTGCACTCCCACTTGTGTCCGCCTGCGGCGGCAATTGATAAGGGGAAGCGATGGGGGCACAGCCTCCATGCCCCCAGGCAGAGGGCGGCCGCCCTCTGCACTCCCGCTTGCTGCTACCTGATGATCTTTTACAAATAAAGCTGGTATAAGGCGGGAGGTGCAGGAGGGCCGGCGAGGCCCTCCTGCCGGGGTGCGGGGTGTCCCCGCATCATCTTCTCTCTCCCCTCCCGCCGAAGGCGGGAATGCAAGAGGTATTTTTATACCGTATTAAAAAGTAAAAGATCATGTGGTAGCAATGGGCGGGAGGGAACACTATTTCCTTTCCTCCAGACAGAGGGTTGGCAGTCCTCTGTACTACTCCTTGTCATTCCTGGCCCGGAGGGAACAGTGTTCCCTCCGGGCCTTTTGGTGATCAGGATGCGTGTAGTGCAGAGCTGCAGCCGGCGCAGAAACGGGCAATCGGCATGTTGACGACTCCGCAATTTGGACATATGACAACCGAGAACGGCGGTTTGGTGGCTGGCTTTGAGCGGGCCGTGGCCACGGTTGGTATTTTGACCTGTGTCTGGGCACCCAATGTCGGCTGAATGGCAATAGACGATCCCTTACTGACATTTGGATTTGGGTTCCGTGGCACAGGTGGCTTACTAACAGCCATTGATTGCATTTTGGAGGTCTTTTCCTGTCCAGATTGCAGGTCGATAAAGAATATAATAGTGCTCCCTAAGACGATATGATCACCGTGTGAGAGTCGATATGGTTGATCGATCTGGCTCTGGTTGATAGTGATACCGTTGCTACTACCTATGTCGCGAATATAAAAACCTTCTGTGGTGGAAAAGACTTCAGCATGGTGACGCGAGATCATCATGTCACCGATCTCAAGGTCGTTGCCTGCTTCGCGACCAATGATAATGGATTTTTCTGGCTGCAAGAGATGTACACGTGGCGATTGTTTGCGTCCATTTTTGCCGTTAGCGGGCAGAATGATCAGCGCAGGTGTCATCTTTAAGGCATTCATTATCGCCGGTGGCAAGGGCTGGGCTGCGCCGGCGGGCAATAAATTCTCGTCCAGTTCTTGCTGCTGTGGCCTGGCAGGAGCGGGGGCGCTGGGAAGTTTCTGGCGTGCAGGAGCAAGATTATCAAAATCCAGGGCGCGCAAGAGAAAACAAAATGTTACAATATTGCCCAAACGTAACACATCATTAACCTTCAAGGGATAAGGTCGCTCGGGTTCAAGCCGCTGCTCGTTCAAAAAAGTTCCATTTAGACTTTTCAAATCAATAATTACATAGTGCTCATTCTGAAAACCTATCTGAGCGTGGCGGCGCGAGATCGAACCTTCATTGACGACCAGGTTTACCCCCGGCTGGCGTCCAATCGTCACAGACTTTTCGCGACTCAAAGCAGTTTCGGCAATGTGCAATGGAACATGCGGATCGGCCACGTGCACCAGCAGTGCCTCTGTATGTTGAGACGGTAATAGTTCATGTAACATAGGATCTTCCCCCGCTTGCGGCTCCTGGCTATTGCCAGATATAGCAACCGCTTGTCGCATAACAGTATCACCTGCACGCTGCACCCCCAACTGCAGCGGAGGAACCTTTAAGCGATCCAGGTAGGCCGCCAGATCAAAATCCTCCTTCATCAAAGAGGAGGCGACAGACGCCAGATTGACCTGGTAGTCGATTGCGCGTTTAAAAGCCAGCGTATGCTTGCGATCTCCCAGAGCCAGCATACCGACCGGGACGCCATCGCAAAGCAGAACCTTACGATAGGAACGTGGCTGCGGTTCGGCAACCAGTTCGCGATAACCTTTGTCATTTGTTAAACCAACAGATGCAAAAGGTAGCCCATAAAGGAATGTAGCGTTATAAAAGGTGTCGGCTTGAAATGGCCGGCTCGTATCCAGAATATTGAGCATGCTATAGGCAGCGGCCCGCGCCTGTTGAATAGATGGATACCACTGGCCGATCACGCGGGCTCGCTGCGTGCCTGGAATAATTGTTTCCACCACATCGCCAGCGGCGTATATATCCCTGGCGCTGGTGCGCATCTGCTCATCTACCAGCAATCCACGGCGGCACCGTAATCCACTGGCCTGAGCGTAGTCAATATTCGGCTTAACGCCGATGGCGACCAGCACCAGATCACAGGCAATACGTTCGCCTCTACTGGTCTTAACGGCGGAAACCTGGCCACGCGACCCAATAATCTCAGTAATTTCGGTCTCTAGCTGTACATCCACTCCATCGCGGGACTCCTCCTGTAGAACCAGGTCTGACGCTGTAGCGTCTAAAACCTCGGACCAGAGCAGGCACTTACGAATTAAATGCGAAACCTGATGCTCACAATGGCGCAACGTCTCCACTGTCTCCAGAGCCAGCGTCCCACTGCCACACACCACAACTCTGCGCGCAGAAGGCAAGCGCTCAATTATAGCCTGATAATCCTTTACGCTACGCAGAGTGAATACACCCGCCAGATCAATACCAGGACAGGTGAGATGCGCCGGCCGAGCACCACTGGCCAGCAACAACTTCTCATATTTCACCTGACCGCCACTCTGTAACAAAACCGTATGTTGTTCGGGCTGTATACGTATTACCTTCTCAGCCAGGAAATGAATACGCTGAGACTGATAATAGTTAGTCGGGCGAGCCCATAATTTCTCCTCAACAACACGACCGGCCAGATAATCTTTCAGGGCTGGACGAAAGTAGACAGGATGCGCATCCTCAGAAATCACTCCGATCGTCGCCTGCGGAGCCTCCTGGCGTAACGTTTCAGCCGCGGTAATTCCCGCAATACCATTCCCGATAACTAAAAATGAAATCTGATCAGCCATGCGTATCCTCAACACCCATTAATCCGCTACAACGTGAAAAATCGAGACAGGGCAGACAGAGCACTCCATTAGAAACGTGGAGATAGATAAATCTGTGCAGCCCACACAACCCACATGCCCACATACAACCTCCCAATATACAGGATTGCACACCCTGACATAACTATAGGTACATATCTCGCTATATTTCCTGAAACGCCCTGTACCTATATCACCTTTCATCTTACCAGAGAAAGCTAGAAATGTATCTATCTTGACTCTGCTACCATTACCCATTTCCTAGTAATTTATGAAAAAGTAATGATGACGCTGCTTGTGCGTGGGCACAAGCAGCTCCTTTTTACCCCGGGCGGGCACTGACGCGCCCGCCCGGGGTTTTTATTGTATGTTGCAACAAAATGCGCCGGGTGCATTTTGTTGCAACATACAGGTTTTTTGAGTATGCCGAGGATTCGCGCATCCATACCATATCTTTTTTATTGTGAGGTGGCGCGGCGCCGGGCGCCGCGCCACCTCACAATAAAAAATTTTGAGCGCCGAAGGTGCGAACCGTCAGGGGCTGAAGGCACAAAAAGCATAGTTTTCAAACATCCTCTCATCTCCTTTTTTTGAGAATTGAGGGAGGGATAGCATTTTAGAGATGCGGATACAATGGCAGTGGGGAGGAGATTTAGCAGCTAGCAGATAGCCCCAAAAAGGCTAGTACAAAAACAAGTGTTCGAAGTGGATATTGCCAATCATCTGAAATATAAGGCATACTTATAAAGCTAACTTATTCATAAATCACTTGCTTGCTATGCTATTTTTTGAGTTTTTCGAGACGGAGGATATTTAATGGGGGCGGACTTTGCGCATTTACATGTTCATACAGAATATTCGCTGCTGGACGGATTCAGCCGCATTAAGAAGCTGGTAAAGCAATCTAAAGAGCTGGGCATGAATCACCTGGCTATTACCGATCACGGAGCAATGTATGGGGCATTGGAATTTTATAAAGAGTGCCGTAAAGGTGGGGTTCATCCTATTCTGGGTGTAGAAAGTTATCTGGTCGCCGATCATAAAGATAAGCCGAAATTTAAACAAGGCGACAAGCGCTACTATCACCTGCTGCTGCTGGCTGAAAGCAATACCGGCTATCGAAATCTCATGAAGCTCATGACGCTAGCCAATACAGCTGGCATGCACGCCAACCGGGCTCGTATCGATAAAAATCTGCTCGAACAATACGGCGAGGGCATCATCGCCACCTCCTCGTGTCTGGGTGGCGAAATTCCCCAACTACTAATCGAAGGCAAAATTGACGAAGCCTATAATACCGCCCGCTGGTTTCGCAACACGCTGGGTCCCAACAACTTTTATTTAGAGATCCAGGATCACGACGGCTATCCAGAGCAATCGAGCGTCAATCAACATCTCTATCAAATGGCCAAAGATCTGCAGATACCCCTGCTGGCAACCAATGACCTGCACTACGTCACCCATGAAGATTCGCGTGCCCACGAAATCCTTCTCTGTGTACAGACGCAAAACAGCATCAACAACCCCAAGCGCTTCAAATTTGAGAGCGACGAATTCTTCCTGCGCAGTCCAGACCAGATGCAGCAGCTCTTCCCTGAACTGGGCGATGCACTTCTCAACACCGTACGGCTGGCCGAGCGGTGTGAGGTCGATCCCTTCGCGTATAAAGCGCAACTGCCAGCGGTCGATATTCCATCCCAATATCGCACGCCAGATGAATATCTCTATGCCCTTTGCGAACAAGGCATCGCCTATCGCTATGGCGAGATGACCGAGCCAATCAAGAGGCAACTGGATTACGAGCTCAGCATCATCATCCAGAAAGGTTTCGTCCCGTACTTCCTGGTCGTGGCGGACTACGTTGGCTGGGCACGTGACCACGGCATTCGTTGTCTGGCCAGAGGATCGGCCGCGGGAAGCGTTGTCGCCTACTCTCTGGGCATCACCAACGTCGATCCATTGCGCTATCAACTACTCTTTGAACGCTTTCTCAATCCAGAACGCGACGACATGCCTGATATCGACATGGACTTCCCGGATGATCGCCGTGAAGAGGTCATCAACTACCTGGCCAACAAATATGGGCACGAGTGCGTCGCCCAGATGGCCACCTTCATGACCATGGCTGCTAAAGGAGCCGTACGCGACGTCGCCCGTGTGCTGGAAAAACAAACCATGGGCGATCGCATCGCGCGCCTGATTCCGAGCGGCCCGAAGGTCACCCTACAAGGCTCATTGGACTCCGTCAAAGAACTAAGTGATCTGCGCGACCAGGATCCAGACGCCAAAGAATTGCTTGACCTGGCCTTAGAGCTCGAAGGCTCCGTACGCGGAACCGGCGTCCACGCCGCCGGCGTGCTCGTCGCCAACGAAGCCCTCGACAACTTTGTCCCCTTACAGATTCGTGAGGGTCGCTACTCAACTCAATATGAGCACGCCCACCTGGAAGAGCTCGGGCTGATCAAATATGACATTCTGGGACTGTCCAACCTGACCATCCTTGATAACGCCCTCAAGTTTATCAAGGAGGCGCGTGGAGAAGACATCAACCTGGAGAAGCTTCCCCTGGATGAAGTTAAGGGGAACGAACAGCAAAACGCCAAGCGTCAAAAAGCCTTTGATCTGCTGGCGGCGGGCGAAACGACCGGCGTCTTCCAGTTAGAAGGTGCGAAGATGCGCGAATATATTAAAATGCTGCGCCCAACCTGCATCGAAGACGTCACCGCCATGGTCGCCCTCTACCGTCCGGGTCCAATGGATAGTATTCCAGAGTTTATTGACTCCAAACACGGGCGCAGGAAGATTACCTACCTTGATCCACGGCTAGAGCAGTGGCTGGCCGAATCCTATGGCGTCATCGTCTACCAGGACCAGGTGCTGCTGATCGCCGTCAACCTGGCCGGCTTCTCCTGGGGTAAAGTGAACAAGTTCCGTAAAGCCCTTAGTAAAAAGATCATGCACGAAGTTGAGGGCTATAAAAACGACTTCATCCAGGGCTGCATCAAAAATGGTGTGGCGCCTGAAGTTGCCGACCAGCTCTTCACCTTGATCCTGCCATTTGGTGGGTATGGATTCAACAAGGCCCACGCCGCCAGTTACGCCGTCGTAGCCTTCTACACCGCGTATCTCAAAGCCAACTATACGGCCGAGTTTATGGCCGCCACCATGACCGCTGAGGCCGCCGACGCCAACAAAATATCCAATGCCATCGCGGAATGTAAACGCATGAACGTCGAAGTCTACGGACCCGATGTCAACCACTCTGAGCGCGGATTTACCATCGAAAACGATGGCGTGCGTTTCGGCCTGCTCGCCATCAAAGGCATCGGTGACGGACCAATCAACGAAATCGTCCGTGCACGTGCAGAAGGTGGCCCCTTTAAATCTATGGCCGACTTCTGCACGCGTGTGGATCCCAAAGCGGTCGGCAAAGGCGCGATAGAGACACTGATCAAAGCAGGCGCCCTGGACTCGCTCGAAGGAGAGAACAAGCGCCACCAGATGTTGGCCTCCGTGGAGCGTGCCATGCAATTTGGCAAAAGCGAGCGCTCAGCCAAGGAGCGCGGCATGATGAGCCTGTTTGGAGACATGGAAGAGATCAGCAGTTCATTGAGCTTTTCCTTGAACCAGAACGTCGCAGAAATCTCGCGCAAACAGCTGCTCGCATGGGAAAAAGAACTGGTTGGCATCTACATCTCCAAACACCCGCTGGCCTACATCAGCGATCTGATCAAAGATAAAGCCACCCATAGTACAGCCGACATCACAGAGGAGATCGACAAACAAAAAGTCGTCGTTTGTGGTACCATCAAAGAGGCCCGGCGTATCACCACCAAAAAAGGCGACACCATGTGCATTGTGCAGCTAGAAGACATGTTTGGCACCATAAGCGTCACCATCTTCCCTCGCACATATGAAGAGACCGCCGACAAATGGGTAGAAGACACAGTTGTCATCGTACGCGGTGAAGTCCAATTCAGGCGAGACGAGCCCTGTATCCTCTGCAACAGTGTCAGCACCTTCAAAGCCGTCGAAGAAGAGATGAATCGCAAACAATACATGGTCTGGCTCAAGCTCCAGCTCACCGGCACCGACGAAATCTCTGTTTCCAACGACATCATGAAGGTTCAGAACATCAAGCGCTACCTGAGCGAAAAACCGGGACGCGACCACTATGAAATTCTGGTCGCCAACGGCGAATGGGAAATGCGCCTGACGCCTCAAGATAACACCATGTTCTATACCGAGGAACTACGGAGCAGGCTGGAGGACGAGCTCGGACCCGGCATGATCGAAGCCAAAGTGCTGGCATAAGCACAGCCAATCCAGGTGTGCCTGCTCGGCCATCAGGACACACAAATCGGCCCCTCACACTACGCTCCTTCGGAGCTCAAAACAGTTGTAATGAATGGTGCAGAAAAATGTGCTGTGCACATTTTTCTGCACCATTCATTACAGGGGTGCGGGCGCGCATGCGCCCGCCCGTACGGGGGCGCCTGACTTCCCATCGTCATGGACTTCAGACACACTACTAAGTAGTGAAAAAATCTTATCGGCGCTCGTTATTCTTCGATGGTAAAAAAAAACAACCGGCAGAGCGTTCATAGTGCGTAAGCATATGCCTGATCCTATTCAGTTGCTTCCAATTTTGACAGTTCAGTATGATACTCGTTATACTGAGAGGAAACCTAAACATTTCTACACTCGTATACTCACTAGCAGATACATTGATTGATACAACTCAAAAAAAGCAGAAAAGGTTATAAGATTGTGGGTTTCGAATACAAGGGTTCTGAATCAGACGCCAATAGACACATTACACAAAAAAAGCCCTCTCCAGAAGCCAACGCATCCGCGCAACAGGATGGCGGACAGCCATCGCGGTTGACGTCAAACCAGTCTGCAAATGAGCTTGAGAATTATAGGGAACCGCAATACAGGGAGCATGTTTCGGGACCATTACAGTTTTCAGGCACACAGGCACCACCCAATGCCCCCATACAACCATCACATGGATCTCAGATGCCGGTGCAGACAACATATTATCCAACAAATAACCAGCAACCTGGATATAGACCACCATATCCTGTACAGCATCAACCAGTCTATGGGGCACCACATCCTGGGCAACCTTATCCAGCCTATGGGCAACCTCAGCCTGGATACGGGCAGCCTCAAAATGGGTATGGACAACATCAGCCGGGGTCGCAGGCTGGAGGCAACGGTTGGGCTCCTCCCTATGCGGCAGGTCAACCTATGTATAACTATGCGCCTCATGGATATTATCAACCATATAATGGTTACTATAATGCGTATGGTTATCCACCCTATGGATATCCGCCCTATACCTGGCAACCACCTAAACCAGCACGGGACACCTATCAATTTGTAATTGCCATTATCGCCACCATCTGTTCAAGTATTGTGTGCCTCACAGGCATTATCTGTGGATTTATACTGTTTATAACAGTGATCATGATGCCCTACAGCACGCTCCATAACAAACCAGAGCAGATGTTTGGCAGCATTACAATGTTTACGGCCTTGACCATCGCGGGTCTGGGTGGAGGCACATTTAGTCTTTATCACAGTATACAAGCCCTACGCCGCAAGAAATCGTGGGAATTCAAGGTTCCGTCAATCAAGCTGAGCAATTTCAAGCTTCCATGGTTTGCCGTCTTCCTGGTCCTCTATATTGTCATGGTCGCCATCGGCCTGATGATCCGTGGCAATGTACAGGTTGCCCAAACCACCTGGCTAACCGTTCTCATGATTGGCCTGGCAGGCTTGTTGCCGGCACTAACAATCTTCACGCTAGGAGCCTGGCGTATTCGCCACAAAAATGATGAGCACTGGACAACCACCTGGAGGCGCGTAGCAGTCGCGATCACCAGCGGTGCAACCTCCGCCATCCTTTTTGCCATGATCTTTGAACTGCTTCTAGGCCTTGTAATCCAGGCTGGCTTGCATATTAATGGTTTTCAGCTAGATGATCCAAATATGCCGATACCTAACAATATGCGTGCCATTGTCTACCTGTTTCTGCTGGTAGCGGTTGTCGCGCCACTGGTTGAGGAAGGCGTCAAGCCGCTCGCCGTCGTAGCTTTGATTGGACGAATCAGCAGTGCTTCGGAAGCCTTTTTACTCGGCATGGCCTGTGGCATAGGTTTCGACCTCGTCGAGACTTCAGGCTACATTGGCATGGGGTACAGCAACTGGGTCGACGTTGCCATCCAACGTAGTTCAGCCGGACTTCTGCATAGCTTTGGAGCAGGCATGACGGCTCTGGGCTGGTATTACCTGACCCACTCGAAATCCCTCCAGCGCAACCGCATCTGGATCGGCCTGGGCTGTGGAGTATACGCCATAATGCAGCACGCCATCTGGAACGGCTCATTTGTCTTCCAATTGCTGCCCGCTCCCCTTGGCCCATACTTTGACAAAGGGACGATCACGATTGGAAGCTATCCAATACCATCCATCATGATCATCTACAGCATTGAAACTGCGCTGATGATAGTCTTCTTCCTCTTTGTCACAGGCAAACTGGGAAGAAATAGCACCGACAATCGGCAACCGGGCAATGCCCCTAAACCGGTTGATAAGGAGCGACAGGCACAAGAAGCGGTACACAGTGTCTCTTACGCGCATCCACATCCTCAACCTCAACCGCATTCAGCGCGCTAAATCGCACAGATCAAAAAGGGATCGTAGGTGCGCCCACGAGGCGCACCTACGATTTTTCGTGCTGCGAGGGTTAAAAGCGCCCGCAAGGGGCGCATCTACGATCTTGATGCTTTTTTGTTCGGTTGATGTTTTGTCTGCAGAGAGCGAAGCTTGTATTGCGCAAGATTTTATGTTATTGTTTAGACGGTTAATCTCTACAAATAGAGATATCTGCATAGCAGAAAGGGACACCACAAATGTTAATAGCACCAACCATCCTCTCAGCAGTTGCTGCAACGACTACAAACAGCTTTTCCGGGGTTGAGTGCTCTCACTAAGCGTAAATATTATAAAAAAATTACGCTCCAATACATTTCTTCATGCCAAACTAAGCTATAACTGCTAGCCGTGCCGCACACTGTGGCTCGCCAGAGTTATGCTAGAAATGTCATGCACATAGCTTATATAGCTATTGATGCCACGTGTGCACTCTTTCCCCCATTTTAGCCACAAACATACAGACGTCATTATGACGCAAGGAGTGACACCGCATGCATTTCAAGCAGCGCAAACTTAATGCCTTCGCGATCTATTTATTGATCGCGGGCCTGGGTTCGTTTGCCAATAACATCATCTTCTCTATCAACATGGTATATCAGATCGAGACCGTCAAGCTCAATCCATTGCAACTTATCCTGGTAGGCACCGCAATGGAAATCGCCTGCTTTGTTTGTCAGGTTCCCACCGGCATACTAGCAGACACGTATAGTCGGCGCATGGCGGTCATGCTGGGCTACCTCCTGATGGGGGTCGGCTTCTTATTGGAAGGGTTCGTACCGACCTTCCTGGCAGTTATAGCAGGAAATGTACTCTGGGGATGGGGTGCTACCTTTGTTACTGGAGCTGAAGAGGCCTGGTGTGCAGATGAACTAGGAGAAGAACAGGTTGGCAACGCGTTTATTCGCGGCAACCAGATCGGGCAGGCAGCCTCCCTGGTGAGTATACTACTGGGCATCTGGCTGGCAACCTATCGGCTCAACCTGCCAATTATTCTGGGCGCAATGCTCCACCTGCTACTGGTTGTGCTATTGTACATCTGGATGCCCGAGCGCAACTTCCGATCCAGCAAGAGCAGCGAGCACAGCTCCTGGCAGGCCATGGGTAAAATGATGGTGGACGGAGGAAAAGCAGTAACGCGAAGCAAAATGTTGCTGACCATTCTATGCATCACAGCCTTCTCAGCCATGGCCAGCGAAGGCTTTGATCGACTACAAACCGACCACTTCATCAAAAACTTTACATTTCCAGCACTGGAACCACTAAATCGTCTGGCCTGGTTTGGCATCATCAGCGCCGGATCCGCTATTCTCTGCCTGATCATCACAGAGCTGGTACGTCGACGCGTCCACGTCAACCAGCACACACAGATGATCAAAGTGATGTTCGGCTTTCAGATGCTCTTAATTGTCAGCCTGGTGGTTTTCGCCCTCTCGGGCAACTTTTACCTGGCCTTGATTGCCTTCTGGTGTGCCAGCATTGGCCGTAGCGCAGCCAATCCATTCTACATGACCTGGATCACACAGAACAGCCAGCCAGGGATGCGCGCCACCATCATATCAATGTTTGGCCAGGTAGATGCCATCGGACAAATTGCAGGAGGACCGGCAGTGGGCTATATCGGCACTATAGCATCCCTACGGGCCGCCCTGATCAGCACCAGCGCCATCCTCACCCCAACCATCGTCTTTTTCTGGCGTGCCCTGGGGCTCAGCCAGAAGGTCCCAACATACGGCGAGGAAGAAGTAGATAGCATCGAGGAAACAACCATAGTCTAAACCATCGATGTATCATTAGCAGCATAAAGAAGAGGATCGGGACCCACGTAGGGCCTCGATCCTCTTCTTTATGCGGGAAGATATAGAATTACAAACTATTTGGTGCCAATAGCAAAGATATGCAGATGGCTATTCACCGGCAATGTAACGCTTTGAATAACCTTGCTGCTATCCAAAGCTACATCAGTGTAGTAAATTGATACATTCCGTGTTTGCTGACCAGCAGGCGTATTGCGATAATGGGTTAACACGGCCACAGTATTGTTGAACGAGACCGTGCTGGCACACCAATCAGTAAAATCCAGTTGGAAATCCTGAGTTGTTCCATCAGTATAGGTAAATATACAAAAATGGCAACAGGGGCAATACGAAGGGCATAAACAAAGACAAAATTTGATGATTACGACTTAATATTGGTAATCAACGAAATTACAAATGCATATGCAACAGCTAATATATGCTTGCCTTATGAATCATGTCAATATTTTTGATAAAAAAGTGAGGAATGGATAAAAAGGTCAGGATATAAAGCAGTTATAGGTAGCTGTGAGAAAAGGTCAGGCATAAGGTTGACAGCATTTCTGGTGTCATGATATAGTTTGGAAAGAAGCAAAAACAATAGAGGCAGTGAATGGGGCAGGTTGGGGAGACAAGCTAATAGACAGAGAGCAATGTCCAGGCTGAAAGCATTGCCATTAGTCCTTCACCAATGACACCCATGAGCCAACCAGCGAACCTGTGATTTGAGTGATTTGTACAGTAGTAGCTGGACTTCGGGTTCGCGCCCGTTATAGCGCAGCGATTTATAGCGGCTCTCAAGCACTAATAGAGATGAGAGCGATAGAATCGATTGAGGTCCCACTATGTGGGATAAATGGTGGTGGTACCACGATAGGCGAAGAAATGCGCCCTCGTCCTCCTGATAGGATGAGGGTTTTTTGTTGTCCTTTTTTCCCTATCAATGGTCAAAAAACGAAAGCGCGTTGCAGCCAAACCCACGAAAGGAATGCACGATGGATAACGACGGAGACGATAACGATCTGGAGGAAGGCACCCATGGTCTGTAATATACCGACAGGCTTGCCAGGTGTCCTTCCTCTTTAGCACCGACAATGGCAAGCCTGTCGCGATGATGGCAGATCTAAAAGGAGTTTTTCAGATGGAACGTATTCGTACTGTTGAAGTGGCAGCGCAGGTAGGAAAACGCGTGCGCGTTGCGGGCTGGCTACATTCATTGCGCCGCATGGGCGGCATCAATTTTCTAGTGATCCGAGATGGCTGGGGACTGCTGCAGGCCGTGACAGAAACAGAGGCTGAGATCACAGCCTTATTGCCTGAAAACGTAGGGGTAGAGAGCATCATTGCAGTCGAAGGTCTGGTGGTCAGTGAAACCCAGGCACCCGGGGGCGTCGAATTGCACGAACTGAAGGTAGAGGTTCTCAATCCCATCGCGGAGCTGCCGCCGATTTCACTCAACAAACGCAAGCTCAACGCCCAACCCAGTACCTTACTAGACCATGCGCCGGTCACCAATCGTCATTTGCTGCGGCGCGCCACCCTGCGACTTTCAGCAGGCGTGATGGCCGCTTTTCGGGACATCTTGACATCCAGAGCTTTTACCGAAATTCAAACACCAAAGATAGTTGCTGCCGCCACCGAGAGTGGTGCGAACGTCTTCGAGCTCAACTACTTTGGACGACCAGCATACCTGGCACAGAGTCCGCAGTTCTACAAACAAATCATGGTCGGCGTCTTTGAACGCGTCTTCGAGGTCGGACCCGTATTCCGAGCCGAGCCACATGATACAACCCGACACGTCAACGAATATGTCAGCCTGGATGCCGAATTCGGTTTTATCGAAAACCATTTCACAGTCATGGCTCTGCTGCGCGATGTCATGGCCCACATCTTACAAACACTCCAACACTCCTATAGTGCCGAACTGGAGCTATTAAAAGTTGAGATGCCGATCATACCAGCGCAGGTGCCACATATCCATTTCGCCGAAGCGCAAGAGCTGATTTTCAAACTACACAAAGTTGACGTGCGAGGAGAGCCAGACCTCTCTCCGCAGGACGAGCGCTGGCTGGGCGAATGGGCCAAAAAGGAATTTAATAGCGACTTCTTGTTTGTCACCGGATATCCAATGCGCAAACGGCCCTTTTATACATATCCCGACCCGGAGCGTCCCGAGTTTTCGAACTCATTCGACCTGCTCTTCAGAGGAACAGAACTGGTAACAGGTGGGCAGCGCCTGCACCGCTATCAGGATTATATGGCGGCCCTGGAGAAAGCGCGACTGCCGATCGAGCCGTTTGAGTACTATCTGGAGGCCTTTAAATATGGCATGCCTCCTCATGGAGGGTTCGCTATTGGTTCCGAGCGTCTATTGATGCAATTGCTGGGCACTCAGAACGTCAAACTCACCACACTCTTTCCACGCGACATACATCGTTTGGTCCCATAGGCCTGAATGATACATACAAAAAACCCTTTCATTCACGTGAATGAAAGGGTTTTTATAGTGGTGGACCAGAGGGGACTCGAACCCCTGACCTCCTCCATGCCATGGAGGCGCTCTACCAGCTGCGCTACAAGCCCATGTCCTGTATTTGTTGCTTACGAGGTAAAATTATACGCTATCTCTTCCATTTTTTCAATAGAATTTGGGGGGAATTTTGCTGAATTTATATAAATTCAGCAAAATTGGTTGGGGGAATGTTTGAAAAAGCATGCGTTTTGTGCCCGCGACTCCGGACTGTTCGCGCCTTTGGCGCTCAAAAATTTTCATTATGTGGTGATGCAGAAAATGTGCCGGGCACATTTTCTGCATCACCACATAATGAAAACAGTGCGGGCGCTGATGCGCCCGCCTGCCAGTCAGTGGGACTTCGACGCTAAAATCAGCCTCCAGCAGGGCCACCTTCGAGGCCGGGTTTGGTCATGCTTTCGGGGTTGAGGATGCGGTCGAGGTCTTCTTCGGTGAGGTTGGTTTTTTCGCGGGCTACTTCACGGACGGTGCGGCCGGTTTTGTGGGCGTGTTTGGAAATATCAGCGGCGGCATCGTAGCCGATTACAGGTGCCAGCGAGGTACAGATAGCGAGTCCTCGTTCGACCATTTCAGGTCCTCGAGTGGTGGCTTTAAGACCTTTGATACATTGGCGACTGAAATTGCGGCTGACAGCTGCTAGCAGGCTGATAGATTGCAGGATATTATAGGCCACAACTGGCATCATGACATTGATTTCAAAATTGCCAGACTGACCGGCGACGGTAACCGTAGTGTGATTACCCATAACCTGCGCACAAACCATGCAGACCGATTCAGCGATAACTGGATTTACTTTGCCAGGCATGATAGAGCTGCCAGGCTGTACGGCAGGCAGTTCAATTTCACCAATGCCCGCACGCGGTCCAGAGCCAAGCCAGCGTATGTCATTAGCGATCTTCATCAAGCTGACGGCGATAGTATTAAGCACACCACTGGCCTCAACCACATTATCCAATGTGCTTTGAGCCTGGAAATGATTGCTGGTCTCTTTAACATCGATGCCATTGATCTCTGAAAGACGATCGCAGACACGTGAAGCAAAAACTGGATCGGTATTGACGCCGGTGCCAACCGCTGTGCCACCAAGTGCCAGTTCGGATAATTCACTCTGCGCATGGTTTAAACGAATGATCGCACGCTCAATTTGTCCGGTATAGCCATTGAATTCCTGGCCCAGCCGAATCGGTGTCGCATCCTGTAGATGGGTACGTCCTGTTTTGATGACCGCATGAAATTCTTCAGCCTTATCGCTGAGAGTCTGCTGCAATTCAAGCAGAGCTGGAATCAAGTGTTGTTCAATGCTTAAAAGAGCAGAGAGATGAATAGCGCTAGGAATAACGTCATTGGAGGATTGGCCAAAGTTAACATGATCATTGGGATGAACCTTGCGCGAGCCACGAGAGCCGCCAAGGATCTCACTGGCACGATTAGCGATCACCTCATTGGCGTTCATATTTGTCGATGTGCCTGAACCAGTTTGAAATATATCCAGCACAAAATGATCGTCCAATTTACCATCGATCACCTCCTGGCTGGCCTGAATAATGGCATCGGCAATCTGGGCATCGATATGGCCAAGTTCACGATTTACTCGCGCGGCTGACTGCTTAATCTGGCCGAGCGCACGAATAAACTCACGCGGGAAACGAAGATCACTGATCGGAAAATTAAGCACAGCACGCTGTGTACTCGCGCCATAATATGCTTGAACGGGTACCTGCATTTCACCCATAGAATCGCGTTCTACCCGGGTATCTTGCGCTGTTTGCGACATAAAGCCTCCTCTTTGAGCATTGTTTATCACTCAAGTATTATACCACCACCCGCCATGCAGTTTCTGTTCAGAAATCAGGAAAGCTTTTTTGAGCACCTGCAGCGCTCAAAAAATTACATGCGGTATTGGCTGAAGCAGGCGCTGCGTACTTCAGCCAATACCGCATGTAAAAAAAGTAATGCACGCTCAGATTAGCGGGTGTTATTTGAGCGAATACGAGGCAAAACATCGCGCGCATACGCTCCGATAAAGCCCTTCTGATCGGGACCAGGATTATGGAAGATCAAGCAATCGAAGCCCATATCAATATATTGCTGGGCAAACTTCACATGGTCCTCAATATTAGGAGAGAAACAGCCAGTGCTCTTAACCGTATCGGGTCCTACCACCTCACCATTTTCCTGCGACATCGCGGGCGTATAGATTTTCTGGTCAAAGAGGGCGGGAATATAGGTACCGGCCCAGAACTTCAACTGCTGCTGGATAGTAGCATCCATATCACTACCGTATCCCACATTTAACTCGATGATACGCACCATACGCGAAGGATCTTTCCCCGCGTTGCGAGCCGCCGCCTCAAAATTCTTGATCATCTCCTGATAGAGACCTGGTTTCTTACCACCAAAGGTCCACAGACCATCGCCATAGTGGCCAGCAAACTCGGCGCTATGTGGTACCAGAGCAGAAATCACGATAGGAATTGGAGAGGTAGGGGGAGTAAAAAGCTTAGCCTTACGTGTCTGATAATACTTGCCCTTATAATTTACCTCTTCCCCGCTCCACAAACCGCGAATAATCGCAATCGCCTCCGCCAGGCGACTGCGCCGCTCAGCATAGCCTGGCCACTCACCGATTGCAGCGAACTCATTGAGAGCCTCGCCGGTGCCCAATCCCAGTCCCGTACGATTGGGAGCAAAATGGGACAAAGTAGCAGCCGCCTGAGCAATAATAGCTGGATGGTAACGCAAAATCGGGCAAGTGACACCAGGACTCAACCTGATCTGCTTCGTCTGGGGAGCAACCGCACCCAGCCAGGTCCATGTAAAAGCCGATTGCCCCTCCTCGCTCCAGGGATTAAAATGGTCGCTGACATCAATCCAATCATAGCCAGCCTTATCAGCTGCGACCGCGTACTCCATCAACTCCACAGGAGCATACTGTTCTGTTCCCGCTTTCCAACCAAATTGTAACATACTTTCCTCACTCCAATCTTCATACTTAATGCAGAACATACCTGAGACAAAACCAAAAGCCTGTTGGCAGGCAAAATTTCCTCAAAGTAATTTTCACATCATCGGATGGTTGGCATCGGCTTCCTATTTATAGAGGCATAGCCACTTATTTGTACAGTCTGGGAGCTGATAAATAATAGCGATACCTGACGTTTCAATATCTCTTGTTACATGCATTAGCCATCAAGAAAGTTTCGATGTCTAACTATTTACGAGTCCGATTGAAGATCACAGGTGGAGTAACAGAGAGGTCAACTTGTCTCTGTGCCTCAGATTCGTTTATAATCGTACGTATAAACTCGGCTGGGGCGTAACACAGTGAATAGCAGGTTGTTTAGAGGGAGGAAGGCATGTTATTAGAAGCGCAGATTCGCAAAATGCTCGTAGATGGTGATCAATGGGCCAGCTGGCAGGGCTATCATGTGCCGGTAAGTGAACATTATTTTGTCATCTGGACGCCAATTGGCACCTCTATGCATTGGAAACCCGGTACATGGATTGCCCATAAACATCAACTGAGCTATTTCTGGCCAGCAGCCTGGTACACAATACATGCAGGGTATAATGAACAGGGGAAGTGTATCAGCGTATATTGTGATGTGGTATTGCCAAATTCGAGTTATACGAATACTGCGGAAGAGCTCATCTATACGGACCTATACATAGATGCAGTAGTAAGAGAAGACTACAGTGTCTACACCAAAGACCAGGAAGTATTTGAGCGAGCGGCCAAAGCCTATCCAATTGTAGAGCAGGTGCGCAAACAATCATATGAAACGCTAGATAAGTTAGAAGAACAGGCCAGGCAATGGACAGGGCCGTTTAAAGTTATCCCCCGCCAATTGCCCAGCACAAACTTTGAAATATACAGTCCAGAGGAAGCGGCAAAAATCCTGAAAGAGCAAATGTAGATGCCTGAGAGCAAGATACTGTTTATAAATCTGCCAGCGCATACTCATTCGCACCAGCAGATATAATGGTTCTTGATGCTACGGCCCACAGCATATTTAACTACACACGGTCCAGCGAAACAATTTTCCAGGTCTTCCCCTCAAGCTTCAAGGTTAAATGTGCATGATAGCGAATGCCCGAATTGCGATCGATCGTCGCAATCACCTGAGTTGAATCCTTTCCATAAGGAGCCAGCTCGACATTAGTGATCGCCCCATTCATATTATCGCCTTCCTGAGCCATACGCATAAAGACATCCTTCGTCACTTTCTTACCACTATCATCGACAGCATCGGGAGAAAGGAAAGTATAGGCCTTATCATAATTCCGCGCCTTGGCAGCCGCATAATACAAAGCCACCGTAGGAATACTGAGAACCGAACTCTTAGGTAGGGTCATCGGTGTTGGCGTTGGATACGGCGTCGCCTTACTAACAGGTGCAGGATTCTCCCCGCTACTACACGCGAACAAAAGTAAAGACAGCAGACAAATAAAAAAACCAGCGACAATAATCCGCTTCATAATAAATCTCCCAATCATTTTAAAAGGTTATTTTACTTTAATAACGTTTAAGCCACAAGAGCAAACATATATTCGTATTCAGTTTAGTTAAAAACGTAAACAATTGCTAACCATAACTGTAACCCCTAATTCATAGAAGGTCCCGCAATCACAAAAGGTCCCGCAATCACAAGAGGTTCCGCAATCACAGAATATCTCGCGATTTATAGAAGATCTCGCCATTCACAAAGAGAATTGTACACTTTTACCGCCTGAAGATTCAAAAGGATTCATATTTAAGTACTTTATGCCCACTTTTGGACACAATATTGTTTATTGCAATTATATGATTTATATATTATAATATGCAAATGTAAAAACAGATCAATATGCCCTTTCCTACTAATGTCTGCATTCAATATCTCAATGCACACACAGTGGTTCTCTATGGCAAAAACTCGGACCCTATAACTATTCTTTTTATAAAAAATGTAGCAGAGAAAGTTTATATCCAAGGAGATTATGGATGATTTCCCAGAATTCATCTCATCCTAACGCGGGTGCCCAGCCTCCTTCTCCGGGCACGAAGCGTAGCAAACCATCACATCTATTTGCAATTGTAAGTGCACTATTGCTGATAGGTATCGCAGGTGGAACACTCATCTCACTCAACTTCGCAACGCTAAAATCGGCTTTCGCGGCCGACCCAAGCACAGCAGTAGTGACCTTCAAAGGCGATAATAGCCATACCGGCAATTATTCCACTGAAAAAACGCTGAATTTAGGCAACGTTAACCCTTCAAAATTTGGCAAACGCATGTCATATCAAGTTGATGGACAGGTATATACTCAGCCATTATATTTGCCTAATGTTTCAATTAATGGCGCTACACATAACGTTGTAATAGTTGAAACCGAGCATGACACAGTTTATGCTTTTGACGCAGACCAGACAAATCCCAACACACCACCTTTGTGGCAGACATCGTTCTTGATCAATGGAGCTACCTCACCGAGCTACATGGACATCGGTGGCTGTAATGACATGAAACCCGAGGTTGGCCTTTCCGGCACACCAGTCATTGATCCAGCAACCAACACCATGTATGTGGTAGCCATGACCAACGAAGGTGGCAACCTGATTTATCGCATACATGCGCTCGATGTAACGACAGGCCAGGAGAAACCGGGTAGCCCCACAGTGATCAGCGGATCTGTACCCGGAACAGGTTCTGCCACAGTTAATGGTCGTGTACCCTTCCAGGCTAAATTCGAGCGTCAGCGTTCGGCTCTCATGTTAGCAAATGGACAGGTATACGTCTCATTTGGATCATTCTGTGACTACAGACCATATCATGGCTGGATTATCTCTTATAGCTACGATGGCACAAATCTAACACAAACACACATCTATAACACCACAGCTAACGGTCAAGATGGCGGCATCTGGGCCTCCGGTGGACCATTAGCCACAGACGCAAATGGCAATATCTACTACGTCAGTGGCAACGGTGACTTCAACCTGAACAGCGGTGGCGTCAACGGTGGCGACTCAATCGTCAAACTGTCGCCAGACCTGTCCAAAGTGCTGGACTACTTCTCGCCTTTCAATCAGACATGTCTGCAACAAGCGGACGCCGATCTGGGCTCAGGCGGTTTGTTATTTGTCCAAACTGCAAATGGGCCTGAAATAATCCAGGGTGGCAAAGAAGGTCGCATCTACGTACTCAATCCCAACTCAATGGGACGCTTCACCGCAGACCCCAACCTGAACTGCGCATCGAGTTCAACCGAGCGCACACGTACAGACGTCGATAAAGTCGTCCAGGAGCTGCCACCCAACACCACAGGTGGTGTTTACAGCAATCCAGCCTACTGGAACGGCAACGTCTACATCGCTGGTTCTCACGAATACATCAAAGCATTCAAATTCAATACAACTACCGGAAAACTCACAACACCATACTCATCACGTAGCCCGGAAACATCACCGTTTACTGGTGGTAATCCAGTTATCTCGAGTAATGGAACCCAGGCTGGAACAGGCATCCTCTGGAGCATCTCGCCAGGAACCAGCAATGGTACAGATTACACAGCAGTACTGCGCGCATATGACGCCACAAACCTGGGCAATGAAATCTACAACAGTGAAACGCATGCTTCACAGGATCGACCGAGTGGTACATATGTAAAATTCTCAACACCTATAGTTGCCAATGGTGAAGTCTTTGTCGGCACAAAGAGTTCCCTGGACATCTATGGCCTGTTTACTGGTACCCCAACACCAACGCCAACACCAGGCGGCACTCCTACACCAGGCGGTACCCCAACACCAACGCCAACGCCTAACCCAGGGGGAGCTACATTTAATAATGTCGGTATCACGCCGGACACCAATCCTGGCGGCGCCAGCTACGACAACTCGCACAACGGCTATTCCGAAGATCTTCTGCGTAATGCAGGCATCAACGCTGGTGACAACACCTTCTACAATCCAACAGGAATGGTCTTTACATGGCCAAACGTCCCATCAGGCGCGCCTGATAACTACGTAGCGGGTGGTCAAACATTAAGCGTTGACTCGGTACCAAACGCCAACATCCTGGGTTTCCTGGGATCGTCAACAAATGGGCCGAGCTACGGCAAAGCCACCATTACCTATACTGATGGTTCAACCCAGTCATTTACTCTAGGATTCAGCGACTGGACCCTCGGTGGTGGAAAATCACCGATCTCCTTCGGCAACGGCACACTGGTAGCATTGCCATATCGCAACACACCGAATGGCTACCAACTGGTTACCAACTACGTCTTCTACACAGACGTCGCCATCCAGCCGGGCAAAGCGGTTAAGAGCGTCACACTGCCATCGAAAGTCACTGGTGGTACCATGCACGTCTTCTCCGTAGCCACCAAAGATGGTCCAACGCCAACGACACCGGTACCAAGCGTACCATACAACAACGCCGGTGCCACAGACGACAACAACCTCACAGTCGGCAACCTGGACGGTAAATACAGCTACTCATTCCAGGCATCCCAGATGCAGGGACTGATCCCAGGCGTCTCAGTCA
This sequence comes from Dictyobacter formicarum, assembly GCF_016587435.1. Next base: position 106,337 of record NZ_BNJJ01000009.1, read on the forward strand.
ATGCTTATGGTAGCACTTTCACCTGGCCAGTAGCTGACGCGGGACAGAACAACAACTACTTAGCACAGGGACAGGTAATTCCGGTAACGCCTGTCAGCAATGCCCAGACCCTGGCCTTCCTGGGATCAGCCACCAATGGTGACTCAAAGGGAACCGCCACTATCAATTACGACGACGGCACATCGGCGCAGGTTGCGCTCAACTTCAACGACTGGACCCTCAGTGGAGGCAACGAGTCTCTGTTCCCAGGCGTCCAGATCGCGGTAGCCATGCCATATCGTAACTACTCTGGTGGCAGACAGACCCTCAACAACTTCGTCTTCTACACTGAAGTTGGCTTAACTGCTGGCAAGAATATCAAGAGTGTGACTCTGCCCAACAATCCAACTGGTGGACAGATGCACATCTTCTCGATCACTACCAAGAGCGCTGCTCCCTATGCAGCAATTAGCGCCAACAACGCAGGTACGACCGACGATAACCATCCTGGAGTAACCTCGCTGGACGGTAAATATAGCTACTCAGCCCAGGCCTTAAAGCAATCAGGTCTGACTCCTGGTAACATCTTTACCTACAACTCCACCAGTTTCATCTGGCCCGGTGGTATCGCTCAAAACAACAACTACGCAGCCAGTGGCCAGGTAGTCCCGGTCAATGCGGTCAACGGAGCGACAGCGCTAGCCTTCCTGGCCAGTGCTCACGGTGGACCAACCAGCGGCACAATCACTATTACGTATGCTAACGGCGTCACCGAACAGGATACCGTGAACTTCAGTGACTGGACACTGGGCGGTGGTACACAGCAGATCTCGGTGGGCAACTCGATCGCAACCACACAGAGCTATCGCAACTACTCAGGTGGTAGGCAGGTAGTCAAGAACTACGTCTACTACATTGAAATCGGCTTGCGTCAGAATCTGCCGGTGGTCAGCGTAACATTGCCAAACAACAATCACATTCACATCTTCGCAGTGGGAACCCATTAATAGCAACCCGAAGTGACCATCACTTCATAGTAAAGAGGTAGGGCTGATCTCGTTAGCCCTACCTCTTTTTTTTATACAGAAAACCTCAAAGATTTCCTTCTTACAACGCCCTCTAATGACCATCAGGCCTTGCTAAGCCCATGCAGAGTATTCTCAGTAGCCCAAAGGGCATACCGGGCATCCAGGCTATGCGTAAGGGCTTGTACACGATCAGAGCAAGACGTATAATTTAAATATACTTTTATAAGCAAGCAATAAAATCTGGCATATATGTTAGCAAAAGGATGAATAGCGGGTGAAAAAGACAGAGAGAGAAGGAAAAGGAGCACATGGCCTTAGAATTGTCGGAGGCGCTACAGCAGCAACTCGCACGATATAATATCACGCAGTTTGATGAGGTAGCGCTACGCCAGGCCCTCGAAAAGCACACCACTACCTATACCCTGATCAAACTGGCTGAATGGCCTGCCAGGCGCTGGAAATGCCAATATCGCTTGATGATGAAAGAAAGCATGTACGATGCCCAGAACGTATCCGAAGCCTATGCTATGGGCCTCCTGGCGCTACTACAACCAGCTATGGATAAACAAGACAGGCATTAAGTACATACTGAAACAGAGCAGACAGAATAAAGCAAAGCGGTACTATTTCTCATATACCGTTACCTTGTTCCTATACTGTTTCCAATTTGACCCCAATGTCGTTTAATATTATTAGGTGGAGTAAAAACGGATAACAATTTTAAGTATATCTCCACTAGTTTTTAGTTATTCTATTACGGGAAAGGAACCGTTACACTTATGCAACGTACCATGTGCAAAGGGAAGATCCATCGTGCCACTGTTACCCAGGCCAATCTGAACTACGTCGGCAGCATTACGATTGACCAGGATTTGCTGGATGCAGCGAACATTTACCCCTATGAAAGAGTACAAGTGGTAAATATCAACAATGGTTCACGCCTAGAAACCTATACCATCGCAGGTGCTCGTGGTTCCGGAGTCATTTGTTTGAACGGTGCAGCTGCACGCCTGACCGCTGAGGGTGACAAAGTTATTATCATCAGTTATGCCCAGTATGACGAGGAAGAGATTCGTAGCCTGGTCCCACAGATCGCCTTCGTAGATGATGAGAATCGCCTGACTGAGAAAAAAGATGTACCCTTGATCGAAATGTTGCCCGAATTCGATGATCAATTGATGCCAGAAGTTGAAGTTGCCCTCTCATAGGAACTTCGAGTAGTCTAGTTCATTCGGCCTGATGGGTTGAATGAATTGCTACTTGCCTCTCGCCTAACAAACGTTAGTTAGTATATTTCCTCATCCTGGTGTTTATCTCCCCAATAAAAGCACAATATAAGAGTGTATAATTATGCCCTTTCTGTGATACATAGAGGAAATTAAGTAGACTTAAAAAATTATATTGAATACTTGTGAAACATGAATCCCGCTGGCCTTGACCAGCGGGATTCATGTTTCACAGGCAAATATGTAGTTACTATTCGGGCGCCGCCTGATGATCTTTTACTTTTTAATACGGTATAAAAATACCTCTTGCATTCCCGCCTTCGGCGGGCGGAGGGGGAGGAGTAGTCGGGGACACCCCGAACCCCGGCAGGAGGGCCTCGCCGGCCCTCCTGCACCTCGCGCCTTATACCAGCTTTATTTGTAAAAGATCATGCGGCGGCGCTTTTTTGGTGTGGTGTGCGGTGTGCCTGCGGCTGCAGCCGCAGGCACACCGCACACCACATGATAAATGTTTTGGAATGGTGATAGTGCTCATTTTTGTGGAAGCGATGCATACCTAGTTTGGGATGGTGATAGTGCTCATTTTTGTGGAAGCGATGCATACCTGGTTTGGGACATAGGGAATTTATGGAAATTTCCTTTTGGGAACTGGTAAATTAGAATATATTAGGAAAAAGGGAGGAGTGTACAGATCGATGCATATTACGGGGTTGCAGCCGCAGGCCAATAATCCGGACCGGACCAGCATCTTTGTGGATGGGCATTTTTTGATAGGCGTAAATACGCTGATTGTGCTAAAGATGGGGTTGCGGCTCGATCAAGAGCTGACGCCGGTCCAGGTGCAGCAGTTGGAGCAGGAGGAGGCGCTACAGAAGGCTGTGGATCGAGCAATGAACTATCTTTCTTTTCGGCCTCGTAGTCGCGAGGAGGTACGGCGCTATCTGCGGCAGAAGCAAACTCCTGCTGAGCTGATTGATGCGGTGATTGAGAGGCTAAATCAGCTCGACCTGATCAATGATGAAACATTTGCTTCGTTCTGGATTGAGTCACGAGAGCGTTTTCGCCCTAAAGGGGCGCAGGCCATTAAGAATGAGCTGAAAATGAAGGGCGTGAAGCGCGAGGTAATCGATGAGGTAGTGACGGACGAGCAGGATGAAGAGCTGGCGCTACGCGCTGGCCGTAAAAAGGCGCAGTCGCTGCTGCGACAGGCCGACATAGACTATAACGCCTTTCGCACAAAACTAGGACCGTTTTTACAGCGGCGCGGTTTTAGCTATGAAGTTACCAAACGGGTAGTACAGCAGCTATGGGAAGAGACATCACAAGAAGCTGTTGAAGATGACGATTTTTAGAGCTTTTTCGAGCGGAAAGGAAGAAAGCGCCCGCAAGGGGCGCAGCTACGAGCGTGCGACGAGGGTGGAAGCGCCCGCGAGGAGCGCAGCTACGGCTTAGGGACCGCAGGCAATTGGACAACTGGTAGGTTAGTAGGATTAAACAGTGTGATCTTAATCTGCTGGACATTGGTAGGGACCGTATCGCCATACGACATACGAACCGACAGCGTGGTCGGGTCCAGATTAGCATCTTGCAGGATGGTAGCCCGTGCCTTCTTCAAATTCATGCCCTTGATATGATTTTTAATCGTGTTCATCTCAGCATCAGAAATTTGATAGCGTGAAACGCCAGCCGCAGCGACAGATACCTTAATCTCGCCATTGGCGTTAACACTCTGGACCACCGGCTGACCGACACGGGTCGTCGAATCCAATAGCGCATAATTGCCACTCAACTTCCGCTTCAGCATTTGCAAGGCCAGACTCTGCACATCCTTAGACTTAAGATACTCAACGCTCCCCTGTTCCGTCATCGTCACCGTCATTGTCTTGCTGACAGTGCCCACAGGAGGAGTAGAAGTAATTGGTCCATCAGCATAAAAAATGTCCCCAACCGTAGTAGCGCCAGCTCGAACAGCCTGGTTATGCAAATCCTGCGCGATCTGCTGCTTCAAGGTTGGGCGCAGCCGGGCAGATATCACACTGACATCGACCAGCGACACCGTCTCTTTACACTCAAAGATACCCAATACACAACCGCTCACACCAGTGGGGCGTCCCTGGGTAGAGGTTTGCTTTGAACTGGTAAACACGCTGGCTGGAATCACACCGGTCGCAGCATTGGCCGTCTTAACACCGGGTCGGGCCACAAACGTAAAAACGCCACTGACCGTCTGCACCTTTGGAGACACAGTTACGTCGGCCGTAATCGACGCCTGAAAAATGACAGAAACAATGCCTCCGATTACAACGGCGATAACAACAATAAACACAGAAATGACCACAAACGGCGAGACACGGCGACGGCGCTTCGTCTTCTTCGGCAACGCCGACGCTGGTTTACGTGTCTGCATCTGGGCGTACTTATCCATCGGAGCCGATTTACGCGCGGGAAGACGCTCCCGACCGAGCTCAGTCGTTGGCGCATCATAATCAACTTTGCTAAAATTGTCGCCCCGTTGCGGCACATGCGGAAGAACCGTACCGCGCGTAAGCGCGGGGTCGGAAGCACCACGAGGGCGTACAGGAGGGTGAGAACCACTGGCCGTCGAGGCCATCACCACCTTTTGTTCATTGCTATCAGCGCGGCGTGGCTGGCGCGTCAAAGGTGCATGTTCACCCGACGCCAGGCGCCGGGCTGGCCGCGAAGTCGGCTGCTCATCTATATCGCGACGAGCCGGACGCGACGTTGGCTGTTCAGCTATATCTCTGCGTACAGGTGGACGAGAAGTGGGCTCTGAACCCATTCCGGCGCGCAAGGGAGGTCGCGACACCGAGGGCTGCCGGTTCGCGCGCAAAGATGGACGAGACGGAGGCTCCGCCACCTGCTCCTCAAAAGGAGCAACGGCAGGCTCATCCTCATCCAGAGGTAGGCTCTCCACATCCAGTGCTGGCTGAACACTTTCAACGGGCAAAGGAGAGGCCGGCTGCATCTGCTGGGATGTTGTCAAAGACTTATAAGCATGCTCAAACGCCAGCAACAAATCATCAACGCTGGCAAAGCGATCCTCCGGCTCAACATCCAGGCAGCGATCGATAACGCTGATCAGCGGAAAAGGCAGATTCGGCGTCGCATCCGAATGAGGGAGGGTGCCAGTCAGCATCACATGTAGAATAACGCCTAGCGAATAAATGTCATTGCTCGGTGCAGCAACACCCTGCAGACGTTCAGGGGCCAGATAATCGGCGGTACCAAACTCACGCTCAGTGGCTGAAAGCGCACCGCTAGTCAACACACCTTGCGAAGAGGCGATACCGAAATCAATCAGCCGCACATAGACACGACCGCTATCTTCTTCTTTATCCAACAGGATATTGGACGGCTTCAGATCGCGATGCACAATGCCACGTTTATGGAGATAAGAAACCGCGCGACAGAGCGCGCTAAACAGCTCGTATACCTCAGAAACCGGCAGCGCACCGAGCGCCAGGCGCTGAGCGAGCGTCCCATCCTTAATATAAGGAGTCACAATAAACAGACGCCCCTGCTCCTCACCAAACTCTAGCAGGGGTAGAATATGATCATGTTTGAGATAGGAAGCAACCTCAGCCTCACGCAAAAAGCGCTGGCGTGCTCGGGCATCGTTCACCAGGTCAGAGCGAATAATTTTTACCGCGACCTCTCGGCCAAAGGCAGTGCGCTGATGGGCCAGATAAACCTCACCCATACCACCGACATCGATGCGGCGAACCAGGTCGTAATTTCCGAATTTTTGCAGGTCGAGTCCCTCTTCCATTTTAGGGCGCTTGCGCTCCGCAAAGAAACCATATTGTTCGTTCATGTATCTGCTTTTGTTGTGTTGTTATTGTTCTAGCTGTAAGTAGCTCACAGTGCCGCCTGACGGCGGCACTGGGGAGGGAAGGGAGAGCCGGGGGGCACAGCGAGATCATGTCCCCGACATGCTCGCCCGGAGCCCCCAGCCAAGGGGCTCGCCGCCCCTTGCATCCCCGCTTGCCCGACGATGATCTACCAAATCTGTACATGGAAGGGCACTACCTCGGGAGGCCCCTTGCATCCCCGCTTGTCCGACAATGATCTACCAAATCTGTACATGGAAGGGCACTACCTCGGGAGGACCTTTGCATCCCCGATTTTCGGACGATGATTTACAGAGAATTTGTACTAAGTGCTTGTATTTTGAGTGTGGCGAAAATGATTTCAGTATACTAGAAAGGTTTTACATAACTACATGCTATGTGCAGTATAGCACTTGTATAGTCAGAAGTGAAGAGCAAAGGCCATAATTGCATGCTCATCCTCTTGCGGATTGGAAACCTATGTTGTATTATATAGCCGGTTCGCACTCTCTCAATTAGAGTGCTAAATAGTAGAAGGTCGCGAAAACACGGCTTTCTTGCACATATACACACTGAACAGGGAGGACATGGAGTATGTCAACAAAGCTTCAGCCACTTGGTGATCGCGTGGTAGTCAAGGGCCTGGCCCGCGAGACCGTTACGCGCAGTGGTATTGTACTGCCAGATACAGCAAAAGAGAAGCCCCAGGAGGGCGAGATCCTGGCAGTTGGTCCCGGCAAAGTTCTGGATAATGGCAAACGCACAACGCTCGAAGTAGCGGTTGGGCAGCGTGTATTATTCGCCAAATATGCTGGCACCGAAATCAAAATCGACGGCCAGGAGTATTTGATCCTCCGCGAGAGCGACATTATGGGAATTGTGGAATAGGTCTATTGTTTTAGTTAGGTTGTATCAGAGGAGTAAATTTCGTGGCAAAACGAGTACAGTTTGATGAGAAGGCGCGCTACTCCCTCAAAAAGGGAATGGACACGGTAGCTAATGCGGTCCGCGTAACAATTGGACCAAAGGGGCGCAATGTAGTGCTAGACAAAAAGTTTGGCGCTCCCACAATCACGAACGATGGTGTCAGCATCGCTCGCGAAATTGAGCTACCTGATGCATTTGAGAACATGGGTGCCCAATTATTAAAAGAGGCCGCGACCAAGACCAACGACGTCGCTGGCGATGGCACCACCACAGCAACCGTGCTGGCTCATGCAGTAGTCAACGAAGGTTTGAAGAACCTGGCAGCTGGTGCGAACCCGATGATTCTGCGCCGTGGTTTAGAGAAGGGCGTTGAGGCCGTTATTACCGAGATCAAATCTCTGGCCAAGCCTGTTGAGACCCGCGAAGAGATCGCCCAGGTAGCAGCAATCTCAGCTGGCGATGCCGAAATCGGCAACCTGATCGCAGAAGTGATGGAGAAAGTCGGTAAAGACGGAGTCATCACAGTCGAAGAGGGCCGTGGTATCACAACCGAGAAAGAATACACCGAAGGCATGCAATTCGACCGCGGCTTTATCTCGCCCTACATGGCTACCAATGCCGAGCATACAGTCGCCGAATTGAATGATCCCTATATCCTTATCACCGACAAAAAGATCAGCGCCATTGCAGACATCCTGCCAATCCTCGAAGCAGTTCTGCAGACTGGCCGCAAGGATCTAGTAATCATCGCCGAAGACATCGACGGAGAGGCCCTGGCAACCCTGGTGGTCAACAAAATGCGTGGTGCCTTCAACGTACTGGGAATAAAAGCTCCAGGCTTTGGTGATCGCCGCGAGGCCATGCTGGAAGATATCGCCATCCTGACCGGTGCCACAGTCATCACCGAGAAGACCGGTCTGAAATTGGAGAACGCCACCCTGCAAGACCTCGGTAGCGCTCGCACCGTCACATCCAACAAAGAGACCACCACCATCGTTGAAGGTGTTGGTGATCACTCGGGCATCCAGGCCCGTATCGCTCAGATCCGCATGCTCATCAACGAAACCACTAGCGACTACGACCGCGAGAAGCTCCAGGAGCGCCTGGCCAAACTGGCTGGTGGTGTTGGTGTGATTCGCGTAGGTGCCGCCACCGAAGTGGAAATGAAAGAGAAAAAGCACCGCGTTGAGGATGCCCTCTCAGCCACACGTGCCGCCATCGAAGAGGGTATCGTCCCTGGTGGTGGTTCCGTACTGGTCGCGGCCATCTCAGCCCTCGACAAAGTGCAGGCTCCAGCAGGTGACGAGGCCACAGGTGTCAACATCCTGCGCCGCGCCCTCGAAGAGCCACTGCGCCAGATCGCACACAACGCGGGTAAAGACGGTGCCGTAGTCGTAGCCGGTGTGCTCAACAGCCCCCGTGGTTACGGCTTCAACGCCCTCACCAACGAATATGTCGACATGGTCAAAGCTGGCATCATTGATCCGGTGAAAGTGACCCGTTCCGCCCTGCAGAACGCCGTCAGCATCGCCAGCATGGTGCTATCGACCGACACTCTGATCAGTGACATCCCTGAAGAGACCCCCGCTGCTCCTGCTGGTGCTCCTGGCATGGGTGGCATGCCCGGTATGGGCGGCATGGGAATGATGTAATCAACTAACAAACATCACCTCTGTGCAGTGAACCAATAAATGAAGTCCATCTGACCAAGTTTCCTTGGTCAGATGGATTTTTCTTCTCTACAGACATAGCCAATCTTTCCCCAAAATTTAACGCCCCCGCGTCTTAGATTTCAACCAGCCATGGCATCTTTTACAAAGAATCTAAGCGCAGTTAGAGATCCTGAGAAGGGCCAGCAAGCAGGATGAAGGCCACTTTATGATATGGTAGAATAGCTACTAGAGTTTCATCACTTAAATACGATGAAAATGAAAGGAGATCTGATCACGCCTATTAATTTTCATGCGGAAGAAATTCGCAATACATATGCTGCGCGCCAGGCTACTGGAACCTGGAAAACACTGATCAATCACACAGTGGAAGTACAAGGTCGCACGGTTGCTGATATCGGTTGTGGTGGTGGCATCTACGCCAAAGCACTGGCCGATATGGGGGCCGCCCATATTACCTGCATCGACTCATCTGAAGTTATGCTGAGCGATGCCCAGAGCACACTGAAGGCGCACAACAACATCAGTTATGTCAAAAGCGATGCCCTACAAATTCCGATAGAGGCACAACAGTTTGATATCGTACTAGAACGCGCCTTAATTCATCATTTGAAACGTGAAGAGCTGAGTGTGAATTTCGCGGAAGCGTTACGTATCCTTAAGCCAGGCGGCATCTTGATTGTACAGGACCGAACTCCGGAAGATTGCCTGTTAGCGGGAAGTCAGACCAATATTCGCGGCTACTTCTTCACCCGCTATCCAAAACTGGCGCAGCAAGAGATCGCGCGCCGCCATGATAACGCGACCGTCATGAGTGCGCTCCACCAGACTGGTTTCCGTGTCATTGAGAAGCGCCAGCTCTGGGAAACACGGCAGGTTCACAACAACTTTGCCACGCTAGAATATGATCTCAAGGCACGCACGGGCCGCTCAATCCTTCATGAATTGAATGACTCCGAACTAAACGATCTCTGTGAATACATCCACCGACAAATTGATGGAGACAGTCAAGCTATTGTAGAACAGGATCGCTGGACGATCTGGAGTGCAATACGCTAAGTGGCCTCGCTCGTCAGAATCTTTCTGACGAACGAGACCCGGCAAGCATATTTATAAAGCTCTTCAAGAAAACACCTCTTACTGCCAGCCGTTGCAGTTAAAGATTTTCGATCTCCACCGGCTCAATTGGCTCAGCAAGATCAAAGTGAAAGACCTTCGAATAGAAGTAAAGCTCCGCCTCCAGGGAACGCTTAATATTCTCTGCACGGCGGAAACCATGTTGCTCACCCTCAAAAGGCAGGTAAGCAACCGGCACCTTCTTGGCTCGCAACGCATCAACCATCATCTCAGCCTGGCTGGGAGGCACAATCTTATCCTCAAGGCCCTGGAAAAAGATCACCGGACAAGAAAGCTGATCCGTATAATTGATAGCGGACCGCTCAAAGTAGAGATCTTTCTTTTCAGGATAGGGGCCAATCAAGCCATAGAGATAATGCGACTCAAACTTATGGGTATCATGGACAAAAACGTTAAGGTCGCTGACACCAAAATGGCTGGCGCCCGCTTTAAAGGTATCGCGGAAAGTCAAAGCGCATAAGGTAGTATAGCCACCAGCGCTACCGCCCTGGATGGTCAAACGATTGCCATCAACCAGACCACGCTCCACGAGATACTTCGCAGCATTGACGCAATCATCAACATCCACAACACCCCACTGTCCCTTCAAACGATCCCGATAGGCACGCCCATAGCCACTGCTACCACCATAGTTAACATCCACCACCGCAAAACCCCGGCTCGTCCAGAACTGCGTGTTCAGCTTCAAAGTAGACGATGCTGAACTGGTGGGGCCGCCATGGCTAATAACCAGCAGTGGCGGCAGCTCCCCCTCGGGAGCCGTAAAGTCAGCATTCTTCGGCGGATAATAATTAGCATAAGCCGTCAAGCCATGTTCAGTGGGAAACTCGATCAGCTGGGCATCAGAGATATAGCTGGTATCAACCACAGCAGATTGGGCGCGACGCAACACATCAAGCTGGCCAGTAGCAATATTCAGACGCACAATCGCGCCCGTGGAGGTAGCGGAAGCAGCCAGAAAGAAGGCATATTGAGCATTCGCTCGCAGGCCAGCTACCGAAGTGAATGGCAGAGAAATGGGAGTTAACGTGCCGGACCGGGTATCCAGATAGGCCAGCGAAGAGCCAGCGGGACCGCCATACCAGCAGATAATCTGATCGGCAGACACAAAGCTATAGGTAGACTGCCCAAAGACCCAATGAGGAGTGCCAAACTCAGCCTGCATGGGGCAGACCGCTTCAACCTGCATATCCACCACCCGGTAAAGGTTCCACCAATTGGTGCGATCAGACACAAAGTACAGCACACCATCAGGAGACCACGACGGCTGGAAAATAGACTCCTCAACGCCACCCGCCACACGCCGGGCGCTATCCACAAAGCCATGCTCGCCCAGATCGGCCATCCACAACTCACAGCCATCCCATGGCATATTAGGATGATTCCAGGTCAGCCAGGACAACTGCGAGCCATCAGGACTCAAACGAGGTGCCGCATAGAAATCATTGCCAGCCTGTAAGATTTGCAAACCATCATTGGCATCCCCATTAAGAGGAACACTGACCAGCATATTGACCGCTTCACGCTCAACGTTGGTATGGTCTTCACAAACACAAATCAGACGCTGGCGCCGCCGATCCACCACCATATCGGCATAGCGACGGTTGATAGCAGGAGTCATAGCCACCGGCTCCGAACCAGGAGTCACGCGATAGAGACGCTGATCCGCGAAATTAGAAAAATAGAGCGTACCATCGCTCACCACATAATCACCGCCACCATATTCATGCACACGGGTACGAGCATTAAACGTCTGCGGAACCAGGTCCGTCAATGTCCCATCGGGAGAACGGCGCACCACCACATTGCGGCCATTTTCAGACGGGCGTCCCTCAATCCAATAGATATCATCGCCATCCAAATCAGTAAGGCCAAAGCGGATTGTCTCGCCAACGATAAGATCCGTCGTCACCGGCGACTTCCAGGACCCATAAGGTGCTATCTTCGTATTTGCCATAGTATTCCTTTCCCCAATGTTATCAAGAACTGGATATACAAGCGAATGTATTCCAGTTAAGCAATATAGTTTGATGATTTAAGACACAATAGAAGACAATTAAGGTGTTATGTATTTTTTGATGCATAACTATGTTGGGATGCTGGCACCTGAGCATCAGCATGTTTTTCATTATATCATCAGCTTCGGACTCTATCTATGATGGGGAAATCGGGCGCAAGGCCCGAGCCTATGGGGAGCGGTGGTGGGCGGAGAGAGGAAATGGGTGTTGTGCCAGGTTAGCACAACACCCATTTCCGGGTTATTTGAGGAGGGATTGGGCAGCCTGTTGGAGCTGGGGGAGCCAGAAGGGGAGGATGACTCCGGTAACCAGGGTGCCGAGAGCGGCGATGCCGATGGCGACCCAGGACCAGCCTTCTAACTCGTGAGTGGGCTCTTCAGCCGTTGCAGTGGTCGGGCGTGGCGTGGCAGCAATTGTAGTGCTGACAGGCTTCTCGGCCACTGCGGTAGCGCCACGAGTCGAAGCGGCACGCGCATGACCATCCGATGTAGTCCTGGTTGTGGGTCGAGGCGTAGCGGGTATACGTCCTGGGGCAGCGTGAGTAGCAGCCGCATGGCTCTCTTCGCGTTCCTCCATGAACATAGTCGCAATGAAGCGCAGGTAGTAGTAGATACCCAGTACACTGGCAACGACACCGATAATGAGCAGTTCTGGATGTCCTCCAATCAGGGCGGCGTAGAACAGGTAGTATTTGGCGGCAAAACCGGCCATCGGCGGAAAGCCGGCCAGGGCCAGTAGGAAGAAGGCCAGCAGGCCAGCCAGCCAGGGCCGACGATACCATAGGCCACGCAGATCGGCCACCTCATAGCCGGTGTTGTCGATCCGCTCCAGCAAGGAAACGACGCCGAACGCACCAATGTTCATGAACAGGTAGCAACTCAGGTAGAACAGGGCAGCCGAGGCGCCAATATGATTTTGCTGAGCGGCCCCACTCACTACTACGCCAATTAAGAGGTAGCCGCCATGAGCAATGCTAGAGTAAGCCAGCAGGCGCTTGATGTTGCCTTGTCCCAGAGCCATCACATTGCCTAACACCACCGTCAGAACAGCGATGGCCCAGACAACCGGCAGCCAGCTACTCTGCACCGATGAAAGCGCAAAACCAAAGACGCGTATAAACGCCAGCAGAGCAGCGACCTTGGTGCCAACCGACATAAAAGCCGTCACCGGAGCAGGCGCACCCTGGTAGACATCGGGGGTCCAGGTCTGGAATGGTACCGCCGAAACCTTAAAGGCAAAGCCGACCGTCAGCAGTCCAAGGCCAACAAGCAAGAGGAGTGGAGCCTGACCGTGAGCCTGAGTCAGGACAAATTTTTGCACATCCACAAAGCTGGTATGGCCAGTGGCAGCATAGATCAAGGCGATACCATACAGCAGGAAAGCCGACGCAAACGAGCTGAGCAGGAAATATTTCATACCCGACTCTTGCGAGGTCTGGCGCTGATCGATAAAGCCACACAGGATATAGAGGGCCAGAGAGAACATCTCCAGGCCCACAAAAACGATCAAGAAGCTAAGCGCGCCAGCCATCAGGAGCATACCAGTCATCGCCAGCAAGAGCAAAGCATAATACTCACCCTGGTGCACCAATTGCAAACGCTTCAAGTAAGCCGGAGAAAGCAGGATACCCAATCCACCGGCAATCAATATAATCAAGTCCGCATATAGTGTTCCAGCATCAGCCCCCAGCATATTATTAAAAACAGAGGCTGGAGGTGTCACAAAGAACAGAGTGATAGCGGCGGCCATAGATCCCAGCACACCCAGCAAAGCCACAGCGGGCAGCACCGTAAAATTAGCGGGACCGCTATGCTTCGATCGCTCTCCCTCGTGTGGCAACACCAGATCCACCAGCATCAGCACCAGGGCCATCACCACCAGGACCACCATAGGCGCAATTCCCAACCAGTCTTTGGAACTGGCAACATAGTTAAATGTCATAGCAAGGTCCCTCTATCTGGCAAAAGCGCTGCTCAGCGCCTGCATGGCATTGGCAACCGAAGGATCAATGATCCCGGTTAAGAAAGCAGGCTGCACGCCAATATAAAAGATCAAGACGAGAAGTGGAATAAGTACCCAGAACTCACCCAGGCTGAGGTCACGCAACGTACCCTTGCGCAGAGCGGTACCGACGTGTCCCTCGGTAACTGGCGTCCCCCACATTACACTGATGAAGAAACGCAGCATATACCAGGCGGCTGGCACCACCACCAGAGTTCCTAAGACACCCAGGGTCATATTCGAACGGAAAGCACCCAGCAAGGATAAGAACTCGCCAGTAAAGCTATTCAGGCCGGGCAGACCCAGCGAAGAAAGCGCGGCAATAAACATCACCGCCGCCAGCCAGGGAATACGTCCGGCCAGACCACCGTAATCGCGCAGTCGACGCGTTCCCGTACGAAACTCCAGGAAACCAGCGATCAAGAAGAGGCTAGTGGTCGTAATACCATGGTTGACCATCTGCAAGACCGAGCCGGTCACGCCCTGAGCATTGAAAGCGAACAGGCCCAGCATAATCACCCCGAGGTGACTGATACTCGAATAACCAAGCAAGCGCTTGACATCGGTCTGGACCAGCGCCAGCACAGCGCAGTAAAGGATACCGACCACAGCCAGCACATTAACATAGGGAGCCAGCGTTTGAATAGCCTGCGGGAAGAGCGGAATGCACAGGCGCAGAAAACCATAGACACCAGTTTTAGACATAGCGCCCGCCAGCAAAGCAGAAACGGGAGCTGGTGCCTCGCTATAAGCATCGGGCAACCAGTTATGGAAAGGTACCAGAGGTACCTTAACCGCAAAGGCAGCCGCAAAGGCCAGCAACAACCAGAGCTGGATATTGCCATCCAGCACGCCACGGCAGGTAGTGCTGGTGTTAAGGAGCTGGGAAAGCTCAAGGGTATAGCCACAGCTACCACCGGCCGCCAGCTGATGATAATAGCCAACAGCGATAATGCCAACCAGCATCAAAAAGCTACCAACCGAAGTAAAGATCACGAACTTAAAGGCTGCATAGACACGGCGCTCGCCACCCCAGCTACCCACCAGGAAATAAGCGGGAATGAGCATTACTTCCCAGAAAATGTAGAACAGGAACAGATTCGAGGCCAGGAAGACACCCAGCATACCGCTCTCAAACAGGAGCATAAAGGCCATATAATTCTTGACCTTCTGCTCAATGCGGAACGAAGCACCGATACAAACCGTCGTCAACAGAGCCGTCAGGCACACCAGCACCAGGCTAATTCCATCCATGCCCAGGCTGTAGTTAATGCCCAGCGCCGGAAACCACGGCCAGCTCTCATGCAAGAACGAAGAGCTAAAGAGACTGACCTGATTCTGCAGATAGGTCAGCACCAGAGCCAGTACCAGCAGCAACTCAACCAGCGCCAGGCCCAGCGCCGTAATGCGAATCGCTTTGATCCGCTCACGTGGGAAGAAGAGCAGAGCCAGTCCACCCAGGAGGGGAAAGAAAATGACCGCTGAGAGAAAGAACATAGCCGCTACCCCCTCACCGCATAGTACACAATAATTACGACAACACCCAGAAGAATACCCAGCGCATAATTGCGCATATAGCCGGTCTGCACACGCCGCAGGACCGCGCTGGTACCACTGAAAGCCTTAGAGATACCACGACTACCACCATCGAGGACATCGCCCTCCAGATAGCGGGAGAAGCCACGGCCTACGGTCTGCACAGGCTTGACCAGCACAGCATTCAAAGCCTCATCCACATAATATTTGTGGAAAACCAGTTGATAGAGAGGATTTGTATTCTCCTTGAAGGCAAAACCCTTTCCATAGAGACGCCAGGCTCCAGCGATCCCCAGTAGAGCCACCACCAGGCTAATGATGGTCGAGGTCCACGCCAATCCCACTGAGGGTTCATTAACGTGGTTGGCAACCGCAGGCTGCAAGAAACTAGTCAACGGCGACCAGCCAGGAGCCCCAAAGAGGGCCATCGAACCGATAAAGCCACCAATAACCGAAAGGACGGCCAGGATGATCAGCGGAATCGACATCACGGGCTGCACATCGTGGATGGCGTTGTAGCGCACCGGGCCACCATGGTGATGGCCGGCGGCCGCGGCCTCTTCTTCCTCAACATCATCGAACTCGCTATGGGTGGTCACCACACCGCGATAGTCACCGGCGAAGATACCGAAGAAGAGACGGAACATATAGAAAGCCGTCAGACCGGCGGTAACGATACCAACGATCCACAGCACATAGTACCAGACATTGCCAGACGAGGTGGCCGCAGCCAGTACCGACGCCAGAATATCGTCCTTACTCCAGAAACCTGCCAGTGGGAAGATACCGCTGATAGCCAGAGCCGCAATCAGGAAGGTAATAGCGGTCGCGCGCAAGCGACCCCAGAGGCCACCCATCTTGCGCATATCCTGCTCGCCGGCCAGGGCATGAATTACCGCACCGGCACCGAGGAAGAGCAAAGCTTTAAAGAAAGCATGGGTCACGAGGTGGAAGATGCCACCGGTATAGTTCTGCACGCCCTCGGCCATAAACATATAGCCCAGCTGGCTAATCGTCGAATAGGCCAGCACACGCTTGATGTCCAGTTGAAACAGAGCAATGGTCGCCGCATAGAGGGCGGTGGCGCCACCAATGCCAGCCACCACATTCAGAGCAACCGTAGACTGATCGAAAATAGGATGGGCGCGCGCCACCAGGTAGACGCCAGCCGTGACCATAGTAGCGGCATGGATCAGCGCACTGACCGGGGTCGGGCCCTCCATAGCATCCGGCAACCACATATAGAGTGGAAGCTGAGCCGACTTGGCCGCACAGGCTACAAAGAGCAGCAGAGCGATCGCCGTGCTACTGGAGCCAAAGTTATGGCCTAGTACACCGGTATAATCCAGGCGACCAGCGCCAAGGAAGATCAGGAAAATGGCCAGCATCAGGCCAAAGTCACCGATCACATTGACCACAAACGCCTTCTGGGCGGCCGCAATCGCCGAGCGCCTCTGATACCAGAAACCGATCAGCAAATAAGACGCCAGGCCTACCAGTCCCCAGCCTACCAGCAGGAACAGGAAATTGTCCGCGATCACCAGAGTCACCATAGCAAAGATGAAAAAGTTCAGGTAGGCAAAGAAGCGCCAGAAGCCGGGATCGTCAGCCATATAGCCCGCTGAATAGATATGGATCAGCAGGCCAACGCCCGTCACCACCAGCAACATCGTCATCGACAGAGGGTCCAGCCGCGTCCCAAAGTCCAGAGAAAAGGAGCCGGCACCGATCCAGTGATAGACGACCTGGTCGCTGATGCGCTGAGTGGCGGGAGTGCCCAGCATAATAAAGAAGTTGATAGCGGACACCAGGAAGGCCAGACCACAGGCCCCCCAGCCGACCGTCAGGATTGCCGTCCGTGGCATAAACCTGCCCGCCAGGCCCAGGACTATAAATCCGAGCAAGGGGAGCACGAGCACCCATAGACTTAGATTTGCCATAGTTAGCCTCGCATTATATTCATCTCGTCAACATCGATGTTGCGGCGCTTGCGGTAGATGGAGACGATCAGGGCCAGACCAACCACGACTTCAGCGGCGGCGACCGTCAGCACTAAGAAGACAAACATCTGCCCGTCGGCAGAGTCTAGAAAATGTGATAGGGCCACAAACGATAGATTGACGGCGTTCAGCATTAGTTCAATAGACATGAAGATAATGAGTGGGTTGCGTCTGATGAGGACGCCGGTCACTCCAATCGTGAACAATACGGCGCTCATTATCAAATAAGCAGATAATGGCATTGTTCTCTCCTTATCGTAACCGTAGGTGCGGGGCTTGCCCGCTTCATCCCCTCCCCGTTCGAAACGTCCACAAAGGGCGCACCGACAAATGTATTCGATGTTGACGTGCGGCGAGGGTTAAAGCGCCCGCAAGGGGCGCACCTACGCGATTCCTTTTTCTTGTTTGTTAATTGGTACGGCGTCCGAAGACGAGGGCGCCGAGGATTGCGACAACAATGAGCAGGCTGGTGATCTCGAAGGGGAATAGGAAGCCATGAAAGAGGGCCATGCCGAAGGCCTGGGTGTCTCCATGGAACTTTATTACGGCTTGCGAGAGACTGTCGGCAGTGTCTGCTTTAGCTCCGGCTGTCTGGGCTCCGGTAAAGAGCAGATAGCTTAAGGAGGCGACGAGCACAAGGCCGAGTAAGCCACCAACGATACGTTGCCAGGGTATGTGATCCTGCAGGTCGGATTCGCTCTGATCAGGGGCCAGCATAGTGACGACGAATAGGAAAAGAACCATAATAGCGCCGGCATAAATGAGTATCTGGACGACTGCGATGAACATTGCCTGCAGTTGTAAGTAAAATAGTGCCAGGAACAGCAGCGTGAGGATTAAGCTCAAGGCGCTGTGGACGGCGTTTTTGAAGGCGATGACGCCGATTGCCGTGGCAACCGTGGCGACCGCCAGCACAATAAACGATACGATTTCGAATGTCATATCATCTTCCTCTACGACCCCCCGGAAGCGGGAAGCGGGGGCAAGCCCCGCACCTATGACCTCCGGATGAAGGGGACAAGCCCGGAAGCGGGGGCAAGCCCCGCACCTACGACCGACCGGGGGGCTCATTTCACAGCTTTCTTCTATCCTCATCTTGCTCTTCATTGACAAGAAGATTGGGACGTTCGACCTCAATATTGCCCAGTCCTACGGCGGCAGAACTGGCGCGCGAGCCATCAAAGACATGCGATTCTTGCGGTACAGGCTGGGCCGCGCCCTCAGGTGCAGGTTCGGCCCAGACAGCGTTAGAGCCGATGGTTGATTCACCCTTTGGTTCTAGCAGTTGCTCTTTATGATAAACCAGGTCCTCTGGATAAAAAGAGGCAAGCTCATATTCCTGCTCCAGCGTAATCGCGCCGGTGGGGCAGGCTGCCTGGCAATAGCCACAGAAGATGCAGCGCAACATGTTAACATCAAAGACCCTGGCGTAGCGCTCGCCGGGGGAGACGCGCTGCTCATCCGTGTTCTCGTCCGCCTCAATATAGATAGCGTCGGCGGGACAGGCACCGGCACAGAGATAGCAGCCGACGCAGCGTTCCAGGCCATTGTCGTAGCGGTGCAGCACATGACGGCCACGGAAACGAGCGGGCAGCTTGCGCTCCTCCTCTGGATAAGAAACGGTGGTAGGCTTACGACCAATATTCTTCAGGGTTGTGGCCATGCCTTTGACGATATCAAAAGACATTACATTCACTCCTTATACCTGTATAGCAGTTGAGTCGGATGCCTCCTCCTGCACAGACTCAGCAGTCTCAGCAGGAAGGGCAGGCTTATCAAAGCTAGCCAGTCGAACCGAGGTAGGCAGAACCAGTACCCCTTTACTCGACTCCTCTTCAAAGCGTGTGCCTTCTTTAATACTCTGGCGACGAATGACAAATAGCATAATAGCGATGACAATCAGTCCGCCAACACCACTGACCACCCAGCTCCAGTGAAGGGCGACCGCGAAGGCAGTGATAATAATGTTGAGAACAGACAAAGGCAAGAGCGCCTGCCAGCCAAAGCGCATCAAGCGATCATAGCGAATGCGCGGCAGGGTCGCACGTAGCCAGATGAACAGAAACAGGAAAAAGGCAACTTTGATAGCAAAGATGACGATCGAGAGCACCGGAATACGATCGGTCAGTCCAAAGAAGCTCCAGCCGCCCAGGAAGAGGGTGGAGGCGATCGAACTAACAGTAATCATATTGATGTACTCGGCCATCTGATAGAGACTCCAGCGCAGACCGCTATATTCAGTCAGGTAGCCAGCCGTCAATTCCTGCTCGGCTTCTGGCAGGTCAAAGGGGGCGCGGTTCACTTCCGCCACACCGGCGATGAGATAGATCACAACGCCAAGCGGCTGGGCAAACAAGAACCAGATGCCCATATCGACCTGGCGATTGACGATATCGACCATGCTCAGGGAGCCCGCCCACATCAACACACCACTCAGTGCCAGACCCAGACTCGTTTCATATGAAACCATTTGAGCGGCACTACGCAGGGCACCCAGCAACGAATAGCGATTGCCAGAGGACCAGCCACCAAGCACGATACCATAGACCGCCAGCGAAGAAATAGCCAGGATCCACAGGATACCGACATTGATATCGCCGATGAAGGGGTCCCAGATACTATGCACATTTGGTTTACCGCTCCAGTTATTACCGATCGGCACCACCGCAAAGGCACAGAGCGCCACCACCACCGAGATCACCGGAGCCACCATGTAGATAGCTTTCTTAGCCTGGGTTGGCACAATCTGTTCTTTAAAAATCATCTTCATCGCATCGGCCACTGGCTGTAGCAATCCCAGTGGGCCAGCACGATTTGGACCCAGGCGGCCCTGAATTTTAGCCACCACACGCCGCTCAATCAGCGTCATGTAGGCAAAGGCGGTCAGAAGGATAAAAATCAGAATAGCACCCTTCACGATCGTCGCCACAATCAGGGCCACAGTCGGATCATTCATGAAATTAAACATGAGCAACCTCCTGCTCCAGCACAATGCGGACGCCCTGAGCTCCCAGATCCTCCCAGGTCAGACCGGCATAAAAAGGATTTTGATCAGCAATTTCCAACAGCACATCGCGCGGACTGGCATAGGTCCAGGTTTCACCCAGAGCAGCAGCCAGCGCCACCAGGATCTCCCAGTCGGCTTTAGCGCCCGGCAGAGGACGCAACGCACGCCGAATTGCCTGCACATGATGGTCCACATTGGTCATGCTACCCTCTTTTTCAGCAAAAGAGACAGCGGGCAGCACTACATCCGCCTGTTGAGCCGTTTCATTCAACAATAGATCCTGTACAACCAGCAGTTCCAGAGAAGATGGCAATTTGCCATCAGGCAAGTGCCGGGCCGGATTGGCTCCCATCACCAGCAAAGCCTTCACCTGCGAACTGCTCAGGATCTCACCGTAAGCCAGGCTCGGCTCATCCACAGGCTGGTAGCCTGGCAAAGCATTGGGTAACAGACCCATATCGCGTGCGCCCAGAGAATTGGCATCCTCGAACAAGGGGCCAACACCAGCACCAGGACGATCCAATTGCTTCGTCAGGACCGCCAGGAGCTGCACATCGGCCGCCAGATCTTCATTACCCGCCGCCAGAGTAGCCATCTCATCATACAGAATAACGGCACCTTTAGCAGTCAATAGCTCATCAGCCAGACTCTGCAGCTGAGTCGTCATCTTCGCCCCGAATGCATCCTCGCCCGCTCGAATCACCTGATCTTCACGCTTAATAATAGAGCGCACATCTTCATGACCACTCAGATCGACAGACGCATTGTTCAGCAACTGCTTCAGCATAACCTTAACGGCCACGCCCTCAGAGCCCTCTGGGACACGCAGCGTCAACGCCGCCAGGCGGTCCAGTTCGGTCTCCGCAGAATTGATAATAAAGATCTTAGCACCATTGCGCAGAGCTTTCTTGATGCGCAGATTTAAGATCGGCTGGCGCTGGTAGGGATCAGAAGCCACCAGCACAACATGCGAAGCTTTCTCGATATCGACAATACTGTTGGTCATCGCCCACGGCTTGCCAGTCAACTGATCACGAGCACCCGGGAAGGCTCCATGATGGTGGTCCACATTCCCCGTACCGATCACCTGGCGCAACAACTTCTGGAAGAGATACGCCTCTTCATTGGTAGTACGCGTCGAGCCGATACCAGCCACCGCCTGCTTACCATGCTGAGCCACAATCTCTTTCAGGCGCGAAGCAATAAACGACAGCGCCTCATCCCAGCTAGCCCGCGTCAACTGACCATTGCGGCGAATGAGAGGTGTGCGCAAACGCTGTGGACTATTGACATAATCAAACTCCCAGCGACCACGATTACACAGCCAACCATCATCGATAGCATCATTATTACGCGACATCAAACGCATCACACGGTCCACGCGACTATCAACCCGTGCATTACAACCAACGCTACAATTGTTGCAGACGCTAGCCGTACGTTTGAGTTCCCAGGGACGTGCCTTAAAACGGTAAGACGAAGCCGTCAACGCACCAACAGGGCAGATCTCGGTTGTATTGCCCGAAAATATCGAATCGAAAGCATGGCCAGGAGCCGTTCCGACCTCCATCCGGTAGCCACGAGAGATCATCACCAGGCCATTATCCATCGAAATTTCGGAGCTAAAACGCGTACAACGCTGGCAGAGAATGCAGCGTTCACGATCCAGCATCACATCATCGCTCACCGGGATCGGCTTCTCATAGTGACGCTTATGCAGATCGAAACGCGTATTGCCGGGTCCATGGCGCAGCGTAAAATCCTGCAGATCGCACTCACCGGCCTTATCGCAGATCGGGCAATCCAAAGGATGGTTCAACAGCAAGAACTCAAGAGTTCCCCGACGCGCCTTCAGCACCTTCTCGGTCTTTGTATGCACCACCATACCTTCAGCCACCGGAGTCGTACAGGAGGTTTGTGGAGGCTTTGGCATCTTCTCAATCTCCACAAAACACATGCGACAGGCGCCCAGAGGCGGCATCTTCTCGTGGTAGCAATAGATAGGAATTTCAATACCCGCCTTTTGAGCAGCCGCCCACACCAGAGTTCCCGGAGGAACTTCTACAGGGATGCCATCAATGGTGAGATGTACAAGCTCTTCTTTTTTCTCTTCTTCTGGCATGTCAGAATTTCCTCTATTCTAGTGTGTTCCAGCAGGCTGAGCCACCTCGGTGGCGTGACTCTTCTTACTACCGGGGCCAGTCATGCAGCAGCCATGTGTAACGTGATATTCAAACTCCTCACGGAACTGGCGAATACCACTGGTAATCGAGCTGGTGGCGGCATCCCCCAGCGGACAAAATGATTTGCCGGCCAGGTTATCGCAAATATCCAGCAACAGGTCCACATCCCTCATCTCGCCATGACCATGTTCCAGTCGCTCAAGAATCTCAGTCAACCAGAAGGTACCCTCACGACAGGGAGTACACTTGCCACAGGACTCATCGCGATAGAACTCGGTCATGCGCAGGATAGCGCCCACAATGCAGGTCGCATCTGAAATCACGATCACACCGCCCGAACCCAGCATCGAGCCAGCCGCCGCGATCGACTCATAATCCAGAGGCGTATCCACTTTATCGGGCGACAGAATAAAGGTCGAAGAACCACCCGGAATAATCGCCTTCAACTGACGATCATCCAGAATGCCGCCGCCATAGCACTCATCATAGATCAAAGTACTCAGCGGAATACCCAGCGGCAACTCATAATTGCCCGGCTTCTTCACCTGTCCGCTCAAGCAGAAGATACGTGTCCCTTTACTCTTCTCCGTACCAAAGGAGGCGTAATATTCGGCGCCACCCTCCACGATCGCTGGAACTGTCGCCAGTGTCTCGCAGTTATTGATGACGGTCGGACCACCATACAGGCCCACCACAGCTGGAAAAGGAGGCTTCAAACGAGGATAGCCACGGCGACCCTCCAGCGACTCCATCAAAGCACTCTCTTCACCACAAATATAAGCGCCCGCGCCACGATGGACAATCACATCCAGGCTAAAGTCGCTGCCCAGAATGTTTTTGCCCAGCAGGCCAGCCGCATAGGCCTCCTCGACGGCCTTCTCAACCTGGCGACCAGCCTTGACCAGCTCGCCGCGTACATAGATAAAGGCGGTATGGACCTTACAAGCATAGCTGGTAATAATGACCCCTTCGACCAGGCGATGTGGGATCTGTTCCATGATCACACGGTCTTTGCAGGTACCCGGTTCGCTTTCGTCGCAGTTGCAGCACAGGTAGCGGGGCTTATCATTTTTGGCTAGAAAGCTCCACTTCATGCCAGTTGGAAAGCCGGCACCTCCGCGTCCACGCAGGCCCGAGGTTTTGATAGCCTCGATCAAGACATCTGGTTGATAGTCGCGGAGCGCTTTCGCCAGAGCCTCGTAGCCGCCATGCTGTCGATAGACGTCGAGTTTATCTATACCAGGGACATCGAGATTTTTAGTAATGATCAGTTCTGGCATATAGTATTACATCCTTTGTGTGGGCTTATGAAAGCGCCCACCTGGCGATTGTCGGTTTGGTTTTTGATCATCTTTTTTCTTTTTCGCGCCGCCTGCAGCGGCGGTTTTATAAGAGAAAAACTTGGTGGGGACACCCCACACCCCGGCAGGAGGACTAACCGTCCTCCTGCACCTCCTGTCTAATCATCAAGAAGCCCCACTACACTTACGGACCCCACTTCTCTTTTTCGTGTTATATACAAACAGGGAACAGATGCGGCAAGCCGTTCCGTCCCTCATTGATGATCGTATTTTGTTGTCTATGAGTGCAAGATCAGGTAGACAGTCCAATGTCGATAACCGCGAGACATTGCATTTTGCTCAATAGAGCATTTATACAGTTTTTGCAATACCAAGTTCTTGATCTAATGCATCGATGAGTGCGTCGGCACTTTCTCGGGTGACATTCTCATAGAATTCGCCATTGACCTGTAAGGCTGGAGCAGAGCTACAGGATGCAATACACTCGACCGTATTCAAGGTATAGTTGCCATCCGGCGTGGTCTCGCCACGCTTAATGCCCAGACGTTGCTCCAGATGCTCGACCAGCGCATCACAGTTGCGCAGATAGCAAGAAATACTTGTACAGACGTTAATAATCTTTTTGCCCTGCGGCCTCTGATAATACATGGTATAGAAAGTAGCGATACTCTCTACATCATCGACGGTCAGGTTGATCGCCTCAGCGACCGCCTGGAGTCCTTCGCTGGTGATATAGCCTTCTTCTTGCTGAGCAATATGTAAGGAAGGCATCACCGCCGAACGAGCCACAGGATAGCGGGAAGCCAGGTCCCGCATACGTTGTTTGGCTTGCTCAGAAATCATCGATCCACTTCTCCTAGCACGATATCGATACTGCCAATGCCGGCCACCACATCCGCCAGGAAACTCCCCTCAAGCATCCGTGGTAGGACCTGCAGATTCGCAAAAGATCCACCGCGCACATGCATACGATAGGGTTTCGGGCCGCCATCACTGACAATATAGAAAGCCAGTTCTCCCTTGGGAGACTCGGTACGCACAAATACTTCACCTTTAGGCGGACGATAGCCCTCGGTAAAGAGCTTAAAGTGGTGGATCAACGCCTCCATACTACCGGTAATCTGCCACTTAGGCGGTGGCGTAATCTTGGGATCATTCACCCGATAAGGACCGGCGGGCAAACCTTCAAGGGCTTGATTGACAATCTTCAGGCTCTGCTCCATCTCAAGCATACGTACCATATAGCGATCGTACACATCGCCATTGGAGCCGACCGGGATATCAAAATCAAACTGCTCATAGCCCGAATACGGGAAAACCTTACGCGTATCCCAGAGCACACCGCTACCACGCAAGACCGGGCCAGTAGCCCCATAGGCCAGCGCATCTTCCTGATTGAGAACACAAATATTTTTCGTGCGCTCAAGCCAGAGCTGGTTATTGGACAACAGATCGTGGTATTCCTGCAAGCGAGCCGGGAAGATCGACGTAAAAGCGCGCACCGTCTTCTCAAACTGCGGAGGAAGATCTGCCTGAAGTCCACCGGGGCAGATAAAGCTGGTCATCATACGCACACCCGAGATCAACTCGAACACATCCAGGATCATCTCGCGCTCGCGGAAACAATAGAGGAACATACTCATCGCGCCCAGATCGAGCGCATGAGTGCCCAGCCAGACCAGGTGGCTCGCAATACGCTGCAACTCAGCCAGAATCACCCGCGTATACTTAATCTTATCGTTAATCTGATCCTCAATACCCAGCAAGCGTTCAACCGACAGCGAATAGGCCAGATTATTATTCAGGGGAGTCAGGTAATCCATGCGATCGGTCAAAACCAGAGCCTGGTGATAGCTCTTTGACTCAGCCGTCTTCTCAATACCAGTATGTAAAAAACCAATATCAGGGACCGCCTTAATAACCGTTTCACCCTCGATCGTCAGGAGCAAACGCAACACACCATGGGTACTGGGATGTTGAGGCCCCATATTAATAGTCATCGTATCGGAACGCTGACCATTCTCTAGCGGTTGGCTATCCTCAATGGTATAGGTATTTTCAATCTCTTGCTGCTTCATAGGTCATCCTTTACGCTTTCCATTCTGGCGCGCTTGTCCATTGGAGGAAAGAGAAGCATCAGAAACCCTGCGGCTAGCATCGGGAGATAAAGTACCAGGCTCCTGAGAAGGATTCACCTGAAC
Source organism: Dictyobacter formicarum (assembly GCF_016587435.1). The sequence goes on from NZ_BNJJ01000009.1 coordinate 132,402, forward strand.
GCGACTCTCATTGAGTTCGCGGCCCTCAGGGGTACGCAAAGTTTGCTGATAATACTCGCCCACCCCAGGATCGGTATCATAGGGAACCTGGCCGCCCCAATAAGGTTCGGGCAAATCAAAGCCGGAAAGAGGATAATCCTTTCGCAGCGGATGAGTTGTCCAATCAGGCGGCATCAGTAAGCGACGCAAATCGGGATGATCAGTAAAAATGATGCCAAACAGATCGAAGACCTCGCGCTCGTACCAATTAGCGCCCGGCCAGATGCCAGTCACCGAGGGGACCGCAGGATGATCTTCGCGGCGCAGGCCAACCCGCACCTTCAGGCGCAAAAAGCACCGATGAGGTAAAGAAAGAAGATGATAAACGACATCGAAACGAGGGACGCGTTCCGGCCAATCGACTGCCGTCACAGTTTCCAGGAGATTATACTCTAACTCCTTTTTAAGATGGGCGCACACCTCAACCAGAAACTCTGGTTTCAGCACAATTGTCTGCTCATCCCGAAACTCGACAACTTCCACGATTGCCTGAGGGAACTTACTCTGCACCGTCTCGACCGTCGATGCTGCTGTTATGACCATACTATTAAGCATTCCTTCAACGTGTTTGAACACCAGTATGCCGACACCACTGTCGTAAATTGTAATAAGTCCTCAAAAAAGAGCGAACAGCAAAATGACAGATTAGCCTTCAAGGGAAATGACCAAGCGCCTACACCGCATCCCTTACAACCCTAACCCAAACATCATCGTTCGCTCAGATGTATCCATTATAAAAAGGCAACCCGGGGCATCAATTCAATTCAATCCAATGAAAAGGAAGACAACCCCAATAGAAACGACAAAAACATGTAACTAAGCTTCATCCTGTACAGGGCCAGCTAGCTTCAACCCACTATCCTTCAATGGATCGGGTGGATTAGGAATGCCCTCACGAATCTTGCGCTGCAACTCATTAAAGCCAAAGAGCAGCATATCAGGTGTCGGAGGACAACCAGGAACGAACACATCAACTGGCACAACCTTATCTACTCCCTGAACGATCGCGTAATTATTAAACACGCCGCCACAGGAAGCGCAAGCGCCCATAGAAATGACCCATTTCGGCTCAGGCATCTGATCATAGATCTGGCGCAAAACGGGGGCCATCTTAATGGAACAACGACCAGCCACAATCATCAAATCAGCCTGGCGAGGAGAAGCACGAAAGACTTCAGCCCCAAAGCGCGACATATCAAAACGACTGCCTTGAGCAGACATCATCTCAATAGCGCAACAGGCCAGGCCAAAGGTCACTGGCCAGAGAGAAGAGCTGCGGCCCCAGCCCAGTACCTTACTCACCTGAGTGGTCAGAATACCGAATCCCCCATCCTTTTCATGCATCGGCAAATCATGACGCAAACGGGGCGTTTGAGTATTCGAATATGTTTGTACAGGCTCCCAGGGATTTTTTACTCCCATGTAAATGCTCCCTTCCGCCAAACGTAGACATAACCCACCATCAAAACCACTAAAAAGACAAGTAATTCGATCAATCCGAATAATTGCAATTGATTAAGCAAGATGGCGAGAGGATAAAAAGAAACAATCTCGATATCGAATGCGATAAAGAGCATTCCAGTAAGCAGATACTTCACCGGAAAACGTCGTTTCGGTGCAGCTATCTCTTGAATACCGCATTCATAGGGGGCCAACTTCTCCGGCGTGGGCTTTTTGGGCCCAAGAATAGCGGTGACCGCCATAACAAGGAGGCCGAAGAGGACAGCTATCGCTACATAAATGAAAACGGGGAGTGCTGTTCCCATAGACGCGGGACCCTTCATTTCTAAAAAATATACACGTATAGACACACATTACGAGGTGTCCAAAGTACACTTCCTCATTTGGTATCGTAGCATAGAGGAGGTGATAAAGTCAAACACTAAGGGCATTCAAAGGTGCTCTATATAAAATATGTGTGGAACTCCACCATATAAATATGGTTATATTTTTGCGTATGGAATGCTTCCTTCTCAGGTGCCGCCGTCAGGCGGCACCTGAGAAGGAAGCGAATTTTCGGGGTGACCCCGAACCCCGGCAGGAGGGCCTCGCCGGCCCTCCTGCACCTCCCGCTTTTGGTGCCGAAGGGGGCACTGGGAGAGGAAAGAGAATTTTCGGGGACTTGATCATGCCCCCGGCATGCTCGCCCGAACCCCGGCAGGAGGGCCTCGTCGGCCCTCCTGCACCTCCCGCTTTTGGTGCGTTCCGCACGCAAATGCGACAATAAAAGCGATTCCGTAGGTTCGGCCCTTGCGGCCGATTTTTCCTCCGCTCTCGCAAACGTTCCCTCATTACACAGAATGTTCGCCCATATATCTTCAAAAAGGGGTTATAAATATTGTTGGAAGAGGACGTAGTCGGTGAGTTGGGCGAGAAGGGGGGATCGCTGATTGTCCAGAGGGGAGAGTGTAAAGCTCATGGCTGGTTTCGCCGCACTTAATAATAACCTCGTGTTCACCAATGCCGAAGCTGGCAATCTCATCCCAGGGCAAAAATCTGGCCCCATCTTTAAGGAAAACGCCTGCACGATTGAGAGAAAGAGCGCCAAACGAGATGGTTTCACCAGCGGCATAGAGAGCAAGCTGCGGAGGCTGAGCAAAGGCGGGCGCGGACTCCACCAGCGGCACACGTGCCCGTTTAGTGGCATGCTCGATTACGCCCTTCAAAACCCAGACATTCGGAAGGCCGGACAGGCTAAGCGTAGCCCAGGGCTGATTATCGCCTTGCCGATACAGACTAATGGAGGTTTCATCCAGGCTCAGACACTCATATTCGGACCAGGGCAGCACATATTGGCCCTGCTGCATCGAAAGGCCCGCAGGCGACACCTCAAGAAAACCAAAGGAGAGGGAAGCCTCAGCCTCATATTTCGCCAGCGCCTGTGGCAACAAATGGCGACTCACCTCACGCTCCATAAAACCGCCCAGACGATCCAGGTGGGGGAGATCATTATCCAGCACAAACACGGCCCCATCTGAGCGCTGCAGCCTATAGCAAGTCAGCATTGTCGATCCCTGTTCTAACTTCAAAGTCTTATCCAACTGCACAATATCTTCCCAGCGAATCACATCGCAGCGATAGCGCTGATAGATCAGTCCCTTAGGGCACAGGAAGACACACAGGGAAGGGGTCAACAGGGCGGGAACCAGCATCCAGAAACCGATTAAAAACCAGGCCAGGCCAATCCCCAGAACCATCCATGACTGCCAGAGGGGCCACCAGCTAAAGATCTGATCATAGAAAGTAACATAGGCACCAACGATTAGCGCGCTGACAACAAAGGCCAGAGGGCTCAAAAAAAGCGATAGGCGCGACGAGCTTTGGGGATCGTAGACAATACGAGGAACTCCAAGCTGATATGCATGTGCGCATGCCTGGATCTTTTGAGGTATTTGCTTTTCAGATGTCAGGCGCATAAGTAGGCTCCGTTATCTTCCTTCGTACTAGCGGCGCTTCCATACGTGCCAACAACGTTACTAATTTGAACGAGCAGCAGTATTAAGAATTAATACGTGATCATAACGGCTCTCTAATATATTTAACAGTTATTATATATCAAAATGTGGTAATCGGAGGCAAGGAGGAGATCATGTCCCCGACATGCTCGTCATGCCCCCGGCATGCTCGTCCGAACCTATGAGCATCATTTTCCGTGAATGGGAAACCTTTTGGGCATACAATTCATATGTGTTTATTTATTTATATCGTTCGGCAGGGGGGAATCAATAGGTTGGGGTAATGACAGGTGTTAGTAGACCACGATGCTGGTGTTCCAGTTTGTGTTGTAGTAGAGCCAGGTGGCTTCGGCGGGCGTCAGATTAACACAGCCATGGCTACCGCTACCGGATGAGTGTTCGTCACCACTATCGTCGTGGTGAGGGAACTCGGTGTCTGGTCCATAGTTGACGCGCCACCAACTGTCATGGATAAAGTAGCCGCCATCGTGGAAGAGGATGGCATGTTGAATGACGGTATTGGGATACCATAAAGGTGAGGTGGGTGGATCACTGGATTTGAAAATTGTTGGCGACAGACGGTTCAACACCGTCCAGACGCCAGGAGGAGATGGGCGCTCAGGGCGGCCCGTAGTAACCAGGAATGAACGCACCAGCTGACCATTCTGATAGAGGCGCAGACTCTGCTTGCACAAAGAAATCACGATCACCTGTCCTTGCATCAACTGATAATGGTGCAAGGCCTGCATATCGGCATTATGGACCTGATTGTAAGGGGTTGGATCATCATAATCCATCTCCATCAGTTGATGGTTAAAAAGCAAGGTTCTAGCGGTGTCGAGGGCCGCTTGCAGATCATCCAAGGTAGTAGCCTGGCTGAGCAAGTTCTCCGCATCCAGACCGAAATTATTGTTCAGATAACTGACATCAACGGCATAGCTATTGCCATCATAGCCATCGTAGTAGAGATGGCTGAAGCTCCAGGAATCCACATCTTGATGAAACTGACGCACCGCCTCGTGGGCCTCTTCCCGCAGAGCATCGGCCTTAACAGCAAAAGTATCGTGATCAACCCGCTGCAAAAAGTGCTGGAAGCTTAACACATTCATAGGAGAAGCCGCCTGCTTCTGATAGATGGTCAACCGCTCTTGATAGGGGGTTGGATCTAAATGGGCGTCCGGCAGTTGCTGAATGCCCTGGGTCAACTCTTGCAGATGTATAGAGATCACAGTGGGCATAGCCTGTATTAAAACAACGGTCGCCTGTTGAGACTGAGCGTGCAGCAGGCCATCCAATAGATGTAAACTAGCCACACTGCTAGATTTCTGAAAAAGTTGCTGATCATTTTGATAAGCCGACTGGAGAGAGAGAGAAAATGTGTTTAGCTGTGCCTGCTGCGCCAGGGCCAGCAAATTATGCAAAGCCGACAGGCGACTGGAGGTAGCTTCCAGAGCATGGAGATCGTAAGCAACCTGCTGCAGGCCTTTATGTACCTGTACATAATCACCAAAGTTCTGAGCATGCATCAACGAGTCTTGAAGCTGGCTCAAGCGGGAGGAAAAAGTCCACCCCGGCAAACCAGCTTTTTGATCCTTGACCGACAAATCTCGGACAGATTGCAACTCTTGCTGCACCTGAGCATGGAACCGCTGGGTATTAACCGCGATCAGTCCACGTAACTGTGTATGCAAGAGAAGGTAGCGCCGGGCCAGGGCAAGATAATAATCATCCACCGGCCGATTGCTGAAGAAGCTAAAAGGAGGCTGAGAAGAACGCAACGAGGTATACTGCGTCAGAATCGGCTGTAATACATCAGCCGTAAAACCAAATTGACGGGCGCTATGGAGAAGCTGGCTAAAACGCTGCTCATTCTCCATAGCCTGTTGCCGTACCTGTGCATCACCCGCGCAAGAGCTTGTCGTAAGAAGTGACACCGATAACACAAGAACAACTACCAACCGCCCCCACCGAGAGTGTCCAAACACAGGATACGACTCCCCCATCAATGCTACCTCTTTCCGCCGCGAGACTTCGCTTTCTGCTTGCGCTTCTCCTTGCGCATTGCCTTTCCAGTCTTCTTACCACCAACAGACTTACCACCGCCAGGCAAAGCTGGCATAGATGGCATACCAGGGATACCGCCGCCGCCGCTATACTGGCGAGCCAGTTGCGCCCAGGGACCCTTACCGGAGCTCATCTGTCGGATCATCGTACGCATCTCATTAAACTGGTCCAACAGCTGATTGACTTCCTGAACCGTCGTACCGCTACCGCGAGCCACACGTTTACGGCGACTACCATTCATAATATCGGGATTGCGCCGCTCCTCTTTAGTCATCGAAAGGATCATAGCCTCAACATACTTCAGCTGATCCCCCTCAAGGGCCTCTTCCATCTCCGGCATCGAAGCCAGCTTATTAAAACCCGGGAGCATCTCCATCACACTGCGCAATGGTCCCATGCGCTTCAACTGGCGCATCGAATTCAAGAAATCCTCCAGGTCAAATTTGCCCTGCTGCAACTTCTGCTGTGCCTTAAGCGCCTCTTCCTGATCGATGCTCTCCTGAGCACGCTCGATCAAAGAAATAACGTCACCCATTCCTAGTATACGCGAGGCCAAGCGATCTGGATAGAAAGGCTCTAATGCGTCGGTTTTCTCACCAACGCCCATAAACTTCACCGGGACGCCAGTAACGGTACGAATCGAGAGGGCCGCACCACCACGAGCATCACCATCCATTTTGGTCAGGATCATACCCGTCAAAGAAACGGCCTTATTAAAATCATCGGCCACTCGCACCGCTTCTTGACCCGTCATAGCATCGGCGACCAACAAGACCTCACGAGGGCGCACACGCTGACGAATACTCATAACCTCAGACATCATGCGCTCATCGATATTCAAGCGACCAGCGGTATCCAGAATCACCACTGAGCAAGCCTGCTCACGGGCAAAATCCAGCGAATTCACACAGATATTCACCGGATCGGCCCCCATCGGCTCTGAATAGACCGGGATCGACAACTGGCGACCCAGAGACTTCAGCTGATTAACAGCCGCCGGACGATACATATCAGCAGCAACCATCAAAGGACGCTGACCCTGCTTACGCAAGTAATTAGCCAGTTTGGCAGCCGAAGTCGTTTTACCAGAACCCTGCAAACCAACCAGCATAATAATCTGCGGAGGAGCTCCTCCTAGATCCAATTTATTATTGCCATCCTCGCCACCCAGAACCTCAACCAGCTCTTCATTGACAATCGAAAGCACCTGCTGAGCAGGCGAGAGGCTACCCATCACATCCGCGCCAATAGCCTTCTCTTTGACACGATCGACGAATTGACGTGCCACTTTCAGGTTAACGTCAGCTTCGATGAGCGCCAGTCTGACCTCACGCAGTGCTGCGTTTACATCCTCCTCGGTCAACTTACCCTGTCCACCGAGATTATTAAATATGCCTTCAAGACGTTTAGATAAGTTCTCAAACATTGCCATATTGGTGCTCTTTTCCTCTTTCCGCCAAGCGAACGTGCCAATTTGGCACCCATTATATCACTTTGTGTTGTTGGATGAAATCAGATGCTCAATCGTATTACGCTTAGTTCCTGCATAGATAGCCAGCTTTCTTTTATTTTAACACAAATCATATCAGCAAAGTTGATACAAGCACACTCAAACTTCTTGCTAAGTCGAACTCAAATATGCTATATTAATGGCAGAAAAAGGCACATAGACCACGAAAAGAAGCCTGGAGGTATCCTATGAAGATAGAACGCTTTACAGATAAAGCCCGCGAAGCCGTCCAGGAGGCGGCAAGAAACGCAAGGGAACACAACAATAGTCAGGTTGAACCAGAGCATCTGCTCGACGCGCTACTCCGGCAAGAAGATGGCGTAGTCCAGCGAATTATCCAAAAAGCTGGCGGAAACATTATAGCCGCCCAGAAGAGCATCGAAAACGACATTGCCAGCCTGCCCAAAGTATATGGTGGCAGTGAACCGGGCATAGCGTCTCAACTACGAAAAGTACTGGAGAATGCCTGGCAAGAGATGGGTACCTTTAAAGACGAATATCTCAGCGTGGAACATCTCTTACTGGCTCTTTTCGGCAGCGACGGAGCCGTCCAGAAGGCCCTGAAAACTGCTGGACTCACGCGCGAAATCGTGCTCAGCGCCCTGACCTCCATTCGAGGATCGCAGCGCGTCACCGATCAAAATCCAGAGGGCAAATACCAGACCCTCGAAAAATACGGCCGCAACCTGACCGAACTGGCCCGGCAAGGCAAGCTCGATCCCGTCATTGGTCGAGACGAAGAGATTCGACGCGTCATCCAGGTACTCAGCCGACGCACAAAAAACAATCCAGTACTTATTGGTGAACCAGGGGTAGGTAAAACCGCCATCGTCGAAGGCCTGGCCCAACGCATCGTGCGCGGAGACATCCCCAAATCGCTGGCCGAAAAACAGGTCGTCACGCTAGATTTAGGAGCCCTGGTCGCCGGAGCCAAATTTCGCGGCGAATTCGAAGAACGCCTCACAGCGGTCCTCAAAGAGGTCACCAGCGCCGCCGGAGGAATCGTCCTCTTCATCGACGAACTACACACCCTGGTTGGAGCAGGCGCAGCGGAAGGCGCAATGGACGCCTCCAACATGCTTAAGCCCATGCTAGCCCGTGGTGAACTCCACTGTATCGGCGCCACCACCCTGAACGAATATCGCAAATACATCGAGAAAGACGCCGCCCTGGAACGGCGCTTTCAGCCAGTGATCGTCGACCAGCCCAACGTAGAAGACACTATCAGTATTCTACGCGGTATCAAGCCACGTTACGAGGTCCATCACGGCGTCAGAATTCAGGACAGCGCCCTGGTCGCGGCCGCCGTACTCTCTAACCGCTATATCAGCGACCGATTTCTACCCGACAAAGCCATCGACCTGGTAGACGAAGCCGCCAGCTTGCGTCGCGTCGAGCTAGACAGCACACCCAGCGAAATGGACACCCTCGATCGGCGCCTGCGCCAGCTACAGGTCGAGCACGAGGCGCTCAAAAAAGAGAGCGACGTCGCCAGCAAAGAACGGTACGAAAAAGTAGGGCGCGAGATTGTCAACCTGCAAGAGCAACTGGACGCCATGCGCCTCGCCCTGGATAACGAACGCGCACCAGTTGAAGAGCTACGCAAGCTCAAGCAACAACTAGAAGAGGCGCAAATCCAGTATGAAAAAGCCGAGCGTGCCTACGACTATGAAGAAATGGCCCGCCTGCGCTACAGCCGCATCCAGGTACTGGAGCAACAGATCGCCGAGCAAGAAGCCAGGCTTGCCAACCCGCAAAGTGATCGCATGCTCAAAGAAGAAGTAGACGCCGAAGACATCGCCGAAATCATCTCCAAATGGACCCACATACCGGTGTCCAGAATGATGGAAGCCGAGATCCAGAAGCTGCTACACATAGAAGAGCGCCTGCGCGAGCGCGTCGTCGGGCAAGACAACGCCCTGAACACCGTCGCAGACGCCATTCGCCGCTCACGAGCCGGGCTACAAGATCCCAACCGACCCTTAGCCAGTTTCCTCTTCCTGGGACCCACCGGAGTCGGCAAAACGGAACTGGCCCGAGCCCTGGCCGAATTTCTCTTTGACAGCGAGCAAGCCATAGTACGCATCGACATGTCAGAGTATATGGAAAAGCACAACGTCTCGCGCCTGATCGGAGCGCCTCCTGGATATGTCGGCTACGACGAAGGCGGTCAGCTCACAGAAGCCGTACGCCGGCATCCCTACAGCGTCATCCTGCTCGACGAAATCGAGAAAGCGGCTCCCGAAGTCTTCAACGTCTTACTGCAACTGCTAGACGACGGCAGGCTCACAGATGGACAGGGAAGGATCGTCGATTTCAAAAATACCGTAATTATCATGACCAGCAACATTGGAGACCGTTGGCTACACCATTATACTGACCAGAACGAAGAAAAAATGCAACAAGATATCCGTCAGAGACTGCGTGAAGAAGGGTTCAGGCCAGAGTTCATCAACCGCATAGACGAAATCATTGTCTTCCATCCAGTAAGCAAAGAGATGGTCAAAGAAATCGTCGACATCCAGCTCAACCGCATCCGGCCACGGCTAGAGGATCGGCACATCAGCCTGCGCTTGAGCGAAGCTGCCAAAGACTATCTGGCAGAAGAAGGCTATGATGCAAACTTTGGAGCCCGCCCACTCAAACGCATCATCCAGAAGGAGATAGAAAACCGCATCGCCAGAGCCATCCTGGACGGCAGCGTTCACGAAGGCTCAGAAATAGACATTGATAGTGTTAACGGCACATTAGTGCTAAATGTCAAGCAACATGCAGCTTAATGTTCAGTTTATACAGAAAAAGCACAACTACAAAGAAATATACATCTATCTACAATATGGTGTATATTAATATAATAGAAAGCGACGACACATGTTGCGGCTCCATGTTTGTGAAAAAGCTAGTTCACGGACCGTGACAAGCTAAATGGCGTCGATTGGAGTACAGAAAGTGAAACTCTACGTCGGGAAGCTGCCCTATCGGACAACTAACCAGGATTTAAACGATCTCTTTGGCCAATATGGCCAGGTAGTCTCAGCCACGATCATCATGGATCGCGAGACTGGACGCAGCAAAGGATTTGGCTTTGTAGAAATGAGTAGCGATGAAGAAGCTCAAAACGCGATGAGCCAACTCAATAATTCCAGTCTGGAAGGTCGTACAATTGTTGTAAACGAGGCACAAGAAAAGCGCGATACGCGCGGTGGCGGCGGCTTCCAACGACGTGATACACGTGGTGGCGGCGGTAGTGGATATCGCGATCGTCGCTATTAGCGAGTCTACAATTCCCATAATCATGGGAATTGTAGACCCTTTGCGGACGCGCGCATGCGCGTCCTCACCTTTTTTATTTAGTGGTACAAAAAGTGCGTACTTTTTGTACCACTAAGCTGCCAACTGTACCGCCGTGTCATGGCCGATAGGGCGGAACAGTTAGTGGAAGCCAGAACAGAGTTCAGACGGCGTTCAGACAATTATACATAACAACAAAGCTAGCTACGATCAAAGAATTCCTCGCGGCTGGCGGAATCGGGTTGATGTGTCTGCTGGATCGCAGCCAGATAAGGATCAGAAGCAGCCAACAATTGATTAGCCTCATAGGCCAGAGCCCGATAATTGATATGGCCGCCCGGACGCACACGCTGCGTCGTCAGATACAGAGCCTGCTTGGGATCGCCATGCATCCAGAGATCCACCTGGTGGGCCAGCGGCAACAGATTCAGCATAAAAGCATAATCAATGCGTTCCCCATAAGTGGCCGCCACTCTATCAAGAAAGGTCTGTAACTGCTGATAATACGCCGCCAGATCCTGTTCAAAAGCAAGTTTATGTTCGGCAAACTCAGGAACCTCTGAAAGATAGAGCGGCAAACCAAAGCCACGCGAAAGAATCTGCACCACAGTATCCCGACTAACACGCTCACCAAAGACCAGCGGCAAAGGAAAGAAACGTCCCCAGGCCCGGTGACGATTAAAATCGCGCAGCTCGCCCAGGAAACTCTCAATAGCCAGCGTCATCGTCGTCGTACGCGCAAAGCCAGGCAGCTCGCGATAATTATTATGTTCGGCAAACATAAGCTGGCTCAACGCCTGCTTGACTTCTGGTGTCTGATTATGAACCCAGGAAAGCAAAGCCGAACGCTCCAGGCCAGGCCAGAGCAACAAAGCATACTCGGCCAGCAACCGCTCACCAGGAGTCCACTCCGAGCCGAACAAACGTACATGCTGCTCAACACATTGAGGAGGAGTCCGTTGGATCGGCACCACCTGGAGCAGATCCGTCTGCTCCGCCAGAAAGCGCCGCAAAGCCTGCAAATTTGTATTGACCGTAGAAAGCGGATAGGTATGGCGAATCAGGCCGGGAGCCTCAGCCTTATAATGCAAGGCAGCCTCTTCCTCAGCGCTCGGAGCCAGCAGCCGCTCAATCTGATCCGCCACGCGATGATAATAAGTAATCGGAGCAGCTTTCAACTCAGCAATGATACGCGACCAATCGCGGGCCGACGTCTCAAAAGACATGCCGCTCCACTGCCCAAATAACAAGAAATAGCGCACACAATCCAGCACCCGAGAAGTAAGAGCCCCCTTCTGGTCAGGCCTGCTGGTATCGGCCTGATAATACTGAGTAAAGGCCGCCACCAGACGCTCCCGATGGCGAGAAAACAAAGATAAAGATAGGGAACCAAACGCCTGATATTCTTCCTCAAGAGTGGCGATCTCCGCGGCGGGAAAATCGGCGGGCAAATAGTTACGAAGCTGATGCAAAACAGCCTTTCCAAAGCGAGGTTGATAGCGCGTTGACTTCTCCTGACCAGAATTGAGCGATCCCTCATTAAATAACGCCAGGCACAGATGCATCGGAATCTTACCCATATCCACAGCCAGGCGAGCCATATCCCCAACCGAAGCATGGCCATAGCCACGGAACATCTCCTCAATCTTCTGATCGGGATCCACCCCTTTCTGACCCATTTCACGCAAGATCTCCCAGGGCAAGCCAGCAGCCCGCGACTGCCGGGCACCTGCCCAGGCCCGATGGGCAGCCGTACGCAGCTCGGGATTAGCAACCGTAGTCGTCACCACAGTCCCTGTCTCCAGATCTTCCAGGCAGATCAAGCGCAACCCGGTCACGTCCGGAGCATAAGTAAACCAACGATAGGACCCGGAAATATACTCGTTCTCTGGCACCAATTCAGTATCTTCACTCTTCTTATGCACTTGTGTCATAGGCTCCCCTTGCGAAAGAAATAGCTTCGCACATTCCAACTGACAAATCTAACGAGAGCCATGTTACCACTTCCAGGCAAACTCCAAAAGCAGGAAAAATGGGTGTGGTCTGCGACCGAATCTGGAGCTGATCCGTACTACTAGTGAATAATTGAGCTTAAAAGCGGTTCCGCCAGGGGCGAACGGGCGCATGCGCGCCCGCACTGTTTTTTATGATGTGATGCAGAAAACTTTTTGAGCATCTGCGATGTATCGAAGAAATTTCTAGTGTTTTGCAATACATGCGCTATGCGCATGTATTGCAAAACACTAGAAAAAAGAGGATGGGGGCGTCGCGCCCCCAGATTCGCGAGCGACGAGAGGCTCCAAGAGGAGCCATGGGGAGTTATTTTTATGTCCTGGGCATCATTAGCAGAACGCATAGAGCAATTACCACTTATTTTAGCCGGGCCTATTGTTAGAAGGGTAGAATCCACGCAGGTAACGGTCTGGTTAGCGCTAAAAGAGGCACGCAATGTAACCCTATGCATCTATGCTAGAGATGAGCACGCTCAACTGCAAGAACAGGCGCGAGGAACACACAGGACCATCCGTATAGGGGATAATCTACACTTGGTAGCAGTAACCGCCAGAGTATCCAGGGAAGCCACCAAATTGGCCTGGGGAGAACTATATTATTACAACCTCTACTTTGGCGACGAAGAACAGTCAACAGCGGAAATGGCGCACCTGGGCACGCCTGGCATCCTTACGGCAGATATCAATGAGGCAGAGCCGCTACAGAGCATTGTTTATCCAGGACAGCCATTGCCAGGTTTTCTGGTACCGGCCGAGGATGTACACGACCTGCGCATCATCCATGGCTCCTGCCGGAAGCCGCATGGAACAGGCAAAGAAACATTATCAGCAGTCGATAGTCTGATCGCCAATGCCTGCCAGCAGAACGGTACGGCACGACCACAACAACTCTACATGACTGGAGATCAGATCTACGCCGACGATGTCGCCACGCCCCTGCTACACACACTGACAGATGCCGGACATATCCTGCTGGCAGGAAACCAGAAAGAGATCCTACCAGGATCACAGCTACCCGCAGATAAATTTTTGCCCAGGATGCGCAAAAACGTTATTCTCAATCAAGCCAGATTTACTACGGGTCATGCAGATAACCACTTAATCTCCTTTGCCGAATACATCGCTATGTATCTATTTAGCTGGTCCGACGTACTCTGGCCCAAAGAAATGCTCAGCGTCGAAGCATTCTGGGCCTGGCTCTATCCGGGTGTACATGCCGAAAGCGTCAGCCAGGAAAAAGAACAAACGCACTATCGAGAAGAACTGCAACAACTAGCAAGCTTCCATAGCACACTACCCAAAGTCAGAAGGGCCCTGGCCAACATCGCCACCTACATGATCTGCGACGACCACGACGTCACCGACGACTGGTTTTTGGACGAAAACTGGTGTCAGCATGTGTTACAAAAGCCGCTGGGACGGCGCATCATCCGCAACGGCCTACTCGCCTATGCCCTCTGCCAGGCCTGGGGAAACACGCCAGAACAATTTGCCGAGCCGAATGGTGCTGCCTTACTGGCAGCCGTCGACAGTTGGAGAGGAGACGAAAACACAAAACAGGCAGAGATCATCGCCACAACAATCGGCATGCCCAACCGCCACTTCAGTGGGAAAGGCTCACTACAACGCTCAGAGCAAGCCTTACGCTGGCACTACAGTTACGAGGGGCCCAACTACCAGCTAATCGTGATGGATACGCGCACCCAGCGCCACTATTGCACCCCCAAAGACTTTCCGGGGCTACTCTCAGAGGAGGCCATGCGGACTCAGATAGAACAGATCGAATGCGAAGATGCTGAAGTCACCCTGATCATCTCAGCCACGCCCGTCATAGGTGTCGACTTCGTAGAAACCGTGCAATTCTGGAGCCGCTGGCGCGTCACCGACAACTACGCCTTCGACCGCGAAGCCTGGGCCCTCGAATGGGGGACCTTCCAGAGCTTTTTACGCACCCTGAGCAACCTCAAGCGTGTCGTCTTCCTATCCGGGGATGTACACTACGCCTTTGGGTCCAGCCTGGAATACTGGGATATTCAGACCAGACAAAGCGCCAAATTCATTAACTTCACCTCCAGCCCTTACTGCAACGAAGGTTCGGGCGCACAAATCTCCGTGCTGGCCGTTGGCTATCCTCGTCTACGCTCACTACTACGCGGAGGAAAAGAGCCCCGGCTAGACTTCTTCGTCTGGGATATTCTCGGACACGACCACCATACCCTCAACTACCTGCTCGCCACGATCAGAAAGCAACTCTTCCGCTTCTGGTGGTCCGTACCGCGCCTGATAGCAGCCCAGCGCTCTCCCAGCGAAATCGTCATGCCCGCCTGGGGATGGGTCAAAGGCGCATTTGACAATATTCCACCCAGTCGCAGCTATCGTATACGCTACCTGACCAACGACCTGAAACGGGAGAGCAAGGACGAACACCGCCCACACATCAATCTGACGCGTTTCACATTGCGACCGCTACGTGCCGCGCTCGGAGGCATCAACATTCTGCAAATACTCAACCGCCGCATCCAGGGCAAACTACGAGCCCGCACAGCACCTCAAATAGAGCCAAACGCAAACTCAGCCAAAGAAAACCTGTTAGAAGAAGTCATCGAGCAAAGCGAAAAAATCGAGCGCAAATTGGAACGGCCACGCAGCGGATTGATGAACGCCGTCCTCAACTATAACCAGTGGCTCAGCCGCTGGAAGGCAGGCAACCTGATTGTGGGTTATAACAACATCAGCGAAATCAGCTTCCACTGGAACAACGAAAAAAAAGAAGTCACACAGAAGCTATGGTGGTACAATCCCGATAATGCAGAACAATTGCTAGCGGCCGAATACGCCGACACATTGGAGCTGCCGCGCCCCGGCGACGAGCCGCCGCTGCCATAGACTTTAAGGACTTTTCCGTATTTTCCTTCCTTTCGGGAAACAATTAACATAAACAGGAAGGTAGTAGCGCTACCTTCCTGTAAAATCCTCACAACTTTCTCACAACTTTCTCACAATGTAATCTGAGATTTATGGTATGCTTTAGATGCAAATAGCTTATGAGATCGCAAATAGCGGGCGCGAAATGCAGTGTATGTGATGTTGAGGTAGAGGGCACATGGTAGCAATGATCGAAATGGCTGAACCATCAGGGAAACCTGATTATCCTTTTCTGCGTGTCACCACGATGGGCGATTTTACGCTGTCCCGTGTCGTGGCACCATCGGCAGGGCGACCGCGCTATCGAGCGCTTTCCAGTGAGGAGCTAGGCAACCGCAAAGCGGCCCTGGCGATACTCAAATTTCTGCTCTGCAGTCCCAGGCGTCGTGCGACCAAAGCAGAAATCACCAGAATGTTGTGGCCTGCACGTGACTCCGACAACGCCAACCACACCTTTGACACGGCAGCTTCAACCTTACGTCGGCAGATTCTCCATCTACCAGGCACAGACAGCCTCTTAAACACCCGGCGCTTGAACGGAGAGACGCACCTGATCTTAGCAGCCCAGGCGTGGATATGGATTGACGCAGATGCATTAATCAAGCTGGCGCAGACAGCTCTACGTCAAGAGCAACAAGGAAATGATCCACTGCACTATTTAGAAGCGGCCCACGCGCTGGACAAAGGTGAATTTCTGGAAGAAGACACAAACAGCCTCTGGACGCAGAGCCGCCGACAAACCATTGAGGGCGCCAAGAGGCGCGTGCTCTATCATCTTGTAGAGATCTACTGCAAGGATCAGCAAGTAGGCAAAGCCGAAGAGTTGCTCTACACATTTCTACAAACCTACCCCGAAGATGAAGACGCCCTGTGTCGCTTGATGCAACTCCTGGCACATCAAGGGCGCCGCCAGGAGGCCCTCAACGTCTACCGCTACTCAGCAGAGCTCATGCAAGAAACGGGTAAAGAACCAGGAATCTACACCCAGGAGCTCGCCAGGCAGCTACAACAGGGTATGCGGTTACGCGAAAACAACGCGACTTATCACACGCTACAGCCTCAATATATACACACAATCATCTTAGTAGCCTGACAAAACAACACAATTTTCCATAATGAAGCAGTGAAAGGTGGGATGGTATTATTATGCGCGTAGAAATGTATAAACTTGCCTATGGAAACTATAAGTTCTATGCAGAAATCGACACCGGGGCTGAAGTAGGAGACAATCAGCTAACCCTATGGTATAGCGAAAAGCTAGCACTGGAGACGCTCTCATTGGCCCAGCTAGACGCAAAATTGCTCTTAAAAGCTCTCAAAGAGCCGCATAAATCCCTGCTACTCCCTTATCTGGACGAGGTCAAGCACACGCAGCAGCAGAGCATCGAAAAAGAGATCGCCCAACT
Organism: Dictyobacter formicarum; assembly: GCF_016587435.1. The sequence continues at coordinate 149,104 of NZ_BNJJ01000009.1, forward strand.
GTTACAACCATTTAGCACAAAAAAAGTTCCAGAAAAAGTCAAACAACGCATCAGGCAGTTACGAAAAAAAATCCACAGCACACTCCAAAAACTAGAAGCCAGCTTTATACAAAAAGAGATACTGACATTGGAGCGGGACTATTTTGATCTCAGCAGCATCGAAAAAGACTGCCATATCTATGGAGAATGGCATTTTCTACGGGACTTCTTCTTCGAAGAGGCAACGTATGAAAACATACGCCGCTTCTGCCACGAATTCGCCCTGGATGAAGCCGTCCGCATAGAAGCGATCGCGCACGAAGGACGCTGGGCGAAACGCAACGCCCTCTTCACACGCAACCTTTTATCGGTGGTAGGAGAAAAAGCCCTGCTCAGCAATGATGGCGGTTACATGCGCATAGCGCGAGAGCTCTTCCGCTGGATCGACCTGCATCTCGAAGAGATTCTGACCAATCCCGAATACCAGCGCATCAACGCCCTGGACCAGCCCAACAAAGGCACGCCCCCCACCCACGACAGCGACGCCAGCATTCGGCCCGCCATCGAACTCTTCAAGAGTCTGCCAGGAACAGCCATCCGCCACTCCTGTCAGGGAGTCACCGCAAAAATCGACATGGGAACATACTCGCTGCTCACCATCACCCCCCATGAAGAATACGCCTACATTGCCTTCAACACCATGAGCTACCTGGTGCATGACGCCATCATTGCCCGGATCAATGAATTTCCCAGCATCACCACCGAGCGCATCCCCTGCAATTTCAACACAGGACTCTTTCTACGTTCCACCGGCGACAATCTCTGTTTCCGAGAAGAGATCTACCAACTAGCCCGGCAGATCTACAGCATATCGGCAGAAGGGTCAGGGGCAAATACAAACAACGCGCCAGGCCAGCTAATAACAGGCTGGGAAACAGCCAGCAATCCCGTTTATCCACCCCAGTCTTACGACAGCATCGACATCTTACCCGGGCGCCTGGCATGGCTCTGTCTACCAGAACAGATCGAGCGCACTCTACTCCAACTCAGTCATCTCAACCACTGGGCCAAAGCCGCCCACCGCCTCTACTATGATGACCGGCAAGGACTCTACACAATCAAAGCCATGTTTCTCAAGCAAGCATATCAGAACGGTACAATGCTACCAGCTGGCTATGTAGATGGAAGCGTCGTTTTTCCTAAAAGCTTTGCCCTTGAAAGCGCAGCCACGATGGCAGCGGACTTCCTGCTAGAAATCCTGGAGGAGCAAAAACGCGGCAATCCCAGTGTCCTGTATAGCAACATAGCCATGCAACTCTTTCAGCGCATCACCGGCCAGGACTTCACCCAACAGGACAAAAACCTGCCAATCATATTAAAACAAGAGCAGGCGGAAACAGCCATACAGGGCTATCTGCAAAACCTGATCGCCCAGGCTCAACAAACGCGTCAGCCCATCGCTTATCAGCAGCTAGAGGAACTGCTCATCTTCCCTGGCGACATACTGGATATCGCCATCACCCGCTATCGTTACATCAGCACCTGGGACGACCTGGATAAAAACGAGCTACGCAAACTGGACCCCGAAGGGCTCAGCCTGATCAGCTTCCATTACGAAAGCACCAGCGCCAAATACATCTTCCATCTCCCATTTCGTACCGCCCAGGAATTTCTGCCCGAGAATATAGTCGCACAGCTACGCGGCCATGTCAGCACAGAACGCAAAGAATACGGCACAGCCTATGGCCGCACCATCACTGCCGAAGAAAGCAACAACCATCCCATTGAAGAAATTTTACAGACCCTCGGAGTAAATATAAGCAAGGTCTGTCCACGCAATCTGGAGCGCAAAAAAGAACCGATCCAGCAATACAACCGCTGGAATGACCCCAACATAGAGGACGAAGACGACGAAGGATATCAGCAATACCTCTACCAGATACCGCACAAAAAACACAGAGCCAGGCAAAAGAAGAAGCGTCCATAACAAAACAGGTTTGGTTATGGACGCTGAAGCTTCGCTCCTGCGGCGCTCGCTGATTTTTATGTGGTGATATGATGGGCAGCCGCAGCCGCCCATCATATCACCACATAACTGAATAATGAAAAAGTTGCATATGATATGTTAACTAATCCGTGCGCTTAGACGTCGAGATTGGCGCTCTTAGCGTGGCTCTCGATAAAGCGTTTGCGGGGCATAACTTCACTGCCCATCAGCATGCTAAAGACCTTATCGGCCTCAACGGCTTCGTCGATATTCACCTTCAGGATAGTACGCTTCCCAGGGTCCATAGTGGTGTCCCAGAGCGTTTCAGGGTTCATCTCACCAAGACCTTTAAAGCGTCCAACCTCGGGCTCTCTGCCATTGTGGGCGGCCCTATACTCGCTGATTAGCTCGTCGCGCTCTTCAGGAGTATAGACATAGCGCACATTCTTGCCCATCTTGACATGGAAGAGAGGAGGCTGCGCGATATAGAGGTGGCCATCGGTAATCAATTGCTGCATATGACGATAGAAGAAGGTCAATAGCAGAGTACGAATGTGGGCGCCATCAACGTCAGCGTCACACATAATTACGATGCGACCATAGCGCAGGCGAGCCATATTAAAATGCTCATCGATCCCCACGCCAATGGCGGTAATGATGTTCTTAATCTCATCGCTCTTCAGCACCGTATCCAGGCCAACACGCTCCACATTCAGGATCTTACCGCGCAGAGGCAGGATCGCCTGGAAGTGGCGGTCACGTCCTTGCTTGGCTGAACCACCAGCCGAATCACCCTCAACCAGATACAGTTCACAACGATCAGCGCGCCGCTCGCTACAGTCGGCCAGTTTGCCCGGCAACGTGTTATCCAGCGCATTCTTACGCTGGATCAGATCGCGGGCCGCACGAGCCGCCTCACGGGCCCTGGCGGACATCAAACACTTATCGATGATCGACTTGGCCTCACTGGGGCTTGTCTCCAGATATTGATTCAAGACCTCAGCGGTCACCATCTCAACCACAGGACGAACCTCGGCGTTATTCAGCTTCGACTTCGTCTGGGCTTCGAACTGAGGATTTGGGATTTTCACGCTGACGACGGCCGTCAGACCCTGGCGCACATCGTCGCCGGTCAGATTACCATCTTTTTCCTTGAGAAGGTTAGCCTTACGCGCATAATCATTGAGGGTACGCGTCAAAGCACTGCGGAAACCAGTAATATGCATACCGCCATCAACGGTATTGATACCATTGGCGAACGAATATTCCGTTGGAGACCAGCTATCGTTATACTGAAGAGCAACCTCAACCTTAATATTATCGATCTCACGCCGAATGCTCACAGGGCGAGACTGCAACGTATTGCGGTTCTTATTCAGGTAGCGCACAAAAGAGGTCAGGCCGCCCTCAAAATAGAACGTCGCCTCACGATCAGTCCGCTCATCAATCAGAGCAATCGTCAACCCACGGTTCAAATAGGCCATCTCACGGAAACGCTGGGCCAGAGTATCAAAGCTATAATCACGAGTCTCCATCACAGAAAGATCTGGCAAGAAAGTCGTAATCGTCCCCGTGCCATCAGTCGTCCCAACCTTTTCCAGAGACGTAACCGGTGCGCCCTTCTCATAGCGCTGGCGATACACATAACCATCGTGTTTAACATCGACCTGACACCACTCAGAGAGCGCATTCACCACCGACACACCCACACCATGCAAACCACTACTAATCTGATAGCCGCCACCACCAAACTTACCACCAGCATGCAACACAGTCATCACAACCTCAAGGGTAGACATACCGGGACGCTGATGATGCTCATCAACAGGGATACCACGTCCATTGTCTTCGATGGTCACAGATTCATCGGCGTGGATCACCACCCTCACCGTATCGGCATAGCCGGCCATCACCTCATCAACACTATTATCAACAACTTCAGTAATGAGATGATGCAGTCCACGCTGATCAGTAGCGCCGATGTACATACCAGGACGTACCCGGACGGCTTCTAAGCCTTCGAGAATCTGAATATTCTGTCCGCTATAATTATTACCATTGCCGTTGTCGTTCACTTTCCCCTCACCATTCCCACTCGCATTTTTTTGTTCAGTGAGTAGAGCACTATCATAATCATCAGGGAGTTGCTCTGACATTATCGATTCTCTCGTCTTCGCCATCAAAAACACTCCAATAAGAAACCCTGCCAAAGAGGCGTGGGCCACACACTATCAAAAAGCAATCGTGAACGCCGCCCACTCGCGGCTGAGCTCATACGATTGAATGGTATACATTAAGAACAAGCATTTGTGCCAGACATAACCGTTTCATAACGGGGGACTACTATGGTAGAGAGCCCACACGATCTCGCGGCAATTCAGCATGCAGAAAAAAAGCACCAGTATTGCTGAACGCATGGGCAAAAGATCGCATCGCTCTGGACAAGTTTCCTCTCACAGGGATACAAACTGCCTCACACAAAACTGGCTCCAAATGGGGTTACACGGTAAATACTGCACACACTAATAGCATATACAGACGTGCTAAGAAGCAATTTTTTTGCGGAGACTTTGCCTACTTATATGAAAATCATTCTGACAGATTAGCCAAAATGCGGTAACGAATGCCACATTTCGTCAACCCATTATATCACATTTTGCCCTACAAACAAAGCAGATAGGATGAACGTACAAGCTCAAATAAAAAGGCGATGCAAGCCATTTCAAGCCACTATATAGAGGTTCCAAATATAGAGGGGAAAAGCGGAAATACAGAAAGAAAACTTCAGCCAGCAGGTCCTCATCCACTTTCAAAATCTAGAAAGAAAAGGAGAGAGGACCTTACCAGGCTGAAGCAGCATTATCAGCCACGCATCAATAGCGATTACCACTAACGGGCATACCGGGATTGCCCTGTACAGAAGAACTGGGAGGAACCCCCTGCATCGAAATGCCCGGCATATTTCCTGGCACTGGTGCGCCACCAACGTTACTGGCGCAATAAGGACAATAAGTCCAGCGCAACTCAAGCAAGCGCTCACATTTGGGGCAAGAACGTTTCAACTTCTGACCGCAAGAAGGGCAGACCTGGAAATCGGACTCAACGCGAGCATGACAATTAGTACACGTCTGGCGCTCAGTCATCTCCGCCAACAGAGACTCTTCTTCTAATTGGCGCTCATAGATTTCCGCCAAAGTCTGGCGAGGACGCAAGATAAGGTAGATAAATAAGCCACCCACATTAAAGAGAGCAACAAGCACAGTAGCCAGGATCTGGGACACGAAATCTTGCGTACGAGCACGAATATCGCGGAAAGTCCAGATAATCAAACTGAGAGAAAAAATCACCAGGAACATGACCAGGCAGCCAATAATAGGGCCAAGCAGACCTTGGATTGTTCCCCCTATATCCGGCGACGACGATGCCTTAGGGCTAGTCGCCAGTAGCACCAATGAAAAGTTCACAGGACAAACGCCCCTTTCAGAATAGAAATTTCAATAAACTTTTTAAGCACAAGCTAATGCGCTCACTTTGTTTTTAGATTCCATACACTGCAATTTACAACGTTCTACAATGTCCCATGATGACAACCTAGGACTATGCGATACGAAGTGCTGAAATATTCCTCAGCAAGTGTGCCATGATTTGCCGGTACCCGCAACCCTACAGGGATATTTGTCATGTTTTCTGCACTTACGACAGGACACATACCCCAACGGAGTACCTCGGTTTGGCGGCAAATGTTGCAGTGCCGATAGCAAGTATGCACACAAACACTACAGCGATGACAGGTATCACAATAACTAATAACGCTTAGACCCACCGAAGTTGTGACACCTTTACTCTACTCTACTCTACTATACATAATACATACGAGCCTGGAAAAAAGAGACAGGTCACACACATAGTAGGAAGGATACCTTCATCATTTATTATCGGTTATCAATTGGAATAAACAGAGGGATAAACCAATATATACAACTGCTATCAAAGATTGTCTATTATTAAAAAGGTAATGTCTTTTTTTTATAGTAAGTACAAAGTTTTCGTTTTATATGGTAAAGCAAATTCTAATCTAGTTCTTGCGAACAGGACTAATTTCTTATTCTTTAGTCGTTTTTAGAGTGATATGATAGTTTGTAGCTAGCTGTATTTCTATGCGTCAAGTTGCATAAAAGCTGTTTAGCGGGGGAATTGTGCGGATGTGTTATAATTAGAACAAACGTTCGTATCTATTGAAGGAGGTCATGTTCATGGCGAGTGGGAGCTACGCCAAAAAGCCCAAAGTTCAGGCGCCTACCGAAGTTCGCTCGGCAATTCCAGCACGCGCAACCAGGGATTTATCAGCGGCAGGGGAAAACGCCGACGTTGACAGTATGCCACTTACCGAAACATTCACCTTCAGTCGCGAAAGTGCACCTGCACGAACCGCAATACAAACCGATCGCCCGACTCAAAGAACTGGAAAAATCAATAGCGCTAAAACGACAGGCGGCAAAGCTAGAACAACCAGCAATATCGCTCGCAATGCCACCGACACAATCAATACAAAAAATCTGACGATCGCCAGAACCCCAAACGCTACACAGATACTGGCCACTGATCCGCAGGGCGCGAGTGCCACACGCGTCCTAGAAGGTATGAAGACGGCCAATAACACCAGAATACTACCTGCCACCAAAATCAACCGCACCGTCGACATTGAGCGCGCCATTACGCACGATATCAAGCCACCCATCAAACATCTGGAAAAACACAAACCCTGGTTGCATCCATGGCTGATCTGTTTTATCTTTGCGATTATCTCCCTGTTTGTATTGATTTCAGCCGGCATGTTTCAGCGCGTCAACACAGTAAACTTCTTCGGCGGCGGGCAAACCTATAATATCCAGGTCGGTGGTTCACAGGCCCAGGACTGGCAAAAGGCGACGCCGGCCCCGATTAAACCGACCATCAAACATTCCACCGGCCCCTATGCAGTAATGGGCAAGCCCACCATCACCCCTGACTTCATCAATAAGGTACTGGCAGCATATGGCTCACCGGCCGCGGGCAAAGGCCAGGCCCTCTACGATCTTGGTGTGCAATATGATATCGATCCAGCGTTTGCCCTCGCCTTTTTCATGCACGAAAGCACCTTTGGGACACGGGGAGAGGCACGTACGACCTTATCGCTGGGCAACCTGCGTTGTATTCCAGATCACGCCTGCGTTGACCAGGACCGTGGCGGCTACGCCCAGATGGCCAGTTGGGAAGACGGCTTTAAAGCCTGGTACTCACTGATTCACAACCTCTACATCGTACAGAATGGTCGCGACACGGTAGATAAAATCATCCCTATGTATGCGCCCACCGCCGATAATAACGACGAGCAGGCTTATATTAGCTTCCTGAAACACGCAATTGATACCTGGCGTTCAGGCGTAATCATGGTTTCCTAAAGAAAAGAGCAACGTAAAAATACGGTATGCAGAGTATCTTCTGCATACCGTATTTTTACGTTGTTACTAATCCTTGTTCGATGGCTTTGCTGAGAGCTTCGGTGCGGCCAGAGACGCCTAACTTTTGGTAGATATTGGCCAGGTGAAAGTTGATAGTACGCTCACTGACAAACAGGCGGGCCGCGATTTCTTTATTGCGCAATCCACGGACAAGCAGGCGCAAAACCTCCAATTCACGGGCAGTCAACGTTTCATAAGGCGCACTACCGCGTCCCTGGCGTCCAAAGCGGGAGAGTAAACGGCCAGCTAGCTGAGATTGAACCAGCATCTCGCCCCGCGCCACCGTCCGTACAGCCTGAACCAATTCATCGGGAGCAATATCCTTCAACACATAACCATCCGCCCCGGCCCGCAACGTCTCGTACAGATACTCCTCGCGATCCTGGGTTGCCAGTAGAAGGACACGGGTATCAAGGTTCAGCTGCTTAATCTGCCGCAAAGCCTCCAGGCTCTGTCCATCAGGCAACTGAGTATCCATCAACACAACCTGAGGACCCAGTTCCAGGGTCTCACTCACAGCCTGCACGCCATCTACCGCCTCACCCACAACAGACAAACCAGGATAGGACTCCAGCAAACGATGTAACCCGGCCCGGGTCACCGCCAATCCATCTACAATTAACACTGTAACGTGCTCAGGCACAGCAGCAGTCTCACTGACCAATATCTGCTCAGAAACCTTCGCAGGGGAGCCAGGAAGTCGAGCAGAGCCTTCCGGGATCGCCAGATGCGTCGACTGCGACTGATAGGGAAGACTAACGCGCAAACGTACTCCACGCTCCTCTAGCTGAGTCAGATCAAATGTGCCACCCCTCTGTTCCACGCGAGAACGCAAATCCTGCAAAACCGGCGTCCAGAGAGCCTGGTTTCCCAATGGAGATTGATCAAAAGGGAGCGCCACAGCCGCACGATCCACATGCCTCTCGTTTGAAATAGCACTGCCAGCAAGAATACCATCATCCTCTAAACTCACCTGCACATCTTCTTGCCGATAGTTGAATGCAAAACGCAAACGTCGAGCATCGCTGTGCTGAGCCACCTGGTACAGGGCCTCACGCACAACAAGGAAAAGTAAACGCTCAGCCTCAACGGAAAGCGTCTGGTCCACAGGACGATTCTGCTCATCTCCACCAGAAAACGAAATACGGCTCGCCAGGTGTAGCCTTTCTGCCGTCTCTTCAACCGCACGCGAGAGAGCTTCGGTCAATACCACGCCATCTAATTCAGGGATTGGTACATCTTCAAACGAAGAACGCACAATTGTCAGGGCTTCGCACGCCAAAGATTCCAGCTCAGCAATACCTGCACGCACAGCTTCCAGGTCAAGAGAAGCCTCCCGAGAATCGTCAGCTCGCACCAGCAACTGTAGAGCATGCAGTTCGATCAATAGCGCGCTTAACGTATGTAATAATTGATCATGAGGATAGGTACTCATGGTGAAAACCTCTCTTTGCAGTCACCATCCGCTTTGCAACAAAACTTCTCCTTTGCATCCACACGTACTTCGGGGTGAGAGAAGTATTCTGTAGTTGTCATATCGTTACATAAACATAAACTGTACAAAAGGTAAATATATTTCCAGTCAGCACGTTTCTGGTTTCTAATTGTAGTTCTCTACAAATGTTAGAGCTGAAAGATTGTTTCACCTGGGAAGGTGCACTATAATGATGATGTTCTAGATGCTCAATCAGAGGAATGTGAAGATGCAAATCAGTGAACCTGCCGAATATGTGATACTGGGACTGCTCAATACGCGCTCAATGCATGGGTATGAAATGTTTCAACTTATTGAAGGTGGAACACTGGGACAAATTATTCATCTTGAAATGAGCCAGATGTATGCTTTTCTAAAGAAATTGGAACGGCTCCATTATATTGAAGCTGAAATTGAGTCGCAAGGTGCGCGACCCCCGCGTAAAATTTTTCAGTTGACAACCATGGGACATGATATATTTCTACAGTGGGTTAATCAACCAGTCGAAAAACCACGCGATATACGCATCCTTTTTCTGATCAAACTTTATTTTGTGCAGCGACTACAGCCTGCGCAGTTGACCACACTGATACAACAACAAATTAAAGCCTGTCAAAACTTCCTGCAGCATTTGAAATCTAAACAACAAACGACAACGCTGCAGCCTGCAGACGCCGCATTTCTGGACCAGGTCGTGCTAAGCAGCCGTATCTATCAAACTCAAGCATTATTAGAGTGGCTCAATGAGCTGAAAAATAGTGTTTGATGCGCATTGAATGCGCATCGTATTGTCCGTCAGCACCCCCGTGCGGGCGGGCGCATGCGCGCCCGCGCCAACGTATAAAAGACCGTATAAAAGACCTTTTGAGCGCCGAAGGCGCATAGTGTCAGGGGCCGGAGGCACGAAACGCATGTTTGAAAACATACTGGCAGCACATTTCCCACAACTCACCATAATATTTTGTTTATGAGGAAAGTTGAGAGGTATTATCACCAGGCGCTGACATCAGCAGCAGGCAAAAACGGGGATTATAGACCTTATCGCAGCTGCTGCATGAAACGGCCTGGGAATAACGGCGGGTGCGGGGATATTGCTTACCACAACCAGGACATTGATAGATATAGCGAATTGGGCGACGCTCACGGCGGACACGCTCACGGCGAACGCTTTCCTCATGCAACAGGGCGCGCAAATCTTCAACGGCATAACCGGTAATCGCTGCCTCATCGGTCGCAATCGAATCATAACCATGATGGCGATGACGGCGAGGAGTGCCCCGAACACGATCTGATAGATGGATCAACTCATGCGCAACCGTCACCTCTATCGATTGAGCCTGCATAGAAGGTTCAATAAAAATCAGGTGGCGATGCAACAACGCATCAGCTGGCATAGAAGTACGCGCACGTGACGAAAGTGCAGAAGCAGGAATATAACAATAGCATCCAAGCGCCATCGTATTTAGCCGCTTTCCAGTCCAACGCATATATTCCTGACGATCCTGGGTAAGGGCCAGAACCTGTAATTCAGACCGGGCAAGGTCTAATTTATCCCAATAATGCATCAACCAATGCTTTAACACATCCAGATCACCATGAATGACAGGTTCCGTCTGAACTGGGGGAGGGGCAGGCGAAAGGGCACAGGAACGAGAAGAACGACGCGTAGTAGCCATGGAGGACGTATTTACTCCTAACCAGATATAAAATTAGTATCTCTGCAATAGAGACAAGTTGTACGAACAGTATATCAAGCAATAAACGTGAATGCAAGTAGAGAGAAAATATAGTGAAACTTTTAAACATTCCTCTTGATTGCAATCATATAGCTTGACACCTCTACTCATCAGGGGTAAGATGAAGATCAGATATTTACACAAACCTCCCGTACCCGCAAGGAGGGGTCCATATGTCATCTCAAATCTGCATCAAGACAGACAAATCGTTACAGCAACTTGCCACGGAGATACGCGACCTCTTATCGCTACCCCCATTCACACTTGATTCTTCTGCCGAAGAGCCCTACTGCCAATTTGACATGCTGGGTATGCTAGTACTCATCCATAAAACAACCGAAGAAGATCGAGATCCAGAAGTCAAAGACTATCCATATAGCTTCGACATTCAAATGTCATTTACAGAACACGAGCTTGACACAGATACAATGGAATATAATCTCCAATCCTATTATGCCCAATTATTAGCGTTCCACCTTGGAGTCGAGACGGCCTGTTATGAAAAAAAGAAAGTAGGTCAGCACTGGCAAATTCGTTACTGCTTCTATAGCAAGAATCCCAAATGGGACCCAAACCTGCTCTTTGGAGAGCCCGGTTGGTGTCCAGCGGTTATAAATGGCCCCCCCAGCGCCTGGCGCTCCATCCGTTCGATCTTCCAATAAATGCTCAATGGCTGCCCGGGCCAAATAGTGCTATTGCAGTAGAGTATGGTAGCAGAAAGCACAACGATGTGTTATGCTTCGCCATAAAGCATTCTTCAGGTTAGAACAACGAGCTACAAGAGATTCATGTCAAATCAGCAAAGGCTTTACATGTATTGCTAAAGACATAGAAGCAGAAGAATAAATGGAAAACGAACGACAACCGCCTTCGTTACCTCCCCACAAATCAGCTAGTCAGGACAGCACCACTGACAAGTTGCAGGATTCCCAACCGTTACTAGAAGTCAAAGAGATCCCCTATTCACTGCACGAACACAAGCCAACACCGTCGGCGTCTCCGATTGCTGATGTACAGATGCCCTGGATCCAAACCACTATGCCCCCCAATTATCAGGAAGCAATTGAGGATATGGGGACCTCACTTGGATATGGCCAGGGCATGGAATATCAGTATTTTGACGCACCGCAACCGTCGCAGCCAGTATCACAGCTACGCATGGCCAACCTGCAACAACGGCTCTATCAGAGATCGCGTCAGCAGCGCCAAAGCAAACAGGACATCACTCATACATTCAAAAAGCCCCAGATTACCCACACGAAACCACTCTACTCATTGATGCCCCTACAAGACATAGCAACCGCAGACGCACAGGCACACGAAATTCAGGAAGCAGCAGAAACAAAGCAAGATACAGGGGCAATGAAAAAGGTAAGGGTCAGCCAGGCCACCTTTATTTTGAGTGGCTCATTCATCGCCAGTCGCGTCCTGGGACTGGCCAAAACCAGCATCACTGCCTACGTGCTGGGTGCAACAATTTTCTCGGATGCTTTCTACCAGGCCTTCACGATACCAGATACCATCTTCAATATCGTAGCGGGCGGGGCGCTGAGTTCAGCATTCATCCCAGTATTCACCCGTTATATCAGCAAAGACAAAGACGAAAAGACAGCCTGGCATATCGCCAACGCCTCACTGACGCTAGCCACCCTGGTAATGGTCATTCTGGCCGTAATCGCCGCCATTTTCGCCGACAAAATCGTCCCGTTATATAATCCACCGACCACTCCAGACCGGGCCGCCACCATACCGATCATCGTCAACCTGGTACGCATCATGCTACTGCAATCAATCATCCTGGGCGCAGGCTCAATTACCAACGCCGTCCTCAATGCGCGCCATAACTTCTTTTTACCAGCTATCGGGACCGTCCTATACAATGCAGGATCGATTATCGGGCTCACGCCCGGCCTTATCCTCAAAATTACCGGGCATGGTAATCCCCAATTCGCCGTTTATTCAGCCAGCGTTGGCATCATTCTAGGAGCCATGATCCAGGTAGGCATACAACTACCTGGCTTACCCAAAGTCGGAATGCACTTCAGACCATCCATCGACTGGCGGAATCCAGCGGTCATCCAGATTGGACGCCAGATGCTACCTCGCATCTTTAACGCAGCCATGCTTTCTTCATCAGTCTTTGTAGATAGTTTTCTCATCGGTCGCCTGGGTCTGATTAACGTAGATAGTGACATCATCAACGGCCTCAAAACAGAATCTATCCAGGCGATGCAGTTAATGCAATTGCCGCTGGGCGTCTTTGGTATGGCCCTGGCTACCGCCACCTTCCCAACGCTAGCAGAATACGTCACGCGTGGAAACATGGACAAAGTGCGAGGCTTAATCCTGGAAACCCTGCGCGGCATCCTCTTCCTATCCATTCCATCCTGCCTTGGATTAATCCTGCTGGGTCTTCCAATCGTGCAGACCCTGCTAGCCCACGGAAGCTACATTGTAGATAAAGCAGGCAATTTTACGTTGGAGAAAGCCAACGCCACAGTGCTAGCCCTAAACATGTTCGCACTTGGCCTCCCGGCATTCGCCACCATCGAGATTCTCACCCGCTCATTTTATGCCATGAGGGACAGCAAGACGCCAGTCATCATCAGTGTCGGACAATTTATTCTCAAAATCGCCTTAAGCCTGATCCTGATCACTCCATTCACATTTATTGGAGGGGTTTTCTGGGGCATGAGTTCACTGGCTCTCTCCACGACCATTGCCAGCATTCTGGAAGCCATCGCCCTCTTTGTGTTATTGCACCATAGAGTTAGAGGACTAACCGAGCGTTCGCTGGGAATCTTTGCAGTACGTGTGCTAGCCGCCACCGCTGGCATGAGCATTGCCGTCTTTGTCAGCCGGGTGCTGCTGGATACAGCATTAAACACGACCGACATCAACCATTTCATGTTCACCGGTGTCACCGAAATAGGCATAGCAATCCTGAAATTAGGGATCGAGCTCATGATCGGCACCATCGTATATCTACGCCTGGCACGCTTCTTCGGAATCGAAGAGATGGGGCCGATCCGGCGCCTGCTGGATCGCTTTAAATTATCCTGGATACTGTGAAGCGTCCACCCAGGGCGGATGCGGGCATACTCCCAATCTCTTTTTTATGCAGTGGTGCAAAGCTTGCGCTGTAAGAGGGAGATGAAAAGCAAGCTTTTTGTGCCTGCGGCCTCTGACACTACGCACCTCACTCTCAATAAAGCGTCGGATCTCTATGAGATTTCGCACCTGCGGTGCTCCCAAGGAATTCCAGATGTTTTGCGACACATGCGCTGCAGCGCATGTGTCGCAAAACATTATAAAAAGAGAGAGGGGCGTCGCGCCCCCAGGCCAGCGTGCGCCTGTACGCATGCTAGTGAGACGATGATTGCTTATTTGAGGGCAATTTGATGGCGGCAACAACGGCCGTTTCGTCGCCATCCTCCTCCTCATCGAAATCCTCAGGAACCGGAGTAAAAGGCAGGTTATCGGAACTGGTAAGGGTCTGAGGGGCAGCATCCAGAGCAACTATCGGCAAGTTACTCTCAAACACGAACCCACTATCCATATAAATATGATAAGGGAACATAGCCGGATCAAAAGCGCTACTATGTGAAAGCAGGATAATCTGCTCAAAATGCTGGCTCATAATATCGCCTGTAACGACATCGACCAATGCCTGGGCACGGCCACGATCAAAGGAACTCAATGGCTCATCAAGCAACACAAAACCCGGCGCGACATTCAAATCACCCGGCAAGGTAGCAATAGCAAAGGCCAGACGCAAGGACAAAGAAAGTAGATCGGCCGCGCCACTGGAAAGCGCTGAAGTAGATATATATTCACCCGCACCGCTATCCCAAACCTCGATCTGAAACGGGCCGCCGCTAATAGTGCCCACTTCTGGCTCAGTCGTCAAATGCACATCGTGATAGCGGCCGCCAGTCAACAAAGGCAAAATCTGCTGCATATAATACTCAGTACGCGGCTGAACCTTGCGCAGAAGTCGCTGCTCAGCCTCTTGCAATAAGCGATGGCCATGCTTCTTAATCTGGTAAGAACGCTCCTCCTGTTCCATCTGTGCGCGTATCTGTTCAAGATCCAGCGGCTCATCGCCGGTCTGCAACTTCTGCGCCAGAGCATCAGCGCGCTGCAGCAGATCTTGTAACTCCTGTTGATGGGCTGCATACTCATCCTCAAGGCGCTGGCGCTCCTCAGCCGGGTACTCATCCAACAGAGACCAGGCAGCTACCAGATCGCGGCGCGCATAACTGTCAAACTGCTCACAATCGTGGGCAGCCAGCAGATTAGCAATAGAAGCCTGAGCGCCACGAATTTCTTGCTGGCAAAGCTCTATACGGGCAAGAGAAGCCTGTTCCTGATGCTGCAAGGACGTCAACTCATGCAAGATATTCTCTTCATTCGCCTCCTGTAGCTCCTTCTGGCAACGGTTACGGAGAGCCACCAGAGCCTCGGCAAAAGGATTTAAAGGAACGATCCAGCTACCCAGAGAATTGCTAAACTTCGCCAGTTGCTTATAATGCTCGGATAAAGATTCCTGACGATCCCGCAGTAAAACCGTATAGCGCGCATGGCTCTCCTGGAGCATAATCTTATTGCCCAGCGTGATATGCAATTCTTCAAGCTGGCGCCGGGCCGTTGTCTCAGCATTGCCAACCTCAGCCTGACCAAACCGCACCCCCAAAGGTTTTACTCGCTGACGCAAAGAATCTTTTAGCGACTGCAAAGCGCTGCTCAAAGCCAGCTGCTGCTCACGGGCACGCTCAATCTGCGCCTCAGGGGTATGATCCTTATAGCGAGCATTGCGCTCTTCGAGGGTACGCTTCCTTTCAAGTAAGGAATCCAGACTCTCTTGATTGGCCTTCGTCTGCCTGGCCAGTTCGGCCACAACATCTAGCTTGCCATCCAGAGAGGCAATTTCATGTTCTGTAGCCTTAATCGTACTATCAACTATACTCTCAAGATCAGGAACACCAATAATATCTTCCTCAGGACGCACGGGAGCCAGTGCACCAGAAGCAAAAGAAGATTGAGAAAGGGGAACCGGACTAGCCTGAACACGAGCATTGATACTCGGCATTGGCAGATTCTCCTGACCTGCTAGCAAAGTAATCTCCTGATGCATCAGCTCAACGGCCACCTGATCTTTCTGCAGGTTTTCCTCAATATTATCCCACTGCTCACGCTTACGCATTTCTTCCAGGCGCGAGCGCTCTTTACTCAGGGCCTCCACAGCCTCCTTCTTCACATTAACGCGGCTACGCGCAGCATTAACCTCTTCGAGCTTCGCGTTCTTCTTCCGCTGGGCCTCAGCCAGATCCCCCTGATCGCGTGTACCATCCAGGAACAACTGGGCCTCCTCCAGGGTTGGAGGAATCGAGCCACCGAGAGATGTGATTTCCTGCTCAACCTCGTGCAGAACACTATCATCGCCAACCATACGCACAGCCGTCTCGCGGGCAGCCACCATCTTCCCCACCCGGCTAATGGCCTCCTGCTCCTGGAGCTTAAAGGCGTTTTCCTCCTGGCGGCTCTTCTGGTAGCGCTGATAGCTCAGGTAGACGGGAGCGAGCAACAGCAACAACACAATTCCAGCAATGATCGACACAACAAAATTGCTTGCCAGCATAAAGAGGGCCAACAACAAACAAATAATAACACCCAGGACACAGCCACCCATCGCAAGCATATACTTATGGGCGGTATCGCGCGTAGCAAGTTTCTGTGCAGTCACACTTTCCTGTTGCTGGCGAGCCTGATGAACATGTTGTTCAGCCTGCGTCAAACCCTGGGCCAGGCCCTTCAACCGATGCCACTCCTCCACCTGGTGACGAATATGTAGCTGGCGCCACAACTTCTCCAGGGTATCACTCTGCTGTTGGATCTGCTGAACCTCATATTCCGCCAATTCCAGCTCTTGCTCAGCATCATTGATATTCTGAATAACCTTTTGCAAATGAGCCGCATTATCTTCAGCCAATCCCCGGCCAGAAACACGGCGCGTATAACTCTCTTCAAGCTGGCGTAGATGCTGCAAGCGCTCGGCCAGAAACTGCAAGCGCTGCAAACGCTCCTCTAATTGAGGACGCCGAGCGCGCCGCTGCTCCTCCATCTCCTGCAGATTCTTTTGAGTATCCTCCAGGCGTAAGCGAGCCTGATTAATCTGCTCATCCAGCATCTGCAGATGCTGATTTGTCTCTTGATATTCCCGAACTTCCTGCTCTAAATCTTTAATAGAGTCCACAGCCGTCAACAAATCATTCGACATCCGCTGCAACGTACCAAAGGAACGCGTCAGCTCAGCCAGATCGCTCACGCGCTTCTCAACCTGAGGTAATTCTTCGCGCTCACGGCGCTCCAACTCAGCGATACGGTGCTCAAGCGAAGGCAATTCACGGCGCGCCTCAGCGATATCATCATAAGATGCAATAATCTCAGAGAGGGTTACATCAGCCTTCTTCAACTGCTGAATACGTCCCTGCTGACTTTTCAGCTCCAGGCGCTGATCATGAATCTGCTCCAGGCTCTGCTCAAGTTCACTGATATCCGCCTCTTGTTGATCGATATCGGCCAGGTACTCATTCACCTGAACAGCATCGAGGGCCATCTCAAACTGTTCCAGTTGCTCACGAAGCTCTGGAATGTGTGCCTGAATCTCAGCCAGCGAAAGTCGTTCAGAGCAAACATGCAACTGCTCTTCATCCTCAGGCTTCACCTGAAACTGCTCAGACAGGGCCGTCGCCGCATCCAATCCCAGCAAATTACGAATCGTCTTCTCGCGAGCCGAGCCAGAAATAGACTCCAGCAGCGTCAGCCCCTTCTGCTCAACCAGTCCAGACTCACGCAGAGTCTCCCCATTCAAGTTACCCAGTTCAGAAATAATGCGTGCATTTACAGTCGCCAGATCAGTAATCGGCGGCTCATCGGGCATGCCCAGTTGCCGAATCTGCAAAGAGGCCGACTGCCCATGGCCACGCTCAATCGTACGAGCGATCGTTAGTTCAGTCGCACCAACCGAAAGGGTAAGAGTCACCACCGCACTCGCTGAGCCATAAGAAATCAAATCATCTAGAGATCTATGATCGCGCCGAGAAGTCAGAGGTTCGCCATACAATGCAAAATAAAGACTTTCAATGAGAGCAGACTTCCCAGCCTCATTGGGGCCCTGAATCAAGATACTACCACGTTGAGGGAAATGCAGGTTCATAGAACGCAAAAGCCTGAACCGCTCAATTGTTACATGCTTTAGAATTATCATGGGTCTACTCCGTTCGCCAGTGCCAGACTGAAAGGCTCGACTGGATACCAACCATCGCAGCTACTACCTACTTTTCATCTCATCTATCGCCAACAATAATTCCTCTTTCGTGAAGCGCAAAGCTTTCTGTTCATCAGCAGCAGCGGAAGAGATCCACTCATCGGCCAGTGAAGATAGCTCCTCGCGCAAAGAGAGACGCTCACCCGCCTCAACGGAGACCGGAACCTCCTCATTTAAAACGGAAAGGGCGCTATCATCGATGGCCAGAGCAAAACAATGCTCTTCTCCATAGCGACGAATTTGATTAAGGTCAAGTTGATGATACGCGCTACGGGTCAACTCTCCATTTAGACGCAAAAGAATCATCGCATCATCATTACAGAGAGGACGCAGGCGCTCCAACATAATCCCGGTCGGAGAACTTGTCGAATCAGCAGGCCAGAGTTCTTCAGTCGAAATAGCCAGGCTATGCATAGAAAGAGCATCGACGCTAATGTGATTGCACCAGCGCACGCCATCAGCCGCCAGCCCCAGAAAAACAAATCCTGGAGCCTGATCGGGCGTACTAAAATCGATATACTGGGTTGCCCCCGCCACAATGACATCGGTCTGGCCGATCTGCAAACGACTATGATTGTGATGATAGCCTTCAAGAATATAAGAAAAAACGGTCTGTTCGCGAATGCTCTGCTGTGCTACCACAGCCCGTGTATCAAGGAGAGAAGAACCGACCGTCAGCCCCTCAATAGGGGCATGCAAGACCAGCAAAGGAATATTGGCTCGCTCAATCTCCAAATCAACCTGCAAATTGGCCATAGGATCGCCCACCTGACCAGCCAGTACACCCAGGCCACAGATACCGACCGTCGTACCCCGCACATCGACAATGACAGGCTCAAGCTGTGATGATGGGCTTTTCTGTGTCGGAGACAAATACTGAAGAGCGCCCAGGCGAGCATAGCTCATCTGAGGGGCCGGCGTCGTATCGCCCAACAAAGACTGAGCGGCAGTTGGCGTATCATGCACTCCACCGAGAGCGAAAGTCTGCACACCAGCCTGCTTTAGCTGAGCCAAGCGCTCCGCCACAAAACTGCGGTCCCGCTCATCCGGAGTCGTCGTATCAAAAAGGTCGCCCGCCTGAACAAATAAATCGACCCCCTGAACAATCGCGAAATCTGTTGCCTGCTGAAACGCATGGCGCAAACGCTGCTGGCGCTCCTCACGCTTACGAGGATGTTGTCCAAACCCCGTGTAACCCAGATGGTTATCCGCCGTCAGCACCACCGTAATCACACCCTCACGCTGCTGATTCTCAGGGATGGCATCTGGTTTCAAATCTTGTTTCAAAATATCATCTCCCATCGGGACCACTTCCTTGTTAGCTAACTAGAGAAGCAAGCTACTCCAACGCTGACAAACGCAGCCAGGCTCCATTCACACATCTAACCTGATCAGGTTAGATCCAGCCCGGTCGACCAGAAATAATCGGTCAGCATTCACATTTATGCATTCTGTCTTTACAAGTGAACACTGCTGGATGTTAGTACTCTTTTCTCAAGGTGAGTCTATCACAAAAGCAGACGATTAAAAACGAATCATGATGGTAAGAGGGACTATTTGGGGGATAAGAGGAGTAGTACAAAGTAATACAAAAGTACTTATTCCTCCTTTGTCGTAGACAGTATGAAAAATGAAATATTAATATGATAACGATCCACCAAAATACAGCAAGAAAAAACATAACATAAAGGCAAGCATCAACCAAGATTTAAATACCAGGCAAAAAGTTGGTCGATGATAGCCAATTGGTATTATTCGCTTTATATTAGAGCAATTCATTCGTATTCGTTATTGGTAGCCAGAAAGTTACCAAGTTCCGTTAGATATGTGGGAGAGCAGAGTGGTGGCTGTAAAGTATTTATCACATTTAGAGAGAGACAAAGAAACAAAAAAAGTGCTCCTCTCATTGGCTCAGAGCATTCAAGAGCGTGACATCGTCACCTACGAACACTCACGCCGAGTAGCGGTTTATGCTCAAAGGCTGGCACGCTACCTTGGCTGGAGTCGGCGAGAAGCAAGGGATCTAGCACTGGCTGCGCTAGTCCATGATCTAGGCAAAACCTGGATAGGCAACGACATCTTAAACAAATCGGCAGCCCTCTCAACAGAGGAAAGGCAGAAGATGGAACGCCATCCAATTACAGGAGCGAGAATATTAATCGGGTATGAGGTTCACCCTTTCTATGTGGAAGCGGTGCTATATCATCATGAATCCTGGAACGGGCAAGGCTATCCTGCCAAGCTAAAAGGCGAAGAAATACCACTCAGTTCAAGGATACTGACCGTAGCCGACGTCTACGACGTCCTCACCTCACAGCGTCCATATAAAGCCCCACTCACCATGGACGAAGCACGAGAGCGACTCCTGGCTAGCTCAGGTACCAACTTTGATCCCGTCATCTTGCAGGCATTTGTGCATTTACTAGACATCACGCCAGATTTCACCCTCTCGCAGCATATCTGTGGTATTTCCTTAAAGAGCCTACGCCAACCAGGCTTTTATAACATGTTTATAGCTGGTTCCTAGCACCAGAAAAGCAACCAAAACAGCAACAAAGACTGGTCTCAACCGCAGGACCAGCCTTTGTCATTGTAGTGCCAAACTTACCTCTTCCAATAGCTCCCAGTAGCGGTCTGTGACTGGATATTATAATTAGCCGGGACCGTAATATCGCCGCTATAGAGTCCCCACTTTTGAATTAAAGAGTGGTAGGTACCATTTTGTTGTAAAGACTCCAGGGCCAACCTGATAGTAGAGGACAGCGCCACATCATCATTACGCACCAGAATACCCTCTGTCGTCACCCCAACCGTTCCACCGACCCGCTGCAAGACATTTGGATGAAGCAACAACGAATAATCGGCTACCGAAGCATCTTCATAAGCAGCAGCCACACGCTGGCTCTGCAACAACTGAAGAGCAGCATCATACTGCTTCACTGTCACCACATTTATCGCAGGCTGACTATTCTGACGACACATCTCCCCCATACTCAACAACTCACGAGGCTCAGAAGTCTGTTCTTGCACAGCCACAGACTTACCACACAAATCCACTAAAGAATGTACAGCCAGAGGGTTTCCCTTAAGCACCAAAAAAGACTTACCGCCGCGAAAATAAGGAATAAAATTGACCCGCTTTTGCACTTCAGGAGTAATGCTCACCGCTGAAATAACCACATCAAAGCGCCTGGCCACCAGGCCATCGATCAGGGACGAAAAATCATTCGACACCACATGATTTTTCAAATGCATCTTTGCAGCAATATCACTAATTAAATCAATATCAAAACCAGCGGGTTGTTTGGAAGTAGACTCAAGGAACTCCTGTGGAGGATAATTGAGATAGCTACCAACCGTCAGCTCATTAGCAGTAATCACGTACAGAGCAGGATCAACAGTGGGTGAAGGTGTAGAGAGTAAAGATGGTGAAGCCGACCCACCCTCACAAGCAGTCAAAAAGAACAGGCACAAACATACAGACAGGAAGACATTCAGACACCGATAGCGCCGCCCGCCCCCCAAAAAAGGATAAACCATGAAAAATGAAAGCTCCTCTCAACATACAGCATAGACAGATGCAGCAAAGGCTTAACTCATTCATCCTTTACAACCACTTAAGAGTGTGTCTGAAAGCCAGAGGGTTCGCGCCTTCAGCTCCTGACGCCACGCGCTTACAGCGCTCAAAAGGTCTTTTATGCGTTGGTGCAGCTATCCGCGCTTTGCGCGGGTAGCTGCACCAACGCATAAAAAATGGCTCGGGCGCGCAAGTGCCCGAGCCATGGGGTGATTGACTTCCCATCGTAATGGACTTCAGACACTTTCTAAACCAGATGCGCACCAAACGATGCCCACGTCTATTAAGTAATTACGTTAGATTAACACCCGGCATCACGGACCAGGGAATTTTATGTACTGTGTGCAACAAGAATTTTACATTTATAAAAAAAGATGCCGGAAAAACGCCGTGTCAAATGCTGTTTCTCAGAAGCTGTTATGATACACTATCAAATAGCTAGATACAAACAACAACCGAAGAACACAACAATACCACTCTACTGTGCACTTGTAGTCGCGAAACTCAGCTTGAGGGGCTTGGAGGGTCTAGCATGGCCATCAGTTTTGACCGCAACATCTGTTGCGATCTCAATAAAACTATCTCTCGTGAATGGCTCGTGACAAATGGTCTGGGAGGATATGCAGCAGGGACAGTCGCCGGTGTGCTTACACGAATGCAACATGGATTGCTGGTAGCATCGTTACCTAATGCACTACAACCACAGCTTTTGCTCGCGAAAATCGATGAAGAAATCACCTTTGATCAGCGCACCTACTATCTGGGCACCAACGAATATAGGGACGGCACATTTAATCCATCAGGTTTTGTGCACCTGGAAGCATTTCGCCTGGAAGAAGGCTTTCCGATCTTCACATATCGGCTAGGCGGTATAGACGGGCTGATACTGGAGAAGCGCATCTGGATGGCCCACGGCTTCAACACAACCTATATCCAGTACCGTGTACTCCGACCAACCAATCCGAACAAACCAGTCTATACCCGTAATGGCACAACAGAACCACTGAACGCCAATACCAGTCGTCTCACGCAAGAGAACGAACAGGGTAGGCAGGAACCACTTGTCCTGACCCTCTTACCATTCACAGCCAATCGTCCTTATAACCAGTCGCAACGTAGCCAACAGGCAGCGCATATTCACGTACAAACCCACAGAGCAGAAGGCACCCAACCAGCAGGCGAAGAAAACCAATACAGTCACCAGTTGCCTCAAGGAGTAACGGGATGCACTATCACGGCTGACAACATAAAGCAACCATATCATCTACTGGCCACCGGCCAGGCAGAAAATCAGCCCACGTTCATTCCAACAGGAGTATGGTACTGGAACTTTATACGGCGCTGCAACTCCATAGCCGGCCAACCCGATACAGACGATCTCTATCTTCCGGGGGTCATTCGCGCCATGCTCTGGCCAGACAGTCAGGCCACACTCACCCTCATTGTCAGTACAGAAAAGCTAGAGCCACAGCTCTACCAGTGTGACGCCATCGCATCTCTATACAAGAAAAACATAGAACAGCGCCAGCGCGCCCTGGAGAGAGCGCTACATCCACAGCCAGCAACACACAACGTCGCTCAACCATCCAACCCGCTACACCTCCTACCAGTTACCACAGCATCAGATCCCTACGCAGGCGGCCAACACTACCTGCAACAATTGCTCTATGCCAGCGAACACTTTATTACCCAATACTATCCAACAACTGGCAAAGAGCCAGCGCAGAGCAGCCGACCGGGCAACCTCAAGCGAGAAATACAACCCAAAGTAGCCCTGGTAGCAAATTATTTTGCCCAGGAATATAAAACGCGGGACGCACTGATCGCCTTACCTGGAATCCTGCTCGTCACAGAACGCTACGCAGAAGCATATCAATTCTTACGCGACCTGGCGGATCACTTTATAGGAGGGATTCTACCCGACCGGTTCCCCACAGCGCAGCAGGCCTTGACCGACCACAACTACAGCAATGCCGACATCACTCTATGGTATTTTTATGCGCTTGATCACTATCTGCGAGCAACCGGGCATTATGAGTTTCTTGAAGAGATCTTTCCCCGCCTCGCAGAAAGCATCAATCGCTACAAACAAGGAACACACAACGGCATACACATCGATCCCAGAGATGGGTTACTGATAGCGGAAAAAGCCGGCAAAGCACTGACATGGATGAATGAATATTATGAAGACCGGCCGATCACGCCCCGAGCCGGCAAGCCCGTCGAACTCAATGCCCTCTGGTATCACACCCTGATGCTTATGCAGGGCTGGTCAGAACGCCTGGAGTATATAGGCCATATAGAGAACAGCGCCGCCTACTACCAGCAGCATGCCAACCGCTGCAAACACAGCTTCCAGCAACGTTTCTGGCAACCAGAACGGGGTTACCTATATGATGTCATCGATGGACCAGAAGGGGATGACGCCACCTTTCGCATCAACCAGCTATTCGCGCTATCCCTATCGCATCCTATACTGGACACGGTCTATCAGCAACAAGTCTTCGAGGTCATCACCCAACACCTGCTCACGCCATATGGACTACGCACCATGGCAGCACACGAACCAGGTTACCGTCCTCACATCGAAATCGACGCCAGGCATCCCCATGCTTACCAGCAAGCGCTTCATCAAGGCAGCTGCTGGGTCTGGCTACTGGGTCCCTACGTTGACGCCATGTTAAACCAGCGCAAAAACACACTGACCGAGTCAGATAGTCATTTATTCCAGGAATATCTATGGCGTAAAGGCATGAAATTGCTAGAGCCACTGCAAGCAAGATTCAGCCAGGGCCTGCTTGGAATGTGTGAAAACATCTTCGACGGCAACCATCCACAGCAGGCAGGACCACAAAGCGCATCCCTGCTCAGTACAGCGGAGCTATTACGGACCTATAAGCAGCTGGTCAAAATGCGCATAGACCATCCTGCAAGTCTCTTACCGCGTTAATCAATTGATACCATATAAGGAACGATTGTCCTGACGCCTCATCTGGAAGCACTGCCCATGCTGTGTGGCGAGCTAGAAATCAGCTAGCTGCGCAGCATGGGCAAGTCATGTTTTAGAGATCATAACCATACTATTAATAAGGAAGAGAAAACAACAGCAAGCAACACAGCCAGCTATAAAAAGCACTTGGAAATGCCGCTTGGGTGCGGCTAGCTCCGCCGCCACAACTCATCGGTTTGGAGCGACTCAATTTCCAGGAATGGCCACCCAGGCGGCTGCGCTCATCCAAATGAATGACCATATTGTAAAAAGCATCAGGACGCGCAGCGCAACTTCATTCACACGAATTCTCCTGGTCGCACACAAGCGCACCTGACTAAAGTCCTTTCCAAAAGAGGAGTTCTCCACACTTTTTCCAGGTTATCCACATTGAATGTGGATAACTTTTGTGGAAAACCTGTTCCTACAGCCAGGATTTGGTAGACATAATGGCATGAAAAACTGCTCATATGAAAGGTACAGGCATGAAATAAAGTTCAGTCTGGCCGAATTTTCCAAGCTTTTTTCCTATAAACATAGTTTTTCCACAAACCTCACAGAAACCTCACAACTTCCTCACAATTTTTCATAGCTGGTTATATAACCGGTTATATAATTTCACACCATTTTCACACGTAAAAAGTTTTCCACAGAAAATGTGGAAAAGTTATCCACATTATCCACATTCTTTATGTCTAGTTGATAGCACTACTATCAATCCATATAACCAGCTATATAGCCATTCACAGAAACCTCACAACTTCCTCACAACGACGTGAGTTATCCACAATCAATGTGGATAAGTTTTCCACATTATCCACATTTTTCATAGCTGGTTATATAGCCAGTTATTAATTATATAGCCGGTTATATAACTGTTCACAGAAATCTCACAACTTCCTCACAACGACATGAGTTATCCACAGTCAATGTTGATAAGTTTTCCACATTATCCACATTTTTCATAGCTGGTTATATAACTAGTAATAAATCTCACAGAAACCTCACAACTTCCTCACAACGATGTGAGTTATCCACAATCAATGTGGATAAGTTTTCCACATTAGACTCATAAAGATAAATCCGTGATATAACTGGCGGGTTTTCCACATTGGTTGTGGAAAACTTATCCACATTTTATCCACATTGGGCTACATATACGGACAAGTTTGCCAACAGTTACAAAAGTTATCCACAGCTAATGTGGATAACTTTTGTGTCTCATCAATAAAAACAAAACAAGCGAGTAGTAAAAGAGACTCCTGGATAAGCTAGCTGACAGAGTAGGGGCTAAATATTCTGTCAACAAACGATAGACGCACTTCGATAATAGGGACCAAAAATGTACAATCAGTCATAAAAAGGAGGTTTATCCACATAATTTTGACTTTTCCACAATCAATGTGGAAAACTTATCCACCGCCAAAAACGTATGTGGATAACCTGTGGATAACCTGTGGATAAGTTGCAAAAACCTGTGGATAAGTTATGAACGTTCATTCATCATTTACCCCTATGTGGATAAGTTATCCCCATGTTATCCACAGGCTATCCACATAGATTCGATTGCCTGCACGCTTGTGTGGATAACTTTTTTTTGGAGCTGTGGATCCTCTCTGCAGGCTGATGCAGACCATAGTCAAAAAAGAGAAAAAAACGCTCCAAAAAAAAGTTATCCACTTATCCACATCCCCTACTACTACTGTTTTATATATCTTTTTAAAAAAATATATATCTTAGTAGTATAGGGCTGTGGATAACTTTAGCATCGGACGAAAAAAAGAGAAAACGGTAGCCACCGAACAGCAATACAAAAAAAGCAACGTTGCCTGATTGCAGTCCACAAAAAAATAAAAAAGCAGCTATCGTGACGTCTATATCTAGCGAAGAAAAAAAGATAGTTGAATACTAAATTACTGCACAATACAAACCTGAAAAAGACAGGTCCGAAAAATGAAGATGGCCTGGACAGAGGACAGTGGCCGAAGTAAGCCCAGAGGTCCTATATCAACGCGATTGTCGCCTCAGATCTATCGTTACAAGTAGTACAATAGGTATATCACCTTCAAAAGTTTCGTATATTTGTGCATATACTTTTAATTCGACCACAGAGTGAACGGAACAACATATAACGATGTTATGGATCGGAATAACTATACACGCGACTTTTAGAAAGATGGCTCGTTATATTTGTGGAATAACCCCCACTCATCGCGATAGCAAACATCACAAAGGACCATTTTGTCTAAGGGATTAAAGTATGACATCAGTAATTGAAACTATTAAGGCGAAGGTAGATGTCGTAGATGAGATTAGTACAGTCGTCACCTTGCAGAAATCGGGAAAATCCTACAAAGGATTATGTCCATTTCACAACGAACGTACACCCTCGTTCTATGTATTCCAGGAGAGCCAGACATGGCATTGTTTTGGCTGTAACGAAGGTGGAGACGTCTTCTCTTTCGTGCAAAAGCAGCAAGGGCTAGATTTTCACGAAGCGCTGGTCTACCTGGCTGAGAAAACGGGAGTAGAAATCGAAGACCGCAGTGGGGGAAATCCAGAAGAAGAGCGAGAAGCCAGCGCCGCCAGAGACCGACTGCGCAAGCTTAACGAGGAAGCTCTACTCTGGTTTCACCAGATGCTGCTAAGGTCAAAAGAAGCCGCCGATGCCAGGGCCTATGTTGAAAGTCGAGGTATCTCAGCGGATACTGTGCTCTCTTTCAGCCTGGGGTATGCGAGCGAGCAGTGGGACGGTCTATCGCGTTATCTTTTGAGCCGAGGTTACACTGAACAAGAGCTAGTCATGGGTGGGCTGGCCCGTTGGCGGGAAAACGACAACTTTGGTGGAGAGCGCAATGGCATATACGATTACTTTCGCAACCGGCTAATCTTTCCAATTCGTGACGATCGCGGACGCGTGATTGGTTTTGGTGGTCGTGCACTCGGGGATAGCAAGCCCAAATATCTCAACTCGCCACAAACAATGTTATTTGAGAAAAATACAGTTTTATACGCTATAGATATGGCGAAAGATGCAATAAAGCAAATTGGGCAGGTTGTTATAGTAGAAGGGTACGTAGATGCTGTTATTGCCCATCAGTATGGAACCAGGCAAACAGTCGCATGTATTGGTAGCGCAATTACCGAAAAGCACATTCAAAAACTCAAAAAGCTAACCAGGCAAGTCACACTGGCCCTTGACCCTGACGCAGCGGGTAGCGCCGCAACGGAGCAAGGTATCAAAGAAGCGCTCAAAGGATTTGACCGCACATTTGTCCCGGTACCACTTGCTGGAGGGAGCGCAGCCAGAGGAGCACGCCAATACGGACAAAAAGGCCAGAAAGCGCCAAAGCAGCAGGCCCGAGGTATTATTCGACTAGAAGAACAGGTCGACGCAGAAATCAATGTACTCCAGCTCCCACCAGGAGAAGATCCTGACGAAGTAATCAGGCGAGATTTCTCAACCTGGTTTTACGCCGTCAACCATCCATTGTCACTTATTGACTACTATTTCGTTGTCAAGACAGGGGATCTAAACTTACGGGAACCGGGAGGAAAGACCGAAGCAGCCAAAAGACTACTGCCAATCATCGCTATGATCAGCGACCGCATCAAAAGGGACGCATATATACGCAAGCTAGCAGGAATGATCAGCATTGACGAGCGCAGTCTCTACGATGAATTGCAGCGTATCATACGAGGTCAGAAACCCACGGGTATAACCGCCAATTTTAGTGGGAAAGTAGCAGGAGTCGAGCAAGCACAGCAAAAAGAGCCAGCAAAAGCCAGTACTGAGGGAAGCGAAGAATTTTCGTCTGAGCGCACAGAACCTGAAAAAAATAGCGTAAAAAGCAACGCCAGCAAAGAAAGGATTGGGCTTGACAGAACTGAGCGGAGTACGTTAAAATGGGAGGACTACCTTATTGGGCTACTCGTGCAAAATCCAGGCTTATGTCCGCATGTTTGTGTTATAATTAACGAAGGTGACTTCGCTGGGACAGACACGCGGGAGTTGTACCACTTACTCAACTCTGTGTATCAACGTGAATCTTCCCCTTCATACCAATCCTTAGAACAATTTGTGCCCTCGGCACTGATGCCTGCGGTCGCCAGGGTCCTTGAAAGCGTTAAGGCGATGTCTCCAAGAGACGCAGATGCGCTGGTAAAAGAAGCAGTCCAGTGTGCTACTCGTCTCAAAAAAATGCGATTGTTACAATTAAATACAGAACTAAAATTTCTTTTGCAGGAAGCCGCCGCAGCTGGAGATAAAGTCGCTGTCAGGCAGTTTCAGCAGCAATCTGTCACAATACAACGGCAGCTACTGACACTCAATACCGCCACACGGCTACAGGGGTAAGTAGAGCAACCGTCGTAAAACGCAACAAAGCAACTTACCATAGCCGCGATCTATTTTAAGGGGGCGGCAATGAAAAAATCATTTTTTACCAAATCGGACCAGAGAGCAGGAATTGTTATCATTTATTGTTTATCATATTAGGCCTGTTTTCTGAAGGGGGATGCCAGAATGGTGAATCGGGACCAAGAAGTTATGGATCGAGTACACAATGACCGTGGAAATATCAGCACCATCAGTACAGGGCCATTGAATAATGTTTTTGATCTTGAACATTTTGATATGGATGAATCCATGTTAAATGATACGGCAGATGTCTTTAATATTGACTCCGTCGGTCATCATGCTCACGTTCCAGCGGCAAGCGTAACGGTACCCGCTGAGAAAAGCGAGGAATTTGACCTGTTTAAATTACAGGACGAAGAGCCTATGGAAGCCCTGGATCCAACTAAAGAGCCACCAGCAGACTGGGAGCCCGGCCCCGAAGACGTAGCAGAAGTGGACGCTGAGATCCTGGCAGACCCGAAATGGGATGAGCTTGGAGATGGCCTGGGAATTGTGGTGGCCGACCTCGAGAGCAGCCTGGACGATCCTGTGCGCATGTATTTGCGTGAGATCGGCCGTGTTCCCCTGTTGAATGCTGAAGAAGAAGTGCGCCTGGCACAACTGATGGAAAGAGGCAAGCAGGAACGCATTCGCGCTGAGCGCCTCAAAGTAAAGCCCAATCGTAAGTATATCGAAGACGGAGAAGAGGCCCAGCGTCGTTTGACCGAGGCCAACCTACGCCTGGTTGTTAGCGTAGCCAAAAAATACATTGGCCGTGGCATGAACTTGCTGGATTTGATTCAGGAAGGCAACATCGGCCTGATTCGCGCGGTCGAAAAATTCGATTACACCAAAGGCTATAAGTTCAGCACTTATGCCACCTGGTGGATTCGGCAGGCGATCACGCGCGCTATTGCCGACCAGGCTCGTACAATTCGTATTCCGGTACACATGGTAGAAACCATTAACCGCCTGATCCGTATTAGCCGTCGTCTGTTGCAAGATCTCGGACGCGAACCAACCTCGGAAGAGATTGCCGAGCAGATGGAGATCAGTGCAGAGAAGGTACGCGAAATCATCAAAGTCAGCCAGGAACCTGTTAGCCTGGAAACACCGATTGGTGAAGAAGACGACAGCCACCTGGGTGATTTTCTGGAAGACCAGACCGCTCTGGCTCCGGCAGAAGCTGCCAGCCATCAACTGCTCAAAGAGCAAGTTGAAGATGTACTGGACAGCCTGACAGAGCGTGAGCGCAAAGTCTTACAGCTACGTTTTGGTCTAGACGATGGCCGTAGTCGTACACTGGAAGAAGTTGGCAAAGAATTCCATGTCACGCGCGAACGTATTCGCCAGATTGAAGCCAAAGCACTGCGTAAACTGCGTCATCCCAGCCGCAGCCGCAAATTAAAAGATTATCTGGATTAGTATCCGCTAACAATGTGCATAACTCTGCAAAAATGTGGATAACTTATCAACATTTTAAAGTGAGCCGTTAACTAACGGCTCACTTTTCTTATATTTAACCCTCATAAACACACAGCATTAAATGCTTTAAACGTACAAGAAGTACAAATCTAGAGTTTACGGAAAAGTTATCCACACCGACAGAGTGTGGATAACCTGGGAAAGAATGTGGATAACCCTGGCAAATGTGGAAAAGTTATCCACATTTGTTGCTAGAATATTATGCGTAGAGATAGGTGGAAAAGTTACTCACACACTTAATAGTCAGATAAGTCAGCATCTTCTTAAGAGCATGCTGTAAAAAGCATTTGGAAACGCCGCTCACTCGCGGCTAGCTCCGCCGCCAGAGTTCATCACTGGGAGCGAATCTTTTCTCAGAAACAGTGGTGGCTGTTCAGGCGGCTTCGCTCATCCAAATGAATGGCATGTTGTGGAAAAGTTATCCACATATCCCCATGTTATCCACATGCGTGGAAAAAAGCCAGAGAGTAATGGTTTTTTTTCCACCTTTCATGTAATCTAAATGTTAAAATGCCCAGAAACGCATTTATAGCCTCAATAGGAGGTGGTCTTTTATTGGATAGTATAGTAGAGGCAAAAATTAGTGAAGAGGTTTTCTCGTGGCTCTCAGAGGCATTTCTAATTGCTTAAAAATATGCCATTATCGTGATATGCAATTTAATGCTTGTGTAATGGCCTCTATATCGTAAATAAAATATAGTATTATTTTAAATTAATGTAATTGCATTCATGGACTAAATGCTTGAAAACAAAGGGGCTGATCATGTTCGCCCGCAATGCGGAAGGAGCTCGAAATGTTTATTCTGAACTTTCCGCTTTCTAACTGCTTTATTTGTTAAACATCGTGCTCCCAATTCGTCGCCCGCCCCGTAGCGGCGGGCGACAATCGGAGGCGAGCTCCGAACCTATGGGTGTCGGGTTTCGGCGGAGATGCGTACAATTTCTACGAAATCATCTTTGATGCTGGCTCCGCCGATCAGTCCCCCGTCGATATCGGGATGGACCATGAATTCACCGATATTAGCGGAGGTCACACTACCACCGTACAGAATACGAATCGCCTGGGCTGCACTCTCCCCATAGATGCTGGCATAGGTATGGCGAATAAAGTGGATGACATGGCCAGCGCCTACAGCTGTCGCGGCCTTGCCAGTGCCAATAGCCCAGATCGGCTCATAGGCGATGACAATCTGGGAAGCCTGTTCATCGCTTAAGCCAGCCAGACTCTGTTGAATTTGAGCTTTAATAACGGACTGCGTTTCGCCCGAGTCATATTGTTCCGAGTTTTCGCCCAGGCAGACAATCGGGCGCAGACCATAGGCAAGGGCAGCCAGCGTTTTTTTATTAACAAGTTCGTCGCTCTCACAGAAATACATACGGCGCTCCGAATGGCCCAGGATGACCGTTGTACACAGCTCTTTGACCATGCCCGGTGCAATCTCACCAGTAAAAGCACCCTTATCCTCATAATACATATTTTGCGCGCCCAGTTCGACGCCCGAAGTTGGCATAGCTTCTAGCACCTCATGGACAGAAGCCAGCGAGATCGAAGGAGGACAGAGAATACTCATAATAGATGGGTTGTGCTGGATAACTCTCCCCAGTGCGGGAATAATCTCCCTGGCAAAGCTAGAGGCCTGCTGAGGCCCCATATTCATTTTCCAGTTACCCGCGATAATCGCAGTGCGAGAAGTTGCCATATAATGCTCCTTTATCAGCATAGATCGTCAGAGATCCATTTTTTATATGCCATTCAATCGGACGAGCGAAGCTGCCTGACAGGTGAATCCATTTTCTATTATGTGATCAATGACCATGGCAGAGTGAGTGACAGCAAAGCTAGCCGCGAGTGAGCGGCGTTTCCGATTGCTTTTTATAGCATGCCATATGCGTCGAAGGGGCGACCGGCTGGTCGCCCCACTTAGTTTACGCGAATAATCAGCATGGATATCTACAATTGTATCATTTTTGCGCTCAAGCATCTTGCAGAGCGGCCACACCAGGAAGCACACGGCCCTCCATGAATTCAAGCGAAGCACCGCCACCAGTCGAGACATGCGTCATTTTGCTGGCCGCCCCGGCCTGCTCCACTGCAGCCGCCGAATCGCCGCCTCCAATAATGGTCGTCGCACCCTGCTGGGAGCGTTCAACCAGGATCTCGATCACCGCATTCGTACCCTTCGCAAAGGCAGGCATTTCAGCTACTCCCAGGGTACCATTCCATACAATGGTTTGAGACTCAGCCAGAGCCTGGCGGAATGTTTCAATAGTAGCCGGTCCGATATCCAGAATGCGCCATCCCTGTGGCACCTGCTGTGCCGGCACAACCTTATGTTCAGCATCGGCGGCAAAACGATCGGCGATCACCACATCTGGAGGCAGAATAAATTTCTTTCCAAGCTGCTGGGCCTGAGCGATCAACGACTTAGCCTCATCTACTTTAGCCTCCTCAAACAGCGAATCCCCGACCTCAAAGCCCTGAGCCTTCAAAAAGGTATTCGCCATACCACCACCGATCAGGATACTGTCCGCCATAGTAATCAGGCGCTCCAGCACTGCGATCTTATCAGAAACTTTGGCGCCACCAACAATGGCAGCAAACGGACGGCGCGGATTTTCCAGCGCGCTACCCAGGAAATTGATCTCCTTTTCAACCAGGAAGCCAGAGACCCCCGGAAGGTAGTGGGTCACGCCCTCCGTCGAGGCATGCGCGCGATGGGCAGTACCGAAAGCATCATTGACGTAGATATCGCCAAGCGAAGCTAGCTGGCGAGCAAATTCAGGATCGTTCTTCTCCTCTTCCTTGTGGAAGCGCAAATTTTCCAGTAACAGCACCTGCCCGGGCTTCAAAGCCTGGGCTTTTTCTTCGGCCTCCAAACCAATGGCATCGCTGCTCGTGGCAACCGGTTGTTGCAGCAAAGTTGACAGACGGGCGGCCACAGGCGTCAGGCGCATAGTATCGACCACCTGACCCTTAGGGCGGCCCAGATGTGACATCAAAATGACGGAGGCGCCATTATCGAGCAGATATTTGATGGTAGGCAGAGCGGCAACGATGCGCGTATCATCGGTAATATGTTGAGAAGCATCAAGGGGAACATTGAAATCGACACGAACCAGAACGCGCTTTCCGGCCACATCGATATCTCGAACAGTCTTTTTGTTCATCGCTTTGTCCTATGACTGGTCCAGGCTCACACTGATGAGCCTGGCATATAAAATGGCGCAGTTACACCATAACGATATAACATACGCCATCAGAAACTGCGGAACTAGAATCCCTTTGAGGCAATAAAAGCAGCCAGGTCAGCAACGCGGTTAGAATAACCCCACTCATTGTCGTACCAGGCCAGAACTTTAATCATATTGCCACCCAGGATCATTGTAGAAAGACCATCGACAATAGACGAACGAGCATCGCCACGGAAATCAGTTGAGACCAGTGGCTCCTCGGTATAGCCGAGAATACCCTTCAACGAACCAGCGGCAGCCTCTTTGAAAGCATTATTGACAGCTTCCACCGAAGTTTCCTCACGGAGAGTGGCAACAAAATCGACCACCGACACCGTTACGGTTGGCACACGGAGAGACATGCCATCGAAGCGACCTTTCAGCTCAGGAATAACCAGAGCCAGGGCACGAGCGGCACCAGTCGTAGTAGGGATAATGTTGCTACCGGCGGCACGGGCGCGGCGCAGATCTTTATGCACCTGATCAAGGATACGCTGATCATTGGTATAAGAGTGAATGGTATTCATCATACCACGCTCAATACCAAACTTATCATTGAGAACCTTGGCAGCTGGAGCCAGACAGTTCGTCGTGCAGGAAGCATTTGAAATAACATTGTGCTTAGCAGGATCATACACATTCTCATTCACACCAAGAACGACTGTAAGATCCTCGCCTTTAGCAGGGGCAGAGATAATGACCTTTTTCGCGCCACCCTCTAAGTGAGCAGAAGCCTTAGACGCATCAGTAAAGAGGCCGGTAGACTCAATCACAAGCTCAACACCCAGGTCGCCCCAGGGAATCTGTGAAGGGTCTCTTTGAGCAATGACTTTAATGGAATACCCGTTCACAATCAGAGTATCATCAGTTGCTTCAACTTCGCCAGGGAAATGACCGTAAGTGGAATCATATTTTAACAGATGGGCATTAGTATGTGTATCGGTGAGATCGTTAACTGCGACAACCTCTATTTCGCTAGAGTGGTTTTCAAGGATTGCTTTGAGGGACTGACGTCCAATGCGTCCGAAGCCATTGATACCTATACGGGTTGGCATAGCTTTTTCTCCTTAATTATGTGTTGTATCCTTGTTGTGCAATTTGCCCACGAGCAGGTTTGTAACTTGCCCCTGAGTGATCTTCTTCATCTCATGCTATTGTCTTACCCATAGTTTGCCGTCAACGCGCTACGGTTGCATCTCTGAAACACGCTCACGTATCACGAAAAGGTCACGCTTCGTTTATGTAGAAACTATCTACCTGCCAAACTATGTAGAGATAAAGGTTTTTGCATTTCGGCATTGAAATACTGTAATGATGGTTTATCGACACATTTCCATTTCACCTGGGGGATCCACCCAAATTGGATGTCGTTACCTTCATTTCCTTATGTGTAAGGTTATCACTTGCAAACGAAACTGGCAATATGTCTAAGTGGAGAGTTTAATAGGCAAGAAGAATAGTAGTGTTTCCGTCGTTGTGTGTAAAGTAACTATAGAGGAATAATGAGAGACAGGCTTACGCTCGTATAGTTATAAAAAACATTTTTAAACCTTTAATATGTGTACATCAGCGGACACAAGCTCTCAAAATTGTGTTGATGGTAAGGAACCGGGAGATCTTTGTTTGACAACATATAAAGCGAGCGGACACCAGGCTGATTATCATTAAAGTCATATTTCTGTATAGAAATAGACCTGATGCTGCTAATTGCAACGGGAAAACCCCTTATCTATGGCTAGCTAAAGATAAGGGATTTTCCTGATTGTGTGTACAGACAAGAGACTTTGCGAAAGCCGTTACAGTAATTTTACGAGCGGCGTTTACAGGGTTATGTATTAAAGATTACCAGGAATGATAGGGATGACACCGATCGAGAAGCGAATATACTCGTCATCATAGCCAAAACCTGATCCAGGAACTCCAGCAATACCAGTCTTTTCAAAGAGTGCGAAGGCATCTATTCCTTCATTGAGCTTGCTCCAATTATAGACCGTCGCATCATCATCTATGTAAATCTGCTGGAAAAGCTGAAACTTTTCGTTAATCTCTTCTAGCTGTGCGATTAATTGTGTACGTCGCAAACGATAGAAGCGGCGCAGCTTTTCGCCCAGCCATGGGCGAGTTTGCAAGAGGCGATAATAGGCCATAAAGCGCAACTGCCATTCACCTGGCAAAGCGGCCAGTCCATTGCTCCAACTGACAGCGATACCGGCCGCGACATTAGGATCGCCGCAGGTAACCCAGCCAAAACGTTCGCCGGTCAGCGTATGGGTTTTAGAAAAACTACTAACAAAGATCGTATGCTGCAGTACCTCTGGCTTGATAAAAGTGGCCATGCGCGCCTGATCCTCTTCAGGCTTACCTGTACCAATATACGCTAGATCAGCCAGCATCAGGACCTCTCTACCCTTGGCACGATAATTGCTTAGTACCGCGTGTAACTCTTCTAACTCGGTTGGTGAATACGCGAACGCAGTAGGATTATTTGTAATTGTCAGATAAAGCACACGGATATCAGGATTATCGGCAAGAATCTGGTCCAGCTGAGGGCCAGTCAGTTTAAAGCGATGTTCAGCGGAAGTTTTAAAGCGATGAATATGATAGCCATAACTAAGGGCCTGCCATTCAGGTACACCAAAGCCAGGTTCAGGAAACAAGATGCCCACCTGTTCTACCTGCTGGGTACGATAGATATGGGCCACGCCACGCAAAACATTATCGATACCATCCATTGCGCCCAGGCTAAGGTGAACATTCTGATGAGTAACCTGGATGCCCCAGCGTCCCATCTCTTGAGCCAGCCAATCACGCAAGACCGGATTACCGATACCATAGATATCGTAGACGCGAGGATCAAATCCCTGACTGAGCAAGAGACGTTCGCACTCAAGCATCTGCTCCCGCAGCCAATAATAAGTCTCACCGGTGGCCGTATAATGATACAATTGCTCCCCGGGCAAAGCAATTCCTAACTCATCGGCAAGGATGCGATAATCGTATGGACCGCCAGCTTCTCCCTCGCATTCTACAGCCTGGCGTAAATCGATATCCCCAATCGTGCGATTAACCACCTCGGCACGAATGATGTGATCTGCTATATTATGCTGGTGGCAAGCCTGTTCTAGCTCAGCAACAATACGAGCCATAACGCGAATAGGTCCCGCACCTTCTTGAATATGCGGACGGTGGCGCTCTATAATCTCGCTCCGTAACTGGCGTAGAAGCGTACGCTGCTCATCGTCCGACAAATTGGATGGTGTTGAAGAATCCGAAGAATCTAAAAAAGAGGTATATTGGCTCACGGACGGTGGTACTCCTTTCATATGTGCAGCCTTGCACTCCACATAGTGCAAACATCTCACGTGAAGGTTGCCAATCGACACTGACCGGCTTGACGCTACTAGTGTAACACCTATACCGGGCCGCGAAAAGATCTATTTTGCAGACGAGCTACCGATGACACCAGGCAAGTGGTATAACTGTAGACGATATGTATAGAGTAACTAACTCAGGAGCTGGAAACAAAAAAATATTGTAAGGAGTGCAGATGTTATTTCAGAATAAAACCGTGGTCATTACGGGAGCGGGTCGCAGCATCGGAAAGCGCCTGGCGCTAGGATTCGCAGAGCAGGGGGGCACTATACTGGTGCATTACTCTCATTCGAAGCAAGGTGCCGAAGAAGTAGTCCGGCAGATTGAAGAAATGGGCGGAAAAGCTTTTCTGTGCCAGGCGGATTTACGCCAGCCAGCGGAGGTCGCCCAGCTAGTACAAAACGCCCAGCAATTACTGGGCCCCATTGATGTCTGGATCAATAATGCCGGCGCCAGCGCCAACAGTTCAGAAACCAGAGGCATGAGCGAGATAGAAATATTTGAGCGCATGGTTGGGGTCGACATCATGGGAACCTGGCGCTGTTGTCGGGAAGCACAGCCATATATGCGCGAAGGCGGCTCCATTATTACAACGGGCTGGGATCGCGCGCTGGATGGGGCCCCCGGTTTGCCCAATCAAATGTACGCGATTAGCAAAGGCGCTATCATGTCTTTGACGCGCTGCCTGGCTGCTGAATTCGCTCCCCATGTACGGGTCAATTGTATCGCACCTGGACGTATTGAGAACGAATGGTCGCAGACGCTGCCCGAGGCAACGCGCCAGCAGGCGGTGCAGGACATTCCAATGAAGCGTTGGGGAACGCCCGACGATATCCTACAAACGGCACTCTTTCTGGCCTCGCCGGCCTCCTCATTTATAACCGGCCAGGTTCTGTTGGTTAACGGAGGAGAAATTATGCGCTAGCGCGATAGAGGTTCCGATGATAGTGTAGCCAGGGCTGCCCTAAGAGACGCTTAGAGTGTTGTTCACCGATACCTTCACTTGTAACAGGCTGGAAAATAAGAAACGTTTTATGTAGCGTGGGTGGTAAAATTCTGATGCAGGTAGCCGGACTTGATAAAAAACCTACGAACCAGAAGCACCAGCTTATCGGATGAAGGGATATATGTAGCCTGGAAATCCTTCATTTATAAAGTAGGCTTAGCAAAGAGAAGAGTTCACTGGAGACGGGAGATCGCCGGTTTAGGTTCCTCTCTGATCGTAGATGTTGGCATAGTCTATACGTATTCGGTGCAAGCTGAAAGTATCGTTTACGCCTTTCAAACCAGCACTGGCAATCTGCTCTGGTCTACACACGTCGCGCCATATATGTTTCATGCGGGCATGCAAATCAACGAATTGGTAGCGATGACGCTGGTGGATGGTATCTTGTATGTGCTATCCAGTATGGGCGACATCTATGCTCTGGATAAAACCAGCGGTGCTATTTTATGGAGATGCGATACACTGCCTTTAAACGAAAACCACCTGGGTACTATCGACCTCACGATTGCACGCGATATCCTGTACTATACTAACCAGAATCAACTTTTTGCCGTCGACATCCAGCGTTGCCAGCAACACTGGATGACTACTATTCCCGCGCCACAAATCTTTTTTGCCCACACACTATCCAACACGATGCTATTTGCTACAGCTGATCTGGATCCTGAGGGTAGCTATATCTATGCTTTCGCAACTGAGACCGGTAAGCGGCTCTGGCAGTCGGAATTGCTGCCGGATGCTATCTTTGAAGCGCCAATGCATGCGGGAGATCTGATCATTTGCTATGGGGGAACCACTATTTACGCGCTGAATGCTTGCGATGGAAAGATACGCTGGGAGCATTTTGTTGGCCATACCAGCGGGCTTCGTCCATGTATCGAAAACGGCCAACTCTATCTCTGCTCAGGCAGTGGTTACCAGCAAGATATATGGACCGAGCAGCGGTTGGGTCGAGCAAGGGGTGCCCTGTTATCTTTAAACTGTGCGCATGGTTCTTTAGCCTGGTATCGTAATTTGGCCATCGCTCCATCGATGTTTCACGTGAAACGCGGCAACATATATGTGAATCGAGCGGATGCGAATCACCTCTACGTATTCAATGCCCACGATGGCACGACCCTCTGGCAATTAGATCTCGCGTTGGACACAGCACGCATGGATATCCAACCGCCAGAAGGTTTCGGTTCTACCTTGATCGTGATTCCTGATGAAGGAAAATAGCCTGTGCAAGGTGACGTAGCTTCACCGTTTTCTAGCGCGGTTTCATAAAATTGAAGCTAGTGCTGTTTAAGGAAATGCTCCAGTTTGAGCAGGGCCTCTGGCATATTTTTGCGTCCAAGGCCAATGCGAAAATTATTGCCGGGATGATCATAGACTGTTCCGGGTAGGAGCATGACGCCTTCCTGTTGTACTAACTGCTGGGCAAACTCGGCGATGGGCTGGCTGGTACGAAGACGAGGAAAGGCGATACTACCAGCCTGTGGAGGTTGCCAGGAAAAGATACCCGACCACTGGCTAAAGAAACGATCCAGCAGGAGCTGGTTCGACTGGATGATATCCAGGCTGCGAGCAATGATCTGGGAGTGAGCGCGCAAAGCGATCAGGGCCAGGATCTCGCTGGGAGCACTATTGCAGATCGATAGATAATCTTTAAAGGCTGCCACACGTTGCAGGAGAGCCGTATCTCGCGTTGCCAGCCAGCCAATGCGCAATCCGGCCAGTGCAAAAGATTTCGACATTACGCCCAGAGAGATGGCTTTGTCTGAGAGATCGGCAGCGCCGGGCAAGCTTTGTTCGAGTTGGTATTCAAGGAAACGATACGATTCATCCGAAAACAGATAGGCATTAGCCTCGTGCGCAATAGCCATCACCTCATCAAGCGTCTGCCGATCCAGATGCGCGCCGGTAGGATTATGAGGAAAATTGATTACAATGAGACGAGTGTTGGGACGCAGCGCTTTGTGTAGAGCATCCGGATCCAGTTTCCATCCCTGCTCTTCTTGTAGTTCCAGCAGCGTGACATTGGCCCCAACAGCCTGGGCTATACTATAGAGGGATTGATAACCAGGCCAGGTCACAATCGCATGATCATTTCTCTGCAGCAGCACATTGGTCAGCGCAAAAATTGCTTCCTCGCCACCAGAAAAAGTCAAAACATTTTCAGCTGGTACCTGTTGATAGAGACGAGCAATTTGCTGTCGCAACAATGGATGACCAGCGCTTTCAGTATATCCTAACGACAAATTTTGCCACAGCTCGCGACACTCGGGATCTGCCAGCGCCAGCAACTCATCCATCTGATAGCCATCGACATCAGAACTGGACAGCATATAAGGAGCGACAAATTCCCACTGAGCGAAATAGCGCTCTAATTTAAAATCAGGAATGTGCATTATTCTTAATACCCTCATTCTTCTTTTAGCCAGATACGCAATGGCCCGAGCGTCGTAAAACCAACGCGTGTTGCCAGCGCAAGACTATCACCCTGTTCATATCCAACAATAGGCAGTCCAGGATAGCAGATAGCGATCATATTGAGCAAGCCTTCCCAATATTTTTCTGCACCCTGTTCTGGTGTAAAAATATTGGAGATGCCAACGACGCCCGTCGTCCTATTACCAATCGCACCGGCCACAATCTGATCATCGTTGTAAGCCGCCACAATGCAAACGTCCGTGTCATGCAAAAGAGGAGCCAGAAAAATATGATTATGAGATAGCTCCGTTTGAGACCATGTCTCCTCCCAGCAGAGAAGATCATTCTCCTCAACGATTTTTTTCCACTGGAGTGTAGCAGGCCCCTGGCGAGGAATGGCTGCTGATGCAGGCCGCAAAATCCACTGCGCTTCAAAGAGCAAACGAAATCCGAAAGGTACGAGATCCAGGTCCGCAAAGCTATCCTTCACGGAGATGGCGTAATCCTTCTTCTCGGTGAGAAATGCTGCTAGAGGATCCAGGTCAAGATTGAGATTTGTGGCTGGCGAAAGTGTTACCAGGTTGGGATAGTAGGTGGGTGCTTGCTGTTTAGTTATCCAGAAGTCCTCGTAAAAATCTCCCGGAACATTGTGTGAGCGGCAGACAATATCACACCAGATGGCATTGTTGTTTACCGCTAACTGGAGATAATTTGTATTCATTATGTTTCTTAGCTCTATCCTTTATAAGTTATCGCTGGTAACTATATTAACATTTCTTTCAACGATTATGCCGATACATAACGTTTCACGTGAAACGTCTCATTCTATTGTGGGCGATTGGCCATAGGATATTGAGATGCAATGTTTCACGTGAAACGTCCGACTTACTTATTTCCGATTGGTATAAGGGTGGTTTCTATTTCCATTTTGCTCACATGAATAGAGGCATTGAGAGAATTTATCTTATTTGATTGGAAAGAAAACATGGACGACAAAGAGCTGGAGAGTTGGTTTGAAGCCAACAAAGTGCTCCTTGAAACGGCTTATCTCGCTGGAACGCATCCCTGGCAGCAATCTGGTGTCGGGCTGCGTACTCCGCGCAGCGTTGATTATTGGGAAACGTTGCGCAGACCCATTGCCGACTGTATTACCAGTTCTAGCATCTTTCTGGATGTTGGATGCGCCAACGGCTATTTACTGGAGTGTATCCTACGCTGGACACACGAACGCGGCTTGCTGATTGATCCCTATGGACTTGATTTTTCTGAGAAACTGGTCGCGCTGGCGCAAGCGCGGCTACCACAGTATGCTGACCATATCTTTCTGGGCAATGCCTGGGAATGGTCTCCTCCCAGAAAATTTGATTTTGTTAACACCCTCCTTGACTATGTACCCGATGAATTGCAGGAAGCTTTTGTCCATCGACTGTTGGAGCGTTATGTGCAGCCTGGAGGACGCCTGCTGGTTGCGGAATATCGCGGCGGGCACACAGGTGTCCCTGAGAAAAGAATCGATGAGAAGATTGGGCAATGGGACCTGCCAATAGAGATGGTCAGATCGAGCCATTTTGAGCAGGAGCCGATGTGCCAGACACATATTGCGGTTATCAGGAGAACGACGTAATCAGGGACGTCATGCCTCAAATTCTCTGGTTGATGATCAATATAGAATTTTGAGACATAACGTTTCACGTGAAACATTTGGCTCTATTGTTAGAAGTTCTGGCTCAATATTTTTAGTGAGGCCGTGAAGTAGGCTTGAAACGGCGTGCAGTGCCGCCGTTCTATCAGTATAAGCACAAAAGAAGCGATTTGTAGATTCAGCCTTCCGCGGCCGATTTTCGCATAGCATCCTTAGCAAAACGTTTCACGTGAAACGTCCAAGGCCAATGTTTGAGCCAAATGGAAGTGGGAATGTACCATTTTTTGTAGGCCACTCGCCTCCGTTCGTATAATGATGGCATGTTAAGCGTTTATAGACAATAATTATAGCAAGGAGAGCTTCATGAAAATTGACCGATTCTACCTGGAAATCGCTCTGGAAGAGGCAGAGCAAGCCGCTCGGGAAGGAACCTATCCTATTGGTGCGCTGATTGTCGGTCCAGATGGGACCATCCTCAGTAGAGGACATAACCGAGTCTATAGCGCTGGTGATTATACCGCTCACGCGGAAGTAGATGCGCTTCGGCATGCGGGAGGAACGCTTATGGGACCGTCCTTT
This sequence comes from Dictyobacter formicarum, assembly GCF_016587435.1. The sequence continues at coordinate 191,806 of NZ_BNJJ01000009.1, forward strand.
CGAGGGCAATGTACGTTGTACACAACGTTGGAGCCATGTTTAATGTGCACTGGCGCTCTTCTTTTGGCGAATATTGCCCGCGTGGTCTGGGCTGCAAATGATCCCGATTATGGTGCGCTGCACACCCTGTATCATGGCGGGGTTTATCCAGCATTATTGGCTCCTCTTCAGATGACCGCAACACCCGAGCCCGACATTGCCAATCGCGTCGATGAACTCATGCAGCAGTGGATCGTTGACCCCAAATTACAGAAAGCACGTTGGACAAAGGTAAGCGCATAGGCCCAACGTTTTCACACTCCTTTGAGGAGAGGTTACGGTATTTCAGATACATAACGTTTCACGTGAAACATTCGATCCAGCTATTAGCGCTTGCCCATGCAAATTCAGGAAAGTTTTTGTTCAATAAAGGAGGAAATCTGCTAGAATATGGGGGAGCATGGCAGCAATAGAGATGAAAGGGATGTAGCATTGAGCAGTATACACATACCATACACGACTGGTTCTACCACATCGGTGGATGGCACGACGATCGGGTATCGGCAGGTCGGTGGCGGTCCTGGTGTTCTTATTTTGCCTGCTGGGACGCAGGCTTCACAACACTGTATGCGGTTGGCGGCGGCGCTCGCGAACGACTTTACTGTGTATGTGATAGATCGGCGAGGGCGTGGACTCAGTGGACCTCATGGCGACCGCTATAGTATGGCGAGAGAATGTGAGGATGTCGATACTCTTCTGGCCAAAACGGGCGCGCACTTTGTGTTTGGTCATAGCTCCAGCGCGCTGGTCGCTTTGCAGGCAGCATTGACCCTGCCAGCCGTGCATAAGATAGCCATATATGAGCCGCCGCTCTCTACGAACGGCTCGATCTCTACTGCATGGATACCCCGGTTTGATCGCGAGATCGCTGAAGGAAAACCGGCTGCCGCAATGATTACTTTTCTTAAAGCGGATCACCTTACCCATTTGCCGCGCTGGCTGCTACTTCCACTTTTGAACTGGTATCTTAAGAAAGAAAAAAAGACGCTTTTACCTGATGACGTTTCTTTGGAAGCACTCATTCCTACGCAGCGTTTTGATGGGCTGCTGGTGAAAGAGATGGATGGAAGGCTAGAAACCTTCGCTCATCTGAATAAAGATGTTCTTTTATTAGGTGGGGCGAAAAGTCCGACGTTTTTGCGTGATATCCTTGATTCTCTCACTCATACATTGCCACATGCCAGGTGGATCGAGTATTCAGAATTCGACCATAGCGCACCAAATCAAGGTCGGCCCGGCCAGGCAGGGCCGGAACGCATAGCTCAAGACCTGAAAACATTCTTTTGCCAATCCTGATCCTGATTGCGATGATGAGCATGACGGGGCATCATTATGATAGAGCCACCCATCGGGCGCGAAGCCCGAACCTATGAGAGGGACGTTTTCGTGGGACGAGGAGAAATCGGGCGCGAGGCCCGAACCTATGAGAGGTTTGATGTTTCACGTGAAACGTTTTGATTGAAGCTGATTGCAGGTTAGCTCTGTTTAGCAGAAGATATGTACTGTTCCTATAAATTTTTATAGCGATGTTTCCACTTGCTGTATGTTAGCGAATTTGTTACACTGTGGTGAGGCGTTAAGATGAATAGCATATGTAGGATGGAAAGAGGTATGTATATGCGAGCCGTTGATGATAGCAGGCCCAAATATGCTGCCATTATGCGCGTATTAATGAGTTGGAAGCAACTGCCAGAGAGCGACGTTTCACGTATGCTACATAATTATTTCCTCACAACTGACGATTTTCGCGAGATGGAAGATCAAGGATATATTACCATGGCTTTTAGTGGTGATGAATATTTGATTGTTCCCACCTTGCTAGGCCGTCTCTGGCTAGAGCAATATGAAACGGGAGAATCGAGCAATGGCATATGATCATGATGATGAAGTAGTACCTTACACAACCATAGGCACGGACGAGGCGAAAAGCCTGATTGACTCAGGGGTGCGTATCGTAGATGTGCGCATGCCCGATGAATGGAACTATGGACACATCGCCGAGGCGACGCTAGTTCCAATTCAGGGCATTTATTCTTTTGGGAAAGCGCTGCAGGAACAGAATTTGCCACTGGATCAAGAAGTCATTTTTGTGTGTGCTGCAGGTCAGCGCAGTGCGATGGCTTCAGAAATCGCCTCATTATTAGGCTTCAAAAAAGTCTATAATCTGGCGCGTGGCATGAATGGCTGGGCCAATCGCGGCTATCCAATGGAGCGCTAAGCGCACCGATACAGGATTTGACGTAGTGCTAAATCACATCGGTTATATCAAGGAGAAATGGTTACTGCATTGCTGGTCTCCTCACTGGAGGAGGCCGTTTTCTTGTTTCTTGAAAATATGGCCGTAATGGTGCATAGTTACATTTAAGCAACCAGTGTATTTTGAGAGGAGAAACAAATATGCCCTTATTAGAAGGTAAAAAGGCTCTTATTTTTGGTGTTGCCAATCATCGTTCTATTGCCTGGGCGATCGCACAGGCCCTGGCACGTGAAGGTGCTCAACTCGTATTAACATATCAAGAGCGCATGGAAAAGTATGTTCGTGACCTGGCCGCCAAGATTCCGGGCACCGAGGTTATCCCCTGTGATGTGCAGAGCGATACCGACCTGGACAGCGCTTTTGCCAAAGCTGGAGAATTACTAAATGGTCGCCTTGATATTCTGGTCCATTGCGTGGCTTTTGCCCCAGCCAATGAATTAGAGAATCCTTTCTTGCAGACCACTCGCGAAGGTTTCCATACCGCGTTAGATATCAGCGCCTATTCGCTGGTAGCGATGGCCAGGCGTGCCGAGCCTTTGATGAAAGAACACGGCGGGAGCGTGCTGGCTCTGACCTATATGGCCAGTGAGCGCGTGATGCCAAAGTACAACGTCATGGCCGTCGCCAAAGCTGCGCTGGAATGCAGTGTCCGCTACCTGGCTTATGAAATGGGTGAGCACAACATTCGCGTGAACGCCATCTCGGCTGGCCCATTAAACACACTGGCCGCCCGTGGCGTTTCTGGCCTCACCGGTTTCCGTGAGCAGGTGGCTCATGTCGCACCTCTGCGCCGCAACATCGAGCAGAGCGAAGTTGGCGACACGGCCCTCTTCTTGAGCAGCGACCTGGCTCGTGCCATCACCGGCGAGATCATGTTTGTTGATGCCGGCTACAACATCATGGGCGCATAAGCGCAAAAAATGCTGGTGGGTATCCATTATGGATACCCACTTTTTTATGCTTTAGATAGATGACAGATTATAAAAGATATCCACTAACCCAACGTTGTCTAGAGCGTTGTTCATAACGATTGAACCTTATCTGTCGAGCGAGCAAGCGGATAGCCACAATGAGTGAACCAACCGAGCGCATCCGCGGAAGTAATGCAGTCCAGTGCAGTTGCAATGGCCTCTTGGAGTGCTTCCCTACTGCGCGCACCTGCCCGCCGCAACAACGTCTTGAGCTTGGAGAAGGCCTCTTCGATGGGCGAAAAGTCCGGCGAGTAGGCAGGCAGAAACAGGAGACGACAGCCGCGAGCTTCAATGGCTTGCTTGACACGCGGTCCCAGATGAATCGAGAGATTATCCAGGATCACGATTTGCCCGGGACGCAAGCTGGGGGCAAGAAGCTGCTCGACGTAGACCGTAAACGCGGCGCTATCAGCAGCTCCATCCAGTACCAGTGCTGGCCCCATGCCGCTGGGCGACAGCGAGGCGATCGTGGTTATGATGGCCCCATAATTGCGAGGCACCTTGCCGACCGCCCGCGCTCCTCTTGGAGCGTAGGCATACAAAGGAGTCATGGCGATGTGGGCGCCGGTCTCGTCGACAAAGACCAGGTCCTGGCTCGGCAGGTGAGCGGATTGCTTGCGCCAAGCGGCGCGTTCAGCTTCCTTCTGCTCGCTTGCTCTCAGTGTCTTTTTTTTTCGCGTCCATCCCAACGCCATTCTGGCTCGACTGATGCTGGCTGGGCTGACTTTGGTGCCGTGGGAAGCTTCCCACATCTGGCAATGCTGTTCTCGGGTCGCATCGGGATGGGCTCTCAACTGCTCGAGCAGACCAGCCTGCAATGCAGCTCCTTTGACGCTCGGACGCCCAGGGATCGATTTGGGCAAGACATGGCCGCTCTCTCGTTGTTGTCTGAGATATCGCTTGATGGTAGCTGTGGAAATGGCAAACGTTTCGGCGACTTCGGCTTGGCTCTTCCCTTGCTCGATCGCTCGCAGCACACGTTGCCGCAAATCTTGGGAGTACGCTTTCATGCTTCCAGTTTATCATAGATCAACCCTTATGAACAGTGCTCTAGCGGTAGTTTGTTGACAGTGGGCCAAGAGTGATAAAATGCGGGGAGAGGAGGCATGTGAGATGACAAAACGACGAGCTATCCCGACGGCGCCCGAGCCACTGGAAACCTACGCCAGACACTTTGATGAGCTGTTTGGAAAGAGCAACCAGCGGGAAGGGTTTCGGCAGTATCTGGAAGGCTTGCTGTTGCCCTCGGAGCGCAACAAGACGCTGACCGGGTTGGTGAACACCGAGCCACTGGTCGGAGCGCAGTTGCCGCGTGCCCAAAAGTTGCAATGGTTTCTCTCCGAAGCGGATTGGGATGCGCGCCAGGTGCAGGGGGTGCGGCTCAAGCTGCTGCGCGAAGATCCCGCAACAGCGCCCAATGCGCAGGGAGTGTTGGTCATCGATGAGACTGGTGATCGGAAGGACGGTGACAAAACGGCACATGTGGCGCGTCAGTATCTGGGAAATAGAGGCAAGATCGAGAATGGGGTCGTTTCCGTGACCAGCCTGTGGGCCGACGAACGAGTCTATTACCCGTTGGAGGTGGAGCCATACACGCCGGAGGGTTGCTTTGCCAAAGGCAAGAACGATCCGGTGTTTCGCACCAAGCTGAAGATCGCCTTCGAACAGGTAAAGCAAGCCACGCAGGAGGGCATTCTTTTTCGTGCGGTGGTGGCGGACAACTTCTACGGGGAGGATCGCGGCTTGAAACGCGGGCTGCGCGAGTTGAATGTGCCGTATGTCATGGCGCTTAAACCCTCCCATGCGTGGTACCATCCTGAGGAGGTGGCAGGGACGCTGCAGGACGTGGCGCAGGAGGCCGGTTGGGTAAGCCCTGAGCAACCGGGGAAGTGGGTGCGCATCGTCAGACGCTTTCGCGATGGGAGTACGCAGGAGTGGTGGGCTGTGGAGATTGTCTCTGGACCTTATGGCCCTGACAAGAAAGAGCGTGCCATTGTGGCGAGCACCGATCCCAAGACGCTCCCCGACCTCTCCACCTGGTACCTGGTCACCAATCTGCCCGCCCCAACTGAACGCCCGGGAAGGGAGATGCCGTTCTCGCCCGCCAGCCTGGAAGAGGTGCTCCGCCTGTATGGGCTGCGCATGTGGGTCGAGCAAAGCTACAAACACGTCAAACACGCCCTCGGCTGGTCTCAGTACCAGGTGCGCAGCGATCAAGCCATCCAACGACATTGGCAACTGGTGTGCTGTGCCTTCTCGTTCTGCTGGTATCACGCCAGCCACCCCTGCGTTCCCAGCCCGGCAGACCAGCTGCTCACGCCAGCGGAGCCGGATCTCTCCTCTGAGAGGGATGTTCCTCCAGAGCGAGGGCAAATGGGGAAAAAAAATCAGCAAGCGCACAAGCATGAGGCCGCAGGTGTCCTGGCCTATGGCACTGCGAGCGGTACGGGCATGGTTGGAACCCTGGATCATGTTGCGGCGTTACTGGAACGGCTGGTCGTCACTGCCCCCTCCTCCTGCTCTCCAGAGCCTTCTTCGTCAACTTGAACAGGGTCAGGCTATCGCTCTCTACAACTCTTCCTGACCCTTGTCAACAAAGTACCGCTAGTGCTCTGTTCCTCAAGTCGTGATAGAATCAGAAAGGGGGCGATCAAGGAAAGGAACAAAGAGATGGCAAAAATCTTGCGAGCGCGAGCGGCTCATGATGAGAAGGAAGAGCGATGGGTCCGCAAAATGGCCGCGAGTCGGCATGGTCCAGCCGACTGGATTTTTCATGCGAAGATCGTGGCCCGCAGTTGGGATAGTGCGCGGGTAGAGACAATCGCCAAGGAGTTGGACTGTAGCCCACAGACCGTTCGCCGGAGACTGCACCGCTTCGATGCAGAAGGAATTGAAGGGTTGGGGGATCGCCCCAAAGCTGGCCGCCCCCGCCGCTTGACGACGGAAGACGACAGTCGGATCCTTGCCCTGGCTCGGTCTACCCCACCTGGTAAATTGGAGCGACTTTCTGATGGCAGCCTAGACGTGCGCGATGAGCAGGGGGCGGCTCAGTGGAGTCTGGATGCCCTGGCGCAAGCAGCCAAAGAGGCAGGAATCCAGGTCAAACGCAGCCAGATCCGCCGTATTTGCCGGCGTGAAGGGGTACGCTGGCGCCGTACCCATAGTTGGGGGAGCAGTGATGACAAAAACTTTGTCCCAAAAGGATAGCAGTCGTCAGCCACTACATGGCGCCCCCCGACGGCTCGACGACCATCTGTACCGATGAATTAGGGCCCGTTCTGCCCCGGAGCTTTCCCCCAGCGCCAGGATGGTCAGCGGATGGGCACCGGATAAAAGCACCTCTGGAGTACAGTCGAGGGCTTGAGAAGACCTGGATCTATGGAGCCTTACGCGTGCGCGATGGCAAGGAACTGACCCGGTGTGCCGCTTCGCGCAATTCCAAAGGCTACATTGCTCTGCTGAACGATATCGAGGTTGACAATCCGAAAGGAGATCTGTTCGTGATCACGGATAACCTGACCAGTCACCTGAGCGCCGAAACCAATGCTTGGCTCGCAGAACATCCCCGCATCCACCAGATCTTCATTCCCAAAAGAGCTTGCTGGCTCAATCTGCAAGAGGGCTGGTGGAGGCTCTTTCGCCGTGATGCGCTGGCTGGACAGAGTTTTGCCAATCCGACCGAGATCGACCAGGCCAGGAGCGTGGCTACGGCACAACTGAATGCTCGTGCCAAGCCCTGGGTCTGGGGGCGGCCACCCAAGTCGCCTCGACATCGTCGCTGTCTCTTTTGTTACAGGATTTAAGGAACACAGCACTAGGTAAAAGAGAAAGTTGAGCGTCACAGTTATGGATACTTACCAGCAAGTCATTGAAACCCTGCGCCAGTCATACAATCGCGAGAAGGCAGAACAGCGCAATCAAATGGTGAAAGAACCATGGAAAGTCACAGAGCGCCAGCACTTCCTTGATCTTCTACATCAAGAAGGTAAGAACACATTGTTAGAAATTGGGGCAGGTACTGGTGTTGACAGCCTCTTTTTTCAAGAGCAGGGTCTGCAGGTCGTCTGCACAGATCTTTCCCCAGATATGGTTGACCTTTGTCACGAGAAAGATCTGGATGCCCACGTGATGGACTTCCTGGGGCTGAATTTTCCAGAGAAGCCTTTTGATGCTATCTATGCTCTGAATTGTTTGCTCCATGTTCCAACCGCAGAACTGCCAGCGGTCCTGCAAAAGTTGCGCGACCTGCTACGTCCTGGTGGGCTTTTTTTCCTGGGAGTCTATGGTGGCTTTGAGGAAGAAGGCATACATAAGGATGACCAGCATCAACCTCCACGTTTCTTCTCTCATCATACCGACGATTTTATGCGCCAGGCGACCGCTCCATATTTTGACCTGGTATCTTTTAAAGCCATTCCAATGCAGGGCCAGTACTGGCATTTTCAGTCCATGATATTGCGCACCAGAGCATAAACCTTTTACTAGAAGAGCACCCTGGTGGAGAAATCGGTTCTCCACCAGGGTGCTCTTCTGTCTGGAATATAACGCTTTATGTTTCACGTGAAACGTTGCACGCAGCTATATCTGGGAGCAGGCTTTTTGGCGTCTTTAAGACTGTAGGCAGAGAACTGCGCCAGATAAATAAGAGGCTTTGTTCCAACTGCGAGTACAGACATGAAATAAGAAACGTATTAATAGTATGTACCCATATGTCGCTAACAATAGTGAACCTGGAAAGGAAATTACTTAGAATGGCAATTAAGAATAAGCAAGTTTTACTCGCTAACCGTCCCCATGGGTGGGTACAGGAGAGCGATTTTAGTATTGTGGAGACAGATGTGCCTGCCTTAAAGGATGGTGAGGTGCTGGTAAAGAATTTATACCTGTCGCTCGATCCTTATATGCGCGGACGCATGAATGAAGGTAAATCTTACGCAGCGAGCACGAATCTCAATGAGGTAATGGTTGGCGGAACCGTGGGAGTTGTAGTCGAGTCGAAAAATCCTGATTTTCAGGTTGATGATATGGTGCTGGGTTACTTTGGCTGGCAGACGTATGGCATTTCTGATAGCAAAGGTTTGGGTAAAATTAACGTCACCGAGCAGATTCCCGCCTCAGCCTATCTGGGTGTGCTGGGTATGCCAGGACTGACCGCCTGGGTAGGTCTGATAAGCATTGGTCAGCCAAAAGCTGGTGAAACAGTAGTAGTGTCGGCGGCTTCAGGTGCGGTAGGCAGTGTGGTTGGTCAGCTAGCTAAGGCCCATGGTTGTTATGTGGTCGGCATTGCTGGTGGCAAAACAAAATGTGACTATGTAGTCAACGAGCTAGGTTTTGATGCCTGCGTTGATTATAAAGCCGGACATCTGGTTGAGGATCTGACGGCTGCGACACCGAATGGTATTGATGTGTATTTCGAGAACGTTGGCGGCGAAATTCTGGAGGCCGTACTTGATAGACTGAATGCCCATGCACGCATTCCATTGTGTGGTTTGGTTTCTCAGTATAACGAGACCAACCCGCATCCAGTGCGCAACTTTGGCGCCTTTCTGATCAATCGCGTAAAGCTACAAGGTTTTATCGTTGGTGAGCATGCTGACCTTTTCCCGCAGGCATTCCAGGAACTAGGACAACTGGTTGCCAGTGGCAAATTGAAATACCGCGAAACCGTGGCAGAAGGTCTGGATAATGCTCCCAAGGCTTTCATTGGGATGCTGAAGGGCGAGAACCTGGGTAAGCAGCTGGTTAAGCTGGCATAGCAATCAGCCCTTGCAGAGAATAAATAAAGAAAATGCAGGTCCAGTAGGAATGTCTACCAGGCCTGCTTCTTCTTTTATCTTTTTGGATTTAAACGCTGCTACATGTCATCGGGCGCGGGCTCGCCACAAATACTACAGAAGCGCGCATTTGGACGATTCATATGACCACAGGGCCATGCTTTAAGCGATAAGGTATTTTGCCCGACAGGCAGCGAACCCTGGCCTGACTGCGAAGTTGGCGACCCGCTGGTGGAAGGGGTTACCGGGGGAGCCGGCGTCGTACCGCTGGCTGGATCTGGCTGACCTTTATCGGCAGCAGGAGCGGCCGCCGCCAGTGCCTGTTGTTCGGACGCAGCAGAACCCTTTTTCGGTTTTGACTTTGGACGTTGACGCAGCGCCGCCATAAAGAGGACTCCCACTAGCAATAGCAGCACGAGAACAGCACCAATCGTCAGAGCGATTGCCTGCCAGGCCACGGGTGTCTTCTTAGATGTTGGCTGGATCGGTGTACTCGTTGGCTTCCTGGTAGGGACTACATGTTCATTTTTAGCCTGCTGCTGCGCATAATTTTGAAACGACTGAATAGCTTTAAAGACTGGATAGTTCTTTTGCAGGTTAGCAAATTCCTGCTGGGACTGGCCCCAATGTCCAGCGTTGTTGGTAGCGTAGGTATTGAAGGCCTGGCTCCATTGTGTTTGTTGCTTGCCAGCTTTTGTGTCCAGATTAAGCGCTTTGATCATACTCTGGGCGCTGCTGCTAGCCTGTAGAAAGCTGGTTCCATTCTGGCCGCCGCTGGTATTAAGCGTGCCAAAGCTAACAATGCCAACAATATTGCCATTGTTATCCAGTGCAGGCCCACCACTATCTCCTTGCTCTACGTTGCCACCAACTTGAATCAACGGAGCCCCACTATTACTGGTCTTTAGCGAACTGACATAGATCTGGTTCAGCGAAGATGTCAACAAGCTATCTGGTGCCTTACTGACATCGGCATTGCCTGGAAAACCAATGATCGTCAGCTTATCCTGTGGATGCACATTGGTTGAATCTCCCAGTGGAACGCTCAGAGTATCGGTAATCGGCACATGGATAATTGCCGTATCCTGTTGATCGGATGGACTCTCCTTCTCAATTTTATCTACATTTACACCAACACCAGAAGGTAGGCTTTTAAAATCGGTCGCATTAGTTAGACCCGTATAAGCCGTACTCAAAAACACAGAAATACTCGGAGACTGAAAAGTTGGCGTAGACTTTAATTGTCCGCTGCTCAATTGCTGGACAACTTGATCGCTGGTAACCTGGGTTGAACCTTTCTGATTGGTATTTATATAATTAGCGATATCCTGGGCGGCTCGCGTATATAGAGCCGAGTTCATTTCTTGATTTTTAGGAGGACTGACAACATGGTCGGCGGTCAGGATATCACCTTGCGAGGTTATAAATGTACCCGAGCCCGACAAATCTATCTCATAGGTACCATTACTCTGTTGAGGAAAAGTCACATCTTTTGAAGGTGGAAAATGAACCGAGAGTTGCCCAGGGACGGCTGTAATGATGCGCACAACGGCTGGCTGCACAATATCCACCGCCCGGACAGCCGGATCGGAGACTGTTCCGCCCGGCATACTGTCTGCGTATGCATGTTGACTACCAGCGCAAAGAGCACAGAGCATCCCCACTACCAGCAGCAGATAGTATATGGGACGACTATTGGTCAACGAAACATTTGTCTGATGCATATATTTGTATTCCATCCCTATATGTAGAGATCGCATTGGTTTTGTGGCACACTATCTCTCTACAGCAAAAATACGTTTTGAGTGTAACAGGGTTGCATAGCCAGGCAATCAATTTGATACTTTAAATGTGGTTGTCTGAGCTAAAGACGGACCTCTCAAGCATCTCAGTGTTATAACTGCTGATCTGATTACATTCAAGCGCTGATGGCGATAATATTTGACCGCCTTCAGGCTGCCTGGTGCTGTACTATCTGTTTTTTCTCCACTCGCTGGCTAACAAACCATAAAGATGCAGATCCACATAATGATCATAGAGCCATTCAGCCTGGCGACTGATGCCCTCATGAGTGAAACCAAGACGTTGAGGTATAGCGCGGCTGCGAGCGTTACCAGTAGCACAACGAATCTCTACCTTATTGAGTTTCAAATCATTAAATGCATAATCGATAAAAGCGCCGCAGGCCTTTGTCATCAGACCATTGCCCTGGAACTGCTCGCCAAGCCAATAGCCAATTTCAACCTTGCGATTGGGCCAATCCACGGGATGATAGCTAATAGTACCAGTAATATTGCCTTTATACCAGATAGCGCATGCTACACTCTGGTTCTCTTGATACTGGCCCATGACAGTACGAATATAAGCCAGCTCATCGGCTACAGACTGTGTGTAGTCGATCCATGGTAGCCATTGCCGCAAATATGGGCGATTAGTATTAATCAAGCGAAAGATCTCCTGGGCATCGCTTTCTGCAATCGATTTTAGCTCTGTCGTATGGTCTATCTTCTTGTAAAAAAGTTTTTTTTCCATCACAGCAGGTGTCCTTTAATGTGTATTTGGGCAATTTGAAGTATACAAAAATAGCAGTGATTATTTCTCATTATGTTATCACGCAAAGGCTGTAGTGGACAGTTAATATTAGTTTTTCCTGAGTTTTTGACAGAGTTACATTTTTTAGAAACTTTACTATAGTGGAGACGCGTATTCAATAGTAGGACTCGAATCTAATTTTGAAATTTATCTAAAAATATACAAAAGGGAGCTTAATCATGAAAGCTGGAAAGACCTTTTCTTTCATGTTTCTCTGTATGGTTGCCTTTACTTTATTGATTAGCGCATGTAGTCAGACAACCACAGGAACTGGAAGCACCAATAAGCCCAGCGACCTCACTCCTCAGCAAGTATTGCAGAAGAGTGCGGACGCCATGAAAAAATTGAAATCATCGCATATCGAGGTAAAATCTGATACCAGCGTCCAGGCCGTTGAAGCCAAATCCAGTACTAATGGCAAAACTCCTTCAGCCACCAATCTGAACGTTTCGATGACTGGTTCCGGCGACCAGCAGGGTCCTGACCAGCAGCAACTTGCTCTGACTGTCAATTCTGCCCAGCAGACCAGTAAACTGGCTGAGGTTGTAAGCGGCAACAAAGTATATATTGAGAATAACCTTGGAAAATGGTATGTGATGGATAAGCAGCAGCTTGTAGGTTCGAACAGCAACATGTTCTCTGGCGTAACTGTCGACCAGAATAGCCTGCTGGGCCTTGTACAAAACGTCAAACTGACCGATCATGGAGCTGACACCCAGGCTGGACCGAGCCTGCGTCACCTGACCGCTTCCTTAGATAAGGCGGCTCTCCAACAGGTGCTCACTCAGAATCCTCAATTGAAGGGCGCGTTGGGCCAACAAAACATTGACACCATCTTAAAGTCAGCCAAACAGTTTAATGCGGTTGTTGACGTCTGGATCGACGAAAGTAAGTTCTATGTGCATCGCACACAGTTAAAACTGGATATTCTGGCAGACACCAGCGCGGTCTCAAAAGATGCTCCTTCAGCTGCCAAAAGTTCCGTGAAAACAGTTGTTGATTTGAGCAAGTTTGACCAGCCGGTCACCATTAAAGTTCCTACCAACGCAACACCAACCAGCAATCCTGCTACAGTCTTTGGGCTGTCCCAATAGTCGTCACTTTACTAATCGAATAAGTCTGGAGGGTGCCAGATAGTAGTGAATCTATAGTAATACCCGATAACCTCTATATAAAAAGGCGCGATACTTTCTCTGAGTATCGCGCCTTTTTGTGTAATGGTAATTTTACCTTGTTTTTCAATAAGGGGATTGTTATAATACATAAAATTTAATTTGAGTTATAGATTTCTACAATTAGTGGAGACGCAGATATATTTTTATCGCTGAAAGCTATTTAGAGCGCCATTGCCGTTTTATCCTAGCTATTCAGGAATTATATTATTGGAAAGCATTAATGGAGGTGTGACAACTATGGCACAACCGATGCAAGTATTGCGTCATCAAGAGATTTCTCCCGAAACTATCCAGCACGCTAACGCTCATCAGCTTGGAAACGTCCAGGTTGAATACAAAGTTCGCATGGGTAAAACGCAGATAAAATACATCATTGTATTTGCAATTGTTGCTCTTGTTTTGGGCCTCACTGGCGTTGGGATGGCCTCAGATGGTGGAGATAGCGCAATCGGCTCGAGTATTTTTCTATTGATCGCACTTGTGTTTTCAGGCATGGCTATTTTTTATGGCCTGCAGCCCGTTCTTTTTCGCTCCTGGCGAGTTGGCATCTGTGCGTATGGCCTGCTTTATGTGCGTGGAAGCAAGGTCGATGCTTTTCGCTGGGATCGGATTACGGCATTTTTCATCCAGGTTGTAAATACGTACTATTACGGCGTCCGTACAGGAACAAGGCATAAATATAGAGTGCAGTATAACGATGGTCGCAAAGCTGTCTTTACTGACATGTTTGCGGATGCCGAAGAAATCGGCAACGCCATTGATTATGAACTGACACGTGTGCAATTGCCAATGGCGATCGCGGCCTTCGATGCCGGTCAAGCGCTAACTTTTGGTACATTGCAGGTTAGCAGACAGGGTTTGGCCAAATCCCCACAGCACTGGTTGCCCTGGCAAGAACTAAAAGATGTGCAAGTTAACCGTGGCATCATCAGCATAAGAAAATCGGGTCAAATGCTGAACTGGTCTACTGTACGGGTTGCGCGTATGCCTAATATGCATATCTTCCTGGCCCTGGTTGAGCGTGCACGCCAGCAGCAACCACCTATTCCTCCTGTATATCCAGGTTATTAATTGAACGTAGCTATTCTCGTAGAAAGCATCCGAGGTGCCTAATTTCAACCTGCTGATGTCACTGGCAAATTACGTTGTTAGTAGACGCCAACCTCAGGCATATCCACAACGCTAACATCAGCTTATAGATAGTCAGACATATAGTACAGTCAAAAGGCTCGCTGGCTCAAATCGGCCAGCGAGCCTTTTGACTGTACCTTTATCATTCAAATTGATGTCGATTTCCTGGTTCACCAGGAATTTTTAAACATTTTATTATTTTAGGTCAAAAAGGCTTGACAGGTCGTGGTAGTTATGGCATAATCATCGAGCTGTCAAAAAAGCGACAATCACCCGCCTCAGCGAGCGTGGGTGCTCCTGTCCGTTTGCATCAGTTGTGCTACGGTAAGGTAGCTCCTCTGGGATCAGATGTTTCCCCCATGAACGGCCCAACGCAGATCTGCGTCCGCGGACGTTTCAGGCCTTTTCGACCAGTGGTTGCCACGGCGACCGGGAGAAACAACGAATTTTCGGAGCCGAGCAAAAAGTGGTCGGAAAACCGCTTGACAAAGCACAATGGATATGCGATACTACAGCACACGAGACAAGCGAACGAAAAAAGAACAAACGCTTGTCTGATGACGAAACACTGGTTTCGTCGATTGCGTACCTTGACAACTGAAGAGTGGAAAGCAGAACAGCAACTGGAACAACAATACAATGCACCAGTTCCTGTCAATTCGGACGCTTGATGGTTCCACCATTGAGCATCCATCATAATCTGCGAAACAAGCCAATGTTAATGTAACTTGGCCATGATCGCAACTTCACATGCAATTGACATTCGCTCGTTGAGCGTGATGTGTCTATACTACAATTGGATGGCGAGTTTGATCCTGGCTCAGGATAAACGCTGGCGGCGTGCCTAACACATGCAAGTCGAACGCCCTTAGCAATAAGGGAGTGGCGGACGGGTGAGTAACACGTGGGTTATCTGCCTCCGGGTGAGGAATACCGGCGAGAAATCGCCGACAATACCGCATACGCTCTTCCACACGAAGAGCAAAGCCGGAAACGGCGCCGGGAGATGAGCCTGCGCTCGATTAGTTGGTTGGTGGGGTAATGGCCTACCAAGGCGACGATCGATAGCTGGTCTGAGAGGACGATCAGCCACACTGGGATTGAGAACGGCCCAGACTCCTACGGGGGGCAGCAGTGAGGAATTTTCGTCAATGGGGGCAACCCTGAACGAGCAACGCCGCGTGCAGGATGACGGCCTTCGGGTTGTAAACTGCTTTTCTCTGGGACGAGAACGGACGGTACCAGAGGAATCAGCCTCGGCTAACTACGTGCCAGCAGCCGCGGTAATACGTAGGAGGCGAGCGTTGTCCGGAGTTACTGGGCGTAAAGCGCACGCAGGCGGTCAGATAAGTCTGTGGTGACAGTCGTCGGCTCAACTGACGAAGGACGATGGAAACTGTTTGACTTGAGGGCTTCAGAGGGACACGGAATTCCGGGTGGAGTGGTGAAATGCGTAGATATCCGGAGGAACACCAATGGCGAAGGCAGTGTCCTGGGAAGCACCTGACGCTCAGGTGCGAAAGCTAGGGGAGCGAACAGGATTAGATACCCTGGTAGTCCTAGCCGTAAACGATGACCACTAGACGTTGGGGGTATCGACCCCTTCAGTGTCGTAGTTAACACAGTAAGTGGTCCGCCTGGGGAGTACGGTCGCAAGATTAAAACTCAAAGGAATTGACGGGGACCCGCACAAGCAGCGGAGCGTGTGGTTTAATTCGATGCAACGCGAAGAACCTTACCAAGGCTTGACATGGACCTGCACCAGCCGTAACGGGCTGTCTCTTCGGAGCGGGTTCACAGGTGCTGCATGGCTGTCGTCAGCTCGTGTCGTGAGATGTTGGGTTAAGTCCCGCAACGAGCGCAACCCCTGTCGTTAGTTGAACTTCTCTAACGAAACTGCCATTTCAAAATGGAGGAAGGCGGGGATGACGTCAAGTCAGCACGGCCCTTACGCCTTGGGCGACACACACGCTACAATGGTCAGGACAAAGAGTGGCCAACCCGCGAGGGGGAGCTAATCTCGTCAAACCTGGCCTCAGTTCAGATTGGAGGCTGCAACCCGCCTCCATGAAGTTGGAGTTGCTAGTAACCGTAGGTCAGCACACTACGGTGAATACGTTCCCGGGTCTTGTACACACCGCCCGTCACACCACGAAAGTTGGCAACACCTGAAGCCGCTGGGCTAACCCTTCGGGGAGGCAAGCGTCGAGGGTGGGGTCAGTGATTGGGGTGAAGTCGTAACAAGGTAGCCGTACCGGAAGGTGCGGCTGGATCACCTCCTTTCTAGGGAGCTTGAACAACCGTTTATGGAAGCCATAAACACACGAGGTTGTTCCACTTCCAGGTCGAACAGGACACGGTCGCTGTGTTGCCAGAAGCGAAGCTGGTTTCCACTCTTGAGCTGTTGGGGTACAGCTTCTGCTCTCATGGGAGCATGATGGCCAACAGTGCACCCTGAACAATTGAATACGATCTATCTTCAATTTTGCTGAGCCAAGAAGGTCAGCCAGAGTTGAAGCAGAGGGTCGTCTGGTTGGAGTCATCCAACCAACGACACGAACAAGCATTCACATACATGATGAAGAAACGAAGAGAACAAGCTACACAGAGTACGAGGTGGATGCCTTGGCGCTAAAGACCGAAGAAGGACGCGGAGACCGGCGAAACGTTCGGGGGGAGCTGCATACAAGCGATGAACCCCGAGAATCCGAATGAGGCAACTCCTCCAGAGTGATGTCTGGAGACCGCCTGCTGAACACATAGGCAGTGACGGGGGGCAGTGGGTGAACTGAAACATCTCAGTAACTCGACGAACAGAAATCAACCGAGATTCCCGTAGTAGTGGCGAGCGAACCGGGAGGAGCCCAAACCAGTGGTTCTTCGGAACCAGTGGGGTTGTAGGACCGACAACAAAGGACCCTGGCTTACTTGAACACGTTGGAAAGCGTGACCAGAGCGAGTGAGAGTCTCGTAGAGGACGAGCGAGGGGACTGGGTCGGGATCCTGAGTACCACGAGACACGTGCAATCTTGTGGGAAGCTGGGGGGACCACCCTCCAAGGCTACACATCTTTAGCGACCGATAGCGAACAAGTACCGTGAGGGAAAGGTGAAAAGCACCCCGAGAGGGGGATGAAAGAGACCCTGAAACCACGTACTCACCAGCAGTCAGAGGCCACTGTAGCACGAGCTACTAAGGGCTGATGGCGTGCCTTTTGTAGAATGATCCGGCGAGTGCATCGTCGTAGCCTGGTTAACCAGCGCTAAAGCTGGGGAGCCCCAGGGCAACCGAGTCTGAAGAGGGCGGATGTTGCGGCGATGCGACCCGAAACCGTGTGAGCTATCCATGAGCAGAGTGAAGCGGATGTGACAGTCCGTCGAGGCTCGCACCCACCAGTGTTGCAAAACTGGGGGATGACTTGTGGATAGGGGAGAAATTCCAATCGAACACGGAGATAGCTGGTTCTCCCCGAAATGTATTGAGGTACAGCTGTATGTTGTACTATCCTGGAGGTAGAGCTCTGGATGGGCTAGGGGCCTCGTGCAGGTTACCAAACCCAAGCAAACTGCGAATGCCAGGACAGCATGCATGCAAGTGAGACGGCGGGGGCTAAGCTTCGTCGTCAAAAGGGAAACAGCCCAGACCATCGGCTAAGGTCTCCAAATCCATGCTTAGTGTTAAAGGGGGTCACAACGCCCAAACAGCCAGGATGTTGGCTTAGAAGCAGCCACCATTTAAAGAGTGCGTAATAGCTCACTGGTCGAGTGTCGTGGCACCGACAACGTATCGAGGCTCAAGTATGGTACCGAAGCCATGGAATCTCTCGTCACGAGAGATTGGTAGGGGAGCGTTCTGTTGGGCAGAGAAGCCAGACCGTGAGGACTGGTGGAGCGAACAGAAGTGAGAATGCCGGAATGAGTAGCGTCATGTCTGTGATAACCAGACACACCGAATGCCTGAGGGTTCCTGGGCACCGTCAATCGTCCCAGGGTGAGTCGGGTCCTAAGCCGAGGACGTCATCGTCGTAGGCGATGGAAAGCAGGTCAGAGATTCCTGCACCGGAGATGCTCGTTACGAGCAATGGGGGGACGCGGTAAGGAAGGTGAGCCCATCGATTGGACAGGATGGGTCTGTGCGCTGAAGTGCGAAGCCGAGGCAAATCCCGGTTTCCTGTGCATGACACGTGCAGCGAGCGGACGACAAGTCCGCGGAAGTCATCGGCCCCTAGGCCGCCAAGAAAAGCCTCTCGCCAGAGTTGTCTCCGCCCGTACCGCACACCGACACAGGTAGGCAGGGGGAACACTCCCCAGGTGATCGAGCGACCCTCTGTTAAGGAACTCGGCAAATTGACCCCGTACCTTCGGAAGAAGGGGTGCCCTAGTAGCTTTCAGGTTTACCTGGGGGTGAGGGGGTTGCAAGAAATTGGCTCAACCGACTGTTTACCAAAAACACAGGTCTCTGCGAACGCGCAAGCGGAAGTATAGGGGCTGACTCCTGCCCAGTGCCGGAAGGTTACGAGGAGCGGTGTGCGTAGCCGCGAATCTAAGCCCCGGTGAACGGCGGCCGTAACTATAACGGTCCTAAGGTAGCGAAATTCCTTGTCGGGTAAGTTCCGACCCGCACGAAAGGAGTAACGAGTTGAGCACTGTCTCGACAGAGGACTCGGCGAAATTGAAGTACCCGTGAAGATACGGGTTACCCACGACAGGACAAAAAGACCCCGTGGAGCTTTACTACACCTTGACCCGGAAACGAGGCAGAGCGTGCGTAGCATAGGTGGGAGTCGGAGAACCTATCCTTGTGGGGGTAGGGGAGACAGCAGTGAAATACCACTCTCGGTGTGTTTTGTTTCTCACACGTCACCGTGAGCCGGGACGTGGACAGGATCAGGCGGGTAGTTTGACTGGGGCGGTCGCCTCCCAAAGAGTAACGGAGGCGCCCAAAGGTTCCCTCAGGGTGGATGGACATCACCCATGAGAGTGTAAAGGCACAAGGGAGCTTGACTGCAAGACGGACAGGTCGAGCAGGGACGAAAGTCGGGCTTAGTGATCCCACATTCCCGAGTGGAAGGAGTGTGGCTCAACGGATAAAAGCTACCCCGGGGATAACAGGCTTATCTTGCCCAAGAGTTCACATCGACGGCAAGGTTTGGCACCTCGATGTCGGCTCGTCGCATCCTGGGGCTGGAGTAGGTCCCAAGGGTTGGGCTGTTCGCCCATGAAAGCGGCACGCGAGCTGGGTTCAGAACGTCGCGAGACAGTTCGGTCTCTATCCGTCGTGGGCGCAGGAGAATTGAGGGGCGTCATCTCCAGTACGAGAGGACCGAGATGGCTCGACCGCTGGTGTGCCAGTTGGCCTGCCCGGGCCAGAGCTGGATAGCTATGTCGAGAAGGGATAAGCGCTGAAAGCATCTAAGCGCGAAGCCGCACCCAAGACGAGTTCTCCCATTCTCTGCGGAGAATCAAGATCCCAGGAAGACGACCTGGTGGATAGACGACACGTGGACACCTGGTAACAGGCGGAGCGAAGTCGCCCTAATGATCGTACGGCTTGTTTCACCATTGTATCTTCATCGTGGAGCGCGTGAGTGCCCTCGGCTTCAGCTCGGCTGACTGCTGGCTCGGCAAAATTGAGGATAGATCGTATGCAGTTGTGCAGAACCAGAGAGATCTTACTTGGCAGAAGTAAGGTCTTTTTTGTTTTTCCCGATTATATATATTACTTAAAAGGCACCTGAAAATCATGTGGTTCGCGCCTGCGGCCCCTGACGCTGCGCACCTGCGGCGCTCAAAATTTTTTATATACCGAGTTGCATGCAGTGCGCTGAGCGCACTGCATGCAACTCGGTATATAAAAATCTGCGGCCGCGTATGCGGACGCCCGCAAGGAGGAGCTTTGCTTCCTATCACCAGAAGGATGATGAACGTGCCTCCTCTTTTTATTTAGTGGTGCGAAAAGGAGAGCGATATGGATTTTCAATCTCTCTTTGAGTGTCCCATTATAGAACAGACACGGCTGGATCCTGGTTATTCAGGGCATATGAATGACGTCTGGCGTATCACCACCCGTGATACAACGTGCGTACTGCGCGTTCTGCGGCCAGAAAAGCTCAGCGGACCTTTCTGGGCTGGTTGTTCTGCTTTGTTTGGTATCGATCCTACCAACATCTTTGACCTTGAACATATCAATGCCATGCTCAATCCTCTTAGCTCTCTCTCTATTCCTCAGATTATCTCTAAAGGTATACTAGATGGCAGGGCTTATGTGATGGTAGAGTGTATGGCTGGCTCACCATTGAAGCACTTCGGAACATTGCTAGAGGTTGCCCTGGAAAGATTGGGACAGCAGTTGGCGCACATCCACACCTTGCGCTTCCCCTATTATGGCCATCCGACAGGACGCCAGCAGGGGCCGCTCCCTATATTTCATCAGCACCTGGTACAGACTATGAGGATGCTGGTAGAACAATATCATGCGGATGACTTCTCCATCAAAGAGACGCTGAAATCTATTTCTGCCAGCGCCCTCCAACTGCCCGTACCTGCTGAGTCGTCGTTAATTATGATTGATATGGACCCTACTCAATTCCTGGTCAATGATGGTTATGTGGAGTCGCTGGTTGATACAGAGGCATATGCGCTCGGACCACGCGCTTTAGACTTTATTGCTCTGGAATATATACTTTCTCGCCGAGAGGCTAAGGCGCTGGCGCGTGGATATCGCAGTGTTCTGGCATTGCCGGAGCTGACGGCGGTGCGGCCTGTCTATCGCTACTTTTATCGCCTGCTAGAGATTCAGGGAAGACCAGATATAGCCAGCTGGCTGGCACATCCGGTGCTCTTTTGAGCTGCTGTAGGTGCGTCCCTTGCGAACGCTTTAAGCCTCATCACGCAGCAACAAAAAAACACCTATGTGGGCAGGTGAGATGGCGACTTCCTATTTTCCCACGCAGTTGCCCACGCAGTATCATCGGGGATGAAGAGCTTAACTTCCGTGTTCGGGATGGGAACGGGTGTGCCCTCTTCTCTACAGTCACCAGCTCACCTGCACATACAGGTGTTCTTGACTTGAAGAATAATACTACAGCTAAAAGCCTTTGTCAACCCCTATTTCCAGGTTTTTATTCAAGTTTAGTACCTGGGAAGCAAAATGCCCCTGGGCCTGGGGAACGCAGGAGCGAATCGCATGGCTTTTTCAGACACTCTCTTATGTTTTGAGCTTCCATAAGGTTTAAGCTCATGCCATAAGAAGGCAGCCATGATGGAAATCAGACACGTTTTTATGTCAGGCCTGGTGCGTGACAGGGGTGTCCTTCAGGAAGAAAGTGGTAAAGAGTACCATTATACTGAGCACCAGTACCATCAGGAATCCGTTTTGGAGCACGCTGGCGAGCCCAAGTTGGGCGTTGATGGTAGCTGGAAGGCCAGCACTGCTATTTCCGGCCAGGGCTCCGTTCACGACGATCCCCATCAGGGCCGCACCCAACGTCAGGCCAAGCTGGCCCAGGTAGCGGATTACGCTGGTTCCCACTCCGAGCTGTGTTTGTGGGATGGAATTTTGGGCGGCAATCATCTGGATAGTGAAGAAGGAGCCCGTACCCAGTCCGATCAGTACCAGATCGAGGCCGATGATAAGGATGCTGCTCTGCTGCGTCATGAGCATGAGCAAGAAGATCCCAAGCGTCATTATGCCAGCGGCTATAATTGCCGTCATCTGGTAGCGTTTGCGTGCCGCAATGATCCCTCCCGCGATAGCGGCTCCCAGCGATAGACTGACCGAGAGCGCGGTGATCAGGGCGCCAGCGCCGGTTGGCGAAAGAGTCAGCACGCCTTGCAAAAACAATGAGAGCGGAATGAAGGCACCGATGAGGATCATGCTCTGGATGAGCGTCAACAATGCATCAGCTGCAAAGACCTGCTGTCTGAACAGAGCGAGTGGAATAATGGGTTCAGCAGCCTTGCGCTCGACTAACAGAAAGAGTACTGCGAGGATCAGCGAGGCGATCAGCAGCGCCACCACAGGCAGCGATGTCCAGGCTGTGATCTGTGTACTTCCAAGACTCAAGCCGAGTAACAGGCTACAGGTTGCCCCCACGAGCAGTAACCCTCCGAGCCAGTCGATGCTATTGAGAGCGAAACGCCCATTTGCCTGCTCCCTCGGTTGTGTGGACGAATGGGTGGGCAGGTAGATCCACAGCATAAGCAGGGCGAGCAGGCCGACAGGCAGATTGAGGTAGAATAGCCAGCGCCAGCGTGTATCATCGCTGACGAAGCCAGCGAGCAGCGGACCATGATCAGTGATCCAGCCGCCCAGCGTTGGACCACACAACTGGGAGATGCCAAAGACGATCCCAAGCAGTCCCTGCTTGCTGGCCCGCTGCTCTGGTGGAAAAAGATCCCCAACGACCGTAATCACCAGCCCGATGCCAATGCCGCTGCCAAGTCCCTGGATGGCGCGAAAGAAAATGAGCTGATCCATCGTCTGAGAAACACCGGCCAGTCCAGACCCCAGCAGGAATATGACGATCCCGCTGAGCAGGAAACCTTTGCGACCAAACTGATCCGAGAGTTTTCCCGCTAGTGGCACCACAGCCGTTGCCGCCAGCAAGTAGGCGGCCACAACCCAGGTATAGCTGCCGAAGCCATGCAGGCTGCTGGCAATGCGTGGCATGGCGGGAGTCACGATCAGGTTATCCAGTGCTTCCAGAAAAGCTGTGAGTAGCAGGGCCACCATAATGAGCACCAGTGCAGGTCCATGCAGGCGACGACTGCTTTCTTGCACTGGTGACGGTGTTGAAATTGATGAAGACATCGTTTCCATACGTTTCTCTCTGAATCTTCGTTCAAGTATAGTGTGTTTTGTGTCATGCATTTTGGCGACCAGAGAATGAAACTATTCCCCCAGTCGCCATTGCTGATTAGCGGATGATCAGCTGGTCTGTTGTGTCCGGCTTGCCAGCAAGGATTTGAGGCGTTCGGCGTTCTGTGGCTGTGTTTTCTTCATTTCTTGCCTCATGAAGAACTCCGCCACTTTGGGAACGTTTTCTACCTCAACCGTGAAGTGGACGCGGCAGGTTCCTGCGGAGAGCGGCTCGATCCGGTAGCTCTCGCGGAACGGACTACTGGCAGAGTCTGCGGTGGCTATGGTCAGCAGATGATCTGGTTCAAACTCGGTGACGCTCATTGTTTTCTCGCTCTTGAATCCGGAGAACTTGCCCGCTTCGAAGTAGCTGGTTCCTGGATGAGCTGGCCCAGGAGGGCTGACACGAACCTCAAGGATGCCTTTTATCCAGTCGGGCCGGGCTTCCAGATTGGTGAGAAGCGCAAAAACGGAAGTCTGTGGATAGTCAAAAGTGTCGCTATATTCGAAAGTTGCCATTTTTATGTTCCTTTATTTCTTTTATCTAGTTCATTAATGTTTTTGTTTAGCGAAAAAGGAGGCTGGAGAGGGCCCCGATTAAGGCCCGCTGAGCTTCTTGCTTGCTCTCCTCTGCGCCCTTGCTCCTCCAGCCGATGAAGCCATCGGGGCGAACGAGCACCGCGCCAGTCGGCGTGATGCCATACGCATCACAGAACCAGTTCTCAGTATCGATAAGATCCCCTGCCTCGGTGCCGATCTGATAGCTGTCCAGGGGAATATGCAGGACGTCTTTAGCGTTTTGAGCCGCTTCTTTCCAGTGCTGTCCATTTGGACCAGCGAACAGGACAAAATGGGAAGCGATCAGGTCCAGCGTGGAAACAGGTTTGCCTCTGTGTTTGAGCATGAGATGGGCAGCGTGGGTGCCTGGTTGTCCCTGCCATAGATGCGGATACTGGGCAAGGGGAAGCTGCTCATCACCTGTTTCATGCACAAATGCCCCCACGCGGTAGCGATAGCCCCGATTGATTACCCTGATATCTACGGTGATCCCATCTGAGCCTTCGTTCTGGCGCTGCTGAGAAAGTAATGCCACTTGCTCGGATGTATAGTCAGCTACCGGGCGCCGCTCTATGTCGTATGTGGTGAGCAGAGCCTCCCCCGCCTCTCCACGCAGGACCGCGGCCAGCTTCCAGGCCAGGTTGTACGCCTCGGCGATGCCGGTATTGCCTCCCAGGCCACCGCTGGGAGGCTGTGTGCGCGCGGCATCCCCAACCAGGAAGGCTCGTTCCTGCTGGAAGCGATCGGCCACCAGCGCGTTCATTTCCCAACTGAGCGTGGTTTTGATCCGCACCGGCAGATCAGGTATGCCTGCTGCTGCTCGGATCAATTGGATACAGCGCTCCTCTGTATAGTCAGCAAGCGTCTCTTCGTCAGCATCATAGCCCACATCCAGTCGAAAGAGATCTGGTCGCAACGAAGAGCCTGGATACGGGACGAACGACCCAACTGTGATGGTGTCGTTACTAAGGAAGCACATGATGGCGTGCCGCTTACGGAACAGCTCCATCAGGTCAGCCTCAAAGATCATGCTGATGAACGTTCCCATGCTTCCTATTCCATGTTGACCAATACCAAGTTGCTTGCGGGTCTCGCTCTGACTGCCATCAGCCACCACTAGAAATCGAGCGCGAACCATACATGTGTTCTGGCTTTTGTGCTCACGAATGGTGGCGGTGATGCCCTCCACGTCTTGTTTGAATGCTACCAGCTCGGTCCCAAAGCGCAGATCTCCACCGAGCCGCTCTGCCTGCGCCCGCAGCACAGGTTCCAGCATATCCTGCGCAATGGCACTACCACGCGCAGGACTGCTAGGGTCGTTGAACAAGGAGTCGATATCTTCCTGTAGGCAATCAAACTCCTGGCCCACCAGGCTTTCCAACAATGGGACATTGTTACCCTCAGGGATAGGAGGTTCGATCTCCTGTATGGCTTCCTCGATCCCGGCAAAACGGAACATCTCCATTGTGGGCGGCGTGAAGCCAATGGCGCGCGGATGAATGGCAGTGCCTGGATGGCGCTCAACCAGCAGCGAGGAAATACCGTGCCTGGAAAGGAAGAGAGATGTAGACAGGCCGACCAGGCCACCTCCCACAATCAGCACCGGCGTAACTTCAGCGTTATCAAGATGATGAGATGATGTATTCATTATTGCTCCTCATGGTATTTTTTTGTTTTATGTCATCTGTATCTGTTATGAAGAATGTTACACTTCGGACAGCCTGAGCACAGTCACCAAAGGGATACCATGAGGATACTTTCGAGAGGAGAGCGCGATAAGAAGAGATGGTAGCAAAAAGGATACCATCTCAGACATAGTGGGCGAGAGATGAGCTAGCGTGAGCTAGAGTAACGAGAGTGCACGTGCATGTGCGATGGCCTGTGTCCTATTCTCAGCATCTAATTTGCTGCGAATACTGGCGACGTGTTTCTTGGCAGTGGCGAGCGAGATCACCAGCTGTCGAGCGATCTCCTGGTTGGATGCTCCTTCGGCAAGTAGATGCAGGACCTCCATCTCACGTGCGGTGAGTGGCTCGGGGAGCTGTTGCGCAGTTCGGGAAGCAGGGATTGATGACGTTTTGGATATTGAAGGGGTGGTGACTGGCGTCTTTTGCTGCTGTTGATCGCTTGCAAAGGCCGTGAGCACGCTGTGGGCATGAGCGGCAAGCGCTGGGGGAACGAGAGAGCCATTTGGCTGGACGTCTGAAGCTGTGAGTAATGCCTGGAGTGCCTGTCTCATTGGTGTTCCAGCATCGAGGAAGACGCGTATGCATCCTTCGGGTTGCGTTAAGGTGAGTAGCCTATGGAGAACGTGAAGCGCTGCTGGTGTATCATCCGCGGACTGCAACGTGGCTACCTGCAGCGCCAGGATGGCGATCACGCTTCCTTCTCGCGCAACCTGTTCGGCGCCGTGCAGCAGCGAGGCAAGCCACTGCAGGGCCAATGGATACTGTTGCTGCGCCAGATAGACGCGCGCCAGCGCCAGGTAGGCGCTTTCGCGACTGTAAGAGAGAGCCTCCTGATGATAGGTGGTGTGCTCTGCCCAGTCTACCACCCACCCCAGATGGCCCTGGGCCAGCCAGAGTTGGGCCCAGAGACTTTCAATCCACGGACGAAAAAGTGGGATACCAGCAGATTGGTTAACTTGCTCCATCTTGCGTATGGTTTGTTTAGCTCCAGTCAAATCTCCCTGAGCTATATAGCAACGCGCGAGTACCTCATAAGCGCCCATGAGAATATCCATATATTGTAAAGCAGCCGTCCTATCGATCGCTTTTTGCGCAGCAGCTTTGGCGATATCAAGCTGGTTCCATGCATAGGCAAACTGAGCCTGGAAGAGATCGGGATACGCCGCCAGCGGAGCCGGAACTCTCAGGCTGGTGACTAACTGTTGGAGCTCCTGGCAGTATTCATTAGCCTGCCTCAACTGCCCAAGGGCAATCAGCGCGGCGATCAGGCCCCAGAGGTACTGGACCTCTAGATAGCGGTTCTGCGTTAGCCAGTCCATCCTCCTGATTTTCTGAATGGTAGCCACCATGCGAGGGAAATCTCCCGCCATGCGCCAGGCTATGGCGAACGGTGCCAACCTATGCTGCTGCCACATGATGTCGTCATCCAGAGGCAAGCGTTGCAGTAGCTCCGCGACGCTGTTCAATTGCGCGGCATCACCATCAGAGAGAGCCCCGGCTACCAGGTTCCATGCCTTGAGAACCATGATGCGATCGTGTAAGCGGTCCCGCTCGATGGAAGGAAAGACTGCCTGATCTTCGCTTTGCAACAACAGCTCAACGTCCTTCTGGAGTTGTTGAAGATACGCCTTTTCTTCTTGCTGCTGATGAGAGAAAGGGAACAGCATATTGAAGGCCAGGATGTAGCTAGTGGTAAGGCGAGGATGCATGCGCAAAACCTCTCGCGGAAGCAGCTTGATCCAGGTTAGCAGCGTTTTTAGCTCTCCTTGTAGATACAAGCGCTCGATGCAATCCTCTAGCAATTCCGCTACGAACAAGAAGTCCTGTGTTGCCAGCGCGTGAGGGATGGCTTCGTGAGGCCATTCCTGGCGCTGATACCAGAGCGCCGCCTCCCGATGCAGGCGTCCTATTTGCTCGGGCTCCGTTATCTGCAAGCGGGCTTGCAGCACCTCGCGGAAGAGCGTCTGGAATCGATACCAGCGCCGCTCCTCGTCGAGAGGAATCAGAAAAAGGTTGGCTCGCTCCAACGACTCCAGCATCTGCTGACTGGCTGGATCTCCGGTCAGAACCTGGCACACCTCCGCATTCATCTGGTCAAGCACCGACGTATACAGCAGAAAGCGTTGTTGTGACTCTGGCAAAGTTGCCAGAATCTCCTCCTGTACATAATCCAGAATAAAGCGGTGGCTGCCGGTAAATGTTTGGAGGAAGTTTGAGACATCACTGTGCCTGCGTAGAGAGAGGGCCGCCAGTTGGAGACCGGCGATCCATCCTTCTGTGCGCGTTTTCAATTGACCAACCTGCTCCTCCGAGAGTGCCAGGCCCATGACCTGGATCATAAACTGCGTTGCCTCTTCGTCGCTCAAGCGTAGATCAGCCTCACGGATCTCGACTACCTGACCTCGCGCCCGCAGACGTGGCAGGGGCAACTGGGGGTCGCTGCGACTGGCCAGCAGTAGATGCAGGTGGGGAGGAAGATTCTCAAGCAAGAACTGCAACGACTCATGAATCGCATGCTCTCGAATCAGATGATAATCATCGAGGATCAGAGTGGTGTCCTGTGCCAATGTTGCCAGTTCGTTGATAAGGGCAGTTAAAGCGCCAGTTAGCAGGGAAGGCTGTGGCGAGTAGAGCATTGCCAGGGTTGCCTCTCCAATGAGAGATCCACTGTGCCTGAACGCAGCAATTACATAAGCCCAGAATCGCGTCGGGTCGTTATCCTGTTCACCAAGCGTGAGCCAGGCGACCTGGCCGCTATTCTGGCTGGCCCAGGCCGAGAGCAGCGTCGTTTTGCCAAAGCCCGCGGGCGCCGAGAGCAACATCAAAGGAAACAAGCGATTCTGATCAAGGACGGTGAACAGGTGCATGCGGTGCAGCAGTATAGGACGAACGGGTGGAATGGTGAACTTGGTCACCAACAAATCTGGCTCAGGCATCTAAATCTGTCCTTTTTCGGCAAGTCTCTGGCAACATCATCGATATCAAGCATGCATATTTCCTTATTTTTCATGAGCAAGTATACCTGAGATACGCTCAAATGTTAATATTCTGTTCTATTTTTCAAATGTTCAAAGCCTCTTTTTTGTTTCTCAGTCAAGTGTTTGACAAACAAATTTATCCTTTACTTTCCCATAAAAGAAGGATTGATCCGGAGCGTTGTTTTTTTTATGGAGAAAATGGTATACGAATTTTGTGGTCGAGTTAAAATAAGTATGAAAAGTGCTTGACAAAGCGAATGGAGCTATGGCATAATCGTTGAGCTGTCGAAACAAGACAATCACCCGCATCTTTATTAGAGTGAGTGCTCCTGTCCCTTTCGCTCCGATTGTGCCACGATAAGGTGGCTCCTCCGAGATAGCATATATCTCAATCACTGTCTCAACAATTGTTGTATCAGTGGGAACGTCTGCCCTTTTTGAGGCGTTTACGCTGGCTTGCCAGGCATACAGACGAGAAAAACGAATTTTCGGAGCTGAGCAAAAAGTGGTCGGAAAACCGCTTGACAAAGCACAATGGATATGCGATACTACAGCACACGAGACAAGCGAACGAAAAAAGAACAAACGCTTGTCCACTGGTGAAACAACGGTTTTATCAGCCAGGTACCTTGACAACTGAAGAGTGGAAAGCAGAACAGCAACTGGAACAAACAATACAAGTAACCAGTTCCTGTCAATTCGGTCCCAGCGCAGTTCTCCTGCGATGGTGACCATATAATCTGCGAAACAAGCCAATGTTAATGTAACTTGGCCATGATCGCAACGCACATGCAATTGAGCGTCGCTTGTTGAGTGACGATTCATCTATACAATTGGATGGCGAGTTTGATCCTGGCTCAGGATAAACGCTGGCGGCGTGCCTAACACATGCAAGTCGAACGCCCTTAGCAATAAGGGAGTGGCGGACGGGTGAGCAACACGTGGGTTATCTGCCTCTGGGTGAGGAATACCGGCGAGAAATCGCCGACAATACCGCATAGGCTCTTCCACACGAAGAGCAAAGCCGGAAACGGCGCCCGGAGATGAGCCTGCGCTCGATTAGTTGGTTGGTGGGGTAATGGCCTACCAAGGCGACGATCGATAGCTGGTCTGAGAGGACGATCAGCCACACTGGGATTGAGAACGGCCCAGACTCCTACGGGGGGCAGCAGTGAGGAATTTTCGTCAATGGGGGCAACCCTGAACGAGCAACGCCGCGTGCAGGATGACGGCCTTCGGGTTGTAAACTGCTTTTCTCTGGGACGAGAACGGACGGTACCAGAGGAATCAGCCTCGGCTAACTACGTGCCAGCAGCCGCGGTAATACGTAGGAGGCGAGCGTTGTCCGGAGTTACTGGGCGTAAAGCGCACGCAGGCGGTCAGATAAGTCTGTGGTGACAGTCGTCGGCTCAACTGACGAAGGACGATGGAAACTGTTTGACTTGAGGGCTTCAGAGGGACACGGAATTCCGGGTGGAGTGGTGAAATGCGTAGATATCCGGAGGAACACCAATGGCGAAGGCAGTGTCCTGGGAAGCACCTGACGCTCAGGTGCGAAAGCTAGGGGAGCGAACAGGATTAGATACCCTGGTAGTCCTAGCCGTAAACGATGACCACTAGACGTTGGGGGTATCGACCCCTTCAGTGTCGTAGTTAACACAGTAAGTGGTCCGCCTGGGGAGTACGGTCGCAAGATTAAAACTCAAAGGAATTGACGGGGACCCGCACAAGCAGCGGAGCGTGTGGTTTAATTCGATGCAACGCGAAGAACCTTACCAAGGCTTGACATGGACCTGCACCAGCCGTAACGGGCTGTCTCTTCGGAGCGGGTTCACAGGTGCTGCATGGCTGTCGTCAGCTCGTGTCGTGAGATGTTGGGTTAAGTCCCGCAACGAGCGCAACCCCTGTCGTTAGTTGAACTTCTCTAACGAAACTGCCATTTCAAAATGGAGGAAGGCGGGGATGACGTCAAGTCAGCACGGCCCTTACGCCTTGGGCGACACACACGCTACAATGGTCAGGACAAAGAGTGGCCAACCCGCGAGGGGGAGCTAATCTCGTCAAACCTGGCCTCAGTTCAGATTGGAGGCTGCAACCCGCCTCCATGAAGTTGGAGTTGCTAGTAACCGTAGGTCAGCACACTACGGTGAATACGTTCCCGGGTCTTGTACACACCGCCCGTCACACCACGAAAGTTGGCAACACCTGAAGCCGCTGGGCTAACCCTTCGGGGAGGCAAGCGTCGAGGGTGGGGTCAGTGATTGGGGTGAAGTCGTAACAAGGTAGCCGTACCGGAAGGTGCGGCTGGATCACCTCCTTTCTAGGGAGCTTGAACAACCGTTTATGGAAGCCATAAACACACGAGGTTGTTCCACTTCCAGGTCGAACAGGACACGGTCGCTGTGTTGCCAGAAGCGAAGCTGGTTTCCACTCTTGAGCTGTTGGGGTACAGTACCCGCAACACGTATGGCGCACCAGGGGGTGCAAGGGGACGGTTGTCCCCCTGCCGGGGGTGTGGGGGTGGCCCCCACGATCTTCTCTCCCTCTTCTGCGAGCCGCCGCAGGCGGCGACGCGTGTGGCGGCAGCCACAACAGTGCACCTGAACAACTGAAGATAGTATTCCTTCAATTTTGCTGAGCGATTGATATGCCAGCCAGAGTTGAAGCAGAGGATCGATTTGTTCGATTTAGAACAAGTCAAAGCATTCAGAGACATGATGTAGATCTGAACGAAGAGAACAAGCTACACAGAGTACGAGGTGGATGCCTTGGCGCTAAAGACCGAAGAAGGACGCGGAGACCGGCGAAACGTTCGGGGGGAGCTGCATACAAGCGATGAACCCCGAGAATCCGAATGAGGCAACTCCTCCAGAGTGATGTCTGGAGACCGCCTGCTGAACACATAGGCAGTGACGGGGGGCAGTGGGTGAACTGAAACATCTCAGTAACTCGACGAACAGAAATCAACCGAGATTCCCGTAGTAGTGGCGAGCGAACCGGGAAGAGCCCAAACCAATCATCCTTCGGGACGATTGGGGTTGTAGGACTGACAGCAAACACCGATGAACTACTTGAACACGTTGGAAAGCGTGACCAGAGCGAGTGAGAGTCTCGTAGAGGACGGTTTATTGGTGTGGGTCAGGATCCTGAGTACCACGAGACACGTGCAATCTTGTGGGAAGCTGGGGGGACCACCCTCCAAGGCTACACATCTTTAGCGACCGATAGCGAACAAGTACCGTGAGGGAAAGGTGAAAAGCACCCCGAGAGGGGGATGAAAGAGACCCTGAAACCACGTACTCACCAGCAGTCAGAGGCCACTGTAGCACGAGCTACTAAGGGCTGATGGCGTGCCTTTTGTAGAATGATCCGGCGAGTGCATCGTCGTAGCCTGGTTAACCAGCGCTAAAGCTGGGGAGCCCCAGGGCAACCGAGTCTGAAGAGGGCGGATGTTGCGGCGATGCGACCCGAAACCGTGTGAGCTATCCATGAGCAGAGTGAAGCGGATGTGACAGTCCGTCGAGGCTCGCACCCACCAGTGTTGCAAAACTGGGGGATGACTTGTGGATAGGGGAGAAATTCCAATCGAACACGGAGATAGCTGGTTCTCCCCGAAATGTATTGAGGTACAGCTGTATGTTGTACTATCCTGGAGGTAGAGCTCTGAATGGGCTAGGGGCCTCGTGCAGGTTACCAAACCCAAGCAAACTGCGAATGCCAGGACAGCATGCATGCAAGTGAGACGGCGGGGGCTAAGCTTCGTCGTCAAAAGGGAAACAGCCCAGACCATCGGCTAAGGTCTCCAAATCCATGCTTAGTGTCAAAGGGGGTCACAACGCCCAAACAGCCAGGATGTTGGCTTAGAAGCAGCCACCATTTAAAGAGTGCGTAATAGCTCACTGGTCGAGTGTCGTGGCACCGACAACGTATCGAGGCTCAAGTATGGTACCGAAGCCATGGAATCCATCGCAAGGTGGATTGGTAGGGGAGCGTTCTGTTGGGCAGAGAAGCCAGACCGTGAGGACTGGTGGAGCGAACAGAAGTGAGAATGCCGGAATGAGTAGCGTCATGTCTGTGATAACCAGACACACCGAATGCCTGAGGGTTCCTGGGCACCGTCAATCGTCCCAGGGTGAGTCGGGTCCTAAGCCGAGGACGTCATCGTCGTAGGCGATGGAAAGCAGGTCAGAGATTCCTGCACCGGAGATGCTCGTTACGAGCAATGGGGGGACGCGGTAAGGAAGGTGAGCCCATCGATTGGACAGGATGGGTCTGTGCGCTGAAGTGCGAAGCCGAGGCAAATCCCGGTTTCCTGTGCATGACACGTGCAGCGAGCGGACGACAAGTCCGCGGAAGTCATCGGCCCCTAGGCCGCCAAGAAAAGCCTCTCGCCAGAGTTGTCTCCGCCCGTACCGCACACCGACACAGGTAGGCAGGGGGAACACTCCCCAGGTGATCGAGCGACCCTCTGTTAAGGAACTCGGCAAATTGACCCCGTACCTTCGGAAGAAGGGGTGCCCTAGTAGCTTTCAGGTTTACCTGGGGGTGAGGGGGTTGCAAGAAATTGGCTCAACCGACTGTTTACCAAAAACACAGGTCTCTGCGAACGCGCAAGCGGAAGTATAGGGGCTGACTCCTGCCCAGTGCCGGAAGGTTACGAGGAGCGGTGCACGTAGCCGCGAATCTAAGCCCCGGTGAACGGCGGCCGTAACTATAACGGTCCTAAGGTAGCGAAATTCCTTGTCGGGTAAGTTCCGACCCGCACGAAAGGAGTAACGAGTTGAGCACTGTCTCGACAGAGGACTCGGCGAAATTGAAGTACCCGTGAAGATACGGGTTACCCACGACAGGACAAAAAGACCCCGTGGAGCTTTACTACACCTTGACCCGGAAACGAGGCAGAGCGTGCGTAGCATAGGTGGGAGTCGGAGAACCTATCCTTGTGGGGGTAGGGGAGACAGCAGTGAAATACCACTCTCGGTGTGTTTTGTTTCTCACACGTCACCGTGAGCCGGGACGTGGACAGGATCAGGCGGGTAGTTTGACTGGGGCGGTCGCCTCCCAAAGAGTAACGGAGGCGCCCAAAGGTTCCCTCAGGGTGGATGGACATCACCCATGAGAGTGTAAAGGCACAAGGGAGCTTGACTGCAAGACGGACAGGTCGAGCAGGGACGAAAGTCGGGCTTAGTGATCCCACATTCCCGAGTGGAAGGAGTGTGGCTCAACGGATAAAAGCTACCCCGGGGATAACAGGCTTATCTTGCCCAAGAGTTCACATCGACGGCAAGGTTTGGCACCTCGATGTCGGCTCGTCGCATCCTGGGGCTGGAGTAGGTCCCAAGGGTTGGGCTGTTCGCCCATGAAAGCGGCACGCGAGCTGGGTTCAGAACGTCGCGAGACAGTTCGGTCTCTATCCGTCGTGGGCGAAGGAGAATTGAGGGGCGTCATCTCCAGTACGAGAGGACCGAGATGGCTCGACCGCTGGTGTGCCAGTTGGCCTGCCCGGGCCAGAGCTGGATAGCTATGTCGAGAAGGGATAAGCGCTGAAAGCATCTAAGCGCGAAGCCGCACCCAAGACGAGTTCTCCCATCACATGCGTGTGATCAAGATCCCAGGAAGACGACCTGGTGGATAGACGACACGTGGACACCTGGTAACAGGCGGAGCGAAGTCGCCCTAATGATCGTACGGCTTGTTTCATCCATTGTATCTTCATCGTGGCTCAAGAATGCGAGCCCTCTGCTTCACGCTTTGGATGGCAGTGCGCTCGGCAAAATTGAGGGAATACTATTTCCAGTTGTACTGTGCGACCAATGCACACAGATAGGCTTTACTCATGCTGAGTAAGGTCTTTTTTTGTTCACATGCTGAATTTTGTTGAGGAGATCTATTACTTATCTCAAGGATTAAATGATTTTGGTAATTTTGTTTTAAGTGGGTGATAGCCTCCACCTAATTCAGGTATCTTGCCAGTCTTGATTGCATCTCTCACCAAAGGCATATTGTGGACTGCCACCGGATTGCGTGGCTCCATTTTTAATGAGGTGACCAACTCTTTTTCTGCCTCTACAAATCTTTTTTGTATAATCAAGCAGGAAGCCAGATTATTATGTGGTTGTGGAAGGCAATCGCTGATGGCTATTACCTGGCGGAATACTGCTTCCGCCTCTTCCCATTTCTGCTCATCCATCAATCGTAAACCGGCATATTCAAGTTTTTCTTGCGCAATAAGTTGTTCAAGAGTAAAACCTTTTCCTCTTCTTCTCAAACTATCTTCCGCGCCTCTCCTGATCAGCTTTGTAGTGTCCTTTACCGCCTTGTTTTGCAGTAAACTTTCATCTGCCTTAATTGCTTGTTCAAGCGCTACTAAGGCCTCGCCCGATTGCATTGCATACATGCAGGATCGAGCGTACATAAGAACCAGGAAACCATCTTTAGGTGCCAGTCTGGCTGCCTGACTGAGCGTTTCATATGCTCGTTCGTACTCTTCCAGCGCCATCATGGCGGTGCCCCGATTTAGAAGGACCTCTGGAAGATGGGGTGATGTTTTGGGGAGATAGTTAATTAACATTTCACTGATTTCGAGGGCTCTATCAAACTGTCCCTCAACCAGATCAAATTGAAGTTGATTGAGTAATTTAAGCACCCGTAACGATTCGGTTGGTGCTTGAGAGGAATAGTTTTTCTTGTGATGTTGTGTTTTTTTGGCCATCTCTACCTATCCATCCCTGTTCTTTATCATAATATGATATCATACCATAACAAAAAACACCCGTGTGGGCGGGTGAGACGGCGACTTCCTATTTTCCCACGCAGTTGCCCACGCAGTATCATCGGGGATGAAGAGCTTAACTTCCGTGTTCGGGATGGGAACGGGTGTGCCCTCTTCTCTACAGTCACCAGCTCACCTGCACATACAGGTGTTCTTGACACTTGCTATATTACAATGTCTTTGCGCTTTTGTCAACACTTTTGACGATCAGTTTTGAAATTCTCTCTCTATTGTTAGCTTAGCACCTCGCCGGTGTAGTAGGTTATGTTGGCATGGGGCTGCATCTGCTCGCTGCTGGCCCCGCCATGGTGCTTACGGAAGGTGTCACTATTGATATAAGCTTCGTAGGCGGCTCTATTTGCCCAATGTGAAATAGCCAGCATATGGCTCTGATCCTCGCTCACCAGGATTTCAAAGCTTTGAAATCCTTCAAATTGCCGTAAGGCAGGTGCCGATCGACGGAACGCCTCGATCATTTTCGCCTGTTGTTCGACTGGTAGTTCCAGGCGATTGGTTGCAATAAACATCATCTATCTCCTTCACAATCTTCAGAAAAACTTTACAACCTTCTTAAAAATATTTCATGGCTATTTCAGAATATCACTTTATAGTTATTACTATCGACGAAGAAGTGAGTGGTTCTAGTGGTTTTAATGCCTGGAGATAAAAATATGTCATTCTTTGATGAAAATACGCTTGAGGGACAGTCTGCTCTGCCTTATCAGCCGTATGAGCAGTACGGACCATACGTAGATGCTGTACCTGCTACCGAATATAATACCTTATATCAGCAGAATCCGCCACAGGCATTACCGCCACCTGCGAGGACTGCTCCTTCTGAGAAGATGCCCGGACGATCCCCGCGTATGCCAAAGGCTGAGGCGCTGGCGCTGATACGAAAATGGAAACGCGGATTGGTGGCTGGCTCGCTGGTGGCCTTTGGTGTCCTGAGCGGACTGGTAGTGACCAATGCTGTGAGTGCGAATACCAAGCAGCAGACCCCCGCTAGCAATAGTAACAATACCAATATTACCACGCCATCCGATAATGGTGGCTTCTTTAATAACAATAATAATCAAGGTCAAGGAGGTTATGGCTTTGGAAACGATAATTCGACACAACAACCTGCCATTTCCGGTTCACATGCTTCCTGAGCCTGATTATGTTTTGCCATCGGGCATGAGGCGCTCACAGTTTCATGCGATGGGCACGCAGGTTTCTTTTCTCTTGCCAGAGGCTCAATTTACGCTGGGAGCAGAAATTATTCGTACTCTGTTTGAGCATTGGGAGCAGACGCTGAGTCGTTTTTTGCCAGACAGCGAGTTATCACAACTGAATCGGTTAGCGGGCAAGCCGGTTCTGGTAAGTAAATTGCTTTTTACGGTGCTGAGCAGCGCGCTGGAGGCGGCCCGTTCCACCAATGGCATCTATGATCCTACCTTGCTCAACCAGCTCATGCAGCTAGGTTATGATCGTACCTTTGAGGAGGTACCCCCACAGTCAGCTGCGTCGACAGCTGCGATTGAGCCAGGTGGACGCTGGCGTGCCATTCAACTGCAGCCATCTTTGCGCCTGGTGCATATGCCTGCTGGCACCAGGGTAGAGTTTGGTGGTATCGCCAAGGGTATGGCGGTAGATGCCGCCCTGGAAGCCCTGAGGAGCGAGAAAATCGAGACCGCCCTGGTGAATGCAGGCGGCGACTTGGCCGTGTCGGGTATGCCTCCCGGACTGCAGCAGTGGCCTATTGAGATCCAGGGCAAAACGCGTACCTGGGTGGTGCCTTTCCATCATGGTGCCCTGGCTACCTCTGGTATAGGTCGTCGCCATTGGCGCCAGGGGACTGAGTTGCGACACCATTTGCTGGATCCGGGCACTGGCTTGCCCGCCAGGACGCAACTCTGGTCGGTGACTGTTGCAGCAGCCCAATGTAAGCAGGCAGAGGTCGCCGCTAAGGTGGCTTTTCTGCTGGGAATTAAGC
This sequence comes from Dictyobacter formicarum, assembly GCF_016587435.1. Next base: position 228,578 of record NZ_BNJJ01000009.1, read on the forward strand.
AGGGTAGCGCATTTCTACGTCAGCATGGCCTGGCGGCCCTCTTGATTATGCAAGATGGCTCTGTGCTAACCGTTGGTCCCTGGCCGCAGGAAGTGAATAAGAGTGAGGTGCAGCAATGTTAAGTATATGGGAGACGGTTACCTGGAATGTTGCGCGTGCGGGTGGCTTTACCGCGTTTTTTCTATTAACGCTAGCGGTGGCGCTGGGCCTGGCTCTGTCTTCACACCTGCAGTCCAATCGTTGGCTACGCCTGATCAATAACGAATTGCACAACTTTGTCACGTTGCTGGCGCTCATCTTTACCGGTGTACATGTGCTGGCCGTCTGGCTCGATCCATTTACCAAGTTCGGGTGGAACGAGATGTTGATTCCCCTGGCCAGCCATTACCGTCCCGTCTGGATGGCGCTGGGGATTGTTGGACTCTATATCGGCCTGGCCATCGGTTTAAGCACCCTGCTACGCCCTCTTATCGGCTATGTCTGGTGGAGACGTTTGCATGTCCTGACATTGTTACTTTATGCCGCTGTCGTTGTACATGGGATTGCCTCAGGCACCGATACCCGGACCTGGTGGGGTAGTGCTATTTATGCCTTTAGCGTGTTGCTAATTGGTGGCTTGTTGCTGACTCGCCTGGTACGCCCTACCGGAGCACCTCAGAGCCGCTCACATCCCGTTCTGGCCCTGGCAACAGTGATTCTGGTTGCCGCTGGCACCTTCTGGGCTGTGCTGGGACCCCTGCAGCCGGGCTGGGCGGCCTCAGCTGCCACTCAGAGCAGTACAACAACGGCCGCGACGCAGACCGTCTTCCCGCAGTCCTTTACCGGCAACCTTCAGGGACAGATGACGCAGAGTAGCTCTCGCTTTAATGGAGACGTCTCTATACGTTTGAATATGGCCATCTCTAATGGGCCTGCCGGCAACGTACAGGTGTGGTTGCGAGGACAAGTGGCTAATGATAACACGCTGTCGATTACCTCTTCGTCTGTCGTTCTGTTAAATAATGCCGGGCAGCCTCTCTATACAGGCTCCTTGACGCAATTTGATGCCTCTGACCAGTGGAATATGACCGCTGCCCTGACTAGCACAACTGATAACAGTAGCCAGCTCCAGGTACAACTGAAGCTACAAGTAAGCAATAGTGGTCAGGTCAGTGGCACAATAACCGGCGGCAGCGGAGCCGACTCCTCCACTAACGGCAGCCTTTAGCTTACAATCTCGTTCGGCGTGAGGGGCCCACGCCTTACTGGTAGAGGTTTTTTGGGGCGATGCCCCTTGTGGTTATGTCTCCTGGGCCGAACATTCTCTCCATAGGGAAGGAGATCGTTTGCCGAGGGAAGAAATCGGGCGCAAGGCCCGAACCTATTGGAATCATGGTTCTTGAAGGTTCCATCGCGTGGACCATCGAAACACACAACAGATGATGACACCCATCGGTTCGGAGCTTGCCTCCGATTTTTCCCCTCGACGAATGAATTAAGAAGAATAATAACAGTGACGCTTAAGTGCTACGCACTTAAACCATGACTACTATGTACTTTTTGCATTGGGACGCCCATTGCACTAAGCAAGAATTGCTCGTACGCTTCGCGCAACTTTGGATAGCGCAGCAAGAAGAAGCCAGCATACTCTTGCGTCAACGCACGCGGCTGCCGCAGAAGATGCATATTGGCCTCCTTTAAGAGACGATTCCCTTTTTTGCCGTTGCAATGTTTGCAGCAAGCAACCAGGTTCTCCCACGTGCTCTGCCCACCACGGGAGCGTGGAATAATATGGTCGAGCGTCAGGTCGCGACTTCGTTTGCCACAGTACTGGCAGGTTTCATCATCGCGCAACAGGATATTGGTACGTGTGGGCTGCAGGACTACCCGCGGCACACGCACATTTGCCAGTAACTGTACAATAACAGGGCGCTCTAGCTCGAGGCGACGCAGTTGAATGCTCTCTTCGATCAATTCACGAACATTCTCATCTACGAATGTCACTTTATGTTTTGACAGTAATACGATGAGACGGCGCTCCGGAATAACCGAGAGAGGTTGTAATGAGGAATTCAACACAAGAACAGGCATGAATGGCTTTCCTTCCTCTCTGTCAGAGCCGATGAATGACATATACAGACAGCGGAGGGAGAAAAACTGAACAAGGATGGATTCGCGTTGAAAGCCGATCCTGCAGTCCCTAGCGCCGCCTGTTACGACTTGGTGGATAAGGTTGGGAGTGCATTGCATGTCCAGGAGAAACAGGCACAGCAGGTCCACTTCTGCTCACCAGCGTTTGAGCACTTTCAGTACTTGCGATGGCGTGCAGACTTATCAGATGGCAGCCGTTGATGCCGGCCGTGCTGTAGATCTGATAGCCCTGCATTTGATGATCTCCTTTGTGCCTGAGAAAAAAATTATGACACATACTTCTGTCTATACGCACTAACGATCCTTATTGGATTGTGATGCTCCTGACTCCCAATATGGGGAAGTATGTGTCATCCTGGTCGGGGTGAGAGGACTTGAACCTCCGACCTCAGCGTCCCGAACGCTGCGCGCTAGCCGACTGCGCTACACCCCGGTGACATTCATGCTATAAACCCGCTGAACTTTATCCACGAGCTGAGTCTACGCTTGACTGACAACGACGCAGATAATCACGCGTGAGACGCGCTCCTGATCTGCTCACAAATAGTATAGCACATCCCGCAAACTTTTTACAAGCTATCAGGCTGCTTTTTACGGGGTTTTTCAAAAAAAATCGTTTTTTCCTTTTCCCGTTCCTATGATATACAGATGATATTCAGAAGAGCGGAAAAAGCTGTGTTTGCTAGAGTATTTGTTTTACGAGTTTATCCGCCAGTTCCAAGGAATAATTCTGACCACGGTCATGTGGATAGATCTGGAACATATTAGCGATCCATAGATTGGGAAGTGGAGGTTGCAGCGTAGGAATATGCTGGCGGTATTCAGTTGTCACGATCGGCTGTGCATACGGCGCTGAGAAGAGCCAGCTTTCCCGTATCCAATCCGTTTGAAAGTTGGGGGCCAGCTTTTGGATGGCGGGCGTGAACTCTTCGATCAGCTCTTCTTTGTCTTTTTTGAAGATTGGATCATCCATGGGCCGGTAGTTGCCCAGGTAGACCAGGTGCCGGCCGCCATATTCTGCGGGATCGCGGAAGTTGGTGTGCTCAAAGATACCTGTAAATGGATAGCCTTTATCACACAAATTGATCCAATAACTATCGGTCAACTTACGGTCCAGGGCCAGGATCAAACACTGGGCGCCGTAGGCCTGGCCCCAGTCGTATTTCTGGCGATAATCCGCTGGTAGGGCCGGAATAAGCTTACAGCTGAGCCGCGTTGGCAGGGTAGAGATGACGCGATCAAAATTCCAGCTTCCCTGGTTGGTCTTGACGGTCCAGCCTGAGCCGTTCTGAGCTACTTCTTCAACGGTGGTGTTGAGCAACACTTTGCCACCATGTTGCGTAATATACTCTACCAGACTTTCATAGACCAGCTGGAATCCGCCACGTATATAGCCTAGCTTGGGCGTGCGATCATGAATGCGCGCCCAGAACCAGGGCAGTGCAATCTGATCATAGAGCTGGCCAAACTTACCAACAAAGAGCGTCTCAAAAATCATCTGATATGGGCGCTCTCCCATCCAGCGACGTAACCAGGGATCGGCGGTTTTGCCCTCCAGCCAGGCCGGATTGGCGAGCTTCAGAAAGGCTAGCGTCGCGCCCACGCGTAAGCGTTCATACATCGTCAGGGGTTTAAACTTGAGCAGCGAAATAGGATCATCCAGCTGATGATTTTCACCACCAACCATGCTCACGGTGCGTGGGTGTTGCCACTCAAGGCGATCTCCCAATCCTAGTTCTTCAATGACTTGAATCGCCATCTTATCGGACCGGAAAATGTGGTGATAAAATTTCTCTAGCCAGACGTCTCCAATCTGGAAGCCCGAAGCCAGTCCACCGGCCATTTCTTCACGTTCAAAGACCATCACTGAATGACCGGCTTGTGTGAGCCGGTATGCAGCCATTAATCCTAACGCACCACCGCCGAGCACCGCGTATTCCATGCTTATTAAACCTCGTTACGCTTCTTCTTTTGAATTCACAAAAACTCATATAGTGAGTACAATGATACTCTGTTATCATTCTATCATACGCTTTTGATTGGGCGAATATAAATATGACTATTTGAGCAATCTGTCTCGCCCGTCATATGATGTGGGGAAAGAGAGTGAACAGAAAAGGTGAGTGGAAGATACGATGGTTTTGACTAATGTTGCGGAGGTACTGGCCTGTCCTGTCTGTACATTGCCTCTGGCCTTTCAGCAAGGAGCGCTACGCTGCGAACATGCTCATTCGTTTGATGTGGCGAAAGAGGGTTATGTGAATCTGCTGCGCAAAAAGTTGCCGGGCGATACAAAAGAAATGGTGGTGGCGCGGCGAGCCTTCTTTGACCAGGGCTATTATGTGCCCGTCTCAGACCTGTTGAACGGATTGTTGCAGAAGCATCTGCCGGCAGGCACAAAGGGTCCTGTGCGTATTCTGGATGCGGGCTGTGGCGAAGGTTACTACCTGGCTCGCCTGCAGGAATCTTTGGCAAGCGAGTACGGCCAGCTGCAGGGACTGGGTATCGATATTTCTAAAGATGCGATTCGTATGGCGGCCAGACGCTATCCAGATGCTTTTTTCCTGGTGGCCAATCTGAAAGAGGCGCTGCCGCTGGCTGATCAGGTTCTGGCTGGCATGGTCAATACTTTTGCCCCGCGCAACGTTGCTGAATACGCCCGTGTGCTGCAGCCAGGCGCGCCCCTGTTGATCGTGATTCCCGGGCCCCGGCACCTGGAAGAGCTACGCCACTCTTTACATTTATTGAATATTGAGGAAAATAAGCAGCAGCATGTTATTGAGCAGTTCTCTGGCTCTTTTGATCTGGTGGCTACGCGTTCGCTAACATATAAACTGGACTTGCAGCAGGCCGAGATTGCGCAGATAGTGGTGATGACCCCTAACTATTGGCATCAGTCTGCTGAGAGTAGGACCCGGCTGGCTGAGCTGGCTGCCCTCGCTACCACGGTAGATTTTGTCTGCTTGGTCTTTCAACGAAAACTTTCAGTAACTAATTAGAAGTGTTTTTAACGTTATGACGATACCCGAATCATCCTTTGAGTTTGATTGGTCGCGCCACTGGCACGAGCAAGGACAATCCTGGCGCCGAGAACCTTTGATTGCGAAGGAGCGCCAGCAATTTTTACGGGCACGCCTTAGCACGATGCCCGATATCGCCCGAGGACTCTATCCTTTTCGCGACCTGGCGTTGACGCGGGCCGATGTGGAATGGTTGCTGGCCTGCCATGAGGGGAACCATGGACCTGTAGATTGGCGCGCGCCGGAGCAACGTGTTCGTCGCGGTCTGGATCTACGCGGTGCGAACCTGCGCGATGTAGACTTACGGCACCTGCCGCTTTCTCGTCTGCTGGCTGGCCTTTCCTGGGCTGATTGGTTGCCAGCCAATGACGAAGAGCGAGAGCTGGCCCGCGCTCATCTAGAGGGTGTGCGGCTGGATGGCTCACAGTTGCAGGGCGCGGCCCTCAACGGCGCATACTTGAATGGTGCCAGTCTCTGTGAGGTCTCATTGGAGCTGGCCGAGCTGGGTGGGGCGAACCTGGAGGGGACATCCCTGAAGCGAGCCTTTCTGACTGGGGCGAACCTGATCGGTGCCCATATCAATGCTGCCTGCTTGAGTGGTGCTGATCTGACAGGAGCTTATCTGGTTGGCGCTCATCTACGTGGCGCTGATCTCAGCCACGCCACCGTTTCACATGCCGACTTCAGCTATGTCCACTTTGAGCACGCCGACCTGAGCTCACTTCATGCCTTCGAAACCAATTTTGGGGGAGCCTATTTACAGTGTGCCGACCTCTCTGGAGCGGTCCTGACTGGCAGCGATATGGGAGGAGTCCATCTGGAAGGCGCAAACTTGATTCGTGCCCATCTGGAACTGGTTTCCCTCGCCGGTCGCTATCCAGCTCTACTAGAGGGTGCGGACCTGCGTGGCGCTCATCTTGAGGGGGCTAATCTAGGCCTGGTACGCCTGGTTGGCGCGGACCTGCGTGGTGCCCACCTGGAAACAACTAATCTCAGTCACGCCTGGATGGCTGGCGCCAACCTCTACGGAGCTCATCTAGAAGGCGCCAGGTTTGACCATACCCACTGTGGAGCCCTCGAGGTCGACGAAGATGATCTGGCGCGTATCCACAGCTGGTTGCCAGAATTTGCAGCCCACTGGCCCGAAGCCATCCTCGCAAAAACCGTACTGGATGCCTTTTAACTCAGGGATACAAACCAATTTTTATCAAAGGCTCAAAAAGCCTTTTATGGCTGGTGCGGCAGGTGCGCGAATGCGCACCTGCCGCACCAGCCATAAAAGAGCTTGGGGACGCCTGCGTTCCCCAAGCTGGCGAGCTATCCTATCTCCATGGATAGGGCAATGGAACGCGTTGATAGCACTAGATAATAAACTTGCCATTTTCATAACAGAGTTCGCCATCGGCGTACACCTTACCTTCGTGCAGGTCGCAGACCATGTCCCAGTGCAGGCCAGACTCATTGGTCGAACCGGTTTCGGGATAGCCGGCGCCCAGCGCCATGTGCATGGTGCCACCGATTTTCTCATCAAAGAGGATCTCTTTGGTGAAGCGTTGCACGTTGTAGTTGAGGCCGAAAGCTACTTCTCCCAGGTAGCGGGAGCCGGCATCCATGTTAAGCATGGCGTTGAGGAACTCTTCTCCACGGCCCGCGCTGCTCTCAACAACTTTGCCATCTTTGAAGACCAGGCGCACATTCTCTACTTCGTTGCCGTTATAGACCGCTGGATAGGTGAAGCTGATATGCCCATTGACCGAGTTCTCGATGGGGCCAGTGAACACTTCGCCGTCCGGGAAATTTTTGTCTCCGGCGCAGTTGATCCACTTGCGGCCAGCTACACGATAGGTTAGATCAGTGCCGGGAGCGACGATATGGATTTCGTCGTGCTGCTCCAGGTAGTCGGCGATATGCTGCTGTTCCACCTGCACTTTTTTCCAGGCAGCCACCGGATCATCTTGATCGAGCAGACCAGCGTTAAAGACGAATTCTTCATATTCGCTTAGCGACATGCCGGCATCCATGGCATGAGCCTGCGTTGGATAGAGGGTGAGAGACCAGCGTAGATCATTGGTGGCGGACCGCTCCATGAAGCGCCTGGAAATCCCGGCCTGGGCCGCGCTGTGTGTTGCCATTTTCTGTGGATTGACGTTACTCAGAGCCTTGGTGTTTTCGTCGGCGATGATGGTGAATTGCGCATCAAAGTGGTTGATATGAAAATCTACTACCGGCGAAATGTATCGGAGTTGCTCTCCGTTGCTTTCTGTAAAGAAAATCTCTTCCATTCCATCCAGTGTGATGGAAGGCGTAACGTGGGCACCGGCACGGATGGCTTCACGATAGATTTCTTTGATTAATGGAGCAGCAATCGCAGGTCCTTTAAGGAAGAATGTCTCACCTGGTTGGAGGGCGAGTGAGTAGTTAACCAGTACTTTTGCCAGTTTTTGTAAGCGTGGATCTGCCATGCTTTATCCTTTCTGTCCCCATGTGACATGTATATGAATGGTATCAATATTGGTGAAATACAATGATGTATTTTACAACAGTCTGAAACGTGGTCTGCTACGGCACAAAAGCAGGAATGAACAGCATTTGTAGATACAAACGAACCTGGATAATATAGCTATTGTTTTTTATATCTACCGCAAACTATATGCTATAGGTGAGAAAATGTAAATACTTAGCTGTACAATAATGGCCTGGTATTGGTAAAAACTGGGACAGGCATCCTAGCGAACTTTGCGTTACTAATTCTGTATGATATACTAAACCCGTTGTCCCAGTAATGCTCAATCCTTATAATAGGATCATCTAAATTCCGAGCATCCAGACCGAGCTTATGTGCAACCACTTTGTCGCTTGGCAAAATGGCATACACTACATGGCAATTTTATTTCTTTGTCTGGGTGGCAGCAAGCTTAGATTCCAACCATGCGTTTCTGGTGAGGAATTGAAGGGAGAGCGAACCGTGACTACACAACCCACTTCAGATAGGACCGCTGCTGGGACTGAAGCTATTTCAGGTCAACCTGTGGCGCAGCGGAACAGTGGTAAGTTGCTGGCTACACAGGGATATGTGGTCGGCATTGAATTGAGTGGTAGTGGTGCGCGCCAATCTGTGGCTCTGGCAGACCTTAATGGTACTATTTTGCATCGTGTTCGCCGTCCCCAGGAGTATGTTCCCGATACCCGGTCTGTTTTGCAATTGCTTGATGAGATGATTGCTGAGGTTGCTCGCCCGGATCATTTGCGCGATGGGCGTATTTTACGTGTTGGCGTGGCGGTTGGGGGATTGGTCGATGCCAAGTATGGCATTGTGAGGCGCCTCCACCATGCTCACGGTTGGAATGATTTCCCATTACAGGACTACTTTTCCGAAAAGTTAGGTGTGCCGTGTATTATTGATAATAATGCGAATGCGGCTGCCCTGGCTGAAGTGGTGCATGGTATTGGACATGGGGAGCGTGCGGTTTTTTATCTTGGACTCGGACGTGGCATTGGCGGCGGGTTGGTGGTGAATGGCCGGGTCTATCATGGCGCCACGGGTACAGCTGGCGAGGTTGGTCATTTCATTGTGAAGGAAGATGGACCTCTTTGTTCCTGTGGTGGCAAGGGACACCTGGAGGCTATCGCCTCCGCCTATGCGATTGTGCGCACAATGATTGGTCTTTCTGTAGAATATCCTGAGACTGAGGCCGCGATTCGACGGGTGACCGATGGGCGCGCGGAACGCATTACTGTTGAACAGATTTTTAAGTTAGCATCTGAAGGCGATCAAATCGCTCAGCGTGTAGTGCATGATGTACGTACCTATCTGGGCCTGGCTTTAGCTAATATTGTGCAACTGGTGAATCCTAGTATGATAATTCTAGGTGGGCCAGGGGCCAGCGCGAGCGAGTTGTTGATCGTGCCGCTATGGGAACGTATTCAGGAACTGTGTCTTCCTGAGGCAAGTCAGTCTTTACGTATCGCCCAGAGTAGTCTCGGATCGGAGGCTCCTCTTGTGGGCGCAGTTACATTAGCGTTACAAGACCTATAATGCTTATGACATTCAGATTTGCCACGTTGTGGTTGGAGCTTGAACACTCACTTATCTGGATGCAAGGAAGTATAAGTGCGTAATCTTGAGAGGCTTACAGTGGAAACAGGCCGGGTCATTCAAAGACGCTACCTGCTACAGCGTTTGGTACAACAGGGGCAAACCTGTACTGTCTACCAGGGGTTCGACCAGGTATTGCAACGAGTTGTCGCGATAAAATCTGCGGCGGTCGAGCACATTCCAGCTTATCGTGCTGCGATTCGTGCTACCGCGCAATTTGCACATCCTAATATTATTGACATCTACGACCTGATCGTTGAACCTGATGCGTTGTATATTGTGCAGGAATATGTGGATGGCGATGATTTTGGCACGTTGCTGCAATCACAACTCTCTCCGTACCATGTGGTTGATCTAGGTGTGCAGGTATGCCAGGCTTTGATGTATGCGGGCACCCCTGTGCGTAAGGTTTGCCATGGGGATCTCACACCATCTGCGATTATTCGTGATCGTCGTGGGTCGGTGCGGGTGAATAATTTTGCTTTGCCGGGCGATATGCTTTATTTTTCGGCATGGAATAACATTGGGGGCGGTGGACCCGTTTTTGCCGATCCTGAGTTGGCGGCGGGGCAGGCCAGCGATGGGCGCCGGGCTGATGATACACGTGCCGTGGGATTGTTACTCTATCAGTTGTTGGCGGGCCGTAACCCCGATGCACGCACCGTGGAGCCGCCAGCCGATGGTCGCCTGCGCTTTGTGCGCAACGTTCCTCCTGAAGTCTGTGAGCTTGTTGCGCGTACAATTGTGCGCCAGCATCCTCAATATATTGCTACTCCAGAAGCTTTGCATGCTGAACTTAAAGTGCTGGCCGAGGCTTTAGAGCCACCTGCTCCACCTGTTTCTTCCGGTCAGTTGGCCCCTGCTTATCAGGTGGCGGATGATGCAGCGGTACGGGTGCCGCAGTCACAATTTGCGCCGGCGCGCTCCGGTCGTTTGCTGAGTCAGCCGCTAGGGGGTGCCCGCGAAGCTTCTCACTCTGATGCCGATTATGCTCCGCATTCCGATGCCGGGCATACGGTGATGGTGGATCAAAATGAGTTGCCGACTGCATTCGATACGTCGATGAGCTCCAAACTGGCTGTGGCTCGCCAGGCTGCCTATGAAACGAATGCCCCGCCGAAACATGTCAATATGCCTCTGCTCATTTTATTTGGTTTGCTGCTATTTGCTCTCTTCTTTGGCGTTGGCTATTATCTCTCAACGGTCCTCATTCATTAAGTTTTTGTTTGTACCAGGGAGAGCAAACTGGAATTCAACTCACTGAACCTGCTCTTCCTGGTTTGTTATTGCTTGATGTCTGGCGTCGCGGAATAGCGCGATGCATGCTCTCCTTTAGGACTATCAATAGTTACTATGCATTTACAGAATGTCGGCTACAGGTTCCGCCATATGCTCGTTAATATAGGCATGGGCAATATGCTTACTATTTCTGGCCTTGCTGACATTTCCATGACGATCGACGATAATCAGGCCACCATCTCCTTCAGCGTGCCGGCTTAGAAAATCGATCGCGGCCTCGCCAGCCTGCCGGGCATCATAGCCCTGCGCCACATAGGCAGCGGCCCGCTGAGCGATCATCAGGCGCGTAAAATCTTCCCCATAGCCGGTACACGAAATGGCAGCATACTCGTCAGCATAGAAACCACAGCCTACGAGGGGCGAGTCCCCGACGCGGCCAGGATATTTGTTCGCCATGCCCCCGGTCGATGTCGCAGCCGCCAGTTTCCCTGTACTATCGATGGCTACGGCCCCGACTGTCCCGTGCTTCTGGACTTTTTTCTGTTTAGTATCGGTTTTCGCTTCATAAGTCAAAGAGCTATGCGTATGATGTTTCCAGGCCTCATACTGGCGCTCCGTGAGCAAATCTTCATTGCGGCATAGGCTGATTCCTTGCTCTCGAGCAAAAAACTGGGCTCCAGCACCGATCAGAAAGGTGTGTTCGCTTTCCATTACGCGGCGTGCTAGCGTAATAGGATTTTGAATCAGCTCCACGCCTGCGATGGACCCTACATTTAGAGTGTGCCCATCCATGATGCCGGCGTCCATCTCGATCTTGCCCTCTTTATTCAAGCACGAGCCCCGACCCGCATTAAAATTTGGATTATCTTCCAATGCTCTGACGGCGGCCTCGACCGCGTCCAGCGCACTGCCACCATCTTGCAGCACACGCCAGCCGATCAGCGCTGCTTCTTTACAACCTGCTTTTGCGCCCTCGAACCGATCCGCCTTGATATCTCCGGCGCCTCCATGAACAATAAGTGCAATTGACATAAATAACAACCCCTCATCAAATTTAACATATTTGTATGTTTAAGCCCGACATATTTACATGCTGAGACAATTGTATCATCTTCAGAAAAGCAGGGATATGCGAGGAGATGGTATCGCTAAACATGATAATAAATAGGTTCGGGGCTTGTCCCCGATTTTTCGCTCACGCGTGAACATGTTCAAGAGACGATGTTATGTTTCCGTTCATCAGCCAGTCAATGGATGTTGACAAGCTTTACTTGTGGCTGCTACCCTACGATTGATATACTTTAAATCTTGAGTGCTGCGACAAAATGTATATGATCCTCAAACCTGGTAGCGCTGACCGCATTATTGCATTACATGATAAAGGGGGAGTACGGCATGCCGAAGAACTTTTTTGTGGAGCGGGCTGAATCGATTATGGAGCCGTTTCTGGCCGATTTACAGGCGATGGTCGATATTGATTCGGGAACGTATGTAAAAGCGGGTGTAGATCGGCTGGGACTCTGGTTACAGCAGCGTTTCCAACGGCTTGGTTTCCAGACCTACTTCGATGAGCAGCAGCAGTATGGGAATCACCTGGTGGCGGTCCATACTGGCAACAATCCACAGGGTCCTCGGTTACTGTTAATTGGGCATATGGATACTGTGTTCCCCGATGGTGAGGCGCGGCGACGTCCATTTTCGCGCACCCAATTGAATGGTGTGGCGATCGCCAAGGGACCGGGCGTGCTGGATATGAAGTCGGGCGTGCTGATCGGTATTTATGCTGTACAGCTATTGATTGAGGCGCAGCTGGCCAATTATCAGTCTGTCACCTTTGTCTGCAATAGCGATGAGGAGGTGGGTTCGCACTCTAGCCGTGCTTTGATTGGGAAACTGGCCCGCGAGTCTGATGCGGTACTGGTATTGGAGCCGGGGCGGGTAGTCAATCGTGTGGTTTCCTCGCGTCGAGGTATCGCCAACTATCGCGTGGAAGCGCATGGTATTTCCTCCCATGCTGGTGTGGAACCGGATAAAGGTCGCAACGCTATTCTGGAGCTTTCGCACCAGGTAATAGCTCTGCAGGCTATTAATGGCACGATTCCTGGTGTCAGTTTGAATGTCGGCGTTGTCCGGGGTGGCGAGCGCACCAATATTGTGCCTGATTATGCCTGCTGCGATATCGATGTACGTGTCAGTGACCGGGCTGGCTTGAAAGCCATTGAAGAGGCTATGCGTAATGTGATCTCCCGCCCTGTCCTGGATGGCACTCGCGTTGTGTTGTCGGGCGGCGTTAGCAATATGCCTTTTGAGCGTACCGAAGCTAGTCTGAAACTGGTGCAGTTGGTGCAAGCCGCGAGTGCGGACATGGGGCTGGAGATCGAGGATGTTCCCAGCGGCGGGGCTTCGGATGCCAATACGACGGCTGGCCTGGGTGTGCCAACCATCGATGGTCTGGGGGCGACCGGTGGCCTGGCCCATAATCCCGACGAATATATTGAGCTGGACCAGTTGCCTGTACGCATTGCTCTGGTCAGCGGTCTGTTACAACGTTTGTGCCAGTAGTCTCAACGTGGATAGTGAGTGAGTGAGCGCATATGAAATTTGGTAAACCTGAACTTCATGAACTTCCTGTTCCTGATATTGTTTCGCTTGGTGCCTATGCTGATCAGTTGCAGCGCGAAGCCGAGGCTCGTGGCGAGGTATTGCCTCCGCCTATTCGGCTACAGATTGGCGAGCCGAACTTTCGTACACCTGAGCATATTCGCCAGGCCGCGATTGAAAGTATTGCCAGCGAGGTACAGACCTATGGGCCAGCCAGCGGCTGGCCCTGGCTGCGTGAATTGCTGGCCGAGAAAATCGCGCGTGTGAATGGCTATACGGTGCAGCCCGCCAATATAGCGATTTCTATGGGTGGCACCGGCGGCATTTTATCCTCCCTGCTGGCGACCATAAATCCCGGGGATGAGGTGCTGATCCCCAATCCTTGTTGGCCAATCTATTTGCCCCAATTACAGATTGCCGGCGCTATCCCGGTGACCTATCCACTGGATCCGGCCAACGAGTGGTTGCCAGTTATTGAGCAGTTGGAGCAGCAGGTGACGCCACGCACGCGCATGCTGATGATTAATTCACCCGGCAATCCGACCGGAGCCGTTTTTCCGCGCCAGGTGATGGCGGAATTGCTCGCCTTTGCACGCCGCCACGATCTATATTTGCTCTCGGATGAATGCTACGATCAGATTATTTTCGAGGGCGAACATGTGAGCCCGGCCAGCCTGCTTTCTCGTAAGGAGTTTGAGGATGGACGCTTCATTGGCATCTACACGTTCTCGAAGACCTATGCCATGACCGGCTGGCGCATCGGCTATGTGGTGGCCGGCACCCGGCTAACCAAAACGATTGTGGATGTGCTCAATGCGAATCTAACCAATATCAGCACTCCCATTCAGCGGGCCGCCGCCGCCGCGCTCACCGGTCCTCAAGATTGCGTAGTAGAGATGCGCGAGAGCTATCGCCGTCGCCGCGATCTGGTGGTCAGGCAACTGAAAGAGTTTGGTCGCTATAGCTATACGCCGCATGGAGCATTCTATACTTTGATCAATGTCAGTGGACGCCATGGTGAGTCCCGGGGTGGTCGCCAGTTTGCGCTCGACTTGATCAGTGCCAGTAATGTAACCGTCACACCCGGCCAGGGCTTTGGCACTATCTCCGATGAATATGTGCGTATCTCGCTGGCCGCCTCCGAAGAAGAGTTGGCCCTTGGCGTCAAGGCTATCTGCCAGCTCGCCGATCGCTGAGCCTGGACCCAGCCATAGTTTCGGTAGCATAAAGGGTATCTATGCATCCAGTACGTCCCTTTGATGAGTATAAGTAATTGAAGGTTACTTGTGGAGACGAAGCGTCCGCAGGGACGCACCTACATGGAGATGAAAGGATGCTCTTTATGCTACAATCAGAAGCTATCCTGGATCAGGCGCTACAGGGGCCGCTGCCCGAAAACTGGCGCTTGTTCGATGGCCAGGGTAAACCGCTTGGTCTGGCCATTTTTTCGGCCCTGCTAGCCTTTATTTTTGTGGGCCTGCTGCAACTCGCCTTGCTGTTCTTTCTGGGGCCTTTCAGCGTTTTAAACTGGCTGGTTGCTACTCCTGCCCATATTCCAGCGGGTATTCAACCGGCGCTGCATGCTACGAACTGGCAGAATTTTGTGCCCTCGCTTCTCCATTTGAGCGCTTTTTTCTGGCTACTACCCATTTTAGTGGCCTTATTGATTGGTATCATCTCGTTCCTTAGAGGTAATCGAGTGCGCAAATCTGTACTGATCCTGACGCCTGGAGGTGTGGTGCAATGCATGAATTACGCCTCTAGCAGCAGACGGCAATTTAAGGTATTAGATTTTGCCGAGGTGCAGAAGCTGGCCCTGCATATGCGCTCAAACGACGACTCCAGCCACGCCCACGTCTGGTTAGATGTGCAGCACCACAATGGCAGTAGCGATCGCTGGCCGATCGATTCGCGCTATGGTCCCGTCGAGCAGATCGTGCAAACCATCATCGAGAATCACGCCCTGTATGCCGCCCGCGGCCCACAACCCGTCCTGTAACGCGCGGAATCAACAAGGGATTTACATGGGCGGTGGAGAAAATCGGACGCAAGGTCCGAATATATGGGGCGCATGGGAGGCGTTACGTGGGCGGTGGAGATAATCGGACGCAAGGTCCGAACCTATTTGTAGGCGACGACGCCGAAGGCTTCGGGATGGCGTACAACGCGTTTGAAGCCGGCTTCCTGTAGACGCTTTAAGGCGCCACGGGTGACGGTGCCTGCTGATTTGCTATTGAGGTCCCCGATATAGTGAAAGAGGCGCCCTCCCCGCTTGAGGATACGGTAGAGTTGTTGATAGAAGACTCCTGAGTAGAGATCTCCGGCCAGACTGAAGACGGGGGGATCATGGATGATGCGGTCGAAGCTGTTCTCTTCAAATGTGGGCACGAGGTCATAGGAGCTGCCCATTAGCTGGGTAATTCTGGGATTGGCAAACAGGTCGCGCGACCAGGGATTCTGGCGCGCGATGAACTGGGCCCCTGGATCTATCTCGATGGTAACGACCTCGTCGGCGCTCCTGGCCGCTTCAATTGCTGTATAGCCCAGGCCCGTTGCGGTATCCAGCACACGACCTGTCAGGGGAACAATGGCGGCCACCTTTTTGAGGGTATCCTCCATCGGGTCAATATCGACAATGCGATGCATGGTGAAGCCAGCTATCAACATGGTGGGCGTACGTCTGGTGGGCATGAGGCTACACATGCGGTTGGTATCCTCTGAGAAGAACCGGATTGGATGTATCTTGCCCTCCGCGTCCAGCACAAAGCAATTGACATCGGCTCGCTTAATCTTTTGCACCTGCTGCCAGTTGAGCTGTTCGCCCTCTGGAAACGTAACACCACTCTCTGAAAGTTGAACTGTGATAGTGCTGATGGCCAGGTCGGGCGAAAGCTCTAGCGAGCTTTCACCTTGCTTATGTGCTTGTTGTAGCTGCTCCGCCTGTACATAGGAGAGCACAATAGGATCAAAGGGATAAGGCATGAAACTCACTCCACTTACAACTGCGGTCGGATATCTCCAATACATGTGTCGGAACCACTGTAACATAGCCTCGATAGCGGGTCAATGCTTGCAATATAATAAAGTTTTGTGTCTTCAACCTCTGACGCTACGCGCCTCCAGCGCTCAAAAGGTCTTTTTATTGGTTGGTGCAGCCATTCGCGCAATGCGCGAATGGCTGCACCAACCAATAAAAAGGGCTCGGGCGCGCCAGCGCCCGAGCTATTTTGCATGTCTGGATTAGAATTATTCGCTTATGCGAATAATTCTGCTTCGCTTAGGGGACCAAGGGTGGTGATAATTTGTTTCTCGCGCATCGGGAAGTGCTTGAGGGCGCGCATCACATCTTCGGGCGTGATCTTCTCAATGCGCTCGATTTCTTCTTCTACGCTGACCAGGCGCCCTTCGGTAACCCAGTCGCCGGCCAGTGAGCGCATGCGGGAGAAAGTGGATTCGCTACTCAGTACGATGCCGCTGATCCATTTATCTTTGGCCCGGCGCAATTCATCTTCAAAGACGCCGTCGTTGAGCAGACTATCTAGCTCCTGGTTAAGCATTTTGATAACACGTGGCGCGTCTTGCGGGGTGGAGTTTGCCTCCATTAGCATAATGCCTGTGCCTTCCATGGCCCAGATGCCCGCGCTGGCGGATTCGGCCAGGCCGCGTTGATAGATGTTCCAGTAGAGGCGTGAACCGTCACTATCGCCCAGGATGCTGCCGCCGAGGACCGCTGCATAATAGTCGGGATGTTTGATATCTATGGCTGGCATGGCGATGATCATGATTTGCTGCTTCAGGTTTTTATCAACCATAACGTGGCGTTTGGAGGTGGCGGGTTCATAATGAGATGCATCACGGCCGCTATCGCCGGTGCGCCAGTTGCTGCAATGTTGTTCGGCCAGTTCAACGATATGGTCCCAGTCAAAATTGCCGGCCACTGCCAGAATCAGGTTATTAGCGGCATAGCGGCGCGTCCAATAGTCGCGCATCTGTTCAACGCGTATATTACGAATGCTTTCGCGCGTACCCAGCACATCGTGTCCCAGAGGATGATCGGCGAAATAGTCTTGCATCATACGACGGTAGGTGAGGTTATAGGGCTGATCCTCTGAGCGTGCGATCTCATTGATGATGACCTCTTTCTCCATCGTGAAGTCGGTCTCGTCGAGACGCGGGTACATCATATCGCTTAATAGTTCAAAGGCACGGTCTAGATATTCACCAAGCACACGAGCATAGTAGACAGTTGACTCATGGGAAGTGAAGGCATTGAGTTCGGCCCCAATTTTATTAAAGGCCAGCGTAATCTCCTGCCAATCAAGGCTCTTTGTACCCTTGAAGACCATATGTTCTAAGAAGTGAGAAACGCCTGCAATATCTGGATCGTATTCATCGCGTGAGCCTGTACATACATAGTAGGATACCGCCACCGATTCAAAGTCTGGCATCGGCTGACCAACGATCTGTAGGCCGTTACTGAGCGTGTGGGTGTGAAACACAGTTCCATTGGCTATGGTTTCTGACATAACTTGCTCCTCCAGTGTGCAAGGTGGTGTCTGTCGGCCTACCGCATGATAGCAGGCACGTTATTTGTCTTTACAGGCGTAGATTTTGCTTTCCTTGTAAGTAGCGTCATAGTAAATAGCATCATAGCCCCACCATGGATAGCTTGTCAAATGACCCGATTCACCCAACTATATCAAACTGTAGCATCACGTTGTTTAATATGTCAACAAGTGATATAGTACTAACGTGATCAATATTGCCTTCGGGACAATCGCTAATCTATGCGTTTCGCCAGGGATAATAGCTAATAACTGCTAAATTTATGCTAATGACATGCATTGATACGCGCTGATATTATGCATCAACTTTGTATTTATACAGCCGTTCTGCCTGTCATGTTGAATATGGCTAATGTGTGTGATATGCTACGCTTTAGAAATTTAGTGTAGCATGTGCTCATGCCAGCTAGACGACTTTTCAGCGCACTTTTGAGCGCTTTGGTTAGAAGAGGAGTTGTGGATGTCTGCCTCTACTTGGGGAGGAACGGATTTATTAGCCGAAGAAAACTATCCTTTACCGTTGCTGAAATTGCTTTTAAAACAGATGATGATGCGCTTTGGTGCCGATGGTGCCTGTATGGCATTGTATGATGAAGCAATCGGTCAGATGCGCGTGCGGGTGCACACTCGCTTGAAACGTGCGCGAGCAGCGGCCGCGAATTCCTCTTCGGTAGGTAGTGAACAGGCTCCTTATCCGACTGAGACGGCCAGAAGACGTGCTACGGTCAAGCTGAATATGGATGACGAGGAGACCTGGGAGGTAACGGCTATCTCGCCTGCCTCCCATCATCCTCGTTCTCAGTCGGCGGCCACGGATGATATTGTAGATGTGTCTCCTCAGCAGTGCGAGCTCTTTGTGCCGGGCTCAACCTATGCTCAGTCGCAAGATTTAATTGGTAGTTGCTGGCATAATAATGAAGCCTTTGTGATGCGCCATGATAATTATATGAAGCACTTCCGGGCTGACCAGTCCACCCCTCCTCATTGTGATGTGACGCCAGCCTATTACCTGGTCGTACCCATTCGGGAATCGACGTTGGTGGATGAAGCGTGTGGCGAGCCACGGCCAGCTGCTATGCTGGGTGTTGTGGTGCTGTACTATTATGTTGAGCCGATCGGCGTTACTCCGGTCTATGTTCAGAAGCAACGCGCTGAAGCTTTAAACTATAGCGAGCGGATCGCGCTTGCCCTGCAAAATTGTACCCTGCGCCTACAGGATGAGAGGCTGCGTCGCAAGCAGCGCCGTACCAGTGAGTATCTACAACTGCTGCAGAATATCAGTTCGGTTTTTCCTACCTCGGTGAAACTATCGGATCTGGTGGAGAATATCTATCACTTTGTGTCGCGAGTCGTTGATGTCTCAGGCATGCTTTTAACTCTTTACGATCGTGACCTTGACCGCTTATACGATATCTTTGCCATCAGCCATGGTCAGCGCGTGGAGGGTCTGGCGGAAAAGCCGACCGTTCGCCTCAAGACAGAACGCCCGGTCTGGTGGCATGAAACGCAACATGAGAAGCGTAAACTGCTGTTTTCACCGGCTAATGATACTGAGAAGGCGCATATCTATCAGGAACTGCTCACTGGCGTCTGGGGAGATCAGCGGCACACCCGGTCTTTCCTGTTGTTGCCAATGAAGATGTTCAATCGCGTAATCGGTACCATTTGCTTGACGAGTATGCAGTCCAATGCATATCAACACGAAGAGATTCAGGTGTTGGAGACGATGGTGCAGATTGTTACGGTCAGCATCGAGAATACCAAATTATATGAACGCGATCGCGCTATTTTGAATGATGCTCGCCAGCGCGAGGCGCAACTGGCGGCCATTAATAGTGCGTTGCAATCGATTAGTTCAGTGTTGAATGTGACCGAGCTTCTAAACAACCTGGTTGAGTCCGTGGCCGCGATCACTAAAGTTGAGTTATGTGTCTTTTTTGAGCCGTCGGCCTCCTCCGAAGAACTGATAGCCCATGCGCTCTATGCACCTTCTAGCGTGCAGATGGTGGATGATGGGAGCGGTATGCCGATCATTACACCCCCTAAAAAAGGTGAACCTGACAAGCTGATTAGTCTTATTCAGCTACCTTTTAAGGGCACCTTTCTTGAGCACATGGCTGATGAGGGGTTTTTCTACCTGGATCCACCCAAACTGGAGGAACTGGCCCGTTCAAGTAATGATGGCGGTAAGATCTTCTTGGGCGAAATGGGCATCGAACATATATTGATGGTCCCCATGTCGTATCAAACAGAATTCATTGGCTTTCTGGCGGTCCCAACTCCCAGTGGCAATCGCTTCTTCCGGCCCAAAGATGTCGGGACGGTGTTGGCTATCTGTGCCCAGGCCGCCAGTGCGATCCGTAATGCCCAGTTGTTTGAGCAACGCGAGGAGGCCTATGCCCGATTGGAGCGCATGGACAAGTTGAAAGACGAGTTCCTGGTGACGGCTTCTCATGAGTTGCGTACGCCTCTAACCGCCATTAGCGGCTATTCCAGTCAATTAAAGCGCCAGAGTGCGCGGGCCACCTCGCAAACCGTCCTGCGGTTCGCCACCAAAATATCGGTCGCGGCCCAGCAATTGAGCGATCTGGTCGCCAGCATTACCGAAGCGGCCCAGATTGGTCCTGGTGATCGCAAGATGGACCTTCACATAGAGGCAGTGCAAGTCCTGGCCGCGGCCGAAGTCGCCGTCAATATGCTGACGCACAACTCTGAGCATATGATTTCCCTGAACATTGATCCCCAGCTCTGGATTAATGGCGATGCACCACGGGTACGTCAGGTCTTAACCAATCTGCTGGAGAATGCCACTAAATACTCACCGCCTGGCACCATGATCCAGGTTACGGCCACCTCCTTATTGCTTTCGGAGGTTGAGCCCCTTCTCTCTGATGATCAGGCCGATCCAACATTATTATTGGACAACGAAGATATTTCTGTTATATTGGTACGTGTCAAAGACAAGGGTGAAGGCATTCTGGCCGCTGACCAACAGAAAATCTTTGAAAAATTCGTACGCGCCCCACGTTCATTGACCACGCCGGTCCGTGGTTCCGGGCTGGGATTATACATCTGTCGCCGCTTTGTAGAGGCGATGAATGGCAAGCTCTGGCTAGAACAGAGCATCGCCAATGAAGGCTCGACCTTTAGTTTTTATTTGCCTCAGGTAAGTTCTCCCGTTGATACTGTTGAATAGGTAGAATTGAAGCATGCACGCAAAAGATATGTCCAATACTCCAACTCCACAAAAAATTCTTGTTGTCGACGACGAAGCCATCATTAGAGATATGATGACCGACATTCTGGACATGGAGGGGTATTCCATTGAGGTTGCCCACAATGGACGCGAAGCCCTTGATATACTGGCTACGGCCGACGCACAGATGAGCTATTTAATTTTCCTGGACCTCATGATGCCGGTATTGGATGGCTATGAATTTAGCCGCACACTCAGCCAGAACCCTGCTCGCCGCCAACAACACATCATCGTCCTTATGTCTGCCCTGGATCAACTCGCTAAAGCCACATCGCTCCAGGTCAACCAGACCATGCCCAAACCCTTTACCGTCGACGACATCATGCACATCATCCAAACCTACATGCCATCCGATATTTGAAATCGGGCGCAAGACCCGGGCCCTTTTCATGTGATCGTGCAAAAATCGCGCCCGGCGCGATTTTTGCACGATCACATGAAAACATGTTGAGCGCCGCAGGCGCGTATCTTCATGGGCCGAAGGCGCGAACCCTCGACATATAAAAAATCGAGCACAACGGCATAAAACACGGCCGCACCGTGTTTATTATCTTGTCAGCCAACCTCTGACACGCTATAGTAAGGCTAGGGAAATTCCAATTTCCCCCAAAACTAAAAGAATAACTTTGATAAGCAACCACCTTATCAAAAGGTTCTGAAGGGGCAACACAGTGGCTGACTTTATCCTTACTTTACACAACTATAACGTCTATTGCGTCTTCTTATCAGCATTGGTCGCAGGGGTCTGGGGACTCATCGTCTACTTTCAAAAGCGGGAGAACATCAAACCCTGGCGTATTTCATTGCTGGTTGCCTTTGCTTTCGGAGTGCTACAGGGCCTGCTTGGTCTCTCCATGGTCGCTATGGGCTTAAAACCCGGTGGTGGCACTGGACTCTATTATCTACATTATGTATATGGCGGTATTGTTGCACTGGGCATTCCACTGGTCTGGCTGAGCTTCACGACCAATGGAAAGGATAAACGACGAGATGTGCTGATCTATAGCCTGGGCGCTCTGGTGATTGCTATTGTGGCGGTACGCGCCTGGATGACTGGCCCGGCCGCATAACTCGTGTAGCCAGGATGCAGTTTGACGGTTCTTGTTGATCGAGTATTTTTTTAAGGAACTGGAACAAAAATGCGAGCTTCTTTTATTCATGTGGCCGATACCCATCTCGGATATGAGCAATATGGCGTCCGTGAGCGTTTCAATGATTTTAGTCGGGCTTTCTGGGACGTGATTGACGCGGCAATCGAACGCCATGTCGATTTCCTGGTCATTGCAGGTGATCTGTTCAATAAGCGTGCCATTGATGCTTTGACGCTGATCCATGCCATTGAAGGTTTAAAGAGGCTGCATGATTTGCAGATTCCGGTGATCGCGATTGAGGGTAACCATGATCGTAGTTATTACCGGGATGGCGTGTCCTGGCTGCAGTTTTTATGTTATCAAGGCTACATCAAATTGCTGGCCCCGATGATGCAGAATGGGGCACCACAGCTAACGCCCTGGCAGCCTGATACTATGCTGGGCAGTTATATTGATTTGCTGGATGGCCAGTTGCGTGTCTATGGTCTGCCCTGGCAGGGGGCAGCCACTTCTCGTGTGCTGGAAGGAATGGCCCAGGCCTTGAAAGAGGCAGAGGCCGCAGAGAATGAGCAGGGGGTTGCCTATCGTCTGCTGATGATGCATACAGGCGTGGACGGCATCGTGCCGCGCGTGCAAGGTCTGCCAACCCTGGGCCAGTTCCAGGCCCTTTCCAACCAGATCGATTACCTGGCGCTGGGTCATGTCCATAAACCATACGAGTTCGATGGCTGGATGTATAATCCTGGTTCCACTGAAACCTGTGGCGCGGAAGAGTCGCAATGGGAGGACCGTGGCTATTATTATGTCGAGATCGATACCGACGAACCTGAACGCATCATTGATCCGGAGCGCAAAGAGCGTGTGCATCACGCTGTCCGTTTAGTGAGTCGTCGAAGACCTTTTGTGCGTTATGATTTACGGGTGGATGGTCTGGCGGAACCAGAAGTATTATATCAGCGCCTTGAAGATTATTGCCGCCGTGAAGGTCCGGCTTATCGAGGCGTGGAGCCCGTAGTACAGATCCATTTGAGCGGCACGCTGGCTTTTGATGCTGGCTCGCTGGATCAACAACGTATGGAAGAAGTGGTACGCCGTTATTTTGAGCCACTACATACCCGCATCGATAATGCCACTAACGACCAGGATTATGTTCCTGATGATGGCGATATCGATGGACGTGATCGATCGATGTGGCACGAACTGGAACGACGCATCTTTGAAGAACTGGTTGGCCTGGATAGCCGTTATTTACCCGCTAAAGAGCAATGGAGTTCCGTCCTGAGTGAATTGAAGTCTTCCGCCCTTCACAAAGAAGAGCCAGAACAGATCGCCGAGTTCTTACGGGAGAAGCGGGCATCTTTACTCCCGCCTGTGTAAGTTGCTACTTGTAGTTGTGTTCGTTATGTTAGTAGACAGAATAAACCTGTACAAACTCGTGTTTTTCGTGATTAAATAATCTTATAGGCGTTTGTATTTCTGGTTCCTTGTTTCTTTGCTTATGCTTTTGGAGTCGTATAGAAAACTAATAGATTGTGTCTCTGTAATCACCCATGGCTCTAAGGATGGATGTCTCTTATAGGCTATGAGGGCGGATTCTTTCGGCGGGGAGTATGATTGTTATGTCTGATCTGATTTTACGGCTGGCTGCCATCGTGCTGATCGCTGTCTTTGTGCTGGTATTTGTACTTGCTGCTCGTCGTTTCGTGTTTGAATACCGGCGGCACACGCACGTTTCTGCACCTGTTGATGCTTTAGCTCCTCTTCCCAGTATTGACGTATCTGCAAGTGAAGATGTGGTTGAGCGCACGAGTAGTACATCCGTAGCGGTGCGGGTACGTATTCTCGCTTTTGGCAGTGAAGAAGATCAGCAATGTCGTATTTTGCAGGCTCCGGTGTTGCGCCGTGTGGTTGAGGCCAAAGGCAATGTGGTGTCGGTCATGAATGTGGATATATCCAGTTCGCCCGAACTGGCGCAACGCTATCATGTATTGACGGTGCCAACCACTGTATTGCTGGATGCAAATGGCAAGACGTACGCGGTTAATTATGGCTTTACCAATGCACAGAGCTTGATCAAACAAGTCGATGAAATTCTCACTATGGATAATGCACAGGAAGCACTTTCATAGCCTGTTGCGGCCTGGCCGCTAGCCATGCAGTGTTCATGCGAGTATTTTTTTGAATTGTTTGAATTATAAGGATTAGCGGCGCAAACGTGTGCCTTTTCTCACCGGCCCCTTCGGCGCAGGCGTTAGACTATTGTGTCTTTTCTCTCCTCACCTTGAAATAAAGCAATCAGCCAGCGATTGAATGAAAAATTGACTGCAAGCTTATGATAATGCCCATTGCCTCTTTGATCTAGTTGCATTTAAAAAAGCCGGTGCAGAATTTGGAGGGGGCGGTTATACTGGATGCAAGTATAGGCTCTTTCCTGTACTGCTCACTCGTATGGGTGGACTTCGTAGTGTCTTCTCTCAATGCTTTGAGAAGGAGAGGATATATGCGACAGACAATGCGTGTAACACCCTTTCAACATACCATTTGTCCTCCGGTATGCCGCTTACAAGATGCTGCATGGAATTATGCACATGGTGGTTGGCGCGTACTTCCCCTCTATGGCCTGGTTGCTGATGGCTCATGCGCCTGCGGCCAGTTACAATGCTCACAGCCAGGACAACATCCGCGCCTGGTGGATGGCGTTCAGCGAGCGACCACCGATTCTGTGACACTTCAACGCTGGTGGACGCAAGACGAGCAGGCGAATATTGGTATTGCTACCGGAGATGGTTTAGTGGTGATCGATGTTGATCCTTTGCGAGGTGGATTCCTGGAGCATTTCAGACAGCTCTATGCGATACCTGAAACGGCTATGACCCGGACAGAGCAAGGTAACTGGCAGCTTTACTTTACCTATAATCGAACCCTTACCCTCCGCACTACGAAGAATAAGCTTGGTCCAGGCATAGACACCTACGGCGAAGGCGGTTATGTAGTGGCTCCTCCCAGCCTGCTTACCCAGGGTCGCGTCAGCTGGATAAATACAGCTACTCCGGCACGACTCCCCGCGGTCATCTTACCTTTTTTACTTGGTTCCCACCTGTATAGCCCGGCCTGGTCCACGAGAGAGCAGCATCCCTCGCCTGCGGCCCGTGAACTGGCCCGCCTCCTTTTAAGTCGATCCGCTATCCCTGACTGTGAAGTAAATTAGCCTCCTCAAATTTCTTCCATATATTGGTGCGGCAGGTGCGCATGGAGCACCTGCCGCACCAATATGTTAAGAGTGTGTCTGAAAGCTATGCTTTTCGCGCCTGCGGCCCCTGACGCTACGCGCCTGCGGCGCTCAACATGTTTTATGTGATTGTGAAAAACGTGCGCCAGGCGCACGTTTTTCACAATCACATAAAATTGGCTCGGGTGCGCATGCACCCGCCCGTACGGGGGCACTTAACTTCCTCATAAAAATGGGAATCAGACACTCTGCTAAAAACTAAAGGAGGAGGAGCGAAAGAGGTTTTTCGCTCCTCCTGCAAGGGAAGGTTGGTAGCCTTAATGCGGAAGATGTTGAGTGCTGTTGGGCTACATCTATATCTATCGGACCCCACAAAGAAAACTTGAATTTTGCTACCAATAAAATGTACCTTGACCCATTTTATTGGTAAAAAAATATATTGCTGCTGATGCCGCTGGACAGCGGCATCAGCAGCAATATATTTAAATCTTCATGCCACCTAAATTGCCGAAGCCACTCAGGCTACTCTTCAAATCATCGGCTGAATTAAAGGTCTTGTCTGGAAGTTTTTCCATCATGCTGATGATCTGATCATTGACGCCGCGGCTGCGAGCTTGCTGGATCAGGCTGTCCTTGCTAATGGGATATGGCAGTGAATTCAAAATCTGGTCGATTTGTCCAGCATTGATATTCATGTGTGTTACCTTTCTGTGCAGTACACGAATTGCGTACACCGTTACGTGTATGATGTCATCCCTGGCAATAAAAATCCTATCACCATGAGTATACTGACAGCTATCAGGGACCAGTTTAAATATTAAAATTTGTGAGTTTTATCAAATGCATAAAACTATCAATAGTTACGTTTCTTGTAACATATCTTGAGATACCAGCGATTGTTTGTTTGAGATCGTTAATAAGCTGAGGTATATGATGCATCAAACCCGGCATACAGCTTCCTTGAAACAATCGGACGAACCAGAAGAATCGCATCCATCATCGGTAGCCCTGCTTTATCAGCGATATGCGGCTAATATCCTGATGTATATTCGTTCACGTGTGGCTACTAAAGAAGATGCAGAGGATATATTGCTGGAAGTATTTATGGCTGCGTTACAAAATAAAACGCCGCTCCATCTAGGTGAGAATGAGCAGCTGACATGGCTACGACATGTAGCGCGCAACAAGATTGTTGATCGCTACCGGCAGCAGAGACGCCGCCCGACGATGGCGTCTCTGGAAGATGTTGCCGAGACGCTTTTTGCCTGCGATGAGGAGGCACCAGAAGCTCTTGCATTGAGAAATGCAGATTATGATGAGCTACTCATCCACCTGGCTGATCTTTCTCAAATCCAGCAAGAGATTTTGCATCTCCGTTTTGCCAGGGAGCTGAGCACGAAAGAAATTGCTCAGCAACTACAGAAAAGCGATGGAGCTATTCGTACGATGCTTTCGCGCACTCTAAATCATTTGCGAGATATATATGAGCAGTACCGGGGAGGAAAATAATCTATGGAGCCGCATGACGAGTCGAGCCAGCCCTTCCGCCCGGAGTCTATAGATGAACAGATAGAGCAACTTGCCCGCGTGAGAGATCAACACGACTCAGGTCGCAATAGAGCTGGAGCGCCTACGGTTGCTGCACTCAGGAATATCTATCAAGAGAATGAGGCTATTCTGGAACGCGTGCGGGCGCGTATTGGTCAACTGGAAGCAGAGCAGTCAGGAGCCTATATTCCTGACTCTGTTCAGATAGCGGACCACGCACGCAGGCGTAAGCGCCGTGGTTGGCTGAGCACGATCGCGCTGGTCGCCGCCATCTTGATCGTCCTGCTCAATGTGCTGGCCTTTAAAATGTTTATATCGGGTGGCCATGTCACCACAAAAACGACGCAGCATGATGCGCCACGCCTGGGTAAACAGCATTGTTCCTTTAACGCCGATCCGGATGCTTTTGGGCTCAGCTGGTCTGCGCAGGGAAAGATTGCTGTTATTAGCAATAGTGGGCGTATACAAATACTGGATGCCCGTACATGCTCGCCTGTTGCTAACTTTAAGTACCCAGCTTCAGCGAGCTACTGGCCCGCACAACTGGCAGCTGGCGTCGCCTGGTCGCCCGATGGTCAGCGCCTGCTGTTGGAACGGGTTGGAGTTGGAAGTATTCTGGATGGCAATACGGGTAAGCTGCTAGCCAGCTACTCTCCTGATCCAGCCAGGGTCAACAATCAGCACGATACTGCCGTGTATAGCTCGGCCTGGTCGCCCGATGGCAAGCAGGTGGTATCCGTTGTGGATACTGTGACCTCGGATGGAGCCATGCCGACCCAGAGTGTAAGGATCTGGGATGCCAGGAGCGGGGCTTTCGTGCGCACGCTGATGACTGGCCTGCATAACGCCACAGAAGCTGATATCGCCTGGTCACCTGATGGCCATTATATCGCCTTTGGCGTGGTCGCTATCAACGCCCCCAAAAATATTGCCTATGTCTGGGATGCCAGCACCGGGCGCCTGGTCCAACATCTGGATCCCATGGGCTATGGAGGATCAGGTAGCGACCTCGCAGACCAGGAAAAAATCGCCTGGTCTCCCGATAGCAGGCAACTGGCTACTTATTGCTCTGATTTCTTACAGGTCTGGAATATTCCAACTGGCAAGAGTACTTTTGCCCTGTTAGGTGAACTTCAGCCGCCCAACTCAGTCCAACTGGCCTGGTCGCCCAATGGAAAACATATCGCCATGGCCAATTTCTTCCATGTAAGCTTACGCCTGCTGGATGTTGCTAGCCGCAAGGTTAGCTACACCTATCCAGCCCAATTAACTGACAATCATGGTGTCAGGGCTATTGCCTGGTCTCCTGATAGTTCTATGCTCGTCACGGCATCCGATGGTGTCGACCCAAAAACGCAACGCCTGAGCACCACTATCAGAATCCTGGGTGCGCAATAAACAGAGTAACCTTTTTATCCAAACCTCTGTTGCCAATTTGGCAATGGGCTTTACATTTTCGTAGGAACCATTTTTTGTTGAAATTTATAAGGAAAGTGTATGCAGAATTATAGATCTATCACTCTGGAAGGCGCGCAGCGTTTCCTGGCTGATCGCGGCGGAGCTCCAGCCTCAGAAGTTCGTCAGCTTTCTGGTGGAGAGTTTTCACGCGCCTACGCCTATCGGCAGGAGGAGCAAGTCCTGGTGGTGCGCTTCAGTGCTACGAGTACAGCTTTCGAGAAGGATCGCTCGGAAACACCTTCGACGATGATAGGAGCGGTGCGCTGAAGGGATGGCGTGCCACCTTCGCTGCCGGAATACTCGACGAAAAACGGTATATGGCACTGCACGCCGAGCTGGTGCGCTATCTTGATTGGTGTCCCGAAGAGCGTTGTCTCCTCCATGGTGACTTTGGCTTCAGCAACGCGCTCACCAAGGTAGATAGGCTTTCGGGCATCCTGGATTGGGGCCTGAGCCTGTATGGTGATCCGGTCTATGACGTTGCGCGGATGAATTTCTGGGCCGAGGCGATGCCCGCGGGCCACATCGATTGGCTCAGTGCCTTCACAGAATATCGGCACACTCACAACCTGCCGCCGTTTGAGAATCTGTCCCTTCGTTTGCACTGTTATGAGCTGTATCACGGCCTGTGGCACGCCCGGTATTGTGCCCTTACCAACCAGCCGCGTGGTATTGGTTGGGCTCTCCACAAAGCCGAGGCAGCCGCAGTAGCCCTGCGCGCGGCCACCCGTTCCTTATAAACAGCTCATCACTGTCTGGCAAAACTGTCTGGCAGATATGTAGAGTACCGATGAAAGTGAATTATAACATCCGCTTTCATCGGTACCTACTTGCTAGAGGATGAGCGAGCAGGGGGTTACCATACTGCTCGTTATCCTACGGATCGACGCCGTTTAGAGTGGTCTTTCGGTCAGCCGTTATGGATACCCCGCTGACTACAGCCGTCACAACCGCATTACCACTTGACGTATTACTAATAGTACAGTTAACATCAACTGTTCCAGTAGGAGTGGCCGTGGTGACACGTATCGAATCCGAAAGTGGCAATGTCACATGCGGTGAACTTGCTGTGAATGTTTCGAAGCTTGTTGTAGCAGGACCACCAGGTGCATCAGATGTGACACCTGTGCCGCCGAAACTGCACACCACCCTCGTATTATTGTCTGTCGCCGTAATCGGAATAGTCGCATTCATAATAAACTTGCTCCCTGCCGGTCCCCCTGGCACAGTTATGCTTGCCACTGTTACTGTGTTAGGACACGCGGGGGTAGTACTCCCTGCCGGAGGTGTACGCTGGCAGGAGAAAGCCGTAGTTGCTCCGTTCACTACGTCAAACCCCTCAGCCTCTCCCGGAGGGCCTGATGGACCAGTTGGGCCAGTGGGACCAGTTGGGCCAGTGGGACCAGTTGGGCCTGATGGACCGGTGGGGCCGGTGGGACCAGTCGGGCCGGTGGGACCAGTCGGGCCGGTTGGGCCTGATGGACCTGATGGACCTGATGGGCCGGTTGGGCCAGTCGGGCCGGTTGGGCCAGTGGGACCAGTTGGGCCAGTAGGACCGGTGGGGCCAGTAGGACCGGTGGGGCCTGATGGACCACTAGGACCTGATGGGCCAGTGGGGCCGGTTGGGCCGGTTGGGCCGGTTGGGCCAGTGGGACCGGTGGGGCCAGTCGGGCCGGTTGGGCCTGATGGACCACTAGGACCTGATGGGCCAGTGGGGCCGGTTGGGCCGGTTGGGCCAGTAGGACCAGTAGGACCGGTGGGGCCTGATGGACCACTAGGACCTGATGGGCCAGTAGGACCGGTTGGGCCAGTGGGACCAGTGGGGCCAGTAGGACCGGTTGGGCCAGCAGGACCACTAGGACCTGATGGGCCAGTAGGACCAGTAGGACCAGTAGGACCAGTAGGACCGGTTGGGCCAGCAGGACCACTAGGACCTGATGGGCCAGTAGGACCGGTTGGGCCAGTGGGACCAGTGGGGCCTGATGGACCTGATGGACCTGATGGGCCACTAGGACCTGATGGGCCACTAGGACCAGTGGGGCCAGTTGGTCCTCTTACTTTTATGATGATGATTTTCCTCTTGCACTTTTCGCATTTTTCATGGGAGGGCTGACCTTGGCTGCTAAAGGAGCCCTTGTCTTCATAGCTGTTATCATAGCTACTATGGGAGGCTTTGCCTTTATAGCTACTATGGGAGGCTTTGCCTTTATAGCTATTATGGGCGGCTTTGCTCTTATAGCTATTGTGAGAGGCTCTATCCTCATAGCTATTATAGTAGGCTTTGTCCTCATAGCTATTAACAGAGGCCTTCTTATGGCTTTTATTGTAAGAGCTCTTATTGCTCTTATTGTTCTTATAAGAAGACCTGTTTTGGCTAGAGGCGTGCCCGAACTTATCATTGGTTGAGTGGGACTGCATCGCGTGAGGTTGCATCGAATGAGCATGACCCGAATCAACCTGAACTGAACGAGATTGAGCAAGGGCTCCTGCCAGCATACTGGCAGAAATTATTGCCAGCACACAAATCAGTAGTGCAGCTCCCATCACGTTTAACTTTTTCATAGGCAGTATTTCTCTTCCTTTTTAATGGTTAACCAAGAGAGCATATGCCTGTTTCCTTCAAAGATATAAGAACAAGAGATAGAAGCTATCAGCGCAAAAAAGAAGATAATGCTAGTAACCCCATACAACATAGGTTATTTCTTGCTCTGATAAATCTCTCCCCTTATTAGAAGAGGCTGCTCTGTTCTTAGTATAGAAGGTAAATATAAGTTACATATTTAAATACGAATTGAAAAAAGTAGTATGTTATTTACTTGATAACGTTTAATTATTGGTATACAAAACAGATAACATGATTAAGATGATATATGTGTTCTTAATAATATTCTTTATATATTTTTTTACTCCCAAAAATTTATACCTTTATTATAAAAATAAATATAAAATTGTAATAATTACGGTACCACCATGTTTGATACTACTATAAATATTAATTAAAATATATAATATGAATAATGAGATAAATATTTAAAGATGCATAAAAACATATTTTCTGACAGATTCATTGAATTGCAACCAGAGTTCATAGGTGGAAAAAGATTTGATGTTATGTACACAAATATGTCCCACATGAAACATGGGTCATCCTTCTGTATTAAATCTGGGATGATCCATGTTTTGTGTGGGATGGGCGTAAAATCAGAAACGGAGATTCAACCTGGTCCAACCCCTCTCGCGCGCTGTTGTAATGAGCTGGTGTCTTGTCGTGATCAGCAGCGGGATGAGGAGGTAAATGCCGATAAAGAGGCTATAGAGTAGATAGAGTATTTGACCGGAACTAAGCGGCTGGTAGACCACAAAGGGATACCACAAGGCACTGAACTCAGGCGCATAGTAGCATAAAAGCTCATTTCCCTGCCAGGTGGGAGCGCAGACATTGCGTAGTGCATCGTCTGCATAGACCGCGCCTTCAATACCAACCCAGATAGATAGGCAAAGCACCAGGATGATTACAATATTCATCCACAAGGAGGCATCGCGCCATCGCAAGCGCACAGCGAGTGCAAAGGAGGCCGGGATCGACGCAAAGAGCAGGTAACGCGGCCCCCAGAACCAGCCACCGTGCCAGGACCAATAGCACGAGTAGATCAGTAGCAGGCCAACGAGGAATCCTATCCATAGGGTATAGATAGCAAACAGATCCACCTTTGTCGCGCTCTTAACCTTACGTAGGGTCTGGCGAATAGGGAGCAGCAAGCCCGGAGCAAAGAAGAAGATGCCTTTCCCAAAGGAAAGGAGTAATGAACTCAGACCAAAAAAGATGGGATAGCTGAAGCCTGGCCTTCCGGAGTAGGGCATAATGGTGCGCGCTACCTGTTCACCGGCGTAGCCACTGGCAAACGGACTACCACGCCGGATCCAGGCTTCAAGCATGATTAGAGCTGCCCCAATAATGATCACCAGAGCATAACGCATACGTTTGTTGGCGAGCATATGTTTGGTGCCCAGCAGGATCAAACCGATGATCGTGGCAGGGGTATTGACTACACCCAGGATAATGGCACACCAGCCCACTGTAACGGGGCCAACAACAATTGCTATACAGCCGACAGCAACAAAGATGGCAGTAAATACCTCTCCAAAGTAGAACAAGAGGTGGTGAGAGAACATCGAGGCCACGGTGAGGAGCAAGAAAAACTTGCGCAGCAGGCCGCGATCGATGTGATCCTTTAGTAGCCGGTAGGTAACAAGCAGACCTGCGCCAAAGACGAAGACGTTATAATGTGTGGTCCACCAGAACGTTTGACCGACCTTGTCCAGCGTCCAGAAAGGGATTGAGAAGAGAGGCATAACGAGCGAATACTTCGTGTCAGGTATCTTGCCCCGGGTTATTAGCTCTGACAGAGCTTCGAATCTGAACCCGCCATCAGGCCACCACATAACATGCTGCAAAAGAAAAAAATTCCCCAGCAGGCCCAGCCCTATCAAGGCAATTTCAAACCAGGCAATGAGCGTTCCAGGGCGTAGCCTCCTTTGCTCAAGGGATTGGTTCAGGTGTGTCTCTACTTTTACATACTCTTTAAGCATAAAGTATCCTTCTATCTCTTTTGTCTTGTGGAATGAGCGCGATCAAACGATTTTTTTCCGTCGGCTACCCACCAATTGTGATGCGGGTTGCTCAGAAACTGGCGCATCATGCGGCGTGCCCTGGTCGGTCAAGCTCTGCTTAAGTTGACCCTGGTGAGTGCGGTACTGGTTCGATAGGTTCCATCTTTGGAGTCGCTTTAAAAATAAGTGCGAGATATTGCCAATGCCATCCTTGATAGTATGCAGCTTTTCTTTTCCCACTCGTGTCCGATACAAAATGGGAACCTCCGCGCAATTAAAACCTCTTACATATGCCTCGATTTTCAATTCTTGTGAAAAAGGCATACCAGATGATCGCACATCCAGGCTTGGCCAGATCTCTCTTTTAAATACCCACATCCCTGATTGTGAGTCCTTGAATGGCCATCTGAAAAGCATTCTGATAGCGTGTGTCAACATCCAGTTACCAAGTTGATGAGAGAAACGCATAGCCTCTTTATCAAGGTAGGTTAAGCGGTCGGTATTTATAAACTCTAAATTTTCTTCCTCCATTTTCTTAATAAGTTGAGGTAGTATTGAAAATGGATAGGTCAAATCGGCATCTCCAGTGGCGATAATCTCCCCCGAAGCGTTTGCAAAGCCTGCAAGATACGCATTACCATACCCTCGAATTGGTTGTACTATCACTATTGCCCCATGCTCGCGCGCAATCTGAGCCGTTCTATCTGTTGATCCGTTGTCTATGACTAAAATTTCGGTTCCATATCCCATTTGCTTCAGGGCAGAAATGGGAATCTCTTGAAGGACCAGGCCAATACCTTTTTCTTCGTTTAAAGCAGGTATTACTATGCTGATTTTTGTCATCTATTTACCTCCACCTTTTATTCACCGCTGGCAACGCTTCTGATGACATGATAACTAGCGACACCAAATTATTCGGGATAAACATAAAGAATACGTATAATATTGATATAGGAGTAAAAGAAAGTAAAAAGATAAACTTGCATTTTCGGGGAGGTTGCGGGCTATTGCCTATGAACTGGTGAACTGTGAGATCTCACCAGCCTTCTACTTTACTGTAGCAAATCTGCAAGTATTTTGGGGGATATGGGTAGAATGAAATTAAACAATCACTATTCAGCAGGGGTTCCAGCAGGCCTCAAGGCTTATTAACGATGTGGAAAAGAAAATAAGCCAGAGAGGGGTATAAAAGTTCCCCACAAATTCCCCTCACATTCCGCCTGACAAAGCGGACACAGAGACGCAGGGAACTTGAATAGTGACATTAAAAGCGAAGGGTTGCAGAGGAGAACAGAATCATGAATGATATTCAGGTAAAAAGCAAAGAAATACAATTAGAAACAATTGAGCATGAATTAAATGTAGAAGAAGATATAGAAGCAAAGTATTTCTATATCATAAAAAACATCATACAAAAAGGGAAAAAAGTAGAATATCTTTTGATCGTGGCTAGTTTTCTATTAGCCTTGATGTTAAGAATAACTGTGATACCGTTTGAAAGTGCGGACTATCACACTTATCTTATCGTGTGGTATAATTTTATCCACACATATGGCGGATTTGCCGCATTAAAATACACTGTTGGTAACTATACCCCCTTCTATCTCTATTTTATTGCGCTGATAACATATATTCCGCTTTCACCACTTGTGTTGTTCAAAGCGCTCTCTATCTTCTTTGATTTTGTGCTGGCCTTTGGGGTCTATCTCATCGTCAAACTCAAATACCAGAGCAGCTACGTACCGCTTATTGCCTCACTGCTCGTGTTATTTGCCCCAACCATTTTTCTGAACAGCGCTCTGTGGGGTCAGTGTGACGTGATCTATACCGCGTTCGCTGTAATGGGCTTGTACTTCTTCTTGAGGAAACGCCCTGGATTCGCCTGTTTATTTTTCGGCCTCTCACTCTCATTTAAGCCACAAGCAGCCTTTCTGCTTCCATTGTTGCTCTTTTTATGGATGAAAAGGGAGGTTTATCTCAAGCATCTGGTTATAATACCAGCCTCTTACCTGGTGATGATTTTTCCTGCTTTCCTCCTTGGTAGGCCATTTACGGATTTATTAACCATATACCTGACAGCTGCCGGGGATGTGCCATATATAACCCTCAATGCTCCCAACTTCTGGCAGTGGTTCCCGAACTCTCAGTTTTCGATCCTTCATGATGCAGCTTTGGTCTTGACTATGGCATGCATCGCTATGCTGTATTTTGTTGTGTATGCGCGTCAGCAAAAAGTTTCGTCCCACCTGCTGATCCTGCTGGCGTTGATTTTTGTGCTCTGTGTTCCGTTTTTCATGCCACAGATGCATGAAAGATATTTCTACATGGCAGATGTCATATCTATTATTTACGCCTTCTATGTACCCAGGCAATTCTATCTTGCCATTGCTGTACAACTGGCGTCACTGTTCGCTTATCTGCCTTTTCTGTTTGTTATGACAGTGATCAACCTATCCTGGTTACCCTTCCTCATTTTAGGGGCCATGATCATTACGATCGGCACATTAATCAAAGCCCTCTATTTTGCAGACCATCAGCACATAGCCACGCAAGTAGAGAATGAGGCACCCTTGGAAAATATACCGATAGCCACGCAAGTAGAGAATGAGGCACCCTTGGAAAATATACCGATAGCCACGCAAGTAGAGAATGAGGCACCCTTGGAAAATATATCCATTCCTTAAAGAAGCCATCACAGTCTCTATTCCTTTTTTACCAAAGACGAGCGAGAAAGCCTCACTCATTCATGGTGGGGCTTTCTCGCTCGCTGTTTTTTGTTTGAGGCATGTGATAGGTCAGTTGGTCGGTTGAGCCGTAGTTGTCCACTTTACCGGTGAGAACCTGCAAGTATTTTGGCGGATATGGGTAAACTGAAATTAAAAGCTCACTATTCAGCAGGAGTTCCAACAGGCCTGCAAGGCTCATTGGTGGTGTGAGAAAGGGAGCAAACTGGAGGGGGGCATGAAAGTTCCCTTCACATCTCCCATATTCCGCCTGATAAAGCGGACACAGAGACGCGGGGAACTCGAATAGTGACATTAAAAGCGAAGGGTTGCAGAGGAGAACAGAATCATGAACGACATTCAAGTAAAAAGCAAAGAAACGAAAGTAGAACCAATTGAGTATCAGTTAAACACAGAGCGTGAAAATATAGAAGCAAAGTCTTTCTATATCATAAAAAACATCATACAAAAAGGGAAAAAAGTAGAATATCTTTTGATCGTGGCTATCTTGCTATTAGCCTTGATGTTAAGGATATCTTTAATACCGTTTGAAAGTGGTGACTATTGGAATGGTCTTATGGTATGGTATAACTTTATTCAAGCCCATGACGGATTTGCCGCATTAAAATACATTGCTAGTGACTATACCCCCTTCTATCTCTATTTTGTCGCGCTGATAACATATATTCCGCTTTCACCACTTGTGTTGTTCAAAGCGCTCTCTATCTTCTTTGATTTTGTGCTGGCCTTTGGGGTCTATCTCATCATCAAACTCAAATACCAGAGCAGCTACGTACCGCTTATTGCCTCACTGCTCGTGTTATTTGCCCCAACCATTTTTCTGAACAGCGCTCTGTGGGGTCAGTGTGACGTGATCTATACCGCGTTCGCTGTAATGGGCTTGTACTTCCTCTTGAGGAAACGCCCTGGATTCGCCTGTTTATTTTTCGGCCTCTCACTCTCATTTAAGCCACAAGCAGTCTTTCTGCTTCCATTGTTGCTCTTTTTATGGATGAAAAGGGAGGTTTATCTCAAGCATCTGGTTATAATACCAGCCTCTTACCTGGTGATGATTTTTCCTGCTTTCCTCCTTGGTAGACCACTTGTGGATCTATTAACCATATACGTGAGAGTGTCTGGGGAGTATCCCTCTTTAACCCTTAGTGCTCCCACTTTCTGGCAGTGGTTCCCGAACTCTCAGTTTTCAGTGTTTTGTTATTCAGGCTTGATATTGGCTATAGCATGCATCCTTATGCTGTGTTTTGTTGTGTATGTGCGTCAGCAAAAAGTTTCGTCCCACCTGCTGATCCTGCTGGCATTTATCTTTGTGCTCAGTGTTCCGTTCTTTTTGCCGGAAATGCATGAAAGATATTTCTACATGGCAGATGTCATATCTATTATTTACGCCTTCTATGTACCCAGGCAATTCTATCTTGCCATTGCTGTACAACTGGCGTCACTGTTCGCTTATATGCCTTTTCTATTTAACATGACAGTGATCAACCTATCCTGGTTACCCTTCCTCATTTTAGGGACTATGATCATTACGATCGGCACGTTAATCAAAGCCCTCTATTTTGCAGATCATCAGCACATAGCCACGCAAGTTGAGAATGAGGCACCCTTGGAAAATATACCCATTCCTTAGGAGGCCATCACAGTCTCTATTCCTTTTTTACCAAAGACAAGCGAGTCATCCCTACCCATTCATGGTGGGGATGACTCGCCGTTTCTTGTTTGGGATATGGGATGGGCCGGTCAGGAGGTTGGGTCAACCCATACTATGTATGCATCTCAAGCCTGCCTGATGATTTCCTGCCATAGTTACGTCGTTGCTAAATTCTATCGATGAATACAATTTCGTGCCGGGCGCATACTGGTTGTGAAAGCAGATCCTGATCAAATCTGGTATCAGGTGAATATCTGCGGATGTCAGTAGCAATGATACAAAAGTGAGGAGCAGTAACAACCATGCAAAAAGTAAGTGTTCAACCCCATATTTCTGAATCTACAAGTACCAGACCGAAGGAATCAAAAAACCTTCTACTTCGCTACGGATTGGATCTGCTGGTTATGATAGCCATGGGAGTCCTTTTGTATCAGGGGTTGTTCGGGCAAAGGTTTAGTGATGTTCCAGTATATCAGTGTTATGCTACAGCTTTTTGGGGAGGATTACCTGCGCTTAAAACGCTCCCCTGGGAGCAATGTTCTTTCTTGACCCAACCTCAGGACTCATTTATTTCTACCGCCACTCTCGTACATTGGATGCAGGCAAATCACTTCCCTGCTGGTATTATCCACTTTGTAGCCAGTCAAACACCCAATCTCCCCCTGCATTCATTACCTCGAGAATATCCGCTCCCATCAATCATTCCATTCACAATTCCTTTGCTTGTCTCACCTTACTGGTACCAGGTAGCCTTCGCGATTTCGATGTCTGTGGTGGCCATTATTATTTATGGGCTATTGAGATGCTTCAGATCCAGGTGGGCAGCATGCACTTGTGCTCTCTATCTGGTGATTGGCGGCTGGGCAACGGCTGACGGACGCTTCGATCTGGTGCCCTCGGTACTTACATTAGTCGCTATCATCTTCGGGGTACGCAAACGTTGGAATTGGGCCTTTGCTTTTCTGGCATTGTCGGTTGTCTTCAAGTTCTATTCACTTCCTCTGCTTATCCCTTTTCTGTTAGCTCAACAGCTGGCATCCGGTGAGAAGTGGACGAGTTGGCGCAGATTTACCCCACTTGTTGTGTTTGTTGTGGTATGTGTGGCAATAATGGTATTCTCGCTTTGCTTGAGTATCGAGGGTACCCTCGCCCCGTTGAGCTACTATGGAAATCGTCCGTTTCAAGTTGAGTCAGCAGCAGCATCGATCCTATGGTTGTCTCACTTCCTGGGATATTCGTTGGATCTTAGGTACACGTATGGATCTCTCAGTGTCGTAAGCCCCCTTACTTCCCTGGTATCTCTTATAAATTCTATTCTATTAGGCGCAGGCCTGATATATATCTGGTGGTTACAATTGCGTAACAAAATCGATCTGGCTGCTTCTTGCTTATTAACGCTCCTGATTGTTATCTTCACTGGAAAAGTGTTCAGCCCACAATACGTCCTCTGGTTCATGCCTCTAGTTGCCTATGTTGGGGAGCGGAAGCCGAAGTGGGTTGTGGCGTGGTGTCTGTTTGGAGTGTTGACGACGTATATCTTTCCCTATCTTTACATGCTCTTCATGGACAATTTTACCTCCATCTCAGCTACTCCATTCTTCTACGCTATCATCGCCCTTCGTAATCTTTGCTTTTTCTGCATAATTGCTTCACTTCTCTTCTCTTACTCCTATTCCTACTTGCGCAAAAAAACCGCTCTCGTAAATGCACAAAATAAAGAAGTAAAGGGAAATGGGAAAAGAAAAGGGAAGGGATGAAGAGACAACCTGCGCATGGGGAACGCAGGCGTCCCCACTCTCTTCATGGTTAGTGCAGCAGGTGCGCAAATGCGCACCTGCTGCACTAACCATGAAGAGACCTTTTGAGCGCCGAAGGCGCGTAGCGTCATAGGTGCTGACGAGCATGCCGGGGCATGATCTCCTTCTCCTCCTCCTTGCCTCAGCTTGAAGGTGCGAACCTTCTGGCTTTCTGGCATGCTCTTATAAGGGTCTGTAGCCGAACGATCACATGTGCAGGCTACAAACGTTCGGGTTTGGATTTCACGAATGGCCACTGCAGTCATACAAGGTTAGTGCATCCACAGAAAATTTTGTGTTGATACGTGATTGCCATTGCTTAGTCGGGACTTTTCTGCAATGGGAGAATACCCAACTCGCGGTCTGATCGTTGCTCTCTGGTAGCAAGAAAAAACGCACCAGGCCATGGTCGATGCGCTGAATGAGTTGTTCGCGCGTCAGGAAACTGGTGATACCAGAGTAGCCGCCCAGTGCCATGACGGGCAGGCTCGTATCTACGATAAATGGAGATGCTGCCTCTGTATTCATTGTTGCCAGCAGGAACTGTGCCTTACCCTTATGGTCTAGCAGGTAGTTTAATAGTACAGGGTCGGCGATGAGTGGAGGAATGTGTGTTTGTGGCACTGGTGGCCCTGCCATCGGTATGACCCTGCTTTGCGGATTGAGAGGAATGGCAGCCCAGGCTGTTGGAGCTAGCAAGAGGCTCAGCACTCCCAGGGTGACAATGGTCATGGCCGCTTGCTGCAAGCGCTGTTCAACTGTTATTGTGCTGTTGCTATCAACAGTGTGCTGATTGGCTTTTTTGTATTGTTTGACGCGGCTGGCTTCCTTGCGGCTAAATTGCTGCCTGGCTCTTGAATGCGGGAAGCGCTGCCATCGCATAAGCGCTAATACAACACTGCAAGCAGTAATGACCATGGCAAGCATATTGCTCCACATCGGAAAAGCAGTGAGAAAGAGAGCTTGCGTGATTCCCGTCAGCAGCAGAGAGCAGGGAAGTAGCCAGCCACGCCACCCGTAACGGCAATAGTCATGCCACATCATTACTATGCCCGCTCCAACCAGAGCCGCGATAGCCGGGGCTAGCATGGAGAGGTAGTACAGATGGAAGAAATGGGCGCTGCTAAAGAAGGCAAGCAATGTGAATAGCCATGTCCCCCAGAGCACGAGC
Organism: Dictyobacter formicarum; assembly: GCF_016587435.1. The sequence continues at coordinate 268,781 of NZ_BNJJ01000009.1, forward strand.
GCCTGATCCTGTCTGTTTAATGGCAGGCGCCTCTGTTTGGACTTATTTAGGGCTAGAAGGCTGAACAAAGCCAGTGGCAAAAGCCAGCTACACTGTCCTGCGACCGGTTGTCCAAAGAAGCGTGCAATCCCTGGTCTTCCTATTTCCCAAGCCCAGTTGTTGACAACGTTATCGTCGGCATTTAAGCGGAATGCGCCATTATAACCAAAGGCTAGATCTAGCTCCGATTGGGTGGTAATTGAATCAATATAGGGGCGCTGATTGGTCGGCGTCAGGTCGACGATCGTTACCCAGCAGAGGGAGATCAGCAACAAGATTCCCAGTGCCACCGCGCAATGATAAAGCTTTGTTCTTATAGGTAGCGGTGATCCGAGCCAGTAAGCCAGGCCAAATGCCGGTAGCACCATATAAGCCTGCAGATATTTGATGTTGAAGCCAAGCCCGAGCAGGATGGCACAGAGACATAACCAGCGTAAGTGGCCAGTCTCAGTGGCTTTGTTCACCAACCATGTTGCCAGCAGCACGGCCAGGACCAGCAGGCTGTCTATGATATTGGTACGATTGGTGGCTATGCTGATTGGAGAGAGAGCCAGCGCCAGGGCTGCAATCAAGCCGGAGAGAGGCCCGAAGACGCGGCGCACAAGATGAAACATCACCGCGACCGCAAGCACCCCGGCCAGAGCTTCCGGCAACAATATAGTGAATACCGAGAAGCCGAAGAGCCTGACGCTCAGCATCTGAATCCAGAATCCTAGTGGTGGTTTATCCAGAGCCAGGAAGCCAGCCGGATCAAACGCTGCAAAGAACAGATTATGCCAGCTTAACAGCATGCTTTTAATCGACGCCGCATAGTAGTACTCGAAAAAGTCCTGTTTGTCCAGAGCAAAAAAATTGAAAAAGACAGAGATAGCAAGCACAGTACCCAGCGCGAGTTTATGCCATAATAGCATTGGTTGGTGAGAGTCTTCGAGTTGCTGCGTCTGTTTCTGTACCTGCGCAGGCGACGTAATCATCGTCCTCGACATATCCTTTATATCTCCTTTTAGCGAAGTCTTAGCAGTTTTTTTACAAACAAGTGAAGTTGCAGACGCTTGCAAGCAAAAAACCGTCTTTACCACCAGTATGCATTTGAAATGAAATTGTTCCCATCAATAGAATTTTTAGTGCTGGAGGAACCAGAAGGGCGTAGTGTTCTCTAACAAGCTATTTTTGCTCTGTTTATCAAATTCACCACAAATCTGGTGCGAGTAGAGTCTTGCTGCGCATGCCAACTTTTCAGCAGGCATTAACCAGCTAAATCATGCCAGTTTGAAAAAAGCGTCAACATGCTATGACCTCAAACGTGTCTACATCATAGAGAGAAGCGAGGTTATATATTATGATGACGAATGCTTTGATTCCCCAAACATTAAGTGATCTGCTCGCTCAAGAGCGAGGCCTGGGGCCCGTTCGCCATATGGATGATCTCCAGGCACGGCTGCAGCGGCGGAGCGCGATCGCCCGGCAGATTCAGCAATGGGAGGAAGCGCTTCGGCTGGTGCAGAAACAGAGCCGTATGCTTACCCCGTTGCCGCCGCTCAAAGTTATCCACTGGGCCCGGGCGGTTCAAGCGATGCCAAACCTGGTATTCCTTGAAGTGGATACGACTGGACTACATGAGGATGCCGAAATTGTGCGCCTAGTCGTGCTGAACCTCCGTGAGGAGACGCTGTTGGATTGCCTGGTGACGCCAACACAGCAGCTATCTCGTCAGATGGTTACGATTACCGGAATCACTAACGTAGAGATCAAGGCAAAAGGCGTACCTGTTGCGCAGGCGCTTGCTCAATTGAGGCGGGTCATCCACGGTGCCTATGTGCTCTCCTACAACCTGGAGTTCGATGTCAGCAAGTTAAGGGAGTCCGTCCATCGCCACCATCTGGATGAAATCACCATCATCGGCGAGGATTTAATGGAGCGAGCCATGAGCTACCTGCACCTGTCCTCGTATCCCAAACTGGAAGGACTCTGCCAGCAGCTGGGCCAGCCACTTCCCCCACAGCCGCACCAGACCGCGCTTGACCGCGCTCGTGGACAAATCGCCGTTCTGAATGCGATAGCTGATGTCGCGTTTGCATCACCCGCCAGCTCAGCTCTGCAGGCCACAGACCCCGATCACGAAGTAGCCGATGATCGCTCACTTTAGCCCCAACTGATACAAAACGCTCCCGACCACTGGTCTCAGGAGCGTTTTTGTTATGTAGCTCGGCCTCTGGAAGACTTGCTTGTATAAAAGCAAGATCAGAGAAGTTTTTCTGTGTCAGCTATGCTATGCTGATGTGGTAGGCGTCGTCCGTTGACGCGCTCATGCGGGTGCGCGCAAAGCTTTAGGAAGAGCGAACCGCACATAACGACTGCACACGTGGCTCGTGGACCTCTTGTCGAGGCATGTGAGATACTTGAGAAGTTTTCTGGCAAGATGCGAAAGGAGATAAGCATGGCAAGTAGCGAGCATACACAGCCGATGGACGTATCCCAGCCTGATCCTGCGCTCAAGCGTCTGGAAAAATTAGTTGGCAAATGGGAATTAAAGGGTCGCACACTGACCTCTGATGAGGATAATATAACTGGCTGGACGACTTTTGAGTGGATGCCAGGGGGATTTTTTCTGAAAGTGGTCGGCGAGATGAACTTTAAGGGCTTTGTTATGCAGAGCTTAGAAATCATCGGCTATGATCCTGAGAGAAAGAAGTTTTCCGCAAACGTCTATTCAAGCATGTCGGGAGATGTCCTTTCATACGAATGGGATGTCCAGGGCAATACCGTCATTCATTCGGGATCAGGGGCGACATATACGGGTACGTTGAGCGAGGATGGCCAAATACTTTCGGGTGGCTGGCGGCCGGACGCTGGAACTGCAAGCACCGATGGAGCCGCATACGACGCGATCATGACCCGCGTGAATGAATAACTTACACAACAGTGCATGCTGCGTTTCAAATTCTCCAGTTTGATTATATCGTTTTGAAATTAAGGACCAGCCTGCGATCTCTTTACACAGCAGAAACCGCAGGCCTCTTCTGTGAACTGACTCATTGTACTGCTTTCCCTTCTCTACTATCCTTTCTAATTCAAGGAAAAGTATCTATTAGTGGAGGGAATCACAAATGGCTCGTTTGCCTTTTATACGCATTAGTGGTTTACTGATCATTGGTTTGCTGGGTATTGTGAGTCTCAGCTTGCAGATTACCGGGGTGTTTTTGCCTTTTGATCTCGTTATGCACAACTGGACCACTACGCCAACGATCAGCCATGCAGGCTCTTACTGGACATTTACTGCTAACACGATTGATAGACTGCTAACCACCAATCCAGCTACATATAAGGATTGGTTCTGGACGATTACGCTCCAACTTGTGACCCTGCTCTTTATCATAGCATTCCCGCTCACGATATTAGTTCCGGCATTCACAACCATCATGGGATTGTTGAACCGGTGGAGATTGATCTTCCTCATACCCGGTCTCATGCTGGCACTCCTTGGCCTGCTAGAAGTGGGCCTAGGAGTGTTCTTCACTGAGTTTTTGAATGGCTTCTGCCCTGGCGCAGAGACCGATGCCGAATGTTACGCTATAGTGACCGTTCCTGGTCCTGGCCTCGCGCCCCTCCTCTGGGGGTACTCGCTTTCTATTTTATGCGTGATAGCTTCTATTATCCATTACAAACACTATAAAAATAAGCCAAATATACTCAAATACAATATGTAAGGGATGCTATACAGGAGACGGCTCTTTTCAAGAGAGGTTTAGCTTTGGCGGACGCAGAGGACGGCAGTTGAAAAGTCATCTTGAAAAATGCAAGTTTTTCAGCGTTTCTATAGCAGCGAGAACAGTAAGAGGAAGGACCGTATGGAAAAGGCTATATAGCATTCCTCTGAACGAAGTAATGGAAGAAAGGCAAAAAGCAACATGTTCGATAAGGCAAGCTATGAGCAGAACAAGAAAAAACTTTTCGCTAGAACCATGAAAGACGCGGCTCTCCGCCGGGAGATGCTGAACAATCCCAGGGCCGTCCTTGAGCGTGAGCTCGGCATCAAGCTTCCCGCCGGGACGAACGTGCAGGTGCACGTGAATTCGCCTGATACTCTGCATATTGTTTTGCCCGCGGAGAGCGATGCAGCAGCTGTGCAGGAGCTCTCCGACGCCGATCTTGAAGCGGTCTCTGGAGGATTACCATGTTCGGGACATGGCAGCAATAGTGTGACGACGTGGGGTGGAGGATTGTGTACTCCCTGCATGTAAAAGTATAGCGCGGCGGGTCGTGTGAAGGGCAGCGTCAATTGGTTGGGAAACTGCTCATCGTGTGATGGATGGAGGATAGGATTTCCTCGTAGTTGCTCAAGCCTTTTCACACGGCTTTCAAATAATTCATGCTGCAAAGTATTTCTTAAAGACACCCCAGGAGCAGTGAAGCCAGTGTCAGCATTTCCCCTTACAGAACAAGACCTGCGTCGTATTGTCGCGGCAGCCAGCAATCTTGACGAGCGCCAGAGCGACGTATTCCTGCCAGATACTCCTTCTATAGATGATGAAACGATCACTGATCGGCTCAACGAATGGTGCCGCACGCTCGCCAGGGGAGAACAAGCGCAGTTCCTACAACGCCTGGCCTGGGCAGGACTCGATCTCTCGAGCGCACGGTGCGTTCTGGGAGGCGTGCGCCTGCGCGAGGATGCATCTCTACCGTCGTGGGTGGCTACTTTACAGCAGGCCTTGAGTATGCTTGCTGCCAGTCCAGATACGCAACAAGCAGGTGAGAAGGAAGAGCCAGGCAGCCTTTTCCTGGACCTTCAAGAACCCCTGCCTTTTGAAGAGATTATTGCCCCATTTGTGAATGTGGCCCAAAAGCAGGTAGAGACTCAGGCTGGCGCCGCCTATCACCTGCTCTGTGACCAGGCGCACATCGCGCTCCAACGCGACTTGCTGCGAAACCTGACCACTTTTTCCGCCCGCGCGCTCCACCTGGAGTTTTCTGTTCGCTGCCTGGAGGAACAATTACCCCTTGAGTTTCAGGTGGCGACTGTTCAGGATCATGCTGAGCGTACCTATTATCACGAGTTCATTGCGTACATGGGTAGTGGGGGACTACTGACCTTTTTTCAAGAATATGCTGTCCTGGCCCGGCTACTTGCTACCACCACGGATCTCTGGATCGAGGCCACAGTCGAGTTCCTGTGCAGGCTGGAGGCCGACTTACCTGAGATACAACGTCTTTTTGGCGGCACGAACAAACTGGGAAGAGTGGTGAACATTCAGACGTCGCTCTCTGATCCACACCGGGGCCGACGCAGCGTCCTTTCCCTCACCTTTGCCTCTGGTTGCAAAATTATCTATAAACCGAAAGATCTTGGCACAGAGGAAGCCTATCAGCATTTGCTGGCGTGGTTAAATGAACATAGTGTTCCCCTCCCTTTCAAGGTTTTCACCGTTCTCAATCGTTCCACGCACGGCTGGGTTGAATACGTAGAACAGAAGCCGTGCGAGAGCCGTATGGAAGCGCGCGACTACTACCGGCGCGCGGGTATCTTGCTCTGCCTGCTCTACGTGCTTGAGGCAACCGACTGCCACTACGAAAACCTCATCGCTTGTGGAGCATATCCCGTCCTGGTGGATATGGAAACGCTCATGCATCACCAGCCGCGTTTTGAAGAGGAAGGGCACGATATCGATGCAGAAATGTGCGCCCTCCAGCAACTCACCCACTCAGTGTTGCGGTCTGGCCTTCTCCCTAGCTGGCAGGTGGGCTACGATAAACAAAGCGCTTACGATCTCAGCGGCCTGGGCAGTTTTAACGAGCAAGATATTCCAGTGGAAGCCGTGTGGGAGCATGTCAACACTGACCACATGCGGCTCGTACGACGAACTATCACGCTCTCCATCCTGGGCAATCAGCCCTGTCTGGACGGAGTTCCCTTGCGTGTTGAGGAGTACGCTGAAGATGTCATCGCGGGCTTCCAACAGATGTATCGCTTTCTGAGCAATCACCGCGCCTTGCTTCTAGTGCCCGGGAGCCCGCTCCAGGAACTGGCGCGGCAACAGGTCCGTTTTCTCTACCGTCCTACTAAAGTCTACAGTGCCCTTCTCAAACGGCTTCTGACTCCCAGATATCTGCGCGATGGCGCTGATCGCAGCATTCAACTGGAGATGTTAGGCCGGGGCGTACTCTGGATAGATGAGACTATCCGAGACACAGAGATGAAGCCGCTGCGCTGGCGCGTCTTTCTGGCCGAACGACAGGCTATGGAACAGGGTGATATTCCTTTCTTTACCGCGCCCGCCAACCGCAAGTCCCTGTTTGTTGCCCCTGACCAGGAGATCAAGGATTGCCTCGCGGAGCCAGGTTCCGACATGGTTATGGCTCGGCTCAGAGCTTTAAATGACCAGGACTGTGGGGTGCAAGTCAATCTCATCCAGGCTGCTCTATATACACGCGTCGCACGCGACGTCACCAGCCAGCCGAGAACACCTGTGGATACGACGCTGGTGGATAAAATACACGCCACGTTGCCAGAGGTTTCCCAGGCAGAACTGACCGCTCAGGCCCTGGTCATAGCCGAGCAGATTGCCTCACGAGCCATTCGCGCGGCTGATGGCAGCGCGGCCTGGATCGCGCCAAAGTTTCTGGCTCAGACCGAGCGCTACCAACTCCATACCATCGGTTATGATCTCTATGACGGTACCGGCGGCGTGGCCCTATTTCTGGCGGCGGTCGCACGGGTCACCGGTCGCGCGGATTATGGTGAACTTGCTCGCATGGCAGTGCAGCCGCTGCTGCGAACAGTGCGGCGCTTTGGATCGCGCCTGACCAGGGACATTGGGATTGGTGGAACTTCAGGTATAGGCTCAATTGTTTACGCTCTGACACGCATGAGCCATCTTCTGGATGAGCCAGACCTGCTCGATGGTGCCAGCCAGGCCGCTTGCCTCATCACTGCCGATCATATCTACGCGGACCAGGTGCTCGATATTTCGGGTGGCGCGGCGGGCGCTTTGCTGGGGTTGTTGGCGCTCTACAATGCATCGTCCGACCCGGCCATCTTAGATCAGGCTGTTCTCTGTGGTCAGCATTTGCTCCAGGAGCAGGTGCCCTCTCAAACGGGGCAGCGAACCTGGAAAACTATTGGCGGAAGATTGCTTACGGGCTTTTCTCATGGCGCGGCTGGCATTGCCTACGCGCTTCTTCGTCTGTACGCGGTAACGCAGCAAACTCACTTTTTGGCAGCAGCCAGCGAAGGGATCGGCTATGAGAGCAGTCTTTTTGTGCCAGAGGCAAACAACTGGCCCGATCTGCGACAGGAGCCACAACCATCCTTCATGACCACCTGGTGTCATGGCGCGCCGGGTATTGGCCTGGCCCGCATCGGTGGCCTTCCGATGCTCGATACCTCCCAGATACGTACTGATATCGAGCTTGCCCTCCAGACTACCCGGCGTCTGGGCTTGCAAAGTCTAGATTATCTCTGCTGCGGTAATGTCGGTAGAGTGGAGGTTTTACTGGCCGCTGCTGACCGGCTCTCCCGACCGGAACTGGCTGAAGATGCCAGATGCCAGGTCGGGCAGATTGTCACTCAAGCAAGACAGACAGGTGCGTTTTTGTTGCATCCTCTCTTGCCCAAACAGATCTATTGCCCCGGTTTCTTTACGGGAACAGCAGGTATCGGGTATGAACTGCTACGCGTTGCATACCCCACTGTGTTGCCATCCGTCCTGTTATGGGAATGAGGCTGTACAGCTGTCTGTGTTGCAAATATATGCTATCCTTAAGAGGCCGGATAGGGTGCTCAATTGAATAGGAGTGGATCTTTTGTCATAACGCACAAGGAGAGCATCATATGTCAGTAGAAAATCAACACATCTCCGAACAAGATATAGGATTGGTGAGCTCCATTGGCTCCGTTGAGATCGATTGGCCACGGACGATTGGCTATTATGGAGGTATTGGTTTGGCTGTGGCCCTGGAACTCATTGATCTACCGTTAGCTATCTTTATTGGTGCGATTCCTTTCTTCAAAATGCTCAATCGCCCTCAAGCGTCGCGCCCAACTCGCTTCATGTCTCAGCTTCTCGAAGGAGCTGCAAAACCGGTTGGCGGTGATGCTGAGGCCACCTTGCAACTTCTCACGGATGATGGGGCTCACCCTCGCCATCCGACGATCCTACAGGAAGCTCGCCAGCTTGCCAACCGTAGGTGGGAGCAGAGCAAAGCCCTCCCTACCCGTCAGACAATTAGCTAGCCAGTACAGGAGACAAAGAAAAGTCGAGGTTTCTCTGAGCTCGGAGAGGGAAAAAATCATCTGCGCCCAATGGGCGCAGATGGAATGGGCCATCTCGAGGGCCGGAGAGCCTGCATTGCCATAGAACCTATGATCCGAGCAAAGGCGAAGCCTCAGCCTCAAGCAGCAGCCCCTCGTTCCCTCGCAGGCGTCTCTCTGATAATGGGATGAATCCTTCACGATCCATGTGTGTAGAGAGGATTACAGTAAATTTTTATTATACATGTATAATAACTTTGTACTGTAGAATTAAGATTTTGAGCAGAATACTTTGTGTGCCTGCAACAGAAAAATAAGTAAACATGCTACGAGCGTGTTATCGGGGAAGTATCACTGCTATGCACGAATTTCTGCAACGCCGCTTGCATGATTGCATATTTTTCGCCATTCTAATGGTTCTTCTTGGTGGATTGGCAGTTTTGTTGTACATCGATCCGACATATCCATCTAATGCTGAACATTTTATCTTACAGGCGCAAGCCTGGCTGCATGGTCACTTAGATATCGGAGTACATCTGAATGACACCGTTATTATTAATGGTAAGGTGTATATCGTCTATCCGCCGTTACCGGCGTTGATGATGGTACCATTCGTTGCTGTCTTGGGCGATAAATTCAGTGACGTCTGGTTTACATGGGTATTCGCGTCATTGAATATCATTTTGCTGTTTCGAACCCTTGAGGTAATGCGTGTTCGCTGTATCACCAATCGTACGCCAATTGAAAATCTTATCATTGCTATCACCTTTGGTTTTGGCACAATAGCCTTATGGCTCTGCCTGGGAGGCCGGATATGGTTCACTGCTCAAACTATTAGCGTCTTTGGTATTATGTTCACACTCCATAGTACCCTAAGCAGACGTTGGCCGTTGGCGACACTGGGTGTGGGGATGGTGATGCTTACTCGTGTACCCGAGGCGTTGATCGGCATTGTTCCCCTTGTCGTCTATCTGCACGATTTAGGGATTGGACGCCGCGTTCAGCAACAATGGCACTTTCTACCACGCCGTTGGCCATCAATACATGAATTGGCCATAACACTCACACCATTCGTTATTGCATTGCTCATACACCTGGTTCATAACCAACTCTACTTTGGTAATCCCCTGAGCATAGCCTATGATATTCAGAACCAGCAAAATTACACCGCTATCAAATATGGTGTAGTAAGCTGGCATTATATCTGGCCCAATTTCGTCGTGGATTTCCTACGCTGGCCGAGCTTTTCTTATACTGACCTCTTCGATCTGAATCCACAACTTAACTTGTTCATCGATGGTATCGGAACAAGCATGTTCTTCAGCACACCGCTATTGGCGATCTTTATCTTCGCTCCGCAAGGTAAAACACCACAAACCTGGTTACGGACTACTTTTTGGGTGACGACCGCTATCATGCTCCTAACTGTATTGGTCTACTGTACGACGGGATGGATCCAGGTTGGTGCCCGCTATGTATGCGCACTCTACCCACTGCTCTTTCTGCTGTTGGCGCAACGGGCTGCTCCATTAGATACGCGCTGGATAAGTTTAGCAGGCATGAGTATATTCAGCAATCTCTTACTGGCACAGAGATTCTGGCAAGGGAAATCTTCAATAGAATTCATAGCAGGAAGCGCAGGTATCGTCCTGGTAGCCTGTCTGGTTGCCATCATCATGCTCCGAAGGCAGGAGCATCAGCATGAAGAGATCGCGCCGCTTGTTCCGGCAATGATCTCCGTCGGGTCTGCCTATAGCAGTAAATCACCCCCACAGCGAGCAGTACCCAAGCAGGAAAGGGTTATGCCATATCAACCAGGTGAACACAATCCTCAATGAGACCCCAAATCTCTATCTCATGTACATGACGTTTCTGCTCAGATCGGGGATCTGGCTCAGGATAGCCAGGGCAAGCATACAACTGTTGTATACTGCCAGATCCCTGAAGAATTTTGCTGTTTTCTAGCTAATCACTGACCTGCTTTTCTCACACTATGTCTACCAAAATGTGACAGAAAACGTTCAAGCAATAATGAATGGACCTTCAGCGTAATAGTTCAGGTAGGCTACCAGCGGTCAGTGACTCGGTTTGCCAGGTTTTCTAAATGACCTTTTTGGACACTAATAACACCGGTATACCAGTTACAGATTACTGACAATCAAAAACAAAATGATCACAGTTGAGAAGGCTTACTCCCCTGGTTTTGGAGAAAAATCATGTGAGTGTCTTTTCCATAATTGTGAGAAGCACAGTAAGGAGCACATCCGTATGCCAACTGTTGAACAAAACCGAGCAAATTGGACTGAGCATACCTGGGCTGGACAGGGGGATGAGTGGTCGGGATTGTGGGGAGGAACCGAGTCGCTATGGTGGGGAAGCCTCTTGCCTCGTCTTCATGCCTTTGTTCCAACAGAGACCATCTTAGAAATTGCCCCAGGATTTGGGAGAGCGACGCAATACTTAAAAGACTTATGCCAGCACTTGACCGTGGTTGATGTCACTGAGCGCTGTATTGACGCCTGCAAACAACGTTTCTCCTCAAGCTCCAACATCACTTATTACGTCAATGATGGAAAATCTCTCAACATGATTTCCGATCACTCTATTGACGTTGTGTTCAGCTTTGACTCGCTGGTTCATGCCGAACCAGACGTGATTAAGGCCTACCTGAGTCAAATGAGGCGTATCCTCAAGCCCAATGGGATGGGCTTTATCCATCACTCCAATGTCGGAGGCATTCCGCCCTTCATCAAAAAGATCCCTTTTATTCGACGTGCATTAGATCAAGGCTGGCGGTCCGAGGGCATGACGGCCCGCTTGTTTCAGCGGTATTGTGAACAGGCGGAATTGCAATGCGTGGGTCAAGAAATCATCAATCGCATTACCAGATATCCACTGCCCCATGATTGCTTTTCACTCTTCACGTTGCCATACTCTCCATGGGCCCGACGTTATAGAGCTTTTACCAACCTGGGCTTCGCCTACGAGGCTGCCTACCTGGCCAAACAGACTCGTCTCTACTCAAAATCATCCTTTAGAACAGAGATTTAACTCGACTTTTGAACTGATCGGTCACTAAGCCATTTTGACCAAAACATAAAAACAGTCAGTTCTCAGGCGTATCCATGTCTGAGAACTGACTGTTTTTGTCCAGTCTGAAAATGTGGAAGGTCAACTGGAATGGCAAAGATTTAGATACGACGAAGCTGGCAATGTGCTCCCACCGGCGTAGGTAAGAGTTTCTTAATGAGACTTGACCTCGATCCGCGCAGTCTTTATGCGGTCTACCGCTTTGGTGAGGTCACCTAGTTCGACATAGCCTTTCCTGTAGCGCGCCGCCCTTACCGCTGCATCAATGACTGCATTTCTGATCTCGCGACCACTGATATCGTCGGCATAAGTTGCAAGTTGATCGGTGGAGATGTCATTTGCCAATGGTAATTGCGGCACAAGGTGTTTGCGCCAGATTTCGCGCCGGCATTGTTCATCTGGCAATGGGAAGTGGAGATGGCGTACCCGTGTCTCAAACGCTTTGTCATAGCTCTCGATCAGGTTCGTTGCGAAGATCACCACACCACGAAACTCCTGGATACAGATGAACAACTGGCTGCGCATCGAGTTAATGGCTTGCTCTGATCCCTGTGTGACCTCGGTGAGCCGCTTGGAGAGCAACGAATCAGCCTCATCGATAAAAAGGATCGCCCGCTCTTTCTCTGCTGCATGGAATATAGCTTTGATATTTTTAGGCCCTTCCCCATGAAACTTGCTCTCAATCTCCGCATAACTGGCAATCAGGATAGGTCGATTGAGGCGGTGGGCGATGGCATGAGCCGCCAGCGTTTTTCCTGTTCCCGGTGGTCCATGAAAATTCAGAGCAGTGTGCGCAAAGGGTTGAATTTTTCTGAGCCCCCACGTTTCGAAAACCTGATGCTCTACCTGTATGACTTCAACAGCGGAGAGCAAATCTTCCATGAGAGCGTCAGGGACAACCAACTGCTCGAATGTAAAGAACGGCTGTTGCGCTCTATATTGGAGCGCACGTATCTCAATGGGAGGATCGTCAAGCGACCTCGTTTGAGCTGCGGTTTCACCTTCTGGGTAGGGGCCTGTAGGCACGTCAAGCGGGGTAGCCGTCGCAATTGTGATCTTAAGATCCTTTTGACGTGTTTTGTTGAGTAGTTCTGTGACTGCGCGGAAGAGTCGGGAGCGGCAGAGAGCATCCACAGGTATCGCTACATCATTGGGTATTCCTTGAATGAGAAGATCAACAGGAGCATTCATTGCCTGCTCATCCTCCGCATCGTCGCGGGAGAGGTGTTCAGTCACTGCATACTGACCGGCATTTATCCGGTAGATGATAGCGCCCGCATCCTTCATCATCACAAAAAATTTATGCGTGTAGCTGGACTGCTCTTCCTGATCAAGCTGGAGTTCCATCAGGTCCGGATTAAAGTATTGCAGTGCTACCTGGAGGCACTCTTGTCGTATTTGTTCTTGATCGTCCATTGTAGCGCACTCCTTCTTTTTCAGAAGAACGTGTAATAGGAGATATCTACAACGCCTTAAGACCTGGAAGCAACCTTTTCTTTCGCTATATTATACCAGCTTTATATTCCTTGATGTTTGCTGCAAATAAAATTAATCATCGAGATACAATTTGATACAGCTATATTGAGGGAATCTGGCAAGCTTCAAATAAATAGTCGTGCTAAAAATACTATCATCCACAAAATATAGTAGAAGGTTGGCACACAGAGAAAGCAACACCCTTTTTTCGCTTCAATGTCCCTTTATCCTCGTTCAGGCGCAAATGATATGTTAAAATAGCGACAGAGAAAACGTATTCCTCTACCTCCAGACGGGAACGCCTCATTTACACGGTCATTTGCCGTGATGGCCGTCATTTCGTTTTCCAAAACCTTTCTGAGATTGGGGAACTTGTCGAGATCATCAACGTCCAGGTTGCGCGTGCAAAACAATCGTGAGAGGACATTCCTCTCTCTCATTTTGCATCAGGCTACAATCCTCTTCTCTTTGTTTTTCTATCATGCTTGTGTGTTCACTGTTTGCAAAAACGTGTGCCGCACCCTTGGCCAGTCAAATCTGTTACGGTAGCAATGAAGGAGGAAAAAACATTCGTAACGCATCGCGGCAGGTGACCATGGGTGTGCCACAGATTTTTGCAAGGCTCCCGAGGTGAGTATGAGGCTCTGTCAAATAGCGGGCATACGAGCATACAACAAGAATATAACCTGGCAGAGCCTCGCATTTGCCTTTCCCCACGGGAAGCACAACAAGATGTACACATCAATGTATGGGGGTGTGCGTAAGTCGCTCTAACCGATCAGTGACTAAAATGCATAGGAGAATACCTCATCTTTAACATCTCCGCAGTTTAAAAAATGTAACCCATCGGTCTTGCGTAATAGGCTCATGCAATCAAGGAGACGAACCGTCGTTCCTCTTGCCACAGAACTCACACGGATTTCCGTTGAGAGGGAACACGAGCCAAGATTATTCGCGGTATAAAAGGTTTGTTTAGACCCTCCTGATGGATCCGTTGAGAGCATGAACATGGTCGCAGCTCGACAGTGTTGGTGTGCTTGGACAAAACAGGTCGCTGCTTTGATAGCAGTTGGGTCGCCTTTTGGATACAATCTGGCGACTTCTAGCTGCTCTGGGCCTCCGCAATTGAGTGCGTGAGCATGGGTAATGGTGAAATAAGCAGGCCGCGCCATAATCCCTAGAAGAACGAGAGTGATGACCAGGCTCATCGTCAGCACTACCCACCGATGTCGCCGCAACCACAAGCAGAACCCGTTTTTCCCTCTTCCTGATGAGTTCCTCTTTTGTATATCTGTACGCATCTTTGTCTCCTGATTTGCTTGATAGATATCTCAAAAATATGATCCTTCGTACCAACGAGGGCCATGATCAGAAAGTTCCCCAAGCCAATCCAAAGTACCCAATGGTCAGTGTAATCGTTGTCATTTCCCCTGTTCCCATAAGTGCTAATCCACACCTCGTTGCACATTTGATGGGCTTTCCCCTGTTGCAAAAATATGTGGTGTACCCATTGCAAAGGAGAGAGGAAAAACAATCGTAACGTATCGTGACAGCCGGTCAGGCGTTACGATTGGAGGATCATTCAGAAGGGCACGCGCTACCGCGTTTTCCTTTTTCTCTTGTTCTCTAGCCGCCTGGCTGCTTGCCATGTGTTCAAATTGATCCTCCAAGGCTTCCCGTCCCTCAAGACGCTTGAGCAAGCGTGATTTTAGCTCGATTTCCTGAGCGAGTGCTTCCAGGTGGCCAATCAATTGGCCCAATATCACCTGTTTTTTATTTGCCAGGTAGACGATGCAGCGCTCATTGTTCGATGAAACCCATTCAATATTTTCCCAACGCACGATCTGATATGTGTTTTTGTGATGGAAGATAAAACCGGAAGAGCAAATAAAAACTGTTGCTCTACGCATCAATAGAAGTGGAATAAAAAAAGAAGCGCAACACCAAACATGATTGATGCAGCAATACTGTAGGCAAAAATGGTCTCTTGAGTGAAATGAAAAGGAGAAGGAGTGTGAGTGAGTACAACAATGATGAAGAAGAGATAGGTAATACCCATAGCCCATCCAAAACGTTTAAACTGTGGTCGTTTCATTGTGCGATACACCCTGATCGGCTCGCCCAGTTCATATTTTTCCGCCAATTGATAGGCTTCATTCGGCAAGTGCATCGATCTCATCTGTATGGGATCCCTCCACAAATTATCTCAGCAATGATAACACATTGGCATAGCGCTCTACTCAGCGCACGATGAAATTATCTTATACGAGAGGGAAATGTTATGGCAATTACATCCTATCTTCCCAATTATATTGACCTTTTTGTAGGCCGCCGGGATGACTATGCCCTCCAGTTGAAAAGCGGCCGCTATCGCCGGGCTGGCAAGCCGCTGACCACGTCAGATGTCTATGATCACCTGGCCGGGCGGCGCACCTATGGCACCTATATTATAGATGCCAACGGCCACTGCCGCTTCGCCGTCATCGATGCCGATAGCGAGGATGGACTTGACCGGCTCTGGCTGATCCAGGACCAGCTGCTCACCCAGGAGATAGCATCCTACGTCGAGCGCTCCAGGCGCGGCGGCCATCTCTGGATATTCTTCAGCCGTCCCGCTCCAGCGTCCTGGGTGCGTGCCTGGCTCTTGCCCTATTGTCCATCGGATATGGAGTTCTAGCCCAAACAGGATGAAGGCCAGGGCTACGGCTCGCTGATCCGGTTGCCCCTGGGGATCCATCGCAAGAGTGGCCAGCGCTATCACTTCATTGAGCGTCAACCAACTGGCCTGGCCACACTCACCCAGACCGATGAGCAGCGAGCGACCTGGCTAGCTTCGATCACACGCATGGACGTACCGCAGCCAGTCAAACTGCAACCAACACTACCGGCACAACCCAACACCACATCGTTTTCCCTTCCCAAGCCACGCGCAACGAATGGACCATCACCTATTCGCCAGTGGAACGCTGAACAGGATCACTACCAGGTGATTGGCCGCTATGTCGATCTCAATGCCAATGGCGTGGGAAAATGCCCTTTGGTGACCATCATGCTGGTGGCGAAGATAGCCAGGCGTCGTTCAAAGTCTATGCAACACGCTCAAAAAACCTCTGCACAACCGATGCTCATGAATGTTACCCAGGTTGCCCAGGCATTGGGGGGTTAGCCGTGGTACAGTCTATCAAATGATTCTGACTACCTTTGTCACTTCTTCTATGAAACGGAGGGTTTGGCTCCGAACACGGCGATGTGTTTGAACTGACGGGAGATAGGACCTAGTCTAAACGATATTGCCGTAAACCCAATGATTTTCATCAATGCAAGTACTTGGTCTTCGATGAATGTTTGATTGTAGTAGTCTCTCTCCTCTCCTATTTTCCCATGCGCAAATGTGAAAAGAAGCGTACCACCTGGTTTGAGGACCCGAAACACTTCTGTGAGGAAGATGTGGGGATCTTCTGACCACCAATAGAAGGTATGAATGCTAACCACTTTGTCAAAGTGATGCTCTTCATAAGGAAGATGTGCGGCCTCCCCTTGCTGTAACGTGACCCGGCCAGCTCTGACGGCGTGCGCATTTCGCTCTTTGGCACGTTTGACCATCGTGGCAGAGAGATCAATTCCATACACGAAGCCATGCGTTGTTTTTTTCTCTAACAGTTGGATGGCTTTTCCTGCTCCAAAGCCAATCTCTAATACACGATCGGTTGGTTGTACATCCGCTATCGAGACCGTCCAGGTCGTCTCTTTTTCATGCTGACACACCATCAGTTCACCCACAAAGCGTCCTATCACTCCTTGTGGACACCCATAGTGTTTGTTCAGGACAGTCTCGAAGACACGGTTGATCTGGATCATGAGTTCTTCCTTTCTTCTTGTGAAGCTCCTCTGAGAGTATCAGTCCCTTTGCTGTAAAACAAGCACATAAAGGCTATACTCATTATTAAGATTTTTTATGAGAGAGGCGCATTGCTGCTCTGGATCTTCCCTGCACCCGTTCTCCTGGCAATCATCACAGAAGTATCCCGGTGAACCGCACCATAAATAAGCTCGTTCACCAGCATACTTGGTGTTAAAACGACCAGTTGCAAGTTTGTATTTATATACAAGGAGGTGATTGGGATAAGATGAATATGATACATGGTTTAAAGTAGACAAGCAGCACTATTATGAACAGTGGAAGCATATTGTTCAATTGGCGAGGGATGTTCCTGCTGAGTATTAACCATAAGACAAGACGACCAGCGCCTTTTGATGTCAGTTATGATGTCTGACATCAAAATTTAGCCCTCATACTTTTGCTATCGTTACCCTTCTTCATAGAAACACTGGGGCCAAGCAAAAGGGCAAAGTCATATACAGAGACAAAAAGTAGTCGGTTAGAGAAGACAACACAGACAACAACGACAACCTTGCAATTGAAAGTATGTAAAAATAGATCGGAGCCACTTCATACAAAGTGGCTCCGATCTATTTTTACCAGATTAGCATACAACTACTTGAAAGCATACGAGAAGATATGGAATCCGCCAAACTCAGGTAGTGTAATGCTCTGCACCGTTTTCGTGGGGTCCAGAGTAACTTCCTGATAGTAAATGTAGTTTTTCAACGTCTGTCGACCAGTATGGGTGTTTCGGTAGCTCATCGTCGCTACAATATTAGATGTGACATTAGGATAATATGAATTACACCAATCCAAAAAGATCAGCTGTTCCTGCTGCATCGTACCATCTGTGTATCTAATAAATACAGGGCCTCCAGAAAGACCATTGCTTGATGAGCCTAGGAAACCAAGTGACGTAGCCCCGGCAGGAGGAGTGTCTGCCAGCGTCTGGCCGTCGGCAATAGAATTGTCAAGTGTTCCGGCTGCTGGCCAGGGGAAACTGTAGCCATTATAACTAAAGTTTTGGCCCGCTACCAAACCTGCACTTTGCAGGGCTTGAGCTGAATAGCTGTTCCCATTGTTCCCGTCAAAGGCACCAACAGAGGTGGCATTGTCATTGGTAATACCCACATTGTTTAAGTTACCGGCATGCTCGGCAGCCGCGAAAATATGCATTTTCCCATAATAGGCGGCAGGTGATGGTAATTGGACACTAGAAACCGTCTTGCCAGCTTGCAGAGGTACCTCTACTTCGTAGAGATAATTCTTGGTATTTTGTCTACCGTACACAGTATTGCGATATGGCATGCTTGCTACTATGTAATTATATGTAGATTGAGTAAAAGAGCACCAATCACTAAATGCCAACATGTAGGTCTGTGAAGTGCCATCACTGTAGTAAATAGTACCATTACCACTTGAAAGTCCACCGGTCGCTGAGCCAAGGAAAGCCAGGGCGGTCGCATTTGCTACATTGTTCACAGGGATAACCTGTCCATTCGCTACCCAGTTATCGGGGTTCGCACCACCGCCATATTTGATAGTAAAACTGGTGCCGTTGATCGTGAATGGATGCAGATTATTGGGCGAACTAAAGGGAATGCCCGCATTCTGTAATGCCTGACCGGAATAACTATGTCCACCACCATCCAGATTGCCGAAGAGCGGCCCATTATCGTCGGAAACACCAACATTATCGAAGAAACCTTGCTGACCCTCAGCAATCGTATAGACATGCAATTGACCCTTATTCACGGAAGAAGGGAGGGTAACACTGACAACAGTTTTCGTAGGGTCTATATCCGTTTCTGCATAGAACAAGAACGTGCTGACATTCTGCCGACCATTGGGTGTATTACGGCCATTCATACCAGCAAACAGGCGATTATTGAACGAAGGTGGCTGTGTATAGCCATTGAGTGTCCAGTCGCTAAAGCCGAGTTTGAATATCAGTTGAGAACCATCGGAATAATTAACATAGGCCGTACCATAGGAAGGACCGCCGGTTGCCGCTCCGATAAAGCCAAGCTTCGTCGCATTTGCAACCTGACCGACGGAGACCTGCTGTCCCTGTGCTATATAGTTATCTTGATCGCCCGGAAGGACGTTCGGCCATTTAAAGGTCATACCGTAGTTACCGGCAAGATCCTTATTGTAGAGAAGCGAGTAGCCGATGCCCCAGGGAAGCAAAGAACTGGAGTAGCTATTATGAGAACCATCAAAATTACCAACACTCATATAGGCATCATTGCTTAAGCCCGTGCTATTGTAAGGGCTGGTATAGCTGGCGGGACCCGCACCATACGCGAAGATATGGAGTTGTGCCTTCGTTGTGACCTTTGGCAAGGTCACGCTGAGGACCGTTTTTGTCGCATCCGTGCTTATCGATGTATAAAACAAATATGTTTTGACATTCTGAGAGCCACTCTTGCTATTGCGTGTCATCTGGGCAGATACGATCTTGTTACCGGTAGCAACTTGACTTAAATTACCGCCGCCCAGTGTCCAGTCGCTGAGAGTCAGGGTGTACGTCCCCGTTGTGCCATCACTATACGTTACCGTGCCAGTTCCGGTTGCCGTACCATTGGAAGCCGCGCCGATAAAGCCGATCGTTGCCGTACTTCGACCTGAAATCGGCAACACCTGTCCACTGGCTTGCCAGTTATCAGCCTGGGTAGGATAGGTCTGATTATTGATGTTTGGCCATTGAAATGGAATGCCCTTATAGGTAAAGGGAATACCAGGCTCAATACTTGTTGCAAGCAACGCATCGAAAGAATAGCTATATCCGCCACCATCAAAATTACCGGCCGCTGTATTGGCTTTCGCGCTAATTCCTACGTTATTAAAAGCCGGGAGCGGAGTAGTATTCGTCGTCGCTGCACGTGAATGCAACTGTGTCTGTTGTGGAGGCACTGCACGAACACCCTGAGCAAGTTGTGTCTTACTTTGATAGGTGGCAACATCACCAACAATACCGGGAGCCGCAGCCTTTGATATATGAGGCTGTGATAACACGCTGGCAATCGAGAAGACCGTACCAGCGATGACAATAAGAGAGAGGACAGAAGAGAGCAGCAGTTTGCTGCGCCGGCGGAAGAAGGTTGGCTGCGATCCCTCGGCCACCTCTTGCCCATGATCCGGATTCATAATATATTGTTCTCCTGATTCTGTGAATCGGTGTCTACATAAAAAGTTCATAGTGTTTCAAGATCAATAAACATATAAATGCATATATGTAAATCCCAGATGGGAAGTACAAGCGCCATTCGAAGGGCAAAAAACGCAAAAACAGTATTTTTCGGAAGATAGAATATTATCGACTGCCATTTTGATGCGAGTCGAATCACCGGACCTTTTTTACTTGAGAAACGCTCTATGATTTATGAATTTTAAGTGCATTAGACAATATAACTAATATACAGATAGCATGTCAATAGTTCGTCAATTCATAAATTTGTACATTTAAGATTAATCATCTGGATGCAATTTGACACAGCTATAATGAGGGAATCTGGCAAGCTTCAAATAAATAGTCATGCTAAAAGTACTATTATCCACAAAATATAGTAGAAGGTTGGCGCACACTGAAAAACGAGAGATTGCAGCAGTTATACAATCTCACGTTACTGGAGGAAAAAAAGCGAGGAAAATTAACTGCTAAGAGCAGAAGCTAAGCATAGAAGCTTCTGTTTATGAGCTCCCAAGTGGTACAGGGTAGCAAGATAGGAGGC
This sequence comes from Dictyobacter formicarum, assembly GCF_016587435.1. Next base: position 289,254 of record NZ_BNJJ01000009.1, read on the forward strand.
TATTATGGATCAGCCTATTGCATTTCAACCTGTAGAAACTCGGAACCACTTGCGTATTCCAGCGATCATCTTCAGTATCTTGGCTTTTATATAAAGCATATTCTTTAGCTCTTTGGAAACTAAAACTTTCATTTCCCCTTATTATTCTGGATCTGATATTGAAGAAGAAAGATTGTTATTATCTGGATTAGATGTTAATGATTTCACTTGAATTGGCGGAGTCTGAATTGCGTCATTTTGTGAGGAGGTAGAATGTAAGTCTGTTGTTTGGGAGAGGCAGGTCGTTTCATCTTCATCAATGATAGCACCCTTTGCTTTACAGATCACCAACTGTTCTTTGGTTAGCCCTTTGACATCACGTAAGTTAGAATTTTCCCAGGATAAAGCCTCTTCAATATTGGTTCCATTGAGGCGAGCACCACTGAGGTCAACACTGATGAACTCAGCTGAGTTGAACCTGGCATCACTGAGATCGGCATTCCGAAGATCAGTTCTAATTAGCCTGGCTCCAGTGAGATCGGCCCCTTTCATATGGGCACCAGAGAGCTTAACTCTAAGGACCTCGATTCCCCGAAACCTGGCCTTACCGGCCTTTAATTTGGCTTCGCTTACATCATTTGTTATAGTTTGTAACTCCCCTTTGAAAAACATAGCCAGACAGAATTGAGCCTTGATGAGTTTGCAAGCACTAAGTGTGGCTCCGCTTAGATCAGCTCCGCTCAAATCAGCCTCACTCAGATCAGCTTCACTGAGATCGGCATCGCTTAGATCAGCATTCCGAAGATCGGCATTTTTGTAGGAATCTTTACTTAAACTACCTTCACTTTGATCACCCATATGTGAAGAAGCTTTACTTAGATTAGCCTTGCTCAAATTAGCGCGTGGGCAAAAGGCATGACGAAGATCTGCACCTCGCAGATCAGCCTCGCTCAAATTAGCCTCAAGAAGATCAGCTTCCCTTAATTTCACTTGGAAGAGAGTGGCTCTACTTAGGTTAGCCAATGCGAGACGGGCCTCGCTAAGGTCACTATTCTGAATATCGGCTCCGCTCAGATTAGCTTTGAATAGAATAGCTTGGTTCAATGTAGCAAAATAAAGCTTTATATTTCGCATGGATGCTTGTTGAAGCAAGGCCCGCTGCAGATCAGCAGCACCGAGATTAGCATTATCTAATTGAATGTAACTTGCATCTAGAAGCTTATTCTCCCCTTCCATTTGACTTCGGGCAAGAGGGTATGCTTCTTTGAAGACCATGATTAGTGCCTGACTCAACGTAGTCAGTGGAGGAGTATCTATGTTTTGTTGTGGATTAGATGTTCTCTGAAGACGCAAATGAGCGACCGCAAGATCAAAAGTCTGCACATAAAATTGCTCGTAACCTTTACGTAGAAACGTTCGAAGGAGAATCGCTGCACCAATTTGAGCACCTTCTTTTTCGTCACCCAATCCAATCACAGCAGACTGAAATCTTTCTTCTGCCCTCTTTTCACGGTCTGCTTTGCGATCTTCTAGGTCTTTGTCCTGAGCTTCTTTTCGGTCGGCCCTCCACCGCCAGAGACCGACGAGGCCACCGATGACCACAACAAAGGTGGAAAGGAATATGGAGGCGTTTGTTCGAACCCAACTCAGAGAATCTGGCTCATTCTGGTTCTCAAGTTGTTTGACTTCCTGAGCTAGTTTTTCTTTATTTAATGCTGTCACAGTTGGATCTTCCGTTGGTGTTGCCTGTACCGTAGCCGTTCCTAATTCTATGAAGCTTGATTTTTTATCTTGTGCATGAACGGGGGATCCCTGGGTACACACTATGAAGATCAGGAGCAGCCACACACCAATAATGATGGTACTAATTCTCCACTGCTTGCTCTTATACCAGTGCATAAACACAGCCTCCGTCCTACAAATAGCTAAAATATTACCCAAAAGGAAGGTATTGATTTTTTACTCTGCTGCAAGTTGCGCCCTGCATTCGCCTCATTTACTTAAACGCAATTTATTTCATCTTAACCAATATATGTAACTATACGATTTTCGCAAGCTGAGGAGCTGTCAGCTCTTGAATTTTTGTGAAGCCTAGCTGTACACACTAATATCTATCAATAGTGCTAACTAGGTGTCCCACACAAAATCCCCCAAAAACTGTGTTTTGGTATCAGTTTTGGTATCAAACACGACTTTTCACCAAAAAGAAACCCGCGCCCATCAGCCAGTAAAGCTGATGGGCGCGGGTCTCAAAAATGAAAGGGTGCCAAGAGACGGAATCGAACCGTCGACACTAGCATTTTCAGTGCTATGCTCTACCAACTGAGCTATCTTGGCGCGTGGCAATAATATAGCATGTTCTTCGGTTTTCGTCAACCCTTTTTTTGACGGCTTTTTTGGCGGTGGCATAATTTTTGTGGCGAATTTGTTTTAAAAAAACCTCATCATATAAACCCCACAATTGTCTACTTTTTGGTGTGAGCTTTATGCCCGATGCTACTTTAAATACTTTTTGTATATAGATCGTGAATTCAATTTATATAACTTTTTGGTGAATGGTGCTGCTCTTTGTTCCATTATGTTTATTACTTTTCTCCTATATTTCATGATGTATCATAGCATTTCATCTATGGATGCGCTAATATCAATACAACCAGTCAATACTTCTGGATCATCACAGTAGTGATCCTGGAAGTCGTAGCTAAAGGAGACTCATATTTATGCCGAAATCACTTAGCATTTCGCAGTTTGGATCCAGACATCAGTTTGTCAGGACTGTCGCAAGACTAGTTGTAATACTAACTGCTTTTGTTTTCATGCTGCTTGGCAGTGTTTTCTTTACTGATGTACATGGAGCTTTCGCTGCAACTGCTTGTGCTAAAGGAGACAAATCGTATACTGTTCAATCTGGCGATACATTGGATGCTATTGCTCAGAGTAATCACACGACCTGGCAGAATCTGGTTGCGCACAATAAATTGACGGATGGGAATGTTATTTTTGTTAACCAGACTATTTGCATCCCGGTCAAAGCTGCTACCAAGCCTGGAGCTCCAGTAACCAAGCCTGTTTCCCAGGCCGTACATGGCACAGCTAACATTTTCCCTGCAGGTCAGTGCACCTGGTGGGCGGATAATCGTTATCACCAGTTGACCGGTATTTATGTTCCCTGGATGACCAACTCGGATGCTAAGATGTGGGTTACGAGGGCTCATCAGTACCATTGGAAAGTTTCGACCACTCCTCGCGTTGGCGCTATTATGCAGCTCAATGCTTGGGTGCAAGGTGCTGGTTCGTATGGTCACGTAGGGGTTGTTGAGAGTATACAGGGTAAAGGACGTTTCACAGTCAGTCAGATGAACTGGGTTAGCCTTGGTGTGGAGTCTCGATCTCAGTTTTCTGTGGGCCCTGGTGTATTCTTCATCACTGCCAACTAGTCTAATTGATGCAATTGGGGCTGGACTATGTCTGGCCTCTTTTTTTATGCCCTTTTTTCTGGCTGTTTACTTTTATATTAAATTCTTATAAAAAGATTTAGCTGGATCTTAACTTTGTATCTCCCTTTTTTCCTATGTTTCATCATATTTCATGACGATTCGCCGTAATTACTCTAATATATGCATTGACATACATTTATTTATGGTAGCAGGTAATGGAGCCTGTGTTGTTTTGAGGAAAAGAGGAGAAGTCCATTTGTTATCTACTAAGAATCATCAGCGTATCTGGACGTATTTGAATCAGCATCGTGCAGTGAGTATTATTGCTGGTCATGTGGTGGTGGTGACGGTTCTGGGGCTGGTCTGGTTGAGCACTGCTTTTGCGCCGGCTTTATTTAGTGCGCTGGCCCAGGCTCCCTGCGCTAAGAGTGATCAGACTTATATGGTGCGAGGAGGCGATACTCTGGGATCGATTGCCGCCGCGCATGCTACGACCTGGCAGAGCCTGGCTTCTTATAACCATCTGGCTAATCCAAATATCATTTTTGTGAATCAGCGTATTTGCATTCAGTCCCATGGCGTTGTTAAAGGGAATCCAACGGGTAACCAGCCTATTGTACCCGTGGGGCTGGCCGCCGTGCGAGGTCGAGTTAATCCATTTGCTTATGGACAGTGTACCTGGTGGGCCAGTCAGCGCTATTTTCAGCTACATGGTTTTTATGTTCCCTGGGCCACCAACGCTAATGCCTGGCAGTGGCAGAATCGGGCGCTGGAGTTTCACTGGCATGTGTCATCTCTCCCATCGGTGGGATCCATTATGAATCTGCAGCCAGGGGTGCAGGGGGCTCAAGGGTTGGGCCATGTGGCGGTAGTCGAGATGGTGATGAGCAATGGGCATGTGCTTGCCAGTAGTATGAACTGGGGCCCGAATTATTCACAGGTAACCAATTTCGAGTTCTATCCTGGCCCTGGAGTCTCCTTTATCTCAGCTTAAGTGTGGCCGATACTGGTATGTAATCACCAGCTATATGGCAACCGCCCGTGCGCTATGAGCGCCCATGCGCACGGGCTTTCCTATATGTTGTTCGCATTTCCTATAGCTATATACGTTTCACGTGAAACGTGGTGAGGCCTGCTTTTCTAAACGTTAGAATATACATAAATTGGGCTGTATCATATTTATTTTGCTCGCTTCTAGGTCGTGCTACACTAAGAACAGAGATGCTCCTAATTTCTCTTCTAGTAGGGAAAAACGGCTTTGCGAGGATAATAAAGATAGTGGATCCATCTTGGAGCATCTTCTCTTTCCATTTTTGGAAGTATATTCCAGTTATCTTCTTCCCCCTCCCTCTGATATAAAAGCATGTGCATCGTGCCTTCGACCCCTGATAGTTCGTGCTTTCGGCGCTCAAAATTATTTATAATGAGTTGCCAGCGTACTGTTGGCAACTCATTATAAATAATTTTGATAAATCCTCTTTTTTGTGAACTTTTAGCTGCCACATGGTGTCTATTGAGCGAATAGGCTGATAAAGACTAAAGGAGTTGCTGGAACGGGTGCGTGCCCATGATACGGCAGCCTTTGAGATGTTGTCGAGTCGTTATCGAACATCGGTGTATTGGCATGTCTTTGCATGCGTTCATGATGCGGACGCGGCGGAGGATGTGGTGCAGGAGGTTTTTTTATTGCTCTGGCTACGGGCGGAGCAGTGGCAGGGGCATGGCGCGCTGCACAGTTGGCTCTTGCGCATCGCCCATAATCAGGCTTTAAACTATCTGCGCTCGGTGCGCAGGCGTCGCCAGTTGCCTCTGGATGTACCTGTAGAGGTTACGGAGGATGGAAATGAGCATGAGTGTATCCCTGATTGGATGGTGGATCAGCAGGCCCTTGAACCTGGTCTGTTACTGGTGCAATGGGAGCATCAGCAATTGTTGCAGGGGCTGATTGAGGGTTTGCCAGCGGAGAAGCGTGAGGTTTTTCGCCTGGTCCACGATGGAGATATGGGTTTGCAGCAGGTCGCTGACATACTCTCGATTCCAACTGGTACGGTGAAGTCGCGTTTGCACTATGCTACTAAACGACTTGCTCGCCAATGGTCTGATCTGAATAAGGATGAGGAGGATCTATAATGAGCCGTGAGCTGTTGGCTGATTGGCACAAAGCTACTTTTGAGCAGTGTATCCATGAGTGGTTACCCGCGTTGCTGGCTGAGCGTTTGCCGCTGGTGGGCTACCAGGTTAATTCGACCGGTACTTATACCTATCAGATGCATCTGACATTGTCTTCTGGGCATGAGGAAGTGACGGTCACGTATCAGGATTTGCCGCAGTCAGATGCTGAGGGGGTGTTTGTATTGGATGGAGAGCGCTATGTGGTGGTCCCCTATGCTTCAGGCGATGATCTGGCTGAGGCTGATATCTTTTGTGTAGGCGAGCAACTACTACACTATTGCCAGCAACTCCTGAGTTACCATGTGCCGGATGCTGTGCCGTGGAGTGAAGCTCTGGTGCGGGCATGGCTGCCGATAGAGCGCTGGATGCGCGAGTTCTTTGGGGTCGATAAACGCCAGTTGTCCGATCTGCCATCGACAGCGCAGCGTTTGGATGAGACTAACTGGCTGGCGACCCGGCAGCATCTGTTTCGTCTGTATGTCAAGGATCGTACCCGGCTCTTTACTCCAGCCCACTTTGGGCGTGTCTGTCCGTTCGAGACTCCAGAGGGTCCAAATATTGGGCGCATCTTCCCTCTGGTCCTTGGGGCGGCTATTCGGTCCGGTAAACTTGTGGTGCTGGATGATCGACCCGCTGCAATGCTGGGACCAGAGGCATCCATGATTCCTTTGCTGGAGCATGATCATCCACGTAGCCTGCTGATGGGCGCAAATATGCTGCGCCAGTGGTTGCAGCCACCGCAGCCTGAGGTGGCCCTGGTGCAGAGCGGCAATGAGCCGGTGGCACCAGATTTCTGGTGCGGTCGTAATTTTTTGACGGCTTTGACTTCCTGGGGTGTGGATACCTTTGATGATGGGATTCTCTTGAGCGCTTCGGCGGCCAGGCGGCTGGATTATCCACGCGCTGTTGAGCCGGGCGATAAGTTGAGCAATCGCCATGGTATTAAGGGGGTGGTGAGCCGCATTGTGCCGGATGAGCAGATGCCGCACCTGGCGGATGGGACACCGGTCGAGCTGGTTTATAATGTTGCTAGTCTGCATGTGCATCAGTCGTTCGGTGTGGTGTGGGAGGCTGTGCTGGGGCGTATCGCGCATGCACAGGGTATACCGACTGTGGTTCCTCCTTTTGCGTCTCCGGATGAGCAGTCAATACGGGCCGCGCTGGCTGCCAGTGGGTTGCCGAAAGATGGTATGGAAACGCTGACTGTCGGTTCGGCCGGCGAGCCTGTGCAGCAGCGCTGTACCGTAGGTTGGATCTATTGGGGGCGCCTGACACATATGGCACAGGAAAAGTTGCAGGCAGGATTGAATCCTCAACGCGGGCAGCGGCGCGGTGAGCTTGAGTACTTTGCCTTGCGTAATGGTGGCGCGTTTGAGAATATTCGTGAGCAGTTCCATTCCTGCGCACTGGCTCCGCAGGAGCTTGCTGATGATTCTGGTTCTGAGGTGGGACAACAAGCGCCCGCGCTGGCTCCACAGTTTATGTCTGTGGCGCGACGTCTGGCGGCCATTGGCATCCATGCCGAACTGACGGCTGAACGGCGACTGGTGTTCAGGCTGGCCCCTCCCACCGGTGAGGTGCTGCAACTGGCCCGGCCTGTTGCTCATCCCTGGTTGAAGAACCAGCAGTTGACGAGCATTGGTGCGTATCGCGTCTGCCATGAGTTGGCGGAATATCCAGCGTTGGTGGCAGCCAATACGCGCTTACAACGCATCCTTGCCAGTCAGGCGCCGGAAAGTCTGGCTCGCCAGGCGCTGGACCAGTTGACCATGCATGTCCATGCCTTCTGTCGGGCTCTGATCACGCCCACTCAACTGCGCTTTAATGCCTTTACCTCGTCCTCGTCGCGCGCGGTAGTCGTGCCTACGCTGGATATACACTATGACCAGGTTGGCATACCGGAGGAGATGGCCTGGTTCCTCTTTGCTCCGCAGTTGAAGCGCGAGCTGGATGCTGCGGAGGTTGAACAGCGTAGCGAGCGTGCCAGCCAGCTGCTGGATCGTCTGATGGAGGTTGCCTGGGTTATACTCAATCGTGCACCCGTTTTTGATCTACGCACCTTTGTGGCTTGTCACCCGGTGCGTTATCCTGATGCTGCGTTACATGTCCATCCCCTGGTGAGCCGCCAGATACAGGCCGATTTTGATGGCGATCAGGTGGCGGTCTTCTTGCCGCTGAGCGCAGGCGCGCAGCAAGAGGCCGGCGCGCGCCTGTCGGTCGTTGCCCAGCTGAGTCATAATCCTGCCTTAATAAAGGCTCTGCTGCCCTCACACGAGATCATGTGGGGGCTGGCTCACATGAGCCAGACATCCGAAGGTAGATCCGAACTGGTTACCTTGCTCAATCCATCCCTGGCCAATGTATTGTCTGATATCATCCTGACCCAGGCCATGCTGCTGGAACAGTTGCAAATGTTGCTCCAACAGCATGGTTCTGAGCGGGTGGTACAGACGCTTGAGCGCGTCTGGCGGCGCGGCTTTGAGCAGGCTCGGCTCGCTGGCGTCTCGATCAATCCTTTTATTGGTAGCGATGTACGACAGCATCGACCCCCCACTGATGTTCGTGCCAAGGATTGGTCACACTGGCTGGCTGAGCAAGCCGAATACCTGGGGGCCAGTGTCGATTATGCAGATCCCGATCAGGGTACGCAGCTATTGACGGTGAAGAGCGGCGCCCTGGGCGATATTCCTCACCTGCTAGCCCTCTACGCTGGCCAGGAGACCGTCTCAGATGTCCATGGAACGCCGGTGGCAATTACACATGGTTATTGCGATGGTCTGACCGCTCAGGAGCTGTATGCCCAGGCCGTGGGGGCCCGGCAATCTTTTGCCGATGTGTTACAGGAATGGGACATGATTGGCAAGCAGATTCAGGCGCAAAATAGAACAAAAAGCTACCATGTGCTTGGACGCGCCATGTGCTCCTCCGAGCCCGGCATGGTCTTTGCCCATGCCGCTTTGCAGCGCGAGGTCGATCCCCTCATCGACACCGATAGCCGGCTCTTCGTTGGCCTATAATTCCCATCACAATGGGGATCAAAGCGCCCCGCGCGAGCGGGTGCGCCAGCGCCCCCAGGCTGACGCACCGACCCTCTGTTTAATATAGTCAATAGTGCAAAAAGTGCGCTCAGCGCACTTTTTGCACTATTGACTATATTAAAGCGGCGACAAATAGGACCCTCGTGTCCATTTGTCGCCGCTATTTTAACCTCAATCACTCTAGGGGGGCTTGGGAGCTACCCTCGCGTACTAGTACTATCTGACTTATTGGGGATATATTTGCGTCTTTTATGCTTTTGCGCTATTATTAAGACCTGTTCTAGGCAGACAGGATAGTCCTCACCTGGGCCATATATGGTATCTACCGCATATATATCTGCTTGTCCTACCAGGTTCACCAGAGCGTGAGTAGTTACATCCCACCGCTTGACGAGAATATCTATTCTGTTATACTTATGCATAAGAACAAATGTTCTAAAAAATCTAACTAGAAGGAGGAATCGTAATGGGAACGACTTATACCCGCCGGCAGCCCGCCTATTACGATGTGGAGGATCGTGACGATCTCTACGTGACGCGTATGCCGAGTAGCGCCCGTCGCTATAAGCCATACGAGACAATAGATGATCCTCTGGTCTTAAAAAACCAGAACACGTCTTCCATTCAACGTCGTCGTTCAAGTGGCAATACAACCACGAAAAATCAGGGTGTATATACCACACGGCAACCAGGTAGTGCTGCTTCCAGTGCTGTCCGACCATCCAGAACGGTAGATGTTCGCCTGGATGATCATGATCGCGATCGCAATCGCAATGGTAAAAACCCACGCAAGCAGCCACGGCGCTTTGTACCAACATTAATTGTTGGCATGATCGTTGCTGTGGTGCTTCTGTTCGGTCTGACATCACTGGTTTCATGGTGGCAGGGCTTTCAACAAGATATGACCTATGGTTATCCGCGCACTGCTCAGATTGATGCAGTGGTCGGTCATAACGATAGCAAAGATCACCTCACCCACTTTCTTTTTATTAATCTCCATGGACATATCCAAGTTATTGAAATCCCAGGTGGTGATACTTCGAAAACTCGTATCTTTAACGGCCCTGTTCTTGATGGTTCTGGCCAGGATCTCATTCCCGTAACCGGGAACGTGGTCAACCAGCAGGGAAAAATCAATCTGATTGTCCATGTCGGTAGCCAGGATTTCACCTTCGTCAATGATGGAAAGATGTTCCATCCGCGCTGATTATGTTTTAGATAGAATTTTTTATGTATTGTATAGAAATTTATCTATGAATCAGCTTTCTCCTGCGCAAGGAGGCGGCGTTTGCGCTCGATGCCCCAGCGGTATCCCCCGGCGGCGCCGTCTTCTCTTACCACCCGGTGACAGGGTATGATCAGGGCCACTGGATTGGTGGCACAAGCATTGGCGACCGCGCGTGCCTTCTTCTTGTCTCCCAGACTGCGGGCAACTTCTCCATACGAGCGCGTTTCCCCTTGTGGTATGTTGCGCAAGACGTTCCAGACGCGCCATTGAAAGGCTGTGGCCTGGATATCGATGGGGAGATTTAACTGGGACCAGCTGTGCTCTCCCTGCAAAAACTGAAGGAGCTCTCTGACCCATGTTTCTAGCTGACTGTTATCCTGCTGGATCTCGGCGGCTGGATATTCTTTGCGCAATTCACGCTCCAGTTCCGTATCTTGATCTCCCAGGCTGACTGCGCAGACGCCTTTCTCAGTGGCTCCAACCAGCAGGCGGCCCAGAGGACTGTCGACGATGGTATAGGCGATCTGCATGCCCTGGCCGCCGCGACGATAGGTGTTGGGTGTCATGCCCATATGGGTCGGGACGCGTTCGTACAGGCGGCTGATCGAGCCATAGCCAACATCGTAGAGGGCGGCCGTGACGGCTTCTCCTTCGCGCAGGCGGTTCTTGAGTTGTTTGAGCCTCTGAGACTCTACGTATTGTCGCGGTGTGATGCCTGTGGCCTGTTTGAAGATGCGCTGCAGGTAAAAGGGACTGAGATGGGCCTCCTGGCTTAACTGAGCAAGGGTCAGGCGCTCCTCTAAATGTTCTTCTATGTAAGTACACATGCGCTGGATAATCTCCTCATTGGTCGTACTGGTGCCTGATTGCCGTTGCGGTTGGCAGCGCAGGCAGGGACGATAGCCCGCTTCTTCGGCAGCTTGCGTGTCACTGAAAAACATCACATTCTCTCGTAATGGCTTGCGTGATGGACAGGATGGCTTACAATAGATGCCCGTAGAGCGCACTCCATAGACAGAAGCACCATCCGCATGATTATCTCTCCCCATCACTGCAAGCCAGCGTTGTTCTTCCTGCGTTGTGTTCATGTGTACTCCTGATTGAGCGCTGGTAGCCGCTCGCAAAATTCAGATGTTCTAGGAATTTTCTCGTTTGGTATGTTACGATGATAATATAAAATTCCCTCAGAATCTATCTGTTTCTTGTTTTTTAATATCGCTGGCGTCGCCACGGCTTCCTTTTTTGCGTAAAGAAGCTGGAGGCGAGCATTGACCAGGAAGGAAGAAGGTCTTTATGCAGCAGGTATCTCAACCCGATAGCTTGAAATTAGAGATTGATGAACGCGTGCCCGATCTGGTGGCCATGCGGCGCGATCTCCATGAGCACCCCGAAACGGCTTTTGAGGAGGTCCGCACTGCCAGTATTGCCGAGCAGCGCCTGCGCGCCCTGGGCCTTGAGGTTCAGACAGGGATTGCTAAGACTGGTGTGGTTGGCCTCTTACGTGGCGGTGCCGCTGGCCCTGATGCCAGAACGCTGGCTATTCGCGCGGATATGGATGCCTTGCCTATTCAGGAATTGAATACTATTGATTATCGCTCACAGGTCGACGGCAAAATGCATGCCTGCGGTCATGATGGTCATACCTCAATTGGGCTCACTGTAGCCGATATTTTGAGCCGTCGACGCTCTGAATTGAAGGGGAACATCAAGTTTATTTTTCAGCCGGCTGAAGAGGTTGTTGGCGGAGCCAAACCGATGGTGGAGGCAGGCGTGATGGATGATGTGGATGGCGTAATTGGCCTGCATTTGTTCAGTGTCTATCCGATTGGTCGTGTGGGCGTGCGCGCTGGTACTACCTTTGCCAGTGCCGATAAGTTGACTCTGACCGTCCATGGTAAGGGTGGTCATGGCGGTATCCCGGATGGTGCGGTGGATCCAATTATGATCTCGGCCCATGTGATTACAGCGTTGCAGACCCTGATTAGCCGTGAGACCTCGCCTTTTAGTCCAGCCGTGATTACCATCGGTACGATTAATGCCGGTACCGCTTTCAATATTATCCCCGAAAAAGTTGAGATGGGTGGAACTTTACGCGCTTTCTCAGAAGAGCACCGCGCTTATCTGACCCGGCGTATCGAGGAAGTGGCTAATGGCGTAGCCACCGCCATGGGAGGTTCCTGCACGGTTAATGTATTTGATGGCTGCCCACCCTGCGTGAACAATGCCGCCATGACGCAAATGGTTCAGGGAGCCGCCGTTGCTACTGTTGGTCAGGAGTTCGTCGATACCGGCGATGACATCCGCACGACCGGTGCCGACGACATGGCTTATTTCCTGAATGCGGTCCCTGGCTGCTACTTTATTGTGGGCGCTAATAATGAAGAGAAAGGTGCTCGCTATCCACATCATCATCCCCGCTTCAACGTTGATGAGGATGCGCTGCCGATTGCTGTTGAGGTATTAGTGCGCTCCGCTCTTGCCTTTTTTTAATCTTCCATTTTGTGCAACAGCCTGGGAGTGCTGACGCCCCCATATCTTTTTTATACAGTTTTGCCGAAAGCGCGCTGTGCGCGCTTTCGGCAAAACTGTATAAGAGCACGTCTGAAAGCCATGCTGTTCGCGCCTTCTGCCCCTGACGCTACGCGCCTTCGGCGCTCAAAAGATTTTTCATGGGTGGTGCAGCAGATGCGTATTCGCGCACCTGCTGCACCACCCATGAAAAAAAGAGAGTGGGGACGCCTGCGTTCCCCAGGCCCAGGAGCGCTCTGATTCCCAACATACTGGGAATCAGAGCCGTTCTTTTGTCACTATTTCTCGTTTAATGCCTGTTGCATATATTCGCGTAATGCAGGGGCGATATCTGGATTACGCAAAGCCCAGGCAATCGAGGTCGTCAAAAGCCCCAGTGGCGTGCCCATGTCATAGCGGTTGCCTGTATAATGCAAACCATGGCAGCGCCCGGCGCGAGCCTGTTCGAGCAACGCATCCGTCAACTGGATTTCACCACCTCGGCCGGGTTTTGTTTTCTCAAGAATAGTGAAAATATCTGGCGTCAGAACGTAGCGACCCGCGACCGCCAGATCGGAAGGAGCCTCTTCAATGGCTGGTTTTTCCACCAGATCTTTCACCTGATAGGTATACGATCCTTTTTCCTCGACCGAAGCGATACCATAAGATGGGATCAGCTCACGAGGCGTCGAAAAGAGAGAAAGCACCGTTGTCTGATACGTTTCATAGATCTCTATCAAGCGTGGAAGACAGGGGGTTTCGGGCGCGAAAATCTCATCGCCCAGCATGACCACGAATGGCTCATCGCCAACCGCCTCTTTAGCGCACAGTACCGCGTGTCCTAGCCCGAGCGGTTCTGCCTGGCGTACCGACACATACTTTGCCATCTCCTGAATGTGCCGTACGGCAGCTAGCTCTTTCTCCTTCCCCTTCCGCTCCAGGGCCTGTTCTAGCTCTGGAAAAGCATCAAAGTGATCTTCAATTGCGCGCTTACTGCGGCTTGTCACAAAAATGATCTCCTCGATGCCGGCCTCCACCGCCTCTTCCACAATGTATTGTACGGTTGGTTTATCTACAATAGGCAAAAGCTCTTTTGGCACAACCTTAGTAGCAGGGAGTACCCGTGTGCCTAGACCGGCCACCGGCAGTACTGCTTTACGAATGCGCATCTATCCTCCTTATAATAAGCACAGGCAATCAAACTGACATGCCTGCTATCTATAACATTCATGATCCGTATCGTATTGTATTGTATTTTATTGCATTGCTGAGGTCAATCTGAACAACGTGACTGACAGCGAAAACGCAGAACGCAACCAACCAACCCTCTGCCAGAAGACAGATGGTGGTTTTGTGAAGGCTCTTCTTTTCCTCATCGCCGCCGGTGGCACCCGAAAGTGCCTCTCAACAATATATAAAAAGAAGATGGAGGTGCATCGCACATTCCATCTTCTTTTTATAGCTCATCATTTTCGGCGCAGTAAAGAAAGAACAATAATGATAACCACAATAATGATGAGGTAAGGCAACTCAATACTGAGGTAAAGGGTATTGTTCGCCACGTTCAGGTTCATAGCAAATGCACTCTTTCCTTTAAAGTTTGTCGTATTGGCCTATTAAGTTACTCTTCCTATGTTATATCACATCTTTCGTGGTTAAAGAGTTTTACATTATGTAAATTATTGTAGGCTTGAAAAGCTGGAAAACTATTCTTCTGCCCCCAACTGGTGTAAAAGCTTATCGGCCAGTACGCCAGTAACCCCGCCCCAGATAAGATGAGCTATAATCATAAGAATATTACGTTGTTGCGTCTCATTAGTTCCAGCTGCCGCGAATTTTCCCGCAGGCAGCCAACCCATGTAGCTCCCTGCCCAGATGCCCAGGCCAAAAAGACTTCCTTTGAGCAAAGGAGGAAAAGCCCACTTGCTGGTAAAGGTCATATAGAGCGATCCCATAGTGGCTCCATAGCCTAGATGAGCCGCCAGACTGCCTCCCAGCAACTGTGGTTTATCTACTGAGACATTGGCCCGCTCAGTCATCTCTGCCGTAATTTTCTCGGGTGGCAATGCATCCTTCTGCCAGCGTGGCAAAAATTTATGCGCAGCCAGCATAAAAAGTGTCATAGGAATGGTCGCAGTCGCGCCGGCCGCTGCCCCGATCAATGACGGAAGAGTAAACGCTGGTGCTGGTACCGTGAGTTCGTGTGCCATATAATCAGTACTCCTTATATTAGTATAAGGTATGTTTATGTGTAACACGCGGCCCATACTACAAGCGGTTTCGACTGGATACTATAGAATAATAAAAATGGGGATGTAAAGACATCCCCATTCATATGCTATCATATATTGGCCTTTTTTGGCATCTTCTGGCGCTTAAGCATTACCAAAGATCATAGCTGCAATAAAGACCAGAATACCGCTGCCCACAACCTGAATGACTGATTTTAGCCACTGGGTCTTGAAATAGCGGTGGCGAATCGCGGCAATAAGTACCAGTTCAATGGCTACGACCACGTAAGCCAGCACCAGGGCGAAATGAAGATCTTTTACCAGGAAAGGCAAAGTATGTAGCGCACCCCCGAGGAACGTCATGATACCGGTGATCCCACCACGTACCACTGGACTACCACGCCCGGTTAAGGTACCGTCATCCGAAAGTCCTTCTGAGAAGGCCATACTGATGCCCGCGCCTGTAGCTGAGGCAATACCAACCAGAAAAGCAGTAAAAGGATTATGCGTCGCGAAAGCGGTAGCGAAGATAGGTGCGAGCGTCGACACTGAGCCGTCCATCAACCCTGCCAAACCAGGCTGCACTACACGCAGCAAGAAATCATGTGAGGTATCGTCATTATTACGCAGGGCGCTAATGATGGCAGCAATTTCCTGACGGACCGTTACCTTCTCGGTCTGCTGCTCTATTTTTACTTCCGGTCGATCTAAGTTATTTTTCTCTTGCACCATTAAACAGTCTCCTTATTACTCTGACTGCGCTACTTACTTTGCTATCTATCGGGATGGATGTACCCTACTTATACATGGACAATGGCGGTGGAACGCGTCTTTATTGTGCTGCCGCCTGTTTTTTACTGCACTCCGGACAGCGTCCATAGAGCCGCAACTC
This sequence comes from Dictyobacter formicarum, assembly GCF_016587435.1. The sequence continues at coordinate 304,739 of NZ_BNJJ01000009.1, forward strand.
GTGAGAGCTCAACTCAATGCCAGTCGCCCTGGCCGCCTGCTCCAATACTTCCTGGGTAAGAGGAATATCTATCGGGACATCCAGTAATGCTCCGCACTCGGTACAAATTGCATGATCGTGCCGTGATACATGACCATCATAGCGGCAGATATCGTCACTATGCCTGAGCTCCTTAATGTACTCGTGTTCAACCAGGTGATGGAGGATACGATATACACTCGCCAGCCCAATCTGGGGACGAACCTGTTTAACTGCATCATACACTTCAGAGGCCGTAGGATGATTATGGGCTGCACGTACCATCTCTAAAACTGCTCGGGCATTAGTGTTCAGCTTCTCTCTCATATACAGCCTCCAATTTCTATCTATTAGGGCACCCTAATAATGATAATCATTCTCACTTTTTCTGACACCAGAACTATACCATCCCCATTAGCCTATGTCAAGGCTAATTACAAATCTGAAAAAAACTGGTTGGCAGGTGATATTGAGGGAAACCGAGAGGTCAGGGTGGATGGACGGGACGGGAAGGCTGTTTTCTATAATGGCTTCCCGTCTATGACTAATGTAATAATGCGATAATTGTATAGATAATTCCTAATACGATGATAAAAAAGTGTAGCCAGACCCAGATCAGGTAGAGGCGGACGCCCCTCAAGAAAGGAAAATCTCGCTGTTGCTCTTTCCGGGTGAGATCTAGTAATGATTGAAGTTGGATATCAGGATGCAGTTCTTCTAGACGCTGACGGATCTTGAATTTTAGTCGTACATGGCGTCTGAACCGTTCATAGAGCTTGATACTGGCCAGCATTCCGAAGGCACCAATAGCCATGAGCATCAGCGTAAGCGGGAGTGCACTCTTTGTCAGACCCGTCTGGGTCAGTCCCCCCTGGATGGCCGAAGCTACAACCACCACCAATCCTGTAATACTCGCCCGCTGATCCTCTGACTGTTTGGCCTGCGCGAATTCCTGCTCAGCCACACTAATTAAAATATCTGTTGTCTCCGACATATAATCTCCCTGAAGATTTTAATTGTCATTTCATATGTATAAACGCATGAATTCGATAATCTCCAAGCAGCCTCCTCGCCTCTTTTTCCCTTTCCAAATCAAAGAATATATTTACATTTACTGTTTATTTTCCTGGAAAATAAACAGTAAATGTAAATATATTCTTTGTGCTATATGTACTCTGAAATTCTTTTTTTTTGGAGGTTGTCTGTATACTTGATTTGAACCTAGCATGATGGGTAGCTGCTGCTTTATAGATATAGATGCAGTGTAATAAGGTATGTGTGAATTCGTGCTAGTCATCACTTTCTTTGGTAAAAAATTAGTATAGTGGAAGAAGGGTTCTTAGTGATGCATCAACCTCATCGTGTTAGAAAGGATCTAACACCAATCTCGTCAATTCGAGTTGTCCTTCTTTGCTTACTACTCTTAGGTAGTCAGCTTTCTATAGGCGCTGGCTTATTGGCTAGCGTCAAAGCTGCTGGTGATTCTCATGGTAGAGGCATCGTTCATTCATTAATCACGCCTCATATGAGGACAACAAAGCCTCAAATTATAAAGAAAAAAGGCTTAGCAGCTGTTGGCCCCGACTTGAGGGTGAGCATATCGCAGAGTTCGTCAGCATTGAAGATTGGTCAGCCCGTAACCTTTACGGCAGCCATCGTCAACTCGGCAAGCGCAAGTAACGCTCTTGCTGCTCCAACTGCATTGATTACGTTGCCTGCTGGCTTTACGAACATCTCTGCAGCCTCAGTTGGTGGTTGGTCTTTTGTGACCAATGGCCCGGTCATTTCTGCGATCTATACGGGCGCATTACCAATTCTACCCGGACAGGCGTTGCCGAGTATCTCTATCTCTGCAATTCCTACCGCAACTCATATTGGCAATCTGACCAGGTCGCAGGCAGTTAGTATTGAGGTGTCTGAGGTTGGCGATATCAACCTGGCTGATAATTCAGCTAGTGTTCAGACAACTATTGCCGACGAAGGAACACCAACCGTTGGTGCTCCGCCGACAGCTAGTAGCACTTCTGCCGCTGTTAATGCACCAGTAGCTAGTAGTACTCCTTCCCAGCCATCTGATGCAACGGTAACCGCAACGGCAACCGTTGGCTCATCAGGTGTTGATCTGTCGATCAATAAAGCGGCTTCTGCTGCAAGCCTTGCAACTGGACAGACCGTAACTTACACATTGACAGTGTCCTCGACGGGTACGAGCCAGATTACGACCGGGACGCCGCTCGCTGTCACTGATACGTTGCCGCTTGGTTTAAACAACGTAAGTGTGAGCAGCAATTCCGATTGGAGCGTGAGCTCAACTTCACTGACTAGCCCATGCGTAATCTCAGCAAGTTATAATGGTACTTATCCAGTCGCATCTGGTGCTGTCTTGTCACCCATTACTGTTACGGGTACAGTAGCCCCAACCGCTAATAATCCATTTACCACTTCTGCCCAGGTGTTAGTCCCTGGCGATACCAATCCTGCTAACAACTTTTCAACTTCCAGCGTCTCGATTCTGTCTGTTGCACCATTAGCCGCTACAGAATCATCGCCGACAGCGACAAGCACAGATACACCGGTAGCGTCATCGCCAACAGCGACGAGTACAGATACATCAGTAGTATCATCGCCGACAGCGACGAGTACAGATACATCAGTAGCATCATCGCCAACAGCGACGAGCACGGAGACACCGGTAGCGTCATCGCCGACAGCGACGAGCACGGATACATCAGTAGTATCATCGCCGACAGCGACGAGCACGGATACATCAGTAGTATCATCGCCGACAGCGACGAGCACGGATACATCAGTAGCATCATCGCCGACAGCGACGAGCACAGAGACACCGGTAGCGTCATCGCCGATAGCGACGGGCACAGATACATCAGTAGTATCATCGCCGATAGCGACGGGCACGAATATACCGGTAGCATCATTGCCGACAACGACGAGCACAGTGATCTCGGTAGGATCACCAACAACTGTAGCGACCTCAGTGTCAACTTCTGACAAGCCTTCGTTGTACATTAAAAATTCGCATCTGGGCGCGTCACAGGCTTACTCGATCGGAGACACTGTCTCTTATGTTCTGACTGTCAGCAACCTGGCAGGTGCAGCATCAGAGAGCCAGCCGATTACGCTGTTTGACCTGGTTCCTGTTGGCTTAACCAACGTAACTGCTTCAGGTGCGAACTGGAATGTAAATCTGGTAAATACCACCAGTCCAGCGGCAATTCTGGCAACGTATACCGGTACATATCCAGTTGCTGCTGGCTCAGTCCTGCCATCATTGACGATTAGCGGTGCATTAACCAGTGCTGCTGTACCATCATTTACTAATACGGCGGTTGTCAACTCGTCTGATGTTCCGAATCAGCCTAACAATTCGAGCTATGATACTGTCAGTGTTGCAGCTACCGCAGGTGCTCCAGGTGGATCACCAACTCCAGTAGAAGGCCAGAGTGGATCGCCAGTCCCAGTAGGCCTAAGCAACCCAGGCGGACCAAGTAGCCCAGAAGGCCTGAACAACCCAGGCGGACCAAGTAGCCCAGAAGGCCTGAACAACCCAGGCGGACCAAGTAGCCCAGAAGACCTGAACAACCCAGGCGGACCAAGTAGCCCAGAAGGCCTGAACAACCCAGAAGGCCCAAGCTTTTCAGGAGGTACGGGTGAGCCAGTTGATCAAAGTGGCCAGGGTAGCAAGGATGACAGTTCTGACAAGGGTCCAGATCTGCAAATTATTAAGAGCAGTCTGGATGGTAATCACTTCCGCGTAGGCGATGATGTAACTTTCGTTATTGCAGTCTCGAATGTGTCTAAGTCCGAGAGCGTGAACGATTCATCCACAATTTCAGTTGAGGACGTCATCCCGATTGGACTCGAAAACATTCACGCTGATGGTCAACATTGGCACTTTAAGGTGAGTGATCATACAAGTCCTTCGGTGATTGATGCTAGCTTTACTGGTAGTGATCAACTCAAGCCTGGCGAGACCCTGCCGGTGATTACCATCACTGGTCGGCTGACCAGTGATGCCGTTCCATCACTAACCGATACTGCTACTGTAGACGTTGAAGGCGACAGCAATACCAACAACAATACAGTGATGTATACGATCTTTGTGAAAAAACATCATCACCAGCAGCATCAAGAGGAACAGCAACAGGAACAGGAACATCATCAGCATCACGAGAATCAGCAAAATAACCACTTTAACGTCCATGGCGCTGTTGGCGCCGTTGGCGCTGTTGGTGCTGTTGGTGCCGGTGCCGGTGGTTTCCCTGGCCTGCCTCCAACAGGATCTGATCCAGATCCTCGATTGAGGCGCTAGGATCGGCTGGTATTCGTGTTGTTCTGAGATAAAGGGAAGGCCAGGAAAACAATGAGCGTAAGCATGTTTGTTCTACTGACTTCCCTTTTGATCCCGGTTGTTCAATAGGATCTGTTTTATCATCATCACTCCTGGTTTACTTCACAGGAGTGATGATGAGTTGTTCTGTGTAATGTGTCTGGTACATGCTCATGGAAGGAGTTGATATACGATGCATACAAAACAGCGTTTTTGGTTTTTTCTGGCTATCCTGTTTGTAATGCTAAGTATTGCTTTGGGGGGCTGGGTTTGGAGTAATATCCTTTCCTCGCAAAAAACAGTGAAGCAGCCGACTACAGCGAATCATCCTGTGGCAACTGCTACTGCTACGCCCGACTTGAGTAATGGCGTCAATGTGGCGTCGGGGGGGCGCTTGATTATTCCTGCTATCAAGGTGAATGCTCCCATTGAAACCGTGGGTAAGACCTCGGCTGGTTATCTGGATGTGCCAACACGTAATCAGTGGACTGGCGTGGGTTGGTATAAAGAGGGGCCGCTTCCCGGTCAGAAGGGAACAGCTGTGATTGATGGACATCTGGATCGTCCAGGATGGCTGCCAGCTGTGTTCTGGGACTTGAAGAAATTGCGCGTCGGTGACACTGTAATCGTTCAGGCAAAAAATGGTGATACGGCGCAATTTAAGGTTATCAAGGTAGCCAATTATAAGCCCGCTCAGGCGCCAATTAAATTAATATTTGGCCGCCAGGATGGTACGTTCTTGAACCTGATTACTTGTGCTGGCGTGTGGGTACCTGAAGAGAACCAGACTTCTGAACGCCTGGTTGTTTATACACAGAGAGTTGCATAGCTCTGGCATTTTTTTCACTTGTTTTCCTTCATATATTACATATCCTTTTTGTTTTGTGCGGGGCCTTATTATGTATGTGTATGGTAAGGCCTGGCAATGACTTCTCATATTGATCGCTATACGCTGGCATCTCTGGCTATACTTGATCTGTACCGAGCGTTATACATTTTCAGAGTTTAACCATGATCTATGTATGGTCAGAATGCTATTGAGAGGAGAAGATATTTCATGCAACCGCCTTTCAGGCCTTCACGATCAGCCAACAACACACCATATGCGAAGACGAATTTGTTATTTGCTCTGGCCTTATTATTACTACTAGGCGGGGTCATTACAGGCTGGGGAATGTGCAACATTTCTTCTGGCTCTACGCTGGCGTATCAAGTTACCCATCCAGATGTAGTATTTACTCCAGACGTTGCCCATTCTACCCCCAAGAAGGTCGACAATAGTGGCGATCAGATCTCGACCAATTTTGATCATGAGACCGCTCGATTATTGATTCAGCCAGCCAACAACGCGCCATTGAACGATAGTGACAACGGTTCGCTACCCACTCCTATTCCAACCCCGACTATTGATCCTGCTCTATCGATGCAAAATCCGGATGTCGGCGCGCATTTGCAGATTCCCGCCATTAAAGTCGATGCACCGGTCGAAGCCGTCGGTTTAAATATGAATAACCGTATGGATGTGCCGTCGCTACATGGCGCGAATGGTGTGGGCTGGTTCATAAATGGCCCGCGACTGGGTGGTATGGGGAGCGCCGTTATTGATGGTTATGCCAGTCAGCCAGATGGTACGCCGGGTGTTTTTGGTAACCTGGCTAATTTACACAAGGGCGATGTCATCTTGATTGTTAATCAGAATGGCAATGTGCAGCATTTTAGTGTTCTGACTGTGCGCAGTTATCCACCTGATCAGACACCCGCGACCGCTATTTTTGGCAATGGAAGTGGCACCTATCTTAATCTGATTACCTGTGATGATAACTGGATACCCACATTGTCAGGGGCACCCCAGATCGTGGTGCATGCTATCTCGAGTTGACTTAGCTTCGATCACCCTCAATAGGTGCGCCCCTTGCGAGCGCTTTCATTCTTCCCCGGATCTTCCCTCTTCTACTTTTCAGATGCGTTTTCGAATGGGAAGGACAAAAGCGCCCAGCCGCAAGGGACGGCACCTACGGGTCTCCCCTCTCCCACTGTCCACTCACGATAAACTGTTGCAACTGACTGCAGTGTTTCTCGATCTCAATTTTGTTCTCCTGTCTCCATTGTCGATAGCAGGAATCCAGGGCGCGCTTTTAGCCGCGAGTACCTGTTGCAGGAGCTGTGGGGCTATGATTATGATAGCTTTGATCGTACGGTTGATACCCATATCACCCGCCTGCGCAAAAAAATGGGGCCGCTTGGCGAAAAGATTATGACGGTCTGGGGGGTTGGCTATCGCTTCGTGGTTTAATGCCTGCGGCCCTGACGATTCGCACCTTCAGTGCTCAAAACAGTTTTTATGTAGTGGTGCAAACCGTGCGCACTGCGCACGGTTTGCACCACTACATAAAAACTGTGCGGCCGCGCATGCGGACGCCCGCAAAGGGTCGATACGCTTCCCAGTGCACTGGGAAGCATATCCATTCTATGACGCCAGTTTTTCGCGCAAAAGTGAGCGTTCGATTAGCGAAGAGATTTGATCCAGGAAGGTACGGAAAAATTCGGCAGGTTGATATGCATTGCTCAGAGCACTGGCCATCACTACTTCATCCTCTAACCAGGGCACTCCGTTGAGCACGCGCAGGTAGAGAACACAGAAAACATGAGAGCTGGATTTCAAAGGGATATAATGGACCAGCGAATGTGGCACATTTACATCTTTGATGACAGCATGTACTCCGCTTTTATATACCTGTGTGACATGACGTATTTCCTCTGGCGTTGGTAGAAACTCATCGATGCAGATTGGAGCATCAGCCCGTACCTGTATCTGGCCCGTTTGATCTGGCGAGAGCAGGACGCATTCTGTCACACCCAGTGACGAGAAAATGCGTAACGTTGATAGCGCGATAATATCGAGCTGCTCATCAAAATTATTGGTGCTATTGCAGACCCGTATCAGCTCATACAGGATGCGTAACTCGTGTGCATTCTGCCGGGCCTCTTCGGCGCTCTTTCTGACCGCGCCAACCAGCCAACTCGTGATGATCGCTGTGAACAGGAATACAAACAGGGCTACCCATTGGATCGGATCATCTATCGTGAATGTAAAGAGTGGGGGCACCAGGAAGTAGTCAAACGAGAGAAATGTCGCGATGGCGGCAATGATAGCGGCATAACGGCTGCGCCAGATGGCCATAGCCATAATCCAGATTAAATGGATGATGACGATATCTGAGATGCGTGGATACAGATGGGAAAAGTAAATCATGCCGGTAATAATGAGCGAGCCGGTCACAGCGATCAATGCATCAAAGACATAATACTGCCACTTATTTTTTATCCCCGTTTCAATCTGTGGAATGCGTTCGATTGTTTGCATTTGACCACCTCTTAATAGTATAGCTGAGCTGTTTTACATTGTTTGTATGTCCTTCTCTAAGATACAACTAAAAACGTCAAGGATGTCTCAAAAATTGCCGGTTGGACCTCAATAATGACTCAAAAAACCAGAAGATCTTAGGAATTCTAGAATTTCAGATCCGTATTTTTTATGGTGTGGTGTGTGAAATGTTCCAAGTACATTTTACGCACCACACCATAAGAGAGTGACTAAAAGCCATGCGAATCGTCAGGGGCCGAAGGCACAAAGAACAGGGGTTGCAAACGTGCCTACAGCGCAAAATTTGCACTATCTGAATAAAAAAGGGGCGGGCGCATCCGCGCCCGCCCGCAACAGGTCAACGCCCTTCCCAATGCACTGCGAAGGGCACACTTTCTTTTTTATATAATTGTAGGAGGAAGAGATATATAGAAGCCTGAAGGTGTATAAATACACCTGTCAGGCTTTCTCATTCCTCCACCACCCAACCTCGGTATTCCCCCCTACGAAAACATGCTCGGGACCTCCTATCCGCCACTGCCACCACACGTAGCGTGCACTCCTATCCCACCTGCCACCTGTACACCGCGCTTCCTCCCAACATGTCTCATTGTCTATAGCAACCAGATAAAAATTTGGTTCATCCCCTCTATCCAACACGTTCTTGTCCGCCTCCCCATTACCACGTAGCCTTCCCACAAGAACGTTGCTCACTTTCACCCGGATACCATGTCAACCCTGCCCACATTCACCACTACCACCGCTACACATGCAAGGCTACTGGTATTTTTACCCAACCCCACCTGTATCCGTCCTTGCCCACATCCACTTCCATCCTCACCACTTGCAAGAACGTTGAGCTCTATCCCTTACCACGTTCCATCCTTGCCCACTACCTCACCCCCCACTACCAATGCAAGAATGGCGAACCTTGCCCCCCGCCTCTTCCATCCCCTCATCCACCAGGGGTCACGTTTCTCTATCCGCTTACAGAGACTAATATAACATGCGTGCATGACTATGCCATGAATTGATACTCATTTATGCTGAATAAATGTTCATAATACGAGAAAAGCTGAACAAGAATTATATTACAGATTCTTCATCTTTTTTAAATCTTGCTCAAACCGCATAATGGCCTCTTCACTTTCGGGATCATTAGCCATTTCCAGCAAGATGGCGGGAGGAATTGTGAGGTCATGTGCTCCACTGAGTAGTGCTTCGGATGCCTCGGCAGTGGATTTGATGCTAGCGGCCAGGATGCGGGTACCAGGAGTCTGGCCGGCGATGACGCGGGCCATGTGCCCGATGCGCTCACAGGGATCTACCCCGCTGCGCCTTAAACGGTTATAGTAGGGGATGATATATTTCGCACCTACCAGGGAGGCGACATAGGCCTGAGAGACCGTGGTGATGGCGGTGAAGGCGATATGATGTCCCTCGGCGTACAGGCGCTGGCCCACGCGTACTCCTGCTCGATTCATCGGGATTTTAGGAATCACCCTTTCGGGGTCGGCTTCAATATATGAGTGGGCTTCTCGATAGGCTGCCTCTTCGTTGACCATGGTGGGTTGCATAAAAACAGTGCCGCGGGTGCGCTTCAGTAGCTGTGCTACCAGCTCGTTGGCGCTGGTGCGCTGACCGTTCTGATAGGCATTTAAAAGCAAGGTCGGATTAGTGGTTACGCCGGCAACTGGTAATGTTTGTGCTACCGCTGTGATATCATCCAGGTAAGCACTATCAATGTAGAGGGCCATAATGATGCTCCAATCTCGATTATTATCTGATTTCGCACAATTTAACACAACAGATCAAGTGTTAATCCTTAATTCGGCTGCCGATCCCTTCGTAGCCCTGGCGCGGCAACGTCTGACGACGGGCTGTCTGCACCTGGCGGAAGATAATATCGCGACCCTGGGAGCGTTCAAGGCTCACACTGCCGTTTCTTCTGTGCGCGATGTGGCGTTTCATGATTACATCTTACATCATTCTCCAGAGACGGTACATGTGGCGGCTATGAACCTGTTGTATCAGCCGGGCAATATCTGGATGTTTTATGGGTTGAGTGTGGCCGCCTTTGCGCTCAAGGTCGGTGGTAAACTCTACGTGGCGGGGGCGAAGGATCGTGGTATTCTGACTGTGGCTAAACGCATGCGCGAGCTATTTGGGAATGTCGAGACGTTGACGATTAGCAAGGGGCATCGCGTGCTTTGTTCGACCAAGCAGCACAGTTTTACCGTTGAGCAGTTGCCGGTGATTACGTTGCGCATCTTCGCGGATAGCAATCTGGATGAAGGCACTCAGCTGCTGTTGGCTGCATTGGATGTACGGCCAGCTGATCGTGCATTGGATATTGGCTGTGGCGCTGGCTTTATTGGTTTGCATATAGCACGTCTGGCCCCTCAGGGGCAGGTGACGATGGTGGATGCCAGCCTGGCGGCGGTAGCTGCCAGCCAGCAGGCGGTGAGCCAGGCGGGTCAAACCAATGTCCGTGTGCTTCCCAGCGATGGTGCCCAGGCGGTACTGAGCCAACGCTTTGACCTGATCGCTACCAATCCTCCTTTTCACCAGGGAGGAGTACAGACTCTGGAGATTGCCGAGCGCTTTATTCGTCAGGCTGCCCAGATTCTGGAGCCGGATGGTCGTTTCTACCTGGTCGCCAATCGCTTTCTTAAGTACGAGCCTACCTTGCAGGCTTGCTTTCATCAGGTGCGAGAAGTTGCTGGCAATAATCGCTACAAAGTGATCTATGCGACCAATCCACGCCCCGCCAAAGCCAGGTGAGAAGAATATATTGATACGCGAAAAGAATGATAAAATCGTAGGTGCGCCTCTTGCGGGCGCTTACTGCCTCGCCGCACGTCAACATAGGAGAATCCCTTGTGGGAGTTCTGATTCGATGTATGACATTATTATTGATTATTTTTTTCGAGCCTGGAGGGTCAAAGCGCCCGCAAGGGGCGCACCTACGGGTAAGGGTAAAATTGCCCGCAAGGGGTGCACCTACGGGTAAGCCCTGGAAATAGGTTAACTAAAATGTTAAAAATATTGTTATACGGTACAATGTGACGCACAGGCCTGTTTCCGGTCACGGCGTACTGATGTCTTGATACCTGGTAAGGAGCATCATTTTGCCTATCTCCGCGCGCCTCCCGTCCTCTTCGTCGTCTCGTCATACCCTGTCCTGGTTGATTTTGATTGGGGCTAATATTTTATGGGCTACCAGCTATGTGGCTGCCAAGTATGCCCTCGCGGCGATGCCATTGCCGTTGATGCTTGCTTTAAGAATGTGTCTATCGGGGATTGTATTGCTTCCCTTTTTGATTGCCAGGCGTAGCTTGCTAGATCTGACCTGGCGCGATGTTCCTCAACTGGCACTCTTGTCATTGATCGGCTTTGTGGTTAACAAGATACTGGAATTCGGCGGTTTATCGTTAACTACAGCTTCTGATGTGGCCTTGCTGATTACGGGCGAGTCGATTTTTACTTCTGCTCTATCCTGGATAGTATTGCGAGAACGGGTAAGTATACGGGCGATTGGGGCTTTAGGGTTGGGATTTTTTGGCGTGTATTTGATCGTTGAGCGCAGTTTGCTGCCTAATCTGCCCACCGATGGTGGGGTCTGGCGTATTGTCGGAGACCTGCTGGTCGTAGCGGCACTGTTGATTGAGGCTCTGTATACTGTTCGTGGTAAGGCATTACTGACCAGGCATTCGCCCCTGCTGATTACGGCGGCGTCAATTGTGGGCAGTATGCTTTTCTGGTTGCCGGTGGCAGGTTGGGAATTTCTCTCGACTGGCTGGCGCATGCCTGATATGGCTGGCTGGCTCAGCGCGCTCTGGCTGGCTATTCCGTGTACATGTGTAGCATATCTGGCCTGGTTTCAAGGCCTGACGAGAGTCAAAGCCTCGGCGGCGGCTTCGACACTCTTCATACAACCATTATTAGGACCTTTGCTGGGAGTGCTACTATTGCATGAAGAACTTACCCCTTACACCATCTTTGGCGGTATGCTCATTATCGTCAGCGTCTACTTAATTTCTAAACAGGAATAAGAAGATATATTGAGAAAGAGGTATGTTTTATGTTCGAACCTCGCAGCTCGTTTGTTGATGCGGGCGATGTGCGTCTTCATTATCTGGAATGGGACCCGACCATACATAAGTCGTCGGCTGGTGAGGCCTCGCCAGCGGCATATGAAGATACTACAGACGATATTCCTGTTGTGCTGCTGCATGGCTTGGCCGCGACGGCAGATACCTGGCGTCTGCTCGCTGAGCATCTCTATCAGCGCCATCCTTTGCTGGCGTTTGACTTGCGTGGGCATGGCTTGAGCGCTCAGCCAGAAACGGGCTACGATTTGACTACGGTTGCCGAGGATATTATCAGCGGCATGGCTACACTGGGTCTGGGACAAGTAGCTGTGGTCGGACACGGCTGGGGCGCGCGCGTGGCCCTGGTGTTGGCTGCGCGCCATTCAGCCCTGGTCAGCCACCTGGTACTGGTAGATTGCCCACATGTGGAGCCGCGTCACTGGCCGGGAATGACGCGTGAGCGCTTTATCCGTGAGAAGGCAACGCCCGAGCTTTACCCGTCGCGCGCGGCCTATTTGCAGGCGTTGCGTACGGAGATGCCGTTTGCCTGGACGCCCGAAATCGAGCGCATTGTTCTGACGTACATTCGCGATTTGCCCGATGGCACCGTGCAGGAACGTTTGCGCTCCGAGCTGCAGTGCGCGATTCGTGAATCGTTGTGGGAAGATCGCGCGCTATCCTACTACAGTAAATTAAGCTGTCCGGTGCTGCTGGTTCCGGCCGCTGATCGACCTTTGCCTGGCGAGGAGCCGCCTGAACGCCTTGAGCATGCCGATGAGTTCGCGGCCGCCAAGGGACAGATGGCAGCTCAGGTGGCGCGCGCTATTCAGCATTGTTCTGTACTATGGATGCCTGAAACGGCCCACGATATTCAATTACAGCGCCCACAAGTACTTGGTGAAGCGATCCTCAAATTCTTAGAGGAATAGATAAATGAGCGCTATAAGCGCGTTTGAAAAGCGTACATTTCGTGCCTGCGGCCCCCTGACGCTACGCGCCGGCGGCGCTCAAAAAAGTTTATGGGTTGTTGCAGAAAGTGCGCATGTGCGCACTTTCTGCAACAACCCATAAGCAAAGAGTGGGGGCATCAGCGCCCCAATAGGTTCGGGCTTTGCGCCCGATTGGTGCCCCTGGCGAGCGATTCCATTCCCTGGCGAGCGATCCCGCTGGCCGTGGGAATAAAATACTTTATGGACAGTTTTTTTCAATCTAGATAGAAAGCGAGATGCTTGATGAGCAAGGTACTTTATCTGAATGGCAACATCTATACGATGGATGCCCAGGTACCATATGCACAGGCGATGGCGATAGATGCTGGGAGTGGACGTATTCTGGCAGTGGGCTCTAATGACGAGGTACGTCGCGTAGGTGGTCAGAATGCCGAACTGGTGGATCTGCGTGGCCGCACGGTTGTACCTGGTTTTATTGATGCACATATCCATCTCCTGGCGACCGCTTATCGGTCGCAGCGTGTGGATGCTGCAGCCTGTAACAGTGAGGAAGAGGTAGCCGAGTTGGTACGGGCTCGCGCTGCTGTTACGCCGGCTGGACAATGGATTCAGGGCAGTCACTGGGATCGCAATGCCTGGGCGAACAATAATTTTCCTACGCGCGCATCTCTGGATGCGGCTGCCCCCGATCATCCAGTGGCTCTCTCCAGTAAAGATGGACACCTGCTCTGGGTTAACTCGCGTGCGTTAGAGCTGGCGCATATTAACGCCGAGACGCCTGATCCTGCTAACGGTGCTATCTTGCGCGATGGCACTGGTGAACCCGCTGGTGTTTTGCAGGAAGCGGATGCTACGCGCCTGGTGTTTGATGTGATTACGCCGCCCGATCCCAATTTAAGCTGGCAACTGATGGAGCAGTCCCTGGCTCAATTGCAGCGTAGTGGCATTACTACCATCCATGATATTGAGGATGAGCTCTCACTGAATATTTTTAGTCAACTGCGCGATGAAGGAAAGCTGGGTGTGCGTGTCCAGATGATCATGCCGCGCCAGATGCTGGCCAAATTGCCCACACTGGAGATTACCAATGGCGAGAACGATCTGCTGCGTATTGGTGGCATCAAAATTTTTGCCGATGGTACTCTGGGTTCCCAGACCGCGGCCATGCTGCATAGCTTTGAAGGAAGCCCTGGTAATCGCGGCATCCTGGCCATTCCTGAGCAAGAGATGATGGATACCGTGCGCGTGGCGACCGAGATGGATCTGATGATTGCCATTCATGCGATTGGCGATCGGGCTGCGCGCGTGGCTCTCAACTCCATTGAGCAGGCGCAGCGGTCGCTGCTGATGAAACGCGATACGGCCGTTCCATTTAAGCATTTGCGCTATCGATTGGAGCATGTGCAGTTGATCGCGCCCGAGGATCTGGAGCGGATGCGCCGCCTGGGTGTGATTGCCTCGATCCAACCATTTCACGCCGTGGCGGATCGCGATATCGCTGAGCGCTACTGGGGGAAGCGCCACCGCCGCGCCTATGCCTATCGCACCATGCACAATATGGGCATACCACTGGCGATGGGCTCGGATGCGCCGGTTGAAACCTTTGATCCCCTGAACATCATTTATGCGGCCACCGTCCGCCGCGATCCCGCCACGAAACGTCCACCCTGGCTTCCTGACCAGGCGCTGTCGGTAGTCAGTGCGCTAGGCGGCTATACGCTGGGAGCAGCCTATGCGGGCGCCGAAGAGCGGCATAAAGGCTCGCTGACCGTTGGTAAACTGGGAGACGCCGTTGTATTGCGGGATGATATTCTACGCGTGGACCAGGCACATATTTCAGAAAATGGTGTACAGGCCACTATTCTTGGTGGTCAGCTGGTGTACGGTTCTCTGTAACGTATTTCTACAAAAGCAAAGGGAGGCTGGAAAACAACATTTCCTGCATCCCTGGTTCCTTCATAATGATATACTTGTCAATATTAGAGAGTGTCGGACTCCCACGCCCATAGTGGTCTCTCAGCCTCACGCTTCGCTCCTGCGGAACTCAAAAGAGGTTTTTTCTGTTGGTGCAAAAAGTGCGCATAGCGCACTTTTTGCACCAACAGAAAAAAAGAGATTGGGGGCGTCAGCGCCCCCAGGCTGGGGTATAACGTGCTTCCCATGATCATGGGAAGCAGACCCTCTCTTACGAACTTTGTTATTAGCAATAGGTATAAAGGTGTCTGTATGTCTCTTTCAACTGTACTATTGTTGTTTCTGGTGGCGGTCATTGGCGGAACACTCAATGCAGTGGCGGGCGGCGGAAGTTTCTTTACTTTTCCAGCTTTGATTTTTGCGGGCGTGCCGCCGATTCCAGCGAATGCGACCAGCACAGTTGCCATCTGGCCTGGATCGGTGGCCAGTGTGGGCGCCTATCGTCGCGAGTTAAAGGTGATCGAGCGCAGCCTGCTGATTATTCTGGTGGTTACCAGCTTGATTGGAGGGATCCTGGGAGCTCTCTTGCTCTTGATTACCCCGCCCTCCATTTTCACGACGCTACTCCCTTATTTGTTGTTGATCGCTACTCTGCTATTTGCTTTCAGTGGCCCGGTTACCAGACGCTTACGTATGCAGCGGGTTGAAAAGTCGTCCCTTTCGATTGGCCATCTGATTGGTATATCGGTCGCGCAACTGATTATCGCCATTTATGGCGGCTATTTTGGCGGCGGCATTGGTATTTTGATGCTGGCCACGCTGGCATTGATGGGTTTGGAAAACATCCATATTATGAATGGCCTCAAGACCTTGCTGGCATCCTGTATCAATGGTGTAGCTGTGATTACCTTTATTGTGGCCGGAGCCGTTTACTGGCCTGAAGCTATCGTGATGGTAGTGGGGGCCATTGTTGGCGGTTATGGTGGCGCCTATTTTGCGCGTAAGATTGATCAAAAGTGGATTCGTCTCTTTGTGATTGTGGTAGGATTCGCTATGACTTTGTATTTTTTTATCAAAGCCTGGTAAGTATTGGAACTGGTCATGTACGACGTCTGTTTTTTAGGATAGTTAACTGATGCTTTCATTTATATATGTGGCTTTTTAACTCACTGGAAATCTGGATTTTTGACATGAAGCAAGAGGAAAAAACTTCTCAATCTGGCATGGAAAAAAACGATCCACGTGTTGTGGCCTCTAATGCTAATGCTGGCAAAGAGGCTGTGCCACAACTGCAAACGGGGAAATGGACAACGTTATTGGTGGTGGCGATTGGCGTTTTTATGGCGACGCTGGATTCGTCGATCGTCAATATCAGTTTACCAGCGATCGCGAACAATTTTGGCGTTCCTCTGAGTGGAGCAATTGAATGGGTAGTGATCGCCTATCTGGTCGTGACGGCGGCGACCTTACTGACGGCTGGACGGCTAGCGGATATGATTGGCCGCAAGGCCGTCTGGCTAACCGGCCTGGTTTTTTTTACTGGTAGTTCGGCACTGTGTGGACTGGCTCCCAACCTGGCTTTTTTGATCGCGGCCCGCGCGCTGCAGGGTCTGGGTGGAGCACTCTTGCTGGCTGTTAGTCCCGCCATGCTGACCTCCGCTTTCTCTCCCCATGAACGTGGCCGTGCGCTGGGTCTTAATGCCATTACCGTATCGCTGGGAGTAAGCATTGGACCTATTCTGGGCGGCTTTATTACTGGCTACTTTACCTGGCGCTGGATTTTCTATGTGAACCTTCCCTTTGGCATCCTTGGCCTGATTGCCACGCTGGTGTTTATCAAAGAGAAAGTGCAGCGCCGTCCCGGTCGCTTTGATCCATTGGGGGCCGCCTTGCTGGCGATTGGACTGGCCTGTTTGACGGCAGGCCTCTCCTTTGCCCAGGAATTAGGTTGGAACTCGCTTCCGATTCTTATGCTGTTGATCGTGGGGCTGCTGGCATTGATTATACTGCCTTTTGTGGAGTTGCGGGTGCCTAATCCGGCTATTGTTCTTTCTCTGCTCAATAACCGCGTCTTTACCTCAGCTCTGCTTAGCCTGATAATTAGCTTCCTGGCCCTGTTCGCGGTCAGCTTTATGCTGCCATTCTACCTGGAGGAACTGCGTAGATTCCCTACGCAACTATCGGGCCTCCTGCTGACGCCATTGCCGCTAACCATTGCGTTTATTGCGCCTATCAGCGGCTCGTTGGCTGATCGCATCGGTACTCGTTGGCTGGCCGCCGGTGGGCTGGCGATTGCCTCTATTGGCCTGGTCTGCATTAGCTTCTTAAATGAGCGTAGCTCCATCTGGGATATTGTCTGGCCGCTTTTGGTGACTGGTATTGGACAGTCAATCTTCCAGACGCCGAATAATAGCGCATTATTGGGAGCGGCCCCTCCCCAGCATCAGGGCAGTGCCTCGGGCTTTCTGGCCACTGCTCGCACCATGGGGCAAAGTTTGAGTATTGCATTGGCCGGAGCGATTTTCGCCGCTCTGGGAGGTGCAACGGCTGGCAGGATACTGGTCTCTGGGAATGCCAGTGGCCAGCTAGCACAGTTGCAACGGACCTTTGTGTATAGCTTTCACCAGACCTTTGTTGTGTGTGCCTGCATCGCCGCGCTGGGGGTGCTGGCTTCTCTCGTGCGCGGCAAAGAGACACGCCGCCTGAAGACCCGATAGCGTATTTGTGGCGTTGTTTACCCTGAAAAGTATCACCCTTCGTCCTTCTTGAATAAGAAATATAAGGAAGGATAGCGCAAGCATGATCCTGATGTGTGTGATATGTATGCGGGGAAATAATGGGCACTCTATCGGGTGGAGATGTTATGATGACTAGAATTGCCAAGGATCGACCAGTTATCACAGTGGTGAGTGTTTTTACGGTCGAGCCAAAGAATCAGCAGCGCTTACTTAATATCTTAATTAAGGCAACAAATGTAGTGATACGCCATATGCCTGGTTATGTCTCGGCGAACTTTCATCAAAGTTTGGACGGGAGAAACGTGGTCAATTATGCACAATGGCGCAGTCAGGAAGATATTGAGGCGATGATGCGCGACGCCACTGTGCAAGAGTTTATGCAGGAAGTTAACAAACTGGCGACAGTGGCCTCTCAGTTGTACCGGGTAGCATATACTGATGAGGTCTTTCAGCGACCTCCAACCGCTGCCAGGCCCCTACCACAGGTTGGTAGTGCCTAAGAGAGAGAATTGGACAGGATAGCCAACGGCTGGCCGGAGTCAGACATGTCTGACTCCGGCCAGCCGTTGGCTATCCTGCCTTTTATCACCAATACACTAGCCCATTATGATCCATTGATAGAAATACTCGCTTTATTCGTCTTTACTAATATACGCCTATATAATCCATACATTGATATAGATCATTAAAGATGATAAAGGAGACAGAGGCGATGACCACTGGTGACGTTTCGGAGTATAACAAGCGTGGCGCTGACTATGCGCTGTCTGGCGATTATGAGCGAGCGCTGACAGAATTTAGTCAGGCGATCCAAAATCATCCTCAGGAAGCCTCCTCTTACTATAATCGGGCTCTAGTGTATCGTAGTTTGAGTGAATATGAGCAGGCTCTAAGAGATATCCAGCGGGTAATTGAACTTCAACCAACATATGGGCAGGCCTATTATCAACGCGGCATTATTTATTATTTGCAGCATAATAATCGGCGCGCGCTCTACGATTTCAGCATGGCTGTGGCTTTGAATGCACAGGATGTGCAGGCGCTGATCGGTCGTGGCCTGGTCTATAATGTGATGGAAGAGCATGAACAGGCTATCTTGAATCTGGATCGCGCTCTCGTTCTGGATGAACATAATGCTGGCCGCCTGGGCGCATATGCCAGCCGTGGACAGGCCTACGCGGCGCTGGAACGTTTAGACGAGGCGATCGCGGATTTCCAGCATGCCCTCTATTTTAAACCGCACGATGTGATCCTGCTCAATCGCCTGGGCGCTGCCTACACGGATAGTGGACGTCCCGAATGCGCGTTGGAACATTATCATAAAGCTCTTGACCTCCAACCACAGACGGCCTTTACGTATAATAATCGTGGCGAGGCTTATCGTCTGCTTGAACGCTATCCAGAGGCGATCGCGGATTTCGATCAAGCGCTATCGCTGGATGCCAATCTGGCGACCGTTTACTATAATCGGGGCCTGGCCCACGATGGATTGTCGGCGACGCAACAGGCGCTGGCTGATTATACCATGGCCCTCTCGCTGCACCCTACCTTTACAGCAGTCTACCATGATCGGGCTGGCATCTATGTGCGCCTCAAGCGTTACCAGGAAGCTGCGGCAGACTATAGTCGTATCCTGACCTATGATCCCTGTGATGTCATGGCCAGATTTAGCCGTGGCACTATGTATCTTTATCTGTCACAACCCAGGAATGCGATTGAAGATCTTAACCGAGCCATTGAGCTGCGACCAGATTTTGCCTGCGCCTATACCAATCGCGGCGAAGCTTATCTCTATTTACGTGACCTGAAGCAAGCGTCCCGTGATTGCAGCCGTAGCTGGCACCTGGATGCGTCGCACGCCGACCATGGCTGGATGGCGCAGTGGGTTGATATGTGCTTGTTACGGCCCGATGCTGCTGTGCCTGAACGCCTGGAACAGATCGCTACCGCTGAACCAGCCGTCTATGCCGCCTATGTCTGTCGTGGTGTCGCCCACTTCCTGGGACAGCGCCATACGCTGGCCCTCCAGGAACTCGAGTATGCGCTGGCCCTCGACCTGGATCGCTGGGACGCCCATTTCTGGAAAGGAATGATTAGCGCCAGCCTGGATCACGACGAGGAGGCCCTGACCTCACTTGAACGAGCCGTGGCCTTGAATATTCCTTCTATTTTACTGGCCCCGTTGCACTGGTTGCAGCAGGAACACGCAGATTTTTATGCCAGGCATGCGATGTCCTTCCTTAATCGGGCCTGATAGGCTATCGGAGCAAACCTTCAGGCAACCATATTTCCTACCAGAACAGAATATAATTCTTGTGGGCGAGTAAAATAAGTAATATTGGTGCTGGATAGAAAAGTAGGTGCCAAAGGGTAATTTGTGTATAGACGAATATAATTAAGCAGATCAAGAGAGGATTGCTGGCCCTCACACGAACTGTGTAAAGAAAAGATATGTTGTGGTTAATAGTTGGGGGGTGGAAATGGATATAGACGATCAACGTTTAGAGCTGGAGCCGGTCCTGGAGTCCCGGTATGTTGAAGAAAAGGAGCTGCTTCCGGCTGTGACTGCACCGACTCGGGTACTGGTTGTTGACGACCACGAGGTCGTACGTACAGGTATATGCGCTTTTCTGGCGGCCGAGCCAGATTTTTCAGTGGTAGGCGAGGTGTCGGAGGGCAATGCAGCTATCGCTCTGTCATTGGAGCTACATCCAGACATCATCTTGCTGGATGTCTTTTTAGGCCAGACCGATGGACTCGATATTGCTCAGCAGTTGTTGCGAGCCTGCCCTGATGCGCGTGTGGTCATTTTTACTGGCTGCTTTGATGATGAGTCGCTCTTTCGGGCCTTTCGTATTGGCGCGCATGGGTACTTGCAAAAATCGCTCTCAACCAGAGGCGTGCTGGCGGCGCTGCGAGCTGTCCGACAGGGCGAGCGTGTATTGATGGATGCCCATACCCTGACCCAGCTGCTGGACGAGTTTGGCCGTGTTAGCCGTGAGCAGACACGTATCCATTCGGGTCTGACCGAGACAGAGATTGAAATAGTACGGCTGGTGGGTGAGGGTTGCACAAATAAAGAAATTGCCCTGCGTCACTTCTGGAGCGAAGTTACTGTCAAGCGCAAGTTGCAAGAGATCTACCGCAAACTCCAGGTGTCAGATCGCGCCCAGGCGGTCGCCGAAGTTCTACGTATGGGTTTAATTTGAGAAAAAGGTGGGAGGATTATATGGAGGAGGTACAGACGCTCTGTCCACGCTGTCGGACAGAGAATGTGTTTACGGCCAAGAATTGCCAGCGGTGCCGGGTCAATCTCTATTGGGCTCAGCAGCACTATAAAGAACTGGTCAGTTTACGTCAGGAGCACCAGTTGACGGCCGATGCCCCGACTGCCTCGTTTCTTCTGGAAACCAGTCGCCGCATTGATACAGGCCCTACCGCTTCCTGGCTGCATAGGAGAAGAACTGCTACGTCCGTGTAGCAGGTGCGCCCCTGGCGGGCGCAGGCGCGCCCGAGCCCTTTTTAAAGCATGTCAGAAAGCCATAGGGTTCGCGCCTTCGGCCCCTGACGCTACGCGCCTGCGGCGCTCTTTAGACCTTTTATGTGTTGGTGCAACCTGTGCTTTGCGCACAGGTTGCACCAACACATAAAACAAGCTCGGGTGCGTATGCATCCGCCCGTACGGGAGCGCCTGGCTTCCCATTAAAGGCGCATAGCGGCCAGGGCCGCCATATGGCTGGCCGCCGCTATGGGAGGCTTCTCCATGCCGCCTGTATTAAACCACTGAGCCGCCTGGCGAATTCCATCTGGCAGGTCGACCTGCGGATAATAGCTCAGCTCGCGCCGCGCCTTTTCGATGCTATGGCGGTTATCCGTCCCAAACATCATGGCGCCCAGGCGCGTCACGATCGGCTTGCTCTGTGTCAGTGGGGCCAGCACATGCTCTGCCACCATGCTTCCATAGTAGACAGGCGTATAGGGCACGTGCAGCGCCGGTCGTTTTCCGCCTACTGCGTCGGCGATCAGGTTGAGCATTTGTAACTGTGTCAAAGGACGATCATTGGTAATGTTGTAGGTGTTACCGGGGGCATTGTGATGGTAGCCAGCCAGGATAAAACCCTGCGCGACATCCGTCACATAGCAGAAAGGCAGCATATTGGCGCCGCTGCCCAGCACAATTCCTTTGCCAGCTTTCAGTTTTTGCGCCATGCGCCCAAAGTGCAGATGGTCACCTGGACCAAAGAAGGTGCCCGGCCGTATGATGACCGTTTCCATATTGCTGGTGAGCAGTAGTCTGCGCAGTAAGCGATCAGCCTCTGCTTTGCTCAAGCTATATGGGTCAGGATCTGGTCTCAAGGCCGCACCCTCGGTTAGAAAGCGTCCATGTCCCAATCCGTAGACGGTGTGTGAGCTGGTATGCACAAAACGGCGCACTCCCGCTTGCTGGGCAGCCCGATACAAATTCAGGGTGCCCGTAACATTGACCAGGCGATAATCTGCCAGGGGACGCCAGACGCCCATCATGCCTGCCAGGTGAAACACCAGCTCAACGTCCTTGACCGCTGGACCTAATGTGGTGGGATCAGTAATATCTCCCCTGATTATCTCAATACCCTGCTGAATCAATAGATTGGCATCTTCAAGTGGTAAAATCAACGCGCGTAGCTGTTCGCCGCGCTTTTGGAGCTTTTTAATAAGGTAGCCGCCTAATAAACCAGTCGCACCAGTAATCAATATTTTCATTGTCTTCCCTCCAACCTCCATCGCATATATGGCTATGACGGTGTACAATATTTATAAGATTAGCTTGCCCAATTTATGGAACGAGTGATGTTATTATAAGGAACTCAGTACCCGTAAGTACTGATTTTATATGTCGTAAAAAGTCATACGGGTTAAAACGTTATTATCGACTGGTTGTTATTTTCTCTCTCGTTCGCTCTATCTAACATTGCTATAAAGGAGTAATCTATGGCTCGTGACCAAAAAGTAAAAAATAAAGCGACTAAGAAGCCTATCGCGGAAGTGCAGCAGACACCTGTGGAGACGGCCGCACCTGCGGAACCTGCTACAGCACCGTCGGCGGCCCCGCTGCAGGTCGTGGAACAGGACAATCGCAATACTGTTGCTGCTGTGCAGCCCTCATGGCCGTCGTGGCCCACATCCAAACCCGGCCCACGCTCGACCCCACCCCCTCCAGGAATGCGCTCATTTAATCCATTCCGCCCGGAACAGGTGAGCGAAATCGGCTATAACCAGGCGACTGGTGAACCCGGTAGCAATAGCCCATTGCGCTCTCTGCCCGATCCATCCATGGGTGACCTGGTCAGCTTTGACCAGAAGCCTACCGGCCAGGATATTCTGGGCAAGCGTAAGAAACGCTTGTAAGGAAAGCAAGCTTTTTGTCTACTAACGCGACCGCCGTCAGCCACATGAGAATTGGTTATCCATTGGATGACCAACGGAATGCGATGCTCAGTGAATGATGGCGGTTTTATTAATAAATTTTTTCAGCGCTGCCGAATAATAAAGATAAGGAGTTCTAAATTATGGAGACAACGCAGACCAACAAATTACGCTATGCGATTATTGGCGCCGGCGCTGGCGTGTTAGGAATGCATCGCCAGGCCCTGCAGTCGCCCTCGATCGCCGTGGTGGCGGTTTCAGATGTTAATCCAGAGGCCGCGCAGCAACGAGCAGAGGAGTGGAGCTGCCCCTCTTACTCGGATCATCGTCAGTTGTTGAGCGAGATACGGCCGGACGTGGCGGTGGTTATGACCCCGCATCCTTTCCATGCGCAGATCGCGATCGATTGTTTGCAGGCTGGTTGCCACGTGCTGGTAGAGAAGCCAATGGCCGTTCACGTTGGCGAGGCTGACGCGATGGTCGAGGCTGCCAACCAGGCCGGACGCCTGCTGGGTGTCGTTTTTCAGCACCGTTTCCGCCCCGAAATTCGGGCGGCCCATCAGCTATTGCAGAATGGGCAAATTGGTCGCATCCAGCATGTCACCATGTCAGCGGTATGGACTCGTACGGCGCGCTACTATCAGTCCGCTGGCTGGCGCGGCACCTGGAAGGGCGAAGGTGGCGGCGTCCTGATGAATCAAGCCCCTCATCACCTGGATCTGCTGTGTCACCTGGTGGGCCAGCCCGCCCGTGTCTTTAGCTGGACCAGGCGTTTCCTGCACTCGATTGAGACCGAAGATACGGTGGAGGCTACCCTGGAATGGCCCGATGGAGCACTGGGCTCGCTCCATATCAGCACCGCCGAGGCCGACCAGGCCGAATACCTGAAGATCGTCGGTACGCATGGACAGCTGGAGCTCAATGGCGGCAAATTAAGCGCTCGTGGACTGGAAATGGATATCGCCGACTTTGTGGCTACTTCTCCTAAGCCGATGGCCGCCCCGGCCAGCCACGAGCTGCCGATTACCCTGGATACAACGACCGCTGGTAATCACGCTGCCGTCTATCAAGCTTTCAATGATGCTGTCCTGCATAGTACGCCCTTTACCTCAGCGGGAGCGCAAGGGATTATGGCGCTAGAGCTAGCGAATGCCTGTATATATTCTAACTATACCCACAGCGCGGCTGACCTGCCGCTGGACCGACAGAAATATGCAGCTCTACTGGTAGACCTCATCGACAAAAAAAGTTTGTAATCTCGGTATTTACACATGAATAGTAATGTTATTATACATGGAGAGAAAAACCGGCTGAATGGCCAATACATGTCACATAACGCCGGGCAAACGAAACACAGCAAGGAACACGAAACATCATAGGTGCGCCCGCAAGGCACACCTATGATGTTTCGTGTTCCTTGCTGCTTGTAATCATGTATTTCATCTAATACCACGCCTATTTTTACCCCCTTTTACCCCTAAACATAGCTAATGACCTGATATATTAACATGTTTCATTGTTGTAGGTAGTGTATATTGCAACTATACGTCTGTGATCATCAATGTAGGCATAACACAATCTGATAGTGCACTTGATAGTGTACTTGATAGTGTAAAAGGTTACAGGATGCATTAAAGATGTTTGCGGGGGGTCTGCAAATTGTATATTCGAAAGAGGATACATTGCAAACACAACGACGAAGCTGGAAAACTCCCCAGCGGTACAACGTAGTGAGTTTTGTAGTGAGTGCTTGTTTTATCATCGTCTTTGGAATTGGCTTAGTTGGAGTAACGTCGCGAGCGAATATGGAGGGTGCGCACGCGCGAACTATTGTTGCTTGCTCACAGGCTGATCGCATTCATACTGTAATCAGGAATGAGACACTTGCGAGTATTGCAGCGTATTATGGTCTTGGCGAACGGAGTATTGTGGCCTATAATCACTTGGGTGGCCCCAATTCAATTTACATCAACCAGAGTATTTGTATTCCGAGCATACCGATAGAAGACATGAGTAGCGCTATTCATACGCATAAGTTGCTGCGTAAATTAGCGGCACCTATGGCACTGGTGAGGAAAACAGCTCACATGGATTTAGAGGAGCGCGATCAGCCAGCGGCTCCAGAATTTCAAGCTGTGCCATCCCCAGAATCAGATTTACCTATCAGTTCAATTGTGCCTAGAAGAGCACGGGGGGGATTGGCAGTCCTGGCTCCATTCTCAATGGCGGTCAGCTTTCGCAATGCATATCCGACCGGGCAATGTACCTGGTGGGCCGCGGAGCGCTACTATCAATTGCACGATGTATTTGTGCCATGGATGAATGCTAATGCTGGAGGATGGGTCGATCGTGCCCAGCAATTTGGGTGGCATGTATCCAGCATTCCCACGGTTGGCTCGATTATCGTCCTGCAGGGGGGCGTGCAAGGATCCTCGCTCGTAGGACATGTTGCTGTAGTTGAACAGGTTCTTAACAATCAAGCAGTGATTGCCAGTTCGATGAACTGGGGAAACAATCCCAACGCGGTCACAAACACTGTATTCTATACTGGGACTGGCGTAGCTTTCATAAGTCAGTAAGTTCGTTGCTGGACGCCTGCCTGTAGTATTTTTGTCCCTCACTTCATCTGTCGAAGATGCATAGAGGACGCATAGGCGGGCTAGTGATAACGTTTAAAGACCCCATGCATATTGTTTCTATCAGGAGCAGTTGCAGAGGCAACTCTCCCGGTTGCCCTTACAGCATGACGGCCAGGCATCACACTGATGCCTGGCCCCCGCATTTTATCCCCACCCTTAGCGCCCGCCCATCACTTGTATAGTTTACCCCTCATAGTATAGTGTACTTGACATTACTTTGACTATTAGGTAAATTGGTGACTGTGTAGTCATTGTTTGTTTGAGTTAGTCATAAAACTAGTGAGTTAGACTTATGGATACATATACACAGGCCTGGGCGGGTTCGCGTCCGGGATGCCTGATCTTTTTGCTTGATCAATCTGGCTCAATGGCTGATCCGTTTGGGATGGCTCAGGCCGGAGCGGGCCGGCGCAAATGTGATATGGTGGCAACGGTATTGAATAGCTTCTTAAATGAATTGATTGTTGCCAATACTGTGGCCCAGAGAGATGGTACTACTGAGGTGCGACCACGTGCCGAAGTTGCGGTGCTGGGTTACGAAGGTATTTCGGTGGTGCCAGTTTTGCAGAGCAATCTTTCGGGTCAGAACTTTATCAGCCTGCCGGAGTTGCAGATGAATCCGTTTGACATCGAGAGGCGTAAGCGCACAGAGATCGATGACACCGGCCAGGAAATCGAAATCACAGTACCTTTTCCGGTCTGGGTGAAGGCAAAAGCCGGTGGTGGTACTCCCATGTGTATGGCTCTGGAACAGGCCCGTGACCTGGCGCAGGAATGGGCCGCTAACCATCCTGACAGCTATCCGCCCGTTATTATTAATGTGACCGATGGTGTGGCAAGCGATGGTGATCCGTCGACGGTGGCGCGGGAGATCAGCGAAATTCGTACTAATGATGGGCATGCCTTACTCTTCAATGTTCATATTACCGATTTCAACCTGGCGCCCCTGGTTTATCCAGCCAGCAGTGACGAGTTGCCCGCTGATGCATATGCTCGTTTGCTGTTTGATATTTCCAGTGAGATTCCTGAGAGCAGCTGCCAGTTGTTGCGTTCGTTGCTGAGCAAGGACATTCAGCCAGGTGCACGTGGCATCATCTTTAATGGGGACGCCGCTTCGGTGCGCCAGATGTTTGTCTTTGCCAGTGTCCCGGCTACCCAGCCTTTGAATGTTAATGAATAGGTGAACGCGCTACGCGTAAGAAACTGAATTTGTATGTATGCACATGTAACCAGGTTGCAATGTTGGAAATCTGAGCACAATGATCAGACCTGTGAAGATGCCTATGGTATAAACCTTGCTGAGGGGTTGTTGGTAGTTGCTGATGGGGTGGGAACAACGTTATTTTCCAATATCTGGGCCAGACATCTCGTAGATCATTTCTTAGCTACGCCTCTTCTCAGCGAAGATCCTTTTGAGGTTGAGTGGTGGTTGCGCGTGGCACAGGAGCAATTTCAGCAGTCACTACCGCCTCTTGAGGGTATGCCCTGGAATGTGAAGCAAAAAGTACAGAGCGAAGGCAGCTTTTCGACTCTGGCAACGTTACGCATGCTTACGGCGGTCGGGACCGGTGAGACCTCTTATGTCCAGGCTAAAATGCTTGCTTTTGGAGATAGCTGTATCTTTATCCATAAAGCTGCCGCCCCGACTGTACTTTCTTTCCCACTGGCGCAGGCAACCGATTTCAATCAGCCGCCGATCAGTCTACCTTCAAAGTTGAGTGCGTTCCACCGCTATTTTCAGCGTGGCATGACGCATTGCATAAATCTGCATGCGGGAGATCGTGTGTTGCTGACGACGGATGCTGTGGCCCGTTGGATTATAGAGGCCGAAAATCGGGTGGGCGAGAGTGCTTTGAGCGCTTTTCATGCGATAGCAGAGCAGACGCCTGAGAGCTGGCCGGGTTTTGTTGGGGCCTGCCGTATGGCTGGATCGATGGTTGACGATGATAGTACGGCCATTCTGCTCTCGCTCAACGCGCATCCGATCGATGGCAGCGAGACCATGCTGGGCACGACCATGGCACATCGACCGGAGGTGCGCGCCAGCCGGAGAGATGCCTTTCTACAGGCCGTGCAGGAGCAAAATAAAGAACTGGCCGCGATCACCTTCGGGGATGGCCAGGACCTGGAGCAAGAGGGCGTCTTTTTTCCGCATGAGCAGAAGCAGCAGGCTCGCCAGGTGGCCGATGCGTTGCGCGAAATGCTAACTGTGCTGCGGCGCGAAATCAATGGTCCACAGGCCGCCCAAATGATTCTGCCAACGTGGAGGAAGTATGAGCCGCTGTTGCTGGAGGAGCCCTGTGCCGCCGCGGTACGCAAGACGTTGACGCGGCTCGGTATCGTGTTAGAGGCGCCAGTAGATCCTACCATGGTTGGCTGGGCGTTGCCGTCAACCACTGCCGCACCCATGCAAATAGTGTTTAAGAGCCAGGAGCAACTCCAACTGGAGCAGGCCTTGAGCGAGGCCCTGCGTTCAAATGATGATATGAACATTGTTGAAGCTACAGCCGCCCTGCAGAACTCTCCCTACGCTGGCTCGGTTAACCTTTCCAGGCGCGATCAGGAACGTATTCGGCAGGCTGCGCTGCGTGAGCAGGATCGTCTGCGCATACAACACGCCATTGCCAGCAAGCACATAGAGCAGATTGTTCTGGCCTCAGACCTGATGGGTCGTAACCTTACCTGCCTTTCGCAAGATGAGCACCAGATCGTGTTGCTGGCCCAGCACTGGGTGGATGCGCGCCGTGCTCAGGATGACCAGGCCGTGTTAGAGGCGGTCGAAGCCATCCTCGTTTCTCCCTATAGTGAGACACTCCTGTTTCCTGAGCAGGATAAAGCCTATCTGGCGCAGCTATGGCAGCAGAAGCAGCAGACAGTGGCGGCCACGCTGGAGGTTGTTAACCATAACGGTCCCGGCATCAGTGAAGCCTGGTTCAGGAAAGTGTGTGCAGTTAAGCGCATCTATTTAATGCACTGGATCTACCAGAAGATCAGCGATGTCGAACTAGAGCAGTCCACGCTGGATGACCTGGTCAATGCCCCCCTCATCCAGGAGGGTATTCGGGCTGTCAACAGCAGTGGCGTTGGTATGCCGCTGTTACCAGAGATCCTGCTACCGGATATATGGCAAGCCTTTAAGAGCGATCCTATGGTTAACTATGGGTCCCTGCTACAAGAGCTGGAGCTGACCGAAGGCCAGCTCAAAGATATCCTGCTCATCTTCCTGAATCGCCAACTTTTTGAGGATTACCTGCTCTGGGAGCAATCTACGCAACTTGACGATTGGTTACAGGTCGCGCATGGTTATGATGCCGTTGAATTCAGGCAGCGCCTGGAACATGCTTGCCCCTGGGTGATGAATTTAAGCTGGTGGAAGGGATGATGTCATGCCTGATCGTCTTGCCTATGATGAGGCGATGCTTTTTTCGGCGGTCCGGCTCAAGGTTACGGATCCCGATATAAAGCAAGGAAAAGTTGCTACACTGACCACGCAGACTGCACTGGGACCCGTCGAACGTCCCTGGGGTATTGAAGGCGGCTTCGCGGTCGTCTATAAGTTTATGACCAGTAGTGGCAGGGCACGGGCCCTGCGCTGTTTCCGTGTGCCTATCGATGCCGATATGCGTTTTCGTTATGAGCGTATCGGCGCTTTCTTTCGCACTCATCTTCCCGAGATTACGGTAGACTGTTCTTACTATGCCGATGGCCTGGTCGTCAAAGAGCAGGGAGTGTCGCCGTCGCGTGCCTATCCAGTGATCGATATGGAGTGGGTCGATGGCCTTACCCTGCTCGAAATGGTGGACGAATGTTGCCGCCACCGCAATACAAAACATCTGCAGCAGTTGGTCCAGCAGTGGTCTCAGCTGATTGTCCAGCTGCGCCAATGTGGCATGGCCCATGGGGACCTGGCTGGCGTCAATGTGATGTGCCACGCCGATGGTCGCATGGTGTTGGTGGACTACGATGGTGTGTATTTACCCGAATTTGGACCTGGCGCGGCCAATCTACAGCGCGTCTTGCTTGGTCAGCCCGATTATCAGCATCCACACATGGCGGCGCGTCCCTTTAGCGCCACGATGGATGATTTCTCGGCGCTGGTGATCTATACAGCTTTGCTGGCCCTCGCGCGACGACCTGAATTGTGGGAAACATATGCGAAGCGCGATGCGCAGGGAAAATTGCTGGATACTAATCTTTTATTTACCCGTCAGGACTATCAAGATCCAGACCACTCCAGCCTGTGGCAGGCACTGGCAGGCTTGAAAGATGAACAGGTGGCCAGCGCGGTAGCCGCATTACGGCGCTCCTGCCAGCAACCAGTTGAGCAGGTGCGTTTCCCCTGGTACCTGCTCGAGCAGCCTTCTGAGTGTGGACCCCTGCCGTCTTTGTCTTCCCCAATTCCGAATGTGGCCAGGTCGGGTGTCGTGCCCGTACCACCTGTGGCGCAGCGCTCTCAGGTGGTACAGAGCGCCATCGGCAGCGGCACCGACAGTCGTCCGCTTACGCGGTCCACCCCAGGCCTTACCTTGCGTGAGTGGGAACGTCAGTTCTCTGAACAGGTGGCCGCTTTCAAGCAGATATGCCAGAGTGAGGATGACGAGGCGATCGCCGCCGCCTATGAAGAGATCAGCAATTTTGGACATTTCGATGAGCTGCTCTTCCCGTCGGCGCTGCTGCAGCGTGCTCGCCTGGCGCAACAGCGTCGCAGCGCCCTGGCGCGTTTTCGCATGGCCCTGTCCACTAAGCGCCCCCTCCAGATGGCTACGGCCTACGATGCGTCCTTGCTGAACGCCTCTCAGAGCGTGACGCCGCGTGAGAGATCGGTGCTGGCGCTGGCTCATGCTTTCCAACAGGCCTGTAGCGCGAACGATAGTGATGCCTTGCTGGCGGCCTATCAAGCGATTCAGGATTCGCCCTATCAACGCTCCTTCGCTTTTTCCGCCCGGGAGCTGGCGCTGGTCAGTACAGCTCAGGCTTACCTGACGATGCGGCACGAGGTACTGCAGGGGATTGCCAACGACGACGATGCGCTCATACGCCATGCCTACCAACCCGAGCTGGAGCAGCGTTTTACGGCGTTCTCGCCTGCGCAACAGCTACGCATCAAAGGAGCCCTGGCGTCCGCTGAGATTGAGCAGGCGCTCTCAGAGCATGACTACGCTGCGGCGCTGCTGCGCGCATGGCCATTGGCTGCCACGCAGCTCAGTAAGCTAACCTGCTTCAAACTACAGAAAGCGGCCCTGCGCTTGATCCGTCAGCAAGACCTGAGCGAGCTAAGCGCAGCCATCCGTCGGCGTGATGGCGCGACTTATCTCAGCCTCAGCTGGCGCTGGCCTGCTTATCCACTGGTGCAGCATGCCGTGATTGTCTGGAGTAGCGAACACTGGCCGCCCAGACTGGCCAACCACGTCAAGCAACCAACTGCTGAGCATCACCTCTGGGTTCAGCGCCCGAACGGCCAGGTTCAGGGCTCATGTGAGATCTTGCTGGATACGCCGGTCGGAGCGCATCTATATATCCAGGGCTACAGCGCTCTACGTGATTCCTGGGATGAACAGGAGCGCTGTTTCTTCGCAGATGGCTGCGCCCTGACCTCTCAGTGCAAACTGGCCGTTACAGCATGACTGTCGGTATGGCAACTGTACAGCAGAGAAAGCATAACCTGCTTTTTGAGGAACATTATGATAGATACTAATCACATAACAGAACTTTTGACGGAGATGACCCGGCGCATTGAGTCATTTGATACCGAGAGCGCCCAGCGCCTCAAGCTGCTGAACAATGCCATCCAGGACGAGTCGAGCGGCGAAATCAATGCCTGGGCCGATGCCGACCTCTATCAGCTGATCGATCCAACGCTGGTATTGGAGCGCTATCACGGTTATCTCTCGCTTCCTACCCGGTCCGATGTTATTACCAGCTGGCGGCGACCGCTGCGTCTGCTGCTGCCTTTCCTTCCTTTACTATTGACCGGCCTGAGTCTGGCACAGGCCCTGATGCTATATCCAGCCATCCTGTCTACCCCTGCCAATCGTGGCGGCCAATCCTTTCTTTTCTGGTGGCAGCAGGGCTTTAATGGTCAATTACCTGGCTGGTTGCGGGCCAGTAATGTAGTGCTGCTCGATGTGCTGCTGCTGCTGGCGTGGCTGCTCTTCTCGCTCTGGCTGACCATCGGACCGTCGCGACGCCAGCAGGAGCACCGGCAGGTGCAGGCCCGGCAGGAGCAGGAACTGCGCGCCTCCCTGACTCACATGCTGGCCCTGGTCACGCTCTACCTGGCGCAATATAAAAGCCAGCTCAGTACAGCCGAGAACCTGACCCTGGTGGCCCGGCGCATAGATGCCATGGGGAGCCGCCTGGAAAAGAATTTTGAGCAGGTTACCGGCAGGTTCGATAGCATGACCCGACAGGTGGCCACCCAATTTGATAACCAGGCTCAGCACATGACCGAGCAATTTGAGGATATGACGCGCCAGGTATCTGATCGCTTTACAGGCATGGCGCAGGAGCTCACACAGGGCTTCGATGGCGTAACGACGGATGTAGCCACCAGGTACGATAGCATGTCACAGCAGGTCATGCATCGTTTCGGCCAGGTGACTGATCGCATGCTGGAGCAACTGTTGGAGGGCAGTAAGTATCTGAAAGAGATTGGCAAGCTGACCGCGGGCGTAGTCAAAACGGCCGACCATGTGCGGGCCGCCGCGACCATCCTTCAAGAAACCAACGGCGAGCTGGCTCTGCAGGCACAGAACCTGGTGGCCCCGACTGCAGACCTGGCCAGGCAGCAAGCATCGCTGATTACGGTCGCCTCGCGGTCGATGCAGTTACTGGAAGAGGTCTCCAACACAATGGCGGACCTCAGCCAGAAGCAGGACCGCTGGGGAACCGACCTCAGAAACATCCTGGACACCCTGGATTTGACGGTTGAGCGTGCCGCCGAGCTGGCATTCAAATTCGCCAACAAAGAAAATACAAACTCTTGACAGCGGGATGACTTTTTGGTAAATTGATGACTAGAGAGTCATAAAGAAATTTGGCCAGTCAAAATTTAGTATTGCTGGTCATAAATCAACTGGTGTGAACAGTGAGTTACCTCCCAAAGGAATTGGTCGCAGAAAAAATGATACATCAATCGCTTAAAGAAAAGCAGAGGCAGGAACGGGAAGAGTTAATCCTGCAAGCAACACAGGAGTTATTGTTGGAGCGTGGCTACTACGATACCTCGATGGGTGAGATTGCCCAGCGTGTCGGGGTCGCCAAGGGAACGCTCTATCAACATTTTGAGAGCAAAGAAGCTTTAATGATTGTCCTCTTTAAGCGTGAATTCCATGATCTACAAGTTGCTACTGAGCGCATAGCTCAGATGTCGGTTGATGCGCAAGAAAAGATGTCCTTGATGATCGATACGCTGTGTTACCATCTGGCTGAGAAGCATCCACTGTTCTTTATCATTCGTAACGCGACTGATCTGGAAGCAGAAATCCATCAGGAGATCAAAGAATATTTTAACGCGATGCGTGCGCAAATTGGCTTGATGTTGGATGAAGGGAAGGCCGAGGGCATTTTTAATGTTGCTCTTCCGACCGAAGTAATGCTAGAGGTCTTGTTTGGCATTATCGTCTCGCGCCTGTTCAAAAATTTTCACCAGGGCCTGCAAGTCAAATATGAGGATTTAGTTGGCCACCTGAAATGTATCTACTTCCACGGGATTACGGCACCCGCGCCTGCTCCTGCGGGCTAATGCCAGCTGTGTCGATAAATCAAATATACCGAAGGAACATTTATTGCCAGATTTAGCAATGCCGCTTTCTGATTTAAAATGCATAAAAAATGTTCTCTGTCTATTCTATAACTACGTTCAAATGTATTGAAATTGCGTCGTAAGGAGTGACTCATTATGCAAGTTTCTGCAGTATCTCAGCAGGAAAAAACGGGGGGACTTGCCTATAAGTGGGTTGTTGCGATAGTTGTAGTCTTTGGCCTGTTCATGACCATCCTGGATGGCACCATCGTGAACACTGCTATCCCACGATTACAAAACGCCTTCGGTGCTGATCTGACCAGTGTACAGTGGGTATTAACAGCTTATACGCTGGCCCAGGGTGTGGCCACCCCACTGACCGCCTACCTGGCAAGCCGGATTGGCAATAAGCGTTTATATCTTGTCGCACTAGCTGGCTTTACGTTGGGATCAGCGTTGTGCGGACTCTCCTGGAGTCTGGAGTCGTTGATTATTTTCCGTGTCATCCAGGCGGTGTTTGGATCTTTCCTTTCCCCGCTGGCGATTACCTTGCTCTACATGGAGTTTCCTCCTGCGGAGCGTGGTACGGCCATGGGTTTCCTGGGTATTCCGATTTTGCTGGCGCCTGCCTTTGGTCCTACACTTGGTGGTTACCTGGTAACTTATTCCGACTGGCAGTTGATCTTCTATATTAACCTGCCGATTGGTATCGTTGGCCTGCTGTTAGGATTTTTCTTCCTGCGTGAAAGTCAGGGGCACCGCGTAGGCTTTGATTTTCTGGGCTTCGTGTTTGCGGCCGTTGGCCTGGCAGCAGTCCTCTATGGTTTGTCGGATGCCAGTACGGATGGCTGGGGCTCAGTGATCGTGCTTGGCTGTATCATAGGTGGCCTGTTCTGCCTGACGATCTTTGTGGCGCTGGAACTGACACGCGTCAAACAAGATAAACCTGTGCTCCTGGACCTGCGCGTCTTTGGCAATGGCGTGTTCACCACCAGTATCATTGCCAGTACACTGGTTATCTTCGCCCTGTATGGCGGCCTGTTCCTGATCCCGGTTTATCTGCAATCGCTACGTGGCGAATCGGCTTTCCAATCTGGCCTGGTCCTGTTGCCACAGGCATTTGCATCTATGCTAGCCGTCTTGATCGGTGGTCGTCTAGTTGACAAGATTGGTGTACGTGCGGTTGTTATCCCTGGTTTGCTGATCATGGGATTTGCCATGTGGCTGCTGACCTCGATTAACCTGACCGAGCCGATTGGTTCTTTCCAGTATGCCCTGATCATTCGTGGCTTTGGCATGGGTCTGTGTTTACAGCCGCTGTCGGTCTCGATGCTCTCACAGATCAAGCCTAAGATGCTTTCGCAGGCATCATCCGTCAATACCACCTTCCGCTTTGTGATGAGCTCGCTGGCCGTATCGGTGATCTCGACCTATGTGACCTCACGAGACAAACTGCACTATGCCCATATGGCGGAGATGGTCACTGCCAACTCGCCTACCGGCCAATTCATCACTCAGATGCAGGCGATCATGATGAGCCGGGGTTCATCCGCCACGGCCGCTTACGCGACTGCACTGAAGTATATCGCTGGACGGCTGCAATTGCAGGCATATGTGATGGCCATGCAAGATGCTTTCTGGGTGACCCTGATCCTGGTTGGCGTGGCTGTGATTGCTTCCCTCTTTGTCACTAGCAACAAGAAGAAGCAGCTTGAGCAGATTGAGGAGCGGCCTTTGACCGCTGAAGAACAGCTGGCTAAAGAAGAGGCCTTGATGGCGGTATAATAACCGCCCCGAGATTGAACTATTGAGGGAATATTCATCATTCCTCTATACATAGATACATTCGTTTTTATCTAAAATTTTTACTTTCTCATGTGAAGAAGGAGATCACGCACCATGCGTCGCATGATTTTTGTACCGATCCTGGTTATGATCGCTATCCTGGCCATTGCCGGCGGCGTCGGTTACTGGCTCTTGAACAACTACAACTACTATCAGACTGATGATGCCCAGGTCAGTGGACATATTTTGAGCGTGAGTAGTCCCCAGGCGGGTCAGTTGGCTACTATGTCGGTCAAACTGGGCGATAAAGTAACTGCCGGTGAAGTTATTGGTACTATGACCACGGCTCCAGTCGCTCCAGCGCTCAAGGCTGCCACCATCAAAGTTACCAGCCCCATCGATGGCGCGATCGTCCAGGCCAATGGGGTCCAGGGGCAGTCGGTCACACCGGGAGCTACCCTGGCTCAGGTGGCCGATCTCAACGACCTGACGATCATGGCGTACGTTGATGAAGGTGCTATCCACAACGTGAAATTGAACCAGGACGTCGACGTGACCATCGACGCCTATAGCGGTACCGCCTACAAGGGCCATGTGCAGAATATTGTCTCGGCGACCGCTGGCTCATTCTCGCTGCTGCCTTCCTCTGACAACGCCAGCGGCAACTTCACCAAAGTCTCGCAGCGTATTCCGGTAGTCATCTCATTGGGTGACAATGGCGGCAACAATATTGTTCCCGGCATGAGCGCCGAGGTCACTATTCACCTGCACTAATGCAGTCCCGGTCCGCCAGTTTCTCGCCGTCATCAACTGATGGCAAGGAGCTAGCGGATCAGGTTAAGATAAGGAGAGAAGAATGATCATTGGAGGACTCATCGCGATCGCTGTTCTCGCCTTGCTGGGGGCATTTTTCCTGTCACGTGGTGGTGATAAGAATGAGAAGCCGGCCAGGGTAGAGAGCGCGCAGCCAGCGACGCCAGCACAGTCTGAAGTTGACAAGAAGGCTACCATACCCGCTCCCGAGTTCAAAAATCAGAGCCAGCAGTTGGAATTCCCTGAAAATCCTAACCTGTCTGATGTCAGCCAGGAGCCTACAACTGCTATGTCTCAGGTCAATAATTATGGGGAGAGCACACAGTTCAATACCACGCCGGCGTACTGGCCGCAGGAGCAACCTGTGCGCCAATCTGAGCCCGATGTGGCCGCCCTTAATCGCCGCTTATATGAGCTGGCCGGTCAGTTGCATATCCTGCAGCGTCAATCACGCGACATTGAGCAGGGCCTCATGCACCTGAGCGGCGTCATTGAGCACATGAACCGCAATAATCGCAATAATGGGTCGGACTCCCTGGTAGCCAGAAACTCTTCTGTACCAGCCATGCCCTACGGCGAATAAGCGCCCTCGCACGGGCTGCCGCTGATGCTCCAGTCCGTGTTTTTTTGTATTTATATACTCTGGTGCATTTTTTGCATCGGTAGCGCACAGCGCTACCGATGCAAAAAATGCACCAGAGTATATAATAATATGCGAGCGCCGCAGGCGCGTAGCGTCAGGGGCCGAAGGCGGGAACCTCTAGCATCATACTGTAATGTAGAAACAGATCACGATAGGTGATCTGTTTCTACATTACAGTATGATGAACAACCGCGTTTAGCGGTAAAATTTCCCTCCTATCCCTTGACTTTGTTTTGACCTTCTGGTAAATTGATGACTGAGTAGTCAATAAATCTTTGTGTAAGTCAAAAATAGCCTTTGGCGGTCAAATGCCAACTTGTTAGTCACTTACTTGATTGCTACCGATTGACATCTAACTCTGGAACGCCCCTGTATTTTGTGCTTTAAATTTCTCGATATGCATATAGCAATATCGCGTGTGTACAGCGTATCATAAGGAGTTTCTGTCTATGCAGATGTCTGCACCTGCCGCGCCACGGAGCGGAGGATTGCCATATAAGTGGATTGTGGCTTGCGTGGTGATATTTGGAATCTTTATGAGTATTCTAGATAGCACCATTGTGAATATCGCTATCCCACGGTTACAGAGTGCCTTTGGTTCCGATCTCAACAGTGTGCAATGGGTGTTGACCGGCTATACGCTGGCCCAGGGTGTGGCCACGCCGCTCACCGCCTATCTGTCGGACCGGATCGGTATCAAGCGTTTCTATATGTTGTCGCTGGCAGGTTTTACATTGGGGTCCGCCCTGTGTGGCCTGGCCTGGAGTTTGCCGGTACTGATTGCTTTCCGCTTGCTGCAAGGCTTTATGGGAGCCTTTCTTTCCCCGCTCGCTATCACGCTGCTGTATCGTGAATTTGCCCCCTCGGAGCGTGGTACGGCCATGGGCGTGCTGGGTATTCCTATTCTACTGGCGCCCGCGTTCGGTCCTACCCTGGGTGGCTACATCGTTACCTTTGCCGGCTGGCAACTCATCTTCTATATCAATGTCCCTCTGGGAATTATCGGCCTGATCCTGGCGGCGATCTATATCCACGAAGCCCGCGCGGATACACACGCCAGTTTTGATATATCCGGTTTTGTGCTCTCAGCGATTGGCTTAGGCCTGTTGCTCTATGGACTATCTGATGCCAGCACCTCTGGCTGGACCTCTGGTCTTGTGCTGGGATGCTTGATCTCGGGTGGCCTGCTACTGGTTATATTCATTTTTGTAGAACTGAGCCGGGCACGCCAGGGACTGCAGCCGCTGCTGGATGTGCGGGTGTTTAAAGATCACTCATTCTCAACCAGTAGCTTTGCCAGTATCCTGGTCACCTTTGCCCTGTTTGGTGGCCTCTTCCTGGTCCCGGTCTACCTGCAAAATCTACGTCAGCTCAGCGCCTTCCAGGCCGGTCTGCTCCTGCTGCCACAGGCCTTTGCCTCCATGATTGCTGTGGTAGTTGGTGGCCGTCTGGTGGATCGCCTGGGCGTGCGGGCCGTGGTTATTCCGGGCCTGATTATCACCGCCATCGCCATGTGGCGCTTTACATTTTTAGATCTTTACATTCCCTATACATCGTTCCAATTGCTCTTAATTCTACGCGGTTTTGGCATTGGCCTCTGTATGCAGCCATTGATGGTGTCGGCCCTGGCGCAGATCCGGCCGCGTATGCTGGCCCAGGCGACAGCGGTCAGTACCACCCTGCGTTTTGTGGGTAGCTCGCTGGCGGTCGCCATTGTGGCCACGCTGGTACAGAGTCGGACCAGCCTGCACTATGCACACCTGGCTGAAAAAGTCACACCAGACTCCCCGCTGGGACAACTGGTGCCGCGCCTGCAAGCTCTTTTTATCTCGCATGGAGCATCTACGCTGGCGGCTTATGGGACAGCCTTGAGCACCATCAGCGGCCTGGTGCGCCGGCAGGCGTATATCCTGGCGATACAGGATGCCTTCTGGCTTAGCCTGGTTCTGACGCTGGTGGCTGTGGTGGCGGCCTTCTTTGTTAGCTCCGGTCGGCGTAAAAATGAGCCTGTCCAGCAAGAGCCTTTGAACGACGAAGAAGCGAAAGCGCGCGAAGAGGCCATGATGGCGGTTTAATAGGTTCGGACCTTGCGTCCGATTTTATAGACAACCATTTATAGATGATGTTACATCAAGTAATTTAACGATACGAATGTCGAAGGAGAGAACGTACCATGCGGCGTATGGTTTTTGTTCCAATCTTAATCATGGTTGCCATCCTGGCGATTGCCGGCGGTGTAGGATATTGGATCTGGAATAACTACAACTACTATCAGACCGATGATGCCCAGGTTAGCGGGCATATCTTAAGCGTGAGCAGTCCCCAGGCCGGCCAGTTAATCACATTATCCGTCAAACTGGGTGATAAAGTAACCGCTGGCCAGACCATTGGTACCATCACTGTGGCGACCCCAACCACTGGCGCGAAAAACGATATAGATGTCACCAGCCCCATCGCGGGCACGATCGTTCAGGTGCCTGTGGCCCAGGGACAAACAGTTTCACCAGGTCTGACATTGGCTCAGGTCGCCGACCTCAGCAATCTGACGATCACCGCTTATGTGGATGAAGGCGCCATCAATAACATTAAGGTCAATCAAGATGTCGATGTGAGCATCGATGCCTTTAGCGGCACCAATTATAAGGGCCACGTCCAGAATATTGTCTCGGCGACCGCCGGTTCATTCTCGCTGCTACCTTCCTCCGACAATGCCAGCGGCAATTTCACCAAGGTTTCGC
Organism: Dictyobacter formicarum; assembly: GCF_016587435.1. The sequence continues at coordinate 343,933 of NZ_BNJJ01000009.1, forward strand.
AGCGCATACCCGTTGTCATTAGCCTGGATGGTGTAGGTAACGACAATGTCGTACCAGGTATGAGCGCAGAAGTCATCATTCACGTGCACTAAGCAAACAGGCTGGAAGGAAAGAAGCTTGTAAGATGGAGGGACGCCATCAAAGGCGTTCCTTACGTCGAAAGGAAGAAGCATGTTCATTATTGGTGGACTCATTGCTGTAGCTATTGTGGCCTTGCTGCTCGCCTTTTTTCTGGCCCGAGGAGACAGTAGTGAGCGTAGAAAGCCCGAGCTACCCAATAACCAGGCCCAGACCGAGCTGATGGCGGCCCAGACCGCTGGCTCACCCAGCGCGACCGCTCCTACTGCCGAGATGACTCCTGTCATGGAGCGCAAGCCTGCAATGGCCAACAATCAGGGAAGCTATGCTGATCGAACTGAAGAGACGACGGGCTTTTCCCGATCGGGGGTCAGCCTGGCTCCTCACTATTATGACGAGGACACCAGCATCCAGTCTCTTAACAGACAGGTTTATGAGCTAGCTGGCCAGCTGCGCGCCCTGCAGCGTCAATCGCAAGAGATCGAGCGCAGCCTCGTAGAGCTTAGTGGCGTCATCGAAAGGATGGATGAACGCGGCCGTCACGACGCATCATACTATCGCCCTGTCACCTACGGTCCTGATGAAGTACATAAAGACTAGTCGTCCATTTTCCTCTAAAGCTGCGGTCATACTTTGTAGTGCTGCCTGGCAGCTTTAGAGGAAAGAAGCCTATTCTGGTCCGGCGACCATGCTAAGACGGGTCAATAGTAAAGGGACGCACCCAGGCCAGCTGCCGATCGCTGCAATCGGCTTTGCCGCACCAGTAGAGCTCAACCGCTCCCTGACTTGCATCATAATAGGTCGCCGAGAAATAGCCGGGACCCTCCCGGCCATCCAGCGGCTGCACATCGCCTTCCTTGCCACTATCCCCTTGGCTATACCACTTGGCCATCGCGTAGCCCGTATGACCGGCGGTCAGATTATACGTCAGATAAACATGATCATATGGCTGGAAGTGCGAAGATATTGTTTTCGGCTGATTATCGCTATATACCGCACTGGCCAGCTGCGCATTCGTCAGGATACTCTGGGCGGTACCCGAAAAATCCAGGTGTGAAGGTGGATTGCTCTCAGAGTATGGTGGATAAGGGGTAGGAGTCAGCGAAATCGCGTAAGCGGTCGAAGTCGCATCGGTATTAGCGGCTGAAGTCGCATCGCTATTAGCAGTCGCTGTTGCATTGGCATCGTTGTCCGACCTTACCACATTCTGCTGCCATACCGCAGCCATAATGCATAAAAAGATCAACAATATCAGCAAGCCGCCACCCAGGCAACCCCACAGGCCCGCATTACTATTCTTTTTCGGCGGCATATAAGGCATCGGTGGCGGACCATAGGAACCCAGACCAGGCTGAGAAGGCTGAGGCTGACCGGGTACAGGCCCATACGCGCCTAACCCGGGCTGTGATGGCTGCGGACCCATTGGAGGACCATAATTACCGGGTTGCGATGGTGTTGGGCCATAATTTATTGGTTGCTGAGGCTGAGAAGTCGGTAGTCCACAACCTGGACAGATTGGAGCTCCATCTAACAATTTGTATCCACATCGTATGCATTTCATTGAATAAGGTATCCCTCCTTATTGCCGCCAGAAGCAGCACATAACTCTACGAGAAATATGTCGACATCCAATATATTGCACTATCATAACATGTATATATATGTGTGTATAGAAAAATAACTATCAGTCTACAAATAACAGATAGCGACTATATAGCATCAAGCCAGTTAAAATAAACCTATAAGGCATACTAAACACAAAGGGTTATTAGCATCTCATAAACACAGAAGGCAACTATAAACATGCACCGCCAGGAATCCCCAAAAAACACCCTTCACGCCTACCAGAGGATTGAATGAAAAGGTGCTTTATCGCAACTATCTGTCTCCCAGTTTGCTAAGATCGCTATCTATATATTTATCTATTTAATGGATTCATCATTGCCGATATAGAAGATTGGATTTCCAGAACTTGCACTGCAAGTAATGGATATTATTATGCGAGCAGCGCCAATGCTCACATAATGCTCATTTGCAACCTAGCAGATTTCTGTTTGTAACAGATGACAAAGCGATTTAGTTAATGGAGGGTTACTCTCGATGTCTAGGCGCAACATTACGCATAAATTAGTTTCTATTGCTGCCGGAGCAGCTTTGAGCGGATTCCTGGCCTTTGTTCCTGCGCAGGTTGCAATTCATGCTGCTCCAGTACCTCCTGGCGGTGGATATTATGCTGCAACCCACCCTGGCACAGCAGGCTATCCTGGCGCAGCACGCTATCCTGGTACAGTAGGCTATCCTGGTACAGTAGGCTATCCTGGCACAGTAGGCTATCCCGGCACAGCAAGCTACCCTGGCGCAGCAGGCTATCCTGGCACAGTGGGCTATCCCGGCGCAGCGCGCTATCCCGGCGCAGCACGCTATCCTGGCGCAGCACGCTATCCTGGCGCAGCGCGCTATCCTGGCACAGCGCGCTATCCCCGTACAGCAGGCTATCCCGGCGCAGCACGCTACCCTGGAGCAATAGGCTATCCTGGTGCAGTGGGCTACCCCGGCGCAGCAGGCTATCCTGGCGCAGCAGGCTATCCTGGCGCAGCAGGCTATCCTGGCGCAGCGCGCTACCCTAGCACAGCAGGCTACCCTAGCACAGCAGGCTATCCCGGCACAGCAGGCTATCCCGGCACAGCAGGCTATCCTGGCGCAGCCCATCGTGGAGTTGCTCACCACTAATAATAGCAACATCCCATACTCAATGCTAGGTTGTTGAATGTAAATGCAAACTTTAAATGGTTCTTCCCACTGATGGCGCAACGAGATCAGGAATCTCTCGTCAAAGAAGAAAAGAGAAGCTTCTAATGAGAAGGAAACACATCATATTCTCAGGAGGAGGCTTCTCTGTATATGGTATCCAACTCTTGTATTGGGGCCCCAACCTCTCCTCAAGATCGTCCCTCGGTTCCTGAGTGGTTCGCCGAGGTGGTGATCATCGCTTAGCATCTGACGGCGGACGGGCCTCTTGAGGTTTTTGCGCATCAGGCCCATTTGGTGCGTGGACGTTTTGGCTGCTACGAACCCCCTGACTTTCTCGCGCTACTCATCGGCTATGCGATGAGCGGAGAGCGGACGCTGGAGGCGTTCTTTATATTATCCTCTTGGCCGCCACAAAATGACAGATTATCTCTCTCTTCTGCTACCTCGAGTAACAACTGGAATTATGAAACAGCGTGATTCTGGCGAGTTGCCAACTGTCGCTGAATGAAGGCCAGTTTCTCAGGGTTGCGGATGATCCAGATCCATTGCAACTTCTCTCTGCCAACGAAGGTGAACAGAGAGACGAGACGCTTTTCTATCCAGACCAGCAGCGCTGGAGAGCCATTCACTTCTTCAACGGTTGTGGTGAACGAATCGGCATACCTGTTGGAGGACTTGTAGAGAATCCCTAGACAGTAGCGAGCGACGGCATCCAGGCCAAGAAGAGGACGCAATGCAGCAGTCGCTTTGCCACCTCCATCAGCCCAGGCCGTCACGTCTTGGGCCAACATTTCAGTCAATGCTGCCAGATCGCCTGACTGACACGCGGCGAGAAAGCGCGTCAGGAGTTGTTGCTGCTGAACCGAAGAAGGGTCAAAGCGAAGGCGTTGCTCAGCAAGGTGTCCCTTCGCACGATGAAAGATCTGGCGACAATTCGTCGCGCTTTTGCCAATGATCTCGGCGATCTCGGGGAAAGAGTAGTCAAAGACCTCGTGGAGGAGGAAAACAGCACGCTCTGGCGGAGTCAGCGTTTCCAGGAGGACCAAAAAAGCCATGGAGATCGACTCACGAAGCTCTGGAGCTTCACCTGGCAACAGGTTGGTGTCTACTGTCAGGATCGGTTCAGGCAACCAGGGGCCGATATAGTGCTCTCGTTCCACGCGTGCCGATTTCAGATAATCGAGGCAGAGACGAGTCACCGTCGTACTGAGATAGGATTTGAGTGAGCGTATCTCATGTCCTGATGTCGTACTGAAACGCAGGTAGGCTTCCTGCACGATATCTTCCGCCTCGCTCATGCTCCCAGTCATACGATAGGCAATCGACAATAACAAAGGCCGATAGGTTTCGAAGTCTTCCATGTTTATTCTCTTCCTGTTCCCCTTTCCACTATTGTATCACAGGAGCTCTGCCTAAAAACAGGAGCATTGAGTGTCACACTTTGACCAACTGACTCGTCTTCGTTACAACTCGCGCGGCAAGGCAAGCGCGAGCGAAACAGAAAGGAGAGAGATTGAACATGCGTATTTTTGTTATCGGCGCTACCGGCGTCCTGGGACGTGTCCTCATGCCACGTCTCCAGCAGGCGCATCACGACATTCGCACTCTGGTTCGTTCTTCGGAACAGGCACAAAGATTGCAGGCTGTCGGTATTGAAGCCACAGTAGGAGAGCTACTGCAGGCAGAGACACAACAGCGCCTCCCAGAACTGATCAAGGGCTGTGAAGCGGTCATTCATATTGCGACGGCTATCCCTTCCAATCCTTACGATCTTTCCGCTGGCAACTGGGAGACGACTACCCGTCTGCGCACGGAAGGAACAAGGCATTTGCTCGCGTCTTCCCTTCAGGCTGGAGCCGCCCGCTATATCCAGCAAAGTATCACCATGGCGTATACCGACGGTGGTGATGCATGGCTTGACGAAGACCAGCCATTCGACACAAGCCTGGCCCGTGCAGCGATTTGCGGCCCGATCGTGGAAATGGAGCGGATGGTGCGCGCTGTACCAGCTGGTCGCTTGCAATGGAGTATTCTGCGCGGTGGCTTATTCGTCGGGCCGGGAACGGGACAAGAAAAGCTCCTTGAGCGCTTGCGTGCGGGACAGGTCGAAATTCCTGGTCAAGGGCAAAACTTTCTGTCGCCCATTCATGTTGCGGATATGGCTGAGGCGATAGCGCTCACCCTTGAACACGCCTCCGGCGGTTCGATCTATCATATTGTCGATCAGCCGCTGCGCTATGGGGACTATATCACGGGGTTAGCCGACAGACTGCATCTGTCCTATCCCCCGTATAACGCGTCGTTGCCCGAGGCTCCATCGTACCGTTGCGGTAATCAACATGCACGAGAACAGCTTGGCTGGCAACCGCAACACACCATCTGGCCGGGCTCGCCATCCTGGTGACATAAAAACATCCTTGAGGAGGTTCCCATGCCAATCGTTCACGTACTGGAGTTGTAGCTTACGAGGAACAAGGGTTCTCAAATGTTTTCCACCCCTTCCGGCAAACTCGCCATGCGGCGGAAAAAGAGCGCTGCCTCTTCCTGGATTACTTGCTGGAAGCCATCGAGCAGGTCGAACCCATGGGACTGCCCGCTATACAGGTGCAAATCGCTCTTGACGCCGAGTGCCACGAGCCGTTGATGGAAGCGAACCGTCGGAGGGTGAGGCACATGGACATCGGCGGTTCCATGCAACAGGAGGGTTGGTGGAAAGGTGGGCGAGATATAGGTGAAAGGACTGGCCTGCCGAATGTCTTCTGGAGAAGCATTCGGACCAAGCAGTACCCAGGAGGGAAACCCCTCCTGAGAGTGCTTGTGTCGATCCCATTCGTCCTTGTCTTCGGGCGGATACTGATTCCCGAACACCGCCTCTTGGGGATCAAAAAAGAATGCCGTAGGCGGGTAGACGGCCATGACCGCAGCGACCTGAGTAGAAAGGCTGGGAGAGCTTTCCTCGCCCTCGAACTCACGCCAGTTGGGCGTTCCCGCCGCGATCAAGGCCAGGTGAGCACCAGCGCTGTATCCCTGGAGAACGATGCGATGAGCATCAATGCCCAATTCTTCAGCATGAGCACGCGTCCAACGAATGGCAGCCTTCACATCGTGCAATGGGGCAGGCCACGGCGCTTCCTGAACAAGTCGGTACTCGACTGCACAACAGGTGAAGCCGAGGCTGCTCAGTTTTTCCGCATGAATATACATCATCTGGCGATTTCCCATGCGCCATCCACCACCGTGGAACTGGAGCACGGCTGTACGCAGGCTCTTTTGTGGATCGGGAAGAAACAGATCGAGCCGCAGATCTCGACCACTCCCTGTTCCATACACAGTGTCAGATTGAAGGGGCATTTCTCTCCTCTTTTCTTTGCTCTATTGGGCGGAGTGATACTCGCTCAGAAGGGTCGTAAATTCGACCAGGTTGCCGAATGGATCGCGGCAGAAGAAACGGGGGCGCAAGGGGATCGGCTCGGCCTCAATGATAGGTACACCCGCTGCGCTCAGTCGGTGCCGATACGCGTCTAAATCATCGACCATCAGGCAGATGTGCTGATCATTTTCAGCGGGACTGTCTGTGGTGGGAAGGAAATGTAATTCCATTTCATCTTCGCCAACAATAAACCAGACGAGTTTGAACTGCGCCAGGGATGGTGGTGGCTGTTTTTCCTCCAGGCCGATCAGGCGCCCGTAAAATGCGCGCACAGCCTCCTGGGTTTCAGGAGGAACAAGAAGGGAAACATGTTGGAGTCGGGGTGTTGTCATAGGGAATATCCATCTTTCTCTGCTTCTATTCACACGCTTGTTATTTGTCAACGACGGCGAGCCATGCTCATTGTTGAGTCTCGTCGCATCCGTGTCACCAGTATGCTGGATCGAGAAGAGTTGAACAATAACCGAAGATAGGCTAGTATAAAAACTACTACCTTTGAAAGAAGATGAGTAGATGAATGAGGAACAACGCAGAGTAGAACTGGCACACTTTCTGCGAACACGGCGCGAGCGCCTTTTGCCAGCGCAGTTTCACCTCCCAGATGGGGGCAGGAGGCGGCGGACGCCAGGTTTGCGACGAGAGGAACTGGCGCACCTTGCTGGGATTGGGCTGACCTGGTATGTCAAACTGGAACAGGGCCAGGATATTCAGGTGTCGGCCCAGGTGTTGGAGAGTCTTGCTCGCACGCTCCAACTCACGCCTGACGAGCGAAACTATCTTTTTCTGTTAGCACGTGAGCAGCTTCCCCTGCCTATCCATACCCCTCTTCCGAACATAAGTGCAGAACTCCAAAACGTCCTGGATGCGCTTCTCCCAAACCCCGCGTTTGTGACGAACGAGCGGCTCGATATTATTGGCTGGAACCGGACTGCCTCGCGGGTTTTTGCGGATTATGCCTCTTTGCCAGCTTGGGATCGCAATTTGGTGTGGCTCATTTTCACTGATCCAGGACAACGAAAGCTCTATGTGCAGTGGGAAGAAACGGCCCGGCGCATCCTCGGCCTTTTTCGCGCGAGTGGTGGTCAGCACGCAGATGAGGGTTGGTTTATTGAGCGCAGAGATCGATTGATGCAAACGAGCAAGGAGTTTCGTACCTGGTGGTTGCGACATGATGTAGGAGAGGAACATCTCAAGCGCAAGGAACTGGTTCATCCGGACGTCGGCTTACTGGTCGTGCAACCTATGGCCTTGCTCGTTGCGGACGACCCGAATCTCAAACTGTTTCTCTATACGCCGCTTCCCGAAGCAGAGACGACCAGCAAGCTTACCCAACTTGCGAACAGTCCTGAACAAGCCCATCAAGAAAATCGAGAGAGAACAGCTCCGCCATGATTACCAAAAGCGCTTTCTTTCCGATACTAAATCTTGTGATTAGGACACTCTCTAAGAAAACACAGAGAAAAAAGTCAGATGGTCTTTTTGAGTAGTGCTGAAAAGCGTCGGTGTTGGCAGTGCGTTTTTTGATGTCTTTTTTGCTCTTTGTTGGCTTATCATCTGGTCTGAGCTATCAGGGTTTTTTCCGTCGCCTGGCGCTTTCCGAGGGACGGTTTTCTTTTTGTCAGCGTCTTTTTCTTCCACTCGTGCTTCCTGGAGGCAAAAGACGCTACATATCTTTTCCTGGCTCTGCAAGAGGATTGAATGAAAGCAGAGGATATGCTATCATAGGAGATAGCGGGGCTGTAGCTCAGTGGATAGAGCGTCGGTTTCCTAAACCGTGCGTCGGAGGTTCGAGTCCTCTCAGCCCCACTATCGATAAGCTCAACAATGTAAACCCGCCTCACAAGCCAAAGAAAAACTCTTTTACCGGACACAGCAAGGAACCAGTAAAAGAGCCTTTTTTGGCATTTTTTGTCCAAACCGCATGTCGGAGACGCCTATTTTTAACAGCGTCTTTCAAACTAACCGTGCGTCGGAGATCTTTCATATGGAGTTGTCACTTCCATTGCATTGAGATTAATCTTCCAGTGTGCAGGGAAAGTTTAAATTTTCCTCTTCCTAGCGGATCATAACATGGTGGGTATTCTGCCATACCAATAATCTCGTCGCCTCTAATGGCAGAAATACTAACCCCATCGGCACTTAACTCTTCTGATTTCCAATTCAGGTGCGCACTTTGGCTAAAGCTATAAACCTCCCATAGAGAAGTAACAAGCATATACTTGTCACCTGGGTAAAGGCTACAATAATATCCCAGGTCAAAGAAGACCTGCCGATGTTCTGTATCCAATGAGATAAAGTAGACGAAACATCCGAAGCCAACCACTAACCATTCATGCCACACTTGTGCATCAGCAAAAAGTGATTGTGAGCCATACATATTCAAGAGGCGATAAGGTTTTTCATCACATGAAACGGTACAGTAATAATGAGGTGTGCCAAGTCCCTTTGGGACATCTCCAATGTACAGAGGTTCCATATTTGTCCATGGCCTCTCAATTGTTTTCCTAAGCTGTGCTTCATAGTGCCTCAAGAGTTACCCCCTTTATACAGCGAATTATAATTCATCCAGATCCAAGCGCGCTTTTTTTTGAAATCCCCTCCTAGATTTCTTGTACCTGAACATGGTCATCAATGAGTATTCTGACTGATCAGTTCTGGCATCACGGCTACTAAAATCTTTCAGATAGTGCTCTGTAGTACTGACCTTGCTATGCCCCATGCAAGGCCAGGCGAAGACGACCGAACGGACCAAGGTCTTTCATCGCTTGCCATTTAACTGCACACGATGAGCGATGAACTAAGGCAAAGTTGGTTAAGGAAAAACCCCGAAAGTTGCTACATAGTTAAACATGGGGATAAGGTCGTCGCCTTCTTCCATCTGCTTCCCTTAAATCATGAAACCTTGATGGATTTTATGAACGGTAAAATTCGTGGGTGGGAAATAGACGCAGAGAATGTAGAAACATTCGAGCCAGGAAAGGCGGTTGAATGTCTTGCCATTATTGCCAGTGAGCCCGATGTCGATGCAACAACAAGAAAACACTATGTTCGCGTTTTAATTAGAGGTCTTACTAACGAGCTGGGTAAATTGGGGCGGAGAGGTGTTATCTTATCCAAAGTCTATGCAACAAGTGAAACACCCACAGGCATTGCAATGGCTTTACATGTCGGTATGGAGCAATTTGGGAAGAAGCTAGGAAAGAGGCTCACATTTGTTCTAGATCCAACCACGTCAGAATCGTTCCTAGTAGATGAGTATAAAAATGGCCTTCATGAATGGAAAAAGGCCAAACCTCTGTAAGGGTTAATTAGAGGTAAAAATGCTCCAAATTGGAGCATTTTTTGTTGTATCTCCGCCATAATAACGTTATAATATGTTTGCAAAATGCAAACAAATGATGCTGCAGTGAGTGCATCAAACTAAAAGATAGGAGCACATCATGATTCTCATTACTGGAGCAACTGGCCTGAACGGTACGGCACTAGTTAACGAATTCCGAAAACACAATGAGCGAGTACGCATACTCACGAGGGACGCTAAGAACGCGAAAATGTTTGAAGATGATCCGAACATTGAAATTGCAGTCGGCGATATGCTCAAGCCAGAGACACTTGATGACGCACTCAAAGGCGTAGACAAAGCCGTGCTTATATCGACGGCGGACCCGGTAGCAATGGCCGAAACGCAGATATCATTTATCAATGCTGCCAAAAAGGCGGGCGTACGACACATCGTTAAGCTGTCCTGCCTGAATCCAGATAAAAATAGCCCAGCCCGCTTTTTACGCATGCATGCCGAGATCGAGAAACACCTCGAGGATTCCGGCATGACATGGACGCATATTCGCCCGGCCCACTTCATGCAAATGTATCTGCTCGATGCACCGACGGTTATCGCGCAGGACTCATTATTCATCCCTATGGACGACGTGTTCATCGCACCAACTGATGTGCACGATATCGTCAAAGTATTCCATGTCGTGCTGACAACTGAAGGTCATGAAGGCAAGATTTATGAACTAAGCGGGCCTGACTCGATGACTATGAACGATATTGCTGCGCAGCTTTCCAAGGCACTTGGGAGAACTATCCACTACGTCAACGTCACACCTGAACAGGAGCGACAGCAACTCGTCTCGTTCGGTATGCCGGAGCAGTTGGCGGATGCTGTGAACGAACTTTACCGTGAGCGACGCAAGGGCTCTGAGTCGAAAGTACTCCTTGAGACACATAAACTGTTTGGTATCCGGCCAACTACATTTGCCGAATTTGTAGCGCAGAATGTGGAAGTATTTAAGGGTACTCAAACTGCTCACTCATAAAATCGACCATTAGGTTTGATATGCAAGAATCAGCCCGACATTTAGTAGGGCTGATTCTTCAGTGGGATCGAGTGTTTCCATACTTTTAAACCGTAGCAAAGGAACAAAGGGGATGAGAGGTCTGCACCCAACAAAACAGGGGTTCCAAATGCAAAAGAATCAACCCAGGTCTGACTGTCCTATTAACTTCGCACTTGAGATCTTCGGCGATAAGTGGACGCTGCTTATTGTGCGCGACATTGTCTATGCCGGCAAAAGGACGCACGGGGAATTCTTGAAATCAGACGAGCGTATTGCGACGAATATCCTGGCCGACCGTTTAGCACGGCTTGAATGCCAAGGAATTATCACGAAGGCTGCCGATCCAAAGGATAAACGCCGCGAGATTTTTTCTTTAACTGAGGAAGGTTTAGCGCTTATTCCGTTACTGCTCGACCTTCAGTCATGGAGCAATGTATTTGGGCCAGCATACATCGGCCGGAGCGCGACTCTTGAAGCTGCACTCAAAAAGGATAGAGAAAAAGTTATATCAGATATAACTGACAGCGTACGACATGGCGGCTTTATGTTCGCGAACGCAGAGTGGTTCCCACCTCGGAAGGCGCAATAGCAATTAGGTAATCCAATCCAGGGAGGGCTAGTGCCTGTTAGTAATTCGATGTCGAGAAAGTGGTAAAATGAAGGATGACTCCTTCACGAAACCCCTATCCGACCGATGTGAACGACGAAGAATGGGCTGATCGCGCGCTCCGTATCTGCTCCTGTTGCCCGAAGATGCCGGACAGCGCACGCACAGCCTGCGCGAAGTGTTCAATGGCTTGCGCTGGATCGTGCGGGCGGGCGTTTCCACTGCTGCCGCTCACACGAGAATCTGTCCATCTTTCAGGAAGAGCGTCTCATCGACCCACACCTCGCCCGCCGTGCGCACGTCACAGATCATATCCCAGTGGATCGCTGAGCGGTTGAGGCCCCCAGTCCCTGGGAGACTGTTGCCCAGCGCCAGGTGAATGGTTCCGCCCATTTTTTCATCGAAGAGGATATGCCGGGTCGTGTGGGTAATACCTCGGTTATTGCCAAAGGCAAATTCCCCCAGGAAACGGGCGCCCTCATCCAGATCGAGCATGCCCAGCAGGTACGCCTCTTGCTGGTTCGCACTGGCTTCGACCACTTTGCCATCCTGGAAAACCAGGCGGATGCCCTCGACCACGCGCTCATCAAAGGTTGAGGGCAGGAAACGGATCACCCCGTTCGCGCTGGTTTCGACCGGGCCCGTGAACACCTCACCACCAGGGAAGTTTCGTGTGCCGCCATCACTCATAACGCGCCGGCCTTTGATCGAGAGGGTCAGGTCCGTCCCTTCCCCCAGGATATGCACCCGGTCATGTCCCTGGAGCCACTCAATCAAGCGCTGTTGCTGGGCTTCCAACTCTTGCCAGCGCGCGATCGGGTCTGGATCATTCAGCAAGCACGCCTCACACACAAACTCCTCGAAGGCGCTGAGCGACATCCTGGCGTTCTGTGCATACGCCTGGGTGGGATAGAGCGTTAGACACCAGCGAAATCCCTCTGACTGCTCGCGCTGCCGAAACGTGGCGTAGATGGATTGGAGGGCCTGTTTCCGTCTGGCTGCGCGGGTGGGATCAATGCCGGAAAGCCCACAGGTGTTCTCACTGGAGTGAATGAACAGGCGTGCGTCCACCCGCTCTGCCATCGTCTGATGCATGGGCGAGAGCCAGTTGAGTTGCTGATCGTTTCCCCCCTGGAAGAGCAGTTCGTCAAGCGTTTCCAGATTGAGAAAGGGAACCGGGTGTGCTCCGATGTGCAGGGCTTCCCGGTAGACAGCCTCAATGAGTGGGGCCGCAGCGGGTGTTGCCTCAATGGCCAGGATCTCGCCTGCTTTGAGGGCAAGCGAGTAGTGGACCAGTGTATGAGCCCAACGGTGGAGACGAATATCGTGCATGAGAAATCATCCTTTCTTTTTAAGAAGAGACACGCTGTCTTTTTGCTGTTCTGTTTTGCCGTCCAGACTTTCAAGCTGTTCTGCTCGGCTCCGATGAATCTGGCCAGATGCGTGCTTGTTCTGTGGCTGCTCTGATGGTTTCCCAAAACGGAGACCAGTGACTAGGCCTGCTCCGCCGAGGATCAAGCCACAGCCTAGACCTGTTCCCCAACTCACTCCTTCGCCCAGGAAGATCAGGCCCCAGAGAACCCCAAAGATGGGGACAAGAAAGTTGACCATCAGCGCGTTGGTCGGACCCGCGTGCGCAATGAGCCAGAAATAGAACTGGTACGCGACAGCGGTACACACCAGGGCGAGCGCGGCCACAGCGAGCAAAATGGGAAAGGTTGGAACATGCAGCGGTGGTGAAACAGCCGTCAGGGGTAACAGAAAGAGGCTGGCGCCGAGCTGGCTACAGGTGGCAACTGCCAGAGGGCTTGCCCCACCGGCATAGACCTTGATATAGCTGCTCGCAAAACCATAGCACGCAGCCGCGGCCAGAGCGGCGACAAGCGAGAGCACCAGGGTTATGGAAAACGGGATGGTGCTCCACCCAACCAGGACAACGACCCCAAGCAGCCCAAGCAGAAGGCCGATCCCCTTTTTCGTGGTCAGGGTTTCTTTTGTCCAGACAGCGGCGATGCCCGCCCCAAACAGGGGGCCAGTCGCATTCAGGATGGCGGCGAGCCCTGCGGTGAGATGCAACTCCGCCAGGGCGAAGAGCGTAAAAGGGATCGCCGAGTTCACGATGCCAATGACGAGATAGTGTCGCCACCGTTCACGCAGATCCAGGCGGGTATGTGAGAGCCGCGAAAGACCCAGGAGAACGAGTCCCGCGAGGAGCACACGGATCTCCATGAGCACGATTGGTCCGAGGACTGATGCGGCTACACGGATCAGTAGAAATGATCCTCCCCAGATTGCGGAGAGCACCAGCAAGGCAGCTCCGCTCTTTCTGTGCATACCTTTGTTCCTTTCGTCGATAAAGTCTTTCCTGATGCTTGCCTCTCTCCATCAGGTGCTGGTATTATACAGGCGTCTTCTGGGAAAACAGAGAGGAAAAGCAAGACAAAACTCCCTTTCTGGTTGAAAAATGAAAGGTAAATGGGTATATGGCATTGGAAATTGAGAAGTTGCTGGATGAGACTGGATGGAAATTGCTCCAGGAATTACAAGAGAACGCTCGTCTCTCATATAGTGAACTGGGTCAGCGCGTGGGCCTCTCCTCAACCGCGGTGGCAGAGCGGATTCATCGCATGGAGGAGGCGGGGATCATTGCCGGCTATCATGCCGAGGTCGATCTGGCAAAAGTCGGCCTGCCAGTCCTGGCGATTATTCGGCTGAAAGGGGTGGTTGGTCAGAACTGCCTGCGGGTAGCAGATGTAGCGCGTACGATTCCGGAAGTCGTTGAATGTTATCGGGTCAGTGGGAGTGATATGCTGGTCATCAAAGCCGTAGCGGCTTCGATTGATCACCTGGAAACCATCGTGAATCGGCTCAATCAGTATGGTCTTCCCTCCACCTCGTTTGTCTTCTCCCATCCCATGCAGCGGCGCACCATCACTCAGGAGATGGTCAAGCGAGGGACAGAGCAGGAGAACATGCTCATGCAGATCCCAGCCCAGGATCGGTGATGGGGAAATCAGGAATGCGCACCGAGAGCTTGTTGTCCGCTTCACGCAAGCATCGAAGACGCATTCCTCTGAGGTTTTCTCGCTCGTTGCGCATCCCGTGGGAAAAAACAGGTGGAAGAAACCCTTGAGTGTTTGATTGGTCACCCATTCTGAGGAGCAGGTGTAGAACGAAAAGAAACTCGTTCTCATATAAATAAAGTTGTTCCCAAATGGCGGCAAAAGCCGGAAAGAAATGCAGGGCTCCGGCCTCTTCACCACACGAATAGCTGTCGTTTGAGAACAACTCTATTTTGACCGCTATGCTCGATCAGCAGTCACATCAGAAGAAATGAGAGTTCTTCTCATTCTTGGACGACGTTGCCTATCGCTAGGATTTGTGGACTTGGTACAAATTCAACACTATTGTTCATATTATTGGTGGTTATAGCTAGCATCCCTCCCTGCCCCTGTGTAGCAGTACAATGCACCTCGACCTGATCGCCTCTCTGTAAAAATGCTACGCTCTTAACATCAATGCCGAGTCGAATGCCACTCGTATTGTCGTTATTAACTGAGCTCTCGCCTGGGAGTGGGAATTCTCCGCCCTTTTCCCGTTCAGCTACGATGCTGCAACTAACCGTGGTATTAGGACCTGCATTTGTAAAGTCTACCGAGCCATCAAACCAAATCGCGTACTTGGCGGTCTGCTCTATCCTCAATGTCAGACCGTTGATGTCTGTTGGCCCTCCGTTCACGACGACCGTCGTCGCACTACCAGTCGCGAAAAGAATAGGAAGCCTCTCCGGAACGTGCTGAAAGGATTTTTCGCCAGAGGAACCCGTCTGAGACATTGAATGAGCCGAAGCCATGGTTGGCAAGATGGTAAAACTTACCAGCAGACACAGCATGAGAGCTGCAAACAACATGTGAAGCTTACGCATAAAAGCTACTTTCTCCTTACTCAAAAGAAACCGTTTCAGGAACTCCTGATTTCATTTTTCATGGTAGATAGCAGAAAAACACACATATTTGCATAAGCTGTGCCGTAGTCGTGTTGTCTTTTTCAATCGTAAGCTTGAGTTTATCAGCCATCATGCCTTATCCTGGCAGTTCTGATGTAGGGAAAAGTGGTTAACAGTTACAATTTGAGTTAATTGTGTAGAACATCCGAATCCTTACGCGCCGCCCGTTGTTGAAAACTCTTGAGATATTCTTCTGTTACCTCGACACTGCTATGGCCCAGGAGCCGAGAGAGCTTATAGATCTCTCCTCCCTGTTCCAGGTAAGTACAGGCGAAAGTATGGTGAAAGGTGTGAGCCGAGACGCGAACGCCAGTGATACCAGTACGTTCTTTAATTGGTCAAGCCCAGATTCAATTGAGAGATTGCTGCCCGGAGGAGAGGAGGAGCATGTGGGAGAGACTGGAAGCGTGATCACGTCTTACATCTTCTGAATGATAGTCTCCATTTCTGTCTCGTTGAACGCACGAAGTGTCTGGGTGCGTACGTTACCGAGGCTCTCGAGGGCGAGTAAAGTCGCCATCACCATCTGCTCGTCTGGTGCCTCAATGACACTGACCATGTCGTACTGTCCCTGGGTCCAGTAGAAGCTGCTTAACTTGCCCCCGCGGCGTTCCACATCAGAACGGTATTGGCGAGCGCGCTGGACGGTATCCCTGTCATTCTTCACCCCTTGATCGGTCCATTTGATGAGTACTACGTAGGTAGGCATAGCCTTGTTCCTTTCTTTACTCTGCACTTGTCACACTTCCAGCTCACCTCACATATGATTCATAACGTCTCCAATGGCACCAGTTGTAACACCTGTTCCCGATGCGAGGAACATGCTCAAAAGCTCACGGGTAAAGTGGTACTCTATCTGAGGAGCAAATGGTGTCCTCGTTATTGACTTATTGTCTAGCCATTTTTCCTATTTAGCACTAACTTATCTACACAAGGTTATGGGAATTTTTGCCTGGAAATATGATTGCAAAACAATACAATTTATTTATTACATCATGATACGAGAAATACTAACGCTAACAATGAAGCTTGTTTTTGGTGTATGTGTCGGTGGAGAGTATATTATACTTGGGAAGATACATTTGACATTATTGATCTTCTATGCTAAATAGTAGATGAATGGTCGCGTTAAAAACAAAAAATAAAATATCACGATTTTAATACAATCAAAAAGGTCATTCATCTTATTGTTTTGATCAAATCCATGTTTGGGTTCTGGTTAGAGTGATAAAAATCAATTTGTAACTATAAAAGCTAATTTGTAACTATTCAGGTGCTTGTTGATCTTAAAGGCCCAAAATCTGGCACTATTTATGAACTCCTGCTTTGTGCGGACCTGAATAGTTACGCTATTTTTTATATTTTAGGGAATGTGAGTAATATGGCACCTGTGAATCGATACTCTTCTATGCAGAATGATGCAGATGTATCACTCCTTGAAACAAGGGTATCTAAAGCCATCATCAATGCTGACGAGGTTTCCACGCTTAAGGTTGCTGTACCCCAACCTTTTCGTGTTAATCAGCTATCCTCGAGGGGTGGTAATGCTTACGCAATAGCGGGATCAATGCATCTTCCACACCGGACGTCTACCCAGGCTGGTCTTTTGCGGCGGCTGGTCGATCCGTTGGATATCGCGCAATATCCATTGGATATTGTGGCATCGCCGTCTGAGACAAAAGAATCTGCTGGGAAACTGCAATCGGTCTTCTCGCGCTTATGGTTTTCTACTGTCAAAATTGTCTTTCCGCCTTTACTTTCCTTTGTCATACCTTTCATGATTTATGACCTTTGCGCGCAATATTTGTTTGATATTTCGCATATCATGTATAATTTCGTTGTTATATCACTTATCATTACTGCCTACTTTATTATGGTAGAAGCGCTCTCGGCATTACGCATCGAGCATCCCAAACCTGTTGAGGGTAATTCTTATCCACCTGCAAGCGCAATTATCGCTGCCTATCTTCCTAATGAGGCCGCAACGATTGTTGAGACCGTTGAGCATCTGCTGCGCGTCGATTATCCTGGACAATTTCAGTTGATCCTGGCATATAACACACCGCGGTATATTCCTGTAGAAGAAACATTGAGAGCAATTGCTTCTCGTGATCCTCGCTTTCTGTTGCTTAAAGTACAAAACAGCACCTCCAAGGCCCAGAACGTGAATCGCGCACTCAGTGAAGTTACGGGCACATTCGTTGGTATTTTCGATGCCGACCATCACCCGGCTCTATCGTCATTTACCCGAGCCTGGCAATGGCTGGCCCAGGGATACGATGTCGTACAGGGACATTGTGTTGTTCGCAATGGTGACAGTTCCTGGGTCTCACGGTTAGTTGCAGTGGACTTTGAGCTCATCTATGCGCTTGGACATCCTGGACGCGCAAGAATGCATGGCTTTGGCGTCTTTGGTGGAGCTAATGGTTATTGGCGTACCGAATTGCTACGCAAGACCGGCATGGATCACAGTATGCTAACCGAGGATATCGATTCATCTATTCGGGCTGTACAACAGGGCTACAAAATTGCTTACGATCCTCTGCTCATTTCCAGAGAGCTGGCACCAGAAACACTGAAGGCTCTGTGGAACCAGCGTATGCGTTGGGCTCAGGGATGGTTCCAGGTAACACTGAAACATCTCATGCTCACGTTGCGATCGCCTTATCTCTCATTCCGGCAGAAACTCGGTGTTTTTCATCTGCTTGGCTGGAGAGAGATCTATATGTGGCTTTCTGTTCAGATTGTACCAATTCTGGCGTTTCAACTCTTGCATGAAGATATTAAATGGTTTGCCCCACTTTTCGTTCTGAGCAGCTTATTTACATTTAGTATTGGACCATTGCAGGTCCTCCTGGCCTATGCTGTGGCGGCCCCCGATGTGAGAAAACATAGAGGCTGGTTTCTTTTCTATGCTGTGATGTCGATGTTCTTTTTCACCGGCTTCAAGAATCATATCGCGAGGATTGCGCATCTTAAAGAGGCTCTGGGAGAGCGTGAGTGGAAAGTAACACCACGTTCCGCAGTTCAAACAGCCTCAGCAAAAGGAGAAGCATAAGGCCAGTGCTAGACGCGAAATTCGACAAAGACATCGCCGGGCTGGAGACAATAAAAACTCCAGCCTCCCATATTTCTGATCTGGAGACAATGAAAGCTCCAACCGCAGGTATTGCTGGGAAAACTTCTGTTCCACAAACTAAAGCACAGAGTTCATCTCCCCGCTTTGAAGGCCTGGAAGCATACCGTGGCATAACGGCGCTCATCATTATTTGTTACCACTGCTACCAGCATGCTGAGCAGGTGGGCGTGCAACTCTATGCAGGTACCATGTTGCAGATGGTTCTTACCAATAGTGATGATGTCGTCTCCTTATTTTTTGTACTCTCTGGTTTCTTGAATTTCCTGCCATTTGCGCGGGCTGCATTGAAGCAACAAGGGGCGTATCCTCTTGGCGGTTTTGTGATCCGCCGGGCAATCCGCATTATTCCTGTCTATTACATAGCCTTTCTAATAACGTGGGCAACTCGTTACTATGGAAGTCCACAGCAGTGGTTAGACCTGCTAGAGCATTTGACTTTCACACAAATATTTGATTCACGACATATTTTCTGGACCCTTGGACCCACATGGTCGCTTGCTGTTGAGTTCTGGTTTTATTTCATGCTCGTCATGCTGGCACCACTCTCCTATTATCTTTGTAGCCGCTGTAAGACGCACAAAGGTAAGGCAATTATGCTTTATGCGATTCCTACGTTTCTCCTCGTTGTGGGTGTTGGTTACAAGATCTACTGCCTCGTAGTTCTGCATATTCCCATTGACAACTATGCAGTATATTTCTCTCTACCTGGGAGACTCGATAATTTCTCCATGGGTATGGGCCTGGCGGTATTGATGGCTACTAATAACAATCACATCAAGGTACGCAAATACGTGCCCTGGTTGCTACGTGGTGTCGCATTCCTGCTTATCGTGCTGTCCTGGATTAACCGCGAGATCAGCGTTGATGAGATCTCTGAATACATCTTCTATCATAGTATGTGGAGTATTGCCATGTTGCTCGTGATCGCGGCAGCTGTACTCGGGTCGAGCAACTTTAAAAAGAATAAAAATGCAGTATCTCAGCGTGTATGGGTTTATCTGAGCCTGATATCGTACAGTATTTTTCTCTGGCATGAGCCGCTGCTCATAGGGCTGGATCGGTATCTTATCTTTACTTCTGGCCCTCTTTTTCCCGTGAGTGTGCTCACACTTATCCTACTAGCCTTGGGGGTAGCTTCCTTAAGCTACTGGCTGTTAGAGTATCCCATTGGTTTTTTAGGTCACCTCTTTACCAAAGAGGGGAAACTACGAACACGTTATATAGATTAAGAATGTGCCGTGCCACTGCGCCTCAGCTTGAAGGCGCGGACCCTAGGGCTTTCAGATATACATATCAAAAGACGTAGAAATAATGCAGCGGGTGAGTAAATACGTATTTACTCACCCGCTGCATTGTCCTGTCAAGATATTATGAGTGCGCAGGCCATGTGAAGGTCACAATAGCCTTCGCAGGCAGCGTATATGAGATATTTTTGCCGCCCCAGTTTATACCAAACGTTTGTTTGTTCCCATTGTCGTTATATACTGTCAGCACAATTGAGCCATCGGGATTCTTAAAGCCTACGCTCCTGATCTTGCCACTCCCCATGTCAGTTGAGTCAATACGCTGAGCTCCAGGCTTGATATATTTGCCAAATTGGCCGAGAAGGTAATAGGCAGAGGTATAGGTGACTTCACCAGTCTGATCATTAACATAGACATCCGCGCCACATGTGGTACAGGAGCCGGGACCATGCTCGGTATTAGAAGCAATCGTCCATTGCATGTACGTTTGTGACCAGTTTCGTAAGACTGAAATGATGCGGTTGGCTCCCTCAGGGATGTACCATTCCCAATGTGTATCGCTAAAAGCTGCAGGAGAGTCTTCTGTAAAAAATGTACCTTTATTCGGATACTTATTATGTACTATACTTTGAGCTTCGTAGCTGCCCCCATATTTATGCCAGGATGTACCTTCTACATATTTGCTGGCCGGACTGGCCAGAACTTGCAGGGGATACTCTGGAATATCCCAGTTATGATCATAGATCAAGATTTTCGTAGATAGACCCGCATCGGCAAGGGCTGGCCCCAGGGAGCGCTCGATAAAGGTGCTCTCCTGATCCGCGGTCAGGTTATTTCCAAAATTGGCATAGCTATGTGCAGGCTCGTTTTGTGGAATTATACCCCAGATAGGAATAGAGGGAGTTTGCGACTGATAGGCCTGAATGAACTTCACCAGATATCTGGCATAAAGATCATAGTATGCAGGATTTAATGTGCGCGCGTATCCTGTGCCCGTCAACATCCATTGGGGAATACACCACGGCACAGCCAGAATCTTAAGCTGAGGATTTAATTTCCTGGCCTGTTGAAGCAATGCAATTGTATGTGATGATACATCAGGGTCAATTGAGAAGTGGGAGAGATTAGCATCATCCGGAATGCCGTTATTATCATCATAAGAACAAGCGCCATACGGAACTATCTGGTCAGGTGCATTTTGATCTGATGCCCCGATCGGCTGGCGCAGCATGTCGATACCAATACCATTCTCAGGATCAAACAGTTGCTTCATCACAACATCACGCTGAGCCTGAGGCAGTTTATGCTCAAGTTCCCAGACTGACGAAGCATTGAACGATGCTCCAAAACCTGTAATTGATTGGTAGGTTTGATGCTCATTAACGGTCACAACGGTGCCTTCTGATGAGTCTCCTTTGGCAAAGTTGATATTGCTTTGAGGTGTCAATTTATTTGCTTTATCCGTGGTCGTCAATACAACTTGCGCTGGTATATGCGCGTCTAACGCTGCTTTTTTGTGTGCCACAACTACCGCATATTCTGAGGGTCTTTTTACTAACAGAAGAGCAGTAATTATGACGACAACACTTAAAATAATACTAAGTATTATAAATAAATATTTTAATTTCATTAGGGTAGATAGCACTTTCTTAACAACGTAGTAATATTATGTTGCAGAGGGAAATAAATAAGCCCACGCAATATATTTTTCAGTTTATTAGATACTGAAAGATAAGTCAACAAATCATGTAAAAAAGACCTATTACAATTACAATGTAATACATGAATAACCTGGGCGGCGAAGCGTCTCCGCTACATTCCTACCACCAGCCCATGATGTCATCTATGCGCTCTTGATCTCCCTCGCCTGGCCCGACTCCATCATCTGCGTATTCATGCTCACCCTTGTCGCCCGGCTCCTTGTGGTATTACACCATGTTGCTATTGTCGCTTTTGCGTGATTAAACGTTGTTCACCGCCTCCCGTTCCATTACACAAAGAGTTTACGAATCCCCCACACAGGGGATGGTGATTTGCGGACTCTTTGCTATACTACGGTACATATGGTTGTGTCTAACGAATAGTCAATCTAGCAGTGTTATTAGCTGCATTCTATGAGGAAGACGATATATGCAGAATAGTGTGCAGCGCGAAAAGATATATCAGGCCCCTGCTTTATTACTTCTACAATTTTTGTTGAGCTTTTTGCTGGTAAGCGTGATTGTCGTCAGGCTGGTGTCCGAACTGGGAACGTTGCCAGGAGTGGCCATCGGCTGTGGCGCTGGCCTGCTGCTGACCGCTAATCTGTCGCAAGGGATGTTTGCCTTGCAGGTGATTCTGGAGCGGCAGGCGCTCGGTTTGCCTGTGGAACTGGTGGCGCTGTGGCGCTACTGGCCTCTGACGTCATTGTTTGAGCTGGCGGGACAGATGGAGAGATGGCGCGGCCAGCAGATAGAGATCGAGCAGCAAACAGTAGCCTATAAAGATCAGCTGATGCAGCAGGTGATTGAGGCCACGGCGCAGGAGGAGCGCAACCGCCTGGCACGTGATCTGCACGATTCAATCAAGCAGCAGATTTTTAGCATTACCATGAGCGCAGCGGCGGCCCGGGCGCGCTGGGATAAAGACTTGCAGCGGGTACGTAGTATTCTGGATGACATTGAACGCACAGCACGCGAGGCCCAGGTCGAGATGCAGGCTATGTTGCAGCAACTGCGTCCCAGGGCATTAGAAAATACTGGACTGATCGAGTCCCTGCGCATGCAGAGCCAGGCGCTCGAGTATCGTACGGGCGCCAGTGTGACACTTGAGATTGAGTGCCTGCCAACTGAGGACCAATTGCCGCCAGGGGTGCAGGAGGTGCTCTTCCGCATCGTGCAGGAGGGCTTTGCGAATATCGCGCGCCATGCGCGTGCCTCTCATGTCTGGCTGTGCCTCTATCAGCAGGAGCACTTTCTGATCCTGGAGATCGGAGACGATGGGCAGGGATTCGACATAGCTAGTCAGCCATCGCGCTCCCATACGGGCGGCATGGGTATGCAGAATATCCATGAGCGCATTAAGGTGCTGGGTGGGACAGCGCAGGTCTGGAGTATGGTTGGACAGGGCACAACGCTACAGATTGCCTTGCCCTTGCTGACGCAGAAGGCGCCAGTGCTTGAGTCCGAACAGGCCGAGGCAGCTCCCGGCACGCCCTTTATGTATACCCGTCGCATTTTCAATCTTGGCCTCTATGCCATCGATGTGGCCGCGTCCGTCGTCCTGCTCGACATGCCAGCGCATGCCGCTACTACCAGCATCCTGCTTGACATGCTAAAGCACCTTGCTCCACTGTTGATCGGGCCATGTCTGTTCGTAGCGATAGCGGCCTGGTTATGGGCGCAGCATCCACGTATGCAGGTGGCACTCAGTATAGGGCGCGACCATCTACAGCATCTGGCTCTGCTCGCTCAGGGCTATAAGCTCCTGTGCAGCGTGACTGTATTGTCTTTGTTCTATCTTGGTTATGTCTGGTATGCGGTACTGTTTGATTGGCCTGGCTATGTCATGATCGGTCTCGCTCTGCTGCTGGCCGTCTGCTACTATCGGGTGCGCATACGCTATGGCCGGACATTGGCGCTGCCCGCGTTGCAAGAGCTTGTTCATCAGCAGCGCAAGCAGCTAGGGCTGGACTTCCTCGTCTGGACGATTGTGGTGGGATACGCTGCCTTCTCAGGTATCATTGCTGATCTGCATGCCTTCCACTTCAGCGGGGATATGTGGGTGCAGAATGCTGCACTGAGTATGTGCCTGCTCTGGTTGCTGGTCAATCTGTTAAAGAGCATTGAGACTATATGCTGGCAACGTCTGGCCGTCAAGAGGAGTAAGTAGATGTCTGAAGCTATTCGTGTCGTGCTGGTAGATGATCACAAGGTTGTCCGTTACGGACTGCGCACCTATCTGGAATCGTTTGACGACCTGGAGATTGTTGGTGAGGCTTCCAGTGGTGAGGAGGCGCTGCGCCACGTTGAACGCTGGGTGCCGGATGTGGTGGTGATGGACCTGTTGATGCCCGGCGGCATCGATGGCATCGAGACGATCCAGCGCATGCGCAAAATGATTCCGCTTACCCAGATTGTGGCGCTGACCAGCTACACCGACGAGGCACGGGTCATTGCGGTCTTACGTGCGGGCGCCATTAGTTATATTCGCAAGGATGCCGCCCCCGATATTTTACTGGAAGCTATTCGCAGCGCCGCCAGGGGACAATCCTTGCTGGACCCGCAGATCGCTGACGCCGTGCTTAAAGAGCTTTCCGCCAGTACAAAAACGCAACCAGCCTTATCGGAGCGTGAGCGCGAGGTGCTGCAACACCTCGCCCTGGGCCGCACCAATCGTGAGATTGCCGAGATCATGATCGTCAGTCCTGAGACGATCAAGTCACACGTTGGCAATATTCTGACCAAGCTACAACTGGCCCATCGCAGCCAGGCCGTCATCTACGCCCTCAAACAGGGATTTATTTCCCTGGATGATATTGAGTTATAAAGAGGAGTTTTGTTGCTGTATGCGTCGCTATGCTTTACGCTTTCTACCTTTGCTTGTGCTGGCGCTGCTCTTGCTGCTTGTACGTAGCTACTTGAATCAGAGCAGTAGCTATACCGGGCCGTCACAAACGCCGCAGATGCCGCTGGCCTATTCGCCATTTGAGATTGGTCCGGCGCTTTATGGGGTGGCTATGGTTTCATCACAGGATGTGTGGGCGGTGGGCGGTAGCTTTAAGGCTGTTTCCAATCAGCGCAATACTCTCAGAATGGTGGTGCCGGAGCAGGGACAGATTTTGCATTACCAGGACGATAGCTGGGTGGCTTATGCTTCATTTCCAGTACCCCTGCTGGCCATCTCGATGTCTTCCGCTCATGATGGTTGGGCGGTAGGCTATGCCGGTCAGCTGGCCCACTTTGATGGGCACAACTGGCAGGCAGAACGAGCATCCACCAGTGCAACACTATGTAGCGTTGTCATGTTGTCGGAGCAAGAAGGCTGGGCCAGCGGCTATGGGGGCACCATTTTGCACTATCATGATCACCACTGGCAGGTAGTCGCCAGCCCGACCAACAATGATGTGCTCAGCCTGAAAATGCTTTCCACGCAGGAAGGCTGGGCGGTAGGAGAAAACGGTACCATTCTGCACTACAGCCAGGGGATCTGGCGCAATTTTGCCAGTCCCACCAGCCACACCTTAAATGATCTCTCGATGCTGTCGGCCGATGAAGGCTGGGCGGTTGGCAACCAGGGCATTATCCTGCACTATCGGCAGGGTATCTGGTCGCCGGTACAGATGTCCTCGCCGGGCAACGATACGCCAGCACTGCTGGGAGTCGTCATGAATACGGTGCACAGTGGCTGGATTATTGGCAAGCAGTCAATGCTGACCTACGACAGAGAGGTCTGGCAGTTTCCATCCGCTAGCCTTGATGGAGTACCACCCGCTCTTTACGCGCTAGCTATGCATACTCCGAACGAAGGCTGGGCGGTGGGCGAGCGAAACGTTATTTATCATTATCAATCTGGTCACTGGAAAATAGTTTATACGCAATAGCTCATTTACCGGTATACATATCATTTTTATTGGTAAAGCAAGATAAAAAGGAGTTTATTGATGGCGATGTATTCGCACAAGCTTACGCGGCAGCCGAGTGCTGTAATGCTGCCCGCTATTGCTCTACTGGCTCGGAAGCTACTCAAGCAGACATGGGGGTTGCTGCTGGTGACGCTCTGCGGCTTGATCGCCTGTGTAGGATTGGTATCTGCCATTCCACTTTTCTCGCAGGTGGAGATCCAGACGGGGTTGCAGGGTGTGCTCAAGCAGACCCCAGGCGGTGCGCAGATTACAGCGACTTTTTACAGCAGTCACCCCACCGCCGCACAGCAGCAATCGATATCCAACCACATCGATCATGTTATGCAGATGCGTCTGCCTGGCTATGTAGGGACGAATGCACCTTTCACACTGTCTACGCCCAGATTGCAGATGTTGAATACCAGGACCGGTAAGGCTGCCCCTGACATGTATGTGAGCGTTTATGGATTTGAAGCTTCCGTGATGGCACAACAGGTAACTGTGTTAAAGGGACGTTTGCCACAGATGCAGCCCGCCACCGATAACGAGATCGAGATAGCGCTGACCGAGGCGGTCGCCAACAAACTGGGCTTGCAACTGGGTAGTCGGCAGCAGGTGCGCTATCCCATCGCGGCTGGTTCGGCCGTCTGGAATCTGCATGTTGTAGGTATTGTGGCGATACATCATGAAGCCGGGAATATCTGGCTTTCGAACTATCTTACCCCATCAGATCAGTCCAACCAGGGTATCGACACATCCGCTGGCAGCAATGACGTTCTGGGCTTGTTCCCGACTGTCTTGCCACGAGCCTCTTCTATTAAGATTTCTCCGTCGAATAATGTCCTGGGCAATGTGGAGCCGGGACCAGACGCGCCGGTAGCTGTGACCTCCCGGCAGCCTATAGTTGCTACGACACAGACGTTAAGCTATACAGCCTCACAGACTACCAGGGCGCCTCTATCTGGTGGTCCTGGTACTGGGGATCTTAACCCTCAGTTTACCTGGTATTATAGCTATCCATTAAATATCTCGCATATCGAGGCGTACAATTTAGCTGGCGTAATTAATACGTATGAGCAACTACAGAATTCATTTTATGGTATAGCCATACCGGATGCACATGTTACCAGCCTGAGCATTTATTCGGCCGCGATGGAGAGATTAATACTTTATAAGTCTCATATCCCGATTGGACAGGTGGTTGTTACCCTGTTGCTGATCTCTCTCCTGGGCCTGGCCTTATATACCGTGAGCCTGCTGGCGAATATATTGGTTGAGCGTCAGCTTACCACTATTGTGATGTTGCGTAGTCGTGGGGCCACTCAGCGCGATATCTTTGGCGCCTTCGCTATGCAAGGCGTTATCCTGTGCCTGATCGCGTTACTGGCCGGGCCTGCACTGGCCATGGTGCTGGTTGGCATGGTGGCTCAATCCCTGGCATCAGCCGAGGCCCCGAACGCGTTTGCGACCATGTTTGCGAATCTTCCCATGACGATCCAGCAGGTCTGGTTGGCGGCGCTGATAACGGTGGCAGGCGCGCTGCTGGTAATGATGATCTCGCTGCGCCGCGCCTCGCACATCGGTATTGTGGAACTGCGTCAGCAACATTCGCGTACCACGCAGAAGCCATTATGGATGCGGATGGGGGTGGATTTCTTTCTGCTCGTGGTGATCGTGGCAGGCCTGGGCTATTATCAACTGCTAGCTTCTATAACGGCACGCAACCTATTGGCTCCCCTGGCCTTTCTGGGTGCGGCAGTCATCATGCTCACCGTGGTGCTGCTCTTCTTACGTTTCTTTCCTGCTCTGACACGTCTGGGAACCAGGATCATCACCAGAAGCAAGGGGGCCCCCGGCGTGCTCGCGTTCGCGCAGATGGAGCGCCAGCCACATGCCACACTGCGGATGCTTCTGTTGCTGTCTCTAGCATTGAGCTCATCAATCTACCTGCTCACGTTTATTAATACCCAGCAGTCCAGAATGGTGCAGGTGGCAAATTATAAGGTTGGTGCTGACTTCAGTGGCAACCTGCCTGCTATCAAGGCTAGCCAGGACTTCGCGGATCTTAAGGCCCAATATGCCAATAAGCCGGGTGTGATCTCCACCACATTGGGCAATGTGGATACAATGAACCTCATCAACAGCCAGGTACAGGTACAAATAATGGCGGTGGACGCTGATACCTATGCTCAGACCGCTAACTGGCAATCGATGTATAGCGACCAGCCGCTAAAGACCCTGACGGATCAACTGGTGGCCCATCGCGCGGAAGCTATGGCCAATAATGAGGTTTTTGTGGTCGTCGATGATGGAATGTGGAATGCTTTAAATCTCTCGCCGGGTCAGACATTTACCCTCAAAACGGCTGATTCTCAATTCCAACATATACGCTTTGTGGCGCTGGCTCGCGTCAATTACCTGCCCCATATCCCGGTTACGCAAACCCAGCCTTTTAACTACAACATGCTCGTAGATTATCAGGCCTACAGCGCTGTATATGCGAAAAACTACGGTGGGGCGCATTTGCAGCCAAACTACCTCTGGCTCAAGACGCGCGATGATGCCAGTTCGCTCAGCCGGGTACGCCAGGCTTTTCCTGACCTACAAGATCGCCGTGTGCTGATCGAGCGGGTGTTGACCGAGCCATTACAGGTGGCTATCAGGGGAACCCTGATGCTGGGCCTGGTCGTTGCCCTGATTCTTTTGTTGATAGGTGTCGGACTCACGGCCTGGCTGAGCGTAAAGCAGCGCCGTATGAGCTTCGCGGTCTTACGAGCTCTGGGTATGACGCCAGTCCAGATCGCGCGCATCCTGTTATGGGAACAGGGGGTAATCTACCTGTTCTCGCTCTTGCTGGGATTGCTGATTGGATGGGTATGTCTGCTAACAATCATACCGGCTTTCTCGATGATCGATGGCTTCATGCAGACCCTCAGCTTTGCGTTTGATGGTCCGACCTTGCCACTGGCCCGCTATGCCCCCATTCCTATGAACTGGATTGGCCTGGCCCTGCTCATCTTTGTCGTCATCTGTGGCTGTGTGTTCTTATGGACGTCCCGCTTCGGATCGCGACCAGCCATGAGCCAGGCCTTACGCCTCAGCGAGGATTAATAGAAAGAAAGCAACACGCAGGCGCGGCGAATACTCGCGCCTGCCATTGGAGGATAGATAGTATGCAAGCACCATTGGTAATCTGCGATAATCTCATCAAAATTTATAAGAGCGGCAATCTGGAGACGGTCGCGCTGCAAGGTCTGGACCTGGACGTCTACGGTGGTGAGATGATCGCGATCGTGGGTGCGTCTGGTTCTGGTAAGTCGACGCTGCTGAATATTTTGGGCGGACTGGACGTGCCGAGCGCGGGTCGCCTTACTGTGGCGGGCCATGACCTGACACGCGTGGGAGAAGAGGAGCGTGCGCGCTACCGCAGCCAGGTGATCGGCCATGTCTGGCAACAGAGCGGGCGCAACCTGCTACCGGATCTGACGATTGAAGAGAATATTCATATACCACAAATACTTAATGGCACTGGTACGGCCCGACGAAAGCGCCGGACGAGCGAGCTATTAGAGCTGATCGGCCTGCCAACCTATGGCAAAAAGAAGCCGGTCCAGCTTTCGGGTGGACAGCAACAGCGGGTCGCCATAGCGGTGGCTATAGCCAATCAACCATCGCTCCTGCTGGCCGACGAGCCCACCGGCGAACTGGATTCCACCACGACGCAGGAGATCATGGCCTTTTTTCGTAGCCTGAATCAACACATGG
>NZ_BNJJ01000010.1 GCF_016587435.1 Dictyobacter formicarum
ACCGACTGGTCACCACCTTGCTCGACGAAAAGCGCTATCCCGCCAGCGAGCTCATCGAGCTCTATCAGCAACGCTGGGAGGTGGAACTGATGATCCGGGAGCTCAAATGTGTGCTGCATGAGCAGATCAAAGTCTTGCGATCGCAGACCCCGGAAGGAGTCAAACAAGAGATGTATGGGTTGATGCTGGCGCATTACGCGCTACGTTTTTGGATGGTACAAGCCGGGGAGCGGACAGGCCACGATCCTCGGGCCTTGAGTTGTGTGAACGCCTTTGAGCACCTGCGCCGCCGCATCGAGCGGGTCGCGACCCGGAGTCTGGAAGACCGAGAGCTCATTCTCACACGGATGGTGCAAGCGATTGGCGACCATGTCTTGCCTCCCCCGCGTTTGCGCAGCAATCGGCGGGAAATCAAGCAAGTTTACCACAAACACAAACCCAAAAAGCGAGGGACGCCAGCGCCCCGGCCATTTGAGAAGACGGACACCTATCTCACGTTTGTGGTTCCTGTTGTTCGAGACTTGGCTGAACAACAGGAATCCGCACAACGATCCAAGGTGCCATCCAAACCACATCCCAAAAGTGCTTAAGTTGAAAGTATTGGGCCTTGCGCCCGATTTCTCCTCCACGCACGAACACCTTCCCTCGTAGGTTCGGGCCTTGCGCCCGATTTTTTGCTCAAGCATGAAAAGGTTCAAGAGACGATGTCATGTTTCCGCTCATCAGTAGTGGCCGGGGTGTATAAAATCTTAATGGCGATCATGGATGCGGCCATCCAGCCGATGAACGTTGCAAGCCGTAAGGTTCGCGCCATAAATGCTGCATTAGTAAAACCCGTAAAAAAAATGAATAGAATAAGCACGGCGCTCGCCAGGCAATAGAAAGCCCACCAACGCTGTTTCCATGCCAGGAATAGCCGAACGAATACTGCTAGCGCTGCCGCAAGCATAACGAAGACAAAGAGGCCGCCAAGGGCATGGATTGCACCGTGCCAGGAAGGGTGTGTTGCTGCCGTAACTCCAGGCGGAAACCCATTGGAGGGGTCGGTTCTAAAGACACTGACCAAAATAAGGCCGAGTCCATATGCACCGATCAAGATTGGCCCCCATGTTCCGGCCCTTCCGGGGTGTAATCGCCTCCAGAGGCCAACGGCATAGAGCAGATTCAGCACGCCAGCCAGTGCAAAGTTCACAATCTGAACCCATCCCCAGTCACCAAGCGAGAGGAGGCTAAGCGGTTCGAGTCGCGGGTCGAAACCAGGACGGGTGTAGTCTTGAATGAGCACGATAAAGAGAAACAATGGACCGGCGATGGCTCCGCAGAGCAGCAATATCCTCGTTAGCGACGCTGCCCCTGGTTGCGTACTTTCTCTTTCTGTAGCCATTGTAGTCATAGGTGTTCCTCCTGAACTATGAACATAGAACACAGAGTTTGTGCGGCCCCATGCCGTCTCAGCGTTGGCTGACTGTGTCATCCATTGATAGGTTGTAGCAGTTGGTCGATCAAAAGAGTACTCAACCAGGTTTCGTAGCGTGCTGTGGACCAGCGTTGTTCTACTACCAGCAGGCGGTACATGTCGTAGCTGGTCAGCGACCACAGAACATCCAGGGCCTCTTCTGATGTCAGACCTGTGCGTAGTGCGTTACGCTTGTGCAGATCTGTAATCAAATAGGATTGGCGTCCTCGACGTCGCGTCTCGATGTGGCGTGCCAGTTCTGCCAGTTCGGCGGCTACAACACCTGCCGTGCGCAGCAATTCAAATTCCTGCATCAGGGATTCATAGACGCTCCTGGAAATCGTAACCACCAGCTCGACGCGCTGTCTCGGATCTTCGATAGTGCGCAACCGGGTGAGTAGTTGCTGTATCGGCTCATCAAACGCTTCTGGCCGCACAAGTTCAGCGAGCAGTTCCCGCTTAGAGCCGATGACCGCCGTCACCGTTTTTGGCGAGACTTCAGCTGCCTCCGCGATAGCCTCAATGGTCATCCCCGCATAGCCCTGACGGGCCAGTAAACTGCGGGCTGTCCCCAGGATGCGCTGCCGCGTCTCCTCAGCCTGGCGTTGACGCATCGGCGAACGATATGAGCGCTTTTCTTCCTTTGATCTCGTTGATTGTTTCATAAACGGAGTATAATCTATTAAATAGGTGCTTGTCAATTGAATAGCAGTATACCTATTGAAATTGTGAAAAATCTCACCTCGAGATCTCGATAAATACAGCGCTTTAGCGCGGTAAAATACGTGTTTAAGAAACGTGTGCCGGGTCGGTATCGGGGTGATGACATTTTTTGTCTTGTTGGGCGCAGTACCATCCGCCCCAGGTAGCTAGCTGGAGTATGACGGGCTCCAGGCTGCGTCCGAGCTCGGTGAGGGAATATTCGACTTTGGGAGGTACCTGCGCATAGACTTCTCGGTGGAGTATTCCTGCCTGCTCTAGTTCGCGCAACTGCATGGTGAGCATTTGCTGGGTGACATCGGGCATGAGCCGCCGTAATTCGCCGAAGCGCCTGGTTGCACTGAGCAAATACCAGACAATGAGAGGTTTCCATTTTCCTCCCACGATCGAGAGAGTTACTTCGACCGGGCAGACGATGCTCTGTAATTGCTTCATGTGGCCTTTTCCTCAATAGTATGATTTTTATGACTATGTCAGTAAAATTTGCGTACTTGTTTTCTTCACATATACTATGTTAAATTCATTGTAACAAGTTATATGCGCTCCTGCAAGACACTATCAATCTGTTTGATCATTAGCAGGCTCTTCACGCTTCTGGTTGGAGAGCCATAGTGAAGGAAATGAAAATTTAATAGTATGGATACTAATACGAAGCCAACCGACCGCCGGTCGGTCAATCCCGCCGTACGTCGTCCTTTCGATTCGCCTGCGACCTGGTTCGAGGCTGTCTATACACATGCTGGAGACGATATCAACAATGTGCCCTGGGCCAGGCAGACCAACAATCCGCTGTTGATGCCCTGGTTAGAGCAGCAGTTGCGCGTCCACCAGCGTACGCTGGTCGTTGGGTGTGGTCTGGGTGATGATGCGGAGATGCTGGCCCGGCGGGATCTCCAGGTGACGGCCTTCGACATTTCGCCGCGCGCCATTGCCTGGTGTCGCCAGCGTTTCCCCTCATCCGCCGTTGATTACCAGGTGGCCGATCTCTTTCAACTGCCCGCCACTTTTCGGCAGGCTTTTGACCTCGTCTTTGATGCCCTCACGATTCAATCGATTCCGCCACACATGCACGCGGATGCCATCGCGGCCATCGCTGAGTGCGTCGCGCCCGGTGGCACACTGCTGATCATCTGCTATGGTCGTCAGCCGGACGAGCCGACTGATGGCCCTCCCTGGTACCTGGCGCGCACTGAGCTTGACCAGTTCCTCCAGCATGGCCTCCAGGAGGTCCATTTCGAGGAACACATGATGTCAGGCGTACGGCGTTTCCTTGTAGAGTACAGCAGGCTATAGGTGCGTCCCTTGCGGAAAATGTATTTCATTTATAAATGCAATATATAGGCAAAAGCACCAAAAAAGAAACACGATGCATAGGTTCGGAGCTTGCCTCCGATTAGCCCCACCGTTTGTGGGCCCTGTATCACAGAGTTGAGGTCCCTTTTTGCCCATCACCTTGGCCCACGTGGTGCCCAAAAGAAACCTTCGCTTTTGGGCACCGTGTCACGCCACGAGCGGCCGAACGACGAACGAGCATGCCGGGGGCATGACGAGCATGCCGGGGGCATGATCATAACACAGGGTCGCCACGCTGCGGCGGGCGGCAAGCTGGGGCAAGGAGATGATGT
The DNA here is from genome assembly GCF_016587435.1 of Dictyobacter formicarum. The sequence goes on from NZ_BNJJ01000010.1 coordinate 3,802, forward strand.
TCCCAACATCCTCGCCAGCACCTATGGGTTTCGTGTTTCTTTTTGCATAAATGAAATGTATTGGGGCTTGTTGTCGATTAAAATGCATATCGCGCTTAAAAGGGGATAAATCATTATGAAGGTAGTTCACATCATCTCGTTGATTGGGCGGCTGGCCCTGATGGCCGCTATGGTGCTTGGTCTGATGATATGGATAATGCAGATCAGCGTGATCAGTGTACATGTGAATAGCATGGTTGAGATAATCTTTCGCGATGTTCACCAGTTGCTTGGTGCCATAGGCGCCATCTTATTGCTCGCGCTGGGGGCGGTAGTAATTTTCAGTCCCGGGACCCGGTGGCTGGCCGCTGCTGGCATACTCTATGCGTTCATTTTTCCAGCGTTTGGGTTGGTGCAAGCGTCAATCTTTGTGGGCAATCTGCACTGGCTGGTTCAGATAGTGCACCTGCTGCTGGGAATCGGAGCGATGTACCTGGCAAGAGAGATTGAGAGGCGCCACATACGTCGCGGACGAGAAGTGGCAAGCGGCGCTGCGCCCGCCAGAGAAGCCGCATCCTTTTGACAAAAACGTAGGGCGGACGCGCTAGCGCTGTGGTTGTGAAAATTGGGATGTTAGGGAAGCTTCCCGCGCGGAAACGCACGGGAAGCTTTGTTAGATGAGGAGAACGTCTATTGCACCAGGATGGCGCCATAGTGTCCCTGGACGGATACGGTGACCTGGCCGTTCTGGACGGTGTAGACCTGGCCACTGACTTTGTCGGTGAGCTGGCTGCCGTCCGTGACGCTTAACTGATAGACGGGGATGGTTTCGGTATGCGTGGTTGTGTCGTTGTTGAGTACGACGGCGATGCGGTTGGTCTGGTCCATACGTCCAAATGAATAGATCTTGTTCGCATCATCGGTCGCCAGGGTAATGAATGATCCTGTGCGCAACGCCGGGTAGCTGTTGCGGATCGAGATCAGTTTTTGGAAGAGGGCGACGGCCGAGTTGCTTGTGCTGCCCTGGCTCCAATCAAATGTACGGCGATCATCGGGGTCGGCACCACCCTGCATGCCATATTCATCGCCGTAGTAGACGGTCGGGAGGCCAACATAGGTCATCTGGATGAAGGCGGCCAGGTAGGTCTTCCAGATGTCGCCGCCGGCGCGCTGCCCGAAGCGCGTAATATCATGGCTCGACAGGAAGTTCGGCATTACTTCCTGCACCGGCGTCGGATAGTTGGCGCGGGTGCCATGGAGCCAGCTATCGAGCTGCGATACGCCGATCGAGGCGGCATTGCCATTGTAATCCTGTCCTGTAATCCATTCAGAGACAGGCTGGGTAAAGCCATCGTAATTGGTGGCGCTATCCCACTGCGAGGGACTACCATTGGTCCATGCATTGGCGTTGCCCCAGTACTCGCCGAAGATCAGAGCATTCGAGTTCGCGCTTTTGACGCCATTGCGGAACTCCTGCCAGATCTGGTGATCAGTGGAGTCGCTACCATTGTTGCCACCAGCATCGGCATACTGTGCCGCATCCAGGCGCCAGCCATCCACTCCATACTGGCGAATCCAGTTCTGCGCGATCGAGCTGGTCGTGCCATAGATCGCATTGCGCACTGCTGAACCACTTGAGCCATAATCCAGTTTGGGCAGGCTACTATAGCCAAGGAAAGTGGAGTACTGGTTGGGCCATTGCTGGAACGTATAGTAATGGTAGTAGGGGCTGCTCTGGCTCTGGTAGGCGCCGGTGACGCCAGGATAGGTATTGTACTCATTGAACCACTGGTCCCAGGTCCCGGTATGGTTGAATACGCCATCCAGCACTACATGACCGGCCGGACCATTGGAGCTGCTATGAATATCACTGACCAGCTGGCTGAAGGCCGCATTGCCGCCCAGCGAGGGATCGACATTGTTGTAGTCCTGAGTATCGTACTTGTGGTTGGAAGGCGAGGTGAAGATTGGATTGAGATAAATGGTATTGGCGCCCAGCGTATTTTTGATGTAGCTAAGCTTTTGATCCACACCCTGTAGATCGCCGCCGAAGAAGACCGTACTATTTGAATAACCACTATCGGCGACCGGACTCGATCCCCACGCTTTGTGCTCGGTTGGGTATCCCAGATAGCTATACTGGTTGGTCTGGACATCGTTGCTGGTATTGCCATTGTAGAAGCGATCAGGGAAGATCTGATACATCACGGCATTCTTGGCCCACTGTGGCGTCGAGAAGTTTGGTAAGATATAGAAATCGCTGCTGGACGGCTCGCTCGAAGAAGGGCCGGCAGCGTTATACCAGGCCGTGGCCGTACCATCATTGATCTGAAAACGATAATACTTGATCGAGCAACTGGCCGGGATCGTTCCCTTCCAGATGTCAAAACGCATCGTCGCATCATTATTGGACCAGCTCATCGGAACCCAGTGGAAGCTACTATCAGCGGTATCATAATACTTGATATTCGCGCTCGTAATGTCCTGGTGAAAGGTTCTCATTGAGAGCGTAATTGCGGTTGAGCATGTAGGTTCAAGCGCACTATCGTACAACGGACCCTGGTCGCTAAATAGGCCATTCCATTCGACGTTATTGTCGTTGGAACTGGCATGGACAACGTTAGGCTGTACTGACTGGAGCAAAAAATAGAGGAGACAACAGGCGAGGAGAGAGTAGATGACTTTCTTAGCCATATTCAGGTTCCTCCTAATATAATCACGTGCCATTCCATTGAACGTGATTTTCGTACATATATTAATAATAATATGAGCATGGTGGACAACGCAATAGTTTACAATTGAACGATTATATAAAGTAATATCATGGAGGGAGTTACGTGACGTGTTGCGGGCAATCTCAATACCTCATTTTGTGGACATAGCTAATTCATCCCCTTTGTACGAAAAACTTTGCGTGGCTCACTAAGACTCATGTATTGTAATATAGAAATAGATCTCCGTTCCCCTAAAGAGGGAACATCTATTGCTTTGAGCAGTACTGAAAGAAAAGATAGAATAGGACGAGCCGAACTATGCGTAAATCTCCGAGGATTCTAGAGGAACAGCTTCGAGCCTGTTTGCACGACCAGTATAATCTGAACCCCGTCACACTTGAATTTCTTCCTCTGGGACATGATTATGACGCCGGGGTGTATCGTGCAGTGAGCGAGCAGGGAACGGGCTATTTGCTCAAAGCCACGTCGAGACCGCACTACGAACCACGGTATCTGGTTCCTCGCTATCTCTACGATCAAGAGATCACATCCGTCGTGGCTCCCATTCCTACCAGAAGCGCTGCTTTGTGGACCGTGCTCTCGGATTGGACCGTGATCCTGTACCCCTTTCACGAGGGAGATAGCAGCTTGACGGGGATGACGGACGAGCAGTGGAGGGAGGTGGGAACCATCTTCCAACGGATCCACCAGGTCATGCTGCCACCTGTCGGCTTTGAGTCACTGCGCAAGGAGAGCTTTGATCCCAGCGGGTATACCCGATGGGTACGGACCTTTGAGGCACAACACGTCCAGGAGTCGAGCCGTGGAAGTGCCTCTCAGCGGGCTCTTCGCTCTTCTTGGATAGCGCATCAATCCATGATCCACACGGTGCTGACCTCGCTGGAAAAGCTGGCAGAGGTGCTGCGGTCGCGAACCTTGCCCTTCGTCATCTGTCACGGCGACCTGCACGCAAGAAATATGATCCGTGATCGAGCGGGCCGGGTGTTTGTGATCGATTGGGATGAGGTGATGCTGGTACCCAAAGAGCGCGATTTCATTTTTGTCAGGAACCCACACGCCGCTGCGTTTTTTCAGGGGTACGGACAGGTGGAGATCGATTGGATGGCGCTCACCTACTTCCTCTGGGAGCGGGTCGTGCAAGATCTGATTGAGTGTGCCCACAACGTGTGTTTCAGGGACGATTGGGGAGAAGAAAGTCGGATGGAGGCCCTCCAGTTGCTTGATGTGATCCTGGCGAAGGACAACGTCCACATCGAGGCTGCTTATCGAGCTTCGGCTCATCTTCCAACAGACCTCACCGTTCACGCCAGCAAGAGCTCTTAAAGAGGAATCAACAGAGAATTGGCTGAACGAAGGCTACCTGATGCGCAAGGGATGCTAACAACATGTGTCAAGCATCCTTCTGGTCGATTTCATTGCGTGTTTTGTGGGAAGGGTTATAGAGAAGAAAGAGGGCCCCGGCTCAACGTTGAGTCGGGGCCCGATGAGTATTGTGGTGCCAGGTGCCGGGTTAGAGGTCGAGGCGCCAGGCGCCGCGACCATGGGTGGCGGCGTAGAGGACTCGGCCGGAATCGGAAATGGTCAGGCTGTAGACAGCGACGATCGGCAGACCGTTAGCCGCCGGGCGCCAGTGGTTGTGACCGGATTTCAGGCGGCCAACACCAAAGTCGGTGGCGACATACAGGTCACCGGTGACGCTGTCGTACGCTACACCTGTGATGGGCTGATCGCCCAGGTCATAGCTGATATCCTTCCACGTCGCGGTTTTGGTGGTTGGATTGTAGTGTACGTCGAAGACGTGACCGGTCGTCGTGGGCGTATAGGCATTGTAACCGGAATAGGTTACATAGGCATGATATTTATCCTTGGGATCAACGGCGATGCCACTGATAAAGCGAGTGGGCTGTGCTGACGTATCCAGACGGGTAAAGGCCACCGCACTGGCAGCGTCATTCGCATTCAAGGAAATGAACAGACGTCCACGGCGGGTCGCGGTCCACATGGTCTGGTTATCGCTGGGCGCGCGCGTAATGGCAACCACATAGCTACCGGACTTATCGGTCCCATAGGTGGAGTTCACCAGGTTGTTGCCTATCGGCACCCAGTCGCCACAGGTGACTGTAAAGTCGCCGGTATACTCGTTACAGTGCTTATCCAGGTAAGCCTGCGGACCACCACTGTCCTGAGTGCGCCAGACATGTTCCATGCCAACAAACATGGTCTGACTGATCTTGGGATCGCCAATCAGCGGCACATAGAAGGAGGCAGCCTCGTTACTGGTGATCAGCGGATCACCCCACCAATCCCAGCCTGAGGGATCGTTCTTCTTAAAGTTGACATCACCCTGTGGGCCATAGTAGGTATGCATACGAATATTGGGATTGCCTGCATCGATCACGGACTGACCCCCATCGCCGCCGACGTTCTGCGTCCAGGTCATAGGATCGGAGGTGGTGTTGAAGGTACCGTTATCCTGAGTGCCACCAATCACATCGTGTTTGGGATCCTGTGGATTGATTGTCAGGCTCTGGAACTGGATTGTTCCCAGGCCATTGTTCAGGCTGAAGATGCGAGTTGGGATGGCCTTGAGCCACATCTGACAATCTATCAGGTTGGCGCCGGTCAGGCCACGGCTGGCACATTCGCTGCTGGCGTCGGCAAACTGGCCGCTGGTGCGGACCAGGCCGCCATCAGAGCCCAGGAAGGCGATGTCGGGATTGTTAGGATCAAAGGCGATCGCATGCTGATCCGGGTGCATGCCCAGTGGTGGTGACTGGGTGTTGTCGTTGGTCATATCGGTGAAGCTCGCGCCGGCGTTGGTTGAACGCTGGACCGCGCGACCATTGGAAGGCGCGCCAGTCGGAGTGATTTCACCATACTGGAACTGACCACCGATCCAGACATCATCGGGACGTCCTGGAGGTGAGGCGACCGGCATATCATAGGAACACTGGCCGCTACAATAATCGTAGGAAGCGAAGCCAGGTGTGCCAGGTACCGGATTGGACAGCTTGATCCAGCCAGGATTGCTCGTGCCATTGGTCAGGGTCGCGGCCGGGACATTGGCGTTATCGACACGGTAGAAATCCGCTGGAGAAGCGCCAGTATCGCCGACATAGATGCGCAGTTTCTGGCCCATCGGAGCCAGAGAGAACTCAGTGCGTGCGCTTAAGCTATTCGCTACGGTGCCGCCGCCCGCTGAAGCAAAAATCTGCTCAAACGAACCATTGGCCGAGCGATAGACGCCATAATCAAACACCGAGAAGTAGACCTGTGGGGCAACGCCAGCCGGCAGGCCGGTGCTGCTGAATTGGATCTTGCTCACGCCGCCACGGAAGAAGTCGCTGCCATTCGGGCTATTTGGATTGACTACATCTGATTCTTTGCTGAAGACCAGCGAGAAGGTGAGACCACCATCCTTAGATTCGTACAGACCAATCACAGGAGCGCCGGGAGGAGAGTAGCGACCACCATTCGAAGCTGATGATCCGTGACGGGCAACATCGGTTCCGATATAGATATGGTTCGCGTTGGTAGGATCGATCGCCACCGAGCCGATCGAACGATCCTTGGCGGCCGGGAAGCTACCAGGCACCAGCTGCCAGTGCTCACCAAAGTCAGTGGATTTGTACAGACCGACACCGGCCTCGGAGTCGCTGGAACCATTTTCCTCGCCCGTACCAGCGTAGATCGTCCGACCACTTTGATCATTGGGATCCAGGGCCAGCGAGCCGATAGCATTGGAGCGAATGCCATTGTTGACCGACTTCCAGGTCGGTTTGGCGGCCAGAGCGTTGTCTGTACGCCAGATGCCGCCGCCCGCAGCGCCCAGCCAGATGCGGCAGACCGTGGCATTACAATCGTTGGCGACCACAATCGCCGTCACACGACCAGAAACCGTCGTTGGGTGACCTGTATAGGTCGCCTGGCTTACCGCCTCGGGATCCGAAGGACCGGCAAACTGCCAGGAACGGCCGCGGCGATCGGGCGAATCAACCGGGACCGGATGGGTTGCGAGCGCCTGGTTAGCGTTGTAGGCATTGTTAACCTGCGTTGCATCAATAAACTTGTGTGGATAGGCACGATCATCGTACGCCTGCTGTGCCAGCGCAGCCCCTTCGGTCCCCGGCTGCGCATTATCGTCATACAGAAAATCGTCATGATTGGTATACAGAAAGTGATTAAAGTTCGGCTGAATGGGGTAGGCAGCCGCCGATGGAATCAGAAAGGCCGAGATCCCCAGCATTGCCACAGCACAAATGCCAAAGATACTATACCGGCGTAATAGAGAGGAACGAGCCATGCGAGTCATAACCTCCGTGTTTTCGTTTCCGAACCTGCGGTTTGAAAATGGAGGGGATAGATATTGCTGTGCGCCGGCATATTTCTAAATAACCGCTATTACCTGATGTCTCTGCCATGCTTGGCGAACACAGGCAGACAGGTCAAGTATATATTGATTATTATCTATTGATCTGACACAGAAACTAACATGATTACAAGGAGATGTACGCATGTCAGCTTATAATTTGAAAAACGCGCGTCACAAAAACTAATCATAGAGTGACTGATGCTATCCCCCGACGCATCAATCGGTAAGGGAAGCGCGACAGCAACAATGGTAAGGGTGCCCCTGGCACAAAGCACCGTAAATACTCACGCGTCTCTAAGCATACATTGTTAATTCATAAAAGTCAATATAATCACGAATTGTCAATAGAATTTCCCTACTCCAAAGGATATACGATTATGTAACTTTTGCTAATTTGCTACCTTTTTTGGTCGTCAACGAAGATCATTTATGTTCTGTATGGGTAAACCAAAGCACAAATATGGACATAAATCATTGTCAATATGGTGAAGTGGAAAAAATGCACATCATATGAAGGCTCCTGCAACACGAAAATGTGTCCCCGGACGTGATACAATATGCCCCAAACACGACAAGGTATCACCGCATGATGTAATATGCATGAAAAACGAAAAATATCGCTACATTATGTAATGTTCACATCACACGAAAATAATATCAATATGATGAAATGTACCAATAGCATGAAATGTATCCCGGCATGATGGGACGTGCCCGAAACATGAAACGTATCCCGTAGGCGGCACAGGATTGCGGTCTTTTCGTCAACCAAACGGGATAAACTCAGCAGCAATCCGGCCTTGCGCGTGCCGCCCTGTTCACGTAAGAAACGTTGCAGCATGGAGCAAGAGTTTTTGGAAATCCTGGCGTTTGACGTGTTTTAGGAACCAGGCGTACGCCAACAGGGCGGCATGCGCAAGGCCGGATTGCTGCGTTTCATGAGATAAAGGTGTTTAGAAAGGCCGCAATCCTATGCCGCCTACGGGGATACGTTTCGTGTTTGGGGAAGGTGTATCATGCGGAACATATCGAGGCAAGGGAGCACTTTCGCTCGCCAAGGATATATAAATCGGGCGCAAGGCCCGAACCTATTGTTATCATATATATTGTACGTTTTATATCATAAATTTTTAAAAAATAATCCATCATTGGCACGTGTATGCATATTTCTCGAAAATGAATCAAAAAACATGATATCAATAGGTTCGGGCCTTGCGCCCGATTTTTTATTTCACGAGCGATAACGTTGGCTATCATATGGAGTTTTTGATATTTTTATCAATTATGGTTGGTTATGTGATGGTGAAGATGGTTGATGTTGCGTTTTGGGTTCCGCCAACGGTGTCGGGATCATAGGTCGGGTTGTAGCTGATACTGAGGCGGTAGGTGCCTGGTTGCCAGCTGGTGACGCTGTGACGCAGGCCATAGGAGTTTTGGGGCTGGATGATCTGGCGAGTCGTGCCGCCGGCTGGTAGTTGTAGGGTGGGCGTGGCCGCGACATCGACGCAGCGTCCGACCGGGTTCCAGATTCCATTGGCCAGCATCTCTAGCTGGACAAGGGTACAGCTTGTTCTGGGGGTGGTGAGGTAGATGTTGTGCCCCAGGCCATTGGTGATGGTTACAGTAATCGCATCTGATCGTGTATAGCTGGTTTTGTCGATAGCGAGCTGAAGTGTGTTCGGGTTGGGATTGCCGGGCGTCGGCGTCTGCCCCGGCTGTGGATTGGGTTGCGGCGTCGGTGTCGGGTCAACCAGAATCTTGCGATGCGGCGGTCGTTTACGAGGGACCGGCGTCGGCTTTGTCGGACCCTGAGGAGGCTGCTGCGAAGCCTTCTGGCTGTTCTGGTTCGCGTTGCCGCAGGCGGCCAGCATGCTTAGACACAGCAAGATCATGATAGAAATTATTACAGAACGGTTGTTTGACATCATCGCATTCTCCTTACATAGAGAAGACGAATGAACATAGAAAAAAGTTCCCCTATCGACCATAAACTTTTGAGGGAGGCGCCCATCGGATCAATGGTGGGCATCTCCCTTAAAGCCCTGGCGCTTAGATCTTGCGCAGTCGGGTGCAGCATGCGAGCAGCAGACCACCAGCCAGGCCAGCAACCATCAAGCCAAATATGGCCTGGGCGCTGAGCGCGACCAGCAGGAGTCCGCCTACCGCTGAGCCGAACGGTTCGCTGCCATACGTAATGTTGCGGAACGCGCTATTGACGCGTCCCTGTAGTTCGTCGGGCGTCTGGCGGAGACGATAAGCGACGACCGCCACTGCATAGGTTGGCCAGCTAACGCTGAACAGAAACTTGCCGATCAGAAGCGCGGCGGACCAGGGTGCGAGCGCCAGCAACAGCGCCGCGCAGATCCAGACCACCAGAGAGGCAGAGAGGATCTGCCCGTTGCGCAGGCGCTCATGCAGCCAGGGAGCGAGCAGGCCGCCCAGAATGCCACCAACGCCTCCGGCGCTGAAAATCAGGCCGATGAACTGTACGCTGAGATGCAGCCGGTTCTGCGCCAGGATGATCAGCGCGAGATCCAGTGGGCTCTGCAAGAAATTGACCAGCGCCGTAAGCAAGGCCATCAGACGCAGCGCGCGCTGCTGCCAGAGGAAGCGCAGCCCCTCGGCAATCTCGTGATAGAGCCGGCGCGGCGCCCTGTTCCTGGCGCGTTCGACCTGGAATGAGGCGCGCACACGCAGCAGCGAGAGTCCTGAGAGCAGGTAAGAGAAGCTATCAACCAGGTAGCCGATGATGGCTCCGACCTGCACGACCGGTGCCAGGCCGATGATGAAGGCGCCCAGGCTGGGACCGAGCAGCGTGCCTGTGTACTCGGTTGTGGTATCCAGCGCGTATGCGCGCGGCAGTTGCTCCGGCGTCACCACGTGGGGCAGCGCAGAGATCTGCGCCAGGCTAAAGAGCACATAGGCGGTTCCTTCGATCAAGGTCACCAGGTAGAGTTGAAGCAGCGTCAGATGGCCCAGAGCAAAGGCCAGCGGCACCGAACCCATCACGAGCCAGCGCAGCAGGTCGCAGCAAATCATCGTTCGCTTGCGATCCCAACGATCAACCAGCGCCCCTGCGGGCAGGCTGATCAGCAAATAGGGCAACTGGCGCACGGCCGCGAACAGTCCAGCCTGCACCGGCGAATGCGTAAGTGCCAGTATCAGCAGAGGGAGCGCCAGATGCGAGATATTGGTGCCCAGCGTCGATATGAGCTGCCCGCTCCAGAGCAGCAAGAAATCGAAGTTGCGCCATAGCGGCCGGGCAGCTTGAGTCGCCGAACCCTTTTCTGGCGTGATACGGATTTGACCCATGAGAGAATGCCCCTTCCAAACAAAGCTTTTCGTGCAACAGAGAAGTTTCGCCGGACGGAGTCGAGGGGGGGCACGGGCACGAGAAAGAACGCCAGCCGAACGTGGCGCATGTAGAAGCGTATGCCGGCGTGCAGTATTGCTGACCGGCCAGAACCAGAAGATGCTACCTTATAAAGGAATTGCCCAATGTTTGCTCCTGTGATGAGTTCAGTATTGATATGCTTTTCTGTCTACAAGAATGTCATAAAATCGCAGAGATGTCAAAACGCATATGCTCTCCTGGCCTGATCGCGTCCGGATCTGGGGGCGATCGCCTGTACCAATCGAGTGACTGTAATTGTCACCATTGTGGAGATCTCAACGTGAATAAGTTAGAGCAATAGGTGCTGCGAGAAATCAGCTGCCGGTGTGCACTATCTTTTCCTGCGTGGAGGTGCATAGACATACGCCGGTTGATAGGTGGGAAAAGTGATACGATGAAGAAGTGCTCGCAGTGAAGCGAAAATATGGTTGTTCGCGTATTAACAGAAGAATAGATAGAGCAAGCATATTGGCGTGGATAACAGTAGAAGGATAGAGACCATGTTCCAACGTTGGCCGAACGAGAATATCTTGATTGTTTTTGTGCTAGTTGTTCTGGCAATATACATTATCGGCTATACGCTCCCGAGGGTCGCGGTATTGTATACTTTCACCAATGAATGCCTGTTTAGCCTTGTTGGTATCTGCGCCATCATCCTGGGCTGCGCCGGCCTCTATAGCACCTGGCGGCGCGGCTATTAAATATTCCCTAGCAAGCCGTCTTTGTGGGTGAGCTTTATGCATCATGGCCTGGTTGGCATCGAGAGTGAACCCAAACAAGGATCAACCTTCTGGTTTACTCTATCCCTGCTTAATGCCTGATGCCACGCCGTGTTCTTTTCGGGTGAAAGGTAGATGCGCCCCTTGCGAGCGCATCTACGGACGGACCGCGACATCGTGTCAAATGCGAGCGCGCAGGTGAGCCCGCGCGCTCGCATGGCATACCCCAGAAGGACCATGGGGTGGGAGGAATGCCGCCAGTCAGCCTCTTCTGATTCTTTCTTGCTTCGCTCCTCAAATATGGAAATTTGAAGGGTGCTGATCAGTTTGCTCAAGGTCTTTTTCGTTGGAGGAGATGGACTTACCTTTGAGGAAGCGCGCGATATCTTCGCGTTTCCACATCGAGAATTCCAGGCCGTTCTGTGGCGGGAAGTAATGACCAACTGTAAGGCACATGTTGCCGCTTTCCCAGATATGTTTGTTTTTGACGAGCGCGATCAACACCTCTTTCTGCATATCAGAGAGGTTATCGATAGTAGTCTCTTTTCTGAGGGTGCGTCCCTCCAGGGCCAGGTAGAGCAGGTTATCGACCAGGACCACGCTACTCAGGGCATCGCAGTGGGGTAGCGCTTTGATCAGCGTTGGAATGACCAGAGGGGCAATAGAGAAGCCGATGGCGCAAAAGGCCCGGCTGATCGTGGCATCTATGTTGACATCAGTGAAAGGGAGGGCCGCGAATTTCGCTTTGGCCTCGAGCGGTTGCTCATAGCTTTCAAGCAAGGTATGCACCACCTGGCGTGGCGTATCTTCTTCCGCCAGCAAAGCGTAGGCCAGGGCCGCCGTGATCACCAGCATCGGTTTCTTCTGCTTTTTGAGCAGATGCATAAAGTAATCGTGCGTCTCCTTAATGGCCGGCATCAACCGGCCCAGCGTCATCATAATGGAGGCGCGCACCGACTGTTTATCCTCATGCTTCAAGCGATCCTTGAGGGTTGGAATCACCTCATCCGCATGAGAGCGGCAGCATGACAGGGTCCAGGCCGCCATAGCGCGCAGTTTAGGTTGATCGGTGTGCAACAGGTTCAGATAGGTCGGATAGCCCGCGCTCACCGCCTCCTTAGCCGCCCTGACCCACTTGATCTCCTCAGCCAGCCGGGCCCGGAACTCTGGCGTATTGCGCTCCTCCGGGCGGCGATAATGGACATCCAGATAAGACGAGCCATGGGCGATCGAGACCAACAACTGTAAGAGCCAGATCTTCTGCACCACCTGCTCATCATCCAATAACTCGCAAAAGAACGGAACGATCGAGGCCGTTGAGCTATACACCGTGCCCTGGTGATAGACGCTGCTCCCCAGATGGTTGTATGCCTGCTGGCGAATCTCTTTATTGGGAGAGGAAAGATCCTTAATCCAACCAGGCACCTCGCTGGCGTCTCCATAGGCGTGCTGGAGCTGTTGCCAGGGAATAGAATCCAGTGTTTCTAACATTGCTACCTGCTCTTCTCTCATAATGGTCTAGAACCATTGCATGTGCCTACATTTGGAACATAATCAATACACGTACAAGAGCGCAAATATATTATCAGCGCATGTATGCCGCAGAGATAGACTTAACTAGTAGAATGTGAGATATGTTCTTTATTTTATCTCATCGATGCAATCCCCCTATCCCATGGGAAAGGCGTAAATAAAACACGTAGATGCGCCCGTAAGAAGCAATACATTTCTTTTATGCAAGAAGAAACACGAAACCCATAGGTTCGGAGCTTGCCTCCGATTTGCCCCACCGTTTGTGGGGCCCCGTATCCCAGCGTTGAGGTCCCTTCTTGCCCATCACCTCGGCCCACGCGGTGCCCAAAAGCGAAGATTCCTTTTTGGGCACCATGTCACGCCACGAGCGGCCGAACGACGATGGCACAGGGCCGCCACGCTGCGGCGGGCGGCAATCGGGGGCAAGCCCCGAACCTATGGGTTTCGTGTTTCTTTTTACATAAATGAAATGTATTGCCAGAGCGTGCATCCAGGGGGGTCAATTCAGGGCCTCTATATACTAAAGCTGAAATGCCGCACTGTACGCCATTTATATAGTTTTCTGTTTATGCGTTTGTCTGTCGTACAAGAGGTCATTTTCTTGCCAGGGTGACAACTTTTTCAATAAGGAGATGATCGGTGCATGATACAAACACCTACTAAACCAACAAGTTCAGCACCAGATGTGGCAACTGAACAGATAGTACCCACGAACGAAGTACCCGTGCGACGACACAGATGGAGAGATCCTAAAAAGGTCATCGGGATCTCCGTGATCCTTTTTGGCGTTCTTCTGATCGGCATCCTATTGGGGCCATTGCATTGGGCTTCAGGGTTTCAAGGAAGGGAGGGATCGAGAGGTATATTAGCTGCACCGGTCAGTGCACCAGGATTTCTGCAGGCGCCGGTGTATAACCTGGTTTTCAGCTCAACTGTCAGTGGCTTGATCAGTGACATCTATGTCAATCTAGGTCAGCATGTAGTGGCAAATCAGGTGCTGTCCCACCTGGGCTACAATAACATTCCCGAGCAGGTCCGTGAGGCTCAGGTCGCCGTCGATGCCGCTCGCGTTGAGGTGAATGCTGGCCAGGCGCGTTTAGCGACTGCGATTACGAACACCCATTTCAGGGTACTTTTGGCTCAGGACACGCTGAGGGCAGAACAAAACAATCGCCGGGCCTTAAGAGAACAGGCGGCGGCGAATATCCATTTTGCCGAGGTTACACTGCAGGAGGATGAGGAGACGCTAGATGCCGTGATGAAAGCTTCCGAAGCCGCGATAAGATCGGCCAGACAAACGGAAAGCAATGCGATCGCCGCTTGCCAGGCAGCTGCATCAAGCTCGACCTCGTCGCCTTCAGCTAGCGATACGTCGTCTAGTAGTGATGACAACGCGTCATCTAGTAATAATGACAACGGGGACTCGGTGAGTAGTACGGAAGCTTCGTGTATCAAAGCTGCTCAGGATGCATTTCGGGCGGCGGAGACAGCTGCCAACCAGGCAGTGATAACAGCACAAGGTACGGTTGAAAAAGATCGAGCGGCGCTACGGCAGGCAAAAGCCAACGCCGACGTAGCCCTGACTGCCAACAACGGATTGATCGTTGAGGCTGCTGATAACATTGACGTAGCCAGGACTGATCCCGAAATAGCACGTGCCGTTCGTGACCTGACGATTGACGAGTTCGTGTATCGTACCGCGCTGGCAACGTTGCTCGTTCATGAAAAGGAGCTATATCTGCTAGACTTGAGGGCACCCCACCCTGGAGTCGTGACTGCGGTTATCGGAAGCGTTGGTGGTCAGCCTGGCGCGCTAACCAACTTTGTTCCCGCCGGTGGCATCGAACTTCAAAGTGAGCATGGTGGTCTCACCTTTATTCAGCTCACGGATGCAAGCAACGTAAGCCGGGTTCTAACCTATGTAGACGAAGCTGATATTAGCAAAGTGCGCGTCGGGCAGAAAGTCAGTTTTACCCTTAAAGCCTATGGCAATCACCAATTCTCGGGCAGCGTTATCCTGATTGCTCCCAATGGCGTCGGTTATCCTGGTATGCAGACGAGCATCAGATATCCTGTCGTCATAGCCATTGATGGTAGTAGTGTTGGTTCCAACGCCCTCTTTCAAGGTATGACTGCAACCGTCTCTATCAACACCTGATCAGTCCAGGTAGGACTTAGTTAGAAGGAGGCTCAGCCGAATGGCCGGGCCTCCTTCTTTTTGCCGCGTTTTTACTCACAGCTTGCTTTTTTTGCATGATGGCTCTACAAGCTGGGTAGGACTTTGTAGAAGTAGATGGTGCCATCCAGGGTGCCAGCGGCGCTGATGGCATAGGCAGGAATGCGGCCGGCCTCGATATAGCCTGCCCGACGATAGAGCTGTTCTGCCGCATCGCCTTCGCGCGTATCGAGCACGAGCAGGGTACGACCCTGGGCGCGGGCCGCCTCTTCAATCGCCTGCATCAAGGCCCGCCCGATGCCGCGACGACGTTGAGACGGATCGACAAAGAGCTTT
Organism: Dictyobacter formicarum; assembly: GCF_016587435.1. The sequence goes on from NZ_BNJJ01000010.1 coordinate 19,046, forward strand.
TGTACCTCCGCTCGATGCCGTCCATTGGGCTTCATGGCCAGCGCCAGCTGAACTGAGCCCAGCAACTGACCATGATCATTCTTCGCCACCAGCAGCACCTGCGAGTTGTCGGCGACATCGCGCAACGTTGCCAGCCAGTATTGGCGGGCCTCTTCCACCTCCAATGGCGGCAAGAAACCGACCGAAGCGCCGCTAGCCACGGTCTCCTGCAACAACCTGATCAATTCCGGCAGCAGCTGCGGCCCATCCTCTGGCCGCACAAGCTCAATCGATAGTGTTTCCATATGTATACATTTCCTCTTCAAAGGCTATATTTGTGTGTATCGTAGCAAAAGCCAGTTCAGCTGACAATGGACAAATCTGTTATATTAGCTCTTCTTAACCTCGATAGGAAAACGGGGGTGGTAAAAAATGGTTGAAGCCGAACTATTTGTGGGTGGCAAGGTATACTAAGAATGGATCATAGTTGTTTTAGAGTTGAAAACGCATTGTAGATAGATGTGTATCATTATACAGATCCGCTGTTTGTAGATTATTGTCATGCTGGTGCGCTGGATGAAGGAGCCGCTCTTTATGCTATTGAAAGAAGTTGAAGTCAGGCGTGGGGTTGCGTCATGGATTGGGCCGTTAATGGGATCGGCGATCGGACTGGGCTTGATGGCGGTGGGCGCAGGTACACTATATCAGGCGCTATCGGAGGCGCAGGAGCAGCGGCGCTATCCACCTCCCGGTACGTTGGCTGATGTCGGCGGCCATCGTCTGCACTATCTCGATATGGGCAAGGGCGGCCCAACGGTGATCCTGGACTCGGGTCTGGGCTGTTCGATGCTGGACTGGTGCTATATCCAGCCAGAGGTGGCGCGCTTCACGCGCGTTTGCGCTTATGATCGCGCCGGCTACGGTTGGAGTGAGCCTGGTCCAAAGCCACGCAGTGCTCAGCGCATCGTCGATGAACTGCTGACCCTGCTGACGCGCGCCAACATCCCCGGACCCTACATACTGGTGGGGCATTCTCTGGGCGGCCTGCACATGCAACTCTTTGCGCGCCAGCATCCAGAGCTAGTCGCTGGCGTGGTCCTGGTGGACGCCTCCCCGTTTGACCAGCGCCAGCGCGTGCCCGGGCCAGCCCGCAAAAAATGGCTACTGCAACAGCTGCGCTGGCAGCTCTTCTGCTGGAGCAGTCCGCTGCTTGCCAGACTTGGTATTGTGCGTATCCAGAAGCGCCTGCAGCGTCCCAAAACGGGACCCTCACGTTATCCCTCTACCGTACAGCCGATCGCTGAAGCGCTGCGTCTGCGCTCCAGCGCCTTTGACTGGACGTTAGGAGAAGCCAGAGCAATTGAGCGGAGCGAGGCCGAATTACGGGCCGCTCCCGCCTTCCCTCTGGTCCCCCTGATAGTTTTGGCCGCCGGCAACAGCTCTAGCGGCACCCTGCAGCAACTCTGGCTCCAACTCCAGACCGAACAGGCGCAGCTCTCCCCTGAAAGCAGCCTGCGCATCATCAACCAGAGCGGCCACTTTATCCAGATCAACCAGCCCACCAGCGTTATCCAGGCCATTCGTGACATCGTCGTCATGTACGAGCACAGGCACAGCGACAAATGCACGACCCGCCGGTACGGCCCGTAGATTCGACCCTTGCGGTCGAACCTACGTCTTGGTGCGTTTGGTTCTTCGATGTTCTCATAAATGAAATTATTGACCTTGCGGTTGTTTAATCGGCGGTGAGCATGACGATGTTGCCATCGGGATCATTGATCATGGCAAAGTAGGCGTTGATGGCTGGGACGAAATTGGGTGGCAGGTAGCTCCGGTGACCCAGGTCGGTGAGCTCGGCATATTTAGCATCCACTATAGCACGATCCTTGACATAGAATTCGAGGATCACGCCCGATTTGCCATTGAGGTTTAATGGTTTGCCGTTGTTGAGGAAGAAGGTCAGGTCGCCCTTCATTTTCACCCGGACGTGTGGCTGCCCCTCGCTCCCTTCGGGAATCGCCAGGCCGAGCAGACGATAGAAGGCCAGCGATTTTTCCATATTCTGGGGGACCAGGCCAAGCATGTAGAGGTTGAGTGCCATGATGCAGTTCCTTTCCTTTTTGACGATACATGCCTATGCATCGTTGTTAGCAATATCATATTGGTATGATAGCGGGAAGGAACGGGAACAATCTTGTATATTTGTGCTATTTTGTCATAAATCTGCGCGAAGTGTGTGCTCCTGCCGAAAAGCGCGCGGCGTCAGACCAAGATAGCGCTTGAAGGCCCGGGTCAGGTGGCTCTGATTGGCAAAGCCACACGCCAGCGCAACCTGGGCCAGGGGCATAGTGGTCTCCTTGAACAGGCGCTGCGCCTGCTCGATCTGCTGGCGCACAACGAATTGATGCGGACTCTCGCCGGTAGTCCGGCGGAACAGGCGCGCAAAGTGATAAGGGCTGAAGCCCACCTGTTGAGCCAGCGCCTCAAGCGAAAGATCCTGGTCGAGGTGAGCCTGAATGTAATCGCGCACGCGCCCGATTTGCCGATCCGTCAGCCCATATTTCGGTTCCTTGATTGTTTTCTGCGCCGCCGTATAGTGACGCAAAAGGTGAACAGCAAGCAGCTGAGCAGCGGTTTGGGCATAGACGGTCCCGGCAGGAGAGCATTGCTCCAACTCTTGCCAGAGAGTCAAACCGATCTGCGTCAGCAGCGGATCCTTAAAGCCCGAGCGCGCCACCAGCGACAGATGAGCAGGATCACCGTCCGCTACCTCTGCGGCAGTGCGAGCCAGCAGCTGCGCGCTTAACTGCAGATGAAGGGTCCGCGTGGGCGTCGCAGAAAGCCCCTGCCAGCGCACCTCATAGGGTATATCCGCGTCTGGACGCAGGATCAGCTCCTCCTGGTGAATGTACTGTGTTCTCCAGGCGCCATTGATGGGACGCTGCTCCATGCGCATAGCCCCACCGGCAAACAGGATCAGAGAAATATCGGGTATTGCCGGTGCCATCCAACCCTCTAGCTGCACTGGCTCATGGAAGGCCTGCGCCACCAGGCCTTCCCAACCCACCTCCTCGCTAGAAAGATAGAGCAGTGGAGCCGTAAGCCGGTCATGCTCTACAGCTTGTGGCGGAACCTGTGGAGATTGCATGCTCATTCTCGCTCCTAAAAGGCATTCTTCTGACGAATATACATATCATTAAAAGTATCTGGGCATACTGTTCCCCGTAGGGGTGTCATTCGGAGTTGGTGGCGGGTCCGCGAGGAGATGGTAGGCGGCGGGTGTAAAGTAGGGTAGGATGAGTGCGCGCACCTGTTCGATTCCGGCCTGGATCTCCTGTTCGGTGATCTGGTGGTGGATGTTGCGGCTCTGGCAATAGTCGATCCAGTAGCGATTGATAATCCAGATGTTGGTGGCCAGGATAGGGATTTGCTGCGGCTGAATCTGGAGCAGTTCGAGCTGGCGCATTCTTTCAAGCACGCGCTCAATGAAGTCGTGTCCCTGGGTGGTCAGGGTAACCAGCTGCTCATAGACCTCGTGCTGAGCCGTGGCCCAGTTAATGTGATCGCGGAAGAGGAAGCGGTATTCCCACATCAGTTGAAAGCCGCGCACCAGCAGCCCGCGTAGATTGCTGGCCGCACCCAGCTCGTCGAGGTCCATTTGCTGGTTGGCCTGGACGCTGGCCTGCAACTCAGCAAAGAGGGCCACGATCAAATCATGCTTGGTGTGGAAATGATACCAGACATTGCCTTCGCTGATGCCCAGGTGTTCTCCAATATGGGCCAGCGTCACATTGGCTGTTCCCTGCTCATTGAATAGCGTGCGCGCAGCCTCAAGGATCAAATCGCGTGTCTTCTTGCGCCTCTCTCCGCCCTGGCGCCGGGCACGAGAACCTGCTGATGCCTGCATATCTCCATCTACCTTCTTGCTTAGCTTGACAAATTAGGGGAAAGAACCTATACTTTCATCGTGTTTAGGGGAAAGAACCTAAAAATATTCTATTCATGGGTAGTATAGCATATGCGATCCATTGACGCTGCCTGGGAGTAGTATTCACGAACGTACACATGTCTGCGGTAGTTCAAGGGAGCATTTGAGGCGATAGAGGAGATTTGTTTATGGTACAGCAGAGCACTCAAGAGAAGATACCAGGACTACAATTTCCCGAGAATGGACGCTTTTTGGTGCGTATGAGGCTTGATCCGCTCAGCGCGTTCCAGGACCTGGCCCGGACCTATGGGGATGTGGCCCATATGAAGTTTGGCAAGCAGGATGCCTATCTATTAAGTCATCCAGACAATATTCGGGATGTACTGGTGGTGCACCAACAGCAGATGCGTAAGCCAGGGGCTCTGCGCCAGCCGCTGGGAGGCAATGGTTTGCTGCGCAGCGAGGGGGAGTTCCACAAACAGCAGCGGCGCCTGATCCAGCCAGCTTTCCATCGTCAGCGCATCGCGAGCTATGCCCAGACCATGGTTGAGTATACGCAGCGCCTTAGTGGTCGCTGGCAGGACGGCATGCAGGTGGATATGGCGCAGGAGATGATGGGTCTGACGCTGGCTATTATTGCTCAGACCATGTTTGGCGCCCGGGTCGAGGACGACACCGCAGCTGTACGCGAGGCGCTGACGCCGTTGCTACAAATGGGCGGGGCCAGTCGGCTTGATCCGTTGAACGCGCTGCTTGAATACCTGCCCCTGCCGAGCAAGAAGAGGCGCATTGAAGCACGGGTCCGGCTAGACGCCATCGTCTATCGCATTATCAGCGAGCGGCGCGCCTCCGGCGAGGATCAAGGTGACCTGCTCTCGATGCTCCTGCTGGCACGCGACGAGGAAGGTAACGGCAGCGGCATGGACGACGCCCAGTTGCACGACGAGGTGATGACTCTGTTCGTTGCCGGGCACGAGACAACGGCCAACGCCCTATCCTGGACGTGGTACCTGCTCTCGCAGCATCCCGAGGTCGAAGAAAAGCTGCAGCGCGAGCTCGACACCGTTCTGGCCGGTCGCCTGCCGGGTGTGGAAGACGTGCCACGGCTGACCTACACCGAGATGGTCCTGACCGAGGCCATGCGCCTCTATCCACCGGCCTGGATCATTGGTCGCCGCACAGTGGACGAGTATCGCGTGCGCCAGTACACCATTCCCGCCAACTCGCTGCTGATCATGAGCCAGTACGTCGTGCATCACGACCCACACTGGTATCCCGACCCGTTCCGCTTTGATCCCGAGCGCTGGACACCCGAGGCGCGGGTCAACCGACCAAAGTATGCCTACTTCCCCTTTGGGGGTGGACCACGCCTCTGCATCGGCGAAGCCTTCGCCTGGATGGAAGGAGAGTTAGCCCTGGCCACCCTGGCCCAACGCTGGCGCGCTCGCCTGCTGCCTGGACACCACGTCCAGACCGAGCCCCTGATCACACTGCGCCCCAAAGGCGGCCTGCCCATGGTGCTCCACCGGAGATAAACAAGGAAACAAGCGCCCGCAAGGGGCAATACATTTCATTTAGGTGAGAAGAAACATGATACGTAGGTTCGAGGCTTGCCCTCGATTGCCCCACAAACGGTGGGGCAATCGAGGGCAAGCCTCGAACCTACGGGTTTCTTCTTCTCTTATACCGTTCGGTTCTCTTCTGCTACGTTTTTAAATCGTTTTCGAGCGAGAAGCGAGCTTACCTGTAATGCAGGGGCGGCGCCGCCCCTGCATTACAGGTAAGCTCGCAGGGTGGCCCATTTTTGGGCAAAAGGTATGTAGGGTCCTGGTTGCAGGAAGGCGCGTACGCGCTGGTTTCCTTCCAGGTAGATGGCCTCGTAGTGCCACAGGTCGTGTCCTCGCATCCATCCATAGACGGCGGCAGCCAGATCTAATTCTTCTGGTGGGAGCGGGAGGACATCGCGATAGGCTGTGAGAAAGATGCGGCAAAGTGGGCCATCCAGCTTGCAAACATAATGGAGGGTGCGTACAACCTCCCAGGCGCGCGGTGCCACGTAGGATTGATCCCAGTCGATCACGGCACTGATTTGTCCGTCTTCAAAGAAGAGATTCGTGTTCTGATAGTGGTGCCAGATGGCTTGTAGCTGCACAAGCTTTTGCTTCACCTGTGCTATTTGATTGCTGGCTCCATTTGATGAATGGAAACATGATATCATTTCTTGAACATATTCATGCGTGAGCGAAAAATCGGGCGCAAGGCCCGAACCTATTGGAATCATGGTTGTTGAAGGTTTTATCACGTGGATAATCGAAACGCATCAAAAAACATGGCACCTATAGGTTCGGGCCTTGCGCCCGATTTATTCCCTTGACAAGCGATACCGTCCCCTCGCAGAGAGGATGTTCAAGCCCAAGATTGACACCCATAGGTTCGGGTCTTGCGCCCGATTTTTCGCTCACGCGTGAACATGTTCAAGAGACGATGTCATGTTTCCGCTGTCGGTTGAATTTGGACGCAACCGGCGGGGTGTAGCCGACCTTCTTCAGATTGGTTACACCCCGCCGGTGCTTTTACGTTATATGCAATTATATTGTGTGCAATACAATTGCAGTCGGTACAACGTGTTTTTTTTATCCCTTTAGGCCAGTGGTGCTGATGCCTTCGGTGAGGAGGCGTTGGAAGAGCAGGAAGAAGATGATGATAGGGACCAGTGCCAGCAGGGACATGGCGAAGAGCGCTCCATACTGCGATACCCCTGTGCTATCGAGGAAGGCGTTGAGGGCAACGGGGAGCGTGAAGCTGCTCTGGTTGTTCAGGAAAATCAGCTGGGGGAAGAAGTCTCCCCACGTCCAGATGAAGGTGAAGATGGCGGTCGTTGCCAGCGCTGGCCGGGCCAGCGGCAGGATGATGCGCCAGAAGAGCTGGACGGGTCCGCAGCCGTCGATCTGGGCTGATTCATCCAGTTCGGATGGCAGTGCACGAATGAACTGGACGAGCAGAAAGATGAAGAAGGCGTCGGTCGCCAGGAACTTGGGCACGATTAAGGGCAGGAACGTGTTGATCCAGCCGATACTCTTGAAGAGAATATATTGCGGCACTACAATGGCGTGGTAGGGCAACATGATCGTGCTGAGCATAATGGCGAACCAGATCGACTTAAACTTAAAGTTCAGACGCGCAAAGGCATAGGCGACCATCGAACAGGAAATGAGGTTGCCGATGACGGCACCGATACATACCAGCAGCGAATTTAAGAAGAAGATACTGAATGGCATGCTCAGTGCCGTCCAGCCGATTGTATAGTTCTTGAGCGTAAATTGCTGCGGCAGCAAGCTCGCATTACTGAAGATAAGGTTGTTCGGTTTAAATGAAGCGCTCAACATCCACACCAGCGGATACAGCATCAGTACGGCCCCGATAATGAGGATGACATGCAGCAAGAGCCTGGACCAGTTGCCAGAGCGGCGCTCAACGGAATAGCTTTTCATCACGTACCTACCTCTCATCCTGATAGAACACCCAGAGTTTGGATGAACGGAACGCTACAGCCGTAAAGATAGCAATGATGAGCAGGAGCACCCATGCCATCGCCGAGGCATAGCCCATGTGGAAGTAGCCAAAGCCCTGCAAGTAAATGTAGAGCGTATAGAACAGGGTGGAATCGTATGGTCCGCCATTGCCGTTACTCACGATAAAGGCGGGCGTAAACGCCTGGAACGCGCTGATCATCTGCAACACCAGGTTGAAGAAGATAATCGGACTCAGCATCGGCAGAGTGATGCGGAAGAAGCGCTTCATAGCGCCCGCGCCATCGATATTGGCGGCCTCATACATCTCCTGGGGAATCTGTTTGAGTCCGGCCAGAAAGATGAGCATTGGCGAGCCAAACTGCCAGATAGCCAGCACGATCAACGTGAAGAGCGCCGTATTGGGATTGGCCACCCAGCTCCCCAGGTTATGGATGCCGAGCAGTCCCAGGCCTGCATTCACGATTCCATCCTTACCAAAGATCTGCTGCCACAGAATGGCGATCGTCACACTGCCACCGAGGAGCGAGGGGACATAATAGATAGAGCGGTACAGGGCGAGCCCGCGCAGTCCTTTGTTCAGGAACATGGCCACGAGCAGGGCGAAAATAAGCTTGAGCGGAACCGAGAGCAGCACATAGATGGCCGTAACCTTGATCGCATCGAGAAAGCGGATATCCGAGAGCATGGCGCCGAAGTTCTGCAAGCCGATCCAGCGGGGTGCCGACAGCAAGTCGTAGCTGGTAAAGGAAAGGTAGAGCGAGCCGAGCATCGGTCCCAGCGTCAGGGCAATCAAGCCCACGAACCAGGGCAACATAAAGAGGTAGCCAACCAGGTTCTCTTTGCGCGCCCGGCTGGATGTGATCTTTCTTCTGGGTTGCCTGGTTTGCGTCGTCTTTGTTGTCTGCTGTGGCTGTACAATGCTGCTCATAATTATACACCATCCCTTTCTAGCGCCTTATCGGTTTGCACAACAAGAGTGTTGGCCGCCTCGTCAACACTCATCTTGCCAAACCCCAGGCCCTGAGCAATAAGAACCAGCAAATCGCCCACCTCACCGGCACCAGGAGGATCAAGCACCATCTTGGGACGCGTAATAGCGGCGAGCTGGTTGACCATCTGCAGTTGTTGCAGGTCCGACGGCTTCAGCTTCGGCTTGAGCAACGCCTGCGCCCTGGCCGATCCTGGAATGCCACGCTCGATTTTTAACGCCTTGACGATAGTCGGATCGTTAAAGATCGCGTTAATGAACTGCGTCACTGCATCCGGATTTTTGGTTGAAGCAGAGGCGCTCAGCAGCATTGAAGCCTTGAGGTAATTTCCAGTGTCCTTAACGCCTGTCGTGGATGGCGTCGAATACAATCCCAGCTTCGTGGGTGTCGCAGCCTGGAACGCCTGTATCTGATTGGAGGTACTAATATTAATGGCGGCCTTGCCCGCCACAATCGTCGTCATCGCGGGAGTAGCCCCGCTATATTGCACCGCTAGATCGGGCGGAATGCAGATGTTGGATCGACGAAGATCGCTCCAATAACTAAACCACTCGAGCGCATCCTGCTTATTGAAAGCGCGCTGCCCATCCTCGGTAAATAACTCTTTCCCACGCTGCCGGATAAAGACCTCGAAGGCACCGATATTACTGCTGGCATCATCCACACCATAGACGCCAGGCGCAGCCTTCATAATCTGCTGCGTCACCCGTTTCAGCTCATCCCAGGTCCAATCATTGAAATTGTCCGGAAGTTGATAGCCAACCTTCTCAAAAAGGGACGTATTGTAGAAAATACTGGTGAAATTGCCGCCGAAGGGAATGCCATAAACCTGGCCGTGAGCCTCGCTACCCTTAAGCAACGGCTGATTGAAATCATGCAGATCAATCGTCTGCGGGATAAATTTTGATAGATCGAGCAGCAATCCCTTGCGCACATATTGATCGACATAGCGCATGTCCATCTGGATGAGATCGGGAGCACTGCCGCCGGAGATTTGTGTGGCCAGCTTTGGCCAGTAGGAGCCAAAGCTCGTAAACCATGTAGAGATCTTCACATGGGGATGGCTTTGCTCATATAACTTAACAGCTTTAGTGGTCAGACCAGCACGCACAGATGAGCCCCAGAATGAGAACTGAAGCGATGAAGCTCCAGACTGTGCATCTGATCCACTTCCGCAACCTGATAGCCCGAGGGCGGCGACGCCGGCAAGCGCACCGGCCCCGAGCTTCAAGAAGTCACGTCGACCTAGAGGGGTACCTATCATGACTGTAACTCCTTCGTTATGTATGCATTCGTATGGAAACACAGTGTGCCTGGCAGCGGTGACTAAGGCTGGTATCCCACGAACATACATTGATCTAAAGATACATGTCTTTAAACATATATCAGCGCATGGCAGGGTATTTTTCAATAGATTTCGGGCGTAAATGAGTATAGTTGTAGGCCAAACGGAGAGCGTGTGAACTAGTTATTCCAAAGGAGATACCACAGAAATAGTGATGTTCAGCACCTTGATGCGGAAATCACCATCAGTAAGGAAGGTTACCATCAGCTAAGGAAAGTTTAGGCAGCGTAGACTTTTGCTGTTGCCAGCGTGAAAAGTGATAGTAAACATCATCAATTATGCATAGCTTGACCGTCGAAATACCTGGTTCGCAGCACACATCGAGTGCCAGTATGAGATCATATATAATCTCATCTATAAGAATACTAAAATACCGAATGAACTCCTTTACAAGAATTAAGTAGAAAAATGCAACTACTATAGTGATAGTGTAGTATCTCATCCTTTGGTTGTCAAGCAACAAAGTCGTCATCGAAACGTTTTGAAAGATACCATAATATATCGTTTCCCCCTATCGAACACTTGACAACCTTGAGCTGAGCAGCTATATTTATCAATGAATAAACCGTTCATTCATTGATAAGGAGCATACATCCATGCCTCGGACAGAAGAAGCGAATCAGCGTATTCGCGAAGAGCAACGCGAGAAGATCCTGGAAGGGGCCCGCAAAGTTTTTGCACGTAAGGGCAGAGTGGCTACTATGGCTGATGTTGCCACTGAGGCCGGGGTTAGTCAGGGGTTGGCCTATCGCTACTTTGCCAACAAGGAGGCACTCTTTCAAGCGTTAATCGAGCAGGTGATGCAATCCACCCATACACTCATGCAGCGTGTTGTGGAGATGCCGGGGACGCCAGGAGAGCGCCTTGATTTTCTGCTTTCCAGAATAGTGAAAGGTCGTCACAAGCATCTTGAGCTTGTTGAGTTCGTCCAACTCCTCTCCCAGATGCAAAGTTCAGAGGAGATACCGGATCATCTGCGTGAAATTGTCGTCAGGCAAGGGCAGCCGCTGCGAGATATGGTGAGACAGTTGATCATCGAGGGCCAGGCCACCGGCGAGGTCGCAGGAGACGATCCAGATCAACTGATGACTCACATCTTCGCGTGTCTTGATGGGATATTTCGGTTGGCTTTGCGTGATCCTGAACGGTTTCACAAGCATGTGCCTGATGCCAGGATTATTCTGCGCCTGCTCAAACCATAGTGCCTTTTTTCCCTTCTGTTACTGGCCGTAAATAGATATCATCACGACAAAACGAAAGGACATAAGTATGTCAAGTCGTCCGGAGATCAATATGAATCAGATTCGAGCTGCTGTGGTTCCAGATCTGATCATCTCCATTGTCGGTCCTGTGCTCATCTATCAATTGGCAGCTCCACACATGCCCACAACCTATGCACTTCTTTTGGCTTCTGGGCTGCCGATCATTCGTATCGGATATTCCCTTGTGCGCCGCCATCGCCTCAACCTGATTGGAATCTTCTCGCTGATCGCGATTACACTCAAAATTTTGATTGCGTTGGTGCTCAAGGACGCCCGATTGGTCCTGGTTAGCGACTCTCTGATCACAGCTGTTTATGGTGTACTCATGCTGGCCTCGCTGCTCACAGGATCACCGTTGATCATGAGACTCATTGGGAGCGTCCTTGCCAATGCCGCACCTGCCCAGAGCCAGCAACTCATGCAGCGCTGGCAAGAATCTGGTACACGATCGTTTTTCACCGTCATCACGGCGGTCGTGGGCATCGGCCTGCTCCTCGAATGTGCCGTACGTGTGCTTCTGGCCTTGACCGTATCCATTGAGCAATTCCTGGTGATCAGCCCTCTTGTGCGCTACGGTTTTCTGGGGGCTTGTTGCTCTGGGCCATCCTCTCTGCACGGATACGCAAACACAGACAGCAAAAACAACGTGAGCGCAACCAAAAAGAAGTGTTAACTACCCTTTCAGATGGACCTTGACTGTGACCTCTCCATCTTCTTCCGGGAACACCTCTAGGGAATGTGTCACATTCTCGCCCACTGTTTTGTCTTCTTTTCAGAAATGTTGAGGGAGGTGGGAGGGGCGAAGAAGGACAAACATCCATTGTATTCATTATGAGGAGATTGATCCATGCTTGAGAAACAATCAGCACGTAAGCCTATACCTCTTACCATGGCTACGAATCCGGCCGAATATCAACCTGGCCAGCAGGAAGCCCCGGTCGTACTGACAACTGTCAAGGATATGCTTCAATGGACGCAGAACTGGGCCCGCTCTCGTTCCGTCTGGCCCTTCATGTATGCCCTGGCCTGTTGCGGCATCGAGATGATGGCTAGCGCCTCATCGCCGCAGCACGACCTGGCTCGCTTTGGTTCCGAAGTCTTCCGGGCCAGCCCACGCCAGGCAGATCTGATGATTGTAGCCGGGACCCTCTCGGTCAAGATGGCTCCCCGCTTGCGACTACTCTGGGAGCAGATGCCCGACCCCAAATGGGTTCTGAGCATGGGGCAGTGCGCCAACTCGGGAGGAGAGTTTTATGACAGTTATTATACAGTCCAGGGCGTCGACACCGTTGTTCCGGTCGACATCTATGTGCCCGGTTGCCCTCCCCGCCCTGAGGCCCTCATTGAAGGTATCCTCAAATTGCGCGAGAAAATAGAAAAGCAAGGATTGAACATTCGGAACTCGTAGCCTGCGCCTCCCCGCGGGCGCTTGCCCCACCGTTTGTGGGGCCCTGGGTCCCAATGACGAGGTGCCTCGTAGCAGAACACCTCGCTCCACGCGGTGCCCAAAAGCGGACCTTCCCTCCGCAGGATTACGCCTTTTCTGGGGGACATGCACGTCGAGCGAGGACGTGTTGGCAAGCGTCACGTGTGAAAGGAACGTGCATGTGCGGGTACCAAGCGCCCGCAAGGGGCGCACCTACGACATATGCGATATTTATATGTATATTGTATCAAATTGTGTGTGTTTGTTGTTCCAATTGATGTTGGATAAAAGCCAGCCACGCGCGACGAATTCGTGGCCGCTTTAGCGCAAAGCGTCGGGAAGCGCCGCCTGTTCCGTATCCCCAACGGCGTCATTAAAATGCTATCGGGAGTTGCCGTTGATCTAATAATGCGCAGCCAGCGCGTCTCCAATCGCCGTTTCCGTGAAGTGACCAGCTGGAGACCTACCGTGCCCAATGTCCAAAAAGGCTGGACCCTTATTGCCCAGGGCAGCAACAACATAGGAAGATAGAAAAAGAAGGGCTCACCATTCGAGGTGAGTAGCCGCGCAAACAAAAAAAGCCAGACGTGAATTCATATAGGCAAGAAGAAATGCATCCGTAGGTGAGACCCTCGCGGTCGCTTTGCCGCCACGCTGCGGCGGGCCGTTGAAGGCCCGCACCTACGGGGGTCCTCTTTTTTTGTTGCGTTTGGCTCTTCGATGTTCTCATAAATGTATTGGGTGCAAAGCCCGAATCTATCCCAAAAGCGTTTCCTCCGCAGGTTATCGTAATTTTTGGGGGTGGGCATGCATATGCGCATGGGCGTTTCAATGAATGATTGATGCGTTCATTGCGAGATATGGTAATCTGGGTGATTTATAATGGCATTATGTTTAAAGGTGTCGGAAAAATATTGAAAGTAGAGGATGTTCATAGGGCAAAATTGGCACTTGACTTATTATGATACTTTAGCTTACTATTAATTGTAAAATGAAATAATTATTGTTTCATTGCGCATTTCTCAATGAATATTGCTATTAAATTCATTGAATGCGGTGAACGCTATGTATTTCTGGCGCATATCTCTAGCTATGGTTGTTCTCGCATGGTTGTAAATGGGCGGCTATGGTTTGAGAGTTTTCCATGTATTACGCTCTACATGATTTCCTGGTTGAAATCGACTTTACCATGTGCAGCGTTTGCACGATCCTATGGAGCCTGTCTTGGTATTTGTGAAGGCTCAGTGAAAGGAGTTCAAGAGCATGAAGCAACGGCGCCATATTGGTAGTATGTTCTGTGTGCTTGTCTGTGGATTGGCATTGCTTGGGGCAAGCCTGTTTGGGCAGACAAGATCAGCGCATGCAGATCCCACTCTATTTTATGGTTTTGAGGATGGCAGCGACGGTTTCACCGCGCCCAGTTGGCTTGGTGCTAATGCCGGGCAGCCGACGCAAAGTTCCGCCCAGCATTCTGAAGGGGCGAATAGCCTGGCTTTACCCGTGAATTTTATTGGTGGAAGCTGGGACCAGGCGGGCGTGGATAAGGTCATTGATAATTATAACCCGGTTGACCTTACGGGCTACTCGGCAATCACCTATGATGTCTATACGCCGGTTCCCAATGTAGTGACCGACCTGGTGTTCAATGACCCCTGGTTGCCACCGGCTAATCCCAAACCGCTCAAGGTAGGCTGGAACACGGTCACCTTCGACATCGGTCCGACCAGCCAGGACTTCCCAAACGCAGGCAATTATTTCACGACCGCCAGAGAATTTCTGTTGCGTGCCATTGGTCAAGGGGCCACCTATAGTGGACCCGTCTATTTTGATAATGTGCGCTTTATTTCTACCACGCAGCCCGTTATTCATATGGTCGCACCCAAGGCGGATGATGTTCTTTCAATCCCTCAGGGGCAGACCTACGCGATCCAGGCCCATGTCACACCCTCTGCCGGACGGCAGATCAGCAGTGTAACCTTTAAAACGGCCACGCAGTCTGGTACCCTGACTTTCGATAGCGCCAACAACGTCTACACTGGCGCATGGGATTTGTGGAAAGAGGGTGATGGGCTGAAGACGTTGACGGTCAGCGCCACCGACTCAACTGGAGCGACCACGACCAGCCAGACGAGTGTACTGATACAGAATAGCCAGATGCAAGTGCATATCTCTACCCCTACTTTCGATCAGCAACTGAAGGGGAAAGTTACCGTTAGCGCGCAGGTGAAGGCGGACTCACGCTTTGCCTTGAAGTCTGTAACCTTGCAGGCGGCAGGACAAACGGTAAGCATGGCGGCGAATGCATCAGGCGCGTATAGTGCCGAACTCAATACGTATGGCTTGCAAGAAGGCGTACAGACGCTCAAAGTAGTCGCTCGCGATGCACAGTTTACGGTCAGTGACCTGGTGGACGTGCTGGTGGAGAATCATGCCCGCCCGGCGAACATCGTACATGCCAATACGACTCAGTTCGTGGATGGTCACACCCCATTCCGCTACGTCGGCTGGAACGAATACGACCTTTTCACTCGCCTCGATCAGACGGTCGCCCACAACGAGCAGACCATTGAAGGCAACATCATACTCAAAGGCACAGTTATTCCCTGGCGGCAGCAGATTGATCGCCAGATGATGGAGGCTGAGCGCAACGGTCTAACGGTCCTGCGCACCTGGGCCTTTGATAATAGTGCGGATTCATATGCCTTCCAGACCGGCCCCGGCCAGTATAACGAGTCCACCTTCCAGAAGCTTGACTACATCATGGCCAGCGCGCAGCGCCACCATATGCGTGTTATCGTGACCATGGAGAACTATTGGGGAGATTACGGCGGCATTCAGCAGGACGCTAAATGGCTGGGCCTGGCGAACAAGTTACAGTTCTTCACTGATCCGCAGGCGAAAGCGCTCTACGAAAAGTATGTTGCGCACCTGGTTAACCGGGTGAACACCGTTACCGGCGTCGCCTACAAAAATGATCCCAGTGTGTTTGCCTGGGAATTGATGAACGAGCCACGGATGGATTGTCGTGATGATCCGACCCCCACGCATCAATATTGTGATGCCAGCGGCAACACTTTGCGCACCTGGGTCGATACGATGAGCAAATACATCAAAGGTCTGGACCCGCAACACATGGTAACAGCCGGCTTCGAGGGACACAGCTTTGTCCCAACTGGCCCCAACGGCCAGGGAATTCAGTGGGGTGGTACCGAGGAAGGGAACGGGAATTCGCCGATTATGGCGCAAGATGTGGCTGGCATCGATTTCTTTGACTTCCATCCATATCCCAACGCCTCGTGGGCTCACCTGACGCTTGACCAGACACGGCAACTCATCACCGGCATCACCAAAGCAGGTTTGCAGGCCGGCAAGCCAGTCGTAATGGAAGAATACGGCATCGACCGCACCCAGCCCGTCTACGACCAGTCCGGCAAGCTGATCCAGCCAAAAGATGCAGCCTATACGGCTGCGCGCGTCGCATGGTACAAGGATATGCTGGATACGCTCTACGGGGCCGGAGGCGCTGGCAGCAACATCTGGGGGCTCGCTGATTGGTCCGACAACTACTATAACGTCGACCCTTATCTGCCGCTGGCCGATGCGCAGCGGGATGCTCCCCTGATGGCTGTACTGGCCCACGAAGCCAGCCAACTGGCAGAGTAGCCGGGTGGCTCGTCTGGTTTTCTACCAGAGTAGGAGAAGACGGCAAATAAATAAAGGGGAGAATAGCTCCTTTCCCTGGCAGCGGCCAGGAGAAAGGCTATTCTCCCCGTGGAAGCGAAAATAGGCGCTTCTACCTTGAGAAGGAAATCAGTACCTGCAAGAAAAAATACTAATTATATAGGCATAGGAGCCGGCGCCTGCCCCTATGGTGTTCTTAAGGGGATTATGATGGCCCCTTAAGAACATTTTTTATACTCTATAACTAAAGAGTAAAATTTGCTAGATTTATAGAAGAGTAAGATCAGTCACGGTCGGGGTGGATGCCAGCAACCGGACCGCTACCGTAGTTCCAACCGCCGTTCCCGTAGTTCCAACCACCGGGGAGCCAACCGCCGTAGTTCCAACCACCAGGGATCCAACCACCGGGGAACCAGCCACCACCATAGCCATAACCATAACCGTAGCCATAGCCATAACCAGGGAAACGGCCACGAAGCATACCTGCAGCACCGGTGACCTGTTCCAGATCGGCGTCGGTCAGTTCACGAGCGTCGGTTGAGGCAGAGAGTTCTTCGCTAGTTAGAGAGTATGTCGCAGTTTTAATCTTATCTTGCATGGAACTGTCCTTTCGCTTTGCATAGTGCAAAGGTTATAAATCTACTGGTACCAGGCATTCCTTTTTTGAGGTCCTATCAACGAATGGCGCGCCTGATATTCGCATTAATAGCTTTTTGCAGTATATCTATCGTTTTTAGGCCCTCATTATGTTTCAAACATGTTCTCGTAACTGGCACCTATACACATTATAAAAACGCATCAAACAACCGACCGGTAATTAACGAAAGCGATAATGCCATGCATCAGATCAAAATGCTCCTGATTATGTTCCTGGTGCGTTTTTGGACAGAAAGCAAAAAAGCGCCCGCAAGGGGCGCATCTACATAAAAAATAGGATTTTGTGCCTGGTCTTATGGGGACGCTCTTAAGAGACATCGCAAGTTCCTTAAGAGCGCCTTTAATGCTTTAAGCAGGTAAGAGGAATATATAATTTGCCGTTTCAGAACAGGAGGAAAAGAATAGCCATAAGAAGAAAGTTCAGTTGTAGAAGGAAGGCATACAATGCGAACAATGACCCTTGGTTCCAGGGAAGATGAAAGGTGCCAGGTCACTCAGGATGCTCATATGCAGGCCGTTGAAAGCGCTGTTCAGGTTATGCATACCCACCTTCATGAATTTCTGACCCTGGCAGACCTTGCCGACGTTGCCTGTCTCAGTCCTTTTCACTTTAATCGTGTTTTTCGCCGCCTGGTAGGTATTCCGCCGGGTGAATATCTTACTGCGCTCCGCCTCCAGGCGGCCCGGCATCTTCTTTTGACCACCTCGCTCAGCGTCACCGATATTTGTTTCGAAGTAGGCTATAGCAGTCCTGGCTCTTTTACTACCCGCTTCACCCAGCTGGTTGGTCTCTCCCCACGTCTCTTACGCCGCAGGGCGCAGGAGTTCACCTTGCCCATGCCAGATAACGGTGAGCGCCTACCCACGAAGCCCGAGCCTATCCCGCTAAAGAACACCTTTAGCGGACAGGTGAGCGCTCCCGCCACCTTTCGAGGCGTGATCAACATTGGACTGTTTACCAGGCCTATTCCCCAGGGTGCGCCCGTACGTTGTACCAGGCTGACAGCGCCCGGTCCCTACCGCCTGAGTGGTGTTCCTGATGGCATCTATTATCTGCTGGCCGCCGCTTTCCCCCTGACCACAGATCTACGATCATACCTGCTCCCAGGCGAGAATATCCTGGTTCACAAGCACGAGAGTCCGCTCGTCATCATCAATGGTCATATTTCCGGCGAGCGTAATGTTATGCTGCGCCCACCGCGCCTGACTGATCCTCCGCTGGTGATGGAATTGCCTCTTCGCTAGCGCAGACTACTCAACCAGGTGAGTATTGCATCCGGGGAAGCGAGCAGGTGGATGAGCGTGCTCTGCAAGATGGCCGCTGAGGACGGTTGTGAGCGATACAGGTGCGGGAGAACATGCACCTGGGGACGTGCGGAGGGGGAGTACACTGATTTTAACTGTCAACGGCTTAGAAAGATGAAAGGCTCTTTTTCAGTCATTCATCCCATACGTATCACCTTCAAAAGAAACGCTATCGGGCGGCGAGCGGAAATCGGAGGCGAGGTTTGAACCTACGGGGGATGTTATACGAGAGGAGGGAGAAATCGGCCGCAAGGGCCGAACATACGGGGGACGTTACGTGAGGGAAGGGAGAAATCGGAGGCAAGCTCCGAACCTATGTATGTCGTGTTTATTGTTACTTTATGTTATAATCGTGGTCATGGAGAAGATGATGTATTTGATGTGCGGAGCTCCTTTCTCCGGCAAATCGACTCTTGCTCGCTTGCTGGCAAGACAGACCAATAGCCAGTATTTGAGCCTGGATGATATCATGAGGGAGCGCGGGCGAGACCTCTCGCAGCTCCAACCGGTGGAGGAATGGGGCAAGGCCCATGAGATCTGTAGGCAACGCATGGATGCGCTCATGCAGGAGCAGACTTCCATTGTATTGGACGACACAAATAATTTTCGCTGGCTCAGGGACCGCGTTCGTCAGCTTGCCCAAAAACACCAATATCCTACGACCCTCATTTTTGTGGACATTCCTCTGGCAGAGCTAGAAAGAAGGAGAGAGCAGGTTCGGCACTCCAAGGAAAGAAACCATCTGCCTGATGATGTTTTCTATCCAGTTATCGAGCAATTTGAGCGACCAGGACCCGACGAGTCTCCTCTCGTGTTTGACGGCACAATGGATATGCAGGAATGGTTGAATGCCTGCCTTATATAATCAAACCCAACAAGATACCCCACTATTAGACAAGGTCTGTGGCGAGGTCACAATCACTGATCCGACCCATCCCCTGTATGGTCAGACCCTCCCGCTGCTTCCTGTACGGATTCATCGCCATCCACTGCATGTGATGGTGCTGCTGCCAAGTGGTCGGTCATTCAGGTGCAAATCCGGGCGGTGCTGCTGCTGGCGCAGATCTTTCATGGGTTACAGCACGAAATTGCGCGACAAGCCGGGGTGGAAGAGGAAGAGGTGTCGATCGATCTGTTGGTGCGGATGACGGCTCGCTGGTGGCCGAGGGGGACTGATGTGGTGGACAGGGTGGTGCGCGCTGGACGAGAACTAGAGAACCGGTCAAGAAATGCTGTGCCCTGGCAACCATGAGTGCAAGCGCGGGATCGTGCCTTTAGTGGGGGCGTTGAAGCGGGAAGCCGAAGGAGGTGACCAGTTCTGGCTCAACGAAGGCTGTTATAGAGGCGATCTGCGGCAGATCGCGGAGCGTCGCCTCAAGGGTGACGACCTGGATCGCGAACGCTCGGTAGGCTCTGGTTGCTTCGTCCGCTCGATACACAACAAATGCCGGCTGTCCATTGGCACTCGCCGGGGATAAACGCCACCGTTTCTGCACACCAGAGGGAAAGAGGACCGCCAGGGAGAAAGCGCGAATCGCTTCTTTTCCTTGATACCATGAAGGGACCGGTGGCATGGAGAACGTCGCGTCTTCTTTCAACAAGGCCACGAACCCATCCACGTCGTCGGTTTCCCACGCCTGGAGATAGCGTGCAAGCAACGTGTTCGTGGCCCCATCCACATGACCCACCTGCGCCATCTCTCGCTGCGAGGCTGGATAGTGTTTCTCAAGCGTCGCCCGCGCTCGGTGTAAAGCGCTGTTCACCGCTGCTACCGAGATCTCAAGCAAGCGCGCAATCTCGACGGCGCGCCAGTCTAGCACATCTGAGAGGAGCAAAATGGCCCGCTGGCGAGGCGGAAGCAACTGGAGGGCGGTGAGAAAGGCCAGGGAAACACTTTCACGTCTGCCATAGCGGGCTTCTGGGTTCTCCGCCGCCTCCGCCAGCCAACTGGTAGGAAACGGCTCAAGCCAGAGCGCCTCCGCCTCCCTCTCGGCAAGCGGCCTGTGCGGGTCCCATGCAGCAGAGGTTGCGGTCGGCAGCGAGCGCAGCGAGCGTTTCTTGAGGAGGTCCAGGCTAGTATTGGTCGCAATCTTGTACAGCCAGGCGCGCAGCGATCCCGGACCCTGCTCTTTGAACGTGTCAACGTGACGCCAGGCGCGCAGCATCGCCTCTTGCACGGCATCCTCGGCATCATGGAGCGACCCCAGGAGATGATAACAGTGCAAGAGCAGTTCCTGGCGATAAGTTTCGATCAACGGACCCGTCTTCGAGCGACCTGGACTCGTCTGACCTGTGATTGGAGCTTCATGTACACGATCAGCCTGTCGGTATTTCCCTCTCACGCTGCATGTCTTTCTTCTTACTGCTCTTTCCTTGTTCGTCGAAAAACGTATCAGGGCCACTGGTGCTGGCCTGATGTCTCAAATACGCTCATTCTACCACATGGTGCTGGTTCTTTGCCATTGGTTCAAGCAGTCTGCACCTGTTTGGACCGCGTAAGGCAGGAAGCAGAAAACATCCCTGTCAGACCGCACAGTTTTGCTCTTTCCAATAGTTTTATTGGTAGAACACTTTCATAGAAAACCATCTGAAAGCGAGGACACTATGGTCAAATTTCTCATACTCTGGGATACCCCGACAGATCCCGTCGCGTTTGAGCGCCACTATCGCGAGGTGCATATTCCATTGGCCAAGCAATTACCCGGCCTGCGACGCTACACGGCTGGCCGTCACGCGACTGCGATTCGAGGCGAACCCTATTACTGGATAGCCGAGTTAGAGTGGGACACCATGGATGCGCGCCAGAAGGCATCCCAATCTCCCCAAGGCCAAGCAGTCTCACAAGACGTTGCCAATTTAGCCCGCTATGCTCAAGTGCGGTCCATGTTATATGAGGTGGAGGAGCTCTAGAGCACCGGTCAAGTAATCAAGCGACGGTTTGAAGCTCGGGCGAAAGTGCTTGGGAGCGGGCCAGGACATGCAAGTTGTGAACGACGGCGCAGCGACGGAGATCGAAAAGATTCTTCCGTAGCTCACGATAACGATAACGTGCGCGCCGTCCTTGCCACTGACCGACATGAGCGAGGGTATGTTCGACAGCGACTCGTTCACGCAGTTTCGCCCGCCCTTCTGGCGTCTGTTGGCGCTCTCGTAACTCGATAAACAAGGCTTCATCGGGATGAATGCTCACACTGCGTCCTTTGGAACTGGTAGTACATCGGGCTTTCAGGGGGCAGTGAGCGCATATTTCTGTGGGGAAATGGACCACACCGCCAGGAACAAAAGGCATTTCCTGCTTGGCCGGACATCGAATTGTCTCTCGTTCCCAATCCAGGAGAAAGGCTTGTTTGTGAAAGTGTTTGCCGTCGCGAACTGGCCAGGCTTTGCAGTGTACTTTCAGGTCGTCGCTCCGTTTGCGGACCAAATGGCTGCTCAAATAGGCACGGTCGATATGCAGTTCTGTCAAGCGAACCGCTTGGTGGGCTAAATCCTCGCTGATAGCTTCGGTGACGCTGGCTTCAGGGACATTTGCTGGAGTCACTCCCTACCGCTCGGATGAGGTTGGTGTCCAAATCCTGGAGAACATGGCGTTTGTACCCATCCACACGCACACTGCGGCTTTTGCGACCATGACGCAAGCTGTCATCATAGAGGTTTGCTAACTCCCGCTGAAACGCTTCATCGAAGAGCACATGTTGGTGCTTTCGCAGGAAGACAAAGAGTTTGGCTCGACGAATGCGAGTCACGATCTGCTCCTCTTGTGTTGAGAGAGCGATTGGGGGTTGCCAGACTTCTGGTTGCATCGGTTCTTTCCTTGTGGAGCTTCTCGGCTCACACGAAATATCTCGGGAGAACATTTGGTGACAATCATTGCATGTTTTTCCTGCCGACGCCCCAGGAGCGTCGGCAGGAAAAACACAGAGAGGTGAGCGGAGATGATCCAATCGTCTCCTCGCGTCTCTGTCCTCACCGATTATCAACGCTCAAGCTGCGAGCTGGGACTCATCTGTTCAGACCTCTAGCTTGGATGGGAGAGGGGGAGGCTCGCAAGAGCCGGAGCAAGAAAGCTTGCTACCCTGCGTGCAGCTGCACCACTTGCCCAGGCGGCGGCCCCCACCAGTTGGGCATCCGTCGGGTATGAGGCGTGGAAGTCCTCGATGACGCGCTCATCGATCTGAAAAGAGGCCAGCGCGACCAGTAATGCCAGCCTTCCAGCTCCCTTGTCTGCCCCTTTCAGATCCGCAATGACCTTCTCGACCCAGCCGCGACCCAAGGCAGGCACTCCACCAGACCAACGCGCGAGTTGCTCATTCACTACCAGGCGCACCTGGGGCGAGAGGATTTCGGCGCCCTTCTCTTCCAGCCGGGCGGCCCAGCCGGCAAACGCGTGGCTGATGGTGGGGGAAGCAGCGGCCCAGGACAGCTCAGCAGGTAACTCCGCTTCTGGCAGCAAGCGCAGGGAAGTGCCCGCCGGCTTGTGCTCATTTCTTCCTTGCGCCAACTTGTGCCCGACTTGCTTCCATACCTGCTTGCCAAGCCAGCCTCCTCGCACAAGGGACGGGAGCAGACTCTCTGGCAAAAACACATTCACCAGACGATTAATGTAGTGATAGGTCACCACCACGCCGAGGAGTTCTGCGGCTTCTGGTGCCGAGAAGGATGCAGGCAACGTCTTGATGGTGGAGGCTTGGCTCGAGGAGAGGGCCCAGGTGACGATGGAGCGCACAGCAGGGTCAGAGATGTCCTGCGTCCGGCCCTGTTTGAGCAGATCAGCAAGTGAGGAGGGGGAGGGTAGGCGAGCCGCTGAGGCATGAATCTCCACGCAGTAGGGACAGGCATTCGTCTGGGAAACCGCTGCAGCCACGGCTTCTTTGAGGGCCCAGGGAACTTGCCCCACCAGCGTCGTTTCCCGCACAATCGCCCACAAGCCAGCCAGCAGTTCTGGGATAGGGGCATGAAGCTTGAAAGGATCACTGACCACGCCAAAATCATGCCTGATCTGCGTGTAGACCTGGCCAACAAGACTCGAAGGATCGACCCGACGAATGGGGTGCAGGTATTTCATACAACGTGCTCCCTTTCTCCATTTTGGGTACCTCTCACAGCACCATGGCGTTCCGGAAACCGACCCTGATCCTGGATAATCTGTTGACAATAAAATGATGAGCACATCGCTCTTGCTCCTTTCAGATAAATCCGTTATTCTGTAATGAACACTTGATTCCTTTCTATTACAAAGGGAATGGATAGCCCCCGTCAAGAAGCAAAAGGGAATAAATGTTCACTAGTGAACATCTGAGCAAAATTGTTTAGGCAAGCAGAGGAAAGTCGATGAAGCAGGAAAAACACGATCGCCGTTCCCAGCGCACCCGCAGCCTGGTCACGACCGCCATGATGGCTCTCTTGAGCCAGAAACGCTATGATCAGATCACCGTGGGTGACCTGTTGGAGAGAGCGAACATAGGCCGTTCCACCTTTTACAGCCACTATTTTGATAAAGAGGATGTGTTGGCAGATCTGGTGAAGCAGCAGAGTGTTCTTATCAGTCAGCGCTTCTCCCGCAGGGAGGCAGGACAGCATCTCATACCGGCTCTGGAATTCTTTGAGCATTTTCAGGAGCATTATCCATTGCTGCATGCACTGCTGCGAGAGCACGCGGGGGAGATCGTATGGGAAACTGCCCAAGAGTGTCTGAAACAATCGCTTGAACAAGCCCTTCCATTGGTCTGCCCTGATCCAGAGGCTCTCTCGATTCCTCTGCCCATGATCGCGCAGTACCTCTCGGAAGCCTTCCTCGGCCTGCTCAAATGGTGGCTCTCAGCCGACATGCCCTCTTCCCCTGAAGAGATGGAGCGCATCTTTGAGCAATTGGCCCTGCCTGGCGTTCAAGCCGCTGTTGGGGGAAGCATGAAGAGACTGGAGACGTAGAGAGAATTGAGAAAGAAGAGCAGTGCCTATTCGCTTTATCTTTTCCCATTAGTTGACCGGCGTTCTAGTAAATAAAGCGAAATTCGGTGTGAGCTTGCTACAAGCTCATTGCGCATCCCGTAGGCAGTGCGTGGAGCGTATAAGTGAGCGACTGCCGTGGTCGAGATACCAGAGTTGCTCATCGAGGCGATCATGGGAGCGCAGAACGTCTTGTGGAAAGTAGGAGCCTTCCAGATGCTGAGCCCATGGGATGTCGAGATAATAGATGCGCTCGTGCACCTGCTGCAAACCATCAACTTCCTGAGGTGAGAGATCTTCTTTGGTTACAACGATAAAATCGACATCGCTATGCAGATCGAAGTCGCCCACCGCGAACGAGCCCTGGAGGTAGGTCCCCTAATATAGGCAAGCTGCAAGAGGTTCGACGACCGCTTCGCATTCTTGATTGAACTCAGCCAACCAATCACCAGTCACGAATTCAAGGACACCTGTGTCTGTATTCAGAAGGGCCATTGTTCCTTGTTGCAGTGTATGTAATGTCTCACGCTGCCCTGGTTTGAGCAGGCCGCCGAGCTGATTTAGTCCCAATGAGGTTGTTGGACCATACTGTTTTGGGCCAATCATCGTGTGCAGGTGTCCGGCAACGTGATAACGAGGTTGGATCGTCTCAATCAGCTTACTGACTTGTGATGAACCTTGTGTCTGACCATAAAATCCGGTGCTACTACCGTAGGGTGGCTCATGAGTAATAAGCACATCCACCTCATCACGTTTGGTGAAAAGCAGAGTGTTGAATGCTGTTGGATCGTGCTCAGTTCCTTCTTTCCCACGTTCTGGATGCTCGACGCCACCAAAGAAAGCCAGCCTCATTCCACCACAATGAATAATCGTTCCATCAGGAATGTAGTGAAATAGATCAAAGGAATCAACGGGGATCGTCTTGTCCTGCTTATCCTGTGACAACTGGAGTAGCCACACTGCTTCATCATGATCTCCACGCAGGAAGTAGATAGGTTGCTGGATCTGCTGACGTTTCTCTCTGAGGTGGTTGGCAAGCTGATTCTGTGCATAGAGCACTCTCAAGAAGTCGAACTCAGCAGGATTGTTTGCTGTATAGCGTAAGAAGACATCGATATTTTGAGTCATTTTCTCCAGGCGTTCGGCCCCAAAATCACCGATTTGAATCACCATGTCTAGTGCAGTATCGGTTCGCTTCTGCCAGGTAAGGACGGCTGCCAGGAGGTGGTAGACTTGTCCGTGAGTATCGCCAAAGAAAGCGATGTTCATACCTCAAATCCTTTCGCCAGGTTCCAGCGTTCCCGCCGGAACCTGGATGCCTGCTTCTGGCGAAAAGGTATGTGTGAAGAGCAGGACGCGCCGCTGATGGGTAATATAAGCAAAAACCTTCTGTTTGATAGGCCGCATGCTACTCGTCCCTTTTTAGACAGATGAATATAATGTTTAGCACCATTGTATAACATAATCTGTCAGGAAAGAGCGCATGCGAGACAAGCAGCGCACCTACAGATAGATCTGCATTTAGCGGCTCACATGGCTCTGCCAGGCCTCTGACAGGCTTGGATCGATATAGACCAGTGAATACATCTCCTCTTCATCCTGCTCGCTATCGACCTGCTGGAAGCCCAACGCAGGCTTTTGAAAATCGTTGGTAAAGCGATAAAGCAGATCAATCGGGCCCGAAGGCTGATTGGACGCATCCGTGAAAATCTCTTCTGGCCGGACCTGTTGTTCTATCAACGGTGCTGACTCCGCGATATCCTGCTGGTTCGACACAAATGTACGAATAGTTGACAGCGAATAGCGGTCTGAATGGATTGTGTTTGACATAACAATACTCCTTGTATAGTGCTGATAGCCCTGTCTGTACTACGCATCAAAACCAGCCGATGGATACCAGTAGCGCTTGCTGGCAGGCTGCTCCTGGATCAAACATGGGCAAGCGTGAGCCAGCTGCAAGTTCCAAAAATATACGGCAGCACTGATCGTTGGTGTTGCGCATGCCTGATGGGATAGCATAGGTGCGCCAGTCAGAGAAAGGCAGGTGATACAATAGAGTGGTATATTGATACATTCATACAAAAAAGTGTTTGCGCTATACAAAGAATGTAAAGCTCTGAAAATAATTGAGGGGAGAGTAAGGCAAACATGGAAGTTTTTATGGTACGGCACGGAGAAATGGGCCGTACGTCGGGCAATGATTTTCTGACGGCCCGTGGCGAGGAGCAGGCCCTGGCCACCGGGCGCTATTTTTCCCAGTTACCCGTAACCGGTGTAATCAGTAGTCCGCTGGTGCGAGCCCTGGGAACGGCCCATGTGATCGCTCGCGCCTGTGAAGACATGCCGGTAGAGGTCTGGCCAGAACTGCGCGAGGGTCTCTTCAATGAGATGACCGGTTATGGGGCCGAGGAATTACGGTCTCGATTTCCATTGGCCTGGTTTCCAAAAGAGATGGAAGCCGAAAGTCTCCTCTATCCAGCCGACACCCGGGAGAGCCTTTTGCAGCGCAGCCAGCAAGTGGCGCAAAAGTTAGAGAGCAACTTCGGACCCAACGACACCGTCGTACTGGTGGCGCATGGCGGTATTATCTCCTATATTTTCCATGCCCTCTTAGGCATACCTGCCGACACCTTTAGCTTCTTCAAAATCGACTTCGCCTCCATCAGCCAGGTTAGTCTGATCCCGCCAGAGATGCGCCTGGGCCATGCCCCCATCTACCCCGAGCGCAGCGTCGACGTCGTTACCGTGGGTAATACCGCTCACCTGGTTGGTATTGAGTGAAGGTAATGTTCAGAACGTATGGTAATGAGCCTTTCCACATCGTTGTTGTCCATGGTGGACCGGGCGCTGTAGGCACGGTCGCCCCCGTTGCCCGCGAAATCGGCCAGACAAGGGGCGTCCTGGAGCCGCTCCAAACCGCTTACACACTGGAGGGGCAGATCGAAGAGCTGCGCCAGGTAATCGAGCAAAACGCTACCACGCCCGTCATTTTCATCGGACACTCGTGGGGAGCATGGCTCTGCGCGCTCGTCACCGCCGCCTATCCCGACCTGGTGCGCAAGCTGATTCTGGTTAGCAGTGGTCCATTTGAAGACAAGTATGTGCCCCAGATCGCAGAAAACCGACTCAAGCGGCTTCGTCCGCGCGAGCGGGAAGAATTTCTTCAGATCGTCGATATGCTCAACGGACCAACTGCTTCTGAGGGTGCTGACATGGCCCTGCAACGCCTCGGTGAACTGGCGCACAAGGCCGATTGCTATGATCCCATTGAGATACCAAACGACACCACGGACCTCTCCGGACTCGTTGATCCAGGCAAGATGTACCAGGGAGTCTGGCCCAAAGCCGCTGCACTACGAGAAACAGGAGAACTACTGAGGCGTGTGGCTACAATTCAGTGTCCCGTAGTCGCTATCCACGGTGACTGTGATCCCCACCCCGCCGAAGGCATACGGAGACCGTTAGCTGCCAACCTGAAAGATTTCCATATGATCATACTCGACAAATGTGGCCACACCCCTTGGGAAGAAAGGCACGCTCAGGATACATTTTACGAAATACTCGAGCGAGAAATTTCCGCATCTCAATAAACCAAAGGCCGTTAAATGCTCGCGCTTTTTCTGGTAAATTGACTCAAGGGTGGTCAGATTTTGAACTGAAGGATAGGAAATTGACGTGAATCATGGGAATCATCGGTTTACGTCCAGGCAGTGTCGCTCCCGATCTGGCTTCCTCCATCGACACCTTGTAAATAAGCCCACCATCGCAACCGTCCAGAAAAAGGCTTGACATCCCCTTCTTTTTCTGTTACGCTATTAGCAACCATTGGTAACTAAAAATAACAAAGGTAAATTTATGGGAAGGAAAGAACGACGACTGCGAGATCAGCAAGAGCTCAAGCAGAATATGTTGGAGGCGGCACGAGCAATCGCTCTGGCCGAAGGGTGGAGCAATGTGACGATGCGCAAGATCGCTGATCGCGTTGAGTACAGCCATGCCGCCATTTATGACTACTTTGAAAACAAAGATGTGCTTCTCTTAGAGCTCGTGCATGAGGGCTTTCGCCTGCTGGAGGCAGATATGAAGCGAGCCCGAGCACAAGCTCATGATCCAGAGGAGGCGATGCGGTTCATCGCTCAT
Source organism: Dictyobacter formicarum (assembly GCF_016587435.1). Next base: position 47,237 of record NZ_BNJJ01000010.1, read on the forward strand.
GGCTATTTCGGATTCGCCTGGCGCTATCCCGAGCTCTACCGCCTGATGTATGGCCTGGACGGTGTCACTTTCAGCATCTCAGAGCCCGAGAAGGAGGGACTCCAAATAGAAGATGTGGTGGCACGGACCGTCAAAGATGTGCTTGATTCTCATGGCTGGTCAACAGAGCACCTGGCCGATCAGGTGAATATTCTCTGGGGGACCGCGCATGGGCTGGTCACTCTCACGCTGACAGACCGCATTCGCGGCGGGCAGGCGCAGGCAACACAATTATTCGAACGAGCGTTTCAAGACATGCTGCTGGCCTGGGAACAGGAGGCGGGTACCGCCCGTCCGGCCTCCCCTTCGAACATGTAGCCTCTCTCCAGGTTCGTCACATCCCTAGCGAACTTGTGTGAAATTATACATTTAACTTACCAAAGGTCACCAAACAAACAAAGGTAAGCAACATCACTCATTTAGGAGATGGACATCATGACACTCTATCCTTATATACTTTTGCTACACATTGTAGGCGTGATCGGCCTGTTTATCGCTCTCAGCCTGGAGTTAGCTGTTATGTTTCGCTTACGAGCGGCGAAGACGACTACCCAGGTCCATGAATGGCTCACGCTCAGCCGCGTGATTGACCTGGTTCTGCCAGTCTCCGCTGTATTCATCCTCATCAGCGGCCTCGTGCTGACATTTTCGGTATGGGGATGGGGGCATGCCTGGATCGAACTTTCGTTGGGCTTGCTCGTTCTCCTGGGTATCCTGGGACCCGTGATCAACGGACCTCGCATGAAGGCGATTCATGTGGCAGCGCAAGCAGCACCCGCGGGAGAGATCCCTCCCGCTCTAAGAAAGGTCATCTCTAACCCTGTACTGCGGATTTACGCACCCATCCCGGGCCTGGTCGCGTTGGGCGCAGTTATCATGATGGTCTTGAAGTTGGATTGGCTTGGTTCGGGGATGGTGGTTGCTCTGGCCCTTATCGTCGGTCTCATCTTTGCCTTCGCGCGTAAAGGGCATGGCATACATTTTGTGAAATAACCTTTATCAAGAAATAAAATAACCTTTATCAAGAAATATTCGCAGAGAAATATTGTGAGAAAGAGGAAAAAGATGTTTTCAGAACAAGAACTCGCGTTTTTGCACACACAACCACTCGCCAGACTGGCAACGGTGGCCGTCACTGGTCAGCCTGATGCGGACGCGGTCGGCTTCGCCTTTGAGAACGGGCGCTTCTATATTGGCGGGTATTTTCTCGAACGCACCCGCAAGTATAAACATATCGCTGCCGGACAGAGCAAGGTGTCGCTCCTTATTGATGAACTACGCTCGCTCGATCCCCTGGAGCCACGCTCGATCAAGCTTCATGGAGAGGCCGAGATTCTGCAACTTGAGGAGGGATTCCGGGGTCCTGGCACATATATTGTGATTACGCCGAAGGTCTCCTGGAGTAGCGGCATTGAAGGACCGGCTTTTCAGGATGGCAAGCCGGTCATCAAGAAAATCACCTGGGAATAGGATCTAGTTTTAAAGGATCTTTTCGAAGTTTTTCTGTTTTCCGGGCTGCTTTCCATTCGAATGGAAAGCAGCCCGGCTTGGATTTTGCGGACAGGAGGAGCAAAAAAGAGGTACCAGAGGGTTCGTGCCAACCTGACAAAGGAAGCCAATTTACAAGGTATCGATGGAGGAAGCCAAATCGGGAGCGACACTGCCTGGACGTAAACCGATGATTCCCATGATTCGCGTCAATTTCCCATCCTTCAGTTCAAAATCTGACCACCCTTGAGTCAATTTACCAGCCAGGTAGCGAATATGCGTGCTCCACATTTGATGCCTGTGTGCTGTGGTAACGCTTGACAATAGGTGGTTTTTAAATTAATATACCCATATTGGGTATAGTCAAGTGAAAAAACACGATGTTTGAGAGAGGGATCGATGAGATGAGCACAGGTGGAGAGGCGTCGGAGGTCAGATTACCGTTGACTCCGGCGGTGTTTCATATCTTATTAGCGCTGGCCGATGGTGAACGCCATGGCTATAGCATTATGCAGGAGATTGCGGCGCAGACCGAAGGGAAGCTGCGCATTGGTCCTACGACGCTCTATCGTTCGATTAAGCGTATGTTGGAGGATGGTCTGATTGAGGAAACGGAGGAGCGGCCTGATCCGGCTTTGGATGACGAGCGGAGACGCTACTATCGATTAACGGCATTGGGTTTGCAGGTGACGCAGGCCGAGGTGCAACGCCTGGCACAGGCAGTGGAGGTAGCGCGCAAAAAGCCCTTGCTAGGTGACGCCGCGATAAAACCGATGTTTGGGGGAGCATAAATATATGTCACGAGTATCAAAGTCGTCGTCTATACAGCCCGGGATTGTTCGGCTCTCGGTGTATCTGTATCGCTGGCTGTTGTGTCTGGGGCCGGCGGTGTTTCGCCGGGAATATGAGGATGAGGTTCTGCGCACTTTGCGTCAATGCTGTCAGGAGGAGTACGTACAACATGGTACCGTCGGTGTATTGCGCCTGTGGCCAGCTCTGTTTACGCGGGCTATTGTAGATATGGTGGCCGAGCAACTGTCCATGGAAGGAGGAGGCATCATCATGCGCCGCTCGACGATCCTGACCTATTGCGCCTTTGTGCTCTTTGCCCTTGGCTACCTCACGCTCATGCGTACCAGCGATCCAGTCGCTCCTTTCAATACTGTAGCCCAGGCCCACCCGCAGGTCGGGATCGCTTATCGAATAATCTCGATCAGCATGAACATCGTCGCGCTGGCGACGCTGCTGGGCGGCGGCCTGGTGTTCTATAGCATTGTCAAATACGCCCGTGCCAGCGAACACAACCTGATCAAACTGTTCCTGCCCACGAAGCGACACATGGGTATGCTGGTGGTTGGCACGCTGCTGATAGCGCTGTGCCTGACGCTCTACATTGTATTCTTCGGCTTCATCGTTGGTAGTCCACCACACATTGCGGACCAGCCTCTCTGGTTGGCGTTGCTGATCGCCATGGCAGGTGTCTTCGTCGGGTCAGCACTCTTCACATTCGTGATCCTGCTAGTCAGCACCATGATCGCGCTCGCCGTCTCGCGCAGTGACACTGGTCCACGCGTATTCCATATAGTGCGCATCTTTATGGCAGCGACGCTACTAAGCATGGGCATCTCCTTCGGCGCAACCATATACTGGATAGCCGCGTTGTGGAGTAGCGTCCCCCAATTTACCATGAGCGATGCCGGCCTGAGCATGGGCAACCTCACCTGGGTCATCCTGGCTCTCGGTGCCATGGTTCTGGCGCTATGCCTGGCCATCAACGCCTTGCGACAGAGCTTGAAGGTGCGCGAGCCATTGGTATCGCAATAATAACAGGCGAAACTTTCCGTACAGAGAGATGTTAGATACCAAGTTGCGTTCTAAGTACTAATTCTGAAATGCGGAAAAAACATCATAGAACGGAGTCGTTACTGGAAAAGAATGGTCAGTCCTCTGTGGACTCAAATAAGCGCGCCTCAGAAGCACAATAGCCGACGATACAATCCATGACATCCAGCAGGACGTCCTCTTTCGCCTCTTGCTCGACTACGCGCTGGCGAACCTGCTCAAATACGTTTAACACGGCTTGCTGCTTCATCCCGGATGCTTTCCATGCGAGCACCACCTGGCGAAGAGCCTGATACGCATCGCTTTTCTCAAGCACTCTGAGAAGCTGATCTTGAAGTTCCTGTTCCATATCTCTCGACTTCCCTGTTTGTTTTGAAGGCACACTTCTTTAATCTATCACAGAACGCACTTTGGTATTAGGGGGTGAGCGTTATGGGTTGAAGGCATGGGCAGTGGGGGAAGGAAGCGGGCGCTGAGGCCCGCACCTACGTTTTTTCGTTGTTATTGTTGATCGCTGTATGACGTAGCGATGGCTACTTTGCCTGAATCTTGATCTTCTGCGTCCAGCAACTCAGCGACGACCGTCGTGGTTGGCCGGTAAACGAATCGCTTCGAGATGAAGAAGTTGTAGATAAAGACGACAATAATGCCGATCGGGTTAGCGATATATTCGTTAACATGAAGCCCATAGACGAGTACCAGGCCGATTGTAAAGGAGAGTAACAGTGCTGAAAGGCTGGTTAACTGAGCTTTCAGTGCGCGCTGAACCCAGCTCCATCCCTGAAGTTTTTGCTCGCCATACGTAAAAATTTGATTGAGCAGGAAATTGATAGTGGTGCTTACTTCAAACGCACATGCCGAGGCCAGGGCATAGAGCAGATTAACTGTCGAGTGGTAACCAATGAAGGAGAAGTTGACAGTGAGGTGAAAAATTCCCAGGAGATGTTGAAAAACGAAGAGCGCCAGAACATTTACAGGTATTCCAACGCCGCCCACCAGCCCATAGCGGACAATGCGCATATTGAATAATCGTTTAATAAACGTAATCATCTACCTCTAAATTCCTTAAATACAATTGAGACAAGCCATGTGCCCATCCTATCATGCCAGGATGTTTCGCGCAAGGAATATCACCATTTTGTCTATGTCTATATCTGTGTATGTCAGCGTCGATGATCACTTATTGGCATAGATAGGTAGGGAGTGATCATGAGATAATGGAATCCCTCAATTTGTGAATGCATTTGATAATTTCTTTTCTGTTCTTTGCGCTTTTCATCCATTTGGGGAGCCTGGCAGTCATATTTATATCATATGTAGTTGTTACGTGGATACTTCTTATAGTGGGACCTTCTCGTACGTCAGCCTGAATATATTCTTCAAGATAGCATAAGTGCTCAAGGTTGAGAGCCCACAGTACATGTCCGCAGCAGGGAATTTGCAAGTAAAGAGGGAGGTAGAAATACCAATCGCAAGGGCCTCCCACTTGCATGCGGGTACATTTATCCTTTTCTCTGATGGCACCACAAGATGAGCAGAGCAAGCGTACGCGTTTGACAAAGTACGGGCTGATAATCTCTCTTGTGGTATCTGGCTCTGGCACGACGCGCGCACACCGCTGGCAGCGGGGACATCGCACCAGGAACAAGTAGGCAAAATCAGTGAGACGGAGGTTGGGGTCTGCTAAAAAACGTTGTTTTTTGCTCATTTATCCAGTCTACTCTCTCGTGCAAAGCTTACTGCAGCAGAATTGAGGCGTGCTTAAATTCTGCTGCAGTAAGCTTCTATTTATTCTCCTTAATACACCAACTATGGTGTTAAGGAGGATGAGGCGATTTTAACATCTTTCTTGCTTTCTCTCATTAGTCAGCAGCAGTATGTGGCGAACACCAGGAAACCATTCCAAACGCGTTTCTCCCATCTTATCATAATTACTTCGTAGAAAGCAGGCAGAAAGCCACCAAAGTAAACAGAAATCTCTATATAGGTGAATGATTCCTATTTGATCATGAGAGGATAGGAGATGAAAGAATCTGGTCTACTTTTGGTGGCGAATAAACACATCAGTAAAAGCCTGCATGGAAAATCTGCGCAAGATAGGAGAAGTTTTGTGCCTGCGTTCCATGTTATGATGATTATGCCACTACTCATGGTGGTACATCATCATAGCATGGAGTAGCACATGATGGAACAAACACCCTCACTTATGACATTCTACACAGGTTGGAAGACCTATCAACAGAGCCTTATCGAAACCACCGCGCCTCTTACTCCCGAACAACTGGCGTTACCCGCCGCATCGCATCAATGGACGATCGGGATGGTGGCCCAACATATAATCGCCAACCGGGTCTGGTGGTTCCAGGTGTGGATGGGTGAGGGAAGTCCCTATCTTGCCCCCATCGCGCACTGGGACCCTGCGGATGAAGTGGAGCAGCCCGAGCTTGGGGCCGCTGAACTGGTTGCCGGGCTTGAGTCCACCTGGGGCATGATTGCCGAGGCCCTTGCCCGCTGGACTGCCGCCGATCTTGGGCATGTTTTCCAACCTCCAGCAGCCTTGAGAGAAGAAGAGCGGGAGCACTTTCCCTCGTTCACGAGGCAGTGGATTATCTGGCATGTGCTCGAACACGAGATTCACCACGGAGGAGAGCTCTCCTTAGCCCTCGGCGGGTATGGTCTCCCAGGCATCTATGGTAGGCTGTAAACGCCCGTATGATGATTGAGTGCTACTCCCGACTAGATTGCGAAAGGATACACCCATGACAGATGCGCACTCGCGTGCCAGCACGCGAAACTCGAAATTTATCAAGGCGACGCCTGAAGCGCTCTATCGAGCCTTTACCGATCCTGCAGCCCTGGCTGTCTGGCTTGTACCTGGAGATATGACCGGCGAGGTCCATAGTTTCGACTACAGAGTTGGTGGAGGTTATCAGATGTCGCTGTACTATCCTTCATCCGAAAAAACCATTCGCGGCAAGACCTCAGAGAGAGAAGATAGATATACTGCACGGTTCGTGGAACTTACGCCACCTGAAAGAATCGTTGAAGCGATAACCTTTGATTCGGTCGACCCGGCCCTCGCAGGAGAGATGATCATGGTGGTCACATTGGAGGCCGAAAACGACGGAACAACAGTGTCTATCTTATTCAAGGACCTTCCGTCGGGCATTCGACCCGAGGACAATGAGGTTGGCACGCAGTCGTCACTGGAGAAGCTGGCTCGCTATGTCGAGTAGCATATCGGTCAAATTATTCATTTTTCGATCATGAAGGATAGAATCACCCCGAGAGGGCGCTTCTACGAGTCGTTTTCGATGAATTTATGATCAGGGCCATCCTGGCTGCCTTATGCATGGTCGCTGTTCTCTCGTATCGCCTCTATCCAGACTTTCACCGCTGCGGCGTCGGTGCGATGTAAGGAATTGGGGGGCGCGCCCAACACGCGCTCTATCGCCTCCATATAGGCAGCATGGGTAGAGACGATTTCTTCGACGTTGCGCTGCTCGTTGGCTTCATGCTCTAATGAGAGGAGTAGTCTGGCGTGGGTATTGCCCATGCCCTGCAGCAGGGACAGGATGACTTCGCCAGCCTTGTCTGGATGGCTGATGGTGAAGATGCCTTCCTGGATTCCTTGGCGGACGATTTTGGTGAGCAGCGGCGCGCGCTGTGCGAGCACCGCATCGTCCACTTTCTGGCGGACGATAGCGTTGTCGTCGTTGTACCAGACTCGCACCAGCTTGACTACATCGGCCTTTCTGGCGCTTCTCAAACGGTCCAGCGTATCGAAGAAGCCCTGGAGCTTTTCGATGGCATTCAGTTGGGGATCATGGATGATGGGGAGAAGCGGCTTTTCCGACTCTTGCTGAATTCGCTCAATGAGCGCGTCCAGTAGCGCCCGGCGCGAGTCGAAGTAGTGATGGAATGCTCCACTGGAAATGCGCACATAGTCCAGGATATCCTGGATCGACATTTGCTCGTATCCCTTGGTAAGCACCAGGCGTTGGGCTGCATCCAGAATTTCTCCGCGCTTCGCAGCAAATTCTTCAGGTTTGACGGTTCGGGCCATTGCTTCTCCTTGAATTAATAAATAGATGGTCTTTCTATTAATTATACGGCTAGCAGTTTTCTTTTGTCAATAGGGCAACGGTCAGGATAGTGTGTGCTACGCTACCTGGCTGTGTGGATGTTTGGCCTGTGTAGCAAGTGGTGGAGCGCCTGGTCGAGTTGGGTATAGGCGAATAGGAAGTGCGCACCAGTTAGACGCTGAGGTAACAGGTGCTGGCTATCCAGCACTACGCTTGACAATTCTCCTAGCAAAACGTGCAAGGCAAAAGCTGGCAGGGGGAAGACCGGGAACCGCCGCAGCACGTGCTGTACCGTGCGGATGAAATCTTCTGAGCCAGCTCGGCTCACTCAAAAAGCGGCCCTGACGCGGCAACGCATCATTGATACGGCCCTGCAGCTCTTTGCCAGCAACGGCTATGAAAAGACAACCATGCGGGACATCGCGGCGTCGGCTGAATGCTCGCTTGGACTTACCTATCGCTATTTCGCCAGCAAAGAAGATCTGGTTCTGGAACTCTATCGCTGGCTGGCGCAGCAACTGGAAGAGCAGGTAAATCTGTTGCCAGCAGTATCCATCGCCGACCGTTTTAATATCCTCATGCATGAGCTGTTAGTGGTAATGGCGCCGCATCGGCTGACCCTGACCGCCCTGTCTGGGGCAGCCTTAAATCCCCTCTCGCGGGCGGGAGTCTTTGGAGTCGAAGGAGCAGAGGTGCGCCGCCGCGCCCGGGCAAGCTATTGCGCCTTGATTATTGGTGCCAGGGATGCTCCCCGTGCCACACAGATAGATGATGTGGCTACTATCCTCTATGGCCTGCAACTGGCCCTGGTATTGTTCTGGTTACAGGATCTGAGTGATGACGCGCACAAGACCAAAGAGCTCCTGCAATTTGTGCATGAACTATTGAGGCGCCTCCGGCCGCTGCTTCGCCTTCCCTGGGGCGCGCAAACCGCCGCCCGCTTTGTACAGATCGTCGGGCCATTGCTTGGTCATCAGATGGAAGGGTGAAAGGCGCCCGCAAGGGGCAATACATTTTATGTTTATCTCCTCCTAAATGTTCACAGGCGATATATCAGAAATAATGAATGATATATTCATTTAATTTATATTGATCAATATATTGTGTCCTGGTATGCTTGTGGTAGTGAAGAAAAGGAGGAGACAAGCATGGATTTGACCAACAAGGTAGTGCTGGTGACTGGTGGAGGGACCGGAATTGGTCGGGCAACCTCTATCGCGCTGGCACAGCGGAGAGCCATCGTCATCGTGAACTATTCGCGTTCGCAAGCCGAGGCCGATGAAACAGTGCAGACTATCAAAGAGGCGGGCGGGCGCGCCATAGCCATCCGGGCCGATGTGGCTCGGGACGAAGAGGTACGCAGCATGGTCGAGCAGATCACGCAGCAATTTGGAACCATCGATCTGCTGGTTAATAATGCCAGCATCACGCGCCACATCCCAATGAATGATCTGGAGTCGGCCACTGAAGAGGTCTGGGATGAGCTGTATGGGATCAATGTCAAAGGCATGTTTTACTGCGCGCGGGCGGTGGCGCCACTGATGAAGCAGAAGAAGCAGGGAGCCATCGTCAACGTTGGCAGTATCGCCGGCCTCTCCGGGGCCGGCTCCTCACTACCATACGCCGTCTCCAAAGCGGCCGTGCATGGTCTGACCAAATCGCTGGCCCGAGCGCTGGCACCGGAGATCAGGGTGAATAGCGTGGCACCCGGGGCTGTCGCGACTCGCTGGTGGGCTGGCCGCGAAGAACAGATGCAGCGCCTGAGCAGCAACCTGCTGCTGCAGCGCATCGCTACCCCCGAAGATATCGCCCACATGATTTGCTCGGCCCTCGAACAAGAAATAATGACCGGCCAGATCATCACCGTCGATAGCGGTCAGACATTATAGTGCATTTGTCCTTCCCACTCGTAAAAGCGCCCGCAAGGGGCGCTTTTACGAGTCATTTTTCATATGGTTTTTGTGGTTATTGATGTTGTTTGATCCAGGTGCTGATGTCGTTGATGACCTGGGTGGTGACGTGGTTGGCGATTGTGTAGGCGACGGGCGTGGCTTTGTGACCGGGTTCAGAGGGCATAAAGAGGTGGTAGAGGTCGGGATATGCTTTGAAGGTTACGTCGGTGCGCTGGCTGAGCGCTTGTTGCCATAGATGGAAATCCGCCTGTGTCACCTGATAGTCGTTTCCGGCCTGCAAGATCAAGAGCGGCTGGGGAAGATGGCGGGCTACCTCTGCGGGATGGTAGTTGCGCAGGTCGAGCCAGTAGGCGGCCGCCACGTTCAGGGGCAGATCCGAGGCGGGCGTGGCTGGTGTGAGCTGGGGATCTTTGACACGGGCCACCTTCCTGGCCAACTTCTCCAGTTGTTGCTGTTGTCCTGGTGTCTGGTCACTGAGCGAGGCAATATAGGTTACCAGGTCTAGCATGATATCTTCGAGCGGACGCGCTGGGCCGGCCATGATGATCCCCCCGCATACCATGGAGGCGGCTGGAGCACTCAAGATGCGTGGCAGCAGATAGCCACCCAGGCTATGACCAAGCACGAAGAGCTGCTGGCCATCTATCTCAGGGCGCTCGCATAATAGATCGAGTGCCAACAAAACATCCTCAATGACCTCCTGCTGCACCGTAAACGTAGAGGCCAGAGGGGAGATTTCCGCAGCATATACTTTCGTACGCTTATCATAGCGCAGGACCGCAATGCCGTTGGAGGCCAGTCCCCAGGCCAGATCGCGGAAAGGCTTGTTGGGCGGGGTTGTCTCATCGCGATCATGAGGACCAGAGCCATGCACCAGCACCACGGCAGGGAAAGGCCCCGGGCCGGTCGGCAGCGTCAGCGTGCCGGGCAAGGCCCACTCGCCGGAGCCAATCTGGACCTCTTGCTCCATGAAGCGATCAACTGTGGCGTATGGCGGCGGCGTATACTGCGGGTTGGCTTGCTGCTCCAGCGTCCCCACAGGCGTCATCGTCAGGCCAATGATTTTCATTTCAGGATTGAAGATCAGGTTAATATCGAATGGCATCTTCGCGAACGCACAGGTCACTACCTCAACGGACATCTGGGGTGTCTGTACGGTGTGAATGAACATTTGCTGCTGAAACGCGCCCAGTTGCTGCTCAAGAGAGCGCCAGTTTGCTGCCAGCTGAGCAGCCAGTAAAAACGGTTTTATCGATTCTGCCGCCAAAGCCTCCACCTGCGGAAATTGCCCCTGCGCCAGCAATCCAACGACATGTTGGGCCTGCTCACTGGTCGTCATATTCATAGTATTTGTGTCCCTCTATGTAGTCCATATAGATCAAAATAATACATAGGTCAAATAACAGAATATATGTTACCGATTGTACTATAACACTTTATCGGGAAGAGGTTAAGGGGAATTTTACATTAGTTGTCTATGCCGAATAATGGAACGTTTTATTTGCTCGCTTATAAGCATGCGAAAGGTTGGAGCATACAGTAGGAGCATAATGATCTATAATAGATCAAGCTGTATGTGTATAGCGAGACTATAGTATCGAGGAGAGCGGAATATTGTCTAAAACTCCAGAAATTATAGTGCTGCAAAAAGAGGATACTGTTGTGGCAGGCGAGATATTGGAGCAAGCGTTTGCCAATGATCCTCTGAATGTATATACCATTCCCGATCCCGCCACGCGTCGCACCCTGTTTAACTGGCTTTTTACGCAACTGGTGCGTGCCGCGAGTGTGGTGTATACGACCAGTGGACAGATCAATGGAGTCGCGGTGTGGATACCACCACAAACAAGTGAGGCTACCCTGTTATCTAGAAACCTTTGTGGCTGATAACGTCCGATTCTATCAGCATCATGGTTTTCAGATTGTGGCTTCCGGCAAAGATCCGGGCAGCCTGATCCCGTTCTGGTCCATGATGCGTGGTCCACGACAACCAGGGGACTAGACGAACGCAAGCTCGACTGCCCGGATGGACAGGCCCTATGCTGTGCTAATGAGCAGTGTTTATGCAGAAGTAGCAGGCTATACTTCACAGTACAAGGGTTGCTTAGCGTTTTTGGTGGGCAATAGCACATACCAGATTAGCTATATGGTGGTAAGTAAGAAGCATTAAAAATAGAAATACAGGATCGCAAAGGTTTCGCCAGATGGAGTATGGCGAGATGATGCATAGTTATAGAGTAGCGAGGTGAACATTGAGTAAGTTTTCAGAGACAGAGTTAGCGTATTTGCAGTCACAAAAGCTGGGTAGGCTAGCGACTGTGAATCAGCGTGGCGAGCCACAGGTCGCAGCGGTCGGCTTCCGTTATAATGCGGAGCTCGATACCATTGATATTGGCGGCTACGACATGGAGACGTCGCAGAAGTTTCGCAATATCGCACGCAACGGTCTGGCATCTTTTCTGGTAGACGACGTATTGCCGCCATGGAAGACGCGGAGCCTGGAGATACGCGGGCATGCCGAGGCCATCCCCGAAGGTGGACCGGTCCTGCGTGCCGGTATGAGTCCCGCTTTGATACGTATTACTCCCACGCGCATTATCTTCTGGGATGCAAGTGCTGAGCCCCAGGTAAGCTCAAGGCGCAATGTATAATCAAAAAAAAGCGGATCAACATACGGTCCTGCACAGTAGCGCCCCCTTTGACGAAGCAGGTCGCCGTTGGCATAGCAGGCGACCTGGAGCGGATTAAAGTCATGGGCCTCTGGAGACTTGTGTTCAGGCTTTTGTCTCCCAGTGCGCCCTCGATTGAAAATCGTTAAGGCTGGATTTGTTGGTCGATGAGTTGGGTAGCCAGGGGTTTGAGTTGGGAGGTGGGGCCCGTCGCGCCGAATGTGGAAACGGAAGCCAGCGCGCCGTTGATCAGGAGCATCAATTGATCGGCTAACATTTCGGGGTCGCTGGCACCAGCCTGCTGGCTTAGCTGCAAGAGACGTTTTTTGAGGGCAAGCTTGTGCTCAACCGCATGACGGTGGACAGAATGCTCTTTGTCAGAAAACTCAGCCAGCGCATTTAAGAATGTACAGCCACGGTAGTCGGGTTGCAGCAGCCTGGCGACAACGGTATCCACAAACGCCAGCAACTGTTCCCGGGGCGACCCTTCGTGCTGCACCAGGACCTCATCATACTGCTGCCAGTAATCATGTTCTTTTTCATCCAGGTAGGCTGTAATCAAATCCTCTTTGGTGGGAAAATGCCGATAGAGCGTCGCCTTCCCTACGCCTGATTGCTCAACAATGGTATCAACACCGATCGCCCGAATACCTTCTCGATAAAACAAATCCGTTGCCACATCCAGAATACGCTGGCGTGCAGACGATGGAGCCGCAGTCATTTTTTTCCCTCTCTTGACACGGAACAGAACTGTCTTGTATCATTTGCTTTGTAAGGAGACAGAACTGTTCTGTCTCGTGATATGAGTATAGCACCAATGAGCGCAATCAGCAAGCTCTCAATGGTTCAGTGTATTTCAGGAATGCGCTTAAGAGGAGAAATAAGGATGTTTAGCTTTGCAAAAAGCCTTCCGGAACAACAAGGCCAGGCGACTGAGGAAGAGGCGACGAGGTATCAGCACGCGTTAAGCTGGTTTACGGGCTGGGCTGCTTTTGTCTTTGCTACGCTGCTCGGCTTTGCCCGGCTGTCCTATGGATTGCTGTTGCCCGCGCTAAAGGCGGATCTACATGTCACATATAGCACACTGAGTGGGGTGGCGACCTTGAATTTTGTTGGCTATCTACTAGGGACGCTAGGGATGCCGTGGTTGCTGGCGCGCATCAGGAATCAGCAGCGGTTGAACCTGCTGGCTTTGCTGGGGACTCAGGTCACGATGGTTGGCGCCGCCTTGAGTATGAATAGCTGGCAACTAGGTGCCTGGCGACTGTGCAATGGCCTGTTTGCTGCCATTGCCACCGTATTGACGATGACGCTCTCGCTGGAATGCATCTATCCACGTGAGCGTGGGCAGGCCTCTGGTATGATCTGGATGGGAGGCGCGCTAGGACTGATGCTTTCTGGTTTGATTGCCCCACCCATCATTGCGGCTGGGACCACGCTGGGCTGGCGATTGGTGTGGCTGGTAATGGGTAGCGCAGGCATTATCGCGGCGCTGGGCTTCTATATGGCGAGGAGTCGACAAACGATGCGGCGCCCGGTCATTAAAGGCATGGATAGCAGTGTAGTGAGTGCAGAAAAGACGTCTATCTGGCTGACCCTACGGCCGCTCTTTCTCCCCCGGCGTTTGCTCTGGCTCTCCCTGACCTTTCTGGGATTTGGCGGTGGCTATATCACCTACTTTACGTTTTTTATTTCCTTGTTGACTCAGCAAGGTGTCCCTACCCTTTACGCTGGTTTTGTGTGGGCCGCGATTGGCCTGGCGGCGTCCGTGAGCTCCTGGATCTGGGGTCGCTTGCTTGATCGCCGGCCAAGCGGTTTCACGCTGGCGCTTCCTCTCGCACTGGGTGTGCTAGGATCGCTGGTCGTACTGACGAATATGCCACTGATCGAATACATAGGAGCGGCACTGGTCGGGCTCTCGGCCCTGCTGGGTCCACCGCTGATGATCACGGTTCTGCTCAAGCGTGCCGTGCCAGATAGCGCATATGCTATCAGCTACAGCACGCTCACAGCCCTCTTCGCCACTGGCCAGATCCTTGGTCCCTTGCTGGGTGGCCTTGTTATTGGCTGGCTGGGCTTGCAGGCCGGTATTGCCAGCAGTGCCCTATTGTTAGGTCTCGCTGCACTCTGCGCCTGTGGCTATGGATGGGTACAACGCGAGAAGTAAATCAAGAGGGATAGCGCCAATGAGCTTGACGCTCACGCGTGGCATTTCTATAATAAGTTTCATACAGGTGCAGACAGGTTTTATCAGGTCTGTGAGAAATACTGTCCGGGGGGCGTTGGAATGTATGAATTAATTGTGCTATCCCTGCTGATGCGTTTTCCGCTGCATGGCTATCTGATTGCGCAAATCGCCAATGACATGATCGGGCCGTGGGCAAAGATCAGCAACGGCACGCTGTATCCTTTGCTGAACCGCCTGGAGCAGACCGGCTTGATCGCGCGTACAAGCGACGCGCAATCTCCTCATAATGGGCAGAGCGAGCAGCAGGCGCGCACATTTACGATCACCGAGTCCGGGCGCAAACGCTTCTACCAGGTCATGATGGACACCTCCTCCAACATCGGAGACTACCAGCGCATATTTCACCTCAAGGTGCCTTACCTGGACCTGCTGCAAGCGCGCGAGCGCCTGCACCTCTTGAATCACTACCTTAATTACTGCCAGGCCTGCATCCTGCACCTGAAGACCCATGCAGGCAACCTGATGCACGAGATCGAGGAAGACCACGCTGTTTTCCGCGAGCTGGCCCTGCAATCCATGCAGCACCGCGAACAGCTCTGGCAGGTCGAAGTGGATTGGGTCACGCAGTTGCGCACGCTGGTGATCGCCCAGATCGAGAGCGTAGGCACGAAACAAGCCATCGAAAGCAACAAGAAAAATGATTTGTAGGTGCAATTGTGCTTCAACGGGCAGGATTCTATATCGACTATATATGTCGCCATTGCTGTCATCGACCGGCGTGGCGAGCAGCTTTACTATAGCAGAAGCAAGCGGCAAAAGATCTGTCCAAATGGTCAGTTATCGAGAACAGCAATAATCTATACACCCAGCATTTTCTTGTTGTTTTATTTTCTTTGTATTAAAATGGTTGTAATATGCGGAATTGAAGCCGGGTGTGTTTGGGTATATTTTTTGAGATTGAGGGTAGGAATGAGCATATGTTAACTTTATTTTATTCTCCTCATGCCAGGAGTGTTGATAATGAGCTTGGACGCGGATCGGGTTTTGCTGATGTGCCGCTTTCGGTGGCGGGGCGTACGCAGGCGGCTGAGTTGGGACGGCACTATGCGGCTGAAAAGTTGGATGCAGTGTTTTGCTCGGATCTACAGCGGGCGGCGGTGACCTCGGCGATTGCCTTTGGGAGACGTGGGCTGCCAATTGTGCTGGATGCGCGACTGCGCGAGTGTGATTATGGCAGCATGACGCAGTATCCGGTCGCCCAGATCGATGAGGGATTCAGCCGGTACATTACGGAGCCTTTTCCGGGCGGCGAGAGCGTGTTGATGGTGGTGCAGCGCGTGGGATCCTTCTTGCGTGAGCTGATGCGCGAATACGATGGTAAAGCGGTTGCTGTGATCGGGCATCGCGCCACCAAATATGGGCTTGCCTACTGGTGTAGCGACATCCCATTGGAAACCCTGGTCCTGTCTCCCTGGGAGTGGCGCGACGTGCCCATCTGGCGCTACGAAGTGCAGGCTCAGAAGTTGAAGCGAGAAGTTGTTGTACATGCGGTCTAGCAGGGATGCGCTCCTGAGTGTGGTTAATAAGGAACGCATCCTTTTTGTTATCAGTGCGTGGAAGTCCCGCTCTACTCTGGCTCGTGAGTGCCAAACATTTTTTGCTTGAAGAAGGGGACCGCGCTACAGAGCCGGAACCAGGTCCGGGCCGCGCCGCGCTCGAGACGGCTGTCGGCAGTGGCACGCCGGGTATTGCCCAGCGTCTCACGGACCGCGTCAAAGCCATGCTTGATCATGCCAGCCTCGTAGTCATGGATGCCAGGCAGCAGCTGGACCTCGCCGCGCTGCACGGCCGCCAGCGTGCTTGCGAGCGAGCTCGCATCGCGCAAAGCCATGTTTGCCCCCAGACCTCCTACCGGAGTCATGTTGTGGAGGGCATCGCCCAGCACGGTCACGCGCGAACTTTCCCAGGGCTCAATCGGGACCGAAGACTTGAGCCTGAGCGGCGCCACATTGGCCGGGTCTGAATCAGAGACCAGTCGGCGCAGATCGGGATGCCAGCCTTTGATCATTTGTAGAACCTGCTTCTGCAGGGGCAAACCGGTCAGCTCCTGTGTGCCCGCGGGATAAGCATTTACATGAGCAATAAAGGCCCACAGGATATAGTTGCTGGTATCGGCAAAGAGCAGCTCGGGGTCCAGGCCAGCGGCTTGCAGGTTGCTGCCCACGCCACTTAATTCGTCTCGAGAGGCATATGTGTGGTCAAAGACCGCATTGAACATGAAATATTTTTTAGGGGGCATAACGATATTCATGCGCGTCCGCAACGGCTGCGGGAGCCAGGCCCGCGTCTCAGGCGTCAGCATCAGCTTACCACCAACGGCCAGCGCATCCGTCTCAATGCGGCGCGTCTGAGGCAGATACTGTTTGCACACCCTGGAATTCGCGCCATCCGCCCCCACCAGCACATCTCCTGTGGCCGAGCTGCCATCGCTAAAGAAGGCCGTCACCTTGCCCTCCGGTTGCAACTCGTAGCGCTCAAAGGTCTTATCGAAATGCACCACATCATCCAGGCCAGCCAGCAACAGATGGCGCAAGGCAATGCGGCTCACCGGATACTGTCCATTGACCGGATTGGCGTCCTTCCCGGCCAGGCGAGCTTCCGAGACGACCAGTAGATCCTTTAACTGCTCGGTGATAAAGCCAAAGCCAGCACTCGACCTGCCAGCCGTAGCCAGAAAGGCCTCCCACAGCACTGGAGGCAGGCACTCATGCAGCGAGCGGCTCCCCACCGCATCGATATGGATACGATAGCCCCGTAACCAATCGGTCGGGGTGGGATTGCGCTCATAAACCGCCACACTGACGCCAGCGCCCTTTAAACCCTGGGCCAGACATAAACCACCGATTCCACCACCAATCACAATGATATGTAACGACGAAGATGACATGGCCACGCTCCTTCTTGTGATAGCAAGAATGAAAAATGCGCATCACGCTCAAACCAAGCCGCAAAAAATCCTACGTAAATGATCGGGCCACTTACACGTTCTATTAGTACGTCTAATAGACATAGAGTATTCGATCTACCTGCATTTGTCAAGGTGGGGAAATGATCGGCAGGTTGTTGTTCTCATAGATGGATGCATTTTTCTTTCTTTTTCTACCACAAAAATATTTGTGCGTAACGTGTAAGGTAGAGATAACATACCTATCTTGCCAGGAAGCAGTAAACGGTCTAGAATAGGCTCAAAAATACATAGAGCATAGAGGTAGTGGTATGACCAAAGTGAGTGGCTTCGTCGAGTGGTTGCCGGAGCAACGCATAGTCGAACTGCAATGGCTGGACGAGATTCGACGAACTTTTGAGAGTTACGGATTCTGCTCAATCGAGACTCCATCCGTAGAAGAGATCGACGCCCTCTTAGCCAAGGGCGAAACGGACAAAGAGATATATGTCATCAAGCGGCTGCAAGGCGAGGGAGACAAGAGCGAGGCGCGTCTCGGACTGCATTACGATCTCACGGTTCCCCTGGCGCGCTACGTGGCTGAGCACTACAATGACCTGGTATTCCCTTTCAAGCGCTACCAGATCCAGCGCGTCTGGCGCGGCGAGCGGCCACAGGAGGGGCGCTACCGCGAGTTCTATCAGTGCGACATCGATGTCATCAACAACAATACCGTTCCCCAGCACTTCGATGCCGAAATGCCAGTGATTGTGTATGAGATATTCAAGCGCCTGGGCGTCCAGAATTTTCAGATGCACATCAATAATCGCAAAGTGCTGCAAGGATACTTCGAGGGTCTAGGCATTGAGGACACTATTCCTGTACTCCGCATCGTCGACAAGCTCGATAAAATCGGCCATGACGGAGTCCGGGTACAGCTGCAGGAGCAGCTTGGCATGTCGGAAGAGTTGGCGGAGCGCTGCCTGGCGATTGGCAAGATCTGCACGTCCGACCTCTCTTTTGTAGAGCGCGTGCGCGAGCTAGGAGTGCAATCCGAGCTACTCGACCAGGGACTGGAAGAGCTCCAGTTCGTCATGAACGAGTTGAGACATGTTCCTGAAGGCGTCATGCTGGCCGACCTGTCGATCGCTCGTGGCCTCGACTACTACACCGGAACCGTCTACGAAGGCAAGCTAGCGGATTTCCCCGCATTTGGCACCATTTGTTCGGGGGGACGCTACGACGACCTGACCGGCTCATTTATCAGCCGCAAACTGCCCGGTGTTGGTATCTCCATCGGCCTGACGCGTCTTCTGGCCAAACTGCTGGCCGAACAGAAATTACAGATCGGGCCAAAGAGTCCCACGCAGGTGCTGGTCGTTTTTCCCTCGGAAGAGCGGCGCGCCGAAGCGGTCCAGGCCGCCAGAACACTGCGTGAGCGTGGCCTCAACGTCGAAATGTATCCAACGCCAATCAAGCAGGCGCAGCAACTGCGCTACGCCTCACGCAAAGGCATCCCATACGCCTGGTTCTTACCCTATGGCGAAAAAGGGCACGAAGTCAAGAACATGGTAACCGGCCAGCAGCAGGAGGTTGACCTGGCTACCTGGCAGCCGACCGAGCAATCCGGAGTCAGCGAAGCCGAAGCACGCTGATTTCGTATAGCCTTAAACAAACACAGTTGCACGATTGAGATGTTGGTGCGTGGCAACCGAGGCGAGGCGCCATAGTGGCTGCTATTCGGCGCGCCCTGCCAGCATCTCGCGGGCAAAGCTGATCCAGGCGAGCAGAGGATGACGCTGCTCGTGGTAATCCGGTGACCATTGTTGGCCCAGGTCGTCAAAGAGCACGCAACTTTGTTGGACGCTGTCGAGGATGCCAGCGGCGGTAAAGGGATGTGGCGGTGCGGCATCCAGTTGAGCGATGAAGGCGTTTCCTTGTCCGCCAGCGCGATGATGGCTGGTGCCGGTAGCTCGATCACGCAACACCATCGCCAGCACACAGGTATCCTGCAGCAGCTCCAGAGCCAGGTGGGTCGCGATCAACAGATCACCGCGCATAACCTTGCTGGTCGTCAGCATGCCCTTGAACCAGAAATCGTTGCACATCTGCTCAAACTGCTCCTGCGTCAGTTCCGAAGCTGGCAGTGGTCCGAACGTAGCCCTGTCCAGCGCCTCGTCTACCAGGGATGAACGCGAAAAGAGCGGTCGGAGCGCCTCACTCTGGAGGGGATGAGCCTCGAAGGCCGACTCCTCCACAAACGCGCAATCGAAGCGCCGGAAATCGGTAAAGCATACGCGTGTGGTATTCATATAGCCGTTAGACGACTGGCTAAACGTGTACACCTCGCCCAGCGGCGCCAGCCAGTGCAGGGAGGGGAAGAACTCCCCCAGGGTCCCATCCGCCACCACAATGGTGACATCGACGTCGCTCCACGTATCTGCCTCGATCGTAGGATTGGCGCAGGAGCCTTTCAACAGCAGGGCCCGAACCGCCTCATGCGCCTCGAACAAAGCCACCAGATCTTGAATAGCCTGTGCCTGCCAGAGACCGGTCTGGATCATCATAATCTGTCCCTCTTTTTTTGTCACAAGGATACTCTTCCGCGCCAGGTTTGCCAAGTGCATTACATTTGAAGATGTGGGGAATAAGCCATCTGGCCTGCGTGTTTATATAAGTATATGACATCGCAAAGAATTGGATCGCTTCTGTGGGAAATGGTTTCTCCGGGCAACAATGAGTAGAAAGATGTCCACACAGGAGTAAATAAGTATGAGATTATATGTTGGGGGACTTCCCTATCAAACAACCGAGCAAGAACTTGTAGACATTTTTTCACAGGCCGGACAAGTTGTCGAGGCCACGGTCATTATCGATCGTGAGACAGGGCGCAGCAAAGGCTTTGGTTTTGTCGAAATGGGTTCCACTGAAGATGGACAATATGCCATTGAGCGCCTGAATGGAACCATGGTAGGAAACCGCACGATCACTGTCAGCGAGGCGCGTGAGCGCCAGACGTCGGGAGGCCGAGGTTTCCAGCGCAGAGACCGATACTCGAACTCGAACTATCGGAGTGAGCGCTACTAAGTTCCGCTATCCAGCAGAATAAAGCAAACGTTCAAAAAAACGAAGAAGGTCAGCCATATGCTGACCTTCTTCGTTTTTTTGTTTTATAAATCGCATACCTGGCCCGAAAATTGCTACAGTTTTTTTATACTTTCATGAGGCTCAGAATCGTAAAGAACGGGAAGTGATAGCCGTTCTATGAAACTTACCCAAATATGGACACGCCATACTCAGCGTTCATTTCCTGCTTCATCCAGGGCAGTTTCACTTGCTCTCACGAGCAAGCCAGCGCTCCTCTGTCCACAGGCTTGCATTCCGGCAGAACTTGCCGTACTCCTCTTCGTTATCCTGCCGCCTTGAGTGCGAGATTGATGGCAGCGTTCAAGTCGCGATCGATCACGTAGCCGCACTCCGCACAATGGAAGAGGCGATCGGACAGCATGAGATCCTCGTCAATCCAGCCACACCACGAACACGTCTTGCTCGAAGGCTCCCATCGAGACACGGTGTAGACCAGCGAGCCCACCTGTTTCGCTTTATATGCTAGTTGCCTGCGAAACTCGGACCATCCCACGTCCGTGATGGCTCTGCTCAACTTCCCATTTTTGACCATGCCACTCACCTGTAGATCCTCCAGCACGATACACGTCGGGCGCTCCTGATCTGGCTTGGTTTTCGCGACAATCAGCGAGGTCACCTGGTGCAACGTGTCTTTGCGGAGGTTGGCAATATGGGCATGCAACCGAGCGAGCTTGCGCGCCGCTTTCTGCCGATTTTTGCTGCCCTGCTGTTTACGAGCATGCTGACGGCAGCGCCGTTTGAGTTGCTTGAGATGCGATCCGAGCGCTTTCGGGTTGGGAAACACACGACCATCCGAGAGCGTCGCCAGCGCTTTGATCCCTACATCGATCCCGATCGTCTCTCCGAGTGCGATCCCTGGCTCGGCGTGTTCCTCTTCAAGTTGTACCGAGACATACCAGCGCCCGGCCCGTTCCGACACGGTGGCAGAGAGAATGTTCACCGCTGTGGTGGGAAGATAGCCGCGTTCTTTGAGACGGAGCGTGCCTAAGCGTGGGAGTTGTATCCAGTTCTCACCGATATGAATGGCACCAGTCAAGCGGAAACTGCCAATGCCGCGTTTTTTCGACTTGAAGCGAGGAAAGCCGAGCTTGCCACGAAACGTCCCCTGCTTCTTGCGTTGACAGCGCTTCCAGAAGTGTCGAAACGCTTTCTCCAGATCTCGCAAGCTTTCTTGAGGCGCGGCCTTGCTGACCTCATACATCCAGGGCAGTTCTGTTTGCTTGAGGGCATTGAGTTCTTTATGCAGGCTCATCGCGTTGGGCGCTTTGCGCCCGGCCGCCCGCTCTTCTTGATAGCGGCGCAGGCCCCAATTGTATGCATAGCGGGCAGCACCCGCATGCTTGAGGCAGGCGGTCCTTTGCGCATTGTTGAGCTTGAGCTCCGTTTGGTACCCGCGCACGACGAGCGTCATGCTTCTTCTTCCTCCATCTGCTTCTCAATACAGGCTTTGATCTGCGCCGCCCGACGTTTGCTGTTGCCCCGACCATAGATGCGGGCAGCCATACTGGTGATCACGCTCACAAAATCATCGACCAGATCATCGGTGGTGTCGCCAGGGAAAATGACTTCGACGCGCCTGCCTTCATTGGCCAGTAACTGTTCAATATAGTGATAGCCAAAGCGCGTCAGGCGATCACGGTGCTCAATCACAATCGTCCCCAGGCTCTGATCTTGCAAGAGCTTGCTCAACTTCGGGCGCTGATCGTTGAGCCCGGAGGCGATCTCTGTCACTTCTTTGGCGACCTGATACCCACGTGCGAGCGCATAGGTGCGTAAACGCTCCATCTGACGCGCCAGATCTTCTTTGTGATCAGCAGAGGACACCCGCGCATACAAAGCAATACGCCCCGTCGGGGGAGCGACCGCTGGTTGATCGCGCACGATCACGGTCCCCGTTGCTGTTTGATAGGCATCGAGGTGTCCTGCTTTATACCATCTCCATGCCGTTTTGTAGGAGATGCCGTGTTGTTTGGCATACTGGCTTAACTTCATGGGCATATTTTACCATAGAGTGTCCATGCCTGTCAACAAAATAAGAGGGGCGCGATCAAGGGGTTTCCGTGACTTCGGCGCCGTCGAAGTAGCTGATGTGGTAGGGGTGAACCTCATAGCTCATGACGCCACGCGTGACGCAGGGGTCGTGCTGCATCATTTCATGGGCTTCTTCTAACGACGCCGCCTCAAAGATCGAGATGCCAAAGGCGCGGTCGAGGCAGGGTCCGATCAGATAGAATTTTCTTTCCTGGACTGCCTGGTCCATGAAGGCAAAATGCGCTTGCATTGCCTCTGCCTCTGCGGGCAACATTTCTTCCGTAAAGCCGGAGCGGGTGGGGCGTATCATGGCAATAAAAGTCGCACGTTTCTCCATTTGTAGAACCTTTCTCAATCAAAAATAGTGCTATTGTTAGCGTATTCTATTGACGCTGCCAAAATCTGGAAAAGGGATGACCACTTGCTTTGATAGTGGCGTGTCAAGCTGTGTCGATGGAGAGAACTATGCAGCAACATGTAAGGTTCGAGCGTATATGGGCAGCATTTCTGCTGGCCTGGGTGGCCGCATTCAGCGACGCGATTGGTTTCCTGGTTCTGCAACAGCTGGGGGCCTCGTTTATGAGCGGCAATAGCATGGCGACCGGCGTAGCCCTGGGCCGTTTGGATTGGCCTGCCGCGCTGCATAGCGGGTTCCCAATTATTATGTTCTTCGTAGGTAATATGCTGGGCTTCCTCATGCTGACGCTGACAAGGCCCTGGCACATTCGCTCCCCCTTCGCCATCATTTTTGCTCTGGAAGTGATCTTTCTGCTGGCTTTTCTTCTGGTTGGTAGCCGCTCTTTTCAGGGTGGGAGTGTGCGCCCCCTCGATTCATGGATCTTTTATGTCTGCACGACCCTGCTTACGCTGGCGATGGGTTTGCAGACGGCAACTGTACGGCGGGCCAGGGGCGAGCACATCAGTACAACTTTTGTGACGGGTGTGTTGAGCAATTGGGCCAACGCCCTGGCCCAATACCTGCCCTGGCTGCGCCAGCAGCTAGCGGAGCAGTCTGTGCTGCAAGTCATACGCACACCGGTGCACCAGGCATCAGCGCGCCACTTCTTCCTACTAAGCGGCCTGTGGATATCTTATTTGATCGGCGCTATCTGCGGTGGCGTCCTTGAACTACGGCTCGCCTTGACCGCTCTCGTCTTTCCCATATGCATACTTGTAGTGCTGATTGTCATCGATGTGCTGCAACCGTTTGAAAGGGAATATTTTTGATTGCGCGTCTTCTGGAGCGTGAGCGTGTGGCGAGGGAGAAATCGGCCGCAAGGGCCGAACCTACGGGGGAGCATTGTCGAGCGGCGAGGGAGAAATCGGCCGCAAGGGCCGAACCTATGGGGAGCATTGTCGAGCGGCGACCTTGACAGAAACCGGTTTCTATGTTACGTTTTTTGTGCAAAACTGGTTCTTGGCTATTGAGGTGAATTTTAGTTATAAGCGCTCACAAGGGGCGCACCTACATAGCAATGATGCAGGAGCGTCGTATGCCAGGAGAGATGCAGGGAAGGCTGACTATCCAGGATATTGCACGGCTCGCGGGTGTTTCCAAGGCTACCGTTTCGCGTGTCCTGAATCGCAATCCGTCCGTTGATCCGGTGCTGGGTGAGCGGGTGATGAGAGTGGTGCAGGAGTACAATTTCGTTCCCAACATTACCGCGACGGTGCTGGCCGGTGGCCGCACGCAGCTGATTGGCGTGCTGGCTCCCCCATTGAACTGGCCGGCGATGCCTGAAATCATGCGCGGCGTGGCTGAATACCTCGAAGACTCACCCTATGAAATCGTCCTTTATTGCATCGGCAATCAACGCAATCATGCCGATGTGCTGAACCGTATCCTGGCGATGCGCATGATCTCGGGCCTGCTGGCAATTTTTCCTGGTGGGCTGGCGCGGCAGCTGGTCGCTCATTTTCAGCAGGGTCTGCCCCTGGTGATGATCGACGACCAGGAGGAGCCAGCGGGCACGCCGTGGGTTGGCATTGATAATCTGGTCAGCGCATATGAAGCAACCAAACATCTGCTGGAGTGCGGTCACACACGCATCGCGCATATCCAGGGACCTGCCAGCTATCATTGTGCGGCTGAACGCTATCAGGGCTATTGCCAGGCTCTGCACGATGCCAGCATCACTCCCGATTCCAATCTACTCTTCCATGGCAACTTTAAACAGAGTGGTGGCTGCCACTGCGCCAGCCTGCTTTTCGCGCGCGACAGAAGCACCTGGCCGACCGCCATCTTTATTAGTAACGATGAGATGGCCTATGGCTTCCTGGAAGTTGCGCAAGAGCAGGGAGTCAGCATTCCAGAAGATATTGCTGTTGTCGGCTTTGATGATTACATCATCTCAGCCCACACGAGTCCCCCGCTCACCACTATTCGCCAGCCGTTCACCGACATAGGGCGTACAGCTATCGACCTGCTCTTAACCATGATTGATAGAAAGAATGAGAAGCAGCCGCCGAAAAATGGGCGGCAGACATCAGGAGGTGCCCCGACACAGGATTATTTCGCCGATCCACCCTGTATTCAGCTAGCAACCACCCTTGTACAGAGAGCATCGAGTCGTGTTCTCAACCAGCAGCCTATCAGCAGCCCTTAGTGGCTCTTTTTAGCCAGCGTTTACGACCGAATTAGACCACAGACAACAGAGACGATTTGCTTACTGAAGAGTATACATACTGTTGTCAGGCTATCTTTTTGTCTTGATGAGTAAGAGTTGTGTGCTTTTATATTTTGAGGTAGTTGATCTGAAAGGAGCGATCAATGCAGATCTTTCCACATAGGGAACCGGTCAATGACTCCCTGCTGTCGCGCAAGCGGCGCCTCCTCTTGTTCACCACGCTGTTCGTTATTGTCATGTTGGGGCTGGCCGCCCTGAGTTTTGCGCCATCAAGCGCCATTCCAAGCGCCAGGGCCGCGTCCTGGAATCTCACCTGGAGCGATGAATTCAATGGCGCTGCTGGTACAGGTGTCAATACCACAAACTGGAAATACGATACAGGCACAGGTTGGGGGACGGGCGAGATTGAGACGATGACGAATAGCACCAACAATGTCTATCTGGATGGCAACGGGCACCTGGCGATCAAGCCTATCCGCGATGGCAATGGAAACTGGACCTCGGGGCGCATTGAGACGCAGCCCTCGAACTTCGCGGCGCCCGTTGGTGGCGAGGTGGCCTTCGAGTCCTCGATCCAGTTGCCCAACGTCACGGGCGCGGCGGCTCAGGGCTACTGGCCCGCCTTCTGGTCGCTGGGCGCGCCCTTCCGCAGCGGCGGCACCTGGCCGAGCGTCGGCGAGATCGACTTCATGGAAAGCATCAACGGCACCAACATGGAGTATGGCACGCTACACTGCGGCGTCAATCCCGGCGGTCCCTGTAACGAGAGCTCTGGTCGCGGCGGCCACACGCCCTGTACGCCCACGACCTGCCAGGCCGCGTACCACACGTACCGTACCGAGATCGATCGCCGCACCTCGCCCGAGCAGGTACGCTGGTACCTGGACGGTGTAGAGTTCTGGCACGTCAACTCCAACGATCCGGGCATGGATCCCACCACCTGGGCCAACGCCATCGATCACGGCTTCTTCATCATCTACGACGTCGCCATGGGTGGTGGCTGGCCCGGGAATCCAACGGCTTCCACGCAGTCCGGTGTCCCCATGCTGATTGACTACGTCCGTGTCTACACGCTCAATGGCACAACTCCGACGCCGACGCCGACGCCGTCCCCGACGCCCTCAGGCTGCTCCGGCACCTTCACGCAGAACGTCGTTAGCACCGGGTCCAGCACGGCCCTACCCTGGTTCCAACCCTGCGGCTGGACAGCTGGCTACGTTATCTTGCACTATATCGTTCCCGGCCAGGTACAGCAGAATGTCCAGATGACATATAATAGCGGCACCGCGCGCTGGGAGTATACCGTGAACGGCCTGAACGCAGGCCAGACGCTCCAGTACTCGTTCACCTACCAGAAGGCAGGGCTGCAATACGATACCAGTTGGTATACGTGGACGCATCCCTAGCATATTGAGTATACGGCCAGTGTAAATGTTCGTGGGCGCATGCGGTGGGAGTTCCACCGCATGCGCCCAGGCGGCCCAGGCACATGTTGGTTACCAGATGTAGGGGATGAGGCGGTATTTGACGTGTGTTTTGTAGTCGGAATAGCCCTGCAGTTCTTGTTGGAGGGTGCGTTCCTCAAATACGGCTCGGATGGCGATCATGATGATGAGGAGCAGTGCCGCCAGCAGGCCGAACCAGGAGCCTAGCAGGAGGGCGCCGCCAAGTAGGAAGCAGAGGGCGGCGGCATACATGGGATGGCGCACGTAGTGGTAGGGTCCGGTTGAGACGACGGTCTGGCCGCGATCGCTCTGGATGCGCACCATGGGCGAGAGGTAGGAGTTTTCGCGGAAGGTGGCATAGAAGAGCCAGAAGGAACCAATCAGCATGAGCGCGCCCGCGACCTGGAGCCAGGTTGGCACATGCGACCAGCGGAAGCGCACCGCATCCAGCGGCATCAGGATCAACCAACCCAGGAAGGCGGCATACAAGAACGTCATGCCTATCTTATCCCAGGATTTTTGATCGGACCTGCTCACCGTCATGCGTTCGGTAAGCAGGCCGGGATTGTGCCTGTAGAGCCAGTAAGTCAGGGAGAACACGAACGCGAAGAAGAGCACGAGAAAGGTCCAGCCAGCAGGCCAGGCGATGGTACCCGCCGCGAGGAACAGGGGCACACTAAAAAACAAAACGAGATAGACCAGTTGGGCAAAAAGCACTTTCAGATTGACCATGATTGACCACCTTTCCCCAGTGTAAACAGGGCTGATATATCCTCGAGTTGCTTGCTGGAATGTTGCTCGGTATGGGTCCTTACTAGATATGCAATATTTGAAGAAACAGTACCTGAAGAATCAGCAATTGTCAATTGAGAGGCTGTGCTTTTCCGCTTTTTCTCAGCTCAAAAAGAATAGGTAGATAAGTAGGGTTTACAAAATTAAAATTGAAGGGGTATTTATTATGACGACCAATGCGAATCAGCCTGCAGGGAAATACGCTGCTGTAAACGGTATCAATCTGTACTATGAGGTGCATGGCACTGGTAAGCCTTTGGTCATGCTGCACGGTGGCTTTGGCACCTTTGCCACGATGTTTGCTGCTCTCTCTTCCGCGCTGACGGCGAACCACCAGGTGATCGGTGTAGATATGTATGGACATGGACGAACCGCCCTGACCGATCGCCCCATGAGCTTTGAGTCCATGGCCGACGATATCGCTGGCCTGATTGAATATCTCGGACTCGAAAAGGCCGATGTCCTTGGCTTCTCTCTTGGTGGTGCTGTCGCCCTGCAGACCGCCATTCGCCATCCAGAGCGCGTCAACAAGCTCGTGCTTATCTCCGCGCCGTTCAAGCGTGCGGGCTGGCATCCCGAGATGCAGGTGGGCATGAAGTCCAACTCTGCTGAGTTCTTGCGCAATACGCCCCTCTATGATGCCTATGTAAGCGTTGCGCCAAAACCAGAAGATTTTACGCGCCTGGTCTCTCAGATGAATGGGGCCCTGGGTCAGGACTATGATTGGAGTGCATCGGTTGCTGCTTTGAAGTCGCCCATCCTGATAATTGCCGGCGACTCTGATGGGATGCCTCCCGCGCATGCGGTAGAGTTTTTCAACCTCCTTGGCGGCGGCTTGAAAGACGCTGGCTGGGACGGCGCAAATATGATCCCATCGCAACTCGCCATCTTGCCAGGGGGTACTCATTACAACATTAATTTCCGCACTGATCTACTGCTGCCAGCGCTTACTCCCTTCCTGGCAGAAAACAAGCAGGCATAACTGCGAAGCCGCATGAAACACGGAAAACCCCATAGGTTCGGAGCTTGCCTCCGATTTTCCTTCCCGTATGATAACGTTCTATTGAAGGCGATACCGTACGGGGGAAGGTTGCATTTGGGTACGGCATATGGGGAGGTGTTTTACCACGAGGGACGGAACGCCCGGGTACGTGCCCCACACACGGTGGGGCAAATCGGAGGCAAGCTCCGAACCTATGGGGGTGGGGGTGGGAGGGCGTCGGTTGTGGGGTTGTATTGGGTTTCGATCTGGCCGTCTTTAAGGACGAGCAGGTGGTCGGCCTGGCGCAGGACGTGCTGGCGGTGCGAGACGATCAGGCAGGTGGTTGAGCGGTCGGAGAAGAGGCGCTGCCAGAGCAGGCGTTCGGTCTCTATATCCAGTGCACTTGAGAGATCGTCGATGACCAGCAGTTCAGCCTGGCGTGCGAACATGCGGGCGGCAGCAGTGCGCTGAACCTGGCCGCCCGATAGCTTCAATCCTCGCGGCCCTACCAGCGTATCCCAGCCTTGTGGTAGCTTCTCTACGTCGTGCTCCATGACGGCCCGGTGTAAGGCAGCGCGAACTTCCTCGTCATCCAGAGGCAGGCCCAGGGTGATGTTTTCCCGCAGGCTGGCGCTGAACAATCCGGGTGACTGAGGGGTATAGGCGCTACGGGGTGGCACAAAGAAGCTGGTTGGATCAGCGACCAGCTGGCCATTCCAATAAATCTCGCCCTCCTGTCCCGGTAACAGCCCGAGCAGGGCACGCAGTAGCGTGGTCTTCCCCGACCCGATGCGCCCCGTGATGACAACAATCTGGCCGCGCCGAATGGTCAGGTTGATGCCACTGATGCCGTGGGTAGTTCCGGGATAGTAGTAGCTGAGGTTGCGGATCTCCAACTGCTCCAAACGATCTTCGCTGCGGCGGACAATAGGCGGGACCTCTGGCAGGGGGCCGCGCTGGTAGAGCGGGCCAGGCTGCAGCAGTTGTTCGGGCGTGCCACCGATCATCAATTCAGTGAGCCGTTGTTGAGCCACCCCGGCGCGCCGGTAGCCGGCGATCATCCCAATGACCTCGCTACTGAAGCGAGTCAGGTTCCTCATATAGGCAACAAACAAGGTGAAATCGCCGATGGTGAAGTGTCCACTCTGCAGGGCGCTGCCGGCCAGCAAGAGGATCAGGCCGATCCCGACATTTGAGATGCCGCTACCGAAAATGCCCAGGACCGTGTTGCTGAGGATGTTCTCGCGCAGCGAGGCCTGGCGTCGTCGCTGGTTTAAAGAGCGAAAGTGGTTGACGACGCTGGCTGTAGACCCGGCAACCTGGATGGCCTGCACGGTCCCCAGCATCTCTAGCAGATAGCTGCTGACGTCGCTGGCCGCCGCGCGGTTGAGGCGTCGATAGTGCTCGATGCGTCCGCCGAAGGCGTTGACCACAACGTTCCCGAGCAGCAAGGGTAGAACCGCGATCACGGTCAGCTGGAGGTTGATGCGAGCCATAATAGTCAGGGCCACTACTGTTTCGACCATCATGCCAGCCACAAAGGCACCCATTACCAGAAAGTGTCCCAGGCTGGCGGGTTCTTCCTGCAGGCGATTCACGATGTCGCCTGCTGCATAGGGAAGGCGGCCAACTCCTGGCAGGCGTAGCAGGTGTTCCAGCAAATTCTTGCGCAGGAGACGCTCGATGGTAAAGATCGGGAAGCGCTCACTGATCTGGACCAGCATCAAGGCAGCCATGCGCGTCAGCATGAGGCCGAAGAACAGCCCGATGAGCGTCCAGAAGTGCAGGTCAAGCTGCATACCATGCGTCAGGCCATCGATGATCTGCTGGATAATAAGGCCAGGTGCCAGAAGCAAGAGGCGTCGGGGAAACTGCAGCAGGATCGCCAGTAGATAGCTGCCCCGTGAGGCTCGGATCAGGCGCGCCAGAAAGGTGTATGTTTTCATGCCAGCATCTCCTCCGGATGGGACATTGTGAGTAGTTGGGCATAGCGTGAGTCCGGCCGATTGCGCAACACGCTGCGCTGGTCGTACTCCACGATGTGCCCGGCTTCGAGAACCATAATGCGGTCCACCCGCTCCACTGTTTGCAGGCGATGGGCGATAATGATCGCAGTACGTCCGATCAACAATTTCTCGATCGCCTGTGTAATCAACTGCTCGGTCAGAGGATCCAGCCGCGAGGTTGCCTCGTCTAGAATGATGAGTTGCGGGTCCTTAAGGAAGACGCGGATGCAGGCCAGTAATTGAGACTCGCCAGCGGAGAAATCGGAGCCATTGCCTGCCAGCTCGGTATCCAGTCCTCTCGGCAGGCGCGTATACCATGGCATGATGCCCAGCTCCTCGATAGCTGCAAGGATGCGCTGATCCGCAATAGCGTCGTCGAAGAAGGTCAGGTTCGCGCGCAAGCTGGCGCGGAAAAGCTGCACCTCCTGCGTCACCAATCCCACACGGCCGCGCAACTCATCTAGCTTCGCCTGCCGCAGGTCGTTCCCTCCCACCCGCACGCTGCCAGTCTCTGGATCATAGAAGCGCAACAGCAGCCGGATCAGCGTAGATTTCCCGCTACCGCTGCGCCCGATCAAGCCGACAACTTCGCCTGGCGCAACCTCAAACGAGATGTCGTGCAAGACTGGTCGATCTGGCTCATACTGAAAGGCCACGGACTCAAAGGCAATGGCGAGCGCTCCGGCCGGAAAAACCACGCCCGGCCCATCCTGAACCCGGCTCGTTGTGTGATAGATCTCGTTGATGCGCTCAATGCTGGCCGTTACCTCCTGCAGCGAACCAAATTGATCGGTCAGGTCAAATGTACGATCCAACAACTGGGCGGTATAGCTCAAAAGCAAGACCAATGTGCCAGCCGTGAGCGCGCCCCGCACAAAAAAGTAGCCGCACAGTACCAGCATAAGCAGCGTACTCAACAGCTCAATTGCTATCCCCACAGTCTCAAGGCCTGCCCACCAATAGATGCTGGTCAGCTCGGCGCGGTTCTCCTGGCGCTGCAGACTGAAATAGCGAAGCAGAATGTAGCGCGCGGCTCCACTGGCAGCGATATCCTCCAGGCTCTGCAACACCTCGCCCCAGAAGCCGCTCAGGGCTGCCTGGGCCTGCCGATGCCGCTTGTAGGGTGCCCGGGAGAGGCGCTGGATGCGCGCAAAAACGAAGATACTCAATACAATGTAGGCACCTAAAATCAGGCCAAACCACAGGTTCTCGCGTCCCATCAGAATCAGGATGCCCAGCATGAGGATGCCGCTACCGATGACCTGGATAACGAACTGTGAGAAGAAGTTGGCTAGCACATCAACATCGCTATCGATGCGCTCAAGGAGCTCGCCTGGCGTGTGCTGACCGTGAAAGGAGCGGTCGAGCTGCAGACAGTGCTGCGCCAGATCCTCACGCAGCCGATTGGTCGCGCGCCAGCCCACATCCTCGCAAAGATAGCTGGCCAGCGCCGATACCAGGCGACCGCCAATTGCGATGCCAAGATAGCCCAGGGCGATCAACGCCAGCACCTGCTGGCCCGCATGCTGTTGAAACGTATCGATAAACAGGCGAATGAGCTGCGGCCCCAGCAACTGCAGAGCAATACTGGCCAGCAGGAAGAGCGCCATCAGGGCCACCCTCAAACGCTGTGGACCCAGGTAAGTACGCCAGAGGACCATATACTGCCGCCAATTCACCTGCTCAGGTGAATTGCGCGCTCGCAGTGAGCGCAAGAGTTGTCGGAGAGTCATCGTTTCCTCCTCTGTTTTCATTAGCTGGACAAAAAAACAGCTGAGGCGAAGCCGTTATGTGAAAAGATGGCGCGGGAGAAGCTCTATTGCATCGGGGAAGAAGCAATTCCACATATCTCATCACCGGCTACGCCCAGTGCGTATGCCGGTGGGAGTCGCGGTTTAACTTATCGCTCGAAGCACAGCGAGTTCAGAGAGACAGTCGGCAGGCAGGCACACGCAGCTAAAAAGGGCATAGTAATCCCCTGGGCCAGGCCAGTGCGGTTGCCACCGTTACGGGAACCGTTGTATGGCCAGCTGCGGTTGTGGCGGCTCGACATGCAATCAACTCCGAAAGAAAGGACTTAATTCAGCTCATCAATGCTCCATTTCAAAGAATATCTATCTGTACTCTAAAAGTCAACAAGCAAACAAAAATGTCATGTTTCTGCAAGGAACCGTTTGAGTTCATGAGACGTCTTATCTCGACTTTACGCTCGACGATCCGTCAACGACGTTCATCACGAAGCTGCCTCCCGTGCAGGCCACCCCGTATACCACCCTCTTTTCAATGGGTCACTAGATTACCGCGAGTAATACATAGTATACTTATGAACATGTATAGATGGTAACACTATCTATTATAGGTCAATGGATGTTCTCTCGTTACCATTTCTTCTTGAGAAAGGAAGGACTAAGGATGGTCCACTTTTCCTCCCCGCGGCTCGGCAGGCGAACGTATTTCCGTGGTGCTCTTTCGTTATGTCTGCTCCTCATACTGTGCGGCGTGACGCTCTGCGTACAGCAGACTACACCTGACGCGCATGCCGCGACCGTTGATCCGCACCAGCAGTATAACGAGTTCTGGGCGCTAAACAACTTCGGGGATTTTCAGGGCTGGACGAATAATGGCGTTGCTGCTTACCCCGCTCCCTTTGGCTCGCGGGTCCAGCTTGATCCGCACGCCAATCTCACCTGTGCTGCCAGCGACATCGATGGCGGTGCGACCAGCTACGACGCTCAGACAAAGCTCTGCTCCGGCAGAGATCCGATGGCTGCGGGCACCTACAATGGCGGGATGAACTACTACAACGGTGGTAGCTTCTCCTATGGCACGTTTGTTTCGCCGGTTCACACGACGACGAATCCTGTCACGACGATTATCGCTTCTTGGGATGCGACGACACAGGATGGCACCTGGATGGAAGTCCACGTGCGCATTCTGGAGCGTGGCCAATGGACACACTGGTACGATCTGCCAATCTGGGCCAGCGACTTCAGCACAATTCAGCGCCACAGCGTTGATGGGCAGTTCGACAAAACCGGTGGCGTGGCGACCGATACGTTCTACGCGCAGACCGTCGCTACTGCCTATCAGATTGGGATCACGCTCTTCACGACGAAGCCCGGCGTGAGCCCGGTGATCCATCACTTTGGCGTAATCGCCGACTATGATGCACCCAACTCCACCCACGTGCCAGACATCGCTCCCGATACGTCCACCTGGGGCATCAATCTGGCGGTGCCGCAGCGTTCACAGAACCTGGACCAGTACCGGAATCTGGGCTATGGCGGCGGCGGCGACGTCTGGTGCAGCCCGACGTCGACCAGCATGGTTATGGCCTACTGGTCCACTATTCTGCATCAGCAAAATCTGACGCAGACCGTACCAGATGCAGCGAAGGGCACGTACGACTTCACGTATCAGGGAACGGGTAACTGGCCGAATAACACGGCGTATGCCTCCGAGTTCGGGAACATCCACGCCTTTGTGACGCGTATGTACTCATTGAGCCAGATCGAGCAGTGGGTCAAACTTGGCGTGCCGATTGTCATCAGTATTGCCTTTGGCCCCGGCCAACTGCCCGGCGCTACCTACAGCACTCAGGGCCACCTGATGGTTGTGCGTGGCTTCACCTCCAAGGGTGATGTGATCGCCAACGATCCAGCTATGGGGGGTACTACGAGTGATGCAGGTGTGGAGATTGTCTATCCGCGTGCGATCTTCCAGCAACTCTGGTTGAACGCCTCGAACGGCACCGTCTACGTGATCGCCCCCGAATTCTGGCCAACCCCGATCACTGATCGCGACGGTTCGTGGTAATAGTCAGCGTTGTTCGCCATCGCTTTCCTTGAGTGGTGTATAACGGAGAGCCCAACATGAGACGCCCCGAATTTTTCGGGACGAGCTTGGAGACGGAGGAGTTCGATAAAAGTCCGCGTGTGGAACCACCACACGCGGGCCGCGACAATAGGAGCTGCGTGTCAGGCCAGGAAATCTATGCTCCTACTTTATGGTTTTCCAATTATGCTTGACTTTAAGCGGGAGCGCAAGCACAGAGCTGCTACTCCTCGGAAGAAGCCGGACCACGGCGCACCAGCCAGGCCTGGAGTGAGGGCATGTGGTCCTCGTAGTGCTTGAAAGAGCAGCCCGCAAAGATTTGCCAGGGCACCCAGTCGGCGGGCATATATTTGAAGCGCCGGGGATCGTGAAAATCCTCCTCGCTTAGCTCCTGAACCGCCTGGAGAAATTGAGCATAGATCTTTTGCTCATCCGCTACCACCTCTTGCAGCGAGCGAGCCTCATTTTGCTGATAGACGACCTCATTGCGCTCATCCTCTGATACGTTCCATAGTTCCGAGCCCGATAGCACATGCGACTGCATGACGGGCACCATCTCGTGTTCGCTCCACGCCACGTGTGCCACCACATCTTTGACCGACCACTTCCCGGCCGCTCCGGACAGCCGCATCGTCTCCACATCGAAGCGCGCCAGCAGCGCCTCCCACTCCCCGCGCTGCTCCACCAGCGTGGTTACAAAAGTAGCTTTATCCATGATGTTTTATCCTTTCGTACCTGGTTCTCAAACATTACGCCTTCAATATATATCTATGCCTACTCTACCACCAAAAGCGGAAAAACTTCGTCCGGATTGTGTTTTTTCACATCAAGGGATGGCGCAAAAACCTGAACAATTCCCGTTTTTTGTACTGTATAAGCTTTGCATTTAAATGGGACAGAAAGGATTTCTGATCATTATGCGCCACTTAAAAGCTTTATTTGCCAGCCCTGCTCGCTTCCGCGTTATTTTTTTTCTGGTAGCTCTGGTGTGTGTTGTTTCAGTGTTGTGGGGGGCGAACAGTTCGTCCGGGGCCGCGCAGGCCAGGGCGAGCGCACCGGCCACACAGAAGCCTCATGCCAGTACTGTGGGTCCAATGCATGTGCAATTGAAGGAGAAAGCACAGACCACGGCGCCGCGTGCTATGTATAACGGGACCAGTGTGGTGTTTGTGCATGGATTGAACGGAGGGGATGGTCTGTTTGGTTCAGCTCCCAACGGCAGCGGAACGATGCCGGCGTGTGATAGCTACTGGCGAGACGCCGCCAGTTTTCTGGCCGCTCGTTGGCGAGGCGACTTCCGACAGATCAGCTACTATAATAAAGAGGTGAAGCCGGATGGTTCCGAGTGTGCCAGCAACGGGAACGAACAAAACTCCATCAGCCATTATACGGCAGACCTGCACGATCCCCTCTACCATGTCCACTGCGTCAGCATGGCCAACACCAACGACGGCACCAATAATGAGAGCCTCGACCACCTCGGCTGTCTGTTTGCCTGGTACCTCTTCTATAATTTTGGGCAGCGCAACTGGTCAGAGATCCTGGTCGGGCATAGCATGGGTGGACTGATCATCAGGCACACGATGGAACTGGCAGAGCAGCATATGCCCTGGATGCCCACCACCATCGGCACCGTCACTGACGCCATCACATTTAATACTCCCCACAACGGAGTTTTCGGAGCCTCGCTAGCCTGTGCCAACTGCACGCAGGGACAGGAAATGAACTGGAACAGCGGTTTCATGCGCGACCTGAGTGCCCACGCCCAGCATCCCAATAGCGGCGGCAATACCGACTGGACCGTTGTCGGCAGTCACTGTGACACCCTGGTCGGCAATAGCTCGCTCATGATGAGCGCCAACCACAAAGTCTGGTACGAAGGCTCATCCAGTGTAGCCTGCTATAACCACGGCGGCGCAATTCACGACCCCTCGACCGTGCAGAATGCTCAGGCCAGCTATTGCGATACCAGCAATGTATTCAGCAACGACTGTGCCTTCTCCGATGGGCATGGACAGGGACCGGACTGGTACTATGACGACGCCTATCCACATGGGCTGCAAGAGATGTTCTACGCCCTATCAAGCTATGCCTGGTAGCGCAAGATAGGGCGTAACGCAGCAAATCGGAGGCAAGCTCCGAACCTATGATGGGGGCGCAAATCGGAGACGAGGAGATCATGCCCCCGGCATGCTCGTCCGAACCCATGGTGGGGGCACAAATCGGAGACGAGGTTATGCTCCCGGTACGTTTGTCCGAACCTATTATGTCGCGAGTGGCGCAAAAACAACGAGGGAGTTGTAGATGTAGCCACTCTGCCCATCGGGTCCGGGATGTTCAGAGTTGAGGTAATCGTAGGTAAGAGTGGCGATAATCGGTTGCCCCTGAACACTATGTAGTGACCGCATCTGTGTCAGGGTATTTTTGCCCTCGAACTCGCTATAGAAGCGCGCCAGGCTCTGTTGGGGCGTAAAGGTAACGTAGAGCGAATTGTCGCCCGCCCAGGGAATATCGAAGAGTAGAGAAGTTGTGGCCAACATATTTCCAGGTTGAGCGGGAGGAGTAAAGGTGAACGGCATGGCGTATCCAATACCCTTGAAGTCGCTGGTACTGACAAAACTAAAGTCGGCCTCATGTACAACCGGCACGGGAGGAATAGTCGGATCGGGAGAATAGAGCGAGCGGGCCGGGATAACGAAATTGTAGCTGCTCGCCCCCTGAGCAGTGACAGGCGCGGCATTAAGAACACCCTCATCGAGATAAGGTGGCGACCAGATGATGTCATAGTCGGTAAGATTGTACAGCTTGATGCTGTGGTAGGAAGAGTGCGCAAGCAGCTCGATGATAATGGGAATAGCAGCCAGCAGAGCAATGCCGGCGAAAGCAGCCACGCCCGCCGTCATACTGACCGCCACATCTTCGACCACTACCGCGTCTACTGACGCCTCTTCAGCGGCCGCAGCGGCGGCATCAGCGGTAATCTCAGCAGTCACTTCGCCTGCCTCAGTTAGCGCAGTAAAGCAGGAGCGGATACCATTTAAGAAGCCTTGCAAAAGAGGCCTGACCAGGCCCGCCCAGGCAATACTGGCGAGCTGACTGATAGGAACAGCCTCCGCAACCCCCAGAGGAACCTCCACGTACCATAATGGATCTGTTGAGTAGGAAAGTGTACCAGTGAGCGACCCCACAACATTATAGCTTTGTCCTTGAAAGGTGAACTGGTGTGGCGGTTGCTGGCCGTGCAAGACTTGCTGCGCGGGTAGCGTCGAGAGCTGCATACGCAGAGGACTGTTTGGCTGCTGCGCACTGAAGATAGGATTACCCTGATTATCCGTACCGGCTGTCCAGACAGCAGCGCCACCAGCGTTGACCCAGGCGACAAAGCGCTTAAGGGCATATTGCTTCTGAAAGTACGAGGCGGTATTAGAGCCCCCGGACAAGGCCTGCATCAACATAACATTTGTACGGTCGGTCAGCGGCAATCCTTGCCTGGCTGAACCGAGTACACACGGAATCGTCATTGTCATGATTCTGTATTCATCCTTTGCGAGCTAGCGGCATCACGAGAAGACGACGAGTGAATTATAGGTATAGGCGTTTTGCCCACTGGGAGTAGGATGCTGGCCAGTGAGATAGTCAAAGGTGATCGTAAGTGTCACACCGCTATTCTGCACCTGCATCTGGGTTTTCTGGTAGCGGGGTTGATCGAAGAGATCAGATAGGTCACTCGGAGGGGAGAACGTCACGTTAAGCTGGTTTGGCGTGTTGAGCGGCACCTCAAAGACGACCGCAGACGTAGCGACAACGGCATCTTTATTTTTAGGATTGGTCAGCGTGAATTTCATAGCATATTCCAGGCCATGAAATTCGCTGGCACTGGCAAAACTGAAGTCAGCCTCGTGCACAACGAGCACAGGAGGGATTATATCAGGATCGGGCGAAAACCAGGACTGCGCGGGAATGACCGTGTTAAAATCACTGGAGTCCCTAGATTTCACCGGAGCCGCATTCATGGCCCCCTCATCAATAGTAGGAGGCGTCCAGTTGACATCGTAGTCGGTGAGGTTATAGACCTTGAAAGTATGGTAGGAAGGGTGGGACAAAATTTCAATAATAAAAGGAATCGCCGCCAGGACAAGCATGCATGAGAAAGCGGCGGCCCCGGCCCCCATGCTCACCGTAGCGTCCTCGGCAACAGCTTCGCTATCGACGGCGGCCGCCTCACCGCTCTCCTCTGCATCTCCAGCGATATCTGCTAGATCAGCGGCTTTGGGTGCACCTGAGAAGCATGATTTAACGCCGCGCCAGAAGCCCTGAAGGAGTGGTTTGACAAAAGCAGGCCAGGCAATCTTTGCTAAGGCACTCATCGGAACCAACTCGATTACGCCCACAGGCACATCAACATACCAGAGCGGCTGCTGATCATAGCTAAGCGTACCTGTAATCGAGCCGACCACATTATAGTTCTTGCCGTTCCAGTTAAACTGAGATGGTTGATCCTTGCCACTGATCACATTTTTGTTCTCAATGGGGCGAAGCACCATACTGATTGCATTTGGCGTCGCCAGGACCTGCTCCAGCTTGAGCCCCTTCAAATTTTTTGGCTGCTGACGTCCCGCCTTATTATTGGTGGGAGCGGCACCCAGTTGAGCCGCCCAGATCACAGGATTACCATCCTTGTCATTTTCCATCACCCAGGCACTATCGCCCTCGGAGTTCAGCCAGTTTATGAAATTGCCAACCGTAAACTGATTATTGAAATAGGCCGCAGTGTGCTCGCCACCTTGAGCAGCCGTCATGATGCCTTGCTTGACAGTATCAGTCAAGTAATTACCGCCAGTTGAGGTGCCAAGTGCGCAGGAGATATCCTGAGTTGCCGTTTTCATGCTATTTTACTCCTATTATGTTCTATCTTTTTCTTTACTATCCCTATACCAGATGGTATAGAGTCCGAATTACATGTGAACGATAACTGTAATGACAGCCTGATCGCCGCTGTTGTTGATATTGATGCTCAGAGAATCGGGATTCGTATTATCGTTAGCATAGTAATTGTTACCGCTCTCGACGATAGTAACCTTACCGATATTCGACGCGTTAAGGGTAAAGGACGATGGTTCGAGGAAGCATCCACCACTTGCTTTCGCCTCAATGTACTGCCGCCCGCTGGCAGGAAGTATCTGGTTTGACTGTAAGACAACATCGTTGAAGAGCGAAAGATTTGACCCCTCCTGCCCACCGTCATACATACATTGTGTATCCTCGACAAATAATTGCAGCGGGGTCGGTAACTCATTTTTGACCGTCATGAAAGCTCCATAGCCCATAGTGCGTACCTCCTTTGCCATGAAAATGTGTGAATGAGCGAAAAAATTGCGCGCATCTCACATGTAACAGCACACAATTTTTGTAGTTGCTATGTTATAGCATCACTAAGAGTATAAGGAAAGGAACAAATTTTGAGTTTTTATCGTGTAAATAATCGTATATATGTAGATTTGTGTTTGCCTTATGGCTGCCACTCTGGTATACTCAATGTGTTATATGATGTTTTTTAGTAGCTGGAAGGAGGATATGTATGAATAAAGAATTTAATGTAATGAGGGCTGTGCATCCTTTCAGCTATAGACGTGGTGAGGAGCTACATGTTTAACCTGACGCGTGTAGTTCTTATAGTGATTTAATGGTTACTCGCGTTTCTTCGCTGATTGATGGATAGTTTGCAAGCTATCTACTTCTGTGTGCCTCCCCTCTCATCGCTCATCTACTACAACCGCAAGATAACTGGCCCGGGAGAGTTTGTGTTCCCGGGGTGCTGAATGATTTTTTGTAAGCAAGAAAAGAGAAAATAGATGCAAGGACAGACACATACACTGGCCACTTTCTACAATGGTTGGGACAAGTATCAGCAGCACCTGGTGCATGCGCTGGCTCCGTTGACGACGGAACAGCTAAACGTAGAGGCCTCTTCAAATCTCCGTCCCGCTGGGATGATTGCCAGGCATATGATTGGTGCGCGCGCGCGCTGGCTCAATTATGTGCTTCTTAAAGAGAAGCGAGCGGAACTTTGGCCGCTGAGTAAGTGGGATGATGCTGATCAGCCTGCCAGGTCGGGTGAAGAACTGGCGCACGGGTTGAAGGTAACGTGGCAGGTGCTCCAGGATGGCTTGCAGCGCTGGACAAGCGCCGATATGGAGGACATCCTGCATGATACTGATGACGATGGCAATGACGAGACCTTTACACGCCAGTGGGTCATCTGGCATTTAATCGAGCACGACCTGCATCACGGCGGCGAACTCTCGTTCGTCCTTGGCATGCATGGACTGCCAGCCATCGACCTGTAGATAGACAACCCTATAGATCGAAAACTAAAGGTAGCCAGCCTCCTGGAAATTTCAGGAGGCTGGCTACTAAGCATAATAAGCGGGTGCCGTTTTGAGGGTTTTCCACTGTCCACCGTCGTGGCCAAAGATGACCAGGGATACATGTTCTTGTTCGGTCAGGGTCAGCAGTTTACGCGTACTGGCGCGCACCTGCTCCTCATTCTCATCCATTGGCCAGGCTGGTCGATCGGGCGTAAAGGCAAACTGCATCAGGACCGCATCGATGGTCAGCAGGACCGGACCCGTTTGTGGCAGACGGAGCAGTACCGATTGATGACCGGTGGTATGGCCGCTCGTCTCCAGGAGTGTTAGTCCGGGCATAAGCTCGGTATCGCCATCGACCATCTGGTAACGCAGGTTTGGGTGGTCCCAGTGAGAGCGGGCCGCCGCAAAACGTGGATGTCCACCGCGCGCCAGCTCATAGTGGGAGCGCTGGACAACCAGTTCCGCCTGCGTAAAGGCATCATGATAGCCAGCATGATCGACATCGAAATGGGTACAGATCAGAACATCAATGTTGGCCGGGGACAGGCCAAGATCGGCCAGGTGCGCCAGCACATTTTTCTCCTGTTGTGGAGGCGGCGTCCCTGCAGGCCGGGGAACATCGGCCGGAAAGCCGCTATCGATCAAGACATGCGTGCCATCGCTCATCTCGACAAGATAGCAGCCCATCACCATCTCTAGCGTGCGACCAGCAGCAGGGACGGTCGAGTACGACACAGGTAAAAGATAGAGTTTCTGTGGGGTAGCGGTATATGTAGTCATCCAGCAAGCAAACCTTTCTGCAATTAGCATTCATCCAAGCACGAATGCCAAGATAGCTTCGAACGGGTGTCCACTAGAGAGTATAGGTGAATGCGCGTATAGAAACTGTAAATACCATTACAGACAAAAAACGAGATTTGTGCTATGGTGGTATTAGAGGTAACATGTTCTCGTCAATGAAGAAAATTGGGCGCGAGGACCGAACGTATGGGGGGAACGTTTACGTACGTCGAGGGAGAAATCGGGGGCAAGGAGATGATGTTCCCAACATCCTCGCCCGAACCTATTGTTGTCGTGTTTATTTTTTCGTTGTCGTGAGGGGTGGGGAAATCGGGTGCCAAAATATTGTTTGTCGATTATGTATCTTTCGGCAAATATGCTTGACAAAAGCAATTAGTTGATTGATAATAGCAAGTATGTAGTTGCTTTTGTCAAGTAATGAGGTGAAGTATGGTACTCGAGGATATTGATGAGAGAATCAGTATTGTGCGGCATTTTAATCGTTCGTTCACACGGCAGATTGGTGTGTTACGCGAGGGTCTGTTGCACAGTCCCTATACTTTGACTGAGGCTCGCATCATATTTGAGCTGGCGCACCGCGAGCAGACCACGGCTTCGCAGCTGGGGCGCGAACTGGGGCTGGACCCGGGCTACCTTAGCCGTATCCTGGCGCAGTTGGAGCAGCGTGGTTTGACCGAGAAGAGGCGCTCTGACAATGATGGACGGCAGTATTTGTTGTCGCTGACGGCTGAAGGCCGGGAGGCCGCACAACTGCTTGATCAGCGTTCGCGTGATGAAGTAGCGGAGATGCTCAACGCGTTGAGTGAGGGGGAGCAGCAGCGCCTCATAAAAGCGATGCAGGACATCGAAGGTATTCTCACAAAGAGCTTCAAGTTTTCCGAGCCATTTTTTCTGCGCCCGCACCAGCCGGGAGACATGGGCTGGGTCACGCATCGGCATGGCGTGCTCTACGCCAGGGAATATGGCTGGGACGAGCGCTTCGAAGCGCTCGTTGCCCAGATTGTAGCGGGTTTCGTCAACAACTATGATCCCGCCCACGAACATTGCTGGATCGCCGAGATGCAAGGGGAGATCGTCGGCTCCGTCTTTTTAGTCCGGGCCAGTGATAGCATGGCCAAGCTCAGATTGCTGCTGGTCGAACCAAACGCCCGTGGTCTGGGTCTGGGTAGCCACCTGGTCGAAGCCTGCATCCGCTTCGCTCGCCAGCACGGCTATCAAAAGATACAGCTCTGGACCAACAGCGTACTGCTCGCGGCGCGGCACATCTACCAGAAGGCTGGCTTCAAACTGGTCGCAGAAGAAGCCCACCATAGCTTCGGCCACGACCTGATTGGAGAAACCTGGGAGCTTGTCTTATAGTCATAACCCCCGCCGCAGCATTGACGTGCGGCGAGGCGGGAAGCGCCCGCAAGGGGCGCACTTATTTCACGACGCGGAACGAGAGATGGGTGGCCCCTGGTGTTTCAAGTGTTCGTATGTGCTCCAAGTGGATAGACTTGGAGCCCAGGTGATCGAAGAGGCGGACGCCTTCACCCAGAAGGATATGGGCAACAGCCATGTTGATCTCGTCGAGTAGGCCGGCCTTCAAGGCTTGTTGGACCGCGCTTGCACCATGCAGAGCAACCTGTTTCTCGCCCGCGAGCTCCTGTGCTTTTTGTATTGCACTTTCAATGCCATCGGTGACAAAGTAGAATTGTGTCTTGCCTTTTTTCACGGGCTCGCGTGCCTGCGATTGCAAGACAATTACAGGCCACTCGGGAGCTGTGCCATCGGGAAAGACCCACCCATTGTCATTGTCAATCATATTGAAGCTTCGGTGTCCCATGATCACCGCGCCCGTCTCGTTAAGCGGATCGCCCGCTACTTCGTATAGCCTGTCCCATGCATTGGAAAACCAGGCGAATACCTCCGATACATCATCATTTTTATCGGCGATAAATCCATCCAGTGATACCGAAAGGCCAAACATAACTTTTCCCATAGAGTGCTCCAAATCTTTGCGTATGCTATGCTGTTTGAAATGTCAGGTAAAAACAGCATATACCAAGGAAGACAAAAAAACTTCTTCGATCTTGCTTTTTTTACATAGAATATGCTGGTGTGGCGAAGCCTTCCTCAACTAAGCAGCCCCGATTCACTGCTTAGTTGAGGTTTTCTCCAGAGACGCCCTTTGGCGGGCAACGCTTTCGAGCAGTTGCAGTTCCTTACGCAAGATGGGTGTCATAACCAGGGGATTGATGAGGCGCTCGATAAAGCCCTGGAGGCCTGGGCTGGCATTCTCCGTGTGAAGAATCTCCACATGCGACATCTGGGCCTGCTCCATAGAGGTCACCGTAAAGGTCGTGACGACATTGTGGATCGGGTCAATATCCTGTTCGACCAATACCGTGCCCGGCACTGGTTCGCTCACACGTTGATAAAAGGAACGCACCACGCCGAGTGCACGCGCCTTAAAGCGGATAATGGTGCCATCACCGTAGCCTCCCTGCTCAACCTGTAGATTATACAGGCTTCCTTTCGGCAGAATCTGTGGGTGCCCCTGGCGATAGTCTGCAATCGTCGCATAGACATCTTCCGAAGGTGCATCGAGAATAGCGGCAGCCTTTACCTCGATCGGTCTCATAATGTCACCTCGCTTTTTAAGACTACAGAATAGAGTACTCTCTATTCTGTAGTCGTTATATGACTTGAAGTAATATATCTGCATGTAATATAACTCGAAGTCATGCGCTTTGACAAGATCTGGTGTCATTTATTTTGTCTTTGCCGCCTGAGTGGTGAGATAGCGCCAGCGCAGCACTACCACCAGGCCAGCAATCAGAGCGATGAACAGAACGATGCCCATGATGATATATCCCAGGTCATCGGACAGGGTGCCGAAGAAGGAGGCCTGGCTAGAGAGCATCTGCGAGGCATGCGTCTTCTGAAAATGGATGATGATATCAAATGCCTGACGAGGTGTATAGATTTGATCAATTCCTTCACCTGGATCCATCCCGGCGATACGCAGCGGCCGTCCCGTATCGAGCCAGTCAGCGACCGTACCGTGCTTCGGGCCCTGGCGCAAGTCGAGCATGTAGCGCGGAAGATTGA
Organism: Dictyobacter formicarum; assembly: GCF_016587435.1. The sequence goes on from NZ_BNJJ01000010.1 coordinate 91,534, forward strand.
CGCTACCTAGAGTGCCATTGAGACTGTACGGGTTAGGAGTAGAAATCGTATAAGTGGTAGGGGAGAGGGCGAAGCCAGCATTAAAACTTCCGCTGGAGAAGGTCATGCCCAGCGAGAGGTAGCGAGTGCCCAACCAGCGTCGCAGGTAGAATCCCATGTTGCCTTCAATGGTTACCCCGTTCACGTGGTAGAGCGCTGCATTATTGGCGATATGACCGTCATGGGCCCAGAGCACCATGCGTCCGACATTATGTTGCTCAAGCCAGTTCACATTTTCAGCCATATACACGTCGCGCTGCAGGAACCAGTAAGAAGATGACGCATCGGTGGGTGGCGGAACATGATCAGGTGTAAACAGTGAATAGTACTGCACAACACGATTGGGTGCAATCACTGAGTACTGCACCACGACGCGCGCATCCTGCAATGCCCTGGCAAAGGCCTGTGGCGACGAACGCTGTATATAAGCTGCCTGGTGTGTTTGCAACACATTGTAGACTCGCTGTGCATCATCTGTATAACGCTGCTTGCCGGCCTGATCCAGATTCTTATACTGACTCATTCCGCCAATGCCCTGATTATCGCTGATAAATTTCTGATAGATTGTGTGTGCCTGTTTCTCCTGCGATGGGTCCACCTTATGCAAATAGTTGAGCACGCCATCTACAGTTGGGCGTTCCAATGCCTGCATATCGATGCCATAGAAATGGACCTTATGGGTATGAGCTGGATCGGCATTATAGGCGCGCAGCCATTCCAGCAGACTTTTTATCTCCTGGGTACGCCAGGTAATAAAGAGGTCATTGAGGAGAACGCTCCATATATTGTTGGAGCCGCCATTAATATAGCTATCGACCTCCTTGCCCATCCCCCAGTCATCCTCCATCGCGAAGGCCGTAACGCCCATATGCTGCACCATATATTCTATAATGCGTGCCTTCATGGCGAAAAACTCATGGGTGCCATGCGTCTCTTCCCCCAGGCCCACAATTTGAGCCGTTCCAATCATCTGCTGCAGAGGTCGCAAATCGGCATCCGAGCCACCAGGTTCCGCAGTCTTAAAAGGCACCGCATGCTGGCGAATCCACGCGGTAACATCATCGTTCGCTTTCTGGGTGGTAGAGGCTGCAGCTTGAGCAGGCGGCACCATTGTCATAAGAGATAGACAGAGCAATAGAGCGACCAGTCCTCCACAGACCAGCCAGCCAGCGTACCCGCTGAATTTCATAAAGCACTCCTTGCTTTGTTTTTTTATTGCTTATTGTTATAGTAAATAAAGCCAATTGTTATATGAGCAAGTAATACTTAACATACAGGAGATAGATTGTCAAGAGGGGAAGAACAAGTTTCAAGGATTTTTTACGCAGTGCGTAACAGGTGCATGGAGAGGTGCTTTTGCAGGCGTGAGGTGGAAAGTAGTTATAAAGTGGTTATTGAGAGCTGTGAGGTCGGATCAAAAGAGGCTCACTGGAAAGCACCAGCGAGCCTCTCATCTGTTTTACGGCTGAACGATTGAGGAGTCAGTGTCGATGCCGACTCCTCTTAATTGAGCTAGCAGCCCTTGGCAACGCCAGCGAAGTTGTTCAGATATGTATAGTAGCCCTCAGCTGCGCGCGATGGTGACTCGCGGGCAAACCAGGAGTAATGTACCTCATCCTCAGGATGGTAATCCACGCCATTGGGCATATGGACAGTGAAGCCAAAGCCAACAACCGGGTCACCGGTCTCAAGGTCTGAGGTACAGCCATACTGTGGAGCAGTTGGTGTCAGCCAGGGGTTGATGGAGTTATTAACGAACGGGTCATCCATCCACTCCTGAACCTCGTGGCTCAGACCATGAATATCCTGGACGTAGGACGTTGTATCGCCAGGGTTGGTGCGGAAGATTCCGGGTGAGCTGTAAGAGGCAAACATATATGTTTGCACCTGCTGCTGACCATTGCCATTCAGTGAAGAAAAAGCACCATGATAGCCAAGCACACAACAGTTGGCAGTATTATTGCCCTCATACAGGAAAGTATTGTCCACCAGGAAGATTGGCAAGACTTGTGAACTGATATGCAGATTGTTCAGGGTCTCGTGCAGTCGGCTTGAGAACCAGTTATAGTCCATCAGACCAATGCGGGCATGTGATCGTGAACCAACGGTGATCTGGCCCTGGTTGGCAGGGACACTGTAGGAAACGGTCGGAAGTACAGTTGGCTGACCCAACAGCACATGATAACCAGAGTTACTCTTGCCCCACTGTGCGCGATAGATAGCATCGCCCAACTGTGTTACATCGCTGGGCTCCTGAACTGGACGTGCATTGGCCGGAGCTACTCCAGACTGACTGGGTGGCGCACTGGCTGTGGAATCAGCGGCGGCACCAATGTCTGCTTTCTGGAAGACCGGTGACTGAACGGTTGCTGATACCCTATCTGTGCCATCGAGCACATTGTTGGCGTCCACTGACTTCACAAACGTGAAGCGGAAGGGAATGATCACAGTAGGAATAGTGGTGGTCGCATCACCTGCATTGGGATTAGTGCCCACCATGGTATAAGGGTAGGTAACTTTATTGGTCGGATCGGTGAAAGAGGAACGGAAGTAAGGAATCGTATTGGCACGCGCCGAGAAATTTGTCACGCCCCCATCGGTGGCGTACTGTGGTGTGCCCAGGCCATCATCAGTAGGAGGGGCAGCATGTGCAGTGCTGTTTTGAAAATAGAAAGCCCCAACGGCCAGGGCTAACACAGTAAGGATTGCGATAGCAGCGCTAACAAAGCGAATAGAACGCAGGTATTTCCTCATGAAATAGCTCCTCATGTGCGAACAATAAATTCAATCAGTTTTAGTGGGAAAAAAATTGTACAGCGCAGGCACCCGCGTGTACATACTGAATGCATGGTTTCCTTGTTTTTTTGGAAGCCTTCTTTCTACCTTATGTTCTTTGGAAGTTATATAAATATTGACATATAACTATTTGCCAATTTTACACTAATCGTCCCAATAATACAATACCCAATTTGCTAAAATAGCACATCAATACTATGCGTTAACTAGAGAGAGAATGCTCAGAATGGTTGAGTAAAGCTGAACTTACAATGTGGCTTTAGAAAGGAATTTGAGCTTGATTTTTAAAAGAACTCGGACGCAAGATCCGAACATATGTTAGAATGCTGGAAAATGTACATATGAGAAGAGGTGTATGGGTTTATGTATCAACCACAGGTAGGTGATTCTCTCGACGTTCTTGATACGCCGGCGATGATTGTGGATCTGGCACTGATGGAGGGAAATATTGCCAGCTTGATGAAGCGTTTCCGGGCACGAAACGTGCAGGTACGGCCGCATCTCAAGACGGTGAAGAGCCCTGATCTGGCTCTGCGCCTGTTGGCGGCCGGCGCTATCGGTGGCTGCGTGGCCAAGGTGAGCGAGGCTGAAGTGATGGTTGAGGGGGGCATCGAGGACCTGCTGATCACGACCGAGATCGTTGGCAAGCCCAAGCTGGCCCGGCTGGTGGACCTGCTGCAAGCACATCCGCTGATCAAGGTAGTTGTGGATAGCGTGGTTGGGGCGCGGGAGCTCAACGCAGCGGTCGGAGCAGCTGGATTGGAGGCCAATGTGCTGCTCGACCTGAATGTGGGGCAGAACCGCTGTGGCGCCACGCCAGGTGCTGAGGCACTGGACCTGGCCCGGCAGATTGGCGACATGGAGCACCTGCAACTGATCGGTGTGCAGGGATACGAAGGACATCTGCAGCACATCCACGATCAGCAGGAGCGCCAGCAGCGCTGCCAGCAGGCCATGCGGGCCCTCACCGAGACCGCCGAACACCTGCGCACAGCCGGCTTCCCCATCCAGATCGTCACCACCGGGGGCACCGGAACGGCCGAGTTCTGTGCCGACTTTGACGGCATCACCGAAGTGCAGCCCGGCTCATTCGTGTTCATGGACACCGATTACCGCAACGCTCTGGGGCCAGTCTACTCCAATGCGTTGACCATCCTATCAACCGTCATCAGCCGTCCCTCGCCCGACTGCGTCATCATCGACGCCGGACTCAAATCGCTCTCGACCGATAGCGGCATGGCCGAGCCCAAGGGGCTGGCGCAGATCGCCTATCAGCCAAAGGGAGATGAACATGGAGCGTTAAGCTGGCGGAACGAGAACGCAGTCGGTGAACTACCACTCCAGATCGGTGACCGCGTCGAGTTGATTCCCAGCCATATCGACACCACCATCAACCTGCATGACACCTATTATGCCTACCGCGATGGACGTATCGAAGCCATCTGGCCGGTCGCGGCGCGAGGAAAAGTACAATAGACGATTACGAAGCGCGAGGGCGTGCCTATCAATCGAGCGACAGATGGATCAATAGGTTTTTGTCGCATCCAGATTGGCGCGCCACATATCCTCAAGTGTTTTCAGATCGTCCATAAAGGCGGCCGCGCTCTGACCCGTCTTCTGCGTGAGTTCTTCAAGCACCGTGAAGGTAAAGGCCCCGGCGCCCAGCGCCTCCCAATCCTGCTGCAGCCTGGGATGGACCGTAGAGCCAGTCGTTACGGCGAACTGAAAATGGTTGAGCGCACTCTGCAGATTGGCTGTATGGTTGAGCAAATACTGGCCGGTCTGGCTATTCTCAATCATATAGATGCCACCGACGATTTCACGCTCTTTATACGCCTGTAAGAGCTCTTTTCTGCGATTCATTGTTCATACCTTTTCTATTACTCTACATCGGGCAAACCGCGTTGATCGCGCAACCGCTCTACCTGTGGTCGCAACACACGCTTATTCTGCTGAGGATTAGCCACCGAAGGATCGGGGAACGACTCCAGGATGCCGTTATCGATAGCGCGCACGATGCGCATACGATTGGCCTGAGTATTGGAGCCAAAGGCCAGCGCCGCCGCATTGCTGATCGTAATTAAATCGTCGACTGAGATCCACCAGCGCACGCGTGAAAACAGAATACCGATATCCGTCTGCCAGAAGTTATCCGGGAACAGCGCCCGGCTATGCAGTGCATTGCCCAGCAGCAACTCCTGTACGCGCGCCAGAGCCAGTTCCGCCTCCCGCACCGTTTCACGCGACCGCTTAAACTCGCCATTGGCGATACCAATCAACAGCCACAGATCGCGCCGCAACGGACTCGCCTCTCCCTCCAGCAGCGGACGCACTGAGATCGCCAGTGCACCAGCCAGGGTGTGGTGGCGCTGCTGCAATAATGTTGTGATCTCCTCGATCAAGGTATCGTCAAAGAGTGCCATGGTTGTTGTTGGTTCCTTTTTTCTTTGAGGTTGTTTATGCGCCGAACCTATTATAATGTAACTAACGTTAGTTATCAAGAGGGGTTCCTTTTGGGCACCGCGTGGGGCGACGTGTGATGTCACGAGGGGCTATGCGGCAAGGACACAGGGCCGCCACGCTGCGGCGGGCGGCAAGCGGCCGTTGAAGGCCGCACCTACGGTGACGTTGATATTTTTGGGGATGTTGTGATTTATGGGGTTGATTTTGGGTGGGATATGGTTTATAATCGTACCGTAAGGTACGATACGGAGGTGGTTAAGATGGATAAGAAGGTAAGCAGGCGGTCGTGGAGAACGCGGGAGCAGCTTCGGGAGGCGGGGCAACGGCTCTTTTTGGTGTCGGGCTTTGTGGGGACGAGTACGGATGCGATTATGGCTGAGGCTGGCGTGGCTTCCAAGGAGACGCTTTATCGTCATTATGCCAGTAAGGAGGAGCTGTTCGTGGATGTGCTGGAGCATATGACGTTGGAGCAGGCACGTCCAGCGGCGGCCCTGGCGGATCTGCCTGTGCCACGCGATATGCAGTCGTTGCGGCGGGCATTGACAATTGTGGCGCGAGAGATTTTATCGGTGATGATCCAGCCTGACTATCTGGCGCTGTTGCGCATGATTATCGCCGAGAGCACACGTTTTCCGCAGCTGGGCCAGATGTTTAAGGAGGCTGTGCCGAAGCGTGGACTGACGGTTGTGATGACCGTGGTGCAGCAGGCCAGGGAATACAAGGTGGTGGATGAGGTGGATGTGGACGCGGTTACCCATGCGTTGGTGGGTGGACTATTGACATATGCTCTGCTCGATGTTTTTTTCGCGGGTGAGGATGCCCCGCCCCTGGCGATGGAGCGGGCTGATGCGGTTGTCGAGATTATGTTACGGGCCCTGGCGCCGAGAGAATTCGTATCGTAGGTGCGCCCCTTGCGGGCGCTTCAGGCCTCGCTGTTTCGAGCGGGAAGGGAGGAAGCGCCCGCAAGGGGCGCACCTACGGATGTTTCGTATTTATTGTGCATTGCATTCTTTTGATGTTCTATGAAAGGAGACGATGACAATGTCTGCGGATACCGTTTCAAATAAGGATGTGTTGATTGTGGGCGCCGGTCCCTGCGGGTTGACGCTAGCGCATGAGCTGTTGCGTCGGGGAATCCAGCCACGTATTATCGAGAAAAATGCTGCAGCTTCTCAGAACACAAAAGCGCTGGGTGTAATGACGCGCACACTTGAGCTCTTAACGCCATCCGGTATAGCCGGAGAAATGGTCGCGCAAGGAGTGAAGGTACCGGCTTTTAGAGTCTACAGCGAGGGGCGGCAACTGGCATGCTTTGATTTTACCCACCACGTCGATAGCGCCTATTCCTATGTTTTGACGCTTCCTCAGCCGATGACGGAGGAAATCCTGGCGCAGCATGTAGTTGAGCTGGGTGGAAATATTGAGCGCGGTGTTGAACTGATCAATCTGGAGCAGCAGGAAGAAGGGGTGGAGGTGGTGTTGCGCCATGCCGATGGGAGAGAGGAACGCAGCAGGACGCGCTGGCTGGTGGGCTGTGATGGCGCTCATAGCATAGTACGCCACCTGGTAGGAGCTACATTTGTCGGCAGGACATTAGAGCAGAGCTTTGCTACTGGCAACGTGCGCATGCACTGGAACGTTCCGTCTGACCGGGCTTTTGCGTGTTTGAAGCGTGGCGATCTCATCGCTTACTTTCCGATTCCCGGTGGACAGCATCGCGTTGTCATTGCCTATAAACCAGAGGACGCACCAACAGGTGAGATCACCCTGGATGAAATTCAGCGCGCCATCGATGCCTGTGGTCCAGAGGGGGCACGTGTATCAGATCCAACCTGGCTGGCGCGCTATCAAATTAACGAGCGCAGGGTAGATCACTACGTATGGCAGCACGTCGTTCTCGTCGGCGATGCCGCGCATATTCATTCGCCCGTTGGAGGACAGGGCATGAATACAGGTATGCAGGACGCATTTAACCTGGCCTGGAAACTGGCCCTGGTCGTGCAAGGCAAAGCTTCTGAGCGCCTGCTGGAGAGCTATGCCAGTGAAAGGGAAGAGGTTGGACGACAGCTCGTACAGCGTACTGGTCTTTTGACCCGGTTGGCCCTGATGCATCAGCCACTGGCCATAGCGGCACGTGATATGATTATACCCCATGTTACCCGGCTGGAGAAGGTACAGCAGGCATTTACGGCCACCATGGCGGAACTGAGCATCGCATACCGGCACAGCCCCTTGACGAGCGAATACCACGGTGAAAAGACCAGGTCCGGCCACTCCCCTGTCAAAGCAGGAGATCGCGCCCCTGACGGCCCTGTGACCATCGGCACAGCGAAAGCGCCTGGCAGGCTCTATGAGCTATTGAACGGTAATCGTCACGTCCTGTTGATCTTTGCTCACCAGAAGGAGATTGGTAGCGAATTGCAAAATACGCTTAGTGAGTGGCAGGACTGGCTGGACGTCTATCTCATCCAGCGTGGCCAGCTGGATAGTGAAGGCGAGCAGGCATACTATGATCCAGATGGTAGCCTGGCCCAACGCTACGGTATCGCCGACGAAGGACTGGTCTTGATACGGCCCGACGGATATATCGCCCTGCGCAGCCAGCCCATCGCGACCGAGCCCCTGCAGCGCTACTTTACTACCATCAGTAGTCCCGCCAGGCCGTCTGCTGTCGTCGGATAAATAGCCCATTTGTGCTGATGCTTTTCTGTGCCTGTCCTGTCAAAAAGCGTCGTGGTACGTTTCTCTACGCCTGTTGATAGAGCAATTTCCTGTTTTATTGTAAGAAGATTGCTCTGTCAACAGGCGTCTTTACGGCAAAAATAGAGTATTTAAGGCAAAGGCCGACGCATTTTCAGCTAAAAAGGAAGCCATTTGTGCTGATTTGAGTATGGTGGCATGGCCATAAAAAAGGTGATAAACTGCTGTAACATAATATCCAGCATTTATAAGGATTTATCAACGACGGACATGGTATCATTGCTGTTTATGTGCAGGTATATACTGTCATTAGTACCAGCAAAAGATGAGTAGATGTGGAGTATTCTCTATGAGAGAGTGGCGACATATTATTCAGCGATGGGTAGCTCAGAAGAGCCGCATTGCACCTCTGGTTCAACAACAAGTGGAATTTTGTGCCTGGGCTATCTCTCCTCCTTCTGCTGAGCACTGGCCTTCTCATCTGCCAGGTTGCCAGGCACTACAAGACTTCTATCAGCTCTGCGATGGAGGATATTTCAACTGGTTCAACTGGCCCTCTTTGCCCCAACTTGTCGAGGTGAATCGTAAGTGGTTCGAACTGCTGCGCGATTGGGATAGACGTGGCGATGTGCTGCTGCCAGGACAACATGTGGTACTCGCTGAAGACGGCGGTGGCTGTCCAGTAGTCTGGCACGTGGCCACCGACCGGGTAAGAGCGTTCCAATTTGATGGCGGCGACTGGGAAGCTCCGTTGGGCCTCTCGGTAGAAGAATTTTTGACAACCCTTTTTAATCCTGAAGAAAAGCCAGACCCCGATTGGTGGTATCTGTTCTTGAACTGGCTCGATGGCCAGCTGGATGAGTGATGTCTGTGCTTGTTTGCCCACGCCGCTCGAAAAGGGACCCAAAAAGTGATGCATCATGTCCTTATTGGTTCTTTTTCAAGCGAGGAAGGCAAAAGCCCGCAAGGGGCGCACCTACGATCTGAAGCGGGGCAAGCTGAAGCGCCCGCAAGGGGCGCACCTACTTAATCTTCAAGCCACTCTTGAATGATTTCTTTGTGGGGGTGGATGGAGATCATCTGTAGTGGCTCTGTGCCCGAATTGGTGAACTTGTGGGGCGTATTGGCGGGTGCAATCACGATCTCGCCGCCGTGCACCTCGTGCGTTGCATCTCCAATTGTAAAGGTTGCCTGGCCCTCCTGCAGCACAAAGACCTCTTGATATGGATGAACGTGCAGGCTTGGACCACGGCCAGGTAATGTGAACACCCAGAAAAATGACACGGGGGCGCCACCATACTCAGCGCCTTGGAACCGATATGCCGTTGCATTGATCTGTATTTTTTCCTTTGGAATGATAGTGGTCATCTTTAGTATCCCTCATTCTTTTTGCAAAACTCACCATTATTGCCACCACCTCATTATTATTGCCACCACCTCATTATATGAGAGAAGAGTGAGAGCATCACTGTACAAAGGGTCAGTATATGGAAAGTGAGCGATCATGCGGTGCCTGACCAGCGCTTTTGCCACACCTTTTGAAGGGGCTTGTAGCTCAGGTTGATCCACCAGAGGGCGCAGCGCTTGTTTTCTTTGATGATGTCCCTGGCGATCCATGAGCCGTTTAGTTCTTCAACGCGTAGCGAGGATGGGTTGTCTATGACGCGGAGAAGTTTGCCTCCGTTTTTCTCGATAATGTGTTCGGAGGCCGGATTCTCATCCTCAATGGTCATTGAAATGCCGGGGAGGGCTAGCTGGCGCGCTTCTTCCAGGAGCAGGGCGAGCTGACGCGTGCCGTAGCCCTGTCCACGGTAGGAAGGACGAATGTTGTAGCCAACGTGTCCATTGAACTTTTCGTATGGCTGCTCAAGGTGTGGGCGGAAGCGGATCTCGCCGATCAGCAAGGAGCTATCTTTGAGCAGCCAGTAGGTTTGCTGCGCGGGGAGCCCTTCTGGTAGACCGATGCCGTACGCCTCATCCTTCAGCTCACGTACAAAGGTAGCGAAATCTTCGCGGGCCAGCACGGCATTGTTATAGTTATATTGCTCGCCGTGGGCGATATGATCATCCACCATCGCCAGGAATGCGGGGCCATATTCAAGGGCTGGCTTTACCAACGCCAGCGTTTCTGGTTGTTGACTCATCATGACTTCCTTCATCTCCATGAGTTGCGGTAATTTATCTTACTATACCATGCCATGCCGTAATCGATTCTTTGCAACGTTATGTACGCCAAGAGAGCGGCATGCACAAAGCTGTACTGCTGAGTTTACGTGGGGTGAACGTGTTGAGAAAGCCGCAGTGCTATGCCGCCTAAGGTAGAAGCTGTGGGCGTCCGAGACACGCAAAGGATTTTTGAGGTAATATATGCTTATTCCAAGATATTCATTTAGGGAGGAAGGTTTATGACTCTTTCGTTGGCTAATGCGGCTTTACTAATTATTGATGTGCAGCAGGGATTTGAGGATCCGTTCTGGGGTAGGCGCAATAATCCCGAGGCGGAAGACAATATTGTGAGACTGCTACAGGCCTGGCGCGCCCGGAACTGGCCGGTTATTCATGTGCAGCATCGGTCACAACTGGCAGATTCACCGCTGAATCCTTCGATGCCTGGTTATGCTTTGAAAGAAGAGGTACAGCCACTGGCAGGTGAGACGTTGATTACCAAGCAGGTGAACAGTGCATTTATCGGCACACGGCTTGAAGAGCTGCTGCGCCAGCAAGAAATCACAACTCTGGCCATAGTTGGACTGATGACCAACCATTGTGTCGAGACCACCACACGCATGGCGGGCAATCTAGGATTTCTCACCTACCTGGTAGGAGATGCCACCGCAACGTTTGACCGCGTAGGACCCGACGGCAAGCTGTATCGAGCAGAGGATATTCATGCCATCAGCCTGGCCAGTATACATGAAGAGTTCGCGCAGGTTGTGACGACTGAGGAAGTGCTGATCGCAGCCCAGGTTGAGCAGTGAGAACGTTCCTGGCAACGAGTGCGGACCTGCTGTGGATATCAGCAGGGCAAGGAAAGACTGGATAAGAGAGGGGTAGCTATGCGTGAGCAACCGATCATCGCAGAGGAGTCGCTGCGAGCCTGCCTGCAGGAGCAGTATGGTCTGAGCGCTGTGGCGCTGACTTTTCTTCCGCTGGGACTTGATTATAACGCGGCCGTGTATCGTGTGGTAAGCGAGCACGGAGCGAGCTATTTGCTCAAAATCACCACCAGGGCGTTTTACGAAGCCAGCTACTTTGTCCCTCGCTATCTCAAGGAGCAGGGAGTAGCAGCCGTGGTAGCGCCCATCCCGACCAGGAGCAATGCTTTGTGGGCCCTGTTCGGTGAGCGGACCATGGTCGTGTATCCTTTTGTTGAGGGAGATACCAGCTGGTCGGGCATGACGGAGCAGAACTGGAAGGACGTAGGAGCTACCTTCAGACAGATTCACCAGATCATGCCGCCGTCTTCAGGTTTTGGGTTGCTGCGCCGGGAGGCCTTTGATGCAAGCGCGTATGCGCGCTGGCTGCGCACCTTTGAGGCACAACGCCTACACTTGGAAGGAGGCCAGAGCGCCTCTGAACATGCGCTGCTCTCTTGCTGGATGGCGCGTCAGCCCACGATTCACCGCGCGTTGAGCGTAATGGAAAAATTGGCTGGTATACTCCAGAGGCAAGCGGGGCCATACGTCATCTGCCACGCCGACCTGCATCCTGCCAACCTGATCCGTGATCACACCGGACACGTGTTTGTGATCGACTGGGATGAAGTAATGCTGGCCCCCAAAGAACGCGACTTTCTTTTTGCCGGAGAGCCATCCAGTTCCGGCTCAACCGGGTCTGATCTCCCACCGTTTTTTCAGGGGTATGGACCGGCGCACATCGATTGGACCGCGCTCACCTACTACCGCTATGAGCGCGTCGTGCAAGACCTGATCGAGTGTACTGAGAACGTATTTTTCAAGGATGATCTGGAAGAAGCGAGCAAGGCCGCGGAAGCCAGTTTGTTCCAGAGCGTGCTTGCCCCCGGTGGAGAGATCGAGGCCGCCTATGCCGCCGAAGCCCACTTATAGGTTCGGGGCTTGCCCCCGATTACCGCCCGCCGCAGCGTGGCGGCCCTGTGTTGATCATGCCCCCGGCATGCTCGTTCGTCGTTCGGGCGCTCGTGGCGTGACACGGTGCCCAAAAGCGAAGGTTCCTTTTGGGTACCGCATGGGCCGAGGTGATGGGCAAGAAGGGTCCTCAACGCTGGGATACAGGGCCCCACAAACGGTGGGGCAAGCTGGGGCAAGCCCAGCACCTATGATGGGAGGCGTCGGAGGGCGACGAATGGGATTTCGCGGCTGGTGAGCTCCTGATGCTGTTTCACAAACGGCCACTTCTCCAGCAGGCGCTCACGTTCCGAGGGATCTGTGTCGCTGGCAATCGCCTTGAATGTCTCATTACCAACCTCGACTATAACCTCGGGATGGGCCAAAAGATTGAGATACCAGGCGGGATGTTGGGGCGAACCCATAAAGGAAGCGACCACGATCAGACGGTCCCCATCGGCCTGATAGGCCAGCGGAGTGATGCGCGGCTCACCACTTTTTCTTCCAATAGTCGTCAGCAGCAGCAAATGCCCATTCTCATACTGTCCACCGACCTTGCCACCATTGGCGCGGAACTCGGCAACAACCTGATTGTTCCAATCTTTAACCTTTTCACTCGTCCAATTGCTCATCGTAATGCATATCCCTTCCTATGTTTTTAGTGCTTACTGTTACCATGTCATCTTCAAGAGCTTAACGAATAGATTTGAAGCTGACATGGATTAGACCGCTAGAAAAGCATAATCGATCTTTGTGTCCGCCATTACTTTTCTATTCACGATATTAATAGTATACCTCTAAATGAGGACAGGAGCGACCTTCGTTGCAGCTCATTAAAAGATAAGAAAATCGACCTGTTGATTAAAATTGCTTAAGAAAAAGATGCATTTTTTTCAGCAAATGGAATATACATCGCTTTTTGGAGGAGTCACTCGACGTGCTTAAATCAGCACAACTGCAGCGGGCTGGTTACTGAAAAAATCACCGTTTCAGGTCTATTAAACCACTGCCGTTTCTTAGAATTGGTGTGGATCTTTATTCGCGAAAATCACGTGTCAGGTGATATGAAGATGTTTTTACTGTATATCTTCTCACAGATCACAATCATGAGAAGGACAGGATTTGGATTGAACTGGAATATCAATGTAGCATCCTGGTGAGTTGCGAGTGCGAACGAGTGCGAAAAGGAGAAAACAAATGGCAATGACAAGACCAAACTTGATGTGTGTGTTTGATGAACCCGCCATGGCCGAAGATGCGATCAATGCTCTTGAGAGAGCCGGTATTGGAGCAGACCAGATCTATTACTCCAGCCGGCCCAGTTCAAGTGGTTTTTTTGCCAGTCTCAGAAGCTTATTCACTGAAAACGGCAACACAAATGTCTCGCGCGATCTGAAAGATCTTGGTCTTTCAAATGACGAGGCTGATTATTATCAGCAACAGCATCGTGTTGGTCATGGTATCGTGGCAGTGCATGCCAATGGACGTGAGTCGGAAGTGTTGAGCATTCTTCAAAGCTATGGAGCTCATATCTATGGCACCCAGAATGCCGCATCTCAGGGCGCATATGACACGATGGCCACGGATAATAGTGCGTATGATGCAAACGATGCCACAGCAAGCACGTACCAGAATGACCGTGCGTATAACAACGCCGACGCTGGTATGAACACCTATCAGAATGACCGGGCATATAATCAGGGTGCGAATACGTATGCAGACGATCGGACCAGTGATACATTACGGCGTAAAGAAGCTCGCGTGGATAATCAAAATGAGGTTCCGATGGAAGAGCGCACACGTGAGAACTACGATGCAAACCGTGACCCGGACAACAACTTTTAGTTAAAAAGCCCGCAAGGGGCGCACCTACGGAATTGTTGGATATAGATTTGAAGAAGGCCCTGCTGTAACAAGCAGGGCCTTTTGATATATTTTGTTCTGTTTGGTATCGCAGAATGAAAAAAGGATTACGCTTCAGCTTTGAAGGTGCGTCCAAGGTCAGGTCCGGTGCCGAAGTAGTGGCGGAAGACATAGAGCAGAGGGCTCCAGGCTGCGGTGTCGATGTGGTTAGTGCCGGCTTGCACGATAGTGGCATGGGCGTGTACGCGTGTCACCTGCATTTCAAAAATGCCGAACGCCACAGGATCATCCTGTGATAAGGAGGCGGGCTGGTGTAGCTTTAACAGCCGGGCCTCAAATTGTAGCGGGCATTCAGCTATGCGTAGAGGCTTAACATCCTCAGCCTCAATCGGAGTGAAATCTGTGCAAGAGAATTTGTCAGGCTCGAAGTAATAGCCGATGGCCTTTTTCTGCTCTGGCACCGGATTGCGTCCCGTCGTGCGGGCCAGCCGCTCCACCTGTTCCCAGAGATCCGACGACGGAAAGTTGACGACGCACTCACCTTCATGCTGGAGATTGTCATAGGCCTGGCTGGTGCTGGTGATACCCAGCACGAGACGCTCGCCCAGTTCCCACACAGAAGACATCGGTGAGATATTGGTTTCCCCGTTGCTATTGAGCGTCGTGATGAGCGCCACCGGATTACCTGCATAGAGGATCGAAGGATGAATAACGACCTGCTGCTCCGAAGTATGTTTTTTCTGTGCTGTATGCTGGCTCATGTTCCAGTGACAACCTTTCCTGTTTGTAATTTTATAATCCTACCCTTGACAGAATAGATTTCTACGCAATAATATATCAGAAAGATATGATGTAATCAATGTATCATCAGAATATGATATGTGTCAAGAGGGGAGAGATTGTCGTGGAGACAAACGAAATTCTGGTGGAGCTGGCGCAGGCGCTGGCCGATCCATTGCGCCTGGTGCTGTTGCAGCGCCTGATGGAGGGGCCCGCTACCGTCTCGGAACTGATGGCTGTGACCGGGGAAGCGCAATCCAAACTCTCAAACCACCTGGCCGTGTTGCGGGAGCGCGAGCTGGTGCGCTCGCAACGTGAAGGGCGGCAGATGGTGTATAGTCTGCGCGATGCCTCTGTGGCGCAGCTAATTGAAGCGTTGAGTAGCATTGCCGGGAAGGTGCCCCCGAAGATCTGGAAATCGCCTCAACTGGTTGAGGCCCGCACCTGCTACGACCACCTGGCTGGGCGCTATGGAGTCGCGGTGCTGGATGCACTGATCGCGCGCTCCGCGCTCCAGCTGACAACAACGCCCCATGCCGAAATTCAGCCCGGCCCCCGTTTTCAGGAGACATTTACGGAGCTTGGCATTGATCCCGCTGCGGTGCGGCGTGAGCGGCGGCGCTTCGCGCTGGCCTGCCTTGACTGGACCGAGCGCCGACCACATCTAGGTGGTGCTCTAGGAGCCGCCCTGTGGGCTCAATTTGTCAAACACGGTTGGATCGTCAAGCAGCAAGGAACGCGCGCCGTCATTGTCACCAGAGAAGGACAGGCCTGGCTACAGAAGCATCTCGGCGTATCTATCGGCGATATTGGCTGACGCCCTTCTCACGATTCTGTTTCAGGGGAACCTTTCCATGGGTTTTCCTGCAGGATTTATCTGGGCGGAGTGTCGATAGAGGAGAGGACAATGAATGAAGATTTGCTTGCCTCTCCCCAACCACTACCTGATGGGATTATAGGGCCTCATCATCTCGTTATCCTCGTGATCCAGGATATGGCAGTGCCAGACATAACCTGGACCAGTGGTGGGATCGAACGCATAGCGGTTCTCGCCTGGATGAACCGCATGAACCGGAAGAGAGGTAGGCGCCCAGCGTATGACGATACGGCTCACCTCGCGAGGGAATACCCTGATGGTATCCTTCCAGCCAGCCTCATTGGCGTCCGGTGGTAGGGTGGGACCCTGCAGGTATGGTGTCACATCCGGATTGCCACCAATGGCCCCGCTGCTATTTGGGGTCGTGTAGGGCATCGGAGGGCCATAACCGGGGATGTAGACACCCGGGGCATAGGTCACCTGTCCCAATGTCCCATCCGGGGTGATCCCCATATAGGTGCCCCCGGGGAAGAGTGAGTTATATGTGGCGCAATACGCTTCTTTGTCGAACTGCTGGCGGTTTATCAATTGGAACTGTACAAGGTGGATATGGATGGGATGCGCATCCTCTGTCAAATTTATGATCTCCCAGACTTCCGTCGATCCGACCCGTGGTAACTCGGTCAGGTAGTTTTTTTGTCCCATTGAAGCGGGCTGCGAGCCTGGAATAGGCGTTTTTGTACCTTCCCGTATACCCGACCATTTAGTGTTATTAATCAGTACTTCCAGCGGACCACCCGGCCCTTCGTTCTCGATCAAGGTAAGCTGCCGGGTTAGCGTAGGTTTGACTCCTGTCGCCAGGCTCCCCTGTTTTGCATCGGCCAGGCGCACAATCGTCGGTTGTAAACGACCATTCCCACGCAACGGAGCACCAATGGCCGGATTGTAGGTGGTATCAGGAGAGGATAGCGATGTCCCCACCCGGAACTGCATGATCCGGCTGGTAGTTCCCGGCTCGGGTGCGTCCCCGTCGGGAAAAGGGGCGGGTGCATCGTTACAGACCGTAAAGCTGCGACCATCCAGGCCTGTAAAATCAATGATGATATCAGCACGCTCACCGGGAGCTAAAAGCAGAGCGGTAGAAGATGCTGGATCACTACTCAGTTGTACCGGGTAATCGAGTAGTCCACCATCAGTACCAATCTGCCAGATCGCGGGACCTCTGGATCCCAGTACGGTATCGGTCAACCGTAAGCGATAAAAACGTGCGTTTGAACCATTCAGGACGCGGAAGCGATAGCGTCGCGGCTCAACATCCAGGTAAGGCCATGTTTTCCCATTCACGAGAATTGCGTCACCAAAGAACTCCGGAATCCAATAGGGATGTGCACGGGGATTAGGCGGAGGGCCATTGAGACCGTTGGGATTGGATGCTGGCGTCCCATCAGGAAAGAGCAATTGTCCTTCCGTATCAAACTGCCGATCTTGAATCAACAACTCAATCTCTTGCGCGCCGGCAGGTAGTCGCAACGGATTGTCAGGCAGGCCAGTATCATACTGATCTCGTAACAGGTAAAAGGCGGCCAGCCCGCCCAATACATTGATGCGAGTCATCCCAAGCGCATGGTCATGTATCCAGAGGGTCGCAGCCTCCTGTGTATTGGGATACTTATAAAGAGCGGTATTCTCGGGGGTAGGAGCAAGAGTGGCATATCCCTTACCGTGCAGACCATTACGTGTAAACCACTGCTCTGGTCCACCATCGTAGGCGGAAGGAACCTCTGCCCCATGGAGATGAGGTACTGTCGGATAGTATCCCTGATAGGGCTCTGTCATAGCCATATCCATCTGATTCAATGGATCGGCCCAGTGAATGGTCTGATCTACTGTCAGTTTTGGTGCCAGCTGGGAATGGGCAAATGAAGGGAGCTCATTACTATAGAGAATAATCGTGGGAAGCTCACGTCGTGCTTCAATAGTGTATCCAGGGTACGAAACGGGCTGATGTCCAACCCCGTAGCCCCATAGGTACGTTCCCTTATTAAAGGGGGCTGGTAACTGCGCGTATAGTTGGGTAGGGAGAATCTTTTGCTGAAACTCCTGCATAGAGACTTTAAGAAACGGGCTGGCCAGCCGTTGACCAGCAAACGTCGGTAATGGTTCAACAAACTGAGGAATATTTGCCGCGGGGAGTGGTATCTGCGCACTCATGCTGCTTGCTGCTGCCCTGGACATGGTCAGGAGCGATTCCCCACCAACAGTAATAACACCTACTCCTATAGCTGCTCCCAGCTTGATGAACTGTCTACGGCTTGTCATCTTGACTACCTTCCTCCTTGAAAGAAAGGAGCTGGTAAACTTCTTTCTTCCTTCTTCTGTCACATTTATTACAGATCTTGCATGGTCACAGTATTCTTGTATTCAAGATCTTTATTATTAACGTGGCCCTCCTGTAATTTTTTTGAGATTTTTTGGTGCTAAAGTATCGATTTTCAGATGCGAATGGATACCTCTACCCCAGGTAGAGATATTGAAACTAAGAATGTATCTGAAGCCATCACCAGAGGAATCAGAACGCTTACTGGTGTAGGTTTTTCAGGGGCGTAGCCCCTGAGACCCCTGATGCCGCCCTGCGGGCGGCGCGGAGAGGGAGGAGGAGTTGGGGGCACAGCTTGATCATGCCCCCGGCATGCTCGCCAATCCCCCAGTCAAGGGGCTCGCCGCCCCTTGCATCCCCGCTTTTCCGGCGCGAATCCAAAAAACCTATACCTGTAAGGAATCAGAACGCCCCTGGGCCTGGGGAACGCGGGCGTCCCCAATCTCTTTTTCATGGTTGGTACAGCAGGTGCGCATTCGTGTACCTGCTGTACCAACCATGAAATGCATTTTTTGAGCGCCGAAGGAGAGAACCGTCATGGACAGAAGTAGCGAATCATATAGCATTCAGGAACTTTATAAAGGTATTTATCGCAAAAATTGTGCTACAGGGCACACTCTATTCTTTTTGAATGTATGTTTTACGGAAATAATTTTAGGTTCAACATATGAAAATACTTATAATTATTGATTTTTATTGGTTTGAATGTATTTATGTTGACAATTGCGGGATTTAGATGTATAGTACGCAGCGTGGTGGCTGACCTGTACTACTGATGGCGTGGAGCAAATCGGGGGCAAGGAGGGGGAGACCATGCCTTGCAAGTATAGGTTTTTTGAATTGGCGTTAGGAAAGCGGGGATGCAAGGGGCGGTCAGCCCCTTGACTGGGGGACCGGGGGCTGTGCCCCCGGCTTTCTCCCCCCTCCGTGCCGCCGCAGGCGGCACCATAGGGGCTACAGGGGCGCAGCCCCTAAAAAACCTATACCTGTAAGGGAGACCATGCCCCCGGCATGCTCGTCCGAACCTATGGGTTTTTTCGCGCCGATGTCCTTGTTGATTTCTTCGCAAGGTGACAGGCACTTGCTTATTCAACCTCGAAGATTGGTACGGTATACAACAGATTCTGCGTATCAATCTTCTTACCCCTGATGAAGGAAGGAGTATTCATGTATGCAAAGTAATTCCCAGCGTAGAGCGCGTTCGTGCGATTTTTGTGGTGAGAGTGTGGCCCCGTTGTATCCCGTGGTCATGGCAGAGGTGGTGCCCGGAGAGCAGAAGAGCCTGGTGTGCCATACCTGTCGCAGCCTGGGCCATGGGCGGCCGATTGTTTCAGTGAGCAAGGCGGGCGGGCGGCGGTCTGAGCTGCTGACGCCATCTGGCACGAAGGATCATGCGAAGCAGCCGAAGGTGCCGGTTGTGGCGAAGGTCCATGAGAAGCAGCCAAAGGCGAAATAGCCTGTGGACCGGTGGAGAGGTGGTGGTGGTGGCGTTATGAGTCGACGCAAGAGTAAGCGGCAGCGTATAGCCGAGCAGGTGGACCTGGCCGCGACGACAGGCGGGCTGACGCAGGAAGATCTGACCTGGGGCCGCAACGTGCTGGGTGGAGAGGAGGATTATTACTGGCGGCGGCTGAGCGATGACTTTGCCCTGAAAGATATCGTGCCCGCAACGTATCTGGAACTGCATAATCAATGCTATGAAGCCTGGAACGCCAACCCGCTGGCGTCCGCGATTATCGAGATGACCACCAGCTTTGTGCTGGGCAAAGGGGTCAGCATCGAGGCCAACCACAAAAAAGTGCAGCGCCTGCTGCAACAATTCTGGCATGATCCGGCCAACCGCATGGACGAGCGCATCTACGACCTGTGCCAGGAACTGGCGCTATACGGAGAGATCTTCGTGCGCTTCTTCGTCAATCCCTATGATGGCAGCGTCAAACTCCGCCTGATTGATCCCTCGCTGATCGACCTGATCGAGACCGATCCAGAGGATGTCGAGACACCTCTGCGCTTTCATCGCCGTCCGCTCGGGCAGAATGTTTCCCAGGTGGGGAGCGCGGTACAGTCCGGGTCGAGAGAAGAGGCAATCGAGAGCGAAGGCGAATGGTTTCAGGCTGGCAGCGAGGTGGTGCAGTTCGCCATTAACAAGGTCTCCAACGCCAAACGCGGGCGCTCGGACCTGGCGACGCTGCTGCCCTGGCTGAGGCGCTACAAGGACTGGCTGACCGATAGAGTTCGGATCAATAAATATAAAGGCGCCTTTTTGTGGGATGTCCAGTTGAGCGGCGCCGACAAGAAGACGATCGACCGCAAGCGCATGGAATATAGCTATCCACCGGAGCCGGGCAGCGTGCTGCTGCATAACGAGGCCGAAAAATGGACAGCGGTGCAGCCAGCTATCAATGCCAGCGACGCCAAAGAAGATGGCCGCGCGCTCAAGTTGATGATCGCCGTCGGTGCCGGGTTGCCCGAGCACTATCTGAGCGATGCCTCGCAGGGCAACCGGGCCACCGCCGCCGAGATGGGCCTGCCTGCTCTGCTCAGGTTCCAGCGGCGGCAAAAGATCCTCAAGTACATCGTACGCACCATTCTGGACCGCGTGCTGCTGGAGGCCCAACGCGTCGGCAGTCTGAGCAGATCCATCGACACCAGCTACGATGTGATCTTCCCCGAGATCGATTGCGCCGACCACCAGACACTGGCCAGCGCCATGCAGAGCCTGGTCAATGCTCTCACCACAGCTAAAGAGCAGGGCTGGGTCAGCGATGAGACCGCCATGCGCATGCTGTTCCAACTGGTAGGGATTGAGGTGGATGTGCATGAGGAGCAGGCAAAGATCGAGCAGGCGCAGCGGGACGCGCAGGAGGGCGCCCATGCCGCTCGATAGTCGCAAGCAGGCACACATACAGAACCTGCAGGCACGCACGCTGACCGGGAGGCAGAAGACGGTCGTTTTCGTCTATCAGAGCGGCGGCAGCTATAGCTATCAGGCCATCAACGTCATCTTCCGGCCCCAGGCCAGCATCGAGCGCCAGATCCCAGACAGGGATGGGCAGCTTCCACGCCCGGTCTACGACACGCTGATGCTGGCTCCGCCTGGCACCTCATTCACCGGGCTCGTCATGATTGCCGACACCGCGACCGCTAGCGCCGCTGCTGTCCAGGGAGCCAAAAAATATCAGCTCATCGAAGCGATCCCGACCGGCATCGCCCCCGGAGGTAGCCGCGTCTACGCCTACCTCCGCCGATTGCAATAATGGGTTCGGGCTTGCCCCCGATTATGGGAGCGCCACGTGGGCCGAGATGTGATGCCACGAGGGGCCGAACGGCGAAGGCACAGGCCGCCACGCTGCGGCGGGCGGTAATCGGGGGCAAGCCCCGAACCTATGGTCACCTTATTAACCATGAAGGAAGGAATTTTTTATGCATTTAAACATCGATGTAACCATGGGGTCCACGGTGGACCTGCGACCATTTGATCTTGAGCTACCTGGCCTGGATATGCCGTCGCCCTGGCAGGCTGAGGTGCCGCTGGGTGATCAGGCCGTTGAAGTACCGGTCCTATTACAGGATTATCATCAGGACAACCTGCCTGATGATTCAGATGCCGGTCAGGCATGGCAGCAGTATATGAGCCGGCGTGAGCGTCATTTGAGCCTGCTGGCTGCTGGCTGGGAGCAGGCGGATCTATGCTAGAGCAGCCAATGACAGTAGCCCCATGCGAAGAGCAGATCCGTATTGATGGGCATATCGTCGAGCAGTTGTCCACAGTCAGTGCCGCTGAGGGACACGCGGTGCGCGTCACCATCATTCAGGGTGGGCGCTCAAAAAATGGCTATGTCTATGATGAGGCTGCGCTGCACCAGATCGCGCAGTTGATCGAGGGCGCTCAGGCCTATGCCGACCATGCCCGCTCCAACGAAGACCAGATCAACCGCTCGGTGCGCGACGTGGTCGGGTTTTACCAGGACGCCGCCTATGTCGCGCAGGGCGGCAGTGGTCGGGTGGATGCCACCCTGCACATCTTTGAGGCCGCCGACTGGCTGTGGTCCATCATCAAAGAAGCCTGCGACCTGGGTCGGCCAGAACTGATCGGACTCTCCATCGACATCTTTGGACAATGGCAGCTCAACGAGGCCAACAAGACTAAGGAGATTACCAGCGTAATCCAGCTCAACTCGTGCGACATTGTCACTCGACCCAGCGCCGGAGGCAGCTTCCGACGCATCCTCCACCACGACAGCCCTGAAAATTCAACCTATCAAGCAACATCAGAAGGAGATTACCAGCACATGACCAGAACAAAAAACACTATTGAAGAAGCCACACAGACCGAGGCGTCCGCTGAGCCACTGCAGACACAGCAACAGCAGATCGAGCAGCAACGCCAGGAGGTCGAGCGCCTGCTGAACGAAGTCAACCTGCAGAAAGCCAGTTTGCTGCTGGAACGGCGCCTGCAAGAGAGCGTCCTGCCCGAAGCCGCACGGTCCCAGGTGCGCCAGCGCCTGCAAGGACGCCTGTTCGAGGAGCAAGAATTGGAGAACGAGATCAGTTCCGCCCAGGCCCTGCTGGCCCAGTTGAGCCGCGACGGCCTGATCCGGGGCCACGGCCACGAAAAGGCGACCATTGGAGGCATGGTCACCGAGGCCGAAAAGGTGCAGGCTGCCTTCGACGCCATGTTTGACCTGGACATCGACACCAGCAAGCTCGGCAACATTCGCGGCTTCGTCAGCATCCATGAAGCCTACAGCCGTGTCACCGGCGACTCCTCGCTGCGCGCCGGCATCAGCAGCGGCAGCCACCTGGGTCCTATTCAGGTAGCCGAGAGCGCTCCCATCGGACGCATCAGCGAGGCCGACACCACCACCGCCAGCTTCTCCTACCTGCTCGGCACCAGCATGAACAAGCGCCTGCTCAAAGACTACCAGGCCTGGCCCGCTGAATGGCAGAAGTTCGTCACCATCGCTCCTATCCGAGACTTCAAGCAGCAGACGCGCGTACGCCTGGGCGCCTTTGGTAGCCTGCCGGTCGTGGCCGAAGATACCCCCTACAGCGCTGTGACCCTGACCGACTCGGCCGCCACCTATGTTCCCCAGAAGCGAGGCAACCTGGTCACCATCTCGCGCGAAACCATCCTCAACGACGACCTGCAGGCCATCCGGCAGATACCCACTAAACTCGCGGTAGCCGCCGCCTATACCCTGGCCGAGTTCGTCTACTCGTTTCTTTCCGGCAATCCCGTCATCTATGATACCACCAATCTGTTTACCGCTGGCGCCCCGCACAGCAATCTGGGAGCGGCCGCGCTCTCGACCACGGCCATGCAGAGTGGCATCACCGCCATGCGCGAACAGACCAACTATGCTGGCAAGCGCCTCGGTCTGCGTCCCCGCTACCTGGTTGTGCCCCCAGAGCTGGAATGGACCAGCATGGTCGTCACCAAATCCGCTGGCGTGCCCGGCTCGCCCAACAACGATATCAACCCCATGCTCGGCTATGTCACCCCCATCATCGCGCCGCAGCTCAGTAGCAGCACGCAGTGGTTCCTGATCGGAGATCCCAGGGAAATTGACACCATCGAGATTGGCTTCGTGGGCGGGCAAGTCAATCCCTCGCTCTTCATCCAGGACCAGCCGATCCTGGGCCTCAACTTCACCCAGGACGCCATTACCTACAAGATCCGCCATGAATACGGCGGAGCCGTTGTCGATTACCGGGGCATATATCGCGGCATTTAATCGATCCCTCCGATCGATTACCCCATAGGTTCGGGGCCTGCCCCCGATTTTCTCTCGACGCATGAAAACGTGCGTTCGTGATATGAAAGGAGCATTTGATTGACGAATTTTATGAATGCGGATGGCTCGGGGTTGGTGGGCGGGTTGAATCCGTTGGGGAGTGGGCAGGCGTTGCAGGTCGATGGCAGCGGCAATTTGAAGACGACACCCGCCGGCAGCGCGGTCCTCGATGGAGGCGTGGGCCAGTCCTTTACACCCGGCGTGGCCTACCTGTTCAACAACGGTGCGCCCGGCAACAACAATTTTGATCGCAAGCGCGAGCTGCAGGGCAAGGGCATCATCTTCAACAATATCAGCGCCGGAGCCAGCGTGGGCTCGACCAGCGTGACCTTTTCATCGGTGGTGGGCCTGATCGCCGGAGCACCTATCCTGCTGGTCGGTGGGGGCTATACCGAGGTGGTGTATGCCGCCAGTAACTATGTGGCGGGCAGCAATCCGGTTCCTTTGCAGTCGGGCATCGTCTATGCCAACCACACCGGTGCTTTTTGGGATGGCTATGCGCCGCAGGGACCGCTGCTCAATGGACTGCTGGCTACCGGCATTGATCCCGTCGCCAATGTGATCATCGACCCCAACGCCGGCAACTACTACCTGGTGCGCGCCGCCTCGCAGGACGGCTGCTCCGGCTCCAACATCCCATTGAGTAGTCCAGCTCTCTTCAATGGCAGCTCACTGGATCGCGCGGTCGGCATCAACGGCGTGCCCAGCGTGCAGAACTGGGTACGGCAGCTGATCCTACAAGGTCACGCCTACAGCGCACATACCGGGCTACAGAGCTCGGCATCCGGCACCAACGATTATCCGCTCAGCCTGTTTAATCCGGCCGCCAGCGGTAAAAATATTCTGGTCTACTCGCTGCGCGTAGCCGCCAGCAGCGGCGCCATCAATGCCCGCCTCAAGCTGACCAGCAGCGATCCCGCCTATGCCAGCCAGGCCACGGTTAGCAACCAGAAGGCCGGAGGCGCCGCCAGCGCCATCGCCGCCAGTTGCACCTATACCACCACCTCAACCGCGCCGGTGGGTCCGTTTGCCCTGGTGGACATCGGCAGTGGAGCCCTGGAACTGCTGCAGAACGAGCAGTGCTTCTACCTGCCCTCTGGCAGCTCGAATGGTCTTACCCTGACTCTGGAGACCAGCGCCGCCGGCAGCTATGCCATCACTATCAAGTACGTCGAATATTAAACCCTGCCCAAGAAAGGACAAGCACATGTTAGATCAACTCGAATTCGCCTTTGGCCGCTACAACGGCGGCCAGACTGCTCCGATTGGCAGCTATCTCAATCCACGCACGCTGGCCATCCAGCAATTGAGCGCCGATGGAGTTTTGCCGCAAGATGGCACCTGGGTGCGCGTCGATGCCTCGGCGAGCCAGACCCTGGCTGTGATCGCCAGCAGCGTCAACGCCGTCCTGGGAACAAACTACAGCGCGGCCAGCTTTCACATGCAGTCAGCGGGCGACCTGATCGGGAATCCCGGCCAGGCCAGCAACGACGCCTGAGCAGCCATGCAGCGAAGAGAGGAGGTGCCCGATGGCCCAGGTTATCAAGCGCGCCCTGCTGACCGCCTTTAATCCCGCCACCTATACCGCTTCGGTCTTGTTGTTGGAGGCCACCTCGACCGAGCTCAGCAATATCCCGATCGCCTTTCAGGCGGACGGTAGTAGTACGCCGCTCAACGGCTCGCTGTGCGCCGTCCTCTTCTTCGATGAGCATAACGCCAATGATGCCGTCGTACTGGCGGTCTACAGCACCGGCTCGGCGGTCCCCACACCAGCGCCGGGGCGCATCACCTTCGTCAACGGCTATCGCCAGATCAACGGCGACGTGTTGAGCGCGGGCACCCTGGCTACCTACACCCTGACCGGCGGCAGTTCGGGTATTCCCACCAGCGCCCTGGGCGTGCTCTACAAAGCCTACTTCAGCAGTAGCAGCCTCAACAGCTATGTGCAGCTTGCTCCGCACGGCGCCAGCGATCTGAGTGCCTATGCCACGCTGGGCAATATCGCCAGCGCCGGCAGCGCTGTCAACGGCGGCGGACTGTTGGCCCTGGACGCCCTGGGACGCATTGACATCAAGGCGTTTGTTGGCACCTGTACCCTGACCCTCTACACTTATGGATATGTACTATGAACCAACAACATGACAACCATCCCCAGGTCGCCCGCGCCGAACAGCGCATCGAGCAGTGGGTAACCCGGTTGGAAGGCCAGGTCCAGCACCTGCTGGAAGAGCTCGACATCGAAGAATTGAGCCAGAAAGAGCGCCTCGGCTTCGCGCTCAAAATGCTCAGCCAGATCCAGCATTTCCTGTCCATCAAGCAGAAGCTGGACGCGCCGCCCGCCGCATCCAGCAACGTGCAGATCTGGCTGCAGAACCTGATGCAACAGATGCGCGGCGAGGGACCGGACGGCAGCAATAGCGTGGATGATGATGAGTTAGAGACAGAAAGAAGATTATTGTAAGCATGGTTAGAGCAATCAGTTCCGCCCTCAGCGCCGCCGTGCGGGCCTCCACGCGCGTCCCCGCCATCGGCGTCAGCATCGAGGACCACATTTTGCATTACCAACCGTACCAGAGTCCAGGGGCAGCCGACAGCTGGCATGATGTCTGCATCGCCAACGACGGCAGCATTGTGCGCATCCGCCTGACACGCGGCAGCAACGCCTACGCCCAATCCCTGCAATGGCAGCGCATCACTGATCCCGGCAACGCCAGCCAGTGGAGCAGCTGGACCACGCTGGGCGGGGCCAACGCCACCTGCTTTGAGGACAGCGGCTGCGCGCTCTCCAACAACAACGGCGTCCTGCGCGCCTTTGTGCAGCAGGGGAGTGGCGGAAGCGCCCTGTGGACCTGGAGCAGCAGCGACAACGGGCAGAGCTGGAGCGCCAGTCCGACCACCGTGCTCACCCCGCCCAGTAGCGCTACCATCCTGGGCATCGGCAGCTCCGGCAACAACGACGTCTTTTTCCTGTACCAGCTCGCCAGCGGCGTTGTGACCGGTTGCTCATTCTATAGCGGCGGCAGCTGGAGCAGCCTGCGCAGCAGTACCCTCTCCGCCATCTCGTATGGGGCCGGCCTGACGGCCTACTGGGACGGCACGCTCTACTGGCTCGTCTTCAGCGACGGCAACACCCTGTACGAGAGCAGCTATGCGCCCGCCAGCAACAGCTGGCAGGGCTATCCGGCCATCGCTCCCGCCACAGGGAGCGCCATCACACGCCGCGCCCCCCGGCTGCAATACGACTCCAGCACCGGACTCTACAACCTGACCTGTATCGAAGCCGACAGCGGCCAGCTGACCGGAGCCGTCTACAGCTATCCGCGCATGCGCCAGAGCGCAGACCTGCAGCACTGGTCGCAAGGCAGCATCATCTACAGCATGTCCGCCCAATATGGGGCCTGTCTGCTCAGTACCTTTAGCGCCAACCTGCTCATCAGCATGTCTAGTATTCAGCGCGCCCCGATCTACAGCCAGGACAGCCAGCACTACCTCGACTGCTCCAACCGGGTAATTTCGTATAGCCTGAAAGAGCGGCTGGCCAGACCGGCCATGCTGGAACTGGTGCTGGACAATAATCAGGGGGCGTTGGGGTCGATGCTCAGCCAACCGGGGGCGACGCAGCCGATCGGGCCGAACTGTTCGGTCGTGCTGCGTGTGGGCTATCGTACCGGCACCCCGCCGGGCTCGCCCGAGCTGGTGAAGGTTGGAACGTACCGCATCCAGACGCTGCAGCTGCTGCGCTCGCCCGGTGTATCTCAGCTGCGCCTGCTGTGCGTTGATCTGACACAGCAACTGGACCAGGTTAACCGCTTCCAGATGACCTATACGGCGCAGGCGCTGGGCTGGCTGTTGCGCGAAGTTTGCGCCCGAGCCGGACTGTTCGCGCTCTCTCTGCCTGCCAGCAGCCAGCTGAGCCAGAGCGTGCCACTGTTCGTCCTGCCCGCAGGCGGTACCTATCGCCGGGCCCTGGACGAGCTGTGCCGCATCTATGATATCCAGTACTTCCTGGACCAGGATGAAGTACTGCAGTTCTGCGACCTCAGCGGAGCCGCCAACTCCAGCTGGTCCTATCAACCCGAGTTGGAGCTGCTCAGCTGGGGACAGCGCCAGCAGCGTGGCAACCATATTATCGTTACCGGTAAGCCGCCCGGTGGCGGGACCGCCATGGCGCTCACCACCGCCGAGGTCTACGACGATCAGCAGATGCAATGGAGCGGGCAGGAAGGCCTGATCCAGCACGTCGACCAGAAACTACTCACCGTGGCCCAGTGCGCCAGCAAAGCTGCTTTCCTGCTCGCCCAGGAACAGCGGGCACAGTTGCAGCACCAGATTCAGATTCCCCTCAATCCGGCCCATCAGCTACTGGATGTGATTACCATCAGCGATCCGAGCATCGCTGTGAGCGGGAACGTGCGCATCGTACAGAGCAGCTCTGTCTACGAGCCGCAGCAGGCCACATATAGCACAACACTTGAACTTGAAGGAGTATAAAAAGTATGGAATTAAGTAACTTTCCGATGAAATCGCAGCGCACCGAAGACCCGACGCAGGCCAATCGCGAATATGATTGTGTCGCCACCAGTATCGCTGCCTGTATCCAGTTTTTGACCGGGCAGTCCACTACGGGCAGCCAGTTGAAGAACAGCATCTATGGGGCCAGCTATATCGGAGCCACCTATGTCAGCGACTATGTCGCCGAGGTCGCCAAACACGGAGTTGTCCTGCACACCATCGATGGCGAGATGTCCACCCTCCTGCCGCGCATCCGCGCTGAACTGGCCCAGGGACATCCCGTGGTGGCCGCTGAACTGGACCCCTATGTCAACGCTGCCCTGGACTGGACGCATATGATCGCCTTTTATGGCTGCACCCCCACCACCCTGACGGCGATGGACCCGTATATTGCCCAGCCTGTGACGAAAAGCGATGCCGACTGGCTCAAGGTCTTAAAGTACAACGAGGTCTGGCCCCTCAGCAAGCAGGAGCCCGCGCTGGTAGAGCACGTGCCAACTGGCTGGAAGGATGACGGCACCACCCTGACCGCCCCCAATGGTAACCCGGTCGTCAAAGGTTTTCGCAGCTACATCCTCACGCATGGCTGGGACAGCGATGACCTGCCGCTGGAGGCCGAGCAGAGCGTTTCACAGCTCGAAGTGGGCAATCCCGGCCTGGGAGGCGGCAGTCGCCAGCGCTTCCGCCGCACCACTCTGGAGTGGAATCCGACCCACGCCGTGTTTGAAGCCTGGACCGGCCAGGAACTGATCGCCCTGGAGCAACTGGGCCGTCAATTGACGAAGGAGCGCGACACCCTGAAGGCGCAGCTACAGCAGGAGAACGTCACCTGCGATGTCCTCAAAGCCCAGGTGCAACAATTGGGTCGACAACTGCAACAAGCCCAGGCGACCAGCGCGC
This sequence comes from Dictyobacter formicarum, assembly GCF_016587435.1. Next base: position 120,664 of record NZ_BNJJ01000010.1, read on the forward strand.
CCGCAACCGGCGCATAACCATCTCCATATAACCATTTCCGTTTGATTGTGTTCCTTTATGTATCCCTTATATATAGGGAGAAAGAATATATAGGGAGAAAGAGAGAGAATTTTTATGCCTCACACAGAATTATTGACCAGCATTTTCTTGAACGCCTTTCCATTTTTGTGCGTGATTGCCGTCTGGTGTCTCAAATTTTTTGAGCACCATTTGCCGGGCAAGCAGCAAGAGATGCTAGAGAAATGTGTCCAGATGGCCGTCTCCATGGCGGAGCAGGCCTACGACGATTATGGTCCGCTGGAAAAGAAGCAGGTGGCCCTGCGCGCCGCGATCGAGCTCTTCAACGCCTTCCACCTGCCGGTGCCGCAGCCGGGCGCGCTCAACACCGCCCTGGAGGCCGCCGTCTTCGCGGTACGCCAGACGCAGCGCCCGCGTAGTCCCTACCAGGATGCGCCCACGCGCGTCAACCCGGTGGTCGTGCCGGTGGTTCAGGCGGCCCTTCCTGAACCGGCCCGCAGTTAAGGTGGCAGGAGAAAAAAGCGTATGCTGTTAACGGACCTCGAAAACCTGGTGCGGCTGGATCTCTTTGATCCGGCCGGCCCCAACCAGCGCTGGAGCCAGGCCGACATCGATCGCTCGCTCGACAAAGCCGTCGAGCGCTACTCTGAGTACTATCCCAATATCGCCTACGTCGACATGCCCACCCGGCCCTGGCAGCGCACCTATCCCTATCCAACTAGCTGGAACGCCAGCTATCCAGTGCTCTGGATCGAGCGCATCCTCTATCCACTGCAGATCGCCGGCACCGCCCTGGCGGCTCCCGGTACGGCTCCCAGTGCCAGTGCCACCAGCGGGAGCAGTCTGAGCAGCGGCAGCTACCAGTATGCCGTCACCTTTTTGACGGCCGGCGGCGAGACGCTGCCCTCGCCGATAGCCAGTGTCAGCACCAGTAGCGGCAACCAGAATGTCACCCTGAGCAACATTGCGCTGGGGAATAATCAGCCGGGAGGCATGAGCAATCCCGTGATCGGGCGCGCCCTCTATCGCTCGCTGTCCGGCGGCTCGACCCTCTACCTGCTGGCCACGCTCCACGACACGGTTAGCAGCACGTTCAGCGACACTCTGCCGGATAGCGCCTTACAGAATCAGCCGCAGGCTCCAACCGTCAACACTTCCGGGATCATGCGCTGGCCGCCCGTTGAGCGCGCATTCAGCGAGTTCTCCAATCTGTTTGACTCGGCGGTCGCCCTGGCGGCGAGCGGCAATCTGGGCAGCCAGGGAACAGCCGGAGGGAGCAGCGGCGCCACTGGTAGTCAGCAACCGACCTTTACTCTGCACCTGGCCAGTGGAGAGCTGCCGCAGGATAGCAGTCTGTTGATGCGCATCTTCTATGCCACCAGGCACCAGCTCGACAGCGGCGGCTCAACCATCCCCGAAGTGCATCGCGACCTGATCGTGGCGGGAGCCAGCGCTTACGCCATGGAGGCCTACCAGGTCCCGACCAACGACAACTTCGACTTCCAGGATGGAGCTCTGCACGACCGCCTCGACGACACCCAGATTCCCACCGCCTGGGCTGCCGCCGCCGGGCAGCGCATGGCCCGTTTCGAGGCCCGCCTGCAAGAGATCAAGCAGCAGCGCGATTACGCCAGTGCCGCCCGCCTCCATTGGGGCGACATCCCCCGCTATTGGACCCGATTATAAATAAATAATAGGTTCGGGGCTTGTCCCCGATTACCGCCCGCCGCAGCGTGGCGGCCCTGTGCCTTCGTCGTTCGGCCGCTCGTGGCGTGACACGGTGCCCAAAAGCGAAGGTTCCTTTTGGGTACCGCATGGGCTGAGGTGATGGGCAAGAAGGGTTCTCAACGCTGGGATACGGGGCCCCACAAACGGTGGGGCAAATCGGGGGCAAGCCCCGAACCTATGGGATGCGTAAATTTTGATATTGAAAGGATGTGATTATATGTTTGATGTTTTGAATGTGTTGAATCTGGTGTTGACGGTTGGTGGGATTATTGGTGGGTTGCTGGCGTATCGGGGAGGGATGGCGCGGACGGCGAATGAGATTCAGGAGCGGGTGATTGATGCTCTGGAGGGTGAGTTGACGGGGATGCGGGCGAGGTTGGAGGATATGAAGGCCGAGAATACGCGGCTGAGCCTGATTATCGATACCATCTGTGTGGCCCTGCGCCGCCGTGGGATCGCGGTCTCCATCGATGGCGATATGGTTTCGATCAGCGACCATAGCGGTGCCAGCACGACCGCGCGAATTCAGGAAGAGCAGGTGCTGTGATGGCTACGATTGGCGTTGATTGTGAGGTGATCCTGGATGGCACGGGTTACTTTTTGCAGCCCGGTAGCTATCAAGTGCAGCAGCCCCGGGTGCGCAAAGCGAGCGTGCGCGCCGATGGCTCGCTTTCCTATGTTGATCTGGGACCCGGCAAGCGCAGCTGGAAGATGGTCGTGCTCTGCCTGAATGATCTGCTGCGCTACGATGGCCTGCCGACCGGCGTGAGCGGACAGGCCTACCGCGACGCGCTGCGGGCCAGCTATAGCGGCAGCCTTGGCTCGACCCTGCTACTGGTCGATCCGATTAATGGCAGCGTCAATGTACACTTCGATGGCTATAGCGAGCGCATCTTTGACCTGCATAGCCAGGTCAGCGCCCTGGCCAGCGGTGGAAGCCTGGCCGCCTCCTATGAGGTCACGATAGAGCTATTGGAGGCTTAAATGGAGATGGAAGCAGCGGAGAGGTTTCAGCCCGGCATTGGCTGGTTCGCACGCCACATCCTGGGCAAGCCGCTCTACCCCTATCAGGAGCAGGTCGGCGACGCCATCCTGGCCGCCATTCGTGAGGGGCGCGGGGACACCTTTACCGTGATGTTCGCGCGCCAGATGGGCAAGAATCAGCTCAGCGCCGTCCTTGAAGCCTATCTGCTTTTCGCGTATACGCAAGGATCGATCGTCAAGGCCGCGCCCACCTATAAGCCGCAGATCGTCAATTCGCGCATGCGCCTGCTCAATATGCTCGAAGCACCCATGCTGCGCGAGCGCGTCTGGAAATCCTTCGGCTACATTATCGGCCTGGCTCCCGAGCCCGAAGCGGTGGCCGCCCAGAGCGGTCCACGCATCCTCTTCTTTTCGGCCGGACCCGAATCCTCGATTGTCGGGGCCACCGCCAGCCTACTACTGGAGATCGATGAGGCCCAGGACGTGCAGATCGAGAAATATGATGTCGAGCTCAAGCCGATGGCCGCCACCAACAACGCTGTTACCGTTATGTACGGAACTGCCTGGTCGGATGACACGCTGCTGGCGCGCATGCGGGCGCACAACCTGGAACGGCAGGAGCAGGACGGCATCCAGCGGCACTTTGAGTTCGACTGGCGTACCCTGGGGCGGATCAATGCGCGCTACCGCCGCTTTGTCGAAGGCGAGATGCGGCGCCTCGGCGAAGAGCACGTCTCGATCCGTACCCAGTATCGGCTGCTGCCCATCAGCGGTGCCGGCTTCCTGTTCAACGAACTGCAGCGCCACCTGCTGCGCGGCAACCATCCCTGGCTGGCCGATCCCGCAGAAGATGAGCAGGACGGCTATTACGTCGCCGGTCTCGACGTCGGTGGCGAAGAACGTCCCCGACCGGGCCAGGAGCAGCAGGTGAACAACAAGCGCGATAGCACCATCCTTACCATTGGCCGCGTCAGCTATAACGAGCTGGAACTGCCCCACATCGAGATCGTGCACCAGCAATGGTGGACTGGCTTGCGCCACGGCGACCAGTATGCCCGCGTCAGCACCCTCCTGCAGCAATGGAATATCCGCCGCCTGCTCATCGACAGCAGCGGACTCGGCGAGGCCCTGGTCAGCCTGCTGTGCGACCGATTTGGTCCCGAGCGCATCATCGGCTACAAGTTCAGTCGCAGCAGCAAGAGTCGCCTGACTTATCATCTCCTCAGCCTGGTCAACTCCGCCCGCCTCAAGCTCTACCAGCCAGAGGAGGCGCCGGTGGATGTCTACGACGAATACTGGAAGCAGCTGCGGCTGGCCCGCTACCGCGTCCCGGCCGAAAACTGCCTCGACATGTATGTCGATCCCGCCGAAGGGCACGACGACTTCCTGATGAGCCTCGCCCTGTGCGCCGAAGCCATTCGCGACCTGCAGCCCCCGCCCATCGAGGGTGCCATCGTGCGTCCCCGCCAGCTCTACCTCGGCGACGGCCGCTTTTAGAGCATGTTGGGTAGCAGAGAAACCCCTCGGGAAGGTGGTTTTATATGACCTCACTTCTCATCTAATCGGGATCAGGCGATTGGTATGGGTGGATTTTCTGTTTAGTTGAAAAAAGGACTTTTTGAATAATACTTTCAATCCCCATAGCGAAAAGTACCCAGGCAGGGATCAGGAAAAAAATTGTGCAACAAAAGACTCCTCCGCCTTCATCCATGGCCAGACTGGCGTTTGGGTCTAACGCGTTGAAGGCAAAGGTGACAACCAGGACGGGAACCGCGATTACCATGGTGAGGATACTCGTTCCCCGGTTCGCGTACTTTCTCAGGTCGTAGGTCAGGCCAACGAGTGCTGTCACGATAAATATCGGAATGAAAAACAGAAAACGCTCAGGGCTCATATTGTCCCAGAAGTGGTGATTCAGGAGATGGGTGAGCAGTATGCTCCCATAGATCGAGATGCATGAGACCAGTGTCCCGCGCCAACTGCCAAAGAATAAAGCACTGAGGAGGGTAGATGCTGGAGTAAGCACGAAGACCAAAAACAGGATTTGCAGAAAATACGCGAGCTCCAACCAACCGTCTGGATGGTCCGGGGGCTGTGTGTTTAATGAAAACAGGCAACTTGTAAGAGCGAAGATCAGCAGTAAAGTGTAGGATAGCATACCCAAAACTTGTAGCCGCGCTGAAACTCTGCGTATCAGGGGAAAGGCAAGTGGTTGCAAGGCAGCAGCATCAGGGCCAGGTAGGAATGGTGGTGGGATCTGTTCCTGCACGGAGTTTGCTTGATAAAAACGCTTCCCGCCATCGATGGCAGAGGGAGGATTGGTTTGATTTGACATACAATTGTTCCTTCAATCGATGCAATGATCGTATGCGCGATAAAAAAAGAATGCTATATTCTGATATATCTTTTTTAGTAATCTATATCTATTGTAGCTTTATGGATCAATGTCGCTGTACACGAAATGGTCGATCATTCCCTCCGCGTGCACGCCCCCCGTAGGTCGCATTGCACTGCGGTCTACTTAACACGCTCACGTGTTATAAACTCAGTTAGAAATGTTGTGTACGCCAACAGGGCGGCATGCACGAGGCCGGATTGCGGAGTTTCGTGCGAGAAGCGTGTTGAAAGAAGTCCGCAATCCTATGCCGCCTACGGTGGTTGCTTTTTCGTGTTTGAGGGACATTCGCGTATGGGGGGAAAGCTAGGGGGACGACTGAAGACGAAACGATCAAACATCTTCCTTGAACACTTGATGAGGGCGGATTTCTTGACGCAGGGCGGCGATACTATCGCGCAGGAACACATCATAATCATAACTATGTTCGATATGCCAAAGCACATTGGCAAACGATGCCCGTGCCGACCACCAGTAGATCCTATTCAGAAGAGCTTGATCTAGCAACAGGTCATATTCCTTAAAAAAGAGTTGCCAGCGCTCCTGGGGAACATACCAGCCTAGCCATTGGCTGACATCACGCATGGGGTCAGATAGCAGCATGTCATCCCAATCGACGAGCATCACGTTTTCGTTGATCAGAAACATATTGGCCCCATTGGGATCATCGTGTACGGGTGCCAGCGGAACCGCGTGAAGTCGCCTGGCCTGCGATTTGAGGTCATCAAATACATCTCTCAACATTACCTTGAGTTCCGTATCTACCTGTAAAGAGAGCATGCGAATTTCTAACTCGGCAAGTTCTGAGGCAATCTGTTCATGATATTCCCTGGTGGCAGAACTGGTTAAGAGTTGTTTCAACTTATTGTCTGTATGATAGCGGTGTGTGACCTGCGCGAGCAATGGCAGATGGTCAGCGAACCATCTCCAACCGGGATGTTGACCAGTGAGATAATCTTGAAGCACATAGCGTCTTCCCTCAATGTTTCCTGTACCTAATAGACGTGGAGCGACACCTAGCTCTCCTAAGCGCTGAAGAACTGCTATCGGGGTACTGCCGTCAAACTTGATAAAGACCGTGCGGGTCTCCGTCTTTGCAACATAGCATTCTTTTTGTTGTCCTTCAACGGTTCGAGAAATACTCCAATCTGAAAGATGAAAGGTTCCCTCAAGCATGTTCTGAATGGCGTATGAAAGATTCATTGATGGCAACACAAACAAGCCTCCCTTGTTTTGAAGAAGATCGAAAAGAATGATATACCCTTCGCGAAAAAGAATGATCTGATTACGCAAATTTCTCTGCGAGATGGCACAATGCAGGAAGAGACGTGAAAGGGTACCAAATAAGTTTCTGTAGAACAAGTATACCCAACTGACGAGAAAAAGACGAGTTCCTGCCCCATTTGGAAATGACGGGAAAGGCATAAGAGAGAAAGTAGCATTTGTGATGCCGCAGTAAATTGGCGCATTCCCAACTTGCCTCATTCTTGAGATAATGATATGCTCTCCTTTAGCAAAAGCGGTTTTTCATGAAGATATTCATTCAGCATTCAGGGAGGTCAGTGTAGCTTCATGCAGAAATATGAGATCGTCAGTGTTCCTGGCTGCTCACTTTGGACAGCATATCAGGGGAATGGGCCTGCACTCGTGTGTTGCCATGGAGGGCCCGGCTTGTGGGATTACCTCGCGCCTGTGGCAGAGATGATTGATGATCTGGTGACGGTTTACCGCTACGACCAACGCGCCTGTGGCCGATCTACGGGTGGGCCTCCCTACGACGTGGCAACGGCTGTCGCTGATCTTGATGCCTTACGCGATCATTGGGACCTCCCGCAGTGGATCATCCTGGGACATTCCTGGGGAGCCTCGCTGGCGCTTGCTTACAGTCTCGCATATCCCTCCCGCGTCCGTGCATTGATCTACCTCTGTGGTACAGGCATTGATGCGTCATGGCACGAGGAATATTACCGTAATCGAGATGCGCTGCTCACGCCTTCAGAGCGACGTCAACTCGCCGACCTGGGCGCACAGCTCTCTGTTGTGCAGGGAGCTGAGTTTGATGCCGTTGAGCGAGCGTATTGCGAACTGTCCTGGTCAACTGACATCGCCGACCGCTCACATGCTCGGGAATTCGCTCGACAGCTTTTTGTGGATGGTCTGCATATCAATTTCCAGGTCAATCGGGTTCTAGGGAAAGATGGCAGGCACTTCATTGAGCGGCCGATCATGGTTGAACAGGTTGCTGCCTTGCAGATCCCGACGCTGGTCATTCATGGAGCACTTGATCCGCGTCCAGCCAGAGTGGCCCGACACCTTGCTCAATGCATGCCATTCGCTCGTTACGCAGAGTTGCCCAATGTTGGGCATCTGCCATGGATCGAACGGCCAGATCTCCTGAGAGGCGTTCTTCGGCCATTTCTTGAGCGACTCTCGTAGAAGGGAAAAGGCCCATTTTCCCTTCAATAAGCATCTCGGCGCACTCCTTGGAAAACTAGAACAAACGCCTACGACAGATTGGGGGTGGTGGTTGGCATAGGTGGATTCCCTTCTTCGCAGCACGGCTGTACCTGTTGAATGGGCGAAGGTTGCGCGCGCTGTTTGATCAACAGGACCAGAACAGCGGCCATGCCTGCCAGCAGCCCGCAGAGCGGCCAGAAAAGGGCTGGATGCCAGGAGTAGATAATGGTCCCGAGCAGCGGTGCCAGAATCAGACCAAGGCTCCAGGTCATCCCCCAGGCCCCCTGATAGCGTCCACGCAAGTGTGCGGGCGAGAGATCCGCGACATAGGCTGCCGAGATTGGCGCCTGCACTATCTCTCCAAACGTCCAGAGTATAACAGTGAGCGCGAGGAGGGGAATGGTGGGTGCAAACCCGGTCAGGCCGAAGCCCAGCGCAATAAAGAGAAAACCGGCCGCGATCATCCTTTGCCTGGGGAAGCGCTGCGTAATGGTGCTAATTGGCAATTCGAGAAACACAACGACAAGACCATTTAACGAGATGAGCAAGCCATAGACCGCACTCGATAAGCCCAGTGCCTTGACCTGTAAGGCAAGCGTCGAAAGGTGTTGCATATAGACAAAGGCGATGGCGGTACCAGCCAGCAAAAAGAGGAGGAAGCCGCGATCCGACCACATCGTCCCGCCGAGACTATTGTCTTTATGGTGCTGGCTGGTGTGCTTCGAAATATGCACGGGGAGTGCGAAGAGAACCAGTAGGCCAAAGATGACCGATGTGAAGGCATCGCCCACGAAGAGCAGCAAGAACGAACGGCTGGCAATGAAGCCCGCTACGGCCGCGCCTGCTGTCACCCCCAGATTGACGGCCAGCCGGTAGACCGCAAAAGCGCTTACCCGCTGCTGCGCCTCAACAAGGTCAGCGATTAGCGCGCTTGAGGCTGGCCGATACAGCTCTGTGGTCAAACCCGCCAGGGCAACCAACCCCACAATCAGCGGCAGTGGCGTCACCTGCGAAAGCACCAGCATCGTCGCCGCCGAAGAAAACATCGAGAGCATTATTGTATTGCGTCGCCCCAGCCAATCAGCCAGATAGCCTCCAAGCACGGCTGCCCCGACGCTACCAATACCATAGGCACTGGCAGCCATGCCGGTCTGGACGGCGGTATAGCCTTTGGCAATCATATAAAACACCAGAAATGCACTGATAAAGCTGCCAAAACGATTAACGAAGGTACCCGCAAAGACGACCCAGAGCGAGCGAGGGAAATTGAATGCTTTCTGCATCTTGAATAGAAATCCCTATCTATATTTATATTTATGAATAGAAGTTAGCAAAATAATAAAGCTGGCCTCTGGCAACATCATACATGCAAATGTGCCACAATGCTAGAGTTTTTCGGCCATTGCTCTTCATCATAGCGTGCTCATACAATAGATGCAGGCAGATAACGTTGGCGTTGAACAATGAAAAAGGAGATTTTTGTATGTCACGTATCTATGTTTTCGATGTGAATGAAACACTACTCGATCTGCACGCCTTAGATTCGCTGTTCGCAGAGACCTTTGGAGATAGCGCCGCACGTCGAGAATGGTTTTCTCAAATGCTCCAACTGGCTTTTGTCTCAACGATCATCCAGGAATATCGCGACTTCGGCACACTGGGAGCTGCCGCTCTCGATATGCTTGCCGCTCGACGCGGCGTCTCTTTGAAGGAAGAGAAACGAAGCGCTTTGCTGGCGGGATTACGACGATTGCCGCCCCATCCCGAGGTTGAGGAGAGTCTGAAACGTCTGCGTAAGGCAGGGCTACGGCTGGTTAGTTTGACGAATTCCACGATGGCTGTTTCTCAAGCGCAGTTAGCTCATGCTGGTCTGGCGAGTTACTTTGAGAGACAATTTTCGGCCGATACCGTGCGCAGGCTCAAACCTGCACCCGAGCCGTATCAGATGGTGGCGCGAGAACTTGGTGTATCGCTGGCCGATCTTTGCCTGGTTGCCGCCCATACCTGGGACATCGCAGGTGCGCTCAAGGCTGGATGCTCGGCTGCCTTTATTGCGCGTCCAGGTATGGTGCTTGATCCATCTGCCGCACGCCCTGATGTCGTTGGGGCTGATCTCCGTGAAGTTGTTGATCAGCTGCTTGCCAGGGCAAGCCATTAGGAAGTGGTTTTATGAAAATGCGTGTAGTAGGGAGGTGGCGTACGCCAGGAGGGCGAGCATGTCTGGGGCATGATTAACCGTTGCGTGGGGGAAACCGGTCGCCAGCCGGCGACCGGTTTCTGTTTTTATGCCTGGTATGCTAGTTTGAAACTCGCCCGGGGGTGGCTGCTCAGCAGGTTGGTTCTGCTGAACAGGCTATTGAGGAGGACAGAGGATAGCGCGCTGGCCGCGATCAGTAGTAGGGCCGATGGCGAGAGGGTGACCAGGCTGAGGATGCGGCGCAGCGAGGGGATGGCGAATGCTGCCAGCAATACGCCGAGCGAGCCACCTACGGCTCCAAGCACGGGGCGTGTCAGGTGGCCTTCGGAACGACCGGCCATCAGTGTTTGTGCCAGTTGCGTGGTGACGATGCTCGCGAAGGCCACCGAGCGCGCCTGGGGTAGCGATGCCATGCCACGCGTGAGGAGGTAAGCCCCCAGCGAGGGAAGCGTCGTCGCCAGTCCTCGGCGTATGATCTCGTTGCGTAGCGGCGCACCCAATGCCGCCGTACCTTCGCGTCGGAGCCGTGTCAGGTTGCGATGCTCGGGTTGCTGCAAGATGACCGCCAGCGCGGGCAGGATATCCGTAATCGCATTCACGGCCAGGATCTGGGCCACCGTTAACGGCATGTTTGCTCCCAGCAAACTGGCGCCCACCACCAGGCCCAGTTCGCCCAGGTTCCCACCGAGCAACAGGCCTAGCGAACGACGCATATTACGCCAGAAGCTGCGGCCCTCGACGCAGCCCTGGACCAGCGTCGAGAAGTCGTCATCGGTAATCACCACGTCCGCCGTCTGGCGCGCCACTTCTGTGCCGCTCTTCCCCATGGCAATACCAATATCCGCCAGCCGCAAGGCTGGAGCATCATTGACGCCATCGCCAGTCATCGCCACCGTATGTCCCTGTCGATGCAGGCTTTCAATGATACGCAATTTATCGAGCGGCGTCGCCCGCGCAATGACCGCGGCCTTTGCTATGAGCCGATCAAGATCACCATTCTGCAAATCCGCGATGGTGGTCGCGTTCAGCACTTCTTCATGGTCCTGCAGCAGGCCAGCCTCCTGTGCGATCGCGCGCGCAGTCACCGGATGGTCGCCAGTGATCATTATCACCCGTATACCCGCCTCCTGACAATGTCTGACGGCCTCCACCACTGTAGGGCGCAGGGGATCACTGATACCCACAAAGCCAAGGGCGGTGAGATCCTGGGGATCATCGAGAGGGCCCCCCTTTGCGCCCTCGGCAACCATCAATACCCGCAGTCCTTTTTCCGCCAGTTGCAGGGAGCGGTTCGAAAGGATGTCCCGACCGACTTCGTCCAGGGGCTTTTGCACACCATCCTGTAGCAGGGAACTGCAGCGTGAAAGGATCGCTTCTGGCGCCCCCTTGATACAGAGTTTGTCCTGGACAACGGTAACCGAGAAAGACCGTACCGGATCGAAGGAGAGCTCTACCTCATGTTTGAGACTCACCTGTTCTCCCAGTCCGGCCTCTATTGCTCCCTGGACAACTGCGACGTCGGTAGGATGGGCCTGGGCGCCCTGCGTGTCGGGGTGCGGGCTGGCCAGCGCGGCCGTGAGTAGCACATGAGACAGCGACTCCGGCATGCTCTGCGAGAGTGGGGCCTCCTGATTGGCGTCGGCTACCACGTTCAGCTGCAGGCGTCCTTTGGTCATCGTACCCGTCTTATCTGTGCAGACAACGTTCACGCGACCAAGAGCCTCGACCGAGGAGAGACGCCGCACAACCGCCCTATGATTGGCCAGCCGATGGGCCACGCCGGTTTCCCCTACCCTGGCGAGCAATGGTAACCCTTCCGGTATACCAGCCATGGCCACGCTCGCTCCGATGGCCAGGATACTGGCAAATGGCTGCTTCCAGAGCAGGCCAGAAGCGATAACCAGCGCGCCGCCGGCCGCCGAAACAGGTAAGAAAATGCGCAGCATACGGCTCAGGCGTGTACCCAGAGGATTGAGTTGTTTATTTTCCTCCATCAGCGCGAGCCTGGTCGCTCCCATTCTCGTCTTTCCACCAACCGCCACCACAACCGCGTGCCCGGTCCCCGTCAGCACGTTACTGCCATCCAGAACAATGCGCTCGGTGTCATTCCCTCCCACCGCCATTTTTCTGACCGGGAACGACTCTCCGGTGAGCGCGGCCTCATCCACCTCCAGGTTCAGCGCGTCGATAATGCGTGCGTCGGCCGCGATGCGATCCCCAGAAGCCAGCAATAGGATATCGCCGGGCACAATTTCATTGGCAGGGATGGTTTTCTCCTGATTGTCGCGCAAGACACGGGCCTGTGATACGCCTATTTGACGCAACGCCTCCGCCACCTGGTTGGCCTTGTGTTCCTGCCAGACACCAATCATGGTGTTGACGACAATAGTTGTTCCAATGAGGACGACATCTCCAATCGAGCCAAACAAGAAGGAGAGAGCTGCGCCGGTCGCCAGGATACCAGTCAGGGGAGAATGTAGCTGCTCCAGTACCGCCGCCCCCAGCGCATTCTTCTGCTTGAGGGTTGGCACGGCACGTCGGCGTTCACTGGCCTGCTTCTTCGTTAATCCCTGCCGACTCGTATGCAGCGCCTCGAGCACATCATCCACGCCCTGCCGCCCCCAGCGCTCTGGCTGTGGATCAACCAGTCGGGTGATGGTTGCTTGCGTGCGCTTGCCGCCACGCAGCCGTAACCAGCCATCAGCGATGGCTGCCAGGGCGGTAATATAGACAATACGTGAGGCGATCCTGACCTCTGGCATGCTGCGCAAGCCCCAGATCACTCCAGCAATCGTAGAGATGGTCGCGAGGCCAATGGAGTCGCGCACGGTGGCTTCTCGCCTGGCTCCAGCCTCAATGATCGCGGCCACCGCGGCAAGATCGGGAGCCAGCAGATCGGCACGTGCCAGAAAGCGACTGCGTTCATCGCTCAAACCGATAGCCAGGTCGCAGGCGGCAAAACCCGCCATCGCGGCCATATTATCCGAGGCGAACGCCACCAGATCACCTTTTTTCTGCCGTTCCGCGATGACCTTGAGCGCAGAATTGCTCTCGATCAAGGCGATATGCGCCCGGTGCGCCAGTCCGCGCAGCACCAGTTCATCACCTTGAGACAGCAGTGCCAGCTCAACGCCAACGCGCTGGCAGGCAGCCACCAGGATAGGAACCTCAGGGGCCAGGCATGGGCGCAGTACGAAAATAGCCAGTGGCCTCTCTTCATGCTCCCTCCACAGGGCCAGTACATAGTTGCCCCGCTGGCGCAGAGACGCAGCCTCTGGCAGAGCTTGCCAGTTCTCAACTGGCCCGAGCGTGTATTGTATCTCATCAACAAAGGCCCGCGCGACCTTGCCATCAAAGCTGCCCCTGGTGGCCGAGGTAATGCTGGCGGTACGGAAGATAGGTCCCCAGGGCAAACCGGCGGCGGCGGCGATGCCCGCGGCACGCGTCAACGCCTCGGCGGCGTCCATTTCCTCGGTCAAAGGTAACGCATTGGTGAGCTCAAGTCTCTCTGTGAGCAGGCGAGCGTTATCCAATAGTAGAAGCTGGGGAAGACGGATGCTCCTGGAGGGGCGGGTGCCAACAATAGTCACGCCAGCGCGCAGGACATACGCATTGGCATGCAGATCGGCGCTTTCCATCCCGATGGGAGCCGTGCGCGGATTGACGAGCAAGAGGGCCGTGAATGCCTTCCCGAATGAGCGCGTGAGCAAGCCGGTCAGGCCGGCGTAAATCAGCGAGATGGGCCCCTGGAAACGCTGATACTGGTCGTAGAGCGTCGGGGAGGGCGGTGCAGGGCGTTCCTGTGGTATAAAGCGCTCAAACGAGGTTTCGCCGCTTAGCTGTAAGACGAATGGACCACCATAGAGGTGCGCTCCAGGAGGTACTGTCGCGCCTGGATAGACGGGCTGCGGCATACCATCGAGGCCGAGCGCCGTTCCTGTGCCTTCGTGCACGTATGCCATCAGAGGCACGCGCTCATCGCTTTCCATGCGGATCAGTGCATTTGGTTGAGCGGAAGGAGCCTGCTCCATGCGCTTTTCGTGAGCACGCCAGGCCGCGCGGCGTTCCTGTACCTCCGTAAAGAGGCGAAGCGACTCAGCTCCGGCGAGTGCCAGTCCAAGTGGACTGCTGGAAAGCGTCAGGAGAATGATATTAGGAATAGAGAGGAGCAGGTCGGCTATCGAGCGTCCTAACATGTGGCGCAGTCCAGTGCGCACCGGTGGAAATCCCTGTATTAGACCAATGACGCCCGCGGCATAAGCGGCCGTTCTCGCGCCTGGCAGCGCCTCTTCGAGGCCCATGAGGCGTCTGGCGGTCAGAAAGCCCAGACCAAGCGCTGAGCCCAGCATACGCGTGACACTCTGGATCAGCGGACTGGGATCAAGTGGATAGGCAGGGCGATCTTCACCAACCAGATCGGGTAGCTCCAGGTCAGCCACCTCGGCGATCAGGTCTTCCAGCTGTTGTTCATGTTCGGTAAACTCTACCAGCACACGACAAGTCAGGGGATTGGCGCGCACGCGCACGCCGGGATATTTTTCCAGACGCTCTATCACGCGCCTGGCAATCGCGGGATCACGGTCCAGACCGCGCACTGCGATGCGCGCGCGTACCGTTTTGCCTTCTTTTTCGTGTGCAACTGGCGGTGGTTCAGGTTCAACCGGGTGCTTATTGATCTGCTCCAGGTCGAGCGCCTGTATGGTGTGAAGAATGGCCTGTTCGTTGAGAACAGTGGAATCAAATATGACAAGGATATTGCCTGTGACTGGATTGGCCTGACTCCGTTCTACCCCTGGCACCTGCTGAAGTTGCATCTCGATGCTGCGCTTCCCTTGCCCCGACCATCCAGGCACATGTACACGCACACGTCCCGTTATGGTATGCAGAACATCAACCGTTCCCGCTACACTCATGGAATTTCCCGCCCTTCTCTTGTACATCGGAAACTACGAGACAAGTAAACAAGCAAACACTATTTGTTATTATACTACGGTAGTTCTATGATCTCTCCACATGGAGCGCATATCCTGAGCTTCCACGTACATATCTTCGGCATCTTCCCGCAGGCGAGCCAGCGTCCTCTGCATGTGCGCACCGCCTTCCCTGGTCCACTGTCCCAGCTGATCTATCAATGCCTCGGCCCTTTCCTGTGCCGGCCGAGGCTGGCCGGTGGCAGATTTCCCGGCCGTGGTCTGATTGACCATGGCTGACCCGGGCGTATCCAACCGATTGGCTTCCTCGCGCAGCGCCTGTGTAGCCTGGCGAAAACGCTGCGTGGTCAGGCCAACCCAGGCACCGAGCTGTCCGCCCGTAACGGTAGCTATCTGCTCTGCACGCCTGATCGCCGACGCGGCAGCGTCACTTTCCCGAGTCTGTGTCATTCGGACTGCCCTCCTATCGTTGCTTTCTTGTCCATAGTTTTTCGCGGCTGAGTCCCGGTCGTTTCTGGCTCTGTTTTACTTCCCTTTGCCGCCTGCGCCTCCTGTTCGTCGATCTTCTGAGCGGTCGGTGTTGTCGTTTCTTCTTTTCCTTCTGTTTGCCTGACTCCCTGGCGTACACTTCTGGCAAAGGTAGTCACCACGTCGCCGGCGGTAAGGATGCCGGCCATGCCATAAACCAGGCCTTTACGCATAACTTTGCGCGCACGTGGCGAGCAAATGGCCGCCGTGATCGCCGCCGTCACAGCAATTTCAGGTTCCACAAAATCCGCGGGTTCCATATTTTCCTCTTTCCTTTACATAGCTGCTGATCAGGAAGTTTTCTCTCTATGGGTGAGGCTTACCTTGCCTGATGTCTATTATTTACTTCTGTTCAGGTAAATACAGTGTTGAATGTACCTGGCTTTTCTCAATGTCAGTGTTGAATGGAGCCAGGAAGATACTTAATAAAAGTAGTTTACCGACGGACACAAATCTCCATTCTCACCGGCACGTCCTCTAAGCTCCCCGTTGACAAGCCTTGCCAGGGCTCTTACCGCCTTCCTCAATCTTTAATAGAGTCTTTGATCACTACTCAAATTTTTATTCTACATTTGAAATTAACACATAGTTAACTTATTCTTAACAATTGGCTAGTAAAATGGCGAGTGAATGAAGAGACTATATGTTCGAGGTAACACATTGATACCGACTGGTAGATGATGAAATCTCGCTTGATGATAGAAAAGGAGCTACTCTATGCTTTGGAGTATCATTTCAGAAATTCTTATCAATATTCTGATTGACCTTCTTACAGATCTGTTTATGAAGCTGGCTATGGCTGCATTTTCTGCTATTTTCAATACATTTACAATGCAAAACCAATCCTCACAAGTCAAGCTTGCTTTTTCATAAGCAAGAAAGCGTTTGAGCCACCACCAGTTCGTCAAGATTCTAGCAAAGAGGTTCTTTGTTTCTTTTTTAGCCCCCTGATTCCCCGGCCGAGCGAGTTTTTTTAGCCACAAACAGCCGCCTCTCAGTCCAGTAGTTCGGCGGGCGACACACATATGCCGGCACTTCTTCAGCGGTGTATCTTTTTCTGCTATGGGTTCGTGTGGACATTGTCAGCTTCAATCACGCGTGGCAGAACTTCATTTTTGTGTATAACTCCTTCTAAAAGGGAGGAGAATTATACTTGTCTGTCGATTGGAATATCTGGACTAGTTGTTTATTCCAATGAAAGGAAAGGTATAATATGGAGCCCGAGGATTTTGTGGAACCTGAGGTTGCTGTGACCGCCGCCGTAATCGCGGCTCTCTTCTCACCGCGTGTGCGCAAAGTTATTCGTCAGGGCCTTGTCTATGGAACGGCCGGGGTGTTGATGGCAGGCGATACAATTACATCTTTTGCTCGCAGTGTAAGCCGGAGCTTTGGGCAGACGAGGACTATGATGGGTGAGCAGCAACCTGCCGCACAGCCAGAAGGATCAGGAGGATAACACTGATGAGTCATGCACCAGAAATAGAACGGGCCGAGCACATGTTCGACCGTATAGGAGAACGTATCGGTGTTCTGGCGGCTCGCTCTACGCAGCGTATGCAGCAATTCGGCATGCAGATGCGTGCCAGGGGGATCCCTGAAATGGGTGAGGTGCGAGCAAAGATCGGCCAGCCTGCAGAAGCGCAGCAACTGTCATTAGAAAAAGCCGAAGCAGCATTGGACACCATGCAAGAGCGGCTCTCGCTGATCATAGGCGTTGCCCAAATGCAGTCTCGGCGCACCGTGGCCCGCATCCGTGAAGGGACAGAAGATATTCTGGCTGAAGCCCAGAATATACGCCGCCATTCAACTCCCAAATAGCGGCCCGATTTCAAAGAAAAGTGATAAGAAAAGCAAAAAACCGTAGGCGCGGCCCTCGCGGCCGCTTGCTTCCTGCATCTACGACGTTGAAAATGGGCTTCAAAGCTGGGCGAGGGCCTGGGTAATAAACCAGTGGTGACTGGCGCACAGGGCTCGTTCTTTATCGATATCGGCGATCCAGGTAGAGAGTTGTCCGGCGGGTCGCAGGGCGGCGCAGAGGTCCCAGTAAGGGAGGTTGTCGTAGTCGATGGCATTCAGCGACTGGTAATGCTGTGTAAAGTCCTCCATGGCCTCGCGACCGAAGGCCCACAGGATCTCCAGGCGGCTATTGGCGAGATCGGCCAGGGGATCTCCCAGGGCGGCGTCCTCCCAGTCGACGATGGCAGCGAGCTGTCTATCTTTCCACAGGATATTGCCGGGCCAGAAATCGCCATGCAGCAATGCCGATGTATTACGTTGGTGAGGCGGCCAGGAGGCCTCCAGCGCATCTCGAATACGTCCTTCGCTCAGTGAGGCATCGGGCGTCGCTGGGCGGACGCGCAACCTGTCGCTATAGGCCTGCTGTATATCTGGCAGAAAAGAGAGGTCCAGCTGTGTGCAATCAAGCGCATGAATGCTGGCCAGGTGGGTCGCGAGCTGGGGAATGAGCACCGGTGCCAGCGCGGGCGCGAAGATCGTCTCCCCCTCGATGTATTCGATGACCACGTAGGGGGTAGCGAAAATCGCGCCAGATTGATCCAGATAGTATGGTGCCGGCGTCGCCAGTCCCCCTGCGTGTAAGATTTGCAGTAGCTTGAACTCATCAGCCGCTATCTGCGGGTTACGCCGGAGATCATTCTCGCCATGCCGACGCACAATCATCATTTTCTTGTCGCCTGAAGCAAGCTGCACCTCAAGCGCCGTCACCTGGGCCGAGACGCCTCCCTTTAGCTCCCAGCTGCGCAGCAACGTGGCCTGAGGATCAATCTTTTGAACTACCCGGGCAAACTTGTTATCTTCCAGCAGTGCTGTCATGTTGCTATATTTCCTCGTTGAGTTGTGTGGTATTTAATTGCGCACAATTAAAGAGTAGTCTGTTTTAAGGAAGAGATTACCTGGAATGGTACAGGACTGTCAACATGGCTTGTAGAGAGGTAAACGCAACACGATCTGATGGTACGTATCCGGCCTGCGCTATTGAATATGCATGAGAGCTAGTGGTAATAGGCGTGACAAATGAGCAGGTTTTCAGGTAGACGAGTCGATCTGCCCACGGGATGCGCAACGAGATAAACTCAAAGAAAGAAGAGAGAAAAGCCCATCATGCGGGCAAAGCACGATGGGCTTTCTTTTTCACATCCCCGCATTCACTTGATCCCGATCCGGACTCGGTAACTAAAATACCAGGGAATGGGTTTGGACCCGATATGTTGGAGCGCGGCCTGTCTGAGGCGATCCAAACCGATCTCTTGTTCGGTGAACTGGAACTGGCTGTTGAGCGCACTGCTCTGCATCATCTCAAGAAACCGTGCAGCGTCTCCTTGCTCGATATGATGAAGGAACACCTCGCGGGTGAAGCGGAAGTGAGAGCTCTCGCGCAGGGGGTCGAGAGATTTGTTCTTCGGCCAGATCTTGAGGCTCTGAGCCAGCCCGCGCTCCCGGACAAGTTCCACTAAGCGCAAACTTCCCTCCTGAGCGAGCCGATCAAGCTCCCAATGGATTGCTGGTGGTGAATCATAGTCATACGCAGCAAAGAGTCCTCCGGGTCGTAGAATCCGAGCGATCTCGGCCAGGGTCGCAGTCGGTTCCATCCAGTGGAACGATTGGGCAGCAGTGACGATATCAGCGCACCCATCAGGCAGGCCCGTCTGATGAGCAACTCCCTCTCGATACTCGATATGTGCCGCGTAGGGATGGCCCTCGACTTTGTGGACGGCCTCTTTCCGCATGTCGGCATTGGGTTCGATCCCAATCACCTGCTGTGCCAGCTCACCCCAGATCGCGGTTGACAGTCCGGTCCCGCTGCCCAAATCCACTACCAGGGCGGGATGCGGCATGTCAATCAACTGTGTCAGCAGATCGAGCAAAGCCGATGGCGGCGTAGGGCGCGCCCGATCATAGCTGCTGGCTTTGCCAGTCCAAATTTCACTGGTTTCTGTCATACTGTTTCCTCCTTACTTTTTCTTGTTGTTCCCTATTCGGATATTTAGATAGGCCTTCAGTGTGGAAGAGCCGGATAACGTTGAAGCAGGGTCTCGAGTATCCAGATGATAGGAATCACGGCGCTATAGAGGAAGATATAAAAGGCGAACAGGAAGATGGTAAAGAGAATTGAGAATAGGAGCAGGATTCATGCCAGAAATTCCTATATTTACTATAACAGAGACAAATCAAGTTGAGTACATTATAACATGCAGATGCTTAAATGATACAAGTAATACATATGGTTAATCTGTAACAAATCCGTCATAGTATCGTAACATGTTATGGATATGCTTCATTTGGACATGTCAGAAGCAAACCATTTTTCTGGGGCATTTATCGTACAATGATCAGGTACATCAGCAAATATAAGAGAAAAGGAATACTCTTATGGCCAAAACACTTGATGGGGACGCCATCTTTGGTCGTACTTCATCTCAGGGGCGCTCGTTGCAAATGGTCGGGGTGGTCCGCCTGGCACTCGGGCTTACCGCGTTGTTGGGCGCGATCATTTTTCTGGAAGGGACCAGCTGGGATATTCAGTGGCATACGTTTCTGGGACGCGATCGGACATTGATTCCTCCACATATTATGATGTTGAGCGGTGTGGCAATCAGTGGCGTCTCAGGCCTGCTCGCAGTGGTATTAGAGAGTGTATGGGCACGCCGCAATTCGCAGATGGCTCAGAACGGTACCTCTTTTGCCAGCATCTTCTCTGGCTCATTGGGCGCCTACGTGGTCGGCTTTGCGGCCCTGGATGCGGCGGTCGCTTTTCCGTTGGATGCCTACTGGCATGCTTTGTATGGTATCGACGTGGCAATCTGGGCCCCTTTCCATGTGATGTTTGTGGCGGGCATGGGGATTGTCGCGCTTGGCGCGGCCTATATGCTGGCGTCGGCCTCCAATGTGACGTCCAGTATCCGTCTCAGGCTTGCCGCGCGCAGCGGAGTGGTGATCGCGCTGGCCACCATGCTGGCTATCTTTACCCTGCTCTTGTTTGATTCCCTCTCAGAGCAGCGGTCGATCAATCTGGGCTTTGCGTTCCTCGACTTCTTCCCCCTGCTGGCGGGATTGCTGACCACCTTTGTGCTGGTGGCGGCGGCCTATGCGCTGCCCTGGCGCTGGTCGGCTACGGCGGTGGCGGGCGTTTACATGCTGCTGGCCGGCATTATGGCACTCTATGTGCAGCCTGCTACGGACTGGCTGGTCGGTGTGGAGCGCCTGACCTATCGCCGGGCCCATCCACTTACCGCCGTCGTTGCGATGGAGTGGTTCATTGCTCCGCTGCTGGCTGCCATCTTGATCGATCTCGTGATGCGTCGGGCCCGGCGTAAACAATGGTTATCAGGCAAGCAGGCCCTTTTCCTGACCCTGGCGTCCCTGGTCAGCATGCTACCAATCATGGCGTTGCGGCCCACCTTTTTTGTGATATTGCTGGTTGCATTAGGTGTGGCGGGCACGATTGTCTCGTTTGTGCCGGGGGTACTGGCAACCTATGCAGGGATGCGGCTGGGGCGTAATATTGGCGAATCGATCTCCAATCTGGAAAGGTAAGTATAAAGATGCCCAAACCATTACAATTTGTGCTGCTCGGCGTGGGTGTGCTGGCCTTGCTGGCGGTACTGGGGGAGCTCGCGTACTCCATCGCCGCTACCACGCATGGTAGCACGCCGGTCAAGGTCGTCAAGGTCAATGCTGGCCCCTATCCTTTAACGGTCAACCTGTATACCTATCCTGCCCATGCCAGTTACGCGCTGCCTTTCTCGATCGAGCCGCAGCAAGCCGTCAACGGCACCCTCTCCTATGATGTCTCGTCGGTGCCTGATCCCGGCGACGTAGCGGCCACCCCCGTACGCGCCGGCCTGAGCCCCGACGCGAAGATCCGCAATGGCATCCAGGGAACCGCCGAGATTACCGTCCAGGGTCTCTGGGACCTGGATATTATTGTCAATGGTCCGGCGGGCCGTGGCGAAGCCAGCGTGCCAATCGAAGCCACCGCCCCACCCCCTTTGCCAGAGTGGCTCGGCTGGACGATTGGTTTGATCCCTCTGTATGGCCTGATCATCTTCTTGCTCACGCAGCGTGGTCGTCGTCGCAACAAACCCGAGCAACCCACGCCGGCTACTGAACCCATATTGTAGGCGCGCCGGATTGCGGCACTTCATGTGAAGGCGCGTAGAATTTGATGTTTCGCACGGAGAGCAACGCGGCATACGCAAGGCCCAACACATTTCATTTAGGCGAGAAGGAACACGAAACCCGTAGGTGCGACCCTCGCGGTCGCTTGCCCCACCGTTTGTGGGGCCCCGTATCCCAGCGTTGAGGTCCCTTTTTGCCCATCACCTCGGCCCACACGGTGCCCAAAAGGAACCTTCCTTTTGGGCACCGTGTCACGCTACGAGCGGCCGAACGACGAGGGCACGGGGCCGCCACGCTGCGGCGGGCGGCAAGCGACCGCGAGGGTCGCACCTACGAATTCGTTTCTTTTGGTGCTTTCGCTTCCTTTTCCGTTCTTAAATGTATTATCCGCAAGCATTCCGCAGATACAAAGCGCGCTCACTGTTGTTATGCATAAAGTTACAGGCGCTATCTAGCTGCTCGCGCTTTCTAAGTGGAAGAGGTAATAGGTATTGTGTTGTATAAAATATATTTCATGCAAACGATAAGCTAGAGGACTAAATTATCACATATTTTGTAAAAAGGGCATCTATTAGTAGAATGATATAAGGATGGGTTAGCCAGGGGAACTACAGACTGTGATTCGTACTCATGTTTTCAAGATGTTTCCCTTGCTCAGTTGTCAGGTGAGCCTGTCAGTGCAAACATGGCAAGCTCATCAATGGGTAGTTTGAAGAGGAAAAGTTTTAAAAAGCTGAAAGCTGAAAGGTTGACTAATGCAACAACGGAATAAAAAAACAAGTCTCAAGACTCCTGTCGAGGCTCAACCGGATGAGATGAGGCAGGGATTTGGATGGTTCGCGCATATGAGAGCCAATTACCCTGTTGTCTATGATGAGCAGGGAGGTAGTTGGAATGTATTCTGCTATGAGGATGTGTATCAGATCATTACCGATCCTACCACCTTCTCCTCGGAGAATGTCCCAAATTTCTCCCATAACACCTTTCTGCGTGAGACAATTGTTGCCCTGGATCCACCCGCTCACCGCAGGCTGCGTTACCTGGCCAATCAGGCCTTTACCAGGGCCGCTATTACTCGCATCGCCAATAATGCTATTCCGTTAACACAAACATTGTTTGACCAGATGCGCGAGCAGAAGGAGATCGAGGTGGTCTCTGATTTCGCCTTCCCTTTAACGATGCGCGCGATTGCTGTCATGCTTTCTGTACCGGAGCAAGATTGGCATCTCGTCAGTAACTGGGCCAAAGGCACGGATGCGGATACTCCACCGCGAACGCGTCAGGAATCTATTGAAGCCCAGAATCGTATGGGCCAGCAGATCTACGCTTACTTCACGGATCTGCTGGCCGAGCGCCGCCGCGAGCCACGTGAAGATCTTCTTTCCGACCTGGTCACCGCAGAAGTCAATGGCGACCGCCTGACCGACGATGAGATTCTGAAATTTTGCGTGTTGTTAGTGGTAGCCGGTCAGGAGACGGTGCAAAACCTTCTGGTTAACTCCCTCTATTGTTTTACCAGGTTTCCCTCATCGCTGGACTACCTTATGCAGCACCACGAAAGTATTCCCAGCGCGCTCGAAGAAGTGCTACGCTATCTGCCATCGTTCTGGATCAGTGTCCGCCGCACGACCACCGATACAGTGCTGAGGGGCCAGTCTATTCCTGCTAACACCATTGTTCAGGCCTGGAACGCTTCCGCCAACCGCGATAGCGCGTACTTTTCCAATCCGGATCATTTCGATATTCTACGTGACCCCAATCGTCATCTGACCTTTGGCCATGGTATTCACTTTTGCGTGGGAGCTCCACTGGCGCGCCTGGAAGCACGTATCATATTCTCGATGATGTTTAACCAATTCAAAAGTATACAGCGTATGTCAAACGACTCGCTCAACATGGGCTCGGGTCCCATATATCATATCGATGCATTGTCTCTCAGATTTGACGCGCGCGACTAACCATGCTGCGTTTGCTGCTTAAAGCCAAAAGTTGTAGATAATTGTCAGACAATGTGGTCAGTGCTGGTGCGGTTCCCATTTGAAGTCCATCTGGCATAACTTTGACAAGCAGAAAAGACACGCACTCAGGTATTGTTGCTGAGTGCGTGTCTTTTCTGCTTGTCAGCGGCTTACATGCCTGGTGGTGGCTGTGGATATCCGCTTGCTTTTTACAGCATGCTTACTGGCGCTTCAGCAGGGCCAGGCGCACCCCGAGGCCGATGAAGATGCCGCCGCTCAGCCAATTTAATAGTGTTGTTGCACGCGCGTTGCGTTTGAGCCAGCTGCCGAACGTGCTGGCCAGCAGTGCTACCACACTATTGATCAGTGTGCCCGAAATATTGAAGAGCGTACCTAGCAGGATCAATTGCAGCGGGATCGGCCCACGGGCGGGATCGGTAAACTGGGGCAGGAAGGCCAGAAAGAAGAGAGCCACCTTTGGATTGAGCACGTTCGTGATAACTCCCTGGAGAAAGATACGCCAGAGGCTTGCTGGCTTAACGGTTGGTGTAATCAAAGTATGGCGCGAAGTGAGCAGGGTGCGCAGACCCAGATAGATCAGATAGGCGGCGCCAGCATACTTGATAAAATCGTAGACCAGTGGCACTGCCGTCAGTAAACTGGCCAGGCCAAGCGCCACGATGCCGGTCTGGATCAGACATCCTACCGCGATTCCCAGGGCCGAAACGATGCCCGCCAACCGACCCATACCCGCACTGCGAGTCAAGACATAGAGCATGTCGGGGCCGGGGGCAATATTTATCGTCCACGAGGCCGCCAGAAATAACGGTAGTATGCTCAATGGTAGCATAGTGATCATCACTTTCTACTAGAGAGCGTCTGGTCGCCATGATCATGGTATTCACGTTATGTGCCAGCCTGGGGGCGCTGACGCCCCTCAATCTCTTTTTTTATATTGGTGCAAAATATGCGCTTTGCGCATATTTTGCACCAATATAAAAACCTCTTTTGAGCTCCGCAGGAGCGTAGTGTGAGGCAGAGAGACCACGATGGGTGTGGGAGTCAGATGCTCTCTTACATATATGCATATATTACTTTATTTTAGATAAAAATAAAGTAATATACAATGGCTATTTCAGCAGGCATATTCGTAGAGCGCATGTTGACGTTTGACACTGCGATGTGCGTACATATCTATGTGTGTCATTGTGTATGCAGTTATTTCTGGCCATTCGAAGAAAATCTGTCGCAGGGAAATCCTGTTGATACGAAAGGCTGAAACGATGCGTTCTTTGATCCTACCTGCTTCATTGCATGGTACGCAAGAAATATTTGCCTGGTTCCAATACAGTCGTGCAGTTGATCCGGTGATGTATGAGCCAACCACTAATAAGTGGCATGTCTTCGGCTACCGGGACGCTGTACAGGTTTTGAACGATGCGGCCAGTTTCTCGTCGGCATTGGAGCGTGGCGGTCCGATCGGGACGGCCCTGCTGGCCTCAACGATGATTGCGCAGGACCCGCCCGAGCATCAGTGGCTGCGCGCGCTGGTGTCGCAGGTATTTACCGAGCAGACGTTTACCCGGTTGGCGCCAAGGATCAGGGTGATTGCGCAGAATTTACTGGACATAGTGCGATCGGCTGGCTATATGGATGCCATTCAAGATTTCGCCTATCCGCTGCCGATGACGATCATCAGTGAACTGCTGGGTATTCCGCTCGAGCAACGGCCGGCCTTTCGGCGCTGGTCCGATTGTATGTTCTTTCGCCAGCAGGAGCGTTCCGAGAGTCAGAGCGAGCAGGATGAACCATACCAGCAGGCGCTGGCTGCCCGGCAGGCAATGAGTGAAAGCCTGCTGCGACTGCTCCAGCAGCGGCGGCAGAAGCCGCGGGATGATTTGATCAGCCAGCTCCTGGTTGCTGAGGTCGATGGGAAGCGGCTGAGCGAGCAACAGCTGGTGGGGGTCTGCTTCCTGTTCTGGGCTGCCGGTCATGAGACGGCCGTCAACCTGCTGGGCAACGCCGTGCTCTGCCTGGATGATCATCCTGAGGAAGCCGAACGACTGCGACACGATTTCGCTTTGCTGCCCGGGGCTATCGAAGAGATCCTGCGCTATAGTCCACCCCTGCTAGGCGTGACCCGCTGCACTACTAGAGAGGTCGTCGTAGGTGGGAAGCACATCGAGGCCGGTCAGCACATTCGCGTCTGGATCGCCTCGGCCAATCGCGATGCCGAGATTTTTTTTCGTCCCGATCGCTTTAATATCGAGCGCGACCCCAATCCTCATCTCACCTTCGGGCAGGGCATACACAATTGTTTAGGCGCGCCCCTGGCCCGGCTAGAGGTGAGTATCGCCCTGCCGCTGCTGTTACACCAGCTGCCTGCCCTGCGGCGGGTGTGCAGAGTACCACTGCAATGGGTAGAAGGGGGCACCGTCTACGGTGTCAGGCACCTGCCGCTCGAATTCTGAGGCGAGCCGCATCGTCGGCACAATGGCTGATTAACTGTGCTTGGGAATGCCCGGAATATCGTGTTGCGCGGCATCATAGATGCAACTATAGCGCGAGGTTTTGCCGCGCCCAAGCAGGCCGCCCAGGGCACCAATCAACAAGCCAATTATCATAGAAAGGGCGAAGCCACCCAGGCCCGATATCGTGACGGCCCCCAGCAGAAACTGATCGGCGGTAGTGGGCATCGGTTGATTGAGTCGCCTGGACGCATCCTCCAGCACCGCGCGCCCCACTTGTCGAAACGTATCGATATTGACCGTTGCCAGCGCGTACGCCCCGATCAGGCTAATGAGAGCACTGATGATCGCGGTCCACAGGCCCGCAAAGGCGCCGGTACCCACACGACCAGTGCTCTGGGCTGCCTGAAAGCCAGCCAGGAAATAGAAGAAGAAAGCGAGAAGTATCCCCACCAGACTCAGGGGCAACGTCAAAGCTGGCTGATGGAGATTGGTAATCAGTAGCCCCAGGACGATCTGGATAGCTCCTTGTATAAGTCCAAATAAGAAGCCATGCCCCAGAGCTGGACTGCCTTTACTGTTGACAAGTGTACCTTCGACCATAACGGCTGACTCCCTTTCATGTGAAGGAATTGTTCAGTGCTGCATGGAGCTACCTGCATCAACCAACACGGCGCAAGGGGCATGCTGGTTTCACCATACATAGCAGTTCGAAATGAATAATCAATAGTACCTTTGACTGGAGAGATGATATTTGTGCTGCCTGGTTGTTATAGTTTACGATCAGATTGAGCGCTGTAGGTGTCCCTAAAGGTAGCAGGCCGATGCACTGAACTTAGAAGTTGTGGCCCTTTAAGGATAACATATTTAACCCTAATCCAGCCTACTTGTAATCCCTCTGCGAGCGAGAAACTTCGGAAACGGCATGCTTACTGCCCGGTTAAGTGCAATATCTGCCGCAATTTGCGGTACGCGATGGAGTCTCTTAGTCATGACGAAAGAAATTACCTTTCCAAAATGGATCCATACTACCTCCAAAAATGACCCTGGAAGAGGTCCTCTTTCTAGAGTATGCTTCTCTTGTCAAGTACCTGGTAGTTTGCGTGAATGTTGAGCCAAAATCCTAACATTCGCGCTAAAAAGTGTTCAACATTCGGTTCTTACACACTCTCGGTGATAAGTACATCAATAATAGGAGGATCTTATAGGTATCGTGCTCGAAAAAAAGAGAGCACTCGTCCAGATAAGCTCATCTTTCACCGAGAGTGTGTAAGAACCAACATTCATCGACATTACCAAGTGGCGGTTGTATGCATAAAAAATTTCAAGAAAGTTTGAGGTTTTACAAATAGAATCTCAAACTTTAGTTTGAACAACACATCAGGTCTAGTGTAGATAAAAAGAATTAGACACTTAAAAAGTTATATGCTTATGTGGTAGAGGAGGAAAAGATGCCGGTAGAAAAAGTTGGAGCAACATCCAGTCTGGTAGACGTACTTGATCGCATTCTTGATAAAGGGATCGTCATCGATGCCTGGGTCAGGGTCTCGTTAATAGGTATTGAAATTCTGACTATTGAAGCCAGGGTCGTCGCTGCATCTGTCGAAACCTATCTCAAATATGCTGAAGCCGTCGGTTTAGTCGCCTCTGCGCCAGAATCAGGCACAGCGGCCCGCGTGCATGCGCAGATGATGGCTGACGAAGCCAGGGAGGCGCAGCACAAGCTAGAGGACTTTATTGGATTGGTCAGCCATGAACTGAAAACTCCACTGGCAGGGACCCAGGGCAGCGTACAACTGGCGAAGCGTAAATTGTATCGCTATGAGTCCGATCCCTCCCAACCTGAGCAGCAGGAGCGCAATAACCAGATCATCAGGTCTGTCTTGCAAGCGCTGGCCAACGCGCATGATCAGACCACCGTCCAGACCCGGCTGGTAAACGATTTGCTGGACGCCTCGCGTATCCATGGACAAAAGTTGCGCCTGCTACAGAAGCCATGTGAGCTAAACCAGATTGTACGCCAGGCGGTCGAAAACCTGCGCACTATCGCTCCCAATCGGGTTATTGAGCTGGATGAAGACGAAGATAAGCGGCTGATTGTGTGTGTCGATGCGGACCGCATCGGGCAGGTAATTGCCAACTATCTCTCTAATGCCTTGAAGTATTCCCCGGCCGATCGGCCGGTGTTTGTGCGTCTGGAACAGGATGGTGAAAAGGTCAAACTACTGGTGCGCGACGAGGGCCCCGGCCTGCCCGCAGCAGAACAAAAGCACATCTGGACCCGCTTCTACCGCGTCTCCGGCATCCATAGCCAGCAAAATTCAGGCGTACCTCACGTCAGCCTGGGTGTCGGCCTGCACATCTGCAAAGGAATCATTGAGCAGCATCACGGCGAGGTCGGCGTTGACAGCAGTCTTGGCGAGGGCTCGACCTTCTGGTTCACCCTGCCGCTGCACGCATTCTTGCAGCCAACCGTCGAAACAGCGTTTCCTCTTTGATCTGATTTTCTTATAGCTTATCATCGAAAACAGCAGCGGCCCCGTTCAATACGACGAACGGGGCCGCTGCTGTTAATGTCGCTTTTGCCTGAGGTCGTGTGGTGTGATAATATATTTATGTGGATGTTGCAGAGTTAAAAGGAACGGAAGTTATAGATGACGAAGGAGTGTCTCTTTTGTGCAATTGTGGCTGGAACGGAGCCGGCCAGCCTGGTGTACCAGGATGAGATAGTATCGGCCTTTCTGACCATTGGTCCTGTCAATCCGGGCCATTTGCTGGTGATTCCCAACCAGCACGCGGCTTTTCTGTCCGACATGGATGAGGAGACGGGGGCCCATCTCTTTACCATCAGCACGCGGCTGGCCAGGGTTTTGCGTCAGTCGGGTTTGCGCTGCGAGGGCATCAACCTCTTTCTGGCCGATAGGGAGGCCGCCTTTCAAGAGATCTTTCATGTCCATATGCATGTCTTCCCACGCTTCAGCGGGGACAACTTTACGATCAGCGCCGATTGGAGCGTCAAGCCCTCACGCGCAGAGCTGGATCGTATCGCGCTCCAGATTCGTCAGGGCGCTGTAAAGTAGAAACAGCTGCTTTATATATAGAGGCATCGTTGGTGCGCTGATAGTATATAGTATCAGTGTGAGGAAGCGAGCGCAGGTGCTTGATTCTAGTGTAGAAGGTAGGTATCCCTATGTGTGGAATTACAGGTTGGATCGATTGGGAGGAAGATGTTACCCGGCAGAGCGCTGTAATTGAAGCGATGGCCGCAACGTTGCGCTATCGAGGGCCAGATGCCAAAGGGATCTGGCTCTCGCCGCGAGCCGCGTTTGCCCATCGGCGCCTGATGGTTATCGATCCCGCCGGTGGGGCGCAGCCGATGGTGTATACGTCGGGGTCGCGTACGTATGCTATTACATACAATGGAGAAATATATAACTTTCGCGAGCTACGTAGCGAGCTGGAGTCACGCGGCCATACGTTTGGCACTAAATCAGATACCGAGGTGATTCTGCATGCCTATGTGGAGTGGGGTGAGGAATTCACGCGCCATTTGAATGGCATCTTTGCCTTTGGTTTGTGGGATGAGCAGCGACAGCGCCTCCTGCTGGCCCGCGATCACCTGGGCGTCAAGCCACTGTTTTACGCGCAGCGCGGGAGCGCCGTCATCTTCGGATCGGAGCTCAAGGCCCTGTTCGCTCATCCTCGGGTGCAGCCAGAGATAGATCGCGACGGAATCGCCGACATTTTCGGGGCTGGCGTAATCCACACGCCTGGCTTTGGCTACTTTCATGATGTGCATGAAGTGCGACCAGGGTATCAGCTAGTGTTTGAGCGTGAACGCACGCGCGCCAGCCAGTACTGGTCGCTGCGCAGCGCTCCCCATCCCGATGACCTGGAAACCACCGCGCAACGTATTCGAGCTCTGCTCAAAGATACCGTCAAAAGACAACTGATCGCCGACGTGCCCGTTGTGTCCATGCTGTCGGGCGGTCTGGATTCCAGCGGCCTGACCGCGCTGGCGGCCAGCGAATTCAGGAGCGAGGGCAAGCAGCTCAACACGTATTCCATTGACTTTGTTGACAGCGCCGCGTACTTTACCGGCAACGATATGCGTCCCAGCCTGGATGGACCATGGGTGACGCGCGTGTCCGAGCACGCCATGACGCGCCACCATACGGTTACCGTCGACACACCTGAACTGCTTGAGAACCTGTTGGTTCCGCTCTACGCCCACGACGTGCCCACAATGGGGCAGATCGAAACCTCGCTCTACCTGATCTTCAAAGCCATGAAAGAGCAGGCGACCGTTGCCCTCTCGGGCGAATCGGCCGACGAGGTCTTTGGCGGCTATCCCTGGTACTACTATGACGAGGTGCTCACGACCAATACTTTTCCCTGGCTGACCATGTTTGGGCGCAACGGCAGCATGCGATCGCTGCCGTCGTTACTCTCAAATGACGTCATGCGGCAGGCCAATCCACAGGAATATATCGCGCGCCGCTACCAGGAGGCCCTGGCGGAGGTACCCCGTCTGGAGGGAGAAGACGCCGAGGCCGCCAAACGGCGCGAGATCATGTACATGGGCCTGACGCGCTGGCTGCCCATCTTGCTTGATCGCAAGGACCGCATGAGTATGGCCGTCGGCTTCGAAGTACGGGTCCCATTCTGTGATTATCGCCTGGTCGATTATGTCTGGAACATCCCCTGGCAGATGAAGACCATCGACAACATCGAGAAAGGCATTCTGCGCCGGGCATTCCAGGACACCTTGCCTGATGACGCCAGGATGCGCCGCAAGAGCGCCTACCCCTCGACCCAGCATCCCAGCTACATCAAAGGAGTCTGTGACTGGGCGCTCCAGATCATCAACGATCCCAACGCTGCCGTACGCCCATACATCAACGTAGACACCTATCGAGCTTTCGCCGACAAGAACAATCCGGTGCTATCACAGGACTTTGCCATCGGACCGCTGGAACGCCTCATTCAACTGGAAACCTGGCTCAAAGAATATCATATAAAATTCATATAGTCGTAAGCCCTTCCATTTGTTGGGGCAAAATCGCGCCCGGCGCGATTTTGCCCCAACAAATAAAAAAGGGGCGGGCGCACACGCGCCCGCCCGCAAGGGGGAACAACGATCTCAAACAGAGTGTTTGAGATCGTTGCGATACTCCTTCAGAAGTTTCTGTACTTTGGGATCAATGATCAGGCGGCAATAGCCCTGATTAGGATTGCGGTCGTAATAGTCGTCGTGGTAGTCCTCGGCCGGATAGAAGTTGGTAAACGGTAGAATCTCGGTCACAATCGGATCTTTATAGGCTCCTGATGCCTCCAGTGCTTGTTTGGAGGCATCCGCTACACGTTTCTGCTCTTCGTTCTGATAGTAGATGCCTGAGCGATACTGGGTGCCGATGTCGTTGCCCTGGCGATTCAGGGTCGTTGGATCGTGCATATGCCAGAAAATGTCCAGGATTTTATCGAAAGAGATGACGTCTGGATCATAGGTGATCTGAACGGCTTCGGCCGCTCCCGTGCGCCCGGTACAGACTGCCTCGTATGACGGATTAGGCACCTTAGAGGCTGTATAACCAGACTTGACCGCCTCGATGCCTCGCAATCGTTTAAAGATCGCCTCCGAACACCAGAAGCAGCCATTCGCCAATGTTGCTGTTTCAAGCTGTGCCATCTATGCTTCTCCATTTCTTATAGTGCAATAGCAGTGCTCTATACTGACTTGTGAGCTTACTTTGTCTCACTTATTGAAACACGCCGTGTCGCCTGAATGTTCCACCAAAATTGAGAGTTTTTCGTGCGTTGAGTAAAAAATCGGGCGCAAGGCCCGAATCAATGGACCGGAATATCACATGTGATTGAGAGATTCTCGTGTATCGAATGAAAAATTGGGCGCAAGGCCCGAATCAATGGACCGGAATATCACATGTGATTGAGCGTTTTCGTGCGTTGAGCAAAAAATCGGGCGCAAGGCCCGAACCTATTATTTGCATCCTGGCAATGGCTCTGGTATATTCATCGATGGGTGGGTGTGTTGGGTGTGTTGGGTATGCTGTGCGTTTGGCTAAAAGGATCGCATGTGACACTCCGCAGGGGCTTTAGCCCCTGCGGAGTGTCACCATTACTAGATTCTTGACAGGATGGGGTTTCTGGTGGCACAATAATAACTGACCGGTCAGTTATTATTGTGCCACCAGAAATTTTGCGCAAAGATCATTGATATGGAGGAGAAAGATTATGACTATCAATGCACCATCCAAACCAACGGGATTGTTGTATCTGGGGTTCAGGCTACCACGGTATCTGTACCGCTGGCATATGGGCTGGCTGCTGGGGCATCGAATGCTGATGATTACGCATATCGGGCGCAAGACTGGACACAGGCGGCAGACTGTGCTTGAAGTGGTTCGCTATGATCCCTTGACGCGGGAGTGCATCGTGATCGCGGGCTATGGAGTGAAGAGTGATTGGTACCGCAACATTCAGGTCCAGCCAGCCGTTGAGGTGCAGGTTGGGAGGCAGCGCTATGCGCCGCGGCAGCGCATTCTCTCGTTTGAAGAGACCTTACATCTGCTTGATGAGTACCAGCAGCGTCATCCCCGGTTATTTCGCGGGCTGATGCGCGTGATAGGATATACTTATGATAGTACCCCGGAAGGATTGCGCGCCCTCAGCCAGTGTCTGCAAGGAGTGGCGTTTCGTCCATAAATAATAAAGAACGCACTAGAATGATGAGGTAAGGCATGTCTCCCCGTCCCGATGTGAGTGAGGAGCGCAAACAGCAGATTCTTGAAGCGGCGATCGCGGTGTTTGCCCGGCTGGGCTTCCATGCGAGCCGAATGGATGATATTGCGACCCAGGCCGGGCTCTCGAAAGGGGCTCTGTACCTGTATTACAAAAATAAAGATGCGCTGATCGTGGCCCTTCTCAAATATTTCTTTACCCAGGAGATGAAGCATCTGCGCGCCTTCGTTGAAGCCAACCGCGATGAAGCGGTGGCTGAACAACTGCTGCTGCTCACGCGCCAGTTTTCCGCCACCATGCAGTCAATGATCGATCTGATGCCGATTTCCTTTGAGTTCTATGCGCTCGCTGGACGTGACGGTGAGATACGTCAATTTCTGCAGGAGTACTTCCAGGAGTATCGACGTGATCTGGCGCGCCTGATCGAGCGCGGCATTGAGCGTGGCGAGTTCCAGCCCGTCGATGCGCAGGCGACAGCGGTCACGATCGCGGCGCTGTACGAGGGACTGGCCCTGTTGCATTTTGTGGATATGCAGGCATTCCAGTGGGCCGCCCAGGCGGAGACATCCATTCAGTTACTGCTGGCCGGCCTGCGCCCCATTCCTTTGCACAAATAACATAGGCATACCTACCCACCAGACTACCCGCAAGGAGGATGTAGGCATCCTGTCGCCGTGATTGCCCTCGGCTATCCAGGTTCTCCTGACACTTTGCATCCAGTCCTGCGTGAGCGCGAACTGGCGCCCCGTAGCCGCAAGCCCCTGAACGACTTTGTCTTCGAGGGTCAGTGGCAGCAGGCTGCGCCCGATGCTAACGGCTGAGTCCAGACGCTGGAGCTGTGCTGGTAGAATAATGGTTACAGGCGTGCCAGAGAGCGACATCCTCAATCATTATCTAGAGGATGTCGCTCTCTGGCTATGATAGATGGAATAGTGGGTGGGTGATATCATGCTAGCCTGAAGCATAGATGGCGCGCGTCATGGCGGCAATGGCGATCAGGCCCAGCACCAGGCCAATGGTGGCCCAGATCTGAAGCTTTCTGGCCTCTTTGCTATCGGGTTCCTTGAGTCGACGCAGAGCCGGACGCAGGGCACTATCACCGATGCCGAGCAAGGCGACGGCGACCACCAGGCCAACAATAACGAGGCCGCCCCATTCGCCATGCAGGATCGCGCCATAGCCCCGCGTCAATCCCACCAGAATGGCCCCGGCCACCAGTGCGACGGTTCCCGTATAGGTCATAATACGCAGCATGGTGTTTGTCATCTGGATCAATTTTTCATGTGGCCACTTGCGAATATATGGCACGATCACCAGCACAATCATCGCATAGCCCCCGATCCATGCCACCGCACAGGTCACGTGTACAAAACGCACCAGCCAGGTTAGTATCAGACTCATTGGCTTTTTTGGTCCTTTTCAATAAATATCAGATAGTCTAATTATAGAGCCAGCATAGACGCAAGCGCTATAGCGCATTTACAGTGTGAGCTGCCCTATGGTAGCGGCCAACCGGCGAGAAAATAAAGCAAAACTGATGTTATACTATTGACAATTCATATCTGCTGTATGCACCATAGCTGCACATCGTCCGGGTATGCAGTGTCATATATGTTATCTCCACCAGCCACTCATGTGGCCGCACAAATACTAATAGTACCTGAAAGGCCGCGAGTATTATAAAAAAGTATCTCGTTTGGGTGAGCCAAAGGTCATGATGTGTTATGCTTTGGGATTGTATCTCGTCATAACTACTGATGAGATAAAGAAAAGGTTTAACCGGGATGTACCCGAAGGAAGATTTTCCTCTATCTATGTATTCAACCAAAAGGCGGGTTCGAACGTGTAGAAATGAAATGGGGTGGCAAGGAGAGGGCGTTTCCCGCATATACAATATCCGTTCTTTGCGAGATATGTTGCTGGATACATATTCATTTCCTGTTTGTTAAACCCTCAGAGCCTGGATGGTGTGAGTATTTATGGTTACTATTGGTGTAAAATAGTACATTTCACTAACTTTGTTCAATGTATGCAGCACAAATGTAATAAAGGACAACATCAATGGGAGAACACCTGGTTAAATTAGAAGACGTCAGTGCTGAGCTTCTAGAACTTGTTCGTGCATCAGTGGAGATAAGTCTGGCCTCGATCAAGGGTGACGAGGATTTGATCCCTGTCCTGAACATCAAATCGACCATGATCGTTTTGCAAGCTGATAGTCTGGATGAGGCACGCAATGCTGTGCAGACTGTATTAGACTCAAGTGCCGTCGAGCATGGAGTTCTGCTGTACAATAGCTACGCCACGATTGAAGGTGGCCAGTGCGCGCGAGCATTGCTGGCGGAGGCGTATGAGCGCAATAAAGATCTGCGCCTGCGTTTTGCCCAATATTATCGACCATCGAAGCGGGCTGGTTTTTTAAATCGTGCTCAGCCTCTGGAGCGTATTGGGGAATTGACATTCATGCCTGTTTGCGCCGACGCAGAGAGTGGTTTTTGCGCGTGGGGACGCGACCGACCGATCAGGTTGTGGAATCCTGGTTAAGTTGGTAGCAATATTTTTCAGTCAGCAACGCGCAGCAAGCCGTTCAGCGATTCACGAGACGGTCAAGTGGCGATAAAGTTTGAGGGGGGCAAAACGTGCCGAAGAGAGGATCATCCTCTCTTTGGCACGTTTTTTGTAGGATCAGCGCTGCTACAATCAGAAAAATCACTCGTAGGTGCGCTCCTTGCGGGCGCTTGCTTCCTATTCGAAAAAGCCACTCTATATGTTCAGGTGTGGGAAGCCGCTAGATGAACCAGTTGTTGAATGGTGAAATGAATGTCATCGGGAGCTGGCAGGTCCAGGATGCTGGCGAGCTCGATCCATTGGCCCTCAAACTCCGCGCCATGCTGGCGTTCACCCTCGGTATGGCAGAGATAGATAAAGTCATGATGGTAGTGGGTGTCGATATTTTCCAGCAGAACCTGGTAGGGAACGGGCAGCATCTCGGCCTCCCCTAGCTTCGTGCCCACGCCATTGGGCTGATGGATAAAGCGTACATGGTAGCCAGTTTCCTCAAACACCTCGCGCGCCACCGCCTCGTGTGGAAACTCGCCCTCGTCGATATGGCCACCGGGCGGGAACCAGCGCCCATCTGCTTTGAGAATCATCAGCACACTCTTATAGTCATCACTCAGTACATAAGCTGTCGCCGTATAATCAAAGCTATGGCGTAGACGGCCGCTGCTCTGGGTATTGATGACGCGGCGGCGACTCTGTTCGGCCAGGATAATGCCCTGCACCTGCGCGAAGAGGTTGTCAGCATCCAGCAGATAATCGACATAATTGCCAATGGCCGCCTCTTCAGTGTCCTTCGCCAGTGCGAGGAGCCGTACATTGTCGGGATAATTTTTGCGCCAGCGGGCACCCGTGCGCGGATCACAGAGGGCCAGCATATCCTGTCCTGCCAGCATAGCCTGCTCGGTAGTGGCCACGTCCAGCGACGCCGGCACCAGGGATGGTAGTGCCTCCAGCCAGCGCGCCAGCAGGGTCTGCATCACTGTGCTCGCAGGAGTTAAGAGAAATAGGAGGCCTCGCCTCTTGCCTTCAAACATAGAAAAATCCTTTATCGTTATTTCCCGGGAAGTGAGAGAGTGTGTTCGTGTTCAGCGTAACGCAACAACACTATCATATCAAACGTGGCAATCAGCACAGGGGAGGTGCTGGCAGTTAAAAAAGCCCGAACGCAACGTCTTCTATAGAGAAGCGACAAAACGCTCATTGTGCTGGTTGGCTTGGCCAGGGCATAGCATAGAAAGGAAGCGAGCAGATGCAGTTCTCATATAGAAGGCGCTACTACCGCCGGGCTAACCCGCTGCTGGTGGGCCTGATTTTCTTTTTGGTGGGCCTGATTTTCGGCATCGTAGCGATCGTTTTCTGGTTTAGCAGCCAGAGTTTTCTGGGGGGTACCGTTTCGGCAACCGGACAGATCGTGTCATGTCGATATTCTACGAATAGCAGTTCTAATCATGTGGCTACGGCTAACAGTACCTGCCGGCCAGACGTCCGTTTTACTACCCAATCAGGTCAGGAAATTACTTTTACCTCCTCTATTTCGTCTAGCACATATAATAAAGGAGATAATGTGCCGGTTCTCTATCATCCCAATCATCCAGGCGATGCGCGTATCGCGGATTTTGTCTCCCTCTGGTTGTTTCCGCTGATCTTTGGCGGCATGGGTGCGCTCTTTTTAATCATCGGATTTTGTCTGGTCGTGCTGCCTTTATTGTTTCGATTGCTACTAATACAAGGAATCAATAATAGATAAGGATTGTTGCATGTCTGAATTGAGTGCCGAGCAAGTTGTCGATATAGCCATTCCTGGAGAGCTACAACTTTCTGCCAATGGTAGCCGGGTCGCCTATGTACTACAAACTGGCGGCAAAAAGGACGAGCATGGTGTCAGCGCGCTGTGGGTCGCGCCCGTTGATGGCTCTACTCCGCCCCGGCAGTTTACCAATGGCGAGAGCAAGGATAGCAGTCCACAGTGGTCGCCCGATGGGCGCCAG
Source organism: Dictyobacter formicarum (assembly GCF_016587435.1). The sequence goes on from NZ_BNJJ01000010.1 coordinate 157,775, forward strand.
CTGGCCTTTCTCTCGGATCGCGCCAGACGAGGCACGGCCCAGTTGTATGCATTGCCGGTCGATGGTGGTGAGGCACGCCTGCTGGGTAATAAAGAGAGCAAGCAGGAGGTAAAGCAATTTGCCTGGTCGCCAGGTGGTGGTCAGATCGCCTTCAGCAGCGCCGACGAGCCGAGCGAGGAAGATGAGCGGCGCGAGAAAGAGCGCGATGATGCCCAGGTGTATGGTGAAAAGCGCAGTCCTCTATGGTTGTCTACTGTGTCGACGCCGAAGGTGGAGAGCCCCGGAGACTGGCCGGTGGCGAGACCAACTGTGTCCTCCAATTGCTCTCGCTGCACTATCAGCAGCAGGTAGCGATCGCCGTCGCCGAGAGGCTCTCGTTGCACCTGTATCGCCTGGATGGGCAGAGCGGCGAGCTGAGCAGGATATATCCATCCGAGGAGCAGGCCCGGCAGCAAGAATCGACCTTTGGCGCGGTGGATGCGCGTCGCCTGGAGGATGGTCGCATCGTCCTGGTCCTCGCTCGCCCCAGCAGCCTCCAGCCAGCCGACGTATGGGCCGGCACCGGTAGCGCCAACGAGCCACTGAGCGACCTGCGGCAGCTTTCCACGCACCACGAAGAGCTAGCGGGCATCCCCTTTGTTCAGCAAGAAGCCTTCTACTGGACCGCCCCCGACGGCTGGAAGCTGGATGGCCTCCTGTTGCGACCCCCCACAACTGGCGAGGGCGAGCGGCTCCCCACGGTGGTCCTGGTGCATGGTGGTCCGTACGGAAACTGGGGGGCCGGTTTTAATCTCTCCTGGGGCAACTGGGCCCAATGGCTGGTCCTGGCAGGCTACGCCGTCCTGATGCCCAATCCACGTGGCGGAGCCGGACACGGCGAAGAATTTGCCGCCGCGGCCCTGGGAGATGTCGGAGGGGCCGACTACGGAGATGTCATGGCGGCCGTGGACGCCGCCATCGAGCGTGGCATCGCCGATCCCGACCGCCTGGGCATCGGAGGCTGGAGCCAGGGAGGTTTCATGTCGGCCTGGGCCGTCACCCAGAGCAGCTGCTTTAAAGCCGCCATCATGGGTGCGGGCGTCTCCGACTGGGGCCTGATGGTCCAGACCAGCGACCTGCCCGCCTTCGAGCAAGAACTGGGTCGGACCGCGCCGTGGGATGGCCTGGAGGCCCAGCGCCATCGCGAACTGAGCCCGATCACCTTCGCCAGCCGGGTCAAGACACCCGTGTTGATCCTGCACGGCGAGAACGATGCCCGCGTACCTGTCAGTCAAGCCATCGGCTTCCACCGTGCTCTGCGCCACTACCAGGTCCCGACCGAAATGGTCCTCTACCCACGCGAGCCGCACGGTATCAAAGAGCGCGCCCACCAGCTCGACCTGCTCCAGCGCGTCCGTCGCTGGTACGACCGCTGGCTCCGCGCCTGATGCCAATGTAGAAGCTCCGGTGGCCTGATGTGTACCTTAATCGTACACATTGGTCCCCAGGCCATCGCGCTCGTCAAGCGAAAGCAGCAAGAGAAACGAATTCGTAGGTGCTGGGCTTGTCCCAGCTTGCCGCGAGCCGCAGCGAGGCGGCCCTGTGTTATGATCATGCCCCCGGCATGCTCGTCATGCCCCCGGCATGCTCGTCATGCCCCCGGCATGCTCGTCATGCCCCCGGCATGCTCGTTCGTCGTTCGGCCGCTTGTGGCGTGGACACGGTGCCCAAAAGTGAAGGTTCCTTTTGGGCACCGCGTGGGCCGAGGTGATGGGCAAGAAGGGACCTCAACGCTGGGATACGGGGCCCCACAAACGGTGGGGCTAATCGGAGGCAAGCTCCGAACCTATGGGGATCGTATATATTGTTGATTGTTCATTGTGGCGTTTGCTTGTTGGGTGGGGGCGCGCAGCGAGAGGAGGTAGAGGAAGAGGGCAGGGACGAGGATGAGGCTGGCGCTGATCAGGGCGTTGCTGCTGGTGGTGGCCGTGGCGATGGCGCCGAGGATGGGGCCACCGATGATCTGGCCGAGGGCGTCAACCTGGCCACGCAGGGAGAAGACGGTAGCGCGTACGTTGGAGGCGAGGTGCTGGTTGAGCCAGATGCGTTCGAGAGGCATGCGCGGACCCAGGACGGTGGTGATGAGCCAGAAGGCGGTCAGGGCCAGGGCGAACTGGCCAGCCAGGGCGAAGGCGATGATGCCCGCGATCGTCAGGCCATCGATGGCAAACATGGTCCAGGCCACGGCGCGTGGGCGGTTGGTATTGATACTGCGGCGCACGATTTCGGTTCCACAGAGGTTGGTGACCACGATACCGGCTTCGATGATACCGAACCAGGCGACTGCTTTGAGTCCTCCTGGCAGCGCCGGGAAAGTGAAGTGGTGCAGCAGGTGGTAGGGCCAGAGCCGATCAAAGCCGACGCTGAAAATCCCATAGAAGGCTCCGATGCCCAGGATGGTGAGCAAAATGGGGCGTGAGCGCACCAATTGAAGGCTGGTCCGCAGCGTGTAGCCAAGGTGTTGCCAGGAGCTACGCTTGCCACGTGGCGCGGGCGTAAAATGATGCTCGGTCATAAAGAGCGCCAGGAAGATGCTCAGGCCCGCAAAGATGCCGCCACCCAGCACCACGGGTAGATTGAGGCTGATCTGCGCCAGCGCCGTACTGAGCACAATACCGAGCAGCGATGCAATCGAACCAACCTGAGCGGCCCGCATGTAGACCTGACTTACACGCTCCTCCCCCAGTTCATCGGCGATCCAGGCGGAGTCGGCCCCATTCATCATGGTGGCGCCGATACCGCGTAGAATCTGGGCAATCAGTATGGCCAGGAAGGACGGGAAGAGTCCCTCAACCAGAAAGTTTACGCCGACCAGCAGGCAACCCGCCACGACCGCCCAGCGGCGGCTATACATATCGGCAAGCACGCCCGTTGGGGCCTGGCAGCAAAACGTCACAGCCTGCAGCACCGTCGCGACCAGCGTCAACTGCAGTGGATTTAAGCCGACCGTCTCGATCTGATAAGGCAGATCGATGGCAAAGATCATCGAATACGACAACGACGTCACAGCGGTCAATATAAAATAAACTGTAGCGGCCCTGCTCTTGCCCATATGTTTCTTCTGGATATGACAGCTCAAAAGTGATTATGCATGCGCGTTGAATGATGCTCAGGGATGCTTCCTGTTCAAAGAAGCATACGGCAATTGAAGAGAAAATGCAATCCTAAAGTGATTTGAACGGCTAAATTGTGTCGGTGCTTCGGACATGGTTTTTTCTTCTATGTATCCATGGCTTGCTATCTATTGTTCTCCTGATTGAGCAAAAGTCTACCTCTATTCTGTAAATTGTAGCATATAAAGATATTAAGTGAAATGTACTGTATATTCCTAACCAATATATTATATGAATATATGCGTTCAAAATGTTTTCTTGAAACGTTTATATGGTTGGATATTGCATTTAAGGAACTATGCATTTAGAATATGTGTATATCTCTTCGGGAATTAGATTTTGAAATGGGGAGAATATGTGGTGATTATCATGCATGACCGTCAGATCGAGAGAATCTGACCTGTTGAGGGTATTACGCCATTTCCGCGCTACGAGCGCTCCGGCAAACTAGGACAGGAAATACTGATCGTGTTACGTAGACTGAATACACACACTAGTAAGATCAGGGATACTGGCATAATACATGCTATAATGCCACTATTTCTTGGAAGAGCATGTCTGAAAGCCAGAGGGTTCGCGCCTTCGGCCCCGGACGCTACGCGCCTATGGCGCTCAATAGATCTTTTTATGTGTTGGTGCAACCTGTGCGCTTTGCGCACAGGTTGCACCAACACATAAAACAGGATCGGGTATATCCATTCTCAGGTTTCTTGATCTCTTCATCTATTGACATTGTCAAGAGTGGATAGTAAAAATAAATGTGCCCACCACCTCTTCATGAGGCATGTAAATCAAACAGGGACGAGGAGGCAAAGCCAGTTATGAACGCTTTGGAAGATACCTTCTTTCAGCAATTGACGTACGCTTGTTCTGAAATCAAACAATCTTTTACCCGATCCATTGGAATGAGCCAGACGCGGCGGCAATTGCTGTTACTGGTGGCACAAAAAGGCGAGATCAGCCATGCTGCTTTGCAGCGGCAGCTTTCGCTTGATGGAGCTATGATCACCCGGCTGGTCAAGCAGTTCGAGGCCCAGGGAATGCTTAGTCGGCGCCTCGATCCCCGGGATAATCGCTACACACTCGTCTCTTTGACGGATTCCGGGCGTTCAATTGTTGCTGATCTCAGCGCGGCCCACGGCGATTTTCAAGCGCAGCTCCTGGATGGCATTAGCCGCGAGGAGCAGGAAGCCATGGTGCATGTACTTGAACGGTTGCGTACCAACTTACACCACATTCAAGAGCTCAAAAGGTCTGCTCAATGAGTCAACCGCCAATGGATAGGCAGGTTAATTTAGAGAGCAAGAAGCGGATATTTATCTGGCGATTTGTGCATTATGCTTGTCTTGTTGGGAAACAACGCGCCTGTGCTAATGAAGTGGGAGATGATGATGAGAGGATGGCGGGCTTAGGCGTGAACAGCTAGCATGAATGGAGCGCATAGATGCATAAAGTGATTGAACCTCATATCTTCTACTTTGGGACTCCGGTGGTGTTGATAAGTACGCGCAATGCAGATGGTTCGCCGAATCTGGCCCCGATGTCGTCGGCCTGGTGGCTGAACCAATCGTGCATGCTGGGTATGAGTGGCAGGTCGAAGACGGTTGAGAATTTGTTGCGCGAGCGCCAGGGCGTACTCAATCTGCCCTCAGCAGATCTGGTGGCCGCCGTTGATCGGTTGGCTCTGACTACCGGGCGCGATCCGGTGCCGGAAAACAAGCAGCGCATTGGCTATCGCTATGAGGCAGATAAATTTGGTGTGGCCGGACTCACGCCACAGCCAGCGGACCTGGTCAACGCCCCGCTGGTCGCGGAGTGTCCGCTGCAGCTGGAAGCGTTAGTTGAACGGGTGCATGGCTTTGATGAGCAAGACAGTAGCATCAAAGCGATTGAAATGCGCATCGTGCGCGTCCACATCGATGAGCAGCTACTGATACCCGGCACAGGCCACTATATCGATCCCGAGAAATGGAATCCTTTGATTATGAGCTTCTGCGAATTTTTTGGGCTGAGCGGCAAGCTTCATCCATCCAGGCTCGAGCCCGCTTTCTATGGCGCCAGCGCGGCTCTCGCAGCTGCCAGGAAATAGCAGCAATCGCCTGCATGTGCGCTTGTGGGTACATGCAGGCGACTGAATGGTCACTTTTTGATTACTGCAAGCTGGCAAATTTTTGTATCTCACTCTGATTTAAGTCAGAAATAGCCCAGCAGTTCATATTTTCTTCTCTCCAGTTAGCCAGGTGATAGCCCCGGATGGTGCTCATAGCTATAGTGGTGGTGCCTTGCTGTGTGGGCCAGAGGTAGAAGTTAATAGTATGCCCTTGACGCTGGTAGACGATCGCGGCCACGGCTCTATTGTCCAGGTAATCCAGACGGCCTCCAACCAGCGAGTAGCCATTAGAGGTGAGATCATAGACATAGGGTGTGTAATCAAGTTTGCCCTTGAACCATGGCTTGATGCTATTGGGACTAGAAGATCGTATATCCACCAGGTGATCGGCCATTAATGAGCGCATATGACTGTCAAACACTTGCTGCTGTATAGCCGTACCTGGCCCTGGTGGGCTGGCAGGTGTGGTACGCAGGAAACCGCTCATAAGTACAGCCAGAGCTACCACAATAAGGCATGCAGCAGCTGCGACGCCGAGCCCACGCCAGGATGCGGCACGAGCAATGAATGTCGCGCGATTTCGCTGTCGTATCGCTGACGACACACTTTTTTGTAACTTCTCAGGCGCAGTAAAATACAGAGAGTCACTCCTCATAGCGTCTCGCAGCGCCTGATACTCGTTGTAATTTTCCAGACATGCTGCACACGTTTCTAGATGACGCTCGATATCGAGAGTATGAGCGATATCTAATTCGTTATCTATATAGGCGTGTAAAAAACGGTGCGCTTCTGTACAATTCATCGTATTCCTTCTTCATTCGTTTGCTTTGCAAGATAGTGTTGAAGCTGTTTGCGGGCCCGTGCCAGGCGCGACATTACAGTGCCTAAAGGGATATGCGCGATAATGCTGATATCCCGGTACGACATTTCTTCCAATTCCCGTAAAACCATGACCTCGCGAAACTCTATGGGTAAGGCTTCAAGCGCTTCTCTGAGTCTCTGCTGATTGATGCGGCGCAGATGCAACACTTCCGGATTAAACTCTTCACTTTCTCTATCATGCAGCTCCTCATCAAACGGCGTTGTCTGCTCATATAAGCGCCGCTGTTGTAGCCAGGTATAACAGGTATTGCGTACAATTGTCAGCAACCAGACGCGGCTATCGCCACCGCGAAACCCTTGAAAAAATCTAAAGGCTCGTAAGCATGCTTCCTGCACCATATCTTGCGCATCCTGGTCATTATGGGTGAGCCAGCGCGCTAGATTGTATGCTGCATCCAGGTGCGGTAAGATGAGCTGCTCGAAACGTAAGCGTTGGTCATGCTGTTGCACTTACGCGCCTTTTTACCTTCCTCTAAAAGAGACTAATTTCTCTCTGCTTTTATTCCCGTAGGCGAGACTAGTTTTATTCCTGATAGGAAAGACTTGCTTTGGCTTTGTTTTATTCCTATGAGCGGTGGTCTCTCCTATTCTAGATGAACTATTGTTAGATTGCTCCGTTTTCGGAGTCTCTTTGCCATTATCATACACTATACTCATTTTTGTTTCTATTTATAATGTAGAGCTTTTATCTTTGATGTCTCGATATGGAATAGATTTCGGGAATATTTTTGCTAAAAAGCAGTCTGGAGAGGTGAAGGAAAAAGAAACCGAGATATATGCTAGAGCCAGAGTGCTGGTGAAGCCCGTTCAGTTTGTCATAGTGCAGTTTTCAACCAGGAGGCTAGATACGATCACTTTGCTTGAAGAAGGTGATATTCGATGGATAATACATTTCAGGTTGATGCGGCTGAGTATACTCCGATTGCTTCCTCAAAGCAAAGATTAGCGAGGGGATACGGCTTTGTGAGTGCGGGCACACATACCTTGCTTGGGATTACTATGCTGACACTGCTCTTTTTGACGTCCAGTAGTGTGCTTATCAAAGGGATTGAAGTCTTTTTGAGCCTGTCAATGCTGGCGGCCAGCGGGATGATGTGGAGTGAGCTTATGCTCACACCGCGGCAGTCGCCAGGGGTGGTATTGCTGGCGGGTGAGGTCGCCCTGGCTGCGGTATTTCTCTATCTGGGCGTCGCTATATCAGCATTTCATCAGGGCTACGCTACCCCAACCATTGCCCTGGCTCAGTTCGTTACGGCGCTGGTCGGGCTGATCTCTGGTTGTGGAGCGCTGGCCTTAGCTGGCTCTGTCAAAGCTGCGCGTCCGCAAGGAGTGGTCAAGTTTCCCGACATGGTGCGCGATGGAGTTCAGTTGATTACAGGTACCTTCTTGCTAGGAATTGGCGTGTCACAATTAGCGGCGGCCGAGCTCAAGGTTCCTCAGTGGAACTGGATCAGTTGTCTGGGCATTACCATTCCTGGCATGCTTATCCTTGTTGGCCGTGAAGGTTTGAAAGAACGCTTTGAGGGCGTCCAGGGTTTGAGCAGGGTCCCGTGTCAACTCATAATAGATGTTCTTCTGATTATCGGGCTATCCATCATGTTGTATGGAAGCTACACCAATCTGACGTCAGGTGCGAATGGCTACCAGGTAGGAATAAAAGGGAACGCGACCGGCTTTACGCTGTGGATGATCGCGGCACTTCTGTTAGTAGGGGTACGAGGAACCTTCAAACTGGCTTTTGAGCATAGGAGTGCCGATCTCTGGTATCGCGTACTGGATAAACTGCTCTATGTCATGATGCTGATACCCTTCATCTATGGCGTACGCTCCGTTTTCACGGGGCAGCCCCCGATTGTCCACGTTGGCGCGGCTGCTCCGCAAGCGATACTGATTCTGCTCGGTGCCTTCTTGATACTTGTTATTGGTAGAGCTGTGGGCCAAAAAGGAAGTACGTGATATCGCATGTCCGGGTAGGAATAGAGCGGCTATAGAACAGGAAGAAAGAAGATACAACATGGAGCGGGAGAACGAACTTCACCAAATATATTCATCTATCAATGCGTATGGCGCCATTGGAGATTATCATTCGGTAGTGCTGATAGCGCCAGATGGGTCGGTAAACTGGGCCTGTCTGCCGGACTTTGATAGCCCGGCCATCTTGTGCCGTTTGTTGGATGCGGAACATGGAGGATACTTCCAGATTGCGCCAACGGATGGCCCGTCGCGTGGCTCGCAGTGCTATCTGCACAGGACAAACATTCTGCAAACACGTTTTGTGCGCGAGGAAGGTGTCATAGCACTGACCGATTTTATGCCTGTCGAGACCTTACGTGGGTGGTCGCGTGCTGCTAACCTGGCAAGCAAGCATAGCTCTCGCAGTTGCCTGGTACGGATGATTGAATGTACGTACGGTAGTATGTCAGTTACTATGCGACTCAAAGCGACTCCGCATTATGCAACCGTGCCAGCCGAGGTCTTGCTCTATCCTGATAATATGGGGGCGCTCATTTCCGGCGGGTTACAGCATGTAGTGTTGGCGCTTGCCGATAGCTACCCGGTGCCGTCCTTCACAATGGAGATCGTACAGGATCCTGAGGAATGGCATCCGATTGTCCAGGCTCAGTTTTTATTGCACGAAGGAGAGAGTTTGACCTTCGCGCTTGGTGTGGCGCATAGCATCCAGGCAGCTTATCAGCTGTTTTGGGATGAATTGCTAAAACGTGATTTTAACGCGGAGTTGATCCATTCGCTCCAGTGCTGGTGCGATCGTATTGTTGGTTGTTCTCCCGATACCTACCTGGGACCGTATGCGTGCCGGGTGAAGATCAATAGTGCCAGTAATCGCTGTAAATCGGAAAAAGAATGCTCTCAGGATGCTGCCGCGCAGGATGTCGCCAAAGGTTGTGCATAAAGGAAACTAAAAGTGATGGTAAGAGCACAATATGATTTGACAATTATTGGTGGTGGATCGGCCGGGCTTACGGCAGCCCACCTCGCTCAGGCTCTAGGTAGCAAGGTTTTACTGATCGATAAGGAACGGCTGGGTGGTGATTGCTTGCATTATGGGTGTGTGCCGAGTAAGAGCCTGATCCATGTGGCGCGGATGGCCTGGCAGAGGCAAGAGGATGTACGGCTGGGACTAATCCCGCCCTATGAGGGCGTGGATATGGCCAGGGTGAGCGCGTATATCCAGCATGTAATTGCGCGTGTGGCCGACGAGGAGAAGGCGTATACAGAAGGGGTTACAGTACGCTATGGGGATGTCTCGTTCATTTCGCCGACAAGGCTGCGCTTAAACGATGAGGAGTTCAGTAGCGACAAGGTGTTGATTGCTACCGGCTCACATCCCGCGGTACCAGCGATAGATGGTTTGCAGGCAACGGGTTATATGACCAATGAAGATGTTTTTGATCTAACGGCCCTTCCAGCTTCAATGATTGTCGCAGGCGGAGGACCTGTGGGCGTAGAACTGGCGCAGGCATTTGGACACCTGGGCACAAAAGTGATGATTATACAGGGACCAGGCCGGCTGCTACCACGCGAAGATCCTGAGGTGTCTGAGGCGATTGCAGGCATCCTTAAATCTGAAGGCATTGAGATCATCACGAATGCGCGCGTGGTGAAAACGTATCGTGGCGCTGGCACGAAGAAGGTTGTTGTGGCCAACCAGGAAAAGCAGATGTTATGGCTTGAGGCTGACGAACTGCTGCTGGCCCTTGGTCGTGAGCCCAATATTGATGGCGGTCATAGCGATACGAGCCGGCAAGGAACTGGAGCGCGGTCAGGATCAGAATATCGAGGGTTGAACCTGGAGGCAGCCGGCGTGCGCTACAGTAAGAAAGGGATTATGGTCGACGAATATCTGCAAACATCGGCGGCGCATATTTTTGCGCTGGGTGATGTGATTGGTAACTACCAGTTTACGCATGTTGCCTCATATCAAGCTGGTGTGGCAGTGCGCAATGCGCTGGTGCCAATCTTCAAACAGAAAGTGGATTATCGCGTCGTGCCCTGGTGTACTTTCACCGATCCCGAGGTTGCGAGAGTGGGACTGACAGTCAGCGATGCACTGCGACAGTATAAATATGTACATGTCAGCAAGTTACCATGGGCTGCGATTGATCGCGCACAAACGTCGGGCGAGCGGAGAGGCTTTATCAAGCTGGTCATGGCCGGGAAAAAAAAAGAAGAGATTGTGGGTGCCCATATTGTAGGCTCCGGCGCGGGCGAGCTATTGGGCGAAATCGCTCTGGCGATGCAGCACCACCTGACCGTTAACGACATCCTGAAGACGATCCATCCCTATCCTACATTGGGAACAGGGCTGCAACAGGTAGCCTTTGCAGCATATCTCAATGGCCCTCAAACGGAACGTAATCGTAAGCTCGTAAGCCTGATGTCGCGTCTCCGCTCATGAACGAAAAATCGACCGCAAGGGTCGAATCTACGGGTCGTTTTTCTTGTTTCTTTGGATGAGCAGGGGTATCAATGCGGCGAGGAGAAGAAGGCTGGCACCCAGGCCGGGGCCGGTAATGTTGAGGCCCTGGTCGCCCAGCAGACCGATCCAGGGATTGAGCCAGGTGGCGGTCAGCGAGCCAATCAGGGAGAGGCCTGAGAGGGTGGTGGCCCGCGACTGATCGGGGATGCGCTGGTTGAGCTGGTGGTTGATCAGCGGATCTTGCCAGACAGAGAAGGCGACGATACAGGCAATCAGCAGGATGGCCAGCAGGGGCTGGTGGGCCAGAACCAGCAGGATGTAGGCCAGGCCGGGCACGCCACATGAGATGGCGAGCAGGATGCGCGTACTGATCCGTTGTTGGAGCCAGGGAAGGCGGAACAATACCAGAAACTGACAGGCCAACGCCAGCGCCATGGCCGGACCGAACCAGGCCACGGGCAGACCAGCGCGGCTAAAGTAGGGCTGATTGTACCAGAAAACGGCATTGACCAGGGCAAAGGTGGCCGAACTGAAGATTTTCATGCTGACCAGCGCAGGCTGCTGGCGAATCGTTTTCAGCGCCAGCTTGATGATCTCCAGCATGCTGGTCCGTACAGGTGTCGCATGATGATCCTGATCCGCGGTTGCAGCCTGGGTCGAAGGCTCCTGAACGCGCCAGGCGGCCAGCAGCGAGCAGAGCGTAGGAATCAAACTCAGAGCCACCGCCAGCGCGGGACTGTAGGCGCCGATCCAACTGCTGGGCAGCAGTCCCAGGAAGAAGCCGCAGGTGGAGGCCAGGCGCAGCAACGTAAAAGCTGCACCTCCCAGCGTTTCGCGCCGCTCAGCTGGCAAGCTCTGATAGAGCAGCGCACCCTCGCAGCCAGAGGTACAGGCGATGGCCAGGCCTCCTATGACATTTGAGAGAGCAAACCACCAGAATCCGTGGGCAAACAGGAAACAGAGTAAGCCCAGCAAGCTACAAAAATGACCCAGGATAATCATGCGCCGATAGCCAAAGCGATCCGCCCATATGCTGGTCGGCAGGTCCGCCAACCAGATCGATGCCGACAAAAACGACTCCATCACAAACATAGCCGTGAAGTTCAGGCCCCGTTCCTGCTGGAAGCGTACAATGGTCGTTGAATAAAAGAAGAGATCCGCGCACAGGCGTGAGAGCAGCAACCAGCGAATGCTAGCAATGGCCAGCACATGGCGCGACGGCGACAGGCGTCCAGAAAAACGCATGCTGAAAACTCCTTATGCTGAAAACACAACAAAAAAGCCAGAGGGATCAGCGGACAGATCGCTCATGGCTGGTGGATTTGTGTATATCTCAGCGGACATTTTCTAGCATGGATGGGGGCTGAAAAAGGGCAGAGTACGGCCATGGGCGACCTGCCGGATAATGCAGATGCGTTGCGCCTCAGGGGTCCACTGCTTAGCAGTTGAACCTGCTACCGTCTGTGCCAACAACGTTTCTCGTTTCTATAAATCTCTCTTCGGGAGGCAACATTGAAGAATTACCGCAAGTATAGCATAGATGATGTTCTGAAACAACTCCAGAATGGCATCGTTTAAAGAGCAATCGGAAGCACATTCAGTCAGCAATCTCTAGCAATGTCTTGAGCTTTTCGAGGTCCAGGTAAAATTGGATCTGAGCGATTTGCCGCACAAATGCCTCGACACTGATTCTACGTTCCTGCATCGCGTCGAAGATATCTTCCTCATGGGCCATATCATGCAGTTGCGAGAGCATAATGATCTTAGTCGTCGGCGGGGCATATTGTTTAAGGTGGTCGCGTTGCTTCCGTGTCATTGTCATAATGAGATGGGCATTCTGAATATCTGCAATGGTAAAAGCATGTGCCCGGTGTTGACGGATGCTTGGAATGATAAAATCGAGTTCCATCTTTTGCAGAGCCAGAATGAATTCGATAATACCCTGAGGATAATAAGCCATATTGGGCAATCCTTCTGCCAGCATGACGCCTCCTGAACGGATGTCTATGGGCAATGATGCTTTGTTGATCTTATCGCGTAAGATTTGCTCCAATATAAAGCTGCGGTTGATATTAGCTCGGCAGCCGACATAAACATGTTTTCGCTTGACTTGCATGTCTGATTTCCTTACTATTGCATCCATTCAACATCAGGTGCATATCCCGAAACATGAACAAGATACGACAAAAAGAGGACAATTGCAATACGATGGCTTGTTCTCTCTTCTTGTCTCGTTTCTTTTTTGCAAAAATTTGAATGACATCCAGGAGAGATTTGCCAGTTGCATAAGCTGTTCAATTGGGGTATACTGTTCACCTACCGCAAGAACAGAAAGGAGGTGTACAGTGATGATTTTGATCAACAAACAGGGGATGAGACAGAACTGTGCACCTGCACGCCAGTGAATTACGTTCTGCCTCTTTAAATCCCACCAACCAGCCTATTCAGATTCCACTTTTTTGAGAGACTGTATCGCTTCAGCCCTCAAATTTGCGCTGCTTTTTTGCTCTACAGTCTACAACATGACAATACTATCAAGGAGATTTTTGTGGCAGAATTACATTCACAGACAGGCTTTTTGCAGGCCCAGGGGGCCCCGCTGTACTATGAAGTTGCCGGTCAGGGCGAGCCATTGCTGCTGATCCATGCCGGGGTCGCGGATCACAGGATGTGGGATGAGCAGTTTTCCGCATTCGCACAGCACTATCGCACCATACGCTACGACCTGCGCGGCTCTGGCCAGTCGCCGTATCCCGCCGGGCCTTTTGCCTATTATGAGGATCCTACAGAGCTCCTCAAATCCCTCGGCATCGAGAAGGCACACGTCGTTGGCATCTCGTTCGGCGGCCGGATCGCGCTCGACTTTACGCTGACTCATCCTGAAATGGTAAAATCGCTGGTGCTGGTTGCGCCAAGCGTGGGCGGCACTCAGCCCTCGGAACTGGTGAAGAAGTTTGCAGAGGAAGAAGAAGCTTATCTTGAGCGCGGCGACCTCGACGCCGCGACCGAGCTAAATCTGCGCATGTGGGTAGATGGTCCGCAGCGAACGCCGGAGCAGGTCGATGCGCAGGTGCGCGAGCGCGTACGCGTTATGCAGCGCCATGCCTTCACCGTTCCTGTGCCAGAGGGCGCGGAGAATCTGGCATTGCAGCCTCCGGCCATCACGCGCCTGTCAGAGGTCCGTGTGCCGACACTGGTTGTCGTCGGCGACTATGACATCCCCGACAAACTGGAACTGAGCCAGCAGCTCACCGACCAGATCGCTGACGCCCAGCTGGTGGTGATCCCAGGTGTAGCGCACATGGTCAACATGGAGCAGCCCGAGCAGCTCAACCAGGCTGTCCTCTCATTCTTAACCAAAGCTACCAACGGGTGACGTTTCGTTTTCGTTCGGGAAGGGTAAAATCGGCCGCAAGGGCCGAACATACGACGTTTCGTCGGTATTTTTGGAAATTGTTGACTTATCGCATGCCATAGTCTACTTTGATTGACAGAATGTTTGTGTTGATCAATGAAACGGGGATATACAATGGATGCGATTGACAGGAAGATTGTTTCTCTTCTTCAGGGTAACGGGCGATTGAGTCAGGAGGCGCTGGCGCAGCAGGTGCATTTATCTCGGCCGGCGGTGCATGAGCGTATCAAGCGCCTGGAGGAACAGGGCATATTGCGTGGCTACCAGGCATTGATTGATTGGGAGGCGCTGGGATTACCGATTACGGCTTTTATCTGGGTGCGCACCTCGGGTACGCAGTGCAATGAGATCGGTCATATCTTGATGCAGTTAGGGAATCAGGAGAGTATGATTGAGGAATGTCACCGTGTTACCGGCGAATGGTGTATGCTGCTGAAGGTCAGGGTGGCCCTGCCGCTGACGTTGCAGGAACTGATCGATCGTATTCGTGCCGTGCCTGACGTTCAGGCGACCATGACAACGCTGGCCCTCTCAACCCTGAGCGCACGCGAGTCAGGCGATGAGGTGTCAGCATGAAGCAAAACGTTGTGCGCACCATCCGTCTCCCCCAGGCGATTGCGCTGTATGTAGCGGCCGTTATCGGCGCGGGCGTCCTGTTACTGCCCGGACTGGCCGCGACCACGGCTGGTCCGGCTTCGATACTCGCCTGGATCTTTGACTGTTGCCTGGGCATCCCGCTGGCTCTGACCTTTGCTGCCCTGGCCAGTCGCTATCCTGATGCCGGTGGCGTGGCCACCTTCACCACGCGAGCCTTTGGTCCAGCCGTGGGGGCGGTAACTGGCTGGTTTTACTTTATCGCCTCGATTGTTGGACAGATTATTGTGCCGTTGACGGGAGCGTATTATATCGCCGATGCCCTGTACCTGGGTCGGGACGCCACCTTTCTGATCGCCGCGGCCATCTTGATCGCAGCCATTGTCCCCAATCTCTATGGTCTGCGCGTAAGCGGACGTCTGGCCTTACTCCTGAGCGCCAGTGTGGCCCTGCTATTGTTGATCGCTACACTGGTCTCCATTCCACGCATGCATGCTGTTCATTGGACCCCCTTTGCACCTCATGGACTGCCTGCGATCGGTCAGGCAGGTGTGCTGATCTTTTTTGCCTTCTTTGGCTGGGAAGCGATTGCCCAGCTTTCCGCTGAATTTATTCATCCGGAGCGGGACGTGCCGCGCAGCACACTATGGAGCGTGGGCCTGGTGACGATCCTCTATCTGGGTGTTGCCATCGCCACTATTGGGACCGGCACCTATGGTACTGCTGCCCTCGATCGCGTTTCAGTGGCCCGGCTCCTGAGCGATGCACTGGGTATTGGCGCGGGCGCGGTCGCCGCTGTCATGGCGTTGGTGATCTCGCTGGGGACCGTGAACGCCTATGTGGCGGCAAGCTCGCGCCTGGGTTATGCATTGGCTCGTGATCGAGCCTTGCCTGGCTGGTTAGAGCAACTCGATCGTCAGGGAATTCCCAGGCGCTCGCTGCTCTTTATTGGAGTGGTTGCGCTGCTTGGACTGATCCTGACCTACCTGGTGGGCTGGAGCGCCAGCAGCCTGCTGATTATTCCGAACTCGCTGGGCATCGCCACCTATGTTATTGGAACCGCCGCCGGCGCGTGGCTGCTGGCAGGACTATCCCGCTGGCTTGCGGCCGGCAGTTGTCTATTGTGTCTCGCTATCTTCTTCTTCGCCGGTACCTCCATTGCCATCCCACTGATCATCGCCACGGTGGCGCTGGTCTATCGACAGTGGCGATGCCAGAAAAAGAGCCTGCACTCGCTTGACGCGGGCCCACGCTGATGTAAGCCCCCGATAACGGATGTGGTAAAATAATGGAAGAGCTTTCGATTATAGATAGGTGCTGTATGGCGCTTATGGTTGAGCGCCTTAGTAGAAAAGGTGGCATGATGCCTGAAGATAGAAGTCCGCGTATTACTCAATTGCAGAGCGAGCTGGAAGCTGGCAACAGTGAAGCCCTGGCTGCGTTTTGGAGAGAAGCCGAGGAACAGCAAACACCACTGATCGAGCCTGCCCACGATGATGATCCCACTCAGCGCCTGGTGACTTTCGTGTGGCGTGGCACGGCGGAGACACGCAATGTCGTTTTGTTTGCGAGATACACAGCGGACTCCGAGATCGAGGGTCATCGATTGGAGCGTCTACTGGAGAGCGATCTCTGGTATAAAACCTATCGACTGCGTTCAGATCTACGCTCAGTATACCAGTTTTCTCCCAATGACTCACTGGTGCCGTTTAAGGATGTGACCGATTACCGGGCGCGCATTCGCGGCTTTCAGCCAGATCCGCTCAATGCGCGGCAGTTGACGTCTTTCAAAGACGAAGAAGATCCAGACGATTTTCTACAGATCTTGTCGTTGCTCGAGTTGCCGGATGCACCTGCCCAGCCCTGGATTGTTCAACATGATGATGTGCCGGCCGGTAAAGTGAAGATGTGGCGTTTTGAGAGCGCCATCCTCAACAATGAGCGCCGCGTCTGGGTGTATACGCCGCCGGGCTACTGCGTGGAGCACGAGCCTTACGCGCTGATGGTATGTTTTGATGGTCCGGCCTATATTGACCTGGTGCCGACCCCCACGATCATCGACAACTTGCTGCATGCCGGCAAGATCCCACCGCTGGTCGTGGTGCTACCCGATAGCTTGAATCAGGAGACTCGCAACCGCGAATTGCCCTGCTATGCGCCACACGTTGATTTTCTGACGCAGGAGTTATTGCTCTGGGTGCGCGAGCACTATCATGTCACCAGCGACCCCGCTCGTACCATCGTCGCAGGATCCAGCTACGGTGGTCTGGCCTCGGCCTACGCCGCCTTGCAGGCGCCCCAGGTCTTTGGCAACGTCCTATCGCAATCCGGTTCTTACTGGTGGGGTAAAGATCATCCAGAAGATCCCATGCCTGAGTGGCTGGTACAGCAGTTTCTCACGAGCGAACGCTTGCCACTGCGCTTCTACCTGGAGGTCGGCCTGTTTGAGCCATATGAAGCTATGGTACTCTCCAACCGGCATATGCGCAACGTCTTGCAGGACAAAGCTTACGACCTGCAGTATGCCGAGTTCGCTGGTGGTCATGATTATGCGTGCTGGCGCGGCTCCCTGGCCAATGGCCTGCAATTCCTGCTGAAATAATGCGCCGCATCGCGGAGGGAAAAGCGGGCCGCGAGGTCCGCACAGACAACAAGAAAGGATGGCATCGATGATTATTTTAGAGCCGATGAACGAGGAAGATTTTCAGCGCTACCTGGATTTCTCGGTGGCCGATTATGCGCAGGAGCACGTGAAGAGCGGGCGCTGGTCACAGGAGGAGGCGCTGACGGAGGCCAAAAAGCAGTATGTCGAGCTGTTGCCCGCCGGGGTCGCTTCGTCGAATCAATACCTTTTTACCATCATTGACCCCGACCAGCAACGCAAGGTGGGCATGCTCTGGTTTGCGGTTGAGGAGCGCGCAGGTCGGCGCAGCGCCTTTGTTTATGACATACGCATCGAAGAGATTTACCGTCACCAGGGCTATGGCTCGCAAGCCTTCCGCGAGATGGAGAAGAATGTGCGCGAGCTCGGACTCAACAGGATCGGCTTACACGTCTTCGGACACAATCACGCCGCCCTGGAAATGTACAAGAAACTTGGCTATGTGGCCACCAATATCGTGATGGCCAAAGAGCTCGATCTGCCGTAGGTGCGGGCCTCAGCGCCCGCTTGCCGCCCTCCGCAGAGTGGCGGCCCTGTGTCCCTGCGACGCGGCTCCGCTTTTCATTATCATGTCGCCCCACGCGGTGCCCAAAAGGATGGTTCGCTTTTGGGCACCGCGTGGGCAGAGGTGTGATGTTACGAGGTACCGAGCGGCGACGACGAGCATGTCGGGGACATGATCAACAGGGCCCCACAAACGGTGGGGCAAGCTGGGGCAAGCCCAGCACCTATAACGATTTTTATGCGTGCAGGGTGCCCATGACGCGGACCACGCTGGCGGCTGGTAGCTGGATACGGGTATGTTTGCCACCGTTGCTGCTACGCTGTGGGGCCGACAACTTGACGCGCTCGGGCTGCGCAAAGGTATTGCAGGCATGAATGTCATCGGCGGTCAGTGTCACCATCTCTAGCTCCGACCAGTTGGCCTGCCGCAGTTCCACATCCAGCTCGACCTGCTGGGTCGGGTGGGTATTGACGACCGTCATGCACAGCACGCCATCCTTGATGGTGGCCGAGCTATGGACCGCCTGCAGATCGAGGGTGCGCTGATCGGTATAGCAGGAGCGGCAATGCTCCTCGGAAGCCTCTCCGTGGCTGATGGTCTCGGCCTCCGAGATCACGCGAATGGCCTGTCCGTTGCGATGCGGCTTGTAGAGGTCGAAGACATGGTAGGTTGGCGTCTTGATACACTTATCATCCTCGACCAGCAGCAGCGACTGCAGTACATTGATCAGCTGGGCGATATTCGCCATATACAGGATATCGGCATGGTTGTTGAAGACATCCAGCGTCAGCGCGGCCACGCAGGCATCGCGCAGCGTATTCTGCTGCATATAGATACCATGGAAGCCCTCCAGCGAGGTTCCTCCGGGTCCGCTAGGATGCCAGGTACCCCATTCATCCACAATCAGTTTGACGCGCCGATTTTTATCGAACTCATCCATGATCGCGCGATGGCCGCTCACGATGCCCTCGATGGCATAGCCACGGGCCAGCAGCTCCAGCCACTGCGAATCGGTGTATTCAGTTGAGGAACCGGTGGTACCACAGTAGTAGTGGGCCGCAAAGCCCTGCACCTGCTTGAGGCGGCACGAGGTATGGTGGTTCTTCATCGCATCAAAGAAGCGGCGCGTCCAGGCAAAATCGTGGCTGTTGGGTCCGCAGGCAATAGCCTGAACCTCGCTACCAGGATAGTTGAAGACATAGGTGCGATAGCGCGCAAAGGCCGCCGCATACTCCTCAGGACTCATGTTGCCGCCGCAGCCCCAGTTCTCGTTGCCGATGCCCCAGAACTGCACCTTGAATGGATCCGCCGAGCCATTGGCACGCCGCTCGTCCGCTAGCGACGAGTTGCCCGCGAAATTACAGTATTCCACCCAATCGCGCAGCTCAGAGGGAGCGGCCGAGCCAACATTGCCCGCGAAATACGGCTCGGCTCCCAGCTGACGACTGAAGTCTATAAACTCATGCGTCCCAAAAGCATTCGACTCCTCGGCCATGCCCCAGTAGGTATTGACACGTGTCGGGCGTTGCTCGCGCGGACCAATGCCATCGCGCCAGTGATAGTTATCCGCGAAACAGCCACCGGGCCAGCGCAAGACCGGAATCTCCAGCGGTCGTAGTGCCTCCAGCACATCCTGGCGAATGCCGCGCGTATTAGGAAGCGGACTCTCTGTGCCCACAAACGTTCCCGGATAAATACAATCCCCCAGATGTTCAGAGAACTGACCGTGAATGTAGGGGCTGACCTGTCCGATGGGCTCCTCCGGCAGAAGCACCAGGCGCTGCACTGTCTCCATTGTTGTCCTCTCCTTGTTTACCAATTGTTTACCAATTTATCCAATATGCTTGCTATGGTAATTACTTACCATGTATAATTGAGGCATGTCAAGACATATGGAAGAGAAATTCAGCGCATTACGGGAACTTGTCGGCCGCATGGCGGGGCAGCGTCTGCCTGGCGAGCGCGAGCTGGCCGAGCAACTCCAGGTTTCGCGACCAACATTGCGCGCCTGGCTGGATATTCTGGAGCAAGAGGGCAGCGTCCAACGGCGCCAGGGTAGCGGCACCTATGCGGTCAATGTGCAGGCGGGACCAGCGTTGCGCTCAATCTCATTGCTGATCGACGCCAGCCTCAAGCTGGGCGACGACCCTTTCATCTCACTGCTGGTGGACCAGTTGCTGGCCAGCATCCAGGCCGAGCACATGCAGTGCAGCATTGAGCGCATCAGTAGCAGCGGTCAAGCTCCGCTGCGCCTGCGAGACGGAGCAATCCTGATCGGGCAGGCCGGGCAGGCGCTTATCCAACGCATCAGCGCGCCTGGAATTCCTATAGTCTGCATGCTGTTGACCAGCGAAGTAACGTCCCATGCGCGCGTCAGCATCTTGCAAACCGCCGACCGCGAAGCCGGGGCGGAGTCCGCCGCGTCTCTGCTGCGCGCTGGTTGCCAGCAACTACTCTTCATTGGTAAGCAGGAGGTCAGCGCCTCGTGGGAACGCTGGCAGGGAGCGCAGCAGGCCGCACAGCAAGCCGGTAGCGAGATCGCTTTCCGCAGCTGCTCGCTCAACTATCAGGCAGGCTTGCAGATGGGTCGCGAACTGGCGGAGACGCAGACCAGTGCCCGGAGAGGGATCATCGTCACCAACGACTGGCTGGCTCTGGGTGTGCGCACCGGCCTGCTGGGTAAAGGCATTCCTTTAGAGCAGAGCCCGCTGGTCAGCTTTGATGGCCTGCCCATGACCGAAGATCCCGCCCTGGGCATTGCCTCCCTGCAAATTCCTATAGCTACAATGGCCGAGGACGCCATCAAAGAGTTGCAGCGCCTCGCCCGGCACCGTCTGCCAGCGGGCCGCGCCGTGCGCTATCCTCTCTCCTGGCGCCCAGAGCAAGGCCCAATACTTTAAATTGTGGAGCGATTTAGTCCGAGTCTATCGTTATTATTGTTTCTTTTTCAAGCATGAGAGATAAAATCTCCCGCAAGGAGCAATACATTTCATACATCTGGTTTTTCACCTCGAAGATCGCATCCGGTAGGGAACGTTCCGTGTGAGGAGGGAGAAATCGGACGCAAGGTCCGAACCTATGGATCTCGTGTTTCTTGTTGCTTACGCTTGCTTCGTTGTTTTTATTTATTATTGCATTTGGTGTAGGGGACAAAGTCTCAGGTCACAGTCCCCTGAGCTATAAGCTATTGTTAGGAGTCGGGCATGATGCTATCTGAGTTGCCGGTGTTGGAGGTTCTGCGTGCGCTGGGGGTGAGTGGGACGCCTACGGTGAGCGCTTTGCGGGGCGGGTTCGATATGGCGATGTGGAGGGTGGAGCATGAGGGTCAGACGTATGCGTTGCGGGTGTTTCGGAGCGGGGCGCATGAGGATTGTGAGCACGAGCGGATAGTGATGGAGGCTGCCCATGCGGCGGGTCTGCCGGTGCCCGAGGTGCATAGGGCAGGTATCTGGCAGGATCGACCAGCATTGCTGATTAGCTGGCTGTCCGGACGCACGCTGGAGGACGAGTTACGTGCGCGACCCTGGCGGCTGTGGTCGCTGGGCATCGCGTTTGGCCGCACGCAAGCCGCCATCAACGCGGTGCCAGCTCCCGCTCTGCATCGCCAGCAGTCGGAGGCATGGCTTGCCTGGCATGGCGCAGACGAACCGGTCCTGCAAGATCGTCTGCGTCAGCTATCCTCTGGCAGGCAGGCATTGTTGCACCTGGACTATCATCTGCGCAACGTCCTGACCGACGGCAAGCAGATTACTGGAATTGTCGATTGGACGAACGCGCGCGCCGGTGATCCACGGGCCGATGCCGCGCGCACCATCTCTATCCTGCGCGTCGATCCCCTGGTGCGCAAACCTCTGATTCAGTGGCTGGCCCTGAGCATCTTCGCCCTGGCCTGGCGCATCGGCTATCAGCGCGCAGGCGGAAGTTTACATGAGATGGCCGCCTTCTATGCCTGGGCCGGAACTATCATGCAGCATGACCTGGCGCCGCGCTACAAGCAGCAGCCACACGAACTTGCCCCCGCGCGCCGCTGGACCAACAAATGGAAGGCGCGTGCTGGCTGCTAGCACTTATTCATTTGCCAATAATATGTATTCACCCTGGAAAAGAGCAAGATGGAAGAAGTTTTGCTCCGCTTCTGCATGTTATGCTATCTGTAGCGTTTCGGTTTGTCCATTATAAGGAGTATGAATGGACAACACGCTGGTAGCGAAGCGATGCGTAGACGCTACAAATAATCTATTGGCGGATCGAGCATACGCAAAGGAGTGCTCTTGATGGAAAATGCGCAGCAAAAGATTACCACATTTTTGATGTTCGATGGTAAGGCTGAAGAGGCCATGAATTATTATGTTGCTACCTTTGACCAGGCTGAAATACTGAGTATCCGGCGCTATGGAGCCAACGAAGGGGGCGCTGAGGGGAGCGTGCTGCACGCTACATTTTCACTCTATGGGCAGGTGTTTATGTGTATCGATAGTAGCACGAAGCACGAATTTACCTTTACTCCAGCCATCTCATTGTATGTCACGTGTACAACTGATGATGAAATCGAGCGCTACTTCGAGAAGTTATCGCAAGGGGGGCAGGTGCTTATGCCGCTGGGCGAATATCCAGGTATCGGCAAGTTTGCCTGGCTTGCCGATAAATATGGCGTTTCATGGCAATTGAACCTGCAGAAAAACGCGTAATGAAAGGGAACTTCAACATGTCTGAGGTGCAAACCCTGTTGAGTGGGCTCGCGTTTGGTGAGTCGCCGCGCTGGCACGAGGGCCGTCTGTGGTTTTCCCACTGGGGTACGAATGAGGTTGTTGCCGTTGATCTGGAAGGCAAGAGCGAGGTAGTCGTGCGCGTGCCGACCACGCTTCCTTTTTGCATCGATTGGCTGCCCGATGGGCGCCTGCTCGTGGTCTCGGGACGCGAGGGACTTCTTTTGCGCCGGGAGCCCGATGGGGAACTGGTGACCCATGCTACCCTCTCGAGCCTTGCCTCCATCTGGAACGAGATCGTCGTGGATGGGCGCGGCAACATCTACGTCAACGGTGGCGCCTTTGACGCTCCCGGAGTCATCGCACTGGTTACACCCGATGGGACGGTGCGCCAGGTGGCCGATGGCCTCGCGTTTCCAAATGGTATGGTCGTGATGCCCGATAACAGGACACTGATCGTTGCTGAGTCCTACGCCACCAGGCTGACAGCTTTCGATATCGACGCGGATGGTCGCCTGTCGAATCGACGCGTATGGGCCGACCTCCAGGGCCTTGCTCCGGATGGCATCTGTCTCGATGTTGAAGGGGCTGTCTGGTATGCGTCTGTTCCTGGTAAGTGTTGTGCGCGCGTGAGAGAAGGTGGAGAGGTAGTACAGACGATCCAACTCGATCGTGGCTGTTTCGCCTGCATGCTCGGCGGGGGAGATAGGCAAGCGCTGTTTATGGTGGCCGCCGAGTGGCATGGTTTTGAACACATGATGGACCAGGCACACACGGGCCAGGTACTCATCACCCATGCGCCCGCGCCAGGAGCTGGTTGGCCATAGGGGGAAATTGGGCGCAAGGCCCGAAGCTACGGGGGAAGGTGTTCGTGCGTGAAAAGGGAAATTGGGCGTATGGCTCGAACCTACGAGGGAAGGTGTTCGTGCGTGAAAAGGGAAATTGGGCGCATGGCTCGAACCTACGAGGGAAGGTGTTCATGCGTGAAAAGGGAAATCGGGCGCAAGGCCCGAACCTATGGGAGGTTGCGCCGACTTTTTCTATTCTCATCTATTTTGCGACGTCAGCACTATGGATTCCGTCTCAAGCGTATTTGCGTGGGATTGGGTGAGAAAGCGCTGGATGATCGGGATGATGGTTCGGGCGCGGATGAAGAAGGAGGCATGGTTGCCTTTGCTGAGCGCGACCAGCGTGACGCGAGAGATGGAGCGTGCCATCAGTCGGGCATCCTCGAAGGGCACATCTTCATCGTCGGTGCCGTGGACGATCAGCGTGGGGACCTTGATTTGTGTGAGTGGATATTGCTCGATGGCCGCGAAGTAGTGCTGATCGTTAAGATAGCCAGCCTCGCGCAGATGGTAGATGGTGCCCGAGCAGAGCATGCCCGCCATGACGTGTCCCATTGGCAGGAGGCGGATAAAGGGGAGGATGCAGTAGAGGAAGAGGTCGGAGACCAGCAGGTGTTCGACCCGCTGCAGCAGATAGCGTTTCCATGCGGGCAGCAGTAGCAGGCTCTCGGCGGGACAATAGCGTTGCACGATGGCGCCGATCATCACCAGGCTGCGGCAGCGCTCAGGATGGCGCAGGGCAAACTGGATCGCGGAAGGTCCACCGCCTGAGAAACCGATCACGCTGGCCTGCTCAATCCCTAGCTCATCGAGCAGGGCCGCATACATATCAGCCTGCTGCTCTGGTGAGGCGCCAGAGCTCTGTGGAGTACCCAGGTAACCGGGTCGCGAAGGCGAAATCATCATGCACTGTTCCGGATCGAAAAATTGTGCAAAGGCGAGTCCCTGGTCGTAGCCCCCGGGCGTCCCATGGGCATAGATTACCGGCACCCCCTGACCACTGACCTGGTACTCGACGGGTCCCGCACTGGTCGCTGCTACCAGGCCACTGGTGCGAATACGCCGCAACTCCTGTAAGCGCCACGAGCGATACGACTGTCGCGCCCCGACCAGGGAGGTCGTCAATAATGTAAGTAGACCGGCAAGCAAGAAAGTACTGATGCCAGCCTTAAAAGTCCACTGTACTTTTGGGACCCACGTTTGCGGCCCGGCGGCTACAGACAAGACCGGCGAGACGACAACCAGAGAAAAAAGGCGCCTGATTAACATAACCATTCCTTCCAGGTTTTGCACTACATGAATCTCTCGTGCATGCTATAAAAAGCTATTGCTCACCGCGACCTATCCACCCGGAACAAGAAAACTGTAACAGAGTCTTCCCGCACTGGCAACAAAACAGCCCATGTATAGCAGAAGTGGGTCATAGAAGCCAAAAGCGTATACTTATCTTGTTCGGCTTTTACCTGGTGTGGTCTTGACGCCAGGTAAGTTTAGTGCTAAACTATGAGTAGTGATGAAAGGAGGCTACGCTAGATGCTTCGATCGGCAGTGTTCGCCTGGCTACGACTTTCGCGTATCTTTCAGAAGGTGGGACGGGCGTCAGATGTGTTTCTGCGGTCGTGGGGATTGAGTACGGCCCAGTTTGATATTCTGGCCCAGGTGGGGGCGGCCAGAGGAATTACGCAGCAGGAGCTGGCGGATCGCCTGCTGGTCACCAAGGGGAACGTTTCGCAGTTGCTGGATCGCATGGAGAAACAGGGACTGCTGACGCGCAGCCAGGAACGGCGCAGCAATATTTTGAGTCTGACCGCAAAGGGACAGGAGCTCTATGAGCGTGTCGTGCCCGCCCAGGAAGAACTGATAGCGCGCCAGTTTCACGGCCTTACCCCCGACGAAGTGAACGAGCTGTTGTTGCTCTTGCGTAAGTTGGATCACTCGTTGGATTAAAAGCACTCTTTTTTTTGTTTGTAAGTTTAGAAGTAAACTCAATATAGAGTAGTCAGTCAATTACAGGTATTCTCAAGGATAATGACTATGCAATTAGGTGGACTCCATCATATCAGCGCCATTACTGGCAACGTTTCGCAGAATATTGCTTTTTATACGCAGGTGTTGGGTATGCGCCTCGTCAAGAAAACCGTTAACCAGGACGATGTATCGGCCTATCATCTATTCTATGGCGACGAGATCGGGCACGCCGGTACCGAGCTAACCTTTTTCGATTGGCCGCAGTCCGGCCCGAATCGTCCGGGAGTTGGCACCATTTCGGCCATCATGCTGGGCGTGACCGGGCGCGAGGCGCTAGAGTGGTGGGTCAAACGTCTCGATGAGTTCGGCGTGTCTCATGACGGCATTCAGGAGCGCGGTGAACAGGCCAAAGCCTACCTGGCCTTCCGTGATCCCGAGGGACAGCGACTGGAGTTGGTTGACGACGAGGGTCGCATGGGTGGTAAGCCCTGGGCCAAGAGTCCGGTGCCCACCGAAATGGGCATCCACGGACTGTACGGCGTACGCTTGATGATCCGCGACCTGGCCCCAACCGCCAGATTACTGACCGAAACCATGGGTTTTCGACCAGCTTATAGCTATCAGTCCGAAGAGCAGAACACCGTCGCCGTCTTTGAGGTCGGCCCTGGTGGTCCTGGCGCCGAAGTACACCTGGATGTGCGCCCGACCCTGTACCGGGGCAACCCGGGCATCGGTGGTGTCCATCACGTCGCTTTCCGCACTCCCAACAACGAAGAGCACGAGCAGTGGCGCGCCCGCATCGCCGAAGTCGTACGCAACGTAACCCCGGTCATCGAGCGCTACTACTTCCACGCCATCTACTTCAGGGAGCCCAACGGCGTCCTCTTCGAGGTCTCGACCGACGGACCAGGCTTCACCAGCGATGAAGATCCCGAGCACCTGGGCGAGTTGCTGGCCCTGCCGCCATTCCTGGAGCCGTATCGCAAAGAGATCGAGGCGAACCTCAAACCGATCCGCCCCGTGACCTTTGAAGCCATCAAATAGAGTTCATATCGTAGGTGCGGGCCTCAGCGCCCGCTTGCCGCCCGCCCATAGGTTCGGGCCTTGCGCCCGATTGGTGGCCCGGTGTTATGATCATGCCCCCGGCATGCTCGTTCGTCGTTCGGTCGCTTGTGGCGTGACACGGTGCCCAAAAGCGAAGATCGCTTTTGGGCACCGCGTGGTGGAAGATGGTTGACAAGAGAGGAGCTCCGTCATAGGGATACAGGGCCCCACAAACGGTGGGGCTAATCGGAGGCAAGCTCCGAACCTATAGGGGGCGTTTGTCATCGAGGAGTGTAAGATGCTCGATCATTTTTGGGCGTATTTCTCCGCAATAGCTTGACACAGGTCGGCCATACAGGTACAGTGTGAACATATGTATTGATCACGTTTTAGCCGTTTAGAAGAGAGTGTCGCGATGATCTATCCGCTCTACCTGGAGTCGGGGCCGCAGAAGAAGAAGACTATGGTCCATGTGCTTGACCTGCCTGGTTGTGTTGTGACCGGCCCGACGACTGCCGACGCTTTGCAGCGTACGCCCTCTATTATCCAGGGTTATCTGCGCCTGCTCCAACGCCATGACATAGCAGTTGATAGCCCTGAAGATATCCAGATCGAGGTTGCTCAGCATATCACTGAGGGTTCCTGGCTGGGCAACGGTGATCCAGGTTTGCTGTTTCCATCGGATCTGGAGCCATTGACGGCCGAGAAGCGCGAGAGATATATCCGATGCGCTGAATGTATCCGTGCGGAGCTGCTAAACGTGGTGAATGGGTTGAGCGATGAGCAATGGACTGAGCAGCCAGCGAAGGGTCGCAGCATCCGGTCGATTCTGCAGCATATCTTTGGGGCCGAGTATGCGTACATCCGAGGCTATTTTGGCAAGCTGGATGGGGTGAAGGGACCGGGGTCGGTGGAGACGATGCAGCGCGCTGAGTTGCTGGACTGGATGGAATATGTGCGTGCGCGTGAGCTGGAGAAGATTCGCACATGGCCAGCGGAGGAGCAGGCCCGGCAGTCGACACATGGTCAGCAGATCAAGACTGCCAGCAAGGTGATGCGGCGCATGCTGGAACACCAGTGGGAGCATCTGCTAGAGATCAAAGAACGCGTCGGCGTAGCCATATAATGTAGCATTGTTTGTAGAGAGATGACAGTTACGGGACAAAGGAGTGACGATGGAGAATACATTCCTTCGCGGTATGCAGGGTAGTGTACGCCTTGAGCCTGGGAGCAGTGAAGAGCTGGCGGCTAACATGCAGTTGTCTCGTAGCTGGCAGCAAGACATCTGCCAGGTTACCCTGACAAATAAGAATGCAAGCCCCGTGCGCGTGCGGGAAGTGGTCTTATTTCATGGCGACTTCGACCTGAGCCCGGACTGCGCATGGTATGGCGAAGGGTACCAGATGTTGTCTCAGACCAATGGGAGCCTGGAACAACCACGTTCCATTGGTAGCTATCGCGACCACGAGCACTATAAACTCGAGCAACTTCCAGAGTTCTTCACTGCCTATAACCTGGTGACGTTCCAGATTGAGCCTGCGCGTCACCTGCTGCTGGCCTTCACCTCCTGTCGCCGCTTTAGCGGCCTCTTCCGTGTCAATCCCGGCTCTATTGAAGTGGTGATGGAGACTGAAGGGCTGGTCCTGGCCCCTGGCCAGCGCTGGAACCTGGAAGAGTTTATGTGCGGCATGGGCGCCGATCGGGAGCAGCTATTGTCTAGATTGGCGGAGCGTATCCAGCAGTACCATCCTCGCCTGACGTGGCCTGGGATACCCACCGGCTGGTGCTCCTGGTACGGTTATGGTCCAGAAGTCAGTGAGCAGAATATCCAGGCGGCTATGCGCGCGATTGGGACCGCGCTGCCCGATCTACAATACATCCAGATTGATGATGGCTACCAGCGCTACATGGGTGACTGGCTGACGCCGGGCACGCGTTTCCCACGCGGCGTCAAAGCGCTATGTCGCGGGATACATGCCCATGGGTTTGAGCCGGCCATCTGGGTTGCTCCCTTTATCGCCGAACAGGAGTCCCAGGTGCTCAAAGAGCATCCCGACTGGTTCGTCCAGGACGACGCGGGCCAGCCCCTTTCTTCAGCCGCTATTTCGTTTGGAGGCTGGCGCAAGCCTCCCTGGTATATGCTGGACGGCACGCATCCAGGCGCTCAGGCATATCTAGAGCGTGTGTTTCGCACCATGCGCGAGGAATGGGGCTGCCGCTACTTCAAGCTCGACGCCCTCACCTGGGGCGCCTTGCCGGGCGGACGACGCTACGATCAGGCCGCCACGCGCATCGAGGCATACCGGCAGGGTATGGCCGCGCTCCAGCGGGGCGCAGGCGATGACAGCCTGATCCTGGGCTGCAACGCACCGCTATGGGCCTCGCTCGGCACCGTCCACGCTATGCGCGTTTCAGGGGACATCGCCCGCCGCTGGTCGACCGTCGAGACGGTCGCGCGAGAAACCTTCTGGCGCAACTGGCAGCACGGACGACTATGGATCAACGATCCAGATTGCGTAGTCCTGACCAACCAGAATGGAAGCACGCTGACGCCAGACGAGATCCTTTTTCATGCCACCGCCATCGCAGCCTCTGGTGGCATGGTGCTATCCGGAGATCGGGTAGAGAATCTTTCAGACGAGCAGTGGAACATGTTGGGGCAGCTGTTGCCGCCCACTGGCCGGCCTGCCCGTTTCGATGATCTGAGCCAGTGTATCGGGCGCACCCAGGTGAATGGCGAGCTGCGGCTCTACCTCTTCAACTGGGACGATGATCCGCGCGACTTACAGGTTCCCCTGAGCAGTAGCTGGCAGCTGACCGACATATGGAGCGGTGCTGACCTCGGCCTGCACGATGGCGAGATCACGCTCAAGCAAATGCCACCGCATTCGGCCCGCCTGCTGTCGGCCAGACGTCCCGCTGACTGGAAAGCCGATAGAGTGTGAGCGCGCTCCTGCGCAACCGCAACTATGTTTTGTTGTGGGTGGGACAACTTGTCTCCAGCACCGGAGACTGGGCATTTTAAGGTGGCGTTTCGTACGCTGAGCGAGCATGCCGGGGTCATGATCAAGCTAGAGTGTTCTGTTCTGTTGATTCCTCTCTCAAGAAGAATGGGACAGAGCCGCAACTTGCTCAATGATTTCCATCAGTACTGTGACGCCTCGGATGATGTCAGGGATCTCCAGGCTTGAATAGCCTAAAAGCAGACCAGAGCGATCAGGGGGACCAAGATAGTAGGTATCAAGAGGAGTGACGATGACATTGCGCTTCTGTGCCAGAAGCGCAACGTGTGTGGCGGAGACTGAGGCTCCCAGTTCAAGATAGACGTGTAGACCTGCTTCCAGTCCGCGTAACTGTGCGAGATGTGCGATAGGAGCAAGCGTTATGTGGCTATTTCAATTTTGCAAGAAGTGGCCCTTTTAATAAAGCCACATTTTCGCTAGAGTATTGTACGTGAAATACGCACACACGAGCAAGATGCAACAGACGCGTTGCAACCAATCCATTACTGGGAAGTCACGCAACGATTGGTTTCACCGCAGGACGTGGTTTCAGCAATGGAATCGCACCGGAAAGGAAACAGGATGAAAAAGACTTTCGTAATTCTTTGGGCACCAGGTCCGGCCTGGGTTCCGGACAAGACCGTACGCGAACAGCCGTATTGGGCGGAACATGCCACCTTCATGGACTCGCTTTTTGAAAACGGAATGGTGGTCCTGGGTGGCCCCTTTGCCGATGCGACGGGATCACTAGTGATCGTTGAAGCAGAGAACGAGCAAGAAGTGGCTGACTTGTTTGCGCACGACCCGTTTGTGGAGCATGATATTTTTGCCCTCAACAGCCTCAAGCAATGGCTGCTTTTTCTGGATGCGCGTCGCAAAGAATGAAGAGCATCTCAAGTCACCTGACAGAACAGCCCCTAGAGCTGTTCTGCACAAAGAGCTAGTCACCTGTTGTGTGAGCAGGTGTTTGTCTAGTTCTCATGCTTTCGGGATCAAGCGGCATACGACGAGCACGTCGCCGTTCTTGCTCGGGAAGAGTATGCAACAAAAACGTCACATTTTGAAATCTTTAGTGCTGGATGCCATGCCGGCCGGCATGGCATCCAATTGGTGAACCGCCTCGCTGGTTCAACGCTGACCTTCTTCGAAGTCCTTGATATGCATCAGTTACAGGTGATAAGCCAGGCGGCGGGCTTGGGCATTCGTTGTTGAGAGGAATAATCCAGGTCCATACCTTATGGGTTCTACCGGCTATGGTGGACCATCGCGACGAGAAAGCACTGGAAGATAAAACAGGCAATGCGCAGTTTGACACTCAAGCATAGAATGGGAAACGTCTGTGGTCCATATTAAACGAAAGTATGATTGTTCATATGGCAACAGTGAGCTATTTGCCCCTGTTGGTTTAATTCGACCCAATCCATCAAGGAGGACCTTGACATGTCCCATCATCTTGATACGCCTCTCGCACGCCAGAACGGCCAACTTTATATCAACGACCTGTACGTCTTTTCCGGCAACCGCAGCACTGTGTTCGTCATGGACGTCAACTCCACCATCACCGGACCCGATGTACAACGGGGCTTCCATCCGGAGGCGCGCTACGAGTTCAAGGTGCACTTCGACGGAGCCGATTTCGAAGCCCTGACTTACCGGGTGTCCTTCGGCAAAGTGGACTCAGACGGACGACAGGCCCTGCAGTTGCACGCTCTCACTGGCGGCGACGCGCGCGAGGACTCCGCAGCCGGCGAGCTCGTGCTGGAGGGCCGGACCGGCGAGACGGCTACCAGGCCCGACACCCGGCTGTGGGCAGGGCGCATCGGCGACCCGTTCTACATCGATCTGTCGCTACTCGGTATGGTCAACTCGGCAGTGAGAAACGGGACCGCACTCGACCTGTCGGGATGGCGCCCCGAGAACGCGAAGAACAGCTTCGCCGGCACGACCGTCGAATCCATCGTGCTGGAGGTCTCTCACCAGCATCCGCAACTGCGGCCCGGTGCCCGCATCGGCGTCTGGTGCGCCACGAAACTTGCCACGGACTCCGGCGGCTGGCGGCAGATCAACCGCGCCGGGCACCCCATGATGTGGCCGATCTTCTGGTTTGACGACACCCAGTTCACCAATCCCGCCAACGCCCGGCACCCGTCCGCAGACTTCAATGCCGACGGCAAGTACATTGGCGACAAGGTCGCCGCCGTTGTGTCGGCCAGTGGGACCTCAGATGACCCCCAGGGCTACGGCCAGATTGTGGCCCTGGAACTACTGTTCCCCGACGTCCTGTACTACGTGGTCGGAACGCCCGCGACATACAGCTTCGCTGCCCGCAACGGCCGGACGCTGGCCGACAACGCACCCGAAGCGATGCTGTCCCTCGTGGTGAACACGGCTGTGCCCTCGGGGCTGAAGCCATCCGTCTCCCAGCAGCTCCGAGACAAGAACTTCCCGTACGTCGTGCAGCGTGAACCGTCGCCAATCTCGGGGTCATAATGCCATCGAGCATACCGGGTTCGTCCACGACTACGAGCCCGCGATCAGGAGGGCATCGAAACTCCCGTGTTTACCAGCGAGGATGCGAGGGGCATGGCGAGCATGCCCCGGCATCCTCAGCGGTGATGGGTGGGTTCGGTGGTGAGGCGGAGCACGATTCTGCCTCGGCCGTGGCCGCTCTGGCTGATATTCTGGGCTTGCTGGGCTTGATTCAAGGGAAATGTTGGGATGGCAGGTACTTTGAGCTGGCCTTCGTCGATGAGTTGTGCCAGTGTCTGTAGCAGGAGGCTCGATGGTTGGGAGTGGATCATCATGGCGTGTACACCGCGCTCCTGAGCGTGTTCCTGGGATGGTGGGGTGGCGATCGAGATGAGCGTTCCTCCGCGTCGGACGGTGGCCAGAGAACTAGTAAGTGTCTTTTCTCCCACTCCATCAAGTACGAGGTCTACATCCTGAACGGCGCTCTCGACCGGGGTTGTGGTGTAGTCCACGACCGTATCCGCGCCCAGCCCACGTACAAAATCGAGGTTCGCCGTGGAGGACGTGCCGATTACCTGTGCTCCTTTCCACTTCGCCAACTGGACCGCGAACAGGCCGACTCCGCCAGCGGCTCCCTGGATCAATACTCGCTGGCTAGCGGTCAGGCCGCCATATTCAAAGAGTGCTGCCCAGGCTGTGGCCGCACCGACCGGCACGCTGGCGGCCTCAGTAAAGTTCAGGGTCCGCGGCATGGGCGCGAGGACATCGATGGAGGCCGTAGCATACTCGGCGTAAGAGCCGCTTGTGGCCTGTCCGAAGACGGCCTGCCCAATCTCGAATGCTGTCACCCCTGGACCAATCTCTTCCACTACTCCCGCCACGTCAAGACCAGGGGTATAGGGAAACGTCGTCGGCATAAAATCTTTTAGCAGACCCTGCCGGATCTTCCAATCGATCGGATTGACACCGGCCGCATGAACACGCAAGAGCACCTGGCCCGCCTGCGGCTGTGGACGCTCTATCTGTTCGAGCATAAGCTGTTCAGGTTCACCATAGCTATGGACGCGAATCGCCTGCATGGTTTGTTGAGTCATCATTATTTTGTTTCCTATAGTCTTAATATTCAGCATATTCCAATAATCTACGCGATAAATTCCCGTGCGAAGCGTCGCAAACCATCCAGGTCGCGGACGATGGGGAATCTGAGCACCAGTTCCTGCACGCCCGCCTGCTCTAGTGCCGCGATCCCCTTGCGAATCGTGTCGGGACTTCCAACCAAGCCGCCACCGAAGGCTCTGGCGGCTTCGGGCAGGCGTGCCTGGGCCTGCTCATCGCTATCGGCCAGCAGGCAGATCGCGATGGTTGCCCGTCGGATACTCTCATAGTCGCGGCCAAAGGTTTCACAATGCTGTTTGAGGACCGCGAACTTGTGCGCGATGGTGGTGGGATCGCCAAAGACGTGGCAGGCGTCGCCGTACTGAGCTACCAGTTTGAGCGTGACCTGCTCACCGTTGCCGCCGATCATTAAGGGGATATGGGGCTGCTGCACCCCTTTGGGCTGATTGATCGCGCCATGCGGCTGATAATATTTGCCATCGAATTTGGCCTGCTCCTGCGTCCACATGGCGCGCAGGACCTGTACCGCTTCACGCAGTTGCTGTGAGCGCACAGGCGTGTCAGGAAAATCGTAGCCATAGGCACGAAATTGATCCGCGAGGCCAGGATAGCCCGATCCGATGCCCACCGTCAGGCGCCCATGGCTCATCACATCCACCGTACTGGCCATCTTGGCCAGCAGCGCCGGCTGGCGTAGTCCACTATAGGTAACCATCTGGCCGATGCGCACGCGCTTCGTGTCACGCGCCAGCGCCGCCGTCGTGGTCCAGCATTCGAAGAGGAACTGAGAGCTATCGGCAGGCCAGAAAGCATCAGAGAGCCACAGCGAATTGAAGCCCCCCTCCTCGGCCGTCAGAGCGGCCTGTGTCATCGTCTCATACGCCTCCACCGGATCTTGGATGCCCGCCATCTCCATCAACGTTCCCTGCGGGAGCGCCAGGCCAAATTTCATTGCCATCGATCAATACTCCTGTTTATATCGAAAATGATTTTTTGTGTTCATGCTCTGTCGACGTGCGATTACATTGCGCGTAAAGGAGCAGTTCTGCATTTCCCTCAGTATAGGTGGTCAGAGCACGTGCGTCTTTGTACAGAAGAACTGGGTTTTCCTGTCCAAAAGGTCAGAATGATCGTGGGGTAAGGACTTGCTCGCGGCGATTGTCAGGCGAGGTAGAGTTTGCCTGTCAGGTAAGCATGTAGGAAGTGTCGTGGTGGCTTAGTGCGAGGTGTGGATGGACATGGCCGCCAGCCTATCGGCAACTAGCCAGCTAAAGTTGGGCAGGATAATCTGCCTCATCTCATCTTCGGTCAGATCAAATGTCTGCAAAAACTTCAATGGGCTACTCATGAGCTGCGCGTGAAAGGTCGGCTCCAGATTGGTCCGTACTTTGATCTGGCGCAATATCGCTAGCGGCATATCTATCCAGTCCTTAAAACAATCTGGGGACAGGGCTCGAACCTGCGTCCAGTCGGAACCAGAGCCAACCGCTCTACCACTGAGCTACCCCAGAAACCATTGCAATTATATTCCTATGCAAAGATCTCGTCAATGGAAATGAGGGTTTTTGATATGTTTTCCTGAAAAGACCCCTGCTTTCCGTAAGAAGGTGGCAAGGTAGGGATTCTCAATGGTAACCCCATGCACGAGTTCAGGCGTAGGTCGAAATTTTGCCACTATTTTTCGTGGCCTTGGTGTTGTCCACCCTGATTTTTCTGGATCGAGGCCATGTTTATGGCATACCTCTTCTACCATCTGGCGTGTACACGTACTTGTTCCCGCCAGCACTTCCCAGGAGAGGGGGAGCTCTTTCCAGACGTCAGTATTGGGATCAAGTTTTCCCCCTGACCTATAATGCCAGGCCACAACGTCAGCGGCCATAAGCCTGAGTACTTTCCCCGGCCAGACCTTGTCTAGTATCTCTTCCATACCCAGCGCATATATCAAAGCAACCCAGTGGTCTCTCGCCCTGTTCCATGCACTTGCCATAGTGTTCCAGGTACTGGAGTCATTCCCGGGCCGAACAACCATCGTTTCTCTCTTGATCTTTGATTTCTCCCATGTCTCCTTAAGCAGTCCGGCTATTTCTTGCAACACAGAAAACCATTTCCCGAGGAGATTTCCCTTCTGCTCATCACTCAGGTGCAGCAGTACATTCTGATCTGGATAGACATGTGCGATAGCCCACCAGTTGGTTGTAGAGCTATTTTGGCAGCGGGAGAATAACATATCTGCTATCTCATCATATGGTCTCTGCTGACCAGCAATCGTGAACTCACTTCGCAAGTTACAGCGAGCCACATAATAGGCAATGAAGCAAGCGCTGTTCTTATCTGCGGAGAACATCTCCCAGGTAATCCTGGAGCTAAAGCCAGATTTTCCAATTTTCGTTAATTCCAGTTTTTTCCACTCGTTAATCAGCGTCTGAAGCTTGGCTTCCATGCGCGTGAGTATACGGAAGAGCTTGTTGTACCGGCGTCGCGAAATGTCCATGCCCGCAGCTTCACGCGCCTCATGATTCAATCGATGCGCTTTAAAGTCGTTCCGCCCAAAATCTTTTTTGATCTGCTGGTTTACCTGATGAATGTAATTTTCGACCAACGTGGGATTATCACATTGATCCGCGGCAAGGGGAGGAATATTGAATAAGTTTCCAGCAACTGCGACCTGGCGAGCAAGACCAACAGGTTTCGCAAAATCTTCTAGCATGGAGGTATAGGTCAGGAAGCGTTGTTTGAGTGACCCTTGAGCTGCATTTTGGAGGATTGCTTTCTGCTGTCCATTGAGCCGCCCGGTCAACTGTTCCAGGATCAACTGAGCAACATCTTCTGGCCTTCTTCTCTGATGAAGCGATTGAAACAGTTTATCCATGTTACTCATATTCGTTTTACTCATATCGTTTATCCTGCATTTATAGGCATATTTTTACTTATCCAGTATTGGTTATTCTTCCTGTAGAGATCTACTTGAATCTTTTGGTACTCTACAATAAGTCGATCTACTTTGGCAAGTTGTTTGTGATCTGCTGACCACTGTTTTGTTTCTTGTCAGTAGAATTGTTGAGAGGGCTGCGAAATGGGAAGTTGCTTGCAGCTCACAGCCCTCCTGGTAGCACTAAGGTTTTTTTGCAACGAGCAAGAACGAGTGGAAGGGAATATCAACATATCCTTCCTGTTGGAGGAGATGATGGATTTCTACGAGTTGATGCCAATACTTCTCAATCGAGAAATTGGGTACTTCCCAGGGAACGGCCTTGAGGTAGTAGACAATGGCTCCCACATCGTGAAAGCGCGTGATGGAGAATTCTTCTTTGCGCTCGATGACATGACCGCCAGCATCTTCCATCTCCCGTGCTGCGTAGGCGATGTTCCATGGGTGTTCCAATTGCTTTTTACGCCCAAGCAACTCATGCAACCTGGCATTGGTCTGATCGCCGACTTGCTGTGTAATAAATGTGTGTTCTGGCTTGAGAACACGCAACACTTCCGCCGGGTTGTAGCTTCCATGACGGTTAATGACAAGATCGAGCGTATGATCTGGAAAGGGCAAAGACTCATCGCGAGCCGTGTAGACGGTGACGCCAAGCGGCGTGAGTCGTTGCCGTGCTGCAATGATGTTAGGAGCATACAACTCGGTGGCATACACTTCATGGACTGGTTGGTGCGAAAGCAACTGCGCGAGTGCTTCCCCACCACCCGTGTGCATATCAAGCAGGATATGAGCCTGTTTCATTGCCGCAGTCACAGTGTGCGTGTAATCCCAGGCAGGAGTTGTCCTGATGCTTGTCTTTCTTCCGTCCAGATACGAGAAATCCCAACCACTGAAGGGATGATTATACTCCTTGGTGAGGAAATCAAAAAGGGTCTGGTCAGCTTTTTCACTCATGCGATGTTCTCCTTCTTTCTTTCTATATGGTGTTGTGACTGCCTTATCCAGAACACAAAAAGGCCGTGAGCGAGCACTCACGGCCTGTACTGACGGGAAAAAGGAACAGGCTGTGAGCGTTCATGATCTCTCGCCCACAGCCTGTCATTGTCTGGTTGTGCTTTTCCAGCCTCTCAACTCAGAAGCTCGTTTGCAGGTACCTCAAAAAGGGCACAATGCGGCCTTGGGCGAAAAGCTGGTTAGGCAGTGTGATGACACGACACCCGCTTGTTTTCATGGCACGCTTTCCGCATCCGAGGCCAGGGGTCTCTGGATACCTTTCCTTTCTTACAAAGTTGCTTCTGATTGCACCAAACTGAGTCTACCACAGCTATTATGGCTTCGTCAAAGATTAAGCTGCATCTTCTATGAAATATGTCAAATGGGAAAAAGGTCGTATTCCATTCATCTTGTTGGTTAGAGAGGCTTGCGACCTGCCGTGATAAAATAGGTCACTGAATGGAAGAAGCGTCCTGTATGCATCGCCTCTTCCAGATAGGCAATCCACTTCGTTGCTTCCTCAACAGTGACCACTTCATGGTGTTGAGCGAGGCGCATGCCTTCAACGAAGCGCGCTAATGGGTGGATAGTTTCGTAGTCGGTTGTTACCCATGTCAACGGTCATTCCACAAGGTACATGCTTGTGGGGACACAGGGCCGCCAATCGGGCGCAAGGCCCAATACTTTCAACTTAAGCATGTTGTTTGAAGAGCAATGAGACAAAAGAGGGATGAATGAGCAAAAGAAGTTCGCTGTTCGTCACACTGAATACAAACCGATTTCTTCGTTGTGATGAAAGGAACTTCTTCATGCCTAGCTTACGCCACCTGAGCCCAAATGACAAGATCTGCCGCCTGATTGACATGAATGTGTTCGAGGCCTGTTTTCCCGCTTCGCTCGTCGATGAGATTCTCGCTGCGCGAGCTCCCCGGTGCAACAAGGCAGGCCAGCAGCAACAAGCCCGCATCCGCAACTGTACCCCACACAGCATCATCCTGTTTCAATTGTGTTGCTCCTGGTGGCGTCGCCTCTCCCAGGAGCAGGTCTGGCAGCAGATCACCGATGGGTTGATCGATCTGCATCCGCAACAGTCACGGGAAACCATGTCTGCCCAGGCCTTGGGAGCGCAACGCGCCCGTATGGGTGCCGACCCCTTTCGTCAGTTGCTGGAGCGCGGTTGCCGCCCCCTGTGTGATCGAGCGCACACCCCAACTGCTTTTTTTCATGGCTGGCGCGTGATGGCCATCGATGGATCGGTGTTCAATGTGCCCGATACCCCAGCCAATGATCAGGCGTTTGGTCGATCAAGCAACCAGCACGGCAAAGGAGCCTATCCGCAGGTGCGAGCGGTGATGCTGATGGAATGTGCCAGCCATGCCATCATTGCCGCTGCCCTCGGGGGCTACCGCTGGGCCGAGGCCCAGGGGGTGCGAGAGGTGGTGCGCTGGCTGCAGCAGGGCATGCTGGTGCTGGGAGATTGCGGGATCTTCAGCGGGGTGCTGACCCAAGAGGCCCGCGAGCGGGGTGCCCATGTGCTGTGTGGTTTGTCGAGCCATATGCTGCGCCGGGGCTATACCCGACTGACTGATGGCAGCTACCTGGCGGTGTTGAAGCCGTGCCGCACCGCCACCTTTCGTGCCAAAGACAAGCAGACACTGCGCGTGATTGAGTACACGATCACCGATGCCCGATTGGGAACGCCAGGACGGGTCTACCGACTGGTCACCACCTTGCTCGACGAAAAGCGCTATCCCGCCAGCGAGCTCATCGAGCTCTATCAGCAACGCTGGGAGGTGGAACTGATGATCCGGGAGCTCAAATGTGTGCTGCATGAGCAGATCAAAGTCTTGCGATCGCAGACCCCGGAAGGAGTCAAACAAGAGATGTATGGGTTGATGCTGGCGCATTACGCGCTACGTTTTTGGATGGTACAAGCCGGGGAGCGGACAGGCCACGATCCTCGGGCCTTGAGTTGTGTGAACGCCTTTGAGCACCTGCGCCGCCGCATCGAGCGGGTCGCGACCCGGAGTCTGGAAGACCGAGAGCTCATTCTCACACGGATGGTGCAAGCGATTGGCGACCATGTCTTGCCTCCCCCGCGTTTGCGCAGCAATCGGCGGGAAATCAAGCAAGTTTACCACAAACACAAACCCAAAAAGCGAGGGACGCCAGCGCCCCGGCCATTTGAGAAGACGGACACCTATCTCACGTTTGTGGTTCCTGTTGTTCGAGACTTGGCTGAACAACAGGAATCCGCACAACGATCCAAGGTGCCATCCAAACCACATCCCAAAAGTGCTTAAGTTGAAAGTATTGGGCGCAAGGCCCGAACCTATGGGCGGGCGGCAAGCGGCCGCAGAGGGCCGCACCTACGGGTTTTCGCTCTTCTTGTACTCTACTCGATGCCACAAAACTTTGTGGCAAAGATGATGATGTAACCAGGGACAGACCAATATCGTTCGGCGTGGTGGAGTTCGGCTATTGTCTTCTCTAGCTGAGGCTCAATGATCCTTTGGAGTGTGCAGCCCGCTTCAATGACGCTGTTCAGGTAGGTGCTGAGTGGACGATGGATGAAATATCCGTACGTTTGCTTGACTGCTCGTTCACGAAAGTAGTCTCGTACCTCAACGTAGCCTTTTTCCTGCCACTGTGATCCTGCTTCTTCAAAACAAGGATGCAAGAGGGAAAAGATGAATCCTCCCTGGTTTCCCAGTGCTGCAACACAGTTCTTGAGGGCGGGCTCATAGTCGGGGATATCCATTAAGACCATGTTGGCAATCACAAAGTCAAAGGTCTGTGGTGGAGTCCAGGTTGAGAGATCCGCCTGCACGTAGTGGATGCCTAGCTGTTCTGTTTGTTCTCGGTGCAGAGCATACGTGTGGAAGGCTTCCGACGGCTCGACGCCGGTGACGCTGGCTCCGGCTCTGGCAAGGAGTCGGCAGAGATAGCCCTGACCGCAGCCTGCATCGAGAATGGTTTTGCCCCTCACATCGCCAAGCAGTGAGAAAATGGCGGGATTCAGAAGGTGCTGGCGCGTCAGGTCCCCTTCATCGCCGAAACTTTCGATGAGATCCTGAGGATATTTAGCATAAGCATTGATCACATCAGAGTTAGTGACTTCTGTCATTGTTTTCTCCTGCTGTCTTTCTTCTAGATCGATTAAGGGAGAGCCAGTCTATCATGATCTTTATCTGTCGGTCAATCTCTGGAGCCTTATGCCAGGAATATGTCAAGAACCACATTCGTTGCTACTGTCCCACTTTTGTATCCACCACTCCTGGCAGGGCATTGTGGAGTTTCTACAAGCTTCTAGTAGTGCTGCCAGGTTCAGTGGTGTGCGGCGCAGGTCAATGCTCAGGCGTCCCTGCTCGATGCTCAGCACGCCATATTCGGACCAGCGCACATGATGGTTGTCTGGCAACTCTGGACTGCCAGCATTGACCCCGGGCAGTCCAATACTGCCGACGTTGACGAGATGAGCATCTCGATAGCGGCGAATCATCTGGATATGGGTATGGCCGCCCACCATCACCGTCGCCGAGTAGCCTGCCAGCATCTCTTCTATCGCCGCATCAGGTGTAACCGCAGCAATCACATCGTCAAATGAGCGCGGCGATCCATGATAGCAGAGGAGCGATCTGCCCTCATCGAGAGGAAGTTCGAGCCGGGGAACAAATGATTGGAGGTAACTGCGATCTTCAGGCGTCAATTGTTCCACACACCACGACGTGATGATGCGCAGCGTCTCCGTATCCGATGCTTTGGACCCTAATAGCCAGGCATCCGTATTGCCAAGCACGACCGGACAGTCGAGCCGCCGCAAGCGTTCAATGACTTCGTGTGGCTGCGGTCCAAGGGCCGCCACATCTCCCAGGCAAATAAACTGATCAATGGGCTCCCGCGCCAGTTCCTGTAACACTGTTTCAAGCGCAACCAGATTACCATGTATATCTGCTAGCAGTGCAATGCGCATCCGATATCCTTTCGTTCAAGCAACGGGCACTTTCTATATCAATGCCATAAATCATACCATATGCTGAAAAAAGCATAAGACGAACGGGTTCAGCCGGTCACATTTCTTCGTTGTGTTCCGTCAGTGTGGTGGAAAACAATTGTAATAGTGAAAGGTGATTTCCATATGAGCATTCTAATGATCCGCTCCAAAGTTAAAGCTGAACATGTCACAGAAGTCGAAGCGGCGGCCAGGCGCGTATTCGCGGCGCTGCAACAGGCGCAGCCGGATGGCATCCGTTACTCGTCATGCCGCCTCTCCGACGGCGTGACCTATATGGCGTTGTTGGAACTCGACGAGGGAGTAGAGAATCCTCTGCCCTCCTTGCCGGAGTTTAGAGAGTTCCAGGAGAACCTCAAGAACTGGATGGCCGAGCCACCAATCCCTGAACAGTTGACGGTGGTTGGGTCATATCGGTTCTTCTAAAGGCGCGCATTATTAACGCCTTTATTGTAGTCTCATTCGCGTATGCAAGCGCGCTGCCAGCTGGACCTCTCCCATGGGCCCAGCTGGTTTCACTTCCACGAGGCCCCACGTCGGCATTCCTTCGAAAGCAGAGATCGCTGCCAATATGACAGGAGATGTCATAGATGCAGTGCTATATTGCAGCGAGCTGATCTGTATCTTGCGATGAACGAACATATATTGGAGGAAGACATGAAATTTGGACTGGATGTCCCGACGACAGGTACCTATGCTGATGCGCATGTTCTGGCGCAGCTTGCCAGCGCATCCACCATGGGCCGCCATGTAGATGAGAACAGCAAGCAGCCTATTGTAATCAGCGAAGAGGATCAAGTATTCTGTTGTGCATCTTCTCAAAGTAAGAGATCAAAAACAAATTTGGTGCAACAAACCAGCGCTTTGTTGCACCAATAATGCGT
The DNA here is from genome assembly GCF_016587435.1 of Dictyobacter formicarum. The sequence continues at coordinate 199,504 of NZ_BNJJ01000010.1, forward strand.
CCTGTCCTCTGTGTAGCGAATCCGGAGGATGAGGCACATCCCACCGGGAGAACGTCTGCCTTTTCAGGCTGGGACTCTGTCCGGTTTTGGTGGCTTGAAACCCGCCATTACCGATGAACTGGCATTTCCTGCAATGCCCAGCTGTTCCCATCAGGATCACTGAAGTGGACATACTTTATGCCCCCCAGATCGACCACCTCACCCACTTTAACCCCCCGACCTGCGAGCGCTTCGCGGGCCTTGTGGATGTCCGCTACCACCAAATGCAGCGCCTTGACCGTTCCAGGACGCATTTCAGACATTTCGCCCATACCAGTTCCAATGACGATTGAACAAGCCGACCCGGGTGGAGTGAGCTGGACAACTCTCATTCCATTACCGGGCTGTACATCATGGTCAGCGTGAAATCCGATCTGCTCAACGTAAAATGCCTTAGCGCGATCAACATCAGAAACCGGGATTGGCACGAGCTCAAGTTTCATATCCATCTTGCTTTTGCTCCTTTTTGCTAGCTTTGGTTCTTGAATATTTGCGAGGACATTCGCATGATACCATGGCAAAAGGAGGCTGCCTTGTATGAAACGGCAAGCTACTCATGCTTATTCATGCCTATGATCTGGGTAGGTGTGTACCCGAAAAATTGCTTGAGCGATCTGGTCAGGTGTGGCTGATCGAAATAGCCAGCTTCATAAACGGTGTCCAGGATAGAAACCCCTTGCTGTAAGAGGGCCTGGGCATGGTGGGCGCGTTTCAGTTGCCGAATGTGGCTTTGTGTCAAGCCTGTCGCCTGCCTGAACCGATGCCGCACCGTGCGGGATGGCACGTCATGCTGGTGATCTTGTAACACCGCGTCCACGACAGGATCACATGCCAGCACACCAGCGCGCACCAACCTATTGACAAACGTGTCCGCATTTTCATACTCGGGGAATTGCCATGTGGAACCGTTGAGCCAGAAGGATTTCCCTGCCGCTGCGGGCAGGATCGTCTCTCTATCCAACAAGTGCCTTGTGGGCAGATGGGGCAGAAAGGTCCCAAGCTTGAACTTGATCCAAAGAAGCTCAGCGCCTTCGGGGTAAGAGATCACGCCAGCACTCGTCCATGGTCCGACGACTAGGAGGGAAGTCGTGCCATTGAGTCTGCGCAAAACCATGTGCCAACAGATCTCGGCGGGACGGAGAGGAGAACCAGCACTCGTCGTTCGACCATGTGTAATCGTTTCTACATAAGGCGAGTCCGACCCTCTTTCCTCAGCGATAATGCTCATACTACTGCTCCTCATGTTTCTGACTTGACGTACCTGCGCGAACATCTCGGCAGTTGTCTTCCCAGCACTGATCGCATGTCTCCTGCACAGGAGCGTCCACGCGCGCGTCTGCTGCCTCAACATAGCACACGCGATGAGAAAAAACTTCTCCCATCTTGCTTTTCTCACGGCAGTCGATGAGATAAAGAGAAGGGTTTACTAAAACCGATCTCTTCTATCGCTCAGGACTTCACGTGATACCTATTGTCGGCATGCCTACTACTGGAGCAAGTATGTTTTCTTTCTCTTTGCACAAGAGCTTTCTTGAACCTGCACCAGTAAATAAGGTCAAATCTGCACGAGTTTTGAGGCGAACCTGAGAAAAGTCCAATGGTTTCGAAACACTGTGGTAAATAAGGTGAAGAGTTGGCAGGTTTTGAGGTGACGAGTGATCAATCAGCGCGAAGAGTGAGCAACACAACCATTCGCCATTTGAGAAGCCACTCCATATCCAGGGTATCAGTAGGAAATGTTGTAAATAAAAGGGGGGTACCCAACGCTCATTCCAGAAGCCCTGGGAAGACTCAATAGTGCGTAAAGTATTGCCAAGCTTCATGTAAAACTCCCAAGTTCGTGGTTGAGGCTTTTTGCGATACACTCCTCGTTTTATCACAGAAATCCAAGTAGATTGAGCAGGATCAGATCCATTTCTGTCCATACACACGCTCGTGACTCTCTTTTTACCCTCTAATATTGCATCTGTGTTGTACAGTAGAGACGTGATCCAGAAAAGCCCGGCCAGCTTGGATCGGAGATGCATGCATGCAGCCTCCTGCGAGATCTGCTTGAGCCAGGAGAGTGTTCTCACTTGTCCAGGCTCCCATGCTCTCGAGAGCAGTAGACGAGAGCATGGGAGTGAGATTCAGCAGAAGGAGAAGATTTCTCATTGGATGAATATTACAGTGAAAACAACGGAGGTTAGACTCATGACGCACGCAGCAAGAGAATATGCGACACTTGACGACTGGATGGCATACGAGGCGATCCCATGCTCGCTCGATTCTGGCCCGGACTTCGACGCCGCCGTTGATACGGTGATCGACTCACTTGGCGATTCGGTAGCATTGCTTGGCTTTGGAGAAGCACTCCATGGAGGGGAAGAACTGCTGGTCCTTCGCAACCAGCTCTTCCAACGCCTGGTAGAAGCCCATGGCTACAGCGCCATTGCCGTTGAGAGCAGTTTTCCTCGGGGACCCATCATCAACGAGTACGTGCTTGGCCACGGTCCGGCATCCTATGAGGCGGTGCAGGAGACGGGATGGAGCCACGGTTTCGGAAAGTTCGAAGCGAATCGAGAACTGGTCGAGTGGATGAGGCACTACAATGCTGATCCAGCGCACCAGAGAAAACTCCAGTTCTATGGGTTCGATAGCCCGACCGATGTGGCCGCAGATAGTCCCCGCCAGACACTCCACGTTGCGCTTGATTACCTTAGCTCAGTTGATGAGACCCTCGGCCAGGAGTATCGCAAGCGCATCGACCCGCTGCTCGGGCAGGACGCTGCCTGGGAGAATCCGGCTGCCGCGCTCGACCCGACGCAAGCGATAGGTCGATCACCAGAGGCAACCGCATTGCGGATCGAGACCGAGGAACTGATTGCAGAGCTGTGTGTGCGCCGTCCCGAATTGGTCGCAAAGAGCGACGAGAGCCGCTATCGGGAAGCCATCCACTACGCTGTGGGAGCTCGGCAGCTCCTGCACTATCATGCAGCGTTAGCGCAAACGTCCGCTAAACGCCAGGCCATCCTGCTCGGCATACGTGCCGCAATGATGGCAGAGAATCTGGCGTACATCGTCTCCCGGGAACAGGGGCGAGGTAACGTCCTGGTTTTTGCCCACAATAGCCATCTCAAGCGTGGAAAGGTGCAATGGCAATGGGGGAATGAGACGGTGATCTGGTGGCCCGTTGGATCTCATCTTCATGAACGGTTCGGTCGCCGCTATGCCGTCATCGGCTCAGCCGTAGGCTTCTCGCCAGCCAACGGGATCGGCCAGCCAGAAGCCGGGACGCTTGAGGCGCGGTTCACATCCGCTCCCGGGCCGGTGCGGTTCATTCCCACCCATCAAGGGCAAGGGCTTCCGGCAGAGGAAATTGCGGCACTTCCGATTCGCTCTGGCAGTAAGAAGAACAGGAGCTATGCGGAACCACTGGGCGCCCAAAGCTTCACCGATTTCGATTGGTTCGCTGTCCTGGATACAACGGCATACAACGGGTGGGGCCATTTCTAGAAGGCTGGAGCGTAAGTTCCGAGCAATAACGTTCTCCCTCGGACATGCGCGGACGCTCTCTTTCTAATTGGCGTTTAGACTAAATTCTTGTGAAGCCAGGCGGGAAGCGGTTTCATACGATTCATAGCAAAATGGCTTCAGTCCTCTTCCCAGGCCGCTTCATGCAAAATTAGTCTAAACACCAATATCAAGCGAGAGATATCTCTTCCCTATCTAATATCGTGGCTATCCATCGGTGAATGTTTATGCGCTCCAGGCCTCTTGTTATTGCAGCCGTTGGCGAATAAATTTCGTCATATGCTTTCTGGTTAGAGGTGCTTCAGGGAACACATCGCCAAAATAGGAAATGGGCCAGACATGCCACATTCCCGGCCAGATCTCCAGCTTGACTTCGACTCCTGCCTTGCGTAGCTTATCTGCCATACGTAGCGAGTCCCTGCGCAAGGCTTCCTGCGTTCCAACAAGCAAGAAAGTTGGAGGTAATCTATGTACATCTGCATACAGGGGGGAGACGAGCGGTTGGTGTGCATCTATCGCACCATTATTGGTATAAGCTGCATAAGCATTTTTTAACCCATTTTCCCCCAGGATGGGGTCCGCGCCGGTCGTTGTCAGGTCAAGTGCGGGTGAGAGTGCCACCAACGCAGCCGGCAACGCCTCGCCCTGTTCTCGTAGCGCGAGCGCTGTGGCCAGTGTCAGATTTCCGCCGGAAGAGTCTCCTGCTATCGCGAGTCGCGAGGCTGCAATTCCTTGAGAACGCAACCATTGGTATGCCGCCACACAATCCTGGAGAGCAGCTGGAAAGGGATTTTCAGGTGCCAGCCGATAGTCTGGCATAAGCACACATGCCCCGATCTCTCGCGAGAGTTGCGCGACGAATGGATAATGCGCCTCAATGGCTGGTAACCTGAAAGCTCCGCCATGGATATACAGCAATGCACGGCTTTTCGTTGCTCCTGGAGCGCAAATGAGCAGTGCCGATACCCCTGCCGCATTGACGCGCTCAACAGAGAAACCGGGCGGAAGGGAGGGTCTAGCTGGTGTTGATGGACGTTGTGGTGCCGCACCACTGCTTGAGTTCAGCCGTTGAAAGATCACTGCCATTAGATAGAGAAGCGTGCCCATCAGACTGGGCTCCGCAGGCACATCGTCGCTTTCAATTACCGGCGCATTGGCAGTTACCAGGCCAGTGCGCGCCAGTACCAAACCGCTTCCGGCAACACCCACGCCCACTTTTACGCCCAGGCGCAAGAAGTTACGCCGCTGGTTGGATTTGGGAACCAGCACGTCTCTGTTGGTAGAGAGCGGTTGGGCCCGACCGCTCTTTTTTTTGCCTCGAGAATGGAGTTGGATACCAGCGATTCCGAGCCAGACCAGCCAGAGGGAACTTCCCACCACGGCGAGGAGGTTCAGTATCCCTGCCATGGTATAGAAGCCACTTGTCATCGGCAAGAGTGCATTGAGGCCCCAGACCAGTGAGCGTAAACAGACCAGGAAGAGGCCAATTGCACTCACGGTTGCCAGCACACGGCGCATCTGGTTGTGCCAGGCCACGTTCAGCGTCCAAAGCGCCAGTACCAGTGGCGTACCGATTTCGGTCAAAAGGAACAGGAGCCATGCAAGAGGTGCTGCCGCCGTTGTTATGGCAATATTCCAGAGGAGGAGCAGCACCATTCCGAGGCCAGAGCCTATGATCCAGAAAGAGCCGGCAATAGTTCCGAGAATGATTACGCGTCTGCGTGGCTTTTCCTCTAAGGACGATGCCAGACGGCGTGAGACTATGAAGAGCAACATGGCATTTCCCGCCAGACCAAGAAAGCCTGATAGAGCAAGAATTGTTCCCGGTAGGGGGAGCGAATTCGCCAAAGGTGTCTGGCTAAGAAGGAGTGCTGGATAGTTGAGCGTTGCATATAAGGTATAGCTTGTGATTGTGAACAGAAGAGCCAGGAGCAACATGCAGAATCCCGTGCTCCACATTACCATTGAACGATTGCCGCGAGGCGTACCAGGCGCTAATCTCTTGCCGCCTGGCAAGAGAGATGAAGTTTTCATGATATATATCTTCCTTCTGCTTCTTTTAATATTATGTGGTGCTCGGTTCTTCGGCCGGGTGACCCATGCAATGAGAATTGGAACATCTTTGAACACTTTAATGCGAGGACATGACAGAAGGGTGAATTGAAGCCACCTATGTTGTCATTAAATGGTCATGTTGAAGACTGGCACGTTTCCATCGTGCAAACTTGCCAGCCTCTTGACAACACCAGGGCGTGGCGCTATCCTTTTATTAAGTATACGGTACGGTTTAGTTTACTTGCGAGGTGGGGTATGGAAATGACATTGGAGGAGGCGCGGGCGCGGGCCAAGCGGGATCAGATACTGGATGGGGCGCAGCGTGTGTTCTTGCGCGAGGGGTTCGCGGCGGCGAGCACTGACGCTCTTGCTAAGGAGGCCAGAGTCTCCAAGCGCACGTTGTACGCTTATTATCCAGGCAAGGAGGAGCTGTTTGTCGATGTTGTGCGCAGGCTGACGATTGAGAATCCACAGACGCGGGTGCTTGATTTTGTGCGGGGGCTGCAGCCGCGTACCGCGGAGGAGTTACGCAAAGCTCTGCTTACGCTGGCGGAAAAGATATCAGGCATTATGATGAGGACCGAGCATCTGGCGCTAATGCGCGCGATTATCGCTGATTCCCACCGCTTTCCCCAGCTAACTGAGACCCTCCGCTCGACCGTTCCTGAGCGTGCTGCCGGAGAAGTATCTCTTATGCTTGAGCGGGCGCGAGAGAACGGGGTGGCGATCCGGCAAGGCGACACAGAGGTCATGACGCGCCTGTTCATTGGTCCGCTCCTCAGCTATGCCCTGCTCGATGGCTTGTTGCGGCCAGCGAGCCGGCCACAGCTTCCCGGCATGGAGAAGCTCGAGGAGATAGTGGACCTGTTTATGCGAGCGATTATGAAGAATGAGCAGCCTGCATCTGAAAGGAGCGGAAAATGACGATGACCGATGTGCTTGTGGTGGGTGCGGGACCCACGGGCCTGACGATGGCGAACCTGCTGACACGCAGCGGGGTGAAGGTCAGGATTGTGGACAAAAAGGACGGTCCCACCGAGGAGACCCGCGCGGTTGTGGTTCATGCGAAGACGCTGGAACTGCTGGACAGGCTTGACCTGGCCGACAAGGCCGTTGAGAATGGCGAGCCGCTGCTGAACGCTCAGCTTCTCAGCCGGGGCAAGCGTTTCGGGAAACTGGCTTTTCTGAACAATGAAGAGGAGCGGAACACGCCCTATCCCTTTGGCCTGATCTACGGGCAGGACCAGACCGAGCATCTTCTGATCCAGAGCTTTGCGGAGGCTGGGGGCCGCGTCGAGTGGAATACGGAACTGCTGAGCCTGGAGCAGACGCCGGGCAGCGCACGGGCGCGTGTTCGCGCTAGCGATGGCAGTGAGGAAACCATTGAGGCGCAGTGGATCGTTGGCGCCGACGGCTCGCATAGTTCCGTAAGGCACGCTCTGTCATTGGGCTTTGCGGGCCAGACCTATATGATGACCTTGTTCGTGGCGGATTTAGAGATGGAGTGGGATCTGGGGCCACATCGGGGTGGTATGGACCTGGAGTGGCATGGCTTCTTCTTTTTCGTGCCAATGCGCGGCGAAGGGCGTTTCCGCCTGTTCGGGACACTTCCTCCGGACCTGACCGACAGGGATACCCTGATCCTCGACGACGTGCGGCGCGTGCTCGACACGCAAAGCGGCCTGCACGTCAATATTCTGAAGGCGAACTGGATCTCGGTCTATCGCACGCACCAGCGCATGTCTGAGCGTTTCCGCGTCGGGCGCGTCTTCCTGGCGGGGGATGCTGCCCACATTCATAGTCCCGCAGGCGGTCAGGGGATGAACACCGGTATCGGTGATGCCTATAACCTGGCCTGGAAGCTAGCCCTCATCGTCAAGGGACAGGCCCACGAGACGCTGCTCGACTCCTACGAAGCCGAGCGTATCCCGTTCGCCCGCGCCATCTTGCGCGGCTCCGACTGGGGTTTTCAAGTCCAGGCCGCGACCAACCCGATCTTGCGGTGGCTCAAGCTGTACGTGTTGCCCCAACTCTTCCGCCTCGTGTCGTGGCTACCTTCTTTCAAGCGGCGCGTCTTCTGGCTCTTTTCCCAACTCTGGACCAGCTATCGCAGCAGTCCGGCGGTCACGCAGTCAGTGTCGGACAAGCAGGGACCCAGGGCTGGCGACCGCGCTCCCTATGGTTTCTTCGAGGCCGGGCCAGACGCCGGAAAGAGCACCTTTACCATACTCAGGGGCATGGATCATCACCTGTTCCTCTTCGCGGGCAGCAAGCCAGACACCGCGTTCTCTGACCTGCGTGGACTGGAGGAGCAACTGCGTTCCCTGCTCGCCACGTACGAGGTACCTGTTCACCTGCACACCGTATCAGTGGCTAATTTGAGTCTGCACAAGTTGTATGGGGTGGAGGAGCCGGGCCTGTTCCTGGTCCGGCCAGATGGCCACCTCGCCTACCGTGGCCGGGCGCAGGACCTGGATGGCCTTAAATCATATCTCGACAAGTGGTTCCAGCAACGAGAACGCCAGACGCAACATGAACCTATTACCCTGGCAGATGATCGTGTTTCCGAACCCCTGGTAGCTGTCGACCGAACGCTGGGAGATCAGCAGTGAGTTTCTCAAAACCTGTTTATGTATGGTGTTGGGATGCACATTGTTGAATATTGCGGACCGCGAAGGTTATAAAGAAGCATACTGTTCCGCCCAGAACTCGCTGACATACTCCTGGAAAGAAGACATGGCTACGAGCCGGGCCCAGCTTGTTTTGGCGAGCTCGCTGCGCCTCTTCTCCACAGCCGAGATAGCCTTTTCGGTCCGCCCGGCCGCCAGTTCGTCCAGCGCCGTGTGGATGGCCTTGAAGTCGTAGCCAGCGTCCCTGAGCAGGACTACTACGCGCAGGCGACGCATTTGCTGCTCGTCATAGAGGCGATACTGGCTGCTCTTGTCGCGTATAGGATGCAACAGACCTTGCTGCTCCCAGAAATGGAGCGCCGAGACACGTACCCCTACTTGCTTTGCCGCCTCTCCCACGCGTAGTTGCTGTGAATGGCGCGTACTGGCCAGAGGAGGGGATTGCGCGGCCAACGTGCTCAAGGCGGCCAGCGTCTGATCAAGTTGGAGGCGCTTGCGGGCGAGATCAGCGTGGCACTCATCGATCAGGGCGAGCGCCGCTGATAGTTGGCCCTGGTGAACCGCCTGCATGATCGCTCGCGCCTGCTGCCACGTGTAGCCGCAGACCATGCTGCGGGCGGTCTGGAGCGCAACCAGATGCTTCTGTGTGTAGAGTCGGTAGCCGCTTGGACTGCGCTCCACGGGCGGGATAAAGCCACTGGCTTCATAGTTGCGCACCTGTTGCACGCTTATCTGGCCAGCCTGTGCCAGATCTATGGTACGCAGATAGTTATGGGCTATCATGGAAAATCCTCAAGCATCTAGAGTAATGTGCTTTAATTTCATATATTTATGCATTAGTTTATAACATGCCTGTGCCATTTTTGCCAACTATAGCACCTTTTTATGCTTTTGTTTAAAAAGTAGAGAACGGGGAGAATATGAAGAAAGTGTTGACGCGTGTTTGAGAGGATTTTTGAGTGCGGTAATACTATTTGTTATGGGTTAATTTGTGATTTTCTATGAGTTTTTTGGTGTGCGCAAAAAACGGATATGGTCGTGTTTTATGGCTATGGGTGAGGCTAAAAAATATATTGAAGGGTTTAAAATAATATATACTCTAGCTATACCGGTTCAACGGTGCCTGGAATCTACAAATGCGGGGGGTGGGATGAAGGTGTCAGGGAGCTTCTCCGCTGTTTGCTCGTGATGGTCGTGCCAGATTACGAAGTATGACGATGTTCGGAATGAATATCTGTTTCGTACCCTTATTTCCATTTTTGGCAGCAGGGAGACCCGAGTGGTATGCATAGACGGAGTATCGGTAGACCGGATGTAAGGTTGTAGGGTCTGTTTGCCGCGATGAGGAGAGTCCCCGATGTCTAGAACTCGTACTATGCCCATACAACACCTGGCGCGCTTCTTGCTGTGTTTTTGCATTATTATCATTGACCTGTTTGCTTTCCACTCCTCCGTTGTCGACCATAGCATTTTTCAATCTTCGGTGCGCTCCGCGGCTGCCCACGCGCACTATACCAGCGAAATGGATGGAATTTACTGGCCGCAGGGCCAGGCGCTGCCAAATTTTGCCAGTCCAGAGGAATTGGATGTGGCCCGTGTGACGAATCTGCCGGGCGACTTGAGCTTGTTGCTGGGCACGCTGCAGGGTCTGGTGAATCGTAGCCGACCACAGATCTATTTGCAGGAAGGAATGCCAGCCGAAGGAGCCAACACCTGGCTACAAAGCCTCAACATTCCCTATATACTGCATAGCGATCCCTGGGAGGTGGTTGATAAATACATTAACACGGCGCGTGGTGTCATCGTTTACGATCCACGTATCATCGATACCGTCAATGTCGCGACCACGATGGCCGGGCTGTATGACGGCGTAGTGGCCAGTCCACAATTGATGAAGAAGTTGACGGCCGCTCCATATAATCTTCCCGTCCTGGCGGATCTGCGTGGAAAATTTGCCAGCAACCTCCAGGCCAACATCTGGCAGGTGCAGCACCTCTGGCCATACGTCTCGCACCGCATGTTGATCGGGATTCGTGCCACCACACCCAGCCGATTGGTCGGACACGCGACCACCTATGGTTATCTGCGGGACTACGCCGTTGCCAATCGCGCCATGGTCTTCTGGTTTTCACTGTTGAATCCGACTGAGGTTAATCTGTTCCGACAGGTACTCTCGACCGTTAAACCTGGAACGCCTTACCTGGGCTGGTATGACAAAGAGTTTCGCGGCGTCCGCCTGACCTCCAGTTATGGTGTCTATACTATCGCGGCCGACTTCTTCTCCAACCTGACGGTTTTTTCTGGCGTGCGAGCGCCATCGTTGATTCAGAGAACGGCGCCTACGCCGCCGCTACGCAACAAGATCTATGTCACATTCACCATGAGCGAGGGCGATAACTTTCAGTACATCCAGCATGCCATGCGCCACTTATGGGAGGACCCGCAGCGCGGGCAGGTGCCCTTAAACTGGTCGATCAACCCTTTGTTATACGATGCCGCTCCCACCATGCTCAACTACTATCAATTGACCGCCAGCACCAATGATTACCTGGTAGCGGGTCCCTCTGGCGCCGGCTATGCATATCCCTCGAGCTGGTTGTTTCGCAACGTCAACAGCTTTATGCACCAATCCTACAACTACATGCAGAAGGCTGGTTTGCATGTAATCTTCGTCATCGATGATCAACGCACCATCCCCAGATATGTCTCAAATGCCTATAGTGAGTACGCTCATGCCAGCGGCATCCTCTACAACTGGTGGAATCCCATCAGTTACACGACGGTCTCGGCAGGGAGGATTCCCCTCTCTAAACAGGTAACCGCCACTAATCGCAGGGATATGCTCAACGCTATTCGCCTGAGCGCTCGCCACTGGAATGGGCGCTCGCCGCTGTTCCTGTCGGCCCTGGCCATTTCCTGGAACCTCAGCCCGACCGACATTAAATATGTGGCCGACCACCTGGGCCCCAATTATACTGTAGTTAGAGGAGATCAATTTTTTGAACTCTTCCGTGCGTCGCGTAGACTGCCCCCGGCGCAATACTAACATATCCCTGCCGGGATGGTGTCGTGCACCAGCGTGGGGGGGAAATCGGGGGCAAGGCCCGAATCTACGAGGGAAGGTTTTCGAGCGTGGAGGGGGAAATCGGGCGCAAGGCCCGAACCTATAGCATTGATATTGTGGGAATCAAACATCTAATGAGACGTGTTATAGAGTGAGTAGTGATACATGGCTTTTCGTTAGCAAAAATAGAGGCGTGGAGGCGTATAACAACGCGATTCCGCGCGTAAAGGTGGAATGTCTATGCAAAATGAACATGTAATGCAGCCCTCCGGGTCGCCATTTGCCTCGAAGCCGGCACGCGAGCGCGTTGGCCTGGTGGTCGATGGCTCAAATGCCGCCCAGGCGGTTCAGACCATCGTGGCCGCCGAAAAGGTAGGGGTGCGGCAGATCTGGATGACACAGAGTCCACTCAATCCTGACACCCTGTCAATCCTGGCGGCGGCGGCCATTCCAACCACGAGTATCCGGCTGGGGACCGCCATTATCCCGACCTACCCACGCCACCCGCTGACGATGGCGCTCCAGGCCCTGGCCATCAATGACCTGGCGCCCGGCCGTCTGCGCCTGGGCATTGGTCCCAGCCACCGACCAACCATTGAAGGCATGTATGGTATCCCGGTGGTGAAGCCACTAGAGCACTTGCGTGAGTACGTTGAGATCGTGCGCGCAGGCTTATGGCAAGGCAAGATCGAGCACCAGGGCAACTTTTTCCACGTCAACGCGACCCTGCCACGCACGGCCGAGATCCCGATCCTGATTTCAACCCTGCGCGTAGGAGCCTTCCAGCTTGCCGGAGAGATCGCCGACGGCGCGCTTCCCTGGCTGTGTCCGGTGCCCTACTTACTGAAGACAGCGATACCAGCGCTGCGGCAATCAGCGGCCAGGCATGGCCGTAGCGCCCCGCCCGTGGTGGCCCATGTACTGGTTGCCATGAGTGATGACCGCCAGGCAGCCTTGAGCGCCACGCGCAAACAGATCGAGCGCTACGGCAAGCTCCCATTTTACGCCAATATGTTTGCCGATGCTGGCTTCCCGGTTGGACCTGGTGGGGTGATGTCGGAAGACCTGATCAATAGCCTGGTTATCTCTGGCACTCCCGATGCCATTGTCGCCCGCTTTAATGAACTCCTATCCAGCGGCCTGGACGAACTGCTGGTGCTGCAGGTCCCTGTCAAAGATGCCGCCAGCGAGCGCGCGCAACTGGCCCAGCTAATCGGCCAACTCTAAGCTAAAGAAATAGTGCCAGGCCCACCTTATTACAGAAAAAGGTGGGCCTTTGTGGGGCACCATTTCATATATGCCAGAAGAAACACGGTATTTATGGTTTTTTTGGTACGGAGCGCAGGTATTTTGTGAGCTTTGCCGGGTTGCCTCCGGTGGAGAGCCAGGCGCCAAGAATGATGAGCAGGAAGCCAGCGATGGTGGCGACATTGATCTGCTCGGAGAGCAAGGCAGTACCAAGGATGACCGAGACGACCGGGTTGATGTATGTGAAGACCGTGCCGCGACTGGCTCCGGCCTCGGCAATCAGGGCGAAGAGCGTCAGGTAGGCCGTGGCGGTACAGATAAGGCCGAGAATGAGCAGGCTGACCAGCACCTTCAGGTCGGGTAGATGGGTGGGGAGGTGGGTCGCGGCCAGTGGAATCATCAGGATGGTGGCTCCCACGCACTCAAAGGTGACGACGCCCAGACCGGGTAGTGAGGCGATGCCCGGCCGCTTCATCAGCAGGGCACTGGCCGCATAGCAGGTCGTGGCCAGCAACACAAAAGCGACTCCCAGCAGCCGCTGCTCATCGCCTGTGGCATTAAAGCCCAGCAGTATCGCCACGCCCCAGAGCCCGATCAGCAGTCCCACCAGGCGCAGGCCGCCCACCCGTTCGCTCGCATCAAAGAGCAGCGCCAGCAGGGCCACCAGCAGCGGTTCTGCCGCGATAATCAGACTGGTCAGCGAGGAGGCGATATGCTGCTCACCATAGCTGATCAAGAGGAACGGGGCCACGATCTGCAGGCAGGTGAGCAGCAAAAGGATACGCCAGCGCTGGCGCAGTGGTCTCAGCACCTGTTGGTGAATGGCGATCGGCAGCAGCAAGAGAGACGCAATGCCCACGCGAGCAAAGACCACAAAGGCCGGATCGAGTTCCAGGACTGCGATCTTGATGAAGAAATAGGGGATACCCCAGAAGATTGAAATGGCCGCGAATAACAACCAGCCTCGACGTGTCATGTGCTTCCTTTCTATTGATGGGTTTCCATATTTTGATATAAGCATAACATACACACACGGTCCAAAAATGATGTTGCGCGCCTCGCGCTAATGCAGAGCCTGAAGTGTTGCCATGACCTCTGGATCATCGAGTGGGCGTTGCCGCAGGACCCAGGTGGCAAAGCGGACATGTTCCTGGTTCGTGGATCAGGTCTTCTGGTAGGCGATCTGGCGCATGCCCCAGGTGATCTCGTTGTGGGTGGAGGTACTGGTTGTTAAGGTGCCGAGCTCATCTTCCATCTGTTCGATCTGAGTGATGGGATAGTTTTGTTGGATGAAAGGGTGGTTTTTCCAGGTCTGGATGTTCAGATAGAACATGGTGGCGGCATTGGCAGTAGTGACCGGGAGCTGGTAGACGCGACTCAAGGGACGCTGGATGCCGCTGGCGGTGGGTTGATGGGCGTCGAGCTGCTCGCCGATATAGAGCTGGTTGTGCTGCTGCTTGAGCATGGCGGCCACAATCGCCAGGTAGTCACGAAGGATAGGCTTATCAGTATTGATCCAATCTACCTCTTCGATCAGCAGAAGGCCACCGGGCTTTAGCTGTGTTAGCCAGCGCTCGATGGTGGCCTGGGGATCTTGCAGGTGGGTCAGCAGCATGCGACAGAAGATCAGATCGGCCGGTCCAACAGGAAACGGTGTCTGCGTGACATCGTGCTGGAGGAACGAGATCTGCCCGGTGGCGCTCTTTGTGGCCAGCTCGATAAAGTGCGTGGAGCTATCGAGCCCGATGGTCTGCGCGCTCCGAGTGGTTTTGGCCAGCAGGTGGGTCGTATAGCCGGGGCCACAGCCCAGATCCAGGGCCAATTGGGGTTGTGTATGGACGATATCTTGTAGAAAGGCCTCGCTGGAAGGCGTGTAGACCTCGGCCAGCACCTGCAGGCGCCTGGCCGCCCGATCGGTATCTCTGAAAAGGTAGGTCATTACCTTATCATCCTCTCTTTAAAAAAAGGTCGGACAGAACTAAAATTCTGACCAAAATGTGCAGTGAAGCAATCTGCAATAGCTACGGGCTTTCTTTAAGAGTATACTCAACTGGTGCATACTCTTGAAGAAAGAACCGATGAAAAACTTACCTGTTTTCTATTATAGCGGCCGTCTAACAATGGTAGCTAGCAATTATCTGCCTCAAGAAACGTAGCTGCTGCTTCATCTCCTGATCTTGCTCGTCATCAGGTTGCTGCAGCAGTTAATAGTTTGTTGTGGGATCTTCCAGCGATACGTAAATATTTACCCATAGTTCACTTGCAGAAAAAGAAGGTGCTGTGTGCGAGAGAACAGGGGGACAACGCGATGGAATTGATGACACAGGTGGAGAAAGGCAGGGTCCTACAGCTCCTCTGGTCACATGACGGAAGTGCTCTGGCTCCAGAGAGCCGATCACTCTGGTCGAGCTTTACCAGGCGGGGCGAGGGGATGGAGCAACTGTGGGGGTGGCTGATAGCTGTTCATCCTGATGACCACGAGCGGGTGAAACGCGCGTGGAGGGAGGCAGTGACCAGTATCAGGATGTTCACCATTCGGTATCGACTGCGAACCGCAGAGCACCAAGAGCAGGTCGTTACGCTCCTCTGCGTTCCTCTGCTCAAAGACGCAGGGCAGCTTGAAGGATGGGTGAGCTGGGTAAGCAGAGAGCGGGAGCCGATGTTCCTTGCTGAGCTTTCCATCGCGCCAGAGCTGCTCTTGTCCAATGGGGCTGCTACGCAATCCCCCCTAGGCATAGTCTGTCTCTCCCTTGATCAACACATCATCGAGGTCAACGAGCGCTATTGTCAGATCACAGGTTACTCACGCAGCGAACTCATCGGGCGACGGCTACATTATGTGTTACCGGCCAATCTGCAAACGATGGTCAACTTGAACCAGGGTCAGATGCTGACGGGCAACATGCAGCATGTGATTTATGAAATCGCCCATCCACGCCCTGATGGACAGATCCTCTGGCTCAAAGTGACCGCCACGTTGGTGTGGCACGCCCAGGGATTCCCGCTGTATTTCTTCGCCTGGATAGAGGATCTCACCCTCCAGCGACAACTCGAACAAGAACGGGTTACGCTTGTGGCCCGCGAACAGGCTGCGCAGAAAGCATTACAGCAGGCACAGCAGGAGGCCTTAGCGCTCGGCAGTCTCCTGCATACCGTGTTCGATACGGTGATGGATGGCATCATCATATATAACGCTGATGGGACGGTGCTGCAGATCAATGAGGCGGCCCGTACCCTCCTGGAGCTAGGCGCTGAGGAAAATTGCCTTGGCAAGCCTTTTGCTGAACTTTTCCGTGATTACCAGATCTATCAGGTCGACAATGAAGCTGTGCAGCGTATTCCCTTGGAGCAACTTCCCATACTCCGTATGCAGCGGGGAGAAACGGTATCAAAGAACCGCATGACCAGTCAGCTCCTGCGTTTCCCCTCCGGACGAGAGCGCTACCTCGACCTGACAATTACGCCCTTGCATGATCACCAGGGAGACCTCACGGGTCTGGTCTCGATCTTGCGGGATGTCACCGCATGCCATGACCAGGAGAGCCGCATCCGAAAGGCATTTCACACGTTGTCTCATGTGATGGAGACAATGGTCTCTCTCCCTCTGCAAGCAGATCAGCACACGACAGAAGAGGGCTTCGCAGCTGTCTCGCTCTCGGTTGTTGGTCAGCATCTCACTAAGGTGCTCTGTCAGATGCTGGATTGTACTATGGTGGGCCTGGCTGCGGTGGAAGGCCCCAAGGCTCACATGCACCTTGTTGGGATCAGTGGGTGCTCGCAAGAAATGGCCGCCCATATACAGCAAGATATGGAGCACTCCACCCTCTCCGATTATCTTGACGAGGCATCCATTGCTCAGTTGCGGGCAAATCAAGTGGTTATCCGTGATCTGGTCACGCAGCCATTTGTACGCCGTTCCACCTACGGCATACGCAACTTTCTGCTTGCTCCGATGCTGCTAGAGGGGCAGCTCGTTGGAACATTTGGCATTGACCGACTACCAGAGCAGGAATACATCAAGGAAGAAATCGAGCTGGTGAAGGCGCTGGCCCAATTGGCGGCCCTGGTGCTTGAACGAGTGCGCTTGCTGCATGCCTGGGCGCAGACGCGTGCCAGCGAACTAGCATTGCACGAAGCCAATTGCCGCTTTGATGCTTTCCTGAGTCTGGCCAGCCATGAACTGAGAACGCCCCTGACCGGGATCCGTGGCAGCATCCAGCTGGTGCTGCGTCGCCTGGAGAAACTCGCTCAGCAGAAGGCCACACCACAGATGACAGAGACAACGCTGCGACGCTTGCGCCACCCCCTTGAGGAAGCCATCTCACGAGCGACCGCTCAGGACCGGATGATCTCGGACTTGTTGGATGTCTCGCGTATCCGCGCAGACCGGCTAGAGATGACCCTGCATCCTACGAATCTTAGGGAGATTGTCCACCATGCGGTGCAGGATATCCAATACCTTGCTCCAGAGCGTGCTATCAAGCTTCATGAACCTCCCAGGAAGATCATTGTCATCACAGCAGACGCTGACCGTATTGGACAGGTGGTGAGCAATTATCTGAGCAATGCCTTGAAGTACTCAGTCCCGGATCAACCGGTGGAGCTCTGGATTACAAAAGAAGGGAAGATAGTTCGCGTTTCGGTGAAGGATCAAGGACCAGGGCTAACCACGCAAGAACAGCGGGCGGTGTGGAAACGCTTCTATCGTGTTAAGGGCATTGAAGTCCAAGATGGCTCAGGAGGAGGTCTGGGCCTGGGCCTTTATCTTTGCCGCATGATCATTGAACGGCACGGGGGACAGGTGGGAGTCCACAGCATCAAAGGTGAGGGATCCACATTCTGGTTCACGCTTCCTTTGGCCTCCGAGCGTTCATGAAGAGAAGAAACATCTTCATGAACGTTAAATCGGACGCGAGAAATCGATCGCAAGGGTCGAACCTACGGTTACGGGGCGATTTTCGAGAGGATGCGCGCGCGTACCTCCTGGGGGTTGAGACCCAGACGTTCAAGGATAGCTATGCCTTCGGGCTCGTTCAAGGTGCCGAGTAGCAGGTGTTCGGTACCAAGATAGGCGTGGTTGAGTTGTTGCGCTTCAGCTACCGCCAGTCCGATCACGTGTTTCGCGTCTGGGGTTAATCCAATTTCGCCGATGATGGGTTTTTCGCCGTGCCCGCTACGCTCCTCGACCACCTGGCGGGCGCGCTGGAGATCGACATCGAAACTGGCGAGCACAAGGGCCGCCACGCCATCTCCTTCACGCAGTAGTCCAAGCAAAAGATGGCCCGTGGCAATCGATCGCTGGCGCGCTCTCTGTGCCTCTTCCTGAGCCAGGCTCAGTACCGTGCGGGCGCGCCTGGTAAATCGCTTAAACCTGTCCTGACCATACTCATCAAGGGAATGATGATGATGTCCCCGATGGGCGATCAACTGCTTGAACAACTGCGCAATCGAGAACGATACTCTATAAACCGTCATGTGCTCATCCTTTCCGTGTGCTATTGTAGATTAAAGAGTGCCAGTAGAAAACACTGGTAATCAACGCTTCTGTAGCAATAGTACGGCAAGGCATGAGCAAAAGGTTCCCATGAATCAAGAATGGATCAATGGAAGGCGCGCTCAGGAATACATCTGGTAGACACTGATGAGCTGGTCCTCTGGACCTTTCGCGCGGAACCAGCGCCCGATCCCCATATCCTGGATGTCGGTCAGCATTTCTACGTTCTGTGCCTCCCATGCCTTCCGGGCAGCCTCCAGATCATCGACCTCTAGATTAAGCTCGTAGGCGCCCGCGCGGGCGGGAAAGCCCTCGGGGAGGGTCGAGGCCGCCTGCAGAGCTATCGGGGTCCCCTTGACAGGATTCAGATAGACAAATGTCGAGCTTGAGTTCTCTGGCACCACTTGCATTCCCAGAAAATCAGTATAGAAAGCTTTTGCCTTTTCTATATCCTGTACATAAATGCCGAGCAAACCAAAACCATGCTTCATACTTCCGTATTCCTCCAAAATCAGTCTCTTTGTAACGGATTTACTGTGCAACACACGCATCTGAGATAGCGTTCTATTGCTGTTGCTGACTAAAATGAGTATAGCAAGAATTGCGGCAAGAATTGGTCCTGAATTAGAACATTATTTTGAATAATGACAAATTTGACGGTATCGGCAGGAAGAGTACTTCTATCTCTTTCATGTGTTCCATGCCAACAATTTATGATAGTGATAGAAGAACTTTTGTATAACCTTCTTCGTAAACAAAGAAGTAGCTAATAGTAGATAGAAAGGTCCGATCTATGCAACAGCAAAGCCAGAACCGGGGGTTCTCTCCATTCCAGGTGCTGCCAATCGAGCAGACGCTACAAGCTTTCAACTGGTTTGATGCGATGAGGAGCAGTCAGCCAGTTTATCATGATGAGCAGTCACATACCTGGCATATCTTCCGCTATGAAGATATCAAGCAGGCGCTTACCGATACGGCCCATTTTTCTTCTGAGAACGTGCCGGGCTTCTCGGAGGGAACCTTCTTGAAGGGAACTATCGTCGCGAAAGATCCGCCGGCCCATCGCAAGCTACGCAACCTGATCAACCAGGCCTTCACACCACGCGCCGTCAACCATCTTTCCGGCCGCGTGACGCAGATTGCGCAAGAACTGCTGGACGACGTACTCCCGACCGGCAAGATGGATGTGGTCAGGGATATCGCCTTCCCGTTTCCGGCGAAAGTGATTGCTGAACTGCTCGGTGTACCCGCCAACGACTGGGATATTTTCCGTCGCTGGGCCGGTGCAGAGGATGGTCAAGATCAACAGCCGCACTCTCCCCAGCAGGCTATGAAGATGCGTCAGACCATGGAAAATCAGATGTATGACTATTTCTCCCACCTGCTGGAGGAGCGTCGCCGCGCGCCGCGCGAGGACCTGATCAGCAGCTTGAGCGTGGCCGAAATCGACGGCGAGCGTTTGAACGAGAACGAACTGGTCAGCTTCTGTATTCTGCTGCTGGCCGCCGGGCAGGAGACCACCAAAAATCTGATTGCCAACGCCCTGTACTGCTTCACCGAATATCCAGAGCTACAGGAACGCCTGCGGCAAGATCCAGCCCTGATGCCGACCACCATCGAAGAAGTGCTGCGCTACCTGCCACCGGTCTGGTTTACCTTCCGCCGCACTGCCAGTGACGTCGAACTGGGTGGTAAAACCATTCCAGCCAACTCCCTCGTCCTGGTCTGGAACGCCTCCGGCAACCGCGATCCCGAGCAGTTTCCCGAGCCTGGCCGCTTTGATCTCAAGCGTGAACCTAACCGCCACCTCACCTTCGGTCACGGTATCCATTTCTGTATCGGAGCACCACTGGCCCGGCTAGAGGCACGCATCCTGCTACCGATGATGCTCGAACAACTCAAAGACATCAAGCGCGTTCCCGATGTGCCCATCGTCGTACGCGCCGGTATCGTCTACGTCATTCAATCGCTGCCCATAACCTTCCAACCACGACCATAAATAATGCGGGCGTGATGTTTGCGGGTGAGGGATGGAGGAGCTCCACGTCTACGTATACGTAGATGTGGAGCTCTTCTTTTGACGTTGGGGCGGTGGATTTAAGGTTCGGTTCCCCTTTTATTGATGGGTTTGTTTCCCATTTGCATAAATGGATTATATTGCCCACAAGGGGAAAACCTACGAATTTCTTTTTTTGGGGGATGAGAGGCGCATTGAGAATTGGTTGTGTTATTTGCGACATAGGTAAATACGTGCTTGTAAGTAGAGACTATTGATTGGTGATCCGTTATAATAGGGCTATTATTTTTCTCCTTCCGTATAGATACGGAGAATTCCAAAGCAAAGGAATTGTCGGCGATGAAACAGCAGATGCTGCAAGATTTTGAGCGGGCACACAATCGAATGTTGCGGGCAGCGCAAGACGCGTTTGCGCGCAGTGTGGTCCTGCCCAACGGCTGGGGCGCATGGGAGGTGATCGCGCACATAGCTGCCTGGGAAGTTGAGGGATCACAGCGTATCCCAGCGTTGCTGGCCGGTGCCAGTAGCAAAGATTATGATACCACGGAGTTTAACGCCAATGCGTTGGCACAGGCACAGGGACAGATGTTTGAGCAACTGGAGGCTGCGCTCAGGCAGTCCCATCAGCGTTTGATCAGTTTGCTGGATGCATTGGATGCGCGCCATTTTAATGATGGAGGGCTGGTTCATGATTGGATGTTGGCTTCAATCAATCACAGCAATGAACATGCACAGGCGTTGGAGGAAGCCGGTTCCTGAATGAAGTCGTGAGCCTGGTCGGCAGGTAGAGCAACCCCGCAATTGGCGAAGAGACCATGTCTCCTCGCCGGAATTTAGTCGGTGCGGGGCGTGAGGAGGATGTCGATGTCGTCGGTGTTGGTGGGGAGGTGATCGGTGCCGAATGGGAGCCGGATGTCGACGCTATCCACGCCGGGCTGGGTAGCCAGGTACGTTTTGGCGACGTCGGCGGTCGCTCCTTTGATGGGCAGGCGTAATTTCTTGATCTGGTCGTCGCTGAAGACGTAGGTCCAGGTGCCCCGGGCTTTGAGCGTAAGATAGACTACTCCTCCCTTGCCAGCTTCGGTGTTGTCGGGCCCGGAGACGGTGGCCTGACCCTGTAGCTGGTAGCCGGAGCCAAGTTTTTTCTGTGCATAGCTGTTGAGCAAAGAAAGGGCCGCCGCCTCCGCGACGCTCTTTTGATATGCCGGCACCTGCCCCTGGGCTTTGATGCTGATCTGTACTTTGTCGGCGTTAGCATTAACTGGATTATTGGTGGTCACGTCGATTATCTTATAGTCGGCAGGGCCTGCCATGATCTCGCCCGCTTTGAGCTGCTTCTGCAGTTCGCTTTTGAGTTGCTGCTCGAGTTTGTTGAGCAGATTATTCTTAGCGCCATCCAGGTCAGATTGCGAGAAGAAGTGGGTGGTAGTATCGTTCACGCCCCCCACAAAAGGCTCTGGATTGCTGGTATAGAGGGTGGGTCGGCAGCAGGTGCCGCTGATCGCATTCGCGGCAATATTGCCCACCTGACCCGTCTGAACAGCGACAGCTGGAACGCTAATGCGGCCAGGCTGGTTATCCTTCTTGGGTGGAACGGTGGCATCCTGAGCCAATTGGATCTGGACACCATTGCTGGCATTCAGGATGAGGCTTTTTGAGATCGGAATCGGGTTGAGAGAAGTATTGACAAAAAGGATGTTTCCACGGGCCTGCTGACCCTGAGTCTTATTGACGCCGGTGGTCGTAATGACGGTCTCGCTGCTATCCGAGACGGTGAGCACGCGATCAGGAATAGTGCGCGCATTCAGATCGGTTGACTTAACCTGGGGTGAGGCGGTCAGCAAGAAAGCATTCTCCAGGGCGCTGGATTTGGGGGTGATGCGTACCGTCGCCGTATTGGAGGCGCCAAGCAAGGGCACGCCGGCGGGAAAGATACTGGCTCCCAGCACGCGTGAGACCAGGAGCATGGCCAGCAAAAGTAGGGCAACCAGGGACAAGAGCACGAGGAAGCGCTTGCGCTGCCTGGGCGGAGGTGTACTCAACGGTTCTTCAGTGATGCGCACACGTTGACGACCACGCTCTGTGGAATAGGGGCGCTCAGTCTTGTCTGCGCGCTCGCCGGTGATACGTTCGAGCTGTTCTGGTCGCTCGCTTTTATCGCTGACCGCGACTGGCGAGGGACCATCGGCGCCACGGGGTCGCTGATGCATAATGATAGGCCGGGGTGGATCAGCGGGTGGACGACGCAAGTGGCCCGTATACTTCTTAGGACGAGGCTCAGCAGGAGACGCCTGCGCTGGATGGGGAGGCTGCTCTTCCGGTTCCAGCTGAATGGTTGACTTGAGTGTGCGGACGGGCTTAACTTCTTCCGCTATTGCCTGTGGTGCTGGTAGTCCCTGCACCGCGGCCAGAAAGGCCGTTCGTAAGGCTGCCACGGTCGGATAACGCTCCTCCGGCTGTTTTGCCATTGCTGTCTTCACCACCGTATCCAGCTCGGCTGGAATCGAGGCATCATGTTCGCACGGAGACGGAATGGGATCATGCAGATGCATCTCGATAACTCGCACCTCATCGGGATCATTATAGGGCAGATTACCGGTCAGCATTTGATACAGCAGCACACCCAGGGCATAAATATCGGTTAGATGCGTCACGATGCCCATCGTTTGCTCGGGGCCATATAATGTGGTGTACCCGGCACCTGCTCAAGAGGGATCGGTTTGCCTACCTGGCTGGCATCGCCCGGGCGCATCGCCCGCACCAGGCCAAAGTCGGCCAGATAAGCATAGGGAGGCATGTTGCGCCGCAGCTCGAGTAGCACATTCGAGGATTTAATATCGCGATGGATTAAATTATGTTCATGCGCGCACTCGACTGCATCCAATAACTGTTGATACATCGCCGACACCTCGCCTAGTCCGGGGAGATAATGGCGTAAATAGCTGGTGAGCGTCCCACCCTCGATAAAAGGCATCACAAGATACAGAATGCCCTGTTCATCCCCAAACTCGATCAACGGCAAGATATGGGGATGCTGGAGACGAGCGACTGTCCTGGCCTCACGAGCGAAGCGTCGCCGCATATCGGGATCAGCGGCATAATCGCCCAGGATCACCTTAATGGCAACACGGCGATCGAAGGCCGTGCGCTGCCGCCCTTCATAGACGGCTCCCATCCCACCGACGCGAATGCGGCGGATAATATCATAGTTGCCGAGCTGCTTGCCCTCAAGAGACAGCATTACGCACGTTTATCCTTTCAATGAAGCAAACGAAATCAAGCCCCGCGCGCCTGATGGTGTCGGTGTGATATCCGGCCCATTGACCGGAGGATTGTTACCTACCGGTGTACCTTTTGAGCCAGGAATCGCGACCACATCAATTTTAATCTGAGCTGGATCAGTAGGCAAGGTTGTGCTATCATCACTCAGCTTGATCGTCGCACTCTTGAAGCCCTTCTGAGCATTCAAGAACGCCTGCGCATCCGACAGCTTCTTGCCCGCCAGATTGTGGGCCAGCTGCGCCTTCTGCGCCTCCCCAATCTGATAGACCCAGGTCCCCTGCGCACTGACCAGCAAGAAGATATTCTGTTTCTGCCGATTAATATTGACCACGCGGGACGTAACGTTGCCCACCAGGGCATATCCGGTACCGGGATCGCTGGCCGCCTTCTTCTGCAGCCGATCCTGTGCCACCTGCTGCGTCCCTTTCTGATCATAAGCCATACCAGTACAGGTTGCCGACACCGTCACCGACGTCGACGTAACGTTATGGCCCTGATCACCGATCTCTCCCTTGTTAGTAGCCACATCCTTCGTACAATCTGGCTCCCCGATCAACTGCTCATTGGGAGCCAGTTGCTTGCTGAAATCGGTCTGAGCCTGCTTCGATAGCGACGCTATCAACGGGTTGACCACCGCATCCACATCACTCTGTTGCACAAACGTATAATTCTGCGGGTCCTGTCCACCAGTGAAGCTGCCATTGGTTACGGTGATGACGCCAGCTACACAACAAGGCTTTTTGAAGGCACTGGCGCCCAGGTTCCCCTGCGTACCAGGCGTTAGCGCATGGGCAGCGACAGTCTTTTGTCCAAAGTTCACGCCAGGGTTAGCTGCTGGCACGGTCACTGAGCCATTTGCTTCATATGAAACGCCATTGGGTGCCGAGATAGGAGTATTCGCGGCGATGGTCACAGATGTGTTGGAGCCATTAATAAAGGTCAGCGTTCCGGTAGCTGCTTTGGGATCGGTCTGAGTATGTCCGGTGGCGGTGACCTGGCGCGTCTGCGGGTTGGGCGTAGCCTTTAAATTATGCAGGCTGACCTGTAGCTGCTGGGGATTAGGATTATTGGTCACGGCCTGCATGACATAGCTATCCGTCACCACATGGCTGTCCGGCGTGATGGTCACAGTTGCGGCCGTGGTCTGGCCTGCATTAGAAAGCAGGTTCGAGATTGGTTGGACAATCGTGCTCTGGAAGCTGCTGGGATTTATGTAGCCATAGGAAATCAAGCCCATAGCCAGCAGGAGGAGGAGCAATAGTAAGAGTAGCAGCAGCCGGCTCGCGCCCCGGCGTGGACGCTGGCCGCGCTGGCCTGGTCGCTGTGGTGGTAGTCCTCCAGTGGGTGGACGTTGCGCGGCGATGGAACCGGTACTGCCAGCGGCAGCCGCCGTGCCTGCGCCTGCTCCTGCCAGTCCGGCTGCTCCTGCCGCTGCACCGATGCCGCCCGAGCGCCGACGTCCCGCACCATGGGTGGGAGGTGGCACATCAGAATCATCCAGTTCGGTCGGCACAATGACTGGCGGCTCGTTTGACCGGCCCGGATTGCGCGTTGGCGTTCGATTCGCGTTGGCGCTCCCTGGTGTGCGCTGATTGACGGGCTGCAAATCGATAATGCCGGGGCTGGCCCCTGCAGCCGTGCCACCCTGCTGAGTCGCGTTGGGATTCTGTGTCGAACCTTTAGGATTGCGCGTAGAGGGATCCGATGACGCGTCATTGTCCAGATCATCATCATCCAGATCGTGAGACAACGGAGTTGAGCGAGCGGGGCGGCGCATACGATCAGCGGCCATGCCCGCTCCAGCTCCCAGGGCAGCGGCACCGGCGACGCCAGGACCAGTTGTTGGTCCCAGATCATCATCATCATCAAGCGTACCGCGATTAGGTGTATCTGGCATGCGAGGAGTAGAAGGAACCTGTGGCGAAGGCGTATTGGCGATAGGAGCGCCCGTCTGCGGATCAGCTGGCTCCTCGAATTTCATGGTTGACTGTGGATCGTGCGGCGTCATGCGACTGGCCGCGGCTCCGGCGGCGGCGCCAGCAACGGCCCCGGTGGCAAGTGATTTGCCCCGGCCACCAAAAAAGCGACTTTTTTTCTCAGGAGCGGGTGCCTCCTCAGGAAGCTCGACCTCGCCGCCCTCGCGCAACGCCTGTGTATAAGCCTCCAGAGACTCATAGACAGGGAAGCGCCGCTGGCGCGCAAATTCTGCCGGCCCCGGGCCGCTGGGGGCAATAAAGATCATCTCACGCTGCAACTTACGTCGGACGCTCTTTAAATCGTCGAAGTCCTGTGGACGTTGAAAAGCTTTATTTGGATTGGGAAGAACAATAACAATTTGTTGGCGATTTAATTTATCCTGCGTCAGGATGCCCTGAAGCACGCTTTTGCGGTCGTCAGTGGGAGAAACATAGATGACACCAATAGTTGCACTTCGAGGGTCATTCATTCCCAGCAGATCCGTGCCGTTACCCTGTCTCATAGTCCATCATCCCTCTATGCCATAAATTTGCGTTCCTCGCCTATGGCGTTCATTTTACACTATACCAATCAATTCGGAAAGAGAAGAATAAGTTTGCTTATGCAAAGTTAAAGTATTCTCATAAATATGTGTTGCTAGAGTTGTTCTGGCTGATTATTTTTGTCGTATATTCAGGTTATACGATTAGCTATGGCATGTCGTATATGTAGTGCAGAAGTTTCACCCTAATTGGATAGGGATCTGCCCCTCTATCCTCGCACGTTTTTCTTCTCAATTTCCTTTATGATTGTTATCCTTTTCAGGATAAAAGATTTGCTATCTTATTTATCTCAAGAATGAGGGTAGTTCGTCAAGCATTCAGTATCAACGGTTTATGCTTTGATTGGTAGCAAGTTCTGGATAACTTGAATTTGGATACTTATCTGGTTTGGATTAACTGGTAAAGCGCTTGAACTATCCCCCTGCATATGAATAAACACATTGGCGATCCCAATTTGTTGTTTGAGCAATGATTTAGCTGCCGCAACTGATTTGCCGCTCACGTTCATTTGAAGTAACTATATAGAACATAAGCAATTATTTCATTGTTATAGGAGAAAGGCAAGGAAGAACGCATCCCTTCCTGCAAACCACACCCCAAAAACTAACGACCTCCCCACACAACAAAGCCAGAAAGTTTCCGCATTCGACAAGCCACACTGTATCGTTTTTATGAAAGCGAAAAATGAAGGGGAAGATAGATAAGGGAGGAATTGTGGAAAACCTCAACAATAATAATGCTGAAATGCAGCGAGCGAAAACGTTACACCTGGCCGATTACGATTACCGCCAACCCGGAGCCTATGCGATTACCATATGCGCATGGAAACGGCGCTGGCTATTTCAGCATCCCGTCTTGCGAGCCATTTTATATAAAGAATGGAAGAATCTCCAACAGCATTATATAGGCATTATTCCCGGCGTCATCATGATTATGCATAACCACCTCCATTGCATCTTGATAATTGAGAGCAATCAGCCAGAAGTCAAAAGCGTTATCGAAATCATTGGTGGCTATAAATCCATCGTCTCAAACGCATGGTACGCCTACGTTAAAGAATGCAACGGACACTACCCGATGAAATTATGGCAAAAACGTTTCTACGACCACATTATCAGAGACCAACGAGACTTCGACGCGCAAACGGCATACATCTTGAATAACCCGGCCGTCTTTAAGGCTAAACGAAAGAAAATCAACGCCCGTAAGAAAAACAAACCAACGTAAAAATACATGGTCCGGCCCAACATAAAAGGACCAGAGCAGAATCACATGCCACACCACGAGGCATCCATAAACACGCAACGCAACCAGCATTATGTGGCCCGGTATCAATAAACACGCTACGGTTTGATCATGCCCCCGGCATGCGCGTATGAACGGCGAGCATGCCTCTTAAACACGAAACGTAACCCTTGTAGGCGGCACAGCACTGCGGCTATTTAATCACGCCTACTCCATGTAAACGCAGCAGTGCGGCCTTGCGTGTGCCGCTCTCTTCGCGTAAGAAATGCTCGCTACCACATTTTCAATGTGCCATATTACAAACGATTTTTAGGAACATTGCGTACGCCAGCAGGGCGGCTTTGCGTGTGCCGCCCTCTTCGCGTAAGAAATGCTCGCTACCACATTTTCAATGTGCCATATTACAAACGATTTTTAGGAACATTGCGTACGCCAGCAGGGCGGCATGCACAAGGCCGAATTGCTTCGTTTCGTGTGATAAACGTGTTAAGAAAGCCGCAATTCTATGCCGCCTACAGGGGATACGTATCGTGTTTATTGATACCGGACCACATGATGGGGGATACGTATCGTGTTTATGAGGCGTGCGCGTGTGGACGGCGAGCATGCCGGGGGCATGATCAAACCGTAGGGTGTTTGATGAAGCCGAGTCATAAGGCAAGGGGTTGTGTTGCGTGTTTGGGGAGACTCGACCATAGGGCGAGGGAAATAGAGCGGCCCGCTTCAAGCGATGATGCCCTGTTGGTGGAGGAATTCGAGAGCCTGGGTGGTTTCTTCGATTGTTTTGTTGAGGAGGTTGGCAATCTCCCAGGGTGTGCGGTGCCCATCGATAAGCATGTAGATGGTGCGGTAGCGATGGGGGATCTGACGAATCTGCTCAGGTGGGAGCTGTACTTTTTGGTGCGGAATGGCTTCATCGTGAAATTGGGCTTCCTGGGTGCGCGCCGGTAGCTGGCGGCTGGCGTGATTGGCCTGAAGTAGCGCGGCGTGATATGCATTGCGAGCCGCGATATTAGAGGTTTCGGGCGCAATGAGTTTCCAGTGGAGGCGTCCAAGAGGGGCAAGCATCGTGGTCCAGTTTTCGCCCTGCCGAGGAGCTGGAGAGGTCAGGATATCGAAGGTCTGGCCGTCCTGAATAAGGACCTCAACGAAACCCGGTTGTCCGTTAATGATGATGTCAGCATGAAATATGCCAGAATATTTATAGGACACCGCCAGCCTCAAAAGTTCCTCGTAGCTAATATGTAACATACGTTTCAATCACCTGCTTTTTCTTTATTTTTTACTTCAACTAGAAGCATATCTTAACACAAGCAAATGCCGTAATAGGCCGATGGGTATACAATATCATATTGTTGGTAGTAGCGAAACCGGCGTTTCTTTATGAAAAAATGGTATTGAGTGCTAGTATGTTTCAATATGTATCATTTTAATTTTAAAAAACCTCAAAATTTTCATGAACTTTTAATGAAATGATCTACTTGATATAAGTTGTCTTATTCTTGTATCATGTCAATATGAATGGCCTGTCCGGGGCCAATTGGAGATAGTAACTGGTTCCCGGGCGTTGTAGTCGAAAGGAGATGGTGGATGATGCAGTCGCTGTATGTGATGGCAGACCTGCATGGGAAGGGTTGGACACTGGAAGCTGTTTGGCAAGGTCGCTGCTATCATAGTAGCAAAAACGAGCGCGCAGCCAGGAGATAACCGACATTTGATGCGCAGGTTGCGCGCCGTCAAGGTTTCTAGTTATGAGCTTGACACAGGCACTTATATATAAGATAAGAGAGTTTTATTCGTTTGAAGGAGTGTGTGTGGCATGGCATACATTGAAGATGAGTCACATCAGGTTATAAAGCAGGGGAATGGTAAGCATTTCAGTGCGTACATTCTACAGCTCAAAGATGGTCATGCGGCTATCCTACCCAAAGGTATTCAGCATCTGCGGGAGCTGGAGGACAGGGCAGAGTATGTACCACGATGCGCTACCGTGCTAGCCAATGCCATGATGGCCGGGCGTCTTGAAGAGACCGAGGACGAGGAGCCTCTCTATCCTGGTTACGAACCACTTCCACCTGAGCCGCCAGATTTTGTGCCGCCACGGGCTGCCATTGTATCTACGCTCTACTTTGGAAATAGCCTGGTCTCGATACAATGGAAGCGCGCCAGGGTGCAGCTCGCAAAAAAATGGAAGCGTCACAATTTCTAAGCGACGCCATCTCAGGTTTTTATACATTCTGTAGGTTGTACGGCAGGGCCTGCATAATCGCTGGCCCTGCTTTTTTTTATGTCAGGTCGCTTGGGATTAGCGCAGGGCTTCACGTATGCATGATATAATGTGGGTCAGTAGAGGCAGGAGGATTTGTGTATTTATGCTTGTAGAAAAGCACGCTAAAAGAGTTTTGTTATTGATGTCACCAGCGACCTATCGGGCAGGGGCTTTTGTACAGGCTGCGCAGCAACTGGGCTTGGACACAGTGGTTGGCCTGGATCTGCCGCAAACGCTGGCGGAGTTGTGGCATGTGCCGCTGGGCCTGGACTTCTCAAATATTGCGGTTTCCGTACAGACCATTGTGGAATATGCGCAGGAGAAAGCGTTTGCGGCCATCCTCTCGGTAGATGATAGTGCGACCGAACTGGCTGCCTATGCTAACCTTGCCCTCGGCCTGGCTAGCAACTCGCCGCAGGCCAGCGAAGCCGCGCGCGACAAATTACTGATGCGCCAGCTCATGTCAGCAGGCGGCGCGCCCTGTCCCATTTTTCGCAGCTTCTGGCTGCATGAAGATCCAGACAGCATCGCCAGCCAGGTCAGCTATCCCTGCGTGCTCAAGCCACGCCGACTCTCGGGGAGCCGAGGCGTGATACGGGCCGACAACGCCGCTGAATTCAAGGTCGCATTTGCGCGCCTCAAGCGCCTGCTGCTCTCTGAAGGAGCCTCCGAGCACGAAACCTCCATCCTGGTCGAAGATTTCATTCCCGGCTTCGAAGTCGCGCTTGAGGGACTGCTCACCGATGGTCAGCTCAAAGTCCTGACGTTGTTCGACAAGCCGGACCCGCTGGACGGTCCTTTTTTTGAAGAAACGATCTATGTTACGCCCTCCAGGCTAGCAACTGAGACGCAGCAGACCATTGCCGATTGTGTCTCGACCGCCGCCGCGGCACTGGGTCTGCGTACCGGACCCATCCACGCCGAACTGCGCGTCAATGAGCAAGGACCATGGATGCTGGAGATTGCGGGCCGCTCAATTGGCGGACTCTGCTCAACGATTCTGGAATTTGGGTCGGGCATGTGCCTGGAAGAGCTTATTCTGCGCCACGCGATCGGAGAAGAGGTCGCGACCCTGGAGCGCGAAGAACAAGCCGCCGGCGTTATGATGATCCCCATACCAGAGGCAGGTATCCTCAAAGGCGTGCATGGAGTCGAAGCGGCCATGGCTGTTCCCTTGATCACCGGTGTCGAAATTACTGCGCAGCTCAATAACCAGCTCACTCCTTTACCGGAAGGGGCTAGCTACCTGGGATTCATCTTCGCACGCGGCGCTACATCAGCGGACGTCGAAGCCGCCATTCGGCAATCCCACCAGTGTTTGCGCTTCGAGATCCGGCGGAGCATCCCTATTCTAAACGCAGGCAGGAACAAGTAGGAGGAATCACCAGAGCATATTTTCGCCCAGCTCAAGATAAACGTCCGCTCGGGTAAAGTCTGAACGGTGTTGTCGGGCCCTGGGTGAAAAGAAGCGGATCATGGTAGCCAGTCCCAGCGTATTGCTGCGAAACGGCTTCTCACGCGTGCCACCGATGAGGTTGGTGTGGCTGGCCTGTTCCCAGCCGCCCTGGTGGTAGAACGACACCAGTGGTGGTTGACAGGTGAAGATACTCAGGTCCGCCTCACTCTGTTCGATAAAGTCGGCCGCCCCCTTAACCAGACGCAGACCAAGACCCTGATGACGATAGGCGGGACGCGTCATGACCTCGTTCAGGCCAAACACTTTGTAGCTTTCGCCCTCATGCTGAATGATCTTCCAGGGGACCGCCACGTGGCAGATAACGGTATGGTCGGCCAGCAGCACGAACGAAGTAGGCTGCGTGGCGAGATTATCGGGCCACGCGATCTCGCCGTCGCTCTTCCCTGCAAAAGCCTGCGGCCACTCACGCTGCATCATAGCGATGATCTGTGCGCGCACGGTCTGTGGACAATCTTCCTGTAAAAATTGCAGCATGCGCAGTATCACAGGCTGTTTTCTCCTATCAGGCAGATTCATAGCATATCTTCATATGTGCCATCTCATAAATGCAGATAGCTTGCCCAGTATACATGAGGCAATCCACGCTGGCAAGGGATAAGTTGCTCACCTTCTCACATACAACATCGTACATTCGTAGCTGCTCCGTAGCCCTGACGCTCCTCCCGAAGCGAAACAGCAATAGCAATGCCCGCGATTCGGGCCGCATAGACCACACGCAGACTGCCATCGCGTTCGGGACGCTGTCCTTGCGGATACAGAGGAGTACCAGCGGGACAGAGCAGGGTGCCATCGGGTTGAGGCGTAGAGTGTGCACCAGCGATGCATCCCATCCGCTTCAACCAGCTCCACACACCATCAGGAAGAGCAATAGTTCGTTCTAACGCATTCGATGGAAGACGATCGATGAGCGCATCTATTTGCGTTCGCATGTCCCAGATGGCCAAGTCTTCTTGCACCGCAGGTCGACTTCCGATCACCATGAGGACCTGGCGAGCGAGGCTGCTCTCACGGTCATACTCGCCAGACCCTCGACTCCTGGGTCTTTAGAAGGACCGATAGGAGCTGGCTGCCGTCAACTGTTCGGCGGTCGGCGGCTCAGCTATCCAGGTCTTGAAGTTCTCTGCGAACGCCCGATATTCCGGCAAGGCCAACAAAGGATTGTCTACCCCGTCGTCAGTTACGAGGAGAGTGACAAAGTTCTCCCCGTCGGGGAGCGGGCAGACGGCATACAGAATGCCCTGCGGCCGTTCTCGTTCAAGAGCCTCCAGCACGCGCTTGCCCGCCGCATCGATTTCGGCGCGCTTGTCGGGCTTCACTTTGGTATGGGAAATCGCTACTTTCATGGGAACATTTCCTTTCACTTTTACACCTGGTTCGTTGTACGTATCCTCTGGCCGGCGGATCATCGGGGAGTGCGTCTCCCCTGTCACATCGGCTGGGTTTCCTTCGTCATTACTTCGACGAAACAAAACAAAGGAATGTGACCGATGGACGAATATACCTGGTTAGCGCAGCGCTTCGAGGCCGAGCGCCCCCACCTGCGGGCAGTGGCCTATCGGCTGCTGGGTCGGCTCGACGAGGTGGACGATGCCGTGCAGGAGTCCTGGCTGCGTCTCAGCGGCTCCGATCCTAGCCGCATCGCGAACCTGGGCGCATGGTTGATGACAGTAGTCGCACGGGTGTGCCTCGATATGCTCCGTGCTCGTCACGCACGGGGTGAGGAGTCCCTGGAAGCGTCGGTGCCTCAAGCAGTGACGGGCGGTGAAAGAGAGATCGACCCGGAGCAAGAGATGGAATTGGCCGATTCGGTAGGTCTGGCGCTGCTGGTGGTGCTCGATACGCTTGCTCCCGCCGAGCGCCTCGCCTTCGTCCTGCACGACATCTTCGCTGTGCCCTTCGACGAGATCGCGCCTATCGTGGAGCGCTCAGAGGCCGCGGCCAGGCAGCTCGCCAGCCGTGCACGCCGCCGGATGCGAGCAAGAGCACCCATGCAGGATGCAGACCTGGCCGCCAGCCGAGAAGTGGCCGAAGCCTTTCTCACCGCCGCGCGCGAAGGGAACTTCGACGCGCTGCTTGCCGTGCTCGATCCAGATGTGATGCTCCGGCGCGATCAAATGTCCGTGCCTGCGGGCGTACCAGGAGAGCTTCATGGTGCAGCGGTTGTGGCGAAACAGTTTGTGGGACGTGCCCAGGCAACACAACCAGCTCTGGTGAATGGCTCAGTGGGAGTCGTCGTGGCCCCGTACGGGCGGCTGCTCAGCATCCTCGATCTCTCAATCAAGGGAGGCAAGATCACCGCGATCACTGCAATTTCCGATCCTGCACGCCTGCGCCGATTGCACCTTGCGGTCCTCGACGACTGACAAGCCGCTGTCCGTCTTTCGCACATACCTGAATACCTGTTCGGCAGTCTCGCCAGTACTCTCTCGAGCAACAGACGGAACACAAGGGGGCCGCATTCCCTTTGATGCGATCAAGCCTGTAGATGAAGACCGAGTGGTGGAATCTTGCTCCGCTCCAGAACCATTGGAAAACTTCTTTGTGATAGCCATTCGTGTAGGGGAGGGTGAATTGCTATGCTGTTGTCGTGATCAAGGAGCCTGCCATGGGGATACAGGGCCCTACCAATGGTAGGGCCAATCGGAGACAAGCTCCGAAACTACGTTAAGGGGTCGGTGGTGATGGCGCGGGCGTAGACGGCCGGATCAACGTTGCCGCCGCTGACAATGCAGCAGACGCGTTTCCCTTTGAAGCGCTCTGGCCGGGTCAGCAGGGCTCCCAGGGACAGGGCACCGGTCGGCTCTACCTTCAGGTTTTCGTAAAGAAAATAATGGTTTAAAGCCGCCAGGGTCCGGACATCGGGCACCCCAATGATCTCGGCCAGGCCATGCTGCAGTACCTCCCAGTTGATCTGTCCCAGGCTGATGGTGCGGGCCCCATCGGCTATTGTCGCCGGTTCGGCCTCATTTTTTATCAGGCGTCCCGCCTGTAGCGAGCGGGCAGCATCATTGCCGGGCAGCGGCTCCGCACCCACGATCTCGGTCGCGGCCTGCAGATGATCGCGAGCCACCACGATGCCCGAGCTCAAGCCACCACCTCCGACCGGCACCACGATTGTATCGAAATGGCCGACCGCCAGGATTTCTTTTCCCAGGGTAGAATTGCCAGCTACCACCCGATAATCATCATAGGCCTGAGCCCAGAAGGCATCGGGATACTGTTCCAGCAGCTGGGCCACGCGTGCCGCCCGGCTGATCTGCTGTACATCGATCAGATCGGCGATCCCCCCATAGGACTGTACCGCCGCGATTTTCACCTGCGCCGAGGTAGATGGCATCACCACTGTACACGACTTGCCCAGCAACTGGCAGGCGTAGGCCACCGCCTGCCCAAAATTGCCCGACGAAGCCGTCACGATATGTGTCTGTGGCACGCTGGCGAGCAGATTATAGGCCGCCCGAAACTTAAAACTTCCCGTATATTGCAGCGACTCACTGGCAATGGTCACCTCGCAGCCTAGCTCGGCCGACAGGCGCGGCGCCGGCACAAACAACGTCGGGCGCACAAAAGCCGGCAACGACTGCCAGACCTGCTCCACATAAGCATCAGTCAACTCAGGTGCCGAAGGATAAGAAGCAAGCATCATAGTACCTCATCATCTCATTTCACAGCCTCACTCGCCTGTAGCGGGAGGAGAGGCTAGCAGGGGCGAGCCCCTGCTAGCCTTGTTTTACAAATTTTTGATTTTTTTAAACTATAATAAACAAAGCGCAAATACCTATGTATCGTATCCGAACCAAGGCCATATCTGCAAGCGTCGTCCTTTTGCGGATGGGCGCATGCGCATCCGAGCTTCAAGAGAGAAATCGGGCGCAAGGTCCAATACATTTCATTTAGGAACGCAATGTATAAGCAAAAGCAATCAAGCAAAAGAAACACAATGCGTAGGTGCTGGGGCAAGCCCAGCACCTACGCATTGTGTTTCTTTTTTCTTGGTGCGTTTGGTTCTTCGATGTTCTCATAAATGAAATGTATCGGGCGCGAGGCCCGAACCTATGGGGGTGCGTGTAGAGATTTTGGTGAATATTGATCAGGTTTTTGTGATGAAAAAAGATTTTTTTGCGTATTTACTTAATAAGTATTGAGAAGGAGGGATGCATAAAAGTGGGAGATTTCTTTAAGACGGAAAAGTTGAGGGATAGCTTGTGCATGCTCCTGTCCGACATGTGACGACCGGGTATATTGCTTTTCGCTATGGTGCCTTGTTTGGGTTAGGTACTGGTTGTGTGGCGTTCCTGCTGGCGGTCTGTGTGCCGTGGCCATATTTGCTGGCCTGGATGATTTTGATGGTAGTATTGTGGATGTTGGGAGTGTTTGGGATAGGTATACTAAGTACCAATGCCACGGCCGACGCGGTAACTGGTATGGCGGCTGGTTTCTGGGTAGGTGCCGTGGATGCCATGATGAGTATTATGGTGATTGTCTACCTCCTCTATCGCTATCATGAACCGCTTTTTAACGCTCGTCAAACTTCTGTCAAGGCCTGGAGCATTGAGTTCACCTTGCTTTATGGCTTACCGCTGCTGTGGCTATTCTTGATTGCGTTGGGCTCCCTGCTGGGCGCGCTCGGAGGGCATGGAGCATTGCGCTGCATGCGACTGACAAAGGATCCGGTGCCAGTAGCAACGCATCACCGGCAGAGTATGACTATCATGAGCCTGCTCACAGGCGGCATTAGCGCTATCGCCCTTGTGCTCTCCCTATTTTTTCCGAGCATCAACCTCTGGCTCGTCTGTGCCAGCCTTCTGATAGCATTGGGCGGCAGTGTCTGCGTTATTGTGAACCAACAACAGTATAGCTGGAAAGGCCGGGCCTATGCCGGCCTCTATTTATCACTGCTGATAGCCTTGCTATCCCTGTTGCGCCTGGTCGTTTGGCTGCTATTATTTATGCACGTCCTGCTGGGATTCTAAGAGGGATGCCAGAGAGCCACGATCCTGGTATCTGGATTCTGATATCTATAAATATATGCATTTATATGCATTGGGGGGGGCGAACGGGCCGGGAACGGGGTCGCCTGACGGCTCCAATCGGCCGCGAGGGCCGAACCTACGGGCGGGTGAATATCATTTACAAGGGATAAATTGATTATATCTTGCGTTTCTATATGATAATTACCTCTGCAAAAATACAGATATAGAGTTTATATTTACGCCCTATATTTTGATGTGTTATACTAAGGATACGTCCGGCTTAATTTAGGTGAAACGAGGAGAGTTCTGTGGAGCAAAAGCAACAACGTGTACATTATGATGAATTTTCCGAACAATTCGTTTCCATTTTAGTTGAACAGTGGCCCGATATTCTTTTCATTATTAATCGTCAATCGCCTCGATTGGCCTCCCTGCTCCGTATGGGACTGCCGACCAGTCTCAAGCGCATGAATGGGATCTGGCGCATTCAGATTATGGCGAGGCGCCTCTCGCAGCGGGAAGGCTTGCAATCCCCCCGAGATAATGAGATTGTCGCGCAGGCGATTCGGCTCTGGGCCCACACCGCAGCGCAACTGCGCCTACCACGTATCAGTATTGAATTTACACTGTAGTTGTATTCTTCGTCGCCAGAAATTGTCTTAGCACACCGACTACCAGCTCGTGATCCTCTTGTTGTGGCAATCCAGAAACCGTTACGGTACCAACGACGCCTACGCCGCGAATGAGCAGCGGAAAAGCACCGCCATGGGCTGCGTATTCCTGAGAGGAAATCAAATATTTTTCCTCAATTGTTTTGTCCGCCTGCTTGAGCGAGCGGCCCACAAAAAAGGAGCTATGGCCAAAGCGCTGCACCACATTGTTCTTGCGGCGAATCCATTCGCCATTGTCGATGGCAGTCCCCTCCATGGCGAAATGGAAGAGTTGCAGGCCATGGCGCATAATATCGATAGCCACCGGCTTGCTGCGGGTGCGTGCCTCCTTGAGAAGGGCCAGACCGAGCTCCAGCGCCATATCATTGGAGAAGCGCGTAAATTGCAGCTCCTCCTCTTGCTGGAGCAGCTCTTTTAACAGCATATCATCGTTACTCATCGTTATGTTGCCCTCATTTCAGCGAAATTGTAACCGGTTCGAGTATAACACATGTAAGTACATCGGTAGAAAATGGGCTGAGTTTTGCAACATGAAAGAAGGTTTGCTCGTAGTATATGTGCAGTCTGGCACGAGCCATGAGAATTCGTATAGCCATAGAGTCCTGCATCGTGGCTGGTTAAAAAAACATTTACCAACATTTAACACACCTTTGGTAGTTGCGAACAACGCTTCGTGCTATACTGGATTTGTTATTGTGGGTATTATTCAGGAACGGCAAAAGTTAATTGGAGGCGCCGCTTGATGCCAGCGACCTGCGTCACTACGGCTCAACCATGGCTGTTATTATGGTTTTAGGAGATGCATTTACCTCCTGGAAGGCCGGCCTCAGACAATTTTTAATGCTATCAATAGACAGAAGAGCGTTTTTATTATGAGAAATAGGAACACCAAGATGAACGGATCGGGTAATCACCGAGACAAGACAGCGACAGAGCGTTATAAGGCTTTGCGCCAAAAGGGGGCCGTGACTGATGATGAGAGACTGCTCAGCCGTCCGACGCAGCCACTGGTCAGCCCGAATCAACCCGTTCCGCGTGAGCGTATCAAAGAGGAGGAGCATGCCTTTGAGCGTGCGCTGAACTTTGATTATACGATGACAGATCCCTGGCGAGTGTTCCGTATTATGAGCGAGTTCGTCAACGGTTTTGACGTTTTAGCCCATATTCCTCCCTCGATCGCCATTTTTGGTTCTGCCCGTACAAAGGCCAGCGATCCGTCCTATGCCGCCGCTACCGAGACCGCGCGCCTGCTAGCCCAGGCCGGTTTTGGGGTCATCACAGGCGGAGGACCTGGTATCATGGAGGCCGCCAATAAGGGTGCTCAGGAGGGTGGAAACCTGTCAATTGGCTGTAATATCGAGCTACCATTTGAGCAAGCATCCAATCCCTACCTGGACATCTCACTGGACTTTCGCTACTTTTTTGTGCGCAAGACGCTGTTCATGAAATATTCCAGCGCCTTCATCATCTTTCCTGGTGGCTTCGGCACCATGGATGAGCTGTTTGAAGCGCTCACGCTGATCCAGACCAAAAAAGTCAGCAACTTCCCGATTATCCTCTATGGGTCCGAGTATTGGGGCGGTTTAATGGACTGGCTGCGCACAACCATGCTCGGCGTCGAAAACATCTCGCCGAAAGACCTGGACCTGCTACTGGTCTCTGATGATCCCGCCGAGATTTGCATGCTGGTCTGTGATGCCTATCAGCGCAATAGCCAGCTTGAAAAAGTTGACTCTAGCCGTGAGACCTCAATCCGCTAACTGTATGGGCCGCGCCACCAACATCCAAGCAACCTGCGACTTGAGCAGGTTGCATTTTTATGCTGTCTCAGGTGTAGCACAAAAAAAGGAACATGATTTCAACCATTTGCGCAGGTCAACCGTACTCTTATATAGAGTCTCCCGTGTTGATATGCAAGAAAGCACACTATTTGAAGCAGACAAGAGCCTGATCCGGAAATAGCTATGTGGACCGAGATTCTTGCCGTATATGATTAATAAAGCTAAAAAGGTTTTCTTTCATGCTACTATATAGTCCGGAAAATAAGGGTCGAATATTAACAATTGAACATCCAACTG
Source organism: Dictyobacter formicarum (assembly GCF_016587435.1). The sequence goes on from NZ_BNJJ01000010.1 coordinate 238,078, forward strand.
AGAGCACACCAGCGTTGATGGTGTTTTCTGGGAATGCCGGCCAACTATTGCGGGGCGACATCCCGACTGTAAACATTTTGAAGGCCATGCGCCAGCGTGTGCACCGCAACGGTGTACCGTTTACCATGCATTTGCAGGAAGCAGGCGCCATCAACAAGCAGAGCGTCGGTATGACCAGGCTGCTTGAAGACGTCTTTGGTGATGAGATTACCATTTTCCGCTATGGTCCCGAAGAGACCAACGGCCAGGTCCGCGATGGGATGGACCAATATATCGTGTCCTCTCGGGATCTGGCGATCCGCTTGCGTAGCGCTATCCACCTCTCTATGGTTGAACGCAAGTTGATGCGCCGCAATCAACGGGTGGCATTGAACACGAGCTATGATTTTGGGCTACCAGGCGGCGAGAAGATCTACCTGGAAACGACTGGTTTTCACTATGATCTGGGCCTGACGCCGGTCAGCACACAGATCAGTCGCCTGCAGGCCGTAGAGACCAGGCACGGAGTCGAGCAACTGATTCAAAAGGACCTGGGCCAGCAGGACGGCAAAGCGCATGTGGGCTTAAAAGGTCTGGTGACCTTCAGCGGCGACGGCAACACACGTGGCTTCATTGGCACACGCTGGCAAATGGACCGCGTCGAATTCTTGAAGCAGGGTCTGGGCGAGGGGGTCAAGGAGGCTACAGCCGAGATCAACGTGACCGCCAACCTGCCGCATAGCATCCAGCAAGAGTTTTTGGAAGAAAAGAACTCCTTCACCAGGCTGGCCGGCCATGTCGTCAACTCCGCCATCGACGCCATCGACGTCACCACCGGCAGCAAGTGGGGTGAACGCAAACTGGACCATCAATTTTACCGTGATTTCTTCATCAACTCCGAAGGCTTGCTTGTCCCGTTGCATCGCTTCGACGTCATCGAGAACAACGTCTTCTATAACTTTGCCAACGCCGACCATTACTTTATCAGCACCCTCTTTGGCTACCACATGGCCGAAGAGGAAGAGATCGCCGCCGACTAAGTCGATTTTATCAAGAGCCAACGAAACTCCATCACTGATGTGATGGAGTTTTTCGGAATCGATCAGCAATTGGCAGGGCAAAGACATCACACCGGACGGCACTCGACGGCGAAGCGGCCAGACGGGAGCCACCCGGTGGCCTGAACCTTGAGCGAAGCCTCTTTAGCCAGCGTTTCAAACTCCGTGAGCGTGCGTTCCTTGCCCCCCACCAGGACCATCATCAGCAACTCGGGGTCAGCTTTCTCATCTGACGACACGCCGTTCAGAAGCACAATGCGACCGTTGTTGGGGCATGCTGCCTGGGCACAGCGGCTCAAGATCAGTTTTGCTTCACGGTCGGGCCAGTCGCTAAGGATAGACTTTAGGAGATAAAGATCGGCACCAGCTGGCAGCGGATCAAAGAAACTCTGCCCGACTAACCTGACCCGTTCACCCACGCCAGCCGCTTGCATGATCGCATTCGCGCGGGCCACTGTCCGGGGAAGATCGACCAGTATGCCCTCGATCTCAGGCCGAACACGCAGAATCTCCGCGAGCAATGCCCCCGTCCCGCCCCCGACATCCACCACCGTCTTGATCTCCTCCCAGCCTCCCGTGACAAGTACCTCTGGATCGGGATTACCATGTCCTGGCGGCCCTATAAGAGCGTCAAAGCTTGCTTCGATATCGGGATGAGCTTCTAGATCCTCCCAGAAGGGCCGACCGAAAATCTCATGGTAGGCAGGAGCACCAGTCCTGACCGCGCTGAGAAGGCTTCCCCACGCGACCGCCAATACCAGTGAGGTCCAGGCTGATTTGCTGTGCCGGATCGAGCAATCCTTATGGGACCAGCTTGCCCGTGCGCTTGAAGGCCCTCTTGCCCAGGGCTTTTTTCTCGTAGATGAGCAGAAAGCGGCCCTTGGCCTTGTCTTGATAGCCAGGGATCTTGGGGCGTCCCGTGAAGGCGGAGGGGTCTGCGCGATAGGCCTCCATCCCTTCAAAAAAGCTGACCCAATTGTGGTGGAGCTGAATCAGGATGGCATTACTGACTTTGCGAGGCAGGGCACAATAGGCCTCATGCTGTTTCAAGCGATGAAAGATGGAAGCGTAGGGCAGATAGGTTCCCTGGTGAATGAAGGCTTGTCGAACGTGGTAGTTGGCCTGGTTATAGAGGTTTTTGGCGGCAAAGGCCGCCTGATCAATGACGGCAAAGCGTGCATCACCGTGACGAATGAGATGTCGTTCGACCAACTGCACCTGGTACCTTCTCCCTTTCCAATAATATGTTCTTCGAGTCGATGAGCCTCTCTCTTGGTGTTTTCCAGAAGAACATTTTCCTTCCTTGTGTCGGGAGGAAGTTTGTTGAGAATAACCTGTCACCTCCTAACAAAAGGATTTGTATTCAAGAAAGAGTCGCGAGAAAAGGATCATGAATAAATATCATATGGGTACAGAAGGAGAATGCAGTAAAAGGAGCGAAAGACTACTGTGTCTAAAGTAAGTCCAGCAGAGCAAGACGTTGTTCTCTGTAATACAACCTGTCCTCTATTCTAGCGCGAATAGAGGACAAATTTGTTATTAGTAGGAAATGTGCCAGTGCGATTTAATCAGAGTGCAACAGTTCGTTGCAGCTAGAAACCTTGCTATGCGGCTCTTTCATTCTGCTTCGGCTCTGACAGGCTCATGAGATAGTGGGCGACGGTTGAGCCAACAATGTAGAGATTGGCGGTCGCGATATCATTGGTGCGGAAGGGCCTGTCGATGAATTCCTGGATCGTCTCTCCCTGAGGGGGTTGATAGAAGGCGCTAGCACTACGTAGATCTAAGTAGTGATCCAGATGGCCAAAGCGCTTCAGGGAGGTAGCTGTAGCTGTATCTTCTTGATTATAGGTGCAGTTGTGACCCTGGTTATTAGTCAACAAGTCCATAATATGTTGAGCAAGGGCAGAGAAGAAGTCACCTTTCCAGAGATTATCGCCTGCGGTCGTATCGCACCGAGCGACAAAGGGCTTTTTGCCCACCTGACTGGGATACTTCTGGCGTTCCAAAATGGCGGCAGGACTATCCTGCAAAGTGAGGTTAGCGGTCAGATTAAAGGCCAGGGATACCAGGTTCGGATTGAGATGATAGACGGATGTGCTATCTGGGAACGTTGTATTAGGTGGGATATAGCCAAAAGGATCAGACACCTGTCCTGGTAGCTGATGGAAGCCCTGATCCCAGTCAACGATCCAGTCTGCCCAGGCGGTAAAGCCCAGTGTACCCTCTTCTTGACCGGACAAGCTTGGAAGTGGCGGGGTGCTGGCCGTGCCAGCGGTAATAAAGTAGGTATTCTGGAAATCGAGGACGCGATTTACCTGCGCTCTATCTCTACTATATGAGGCAAACGATTTGGGATATGCATCTCTATGAGGGGAGTTGTGGGTTTTATTGTTACATTTACGAGTGGGAAGGGTAAAAGCGCCCGCAAGGGGTGCACCTACGAATCGTTTTTATTGATACGTTTACGAGTGGGAAGGGTAAAAAAAGCGCCCCGGGAGGGGCGCGCGTATGGGGTGTTTTTGTTGTTGCGTTTATTCGGTTGGTTGGGGTGTGTCGGGATTTGTTGTGACGGGTTCGTTGCCAACGCTATCGGTTCGGCGCTTGAGGATCACTGTAGACAACGGAGGAAGCGTCAGAACAATCGAGTGTGAGCAGGACTGCCAGGCGATGGGGTCACTCGTCATATCCTCAGTGTTGAGCAGGCCGCTACCACCGTAGCGGGTGTCGTCGCTATTGAGTAGTTCGTAGTAGATACCAGAGGCAGGCACGCCCAGGCGGTAGTCATGGCGCGGCACCGGCGTGAAATTGCTGATAAAGAGCAGGGTATCATCGGCATCCTTACTGCGCCGTTGGAACGAGATCACACTATTATCGCTATCGTGCGGATCGATCCAGGAAAAGCCAGCGGGATCGCAGTCCAGGGCGCTCAGGGCGGGCTCGCGCTGGTAGATCTGGTTGAGCTGAGAGACAAAGTCGAGCAGCTGGGCATGGTGGGGATCGCTGGGCTCGGCTAGCAGGTGCCAGTCGAGGCTTTCCTTATAGTTCCACTCGCTCCACTGACCAAACTCGCCGCCCATAAAGAGCAGCTTCTTGCCGGGGTGTCCCCACATGTAGCCATAGAAGGCACGCAGGTTGGCAAACTTCTGCCACAGATCGCCCGGCATCTTGCGAATCATCGACCCCTTGATATGCACCACCTCATCATGTGAGAGTGGGAGCACATAGTTTTCCGAATAGGCATACATCATTGAGAACGTAATATTGTTATGGTGGTAGCGGCGATGGACGGGGTCCAGTTTCATATATTCGAGCATATCATGCATCCAGCCCATATTCCACTTATGGGTGAAGCCCAGGCCACCAACATAGGTTGGGCGCGTCACCAGCGGCCAGGCGCTCGACTCTTCAGCGACCGTGATGGTGCCGGGCACCTCGGCATAGACCGCCTCATTAAGTTGCTGCAAAAACGTCACCGCCTCCAGGTGCTCGCGACCGCCATGCTCATTGGGAACCCACTCGCCCGACTCACGCAGGTAGTCCAGGTAGAGCATCGAAGCCACCGCATCCACGCGCAGGCCATCGATATGGTATTCACGCAGCCAGAAGAGCGCGCTGGCGATCAAGAAATTGCGCACCTCGCTGCGCCCATAATCAAAGACATAAGTGCCCCATTCCTTATGCTCACCCTTGCGCGGATCGGGATACTCATACAGATGGGTCCCATCGAAGTAGCTCAGGGCATAGCCGTCCTTGGGAAAGTGCGAAGGGACCCAGTCCAGGATGATGCCGATGCCTGCCTGGTGGATATAGTCAACAAAATATTGGAAGTCCTCGGGCGTCCCGAAGCGCGACGTCGGCGCATAGTAGCCGGTACACTGGTAGCCCCAGGAGCCATCGAAAGGATATTCGGTGATCGGCATCAGTTCGATGTGGGTAAAGTCATGCGCCTTCACATATTCGGTCAGCGCAGGAGCCAGCTCGCGATAGGTCATAAAGCGATCTTCCTCGACCGCGCCCGGCACATGGCGCTCAGGCACATGGCGCCACGATCCCAGGTGCACCTCATAGATTGACATCGGAGCATTCAGATCCTGACGCTGCGCCCGCTGCTCCAGCCAGGCCGCATCCTGCCACTCATGGTGCTTGATATCCCGCACAATGCTGGCGGTATTCGGGCGCAGTTCACACGCAAAGGCATATGGATCAATCTTATCGACCACATAATTATTGTAGCGTGAATAGATCGAGTACTTATAGAGCGCCCCCTCCTGCAGACCGGGGATAAACGTTTCCCAGACCCCCAGATCCTGGTGGCGCAGCTCCATCAGATTGGCGCTACGATTCCAGCCATTGAAATCCCCGATCACCGAAATCGTACGCGCGTTAGGCGCCCAGACCGCGAAGTTGACCCCCTCAACACCATTCACCACGCGGGGATGGGCTCCCATCTTCTCATAAAGGTGAAAGTGCTTACCCTGACCAAAGAGGTAGAGATCAAACTCGCTAAAGATCGATGGGACCGCCTGTGTATGTGTATGATTATGTATACCGCTTTCTGGTTGTTGTGGAAGATGTGGTGCTGACATAAAAAACTTCCTTTGTTTTCGCTGTTTCTACCTATTTGTTTTTAGCATAGCACATTCAGCAAACAAAATGTTGTTTTATAACTCTTCTACTGCTTATATTTTGGGAATCTTGTGAAGTACTTTTTTTGTCGCCTGCGGCGGCGGAAAAGAAGAGAAGGGAGGTGTGGAGGCACAGCTTGGAGATCATGCCCCCGGCATGCTCGCCATGCCCCCGGCATGCTCGCCGAGCATCCAGGCAGAGGGCTGGCCGCCCTCTGCACTTCCGCTTTGTTTGGGTTTAGGCGAGTGGTGTTTCGGGGGTGGTGAGGGAGGCGGCCGGCATTTTGATGAATAGGAGCGCACTGAGGGCGAAGATGATGCCGGAAATGTCGAGCAGGATGGTGGTTCCTAGCAGGCCGGTGAAGGCACTGGCAATGCCCATGCCGATCAACACCATCAGGGATAGGACAGTGCTGTAGGCGCCAAAGACACGGCCGCGATAGCTGTCAGCGACCGCCTTCTGCATCAGGGTCTGGGCGGTAACCATGGCCCAGACGATCAGGGCTCCGGCGATGGCCATGACAATAAGGGCCACGGCGAAAATGGAGACATTGAAGACCACAATCAAGAGCAGGCCGATAATCCCAAAGGAGAGCATGAGCAGGTACCTGGGCTGGAAGAGTCGTATAACTTGTTGACTGAAGATCGAGGCTAACAGGGCTCCCACTCCCTGGGCCGCCATGATCCAGCCAAGAGTGCTGGCATTGCCGTGCAGAATCTGTTTGGTGAAGGCGACCAGCAGCACCTCGATGATGCCTTCCGCTATCATCATTACGCCCATACCGGCAAAGATAGTGCGCAACAATTGATCCTTGCGAACCAGATGTAGTCCATCGACGAGTTCGTGCCAGAGTTTGAGCCAGATCGTCTTTGGCGTCACCTGTGACTGCTCTACAGCCGGTGCAGACTGCTGCGCGGTCAGAGGACGGAACGCGATCAGGAAAATCAACAGGGCAGAGATCAGGTAGGAAGAGCTATCAATCGTCACGATGCTGATAATTCCAAAGAGAGCATAGAGCGCGCCACCGAGGGTTGGACCCAGCAAGCGCGTCACCGCCTCGCTGAATGAATCCAGCGAATTGGCAGTTACCAGTTCCTCGGACGCAACGATTTGTGGGACCAGAGCACCTTTGGCGGGCGCAAAGAATTGCGAGATCGCCGACTCCAGCAGGGCCACGGTGTAGATCAGCCAGAGCCAGGAGACCGAGTGGACAAGCAGCAAAAGGAGCAGAATAGCGGCGCGCAGCAGGTCTGTGACGATCATCATGGTCCTGCGATCCCAGCGATCAGCGAAAACGCCGCCCAGCGAACCAAGCAGCAGGCGCGGCACCGAAGTCGCGATAAACATTCCACCTGTGGCCAGGGTTGAATTTGTGAGGTCAAAAATGTAGAAAGGCAGAGCCAGTACCAGCAGCCAATCTCCAATGATTGAGATCAACTGACCGATCCAGAGCAAGGCAAAATTGCGGTTGCGTAAGACAGAAAACATTATGCTATAACTCCTTTTAACTGCAAATATTTTGTCTTCAAATGGTGATTTGTTTTAGTCTATTGATTTTTATTGCCGAACAATGTCAAAATTTTACAATATATTGGCGTATTTTGTCAACATAATGGTGATTTAAACTATGGAAATGGCGAAAATTAGCAAATAACCGATGGTGGGTTAAGCGAGGCGAGTGCCATAAGAGTCGAGGTCGCTGAGTAGCTACACATGAGACCAATTGCCTACGAGCTACGTGTATGTATAAGGAAAGCGATACAGGTTTTTATATACGCTCGCTTCAGTCGCGCACCCCGGTGAAGAGAGCCAGTTGATTGGGCTATATTAACGGGAAGCGTCACAAGATAGATGAAGAAAGGAAGATGTAATGCCATGGCTATAGATATAGCAAAGATGAAGAAACGTTTGGAGGAGCGACGCCATGAGCTAGAGGAGAATCTCAAGGACCCAACCGCCGGACCACCACCACAGGGCGATGGCGATCCCGCCACGATCGAGTACCAGGATAAGGAAGACGAGGCCACCGATACGCAGGAGGCGCAGCAAGAACAAGGTATTCGCTTCACCTTGCAGCGTGAGCTGGATGATGTGAATGCCGCCCTCAAGCGCATCGAAGATGGCACCTATGGACGCTGTATTGATTGTGGCAAAGAGATACCGCCGAAGCGCCTGGAGGCCATGCCCTGGGCTCTGCGTTGTATTGCAGACGAAGAAAAACACGATCAAATACTGACCAGCGAAGATGCTATTCATAGCAACGAGCCTACTGAAGGCACCCATTTCTACTAGGAGCTATTTTCCATTGGGCTCCTTCCCCCAAAATATGTAAAGATACATAGCGATGCTCCTATTCATGCGCACCCATATAATTACTCCTTTGAGCATGAATAGGAGTATTTTTTTGCAGTGTAGACAATGTACCTAATATTAAGAAACCTCGATATACTCCAAAATCATCTTGACGTGCCCCAACATGTCATCTACAATGAATACTTATCGATCCGTAAATATTTTAGCATGTAGGGAAGTAAATTGATGGGGTATGAGATGCAGCCCTCGTTCCTGAGGCGCAGGGTGCTGGTGGCGGTAGCTCCAGACGACATGCAGGCGATCGAGCTTGTCAAAGCCATGCGTGCTCTGGGTTTAACAGTAATTATTGCGGCGACTATCGGTTTAGCATCTCAAGCAGATGACGTGGCGGTCTGTGTGGTCGTATTGCATCCCGACAGGTGGCGTAGTGTCCCCTCGGTCATGACCGCCATGCGCAGGAATCCACGCTTTATGATTCCTGTGCTGGAAGAGCCAATGAGCCTGCCCCGGGCCGCCTGGGCAACCGAGCCATTTTATCTAGCTGAAGAGATGCTGGCCGAAACGGCGAAAGCCCTGGTGACCCTGATTCGCCATCACTTGCAAACGGTGTCGGAACAAGAGGTCAATGTGCTTATGCAAGAACGCGCCGGTAGCAATCCCTGGCTGCGTGAGCTCGAGGAGTCTGCCAGTGCTGCCTGGTTACGCGAGCCCGAAATAGTGAGCAGTGCCCCCGCGCACAAAAAAAGGCCCGGCAGCAATCTGGCCCATTATATTCAACTCTGCTGGCCGCTGGCCTTTATCCTCTGCATCAGTTTCCTGACCTACTATTTTTTCCAGCTTTCAGTCACCACAAACACCGAGGCTACCACGCCCATGGCTACCACCTCGACCTGGCGCAATCACGTCTACTCAACGATTGTGCCGGGCCAGGAATGTGACACGGGTGGCGCCGACTGGGAAGTGCCTGATTATTACAAAGGGATAGCTACGCCGACCGCTAGTGATCCGGTCACGGCGACTCCTCGCCAGAGCACGCCGACGCCTCAGTTGATCCTGGATAACTCAATTGTCACCACATGTCAGCAAGATGGTGTACTACTCACCCATACCAGTCATTATGCGGCCTTTGCCTCCATGATCTTTACCAGTCGGGGCCTGCCCCTACCACATCACTACAGTACCCAGATTATGGCCAGCGTGGTCAATACCAGCAAGGCCGCCGTCTTTAAACTGGGTGTGCGCGACCAGAGCGGCTCGGACATGAGTGGCACCGAGCTTGGCTACGGCAACGACGTATTGCAGGTTGGCATCAATGGTGCCTGGGAGATCGTGCGCTATAATAATACAACCAACGCTATCGATGTACGCTACGCCCGTGGCTTTGTCCCGGCCGCTCAGAACTACATACTGGCGGCCGACGTCAATGGGCCGGCGATGACCTTTACTATCAACCAGCATACTGTAGCCACGATTATCGACACCACCTACCCAGATAGTTACGGTATCTCCTTTGGACTGAGCGATGCTGGCGCTAAGGAGCCGCCCAGCGCCCTCTTTTCCCATTTCACCTATACGCCCCTGCCAGATAGCTTGCCAAAAAATGATGCCGAGGTTCGCAGTACCGCTTACGCGCAGGCCAATGCCGCAGCCAATCAACTGAGGCGGCAGTCCTACAGCGCTCTGGTGCCCGGCTTTGCCTGTGACCACGGCCAGGGACAATGGCAACCGACCAGCGAGATCGAGGGGTATATAACTACCCACTGCCTGGCGCAGGGACTTAGCGTAGAGCAGAAAGCGCATATCAAGAACATGGGGCGCATCCCATTCTATGGCCTGGATGGGTTCGTGTACGGCAATTATTGCGTCAAGGTTGATGTAGACTTGAAAAGATCCAACGACAACTGGGCCGGATTGAGCACGCGCATAAATACACAGGGAGCCAGCTATACGTTTCTGATACGCAATGACGGTAACTGGAAAATAGTGCGCTACGATAATAATGGTGCCGGCTATCAACTGGCCGCCGGCCGCGTAGCCCCGCGTGACAGCTATACTCTTGAGGCTGAAAGCAACGTGGACAACCAGAGCTTACAGATTGATAGCGTACCAGTCGCCTCTGTCCATGATGTGTTTCTGAACACGACCGATCATATCGAGCTCAATACGCTGCCCGGCAGCAAGGGGGCGGCTGCAACCACCATCTTTTCAAACTTCACCTTCACACCCCTACCTTGATGACTGTAGCCAATTATAACGTAGAAGAAGTTCAGGCGCTATGTGCCTCCAGGTTTGTGCCATTGAAGGAAAAGACGGCCAGGGCATCGAGGATAAAAGAACCTTTGACAACGATGACCTTGAGCGTATGGGGTCCTGGTGCCAGGTTGGTGTGGCTGAACACGATGGTCTGGGTATATTTCTCAACCGAGAAGCGGGCGGTATTGGTGGTCTGAATGTGGGTATCGTCGATATAGATCTCGATCGCGCCTGTATAGACCGTCGTATCAGAAATGATCTCGATGCCCACGCCGGTAAACTGGCACTGGAACGAGGCCCCGGGTGTCTCGGTGAAATGCGCATCATTATTAAAATCGCCGGCATGCTGGCGCGAGGTCCAGTGCCCCTCCTCATTATAGAGGATACGTGGGTCATTATCATTGATGACCTCGCGCGTCAGGGCATGTTCCGTATCGTGCGTACCAATGCGCTGAAACCACTGACCCGCCTCATGCTGGCGCTCGGTCTTTTGTAGTAAGTTGACATAACGCTTTAGCAGCGAGACATCAGCATTGGCAGATTCACTAATCCTCTCCTGCAGGGAGATAGCCTGGCGATAGAGCTTTTCAGCGCGTTCGAATTGATGCTGGTCTTCATAGATTACGGCCAGGTTGCCCAGGTCGGTGGCGACGCCGAGATGTTCGTCCCCATATAGCTGGCGATCGATCTGGAGTGCCCGCTGATACATTTGTTGCGCCAGCTGATACTGGGTGCGCTCCCTTAGATAGTGACCGGCCTTGCTCAAGAGCTGTGACACCTCATCGCCAGTCAACTGATAACGATCCATGAGCTTGACGCAGGCTTCAACCTGCGAATAATAGCGCTGGCACTGAGACCAGGTCTCATGCCAGTGGGCAACGGTCACCAGCGGAAAGGCATGGTTTACCGCGCTAACCGTGCGTTGCGCATACATACGCTGCGTCTCTTCATCCATTGAATCCTGGATCACGGCCTGAACCAGGCGATGGATCGAGAGGGCCCCACTATCAGGCTGCGTGCGGATTAGCGAATACTTGCGCAGCTCGCCGATGGCCCGATGCAGCAAAAGTGGATTCTCCTCAAGGGGCGCCAGCTCGGGGTTAAAATACGCGATGCTCTGTTGCACAAACTCCTCATAGATGCGATCTGGATTGAGGAAGGCGCATAAATAGAGGATCTGCGAGGATGTTGGCTGTGTCTGCTGGATACGATCAAAAGAGAGTTTCCAGGTGGTCGCCACCGAGAATTGATAATTGCTAGCTACCGAATCGAACTCTTGTAGCACATCCGCCCGGTGCTCCTGGAATAGCTTCAGGTAGCTGGCCAGGCCACAGCCAGTCTCCTCCAGATACGAAGCGGCTTGATTCAGGGCCAGCGGCAGGTAATCCAGCTCCTTCGCGATCTCATAGGCCAGCGTCAGCATCACGTCCGGTATCTGTTCCAAAGCAGTCGCAGGTGAAATCATCTGCGCCCGCCGCAGCAGGAGCTGGACACTCTCATCAGGCGACATCTCTAACAGCTCAAACGACTGTCCAATCGGGCCAATCACCTGTCGCCGCGTCGTGATCAGGGTATAGCAATTGTCTGGTGGCAGTAGAAAAGCCTGCAGGTCAGCCGGATTATCGACATTGTCGAGGATCAGCAAGCAGCGTGGATGCACCTTGAACCAGTGGCGCAGCGCCCCGACCGTCGCCTGACGATCCCTGGCACCTTTCTCGGGCAAGTCCAGATAGCCGGCTAGCTCCACGCAACTTTCCAGCAGCGTCTCGGGTGAATCGGCATTCAGCCAGAGCACCGCCTGATAGTCCTGGCGATGGCGGAAGGCGTACTCAATCGCGATCTGAGTCTTGCCGATACCGCCCAGGCCAGTAATAGCCAGCAAGCGCGATCCAGGACCACTGGTTTGCAGGCGCGCATGAACCTCCTGCAAAAGAGCGTCGCGACCAGTAAAAAAAATATTGCGCTGATAGGGCATAAACCAGGATAATGTCTGCCGTTTGCTGTCGGAGCCATGGAACAGCCGCAGCAATTCCTCCAGCTCCTCCTGGCTGGCTAATAGTATCTCCGCATAGCGCCGAATCATGTCCTCGGTAATGCGGATATTCCCATTCTCAATGCCAGACAGGTAACCCTTGGAATACGCCAGACGAGCAGCCATTTCGGTCAACGAAATATTTTTTTGTTGACGAGCCAGGCGCAAACGCATCGAGAGTGGAAGACTCTCCAGATGTGCATCTGCAACTTGTTTATCCTTACGCGCCATTGTTGTTCCTGTCGAGTGCTGCTTCGTGAAAGATAGTAAACAATAATAAACAATATATAGTATATGCGATCATGCTCAAGAATACAATGAAAGTGGCTGCCCCAGCCTGCGGTCAGCTCTCCTGACCGAACCAGGCAGGCCGTCCGATTGTTGCTACAGATTTTTTAATGTGTGAAGAAATACCAGCCAGATATCTTGTATTTCATGGCAGGTAATGTATAATTTTTAATGGTCGTTCAATGTTTAGTAAACAGTGAACTGGTCTTAAACAAATCTGACCCTGAATAAATTCCCAAAACGCTGCTAGCCAGCTTTAAGCATGCCATGTGAGGGATGATGAACTGCCTGGTTCCATATATGCTATTATTTTGCATATGCCTATTGATAAGCGTGATGGTCCTGCTCAGGATGGTCTCGCATCGCTATACGCTGCAGGATCAATATATCCATTATAAAAGTAGATTAGACTATCTAAATAAGCTCTCCATTGTCTTGCTGTTAATCGCTGGTCTGATCTTCTTGCTGATATATCTGATCATCAAGCATCAGCTGTTTGCCCACGTGAGATTTTTCTAAGAGCATATCTGAATGCATTGCTGTTCGCGCCTCAAGCTGGGGCAAGCCCAGCACCTACGACGCTACGCGCCTGCGGCGCTCAAAAGGTTTTATGTGATGGTGGAAAAAGTGCGCCTGGCGCACTTTTTCCACCATCACATAAAAAGGGCTCAGGCGCGCATGCGCCTGCTCGTACGGAGGCGCTTTGCTTCCCATGGTGATAGGCTTCAGGTACACCCTAACGGGGTGCGGTGTTTATTATGGTTAAGTATGTGTGAGAGGAATAAGATAACGCAATGTCGAACGAAAAAGTGCGTCGGTTAGATGGCGGCGAGCGGGAAGTAATCAGGCAGGTGGAGGAGATGCTTCAGCGGAGCGGCTGGCTCAATGAGTATTATGGCTTGTCAGGGTGGGCCGAGGGAGAAGGTGGCGGCGAACAATGTGGTGTAGAGATCGCTGGCGACAGGGTCGTTGGCCTGGTCGTACGCTATTGTGGATTGGAGGCTCTCCCAGAAAATGTGGGAGACTTGCAGGAGTTGCGCTACCTGGATGTGCGTGGCAACAGGCTAGAGGCGTTGCCAGCATCGCTGGGCCAGCTGCGGCACCTGCACACGCTGATAGTTGATCATAACCGCCTCACGACTTTGCCGGAGAGTCTGGGCAAGCTAGAGCGCCTGACGGCACTACATGCGGATGGCAATCGCCTGAGTCGATTCCCGACCCGGCTTTGTCGGTTGCCTGCGCTGGAGACATTGCAGCTCTATGGCAATCAGCTACAGGAACTACCGTCGGAGATCGGTCAACTGGCGCAGCTCAAGAATCTCAGTGTGGGTAAGAACCAGCTGACAACGCTGCCAGAGGCACTCTGGCAACTAAGACGGCTGCAGGTATTAAACGTAGCCGAAAACCAGCTGTCCGCTCTATCTGAAGGCATTGGTCAGCTCAGCCAGCTGCACACCCTGGATCTGGCCCATAACGCACTGAACGAGCTTCCTGATTCCCTGGGCCAGCTCACAAACCTGGAAGCGTACCTGTACCTCAGCAATAATCGCCTGACAACGCTGAAGCCAGCCTTGTTTGAGCGCCTGGACAAGCTTACCTACCTCAACCTGACCGATAACCAGCTGCAGGAACTGCCCGACACCATTGGCAAGCTGGCCAGCCTGCGCGAGCTCCGCATCTACAACAACCAGTTAAAGACGCTTCCGACCTCCCTTGGAAAACTCAGCCAGCTGCAGGAATTACACGTCATGAACAATCGCCTGGCCACCCTGCCCGAATCCCTGGGAGGGCTGGCACGTTTGCGCATTATGGACCTCAGAAATAATCAGTTGCAGGAACTGCCAGCCCCCATTGGTCAGCTAGAGAACCTGGTCCAGCTGGATCTCCGGGCCAACCGCCTGGTTGCCCTGCCGCCACAGCTAGAAAGACTGCCAAAGCTAGAAAAATTAGACCTGCGCTGGCTCAAGCTAGTGGCTGAACCAGATTGGTTATCACGCCTGCAGCGGCGTGGTTGTGTGGTCCTCAAATAAGCGAAGGTGATAAGAGACAGCAACAAGAAAGAAGAAACCCGTAGGTGCGCCCCTTGTGGGCGCTTTTACCCTTCAATCTCGAAAATCAAACAATAAAAACGCTTTTCGAGTGCGAAGCAAGCAAGCGCTCGCAAGGGGCGCACCTACGGGATATATTCAAAAGGGTCAGGCGGTTGGTGTGGGGCGGATGTCGCCGCTCTCGATCATGGCGTACATGGGATGGTCCGAGATGGTGAGCGGTAGGTCGACGCGACCACGGCGGCGGCTGCTTTCATAGATGCCAAAGATGATTTCGGTGGCATTCAAGGCGTTGCGTGCGCACAGCTCCGATGTTTGATCGGTGACGATGGCCTCCACAATATTGGCGATGGCGCGCTCCACATAATGTGGACCGTGCAGGTTATCGGCTCCGGTATCTATATATTCCCAGTCGTGGCGGCCCTGGCTGGAGACGCGCAGGTAGCGATTTTCCTCCCATTTGCCGATCTCGATGCTGCCGCCAGTGCCAAGCAGGCGAATGTCGGCCCCGACCAAAGCTGCGCCGGGTCCAGTGCTGATGAGGCCGAAGACGCCATTGCGATAACGCCAGGTAGCGATAGCCTGGTTCTCGACGTGGGCGCCAAAGACGCGGGACTCCGCGCGATAATCGATCTGGCCCATTACCCATTCGGCGGCCTGCTCGCCACAATAGAGGCCGGCCATATCCAGGTAGTGAGTGCCCCAATCATAGATATTGCCGCATGAAATCTCAATGCGCTGCAGCTCACCGATGGAGCCTCCTTGCAAAAGCTCGTTGGCCTTGCGGAACGGCAAGCCAAAGCGGCGCTGGTGATTAAAGGTCAGGCGTACCCCGTGGCGCGAACACTCCTGTTCCATCAAGCGGGCCATGCCCCAGTTATCGCTCATCGGCTTCTCGCAATGGATTGCCTTCACGCCAGCCACCGCGCAATCCAGCACCATCTGAGCATGCAGGTGGGGCCAGGTACAGATGCTCACCACATCCAGCCCCTCCTCGGCCAGCATCTTCTTATAGTCTGTGTAAATACCCTCAGATGGAATGCCATTCGTGATCGCGAAGGCGGCAGCATAGTCCTGGACCAGGTCGGCGCAAGCGACCAGTTCGCATTGTTCTGGCAGAGCCAGGTAGCCAGCAGCATGATCATAGGCCATAGCAAAGCCAAATGCGTCCCGGCGCTCCTTACGCCTACCGGTACCGATAAAGCCAACACGTAAACGAGTCATTGTTCTCTTCCTTCATCCTTTATCTACTCTGATTCTGGTACAAAACAGCATAGCGAGAATTTTACTCTTCGAATTAATAGTAACATAATTTCGTCGGCAGAGTAGTATTTCCTCGTATTTTTGATAGGGTTTATGCTGTATTGTGGGCGCTCGTGCTGGCTTTCTTGTTTGAATTTCCTATGGGATACACAACGAGATGCAAGCAAACGGGTGATTACGAGTCGTTTTTGGGGACCTTAGAAAGCCACGGGCAGGCTTGTGAGGCCGCGCAATATAGGAGTGCGATTCCAGTGCAATTGTGCGGGATCACCCACCAGGCGCAGGCCAGGCAGACGCCGCAGCAGGGTGGCAAAGGCAATCTGGCCCTCCAGGCGCGCCAGCGGTGCTCCCAGACAGACATGAATGCCCTTGCCAAAGGCGAGATGTTTGTTTACCTGGCGTGTAACCTCCAATTCTTCCGGGTTGTTGAAATGTTGCGGATCGATGTTGGCCGCTACCAGGGAGAGCAGCACCATCTCGCCTTTGTGGATGACCTGGTCATGCAGGGGGATGTCTTCGAGCGCCCAGCGCGGCGAGGCCAGCGTCACCGGAGCCGTGTAGCGCAACAATTCCTCGACTGCCGAAGGGATAAGAGAGGCATCCTGTTGGAGTAGACGCATCTGTTCGGGATGCTGCAAGAGCGCCAGCGTACCGTTGCCGATCAGATTGACTGTCGTCTCATGTCCGGCCACGATCAG
Source organism: Dictyobacter formicarum (assembly GCF_016587435.1). Next base: position 254,639 of record NZ_BNJJ01000010.1, read on the forward strand.
TAAAAAGATCGTCGAAAGGAGTTCGTTCTCGCTGAGCGTGTCGCCGCTCTCCTCGACCTGAACCAGCTCGCTGATCAGATCATTGCCGGGCTGTGCGCGCTTGACTGCCACCAGCGTCTTGATATAGTGGATAAACGCCTCCATCGCCGCCACCGTCGCCTCCCCTCTTTGATTGCCCTCTGAAAAATTCAGTAGTGCCTGCGTCCAGACGCGGAACTGTGGCCGATCCTGTGAGGGAATGCCCAGCATTTCACAGATGACGGTAATGGGGAGCGGAAAGGCAAAATCAACAATGAGATCCATCTCACCACGCTCCTGAACGGCATCCAACAGCTCGTCGGTAATTTGCTGGATGCGTGGGTGTAACTGCTCGATCATGCGTGGCGTGAAAACCTTCGACACCAGGCCACGCAGGCGCGTATGGTCGGGCGGGTCCACCGTAAGCATATCGCGCCGCCAGGTAACTAATTTAGCGATGGATTCACTCGCGCCATCAGTGATTTGTCCATTGCCCGACTGTAAAACCTTTTGCACATCCTTGGTAAAACGCGGGTCCTTCAGAATGGCAATTGCATCATCATAGCTGGTCGTAATCCAGGCACCCCTTGTACCGAGCAGTCCGGCGGCGTAGGTGAGCGGAGCCTGTTCACGTAAATGTGCATAGAACGCTTGCGGATTGCGCTTGGTTTCCTGAGCAAGCAAATCATCCATGGTGATATGTCCGGTCATATCTAAATTCCTTTCATCGATCGTGCGGAGTTTACCGAAAAGAGAATATCAAAATGGTTACGCCTCTCTGTAAGATGACATTTGACAGTAGTGCTTATGTAATACATGATAAGCAATACGTAACAATCTGTCTCATTCGAAGTGTAGTCTGTCGAACAGCTGGCAACAAGGTGCAATCAGAAAGAAATGTCACATATGTGACAGGGAGCGAAAAATGTCTCAAAACTCCGACGACTTGCGCGTCAGGCGTACCCGTAAGCTGCTCCGCGAGGCGCTGATTGAGCTGATCGAGGAGCGCGGTTTCGATTCCCTCACCGTGGGTGAGATTGCCCAGCGCGCCATGGTGAGTCGGGCCGCCTTCTACCGCTACTATCAGGACAAATACGACCTGGTAGAGAAGATCTTTGAGGATGCCATCGAGGCCCTGACACGCGACATCGATCCTCTGCGCCGCGGTATTTTCGCCAGCATCGATGGGGACCACAAACCGAAGTCATGGGCCGAGTTATTCAAGCTGGTTGAGACAATGGAGGAATATACACCAGAGCCATGGGTGAAGCTGTTCGAGCATTTTGAGGAATATGAGCGACTCTACCGCGTCCTGCTGGGAAAGAAGGGTAGCTCCTGGTTTGCCATCAAGATGCGCGAATATCTGACCGAACGGGCCAGCGAGCGCCTGCACGATTTTATCGTGCACATCCAGGGAGCGCGAGTAACCGACCAGCATATGCTGGCGAAGGGTTTGATGCCTGCCCTCATCAGCGCGCAGATAGTTGATGTCATCACCTGGTGGCTTGAGCAAGGCAGACCATATCCTGCCAGCCAGATTGCTACCTACAGTTTCCACCTGGTATTCGCGATCCTCAAAGAAGCGACCACCTGGGAATGAAGATACGCTTTCTTGTTGTTTTTTCGGGTGGGGAAGGGAAAAGCGTATGAATTTGAATCGCATCTTTATTAATAAATTTTCATGATGTATGCTTTGAGATGAACATTCTGTCATTCGTCCTAATAAAAGGCATCTATAATGGGGGACCTGCAAAGGGAAAATTATACCTGAAGGATAGGAAACCAATTGCTGGCCGATGATCAGTGATGTGGGTAGAGTTTTTTAGAGATAGCGTAAAGCTGGAAGGAAAGATCTTATGGGGACGCAGCCACCAGCAAGGCTGATGTGTAATATCGAGATCGCTCCTGAAAATGAGCATGATGCTGATGTGGCAGTGATCCATGAAGTTGGACGTGAGTTGATCAGCGCTTTACGGCAGGATGGTTATGCAGTCGCATCAGTCTATAAGGGCAAGCCTGGAGGGATCAGCATGTTTTATCTGGTGGCATCGGGGGTTGTGCCACTTGAGAGCAGCCCGGGTGAGGCGACAGACATCGGAGAAGGGATGAGATTGCTACTGCAAGCGGTCAGTCCCATTGTACGCATCTTCTGGATGGCAGGGAAAAAAGCCCTGCAGGCGCCAGCCAGTTTGCGCATCGGCCTGGTGTTGGGAGATATCGAACTGGCCCTGGCCCCGCTTGACGTAGAGGATGAAGAGAGGATTGCGCGCCTGGCGCAAACCATTTTACTGCATTATTCAGTCCAGCAACTGCCATCATCCCAGCGCATCACGCTCAACGGGAAGATCGCCCAATCCAGATCCGGCCGTCGGGGATTGTAGAAGCCTCAGCACGAGGAGCAGGCACGGAGAGACACAAGAGGATACACGCAGGTAGAGGTCATTGGTGCTGGTGTGATACAATAGGCATGCCCAATGGCTTTAATCATGCGCCCTATAATTGTGTGCGCGCGATTGTCTGGCTGGCACGGTTGTAGCCATGGTAAAGTGATCGACCGCAGCCAAGCAATTGCATGGAAAGAAGGAAAAGGAAATCGTGCCGCTTAAACGTGCCCGTCTGTATGATATTCTGGCTCTCTGTACGGCGATCATCGCCATTGTGCTTGACCAATGGAGCAAAGCACTGGTTGTCCGCAATATGACCGTTGGAAGCGAAATACCGTTTCCAATCTTTGGACACAACCTGGTTTTCGACTATATCCATAATTCAGGTGCCGCCTTTGGCATGTTGTCCGGCGGCAATGGCTCAATTGTGCTGGCCATCTTGATCGCGGTCGCCATTCTGGTTGTCGGCTACCTCTACTCGCGCATGCTCAACACGGGTTCACTGGCCTATAAACTCGTTTTTGGTTTGATCCTGGGAGGCGCCTTTGGCAACCTGATCGATCGCCTGGTGCATAGTGGTTATGTCGTCGACTTTGTCTCGTTTCGCATACCTGAGATCAACTACTATTTCGCTATCTTTAACGTCGCCGATGCCTGCATCTCAGTTGGTGTCGCCCTCCTGTTCATCATGGTGCTATTTGGGGGACTCAGGCACCGCAAGGAAGAGGACGACGACAAAAGCAACGCAGACGTAACAGATAAGCCTGCGGCAGAAGAAAAGGCGGCAGTTAAAAACACCACACTGCACACAACGGAGAATGATGGATAAAAACACTACACCGACAACACCACAAACAACCTGGACGATCGCAGAAGAGCAAGTGGGCACACGCCTGGACCGTTTCTTAACATCGCAGATCGACAAGCTGTCACGCGCCTCGATCCAGCAACTGGTGACCGATGGGGCCATCCTCATTAATGGCAAACCAGCTACCAAGCCAGGCTATGCTTTGCGCCGCAATGACCGGATACAGGTCCTGACCCTGGTTCCTTCCTCAGCCGTCAAAAACGTGGTGGCGCAGACCATCCCGCTGGACATCGTGTATGAAGACGCTGATTTAATTGTGATCAATAAAGTGGCTGGTATGGTCGTTCATCCAGCTCCCGGCCACTATGAGGACACGCTAGTCAACGCCCTGCTGGCCCGTTATCCAGAGCTAAAAAAACAGCAAGAGGATCTGCGGCCGGGCATCGTGCATCGCCTGGACCGCGACACTTCGGGGCTCCTGCTCGTCGCCCGGAATCTGCAGACGCAGGGGGCCCTGATCGAGCAGATGAAGGCACACCAGATCGAGAAGCGTTACCTGGCCCTGGTCGAGGGCGTCGTATCATTGGATCGTGGCAGCATCGACGCACCGATCGGGCGCGATCCACGCCACCGTCAGCAAATGACGATTACCTCCATCGATAGCAAAGAGGCCGTCACGCATTTCAAGGTGCAGGAACGCTTCCAGCATCACACCCTGGTCTTGCTGCAGCTAGAGACCGGGCGCACCCACCAGATTCGCGTCCACCTGAAAGCGATCGGCCATCCAGTAGTTGGCGATCCAACCTACGGCACCGGCCGGATCAGATACGGCATCACCTTACAGCGCCAGTTCCTGCACGCCTATCAACTGCGTTTCAACCATCCCACCACAGGAGCCACCATCGAACTGGAAGCCCCCTTGCCACCAGACCTGCAGGACATCCTGGACCAGCCAGAGTTTCTCTAGCCTCAGGCCCACCGTCGTCCCGTTCCATCACGCAAAAGCGATAATAGATGCGATTCGTAGATGCGCTCCTTGCGGGCGCTTTCTTCCTTTACGCTCGAAAAAGCAACAAGAGAACGATTTAGGGCGGTTTGATGCGATGCATATTATGGTTTTTGTTCATTCTTCGAGTGGGAAGGATAAAAGCGCCCGCAAGGAGCGCGCCCACCGATAACTATCAGCTTGGTAGCCAGGAATGTGGGAAATAATGCAACTGCTCAAGACGCTTGAAAACTGGGAGAAACCCGCCAATCGATTCGGAAAAATGTTACAGGAGTGACCGCAACGACAAGGAACAGAGGTCTGGCGCAGGCTTGTGCAATAATTATGCCCTGGTTATTACATCAACCACTATGCCCGGCCTTAAAAAAATGGTGCCTGGATCTGCTCGCAGCGACTGCGGGCTCAGAGAGTATATTCGACTGATAAGAGAGTATAAATCAAGTCGATTTTATAATAATTACAACAAAAAAACAATGCATTTCCTAAACAATGACTTCAGGGGCTTGACTAGCAATCGTTTTTAGGGTACTACTATCGTGTCGGTAGTTTTCAAGCCATGTAGCGCGTATAAGTTTATGTTGACCTTTTGCCGAAAGGTTAGGTTTATCCTCATGCTGATGAAGAAAACAGTTCCTTGTGAGCATGCCAGGGAAACATTCGCAGCTACGTCGCCTGACTATAGTGTAGCTATAGTAGAATTAGCTGATGAAGACCTGGCTAATGTCGTTGCTGGTGCTGGCTATGCTGCGGACGCGTACGAATTGGATGATATGGACCTGGGTGGGGCTCCTCCTGGTATGTACGGGCAAGCGCCCGCGCCCCCCACTGTGCCTGGTGGAGTGATCCGGCGCCATCGCCGCCGCGCAGCCCGCCGCCTAGGCCGCCGCGCAGCCCGCCGTTATCGTCAGAGCTACACGCAGCAGCCAGTATCGCCTTAACCGCTAGCGCACCTATCAGATTACTCCTTATCAGGATTTCTCACTAAAGAAGGTCAGCTCCTCGTCAGTTAGTTTCTGGAAGGTATTCACACCGCCAGGTCTGACATCGAGGAACTGACTTTTCTTTTCTAAGCTATGGCGGTGTTTCCATATATTTTTTGCCGCGGAACAGAATCGGACGCAGCATGTCCTTGTCACCCGGGCTGAAATATGATAAAAAATAAGCTGTTGCTGAATATATTTCCATATACTTTTAATGAAGCTTTCAATGGATGATATATGGTTAATAGCTGGTTTAGCAGATGTAGATGGGGCTTGTCGCAAAGTAGGAGCGTATTATGTTAGAAACCAGGGATCAGAATATTAAAATCCGCGTACTGTATGTGACCGAAGATATCTTCTGGCTGAATGTATTTAAAGTGCATCTCAAAGAGTTGGCGCAGCAGGGTCTGATCGCCGGCTGGGAGTGCTGCGATATCTCTGTCAGCCCTGCGGATAGTCACGGAGAAGGAAGTTATGCAGGAGATGATGCGCTGGTCTGTGTGCTGATCAGCCAGCATTTTTTTGCCAGCGAGTTCAGTGATGGGCTGGAAATGGAACAGATACTAGAGCGTCACGAAGACGGAGATATAGTGCTGGTGCCTGTATTGTTACACGGCGTCGATTGGAGGCAGAACTCTTTCGTCCTGCTGCACACGCTCGGGCTGCAGGCCCCTTATGCCATCCACTGGTCGGATGCGCAGCATGATTTTGTTGGCCTGCCAGAAGCTATACAGAGCGCTATTGAGCTATACCACACCCATACGCCGGTTGCGACGACCGCACCCGATTTTTCTACCAGCCAGCAGATGGTGCGTAAACTCCTGTTGGCGAACTGCCTGCTGGAGCTGACAGAAGGTGCGCGCACCGACCGCATCCAGAAGGATACGCCGGGCAAGGCCCACCCCGGCACGATTCAGGCCTGAACAATCTAACCGCTTGTCCTGATGCTCAAGCAAGGGATCTGATAGAAACTGAACCAGCATCAGATCGAACATGCATGCCAGTATCTACGTGAGATACTGGCATGCATGTTCAGGATGGGAAGCCAACGATGCTGTTTTGGATTAAGACAGGACTTGCGCGGTTAGCTGTGACTGCTCCCTGGATGGTTGGGTGGTTGATGTTTTGCGAGCACCGACGATGAGCGCCACAGCCACAGCCGCGAACCAGACCTCCTGGGCGCTGAGCACGGAGTCAATCACCGTCTGGAGCGGAATGAAGGTGCCGATTAGGCCCAGGATGCTCATGGTGACACCAAGCAGCAGCGCCAGGTAGCTGAAGACGTGCGAGAACCGGCGTGAGATATACATGACCAGTCCCAGGCTCAACAGGAGTGCCGGAGCTGGCGCAATCACATACGCGTGCTGGATGGCCTTGATCAGGTTGAGGCTTACCGCCAACGCTTCCAGGTCGCCACCCACGCCGCCCTCGATGGCGCTGATATAGAAGGAGACCTCGACCAGGCTAACACTGGCAATAATGATGGCTGCGGCGATCGTAATTAATCCCCGCAGTCGCTGGGTGGCATTCGCCAGATGAACGAGCGCTATAATAAAAATCATTTCGAGCAGCGAACCGAAGCCTTGCAGCCATGAACCGGCCAGAATCAAGTTCTCGTGTGCCCGTCCCCATACCACGATCTGTCGTATGCTGGCACCTGCCGGTGGAGCTGGATTGATGGAGAAAGAAACCATGAGCGCTATAACACCGAGCAGGCCGCACAGAGCCACCAGGATACGGAATAATCTTGTAGACATGATCGCGAAACTCCTTTGCAAATGTGAGCCTGATAATTTTGCTTGTGAAGCACTCACATCTTGTATGTAACGACGCGCCCAATTCGCGTTGCGTTTCTCTTCGACATTTATAAGTGTAGCAGGAGGCAGTTCTATTTCCCAGTGCAAATCATCATGTAGTGCTTATGACAAATGTCATTATCATCTCCACGCTCCATTACAGGCTGTGCAGGCCGAGGATCGGATAAGACATATGGGTGATATTTCTTGCAGTGTGCCGTAATTGCAGTTAAAATATGTGTATCTTTTGATGATGGATTGTGGTTGTGTTGTGATTTATACTCCATTACCTGTGTGCTGCGTGCAGGCCCTGGTGTGTATGGGCTTTTTTCTCCTTTTGGTCCAAATAGATTGACAGGGGTATTTTGTTCGGCTAAAATAGAACAAAGGTTCTGATTTGATCGTTTGTTCTATTTTAGCGGTAGCGAGGAGTAGGTGAATTGAAGTGGCGTTTTTGAGAGAACAAACGCGAAGAGTATCGTTCAAGATCGAGAGGAGCACGCACGATGCCGACTCTGGAATCTACTGATAAGATTGCCCCAAAAAGTATCTTACGCCATCGTCCGATAGAGGATGGGACTGCTAAGTCACGAAAGAAGTTACCTGATTCCCTGGCTGGTATTCCAACTCCTGTTCCACGTGCCTCGCGTCCGAGTGGAGAGGGTGGTGTTGCAGTGCAGCAGGAGAGGGAGGCGGCGCCCGATGAGTTGCCGCGGGAGGGTCGGCATATGCAAGAGACAACGGCTGGTCAGGGACACAACGGAAAGAATACGGCGACGCGGCAGATGCTGTATATGGAATTGTCGCCGACGCGCGTGACGCGAGTACAGGGGACCTTACGTCGGCCAGCGCACCAGAAGCCGCGAAAACTTATAAAGGTGCATACAGAGTCCCCACGCCCTTTCTGGTTTTATCTGTTAATCGGCATGACTGCTACCCTCGTGCTATGGATGCTACTGAGCACAGCGGCCGGCTGGTTTTCGACTTGGATGGACGACCTGCACTACGGACGACCACGAACCTTTCAGACCGATGCCCAGGTGGGCCACAACGAACAGAGCGGTCAGCCCAGCCATTTTATCGCCATCAACCTGCATCGGCGTATCGAGATCATCGAGTTCGCCGGCGGTGATCCTGGCCAGGCCAAAATCTTCATCGGGCCCGAACTCTATCACGCTAATGATGAACTGGTACCGGTCGAGCTCAAGTTTGTCGATGTCAACAATGACCGCAAGCCAGACATGATCGTTCTCTATCAAGGCCAGCATCTTGTCTACATCAATGATGGGAAGAGCTTTCGTCTCTCTACTCCGGCTGAGCAGGATGAGATCGAGCAGACGCTACAGCATCTGGGTTTGTAGTCTGTACAAAACGGCTGATCTGAGCAAAGACCTCGTCCCGTTCAGGTCCAACCACGATCATGTGATCCGACTTATGTAGCCAGCGCAGCAATTTGGGCGCGGCCGCCCGTGTCCGGCGATACAACTCATCGGCGTTGCGTGGCTTGACGGTATGATCGTTGTGGCTCTGGATAATCAGGAGAGGGGTGCGCAGCTTATGCAGGCGACGGCGACAATAAGCGGTCAGCGTAAACAGCTCGGCCAGAGCAGGGATGGGCAGGCGCACCATCTGTTTAATGGCCTGGACCGTATGATAATCGGAAAAATCAATCTGCGCCTCTGGATCGCGCAAGCGGGCCTGCTGGAGTGTCTCAGCCTGTACTTTAGGATCATTAAAATTGAGGCGAGCGAGCGGATAATACCATTTCATAAAATAGCGTAAGAGGGGGACCACGCGTGCCGGCCAGTTATCGTAGAAGTTCGTTGGAGTTGAGAGCGTCACCACGCCTGCGATACGTTTAGGATGCTTAATGCCCAATAGCAAAGCCAGAACGCCACCCATAGAAAAGCCGATCACAAAGACCTGTGGATAGCGCGCTAGCTGTTCCAGTCCTGCCTTGGCTGAAGCGATCCAATGCTTACGCCCATAGCGCAACAGTTCATCCGGATCGCCACTGTGTCCCGCCAGGGCCACCCCATAGACACGAATACCCTGGGCAGCCAGCGCCTCACCCAACCCCAGCATCTCTTTCGGCGAACCACTGAAGCCGTGAATAAGTAAACAAGCGCTGGACGCATCTTCTGGACCAAGCAAAAAAGGTACATTCTGCTGCCGCATTGCCCGAGACCTCCTATCATACTACTGCGCAGGAAACATCTCTTGCTAGAATAGCATGATAGGAGGAACGAATCAAACGAGATTAGCGGCCTGTACCGCTGCGCTGCGTATCTGTTTTTTTGCTGCTGCGTCCTGCAGAAGCATCTAGCGCTGCCTGTGAAAGGACTGCACCAACTGAGAAGCCAACACGTTTACGCGCCGGGATAGTAATCTGGGCGCCACCGCGAATGGATTTAACACGGCGGGGAGCAACATCACGGAGATTCCAGGTGCCGAAGCCCATCAAGCGGACCTCATAGCCCTTGGCGACACCTTCACGAACGACCTCAGTAAAAGCATCAATGACCTTATTCGTCTCTTTCAGATTCATACCAGCCTTGGCAGCGATCTGATGGATCAGCTCGTCTTTGCCAACTACAACATGCTCTCTATCTGGTGAATTGGTTCTCATAAGAATTCTAACTCCTCACAAATGGTTTGCAGAGAGAAATAGTGCTCTGCTCATAACGTCAATGCTGTGCAGCATTGCCAATGTTATCTGGCAGACTAGCTGCATAAAACAGAATAGTAACTCTGCGCATTAGTAGTCCTGTAATCAGCAATCAGAAGTGCCGCTGATGCGACTTGCTGTGTACAGCTCATCTGATTGAATAGCGTAGTGTTGTCTACCACTTTCACTATACAGAGTGCCACCAAATACTTTAGGTCTTTACCGTAAAGGGTCGTCCTTGCCACCTGCTTCGTGCCATGATAAATGATGCCTGAATGCAGAAGTAGCAGTAACCTGCTGATAAGGCCGGGATGAGCATTGATCGCCCCTGCACCCTTCTGTCGCGGCACCGTGGCAGCCGTGATCTATGCGAACCGCTGCAATGACTGCGCAGTTCCAGCAAGAGCCACGCACACACGTCCGGAGCACCAGCTAAGAATCCTGCTTGCACAGTTTTGTATTGACAGATCCGAGACTATTTGCTATCATCCCGCTTGTATATGAGGCGTAAAAAAGCTTTTTGCAGCAAAAAGAAAAACAACCATGACATATCCCCTTTGCAAGCAGGCCTGGCATAGCTATGACGGACATCCATAAACACCTGCCTAAAATTGTGAAGCTGGTCCGGAGTGCGTTCATGGCCGTTCCACATGATGCAGATGCACTGGCGTGGGAGGCTGCCAGGCAGGGCATGCGCGCCCAACTGCGCGAACTGCTGCCGAGCAGCTATGGTATTGGCAGTGGACCCATCAACAACTCCCAGGGACAAAGCTCGCGTGTGCCAGACATCGTCATTTACGACCAAACGCGGGCCACGTCTGAACCATCAGCCGCAGGTAGCTACAGCCTCAAAAGTGTGCTGGCCATACTACAATTCAGCATGGAGCTCAACCTCACCGGGCCGGATTCGGCCATGGAAGTTATCCGGAGCGTCAAACACTTACAACCTTATCGCGTCATTCCTATAGTCAAGAAAGAAGTAGCAGACCTGAGTACGCGGACTGAGCGCATTCCGAAGCAGGCCTTTCCGGTTGGAATCGTGCTGGCGCGGGGCTCTCTACCAGAACTGGAGCACGAGGAGCGTTGTCGTCATCTCGCGGAATTCATCTCGCAGTATGAGTTGGGGGAGCGACCCGATTATATATACCTGCTGGACTGGGGCGTATACTATCGCAATCCCGCCCTGGATGGACGTGGCCTGAAAGGCTATGAACTGAGCATATGCCGGGAGCCGGATCATCAGAACGCTGAAAGTTGTTATGTATGCAAGGAGCGCTTCTTCCGCCAGCACTTCTACTATCCGCATATGTGTCCCCGCTGCGGCGATTTGAACTATGTGAAGCGGCGGCAAACGGCCGACCTGCGTGGTTATGTGGCACTGATTACTGGTGGGCGCCTGCGTATCGGACAGGCCGCGGTCCTCAAACTGTTGAGGGCCGGAGCCACTGTGATCGTCACGACGCGTTTCCCTCACGACGCCGCCCGGCGCTATGCCAGCCAGCCCGACTTCGCCGACTGGTGTGAACGCCTGGAAATCTACGGCCTCGATCTGCGCCAGCTCTCGGGCATCCAACGCTGCACAGCCTATATTCAGCAGCAATATGGACGGCTTGATATCCTGATCAACAACGCCGCCCAGACCGTGCGGCGTCCACCAGCTTTTTACGCTCACCTGCTGGAATTTGAATTACTGGCACCCGACGAGCTCCCGGCAATCCTCCAACCATTGCTAAAGAGCGAACAGGTTTCCATGCTGCCGCCGGTCCGCGAACGTGAGCAGTGGTCAGCCGATCAACAACATATCTCCATACCATCATTGAGCGCAGAGCGATCCGCCGCCCTCTCGCAGATACCGCTGATCGCAGGCGATGAACTCAGCAATTCAGAGCATTTTCCGCCCGCCACCTATGACCAGGATGGACAGCAACTCGACCTGCGCACAGAGAACAGCTGGACCATGCGCTTACAGGACCTCTCTATTCCAGAAATTGTTGAAGTGCAACTGGTCAATTCCATCGCCCCCACAGTCCTGATTCAGCAACTGACGCCCCTGCTGCGCCGCACGCAGGACGTCAAACAGCGCCCGACCCATATCATCAACGTATCAGCGATTGAAGGGCAATTCGCGGGCCACAAAACGGGCGCGCATCCACATACAAATATGGCGAAAGCCGCATTAAATATGTTAACCTTAACCATGGCAACGGATTTAGCCGCCGAAGGGGTTGCCATCAACAGTGTCGACCCCGGCTGGATCTCACAACAGGTTCCCTACGGGCAACGCATCGCAGAGGACAAGTTGCCTCTAGATGAGGTTGACGCGGCCGCCCGTATCTGCGACCTGATCTTTGGAACCGCGCAGGGCGGCCAGATTACAGCCGGGAAATTCTGGAAAGATTACCTGGTTGCGCCCTGGTAGATATCTATAAAGGAAGGCTGCTGGCTGTTTCATTGTAGGGCTGCACTGTTGTATAGTTGCTAGATAGACCGGTATGGTGGACAACCATAAGGCGTTTGTCTCGACAAACTATAATCCCTGTTGCCTCAACAAGAAAGGACCACAATGAAAGTTGCCTATATCTTTAGCACATCCGGACACACTGTCAGCTATAAACTAGGAAAAATGATCCTGCCCCAACTCGAAGAGCGGCGCCATGGGGCTGAAGTAGTTGGCATGTTCTTCTTCGACGATAACACATTTGCGCTACGCAAAGGCGATCCGCTTGGTGAGCGTCTGAGCGCCGTCGCCCGTGAGCGCGGTATCTTGCTCATGCTCTGCGACCAATGTGCCAGCGAGCGCAACCTGGCCGTCAAAAACGAGCAAGGCACCTATGATCCCGTCGGAACCGTTGAAGGTGTTCGCGTTGGCTGCTTCCCCGATCTCTATGCCGCCCTGGAAGGCAATCCGCCCGACCAGGTGATTACGCTCTAGAGCGCTTATACAATAGATTCTGCCAGCCCAGGTATAGGTTTTTCAGGGGCTACGCCCCTGAGGCCCCTTGATGCCGCCCTGCGGGCGGCACGAGGAGAGGAGGAGTTGGGGGCACAGCCCCCAAACCCCCAGTCAAGGGGCTGACCGCCCCTTGCATCCCCGCTTGCCTGGCGCGAATCCAAAAAACCTATACCTGTAGGGTGCGGACGCCCCCACTCTTCTATTTAATTGTGGAACATGAAAAATGTGTATATACACATTTTTCATGTTCCACAATTAAATAATTTTTTTTTGAGCACCGAAGGTGCGAAGCGTCAGGGGCCGAAGGCGCAAACCGCATGATTTTCATGCACGCTCTTAAGAGAGGTTCTCGCTACAGAGCGGTAGTGTGAAGCAAAAGGTAGAGCCGACCCCTTCTTCAGACTCAAACCAGATATGCCCGCCATGGCATTCGATTAATTCTCGGCTCAGATAGAGGCCCAGGCCGGTTCCGCCGATATGCATCGCTTTAACATTATCGGCGCGCTCAAAGCGTCCAAAAATACGTGATTGCTGATTGGCAGGAATGCCCAATCCACCATCTTTGACCTGGAGCAAGGCCTCATTTGTCCTGGTTTCCTCTTTAATGGTTATGTCAATAGGACCACCCTGTGGACTATACTTGATGGCGTTAGATAGTAGATTCGCCAGCACCTGTTCAATGCGGTCGGCATCGATGAAGACACATAATTTGTCTACAGAAGTATGCAAGTTAATCTGATGAATTGGTGTGGTTAGTTGTAGCCGATCAATAACCTGCGTGACCAGCACAAGTAGATCAGTTGGCTTTTGCTTGACCTGGAGATGACCCACCTGCAAGCGTGTTGCATCCACCATGTCTTCCGTGATTTTGCTCAATTGACGAGTTGCCTGCCGCATATCCTGCACAATTTTTTCCTGTCGCACATCTAAAGGTTGTCCATGCCCGCGTGCTGAGCGCGCCAGCAGCATATCCGCGCCCATAGCCAGCACTGTTACCGGGGTACGCAGTTCGTGCGTTGCCAGATTGATAAATTCCTCTTTGAGTGCTTCCGTCTTTTTAAGGATGGTTACATCCTGATGCACAACGAGCACTAATCGCTCATCTGGATCAATACCGGTGAAAAGATCATGAGAAAAACGGTAGGGGGCATCGTCTCTTTTAAGAGGTATCGCGCCTACCAGGATGGGAAGGACCGAACCATCAGGCCGCCGTACCACTTCCTGGAACTGGTAAATATTCGCTCCGGTCATAATAGCCTGGTAGGTGGCTAACTGCTGGAATGAGAGCTCCTGACCATTAGCGCCCAGCAGTTTAATATTATTGTCCTCCATAAATTCTTTCAAGGGCTGGCCGGGTTTCACTTCGGCGCCCCAGACACTGGTGGTAGCCCGATTAAATAGCACGAATCTAGCCTCCAGCCCCCGGACAAGATAAATACCCACGGGTAGCTCATCAATAATCAACTGCAAAAAATCTAGCTTCGCCTTCTGCTCAGCCTGGAGCTTTCGCTCAATGACCTCCAGGCGACGACGTTCTGTCACATCGCGGTTTATTTCCAGGATTGCCATCGGTTTGGAGCGTGCATCACGTTCAAGAATCTGTCGACTCTCAACAATAACCTGCTCTCCCTCACGGTTGGTATGGACAAGGTCACCTTCCCAATAGCCCTTTGTCTCCAATATATTTTGGACATCATCTTCCGAGACCGGAAAACGCGTCTGGAGTAAGGTATGGGTTATCTGCCCCATGGCCTCCCGCGCCGTCCACCCATAGAGATGCTCAGCTCCCTGGTTCCAGAGCACAATATTACTCTCAGGATCCCGTACAATGATGGCATCATGGGCCAATTCAAGCAAACGTCCTTGCAAGTCGAGTTGATTTTTGCGTGACAGCAGATATGACTTATGCTTTTTCAACGTACCGTAGTGCATGCTCCCCCCGTATTTGAAGAGCTTAGAGGCTCGCACTTGCTAGCTGGATAAAAAAAACAGGGACGTTCCTACCTATCATATGACAAGCGTACAGTAATTTCCAGGTAGCTTGGAAAAGTTGTTGCCCTTAAAGTGTCTCCACAGAAGTTGAGCTTTCAACCCATCAGGCAGGCACCTCATCCACTTTACAAAAAGCGAGCGAGAAAGCCCCTGTTTTCAAACGGGAGATGAATCGCCGTTCCTTAAAGCTCACTGGAGAGAGTTTACAGATCGATAATGAAGTCGAACCACGCCGGAACTCAAATTCTGCACGTCTACCAGTTGCAGCTTTATTCTCTCCTTCATGCCTTTAAATAAAGGTATTCCACTCCCTAACACCACAGGAGACAAGTAAAGCAGATAGTCATCAATCAAACCAGCCCTTGCCAGAACTGAGGCGATCTCGCTACTCCCAAATATGACCATATCTCTTCCTGGCTCTTGTTTCAATTTGGCGATCTCTTCCTCGAGATTTCCTTTCACCACTGTGACATTCTTCCACTCCCCCCACTCGGCCTTCTCCAGCGTCCTTGAAAACACCACTTTGGGCAACGTATTCATCTTCTCAGCGATGAGCGGATCATCCGTAGCAGCAGCCTGGGTGGGCCAGTGCTTCGCCATCAGCTCATAGGTGAGGCGACCAAACACAAGCGTGTCTACGGAACGGAAAAAATTGAGCGTACGCTCATTAAAATCTTCATCCACGGCATGCTGTAAAAAGCATTTGGAAACGCCGCTCACTCGCGGCTAGCTCCGCCGCCAGAGTTCATCACTGGGAGCGAATCTTTTCTCAGAAACAGTGGTGGCTGTTCAGGCGGCTTCGCTCATCCAAATGAATGGCATGCCAGTCGATCTCTCCATCAGGCCCTGCGAAAAAACCATCAAGGGTGATCATCTCTGACACGATGACTTTTCTCATGCTGTCTTTCTCCTTCTGGGGAACAACATCTGCTTGCCTGTTGCAAGCAAATATACTCTACCACCTTGCAAAGAAAAAAACTTCTTCGATCTTGCTTTCCTCCGGCATATAGTCAGCATTCCATTCCCAGAAAACGTCGCGGATGACGTCGATTTTTTTACTCACTTTGCACTGACCATATACGTCAAGCATCACGGCTCTCCCGCGAAGTTGATGATTCGGAATCATCCCCTCCTTGAGAGGCTTCACTAAGCGTGCTTGAGTACTCGCTTGCGCAGGATCTGGAAGCTAGCACGACCATAGGATTGTCGTTTAAGCAACTTGAGCCTCTGCACGTGACCTTCTACTTGCCCATTGCTCCATTCGAGTGTGAGGCCAGCTTTGACAGCATCATAATCTTTCTGGAGACCTCGCGCGAAGTTTTTCAGCTCGGTTACTTCCTGCTCCTCGACTTGGGCAAGCCAAGCATCTAATCGTGCTCCTTGACGCTCCCGAAGCATAGCGGCAAAATCTTGCAGGAGAGTGAACGTCTGGGCAATGAGCGGATCGGCTTCACACAGGCGTGTCAGATAGGCATTTTGCCAATCCAGTCGTTGTTCTTCGGTAAAGGTCATCCATCTCGACACTTGGAGCGCTGTCGGTGGACGTCGCACCTGCGTATCTTTTTTCGTCGCAATAGTTTCTGGAGTTGGCTCAACGCGCTTGAACCCCCTCGGCTTCCCTTTCGTCGTGCGCAATTTCTTGATGAAACGGGTCACATTGGACATCGAAGCTGTGTATCCACGCTCCTGAAGTTCCCGAAAGAGCTCGGAGGCATTCCGGCATCCCTCGTTCCAGCGTTCGAGCAGGTAGGGCTTGAACGGTTCGAGCAGGTGGATACGGGTGCGACGCGGACATCTTCGCTCCGGTGGCTGATCCATATGGATGTAGCGCGAGACTGTCTGGCGGCTGGTTCCAACTTCATGCGCGATGATCCCCTGATCCACTTTCTTCGCATGCAGTTCATGAATTTTCCGATATCTTTCCACCTTTTCCTGATGACGTTGCAGGCTCACTTCTTCGAGCCGTTTGGTATTGCCCATAGGACTCTCCTGCAAGGGGGAAGACTTCCTCGTCGATGCTGTCAGTTCCAACATGGTGTCTTTGAGCAGAGATTTCTTGCTGATAAAAAAACCTTCCAAGGCCTCCCCTACATTCTTTAAGATATGCCACCGATCTGCTACCTGTTGAGCATCAGGTGCTCCCAAAGAGGCTCCTTCCGCATACGTACCGCCACGATCACGGCTGATGATCTCGACCCCCACATGTTCTTGCAACCATGTAGCGAGCGTACTGGCTTCACGGTCAGGCAAGAGTTCAATCGGAATGTGCTTTTCCAGATCGATGAGGATCGTACCGAACTTGCGGCCCCGGCGGAAACTCCAGTCGTCGACGCCAAGGACGCGAGGTGTTGCATGGGAGATCTCCGGCGCTGCCTGAATGAGCCGAAGCAGTGTATCTGGACTTGTGACAAGACCCATACCTGCTATGACGCGTTTCCCCGCTTCCCCACCGATGGCAAAACCGATGAGCGTGAAGACATCTGCCAGCCGCGTGGTTCGATGAGCATAGGGAGCAACCACGCTGGGAAGTCGCTCAGTGAAAATTTGGCGCGGGCAAGCAAGATTGAGGCAGAAGAAACGACGCGTATGGATTTCCAGCCGGACCTCCCAACCCATCCAGGGGAGATCGGCTACGGTGCGTACATAACGAGAATGCACATGACCCGAAAGGCTCTGGCAGACTGGACAGCGCGCTTGAGAGGCGGTGGTTGTCACCACCACCGTAATCATTTTGGGAGAAGTTTTCAAATGGGTGAGGTGTAAACATGTCGGGTCGGGCAATAGGGGAGAATGAACTTCGCTTCCCATCAGAAACTCCTCTCTTTTCCTAACTATCCATCATCATCTATGAAGAATGTAATTGGAAGCTGGTTCTGCACGCAAGCAAGCGAGCTATATTATTCATCAACTTCGCGGGAGAGCCAGCATCACGTGGCGAGGTATCGTGTGCAGCACTTGACGACATACAATAATGATGTTACATTTTATTTATGACTGACTAAGTCAGTCATAAATAAAATGTGCAAAAGGAGGTGATGCGATGCCGAGGACGAAAGAAGCCAGTCAGCGTATACGGGAGGAGCAGCGCACAAAGATTTTGCAGGCGGCCAGGAAAGTTTTTGCGCGCAAGGGACTGGCGGCGACAGTGGATGATGTGGCGGTTGAAGCCTCAGTCAGCCATGGGCTGGCCTATCGCTATTTTGCCAGCAAGGAGGAGCTTATTTACGCCCTCGTGAAGCAAGATATTCCTGAGCCTTCCGCGGGTCTGCAAAACGTGCAAGATATGCCGGGAACACCGGGAGAGCGCCTGAATTTTCTGTTGTCAGAGTTCGTGAAAAGCAGGCAGCATCCAGAGATCTACTTGCTCCTGGGGCAGGTACTCAGCTCTGATATGGCACCGCCAGGTTTACGCGAACTGATCCATCAACGTGGACTGGCGCTGCAAGGCGTGCTGAGGCAACTCATCATTGACGGTCAGGCCACTGGAGAAGTAGCAGCCGGGGATCCAGATCAACTGGTACGAGCCATCTTTGCCTGCCTGGATGGCTTGATTCGCTGGGCCGTCTATTATCCTGATCAATATAGCGATCATTTTCCGGATGCCAGCATTTTTTTGCGTATGCTTAAACCATAGTGCGTCTCAAGTTAAAGCGGGAATTGTCTCTGGAATGAGTTTGAGAATTATGTTCTCCAGACAGCAAGGAGCAAATGAATGAATCTGCCAAAGAGCGATACATTGCCTGTACCCGGAGCGACCCTCTACTATGAAGTACGTGGAGCGGGTCCCCTACTTTTGATGATTGCCGGTGGTGGTGGTGGTAGCAGCTTTAACGGTATTGCTAGCATATTGGCTAGCCAGTATACCGTGGTGACCTACGACCGCCGCGGCGCGGGGCGCAGTACACTTGATGATGTGAGCGCAGATATACCTTTGGAAACGCAGGGTGACGATGCTCATCATCTATTGGCTGCCCTGACGAATGAACCAGCATACGTATTCGGCAGCAGTGCCGGCGCTCTAATTGGACTGGACCTGGTTGCCCGCTATCCTGAGCAGGTGCGCACACTGATTTCGCATGAACCACCAGCGCACTATCTGTTACCTGACGATGAGCAACAATCTCCAGAGAAACCGCTTGAACTGAGGAACCGCGAGGGGGCATCTGCGGCCCTGATGAAATATATGGCCCAGTCGGGCGTCCGATATGATGATCTGGAGCCGGGTGTTGAACTGCCTCCTTTGAATAGAGAAGTGAGTGATGCGCATGCCGAAGCGTTTTTCGCCCACACATTCCTGGCTGTGCGCCGCTACCGGCTAAATGTTCCTGCTCTGCTGGCCGCGCCTACACGTATTGTACTGGCTGGCGCCGAGGCCGGCCACGAGTTTGTTGCATATCGCTGCGCGGTAGCGGTAGCAGAACAACTCGGTACCACGGTCGTAGATTTTCCCAGTCACCATGCCGGCTACATCAGCCATCCCAAAGCTTTTGCTCAAAAGTTGAGTGAAGTTCTTCAGGATGAGCCCGCAGATTGAATACAACACCTGCCATGGGTATCATTCATTTTTTGCAAAGGGAAACGCGACACCTGGCTTGCTGCGAAGCGGCCCTGTGCCCGGGCGCGTGTGGTGCACCACACGCGCGATCGGCCACATGGGCCGAGGGGAGCTGGCAGGAGAAGCCGAACCGGCCGGGAACGGGGTCGCCACGCTGCGCGGGCTCCAAGCCGGGGCAAGCCCGGCACCTACGATGGCTCACGCATGTGTATGTTCCTTCGGAGGGGAAGTTCGCTTTTGGGCACCGCGTGGGCGGAGGTGTGATGCGACGAGGCGCCGAGCGGCGAGGACACAGGGCCCCACAAACGGTGGGGCTAATCGACCGCAAGGGTCGAACCTACGGGGATCGCTTTTATTGTTGCTTTTGCGTGATGGAACGAGTACAACCGACAGAAGCTATCATCAAGATCTTTTTGGCATGCTCAATGCAAACAAGAAAGGCGATTTGTAAGTGCGCCCTTGCCTTCAGAGGGCGCACCTGCGCGTTAGCTTAGGCTCGCTGGAGGAGATCGTCGTATTTGGGATCGTAGAGTTGGACGCGACCCTCAGGCATCATCAGGATGGTGTCTGGCTTTATGTATTGTACGAATTCAAGGTCGTGGGTGACGGCGATGATGGTGCCGTTGTAGTGGCCGAGGGCTTCGCCAATAATGGTGCGCGACATGGCGTCCAGGTGCGTGGTGGGCTCGTCCAGGACCAGTAGATTCGGCCCATCAAGCACCATTTTGGCGAGCGCCAGGCGTGTCTTTTCGCCGCCGCTCAAGGTGCCGATCTTCTGAAACACCTGATCACCTGTAAAGAGGAAGCGTCCCAGCACATTGCGCACCCGTTTGGCGTTTTCCGGAAGTATCTCCGTGGCCTCGTTGATGACGGTCTTCGTATAGTCTAAGTTTTCGTATTCCTGTGCGTAATAGCGGAGTGTCACACCAATTAAAGCCGCCTTTTCTCCTGGAGCGACCGTAAAAGGGGCATCGTCCAGGATCAGGCGTGCGCCGTATGAGAGCTGAATATGATTAACCTGTAGCATCGTCTATGTATTCCTTTAATTATCTAAAATGCTTGTCACGTACAAAAAACCGTGGTAGCGTATATGGCTCACCCAGCGGTCTGGTTGCGGTTGATAAATGAAAGGAAAAAGAAACGCCGTGGGTGAGACCTGTTTGCGTCACCCACGGCGTTTTGATTAGACGTTTGACTGGCGTTCACTCTAGCTTCGCGCGCTCATCTATCCCAAAAAAGGGCACAATACGGCTATGGGCGACACGAACCGCGTGAACAACGGTGCAACAAGTACGAAGGCCCCACACTCTGGTGAGCTTCGTTGTCGCAATAGCCATACCAAATCCCTTTCTTTTCTTCTATAGTAAAATTTTCGAGTTGCTGCTCAGCGCAACAATTCTAGTAAAAATAACATATCCGCTTTTATGTGTCAATTAGAGTTTGTGCATTCGCCTTCATTGAGGCGAGGCAAGGTAAGAAGCGCCCCCAGGGGCGCACCTACGGCATGGGAGCGTGGGGCGATGCCGCAGAAGCCGGCCTGGCTCCAGCCGATGGTGATGTTTTTGGCTTCAGGGTGGTGGCGTAGATAATCATAGAGCTGGTGGGCGTGACGCGTCTCTGCCCAGTCTGGTACGGCTTCGGCAAAGGGGCTGTGTGATGTGCGGTTGCCTGCCGTACCATCGCCATCGACCATCGTATCAACCACGATGCGCCGGGCTCCGCTCTCAAGTAGTTGCTGTCCAAACTGCTCTGTGTCGGTATAGGGGAGACATGGACTGACGGTAATCTGGGTCGGGACGCCATGCTGGCTGGCTGCTCGTACCGCCTGCCAGCGCTTTTCCAGCGGTGGCCCACCTTTGAGATTCTTTAAATAGGATTGATCGTCGGTCTCGATGGTCATGGATAACCAGGCGTAGGGAATCTGTTGTAGCAGCGGCAGGTCGCGTTCTACCAATGGGGAGCGCGTCTGGATAACCAGCAGGTCGAGATCGGGATAGCGCGCAAACACCTCCAGACATTGACGCGTGGCCTGATATTTGTGCTCGATCGGCTGGTAGGGATCGGTGGAGCTACTCATAAAGATACGCAGCTTCTGGCGTGTGGCGGGCCGCATCTTTTCCAGCGTCTGATCGAGCAGTTGGGCAACATTCGTCTTGACGTGAACTGCGCTCCCCCAGGTGGCGTTTTCTCCGATGAAAGACCAGTTGGGGAGAAACTGCGCATAGCAATACATGCCACACGTGGTCTGTCCGAAGCCGCAGCCCACGTAGGCCGACAACGTATGGGTAAATGGATAAGGGCCGGTCGCCAGAAAACCGCCGCGCTGGGGATTTAAGATTCTCTTTGCCTCTCTGATATGGATGTCCATGCGAATCCTTTGCCTGCAAAGTCTGTGATTAAGTATGTTCGATCTATCGATAGCTAGTAGAGTATATCATAGCCGAAATCGGACGCAAGGCCCTGACCTATGGGTGGATTTTTCGTGCGTAGAGGGAAATCGGACGCGAGGCCCGAACCAATGGGAGCATTTTCGAGTGTCGAGCAAGAAATCGGGCGCGAGGCCCGAACCAATGGGAGCATTTTCGAGTGTCGAGCAAGAAATCGGGCGCAAGGCCCGAACCTATGTGTATATATATTTATATTTTAATAAAAAATTGGTATTCTATAACAAAAAGGAGATTTATATGCTGCGTAGGGAGGCGAGTGAAGTTAAAGAGAAGATCGAAGAAGTGATCGAACATGGGGGGCACTGGAATAAATACCTGGCGATTACGACCGCTCTCATCGCCGTCTTCACTGCTATTATATCTTCAATGGCAGGGAATTATTCTAGCGAGGCATTCCTTCAAAAAAATAATGCTATCCTCTATCAGAATAAAGCTTCCGACCAGTGGTCCTTCTACCAGGCTAAAAGCATCAAGCTCAACCTGGCGCTGGATTTTTATGAGCAGACCCATAATCCACAGCGCAAGAAGGATGCCGATCGCTACCAGAAAGAACAGGACGGCATTTACCATGATGCCAAACACTTTGAAAGCCTGGCCCAGGCGGCCAACGACCAATCGGCTCAAGCGCTGGAGAAAGGCGAGAGGCTTGACACGGCGACATTATTCTGCCAGATCGCTATCGCGTTGTCCGCGATGAGTGCCCTGGTTAAGAAAGAATGGCTGTGGATTGGATCTCTTCTAGTCACGGGCGTGTCGGTCGTCATTTTTGTCAGCGGCATCATTTGAGAGGTTTATCATTCATGAAAACGCCAGGCGACTGCTTTGATCAAAGCAGTCGCCTGACTGATGCGTTGTTCTTTTGAAGGGGATGGTCCGGGTTAGAGTTTCATGTCGACCCAGGTGGCACCCTTCTGGGAGCTCTCGACGGCTTTAGTGATGAAGAGCATGCCGCGCAGGCCGTCGTAGATGGTGGGATAGCCGCCCAGGGGCTTCTCACCGGATTCGACGCGACGAATGTCGGCGATGGCCATTTTGTAGACGTTGGCGAAGGCCTCGAAGAAGCCTTCGGGATGTCCACCGGGCGTGCGTGCGGCCGCTCTGGCAGCGTCGCTGGTGTAGGGCGCATTGGTGCGATAGATCTGCGTGGGCTGTCCTGGCTGTTTGAAGAGGAGCGTGTTCGGCTCCATCTGGTGCCACTCGAGTCCGGCACGAGTGCCGTAGACGCGAATGTTCAGGTTATTCTCTTCGCCAGCAGCGATCTGTGAGCAGGTCAGCAGGCCCTTGGCACCGTTCTCCAGGCGCAGCAGCATATTGGCATCGTCATCGAGCTGGCGGCCCGGCACAAACGTGCTCAGGTCAGCGCTCAATGAGGCAATCTTCTGACCGGTAATAAATTCCATCAAGTTCTCGGCATGGGTGCCGATGTCGCCCACGCTGCCAGCGATACCGGACTTCGTAGGATCGGTGCGCCAGGCTGCTTGCTTGTTGCCACCCTTCTCCTGCGGCTCCATCAGCCAGTCCTGGACATATTCAACGAGCACCTTGCGCACCTCACCCAGGGCGCCGCTGCGCACCAGGTCGCGCGCCTGGCGCACCATCGGATAGCCAGTATAGTTGTGGGTCAGAGCAAAGATCAGGTTGCTACGCTCAACCAGCGCCACCTCTTCTCTGGCCTCATCCAGGCTGAAGGACATGGGCTTATCGGAAACCACGTGGATACCATGCTGCAAGAACGCTTTAGCCACAGGATAGTGCATATGGTTGGGAGTGGTTATCATCACAAAGTCAATACCATCCGGGCGGCTGGCCTCTTTCTCCGCCATCTCTTCATAGCTGGCATAGGAGCGATCCAGGAACCAGGCCCGGGCCGACTCTTCTGCGCGCTGTGGATCGGTGGACATCGCGCCCGCGACCACTTGCGCCTGACCATCCAATTCGACCGCGACGCGATGGACTGCGCCGATAAAAGAACCTTTGCCGCCGCCCACAATGCCGGCACGTAATCGTCGATTAGCTACGTCTCTGCCCATTGAAATGTTCTCCTATCTGTGTCAATATGGCGCATCAGTTATGCGCAGATATGTGCGGAAGAGCATGACTGATGTACCTGGCTCAATAGAGATATATATGAAGGATACCACGATTACACAACGATGATAATAACCGCGCGCCGAGAAATGACTGGCATTCCCGGCGCCACGGTCAGGCCGCGCCTGGATTGAGCGAAATTAGCGATCCTCGCTCCAATCATGTTTGCCAGGATTCAAGGGAGCAGGACGCTCACACATGCTGGTCAGCTCGATGTGTTTGTTTTGGTCGGAAGCATCATGGATGGCTTCCATAATATCGAGCACGTGGTAGGCCAGATCGCCATTGGCTCGATGGGTGCGGCCAGAATTGATGGCATGCGCCATATCGGCCAGGCCAATGCCACGGCTATTCTCAGCGTACGCGTGGGTCAGAGGCACCTCGCGCCACTCCTTCTCCTGGGACGTACGAACGTAAACCGGGCCACCAAAGGTATTTGGATCAGGCACGACCAGCGTACCCTCGGTACCGTAGATCTCGATACGTGGCAACTGGTGGGACCAGACATCGAAGCTCATAATAATAGAGCCGACGGCGCCACTGGCGAAATCCAGCACGCCAGCGATATGGGTCGGCGTATTGACCTGGATCTTCGTACCATATTTCGGCTGGCTAGTAATCATGCGCTCCGGAAACGTAATACGAGCAGAACCGGTCACGCGGCGTACGGGTCCCAGCATCGCAATCAGGGCGGTCAAATAATAAGGACCCATATCGAACATAGGACCGGCACCTGGCTGGTAGAAAAAGTCTGGATCAGCATGCCAGCTCTCAGGGCCGTGACCGAGCATGAAGGCGGTGGCACCTATCGGCTCACCGATCACGCCATCATTGATGAGCTTAATGCAGGTCTGGAGGCCACCACCCAGGAACGTATCGGGGGCACAGCCCACACGCAAATTTTTGGCCTTGCCCGCATCGAGAAGCGTACGACCCTGCTGGCGATTGATCGCCAGTGGCTTCTCGCTATAGGTAGCCTTACCGGCCTCAATGGCGGCCATGCCGATCTCGGCATGAACCTTAGGAATTGTCAGGTTGAGAACCACTTCTATATCCGGATCGGCCAGTAGTTCTTCAACCGTACAGGCTTTAGGAACGTTGTAGCGCTGCGCCTGAGCACGAGCGCGCTCTAAATCGATATCTGCGCATGCAGTAAAGTTCAAAATATCAAACTTGCTGGGGGCTTCAAGGTAGATAGAACTGATTTGTCCGCAGCCAATCACACCTACATTGGTTTTCTTTGTCATAGCAGAAATAGACTCCTCTTTCTGTTTCGGCACGATGACGGTATCGCGTCTGCCAGAGTTTAT
Source organism: Dictyobacter formicarum (assembly GCF_016587435.1). The sequence goes on from NZ_BNJJ01000010.1 coordinate 279,644, forward strand.
TATAGACATAATATCATGCAAGAAAAGGTTTTCCAAGGTAATAGTGGGGAATTCTGTTTTTTTGTTTTTCTTGCGGGCGTCCGCATACGCGGCCGCACCTTTTTTGTTTGTTGGTGCAGAAAGCGCGCACAGCGCGCTTTCTGCACCAACAAATGGATGATGATTTGAGCTCGGAAGGATGATTTGAGCTCGGAAGGATGATTTGAGCTTGGGAGGATGATTTGAGCTCCGGGGGAGCAAAAGCGCCCTCTTGGGGGTGCGGTTGCATGTGCGCTTTTATCTTTTTTGTAGAGAGGTGCAGGACACGTCCTGCACCTCTTGAGGAATTTTGGCGAGCGACAAAGATGTAGAGGTGCTTTTATTCGGTTGCAATCAGTGTGGTGGTGATGGTTTGGAGCTTGCCAGCGCGAGCGATTTTGAGGGTGACCTGCTGGCCGGGTGCTTTGTTGGCCAGGTTCTGGCGGATGCTGTGTACGCCCTGGATAGGTTGGCCTTCGATCTCCAGCAGCAGGTCGCCGAGCAGGATCGCCTGTTGGGCGGCGGGACGTTCAACGACGCTCACGACTAGCAGGCCGTTGTCGCTATGATCCGCTAGTTGCTGTCTGATGGCGGTCGGCAGATCGATACGTTGGAGTCCAACGCCCAGGATGGCTTGTGATCTGGGCAGATCTTTCAGCCACGCGCTGACAACGTTGCTGGGGATGGAGACCGAGAGATCGCCGCCGAAGATCATGGCATTGATGCCCACCACCTGCCCATCGGCGTTTAGCAGTGGTCCGCCAGAGTTGCCAGGAGCCAGGCGTACATCGGATTTAATGTAAGGAATCGTTACTTCGGGCTCGACCTGGCGCGTACTCATTGTACTCACGATGCCCGCCGTAACCGTCCAGCGTTGTCCCCAGGGGTGTCCGATGGCGAAGACCCATTCGCCCACGCGCAGACTGTCCGAATCACCAGCAGGTAGTGTTGGGAGCTGTTCAGCCTGAACCTTGAGCAGGGCCAGATCAAACTGGGGCTGCCGATGCAGCACCCGGGCCGGTAGCGTGCGCCCATCGGTAAAATGAATCTGAATGCCCTCGCCATCCTGGGGCACCACATGATTGTTCGTGATAATCTGACCGTCCGCTTGCCAGACGATACCCGTACCGCCTCCATGGCGCTCATTGCGCACCTGGACGATGGCCGGTCGAACCTGGTTGAAGAGTCCGCTTAGCGTGGACGAAAATGCATCAGGTAGCGGAGATGAAGACTGTGTTGAAGGTGTAGTAGATTGTGTCATATTGGAAACCGATCCGTTCTCTATGTGATCCAAATACTTTTTGGAATATGTCAAAGGAAGAAGCGTGGAACCAGTTCTTCTTCCGCCTACCAAATGATTAATGGGTGGTGATGATGGTCAGACTCTGACTTATCGCCGTTGTCCGGGCGTCACCGAGAGCGTCTGCACGGCATCGCCACGGATCACTTCGACCGGCAGGGCTTTGCCGACGCGCTCGCCCGTCAGCAGCAACTGCAGATCCTCAGTATCAGTGACGGCATGGCCATCGAGGCTGACCAGGATATCACCGATGAGCAGGCCCGCCTGCTGAGCAGGACTCTTTTCCTCAACATTGACGATCAGCAAACCGTGGTCCTGAGCGCGACCCGCGCGTTGTGCTTCGGGCAGATGCACGAGCTGACTGCTCAGGCCCAGAAAGCCACGCTTGATATATCCCTGCTGCGCCAGGGCGTCGGCAATGGATTGCGCCTGCGCCATCGGAATCGCCAGCGGGACGCCGTTGGCCAGTCCTGTGGTCAGGATGCCCAGTACCTGTCCCTGGGTATCGAGCAGGGGACCGCCAGAGAAGCCCGGGTAGGGGGTGGCGTCGGTGCGGATATAGCGCTCGAGGACCGTTCCCTGGCTGGTGCGTAGGGGGCCACCCAGCGCGCTGATGATACCCGAACTGGCCATTACACCGTCCTCAGATGGGCGACCAAGCGCCAGCACGAGCTGTCCTACGCGCGCAGGTTCGGCGGCGGCCACCGCCGCTGGCAGCTTGAGGCCAGGGACGCGCAGCAACGCCAGATCGGTTGTCTTGTCGCGACCAACCAGCGTGGCTGGAAATTGAGTCTGCTCGTGTGATTGGATTTTGATGTCATTTTCACGTTCAAGTATATGACTCGCTGTCATCACAAGTTCAGGCGCAATGACAGTGCCACTACCTGATTGTCGTGCTCGACCCATCACTGTCACCAGCGATGGCGTAGCTCTTTCGACCGCATCAGCCATCTGATTGGAGAGAGCGCGTAACAATGCGGTGTCGTAAGTCGTGTTTTCCATGTATGTATCCTTTGACAGAGAACTAATAACAACGGATAGCTTGTGCATACTATATATCATGCTTGATGAGGGCGCATCGTTAGTTTTTCCAGTTGTTTACCTGGAAAAAATGACAGGTGGAGTTTTCTTTTACCTTTGTTTGACTCGCCGCCTGATGATCTTTTACTTTTTAAGAAGGTATAAATGATCTCTTGTATTCCCGCCTTCGGCGGGAGGGGGAGAGGATGTTGGTGGGGACACCCCACTCCCCGGCAGGAGGGGCTGGCCGCCCCTCCTGCACCTCCCCGCTTTATACCTGCTTTATTTGTTAAACATCATGCGGCGGTGGTGAGGGAGGAAGGGAAGGGGCCAGGGGTGTCCCCTGGAACCCCGCGAGGGGGCTGGCGGCCCCTCGACCCCCATGTATGTTGAGATATGTTATCAGGACATCTTAATAAGAGGATGAGAAGAGGGAGGATAACGTTGTTGACCGGTGTTTGGCCATGGATATGGTTTAACTTGTTTGTGTTGGTGCTGTTGGCGCTTGATCTGGGTATATTTCATCGCAAATCGCATGCGGTCTCGACGAAAGAAGCGTTGATCTGGAGCGCGGTATGGATTTCGCTGGCGCTAGTTTTTAACGCGGGAGTGTACCTGGTGAGCGGTGGTGAGGTGGCCCTGCAGTTTTTGACAGGCTACCTGGTAGAGAAGTCGTTGAGCGTCGATAACATCTTCGTCTTTGTGTTGCTGTTTAGCTACTTTAAGGTACCAAACGCCTATCAACATCGTGTTCTCTTCTGGGGTATTATTGGTGCTCTGCTCATGCGCGGTATATTGATTGTCGCTGGCTCCGTGTTGATCGAGCAATTTCACTGGATCATCTACGTCTTCGGCGCCTTCCTGATCTTTACCGGCATCAAAATGGGTGTGCAGAAAGAAGCTGACGTGCACCCGGAGAATAATCCGCTGGTAAAATGTGCGCACCGTTTGGTGCCGGTGAGCAATGACTTTGTGAGGGATCGCTTCATAGTGAAACGCGCGGGCAAGATCATGATCACACCCCTCTTGTTGGTATTGTTGGTGATCGAGACGAGCGATCTGCTGTTCGCAGTAGATTCAATCCCGGCTATTTTCGCGGTGACGACCGATCCATTTATTGTTTACACCTCAAATGTGTTTGCTATTCTGGGCTTGCGCTCACTGTACTTTGTGTTTGCCAATATCATTCACAAGTTCTACTTCCTGCAAGCTGGATTGGCAGTGATTCTTTGTTTTGTGGGCTTGAAGATGGTTATCTCTAGTTTTTATCATGTGCCGACCGGGCTCTCGCTGCTGGTTATTGCTCTGGTACTGGCTGTAGCGATTATTGCTTCAATCATTCGAGCGCGCCGCCGGCGTGAGGAGCAGACGCCAGTCAAAGCTGAAGAAGAAGAGTCGGTCCACTAGCGCAAAAGGATTTGGGTAGAGGAGGGAGGAAACGCCCGCGGGGCGAAGAATTATGATGAACGAACCATTTGAACCACTTGAGCAGCATCTGATTGAAGAACAGAGCAGAACGGATGGTCAGCAGGAGTCCCGGACCCGGCGGCCTCGTTCCAGGAAATGGAGTACAGGGACGTTGATCATCAGTGCCCTCCTGCTGGCCATCATCTTTGGTGGTGGCATGGTGGCTGGCTGGCAATTCACGTTGCGCGGAGCGGTGGGCCAAAATCTACAACTCGGCTCAGATGCCGCCCCGACGATTAGCTCCTCCAATGGTGAGGATCGGGAAGCATTACGCGAGAAAGTGGTGGCGAACATACGGCCGACCGTTGTACAGATCAATGTCAAAAGCCTTACCGGTAACCACGTTGGCTCTGGTGTAGTGATTGATCGGCGTGGCTATATCATCACGAATAATCACGTGGTGAGGAATGGCGAGACCATCCAGATTGTCTTCTTTAACGGACAGACGGTGGCCGCTAGCCTGACCGGGACATCAGCGGCGGACGACCTGGCGGTTGTGCATGTAGATCCGACCCATCTTCAACTCTCGGTGGCCACTCTTGGCGACTCCTCCAGATTGCGGGTAGGACAGGACGTGATCGCGATTGGCAATCCACTGGGTATCACCCAGACCGTCACCAGCGGCATTGTGAGCGCTCTGGGACGCAACATTGCTACCGGTGAAGATGGGCAGATCTTGCCCGGCACCATCCAGACCGATGCTCCCATCAATCCAGGGAATAGTGGTGGAGCGCTCGTAGATATGCACGGCAACCTGATCGGCATTCCCACTCTGTCCGCGCTCAACCCCGAGTACAAGACTCCTGCTAGTGGCGTCGGTTTTGCGATTCCATCTAATCGTGTGCAATTTATTGGGACACAACTGATTGTGTCTGGAAAAGTTACACGAACCGGGAGGGCCGCCCTCGAAGTGCAGGCCATGGACCTGGACCCCGTATTTGTCCGGAAAAACAATCTGCCAGTTACTCAGGGAGCGCTGGTAATCAATGTGACGCCGGGTGGAGCCGCCAGCAATGCTGGCATCAAGCCCAACGACATCATCGTCCAGGTTGAAGACAACCAGATCACCAATGTGCTCTCGCTCAGTGATGCCATCATCAACGACAATCCTGGCGACATCATCCGCGTCAGACTCTATCGGGGCAAGCAGCAACTCGCTGTGGACGTCAAACTCGGCGAGTTAGCGCCCTCGAAAACGTAGTAGGTGCGCCCCTTGCGGGCGCTTGCTTGCATCTCGCTTGAAATCGCTCCCAATTGCTCCCGAAAAGCGATTGGGAGCGATTTCAAGCGTCGGGAGGAAAATCAGGCGCAAGGCCCGAACCTATTGGGATTATTGTTATTGATACGTTTCGTTCTGTATGCTATATTTCTTCTAGCTCTTGTAGCTACTACTCTCAAGAAAGGAGGTGGTGTATATGATGCAATCTCTCAGAATCATGTGGTCGCGCATCGCGAACACCAGGAGTGGAGGGCTTCGGCAGGGAAAGAAGTGCGGCCCATGAAAATCTGTGAGCAGAAACGCTCCCGTTTTGTGGCCCCCTCTTGCTTCTCCTTCTTCCTCTCCGGTCTGTTCGTCGTGTTTCCCATGACCTTCCCACTCACTCTTCTCTGAGTGCGCCCTTGAACAGGGAATGCCGCGTCTTTTCTTCGGTAAGCACCCATGTGTGCGCACTCAGATCTCTGCTTGTTTCATATCAAACCGCACATGCAACAATCTCCGAGTAAGAGAGGAAAAGAGAAATGGATATTCAGTTCAGGCGTGCCATCCGACAGTTCGCCCGCTCTCTGCGGGAGACCAGTGATCTGCTCCGCCAACGTTCCCCGGAGAGGCGTGATGTTGTGACAATATTCTTGCGCTGGACGTATTTGCGCGCGGTGTTCCACCGGGGCTACGTGCTTACCTCCGGCCTCTATTTCGTGGTCAATGCGCATCTGTTCGCCTCCCAGATCGTCTTCCTCGGCACGGTCATGTCGGCCACCTTAGTGCTGACCGACATTCCTACCGGCGTGTGGGCCGACGCGCTCGGACGCAAATGGCCACTGGTGATCGGCCACCTGTTCCTGGCTGCTGGTATGGTAATGACCGGGGTGGTGACGGCGTTCCCTTTGATCCTGGTGACACAAGTGCTGTGGGCAGTGGGGTGGGCCTTCTTGACCGGTGCCGATGTCGCGTGGATTACCGACGAGCTCGATCAACCCCAGCGGATCGCCCGCGTGTTGACGGCGAGTGCTCGCTGGGATTTGGTAGGAGGAGCAACAGGAATGATCGCGTTCGGGGTACTTGGCTGGACCACGGGTCTGGCGACAGCGATCGTGGTGTCAGGTGTCGGAATGGCGCTGCTCGGACTCTTCGTCGCGGCACAGTTCACTGAGCGCATCTTCAGGCCCACGCGCGAGAAACGGTGGCACACCTCGCTCTCGATCGTCCGGCTCGGCGTCAGCCTTGTGCGCCGCGACCACGAGATTCTGCTGGTCTGCGTCGCGACGATGCTCATCAACGGTGCGTCGATGGCAGCATGGCTGTTTCCCAAGCAACTCGTGCACCTGGGCTTCCCTTCAGATCCCGTTCTGTGGTACACGGCAGTCGGGATCTGTTCCTCGGCGGCAGGCGTCGTCGCGCTGCACATCGTCCAGGCGCGCATCGACGGCGTGGGCGTCGCCCGGCGCATGTATGCGCTCGCTTGCTTCATCGGGGTGCTCGGGCTGCTCGTGCTGGCCGAGGCCCCTGACGCCCTCATCGGCGGCGCTGGGGTGCTGCTGGCGAGCGGCATCGTGTTCAACGTGACGCGGACAGTCAGCGTGATTTGGGTGAACGAGCGCACCAGTAGCTCCGTGCGGGCAACCGTGCGCTCGTTCCTCGATCAGGCTGAGGCCATTGGGGAGATTTGCGGTGGGTTCACACTGGCAGTCATTGCAGGTGCCACAGGTATGTCGATCACGCTCCTCACCTCGGCTGCGCTCATGGCGTTCACTGGAACGATGGTGGCTCTGTCGCGCGCTAACCGAGCGAGTCCCGGCTCAAGATGAGTTGGGGAATATGGCAAGGAAACTTTGTTTCTAAAGAGGTCCCGCACGCTATCCTTCCGATAGGAAGCGTGCGGGGCCTCTTTGGGCGTGCTTATGTGGTTGGTCTATTCGTAGGACCAGTCCATGTTGCGCAGCAGGGTTTGCAGGGCCTGAGATGCGCGGCGGAAGAGATCGGGTCCGCTGAAGCCCTGGTACTGGCCGGCGGCAGCCAGGTGTGGTTCGAGGGCGATAAAGCCGTCGTAGCCGTCCTGGCGCAGCCGCTGCAGGATGGCGGCCCAGTCAGAGGCTCCCTCGCCCGCCACGGCCATCGAGCCATCGGGGCGAACGTCTTTGACGTGGACGTATTCAAGCCAGGGTTTGGTGGCTTCATAGGCATCTGGATAGGGCACCTGGTCGCATTGCAGGTAGTTGGCCGGATCGAGCACAGAGCGGAAGTGCGAATCGTTGATGCTCTGCAGGAGATCAACGTTACGCGCTATGCTATCGCCATAGATGGCTTTCTCATTCTCGTGAATCAGCAGCACATCGGCCGCGCGCGCCCGGCGCGTCATCTCCTGCAGATGGCTGATGACCTCATCGCGATAGGCGGCTGGATTGGTGGAACCGGCCTCCTCTTTGACGGGCGCGTAGAACGAGAAGATACGAATGTAGCGTGTATCGAGGGCCTTGGCGACGGCGATCGAGCGATCGAAGCGCTCTAGATGCTCCTCAAAGGAGCTATCGATGGGCACCTTACCAATGGGAGAGCCGATCGCCGCAACGCCGATTCCTGCCGCGGCCAATGTCTGCTTGATTTCTTGAATCTGCTGGCTAGATAGATCAAGCACATTGACCTTCCAGACCGAGCGTAGATCTATGTAATGAATATTCTCGCTTTGCAGAACAGCGATCTGTTCATTGAGATCTGGCGAGATCTCATCTGCGAAGGCGGATAAACGAATCATGAAAGTGTAACCTCCTTACCAGTGCGGGCGGCTTCATAGATGCCGAGAATGATCTCGACGGGATGGCGGGCGGCATTTCCGTCCACCAGGGGTGTGCCATTTTCCTGGATAGCGCGGATCATATCGGCGATCTGGTGGGCATGGGTTGACGCCTGCAGGGCGGCAGGATCACTGGCCGTCGCCTTCGGTTTGGCGGTAACGGCTCCCTCAGACTTCTTGGTGCCGCCACCATAAGGACCTACCTCTTCCGTATCCTGGCTGGCCAGGTGCAGGTAGCCCATACGATCATCCTCAATGACGGCCGAGCCTTTATCGCCGAAGAGCTCGATGCGCGTGGTCACGCCAGGATAAGCACCAGTGGTGGCCGCGATCGTCCCGAGCGCCCCATTCTCAAAGCGCAGCACCGCCACCGCCACATCCTCGGTTTCCATGTTGTGGACCAGGGTATCGGTATAGGCGCGGATGGTCTTCACGCGTCCCATCAACCATTGCAGTACGTCGATCGAGTGGATTGACTGGTTCATCAGGATGCCGCCGCCATCCAGCGCCCAGGTACCGCGCCAGGCACCGCTATCATAATATTTCTGCGAGCGCCACCAGGGGATGGCTGCGTTTCCCATCACCAGGCGACCCAGGGCCTGCTCCTTAATCAGCTGGTGCACCTGCTGTGAAGCCTCATCAAAGCGATGCTGGCTGATGACTGCCACCTTCTTACCGGTTTCACGCTGGACCTTGAGAATCTCCTCAATACGATCCTTGCGAATCTCCATTGGCTTCTCGATAATGACATGGCGACCGGAGCGCATAACCTGGCAGGCAAGCTCACCGTGCATGCCGCTGGGCGTACAGACATCGACCACATCTAACTGCTCGCGATCCAACATCTCCTGCAGACTAGTGTAGGCGGTGGCATGAAACTTATCGGCCAGCTTCTGTGCCTTCTCAGGCACAACATCGGCGACCGCCACCAGTTCCGCCTGCGGCAAGCTCCGAATCGCCTCCGCATGGGTGGGGCCAATGACGCCGCAACCAACAATGCCAAAACGCAATTTTTCCATGGGATATGCAACTCCTTATGCATTCAGGAGGAAACCTCTCGTCGAGGTGTCCTCCGCTTCGTTTGCGACTATGCGACTAAACTATAGAAAATATAACTGCCCTCTTGCGGAGGACAGCCAGGTGCTTTAGACAGCCTGTTTGCTGCTCTCCGTCCATTGGGTACGTAATTCCGCCAGTGCGGGAGTCACCTCGGTAGCGAAGTTGCTCCAATTGCACTCGATGGAGATACGCTGATCGTAGCCAGCGCGATGGAGAGCCGAAAAGTAGGGGCGGAAATCCTCCCCGTGGTGGCCAGGGGCCGCGCGACCCTCTTTCTCCGCCACATGCACATGCGACAGGAGCGAGCTATAGGGCAGGATCGACTCTGGATTCTCACCATTGCAGGCCATATGGTACACATCGGCTAGCAGGCGAGCGCCCGAAGCAGCGATAGTCGAAACCAGCGCGCCACTTTCCGCCACCGTATTCAGGATGTTTGTCTCTTCGTAGCGTAGAGGCTCAAGCACGATCTGCACGCCATGCTCGCGCGCCCAGCCGTTCCATGTCGCCATATGTTCCGCCAGCTGTTGGGACGCAGCTGCCTTCTCAATATCGGCCGGATAGGTCCTGGCTGGTCCACTGCCAAAGACAAAAATACGGATACCAGCCTGTTCCGCCCTCCGTAACGCGGTACGCATATACGTTTCCAGGCGTGCCCGATCCACATGCTGAGAAGGAGACTCGATGAGCAAAAGATTTGCCGGCAACAACGAATTTGCCGCTTCAACGGGGAAAGGAAACTGCCGTACCGCGTGTAGCAGCTCCTCAAATTCCGCCTGAGGCCGCTCCGGTATCAGAAAGCGCTGTACACTCTCCTCAAGGTAATCAAAAGCGATCTCATTGAGTTGTGGGATAGTGCGAAAAGATGTGCAGATACCAAACTTCATCGTGGTTCCTCTTCTTCTACTAACAACGAACGGCCATATCAAACAACCAGACGTCCGACCTGTCGTATAGAAGGCACCGCAAGTGCCCATTCACCTCGCGTTACAAAAAGCATCTGGCAACGCCGCCGGGGCGCATGCCACAAAAATAGCATATCACACCTGTCAGACCGGTCGGGTGTGGAGAGCCATCCAGAAGCATAGCTCTACCCTAATTTTTGTAATCGACACCTCGCCACTATTCGGGCATCATCCTCTTATGAATTATGGTGTCAGCAGGCGATCAATCGGCCTGTCATGCGGATGCAAACGGCATGAAAAGAAAAATTGTGATGGGCACAAGCGATGCGTATAATCTGGCAAAAATAGGTGTAATGTACATAAAAAATATAGATGAGGTAGATGAAATATACGTAATTATCAAAAAGTAATCGTTTACTACATTGAGCGTGAAACGACGCGTTTTCAACACGTCATCTGCCTGCCGAACGGCATTCCTCCTCTCCACGCATGTTGAATATTTTGAATCCGCTGAAAATATGTCGGATTAGCACTTGATTTATTTAAATTTATCGGTTATTATTCCTATGGACAATGAATACTTGACAAATAGCAGTGACTTATGGATATGTCAATCACTGATGGATGGAGGTAGATAGAGATGACCCAGCTAGCTACGACTCCCGTGCATATTCGCGTTGAGGGGCGCAGTGAAGAAGTACAACTGGCGCAGCTCGGGGTGGCGAATATGGCGGACGACCTCCAGTTGAAAGAGGCCGTGGTGCGTTACCTGGACCTACCAGCGCATGCCCTGGCCAGCCACGTGATTGTGCGAACAACCGGGGCCATCATTATCCGCCCTGAGGCGCTGTACGGCTAAGCCAAGCAGAAAGAAATGAAGCGACAGGTCCGGGACGTACTCCGACTGGGAGGGCTTACAAACAATTGAGGGTTGTTTCTTAGGTGCCCTTTCGACATGTATGTCCCGGGCTAGTTGCCAATACGTTCAAATTAAGAGCTTGCAGCGGAACGTGAGCGCCCAGGAACAGGGCCACCAAGCGACCGCAAGGGTCGCACCTACGATTGCCCTGTACTCTGATACATTGGACCTACAAACTGGTAATTCCCGCCTTTGCGGGAAGTGTTGGTTCGACTCCAGCAACCTCCACCACCAATCGGGGGTTTTAAATCCTTCGGGATTGTGTTCAATAAACTTGTACAGGGCAGTCCAGATCTTTTCATAAGCTTTTCTTTTTTAGATGCGCTATCTCGGCTGAGGTGCGCCCCAACGGTGTGAGCTTACAAACTTTGGATTTTTAATCCGGTTGTTACAGGTTCGAATCCTGTCGGGCCCTTTTGTGGGCCCGTAGCTCAATGGTAGAGCGCCTGTTTTCACGCTCGTACGACTTGCGCACCTCGGCTTTGATATAGATAAAGATGCGAATGATCTGTCCTGTGCTCCAATCTCAAGAGCGTACATACGGTTACCTTTCTCTTTTACCTTCTGGATTGGATGCGGGTCGAGTCCTGAACTCTGAAGCTGGTTGTAGTCATCCACAGGGATGATGCCATCAGAGCCCGCTCTTTTTACTCGCACAGGACAGACTTTTTGTTTTGTTACCACGCTGATACCGATCGGTACCGGGCGCACCCCGACTAATATGAGCTTACAAACATTTGAGTAATCTCCGTAGGTTCGAATCCTACCAGCCTTTAAAGCTGTGGCCGAGTGGTCAAAGGCGAATGTCTTTACTATAGCTCTGTTGACTTGTACGCCCGGTCTTGATCGTGTGGATATATATTGTCTCGATAAAAAATTGCATATAGCCGTGATGCTGTGTGCCCTAATGGTGATGTGATGACACAGAATCCCCCTGCTGAGATGGATGTGCGTGTTTCGATCCTCAACTCATTTCTCACCACACCACATCGCAAACTTGAAGAGCTGGCGCCGCTGCATACGAGCGCGCTGGAGAACGATCCTCTTTTTTATAGCCACCTGGCGCTCTGGTACTTTGCCAAAGGCGAGGTGCGAGATCACAAGCTGCTGTTTGTGGCGCACCTGGCGACCAGTGGGTATCCTGAGTTCCGCGAGGCGGCCTGGGTATTGCTGCAAAAATTGGCGCCGTACGAGGTGGCCCGGGTGCTTGACCACACCAAAAAAGTGATCGGCAAGACGCCACGCTCGTTCAAGGGGGCGGTCGCGCATTACCTGCAGACGCGCGAGAGCAATCCACGGCAATTTGACGGCGCAGCCATGCGCGCGCGCAATGATCTCAAGCATCTCTATGCCAGCCTGCGCATCAAGCCGGGACCCCGGGCCCAGGCTATTCTGTTCGATGAGCAGCCGCCGGCCGATAGTCCGCTGTTCGCGCTCAAGCGCCTGGCGAAGGCCAGCACAGCCGAGGAGCAGGCACAGATTATTCTGGAGCATAAGATCCCTTACACTACAGCGGTAGGTGCGCTCAAGAATGTCACCCCCGTGGTGCTGGTGGCGCTGATCGACGCTATGTCGCCGCAGGAAGTCATCAACAGCATGGCCGCCCTGAAGAAGCGTGGTGCCCTGGATAATCCTGAAGTCAAAGCGCTGATCGATCAGAAACTGGCGGCGGCAAAGACCGATAAGCGCGTCTCGACGTTGAAGGCCAAAAAGGCCATGGCGGCGACAAAGCTGGATGCCGAGACTGAGCAGGCGCTGACTGAAGTAATGGATCAGCGTATCGCGAGCAAGGCGGAGATCAAGCGTCCGACGGCGCTGTTTGTGGACAAGAGCGGCTCGATGTCGCAGGCGATCACAGTATCGAAGCAACTAGCGAGCCTGATCAGCGCGGTCACGACGGCTGACTTCTATGTCTACGCCTTTGATACGGCGGCCTTCGAGATCAATGTCAATGTGCCTGCCGGCAAGCGTGCGGCACTGAGCGACTGGGAGAAGGCATTCCAGTTTATCAAGGCCAACGGTGGGACGTCTCTGGGCGTCGCCCTGGCACAGATGACGAAGAAGAAGCAGTATGTCGAGCAGCTCTTGATCGTGACCGACGAAGGCGAGAACAGCGCTCCGCTGCTGGCCGATGCCTGGACCGCGTATAAGGAGGCTATGCAGACGGCACCATCAATTGTGATTGTTCAGGTCGGTGGCTCATATGAACGCCTGGCTCAGGGTCTGCTGGCGCGCGGTGTAGAGCTGACGCGCTACCGCTTTGATGGGGATTACTACTCGTTGCCGAACGTGTTGGAACTGCTGGCCCAGCCCTCGCGGGCCGAGCTGGTCGAGGCCATCATGGGCTATGAGTTGCCGCGCCGCCCTGATCTCGTCCCCCAGGGGGTATAAAACAGGTGGGGGCGTGGGCACGTGCTCATCTTGAAGAGTTGGGATAGATGCTATGCCTGATAAACGCAAGCAGCGAGCCACGACGGGCAAGGTAGATGCCCGCGCCCTGATCGCCCGCTTGAGCCAGCAGAGCCAGAGCCTGCTTGGGAGGGAGCTGATTGCTCCACTGCTGCCCGGCGGGCGCATCCGGACGCGTCTGAATGGCCTGGTGTATGAGTTTCGTGCTCGTGAACGCTTTCCAGGCTGGGGACGCTTTCGGCCTATCAGCGAGCGCGAGGCACAATTCATCGAGGAGGCCCTACCCTGGGAACGCGGGGCCTACCTTGAGCTTTTTCCCGCGTTGCGCATGCTGCTGCTCTGGCCCGATAGCGGTGGCCTTTTTCCCGGTACCTGGTGGGCATTGCCCTATAATGAAGGCGACGCCCGCCAGCGCTTTGGCTTGCCAATGGAACCAATGCCGGTCTTTTTGTGCGATCCCATGGCAGGTGCGGAGCGCTTCGAGCGCGTCATCGTGCGCGTAGATGGAGGCACGCGCTGGTTCGAAGGACCCGATCTGCGGGCCGACCCCCGGCATGCCGAGTGGCTGCGCGAAGCGGCCACCATGGAGTCCGAAGCGCTGCCAGAGAACCTGTTGCCGGGACTGGCGGCCTCGGAACGGTTGTCTTTACTACTCTGGCGCATCCATCAACTGGAGCTAGCGGGCAACACTCCAGCAAAAGGATTGCATCCGCCGCAGTATCGCCAGGAGCAGCGGAACTGGCTGGCCGGCCAGGCGCGTCAGCGGGTATTAGAGGAACAGCTACGCCACGCACTGAGCAAGGCTGACGCAACGCTCCATAGCTATAGCGAGGTCAACGCCAGCGATGGCTCAGTGCGTCACCTGGTGGTCGAGTGGAGCGAGCATGGACAGCAGCGACGCTACCGCTCCCTGGTTGATTCACAGCTCACCGTCGTATCCAGCGGCATTTGTCTGAGCGGGCAGGACCATGACTTCGATCTCACCAGCCTGGTGAACGTGATGGCGGCATCCCCGTCCTGGGCAGCCTATGATGACGAGGAGGACATGTAAGAGCATGACACAACAGCCCTTGAATCCTCAAAGCCCTTTTTTTCATGAGGAACGGCACGCGAACCTACAGCCGTTTGCTGGTCGATTGATTACCATCTGTGGCGCGGGTACGCTGGGTGCCAATGTAGGCGAGATGTTGGCGCGCATGGGTTTCACGCAGCTGCGTGTGATCGATAAAGATCGTATCGAGATGCGCAACCTGTCGGGGCAACCTTATAGCCGGGCCGAGGTGGGAGCCCCCAAAGCGCGTGCGCTGGCCAACATGCTCTATCGAGCGGTCCAGACCAGGGTAGAGCCTCGGGTGGTCGAGCTGAACGCGACAAACGCGCCTGAGTTGCTCAAAGGGAGCGCGCTGGTGGTGGATGCCTTTGATAACGCACAGGCCAGGGAGGCGGTCAGCCAGACCACGAGGGCCGCTTCTCTGCCCTGTCTGCATATTGGCTTCAGCGGTGATGGATTATATGGCAGCGGCATCTGGGAGCCGCACTACCAGGTCCCGCAAGAGGTGCCCGGTGATCCCTGCGACTATCCCCTGACGCGTCCGCTGGCCCTGATGTTGAGCGCCCTGGCCGCGCGGGCCATCACCGACTTCTTTCGCCTCGACCGGCGGCATGATTTCGAATTGACATGGAACGATTTGAACATCCATTATTGATGCCGATTTTTTCGTGCGTGGAGGGAGAAATCGGACGCAAGGTCCGAACATATGGGGGATGGTGATCGTGTGGCGAGAGAAAAATCGGACGCAAGGTCCGAATGTATGGGGATGGTGATCGTGTGGCGAGAGAAAAATCGGACGCAAGGTCCGAATGTATGGGGATGGTAATCGTGTGGCGAGAGAAAAATCGGACGCAAGGTCCGAACCTATGGTTACATGAAGGCCGGGTGTGGCGGTTGATTTGTTGTGTTTTTTGTCGTTAAATGTGAGGTGATCATGGGAAATAGGAGGTTTCGGTATGGTTATTTCTGATGGTGTGGTGAAGACGGTGAGTTGTAGCGGCGAGCATTCTTTTAGTAAGCCGAATCAGGAGCGGATTCGGTTGTTGAAGGGATTGGGGGTTGAGGGGGATGCGCACATGGGGGAGACGGTGAAGCATCGGTCGCGGGTGGCGGTTGATCCGTCGCAGCCTAATTTGCGGCAGGTGCATTTGATCCATGCGGAGCTGCATGAGGAGTTGCAGGCGGCTGGCTTTGAGGTGTCGGCGGGGCAGATGGGTGAGAATGTGACCACGCAGGGCATCGATTTGCTGGGTCTGCCGACGGGGACGCGCTTACATCTAGGCGATGCGGCGGTGGTTGAGGTGACGGGCCTGCGCAATCCTTGTGGGCAGTTGAACGGGTTGCAGCCCGGACTGATGGCTGCAGTCCTGGGACGCGATGAGCAGGGGAACCTGATACGCAAGGCGGGCATCATGGGCATTGTGCTGGCTGCTGGCGAGGTGCGGCCCGGAGATCCTATTCGCGTTGAATTACCTCCCGAGCCGCATCGGCCATTGGAGCGTGTTTAGTGAATCGGGCGCGAGGCCCGGGCCTATTAAATCGGAGGCGAGGAGGAGATCATGCCCCCAGCATGCTCGTCCGAACCTATGAGGGGTGGGCGGTGAGGGTCATGAGGTTGTTATCCATATCGCCCATCATAGACATGGGGGCGCTTTGGCGTTTGGGTCGGGATGCGGGTGGTTGGTTAGCGGCGCAGGGTGTCCCGAATTTTGGCTGGGCATAGGGAAGGTGGGTCGTGCCACGTCCCAGGATATGCAGGTAGTTAGCCGATTCACCTTCGTAGGGAGCGCCGGAGTTCCAGGGCACGAAGGAGCGCGCATTGCAGTAGTGACCGACAAAGGCTCGGCGCGAGCGATCCTGGCTGCGATTGGCATGGGAGCGATGCAGGATATGGCCACCAAAGAAGACTACATCACCAGGGTTGACCTCGGCCTTGACCTCTTTACCTGTGTATTTGCGGGCCACGCGCGTCAAACCATTGACATTCTCATCGGTATGGCTAGCATTGTAGATCGGCTCAATATCGCTCAACTCGCGCTGCCCATTCTCCGACTGGCCATCTGAATCCGGGTAGACCGGCTCATGTTGTGAACCGACCGTTATCCACAAACAGCCATTCTCCTCATCGGCGCGATCCAGGGCCAGCCAGGCGCCGCACAGCGTATCGGGAAAGGTTGGGATATAGTAGGAATCCTGGTGATAGCCCTGTCCTGGTTGTCCAGGCTGCTTAAAAAAAAGCATCGACTGCAATGCCAGCACATCGGGTCCAATCAACGCCTCCAGCACATCGAGGACGCGTGGATGGAGTAGGAAACGCTCGTGAATGGGGAGCACGCGATGCAGCATATGGACGCGCAGATAGTAAGAGATCTTCCTGTCAGGGTCCCAGTCGGAGGGCGGAGGCGTCACACCGGGAAAATGTTCCTCCCCGGCCAGAATGCGATCCATATGCGCATTCATTTCCTGCACATCTTCTGGTGGCACCAGATTGCACACAACCAGGAAACCCTGCTCGCGAAACTTCACATAATCTTGCACACTGATTGGATAATGTTCATAGTGCCTGACTGGTTGGGTTGAATTGGTCTGTGAAATGGTCGTCATTGGAAAGCTCCTTTGCTACAATATAGTCTCATGCACATTCTGATCCGGATAGGCAAATAGCTTGTGCAAGTGATATGTATAGAGCATAAAAGGAAAAAGCCAAAAGAGCGATAACTGAAATGCATCTAAATGTGTCTAAAATTAACTCGATATTTATGAGAGCATGTTACGCGGAAGAGGCAGGCAATGATGCAGCAACTAGAACAGGAAAAATCCTATTGGTCCGATGAAGTGATGGTGGGAGAGGTCGTCTATCCGCCTGGAAGCACGTTGGGACCACGTATCCAGCCCACACTCCAGTTTGTTTATGTGCATGCCGGACACATCACGATCCGTATTGATGAGCAGACGCATACGATACCCGCCAATAGTGCGTTCGTGTTATATCCGGGTCATCGCGAATATTTTGTCTTTGCTGAAGACTGCGAAACTATTCATAGCTGGATACATATCTCGCTGGCCCTGGTCGAGGACGACATGATCCGGCGTCTCCAGCAGCTGGCGTGGCCGCTGCCGCTCTCACCGGCCATGCAGCAACTGATGCACGACGCCCTGGCATTGCGCGCCAGCGCTTTTCCGACCGTGAAAGAGATGCTGCGGGCGCTGGCGATGCAGATGTGCTGGCGCTATATCGGCGAGGGCGAGCAACTGGGTCTGCGACACGACGCAGTCCTAGCGCACAGCGCCGTAGGGAAGGCCCAGCAATTCATCTACGACCACCTGAGCGAGCAACTGACCCTGACCACGATTGCTGAAGCCGTAGCGATCAGCCCCGCCCACCTGATTCGCTTATTTCAGCACCACCTGCACACCACACCCATGGCTTACGTATGGGAACAACGCATCACCATGGGGATCAAGCTGCTCGAACAGACCGGCCTCTCGGTGGGCATGATCGCCGAGCAATGTGGGTTTCAATCGCGCTACCACTTCTCGCGCCGCATTCGCCAGGCCATCGGCTACACACCCCTGGAGGTGCGCCACCGCTCCTGGCAGTTTGATCCATCGGCCCAAACAGAATAGCTCTACCTGGTGAAATAAGGTGTTTGTCGGGGTGCAATATTTTTTCCGAGCAGGCCGCCGAGCGCCCCAATACCAGTTCCCAGACCGATGTGTAGCAGAATGAGTACAACAGCAAAGTTGATGCCGGCGCTGGTGAGATAGCTTGCTATTAAAGCACTTCGGCCTGCGAATATGGACATCGTATAGACCAGGCTGATGCCTGTAAGCAGGCAAGAGACCACGCTGTAGCAGAGGTTGGCCCAGAGACAGGCAAAGACAGCGGGGCTTATTTTCCGTGTCTGCCGAGCAGCAAACAGACCTGCCAGGAAGTAGATAATCCAGTCAAGAAACGTGAAAAATGCGGTCAGCAGAAAGGAGTAGATGGCAATGGTGCTAACAGGTAGATGGTAGGTCGCTCTTATCTGTGGGATGGCTTGATTGAATAACAGAGTGAAGACATAGCCAATGATGAGGCGGGCGACAAGGATGGCGCCAAAGATGAGCCCGTATTTTAAGGCAATCTTCCCGGTGGATGGCGACTGTGTCGGCAAAGGTGAGTAGCCTGGATAGCCGTGTTGCTCTTGATAGAACGGCGCCGCAGGCTGTGGTTGTTGTGGCTGTGCTGGCAATGGCGTTGACCGTTCTGGTGGTGTTGGTGTTGAATTCTGCAGCATAAAATATATTATGTCTCCTTATGGATGTTTGAATATATTGATATTTTTTATTATATAATATCTTTTGGTAACTAATAGTGAGATATTTCACCTTTTGGAAACAAACAATGAAGTGTTTCACATTGCCTGTTGTATAAAATGGGGCATTGTGTATGCCGAGAGGGTGGTATGTACGAGGGTCGCAGTTATTTTGGTGGCGTTGACGTGGGAGGGGTGAGGAGGGCGCGAGTAGCGGTCAGGAATTGGTCGAGGGTAGTGTGGGGATTGCCGAGGAGGTTCTGAAGGGTGTAGCCTTGAATGAGGCTGAGGATGAGAGTGACCAGGGTTTCGGGGGTGACGCCGGGGAAGCGGGCTGGTTCGGCCTTGATCAGGTCGCGGGCAGCGGGTAGAAACATCTGGCGTGAGCGTTCGATGCCTGTCAGCATGCGCTGGCGTATTTCAGGCTCACGGGTGCTCAGGGTCCAGTAATCGAAGAGCAGTTCTAGTTTGGCGAGGGATTTCTGGTTGCGCTCGACATAAGCATCGCGCACATCCTGTTCGATCAGTCCAAGCAGGCGTTCGCGGGGAGAGTGGGTGGTCGGGGCCTCCCAGGTTTCGAACAGATCGTTCAGCAGCCAATCGAGGAGAGCGACCAGCAGAGCTTCTTTCGATTTAAAATGGAAGAAAACCAGGCCGGTGCTCAGATGTGCCTCGGCCGCTACCTGGCGGATAGTCAGGTGCTCAAGCCGCTCGCGCAGCGCAACTTTAAAGGCCGCCTGTAAAATTTGCTCGCGCCGCTGAACCTCAGTTTCTTTTTTGCCAGGCATGTTGTTTTCTTCCTTTCTTTCGCGCGCATGCTTGTGCTGATACTGTGAAATCGTTATACTTCAACCATACCAGAGCCAGGAATGGTCTATCTTCGATGGAGCAATGATCCGTGAACTCTAAAACCGGCTAAGCTAGAAGGAAATACGATGACTACAGAGCACATACAATCCACGAATGAGGCGAGAATAAGATGTCAATGGGCGATGTCGCATGAACTATTTTTTTCGTACCACGATGAGGAGTGGGGCGTCCCGGTCCATGATGATCGTCTGCTGTTTGAAATGCTCAATCTTGAAGGAGCACAGGCCGGTTTGAGCTGGCTCACCATTCTCAAGAAGCGCGAGAATTATCGCGCGGCGTTTGATAACTTCGATGCCCGGAAAATCGCGAAGTATGACGCGGCCAAAAAGGAGTCCCTGCTCCAGAACGAAGGCATTGTGCGCAATCGGCTGAAAGTCAATGCAGTGGTTGAAAACGCGAAGGCCGTGCTTGAGGTGCAGCGTGAGTTTGGCAGCTTTGATCGCTACATCTGGCAGTTTGTGGATGGTGAGCCTTTGCGTGCTAGCGATAGGCAGCACGCGGTGGCCGTCAGTGAGCGCATGAGCAAGGATTTGAAGAAGCGCGGCTTTCGCTTTGTGGGCGCCACGATCTGCTACGCCTTTATGCAGGCGGTAGGCATGGTGAATGACCATACCGCTGACTGTTTTCGGGCCGCCATGCTGGCACAGTAAAGTCGTGAAGCTCACTTCTGCGGGACATAAGAAACCAGGCCCGCCAGACTCCATTGTAGAGTCTGGCGGGCCTGGTTTCTTGATTCTTGGTAAGAACCATGCGCCAAAGGCGCACCACCCAGAATGAAAGTCATCTATTCTGATGACTTTCAGAAGAAATTAACTGAAGGGTAGACCGATTTTGCACCGAAGGGTGAGAATTTGCTCTGAATCATGGGAATTCACGCTTCGATGATCTGGCGATCCTGGTCATTCCAGTCATGTATCTCAGTCATGGAATTCTCCTCTTGTCGCTACCATTTCTTTTACAGGGGTAAGCAGAGAGGTTGAACGAGACATCACTTCTTGTTGTCGAAGAAGTGCCCTTCTTCGAGATCCTGGATCAGCGTGGGGTGTACTGGCTGCCACCCCAGCAGCTCGCGGGTCAGCGCGTTCGACGTCGGGTTGTCTATTGAGGAGGCGGGTCCGATCCAGCTAAAGTGCTTGCCCGCGTCCTCAGGAGAGATGGAGACCACCGGGAGATCGAGATGCCGACCGATCACCTCGGCGATGGTGCGGGTCGGCACGCCCTCTTCCGCGACTCCGTGCAGCACCGATCCCGCCGGGGCCTTCTCCAGCGCCAGACGGAACAGGCGAGCGGCATCGAGCTGGTGCACAGCGGGCCAGCGGTTAGAACCATCGCCGACGTAGCCGGAGACGCCCTTCTCACGGGCGATAGAGACCAGGACCTCCGTGAAGCCGCCTCTTCTTTTGTCGTGAACCGAGGGAGACAGTCGCACGATCGATGAGCGCACGCCGCGCCGGGAGAGAGCGAGCGCCGCGTTCTCCGATACGACCCGGGGCGCGACCAACCCGGCGTCGGCCACGTCCTTTTCCGTCCCGAGACGCCCCTGCGGGAGAAAGAATGTGAGCATCAATGTTCCCGAGGTGATCACGAACGGCTTGCCGGAGCCTTCGAGCGCTGCTCCGATTGCCTGGACGGCGTGCAGATCCGTGCGCGCAGCGCCCTCGTAGTCCGAGAAGTCGTGGATAAACGCGAGGTGGATGACGCCGTCAGATGCAGCCGCTGCGCTGCGCAGGCTGTCAAGATCATCAAGGGAACCACGATGCACCTGTGCGCCGGCGGCGGCAAGCGAGGCAGCGGCTGCATCTGAGCGCGCCAGGCCGAGGACCTGATGGCCCGCCTCGATCAGTTCGCGGACGACGGCGGAGCCGATAAAACCGGTCGCGCCGGTAACAAAAACTCTCATAGGAAAATCCTCCATTAAGAAACGTAAGGGTTAGGGTTTCGGTCGTGTAGCCACACACACATCAAGTCAGGTGATACAGCATGATTGATTGTGTCGTCACACATGCGTGTGCCGGTTCGGCAAGCAATGCAGCCAGCATCTCTCCCGACGACAAGCGTTCCTTGACCGAATATGTATCAATACCATGCCCTTGTCTTCGAGCGTTGTTTTCGACATGTCGAAAGTGTATACTGAAAGGGATACTAGAACAAGATGAGCATTTATCATAGGAGTGAGACTCCTACATTCCCGCTATCTACGAGATAAAGGAGAGAGGAAACGATGGCGCGTGAGCAGGAGGACCAACGCTTGCAAGAACTGGGAGATTTTCTGCGCACCAGGAGGAACCGGATTGCGCCTGAAGATGTAGGACTGCCGCGAGGAAGCAGGCGGCGAGCCCCAGGACTCAGACGCGCAGAAGTAGCCCAATTGGCAAGCGTCAGTGTGGACTGGTATACATGGTTGGAGCAGGGACGCCCGATTAGCGTTTCGACGCAGGTCTTAGAAAGCCTCGTGCAGGCCTTACACTTGAATGCCGATGAGCGAGCACATCTCTTCTTCTTAGCTCACCAACAACCCCCTCCAGCGAGGGCCATGGAGCCTGAAACCGTGAGTCCAGCGTTACAGCACTTCCTGGATCATCAGGGTCTCAGTCCAGCCTTTGTGACAGGACGACGATGGGATGTGGTGGCCTGGAACGAAGCGGCCCGCATCGTCTTTGGCGATTATGAGCAGATGACCTCTCACGAACGTAATACCGTCTGGCGACTCTTCACCTCGCCAATGCATCGGCAACTGCTTGTCGATTGGGAAGGGCATGCGCGACGGCTCTTAGCACAATTCCGTGCCACTTGTGGTCGCTATCCTGCTGATCCCTGGTTGACAGAGTTGATCCATGATCTGATGATTGCCAGCCCTGAATTTCGGGCCTGGTGGCCCGATCATGAGGTGCTCATTGCGTCAGAAGGTCACAAAACGTTCAATCATCCACAAGTAGGCTATCTCGTGTTTGAGCTTGTCACGTTTCAGGTGTTTGACGCCCCAGATCTCACAGTGACTGTATACATCCCGTTGGATGAAGCAGATACACCAGCCAAAATCTCCCAACTGCTTTCTGAGAGATCAAGCGTCTCAAGTGGGTTCTGAGCAACCTTCCATGGTCACGATGTCATTTATGCCAGGTGTTACCGTGGCTTGGCAGCGATCTGTTTGGATTTCATCCAATCAAGGAAGAGAAGGATAACCAGGACGACTTCAACTACTTTAATAGTACAATCAAATGGATCCCAGGGCCAGCCCTCACTGGGACTACCGAGGAAGAACCAGAGAACAATGGTCAGTAGTGTATATCCGATGAATACCCAACGCACAAGGTTGTGAATCCGTGCAAATTGAGGTAGGAAAAACGCTACAAGTAAGCCGAGATAGCCAAGACCATTGAGCAAAAACCAGAAATGCAGGTCTTCATCTGGTTGCATTGAAAGATATAAATGTGCTGCACCGGTAATGAGCGTTGTCAAGACGATACCAATGATTACGAAAAGGAATTGTTTGTTCGTTTGTAACGCTTGTTGCATTAGTACTCACTTTCACTACTAGAAGTTCGTTTTTCTATCTGGCAAATCGCTACCTGATGTATGAAAAATTATAAGTAAAATTTTCATAGTATTACAATAATATTGATGTCTTATAGTCATTATTGGCTATTGATTAGTCGATTGAAAATCGCTATATGCTTTATAGATATCTATCTATCTATTTCTGATGCTTATCAATAAGCTCGGTTGGTTTTTAACAGTTATTTTTCGTGCTGATCATGTATCCTTAAATTAGTGATGCCATGAACACATACTATGCTAAATTCCCGGCGCGCAAAGTAGGTTCAGAGCAGATCAGCAACGCTTTTGTTGCCTCAATCCAACCCGGCTGGCAGACATAGTGAGCTGTTCCGTTAAAGTTTTTTTGTTGGGTGGTTTGTGTGAAATATGATTGTGCACAATTTAATTTCTTGCAATGCAAGCTATAAAAAAAGTTTTATATACACGGGATGGCGTGAAAGATGGAAATAAGGTAAGCGCTCTTGTCCCAATTGTTTGTGAAACTCTGAGGAGGTTGTGGGGGGACCGGGCACTGATGGGAAATGGGGACGTTATGGGGCGGGATGTGAGATACTGTTTATATAAAAGTATTTTGATGTAAGTATAAAGGGAGTATGATGACACGTATTCAGTTTGGGCTGGCATTGCCCAGTGGTCCACGCAACGAGATGTCTCGTGAAGCGTTTATGGAGCAGCTAAAGAAAAACCTGGATGTAGTAAACGGGACATTTGACTCAATCTGGTTTGTTGATCATGTGCAATTCAAAGATAGTCCTCTGCTGGAAGGCTGGACTGCCCTGGCGTATATGGCGGCGCTGTATCCCTCATTTGACTTTGGGCATGTGGTGCTGTGCCAGTCGTTCCGCAACCCAGCCTTGCTGGCCAAGATGGCGGCGACTGCCCAGTATATGAGTGGGGGACGGTTCGTGCTTGGTATTGGCGCTGGCTGGCACCAGGAAGAGTATGATGCCTATGGCTACGACTTCCCCGGGGCGGGCACGCGCGTAGAAGAACTGGATGAAACCTTGAAGATCGTCAAGGCGCTCTGGAATGAGCCGCAGGCCACTTTTAAGGGCAAGCACTACCAGGTGGTGGAAGCCTACTGTGAGCCAAAGCCCGATCCGGCACCTCCTATCATGGTTGGTGGCTCAAAACCGCGCATGTTACGGCTCACCGCCCGCCACGCCGACTGGTGGAACGTCTCTCAGGTAGGGATTGAGCGCTATCGAGAGCAGGTCAAAGCGAGCGAAGAAGCCTGTGCCGTCGTTGGACGAGATCCTGCCACGTTGCGGCGCACCTGGTTTGGCGGCTGCTACTGCGTCTCTGAAGGGACCGATCCAGCCAGCATCGACACATCCCTGATCCGCTCGCCCAATCCTTTTGTGGGTACTCCGACGCAAATCATCGAACAGATGAAACCATTTATCGATCTCGGCGTAGACTACTTCATGCTGAAACCCGAGAGTTTTCCGGACACCACCTCATTACGCCTACTGGTTGAGGAAGTTTTTCCCCGGCTTAACGCGTAAGGCCGCGCAGCCTGCAAAATGGGGCCAGTATCTTCAACTGACAAGGAGATGCCGGCCCCAAATTCTTATAGCCTGGTTATGAGGTGGCCAGGTGAGCGACCAGGTCGCGTTCGGCGGGACCGAACCAGGGAGGATTGCCGGCGGCCGCATTCTCGATCACGCGTTGCGGCTTCGTGGTGGCTGGAATCGCCACGTGGCAGCGCTCATCGCTCAGGATCCACTTGAGCAAGGCCTGCCCCCAGGTTTTTACCCCAAAGGGGGCCAGCGGCTCCAGCGCCTGTGTTGACGGTGGCTGGCGCATCAGGCTTCCCTCGCCAAAGGGGCGCATCACGATGACTCCCAAACCCAGATCGGCAGCCAGCGGCAAAATGTCTTTTTCCACCTCGCGCTGCAAAGGGTTGTAAGGAATCTGGATGACCGAGATACGACCGGTTTTCATAACTTTACGCAGCTCATGAAAGGCGGCGGGGTTATAGTGGGTGGCCCCGATGGCCCGCACGCATCCCTGCTCCTTCAGGCCCTCCAGCAGAGCCAGATGTTCCAGCCAGTTTTCCATGTTGTGGATCTGGTAGACGTCGACGAAGCCATCGAAAAGGTTCAATGCTTGTTTCACCTGGGCCTGGCCCTCGGCGCGCGTACTTGCCCATACTTTGGTTGCTACTATGGCCTGCTCGCGCCGCCCGCGCAGTGTCTCACCAAGCGCCTGTTCAGCTGACCCATACATGGGAGACGAATCAAAAAACGAAACCTCCTGAGATAGAGCTGTATCGATCAGGGAACGAGCATTTTTAAGGGTTGGCTGCTCACCACGCGTATCGAAGGTACGCCAGGTCCCCATCCCAATCACTGGTACACGTAATTGATTGGATCCAGATCCAGATCCTAAAATACGATAGTCCATACAACAACGCCTTTCCAGGGCAGTGTGACTGGCCATTGTGTGTCCAGCACAACTGCCACACAAATAGAACAAACTATATTGTGGAACATTCGGGCAGAGAAATGCGTAGAGAGTCTCGCCCAAAAGAAGTACATCCAGCGCAGCGGTTCCGCGTTACTTGCAGAAATCAAGCGTGATTAGAGGGTCATAGAATGGAATATAATGAGAGTGGTAGCAAGTAGAATGAGTAGTGATACACATACGTAATAACCTCCAACATAAAGACGCGCAGGTAGCACTAAAGTAGCAGGGAATACCTTTCACATTAGCTTTTTAACTCGACGTATGCTTGTATCTCGTATTGGAAGTAAGAATGGTTTCAAAAAAAAGCCGACAAAAATAGGGAGAAGTAGCGATAAATGATTAGCTTGCCAGAAATGTTATTAAGGCTCACCATCTCAATGCTGTTGGGAAGCATCATCGGCTGGGAGCGGGAGTCCAGCGAGCACCATGCAGGCGTGCGCACCAGTGCCCTGGTGGCGCTTGGAACAACCCTGTTCACCATCCTCTCCGCTTACGGCTTTCACGATTTGCTGACCCTGCCGCATGTTCAGTTCGATCCAACGCGTATCGCGTCTTATATTGTGGCGGGTATCGGCTTCCTGGGTGGGGGAGCCATCTACTTTCGGCAGGACCTCCAAAAAGTCAGAGGGTTGACCTCCGCGGCCTCGGTCTGGGCCGTGGCCGCCATCGGTATGGCCTGCGGCATCGGCTTTTTGATTGAGGCCGCCATAACCACCTTCATGGTCTTATTTATCTTGATCGGTATGCGTTACGTGGAGGCCAGACTACTACCATACAAAAGCCAGCACCTGCAGGAATTATTTATTCGCCTGGACGGTGAAGACGAAGGCACCCTGATCGGAAAAATCTATGATACCCTGAGCAAAATGCACATAAATATCGTGCGGGTTGACATTCGTTCTCAGAAGACCGAGCAGGGCAGCGAGCATATGCTAGAAATCGATTGCCAGGCCAGTGATGAACGCACAATGATACAAGCCATTGACCAGCTACGTACCATTAAAGGAGTTCTGGGCATCAAATCATCGAGCAGAAAAGGCGTCAGATATGAATAGTAGTTTTTTGGGCTAATTAAGGCAGGATTTTCTCCATGATGATAACGTCAACCCAGCGGTCATCGAGCATGCCCTGTTCGTGATAGACGCCAACGAATTGGAAGCCGTGGCGCTCATACAGGCGCATGCCTGGCGCGTTGGTTGGGAAGGCGGCCAGGACCAATTTATGATAGCCAAGGGCCCCGGCGCGTGTTTCCAGCGCACTCAGCAATGCATCTCCGATGCCTCGTCCGCGCTGCTCGCGGTCAACGTAGATGGAGAAATCCACCACATGGTCATAGGCTGGCCGAGGGTTAAATGAATTGAGCGAGCCCCAGCCCACAACGCTCCCCGAATCGTTTACTGCGACAAGGACAGGATGGCGCGAGTCACGGGTCGTCAGCCAGTCGGCCCGCTCCTCGGGCGTCCGCAGCTGCGTCTCAAGCGTTGCCGACCGATCCTCAATCCCTTGATTATAGATGGACGCGATAGTTGCCGCATCCTTATGCATAGCATCGCGAATCTTCATATAGCCTCCTTTAAGATGCTCCTCTAAGATATTCCCAGTTTGCGGATCATAAATGCAAACAACTGGTTTTTCTGATCAAGTAGATTATAGGTGCTGCGAGCTGTGCTGCCAAGCGTGGAGAAAACGGGAAGGAAAATTGGCCTGCCTCCGTATTTTTCAGCGAAAATTCAGCAAAATCGGACTGTCTCTTCAATCTGGTGGATTACAGTTGAGATGGGCGACAAATAGATTGATTGTTGTCTCTCATAAACAAACACGGAGGAACAGACAGATGGAACAGTCTGAAGTTTATCGGCACAGGGAAGGGCAGTGGCGTCTGAAGCCACTGCACTGGTATGGGCTGGTGACGAGCCTGCTCATGGTCGCTGCCTTTATCGCGGGCGGAATCTTCTTGCATTCGGCCAGCGCTGCCAGTATCGACAAGATCAAGCAGCACGGCGCGAAATGTCCAGCGACAGCATGTGGGACGAGCGTATTGGGGTATATTACGGCTATCAATGGCACGACGCTGCAGCTGAAAAGCTGGAAAGATGGCTCGGTAATCACCATCAAAACGACGGCCCAGACCGAGTTCGTCAGTAAGATTGCTCAGCGCGCAATTACGCTGAGCGACCTGAAAGTCAAGGACTTTATCCAGGCAACGGGACAGATGGATGGGGTGAACAATCTCGTCAGCAGGAGCATTGTTGTTGGCATTGAACCGTCAAGCAAAGCACCCGAAAAAAAGCCGACGGATGGCACCTCTTTCCTGGGTTATATTACAGCTATACACGGATCAACGCTCACGGTACAATCGGCTGGTGATAAAGCCATGTCGTCGATCCATACCATTACGGTCAGCAATACGACCGAGCTCGGGAGTAAGCTGGCGGGTGGTAAAATCACCCTGGGCGAGCTCAAAACGGGAGATTTTATCATAGCTTTTGGCAAGTCTGCTAGCAATGGCAATCTGCGAGCTACCACGCTGGTAGTTGGCCTGACTCCGAGCAGCCAGTCAGTTGGCAAGTAGTGCCGGTATCGTTCTAATGGCGTCTCAGGCTCCATGCTGATGGGGAGCCTGAGCGCTTGTTTTGGAATGGGTGCATGCCTTATTATATGCTGGTCCAGCATATGGAAGAGGTTTTGACCCTACACATGGTGGAAATCATGCCATTAAGAAGAGGATAAAGGCGATGGCGAACGAGGAGCGGGAACTGCCGCGCAAGTCAGTGGTATTGATTGTGGACGATGAGCCACAGATCGTCGAATTTCTGCGCATGGGCTTTAGCTATGAAGGCTTTGAGGTCGCAAGCGTGATGAACGGGTTTGATGCCCTGGCCGCTGTTAACGCCCACCGGCCAGATATCGTTATTCTGGATATCATGCTCCCTGGTCTGGATGGGATGGAGGTAGCGCAGCGCATCCGGCAAGCACACGACACCGGTATCATCATGTTGACCGCCAGAGAAGACGTCGAAGACCGGGTTGAAGGGCTGGACCGAGGAGCCGACGACTACATCACCAAGCCCTTTATCTTCAAAGAACTGATGGCTCGCGTCCGCGCCGTCTCGCGGCGGCGCGGGCTACAGATAGGAGAAGTCCTCTCTTTTCAAGACATCACGCTCAACCGAAGCACGAGGATTGTCACACGTGGCGGACGGCCCATTGAACTGACGCCACGCGAATTCGAGCTGCTCGACTTTTTTCTGCAGCATCCTCGCCAGGTCTTAACTCGCAACGCCATCCTATCCCGTGTCTGGGGGTATCACTATGGCGGTGACGACAATGTGATCGAAGTCTACATCAAGCATCTGCGCGAAAAACTACAGGATACCAACCCGCCGCAGCTCCTGCAAACGATCCGGGGAGTTGGCTACACATTACGCTAGAGGCAGGAAAGCTACATGATCAAAAAGAAGACACGCTGGTTCCACCAGATCGTTGAGCACCTGCCCTTGCGCTGGCGACTCGCCATTGTCTCATTTGGACTGTTGACTATCATCCTGATAACATCCGGCATTATCCTGTCGCTGACAGAAGAATATACCCTGATCTCAAATCAGGCTACCGTTCTCAGCACGCAAGCCAGCATAGTCGTTGGAGCAAACAGCCCTTTGCTGCCGAAGTCCAGTGGCCAGGCGCAACCTCTAAACAGTGCGCTAGCCAGTGATCTGGTCAAAAAAATACAGAACAGCCTGGGAAGAAGCGTACAGATTGCGATCCTATCTGATGATGGAAAGCCTCTGGCATACAGTGATCCCCGGCATCCTTTTTTAGCTGGAAACAAGGAGTTCCTGAAACAGGATAAATCATCGACTTCATATAGTCTTGTGAGTAACGCGCAGGGTCAGCGCGAAATGGTTGTCTGGTACAGGGCGAATGTACTGCTTGACAAGCAAACGATGGACTATGCTCCAGTTTATCTCCAGTTGAGTACACCCACCAGTCAGATCGACAGTGTTATTGCGACGACGCGCCTGATCCAGGGCCTGATTACGCTGGTTGCGCTGGTCATTGCGGGATTGCTAACGCTCCCGCTGATCAGACAGGCATTGCGGCCGCTGGTAGAAATGGAGCAAGTGAGCGGGCGCATCGCTGACGGCGAACTGTCTCTGCGCCTGCGTGAGCCGGTCGCCAGCGATGAGGTCGGGAGGCTAGCGCAGGCTTTTAACCGGATGGTTGCTCGCTTAGAAAAGATGCTGGTGAGACAGAAACAATTTGTGGCCGATGTGTCACACGAACTGCGGACGCCGCTAACTGGTCTGAGTGGGAGCCTGGAGATGCTCCTATTGGAGGCCAATAACGGGGATACAGAAGCGGCCTTGCGCTTGATGCGCGGGATGTACGCGGTCGTTGAACGCATGCAGTTACTGGTCGGTGATCTACTGATCCTCTCACGGCTGGATGAAGGGCAGATTGTTCTACGCAGACCACGGCGTGTCGAGCCGGGCCCTCTTATCGCTGAGGTATGCGAACAGATCTGGCAACAATTTCCTGATCATGATCACCTTGAGATCCATAACCTGGATGCGGCGTGGGCTACCTCCGGCGATCCCGAACAGCTCAGGCGCGTCTTCCACAATCTGCTGGAGAACGCATGTAAGTTCACACCGCCGTCTGGAACGATCGCGATTACTGTTGGAAACGAGCCAGTAAAGAGGCAGGGAAAGGCTATGCTCTGCGTGCAGGTTCGCGATAGCGGCATAGGGATTCCCGAGGAGGCGCTAGAGCACGTCTTTGAGCGTTTCTACCGGGTTGATCAATCTAGAACACGTGGTAACGCACCGGGTGGAAGCGGGCTAGGGCTATCGATTGTGGATGGAATCGTGCGGGCCCACGGCGGGAGCGTCTGTATCGAGAGTGTTCTCAATCGAGGGACTACTGTGATTGTGTACCTGCCTGTGCTGGAAGGAGATAGATGAAAAACGAGCCCATTCCATTTGTATTAGGAATGGGCTTGCCTTTGATTGGATGCGCGGTTGATTATTCAGATCTACGCAGTTTGCGGTAGCGGCCGATGAGGGTGTTGGTGGAGCTGTCGTGTTTGAGGGCAGGCTCCTGCGCGCTTTCCAGTTCTGGGATGATGCGGTTGGCCAGCACTTTACCAAGCTCAACGCCCCATTGGTCGAACGAGTTGATATTCCAGATGGTGCCCTGGACAAAGACTTTGTGCTCGTAGAGCGCGACGAGTTTGCCCAGCATGTTGGGGGTCAGGCGATCGGCCAGGATGGTGTTGGTGGGATGGTTGCCTTCAAAGGTGCGGTGTGGTACCTGGTAGTCGGGCACGCCGTCAGCGATTACTTCTTCCCGGGTCTTGCCGAAGGCCAGCGCCTCGGTCTGGGCAAAGAAGTTGGCCATCAGCAGATCGTGGTGGGGCTTTATTGGATTGAGCGTCTGGCAGAAGCCGATGAAGTCGCAGGGAATCAGTTTGGTGCCCTGGTGGATCAATTGGTAGAAGGCGTGCTGACCATTGGTGCCGGGCTGGCCCCAGATGATCGGGCCGGTCTGATAATCGACAACATTGCCCTCCAGGTCGACGTGCTTACCGTTACTCTCCATATCGAGCTGCTGTAAGTAGGCACTGAAGCGCTCAAGGTACTGATCGTATGGCAGGATCGCAACCGTTTCGGCGCCAAAGAAGTTGTTGTACCAGATGCCGATCAGGCCTAGCAGGACCGGCAGATTCTTCTCGAACGGGGTGGTGCGGAAATGTTCATCCATGGCATGGAAGCCGGCCAGCATATCGTAGAAATTCTCGGGTCCGATGGCGATCATCAGCGAGAGGCCGATGGCCGAATCATAGGAATAGCGGCCGCCGACCCAATCCCAGAAGCCGAACATGTTTTCGGTATCGATGCCGAACTTCTCCACCTCTTTGGCATTGGTCGAAACGGCCACAAAGTGTTTAGCCACCGCCTTCTCATCGTGCAACTTAGCCAGGGTCCAGTCGCGGGCGCTGCGGGCGTTGGTCAGAGTCTCAAGGGTCGTAAAGGTCTTCGAAGATACAATGAACAGCGTCTCCTCGGGGTCCAGGTCGTGTACCGCTTCGGCGAAGTCCGTGCCATCCACGTTGGAGACAAAGCGGCAGGTCAGATTGCGATCGCTATAGTAGCGCAAGGCATCGTAGGCCATGTGCGGGCCCAGGTCCGATCCACCGATGCCGATATTGACGATATTGCGAATGCGCTTGCCGGTAAAGCCCTTCCACTCGCCGCTGCGAACGCGGCTCGAGAAGTTTGACATCTTCTCCAGCACTTGATGGACCTCGGGGACCACATTCTGGCCATCGACGATGATCGACGAGCCCTTGGGGGCGCGCAAGGCCACGTGCAGGACGGCGCGCTGCTCAGTAATATTGATTTTCTCGCCCCTAAACATAGCATCGATGCGATTGCGCAGACCTACGGCTTCGGCCAGCTCAAGGAGTAATTTTATCGTCTCATCGGTAACACGATTTTTTGAATAATCAAAATAAATGTTTTCCGCCTCAACCGAGAAGCGCTCGCCACGTTGAGGATCGTCTGCGAAAAGCGTACGCAGGTGAAGGTCGCGAACCTTTTGAAAATGTGCTTCTAGGGCCCTCCATGAGGGTAGTTGTGTCAATTTGGTTGACATCTGTTAGTCTCCTCTGTAACAAAAGTTTCTGGTCGCATGCATTCATAAGTGACCCTTGTGAGTATACCATCTTTAACACGATGCCGCGCCCGCCTGCGCTACAATCTCTTGGGAGGCAGACGGGGTCTGATGCCTGGTGCGCCGGGGAGTTGAGCGCCCGCGCACTGGCGTCCGCATACGCGGCCGAGCCGTTGTTATATGATTGGTGCATGCCGGGCGCACAGCGCCCGGCATGCACCAATCATATAAGGATGTATGGCGTTGTTATTTTATGTGCAGCCTGAGTATGCAAGCTCCCGTGAGGGGCGCACGTACAAGAAAACGGGTTAACAAGCAAGCGGCCGCGAGGGCCGCTCGTATGGCGGGTCAGGCGGGGACGATCAGGCTTTGGGTGGGTGGAAATGCTAGCCAGACCGATTGGGAGGGCTGGAGTGGCTGATCCGTGAAGGCCTGGATGGTATATTGTTGCTGGCGGCCGGCTTTGATGTGGGTGCGCCAGCGGCCGGCGACGAAAAAGGTCTGCACGACCTGGCCGGTCAGGATATTCTGGTGTGGTGCTGATGGTGGCTCCTGCGCGATGGCAATATGGGCCGGGCGACAGACGAAATAGTGAGAGCCGCTGTGTTTGCGAGCTTCAGCGCTGATCTGACCAGAAAGACAGACATCTTCATCGTGTAGCTGGATGCTGGCGGTCTCGCTGTCACTATCTGTTAGCGCGCCGGGCAGCATGTTGGCCTGGCCCATAAAGGAGGCCACAAAAGCATTCTGTGGCTGTAGATACAGTTCGGTCGGCGTGCCGATCTGCTGCACCTGGCCATCACGCAGGATCGTAATGCGGTCCGACATAGTCATGGCCTCATTCTGATCGTGGGTAACGTTGATCGTCGTGATCTTTAAGCGCTTAAAGAGCTGTACCAGTTCGGCACTCATCGTCTCGCGCAGCGCCGCATCCAGGCTGGAGAGTGGCTCATCCAGCAGGAGCAAGCGTGGCTCGGTAGCCAGGGCGCGCGCGACCGCGACGCGTTGCTGCTGACCGCCCGAGAGCTGATAAGGATAGCGTTGCTCATAACCGGGCAGATTGACCAGTTCCAGCAGAGTATGCAGGCGCTCTTTAATCTGTCGGGCAGGCATGCGGCGCAGGCGCAAACCAAAGCTAATATTCTGAGCCACCGTCATATGCGGCCAGAGCGCATAATCCTGAAACACCATGCCCAAGCCGCGCTCCTCTACCAGCAAGCCACGCTTGCCATCGAAGAAGACCCGGCCACCAACCTCGATATAGCCGCTATCGGGCGCCACCAGTCCGGCCAGCATACGCAAGATAGTTGTTTTGCCACAGCCTGAAGGACCCAGCAAGGAGAGCACCTCGCCCTCCTGCACCTCAAGTTCCAGATCAGAGACTACCTGCCGTGATCCGTATGTTTTGTTCAGTTGTTTGATCCGTAGATACATAGACATTTTTTCTCCTCCGCTGCCGTTGAAGCAAGCGGTTAATCAACCATGGCAGGCAACGAATGACCAGCAAGGCAAGGGTAACCACACCAACATTCAACATCGCCAGCGCCATGCCGGGTCCCATTTGAAAATTGCTAAAGAGGGCCACAATCTGTACCGGCATCGTAGGTTGTCCGGGTGGATAGAGCAATTCAGAGGTAGCTAACTCGAACATCGTGCCGGTAAAGACCAGCAACCAGGTCGAAACCAGGCTAGCCCGCAGCAACGGCGCCACGATCCTGGCTAACAAAGGAAAGAGGCCCGCCCCCTGGACGCGCGCAGCCTCCAGCATCGTCTGCCCCACCTGCTCCAGCGCGCCCATGCTCAGGCGCGTCGCATAGGGGAGGCTGCCGCCCATATACGCGGCCAGCAAAATCCAGACCGTGCCATAGAACTGAATGCCATCCACGCTTCCGATGCCCACATATTCAAGGTAAGGAGCGTTCCAGGCAAAAATATAGCCGCAGGCCAGCACCAGGCCCGGCACCGCAATCGTCACCAGGGTCACCATGCTCAGCAACTTGCGTCCCGGCAGGCGTGTATAGCGCATCACAAAGGCGAGTGGAAGGCCCACCACCGACGTAATAGTCGCATTGCCCAGGGCCAGCCAGGTCGTACGCGTCAGCGCATTCAGATCATCTGAACTGCGCATCAACACCATGTGATAGTTATCCAGGGTCCAGTTGCTCGGCACCAATCCCTGACCGGAGGCATGCAGTAGTGAGAGCAGCAGGCACATACCGAGCGGGATCACCAGGGCGACTATAAAAACGAGCAAGCAGAAGATGGTGGCAGGCCACTTCCAGCCGCCCAGTTCAAGGGCACGCGCAGGCCGACTCTTTCCACTAATGACCTGGAATGAGCGCGTACGCAAGGCCGCCGACTGGATGGACATTGCCAGGGCGATAGCGATAAACAGCAGCAGCGAGAGCGCCGCCGCCAGCGAGAAATCGACCGGGGAAGTATTGATAGCGCTATAGATCTGGTAGGTAATCAAGGTCACATTCGCATTCTGCGCGATCGTCGCAGCCGTCCCAAAGTCCGAGATAGCTTCGGCAAAGGCGATCAAGCCAGCCGCACAAATGGCTGGCAGCAGCAGAGGAATATTGATGGACAGCCAGGCGTGCCAGGAGCGGGCACCCGAGATGCGCGCGGCATCTTCAAATTCCGAACCAAGCCAACGTAGAGCCGCAGTAACCGAAATATAGACGTAGGGAAAGGACTTCAGGCTCAGAATCGCCACCACTCCCACCGGAGAGAAGAAGGTATTGATGAGAGCATCCGGAAAATGTAGATATTGATCGGGGATGCCGCCGCGAATAAAGACCAGCGACCAGGCCTCACCGACCAGGAAAGAGGGCGTAAAGAAGACGATCCAGACCAGCGTATCCATGGCCCGGCGAATTGGCAGATCGGTACGCCGCGCCAGCAGAGCGAGCGTCGTACCCAGACCACAGGCCAGCAGGGCTGTGATCAATCCCAGCCAGAGCGAGTTCAGGAAGGCCAGATAATTGTGGGGTTGCCGTGTCAACGCCCGGAGCGCGTCCCAGCCCGGAACTAAATCAGGCGTGGGCGTATAGAGATTGGGAAAGATACTCTGCAGGATAATCGCCGCCAATGGATAGACGATCAGCAGCAAAAGCAGTAGCAGCGGCACCCCAATTAATAAGACCTGGCCGCCCAGGCGTAGCAGACTGATGGCACGAAAACGAGAAACAGGTATAGTCGCAGGCGCGACCATACCCTGTTCCTGTTGAGCATCAGCCACTATTGAACGATATTGTCGTGGAACCATTGCTTCAACTCTGTTTCAACTCCAGCCCATTTGGGCACATCCAACGTCGTCAAATTGATACCATCTGTCTGGCGCGTCACCACCGGAGTTACACCCTTGATAATATCAATGAAGTATGTATCGCCGTCGGTAGGATCGTGGTGAGTCATCACACTCTGCCCCTGAGCGGATAACATCCAGTTTACAAACTGTTTGGCGCAGGCCTGATGGCGGCTCTGGGCAGAGACCGCAATCTCACTTGGCAGTGCCGCCACACCGGAGGTTGGATAAATAATACCCAGCGGCTGACCGGCCTTCACTGCGGCATAGTACGCCGAGTCCTGGATGATCGCAAACTCACGAGCCCCGGTCTCAACGCTATTGAGCGTTGGATCATTGGTCTGGAAAATCTTATCGCCATTCGACTTCAGCTGTTGGAAATACTGCTTGGCTTGATCCTCACCCTTCATAACCTGGGCAATGCCAGAGATGAACGGATAGGCGGGGCCAGAATAAGCGGGATCATTCTCAGCCAGTAAATTCTTATAGGCAGGTTTGGTCAGATCGCTCCAATCTTTAGGCAAACCGGCTGCAGGAATATGCTTTTTGTTGTAGACAATCACGCCAGCGGCCGTCACGCCAGTAGGATAATAAGCATGATCGGCAGGTACATTTTTGGCGCCTAGATCGGTATAGTTATTGATATTGGGTGAGGTCCACTTCAACAAATATTTCTGGTCATCCAGGGTCTGCATCGTCACATTGCCATCGAACCAGACGACATCCCAGCGTGGATTATTGCGTTCCGCCGAGATCTTGGCCAGCAGATTACCGGTGCTATCATCAACCAGCTTAACCGCAATACCAGTCTGTTTCTGGAATGCCTTGGCGGCATCCGAATCATAGCCCTGGGCCGAATACAGTGTGATACCAGTACTTTTATCACAGCTCGCCGCGCTGCTATTGCTGGAAGACGATGACTGAGAGGGAGTACTGCACGCGGCTAACAAAGAAAGAATACAGCCCAGCAGGAAGAAAAGTCGCACCTGAGGGCGAAGCAGGCCACGGGCCTGCTGGAAAGAAAATTGCATCAGAGTATAGCTCCTCTGTTCAGATAATCAAAAATACATATTTATTGTTCGATATACCAGTAAGTCTATCTGCGGTTAAGCATATAAGGATTGTTTTAATGGCTGGTAAAGGTCGAGTTAAAAGAATGTAAATTGTTGTTACATATGAAAACTTGCTATTTTTAGCATCTGTTACAAATAAAATGTGTTACAATAGTGAGAGCGAGAAAAAATAATGATGTATGTCTCGTGATCTGTAGTGAATACAAGGAGTTGTGAAAGCATGGAGTGGGCGATTACCGTGGCCGCCTTCCTGGCATCGGCGGTAGAATTTGTTGAAGCATTTACGATTGTGCTGGTGGTTGGTGTGACGATCAACTGGCGCAGTGCGCTGATCGGGACTCTGGCGGCGGCCGCCAGTCTGGCCGTGATTGTGGCGATTTTTGGGACCGCACTGGTGAGATATGTACCGATTGACGTGTTGCGCCTGGTGGTCGGAATTATCCTGGTATTATTTGGTTTGAAGTGGTTGAAGAAGGCTATCTTACGCTACAGTGGCCTGAAGGCCCTGCACGACGAAGAAGCTATTTTTGAAGAGAATATGGCCGAGCTGCGCGCACGTGGCGAAGTTACGACCAGCCTGCAGCCCTACGCGGCCCTGCTGGCCTTCAAATCGGTCCTGCTAGAGGGATTGGAAGTAGCTTTTATTGTCATCACCTTTGGTAGTAACGCCGCCTCGCAGGCCTGTGTAACCCAGTGTGGACTGGGGGTATCGGCTCGGCCGCCATTGGAGCAGCTGTAGCGGGCCTGCTAGTCATCATCGTGGGAGCACTGGTACGAGCGCCACTCAAGCAGGTCCCTGAGAACACCCTCAAGTTCATCGTTGGCATTATGCTAACTACCTTTGGCACCTTCTGGGCCGTTGAAGGATTTCACTTTGACTGGCCTCTGTCGGACGGTTTCATCCTGATCTTGGCTGCCATTTACCTGCTGACCTCCTTTGCTCTGATCAGCTGGCTCAAAGGTCAGAAGCGAGCGATCAGCGCCGGGGTTGGAGCGTAGACCACTTTGAAAATGCAGCTATGCATAGAAGGAGAGAGATAGAGAGATGAGCATCATCAAAGCCATATACAACTTCCTAGTAGGTGACATCGTTATTCTCGTCGGCATCATTATCACCTTACTGATTCTGGTTCTGCTCAACGCTGTCAGCGGCCTGAGCATGTTGCGTGGTGCCAGCGGAATCATCATGATTCTCGGAACGCTGATTGTGTTAACGCTCACCCTCACACGAGAATTGCGCGGGCACCGCTAAGCGCCTGGTTCGCTAGAACGACCTGTTATGTCCACCACGTCGTTCTGGGCGACGAGGATGGAGGCGCTTACGGGCCTCCTCTGAGGATGGATCCTGTGATTCATCCTCCTCCTGCAGGAGGAAAACCTTCTCCTCAAATTCCTCCAGCAGCTTCTCGCAACGCTCAATACTACGTAACGCATCATCGCGGCGGGCCGCCCCGAAGAGATCGCGCTCAACTACACGCTCGTACCAGCGGCGAATCTTATCCAGATCCTGTCGGATCTCCTCGGCCTCCGCATATGTAAAGTTCTGGCGATAGGTCTCAAACTCGATCTCTTTACTGAAATTGACCTCGCAATCCTCAATAATCTCATCATATTGCAGATTACTCTGCGTAATGAAGCCATCGACAATCTTATTATTTTCCTCTTCCGGCAACGTATGAAGGGGAAGCAGATGGTAGGTGCCGCTTAGCTCGGTAATGCGTTCAGTGATTTTCTGCAAGGCTGCCACCAGAGCATCGGTGGCTGGAAGAATACAGACACTCTGCTGGAGATAGAGAGCCCCGATCTTCTTAAGTTCGCGCCAGATACCCACCCGGGCAGCCGAAGGCTGACTCGGGACCTGGTAAATCAATAACATATATTGATGCTGATTCATATCATCACTCATTCTTCTGCTTGTTGTGCTCGCACCGCTGTGGCCTATCACCACACAACCTCCACTATTGCGCCCTCTCCCATTGTATCATAGCCCGATGAGGAGCAGTATCGTTGTGTCTCAGCAAGGCACCGTGCCTGTCGTCATTCCGGTAATTATTTGAGATACATGAAAAATGTTATCTTCTCATTTCTGAATGGTGACAGGCAATGGCTTACTGAGTGAGAAAGGATGTGATGTAAGGAATGCTCCAGCAAAGAACATGTGAAAACGTGACGACTATCTTTTTTCATCTTCTGCATCAGATTGTAGCCGATATGGAGATGGGAATGCCAATCGGCTGCCCTGCTTAGATCCTATGCTGCTACGGCCGCGTATGGGAGCGTCAGGTGTTTGGGAACGTTTTTCTTTAATCGGGTGTGGTGAATTTATTGACCGTGTTGCAATTTTGATGGTATACTCGTGAGGTACAACGTTGTAAAAATCGGGGGCGCAAGGCCCGAACCTACGGGGTACAACGTTGTAAAGAAATCGGGCGCAAGGCCCGAACCTACGGGGTACAACGTTGTAAAGAAATCGGGCGCAAGGCCCGAACCTATGATGACATGATGTCAACGTAACAACAATATGGCTGTGTGTTGTATCAAGGAGGACAGGTCAATGAAAAGACCCGCGCGTGCCATTACGTATTCGCTCCTTATTGTGTTGCTGCTCGTCGTCACGTTCGTTTTTCCTAAACAGGCGCCAGAGGCGCATGCTCAGGGCGTGACCCTGACCAATCCTTTGTTGACGGGCCCGGTTGATCC
The DNA here is from genome assembly GCF_016587435.1 of Dictyobacter formicarum. Next base: position 318,758 of record NZ_BNJJ01000010.1, read on the forward strand.
GTATGTGATCTATGTCAATGGCTACTATTATTATACCGGGACCACGGCTACCAACATTCAGATCTGGCGCTCCGCGACGATCGAAGGGTTGGCCTCTGCCACGCCAGTGACGGTCTGGACGCCTACGGCGGGCACGCCTAATTGTTGTGATGTGTGGGCACCCGAGATTCACTACATCAACAACACCTGGTATATCTATTATGCGGCCGACGGCGGCTCAGATAGCAGCCACCGCATATTTGTCTTACAGGCCAATAGTAGTGATCCGCTGGGGAGTTATAGCGAGGCCAACACTGGCAATCCGCATGGCCAGTTGTCTGAGTCGAGCAACCTGTGGGCGATTGATCCTAATGTGTTCCAGGATAGCAGCGGTAAGCTCTTCGCGGTCTGGTCTGGCTGGCCCACGGCGAGCGGGGGAGTGCAGAACATCTATATTGCATCCATGAGCGATCCACTGCATATCAGCAGCAACCGTGTCCAGATCTCCGCTCCGACCCGGTCGTGGGAGACCCACGGTTTTGGTGTCAATGAGGGCCCGGTTGGCTTTACCCACAACGGCAAAACCTTTATTACCTACTCCGCTAGTTTCTGTGGCACCCCCAACTACGCGGTTGGTTTGTTGACCAATAACAGCACCGACGGCACCACCTATTTGAACGCGAGCAACTGGACCAAGACCGGTCCCATTCTGGAGCAGCACGATAGCGTCAAGGGGCCAGCCTCGTTTGTGCCCGTCCAGTCAGAGGACGGTACGGAAACCTGGTTTCTGTATCACACAACGCCAGGAGCGTGCGACGGCACCCGCACGGTCCAGGCTCAGAAACTGTACTGGGATTCTGATGGCTCCCCGCTCCTGGGCTATCCTGTTGATGCCAATGTCCCGCTCACATCTCCCTCGGGCGAGAATGGCGCATTCGGCTGGAGTCCTTCCGCTGCCGGCGACCCAGTCGTGGGCTCATGGTCGAATAACAGCACAACGAGCGCGGATAGTACTTCCCTTGGATCTGGCTGGCATCAGATCTTTCGCGGCGACCCGACGCTGATCGATTATACGGTGCAGGTTGACGCGCAAGGAGTGGCCACAGGTACCACCTCCGCGTATCCGAAATATGGGATGTACGCCGCGTACCAGGATAGCAACAACTATGTACAGGGCTGGATCGATACTAAATACAACGTATTCGCGACCTATGCCGTCGTTGGTGGTGTCGCCCAGAACTGGCAGAACGCGAACCTGCCCACTGGCTTTGATCCGACGCAGTTCCACACCATCAAGGTCACAAAAGCCGATAATGTCTTCACCTTCTACCTCGATGGCACGCAGATGCAGCAGCGCTCATTCAACGTTCGCCATGGGCAGATCGGGTTAGTAACCGAGGACCGGACCGCCAACTATAACAATGTCTCCGTGACCGACAATAGCCAGGGCTGGCGCGACGCCTTCGGGGATAGTGCGGAAGGAGACACGACCGACGGTTTGAAGACAGGCAACTGGTCGATTCAGGGTCCAGGCGCGGCCAACGGTAGTAGCCTCGGCGCGGGCTGGCAACAGATCTTCCGAGGCAATCCCAACTACGAGAATTACACGGTGCAGGCTGATGCGCAGTGGGTACAGACCGGTACAACCTCAGCGTATCCCAAGTATGGCATCTACGCGGCCTACATCGATCGCAATAACTTTGCCGTAGCCTTCCTTGATCGCCAATACGGGGTTTACGCCACCTACGCCGTAGTGGGTGGGACCGCTCAGGGCTGGCAGAACGCCAACCTGCCCGCTGGCTTCAATCCGGCCCTGTACCATACCATCAAAGTCGTCAAGGCAGGCAGCACCTTCACCTTCTACCTTGACGGCACGCAGATGCAGCAGCGCTCATTCAACCTGCTAGACGGCCAGCCGGGTCTTGTCACCGAGGATACCGCCGCCAACTATAGCAACTTCTCGGTCTCCAACGTCAATTGATAGCATGACTTTGAGAGGAGTTAGACGCACGCTGGCGATTTAGAGGTTGAGCGGCGCCCCCGTAGGCAGTTCTGTCTACGGGGGCGTTTTTTGGGCGTCTTTACAGTCAAAGAAGTTGGTGGCAGCTATCAAGCACAATTGCCATAGAGGAAATCGGGCAGGAAGCGTGTTTTTAGATGTCCGCAATCCTCGCGTGTTGGAGGGAACGTTGACGTGGGGCGAGACGGGAAGCGCCCGCAAGGGGCGCACCTACGGTTTTCGTTTGTCTCAGCCAGAGCATGTTTGGATGCCGGGTCAATTTGCGCTCATAGGGCGTGTTCAGCGATTGCTGCGGTGAAGCGCTCAATAGCCATCAGAGAGGCTTCAGGGCGGCGCAAGGCGACTGCGACATAGAGCGCGTCTATCACGCTGAGGTGGGCGATACGGCTGGTCAGCGCCGCAGTACGAAAGGCGGTTTCCCGAGATGCAGTGATCAGTGCAATATCGGCATAATCGCTTAATGGTGTATGCATATGACTGCTCAGGAGGATGCATCGTGCCCCGGCGCCACGAGCATTGCGTAGTGCATTGAGTGTTTCACGAGTGGTACCCGAATGTGAGATTGCAAATGCCACGGAATTGGGTGGCAAGTTCGCTGCAGAAACAGCCTGCATAGCCGCGTCCGTTGTCACGGCGACGGGCATGCCAATACGCAGGAAGCGATAATAGGCATCGAGCGCAATCGGCATAGACGGACCAATCCCATAGAATTCAATCCGTGTGGCATGCAGTAGCGCCTCAACTGCCTGCTCCAAAAGTTGTTCATCAAGCACTGCCAGCGTATCAGCAATAGCCTGGATGTCGGACTGGAGTACCTTACGCGCAACGGTTCCCACATTATCGTCCGGTAAGATGTCTTCATGAATCTGGTGGAGAGGCGCCATGCTTTCGGCCGCCAGGGCAAGTTTGAGATCACGTACCCCTTGATATCCAAGTGAACGGCAGCAACGGACAATAGTGGCCTCGCTCACCTGGATGAGCTGTGCAAGGGCCTGGACGGATTGGTGAACCATTTCCTCGGGATGCTGCTCAATAAATTGGGCCACACGTTGCTCCGCTCCTGTCAGCGTCTGAGAAGTAGCGTGCAAACGAGCCTGTACGCCCTCTGATATAAGGGGACGCTCTACTGGATGTTGCATTGATCTAGCCTTTCTCTCCATCACATCTTCTATGACTAATAAAAATATAGCTTGCTTTTTAAGTGCAGACAAATGCTGGCTACAGTGGAACCTCAAAAATTCTAGTTGTGAGAAACGTGTCCTGGACTGTCACCAGGCGATAGTGAGGTGGTTGAAGGCAGAACAGCGGTTCATCCTGCATGACTGGTTGGGGTGCGGTGGAGCGCAGGCCAAATACAGGAATGCCGTTGACCACTCTTTCGTAGGTGACATGGGCATGTCCACTGAAGATGCCCAGGATCTGTGATCGGTGCGCGGTGAGGATATTCCAGAATGCCTCATTGTCTTCTGTTTCTGGAAGAAAGGCATCGATCCAGCGGCTGCCGACCGGGACCAGATGATGATGGGTCAAAATAATGGCTGGTTGCCCTATCTGCAGGCAACGCGTGAGAAAAGCCAGCATTTCGGGTTGAGCAATAGCTTTGCCCTGTGGTCCCCAATCCAGGCAAATAAACTGAATCCCTTTATGTTGGAAACTAACATTCATCCAGGGCATGGGTGATGTTTCAGCAAAGAGCTGACGAAAGAAATAGTTGCGATCATCATGGTTGCCAGGCAGAAAGTATAGAGGGAAGTTTTGCAGCCCTTCCAGGGTTACCAATGCTGGTCCTGGTGCCGGAGAAGCCGCCTGCAATTGGAGCATCTGGCTGGCATTGCCATAAGATATTTCAGAAGCATTGTCTACGATATCGCCAGTTGTCACAAGGAAATCTATATGACTCGCCACATGTTCCGCAATATGCCGCATGACTGTTCGGAAGGCGTAGGCGGGCGAGTAGCCTTGCATCAAAAGGGCCTCTGTATCGCACAAATGATGGTCGGTAATCTGGACAAAAGAGAAAGACATTATTGATTTCTCCCTTTAAAAATAAAATTTCTTTTTGCTTACGTTAAAATAAAATTTCTTTTCTGTCAAGGGTGTGTCGGGGGAATCGGGCGCAAGGCGCGAACCCACGAGGGAAGGTGTCCGTACGTGGAGAGGAAATCGGGCACAAGGCCCGAACCTACGAGGGAACATTTACGTACGTTGAGGGGAAATCGGACGCAAGGTCCGAACCTATGTCATCGTGTTTCGGGTTGCTTTGAGAAATTGGGGCAAGGTCCGAATCCAGGCATGTTGTTGTGAATCTTGACAGAAATAAAGTTTTATTTTATGGTTGAATATAGAAATTTTATTTTGTAGGGAAGATGAAACCCGATTATCGGGTGATTTCTGTTTCTGGAATAGAGGATGGGGATTATGGGCCATGTATGGCTTCTTCTGGTGCTTGTCGCGGCGTGTCTGCATGCGAGCTGGAACTTTCTGGCAAAGCAAGCTGGCAGTAGTTTTGGATTTACCTGGCTGTTTAACGCTCTGGCGGCGATTATTTATGTTCCGAGCCTCTTTTATCTATTCGTTGTAGAGCGAACGCAGCTTACCTGGCTTCAGGGCATCTTTTTTTTGGGAAGCGCTGGTCTGCATCTGGCCTATTTTCTGTTTCTGCAAAAGGGATACGGAGCAGGAGACCTCTCGCTCTCGTATCCTCTCGCACGCGGTACTGGTCCGCTTATTTCTGCGCTTTGTGCTATTGCATGGCTGGGTGAGCGACCATCAGCAAGTGCGCTGATCGGGATCGCCCTGCTCATTGGAGGCGTGATATGCCTGATTGGCAATCCCTGGCGGCTATTTGTGAGTGGTGAACGGAAACAGAATGTGATTGGCTATGCGCTCCTTACAGGCGTATTTATTGCCGCCTATACTATCTGGGATAAAGAAGCAGTCAGTACATTTCTGATCTCTCCGCTTCTGTTGAGTGAAGCAGGATGCATACTTATGGCTACAATGTTGCTTCCTTCAGTGAGAAAGAATTGGAGCATGGTCAAGGAAACCTGGAGGGCGCATCGGATGAAGGTGCTGGGTGTGGCTATCTTTTCGCCCTTAGCATATTTGCTGGTATTATTTGTTCTGATTTCCCATCCGGTCAGCCAGATTGCGCCATTACGCGAGAGCAGCGTCTTGATTGGAACTCTGCTGGGAACACGGTTGCTGGCAGAGAAGCGCGGCTGGAGCAGGCTGGGATCGGCGGCGCTTATTCTGGCGGGAATCACCTTGCTTGCGCTGGACTCATAAAGGAAGGTAAGTCTGAGGGTCTGATTCGTTCATTTAACGTTTCTTACGGGACATTGACAAGGCTGGGTGCAGGCAATAGAATGCGTAGGCATAGGGGTGTAATTGATGTAAGGCGTGAGCGAGAAGTGCTAGAAAAGGGTGATGGGATAGTATGCAGGTAATTTTTGCTGGAGGGGCAGCCGGGGTCGGGGCGAGTTGCGTGGCGATAGAGATTGCAGAGCAGTGGATTGTGGTTGATGCCGGTGTGCGCGTGGATAGGTCGGCGGACCCGTTGCCCGATCTGGCGTTGCTGGAGGGCAAGGATGTGCGGGCGATCTTTGTGACGCATGCCCATGCGGACCATATTGGTGCTCTACCACTGTTGCACCGAGCTTTTCCGAGCGCTCCCATTTTTACCTCGCGGGCCACGCATTTGCTGATGGAGATTATGCTGGCCGATGCATTGAAGATTATGAACAAGCGGGCAGTGGAAGAGATGGAGATTCCTCTCTATCCAGCGGCCCTGGTTGGCAGTATGCTGAGTCGGGTGAGGCCGATACCGGTGGGTGAGAACTGTACGGTGGCGCAACTGCCGGGAATTACTATCCACACCAGCCGGGCCGGGCATATCGCAGGGGCGATGAGCCTGGGTTTCAGCAGTAAGCAAGAGAGCATCGTTGTCTCAGGGGATGTGAGCCTGACGCCGCAACGGACCGTGCTGGGGGCCGTACCACCAGAGATTGAGCGGCCCGACCTGCTGATCCTGGAATCTACGTATGGGGCCAGGCTCCATCCCAATCGACAGGCTGAAGAGCAGCGCATGGCGGAGGCGGTGGCTGAAGGGCTAAAGAGTGGGCACGTCCTGTTGCCCTGCTTTGGGTTAGGGCGTGGACAGGAGATCCTGCTTTTGCTGCAGGCGATGCAGGAGCAAGGGGTGGTGCCGGTCTTTCCCATTTACGTCGATGGGTTGGTGCGGCGCGTCTGCACAGCCTATCAGTTGATGCCGGAGGCTCTGACGCCACGGCTGGGAAGGCAGATACGGAAAGGCTTCCTGCCCTTTCAGAGCGATAACGTCAGCTTTGTGCGCGACGCCAGGGAGCGGCAAGCGATCCTGGATGGGCCGCCCGCTTGTATCATTGCCAGCTCGGGCATGCTGACCGGGGGACCCAGTGCCTGGTATGCCGCCAGGCTCGCCAGCAATCCCAACGCCTCGATCTTGATCACCGGCTACCAGGACGAAGAATCGCCGGGCAAACGGCTGCTGGACCTGGCCGAGCATAAGCAGGAGACGCTGGAACTCGAAGACAAGCAGATCACGGTCCAGTGTACAGTGGCCAAGTACAGTCTGTCGGCGCATGCTGATGGAGGGGAACTGGCCTCGTATGCGGCGCACCTCAAACCACGGCGCGTGGCGCTGGTGCATGGAGATGACGAAGCGAGGCGCGCTCTGCAGACATTGCTGGAAGAGACAGAGGTACTGCTGCCACGCAATGGTGAGACCCTGGATCTGAGCATACGCCAGAAGAAGAAAAAAGCGACCGAGCCTCAGCCAGCAGTAGAGACGGCCGTAGAGCCCGAAAGCCTGCCTTACGGCATTGGCGAGGACGGCATCTTCAATGCCTCCCACCTGGAACAATTGTGGAGGGCACTGGAGCATGTCCCCTCGTACCAGGTCGTGACCGTGCGTGACCTGGTCAACGTCTGGTATGGCGATCGAGCAATCCCCGAACACGCCATGTGGCTTTATGACGTACTGGAAGAAGAACAGCCCTACGACGAACCCTATTTTACGCCGGCAGGCGAGATCTCTGAAGCCTACTATGTACGACGCACACAGGAAGATACGCAGGAAGACCGCCTGCGCAAACTGGTCGGGCGCATCATCTTGCTACGCACCAATCCAGCCGCCTCCAAGCCGGTCCTATGCCGGGCCATTGACGCACGCGAGACCCTGCGCGTCCTCTTTCCCCGAGGTGAATCATATGATCGCACGCGTTTCCCTTTAAGGTCCCTGATAGAGGTGATAGGTCCCCTGCCCTATGAAGAAGGGTTGAGCGAAAAGGAGACATTGACCAGCTGCGTGCGCAACGCGCGCAGGATACGCAAAGGGATATCGGCCCATGCGCTGGCACGCAGCTGCCAGCCAGGCGAGAGTTATACCCTGACCGAGCTATGCCAACTGGCCGGCGTCTCACAGCACAGGGTAGAAGAGCGGCTAGCGGTAGCCAAGATCATCCAGCAGCATCCACGCCTGTTCGAGCAATACGACGACCTGCTCGAAGGGCAAGGGGTGGTCCACTACGGACTGGCTACGACATGGCACGAGGCCCTGGCTGAACCGGAGCAGCGCGAACGACCGGATCAAAACTGGATACTGACAACGATCGAACGCTACATAGGAACGCCACCCGAGCTAATCCGGCGCAGTGTAGATGGCGAGACCGGCGATGTCTCTTTAACGTTCATCTATCCAGAAGGTGCCTGGGAGCGCTACCACGAACGGCTCGAAGCCGCCGCCGAAGAGACCGGCGTAAATATCATCATCTCGCCCCACACGCCTCTGGGTGAAATGAGTAACCTGGCGCAGAAACAGCTCCCGGCCACCCTCACCGTCCAGGGCAATCCCTCAATCTTTGTAGAGCAGCGCATGATCCGCTTCACCTGCTCGGGACATGCGAGCGACGAAGAACTGCAGGCAGCGCAGCAGCGCGTGCTAGAAGAGACCGGTTGGCGGCTAGAGGTGGCTGGACTAGCGGGCACCAGTCAGCCAGCAAAGGTCAGCAGCAGCGTCCCCACCACCATCCCGGCCACGCAGACCAGGGTCAGCAACGCCGTACAGGAGCAGCAGGCGATCACCACCGCGCGCGCCCTGCTAAGTGGGCTGGCAGGCTTCCTGAAGGTAGGAATGGAGAAAGCCAACTATGTGTTGAGGGTGCGCTTCGAGTTCCCCGAAGTAGCGCAGCAGCGCTATGGAGCGATCTTCCAGCAGATCGAAGACAGCACAGGCTGGCACGTCCAGATGTATCCGCTGACGCCAAGCCAGGAAGCGTTGGCCGCTATGGCGCATAGCATGCTGCCAGATGGGCTGGAAGCGATCGGGCGCCCCTCCATCTACTGGGACCGCAACACCGTAGGCATACTCTGCAAAGGGAGCGCAGAGGTCGAAGCGGCCTACGAAGCGCAGCGACAATTCACAGCCGAGACAGCATGGACGCTCGAGTTGCAGGGCATGACTCTGCAGGCCGCGCCCACCACCAAAGATGGTCTCCCACTAGAGCAAGAACCATCTGCCAACGAGCTAGCAGAAGAGCAGCAAACTGCCACAGAGGAAGCAACACCGATGCTGGTCGAGGCCGATCCGTCGGTTCGCGTCTCCCAGGTGCAGGCAATGGCTAAGGCCAGCGAGTTGCTCAGCGACGCCGAAGACCTGTATCAGATCGGCGTCGACGCCAAACGAGGTTGCCTGTGGTTGCACTTCTACTTTCCCAAAGGCGCCCGCGTACGGTATGCGCAGCGCTTCCTGGAGATCAAAGAGCAGACCGGTTGGGACGTCGAGCTACACGAGCGCGTACACCAGAAAGCCCTCATCAACACCGCCCGCCGGCTGATCCCAATTGAAGCCAGAATCATCGGAAAACCCCATATCGACCATGGGCAACAACGCATCACCTTTACAGGTATAGGCGCGATGAGCCAGGAGGCCAAAGACGAGGCCCGGCGTACATTCGAAGCGGCCACCGGCTGGGAATTAGAGCTAAGGCTGGGAACGACAGAAGAAGATACGATTTCGTGATATGCGCCCGGCGAGGGGCGCACGTACGGTTAAAGGGAAAGGACGCGGATCTGGCCGATATTCAGGATGGCTTTACCGCAGACAAGGCGAATGGGGCCCTGGGATAGATTGTTGGTTTTGGCGCTATAGGCGCGACTGGTACGCATACCATCGACGTAGAAGAGGGCTCTTGCTCCCTGTATATCGACACGATAGGTATGCCATTTTGAGCCTGGCACGAAATCTAAGACTTGAGGACTCGCATCGTCCATCTCATGCTCAAATGGTTCAATGACTATTTCCGAGAGCGGATGAGTCGCATAGCCATGCGGGGCTGCCGTGAGAAGGTTGAGGATATGGGCCTGATAGCCATCTTTTCCTGTAGCCGGGTCGGCATTCAACATAAAATAGCCCCCATCCTTTGGTACATTGACGATCTGGACGCGGTACTCAACCGAGTAGTCGGGGGTGGTTGGCGTATAGGGAATCTGAAGCGTACGATTTTCACCCAGATCGGTTTGGAGCGTGTTGCCGTTAACCTTCCAGCCAGCGGACGCGTGCCAGTCTTTTAAGCCCTGTGGCCAGTTGGATTGATAGAGAACCACGCCCGCTGATTGTTTGGTAGGCGTAGGTTTCGCAGACGCGGCGGTCGGAGTAGCAGTTTTGGCGGTCGGGCCCGAAGCGCACGCGGTTAGTATGCTGAGTAGTATGCAGAGCAATGAATAGCTGCTGAGGCGCAGCGGGGTCAGGCGTAGACGATTAGAATGAGCGGCAGAGATCATAGAAAATCCTTTTCCACCTCCTGTAAATAAAGAGGAGCATTTGTTGATAATGACTGTGCTTTTCGTCCATTTATATATGCTTATATACGCTTTTGTG